>OZ251998.1:0-4800000 GCA_965246985.1 Candidatus Poribacteria bacterium | reverse complement strand
AGAACTGTGTAACATCGGTCCGCGCCAGATCATCGCTTGTTCTTCCGGCACCATAAACCCGATCGACATGAGTTTAATGTTATGGCGAACGAGCGGAATAAGTTTGCGTTCTGGACTTACCTTCGGTTGTTCTTGGACACCCATCATTGTCGGTATACTGGGACCGTAAGCGTCAGCGTCCATCAGCCCGACTATGCCCCCTGCATTCGCTAAGGAGATAGCGAGATTGGTAGCGACAGTAGATTTTCCGACGCCGCCCTTTCCACTGGCGACCGCGATTTTATACTTGATATTGGGTAGTGTGATATTTTGTTGCTGTGGTTGTTGCTGTTGCGGCGGTGCTGTCGGTTGTTGGGGTTGCCGTCCAGAAATTTGTGAACCGCTGATCACCTTCAGGTCGGGATGTCCCTTCGTCGCTTGTTCAGACTCAGGCTTAGGCTTTTTTGCGTCGCCTTTTTTTAGAAATCGCATATCTTCTACTCTCCTACAGTTTGTTTATAGAATGGTTTTCAGTTTTCAGTCACCAAATGTTACGGCGTTCCATAAAATAGTTTAACATTTTTTTTGATAATTTTGTATAATATCTTCAAGAATAACACAAATCAACACATTGTAGGCGAGGTTTCCAACCTCGTTGAATAAAACGTCCAGCAATTATGGGCTTTAAAACACAAATAGGTCAGAAGGAGTATTTATGAATATTCTGATGTTACGGCATTCCGCTGGGTTTGAACATAGCTATCTACCGGACGCAGAAGTTGCTCTGAAGCAGATTGGTGCAGCAAACGGTTGGAACGTCACTACAACACACCGATGCGACCGCATTACCGCTGAAAATCTCGAAAAACAGGACATCGTCGCGTTCGCAACGACAGGTAATCTCGCGTTTGATGATGCGCAAAAAGAGGCGTTATTGAACTTCGTCCGTAACGGAAAAGCGTTCTTTGGTATCCACAATGCGACAGACACGTGCTATGATTGGCCCGAATACGGTGAGATGCTCGGCGGTTATTTCGCTGGACATCCGTGGCACGAAGAAGTGAACGTCATCGTTGAGGATACTGACCACCCAGCGACCCGTATGTTGGGCAGCAGTTTCAAGGTTGTTGATGAAATTTATACGTTCAAAAATTGGGATCGCAACAAAACACGGGTGCTGATGCGTTTGGATAACGATTCTATTGATGTCTCCCGTGGCAACCGTGAAGATCATGATTACGCCCTTGGCTGGTGCCATACTTACGGACAAGGACGCGTGATGTACACCGCACTGGGTCACCCTGACGCGCTTTGGAGTGAAGAATGGTTCCACGAACACATCGTGGGGTGTATCAGATGGGTAGGCGGATTGGAAGATTAATTGTTACCCAACCCACAACAACTCTTTCTCCATTAGGCGCGGTTAAATGAGAATTCAGAATTTAATTCGGTAACGTCGGTTTTAATTGTCAGAATCAGGATTTACAAGATTCAAGGATTTACAGGATTATAGACGCTCTGTAATTGACAATCGTCTTTTACAAGATCACCGAATTATTTTTTCAAACTTCATGCAAGCGCGCCTATTTAATTCACATCCGTTAGTTCGGTATAACACCTGTGGCGCGTAGAAGGGTCTCCTGCACCAATAATTCATGTGAAACCGGACGATCAGGTGATTGTTCCCCCGCAATAGTCGCCAAAAACGCGTCAAGCTCAAGTTCATAAGTGCGTTGACGGCTTTCACCTGCTATCTCAACAATTTGTTCTCCTTGCGAATATCCGCCTTTCGCCGTCTCCAAACAGAGGCGAATCTTCAACCCCGGCTCAAAAGGCTCGACGATAATGGCACTTCCTTCACTCCCGTAGACTTCAAACCGGCGTGCAACGGGTCGCGGTTCCAAAGCAGAAATTGAGATAAACGCCATAGCGTTTTCAAATTCATAGACGGTGAGCGTGTTATCTTTGAAAGGTTCGACTGAACCGCCATCGTTTCTGAGGAAAGAGGTAACCTTTTCCGGTCGCCCAAGGAGCCAGAGGACCTGATCGAGTACATGTCCACCCAAATCAAAAAAGATGCCGCCGATGTGTTGGCTGATACGTGTGCGTGCCTCGCGAGAAATATTGGTCGACATGTGTGCGCGAACGGAAAAAACATTGCCTAAAAAGCCGGAGTGCACCCACTCGGCAACCTGCTTGAAGGCGGAATGATACCGCAGCATATAGCCCATCTGTACGTGTAAGGATTTTTCTTGGACGGTATTAATGACGCGCTGCCATTGTTCCCAGTTTTCACCAGCGGGTTTGTCGTACCAGAGGTGTTTTCCAGCATTTACAATCTGCTCGGTCTGATCCAAACTTTCAGCGTTGTTTCCTTCCGAAGCAATCGCGACGATGGTATCATCGCTGAGCATCTCCTCGGCATCCGCATACCAGTGGACATCGGCAAATGTTCCGCCGCCTGTCTGAAGTTTTTCGCGTTGTTGTGCGTCAGGTTCAAATACGCCTGCGACTTCAACATCAGGATTCACAAGCATCGCCTGCATCTTGCCGCGTGCGTGTCCGTGCTTTGTTCCGTATTGTGCCATCCGTATTTTTGCCATATTTTGCACCTCCAAAATCTGAAATTTACAACGTAGTGTTGTATGGCTATTATATGGACATCAGATTGAGTGTCAAGGAAATATTCACGGTGTGCAAAGTTTTTGGTACTCAGCGAGGTAAATTATCCGGAGGATCTTGTAGGGGGTTTGCAACCCCGATTTATGATGTCTATAGGGATCCTTTGAACTCCAAGCGTTGTATCTTGCACGCCTGAAGAAGCTATCATCGTAGGAGGATGAGGTCTCAAGTTCGGAATTGCGGCAACTCGCGATGGCATATAAGGAGTCGCGTGAATGGTTAAAGGAACTCATTGGACTTGTTGAGCGCCAAACTGAAATGAAGGCGAAAGATGAAACGGTTACGTAAGGTGGATTTTTGTGAGGTGCGGTAGGTGCCATCATAAAGTCTTTTAGCACCTCGGCTATTTCAACGGTGGAGGTGCCAGATTGCAGTCCCCGCATATCCATCGCCATGAACCGATAAGAGAGCATGACTTCACCTGTCTTATGTCCATGATCACCCATCACGCCGATAGGGGCGTGGCTATCAGGACGGGACTTTGGCGTATCTGCGGATGTCCAAGCAAGTGTGTAAAAAAACAGGCAACAGATTAAAAGTAAACAGGAACTTTTCAAGAACTCCTCCTTAATTTTCGGCGCGAAGTGCATCAATAGGTGAAAGTCGCGCCGCTCGTATCGCAGGATAGACACCAAAAGCAATCCCCATAAAAATAGAAAAGAGAACAGAAATCAGTATCCAATATCCAGAGAGGACGACGGGCCACTCTTCCACAATGGGCAAGATACGAACGGCAATATGCGCCATACCGTGTGCCGCAACCCAACCGCCTGCGATACCGAGGAGGGTACCACAGACACAGAGACAGATAGATTCTGCCAAGAATTGCCAAAAAATATTAATTCGTCTTGCGCCAACAGATTTGCGTAAACCTATCTCGCGCGTTTTCTCGCTGACAGAAACAAGGCACATATTCATGATGCCGATGCCACTCACAAACAGTGAGAACCCCGCAATGCTACCCAAGGCAATCTTTATCATCTTTTCAATACGCTCAAGCTGCTCAACAGTTCGTTTGGGCCTCCAATAACTCGTAAAGTTATCAATACCCCTATGTCTTTTCCTAATCACCTTCCGAGCGGATTTAACCACATCGTAAGCGTCTGCGTCTTTTTGAAAAAATATATTAATCCTTTCAACATAACGAATTCCTGTGATACGTTGTTGATACGTTGTTATTGGAACGCATATCATGTCATCTAAACTCCCCCAGGAAACACCGAGATTTCGCCCTTTCGGTGCCATGGTTCCTACAACACGCATTCGAACGGGCGTTTGCAGCCAATGGTACCGAATCTTTACCTCTTGACCGAGGGGTGAGGCATTTCCGAACAATTCTACCGCAACGTTAGCACCTAAGACGCAGACCTGTGTGGCGTTGTTGATATCGTTCTCGGAGAGAAATCTACCTTCTTGCAAATCGTATCGCATCAGTTCGGCATAGTCTGCTGTTACGCCTTCCAGATCAGCACCTCTGAATTCTCCACCTTGGTGGCTGGTGGCAAATATGTTAGATCTCCGATTCCGAGGAAGGACACCTGTGACATCCGGGCACCCGGCCTCAATTGCATAAGCGTCGCCCAAAGCATATCTTTCCGTTGTTGGGTATCGTCGTCCCCGCCGCCTCACGGAAGAGCGTGTTAAGAATTGCACTTGGTTGGCTCCCCCGAGTTTTTCAATGTCATCGGCAATGATTTGTTTCGCGCCATCGCCAATCGCCAGCATACAGAGCACACTCGAAATCCCGATGAAGATACCGAGAACAGACAACCCCGCACGGAGCTGATTTGCTTGGATATGCCCAATACCTGCGGCAATTGCCTCATGGATTTTCATGCGACTCCTACCCCATCACTGTCGGATTAAGAACCTATCACGGATTTCAGGTCCCAGAGGAGGATAGTGCCATCATAGCTGCCACTCGCCAAAAGCGTGCCGTCTGGTGAAAAAGCGAGATCTTGGACATCGGTCGGGTGTCCCCAGAAGGTCGCAATGTTTTCACCAGTGGCAACTTCCCACAAGCGAATAGGCACCTTTTCTGTTTCCACGCCCCTATGCCACCATGCACCAGAAGCAAGATATTTCCCACAAGGTGAAAACGCCAAGGCACGCGGGTAACAACTGGGGTGTGTATGAGGAAGAGTCAAGAGAGTTCGACAACTATTGATATCCCACAATCGGATTTGATTTTGCATGCCACAAGCGATCTTATGACCGCAAGGTGAAAACGCGACAGTATAGACACGGTTGACACGGAACTCCGGATTTTCTTTCCCCGTATCGATGTCCCATAGATTTGCCATCGTGCCAGAAGAACTCGGAACACTTACAAGGTGTTTACCGTCCTGGCTGAATATAAGGCGGCTGATCTTATCATCATCCCAATTCCCTTCTAAGGGGAGAGAGTGTGTGAGCACACAGCGCACGTCACCACTTCTCATATCCCATACATACAGATGCCCTTTGCTATCCGCGCACGCGATGAGATTTCGTAGCGGGGCGTGTGCTGCGGCAGTCACCACTGCCTCTGGGTCGGGAAGTGTAAGTGTCATAGGTGTCGTGTTTTCGTCGGCTTCCCCTATTTTAACGGTTATTTTAACAGTATTTTCATCATACGCAAATGTTGTCGAGTGAATTTTCTCTGAAGTGGACACAGAAACGGCTTGTGGGTCATCGGATATTTTGAAAAAAGTGGGCGGTTGCATGGGGTTGGCAATATCCCAGAAGAGTGTGCTTCCATACCCTACAAACCCGGCTGCCACCTTTTTGCCATCTTGTGAGAACGTCACGGAATTCGGAAAACTGATATGTGAATGCGGCACCTTGCGGGGTTTGGTATCTCCGGGTGACCACACTGCCCATTCCTTTACCCCAGCAACGACAAAATGAGAACTGCTTGAAAAAAGTGCTTCTTCAATCTCCCATTCCTTTTCAACGTACGTGTAGCGTTTTTCATGACGTTCCACGTCCCACACGACGACAGTGTTTCTTTCCAGAGCATTTTCCAGAGTCTGAAGAACGCCTTCCTGTGAATAGCAGACGCTCATGCGAGAGGTGCCATCATAGTTCTGATATACTCGCTGCTGTTCCCAAGTATTCACATTCCATACTTGCACTGTGCCTTTATATCCGCCAATCGCCAGAGTTTGTCCACACGGTGAAAAGCAGAGGCTGCGCACCAAGCTCGGTTGTTCGGTAAGACAGGCGATGCGCTCACCAGATACGACATCCCACACCAAAACAACATCGGGACCATCCGTTGTCCCGGCGGGAGCCGTACACGCCAGCAGGCGACTGTCTGGCGAAAAAGCAACAGGTAGAGTTTGAGAACGATTGTGTGATTCTCTTTGGGGGTCATGGAACGTAGTCAGCGGTGTGCCGGTTCTGGGGTCCCAGGTGTAGACAATCTCGTCGCGGATACCAGTTGCGGCCAGGTGCTGGTTATCAGGTGAAAAGGCAAGAGACTGAATTCCAGTACCATAAGGGCGTCGAACTTTTTTCAGTGGTCGCACAATCTCTGTAATGCCGACGCTCCGCTGGATATCCCACACTTTGATAACACTATCCCAATTGCCGGTAGCAGCTAATCGCCCATCAGGAGAAATAGTAATGGCACTCAGCATTCCTCGTTCTGTCTCCCATAAAGCAACAGGTTGCATTGTGGCGAGTTCATACCACCAGAGCCCGATTTTGGTTGCGGCTGCGAGGTATGCTCCATCCGGCGATACTGCCATGGCATGCACATATCCACGCCCGAAACGAGAAATCGCACCATTCGGTAAAGCCCAACTCATGGGATGACCTTTGTCAGCGACAATGGGTGTGGGCCCTGTTTTTTCTGACATTTCTTATGTTCCTCCTAAAAACTATCCGTTCTAATACCATTAGGGTTTCCCGCTACGTTCTGAATCCTAAAATATGGATAATCCGGCACGGCTTTTATTTTCTTGGATATGCCCAATACCTGCAGCAATTGCCTCATGGAATTTCATGCGTCCCCACCCAATCTATGTTGGATTAAGAACCTATTACGGATTTCAGGTCCCAGAGGAGGATGGTGCCGTCAAAACTCCCACTCGCTAAGAGGGTGCCGTCGGGTGAAAACGCGAGATCTTGGACATCGGTCGGGTGCCCCCAGAAAGTCGCTATATTTTCACCAGTGGCAACTTCCCATAAGCGAATAGGCACCTTTTCTGTTTCCACGCTCCTATTCCACCACACGCCAGAAGCAAGATATTTCCCACAAGGTGAAAACGCCAAGGCATTCGGATATGGATCATGCGGAAGAGTCAAGAACGTTCGACAACTATTGACATCCCACAATCGGATTTTCCTTCCCATACAACAAGCAATCTTATGACCGCAAGGTGAAAACGCGACAGCATCGACAGGTTTATCCCGGAAACCAGGAATTTCTTTCCCAGTATCAATGTCCCATAGAGTTGCCATCGTGCCAGAAGAATTCGGAACACTTACAAGGTGTTTACCGTCCTGGCTGAATATAAGGCGGTTGATATGAGCATCATCCCAATCCCCTTCTAAGGGGAGGGTGTGTGTGATGTCACCACTTCTCATATCCCATACATACAGATGCCCTTTGCTATCCGCGCACGCGATGAGATTTCGTAGCGGGGCGTGTGCAGCGGCAGTCACCACTGCCTCTGGGTCGGGAAGTGTAAGTGTCATAGGTGTCGTGTTTTCGTCGGTTTCCCCTATTTTAACGGTTATTTTAACAGTATTTTCATCATACGCAAATGCTGTCGAGTGAATTTTCTCTGAAATGAACACAGAAACGGCTTGTGGGTCATCGGATATTTTGAAAAAAGTTGGCGGTTGCATGGGGTTGGCAATATCCCAGAAGAGTGTGCTTCCATACCCTCCGGCTGCCACCTTTTTGCCATCTTGTGAGAACGCTACGGAATTCGGAGTACCGTTGACATGTAAATAAGGCAACTTGCGGGGGTTGGTATCCCCGGGTGACCAGACTGCCCATTCCTTTCCTCCAGCAACAACAAAATGCGAACTGCTTGAAAAAAGTGCTTCTTCAATCTCCCATTCCTTTTCAACGTACGTGTAGCGTTTTTCATGACGTTCTACGTCCCACACGACGACAGTGTTTTTTTCCAGAGCATTTTCCAGAGTATGAAGAACGCCTTCCTGTGAATAGCAGACGTTCATGCGAGCGGTGCCATCATAGTTCTGATAGACTCGCTGCTGTTCCCAAGTCTTCACATTCCATACTTGCACTGTGCCTTTATCGCTGCCGATGGCCAGAGTTTGTCCACAAGGTGAAAAGCAGAGGCTGCGCACAAAGCTCGGTTGTTCGGTAAGACAGGCGATGCGCTCACCGGTTACGACATCCCACACCAAAACTACATCGGGGCCATCCGTTGTCCCGGCGGGAGCCGTACACGCCAGCAGGCGACTGTCTGGCGAAAAAGCAACGGGTCGAGGGAGGGAGGGGTAAGAACTGCGTGTTTCTCTTTGGGGGTCATGGAACGTAGCCAGCGGTGTGCCGGTTCTGGGGTCCCAGGTGTAGACAATCTCACAACGGCTACCCGTTGCAGCCAGGTGCTGGTTATCAGGTGAAAAGGCAAGAGACTGAATTGCAGTCGTCCTAGGGACTGGCTCTTTTAACCCTGGCCGCACAATTTTTGTAATGCAGGTGCTCCGCTGGATATCCCATACTTTGATAACACCATCCCAGTTGCCGGTCGCAGCCAATCGCCCATCAAGAGAAATCGTAATGGCACCCAGCATTCCTCGTTCTCTTTCCCATAAAGCAATAGGTTGCATTGTCGCGAGTTCATACCACCATAACCCATTTTTGGTTGCGGCTGCGAGGTATGCTCCATCCGGCGATACTGCCATCGCCATCACAGTTCCACGCCCGAACCGAGAAATCGCACCATCCGGTAAAACCCAACTCATGGGATGACCTTTGTCAGCGACAATGGGTGTGGGCCCTGTTTTTTCTAACATTTCTTATGTTCCTCCTAAAAACTATCCGTTCTAATACCATTTCTGAATAACGACTTCTCATTCTTCATTAACAGCTTATGCTACAAGTGAGAGATATATTCATCACAAATCGTATAAACATGCGTCCAACACTATCTTATATAGACCAGTTTTTTAAGCCCTTTGCGTGCAAAAAACGCAGTGTGCTATCATATACACATTCGTGGATGCACTTGCACGAGGTTTTTGGGGAAAAATGAGAAAAATGTCATAAATCATCCAAGAATTTCGGAAAAAGTGGCGGATTTTATAAATAGTTGATGACATCCACATAAATCGGGCTTACAGAGTTTCCCTCCAACAAAATAGTTTCAGAACTGAACGGCTCTGGGTCTGGGAGAGAAAAAATTGACAAAAAAGATTGAACGCTTTACAATACATGAAAAAATAGAGGTAGGACAAAGAATGAAAATTGCAATATGCAACGAGATGTTTGAAGATTGGAAAATCGAAGATGTTTTCACATACGCTGCTGAACTCGGTTACGAGGCGGTTGAGATTGCACCGTTTACTTTGGCAGATTCAGTATTAGACATTAGCGATACTGAACGGACGCGTATCCGTAAAGCGGCGGAAGATGCTAAGATAGAGATTGCGGGACTGCACTGGCTGCTTGTCTCACCGCCGGGGTTGTACGTTAATCATCCAGATGCCGAGATTCGCGAGGAGACGCGGGATTATTTTCTGGCATTGGTAAATCTGTGTGCAGATTTAGGCGGCGAGGTGATGGTCATCGGTTCACCCCAACAACGGAATGTGATGGAGCCGCTCAGTTTTGAGGAGGCATGGGAGTATGCACGGGCAACTTTTTCAGAAAGTGCCGCACTTGCAGGTGAGAGAGATGTCATGCTGTGTATGGAACCGCTATCCAGCGATCAGACGAACTTCATCACGAATCCTGATAAAGCGGCTGAGATGGTGAAGGCTGTCAATCACCCGAATTTCCAGATGATTCTGGATGTGTGTAGCACTGCGAAAGAGGGATTGGATATGCCAACACAGATTCGTAACCACGCACCGCACGTCGCACATTTCCACTCCAATGACGATAACGGCTACCTCCCCGGTTCTGGTGGCGTGGACTATCCACCAATCATTGACGCACTGAAGGAGATTGATTACAAAGGGTATGTTTCGACAGAGGTATTCGACTTCAAACCGGATCCGCAGACGATTGCAAAACAGAGCATTGAGTTTGTGAAGTCGCTGCTGTAGGAGAACAACGATGAACACTGTTATCCAGGAGTGCTACAACGGATATACTACGCTTAGAAGCGAAATGGGACGTTGGCTAAAACAGAGCATGATGCTGGATCCGCCGGGTCCGAACAACGGTGGTGAGGATGAGGCGAACTATGCCCTTTCATGGTTTCCGCACTACCTAATCACTGGCAATGCGACTGTCCTACAGCACTTTGATATGTTGAAGGCTGCACTGCTCGGCTGGGTGAAACGCGATTGCGTCCACGGTTATGAACCGAAGGCGGAGGCACACCACGGACCGGAACCGTTTCTGCTTTTTCTACCGCGCTATATCGGGTTGATGCCTGAGGATGTGGAAGCGGTTTCGCTTTTGACAGATGCTGCGGAACATATCGGGAATTGGGTGCCAGAGATCCCACCATGGTATGATTACGACCGAGATACGTTTATCGGGTACAACATCGGTAGCCGAGATGTGACGAACGCAGAAAAAGACGCGTATGAAATGGCGGAACATTTCCGATTTATCCATATCGCGATTGCGGCGTATCGTGTGACGGGTGAAGAACGCTATCTGACATGGGCATTACGGTATGGGAGAAAGCGGGCTGAACGGCTTATTGCTGCACCTGACCCGATGCCGTTGCTCTGGACACTTGATGGTGAGGGGTTTGATGAAGCCGCTGTCAACGCGAAGAATTTACAGCGGCTCGTGGCAAGTTCACATCATATTCCAGGGGACCCGCTTGCAGGCATTGAAGTGCTATTGGCTTCTGGTGCCATCTATGCGTTGGGAGACCTGTATCTGCTGTCCGGAGAGGAGATATTTAAGACAGCGGCAAAGCGGATTGTAGAACCGCTCGTGACATCGCTGAGTGATCCTTATAACGATCCGGCAGCGGCTGCGTTGAGTTACTATCGTTGGACATTCGAGGATACTGGCTTTGACGCGGCGATCCGTGCCAGATTAGAGGATTTGCCTGATGAACCGCCTGAGCTATTGGCGTTAATTTTTCCACAAGAGACACGTCGTCGGGAACCCGGTGTCGGGAAACGGGCAGATATGGCATACTGGGGTGAATGGTCGGATGATGGATCTGTGAGACCGATTCAGGAACCGTCAACCGCAACGTTGACGCTTGCATATCAGGTAACAGGTGAGATCGTCTACGCGATGCGTGCGTTACGAAGTGCTGCAACGCGTCTGAATATTGCGAGGCGTGTGTTGCGCGGTGGACGGGAACATGCTGATATGGGAGGTGCGGTCTGTTCAATCGCAGCAGGACATGGACGGAATTGGGGACAAGGCGCGGTCACGGCGTGCTACGGTCCGCTGCTTCTGGGTACGCGCGAGGTTCAGAGCGAGGTCACACAACTTCTGGAGGTTCAACAAAGTAAGGGACGAAATCATCCGCCGACGCTACTCTCTTTGGTACGTCCTATTTTAGGGAACCGAGAAAAGAAAGCAGAAGTCGTCTTCTATAACGGAGGCAATGCACCCCTTACATTTTCGTGGCGGTTCCGAAGCATAGGCGAAGAAAATCCGTGGCATGCGGAAACGCTTGAAGCCAATAATACCAAATTAACGTGATTAGAAGTCTTTTGATCAAGTCAGCCTTGCGAGGCACAGGGACCTCGCGCTACAAATGGGGTTAATTTGGTATAAAACACAAAAGCGAGTATTGTAACCGTCCCTAATTCCCGAAATTCTGGGCAATAAGTGTTAAATCGAGAATATTAACGGTGCCATCGCTATTTACATCAGCCTTTGGATCATTCTGTCCAAAGCGAGATGCGACGAAGGTGAGGTCCAAGATATTGACGATCCCATCTGCATTTACGTCATAAGGGTTCTCGGTTGTGATGAGATTAAAACTTACCAATTCAAAGATGATATCTTGACTTGTCTCAAATTTAACAGGTCCGAGATCGGGTGCGAGCCACTGGTAAGAAGTGGAACGACTTGATCCCAACGCAGCGGTGGTTTTCGTGTCTATCCGAATTTTCAGGCAATCCTCAAACGTGCCAGCCGGTGTAACCACGTCTTCTATAGCAATAACTTTATTAATACTGGAGACTGTAACGGGACCGACCAGATATACCTCCGTCTCTCCGAGAGTTTCCCAGACTTCTCCAACTTGAAGTGTTGGTGGAAAGAAGATAGCAGGTGGCGAGAATTCCATATTCGCCACACCGAAAAGGCCAAGTTCTGCGACAACTTTATGGAGTTTCATTCCTTCTTCACCGACTTCAACAAGAAATGTGTTCGTATCAACCGCGTCTGTCCCTAATACTTCTGTTGCGATTTTAAGGGTACGGAACTCTCCATCGCCGGGATCTTCTTCGGGTGTCTCAAGCATGTAAGTGATACGTTCAGCACCATCTTGACTCTCCAAAACCCAGGTATTCCCAATATCCGTGGGATAGTAGTTTTGTGCAGATGTCGCGCCAACGAAAGCGCAGAACAGTATGATGAGCAATGTGGTGTTCCTAATCATTTGATCTCCTTTGCTTAGGTGCAGCACGCGTATAATACCCAATTAGCTTGCTTAGAAGTCTTTTGATCAAGTCAGCCTTGCGAGGCACAGGGACCTCGCGCTACAAATGGAGTTAATTGGGTATAATACCAAATTAACGTGATTTGTATTATTTTTCCATTTTGCAAATCCACTGAAAACCGACATGTGCCTGCACCTTCTTTGTGTTTTCAGAGAACCATTGACACCTTTTCACAACGGCTTCTTCAAGTGCTGAGAGCGTTGTAAAAACTTTATTCACAACCACCTCTCGCAACAAAGGCCAGAGCCGTTCGGCAGGTTGAAGTTCTGGTGTGTACGGGGGCAAATGAAATAACTCAATCCCTTCTGGGACTTCTAAATCCTTACCCGTGTGAAAACCGGCACGATCTAACAAAAGGATTATCTGTTTCTTGCCTTCCGGGTTCACATCACGCGCAAACTCTGCCAAGGCAAGGTTCATGACTTCAACACTCACACTCGGCATCAGCAGCCAATAGGTCTCACCTGTCTGTGGACGGACAAAACCGAAACCATAAAACCACTTATATGCCGGACACACGGGGGCTATCGGTCTTTCACCTCGCTTCGCCCAGACACGCCGATGAACCGGCAATAATCCCAAGCGCGTCTCGTCTTCTGCCCAGATCTCTACCGGTTTCTCTGGGTGCTGACTTTCAAGCGTAGCTACCCGCTCCTTGAGTTTTTTTTTAAATGTTTGCTGTGCCTCGGGTGTTGCGGCTGCCTGATGTTGCGGACGAGGTGTTTGTAAAGTATAACCGAGACGTTTGAGATATTTCCAACCTGACACGTCACTGACACGACGCTGGAGTGTCTCAGATATCCACGCAGCCACTTTCGGACCCGTCCAAAGACCCCCATCACCAGGAGGCGCAGAAAGGGCAGCTGCAAGGGCGGCTTGCTGTGTTTCATCCAAAAAACGCACACCTGTATTATTTTTGCGTTTATCTCGCAAAGCGGCTTCGCCTTCAGCATTATAGCGTTTGAGCAACTTGCGAACCCAGTCCGGCGTGCATCCTACAATCTCAGCGACTTGCCGGGGGGTGCGTGAATCTCTGGTATCCGCAAGGAGCCAAATAATATGCCAGTGCGTCCGTTCCCGAAGACATTCACATTCAAGATACCTTTGTTTAACAACTTCTACTGAAAAGTGGGGGAAAACCTCATGTTTTTGCTTTTTCATCTCTTCACAATAACATATCTAAAAAATATACACAAGAATAGTCGCGTTAATATGGTATTATACCCAATTAGCTTGCTTAGAAGTCTTTTGATCAAGTCAGCCTTGCGAGGCACAGGGACCTCGCGCTACAAATGGAGTTAATTGGGTATAATACCCAATTAGCTTGCTTAGAAGTCTTTTGATCAAGTCAGCCTTGCGAGGCACAGGGACCTCGCGCTACAAATGGAGTTAATTGGGTATAAGGTACGCCTGCGGGGTGCTAAAAAAACGCCTTGACGGTGACATCAAGGCGTTTAATTGAATCGTGTTGATATTCGTGTCTCCTACTTGAGGATAACCATCCGTCGGGTTGCAGCAAAATCTGCTGTCTGGAGTGTATAGAAATAGATACCACTCGCAACGCGCTCGCCAACCGAGTTTTTACCATCCCAATACGCTGCAGTCGATGGTGTCATGTAGGATCCAGTCGACTTCAGACCCAAATCCAGCGTACGAATTAGGTGCCCCGCGACATTGTGAATATGGATTGATACTTCAGCCGATTTGCTCAACTGATACGGTATCCATGTCTCTGGGTTGAATGGGTTCGGGTAGTTCTGTGCGAGAATGGTATCTTTTGGTCGCACGTCACCGACAGTCAGTTGCAGACTGAGGAACGCGTTGCGGATGTCATCGGTTGAAACGGTGCGTTGGAACGGACCGGAGACGATATTGCCGCGTTCGTCGTAAAGTGCGATTTCGAGTTTATCGCCAACTTCAACAACGCTCTTGCGGTTGAGGTCTGCCCAGACAGCGGATGAACGTTTCACATCGCTTGTAATAGTTTCCGTAGCGATGGTGCCGGTGCGGAGGTTTTCTGCAACGAGGGTGTATCCCGTGCCCGTCTCCATATCGCGGATGTCACTGGTGACAACAAACGCCCACGTGTTCTTATGGGTGGAAAGTGTGGGTGCAGCAGGTGCGTCATCAGCATCTGGCTCTTCTTCTGGTGGTGGTGGCTGCATTCCAGGTCCGTCAATAAAATAATCTCCTGTATTCATCGTAAGCACATCTTCTTCCACAAGATATTCTGACTCAGGCTGATTATCCCACGCTGTACCGGTGAAGGTTACTATGCCTCCAGTTGGCGTATTGAGAATGTAACCTTTGCCCCCATCAATGCTAAACCCAATCCCCTCATCAACCGTGGTATAAGCACTAAAACGCTGAGTTGCCAGATCCAATCGGATAACAAGGGTTGCCTCTAACATTGCAGCCAATGATTTTGCAGTATAAGGCTCCTCCGGCATCAACGGTATGGAAATCATATTCAAACCGGGTTCGAGCGTGAGATCAAAACCGAAAGTTTTGGTTACCATCGGTTCTTCCACTACCGGTTCTTCCACGATGACAGGAGTTTCCTCAGTCGTTGGTGTCTCTTCGACTGTCGGTGTTTCTTCTACGACAGGCATCTCTTCAGCTGCAGGTGGCTCAACTAAGCTATAACTTACCAAGTCATAAACAATTTCCTGATCATTCATGAATCTGACCGGACCGACATCAGGTGCAAGCCAGATATATTCTTCTGGACGTAGCGTTACAAGTGCAGTCGTTGTTTTGTAGGACAAGTGAATCTTGGCGCAATTCTCAAATGTTCCAGCTGGAGTCACAACATCCTCAAAGGCGACCACCTCTTCACTCGTGGTGTTGGATGTCGCGCCTACGAGTAGCAATTCTGTTTCTCCAGAAATCTGCCACATTTGCCCAAGTGTTGGCGACGAGGGGAAAAAGAGGGTGGGTGGTTCATAGATAACCGTAGCAATCCCGAACGGCCCTTCATCTGTATCAGAACGATGCAACGTAAGTCCAGTGTCGTCAACTGTAATAAGGTAGTGGTCCGTAACAACTACACCAGTGCCGAGTGTATCCTCATCAATTGTAAGGCGGCGTACCTCCAAACCATTGAAGTCTTCAGCTTCCCCGATCGTGTAGCGGCGTTGTTGCGTTCCATCTGTACTGTTTAAAGTCCATGTATTCCCAACCTCCGCGGGATAATAATTTTGTGCTGTCGCTGTAAAAGCGAAACCACAGATAATGCTCAACACCAAGAATGGTTTCAGCCATGACATAAATTTGTTAACTTTCATGATTTAGAACTCCTTTTTCAAAAGATATAAATTATCCGAGCGAAATTTCCGCCGGAATCGATGTAAGCACGAGTGGTAAATTGTGGCGCGGTAACGCAGTGTCAGAAGGTTCATAGTGTCCTTCTGGCGGGATATCTTCCTGTTCGGACGCATATCGATACCCAAACCACATCCCGATCGCCATAATCAGAATAGCAGCGATAATTACAACTAATACCACCTTCCAGCTTACCATATTGATTTTACCCAGATCCTGAGTGATAGTGAATAGATTGTATAATATTTATCAGTAGAAATTGTAACACTTCAATTGGTTTCAAGGTTACAAGTAATTTGCAGCAGAAACCTTTTGATGAACGCCAAGATGAATATGGCGCATAACGACTAATTGGTGAGATTCTGTGCGATGCGGACTAAATCCAAAATGTTAACGATACCATCGCCTGTCACATCCGCTTCGGAATCTATTTCACCGAAACGAGTAGCGATAAAGGTGAGGTCCAAGATATTCACAACACCATCAGCGTTCACGTCGTAAGGGTTAGGTTCAGTTGGCAGATTGGTACTTACCAATTTGAAGAGCAGACTGTCACTGTTTTGATATTGGACGGGTCCCACATCCGGTGCTAACCATTGATAAGTAGTAGAATTTAGCGTTAAAGGTCCAGCAGAGAATTGCAACGCCAACTCAACCTTGGCACAGTTATGGAAGGTTCCGGCTGGTGTCTCAAGGTCTTCAAATCCGACGACTTCTAAATTAGTAGTACTTTTCCCGCCTATTTCCAGCCCCAGGTTCAACTTAACTTTTGCGTCCGCTACTATTTGCCATTTGTCGCCGAGTTCCAGATGTAACGGGAAAAAAGTTGCAGGTGTTGGAAAATCTGCTGTCACTATGCCTCCGATAGCAGCTTCTTGTTGGACAGTTCCGTGGAGTTTGATATCTTCACTGCCAACTGTCAAGAAATATTTGTCAGTATCAAGATCACCAGTGGTGAGTTTTTCTGTCTCAATCTTCAAGGTGATAACCTCGGTCCCGTCAATAGTTTCGGGTCCCTCAAGACTATAGGTGCGCCGTTCCTCAGCATCACTTCTCTCCAAAACCCAAATATTGCCGACCTCTGCCGGATAATAATTCTGGGCTGTCGCCGTAAATGCCAAACTACAAACAAAAACCAAGATCAGAACTGCCTTAAGCCAGCACAAAAACATTCTTCTTTCCATAATTCAATTCCCCTCAAACAGAATAACAATGACAATAATAAACAAGCCTTTTGCCAACTTAGCAGAGCCAATCAATTTTGGGTTTTCTGCTGCTTTTATGGAAGAAGTCGCGATTCGGAGATCGATGAAGAAGTCGCGATTCGGAGATCGCTGAAGAAGTCGCGATTCGGAGATCGCTCCTACAGCCGATATGTGGAGAATCAACGGTGTTCTTATCGGAGCATTAAATGATTCTGCCAACTTAGCGTGTTGACTTTTTCCAAACTTCGTGTGATAATAGGATTATATTACTATATTTTTTGCAATTTTGCAAGGAAGAAAAAGGGCATAGCACTGACTCTGCTGTGCTTCAAAAACACCTAAAGGAGAACATAGATGCGGTTAGAAGGGCAGGTTGCGATCGTTACAGGTGGCGGCGGTGGCATTGGAAAAGCGACATGCCTCGCGTTCGCGAGAGAAGGTGCTGATATTATTATCCCTGAAGTAAATATAGCGAACGCAGAAGCAGCTTCAGCAGAAATAACGGATCTCGGTAGACAATGCTTAGTTATTGAGACAGATGTTGCGGATGGCGACTCTGTGCGTGAGATGGTTCAGGAGACACTTGACACATTTGGACGCATTGATATTTTGGTCAACAACGCCGGTATTTTCAGTTATACCCGTATAGACGCTTGCACTGAAGCAGAATGGGACCGGATGATGGCTGTGAATTTGAAAGGTCCGTTTCTCTGTTCTCAGGCGGTGATGGAGACGATGAAGGCACAAAAATCTGGACGGATTATCAATCTCGGTTCGTTGGCGGGACAGGTTGGGGGATTGGTCGCATCTGCGCCTTATTCTGCCTCAAAAGCGGGGGTGATGTGTCTGACGAAATCGTTGGCACGTGTGCTTGGGGAGTACGGTATTACTGTTAACTCTATCGCACCGGGTGTGGCAGCAACAGAGATGGCAAAAAATCATCCAGATATGACGGATCAGATTCCGTTAGGGCGCGTCGCAGATGCTTCAGAGATTGCGAGTGCTATTCTTTTCCTCGCTTCGGAAGATGGACGTTATGTGACTGGAGCGACGCTGGATGTCAACGGTGGCATACGGATGGCATAAATGGTTGTCAGTCTTCAGTTGTCGGTTTGCCTCGCAGTGAGAGTTAAGAGGCTCCCTGTAACGATCTATCCTCACTTGGAATATGCCAAAGGATGCGTGAATTGTGAAAGCCCTTTGTAACTGACTGCCAACTGCTGATAGCCGTTAGCCATAAAAAGGAGAACAATATGGAATATAGGACACTTGGACGCGCGGGTGTAAAAGTTTCACCGCTCTGTCTCGGTACGATGATGTTCGGCGGACCGACGAATGAAAAGGATTCAATTCGGATTATTCATCAAGCGATGGATGCTGGCATTAATTTTATGGACACAGCAAATGTCTATAACGATGGTGAATCCGAACGAGTTATTGGGAAAGCAGTTCGTGAAAACCGAGAGAAATGGGTTATCGCGACGAAAGTACATGGGTCGATGGGGGACGATGTGAATGCAGCAGGTTCACACCGATTTCATATCATGTCAGCAGTCGAAGCGAGTCTTAAACGTCTCGGTACAGATCACATCGATGTGTACTACTTACACCGTTGGGATGCTTCCACGCGAATTGCGGAGTCGCTACGCGCCTTAGATGATTGTGTAAGACAGGGGAAAGTGCGTTACATCGCCTGTTCCAATTTTGAGGCGTGGCGTGTTTGTGAGGCACTCTTGACGAGTGAAAAGCAAGGATTAGAGGAATTTGTCTGCGTTCAACCGCTTTATAACATTGTTAACCGAGATGTTGAGGTGGAGTTGCTGCCGTTTTGTCAGAAGTACGGTGTAGGGGTTGTGCCGTATAGTCCTTTGGCACGAGGTGTTTTGTCGGGTAAGTATCTGACAGGCGAAGAACCGCCGGAAGGTTCAAGAGCGGCGCGAAAAGATAGACGGATTTTACAGACTGAACTCCGAGAGGAGAGTTATGAAGTGGCACAACAACTGAAACCGTTGGCGGATGCACACGGCAAAACGTTGACACAATTCTCGTTGGCGTGGGTGCTGGCGAATCCGACGATTACCTCTCTTATCATCGGTCCGCGCACGATGGAACAACTTGAGGATAACTTGGGGTGTTTAGATTGCACGCTAACGGAAGCTGATGAAACTGCCATTAACCAACTGGTACCACTCGGAGAACACACCGGTAAAGGATATAACGATCCGGCGTATCCAGTATTGGGACGGTTTAGAGGATAGTAGCATTCGTACATCAGAACTTAGGCACATTTAGCACACGTCGGAATTTTTTAACCCCCTAAAGAATCAACGGTATGAATGCCGTATGGCATTCCCCGCCCCTTATCAGGGGACTTGTGAACCAACTGCGCAAGTGCTATACATGAATCTGGCCTGTTAATATTAGCCACGGACCTGCAGTTCCGAAGATGGAGAAGCGGATCCGTGGCTAAATACGATGAATCATTATCAATAGGCACTTTACTTAATGGATTTGAGGTTACCCCACGTAGTTGTTAACTTTCCTTGAGGTTCAACATCCAACAATTCACCAAACCGATTGGTAATGAGCTCGCCGATTTCCAATCCAACCTGTGCGAGATAATCGTCTGGCTTATTACCGAGCGTTTCCATGTGGAAGTGGACGAAATAGCCTTTCATATCCGGTGCAGCAAAGAGGATCGGATCAGCTGAGTTCCCGGCTTCAGCATAGACTTCGATTGGGTCGCACTTCTCTGCTTCCAACACGTTGAGCTGCCCTGGACGATTCGGATTAAAGGGTTCCAGGCTCGGAATTAGTTTTTCGCCTTCTGGTGTTGGCTTGACAGCGGCAGCGGTGGTTGTGATGTACTGTGCCGTAAAGTTGAGAACATCCATTACACCTTGATTGCCGGGGACAATCTTCTGACCGGGTGCGTCTTTCTTGCCAACGGCATAGAACGGTGTATCTCCTGAATAGATGAGCACCCCACCGCCGTACAGGAAATTTTCGATTGGGCTGTCATCTTTCATACCGATAGTATAAACGATCTCGGGAACTATGATTGGGGAAACAATAACACCTTCTGGATTCTCCTCCATATAGGCGAGGAACTCGTCTGCGTTCCCCACAACCGAGCCGATTTTTGCGGCATCCAATTCAGCCATAGCGGCATCTTCAATCTTCTTCGTCGACTTCCAATCCCCCCAGCCATCGGCGTTAAAACCGTAATTTTCATCAAAATAGAGGAATACTTCAGGTGCTGCTGCCCATGTTGCGACGGAACAGCCAAGAAGAATTCCAATTAGCAGGAAAATCTTGAATTGCAAGCGTAACTTGCAGGCTATACCACAGATGCTATATCTCATGACAAAAACCTCCTATGTTTTTTGCCTGATTTGACCGTGCTTTAGAAGCGTTCTGCGAAACTTCGCGAATGCCATCCGCAAAACGTTAGCGTAGTTTACCTAAGTTGTTACTTACAAGACTTTAGACATGTATACACCGGTTTTGATCGAAAATACAAAGAATTTCGCTAATTCTGGTATTCTACGATGCTTTGAACTTACAATTCTTACTCACCTTATATAAGAAGGTGGCAACTTAGGTTAGTTTATAGAAAAGAGGCTTTAGCCTATTTCAACCACGGTAAAATTCTGGAAAAGGCACGCGAATGCTCTTTGACAAGGAAAAAATTCCTTTGGGTTGTGTCAGAGAGCCTTTTACATCGTTGGATTGAATGTTTCTTGATCTCATATAACTGATATCCTAAATCTGCAACGTAATCTTCAATTTCGCCGAAAATGGTACGATTGGTTTCACCGACATCTTTGAGCTCCGCCATCACGAGGGGCGCGTGCGTTTTTAAGCAGTACTCACCGCCTCGCAATACTTCCACCTGATACCCCTCTACATCAATCTTGATAAAATCGGGAGTCGGTAGTTCGCGGATGAGGTTGTCAATCGTGTCAAGCGTTACGCGTTCTGATGCTGTTCGTCCATCAGTATATTTTAATGAAGCAGTCCCCTCGGCAAGTCCTGCCTCGGAATAGTGGAGATGCCGCTGTTCTTGTGTGTTGCCGAGCCCCTTGTTGACCACAGTAACGTTTGTGAATTGGTTTAGAGAGACATTTTCATGGAGGTAACCACAGGTACGCGACGCGGGTTCAAATGCTACGACTGCCCCTTTGGCCTCAACCAGCGAAGCGAGAAGGCAAGTATAGAACCCGATGTTCGCGCCGATGTCCCAACAGATGCCCCCCGGTTTGATTATTTTTAGGAGTTTGGTAACGATATATCTTTCGTCGTGAGTGCCGTAAAAATAGAGATATTGATGCTCCGGGTTTACCAAGTTGGCTTTCAGTCGGAATTGATACTTGGTTTCAAACGTAGCAATCGGGTTTTCCGGTGTAATCCAATCTCTGGTTAGGTTCAAGAGTAGTCTTTTTCCATCAGTGATTGGACACCACCGGAGATAACCGCGGACAAGTCGGTTGAGTTGTGGGTTCATCCCCACGTCTCAAGCCCCAGTAATTTTTTTCCAAGTTCGGTGAGGTAGGCGGTTGCGCCTGATTCATGTTCTTTTTCCGCACGTTCACCGCCAAAACCTGCCATGCGTTCTTTCCACGCATTGATGCGTCGCTCGCGTGCTTCGGGATTTGCCTCGCCTGTCGGTGACATAGTGATGTATTGTGCGACGCGCGGTGCGTTGGCAGTATTAATGCCAGCACTGTGGGGTAAGGCACTATGCCAAATAACAAGATCCCCTGCTTTACCCGGGACAGGAATTGCGCCGAGTGCCACCAAATCCTGCTGCTTCGGATCGGAATCGGGTGGAAGGCTTTTTATCCATTCATCAATCTTATTATGGAAGCCTGGCACACAAGTGAACGCGCCTTGGTTGGCTGCAGTATCTGTAAGATAGAGAACACCTTGCACATGGAATCGGACAGGGACATCCACGGACATGTCCCAGTGGAGTCCTAAGTTTGTGCGTTCAAATTTACCTGGGACATTGGGTGGACTCATGCTGGCGCGATCGAAACTCACCCATAATTTCTCATTGTCCCAAATTTCGGCGAAAGCCTGATGGACGCGCTGAAATTGACGAGTTGCCCACAAGTTTGGGTGCTGGTAGATTTCCACCATGATGCTTTTGCGAGGCGGGTCGGGGTACCAACTCTCTGAATCGTTAGCATCCATTTCAAGAAAGTCCCAAACTGTCTGTGCAGCGTTTTGTATTAACTCAGGGGGTGCTGCGTCGTGGATAACGACATAGCCGTTTTCTTCCCAAAAAGCGCGATCTTCGGAGCTCAAAACTGCCATTTTTTCCTCCAACTGTATCGTTGATGAAGTATCAATGAGATATAGTAAAATCCACAATTACCTTTACATTGGCGAGGTTAGGAAACCTCGCCAGCGAGTGAGTGTATTCGCGGAATTGTTGTTCTTTAAAGTGTAAACATATTTTCGGGTTTTACTATAGATACTACATATTTTTAAACTTTAGTAGTACGCTATCCCAATCGGCGTAAATATGCAGATAAGAAGATAACTATCAATCCTAAAATTACTGTGAGGTTGAGCCACGGTGCCGGTTTCTTTTGATACACGCCAAATACCGGATACGGGAATGTTAGGGCAATTGCTAAGGTAAATATTAGAAAGACGATGAAGAGTTTGATACCTAAGACGAAGATATAGAGCGAGTAATCTGAAACAACGGGGTCAATAGCGGCATCGGCGCGTGCGGTGCGAAAAAAACTAATAAAGTTATACAATCCGGATATGAGGATCGTTAACAAGGCTGTCCAAACAACACTGCTGAAACGTCGCAGTGCCGATGAGATTAACGATTCTGACTCAGGGTAACGGTTGGCAATCGGGAGAAAAACGACGCGAAAGAAAAAGAAACCTCCTATCATTAGGACGACGGATCCGATATGTATCCATTGCATCAAAGATTGCAAAAACATATTTTTCGTGGTTGTCGGTTTTCGGTTATCAGTTGTCGGTTAAAAAATTGGAAGACTCATGGATGGAAGAGTGGAAGGGAGGAAGAGTGGGTGCCCATCCTTCCATCCCTTCCCTTCCTTCCAACCAAGCTTTTCCATTCCCACTGAAAACCGATAACCAATAACCGATAACCGATAACCATTTTTATACCACCGGCTTTCCGCCAACGGGATCAAAACAGTTACGAGACTGCTTGCAAGCGTCTGGCGACACAAACTGATCGTCGGGCCCTACGACTTGCATGGTGCAATTGCACCAATAGTGCGAACCGGGGTTGTTTTCAACAAGGTTCTGCAAATTGCCGCCCGGAATGTAAATTGCCTTCGTCCGGAGGTTCTGGCATATCGGACGATTAAAGATCGGAAGAGCTTTTCCGTCTAACATATTGATACTCCTTTCTTTAGCTTGCGGCCATCATAGCGGCGCGGCTGATGAGGTTCTGTGTTAAAGTTACCTTATAGGCGTTGTCGTTCAAGGGTTGTGCGTCCTTAACAGCATCCGCCCCTGCCTGTTTACTGACCTTGTCATCAACCATCTTGCCGGTAAGTGCGGCTTCTGCTTCCTTAGAACGCCACGGTGCAGGCGCGACACCACCGAGAACAACACTGGCAGATTTACAAGTTTTTCCATCCATCTCAAAGACACCTGCCACACTTGCTAATGCGAAGTCTGGGGCACCTTTCTCGCGTGCTTTGAGATAGAAACTCTTGGTATTGGGTTTAGCAGGCGGAACCTGGACTTCAACGACAATTTCATTGGGTTCAAGCACGTTTTCACGGAACGGATTCGCTGCGGGTAAGGTAAAGAAATCCTCAAGCGACATCGTTTTCTCACCCTCGGGGCCAACGATTTTGACCGATGCGCCAAGCGCAATAAGTGCGGGTGCGAGGTCCGAAGGATGCACAATGTAAACAGGGTCCCCGCCGAGGATTGCGTGATATTTGCTCAAGCCATCCACTGCATAACAGATGTCTCCACCTTTTTTCAGACAATTGGTGCTCTCATCGCGATAATACCAGCATCGTGGACGTTGGCAGAGATTTCCGCCGAGTGTCCCGACGTTCCGAATCTGCGGTGTAGCAACAGACCCCGCGGCTTGTGCCAAGACGGTGTAATGATGCTGGATGGTCGGATGTCTGGCGATGTCCGCAACGGTGGCTAACGCGCCGATTGTTAACCCTGATGCGTCAGCCGTGATGTCATCCATTCCGGGCAACGTCTTGAGATTAACGAGCGTCTTTGGTGTCTCAACGTACTCCTTAAGCTCCGCGAGCAGATCCGTACCGCCGGCGATAAGCATCACTTCGCCCCACCCACTGTCGCTCAGTAGGGCGGTAACCTGTTCGAGACTGGTGGCGTTGACGTAACTAAATTTTTCCATTGCTTACCTCCTTATGCCTTCTTCTCGGCAAGCGCGGTGAGAATCTTATCGGGTGTGATGGGCAATTCCCGAATCCGAACGCCAATAGCGTTGTGAACGGCGTTCGCGATTGCTCCGGGTGTCGGAATACATGGTGGTTCACCGATCCCTGTAACCTTCCGGTGCGTATCGAAAACGATGGATTTAATCTCAGGAATCTCAAAAGTTCCGGGAACTTTGTAATCCTCAAGGTTTGCGTTGAGCATCCGCCCGGTTAGCGCGTCCATGAAGCGTTCTTCAAGGAGTGCTTGGCCCAATCCCATGATAACACCGCCATTAATCTGACTCTCCGTTGTCAAACGGTTAATAGCCAATCCACAATCTTGAACGGCGACAATTTTGATAACTCTGACTTCACCGATTTCGGTATCAACTTCAACTTCAGCGAACTGTGTGCCTGCGACTCCGCCTTGACGGAGTTCTTCATCCCAATTTCCACTTTCGCTGATGCTTTCCATACCGAGTTGTCCAGTTGCGAGTTCCCACTTAATTGTTTTCGTTCTATCAGAAACGACATAAATAGTGCGGTTGCCGACGCGTAGATCTTCGACAGGTGCATTCAGCTGTGGTGCAATGCGCTCAAACAATTTTTGTTTTGCTGCCGCTGCAGCGGTTTTGATAACCGGTGCGACGGATGCCGTTGTCTGACTACCACCACTACCGCCAGAAGGCAACCCTGGTCCACTATCGCCAACCTTTACCATAATATCGGTCAGTGCAAGTCCGAATTCCTCAGCAACAATAATTGCGATCGCGGTTCGGATACCGGTGCCGATGTCCTGTGTTCCAGTGACTGCTTCGACAGTGCCATCCGAATTGATGGTAACACGTGCTTGCGTGCCGGGTCCACCACCACCGCCCCATTGACCGCTTCCGACACCGATGCCGCGCTTTTTCACGCCTTTGCCCGAGCCGGGTACATTGTTACGGCGGTGCCATCCGATCTCTTGCGCCCCGAGGGTATATTGTGCTTGGCGCACCTCACTTGAGTCGTTGATACGGCGGAACTCCAGCGGGTTCATTCCGAGTTTTTCGGCGAGCTCATCCATCAATGAATCCATGGCAAACGCGCCTTGTGGGTGCCCAGGCGCACGCATCGCGCGTTGGTTGCCGACGTTAACAGCGACATTCACCCTCTCCGTACGCAGATTTGGCACATCATAGACGTAAGGTGCTTGGAAACCTGCACCGCTTGAGATACCACCTGTGCCGTGCCCTTTCATATCGTAAGCGATGAGCCTTCCGTCGCCCGTTGCGCCTGCGCGCACATGCTGTGTCATCGACGGACGGTTACCAGCAACGAGGTGCTCCGCCTTCCGAGTGAGCATCAACTTGACGGGTCTACCTGTTATACGTGCCAAGTCAGCGGCAGTGCGCCCTTCCACACCGGGTCCGAATTTGCTACCGAAACCACCGCCCATGTGTTCTGTGATGACTCTGACTTGGTTTGCGGGTATATTAAAGGATCCCGCTAAATCGTTACGAACACCAAAAACGCCTTGTGTAGATGCCCAGACTGTTAGGTGCTGTTCATCTTCCCATTCAGCAACATGCCCGTGTGTTTCCAAACAGACATGGGTTTGGACAGGTGCGTGATAGGTAGCCTCCACCTCAACAGCGGCTTGGGCAAATCCGCCTTCCAGGTCGCCTGCCTCTCTGACGTTAGGATCGCTCTGATTACCCGCCCAATCGTCTCGGATTTGCGGTGCACCTTCTGCCATCGCTTCTTCTTCTGTGACGACATAAGGTAGTTCTTCCAGATCGACACGAATGAGTCGGATTGCGTCTTTAGCGATATCGTCGGTTTCCGCTGCGACTGCGGCAATCTCTTGCCCTTGGTAACGAATTTTCTTTCCAACTTCAACAATTTGTATGACTGCTTTGACACCGGGTAGTGCTTCCGCTTCGCTCAGGTCTACACCTACAACGTTCGCGTGTGCGACTTCAGAACGTAAGATACGTCCGTAAAGTATCCCCGGTCGATTGATATCAAAGGTATACTTCGCTTTTCCAGTGACTTTATCCCTACCTGACAAACGGGGTATCCGTTTGCCGATGAGACGAGATTCACTTGCTTCTCCCCATGATGCCATGTGTCTTTCTCCTATAGACGACCGCTCGAATAGAACGGTAGACTTTTGCGTCTCGCAAGCCGAGACTTGCTTTCAAGTAATGCAATAGGAATTACATCTTCTTGGATGCAGTCTTGACAGCATCAAAGATGAACGGATAGGTGCCACAGCGACACGTGTTGCCGGACAAACCGACTTTAATTTCTTCAAGCGTCGGTTTTGTGTTTTCACTCAATAGTGCTGTGGATGAGACGATGAAACCGGGTGTGCAGAATCCGCACATGAGCGCGTCGTGCTGGATGAATGCTTCCTGGACAGGGTGCAGATCGTCGCCATCGGCTATCCCTTCAACAGTCGTTATTTGCTTGTCTTGGGCATCCATTGCAAGCATCATGCAGGCGTAGACCGTTTTCCCATCTACCATGACGGTACAACCGCCACATTCACCGCGGTCACAAATGAGTTTGGCACCGGTTAGGTCAACATTGTTCCCGCTGGTATCACTTCCGTCGCGTAAAACGGTCAAGAGGGTTGTGCGTGCTTCAACTTCAACTTGATACGGTTCCCCGTTGATATTGAGTTGAATTGTTGCGCTCTCAACAGCGTCGCCTACTTGTTGGGCATCAGCGGTTTTCTCGCTACCGATTAAGACGCTTGGGGCGACGGTTGCAGCAACGGTGCCGGTGCCTACGCCTTTTAAGAAGCTCCGGCGCGAGATGTTCGTTCCCTTTTTTTTCTCTTTATCAGGCATGCGGTGCCTCCTTACAATTGTAAGTTCAGATTAAGGTTATCGCGTTGGTTAGACAATTGGTTATTTCTCAATTTTTATCAATATATCATATTTCACATTTTTTATCAAGAGAAAAAACTATGGAAAATATTGTTTCTGTGAAGATGAAAAAATGATTGGCAATTTTTCTTAAAATAGGGTATCATATTAATGTCTTGATGCACTCATAAAAGCAATTGCTCAAGCAGAATATTATACAGAGGCAGTTTGCCTATTAGATTCTAAACAAAAGGAGCTATCATGGCTGCGAATACGTTTGAAATTAGTGACGATACATTTGAAGGAATGGTGCTTACATCGGATACACCGATTGTTGTTGACTTTTGGGCGGAGTGGTGTGGTCCGTGCAAAATGATTGCCCCGATCTTGGAAGAACTCGCCGAGGAAAATTCGGAGACTTTCAAAGTTGGAAAAGTTAATGTTGATGACAATCGTCAAACCGCGATGCAGTACGGCGTTCGGAGTATCCCTACACTGCTTGTGTTTAAAGACGGCAAAGTTGCGGGACAAATTGTCGGCGCGATGCCCAAAGATGCACTTAAAAAGAAAATCTTAGACGTATTGTAAGCACCTACCCTTCAGAATGGAAGGTTAAAAAATTGAGGGATTAATTTCCTTTTCTATCCTTCCATTTTTCTCATTTTCTTCCCCTATGGTCCACTATGTTTTGGAAATTTGCCTACAACGCCTTCGCAGTGCCAGCGATGTTTGTAGTCTTTCATTGCGCGCGGTGCTGCAACCCTAAAATCCGAGAAGGCATCAAAGGACGGAAACGGGTATTTGCGGAACTGGCAAACCGACTCCAGACCGCTCGACATTTAGAAAAAACAGCATGGTTTCACTTTACCTCTGTCGGCGAATTTGAGCAGGCGAAACCGCTCATTGAAGCGATCTATGCTGAAACCCGAATTGTCTTAACCTTCTTTTCACCCTCTGTTGCACCGAATGCCCAATCTTACCCTTATGCTGATGCTGCTGTCTATCTCCCGTTAGACACACTGCGTAACGCTGAACGCTTGATACAACTGATTGAACCTTCGTTAATAGTTTTTTCCAAATTCGACATTTGGCCCAATCTCGTTTGGAAAACCTCTAAACAGGGTATTCCGATTATCGTGGTCGCTGGAACTCTACACGCTGCATCGAAACGGTTGTCGCGTTTTGCGAAGCCGTTTTTTCGGAGTGTGCATCGGCACATCCGCGTGCATTGTGCTATTTCGGAAGCGGATGCGGCGCGCTTTCAAGAACTCTGCTCACCGGCACATGAGATTGTTGTTACAGGGGATACCCGTTATGAACAGGTTTATCGACGGGCAGTTTCTGTTGAACCTGACACGGAATTTTTCCCCGGACAGGCAACGCTAAAACGTCTTATTCTTATCGCTGGTAGTACCTATACGGAGGATGAGAAGGTCTTGCTGCCTGCTTATCAATTGTTGCGCCAAAATATGCCCGGTGACTACCCACATCTGATTCTGGTTCCTCACGAACCGACACCTGAAGGGATAAAGGAAATTCGTGGACATCTGGATCGAGAGAAATTGGCATATCTCTGTTTTTCTGAACTCACACCTGAGGTAGATTTGTCGGAAGTGGATGTCCTCATCGTTGACAGCGTGGGACTTCTTGCGAAGTTATATAGGTTGGCAGATATAGCGTTTGTCGGTGGGAGTTTTCGGGGAAGTGTTCACAATGTGATGGAACCCGCTGCGATGGCGAAACCTGTTATCTTCGGCCCGACGATCCAAAACGCACACGAAGCGTCTTTACTGGTGGATCGGGGTGGAGCGAAACTGGTTCGGACTGCGCAGGAGTTGGCAGATGCTATTATAACGTGGTTGGACGATGCCGATACGCGGACGACAGCGGGCAACATCGGGAAGCAGTTGATTGAGGAAAATCTGGGTGCGGTGGAGCGGACTTTGGTGCATTTGCGGGAATATGTGTGAGATAATTTACTTCTATGCCGAAATATTTACAAGCCATCTCATAAATGGATAAGCGAACAGAGGGATAGAGACCTCGTTCAACAAATCCAATTTATGAGATAGACTTGAGATACACTTTACACCGTTCTGAAGTGCTACCGTTTATTCAGACCAAAATTTAGCAAAGTTAAGACAAGTTTTGTTGCTCAAATTCGACAGGTGTCAAATACCCTAACGCCGAGTGCGGGCGTTTGTGATTATACACCTGTGTAATAAAATGCCCAATGCGGGTTCTCGCTTCGTGGATGTCGTCATAGGCGTTGAGATGAACTTCTTCTTCCTTGAGCGTGCGGATAAGTCTTTGAGCATATCCGTTCTCCCAAGGACACCCTCTCCGGGCGACTGAAATCTCAATGTCATGATGCCTCAGCAGTGAGATATACGCATTTGAAAGATACTGAACACCTTGATCAGAATGATGGATCTCTGGGACACTTTGACCCAATGCTGTCTCTAAGGGTTTCAAAGTCAGAGATTGCGTCAAGTGTTGACTGATATGCCACCCTCTGATCCTGCGAGTGAAGACATCCATGAGCAGAGAAACATAGATGAAATGTCCTTTGAGCCGGACGTAGGTAATATCGCCCACCCAGACCTGATCACATCGGGAGACATCAAGGTTTTCAAGGCGATTGTCCCAGGGACGCACACCCGCAACGGAGTTCGTGGTTTGACAGACACGTTTAACAGAAACTGAGAGGTTGGCGGATTTCATCAATCGGGCAACACGTTTGTACCCGATGCTGTATCCGCTCCGCACCAGCAACTGCGTGATACGCCTATATCCGTATGTTGGATATAGCAGAGATAACTTCTCTATTTCATCCCGGAGACCCGCTTCACATGGGTCCTGCTTGGGGTGATAATAGAGATTGCTTCGGTTGAAACCGAGTGTCTCACATATCTGCCGAACCGGAAAATCTGTCCGTAATGCCTCAATCATTTCTCGCTGCTCCATCGGGGTCAACTCAAGTAAGTTGAGGCTTTTTTTTGGATGTCAAGTGCCAACGTCAACCGCCCAACGAGTTGCTCAAGTTGGGCGATCCGCTCCGCAGAGGCATCAGGCTGTTTATCAGCAGGTTCAAAGAGGGTTGCGGCATTTTCAAGAAGCTGTCGCTTCCACTTTGAAAGTTGTTCATCGCTGAGGTTATGTCGTCGACACACTTCTGCTTGCGAACTTCCACCGCTGAGTGCCTCAAGAACAACTTCGGCTTTAAACTCGGGCGTGAAGTTTCTTCGTTTGCGTTTCGCCATCGGATACTCCTTTCAAGTAGATGGATATTATACCATAATCTTGTCTTAGAGAGTGGCCCGAATTTCCGGTGGCAGTACATTCGGTTATATGAAAACAATGTCTTCTTTCATAGAATTTCAAGAAATTCGTGATTAAGACAATAAACAACATCCTATATTAACAGGACTTACGCAAATTGAGCAAATATCGGACATTTAGACGCAAAAAGCGGCAATTTCCGTATTTTAAACCCCCTAAATCCCCCTTATCAGGGGGACTTTAAGAGGAAATGCGTAAGTCCTAATTAAGTACGAGAGCTGTCACGGTAAAGAACCGTATGAACCGTTAAATAGCATATCGCAAACAACCCAAATCCACCATGTGTGTCGTTATGTAAACAGGTGATGCAACATTAACTATCTGCATTTACCACTTCTAATTTGACCGTTGCCCAATCACCTTCATCATCACTAACTCGACCATCATAGACCAATGCAGTCTGCCCTTGGGATATATGGATAGCATCAATTGCATCCGACGCTCCCATATTCCAATTCGGACCTTCCCAGAGTTCTATTAATCCTGACACGGTGATGATACCTTTGGAATCAGCTTGAAGGTCTAGCTTGAGAACCAATCGCACTTCGCCATCAACAGTTTTTGAATTCTCATAGGTTTTTGAGATACCGCCTATTCGAAGAACTATATTTTTTGAGAAGCTGTAGGCCTCCTCTTCATCGCCTCCAAAAATGTCATCAGAGTCATCATCGTGGATTCTGCCGTTAGCGTTAATTTTCGCAATACGATGAGCCATATTATTTCTCCTTTGTCTTCTAAGCTTGAGATTAACTTACCTGTGGCCACATAAGCACCCAATTATAACAATCTAAACTGTCAAAAGAAATTTCGATTATACATTAGCATATAAAAGAATGAGACTCAGGAACCTTACGTCCTATCTCCAATACATTTTTCCACTTGATAATCATACGCTATCAATGCTGGAAAACATTTCCCAGAAAGTTGCATATACGCTAACGAAGACTCCGTTTCTGTTTAAATAAACCGAGCCTTGTTATTACAAGGGCAAATTTTGTGCCAATTCTCTTAATACACCGCTATGTTTGTAGAAAAGGAGCTAAATCCAAGCACATTTTGTATGGTAATGGATTTAAAACACAGTCACACACTGGTTTCATCAAAAGGAGTGACAGTGTCCGTATCTTCTAAAAAACTGTCTTGCTGACAAGACAGAAAACTGTTTGCAATTTCTCCTTCTTGTGAGCAGGCAAAAATTACCGAATTTAGGTGAAAAAATTGCAGACCCCGTAAAAATTGCATGGCTCAATATCGGTGTTTTTGGGAATTTACCATCCAATGGAAGGAGAAAACTGCCGTTATGAACGCTCTGCTGGTTATGTGCATGATTTCCACGTGTTGCGGGTGTTTGGATGTTGCTGTGTATTCTTACGCGGGGTGAATTTAGTCAGCCTTATATTGAACTCTGGTAAACCATTGTCCTATCGGACTCAGGGACTTTGGAGGTGTGCGGTTTGGCAGATGATCTGGGGCGGTTGGGGTTGGGTAGGTTAGGACAAAAGGGGACCGACGGAACAAACTATGCCAACGAAAATGAGAAGCTTAGCGCGGCAAGCGGACTTTGGCGTATTTGTAAAACATATGTGAAATGAGGAATATGCTGCACATCTATTTGTACAAGATGTACTCAATTCTGCATCAAGAACGCGTTGAACTCTTAATGAACGTTAATTCGTATAAAACTGACACTTATTGACCTCCTGCCATGTCACCGGATACTGCTCCAGATTCTCAATCAACCATTTACGTTCGTACATCTCCACCTGCTGCGAACGGCTGTACCGACGCGCCGGTTTGTTAAACTCACGGTTTGTGATAACCGCCAGTTGGAAAATTGCCCCATATTTTTCTTCATAAAACGGTTTTGCCTCTAAAATCTCGTTCACAGCCTGATCTCCTGATTTCCCACCTGCTTGTCGATGTTTAGCTTGTATCAGAACTCCAGTGGTTTCATTCTCACGCTGACAGGCAACGACATCCGCGCCTTTGTCACCCGAATAAGGGGTTAATACAACATAATATCCTTGCTTCTTAAAAAGTGCAGCAACAAAAGCCTCAAAGAGTCTCGGTTCAAGTTTGTCAACATCTTCTATAGTTAATGGTGGGTTCCCTTCATTATTAACAGGTATTGGCTGCAATATCTCCAAAATCTCTTTAGGTGTCACTTCGGCTTGCTCGGTTGGGAACAGGGTGCCTTGTGAAAGTTGCCGTTTTCGCTTAAGGAGTTCGTGCAGAATAACATCAAAAGTTTGAAACTTTGGATGAGTTGCCATGGGTAGGTAGATGTGTACCTCCAGCTCTTGTCCGATGCGATAAACCCTGTCACTTGCCTGATCTTCTTTCGCGGGGTTCCACCAACGGCTATAGTGGATAACATGGTTTGCTTCCGTGATGTTGAGGCCAACACCTGCAGCAAGTGGTGACATAATGATGACGTTAAAACCTGACGTGGATTGGAAACGATCTACACTTTGCTGGCGACTCATTTTCATTGAATTTGCGCGTTGTGTGCTTCCGGGAGTATCTCCGTTGACGATAGAGACATCCTCCAAACTGAAATACTCACGAACAACGTGTGCTAAAAGATGTTGTGTCTTCCTGCGCTCTGCAAACAGAATTACCTTCTCATCAGCATCGCGAATTTTTTCGAGCAGTTGTACTGTCACCGTCAGCTTGGCCGATTGTTCGATTAATTCGGCGATAGGTAGGTCTTCCCATTGAGAACCGGCTAACAAAGGATGGTCGGAAATATCGCGTAACTGGTGCAGAATTTGCAAGATTTGATTACGTTGCTGTGGTCCTTCTGATTCACTATTCTGCGTAGATTGGAGGGCTGCCTGATAACGTTCTGCTTGTATCGGTGGCATCTCTCGTTGACAATCCTCATCGTGAATGTGCTTTTCGGGCAAGTCATCAAGGATGTCGGTTTTTAGTCGTCTTTTGAGGTGAACACCGACGCGTTCTCGAATCCGATCACCAAGTACGCGAACGTCAGTTTCAGGATTCTTAAGAGAACGACAAAACTCGGTATTGAAATTTTTCGCGCTGTCAAGATACCCCGGTGCCACAAAATCTGTAATGCACCATAAGTCCATCAATGAGTTTTCAACAGGTGTTCCTGTCATAGCGAGACGAAAATCGGTCTTGAGTGCTTTTAGGGCGTTCGTGACGAGTGTCCCCGGTGTTTTGATGCGTTGTGCTTCGTCAATGACCACTGTTGCCCACGGAACTAAGCCTAAATCCAATTGGAAATCGCGAACGGTCTCGTAGGTAGTTAGCACAACATCGGCGTTTCGGAGGCGTTTGACATCAAGGGAACCGCGGTGTTTGCGTAATTCGCGGAGTCGCTCCGTACCTTCAATTTCAGGAATCTCGAGATTGCTTACGTCAACTGGATCACACTTGAAATTTTGCAGTGCCTTTCCGTACAACGTGATAAAACCCAACGCGCCTTTGTCAAAAAACTTCGGATATTCCGCTGCCCAATTTTCTAAAAGCGCAATTGGTGCCACGATGAGGTACGGTTTCCGTTGTGGTTCTTGCAAGCGGTATTTTGCATGATGCCACTCGAGAAAACAGAGCACCTGCAGCGTTTTGCCAAGTCCCATGTCGTCGGCAAGCAAACCGCCAGGATATTTTTTTTCCCAAAGCTGCTGTGTCCATGCAAGCCCTTCCTCTTGGTGAGGCAGGAGTTTGAATTCTTGTTTCAGGTTTGTCGGGGATTCAAGCAGATGCCGAAATGGTTCTGTGGCTGGAGAACCTGATGGAGCGACGAAATCGGAATCTTCAATGTTTTCCTCAATGATTAAGACCGTAGTCTCTGATTTTTCCCCTTGCGGACGCGACGGTTTCTTACGATGCTTAAGTTGCTTTTCAATAAATGGTATATGTTGCTCAATATCAGAAACAGGAAGTTTTTTGCCTCTCCACTCAACTTGCTTTTGCCCCGTACGCTTTGCCTCGTGAACTATCCGCTTCAACTCTGTGAGTTCCTCCTCGGTCTTAACCTGCAACTTAGTTCGTGTTCCTGCCCCGTCCTCAACCAAAATACCGGGAATCCACTCACTTTTGTAAGGCGAAACGAATGGATAAACCCTCGGTTGGTAGATGCCGATTTCACGGACGCGCTCACTGAAGGATGGCGTTTCATCTGTCGGATCAAGTTCAACAACTTCCGGATCAAAGTGCAACTGTGGTTGCTTTGCAATTTCTGCAAGTTGTTCACGAGGGATGCGTCGATACTGCTTAAAGGCTTGCAAAGCTTCCTTCTGTTTTTCTTGAAAGAGAACGCGAGTTCGTCCTTGTCCCCTATCAGGCTGCGGAAGGTTGTATGTAGTTTGAGGGTTTGGAAATTTATCAAATACCTCCTCAAATTTTTTGCTATCAACGTCATCTACGTCAGGGATTATTTCAACACTATCGCCGGATTCATGTAGACGCAAGCGAATGGTTTTCGGCGCGACGACTTCCTCTTGATTTAGATAGTGCTCCAATCCGCTTCCCGTGTCTTTGGCGAGTCCCTTGATTTTTGAAAACTCAATCAGATTCGCTTCAAAGTTTTTATCTGTAGCGTCTTGTGCGTTGAACGCGTCTAATTCCTCTAAGAGGATGAACTGCTCGTGTGTCAGGAGGTACACCCACTCCTCAGTCGAGCGCAGCACACAACCAATTCGGTTTGGATGCAAAGGTTTTCCATCCGGTTTTAGGAACTGATAGTTGTACCGAAACTCTGGCTGATTGAAAGTCCCATCGGAGCGGATTTCAATCTCAAATGGATATGGTTCTGGTAAGCCGAGCAGCTCCTGTCCAATGGAATCAAGCCGACAGACCTCCTCAAAAGGGATGTGAATCGCCATGTCTGACGATTCTGCTTGACCATTATCAAGCAACTCCTTGAGCAACAGCCATTGTGCCTGTGCGTGATGTGCATCCGATGGTAAGTCGGCGACATATTCAATTACAGAAAGATTATCCAATGGCGAGGTAAATTGAATACCTATAGATATTGCCTGCCAATTTAAATGGGGTGGTTCAGATTGACTTTTTCGCAGTAGGTTTAACATAGGCATTACTCTATTTATGTTCAAAGATGGTCTCACATTTGGGGCATGTAATTCTAATGAGACTTCTCCACATACGGATTCGCAGTCTTTGTCTACAATTTTGGTTAGGACAATTGATGATATTAGAATTGGGTCTTCCATCTACTTCCATCTAATTGATAACTTCGCAAAGGCTCAATCCCAATCTCATATTCTAACCATGATGTAAATTTGCTTTGCCAAAAATACTTCTCTGACCCGTTGTGAATTACCCGATGTTCAGCAGATAACTGGGAGCGTAACTCGTCCATGCGATATTCTAATTCTCCCAATTCAAACGGTAGGTCGGCGTTATGGTAAACATAGCATGCTCCTGCTGTACTAAATTCAATAAACGTATAGTCGCCCATCTGAATAATGAAAGCATGTTGATCTTTCGTGCCACCTTTCAAGGTCGCAGGGCGGCGGTCTCGGTAGTATTCAAGTGCTTGTTTGTCATACTTAAAAAGATACTCAGCATCTCTACGCAACACCGGCCGACAGAAGGAGATATGTTCAAGATACGCCAACCAAAACGCTTTTCGGTACTCAAATTTTGAATTTCCGCAGGCCCTAGCAACAACATCAAAAAAGAAGCGGAGATCTTCTTTTGTAATCCATCGTGTAAAAATTTGCCGTGCCTCATCAGATATGTCTCGCCAACGTACATCTCCACCAGCAATACGTGGGTCTTGCCATTCTTGAAGGGCATAGGATTGAACGGGTTGACGCAAGACTTCGGATGCGTCAATTCCAAGGTGTTCAATAAGTTTGGACAAAACAATCCGGCTTGTTTTGTCGTTATTGTGCTTTTTGATGAACTCAATGACATCCGCAACCACCGCTTGATCAAATTGATTGTTAAGGGATGTGTACGCCGTTGCAACTGCACCAAAATAGGGATAACCATGTGTATAGTCCGGCAATTCAAGGTATGTCCAGACATCTGACAACTTCTTCCGTGAACGCAACAGGTGCACCGCTAGCTGTATTGTCCTGTTTTCCTCACAGTACCATGGCATGTTAGTTTTTAGTTTCTGAACGAATTTCCGAGATCCGGTGTAGTCAGTCAAGTGTTTTTTGAGAAATGCGCGCAGCATCTCGGCATTTGGAGCATCCCAGGATTTCATCAAAGCATCGAAAATGCCGAGAACGGAACTGACGCGGAAACGCTTTTCTATGAGTTGAAGTGCATTGCGAAGTTTTGGCGTATCTACAATACGGGGTAGCCCATTTTCAGTGTAGGTTAACACCCAAGCGAGTTGCCGCGTACGTCTAAGAGAGTCAAATTCTGAGGAGAGCCTATTTAGAGAAGTGCTCATGAAGAGTCGGTATATCTGGCGAAGACTTTCTTGATTAGGCATATCGTATTCCTTCCGCTCACGATCTTTGATGATTTTTTTTAAAACAGCGAGCCGCTTTGTCGGAATTGAAACTGGCTGAGAAGCACGACGCGCAAAATCATCGGCATCAAACTCAAATTGAAGCAATTTTTGGGCAGAATTCATAATGTTTCTCTAATGATGTTTTCAAGTTCCTTAATTTTTTCAAGTTGTTTTTCTGCATTCGTACGTGCGCGAAACTCTACTCGTCTTGATTCCTCTCTGTTTTGTATGCCATCTGGGTAAGTAATTAACTTACTCGAAGATAAGCCGTTTGCAGTCAAGTGCTGTTGTAACCAGTCCCTATCTCCTCTGATAGCAGGTATCTGAAGGACATATTCAAGGACACTTCTTGTTCTGTCCTGTGATAACTCCATGTTGTGAATATATGCTTCTTCGGGACTCACATTTTCGGACCATTCGCTTGATGTGTGACCTTCAATTCGGATTTCCGCGATAGCACCTACATATTCAGGACGTTTTAAAATCTGAATATAGCGCGGAAAAAAGTCATCTAATATTTCCTTGAAGGCAAATTGAACTTCGTCTTCTCCTTGTGCAAACAGCACTTTAGGCTCTCTGAAGCGAACCGAAAGTGTCTCACGATCCAAGATAGCATTCCATTTCTCAAGGTCTTTCTCAAATTCCCTTTCAAGAGCTATGTACAAATTTCCACGCAACTCTACATAATCTGTAAAAATTTTCAATAGCACCTTTTGAATTTCATCATCACGTTGCTCCTTTTCCATCAGATCCAACATGACAAAAGAGAGCACAAGCACAAAAATGAGCAGTAGTCCTGCCATTAAGTCACCTAACGAAAGGCTGAACGGGTTTTCATCTGTGAGGGATCTGAATGTAGAGGATGTTCTTCGCATTACTTGTTTCCACACTATCACTTCAATCGATCAATCATATCTATTAATTCTTCAACAATTTCTTCGAGTGCTTCAACGCTACCAGCAAGTTTTGCTGATGCCTGAGTTAACTGCTCGGAGAATTGGTTGAGATACATGTTGATTGAATCGCGAGCAGTCGTGGAGTACCCTGTTAAGCCTTCCTCAATTTCTTCAAAGATGCTCTTTAAACCAGCATCAATCGTTTCAAAACGTGTTGAAAAATCGTTAAGCAACTGTCGCGACTGAATCTGCATGTTTTGAATCTGTTCTGTTGTTTCACGATTCGCTTTGAGGTATTCAGCGGTTTCTTCACTAAAAGCATCACTCGCCTCCATCAATCGTTCACCTGCATCTTCAAGTGTATTTGCGCCTGTTACCAACTGATCTGATAAACTCCGAGTCGTTTCAACCAGTTTGTGTGCGCTTGTTACACCTGCCTCCATCTGTTTCAACATTTCTCTGCTCTTTTCAAGTATCTCCCGCGAGGTGTCCATCTGAGCGTTGACTTCCTTGATTTGATCTGCTTGTTGCTTCAAGAGTTCACTGACACTCACCTCCCCAGTTTGGAAAATACTTTCAAGACGGGAGGCACTCTGATCTACGAGTTGATGCATCTGATTAGTCATAGCCTCTGAATTTTTTGTAGTTTGTGAAGCGGTGGATGTCATTGATTCTTGTAACTTTTCAATCGTGGTCTGAAGTGCCTGAACGCTTTGGGCAGAAACTTTCTCCATATCCGCCATTCGTTGTGCTAACTGAGCGTCAGTATGATCTGCTGTCGATTCCAATAGATTTCGTATGTTATTGGCGATTTGCTTCATTTCCTCATTTACGCTACCTGTTGTCGCAGACAAACCTGCCTGATGTGTATCAATTGCATTTTGAAATGCACTTAACATTCCATCCATCATGCTTTTCATCTGTTCCGTCTGATCTTGAGATGTCTTCGATAGCAGCTGACGCGTCTGGTTAACCTGTTCCTGTACACCTACCATCATACCGCCCAACTGTTCAGGTAGCGTTATCAAACTTTCGCTTGCTTTGTTAACGGTTTCAGCAAGAGTTTCCATTTGTGCTGTTGCCGATCCCGAAAGAGATTTTTGGAATTCTTCAACTAACTGCTGGATAGCGTCGGTAGAAGATTCCTCTTTTTGTCTTCGTAATTCCTCAAGAGCTGTATTTAGATTATTAAAGGTCGGCTCCAACTGTTCAGTGATAGCACTACTGAAAGCTTTAGTGGCACTATGGAGCTCCTGAATGAGCACTTGTCTTCCGTCTGCCATCGCACTTTTAATATCGTTCGCCAAGTCTGTTGAAAATGATTTGAGTGCCTGTGTCTGTTGAGCAAGTTCGTCTTCTTGTCGAAACGAGATTTCTTCTTGCGTTGTCAGTGTAAATAGCCTATCAAGTGCGCGTTGTAGATTCGCAATAGCCCGACTTACGCTGCCGATGCACCACTTTTCCAATCCGCTGAACAAAAGGGAGGTTAGCATTCCCCATACAGAGGTCACAAACGCAGTTGATACACCCGATAGTAGTTTTTTAATTCCTTCCTGGATTTGGCTAGTCTCCTCAAAGTTAATCCCAGAAAATGGTATCAACCCCCAAACCAGTCCGACAAAAGTTCCAAGAATCCCCAATCCAACCAATGTGGCAGGCACGCTATTCCAAAACCGAAGGTTTATATATTGCCCAAGCAAACGGTCTTCGCTAAAAAAAAGCGATGCCTCGTCTGTTTTGTATATCACCTCTCGATTGTCATCGCTAATAAGTGAATCCTCAAACTCTTGCCATGCCTCAGCAATTTCGTTTTTGGAAGGAAATTTTTCTTTCAATTGCTGCTTAATTTGCAGTTGAGCGGGCCTGGTGTATTTACTCGCTTCCTCGGTTAACCTGTCAATTAAGCCGCGTCGCCGGCCGATTTTCACCCAAAACCAAGCCCCCGAAACTATAGTATATAAGACAATAGCAGAAATAAAGCTGTCCGTAATCCAATTGATAGGACCCCACCATGGAACCAATAGATTAAAAAATTCTGTCATATCCCTCCTTATAGTACATTTCGAGTTTTCCTGACTATCTAAATTTTCATACCTATTTAGTGCTTGCCTCACGCTCCTAAATCATGCATAGGTCTACACGGGACCTACGCGGTATTCGGGACTCAAAAGCAGTGCCGCCATTTTTCAGTTGATACGATAAGTCAGCAGTTAGGAACCTTAGCGCGGGTCGGTGGTTTCCTCTTCGGACTGTGTCTGGTAGCGGATTGTTAAGGTTGGACGGAGGCTTTCGTCGGTTGCTTCTTTTGAAGCGAAAACGATTGGCACGTTGCCATCTTGTAAGGCGAAAAGATAACCGTAGTTGTAATCGGGGTTCGCTACCCAAAATCGGACAGCATCGGTGAGGAGTTCGCTTTTAATTGTATAATGTTTTCCTGCGCCTTGAATTTCGCTTGTGCCATCAATGCGGTGGGCGACATCCTCGGAACCGTTGTAATCGCTTTCGTTATCGCCGTCTATCCCTGCTAACATGGCTTGTGCGGGTCGTTTATTCCACGGTAGGTTACGATGCAACGCACTGTTATAAGTGAGTTCGTTGTCTTCCGCGCGAGTTGATGTGCCTCTGCCTTCTTTCCACGGGAGCAGGACACGGCGGAAAAGTACGGTCTGTGCAGCATCTGGTTCAGACTGCTGGACATGCAGGGTTATCGTTGCTTCTAAGACCTGTGTCGGTTCTCGGATCCCCATATCTTCAAACGCATCAAATAGGTCAAAGGCGACGAAAAATACACTTCCGGTCGGATCACATAAGAGAGTCGGTTCGGCACCGGCGTTGTTGTTTCGGGTCTTCCGATCTTTATTGATATGTAGTGTGGTATCTTGTAGACCACCGGAGAAGGTAACTGAGTCGCCCGCGCCGAAGGTTATCTCGTTTACGGGTGGCAGGGTAACAACTATCCCTGTCTGAATATTTGGCAGCGTGAGATGGTAGGTTTTTTCTATTTCTAACGGTGAGGTCAGTAAGAGAACACGATTCAACCGTTGATCCAGTAAAGCGTATTCGAGTTGGACATCCGGTGTAATTTGATAGGTCGCTAAGTCTTCCGCGGTTTCTGCTTGCAATTGCCCATCAAATTGCAATTGAATCGCGGTTTGGGAAAGTGGGGTTGCCTTCAGCAGTTTTGGAGTATTCGCTGCATTGACAACTAAAACATGGCAAAATAGCAGTGATAGAAATATCGCCAATCCGTTAATTACCCTAAAATAAATCATCAAAATAAGCCTCTGAGATTGTTTATCGCGACCAGGAGATCGCTCCTACAGAAGAATTTATCACGACCGGGAGGTCCCTCCTACAGAAGAGCCGCGGACTACGGCACATCTGCTGTAATAAAGACAGCATTCAAAACATCCCGTTCCTGTTGTCCGGACGGTTTGTTGATGAGGGTGTCGTTAGCGATAAAGGTGCTGGAGGAGCCACCATCAAGATTGATCGCTTCGGTTGCGCCGAGTTCGATGAGAATGTTGGCGAGTTCGTAGAGCGTTAGACCGGTGCTATACTTCGGTTGCCGTCCATCGGCGACTACCAGAAAGAGTTTATCCGCATTGTATCCGAGCGCGGTTCGGGGTTCATGACTTAGATTTAGCACCGATGCTCGTTTGCCCGGTGTATGCCGCTTTTCGGCGTTGTGCATCTCTACAAGCGTCTGATTTATCTTACCGTCCTTGAGGAGTCGGAGTCGTCCGCCGATAGCATGTTGGACTTGATTCCATTCGGGCGGCGAGAGGGTGAGTTTGAGCGTACCGCTCGCGCCAGCACTGAATTGAGACACACTGGGGTCTTTCAGCCGTGCGTTAATCCAGAGGATAGCCCCGTCTCTGGGGATTACGTTGTTTCCATCGCGTGAAACCTGTTCTACACGATAGAGGTGGACGTAATTAGGTGTTAGTGGAAGTGTGATACCACTAATTATCGCCTCTATACCTCGACGGCGGTTGGTATGTGTAGATTCACCGAGCCGTGGCGTGTAAAGCGTTACCTGACACCCATCGAGCCTACGTTGATTGATGCATCCGAGTGGCAGTGTGTGCGTGCCTATCTGAATGCTGGCTTCCATTTGCACTGGGGAGCTTAAGAATTCGCCGGACTCGGTTACACCGAAGCATGCCTCGGTATCCGTCGGTTGTGTGATCAGTTCACCGTCTTGGATATGTAAGTTCTCTAACACGCCACCATAGCCTCGCATATCTCCGAGGACTCCGAAACCGCCGTTGACTGCGACAAGGACACGCCGATCACCGCGCTGGTTCCGACGGTTCGCCATAGAACGGACGGTCTCTTTCCCTAAAACTTGCGCGTTTGCGAGTGCGACCTCAAAGTGTAGTGTCGGTTCATTGCGTGACATCTCGGCGACGTAAAGCACACATGTTTCGATATCCCAATTGTAACGGTAGAGATGAAGTCCAGAGGTTAGATCGGGAAATAGTGCCTCTTTTTCGCCACCAGCATGTGCAATAGTGGTTGTTATCAAGAGGAAACAGATGATAGTAGAGAATTTATGCATTGCGGAAAATTTCAACAGCGAAATAGTCAATTGGTTGCTCTATGGGAGGATTTAACTTTTTGACGGTGAGATGTACCTCATCTACCGCGAATTGCTCTAAAATGACTGAGGCGATGTTCTCAGCGAGTGCTTCAATGAGTTGGAACGACTGCTGTGTGCCGATCTCAACGATGCGTGAAACAACTTCGGCGTAATTGACTGTGTCTGCAAGTGCGTCGGTATTGCCGGAATTGGCAAGCGCACACCGTAGAGTTGCATCGACTTCATAATGGCCACCAACCTGTCGCTCCGCTTCGGGAACGCCGTGGTGGCCATGGAATCGTATGCCTTTGAGGATGAGTTTGTCCATTTTCTTGCGCAGCTTGCAAGCGCAAACTTGCTGTTAACCTTATTCTTCGGCAATTTCTCCGAAGGTATGGGCAGGTGCTATTAGTTCTTTGACCTGCTTCCCGTTATTTCCTCCGGTATAATCAATAGCACGGACTTTCCAGTCCTTCCCATCTTTTTCGAGCCTGGAAATCAGATCGCCTCGCTGACCGCCCCAATCATACGCCCCGCGTAAGATGGCTTCTTTACCTCTGCTATCAATGGCGATGTAGGTAATGTCAACTGCCATATCGCCACCGCGGAGTCGGAAAATGCCCTCCCACGCCGCCGTTACTGCCTTCCATCCGTTATTTCTTTCAAAAGTGCCAGCCCAGAAGGTCCAGGCGGTAAAAACGTTGTCTTTTTCGCTTTTGAACCAAACGTCTGCGAGCGTATCAACATCTTTGTCGCCGTGTGCGGTTGCGTATACCCCATAAAGCTCACGAATTGCCAGTTCTTCAGCGTCAAAGTCAATGTTTCTTTCAACAATTGTTGGTTCCGTGGGTTGCGAAGATGAAGTGGTTGGGGTTTCTGTCTTGGCTGGTTTAGTGTCATCATCGTCTGCGCCACAAGCCATCATGCCGGTGATGAGCAGCATGATGATGAAATAATAAATAGCTTTCGGTTTCATAGTTTACCTCCTGCGTTCCGTCCAAAATAGGTGAATGCCATTCACACGCTTTTGTTATTTTAGCAGAATCTACGATAAAAATCAACTTAATTTTAGTTTTCAGAGGAATAGTTTTCAGTTATCAGTTGTCGGTTGTCAAGCATCAGCTGTTGGTTTTCGTTAGCAGTCAGTGAAGTCGCGACCGGGAGTTCGCTCCTACAGGGAAGAGGTCTTGCGCGGAAAATCAACTTTAAAGACGAACTGAATGGTTCTGCCTCTTTTCTAATGAAGATTGCTTTACAATCAATTTTGTGTTATACTTTTAGGGCAGTTAGGATGCTGTTAACCACTAAAATTCTGTTGAAGAGGAAGCCTTATGAACGTTACAGTTAAATACTTTGCCGTATGCCACGAAATGCTGGATAGATCTGAAGAAGAGATGGACCTTCCGGAAGGTGCTACCGTCCAAACGATTTTAAAACGGCTTGAAGAAGAATGGCCCGAAATTGCTGAGTTCTATGAAGTGATGCAAATGTCTGTCAATTGGGAATACGCCACGGAAAATACCGAACTCACAGAGGGAGATGAGGTCGCCCTAATTCCGCCTGTAACGGGAGGTTGCGATGTTTAAGATAACCACCGAAGTCATCACAGGTGCAGAAGTGCGCGAAGCAGTGGAGGGACCGGATGCTGGCGCGGTGGTACTTTTCTTCGGTACAGTTCGGAACAACACCGATGGCAGAGTGGTAAGATGCCTTGAATATGAAGCATATCCGCCAATGGCAGAGAAGAAGATGGCGGAAATTGCGCAGGAAATCTCGGAGAAATGGGGACTTGATCGCGTTGCGATGGTTCATCGCGTTGGGAAGTTAGAGATTGGCGAGGTGAGTGTGGCAGTAGCAGTCGCGTCACCGCATCGTAAAGACGGATTTGAAGCGTGTAAATATGCGATGGACCGCCTCAAGCAGATTGTCCCTATCTGGAAGCGCGAAGTGTGGGCAGATGGTGAAACGGAATGGGTGAAACCTGATGCTGTTTTTTTTGATGCGCCTAAGCCACACAAAACCGCTCCACAAACTGACTAAAGATCGAGACTCCTTGTGGAAACTGATCCAACGCCATCCACTCATCTACGGTATGTGCCTGTAGAATGCTCCCCGGTCCGATGATAACGGTCTCCATGTGTTGTGAAAAGACAGCTGCATCGGTGCTATAGGCAACGGTTGTAGGTTCTGTCTCTCCGGTAATTTTAAGTGCTGCTTGGATGATCTCAGCATCAGGCGGTGTACGCACTGGCGGCGCGTCAATATAGAGATGAAATACCAGCCCATGCCTTTCAGCCGAATCGCGAGCGCGATCTATCCATACCTGTGAATCATCACCGGGCATTGGACGGTAATTAATACTGCAGACGCTCAGCGGAGAGGTGATATTTGCAGCGCACTCACCATCACTGATAGTGATGTTCCAATCCGTAAAAGGTGGTGTGAATTCGTCGTTGAAGTACTGGGTATCGTTTGTCAATTCGTGGTAAATATCTCGCATCTCTGCAAGAAAAGGAATCAACTTGAGGTTCGCGTTGTCCCCTGCGCCTGTACTACTGTGTGCAGCGCGCCCGTGTGCCGTGACGGTAAATCGGACAGCCCCTTTGTGAGCATACACGGCGTGTAGTTCTGTCGGTTCACCGACTACGCCGTATTGCGGAAAACCGTGCTTCTTAAACATCTCGGATTTCTCCGCGACAGCCCTCGCGCCGAAGTATCCTACCTCTTCATCAGCTGTGATGACGACATAGAGTGGTGCCCCCAAATTTGACGTTGCATAGCGCGATGCAGCCTCAATCATACAAGCGACGCTGCCCTTCATATCACAACTGCCTCTACCGTACATCTTCCCATCAGCAATCCGTGCTTCAAACGGATCCATCGACCAGCCGATAGCAGGAACAGTATCTATGTGTCCGAGGAGTGCCAACCCACGTTTGCCTGTATCAGGCCCTTTGCGTCCGATGAGATTTACCTTCAGCACACCCGCTGGATCTCTATATTCAACCCGTTCCACCTCACAATCAATGGCTTCCAAGGTTTCAGTCAGAAAATCCATGACTTCAACGTTGCTGAGCGGACTTACCGTATTATACCCGATGAGGGTTTTGGTCAATTTTTTTGCATCCATAGTCAGGCATTTTACAAAAAGCGTGGAAGTTTGTCAATAAATATTTTAGAAGTTTTCAGTTTTCAGTTGTCAGAGGAATAGTTTTCAGTTTTCAGTTTTCAGTTTTCAGTTATGAGGTGCTGCGGTAAATCATACTTCTCTTTTACTGAGTACTGAAAACTACTTTCAGTTATGAGGTGCTGTGGTGAATCATACTTCTTTTTTACTGAGTACTACGCTTTGGACAATTTTCAGACATAGCACTCCGCTGGAGTGCGGGAGGTGTTGAGACCTTTTTCTATAGATATGTTGCTCCGCTGGAGCAAGGAGTTTCTACGCAGATGCCACCGGTACGGGATTGAAACCGACTGAGTTGGGGTCGCGTTTTTCCCAGTTCCATGAGTGGACAAAACTCATCGAAAAATACACTGACCTTTGAAGACTCAACTCAAACGTGAGATAAATTGTCCAAACTTCAGTACTGAGTACTAAATATAGTAGGACTTACGCAAACGCGATTTGGGAAGAAAGCGGACGCTTCGGATGCTGCAAGCGAAACCGTGAGAATAGAGGTCGCCGAGGCACGGGGACCTCGGCGAACAGATGCTTGCTGCGTAAGCCATATATAGTTTCCAGTTATCAGAGGAATGGTATTCAGTTATCAATTGTCAGCAAAGAAAGTTTCGCAAAGTAGTTGGATAGCAATGTGTTGCGAGCGGAGATTATTTCTACAGTTGGTATTCATAGGCGGTGACAGCAACTGCTACAATCGCGGCGGTTTCCGTTCGTAAGATGTTCATGCCGAGTGTGACAGGGATGCATCCACTTTCGATCGCGGTAGTGACTTCTCGATCAGAGAAACCACCTTCGGGTCCGACAAAGAGTGCGATAGATATCGGTTGTGAAACCTCCGCCAAAACTGTCTTAATATGCTGTGGACGCGGCTCCTGTGCAAGATGTGGGTTGAGAATTAGGCGAAGTGAAAATTTGTCGAGTTGTGTGAGAGATGCCTCAAATGTCTGTGGATCACAGAGTTCAGGTAACCACGTGCGTTTACACTGCTTTGTGGCAGAGATAATAACACGGAGCCATCGTTCATACCGGTTTTGGCTCGGTTTTTGTAAAGCGTGCTCTGCGTGTATTGGCACAATCTGTGTGACACCGATTTCAGTTGTTTTCTGGAGAATCAACTCCATTTTATCATTCTTGGGAAGTCCTTGGAATAGCGTAAGTGAAGGCAGCACTCTTGCATGAGATTCATGGCTGAGAATCCGGGCTTCGCTTGGTTCCCGATTTGTGCCTGTATCAAGCACTTCTGCGGTATAGACATTACCCTGCCCATCAATAATTCTGATGGTTGCCCCGGATGTTAGACGAAGGACATTGCGGAGATGGTGTTGCTCCGAGCCGGTAATTGTAGCAGTATCGGTGTGAATCTGAGGAGAAGGAACATAGAAGGTGTGCATCTCTCAAGCGACATCTTAGGTTACACCTGTGCGAAGCTTTTCAATGATCGCCGCTGGCTGCTGATTGCGAAAGATAGCGGTGCCTGCGACGAGAATCGTTGCCCCTTGATGAATTGCGAGGGGCGCGATCTCCGTGGTCACACCACCATCAACCGAGATGTCAAGTGGTCTCTCTAATGTTGGAGTTATTTGTTGCAATTCTGCTATTTTCGCGAGCGTCCCTCGTTGAAAGGCTTGCCCTCCGAAACCGGGTTCAACACTCATCGGTAAGACTAAATCAATGTCTGAAAGATAGGGCGTGACTGCAGAGGTCGGCGTTTTCGGTGAAAATGCCAAACCGGGTTTAAGCCCATGCGCTTTGATTGCTGAAATTACTTCGTTAGGTGCATCAGCACTTTCGATATGAAATGTGATGAAATCTGCGCCAGCTGTAGCAAGTGCGTTGATATACCGGAGTGGGTGCATCACCATAATGTGGACATCAAACGGAAGTTGGGTTATTTGACGAACAGCGGCAATGAATGGTGGACTGATACCAAAGTTTGGTACAAACTCGCCGTCCATTATATCGAAATGAAGCATATCCGCGCCAGCATCAACTACCCGTTTGACCTCTTCACCAAGGCGGCTGAAGTCCGCAGCGAGCAATGAGGGAGCAATCTTAGGCGTATGAATTTGTATGTTCCTCCGGTTTTATTTTATCTTATTTAGGACTTACGCATCAAAACACTGTTGGGATGGATGGCTTCGGCTTTCGTGCCCATCCAGACATGAACGCACGCAGGGCACGGGGACCCCTGCGGAACATAGTCGAGACAAACGTAAATTGCGTAAGTCCTGTTATTTATAAACTGTTTCAGGTAGTTTTTCGCCATTTTCATAGACAATCACCCGCGTTTTTCCGAAGACTCGAACCCCTTTTCGTTCAAGGTCAATCAATTCACCCGGTGCGTAACGTTGATCAATTACAACACGTTGGCCTGAGTCATCAATGATAACAATCTTGACGTGGTGCGACAGCGTTCCCTCTTCGCTGACAGAATGCTCGAAAGGTAGCAATCTACCGATGTTTTCAGGTGATTCTTGCCCGCTAATTTCGAGGAGGATCAGATCTCCGGTTTTTACTATCACGCCGTCTGCGGGTTTGTGGGCAATAATTGCGCCTTCAGGGATTTTGGGGTGCGAACTATATTCGGTCTCAACATTTAGTCCGGCTGCCTCTAAGGCAACAAGTGCATCCGTAGCAGTTTGACCTTGGAAATTCGGGAGTTGCATGGATTGTGGTGTGGGACCTAGGCTCACTAAGAGGTTAATAGAACTTCCGCGCCGTTGACCACCGCCCTCTGGTGGGGTTTGCGCTATGACAGTATCTTGTAGGTAAGCTTCAGAATGAACTTCCGCGACCCGATTTCGACGAAAGCCTGCAGTTGTCAGCGTTTCAAAAGCGGCATCCTTTGATTTACCGATGACAGAGGGGACAGGTGCCAACTCTGCACCTATGCTGACCGTGATTGTAACAGGTTGATAGGACTTGATTCTAAAGTTCGCCACTGGATCTTGGGCGACGATTTCGCCTTTTGGCGCATCACTACTCGCCTCGCGAATCTCTTTCGCGGGCCGAAGACCTTCGTTATCAAGGATACGGACAGCTTCGTAGTAGGTCTTGCCAGTAATGTTTGGCACAAGCACTTCTTCTGTCCGAACCCATTTCGGAATAACCACGAAAATGATTAGTACACCGATTATACCGAATAGAATTAAGAGGTAGAGTGAAAACTTGACGACGGCAAATAGGGTATTATTAAGGCTATTCATAGTTATGTTGCTGTCAAAAGTTGTTCGTCTGTCTGTAATTGGTAGCCGTTGATAAAATCGGACGCTTCCATAACTTTCTTGGTTGCTGGCTGAATTTTCAGTAGTTGGAGCATCCCGTCTGTTGTCGCAACGAGCAATTTCCGTTTTTCAACTATTTTGAGTGTCCCTGAAGGAGCATCGGGGGTTTGCGAAAGCGGTTGACAACTGACAATCTTCAATCGGAGATTGTTCCGAAAGAAGGTATACGCGCCGGGCCAGATCGCTGTGCCTCTAACGAGATTATGAATGGTTGTCGCGGGTTGATTCCAGTCAATGTGTCCGATCTCTTTTGTCAGACGTGGTGCGTGCGTTGCTTCGGCATTATTCTGAGGAGTCGCCGGTGGCGGTGCTCCCTCTGGCATCTCAGACAAGAGTCGGACGAGTTGGTTTGCACCAAGTTGTGCCAACTGTTCCGCTAATGTGAAAGCGTTATCCTCATTTCGGATCGGGATACAGCTTGTAGAAATAATATCGCCTGTATCCTCACCGGCATCCAATAACATAAGCGTCACGCCTGTTTCGGTTTCGCCGTTAATTAATGCCCATTGAATAGGTGCTGCACCTCGGTACTTCGGGAGCAGTGAGGGGTGCAAATTGATCGTCCCACACGGTGGAATATCCAAAACGGTCTGCGGCAGCAGTTGACCGAATGCGGCAACAACAATTACGTCTGGCGCGAGGCGTTCAAGGACGCGCATGAAATCCGGTTTCCTCACCTTCTCAGGTTGGTAAACCGGTAAATTGTGTTCTGTCGCGACGATTTTAACAGGTGGTGGATTGAGACGTTTCCCGCGCCCACTTGGGCGGTCGGGTTGTGTGACAACGCCAATGAGTTTAAATTTGTGGGTGACCAGTTCTCTGAGTGCTGGCACAGCAAACTCACTGGTCCCCATAAAAAGAATACGCATTTTAAATCAATAACTCAGAAACGAATTTGAACAAGAGGTATGGCAAAACCGACGGCAGGATCATTTGCCCATCTATTCAGTCTGTTGTTTACTGCGTCTTGTCGAGAAATATTTCTATATCTTGCTATATGTGGATCCGTTTTGGACAGACGAGCGATAGTCCCTTCAACGGGAACTTCTTCTTCAATCGGTGGCACTTCGGGTTCTGGCACACGTGGTGCCGATCGATCAACATTGCGCGTATGTAACCAATCCCACACGCCAATAAAGAGAGACAACGAAACGGCACCGATCCCAACCATGCGATAGTCTCTCGGTGTCAATTCAGGTGCGAATATATTCGCACGATACATTTTTACCCCTCTAACGACGATATAACTGTGAATAGCGGTGAATGGTAGGGAGCTCAACGTGACAATCTCAAATCGACGCAATGCAGTTTCGCTGTAGTCGGCAGGGTCTTCCTGTGCTGGAGGTTCCGCCTGAAACTGTGCTTTTGCGTGCGGTTGTATAAAAAAAAGAAACGCTACGCTAATGAGAAATAATTGGGTGCCAAACTTGTACATGGACTACCTCCTTGGATAAAGGACAGCGTTGAGTTTTCATATTAACACCCCCAATCTGTGGATTTATACCAAATTAACTTGATTAGAAGTCTTTTGATCAAGTCAGCATTGCGAGGCACAGGGACCTCGCGCTACAAATAGGGTTAATTTGGTATTAGAAAGCACGGGAGCAAGTCAAGCCTGCTGGTCTTGATTACGGTTTCGGAACAGGTAAACAATCAGCATACCTGCGCCGATACAGACAGAAATATCAGCAATGTTAAAGGTGGGCCAAAAGAGACCTTCGCTGGCTATACCGAACTGAAGAAAATCAATAACTTCACCTAAATAGAGTCGGTCAATGAAATTCCCAACAGCACCGCCGAGTAAAAAACCCAACGAGACTTGCATCCAACGGCTCTCCCTGAATCGGAGATAATAGGTAAAAATGAAAATCAAAGCGACAATGGTAATGAGAATAAGCAAGAGCCTATGCCCGGCGAGTACCCCGAAAGCCGCCCCAGTATTCCTATCGTGCCGAAGGTTGAAAAACCCGGAGATAACCGGAATTACCTCTGTTCCCTGAGTGATATGATTCTGCACCAACCACTTGGTGCCCCAATCAAGTATCAACACCGGAACCGCTACGTAAATCAAAAGCATAACATTTTGCCATGCATTTTTCTTAGGATTTTGCATCGTATGCCCTCTTGACCTCCTCCCATTCTGCTTTTGCCTCGTCTTTTTTTACATCGGAAGGCTGCAAACTTTGTCCAATCAGAGGCGAGCGCGAGTGCCAGTTTCCTTGAAAAATACTATGGTCACTGGTTATGCCCTCTACAGAAATGAGCCGATAGAAATGTTCCGCTAAAAAAGGAGTCAAGGGTGCGAATCGTTGTAGAAGTAGAGTCGTTATTTCTGAAAGCATACTTTGTGCTGCACGTAGGGTTGTAGTAGGACGGGATTCCATTGTGCGGCTATAAAAGCGAAGATCGTCCTGACAGAAATTAGTTAACAGTGCCCACATTTCATGGAAATTCTCGGCTTGGTAAGCATGTTGCACCTCCTGCAGCAGTTGCGCGGTAACGGTTATTGCCAGCGAATCCATAGGAAGCGTTTTACCAGCAGTAGTGGTATCTCTTGGTACTTCAAGATTCGTATGCGTAGGTGCGCAGGCGACACCTGTCTCAACATCTGTCTCAACATCGTGTCCGTTGGCGGCGGTGAAATGCTGCTCATCTTTATAGACTTCCGCAGCTGTATCCTTCTGTTCTGTTTCGCTTGCTTTTTGGGAATCAATTAGAAACGGGTAGAGGTGCTCACTTATATCATCGAATAGTGCCTGCATCTGCTGATATTGTCCGAGATACCCTTCCGCGAGTTTCTCAAGTTGTTTGTAGTTTATCTGTTTTGCTTCAACACTTGGCGATATTGCGACGAGGCGGACCACGTCAGCTGGATATTTGTTAAGAAATGCATCTTCAATCTGAATTTTACCATCAATTTCCGGTAGTGTCTTAAGTTTTAGTTGCTTAAAGGGTTGACTTTCTTTAATTGGACGACTCCTACTAAGGGCAGCGGAAATGACGCTAATTTCAGCTAACCATTTTGTCCATTGAGAATCGCCGACACTGGTTTGTGGTACAAACATAACACTGGTGTGGTCACCAAGTGGTTTCTTGAAGTCAGAGTTGTCAATAATTTGAAGCAGATTGGCAAAATAACTATCAATGAGGGTCGCCTCTTTGCGAAAATCGCTTGAATTACAGTTTAAACAGCGGGTATCTGTAGGCAAAAGTTCTTCAATGCTTAATCCGAACCAAAATTCAAAGCTGCGCTGGATAGAATTACGGATTGCATTGAGCGCATTTTTATCAGTGAGAGGTTCATCACACTGGTCGCAGAGCAGGATTGGCAGTGGCATACCCCACTGGCGTTGCGTCGAAACTTGCAATTCTCCGAAATTAAGGACGATATCCCGTACCTCGCTAATATGTTTATGCTGGGTATCGCCATAATTATCCCAATATTCCTGAGCACTGAGAAGTTGACTGGTAGCGTAGTTTTTGGAAATGGAGAATACCCATTTTGAACATGGTCGGAAAACGGCTAATTCCTTACAGCGGGGGCAGTGCGGTTCGTGTATCTCGTCGTTATGCGTTTTTAGGAGGTACCCGTACTTTTCCAATTGCGGGACAATAAACTTTTCTGCATCAAACAGGTATAAACCACACAATTGCCCGGCTTCTTCAGTGAACCTTCCCGTTTCATCGAAAATAGGTGCTGCATTTATATTTAAGGCTTGTGCGATATCGTAACTGGATTGATGATGCGCCGGATTTAGAGGTATAACGCCGGATTTTAAGAAAGACGTTGATTCGTTAGGAGTTTCTGCAATCAGCGTTTCAGGGATGCGCGTAATCTTCAACTCCTTCGATGGAAAGAGCGGATGTGCCACAGTGTATTGCGCGAGTTCAGCCGCTTTGATTTCCTTAAAAGGTTTCGGTTCAGGCTGCCCGTTTGTAAGATGTTTACAAAAATATTCAAACTGTGGCTCTGCAAAAAGGAGATATTCCTCTCCATATTTAGTGAGCAGATAGGTAGTCTCCTCAGTAATCCCGAGTTCGACGGTACCGGCTATCTCCCAGAGATGTAGTATTCGGATGCAAAAAGAGACATGAATGCCGAATTCCTCCAATCCGTAATTGAAAGGAAACTTCACGTAACCGTTCAAGGCGTGTGTAGATTCTTGTAGGAGATTCGCTTCATTGATTGGGGCTGTGCATTTGGGACACCATGGGCTCAGTTGTGGTAGGTCGTGCAGGTAATCGGAATCCCGTAGTCGGCTTATGAGAGCGATGAGCCTTGCTTCCTGCCGTGATTCGAGGGTTTTCTGTGCAGCATCCCAATCCGCGAAGATACCGAGTTGATAGAACTTCTGTTTTTGGACTTCTAACTCCTGCTTGTGTCGTGCGCGACATCGCTTGCGAAGGACAGATAGTTTGATCGGAGATTTAGATTTTGCCTCCGCGATGATGCGCTCCTCAATCCAAAGCGGATAGGTTTCCCATGTGGGTACGTATGTAATTTGATGTCCCTGCATCAACGATGCTTTGAGGAAGACATCTTGGCAAATTTTTCTACAAAGCGTGTCAAGTGTGAGCGCATGAAAAGAAGTAGGGGTTTCCCTCAGGACGTAAGTTTCAACTTGAGAGGTGTGGTGGGGCTGCGCCGGACTTACATTCGGTGCGGTGCGCGCTACAGTATTCGCTTTTTTATTCGCGAGGGGGAAAACATTGGCGTTTGCCCAAACATCCAGGATAGCTTTTTCGCTGGGCCTGTCTGCCAATTGGAACTTCTCTTGTGGTTTCGTGGTTTTACCCCGTTTACGCGTTGTGTTTTTTGCAGGGGAACTTCGTTTTTTCATATTTTCGTATTGTTGTCTTTGAACCACTTGTCAGTTAGACGAGGTTATGCTTTTCGTGCAAGTCGACTCTCAGTTTTGCCGCATCAAGCGGGTCGGCATATCCATTCACTTATCACCGGAGCATCCGTACCAGAATCTGCAACAGAATAATGAGTATAAAAGGTGAAATATCAATACCAAAGTTCCGAGACACTGGCTCAAGCGCGTTACGAATCGGTTTTAAAACTGGATTGACGATGCGACTTGTCCACCAATAGATTTGCTTGACGACTGTATTTTTCGTACCAAAAGCGAACCAAGAAAGTAGGGCGTTTGCAAAAACTATTAATGTGTAAATCTCAAGCAGTTGAGCGATGAACCGAGCAGTGTTGTGTATAGGCATAGTTTCTATTGTTATGCGCCCCAATTATATTATGCGTTGCCGAGTTCTTTCGCTCGTTCCGTCGCAGCAAGAATGGCTTCTGTGAGCGTTGCTCGTAAGCCACCGCATTCTAATGCGTGAAGTCCAGCAGCAGTTGTTCCGCCAGGTGTCGTAACACGATTCTTGAGTACCGCTGGATGCTCTTGCGTTTCGGCTAACATAGTAGCAGCACCTAACACGGTATGGGTTGCGAGTTTCTGGGCATCCGCCCGAGATATACCGACATGTACCGCTGCATCAGCGAGTGCTTCTACGAAGAGGGCGACATAAGCTGGTCCGCTGCCACTCACGCCTGTGACAGCATCAAGATGACGTTCATCCATAATTAGAGAGGTGCCGCAGGCGTTGAAAATTTCCTGTGCGATTTCAAGATGTGTCTCATTCGCTACAGTACCGGGTGTTAGTACTGATATTGCAGCCCCGACTGCTGCCGAGATGTTTGGCATCACCCGAACAATGGGTGGTGCAGTGTCAAAGTAAGATTCAAGTGTTGTGGTCGTAACACCTGCTGCAATGCTTATGAGCCATTGTGGTGCTGATAAATTGTGCGTAACTTGTGGTAGAATGTTGGGGACAGCTGCTGGTGGTACTGCACAGAAGATAGCATCTGCTTTTTCTACCAAGCCAGCAATATTACCTGCATCGTTGGTGCCTTTTTCATCACAGAGCTGCTGGACGAGGGTGCTATCAAGGTCGGTGACCCAAATCTGTCTTGCGGGGAACACCACGTCAGCAATACTTCGAACGACAATGCCGCCCATTTTTCCAACGCCTATTACACCTAATCGAAGGTCTTCTACCACTTTTTTCTCCTGACGACACCAATGCTGGAGGCATCTGCGCGTATGGAAACTTACAAATTCGCTGAAGGATCGAAGATTGCCCTACCAATCCGAACGAGATTCGCGCCCTCTTCTATAGCGACCTCAAAGTCGTTTGTCATTCCCATAGAGAGGTATTGCATAGTAACCCCAGGGAATCGTTCGGTTTCTACCTTTTCAGCCAGTGACCTCAGTAAAGCAAAAGCAGGGCGATTTGCGTCCGGTGAAGGACTCAACTGCCCCATTGTCATTAAACCGACAATATTTGCTGTCGGATATGTCTGCGCGTCTGCCATAAATGCCAGCAAATTCTCCGAGTCTAAGCCGTATTTACTGGTCTCGCGAGTCGTGTTTACCTGAATGAGGACATCTATCCGTTGTGCTCGCTCTTCAGATCGACGCGCGATCTCTGCTAAAAGTCGCAAACTATCAACCGAATGAATCATGGAAAACATCTCCAGAGATGCTTTAACCTTATTCCTCTGTAGGTGCCCGATAAGATGCCAACGGCACGTTTTATCAGCAGATATAGAACAGGCGACATCTACAAGAGAATTGACTGCTGCGTACTTTTGCTGCGCTTCTTGAACTCGATTTTCACCGATGTTTGTAACACCTGCAGCGAGAACCGCCTGCATCTCCGATACTGAACGTCCTTTTGTAACAGCAACAAGTTCTATTGAATCCGGTGTGCGGTTACTCCGTTCCGCCGCGCGGGCGATACGTTCGTTGATGCTGAAAAGATTATCGGCAATCGAATTCAATTGACACACCCTCGCTTGGTCCTATGAATCTCTTTTCAATTCCAAAGTTAGTTCGATTACAAACGTTCATTAGGCTTCAAGATTGTCAGTTGATTGCGTATTTGTATCTAAAGGTTTGTTTGTATGAAGGAGTATACCAATAACGGCGATTAAAACAGCGGCACTAATAATACCGATACCGACTATTATCGTATATGTTGCCTCCGTATAAATCTGCGTGACTTGGGCTGCGCTCTTGCTTTCCGCCAAAGTCCTCTGATACTTGTTAGGATGGATACCACCGAGTACGATAAAAACAAACCCAATAAGACCTATAACAATTGACAACGTTACAAAGAGCGTGCGCATTTACGATTCCTTGGGTATCTACCAAATTGTCGTCTAACAACAAGCCTAAGAGATTATTGGACCTAACAAGCTGGAACATTTAGGGAAAATAACGCTACAAATTGTCGTGAGGTTACGGCTGCGGGCAGTGCTGGCACTGCAGTTGCCCAATTCGCGATATTTATATGTTTAATAATACCATATTTTTCCGAGGAATGCAAATTTTTCGTTAGCACTCCAGAAGCCGTCAGTCGTCAGAGGAATAGTTGTCAGCTATCAATGTCGGTGGGTGAGGTTTCAAACCTCGCCAGCGAAGCCCAGGGTCGCGACCGGGAGGTCGCTCCTACATTTAGGTAGTCTTGCGCGAAAAATCGAAGCCACGGGAGAATTGAAGCGTTCTGTTAGCGTCTAACGGGTCGCGATCGGGAGGTCGCTCCTACAGCGAAGAAGTCTTTAGTTTTCGATGTTGAGTCCGATAAATGAGAGCATTCTACCGGTTTGTCCATCCTCAGCACGATGCGAATAAAAAAGATCTGTGCGACAGGCAGTACAAAATGGGGATACTGAAATGGCGGCGGTGGGTAAACCTATTTCAACCAATTGATTAACGTTAGCCGATTGTAGGCTCAGGTTTGTGCCGCTGGCTACCGTGCTGCCGAAGTGGTCAGTAAATTGGGTGAGCAGATCTGCGCTGACGGTATAACAACACTTTTGGATGGATGGACCTAAATGGATTTGGCAGTTTGCAGTAACTGTTCCAAATAGTGTCTCCATTCGCGCGAGGGTATTTACTGCTATTCGTGCGAGCGTGCCCCGCCACCCCGCGTGGGCAATACCGATCGCGGGCGTTGCGACATCTAATATGAAAATAGGGACACAATCGGCAGTGAAAATGGCTAATGCTACGTCGTGCTGCGCAGTGACAAGTGCGTCCGCTTCTGGCGGTAGTGTAGGCGTTGACAGTGCTTGGTCAACTACATTAATAACATCGGTGCCGTGAACTTGACGACAGTAGCGCAGATTCGTTAAGCCGGTCTGCTGGAAGAGAATTTCTCTGTTAGCTGCAACTGCTTTCGGATCATCACCGACATGTTCAGCAAGATTCAGGGAGCAGTAAGGGCTGTGGCTGACACCACCGCGGCGTAGACTCATACCAGCGGTGACGATACCTGTTGCCTTGAGTTCCTGAATTGGGTGATAGATTTTCACGATTTGTAATCTTCTCTTGGTGGACTAAAGATGTCAAGTGCGACGGCGGGTTCATCAAAAGCTTTTGCACTGTGCTTTACGTTGGAAGGAATGAGGTAAGCATCCCCCTTTTTAAGGGTTTGGGACTCTCCATCAATGGTTAATTCAAATGTCCCTTCAAGGACCATTCCCATCTGTTCGTGCGGATGGCTATGTTCAGCGACAACACTATGAGGTTTCAGATTAACGAAGGACATCATCAGTTTTTCGCCGTGAAGGGTCCGTATGCTGGCTCCGTCAAAAACCTTTTTTTCTGGTTGTTCATCAATGACAAAAAAAGGCATCGCGTGTGGGTGCCTCCTGTTCTTTACTGCTTGCGTGGCTTGGCACCTCGCCAGCAACTGGATTTCGTTCACTATGGAAATGGCACATCGGGTGTGACAGGCTCGACATAAAGTAACCGTTTACAATTTGAGCAGTAAACCGGTTTCTCATACTTCTGTGCTTCCTTTAGCGTCTGCGGCTGAATAGCGATGCGGCAGGTGCCACAAGTCCCATTTTTGCCCAAGGCTACAAAACCGTTTTTCACTCGTGCTGCACCAGATTCGCTTGCCAATTGTGCTTTTATCCATCGGTGATATTCATCTCTGCGTACCTTGTCAATCTTGGGGAGAAACGCCTTCCGCTGTTTTAAATTTTCCTCTCGCTCTGTTCCTAATGCACGCAGTTCCTGCCGGAGTTGTTCTGTTTCGGTAGCGGTTTTTTCCTTTTCTCGGTTTACCTCAACTTCCAGTTCCTCCAACTCTTTTTTGAACCGATCGCTCTCCTCCATGAGGATTAGGATAGCGTCTTCCGCCTCATTGTCTTGCTCATCTAAGAATTCAATCTGGCGTTCGAGGGCATTATAGGCTTCGTTAGATGTGACAGTCCGCTGTTCGGTTTGATATTTTTCGCGTTGCCCAGCGTTCATTTCAATTTCAGCGTTTCTGGCGCGCTGCGCTTTTTCTGCTTCCGCGAATTCTCCTGATTTTGCTGCGATGTCCTCTTCATATTTGGCAACGGCTGCCTCTAATTGTTCGATCTGGCGTGGGATGGTTTGAAGTTTTTGTTGGATTGACAATAATTCCAAGTCGCGTTTTTGTAATTGGTAAAGCAGCGCGAGTTGTTGCCTCAAAGACTCGTTAGCCATATACTTCCTGCTCCTTTTCGACGAGGTAGGCGAAAAAAATGCCGAGTTGATACAAAATGAAGAGCGGTATTGCCATCAACAGCATCGACCATGGATCTGCAGGTGTCAGCAGAGCCGAGATCACACAAATACCCAATAAAGCATAGCTTTGCTTTTCACGAAAGCCGCTTGCGTTAATCACACCGATACGGGACAGAAACGCCATCACTATCGGTAACTCAAAAGCGATCCCGAATCCTAAGATTAACTTTGTTACAAGGTTTATATAATTTTCCAAGTCCCATCTATTCTCTATCTCTGGAAACAGTTGTGCGGAGAACTGTAGGACTACCGGTACAACAATAAAGTAGGCGAAAACAGCACCGATGGTGAAAAATGCGACGATGATAAGAAAAAGCGGCACAGCGAATCGCTGTTCCTCACGATTCAACGCCGGAAAAACGAATGCCCAGACCTGATAAATGATTATCGGCAATGCGAGCAAAATACCGGCAGTAATCCCCAATTTCAGGAACGCCATGATACCTTCTAAGGGTCCGACTTTCATGAGTTCGGCGTTGATGCTGGAAGTTCCAGCACGCAAAGCGACTGCGAGAAACCCGAATATTGAGCCATCACCACCGACTGTAGCATCAATAGCATTCGCAATCAGTGTGTTCATAGATGTCCGCAACGGGAACATAATAACCTTCTCAATCGGTTTGCTAAAGGATAGACACAACACCGTAAAAGTAGTGATGGCGATTGCCGCGATGATAATGCGCCGCCGGAGTTCCTCCAGATGCTCCCAGAAGGTCATTGCTACTTCTTTAGATTCCTTAGATTCCATAGTGCGTACTGCTCGCGAGGTCCTTATTGCCTAAGAGGCTTTCGGGGGTTTGATATTCGGTTCCGTTTCCTTGTCAATTTCATCGGCTGCCTTTGTGAGTTCATCTTGGATCTCGGTGCCGGCACTTTTAAATTCCCGGATAGCTTTCCCGAGCGAACGCCCCATTTCCGGTAATTTTTGGGGTCCGAAAATGACGAGCGCAACCACAAGGATTATAAAGATTTCTATTCCGCCTATTCCGCCCATATTCCTCACTCCTTCTTCAATGGTATATGGTAGTCTACTACCATTTACTAAAGTTTGGACAATTTTATGAATTAAGATGACAAAAAGCAGAAAAGTAGGTATCCTTTCAGAAATAACCACACTTTTGAAAGGTAAGTAAAATGAACCTCCTTTTCTGCTTAGAAGATATTCTATCGTATTTTCGTCCTTTATTCAACCAACAAAACTTCGCACTTTTCCAAGCGATGATCTGCGGCTTTATTGCCAATACACACGGTGGCACCCTCACCCGTCTTTATCAATCGAGTTTCTCGGAGACGAAGTATTGGTCTTTTCCGAAGTTTCTCTCGCGAGGGGAGTGGGATGTTGATGCTGTTGCTGCACGGCTTGTTGAAAAGATACAAGAGGTGTTTCCCTATTGGGTTTATGTTTACGATCTCACGAGTGCCCTAAAAACAGGCAAGAAACAATTTGGACTGCATTTCTTCCGCAACTTCAAGTATCAAAAGGGTCGTGTGAATCAATCAAAGTTTCACTTCGGACATGAGTTTGCTGCCTTGGGGCTGCTTTGCGAAACTGCGAAACAATGGATCCTGTTTCCGGTTTGGGTCAGACTCGTCGTGCCGGAGAAACTTCGAGACAAAGGCGATGCGGTATTGAAACGTATCTTTTCAAGGCTCCCTCGGGGACTCGTCATCTTTGATAGAGGGTTCGCCCGCCGAAAAGTCTTTCAGACGCTTTTGGCACTCAAACACCATATCTTGTGTCGTGCGAAGTCGAATGCGGTCTTCTATCGTATACCTAAACGTCGAAAACGTCCCGGCCCCGGACGCCCCAAGAAATACGGAGACCGTCTAAACATCAGACGTTTGCGGTATAAAGTCGTCTCCATAATGGGCAAAGACTATCAGGTGGCTTCACAGATCGTCCGGACGAAAATGTGTCCCGCAGATGTTCGTCTCGTTGTTATACGAACAAAACCTAAACCTTCAAAACCGTATCGGTATTTTTCTGTCTTTACAACCGATTTGACGCTTGAGATACCGAAGATCGTTGAATACTATCGCCAAAGGTGGCAGATAGAGACCGCATTTCGAGACGCAAAACAACACTTCGGCTTCAGCGGCTATCAGGTGAAATCTCGCAAAAGCATCAATCGTTTTCTCCAACTGAGTTTCGTCGCAGCGTCTCTAACGAAGTTGATCTTTTCTATGCCAGAAATGACAGAGAAACAACTCAGTGTTGAGGAAGTCTCTGAGCAGCTCGGCATTCATTGGTATAAACCCAAGAAACTCACGCAAGGCCTTCGTGTCGCTTATCTTCAAGCACAAATCTGGTGGCTCCGATTTTCTACGAGTTCCAAAGAAAAAACAAACTCACAGAATATTCAGACTCAGGCACCACAGGATAACGCACTGCCTTTTGACAAGGCAGCATGAAATCTATAATATTGTCCAAACTTTAGTACCATTTATAGTATATCACGAAATCAATCTATTCGCAATTAATTTTTTAGGTGTCGGCGGTCGGTTGTTTTTCTCGGTCTGAATCAGGATTTGTAGGATGGGATACCGGGACTCAAATTCAAAGTGGCAGGTGAAATGTGTTGGCGGATACGACTTATACCAAATTAACCCAATTTGTAGCGCGAGGTCCCTGTGCCTCGCAATGCTGACTTGATCAAAAGACTTCTAATCAAGTTAATTTGGTATTACTGGTATGTGAGAAAACGCACGAATTTCAGAGTATTCAGAGTAAAACCTGAAAAATGCATACGGGAAAAACTCGCAAGATACAAGGTGATCCGTGCATTTTAGGCGTTTTTTGGCGAAACGCTACTCTGAAAAAACGCGCGAATTTCAGAAGGTTTATAGTAAGGGGTATTTTGCGTGAAAGAGAATGGGACTTATGGCCATGGAATCTGTTGTATCTGTGTATCCAACCATCTCATAATTTCGGCATTCACTCTGTGTGGATAAACGCATAGAAAGAGGAGCAGAAGGATCGGGTCGTTTTTGATAGTTGGCGGAATGCAAGCCCCCTCTGATTCAAGAGATGATGCTTTTAATTCTTTCCATTTTTGTGTATGCTTAGGAAATACAATTTTGACTGTTCCCATTTTGTTTCTCCATTTATAGAAATCACAATGGTGTCACCGATTTTTACCAAACCTACAGCCGCTATACGTGGTATGTACCATCCAAAAATTCCAATTCATACCATCTTACACCAATTTCAAGTGGGCATAGTTCTTTTTTGATTCTTTCAATGTGGGCAGCTATGTTTCTAGTTGGTTGTTGCTTATCTATACACGAAAACAAAACTGTGTCTGGCTTTACCCGCTTGGCAATTTCAGCTGTCTTATCAAAATCATTTTTATTGAAAAGACTTATTGACTGCTTGACTTCTCCGATAATGAATTTGCCATCCTGAATGCATGCGATATCTACTTCTGCAATTAAATCTAAGTCTTCAGATGAACTATCCTGCAGTTCGGCGAATAGATTTAGATTCGGAGAATAGAGGAAAGAATCCCTGCTTTCATAAAGCAATTGTCCCAAAACCAAAATCAGAGGTGTGGTTCCATGTAGGGTATACGCAGCATGGACGAGATTATTCAACCTATACTGCCAAGTAGGTTCCGGATAAAAAGGGAAAGGTATCCTGCATCCTTGACAAATTAATTGCTGTCCAATATCATCTACGTGGTACCAGTTTTTCATACCGCAATTAGGACATTGTGGTTTTACCCCAATCTGAATAATATTTCTTTCTGTTAATTGTGAAAGAGAGTTTTTTATATCTTCTGAGCTAAAGCGTAGCCCTATTAGGTCATTTTCAGAGTAGCTATCTGTCGATTTCACGCCTTCAATATACTTATCTCTCCATACCTTAGCTTCTTTTTTAAATTTCTTTAAAGAAGACTCTTTCTGTTTTAAGGTTAGATCTTTAGCGCGATTTACAGCCTGTGCTGCCAGTGATTCAATTGCGTCTTGATTATTAGAAGTTAACGGGCCAAACCGCTTTATAAGTTTTCTCAATTTGTTGGCTACAGATATTTGCGTGTTCTGTTCAGCATTGGTGTTCTTAGACAAGATGTCAAACATTGATCGCCAATATGGATTCCTGAGCGTATAATATGCGAAGGTTAAATTACCGAAAAGTTCCAGGATCCCTTGTAAGTACTTCCCTTTGTCGGATACATTAACACGATAGTAACGCCTTGTGTTAGTTAACAGTTAGTATGTTTTGGTTTCACATATTCATCTTATTTACTGTTCAAATTTGGAAACTTTCGCTTTTTGATTCCTTTTTAGAACACGAATATTCCAATGCAGGAGCAGCAGAAGGATTAAACTCCTATTTGTCCAGACAATATCCAGATATATGTAAAATTGAAAATAACAAAGAGTTAACTGGCACAAGTCGTGATAGTATGGTGTTGTTGTAACTTGAACGCGTGGATCGCTATCAGCATATACATGACGATTATTATTACAAAATAGAGAGTTGACTACTGATTCTGACTCCGTAAGTGTTAGTTTTAAAATCTTCTCTCCTCTTTTCATCAAGGCAGAAGGGAAGCCGTCCCGTTTGATTCTGCTAAATCTGTTAAACATGGAATACGTCAAATGATTTTGGTTTGGAAACATCCAAAGTAGGAAGTGCCCATCCATCCTCCTTATTACATCGTCTTTATTTCCATACCTATCATGAGTGAACTCAATATAGAAGTCTGCCATCCAATGTCCATCTGAATCATGTTGGGCGAGGCCGTTGGGTTCGGTTAATTCAAGAATGTTTTGAGTCCCTTGTGCTCTATGAGTTTCAATGCTGCTGTCTCTGGAAGAGAGTGGATTTTCGCCTAAGAAGAATGATAAATGTTCTGAAGCGAGGCTGGGGATTTGAGGCTCTGCGTAGTGCTTCGCGTGAGTAAATGCTCCTAGTGTTCTTTGGAATTTACTAGCAATGTTCTCAAGTTCCCGATTTTCGGCACTGAACGTGACAAAATCAACTGTTTTAGGGTTCCTATTTTCCCCCCATGTATTTCTGTCGATCCATGAGCATAGGGCATCTTCCATGATTGAGTCGGTTGCCAAGGTTGTGGGAAGCCACAACTGATTCATAAATTTTCGCTTCCATCTGCTTAGCAACCAAGGCCTGTTCCAAAAATGGACAATATCTTGTAAAGTATCTCCTACAATAACCTCAAACCAGTCTAGCGATGCTTTTTTGAGTTCTCTCTCTGTGTTAGGAAAAGCACAGATTTGATCTCGATATACTGTATTTTGAGTTTGAGAGAGTTGCAACAAAGCCTCTGCTAAATTTTCTCGATTGGTAACTAAACATATTTTTTTTTCAATTTCATTAGGAGTTGGATCGGAATTTTGCCTGTGAGGGCAAACGAATAATTTACCGTTCCTATGCTCCACGTAGTGTATCCGGTTATTCTCTTTATCTATTATTGCCCACTTTTCAGGGTGTCGTGTTGATCTTTTACTGAACGCTTCTTTGGAGAGAGGTATTCCTCCTTTGTTAAGAAACCCTTCATGAACTTCTGGAGGCACCTCTCCGCGCGATAACGCTGCCTCAAGTGATGACGGAATGCTAAAAGCGTCCCAACTTCCATGCCATCCTGCGCTCGTAGATATTCCGAAATTGCGGCGCGCAAAAAGTATTCCAATGTTGTCGTCCATCTCGTCTACATTGAACGTTCCAAGTACCGGCTCTCCTAATAATAGTAAGTCTTTGTAGATGTTCTGTGAATTGGTGTCAATTCCTGCCGGAGTAATGCGTGTGTTTACTCGTATTCCTAAATTTGACTGCTCATTTTCCCGAAACTCTTCAATCGTCAGTGGAGACAGAAATTTTTCAAAATTTTCTATGAGCTGGGTACTCAGAGGTACTAAAGGTTTGATAACATCAGGATCAACATCGCGCAGAAATTTCCACCAATTATCTTCAATAGTACGACCATCAGTTAAGATAATTGGATTGTACCTCCCACCCCACAGACCGCGATTGTAGCCTATAATTTGATCGACCGTTTCTATACTATCCAGTGATGAATCGACAAGAAATGCAATCCGTATAGGGCGTTTGTTAATGTAAATGGAATATGGATGTGTAAACATGATGAATCTTCTTTGCTTCTTTCCTAACTGCTGGTGGGATCTTCGTCTATAATTGAGTTTGCTTTGTTTTCGGTGGTGCTTGGATTTTGAAAATCCACTCTATTTCTTCTAATTTTAAATTTTTTGTTGTTTCGCGATCTGGATATATGCCGTATTTGGAAATATCCAGTATTTGCCTGCCGAAATGCTTTGGTTCGTACGGGCTGTTGGTATCAAATAGTAATACCCAATTAACCCCATTTGTAGCGCGAGGTCCCTGTGCCTTGCAATGCTGGCTTGATCAAAAGACTTCTAATCAAGTTAATTGGGTATAAGGAGTATTGTATGTAACCATCAATGAGACTCAAGGTATATGGATAGAGATCTTTTCCCCGAACTGAGTCATAAGCTATAATGTGTGCTGTGTAGTGACCTTGACCACGATTTTCAGGAAGTAAATGTACAAAGATCCGCAAGTTATTGAAATTACATCTCTTTTGTGGATTTAACACGAAATCAAAGAGTTCAGGCTGCATATTTCGGAGGTTGTCTTCTATTGAAGGGTTACCATTGTGATTTAGATAATCTACGGATATAAAACAACTTACAATTTGCTTTAACAGTCTTAGCGGATTAAATGTAATTTTTTCTTCAAGGCTTTTGGGATTTTGATCCAAATGAGATTTTTTTATTTGATCCCATTGCTTTTTCCAATCTATATAAGCATTCCCGTACCAAGATCCTGTATTGTTATTACATTTTTCACATAAACTATGTATACTTTGCCCGCCTTGTTTGTGCCTAACCAGCCCTTTTTTCTTTAGTTCTGCAAAGTTCATAGTTGACTGACCTTCTGCTATCGGTGTGCTGATTGTATCTTCAAATAATTTAGCCTCGAATGGTAAATTATTGCAGCGGTTTCGTTTTGCACCTGGAAAGATGTGTTCCTTTGTTAGCGTAATGTTCTTTGTATTGCAGAGGGCACAAGTGCCAACTTTATTTTTTGGCATTTTTCTTTTTTCCTTAGTTTTGTTAGATTATGGAATTGCGATGCATAGACAAGGTCAAAGATAGGTAAGTATTCCGAGGGTTTGTATCGGTAAGATTAAGAACAGATTGCTATAAAAACTATAGGGGATCTCCAAATTCACCCCCTATTTCCATCCTGTGGGTATTCTAACTCGCCCACGCAATACCGACTTTCGCTTTATCGTGCATTTTGTTATTCACTTTCGGTTTTTGTCTGTTTCCGAATTTATTATCCATAATTTTTGCTCCTTTTTTAATGAATGCCACTACTATTTCAATCAGTGCCCCTATCAAAAAACTAACAAGAATCAAGTCTAAGAATTCACCAAAACTGTCACAACCAAACACAGCAACTTGAAAACACGTCCTTAGTATGCTGGTAACCACGAATTGAGCGAAAGCAGTCACCGCCCGCTTAACACGTTCTTTTGTAAGCAAACGGCTGCCACTATCTGTGTTTTACCGGCGTTTTACTTTTTCGCCGATATTCATACTTTTAATTTTAACACATTTTTGATCCTTTTGCAAAGAAAAGTGACAAAAACTACTCGATTTCCGAAACCACCTCAGCAGGCAACCCCTCAACAATCCGAGCAGACTCAACACTCACATAAACAATCCGCGCAACCGCCGTAACCAGATCTCGAGGATTCTCGAACCACCCATTCGGATCGTTAATAATCCCGCTCTCACGATCCTGCTTGATCTTGTAGCGATCAATAAACCACGCCAGCGGAGTCCGACCATTAACCACATACCGATGGGCTTCCTCCGGGATACCCGACAACTGCACATGCTCATTGAGGATAAGCACTGTTTTCTCCGCATCAGCGAACCGCATCGCCCGCGTCCCAAGCAGAAAATGCTCCGGTTTCTCTTCCCAAAATAATTCTCGATTGAGAGGCTCGACTTCAATATCTGGATACTGCGCGCACGTCTCATAATTAAGATGAAGCGTTGCGAGGGCTGCCCCCGCCTCCGCGAAGGCGCGGAAATCCGGTGCATAAGGGATACGCGGTATCATCTTCGACAAATCATTTGCGAACGCTTCTCGGTAACTCGGGGCGTGTAGAATACCGTAGACGTAATCAAAGATGTCATCTTTAGTGATAGCGTCATCGCCGTAATGTTCCCGGAAATCACGCAACGCCGTGTCTGAAATGTTGTCAATACGCTCCGGTGTCTCCTCACTCGTGATTTGAGCAGCGTTTGCAGGCTGCGGATATGAATACCGAGGGAAACATCGTGCACCAGCTTCGCAAAAGTTAAGGTCAGTTATCGTATCAGTTATCAGTGTTGAAAAAGGATTTTTCAATCCTTTACCGGGGACACAGATAACACGGTTTTCACTTGAAGCATCTGGGAAAATCCTGTCCACCAGCCCTTTGACTGTTATAAAGGTATAGTCAGTATAGCAATTTGTGGCAATAAACGGTCTGTAAGCTACTTTTCGGATATAGTCCACCATGAATTCAGTCTCTTTATTCCGCTTAAGATTGTTTTTGAGTTCGCGATTCCACTTAACATATGAAGAATTTCGGAATACAACTTCGTCCATCGTAAAGTTGTGATTCTCCGAGAATTCGGAAAGTGCAGTGAGATAATCCTGTGTCATTTGCTGTGCGTTCTCCGCGCAAGTATCGCGTGAGAAGTTATAGATATATGCATCTCTGTTTGTTGCTACCCCTAATGAATATAACTTAAAAATTGCATCGTCTGTTCTGCTTGCTCTCGTTTCCTCCGAACCCAACGGATAGAACTCAGCAAACACCTCGCTACACTGTCCAATCCAGTCATAGTATCTATCGGGTGTGATTGCCTGCCAATCGCTGAACCCTTTGATGGATATTGTCTCTCGCAGTGCCTCTAATTTCTCATCGCGTGTGAGATAGTCGCCGATGTCGCGATAGTGGATTTTACAACCCTCGTGTGTTGCATTCGGGTTCTTGACAAGGATTATGATAGCGACAGGAGCGCGTGAACCCCCACCAAACACGTTTCCACCTTCGGCACGCCTGCGTTCACCGGATGTTCTTGCATTTCCCCGTAGGTGTATGACGTGAATTGAGCTGAACTCCTCTGCCAAACACGCCCGAACTCCCGAATCAACGTTCCCATCAATCCATGAGCCGTTAGTGACGAAAGCGATGATCCCTTCGTCAAATCTATCGGATGCCCATCGGATTGCCATCTTGTAGGTGTCGTAGAGGCTGTTTTTCAATGTTGCCGTAGAATGCTCAGCGTAGGTATCCCTAACGCGGTCTTCAAGTTCGATGTATTCCACATTTGGGTTATCGTCCGCCACACTCCTTTGCTTTGCTGACCACGGCGGATTGCCAACGATAACCTGTATCGGAAGTTTCTGTTGACGCTCGGCACGTTCATTGTTATCCGGTAGCCATTCCTTCGGGAAAATCGTAGGTTGTTCCGCCTTTTTGTTCAGATTGAACGTATCCGTCAAAACGATACCCTTGAACGGTTCGTAGCCGCTCTCCTCCCCGCGCCGTCCACGGAAGACCTCCTCGATATTGACAGCAGCGATGTAATACGCAAGCAACACAAGTTCATTCGCGTGAAGCTCCTCGCGATACTTCCGTTCCAGAGCATCAGACTGGATAAGCTCAGATTGCAGCAGACGCGCTAAAAAAGTCCCAGTCCCAGTGAACGGATCCAACACATGGACACCTTCATCATTGAGGCTCCGTCCAAACTCGTCCTGTAATATCGCATCCGCACTCTGCAAGATAAAGTCCACCACCTCAACCGGTGTATAGACGATACCGAGCCGATCCGCCTCCTTTCGCAAGGCAGTCACAAAGAAATTCTCATAAAGTCAGATAGCACCCGCTGCCGTCCCGCGCTATTGTCAATACCGCGGGCGCGCATCCGGACACTTTCATAGAACCCCGCCAAATCCCGTGTCTCGTTTTCAAGCCCGAACTCCGCAAAATCCTTCCGCAGATTATCCAACGCAATCGCCACAGGGTTGCCAGACGAAAAATCGTAACCCTCAAAAAGCGCGTCAAAAACCGGCTTCGTCAAGATATGCTGCGCCATCATATCAATCGCATTGCTCCGAGTGATTGACGCGTTTATAGAACTCCTCAGTTCCGTGTGGAATGCGTCAAACCACTCGCGAAGTGCCTCGTTCTCAGGGTCCTCCAACAGGTGCTCAACACGCCCAACGACACGCCCAAAAATCTCCGCGACATCCTTCGCCCAACTCTCCCAGTATTTCTTATCCCCGCACTTCTCCACAATCTTCGGCAGAATCGCCTCCGGCGGAATATCCAGCGGCAGGAACATCTGATAAGCCGGAGGCACGCCTCCACCTTCACCATCACCCTCACCGCCAACGAAAATAATCCGATCCGGGAGCGTCTGGTTCAAGTCAATCCGATTGATTTCAGCGTTGAGTCTATCATCATGAGAACGCAGCGCACGCAGGACACCCCACACCGTTGAAAACCGTTCATTGTCATTCAATGCCTCGGCAGGGTCCACACCGTCAGGGATCGCAACCGGCAGCACGATATACCCATACTGCTTCCCCGGTGCCCTCCGCATCACGCGCCCCACCGCCTGAACAATATCAACGTACGACTTTCTCGAAGTCATAAATAGGACAGCATCAAGCGCGGGAACATCAATCCCCTCAGAGAGACACCGCGCATTCGAGAGGATACGGCAAACCCCACCGACATCACCTTTCAACCAATCGAGACGCGCCTTTCGGTTTAGGGCATGGTCTGTCCCGTCCACGTGCTTCGTCTCGCATTGAAAGTCGATCGGGTGCTGATCCTCCGGCAACCGTTCAATAGCGCTCTCGACAATATCATTCCAATGCTGAACCATCGCCTTCGATTCACTGATTCTATTCGTGAACGCGATCACACGCTTCAGCGGTTTAATAGACGGATCGTCCATCGCTTTCCGTTCAGGGTTTTGCAGTGCCCGCCAACACCCGACAATTTTCGTAGCATCGTTTACATTGATTTCGCGCGTATCGCCCCGCAGTGCCGCGTTCACCTCTCCCTCAGATATAGCAAGCACCACAACCTTATAGTCCGAGAGTTCACCCATCTCCACCGCTTTAGAGAACGGGAGCCGGTGAAATTCAGGTCCGTATGTATCCGGGTCATCCATAGAAAACACATCGCGATCGTGTTGCGCCGCCGTTGCCCGCGCCCCTTCCGTATAAATCCGTGGTGTCGCCGTCATATAAAGCCGTTTACTCGCACGAATCCGATCCGCATCGTGGACAAGCACAAAAGGCGAAGTCCTATCATCCGGTGCCTCAACGCCGGTAGTCCTATGTGCCTCATCACAGAAAATAACATCGAACCGCGGCGCGCCTGCATCCTGTGCCATTTCGATAATAGGGAGCGACTGATACGTGCAGAAAACCACCGTCATCTTTCCACTCTCAGGGTTATGCAACGCCCGAGAAATTTCCGATGGGTCCGTAGTAACCGGAATCTTCAGTTCATGAATAGACGCATCCTCGCTCGTGCTACCCGCCCGTTTATCCGAGCAGATACCGACATAGCTATGGTCAATCCCGCGTTGCTCCGACCATTCCCGCATCGCCTGCGAAAGCAGACTGATAGACGGCACGAGGTAGAGGATTCTGCCCTCGGTTCCGGCGATTTCCTCAGCGATTTTCAGTGCCGTAAAAGTTTTACCCGTCCCGCACGCCATAATCAACTTACCGCGGTCCGATTCCTTAAAACCGTTCACAACAGCATCAAACGCTGCTTGCTGATGATCCTTCAGATGAAACCGTCTCTGTTTATAGGTCAGCTGTCCCGGATCCGCCAAACGCAAATCTGGCCAGTTAAACGGGCTGCTCTCAAGATCACCAAAGCGAATTATGCGGAGTTTATCCCCTAACGGCTCTATCGTTCTCAGTGCGTTCGGTCCCCACTCACCGCCCGTATCCACCACAATTCGAGAGGTGAACACCTCACTCGCCGAAGCAGAGATAAACGAATCCAGAGCAGGCTTTGAAATACGGGTATCGGGTGCATAGCACTTACACTGGATCGCACAGAATCCGCCATCCCGCGCTTTGGCCACGAGATCAATCCCTATATCGCGACCATCAAATTCCGTCCGAAGTGCTGCCCACTGCTGCCAGAGGTAGACATCCGAAAACTGCTCCTTATAGTCCGGGTCCTCACTAAAATACTGCTGCATCAACTGCTCAAAAAGTTCACCCTTCTGGTATTCCGACCGCGCAGCCTCGCGGATATAATCCAGCATACTCTGAAAGCCCGGATTGATTTGCCTACTTTCGCTTTCCAATCCCAAATAACCTTGCGTTGTTTCTGACATATATCTATTTCCTATCTAAAGTCATATTTCTCGTCCCATCAACCACACAATAACCGAGATTATACCCGCACACCCATTTCCTGTCAATACCCACACCGTTTCCTTACTTAGAAAAGGTAGGCGCAGTTTCATGAAGTTTAAATAAATAATCCGGTAATTCTATAAAAGACAACTGTCAATCAAGAAACCTCTCTAATCCTGAAAATCCCTAAATCCCATAAATCCCGGTTCAGACAATTAACACCTAACTATGTTCTTAAAGACCATTTTTTTTACCCCTTTTCGTGCATAAAATGAAAAAAATGTCATAAATTATGACAAAATTGCGCAAATCCCTAAAAAAATCCGCCAAAAAATGCAGATCAAGTATAAACTTTCCCGATTTCATGTATATATATGGCAGTGACTCATTATCCGCAGCATTTTTGTACCGCAAATTGTATGAAGATTAAAAAATTAATTCGGTAATTTTCTAATAATATCCGATGCGGTTGGGAATGCAGATCGCATTTGGGCGAGTATGCCGTAAAACCGCACCATAGGTGTCAATTTAGGGTTTCCGTACTCCCGTAGGCCCCATACGCTGATCGCTATGGGGACCCCGGGTAGAACGGCGTTGAGAAGACAGACCTCGGTGTTTCAAACACACCTCAAATCCAATAGGCTGCATATACATGCAAGAACATAGTGAAACCCAACTTCATACCCTCAGAGTTGCTGGCACTTGAGAACAAAAGCGTTGGGTTTCACTCGGTCTCTACTTGATGTGGCGTGTATGGAGAAACTTCATTTTTCCATGATTTTTACGGTTTTGGTGGCATCCGTTCTACCCAACCTACGATGCGCCGAGGCAGTTTTTCTTAAATTGACACCTACCGGGCTTGGAGAGAACAGGAATGACCCATTTTAATACTTAATCTTCATAAGAAGGTTTCGAGATCGGAAATCAAAATTATCGGATCATTGAATGGCTCTGATTTTTTTGTAAAAAGCGGGTGGTTGCCAAAAACGAACTTTTTCTGATCGTATCTGACTAAAATAACGAATACCTAAATTGAACGTTTAAAAAGTATAAAAATTTGAAAAAGATATAAATTGACATTCCAAGTGTTTTTGGAAATGAAAAAGGAGTAAACCATGACAACGAAGATTCGCCAGCAAGACGGCATTGCGATTTTGGAACCCAGTGGAAAAATAATGGGACCCTCAGTATCCGAATTACGGGAAGCAATCTCGCCATAGATAGCGGCATCCGATACCCCCCGCATCCTCATCAATTTCGAGCGCGTCAACAAGATTGACAGTGAAGGACTCGGTGCCCTCATGATCGCACGTGTCGCCGCAACCCGGAAAAAAGGTCGTATCGGGGTCATCAATGTCGGCAAACAGATCAGAAACCTAATTATTCTTAACCGACTCGTTAACCTTTTTGAACATTTCGATAGCGAGGCTGCTGCAGTTTCTGGACTATCAACCTAAAATTTACAGTTCAGTGGCATGTCAAAAGGGGATGGTTTTACCATCCCTTTTTTGTTGCCTGTTAGCAGCTATTTGCTTATAGTAAAATCTACAATTACTTGGACATTGTGGCGCGGTTGCAGGTAGGGCAGATTGACGAGCGATGCAGGGTGAGGTTAGAAACCTCGCCAGCGAAAACGGGTAAATACAAGGCGCGACTTAAATGCCCGGCGCGGTTCTAAACCGCACCTACCGACCTGGAGACTGAGATAAATTCTGTTCCGCCGCATCCACGAAAGCCTCGATCAAGAGACCGAGGCTGCAGCACTGATGTCTGATAAAAATGTTGATTCCGTTCGTCCAACATGCTATGATATTAGCGACGTGGAAAGAAGGTATCAATTCCGGCTTCAATGTCTTCAATCGGATATCCATATTGTTGCTGATAACTCTCGTGGGTGCCACGCTCTGTTTCAGTTAACGCGGTAAGCGGAAAATTGATCGTTTCCTTGCTGCGCTTGCCAGACTCGTTCATTGCGATGTTCATCTCTTGGTCCTGCCTACCGAGTGCTGCGCCGTATTCGGGTTCCGAATCGTTAAGTACAGCCGTAGCGACACTGAGCAGTTCATCTGCTACTGCAATTTGTCCCTCGGAAAGTGGATAGTTCTTGAGCGGGTTTTCCCAAGTGACAGTCTGATTTGGCAATTCCAATGAGATATTCTCAATGACGTTAGTGCCATCCACATCAATTGTTGTGCGCTTGGGACGGTAAGCAACACCTTTTGCCCCAGATTGCAGATCATCGGCGGGTGTCACGTAGATGTCTTCGCCAACGATAGTGCCTTTGCTACCATCAATCTGCGAAATCCCGGTTTGCCCGCGTCCCAAGGAACGGGCATGGATAACGTTAGAGTACACCATGAGAGCAGTTGCGTTGTTGTCGAACTCAATAAAACCGAGGCTCCACCTTTCACTGGTGTGGTGACGTTTCATCCGGTCAATGATCGGAATTACAGAAGTTGTTTGCGTAATGCCGAGTGCTGATTGCGGTTCACCACCGGCACGGAGACGGAGCATGCTCATGCCGTGATAACCGCCTTCATAAAAGATGCGGTAAATTCGAGCGACCTCGCCGATAACATCTGCCTCGATAACCTTGGATAAAAACCGTTCGCGTGGTACCCGATAATAGTTTTCAGCTATCTCAAGCTTGACATTATTCGCCTTGGCACTTTCAATCATCAGGTCTGCTGTCGGGAGTGTAACAGCGATAGGGGTTTCACAGAGAATGTGAACACCGGCATCCGCCATAAAGCATGCGATTGCGTGGTGCGCGACACCCGGCACGGTAATATCAACGACATCAAGTTCTTCTTGGGCAACGAGATCCCGGACATTTGTGTAAGGGGTTGCGCCGTATTCTTTGGCGTAGCGGGTTGCGGTCTCCTCGTCTATATCGCAAATTGCGACGAGATTGTAAACGTCTTTGAGTTTCGCAATAACGGGCAGATGTGAACCGCCGCCACGTCGTCCTGCACCAACTAAAGCAATATTGAGTTTGGACATGGGAGTCTCCTTAACTATCAGAGGCATTTATACCAAATTAACGTGATTAGAAGTCTTTTGATCAAGTCAGCATTGCGAGGCACAGGGACCTCGCGCTACAAATGGGGTTAATTTGGTATTAGTTATCGGTTGTCAGTTATCAGTTGCCAGTTTGTACTAAAAATATCACTTTTAGAAAAATGTGTCAACGAAAAACGCCTGATAATTAGGGTCATTCAGTTTTAAATAAATTACCGGATTACCTAAATCTTGAATCTTCTTTTTCAAGCCCGGCGCGGTTCCAAACCGCGCCTACCGGGCCTGGCGGTCGAAAATCGGACTAAAAACCTAAAACTAAATGACCGTACCTGATAATAGAGGCTGTCAGTTGTCGGCTATTAGCAGTCGGTGAGTGTCGCGACGGGGAGGTCGCTCCTACAAGAAAGAATCGGCGATCGGAAAGGAATTTCTGAAATCCTTTTGAAGAGACATGTTAGCCATCATCGTTAAAGAATTCCGTTACTATACCCATATCGGCAAATACCGACGTATGCAGTTGGTGGTTTTATGTGGATTCACACTGCTGCTGTTCGTTGGAACAGTTGAATTCTATGCACATCACACGATTGAGGTTGGAAAACAGACCTATAAGCTCTGTATAATTCTCCTTTTTATTGCTCAATTTTGGGTGCCAAGGCATGCAGTCGAGGCTTGGCATATAGATGGATACCAACCGGGCAATGGCACGAACGGAGCCTTACTTGCGTTGTCGCCATTGGCAAGTTGGAAAATCTTGGCAGGTAAATTGAGCGCTATTGTGCTTTGGGCAATGTGGGGTATCTGGTTAACGATTCCACTGTTTGCCCTTTCAAGTTACACAGGTGGTTTCGCGGTTTCGCAATTGGCGAGATGTGGTGTGGTATTACTGGTGAGCTGCATCTTTTTCGCGCTTGTCGGCATCGGTTTTGGGTTACGCAATCCTCCGACTCGGGCAAAAGGTTTAAGTTACGGGTTTGTCTTATTGCTGACCTTCCTTCCGCTGATTCCGGTCCCGCTTTTTGACGCAATTCCGGTGTTAGATGTAATAAGTCCGCTGTGTATGGTATTGTCAATCTTGAGTGCGGATCCAACGCACCTATGGCTGTGGAATATCGGACTGTTTTGTGCGCTATCCGTGCTGATTTTCCCAGTCTTAGTTAGGTTTTGTCATATCTGAAATTATAGGTAAAGTAATGTTTCCGTAGGCATGGTTACAAACCGCGCTTACAAGATGACGGTTGTAGAACTTCTAATATATGCTGTTATAAAGATATGGCGAACACATCAAAATACTCCCCAAATCTTCAAGAAACACCGCAGTCTGGGCACCCGGGCGTTACTTTTCGCGCGATTCTACTCGGCATCATCCTCATTCCGCCGAATACCTATTTTATTATGGCAAACCATCTGCGTTACCGGAGTACACTGCCGACAACGATGTCGCTAATTTACAATGTAGTGGTGACGCTGGTGGTGCTGATATGCCTAAATTTTCTGGTCAAACGGCTGCTGCCGCGCTTCGCGATCCGACAGGGAGAATTGCTCACCATCTACGTCATTCTCTCAATCTCTTCGGCGATCGCGGGACACGATATGATGCAGACCCTTGTGCCTGTGATTCCAAACGGCTTCTGGTTTGCCACCCCTGAAAACGAATGGCAACAACTCTTCTGGCGGTATCTGCCAAGCTGGATGACACTCAGCGATTTGTCTGTCTTACAAGATTTTTACGACGGGGAAGCCTCTTTTTACTCGACGCGGTATCTGGCGGCATGGTGGGAACCGGTTTTATGGTGGACGATCTTTCTGTCCGTGCTGATATGGGTGATGATATGCATCGATCTATTGCTTCGGAAGCAGTGGATCGAACGGGAACGGCTCACCTATCCAATCGTCCGTTTGCCAATAGAGATGACGCACTCAGACGGACGGCTCTTTAAAAACAAGATGCTGTGGGCAGGCTTCGCTATTGCAGCGAGCATTGAACTGATTAACGGCATCCACGCGTTCTTTCCAACCTTCCCAGAGATACCGGTACGAAAGGTAGACCTTAGCATCTATTTCACTGAAAAACCGTGGAGCGCAATCGGCTGGACCCCCGTTTATATCCTGTCATTCGGTGTAGGACTTGCCTTTTTAATGCCGTTAGAAATGTCCTTTTCGCTTTGGTTCTTTTACTTCTTCTGGAAAGGTGAGCGCATCTTGGGAAGTGCGATGGGGTTACAGGCTTTGCCGGGATTTCCTTATGACGGACCTCAAGGGGTCGGTGCGTATCTGGCGATCGCTTGCTTTGGTCTTTACGGTGGACGTAAGCATTTCTATGCAATGTTTAGAAACCTGTTCGGAAAGCGAGATGCAAATCTTCCACCTGAGATGCAGGACACAACGGATTACCGATGGCCGTTAGCGGGGTTAATAGTTGGTGTTCTCTTTCTCTTCATCTTTTCAAACCGCGGCGGAATGGCAGTATGGATGATTGCGTTGTATTTCGCTATCTATTACCTTCTTGCCTTGGGGATTACGCGGGTCCGCGCTGAGGTCGGTCCCCCGACACATGAGATGTTTGTGGCAAACCCGCGGCAATTTATTCTCGATTCGCTCGGTTCACGTATGATTCCACCGCAGAGTTTAACGGTGCTGTCGCTGTATTTCGCGTTCAATCGTGGCTATCGCGCACATCCGATGCCACATACATTGGAAGCATTTAAACTTGTAGAAGTAGCAGATATGCGTGCGAGGCGGATGGTAGTCGCTCTGATGTGCGGTGTCTTTTTCGGTATCCTCGCCTCGTTTTGGGCATATCTGGTCGTCTCCTACAAGACCGGTGCGAATCCGTGGGTGGTAAAGGGCGGTTATAACATGCTCCGATCATGGCTCTATTACCCGACAGAAACAAACATCCCCGCGGTAACATTTATGGGTATCGGGTTTTTGTTTACAGGGTTGCTATGGTGGCTACGCACGCGTTTTCCGATGTTTCCATTTCATCCGACTGGCTATGCGGTCGCAAGTAGTACGTTGACCTTCGGTTGGCTCTGGTTCTCCGTTTTTATTAGTTGGGGAATCAAACACCTCATCTTGCGGTTCGGTGGTATTCGTCTGTACCATCGAGTGTTACCGCTCTTTTTGGGATTAATTCTCGGGCAATTCGTAGTCGGTGGCACGTGGGTGCTGATCCGACTTATCTGGGGTGTGTCGGTTTATTCTTTTTATCGTTAACTCGCGAATCTGTGTGCTGCCGAAAGGCAATGAACTCATAGCGAGTACGCGCTAAAAATGGTTGAAAGTGGTGCAAAAGTTAATCATAGAATATGCGAGATACCGAAATCCTAAACGCGTTTCTCTGAGTTTATCGTAGCTAATGGCAAGTTTTCGATAAATATCTTGCCACCCGAAAGTTCGTTCGACTTTATATCGGTCTTTATAGACATCTTTTCTAAACCACCGGAACTTTCGAGGGATGACAATAGAGGTCTTAGCATTCCGCCGGTTTCGATAGATGACTCGAATCAACCCGTGTGCTTTGATAATGTCATGATTCGCCTTAGAATCAAACGCGGAATCCAGCGTGAGAGCAGATGCACTCAGATCCATATCCATACGCTGACTAAAGGCAATAAGACCGGTAAAGGCTTGGGACAAAATCGTTGTATCATGTTGGTTGACAGGGTTCGTCGTTATTGGACCTATGATGAATCCATGATTATCGGTGATGATCAGTTCTTTTTCATTTTTCTGGTGTTTGTGTCCTGAATATCCGATGCCAGTGCCCTTTTTTGACGACCGTATTTGCCCCATCTCCATGAAGGCGAGAGGTATCAAGTTGTTTGGTGTCAAGCAGGTGTATCACCGATGCTTCAAAGAGTTTCTCATAAGAACCATCTTTTGACCAACGGTTATGCCATTTATAGACATTAGACCAATGCAGTTCATTCCGCCGTGTGCGGAGTTGATCCCATTGAATACCCGTATGCAAAACATAGAGGATATAGTTGAATATCTTATAGAAGGAGAGTTTCGGCTTTGGGCCTTTGACGCGTTGCGATAGATATGGCAAGATATAACGATTAAAATCCTCACGGGAAACCTGCTGGGGAATACCATTGTATCTCGGAGACTTTTCAGCTGCGTCTGCCATAATAGCACCTTTCATAAAGTAAATCACTATGTAAAATGGAAAGAAAGAGACATAAACTATCTTCTCTAATTCTCCTATTTTACTACATCCTTAGGTTTTACTCAATATGACTTCAAAAACATGGTAAACACATCAAAATATCCCTCAAATCTTCAAGAAACACCACAGACAGGACACCCCGGCGTTACCTTTCGCGCAATTCTACTCGGCATCATACTTATCCCGCCGAATACCTATTTTATTATGGCGAACCATCTGCGTTACTGGAGTACTTTACCGACGACGATGTCGCTGATTTACAACGTAGTGGTGACGCTGGCGGTGCTGACGTGCCTGAATTTTCTGGTCAAATGGCTTCTGCCGCGTTTCGCGCTTCGACAGGGAGAACTGCTCACTATCTACGTCATCCTCTCAATATCTTCGGCGATTGCGGGGCATGACATGATGCAGACCGTTGTGCCTGTCATTCCAAATGGCTTTTGGTTTGCAACCCCCGAAAACGAATGGCAACAACTCTTTTGGCGGTATCTGCCGAGTTGGATGACACTCAGTGATTTGTCTGTCTTGCAAGATTTTTACGATGGCGATACGACTTTTTATAGGTCAAGGTATTTAGCGGCATGGTGGGAACCGATTTTATGGTGGACGATCTTTCTGTCCGTGGTCATTTGGGTGATGATCTGCATCGATCTACTGCTTCGGCAACAGTGGATCGAACGGGAGCGACTCACCTATCCGATTGTCCGTTTGCCGATAGAGATGACGTACTCGGACGGAAGGCTCTTTAAAAATAAGATGCTGTGGACAGGCTTCGCTATTGCTGCCAGTATTGATCTGATTAATGGCATCCATGCATTTTTCCCAGCACTCCCTGAGATACCGGTCCGCAAGGCAGACCTCGGCATATATTTCACTGAAAAGCCGTGGAACGCAATAGGGTGGACTCCGATGTATATCCTCTCATTCGGTGTGGGTCTTGCTTTTTTAATGCCGTTGGAGATGTCCTTTTCGCTCTGGTTTTTTTACCTGTTCTGGAAAGGTGAACGCGTCTTAGGAAGTGCGATGGGTCTACAGGTTTTGCCGGGATTTCCCTACGATGGCCCTCAAGGGGTAGGTGCGTATTTGGCTATCGCCTGCTTTGGTCTTTACGGTGGACGTAAGCATTTCTATGCGATGTTTAGAAATTTGACTGGAAAGAGAGGTACGAATCTCCCGCCTGGGATGCAGGACACAACGGACTACCGGTGGCCGTTAGCAGGATTAATAGGCGGTGTTCTTTTTCTTTTTATTTTTTCACATCGCGGTGGCATGGCGATCTGGATGATAGCGTTGTATTTCGCTATCTACTATCTCCTCGCGCTGGGAATTACACGGGTCCGCGCCGAGGTTGGACCGCCGACACACGAGATGTTTGTGGCAAACCCGCGGCAATTTATTCTGGATTCGTTCGGTTCGCGAGCGATTCCACCGCAGAGTTTAACGATGATGTCGCTCTATTACGCGTTCAATCGTGGGTATCGTGCACATCCGATGCCACACACCTTGGAAGCATTTAAACTTGTAGAAGTAGCAGATATGCGTGCGAGGCGGATGGTAGTCGCTCTGATGTGCGGAGTCTTTTTCGGTATCCTTGCTTCATTTTGGGCATATCTGGTGGTGTCTTACAAGATAGGCGCGAATCCGGGGTTGGGCAGCGGTGGCTATAATATGCTGCGATCGTGGCTCTATTATCCATCAGAAACAAATATTCCTGCGGTGACATTTATGGGTGTAGGGTTTCTGTTTACAGGGTTGCTGTGGTGGTTGCGCACCCGTTTTCCGATGTTCCCTTTTCATCCGGCCGGTTATGCTGTCGCGAGTAGTATGTGGACCTTTGGTTGGCTCTGGTTTTCCGTGCTGATTAGTTGGGCAATCAAAAACTTGATCTTGAGGTTCGGTGGCATCCGTCTCTACCATCGGGTGTTACCGCTCTTTTTGGGGCTAATTCTTGGGCAATTCATTGTCGGTGGCACGTGGGTGCTAATCCGGCTTATCTGGGGTGTGTCTGTCTATTCATTCTATCGGTAAATTGAGCAAACTTTCCGACCACAAAGCAACTGGGTTTACACGTCCAAATTTCCTTGCGTGTGTAACGGAGATACAGTATAATTGAGGCTATAAGATGCAAGCAAATTCGTATTTCACTATTCACTATAGGAAACGAATATGGTTACCCGACAGGACATCCAAGCTACATGTGATGACATCGTGCGAGAATTTTCACCTTTACAAGTTGTTCTCTTCGGTTCCTACGTGTATGGCACGCCCACCGAATACTCGGATGTTGATTTGTTAGTAGTGATGGAGGTGCCAAAATCTGAAACGCGTCGCCAGGCGGCGGAGATTCAGGAACGTATCCCTGAACGCTTCAGACTTGACCTATTGGTGCGTTCACCAGAGGAAATCGCCTATCGGCTCTCCCATAACGACTGGTTTCTGCGTGAAATTTCGGAAAAAGGCGAAGTTCTTTATGAATCGATTAATTTCTTCGCTACACCTCCGAAAAATGAGAAAGGTATGATTAATCCGTTGACGTTAGAGTGGATAGACAAGACCGAAAGTGATTACGAGACAGCAAAGTGGCTTCAACAAGCCCCTACGCCAAATTATGAAGCTGTCTGTTTCCACGCGCAGCAATGTGTCGAAAAGTACCTTAAGGCATCGCTTCAAGAAGCGGACATCCCGATCCCGAGAACACACGATTTAAAAGAATTGTTGGATCTGATTGCCCCTATCATGCCGATTTGGCACACTTGGTCACCTGACCTCTCAAAACTTTCAAAGCATGCGGTAAAGATTCGTTATCTTGGAGATTCAGCAACAGTTGAAGACACAGAACATTCGCTGAATATCTGTGATAAAGTCCGTCAAGCAGTGCGAATACATCTGAAGATGCCTGAAAAATAGTTCGGAGAATCGCTTGATTTCCAATCTCCGTTTGGACTGAATTGAAAATAACGTTGGGAAAATTACGTTTTTAGAACTTACGCACAATAGAGATATTTTGGAATGCAAAGGAAGGATGGAAGGCGTGGTACCTCAATCTTCCACGCATCCACTCGCGCAAGCAAACAAGGGATTTTGCGTAAGTCCTAACACTTTTATTACCACAGTTGGGTATTATACCATATTAACGCGACTATTCTTGTGTATATTTTTTAGATATGTTATTGTGAAGAGATGAAAAAGCAAAAACATGAGGTTTTCCCCCACTTTTCAGTAGAAGTTGTTAAACAAAGGTATCTTGAATGTGAATGTCTTCGGGAACGGACGCACTGGCATATTATTTGGCTCCTTGCGGATACCAGAGATTCACGCACCCCCCGGCAAGTCGCTGAGATTGTAGGATGCACGCCGGACTGGGTTCGCAAGTTGCTCAAACGCTATAATGCTGAAGGCGAAGCCGCTTTGCGAGATAAACGCAAAAATAATACAGGTGTGCGTTTTTTGGATGAAACACAGCAAGCCGCCCTTGCAGCTGCCCTTTCTGCGCCTCCTGGTGATGGGGGTCTTTGGACGGGTCCGAAAGTGGCTGCGTGGATATCTGAGACACTCCAGCGTCGTGTCAGTGACGTGTCAGGTTGGAAATATCTCAAACGTCTCGGTTATACTTTACAAACACCTCGTCCGCAACATCAGGCAGCCGCAACACCCGAGGCACAGCAAACATTTAAAAAAAAACTCAAGGAGCGGGTAGCTACGCTTGAAAGTCAGCACCCAGAGAAACCGGTAGAGATCTGGGCAGAAGACGAGACGCGCTTGGGATTATTGCCGGTTCATCGGCGTGTCTGGGCGAAGCGAGGTGAAAGACCGATAGCCCCCGTGTGTCCGGCATATAAGTGGTTTTATGGTTTCGGTTTTGTCCGTCCACAGACAGGTGAGACCTATTGGCTGCTGATGCCGAGTGTGAGTGTTGAAGTCATGAACCTTGCCTTGGCAGAGTTTGCGCGTGATGTGAACCCGGAAGGCAAGAAACAGATAATCCTTTTGTTAGATCGTGCCGGTTTTCACACGGGTAAGGATTTAGAAGTCCCAGAAGGGATTGAGTTATTTCATTTGCCCCCGTACACACCAGAACTTCAACCTGCCGAACGGCTCTGGCCTTTGTTGCGAGAGGTGGTTGTGAATAAAGTTTTTACAACGCTCTCAGCACTTGAAGAAGCCGTTGTGAAAAGGTGTCAATGGTTCTCTGAAAACACAAAGAAGGTGCAGGCACATGTCGGTTTTCAGTGGATTTGCAAAATGGAAAAATAATACAAATCACGTTAATTTGGTATTATACCCAATTAGCTTGATTAGAAGTCTTTTGATCAAGTCAGCATTGCGAGGCACAGGGACCTCGCGCTACAAATTGGGTTAATTTGGTATTATTGATGAAAACACAAAAGTACATTTACTGGCAAGATGAAACCATGCTTTTGGGGTATCTTGAGGCATACCCTGATTATTGGACACAAGGCGAAACAATAGAAGCATTGGAGGAAAATCTTCTTGATATTTACACTGAACTCACGAGCGGCACCATTCCATGTGTCCGAAAGGTTGCCGAATTACAAATCGCATGAAAAGATGAGACGTGGTTCGTGAATTGAAGAAGATGGGGTGCGTACTCATTCGCCATGGTGGGAAACATGATTGGTATCAGAACCCAACACTCGCGTTTCTCAGCCAGTTCCGCGTCACAGAGAGCTTAAAGATTCTTTGGCAAAGCATATTCTCAAGATGCTTAGAGATTAACCTCGGTTCGCCTTCAGTTAATTTTGTAGGGTGAAGGCTTAAACTGATGAAGCCTATCGCCTGCACGCGGTATGGGCGCGGAGCCCGACCTTTATATTTGCGCACAGGGAGAAGATGCGATCAGAAGAGCACTCCTACAAATACTCAGCAAACTCATCTCGGATGTGCACTTTATCTGCATCGCTGCCGAAGCCGAGACTAAACCACCCTTCATAGCCACGACTATTCAATTGCCCAAATAGGTCTACAAAATCAATTGTGCCTTCGCCCGGGACAAGGTGGATTTCATACTCACCGGTATTGTCATTGAGGCGGACCTGACCGATGTTCTCCATACCGAAAGCGTCTAAGAAGCCTTGCCATCCTTCAGGCACGAGATGCCCATGCGCGACATTGAATGCCCACTTGAGATATGGGGAACGGATTTCGTCTAAAAACCAGTGAGTTTCTGCGACATTATGGGGGATGTAGTGGATTTCGGCGTGTTCTGGTTCTCGATTGTGGTTCTCAAAGAAGATGACAATTTCTGCCTGTTCAGCCCGCGCGACCAATCGTTGGATGCGCGCAATAGCAGCATCTCGGCGTTGCGCGACATCACCGAAATGATACCCGCCATGTCCGATAAGCCAACGACAACCGAGCCGCTGAGCGAGCTCCAAATTCGCATAGAGATAGTTGTCAACGGCTTCAGACATGAGGGGTACGTATTCAGCGTTATTAATTGCAGATGAAGGGTGGATACCGATGGTTATCCCGTGTGTTTCACATAGGTCGCGCACCGTACGGACGCGTGCTGTATCAAACGCAGCGATGTCATTCGGAGGGACATCGGCTTGGAAATCGATATATCTGAACCCGTTTTCAGCAGCCCATTGGATTGATTCCTCAATCGGCTTATGTTTTGGGGCATCAAATCCAAAGCGTTCTCTCCTATCACTCTGCAAATCCTCTACCCTCCTGCTGTGCAGTTTCCCATTTCCGGTGTGTTGCGAAGAGTTTAACTTCAAAAGGGCGGAACCGCGTTACGAACGCGCCTTCAGACACGGTGGTTTTTTCGTCACCGTAGAGTTCTACAAACTCAATGCCGTTTAGCGCATCTAATCCAGTGACTTCAACTCCCGTGGGGGCATACGGGTCTTCGTTGACAAGGATAATGAGCCAATCTCTCCCAGTTCTCCGAGCGGTGACACGGACACCGCGCATTGAAGCAGGCGCGGGTATATCGGTGCGTCCGTCATCAATCACTTTCACGGTAACATATTGCTCGATCGGTGCTGTGAGAAAGGGGTGGAGTGCGGCTAACTCGCTCGTTAAGGCATAAAGCGATTTCCGAAACGCCTCATACCCTTCAGATTTGAGGTAGCTGGATCCCCAATACATGATGCCTCTCGCGCCGTGTGTAATGCAAGTGTATGCCATGAGCCGTGATTCATCAAAGGTCGGAAACGCGGCGATGTCGCCGTGTTCATCGTCCAGGTCATTCCACGAAAACGCCTGAAGTACCATCCAGACCGGTCGCCCCTTGCCAACCTGTTTCCAACGGTCAGTGGAATCGGCGAGGCGGATGGCGGGTCGTTCGGCTGCTTGAATTGGATAATCGTCGCAGCCGGTGATATCTACGAAGTCAATGTACTGTCGAACAAATTTCAGGTCGCTATCGCGCGCCTCATTTATCCAAACCTGCCGATTGTGTGGATCAACACTTCGGATGAATTCAACCGCCTCGCGCATATTGGGCATAATCTCTGCTGCACGTTCTTCAGAGTATTGGATAGCAAGGGGTGTTTGCATCCACCATTCACCTTTATTCGGGAACACAGCCAGTCGATCTTGTCGCCAGAGCCCACTATATGCGGTGAAATTCCAGACGATCTCATCTGGACCTTCCCATATAGCGAGTGCGGGATGCGCTGCAAGGGTTCGGATGCGCTCTTGAAATTCGGGCATCGCACCGGATTGAAGAGATAATGGAACCCACCCCATCATTCCGTGTGCGTATGCGCGATCAAGTGCCTCCACGCTGCCACAGCAGATGAGGTTAACGCCTGCTTCCGCCATATCTCTGAGCGCGTCATCTTCTGCTGGTAATTCATAAAACCCGATTGGAAAGAGCCGATGTCCATTCTGTGTAAGAAACCCATCGCCGTGTCCATAGACTATATCACTCATCAAGCACCTCCGTCTCGTCTACCTTCATTCTAACAGGTGTTTTTCCCACCATGTAACGTAGTCTGCATCGCTTATATCGTGTGAGAGTCCACGTTTTTCCATGCTGTCCTTGAAACGCTCTGCCATGTTTTCGTCCCAATACGTCGTAACCTCTGAAGATTCAGGGATTTCACCCATATCACCCGTTTCTGTTATCCATGTATCAAGTTGTGCAGCGAGTTCGCTTCGGACAGTATCATAATGTGGATCAGTCGCGAGATTGTTTATTTCGTAGGGGTCTGCCTCCAGATCATACAACTCTTCAGGGGGACGCGTCTGTTTCATGAAATGCTGTTGCGCAGGAGACAATTCGCCTCTTTCGGATAACATCGGCATCAAACTCCAAAGCGGATACTGCTGCTTCTTGTAACCGTTGAATTGCATGTAGGGACGTTCTGGGTGATAATTGCGGATTAACTTGTAACCGTGCGTCCGGATACACCGAATTCTATCGTCTGTTCCATCACAGCGGTCCCGCGCTGCGAAGATAGCGTCGCGCGATGTCGCGTCTGAACCGAGGAAGATTTGTCCTTGCATAAACTCAGGAATTTCAACGCCAGTGAGCGAAAGCGTTGTCGGCGCGAAATCAACACCGCTGATGAGTCTGTCACTGACAATACCGGCATCAACCTGTCCGGGCCATCGGACGATGAGTGGAATATGAATGCCGCCATCATAAAGGAATTGCTTACAACGAATATGCGCTCGTCCGTGGTCACTCATGAAAAAGACGATGGTATTGTCCGCGAGTCCCTCATCATCAAGTCGCTGGAGAATTTGCCCGATCTTCTTATCTAAAATCTGAATACTTTCGAGATAGAGTGCCCAATCTTTTCGGGTGAGCGGATGATCAGGGTAGTAAGGCGGTAATTCAACGTTCTCTGATGGAATCGGACGTTCAGGGTCCGGTTTAAAAACGCGATGTGTGTCTGGAATGTTGATTTGCGCGTAAAAAGGTTGTCCTTCAGGACGTTCGCGCCAATCAATACCGTCAAAAGGCTGTTCACGTTGAAAGTTAAAGTCGGTTTTTCCGGGTCGGTTGTAGGGTGGTCCTGGGCTATTGCACGTAAAATAACCGGCTTCGCGGAAGCAATCGGTGATGAGCTTCATATCCGCCCGTAAGGGTTTATCACGATTGCTGCGGTGGTTGTGTGCATCAAAGTGTGTCTGATAGGTACCCGTGATGAGCGCGGAGCGACTTGGTGAACAGACGGGACATGTGACGAAAGCGTTGGTATAGCGAGTGCCTTCCGATGTGAGTCGGTCAATGTTCGGTGTTTCCACGGCAGATGTGCCGTAGCAGCCGAGATCAGGGGAGAGATCCTCGCCATAAATCCAGAGAACGTTTGGTTGTTTTGTGGACATAGTTATCCCTTTCAGCAATTTTTTTCAGAAGTCACAGGTCAGATCACTTTTAGGAGCGCGATGAAAACACCCATGGCAGTTAATCCAATGCCGACTACTCATTTGAGCGTTCCAATTCCGCTTTCAATTCGGTCAAGGCGACTCTCGACACCGCCAAGGCGATTTTCGACACCGTCGAGGCGTTGTTCAAGGTTTTTGAAATCTGCCTTATCGGTTTTCTCATCAACCTTCACTTCTAAGCGATCCAAGCGGACGTGGATCTGTTTTAGGGTATGGATAAGTAATTCGTTAAAATTGCTATCAGGCATTGGTTTTTCCTCTAAATTGCTATGGCGTGCCGTTAACATTGTCCACGACATATCGATCGCGGAACAGTGTCTGCCGGAGCGGTGGCATTTCAGCAAGGAGTTTAGGATGCGGTTTGTAAACCTTGGCGAAACCACTGTCAACAGGACTATACAGATTGAAAACAGCGATTCTGTCATTTTCGGTATTCGTCCATGGGTGTGCGCTGTGAGTGAGTGCCTCTGTGAAGAAAAGCAACGAACCTCCGGGACATCCGTAAGTACTCCAAATATCAGACTCAGGGTTTTGGATATCAGGGGGTGCCGTATAGACTGATTTATGGCTGCCGGTCACTAAGAGTGTGCCGCCTTGTCCTTTTTTCACTTCATTGAGTTCCCATACAATACGCGTGTGTGGACTGTAGCCCTTGCCAGGGAAAGCGTTGTAGTAGTGGACATCACCAGGAAAACGGAGCAGTCCATTGCCGTTATGCGGTCCGAATCCGCCCATACCGAGTGAACGGTAAAAAAGGCTTGTGCTCTCAACAGCAAAGCCGTAGCATTCCGGACTCGTTACAGCTGGATGTGCGGTGAATTCGTTGAGCAGCGAGACAACAAGCGGATGATCAATCAGTTTCTGAAGGGGGCCGCCGACAGGACTCCGTTCATGCTCTGGGATAGACTCAGGGTCATGGTGCAGGCGGTATCCGAAATCGCGTATTTCTTTGAGTTCCGACCCCGTAAAGACTTCCGGTATTAGAAACCAACCGTGGGTATCAAAAGCGTACCGCTGTTTTGGGGTTAGCTCTGGGATCGGTAAACCGTCAGCATTCTGGGTAGGGAATTCGCATACATCGGGAGGCAATATTGCCCCGAGCCAAGGTTGCTGATCTCTGTTCGTCTGTTTCTCCATCTGATTCTCTCCTCGTGCCGTTAGACTTCCGCGGGATAGGCGGATGTGCGCTGTCCAAAATCTCCGTTGATAACGTTGCCGCCTGCATAAGCTTCTCGAAAAAGTGTCTGTCGTTTGGGGGGCATCGCCTCAAGCAACTGCGGATGCGGCAGCCAATTCGACCAACGACTCGCCACGGTATTGTACAAATTTGAGATGCGAACCTGATCGGCGACACTCGGTTGCACCTGTGTCTGTGTCATAGATTCTGTGAACAGAAAGAGCGAACCTGGTGGGCATTCATACGTTTCCCAGAGCGATGCATCTGGGTTCTGCACTGCCTCTGGTATCGGGTATGCGGCTTTGTGACTTCCGGTGATGAAGCGGATACTGTTGGTTTCCGAAGTGACATCGGTTAATTCCCAAATAGCACGTGTTAAACCGCTCCAACCGCGTCCTGGCACACACCGATAGAGATGAGAGTCACCGGGTAAACGAAACAAGCCGTTACCTTTGTGAAGAATAGATTGGGTTTGCGGTTGGGGTGCTGTGTCCCCGAAAGATAAGGATGTTTCTTCGAGTCGAAATCCGTAGCAGTCCTCACTTGCGGCGGGCGGATACGCCAAGAACTCGTTCAGGAGCCCGACAACAACGGGATGGTCAGTGAGTTTCTGGAGTGGCCCGCCGAGTGCACACCGTTCGGGTTCCGGGATGCGTTCCGGCATCTCGTGCAGGCGTTGGCAGAATTCGCGCATCTCCGCGATGTCAGCGTCCGATAAAACACTTGGAATTAGGAGCCAACCGTTTCGATCAAAATCATATTTCTGTTTCTGCGTCGGAACAGTAACCGGGACACCATCAGCGTTGGTGGTTGTCAATTCATCAGGTTCAACCTCAACAGCACTGCCCAAATTCTTGTTGACAATAAAAGGTTTTCTCGTTGCGAGTTTTTTGTAAGCCATAAGCAGTTTTCTCCGTGAAATATTGGTTTGATCCTTTGCTCTACGTTTTCCCGATCAATGTGATTGCGTTCTTTCGGACTTTTATCAAATTAGGACTTACACAAATTTAGAAGCGATGGTAGATTTTTGCTTTTTAAACCCCCTAAATCCCCCTTATCAGGGGGACTTCTGAACGCGATGCTTAAGTCCTACAAATGCTATTTATTATGCCTCTGGGTTTCTTCTAATACGCGGAGCATGTGGTGCGCATAACTCACCGTTGAAATACCGACAAATACCAGTGCAAGACAAAGACTATAAAATTCTATATTGTCGGGCAAGCGCGGTATTATTGGTCGTAGCAGATAAAACATCACAGCGATTGATAAAAAGAAACTGGTGCATTTACCCCACAAATTAGAACGGGTGATCATTTTCGCCTTATATGCTAACACAGCATTGCCGAGGACAATCAAGACATCTCGGGTGACAATGATCCCAAACGCCCAGTGTGGAAACGTAGACTTCGACAGCACAAGCGCGAAAATACCAGCGAAGATCGCGAGTTTGTCCGCGACAGGATCTAATATATAACCGAGTTCGCTGTGTTGATTTAAACGTCGAGCGAAAAACCCGTCTAACAGGTCGGTTAGAACAGCTACGCCGCCACAAACGATCGCGAATATCCATTGCGCACGGTAAATGAAGTAAAAGATAAAAGGCACCGTGCCGAGTCGAGAAACCGACAGGATATTGCTAACATAGAAGAAATGCTGACGTGTAATCTGGATTGACCGGGTTTCGGTAAATTGATGAACGGGAGTCTTTAGTGCCATTATGTTATCGCGTTAAAGAGAGGTTTTGTGATGTAGAAGCGAGCGTATCAATACTGGAAGCCTGTCAACTTCACCCGATACGACCGCAATAATTTCAATTGTTGCGCGCTGTCAATTGAAAGGCGATCTGTCGATTCTGATCTGTCAGAATTTCGATTTCGCGTGTGAGGAGCTGCTCTAAGGGAATTGTCTCCAACAAAGTCTGTTTTTCTTCAAGCGAAATACGCAGGCGTATGCCGATCTGGTAGGCGAGTTCCCTCGGATCGTTTGGTTGTTCTTCCGGCGGATGCCATGCAAAAATCAAGCGACTGGATAACGCTTCGTAGGCTTCATACAATTCTTCAGTCTGGGTGGTGATTGATTCTGATACCGCCTCAATCTCTGTCTCCGGGTCATCTAACATTCGGACTCGACCCGTAAGATAGGAGAGATGCTCTTGAATTTCAAGAATTTGAAACCTGTACTCACCAGCAGTGATGATGTTCATACGGCCGTCGTCTAAACGTTCAACGTGAAGAATACGGGCAGCGGTGCCGACTTCGTAAGGCGTGGCAGCTTCGCCTACCTCTTCACCTTCTTTTATAAGTACAATCCCGAACTCAGACTCATGTTCTAAGCAGAACTTGATCATCGTGCGGTAACGAGGTTCAAAAATACGTAGCGGCAAAAATCCGCCGGGGAACAAGACTGCTTGTAACGGGAAAAGCGGAATCTGTCGTTCATAAGATGTTTGGTTGTTCGATAAGACTTCGGCGTTCCGCATGTGAAATTCCTCTTTGTCCTGATGTCAGATGTACAAGATGGACTTATTTTAGTGCTGGATATGACTTTCAAAGCGCGCCCATGTTCTTAGCACATTTAATAGATACCTATTTCCAGTCACAAACTTGTATATATTTTTGCACAAAATGTGTGATTCGTCAAGGGTTTTTATGAGGAATGGTTGTCAGTAGTCAGTTTTCGGTTGTCAGTAGCCTACTGTCAGCTGTCAGCAATCGGTTGTCAGCCGTCAGTAAGTAAGGCTCCAAACCTCGCCACCGAAGCCAAGAGTCGCGAGGTTGCAAGATTCTTCGCTGTAGGAGTGACCTCTGGGCGCGACTCTTACTGACTACTGACAGAAACTGAAAGCTGATAACTGAATTGCTCCGTGTCTCAATTAGGGCCATTTAGTTTTCGGTTTTTTATCCAATTCGTTTTGGAGGTCGCGATTCGGAGATCGCTCCTACAGTGTGCACTTATCGGAGAACTAAATGCCCCTGTGCCTCAATCAAGATGTCTTGACAATCTGACCTGTTTCCGCTATAATTCATCTGAGAAACAGGTTTAAGCGCGAAATTAGGGCTTTATATCAGATTTTACAATTAATGACACACATTGATCGGTGCGCGGACAAAGCGTGCCTACCAGTGGATGTCTACACAATTTTATATTCCATCATAACCAAAACGGATATTCGCGTATGTTTTCTGCATGCCACGAATATCAAAACGATTGGAGAAAAACGTGAATTCAGAAAAGTTGGAAAACGCTTTAGCAAAATCTAAAGACATCGCCATCAATCTTTTGGGTAACATGCTGTACCGGACACGGGTAGAACCCATTCGCGATGAAAATGGTATAAAGGGTCTAAAAGCCCGTTGGATAGGCGATGAAGGCGGAAATGTACTTGAGATTAACACGTCATCAGGAAGTGCCGATATTAAAATAGATGGTGATACAGCACCGACTATTGAGTATATCCAAGATGGTGAGAAACGGACAGTGGCTGTCAAACATATTAAGGACCTCTCATGTGAGCTCAGTCAAGAGACTGTGGATCGGATTGCGACACCAAGAGGTGCAGCACTTGCGATTTGCCTCGGCGCGGGTGCCGGTTTGTTTGGATGGTTTCTTATCTCAGTGGCGCGCGCCCTATCAGTTCAACGGATTCAACAAATAGACGCTACAATCTCTCCGATTGTTTCCAGAGAAGATAACACGGAATCGGGAGAGGACACACCCGAAGAAAATGAAGATCACGGCAGTTGATCCGTTCTATTTACGGATGCCTAACATCACGACAGCAGCGGACGGAACGCAGGATACACTCTTGGTCCGCATCCGAACGGATACAGGGATTGAAGGCTGGGGTGAATGTGATGCCTCACCGTTGGTAAGCCTTGCAGTCTATTGCTGTCCGATGTCGCACGGCAATATCATCAATATTCGTACTTCGCTCATCGGCGAGACGTTTGATGGTCCCGATGATGTCGTTCGACTCAGCGAAAAGGTGCTGCGGAATGGATTGGACATTCAACAAATACAGCACGCTTATAGCGGTGCAGAAATTGCATTGTGGGATGTCGTTGGGCAGCAGTTAGATGAACCTGTTTACCGCCTTCTCGCTGAGATGTCAGAAACACCTGATATAGCATACCCTAAACTGCCGTACGCGTCTGTTCTCTTTGGTGACACACCAGAAGTCACTTATCACGTCGCGGTAGGGCTGCGTGAACAGGGGTATCGTGCTGCGAAGTTTGGTTGGGGACCGATGGGTAAATTCGGCGAGGCAAACGACATCGCACTCGTGCGAGCGGCGCGCGAAGGGATGGGAGCAGAGGCACAGATCATGATTGATGCTGGCGTTGTCTGGGGGGTTGACCATGAAACTGCTTACCGACGCGCGGAGGCGTTTGCTCAATTTTCGCCAACATGGTTGGAGGAACCACTTTCCCCCGATGCGATTGATGCTTATGGTGCGCTCACACAAAAGCATCCGAGCGTCCCGATTGCTGCTGGTGAAGGGTCCAATACTTACCGAATGGCGGAAGACCTCATCGTTCACGGCGGTGTCGATTTTGTGCAGATTGACGCTGGACGTATCGGCGGGATTATGCCTTCTTTTCAGGTGCGTCAACTCGCGGAACAGCACGGTATTCAGTACGTCAACCATACCTTCAAGAGTCATCTGAGCCTTGCCGCATCACTTCACGTCTTTGCAACGAACCCCGATTTCGATCTATTGGAATATCCGGCAGCGGGATCGGACTTGTCACAGCATTTGGTAACGGAGCCATTCCCAGTCGAATCCGATGGTATGGTTCGGGTGAAAGAACTTCCAGGACTTGGTGTGCATGTGGATACGGAAGCCATTCGTCCATATTTAGCACCGGTTCGGATTGACGTTGGAGCAGACACGGTTTTTACACAAACACCACTTTAACAGTAAATTAGTTCTCTGCTTTCAAATCTGCCCATAGGGTGGTAAGTTTACCACTCGCGGATACAAGCCCTCTCATGCGAACCGCGGCTAACTGCGCGCGAACGCCTGCATACGAAACATCCTCTATTTGATAATAGTAGACCGTATTCGGTTTAGCAGTGGTATCTGTCCATGTGTATGTATTGCGTTCACCTGTGGTGCCTGCACCTTGAATCATTGTCGGATTGACGACCTTGAATTCACCCTCCTTTGTTTTACTGCGGTAGATATAGAACCCTGCGTTGTCTACTTCTGATTCGGTAGTCCATTTGAGAACAACACCTATGTCAGTGCGCTCTGCTCGGAAATAGGACAATGTAACGGGCAACGGCTCATTAATATTTTTGAGAAATATCTTGACATTAGGATTTTTTCGCAGTAACGCGAGGAGTGGTTTGCGGTCCTTAATTGGGTTTTTCATAAGGTTTAAAAATTCAAGACTTGTTAATCCTGTGAGAGGATTAACATCACTAATTCGATTAATCCCAAGTGCTAACATTTGTAAGTTCTTCAGCTCTGTGAGTGGACTGACATCACTTATTTGATTTTGCACAAGTCCCAACCATCGTAAATTTGTCAGTTCTGTGAGTGGACTTATATCACTTATTTGATTTTCAGCAACGCCTAATGTGTGTAAGTTTGTCAGTTCTGCGAGTGGACTTATATCACTTATTTGATTCTTTGAGAGATCTAACGATGAAAGATTGTTGAGTTCTGTGAGTGGACTTATATCGCTAATTTGATTCAATCTGAGATCTAACGATGAAAGATTGTTGAGTTCTGTGAGTGGACTTATATCGCTAATTTGATTATTTAGAAGATTTAACTTATCTAAATTGTTAAGTTCTGCGAGTGGACTTATATCGCTAATCTTGTTATCTTCCAAAACTAAGGTTCTCAATTGTGCCAAAGCTGCGAGAGGCGTTATGTCCCTAACTGGAATTTTATTAATTCTTAGGTGTTCAAGATTAACCAAGCCCGCGATCGGACTCACGTCACTAATCTGAATGTTTGTAAGTTGTAAGTATTCCAAATTCGTCAAAGCTGCGAGAGGCGTTATGTCCCTAACTGGATTATTTTCAATGACTACCGAAATTAACTCGCTCAATGCAGAGAGAGAAGTGATGTCACTGATTGAATTCTCTCTAATAGAAAAGTGCTCTAATTGTGTCAACGCCGAAACTGGCTGGATATCACTGATCTTATTCTCCTTGATGGATAACTCCTTTAATTCTTTCATTGTTGAAAGTGGGGTTATGTCGTGGACTTGATTGTGATCTATTACTAATTGGCGTAGGCGGATTGCATGTTCAAGACCAATAAGGTCTGTTATCTGACGGTCAGGGACACCAAATCTTGTTAACCTTAGCATATCTATTTGGGTGATGGTATCACTGGGAGACAAGCCAAGGGCTTCTCGGACTGCTGATGCTAAATTTGGGTCCGGGATAAGAATTTCTTCGGGTTGCGGCAACAAATCGGTAATGTTAATAGGGAATGAGTGGAATTTAAAGTTTCCATTCACATCCATAACTCGTAGTCCTACGGTATTACCATCTATCAAGTCGGTAGTTACAAATTCAATAGTAGTCCTTTTACCTTCTAACTGCTTACAAGCGATTACACTTGGGTAATCACCGAATGGCCTAAACAACTGTGCTTGGTGAAGTCCATCAGAGTCGGTCACCTCGAATTGCAGCCGGATAGCATGTGGTGGTGCTGCAAGGCTTGGTGTAAGCATTTGAAAGTTAGTGTTATCATTGATAGGCTCTTGACTCGGGTTAAAGTAGCGATGAACATCCAGCCATTCGGCAGCACAAAAAGACGTAATCATCCAATCTCTGGCTGGTGCTAGTCTAGTGTAAATCCTTTTGGCATAGACGCGACTATCATGCTGCAATCCAAAGGCATGTCCAAGCTCATGGATAGCAGCATGGAAGTTGGAGGCAGGAATGAGTGCCTTTCCACTACGACTGTTTCCGATCCCTATACCCAATATCGGATTTTCACTATGCTTATTAGTACCATCAAGGTAATCATTACTAATATCTAGGGCGAGAAAATAGATGTTCTTTGATGTATCAAACTGTTCATCGATTTCGTTCCAGCTTATCGCGGATCCTGTTGGGTTCTTATAATACTCATCGTTGTATTTTCCGTTGACGTGATGCACGACGACATTTCCGTCATCATCCAGTTCAAGTCTAAATGTTTTTCTCTCGAACCCGTGAGCTTCCATCTGATCAGCATAAAACTTCTGGGCATCTTTTATCAGTGTATCCAGTTTTGTATCCATGTCAGGATCAGGTTGGCGGTCGTTTGGAATAAAGTAGATTACTCGAACGACATATTCTAGCGATTCGTTTTGTGCGAAACCATTCGGCACAAATGTGAGCACTGCAAAAGTGAGTAGTGTGAGTGTAAAACATAGTGTCGTTTTCATGCGTTGGCTATCCTTTTATAAATTGTTTGTCATCTATAGCTGCTTGCCAGAATGTTGAGTTCTATGAGGGGCGAAGCACAAAGACTTCGCCCTACAGGACCACAAAAGGTTATTTCCGAATCAGCATCTTCCGGGTGGCAGTGAAATCGCCTGCTGTGAGCGTGTAGAAATAGATGCCACTTGCAACAGATTCACCGAGTTCGTTTCTGCCATCCCAGTATGCTGCACGGCTGCGGTTTTGATACATCCCCGCAGGTTGATGTCCAAGTGCCAAGGTTCGGACGATTGATCCGTTGGCTGCATAGATAGTCAATGCCACCTCTACAGGAGCCGCTAACTGATACGGAATCCATGTTTCAGGATTGAACGGGTTTGGATAGTTAGCAAGTAATGTTGTCGTTTGCGGTGCTAACGTCTCCAAAATCTGTTCCAGCACCTGAATTCCGCGTTCATGCGTAAACTGATGCGGCATTGAGTTTTGGATATTTTGTGACGCTTCTCGCTTGGCAAGACTTAGCCACTGCTCCACTTGCACTATTGACAACGAGTGTGCTGAAGGTGCGCCTGCAGCATTTCCGAGTGCATTTGCGATTACGACAAGATCCTGAATATTGACCTCACCGTCCCCGTTCAGGTCTGCACTACTCTCGCCAGACTCTCCGAAACTCGCTGCAATCAGCACTATATCTTGGATATTAACCATACCGTCGCCATTCAGGTCGCCAAGGACTTCGGTGGCAACCATTACGTCAGGAAATGCCCATAAGAGGACTGTGCCATCGAAACTTCCACTCGCGATGGTGCTGCCATCTGGACTGACTGCGACACTTGTGATGGAATATGTATGTCCATCAAGTGTATCAAGCTGCTCTCCAGTGGCGGTATCCCACAAACGGATAGTAGCGTCGTAACTTCCACTGACAAGCACCCTGCCATCCGGACTGAAGCCAATACTGGTTGCATTTGCGGGGTTATCCGTCGGCGCGTCACCCGCAAGTCCTTCTGGAGTTTCCACTACCAGTTCAGGGTCAATAGGTTTGCGGAAAGTGCGTAGACGTTTAGCCGTGGCAACATCCACAAAGAAACTGTGTCGCCACCGCCACTTGCGAGCGTTTTACCATCTGGGCTGAACGCAACGGCCCACACATCATCCTCGTGTTCGGTGATAGTATGAAGGACTTCGCGTGTTTCGACATCCCATAAGCGAATCGTGTCATCACGACTGCCGCTGGCGAGCATGGTGCCATCAGGACTAAAAGCAAGTGTCTCAACACCTGCTTCATGCTCCCACAACCCGCCGATGTATTCGCCTGTGGCAACATTCCATAACCGGATGCTATCGTCCTCACTCCCACTTGCGAGGATACTACCATCAGGACTGAACGCAAGGCTTATCAGGTAAGAAAAATGTCCTCTGAGCGTCTTCAGGTGTTCGCCGGTCACTGCGTCCCATAAGCGGACAGTATTGTCCTGACTCCCACTTGCGAGTGTTCTGCCATCGGGACCGAAGACAACAACGTCAACATCATTTTGGTGTCCGATGAGGGTATGGCGAAGCTGACCGGTGTCAGCGTCCCACAGACGGATGGTTTTATCCCAACTCCGAGTGGCAAGAATGCTGCCATCAGCACTGAAGGTGACGCTCACAACAACATCAGAATGTCCAGTAATAGTTTCGAGATGTTTACCCGTGACAGGGTCCCATGATCGAACAGTAGCATCCCACGCGCCACTGGTAAGCACTGTGCCATCCGGCGTGAAAGCAATTCTATAGACATCAGCGGTGTGTGCGGTGATTGTGTGTAGGGGGTCGCCTGTAGCTGCATCCCACAATCGGACGGTATCGTCTTCACCGGCACTCGTGAGCAGACTGCCGTCCGGGCTATACGCCATGTCGTAGATATGAGATGTATGTCCGGTGAGCCTCTGCTTGACTGTCCATGTAGCGGTATTCCATAGATAAATAACGGCGTTCAAATCACCGCTGGCGAGGGTGGCACCATCAAGGCTGAGCACAACACTCGCGACATTATCTCGATGTTCTTCAAGGGTTTGCTGCAGCGTCCCCGTAGCAACATCCCATATACCGATTGTATCGTCACGACTCGCGCTGATGATCGTGCTGCCATCAGCACTGAAAACAAGGCTTTGATACCTTCTGTATGACCGCGAAGCGTTCTCAGGGGTTCGCCTGTCTCAGCGTTCCACAGACGTATAGTGTTGTGTTATCTCTACTGCCACTTGCAAGTAAAGATCCGTCGGAACTGAAAACGAGACTGCGGACACTCCTTCTATGTTCAGGGAGGGTGTGCAAGACTTCACCAGTTTCAGGATCCCATAAGTAGATGGTCCCATTCGCACTTCCACCCGCGAGCATGTTTCCATCAGGGGAATACGCCAGTGCCGAAACACCATATCCATCCGCGGTAAAAAGGGAAATTTCTTCATCGGTCGCAGTATCATAAATCCAAACCCCGAGGGCACCTGCAGCGGCAAGCCGCGTGCCATCAGGGGAATACTGAATTTCATATAGCCAGCCTTTGCCGAGTCGCGTTGTAGCACCTTCGGGTAGGTGCCATTGCGGTGAATCTTGGGCAAAACTGTTGTAAGAAAAAAATAGAGCCGTCACACAGAGAAGGGTTAATATGGAAAAAAATGTAGTTTTCATAGATTTTCCTTTTATTAACGCCTTGTGTTAGTTAACAGTTAGTATGTTTTGGTTTCACATATTCATCTTATTTACTGTTCAAATTTGGAAACTTTCGCTTTTTGATTCCTTTTTAGAACACGAATATTCCAATGCAGGAGCAGCAGAAGGATTAAACTCCTATTTGTCCAGACAATATCCAGATATATGTAAAATTGAAAATAACAAAGAGTTAACTGGCACAAGTCGTTTTATTAATGTTATTAATGGGTTGCCGACTTTAGGCAACTGGAATTTAGAGCGAATCTCATAAACATTTAACAACGATTTTCTATGCGTCGCCAATCAATTTCATTCAAGTCTCTTTCTTCGGTATCTCACAGTCGTACCAGAGACTATGATTTTTTATAAATACTTTTGCGAATCCTGTTCAACATTTATGAGATAGGTTGCAGTAAGTACACACTACTACAAATCCTCTTTTTAATCAAGTCTTTAAGCGAAGAAAAACTGCTTAAAGCAAGGGCTTACGGGGTTAGTCATACTAACACATTTTTGTTGAAATTTCCAAAATATACATGATCGGTTTGATACGATTTCTTGAAGATTGATCTATAAGTTATCGCATAAATGGGCATTGAAATAGGAGCCTCGTCGCACAAAACCGCATCTATCAGAAAGGTTGTAAACGCCTTAGAAATCAAGTTTTTGGAAGTCGCAATCAGAGGCCGTTCCTATAGGAAGCGGCTGCGTCGGCATGATTCGATTATGGTAGAATATACAATTGCTTATATACTGGGAGATTGGCGAGGTTACTTGAAGATTAAAAATTTAATTCGGTAATTTCTTTGCGAAGCCCGGTGCGGTTAGGAATGCAGATCGCAAATGTAAAGCATTCTCACTGCGAAGCAAAATTTGGTTTCCGCGTGTGGGAAACCAAATTTGGGTGAGTACACCGCAAAACCGCACCATAGGTGTCAATTTAGGGTTTCCGCACTCCCGTAGGTTGAGTAGAACGGAACTGAGAAGATGCAGGTTGATGTTCCAAACACACGTCAAATCTAATACACTGCGGTATTCCTCAAGAACATAGTGAAACCCAACTTCATACCATATCCACAGAGGTGTGGCACTTAACAACAAAAGCGTTGGGTTTCACTCGTTTTTTGGTTAATATGGCGTATATGGAGAAAGTTTCATTTTTCTATGATTTTTACAATTTTGGTGGGATCCGTTCTACCCAACCTACGATACCATGATGCGTTTTTTCTTAAATTGACAGGTATGGTTCGGTTTCCTAACCGAACCGGGACATCCGCGAAAACCCGTCGCTGCGCGTATCTGAGAAAATGAATATCGTGATGCAGACCGATATGGACCCCACGCTGCCACGCTTCAGGCTTGGAGGTTTCACTCATGTTGGTTTCCGAAGAAGCACGCGTTTTTCAGGTTAGGGGTCTCCGTTGCTCAAAGGAGCCTACTGTTCTTGGGTTATGCCCGGTTCGGTTAGGAAACCGAACCTACCGGACCTGGAATACCCTAAATTGACACCTATGGTTCGGTTAGGAAACCGAACCTACCGGGCCTGGGGAAAACATAAAATTACCGAAATATTTTCTGAAACTTCATCAAACCTCGCCAGCGAAGAGGAGGGTTGTTGTTTCCTGAAGTGTCTACATATTTTCAGGCTTTATCATGATCCTCTGGTTTGTCCTTCACGGCTTTTGCTACCAGTCGTTTTAACTCGGCACCTCTGGCTTGAAATGAGATTAATTTGCCTTCCCTATCAATAAGCCACGGTGATGGAATATCGCGAATGCCATACTGTTTTGCAATAGGACTGTCCCAACCTTTACCACTGAAAATTTGCCGCCAAGGAATATCGCACACTTTAAGATACTCGCGGAGTTCCGTTTCATCATCGTCAAGGCTGATACCGATGACATCAAATCCATCATCTTTGTAGGCATCGTAAACCTTTTTTACGTTCGGCATTTCGCCAATGCACGGACCACACCAGACTGCCCAAAAATCAAGTAAGACGACTTTCCCTCGATAATCCTGAAGCGAAATCGGATTTCCGTCAAGGTCTGTCGCTGTAAAATCTTCTACAGGTTTTCCAATCAACGCCAACTTCGGGTTAGCCTTGAGATTATATACCTTTGCCAGATCAGCATTACCCTGTTCCTCATGAATCTTGGCGATTTCCCTGAAGATACCCCGAATCAACGGGTTCTCCTGTTCGGATTTTTCAAGTTTTTGTAAGAGTTGGAGTGCATCTTCATGCCTGCCGAACTGTTTAAGCATATCAACAAGGGTCCAATAGTCTCGAAACCGCATGATGCTCTCATCAGGTTTCATGACGGATTTAAAACTATCAATGAGGTTTTCAGCGTCTTCATTTTCTCCGGTTTTGACATAGAGACGAATAAGTTCAGAATAGAGGCAGAAGAAATCTGGATCTTCAGGCACGAGTTGAAGTGCTCTTTCATATCCGTTAATAGCTGCTTCAAGGCTGCCGTATATCTCTACCGGATGCTCCTGCCACGCAGCGTCTGATTGGTAAACCGTATAGGCATAACTCAAATGTAAACAAAAATTTGAAAATAATGTAGAATCTGTATCGGGATTTGCGTGGTGCAGACATCGGGCAATCGGGTTTGCATCGCCATACACGCGGCGTTCTTTGTTTGTCCATTCCCGATATTCAGGGTCAAAATGATAGTCGTAACTCATGGGTAGATTGGGGTCTTGGTCATAGGGCAAAATTGGTATGCCGCTCTCTTCATCTGCAGGACAGATTAGGACATCAGCATCCGCCAAATATTTGGGATGAAGTTCGGAGAGCCATTTCGGAAAATCGCCGTGTTCCTTCTCATAGGCTTGGAGAGCCTTGCCGATTGCAACCAGGTGTTGTGTACAGACATTGATCAAATTCATTATATTGCATCCTTTATTCCAATGCTTTGTCTTGAAATATGTTATAGTAAAGCCTACAATTAAATGAACACTAAGGAATTGGCGAGGTTAGGAAACCTCGCCAGCGGTGGTGAAGTATCAAGCCGTATTGTGTTCAGATGTTTTTGGGCTTTACTATAAATGTAGAAAACAGAACTCGGATAAGACGCTCACAAAAAGCGACTGGTTTCTGTTTATACATATTCATGGATGCACTTTGGGGACTATTGCGGAAAATTATAGTAAAACCCACAATTAACTTTACATTGGCGAGGTTAGGAAACCTCGCCAGCGATGAGTGTGCTTGCGGAACAGCTGTTCATTCAAGTGTCAACATATTTTCGGATTTTACTATAATGTGTTTGCGAAACGATGGGTAGGAGTATGATGCAAAGACACAGAGGATCTTCCTGCGTCTTTGCATCTATTTTGTTGGTTGGTTTCAGGCTTACTTCAGGATCAGCATGCGGCGGGTGGCTGAGAACTCACCTGCCTGAATCTGATAGAAATAGATACCTGAAGCGACACGCTCGTTGAGAGTGTTCCTGCCATCCCAATAGGCAGCCTGTGAACGGTTATGGTAGTAGCCTGATGCCCGATGTCCTAAATCGAGTGAACGCACAACACTCCCTACCACATCATAGATAGTGATAGTGACAACAGCGGCTTCGCTGAGTTGGTAGGGAATCCATGTTTCCGGATTGAACGGATTTGGGTAGTTCGGCAATAGCATTGTCTTTGTTGGTGTCAACGCGGCAAGGAGCTGTTCGAGCACTAAGATACCGCGCTGGAAGGTGGGATCCTTCAGGTTCATCTGCCGTGCCTCATGCAGCCACTTTTGCAAGTTCGCCTTTGTTAGTGGTTCCTCTAATTCGCCAATCCGCCCGGACGGGGCACCGCCACTATTGCCCATAGCACCAGCAACCAACGTTAAATCCAAGATATCGACGACACCATCTCCATTGACATCCCCAGCACTGCTGCTACTTCCGATCTTAGAGGCAAGGTTCACCAAATCCCGGATGTCAACGTTACCGTCCCCGTTTACATCCGCCAACAAAGTGGTAAGATCAACTGAGAATAGTTTCTCAGTCATGCTTCCAGTCGCATCCATAACCCGAAGGGTTACAGAATCAGTATCCGATGTCAATGTACTCGTGGTGAATGTGGCAGTGGCACTGGTACTGGTGCCATCTAAGGATTTACAATCAAGTAAACTGAGATCATCGAAGTCATAAGTATCGTAACGTGTCGTAAAGAAGTGTGCTTGATGGAAACCATCGGCATCAGTTATTGTAAAGGTGAAACTAATATCGGAGCCAGATAAGCTCGGCGACGACATTTCAATCGTTGTGGATTCAGTGGATGTGGTCGTATAGCTGTTGAAATAGCGGTGGCCATCTAACCACTTCGCAGCACAGGCAGATGTAACCATCGAATCTTTGAGGGTTATATCTGTCGAGATGTCTGAATGGTTTCGGTAATCGTGTCGTAATCCAAGAGCATGCCCAAGTTCGTGGGCAATTAAATTCACTTCTTTTAAATCACCACCATCATCCTCTACAAAACAATCCCCAGAAGCGGGGAGCGTTACAACACCACCATTAGCATCTGTCCAATCACCACCAGTGCCACACCAACCATCAATATCTTCGCTGCTGAGATCCACAAAAGCAACGTAGATATTTTGTGACGGGTCGAACCCTTCCTCCTTAATTTCGTCCCAAACTTCCCACTTGCTATTAGTCTCATAATACGCATCCGTGTAATCACCAGTGATATGGTGAACAACTGCATCACCTTCGTCATCGGTTTCAAGCGTAAAGGTTTTTCTACCGTATCCGTGCGCTTCCATCACCTCAGCGTAAGCCGTTTGGGTGTCTTTAATCCAGGTATCTATATTGCTATCTATATCAGACTGCGCGGTGCGGTCGCTTGGCACGAAGTAAATCAGGCGGACTGTATCTGCTGGAGCCGTGGTGCTACTTTGTGCAAAAGTGAAGGGGACAAGATACAATAAAGCAATTGCCATTACAAATAAGCGTGTAAAACGCATTTTGAAACTCCTTTTCAATAAATTTCGGTTTACAACCTCAAAGTATTACGCTGTGACTAAAACTCTCCAGAGACAGAGATGCGTTGTGAAGCACCGAGGGTGTGGGTGTTGAAAGCGTAGTTGATAAAAAAGGACATGGTATTTACCTTCACGCGGAATCCTGCCCCAGCAGAAAGTCCATCTCCATTCCGCCCAGCGCGGAGGGCAAGGGTATCAAAGAGCCAGTACTCCGCGCCTGCACGTAGGATAAACCCACCCCCATCACTACCTTCTTGCAGATCAGCCTGATCAGTTTCAATATCCACACTGAAAGCCCCTCTACCGAGGCGTGGAACGGTGAAATGGTAAGCAGTGCCGAAACGGAGTCGTCGCGTTCGGGTGAACGTCGGCTTGTCTGGCGTGTTCCATCGGATTTGTGTACCTGTTGCGTCCAACAACATTGCCCCGACGCGTAAACCTTTGTAAGGTTCCACAATGAGACCGATGTCAATACCGAAACCGTTTCCGCTGTTCTCAAAGATAGATTGGTTGAGGAGTTTGAGATTGCCACCGATTGATACCATAGAGTGGACCTGACGGGCATAAGAGATAAGCAAGGCATTATCGGTATTACTGAAATACTCTGCGACTTCAGGTTTGTCAATAAAGAGTTCGCCTTCATCTTTGATGCCGTTGTTGTTAATATCGTGAAAATCACCAAGTACACCGTTATTATTAATGTCAATGAAGGTGGTACGTGGTATGTCGTCTACGCCGAGACGGATCCAACTTAGACCGAGGCTGCCGATGTCCTCAATTTGATAGACGTAGTTGACGAAATTGTAGGCGACCAAGCCTCTACTCAACCAATTGCCGTCTCCTGTGCTAAAGATATCGGAATACATCGCTGAGAAACTATGTTTCTTGACTTTTGTCAACCCAGCAGGGTTCCAGTAAGTAGCGGTAGCATCGTCGGCAATAGCGACGAATGCGCTTCCCATTCCGAGTGCTCGCGCCCCTACACCGTGACTGAGAAATTCGGCGGCGTGCGCGCCTTCGTCTGCTGCATTGACAGTTGAAGGTAGAATGAGGCTTGCTATTAAAACAAAAAAGTAAATGCGTCGGATTTTCATTTTTTTAATTATGGTCCCTTGGGCATCGTTCCAAATGTAAAGCAAAGACAAATTATGCCATTTATAGTAAAACCCACAATTAACTTTACATTGGCGAGGTTAGGAAACCTCGCCAGCGAGCGAGTGTATTCACGGAATTGTTGCTCTTTAAAGTGTAAACATATTTTCGGGTTTTACTATAATGCATAATTTCATTTCGCGATGGTTTTCGGTGACTCGCAACCGAAATGAGGATTATGTACAACTCTAAAAGATGTATCTCTGCCACCTTATAACGCGGATGGCGCGATCACAAGGCCGCTAACAGTGGAAGAAAACTATGCCGAAAAAACGTTCTAACCCGGTGCAAAGTCGTAGATAGGTGCGCGAATAATGACGCTTAAGACGCTCCAGAACGCGCCCACGCAGTATTCACCGAGAATGACACCGAAGAAGAAGAAAACCATTGTTCGATAAGTGCTCGGTCCCCCGAATCGGAGTGCCATCCATTTGAGAAAGCTGCTGATAACGAGACAACTCCAAAAATAGCCGACACCAAACGTCATAGAGATCGGATAGCCTGCTGGATGGAGGGGCCACCAAATAAAGCGCATCCGCATGAGCATCAAGAAGAAGGTGAAGCCCATACCACCTGCCATGAAACTCATTGCCGGAATATCCGGGTCGCGCGGGAAAGCGAACAGACCGGCAAGCCAACCGAATTGACCGATATGTCCGACTGAGGGACCAATGCCGCCGCCTGCACCTGTGACTGCCCCGCCGAGACGGTAGAGTTCGCTGAGCGTTGCCCAGAACGACGCGAGAGAACCGAATACTAAAGCAATAATCATTGCCAGAACCAACCGTTTCGTGTTCATATTTGCGCGTTCCGCCATCTTGAAGGCCTCAAGCTGATGGGGCATGATGTGTTCGCGATAACCACGCCCACTAAAAAACCAGAAGTATGGGAAAATGCTCAGGTTATTCGGTCCGATGCGTCGTGTGCCGAGGATATTGATTAAGAACTGTTGCGCGTTACACATTCCAGCCATCTCATGTGCGGGTGGCCCGATCTCGGCGCGTACACGCGTAATGGCTATCGAGATAGCATAGAAGAACGCGAAGAAGGGTAGAATAATTGGGAGTGTCATCCCTGCCTTCAGACAAAACCAGATAATAAAGAGACTGGAGACGATAATGAGCAGAAGCGCTGTCCGGTAGCGGATAGGCTCCTGTGAGTCGTCAATACCGCCGGGCATCCCCAAGACAGTGCGTACCACATTTGCAAGGTGCCTGCGGGTCACGAGTAATGCGATGACAAAAATCGCCATCCAGCCACCAATCGACTGTTCACTACCATACGGGAACGGTGCTGGAATTCCGACTGCGCTGCCGAAGACGCGCTGTACCTTCTCAAACAGATAAAAGAACCAGAGTGAAAAAGAGAGATCCAACGGTAATAGGAAGCCTAAGCCGATCACAAACGGATAAAGCGGTACAGGAATAGCACCGACGGCGTTCCACGGTTTTTCTGTGAAGAATGTGCCCCAATTACGTGCGTTATGCCGGACACTGAAGTCTGGAAGCACTGGGAAAAAGTGTGCCAAGCCGTGCCAAACATTCAGCAGCGCGGCAGCGATGAACCCATACCATAGGATGCGATTTCGGAAAAGTTTCGCGGCACCCCCGTCTTCCGTAATCGCCATCGGAAGTTGAATGATCGGGTATGCTAATTTCTCGTGTTCGGTCCACTGCTTCCGAACCAGTACATTCAGGCAGATCATGATAGTGCCGAGCGCAAGAATAAACGATGTCCACCACAACGTCGGTTTTATCCATGCCCCACCAATTTTAGGGTTATAAAAGGGGGTGTTCCCTTCGTAAAACCCGCGGATCAGCTCCTTGTCAGCGACAACAAGGTGTTGTGGAATATAACTGTGGAACATGTCCGCCCAATCGTTTTCAAGTGTTGCGAACCAGAAAGCGTGGGGAAGTGCCGGAATTGTCAAAGCCAACGTATCGTGTCCCGCCAAACCTGATGCGATAGAGAGCATGGCGTAAATGGTAATCATCTCGCCCTGCGTCAACGCAGCCTTCGGCGCAGCTCGCTTCAGGAAAAGGTTTATCAAGATCAGGAAAAAGATATTGAGAACGACATTCCAAAAGAGGGAGATCGTCGTTGGGTGTCCGGAGTGCCAGACACACTCAACTTCGATGACCCAAAAGACATTCAGGGGGATTAAGAAGATAGCAATGAATATGGCACGCCATGTGACACCGGATTCACGGTGTCGGTCTTGCCCGTCCATGTTTTGCACAGTTTATTTCCACTTTCTACCGTTAGATTATTGTAGCGATGCTCCGAGAAGCAGCCACGCCTGATAAGATACGGGGTTGGAACCGCTCCAGCAAAATTATTTCTATCAAGTTAGAAATGTGTTGGCGGTTGGCTTTCCTTTAATTCCCACAACATGTGCCCGAATTCATACGCTCCGGCTGCGTTACCTCTGATGAGTTCACCGTCAATCCCCCAAGCAAGCTTGTAGGCAGCGAGAACTTGTGTCAGCGAGTTCTCAACACTGCCGTGACAGAGTAAGGCAACAGTGCCACCACCACCACCACCGGTAATTTTCGCGCCGTAGATACCGCCTTGTTCCCCAATTTTCCGAGCGATATTGACAAGCCCATCAACTTCGGGTGAACCGAGTCCTGCGAGATCACGATAACTCGCGTTGGATTCATACATAAGATTACCCGCTTCCGTGAGGTAGTCTTGGATGTGCTGAGGATCTTTACCCGCATTTTTTATAGCGGCAATAAATTGCTGGGTACGGGCATTTTCATAAATCATGTGTTCTACCCGGCTCTTCACAGGATATATTTTTTCTGGCTCTACCTGCGTAGCGGTATCAACGATTTCACCGTACTTTTCAAGGAATTCTTCGCCATGCATCTGTTCAGGCAATAGGGATTCACACCGCTCGTGAAATTCTTGTACAGAAACATTGCAGAGGTAGTTATTAGCCAATGCATCCGAGATTTTTTGGGCATAGTTGCCTTCTTCAGAAGAGGCTTCGGCTTCTGAAGCAAAAGCGGCTTTAAGAATAGTCAATCCCATAAAAGCACCGATACGTGTGTCAATGTAAGCGGTGCTCGCCGTGCTCCTCTGTACTTTCGTATGGATACCGACAAAACTGACGTTTAAGGGAGATGAAACGAATTCGAGAATTTTGTCCGGTTGACAAAGAATCGAGAGAATTTTTGTTGAGGTGCCTGCGACAGCAGTCACCTGATCCATGATACCACAAGGTGCGCCAGCAATCCGATTCTCAACGATTTGTGCGAGGCGCGCTATTTCCATTGCGCCCAATTCTAAATTATAGAGTTGATTAAGTGCCATCAACGTAGCGACTTCAACAGCGGCAGATGAGGCGACACCACCGCCTATCGGAATATCGCTCTTGATAACTATAGTGGCACCGTATGGAAACTGGTTAATCTTCCCTTCCTTGAGTAGGACATAAAATCCACCGAGTATATAGCCCGTCCACGCAGTGCTCGGTTCTTGGTTGAAATATCCTTGAACCTGTGGATAGGTTTTGAGGGAGCCGTCGGCGTAGAAACTATCAAGCGAGAAATGAAAGTTGGGTTTGAATTGACTCCCGGCTCGGAGCGTGATTGCACAGAGATTTCTGTCCTCTCTGGCTTGGCACGCGGCAATTGCGGTGCGGTCGAGCGTCATCTCAAAGACATTAGCACCGCAGTAATCAGCAACGCCGCCCATAATGTCAAGTCTTGCTGGCGCGTGCGTAACAATTACCTGCCCGCCTTTTTTTAAGCCAAACGAAAAGAAGAGCTCAGGCGAATCCTCTTGTAAAAGATACTCCAGCTCAAGGACCTGAAAGGATTTTACTTTAGGGCCGTGGAGTTGTTCAACTTTCATTTGCCTTTCCAACTAAGACTTCGTTGTAGTGATATTGCTGGCAGCCCCTCTCTCAAATTCAGATGTGTATGGTAAACAGGCTCCGCCTCAAATTCTATTAATAGAGTTCCAAACTTCGGACCCGTGCGTATCGTCAGCATTTGCTACACAATGCTATACTAATTTCGTTAATTTATCAAGCCTTTTTATTCAAAAGTGCACTTCTTGCACCTTGCCAACAATTGCGTCTGGTCAATACCCGCAAAGTGCGGACATAGAACATCTATGGGTTGACAACCCTAACACTTTCTCCATCTTTCAGAGAATGTTGCCCTGCAGTAACAACAGCGTCTCCCTCCATGACTCCATTGAGAACTTCAGCCTCACCGCCACGCAAAAGTCCTATCTCCACGGGTCGGCGGCGGATGACACCATCTTCAACGACAAAGACGTTTTGTGCCTTTGTGGCAACATCACTAATGAGCGAGACACGTGAGATGAGAATTGCATCCGTATGCACCTTGATAGGCACGGTAACTTTCGCGAACATCCCCGGTTTAATAGTTCCATCGGGGTTGTCAATACGGACTTCAACAGTGGCTGTACGTCGCATGACTTCTAAAGTCGGGCTAATGAAAGCGACGCTACCGGACATCGGGGTATCTATCCCATCAATTTCTATGCGTGCTTGCTGGTTGAGTGCCACTTGGCTCAACTGTGCCTCAATTACATCAACGGATGCTTTAACGGTATCAATATTAACGATTTCAAAAAGTGGTGCTGCCGGAAGTGCCATGCCCCCTAAATCCAAGTAGCGTTTGGAAACGATCCCAGAAATTGGTGCCTGAATTGTAGCGTCTTTCAGGCGTTTTTGGGCAAGTTTCAGCCCAATGTGTGCTTGCGTGCGTGCCGTTTTCGCAGATGTAATCTCTGCTTCCCAACTTTTTGCCGTTTTTAAGGCTTCCGCGGCAGTAAGAGCTGCCTGTGCAGTCTCGACCTGAGAACGTGCGAGTTCAATGTCTTTCTCCCATGATCTTGTGGTAGCTTGTGTCTGTGCCAACCGTAAGGAAGCTTCCGCTTGTTGCACCTGTGCCTCCATCGCTTGGATGTCCTCGACCCGCGCGCCGTTATCAATAAGTTGAAGTTGTTCAGCGGCAATCTTATGCTGTGCGATAGCAATGTCCAATTGGGTCTTCGCGCCCTCAAGGGATTGCTGACTAATAGCACCATTTTGGAAGAGTTGCAGCATCCGCGTATGATTGCTTTTGGCATTAGCGAGGTTTGCATCTGCCTGATTCAAGCCCGCTTGTGTTTGCTGTCGGTCTTCGTCCCTTGCACCGCTTTTAATTTTCTCAAGATTCGCGACGAGTGATTCTAACACTGCTTGCGCTTGTTCTATCTGTGTGACTGTCCGGATTTCGGAGAGATCCACGACCTGCTGTAGTGCGATCTCGGCTGCGCGGAATTGCGCCTTTGCTTGGGCAATCTGCGATTGTACTCGGACCTTCGCGAGCTGCATTGTTTGAGAATAAGCGGTCTCCGCGGCTTCCAGTGTCGCTTCTGCCTGTTGCACTGCGAGATCTAATTCTTCATGCTCCACAGTGGCAAGAGGTACACCTTTTTTCACGCTATCCCCTTCGTCTACGTTTAATACGATGAGACGGCCGGCTATTTTGGGGAAGACACTGACTTGTGCCTCTGCTTGAATGGTCCCTGACAATTCGAGTTCCGAACGGATCTCGCCCCGTTTTGCTTTTGTAATTTCTACGGGTTTAAGCACCGCTGCGGTTTCGGCTTGCTCCGCTGCGGGTTTCTCCGATTTCAGAAATCGTGGCACGGCAAAAATCGCGCCTATCCCTAATAGTATGAGGATGAAAACCAGTATTTTCTTCAATTTATTTCTCCCTTTAACCAACGTTATGTAAGTGTCTATTTATTGCTGCGTTTGTCCTATTGCTTTTTCCAATCTCGCCAAACCGACGACGTAATCGTGGTATGCCTGAAGCCGATTAACTTCTGCTTGTGCTAACGCGAGTTGGGTGTCGGTCAACGCGACGGTGGTAATAATTCCATTTTGAAATTGGAGATTTGCGATGCGGACACTCTCCCGTGCTTGGGTAACCGCCTCACGCTGTACATCAATGAGTGTTTGCGCTCCAAGGAGGTTAAGATAGGCATTGCGTACTTCAAACTCAACCCCGACTTTAACTTGGGTTCCGCCCAACTGGACCTGTTTTAAAGTGGATTCGGATTGCTGGACAGCTGCGCGCGTTGCAAACCCATCAAAAATAGGGATATTGATTTGGAAGCCGACGCTCCAAATCCTGTTCATTTGGGTCAGTCTTTCGTTTTGTGAAATTTGATAGTTTGAGAAGAGACCGAGGTCAGGACGGCTCCGCGTTTTAGCGATGTCAACCTGTTTGTGGGCAGCATGCTCACTCAATTGCGTGCGGCGTACTTCGGGACGATTTTTAAGTGCCTGCTCTATCAGCGCGTCAAGGTCTAACGCTGGCATCTGATGTATTTCTGGGATTTCGAGTGTGCCTTTAACCGACACTTCCTCGGCGAGTGGTATGTTTAGTACTGTTTTATAGGCATTTTTGGCGGTGATGATGGCGTTTTCGGCACGAACAAGTTGGGATTTTGCATTTGCGAGTTGGACCTTTGCCCGAAGGACATCAAAGTCAGTTGCGGCACCTGCCTTAAGCGATGCTTCTGCGATCCCGAGTTGCTTTTCAACAAGGGAGACGCTTTGCTGTACTACCCTGACAAACTCTTGGGCAATTAAGACCGCATAGAATACTTCAGACACATCTAAACGGAGTTGATTATAGGCTGCATCAACATCCCGCTGCACTGCTTGGTAGTTGAGTTTTGCGGTTTGATAACCGTAATAGTAACGTCCCCATGCGAAGACGGGTTGTGTTAGACTGACCGTGCCTTGAGCGTTGTGATGTGCCCCAAATTCCAGTTCAATCAACTCGGATTCGTTATCCGCACTCGGTGGCGACATTTCGTCCATTTCTGCGCCTGGCATCGGAAAACCAAACCCGCCGTCGGCTTGGATTACCGACTTTTGTACATCTTTAAAATAAGTATAATTGCCGCTGGCTGTGATCCTTGGCAAGAGCCCTGCGCGTGCTGTGCGAACTTGTGCCTCGGCAATTTTCAGGTTTTGCTCAGCAGTTTGAACAGTAAGGTTGTTTTGTTTGGCGATCTCAATACTCTTGTCCAATGTCAAAACTTGTGGTTCTTGTGCTAGAGATGTGAGATTTATTAGGAGCAGTAAAAAGGTTCCGACACATAAGAAGTGGCAGAACCGTAATGGATTCATCGCTATCGTGTCCTCCTGTGTTCGGTAAAGACGGACTTTTACGAAGGCGCATCTCTACGAGTGAAATTATGGATATGGGCAGGTAACAAGTACCCACCCATACTGATGTAAGCAGGACCTAATAGCGGATAATGGTTGTAGCGTCGCCAATTGCCCAGAGTCGACCACTTGGCGTTTGAACGAGATCGCGCAGATGGTTTCGTGTTGGCGATTGCTGCAATAGCCAGGTGACACCCCCGTCATTTGTGTAGAGGATTGTGCCATTGTTTCCGACCGCCCACCCTTCTTTGGCATCACGGAATAGAATAGCATTGAGGCTCTCATCCGTCGGGATAGTCTGATCGATCCAATTAGTACCACCGTCCGTGGTTACCATAATAGCTCCTTGTTCACCAGCGACCCAAGCGTTTTGTTCGTCTATGGCATGAACATCGTTCCACTGCGGACCTTGCGAAGTAGGCATCCAAGTTTGTCCACCATCCATAGTTTTCGAGATAGTGCCAGAGTCTCCGACGACCCAACCCACGTTTCCATTAATGAAATGAACCCCATACAGATTGACAAACATGGCGGCACCATCTTGGTTCCTCCAAGTTTCTCCGCCATCAGTTGTGTGCATAACCCTACCCATTTCGCCTACCGCCCATCCGTGTGTAAGACTCCCAAAATTCATAGCGTAGGAACCCATCGCGCCGAGCCAATCCATGTCTCCCTCAAACTTAATTCGTTCGGCGGTGCCGTGCCCTTCATCTCCTGGATCGCTGAGGTCCCCCCAAGTTTTTCCGCCGTCCTTTGTTTCAGCCAACGCCGCATTGCTCCCGACAATGTAGCCTTTGTTTTCATCAACAAACCCAACGCCGAAGAGTTCAAAGACGTTCCCGCTATCTTGGGGTTTCCACGTTTCACCCCCGTCGTTGGTGTGCAAAACGCTTCCGGCTAAACCGACTGCCCAACCGAGCATGTCGTTGTGGAAATAGACGGCGCGAAGTTCGTTTGCGCTCGAGACAATATCCCACGTTTCACCGCCGTCTGTGGTGTGCAGGATAGTAGCCTTATCTCCGACGATCCATGCTTCGGATGCGCTGATCATGTGAATACCTTGGAGGCGGGCAGCAACAGGACGTGTCTCAAGCGGTGCCCACGTCGTGCCACCATCTTTTGTGCGAAGGATTACACCGAATTCGGCAGCGGCAATCCCTACATTTTTATCTGCAAAATGGACATCCCAAACGGGTTCAGGCATTCCGTTAGAGTTCGGGACATTGCTCTCTTGGATGACCCAATTAGCACCGTCAGTCGTTCCGACAACAGCACCACCGGCACCAACCGCCCATCCTGCTTTATCGTTTAGCATGAAAAGAGCATCAAGTGTGTTCACTGTCGCGCTGGTCTGGAATTTCCATGTCTGTCCACCATCACTGGTGTGAAGAAGGGTTCCGCCGCCACCTGCTGCCCAACCGACCTGTGGACTGGCGAAGTGAATGCCTTCAATCGTGTTGTTAGTGTCAATCGCTTGTTGTGCCCACGTTGTGCCACCGTTTTTGGTGCTGATGATGAACCCGCCATCTCCACTTGCCCAACCGTGTTTCTCATCCGCGAAAGAGACACCTAACAATGCGACACGGGTGCCAGTGTTCTTCTTCATCCATGTCTGTCCACCATCAGTAGTCTTCAGGACTGTGCCGTTGTCGCCGACAACCCAACCAACTTGTGGGTCGATAAAACGGACCTTCTTTAGTTCAACTTCAAGCGGCAGCGGCTGTCTGTTCCATGTTGTGCCGCCATCGGTAGTATGTAGGATTGTTGCGCTGCTACCGACAATCCATCCGTGTTGTGCATCTACAAAAAAGACATCAGAAAAAGAAGCCTGCCACTTGGATTCGCTTACCGTCTCCCACGCTTTTTGTGCAAGCGCGAAAGGCACGACAGAAATGAGCAGCGCGACTACTAAAATGGATAATATTTGCTTTCTCTGTTTCATCAAACTTCACAGCATCAAAACCTACCCTTCAGGTATGAAATTGATGCCAACCTCCTTACTTCTTAAGACGGGCTTGCGAGTAACGCCCTTCGTTTTAGGTAGTGCCTTGTACGCTTGATAGAACCGTGAACTGAAGTCTACACGCTTCATTCTACTCTATATGATACCACTTCTCAGCAATTTCTGTCAACCGAAAAATTGATTGACAGAAACCCACTCTTTTGGTATAATAATTGGACGTTAGATTTAAAAAAGTCTTACAAATCGGTCAAAATCGGATAGTCCGTATACAACCTTTAAAAGGGAGAAAAAATAACATGTTCCTAAGAATATCAATACTAATTCTATTTATTGTGTCCCTCTTGGTCGCAATTCCTTTAGCGGACGCGCAACTTCCGTTAGATGGTGTGGTGAGTTATTGGTCGTTTGATGACGGGACTATTACTGGTGGCAAAGTTGAAGATGTCTTAGGTGATAACGACGGAGAACTTGATGGCAATCCGAAATCTGTCGCTGGTAAAGTCGGAAAAGCACTTGAATTTAATGGTGAGAATTTCGTTCATATTCCCGGTACTGCTTCATTAGAATTTTCAGGTGAAAAAGAGATGAGTGTCGTCGCTTGGGTAAACGCTGACAGTGATAGCCCTGTGCAAGGTGTCGTCGCTGGATGCTGTGGCACGATTGTTGCGCAGCGCGATGTCAACGGCTGGGCATTGCGGTTTGATGGCAGAAATGCGGGGCAAGAGATGGAATTCATTGTTCAACCGGGTTGGCAAGGAGATGGCGGTTTTGGTGCTGCTACCTTTGATAAAGGGAAGTGGCATCATATTGTTGGCGTTGTTGCTGACAAAGAGATGTTTCTCTATGTGGATGGTAAACAGGAAAAAGACATGACGTATAACGGTCCGATGTCAACGGGTGGATCAGAAACCGAAATCGGGCATGCAAGCGATGGTGGTTTCGTGGGCATCATTGACGAAGTTATGATTTACAGCAAAGCCCTGTCCGAAGATGAAGTTGAGCAAATTTTTGAAGCGGAAGGTCTGCCTGTCCAACCGCAAGGTAAACTCGCGATCCGTTGGGGACAAATCAAAACGTCGTTCTAAAGCAGTACCCTCCCTATAAGTACGGCGGATTTTCACATATCCGCCTACCTTCCAAAACTGGTGGATACATTAAATAGTTATTTAAATGGAAAAAAAGTTAAAACACTTAGAGATGATCCAGAATGCTATCAACCGATTGGCAAATAACTCTTTTTCTCTGAAGTTGAAGAGTTTTATCTTTGTTGCAGTTGTCCTCGGCTTCGCCACCAAAGATTTCGATATGGGTATTTGGTTGCCCCTCATTCCTACTTTTGCTTTTTGGGGGTTGGATGGGTTTTATTTGAGACAGGAAAAACTTTTCCGGGCACTATATGATAAGGTTAGACAAAAGAGTGATGAAGACATAGATTTTTCAATGGATGTCTCCGCTGTCAAATCTAAAGTAAAAAGTTGGATTGCGGTCTGCATTTCGTGGACAATTCTTGGTTTTCACCTTCCAATTCTACTGGTCATTGTAATTAAAGGCGTTTTGGTACTCACACAGCAATAAGGAGCGATGAATGGCAAAGCGAGTGTTTTTCAGTTTCGATTACCAAGACGTAATAGATTTCAAGGCGAATGTTGTTCGGAATCACTGGATAACTAAACCTGATAGAAAAGACGCAGGTTTTTTTGATGCTTCAATCTGGGAATCTGAGAAGAGTACTGGAGATGTAGCATTAAAACAACTCATTGATGAAGCACTGCAGCATACTTCTGTAACGGTTGTTTTGATTGGAAGTAAAACCTATGCGCGTCGGTGGGTTCGATACGAAATTATGAAAAGCATTATAAAGGGCAATCATATATTTGGAGTGCATATAAACTCTATTAAAGACAAATACGGGAAAACAAAACCTTTAGGCCTTAATCCTTTTAATTACCTTGGTTACCAATGTAGCAATAATGGAACAAAGAAATATCTATGCGAATGGAAAGAGAAAACATGGATTCAATACTGTGACCATGTCTCAAATACGCTAAAAACCCAGCCCCTTCCGCGAGGGAAAGTTTACCCATTATCATCAAATTATTCAGTATACGACTGGATACTGGATGATGGGTATCATAATTTCGCAACGTGGGTGCAGTAAACTAACCCGTATATGGTCGGGGTTGAAAACCCGGTCACTGAAGGGAGTATGGTTGTGCTGTTCTGTGGGATGTTTACGTATTTTCATATTTCACTATAGTTTCGGGAAGGAGATTTTATGGAACCAGTAAAAGTTGGTGTGATTGGATGTGGTGTCATCGGAAGTAGACATCTTAGTATTGCATCAGAGGCGTCACACATTGAATTAGTTGCCGCTGCGGATATGATTGAGCAAAACAGAACCAATGCTGCGAAACGCTTCAACCCACCAAAAATGTACAGCAACGATGTTGACATGCTCAACGATGATGAAGTCGAAGCGGTGGTACTCGCGTTTCCGACGCAATACCGGACAGAAGTTGCCCTGCGCGCATTTGAGAGCGGTAAGCATGTCCTGATTGAAAAACCGATTGCGATGAACGCTGCTGAGGTCGAGCAGCTTATCGCTGCGCGTGGCGACTTAATTTCAGGATGTTGTTCTTCGCGGAACCGTTTCAGTGCAGCTGCTCGGCTTGCAACGCAACACATCACGTCAGGTGGTTTAGGTGAACTTCGGAACGTACATTGCCGCGCGATAAGAGGCGCGGGGAAAGAACCAAACACACCGCGCCCTGCTTGGCGATTGAAGAAAGCTCTTAACGGCGGTGGTATTCTCGTTAACTGGGGGTGTTATGACCTTGACTACCTGCTCGGCATTACAGGCTGGCAGCTCAAGCCACAGACCGTATTTGCACAGACATGGACCGTGCCGCAGGTGTTTGAATCGCATATCGCACCCGGCTCCGATGCTGAAACACATTATACTGCCCTCATCCGATGTGAAGGCGGGATTGTGTTCAGTGTCGAACGCGGTGAGTTTATGACGATGCACACACACGAAGGTTGGGAAATTATCGGCACGGAGGGTTCTCTCAAATTGACCATGGGTGACGGAAAACCGGAAAATGTTACTTATAATCGCACAACAACAGCAGGCGGTGTTGAATCAACATCCCTTACGGAAGCAGGCGAGGCACCGGAATCGCAACACAGCAACCCACTCTCTGATTTTGCTGCCGGCATACGCGAAAACCGGCAACCCTTGACGAGTTTGGAAAACGCGCTTGTTGTTCAGAAAATAACCGATGCGATTTACGCCTCTGCAGAGCGTGGAAACGCTGTGGAGATAAACGGATAATAGATTGCAGATATATTTTGCTGGCGAGGTTTGAACCTCGCCAGCGATTGCGCGGGAATAAATTTATACGAAAAATTTTTCGGCGACTACAGTTGTGAAATTCTTACCCATGACTCGGTAGCCTTCCGCATCGGGATGTAGGGCATCAGGGAGTAAGTGAACATAGTCATCACTAAAGACACTTAACCCGTCAACGTAATGGACATGGTTATCGCCGTGCGCTTGAAGTGCCTCGGCAGCGGCTTGTACCTCTTCCCGCATCCCTTGAAGGTGAAATCCTACGGCGTTCGGTTTTTCTTCCCGCGGTGGTGAACAGATAGGCGACATCAACACAATCGGTATATCTGGATGCTTCTCTCGGACAATCTGGACTGCCCCGATGATCGCAGGACGGAACGCCCGCGGTCCTAAACTGGCTGCACCTTGGATGTTGATGCCGAGGCACATCGAGATATAATCAGCAGGTGTATCACGAATCATCCGTGCTACCATTGCGTCGAGATGGCACTGTCCGCCGTAACCGAGGCAAGTTAAATTCAACCCGTGTTTGCGAGCTACGATTGCTGGCCATGTTTGTGTTGAAGATGCTGCTGTTCGGCACTGCGTGATAGAACTACCGTAGGTGATCCACCGGGGGCGCGTATCGGTGAACGGCTCAAGCGTTGCACCATCATCTATCTCTAAGCCGCGGAGTTGAAACTTTCCGAATTGCGGTAACCACAACTCAATTAATTTTTCTCCATCGGACAAGTCTTCAAAAACAAAATCGTCTTTTTGTGATAGATCAAGCGAGGCTACGACTTCGCCATCACAACAGAGGTCCAACATCCCACTTTCTTTTTGGGGTATGATATTCCCTGAAACTCGCGTTGTATTGCTCCGAAAACTGATGCGAACGCCTGCGGGCATCGCTGAGCGTTCAAGCAAGGGTTCCGGGAATAGGACATGCATTGGGTGCGGTGTGCGCCACGGCATTACCGCGTCTTCGATTCTCTGAAGCGAGATATTTCCTTGCCAAGTCAATTGTGGTGCGTCTGGTTTCAGTTGCATAACGTCTCTCCTTTAACCGTAGCGTTTACATGGCATCAATGACAGTGCGCAGTTGCCGTATTCCGTCCAACATGTTTTCTGGCTGTCCCCAGTGTTCGATGCTCGCTGCGCCAGTGAACCCGTCGGCAACAAGTGTTTCCAATATCTGCTCATACTGCAAATCTGTGTCGCCGATAGGATCAAGGTTTTTCTCAGGATTCGGTTTCACATGCAGATGTCGTACGAGTCCTTTAATATGGGCATACCCGTCCGGGAGCGGATTTTCTCCGCAGTGTAACCCGTTATTAACATCCCAGCACGAGGTGAGCGAGGTGCTATTTCCGAGGGCATCAATGACAGCACGCGTCTCTTCACAGGTTCCGGCGAGACACGCGCTTTCGTTTTCAAAGCAGAGGGTAACGTCCGCACTCTCTGCAATCGGGACGACAAGCACGAGTTTCTCGACGATGCGTTCCATATAGTCGTCAATATTCGGACGGGGTGCCCCTTTAATACGGCGATTCGGATTCCAAAACGTAAACCCACGAATTACTTGGGTATCAAAGGCATGTGCAAGCGTGACCATGCGGTCAAAGTGTTTTCGGTGTTGATCATACTCCTGCGGATCATCAATTGCGCATTTGCCGAACGGCGATCCGATGCTGGCGACGCGAACATTGTAGGTGTTGAGCACATCTTGCGCGCGTTGGACATCGTCATCGTCAATTTCGGTTACGTGTTTGCCCCAAACACCGCCGCGTATTTCGACGGTATTCGCGCCAGCTTCAACACCAAGTTTGATGGCCTCCTCAAAATCGGTTTTAGAAACCTCATCAGCAAAAAAACAGACATCAATCATTTCAAAAGACTCCTTTTCCAATTTACTCCAATTCCTTCAACGCTGTCAGAATCTGGTCAGAACTGGAGCGGTTTCCGAACTGAGCGTCAAGGGACTTCCACGCGACGCTCCCGTCTGGGTCAATAATATAGGTTGCTGGGCGCGCTATGATCATCAAAGTTTACGGATTGGAAACCCCTGACTTTAGTCGGGGGAGGAAAATCCGCCCTCGTGTGTTAGGCTAAAGCGTTTTTTTGAAAAACACTTGACACCCTCAGCAAATTGTGGTTTAATATTTGTATCACGTTGGCAGACAGTTGAAGCGTCACCGCAAGGTGACGTGTCTGCCTACCCACTTCAACGGGGTTAAACGCGTGATACGTGAAAAACCATGAAAATAACATTCAAGTTCCGTGCGAAGCCTACGAAAACAGAGGAACATTGGCTTTTTTCGGAATTTCGCCACCAAAAGCAGTTGCAAAACTACATGCTCCAGATGCGGTCGCAGATGTGGGACTATGGTCGCAAATCTGTGTCGATGTATGACCAGATCCACCATCTGAAGACACTCCGCGCCGCCACCTCTCACTATTCCGAACATCCGCAGGATATGCAGGTGCAGACGATCAAACGCGTGAATGCGGCACACGAGCATTTTCAACGCCGTTGCAAAGAGGGAACGGAGAAAAAGGGGTATCCGAAGTTCAAGCGTTCTGTCCGTTCGTTGTCTTGGTCTTTGCGAAAACACAAACTGAAGAGTGGTGAACGTGTCCGTCAGAACCCTATCCGTGAAACCGGTCATAGGTATAACCGCCTGAAAGTGCCGAAGTTAGGTGAAATCAAGATCCGCCAGCACCGTCGCCTCATTGGAGACCCGAAAGAGGTCACGTTGAAAAAGACGGCGCGGGGGTGGTATTGCTTTATCGTTTGCGAAGTGCCTGATACGCTGAAATGTATTCCGCAATCTGCTTGTGGTGTGGACGTTGGCACACACGATTTTCTGACGACTTCTGATGGCGAGAAGATACCTAACCCCCGCTTTTACCGGCAAGCGGAACGTAAACTCGTCAAACTTCACCGCGACCTGTCTCGAAAGACGTATTAGAGTAAACGGTGGTACAAGGCAAAAGACGCGTTGGCGAAGCAAGCGGATATTGTTGCCTGTCAACGGCTTGACTTTCTGGCGAAAACCGCCTATAACCTTTTTCACCACAAAGGTTTTGATGCGGTTGTTGCGGAGAAGCTCAAACCCAGCAATATGGTAAAAAATAGACACCTCGCCAAGTCCATTTCCGACGCATCGTGGGGCATGTTCTTTGACTGGTGCGGTTGGGTAGCAAAACGCGATGGTAAACATTTCCATCAGGTGCCCCCGCAGCATACGAGTCAAACGTGTTCGGAGTGCTGTCAAAGATCCGTTATCAAACTGAAGTTGTCTGAACGTTTGTTCCATTGTAAATCTTGTGGCTTGAAACTGGACCGCGACCACAACGCGGCTCTAAATATCTTACACAGGGCGGCTTGCGCCCTTCGTGGAGAGGTGTGGGATACCATCCTCTGTGAAACGAGAAATCAGTTATTGCAACTGGCTTGTTGGGGTTAGCCCCTACAAGCCCCCGACTTTAGTCGGGGGTACTTGACGTTCCCTGTGTCAATAACATTATATGCATCAATCGCTTCCCGATTTTCATCCGAGAGTAGGAGATAGGTTAACTGGAGCGACTGTTTCGTTAAATTCACAAGCGACAATGGATCTGCACTAATAGCAATCATCTCGGCACCTTGAGCTTGAATGTCTTCATACCCTGTTTGCAACTCACCGAGTTGTGAGCGACAGAAGCCTCACGTACCCATCCGATAGAAGACAATGACTAACTTTTGTCCACTGTAATCCGAGAGCTTATGGAAATTACCCTCAGCATCTGGCAAGGAGAACCCGGGTGCCGTTGCTCCAATAGCGAGTCCTTCACCTAACGGGAGTTGTTCGACTGTATCTTCTATGGAAACTATATGAAGTGCTACCGTTTATTCAGACCAAAATTTAGCAAAGTTAAGACAAGTTTTGTTGCTCAAATTCGACAGGTGTCAAATACCCTAACGCCGAGTGCGGGCGTTTGTGATTATACACCTGTGTAATAAAATGCCCAATGCGGGTTCTCGCTTCGTGGATGTCGTCATAGGCGTTGAGATAAACTTCTTCTTCCTTGAGCGTGCGGATAAGTCTTTCAGCATATCCGTTCTCCCAAGGACACCCTCTCCGGGCGACTGAAATCTCAATGTCATGATGCGTAAGCAGTGAGATATACGCATTTGAAAGATACTGAACACCTTGATCAGAATGATGGATCTCTGGGACACTTTGACATAATGCTGTCTCTAAGGGTTTCAACGTCAGAGATTGCGTCAAGTGTTGACTGATATGCCACCCTCTGATCCTGCGAGTGAAGACATCCATGAGCAGAGAAACATAGATGAAATGTCCTTTGAGACGGACGTAGGTAATATCGCCCACCTAGACCTGATCACATCGGGAGACATCAAGGTTTTCAAGGCGATTGCCCCAGGGACGCACACCCTCAAGGGATGTCGTGGTTTGACAGACACGTTTGACAGAAACCGAGAGGTTGGCGGATTTCATCAATCGGGCAACACGTTTATACCCGATGGTGTATCCGCTCCGCACCAGCAACTGCGTGATACGCCTATATCCGTATGTTGGATACAGCAGAGATAACTTCTCTATTTCATCCCGGAGGCCCGCTTCACCCGGGTCCTGCTTGGGGTGATAATAGAGATTGCTTCGGGTGAAGCCGAGTGTCTCACATATCTGCCGAACCGAAAAATCTGTCCGTAATGCCTCAATCATTTCTCGCTGCTCCATCGGGGTCAACTCAAGTAAGTTGAGGCTTTTTTTTCGATGTCAAGTGCCAACGTCAACCGCCCAACGAGTTGCTCAAGTTGGGCGATCCGCTCCGCAGAGGCATCAGGCTGTTTATCAGCAGGTTCAAAGAGGGTTGCGGCATTTTCAAGAAGCTGTCGCTTCCACTTTGAAAGTTGTTCATCGCTGAGGTTATGTCGTCGACACACTTCTGCTTGCGAACTTTCACCGCTGAGAGCCTCAAGAACAACTTCGGCTTTAAACTCGGGAGTGAAGTTTCTTCGTTTGCGTTTCGCCATCGGATACTCCTTTCAAGTAGATGGATATTATACCACAATCTTGTCTTAGAGAGTGGCCCGAATTTCCGGTGGCAGTACAATATCTTGTAAAGCCTGCTGCGCTTTGTCACATGCCGGACACAAGAAAATGATAGCAGCTAATAGGATTGAAAGGTTTACGAAACTAAAAGCACCTGAAAACGGGGTTTTTAGTTTCGGGTTTATGCGATAATTTGTTATCAATTTGGGTTGCATGTTTCACGCCTCCCTTCGTCATTTTGTGATTGCATCCAATGGCGGACATCGGTGCGCCTCCTTCCGAGAATCGGACGCATCTCCGCACTGAACGCTAAATTGTTGAACTCGGACGGATCCGTTGTTACATCATATAATTCTTCCACGGGATGATGTTGCGTGAGGTAAATAGACAACGATATTTTGTTTTTTAGATGACATAGATTATACCAAATTAACGTGATTTGTATTATTTTTCCATTTTGCAAATCCACAGAAAACCGACATGTGCCTGCACCTTCTTTGTGTTTTCAGAGAACCATTGACACCTTTTCACAACGGCTTCTTCAAGTGCTGAGAGCGTTGTAAAAACTTTATTCACAACCACCTCTCGCAACAAAGGCCAGAGCCGTTCGGCAGGTTGAAGTTCTGGTGTGTACGGGGGCAAATGAAATAACTCAATCCCTTCTGGGACTTCTAAATCCTTACCCGTGTGAAAACCGGCACGATCTAACAAAAGGATTATCTGTTTCTTGCCTTCCGGGTTCACATCACGCGCAAACTCTGCCAAGGCAAGGTTCATGACTTCAACACTCACACTCGGCATCAGCAGCCAATAGGTCTCACCTGTCTGTGGACGGACAAAACCGAAACCATAAAACCACTTATATGCCGGACACACGGGGGCTATCGGTCTTTCACCTCGCTTCGCCCAGACACGCCGATGAACCGGCAATAATCCCAAGCGCGTCTCGTCTTCTGCCCAGATCTCTACCGGTTTCTCTGGGTGCTGACTTTCAAGCGTAGCTACCCGCTCCTTGAGTTTTTTTTTAAATGTTTGCTGTGCCTCGGGTGTTGCGGCTGCCTGATGTTGCGGACGAGGTGTTTGTAAAGTATAACCGAGACGTTTGAGATATTTCCAACCTGACACGTCACTGACACGACGCTGGAGTGTCTCAGATATCCACGCAGCCACTTTCGGACCCGTCCAAAGACCCCCATCACCAGGAGGCGCAGAAAGGGCAGCTGCAAGGGCGGCTTGCTGTGTTTCATCCAAAAAACGCACACCTGTATTATTTTTGCGTTTATCTCGCAAAGCGGCTTCGCCTTCAGCATTATAGCGTTTGAGCAACTTGCGAACCCAGTCCGGCGTGCATCCTACAATCTCAGCGACTTGCCGGGGGGTGCGTGAATCTCTGGTATCCGCAAGGAGCCAAATAATATGCCAGTGCGTCCGTTCCCGAAGACATTCACATTCAAGATACCTTTGTTTAACAACTTCTACTGAAAAGTGGGGGAAAACCTCATGTTTTTGCTTTTTCATCTCTTCACAATAACATATCTAAAAAATATACACAAGAATAGTCGCGTTAATATGGTATTAGTCCTTGGCGGGTCGAAACGGTGTCAGTCGTTCATTATCTCGGTTCCCCCTCGGAACGGCTTCCGGTGGAAATTCTGTACAAACCTCACCGTTCTTCATCCCCCATCGGGAGTTCGGGAAGAAGCGTTTGTTCTTCTTGTCGATCTCTGGATTTGTCCAGACTCCGGCAATAGCAATACGACTCTTTTCGCTCCGATTCGGTGGGCTATAATGCCACATATTACTGTGCCAAAAGACGACATCTCCGACATCTAACTCAATATGGTGTACGCCGTGCTTTTCGATCATCTCATGAACGGCTTCGCGTGGAAGTTCACCATGGATACTATCGGGATACAGGACGAGTTCAAGAATCTCGGTTTTGTGGCTGCCCGGTATGAACTGCATACACCCATTTTCTCGCGTTGCGGGTTCAAGCGGTATCCAGAAATTGAAAGACTCGGTATCACCATCGCGCCAGAGTCCGTTGTCTTGGTGCCATGGTGTCGCGGCACCGGTGCGCGCAGGTTTCAGGAAGCAGCTGTTGAACTTAACAATAATGTCGCCACCGAGAAAATAACGTGCGATGTTAAGCAGTGCGGGACCGGCATGGATGTTGTGCCATATCAGCGGCGATTGGACACAATAGTTGGCGAGTTTACGAAAGCGTGCGATGCGTCCTTGCGGTGAGTCGTCCATCGGGTCCATGGGATCGTAATCGGCGAACTCACCAGCATTGGGCAGCATAAGGACGTTCCGAATGACACCACGGAGTTCTGTTGCCAAGTCTTGTGAGATAACATTGCGATGGATAAAATAGCCTTCAGTCTCATATTGCATTTTTTGTTCAGAGGTTGGTTCCCAATTTTGCATAAGGATACCTCCCTTCGTTTCTATATAAAGCACGAATTCGCCGAGGAAAGCACACCAGCAAAAATTAGTTTCAATCGTGGTGTATGAGTCTCGTACTTACTACTTATTGCTTTGTCTTGAGCCGTCCCCAAGTTGTTGTAAGTAACTCGTTCGGGGAAACAGGTAGGACTGCCTCCACACCTGTCATCAACTCTGCAACTTCTGCCTCTGTGATGCCGCGGTTAAAGAAGATAACTTCGTCCAATCTACCGATGAATTTTTCACCGCCGAAGGTGCCGAAAAGTAGTTCGCCTGCCTGGTCTATATCGCCGCCTTGTTTGACGGCAGCTTCAAGCGTGCCATCTACATAAAGTTGCATCTCATTTCCATTATAGAGTCCAACAATGTGATACCATTTTTCGGGTTCAATGACGCTTGTTCCCCAGACCCCGCCGGTAAATCCCCCGCCTGACCAGATACCGAAAACATAGCCTCCCGGCACTCTCTCATTTGCTCCCTGTACCTCCAACAGATAGGAACCGTTCTTTCGGATAGCGGTATCGGAAACGTCTTTAGTCATGTAGACCCAAGTTGCAATGCTCATCTCTTCCTTGAAATTGAGGCTATCAGAGTGTTCAACAGTCACGACATGCGGTGGTTCAAATTCTAATGCGCCCCCGAATTTGCCTTCTGCCCATTTCGCGCCGCTGATCGCGCCATCATTCCCATTGCCCGATGTATCGCCAGCAGTCCCACCTTTGCCTTCATCAAAAAGCCAGATGCCAACGGCATCATCCAATAGATCGGCAGCAAGCGGATATGTTGCTATACATAAGCCATAAATGATCACAAACCCAAATATATGTTTCATGTTCTTCCCCCTTTGAAGATATATGAGTTTAGCAGAAAGAAAAAAATGTGTCAAGGACCGGGCTGCTCTTCCTTATTAGGGGTGTGTAAATATTTTGTCAAAATGCCAGACAGAGGTTTCCGCCCGTCTGGGGCTTAGGTGTTTGGTTGATGCGCGTTCTACATATAGGTTTCCGCCCCTCTGGGGAAACTTAGATGCGTTGCAAAATCGGGGTTACAAACCCCTCCCACAAGTCAAAATGAACACCTCATGTCAAAAACTTTACACACCTTTTCCAAGCGAATCTGAATCGCAGAAGATTATCATGGATGATATGAATGCCGCGGACTGAAAAGCGTTACGGTTTGTGTGATCTGTCCGCTTGTTTGGGAGCTTTCTCTAATGACTTGCTCACGGGCTGCGAAGCGGCGGACAGATCGATGCCTGCGAGTTTCTCATCAGCAATGAAGCGGTCCGGATTGCGTTTGCGTTTGCGTTTGCGTTTTGCCCCTTTTTTCGGCTCTCAACGCAAAATGTGTGCGTTGTAAAGCGTGTGGGACCGCGGTTCTTCTAATTTCATTTTGCGTTATTTTGCGTTTGAGACCCTTTTTGCGTTTGAGACGAGATATGTTATTCATTCTTCTAATGCTGTCCGTTGTCGTGTTTTTATCAGGGTTCTGCATGTCGGCTTCGGTTTTCCACTTCTACGTGGGTCGGATGTGAACCTTTGGAGGACGCAAGGTCTGAGAATCATCTTTGATATACTTATTATAAGTATACTATAGTTTTATGGCGATGTCAAATTAATTTTCAAGAAAGGAACCGTCCTGCTATAAACAGGTTTCTGTCATCAATCGGGGTTACAAACCGCTTTTAGAAGGCGTTGGAACAGTTTAGGGGACTTAATGCCAAAAACTTTACACACCCGCTGCTCTTTTTCAGTTATGCGGCCTGTTTTTGCCAGAATTTTGCCAGAATAGGACTGCTGTACACACGATAGTTTCTGTGTCATTTTTCCATTTTTTGTTTGATTTTGCACGCGAATTGTGCTATGTTATATACATCCTAACATAGGAGCGTTTATGGCACAGCAGACAGAAGAACACAACTTTTTCGACATTCCGATTGAACACTTTCCCGACAGGAGTGCCAGATGGTTGCTTCAAGATAAAGAGAATGTCCGGGGATTATTAGAGATCCTCGCTGGTGAACTTGTCGAAAGGATAGATTTTACACAACTCACACAACTCAATAGAAGTTTTATCTCCGACACACTGCGTGAACAAGAATCTGATATTGTCTTTAGTGTCCCTTTTCAGGGCAACCCAGAAACAGATGAAATCCTCATCTATATCCTCATTGAACACCAATCAACCGTGGATGCCATGATGGGTTTTCGCGTGTTGTTTTACATGACACAGCTATGGGATGCACAACGCCGGGAGTGGGAGTCGAAGAACATCCCAAAAAGTCAGTGGCGGTTGCGTCCGATCCTTCCGATAGTGTTTTACACAGGTGAACAAAGGTGGCAAACGCCAGTGTCTCTCACCAGCATCATGGACATTCCAGAGACGCTCTCTGAATTCGTTCCGAGGTTTAATACGCTGTTTCTAAGCGTGAAGGAAACCGCTGCATCGGATTTGACGCGAACGGGGCATCCACTGGGGTGGTTGCTAACGGTTCTTCAAAAAGAACGTGAGGACATTGCTTCACCTAAGTTTACGGATTGGAAGCCCAATGCTTTAGCGTTGGGAGGAAAATCCGCCCTCGTGAATTAGACCAAAGCGTTGAAAAAACAGTTGCTTTTGGTCTTAAATTGTGGTATAATGATAGTATCAGGTTGGCAAGCATAATGAGCGTTACCGCTTGGTAACGTGCTTGCCTCCCACTCATTAGGAGATAAACGCCTGATCCCTGATATACCATGAGATTAACATTCAAGTATCCTGTGTATCCGACCCAGGCACAGGGAAGAACATTGTTAGAGTGGCTTAACTACCTTTGTGAACTTCAGAATTCAGCACGCCATGATCGCAAGGTTGCTTGGGAGACTGAAGGTGAAAGCGTTTCTTGCAACGATCAACAACGGAAGTTGACGGTTGCTCGTGAAAAATATACGGACTTTCGCGAAGTGCCACAAGATATGCAAGTGTGTGCTTTGGAACGCACGGACAAAGCATTTGACGGTTTCTATAGACGTTGCGAAGCCGGTGCTGGGAAAAAAGGCTATCCAAGACATAGGAAGCGGATGAAGTCTATGTCGTGGAAACTCCGCAAACAGAAACTTAAGACAGGTGAACGTGTTCGCCAAAATCCTATCCGAGAAACAGCATGGAAACACGCCCGTTTGAAAGTGCCGAAACTTGGCGAAGTTAAGATATACATGCACCGCCCCCTTCAAGGCGATCCGAAAGAAGTTACGCTGGTCAAAAAAGCGAGTGGTTGGTATGCCCATATCTCTTGTGAACTTCCCGATACTCCGAAAGTTGAACCCACAGAAGCGATTGCTGTTGATATGGGAACGACCCATTATTTGACGACTTCTGAAGGCGAAAAAGAGGACAACCCTCGCTGGTATCGCAAAGCGGAGGGGTTACTCCGCAAGCACTCTAAAGACCTTTCTCGTAAGAAAAAAGGTAGCAACCGAAGAAAGAAACAACAGCATAAACTCGCTTTACACCAAGAACGAACAACAAACAAACGCAAAGACTTTATCGGTAAACTCGTCTATAAACTCTACCACCATCTGAAAAACAATGTATTACTTGCAGAGGACTTACGCGTATCTAATATGGTGAAGAACAAACACCTCAACAAGAGTATCAGCGACGTTTCTTGGGCAACTTTCTTTCAGTGGGCTGGAAACATAGCCGAAAGAGACGGTTTTCACTTCCACCAAGTAGACCCTAAGAATACCTCGCAAATATGCTCTTGTTGCGGTCAGAAGTCGCCAAAGAAACTCTCTCTGGCAATACGAACTTTTAAGTGTCAGTCCTGTGGCACGGTTTTAGACCGAGACCACAACGCTGCACTGAACATACTCTTTAGGGCTGCTGCTGCCCTTCGTGGAGAGCGGTGGGTTACCACCCTCAATGAAGCGAGAAACAAGAACGAAGCACGAGACACAGGCTTGCAGAACGCAACACAGTTACTGCTGTTTTCTACAAGCCCAAGTCTTTAGGCTTGGGTAGTTGACTAAGGGATGCATTGATAGCAGCGGTAGCAGGTTTGAACGTATCTGATGCGGTAGCATTTGAACAGGGGCGGCGAGCAATAATGTATCTGTTGTTATTGATATTGCATCGTCGGCCAGTAGAGGAACAAGAAGCATTGTTAACACTTGTTAATCGGTATGCAGCCGAAGAAATGGAGGTAGAAAAGATGGCACAGTCAATGGCAGAAGTTCTCATCGAACGCGGCAAAGCCGTCGGGATTGAACAAGGGATTGAACAAGGTGAAATACGGGCCAAGCAGGCGGCAATCCTGAAACTGATGCAACTCCTATTTGATACTGTTCCTGAAGTTGTCGTCAACGAGATTAACGCCATAGGAAGCCGCTCTCGTCTGGATTCTCTCTTTGAGGAAGTGTTGGCTGTGGAAAAACTTGATGAGATTGATTTACAAAACAATAATGGCTAAGAACCTTTCAAGACTTATGCAAATTTACCGCGCCGTGCTATCTGGACTGATGTGACGGAAAACCCACGGCGTAGGTCTCCGTACTGCTGTAACGGAAAACCATTTTGAGGTACGTAAGTTCTACTAAATTTATTGTGTGAACGGATTCATGCTGACTCAAGAAATGATAGCCGATGTCCCAATGGATCCGGGTGTTTACTTTTTCCGTGGAGCCACGGGGACAATTCTCTATATCGGCAAGGCGAAATGCTTGCGGAAGCGGGTGCGCTCTTACCTCCATAAAACGAAAAGCCGCCCAAGCAAAATCAAACGGCTTATCCGGTGGACAACCGATGTCCGATATCAGGTTTGTCGTTCAGAACAGGAAGCACTCTTCCTTGAATCGCGACTGATCCAAGAATATCAACCCACCTATAACACTGCTCTGAAATCTGGAAGGGCATCTTGGTATATTCGGATAGACGTTGGGGAGGCTTTTCCGCGCCTTGATCGTGTGTCCGAAACACAACCAGAAGATGGTGCGAGATATTTCGGGCCGTTATCGAGTCGCCGATGGACAGATGAAGCGATTGACGTTTTACAGCGGATATTTCCGGTTCGCACATGCGAAGGTGAGATTACACCAATTCTGGGGTTTCGCGCCTGTTTTCAGTATGACTTAAAGCGGTGTGATGCCCCCTGCGCGGCACTCATTACGCGCGAACGCTATGGAGAGATGATTACAGACATCGTCGATTTGCTGGATGGAGCGTACGAAAAAGTGCAGACGCGTCTGGTTTCCAAACGGGATAGTGCATCAGAGGCACTGCAATTTGAGCGCGCTGCTGCGTTGCACAAGAAGCTGCAACGGATCCAAAAGGTCTTTACGTTCTTAGATGTACATCGGAGGTGAAGTAGCGGTGAGAGAAAAAACACAAAAAGAGATCCTTGGTGGGTCCGATGGAAAAGCACGATGCAGTTGTGGACGACTCCGCTATCCGCGTTATCCCGTGTGTCCCAAATGTTACTATGAGGGACCACAGACACCTACATCTCCGAAAAAAGTATCACGTGAGGAATTGCTTAAAATGCAGACTCCTAAACGGATGTCGCTTTCCGACCGGCAGGAACGAATTCAATTCTTGGAAAAACGGTATGGACAGAAATTGCGGGGGCAGGATATTCGCTTCATGAAAAATTCGCAACTATACGCGCTATCAGAGCAGGCGGGATATCGTCGATGATAAATGTTTGGAGATTTAGTGCGTGATTTTGGATGTATCTATCTTAATGCAAAAAATTATTGCGAAAAAAATTAATATGTGTTAAAATGGCAGGTAAGTAATACAAGAGACATGACTTAGAACTCTCTAAATTTAAAAATATAGGAAAATCTTGACAAAACTATTTTTTGAGACATTCATCTCCTCAAAGCGGTAAACGTAGGCGTTTCGGGGGTTCAATTCCCCCTTACCGTATCCAGTAGAGTCGTGTAAAAACTAAATACACCCTACAATAATCAAGTAGGTTCTACTGTGATGGGTTCATACGCGAGTGAGACGAACCCAGACCCTGTGAGGACACTCGGAAGTTAAGAGCGTTAGTGTTTCGGCACTAACTTTGTAGGTTTCACCATGCTCCCAAGGGGGCGTGCAAACCGAGGTTTCTATAGATTTTTATAGAAACGCTCAGGTTAAAAGGAACAGGTTAACCCATGCGTATAGCGAAATTATCGCTGATTTGTCTTATCGCCTTTGCATTCATGGTAGGTTGTGGCATGATGGGGAAAAAGGCAGAGATGTCTGAGTCAACCACTACAGCTGCTATGGAAGGAACTGCAACAGAAGCCGAAATGAAGGGTGATACAGTAGAAGCCGTGGAGGAAGCCGCCGTTGAAGAGATCACACTGAATGTCACAGGGATGACGTGAGGCAATTGTACCAGTGCGGTGCAGGGTGCACTCAGCAAGGTTACCGGTGTTTCTGAAGTGGTGAGCGTCTCTATGGCGAGCAACACGGCTGTCCTAAAGGTTGAGAAGGGCAAAGTCGCGACTGATGCCCTGATTAAGGCTGTTGAAGCAGATCCGCGCTTTAAGGCGACGGTTGCCAATTAGTGGCATATAAAGAAGGGCGGATTTATCCGCCCTTTCTATATTAGTTGAAGGGCGAATCATATTTCCTTTGCGCCCTTAATCGGATATAGTTTAACGCATTAGATATAAAGTTGAAGGGGCGCGATTGGAAAATCGTTCTTACAAGTAAGGGGAATAAACTTATGCGTCAGTTAAACGTGAGCGTGCTATTTGTCTGCTTTGCAGCACTTTTATTTGTTTTTGCTTGTGCAGACACGTCAAAGAAACCGGCAGATGCTCCAAGTCAAACGGCAGAAGAAACGACAGAAACACCGACTCAAACAGCAGAAGCAAGCATTGAAGAAGTGACACTGACTGTCACGGGGATGACGTGAGGCGTGTGTACCAGCAAGGTGCAGGCTGCACTTGGCGAGGTTACCGGTGTTACTGAAGTTGTCAGTGTTTCTATGGCTGAGAACAAAGCTGTGGTGAAAATTGAAAAGGGTAAGGTTGAGACGGACGTGCTCGTGAAGGCAGTTACAGATGCAGATGCCAACTTTAGCGCGTCGCTCGCTGAATAAAATAGGTTGGAAGGGTGAGCTCCGCCCACCCTTCATTTTACCAAAGAAAATAAATTGATGCGGAGGCTTTTTTCAAGAACATCGTAATGCATAAAATAGATGCTATTTTCTTAGGGAGCATACTCTTTGTATGGCTAACGCAATCAATGCCAGCGTTTGCCAAAGAAATTCCCCCCGTATTTGAAACGATTGATCCGTATCTGGCTACCCCCGCCCCCGGCCACATCTACGAAATCCCCGTCGTCATCATGAGGTTTTTACCGACTGCAGATGGCGAAAATTTGGATGTCTCCAAGGCCCCCGATTTAGGTAAAATTTCCTTGATGGAACTGAAAGCAAGAATTGATGCTTTTGATAAGCGGGTTAAGTTTATGCTCGAAGAGGGCACCCGATTTAGAGGGTATAAAGACCCCACAGCACTGCCTTCGATAGGCTATCGGGTGGTTGAATACATTACTGTTTATGAACAAACACCGCTCGGGCCGGTTATCGGTCACGAAGATGAAATTCCTGTCTATGCTCCTGATTTTCATCAAATCTTCAATAGATTTAACATGGAACATTATGTTAACGACTTAGGTGTCAAAGAGATTTGGGTATGGATAGGCGCGCGAGTCGGTCCCACTGTTCCGCTCACTGAAAAACGCCTACACTGGTGGGAATCAAACATGTCAAGTCCTTTGACCGGGGATGTTTCCAATAGTAACATGGATAACGCCGATTTACCGGTATATAATTCAACCTATACCGTGTATGGGCAAAATTTCGGGCGGAGCCATGCGGAAGCAGTTCATAACCATGGCCATCAATTGGAAGCGATATTAAGCCATGTCAATCATTTGCAATATGGCAATGCTGATCTCTTTTGGAAAAAATTTGTCGGGCAAGATGAGGACGGGGACTTCATCACAGGGCGCGCAGGCTGGACACACATGCCACCGAATACAACGAAACACTACGATTATACCCAAAACACAACGCTCGTCGAAAGCGATATTGAAGATTGGACTCCAGATAATAGCGGTTCAAAGAAATTAGTCAACGCTGATACATACGGAAATTTGACGTATCCATGGCCAGACGCGAATCCTGCCGATATTCCGCAACGGGTAGAGGCACAATGGTATATCTATTGGATGCAGAATATGCCAGGTCATGAAAACCAGATTCAATACGACAACAAGGACATGACAAATTGGTGGGCGTTTACAGGGAACTGGGATACGGCGGTTTCCTCTGGCGTGCGCCTTGTCTTCCAAACACCAGATGAGGTCGGTTTTACGGAGATGAGCGATGAATTTGATGGAGGCGGGCACACCCTTCAATCGTTTTGGCAAATCAGAAACGCGGATAAAAGTTCTTGGGCGTTAAAAGATGGACAACTCGTCATTGATGCTGGCTTCAATCAGAACTTGTGGGGCAATGATACTACCACGCGTTTCTATCAGGTCACAGACAGGAATGAGTTTGAGATTGAAACCGCAATGACTGTCAACTATTCGGATGCGTGTGCAGTTGCTGGCATCATCGTTTATTCAGCAACGGGCGAATGGGTAACTCTAAAGTTGTGGGGGCACAGCAAAGACGCAGCAATACTCTCACTTCAACGCCGCGGACAGGGGCTTGCACCTGATATTCACCTACAACCGCGCAAAGGTGTTATTCCGATTCAGCTGCGTATTAAACGGAGCAACGACGATTTTGAGGCGTGGTACAAGCCGAATGCACAAGGCGATTGGGTTCCCGCCGGAAGCGCGCCTGTTGCCCTCCAAGGTCCTGTTGAAATCGGCATCTATGCTGGTATTTGCGAGGACGAAGGTCCCGGGAAACTCAACGTCACGTTTGACTATTTCCGGGTAACCTTAAAGTGAAGTAACACTTGTTGCTCTACTCCTTGCAGTTCTATGTTTAACCTACTGTTTTTTCGCGAAAAGCGGGTTGTCGAGTAGGGATTGTACCTCATAGATAGAACCTTTCACCTCCGAGTAAGGTTCTGGCATCCGAACTGGGGCAGCTACCATACGGGGTTGGTTCGTCGGTTCGCCACGGATAATGAAGTCGTTGAAGGTGTCCCAATCTGGGATACCTTTTAGGGGCCAGGCATCTACAGCGCAATACTGAAAGAGAAGTAAGCGACGCTGTTTGTCAGAGATATTCGGGGCAGAGCCGTGTAACGCACGGACATGATGTATTGTAATCCCGCCTGCTTTCAACTCAACAGGCACAGCACCTTCTGGCGTGAAATCGGGATCCGTCACTGCACCGATAAAGGCCCCATCTTGGTGGTGATCTAAAGTTGGACCTTTGTGGGAACCCGGAAGTATCATCAACGCGCCGTTCTCCACAGTCATATCGTCAATCACAATACCGACTGCGAGTAGATCGTCATTGGTGTGCGGATAAAACGCCCAATCCTGATGCCATTCAACTGGGCTTCCGAACTCTGGATATTTCATATTCAATTTATGTCCATTATACCGAACGCCGGATCCGATAAGTTGCTCTACAATATCCAGAATCTTGGGGTGCCGTAAGGTTTGGTCGTAGACGGTATGGTATAGTGCCGGGCTTTTGATACGGCGCACGCGTGGGTTCGCGGCGGTATGCCCGGGTTCCAGATCAAAGATGTCGGTATGTTCGGTAACCTCTCTCGATTTCTCAACGAATTCATCGGTAACTCGTTGGAGGTCCGCGACCTCTTCAGCTGTTAGCACTGTCTCAACACCGATGTAACCGTTTTCGTCGTAAAAATCATACTGTTCTTGCGTGAGCATTGTTCCACTCCTTTTAGCGAAATGATGCAGTTATTATACATCACATCGTTAAAAATATCAACTCCTGACTAACAATTTCTCATAAACGTCTTGTACTTTTTGGACGTGTGCTTCAACACCGAAGGCTTCCTCGGTGTATCTTCTGGCACGTTGCCCCATACGTACGCCTTGCGTCGGATCCTTGGCGAGTTCAAGTATTTTGTTTGCTATTCCGTCTATCAGGTCTATAGGTACAACGTACCCTGTCACACCGTGAACAATCATCTCCGCGGTACTACCGATCGGGGTGCCAATAACAGGTTTGCCAGCCGCCATTGCCTCTGCGATAACACTCCCCGCTGAAAGGGTTACGAGAAGGTCGAGTTCCTGCATTGCCTTGGGCATATCGGTGCGGTGCCCCGCGAAATGGACACTCTCTTGCAACTGATATTTGGCTACCAATTGGCGAACTTCGCGGTGATAGGCACGATGCTCTGGCGTATCCAGCGCGGCACCGATAATGCGAAATCTGACCTGTTTACACTGCTTTGCAACCTTGGCGGCTATCTCAACAAATGTTTTTTGACGTTTGAAAGGTTCAATTCTACCTACGATACCGACGACATATTCAGCTGATGGTGCAATTACAGAAGCGGGTTGAAAAACGGACAAATCAACACAGTTTAGTATGACATCAATTTTGTGAGCATCAATCCCTGCTTGGATGAGTGGCGTTTTACTCTGCTCCGAGATAGCGATAATGCTATCCATCCGGTCGAACCTGTACTTTTGTACCTGCGCGGGTGTGAGGAGGTTCCGAACATGCGAAACGGCAGGTATTTTTAACCGATTTTTGACATACCATAGATACGGGTTAAACCACGAATCGGAGGTATGGATGAGTTGCGTGTTATGCGCCTTGGCGAGTGCGACTAATTTTTTCGCGGCACTGTACCTCGTTATCAACGACTTGGCTTTTCGCCACGGGGGCAGCTCAAGAACCACTGTAGGAACATTGGCACTCCTCAAGTGTTCAACAAAAACACCGTCATCAGGACAGACGACGAGGGGATGATAGCGCGCTCGGTCAATATTTGCAACGAGATAAGCAAGTTGCTTTTCACCCCCGCCGATGCTCGAACCGCAGTGGCTGAGGTAAAGTATCGGTTTTTTGTCCATGGGGCTCGCCTGCCCATTTCTGCCATCGGCAAAAATGGATTTTCCCAAAGAAAACTTCCATATCCTGTCGATTACGTGAGTCAGTTCTCAGTGGCAGTTGGGTAACCTACAAATTAGACAGGAAAATCAAGGTGCTGATCTCGGAAAACTTGGCTAACCGATCGGTGTTGATGTACTCTTAATATGGCTTGAGAGAGGAGTGGCGCAATAGAAAGCACCTTAACTTTCCCATCCAGCTGCTTTTCAGCAGGAACAGGGATTGTATTGGTAGTGACCACTTCACGAATTGATGGGTGATCAAGACGTTCCAACGCCGGACCAACCAATATAGGGTGTGCGATACTTACATAAGCAGGTTCTGCACCAGCCTCCGCTAATGCCATGGCTTGTTGGCGAATAGTGCCGCCCGTTTGTATTTCATCGTCAGTGATGATTGGGGTTTTACCTTTGACATCCCCAACAAGCTCGACGAATTTAACGCTCTGTCCATCAATACCGGTTCGTCGCTTGTGCATGATGGCTAACGGAAGCCCAAGCATATCAGCGTATTTCTCTGCTAACTTGGCACGACCTGCGTCTGGCGCAACAATTACGCCATTTTCGACCTGCTTCTCGCGGAAGTAGTTTACCAAAGTTGTCACAGCAGTCAGGTGATCCATGGGGATATCGAAGAAGCCTTGTATCTGTGGTACATGTAGATCGAGAGCCATGACCCGACTCGCGCCTGCTGTCGTCAATAGATTGGCTACAAGCTTCGCGCTAATCGGCTCGCGTCCTGTTGTTTTGTGATCTTGACGGGAATACCCAAAATACGGAATAATAGCGGTAATCTGCCGGGCTGACGCACGTTTCATCGCGTCAATCGTGATGAGCAGTTCCATCAGGTTTTCGTTGGCAGGTTGACTTGTTGGCTGCACAACATAAATATCCGTGCCTCGAATACTTTCTTCAATTTGAACGCGAGTCTCAAGGTTGGGAAACGGACTGATTGTAATTTTACCAAGTTCAACGCCTAAAATCGCAGCGATTTCCTTCGCCAATGCCGGGTTCGCGCTTCCAGCGAATAGCCTGAAATCGCTGCTAACTTGCTGGTCAATCAGTGTGGACATGCCAAAACCTCCTTATACTAAATTAATCTCATTCGTCACAGACCGCTCCATTGGAGCGGAAAACTTTAGATTTCGCTTATTTTGTTGGGTTGCGTGCATTTCAAGAATTAATATAGTAAAACCCACAATTAACTTTACATTGGCGAGGTTAGGAAACCTCGCCAGCGAGCGAGTGTATTCGCGGAATTGTTGCTCTTTAAAGTGTAAACATATTTTCGGGTTTTACTATAATAGCCAACAGGATTCCGAAAATGAAAGAGACAACTAAGCCAATTGCGGACAGCCGGACTTGAATGCGTCGGCTTTTTGCTTTGTAACTATCTGTATACAAGGCTGCATGTTCAGGTGATTTCCCAAGCAGCCGTGAAGCGGGTGGCGTTGGTTCATAGATAGAAGCGATAAGGATTCCAAGTATGTTACCAAAGAGACCAATGAAAAACCATCTAACCTTCTTGGCATCGGATTCCGCATCTTGTTCAGCCGTTAGATGGGCTTCTGCTGCTGTGGAGTGCTGTTGTTGGTCATCCATTTTAGGGACTCCTCTTTACAATTCGTGAATGTATTTCAAAATCCTGTACATTCCGTCAGGTTGTACTTACTCTATATAAGAAGGGCTCCCATAAGAATCACCCATAAGATCATAAGAACAATGGGAACAACAAGACCAATTACGGACTGACGTAATTGAATGCTTCGACCTTTTGCTTTGTAACTATCTGTATACAAGGCTGCATGTTCAGGTGATTTTCCAAGCAGCCGTGAGGCAGGTGGTGTTGGCTCATAGATAGAAGCAATAAGGACCCCGAGTATATTTCCAAAAAAACCGATGAAAAACCATCTAACCTTCTTGGCATCGGATTCTGCATCTTGTTCAGCCGTCAGGTTTTCATGGGTGTCCGCTGGAATATGGTGCTGTTGGGAGTCATTCATTTTAGAATCCTTCCTTGCGCGCTGCGCTTGCTTTTTAACGGTTGCTATTAAGAAATGAGTGATTCACCTGTCATCTCAGTAGGTTGTGTCAAACCGAGAAGATGGAGTGCTGTCGGTGCAATGTCGGCAAGTCGTCCGCCTTCACGGAGGTGTTGCCCCCTACGTTGGTTATCAACAACGATAAGATCCACGTCATAAGTCGTATGTGCTGTGTGGATACCGCCACTATCGGGATCAATCATCTGTTCACAGTTCCCGTGGTCAGCGGTAACGATGAGCGCGCCGTTCTTTTTAAGCACTGCGTCAACGATTTTTCCTACGCCTATATCAACCACCTCAACTGCCTTGATAGCGGCAGAGAGGGAGCCTGTGTGCCCCACCATGTCGCCGTTGGCATAGTTGAGTACGATCAAATCATATTTATCGGAACCGATCCGGCGTAGCATCTCTGCTGTTACACCGGGTGCTGACATCTCAGGTTTCTGGTCGTAGGTCGTTACGTCACGTGGAGAGGCGATGATTTGCCGATCTTCACCTTCATAAGGTTCATCTCGGTAGTCGTTGAAAAAGAAAGTAACGTGCGGAAATTTCTCAGTTTCTGCGCATCGGAACTGCGTTAGTCCCGCCTCGCTGACATAAGCACCGAGTGTATTCTGCATTTTGGGAGGCTTTTTAAGAGCTGCTTCAACAGGCATCCCTTGTTCGTACTCGGTCATCGTAACAAATTTAACGTCAGGTTTGCAATTCCGTTTAAAACCCATTTGTCGCGTGATACCGTCTTTTCCTTCCGCTTCATACGGAAATTCATTCACACAGAAGGCTTTGGTGAGTTCCCGGGGGCGGTCGCCTCGGAAGTTATAGAAAACAACGGCATCTCCATCAGTGATACGGGGAAGCGGGTCGCCATCACTTCCGACAACCACACTCGGACGCACAAACTCATCTCCTTTGCGATTGGTATCATCTGGGTTTTCGTAATAGTCGCGATAGGCATCTGCAGCGGAAGTGACACGGTCGCCGATTCCTTCGGCTAAGAGACGATATGCCACCTCAACGCGTTCCCACCGGTCATCCCGATCCATGGCATAGTAGCGACCCACAACGGAGGCTATCTGACCGATGCCGATCTCTTTCAATTTCGCTTCAATCTGCTCACAGAACTGGATACCGAGGTCGGGTTGACAGTCGCGTCCATCGCTGAAATTGTGAATCAAGACTTGGTTAGATTTGAGTCCGTTCGCCTTGGCGAGTCTGAGCAGCGCGTAGAGGTGTTCAAGTGAACTGTGAACGCCAGCATCACTTGCCAATCCCATAAGGTGGAGATGTGTGCCGTGTTTTTTGACATGGGCAATCGCATTTAAAAGGACTTCGTTTTGGGCAAACTCGCCGGTGCGGATCATTGTACTGATGCGGAGGAGCTCCTGATCGACGATACGTCCTGCGCCGATATTCTGATGCCCGACTTCGCTGTTGCCGATAACACCAGCGGGTAAACCGACATCTTCACCGGAGGTATGGATTTGAACGTGTGGATAGTTCTGTCGCAGCCAGCCATCTACGGGTGTTTTTGCGAGATGAACGGCATTGGCGTGCTGAAATTCGGGATACGGATTATTGCCCCAGCCGTCCCGAATGATGAGAACGACGGGGCGTTTCTGATGGGTCGCCATGCAAATTCCTCTTATAGACTTTTTATTTTTCCCCACGTTGTGGTGAGCTTTCCGCGTGCTTCTACATCCTGCGGTGTTTCCATGACTTTTTGGATGTCCGCCTCGCTCAAGGTTTTTTCATAAAGCCGCACTTCATCAATCTTACCCGGAAAATGGTCAGTAGGACGTCCGTTATCGTCGCCGCCGATCCAGAGTTCTAAGTCGGAGGGGGTGATCGGCACATTGTTATCGGCTTCGCCTTCCAGTTTCCCGTTTATGTAAACCTTCATGGTTTTGCCATCAAACGTTCCGGCGAAGTGATACCATTCGCCGATCTTCCAATCAACTGTTTTGGATTCAGTAAAGGTGTTGTTCGGTTTAACGAGGAAATCAATGCTGTTCGCGTTGCCAAAATCGAAAATGACAAAGATAGCGTTATTCTTAACCATCAATCGTCGACTGGTCAATACTTCACTGGGGCTGAACCATGCCATGAAGGTAAGATTTTCCGCCATGTCTAAAGCGTCGTCATCGGCAACAGCAACATGGTTATCTGTACCGTTAAATTCAAGTGCTGTGCCGAATTTTCCGTCAACCCACTTGGGCGAACCGACAAATTCTCCGTCATGTCCGTTGCCTGTGACATCAATGGCTTCTTTACCGTTGCCTTCATCAAAGGGCCAGTAGGCGACGAGTCCATCTTCTGCAACGTTGGCGATACTAAGGTTGGGAATAATCAGGAGTGCACATAGCGACAAAACAAAGGTGATTTTGGACATTATAGTTTCTCCTATGTAAGCGCAAAATTTTGGATTTGTACCTTGGGGATTTGTCAATATTATAACATATTTTTGGAAATGAGGTGTAGAAAAAATATTGTCTGAATCAAGATTTACAGAATTTTAAGATAGGTAGGATTGACAAACAGGATTGCGGAATTATAGATGGAATTTCACTGCTAAACCCTATTTTCCCACACCTGCCTTGGAGAGCAATTTCTTGAGATAGTTTGAAGGTATTGCAAAGTTGAGATTCTGCCCATCCGCAAGTCTTGAAACCGCAACACCAATGACTTCACCCTTGCCGTTTAGGACAGGCCCGCCACTGCTACCTTCAGAAATCGGCGCACTAATCTGAATACGTCTACTACCAATCTGGAACTCACGTACACCGCTCACGACTCCCTCTGTAAATGTCTCTTCTAAATAGCCCTTTGGATTGCCCACCGCATAAACTGGCTCACCGATTTGTAGTTCGTCGCTGTTGCCAAGTGGAAGAATAGGTGCTCCAATATCTGAAACTCTGAGAATTACTAAATCCTGTTGTGAATTCATAGCGATGATACTTCTTATGCGGTATGTCTTGCTCATGCCAACCCGCTTCACATAACCATTGAAAATCCCTTCGACAACGTGCAGATTAGTTGCAATCATACCACGTCCGACAAAGAAGCCACTCCCCGAACTGATAGGCTGACCGTTAGCATCTTCCATAACGACAAGAACTGTTGAGTCTAAGACTGTTTTGGCAATTTGTTGAGGAGCTTGTTGAGTTGGTATTTGTTCTTCTGGAGATTGCTGATGGTTTGGCAGCGGTTGCTGGAACACCCGTGGTATTGATAAGTCTACATTCCATAAGAGCACTGTGCCATCTTCACTACCACTAGCAAGGGTGCGACTGTCAGGAGCCCAACTGATACTATAGACAGTGCCTGCATGCCCTGTTAAAGTTCTTCGATGCGCACCTGTGAAAGCATTCCACAACCGAACCGTACCATCTTTACTACCACTAGCAAGCACATCGCCATCCAAAGAATACGCAACACTCATAACAAAGTCGGTATGTCCTATGAGAGCGGCTCTAAGATTACGAGCGAGAGCATTCCACAATCTCACTGTGCCATCCTTACTCCCACTCACAAGGGTCATACCATCGGGGCTGAAACTCACACTATTTACAGATCCAGTATGTCCTGTCAGAGTGGCTTTGTGCTGTCCCGTAGCAGCATCCCACAATCTCACTGTGCCATCCTTACTCCCACTCGCAAGGGTCATACCATCGGGGCTGAAACTCACACTATTTACAGATCCAGTATGTCCTGTCAGAGTGGCTTTGTGCTGACCTGTAACAGCATCCCATAACCTCACTGTATCATCCCAACTTCCACTCGCGAGGGTAGTTCCATTTGGAGAATAGACAAGGCTAGTAACGTTGCCGGTATGTCCCGTAAGAATTGCTCTGTTTTCTCCAGTAGCAGCATCCCATAACCTTACTGTGTTGTCCCTATCCCCAAAGAATAATTGCCCGCTCCCACTAGCAAGAGTCCTTCCATTCGGAGAATATGCAACCGAAAAGATGGGGCCAGTATGCCCCTTGACGGTAAGTTTGTGTTGTCCCGTGATACCGTCCCACAATCGTACTGTATAATCCGAACTCCCATTGGCGAGGACACCACCGTCCGGAGAATACACGACACTATTAATGTCCCCTATGTATCCTTCAAGAATAGTTACTTTTTCTCCAGTGGTGGGGTCCCACAGACACACCGTGTCGTACAAGCCCGCACTGGCAAGGGTCTTACCATCTGGAGAATATGCAACTGAAAGGACACTGTCTGTATGCCCTTTCAGTGTAGTTTTGTGTTTTCTTGTAGCAGCATCCCACAACTGGACAGTGCCATTACTATTCCCACTAGCGATAGTCTTTCCATCCGGAGAATATGCAACGGTATAGAAGCCTTTGGAAAGGACAGAGTCCGTATGCCCTACAAGTGTAGTTTTACGTTGTCCCGTAGTTGCATCCCATAGGTGCACTGTGCCATCAGAACTCCCCGCAAGCGTGAGACCATCGGGAGAATACGCAATGCTAAAGAGGTTACCGGTATGTCCTATGAGCGTAGTTTTACGCTGTCCCGTAGTTGCATCCCATAGGTGCACTACGTCGTCAGAACCTACACTAGCGAGCGTCTTCCCATCAGGAGAATACACAACTGAGAAAACATCATCAGCATGCCCTCTGAGGGTCGCTTTGGGTAAATTAGTGACGACATACCACAGCCGTACCGTCCCGTCGGAACTTGCACTAGCGAGCATATGACCATCAAGACTAAAGACAATACTAGAGACTGTTTCCGTATGCCCTTTAAGGGTCGCCTTCAGCTTTCCAGTGTTAGTGTCCCACAAGTGTACTGTACCATCAGAACTCCCACCAGCAAGTATGAGGCCGTCCGGAGAATACGCAATGCTAGCGATACTACCGGTGTGTCCTGTGAGTAGGTCAAGTTCTTCAATAGTATATGCATCGTAAATCCAGATTCCAACGAGACTTGTCACGGCAAGCCGATTGCCATTTGGAGAATAAGCTATTTCAATTATTTTACCTTTACCAATGCGTTTTGTTGCACCTTCAGGTAAATCCCACTTGGTGTAGTCTTGGGCAAGAACGTTCGGCAGAAATGGAGCAAAAGTTAAGGGTAAAATAATAAATAACAAGCATGTCATTTTCATTAGTCAGCTTTCCTTTTTCGGTAACAAGTCCGTTGGGTGGTACAAAATCGCTTGATTTTTTACTAACTGTGTGCAAGGTCTCCGAAGTCATTTTCTATTCAATCCCAGATGTGGTTAACGCTGATATTCTTCGTAAAGTTCCTTTAAGAAGTCAAGCCCAACTTCTCCGAACCGATTGCAGATTGCATCGGCAATTTTCTTATGCTGCTTGTTATACAAAATCCGGACGGTTTGTCTAATTTCTGGCATTCCCGGCCATAGACGTGATAGAACATTTTCAGGAATTCCGAGATAAATTTCCCCTATCTCCTTTGGCGTTTTTGAGGCATTCTTCAGCAATGCTTGAATAAATGACTCCAAATTAACAGGTTGAAATGTTCTATCAACATATTTGATGGATAGTTTTACCCATTTTAGCACTTCCGCGTCTATTACATCAATTAGACTCAACCATTCTGAGAGCGAACCTAAAACTGATTGATATTCTGCCACGTCGCTGTTTTGGAAAAGGACTTCAAACAAGGCACTCCAAGCGGGTCTGATTTTCGACTGTGCTTTCTTGGAGAGATTACTTCCATGTCTAGAAAAAAAATGAACCAAAGCAGAAAGAAAATCTGGATTGTTACTGTTTATCAATTGATAAATCATACTTCCTTCATCGTCCAATGTCTCCCACCCCTCTATCCAACCAACACAAATGTGATTAACAAGCGTACGCAACCTCTGTTCATTGGTAGAATCTGTATTTAGTGCCTTACGATAGTGTCCATTCTCCTTAAGCAGCCGATAAAGACTCGGGTAGATTTGGGCGGAAAGTAAATAACCTGAAAAAGCATCTTGCCAGTGATCTTCATCCTCTTGCGGAAAGATACGATTAATATTGTGGACTACCCACTTCTGATCAAGGTATAACAGGTGCGGCAAGTACTTGCCAAGAGCGAAAGAGAATTCATAAGACAGCTCAATATTTCGATCTAACCTTTTGGTAAAATCGTCTCTGATCGCTTGTGTCCATCGAATTTCCTGCTTGCCTCCGTTGATGTGAGTAAATTGCAACGAATAACTCACCATTGCTGTAAACACTTTGGCTTTGGCTGAATTTTCAATAGTAGTAGTCGGAAAGTTCCCGAGAGTAGCCTCACTCGACTGAGCGTTCTCTACAAGAATAAAAAGGATTCTCTCAGCAAGAGGCAGGAGTTGTACATCAAATGCATGTGTCTCATCTTCTGTTCCTGATGTTAATAAATCTGCTGTAGCGGAAAGCACTAAGTTTCTATAATCAAGGTCTATATGTTGCTGTTTTAACCAGAACCGTTCTGACGAGAAAATTCGATTTATAAATGCCAATACTTTTGCCCAATCAAATTCCTTTTTATCACGCCATGCCTTCGCAAATCCTAACAACATAAAATATTGATACAGGTTGTGAATCTCTTGGAAGAGGCATAAGTTGTCTGTAAATCGTTGCGGGTTTACCTCCACATATCCTTTCAACGTTTCGCCTAATCTTGCTCCATACTGCCCTGACCAGGTAACTTTTCCATTGAAACTATTTAGATATTCAGCAATTTGAATACTTGACATATCAGGGTGAATGTCGATCGGACCTGAATTAATCTCATCCGGATTAGACTCAATCCAGAGTTGTTCAATTTTTTCTTTATTAATCTGATCGCATTTTTGTTTGACCGCAGCAACAGTATCGTGACCACATAATATTATCAGGTCTTGAGTATGTTTTTCGAGTGCCTCTTTGAGTTGAGGCCTTCCCATGTCAGCGATTATCTGGTCATTGATCGATTGGGCATCAACTATTACTTTGAGCAGTGCAAGGATTAATTCTTTCGCGTCTGCATCAAGTAACTTGGGCAGGGTTGTTTGGGTAACTTCCCTGGCTGCCAACATTCTTGGCCATCCGGATTTCAATGCAGTATCCATGAAGGTGATATATTGGCGTTTTATCTGTGCTATAGGAAAGTTCCCGATAATTCTGAGAATCCGCCAGTCTGTGTAGTCGTTCCTGATCCTTTCCCCATTTTTGTCAGTATAGATCACAATAGCATCAACGATATTCACAAGGCAATTGATAGTTTCCTCACAAGGGTGTCTTTCAGTATAATCAGCGACCTTTCCAACGTACTCCAAAGCATACCAAAGAGGATAGTAGTATCCACCTTGATTCAGGTCTTTCTGAGGTACTGGGTTATTTTCTGGATCAAACCATCCATCGTTTTTTAGAGGTTCTAACCACGCAGCGGATTCAAGTTTGCCGAAAAAATATTTACGTCTCGCTTCGGATTCTAAGAGATTAGGTAGAACCTTTCTTATTTCCGCAGTCGGTTCTTTACGCTCAAGAATACGATCTACCACTTTGCCGAGTAGATTCAAATAGTTTCCTACTAAATCTGCCAATACATCCTCAAATTCGGACCAGAGGGATTCAAATTCTTCTCTACGCCGAGGTGATTTCCAAGCACCGTGCCGATGTGCAAACTTAGCAAACCGTTTAGTAACCTTTAGCCATCTTTCGGCAAGTGGAGAAAGATCGTCAATGCCTAACGATTGTAGAATTGAGGCTTTATGTTTTCCAATCCGGTCATAAGATACCTTAACGGATCCCGGTGTATTAATGGTAAACTTGAGAGTGTCTTCCTTCCCTTTTTCGCAGGTCAACGTTTCATTGTTAGGCGTACGAATGACAAATTTAAGCTCTTCCTTTTTCTCTATTGATAAGATATTCCTTAAACCACCATCAATTTCCCGCGCAATATGCGCCAAAAGACTCGCCGCAGTTTCTATATCTTTACTATGTAGGATTCTGATTCCATCTAAATAATAAGCCGCTATTTCGGCACCAATAGACTTGAGGTTCTGATAAATCTCACGTTGCTGAGGGCTTAATTCCACGACTCGACTCGGAACATCAATTAATACCTGCGATAAATCACGCTCTTTATCAACCCCATCTTTCATTTTTTTCACCTCCTTTGCTCCAAAGTTTCATAATCACATATTAACATATTTCAAGGCGAATGTCAAGACATTTTGCGACACACATTTCGCCCCGCTGGGGCTTTGGAGAGATGGGGTGCCGTGGGACTACAGACATTTCGCCCTTACAGGGCTAAAGAGTGAAGATCTTACACGCTGCTATAAACATTTCGCCCTTACAGGGCTAAGGCTGCAAGGGTATAGAAACAATTCAGTGCGCGAGGAATGGGCGATAAATCTCCCTACTACGAACTTGGTTGGAGGTCGGAGGATCGCTGTCCTATAAACATTTCGCCTTTATCTTGAAAATCCTCTAATCCTGCAAATCCTGATTCAGACAATCATCCAGCACGTTCAATGGACCAGTGCCGGTCGGTGCTTTGGACTACTACGGCATCGGGCATGTTCATTGGTGTTAGCATCTCGTTGACTTCGGCAATGGTGAACGCGGCGAGGAAGGAGTCGTAATATAATTTCTGTTGGTAAGGGGTGTCATCCGCGGCATACAGATCGACAAAGACTTGCGCATCGGCGAGTGTCTCAGGACGGATGAGGTCGCGGATAAGCAATGTTCCTTGGGGACGGGCAACTCTGCCCATCTCTTGGAGTGCTTTCATCGCGTCGTGGATGTGATGTACAATGCTGTTGGAGATAAGTCCGTCAAAGGTGTTGTCGGGATAGGGTAAGGTTTTGGCATCAACGAGTTCGAGGGTTATGCGGTCGGTGAGACCGGCATCAGCAACATGGCGTTTGGCTATTTTTAGCATCTCCTCGGACAGGTCAATCGCGGTGATGCGGATATTGGGGCAGCGTTGCGCGAGTAGGATGGGGATCTGTGCGGGACCGGTGCCGACATCAAGGAAATGTCCGGTGTTCGCACCGAGTGCAACAATACGGTCTACAAAAGCCTGATCAACCTCCCCGTGCTCCATCGCATCGTAGGCTTCCGCTGCTTCTGCTGTGTCCATAACTTCCGGTTCTACAATTCGTTTCATTCTCTGGCTTCCTGATGAGCTGAGCGACAGTTAGTGCGTTTTGGCGAATCTGGTCTGGCTGAAATTGTGTGTACATCCCGACCGCCATTGCGTCTGTCGGTTTAATGTTTTCAAGTGCGAGTTGAAGTGCCTCACGCGGTTCGTTTCTACCAGCGGCTAATACCTTTATCACGATTATCGGCAGCGGTATCGCCTGTATGGCGGTAAATGCTGCGGACCGATCGTCTGGCAGATAGAGTTCTCTATGCCTTGTATGATTATACAACGCGCAGACATAAAAGTCAACATCATATCCTTCAGTGTAGCAGTACTTGAGGACCTGTGGATCATGCGTGCCGAGTCCGACAGCACAATCAAGGTCACGGATGTGTTTGAGACCTTCGTGTAATGAACCGAGTCGTCCTTCTGCATACAATTTATCGGTCGTGCCGCCGTGATGGTAGATAGCAATCGGTTTATAGCGTGCGATAATCTGGAGGTATTCGTCGAGGTCGGCGTACTCAGTATCTTTCGGTGTCTGAGCAATCCACTGGATTGTGCCGCCTGCATTCCAGTATTCGTTGAGGGTGCGCATGATATGCCTGTCGGCGCGAGCGAGGACGGTGTTAATCCCGTTCTCCTCGGCTTGCTGAAGGTCCACCATAATTTGGTGCGCCGTATAGTAGTCCTCCATAGCTTTCGATGCTGCCAAGGAGTGGTGCGAGATGCCACTATACGGGTTGCCGCCGATAATGAGTCGCGTGATGCGATGTGATGCGATGGAAATTGTCGGTAACTTCATGGTGTTATACCAAATTACCTTGATTAGAAGTCTTTTGATCAAGCCAGCATTGCGAGGCACAGGGACCTCGCGCTACAAATGGGGTTAATTTGGTATTATCTCGTGGACCCCGATTTTTCTTGAGAAAAGTGTAGGCTCCGGGAACCAACGCTGGGGTTCTCATCCCTTTTTGCGAAGGTTTTGTAAATTACACCGTTTGAATCTGTATAAAACATAAGTTCGTAGATGTCGTCAGTTGACGCGGATGCCTCTGTCACGCGTCGCAGGTCACTGGAGTGTCGGCGTGAAAGGATCCTGTTTTCTTGTCCCGGTGGAAGCGTCTGCACAGGTAGCTGCATCTGCCAGATGTAGATTTTTGAACCTGCGTCGTCGTCGGTTATTCCATGTGGTGAACCCCATTTCCGAATAGCCTTTGAAATCGGATCCCCCTTCCATGATTCCAGAGATTCCAGCGTTTGCTGTATTTTTTCTTCTGGTGATAGTTGGGGTGGTTCGGGTGGGTTCATCAAATACGTCGGCGCGGTACATCCCGCAGCCAAGAAGCTTACAATAAACACAAAATATAAAGCGAATGTGAATCTGTTCATTTTGAAAACTCCTAAGTTTCCATCACTGATACACCTGAATTTCCCGAATCACAATATCCTCAAAGGACACTTTAGTTCTACCAGTTACTGGTTCTCGTGTAGCACCCGCTAAATCACGATTGGCGTAAATAACAACTCTCAGCATCCGCAGCGGTCTGTCGATGTCGATGCGTATCACTGCACCATTCTCGGATCTAGCAATTTTATGACTTCTCACTGGCTCAAAGTGACGTGATTTTTTATGCGCTATCTCTGCGGTCGATGTGTCTACCGAGAGACGATAAATGTTTGAAACTGGATGCACCTTGATGTAAGCGACAGGCGTAAGCGTGTCAAATTGAATCAACGCCTCAGTCTTATCTTTGCCTTCCACCCAGTCGCCGTATCGGATACTCTGCCTATAACCAGTGTTATCCTTTTCAACAAAGCCTTTTACCTTCAGGAAGCTATTTGTGGCAAGATCGCCATCAACGAGCGATGGATACGCCTTGCAGGATAGGTATGTAGCCTCCATTCGTCTTGGAAGTGGTGCGCAACCTACCGTGAGTAAACACACTCCGATTGCCACACATACGCGCAAAAAGTTGGTTCCACTCAACATTGGTTTTCACCTCCGTTTTATTAGTGAATAGCCCTAAATACCTCTACTTCCACTTGAGTTCGCTTGCGGCATCGTAGTTCTTTTTTGCAAGTGTTTTGGAGATCGGAATTAGTCGTTTTGGACTTGGAATTTTTCATTTTTTCAGATTTCACCGCTCATACTTTCAGTGAGAAACTTCGCGAAGATATTTTCATGGCGGTAGTTGTATTTATAGCACGCCTCTGCGAGATACAAGGGGGTGTATGCTGTTGAATAGTGGTGATGCGATCCATACCACGCACGCTTCACAAAAGACCAAAAACCTTCCATTGTGTTCGTATGTATCCCATCAGGCTCCCATTTCTGACTCCGGTTCATCGTTTCATGCTTCATCTCTTTACCGATAGAGTTATAGCCTTTATATTGGTCGGTATAGAGTTCGGCATCGTCTGTTTTCACAAACTTCTTGATAAACTCAGCGATTGTGCTACCCCTGACATTCTCAACAAGTTCAGCGACGACTTTCCCGCCTCTTGCGACCGCACCAAGCACGACATCTTTCGCCGTTCCGCGCCCGCGCTTACGGGGTTCGCCAACCTCTTTATCGTAGTCTTTCTTGCGTTTGCCACCGATATAAGTTTCGTCCGCTTCAACAATCCCTTGTAGCAAGACGTTATCCTTCCCCATTTCGGCACGGATAGCCATCATTATACGCCAACACGTTTTCTGCTTCAGTCCTAAATCGCGTGCGAGTTGACAACTTGAGAGACTTTTCTTGGCATTTGCCATCAGTGAGATAGCGAGAAACCATTTCTGAAGCGGTATCTTCGTCCCATGAAAGATTGTTCCGTGTGTCACCTTGAACGAGGATCGGCAATCGTGGCAATTCCAGCGTCCGATACGCCCTATCGCGTGTTCGGTGCGTCGTCTGACGTGTGTAGACTCACAATGTGGACAGTCTGGTGACCCCTGCCATCTCAGACGTTCTAAATACGCTATACAATCTTCTTGCGTCGGGAACGCCTCCATAATCTTGATCAAATCCATCAGAAAATGCTCCTCTATTATTTTAGGAGTTGCTTTTTTCTCATGCATTCTGATACAATAATCAGATAAGTGTGGAATCCGAAAAAGCAACCCGCTTTTTGGGGTTCAAATAGGGGACTAGCAATCCCTATTTTCTTACCTATATTGTATCGCATAAACCCTTTATTTACAAGGGTTACAAGGGTTTAACGCACTTTTTCAAAAACTTTTTGCAAGTCCAAAACGACTAATTCCGTTGGAGATTATACCGTCTGGACGTGTATAAAATGTAATCTCGTATGCATAGTCTGTGGACAAGTATGCCCTACCTACACCGCTCCGTAAACCGTCCAGGTCCTGTTTGGAAGGTCTCCGTTGCCCGGGTCGAGGTATCATTCGATGCTCTTGGTTGCCTAAGTACCTCCATACAGGTATGTCCCAAATATAAGTCTGCCAACCTGTCCCGTCGTCGTTAACTTCCTTTGGTGATCCCCATTTTTGAATCGCTTTTGAAATGTGTGTTCCCTTCCATGCGCCTATAGTTTGCTGCATTTTCTCATCTGACGAGAGTTCTGAGGTAGAGGGATGTGACTTATTCCTCAAATGCGCTGGTGCCGTACACCCCGCCAGTAAAATTCTCACGACAAACGCAAGATAAGGAACGAATGGAAATCTGCTCATTTCAAAACTCCTCCTTGGTAATACTGTCAGGTAAATAGCAATTTCCGTGCCAATTTAAAATAAGGCACATAATGAGAGATATTACGGATTTAGGGGGTTGGCGTGGGTACTGACTGCACGAAATGGGGCAAAGAGGGAGATGACTGCACGGATTTGTGCAGATGTGGATAGGAAAAGAAGGGGTATGGGACAGCATCACTGCTGCCCCATAAGAAACTATCGAATGGCGATCGGATTGCCGGGTGAACCTGTCGCACCTTTGAGGCGCAGCGGCGCGAAACTGAAGGCGAATTCGTAGACCTTCGCCGCCGCTAACTCCTCTGTGATGATGTTCTCAAGGTTGTAAATGCCGTTTTTGACGATAAACAACTGATGCACAGGAAATGCGAGGGTTTCATCAGGGTTTGGAACAACCTCTATCCCCCAATTATCACAACAGACCATCACAATTTTCTGGTCAACGAGGTATTGTCCGGCTTCCAATCCGATGCCGGGTTCTGTCGTGTTGTAACGATCATTGTCCGTCATCCAGAATTTGCCCCAGCCGGTATGGATGATAACGACATCCCCGGGGGTAATCTGAACGCCCTGCTTTTTCAAGGCACCCTCTAAATCGGCGCGCGTAATTTCATAACTATCGCCGAGATGTTCAACGCCTTTATAGCCCGCGACATCAATCAGGACACCGCGCGTCACAATCGGTCCCACGTTCTCAACACCGAGTTCTGTGAGCCCTTCGGCTTTGGCGAAATCGCGCTGGTCCAATCCGTTGTAGTAGAGGTTGCCGATGCCGATGTGACCGAGTCCGTCAAATTGGGTGCCGATCTGACCGATCTCGCCGCTAAAAATTTCCTCAAACCAAGTCGTTTTGTTCTCACCGAGAGGACCTGACATCGCCGGAATTCGTAGGCTATAATGCCGCGTTCCGAAGACGGGGATACCACTCTCATAGACTCTGCCGAGTTGATAAACCTCGCCAGTTTTAATCAAACTGGCGGCTTCCAATACTTTTTGTGGTGTTAATCGGTTTAGGGCACCGACGCGGTCGTCCGCACCCCATTCGGAAGGAAACCACGATTCTTGCGTCAAGGTAAACGTCGCTGTGAGTGCGATCAGCGCGATTATAAGCGCGAATAATACAAAACGTTTCGATTTGTTAAACATCTTTACCTCCTTATTATTGGTTATTTCTTGCCTAAAATGCCCGCCAAGATGGCGCGCTGTAATTTGGTAGTTTGTGGTTTCTTGGTGATACGCACGCTTGCATCCCGTGCGGTTGGTGGATCATCAGACACTCCACTTAATGTGACTGGCAAGGTGAGCGTTTCACCATCTGCTTCAATTGTTATCTCCAGCACATCTTCAGACTGCCATGTTTTAGCACGTTCGCGTAGGTCAGCAAACGCTTCAACTTCCGCACCGTTGACAGCAATTAAACGCCACGTCTGTTTCTCCAAACTGGCTTGAAGTACACGAAGGACATAACGAGACGTAGGTAATTCTTCGCTGTACTCTATCTGCACATCTAACCCTGCATAGTCGAAATATTCTGAGAGCGGTAGCCGCTCTCTCCCGGATATGTAAGTTTGGAAAAACGGTTCAAAATCCTTATCTGCGACTTTACTAACAACTTCGATGATATCGCGATTCGTGTATTTCTCGGGAGTATCTCCGAATTCGCGATACATCTGTTTCATTACGTGATCCAAACTTCTTCTATTTTTGGTGAAGTGCCGGATTTGTAAATCTAACGTGGCAGTTGCAATGCTGCCACCATCATACCCCAATCGTGAAGCATTGAAACTACCGCCTATCGTCGCATCGTTTGATGTTGATAGATACGATTCGCATGCCCGTTCAAGTCGATCAAAAAATTCACGCTCCGAAAGATAACCGAGGTTAACCGAAGTGGTCACAGCGTAATAATCGGTGACACCTTCAAGGAACCAGTGTTCCTTCAAACTGAAAGGATCAAGTGTGGCTCCGTTCCAGATATGGAACACTTCATGTCCAAGGAAAGGTCCCCACCCATGTTTTGTTGCTTCATCTAAAGCACCATCCATCAGGATACTGACGCTGCGCCCTATACTGCGCCCCTTAAGTCTTTCCTCCCCGTTCTTTTCATAAGGATTAATGACAAACAAAATGGGAGCTACCGGTCTGCCACTAAACACCCCCGAATATGTGCGTAAAAACTTTTCAACGGTACCCTGCATCCTATTTTTTGACGCTTTTAAGCTTCCACCGATTGCAAGTACGACTTCTGTTTTCCCCGATTTCGCCACCGCTTCAGCATATTCACCGATAAGAATCGCGGCATTCGTTAGTTCTGACTGATCATTGACAATAAACTGATGTCCGGTGCTCCCGGTGCGTTCCCAAGGTGTCGAGACACGCCACCCTTTAGGAAGGTGGAATGCTACCTCTATATCACTGTTCGTCCCTCCAATGATGAATAAATGATGACCGGTCCAAAAAGTGCAGTCACCTCTGAGATACGGATGTATTGCTGGATCTCGTCCAAACTTCTGCCCATCGCGCGACTCCAAAAATGCTCTGGTCTTTTCATCACGTTCTATTGAGACGTTGTAGGTTAAAGTTAGTGGAGATTTATATGGCTTACGAAATTCATATTCCCAATTGCCCGATCGCCGATTCGGGATCCGACCTCTGGCATCTTTAATAGTCATAGTATGGTCAGGAATGTAATAGCCACGACTGTTGGTGCGCAGCCGAATTTTCTTGCCGCTGCGTTCTTGCGGGGTTAATTCGTAAACGACCTGTGCCTCACCGGGTTGATCGGCAGATATGGTTACAACATATTTCGCATCTCGAAGCGGTGTTTCATGCGCACTTTCGGCTTCAACGACCTGAATTTTCTCAATCATCGGTTTGTTATAGTCGTTCTGCCACCGATAATACCATATTAACGCGACTATTCTTGTGTATATTTTTTAGATATGTTATTGTGAAGAGATGAAAAAGCAAAAACATGAGGTTTTCCCCCACTTTTCAGTAGAAGTTGTTAAACAAAGGTATCTTGAATGTGAATGTCTTCGGGAACGGACGCACTGGCATATTATTTGGCTCCTTGCGGATACCAGAGATTCACGCACCCCCCGGCAAGTCGCTGAGATTGTAGGATGCACGCCGGACTGGGTTCGCAAGTTGCTCAAACGCTATAATGCTGAAGGCGAAGCCGCTTTGCGAGATAAACGCAAAAATAATACAGGTGTGCGTTTTTTGGATGAAACACAGCAAGCCGCCCTTGCAGCTGCCCTTTCTGCGCCTCCTGGTGATGGGGGTCTTTGGACGGGTCCGAAAGTGGCTGCGTGGATATCTGAGACACTCCAGCGTCGTGTCAGTGACGTGTCAGGTTGGAAATATCTCAAACGTCTCGGTTATACTTTACAAACACCTCGTCCGCAACATCAGGCAGCCGCAACACCCGAGGCACAGCAAACATTTAAAAAAAAACTCAAGGAGCGGGTAGCTACGCTTGAAAGTCAGCACCCAGAGAAACCGGTAGAGATCTGGGCAGAAGACGAGACGCGCTTGGGATTATTGCCGGTTCATCGGCGTGTCTGGGCGAAGCGAGGTGAAAGACCGATAGCCCCCGTGTGTCCGGCATATAAGTGGTTTTATGGTTTCGGTTTTGTCCGTCCACAGACAGGTGAGACCTATTGGCTGCTGATGCCGAGTGTGAGTGTTGAAGTCATGAACCTTGCCTTGGCAGAGTTTGCGCGTGATGTGAACCCGGAAGGCAAGAAACAGATAATCCTTTTGTTAGATCGTGCCGGTTTTCACACGGGTAAGGATTTAGAAGTCCCAGAAGGGATTGAGTTATTTCATTTGCCCCCGTACACACCAGAACTTCAACCTGCCGAACGGCTCTGGCCTTTGTTGCGAGAGGTGGTTGTGAATAAAGTTTTTACAACGCTCTCAGCACTTGAAGAAGCCGTTGTGAAAAGGTGTCAATGGTTCTCTGAAAACACAAAGAAGGTGCAGGCACATGTCGGTTTTCAGTGGATTTGCAAAATGGAAAAATAATACAAATCACGTTAATTTGGTATAAGTCCACTTTGTGCCGAGATTTAGAGGCAAATATTCCTTACTCTTCCGCGGCACCTCGTATTCGGTTAATTCAGCCTCAGTGATAACGCCGTTTGAGTGTTCATACTGCATCTTGACGAGCCCGACCCCCTTGGCAAACCATAGATAACGCGTGCCGTTAATCAGTGCGCTTTCCTGTTCGGTGTTAGCGGACGCGTCTGTGAAGATAGTCTTATGTTTGAGGCACTTAGAGAAAGTACCAACGGAAATCTTAACTTGTTCATAGGGTTCTATAGTTACTTGTGCCTGTGAATCCCGCCGTCCTTGATGTCTCTAAGTACGTCCAATAGTCAGCGGAAACTGGAACAGTTCCGTTCTGTGAAAGGAACTAATATTCTCTAAGAATAGGCTTGTGGATACTGGAACATCCCTACTTGACTTGATAGTAGTTCTTGAACTTGCCGGTCTCAATCCCAAAGATGCGTCGGTTTTTGCAACATAGAAATTTCTTTCTCCCAACGCCTCACCACTCTCAGTCGCAACTTTGACGCTGAGATGGAGATTCCCTTTAAAAAGTTCTCTCGTGTCACTGTTAACGCCGACGAGAACCTTTTCAATGAACACCTCGTTGTAATAGTCGTTTTTCCATTTGTAGGTCCATGTTGTTCCGAGATTGACAGGGAAGTATTCATCGCTTTTTTCGGGCACATGATGCGCAATCAACTCCGCCTCAGTAACAATGCCGTTTGAATGTTCATACCGCATCTTAACGAGCCCAACCCCCTTGGCAAACCAGAGATAGCGCGTGCCATTAAAAAGCGCGTTTTCTAATTCAGTGCCACTATCGGCACCAGTTAAGACAGTTTTATGCTTAAGGCAATCTTGGAAGGTACCCGCAGCTATCTCAACTGTTTCTAAGTTTTCTATAGTTATTTGCGCCTGTCCATCCCAACTGTATTCCCAGGTCTTCCCCACAGTAAGTGGGAATTGGAACATTTTACCTTCGTAGCGTGCCGCAATATTTACAAATAATACACGCATAGCGTCCGGAACTATTTTGGCACGTGTATAGCTCAAGGAGTCCAACGTCAAAAGATTCTTTATTTTTGATACGCGTAACGTCCCTTCTCCAAAATCTTGACCAATCTCGGTTGCAATGTTAATCGTGAAGTCACGTTCTATGATACTAACAGACCTATCTGTCGGGCTACAAGAGATCATCAATAAAATCATGCCAACAACCGAAAATAAGACTCTCATTTTTCTCTCCTTGATGTTGGTAGAACGAAGTGTACCTATCCTATAAGTGAATTTGACTTAATAATTTAGTATGCAAACCCAAGTTACTACCTTTATCCAAAGAGTTGTTTAATACTTGTTGCGATGCACGATTGAGATTAAAAAATCGTCACAAATCGGATAAAGTGCTACAATAGTTAGGTCCATGGGGTACTCCTTTCATTTTTGGGATAAAAACACTATAAAGAATATCCCATGGATTTACAAGTGGCAACTTGGGTTTCTATAGTAAAATCTACAATTACCTATGCACCGGCGGAATAGCGGAGTTACAAATCCTGCCAGCGCAGGAGGGATGGCTGTTGTTCCCTATAACGTTAACATATTTCAGATTTTACTATAAAACGGATAGACACAAACCCTGTACCTATAGATGACAAGGGGGCCTATGGGCTTTACTTCAATTGCCTTAATTCTGCTGTCAGCATTTTGCCACGCCTTATGGAATTTCTACAGCAAATCCAGCAGAGATATACGAATCCTCTTTTTTTGGTGCGGATTTTACACTGTAGTCATAGCGTTCGTTGCCTTTGGTATCAAGCAACCGGTAATTCCGAAACCTGTATGGGGTTATATTGTTGGCTCTGCACTGGTTCATCTGTTCTACCGTCTGTTTTTGACGCACGCCTATACAGTTGGCGAGATTTCGTTTGTTTATCCGATTACACGTGCTGCCCCAGCCTTCTTGCCACTATTTGCCTTTCTTTTCTTAAAGGAGCGAATTTCGGCACAAGGCTTGGTAGGTATCTCATGTGTCATAATCTCCATAGTGCTTTATCAACAACGCGAGGCGCGCATCCAGTTCACGGCGTTCCTTCGTTACCTTCGCGAACCGGATTCCCTCTGGGCGTATGCAACCTTGGCGAGCGTCATTGGATACTCACTGATAGACAAGCAAGGGATGTCTGAATTTCATCGCCATTCGACGGATGCCCCGTTGTGGCGAGCCGTGACCTACTATTTAATGGAGAATAGCATCTCGCAAGTCTTTTATGGGTTGTCTTGCCTCGCCCGGTTTCCACACCAGCAGATTGTCCAGATTGGACGCACAGAATGGAAGCGGAGCCTCGCTGTTGTTGGACTTTCGTTGACATCCTATTCGCTTATCCTCTACGTCTTGATGACAGAAAAGGTGAGCTATGTGACTGCGGTTCGGCAGTGTTCCGTCATTTTCGTTGTTTTGCTCGGTGGATACGCCTTGAAAGAGACCTATACAAAACGCCGATTTATTGCGGCTGTCGTGATGGTACTCGGCATTTTTTTGATTGCAAATCAGTAGCCGATCAGCAAGCGAGTTGTTTTTGTATAGTCACCATAGACTCCTCAACCAAAGGACACACCCAGTTTGACGCTCCGTTCGGGATGATTGTCCATCTCTATGTAAGCCTCAACAGAATCTTCAAACGGCACCACTGGATTAATAACATCTTCACAGTCAAACTTGCCATCCGCCAACCACTTCCAGCAGGTATTAACGATACGTCCAAAATTCCAGCGAGGATGATCGCGGTTCGGATCGCTGTTGGCACGCGCAAAGATTATGTTCGGAATGTTGACATGCGCGACAGCTCCGAGGTCAAGTCCACCCGTACATTCTTTCGCGCGTCCAGCGTAGACGATTGTTCCTTCAAAAGTGACGCTGCGAAGGGCATCATCAAGTGCTTTGTAGTTTGCACTGGTTTCTACAGCCACATCAACACCAAGCCCACCAGTCGCTTCTTTGAGCACTTCGCCGACATTGCAAGCAGTTGGGTCAATGACAAGCTCCGCCCCAGTCTTTTCAGCGACTTTCCGCCGTCTTTCAATCGGGTCTACGGCAGCGACGAAATCAGCCCCTGCGATCCGCGCCATTTGCACCGTCATCAACCCAATGGCACCAAGCCCAAAGACAGCGACTCGCTCACCGACACGGACTTGTCCATCACGAATTGCGGACATTGCGAAGTGTAATGGATCATAGCAAACCGCTTCCTTCCACGTCATTTGATCATGCATTTTAAGAAGCCGATTTGCGTCCCACGTGTGTGTCTCTTTGAGGTGCCCGTGGCTGGTGACGCGTTCCCCAATAGCGAACCCTTCAACGCCGTCCCCGATTTCAATAATTTTTCCGACACACATATTCCCAAGTTTTAGTGGGAAATTTGCGCCGTATCCGTAGTACGCTGTCAGTTCGGTGCCGCGCTTAGGGGCACCGAACTCGACTTGGACGCGGACACTGTCTGCGGGGACGGGACCGTCCTCATATTCTTGCAAAACAGGTTGCCGAGGGGCAACCGCTACTAATTCCCTTGGCATGTTTGTCTCCTTCAAGTTTAGCATTTTTCTTATAGAGAGAGGGCGGGCACGGGGACCCGCCCGAACAGGATTTTATGCAGTGATTTAGTGTGGGATACCCACTTGGTGCATCCGACGCATGTTTGTCTCCTTCAAGTTTAGCATTTTTCTTATAGAGAGGGCGGGCACGGGGACCCGCCCGAACAGGATTTTATGCAGTGATTTAGTGTGGGATACCCACTTGGTGCATCCGACGCATGTTTGTCTCCTTCAAGTTTAGCATTTTTCTTATAGAGAGAGGGCGGGCACGGGGACCCGCCCGAACAGGATTTTATGCAGTGATTTAGTGTGGGATACCCACTTGGTGCATCCGACGCATGTTTGTCTCCTTCAAGTTTAGCATTTTTCTTATAGAGAGGGCGGGCACGGGGACCCGCCCGAACAGGATTTTATGCAGTGATTTAGTGTGGGATACCCACTTGGTGCATCCGACGGTGTATTGCCTCTCGTGCTTCTTGGAACGGACGAGACAGAAATTCCTGATGATCATCCTCGCCGTGGTGATGGGTCACGGTGCCGTGCTCATGATGGCGCGCTGTCTGTTGAATATAGGACAACCCACCTTCAATCAAGGTCAGCATGTAGTTCGCCGTTTCCGGGTCGAACATCCACCACTCACCGCCAACAGCAATGTAGACCGGAGAGGTGTGGGCAATGATGCCGCGTCCCCATCCGTCGTAGTGCGGAACGGCTTGTGCATAGTTAGGTCCGCCGCACCGTGCAGCAATCCATGAATGTTTGTCAACCTTCACATTGGCTTTCAGACGTAACTGGCGTGCACCATCTTTATCCTCCGTAGAGGCGACAACTTGCCCCGCTTGTACAATCTGTAAGGTATGGATAGGGAAGATGGAATCCGCGGCGGCTTCGACTTCCACGGTACCACCGTTACCGGGTAGGTTAATAGTGCTACCGATCGGTTGCCCATCAACGGAGAGTCGGATCATGGGACCGCCGCTGAGGAAGGTGTTTCCGGCACTCATGTATTTGCACCAGTTATCGTAATTGAATTCCTCATTGTCGGGAATGTGAACGTAAGTGCGATAGACACCAACCGGGACATCGCTCGTCATCTTATCTGTCCCACCGACGAGTGGCAATTTATAGCCGCAGTTGAGATAACGATAGTACTCAAGGTGTCCATACATGGCGTTGGTGAGGTATTCAACAGCGTCAACGCGTCCGGTGGCAATGAGTGTCGCCGGTTCGCAATTCGGATTCGGGATATGTGGCAAAACGACGGTGCCGCCTTGTGCGTGGCACGCATCTGCCCAGTGTGAAAGCGTGACCTCCATGTTACCACCGAGTTCGGCTTCTCCAGGTCCGTCGGAACACCACGGCGCGACCTGCTCTTTTAAACCGAGCAGCGTAAGATGCCCAAGGACATGCTGGCGATTCTCCTGCGTCGCGTAGACGATGCTCCGTCCATCGGCAGAGGTCGTAGGTCTCCCGATAAACTCCTCTGTATTCGTGAAGAGGTGTCCCCACTGCGAGAGGAGGAGATTAACAACGCCAAGGTCTTCACCTTGTGCTTCGGTATGCGCGCCCTGCGTAGAAAGGAAGTGAACGTGCGTATCGCCACTGAAATAGCGTTCGGCGTTCATATTACACCACCGTTTTAACCGGAGGGTCAACTCGCGTTGTCCCGGTTTTATGTTGACGGTAGTCCGTAAAGGCGTATATTCAAACCCGCGAGCGACATCAACGATAACTTCACCGCGAGGTAGCCACCCTTGACAGGTACCATCAATGTAGGCGTAACTAATCTGTCCGAGTCGTACATCGCCACCGATATCTGTGTGCCACGTACCCATATTTGAGTTAACGTGGGCATGGTGTCCGTGTGGCGCGTACGGCACGCCGTGCGGGGAACGGAAATGGACACGACACGGCACTGGTCTGTTTGTATCCTCATCAATTACAGTGGTATGCACCCAGTTCCTGCCAGAATCAATGACTTCTACCTTAACCCGTTCGTTGGGTTGAACGATCCCCTTTTCTTGGGCCTCTCCCCAGTTAACGGCACCGAGTGTTTCGCCTTGGTTCTTGACTTCAACAGTTGCGGAAGGTGTAGCAGACACTTCAACATACGCTGGACTGCTCTTGTTGTTCTGGGATTCACCCCAACCCTTGAAATCGTCATTGATAAACGCATCAGGTGAGTTTTCGGGCAATGGATAAGGGTAGGTCGCGACACCACGGTCAACATTGACTTCCATATCAAAAGGTTTGTCGGCATCATCAGATTGCGGAAGCGTGATTTTGACTTCGCGGCGGGGACGACGCGGTATCGGGTCTTCGTCAAGATAACCGAGCGTGATTCCTGCAACAATAAAACGCCGTTCTTGCGGCTGAATTTCAATTGATGCTACTTCAACGCCGTCCCTCGGATTTTTCCATACCCATAGATAGTAGTCGCGCGGTGTCCCTTGGGTTACCTCGGTCTGCCGTTGTCCTGATGAACCCCATGGACCTTGGTGGCGTTGTAATAAACTTTCTTGCCGGTCAGGTATCGCAAGGAAGGTCTGTTGTCCCCATCCCTGTGGCACACTGCCGATCTCGAAGCGTTCGCGAATCGGTACGCTGACCGTTTCACCATCGGTGTAACGGAAAACATAATTGGCGATTAGCCTGCCGATCGGCTCGCCTTCAGGGATGCGCGACTCAAGCAAGCGATGCACAAAGATGACCCGCTTCGGGCTTGCACTGATAGGAACTTGGATAGAATTGGCGTTAACACCTTCACCGAAGCCCAAGAAACAGGTTGCCCCGCCAGCGATGTCGAAAGGGAGCCCGTGAAACGTCTGCGAACCGATGCTCGGCGTTGCGCTCGTGCCAATAATCTCAGCACCGACATTGCACAAAGCGGAAAGTGAAATAGGTTGGTAGTCTTGCATGATAAACCTCAGATGGTTTTCGGTTGTCAGTTGTCAGTCGTCAGGCACTTTACCAAGAACGGTTTCTGACGTGTCAGTAGAAAATTTTCTCTGCTAAGTTACTGAAAACCGATAATTCTCACTGCGAAGCAAACTGATAACTATTTAGAGCGGGAAATCAATTGACTGTCCCTGTTCAGCCGACATATAGACTGCCTGCATCAATTCTGTGAGGTTACGTCCATCTTGGATCGTAATCGTCATCGGTTCATCACGAAGGATAGCATTGATCCACTGTTGCATCGGTTCGGGGGGTGCAGCCGGTGCGTTGGCGATGTATTCTGCCTTTTCTTCATCAGAGAGTTTTCGGGTTTGGAAATGCATTTCGCCGTGTCCCGCGGCAAACGAACCTTCTGTGCCGTAAATCTCAAGCATGTTCGGACCGGAACGATGTGTCCACGCAACATCAATCACGCCGAGTGCCTTATTTGCGAATTCAACGACAGAAACGCTGTTGTCATCAATCGGGAAGTTGCCAGTGAAGTTGTTAATCTTGGCGATAGCACTCTTAGGTTCACCCATCAACCATCGGATAACATCAACACGGTGACACCCTAAGTCAAAGAGGGCACCGCCTCCTGCGCGTACTGGGTCCGCGAACCATGCGCTCGTGCCGCTGAACCAGCTATCCAGTGCAGCAGAATGTGCAATCCGTCCTCTGCCAAACGTGATATCCCCAAGCAGTCCATCGTCAATCGCCTTTTTCGCAAACAGGATTTCAGGGTTAGCACGGGAAGGCAGCGAAATCATGAACTTCACACCGGCTTTCTCAACGGCATCAATAATCGGATCGCATTCAGCGACGGTAATCGCGAGTGCTTTCTCGGTGAAGATATGTTTACCGGCTTCAGCGGCGGCGATCATCACACGCGGATGGTCGGACGTAATCGCGTCAACGGCGACTGCGTCTACATCATCGCGACTGAGGACTTCATCAAGATCGGTGTAGAACGGGACTTCGTATTGTTCGGCGGCACTTCTGCCGCCGTATTCCTCTTCGTCCCAGACAGCGACGAGTTCCGTTTCAGGGCTTTCGTGCAGTTTTCGGGCGTAACTACCAGCGTGAACGTGCGCCATACTAATCTTTGCGACTCTAATCATGTAATTAATTCTCCTTTTTAGCGAAACTTGCTATTCATACTAAGCTTTGGACAATTTCTTAAGGATTCTTGTGTAACAGGTCAGATTGAATGGAAAACCTTAGCTATCCCGCCACTTAACATTTTTCTACACAGACGTCGCCCCGCTGGGGCTATTCTGCGGGGTGGACAATTTCTACACAGATGTCGCCCCGCTGGGGCTGCGCTCTGCTGAACCAAGGTATCATTTTCTACGAGTTGTCTTCAAAAAACAAAACCGCAGGATATTAGAGAGGTTTTCGAGTGAGAGCAGGCACCAGATGTTGAGAAAACTACCTGAATATCATACAAATTGTCTAAACTTTCTCTAAAATGTCTACTTATTTCTATAATTCACCATAAAACTATCTAATCCGACCGACAGAAGAACGGGTAGCGAAATGGTTCCAGCCGCGGAGGACTAATTGGACATTGGTATGACGGTTTTCGGCTTCAATTTCATCGTCACCGGCATGCATTTGAACGAGTACACTTTTTCGGGTCTTATTGGATCGATTCGGCATCGAACCGTGCAGCGTGAAGTAACTAAAGAAAAGCACATCTCCCGGTTCTGCCTCTAAAACGGTTGCGTTTTCGATAGGGTATTGTTCCGTAATTTCAACATTAGCACCACTTCCCATCATACCGTCGGTGCGTCCGAGCTGCTTATGGGAGCCAGGATAGACGCGAACACATCCCATCTCATCGGTAGCTTCCGAGACGTAAATGATCGCAGCCATCATGCTGTCTTTGACAGAAGGGAAGTACTGCCAATCTTGGTGCATCGGGAAAGGTGCCCCTTTCTCCGGCGGTTTACAGAAGAGTTTAGAGTGGTGAAGCATAATATCCGGTCCGATGAAGGCTTCAATGGTATCAAGAAACTTCTCCTGCATGAATGCCTGCATCCAGACACCAGAGAAACTTTGGATATTGTGCGTATGGATGATAATAGATTCGCCACCATCAAGGGCATCCATCAATTTGCCACCCCAGCGTGCGTTGACGTTTTCATCGCTTTTGAGGAGCTGATCCACCACCCGATCGAAGTCGCTTTCCATCGCCTTAATCTCCTCCGGTGAGTAGACTCCTTTGGCGAAATAGTATCCGTTTTCTTGAAAGAATTTTCCTATATCTGACATTACGGTTTTGTAACCTCCAAATAGAATTTATAAAACCAATTCGATAAGGGAGTTTCTACAGTATCGGCTTCGGCATATTCCTCGTGTAACTCGCGAAATGTTTTGAAAACAGCAAATTGCCCACCGTTCAGGATTCCGACGAACGTTCCGTCTTGCAAATTAGTATGGCATAGCTTCGGGACATCTTCAAGGCGATTGGTAGCAATGACGACGGTTTTTCCCATCGCTTGGAGTTCCCTAAGTAACTCTATCATCTCATCCTGACCGCTCGCGTCAAGCGGTGTGAGCGGTTCATCAAGCAGCCATAGTTGCGGTTCGTGCAGAAAGGTTTTCGCAAACAAGAGTCGTTGCCGCTCCCCAGTTGACAGTATGTTAATTTTAACGTCGCGCAGGGGCTGGATATCCATTAATTCAAGCACAGCATCAATTGCTGAGGCACGTTCGCGCTTCTCTAATTTGTAGGCAGCGGCGAAAAAATTGAGGTAATCCACGACAGATAGCTCCGGGTATCCTTCAAATGCAACCGGAATATACCCAATAGATGGACGTACCTGTTTCAGGTTTGTGAACGCATCAATTCCCGCAATAGAGACGGTGCCTGATGTCGGTTCGACTAAAGTTGCCAAGATGTTGAGCAGGAGCGTTTTGCCTGCGCCGTTTCTGCCAAGTAGCACGAGACACTCCCCAGCCGCCACCTGAAATGTGAGTTCCGTGAGAAACGGTTTCTTGTCAAAAGATTTGCACAGGTTTTGGACCTCAAGCATTTTTAACTATTAGTCCTCGCTCGTTTTCGTCCGTTGTCCGAAAACGGGTTTCTGTTAAAATGACATTGTTCTTCACAGCCAATGATGTTCCTGTCCTGCACAACAAACGCGTAAAGGCTCACCCTTGCCTTTGCTGCTTCATGTTGCATTTCTAACTGATTACAAGAGATAGAATCGATGTATTCAGGGCTATTTAGTTTTCGGTTCCGCTTTCGATTTTAGTTTACGAATGTTAACGTTTTTACGAGATATAGCGTGAAAATCAAGTCCTATCTCGTAAAAAGTATCCACACTTATGAAGTAAATATGTACAACTAAATGACCCTGTCGATGTATTTATTCTCCCCTGTGGAGAATCGTATGTTAACTTAGATCGACCTTGACGGGTCTACCGAGTTCAGCGGATTGCCATGCGGCTTCGGTTAATTGGATGACGCGCAACCCGTTTTCAACACCGATTGGATTCTCTGTCCGTTCACCGCGAATAATCTCAATAAAAGCGACATCCTTGTTGCCTGATGCCGGCATCTCAGAATCATCAACAAGTTCCGACTTCCCATCTCGTTCTTGACGGTAGAGTTTACCTTCACGGAGATAAAGCGCGCCCTCCTCAAGCCAGATAGAAAACGCTTCTCGCACACCACCATAAGCGTGTCCAACAATGCTGATATTGCACAAGGCACCGGTATCAAACTTAATGGACATCGCCGTGAGCACATCCACCTCAATATCTAAGTTATCTATCATGGCGAAGACGGTTTCGGGACTCGCTTCCAACACCCAGAGGAGGATGTCAATCAAGTGGCTTCCCGAATCGTTCAGTTGCCCACCACCGCCGAGAAACGGGTCCTGCCGCCATTTGCCCTGTTGATTCCGATACCAATTCTGCGATTGATGCGCGGAGACGAAGTTAACGCGCCCGAGTTCACCACTCTGGACGACTTTGCGGCAGTATTGATAGGTCGGACTCAGATGCCGTTGGTAGCCAATCATCAGGTGTAAACCTGTCTCTTCCACCTTCGCTATTACCTGTTTCGCATGATCCACCGTGCAGACCATCGGTTTTTCAGTATGCACGTGGCATCCGGCATCAAGCGCGTCCATAATATGCTGAAAATGGAGCCCGTGCGGTGAACTAATAACGACAGCATCAGGTTTAGCAGCGGCTAACATCTCAACATGGTCGGTGTAGGTAGGAAGTGAATCGTCTAAACCGACAGTTTCTTTGAACGCATCGAGGGAACCTTCACTCGGATCCGCAAGGGCAACAATTTCCACGTTTTCTACACCGGATACGCTGCGTCCATGCCCTCGTGCGTTGCCACCACATCCGATAAATGCGAAGTTTAATTCCTGTTTTGACATAGGTGCTCCTGATTGTATCGTCGTTTACGCTTAACAAAATGTAAAATTAAATTAAGTTAAAGTAAAGTCACGACTTACGTTATACGCCCAGCAAACCCGTCCCAGTAAGGACATTTTGAAAGCGCGTCCACTAAGCAATTTTATTGTTTCCGCATTCCGTGTGTGAGTTCAAGGAGACCGCCACTTGCAACCGCAACATAACTGGCAAACATATCTTCTTCAACAACAGCGACAATGTGATTCCCATTATTCGCAACAACTATGGGGACACCTTTTCGGTCAATGTACCCATCTTTATGGAGGTCAATAAGATAGCGACCTGCTGGCAAGCCGATACATTCGTATTCTCCATCGGCGTTGGTCGTACCTTTAAAGGCAATTCCACCTGCGCTCCGAATTTCGACTTTAATATCACTCAACAGGGTCGGAAAGGGGATCATCTCACGAATCTTGCCACGGATAATATTCTTTCCCTTTAACTTGTCCGACTCCTGTGCTGGTGGAACGTTGGAATCTACGATTCTATTGGGAGCTGGGAGTTGTATATGGACACCGGTAATTCTGTCGTTACGAACAGTCACTGGGCAGAGGACGTGGTAATCGTCTTTATCAATTGTCACCATGTAACTACCCGGGGGCAACCCATCGCTTCGGTATTGTCCGAGTGCGTTCGAGATGCCAGTTACTACTAGCGGATCAGGCCCATCAGCGGTGATTTTAATCTCAATCCGTTCAAGTGGAACAGCAGGTTTCATGTTACTGTAAACACCGAACCGGAGCACACCATCTCTGTTTTTATCAACACCGAGAAGGTTCCGGAACGTGTTTACAGCATTTTCGGATTTGTTCATCGTCACTGGTACATAATGGCGTCCACCGTCAATAACTGAGACGGGTTTTCCTACACGGTCTTCGTATCCTGGTTTGTACATATTGACAAGGTAGCGACCGGCTGGTAAACCCACATGTTCATAATCACCGCCTGCATCAGACTGTGTTTCAAATTCTGCACCGTCTGCTTTTACAAACACTACCCGAACAGCGTTAATTGGATTTTCAAGAAGCGTTGTATCTTTAATATGCCCACTGATCGTACCTCCTTTTGATACGGCTTGATCTTGTGATGCAGCGATTCCACTGTACAGTATAGCGAATGCCATCAAAATAAGGCTTAACCTGAAACGTGCCATTTGTTGTATTTTCCTTTTAGGTCTACAAAGTTATGTAATGTAATCTATCACAACCTATGGCAAAATGCAAGCATTAATTTTTGATTCGGGATGCGGATATGCCGGACAGCATTTGATAAAAATTGTCCAATAAATGAACGCTATAGCACAAATTATGGCGAAAACAGATCAAAATTCGGTGGTTTTATGCCAATTTGCAGGTGGCATGCAATTTGCATAGATATGAATCAGAGGTTGCAGATGGTATAGGATGCCTGTGCAAACCCGAAAAGTAAAACTGATAGGAGAATGTTACCATGAAAAAACCGTCTTACCTTCTTCTTATTGTGTTCCTAAGTCTGTTAGTGAATTGGGTTCCTCAAACACTCGCGAAAAAACATACTGACAAAAAGGTTGTGGAGGAGGAGAAAGTTGTGGAGGTGCCGGAGGTGACGGTGACAGCTACACGCGCTGAAAAAGAGCCTTTCAAAACGCCTAACGCCATCACCGTCCTTGACCTAAAACAGTTGGAACGGACGAACGCAGACATCGCGTCCAACCTACTTCGTGATTCCGTTGGTGTTATCGCACAGCAGACAACGGTCGGACAAGGCTCGCCAATGCTCCGAAGTCTAACCGGCTACCAGACGTTGATACAAGTCGATTGGGTTCGCCTCAACAATTCAACATTCCGTTCAGGGCCAAATCAGTACACTGCAACCATCGCACCCGAAATGTTAGATCGGGTAGAGGTGTTACTCGGTTCAAGCTCAATGCTATATGGCAGCGGTGCAATGGGGGGTGTTATCAGTTTCTTTACGAAGACGGTACCAATCAATCCAGCGCAGCAAACCTTGGACCTACATCCGCGACTCCTGCTCCGCTACACGACTGCTACACAGGAAAAACTTGGTCGGTTAGAAGTAACAGGAAACCAAGGGCGATTCGGATTTATCGTTGGCGGTGGCGTGCGAGACTATGGTGATATGAACCCCGGCAGCGGGTATGACCTCCACTACAAAAATCGGAAGTTTGAAATCGTGAACGAACTGCCAAGCGGCGTGAAACTGTATAACTATGACGAGGTGGGTAAGTTGTCAAAAGATAATATTCCTGAGAAATGGCTCATTGATAATGAAGGTCCTCTGGGGTGGAGAGCCTTTGATGCTGATGCCAAAATTGCGTATCAACTCAGCGATATAAGTACTATCAACGTTGCCTACCAGATGTGGCGGCAGCCGCAAACACCGCGGTATGATAAAATTGCACCGCAGGAATTTGATGAATTCTTTTTCGAACCACAAGACCGAGACCTCATTTATGCCAACTACGTTACAAATCCAGTGAATTCCAATATTGATTTGTTCCGTTTGACAGCCTCTTATCACCGCCAAAAAGAGGGTCAAAATGAGGTGAAGTTTGACGCGACATCTCGACGGCAGCGATATGATACGGTTAACACCATCGGCTTAAGCGCGCAAGCGGTCAGTTCAGCCCTGTCTCGGCAACGCTTGGTCGGTGGTGGAGAGTTCTACTTGGATATGCTGCAGAGTCGTACCGTCAATACAGATACCAAAACAGGTAAGGAAGATGTTGACGAGGACCTTGGGCGTTTCATTAACGGTTCTCAGTTTTGGGATGCGAGTCTGTACCTTCAAGATGAAATTACGCTACACGAGCGCGTCGAACTGATCCTCGGTGGTCGTGCAACGTTTTACCAAACAAATGCTGACCTCAAGCTACGCGATCCAAGTTTCGACGAATTCAATGTATTTGATAGCAGTTTGACGGGTAGCGCGGGAATCGTCGTCGGTCTGACAGACTCGCTGAACTTTGTAAGCAGCTTTGGAACAGCATTTCGCGCCCCTTCATTGAATGATACGACAGCAGTGGAAGTCACCAATGAGGGTGTCACGGCACCGAGTCCGGATTTGGATGCTGAAACCTCGTGGACAATTGAAAGTGGACTCAAGGCGAAACATTCCTACTTCCGTGGTGCCTTAACACTCTTCCACAGCCGGATTAGCGGCTTGGTTACGCGTAGATCTGTCCAAGAGGCGTACGCAGGTGAGACACTCCCGCAACTTCATCAAAACCTGATTAAAGAATACGAGGGTATTGACGTACTCGTATTCGATAACGTTGATGAAGCAGAGTTTCAAGGGGTTGAATTGGCAGGACTCATCCCGATTCTCCCTGCTTGGTCGGTCTACGGTAATGCGACACTGTTGCGTGGGGAAGTCCTTAAGATCGGTGGCAAAGCACCGGACCCGGAAAAACCGTGGGAAGCACGCACTCGTAGAGAACCGCCATTGAATGGAATCGTCGGTGTCCAGTGGGAGCCACTGACTACGCAGTTTTGGGCAACGCTCTATGTACGGGGTGCAGCGGAACAGCGGCGACTGAACCGAAGCGACATCCGCGACCCGCGGATACCGGGTAAAACGCGCGATCCAGCAGAAGTTGGATTTGACGACAACGGCTATGCGGTAGATGCTGGCACACCCGGATGGTGGACGGTTAATTTCCGCGGTGGTGTCAAACTTCTTGAATCCACGCGTTTGACGTTAGCATTTGAAAACCTACTCGATCAGCGGTATCGCCCGCATGGATCTGGTGTAAACGCGCCCGGCTTCAACGTGAGCGTGAGTTTAGATAATCGGTTTTAACAGTTGTCAGTTATCAGTCGTCAGTTGTCGGTTAAGAGGTTTCATGTAACAATTTATGACCACTTTCTGGGGTGCTCCAAGTTTGGAGAGATGGTTCCAAAAGCGGAAATCCTTAACTGATAACTGAAAACCGACGACTGACAACCATTTACAGCACATCAAATTTTTTCTTGATAAATTCGACGACGATTTCTGGTACCATTTCCCGTAACTTCTCCTCGCTAAGTTTCTGCTGTGCCATCTGCACGACCTCCATCACGAGTGTTGAACTGATGTGCGCGTAGTGCGTATTTGCCATCATAAAAAGGGTATCAATATCGGGGGCAATCTGCTGGTTCATCCGTGCCATCTTGAATTCCCATTCAAAATCGGAGATTTCGCGCAGTCCACGAACGATAGCACACGCGCCACGTGCCTGTGCGTAATGTACTGTTAATCCGGTATAGCCGTCAATTGTGGCTTGCGGATATGGTTGAATGACGGCTTGAAGCATCTCGGTACGCTCTTCAAGTGTGAAACGTGCGGGCTTGGCAGGGTTTACACCGATAGCAACGACAAGTTCATCAAAAACACCGAGGTTGCAAATCCGGTCAATGAGGTCGGCGTGTCCGTTTGTAACGGGATCGAAACTGGCAGGGAAGATGGCGATTTTTTTTGGCATACAGTCTCCTTTCGAGTGAAAATTAGTCGCGATTGGAAGGGGTTTCTATCGGTTTTTCTGCCTTTTCGCTGAGGTCAAATTTTCTCCATACAATGTTTCCGTGCAGATCCATCATCCAAAGTTCAATTTCCTTGACAGCAGTTTTTCTTAATTCAAATTCAACTGTAGTTTTTTTCTCGCCGTTTAGTGCCTGACAACTGTGCAGCTTGAAACCCTGTTTTGTAACTGGATCGCGCGGGGTTGTTGGCACAATCAATTGGACTTGATGAAGTCCATCTTCATCAGCAACCTCAAATTGGAGAGGAATAGCATCAGCAGCATCTGGGAGTGGGAGCATTTCAATTGTGGCGCGTTTGTCAAAAAAGGGACGATTGGGGTTAAAGAAACGGCTTTTATCCAACCATTCAGCAGTACATTTAGACAATTTTTGTCTCCTATTTGCGTAAGACATAATTCTGGAATAACGCCTACGAAAATCGTGGTGTAAACCGAACGTGTGCCCAAGTTCGTGAGCAATTGTATCCCAATCTAAATCGTTACGAGAAGCGGAGACGAAAGCACCACCGCCATGGAGTGCTCTGTTCAGTTTACTGTCGTATGTAAACGGCGTAACACCGCCTACCCCGGATGTTGTGCTATCTTTTTCATAAAATATGCCGCTCCTGATATCTACAACAACGAACAAAATGTTTTTTGAGCGATCAAAATGTTTAGTTATTTCCGTTCTGATTTTCTTGATAGTATCTTCACGATAATAGTCGTCTGGGTGCTGTGCTTTAAAAAGATATACCTTCGGTCTACCGCTAACATCTGTCTCAACGGTAAAGGTTTTTCTCCCGAGCTTGTGGCTTTTCATCTGAGTTGCATAAAAATGCTGGGCTTGTTTTACCAATCTATGAAACTTGGTAGCAATGCCGTGCTGTGGTGGATGCTCCTTTGAAAGAAAGTAGATGAGTCGCACGCTATCGTGTTGGGTGGTGTCAATTTTTGCTAATTGCTGCTCTGAAATATTCCACACGCTGAGTATTCCATTTTTACCACCACCGACAATTGTGTTTCCATCTGATGAAAAGGCGATAGATATGATTGCACCTGTAGATCCTTTAAGCGAAACGACTCGCGCACCACTCGTAGTGGAGCGGAGTGTCACTCCTCTGAGATCAGAGGTCGCGTACATTTTGCTATTAGGGAAAAAAGCAATATCTAAACCGAGTGTTTCACCGAGTATTTTGCCATGAAGTTGCCACTCCGGTGAACGCAAGAGCGTATGTCTATAGGGCCCTATACTTACAAGGAATTGACTATCAGCAGAAAACTGGACAGAAAAAATTCTATCAGAGTTTGCCTTTAGAGATTGGACAAGTTTCTGGTGCTGTACATCCCAAATTTCGAGCCTACCGTTTTCATCTCCGCATGCAAGCCATTTTCCATCAGGTGAAAAATCAACTGTCCAAAATAGCACCGATTCATCGTGTGGGAGCGTCTGAACCTCCAGTATCTCCTTTGGGTTACGAATGTCCCAGATTTTCGAGCGTCTACCGACAGTTGCCAAGTAGTTTCCATCCTGTGAAATGGCGATTGCCGCGGCGGGAGTCTTAAAGGAATTGATTTTCGTTCCAGAAAGGACATCCCACAATATAACGTGACTATGTAAATCCGTACTCACGAGCAATTCTCCGGTAGGCGAGAAAGCGAGGGATAGAACTGTACCAATATGTCCGCTGAAAATTGCTTGTGGTACTGACGTATTGGCGAGATTCCACAATTTTATTGTGTTACCATCGGTTCCAGCAATAAGGGAGGCATCCACAGGTGAAAACGCGACATCGTGAATCCGAGATTCGTGGTTGAATTCAGTGATCGGCGTGAGTTTTTCTGGTGGTTGTGCAAATCTCTGATTCGATGGATCCATTTTCAGAGAAATGAAGAAACCCATCAAGCTAGCAACAAGGAGCGCGATCAGCGCATACAGAGGTAATAGTCTTTTGGAACGCAATTTAATTTCCTTTTTGCATTTGAATTACACTTCAGCCTCGCTGTTTCACCAAACCTATTTTATTTTTTTGAGATCAAATGTCCGATAGGTGATGTTGCCGTGTACATCAATAATCCGAACTTCAAGACGGTTCTTTCGTTGTTCTGGTAAGTTAAATTCAACAGTCGCCGCTTTTTGGGCATCCAGAGATCGGTAGTCATGTAGCACGAAAGATTTTCCTCTCTGCTTCTTTTTCCAACGTCTCTTATTGTCTTCTGGATTTTCGCCCTGCTTGTACCCCGGCGGTGGCGTATCCGCAGCCGGAGGGATCAGCAACATCGCTTGATGGAGACCATCAATATCTTTGAGATGAAATCGGAGAACCTTTGACTTAGACGGATTGACTGAAGAAGCGACTATTTCAATTGCGGCTGGTTCATCAAAAAATGGTTGATCGGGATTAAAGTAACGGCTTTTATCCAGCCATTCAGCACTACCTTCAGATAATCGCTTTTGCGAATTACCGTAGGACATCAAATAACTTGCATCTCGGAAATCGTGTTTTAGTCCAAAGGCATGCCCGAGTTCATGCGCAATAGTTTCCCAATTGAACCCATAATCGCCGGATGCCGGAACCACAGCACGACCTGCTCGTGCGCGCCACAACCCTTTTTCATAGTCAGCCGCAAAGGGTATAATGCCGCCTATGCCGGTTACATTTTCACCGTAGTTGTTAATTCTTTCGCTACTAATATCCACAGCAATAAGATGGACATCGTTTGAATTATCAAATTTTTCAGTAATTTCTTTTATGATTTTCTCAGGGGTCTCTTTAAGATAGTAACTATCCGTGTGTTGACCTTCTACAAGATACACCCTCGCGCGACCGTCCTCATTTTTTTCAAAAGTAAAGGTTTTCCGACCCAATCCGTGCTGTTCCATCTGGTCGGCGTAAAACTGCTGTACCTCTTTTATCAACTGGTCTAATTTTTCGGTGACATCCGGCTGAGCAGCGCGGTTATTCGGTAGAAAATAGATTAACCGTACAACATCCTTGGAAACTGATTCCTGTGGGTGCATATACTGCGAAATGTTCCAGACACGCAAGATTCCATCACTCCAACCACTTGCGAGTGCAGTTCCATCTGCCGAGAAGGCGACAGAATTAACCCAACCGGTAGCACCTCCTATAGCGGCGATACGCTCACCACTTTCCAAAGACCAAAACTCTACATCTCCGATACCACCACTGACAAGTATCTTTCCATTAGGTGTAAAGGCAAGATCATGGACAGGTGCTGTTGTAATTGTGGCATGGAGGTGCCAGTCTGGCGAGGCATACAGTTCAATGTTTCCGTTATTATTTGCAACGGCAAGAAACAGATTCTCTATGTCTGGCGAAAACTTGAGAGTCCCCGTCCGCCTTGCCTCTTGCTTTAGTGTTTTGACAACCTGTTTACTCTCCATATCCCAGATAGTCACGTCGCCATCGATTAGGTTCGCGGTGGCTAATAGCTTGCCATCTGGTGAAAAGACAAGCCCCTCCACAGAAGCTCCACGAGACAAGACAGCTCCTCCTGTTACCGCTGTCGGTGTGCGAACATCCCACAACTTTACCCCGAAACTGTTATTTGCAATCCATTGTCCATCTGGTGAAAAGGCGATTCCATAAGAACTTAAACCAAAGGTACTGATAGATTTTTTCGCATCTATATGCCACAATCTGCTCCCACTCGTCCCACTTGTAATAGCAAGGAATCTGCCATCCGGAGAAAAAGCGAAAGTATAGCCACCGAATACTTCCACAGGTTCGCTCGTATTGTTTAGATCCCACAATTTTATTGTGCGTGCTGCACGACCAACCACGGATGAACTGGCAACAAGTGACGCATCTACAGGTGAAAATGCGACAACCTTAATAGAACTACCGTGCTCTGACGTTGCGATAGGTTCAGGTTTGTGTGGCGGTTCTGCGAATTTTTGTCGAATTGCATCTGGAATTTCAACAGTCCGAGGAGTCGGGCGCGGGTGATCAGTGTTCAACCGAGGCAATGTAAGAAGAATGAATATGCCGATGAGGACAGCGACCACAATAGCCGATCGAGATAAAATACTTTTGATTTCCATTCTAATCTCCTTAGAGATACCGAGGCGACAGATGTTTCTAACATTCCTTTCATTATATCATAAGACCTCTCGTGATGCAAATCAGCGAGGCGGTTAGCCGTCAGCAGTTAGCAGTCAGTAAGAGTCACAACCAGGAGGTCGCTCCTACAAGAAGCGTTAAGGCAGCAAAAAAAGTTTGTGTGTATTTTTGCACGTGTGGTATAATAGCAATATCATATAGCAAGGAGGCTAACTAAACTAATGGGAAAAATCAACACACTTGTTTTCGCAGGTGGCGCGATTCATGATTGGAAAGGCTGTAGCGACGCAATCGTGAATGTGCTCTCACAGCGAGATGAATTTGAGATCACCAGAGTCGAGGAAGACCTCGACGCGCTTGTTTCACCGAATTTGGACCCGTACGATCTTATCGTTTTCTATTACACAGTCGGCGAGATTTCGGACGCACAAAAGAACGGTTTGCTCAACCACATCGCTTCAGGTAAGGGATATGTCGGTGTACATTCGGCGGCAGATTCGTTCCGCGGATGTCCAGAATACCGTTCAATGGTCGGTGGCTATTTTGTCACACATCCGCGCTACCGTGACTACCAAGTCAGCATCGTTGATACGGACCACGAAATCACTGAAGGACTTGACGAATTCGTCGTGACAGACGAGCAGTACATCCTCGATTACGATCCGCGGAACCACGTGCTGGCATCAGCGTTATGGAAAGGCGATGCCCTGCCGGTTGCATGGACAAAGAATTGGGGTGAAGGTAAAATTTTCTACCTCGCGCTCGGTCATGATGCCTCAGCGTGTCAACATGAGATGTTTGGAACGCTCCTACAGCGCGGTGCCCTCTGGGCAGGCAGCAACGGTGGTGAATAACCTCTCGTTATAGCAAACATTCGTCATTGAAGCGCGAGGTTTTGTACTTACATACGCGCATTCCTAAGCGATGCTTTCAAACCTCGCGCTCACTTTCACTCCATATCTTTCAGGAGGGTGGTCTTCTACGACTATTTCTCAAATAGTTCATAAGAGTTTTTGGTCGGAGCGCGTCCATATCCAAGGCGATGGCACTCACGAAATATTAAGCCTGAGTTTTTTGATAGATCCGGTGCGGTTAAAAACCGCACCTACCTTGTTAGAGGCATGTGCAACGATATAGTAAGATACAGTCTAATAACAGTAGAAAGGCATGAAACAGAAAATTACCGATATTCAGGCAGTTCCTGAATTGCCCTCACATCAACAACTCTTTCTGAACGGTGCTCCGTTTGTTGTGGTTCATGCATCCCTGATTGAAAAATTTGGGCTGCGTATCGGTTTAGAGATTAAAGCCGAAGTCATCGAAAAAATAATTGCAGCGGATGAAGTGATGCGCGCAAAGAACCATGTGTTAAAGCTGCTCCGTGAAGAGAAAGATAATGCCACAGCGGACGAACCAGAAGATTCCCACCCCGCACTAAAGCCGAAAACATATACCAAAAGTGAAATAGAACGGCAACTTGAACGAGAAGGTTTTTCAGCAGGCACAATTGAAACATCTATTGAGGAATTGATTCGTTCAGGACATATTCGCGATCGAAAGTATGCTGAAAATTGGGTAGTCCGCAGGCAAAAATCAAATCCGAGAGGGAAAACGCTGCTTAAGCATGAACTGGTTGACAAAGGGATCGACAAAGAAACAGCAGAACAGGTCGTCGCAACGGTAGAAGCTGAAGACGAAACAAAAGTCGCACTTCAAATTGCACAAAAACGAGCGAAACAGTATAAACGACTGCCGACTCATGTTGCCAAGCGACGACTACACGGATTCTTAGCGCGGCGCGGATTTGGGTCTGACATTGTTCGGCAAGTTCTCGATCAGATTTTTTAACGTGTTGCGGCATTATACACAAGCAACCCATAAGTGTCAATTTAGGGTTTCCGCACTCCCGTAGGTTGGGTAGAACGGAATTGAGAAGATGCAGGTTGATGTTCCAAACACACGTCAAATCTAATACACTGCTGTATTCCTCAAGAACATAGTGAAACCCAACTTCATACCATATCCACAGAGGTGTGGCACTTAACAACAAAAGCGTTGGGTTTCACTCGTTTTTTGGTTAATATGGCGTATATGGAGAAAGTTTCATTTTTCTATGATTTGGACGATTTTGGTGGCATCCGTTCTACCCAACCTACGATACCATGATGCGTTTTTTCTTAAATTGACAGGTATGGGGCATTATACACAAGCAACTTAACTGCATCTTTGTATCCGAGGGTCATTTAGTTTTAAGCAAATTCTCAGATTGTCTAAATTTTTGGATCTTCTTTTTCAAGCCCGGCGCGGTTCCAAACCGCGCCTACCGGGCCTGGGGGTCCAAAATCGGGCTAAAAACCGAAAACTAAATAGCCCTGCTTTGTATCCGTTTTGTCTTGACTTCTCTATAGGAATAGACTATAATAAGAATAGGATTAACAGGAGAAAGTCTACACATGACATCAGATGAAATCAGAGCTAGTTTCCTTGAATACTTCCGCAAACACGGGCACGCGGTCGTCCCGAGTGCGTCCTTGATACCAGCAGGTGACCCGACGCTGTTGTTTACCAACGCCGGTATGAACCAATTCAAGGATGTGTTTCTCGGTATCGGACAGCGGGACTACACGCGCGCTGTCGACACGCAAAAATGCTTGCGCGTCAGCGGCAAACATAACGATCTTGAAGAGGTCGGCTATTCGCCAAGCCATCACACCTTCTTTGAGATGCTCGGAAACTGGTCATTTGGCGATTATTACAAACAGGAAGCCATTACCTTCGCATGGGAATTGGTAACCGAACTCTGGCAGATCCCGAAGGAACGCCTCTGGGCAACGGTGTACCTCGAAGATGATGAAGCAGAGAAAATCTGGCTCCAAGAGACGGATCTTCCGCTTTCGCGTATCCGTCGCTGCGATAAGGACAACTTTTGGGAAATGGGGGAGACGGGTCCCTGCGGACCCTGTAGCGAAATGTTTGTTGATATGGGTGTTGAAGCCTATCCTGAAACTGCCAACGATCCGGATGCTGGTCCTAATACCAGTGATCGGTTCCGAGAATTCTGGAATCTGGTGTTTATTCAATACAATCGGGACGAAAGTGGCACGCTTGAACCGCTGCCTGCGACACATGTAGATACAGGCATGGGCTTTGAGCGGATTACCTCTATATTGCAAGGTGTTGATACGAACTATAAGACGGATCTCTTCACACCGCTTTTAGCGACAATTGCTGATATGACAGACACTGCTTATTATGATGACGAACGCGGCTTACCACACCGGGTTATTGCTGACCATATCCGGTGTTTGACGTTCGCAATTGGTGATGGTGTGATGCCGTCTAACGAGGGGCGCGGTTATGTCATCCGCCGAATTTTGCGACGCGCTGTGCTTTACGGCAAAAAATTAGAGATGAACGAAGCCTTCATCTACCGACTCGTTGATAACGTCGTTGAATTGCTCGGTGATGTGTTCCCCGATGTTCTACCGCGTCGTGAATTTATCACCCGAACGATTCAGGGTGAGGAACACCGCTTTCATCAGACGATTGAACGTGGTTTAGAACTCCTTGACCAATCCTTCGATATACTCACAGAAAAAGATAGCCTACAACTTGATGGGAAGCGTGCCTTTGAGTTATACGATACGTTTGGTTTCCCACTTGATTTGACAGAGATGCTCGCTCGGGAGCACGGTTTCACTGTTGACGATGCAGGCTTTGCGGACAGCATGGAGAAACAACGGTCGCGCGGACGCGCCGCATGGGAAGCGAAAGGCGGTGCAAAAGACGAAGAAATTTCTGTTTACGCAGAAGTCCTCAAAGAGCACGGTGAAACGAAATTTGTCGGCTACACGCAAGACAACATTGACGCAGAAATTGTCGCTTTAATTGCCGATGCGGAATCTGTAGGTAGTGCGCAAGAGGGAAACGAGGTGTTCGTGCTGCTGAATCGCACCCCCTTCTACGGCGAGTCAGGTGGACAAGTCGGCGATGTCGGCACAATTGAGAGCCAAAGCGCGAAATTAACTGTGCAAAACACACTCAAACCTTCCGCGGATCTGGTTGCCCATAAATGTAAGGTACTTGCGGGTGAAATTACACCCTATACGGCTGTGCAAGCAAAAATTGATGCCGAACACCGAAGTGCCGTTGCAGTGAGTCATACTGCGACGCATCTCCTGCACAGTGGATTACGGGAGGTACTTGGAACACACGTTGGACAAGCCGGTTCACTCGTTGAATCCGGTAGACTCCGATTTGACTTTTCACACTACGAATCTGTCTCAGTGGACCAGTTACGCGCCATTGAGGCATTCATCAACGAAAAAATCCGTGGAAATGATGTCCTCTCTATCAGCGAAATGCCGCTGGATGATGCCAAAGCGAAAGGGGCATTAGCCTTCTTCGGGGACAAGTATGGAGACATCGTGCGCGTCGTGCGAGCTGGAGACTATAGCGTTGAACTCTGTGGTGGCACGCATGTCGGCGCGACTGGTGAACTCGGTTTCGTGAAACTTATGAGTGAGAGCAGCATCGCCGCAGGTGTCCGACGCGTTGAGGCACTGACGGGAAGTGCAGCGGCGGTTAATATTCAAGAAGAGACTGCGCTGCTTTCTAACGTGGCGGGTCTGTTAAAAGCACCGAAAACGGATTTGCTGGAACGGATCGAACGGCTATTGCAAGAACAACGGGAGTTGGAACAGCAGCTTCAACAACTCAAAAGCCAACACGCGCTTGGTAACGTTGATGCTTTAGCCAAAGGCGCGACACTTGTAGAAGATGTGCAAGTTGTCGCTTCGTGTGTTGCAGACACAGATAGGGACGGGTTACGGCGGCTCGTTGATGAACTCAAAAACCGCTTAGAATCCGGCGTTGTCGCACTTGCGACTGTGACTGGAAGCGAGGTCGCCTTTGTAGTCGGCGTAACCTCAGACTTGGTAAAGAATCGTGGTTTGCAGGCAGGCAAAATTATCTCTGAATTAACACAGTTAGCAGACGGTCGCGGTGGTGGCCGCCCTGAACTCGCACAAGGTGGCGGCAAAAATCCGAGCAAAGTGAACGCTGCAATTGATGCAGCGGGTGAAATCGTGAAAAAACAGCTTCAAGCTTAAGTTTGTGGGACACGTATCCTTCAAAGTAAATACACCTGAAAAATTCGTCTACCATAGGGTATTGTTCCACAGTGAGCGTGTAAAGGAGGAATTATGGATTGGAGTTTTATTGGTTCTATTTTTTGGAAATTTAGCCTCGGTGTTTTGTTACTTGCACTTACGGCACTTGCGGGGTATCTGTGTGCAGCAGTCGGCAGCCTCCGTAATTCGCTAAACAGCATCCGAAATACCTTGAACTCCACGGAAAACATCGTCAATCAAGAAATCGGGGAATTGATTACTGATGTGGATAAGACGGTGAAAGAGGTAAACAAGGAACTACCAGAGTTACTGCAAAATCTAAATGGGTTGACAGCTTCTTTACAAGGAATTAGCGAGTCGGAAATCCAACCCACAGTGCATAATATCCAAGAAATGAGCAGTGCCGTAAATCAAAGTATTCAACAACTTGATGAATTGGTTCAGAAAGTGAGTGGTTTTTCTGGGCAGACAATTGAACAAGCGACGTTTTTCCGTAACCAGATCGCGGTATCGCTTGCTGATATCGCAAGTTTGTGGCAGGGCATCAAAGCGGGATGGGACAGTTTCACTTCCACACAGCCACATGATCCAGAAGAAGATACACCGATATCCGAAGCGTCTAACGAGTAAGTGAATCGGGCAGAGTCTGAATGTCAACCTTATGAAGCCTAAAACGTTTAATCACAATGGAAACGGATTTTTAAATTAAACCCAGAGATAAACATGAGAATTGAAACTTTTAACGCTGATTTTCGTAAACTTTAACACTAAGTTTTGGCTTACAAGCGGCACCATTTTTTAATCATAAGTTTTGGCTTGTAAGCGGCATCAAAACAGACTTAACCGAGTAGAAAGGATAAAAAAATGAGCAATAATGAACAGAACAACGGGCTAACAATGGTTTTCGCTTTTTTCACTGGCTTTATGGCAGGTGCTGTCATCAGTCTGCTCTATGCCCCGAGTTCGGGCAAGGAGACTCGACAGAAAATTCGCGATACCTCAATTGACGCGACAAACCGGACGGTTGAATTCGCGCAACAAACTGCCGATAGTGCACGACAAGGTGCTGAGACTCTCGTGGAACAGGGTAAAGAGAGCGTTCACGGCATCGTAGATACCTCAAAAGAACGTCTCCAAGAAGCAGGAGAACAGGTAAAGACTGCCGTGGAAGCCGGTCGTAAAGTTTCTGCAGATGTTCGCGCTAAAATTGCTGAATCCATCCCGGGTGTTGGCGACAATGGCGGAACCGAGGAAGAGGCTACTGAGAAAGTCTAAGGGTCTCTTCTCAGAATGCTAACTTTAATTGTGGTGGGACAAGTGCCCGCCCTTACGAAGGTAACGAGCAGTGGACGTACGTATCGTTAAATAAATGGAAATTGAAAAGTTAAGAGCCCTGCTTGAAGATGTTAAAGGCGGAGAGATTGCGGTGGATGATGCGCTGCAATCTCTTCGCACGCTTCCGTTTGAAGATTTAGGGTTCTCAAAAATTGATCACCATCGCCAGCTTCGCACAGGGTTCCCGGAAGTCATTTTCTGTCAAGGGAAGACAGTCGAACATGTCAAACAGATTAGCGAGCGCATTCTCGCTGCCGGGCACCTGCTCCTTGCAACTCGCGCCACTCCGGACATGTATGAAGCAGTAAAAGCGATTCAGCCTGCGGCACGCTATAATGCACTTGGGCGCACTATTACCGTCTCCCAATCTGAAGAGGAAGGCACACCGGGGATTCTTGTTGTCTCTGCCGGCACATCCGACTTGCCAGTCGCAGAGGAAGCCGTTGAAACGGCACTGATGATGGGAAACCAACCGGAACGACTTTATGATGTCGGCGTGGCAGGGTTACACCGCCTCATCAGCAATCACGAGAAACTCCTGACTGCCCGCGTTATCATCGTCATTGCGGGAATGGAAGGCGCACTTCCGAGCGTTGTCGGTGGTTTGGTGGACTGTCCGGTCATTGCGGTACCCACCAGCATCGGCTATGGGGCAAGTTTCGGTGGGCTCGCTGCCTTGTTAGGCATGCTAAATAGTTGTGCGTCTGGTGTCACCGTTGTAAACATCGATAACGGTTTCGGGGCAGGCTATAGTGCTTCACTCATCAACCGACTCACGGCGTAATCGGCAATCCTCTATTCTTCTCCCTCATCCGACCTTTTCAGTACAACAGTTGCCCTTGCACTTTTCGATGCTTCTTGCGAACCTAAACCTATTTTAGACGGCGCGTGTTCTGCCTTCAATTGAACGACTTCAGTGTCAATGCTGAGGGTGACGACATCCGCTCCAATTTTGCATCGAATCTGGTAGGGTACTGATTCAGGACGACCCTGTTCATAAGAACGTGGTCGCCACGTCACACCAAATGCCTCAGCATAGGTTGTGAAGCACGCTGTGGCAGCTTCCGCGATGTTTCCTTTCGTATCAAGAGACTGTCGTGCAGCACTCACTGCTCTATTTGTGGCATGTTCCAAGTGTTCTTGAACCGTTTTTGCATCAATTTCGTCAACATCACTATCATCTGTGCTTCTTCGCAAGGCAACATAGACGATTGCCCCAAGAACACAGAGAAAAGCAGCCGTGCTGAGAAGTACAATCGTTCGTAATTCGCGACGGCGCGACATGTTTTCAAAATCTTCGCGATGGTGTGGATAGAAAGCATCGTGTGCCAAGATTGGTGTTCCCCAGCATAGTAATAGTAGCAAAAAAGAGAAAAAAAATCGGAGCATCAATCTGTACCTACCTTTGCCCGTAAGTATAACAGCCAAAAATTGTAAAGTCAATGCTACAGTGGCAGTCAGTTGTCAGCAATCAGTTATCAGTACGGCGACTGCGTCGCCTTTCAGTTGTCAGAGGGATGGTTTTCAGTTATCAGTTGTTAGAGGCATAGTCATCAGTGGTCAGCAGTCAGTGAGCATAGCGACTGGGGGGTTGCTCCTACAGCAAAGCACCTACCTGTGGAAGATTATAGTAAAACCCACAATTAACTTTACATTGGCGAGGTTAGGAAACCTCGCCAGCGAGCGGGTGTATTCGCGGAATTGTTGCTCTTTAAAGTGTAAACATATTTTCGGGTTTTACTATAAGATTACTAAACTTTGGACAATTTTTGAGAATCTTTAGGTGATAGTCTGGATCGAGAAACACCTTAGGTATTTGTCGAAACCTAACATCTTTTTTTATACATATATCGCCCCGCTGGGGAAACCAAGAAGGTGTGGAAACGCTTTTCTATAAACATTCCGCCCCGCTGGGGCTGTGGTTATTGGCACATGAGATCCTTCTTCTGCGACTTAGCGTGTCTGGGAAACTCAGAGAAAAATAACTGAATATAGCGGCTGCGCGTCGGTGTTTGTTAACACGTCTATGCGATGGAGGCACAGACTGACAGTCTATGCTACGGCAGAGGGTTCTCAGCGGAGACCTTTGCCTATTTCTAAAATTGTCCAAACTATAGTATAAGATTAAGGGAGAACTGAATGATGCTATGGTGTATGCATGAAAAACTTGACTTGAAATTGTAAATTTGATACAATACACCCTACACTCCGCACTTGTTTTGACACATTTTGGTATTTTTAGACAAACCCACGTCACGAAAGGGTCCAAACAGTATAAATAAAATTTAGAGATGGTAAATAAGATTTCATTTCGCACGTATATCTTCTCTGATCCATCTGAAATCGCTTGTTGAACGTTGGAACCACGTGGGTTTAGAAAATAAATACCAAAAATCCGAAATTAGAAGTGCGGAGTATAGGATACACTTATAGATATAAAAAATAAGGAGACAGAGATTTGCAGCAAAGAACACCACTTGAAGAACAGATTGATCTGCCTTTCGTAGAATCGCTACGGATTAGTTTTCAGAGTCTGAAAATCCGTTTTGGTCGTTCAATTATCACGACAGCAGGCATTACATTGGGTATTGCGTTTCTGGTTTCTGTATGGACAAATAACGAAATCGGCATTGCGCTACAGGAGAGCGGACGGCAATCAACAATTAACACTTTTGAAGAGACAACGGAACACGGTATTTCCACAAAAGATATATGGCTTATTGTTATGTCCTTGATTGTCTGTGTGGTAGGTATTGCAAACTCAATGCTGATGGCAGTAACAGAGCGCTTCCGCGAGATCGGTACAATGAAATGTCTCGGTGCGTTAGACGGCTTCGTGGTTAGACTGTTCCTACTTGAATCAGGGTTCCAAGGGTTTTCAGGGGCACTTATCGGTGCACTCCTCGGAACATTAGGTGCAGTACTTTTAGGACTTAAAGACTATGGGTTAGACTTATTCTTCTATTTCCCGCTATTACCAGCGCAGCCTGAAAACGGACCGATGCAGCTCGGTGTGATAGTCGTCATTCTGCTTGGATGTATACTCGGTATGATTTTGGCAGTCATCGGTTCATCGTTTCCTGCGTGGCGTGCTGCGAAACTCCCACCTGCTGAAGCGATGCGTACCGAGGTATAGGCACGGAGGAAATTATGGCTGATATCGTTGTGAAAACTGAAGATGTTGTCAAAGAATATCGTATGGGTTCAAATATTCTTCGTGCTTTGGACGGCATCAATATTGAGATTGAACGCGGAGAGTATATCTCGCTTATGGGTCCCTCCGGTTCCGGTAAATCCACGCTTTTTAACATGATCGGTGCACTCGACCGACCGACGGAGGGACAGGTCTACATCGATGGGCAAAATATGTCCCAACTTTCACAAAGGCAGATTGCGGCGTTTCGGTGCCACCGCGTGGGCTACATTTTTCAGAGCTACAACTTGCTGCACGTGAGAAGCGCACACGGAAATGTAACGCTACCGATGATTTTCGCTGGGATTCCTGAGAAACAACGCAATGAAAAAGCGGAGGAGTTGTTGGATAGGGTAGGCTTGGGAGATCGGATGTATCATCTTCCTGATGAGCTGTCAGGCGGTCAGCGTCAACGTGTCGCCATCGCCAGAGCACTTGCGAATGATCCGAGCATTATCCTCGCCGATGAACCGACAGCAAACCTCGATACAATTACTGGACGCGAGATCATCGACCTCATTAAACATTTGAATATAGAGCAAGGCGTTACTGTGATTTCGGCGACACACGACCTGAAGATGCTTGATGTCTCTGACCGGATCGTGGACATCCGCGACGGCCTCGTGGAGCGTGTCAGGAATCGAGACGAGATTGAAATCGAAGTCGGTGAGGTCGGTGGTGAATAGCGAACCGTTTAGATCCTTGCTATAAAATTTCTGACAAAAGAATAGGACGATTTTCGCGAAGCGATTTCAACGCTGCAAAACCCATCACAACAGGTGCGCGACCATCAGCGCCTGTAACTGCTGGTAGTGTGTCTTCTTGGATGCACGCAAAGAACGCTTGCAATTCAGCGAGAAATGCAGGCTGATAGCGTTCCACAAAAAAGTATGGAGGTGATGCGGCACGGCTCCCCTCGCTACCGCTAAAAGTAACAGTATCTGTCAGTGGATTCGCCGCCGTAACCATCCCCTTTGAACCGAATACCTCAACTCGCTGGTCGTAGCCGTAAACAGCCTCTCTACTGTTATCAATTGTCCCGATAACCCCATTCTGGAATCGTAAGGTGATAACCATCGTGTCAATATCGCCTGCCTCGCCAATTTTCGGATCAACGCGCACGCCGCCTGTTGCGTAGACTTCAACAACCTCGTCCCCAATCAGATAACGCGCCATATCGAAATCGTGGATCGTCATGTCAAGAAAAATCCCACCGGAGACCTTGACGTATTCAATCGGTGGTGGTGCTGGGTCTCGGCTCGTAATACGCATGATGTGCGGCTCGCCAATCTCGCCAGAGGCAACCGCTTCACGCACACGCTTAAAACTTGCATCAAACCTACGATTAAAACCGACTTGAAACTTCACGCCTGCCTTTTCCACAATCGCCAAGGTTTCGTCAATCTGTTCCAGATCAAACGCGATCGGTTTCTCGCAAAAGATGTGTTTCCCCGCCTTCGCTGCGGCTTGACTGATTTCGACATGTGTATTGGTTGGAGCGGTGACAAGCACTGCGTCAATCTGCGGGTCCACCAAGAGGGTGTTGTAATCGGTTGTCACCTTCGGCACATTAAACTGTTCTGCAAAGGACTCTATATCAGAAGGGTTCAAGCTGCAAATAGTAACCAGTTCGGCTTCTGGTATGTTTTGGGCGAGGTGTTCAATGTGAAGTTTACCGATACGTCCTGCACCGATAACACCAACACCGATTTTTGAGTTTTTATTCATTTAATGGTTCTCCTAACTCCTATGCTGTGCGTCAATTTCTACTGCTATAGGATTGAATTCAGGTACCGCAGATTTCGCGCAGCGCTCTCGTAAGGACTCCCCATCCCCGGTAAGACATCCTGCTCCACGACAATCCAACCGTCGTAGTCGCGATTTCGCAATTCCGTAAGGAACGCTGGAAAATCGACATCTCCGTTGCCTAACTCGCAAAAAACACCGTTGCCGACAGAGGCGAAGTAATCCCACTCATTTTTCCGAGAACGGGCAGCAATGTCAGGATGGCAATCCTTGAAATGGACGTGCCAGATCCGGTCCGCGTGCCGAGCATACGCTTCAAGCGGATCACCACCACCGAATCGGTAATGTCCCGTATCGAAACACAATCCGACGAGGTTCGGATCGGTGCGCGCCATCAACGTGTCCACTTCCGCCGCTGTCTCAATATATCCCGCGCAGTGTGGATGAAAAACGGTGCGCAGTCCAGTCTCGTCCTGCACTGATTGGGCGATACGGTGTACACCCTGTACAAAAGTATCCCACTGTGCAGGTGTTAATCCGTGTTCAGGACGGACACGACCGGCATAGCGGGTGCGTAGTTCTGTGGTGGCGTTGTCATCTGAAAGCACGATGAACGGCGTTTTTCCGCCGACATCCGCTAATAGCCGGGCGTGACGTAGTGCTGCTACTTCACCGGCTGCGTGCGTCTCAGGATCGGCGAGCGCGCCCGCTACGAACGCACCTAACAGCGTTAATTGTCGCTTCGCAAGTTCGTCGCGAAGCTGCCCCGCATTCGTGGGCATAAACCCCCAATCTCCCAATTCGGTGCCGATGTAACCGATGGCGTGCATTTCGTCTAACACCTGTGTATAGCCGGGTACTTCACCGTCCAATTCAAACTCAAGCACACCCCACGAACATGGGGCATTTGCGATTTTCATAGGAATAATCTGGTAATCCTCTCTCATTTTATGACGAAGACTGCGTAACTTGAATAACTATTTTTCTTTTTTCTCAAACTCAAAATCACCGTTAATGACAACTTGTATAATCTTTCCTCTTTTGATGCGGTTTGTTCTACTATTAGTTCCTTGAATAGCAGCATTATAATATTCCATTATTTTCTGATGTTCTGTTGCAAATTCTTCATCTGCTTTTGCGGATTTATTTACTAAATCATAAAAACGTAGTAGTCGTTTCCCAACTTCTACTGGTTCAATGTTTATTTTTTCTTTGAATGATGCTCGGTGAATCTCTATGATCAGAGTGAATAAATCTGACTTTCTCCAGGCGCGACTTTTTTCAGGAAGGCCACACTTATCTATAAAATTAAAAACCTTTTGAAACTCAATTTTCAGAGTTTGTTCTTCTTCAAATTCATCATTGTATTGTCTAAGATAATATTCAAATTCACTCTCTAAACTAAAATAAGTTGACATTACCGTAATTACCACAGACAAACCAAAGGAAACATCCCTCATACGCCTAATATCAGCAGCACTAAAGACTCTATGTTTTTCAAAAAATGAATTTTGGGAAAGTTCTTCAGCAAATTGTTTTATTTCTCCATCATATCTGGCATTGTGAATCTCCATAGCATTTAGAGAATAATTTGTTGAGTTAATCCGTTTAAAGATTTCTTTTATCTCGCTTATACTTGTTTGCCCCAAGTCTCTAACCGCAACTGGATAATTATAGAAACTTTTTTTTCGTTCATCACTAAGTTCTACGAATGGGGTTACCTCACCTGACAACTTCAAATCTTTAGATGCATCAACATATTGTTTTAAAGTCACCAACCTTTGTTGCCCATCTACCAACATTTCTATCCCTTGTCCAGTATCAGGATCTACTTCACCAGCAGCTATATATATTTCTGGAAAAGGATATCCGCGCAAAACTGTATCAAGAAAATCACACTTGTGTTTATTCGTCCACACCAAACGCCGTTGAAACTTGGGATCTGGCACTAAGGCTCCAGTTCTAAGCCCCTGCAAAAGGCTGTGTATTCTTCTACTACCTGATGCTCCTTGCATTGTTTTCCTCCAAACTTTTTATACATCCTATACTCCGCAGTTATGGATGCGGATTTAAGAGATTTATGGTATGCTTGTAGCAAACAAAATGCTTGTGAGGCTATAATCTAATGACACCACCGACCTTTGCTACCCAGCGCTTAGATCATCTTGGGATAGTTGCTGGTATTTGTGATCGTATTGACTTGATTCAAACCATTGATACCTTTGTCGGTCAAACGCGGCGTAAAGTCTCCGTGGGCGAAGCCGTCATGGCGATGATACTCAATGCGCTTGGCTTTGTGGGGCGTCCGTTGTATTTGACGCCGGAGTTTTTTTCCAATAAACCTGTGGATCTCTTGATTCACCCACGCTTGTGTGCGTCGGACTTCACTGACGACACAGTCGGTCGCGCCTTAGACTGCCTTTATGAAAAGGGAGTCACGGAAGTCTTCGCGACGGTGGCAAGTCAGGCGTTATCCGCCTTTGACGTTCAGCATCGCTTTGTTCACCTTGATAGCACGACGTTTAGTCTCCATGGCTGCTATGATCAGCAAAGCGATGCTGAAAACGTGATACAAGTGGCGCATGGCTATTCACGCGATCACCGCCCGGATTTGAAACAGGTTGTTGTGCAACTAATTTGTTCCTATCAGTCTCAACTCCCGGTTTGGTTAGAGGTGCTTGATGGGAATCAGACTGACAAAACGAGTTTCCCGAAGACGATAGCGGCGTATCTTGAGGAACTTCGGGGGGATGCCCCCTATTTTATTGCTGATAGTGCGTTGTATACGGCTGCGAACCTTGCGACCTTATCCAATGTCCGGTTCATCACCCGAGTGCCAGAGACGCTTACGGCTGTCAAAGCCCTCTATGAAAGCCTCTCTATAGAAGATATGCGACCTGCCTCTGAAAATGGGTATCGTTATCACTGCGTTGAAAACACCTACGCAGGTGTGGATCAAAGATGGTTAGTCGTCTACTCTGAAGCGGCGTATAAACGCGAAGTGGCGACTTTGGAGAAACAAATTGCCAAAGAACGGAAAACTGCTGAAAAAGCGACCCAACATTTGAGGTGTAAAGAGTTTGGCTCCGAGATGGATGCCCACGAAGCAGCGCGTTTGATTTCTGCGTCGTGGCGATATCATAAGTTTTCAAAGGTTGAACGCGTCTGTGTGCCCCATTACTCGCATCAAGGGCGTCCAAAGAAAGACGCACACCCCACACGCATCGGTTTTCGCATCGTTGCTGAGATTCTTCAAGACGCTGAGGCGATTCAAGCCGTCAAGAAAAGTAAAGGCAAGTTCGTCCTCGCAACTAATGAGTTAGATGCCACATTACTTGACGAAGCTACCATACTTTCAGCTTACAAAGCACAAAACGTCTCCGTTGAACGCGGATTCCGATTTCTCAAAGACCCCTTATTCTTCGCATCAAGCCTATTTTTAGAAAAACCGCAGCGCATCATGGCATTGCTAATGGTGATGGGACTGGCTTTACTCGTTTATGCGCTCGCAGAACGGTGGCTCCGCACCGAACTCATAAAGCAAAACCAAACCCTCGTCAACCAAGTTGGCAAACCGACCCAACGTCCAACCCTACGGCGTATTTTTCAAGTCTTTGAGGGTATTGATGTTTTACTCACACAACAAGGCGAAGACATCCAGCGAGTGGTGGTAAATCTTAAACCCATTCATTATCAAATTCTCGACCTCTTTGGTGGAGACATCAAAAAATGTTATATTCCAGATCAATAACTGCGGAGTGTAGGATCAGAGCCATTCAATTGTCGGTGTGGCTTCACAGAGGTAAAGGTAAATTATGCTATCAGAAATAGCGTGACTTTTCACGCTATTTCTGATAGCATACACCTCATTATACAACCACATATTTTGAGGTGAACCATGACGAAAACAACGTCCCGCCACTTACTTGACATATTAGCAGAAGTCCCCGATTCTCGCAACAATCAAGGCAAACGACACCCACTCTCTGCCATCCTCGGACTCGCCGTGATCGCTATGATGTGTGGCTCTCGAAGTTATGCTGCCATTGCCCAATGGGGACGCACTTATCACGCAGATCTCCCAAAAGCACTCGGATTCAGACGCAGAAAGACACCGTGTGCCTCAACACTCCATTATGTTTTCAAAGACCTTGATGCCACCGCTTTGGAAAACAAACTCACGCAGTGGGCAATAACTGTCTTTGAAGACTTACCCCCGGAAACCGATACACAAGCTCTCGCCATAGATGGCAAAACCTTATGCGGGAGTGATAAACAGGATGCCAAGATTACACATCTGTTGTCCGTCGTTTCTCATCAACTCGGCATCACCCTCACACAGCAACCTGTCGATGCCAAAACAAATGAGATACCTATCGCAACACAGATCCTTCAGACTTTCGATGTCTCCGGAAAGATCATCACAACAGATGCCCTCCTGACACAGAAGGCATTTTGCCAAACGCTGTGTGAAAAAAAAGCCGATTATGTCTTACCTGTCAAAGCCAATCAGAAACAGACCTATGAAGATATAAAACGTCTCTTCACACCCGAAATACCACCGAAAACTGACGTTGACCCCCAAGTCTATCAAGCACGCACATTTGAAACACTGCATCAGGAAAACAAGGCACACACCGACACGTTTTCCGCTGTAGAAAAGGCACATGGATACATTACAACCCGAACCTTGACGACTTCCACTTTGCTCAATGAACACTTGACTTGGCCGGGACTTGCGCAAGTCTATGAATATCGATCACAGCGGAAGCATATACGCACCCAGAAGATAACTCACCACACCCAGTATGGCATTACAAGTTTATCGCCACAGCGAGCATCTGCCAAACGCTTATTGGAACTCCGGCGGGGACATTGGGCAATAGAAAATCTCTCCCATCGCACACGCGACGTGCTGATGGGTGAGGATGCCTCACAGGTGCGTTGTGGCAACATTCCCCAAGTCATGGCAGCCTTGCGCAATACCGTGCTAACACTCCTGCGCATCTGTGGATATACACGCATCGCAAAGACGTTCCGATTTTTCGCCGCACACCCTACAGAAGCACTAAAAATTATGCAAAAAACAGAATCTGACAATTGAATGGCTCTGAGTGTAGGATACATCTCTGTATGCTAATTTTTTGATAATTCTCTAAAAAGAAATATGATCTATATAATCCACCTCTAATCTTGTAATCACCATACCTTCCACTGCGTGTAACACTCTGAAAAAAATTCCACCACCTTTCCCTTAAACAAAACATAGAAGACGGAGGTAACATATCTGGTCTTATCCACCCTCGAAAGAGATAGTGGACAAACCGATTGTATTCAGGCCAAAATGATCCTTCATACTTATAATTAAACACCTCTTGCCATATTTGATCAAATAACGTTGAAGATATTATAGCAACATCAATATCGGATTCATCACAGAATTCACGATATTGATTGTGAGGTGCAACACTAAAACCAAGTTTTGCCGAGCCAACAATTAATACTTCATTTGAGTGAAGTTCAAAATAATCAGCTATCTCTGAACGCAATTCAAAGTACTCATGCTGAGATAATTCACAACATTCTCCGAAAATTATGTGTTTTCTCACGACCTGAATTGGAGTCAATTTATTCAAGTCTTCCTTAAACTGATTAAGTCTTTCCTCAACTCTATTATTCATTAGATTTGTTCCTCAACGAGAAAATTTAACTGCAAAATAGTGTCTCAAACATAAAAATTTACGTAGAATCCTGTTTCAACTCTGAAAGCTTGTCAAAATCTTGAATTGCGGACTCCAATTTGCCCATTCGCAAGTAAACCATAGCGCGTTCAAAGTAAGCATCTGTAAAATTTGGAATTAGTTTTATTGCCTCAGTAAAGTCCACAATTGCTTTATCATACTCACCTTTTTTGACGTAAATTTTACCGCGTTCTTCGTAGGTCTCAGCATCATCGGGTCGGAGTTCTATTTCCTTGCTAAATCCTTCAATTGCTTTGTCGTACTCACCTTGTTCACCGTAAAGGGTAGCACGAAAACCGGATGCGTCGGCATGCTCTGGATTAAGTTTTATCGCCATGCCAAAGTCTGCTATGGCCTTGTCATACTCATCCTCTTCAACATAAAGTTTACCGCGATTGTAATAGACTTCGGCATAATCGGGCTTGAGTTCTATCGCTTTGGTATAGTCTGCAATAGCTTTGTCAAAATCAACTTTATCACGATAAGTATTGCCGCGATTATAATAAGCATCGGCATGATCGGGGCCGCGCTTTATGACCTCGCTAAAGTCGGCGATGGCTTTATCATACTCACGTCTTTTGTAGTAAGCGATGCCACGATTGTAATATGACTCGGTATTATTAGATTTGTGCCTTACCACTTCACTATACTCCCTGTCGGAAACAGTAGATTTAGGTTCCAGACTTACCGCTGCGTCAACATTGCCACGATGTCTTTCGGCAACTGAATATCGTTCCTCTGCTCAAAGTCAGCAACGTTTTTGTACGTCTGACGAAATATATTGCTGATATCCACCTTTAACTTTTTAGCAGTATCTAAGTCCAACTTAGCATTTTTCCACTCTTTTAGATGCAATCGGATTATGCCGCGAATGGCATAGGCAGGGCCAAACCGTGGTTCAAATTCCAGCACCTTATCATAATCTTTGATGGCATTCGGGAATTCACTTATACCAGCATAAAGCAAGCCGCGTTTAAAATAAACCTGTGTAAACGTTGGGTCTCGCTTTATGACATTGCTGAAATCTCTAATGGCTTTGCGAAACTCGCCCTTTTTACCGTAAGCGGTACCGCGGTCATAATAAATCTCGGCATCATTGGGTCGGAATTTTATCGTCATACTAAAGTCTGCGATAGCTTCGTCATACGCATCCGCTCCGGCGTAAAGTTTACCGCGATTGTAATACGCATCAACATAATCAGCGTTGAGTTCTATCGCCTTGGTATAGTCTGCGATAGCCTTGTCAAAATTAACTTTATCACGATAAGCATTGCCGCGATTGTAATATGCTTTGGCATAATTAGGTTTCAGCCTTATTGCCTCGTTGTAGTCGGCGATGGCTTTGTCATGCTCGCCAATGTAGCTGTAGGTATTGCCGCGGCTAATGTAATCTTCAACTATTTTCGGATTGAAGGTCAGGCTTGCAGTGTAAAGTTTAATGTATTCTTTAGCCTCCTCCCTATTCTTAATCAGACCCCGAGTATAACCACCATTCAGTTCTTGGCACTGCCCGATAAACCGCATCAATCCACCAACTCCGAGTTTATCAACAAGAACTTGATTTCCGATTTCATAAATCTCAACATCCGTCATTTTCCGAATTTCGCTTTGAGGCGCGGCGAACCTCTCGGCGCGTGCGCGTTCTTCCGCTCCCCTTGCTATACGCCTATCTTGGATCCGCTTGACAACGGTGTCAATATCGGGTTGATCCGCCAACTTATGTCGGTCAACAGAGTAATTACCTTTACCGGGTTTGCACTGCCGAATAAACCGCGGCACCTCAGAGGCACCGAGTTTATCAGTAAGGACTTTAAGACCCATTTTATAAAGTTCATTATCTGTCATTTCTAATGCGTTCATTTTCTGCCATCTCCTGAAACCATGCATAAGGGTTTTCAACCCGGACGTAAAGTTGAGAATTATAACGTTCTGCTCGTCTGAGAAGCTTGTCATCGGTTGTTAGAAAAATATCAACTGAGCCGCTTTCGGCACAAGCGAGATGCAAAGCATCCAATTCTTTAAACCCCAAAGTTTCAAGCTGCTTACCTCTTGATATTTCACTGGTACCAATAGAAACAGTCTGATGTGCGTCAGTTATTAAATCTTTAATCTGTAAGCGTTGGTCCAAGTTAGAGTTTTGCTCTACTTCATCCACCAAAACATCGCTAGAGATCCAACGCCAGTGTCCAAAATGAATCTGAGAAACGATTCGTCTGATAACTTCAGTTTCTTGATAGACTCGGATTTGGGTTTGGTCGTCAAAAAAACGACTCAAACAACAGGTATCAAGATAAATTTTCCATAACTGCAAATTGGTCTGCACACGTATATCCAGACTCCGTTCGGTAATTTTTATAGCACGCCAACGTTGCGAATTCAAAATTGGTTGATTTAGGTTTCAGCCCTACTTTTGCACCAGCATTGCCTTAATGTCTTCCGGTAACTGAACCTTATTTTTCTGCTCAAAATCTGCAACGCTTTTGTAATCATTATGAAATAAGCGATTATATCCTCACCATTGTCCCTTGCAAAAGTTAGGTCTGCTCTGGCTTTTTCCCATTCCTCTAAGTGTAACCATGCTTCGCCGCGATTGCAATAAATACCAACACTATTAGGATTCAATTCTATTGCTCTGTTATAGTCTCGGATAGCTCTGTCAAACTCACCTTTTCTAAGATAAGCAACACCGCGATTGCTATAGAGGTGGGCATCATCAGGATCAAGTTTTATCGCCTTATTAAAGTCTTTGAAGTGCCATCGCTAATTAGGGCCGCAATTCCGTAAAGTTAAGACAAGTTTTTTTGCTCAAATTCGACGGGTGTCAAATACCCTAACGCCGAATGCGGGCGTTTCTGGTTATACACCTGTTCTGTAAAATAACTGATACGCGCTTGAACTTCCGAGATATTATCATAGTCATTGAGGTGAACTTCTTCTTCCTTGAGGGTTCGGATGAGTCTTTCGGCATACCCATTCTCCCAAGGACATCCTCTACGGGCTAAAGAAACCTCTATCCCATGACGCATCAGGGTCGTGATATAAGCATTAGACAGATATTGCACGCCTTGATCAGAATGATGGATCTCCGGGACGCTCTGACACAGTGCTTGTTCTAAAGGTTCCAACGTCAGGGGTTGGTTCAGGTGCCGACTGACCTGCCACCCTCTTATCATGCGAGTGAAGACATCCATGAGCACTGCGACATAGACGAAATGTCCTTTCAACCGGACGTAGGTAATATCACCGACCCAGACCTGATCGCATCGCGTGATGTCAAGATTATCAATCTGATTGCTCCATTGATGCCGACCATCAAGCGATTGCGTCGTTCGACAGGCACGTTTGACAGCGACTGTAAGATTATCTGCTTTCATCAATCGGGCAACTCGGCGATAACCGACGGTGTATCCGAGACGCACCAGCAACTTCGTGATACGCCTATAACCATATTTCGGATAACGCGAGGCTAACCCCTGTATTTCATCTCGCAGAGCCTCATCAGATGTCTCGCCTTTCGGTTGATAATAGAAAAGACTACGGTTGAAACCGAGCGTCTCGGAAATCTCTCGAACCGAGTAATCTGTCCGCAAAGTTTCAACGAGTTCTCGTTTCTTAGACGCAGTTAGCTCAACCAAGTCGAGGCTTTTTTTTGGATGTCTAAGGCTATAGTCAACCGCCCAACGAGGTGTTCAAGATGTGCGATCCGCTCGGCTGCCTCGCTGGATTGTTTATCCGTGGCGGCAAACACAGAGGCCGCATTTTCAAGGAACTGCTGCTTCCATTTTGAGACCTGGTCTTCACTGAGGTTATGGCGGCGACACAATTCCGCTTGTGAACTTTCACCGCTGAGTGCCTCAAGAACAACTGATGCTTTAAACTCAGCAATGAATCTTCTTCGTTTGGTTCCCATCGGATACTCCTTTCAGATAGATTGTCATTATAGCACAATCTTGGTTTAGGGGGTGGCCCTAATTTCCGATGGCAGTACACTTGCAATGCTGCGTCATATTCGCCTTTTTTGCTGTAAATAGTGCCGCGACTGTGATACGCATTAGCATAATCGGGATCAAGTTTTATCGCTCTGCTAAAGCCTTGCAGTGTCGCGTCATATTCGCCTTTTCTTAGGTAAATGACTCCACGATTATAATAGGCCTTTGCATCATCGGGGTTGTTTTCTATCGCCGTGCTAAAGTCTTGCAGTGATGCGTCATATTCGCCTTTGTCGCTGTAAACGATGCCGCGATTGTGATATGCCACAAACATTTGCGGATTTAGTTTTAAGGCTTCTGTATAACACTTAACAGCACTTTCATAATGATCATGTTTTTCTTTATTGGTCTCCGCTACGTCTCCCCTCTCTTGACAGGTCAAACCCCTATAAAACTCCGTGTAAGCACTCCGATGGATTCGTCGATTTTCAATAAATCCCTGGAGGTCATTGTAGATGGTTCTGGTAGATATGTCATGGTGCTTTTGCAAGTAGTCTAACATATACGTCTTTAAATCGTCCGGGATGCAGACTACCTTGTATTGTTCAGGTCCAATAAAACCTGTGTCAGATTGAACAAATACGCTTTTCTGTGACTCAGCGCGATTAATTGTTTTGGAAGCTTTTTCGACCTTGTATCTTTCAGATTCTTTCTTTAGCAAGATAACTCTACCCGGTTTATTCTGTGAACCGTCGCAAGCGAAGAAGAGAGCGATGAGATAATCGGTTGTAAAATCTATCAGGTTGGTGTTACCACCACGATGTTGGAGTTCAGTTAGGATTTCAAAATCACGAACTGCTTCACCGATATACTCTCGAGCGTTATCTAAAATTTCTTTTTGGACAACCGTTATATCAAAATGCTCTGCCTCAACCTCAAGGTATTCACGGTAAAGGTTTGAGGAAACCTTTCCATCGTAAGGCTTTTCTTTATACTGTTCAGGTTCACCACGGTAGATGTAGTCTCCGTCAGCAGATTTTTCTATTATCTCTTGAATCTTTTCCAAAATCCTGTTGAGTCCATTTTGAGACCTGGATTGAGTGTTCATTACGCGCTGTGTTCCCTTTTTCATTGACTATCGACCAAGAACTCAAGTATCCACTCACAGACAGCAGGTCCCAATTCCGTAAGGACTTCCATCAGCATGCTGAATTCATTCTGGGATGCAGCCTCATCTTCGGTAACGGCTTCATCTTCTGTCTGTTGCTTGTAGTCCGAGATGATGCTCTGGATGTGCTTCTCATCCCAGCTTGGCGGAAATTTGTTCTGTTTCATCGTTGCTCGTCCATCAAAGCATTTTGAGCGTTTCTTCCTTTTTCTCGTCAAGAGGTTTGGAAATTAAGAAACCCAATTAATCACGCGGATCGGTTTCTCGTATCTGTTGGTTTGGTATCGTACTAGTGCCATGTCAACTTTATATTGACAGTGAGTTTTAAAAATGGTATCCTTAGATTCAAGTTCATAAGTCCGATAACTTGGAGTCTATTATGGCATCGAAAAAAAATCACGTCGTGCTGGATCAGGATCAGCACGTTTATCTGAAAAAGATGATCACTTCCGGCACCGAATCTGCGAGGAAACTCACGCATGCCCGGATACTGCTGAAAGCCGACACAGGTGAGTTTGGCCCCGCTTATACCGATAAACAGATTCAAGAAGCTGTTGAAGTCTCAATATCTACGATTGAAAGAACTCGTGAAACCTTTGCTCTTGAAGGGCTTGAAGCCGCACTAACTGCTAAAAAACGTTCAGAACCCTCAAAACCGCGAAAGTTTGATGGTGAAAAAGAAGCACATCTCATCGCTTTAGCGTGTTCCGAACCCCCCGAAGGATACGCCAGCTGGAGCCTTCGTCTCTTAGCTGATAGAAGGGTAGAGCTCAACCATTTTTCAAGTATCTCTCATGAAAGCATAAGAAAGGTCCTAAAAAAAACGGACTTAGTGGTTGACTCGCTAAGTATCTATCCTATATTTATCCGTGGTAGAACGGTATAAAACCCTATACTCCGTTGCGTTTATGTTGGATGAACAGAAATACTATATCATATAATATTGCCGAATGAACCACTTAGACCTTGGGTGAAGAAGCAATGGTGCATTCCACCCGAAGCCTCAGAAGATTTCGTCTCTGCGATGGAAGACGTTTTAGAAGTCTATCAACGCCCCGAAGACCCAAACCATCCGGTCGTTTGTGTTGATGAGAAGAGCCAACAACACATCAGAGAAATACGGACCCCTTTGCCGATGGCACCGGGAATGCCGGTTCGATACGACTCTCATTACACCCGAAATGGCGTCAGTAACTTGTTCATGATCTTCGCACCTTTTCAAGGATTTCGGCATGTTCAAGTCACTGACCAACGGACAAGTATTGACTTCGCTCATATCTGTCGAGACTTAGTGGATGTGCATTTTTCAGACGCAGAAAAGATTATCCTCGTCTGCGACAATCTCAATACGCACAAGCCTGCTTCGTTGTATAAAGCCTTTCAGACACAGGATGCCGATCGGATTGCTGAAAAACTTCAGTTCTGCTATACGCCTAAACATGGAAGTTGGCTAAATATCGCTGAGATAGAACTTTCGGTGCTAAGTCGACAATGTCTTTCAAGGCGTATCGCAGACCAAGAGACCCTAAAGCATGAAGTTCAGGCGTGGCAAGACCGCAGAAATCAACAACGCGCCACTATAAAATGGCAGTTTACCACTGAAGACGCACGCATCAAACTAAAAAGACTTTATCCATCAAAAAATGATTGACATGGCACTAGCGTTGCTATCCGGCAAGGACTGCTGGGACTGATCGATAGGCTGATCACTGTTGAGATGTTTGAAATGCTGCATGATGAACCTCAATAATCCGTAAGCACCAAGTCTATCCGCAAGGACTTTAAGCCCGAGTTCATAGGTTTCAATATCGGTAAGTTTTAATATGCCCTTTCGCCATGCGGCAATTCTTTCGGCTTTAATGCGTTCTTCCGTTTCTTGCTCCGCCTCTCTTTGTTGGATCCGCTTGGCGATTGTAGGGATGTCAGGCTGATTTGCCAACCATTTATGCCGCTCGGCAGTATAATCGTAGTCACCCGGCTTACATTGCTGGAGGAACCGCGTTTTCTCAGCAGTACCGAGTTGCAACGTCAATTCTTTCAGACCTGTTTCATAAATTTCAAGGTCAGTCATCTCTAAAACGTCCATGTGAACTCACCTCTTGTAACCGTGTAGGCTGAATTAGCATATCACAACAAAGGATCAGAAGTCAAGGAAAACTTAACTCTGGGCAGGGTCATTTAGTTTTAAACAAATTCTCGGATTGTCTAAATTTTTGGATCCTCTTTTTCAAGCCCGGCGCGGTTGCAAACCGCGCCTACCGGGCCTGGAGTGTCGAAAATCGGATGAAAAACCGAAAACTAAATAGCCCTGTAACTCTGGGGTGTGTAAATATTTTATGAGAAGTTTGGTTTGGAAGCTGCTATACACAACACCTGTCGCCCCGCTGGGGCTTCGTCTGGGGCAGACCGCATTTCTATACACCTGTCGCCCCGCTGGGGCTAGGAGAGAAAAACAGTGAACTTAGGAGACTTCGATTTAACGTGAGTTCGACTCAACAGGACAGATGTGTTCAAGAAACCGAATACATTCTAACGTCTCCAGCACTTGGGTTGTTGGGTTTCGCTATATCTATTTATGCGAAACAGTCATAGACAAGCAGAATGCTGAGTATAAATGAAGGTTCTTGGTGTTTACCGCTCTACCCGACCTACGTTGAGATTTAGATTTTATAGTAAATCCACAATTACTTGGACATTGTGAATAGGCGGGGTTAGAAACCCCGCCAGCGAGGCTGGGGTTTGTGTATTCTAAAGTGTCCACGTATTTTCGGGCTTTACTATATTATCCTAAAGTTTGGACAATTTTATGAATTAAGATGACAAAAAGCAGAAAAGTAGGTATCCTTTCAGAAATAACCACACTTTTGAAAGGTAAGTAAAATGAACCTCCTTTTCTGCTTAGAAGATATTCTATCGTATTTTCGTCCTTTATTCAACCAACAAAACTTCGCACTTTTCCAAGCGATGATCTGCGGCTTTATTGCCAATACACACGGTGGCACCCTCACCCGTCTTTATCAATCGAGTTTCTCGGAGACGAAGTATTGGTCTTTTCCGAAGTTTCTCTCGCGAGGGGAGTGGGATGTTGATGCTGTTGCTGCACGGCTTGTTGAAAAGATACAAGAGGTGTTTCCCTATTGGGTTTATGTTTACGATCTCACGAGTGCCCTAAAAACAGGCAAGAAACAATTTGGACTGCATTTCTTCCGCAACTTCAAGTATCAAAAGGGTCGTGTGAATCAATCAAAGTTTCACTTCGGACATGAGTTTGCTGCCTTGGGGCTGCTTTGCGAAACTGCGAAACAATGGATCCTGTTTCCGGTTTGGGTCAGACTCGTCGTGCCGGAGAAACTTCGAGACAAAGGCGATGCGGTATTGAAACGTATCTTTTCAAGGCTCCCTCGGGGACTCGTCATCTTTGATAGAGGGTTCGCCCGCCGAAAAGTCTTTCAGACGCTTTTGGCACTCAAACACCATATCTTGTGTCGTGCGAAGTCGAATGCGGTCTTCTATCGTATACCTAAACGTCGAAAACGTCCCGGCCCCGGACGCCCCAAGAAATACGGAGACCGTCTAAACATCAGACGTTTGCGGTATAAAGTCGTCTCCATAATGGGCAAAGACTATCAGGTGGCTTCACAGATCGTCCGGACGAAAATGTGTCCCGCAGATGTTCGTCTCGTTGTTATACGAACAAAACCTAAACCTTCAAAACCGTATCGGTATTTTTCTGTCTTTACAACCGATTTGACGCTTGAGATACCGAAGATCGTTGAATACTATCGCCAAAGGTGGCAGATAGAGACCGCATTTCGAGACGCAAAACAACACTTCGGCTTCAGCGGCTATCAGGTGAATCTCGCAAAAGCATCAATCGTTTTCTCCAACTGAGTTTCGTCGCAGCGTCTCTAACGAAGTTGATCTTTTCTATGCCAGAAATGACAGAGAAACAACTCAGTGTTGAGGAAGTCTCTGAGCAGCTCGGCATTCATTGGTATAAACCCAAGAAACTCACGCAAGGCCTTCGTGTCGCTTATCTTCAAGCATAAATCTGGTGGCTCCGATTTTCTACGAGTTCCAAAGAAAAAACAAACTCACAGAATATTCAGACTCAGGCACCACAGGATAACGCACTGCCTTTTGACAAGGCAGCATGAAATCTATAATATTGTCCAAACTTTAGTATATTATCAAACTCACGTTCAATTTAGAAACCTAATGCTATACACCTGTCGCCCCGCTGGGGAACCAAATACAATGCTATTTTCAGTGGCAACTTGGCTTGCATAATACCAAAAGCTTCTTGCACTCATTAAAGATCTCGTGAACTATTGGTTGGTTTAAAAGATTAACGGCAGGTGAACAGATGCCACCTGCCGTTGAAGGTTGGTATACATTTACCGGAGCTGCATCTACTATTCTTGAATCACGATGCCTTTGAATTTGGAACCGGTTACGATAAAGCCATCAAGGTTTACTTCTTCCTCTATGTCTCTCCCAAAATGATCAGGAGATGTCAGTTTTACTTCAATTACCCCCGGATCGTTCTGGTTGTCTTCCATCTGCTCAATCAATTCGTCCAGGCTTTTTGGAACATTGTTTTCAGATTCAAAGTCATCAAAATCGAAGAAGAAAAGATCGCCCGGAAAACCGAACGAACGTCCCCCAGAAATTTCGAGACTGGCACCACCAGCAGGAAAATCTTCAGGAATATCCAGCGTGATCTCTTTTTCAATCGTGCGTTCCTCTCCAGCAGAACTCCAATGTGGGACTAACACAATTGAAAATGTAGCAGACGTGCCTTTCTTAATTTCATCAGGCGTACGCACGTCCTCAATTACTGCGCTGTGAATCTGAGGTTTGTCGGCAATAGTGATTGATACCTCTTTCAACGTCGCTTTGCCCGCAGAATTTGTAAGTAGATTTGTAAACGCGGACACAATCGAATTAACTCTTAGAAACACATCGAAAAACGGGTCTGAAGACACACTCCAAAACGACTGTGTAAAGACGGTATCGGTCTCTTGAAACTCAAGTTTGACTTCTCCGTTCAATGTCCCTGGATTTGTCTCCATACGGACAGCATCAAGTGTCAACGCAGCAACTATGGGGATAATCCATTCCTGTCCATACGCGACTTCGTGATGTTTTTTGACTGGTGCATCAAGGTTAGCAGGATGATAAGAGATGCTCACCGGTATCATTTCAGGCAGCGTTCCAAGCTCGCCGACAATTGCGGGTGTGAGGTCCTTGGTTATCGTGCCGATGGGATCACCAGAAAGGGATACCGATTTATACGATACCTGCAGATTCGGGACAATCCCGTCTACAATTGCTCTGTAGACCGGTAATGCTGCCTTTCCATCACCAAACATTGAATGACCGAAGGCAACAAATTGATCACCAAACATTTGCGTCACTGTTCCAAAGCCAATAGAGTTGACAATATCGCCAGTCACAAGAGCGGCACCTATCATATCCCCAGGTGCCAGTTCTTCGGAAAAACCTGCGCCCGGTGGTGTGGGTGCTGCACCAATATGAGCAAACAATTCGACAGATCGGAACCGTGAATGTGTAAGATGTGAAGCGAGTTCCTGAATTCTGTGAGGCTGTATCCCGGTAACCATAACGGGTGTTTTAACAGGTGCGTAAGCAGCAGTAAATGCTGCGGGGGCATTAGGTGCAGTGGTTCCGTCCAACACTTCGCCAAGTGTCTGGTGATCAATCGAAGCCTCCATAGCGTCAATAGGAGTCACCCAGAACCGATATGGCGGTTTTGAGAAGGCATCAGCATAAGCAAGAGCACCTATAACACGTCCGGGGGGACCGACCGGTGTTCCAGACATACCTTGCGCAATTCCACCCAATTCTTCAGCCGAATCATCTATCCACTCGCATTCATAGAGCGGAAATCCGAATCCGAAGTCGCGAACGCCGCGAAAACGGACCTGTAACTTTACCTTGCTTGTCCCTTCAAGCACAGTAATCATTTCAAGCGGACTCTCACTCGTCAGGTTTCTCGCCTCTGACTCATACATATTTTCGAGTGTAACCTGTTCAACAACCTGCAATGTCTCAACCATTTCCGTTTCATCACTAACGGTTACAGGCATCTCAAGTTCTACCGGTTCTTCGTCAGAACTACAACCTATTTGACCTAAAACTACGATAGCGAGACTTGCTAAAACAAAAAAAATTCTCATTTTTTTCTCCAAAAACCTTTTTGAGAGTGTTTTTAACTTATGATATTTAGCGGGTTTTGCTCAATAATGTTAGAGCGAGAACGTACGGAAAACCCTTTTAATCGCATGCTACTGCAAGCGATTATGAAAATAACAACCTGAGTTCGGCTTACGGATTTAGTGCATAAGATCGGAACCGAACCAAGTTGTTATGTGAGCAAGTTTCGTGCCAACCTTTCTAAAGAAGTGCAATATTCGGGTCTGAATTCCCGAAATTTCCAATATATTTTTCTCCTTTATCTTCCGAAAACACAAGCCTTGATTGGGTTTACCGAAATAAGCATGAACGCTCATTTTTTCTAAAAAAATTGCTCTCGCATTAGAAATGAAATCCGTTTGCAATCTCTCTGCTATGGTGAATCACCAGAAATTGTATATGATTCGCAGAAATTGTAGTGCACAGTGCAAAAAGGGCAGGCAAATATTTTGTCAAAAATTAGGATTAAGATGCGTTACCTCAGGGGTTTATTACTTTTTCTGTCTGAATGCGCGTCGCATTTGGGCGAGTACGCCGCAAATCTCGGATTACACGGATGACGCAGATTTTAAGAAAATTTGCAGTCAAATCAACGACTCATGCGCATTCGGGACAAATCGGGGTTACAAACCCCTCCCACAAGGAGTTCAAACAGATAGGAGTACTTAACCCAAAACTTTGTACACCGATATTAGCACATAAATTTTACGACTTGTGCTAGTTGTCTTCTCAGTGCTTTCGTGAACCAATGTTTGGAACGTTCCTTGATGAAACTCAAAGACCTCGTTCGCGCATAAGCAAAACGCTATAAAAACAAATTATCTAGCACAAGTCGTAAATTTTACCAATATACAGAAATGTGGTATACTGCAACTAATCGTAACCCAAATATCAGGGGTAAAAAATTATGTTTCCAAGGATTGAAGCGCAGACACGACTCCAAACACCACCGACGTGGGCACTGCTCGAACGTCAACTTATTGATAAAATGAACGCTGCGGGACCAGAAGTCCTACAGAAATATACACGCGCAGACGGAACACTGCTCTGGCCAACAAACCCAGACTTTCAGAGTATCGACGGACTTGACGATGCTTACGAGAGTTTCCATAATTGGCCCCTCTTTTACATGCTCGGTGGTGACGCGCAATTCTTGGTTGATGCTGACACGGAATTCGATGTCATCACAAACGATATGGCGCGGTACGACACCGGTCACGGTTACCCGATGGTAGTGAAAGAGTATCAACCGGGTTATGACTGGTTTCATCAAAGCGAGGGAAACTACCTTTTTTATATGCTCTGCATGGCGGACCCGTCAAATCCTAAGCACATTGAACGGGCAAAACGGTTTGCGGGGTTTTTCATGAACGAAGACCTTGATGCACAGAATTACGACCCGCAGCACAAAATCATCAAGTGCGCTATGAACGGTAGTAAGGGACCCGCATTTTGGGCTTTCACTGGAAACCCATATTGGCCCTGGGACGGCTACAATATGCCGTTCTACGATATACCGGGATGCACGAGTCACGAAGCCGTTAGAGAAAGTGAAGAACTGTGCATACGCATGGGGCAACTCACCCGTGAACGGCAAGGCGTAGGGGACACAGTCGTTAACCTCGCTGCTACGACGCTTGCTGCCAACGCCTATCTCCTGACCGGTGAAGATAAATATAAAGCGTGGGTACAGGAATACGTTGACGCGTGGATTGCACGCACAACGAAAAACGGTGGCATTGTACCCGATAACGTCGGACTTTCAGGCAAGATCGGTGAACATATAGATGGTAAATGGTATGGCTCATACTACGGGTGGAGCTGGCCCCACGGGTGGCATAGCGTCGGACAGGCGGTAAGCATCGCTGGGCAGAATGCGGCGTTGCTTTGGAGAAACTTGGCGTATCTCGATTTTCCGCGCTCACAGATTGACGTTTTAATTGAAAAGGGTATTGAGCAGAACGATCAACTCTACGTCCCACAGAAATATGGCGACCCGGGCAAGGTTAACTATGTCCCTGGTCCGTGGTTGCAGTATCCGATGACAAATGAGGATGGAACGGCTCTGCAAGTGGACGGTTGGTTTGAATTTATGCCGATGCACGCCTCGGATGTCGCGCATCTATGGGCACTGTCAATGGCTCCAGCAGATCAGGAACGCGCAGCGAAAATTGCTAAAAAGACGGGATCGAAATTCGACATCAACGCGTGGCATCATACCAAGGATAGCGGCGGACATGACGGCGCGTGGTTGGCGTATATGCGAGGTGAATATCCCGAATACCCGGAAACGATCCTCAATCACAACCTCTCTCAAGTCGAGGCACGCCTCAACTTTATGGCAAACGACGATGAAGATCTAGCAAACTACGGAGATGCCTATTTCCAACGGCGCAACCCAATTACCTGCGAAGGATTAATTCAACTTACTTGTGGTGCTCCGCTTCCGCACTACAACGGTGGTTTGCTGGTAACACGGCTGCGGCACTTTGACGCACAAAAGAAACGAGCGGGACTCCCGCCGGATGTTGGTGCATTGGTTACCAAGATGACAGCGGATACAACGGAACTGCAGCTGGTTAACCTCAACACTACAGAACCGCGAGAAGTCATCGTACAAGCAGGTGCGATGGGAGAGCATAACTTCACCGCTGTACGCGTCAACACCGATCAAAAGGGGCAAGCGGTTCCGGTCAACGGGATGTATCTCCGCGTCTACCTGCCACCGAATACAGAAATTGATTTGAAATTGGGGATGGAGCGTTTCGTGAATGCGCCGTCATATAGGCATCCGTGGTAAGAGGACATTTCGTTTTAATCTTGTGGTTCTACTTCGCGCTCCTGTTCAGTATGTGTGACATCAGCATTATCCTCCGGTAGAGACTGCTGGAACAGGTTAACATACTTATTACTGCCGCTTTGTTTGAAATGATACATAATAAAGGTTGCTAACCCGTAGGCATCAAGTCTATCTGCCAGGATTTTAAGAGCGAGTTCATAGATTTCGATATCAGTGAGTTCTAATATACCGTCGCGCCATGCAGTGACTCTCTCGTTTTTGATGCGTTCTTCCTTTTCTTGCGCCGCGCTTGCCTGCTGAATCTGCTTTACTATCGTGGGGATATCTGGAGCATTAGCCTGCAATTTGTGTCGCTCAGCAGTGTAATCGTACTCGCGCGGTTTACACTGCTTGAGAAACTGCTCTGTATATACTGGTCCAATTTTCTCGGTAAGTTCTTTAATTCCAAGTTTATAAACCTCAAGATCTGTCATCTCTAAAACGTCCATTTCAACTCACCTCTTGTAACCATGTAATACCAAATTAACTTGATTAGAAGTCTTTTGATCAAGTCAGCATTGCGAGGCACAGGGACCTCGCGCTACAAATGGGGTTAATTTGGTATAAAAAGGTTTTCAACCCGGATGTAAAGTTGCGTATGATAGCGTTGCGCCCTTCTGAGTAATCTGTCATCAGTTGTAAGAAAGATATCTGCCTCGCCACTTTCAGCACAAGCAATATGCAGAGCATCCAATTTCTGAATCCCCAATGCCTCAAGTTGTAAACCTCTTGATACTTCACCTTCTCCAACCCGAATAGTTTGGTGTGTGAGAGTTAACCAAGTCCTAATTTGAGAGCGTTCTTCCAAATCTGGAGTCCGGTTAACTTCATTCAATAAAGCATCGCTAGCAATCCAATGCCAATGCCTTCTGGAAAAGTAAGCGAGGATCCGTCTAATAGTTTCAGCTTCTTGAATAATCCGATCCTGGGTTGGTGGATCAAACAGTCGGCTCAAACAACATGTATCAAGATAAATTTTCCAGAACTGCAAATCGGTCTGCACACGAATATCAAGACTCCGCTCAATAATATTCTATTCCATGTTGAATGTAAGACAAGGTAGTCCGCTCTACTGAATTAGCATGCCACAACAAGGTGACGGATATCAAGGAAAAGATTAACTTCAAGTTCAATCACGTCTGCTCAATCCGTTTCTTGTACAGGCGAGGTTACAAACCTCGCCAGCGAAAAGGAGGGAGACCAATAACATTACGCCCAACGTTCAACGACGACTTTCTTTTGTGTGAAGAAATCTACAGCATCCCAACTCTGACCGTGGAGGTCGCCGAAGAAACTATCTTTCCAGCCACTGAACGGGAAGAACGCCATCGGGGCAGCAACACCGATATTAATGCCGATATTTCCGATCTCTGCTTCATAGCGGAACTTCCGGGCAGACGCGCCACTACTCGTAAAGAGACACGCCATATTGCCGTAGCTGCCACTATTGATGAGTCCAATTGCGTCGTCAATCGTTTCAACATGAATAAGCCCTAAAACGGGTCCGAAGATTTCGGTCTTGGCGATGTCGCCTTCTGGGTTAAGACCGTTAAGGATCGTCGGGCGGATGAAATTACCGTTTTCACCACCAGAGATGCTTGGATATCGACCATCAACAAGAAGCTGCGCACCTTCATCAGCACCTGCCTGAATCAATCCTTCAATTCGCTTCCTGCTTTCGGCAGTGATAACGGGCCCCATTTCGACCCCTTCCTCCAATCCGTTTCCGACAACCCGATCAGTGGCGGTATCGGCGATGGCTTCTGTAAACCAATTGCGCGCACCACCAACAGTGAATGCAAGGGATGCCGCAAGACAGCGTTGACCGGCACACCCGAAAGCACTCTCCGCTGTAGCATTCACAGTAAACTGTGGGTCAGCATCTGGCAGCACAATCAGTGGATTTTTCGCCCCGCCTTGGCACTGAACCCGTTTCCCGTTTGCAGCGGCTTTCGCATAGATGGCTTTTGCGGTTGCAGTCGCACCGACAAAACTAACGCCGCGGATATCGGGATGTGTTAAGATAGCATCTACAGTCTCCCGTCCGCCATTAACAAGGTTGACCACGCCTTTAGGAAGTCCTGTCTGATCAAGTAGTTGAAACACCTTTTGCATCGTGAGCGGTACTTTTTCGGAGGGTTTGACGATGTAGGTGTTACCACAAGCAATCGCATAAGGCAAAAACCAGAAGGTAATCATCCCCGGGAAGTTAAAAGGGGCAATAGCAGCGCATACGCCGACAGGTTGACGAATCATGAATTCATCAATACCGGTGGCGATATCCTCTAAGTTCGTGCCTTGCATGAGCGTCGGGATCCCGCACGCTACCTCAACGTTTTCAATGGCACGTCGCATTTCACCTTTTGCCTCGTCAACCGTCTTACCACACTCCAAAGTAATTGTTCTCGCGATGTCGTCTAAGTTTTCCTCAAGGAGGTTTTTCAAGGCAAAGAGGTATTGAACACGTTGAACAGGCGGGGTACGTCGCCATTCGTGGAGTGCTTCGGCAGCAGCAGTAGTGGCTTGATGTACTTCTTCAGCCGGTGAAAGCGGTACTTGCGCGAGAGCCTCTCCAGTCGCTGGATTCGTAACGTCAATCAGTTCATCTGCCTCTGATTTTTGCCATTCACTATTAATATAGTTTGACAGTGGCGTTTGTATCCCCGACACCATACGCGAACTACTTTTGAGCACATTAGTTTCAGGCATCTGATTCCTCCGTTAGTTTTTATTTCCAAAGAGTTCAAGTACCTTCAACTGATCCATAGCGGCGACGATCTGCGGATCGTGCATCAGCTCGTCACGGGATGTTTCCGTAATCTTCGCAAGTGCGTATTTAATACCGAGGTCGCTAAGAACAATTTGCTCTTCAGTAAGCGCATCGCTCAAGCGTTGGTAACTCCGTAGTTGTTTTGCGGCTTGCAGGTCATCGCGAGCGGCGTGTTCAGCAGCGGCGAGTTTCTCTAACACGTCGTCGCCATTCTCTTCTATAAAGGTTTTAAGCTTCTCATGATTTTGGAGTTTCAAATGCATCCGCTGTTCAGAACGACTAAACCCAGCTGTTTCTACATCTGGGATAATACCAATTTTATCAATATCAACGTCGTTCGGTGTATAGTAACTCGCAACGGTTAGTTTTACAGAAGCTTTTGAATTACTCAGCTGGAACACACGTTGGACGGATGCCTTTCCAAAGGTTTTGTCGCCCATGACGAGTCCTCGCCCATGGTCTTTTATGGCACCCGCGACGATTTCAGAGGCACTCGCGCTCCCACCGTTAACGAGTACAATTAGTGGAAAGTGTTCTCTTTTTCTTCCATTTGCGGAGAAGTCCTCACGGGATTCAAGCCCTTTACTGTAAACAACGAGTTGACCGGGGGTCAGGAAATCGCTGGCGATATGAACAGCTGAAGAAAGTAAGCCCCCCGGATTTGAGCGAAGGTCAAGGATAACCCCACGGACATTTTGCGTCTTGAACTCAGCGAGGGCATTATCGACATCATTTGCTGTTGTTTGAAGGAATTGATTGATTTTGATGTATCCGATCTTATCACCAATAATATCTTGTTCAACACTGGGGATCCGGATGACATCACGGGTAATGGTAAGTTCAATCGGACGACTCTCGTTTTCTCGTATGATTGTGATAGAAACAGGGGTTCCTGGTTCACCGCGGAGCTGATCTACAGCATCGTTCAAGGACAGTGGAGCTGTAGATTCGCCTTCAATTTGACTGATGATGTCCCCATTTTGAACGCCAGCCAACGCAGCAGGATTATTTTTAAAGGGCGTAACCACGGTCAACATATCTTCCCGAAAACCGATGACCATACCGAGTCCAGCGTATTTACCTTGGTTCTGGGTCTGAAATTCAAGATAATCCGGAATAAATTGACTGTATGGATCTAATTCGCGAAGCATACCCTTGATTGCACCCTCTATGATCTCTTTACTTTCTGGTGTATCAAGATGCTCCTGTTGGACATAAGCCAAGACCTCTGAAAAGAGAGCGAGACTCTCCAACAGTTTATCGTCAGTTGTCTTTCCGGTATCTTCGGAACTCCAACCGAGTGGCAGGAACATGCAAACCAGAAATATAGATAACAAGATGTGAAAACAGATTTTGGTTGCGGCTTGCAAGCCAGAACTTGTTGTTAGCAGTTTCATTTTTACTCCCTCCTGCAGGCACGTCGCTGTCGCGCTTTGAAGCGTACGGTTAGAAATCGAGCCGCAGAAAAATGGAATTTACGTAAGCAGGACTTACGCAAATTTAGCACACAGTGGTAGATTTTTGGTTTTTAAACCCCCTAAATACCCCTTATCAGGGGGACTTATGAACTCCAACTGCGTAAGTCCTAGTAAGTCCAGTTAATAAAAAAGGTTTCGTAGCCGTTGGATATTTGGAATACGAAAAGCGACAAAGGCAGCGACTGTCCCATAAAGTAGATCAATACGACTCATTCGTGTCTGCATCAATTCCCAAACAGATTGTCCATTGAAAAGTGTTGTCGCGATAGGCATCGCTTGTGCTAATGATATATTGTTTTCCTGACGCAGCTGCTCAGCGATTTGGGCTACCGCATTCCATTGGACATCCAGATATTTCCCAATAAAGATACCGAGTATCGCGAAAACGGCGGCACCTATACCGATGACACGCCACGTAGTTTTCGCTTCTTGTGACAGGCTTCGACTGCTCGTCAGTAACATTCCTGCTCCAGTCAACACACCGATACCGATCGCAACAAAGCCAGCGGTGTGTCCTGTCCACTGGATATACTTTGCCCAAAGCACACCGCCTATTATCGCACCAAGGAGTCCACCAAGCGGGGCTATCACGGTGTTCATTTCAAACAGCTCCATTCGTCCGAAGTTGTGGTTTCTGCCGATGGTGTTCGGTATTCTGTTCAAAAGTATAGGCAACTCGCAGGACTTTCTCTTCTGCGAAAGGCGCGCCGAGGAGTTGCAATCCGACCGGCAGCCCGCTTTTTACGAAGCCACACGGTACAGAGATACCGGGTAATCCGGCGTGACTTGCAGGCGTCGTCATAACATCAGAAAGATACATCTGCAGCGGATCTGCAGTTCGCTCTCCTATTTTGAACGCCGGTGTAGGTGAGGTAGGTGTTGCGATAACATCAACTTTCTCAAATGCGGCATCAAAATCAGATTTAATCAGCGTCCGTGCCTTCTGTGCTTTCTTATAATAAGCATCTTGATAACCTGCACTCAGCGCAAAAGTACCGAGCATAATCCGACGTTTCACTTCTTCGCCAAACCCTTCGCTTCGTGTCTTTTTGTACATGCCAATTAGGTCTTCAGGGTTTTCGTTCCGGTATCCATAACGGACCCCGTCGTACCTCGCGAGATTCGCACTCGCCTCAGCGGGGGCAATAATGTAATACGTCGCGATCGCATATTCCGTATGTGGTAGCGATATTTCTTCAATGGTCGCCCCGAGATTCTCAAGAACAGCAGTAGCCGTATGAATCTGGTCAGCGATTTCTGTGTCCAATGCCGGTGTGAAATACTCTTTTGGAATCCCAATTTTTAAACCTTTGACATCGTTGATGAGACCCTGCGTAAAATCCGGCACAGGTACATCAACAGAGGTTGCATCCATCGCGTCGCTTCCACAGATGGCGTTGAGCAACAAGGCACAATCGGTAACATCTTTGGTAAACGGACCGATCTGGTCGAGTGATGAGGCAAAAGCGACGAGTCCATAACGAGAGACCCGTCCATACGTCGGTTTCATTCCGACGACACCACAGAGTGCCGCGGGTTGCCGAATCGAACCACCAGTGTCTGAACCGAGTGAACAGATCGCCGTATCCGCTGATACAACTGCGGCAGAACCGCCACTTGAACCGCCCGGGATAGTGTCCAGATTCCACGGGTTGTGCGTAATCTGATATGCCGAGTTTTCGGTGGATGACCCCATCGCGAACTCGTCCATATTCGTTTTACCGACCATGACAACTCTCTGCTCGTGGAGTTTCTCCATGACCGTTGCATTGTATGGAGGCACAAAGTTTTCAAGGATTTTAGAACCGCAGGTTGTCCGCACACCTTTGGTGCATATCACATCTTTAATCGCGATCGGGATACCTGCAAGCGGTGGCATCTCGTCGCCTTTTTGAAATCCTGCATCGGTATGACTCGCCTGCTCCAAGGCGATGTCCTTTGTCAACGTCAGGTAGCCTTTGACGTGAGGTTCCACTTCAGCGATACGTGCATAGACAGATTCCGTGAGTTCCACAGCGGTGATCTCGCGCGCTTTGAGTTTCTCATGTAAAGCATGTGCCGTCAATTCATAAAGCGACATTCAGCCATTTCTCCTTTTACTGCTAAGCGTCCCGATCGACGACCCTGGGGACACCGAAGTATCCCTCTTCAGCTTCAGGTGCATTCGCAAGGACTTCCTCACGCGGATAGGAGGGTTTGGCAATATCTGGCTTGGCGACGTGCCGCGCGCCATCTTGCGAACCCATGATAAAAACCTGGTGCGGATGGATGTGCGATGTCGGTGGTATATCATCTGTCTCCAGTTCATCCAACTTCCCGATATAGTCTAAAATTCGGGCAAGCTGCTCGGTGAATTGCTCCGTTGCTTCTTCGTTAAATTCAAGGCGAGCCAAGTTTGCAACATGGCGGACACCTTCCGTAGTAATCGTTGCCATATTTTCGTATTTCGTCCCCTTAATTAAGAATCAGACATCGTCTGTCAGTGGTGGCATAACCGAGGCAGCGAGTTGTTTCGTACCAGCACGGCTAAAACGAACAGTGACATAAGCATTCTGCCCTGCTCCATTGATTTTGGTTATCTTACCCCTTCCGAATTGTGGGTGATGAACAATCTGGTCAACGTGGTAATCCTCAGGGTCTTCATCAACTACTTCATACATGCTTTCTGATTGGCGGAATGGAGATCGGTATCGATCAACGTGTTTGATGAGATCTTCTGGAATTTCAGAAATAAAACGAGATGGAACGCGATATTCTGTCCCTTGAAACGTTCTTCGGGATCTGGCATGCAAGAGATACAGCTGCTCCATCGCTCGCGTGATTCCGACGTAACAGAGTCGCCGTTCTTCTTCTATTGCCGCTTCCGTTGCTTCATTAACGGAGCGTCCATGCGGCAGATACCCCTCTTCTACACCAACGATGAAAACGAATGGAAATTCCAAACCTTTTGCACTGTGTAAGGTCATCAACGTCACCATATCAGTGCTGTCGGTCTCCATCGTATCTATATCAGCAATGAGTGCCACGTTCTCCAAATAATCCGAAAGGCTCGGTTCGGGTTCATTATCCTCATATTCGATAACGGCATTAATGAGTTCCTCAATATTTTCGACACGATTCTGCGCCTCAATATTATTATTTTTACTCTGTGCCTCTAAATTTTTGAGATAGCCGGTTACCTTTAAGACATAATCCAGTGCATCGGTCGGTAGCACCGAGGCATCAAATTCATCAAAAATTTTGGCGAAACGTTTCACTTTTGACTGGAGGCCACGGTTAATCGTGGTGATTTCCTCAACACGTTGGACAGCCTCAAAGAGCGTAATATCTTCTGCGGTAGCAAAATCGATGAGTCGCTCAAGGGTTGTCGCACCGATGCCGCGACTCGGCACATTGATAATACGGCGGACGCTCATAGAGTCGTTCGGATTGCACATCACACGGAGGTAAGCAAGGAGGTCCTTGATCTCCATCCGATCGTAGAAACCGACACCCCCGACAATCTGATATGGAATGTTTGCCGCTCCGAACGCCTCCTCAAATTTTCGGGATTGCGCGTTGGTTCGATAAAAGACAGCAAAGTCTTTGTAGTCTACGCCTTCTGCGTGCCAATCTTCAATTTGTGTCCCGACGTAACCCGCCTCGTCGCTTTCATCCATTGCCTCATAACAGGTAATCGGTTCCCCATCTTCCTGTTCAGTCCAGAGTTTTTTCGGTTTTCGTGCTTTATTGTTCTGTACAACGCTCCACGCCGCGTCCAGTATGTTTTGCGTAGAGCGGTAATTCTGCTCTAACCGGAGGACACGCGAATTCGGATAGTCTTGCTCAAAATCAAGGATATTCCTGATGTCGGCACCGCGAAAAGCATAAATAGACTGATCATCATCTCCTACGACACAGATATTCTGTTTCTTACCAGCTAACAAACTCACCAGTTCATATTGACATCGATTCGTATCCTGATACTCATCAACGAGGAGATACTCAAATTTGTCCTGATAGTATTGACGGACCTCGGCATTTTTATTTAGGAGTTCCACCGTGAAAAGCAGCAGATCGTCAAAGTCAAGGGAATTGTTCAGACGTAGGGCATCCTGATAAAGTGCGTAGACTTCCGCAACGATTTTCTCAAAATAGCCTTCAGCAATACTCTCGTATTTCCGCGGCGAAATGGATTCATTTTTTGCGCGACTAATGAGACTAAGGATAGCGCGCGGGTTGTACTGCTTATCACTATAGTTGAGCTGCCGGAGGACATCTTTGACCAGTGTGGCTTGCTCACCTGTATCGAAGATGGTAAAATCTCGGGTGTAGGCACGTTTTTTGGATCGGGATACGCCTTCAGACTCCGCACTCTCGCCTAACTTCTCAATATATTGACGAAGGATGCGCGCGCAGGTTGCGTGGAAGGTTGATACCCAGAGGTCTCGGCTAACGCCGCCATCCACGAGTACATCCAGCCGTTCCTTCATCTCTTTTGCAGCCTTGTTCGTAAAAGTTACAGCGAGGATACGGTAGGGGGAGATGCCGTGGTGTTTGATGAGGTAGGCGATGCGGTGCGTGATGACACGTGTTTTACCGCTGCCCGCGCCGGACAAGATGAGAAGCGGCCCGTTGACGTGCTGAACTGCTTCGCGCTGGACATCATTTAAGGAATTTAATAGGTTATCAGTCAATGTCTACCCCTTGTCTCACAGTGTTTAAAGAGGCACACGCTGGTGTGCCGTAACAGACTTACAAGCTGCCGGTACAGTGCCTTAATTTCATGCTATAAAGTATACACGATTTAGAATTAATTTTACAAGGGAAAATTGCAGGACACGGTTTCATGAAAAGGCGAAAAGGCATCACCTGCAGTCGGAACACAAAGGGAAATGTCGGCTACCGTCGCAGGTGATGTGTTTTGCTTAAATGAGATACTCCTTCAAAAACTGCCCTGTGAAGGAGGCTTCGACTGCTGCTACTTCTTCAGGGGTGCCGTGTGCTAAGACTTCACCGCCTTTGTGTCCACCCTCGGGACCGAGGTCGATAACGTAATCAGCAGTTTTGATGACATCCAGATGATGCTCAATCACAATCACAGTATGTCCACTATCAACGAGACGATTGAGGCTGTCGAGGAGTTTTTGAACGTCGGCAATATGAAGGCCTGTCGTCGGTTCATCTAAGATATAGAGGTTGTGCTTTCCATGCTTGAGTTTGCCGAGTTCGCTTGCCAACTTTATCCGCTGTGCTTCGCCACCGGAGAGGATCGTGGCGGGGTGTCCGATCTGGAGATACCCCATACCGAGTTGGTTCAAGACACTCAATTTATGGTTAATCAACCGCTGATCAGCGAAAAACGCAACGCCTTCTTCTATTGACATATTAAGGATCTCAGAGATATTCCTGCCGTTATAAGTAACGTCAAGTGTATCTTCATTATAGCGTGCCCCTTTACAAGTCGGACAGACGACTTCAACATCCGGCATAAAGTGAAGCTGCGTGGTGATCGTGCCTTCGCCGTGGCACTCTTCACACCGTCCACCTTTGACGTTGAAACTGAATCGGGAAGCGGTGTAGCCTCTTGAAACCGAGAGTGGTGCACTCGCAAAGAGTTTACGGATATTATCGTAAAACTTGATGTATGTGGCAGGATTGGAACGCGCGGAACGCCCGATAGGGGACTGATCGATGCGAATCACATTGCTCACATGTTCGTATCCGTCTAGTTCATCGTGCGCGCCGTAGAGCGTCCGGCTGTCATGGTAGATAGAATATAACTTTTTATAGAGAATCTCGTTAATGAGGGTACTCTTACCAGAACCGGAAGCACCGGTAATGCAGATAAAAACGCCGATCGGAATATCCACATCAATGCTTCTGAGATTGTTTTCTCTGGCACCGGTAATACTCAGGAATTTACCGTTCAAGCTGCGGCGTTGCTCTGGCATTGGGATCTTTCGTCTACCGCTCAAATAGAGACCTGTCAAAGATTCGGGGCAGTCAAGTATCGTGTCAAGTTCACCTTGAACGACGACACGCCCACCGTGGACACCGGGTCCCGGTCCGAGTTCAATGATGTGATCCGCGGCGCGAATCGTGCTTTCATCGTGTTCAACGACGATAATGGTATTGCCGATGTCCCGTAGTTTCCGTAAGGTCTCTATCATTTTAGCGTTGTCCTTCGGATGCAAACCGATACTCGGTTCATCAAGGACATAGAGCATGCCCATCAACCCGGATCCGATCTGTGTGGAGAGACGGATACGCTGCGATTCACCGCCGGAGAGCGTTGCGGAACGACGATTGAGGTTGAGATAATCAAGTCCGATGCCGAGGAGGAGGTTAATCCGAGTCACAAGTTCATTGATAACGCGGTGGCCTGCTTCGCGCTGCTTTTCCGGGAGGTCTGTGATGGCTAACAAGAAATCTCTTAATTCCTCAAAATGCATCTCGCCGACTTCGTGAATGGTTTGACCGTCAATAGTAACAAGGAGCCGCTGTCGTTTAAGTTTGGCACCGTTGCAATCCGGACAGGTGCGTTCTACCATCACTTTTCGGAGATACTCTTCCATGCCGGAGTGTGCCTCACCCTGTTTCCGGTAGCGGCGATAGTGTCTATCAATACGGGTAATGATGCCATCAAAACGGATTTTCCGACCGAGGTGGCGTTTTTCAACAGGTCTTGCGCCTTCTGGCTGTCGGATCGGGAATTCTTCGCCGTGTGTGCCGTGATAGAGGATATCAATAACCGCTTCTGGAAGGTCCGCGAAAGGTGTGTCCAAGTCAAACCCGTGGTGTGTAGCGAGGCTGTACATTGTCCTACCATCCCATCTATCTGGATCATAGTTAAACGCTTGGTGGACGAATGCGCCGTCGGCGATACTCCGCGTCTTGTCAGGAACGAGTAAATTCGGATGCACTTGTAAGTAGGTGCCAAGCCCCGAGCAGGTTACACATGCCCCCGTCGGTTCGTTGAAAGTAAAGTGATGCGCTCCGAGTTCAGCCATGAGTACACCGTGTTTAGGACACCCGAACCCTTCCAATCGCTGTATCGCGTCTGCTTCGGCATCTTCTGGAAACTGGACATCGAAACGCATGAAACCTTCGCCTACAAGCATCGCATGTTCAAGGGAGGCGAGCACCTGCTTGTCAATATCCTTTTTGACATAGAATTTGTCAACAATCACTTGGAGATCGTATTCCTGATCTGGATCGAGTTCAATTTCCTCGCTGATGTCGTGCTCAATGCCGTCAATTTTGACGTGTCTGCATCCTTTCGTGCGGATGTCGTCAAAAAGGTAATCGTAATCTTCACCGTAGATTTTGAAGACTGGTGCGTGAATCTCGACCTCAGTGTCTTCTGGCAGGGAGAGCATCCGCTCTAAAATATGATAGTGCGAACGGATCGGAATCTCGACTTCACAATAGGGGCAATGCGCAACCCCGATCGTTGCCAAGAGCATACGGAGATAGTCCTGCAAATCGGTCATCGTCCCGACAGTGGAACGCGGGTTCATCGTAATCGTTTTCTGTTCAATAGAAACAACGGGGGACAAGCCGTCAATGAAATCAACATCCGGCTTTTTGAGTTGTGTAATAAAGCGTTTCGCGTACGTGGACATTGATTCGAGGAATCGGCGCTGCCCTTCAGCGTAAACAGTATCAAATGCCAATGAAGATTTACCCGAACCGCTGATGCCAGTAACGACGACGAGTTGGTCCCGTGGAATCTCAAGCTCAATGTTTTTTAGATTGTTTTCTCGCGCGCCTTTAACGGCGACAGTCTGTCTCATGCATGCCTCCTACAGCAAATTTTAAGAATTGAATAGGTAATGTACAATACCTTCGCCAATTATCTGAACTTGCGTTGACTGGCTATGTAATGAATATGGTCCATTGACATGTGATGTTCAAAGATTTCATGAATAAAAATACCTTCAGGGTTTGGCGGAAGTCGTTTTAAATCATGTCCATACTTGCATCTATATGATCCGATTTTGCGGACAGATCGGAGGTCAGAACGGAGGTTTTTACTTTCTCTAAAAGTGCCTCGATCTCTTTCTACGTCTATTGCGGCGTTGATTTCACACGACTCGGAAATCCTCCGATCTGCGTGTCGTATTCGCATCAACTTCCATTCCACTTTTGAGGACCGACGGGCAATGAGGTTGCGTCTTCCGATACCGCTCGGCGTATGGGAAGCCCGTAAAGCCGCGGTGTGTTATAGACATCTCGCTGTGCTGAATCGTAAAAAATGACACGCCTCTGCTTTATCTGCCCATTTTTGGCGATGGTATTATAATGTAGACTGTTAATTGATTAGGACTTACACAAATTTAGCATGCGGTGCGAGAGATTTTATTTTTAACCCCTAAATCCGCCTTATCAGGGGTACTTATGAAGCAACTGCGTAAGTCCTATAAATATTGAACGGTGGACAAATAAAACCAGTTACGCCTTTTCAGTAGGCAAGCAAATTCTCTCCTTCAGTTAGATGTTTTCTCATACTACACTGCCAAAAGCAACTATAAACATTGCTTCCAATACCTAAAGGAACCACCATCACTCCAATTTTCCTACTATTTTATTTTTCCTCAACCATAAATCTATGTGAAGTATTATATACAAATTCACAGTAAATTGCAAGTGAAAATTAGGGTTTGTCCGATGGATACAATTGTGTTAGATGTTACCTTGTCTGGGTGTGTAAATATCTTGTCAAAAGGGAAACCGAAGGGACTATACACCTATCGCCCCGCTGGGGAGACCGAGTCGTTTGTGGCAACACGCTGCTATGCACCTGGGGTTTTCCCGTTGGGGCTTAGATATACGTTGCAAAATCGGGGTTACAAACCCCTCCTACAAGAGGAAAGAAACGCCTAATGCCAAAAATTTTACACACCGATTCACCTAAGTTTACGGATTGGAAGCCCAATGCTTTAGCGTTGGGAGGAAAATCCGCCCTCGTGAATTAGACCAAAGCGTTGAAAAACAGTTGCTTTTGGTCTTAAATTGTGGTATAATGATAGCATCAGGTTGGCAAGCATAATGAGCGTTACCGCTTGGTAACGTGCTTGCCTCCCACTCATTAGGGGATAAACGCCTGATCCCTGATATACCATGAGATTAACATTCAAGTATCCTGTGTATCCGACACAGGAACAGGAAGCAACATTACTGAAGTGGTTAGACCACCTTTGTGAACTTCAGAACTCTGCGCGCCATGATCGCAAAGTTGCTTGGGAGACTGAAGGTGAACGCGTTTCTTGCAACGATCAACAACAGAAGTTGACGATTGCTCGTGAAAAATATACGGACTTTCGCGAAGTGCCACAAGATATGCAAGTGTGTGCTTTGGAACGCACGGACAAAGCTTATGACGGTTTCTATAGACGCTGCGAAGTAGGTGCTACGAAAAAAGGCTATCCAAGACATAGGAAACGGATTAAGTCTATGTCGTGGAAACTCCGAAAACGGAAAGTTAAGGATAAATCCACAGGAGAATGTGACCGTATTCGCGAGAACCCTATCCGAGAAACAGTATGGAAACACGACCGTTTAAAAGTGCCAAAACTTGGTGAAATCAAAATATACATGCACCGTCCTTTACAAGGCGATCCGAAAGAAGTCACACTCGTCAACAAAGCATCTAACTGGTATGCCCATATCTCCTGTGATATAGGTGATACACCGAAGGTTGAACCTACAGACGCAATCGCAGTTGATATGGGAACGACCCATTATTTGACGACTTCTGAAGGCGAAAAAGAGAATAACCCGCGCTGGTATCGTAGGGCAGAGGGGTTGCTCCATAAGCACAATCAAACAATGGCTCGCCGTAAGAAAGGTAGCAAACGTTGGCAGAAAGCCGTGCATACGACTGCCTTACACCACGAGCGAACAGCGAACCAACGCAAAGACTTTATCGGTAAACTCGTCTATAAACTCTACCACCATTACAAAAACAACGTCTTGGTAGCAGAGGATTTACGCATATCTAATATGGTAAAGAACAAACACCTTAGCAAGAGTATCAGCGATGCCTCTTGGGCAACATTCTTTAAGTGGTGTGGAAACATAGCCGAAAGAGACGGTTTCCACTTCCACCAAGTGGATCCCAAGAACACCTCGCAAATCTGCTCTCGCTGCGGTCAGAAAGCACCGAAAAAGTTATCCCTTTCGGTGAGAACCTATAACTGCCAGTCTTGTGGCAACTCTATGGATAGAGACCACAACGCTGCACAAAACATACTTTTTAAGGCAGCTGCTGCCTTTCGTGGAGAGCGGTGGGTTACTACCCTCTATGAAACGAGAAACAAGAACGAAGCACGAGACGCAGGTTTGCAGGGAGCCATACAACTTTCGTTGTTTGACGCTCTTAACAAGCCCAAGTCTTTAGGCTTGGGTAGTTGACATATAACCGTTTGACAGAAAACCATTTTAATAGTATAATTTATCCCAAACCATGAAACCTGCCTGCTACCGGCTTACAATGAATCGAAAACAATTGGACAGATAATTCAGGAAGTGTCTGAATTCATCAGTGAGATTGTTGTCATTGACGACGGTTCGTCAGATGGGACAACTGACAACTAAAATATGAATTCACTTCGACTTCTTGTTAACGGTTTTCTGATAGGTATTGCCAATATTATTCCCGGTATGAGTGGCGGGACCCTCGCACTCGTTTTGGGAATCTATGAGCGACTCATCGGCGCATTACAGTGCATCGGGCTGTCAACGGCTAAAAAATTGATTGGGGTCTTAAGATTCAAAAAACTTGCCTTCACGGAAGCAGGAGCCGAACTTCGCCGTATTGACTTCAGTTTTCTGGCACTGTTAGGCATTGGCGCGATCACTGCCCTATTGCTTACGTCGAGACTGATTGTCTATCTGCTAAATAATCATCATGACGCGACTTATGGCTTCTTTAGCGGATTGATCTTGACCTCTATTCTCGTACCGTTGCGAATGCTAAAGGCGTTCGGTTGGAAAGAATTACTGGTACTATTGATTGCCGTTGCCCTGATATTAAGCCTCTCCATCGGTACAGACGAAAAGCAGTTAGAACGAGTTGCCTATAAAACCGGGAACGAAGCAGTGATGGATGACAGTACTGGACACACGGATGGGTTTCCAACGTATTGGGAACTCGGGATCTTTTTTGGAAGCGGTGCGCTGGCAATTTCGGCGATGATCTTGCCGGGCATCAGCGGTTCGTTTCTGATGCTCGCGCTCGGGGTCTATTTCCCGCTTTTAACGGCGATAAACACCCTGATAGAGGGTGTTCCAGGATTGCTCAGGGGTGCTTTAACTGAGGCGATGTCAGGAAGTGTTCTGATACTCGCTTTCGCTGCGCTCGGTTGTCTGTTCGGACTTCTGGCATTTACACGGTTGCTCAACTATTTGTTGGAACGTTACCGTAACTTTACAATCGCCTTTCTCATTGGATTAATGGTGGGTTCACTTTATGGATTATGGCCCTTTCGCGAGTTTGCAATGGTTGATGGGGAACGTATAGATACCGCTCACATCTTACCGCAACTTGATATGAATCTGCTCATCACTATGGGGACTTTTCTCGTCGGCGGTGGCGTTATTCTTTTATTTACGCGCTTGGAGAATTAGATCCTACACTCCGCACTTGTTTTGACACATTTTGGTATTTTTAGACAAACCCACGTCACGAAAGGATCCAAACAGTATAAATAAAATTTAGAGATGGTAAATAATACCATATTAACGCGACTATTCTTGTGTATATTTTTTAGATATGTTATTGTGAAGAGATGAAAAAGCAAAAACATGAGGTTTTCCCCCACTTTTCAGTAGAAGTTGTTAAACAAAGGTATCTTGAATGTGAATGTCTTCGGGAACGGACGCACTGGCATATTATTTGGCTCCTTGCGGATACCAGAGATTCACGCACCCCCCGGCAAGTCGCTGAGATTGTAGGATGCACGCCGGACTGGGTTCGCAAGTTGCTCAAACGCTATAATGCTGAAGGCGAAGCCGCTTTGCGAGATAAACGCAAAAATAATACAGGTGTGCGTTTTTTGGATGAAACACAGCAAGCCGCCCTTGCAGCTGCCCTTTCTGCGCCTCCTGGTGATGGGGGTCTTTGGACGGGTCCGAAAGTGGCTGCGTGGATATCTGAGACACTCCAGCGTCGTGTCAGTGACGTGTCAGGTTGGAAATATCTCAAACGTCTCGGTTATACTTTACAAACACCTCGTCCGCAACATCAGGCAGCCGCAACACCCGAGGCACAGCAAACATTTAAAAAAAAACTCAAGGAGCGGGTAGCTACGCTTGAAAGTCAGCACCCAGAGAAACCGGTAGAGATCTGGGCAGAAAACGAGACGCGCTTGGGATTATTGCCGGTTCATCGGCGTGTCTGGGCGAAGCGAGGTGAAAGACCGATAGCCCCCGTGTGTCCGGCATATAAGTGGTTTTATGGTTTCGGTTTTGTCCGTCCACAGACAGGTGAGACCTATTGGCTGCTGATGCCGAGTGTGAGTGTTGAAGTCATGAACCTTGCCTTGGCAGAGTTTGCGCGTGATGTGAACCCGGAAGGCAAGAAACAGATAATCCTTTTGTTAGATCGTGCCGGTTTTCACACGGGTAAGGATTTAGAAGTCCCAGAAGGGATTGAGTTATTTCATTTGCCCCCGTACACACCAGAACTTCAACCTGCCGAACGGCTCTGGCCTTTGTTGCGAGAGGTGGTTGTGAATAAAGTTTTTACAACGCTCTCAGCACTTGAAGAAGCCGTTGTGAAAAGGTGTCAATGGTTCTCTGAAAACACAAAGAAGGTGCAGGCACATGTCGGTTTTCAGTGGATTTGCAAAATGGAAAAATAATACAAATCACGTTAATTTGGTATAAGATTCATTTCGCACGTATATCTTCTCTGATCCACCTGAAATTGCTTGTTGAACGTTGGAACCACGTGGGTTTAAAAAATAAATACCAAAAATCCGAAATTAGAAGTGCGGAGTATAGGTTAGATGTAATGGTTGTCGGTCTTCGGTTTTCGGTTTTCGGTAGGGCGTGTGGCGGTTGCGAACGTTCTTATCTGCCTCTGCCACAAACCGCTCTTAACCGACAACTAACGACTGACAACTGATACCCAATTAACTTGATTAGAAGTCTTTGATCACGTCAGCATTGCGAGGCACAGGGACCTCGCACTACAAATGCGGTTAATTGGGTATGATAGCCATTAAAAGAATGAAAAAAATAAAAAAGGTCGGTTTTTTTGTCAATACTACCAAAGCGAACGCGGCAGGTGTCGTCGAAGGCGTGTCTACGTGGCTTAAAGAACGAGGTCTTGTCCCGCTGCTTCCAGAGGAACAAGCCGTCGAATTGGGGTATCCGCAAACCGGTATCTCCAAAACGGAGGTGGTTGAACAAGCAGATATGCTTCTCGTTCTGGGTGGAGATGGCACACTACTGAGCGCAGCCCATACACCACAGATTGAGAATGTACCTATCTTAGCGATTAATATTGGGACGCTTGGGTTTTTGACGGATGCATCGCTTGATCAACTCTATCCTACTTTGAAGGCGACCTTAGCCGGGGACTACCGAATAGAGCATCGCATGATGTTAGAAGTTGTTGTGGACAGGCAACCCGAAGTCAACCAAAGTCGACAACCGTTCCGGGCTTTTGCGCTCAACGATGTTGTTATCCGACACTATACGCGCCTCATTGAATTAGACGCGTATATTGACGGCGAACTCTTTATACCGTATAATGCTGATGGATTGATAATAGCAACGCCGAGTGGTTCAACTGGATATTCACTCTCTTGTGCTGGTACTATCGTTGCACCGCAGTTAGAGGCGATCCTTCTGACACCTATAGCACCGCATAGTTTGACCGTGCGTCCCTTTATCGCTGATGGTAATGCTGAGATAACCGTCAAGATGCGTGCTGCGTATCAGAGCGTTGATGTTTTCGTGGATGGACAGCGCGAGACACACAGCCTCACTGCAGGCGCAGTCATAAAAGTGGAGAGAGCAGAACGGACAATTCAACTTATCCGTTCACAACACCATAGTTACTATAGAGCCTTGCGTGAAAAACTAATGTTGGGTGAAAGAATCAAACGTGCATGAGACGTGGGTTTCAGGTGTTAGTCTTCAGTTAACTGACAACTATTCCTCTGACAACCGATAACTGACAACCGACAACTATAATGATAGAAACACTCTCTATCCGCAACATTGCCCTCATAGATGAACTTGACTTGGAACTGGCACCCGGATTGAATATCTTTACAGGTGAGACAGGTGCTGGTAAATCGGTTATCCTTAAGTCGATTGGACTGGTGTTAGGCGAGAGAGCCTCCGCCGATATTGTACGCGAAGGTGCCGATTTTGCAAAGGTAGAAGCGAGTGTCGTACCTGACGATACGCATCCGATGTGGCACACCGATTTTGCATTTAACGATGTGTTAGACCCATCCGATGTGGTGATTCTTTCAAGACAAATCAGCGCGAACGGTAGGAGCCGCTGCCATATCAACGGACGTTTGGTGAATTTAAAGCAGTTGCAAGAGCTCGGAACTTTGCTTGTTGACATCCACGGGCAACACGAACATCAATCGTTATTTCGGACCGAAACACATCTCAAGCTTTTGGATGATTTCGGTGGGAGCAGTGAGGCGCGACAACAGGTTGGCAAGTTATACACGCAACTACGCGTTTTGCAACAAGAGGCAGCATCCCTCTCAGACACTTTGGCTGCATCAGAACGCGAAAAAGATCTCCTTGAATTTGAAATTACAGAACTTACTACGGCGAATTTGGAGGAAGGTGAAGACGAAAAGTTGGCAGATGAAGCACAGGTACTAAAAAATGCAGAGAAATTATCTCAGTCTGCAAACTATGTGTGTGAACAACTTGATGGCAGCAACCGAGCAGGTAGTTTTAGCGGCAGGGCTACGGGAACGGATTTGTCTACACTTGACCGTCTGAAAGATGCTGCAAATGCGCTTACAGATTTATCAGATCTTGATGGCAGCCTCTCGGAATTGCAGGATCGTTTGGAATCATCACTCTACGAGTTGGAAGATATCGCCTTACAGATCCGTCAGTATGCAGACACCGTGGAATTCAATCAAGGGCGATTAGACGAGATAGCCGACCGGCTCGCGCTAATCGCAAAACTGAAGCGGCGTTATGGCAACACCATTTCCGAGATACTGGCATACCATGCTGAAGCGGAACAAAAATTGGAGACCTTACAACTCGGTTCAGAGAAACAGGAGTCGCTCCAAGGGGAGATTCAGGAAACAATCCAAGAAGCACAGCATCTGTGTACAGCACTCTCCGCGAAACGGCTACACGTCGCGAAGCATCTTTCAGAGCGGATCGAGAAGGAACTCCGCACGCTTGGCATGGACAAAGCGGAGTTTCAGGCATCCGTCCAACATATTCCAGACGAGCGCGGTCCGTTTCAAGTAGATGGTAAACGTTATGCGTTTCGTTCCGATGGGATGGACGCTGTTGAATTCTTGATTGCACCGAACGTCGGTTCCGAAGCGCGTCCGATTGCGAGAATTGCGTCAGGTGGTGAAATCGCTCGGATCATGCTCGCTTTAAAGACGGTACTGGTCCAAGTCGATGAGATTCCGACACTGCTTTTTGATGAGATTGATAGTGGCATCGGCGGCAAGGTCGCGGATGTTATTGGCAAGAAATTGAAGGAACTTTCAGCGTTCTCGCAGGTAATTTGTATTACGCATCTCCCACAGATTGCCCGTTTTGCTGACCAGCATTTCCGAGTAGAAAAAGAGGTTGTTGATGAACGTACCCTGATTACAGCAAAACCGTTAACGGTAGAAGAACAGGTTAATGAGATCACCCGAATGCACGGTGGCGAAGAAACAGAAATAGGGCTTGCACATGCGCGAGAGTTATTGTCAGGGGAATAGTTATCAGTTGTCAGTTATCAGTTATCAGTCCGAGAGCGTTGTGGAAGGGACAATCGTTTGCAACTGCCATACGCTTAACTGAAAACTGAAGACTGAAGACCGATAACTAAAAAGGACAAAAATATGGACGATAGGTTTACACAAGCCAGCGGAATGCATGTCTATACTGGGTGTGAGTTATTAGTCAAAGGTGCCTTAGAGAGTGGTGTCAGCCTTCTCACGGGGTACCCCGGCTCCCCACTTGCCGAAGTATTTGATGTCATCCAACGTAATGCCGAATTGTTGAAAAACAACGGCATCGTCGCGCAGATAGCCAACAATGAAGCGTTAAGTATCGCGCGTCTCAATGGTTCTCAGATGGCAGATGTCCGCGCAATTGCGTTCATGAAAAGCGTCGGTTTGCATGTAGCCTCGGACGCACTGGCGATTAGCAACCTTGCAGGAACAACCAGCGGTGCTGTCGTTGTCGTTGGCGATGATACTTGGTCGCACAGCACACAGGTGCCGGCTGATTCCCGATTTTTGGCGCGACATCTCTATACGCCACTTATTGAACCGAGCACATTTCAAGAACTCAAGGATTGGGTTAACTGTGCTTTCCAGATTTCTGCTGCGGCCGACCTCTATGTTTGCTATTTAACCACTGAAAATCAGGCGAGTAGTGGCGGGAACGTTGAAATTCATCCTAACATTTATCCTGACATTAGCGGTCTGAAGCGAGTTAACCTTGATACCCAACTCATTGATGCCGATAAACGGGTTATCTTACCGCCGCATACTGCCCAGATTGAGACGGAAACGTTGCAGGAACGGCTGCCCACCGCTCTTGAAACAGCAAGGGCTCTCGGACTGAATAAAATTCAGTTTGTAGAGGATAACTTAGGTAAAAAGCGGTATCCTCTCGGATTTGTCAGTGCTGGCTTGGCACACAGCTGCCTCCTCCACGCGCTCGGAGAATTAAACCTATATGGCGAGATCCCGATTCTCAAACTCGGTATGACCCATCCGATTGATGCAGATATCGTCCGAGAGTTTGCTGAACAGGTTGACGAAATCTACGTAGTTGAAGAGAAACGACCGCTCTTAGAAAACGAAATTAAAGCACTCCTTACCCAAATGTACCAGGATGGTAGCATCAAGCGGTATGTAAACGTCTGGGGCAAACAATTCCCCGACGGTTTAGCAGGTATCCCCACAGTCTCCGGATTGGATGCGTCTATTCTCATTCAGAAACTCATCCCACTTCTCAGACACCGACTCGCTACAGGGGAACCCACCAGTTACCCGGAAGGAAGCGATACCCTTGTTGATTTAAGGCACTTTGCGCGCGAAGAAGCACTCCAAAAGGAAGTTTCGGAACAACAAATTGACATCCCGCAACGGACACCTACTTTCTGTCCGGGCTGCCCACACCGCGATTCTTCGAGTGTCCTCCTTGAAATCACAAAACAGTTTATGGATGCCGACTATATGAAGAAGCATCACGATTCAGGACCGGTAGATCTCGTCTTTCACGGCGATATCGGTTGCTATTCGATGCTCAAATATGAGCCGTTTCCGCGGTTGATGCACAACCTCTCCGCAATGGCGTTAGGGGGTGGGTCGGGTGCAGGCATTGATCCGTTTATCGAAAATAAACAGATCGTTTTCATGGGCGATTCGACCTTTTTTCATGGTGGAATGGCAGCAATCTCAGATTCAATTAAAAACAATCAAGACATCGCCTACATCATTTTAGATAACCAAACGACGGCAATGACAGGGCATCAACCGACTCCGGCGGATGAACTTGACATCCTCGGCAATCCGACGTTCGCGCAGGACATTGAGCAAGTTGCCCAAGGGCTCGCTGGCAATTCCGAAATAGATGTTGTGCGTACCAACCCGGAAGATCGGGTAAACTACAAAAAATACCTTGAGAAGACCATTCTTAAACCCGGGGTCAAAATTGTCATTGCTGATAAGGAGTGTGCGATTACCTATCAGCGCCGTCTCCGTCGTGAACAACGCAAAACTATAACCAAAGACGGTTTCCTGAAACACGAAAAGCATATCAATATCACACCTGAAGTCTGCGAATTTTGTCGGGAATGCACCACAGTTACAGGGTGTCCGGGTTTAAAAGTTGTTGATACCGATTATGGCGAGAAAATTGCCATTGACCAGTCGAATTGCGTCTCTGATGGTGCGTGTGCGCGGATTAAATACGCGTGCCCAGCTTTTGAAGAAGTTATCGTCACACGCAAACGTTCACCTCAAGAGCAGGCAGTCGCTTCCGTTTACCGGGACCTTTTGCGTGATGAACCCTTACCACCGCCACTACCACTGACGTTTGAGCGGAATTGGAACACGTACGCTGCGGGGGTCGGTGGTATGGGCATCGGGACTATTTCCAAGGTGCTTGTCGTTGCGGGGTATCTTCAAGGCTACGATGTGACGTTCTGTGATAGGAAAGGGTTGGCAATTCGCAACGGCGGGGTTTATACACACATCGCATATATGCAACCCGGCGTTCACGCTTCTCCGATAATCCCGTATGGCAAAGCGGATCTTCTGTTAGGACTTGACATTTTAGAGGCTGTTCGTGGCATCACACCGCAGTCACTTTTCCGTGTCGCATCACCTGATCGTACGGCTGCTGTGGTCAATACTGCAAAAACCGAGACAATAACGACTCTCATCGGCAAGGACGATTTTGATCCAGACACATTGGAAGAGACACTTCAGACGCATACCAAATCCGACGCGTATTTCGGCATTGATCTGTTTACCGTCTCTGAGCAGTTGTTCGGCAACAAGTTGTATGCAAACATGATGCTCCTGGGTACTGCCTTCCAACGGCGATTGATACCTCTTGAACTGGAACCACTCCAATTGGCACTCAAGCAGATGGTGCCGCATGCCGATTTGGATACCAATATGAAAGCATTCAATATTGGACGGCGGCTCGCGCTTGACTCCCAACAACTCGTAGATGAGGTGCCTCGCCAGTCGAGCTATACCGAAATGCTTTCTGCCAAACGACAGATTTTGGAGAGAAAACGCGGCGGAAAGCGTTTGGCACAAGAATATGTGACACTCGTCGAAAGTGCCGTGGAGACGCTAAACATCGGCTCGGACAACACGCATCGACTCCTGGCACTCTACGTCTACGATCTTGTTCAGTTTGAGGATCTTAAGTACGCGCGGATATATGTTGAAAAAATAAAACAGATTTATGCGGGCGATTCAGAAGCGTACGGCTATCGTGCGACAAAAGCCGCTATCAGATATCTTCATAAAGTGATGCTGATTAAGGATGAAGTCTACGTTGCACACCTACTGACGAGCGAAGAGAAATTGGAACGTGACAAGGAATTATATAAGGTTGATCCGAAAAATGGGGACAGGATTACATACACCCATCTCAATCGACCTCATTTCACTGTGATGGGATTTGAGTTTGAGGCGGATATCGATACGCGTAATTGGCAGTTAAGCCTTATGAAACGGATGAAGTTTCTGAGACGTTTGTTACCTGAATGGCATGCGAAAGAGACGGCGTTCCGAGAGTGGTATATTTCCCGTGTGATTGACACGTTCGCTCCGACCGATGCGGAGGCGTACGATAAGTATCTCCGCGCTTTAGAATGTGTGGAGGAGGTCCGTGGCTATCGAGAAATTCGCTATCCGAAGATGGAAGCGGCGAAACAGACAGTTGAAGAGCTGCTTGAGAAATAGCAATTGGCTGTCAGCAGTCAGCAATCAGCGGTCGGCAAGATGGCTACTTGATACCGTAGACAACGTTAATTTCTTCTCGCACGCGGGTTTGGCGTTGACAACTGGATACCGAGAGCCGAGAGCCATTAAACAATGTACAATCAACACCTACTGACAGGACATACTCGCATCGTCGGTGTTATTGGTGACCCTGTTGAACACAGTCGGTCGCCTCAAATGCACAATGCTGCCTTTGCCAAAGCAGGGCTTGATTATGTATACGTCCCTTTTCATGTCCGCCCCGCTGATTTGGCAGATGCAATCGCGGGGTTTACAGCAATCAACGTGGTTGGCATTAACGTGACACTTCCGCATAAACAGGCAGTTATCTCATATCTTACATCAATTTCACGGGAGGCAGAACTCATCGGGGCAGTAAATACACTCACCTTTACTGATGAAGGGATACATGGCGATAATACAGATGCTCCGGGTGTTTTGAGAGCCTTAGAGGAAAACAGAAACATGTCTGTGCCGGTAGGTAAAAATGTCGCCGTCTTAGGGGCAGGAGGTGCTGCGAGGGCAGTGGTCGTTGCATTGGCGCTCGCGGGTGTGGCTTCGATTACGATCGCTAACCGCACAGTGGAGAAAGCTGTCTCCTTAGCTGAGGAGATGGATCAAAAAACGGGTATTTCCATGCAGGGGTTGGGGCTTGCGGATGCTCGATTGCCTGTTGCTATCCGTCAGAGCATGCTCCTCATCAATACTGCGACGGCAAGCATGGATGCGACACATCCGCCGTTAATTTCTGCCGATTGGCTTCAACCGACTACTATCGTTTACGACATCGTGTATACGCCTCCGGTGACACCCCTCATGCGAGCCGCCGCTGCGCGCGCCTGCGAAACTCTGGGTGGCATCGGTATGTTAGTGCATCAGGGAGCTATCGCTTTTGAGAAATGGACGGGTGTTGCCCCGTGTACGGAGACAATGCACCGGGCACTCTCTATATAGCGTTGTAGAGCAATCTTACAATCTCATACAGTCTCCCAAAAATACGAAAGGGGTCAATAACGACATAATGGAACAGCAAGAACACGATCTTAATAAGCCGATTCGATTCGTTATACTCGGAACACCTTATACTATCAAACCGACTGAGGAATTAACTTCGGAAGCCATTGCCGAACTTGTTGACTATGTCAAAAGTTTAGTTGAATCCTATCTCAGGAAAGGTTTTGACGAAGCGAGGGTTCCGTTGCTCGTTGCGTTCCACATCGCTGATGAAAAGCGTCGCCTTCAAGAAAAGTATGAATTGCCATTACACCGGATGGTGGAGCGACTCCAATTTGCGATTGAAGAGGATACTGAACCGGACGAGATACCCTTTACTGCGGATACGGAAGAGCAGACTTCTGATTGAGGCGATTGCGGATCGCTAAAGCTTCACCTGATTTGGTATCCGTTTTGGCGCCTAACGGAGCAACAGCAACGCGAGGATGCCAAAGATCGGAAGCAATGCGATTAAGATTTTGACTTCAAGCAGATAACTTTTATAACGTTGAATGGCGGAATTCTGTTCTATCCACTGGTTGATAAAATCAATCCGTCGGTGGATAGATGGGTGTGTGTTGAACATTTCAAAGAACCGCCGAATTGATTTTGGCACCGAATTCAGCACGGCAAGTTTCATCAGGGCATTTTTGAATGCTTCTGGTTTCTCCGTGAGCGCAGCTGCATATAGGTCCGCCTGATGTTCACAACGTCTTGACAAATACCGGAAGATGAACACGAAATAGACGATTAGAAAAGTTAGCGAACATAACGTTGACAGGATTTGTGATTCTCCGAAATGTGCTACCAACGGTTCTTCAACAAGCACAAAGAAAAATAGATAACTCAATAGATAGAAGATCGAAAACAGCATGTATGTCGGAATGTGTCTGTAGCGGATATGTCCAAGTTCGTGGGCCACAACGGTTTCGATCTCTTCATCTGTAAAGTATTCGAGGAGCGCGTCTGTCAAGAAGATTCTACGGTTCCACGGAAAGGTCCCCGCGACTGCAGCGTTTGCTATTAATAGTGAACCTGTCTGCCACACCACAATATCCCGGTATTTTATGCCACTCTGTTTTGTCAACAGATCTAATTTTCCCTTCAATGCTGAACCTACCGCCAATGGTTCTGTTTTCCATAGAAACTGCATGAGTAATGGTGCAAAGATAAAAGCGGATGCAATCACGGGTAGAATCAACCCTATTAGAACATAAGGGTGCTCTAAGATGAACATCTGCACTGAATAGGGGAGGCAGTACACAGCATCTATTATGGCGAGATAGACAAACATCGGGAGCAGGGGGAAGAGCAGAAACTTGAACTGAAGCGTGGCGACCTCGCGGTAGTGTCCTTGTTGGAGCCGATTCACTTGATAGAACGCAAGCCGGATACAGATGAGACCGATCAGAAGCGGAAGCAACGTGAATATTTGGCGTAGGTTTTTCATTGGGAAGAAGGCGAGGTGTTTGTTAATCAGGACAGGCAAATTCAGTAGGTATAGATTACACAGATACGCCGCTAAACTAATACACTCAAAAACGATCATGAAGCGTCGTAGGCGATAATGTTTCGGTAGGTTCTCTTCTTTGTCCGCAGGAAAGGTTCGTGCCACGTACGATGTCACGAAACACGTAATGAGCACCGGGAAACCTGTCAATACAATTGTCCAAAGCACCACCTGCATATCGCTGATGTTTATGTTTGTTTGCGACGGTTCAAAGGAAAAAAGAAAGAGTAATCCTGCGATTAAGATAATGCTTATTTGTCCCATATTGTCAGTAGCCCTTGGTTTGTAATAATATTAGTCTCGCGACACTTGCAAAGCACTCCTACCGGTGTCGATTTTCAAGAAGCACGGATACTAAATTCTATCTTATCTGGCATCAAAAATCAAGGGTGTTTTGAAATCCAATTCTGTCGTTCTGGCAGGCGTGAAAAAACTTTTGACTTTTTTTGGGGAAAAGTGCTATAATTTATACTAAAGCACCTGTGTGAATAAATTGCTTGCGGGTTTTCCATATTTTGCGAGTTCGCGATGCAGTTTCGGGCATTGAAAACAGTTGTCTGTGCGCGGGAAAGTAATTATTCCGTTTGCATACATACGCTCAAAACGGGATTTGAGAAAAATCCCGAGGAAAATAGAGTATATTATTTTGGCGTAACTTAAAAATTGACATTTTTTTAATGTCGGTTCGCAAGTAACGCTCAAAATTGTCGTAAAAAATTAGGAGGAATCCATGTTAAGTAGAACCGCTTTCACAATTATTGCTCTTCTGGGGGTCGCGCTTGTTGTTAGTAGCTGCAGCAAGTTGAACCAAGAAGAGTTTGAAATGTGGAAGAATGAACATGTCTCGCAAATGGCACAAGCTGACGCTGACATGTCAAGTAAAATCACGATGTTAGATGGCAAAGTCGATCAGCATAGTAAAGATACGACAGAGGCTATCTCCAAAGCGAAAGAAGAGGCAATTGCCGCTTCTCAACAGGGTGATGCCGACACAATTGCTGCTGCAGCGCAAAGATCCAAAGAACAGGACGCACAACTTCGCGCCGACCTCACAAAGTCCATTGACATGCAAGGCAAAGAAGCGATGGACGCTGTGAAAGGCATAGATGCCAAAATGCAGGAACAGAACATGGCGGATGAGAAGTCCGACAAAGCGCAAGACGCAGCGATTAAGCAGCTTCAATCTGATGTGATGGCTTTGAAGAAAGATGTCTTAATGGTGGATATGAAGGCTTCCGAAAAACCGATGCTGGTGACTACCGTCAATTTCGGCAGTGGACAGACCGCTCTATCCAGCAAGGCGAAAGAGATGCTTGACGGTGTTGCCGATCAACTCATGGCATCGGATGCCAAAATTGTGGTGGTTGGACATGCTGATGGCACGCCGGTGCTACGCGGAAGTCATAGAAGCAACTGGGACCTCTCACAGTCACGCGCCAATTCAGCGGTAAAATACCTGAAATCCAAAGGGATTGATGCCGGGAGAATTGAGGCAGTTGGCATGGCACACACCAAACCGATCGCCTCGCAAAACACTGCCGCTGGCAGAACTATGAATCGCAGGGTTGAAGTCATTCTGCTCCCCGCGGGCGCAATGATGTAGCCTTAACTGTTTCATATCAACGTAGGGGCGGGTCCCTTGCCCGCCCATCGTTGTCATATCACTGTCCTACAGCACTCGTTAGATAAGGATTTTATTTCTATGCGTCTGGTATTTGTATGTTTCATGTTGCTGATCCTGATGCCCTGTCTAACACCGGCGGATGCTGTTGATACCCCACCCCTGCGCCCGTCACCCGTCCGAGATTTTTTGGGAGAACATCTTGATGCTCCCTTGTTTCAACTTTCCCTGTTTTCATATAAACCGGAGTTAGGCGGCTTGACTGACATTCTCCAGAGTGTCGGTGTATCAAGCGTTCCGAGTGCATTGTTGCCTATGTTTTCGGTTGTATTTGAACATACACCGGAGTTAGATTCACGTTTCGAGTTCGGCTATTGGCAGATGGAACTTGATATTCCACCGCCTACCTCGGCGAACCTCTCTGCCACACTCATTCCTGTTTCGTACCAACTCATCTACCGCCCCGTGCTGCTGTCCGAATTTTTCCCAATCTATGTAGGTGGAGGCATCGGTTTTTTGGGGGCGAGTTTTAGTGGCAGTGCAGTGGATCTGATTGAACAGCAAGGCATCAGTTTTGATGGCAGCTCTTCCGGTCCAACTGGATATGTTCTCATCGGTGCAGAACTGCTTCAGTGGGAATATAACCTTGCGCTTAACATTGAGTTGAAACGGATACTCAAAACAGTCAAAACGACAGGCACGATACCGATCGACCTGATTTTAGATGGCACTGCAATCGGGTTAGGTGTCAAAATGGAATTTTAGGAAATAGTCGATACCAATCCACGGATGTTTTTAAAGCATGGCAAGCGAATCCTTCCTTTTGTTCTCTGTCTTGTGGTCGGTGGTATTATCGGCGGCTACTCGGATACCCCGCTCCCGCTCCTCTGCTTGCTGGCGGCAACCGCTGCTTTCGTTTTCCTCGGCATGGAACTCGCTGTCTATCTGCTGTTAATAGCCCTGCCATTTTCATTCCGTTACATTCTCCCCGGTCGCTTTGAAATTCAAACACCGACAGAACCGCTATTAGGTATGTTGGCCGCTGTTTATTGTGTGAAAAAAATAGCTGATCGGGCACTCCAGAAAGAGAAACCAGAAAATACCTTTCCGTTCTTAGTCCCGCTCTGCGCCTATATCCTCGTTACCTTCCTTTCAGCAATCAATACACCTGATCTGTTCGGCACATTCAAAGGCGCGCTGCGTGCGACAGTGTACATGCTGTTCAGTGTAATCGTGTATGCTGTTACCCAAAACAGAGCCACTTTGAAACGATTGTTTATTGCCATCTTTCCTTCCGCCGCCGTCGCTGTTATCTGGACAGTTATTGTCCTGATTTATCACATTGACGCGTGGCAGTGGACAAGTGCCTATCGGAGCGCGCCGTTTACGAATTACTCCGTTTACGGTGCCTTCACTGCAATATTCTTTCTAATTTGCCTCAGCCGCCTCCTGTTTGACAACAGCACTTATGACCGAGTGTTATGGACAGCGTGGTTCGTCTGTTTCAGCGTGGGGCTTCTGATGTGCTTTTCGCGTGGTGTCTGGCTCTCCGTCATTGTCGCGGTCGGTTTGATGCTGCTACAACTGGGAAGAGGGGTTACACATAAAAAGATTCTGTTTATAGGTGCTGCATGTCTCATCTTACTGGTATGTCTGAATTTGCCGGGTGTCTACAGCATTATTATTGAGCGGGTTTCGTCCGCAGTGGATGTCAGCTATGCTTCAAACCGGGCGCGCCTCCTACGATGGGGACAGGCGGTTGTGATGTTCCTTGAAAGTCCGATTTTGGGTAAAGGTTATGGTGCGTTCGCGATGCTTTATGAGGAAGATGTGGCACTTGTTGGGAGTTACACGGCGCAGTATCAACTCGGCGCACATAGCGAATACCTTCAAGTTATAGCGGAATTGGGGATCGTTGGATTAGGTGTATGGGTATGGCTGAATATCGCCTTCTTACGTTATGGCTTTCGAGCACTCAAGACGATAGATGACGGCTTTTACCGTTCTGTTGTCATTGGATTAATGGCAGCGGAGATTTCGTTGATGGTGCATTTTACAGTGAACAATCTTTTGAACGGTGATGCCATCGGCATTCCTTTTTGGGGGATTTATGGGTTGTTACCGGCTGTGGTACAGATGGCGGCCCGTGAAAAGACTTCACCAGAAACTGAAGACGGTGTATAATATAGATAGACATGAGTTGTAGCTGAGCGGATCTCTTGCCTCAGTTTTCCTACCCATATTGTCCTTACCAATGGAGAAATTAATATGAACATAATCCACATTATTTCAGATACGTTTCGACGCGATAACCTCGCTATTTATGGTGGTAAGGGATACACGCCGTCCCTAAACGCCTTCGCGGAGAAGTGTGTCGTTTTTGACAAAGCATACGTCTGTAGTTACCCGACTGTGCCGATCCGAGGGGATTTGGTGACAGGGCAAGTCGGCATCTGTCGACGCGGGTGGGAACCGCTCAAACGAGATGTACCGGTCATCGCGAATGATTTAGCGAAGGCTGGCGTTGTTAGCATGATGATTGCGGATACGCCACACCATATCAACAACGGTTTCTTTTACAATCGTGGGTTCACTGGATGGAAATGGATTCGCGGACAGGAAGGCGACTGCTTAGAGACGCATCCGTACGACTATGAATCGCAGGATTCATTACGGTATCGCGAATATACACGGACACATCCGAATAAATTGCCCCTTGGACTTGGCAACCACATTAGAAATACCGACTTTCGGCAAACGGAGGCAGATACTTTCGCTGCGCAGACGATGCAAACGGCTTGCGATTGGCTGGAGCGGAACTACCAGCACGAAAACTTTTACTTGATGGTAGATACCTTCGATCCACACGAACCATGGGATGCCCCAGAATGGTACCTAAAGCGTTTCGATGCAAGCGATTACGACGGACCCGAACCAATTTATCCGCCTTACGGTCCTAATCCAATGAATGAACGTGAGACGGAACGTCTCAATGCACTCTACCGGGCAGAGGCATCACTGGTTGACAATTGGATCGGGCAGCTTTTACGGAAAATTGACTATATGGGGTTGATGGAAAACACGATGGTGATTTTCATGGCAGATCACGGCTTCCTATTGGGTGAACACGGATTGCTCGCTAAGAATCTGAGCATGTATGAAGAGATTGTTCATATTCCATTGATGGTCTATCATCCTGATGCAACGCCACGCCGGACGGATGCACTTGCGAGTATCGTCGATATTCCTGCCACTGTTATTGATCTGTTCGATGCAGAGCGCGGCGCACAAGTAGAAGGCAACAGTCTCCTTCCCGCTATCATGGGGGATACCGACACTGGACGCGAATATGCGATTACGCACGGTGCTTGGGTCGGCGGATGGAGTCCTGATGGCGGAAGTCCACATGGCAGTATCACAGACGGCACTTGGTCTCTGCTTTTAGAGAATCGCGGTGCCCCGAAGCAATTATTCCATTTACCCTCTGATCCGGAGCAGATGAATAATAAGTTTGAATCGGATACATCGGAGGCACGCCGACTCTACCAAGCATTTTTAGAGTTCTTAGCACAGAATGGTGCCCCTGAGGCAATGGTGTCCCAATTCCAGGATCGGTGGCAGGATTGATTTCGGTTATAGTAAAATCTGAAATATAGACATTTCACGAAGAACATCCGTTCTCCACCGCCTTGGTTGGCGGGGTTTGATGAAGATTCAGAATTTAATTCGGTAATGTTCGGTGTTAATTGTCTGAATCAGGATTTGCAGGATTCAAGGATTTTCAGGATTAGAGACACTTCTCGGTTGAGCATTGTCCTTTACAGAATTACCGAAATATTTTTAAAATTTCATCAAAACCGCACCTACCGTGTGTGGCGAATCCATAACCGATGGCTGCTGATGACTGAAAACTGATTGCCTCTGCGTCTCAATGAAGGAAACAACGATATCCTCAGTTTTTATCCGCTGCCGCCGGTTCAGTTACCAGATATTTCTCATCTGTCTCTATATCGGGCGGATAGCGAATCTCCCAGACTTTGATGTCTTTCGCGGTACTGTCATCTGTTGGGTAAACAGGCACGAAGATGTCCGTGTGTTCACCGCGCAAAAACAACTTGATAGCAAAGCTGTTCCAACCGAGCGGTGGGATATAATAGGCTCTGCTAAGTCGGATATCCGAATCAAGGTCCAAAACAAGTCCGCCATTTTCAATATCCACCGAAATTTGAGAGGTTGGGGTGTTGACAGTTCTTTCTACTGTTATATCTCTCACCAAGGTTTCTCCCAGTTCGCCTACAGCGACTGCCGCGTTTTCGTCTTTAAAGTGCGCGGTGATGGATAACGTGTCAGGAGAAGAGCGGACAATCTCAATGAAGTCTAACTGAGTGCCTGTCCCTCGCGGTTGCATCCGGTAGGGTGCACCGATTGGTGTCTCTGCTCGCGTCAGTTGATAGAGTTCAAACTGCCTATCACTGTTTTCATCGCTACCCATACTTGAATAGTTTCGGGAGCGGGATGTCACACCCCGTTCTGTTAGCATCAGATGCGTGGCTTTGTGCGTTTTGAGAAATTCAAGTGCTTCGCGTGCGTTTTGTGCGCTGAAGACGTGTCGGTAATAGAGATATATCCAGTGCGGAAGGAAATGGTCGGAGTCAACAACAGTATTGACACCACCGAGAACGTTAAGTTGCGTGCCATAGTCCCAGTTTGCTGCGATCACGGATTCTTTGGGTAGAGTTTCGTGCATCCATTTAAACGCCTCTGACCTGCTGTTTTGTCCTGGGATAGGTGGCCGCATGCGGGCAGCAGCGTAAACGGATTTGTGTGCATGTCCGCCGATCGGTGTCCAGAAAAGAACGGGTATCAACACGATGACGGCAAAGATGGCAGTTGCACGTTTTTCCTTAACATGCGGATAAAGAATTTCTGCGTCCTTGAGTCTTTGTATGAGGTGCACAGGGGAGAACCAGAGGAGCCACGCGGTGCCGTAAGCGAGTGGCAACCCGATGAAGAAGTCGTGACGTTTGCCACCGCGCGCGAGTCCTACCCATAAGAGAAACCATGCAAGCGTCGCGAGTGTTACCAGTTCGTTTTCTGCTTTTTCTTTTTGAAGGCAGGCAACAGCCAAAGATAGGACTGTCAACCCCAACGAAATGAAAAAGAGCGTATTGCATGTGTCCGCACCTATCCATCCGTTGACCTGTGTGCGAAAAAAGGTTGTACCAACAAACAGAGCAAGCGAGATTATCAGAGGGAGCCCCTTCCATTTCCACAAGTGAAGACTGGCAGCGACCAGGCCGAGACTCCCTAAGACAAATACGGCACCATATCGCCCTACCCAATATCTGAAATTCGGGTCGCCTAATTCGCCTATGTTCTGCATGAGTTGGCTTTCACGGAACGGGTACGCTGTCTCGGCAAAGGTGCCGGCTTGCATGAAGATATAGCCGACTCCCGCGGCGATGCTGAGCAGCGTTAGTCCCCACGCGAGTTTTCGCGGATGTGGACGGAGTTGCTCAACGTACTTGAGGAGTAGGAATTTTGATCCGCGCAGTGCAAAGACCGTTAGCGGTGGAAGTAGCATCAGGGCGGTAACATGCGTTGAAAAGCCGTATCCGCTGCGATAGGCAGGACTAATGAGATAGAGCCACGGGACGAACATCAGCATCCAAAGGAGATATTCTTTGAGGTGCTGTTCTGTGTCTGTGCTACAAAATTTCCAGAGTTCCACTGCCACAATCATCAGGACGAAAAACCCGAAGCCTTCCCAGCTCATCCCACCCAAAAAAACGGTGGATCCAGCGAGCGCGGTGGCAATCCATCTGCGTCGCCCGGGCTCCATGCTTTCCTTATAGAGATAACTGGTAACAGCAAATATACCGAGCATCCAGCACCATGCATCCCTGTCGCCGAAACCCGCCGCACTGCGTTCTATACTCCCGGGCAGTGTTGCCAGAAGGAGCGTAACAATTGCGGCGAAGGTGCCTCCGTAGACGCGGGCGAGAAAGAAACACAACACACCGAGTCCGAGTGTGAAACAGATAGCAGCGGCATAGACTTGAATGTGATAAAGCGTGAGTTTCGGAGATACCCAACCGATGGCTTTGTGGGTGTAGGCGATGGTGTAGGCGTAGAGCGGAAATATCTGCCCGTTATCTCTACCAACTGGCAGCCAACGGTGCATATCGCGAGCAGGGAGGGTCCCCTGTTCGGTAATCTCTTGCGCCTGTGAGGCGAAGAGATAGGCATCGTTAGAGGTAAACTGTCCATCAGGGAGTCTGGATACGCCTTGGACGCGTATCCAACAGGCAAGTAGCACAATGGCACATAAAAGGATTTTTTGGTAAAAGTTCATTGTGTAAAGAAAGTCCTTCCTATGTCTCCGTTAAGCCAAGTTGCTCGGCAACCGCTAACTCAATCAACTGCCAAATTTTCAGATGGTCTTCGCGGGTGCGTGGCTCTAACGGCGTTGTTATTAGATGTGGCAGCGGTATCATCTCCAGGTTTAGAAAAGGTTGTAAGGCGAAAGTCCACTTCGCGGTAAAGTCTGCATTCCGCTCTGCCTCCCCACCCGAGTATCCTGCTTTATGAAGGCATATCTCCATCCTATTCGCTACATCTAAACACCACTGACATAAGGCAAGGTCTGCTTTTGTCTGAAATTGAAGTCCAGGATAACCTCCACGGCTTGGAACGAACCTTACACTATAAACAAAAGGTAACTGATGTACTGCTTGTTGCAAACACTTCACCGCTGCCTCCGGTGTGTCAATTACAGCATTGAGTTCGTCCGTATCTGTTATCAAATCTCTTATGGACGCAATCAATTGTTTCCATATCTGCAAACGTCGCGCTCCTTTCGGATGACAAGCAAAGATTTCAAAGGAGACACCGACATTGACAATGGGTACACTAGATCGGAACAGTTCCTTTGCATCTATTCGATCGTAACGTTTGCGGATGGTATCAACCAAAGGATTGCCATCTTCGTGTCCATTGCTCCCTGGTTTCATTACGGTGGTATTATCCAACAGCGTCAGTAAACCAACAAGGAACTCCAAAGTGCGACACGGATTACCGGTTGGTATCATTCTAATCCATCCACCATGGGGATTCCATTTCCCTTGTTTTGGGTGTCCACTGCAGGAAGAGAAGGTTTGGATATCAGGCGATTGATTCAGTAGGGCGACAAGCGAACGGATTTCTGGGTCAATAGTCATTGGCGGTGGATCCTTGTCTTGGATAGGTGGGTGGCTTAATATCGTCAGTGCTTTGGGTGGCAATTTCTCACCACGGCCCTCCGTGACAGATCGCTGCACTGTTCTATTTTTTTTCTGCTGAGCAGCTATGTTAGAAGCAATACGGTATACCCATGTTTGGAAAGGGTATTGGAATGTATAATCGGACAAAGCATTAAACACTCTCTCCAATATTTGGGATTCTAAGACTTTTACGTCGTTTCCACTACCCTGCATGCCCTCCTTCTCAAGCGCGGCCTGTATACCCGATTTTGCCCGGTTTTTTAGCAATTTTATCGCCTCGTCATTGCCTTTCACCGCAGCTATTATCAGTTTTTCATCCGAAATCTTTGACATCGTAAAATCCTACAGAATACCTACCCGAATGCAATAAGTAAACGTTTTCGGTGATAATAGGCGATTAGCCATCTAATCCTTTTATAGTAGATTCCGAAAATACTTATACACTTTTACCCCAGCGGGCGAGGCAACCTCGCCCCTACGGGCTGCCTTCTGTGAAAAGACGCTGTATAGGTAATTACGGGTTTGACTATAAAGGACTAATCGCCCTTTTCTTGAGTCGAAAGTTGTTATTGATCACAACTACCCTGACAAGGGACACTCCCATTTCCTTCCACGCACCAACTCTTACAATAGTTAGCACATACTCCGGTATCAACAGAACAGTTCGGATTACTTGATGGGCAAGCACGCGATCCGCTGCCGCCACAAGCAATACTACTACCACAAGAACACGGACCATCAGGACCAAGGCAGTTACAATCGGAGCTATCGCTTGTGAGGATAGTGTTATCCTCTCCTCCACAACACCCGTCGGTGGCTGGAGCATCCATCGGTATTTCACTCCCGAAATCCCCGCTGCTGTCCGCTGCAAAAGAAGTTACCGCTGCCTCGCCACTGCCACAGCAGCCTGATGCCTGCGACTCCGAGACAAATCCATCGAACGTAAACAAGAATCCGAATGTGCCCAAGAATATCAGCGCAACCATAAACTGTCCGATTGTGTTCCGGTTTTTGTAAAAAACGTTAATCATCATCTTTTCCTTTCCCCGCGAGGGGTGTTTGTAAAATATCAACATTTACGAAAAATGTCAAGCATATAAATCTTGACCTGTTTTATCTGTCAACCCGGTTATCGCGCACGGTGCGCGGAACAGGGGACCGAGCAGTGAGGAAATCCCACTGCAACAAAAACAGCCCGCGACCGAATCCTCCGTACAAAACAGAGGGTGCGCGAGCATGAAGGTAGCAAGAGAGAACATTAAAGTCTCCGAGACTGCCTTGTGACGTAAAATACTTGAGGAATAAGGCGAATCCTGTGGACCTACGAATCCAAAGGGTATCAACTCTGGATAAACTGACATACAAGTGAGTGAAAGCCTCCAGCAGGTCTACTTTTTGAGGTATGGTGTTCCCATGATTCTTCATTCGCGATTCCCCGATGATATATGTAGGTTGTTTCTATGGCGGTGGCGTTTTTCGGTTTTGCCACCATGCACATATATAAGTTAGGACTTACGCACAATGCGCCTATTAAGGGATGGAAGAAATCTACTTCCATCCGCCTTTTGGTTCCTGTCTGATGGAAGGTGGACAGAAGAACACGTCTCCACGCTTTCCATCCTGCAATCTTCCCATTACTCAAGAAAGAAAGAATTTTGCGTAAGTCCTAAAAATAATAGATACCTTTCCTTCGGTATTCACTCTGTGCGAAAATCGCAATTACGACTTCTTCTTTTCCGTGAGTATATCCTTCTCCAGATACTCCCGTATCAACTGCCGGAACTTCCGAAGCCGGGATTTCGCTGTCCCTTCCGGAATTTCTAACAACTCCGAAATCTTACGGGTGGTGTTCCCCTTGATATACAATTTTCCCACATCGCTATAAATGGGCTTCATCTTCGCAATCACATTGTGAATCTCTTTCACAACGATTGCCTGATGCTGGTCATCGGTGATACTGACACCGCCACCAAAAGCCGCCGAACTGATAAAAGCTGCCAAATCCGAGTCTCTGATTCTATCTCGTCGCTGTTGACGATGAAAGTCAACACATCTGTTTTTGGCAATCTGTACCATCCACGCCTTTGGATTTTCCACGGTTTTTCCCGCCTGAAAGTGTTCAAGAATTGCAAGGACTGTTTCTTGAAAAACATCGTCAGTGTCAACCGAGTTGTGAACTTCCAACTGAATGATGCTTCTTAGCAGTGGTTCATGTTCATCAATGAGTGCCATCAATGCTTGATCACCACTGTCTTTATCTTTATCTGGCAATGCTACATCCTTTCCGCAATGCCCTTTGAAGCACCCATTATATAAGGCGTACAAGTAGGGCAAAACGGTCACTTTGTGTTGAAAAAAATGTGTTTTTCAACATTTGAATATTTTTGCGTCAAGTATCTCTGATATTTCATATTCCGTTCAACTCAACTTTCGTGCTTAAGTCAAACTCATATTGTCATACTCCTTAAAGACCACTTTTTTTGGCAAAAAACGTGCAAAATCGCACATAATTGTCATAAAAAAAGAAAAAATCTGAATTTTTATCTAAAAGTTGGCAAAATTGCTTGAAATTGTGGAAAGGCTTTCAGGGTTTTCGTCAATAAGTGAGAGTATTGGGTGTCGCGATCAGGAGAGTGCTTCTACAGAAGAGGGAGTCAGGAATCGGAGTGTTGTCCTATGGGAGAACTGAATGGCTCTGTCAGTAAGGGTGCCCGTGTTGAGATAACGAAACCCGATGGAGAGTGAAAAGGGATAATGAAGTGCTCTGATAAAATCCGGAAAGGAAAGTGGTGTAGACTCTGAGAGTCCTTCACCTCTGAAGTCAGTGGTGGGCGAAAATCATAAGCGTCAATTTAGGGTTTTCGTCGGGTTTCTGTCGGTTGGGTAGAACGGTGTTGAAATCAAACGTCTGTATCCCAAAATGCATCAGACCTAACATACTCGTGTATGCATACAGCAACCCAGTGAAACCCAACGCTCTTTGCGCGAAATGCTGGAAATATGGCGGTAGGTTTCCGTTGGGTTTCGCTATAACCTTGATTGATAGAACCGTGTAGAGTGGTGAAATGTGCTTGGGGTGTCCGTATCGCTTTTCTCAGTTCCGCTCAACCTGACGGAAACACCCTAGTGTTCTGTCACTCCAAGTTTGAAGGGTAAAAAGATCGCGAGCGCAGCTCGCTCCTACCAGAAGAGGCGTGTGTATATCGGAATCAATCTGTAAAATAAATATTTTATACCCTTCACTTTAGATGTGACAGACTACTAGCAAAAACACCTACGATGCTATGATGCGTTTTTTCTAAAAAATAGGACTTACGCAATTTTCCTACGAGTCGCCACTACTACACACCACTGGCGAGATTTGTAACCTCGCCAGCAAAGGAAGCTGCGTAAGTCCTGTTATAAAATTGACACCTATGGTTAGTGGTGGGCGAAAATCAGGGAATACGAGCGGACAAAGCAAGACAGATAATCCTGAAAATCCTTGAATCCTGTAAATCTTGGTTCAGACAATTAACTATGCAGACATTTCCCGGCAAGCGCGTTATGCGGATTTTAGTAGTGTTTCAATAATCCTGTCAAAGCACTAAGTCCAATCCATGATCACCCCTAAGTATTCATCTTTCCGATCTGTCAACCCATCATAAGCGGATTGTGCTTCTGCTGGGTCAATGACGTGCGTCAGCAACTCTTCTACCTTGAACTTGCCTTCACACATCAGTGAATACACCAAGCGCGAATTCCGTTCAAGCGAGTGCTTCGATTCGCCGGAATGCATCGTCGGATAGACCCACTCATGCGCGCTTCTGAGTGTAATCGCCCCCAACCCGATGCTATGGCTATAGTTCAGGATCGGTGTTGCATCTGTGATGTATTCACCACGCGGTGAACCGAGTAAGATAACTTCACCCTTTCTGCCGGTCAATTGATACGCTGTTTCTACGAGCCGTGGGTTTCCAATCGCTTCGACGGTGACTGCCGTTTTTTCGCCGTTGGTCAGCGCAATCACGCGTTCCAGCACATCTTCTTCGTCAGGATTAATGAGATGTTGGATACCACACTGCTGCGCGATTTCAAGACGGCGCGGCACTCGCTCAATGCTGATGACCTTCATGCCCGCCAAATTGAAGAGTTGCGACGCGGAGTTACCTACCAGTCCTAAGCCGATAATCGCAACAGTATCCCCGAATTCAGCAGATGACACGCGCAGGGAGGTCATCGCAACTGTTGCCATTCGGACGAACGGAACCAGTTTCTCATCTATATCTAAAGGGGGTTTGAACGCCAAAAGCACAGCCTCTGTTTTGGCAATAGAGGCATGTGGGCCATAATAGAAGGCGAGATCACCTGCGACACATTTCGTTACGTTTTCACCGACTTTGAGCACTTCACCGATCGCCGTATAGCCGGAGCCGTGCGGAAACCGTGTGCCACTCTCAAGTCCAGTATATCCTGCGCCTTCGGTGCCGGGACTAATCAAACTATAATGTGTTTTCAGTAAGACTTGATTTGGCGTGAGCGTTTCGTCGAGTTCAAAATCTTCCAGTGTTGCCGAGCGTTTCGCTGGCATCACAATCCGTTTGCCTTTCATGCGTAATGCTCCTTGTTGAATTTTTTCCAATATGGTATCATATTTACACAATTTTTTATAGCAAGTTTCATTGAAAGGGAGAAATTTTCTTTATGAGACTCACGCAAGAGCAGTGTGAAACCTATCGGACACAAGGCGTGCTGATAGTCAAAAATGCCCTGACGGATGAAGACCTCCAACCGGTGATTGACGAGATTTCGGATTGGATTTCGGAACGCGCCCTCGCCTTAAAACAGGAGGGTAAAATCGAAAATCTGTACGAAGATGAACCCTTCGACAGACGGTTTGGAAAGTTACTTGCGCAGTCCGGCGAGATGGTAAGTGGGTTGGATATTATGAACTACCGCGGCAAAGCCATCTTTGAATTCCTGAAGAACGATAACCTTTTAGATGTTATTGAAGGGATTGTTGGACCAGAGATTACCTGTAACCCGATTCAACATTTACGTGCGAAGCCGCCGGTTGTTGATGGGAACGCGAGTTGGGCAGGTGGTGTGCCGTGGCATCAGGATGCTGGGGTCATGATGCCGGAGGCGGAAGGGTCCGCTATCGTCACGTGTTGGCTGCCGTTGGGTGATAGCACAATAGAGATGGGATGTCTGCAGGCATTACCGGGTATTACTGAAGAGAAGGGTTATCTGACCCATCAGAAAGAGGGTGGGACAATGATCAAACCGGAGTTGATGCCGGATGTTGAACCGTTCATGCTCGAATGTTACCGAGGCGACCTTATTTTATTGAGCCGTTTTACACCGCATCGTTCGGAGCCGAACACATCCGATCGGTGTCGCTGGTCGTTGGATTTGCGCTATCAGACCACAGGGCATCACACAGGACGAACGGCACATCCTGACTTCATCGTACGAAGCCGAAAAAACCCTGAAACCGTCTTGGCTGAACACCAAGCGTGGTGTGATATGTGGGTAGATGCTTTTGAAAATCCGCGCGGTAAAGCAATGCATAGGTCGGAATAGGTATCTATTTGTTTCTGTGATGCGAGGAATCACTGCCTCGCCCATAGTTATTAAAAATTCAAAGTTCGGACTATAACCTAAGGAATGGTAACGATGCAAGCCATTATTTTGTGCGGCGGTCTTGCGACTCGGCTCGGTGAGGCAGCGAAAACGGTTCCTAAGGTTTTGCTGGAGATCGCTGGGAAAACGGTGTTGGAGTGGCAGGTCCAGTTGTTGATGGATGCGGGGGTTACTGAGGTTATCCTCGCATCAGGGCACCTGCACGATGTGCTTTATGAGCGGGTGGGTGACAATTACGCGGGGGTACGCATCGGCTACGCCAAAGAGGAGAAGAGGCTCGGTACTGGTGGCGCAATTCAAAACGCGATGAAACAGATTAATACGTCGACCTTTTTTGTGCTGAACGGCGATATCCTACTTGCGGACTTTTCGCTCCGAGAGATGTTAGCTCGGTTTGATGAAGACATGGTAGGCGTGCTTCTGAGTGTGCATGTGCCGGACATCCGTCCCTACGGCGAAATTGTATCTGATGGTGATGGAAAGATTCAGGCATTTCGTGAGAAACAGTCAACCTACCGTGCAGGATACATCAATGGTGGGGTGTATCTCTTCAATGAAACAATTGCCGACGCGTTTCCAGAGGGACAAGAAAATTTCTCTATGGAACGAGACGTTTTTCCGTCCGTTTCCAATCTTTATGCGTTGCAAACGGATGCAAGTTGGATCGATATCGGGGTGCCAGAGCGATTAGACTACGCGCGTAAACATTTCCCACGTCTCTGAAATTAGAATTCTGCCGCTTCATCTGTTCGTAGCACCACATAACTCCGATACCTTTCTGCATGTATCTCGCCTGCCTCAACAGCGTCCTGAATAGCACAATCGGGTTCCACAACATGGGCACAATCGCTGTATTTGCAGGTGCCGAGGTAGGGTTCCATTTCTGGAAAATAGTATTCTAAGTTCTCAGTGTCAACACCCCACAAGCCTACCTCTCGGATACCGGGTGTGTCCGCGACTTCGCCGCCAATTTCCAGTGGAAAGAGTTCAACGAGCGTCGTTGTATGCCGCCCCTTTTGTGTTTTGATGCCGACCTCACCAGTTCGCAAGCCTAAATTCGGTTGGATCGCGTTCAGCAGGCTGGACTTTCCTACCCCGGAGGCACCGATGATAACACTGAATTTGTCCTTTAAGGCATGTCGAAGCGCGTCTAAGCTTTCGGGCTTATGGATACTGGTATAGAGCACTTGATAGCCCAACTTCTCGTAATTAGTAAAAGTCTCCGTAAGTTCCTCCAGTTGGGTTGCGTCAACTAAATCCATCTTATTGAGGCATATCACTGCGTCCATGTCACCTGCCTCAGCTAAGATTAGAAACCTGTCCAGCGTCCGAAAATTAAGAGGTGGCATGACTGTAGCCACGACAGCTACGATCTGATCTGCATTAGCAACGATAACCTGTTCAACGTCGCCGTGCTTTCCTGCGTATTGCCGTGAGAACTTCGTCTTACGGGGCAGAATATCCTCTACTACACCTTCCTCTGCATCAAGTTGTGTGAAGATAACTTGGTCACCGACAGCAACCGGATCAGCATATATTCTGCGTCCTGTTTTAGAACGGTGTTTCCGTTTGAGGGTGCCGCGGAGTGTACATCGCAGGATAATTTCATCGTGCTGAACGTCATAAAACCCCGTTCGCGCCCGGATGACTCTACCTTGTTCATGTGTGAGGATAAACACCACCTCCAAGAGTTGATCAGATGTAAGCCTTCATCGTTTTCAAAGCGACCTCAATATTTTCATCAAAGTTGTCAAACTTGCACTCGCACGAGACGCGACCGTTATAGCCCGCTTTTTGGAGCGCGGTGAAAAAATCTGTAAAATCAAAATCGTCGTTTCCCGGGTAAGAGCGTTTAACAGGTTCCGCGATGTGAACATGCGCGAGCCACTCAGCAGCGTCGATGGTATTTTGCATCGGTTCTTCTTCCTGCCAGATATGATAGAGATCTGCTAATGCTTTGATGCCCGGACGATTCACCCGTTTTGCCATCGCAACGCCATCTGCAACAGTTCGGAGGATATTACCTTCTCGCCAGCAAATCGGTTCAATGACAATAATCATGTTGTGTGCTTCGGCGTGGTCTGCAGCCATATCAAGAAATTCGGCGATCTGTGCCAATGCGCGTTCGCGTGAATAGCCTTCCGCTATACTTCGAGAACCACTACTCCCATAAACGATCACTTCACCGCCAATTTGATTGGCTCTGCGGCATGCAGTCTCCACATAACGAGACAAACGTGGAAAATCCACAGTATCGCCTACCACGCGTAGATCGCCAGGGATAAAGCCTGAGTAGGACTCCGGTTTTAAAGGGGCGTTCGCCACCTGCTCTCGAATTTTCTGAAATTCGGCTTCGTCTGACTCAGGTATCAACGCAGCGCGTACCCCTAATTCGATGTAATCATACCCAACTTCTGCCAGCCGGTTGACATTTTCTAAACTGGTACAGATCCCAAATCGCATGTATCCGCTCCTTCTCACGTGTGTGCCTAAAGAATAGGAATAAATGAATGTAAAACACTTTCAATAACAATAATTAACAGTGCTACGAGGTATGTATTGAAAAAACCGTTAAGTTCAAATCTGGGAACAGCCTTATTGGCAATTCCGAGTAGAAAAGCAGTGATGGTGATGTAAGCCGGTAGTTTCATCATATAAACGAGTAATTTAGGGAAGCAATTCGCGCAATTTAAGGCGTGAACAATATCATTAGGTGGTGGGGCTGTGAGGAAGATTTCTACCCCTTTCGGTAATGCTGGGTTTGTCATAATTCCTATGCCCACGACTTTGATAACTCCAAATCCGACTGCGACCCCCACTGCTGTGATCCAACCGTTGACTTTGACGGTCGGCAAAAAGTGGACTACACCGAATACAGTGATGCTGAGGATAATTAGGTTTAAGATGTTTGAGAGCGCGTTTTTTCGAGGAGCTGAAGGAGCTGCTACAAGGGGTTGTACCGGACCCGCGCGATCCAGCAGTGCCTTGAGGTAGTTTACAGGGATGGCGAAATTCAGGTTTTGTCCGTCCTTTCGGATACTCGCAGCGATCCCTATCACTTCACCATTACTGTTTAGCACTGCACCGCCACTGCTGCCTTGAGAAATGGGGGCTGTCATTTGGATGACCTCGCCGCGTATGCCTGAGTTGCCATCAGGTTGGATGTTACTGATGATACCGTCCGAGAACGTGCCTTCTAATCCGCGCGGATTACCAACAGCATAGACAACTTCGCCAACCTGAACAATATCGCTATCGCCAAGTGGAAGTAGTGGCGCATAGAGGTTTGCTACTTTTAGTATGGCAAGATCACGATCTTTGTCAATTGCAATATAGCCCTCAATATCGGACGCTTGTTCTGTTCCCACCAGCTTCGCAGTGCCTTTTGTAGCACCTTCAATAACATGATAGTTCGTTACAATCAATCCATCTCCAACGAAGAATCCACTGCCTTGGGAGTTATTGGTAGCAGTAGGTTGCATTTTCAAGATAACTGTAGATCGCAAGCCGTTTTGCGCGACCTGCTCTGAGGTCTGAGCGTCTACCACAACTCTTCCTAAGCATACAAGAAGTAGCAAGACCGTAAAACACTGCCACTTTTTCCGCTGATTTTCCGTAACGTTTTCCATGATATTTCCTTTATTTTCCAAATCGGCGTTTGCGTTGGCTGTAGGCGCGCAAGGCACGGAGGAAATCAATTTTTCGGAACGAGGGCCAATACGTGTCACAGAAATAGAATTCTGAGTAAACACTCTGCCAAAGTAAGAATCCTGATAACCGGACCTCTCCGCTGGTGCGAATGATTAACTCTGGATCCGGGAGGTTTGAGGTGTATAGGTATGGTGTAATCTTGTCCACAGTGAGTTCATCTGAAATTTGGCGAACCGATTTACCACTGTCACTTTCGGCTTTGAGGTGTCCCCGAAAAGCCTCAATGATTTCTTCGCGTCCTCCATAAGCGACAGCGACATTTAAGATAAATTTTTCATAATGTTGTGTTGCTTCTTCTGCTTCCCGGATCGCTTCTTGAAGACTGGGCGGTAGCAGTTCTATTTGCCCCATTGCGCGCACCTTAATCTGGTTCGTATGGAGCCCTTCAATTGTAGCTAGTTCACGCATCTTTCCTTCGATGAGTTCAAGAATACCTTCGACTTCGTGGGCTGCGCGTTTGAAGTTATCAAGCGAAAAAATCCATATTGAGAAAATCTCAACTCCGAGTTCATCGCACCAATGGAGGACCTCTTCTAACTTGTTTGCGCCTTCGTGATGTCCTTTGATAATATTTTCAAGTCCACTGGCTTTGGCATAGCGGCGGTTTCCGTCAAGGATTACGCCGATATGACGCGGTATGGTCCACGTATTTGCTTCGGATTCCAAACGCCGCTGGTAAGCGTTATAAAAAAATCTCTCAATTCGTCTTTTAATGTAGCGGAATGGCTTCATGTTTACATCCTGATTTGTTGCCGTAAGTTGCAATTAGAACGCAATTTACAAGCACGTATGACATATTCTATTATAACACGGAAAAGTTGTTAAAATAAAGTGTATTTTCTTTCGCTGTCTTGATTGACCATGAACTTCAGATTTATCAGCGGATTCGGGCTTTAAATGGTTGACATCTTATAGGCGTTGTGATAAATTTGTATAAAAATATTCATTGGGGTGCTGTCAGGCGTAACTTTAAGAGGCATCACTCACCTCTCGGTTCACCCGCGGAATAAATAGAAATCATTACGCGTTCATTGGAGTCATGTTTTATATGGAAGTTGAAACTTCCGCATCGTCAGCGTCATCACAAATCCCTGCCCACGGTGTTACACTCAAATCTATTCTTATTGCTGTTATCCTAATACCGATTAACTGCTATTGGGTTATTGAGATGGAGGTGATTCGGTATTCGGGACACCCCGTGACGATCTCCCTGTTTTTTAACGTAATTTTTAGTCTATTCGTGGTTATCGGTGTGAACCAATTATTGCGCCGTTTTGCGCCGAATATGGCGTTGGTCCAGAGCGAATTGGTGGTTGTTTACCTGATGCTGTCTATTGCTTCGGGTATCACTGGACACGACATGCTTGAGATTTTGGTGCCGATGTTAGGGCATGCGTTCCGCTTTGCTACCCCAGAAAATGAGTGGCAGCAGTTGTTCGTGCCATTTCTTCCAGAGTGGCTTACTGTCAGCGATCCGTCACTTTTAAGTGGATATTATGAGGGTGAGTTGCCGCTCTATACAGCTGAGACATTGCTCGGATGGGCGACACCTGTACTTTGGTGGACTGCTTTTATTACTGTGTTGATTTTCGGAATGCTCTGCATCAATATAATTGTCCGAAAGCAATGGATTGAACATGAAAAATTAAGTTATCCGATAATTCAACTCCCGCTCCAGTTAACAGAGACACCACAAAATCGACTTTTTCAGAACAAATTAATGTGGCTCGGTTTTGGGATTGCTGGCGCGCTCACCCTCTGGAACGGAATCAACTTTTTATATCCCATTTTACCCGAATTCAGAACCCGTGTGCGGAGTTTTCAAATCTTTACGGAGAGCCCGTGGAATGCTATGGGCAGAATCCCGTTTTCACTGTATCCGTTTGCAATCGGGCTCGGTTTCTTTATTCCTTTAGACCTTTCGTTTTCATGCTGGTTTTTCTTCTGGTATTGGCGGTTTATGCGTGTGCTTGGTGCTGCGCTTGGTCTACGCACTCTGCCTCGCTTTCCGTACATGAATGAGCAAGCAGCGGGTGGTTACCTCGCGCTGTGCGTTTTGGCGATTTGGGCGAGTCGCAGACATCTATTGCATGTAGCGAAAACCGTTGTGGGGGTAAAAACCGAACGGGACAATACTGTCGTCAGTGCTTCAGGGCGCGAAACACAAGAAGCGATGTCCTATCGCGGTGCAACGCTGGGTCTTATCGCTGTAATGGTATTCCTTGTGCTTTTCTGCTACTATGGCGGAGCTGAGCTTTTGGTGATGTTCGCATTTTTTGTTATCTATTACATGATTTCGATCGCCATAACCCGGATGCGCGCCGAACTCGGTACACCTGTGCATGATCTGCACTATTCTGGTCCTGATGAAATTCTGACTCGGACTGTTGGGACACGTCAATTGGGAAGAGACAACCTCATTATGTTCTCTATGTTTTGGTTTATTAATCGGGCACATCGGAGTCACCCAATGCCGCATCAGTTAGAGGGCTTTAAAATCATGGAACGATCAAATATGACGATGCACCGTATTGTCTTCGCCTTAGTGCTTGCGACCGTTTTAGGTTCGTTGGCGGGGTTTTGGGCATTAATTGACCGCGGCTACCGACTGGGGATGGAAGTGCGCGCTTATTGGCCCTCTTTGAGTGCTTTTGGGATAGAACCGTATCGCCGCCTTGCAGGGTGGTTGCAAGCCCCTGAGTCGACACTCGTTGCTGAGAGTGGATTTATGGGTATCGGTTTCCTGCTGACGACAGTGCTGATGTTCTTTCGGATGCGATTTGTATGGTGGCCCTTTCATCCTGCGGGATTTGCTATCTCTACGAGTTGGGGCATGCATGTTACGTGGAGTTGTCTTTTTATGAGTTGGCTAATTAAGTGGTTAATTCTTCAATATGGGGGTGTCGTGCGGCATCGGAAGATAGCCCCCTTCTTTTTAGGGTTAATCTTGGGGGAATTTACAATTGGTAGCCTCTGGACGATCTTGGGGATTATCGCTGGGATTCCTACCTACGGATTTTGGGTGTAGTCGTTGTCCGAACGCTCGCCTTTACGGTTAACGCTCCTTCTTAATCATCGTCTGGGCGGGAGTTTATTGCCAAATTTAACGGCAGTAGGAACAACGTTAGACTAAACAGGAGCGTCCATTGCCATTCCCATTTGAGTGATGCCATTCCTAAAAATTGCGCGACAGGTTCAACATAGAGTATTGTCAGATGAAGTGCGATAACGACGAGGGAGATGACGATGAGCCGGGGATTCGCGAACATTCTTTGAAATAGTGATTCCCATGGATACCGCAAAGCTTGCCAACATGTTGCCAGCTGCGTGAGAATGAGTGTCGTACATACTACTGTTCGCGCGACCGTGATATCTGGGGAAATTGGCGTTCCAGCATTTCCGCCTGAGAACACCTCTCTCATTAGTGTCGAAACACCGAACGTGTCCGACAATGCGGGGGAACGCCACAACATAAAGAAGAACGGGATGAGTGACATCAGACTAATAGTCACGGCACGGCAAATAATATCTACGCCTGTTGTTTTTGAGAGAAAGCGCGCCCTTGAAAAGAGGGTCGGGCGGTGGTGTTTTTCATCAGCGAATAGCTGTTCCGTGCCCATACCTAATGATGGTAGTAGAGTTGTGAGAAATTGCACCCAAATTATCTGCGTTAGCGTCAACGGCATCGGCATTTTGTAGAGGTAGTGTAGTACCGTGCCAATAGTGAGTGTGAAGAGTAGTGAGAGTGTACAGGAGAGATTCCAACGTATGAATCCAGCTGCGTTGTGATATGCCTCACGGGCATGAAGCAGTGCGTCCTTTACGGCTTGAAAGCCTTTAGTGCTGATTAGCCCATCGGCAGCGGCTTGAACGACGTGTGATGCGTGCGTACTATCAGCGAGCGCGATATCAGAGACAGTCATTGCGCGTAGATCGGTTCTATTTTGGCCCAAAAACCCTACGGCGTGCCCTTGACGCTTCAGACTGAGAACGATATTTCGGCGTTGCTCCCAAGTTGGTTGGGAATAGGCGAGCCACTTTGCGGTTTCGTTGTCGATTTGTTCACGCTGGACTGCGTCAAGTTCTTCTCTTGATGCTACTGCTTTCCGGTTGTGAATAAGACCGAGGTCTTTCGCGAGGTCAACAGTTTCTTGCTCTTTGCCTTCCGAAATGAGGATAATTTTAAGACCGGTGTCAAGACTGGATTTCAGAACTGTTTTCGTCTCTTCATCATTGCTGATAGAGAAATTCATAAACCCCAAAAAGATAGGATTGTCTTCCATTTCTTGTGGCTTCAGAATAACATCAGAGGAGTGAAAGGCGACACCGTAGACCTGGGCTTTGGTGCTGAGCAAATAGTCTATGATCTCATGGTACATTTCGTACTTGTCGTCTGAGAGGGGTGTAATTTCGCCATTAATGAGTACGGAACCACAGGTATCAAGTACTGTCTGGGCATCTCCAAAAATGGCATTAAGATAGTCTTCTGGAGCTGACTCAAACACTTGCATCTGGTACTCGTAGTTACGTGTGGAAGGGTAGGCATCCACCAAAGGGAGTTTAGCCTTGATACTCTCAAGTTGATAGCCGAGTCTGTCCATGTTCTTTTGGATGGTAGCCTTAGGTGATGGGGCTGTTTCGTTAGTCTCGGCATCCGAAGTTGCTTTAGAAGTAGCTGCGTTAGGTATATTCCGTCCGTCAGAGGTGGCGAGCCCAGCAGTAAAAACTAAGTGAGGCGCACCTTGAGGAATTTTCCGCCCTGGTGGTATCGCTGCGACGGCTTTTTGTCGTTCTGCGGCGGAAAGATTTTTCAGGGAATCCAACCATGTGCGCCACGTATTACCATCAACGAGTTGTTCATCGACAAAAAGACTTGAAATAGTTAGTGAGCGTGTAGTAGCAAGTCCGTTTTCATTTGCACAAAAGGTGGTGATGCGACTCAATTTTTCAAGGCTACGTGAATGGCGTAGTGTGACCCCTTTCTCCCTTAATTTTTGGGCATGTTTAGAAAATGACAATCGTAGCAATCCAATAACATTGCCTGGTGCGGATGCAAGTGCGAATAGCAGCCCCAGAAGGATTAGGGACTGCCAATCCGTAACCTGATTCTGATATTCAAACCACCAACCGATTGCTACAGCTATAGATGCAATAACTATACCTCCTATCTTTATTATGGTATGTAAATCCCGTGTTTCGTTTTCAGCGAGGGTATTCGCAATAGGCATCGGACGTGCATCTTGACGCTGCTTCCATATTTCTATCTGTTTTCCGGTCTTCACAACGATTGCGAATGCGTGTCCCGCTACGACGTATGTCCCACCAAATGCCATATTTTTCTGTTTTTCTGGTGGTAAGGCAGGTTCTGGAATATCGTTACTTATCTTTTGTACGGGCCCCTCGGTCCCGAAGAGTGCCGATTCATCGATCATAAGCCCTTCAGATTCAATGATTCTGGCATCAGCAGGCACGTAATCACCTGGAGCCAACGAGAGTAAATCGCCTGGTACAATGTCCTCGGGTGCGCATTTTCCAAATTTTCCTTGTCGAATAACTTTGATGCTGTGCACCATGAATTTGTTGATATTGGCATCACGACTGCGAACGCGATACGCTATTGCACACGCGTACGCGATATGGACAACCAAAACTGCTGCGACAATACCTACTGTATGAAGGGTAAGACTACTCGTGCCACTGGAAAAAAAAGCAACCAAGATGACTGTTGCGAGTGCTAAAACGATGATACGCCATGTCAGTAGCGGTTCCAGGAACGCCTTAAAGGGAAAGCCCTTTTTCTCTGAACGAAACTCGTTTTTGCCGTACCGCGCTTTCGCTTTTTCAACAGCTTCCGCGCTCAACCCTTGGTCCATGTTAGAGTTGAATTTGTTCAGTATTGATGCAATGTTCTCTGTATGAAAATTTGACATCTTTTTATTAGTTTTCAGTATTTATGATGATATATGAAAATATGTAGACATCTATTGGTAGGCCCGCTTCCAAAGCGCGCCGATCAATGGTACATCGTTAACTTTAAAATCTACTATCCTATACTCCGCACTTCTAATTTCGGATTTTTGGTGTTTATTTTTTAAACCCACGTGGTTCCAACGTTCAACAAGCGATTTCAGGTGGATCAGAGAAGATATACGTGCGAAATGAAATCTTATTTCCCATCTCTAAATTTTATTTATACTGTTTGGATCCTTTCGTGACGTGGGTTTTTCTAAAAATACCAAAATGTGTCAAAACAAGTGCGGAGTGTAGGTACTATAGTTCCAAAACGGAACTTCCGAACTAAACTCCTTAGCGCATAGTTGTCAAATTAATTTTCAATTATTGGTTCTCAGGTGTTCTCAACGTGAAGCGTCGCGCCATCAACATCCGGTTTTAGAATTTTAATATCAGATGCAATTTGATATTTTCTGAAGGCAGACTGCATCTGTTCAGCCACGTGTTCTGTATGTTCCAGACAATAGGCTGCGACAGTCGGTCCCGCGCCACTCAAAGCGACGCTGAGTGCACCAGCAGTGGAAGCTGCTTTTGCGACATCATCAAACCCTGGAATCAGCGTGGTACGGTACGGTTGATGCAATCTATCCTTCATGGCGACGCGTAACATTTCAAATTGGCCTGTGGCAATACTAGCGATTAACAACGTACTTCGACTTGTATTGTATATGGCATCTGCGAAACTTACTGATGTTGGTAGCACACCCCGCGCTTGTTCCGTTGATAGTGGGAAATCCGGAATTGCAAGCACGACCGAAAGCACAGGTGGACACTCCAATCGAACCGTATGCACCTGGGCATTCTCCTGCGCTGAGACGACGAGGCCGCCGTACAATGAAGCAGCAACGTTATCGGGATGCCCTTCCAGTTCCGTTGCAAAATTGAGAAGTTCTACGTCAGAAAATGGAGAGTTGCACAGCACATTTGCCGTTAGCAACCCGCCAAGAATGGCTGTCCCACTACCTCCTAATCCACGGATCGCAGGTATTCCATTCTCTATCTGCAATTTGAAGCCTTTTGGACGTTTGGTGCCACTTCGGTCAAAGACAAGTTCTACTGCTTGAAAGGCGATGTGCTCTGGTGTACTTGGTATTTTATCTGCGTCTACGCCACTAACAACGACCTGGGTGTCGGTTTCGGTGGCTTCCAACGTAATTTTGCTGTAAAGTTGGAGGGCAAGCCCTAACACGTCGAACCCAGGTCCGAGGTTTGTTGTACTTGCTGGGATACGTGCGGTAATTTTCTGGTTAAAAGTATGAGGCATACAAGAAATTCCTGTTATGAATTGTCAACGCTTAGTTATCAGTAAGTAGAGCGGTTTTCCTTTTGACGACTGATAAAAGTGCTACAATTTTGAGATTGCAGTTTCCATTCTGTGTAATGCCTCTTGGATGTTTTCTAAGGAGTTAGCGTACGAAAGCCGGAGATATCCATCACCATACTTACCGAAGGCAGTTCCTGGTAAAAGCGCAACATCTGCCTCTTCCATGATGTAATCAGCGAGTGTTTCACATGAAACGGGCAATTGCGTCACGTTGGGAAACACATAAAATGAACCGAGAGGTTTGATACAACTGATGCCGTCAATTGCATTGAGTCCATCCACAATTGCATCACGTCGTTTCTGAAATTCTGTAACCATTTCTGTGACAAAGGTTTGGGGTCCTGTCAAAGCCTCTATTCCAGCGAGTTGTGTGAAGGTGGCAGTACACGAGTTTGAGTTAATAGTTAACCGCGTGATCTTATCGGCGATTTCTTGCGGAGCAATGCCGTAACCGAGCCGCCACCCTGTCATCGCGTAAGTTTTAGAATGACCTTCGATCAAAATTGTGCGTTCCTTCATGCCAGGGAGGCTGAGGACGCTATGATGTTCACCTTCGTAGAGGATGCGTGAATAGACTTCGTCTGTCAGCACATAAAAATTGTGTTTCTGTGCCAATTCAGCGATTGCTTCAAGGTCTTCAAGGGTTAGTGTCCCACCTGTCGGGTTCTGAGGTGAATTGAGAATCAGCAGTTTTGTCCGATCAGAGATTGCGTCCACAAGGTCTTCAAGTCGGAACCGGAAACCTACGTCCTCGCGGAGGGGCAGAGGTATCGCTTTTCCGCCGATGAAGTCAATAACGGATTCATAGACAGGGAAACCCGGTTCAGGATAAATCACTTCATCGCCATCATCTATTAAGGCAAGAATAGTGAAGAAAATAATCGGCTTCGCGCCGGGTGTTACCGTGACCTCATCCGGGTGTATTGTAATCCCGCGCGTGTCGGTTATATGTTCCGCGACAACTTCTCGAAATGCTGGCACCCCTGCAGATGGACAATAACCGGTATGCCCGTCCTTCATTGCTTTGTAGGCTGCCTCAATAATATTACTCGGTGTTGGGAAATCCGGTTGTCCTATCTCAAGGTGAATGATGTTTTTGCCTTGTGCCTCCAGTTGTTTGGCTTTGGCAAGTACCTCAAATGCGGACTCTGTTCCCAATCGACTCATTCGCGTCGCGAATGTGGATGTTTCCAAAATTCTACCTCCGTCCCTTAACAATTTCACGGATAACTCAATATTAGTTGTTCAACCTTCGCCAACGAAGCCCATCAAGCCAAGCGTAATTTATTTTCCCAGCAAGATTACGCCGTTTCCACCGGCTAACCAGACCTGTTTGTCTAAAACAAAGACACTATTCATCTGGAACCGTTGGACCATGGAATCACCCGAATCCTGGACTTCCCAGTTTTTACCACCGTCATTGGTATGTACAATCACACCAACGCCCAAGTCTCCACCGACAGCCCAACCCATATACTTATCAGCGAATCGGATGCTTCTCAGTGTTTCTTCAGTGCCGCTCATCTGCGGTGTCCATTTTTCTCCACCGTTGCTCGTGTGAAGGATAAGACCGTTTTCACCGACTGCCCAACCGTGCTTATCATCTAAGAAAAAGATGTCTTCAAGCACATCTTCTGTGCCAGTCTCTTGTGCGTCCCAACTCTGTCCGCCATCCATCGTCTTCTGAATCATACTATTTTGACTTACTTGGGGGACAAGATGCACGCCGGCGACCCAACCCGTGGATTCGTCAAGGAACTGAATGGCGTTGTACATGGTTGCTTCGTCATCACCAATGGCACCCATTTGTCCACCTTGAAGAACCTTCCAAGTACGTCCACCGGTTTTTGTTGAGAGAATGGTATCGTTCGCACCGACAGCGAATCCTACATCTTTATTGACGAAGTAGATACCTTTAAGCGGGTTGTCAACCTTGCTCGTTTGTATTTCCCAATCTTTACCGTTAATCGTGGCGACAATCTTGCCGTTTTCACCGATTGCCCACCCGTGATTTTCATCTAAGAAATAGATCCTGGCGAGTTGAGCATCAACATCAATTTCGGCTTTATTCCATGTTGCTCCACCATCTGTCGTATATCCAATAAAGCCGGGATAGTCTAATTCCATGGGAGAGACACCGACTGCCCAACCCTTTTTCGCGCTCGTGAACGAGATCGACATATAGTCACGAATTTCGGGGTCCTGTTTTTGAAGAATATCCCAATTTGCTGCGACAGTAAAAGATGTTGCCAAGATACCGACGATTGCGAGTAGTGTTATCCGCCAGAATAGGCGTGGTTCATGCCTGTTCATCAAAATATTCGGGCAGGATACCCCTTGCTTTAGCTGGGGGCGGAATGCCCGCTCCTATAATTAAAGTTTAGTTTTGTTAGGACTTTGAAGTCCATTTGTTTTGCACTTGTTGTGAGTCGTTTTCCACCTAAACTGTAGATAGCAAACAAACCTTTGGCGTTGATCCCTGCTAACCTTGTTAATCCGTATTTGATATGCTTAACAAGTGTGTTCTTTACCAAATTCTCACATAGCACAGTGCCCCCATATCTTGAACGAATGCCCCCTTTTTGATGTAGTTTGCGGGTCCAAAATTTGCTGTTATAAAAAAATTTAATGCGTATTAACAAGCTAAAGGCTTGCAATAGGTAATTTAAACTATAATATAACCTCAAATTGGGAATTAAGTCAATAGTTTTTCCAGTTGCGGCAAAGCTGCCCTGTGTTGTAAGTAGCGGAGCGCGTCGAAAAAATTTAACTGCTCCGTGCCGCTGTAGTAGCGAATCTCAATTTCTGATGTTACTTAGCAACGATTAACGTCCCTGTTTTAAAACTCTCACCTACTTGAAGTTGGTAGACATAGATGCCACTTTCCACAATTTCCCCTGCTTCGTCACGACCATCCCAAATCACTTCCGTTTCACCAGGCAATGCTGTTAGGGTCTTGACAAGCATTCCATCAATATCGTAGATGAGCACTGTAAATTCGCCCGAAGCATCTTCAAGCGCACGTGCGGGAAAAACGACTTGATTGAAATCTTCATCTGGGGAAAGTGGGGTAAATGGGTTTGGATACGGTTTATCAAAAATACGAAGTTTTTTCTGTGTCGGTGCGGATGCGTTATCTGCTTCGTCAATTGCGATGACGGCGTAAGTAAAACTGCCTATCGACAATGTGCGGTCATCAATCAATTTGTATCCAGCAATTTCATCTTCTGGCGTTCGTTGTTGTACACCATTGGATAGAGGTTCAAGCCCATCAGTCTCAGATGAACCGAACAAAACTCTATACTCTACCACGTCACGGCTGACACTCGGTTTCCACAAAACTTCGACACCTTCGCTTGAGGTGGTAACGCTGAGCATCATCGGTGGTTTCGGAGCAGCAGTATCGGGTGATACGTTCACGGTCTGTATCGGGGAACGTTCCGATTGCAAGAAAAGCGTCTTGTAAGCAGTTATCTGATACGTATGTTTTCCGGGGGTAACGTTTACATCCCGAAACGTGGTAGAGGAACGGTTTTCGACGTTAATAGATGGATCATCGTCTCTGTCTCTATAGATGAGATAGCCGTTTACATCTGGGTCAGTTGATTTTTGCCACCGGAGTGTCACATCATTTTCACCGGTTGTGTCGGCTTCAGCCGTGAAACCTATAACAGGATTAGGCGGTACATTTGGAATTACCTGCAAGGTGAAATCGTCGTTATTGAGTTTCCCGTCCGCCTGTCCCGGTCGTATAAATTCACCGATAGGTGCGTCATCAAGATTGCGCAGGCGCGCTCTGAATACAGCCTCTAATGTGACGGTGTTCGGTGTTTGGCACTCAAAGGTAATTTCGTAGATTGAATTTTGGAGATCGCGGATGACATCCGCGAGTTCAACGCGCAGGACATTTCCTCCGGAGACCACTGCTCGGGCTACAATTGGGTTGCGGTCTCGCAAGATACCTTTGAAGTAGGACGATTGCGTCAGGAATCCGGATGGCATTGCGATTTCGATAGTCTTAATTTCTTCACCCGGTTCTGCAAGCGACCTGTCTATTATAAGCGTCACAATCAAGGGTACCGTTGAACTGGCAGGCACAACGCCTTTTGTTTGACCAACGACGTTTATTTCTCCACGGGAGGTAACCGCGCCATAACCGTTCATGGCGATAAATAGACTTACAATAAGTGTGAAAACAATCACTATGTTTTTCATGAGGCACGCTCTTTTCTAAAGTATCAAATTGATGGAGAACCGCTGTGTTATGTTGTCCTGAAAATCCCCGCTTAGCAGTTGAAACCCGTAATCAATTTGGAGGGCGGCACTGCTGACCGGAAGTCTGGCACTTCCACCGAAACTCAAGGTTGTTGCAGAATTACCACCATTTTTTAACCCGTAACCACCACGGACAGCGATAGCTTTATTCAACCAGACTTCTACGCCTGTGCGTACATAAATCTCTCCATTGCGAGATGCGACCTCGAAAGTTCCTAAACTCCCTTTCAATAAATTGCTGACCGCTGCGCCTTGCGCGCTCATCGCTGCGATAGATTCAAGTCTGTATGCCAAGCCTGCGCGGATGTTTAGGGGTACCGGATCTGTCTCCTCGTCAGAGATACTTGTATCTGCAGGCAGTAAATTCTCTATGGATGCACCGAGACTCAAACTCTGAAACGGCTTTGCAATCACCCCAAGATCAAAAGAAACGGCGGAACTGGATGTTTGGGTAAAATATGGATTCTCGACGACAAATTCGTTCGTCTCGTCAAAAGAGGTACCGAAGAGTTTCAGATTCGCGCCGATCGCCAATTGTTTGAAAAGGGCGTTGCCGTAAGAAATGGACACCGTCTGTTCCTGATAAATTTCGGAATCTTCTGCAAGGATACCGATACTCGCACCGATTGAACCTAATTTCCCGAACGGGATAATACCGCTGATAGCGTTATAGGTAATGAGTCCATTAAAACGCTGCGCGTGTGTTCCACCGAGGTGGATCGCATCAATATATCCTAAGCCTGCGGCGTTGTAGTTCGTCGCGTTGCTATCATCAGCGAGTGCGACGAATGCGCCCCCTAAACCCAACGGTCTTGCCCCAACGCCAATGTCGTTAAATGCAGCGAAGGTGACAATTGGGGAAAGCATCGCGATAAATAGAAGCAGATGGAGTATGTGTTTCAATCTATCGTTTCCTTTATAGTCAATCATATAGTTTTGTTTTACTTCCGAATCGACATTTTCTGTGTCGCAAGCGTGGTAGGATTGAAGGGAGAATCACTTTGACCCGCCAGTCATTGGTACAAAGCTGACTGGTGTAACCTCGCTTGTCTCAATAGAGGGTGTTGCGTTATTTCCAGTTTGAAAACTTTTCCGAATTAAAAGCAGATTTTGCTCAGCATCGCCGACTGGAATCACCATTTTCCCGCCTATTGCGAGTTGCTCAATGAGTCGTTTCGGCACGTCCTTAGGTGCTGCGGCTACAAGCACAGCGTCATAAGGTGCGTATTCTTGCCATCCGTAATGTCCATTCCCTTTTTTGAGATGGACATTCTGATAGTTGAGTCCCTCCAATCGTGTTTTAGCATTTTTGGCAAGCAACGATATAATCTCAACAGAATAAACTTCTTTCGCCAACTCTGCGAGTACCGCTGTTTGATAGCCACACCCGGTGCCGATCTCAAGGACTTTTGATGTTGGCGTGAGTGCCAGCAGGTCTGTCATCAGTGCGACGATATACGGTTGTGAGATTGTTTGGTCGCAATCAATCGGTAGCGGTCCATCCTTATATGCCGCATTGAGGTGTTGCGGTTTTACAAAGAGATGTCGTTCTACCTTTCGCATGACAGCAAGTACTTGAGGGTCATGGATACCACGCGCTTCGATTTGGTTTTGGACCATTTTGCGGCGCAGTGTTGAATGGTTTTTGGCAAAAAGCATTTTTAACTCTGCTCTGAGCATCAGTTTTAAGATTTTAGTCCAAGCATACTGTATTCTAATTACCCACGCTTATGTGATAAGGCATCAGGAGAAAAAGCCTCTGTTTTTTGATTATGTTTAAAAGTTTCACGGTGGTATTCAAGCCTGCGTACCGCGTAATAAACCATAGCGGAGATTCGGTTTTCACTACATCGTTCTCCACATTACCGTTTCCAAGTTTGGTGCGAGATAGTGTCGTAAATGGAAATAACAGGTTACCGAATATTTGTGACAGCCATGTCCTTTTAGGGAATTGGACTATTTCAAACGACTTTTCTCCCAATCCTGCGTGTTGCCGCGCAATTGCCAGTGCCAGACTTAAACCGCCTAACTCGTCTACAAGCCCGTTTTCCTTTGCTTGTCTACCCGACCAGATACGTCCCTGTCCGAGTCTGTCCACATCTTCTACGGTTAACTTCGTTCGTCCAAGTGCCACCTTTTTGATGAAGTCTTCGTAAATTTCCTGAACCTGTTTCTGTACGATCGCTTGCTCTGCCGGAGGGTAGTCTCCATAGTCTGTGTAAAAATCGGCGTGTTCACCGCGTTTGAGGATTTCTTTTTGGATGCCGAGTTTTTCATACAGCCCTTTGAAACTATACTTGCCGCTGACAACACCGATGGAACCGGTAATTGTTCCGGGTTCGGCGACGATAGTATCTGCTGGGGCTGCTATGTAATAGCCGCCCGATGCCGCGACATCGCCCATCGACACGACGAGAGGTTTGACCTCTGTAAGTCGCACCAATTCACGCCAGATCGTATCGGCTGCAGTAACAAGCCCGCCGCCGCTATCAATCCGCAGGACAACGGCCTTGATGTCATCATCGTCTTTTATCTCTCTGATAACACGTGCGATTGTATCTGCCCCCATCACTTGTGTACCCAAAAGCGGATCAATAAAACTATCGCCGGTTAACATCAATCCCTTCGCCTCAACGATTGCGACCTTCGGCTGTGGTACCTGCCAGTCCTGCAAGTACAACCCACTATTCGCGTAGTCCCTTAATGTCACCAAATCGGTGCGAATATCCGTGAGTTCGGTTACAACATCAAGGAGTTCGTCTTCATAGACGAGCCGGTCGGCCAGTTCAGTAGCGAGTGCTTGACGTGCTGTGTAGGGTCCCTCGTCAATCCGTTTTTTGACGTTTTCGTGTGTCCATCCGCGACCATCTGCAATTGTCTCTACGAGTTGTTCATAGAGATCATCAAGAATAATATTCTGGATTTCGCGGTGTGCGTCCGACATCTCTTGCCTTGTGAATGGCTCGGTCATTGATTTGTACTTACCGATACGTTCAAGGTCGGCTCTGATACCGAGTATGTCTAACGCACCTTTGTAAAAAGAATGTTCTGTTCGCAAACCGATCAACCGTATTTCAGCGGCAGGATGCATCAGGATGCCGTCGCACGTAGATGCAACGATGTAATCGCCGGTGGAGCAGTTAGAGAGGTAACAGAGTACAACACGTCCCGATTCCCTAAAGTCCAAGATAGCATCTGACATCTCTTGAAGTTGTGCGATGCCGTAATCGCTCCCGTTGATACGGATGAGAATCCCCGCAACATCTTTGTCCCATTTTGCTATCGGGAGGACCTCTTTGAGAGATCGCATTGATAAGTCAAGGAACATACGGCGGCGGGGTATCGGTTTTGTTTTGATAGCATTGGAGAACTGGAAATAGCCGACACCGGTTTGTGCGTCTCGGTTTTTGTCGAAGACGTTTCCTGTTCCGACCCCCCAATTCCCAATATTTATACCGAAACGGACATCAAAACTTAGGTCGCTGTTTAGGGTGCCGCGAAGCATAAGTTCACGGATGGGGCGAACTTCTAAAGCATATTGAAATGCTAAATCCTCCACACCTTGCGTTTTCTGCATGTCAATCGAGAGTGTGGTCCGCCATGTCCCCGGACGGAGTGCTAATCCCAAGTCATAAGTGCGACCGAGTTTTTCTCCGAGCAATTTAGGTCTGTTGAGATCGCGTGCGGTTGCCCCGATTGAAAAGTAACGTCGTCGGTACATCAAGCCGACGGAGATAGATCGGAATGCCTCATAACCTTTATCGTCCGAATTTATCCAACTGTAACCTGTGCCCCAATAGAGTGCGTTGCCCAAGTGGTGTCCACCGGAGAATGTGTAGCGAGTGAAGTCTGTGTCTGCGTCGCCAGTAACAAATTCCATACCGAAGCCTGCCCCAGGGACAGCGAGGAAAAAAGCATCATCGCCTGCCCAATTGCTCTGATATGTTCGGAGATAGTATAGGTTTAAACCGCGCCCTGCACCGAGACCGGCAGGATTAAAGAAGGTAGCTAAGGCATCATCGCTCATAGCGATAGAACTGGAGGGTAAGTGGGTGCGGACCTTGGGTGAGGAGGCGGCGACAGCGCAAAGCGTGCTCATCCCGTAGATGAATGCTGCTGAGATGACAGCCTTCCTGATGTACCCTGAGTACTTGTTATATAGAGGTGTACCAATAAATATGCTTTTCATCGAATATAGATTCGCAAGTGGGTAGTGTTCTGTCCACCGTAAAATGATGGGTAAAAAGTATTTAGAGCGCGTGCGGATTGCGCGCCGCCTCTCATTTTCTTGTAGGAGCGAGTTGTGCTCGCGACTTCTATACCCTTAAAATTTGACTTGACAAAGCAGTAGGTTACGCCAATCCACAGTTTACAATCTATGCTATAGAATACCACAAAACAGCGAAAATTGCAACAAAAACCCCACGACTTACGCAATTTTTCCATGCCTCCTACACATTAGGTGCCGCTGGTGCGGTTTCAAATCTCACCAGCAAAGGATTTTGTGCGAGTTCTGAACAATATATGCTAAGAACGTCGAGCATATTGTGGGAACAGTTCGTCATGGATGTTGCTGCATTGCTGGAGATGGATTCTCCGGTTTTCATCTGCAGTGTCAACCATCGTTGGGAAAAACATACCTGCGCCGGTGTCAATTTGGTACCCACCTGCCGAATGGACGCTCAGATATTGATGCAACGTCTCTAAATCCGGTTCGGTTGTGCAATGTTGCGTGCAATTCATCGTGAACATCCGTCGTCGGGTGCCACCACCAAAAGAGGCGTGATAAGTATCGTGATTGAATATCACAACATCACCAGGAGAGGTTTCCAAGGCGATGCTGGTTGGAAAGTCGCGAGGTGGAATGCCGTAGAGTGCTTCTGATTGATTCGGATCAATCTTTTGGGCTCTGACGAAATGTGTTGGGTTTTGACTGCCGGGGATGATGCGCAAGCATCCGGTGTCTTTCGTCAGGTGATCGAGGTAAAAAGTCACTTTACATGCGAAGAGTCGACCCCAACCGCCGTCAGGATGCCAGCCGGTGTCGCCGGTATAATAATTTCCATCACCACCAGCATAGTTGAAGTCTTCACCGATTACCCCACCGATGAGTCCCTTGATCCGTGCATCATCGAGCAAGGTACAGAGTCGAGAACGGTGCTCAATAGGACCCCCAAACATTGTGCGATGTGTTCCATCGTGGTCTTTACCGCCCCCGAATTCCTGAATTGTAATCTCAAATTCTTCTATAATCCATTCCACCTCGCTTGGAGAAAACATTCCCTGTATTGCGAGGTACCCGAACGTATTGAAAAAATTCACTTGATGTTCTGTCAGTTTCATTTTTTTAATTTTCCTTGCGGTTCGGTCAGTTGCGTTTAGGTTAAGCAGTACGTTCCCGTATATCCGTCCTCCATTCCATTACGGACTACAGACTCTCTACGAAGAAGACAAGAATCCTTCCTTGCGGTTCAGTCAGGTGTGTTTCCGCTACGAGTTGTTCATACTACTCCCATCGCGCCCAGACATTTGGTGTGATATATCCTTCGTCAATATACGGGTCTTCACCAGTGACGGTGATAACCCCGCGGTAATTCCGCTGTCCTTTCCACCCTAACCATGATGCTGTCGAGCAGTAGTGGCTCACAAAGATGCGCCGGTATGTATCGCTACGATTCTTTTTGGAGCGATGTAAAAGGTAGCCGTTGAAAAAGAGGACACTGCCGGCTGACATCTCAATCGGAATTTCGTCAGTGTCATTAAAACCGATGGCTTCGTGACAACTATCGAATTCATGGCGTTTGTCGTGTGGCACGCGGTCATAGATGATACCAGAGCGGTGACTATTCGGCAACACCCAGAGACAACCGTTCTCGATTGTAGAATCGTCTAACGTTATCCACGCACCGACGAGTGATCGATCTCGTGTCGGAATCGGGTGTTCATCCTGATGCCACGGGTTACCTGTGTGTCCCGGTACTTTGCTCAACATCATCGACTGCATGCATTTTACACCGCTATCCCAAAATGGGATGTGCGCCCCAACAATCATCTGTAGTATTTCACAGATTTTTGGATGCTCAATATAGCGGCGGACGAGAGGACTAAAGACGTGCGGTTCGCCAACGCACATGATTCTATCTAATACTTCCATTTCGCTCGCTGTTTCCGGTATCGGTGGAATTGCGTCACATGGATAATCGCCACGAAAGATTTTCAGCATCTCCGCTTTTAACGCGTCGCATTCTTCGGGTGTAATGAGATCAGGAAGCATTAGATATCCATCGTTGATGTATGATTTTGCCCAAAGGTTAGACTGTTCTTGTTCCATTTCAAATCCTTTGTAAATCGGGTTTGAAATCCCATTATTCTGCTCGGATGATCCGCCATGTCTCCGCTTCGTTAGCGAAAACCAGGGTCACTTTGCCTGATGTCTGTTTAACCTGCCCATCCGCTTTTGTGACGTATTGCAACGTGTACCCTCCCGTTACGATTGCTGTATCGTCAACAATGTTCGGGTGGATGTTGATATCGGTCAGCGTCATGTCAATCTGATGATGAACGTCAAAAAAGAGTGATGCCTTGGTCTTAACATCTTGATATGTACGTCCATTTGATAGATATGCCTCTGAGAAGCAGGACATAATCTTTGTCAAATCCGCCATGTCATATCCACTTTCATATCGGTTTAAGATGTTCTGGATGGTCTGCTTGATAGTCGGTTCGGTTTGATCTGTCCGCCCTTGTGTCTCTGTCAGCACAGCATGTCCCACTGATTCGGGAGGGATGCCCTGCACAATCTGTTGAAGGGTATGTACCTCCGGTGCGGCATAACCCCATACTTCAAGTTCCATTACCCTCGCGATGCCTTCTACCTCGTACACAGGTCGTTTGCCTGCCATGTGTTGGTAATTCCGAACCGTGTCGTTTGAGGAGACCGGGACAAGCCTTATTTTACTTGCAATTAGACGTTGACGGATTTCGTGAACCCGCTTGCCTTTCGTGTTATTTCGCGCTGTATACTGTTTATCCTTCGTATCACCTGACGGAATAAGCCCCCAACCAGTGCCGTGCCAATACTCAATCCGGTAGTCTTTCAACCCGAATTGCGGTGCTGGATATTTCTCAGAGTCGATCGTCCAGATGACAAACTTGCGAATGTCAACAGGTTTCACAAGCGTTACAGACACGTAAGGACGTTTGTTCAGATCCGAGGTGCGTAGATGTTCTAAGCTGCTTCCCCAACCACTACCTTCATCCCATGTCTCAGAGGTAGTATCGCCATCGATGACCTCCTCGGCGCGATGATTTGGAACGGCTTGTGAAGAATCTGCAGTTGCCCCGTTTCGGCTCAGTGCGAAATTGATGAGAGGTGGTGGCGGTTCTAAAAGATGTTCCTGCAAAGTTTGCGATTTACAACTGATTATCGTAAGTAAAAGCGTCAGGCATACAATATACACACGAAGCATCATTAGCCTCCTTTAGTTCTTTAGGACTTATGCAGACAGGCGATAAAGGGTTTCCTTACGACCAACAGATATACTTTGGAAGGATGTCCGTTTCTTAAAAGTACAGGACTTACGCAATTTAGGTTCGTCGCTACTATGTTCCGCAGGGTCCCCGTGCCCTGCGTGCGTTCAGGTTCGGATGGGCACAAAAGCCGAAGCCATCCATCCCAACAGCGTTTTGATGCGTAATACCCAATTAACTTGATTAGAAGTCTTTTGATCAAGTCAGCATTGCGAGGCACAGGGACCTCGCGCTACAAATGGGGTTAATTTGGTATAAGTCCTAAGTAGTGTGGTTCGTAGTCGCGCAATTCTGCGGCGTACTCGCCCAAATGCGACGTGCATTATTGCGCATTGCGCAAGTCTTGTTCCTTAACATATTTCCAAGGACAGAGACTTGGAAATGTGTTATTAATGGTGCTCTGTTGCCTTATACAGCGATAGCCTTGCGCACACATTCCTGTACGGCTTTCCAGTCTGAAGATGATAGGTGTCCGATAACTGCCAGCACTTCTCTCTGTGGGAGTGTTACAAGGAAAGTCCTAAATGCACTTGGCCTGCGTAAGCCAGCTGCTGCCCAATCCGCGATCAAATAATCTGTTGGAGTGGTTGCAGCGGTCAAATTGGTTGTGACTGCACCAAGAATCACGTCTCCCAAGGCAGTATGGTACTCTGTCGTTGAGATAACCACTGCGGGTCGCCTTTTTGCCCCTGTGACTCCTGGAAAATCAGCAATAATCACGTCTGCGGATTTCAGGGGTTCCATTCATCCCACTCCTTATCACCTTCGACATCCCACCAACCTGTTGATTCAACACTTGAACTAACAGACGCAAGTTTATCTGCATCACTAAGAAAATCGTCGTCAGAAAACCAGTACGCATTTAGCACATCAACAAGGATATTCTCTAGCTGCACGCCTCGCGTTTTAGCAACCTGTTGGGCACGTTGGTATACGGCATTGGGAATATCAAGTGTGACTTGGTGTCCCATTATAATGATCTCCTATTTTTGAGAAGTGTCTTATACCCAATTAACTTGCTTAGAAGTCTTTTGATCAAGTCAGCATTGCGAGGCACAGGGACCTCGCGCTACAAATGGGGTTAATTTGGTATTATATGTGATTTTAATCGTTCCGTCGTTTATCTTAACACTGCCAAACGTCCGAGCAGCTGCGCGGTTTGTTCTCCGGTGACAGCGCGTATTTTGTAAAAATAGACCCCGTTGGCAAGTAAAACGCCGTCATCATTTCGCGCGTTCCACAGACACTCGTTGTAGCCTTCGTTTCCAGAAGCCTCTTTCAAGACTTTTACTCTCCGTCCGGATGTTGTGTAAATTGTGATAGAGACTTCATCTGCATCCAACGATAACTGATAGGTAAATGTCGTTTCCCGCTTCACGGGATTTGGGTAGTTATGAATGTCCCAAATTTGGAGAGCGGTTTCCTCTGGCGAGAAGTCCGTATCGTGCTTCTGAAGCGTCTTATAATCGAAATCTGTTAACCAAGCGACTTCTGCATTTAAGGTGATCAGCAATTCCGCTTCAATCGTCTGATGTGAATATCCAAAAAGTGGAATAAATTCATTAATACCTTTGATGTGCGGTTGTATAGACTTTGAGAACTCTGTGGCACTTGTGAGTTTGGCACGGATTGTCTCTCCGGTTCCTTGCTCATATCCAAGTAATATGGCTTCTACTAATTTGGTTCGGCTTTCAAATAACAGCACCCATAACTCCATCAAGTGAACAGTGTCCCTTAAATCTTCTGTTGCCTCAAGGTCAAAAGGTTCTGCAATCTCGGTTGCTGCCCTTATCTCATTTGCAGATTGCAGTTGCGGTGCCAAAAGTGCGGCAAATCGGTTCGATACAAATTTGGCGATCTTAAATTCGGGGATAGCCAGGGTATCCTCTACAGCCCGGGGTCCAATCAACGTCCAGAATCGTGTTGCGAGTCCAGCAGAACCGCTCCCGTATGCGCCGCCTACGGTTAAGGCTCCAGCGTAATCGGAAAAATAACTCGCCATGTTCCATCCATTTACGCGTAAGGCATTCAGAATATGTGGTGCTGCTTCAGTGCCGTATCGTGCTATCAATTCATTAAGGAGTAGTTGAAAATAGTCGAGTTCAATATCCCAATTGAGGCCTGCACTGACGAGTCTGTCGAGGTATCCCAATCCCTGTGTTGCGCCTTGGACAGTAAACCCGCCTAAACCGATGACTTCGGGATCGTTGGCGAGTTGCCGGACCCCTTGCACAAACAGGTCACTCTCCAGCATCCAGAACGGCATTACCTCTTCCACTTCGTGCGATAGTACGATGAAGCGATGTCCAATTTCACCAAGTGCTCTGATTTGAGGGATAGGCACCCCCGCATCTGCGACCGGTTCGCCATCCGCACCCCACTTTCGCGAGAAAATAGTCCCTTTCGGCAATTGGCGTGCATAGACACCTGCAGCATCCTTAAGCCAACTGCTGTCATACCCGGAGATGTAGAATTTGAAATCCGGACGCACCTCCCGCGCGGCATCAATAATCGTAAAGTAGACTTGCCAGAGTTTTGCTTGTCCCTGTTCTGTCCTATCGCCGCAATCAGGACAATTACAGGCGCGCGTCTCGTTTCCCCATGACCTGAGGTGAAAACCTGAAAGTGTTGGGTAGGTGCGCACAATCGCCTGAATCAGTTCCTTTGCGAGCGTGTGGAATTCCGGTTTGGACCAGCAGAATGGTCGGTAAGACACTTCGTTCCGAGATGCCCCGTAAAGTATTTCTGGTCCCAAAACGTCCGGACGCTGCTGAATCAGTGCCTCTGTCGGTTCACCGGTCACGTACATGAAGAGGTAAGCATCGATCCCGCGCCGTTTGAGGGCATTAAACCGATCTTGTAGCGTTGCGATCCGGTTCCGTCGTTGTGCTATCGGTTCATCTTGCAGTGCTTCAAATGCCGGTGTATCCACATATTTGAAAGCGGTCCCGAATCCATCTTCGATCCCCGTGCCTGTCCAAACTCCCTCGCCACCACTCATGTTGATACGGTGGCGTGCAAGCCAATCCGGGTTTTCTATCTCTAATACGGCACGCACGGGGTAAAACGGAGCCGATGTCTCGTTTATGAACGGCACAAGCAATGCCTGCGCTCTGGCAACCGCTATCTCCGGATGCACCGGTGTTAAGCCGGTTAATGCCGTAATACATTTTTCGATGAAGGCATACGCGCCGTAGATAACGCCTCTCGCGGTGTGTGCTGTCACAACGATAACGGTCTCAGTGTCGACCTCAACTGTTTTGATACGATAGCCTTCGTCTCCAAGCTCTTCTCCGAGTGAGAGTTCTATGTTCGCCTGTAGCCCCGCAATCGTAGGATTTGATTTAGGGGTACCCAACACGATCGCTGTCGGGGTTTCTGTCTGTTGTCGATTGGTGCGGATGTCGAGTGTAGCACCTGTGAATTGCTGGATAAAGGTTTGGATCTCCTCGGCGGCGAATTGTTCCTGCTCTGAGGCATTTGCGCCAATCTGGAGTGTTGCCCTCGGTTCGCCGGAGACAGCGATCGGAATTTCATTACTTTTTGCTGGTACAGCAGACATCACAATACAGAATACGACGATAACTGTCGGGATAGTTTTCTTATATTGTGTTGCATTTAGAGACATCAGGCATCGCATTTTAATGGACATGTTTACCTTCAAATCCCTGAAAAAAGTAGATAACACAAAAGGTCAGCGCGAATCCGATAACAAATAGTACTTTCGCGGTGCGGCTCAAGCCAGTCTTTTCAGTGGTATATTTGCCGCGGAACCCATCCATCACGACATGTAGAAGCGTACCTACGGCGAATGCTGTCAGGTACTCTGTCAATTCCGCGAAAGCCCCGCTGAGCAGCTGCTCTCCCAATATTGCGCCCACCACTGGTCCAATTATCAGTGGTGTTAGCCGCGCCAATGCTTTAACAAATATCTGGTCTCGGAGCAGCGCGACGGTCATGAGCGTCCCAACTGGCAGGCGATGGATCAGTATAGCAAACGCGAGTGCACTGCCGAGGACATCTTCTCTCGCTGCGATAACCAAAGCGAGTCCATCTGTGAGCGAGTGGAACGATAAACCGAGGACTGTTAAGTTGACTCCCCACCCGAGTTTCCTGTTATTGGTGTTACTCTCGGTCTCATCCGGTTGATGTGTTGTCAGGTATTCCATCACTGAAATTAGGAGGAACCCACCCCACATCACGAGAATTGCGACGTACCCTACTTCGGTGTAAAGGTGCATCATCATTACCAAGACGACACCAAGGACTGCACCAGCGGCTAACCCGAAAAGGTTTTCAAAATGTTTTTGCTGTATCTGGAATACAAAAGCGATTCCTGCGCCGAGTGGGACCGTCACCACCGCGATTGCCAGATAAAATATAAGCATGGTATAAATATAACAAAATTCGGATTGCATTGCAATCTAAATTCTCAGAGGCATTCAGTTATCAGCAGTCAGTAATGAGCCATCAGCAGTCAGTAGTCAGCAAAATAGCAATTAGTGTGATCAGCGGGTAGTGAGTGTCGCGACCAGGAGGTTGCTCCTACAAGAAAACTCCCTGAGCGAAAGATCGAAATTACAGGAGAATTAAGTGACTCAGTTTACCGCTATTTTTTCAATTGACGTGTTTGTGGATTAATGATATAATTAATTTTCATTGTCGGGCGTTATATACTTTGTTATCTGATAAAGGACGAATGAAATGTTAGAAAAAATTTTTGATGTTATTATCGGTTTTATGCTCAATAGAGATTTGGAAAGGGAGATGGGAGTTCGGCATAAGTTTTTCAAGGGGCGTCTCACTGAGATCCCCTCAAAAATCTTTGACAGGTTCGTTGATTTTATAGTCGGAACTCGCTATTCTTACTACTTGGAAATGCGGCGTAATATGCTTGAGGGCGGGGTTGTTGAGATGCCTTCAAATATCTTTGATTGGAAGGCACTTGAACGCTCGAGTGGCTATTTGCGCCTTTATATGGAAGACTTTCATGATAAGTTCACAGAACGCTATGACGGAAATTTTCCTGCTGAAGATTTTAAAGACTGGTTCCGTTATTTTCATGTTGAACGTCCCGAACAAGAGTCGACGAAAAAATCTGTTTCTGAAGCTTTGCTGGCTGACGATTTACCGAGAATTTAAGTTTAAGGTTAACGCCCGAAGATGCCGGATTTGACGAACATTCAGACCGGCATCTCGTCATAAGTTCTGCCCTCCAATTCCCGCCCCGTTTTCGATTTACGTTTACCACCCCACTGTTTAAAGAAAAACGCGACTTCCGCATCCGCGCACTGGTCTCGGATGTCAATAACCCATTTTTTCTTCATTTCGCGTGCGCCGGGACCGGACTCACCACCTACGATAACCCAATCTATTCCGTCCAGTTCTAAATTTGGAAGTGCGCCGAGCAATGGTTCAAGTGAGAGGAATTTGATATGCGCGTCGGTTTGGCGAAGTGCTTCGATTCGATCCGTTACGTGTTTATCTTCGACGCTGACACCCATCCAGACGTTGGTGGGCCAAGGCAATTTGGAATTAAACTCTAATAATCGATCTGCTCGTTTTGTCAGAACTTGGAATTGATGTCTATCTGCCTTTTCCATCACAGCAAAGACTTTTTGGATGTAGGACAATTCGACCTTCTCATGAAAGAGATCGCTCATGGAGTTGACAAAGATTCGGCGAGGTTTTTTCCATTTGAGTGGTTCGTTCAGTAACTCTGGAACAGGGCGGACCTGTTGCGTCCACCGCGGTCCTGCTTTGGTGTTCTTAGCCAAGCCTTCGTAAGCCATGCCTTTGCCTGAAAAGCGTGCTGCGATCCGTTCTGCATAGCAGAACCGACAACCTTCTGAAACACGGGTGCAACCGCGTACTGGATTCCATGTAGATTCTGTCCACTCGATTTTTGAGGACTGGGCTGCCATTGGATCACCTCTTAATCTAAGAGCGTTAGTTGTGTAGGGTTTTTCATTCCTTCAAGGATGTCCTTGGCAATCTTGACTGCTATTGGTGCCCCTCTTTGGTTGTTGGCAGCAAAACAAAGGAGATACAACGGAACGTTTTTTGAGTTTCGCAAAATAAGCGGATTAGGAGCTACCTCTTTAAAAATTCCCTGTAAGCAAGTTTCAATATTAAATTTATGTTTTTGATCACGATATCAGTTGGAAGATTGGAAGTATGGAAGCCGGGAAGATAACGAACACAGCGTTTCTTGTAGTCTTCCTGTTTTCCACCCTGCCTCAAAACCTAAAATCTATTTCTTAATATTGCTTAGTCTCTCAATGAAATATCGCTCAATTGTCACAAAAATATTTCCCGCTTTTTGCCATCGTTCTTCTTCATCAAAGAGCGAGAGTTGTTTAGCTGATTGATAGAAAGCGTCGTACCAATCATGCTCACCAAAAGATGAGTCTAGTCTTGCTTGTAGAGAAGGTCGGATTTCTCCATCATTTTTCAGTAAACGATTTACGGTACCAAGCGGGAAGAGTATCCATAGATCAATAGCTTGAGTTTTAGCGATAGACTTAATAGTTTCCCACTCTACTTGCATCCCATAAGGATCGAGAAAGACCAATGCCCGACGAGTTTTCCAACTCTTTTGACATAAATTTTTCAAATATTCATTTGCTTCCCCATGTACACATTCAATCATATTTTCTGAGAATTCTGGTTTGAGCAAATATTCTTGTTTGAGTCCCTCTAGTTCCCTTGTTTTTGTCCAATGGAGGCATGATTTCATTACTTGCTTTAGGGTGTGTGAAAGTAGAAATAACGTGCCATTGAAGCTCTAAAAAGGTTATGATATAAGTGTTTAGAACCTAAACCTTTTTGGAGGTCTTCAATGGCAAAAAAGAGTATAGCAAAAAAACGGCAAAAGCGCAATCGTAAAAAATGGGTTGTTTCCTCTCAGGTGCCGTTGTGTGCGCTGGGTAAAGTGTTGCGGTCGAAATCTGTGTTTCAGCATCTTCACAGGTACGTCAACATTCCGCAGAAGACGGTGGTGTATCGTCCGACGGACAAGTTGGTTTTTGTGGTGTTAGGGATGCTGTCGGGGGCAGAGAATGTTTCTGAGATCAATACGAAGGTGCGTCCGGACCGTGCGTTATTAGAGGCGTTTGGGTATCAAAGGTGTGCGGATGCCTCAGTGATCCAACAGACGTTAGATGCGACGACAGAAGCCACCGTGTTAGAACTTGAAACGGCTTTAGCAAGTATGAGCAGCGAGCATGGCGTTGCTGCTTCGGGGGCTTCAGCGTCTCAAACGGGGGTGCCTATAGACATAGACCTCTCTGCCTTGCCGATTGGCAAGCATGCCGAGGGTGCCAAGAAAGGTTATGTCGCGAAAAAGCGGAACACTTATACGCGTCAGTTGGCGCGGCTGATGCGCAGTGATACTCAAGAGATACTTTGTAATCAGTTATACACGGGCGACACCCGCAGTGATGCGGTTTTCAAGGCGATGCTTGGCAAACTCGAGACCGCTCTGGCACTTGATACGCCTGAGAAACGCAGCGAAGTTCGCCTCCGCTTTGATGCTGGATTTGGCACAGACGCTAATATCAATTACGCATTATGGCGGGGTTACCAACTCATTGGGAAGATGTATACGTCGCGCCGGATCCAGAAGTTAGTGGCAACCGTAGAGGATTGGGTGTCTGTGCCAACGCGCAAAGGTGTCCGTGGGAGAGAAGCCGGGTGGGTGAAACAGCCGCATCGATATGCGAGGCGAACCGTGCAAGTCGCTGTGAGAACACCGAAAAAAGATGGCACTTGGAGTTATGCCGTGTTGATCTCAACCGACACCACCGCAACGCTCGCAGAACTCGTGCTTGAATATGACCAACGCAGTGGCACGCCGGAATCCTCGTTCTGTCAAGATTATCAGGCACTGTCGCTGAGAAAATATCGAAAGTCAGGGTTTATCGCACAGCAAGTTTTGCTCTTGCTGGCGCAACTCTCACATAACTTGATGATTTGGATGAAAACGTGGTTCACAGAGGCAGTCGCTTCGTCTGGCGAGACTTCGGAAAAGCGCGCATCCCAAGGGCATACTGTCCGACAGATGCTTCAAGCCCGAGGACTGAAGCGACTCAGGCGAGACGTTTTCGCCATCCCCGGAAAAGTCTGCTTTGAAGGCAAGCAGGTCGTTGGCATACGACTCAACCCTTTATATCCTATGATAACGCACGTCTCTACTGCTTGCAAGGCACTTTTCCAACAATACGAAATGTTGGTACTATTGGACAAAACATAGGTAGTTCAGCGTATCTATCCATATCTTTCTCTATAAAAATATATTTCATAAACGCTGGTTCTACTTCTAGGGCGTTCCGTGCTGAACCGTCATGAAAACTCGCTACTTCAGGAGATGCAAGGTCCGGAAACATTAATTCATCTGTGCCTTCATCGCTTTCCATTTCTCGGTATCCGGTACCAGCGAACGCATCAATGTAAGCAAAACGGAATGGTTGTTTACTCATGATTGTCGTGTAGGCATGCAAGTATTTCCTCACACATTCCAGTTTTTGCTCTGTCCAATCACCTCCGAATTTATGTCTAGGATTATTCATTTTCACCTTCCTTTTTGTAAGTATGATAATTATTACTATATTAAATTATACCAATTTTTGTTAGGTTATGTCAAGTTAATTCGTAATTTTCACTTTTTCCGAAAATGATATATAAAACCGATAAGACCACCTACAACCGCGACACAATAGAAACCGTAATAAACCCATATATTCAGCAGATAAGCCAAAAATTGGAGGCCCACGCAGACTGCGATTCCAAAGATACTTAATACAAACGGTATCCAAGCTCCGGCAGCCATCCGTTTTTGGACGAATTCTTCGGCGAGTGGCAAGCCATATAGCGGTTTTGGGTAAAAGATGACGTAATAGAGTAACGTGATGAATCCCGGTAAGACGTAGAATATGCCTGAAACTCCCCAAATAAAGGTCGCAATACCAAACATAAGGAGCGTAAACGGAGCAACAATGTAGACGAGGGTCGTTGCCTGTACACCGCGCCATAAATCACTTGTTGCTGAGAGCGGTGCCAGCGTGAACATCCACGATGCTTTCCAGTGTTCTGAATACCTGATAGGTAAAATGAAACAGCCGATAAAACTTATACCGATAAAGCAGGACATAACAGAGAAGCCTGGACTTAATCCGATGGCGTAAGCGTCTTGAATCCATTTGAGAGTAGAGAACTCATCTTGAGCGAATATAACGACGATTATCAGGATACTACCTAACGAAGCGAAGAGTTGTCGCAATATGTGCTTCTCGCGATACAAATATGCGGCACCGAGGCAGAACCCTGCGCGGATGGTAGGATTTGGGATCATTTTCGCGAACAGCGGCGTTTTCACCTTTAACTCGGATTTCTGAAGAGTGCCTGATTCCAGCAAGTACGAGAGATATTCTGAATAACTCTTTGCGATACTCCGAAGCGGGACAAACACCAAAAAGAGCGTTGAGACAACAGAGAGTCCTGCTAAAATCAGAAAATGCCATTCTATTTCTCCAAGTGCGAGCGAGACTGCACCCGCAAACCAGCCGTTTGGGAGCGCGTAGAACCATTTCAGAACAGGTGTTAATTTTTCTATTCCGCCATCTGATAATGCGCGAGGTAACCGAGGGAGAAGTATCCATATCATGGGGAAAAGACCGGGAAATATATACTGCGCGTATTGTGCGATATTTCGGAGACTCTTTTTGGTATAGAGCTTTGTCAAATACCCGGCGAAGACTGTCATCACACCAATCGTGAAAAAGCCTGACAAGAAGGCGATCGGTAGGTATGCAAGCGGAAAGAGGAATAGGAACTGAGAAGACTCTCGGACATGAATCCAGATACCAGCGATAGCCAGGGGCAGATTGAAACTGGCTAACAACAGCACGGTGTGCGTGAGTACCTGTGTCAACTTTACGAGAAAATAGGTTCGCGATGAAACTGGCGTGTGTGCCACAATAGGATAGTGTATAGGACTGAGAAGCATATCGAAGTATGGGATGGTCCAGATGCCTATCATTGCCATGGACATGGTTATGCTGATCAGTGCGTAGGTGAACACGTCCAAAGGGAGGAGTAGCATAGATGCAGTCGAGAGACCCATGAAAAAGAAAATGGCACAGTTCAAAGCAAGCGATAACATCGTGCCACGTTTTCCTTCAAGTGCCCGCTTATCCACCAATTTTTCCGCTTTTAGGAGTTGTCTGTACTGGGTTGGGGAGGCACCGAGCAATTCGACGATTTTCTCAAGCATTTAGGATTTCCTCCGCTCATTTCTTTGTAAAAAACGGACAAAACAGATAAGCCCACCCACAACCGTGACGCAATAGAAACCGTAATAAATCCATATATTCAGCAGGTAAGTTAGAAATTGGATGCCTATGAAAACGCCAATGGTTAAGAGACTCAATAGAAAAGGGATCATAATTTCGCCAGCCATCTGTTTTTGGACGAATTCTTCAGCGAGTGGCAAGTTAGATGCCGGTTTTGGGTAAAGAATGACGAAATTGAGAAAAATGATTAACACCGGTAAGATGTAAAATATACCTAAAACGCCCCAAATAACGATCGCGATACAAAGCATAAGGAGCGTACACGGAACAACAATATAGAGGAGTGCAGTCGCCTGTACACCTCGCCATAAGTCACTCGGTGCTGAAAGTGGTGCGAGCCTTAACATCCACGACGCTTTCCAATGTTCTGAGTACCTAATAGGTGAAATGAAACTGCCAACAATACTGATCCCGACGAAGTAGAACATAGCAGAAAAACCTGGACTTAGCCCGATGGCGAAGGAGTGCTGAACCCATACCTGTTCAAATACGACTACGAGCATAATGACACTTCCAAACGATGCGAAAAACTGTCGCAACATATTTCTATCACGGCGCATATACACGGAGCAGAGACAAAGCCCCGCGCGGATAGTCTGGTTTCGGAACATCCTCGCAAACAGCGGCGTTTTCACTCGAATTTTAGATTTTTGACGACTCCCAGATTCCAACAGGTACGAGAGATATTCGGCGTAACTCTTCGCGATACTCCGAAGTGGAACGAATACTAAAAAGAACGTTGAAGCGATAGCCAGTCCTGCTAAAATCAGGAAATGCCGTTCTATGTTTCCGAGTGCAAGTGACACAGTTCCAGCAAACCAACCGTTCGGAAGCGCGTAGAACCATTTCAGAGACGAGATCAGTTTATCCTTTGAAATATCTGGTAATAGACGGGGAAGCAGGATACATGTCACGGGGAAGAGGGAGGGAAATATAAATTGCGCGTATTGTGCGATATTTCGGAGTGTCCTTTTGCTGTAGAGTTTTGTCAAATACCCCGCGCATGTCGTCATCACGCCAATTGTGAAAAAACCCGACATAAAGACGATAGGCAGGTAAACAAAAGGAAAAAGGAGTTGAAACAAAGAAAATTCCCCTTTATGAACCCAAATACCACCGATAGCAGGCATCAGATTCATACTACCTAACAACAGCACAGTGTAAGTGAGTACCTGCGTTAGATTCACGAGAAAATAGGTGCGCGATGAGACTGGCGTATGTGCAATAACAGGATAGTTTATAGGGGTAAGCAGGAGGTCGAAATATGGGATCGTCCAGATGCCTATCATCATCATGGACATCGTTATGCCGATGAGCGAGAAGGTGAATGTGTCCATCGGTAAAAGGAACGGCATAAATGTGAATAAGACACTGATTATAAAACCGAAAACACAGGTCACAGCGAGTGATAGGTTGGATAAGTCGTTTTTTCCCTCAAGTGCCCGCTTTTCGACCATCTTTTCCGTTTGTAGGAGATACCTGTACTGCGTTGGAGAAGCACCGAGCATTGCTACGATCTTTTCAAGCATTCGGGGTGTCCTCCATCACAATCCGAATGGCTTCCTCTGTTTTTTCATCAATCCCTGTTGTTTCGGTCAGTTGTACGAAAATCTCATTGAGTGCTGTCTGATTGGTCTGCTGTCGCAACTCCTCCACCGGTGCATTCGCGATGAGTTTCCCCGCATTGATAATCATGATTCGTGGGCAGAGCGTCTCGGCGACTTCAAGGATATGTGTGCAGTAGAGGATCGTTTTTCCTAAATCAGCTAAACGTTGTAGGACTGTTTTCAGAAATGACACTGTTGTCACATCCAGATTAGTGAACGGTTCATCTAAAAACAGGACATCCGGGTTGTGCAGTAGGGCAGACATGATAATGCACTTCTGCCGCATGCCTTGTGAAAAGCCACTTATTCTCTGGTTTGCTTGAGATGCCATGTCAAACAACTTGGCGAGTTCTGTTATTTTCTGTGCCATGAGGCGTTCTTCTAATTGATAGAGCCTGCCGATTAACTGAAGGTGTTCTACTAAGGTAAGGTGTTCGTAGAGTTGTGCCTCTTCTGGTACGTATCCGATGTGCCGCTTTAATTCGAGCAGCTCGGTTTCGGCATTGTATCCCGCCACAGAGATTTCACCGGATGTCGGGTGCAGCAAACCGACGAGCATTTTAAGGGTTGTGCTCTTCCCCGCACCGTTAGGACCGAGATAACCGACGATTTCACCTTGTTGTACTTCAAAACTAATGTCGTCCACTGCTGTGGTCTGCCCGTATTTTTTCGTGAGATTTGAAACCTGAATCATGTTTTTTGCTTATCCTCGTAGTTTAGAGATGTTTTTGTTACAGATGTCTACTTCTTTAGGAGATATTGTGTGGTTTTTCACGATACATCTCGCAAAAGGAGGACATCCGTATAATAATTAGAGACGCTATCTTGGGGCAAAATGGGTGCATAATTTCTGAACAATGAGAAAGTAGTGCTTATTTACTAACTTGCTAAATGCTCTTTGCTGACTACCGATAACTGATAACTGAACACCTTTGGTAGATATCTATTTTAATTTATGATACCATATTTCAGACATTTCTATCACCCCGATTTCTTCTTAAGGAAAAAAGGAGTATACATAATGGAATTCGTTCAGTTGACGAAGGCGCAACGTCAGGAATTTGAAGAGAACGGATACTTCATCATGCGCTCAGTACTTGACAACGAGATGATTGATCGCTTGCTGGAGGCAGGGGACGGTTTAATGGCATCATTGGACCTCAATGGCGGACACTATGGACACAGACGAGACGGATTGGTACAAGAGCCCGCCTTCGCAGAACTCATATCGCAGACAAAAGCGATACCTTTGGTAATTCAACTTATTGGCACCAATATCCACATCACCAATACCGCGCTCCTCTACAAGCACCCACAGCCACACGAACTTCCAGAGCACCGTGGATGGCACCGAGATGTCGGTCTACATTTGGATCTCGGACACAAGGCTTGCCCACGCGTTGGATTAAAAGTGGCTTACTGCTTAACGGACTGTGATATGCCGAATTCAGGAGCGACGCTGTTTGTTCCAAAGAGCCACACATCCGGTGAACCTTTGGGTATTCCGGAAGGCGAAATTGATCCGATTGAAGGCTACGCCGAACCGCTGCTCCGCGCCGGGGACGCGTATTTCTTTGAAAACCGTATCTACCACACCACCGGACTCAACTTTACAGATAGAACCGCCAAGATTGTGATCTACGGATACCATTACGCGTGGCTCAAGCCAGAAGGGTATCTGTTGTATTACAATGACAGACAGCAGCCCGATGAGGACGTGCTGGGAAAAGTTGATGATTTGGGTAAACAGTTTCTCGGCGGTGGCGGCGGTGCAGCAGCACAGTGGGCAGCAGCACATAATCTGGCGTTAGAACAGGAACCGCAAGTGGTGACAATTTAACTCTTTTTTGCCACTTAAAACTGGTAGAGGATCCGCGCGTTTTCCGCCATGATCTTGCGCCTGAGCATCGGCGCGAGATTTTTCGGGAGTGCTTGATCAGGGGAATCGAAGTCCCAGTGCGGATAGTCAGTTGCGAACATTAACTTGTCGTCTGAGTTGAGCTGCGCGAGGAGTTGATTGAAGTATTCTTGTTTCGGAGGTTCTTCGATCGGTTGGGTAGTAATCCAGAAGTGATCTCGAATATATTCAGACGGCAACCGTTTTAACTCAGGCACTTCGTCATGCAGTTTTTTCCATGCGCGGTCGAGTCGCCACATCAACGGCGGTAGCCACGCGAAACCACCCTCAATTATAACGACTTTGAGTGTCGGGAATTGTTCAAATACACCTTCGCAGACGAGACTGGTTACCTGTGTCTGGAACGCTTGCGTCATCCCTGCGTGGTCTTCGATGTAGTGTGAGGGTCTACCGACAGCGGTAATCGGTCCTGCACCGACACCGGTGAAGTGGATACCGATTGGGAGATTGTGCTGCACGGCTGCTTCGTACATCTTCCAGTACCTACGCCGTCCCAACGGTTCCATCGTACGGGCAAGTAACAGTATTTGCACGAATCCAGGATGGTCTGCGAGTCGATTAATCTCAGCTGCGGTGAACTCTGCGTCATCGCATGCGACGATGATTGAGGCACGGAGTCTCGGTTCTGGATCAAGCCACTCTTTGATTTGCCAGTCATTCGCGGCGCGTGCCCACGCTGCTGCATAGGCGAGGTTCGGCATTTCACAGACAGGTGTCAAGCAGTTGAGGATACCGATTTCGATGTTGAACGCATCCAGTAATTGCTCGCGTAGGAAGTTGAGGTCGGAACCGGGTCTATGTCCTGAGGGTGTCCATGCGTCGTATCTGGCACCGAAAGGGTGTGCGCGAGGGATGTATGCACCGATGCGGTCGGGTGTCCCTACCATGCTGTGATGTTTGCGCCAGCGTTCGGAGAGATAGGGATACAACACCGTCTCGGAGGCGAGGGTGTTATGGATATCGCAGTCGATGATTGGTGGTTTTTGGCGTTCAGGTGTCTCTGCTTTTATCATCTTTATGTTCTCGCAGGTAATGTGAATTTAGCAAACAAGTACGATAACGTCTTTGGAGGTATCGCATTAGTCGATGATTTCTACTTTCAATGGTTCGTGAAGATCTGCAGCAATTTCCTCAAGGAGTCTTTTTTTCTTTTTTGTACTGGTGTTAGTCATTATGTAATACTGTCCGGACTTGTGTTGATTGTATAGGGTATGATTAGATGTTGATATGAGGGGTATCCGGTTTACTTGGCATTCGAGATTTCTAACCCGCTCAATTCCTAGTTTTTCTATTACCTCGGCAAAGGTAATTGCCACAACGTTATGATCAATCTTTTCTCCGTTCGGCATAGTAACGACAAGACGTGTCTGCGGAGATTTCTGCTTTCTGTTCCGATGGCGAGGTTCTGGCTGTACTGGTGAAATAGTCGGAGAAAGTGGTCCTCTCGGGTTCAACTCGGTTTTCTTCTCTAAATTTTTCAGAAAATTTAATACTTGGTCGTCGGTTGGCCTGTGTCCACACAGAATTTCGGTTTTCTCTGCGACGGTATGTAACAAAAATTCATCTGCTTCCTCTACCAACCTATTCCACGCCTCTGGTAACTGTGTTGCAACTTGTCTTTGCTGAACGACCTTCTCATAGTCCTCCTTGATTGCCTCTACAGCTTCACCCATAAGGATTGACTCGTAATTCAGGTATCTGTTAAGCCTCTCGGCATTTTCCCCACTATCTCCTGTGATGAGATCCAACTCACAGACCTTACGTTCTGCCCATGTACCTTCTCCCGTCGGGTGGAAAAATTGCCATTCCCGACCATCGGTGAGGATCGCGATTGGCACTCTAACGCGAGAATCATATCCAAACAATTGTTCCTCTGCCCCTTTAATGTTACCAACTTGCTTTGCCTCAATGAAGGCGCGCGGTTTTGATGGTGGATGACACAAGGCAAAATCTACTCTCGTCCCTTCCACTCCGTATTCAGGGTTTACAACCTGAGTGTCGTACGTTGGCCAATCTAAGGCACCAATCAGTCTCAGCACGATGCCTTGTGAAACTGCTGCCTCATTTGTGAAAAATCCTTTTTTCAAATTGTCGCGTATGTCTTCAATGTGTTCCTTAAGTGTCATTGTTGAATAAATACTTCCTTCTGGTTCCAACGAAAAATTCAGGTGCGATGGGACTTCCTGAAAACTTTCCCACAACTCAAGACTTGCCTCAGAGCGAAGGAATCGGTTGTGGGTGTTCATTGAATGCTTTGAATCAATTGCATGTTGCCGCGAAGCCATTCATTGACCAACTTTTCGACATCCTTCCCTTTCTCATCAGCGAGTTTGCGCATGAATTCATCAACGTCTTTCTCTAAATAGATGGGGAGATTAAAAACGGCTTTTGGCTGGTAGAACTTACCGCGTTCTCCTTTTGAAAAGTCATATTCGGCTTTCATAGGTTAAATTCCTCGTATTGTTTAATTTCTTTCCGCAGCGGGGTCCCATTCAAAATCATAACCCAATTTGGTTTTCCCTTGTCGCGAAGATAGGTGCAGTGAAACTTACCTCAAAGTGGGATGGCTGCTTCAGTCTCCGGTCTGATTAGCAAAGTACTCACGGTCAATCTTAGTTTCTCCATTATATAGGGGTTTTATCCAAATGTCAAGAAAAAAGCAGTTAGACACTCAGTGTTTTTGGTTCGCTTCCTACATACCCGTTTAGCGAGTAGGTTGGGTTGAGCGGGAACCTACTAAGAACCGCGCAGAGAAGATGGTTTTCAAGTTCACTGGGAAATCTGAAACCAGCAAAATGTGAGTGAAACCCAACATATTCTCACACCATCAGCGTTTGGGTTGTTGGGTTTCGCTATATTTATTTATACGAACAGGTCATCAAAAAGTGGAATTCTCCGTATAAATGAAATAGCCCTGGTTTTACCGCTCTACCCAACCTACGTCTACATTGTATTTTTATTTTCAAACTCACGTTTCTTAATCCCTTTTTTCTCAAAATGTAGGTTTCTGACTCTGCCTCCTGTCAGTTTAAATCCTGTGACGCGTCCGATGTCATCTCGTGTGAAGCGGATCTCTGGAAAAAACCACACATTTCCCATAAAGTGTCCATCAGCGTAAGTTAGCAATATATCATCATGCCGTATATGTTGTGCCATAAGTTGATCCCTGTGCATGCTAATGCTGTAGGTTGTATCAAGTTCTTCGGTGTAATAGTCGCCAATAAATTCTGTTAACTGCTCTGGTGTTAGCCGTTCAGATTTGATGTCCTTAGCAGGTGCTGCTGCTTTCTCAGACTCGGATGTTTCTATGGAAGCGAGGGCATCGGCAAGATAGATATCAGCGACTTTTTGTGCCAGATGGAGTGGATTAAAGGTGTCAAGGTTGCATAAAATTACAACGCCGAATTTCTGGTCTGGAAAACGGATTAAATGACTCCGAAATCCTCGCCAAGATCCACTGTGATCGACCGTTTTCAATGCTCTATATTCACCTATGTTCAGCCCGAAAGCGTAACTAATCTGTTCCCCGTTATTTAGCACACCGCGTTGGTGCATCTGGTCAATCACTGTCTGTTCACCGATACGTGTGTTATCAAAATTCAGCATCCACTTCGCCAGATCTTCAACCGTTGAATAAAGGGAACTTGAACCGAGGGCGGTTGTATTGTTAATGGCATGCTTAAACCGGTTGTTTTCGACAACTTGATACGAGTATGCGCGGTTCTTCAGAATCATTTGGTGGTCGTCGTGAAAATGGGTGTTGGTCATGGCAAGTGGCTTGAAGATGTTCGTATCAGTCCACTCGCGGAATGAATCTCCAGTCACCCTTTCGACAATTTCTGCAAGCAGATTGTATCCCGTATTGCTGTATAGATACGCCTCCCCAGGCTCGAAGTTGAGTGCTTTCTGATGTCGGACCATTTTCAAGATATGTTTGAACGAAATTACGTCCTCCATTGCGACACCCGCGATAACAAGCGACTGGACCCAATCCCGTAGTCCGCTGGTATGATGCAGGAGATGCCGAATCGTGATTGTGCTACCGAAGTCAGGGACATCGGGTAGGTGTACCCGTATATCGTCATCTAACGAAAATTTTCCGTCGTACGCTAAAGTGGTGATAGCAAACGCCGCAAATTGCTTGGATACTGAAGCAATATCGAAGATGGTTGTTGGTGTAATCGGGATGTCGTATTCCAGATTCGCTGTCCCGTATCCCTGTGTATAGATGATTTTACTATCTCTGGTAACCGCCAAGGCAGCACCGGCGGAGTCTGGCTTGTCCCATTCTGCAAACAGTTGATCGACTTTTGCCTCAAGTCCATTGTGAGTTGTCATCGCTGTCTCCTCTGGTTTACTTGCACAGCACTATTTGCGTTGGGATTGGGAATTGGATACAGAATAAAATTAATAAGGATTTTTCCGATGAAGACAACAGCGGACTAAGGACAGAAACGAAATCACTATAGGATTCACACCATCACCATTCTCTGCTTATCCCGTAAGCATCAAAGGCCGCGTCGGTACCAATTATTGGAAGTCCTTCAACAAGTGCCTGAGCAATTATCAACCGGTCAAATGGATCTCGGTGGTGAAAAGGCAAGGTGGTAAGTTTTATCAGGCTATCAACTGTAATATCCAATACCTTGATGCGATTGAAATAGAGTTGCTCTGGAAACAATCTCTCAAACGATTTATCTAAAACGAGTTTCCCTAAACTCACTTTAACCGCTATTTCCCAAAGGCTGACGATGCTGAGGAACTTTGAGTTGCGTGGACTGTCGATTAACCGTCGTGCTTTGTCACTGAGTTTTTTGTCCCCCTTAAGAAACCAAAGCACCGTATGCGTATTGAGCAGATATTTCATTCTGTATACTCTCTGAAATCGGGGAGTTCCTCCTCAAAATCCTCACTGATGTCAATAAGTCCTTTGGCACTTCCAAAGCCAACCCTTAACCAAGGCTCACAGAAAATGCTTTTCCACTCGTATTGATAGGTTGGCATCAACGTGTCTATTCGTTCAGCGTGAAACAGAAAGTGGTACTTCACATACGTCTGATCTAACAATTTAATACAGTCGTCTAACGCCTCGAAGGTAGGTACAACTGCCGGCTTGCGCTTATCCCGATGTGCAATCCGTTTATCAGCAAACGCTTCATGTTCTTTGGCCGCGGATTCAAGCCTTTTTCGATCATCTTCTACCATCTGTGGACAAACATGCGCGCCACTCACATCTGCGTATGGAGCAAAGTCATCCATCTTTATTATTTCCCTTAGTTGAGAAGAGTCAGTAATCCCCACTTTTTCAAGAGACTCTCTACCCACCACTTGACACAAGTCGGGACCATTAGAATGAGGATGGCAGGAATTGAAGTAGTCACGGGAGAGCTCTTCAGAGTTTTTAGCAATTTCGTCAAGCAATCTTACAAAAGATATGCTATCCTTCTGCAATTCAGTTTGCCGACGGATCCCTGCTGCCGCATGTGAGAAATACGTCCTCGCAAGATAACTATAGAAAGCATTAGGCTTTTGGATACGTGGATTTTCACGGATTATGTCTTGGACTTCCCAGAACATGTTTGCGTCTTCAACAAGTGCTTGAATATCGTTGTGAATCTTCTCCATCCATTCAAGCCACTTTTCCAGCTTTTGACTTTTCTCAAACTTCTGATTCATTTTAAGTACCTCCCAAATGGAAAAACGCGTAGGCTGGGTTAAACGAGAAATCAAAAATCACGAATATCCTATTTGGTTTTAGCAGGTTCAGTCGACTTCAATCTTCCATCTGTATTTTCATTTAAGTATAATAGATTGTCTGTGGATTGTCAAACCAAATGTCCACTTCGGTTAGATCTTCAATGTTCTTAATTCAATTCTCGTATTTTCCTTTAGAGGCGATAGAATCCCCGCGCGTTTTCGGATAAAATTTTGCGTGCCAACGATTGTGGTAACTGTGCCGGGAAAGCCTCTTCAGGGGTGTCAAAATGCCAGTGCGGATAGTCGCTTGAAAACATTAACATGTCCTCGGAGTCGAGTTGTCCAACAATTTGAAGCAGCTCCGCTGCGGTTGGTGGTGCGTCAATCGGTTGGAGTGTTAGTCGAATGTGTTCCCGAACATACGCTGATGGTGGGCGTTTGACCCACGGTGTCAATCCACGCAAACCGCGCCACTCTTTATCAAAACGCCACATAAGCGATGGCATCCATGTAACGCCGGTTTCTATGAGAGCGACGCGTAAGTCAGGGAACTTGTCAAAAACTCCCTCGGATACGAGACTCAAGACCTGTGCCTGAAACACCTGCGACATACCGACGTATTCCTCCAAATAGGTTGAGGGCCATCCCACAGATGTCGGTGGCAGTCCGGGGGCACCGCCGTAATGAATACCGACGACGAGTTGGTGACGGAGAGCCGCGGCGTAGATCGGGTGATAGCGTCTATTGCCGTAAGGTGCTTGCGATCGGGCGGGTAGCATTACTTGGACGAAGCCCGGATGGTCACCTAAACGTTCAATTTCCCGTGCTGCGAGTTCGGGGTTTTGGCTTGGCACAATCAGTGAAGCGCGTAAACGCGGCTCAGGGTCGAGCCAGTGCTCAATCTGCCAATCGTTGACTGCCGAAGCGAGTGCTGCCGCCAAGTCTTCGTTGTGAACGCTTTGCACGCGATACCCGCACGTAAGTATCCCGTATTCGACCTCCCAGAAGTCAAGTGCGTGCTTACGTAGCAGTGCCAAATCCGATGCGGGTCGATCTTCTGTTGGATGCGTGATTTCCGTACGTGTTGAGGTCGGTACACCCTCTGGATAGTCGTTTGCGTCAGGTCCGGGGAAACCCGATTCTTCGCAATAGTCACACCAGTAATTGGGGAGGTACGGATAGAGCATCTGGTGTGAGGGCAACCGGTTGTGGAGATCGCAGTCGATGATAGACATGCCAGTTTGGACGAAACTTGGTTTACCGTTCTCTGCTCCCATGTGTTTTCCCTTTTGTGTTTGTCAACTACCCAAGCCTAAAGACTTGGGCTTGAAGATAGCATCAAACAGCGTCAACTGTGTTGCGTGAGTCAAGTCCAAATCTCGTGCTTCGTTCTTGTTTCTCGTTTCATTGAGGGTGGTAACCCACCGCTCTCCACAAAAGGCAGCAGCTGCCTTAAAAAGTATGTTTTGTGCAGCATTGTGGTCTCTATCCATAGTGTTTCCACAAGACTGACAGTTAAAAGTTCGTATCGCCAGCGATAGTTTCTTTGGCGATTTCTGACCGCAGCGAGAGCAGATTTGCGAGGTGTTCTTGGGATCAACTTGGTGGAAGTGCAGACCGTCTCTTTCGGCTATGTCCGCACACCACTTAAAGAAGGTTGCCCAAGAGGCATCGCTGATACTCTTGCTGAGGTGTTTGTTCTTCACCATATTAGATACGCGTAAATCCTCTGCGAGTAATACATTGTTTTTCAGGTGGTGGTAGAGTTTATAGACGAGTTTGCCGATAAAGTCTTTACGTCTATTTACAGTTCGCTCATGGTGTAGAGCGATTTTGTGTTGTTGTTTCTTTCTTCGGTTGCTACCTTTTTTCTTACGAGAAAGGTCTTTAGAGTGTTTTCGCAGCAGCCCTTCGGATTCACGATACCAGCGTGGGTTGTCTTCCTTTTCACCTTCGGAAGTCGTCAGGTAGTGCGTTGTTCCCATATCTACTGCGATAGCGTCTGTAGGCTCAACTTTCGGTGTAGTGGGGAGTTCGCAAGAGATATGTGCATACCAGCCACTTGCTTTTTTGACGAGTGTGACTTCTTTCGGATCGCCTCGCAACGGACGGGGCATGTATATTTTCAGTTCGCCTAACTCCGGCACTTTGAGTCGGTCATGTTTCCATCCTGTTTCGCGGATAGGATTTTGGCGAACACGTATTGTCTGTTTATCAGTATCTTTGGTCTTTGGACGAACCACTTTCGGATATTTGCGGAGACTCCACGTCAGAGAACGCACACGCTTTTTGTAGCGCGGGTAACCTTTTTTAGCGGCTCCGTTTTCGCAGCGTCTCCGAAAGTTAGCGAAGGCTTTGTCGTTTCTTTTCAAGGCATGGCACTGCATATCTTGTGGCACTTCACGAAAATCGTCATACTTCTCACGGGCCGCGGTTAGAAGCTTCTCTTGCTCAGAAAGCAACACAAAACGATCTTCAGTGTCTTTCGCAACAATCCGATCGTGGCGCGCAGAGTTTTGAAGTTCGCAAAGGTGGTCAAGCCACTCTAATAAGGTTGTTTCCTGTGTTTTTGTAGGATACACAGGGTATTTAAAAGTTAATCTCAGGGTGTATCCCCTATCCGCCTTTAACCCCTATTCAGTGGGTAGGAAACCGACACGTAAACTTGCGGTTACGCTGAAGATGTCTGCCCAACGGATACTCTAATTATACCAGATTTTATACCACATTTCAAACCGAATGTCAACTCTTTTTTCAAAGGTTTGGTCTAATTCACGAGGGCGGATTTTCCTCCCAACGCTAAAGCATTGGGAAACCTCCAATCCGTAAACTTAGGTGATTGAATTGTAGTGTGTCTTGTTATGCTTATCGGTTTTGTATTGGCGAGGTTGGAAACCTCGCCAGCAGTAGAAGTTAGCTTGTACCATACGTATGCCAAAAGAGTATCGGTTCGTCTTCACATCCGTGCGCCTTTACATAATGGATGAGTCCTGCCAGTGCCTTACCGGTATAGGTATTTTCAAGCGTGATCCGTTCGTGTTCAGCCATCATCGCGACAGCGCGGGTGCCAGCTGCAGTGGGGATGGCGTATCCGTCTCCAAAGTCGTCGTGCCAGAGTTCAATGCCGTATGCGTGGATATTGCTGGTATCCACTGCACCGATGAGATGGCGGATACGCCGCATCATCCGAGAGATCGCCCACGCGTTTGCGACCACGCTGTCGGCAACACGGATGCCGACAACTTGGGATTGCAACCCCGCAAGCCGGACCCCGACTTCCAAGCCAGCCATAGTGCCGCATGTCCCGACCGGTACGAAGATAAACCGTGGTTCTGGGAGGATACCTTCCTCAATCTGTGATTTTAGTTCTGAAACCGCTTTCACATAACCGACAGAGCCGAGCGGTGACGAACCGCCCGCTGGAATGAAATAGCGTTCATCTCCGATGCCAAGAGCCGTTTTCATCTGTTCGTATGCATAACGGACGAACATCGTGCTCATACGTTCAACCTCGTAAACCTGTGCAGCGTGTTCACAAATTGTGCGATAGTTCGTTTCGGAATAGTCGGTAGGCGGTTGTTTAAAGAGCAGGCATTCCACTGGGAATCCAGACGCTTTGCCGTAGACTGCTGTTGCCCGAACGTGATTAGAGCCTGTCGGACCGATTGTGAAGAGCGTCTTTTTAGTGTCTCCCGGTGCTGCCGCTGCGAACATATACTCCAGTTTTCGCACCTTGTTACCGCCGCCCAACGGGCCGCTCAGATCGTCCCGTTTTATCCAGAGCGACTGGTAACCGAGTGCGCGCTCAAGTTTTAAGAGACGCTGCACGGGGGTTGGGAAGTTTCCGAGTGGATAGTGTGGGATTGATTCAATCATAGATTTTTTGGTACTACTGGACGATACCACTCTCAATTATCTGAGCAGCGACATGTTCAGCAAATGCTGCGATCGTCAACGTCGGTGGCACGCCGATAGAGGTTGGAAAGAGACTTGCATCAGCGACAAATAAGCCTTTCACCGCATGAGATTCCCCTGAAAACTTGACGACGCTTCGGTTCGGATTTTCACCCATTCGGAGTGTGCCTTGTGGATGACTTGAAGCGAGCATTATGTCGTTTGGCACAATACCGCGTTGGCGGACAATTTCAAGGTCCGCTTCTGTTTTGATAGGGAGGTGTTGTGTGTAGGGCATCACAATCTCTGTCGCACCTGCAGCGAAAAGCAGACGGGCGGCATTGATTGCACCTTCTATTAAGACCTTTTTATCCGACCGTCGCAATCGATATGCAATGTTTGGCGCGCCTTTGTAATTGACTGAGACCTGTCCGGTCGTTCTGTCGTGTAAGAGGACAAGGAGCGCGGCGATATGCCGGTAGCGTTCCATCAGTTCTCGGTGGCTCTCGCCGAATCCTGGCAGGCTTGCGGCGACTATCATCTGTGAACCGAAAGCCGGCATAAGTAGGTAGCCGCTGTCCGGTGACTTTTCTAAGTCGAGGAACTCATCAATATAGTAACTTTGCGGAATACCGAGGTGTCCATCAATGGTTTCGTTGAAGATTCCGCCGACGAAGGCAGCAGGATGCAGATGAAGATTTGTCCCGACCCGTCGGTTTGAATTTGGCAATCGGCTTTTTAACCAGAGTTGTGGCGAGTTGATGGCACCCGCAGCGAGTACCACCACCTTGCTTTGCACATGCAATTTGCCTGATGGCAGCAGTGCTGAAACACCGGCAGCTCTTCTCCGTTTCACGTGGATTTTCTCAGCTGTGCAGTTGCTATAGAGTCGTGCGCCTGCGGCAAGAGCCAAAGGGATATACGTGACTGCCATGCTCTGTTTGCCCATTCTTGTTGGGTTGTCCTGCGTTGATTTCGAGAGTGGGCATCCGAAAAGGCACTGCGATCCGCACGTAGGGCATGCCCCCCGATTGTGCTTTTGCACAACCCCACGCCACTTCATTACTTCGCATCCGCGACGGATAACAGCGTTTAGGCGATTTACGTCTGTCTCCTGTATCTGTGTGACACCGAGTGTTTGCTCTACGCGCGCGAAGTTCGACGAAAGGTCTGGAACACCCCACCTGTCTAATAGCACCTGTGGTGGACGGACAGCGTAGCAGAGATTATGTACGGTTGAACCACCGACCCCTCTGCCTTGCGAGATAACGATAGCGCCATCGCGTGTGCGCCGTAAACCGCTATCCCAGAAGAGGCGGCGCAGCATCTCCGGTTCGTAGCTACCGAAAGTGGTAGGGTCGTGATTTTCGCCTGCCTCTAAAATGATTACCGATAACCCGGCTTCAGCGAGTTCTTTTGCAACGACCGCGCCGCCTGCTCCAGAACCGATAACGCACACGTCGGCATGTTCTTGCTGCTGTTGCTTCTTTTGCCGCTGCGAGGAGCCGGAAGTATTCGTAGCACTTGAAGATCGAGATTGTGAATTGTTCATAGTGTCGTTGCAAGCGGAAGTTTACTTTGTCAGGGAACGATAACGTTGATACGCCTGTTCGGCTTTCGCCTGTTCACCGATTTGCCGATAGGCGTTTGCCAAGTTGCGATAGAGTTGTGGATTCGTTGTATTAAGACGGACTGCGGTCTCAAATTGCGTAATCGCCTGCCGAGTTTTTTTCAGCATCATGTAGGCAATGCCGAGGCTATTCCGGTATACTGCACTCTCTGGATGTGCTTCAACGAGGGGTCCGTATACCTCAAGTGCGTCCACGTAAGCCTCTGTTTGAAGATAGATATAACCGAGCAGTTCAGATGCATTCTCGTCATGCGGCGACATGATAAGACACGCTTTGAGCTCCGCAGTAGCGGGTTTCCATTCAGTTCGTTTGATGTGCAGTTCCGCGAGTTGATAACGCGGTTGAAGACGTTGTGGGTTGTCAAGAATCAAACGTTGGAGTGTCGCCAGTTGTTCCTCTTCACGGGTGAGTTTCTCAAATGTACGGAGTGCAGCTCGCCCTTCAGTAATTTTCCCTGTGCGTAGATAACAGTTTCCAAGGTTAAAATGTGCTTTCGCGTGCCGGTTTTGGCGTTTAATAACCGCTTCAAAATATGGTATCGCTTGCCTAAAATCCTCCGCTTGAAAGTAGGCGAGACCGAGTAGGTAACGTGCTTCACTATCCTGCGGTGCCTGTTTGAGGTGATGAATTGCCGCATCGGTTCGATTTTGACGGAGGTAGGCGGTGCCTAAGAGCCTGCGTGCTTTGAAGAGGTCTGGCTGCAGTTGTAAAGCGCGTTGCAGTGGTTCAACAGCATCTTTCGCGTTCGCCATACCGATAAGATGTGCTTCACCGAGACGAACATGTGCATCCGCGAAATCAGGCATAAGGTTAATAGCATTCTGGAGTGCATGAATCGCCGGTTTCCACTGTGATTGTTTGCCGTAAAGCAGACCAAGTTGATAGTGTGCTTCAGCGTGCGATGCGTCCAGTTTTATTGCCTCCTGAAACGCTGTGAGAGCCGTGCGGTCCTCTTTCCGGACGAGTGCTTGCAAGCCTGTTTGGTATGCGCGTGCTGCTTCGGTAGATGTGCCTTGTTCTGCTGACGCGAGACACACTACGGATAAGAAAATCAATAGAAAAGAGCAGAAGAGATATGTTTTCATTGTTCTGTTAATCTGTAGACACGATTTTACATTTATGATAGCATACTTCCACGTGTCTATCAACCCACTATCACGGTGTAGTTTGCAAGTCCCTCTGAGAAATTCGGAAGGTAAAGGAGAGAACTGATGGAATTTGTTCAGTTGACAGATGCACAACGTCGAGAGTTTGATGAGAACGGTTACCTCATCGTGCGTTCTGCAATTGATAGCGAGATGATTGATCGTTTGACTGAAACAGGCGACCGGCTTATGGAATCGTTTGAATACCACGGCTATTACGCGCATCAGCGGGACGGTTTGGTGCAAGAGCCAGCATTCGCCGATCTTGCAACACAGTCAAAGGCGGTGCCGTTGATTCTTCAACTGCTTGGTACAAATATCCATATTACGAATACCGCGCTTATTTATAAACATCCACAAGCACCTGAGAAACCCGACAACCGTAATTGGCATCGAGATGTCGGTGTGCATTTGGATGTCGGGCACGAAGGGTGTCCACGCGTTGGTCTGAAGGTAGGCTACTGTTTAACAGATTTCAGTGTGCCGAACTCAGGTGCGACGTGGTTTATTCGACAAAGCCATAAGCTGGGTGAACCGCTGCGTATCCCTGAGAGCGAAGTGGATCCGCTTGTGTATGATGAACCGCTCCTTCAAGCAGGCGATGCGTTTCTGTTTGAAAGTCGTATCTACCATGCTGCGGGGTTGAATTTCAGAGAGAATATCTCTAAGGTGGTCATCTACGGATATCATTATCGCTGGATTAAGCCTGATTATTATCTGCGGTATTACAACGATACACTGCAACCGGATGAAACGATAGTGGAGAACCTGGATGATCTTGGCAGGCAATTTCTCGGCGCATGGACGGATACGCAGGGCAGGCGGGACCCGAACGGTGTTCACTGGGCTGGTACAGAATGGGCAACGGCGCACAATCTGGGCTTAGAACAAGCACCGCAAGTTGTGACCGCTTAAATAAAAATGAGTGAAGAAGGAGCTAAAATGGCTAAAGTTAAAGAAGTTAATGTTGGTATTGTTGGCTGTGGTGGTATTGCTGGCGGTAAACACCTTCCCGGTCATAAAGGGGTCAAGGGTGTTTCGATTATCGCCGCGTGCGACATTGACGAAGCCCGCGCGAAAGCGTTCGCTAAACAGCACGACATCCCGCACGTTTTCAGCGATTACGAGGAATTGGCTGCAATGGATGAACTTGATGCAGTGAGTGTTTGCACGCCGAATAACTTCCACGCTGGACCCACCATTGCCGCATTGAACGCTGGAAAGCACGTTATCTGTGAAAAGCCGATTGCTGCCAACGCGATTGACGGGCAAGCGATGGTAGATGCCCAGAAAGCGAGTGGTAAGGTTCTACAGATCGGTTTACAATCTCGGTTCCGCGCTGAGGCACGTACGTTGCGGAAACTCTACGACGAAGGGTTTTTCGGTGATATTTATTATGCGCGCGCAATGGCGATGCGACGGCGCGGTGTCCCTGCTTCACCATCGTTTCTGAGCAAAGCCATCGCAGGTGGTGGTCCGCTGATTGATATCGGCGTGCATATCCTTGATGTATTGCTCTGGATGATCGGTTGTCCGAAACCCGTTGAGGCGTTCGGGATGACAGCGAAAAAGTTCGGGCATAGAGAGGATGTCATCAACCCGTGGGGTAAATGGAATCCTGAAGAATTTGAGGTGGAAGATTTCGCTATGGGCACGATCCGCTTTGAGGGTGGGTTGACGGTAACCTTAGAAACAGCGTGGGCATCGCACATTGAGAACATCGGTGGCACGTTCTTCATGGGAGATTTAGCCGGTGCCACTTATGAACCGCTTCAGATTTACCGTGATAAGAAAGATGAGATGGTGAATGAAACACCAAAACTTCTCACAGGGTTACTGAGTGAATTTGAATCGTTCCACAAGGCTGTTCGTGAGGGATTACCGTCTCCGGTGCCTGCGGAAGAGGTGCTGAACGTAGCAAAGATCTTTGATGCGCTCTACGAATCAGCACGGATTGGTCGCTCAGTACCGATTGCATAAAGTCTATCTGTTAACCGATCTTTTAGGCGCGCTTCTATCAAAGCGCGCCTCCTGCTGCGTTCATTTCTGATAGCTTGCTCGCACGACTGTTTTGATACCGCCGCGGATGTTAAAGTCGCCGACGACTTCTGCCTTTCGTGGCTGACACGCTTCAACGAAGTCTTCCAATACCTTATTTACGACATGCTCATGAAAGATGCCGACATCTCGGTAGAAAAGGAAGTACTCCTTCAACGATTTCAGTTCAACACAGTGTTGGTCTGGTACGTAGGTAATACAGAGTGTAGCGAAATCAGGTAACCCCGTTTTAGGGCATACGGCGGTAAATTCAAGGTTCGTAATCTCGATCGTGTAATCTCGGTGGCTATACTGGTTTTCCCATGTCTCAATTGCGGGTGTTTCTAATTCAGGGATATGTGTTTGTAAATCGTCATAGCCAGTGTGCTGACCCATTCAATATCTCCAATTTCCCATTAGGCGCGCAATGTAAGCGCGCCTAATCCATTTTGTAGAAGTGCTATTTCAGAATTACCATTCGGCGGGTACTTTGGAAATCGCTAGCGGTAAATGTATAGAAATAGATACCACTTGCGACCCGCGTTCCAGATTCATCTTTACCATCCCAATACGCGGCTTTCTCTTGGCTCTGGTAATTACCCAGTTCCTGTAGCCCGATATTCAATTGACGGACAAGTCCGCCGCCGATGTCGTGGATTTTCACGGTGACCTCGGCTTGCTCTGCCAAGTTGTAAGGGAACCATGTTTCAGGGTTAAAAGGGTTCGGATAGTTCTGGAAAATCATCGTCTGTTTAATATGTCCAAGCGTTGTGAGCGTTTGGGAGGCTGGATCGACGGGGAACGGAACATCCGCAGCTCGGAATCCGAGATCGATAGGATTATAGATAAACGCGGAACCGGCGTTATCACCGGCGTTATCATTGCCTGCAGCCCCAACGATAGCGAATGCACCTCTGATTGCGACCGAGGCACCGAAGAGATCGGACCGGTTCGTGCTGCTTGCAACAATTCTGCGCTTCTCCACCCAAGTCAACCCGTCCCGTAGATAGGCGTAGGCTGAGCCTTTGTCAATTTGTGCTGCTAAATCGTCACTTGCACCGAGCGGATGGTCATCCTTCCACGCGCCGACAATTGCTGTGTCTTCATGAATGGAGACGGCTGACCCGAATTCATCGCCTGCTTCGGCATCGATAGCGGCAAGTTTTGCCTGTTGTAGCCAAGCATCCCGCGTCTCCACAAAAACATAGGCGGCCCCCATATCCGGTTCGCGCCGATCCTCTTTGGGCGCGCCAATGATAGCGACACCATTGGTTAGATCCACAGCATAGCCAAATTCGTCGCCGAGTCCACTATCGTTTGGGATAAGTTGGAAGTCTTGTCTCCATGTCCCGCCGTTGCGTGTAAAGATGTATGCGGCACCGGAGTCGGGTCCTGTTGCGTCACTCCGATGTGCGCCAATGAGTGCACTATCGCCGTAGATAGCCACAGCACGACCGAACTGATCCCCGGGTACAGCATTTTGGTGTGTGAGTTTCGCCTGTTGTATCCAAGAGACCCCGTTTCTGACAAAAATGTATGCGGCACCGGCATCTACACTGACTTCATCCTTTCCGTGAGCCCCGATAATAGCAGTATTCTGATGTACTGCGATGGCTGTTCCGAATCGGTCGAACATGCTGATATCGTCCGCGATGAGTTTGGCTTGTTGAATCCATTCAGTATCTGCGCGTATGAAAATGTATACTGCGCCTGCCTCTGGTCCAGCATCATCAACGCCGGGTGCACCGATAATCACGGTTTCACCGTTAATGGCGACGGCATTTCCGAACAGGTCGCCTGCCTTTGCATCGTCAGCACTAAGTTTCGCGCGCTGTAACCAGAGGGTACCACTCCGCTCAAAGATGTATGCGGCACCGGCGTTCGGTGCGATATCATCATCTTGCTGTGCGCCAGCGATAGCGAGATTGCCGCTAATCGCGACCGAGATTCCGAACTCATCTTCGGCAGCGGTTTCACCATCACTTAATTTGATACTCTCTATCCACGCCGCATTTTCCTTTTGCTCATAGATATACGCGGCACCAGAAGCGAGTCCGCCTGCGGTGTGTTTTGGCGCGCCTGCAATAACTTCGTTTCCGCTGATAGCGACAGCGAACCCAAGTTGGTCGCCGCCGCTTCTATCACTTGCAACAAGTTTCGTGTGTTGGTTCCAGAATGGCGGTTCATTTTGTGTAAAGACGTAAGCTGCGCCGACCACATTTTGACCGACGACACCACCAGTTGCTCCAATAACAGCGGTATCTCCGCTGATGTCAACAGAGATACCGAAAGCAGAGGCACCATCTGGATCAATCGGAATCATACGGATACGGATACGGTTTCTTTTTTGCTGCCATTTGGTACCATCTCGCTTGTAGATGTAAGCGGCACCGCCACCTTTGTTTTTAGGTGAGGTTACAATCGCGAAATCGCCATCAACATCAACTGCATATCCAAAGTTATCCTCCGATTCGGTGTTGTTACCGAGGAGTTTTTCTTGGAATGTCCACTGGAGGCCATTTCGTACGAAGACATAGGCAGCACCAGCATCTGGCCCTGCTTCGTCATCACGTATTGCTCCGATGATAGCGGTATCTTCATCAACGCCGACGGAGAAGCCGAAGTATGCGAATTTAGTGGCATCCGGGGCAGCGAGCGAGGCTGTCTGAATCCAGCTATTGCCGAGCCGCTCGAAAACATAGACGGATCCTGCGTCCGCTATGGGTTTATTGACGCGGTGGGCCCCGACGAGTACTGTATCCTCATCAATCGCGACTGAGATTCCAAAATAGTCGCCAGCTCTTGCGTCGGGCGCGACCAGTTTCGCCTGTTCTACCCATTCCGTGCCTTGGCGCGTGAAGACATAAGCGGCACCAGAGTTATTTCCTGCGTCGTCTTTCCTTGGTGCGCCGACGATGGCATAATCACCACTCATTGCGAGTGTTGTTCCAAATTCGTCGTCCCCTACTGCATCATTGGCGTTCAGTTTTTGATGTTGCACCCATCCGGTTTCACTCCGGAAAAAGACCTGGAGTGAACCTGCATTTCTGCCGTCGTCGGTATCATCTTTCGGGACACCTACCATTGCGTAGTCTCCGCTCATGCCGACACTCGCACCGAGATTATCGTGAATGACAGCGGCACTCGTATTGAGTTGCACGCGGTCGGCACTGCTTTGTATTGCTAACCCGATTCCAAGGAGCAGGGTCAGTATCGTTATCTGTAATCTTCTCAATTCTCTCTCCCTCACTATTAGGTGTTATCCCTATAGGCTAAACCTATAGGAATATACGTATGCCAAAGTGAAACAATTTTTTATTGGCAGCATTCTCTCCGTTGTCATCAATGAAAATTCCAATTATTAATGACACAATTTGTAAGCCAAAAGGGTGCATGTTTTCAAAAAAATCGTAAAAATTAGGAACCATGCGAGGCACGCTTACCTATTTGCTCTGTATATAGCGTAGCAAATTACATGCCACTCAGAAGTTCGCATGAAATCGGCGAATTGTGACCTATTTCCACTATAACCTGTAATTTATTGTTCATTTATTGAACATTGCCGCAGGTGAATGCCTTCGGGTCATATCAATATTTTATCGGGTTCGGTGTCCAAACCCCTGAATTGATTCGGGGGTTTGGACACCGCTTTAGTAAATTAGACCAAACCTTTGTAGAAAAGGTTTGGCATTGCATCTATAGTGAATCGTAAAAATAAAGAGACACTTTCATCCCCCGGTAGGTTCGGTTTCCTAACCGAACCGGCACAGGGTGTCCTATTAATTCTAAACTTTACTATAAATTGTAGTATAATTAACATATCACGTTGGCAGGCATAACGAGCGCGATCGCAAGGTTGCGTGCCTGCCACCCACTCGTTAGGGGTTAAAAGCGTGATACGTGAAAACCGATGCGAAACACAAAACATAAACTTTTTCAGGATAAGACGTTGCGTCCCTTACACGATGACCTGAATATCTGTGGTGTTGTGCGAAACCATTTCATAGCTTTGTCTATGCGATATTACCGCAGATATGGTAAGGGGCTTTCGTATCAGAAAATGTCTAAACATTTGACGAAACTCAAGCGTCTTGAGAAATACAAACATTGGAATATCCCTTACTCGTGGGCGCTGCAGAATGTTATCAAGCGTCTTTCACAATCATTTCGTGAAATAAAAACACACGGTAGAGGTCACCCGAAATTCAAGTCCTGCAAGAAACATAAAGGCATGGCGTTTGACGGGACACAAGTGCCTATAGAGAAAGTTTTGGAGAAGCAAAAGAATGCAAGAAACCACCCTACGTATCGTATGCGTCTCAAGGGTCGTTGGTATCGTTTCGCCTTGCACCGTGAAATCAAGGGGCAAATCACACAGGTTCAAGTGGCAAGAGACGCGCTCGGAGACGTGTATATCACACTCACTGAAGATTACTCGGAAGTTAAGATAGAACCCAAGACGGGTAAAGCTGAAGGGTTTGACTTTGGTATCAAAGACTTTCTGACTGGCAGTGACGGACACCGATATACGTCTCCAATGTTTTACAAACACAACGCTGAAAAACTTGCGAAAGCACAGCGTCAACATTCCCGTAAGGTGAAAGGGTCTAACAACCAAGAACGTAGTCGAAAAGATATAGCACGTATCCATAAGAAAACTGCTAATCAACGCACAGACCATCATTGGAAACTTGCTATAGAACTTTGTCAAAAATACGATATTCTGTTCTTTGAAGACCTGAACCTTCGGGGCATGAAAGCACTTTGGGGTAAACAAGTGTCTGATCTTGCCTTCGGTGAGTTCTATCAGAAACTCAAGCACCAATCCAAGAAACGGATACGTTCTGTGCTGAAGATTCGGCGGTGGACACCCACCACAAAGTGCTGCTCTGTTTGTGAACATAAAAATGAAACCTTGACGTTAGCAGATAGAGAATGGACATGTCCAGAATGCAATACGGTTTTGGATAGAGACCAGAACGCTGCTATCAATATTCTTAAGGAAGGGTTAGCTTCCTTTGGCTTAGGAGTTGTAAGACCTATTGTTTTGCTTGGCAAGATAGTAGGCACCTCCGTTGAGGCGCACAGTCCGCTTCTGAATTCCACAAATGCTTCTGCTTAACTTTTGCAGAAGCCCCCGAATTAATTCGGGGGTCTATCACAACCTGAGTTCAACATAGGCGCGTAGGTTCGATACACGAGTTCATCAAGAAACCTGAAACCACCAAAATGCAAGTGAAACCCAATCCATTCTCGACCCTCCAGCGTTTGGGAAGTTGGGTTTCGCTATATTTATTCATACGGATGGTTCATCAAAATCGGCACTCTCAGTATAAACTGACGGGTTCTTGTTTTTACCGCTCTACCCAACCTACGTCCATACTTACATTTTTATTATGAAACTCACGTTTTTATATAGTAAAATCCACAATTACCTATACACCAACGGAATAGCAGGGTTACAAACCTCGCCAGCGAAGGCGGCGCGTTTACGGGACTGTTGCTCACTGAAATGTCAACAGATTTTTGGATTTTACTATAAGGTTCGCGGGACTACCAGTAATCTCTCAATTTTTCTCGCTTTGGACTTATACCCAATTAGCTTGATTAGAAATCTTTTGATCAAGTCAGCATTGTGAGGCACAGGGACCTCGCGCTACAAATGCGGTTAATTTGGACTTATACCCAATTAGCTTGATTAGAAGTCTTTTGATCAAGTCAGCATTGCGAGGCACAGGGACCTCGCGCTACAAATGCGGTTAATTTGGACTTATACCCAATTAGCTTGATTAGAAGTCTTTTGATCAAGTCAGCATTGCGAGGCACAGGGACCTCGCGCTACAAATGCGGTTAATTTGGTATTAGTGCTACTCCGATATGCTGAGTCTATGGATTGTTTTCGCTTTATCTTCACCATACCATAGCGCCGTGCCGTCCCAAGTTAACCCATGCGGTTCGCTTGGACATGAAACGGAATCAAGCACTTCACCAGATTCGGGGTGGATTCGGTAAACGACATGGTCATTTGTGTCGGCGTTCCAAAGTGCTTCGCCATCCCATGCGAGTCCGTGTGCGCGACCGCCCGGTGTTGACAATTCGGCAAGGATTTCCCCGGTCTCAGGACACTGTTTGATGAACCGACTCGTGTTCATGTCAACGCTCCAGAGATGCTCACCATCCCATGCCAACCCGTGTGGTCCTTCCGCGGGCGATGAAAAGGTTGTGACGACCTCTAAATCGGGTACTGTGAGTTTGTAAAATGTTTGCTGCCATATACTATTGTACCAAAGATGCTCACCTGCCCACTCCAAACCGGCACCACCGGGGTAAGGCGGTGTAAGTGTTAGCAAAACCTCGCCGGTCTTAGGATCAATTTCATGGATGGGACCGACACCTTCAACACTCCAAAGTGATGTTCCTTGCCATGCAAGTCCATTTGTGCCAGCACCTGGTGCTGTAAGTTGGTGTCCATTTGTTGTTTCACGCATTGGTTTTAGACCTCCGTGATGCTTGCTTTGTCTCTAAGAGGGCATCCTGAATTTCAGTGATAACCTCCTGTTCAGTCTCAGCAGCGAGTCGTGTTTGCAGTATTTGTTTGACGGTATCGCCTCCGATTTTTCCCAGTGCCCACGCGGCATGGCTCCGAACCAAAGGTTCGTGATCGGCTAAGGCATCTTTGAGTGCTGGGACGGCGCGCGGTTCGCCCCAATTACCGATAGCGACGAGGACATTCCGCAAAAACCCACGGCGTTTGGTACGTTTGATCGGACTCCCCTTGAACCTTCGGCTAAATTCCTGTTGTGTCATGCCGATAAGTGATAGCAATTTCGGGGTAAGATTTCCGTCGCGTGGTTGGAATGCCGGTTCGTCTGTTGGTACGGCTTTGCTATTCCATGGACAGACCTCTTGACAGATGTCGCATCCAAAGATTAAGTTACCGATTTTCGGGCGTAATGCCTTTGGAATGCTCTCCTTGAGTTCGATTGTGAGGTATGAGATGCAAAGTCGAGAATCAAGGAGATTCGGTTCAATAATCGCATCCGTCGGACATGCTTCAATGCAGCGTGTGCAAGTTCCACAACTCCCGCGGAGCGGAGGGGTATCTGATTCCAAGTTGATATTGATGAGTACCTCTGCGAGGAAATACCAAGAACCGGAACGCCAATGGATGAGGTTGGTATTCTTACCGATCCAACCGATACCTGCTTTTTGGGCATACTCTCTTTCGATGATGGGCGCGGTATCCACACAGACGCGTGTTTTCAATTCAGTTTCAGCTGTCTGCTTAATAAAATCAACCAGTTCAGAAAGACGTTGACGGATGACATCGTGATAGTCGTCCCCCCAAGCGTAGCGGGAAATCTGTCCACGCGCGGGGTCCTCCGCGAGTGCCTTCGGTGGATCAAGCGTATAATAGTTCATCGCGAGGCTAATGACAGATTTTGCCTCTGCCAAAAGTTGGCGAACATCCACTTTGAGCGGTAGATGCTTTTCGAGATAGCCCATCTTCCCAGCATAACCGTTTTCTATCCATTGCCGATAACGCGCAATAGTTTCGCTCTGCGCTGCGGGTGTAATTCCGATGAGTTCAAATCCAAGTTTGTGTGCACGCGCTTGAATATGTTGCGATAGAGTTGGCATTAAAGTGTACCGCGCGGGTAAGATCCAAGGATTTTAACGTCCCGGCAGAGTTCCTCAAGTTGTTCAATAGCAGCAGCAACATTTGTATCGGTAATATGACCATCCATTTCAACAAAGAAAATATACTCCCACGGTTTAGTTCGCGAGGGCAGAGATTCTAAGTAACTCAGATTCAGGTGCGCTGCTTCTAAAACACCGAGGGCTTGATGGAGTGCGCCAACTTTGTCCCGAATCGCAAAGAAGAGAGAGGTTCGGTCGTGTCCGCTTGGTTCAGCGATGTGATTGCCAATGATAAAGAAACGTGTTGTATTATCCGGTTCGTCCATAATGGCGTTTGCGACAATCGGAACCTGATAAATTTCGCTTGCGAGTTCGCTTGCGATGGCAGCAGTCATTGGTTCCTGTGCTGCTCGGTGCGCAGCTTCGGATGTGCTAATCACTTCCACTTGTTCAATGCTGCCGAGATGACGGCTTAACCATATTCTGCATTGTGCGAAAGGTTGAGGATGCGAATAGACACGCTGAATCTCTGTGAGCGACGATTTTGACAGCAGATGCTGTTTTACCGGCTGGAACGTCTCAGCACAAATCTTCAATGGGGTGCGTTGGAAGCGTTCTAAAACGTCCCGAACAGTACCTTGAACAGAATTTTCAATAGCCACCACACCGTAATCGGCTCTACCAGATTCGACTTCGGTAAAAATATCAATCTGTGGATGAACGGAGATCAACTCAGCCGATGTGCCGAAATGACATAAACTCGCCAAGTGCCCGAAACTGCCAACGGGACCGAGGAAAGCTACGCGCTCTGGTTCCTGCAAAGAACGGGACGCAGATAAAATCTCTGTCCAAATCGCCTCTAAGGCTGTTTCCGGGAATGCGCCGTTATTTTGCGCTATTAAACGTTCAATGACCTCCTTCTGCCGATGCGGTACATAGACCTGTGCAACGCCTGTCTCAGCTTTCACGGCACCGACTATCTTGGAAATCTCTGCTCGTTTCTGTAGCAGGGCTAAAATCTGGTCGTCAATCTCGTTGATTTGGTCGCGGTACTCAGTTAATTCCAATTCTTTAGTTTCCTTGCGGTTCGTTCAGAATAGATGGAATGGTTATTGGTCGTCAGTTATCAGTTGTCGGTAGAAGAGATTTTTGTGATTTCCACGACATCCTCTTTAACTGAAAACTGATAACCGAGAACCGATAACTATTCTTCCGCCTTCACAAGTTTACGACTAACCATTCAATTTCTTCATAGCGACAATCATTTCATCGTCTGAGGGGTTATCTTTCACCATATCGACAAACTCCTCAGCACTTACCTCATGTTCCTCCAGGAACATCTTATCCCGCGGTCACGGGTAGATATATTCACCGATGATGCCTTGCAATTTTGCACTGGCTTTATCGCTGATTCTCGCTAACCATGGGATGTCGCCGATAATCATATCTCTATGGCGTGGTTTCCAATCAAGAGCCATCTGTTTCACCTCCTTTAATGGTTGTCAGTACGGTTTGCTACGCAAACCTTTCAGTTATTAGTCGTCAGCCAGCAGCAGTCAGTAGAAGATGTGTCTGGTGAACCTAAATACCTCTTTAACTGGCAGCCGACAGTCGCGATTCGGAGATCGCTCCTACAATGATGTGTCGCGATTCGGAGATCGCTCCTACAATAATGATGTGTCGCGATTCGGAGATCGCTCCTACAATGATGATGTATCGCGATTCGGAGATCGCTCCTACAAGAGAATCGAATGACTCTGGGTTTACTGTATATTTTCTTCAAGATGCTGCAAGGTTTCCTCTAAAAGTTGCAAGGAGCGTCCGTATTCTGTCCAGTCACCAGCACGCTGTGCATCTTGTGCCTGATTAAAATAGCGGTTTGCTTGCTCAGCGAGCCCTCGTAATGAGGTCTGCTCTGTGCTGGGGTCGGTTGTCGTTTCAGTTGTCGCGTCTGTTGCTGTGGTTTGGCGCCGCGTTCCCTGTCCGAACATTTTGCGGAGTGCCACCTCAAGGCTTTCACCCCAGACGACCTTATTTTCATACCCGATGACGACTCGCCGCAATTCGGGAATAGCGGTTTTCTCGTCTTCAGATTGGATGTAGATGGGTTCGACATAGAGCAGGGAGTTGTTCATCGGAAGAATCAACAGATTTCCGCGTAGGACGCGGGATCCCTGTGTATTCCAGAGGCTGATCTGCTGGGAAATCTCCGGTTCTTGGCTAATAAAGTTTTCTACCTGCATCGGTCCTGCTATCTGTTTGCCTTTCGGGAAGCGATAGACGAGAAGCTGCCCGTATTGGGGCAGATCACATCGCGCGGCAAGCCATGCGGTGAGGTTCGGTTTATTGAGTGGCGTGAAGGGCAACATCAACATGAATTCGGATTTTTCTTGTCCGGGTAGTCTGATAATGACGTAATAAGGTTCAACAGGTTGACCCTCCGCTGCTGAACGTTGGACTGTCTGCTGTTGTGGCGCGAATGGGCTTCTGGGCTGTTGTGAAACTTGCTGTGTTTGCGCATCTGTATTGTCGTAGAGTTCTTTGCCAATTTCCCACTGATCTTCACCTGCATAGAAGGTTACCGGATCTTTCATGTGATAATCCTGATAGACCCGCGCTTGGATGAGGAACATTGCCAGCGGGTAGCGAATATGCGCTTTGAGTTCATCTGGCATTTCCTGAAACGGTTTGAAAAGGTCAGGAAAGATTCTGTTATAGCATTCCGCGATTGGATCTTGTTCTCGCTCCATAATGTAAAAGTCGACAGTGCCGTCGTAAGCATCGACAACGACTTTAACAGAGTTTCGGATGTAGTTGCCCCATGGTTGATCGTCCCGTTGCGTATCTGGGAGTTGCCGCCTTCTCTCGTCAACGAACTCTTTCATAGAAACGGAATACGGATACCGATGTGTGATCGTATAGGCATCGATTAACCAGATGAGTCTGCCGTTATGGATAATTATGTAGGGATCCCCATCGTATCGCAGGAAGGGAGCGATTTTCTGAATCCGTTTTTTGATATTCCGGTTGTAGAGAATTCGGCTTGTCGATGAAATTTCACCCGGTAGGACGAAGTTAATTTCGTTATTGAACTTGAGCATGTACACCATTTTCCGCCAGAAAGAGTTTAATGGTACGCCACCTTGTCCCTGATATGCATATTCGGCGTATTGTTGTCCCTCTTGCGGGTAGTCGAACTCAAGTTTTTGGGTCCGGTCTGGGTGTACGATAACGTAACGATCTGTGCGTTCACCGTAATAGATACGGGGCCCCGGTGCTTCACTAAACCGGTGTTGCCACTGCTCGTTGTAATCAATCGGTGGCAATCCTTGGATATACATGTTGGGTTTGCCGTTATTAATCTCGTTAACAGGACTGACAACTGCGCCGTACCCATGTGTATAGGTATAAGTTTGCTTATACCAATCGTTTCTTATTTCTACGGGCAGTTCGTTAATATTGAGTTCGCGTCCTGAGAGCATCACTTGCCGGATTTCGCCATCAACTACATAGCGATCGACATCAACATCGTTGAAGTCGTACTGTGAACGCAATTCTTGGAGTTGCCGGAAGGTTCTACGTAAGGGTCTCCAGTCCCAGAGACGGATACTGTTTAAAACAGGTTCATTTTCCTGGCTGGTTATATCATCATAACTGAGTTGTTCTGTCAGTGGGTATTCTTCTTCCGTTACTGTGTTGTCAGCTAAACCGTAAGCTTGGAGTGTCGCTTTAATGTTATAGTTGATGTAATCTGCTTCTAACACCTGTTTATTGGGTTCAACTTGCCATCTTTGTATAGCAGCCGGGTAGGCTTGTCCGAGGAAGCCGGCGATTAGAAATACAGCAAACCCACCGAAAGCAAAGATATTCCGTTTCAGGAAGATACTAACAAGAAAAATTAAAGCGCAGAACACTGTGATATAGAGCATGATCCACAATATAGGGAGGCGTGCCTGTATGGCGGCGTATCCACCACCGCCGTGCACCACCTTGTTTGAAGTATACAGCAGATCGTACATAGCGAACTGGTAATTCCATGCTCTGCAGAGGAGTGTCACACCGACAAGTGTGAACAGATGGGCTTTAACGTTGAAAGGCGGACGGAACCGGAACTGACTGGTATCGCCTGTGATGAGTCCGTGGAAAAAATAGATGACGGTTGCAAATATTGTCACCAACATAAAGATGCCGAAAAGCGTCCCGCAGATGTAACGTAGCATCGGCATTTTGAAAACGTAGAAGGCGACATCATTTTTGAAGATTGGGTCGCGTGCGGGGGACGTGAGAACCGCTTTTTGTCCGGGTTCTATTTGGACACTGGTGTTCAATCGGATAGCGTTTTCCAGTACGGCTTCAACGCTGGCATCCTGATTTGTGCCGTCTATCTGAAGGTTGACTTGGTCCCCAACTTTTATATTTTTTGCTTGGAGTTCCAATTGTGAGACAGGTATTTCGTTTGTATCAATGGTTCCTTCTACGATAATACGGGTGGCGGCAGGGAAAACGAGTTCATTGGCATTGGTGTAGCGTAGATAAATCTCCCATCGATCGCTTGCAGCGTAGCCCATCAAGATACTGAAAAGTATCGCGAGGAGTGTAAGTCCACCGTAAACCAGTTTTCGCGTGGCACCGGGATCGCTTGAGGCACCGCCTGTGAATTCAGTGCCGCCCATAAACGCGGGACTCAGGTGTGCTGGCGTGAATCGATAGATCAAGGCGAGGTTTGTCAAAAGAATCGCCAAGTAGCAGCCTGCAACAATTGCCCCGACGAAAATTTTGGTCGACAGAATTGTAGTGAAAATAGGTTTATAGTTCACCACCTCAAACCATAGGAAATCGGGATAGAGGTTAACCCAGAGGGCACCGAGTCCGCCAAGAACGGCAAGGATGACGATAGTGATAATAAAGCGTTTGGTTTGTGATTCCATATTACTCCTTTAGTAGTTATCAGTTTTCAGTTGTCAGCCGGATCGGCTTTGTTTTTCGGTTTTCGGTTAAGGCGGGACAGGACAACGAATTTCCCGTCACAAATACCTCTTTAACTCTCACTGCGAGGCAAACCGATAACTGACAACCCTTAAAATGCTTGCCCAAGCCCGAAGTGATATTTGATACCGGGTTCTAATCGGGTAAGGTCTGTGCTCCGCGCTGCGGCGAAGTCTATTGAGAACAGCCCGAGTCGCAGTCGCATCCCGATTCCAATAGCGGCTTTAACATCGTCAAGTCGAATGCGATTTTTTTCTCGGACGATGATATTGAATGGGTTCTCCGGTCCGTACTGCCAATCTGACCATGCGCCTCCGAGATCGGCAAAAACAATACCGCGTATCCCCCCGATCGTCCATCTAACGGGCCATCCAAAGTGGAGTACATCTATCAGCGGGATGCGAACTTCTAAGTTGAGCAATCCGATGCGTGTGCCGACTAACCCTTCATAATCATAACCGCGTAATGTATCTACACCGCCGAGATAGAAATAGGATTTGTCATCACCAAAACTACCGCCGAGTAACAGCCGTGCTGCAATAGTAGAACGTCTACCGAGACCGAAATAACGTCGGGCATCAAAAATGACATTTGTTAGCGACAATTCACTGCCGAGTGTAGGGAAAGATTGTTCAAGTTCGATACGGTATCGTGAACCTGTATAGGGTGCCCACTCCCGCCACATCGTTGTATCACCGACGAAAGCGATGGACCCTATTGTGAGTAAGCCTCTATCGTCCTCATACGGATCCAGCGGTTGGCTTGTCTGGAAGTTGTAGGAAAAGGGTTGTGAGTACATTGAGAAGTCAAGATCAAGCCGATGGTATCTATCAAATGGGTAATTGAGATACGCGCCGAGTCCGGTAATCCGTTGTAAGATACCGCGTCTACTCTGGATGCCGCCCAAAATATGGTATTCATGATAATTGTAAATCATCGCGCCCATATCCGTGCGGTGGGTCAAAAACCCATATTGTGCGATGAAATCTGGCGCGAGGTAACTGGATTGGTTCATCACACTGACCCCGATGCGGTGGTTGCCTAACATATCGCTGCCGACGATTTGCACCGTGCTCCTCAGGATACCGTCGGCACCGAGGCTGAAATCCGGGAAGATCGCATCTAAGGCGAAAGAGGATCTTGAGCTGTACTTCCGCTTAGCTATCCTATAATTCTCTGGTTCTTCCGCTGTTAAAATAATGGAGGGTTCTGCGATGTCTGTGACTTCAATTTCTTCTTCAGTAGTTTTGGAAGTCTCCATAACACAGACATCGTATTTTCCGTTCTGATAGGCACTAAACAACAGACGCTTTCCATCAGGGGACAAACTGGGATTGAAGCAGCCCGTCATCATTTTGGTAAGACGTGTCAACTCAACTTTTAGCGATTGGTTTGCAAGTTCCGTCCTACCATTCTCAGTGAACAACAATCCCTCGTTGGTTATGTTGTCGGTTTGCTGTTCAGATTGTGTTTTTTCTTCCGTAACCGTGTGCTTTTGTGCGTGTGCCTTTTCTGCAAGTTCAAGTTTGTAAATGTCATAAATGCCTTGTCCATCGGCGCAGAAGAGAATTGATTTTCCCCCGGGTGTCCACACTGGACTGATAGCATTATAGGCACCGTTGGTTAACAAGCGTTCCGTCTGGCGGTTGAGATCTATTAGTACAAGTCTATTTTTACCACCGCGTTCGGAGGTATAGACGATTTTACCGGTTGTTGGGTGCCATGAGGGGTGCGTGTCGTTAAAAGGGTCAAAAGTAAGCCTGTCGATTTCACCCGTCAGGAGTTCAACAATATAGAGATCTGTCTGTCCCTCTTTTAGTGCCGAAAAAATGATCCGTTCACCGCTGCCATCGTAGTCTGGGGAAGTGACGTTATCAAAATCGAGTTCAAAGTACTGCGTGAGTTCTTCTGTCAGGATGTTGACTTCAAGGAGATAGTTAGCATCGTGGTGCTTGGCGACGAAGGCAATCCTATCGCCATCGGGTGCCCATGCGAGACTTCTGCCAAATCCGCCGAAATCGGTTCGGATTTCCTCGTATTTTTCTCGAAAAAACCGCTTGGTAACTCGCTCAATGCGTTCACCGGTTTTTGCGGACATAAGGACAATCTCAAGAAATCCATCGTTTCCAGTGACGTAAGCGATAATATCGCCGCTCGGCGACCAGACGGGTTTAATGTTATGAGAGTATTTCGCTTCCTCGGTAAGGTTTTTTGAGACGAGGTCGGGCAATTCCCGGTCTTCAATAAGGGGCCAATAACGTTTCCGAATTGTCTGTCGCCACGCCTTATCAAATTCTTCGAGTTCTACACCGAGGACTTCTTTGAAAACCCGATCAATGTCTTTTGTCCGGCTTTGTCGTAACCCCTGCAAAATCTCAGGGATTTTCTCACGTCCGTAGGTCTCTGTGAGATATGCCACCGCCAATTGTCCCAATTTATACCCGACGAAAGGTGAACTGAGTTGGTTAAAATTCTGGAGTTGCGGTAAGGGGACAATGTTGTTAGTCATGCTGGCATCTCGGATTACCATTTCCCCGATTGCGTCATTATCTTCAGCGAAATAATCTGCCATCCCCTCTATAAACCAAATGGGGGGTGAATAGAGGAACTCGCCGCTGTAGATACGTGCATGCGGTTTCTGATAGATAATATCATACTGGAAGATATGAATGAGTTCGTGAAAGATTACCTCTCGAAACGCTTCGAGGGAGCCGGTGAACGGTATAACGATACGATGTTTAAAGAGTTCCGCGAAGCCTCCGATACCTTCATGGAGTTCTTGGAGGATTATGTTAGTTTCCTGAAAATCCTTATGGGATTTGTAAAGGATAAGCGGTGTTCTATCTCGCAGTTCGTGTTCAAAATCAGCACTGTGTTGTTCGTAAGCCTCCTCGGCGATAGCAGCCATGATAGGCACCAGTTTCGCTTCGCTCGGATAGTAGTGTATGTCAAAATGCTCTGTCCGATGGATATGCCAATTGAAGCGTTGTGCAGTGATTTTATTTTTTCCGAAAGCCTGTGCCCATCCAACACAAGGTGCTAGTAAACTCAGGAGGAGGAAGGTGTGGAGGATGTATCTCACCAACAGCTGTTGTATATTATTGGCGCGCTTTCCAAATGGGTCTTTTGCTGATAGAGTTCTGTGATTGTTTTTTTTCACACCTCTTACCTCTTTTCGTTTAGTGTTGCTGACTTTTTTTTAGCAGAGAGTAATACATTTTTCCACTGTTTATGCGATTTGTGGCGAACGTTTCACAATCGGCGTGCTTAGTTCCGAGTTTGTGTAAATCCAACTCAATTTACCAAATACCTGTCTTCACGTTCGTAGTGTGGGGAGATTTGACGGGTAAATTCTGAGACAGCACGCTTGCCGAGTTCTCTGATAGTGTTTGCCTGTGGCCCCGCCTGCGAGAAAATGAAAGAGCCAATCGTATGTGCTTCTGCAGTGCTCCGCCGGTAAGCTTCATCCCAGATAATTTGTTTGGTTTCAACATCAATAATCATCACTCGAAGTGAGAGCAGATAGGTTTTCTGCATGTAGTCTTGATAATCCATTACGTAGCGTTGCCGTTGTACGGAGTAGCGTTCGCCATAATGCCGTCTCGGGCGGCTATCTGAATAGAAGCGAAAGCTGCCGATAATAATCCCCTTCACCTCAAAATACTCTCCGAGTTGACTCAACTGTTTCGTATCAGAGAGCCAATCCTCTCCGACGGTTTCACCTGTGAGCAGTCTCGCTGTCTCCTGCGTGCTGACGACTTCAAAGTGTTTTTGGCGTGCTAAACCTCTACGGAGTATTGCGGCGATTTCCGCACCGATTTCTTCGGGTAGCTCTTCGTTGCGTCCAGCCTGTTTTTCGGGTACGAAGGGTAGAACAGCAAAGTTGGAATACCGGCTGATGTCAATTTCAGATTGGACTTTCACCGGAACAGAGACGCGTGTTACGGCACTGCCACATCCACAAAGCATTAGGAGTGCCAATAGAATTGTTGTTTTTTTTCTCATTTGCATATTGGTATCCTCACTGTTCCGCAGGTGGAAGTTCTTCTTCTTCTTTTTCTGGTTGCGATGCATCTTCATCGTCAAGTCCGCTGCGTCGAAGGTGTATACGGCACCGTCGATAGTTGAGTCGATAGTATTTGTTGTCAGGTTCTAATTCCGCTGCGCGCTGGTAAGCGGTAATAGCCTCGTCCATCTTTCCGACTGCTTCGTAAGCGACACCGAGGTTGTTATGTGCCTTTGAATCATCTGGGTCAACATTGATAACCTGCTTCCACCGGAAGATGGCTTCATTCCAGAGTTGCGCTTGCGCGGCACGTATCGCGAACCGATTGTAAGCCTCGGTCTGCGATGTGTCGCGGAACACTGCACATCCAGATAGAATTAAGCACGCTAAAATAGGAATAGATGCAAGTCGATAGTATTTTAACACAGTTATCACCTTAATCAATACCTTCGCCAAAAATGGACGGTTCTTCATAAGTCAGCCAAATTGCTATGAACTCTGTGATGGGGCTGTTAATGTGTAGATGAATCAGAAAACTCACCCGTACCCGCATCCGCTTTAGAAGCCTCGAAGTTTCGCCGCTTAGTGCTCAAGGCAGTCTGATGTCGATTGAAGTCTTTAGCCGATTTAAAAATACTTCCGCAAAAACCTGAAGTTATTTTTATTCATGAAACCACTGAACATCATGGATCAATGGGTTGTATTCATTACATATCCATTCAACTCAAGTTCAGATAATTGGCGAAGGTATTGCTTAATGTTTTGTGATATTGTTTCACCTATTACATCATATATTCTACACTGAATCAACCTTTTGCGTCAAGATAAAATTAGGTTTGTATCAGGGCTATTTAGTTTTCGGTTCCGCTTTCGGTTTTAGTTTATGGATGTTAACGTTTTTATGAAATACAGCGTGAAAATCAAGCACTATCTCGTAAAAATTGTTCACACATATAAAGTAAATCTGTAAAACTAAATGCCCCTAAGGTTTGTATAGGGTCATTTAGTTTTCCGTGTTCTGTCGGTTGTATGGAATTAGTTGAGTTACGCACCTCTCCAACAATGCCGAAAAGTGGTGTAAAATTTCATAGTTTTCATAGTAAATCCGGAAAATGATGATTTTATGAAATGCCGTAAACCTAACCCATGACTGGGTTTTTTGCGGTTTTAGTAACGGGTTTGCTGAAAGTTACTATGAAATTTTGTTATGATTGTCTGCATGAGGATTTTCAGGATTATATTGTCTGAATCGCGGATTACACAGATTACGCGGATTGTGCGGATTTTAAGATATCCTACTGTCAAATCATCGCTTCTATATCGGGATTGAAAATCCCTCCTACAAAAGCGTGGGAGTCGTTAATTTCAAAAACTTTACATCCCCCAGGGCATAAAATATTGTCAATTTTTCGGATGGTGTGATATACTTGATTATATTCAGGACTGACGCAAATTGAGCAAATATCGGACATTTAGACGCAAAAAGCGGTAATTTCCGTATTTTAAACCCCCTAAATCCCCATGCGAACTTTGAATTACCTGTGCAGTTAGAATTAGAACTTTCTTAGGTGGTGAGAACAATGTCAGTTAAAACAATAGAAAAAGACTTTATTGATAAGGTTTCCGCAGAGATACAACTTTCAGCAGATGGTAAAGACCGTTTCCTCGTTTTTACTCCCTTCCACTTCAATGATGGGGATCAATTGGTTATTGTACTGAAAAAGATAGCGGATAGGTGGGTACTCTCAGACGAGGCACATACCTATATGCACCTTTCATACTATATGGATGAACAGAGACTTCATAGTGGAAACTGCCAGAAGTTAATTTTAAAAGCACTATCCATGTTTCAAATTGAAGACTTTGATGGGGAATTAATTATTGATGTATCTGATGGGTGTTATGGGGAAGCACTTTATGACTTTGTCCAAGCCCTACTCAAGATAATCGACGTTACATACTTGTCAAGAGAAACGGTTCAATCAACATTTATTGACGATTTTCGAGCCTTTTTGTATCAGAAGGTAGAATTAACTCGCATGACATTCAACTGGCAACATCCAACAAAAGATCCCGATGGAATTTACAAAGTAGACTGTAGAATAAACGGAAAGATACCTCCACTATTTGTGTTTGCTCTAAATAGTGATATTAAAACTCAAGCAGCAGCACTCACATTACACCAGTTCAAGGCGTGGGGAGTTGATTGCCAACCCGTAGGTATTTTTGAGAAAGAGAATGCAACTACTCGTAATGTGTTCTTACGTTTCAATGATATTTGCGATACATACTTCACCGACATAATCAAAAATGGCGAAGAAATCGGACAATATTTACAAAATTATATGTCAGGTGGAGCATAACAACTGATATTGGACTGACTCACCAAAGCCGACTAAACCATCACTTATTGCTGGCGAGGTTTTGCGGCGTACTCGCCCAAATGCGATCTGCATTCCTAACCTCGCCATTGCACATCCCATGACGATGTATCGGTAATTGTGGGATTCAGTATAGCACATAACAAGGAGCCTGTTGAATGTCTAATACAACACCAGTCCGCACGGTAATTGTCGGATGCGGCATGATAGCTGCGGGCGGTTATCAGCCACGTTGCCAAGCATACCCACATCGCATTGAATTGGTCGGCTTCTATGACCAAGACGAGGCGCGTGCCTCAGCGTTGGCAGAACGGAACGGTGGACGCGTTTATAAATCGCTTGACGAAGTGTTGAATGATTCAAACGTAGAGGCGATTGTGAATTTGACGCTACACATCTCGCATTATCCGGTTTCATTAGCGGCACTGAAGGCGGAGAAACATGTCTATTCTGAAAAACCGATCTCTATCCGCACCGACGAGGCAAACGAACTCGTAGAAACGGCAGAAGCGATGGGTTTAAAACTGGCGTGCGCGCCGTCGGCGATTCTCGGCTATGTCCAGCAAAACGTCTGGCAACGGATTCGCGAAGGTGAAATTGGCGATGTCATCTCTGCAATCGGGAACTTCGGTGGTCCGTTAGAACACTGGCATCCGAGTGCTGACGCATTTTTAATGCACGCCGGTCCGTTCCGAGACGTTGCGCCTTATCCGCTAACAACGATGACGACCATGATCGCTCCAGTCAAGACAGTGCACGGTTTCGCGCGGGTCGCTGTTCCAAAACGGACGCTACACCAAGGTCCGCGTCAAGGCACTGAATTTGAGGTAAAAGAGAAAGACCACGGGTTTGCTGTGCTTGAGTTTGAGAATGGCGCACACGGATTCATCTATCACAGTTTTACTGTTACTTCTGGCATTCCGCCTTATGAAATTCACGGTACAGCAGGTGGATTCTCTCTTCAGGCGCACGATGATGGACGCGGCATCAAAAAATTCACGCCACAAGGCGGATGGCAAGAGGAACCCTCTCCACCGAAAGCCTTTACCGGATTAGATTGGGGCAAAGGGGTTGCAGATTTCGCAGATGCTATCAGATCCGACCGACACCCGCGGTGCAATGGCGCGCAAGCGCGGCACGCATTAGAGATATGTGAACGCGTGATCGAATCCTCAGATGTACGGAGACCTATTGATGTCGTGAGTCGCTTCCCGGCACCGCCGCCGGTTGGCGATGTGCCACCGTGGGAAGATGCTTAGCGTGATGTTTCAGATGCCTTGCCGAGACTGAGCATGTTGATGAAAAGGCGATACGCACCCGGTACACCCGCGGGGAGCTGCCGATAAAAGGCGTAAGCTGCGTATGTATAAGTGCCTTGTCCATATTTGGCATGGAGCAATCCGCCGCGCTGTGGTTCCTGCTCATGATCGTTGCATGTGAGGAGTGCCTGATAATTTTCATCCCATTCAGTCAGGAATTTTGAACCGCGCTCCTCAACCCATCCATCGAAATCAGTCTCTGTAATTTGATTCGGATGCTGAAAGATCGGGTTATCTGGCATCAAAATAGTTACCTGTGAATCCTCTTCGGAGACTTCTTCTGGTCGTCTGCCCATTGTATAAGGGTAGGGACCGAAAGGAGCTGCATCAAATTCAGGGGTCTGATATTGGACGATGAGATTGCCGCCCTTATGCACGTAATTGAGGAGCCTGCTGTTATAGGCGACGAGATCTTGCCGAACGGCGTAAGCTCGAATGCCAACGAGAATGGTATCAAATTGATTTAGATCGCCGGTACGAAGATCTTCCCGGTCGAGCATCTGCACGTCAATGCCGATTTGCTGTAGTGCCTCAGGCACCTTATCGCCTACACCCATGATGTAGCCGACGCTCAAATCCGTTGGGAGATTGAGCATTATGCTATGAAGCGTCATTGTGGCAGGACGGTAGAGATGACGCGGTTCAAGATCTGGATGCTCAATCGTCTGATAACCGCTGCTGTACGTTTCGCCGTTGTATGTAGCGATTGCCTGAATTGCGTAGTCTCTGCCAGCGTCTATATCCTTGGCGGATACCTGAAAGAGGAACGTCTTGCTTGCACCTTCGTGTGTAAAAGCGAAAGGTGTCCTGTCAGGAGACGCATGCCATCCGTCCGGTAATTTGAGCGAAAGCGTCCCTTCCGCTTCACCTTTTACGTTATTCAGCATTTCTACTATCGCGGTGAAGGATGTTTGCTCACCTGCTGTTGTAGATTCGGAGATTGGAATAACGCCGATGCGAGGTGAGACCGATAAACTAATAGCAGGAGCAACCGTTAGCAAACGTCGTTTTTCTCCCCAAGGCCGGTTAATCGAGCGCGTTTTTGCTGGTTGTGTCAGTGTGAAATCCACATCGTCCACGCGGTAGGTTATAACGCCGTGAACGTCAGGCGGTGTGAAAGGTAGAAAACGGTGTTCAGGGTGCTTGAGTGAATAAACAGTGTCGTGGTATTCAGATTCGCGGGTCCAGTAAGGTTGCGTATACGCTGCATTCTGCGGTACTTCTACTTCATACGTAATGGAGACCGGTTCGTTCGTCTGTATAGTTCCTATATCTTCTTTATCCGATGTTTGCACTTGTCTCACATTCCAACCTTCAGGCGTGTGGAGTGAAGCATTGACGAATTCAGCTGTAACCGGAGCAGGGTTCACCAATCGCATTCCGATTGAGAACTTTTGCCCGGGAATTGCGACAGTGAAGGTTTCAGACGAACGCGTGCCTGCGGGTTGAACAAGCACTTCTAAAGACAGTCCGAGTGCGGCATTTGTTGCGGTCATAAATTCCTGCTCTTTGTTCCGAAGCAGGAAAAGGAGATGTGATCGCATCTTGTCCTCAAGATCCAAACCCTGTATCTTTTCGATTAAGCCGCGAGTCGCTTTGAGTCCACTTGCGAGGTGTGGGACAACTGTCCACGGATGGCGGGCATCATAGTCGCGTATTGCGGCATTCACACTTTCTTGAAGTTGTGTGAATTCTGCATTCAACGTAGGCGCGTTGGCGAGTTTTGCCATGCCCGTTATCGTTGTGTCAAGCCCGTCGAATAGACTGTCTTCAGATTTCGGATGCTCGGAGAGTGTCGTATTGATTAACTGCAGTTCGGTGGGCGAAGATCCCTTGGATGCACGCGTCTGTCCGGCACCCTGTGAACGCTGGTAGCTAAGTCCTTGGCGTGCAATTTGGGAGTATGAGAGACCTAATAAAGCGTTGTATTCGCCAGTATCAATTTTTACGACAGGTGTATCAGCGGTTTCGGTGTTGCTGCGTCTCCATCTGGAACGGGTGATGTAGAGTTTCTTGGGTTGCCACGGTTGGAGTCCTTCAGCGAGGTGTTTTGGAAAGCGAGTTGCGTCGCCTGCAGCACTGAACGCTTCTAACGTTACGACTCCAGATGCTTGATGATGACCATGTCCATCTCGACGATTGCCTTGGAAGCGGGAGATGATGACATCGGGACGGTAGTACCGAATCAGACGGACCATATCCTCTAAGAGCATCTGGTAATCCCATTTCTCCAAGGTTTCGTCGAGTCGTTTGGAATAACCGAAATCGACAGCACTGCTGAAAAAGAGATCAATACCGTAATAACGTACGGCAGCGAGGTGTTCTTCTGTCCGGACGATTCCAAGCGCGTCAAAGAGTTCGGATCCGATGAGATTGGCACCACCTTCACCACGCGTTGTTGAGTATAGTGCGGTTCTGACACCGTGTCCACGACTGAGCCATGTTAGCAGCGCACCGTTTTCGTCGTCAGGGTGCGCGACGGTGTGTAGGACGGTGGCGGTAGTCTGTAGGCGTTGCAGAGCGCGCCAAACTTCGGAAGCGTTTGTTGCGCCTGCCATTTCTCCCGTGTCTGCCATTGTCGTGGTTCCTCCTATTGTTCCGAGCAGTGCGAAAATCAAAATTGGTATTACGATTTTTCTGTGCATTAGAAGATACTCCAAGAGAAAGTATGCCTACTGTTATCCATTGTGGCGAAAGAGTGGAATTTGCTTTTACCTAAGCGCGTCGCGGAGCATTTCTACGCTCTGCGGAACGCCGACGTGTGCATCTGCCTTCCCCTCAAATTCAATAGATACATATCCGTGAAATCCGACATTTTTTAGGATTTTGCCGATTTTAGTGTAATCCAGATCTAACGTATACCATTCACCTTCGCCGTAATAGGTTTTAGCATGGACAAGCACTGCCTTATCTGCAATCTGTGTCAGTTTTTCGTACGGATTTGAGAGGAAATTTCCACAATCCATTGTCACCTTCAACCACTCTGAATCGATAGCGGAGACAATACGGTTGACTCCTTCAGGTGTGCAGGTCAGCCCCCAATGATTTTCGAGTCCGAGGACGACACCGTATTTCTCAGCGTCTGGGAGGCATTTTTCGATGGCGGCGATGGCCCACTCAAACGCCTCATTTTCTGTGTGTCCTGGGAGTGCCGGTTCTTGTCCTTCGGTTTTCATCAATTCGTCAAAGGAGGGGATAGTGCCCCATCGCCCTGAGTTGAGACGGATTGAAGGGATACCGAGTTCGTGTGCTAATCGGATGCAGTGGATGGTGTGATTGATATTTTTTTGCCGCGTCGCCGCGTCTGGTGAAACGAAGCCTTGATGGATGGAGAGTGCGTACAGATCAAGTCCGTGGATGAAAGCGTGCCGTTTCAGTTTCTGCAGATACGGATTGGCTTCCGATGCCATCTGTTGATGCAAGATTTCGATGCCGTCAAGCTCAAGCCGTGCGGCTTCTTCAATGACGTGTTCAATGGGGACACGTTCAGGTTTGAAATGCCAATAAGAATAAGTGGATACACCGAGTTTCATTTATCACCTCAAGGGGAGTGTTTATTCCTTTTATGATAGCATAACTCGGCATGCAAAATCCACACTTTTTACCAGATCTTAAAACCAGATCCGGGACCGATGTCGAATCCACAATAAAGCAATGGAGGTGAAAATATAGGATTTGCTGGCACAAGTTCTATATAGGCGCGGTCGAAACCGCGCCTTTTCGGCGGGTGAAGTTATCGGTTTTCGGGTTTGTCCTTGAGTGCTTCCACTACAAGTCGTTCTAACTCATATCCTCTGGCTTCACGTGAGATTAAGGTGCCATCTCTGGCAATGAGCCACGGTGCAGGAATTCCACGAATATGATACTGTTTCACAAGAGGACTGTCCCACCTTTGTCCGCTGAAAATCTGCCGCCACTGGATGTCATTCTCCTTGAGATAGTTGTGCAGCTTCACTTCATCGGTGTCAAGGCTGACCCCAATAATGTCAAACCCTTGGTCTTTATAGGTATCGTAAACCCTTTTGACATTCGGCATCTCTCCGATGCAAGGACCACACCAAACCGCCCAGAAATCGAGTAAGACGACTTTCCCGCGATAGTCTTGAAGCGAAATGGGTTCTCCGTCAAGATCAGTTGCGAAGAAGTCAGGCACAACTTGCCCAACGAGTGCTGACATAGGGTCCGCCTTTTTCCGATATTCCGCGGCGAGTTCAGAATTACCGAGTTCCTCATGAATTCGGGCAAGTTCGCCAAGAACATAGCGGTTGTCTGGATACTGCTTCTCAAGTTTCTCAAAGACCTCAAGCACTTCTTTATCCCGGTTTGCTATTTCAAGCATCGCACCGAGAAGTGAGTGTTCCTGAAGGTCGTTAGGTTTCATATTTGATTTGAAACGGTTAATGAGATTGTCGGCATCTTTTCTCCGTCCGACTTCGATGTAGAGACGGACGAGCGGAAGGTAGAGATCGAAGGAATGCCTACTGTTCGGTTGTCTCTGAAGTTCTGCTTCCAAAGCCTCAATGGCTTTTTCGGGGGTTCCATATATCTCCTCCGGTGTATTTTCCCAAACATGGGATGATGGATATACCTTAAAGGAGAAGCTCAAGTTTAGGCAGTCAAAGGGTTGATTCGCATGATGCCGACAACGGGCGATCGGCATGGCATCACCATACACCTTGCGTTGTTCACTTTTCTCTTCTCGATATTCCGGGTAAAACTGGTATCCGTAGCTTACAGGCATCTTCGGGTCTGCGTTATGCGTAAAAATTGGCTTGCCATCCCCTTCATCAGCTGGACAAAGCAAGAGATTTTCATCAGGCAAATATTTCGGATAAAGCTCTGAAAGCCACTCTGGGAAATCGCCGTGTTCATTGTGGTAGGCTTGGATTGCCTTTCCAATAGCAAGCAAGTTTTGGGTGCAAATCTCAATGTTTTTCTCACTCTGCTGTGCAGTAAGAACAAAGACTTCGTTGGGTTTTTGTTCCTGTCCGTCCGCATGCGCGGACACGATCAGCAAACTCAATATGATTCCGGTGGTCAAAATTGCCTTCATTGGATGTTCTCCTTTTTTGTTTGTAGGATCGATCGGTACAGACGTTTCATCGGCATGCAACTGGTAGCAGTAGAATGCCACAAAGGGTAAGATTAGTTGTAGGAACGATTTTAAACCGCGCCTTTTCGATAGATACAATTATTCGTTCTCGGGTTTGTCCTTGAGGGATTCTGATACTAAATATTCTAACGCTGCCTCTCTGGCATCGGTTGAGATGAGCGTGCCATCTCTATCAATGAGGCACTGTTCAGGGACACCGGTAACTTTATACTGCTGTACGACTGGGTCCTCCCATACCGCACCGCTGAAAATTTGTCGCCAAGGAATATCCTTCTTTTTCAGGTAGTCCCGCACTTCCGCTTCATCAACGGGTGTGTAAATATTTTGTCAAAATGCCAGACAGAGGTTTCCGCCCCTCTGGGGCTTAGGTGTTTGGTTGATGCGCTTTCTACATAGAGGTTTCCGCCCCTCTGGGGAAACTTAGATACGTTGCAAAATCGGGGTTACAAACCCCTCCCACCAGCCAAAATGAACACCTCATGTCAAAAACTTTACACACCTTTTCCAAGCGAATCTGAATGGCAGAAGATTATCATGGATGATATGAATGACGCGGACAGAAAAAGTCTTGCTGGTTGTGCTATCTGCCTGCTTGTTTGGGAGCTTTCTCTAATGACTTGCTCACGGGTTGCGAAGCGGCGGACAGATCGATGCCTGCAAGTTTCTCATCAGCAATGAAGCGGTCCGGATTGCGTTTGCGTTTGCGTTTTGCCCCTTTTTTCGGCTCTCAACGCAAAATGTGTGCGTTGTAAAGCGTGTGGTACCGCGGTTCTTCTGATTGCGTTTTGCGTTATTTTGCGTTTGAGACGAGATATGTTATTCATTTCTTCTAATGCCGTCCGTTGTCGTGTTTTTATCAGGGGTCTGCATGTCGGCTTCGGTTTTCCGCTTCTACGTGGGCGGATGTGAACCTTTGGAGGACGCAAGGTCTGAGAATCATCTTTGATATACTTATTATAAGTCAATACCTTCGCCAAAAAAATGGCGAGTTTTATAAATGTCAACTCGTTTTCTGTGAAAAATACAGAGGCATCTTTATCACATTTCAAGGGATAAACGCCCCGGGTTGCCTTTGACAACGGATACAAGGATGAATACACCTCGTTTCGTGTCTCGCCCCTCAAGGACCACTGTTCAGGGTGAAATCTTTACACGAACTATTAAAAAATACTTCTGCAAACACCGGATCTGATTTTTATTGCGAATATCACTAAACATCTGATGCCAATGGGTTGTATTCATTGCCTAAGTCCTGAAATCAAGTCCAGATAATTGGCGAAGGTATTGATTATTACCCGGTGTCACATATTCCTCTTCAACGATCTCGTCTTCAATAATAATATCGTAGCCACGGTTGTTCGGCGACCAGTGTTCACCCACAAGATAGGTAACATCAAACATACCCTTACCGGTTTTCAGTTCCATCTTGACAGTGTTAGGGAACGCTGCCCAGCTGACGGCATAAAAGATCTCATTATCGTAGCCTTCCGCTTTCGCGAGTTTTTCGGCATCTTTGGTAAGGGCTTGGACTTCTGCTACCAGTGGCAGTAGGTCGACCCAACCGCCCCAATCTTTTTTCTCATTCTGTCCACCGTGCCAGATACGGCCCTTGGAATCCTTGAAATCGTCCACTTTACCGCCCCATACCCGAATCTCTTCGGCAGGCTGTGCATCGTGGACAATCGATACCGCAACGAATACGGCAAGCATAACAAGCAAAAATAGACTTTGTCGCATATTTTTCTCCTCAATTGTGCGTTAAAAACACGTACATTAAAACCAATACCTTCGCCAATTATCTGAACTTGAGTTGAATGGATATGTAATGAATACAACCCATTGATCCATGATGTTCAGTGGTTTCATGAATAAAAATAACTTCAGGTTTTTGCGGAAGTATTTTTAAATCGGCTAAAGACTTCAATCGACATCAGACTGCCTTGAGCACTAAGCGGCGAAACTTCGAGGCTTCTAAAGCGGATGCGGGTACGGGTGAGTTTTCTGATTCATCTACACATTAACAGCCCCATCACAGAGTTCATAGCAATTTGGCTGACTTATGAAGAACCGTCCATTTTTGGCGAAGGTATTGATAAGTATACTATAGTTTTATGGCAATGTCAAATTAATTTTCAAGAAAGGAACCGTCCTGCTATAAACAGGTTTCTGTCATCAATCGGGGTTACAAACCGCTCTTAGAAGGCGTTGGAACAGTTTAGGGGACTTAATGCCAAAAACTTTACAGACCCTTCATCAACGTCAAGGTTGACACCGATGACATCAAATCCCTGGTCCTTATATTATTCATGTTTTTCCAAAAGTAATTCCTGAAATTTAGAAACTACACCGTTTGCCATTTTTCCTAAGTCGTCTTTAGGAAATAGGTGCAAACCTGTTTGAGAATGTTCAATCAGGTTTTCTGTGAGGTTGTGAACGCGTTCCCAATTTGACACAGCAATATCTGGTTTGAGAATACTGTTGTCAAAGTAATTAATATACTGGATACAGGCAGCAATATTACCGGTTTTTTGTTTATCTTCTCCGGCTCGTGCTTCCAAGAGAACAACAGATACTACATAGGATACGTCTTCTTCAATCTCCGAAATAACATCTATATTTTCAGTTCGGCTAAATGCTTCGCCCAAATATTCCTTTACTAAAGGTTTAAGATCATTTTCACCAGCGACATCAAGAAGGACTTTGATTTTCTGCGGATGTTCAGTAGATTTTTGGACAGGTATGCCTTCTAATGAGATTGCTATAAAACTTAGCATTACACTGACCACAAGAATAAATATCAAAAATCGGTTCATTTTGTTCTCCTTAATCGTTTACTCAGGGATTCGTCCCATATTGATAAGGTCTAACATTATTTTCACTCTGATCGTTAGGGCGATTTAGTAAACGCCGCTACTGGTTCTTGGATGTATCCGCTACTGCTCCTGCCACTAACCGCTCTAAATCTGGTTCTCTGCCCTCGCGGGAGAACCACTTGTGGCTGGCTTCATGGGCAATCAACTTGCCATCTCTATCAATAAGCCACCGTGCTGGAATAGAGCGAACATCGGACTGTTGTGCGAGAGGACTCTGCCGTTCTTGTCCACTGTAAATCTGCCGCCAAGCGATGCCATTTTCCTTGAGGTAGTTTCGCAGTTTCGTTTCATCAGTGTCAAGACTAACCCCGATGATGTCGAATCCTTTGTCTTTATAGGTATCGTAAACCTTTTTGACATTCAGTATATCTCCGATGCAGAAACCGTTCCAAACCGCCCAGAAATCAAGTAACACGACTTTCCCGCGATAGTCCTGCAGCGAGATCGGTTTGCCATCAAGGTCAGTTGCGGAAAAATCAGGTACAGGTTTTCCAAGCAACGCCAGCGGAGGCGTAATCTTTCTGCGGTATTCCATTGCGAGTTCGGCGTTGCCTAACTCTTCATGAACCTGAGCAAGAAGGGTTTTAGCGTTGACAAGTTTGAAACGGTCAATAAGCCGATCTACATCTTTTTCTCGTCCACTTTCAATATAGAGACGAATAAGTAAGCGGTAGATATAGAAAAAACTTTCATTCTCTGGGTGTTGCTGAAGTCTCGCTTCCAAATCGGCAATAGATTTTTCGATGGTTGCCTCGTTGAGATCTTCGCTCGGCTTTTGTGCCGCAATTTCCATACCTGCAGACGACTTTAGCAGTTTTAGATATCGAGGTATCTGCTCGCTGCGAGGCAGATAATAGGGATGAAATAATTTCCAACTGGATAGATGTTCAATCACTTCCAATTCAGGGGTTAATGTCAGAATGTCTACGGAATCGGTGTAATGTTGTCGGAGTTTCGTTGCCAAGGCAGCAGCAGCTGTTCCTTTAGCACCTGCCTGCAGCTCGGGCACCTCCGTAAGCAAGACCCAGACGTTCACAAAGTGCGTGTTGAGTAATTTAATAATTTTCGGTGAGGAGAGCGGACCCGCTCTCAAACTTTTACCCGTCCCTCAGCAGGATTCATCATCAAGTACACCAAATAAAAGTACCGCGTGAATTGGGTGATTCGATGCCTTCGCGAGTTCAACGGCATCTTCAATCGGGGTCCATTCAATTTCAGCGAACTTGTAGAGGGCATCCTGAAACTTCTTTCCAACTTCTTCCGTAGTAATAGCAGTTTCCCAATCAATCGATTTTGGCTGTGTCTCTGATAGACTGCTGAGTTCCATGCAAGGCACAAACCCTATATCGCGAGTCCTAAAAGCACCCATATCTACATTGCTATTGCGGGTTGGAAGTGATAGCGTCCATTGACAAATCGTTCCGCTATTGAGATTGATGACCAGATGTCCAGCAAATTGTGCTGGTCTCAAATAGGCACCGATGGACGCGTCCAGTATGAAGCGCGCATGGATTCGGAAGACAATATCGGCATATTCAGGCGAAATTGCCCGCAGGCACGCTTTCGCGCCGTTCTGACCATGTCTGAGATTCATTGTTGCACCTGGGTGAAACTGGCAAAGAAATGGGAGAATTGCATCAGGATCCAAGTCCCAAACATCCCCGACATTGACGGTTGACGGTGGGAGAAAGACTTGAAAATCCGTTGTCCTATAGTTCTTCAGTGGGTGTGCGGGTCCGGGATTGAACAACTCCAACCACTGTTCCCACGCCATATCTACCGGTTCTCGCCACTGTGCTTTGGCTCGATTAAACTTTTCCTCTGTTGACCAATGCAAGTTATTCGCTGTACTCGCGATCGGATCCCAATGTGCTTTTACCTGCACACTTGCTTTACTGCTAAGAGTATTGCTAAAGTCTACCACTATCTTATTTTGCCTCCTATCGTTACGACGATTTAGAAAAGCGTTGGGTTTCACTCCTTATCTCTATAGAGAAGATGTGTGGACGAAGTGGCAGCCATCTTTAGGCTACCAGCGTTCGGCATTATCCGTTCAAACCCAACCTACGATGAAGTCTTTTCTTAAATTGACATCTATGAGACGATTTAGTGAACACTCTATTGATCTGAAGATTTATCCTTGAGTGCTTCCACTACGAGTTGTTCTAACTTCTCCCCTCTCGCTTTATGCGTGATTAATTTGCCATCTCTGTCGATAAGCCACTGGCTGGGGACACCCGTGATATTATACTGCTGTGCGAGTGGGTCGTCCTTCCATCTTTCACCGCTATAAATCTGCCGCCACTGGATGTCGTTCTCCTTAATGTAGTCCCGCAGTGTCGCTTCCTTATCATCAAGGCTGACCCCGATGATGTCAAACTCCTGATCCTTATAGGTAGCGTAGATTTTTTTCAGATTCGGCATCTCGTCAATGCAGAAACCACACCAGACTCCCCAAAAGTCGAGCAAGACAACTTTCCCACGATAGTCCTGAAGCGAAATCGGATTCCCATCAAGGTCGGTTGCGGAAAAGTCGGACACGGGTTTTCCAATCAATTCGTATGTAGGATCAGCCTTACGGTCATACACATCAGCGAGTTCGGTATTACCTAATTTCCTATAGATGTAGGCAAGTCGCCAGAGGATAGGTTCCGCGTCCGGGTGCTGCTGCTCAGCCTCCTTAAAAGCCTCAAGCATATCCTCATATCGCTCCATTTCGTCGAGCATGCCAAACAGCATGCGATACCCCGGAAGGTCTGGTTCCATAACTGATCGGAAACGCTTAATAATCGCATCTGCCGCTTGTTCGTTTTCGGTTTTGATGTAAAGACGGCCAAGCTGCCCGTAGAGATTAGAGAAACGCTGGTTATCTGGGTGTCGCGCAACGGCATCCTCGAGAGCGGTGATGGCTGCTTCGTCGTTGCCGTAGAGATCTTCCAGTCTGGATTCCCAAACGGCGAATGACTTGTAGATTTTTGAAGAGAAACTCAAGTTCAAACAATCAAAATCTTCATTCGGATGATGTCGGCAGCGGACAAGTGGTATGACATCCCCGTACATCTCGCGTTGTCCACTTTTTTCCTCTCGGTATTCAGGGTGAAACTGATACCCATAACTCACCGGCATTTTCGGATCTGTGTTCATGGAAAAGATGGTCTTGCCACCTTCTTCGTCCGCAGGACAGATCAAGGTGTTCGCATCTGGCAAATGTTTCGGATGAAGGTCTGAAAGCCACTCTGGGAAATCACCGTGTTCTTTCTGATAGGCTTCAACCGCCTTGCCTATCGCAACCAAATTTTGTGTACAGATTTCAATATTTTTCTCATACTGTTCCGTCATCAGACCTTCGTTGGGTTTTTCTGCAGGTGTATCTGCGTTCGCAGAAGTCATCGGTAAACCCAGCACCGTTGCCACAGTCAAAATTGCTTTCATTTCAGTCCCTCCTTTTCAAATTTCTTACGAAATAATATTGAATATTTCCCGCATCTGCGGGAACTTACTTGAACTTAAAAGGAACCTCTCGATTATCCATAGGATTTACGCAAAAGTGTTCCGCTGTTCGCCGAAATCCTTGTGCCTCGGTGGCTCTGACTTCAGATTTAACCAGTGGAGACTTACACACGTTTGCTTCTGAAATGGTGTTTGCATAAGTCCTGTGCAAGTTTAGCTATTCATTCTTGATTTTGTCCCGAAGTGCTTTCACTACGAGTCGTTCTAACTTCAACCCTCTGGCTTCACGTGAGATCAATGTGCCGTCTCTGGCAATGAGCCACGGTGCCGGGATTTCGTGAATATGATACTGTTGTGCCACCGGGCTTTTCCATTTTTGTCCGCTGAAAATTTGCCGCCAAGGAATGTTATTCTTTTTGAGGTAGTTGCGTAGTCTCGTTTCGTCAGTGTCAAGACTAACCCCGATAACGTCAAATCCCTGGCCTTTATAGGTATCGTAAACCCTTTTCACATTCGGTGTCTCTGCAATGCAGGGTCCGTGCCAAACCGCCCAAAAATCAAGTAACACGACTTTCCCTCGATACTGCTGAAGCGAAATTGGTTTGCCGTCAAGGTCGGTTGCGGAGAAGTCATGAACAATCTTCCCGACCAATTCTGATGTCGGATCAGCCTTTTTCCGATACTCTTCTGCGATTTCAGAATTACCGAGTTCCTCATGAATTCGGGCAAGTTTATTAAGAACGCGGCGGTTGCTTGGATATTGCTTCTCAAGTTTCTCAAAAACTGCAAGTGCTTCTTCATCTCGATTCGCTATCTCAAGCATCGCGCTGAAGTCGAAATGTGCCTTAAGGTCATCAGGTTTCATATTTGATTTGAAACGGTTAATGAGGTTTTTGGCATCTTTTTTCCGTCCGACTTCAATGTAGAGGCGGACAAGTGCGGGATATACATAATAGGACAAACGTTCATTATTCGGCTGTTGCTGAAGCCCTGTTTCCAAAGCAGCGATTGCTTTTTCGGAAGTTCCATACATCTCTTCAGGTATGTATTCCCAAACTTGGGATGAGGGATATACCTTAAAGGAGAAGCTCAAGTTTAGGCACCCAAACGGTTGATTCACATGATGCCGACAACGGACAAGTGGTAGGACATCGCCATACATAGCTCGGTTTTCTGTCGTTCTTTTGCGATACCCAGGGTGAAACCCATACCCGTAGCTCACGGGCATTTTCGGATCTATGTTCGGTGGAAAGAGTGCTTTGCCTCCGACGCTATCCGCTGGACAAAGCAAGAGATTAACATCTGGCAAGTATTCCGGATGAAGCTCTGATAGCCACTCAGGAAAATCACCATTTTCCTGCTGGTAGACTTGAATTGCCTTGCCAATTTCGAGCAGGTGTTGCTTGCAGATTTCAACGTTTTCGTCAACCTGCTCTGTATTCGCGGGTGCATCAGAGCGATCCTCGCTTAGTGTTGCTTCGGAATTGGATACCTTCTGAGTTTGTTGGTACAGAGCGTCCTCTGGATTAACTGCTTGTGCCAAACGCATCGCGCCCATCGGGACAGCAAAACAGGTGAGAATGAGTAGTCCTATCCCTACGGTAACCTTCCGCACTGGATGCCGATTTAGATTTTCAGCGAGAACGGTTCGGAGTCGTCCTTCAATCTTTGAGGAGCGTGCTATCGCGACAGCCGCACGCGAAGTCGCGTTAGCTATTTTCACATTGTGTGTCATATCAAGCAGAAGTTGCGCGTAGTCGGTTGATTGATACCCGGCGTTTAGCACCTGGTCATCGCACGCTTGCTCTGCCTCTATCCGCATCCGATGCACTGCAAACCATACAAGCGGATTAAACCAGTAGAGCGCACATGTTATCTGTCCAACCATCAGCATCACCCAATCCGCCCGTTTGATATGTGCCAATTCGTGTAAGAGAACAGCACGGAGCCGCTCGGTTTGCCAATGATCTGCATCGACTGGCAGCAAAATCACAGGACGCAAGAAACCCCACATCATTGGTACTGTGATTCTGTTGCTAAGACGAACACTGACCGGACGATTCCAATTAGATTGAACCAACTCACTTGCACGGCTGAGGTCGTTGCCTCGGGCGGAGATGCGCCATACAGCACTGATGCCAACGATCAAACGGGCAAAAAAGAACACACTCATACCTACCCAGACTACTGCTATCCAGTCTGTCCAATGCATTCTGAAAAGGAAGCTGCTCCGACTGGTTGTGGGTTGCGGTCGTGTTGGTGTAACTTGAGATGGTGCTGTCCTTTCTGATAGCGACTGGTTCGGTCCTGCTAAAATAGGAGTGATGGCGGGTCGAGCGTTATCTGTCAACCGAAGGTTCTCAGATCGGATAGGCATTTCCGGTAAGACATTGATCTCCCACTTCGGGAGTATAAGAGAAAACAGCGGGACGATGAGGCATCCGACAATTGCCATGCTCCAAATCAGACCTCGCACCGCCGCCGATTTGCGCCGGAGATAGTATGCGAATAAACCGGCAACAGCGAAAATCACGAAACTTTTCATCGTGGTGTCAACGAGAAATTTCAGCAACGGCTCTGCATAAAGTATTTCAAGAAATTGCATCATGATGAGGTGTCTCCTTTTTTCGCTTGCTCAATGAGTTGGCTTAAACGGTCAAGCTCCTCATCCGAGAGGTCAGCGTCGGAAACCAGTGCCATGACCGTTTTCTCGATGGATTTGTCGAAGAACGTCTGAAAAATCTGTTTGAGAGCGGAACGCCCTGCCTGATGGCGTGGTTGTGTGGGGCGGTAGATGTAACGTCTGCCATCTTTTTCGTGGGTGAGATACCCCTTCTCCTCCAATATCCCCAACAGTGCCCGAACGGTAGAGTAAGTCGGCGGATCTGGGAGATCTTTGAGCACATCGGCAACGGAAACGTGACCGCGTTGATAGACGATATCCATGATTTGCCGTTCCCGACGACTCAGTTTGATAGTCCCGTAGTCTTCCATTTTTCACCTCTTTTGAGGATATACTGATGTTTTAGCACTTATGTAGGTGGTGAGTCGAGTAATATGCTAAAAATTTAGCACAAATTGGGAATATGCTAATATTTTAGCATTTATGGAAAACTATGTCAAGAAAAAATGCTAAAAATTCAGAGGCATTTGGTTTTTGGCAGTCGGTTTTCATCAGCTGTCAGTTATTAATCGGTGGTGGATCGTTTGCATTGATAGAGTGTGAAGTGGCGAGGTTCGGAAACCTCGCCAGCGACGGTGGATCGTTTGCGTAATCAGGAAAGATATGCCTGTCTTAGACTTCAACGCGCACAAAGGCGAGATAGGCACCCGCCAGCAAAACCACGACAAACAGCGTCAACAGCAGCAACTCCGTCGCAGCGGTGTTGAAATCCTTACCGATGTTGCGTGTGTCTTCAAATCTCGGTACTGCCTCTGGATCGATAGGTTTCTGGGACATCCCCTCGCGAACGCCCATGATATGGGGGCTCTCCGGATCCCCTCTCTCCATATCTACGATGAATTCTCGGTATTCACGGGCGTAACGCTGAACATTCTCAGTAAATTGCTGGTGCCGATCCAGACTTGTTCCGGCGAACGACTCAAGCAGATGCTGGAGGAGTGCCGCTGGTGAGATACTGGTGATCGCACGCGCACGTTGAACTTGGGTAATCTTAAAGGTTAAGTACTCCCCAGCCAAGCGTTCGCCGCTTACTGCTATTTTGGTGTGCCACTCACCTCTTATTCTTAGCATTCTTTCGTCATTTGACTGGTACCAAGAAATTCGCCAAGTTTTCCGAAGTTTCCTGTAACTTTGGCCGTATCGTTCCGTATATTCATGAGGTGCTATAGATGATGAAAAGCCGCTCGCAAGTGCGGCGAGCGTACTCGGCATAAAAACGACAAAAGTGACCCATGTCAACAGAAGTATCACAAGACTCACGGCACTCCGTTGTACGCGCGCCGAGACTAACAGCCCTAACGCCAGAAACAGACACGTATACAAAAACGCGATACAGAAAATGATACCTAAGCGTCCCCACGCTTGAGTATTCAGGTGAACCTCACTTGCGGAGGAAATCATTAGGAGGTTCACCAATATAGCAAGCATAAAGGGAATAGTCGTACTTATCAACGCCCCCAGAAACTTACCGATAAGCACGGTATGCCGTGGGATTGAATTTGCCAACGTTAATCGGAGTGTGCCGTGCTCACGTTCGCCGGAGATAGCATCAAACGTAAATAAGAGCGCAATGAGACTCAAGATATAACCGATGATAAAGGTCCAATCGATTTGGGAAACGTCGGGTCCAACATTCTTCATATTTATGTTGGTATCTGGATATTTCAGACTCCAGAATCTTCGATCATAAGTGCTTTCAACTCTATCGGGTAAAAAGGTTTCTCCACCCGCTGCGCAGAAATGGAGAGGGGAAGGTTTTTTGTAGAACGTTCCGGGTCCCTCGTGTGCCAGTGTATAGAGACTGTCGTCGGCGCGAGACGTTAATAGGTTCATGGATTCAGTGACAGCGTCGTGATACTCCTGGACCCGTTTGGGATACTCCCGGATATGTCTAACGGCATTGGTTACCATCAGTGCCAGCAACAACACGGTTGTCAGCGCAAATCGGAGGCTATTCAAATTATTATAGAGTTCACGTTTAGTGATATGCCACATTGGTTGTCAGTCCTCAGTTATCAGTTATCAGTTATCAGTACGGATTACTACGTAATCCTTTCAGTTGTCAGTGCAGAGGTTTTCCTGTAACAATCAACCCTCTCCTAAAGTACTCCAAGGGGCAATTGTTCTAGGGTACCCTCTTAACTGATAACCGATAACTGAAAACTGATAACTATTCCACCTACACTTCGCTTTTGATAAAAACCAGAAATATCGCTATAAAGAGAAGGATATTCATCATGAGCAGCAGAAACAGATCCGGCACTGCTCGTTTTGCATTGATGCCTATATCGCTTCTCTGAAAAGAGAACTGCGGGAATGTGTCCCAATCGACGACACTCTGATCGGCAGAAAACCACTGTCGGGACGCAAATATTTTTTCATCATGAAAGTAATTGATGATTGCTTGTCGGTAGCGTTGTGCCGCTATGAAAAAATCTTGGATGCCATTGAGGTCGGTGCCTGCCCATGCTTCGGTTGCGGCATCATACAAACCCGCGGGTGAGAACTTCAACAACATTCGCCCTCTGTTTGCCGGTTGGACGTAGATCTTCTCGAAGGCTGGCTTTCGGATGAGCCATGTTCGTTCCGCAGTATTGACCGTTAGCGGTCCAAGGAAGCGGAAATAATTCTGGACGTGCGGCACGTATGGTTCAAATTTCGCGTCAATCGTTTCAAAGTTGCCTGAAGCATGTCTGAGGTAGTAAAACACTAAACGTGATGGATCGTCTTCCATCTCCCCATAAATGTGAGATGCCCAATCTTCTGCTGATAGGACAGGGTCGTTGCGGAGAAACTGCTCCCACTCTCTCTCAAGTTCCTCCCAGATCCGTTTAACCTGATGGTAAGCGGCGGATTCCGTGTCCGTGCGCGGGGCAGTATCAACTGCGGTGAGAATTATATTTGGGTAGACGAGCACTAAGAACCCCCAGACGAACATCGAGAGGATGAGTGCAGTACTGGTTCGCCGTGTGATTGCAGAAATGAGCATGCCGATGAGGTAAAACAGCGATAGATAGACGAGCGACGTAAGAACAATCCCACCGATACGCAGAAAATCATCGGTGTTCAGGGAAATCATGGCGGATGTCGTCAGCAAAATGAGCATCAGGAGCAGACTCATCAACAACGGCACGAGCAAGCAGACCATCGCACCGATATATTTGGCGAACAGGATGTACCCACGTCCCACGGGATGGGATAACACCAAACGTAGGGTGCCGTGTTCGTATTCTCCAGCGATAGCATCGTAGGCGAAAATAAGTGCCAGTAGGCTAAGAATCCCTTGAAAAATAAGGACAATATCAATTGAAGTGAGGATGTTGAAAAATGGATTGTCCGCCTCGTACTTGTCGGCATCCCAAATTGTCGGCGTAAAAGTATGGGAAATCGTAATTTTGTTCCCCAATCGCTTATCTAAACCCGTGTTGAAAATGCTCAACGGGTTCGGCGGACGGTCAACGTGCATCCCCCACACTCCAAGCATTGCATCTGAATAGGTTTTGCTCTCCAGCAGGAGTTCCTGCCGGTGGGTTTTGACGGCGGTGTTATAATCCGCCAACCGCTGTTCATAATCCTTGATGAGCACAACGGTATTCGCGACCACAAGCAACAACGTAATCACAACAGCTGCCGCAAATCGGAACGTCATCAGATTGTCGAGAAGCTCTCGCCGAATGAGTGTCAAAAACATCGCATTATCGCTCACAGTTTAGTTTTCAAATACTTTAGTACTTATGAGATCAATGAGTCAAGTAATATGCTAATATTTCAGCATTTACGAAAAATTGTGTCAAGAGAAAAAACTAAAAATTCAGTATAAATAGGACTTACGCATCCGAGTCTCCTTGTAGCACGCTTTGAAACAGCACACAACCGGAACAGCACCTATTTTATCCGGTCCGTCCGGTTACAAAGAGGGAAATTTTTGGAAAAAAGGTTGAAAGAACTTTGCTAAGAAAAAGTTGTTGTTGGGGAAGAATTGCGCGTTGTGTTCAGATTACTTGAAAGAGGGTTTGGTTGACTTAAGAGACTAAGGCTGTCCAGTTGTCCAAGGTGGATAACTAAACAGCCTTAGATAAGATGCACGGTTAAAAACCGCGCTAAGAGACAAAAGCTCTATTCAAAACCGCTGACTTTCGCTGCTTCAGGTGCGCGTGTCGGAAGTTCTTTCTTGGCTAATGTGTCTTCAGGCACATAACCGGAGTAGTCAGAAATCTGACCGTGCGTCAACGCGTACACCACGACGTTCGTCATGAAACGATACACACCGGGTGAATAGTGGACACTACGTGTCGGGAGACTGACAGACTCCATCGCGCACATGTAGTCACGACGGACAACGATAACGGACAACTTTTCACCGACGGAGATACCTTCGAGGTAGTTCCGTTTCGGTGGACGTGTGCCCCACCAGAAGATGTCGAATCCGACTGGGGGTCCGCCCATTTCATAAAAGTTATCATAGACTTCGTGATCGTTGGCGATCCGCTCAATCTGATACTCAGGCATGACGTAGCGCATCTGTGCGAGGAAGAGACGAATCATCGCCTGTGCAGGTGCGTTCACACCACAATCGTCAAAGACAAGGAATCCACCTTTTTCGACGAGGTAGCGGCGCATGCCAGCGGCTTCAGTCTCGGTGAGACGGCTGTCCATTTTACCACCACCATACTGCCGTCCAAGTAAGTTACGAGAACGGACGAGTGAGGGGTCGTGTCCTGTCATGAAGACGAACGGTGTTTTGAAGAGGTTAGCATCAGTAAGTTTCAATGCGCCACCTTCAACGTTCATGTCGGTTTTGATCTTAGTACGTTCGTTGAGCCACTTCGTCAATGCGTTCAATGAAGAAGCATCAGCCCACCAGTCAGAGAGACTGTGGCGGATCCGTGTGAAACGGAATACGCCGCGAATGTCTTTACCTTTACCGATAACGCGACCACCGGGTTCGCCTCTGGGCAGGGGTGGAACTTCAACGTTACCGAGGGTAATGTTTTCAACGACATCGCCGAGGGCATCGCGTGCGGCACCGACGTTTTCGACCATTGCGAGACCGGGTGGACGTTCAAAAGCGACTTTCACCTGTACTGAGGTGCCTGCGACACCACGACCGATGTTAGCCGGTCCGGCGGAGGGTGCACTTGCGACAGGTGCGGAGAACGCCAAGGCACCGGGGGCGTCCGATACCGGGAGATCTGTATGTGTTACAACAGTCGGTACTGGTGCGTTCGGTGTAACGACTTTCGGGACATTCGGATTGATTGGTGCGTCAACTTTGACGGTCTGGTTTGAGAATTCGAGTACCGTCTGCGGTTGGAAGCTTGACTTTGCGACAAAGGCAGTCGTTACACGCGGTTGTACTTGAACCTGTTCGACAATGACAGTGTTTTGCGTCGGAACAGTCGGCTTAATGACCGGTTTCACGACAGGCTTCCGTACCTTAGGCTTCGGTGGCTCCTTGGGTTGGAGCACTTCGGCACCGACGAGATCTTTGAACTGTTCGGTTTGCGTTACCAGATAAATACCGGCAACAACCGCGATGATCACGTGGAGTACCAATGAAGTCATGAAGGCACCAGAGGTTCGTTTTACGCTCATTCGTTATTACCTCCAAGGGGTGTTGTTTGCGTATCCTACAAAAAAATAAAAGTTGTTGATGCAAAAATAAAAGTTGTTGATGCAGAAGATATATGCAATTTCTATGCCAATACTGAAAACGCTGAATTTGTGGGTAATCCCTGCATCAGACGGGTTAAGCTGCACAAAAAGGGGCAGCTAACTCTCCACTCTGCACAAAAAGGGGCAGTTTTTATTAAAGTTTACGAGTTGATAGTGGCGAATTTACGGAGCCAAATCTTCCTTATCATTAGAAGACCTCGCAAAGAATTTCTCAATGCGTGGTTTCGCAGTATTGTCTAAACCAAAGATACCAAGGTTGTTTTGCGTGATGCTGTCAATCTGCTGAATAAACCATTCGTCCTTCTTTTTCACCAGATAGAGGTGGGTTTCACCAGGAAACGCGCCTTTGAAGCAGTTTAATCCAAGCGCGCTGGCTTCGAGTGAACTACCCTTGTGGCGGATCCAAAACTTCGAGAGTGTAGAGTTTTGTCCCCACTTGTTACCCTTTGTGCCGATACCGTTCCACAAGGCTAAGATATTGGTTTGGACATTCTTCCAACCTATCGCTACTGGCACAGGTTCGTTACCGGCGAAGATCGTCCCGAATTGAATAGAACTCGTATCAAAGGTTGCCTGAATGTCTTTGATCTCGTTTTCGTTAAAGGCGCTATAGAAGTCAGCATAGACGGCTTGTATTGCCTTTTTTTCGGCATCAAAGTCGATGGGGGGTCTTGAAGCAACAACGGGTTCTTCAGCCCCAGTACTCTCCGTTGCGGAGCTCTCTGTCGGCTTTTCAGGGGTTTCTTCGTCAGTACCACACCCTATAATGCCGATGCTCATGGTGCCAACTGCGAAGAGGACAAGCACAAGCCACGTTAATCTCAATTGCATTTTCCTAAATTCCTCCTTTAGATTCATCGCGTAGCCTACAAACCGATGTTGCGGACCAGCGGCATCCAAAAATCGTATTTTCCTGCCAAATTGTGGACTTTCGATACGCGCGCAGGGGAAAATTAATTGTCGGATGACTAAGGCATATTTCTATAGATGCTGTGTTTCACACTTTAAAGACATTATACCTTTTTTTGAAAACTATGTCAAGTTAATTTGTCACTGTTGGTAGATGTTTTGTTTTCTGTCAAATCTTGCTATTTTCTAACGGCAAATACTCGGCATCTTCAAGCGTCTGCATTACGTCAGCAACTTGAATTTTGGACATACATCCGTCTTTACCGAATCGACAGGTCGTTCCGCGGCATGGCGGGCAATCAGTTTTGCGTTGAATCGTCTGACACTTTGTGCCTACTGGTCCAAAGCGGGTTGGATCACCGGGTCCATAGAGTCCTATTGTCTGGGTGCCTACCGCTGCAGCGAGATGCATCGGACCGCTATCGTTACCGATAAACACATTACATGTGTGCAAGATTGATGCCAACTGGGTCAGGGTTGTTTTACCGGCGATATTGATTGACTCCGCTTGCATCAGCCGTTGGATTTCGGTGATTATCGGTATTTCGTCTTTCACACCGACAAATAGAATTTTTGCACGTTTTCGTGCAATTAGCCAATCCGCTAATTCTGCATATCGCTCAGGTGCCCACCTTTTTAGTGGTATCGGGGACCCCGGATGGATAGCAATCAACGGTCGTTCTTTGTCAATTTGATGATCTATCAGGAAATTGGATGCCCATTTTTGGTCTTCTACTGTCACCGAGAAGGTAGTGGTCTGTATGCGCGTTGGAATGCCTGCTTTGTCTAAGACATCAAGGTTGCGCGTTGTTTCGTGTATTCCGGTGAATTGTGCGAAGCCTAATTTGTTCGCAACTTGCAGTGCCGCCCGGTCAAGACGTTTTGGTGTAACTTGCAGTAGTGAAAAACAGATGATACGCCAATCATTTCGGAGTTCCACCATCAGGTCATATTTTTGACGACGTAACTCTCGGTAAAGTTGGAATGTTTGTCCTAGTGAGGTCGGTGGTCCCGTGCGACAAAAAGCGGGGGAATCGTATTCCCAGACCTTATTAACATCAGGATGCTTCTCCAAAACAACGCGGCTCCACGCACCTGTCAATGCGTGCAGTTCGGCATCTGGGTACGCTTGACGTAGATTTGAAAACACGGGTGTCGCTAACAGGACGTCTCCGAGATGATCGAGTTTGACAACGAGAATGCGTTTCGGTGCGAAGTCCTTCGGCAAACGTTTCCAATAAAAGAGCCACTGCACGGCAGCGGAAGCGATTAAAGTGAGAGTTTCGGATGCATTCTGAAACATTTTTCTCAGTTTAGCCAATTTGTGGGGATTTGTCAAGAGGTATAGAGAAGGAAACTAAACAATTGTATAAATTAAAAGTTTGCTTGACTGTCTTATCAACGGTACTATCCTTTCTCTAATTGGTAACAGTGCTCCGCTGTTACAAAGGTTTCGCGTGTGTCACCTACACTTTGATTATTAGGCGGAACCCTCACAATTTTTAAAATTTTGCAGGACTTACGCAAACGCCATTTGGGAAGAAAGCGTCCGCTTCGGATTCTGCGAGCGAAACCGTGAAAAGAGAGGTCGCCGAGGCACTGGGACCTCGGCGAACAGATGCTTGCTGCGTAAGTCCTATTTTGATTAGGATGGTAATTATCATGGCTACAAACATACAAAGATTTCTCTTGCTTATTATTGGATTACTATTTTGCGTCCTGGGTTGCACTCGCGAGTATGGTGATATTCCAATGCTTGATGACCACTCAGCACCTATGGAAGCTCATGAACCTGTTGACGTTGAGGTTGCCTTTGAGCAAAACTTTTGCCTATCCTCACGGAGAGGTGTGCGCTCTCTGGCTGCCATGTCGCCGATGGTCCTCACGGTTTAGATTTCAGAACATACGAAAGTTTCAAGGCGGGAGGGGAGCATGGTCCGGTGTTTATCCCGGGGAATGCTGAAGAAAGCGAGGTTGTTGAACAAATCGTTTCAGGTAGTATGCCACCGGGCGATCCTCCACTGTCTACTGCCGAAATCCAACACTTCGTTGATTGGATTAATCAACAGGAAGCCTCGGATCATGTCGTTCAACAGGAACATGACAGGCATGGCGATGAAGATGACATGGACGACGACCATGATGATGATGAGGATATTGATGATGAGCATGATGGCATGGACGACGACCATGGCGATGATGATGAGGATGCTGATGCTGATGACGATCATGACGACGATGACGACAACTAAGAACAATTCTAATATTATTGCCATTTCGATGTGCTATAGAGGCTGGTTTTATACCAGCCTCTATGTTTAACGCAAGTTGCCACCTATTTATTCTCACTGCGAAGCAATAGCACCCCTCATGACGATTAAAAAATTAATTCGGTAATTTTATTGCGATAACTGTAGCGTTTCCGATGTATACCCGGCGCGGTTTCAAATCGCGAAGAAACACTCTAGCAAAAACCCTACCGGTCCTGGCGGATTACCGATTTAAATAATTGAGCATGATTCACAAACGTGTCGACTTCAAAATCCTACCTGCTTGCAGAAGAAAATCTGCGATTCCCCAAGTACAACAGGACTTATACCAAATTAACCCCATTTGTAGCGCGAGGTCCCTGTGCCTCGCAATGCTGACTTGATCAAAAGACTTCTAATCACGTTAATTGGGTATTACGCCAATTGAGCAAATATCGGACATTTAGACGCAAAAAACGGCAATTTCCGTATTTTAAACCCCCTAAATCCCCCTTATCAGGTGGACTTTAAGAGGGAATGCGTAAGTCCTATACAAACGACTTGTGCCAGTTAACTCTTTGTTATTTTCAATTTTACATATATCTGGATATTGTCTGGACAAATAGGAGTTTAATCCTTCTGCTGCTCCTGCATTGGAATATTCGTGTTCTAAAAAGGAATCAAAAAGCGAAAGTTTCCAAATTTGAACAGTAAATAAGATGAATATGTGAAACCAAAACATACTAACTGTTAACTAACACAAGGCGTTATACAAGTGAAATCCAACAGTTTTTTGTTCATTTTTTGAACAGATTTGTCCATTTTTTATTAGACATTATAGCGATTTAAAAACACATTCTGCTAATTAACTTTTAGTAAATTCACATTTCACGTTGTTATTTCTTAGAGATTGTAATTTGCTAGTTTGTCCTTATTTTTTCGCATTTTAAGCAAAATGTGCCTATAAGATAGCGAAAAATAGATGAACACAGACACACAATTAAACCAATATAATGTCTATTACGGAAAAATTTGATAAACCTACGAAATAAGGTGCTTCCTGCCTATTTCAGGTTGGCATTATATTTGCTCTTATGTAAATGCTACTGTTTAAATTAGCCTATGCGGGAACTGATTATTCAAATCATTTACTTCACAAAGGAGTTTGTCATTATGAGTATAAAAAATAGATACAGATTTTTCTTGCTGACTGTTGGGTTGGTATTTTGCTTGTTTGGGTGCGATTCTCAGCGAGGTGGTTTCTTATTACCGGATAATATTTTACCCGAAAACAGGGAGTCTTCCCCTATGGATAGTGGTGAAATCGGTATGGCTGAAGCCTCTTTTGAACAGGACCTTTTGCCTATCCTTACGGCGAGATGTGCGTATGCAGGTTGCCACGTCGCTGGCGGTCCCAAAAACTTGGATTTCAGCACATATCAAACTTTCATAAACGGAGGAGATGACGGTCCCGTATTCATTCCAGGCAATGCTCAAGGAAGCTCTATTATTGAAGAGATTGTTTCAGGTAGAATGCCGCTTGGCGGTCCCCGGTTGACCGATGCAGAAATTCAACTCTTTACTGATTGGGTTAATAACCAAGAAGCAACTGCTGGTTTGCCAGTTGATGAATTACCTCAGACACAACCCCCGGATCCCACTGACCTTACAGTCTCCTTTGAACAGGACCTTATGCCTATTCTCAGCGCGAGGTGTGCGTACGCTGGCTGCCATGACGCTAAAGGACCCGACGGTCTCAATTTCAGCACATACCAAACTTTCATTAGCGGTGGAGAAGATGGTGCTGTATTCACTCCAGGTAATGCCCGAAGTAGCGATATTATTGAAGAGATCGTTTCAGGTAGAATGCCGCCTGATGGGCCTCCGTTGGCTGCTGCTCAAATCCAACTCTTCCGTGATTGGATTAATCAGCAAGACCCAGTGGATTTTCCTAACCTTCGTTATGACGACGACGACCACGATGATGACGATGACGACGATGATGACGACGATGATGATGATGATGACGACGACGACCACGATGATGACGATGACGACGATGACGACGATGATGACGATGATGACGATAACGACGATGATGATGATGACGACCACGATGATGACCACGACGATGATGATGACGATGATGACGATGACGATGACTAACAAAGATTCCAATGCCTTTGCTATTTCAAAGTGTCATAGAGGCTGGTTTGAAACCAGCCTCTATGTTTAACCCGACCTTCTGTTAGCAGCCAAACCCCAAGCAGGGTGTGTAAATATTTTGTCAAAATGCCACACAGATGCCGCCCCTCTGGGGCTTAGGTCTTTGGTTGATGCGCTTTCTACATAGATACCGCCCCTCTGGGGCTTAGGTGTTTGTGTGCGCGCTTTCTACACAGATGCCGCCCCGCTGGGGCTTAGATGCGTTCCAAAATCGGGGTTACAAACCCCTCCCACAAGAGAAAAAGAACGTCTAATGCCAAAAACTTTACACACCCGAAATAGCCTCTAAACTTATTTGCATTCAGCAGATGGATTCTGCTATACTATCTTCAATTGCTTCTACCTTTCACAGACGAACCTTGGCTTATGAAATTTATCAAACACTTTTCGGAAATTGACGAGACAGACCTTCCGCATGTCGGCGGAAAGGGACTGAACCTCGGAAAATTGACAAGGGCAGGGTTTCGAGTCCCACAAGGTTTTTGTGTCACCACAGATGCCTATTGGTTTTCTGTTCAGAATCTATCAGAGCAGAGTGCGAGTGCTATTAAAGAACTTGTGTTGTCGCAAGAACTTGTCGCGGAAATCCATACGGCGCGGGAGAAATTGCAGACAGCGACAGTCGCCGTACGTTCCAGCGCGACCGCGGAAGATTTGGCAGAAGCGAGTTTCGCTGGTCAACAGGACACCTTTTTGAATGTAGCGTCTGATGAACTCTTAGATGCACTGAAAGCGTGCTGGGCATCGCTCTGGTCGGAACGGGCTATTGTTTATCGGCAGACACAAGGCATTGGCGATGAAGGGTTAGCGATGGCGGTTGTAGTTCAAGAGATGTGTGAGGCAGATGTCTCCGGTGTGCTTTTCACGGTCAGTCCTTTTCGTGCGGATGTCTCTATCGTTGAGTCGAATTGGGGGTTAGGGGAATCGGTTGTATCTGGTGCGATCACGCCTGATAGTTTCCATATATCGCGGGAGACAGGCGAGGTTTTGGAAAAAAACGTTGCTACAAAACACGAGATGGTAACCGCTGCGGGTGTGAGTGAGGTATCGTCTTCACAGCGGGACGTTCCGAGTCTGACGGATGCACAACTGCAGGAATTGACACAACTCGGCATGCAGATTGAAACTTTCTACGGAAAGCCGATGGATATTGAGTGGGCACTCGCCGATGAACAGTTTGTGTTGTTACAAGCACGCGACATCACCACACCTGTCACCCCAACTACGTCCTCCGAGCGCGTACATCCGACCTCTGGAACCGACACGGAGTCCGTTGAAAAAATCCGTCAAGCGGAAATTCAGATATTGGAAGCATGTGCTGAAGCATACGGAACTGTTTGGTGTCATTACAATCTCGCGGAGGTGTTGCCTGCTCCGTTGCCGATGACTTGGGCGATTGTCAAGGAATTTATGTCGGGTGCTGGTGGGTTAGGTAAGGCATATCGCGGCTTAGGGTTTCATCCAAGGAAACGGGGGGATAGCGACGGAGTTCTTGACTTAATCTGTGGGCGGGTTTACGTTAATTTGAACCGTGAGGCGGAGCTCTACTTCGAGGGTTTCCCGTTTGCACACGATTTCAATGCCTTGAAGCAGAATCCACAGCAGGCGATGTACGCGCAAGCACAAACCGATATTACGCGAAGTAACGCGTCATTTTGGTTGAAACTGCCGCTCCATATTATTCGTATGAGCAAAGCAGAGATGCGCCTACGGCGGTGCCGATCGGACTTTGATCGGCTACTAAGGGAGGAGGTCTTCCCGGCATTTCAGGCAGAAGTCGAAGCAGAACAAAACCTTTCATATTCAGAGCTATCGGACGCGGAATTAGTAACAAAATTCCAGACATGGCGTACTAAAACATTAGACGATTTCGCGCCGAAAGCACTTACTGCTACGCTACTTGCTGGATTTTCACTGCAACGATTAGAGGCGGCACTCCAAAAATGCTTGGATGAGACAGCAGCAAAGGTGCTTGCGAGTAGGCTGATTAGCGGACTTTCTGGCAATCTTACCGTCGAAACTAACGAGAGGCTATGGCGGGTAGCAAATGGAGACTTGACACTTACCGATTTCATAAAAAACTATGGACACCGTGCCGTTGACGAGTTTGAGTTGGCACAACCGAGATGGCGCGAGGATACCACTTACCTTGAACAAGTGATTGCATCTTTTCAGCATGAAGCCTCAGAAGGAGACGGACAGCAATTTGCGGGACAAGTAGAACAACGTGAGTCTGCGGAAGCGGAACTCAACACTGCACTCGGAGATAAAGCGAATTTACAGAAACAGATCGAGAGTGAATTGGATTTCACAAGGCGTTACATGCCTTTTAGGGAAACAGCGAAATTTTACCTAATGCTCGGCTATGAACAGATTCGACGCGCCTTACTTGAATTAGATAACCGTTATGAACTTGAGGGTGGCATTTTCTATCTGGTGCCAGATGAATTAGAAAGCCTGATTGATGGTGATGATTTCAGTGATATTATCGCCACGCGGAGAACTGAGCGGGAACTTATGTTACAGATTGAGATACCGGATGTCATTTTCAGCGATGCGCTGGAGCAGATTGGCGCGCCAGTGTCAATTGACGCAGCGGAGAAGTATACGGGAGTGGGTGTTTCCGCGGGTGTTGCTATAGGAAAAGCACGTGTGCTTCTGACACCGTCGGACGTGAATCCATCTGACCGCGATTATATTTTGGTGTGTCCATCGACCGATCCTGCGTGGACACCGCTTTTTCTGCATGCAGCCGGATTGGTAATGGAGCGGGGTGGAATTCTGTCACACGGCGCGGTTGTCGCGAGAGAGTACGGTGTTCCTGCCGTTGCCAACATTCCGCACGCAACTCAGCGTATTGCTGATGGGCAGGAACTTCAGGTTGATGGGGATAAAGGAATCGTCTCAATTTGCCACAGGACCTCGTAGTGGGGAAAAGAACATGCTATTCGATGCCTATACAGATAGACGACAACAAAAGCGTAGGAAAACTCGCGGCGCGTTTCTAATATCGTTGGTCTTACACACCGTCGCGATAGGAATTATGAGTTTCAGTTACATTCGGTGGTATCGCCCGATACTTCCGTCAGAACCGTTAGTGTCTGAAGCTATTGCGGTGACAGAGTTCCGACGTTTTCATGTTAGTAGTACACATAAACGTTCAATGCCGGTGCGGCGTTCCACGCCTGGGCAAGCGATGCGTTCGCCTGCTGCCAATCAAAATGCTGCAAAACTGACGCATTCAGCACCTCCGACGCTATCTAATGCCTCAATTCCTGTGTTAAAAACAGATGCCCGGCTACCGATGGCGGAAACAGCACTACGCGAACAGACTGCAGAAAAGCCAGTATGGAAAACAATTGCAGCCGCACATGCACAGACTCCCACAATTGCACCTAAGCCGAAAACTGTGCAGGGGCAAACTGAGGCGAATGAAACCGAAGGTCGTAAAAGTCCGGCACAACCTATTGACAGAGACGCTCGGATGGGGGAAGCACTGGAAGGTATCGCAGAGAGCATCGCTGATGGCGAAACCGAAGATGCTGTTGATCTCGTTTTTCTGCTTGACATTAGTGGAAGTATGATAGATAATATCCGCGCAGTCGGTAGGCAGCTGAATCGGATGGTAACAGTATTTGAAGAGAAAGGGATTGACTTCACACTCGGTATCGTTATTTTCAGGTATCTTGAGAGTGATACTATTATTCATCCGCAGACGCGGGATGGCGAGAAATTCAAACGGTTGTTAACGACGCATGTCGTTGCTGGCATGGGCGATGAACGAGCACACAACGCCATCATAAAAACGATTCGCCGCGTCGATTTCCGTGAAGGGGTGAACCGTCGATTTGTGCTTGTTACCGATGAGTTTACCAAAGGGTCTTACACATTATCAGAAGTGCTGAAGCAATGCTTTCAGAACAACATCACCATAGATGTCATCGGCATTAATGACATGACACATAGGGCGTTAACTACTAAAACCGGGGGACTCTGGTTCCCCATCCCAATACAGGAATAATGTATGAAGTGGTCATTGAATACCTATCAGACTTGTCAAGAGTGGGAGTTAGGACGGATACTTGACACTGCTGAGGCGACCGGCTATCACGGTGTCGAATTATTAATGGATTATAAGCAGCAGCACGGATTTGAGTGGGATACTCCGAGGGAGGCTTGGGACGGATTAAAGGCACAAGTCGATGTGAGTGGGGTTGTTATCTCCTCGCTGACCAGTTGCCAAAATTTCCACTCCGAAAACGCTGCCGACCGCGAGGAGACTGTCCGGCGTGTTACACGCGTCATTGACATGGCGGAATTTATGGGCTGCGACCATGTCCGAGTGCTCGGTGACCGGTATACCGAGCAGAATCGCACAGCAGTTGTGGGTTACGTCACGGACGGACTGAAGGCTCTCGGCACCTATGCCGCTGAGAAAAGCATTACTGTCTCTATTGAGATGCACGGTTCTTTCACAGACCCGGATTCGGCGATGGAAGTGATCGAAGGTGTGAATCTGCCGAATGTCGGTTTCGTTTTCAATTCGCAATTTGTTGGTTGTGATGCCGGAAGTATAGAACCGCTTTTTTCGCGCGTAGCCCCGCACATCACTGCGGTGCATACGCACCGGGTGGAGGAACCTGGGACGTTTGATCTCTACCGACAGATGTTTCAATGGCTGGATCGCAGCGGTTTCTCAGGTTACATATCCAACGAATGTGCTTATACGGGAACTGACCCGGAAAAAGTGCTTGCACTCTACGTCGGGATTTTCAAAGCGTTTGTTTAAAAGCAGGTTTGGTTGAGCGATGTGAACAGGGCTATTCAGTTTTCCAATTTCTCATTGGATGAGTTTAACTGCGAGTAAAGGTTTTGAAGCGAGAAATCGTATTGTTTCAGAGATTTTTGTGTGTCCTGCGAAGCGTAAAACAGACATGGCAGTGTTGCGTAATGCTGCGATGACTTGTGGTATACTCCCGGTTCTCGCCTGTGAAGCGTCCTCCCCGAGAACGGTGTCTCGGACCCAATGGACTTTGTTTTCTATCGTCCAATGTTCGCGTCGGAGTTTGAGCAAGTCTTCTGCGGATGCGACTTCGGGTGAGAGACTCGTGATGCCATACTGCGTCTGCGAGGAGATCTGGGCTGTTTTTGTGTTTTCTCGCTGAGATTGGTATTGATAAACCTGAGCGATTCCGGGCCATTTGATGTAATCTGTGAGCAATGTGCTTGCGGTTAGGGTGCGTGTGGTGGTCAACCCGTGTGATGTTTCAACATGGGTGTAGGTATGAAGGTGTGCGCCTTCTTGGGTGTGAAGGTTTTCAAAGCGTCGGGTCTCAACCTCTGTGGCATCTGTCTCCGAGAGGGGTTCAAAGAGTTGCTGAATGTCGTCATACATCTGTTTGTGATTTTCTTTGACAGGCAGCGCATAGTCTGCCTGATGTTCGAGAACTTCTTTACAAAAGGTTCTCTGCGTCAAAAGGGCATCTGTCGTCACGACTTTCTCTGCGACATCAAACGCTTTGAGGAGTTGTGTTGAGATCGGAATCTCGTTGGTTTTCCCACTGACAGGCTGTTGTGCGAGGGTAATCCCTAACTCATGACAGACTGCGGAAAGTAAATGTGTCCGGTATCCCGTCTCTGGGTTTTCAGAGCCACATAACTCTTTACCATCAATAGCGACTCCTTGTAGACGCTGTGTTTTGAAAGCTTGAAAGTCTTCAAGTTTTGAAGACACCCATTTCGTTAGGGATGCTTCGAGACTCACTACGTCAAGACGCTTCAAGAGATTATGCAGTGTTGACGCACGCGGGGTTTTCTTAGACCTGAAACCTAATGCTTGGATCAGTTCGGGTTGGCTCCGTGCCCACGTCGCTACAGAGGTATAACCTCTATGTCCCGTCATCAGACCGATGATGATCAAAGCCAGGATAGAGACCAAAGGATAGCGTTTGCCTTTTTTATGGCGTGGATCCGGCACTTCTGCTAATATATCAAGTAAGTGGCAAGAGGAACTGCTTGTCATGATTCACCTCAAAAAATAGGTTCATTTTTTACGGTGAAGGATAGCACATATCGCGTGAAAAATCACGCGATATGTGCTATCTCAAAATATTAACAGATGTGAAAAATATTACAAAAAATTCCGAAAACTGAATAGTCCTGGCGATGTGAACTCCATGACTTGAGAGTTTTTGGACGATATGTTATTATGTTAGGACTTACGCATCAAAACGCTGTTGGGATGGGTCCCTGTGCCCATCCGAACCTGAACGCACGCAGGGCACGAAAGCCGAAGCCATCCTGCAGAACATAGTAGCGACGAACGTAAATTGCGTAAGTCCTATATGTTTTCAGTGGAGGACAGTGGCGAACACAAGTCGCCCAGCGGTGAAAGGAAGTGTTGTTATGATCAGCCGCCAAGAGATTCAAGCCACTTGCGATGATATCGTGCGCGAATTCGCGCCGCTACAAGTGATTCTCTTTGGTTCTTATGGGTATGGCACCCCGACAGAGGACTCGGATGTCGATTTGCTCGTCGTCATGCTGATTCCGGCATCCGAGGCGCGTCGCCAAGCCGTAGAAATTCGGCAACGTATCCCACACCGCTTCCCCATGGATTTGCTCGTCCGGTCCCCAGAAGAGATTGCTTATCGCATCTCATATAATGACTGGTTTCTTCGCGAGGTAACCGAAAAAGGAGAAGTCCTTTATGGCACTGCAGACGCCTTGCAATATGCACTGGCAAGCTGTACCGAGACAAGTTCTGATGTGTTGGAAAAGGAGAAGGATGCCATGAATCCGTTGGCACTTGAGTGGATACAAAAGGCTGAAGGCGATTATGCTATTATGCATCAGAGCCACCACTCATCAAATCCGGTACACGATGCTATCTGCTTCCATGCCCAGCAGTGTATCGAAAAATATCTCAAGGCGTGGCTTCAGGAGGCGAACATTCCCTTTACCAAGACACACGATTTAGAAAGATTACTTAGTTTGATCGTCCCTACGCTTCCCGCTTGGCAGGCTTGGCAAACCGATTTCTCAACGGTTTCTGAACATGCCGTGGATTTCCGTTATCCGGGCAAAGCAGCCACTGCCACTGATGCACAACATGCCATGGAAACCTGTACGCAAGTTCGCCAAGCAGTTCGGGAACAATTGGAATTGCCTTCCAATGTCGTTTAGAACACCTAAGAACTATCGCGCAGATACGAGTGAAACCCAACACTTGAAACACGCACGAAAGAACCCGTATAAAAAATGAACACTCCACAATCAGCACATCTCTATAAACGGGTGGCAATTCCCGACGCATTTCTGAATGAAACAGATGGAAAGGCGTGGGGTGGCGATATCCGCATCGGCGACCTGACTGGCAATGGCACTGTCGATTTTCTGGTATATAAATCGCTCGGAGGCATTCATCCGTGTTTCCTCGGCGCGTTTACGCTTGAAGGTGAACCGCTCTGGTCCATTGGTGATAAGCACCTCGAAATCAGAGACGCAGATGCCAAAGATGCTTGCCTGACAACCCTTTCACCTGACCGACCCGGTCCCGTTGCTATTTATGACATTGATGCCGATGGACAAGCAGAGGTTATCTGTTTCTGGATAGATACAGATGTTCCAGAGACGAGTAAGTGGGATTTGTCTGCTATTTGCTTGATGATTTTAGACGGTGCGACGGGTGCTGTTAAACGGACGCTCGCGTCGGATACGTTGCGTCAGTGCAATGCGTACGCTGAAGGTGAACGCCATATTCCTAACTACGTCCATCAACGGTTGATGATCGCCAATTTCTCTGGAAATGCCCAACCACAGGATTTTGTTGTCAAGGTGGGCGTAAATCTACTCGCCTTTAACCATCAATTGGAGCTGCTCTGGCAGTATACCGACGAGTGGTTTAGTTATCCGAAGCATTCCGCCTATATTCCGGCAGTCGGCGATTTTAATGGCGACTGCCTTGATGAAGTTAACGGCGGAAATTTTGGGCTCGCTGCCGATGGCACGGTACTCTGGAACCGCTACTTCGGCGACAACATGGACTCGGTCTTGGTCTCCGAGTGGGATGGTGATAAACGGGCTATCCATTCTGGTGGTGGACAAGTTGTTGATGCCAAAGGGAATCCAATCCTTTCACTCGGTTTTGATGTCGTACCGCACGGACAAGAAATTCGGTGTGGTAAATTACTTTCGGATCCGTCCGAAGATGCCTTAGTTATTCGTTATAATGGACATCATCCTGACCTAATGGTGGTAGACAAAGACGGGCAGATTAGAAGCCGATTTCACGTTGATGAAACGCCGAACAATACGGGTTTGGAGGTTGTCCGCTGGCACGGAATGGGACACTCTGAATTGATTTATAGCCCGGCTGCGCTTTACGATGGTGCTGGAAACAGAACGGTGGTGTTCCCTGAACTCCCGCCGCCGACGGGTGGCAAAATGGGGTGGTATCACTGTTTTCCTGCAGATGTCTGTGGCGATGCCCGCGAAGAAGTTATCCTCTACGATCCTTATAGCGATGCAATCTATATCTACACACCGCCGCCGTTTCAACCCGACCTGTTCGGTGGGTATCAACATACCGAAAGGCAATATAATACGCGGCTAATAGATTAAAGAATGGAAACCAACGTGGTCAATAAATTTCTACTTATCTCGATTGATTGTTGGCGATATGACGCGCTCAGCAGGACCAACCCCCTTTTCAATACGCCGAAGTTTGATCTGTTGACCCAAGATTTTTCGCTTGCTGAGAAGTTTTTCGTATCGGCACCGGCGACCCGCCCCTCCCATACCTCCTATTTCACGGGACTCTACCCGTTTGAACACGGTGTCTACGGTCAGACCTATCTCAAGATGTTTGAAGGGATTCCAAACCTGTTTCAGGTATTTAATGACGCAGGCTATCATATCACGGGACGTTCCGAACGCCCGGAAGTGTTCCGTTTCCTCGATTTTGAGCCGTTCATTTCATCAATTGATCCGAATGCGCAAGCGCAGCATCTCGGTTCAATTGAGGACTTGGTACAGCAGATCAAGCAACCTTCGGATGTACCGCAGTTCTGTTTTCTACATTTTTGGTATACACACGGCGGTTACGGTATGAGCGGGATTCCGGGTGCGCCAAGCCTCAAGTGGCTCGTTGACCAAGGCAGGACGGATGAGGCACTGCGTATCTACTATGCCGCAGCGACGCACATACTCGAATTTAAACTCGTTGAAATCCTGAAGCAACTCCAACTCTCAGAATGGGCGGTTTTCATCTTCGGGGACCACGGTGAAGGTATCTGCGAAGAGCTTATCGATCACGGCAGTACGCTGAATCAGAATGTGTTACACGTGCCGCTGTTAGCGCATATCCCCGGTGTGTCAGATCTTGAATTCCCGAAACCGCCGATTTCGGCGATAGATCTATTTCCGACGATTGTGAACCTTGCGGGCATTGATGTGAACTATCACGGGTATGGACAAGATTTACTGTCTCCATCTGAAATCGATAAAAACCGCTTGGTATTGTCGGAATTGGATAGTCTTTATGGTATCGGGTTCCTCAGTAAAAACAACTTGGAGATGCCACACCACCGCGTAACTTCCCGGACAACGGTTGACAACATGGAGATTAACAAGTATTCAGAAGGTGTTCGGCTCTGGTCACTAACGGATGGCGAGTATCTCTATCGTGAAGATGAGCAGTCGGGTGAGTTCGTGTATCGGCATGTACTAAGTGGCGAAGATCTCACCTGTGAAGATCCTGATCGCTTCCGAGACGCTTACGACGACCTCTTGGTGAATTCCAATTACCAGCACCTGCAAGCGCAAGAATCCACGACTGAAGAGACGGAGATTTTAGAGGGCAAGTTGCGGGATTTGGGGTATGTTGAATAGGTCTCTATTTCAGTCGGCAACTTCATCAATTTGAGCATAGGGCTGTACCAAAATATCCGCGGGAATTCCGAGTCCTTTGTGCAATTTCCGAATCATGTCAAGCGATAAAGTGCGTTCCCGATTCAAGACTTCTGACACACAGGTATCGGAGCCGAGATAGGTTTGGAGGTCGGGTTCGGATAGTCCTTGGCTCTCCATATAGTGAAGAATTGCCTCAATGGGATCTGGCGGTGGAATTGGGTAGTGCTTCTCTTCATAAGCCTCCACTAATGTGACAAGCACATCAAGCTGATCCGCTTCTGGTGAACCCTGTGCTGCATCCCAAAGCTGCTCAATGGTCTTCAGGGCAGTTTCATAATCTGCTTCGGATCGGATCGGTTTAATATCCATAGTTACTCCTTAAATCGTTGAGGCATCAATTTTATCATAGGCATTGTGTGTTCCAATGAATCGAATATAAACGATGCCAGATTGATAATGGATAGCGGTTACCAGACGATAATAATTCCCTTTGATGTTAAAGACTACTCTGTTGTTGTTGATAAAACTAGCGTTTCGATAATCAACTTTTACATCGGATGGTGTTTTCCACTCAGCACGTTTCACACGGGTATACCACGTTTTAAGTGCCGCTTCCGCATCAGAATGCTTCTCCCAAAATTCTTTCAAAGTTCTGCGCGAGATAACTCTCATGTAAGTATTATACCATAAAAGTGAAAATTAGGCACCTGAGGCATTACACAAGAACCGTTGACGGTGTTGCCTTAATGGTATGGATATACGCAAAGTCCCCCTGATAAGGGGGATTTAGGGGGGTTCTTCTAGAACGAACAAGGAAACCAAATCATTATGCGGACAATACCCTCGAACCGTTTACTGTATCTCTCTCAATATTTATTGACAGGAAAGACGCTTTCACTATCGGGTTTGAAAGGGTTATTGTTTACTAAGGGGATATTCCCCTTTTTCCGTTCAACGAGTTCCCAGTCGCCTGTTTTCCAATGTTTTTCGTAGGCATAGATAACATTGAGACCTCCAAATTCCAGCCAGACACGCTTCGCCTGTGGGTGAATCTCGTCATCTATGGAGGCAACGGCGTGTTCATGGTTTTCAGACCAGATCAGGCATTGCTGCTTGGGTTCTCGTGCTGCTCCATGCGGTGGTGTGAATAGATCCCTGTATTTCATCACCTGTTTCTACAGTTCATGAATTGTTGCCTCAAGCGTTTCTATATCCACAACGGCAACGGTTGCCTTCCCAGTCGTCCATCCGCCTGTTTCACCTGGGTTGAGTAGCAGCGATTTTCCTTTTTGGATGTCGATCTTGTGGGTGTGTCCGTAGACGACGATGTCGAAATCGCCACTTTTAGCAATGGGGATGGCGAGTTCAGGATAGTGCATCACGGCGATGTTTCTGTCACCGAGGGTTGCGCTTGCAAGGTTAGGGTGTACCTCACCGCCGATGGCTTCAAACCGTTTTGCCACAACGATGCGTTCGCCGTCATTATTTCCGAATACGCCGACAACGCGGCAGTTTAGATCACCTAACGGATCGATGGCAAACGGCGCGATGAAATCGCCTGCATGGACGACGAGGTCCACACCGAGTTCATTGAAAAGTGCGACAGCGCGTTTGACATTTGGGATGTTGTCATGACTGTCAGACATAACACCAAGTTTCATATTTTTAATTTTCCTTTTTAATGGTTATCAGTTATCGGTTATCGGTTTTCTATAGTAAAACCCGAAAATATGTTTACACTTTAAAAAGCAACAATTCCGCGAATACACTCGCTCGCTGGCGAGGTTTTGCGGTGTACTCACCCAAATGCGATCTGCATTCCTAACCTCGGACTTTGTAAAGTTAATTGTGGGTTTTACTATAAAAAGGGTTTTGGCTCATGTAAAAAGTAAGTGCTATTTTTTCCATGACTGGAATTCTATTTCATAATTTGACACTCTTTTTGAAAAAAGAGACGGGCTTTCCTCCTACCGCGAAAGCAGTGGGATTCCAGCCCGAAGAGTTAGAAACTGCTAAATCTAATCATCGTCGCGTTCGCTGAGCAACTCACCTCGTGCGAGACGTTCTGCGTTCTCGGTGGACCACAAAATGTTCTTCATCAGCTTTTGAGCCGTGATGTAACGTGTCGCTGCCAGTAGATGCATCCGTTGTTCTTCAGAGTCGTCTGACAGGTCGTAATGCCGGAAGGCGACTTCGAGGACCTGGAACATGTGGAGTTCTGCGTCTTCACGTAGCAGGATGTGTGAGAGCGTTCGTTTCAGTGCGTCGATGTCATGCCCTTCTTCGAGATATTGATTGACCAGAATCTCTGCTTCATAGACTTTTTGGAAGTCAGCGAATTCTTGAATCCGTTCTAACATTTTGTCAGCAGAGGCGTAAGTTTCATCAGGTATCCGTTGCCCGGGTCTCGGAATGCGGGCGGCAGGCATGTTCAACCAGCGTAAGTATGCCAAATAAACAACACCGTGAAAAATGCCGCGCAGGAGGTTAGCACTCGGTGCAAACTGGACAGCGTGATAAAGGGCGTGAGAGTATGAGTAAATGTTCGCGACATCGTGCCAGTCCCCTTCGTTCTTGAGATGGAACCGGGCAGTGCGAACCGCCGAAGCATAAGTCATCGCTCGGCAGATGTCGGTTAACTTGACCCCTTCGCGAATCTTCTGCTCAACCACGGCGACAGTAGGTTCAAATTCGTCACCGAGCAGCGTCTGTGTAAATGCTGAAATATCGAGTTCTGCTTCGTTCGCCTGATTGTCTTCCCAGATACTATCGAGTCTCTCAAAGACGGGTTCTAAGACAGGCACAGCGTCAGCCCATCGAGAGGTCTCCTCATGCCGTGTTCTACCGACGAGATCGACGACGATCGGGCGTAAAATCTCGTGTGATCCTTCCCAGTTGACGTAATTCAACGCTTCAAACATTTTATTCGCAAAATCGAGCGCGTGTCCGTCACCGGTGAAGTAATAGTCTGTTGCTGCCGTGTATACGAAGTCTGCGATGACCGATTTATCGTAGTCTCGGTCATTCAACGTTAGCAAGATGCGTTCCGCCGCGCCGCCGTGGCGTTTATCGATAAAATAACGGAACCATCGCATCAGCGTTTCCAGGTTGTGTTCCTCGTTCATCCGGGGGAAGGGTGCGCGATAGGGACGTGCACTTCCTGTTGTTCTACGGCTGATCTGGCTCAATCCGTGTACGAGAAACAGGTTATGGTCCTTTGGATCAACGTCATCCCACAGGTTCGCTGCCAGTGTAAGGATAGCAACACCTGAGGACCATCCATCACTACTTTTATGTGCACCGTAGTGGAGTCCCTGTTGGATAATCTCCGCGGGTGTCGCGCCTGCATCACGAAGTGCTGTGACGGCTTTGGCGATAAAGAAGGTGCTGCGGTCCTTGAGACCACGCTCAAGTGCACGCTTACCGTTTGCGATGACACGCTGTTTCGCTGCGTCCCGCTCGCCTTTTGATAACCCAACGTACAAATAACCGTCTTCCCGGACTTCAACAGGAAACGCTTTCAGGTCATCGCCGAATGCCAAGAAGCATGCACCCGAGTTGAGGTCAAATTCCCAGTGGTGCCAATGGCAGATCAGTACACCATCCCGGATACTCCCTTTCGACATCGGATACCCCATGTGTGGGCAACGGTTGTCAACGGCGTAATATTTGTCGCTGGATTTGAAAACAGCCAGATGCGTGCCGTTGACATGAAAGGGTTTGCCTTCGAGTTCCTCAAAACCCTCAGCGGGGCACAGTTGATGGTAGTCAAGTTGGGTTTCGTCTATTTCTATTGGCGGCAGTGCTTCAACGTGGATGGAACCGATGCCGGTTTCCTCAAGAGCAGAAGTTGGAGTTTGCACAGTCTTTTCCTCCTATTGAAGATTTTTGTTTCTCAGTTTTGGATAATAAACATTTCGCGCGTATTATACTAACAGTAACGTGAGTTTGATAATAAAATATGAGTTCGCTCTAAACACTGTTCATGGCTAAAAAAGCGGTATTATTGTAGCATAAACTGTGAGTTTGTGCCGTTTTTTGCTAAAACTGATACAGGGCACTACGGGTAAAAACTTTTTTCAAGCTCACGTTAACAGTATATTCCACTTTCCAAAAAATGTAAAGAGAAAAGAGAGGTTCTCACCGATTGAGTTTTTTCCATTCCTTTTCAAGGTCGCACGGAGATTTCTTGCCACCGTGGATACTCGGTTCGGCACACAACAGTTGGCGGAGACGATGTATCGCGTTGTGGGCATCTTCGGTTGTGATGTTCAACACCTCAGTTAGCAAAAGGCGATCAAGTTCGTGACGCACCGGATCATGATCTGCCTCATTAAAAGGTAGCATCCGCTGATGTTTCAAGGCGTGGAAGATACGTTCAGCATTTGCCAATGCTTCATCCGACAGACAGCGCACATCCAGCGTAGGCATTTGGAGTAAGGCGGTCCTTGAACTTACCCCTCTACCAGGTTGTTGTTTGCCGCTATGCGCCCATTGGAGTAGAAACCCTAATGTTGAATTGCCCCAGAGGGTCCAAACATAATCGTAAACCTGCTTTTTTAACACAACGTTGGGCAATGAATTTATCCCCAGAGCAGGTTTCTCTGTGAAAAGGACTCCGAGGGAATTGGCATTGAAGCCTATCATAGTGTTAAAGTGAACACGTCCATTACGAGCAAGAATAGTTTGTGCTTTATCGTGACGGTTGGGACGCTTGATAAGATGACAATCTGGTTCAACGACCATTGCTCTTTGTGCTGGCGCATTAAGGTGCCATAAGCCCGGATGTAGGTCGGTGTTAGTGTAACTTTTTTCTACATCAAACGCGCCTCGCTCTCCTTTCTCATGGATATCCCGATGATGCGCGCTTACTTCTGCAATATCGCCCACTTGACACATTCGGATTTCTAACGGTCTTGCTTGTGTTGGCAACCACATCTCACCCTCTGCTAAACGATGTGCGGATTGGATTAACGCTATCTCCTTTATTCGCACTGCATCCCACGCCCCATCTATCTGTAAGGGACAGTTAAGTGCATGTCCAAGAGAATCGTCTCCGACCTTGAGTGGATCACCACCACTTGGTTCATCCTCTAATCGCCGAATGCTATCAAATTTATGGGTAGCGTTAACTATCTCAAGTGCTTCCAATACACTTCGCGGGCGGTGATTTAGAGATATAAACCTTCCTCTACCGGTGTTATCAGTTTTCTTTCCTTTAGTTGCAACTACCATGCACTCTGCTATAGTTGTATCCGCAGAGAACGCACAACTTTCACCCTTGGCATCTGCGATGGTAATCACAACTACATCGTGATATTCGGTTGCCCACATGTTCCGGACCTTTTTCCAATGTGGAGAAACAAGACAAGCAATAGGCAAGATGAAACCCATTTTGCTATTCCCATTTGCCTTCAGCATTTTGTCGGCGAGGTCAACAAAATCAGAAGCGAGACCTGCATTGCCATTACCGACTCGCCAATTTTTTTGTCCGCGTGCCTTCCGCATCATTTGTTCTTCTTCTTTGTCCCTACCACTTCCTTTGAACACCGCTTTAGGCACACTGCTATTTGGGTCAGAATCGGGTCGGGTAAACGGTGGATTTAGGACGACAATATCAAATTCTCCATAGCGGAATTCCTGTTGGGTCATCACTGTCGTGTCGTCTTCTCCACCGATCTGTTGAGCTGCTGTGCCCATCATCGGGAGAGGTAATGTTTCGGGAATATCATACAGATCGAGCGCACCGAGGGCGTAACTCCCATCGTTCTGCCTACCGTAGGGCATCGTGTGGATTCGGGTGTTACCGATTTTCAAGTCGGGGTAAATGCTTGTCAGGAGAGAAGCGGTGAGGTGACTGGCGTTTGGCATAATGTCACATCCGACAAGGTTTTTCTCTATCATCTGTGTGTGGATGAGGCTGCCTTTACCGCCAGCGTGTTCGTGCAGTTCAAGGATCCGTTGATATGCCCCGTTAAGAAGTGAACCTGTCCCGCATGCGAAATCCGCTACCTTCAATTCGCTCATATTCTCCTGAGTTTTGGGGAGGACTAACGCTGATAGCAAGGCAACGGATTCAAGACGAGTGTAGTTCGCTTTGACATACTTCCGGTCAACGATAAGACGTTGGAAAACGGTTCCAGCGAGTTCATGTACCTGTGTGAGCCTCTGATCGACGAGCTCCTTCGCGGTATCACAGAGGGTTGCCAGAACCCTATCAACGAGTTCATCGTCGGTCGCGATTGCGTCTATGATCCGTTTGGCAACATGGAAAATCGGGCGGTAATTAACCTTGAGAATGATGTTCCATCCTGCTATGACCTGCTCATAGCGAAGCCGTTTTGCATTGTCAGACAACATCCGTTTAAGCGACATAACCCTTTCCATCTCAGGTTTACCCGCGAGGACACTCTGAAACACAAAGGCATTGGTGACGATGAGCATCGCCATCCGCGAGGTCTGTTCGCCAGCCTTTTGGAAAAGAACCGCTTCGATTTCTGCGCCGATGCTGGGACGTTCTTGAATCGCTGCCTCAAGCTGCTGTGCGGCAGTTTCTACCCGTTTTTCCAATAAATCGGCGGCGGCATCTATTTTAGAAATCGGAGTTGCCCTGACGCGAATAGCAGTTGCAATGTCGGCAACACTACCTTTTAACCAACCGCTTTGCGGGAAAGATTCGAGTTCTGTCTCATTATCAGATTCTGTTTCGGCGATGAATAGAACCTGATCGGGTTCCGGTTCGCTCTCTGGTTCCGGTTTATTGAGAAGTATGTAGGCGATGTCTTCCGCACTCCGCATCTCTGACGCAATTTTATCTTGTGGCATCGTTCTAAATCGGGCAGGCATGCGGACGCGCAGAACATTCTCAATGATGTTGTAGGTGAGACCCGTAAAGACGCTCGGATCAAGGAGCATTCCAAAATGTGCTTCTGCCTGTATATCACCTGTAAAGTTCGGCGTGTCACCATCAACCTTCACCTCAATGACAACAGGGTTTCGTCCTTTTTCAGTGACAATCACATCGGGCTTTTGTGTAGCATTGAGGAACGGTCTTGTAATTTGTTCGTTGACACGCCATGCATCCCGCATGGGGCGTAGAACGTTTACAAACGCGCTGGTGATAGTATTTTCGCTATTTGCCATAACTTCTGAGATCAAATTATTTCGGAGTCAAACGCTTTACTCAAATAACGCTGCGTAGGGCTGGCCGCGGTAAAGAATAACACGATACTGCAAGTTCAAGGTTTCGTCAGGGGCAATATGGAACGGTTCATAGTAGACGGGGGACGGATGGATTAGGCAGTAGTTTTCCCGGTTGCGTACCCACCACGTTGTCGGATAACGGGGGTTGTCAGGATGGTCAATGATTGCGACCCCGTAGGTTTCGTTGTCAGTCGGGTGTTGTGTCGTGAAACTGCACCAACGGCTCTGCTGGCCGAAGATGTCCATCGGTTCGGTGCGTCCGTCGGCATCTAATAAGCTCCCCGGCGTGACGATATTGTCAAATCGGATTGCCATGCCGCTGTAGAATCTTCCGTCTGCACCGGGTTCACCGCGCCGTAAATCTAAGATGATCTCTCGATCGTTCGGATGCAACGTCAACGACACGGAGATCTGCATCGCATCTGCTGTCGGTGGATGAACGGTTATTTCGCGTTGCTCCGTTAAATGCGTTGTACCTTGCCAATCGATCCATGCGTTTTCTGTTGTTAGACTTGCACTGTCGGCACCTGCGCTTTGTGCGACAATTCGCTGATGGACGATCTTACCGAAGCCGGTCGGATCGCTACCCTGTCCCGGTTGTTCCCAAAAATTGACCTCGTTGACCTTTTTCCATGCGACCCATAAACCTTGATGATGTACATGATCGCCGGGTTCGTTCATCGTGAGCGGTGGCGCACCGGGAAGGTTCAACGGGTGACAAAACGGACGGTTGCCATCTTCAGGAAAATGGTAGCCTAAGACATCTTGTTCATCCCAAGCCACGGTTAAACTGTGTTGTGTTTGTGAGAGTGAAAACATATTTTTACCCATTTGGTAGTTTTTAGAATTTCTTATAGGCATCCATGTTGCCACAGCGGGTTCCACGCTGGTCAGTATCGTCAAGTTCTTGTTGAGATAGAACTGCTATTTCCCTACGCTTCCTCTTTTTCAACGAATCACGGTTCTTGCTCCATACGATAACCGCGTTCTGCGAGAGCGTTAGATACGGATGTCCAGACAGCGCGTGCTTGTTCAACCGCCTCGGAGGCATCTGTCTCGGTGGCTCCTTGCATGTCCTCCGGGTATCGTGCTTCAACTGCCCATCGGCTTAAATTCGATAGGTCTGGATGCGCGGTTTTAAATTGCCAACTCTCAGGCAACAAATCCCGTAGAACATTCAAGTCATGCGTTCTCCGAAAATCGATCTGTAAGAAAATTAATGCTGCTTTTAACGCCTTTTCAGCACTTTGTTGTGCAAACCAACACGCTTGGCGAGGTGGAACGCGTGGATGCCCTAAAAAGGTTTCAGCTGTTGTTAGGTCTTCCTCTGCATAGCGGAACCAGCGAGTGGTGTCTGTGAGTCTATCAGCTGTTTGCATAGCGGATTTTACTTTCTTGTCGGGCACACCGCAGCACTGATCCGATTTGTGGGAGGCTGCGTTTAAATTCTTCCAAACGATTTTACCCTCTTGTTGGGCATACCGCAGCACCGATCCGATCCGCGTGCGGCTGCGTTCCAACTCTTCAGGTGTTGAAACAAGAATATCCTTCGCCACGGGTAAGTCGGCCAGGGCGCGCATAATATCAAGAGCGGTTTTCCGTTTATCCGCGAGTTCGGCAAAAACGACGAGCAGATCTATGTCGCTCTGTTGATTTGCGTCCCCTCGTGCTTGTGAACCGAAGAGAATAATCTGTAACGGATCAAAGCCTTGTACGATGCGCTCCGTCATGATTGAGATAAATTCGTTATTCATCCTATCTTTACCTTCCAATTTTCTAACTCGGTGCTTTCCCACGAGCAAACAATTCGCTGAGGTTATAGGATTCAGGATTTACGCAAATTGCGTAAAAAAGCCAGGTATTTCACCAAAAGCGTCGTTATTTCCGTTATTTAACCCCCTAAATCCCCCTTATCAGGGGGACTTTGAGAGGAAATGCGTAAGTCCTAAGGATTGTAACTTCCATCATGCTCACGCGATAACGTCGTCTCTAATTGAGGTATGGGTTCACGACTTCACGTTCCAGTGCTAAGCCTTCCCATTCGTCGTCGCCGGGTCCGTCGTAGATGAGGGTGTGGGGTCCAGTGAAACCTGCTTCCTGGGCGAGTTCAAGGCATTGCACGTAGTCTTTCTTGTCCATTTCGCGTGGTGCAGCGAAATGTGCTTTGGTATGACACGATTCTGCCCGTGAAGCGATCGCGGCGAGGTCTTCGTATTTCGTATCGCCACGCCAGTTGCCGAAGTCGAGACAGAGTCCTACCTTACCCTCTAATCCGTCTAAAATGGTTTTGACATTTTCAGGGGTAGAGAAGATGGAGAACCAATTTTCGCTCATTAAGCGAATGCCTGCGGTGTCGGCGCGTTCGGTGAGCTGCGAGAGAACATCTCGGCTCTGCGCTACGGTCTCCGCTGACGGATCTGCTTTGCCACCGATAACGCGTGCGCATTTTGCACCGAGTTCACCAGCGATGTCAATCCACTTTTCAATCCATGCAATATCGCGTGCTGCTTCGGACGCGTGCGTGATGTCGCCGTCGTCAATTAGCACGGTGAAGAGTTCGACATCGGCATCTGTGAGCGCGGCACGGAGTTCAGCAAGGTAAGCCTTCTCAACAGATGGCAGATGGAAATGACAAATCTCCAAGGTCCGAATGCCGAATTCGGCGACGCGTGCGGGTAATTCCAGAAGTGAAATAGGTCCCTTGTTGTGGGTTTCGATCGGGATTTGCATATCGTGTGCGGGTCCGGTGAATCCGGGTTTACCGAGTTGTCGATGCAAACTCCACGTTGAGACTGAGAGACGAGGTGTTGACATAATTTACTTCTCCAAAAATTGCGATCAGGGATCGCTAAACATGATGCTCAGCGAACAACAATTTGAAATACATATCTAATTCGGAGGCTGCCTGTTGCTTCTCTATCGGATTTATCTGAAAATGCTTTTTCAGGAAAGAGTGATGTCTAACAGTATCGCTGATGAAACAAGGTTTATACTGTCTGAACAGGTCATCATCTATAAGCACATCACAATTCCCGAAATAAAAAGGAAGTCTATGCAGGTTTCTTTTGAACACATCTACATAAGCATAATAGTCAAGTTTTCGTTTGTCAATTACAATCGTATTTGTGCTATAACTTTCAACAAAAGTGCGATTTCTTTTTAATGCGTTGATGTCTCGCATTGTCCAAAAAAATAGAGCATCATTATATGTAGGTCGATTCTGCTTCTTGGGATATTTATCAATGTAGCCAGTAATATAATCAAAATCACCAAGACAAAAACCTCCTATAGACATTACGCCCCGCTGGGGCTTTATCGGTGCTGCGCGCTTTTTGTTATCTTTACCGGCTATACGAAAACGAAAAGAGCGAATAAAACTGTATTCCATTCCTTGCGTGTCTCTCTGGTAAAGCGCAAGTAGAATCGGGAAGGGTGTGTGTTTCGCTGATTCAGGAAATTCCCAACTGCTGATTAATAGACCGTCTATCAATCTGTAATTTGCAGTGAACTCCTTTAGTCGTCTAAAATTGGTAGGCTTAATTAAATAGGACAGTGGATGCAACACACAAATAAGGTCTGCTTCGAGTTTATTGTAGGAACGGAGAAATGATATGCCTAAGTCCCGACTCGCTATATCTTCATCAATGTCAAAATTGACGTCTTTGATACTGTGACGAATAAGGGATGTTTTATCGTTATAGGGTGGGTTTCCAACGACGATCAAATCGGACTGCTCAGGAATACCGAATTTTGCCCTTGATACGTTGCATAAAGCGTTCGTTTGAAAGAACCGAACTTTATCGTTGTTCTTTTTAGCTACATCAATTGCAGTTTCGTCTATATCACATCCAATTGTGATAGACTGACCACTATTTTTCAGAAAATCCCCGTATCCACACGCGCTATCAATGATAGTGGTCTGTGAATGCACATAAGGCGCGATCATCTCCCACGCTATATTTATAATTTCAGTGGGAGTATAATAACTCCCCAAATTCACTCTGTTTTCATAGGCTAAGTGTGCTTGACTCATTTTTTTGAATCACAACTTTTGGTCGATCCATGCCACGACTTTTTCGACCATAACTGCGGTACCGTCGCCAGAAAAGACATGGTCTACACCGGGGAGTTCAAGGAGTTCTGTCGGTTCGTTTGCGAACTGAAGAATGTCGTGACTATCTTCAGGTGGAACAATGTCGTCCTCTGTGCCGTGAACCAGTAGCCACGGAACATCAAATTTACTGGCACGTTTTGCGACGCTATTGATCGTTGCCATGTCATCTACATAAGCCTGTGAGAGTGGACAATCGGGTTCATCCCACATGAAGCCTGCGTCGGGTGTAGCATCGCCGAATTCACGTTCTGCAAACGCTTTCGTATGTACTATCCCCGCAAGTGAGACGAGGACTTGGATGCGTTCGTCAGTGGCGGCACGGAGTACACCGACTGCACCGCCCATGCTATGCCCGACATAGCAGATTTTATATTCGCTGAGTGCGTCAATGATGTTACCGAGGTCTGCGACCTCTTTAGTAATAGTGGAATCTGTGAATGCGCCTTCCGATTCACCGTTGCCGGAGAAAGAGAAGCGCAGGGCAGAAATACCAGCAGCAGCGAGTCCTTCTGCCAGAGCGATGAGGGCAGGTCTGTCTTTGTTACCAGTGACCCCGTGTCCGATCACCACAATTCTGTCGCCGCTGCCTTCGTGAAAGGCATAATCAAGACGTTCACCGTGTTCGTTTTTAATTTCGTTAAACATAAGTTTGTTTTCTTAATATGGAGTGTCTTCAAGTGTCTTCTTATTACTAATGGAAACACTTAAGACAAGCGGAAGGGTTATGTTAGTGGATATTCTTCTTATTGAGCAAATGTCCGTGTAATCTCTGAAGACTCTATGTAGTAAGCATATCTTCAAGAACTAATCAGAAACTTTGTCTAAATGTTTCCTTAAGTTCTCAATATTTTTATAAAAGTCAGGGGGCGGTGGCGGCGCAGGGATATATTTCCTGCCGCGTGCTTTTTCCCGCGCGTTAACCTTCTTCAGATAAGCAGTGAGTTCTTCCATTGAGTTGAATTGGGCGTTAAATTCTGCTTTCAGCCGATAACATTCTTCAAGAATGGGGTCCGTTGGCGGATCAAGTTTTTCTTTCATCTGAATCTCCTCAATAAGGTCTATAGGTGTACATAAGTTTATAGGGGCAAAACCTGCAGTACGACAAACTCTGTCAATATGCTGCTGCTTTGTTTCATTGACAATATGTTTAAAATTCCATGAAATCAGATAGTCAAGACTATGAACCGTTGCAATAGAGATATGTTGGGCATCTGATCGTGATTTCTGTGGCACTGCACTGGAATCTATCAAGAGTTGTGCAAGGCTATCTGCTGCCGGAGACATATCCAATTTTGTAAAGTTAGCAATCATCTTAAGCCGACGCTGCGCTTCTTCTGCATCGCCTCGCTCAATTTCGGTGATAACTATATCTGAAACGACGAACTCAAAGTTACCCAAATACTCGTCCCATAACTGTTGAGTGGCTTGTTGACGAGAGTATACCACTGCATCATCACTCGGACGTGAGGTGAAATAACTCACTACTGTAGTTTCAACATAAACTGTCGGTTTTTCTGCCGCGTATTCTCTCATCAAGTAACGTTTTTTGTCAAATAGCGATTCTGTTGCGGTGTAGCCTATACTCCGCACTTCTAATTTCGGATTTTTGGTATTTATTTTTTAAACCCACGTGGTTCCAACGTTCAACAAGCAATTTCAGGTGGATCAGAGAAGATATACGTGCGAAATGAAATCTTATTTACCATCTCTAAATTTTATTTATACTGTTTGGATCCTTTCGTGACGTGGGTTTTTCTAAAAATACCAAAATGTGTCAAAACAAGTGCGGAGTGTAGGGTGTAGAAGTTATTTATAGACTTTTTAGTCGTAACCTTAAGAATTACGGTTTGCGAGGCACGAATGCCTCGCAAATATCCTTGTGTGCGAACTATGCACCATGCCCATTGCTCTTCAAAGCATCAAGAACCTTTTCCGGTTTGATCGGCAATTCGGTAATCCGTACACCAATGGCATCCTTGACAGCGTTTGCCATCGTTGCCAACGTAGGTGTGATGGGTGGTTCGCCGACACCTTTGGCTCCGTAAGGACCATTCGGAGCAGGCACCTCGACGATGACAGACTCCACAGTCGGTAGGTCTGCGGAGGTCGGGACGCGGTAATCAACGAAACCGAGATTGATATTACCGTTTTCGCCGTACTGCATCTCTTCCATCATTGCCCATGCGTAGCCTTGCACTGTTCCGCCTTCGATTTGCCCTTCAACCGCCATCGGATTGATAGCGAAGCCGACATCTTGTGAAGCGACAAGTTTGAGGACTCTGGTTCTACCAGTGTCGGGATCCACTTCAACCTTAGCAATCTGTGCAGCGAGTGCAGGTGTGCTGGGTTGCCGGGCAAAGGAACCTTTTCCGACAATCGGACCGCCGGTCGTAGAGAGGCTATACGCTGCGAGTTCACCTAATGAGATAGACTTTGGCGGTTCCGCACTGATAATATGGACAGCACCCTCTTTGAGTTCAAGGTTGTCCACATTGGTATTCAGCCGTTCTGAGGCGAGTTCGAGAATCCGTTGATAGGCATCCTCAGCAGCCAATTTGGCAGTGTTGCCCATTGTGAACGTCACAACGCTTCCGCCTGAACCTGTCGAATACGGAGCGGAATCCGTGTCGCCACGCCGAATTGTAACGCTTTCATACGGTATCGTCAAGATTTCGGCGGTGATTTGTGCAATCATGGTATCTGTGCCAGTGATGTCCATAGATCCGTGGAAGATACGGGCACTCCCGTCCTCATGAACGGAAACGTAGACACCACCGGGACCGCAACCGTTTGTCCAGTCGCCGACTGCAACGCCCCACCCTTGGTTTTCACTGGCTTCCCGATCCCACCATCCGGCGGCATCGGCGACAGCCTCCAAAGTCTCCTTGTAACCGACTTTCGGTTCACTTCCACCTGCTGGGACTTCGTCGCCTTCTTCGCGCATGTTCATGAGACGGAATTTAACGGGATCCATGCCGATGCGTTCCGCTATCTCATCAAGTTGAGATTCACCTGCGAAGATGGCTTGGGGTGCACCCGGTGCCCTATAGGCGGCTGTACCGGATTTGTTGGTATGAACACCATAAGCATCTACCTTGAGGTTCGGAATCTTATAGACACCGCGAACCCGAATTGTGCTTCCGATGGAGGCACCGGAGACGGATCCAGAATCCCAAAAAGCGAGTGCCTCGCGTGCGAGGATGCGCCCATCGTTCGTTGCACCGGTCTTGAGTTTGATAACGCATCCGGGGGCGGGTCTACCGTCCGTGAATTCCTCCTCACGTGTCATCTGGACACGAACCGGACGACCTGTCTTCTGTGAGAGCAGCACGGCTGGGACGTGTGTGATAATAACCCCGAAACGTCCGCCGAAACCGCCACCCATCGTTGTCCCGATGACGTTAATTTGCGTCAACGGGATGCCAAGTGTTCCTGCGATACCGGAACGGATAGCAAATGGACCCTGCGTGGATGCCCAGACGGTAACCTTGCCGGATGAGTCCGCACTGGCAACAGAGACGTGCGGTTCCATGTAAGTCTGATGAACCCGTGGAATCACGTAGGTATCCTCAACAACAATATCAGATTCTGCGAATCCTTTTTCAACGTCTCCAGCTTCGGTATGACTTTCAGCAGAGATATTGTAGTAGGCTTCGTCTGGATATTCCTCTAATTCTGCTTCAAGTTTGCTGATTTCGTCGCTGTGGTCGTTTTCTTTATCGCGAGACAGTTGCCGGATTTGCGCTGCGACTTCTCGTCGGTTGGGACCGTCCTTTGTGTCATCGCCATGTAGGCGCGGTGCGGAAGGCGTGATGGCTTCTATAACGTCCTGCACAACCGGTAGAACTTCGTAATCAATTTTAATGAGTTCAGCAGCTTCCTCAGCGATATCTGGATCGGTTGCGGCGACAGCAGCGAGCGGTTCGCCTAAGTAAAGCACTTTATCGGTTGCGAAGACTCTACGACCACTTTGGACATCGTCTTGCGTAATAATTGCCCTGACCCCTGGAAGTTTTTCGGCTTCGCTGGTGTCAATACTGCGTATATTGGCGTGTGCATGTTTACTACGGACAATTTTGCCGTAGAGCATGCCAACCGGATGGACATCTGCGCCGTATTGGGCGGCACCTGTCACTTTTTCGACAGCATCAACCCGTGCGACTGTCTGCCCGACAACAGTATATTCTGACATCGAATTCTCCTTTCTGAGTGGTTGTCAGTTCTCGGTTCTCGGTTTTCAGTTAAGAGATGGATTTTCACAATTCACGTGTACTTGAGACCTCACAGAGGCAGGTGATTTGTTCAAAAACCCTCTTAACCGACAACTGACGGTTTCCGATAACTGATAGCTATTATGCACTTGCAACGAGATGGTGAAGTTTACCGCGTCCGATTGCAGTATTGCATCTTTTACAGACTTTCACGGTATCCTCGCCAACTTCTCGTTCATAGAGCACTTTCACACCCGTGCGTTCACAAACTGGACAGGTTCCACGTCCGTTGTTATATTCACCTTGGTGGACGTTCCCGTTTGGATCGATATAGAGGTGTCTTATACCTGATCCACGATGCGTCTTTGCCATGTTTTCTCCTCTTGAAAATAATATGTTTGTAGCCTCGATTTCTAATCGAGTGCTCTTGAATTCAATTCTTTATGTAGTTGCGCGGACCTCTTCCGCTGCTTTCAAAACTGCTTCAAGAATCTTTGTGTATCCGGTACAGCGACAGATATTCCCGCCGAGTGCATGTCTGAATTCTTCTTCGGTCCTGTCCGGATTTTCGTCTAAGAGTACCTTCGATGCCATGATGAAACCGGGGGTACAGAAACCACACTGATAGCCGCCTGTGTTAATAAATTCCTGTTGGACCGGATGGAGTTCGCCATCACCAGCTAAACCTTCGATAGTGGTAATCTCTTTTCCAGATGCGGTGACAGCGAGTACCATGCAGGACGTGACGGCTTTACCATCAACGATGACCGTGCACGCACCGCAGTCTCCCGTGCTGCATCCCTCTTTGGTGCCTGTCAAACCGATCGTATCGCGAAGCACAGCCAGCAAGGTTTTGCGCGGTTCAATGAGTAAATCGTGTTCGTCACCATTGACCTTTAGACTGACAGGGAGTTTTGCCATATTTTTCTCCTTGATTTATTGGACGATGCGAGGCATAAAAGTTGTTCCTCGCGTTAGATATGAATGCTTTTTAGCCTCTTGCTCTTCCCAAAGCGTGTTGGATGGCTCTTCTTGTAAGGACATCAACCATCTCTCTACGATGTTCAGCAGAGCATCGTAAATCGGATATTGGACTGGCTGCGGCTGCAGCTGCTTCACCAGCTTGTTCCAAAAGTTCTGCTGTAGGCGCGTTTCCGTTTAAGAGGTTCTCTGCTTCCGTCGCGCGAATCGGCGTAGGCGCAACGGCGGCGAGTCCAATTCGTGCATCTGTAATTGTCCCGTTGTCCAGATTGAGAGCGGCGGCGACACCGATAAACGCCAGGTCCATTACTTCACGGATTTTATGCTTGATGTAGTGGGAACCGGACATCGGACTTGGTAGTCGAAAGCGTGTGATAATCTCACCGGGTGCTAAGACAGTCTGTCCGGGTCCTGTGAAGAGTTCATCAATTGGCACGGTTCGTTCACCATCGGCACCTGCGATATCGACCTGGGCATCAGCGACAAGCAACCCCGCGACCGTGTCTGCGGCTGGAGAGGCGTGCGCGATGTTCCCACCAATGGTTGCGAGATTTCGGATTTGGATAGACCCGATTTCTGAAGCACCTTCCGCAAGTGCTGTGTGATGTTGCTGAATATCACCGGACAACTCAACTTCCCGCACTTTTGTCATTGCGCCGATGCTGATGCTATTATCGGCTTCGGTGGTGATACCCGCCAGTCCCGGAATCTTCTGTAGGCTAATCACACACTGTGGCGTTTCGGTGAGTGCCTTCATCCCGATAACGAGGTCTGTGCCGCCTGCGAGGAGCTGCGCGTGTTCCTCTGCAAACAGGCGAGATGCTTCCGCGAGGGTGGTAGGTTCATAAAACTCAAAACTTTTCAAATTTAATCCTCCGTATCATGTTCCTTCTAAAAGTAATACTTTCTGCTTTATACCTGTTTTCGCACACCCAACGACACATTAAAGGATACCCGATTAAAGGCTTGTTTGTCAACATTAAATTCCAGAGGTATTCAGTTATCAGTTGTCAGTAAAATAGCAACTGGTGATCAGCGGGTAGTGAGTATCGCGACCCGGAGGTCGCTCCTACAAGAAGCGTCCGCGATCAGAAAATAGAGATTAAAGGAGAACTGAATGGCTCTGCCTTATAGTAAAACCCACAATTAACTTTACATTGGCGAGGTTAGGAAACCTCGCCAGCGAGCGAGTGTATTCGCGGAATTGTTGCTCTTTAAAGTGTAAACATATTTTCGGGTTTTACTATAAAAATTCACTGGCTCCTTTTATGGAATCGGCCAACCCGGTGTCGGTTCAGTGCGGAGTGCTTCTATTTCATAAAGTTCTTCTACGCTGATTTCGCGTCCGAGTTTCGCTGACAAAAGCGAACCGCTCATAATCTCTGTAACTTTCAAACCGACATCACCATTGCTGGCGGGTTGCGCGTCGCTGTTACAGGCATCAAGGAAATCGCGGAACTTGTCAGGGAAGGATTTCTTTGGCAGCTCTAACGGCGTTTCGACGAGATTGCCTTGATAACGCCTACGGTTGCCCTGATCGTCGGTATCCCATTTCCCTTTTTCAAGGAAGAGTTTATTGTTGCTGAACGAACCTTGAGAACCGAAGATGAAGATGCCTTGCGGTTGCTCTGCCATATTGCTTGACCAACCGTGTTCATAAGTAAAGGACATGCCGTTGGTGAACCGGACAAAGACAGACGCGTGTTCCTCAACGTCGTTAATCTCTTCACCCGTGTATTCAGGGAGCATCCCACGATAAGCAATGCCGCTGATTGTGGCGGGTTGTGGAGAACCAAGCAGATAGATGGAACGGTTGATATCGTATACGCCTGTGTCGTATATTGTGCCACCGCCGCTGTAGGCCGAATTGAGGAACCACCTGCCGAAGCCGAACATATCGACATTGGGTCTACCACGGACACGGTAACTGGTAAGCCTACCGTAGTAGACATCGCCGAGGTTTCCAGAAGTGATGTAATCCCTGATAGCATAACTCGTCGGATCAAGGCATGTACCGCCGCTCTGGTATGCGAGTTTAACGCCAGCTGCGTCGCAAGCATCACGCATATTTCTCGCCTCTGTCGCTGTACGTGCCATCGGTTTTTCGCAGAAAACATGTTTCCCTAAGTTGGCGGCGGCGACTGTGGCGGGTTCATGGACAAACGGCGGTGTCGCAAGGCTGACGGCATCTAAATCGCATTTCTTCAACATTTCATTATAGTCGCTGAAGATTTTGACACCGTTGTCGGCATATTCTGTCCAAAGCGCAGCATTGGCTTTCAGTTGTTCGCGTGCTTCTGCGGTTTCTGCCTTTTCTACGTCAGCGGTTGCGGATTTTGCACGTGCCTCCGCGCCAGAAAGTACTTCTGCGTGTCGCCGCTTTGCATTCGCGTCCACTGTATCGCAGACAGCGACGATTTCGGCGTGCTGTGGATGCGCGAGATACCCGTTGACGTGTGAACCGGATATCATGCCGCACCCAATAATTCCGATTTTAATTCGTTTTGACATTAATGATACTCCTTAGCACCTTCTTTTAGTCAGGGAAAGTTTGTGAAAAAGATTCTTTGAGCAGAGTTGTTCCTATCCAAAGATTGTTCCTACAGTGAACCTGACGGTGAACTCCCCGCGCCGACCTTGACGTATGTGTCTGCTAACTGGGTCTGCACATGCGCAATGCATTCTTCAAGGTTTTTAAACGGGGCACTCGGATATGACTCTATGCTGAAATTGAGGTCGTTTTCGCCAAAGGTTACCATATCCACACCCGGTTTTGCCAATTTTCGGACGTTAATCACGGCATCAACAGATTCAATCTGTAAGATGAGGATACCGGTGTTGTTCCACCACTCTGCGTATTCGAGGCGATCCATACCGCGGTTGATGCCATACGCGTTGCTGGGACCCCAACTCCGTTTTCCCTTCTGTGCGTAGTAAAACGCGTCAATTGCTTCATCCACCGTTTCAACTTTCTCGACTTGTGGCACGACAATGGCGAGAGGACCTAAGTCCAACAGGTTGCCTATTAAATAGGCGTTTCGGGTGTGTTTAATGCGAAGTTGCACGCCTATACCGAATTCGTCTGCCATCTTGCAGTATTCGACGAGTTTGTCTTCGTCTGCGGCTGCGTGCTGATGGTCGGTTCCGATTAAATCGTAGTCGTCTTGGCTGAGGACGGCTTCCATCTCGTCGCGGGTGCAGCCGAATGGAATACCAGATGCGATCTTAATCGCTTCTTTATTATGAATACGTTGTTTTAAGGACATTGGGGTAACCTCCTGAGTTCCACCGGATTATAATGTCTATTATAGACGTTTTCGGATTTTTGTCAAGCGTTTTGAATTTTCGACTTGTAGGAGCGGTATGTAACCCCGATTACGACATCTCTAATCCTGAAAATCCTGATTCAGACGAATTAGCAGTCAGTACACAACAATTCCGACCATCTCTCTGACAACTGAAAACTATTCCTCCGAAATCTTGAAAATTTTATGAAATTCTGCTAATCTATATTCTTACACACCTAAGAACTGCAGAGAGGAATTTAATGTATACCATCCATTCTACTTTGACGGAAGCGGAGAAATGGTACTTTGACTTGCACGGGTTTCTCGTCTTGAGGAGTGTGATCCGAAAGGATGAGATTGAGGAGATGCTGAAGATCCTACAACACTGGTTGACAATCGATGAAGCCGACATCCCGCCACCGCTCCACCGAGGACGGCAAGAACCTTGCAAAATACACATCGGGCATATCCAATATGGGCACCGTCTCTTTCAAGGCCTCGCGATGAATCCTGGCATCATGCGGGTAGTTGCGGGGTTAACAATGAATGCCCCACGCCTGTTCCACTGCAATTTCACGATGATGACGAAGCATGATGCGCCACAGCATTTTCATCGTGATGATAGTGGCTTTAAATTCCCACCGGGATTTCGCAATCCGCACAACGATTATCAAGCCGCTGCTGGACATATCTATTGTAGCCATATTGCGACATGGGTTGCTTTGGTAGACGTGCCACCCGGAACTGGATTTTGTCTCGTTCCCGGTAGTCATAAATCCCTGTTCCAGACACCGGAGGATTTGCCCGTGCGGCACGATCCGCCCACTTCAATTACACTTCCGATGGCAGCAGGTGATGTGGCAGTCTTTTCGACGAATCTACTTCACGATGCAAGTCCGTGGACAGAGAATTACCCGCGAATGAATATCTTTCAACGTTATCAATTGAGTGCCTATTTCAACGAAACTGGAAAGGGTGGTTACCCCTTTGATGAGCATCGTGATAAAATCTCGGATGCACAATATGAACTGGAATCGTTATCAAAAGAGGTGAAGGCAGCGGTGAAACCCGTTTTGCCTAATAAATAATGGAGGTAAAGAATGCGTTTAAAAGGACAAGTCTGTATTATTACTGGTGGCGGCAGCGGTATCGGTCGCGGTGCTGCGCTCACGATGGCGCAAGAGGGAGCGACGATTGTCATTATCGGTAGAACGGCATCGAAATTAGCGTCCGTTGAAGCTGAAATCTCGGAGGCTGGCGGTACCGCTGTTAGTTATTCGCTTGATGTCGCTGACTACGATGCTGTTGAACAGATGGTTGGCGATGTGATTGAAAAATATGGACGGATTGATGTGCTTGTGAACAATGCCGGACACAGTTCCCATAATCGGCGACTTCTGAACACGACACCAGAAGAGACGCGATCGGTTATTGATTCAAATCTGATCGGCACATTTTTTTGCACGCAGGCGGTTGTACCGGCGATGGTGAAGGCGAAATCAGGAACGATTATTAATATCTCCTCGCTCGCGGCGGTTACACCGGGTCCGTTTAGCGGTTTCGCCTACGGCGCGGCGAAAGCAGGCGTTATCAATTTTACTGAATTCCTCAACGCCGATTTGAGAAACACGGGTATCCGAGCAAGTGTCGTGGTCCCCGGTGAAGTGGCAACACCGATTCTGGACAAACGTCCAATTCCGCCGGATGCGGATGCTCGCGCCACGATGGTAGGCGTTGATGAGACCTCAGCGGCGATTCTGCTAATCGCGACGCTGCCGCAGCGGAGCAACATCCCTGAGTTGGTCATCCGTCCGACAATGCATCGGAATATGACAGGCGAAGTCGTGGAATTGGATGATTAATGGACTACTGACGGTAAATTGTCGTTTGCGGATAGTATCGTGCCCAAGCAAACCAATAGATATTGACAGCGGGTACCCGTTCTAAGTGTGCCCCGTTATATTTGCCTGATGTTGCTTCGCCTGTAATTAGATTCCATTGTGTACTTGAATCGTCTTGTGCAAAATAATCATCCTTGTGTCTAAAGGTCAGTGGATGCCCATCCACAATACGCTTAAAGACTGTTGTTGCGAACGACGCTTTGTCGTGGAAAATCAGCAGTGGCACTCCGCCAAGTGTATCGTTGATCACAGCAGTTTCGGCGAAATGGGTCAACGGATATGCGCGAAACTGCCTGTTACTGCCTTTAGTCTGCACTTGAACGCCAATCACAAGGGATTTATTGGGTAACCTGTTATCGGTGTATTCCACTCCACTGACACCGGCACGCTGACTGGCGTGGTAGTCTGCATAGGCATCTTGGTTTCTGCTCTCGCGCATTCCGCCTCCAGTAGGCACAGACAACACTTGGGTATTTGGATAGTTGAGCTGCCATGTTTTCCATGTAATCTGCGGCATGGAGGCGAGTAGTTTCAATCGCTTACCTTTAAGTGGTCCCCGGACTGCTTCCCCGGTGATATGCGACCAGAGGGAACGGGTCTGATGGTCGTACATCAATAGCGCGTCCCGCCACAATTTGCCGCTGACACCGAATGTATACGTTTTACCGTCAAGATCCCGGCTATACACGATAGCCGTTTTGCAGAGCGGTCACCACGTCGTGGCGATGTTCAGTCCACCCACAACGTCGTTGACGATCTCGTGTCCGTTTAGCAGATAGAGCGAATAGGCGTGGCTTTCGTCGTTGAAGGTTACGCCGATGACCGGGGCATCTGCGTCTAATTTTGCGGCACTGGCAGAAACGAATTGTGGTTCGGTGATAGCGGGGATCGCATCGAAGGGGAGTAGGGTCCGAATTTCGTCGTTGCTATAATCTGCTTGATCTTCGGCACTTGCACAAGCGGTGGTGGCAAGTAATAGTATGAGGATGAGCGTGTAGTTTTTCATGATAGTTTCCTTGTTTTTTTGAGCATAAATGTGTAATAATATTTTTGTCAAGTTGAGTAGAATTATACTGCAATAAGTGCCAAGAAAGCAATTCAAAATTGCAGGAAAAGGAAGACAATGGAACCGCCTAAAGTATTTATCTCATATTCTCATGATTCCGATGAACACAAACAGTGGGTTCTGAAACTTTGCACTAAACTTCGTGAAAACGGTGTAGATGTAATGCTGGATCAGTGGGATATACGTTTGGGTACAGATCAGACGGTATTCATGGAGAAACTTAGTACTGCTGATAGAGTTCTCGTGATATGCACAGATATTTATGTAAAAAAGGCAGATAATCGTGAGGGTGGTGTTGGATATGAAGGACTTATCATAACTGCACAGATTGCTGAGAACTTGCAAACTGATAAATTTATTCCAATAATTCGCCAATCGTCAAATGAGAAGAAAATGCCAATTTTCTTCGGGAAGAAGCAATATATTGGCTTCACAGATGACGACAGATTTGATGAAAAGTTCAGTGAATTGCTTCATGACATTCACGGCGTACCAATTATCCCAAAGCCGCCGTTAGGAGAAAACCCGCTTCCCAAGCAGCCTTTCCAACCTGAAGCCTCAAACCATAACCTTCCGGATATTCCCGAAAAAATTGAATCCGTTACCCATGCTTATGAATCTGCATTTGAACTCGCTAGGGCAGATGATACCCTCGGTTGGTCACGACTTGTTGAACGAATTCGTCCAAATGTTTTCACATCCTTAGTAGAGTGGCGGCAAAGTGAATTAGATGGTCAAAAACCAGGGGGGCACGAACAATTGGTTGCAGCGGTAGATAAAGCAGTTGACATTGTTTCTCCCCTAATTTCTGTGGCTCTCGTAGGAGTTAAATCATGTAGTGAAATGTTCAACAATCAGAAATCCGTGCTTGATGATTTGCTAAGTGTGGGAAGTAGAACAGGATGGAATCGCTCTGGTTATAGAGAATGGATAGATATTCCTGGTGTACTCGGATATGTATATCATAGTCTACACGGAAGTCTTAGTCTCAATACGGATCAACTAACGCTTTCTATTAGTTTGGCACGAGTTAAAATCCGTAGTATTTTTAATTCGGAATTTATTGCAAGCGTTTGGAAGCACAGTGAACTCGTGGGTTGGTCTGAATCGTTTGGTGGAAAATGTACAGATAATTGGAAATATTTAGTAACCGCTTACGAAAGATGGGAATGGCTCGCTTTTATATTTGAAGACGAGGTGACCTATCGGACATCTCTCGTTGCGTACTACATGGCACTGCATATTCATTAGTAAAACCCGAAAATATGTTTACACTTTAAAGAGCAACAATTCCGCGAATACACTCGCTCGCTGGCGAGGTTAGGAAACCTCGCCAATGTAAAGTTAATTGTGGGTTTTACTAATGAATTAGCGGTTGAAATCAATTTGGGAAGAGAATTCTCATCAAGAGGATATGACTTTAGCGTACCTATAGATTTTTTAACTGAGGAAAACGAAATAAAACAACGCGCGATTTCACTTCTCCTCCGCAATTCAGCACTATCTGAATTGTGGACATGCTTGAATGTAACACAAGACCAAATGAAAGACTCATGGAATAATTGGATCAGCTGTTGTAGAGATTGGTTAAGACAGGTTTATAGAATTCATCCAAATCAAATGCCTCATCAGAACTTTTTTGATGCCTTGTAAACAGCCAATCCTACTTTCGGCCTTTTTGATCTGTGAAATCTAATACTCTATTCCAAGATTGATTTTGTTCTCTCAGTCATGATCACATTGAGTATCTCATCAGCAACGAATATACGATTGCGTTGTCGACCCGTCATTTCCCTGAGTTTACCCCTTTCAACAAGATAATCTACTCCGCGCTGAACGGTAGGGAACGTTGACTTCCATGCCTTCACCAATTCTGAAATTGCGACAATCGGACTGCCGAACAGATGATCAATTAATAGGTTTACTGCTCTCGGCACCCGTGAGCCTGTTGCGATTTCTCTGTATTCTTCTTTTAGCGCAAGTAGCTTTTGAATTGTCGACAAAGCATCTTCTGACTGTTGACAGATGCCTCGTAAGAAAAATGTGAGCCACGCTTTCCAATTACCGTGTTGGCTTACGTTCAACAGCAATTCATAATAAATATCTCTATGCTGTTCAAAAAAATCGGAGAGGTACAGAAGTGGTTGTGATAACACACCTCTTTCTATCAACATAAAAATAATCAGGAGTCTACCTATTCTTCCGTTTCCGTCAATAAATGGGTGAATTGCCTCAAATTGATAATGAACCAGGGCGCATTGAATCAAAACCGGTTCTTTCGGGTTAGAATGGATATACTTCTCTAAGTCTGAAAAACACGTTTTCATTTCTGAGACTGGTGGTGGTACATAGGTTGCGTCCATCAAAGTACACCCCGGTTTCCCAATCCAGTTTTGACTTATGCGCATTAACCCTGGTGCTGCATGTTCACCGCGGACTCCGCTCATTAAAACTTTGTGGATTTCGCAAAGTAACCTAGAACTCACCGGCAAGTTTTGTAACCTTTTGATACCATATTCCATAGCGTTGACATAGTTGACGAGTTCCTGTACGTCAGGTATGCGCGGTGATTCGGTTTTATCAGCTTCAAATAGAAAAAGCTGTTCCAAACCGGATTGAGTATTCTCAATTCTGGAGCTCATAACGGCTTCCCGCCGAATAAATGGGCCAATCAACAGATGAGGATTCGGCAATAATTGACCAGCACCGGATAATTCACCGAGTTTGATGTTTGCTTCTGAGAGAAGATTCGCCAATTCCCAGTCCAATTCAATTTTGGGAGGAAGTGAGTTCGGCACATAAGCCCAATACGGATGTCTACCTATGCTACGGAGGCATTTGCCAGCATTTGAATTTCTGAAATTTTCTGGATTCATTTTTAAATCACTTTACGTTAATAAGGATTGGCGTTATTAACGTTTGTGCCACTTTACGTTAATAAGGATTGGTGTTATTAACGTTTGTGCTACTTTACGTTAATAAGGGGATGATGCGTTCCATGTCGGATGTGAAGTCACTTAAGAGTTGGCACAAAATGTCAACCGTGTTATAATCTTCCTAAATTATAGCACAATTGCTAAAGGATGGCAAAGATGAACGAAACTTCAATTGAGTTACTTAAATCATTAACACAAGCAGACGGGATTCCGGGTTATGAAGCGGAAGTGAGGGATATTTTTCGTGAGGTTGTCTCCGGTGTTGGTCCAATAGGGACGGACAAATTAGGGAGTATCTTCTGCACGCGTGCTGGAAATGCTGAAAACCCGCGCATTCTGCTTGATTCACATTTAGACGAAATCGGTTTTGTTGTGCAAAATGTCACTGATAAAGGTTTCGTCAAGTTCCTACCGCTCGGTGGATGGTGGGCACACACGCTTTTAGCGCAACGGGTCAATATCACTACGAAGTTAGGCAAAGTACCCGGCGTCATCGGTTCAACCCCGCCGCACTTGCTTTCCGGTTCACGTGATAAAGTCTTAGACCTAAAAGACCTTTTTATAGATGTAGGTGCTGAAAGCGAAGAACAAGCGATGGAGGAGTATGGGATTTTACCCGGATGTCCAATCGCACCTTACGGTCCATTTAGTCAACTGAAAAATGAGAAATTTCTCACTGCAAAAGCGTTCGATAATAGAGTTGGTGTTGCGCTTGTCATAGAAGCACTTTTGAATCTTGACGAACATCCAAACACTGTTATTGGTTCTGGAACTGTGCAGGAAGAGATTGGACTCCGTGGTGCGAAAACAGTCGCGGCAAGTGTGGAACCCGATCTTGCCATTGTGCTTGAGGGACCCCCTGGCGATGATACCCCAGGTTTAAGCGTCGGAAATTCACAAGGGAAACTTGGTGGCGGTGTACAAATTCGGATCATTGATTCTTCAATGATTGTCAATCCGAAATTGGCGGATTTTGTGGTTGAGACAGCAAAGCAACATGAGATACCGTATCAACTTGGGGTGCGTCAATCTGGTGGGACAGATGGTGGTGCGATTCATCAATTTGGGAGAGGTGTGCCGTCCGTTGTACTCGGTGTGCCGTCACGTTATATCCATAGCCATGTCTCTATAATTAACATTGATGACTACACCGCAGCGTTGGATTTGACGATGCATCTTGTGCGAGCAATTGACGCATCTGTTTTGGAAGGATTTCTGTTCGATTAGTCACGCTTTTGAAGCGTGTTCTCTTACTTGGAGGATAAACAGTGGAAACTACCTTACCGAAAATCTCGTTTTGTGGGCATCAAATCAGTAAGTTGTTGATTGGGGATAACCCGATTTACGGCTATTCTCACTTCAACCAACTCCTTTCACAGCATCAGCAGGCGTATCATACACCAGAACGGGTCGTGGCGACGCTCAAACGGGCGGAGGCAGTCGGGATCAACGGTTGGCAGAATAGCATGACGGAACGCTCAATGTCCGATCTACAGCGTTACCGTGACGAGGGTGGCACGATAAACTGGTTCTGCCTCAGCCAAGGCTCCCGCTGGTATGAGGATCCTGACCATGTTTTTGAAGCTGCGAAACATAACCCGATCGGTATGGCACCACACGGTGGTGGTGTTGGGCAGAGATGTTTACGCGAAAACAGGCTTGAGTATCTGCAGGACATCCTCAAACGGATTCGCGATACCGGTGTTTTGGTCGGTTTATCTGTGCATGATCCGAAACTTCTCCATATTGCTGAAGATGAAGCGTGGGATATAGACTATTACATGACCGGACTCTATAATCTCCACGGTGGGAGCGAAAAATTTACCCAAAAATTTGGCTACGCACCGTTGGGTGAAATTTACGCGCGGGAGGACCGCGATGAGATGTGTAAGGCGATACAGCGCACAGAGAAACCGTGTCTCCTCTTCAAGGTACTTGCGGCGGGTAGGACAATCGGAAGCCCGCAGCAGATTCGTGAAGAGGTGAAATTCGCGATAGAAAACACTAAACCGATTGATCCACTATTGCTCGGTATGTATCAACAATTCGGTGATCAGATTGGCGAAAACGCTGCGTTGATTACAGAACTTTGCGCAGAATTAGGATAGATTGTATCCAATGCCCACTCACACATCATGGAGGCTGGAAATGGAAAGGCGTGTATGTGGAAAATCCGGAATAGAGATCTCAACTATGGGGATCGGTTGCTGGGCTTATGGTGGTGGCGATTACTGGGGACCACAGGCGCAGTCGGATGTCACGGCTGTGGCGAATGCTGCGTTAGATGTAGGTATCAACTTTTTTGATACGGCGGAGGGATATAACGAGGGACGAAGCGAGGAGGCACTCGGTATCGCGTTGAAGGGTAGGCGAGACGAGGCGGTCATCGGCACGAAGGTAAGCACACCTGATCCTGCTGCGGTCCGTGAACGCTGCGAAGCGAGCCTCCGCCGATTGCAAACGGATTACGTTGACATCTACATGATCCACTGGCCTCATGATGAGTTTGCTATTGATGAGAGTATGGCGGAATTAGTGAGGCTCCGAGAAGACGGGCTTATTCGTGCGATCGGGGTGAGCAACTTCGGTATAGAGCAACTGACAGCACTACTTGATACAGGAACTGAACTCGCTGTAAATCAGCTCTGCTACAACCTCTTGTCTCGTGCAATAGAGCCAGAGCTTTTACCTTTGTGTCGGAAGCACAACGTCGGTATTTTGGGGTATATGCCGCTGTTACAGGGTATATTGACAGGGCAGTATAAAAGCGCGGATGCGATTCCACCGGTGCACTCACGTTTTCGCCACTTTCGGGATGACCGTCCGCAAGCTTCCCACGGTGAGGAAGGTGCCGAGGAAGAGTTGTTTGAGACGCTGGAGAGTATCCGAAAAATCGCGGAAGCCGAGCAGATCCCGATGAGTCGGCTTGCGATTGCATGGGCGATGGCAAGACCGGGTATTACTTGTATGCTCGTCGGCACCCGGAATGTAGATGAATTGGCGGAAAACTTGCATGCTGTTACCTATGCTCCGTCTGCTGAGGTGATTGCAAGTCTTGACAAACTGACCGCACCGTTGTTGGAGAAACTTGGCGCGAATCCGGACTATTTTACGGGTGTACGTATCCATTAATCTCAGACTGTGGTAGGGTATGCCCTACCGCTATATGCAGTTAGTGTGAGGAAACACTTATGACAGAACAGTTAGGCAAATTCAACAAAGACTTAGGGAGTCCGTTGGCAACCGGAGCTGCTGATATTACGCAGACAAATGCTGATGGTGAACTTGTTGTTCCTTTAACACAAGAACAGAAATACCTCTTTGATAAAAACGGATGGCTCTTGGTGCCGGGTGTGTTGACGGCATCAGAAATTGAGGAGATGCGCGATTTTTGTTATCGGTTAAAGCACGACCCCGAAACAATTATTCCACAACACCACGGATCGACTTACGGCGGTCCCTTGGAGAAGTTGACGGATCATCCGGTTATCGTGGCGTTTGGGAACGAATTTCTTGCGTCACCTTATCTCGCTTCGGACACCTGCTACGGTTTTCGCATGGAGATGAGTTTTCTGGCGCTGCGTTCTACATCGGACGAAACACCTTTTTCATTCCACGCGCACAACGGCAACGGTATGTTGCGGATGCCCGGAGACTGCCACCAATACTCGTGCCTTCCCGGTCAAGCATATAGCGGCTTGACGCGCGTCGTCTGGGAACTCAACCCGGTAGAGAAGGACGACGGTGGTACGATGTTCATTACGGGCAGCCACAAAGCGGCTTATACCGCGCCAGAGGGTGCCCATACACAAGACTGGGAGTTTTGGGATACCTATTCCTGTCCTGCTGGTTCTGTTATTATTTTCACTGAGGCAATTACACATAGCGGACGCGCGTGGCAGAACCCTGATGTTGATCGGGTCGCTGTTTTCAATGCGTATAACTCAGTAGATAAACGGTGGAGTCTGTCCAGACCGCCACAAGCGTTACTTGAGGAAATGCCTCCGAAACGTCAGACCCTCTTCCGTGATGCGTATGTGAAAGGCAACGTAACCGGCACAACGTTTGACATGGCATTATGAATAACCGTCAGCGATCAGGACGGATTTTTTTACAAAAAACCCTTTCAGCGGTTGCTTGTAGGAGCGCGTTCGGCTCGCGGTTCTTTCAGTTAAAATAGCGCGTAGCTTGGAACGTAGTGGAAAGCGGGTCTATGGAGATGAACGTGAAAACCACCAATCCACCTAACCGAACCGCAAGGAAAATTAGAAAAATGACACCAAAACAACGCTATCTGTTTGATATAACTGGTTATCTGCGCTTGGAAAACGTCATCACTGGCGACGCATTAGCGGAAGCCTCTGAAGCGGTTGATAGGTATCTAACAACACCCGCAGATGAATTGCCACCGGGCTTTGAACAGCGAGGGCTACATCAGCATGGATTCGCTTTCGATAAATCGCTTGAGTGCCTAACGATGCACGCGGCAACGTGGCCGATTATCAAGGAGTTGACGGACAATCAACCGCGATTTGCCAGAGGTTCGTTGAAACATGACAGGCATGATTTGTGGGAGACTGGTGAACGGGCGAAGGTGAATCCGGGTGGACTCCACTGCGCTCGTGACGACTACGGGTGGTATAGCACGCGTTATGAAGCTGACAACGAGCGTATCTACTGCGATAACCTCGTCTGTTTTCCCTATTTTACGGATGTCCATCTGGGTGATGGGGGACTCATCGTAATCCCCGGTTCGCATAAGAGTGAGTTTAAACGACCCGAGCAGCTGCTGGCGCTTAACGAAGAAGACGGTATCGATCCGCTTGAGGATCCCGTTTTCGTCAATATCACACCGAAGGCAGGCGATATTGTGATTATTTCGGAACTGCTAACCCACGGTGTGCTACATTGGAAGCCAAAGGATCGGGATCGACGGTTTCTCGTCCTACGGTATTTCCCACAATACTCCGGTAGGCATAATTTACCACAGCCCATTCTGGATAGGTTATCCCCAGAGACATTGGAATTGGTAGAATCCGCTGGGTATGGACATATCAAGGAGATCGTGAAGCAGGATGCGGTTACGCTGACAGTGTAAGGGTGGTCCGGTGCGTTTACAAAGATGCGCGTGTTGCTTGATGAGCATCTACCTCACAGACTGATACCCAATTAGTTTGATTAGAAGTCTTTTGATCAAGTCAGCATTGCGAGGCACAGGGACCTCGCGCTACAAATGGGGTTAATTGGGTATGAGACAACTTTTCGCTGTCCCAATTGAAGCTGTCACAGTTGGATATCAGGGGCGGAAGGGTATAAAAATGGGACTGGCTGTCACCGGTCCCGCATTGTGAACGGATTAGAAGTATGTTTTTTGTGTCGGGCTTTTCCGATTCCACCACGCCTGTTACGAAAAGACAATGCTTGACGATGCGTTATGAATATCTCCTTGTAAATTACAACTGCTTTCGGATGCACTTGAGGCAGAAAAATCACGACGTTTCTATGAACACACTGAGTGTCTCGTATACCTCATCACGGACATATCCGAGTTTTTCAGCCAAATGAATGGAAGTTGCGTTTTCAGAACTGGCAGACCAATGCGGATAAATGCCTTGCTCAATGCAGTGTACAAGCAGTTTAGCACCGATAACTGTCGCAAATCCCTTGTTGCGAAAGTCAGAGTGTGTTTCAATCCCAATATGAATCCCTTCACGACATTGCATCAGTGAGACAGCATGACTAATAATGCGGCTCTTGATTGTTGCACAGAAACCGATTCCCCGTTCAGCAAAATCAGCGAGTGAACTGAAACCTGGGAAACTTGAAAGCCCTTCATTTTTAAGTTGGCTCGCCAAGGAGAGGTCAACTCGTTGAATGTGGCAATCAAAATGGATCTGTTTTTGGAGGTTCCGCAAATGTTTGAGGTTGAGTGATTCCGGGGAAAACGTAATGCCGTGCATTTGTTTGAGATGATGACCATGGACTTGAAATATCAACTCACGCCATGCCTCTGAGATAGGAATAATCCACATTTCTGATAATTGCTGGACCAATTTTTGCGCGATGGGATGCGTCACATCGCCGCCGAGTATCGCCCAACCCGGATGCGTTAATTGGGCAACCCGTGGATTTGTTTTTGAATCTGCAAGCGCGATGCCGCTATGCCCCTCAAGAACGCTGTTAATAAAGATGCGCTGGGGGCGATAATTGGCGAAGAGAGGAATAAGTACGCTTCGTTCATCCGGGTCAATTGATACAATGTTCATCGGCTTGCCCTACAAAAATGTTAAACTCCATTTGAACGTAATTTGAATGCCGGTATCGTTAGGCATGGAGACTTAGGGATTATCCATCTTTCAGGCAAGCCTGCTCCGTTTTCGCAGTTTCTTGGTTTACTACGTTTACGCTGACCGTGTAAAGGCGGTGATTGAGCGCAATGGACCAGGTGGTCCAAAGTTTACACCGCTCAATCCGTAGATGTAGATATTATACAACATTTTAGACCGAAAGTCAATCTGTTTTCGGGCGTTTAGTCCTTTTAAAAAGAGGTTTTTATCAAATAATTTCTTGCTTTAATTGCCCTGTATGGGGACATATCAAGGAGATCATGAAGCAGGATGAGGTTCCGTTAATGGTATAACCTAACCTCGCTTAGGAATGGATTTGCACGGAATACTTGTCTGAATCAGGATTCACAGGATTATAGGATTTACTGGATAGGAGGTTTCGTTTAATCGAAATTCTCTGCGAAGACAAGTGAATCCTTGGTGGAAATTACTGACATTTCGTAGATTGCGTGCAGCAGTCGCTAATTGATGTCGTCTGTTTTTAGGTGAAGATCCGAAATCCGTGCAAAAAATTCAACATTCTTCTTGCTTTTTGTACCAATATATGGTATAATTGAATTATCGTTTAGTAATAATGCATATTCAAGTGAATTTTCTATCACTTCTCAATTAACTGGGGGTGGTTCATAAATATCGGAGGAAATAATGATGTTTAACAGGCTAAAAAACTCTAATTGGTCAAGATATGTTGTAACGCTAATAATCGGCGGATTACTTGTCGCGCTTGGTTATCTTATCGGCGATTCCGCTCCAAACGTAGAAGCACAAGGCGGTATAACTAGGGTTGATAGTATTATTGCATGTAAGGGAATTGCAGTGTCTGATGGAAATCCTGAACATGGCACAATAGTGCTGGCATTTCTTGATGGGGCCCCGTGTTGATACTTACTGATCACGCTGACTCCAGCAAATCAAATATTGAGATTAATCTTGGTGTTCAGAATAAAGCGGCTGTTTTACGTCTCACAAACGGCTATAACGATGGATCTCATATAGGATTAGTTGCAGGTAGAGGCGAAAGTGCTGCAATAAGCGTGGGGACAAAAAAACGAATCCGTGATGCCTTCAGTCTATTGGTTGGTGCTAAAGGTTCAGGAATAATGCTTGAGGACGAACTAGTCCAAGCAGAGGGGCGGTAAAGTGGGGTGACAATTATGATCAAGCGATGTTTGATAATCTTCATAGCACTCTCGCTTTTAGGTTGTGCATATAAGAGCAATAGAGAGATAATGAATTCGTGGGTGGGATCGCATATTTCAGCAGTTATCCGGAGTTGGGGCCCACCTACGCAGATAACTGCTGATGGTGCTGGTGGTCATGTCTATATTTGGCTACCACAACCTATAACGCCACCACCCACCACGATTCAAAAACGTGGCGTCGTTCGTTGGAATCCATTGCTTAACCAATATGAGTATGTGGAGGAAACGTCCCCCACGCAAACGCTAAACCAAACCCTTCAGAAAATTGCAGTTGACATCCATAACAGCAGTTACAAAATGTTCTACGTGCGTCCTAATGGTATCATTTACCATTGGCGGGCGCGATAAGAATAAAAGACGAGATAGTATCAAACCCATATAAGGAGACAAATTCATGAAAATCATTAACCTGTACTTTGATGGACTCACCCACCAAGGTATCAGTCTTTATGAACTTGGCGATTACAGAAAAGCAATTGCATTTTTCGACAAGGCCATTCACAAAGACAACGAAGCAGTGGTAGCATACTACTATCGAGGGTTGTCAAGATATGAACTCGGTCAATTTGAGGAAGCAATTGCTAACTATGATAGAGTCACCAATCTCTATTCTGATAGTACAGAAGTATATGTGAATCGCAGTCTTGCCAGAATTGCCCTTGAGGATTATGAAACCGCTATCCAAGATTGCGATGAGGCATTACATATTAATCCTCTCAACGCTGATGCATTTGAAGTTAGAGGCACCGCAAAAATCAAATTAGGAGATACAATTTCAGGGAATGAAGATCTTGACAAGGCGCGTCAACTTAGGGCTCGCTGGAGAGTCGAGCTTTCAAACTCCTCCGACAAGAATGTTCCGCTCGGAGGTTCGGCGAACCACGCAAGGTCTAACGACTCTGAATAGATATGGGCCCGACAAACGCCAATCAAAGGTTAGGGAGACACAATGGAGCATAAAAACAACTTTTTATGCGAACGACGATTTCTTGCTGCAATAACAGCGTTGCTGCTATTTTGCGTAATAAACACCGCATCTGCCCAGACCGTACTGCCTGCAGAAGATATTGCCGAAAAAGCATTAGCAGCGACGGTGTACTTAGAGATGAAGGATAAAAGCGGGAAAACCTTGGGCATTGGCAGCGGTTTCTTTGTAAAGCCGAACCTAATTGCCACTAACTACCATGTGATTGAAGGGGCAGCAAGCGGTACCGCGAAGTTGATCGGTAAGTACACGACATACAATATTGAAGGCATTACGGCAACTGATAAGACAAACGACCTTGCACTCCTAAAGGTTACTGCTTATGGTATCAAACCGCTTCCGCTCGGAGATAGCGATACCGTTCGGATTGGTGAGACAGTCTACGTTGCAGGGAACCCGAAAGGTTTGGAAGGTACATTCTCAAATGGCATTATCAGCAGTCGCCGAGATACGGATACAAAAGAACGACTCCAGATGACTGCACCAATCTCTCCGGGAAGCAGTGGTGGACCTGTGCTAAATCGTAAGGGTGAAGTTATTGGGGTTTCCTTCATGACGCTTGAAGGCGGACAGAATCTGAATTTTGCGATTCCGTCAAAGTATCTCAAGACCCTGCTTATTCATTCTGGCACATCAAGACCTTTGGGGCAAAACAACGTCTTCATCTCCGCTGAGACCTACTTCAGATGGGGTTATGCGAAAGAGGTGTTGGGTAACCATAAAGGGGCTATTGCTGATTACACTGAGTCAATTCGACTTGAATCAAATGCTGCAGTTGTATACTACAATCGGGCAAATGCTAAGTTAAAACTGGGACAATATCTCAACGCTATTAATGACTACACCGAGGCCATCAGACTTGAACCGGAAGATGCCTCCGCATACTCTAATCGAGGAATTGCGAAAGCGGGGCTCGGACAACATGCCGCTGCCATTGCCGATTTCGATATGGCAATCCGACTCAAACCTAATTTGCCGGATGCACACACTAATCGAGGACTCGCTAAGTACAAATTAGGACAAAACACCGAGGCTATCGCTGATCATAACAACGCTATTCGTCTCAAACCCAATTTTGCGCTTGCATACAACAATCGAGGACTCGCAAAAGACAAAATAGGACGTAACGCCGAGGCTATTACCGATTTTGATACTGCAATCCGACTCAAATCTGATTTGGCTGAGGCATATCACAATCGGGGAAATGTGAAGTATGAACTTGGACGTAACATCGAGGCTATTACCGATTTTGATGCTGCAATCCGACTCAAACCCGATCATGCCGATACATACAACAATCGGGGAAATGTGAAGGGAAAACTTGGACAATACGCCGAGGCTATTACCGATTTTGACACTGCAATTCGCCTTAAACCTGATTTTGCCTTGGGGTATTATAATAGAGGATTTGCGAAATCTCTACTGGACCGCACCTGGGAGGCGAAACAGGATTTCCAAACAGCATTGAGACTCGCAGAAAAGGTGGGAGATGCGCGTCTTAAAGTTAAGATTGAGTCAATTCTTCAAAAGTCCAGATAATAGATTCAGATTACTGATTTTTTCAAGTATATTTGTGATAAAACAAGTATAATTTAACAGGACAGGTTTTAGCATTATACAAATAAAATCTTCTCTTTTGCCCATAGAATTAAATTGGAATGCAAACAAATCCACATTGACATTTATAACCAAAGCGGTTTCGTACGCAAGGCACAACATAACTAATGCAAATGTAAGGAGTGTATTATGAAATTAGCAGAAGATCGACAAGTCGTTGAGGCCCTCAAGCAGATTTTGGAGGGTTATGGTTATTTAGAATATGATGAAATTTGGCCTGACTGTGACGAACTACATATTAAAGTGACCGCCTTAGATGCAAAACGTAATGGTCAAATCCCAATAGAAATCCGTCTCAAATTAGAAGATGCGACTAACAGAAAATTTTCTTCTCCACATGGTGGTCCTTATGAAGATAGTTATGATTTTGATGACGGATGGGACGGGTTCTTCTTGTGGGAAAATAATTCTAAAGAGGTCAGGTATACATAAAAAAGGCGCGCTTACAAAGCGCGCCTACCAGAGAATAGAAAAAATCGTAACTACAAATTGCTTGCGACTTTGATACGGTTTTGTGCTCGGGCGAGTGCGGCTTCTGCGCGTGGGCGGTTCAGGTCGGGTGCATCTGCCTTGAGTTGCGTTTGGGCGCGGTCGCGTGCGCTTTCTGCCCGCGGTACATCAATTTCTGATGCCCACTCTGCACTCTCGACAAGGACGGTAACACCCGTCCGGAGGACCTCAAAGACACCGCCGGTTGTTGCCATTAACTGTGATGTCTCCGATGATTCACGGACACGAATCTCGCCGACATCTAACGCTGTAAGGAAGGGGATGTGCCCCACCAGAATCTGGAAGTTGCCTTCGACTCCCGGTGCGTGAACGCTCGTCACGTCCCCTTCATAGATCAACTGTTCTGGTGTCCGAATCTCAAGATGAAAACTTCTGTTTAACATATCTATTTTGTTTTGGTTGTGAGCGGAATAGTTGCAGTTCTCTGTAAGGAATTTTCCTCTTTTAACCGATAACTGATAACCGATAACCGATAACTATTAGTCCGCTGCTTCTTCTAAGTCTGCGCTTTTTTCTTGATCAAATGCCTCGTCAATGGTGCCAATATAGCGGAGTGCCTGCTCCGGCAGCTCGTCGCAATCGCCATTTAGAATCGCTTGGCAGCCTTGTACAGTCTCCTCAATTTTGACATATTTACCCGGTGTCCCCGTAAAACGTTGTGCCACAAACATCGGTTGCGTCAAGAACATCTCTATTTTTCGTGCTCTGTTGACGACCAACTTCTGTTCGTCTGAGAGTTCGTCTACACCGAGGATAGCGATGATATCTTGGAGGTCTCCGTATTCCTGTAGTATCTGCTTGACGTTAAAGGCTGTCTGATAATGTTCATCACCGATAATGTCTGCTGATAAGATACGCGAACTTGAGGTCAACGGATCAACGGCAGGATATCTGGCTTTCTGGGAGATACTCCGTTCCAAGCGAGTCACGGCATCAAGGTGTGCGAAAACAGAGACGACAGCCGGATCGGTGTAGTCATCGGCTGGCACATAGACGGCTTGGAATGAGGTAATCGAACCGTGTTGTGTGGAGGTAATTCGCTCCTGCAGCTCACCCATTTCGGTTGCGAGCGTCGGTTGGTATCCGACAGCGGAAGGCATCCGTCCGAGGAGTGCTGACACCTCACCACCTGCGAGTGTGAAGCGGAAAACGTTGTCGATGAAGATGAGAACGTCTTGACCCTGCTGATCACGGAAGTATTCTGCCATAGACAGTCCTGCAAGCCCGACACGGAGACGTGCTCCGGGTGGCTCGTTCATCTGTCCGAAAACCATCGCCGTTTTGTCCATCACGCCGTACTCGTCAAGTTCGAGCCAGAACTGATTCCCTTCACGTGTCCGTTCACCGACCCCACAGAAAACGGAATAACCGCCGTGCTGTGTCGCGATGTTGTAAATCAGTTCGGCGACCAGAACGGTTTTACCGACCCCGGCACCGCCGAAGAATCCAACTTTTCCACCGCGGACTACCGGTTGAATCAGGTCGATAACTTTGATGCCTGTTTCTAACATTTCGGTGGATGTGCTGAGTTCTGCCTGCGGTGGGGCGGGTCTATGAATAGAGTATCGTTCGGATTCGTTTGCGTCGCCTCTTTCATCAATGGGTTGTCCTGTCACATCGAAAACCCTGCCGAGCACGGCATCACCGACGGGTACTGTAATGGGACCACCGGTATCAATTGCGAGTGTGCCACGGACTAAGCCGTCAGTTGTATCCATTGCGATAGCGCGCACACGATGTTCTCCTAAATGCTGTTGCACCTCAAGTGTCAACTCACTTTCGTCGTAACGTTGAACTTTAACAGCGTTTAGGATATCCGGCAATGTGCCTCCCGAAAAATCTATGTCAACTCGCGCACCGACAACTTCTAAGATTTTTCCTTGGTTCATGAGAGATTCCTTTTCTTAATTCAGAGTGGTTGACTTCTTGTCACATCCAAAACTGTGGTATGTTTTCAAACATCTTTTGTTCTGCAAGGGCATTCCAATCGTATACAAGTTCAGAGCGATTAGAGACTCGGACACACTTTCTGAAAGCGGGTGAGTGCTTCTGCCTGATTGATTAACGCGTATTGTCGATTTCGGGTTGGCATCAGGAGATTCACGCGTCGGATTTTCCGATTCAGATTTTCCAGTTTCTCACTGTATCGCGCAATACCGCGGGCGCGTTCGTGTTCAAAACTCCGACTGACCACCTCGTGCCGATGCGGGTGCTGCTGTATGAGAGTCGATAACCGCTCTCGGCGATTTTTCAGATTTACGATGAGTTTTTCGAGTTGTGCTTTTTCCTGCCTAATCTCTTTTTCCAATTCAACCCACCGAGGCGCGAATCCGTTCTTTTTGAGGAGCCGATTCGTCATTCGGGCTTGCGGAGTCAGGAAAGGGTTCGTCTCCAACTTGAGCGGTTTGCCTTTGCCGGGTAAATTGGAGAATTCGCCGCGTTCCATCGCCTTTTCAATTTGTTTGTTAACATTGATTGGCATCGGATACCTCCTTTTGCAGAATGAAGAAAGAAAGTCGCTATTCGGAGATTGCTTCTACAGAGGAATGTTGCGATTGAGCGTTCACTCTTATCGGAAAACTAAATGACCCTATGTTACGGCATAACGGAGTATGCCTACTACTTTTAACCCTCCAGTGCAGCTGCACCACTTACAATCTCGGAAATTTCCGTCGTAATCTGTGTTTGACGTGCTCTATTGCGCTGTAGAACCAATTCGTCGATGAGTTCTTTTGCCTTTTGTGTGGCATTCTCCATTGCTGCCATTCGAGCTGCTTGCTCCGCCGCGTTGGAATCCAGAAGCACCTTCCACATTTGCATGTTCAGATGTTTCCCAAGCAACATTTCAAAGAGTTCTATCTGCCCCGGTTCGTAGACATAATCAAGGAAGTGCGTATCACCTTCCGGCACCTCAGGCACTAACGGAAGGAGTTGCTCAACAAGTACAGTCTGGAGAATCGCAGACTTGAAGTTGTTGTAGATAACCTCAACTTTGTCAATTTTTTTGTCAGTATAGAGATGTTCAAATTCGTGGACAACGTCAACGGCTGTTTGGAATTCGAGTTGGCGGAAGATATTCGTGTAAGCATCGGTGATGTCATAACCGCGCCGGGCAAAATGCTGTTGCGATCGTCTGCCAATACAGATAAGCGTCACATCCGCGCCACTTTCTTGATAGTGTGCTATGCGTTGTGTGGTTGTCCGGATGACGTTGCTATTGAAACTGCCACACAACCCACGGTCAGCAGAGACGGAGATAATACAGATATGCGCTATCTCCCGTTTCTCAAGCAGCGGGTGTGTTAGTGCTTGTTCCTCGGTGTCCATCTGTGAGATGAGGTGTCCGAGAATGGTGTTGAGTTTATCTGCGTAAGGGCGTGTCGCTGTAATATTTTCTTGGGCACGACGGAGCCGTGCTGCAGCGACGACACGCATCGCATCAGTGACTTGCTCAATGTTTTTAATGCTGGCGATGCGCCGCCGAATTTCTCGTAGGGTTGCCATTTTTCCGTACTAACTCCGATACAAAATGTACGCCATAAGTTATGAAGTAGTCCAGTTTTCCTTGAACGTTTTCACTGCACTATGTAAGGTTTCAAGCAGTTCATCACCAAGTAAGCCAGTTTCTGCGATTTCTGTGAGAAATTCTGCATGATTTCTGTCAAGGTATTGCAGAAATTCAGATTCAAACCGTGCGACTTCGGATTCCGGAACATCGTCCAGATAGCCGTTGGTGCCGCAGAAGATAGAGGCGACTTCCCGTTCTACAGGCATCGGTTGGTATTGCGGTTGCTTCAGCAATTCAACGAGGCGTGTGCCGCGTAGGAGCAGAGATTGCGTTAACGCATCCAAATCCGACCCAAATTGTGCAAAGGCGGCAATTTCTCGGAAACTGGCGAGATCAAGTTTAAGCGTACCTGCAACCTCGTCCGACTTCATAGCTTTGACTTGTGCATCGCCACCGACACGAGAGACGGATGTACCGACATCAATTGCGGGTCTCACACCTTGGTTAAACAGATCCGTTGTAAGGTATATCTGTCCATCAGTAATGGAGATAACGTTTGTGGGGATGTAGGTAGTCAAATCGCCTTCAAAGATTTCAATAATCGGTAGGGCAGTGAGAGACCCTCCACCCAGTGCGTCGCTCAGTTTCGCAGAGCGTTCTAAAAGGCGAGAGTGTAAGTAGAAGACATCACCTGGATAGGCTTCTCTACCGGGTGGTCTTCGTGAAAGCAGCGACATCTGGCGGTATGCCCACGCGTGTTTTGTCAAGTCATCATATATGATGAGAGCATGTTTGCCGTTGTCCCGGAAGTATTCACCCATTGCTGTGCCGGCGTAAGGTGCGATGTACTGAAGCGGTGACGGGGCACTTGCGGAGGCTGAAACGATAGTTGTATATTCCATCGCGTTATGCTCACGAAGCGTATTCGCAACCTGCGCCAAAGTAGAGCCTTTTTGCCCGATAGCGACATAGATGCAGTAGACATCTGTATTCTTCTGGTTCAGGATAGTGTCGATGGCGATAGCGGTTTTGCCGGTGCGTCGGTCACCAATAATCAGCTCGCGCTGACCTCTCCCGATCGGTGTCAAGCTATCAATGGCTTTTAAGCCTGTGTAGAGCGGTTCGCCAACGGGTTGCCGTTGAACGATGCCCAACCCTTTCTGCTCGGCTGGCAGTTGATGTTCCGTTTCAATATCGCCCAAGCCGTCAATAGGTTGGCCGAGCGCATCAACCATCCGCCCGAGGAGCGCCTCACCGACAGGTACTTCCAGTAGCCTTCCTGTCCGCTTCACTGTATCGCCTTCGTGTATGAGTCGATCTTCGCCGAACAGTACGCAGCCGACGTTGTCTTCTTCGAGGTTGAAAGCGATGCCATAAACATCGTTAGGGAATTCGATCATTTCGCTTGCCATAGCATTGGCAAGTCCATGTACCCGCGCAATGCCATCGCCTACCTCCAGCACAGTGCCGGAATCATAGACATCCACGTCCTGTTCAAACTGTTGCAGTTGTTGTTTAAGGATATTTGATATTTCGTCCGGTCGGACTTCTCTTGCCATATTTTCAGTCCTCTGTGGGAAAGCATAGTTGTCAGTTTTCGGTTATCGGTTATCGGTCACTCGTGTGGTTGCAAACAACGCTTGGGCTTCCATAAACGCCCTTCTTAACCGACAACTGACAACCGATAACTATAAACCATGTGCGAGTTGTTGCTTCAGGCGTTGGAGTTGTGTTGCGACGCTTGCATCAAAAACGGTGTCATCTAATTGAACGATAAATCCACCCTGAATTTGTGCGTCGGTCGTAGTTTCCAATCGTACCTGTTTTCCCGAATACGCGCTTAATTGTTGTATGAACCGTTCTTGTTGCTCTGGCGTTATCGGCACGGCAGTCGTCACTTTTGCAATAAGTCTGCCAGCAGCTTCATCAACAATTGCTGAAAAGACATCCATTATCGCGACGAGATAGCGTTCACGCTGCTTTGATGCGAGGAGTTTGAGGAAATTAATCGTCAGCGGCTGCATCGCGTCGGTGAAAAGCTGCTGAAACATCTCGCTTTTAAATTGTGGAGACAATATAGGGCTGTGGATTAATTGGGTGAATTCCTCAGACTGTTCAATCAATTCTCGCAGCTTGTCTACATCTACGATGATAGGTGCCAAAGCGTTTTGTTCCGACGCTGCCTCGTATAAGGCGCGAGCGTAAGGTTTCGCAACCCGAATGTCTCTCATAGTTCGTCTTCACCTTTTTAACGATGCCATGCTCAGTTGAACGCTGCAGTAGTTGTAAAGCGTCTGTAAATCTCGCCAAAGCCGTTCTATGCAAGTTAATTAACGCCGATATAATTGGAATTAACCATAAACCCGATTTTGACATCGGAAAAATCGGCGCGAAACCTCAATCATTAAAAAATCTGCTAACGGGGGTCCGCTGGCAGTCTGCTAATGGAGGCATCAATAATTTGCTGATGTCTCTCGGCGTTGAGTTCTGCACTTATGATTTTGCTGGCAGCATCAATCGCGAGTTCAGCGACAACGCCGCGTAGTTCGGAGATGGCTTCATCTTTTTCACGTTGAATCTCTACCCTTGCTCTTGAGACTTCATCGTCTGCATCTTGTCGAGCCTGTGCGAGAATTTGCTGGCGTTCAGTATTTCCCTGTTCAATTGCGGCTTGGATTTTGGTTTGCGCCTCGGTTTCGATATCGGCTAAGCGTTGGCGTGTCTCTGTGGTGAGCCTGTCCAACTCTTCGCGGTCCGACTTCAATTGTGCTATTTGCGAGGTGATTTCAGACCTGCGTTCCTCTAAAAGTCCGCCGACTTTACCGAAGACGAACTTCCAGAGTACTGCAAGCACAACTAAAAAGCCGAGGGCTTGAATGATAATCGTCTTCGGGTCAACACCGAGCAGAGCCAAAAGTCCGCCTTCACCCGCAGGAGCCTCGGCGGCGAACGCGCTGCTGACGCACATACCCATCAAAATGAGACAACATCCGTAGAGGGTGCTATAGCGCGACACTTGTAAGCGTCCCTTGCAAAGTGAAAGCCCGTGTTTGATGTTTTGCATAAGATTACTGTACTCTGTTGTTGAAACTGAAGACGTAACGTTTCGATATTAACTTGCAATTTTCACCAACTATTTTGTTTGGCTTGCAAGGCTCGTCGTCCGTCTTCAGTCGAAGGTTATCTTCCAGTGCTAACATCTGTCGTGACTCGTTTCGCGTCTGCGTCAATCATCTCTTTCAGGATTTCACCTTCCGGGAGTTTTGCCTGTAAGATAAAGAACATTAACAACGAATAAATAACGAGCGACTCAATGAGTGCCAAACCGATAATCATCGCAGTTTGGATCTGGGGTGCGCCATCGGGTTGACGTGCGATACCTTCAAGAGCGGTGCTTGTGGCATTACCTTGTGCTCTTGAGGCGAAAATGACGGCAATTGGCAAACCTAACGTTACACCAAACGCCAACACTGCTAAATAAATCATGAAATGTCCTCCTTGGACAGATAGGGCAAGTTGTCACTTGTCCCACAGAATTAATGATGCGCTTCATGCGCTTCTTCGTCGTGTTCAATGAACAGTACGATGTAGATAGATGTTAAGATGGTGAAAACGAACGCTTGCAGAAAACCACCGAATAGTCCAAAGAATAGCATCGGTACTTGGACTGGAATGATGGGTATAGTACCAGCGATCAGCACGATGAGTCCCAACTTTGTGAGTTCAACGATCACCGATTCTTCACCAAAGATGTTGCCGAAAAGCCGAACAGCCAGCGAACCGGCGCGAGATAACTGCGCGATAACTTCAAGCGGGAACATCAAAACGCCCAACCACGGTGGGTTACCCATAAGGTGCTTGAGATAGCCGCCTATCCCTAATTCTTTAATAGCAATAATTTGAACGCCAAGCACAGCGGTTATGCCGAGTGCAAGCGTCGTATTTAGATCTGCTGTTGGAGATTGGAAACCCGGGATGAGCCCGAGGTAGTTCAGGGAGAGGATGAAGATGAAGAACGAACCAACGAACGGCACATACTTTTTGCCGTGGTCGCCTAAGATGCCACCGAAAAAATCAATGATGCCGCCGACAAACAATTCTAAAAGCGTTTGCCCTTTGCCCTCGGGAAGTCGCTTCAACTTCCGGGTTACGAAAATGAAAAACAGCACTAAGACGATAACCGCAAAATATGTATTTGGAATCAGGTCTGGTTGATGCCACCTACCGGGTTCTGGAATAATATCATCAGGTAACATCCGTGAAATCGGGTAGAGCCAAGTGCGGTGACCGTGGTCATCGGAGAGGTGTTCCGTTGATTCGGAGGGGTGCTCCGTTGACGAGGCATCCTCTGCTGCGAAACTCCCAACTACTGTTGCCAAACTGAATCCGACAACCAAGCAGATAAACGATAGTTTTTTCATGTTTGTGATAGTGTCTCTTAAATGTGGGGATGGTGTCCGGTCCCTCCCAATTTGAGGTCAAGTTGCGAGTTTTACCTCAAGACTGATTGGGATCCTTATTTGAATAGATAGTCACCATCAAGCCGATTGCTTTGATAATGATGGCACCTTGTACTAAAACAATCCCCCCAGCGAACGCATATATATTCATCCACTCCATTTTAAACAGGAAATAGAGTAGCCCGCCGAGCACTGTGTATTTACCGAGCGCGATAAATCCGAGTAAGTATTTTGTTTTTTGAGTTTTCCCGGGCCGGATGAGTCGCCGAACCATAAATTCGATCGACCAGAATAGACTGAGACTGATGGCACTACCGACCAGGAAACTTGGGAGTGCGGGACGTTTGAATCCTAACAGGACTGTACCAACAACTACGGTGAGGCAGATCGTCAAGACGTAGACTTGGCGGATGAATCGATCACCAAATTCCAAAACAGGCCCCATCTAAGTGACTCCTTTGTCAAAATAATGGCGGATTCCGGGTGCCAAAATCTCCTGCTCTCGAATGTTATCCTTTTTCAGTGTCTTGTGCTTTTTCAGTGTTTTGTGCTTGTTCGGAAGTCGAGCGACGCTGTTTTTCCAGACGTTCAAGCCGTCGGTTCCAGCGTGCCACCGAACGAAACATTTCCATGAATCCAGCGGCAACCCCCATTCCAAAACCGATGTATGATCCAACTGCTGCGTTGCCTAATTTTCCACCGATCCACTTACCCCCGAAATAGCCGATAAAAATCGCGAGCGCAAGCGTTATCCCGATTGAAGCGAGGTCGAACATCCCTATGTTTTCATGTTTGAATTGATTCAGCCGACGTTTAAACATGACGGTTGCTCCCAAAAATGAAAGTAGTGTTAGATGCCGATTTCCTCGTTAAGCAACGCTATATATTATATCACAAGATTGTGGAGAATGCAAAAAAAATGGAATATTTTCTGAATTAGGCGTTTGCAGGATAATTGTGCGGATCGCGGATGGGATTAGAGGGATTATGGTTATCTCGGTAGTAGCAAGGTCGCCTCGCCTACCTATAAATGGATTTCCATATCCCTCCGTTTTTGATACTTTTAGGACTTACGCAGAAAGCGACTGTTCGCCGAGGTCCCCGTGCCTCGGCGACCCCTTTTTTCAAGGTTTTGCTCACAGAATCCCAAGCGTACGTTTTCTTTTGAATAACATTTGCGTAAGCCCTGACTTTATAATATAAACGAAGTTAGTCACTTCGCCCAACAATTTTGCTTAGACTTCATCTTGATTGAATCAAGACTGCCCAATGATCTTCAGTCGGCGCAGACAGTGTTATGCTATCGTTAAACGGAACTTCCTCTTCCTGCGTCCATTCGCTTTTACCTATATCTATCCATCTTATTGTTACCGTTTTGGTATCTTTCTTTTCGCCAGTACTCAGGTTGATATCGACCGAGCCGCCATTCGGGAAGTAGACAGCATATTCCTGTCCCGGATTTGCGATGGTATACGCACCGTTATCTGCTCTGTTGGAAAGTAAGTCATTATGGGGTTCGCACGTAAAAATGTCCATTTTGTCCGTGAGGGTTCGCATACTCTTGATGTGTGCTTGTGCCGTTTCATTCAAACCGAGTCCACTGTCTGGACGGTGGAACCGTGCTGATGCGAATCCGCCAAAGATATTTCGCCAAAAGCGTTCTAATCCATCTTGTGTATTCCCGTATCGCCCGCCATCAGCACCGTAAATCTTAATATTATTGATGGGACGGATCGGTGAGAGTTCTGCCCGATATTTCTGGGCATTATCCCAATGCGTCTGTCGCTTCTGCGTATTATTCTGTGATATATCACAAAACGAGTAAATTTCAGGATGATCGCTCGTCGCTCGATGTTTCTTATTAGACAGTTCCCACGGATTCCACATCTCAGTCGTTTCAACGACACGCCCAGCTACCGCTGCCTGCTTCTGGATATATTTTGCCCAGTATTCGCCCCATGCGGGTGTGACTTCAGTCTCATTGTCCATGCAGTAGAGTATATGTCCATACTGTAGTGTCTCAGAGAGAAGTTTATCCACAAATTTCTCCTGATATTTCAAGACAATTTCCTGATTGCGTTTTTTCGGCACAGACCAGAAAAAGTTGTTCTCCGTTGCAACAGGGTGGCTTTTCACGACAGTGGGTAACCCTGTCTCTTCTGAAGTGTAATTGCTATTATTTTTTGGATTGAAAGGATTGACATCCCAAGGCTCACGGTAGTAGTTGAAAGTCGCCCAGACCTCGATTTGGACGATAATATCCATCTTGTGTGTCCACGTGATGAAGTTCCAAAAACGGTTCCAAAATTCGTCGTTCCACTGATTTAAATCGTATAGGTCACCAATCTTTTCAAAGGGTGGCACATCGCCGTCATCAACCCAACCCATTGTAGACCGAACATAGTTACCACCAACCGACTTCAACAGTTCAAGATGCGCTTTGAGATTCGGTATCTGAAATAGATTGTCCTCAACTGAACCACCGATTAGTAAAATCGGCTTACCTTTATACTGCCAATAACGCGGATTTTCTGCATAAATTTGGATACGGCTCTTTTCCATTTCTGTATCTCTTTTAGGCTTTGTTTTTTGTGCTGATGTATCCGTAAGTTGGGCTGAGTAGCTAAACCCAACCTACGGCTAATCCGCGTAATCGGTTTACATGTTAATTGAATATAGCACACTCTAAATTGACACCTATAGATTGAACAACGTGAAACTCTACAATTTTGTTGAACTTCATTTTGATTGAATCAAGACTGCCCAATGCGTTTCGGTCGGCGCAGATAATGTTATACTATCGCTGAAGGGGATTTCCTCTTGCTGTGTCCATTCGCTTTTAGCGATATTTAGCCATCTGACTGTTACCATTTTGGAATCTGTCTTTCCATCAACACTCAGGTTGATATCAACCGAGCCGCCATTCGGAAAGTAGACAGCGTATTCCCGTCTCGGATTTGCGATGGTATACGCACCGTTATCTGCCCTGTTGGAAAGCAAATCATTGTGAGGTTCGCACGTAAAAATGTCCATCTCATCTGTGATGGTTCGCATGCTTTTGAGGTGTGCTTGTGCCGTTTTACTCAAACCAACGCCACTATCGGGACGGTGAAACCGAGCTGACGCAAATCCACCGAAGATATTTCGCCAAAACCGCTCCAACCCATCTCGCGTACTGCCGAATCGTCCGCCATCAGCACCGTAAATCTTAATATTATTAATCGGACGGATCGGTGAGAGATTTGCCCGAATTTTCTGGGCGTTATCCCAATGCCGCTGCCGTTTCTGATGGTTATTCTGTGATATATCACAAAACGAATAGGTTTCGGGATGGTCAAACGTCGCTTTATGCTTTTCATCGGATAAATCCCACGGATCCCACATCTCCGTAGTTTCAACGGCGCGTCCAGCTGCCGCTGCCTGCTTTTGGATATACGTTGCCCAGTATTCACCCCATGCAGCTGTGACGGCGGTCTCGTTGTCCATGCAGTAGAGTACATGCCCGTACGGAAGCGTCTCGGCGAGCAGTTTATCCACAAATTTCTCCTGATATTTCAAGACAATTTCCTGATTGCGTTCTTTCGGTACAGACCAGAAAAAGTTGTTCTTGGTTGCAACGGGATGGCTGTTAACAGCAGTAGGTAACCCCGTTTCTTCTACAGTGTAATTGCTGTTATTTTTCGGATTGAAAGGATTGAGATCCCAAGGCTCGCGGTAATAGTTGAAGGTTGCCCACACCTCAATCTGGACGATAATATCCATCTCGTGGGTCCACGTGATGAAGTTCCGAAAACGGTTCCAAAACTCATCGTTCCATTGATTTAAATCGTAGTGATCACCAACTTTTTTGAAGGGCGGTACATCGCCTTCATCGACCCAACTCATTGTGGACCGTACATAGTTGCCACCGACCGATTTCAACAGTTCAAGATGTGCTTTGAGATTTGGAATCTGAAAAAGATTGTCCTCGACTGAACCGCCGATTAGTAGAACTGGTTCACCTTTATACTGCCAGTAACGTAGGTTTGCTTGGTAAATCTGGATCCGATTTTTTTCCATTTGTATATCCTTTTCGGCTTGCGTTTTTTGTGATGCTGTGCAAAAGGAAACGAATATGAGTAGAGCCAACATAAGCTTGTATGGTCCCCACAGATTTCGCATAAGATAGTCTCCTGAATATTTAAGGTATAATGGACTATTTGTCTACAGTTGTTACAAGGACTCAACGGTGTTAGAAACAAACGCCTCGTTAAGCAACAGGATATATTATACCATAAGATTCAGGAGAATACAATTGAACCGTTTACACGCAACGCACGGATATAGGTGAAAATTTAAAAGGAGCGAATTACCTTTGCCACCAAACGTTGTTTGAATTCCGAGACGTTTGGGTCGCCGAGGATGATGAAAAAGTCGGTGCCAGCATAACCCGAGCGGCGCAGTGCGAAGTAAATATTAACCCCGTCCGCTTGCCAGATTAACCGACTGCCAAGACTTAGAGCGGGACTAAAATCGTATGCGAGAGTTAGAATCTGTTGGTAATGCCTCTCAAAATGCCACTGGATTTGGGAAGTTAATCCAACAGTGAAGTCGTAGGCGCGGAGGTTGAGGTTTCCGCTGATGCGATGAATCTTCTCACCTGCCTGTTCACCCCAATTGTAGGTAATACCAACATTATTGAACCTGTCAGAAGCGCGCACACGGAATCCAATGCTGAAAACACTATCGCTGAATTCTTCAAATTGCCCGCCCCTCCAGCCAGCGGCGAGTGCATAGTCGCTATGCGTTAGGATAAGTGAGGATATGGACAGATCACGCCGGAAGACCTCACCTTCATAAGTATTAGAGACTTGGCTTTCGACAGAAACGGATGCTCTGCGGAAGAATCCTTCACGCCATTCGTTTTTGATGAAACTACCCAAACCTACGCCGCGGTAGCCGGTAAACGGACGGTAACCGAGTCTATTGACGAAATCCGGATCCACAAAAAATGCGGACAGGTAGGGTTGGAAGAGTGAACCGTTGTAGCCCAAACTGACGAACCCTCTCCTTGCATCTGATGCGCCTACCCAACTTTGGACGAGACGGGAACCCACTGAAAATTTACCGTGGCGTACATCTCCAGAAAGATAACCTACATTGTTCACTTCAATCTCATGGAGATGATGCGAGAGGAACGCCGCGCTGATATTGGATGTTGCTGTTAGCGATTGCGTGGCTTGAAGAATAATATTTTGGTTATTGCGATGATACGTTCCTAAGGTACCTATGGAGGTGTTTTTCCCAATTTTCCCAAAGAGCTTAAGCCCTCCGTCCATATCTGTTATCCGTCGCGAATGGAACAAGCGACCGAGGCGATAGACATTGCCGCCTTCCGAAAAGAAGGGGCGGCGATCGGGCACGTATCGTTCCCCATAGGAGAAGTCAATACCTTCCACTGCCTGTTCGATGTTCTCAAAGTCTGGATTGGCAGTGCCGATGAGCCGTAGTTGCGGGGTAACCTCATAGCGGATGTCCGCTCCCGCGCGGGCAGTGTATTCCCTTCGCGATTCAGAGATCGCTCCTACAGAAGTTTCCGTTTCACTGATGCCACCAATCAGATAGGGTAGCAACTTGAGTTCCCGCTTGCGAGGCGGCGGTAGCACATCAATCCAATGTCCGTCGTTTTCCCGAAATTCTTGAACGCCAAGATTACACCACCAAGAACGTTCACCGGTGCGTTGCTGTAGCCTGTCAACGTTGATACCCATCCGCACCGGTTTAGTTGTGTCGGGATAATCCAACATCTGCCAAGGAATTTCCATCTCTACAATCCAGCCATCTTCCACAATCTGTGCAGCAGCCTTCCAGAGTCCGATCCATTCGCTTTTCTCCGCGCGTCCGGTGGCGAGGTGCGCGAATTTCGTGCCGAGTGGATTTACGATGAAGAAATTCCTGTCGGAAAATTGGTGTGTGTGAAACGGGTCGAGACTGAAGGAAACCGAGTCTTCTCCGCGGATTCGGGTCTGATCTTTGGTTTGGCGGGCAACAATTTTGTCGGGCATATCGTCATAGAGGTGGAGTCCGACGTAGATGGCTGTGTCTGTATAGACGAGCCGAGCGACAGATTGATTCTTCGCTGGTTTTTCGGTGCGTTCATCGGTGAAGCCAGTAGCCTGCGGGGCGTCTTGCCAGCAAGCATCGTCAAGGACACCGTCAATGGTGGGTGGCTGCTCGGTTTTGAGTGCCGGGAGTTCTTTTTTTACAGTCTGCATGTTTTCATCTGCCCAAGTTTGTCCGTTTGTGAGTAACATAAACGATAATGCAATGAGCAGAACTATCGGGTAAGTTTTCTGTCTTGTTTGTCTATTTGCAGCGCGTTTCTGCGCAGTGTAATTCTCTGCTGTCGTAAATTTCGACGATCTCATCAATTAGTTTCCTCCGTATGTGGTATTTTATACAGGCAAACACTATAATTTGATGAAGATTAAGAAGTGGTTTCTTAATCTTCATCATTCACTTACTTTTATAGAGACAAGGACTCTTAAAAAGATAGTGAAGAGTGTTTTTCCCACACCGAATAAGAAAACTAAGTGGCACTACGCACGATGCTGACATGAAATTCCGTGATGCTTTCGACTCCGCGGAGCAGCATCTCATCGCTGAGGCGAAACGCTTCCCGTATTTTTAATGACCAATCCATCCCTTCAAGCAGCCGCTGGTTCGGTACCACAACAACGGAATCAGCATTTCCTCGAAGCTCTTGTAATCCCTGTTCCGCTTGTTCGGCGCGACGTTGACCTTCAAAATTGAATGGATGTGTCACAACACCTACTGCTAAAGCTCCCTGTTCCCGAGCGAGGGATGCGATTAGCGGTGCGGCTCCTGCTCCGGTTCCGCCACCCATTCCAGCAATGACAAAGACAAGGTCTGCGTCTGCAACGATGGCACGGAGTTTTTCTCGGTCCTCCTCCGCAGCCTTTTTGCCTATCTCTGGATTCGCTCCGGAACCTTTCCCCTGCGTGAGATTAACACCAATCTGTACTGGTGTTGCGTCCTTGTGTTTGTCAAGTGCTTGCTGATCTGTGTTCACGACGTAAAATCCAATATCTGTCAAACCGGCTTCTATCATCCGTTTGACAGCGTTGCCTCCGGCTGAACCGACTCCGACAGCCTTGATTTTGGCTCGACAATGCTTGGATTCATCTTGTTTAAATGACATGGCTCTCCCTCTTATGAGTTTGACACCGAACTCCTTGTGTAGGAGTTCACGTGTCTGTCGTAGTTTGGTCTTGATTGTGCCTATCGCTAATCCGAGTTCAACGTGGATTTCCTTGATACTCCACAATTCTAAGTAGTATAATACCGCAACGTTACGTACTTTATCGGGAAGGTGATACACTGCTTCTCTCACATCGTTATGCAGTTCTGCTTCCCGAAAACGTGCAACTGCGTCCTGATCAATATAATCGGTGAGGTCGGCGTAGTGTTGCGGAATTTCACTCCTTGAATTATGGATAGATGCGTAGTATCTGGTGCAAGCGTTGTAAGCGATTCGCTGCAGCCATCCACCAAAACTTTCAACGTTCCGTAGTCCGCTGATGTTTTCCCAAACAGCCCGCCAGATGTCCATGAGAATTTCTTCAGCGTCCCGGCGTTGCCTCGAATTTGCGACAACCACTTTCCAGACGCGAGGACTGTAGCGCGACATCAGTTCTGTAAATGCTGACTCATCGCCGACTTGTACAAGTTGGATGAGTTCTTCATCTTTCAAATCAGTGTGCTTTGATAGATCCGATTGCATAGACAGTCCTCAATTTGATTTTAACTTAATGAGTGGGATTCTTCGGGGGTTGGTTTAAAAAAATACAATCTGTTGAGAATTTATACCAAATTAACCCCATTTGTAGCGCGAGGTCCCTGTGCCTCGCAATGCTGACTTGATCAAAAGACTTCTAATCATGTTAATTTGGTATTAGATAAAAAACAGAAATTGTTGTTCAATGTCGCGCCCGTCCCTGGGCGCGAGTTCCGTAATTTAAAAGGGCACTGACGAAGGCAGTTCATCTTTTTCATCAAAACGGACCGAACGCACATGTTCGGGGATCGAAAGTTGAAAATATTTTGAGAAATTCGTGTATCGACACCGAAGGACTTTACAACGATGAACCGGTTATTGCTCTTTTGAATAGCCAGGGGGGTCCGAAAATTGTAAGTGATACAATCGGGCATAGAGTCCCCCGCGTGCAAGCAACTCCTGATGCGTGCCTTGTTCCACAACTCTGCCGTTTTCCGTAGCAAGTATCACATCAGCATTCAGCACAGTAGACAATCGGTGCGCGATCACAAACGAAGTCCGTCCCTTCATCAACCGTTCCAACGCCTCCGTGACAACCTTCTCTGTCTCCGAATCCAGTGCGGAAGTGGCTTCATCAAGAAGTAGCAATTTCGGATCCCGAAGCAGGACACGTGCGATAGCAATCCGTTGGCGTTCGCCGCCGGAGAGCTTGATGCCTCGTTCCCCTATTTCTGTGGCGTAGTTGTTTGTGAGTTGTGTGATAAAGCCGTGGGCATTTGCGGCAGTGGCAGCGGCAACAATGTCCTCGTTTTTCACCCTCTCTGGGTGGCGTGCACCCATTCGGATATTTTCCGCGATGGAACCCGAAAAGAGAAAAGGGTCTTGGAACACCGTGCCGATCTGTGCACGTAAGGCACTGAGTTTGAGTGTGGCTATATCGTGCTCATCAACATAGATACGTCCTTGGGTCGGTTCGTAGAAACGCGGAATGAGGTTGAAGATTGTGCTTTTCCCGGCACCGCTTGGACCCACGAGCGCAACCAGTTGGCCCGGCTGCACATCAAAGGTAACGTTCTCTAAGACGAGCTCCGTCTCATTATAACCGAAGTTGACAGTTTCAAACCTGACTTTCCCACGCAAGCTGACAGCCTCAATACCCTCTGTCGGTTCGGTTCGGTTTTCGTCTAAGAAAGCAAACACACGTTTTGCCCCTTCCCCGGCTCGGAGGAGTTTTTGATATTCATTTTGGCATCGATATAGGGGAACGGTGAGCAGATTCAAATAACGGGTTGCCATCCAAAAAAAACCGACGCTGATGTCTCCGTCGATCACCATTTTCCCGCCGATGAGAAAGAAAAGTGGATTGCCCAACCAAGAGGCAAGGGGACCAAGTGCTGTCAAGGCCCCGACTAACCCTTGACGGACTTCTGCACGGACAAGGGTGTCTAATGAACGGCCGATGAGTCCCATGTCTCGCATTTCATGCCCGAGTGATTTAATCTCTCGCGATCCCGCAATCCCCTCTTGAAGCCGTGACGAAATACTTTCTCTTTCCTGTAAGACCTGTTTTGAAGCGTTTTGCACAGGTCTTCGGAAAAGAACGGGAAGATAAACCACAGCGAGCGTAAACGGAATACTAAAAAGCCCCAACCATGGATTCACCCAGAACACAACAGCCAAGGTAATGGCATATTCAACGCCGCCGGCGACAATCCATCCGCTTGCCAAAATCCCTTCAGCGGCGGACGTTGTATCCGTGTTGATGTAAGCCATAATCTGTCCCGTTGTGTGGTCATCGTAGAAACGGCACGGCAGAAAGCGCAGATGTTGGTAGACTTGCAGTTGCATATCACGGCGGGTTTGACCTGTAACCTTGGCCAAAAAATACGCCGTTCCGAGACTTGTGAGATAAGTCGCAAGGGCAATCCCTAACCACAAGCCCACAAGGACGAGTAGATAGTCGGCATCTTTCTCACCAAAGACGCGATCCAGAAATTGTCCTTCCACCCATGGGGTGAAAACGAAGAGCACCCGGGAACCGCCATAGAAGATCAGGCACAAAAGTGCTAACCCCCAATACGGTTTGAGAGAGCCCAACAAGCGGACAGCGATTTTACCACTTCCTAAATTCTGTTCCATTTTCGACACCTTCAACATCTTGTCTGCTCGAAACGCTACCCATTATTCGCCAAGTGATCGGTGCCAAAAATCATGATTGTCGGTTTCATTGCGTGTTTTCTGCTTTCCGCACCGTAGGACTATAACTGCCTTGGGACTCTAAAACAACTGTGAGACTTACGGTCCGGTGATTTCACAGGTTTTCGTTGCCTTTTAAAAATTCATTGGGGATCTGTGAACTCGGATAGTCCTCGTTTTCATCTCGATTCAAAACGGGTTCTGGGATTTCGTCATCCTAATAGTCTGGAATAGTGTTTGGACGCCTAATCCATACGAGAAGCATTGTGCGTCGTCTGTCCGTATGGTTTTTTCGCACCGAATGCAGAAGGCGTGCGTCTCGCATCACTAATGAACCTGCTTTCACACAAACATCCACCTGGTCTGGATGGTCACTGAACATCACAGAATATTTTTTCTTAGATTCTGATCCTGGCTGTAAAATATTACCTTGTTTGCTTGCATAGAGAAGTTTATCGTGTAAATCAATGCGCTTGCGATGTGTGCTCGGAATAACCTTTAAACAGCCGTTTTCTAGTGTTGTATCAGTAAGATAATACTTCATAAAGATATCTTGAGGCCAAGGCGCACAGCTAATTGGATCATTCCAAAAGTACCAATCTTGATGCCAATAGAGTGGAGGTGCTCCTGGATCTTTGGTTAGAATAGTGATGCCTCTGGCGACTGTGAAATCACCAAACCCCATTTCTTCTAACGCATTGAGGGTAGGGTGCCATTCTAATAGTTTCTGAATAAGCGTATTGTCTTCACCTGTAACTTGTATATGATGCCCGTGATATCTGGTATGGTCTGGTTGCACATAATTAGCGATAAGTCGTTCCAATTCGTCACGGAGTTCCTGCAGGAACTCCTCTGTGAGAATGTTGTCTATGACACAAAAACCATCGTGGATCATTTGCTCTCGTTTTTGTAACGCGATTTCGCGGAGCATTGTAATTTCCCTTTTCAAAATGAGATGCTTAGGATTCCAAGCGCATCGGCATGATGAGGCAGATATGTCCGTCCTTACCAATAGGTTTAACAGCGACAGGGTTCAACGCACCCGAAAACTCCAGGGACACAGACTCCGTTTCAATGTGTGTAAGTGTCTCTATTAGCATCAGAGCATTAAGACCGATACGGACACTCCCCGTGCTGGACTCCACTACTAATGTTTCATGTATTTCATCTGTCTCAGAAGTTTTCGCCGAAATCCGAAGCTGTTGTTCATCTACTTCTAAACAGACCAGAGCGTTTTTCGGATTTGCGCGCGAAAAAATTTCACGCGTCGCATGCACCATAGGTGCTTTCGGCACAACGACACGCCCCACAAAAGATTCTGGAATAATTCTATCATACTCTGGATATTCACTATCTATCAGTCGCGTCGTCAACGTGGTGTACTCATCTGCAAAGAGAATTTGGTTCTCAATGCGGGAGATTCTTATCTCTGGAGCGTTGGCAAAGGTTCGCTCAATTTCTTTGATCGCTTTGAGCGGTACGATAAATCCGTCTCTATCCTCAGACAATTGGAGCGGTTCACAATGTACGAGTGCAAGCTGGATTGCATCGGTTGCAACGACTTCGGTTCTGTCCTCAAGAAGGTTAAAATAGAGCCCATTTAGGAAGTTGCGTCTATCCTCTATCGCAGCGGCAAATTTAGTTTTGTGGAGGACCGACCGCAGGGTTTCTCCGTCAATAGTGAATGCTCCTTCATCAACGGAAGGGAGTTGTGGGAATTCTTCATCGGCAAGTTCGACGATTTTGTAAACGTCATCGCCACCAGCGATTTCAACCCGGCCGTCTGTCGTTGTTGCCAAATCTATCGATTTCTCAGCGGGGCACCCTTTAACGATATCTTCCAGTTTTTGGGCCGGGACAGTGATTGCCCCCTCTTCCCTGACTGTCCCTTCAACTTTCATTCTGATGCTGATTTCCATATCTGTCGCCATACACTCAATTGTGCTCCCCTCCGCGTGGATGAGAACGTTTGAGAGAGCTGGCACGGTATTCCGCCGCCCCACGACACCTTGCAGCACTTGTAAGGACGACAAAAAGTCGTCTCTTTCAAAGGTTAATTTCATCCCGAAACCTCCGTTTAAATGTTTGTGGAAGCGATGTTCACTTTCAATTGTGATGTCTAATGCCTCTTGAATCATGAATTCATATTTTTTTAATCGCTGCCGGGCACGGCGAAGGCGACTCTTGATCGTGTTTTCTGATACGCCCAAAAACTTGCTGATCTCTGAAGATGTCATATCCTCAAAGTAGTGGAGTGTGATGACCTCTCGGTCTTTTTCCTTCAACTTCGCAAGCAGGTTTTCGACCAGATCGCGTTGGGTCTCAGCAGTCATTTTAGCATGTTCTGCTGCGACGTATCGGGAATATGCCTCTGTCTCAATTTCCCAGATATGGGTTTCTTTGAACGATTCGGCATGTACTTGGTTTTTTCGGAACCATGCGATGCAGAGGTGATTCACAATCGCATAAAGCCATTTCAGGAACAGCGTTGGATCTTCTAAAGTTCCCAGTTTCTGATAAACTTGCAGGAAGGTTTCCTGTGTAATATCCTCGGCAATCTGAAAATCCCGTGTTTTCCGCCATGCGTATGCATGGATCTGCTTCTGGTATTTCCGCACCAAACTTGCAAAGGCACTCTCATCACCGGCAAGGATGCGTTGAATCAATGCGACATCATTGTTTCTCATCGTCTGACATCTCCAGAAAAACTACTTTCATCAAGGAAGCTTATACAATTTCCATGTTTTGTGGATAGATGGGTGGACTTACAAATCGCGAAGAGACACCTTATCAATTCTCACTTCATTATAGTGACGCGAAACAAGAGAAAAAAGGTGCATAATTCTGGGAGGAAGCACAGATTGTAGGTGAGGACTTACGCAAATCGTAATAATGCACGTCGCATTTGGGCGGGTACGCCGCAGAATTGCGAGACTACGAACTACACGGAAGCCTTTGAAAAACACACGTCCTTCCAAGGTATATCTGTTGGTAGTAAGGAAACCCTTTATCGCCTGTTTGCGTAAGTCCTATAGTGAATAAATCTAAAATGCCCGAATCACCTTCGCCACCAACCGCTGTTTGAATTCCAAGGCGTTTGGATCGCCGAGGATGATGAAGAAGTCGGTGCCAGCATATCCAGAGCGGCGTAATGCGAAATAGATATTAAGTCCTTCTACTTGCCAGATTAAACGACTACCGAGGCTTAACGCGGGACTGAAATCATAGGTGAGAGTTAAGATCTGTTGATAGCGTCTCTCAAAATGCCATTGGATTTGGGAGGTCAATCCAGCAGTGAAACCGTAAGCACGCAGATTCAGATTTCCGCTGATACGATAAATTGGCTCACCCGCCTGTTCACCCCAGGCATAGTCGACACTGAAATTGTTGAAACGGTCCGTGGCACGAGTTCCCAAACTGACGCTGAACACAGAGTCTGAGAATTCTTTAAATTGACCACCGTCCCAGAAAGCAGAAGCTGAATAGTCGCTATGTGTCACGAGTTCTGAATAGAGCCTGATGTCGCGGCTGAAAACTTCACCTTCATAGGTGTTTGAAGCGTCAGTATGGACAAAGAGCATAAGACTGCGGACAATCCCTTCACGCCACTCGTTTTTGAACATGGAGGTGAAGTTGATGCCGCGGTAGCCTGTGAACGGATGATAGCCAAGATTATTGACAAAATCCGGATCTGTAAAAAAAGCTCTTGAAGTCGCTTGAATGAGGCGGCCGTTGTACCTCAAACCAACGATCCCTCCTCTTCCATCTGACGCATCCGTCCAAGTTTGGGTCAGATCACCGAATACTGAAAATCTTCCGCGTCGCGCATTACCTGATACATGACCGACGTTGTTCAATGGATTACCTTGTTTGTGGTGTGATAAGAACGCGGCACTAATGTTAGATGTCGCTGTAAGGGATTGGGAGGCACTCAGGATAAAGTTCTGGTTGTTTTTATGGTACGTACCTAAGGTGCCAACTGAGGTGTTTTTCCCAAGTTTTCCAAAGAGTTTAAGCCCTCCATCCATATCCTCTATCCGCCGCGAGTGGAAAAGCTGCCCAACGTTATAGACATTACCCCCTTCAGAGAAGAAGGGACGGCGATCAGGTACATAGCGTTCACCGTAGGAAAAATCAATGCCTTCTACGGCTTGTTCGATATTATCAAAATCGGGATTGGCGGTGCCGATGAGCCGTAACTGTGGCGTAACCTCATAACGGAGATCCGCGCCTGCGCGGGCAGTATACGCTCTGTCTGTTACTTCCTGTTCGCTGTACCCACCAATGAGATACGGGAGAAACTTCAACTCACGTTGCCGAGGCGGTGGCAGGACACCGACCCAGTGTCCATCGTTCTCTTTAAATTCGTTGACACCTAAGTTGCTCCACCAAGTACGGGCACCGGTTCGCTGTTGTCCCCTATCAATGTTAATGCCCATCTGAATCGGTTCTTTTGTATCGGGGTAATCCAGCATTTGCCACGGGATTTCCATCTCTACAACCCATCCGTCATCTACAATCTTTGCGGCAGTTTTCCAGAGTCCGATCCATTCGCTTTTTTCGGCGCGTCCGGTGGCAAGATGCGCAAATTTGGTGCCGAGCGCGTTCGCCATAAAAAAGTTTCTGTCAGCAAATTGATGTGTGTGGAACGGATCGAGGCTGAAAGACACCCAGTCTTCGCCCTGAAATCGTGTTTGGTCTTTGGTTTGACGGGCGACAATTTTGTCGGGTATATCATCATAGAGGTGAAGTCCGACATAGATCGCTTTGTCTGTGTAAACGAGATGACCGACAGATTGGTTCTTCGCTGGTTTTTCGGTGCGTTCATCAATGAAACCTGTGGCTTGCGGTGCATCTTGCCAGCAAGCATCGTCGAGGACACCGTCAATGGTGGGTGGCTGCTCGGTTTTGAGTGCGCGGAGTTCTTTTTTGATAGTTTGTGCGTTTTCAGCTGCCTGAGTTTGTAGGTTTATAATTGACATGAGCGATAGCGCGATGAGCAACACTATTACATAATTTTTTTCTGGTTTCATCAATTGGATTTCTCCGTCTTTAGATATTTGAGTGGACTTTCAACGATGTAGTCTCCTGAATCCTCAAGAAACTGCTGAACGAGGAAAACATGTCCGCCACCAATAATTAGCAAAATCCGGTCATCGGCAGATTCAGTAATCCGTGTTAGATTCACAAAAACCTTGAGATTCCGAGCATACCAAACGTGGGCAACCCAATTCGCTCCGGGGTATTGGTCGCCTGACCCAATCCGCGCTATTTTTCGCAGATATAACTGATGGTTGTTACGTATACCTTCGGGTTCGTTATGCTGTATGTACATGTCAATGATCGGGACGTATTTCTTAGGTTCAATCCAGACCCTACCATCTTCCTCTTGGCGGATTATGTTCGCGTCCGGATCAGCCAAGTCCTCTATGCTTGGTAGTAAGTGTTCTTGATTGTGCTCCTTTGCGAACTTGTCAATATCCGTCAAATCCGAGTCAAAATCATCTGGAAAAAAGGGGTTTTGCTCTGGCCAATAATCAACACCGTACAACTTCGGATGTCCCATCTGTTTGGCTAACCGGAACCCGATCTGGTTGCCTTCCCATCGCTTGAGTTCGTATGTGCCTCTCAGATATCCTTGATAGTTTCTTTGGATTTCAGCCCCATGCGTTTTTTCATCCTGTTCAAGGGCTATCTTAGTGGACGGTTTGCACGCCGGGTGTGTGTGCGACTCCCGCTTCGGAAGTGCGAAAGTCTTTTTGGACTACGTAAATGGTGAGTGCGAAGAGAACCGCACAGATCGCGATTGCCGCCATTTTCATTTTGAGGTGTCTCCGTCCTTGTTTTGCGTTTTCTGATCTTTCGGAGGAGTCTGGATCCATTTCTCCAAAGTCTCTTTGATTTGCTTTTTCTGCTCATCAGAAGGTTTCAGGGATGTCTGGATCCATTTCTCGAAAGCTTCAGTGTTTTCAAAAAACGAACGTGTGAGTGCGAACTCGGAGGGGGTTGCGATGGCACTCCGCAGTAACCCTTCGCGTGCCCCGTATTGTTTTAAGTGTTTCTGCCAAGTATCATGATACACCTGTGTGGCGACCCGCGCGATGCGAGTGGGTGCCCGACAGTGCATGGACAGCCGGCTTATTTTGGCTAATATCACTTTTTTCTCCGCTGGTGTTTTCCAGTCTCCCGTGTGCCGATACACGAACTCTGTCTGCGCGCGCAAGAGAGGCGGGGTCAACATGAATATGAAGGTGTGGGGGTCTGTGTATATTTTGCGTATCTTGAAATATAATGTCAGCCACTCCTGCTGTTCTTCATCTGTGAGTTTTTCAGGGAGAAGGTCTCTGAAGGTTAACAGTGCCTTTTTGCCCTGTTTGGGGGTCGGCATCTTGGCGAGGACAGTGGAATAGTTTCCGACATCCGTGCGACTTTCCGCTTTTAGGTGCTCTAAGTATTGCTGGCGTTTTGTCTCCGCCGGGGTAGATGTCAGCGAGTCGCTGTCTATTTCTAAATTGAAATAGCGTAAGTATTCCGGCGTTGATAACACCTCCTCAAGCGTACCTTCTATGGCAAGGAGTTGCTTCAAGAGTCTTTGTTGCATAGCGTCGAAAGGGGCTGTGGCGTGTTTTTCGAGTGCCTGTTTTTGCTGTTTTACATGGGCACCGAGTTTCTTATCGAAGTTTCGTGCGTTCCCATCAATTGCGGCTGCGGTGCGGGTCGTATTGAAAAAAAGTGCCGAAACACAGACGAGTAGACACGAGAGAAACAAAAAACGTTTTGGAAGTCGTGGGTGCTTCTGTTTTATTCGGGTATTTCTAACCATGGGGGTACCTCTTGTCGTTTCGTTGTCGGTGTCAAATGTTCTTCAACTTCCGGGGGACGGGGTTGCGTTTCGGTCATCGGTTCCGACAACCACCGTTCGATGGTATCAATATCAAAATTTTCCAAAAACCAGGCGGCCCCTTCTGGGTCGGTATCCAACAGAGATGTCAGTCCGTCGTAGGTTCCGTATAAATGGAGCTTCTCGTAAATGGATGAGATGCGTTCTGACGTAAAATCTGTCGGGACATCTGTTCCCGGTGCGAGTGTTTCAAGAAGTTGTTGCAGATTTTTGTTTTCAGAAGGGCGAGTTGTCTCCACATCTATGTTGCGGTGTTCTATACTCTCATCTTTCGCGAATTCCATTCCGGTCGGGGAACTATGGGTTGGAATGTCTGCGTGTTCAATAGCCGTTGCTATCGCTGCTTGTTCTTCGAGCCACTGTACCTGTTTACCGATGTCGCCTTTAAAACTGCCAGATAACCACGCCGAGAAATCAGGTTCCGCGGATAGCATTAAAAAGCTGTCGAGAAGGACTTCGGAGCGGGAACCGGGGGTTGCGAAGAAAACCTCTTGGAACCGGATGGCCATTTCGGTTTCATAGTCTTCGGGGGTGCCGGTGGGAAAGTACTCTTGAAAGATGTCCATCATACTGCCCTCGAAATCAGCTTCAGGCATGCCTTGGCTCGTAAAAAAATCAAAGTACTCTTGAAAGTGAAAAGAGAACAGACCGGTCTGTTCGTATGTGCTTTTCAGTTCTTGCGTGTATGTGTCTAAAAATGCTTGGTATTCTTCGGATCCGAGTATTTCAAAAAAACGCAAGGTTTCTTTTTTATTGACATCACTTATTTCGGGGAGTGTGTCCAAGAGTTCTTTGACAGCGGTGATATTTTTTCCCGGCGTCCTGGGGCTTTCCCCTGTCTCTGAGGCAGCAGCGGGCACGTTTGCCGGGTGCGTGGAACCAACATATTTTTTCACAGGGGGCGGTGAGGCACGTCGAAAGACTAGAAAGAGCCCTACGACACAGATAAGACAGCTGATGCCTACAAGAAAAGCAATAGATTTTTTCGGCATGAAACACCTCTTTCTTTACCTAAGGGGGGCGGTGAGGAACCGCCCATCTTAGCTTTATGACGAAGAACTACCACAAAGATACTCCTGGGCGAAATCGCAAGCGGTCTCTGCTGCATTTTCAGCAAGGATACATGCCCACCGGGGCGTATCCGGATGATCACAATAGGTCTTTGCTGCCGCTCGAACGGCAGCACAAATTATATCTGCGACGAGACATGCATCTGCCTCTTGTGAGAGTGTTCCTATTTTCGTTGATAGATTGCTATTGTCATTTTTATCTCCTTTTCGTAACGTGAATTCCATAAATAATATATCGCAAACTTGGGGATTTATCAATCCGTTGCTGCTGGATTTAAGTATTGCAGCGGGCTTTCAACGATGTAATCTCCCGATTCCTCAAGGAACTGCTGAATCAGGTAGACGTGCCCGGCACCGATAATCAGCAGAATGCGATCATCGGTAGACTCTGTGATTCGCGTCAGATTCACAAAATTCTTGAGATTATGAGCATACCACCAATGTGAAACCCAATTGGCACCTGGGTATTGGTCTTTGAGTCCAATGCGTGCGGTCCGCAGATAACCTTGATGGTCAGCGCGTCTGCCTTCAGGCTCGTTAATCCGTATATACATGTCAATCAGAGGTTCATACCCTTTACGTTCAACCCAGAGTGTGCCATCTGTACTCTGCCGAATTTTCTCTTCGCTTGAAGAGATGCTTGGTAGGAAATGCTCCTGATTATGCTCCTCCGCAAACGTATCGTAGTCTAATAAACCCCGATCAATTTCATCAAAAATCGGTCTGTGTTCTGGCCAGTCAGCAACACAGTAAAGTTTAGGGTGTCCCATCTGTTTTGCTAACGGAAAGCCGATCTGGTCCTGCAGTCTCCGTGTGAGTTCGTAGGTGCCTTTTAGATAGCCTTGATAGTTTGCGTTAATCTCAGCATCAAACCTTTCAGGTGCATAAACGGCTATCTTAGTGGGACCAAACGCTTTAATTTGCGTCACCAGTTGTTCCATTTCGCGTTGGCGTTTAGGGGCAAGGACATCGTCCATTTTGGTATTGAATCTATTGATTCTGGGATTTGTGAAGAATGTGCTGCCAAGAATCATGACTGTTGCTTTCTCTCGCGTGTCTTCCTGTTTCCATTGCCCTTTCAATTTGTCGCCAAAATCGATGTCTATCGCACCGAAATTGCTTAGATTCCCGAGCAATTCCTCAATGCGTTCTGGCGCGATCTCCCCGACGATGTTGACAAAGGTGGCTTCTCCAGACCTTTTCGGGATTATGATAGCGAAAATTCCGTAAACCTTGTCCTCGTCAAACAGTAGATTGATCTCGACCGTCTCGCTTCTTTCTTGGATTTTAACGAGAACCTCCCACTTGTCTGTTTTGAGCCTGTCTTGAAAATAGTTAACTAATTTCTTCTCATCAATAGTCGCTCTATCATAGGTGCGGACATAGATGCCGTCCAACATCTGAATCAGTTCAACAACTTCTGGCGCATCGTTCATCGATTTGGTAACCAAATTGATGAGTTTCGCGGTTAAGTTAACCTCAACTTTTGCCTCAAGAGGCTCCGGGAAATCAAAGAGGATAAGTCCTTTTCTATCGGTTTTGTCCTGTTGCGCGACTGTCGACTGCATCAGTATTAGCGAGAAGACTGAAAATAAGATTGTGAATAGCATCGCAGGATGCCTTTGCAGTTTCATGGTTCTACTCCTTATTATATTATCGGTCGGTTGTTTCGGTTTCTGATTTCGGTGCATCATCTGATTCCTCTGAGTTAAACTTTACTTTCCACCATTCGGGTTTTGGGGTATTTCTCCAATTGTGAAACATTTTGGATGTGGTCAACTCCAAATCAGATTCAAGATGATGTCCAAATAGAATGCCGAGTTTCTGAAAATCAATTTCCCCATAAATGTTCGCGAAAGTCAATCGCTCGTCATCAATAATCATAAGGAATATGCCGTGCACTATGTCCGGTTCCTCTGCATAGCACAGACTGAGGTGGAATTTGTCCTTGACCTTGACGAGATGTTCCCACTTTTCATCTTCAAGGATACCTTGATAGTGTTCCATTATCTTTTTGAGATGTTTCGTTTCTTTCCCGTAAACCCGGATAGAGGCGCCTGTTAGCATTTCAGCATACTCTGCTGGATCTATCGGTTTATCTCCAGTGAGTTTCGGATTGCTTGCGACACCGGAATTGATAAAGAGGTTCAAGAGGCTCTTATCCAAGTTAATTTCAACTTTGGGGACAGGGACATCTGATAGATTCACCTCTATTTTACCCCGGACTGTCTCTGCTACCTTGTTGATCCAGGCGTACCCATTGGTGAAGAAACAGCAGACTATTAAAAAGGCTATACCTGTTAAAAGGGCTGTAAGGGTGAATCTTCTCATGGGGTTTCTCCTTTTTGGTGTGAACGTGGATGATTTTCTGTATCTGGAACATTTTCGCGGACCTGAGTAAGGCTACCTAAACTCCGGTGAATTGCTGATGAAATATTGTTTTTCTGTTTCAAAGCACTGCGCGAGGCTTTTTCAATCTGAACAAGCGGGCGACCTGAAGCCTCATTAATCCGCGTATCGGGAAGTTTTTCACTAACAACGGTCCCTGTTCGTTCCACTGCATAATTCAACTTACCGAGCGCGTAATAGAGATCGCGTGAGACTTGCTTCACTTTCAGATGCTGTTGATACTGATAGGTACCAAACAAGGCGATTCCGATGAAGCACGCCAACGCGCCCGCGCGAGCGAGTGACGAAGTTAAATCATCCGAGAACGTGAACATTTGGAATATCTGATGTAACCATTTAGGTCCCTTGTTCGGATGCGCGCGAACGTGAGCCGCAATCGCGTTGAATACTTTCGGCGGTGGTTCTGGTTTCGGAAGTTCATGTAATGCTTCGCTAATTGCTTGCGCAAAGCGAACTTCATCCTGACACGTTGAACAGGATGCGACATGTGCTGCTACTGTCGCGTATGTGTCTGCATCCAATTCATTGTCGAGATAGGCTTCTAAGTTGTCCTGAATTTCCGTGCAAGATGAATCTTCACGAATAGGAATGTGTGTCATTTGTCATTTCTCCAGTAGGGACGGAGTAATTCCCGCAACTTCTTTCGGGCACGAAATGCTATTGATTTTACACTGCCTTCGGGTTTTTCTAATACTTCTGCGATCTCCTTGAAACTCATACCATCCAATTCACGCATAATTATAACCGCTCGCATGTCTGGCGGTAATTTGCTGATGGCACAATGCACCGACTCCTTGAGTTCCCGTTGGATCACAATCTCATCTGGCGACGGGTTTGATTGAGCGGAATGTGTATGCATTAGCGTTTCGAGTTCCGCCTCATCTCCTTCTGTCAATGGTTCCTGAAATTTCTGCCGCTTTAGCAGATTAAAACAGAGATTCTGCGTACATTTCAGTAACCACGCACGCGCGGTCTTTGGTCGTAATTTGGCACGGTATTCCCACGCCTTGATGAATGTCTCCTGCGTTATATCTTCTGCATCTTCCCGATTTCTGAGTAGATAGAGAGCGTTCTGATAAACCTGAGCCTTATGTTTATGCACAAACTTAAGAAATTTATCTTCTGTCATGTTGCAACTCCGCGCGTTTTGAGGTTAACGTTACTACAAACGAGTTTCAAAAAAGTTGCACTTTTTTTAATTTAAGATTTTCGGAGAGGTTTAGAAAAGATGATTGGATAATTTTCAGTTATGGGTGTTCAGTAAGAGAAAGGGCATTTTCACTGTTACCTTAACTCAATCGCTAAGGAACCGCGTTGGTGATCAAAACCGAATGTGGTAGGTACGGTTTCTAACCGCACCATAAGCGTCAATTTAAGAAAAATTGCCTCGGCGCATCGTAGGTTGGGTAGAACGGATGCCACCAAAACCGTAAAAGTCATAGAAAAACGATGTTTTCTCTATACACGCCACATCAAGTAGATACCGAGTGAAACCCAACGCTTTTGTTCTCAAGTGCCAGCAACTCTGACGGTATGAAGTTGGGTTTCACTGTGTTCTTGCGTGTATCTGGCATCCTATTGGATTTGATCTGTGTTTGAACCACCGACATCCGCCCTCTCAATGCCGTTCTACCCAACCTACGGGACCACGGGAACCCTAAATTGACACCTATAGTACGGTTTCCAACTGCACTGAGTTATTAGAGACTGTGCGTTTATGGTTGTATAGGAAAGCGAAATCCGAGGTTATTCCCATTGGAACACGGTGCCTAACAGGCGCATCGGTTCATCGCGGAGCCATCTGTATATCTGTGGTGCTTCATCAACGTGTACGCGGTGGTGAATTAGCGGTGCAATCTTGACAGAGTCTTGGCGCAAAAATCGGCAGAGGTTTTCCAAATCATCACGAGTGAAATGGCTGCACTGTAGAATGCTAATCTCTTTATGTTGTCCGACGTTGAAAGTGTAGTTGACCTCAAACCGTCCGGCGACTAAAAGGAGTCGTCCACGGGTTTTGCAAGCATGAATCATCGGCGTGACCATATCAGGAACACCTGCGAAGTCCATGACAGCGTCAAACGCCCCGTCTTGAATCTGTGCATTCCAGCCGTCTCCACTTGTATTAAAAACTTGTTCTGCTACACCTAATTGGCGAATCTGTTCCAACCGGGATTCCTCAATATCGCAGACTGTGACGCGTGCCCCCATCGCGTAAGCGATCTGTGCTGCAAACATACCGATACATCCCTGTCCGACGATAAGTATTTTTTCGCCGATACGTGGGTCAATGCGACGGCAGCAGTGCATCGCAACACCGGAGATACCGAAAAGGGCGGCATCACCGGGATCAATGTCTTCAGGCAATTTCAGCAGTAGTCCATCCTCTGGGATAGTGAACCGTTCAACATGGTCTACGCTGGCATAGATGAGATCACCGACCTGAAGCTGCGTTACGTCCGGTCCTGTCTCAATGACTCTACCGACGTTCTGGTACCCGCCGCCTGCTGGGAGCCGGTCATCGGGTGCTGAATAGTTTCCACCGATAATCTGATTCCGTTCTGTGCCGTTGGTAAGCCCTGTAAAAACGGCTTGGCAGAGCACCTCGTTTCGGACAGGTGGTGTGGGTTCTTTCCAGTCGGTGACAACGGTTTTTTCGCGTCGTTTATCTGGTAATAGTTTAGTGACAAATGCTTTCATGATGTTGATGACTCCTTACAGAAAATTGCGTTCCTAATCCGCTTTTTTTATCGTAAATGAAACCCACGGATTTGTCAAGGGATTTCAAAATTATCGGTTTTCATCGCTCGCGAATTTTAAAAAAAATTTGTTGACAGATTGTTGCGTTTTCTATATAATATTTAAATTATTACACCAAAACAAGGTCAGAAGTGATAGAAACTATTTTTTATTTTGCACGTTAAATTAATAAGGAGAATCCGTAATGCCAAAACGCGTTAATAAAGCGATTGAATTACTGGAAGATGACCTGCCTGTCTTCTACACTGGCAGTCACACAGGCGCGAACCTGAACTATGATGCGGGGCGTGAGATGGCAAAAACCTGGGCAGATTATATCAACGTCGGCATGGAGCACGGGAGTTTTGATCTCTCTGGATTGGATAGTTTCATGCGCGGTCTTGTTGATGGTGGTCCGACCAATAGTGGACACACGACCCCGGCGGTCATTGTCGAATTGCCAGTAGATGGCATCAGTGCAGACGTAATTCGTGCCAACGGTTGGCAGATGCGGCAGCTCCTTGCACGCGGTGTGCATGGGCTTCTACTTTGTCACGCCGAATCCCCAGAGGCGGTCAAAGCGTTTGTTGAAGCCTGCCGGTACCCGTTCCAAACAATCGGCGTTGGTACGCAGTTGGATGTCGGCAGACGCGGTTCAGCAGGTCAAGGTTCTGCCGCACCCATCTGGGGCATTTCTGCTGACGAATATCTTGATGTCGCCGATCCGTGGCCCCTGAACCCAAATGGTGAACTCCTGTTAGGTCTCAAATTTGAAAATAAACGGGCGTTAGCAAACGTTGAGATCACCGCGCAGGTCCCCGGCATCGCTTTTGCCGAGTGGGGACCGGGTGACATGAGCATGTCGTTTGGCTACAAAAACCCGCCAAACCCCCGTCCACAGGAATTGCAAGATGCCCGGGATCGTGTATTTGCCGCTTGCCAAGTAGCGGGCATCCTATTTTTAGAAAGTGCGTCGCCTGATACAATTGAGGCGAGCATTGACGCTGGTGTGCGGATCACCGGTGGCGGCGAAGAAGCTGCACGCATCGGACGGGCTTACGCCGGTAGGACAATGCCTGTCTAAAACCTATCTCTTTACCCATAGTGCGAGGTTCCTACGCCTCGCTTTTGCCCTAAGGACTGTAGAGCGGGGTCCTTATACCTCGCATCGGTACGGCGTACAAATATTCAAAAAGGGAAATTCTCTCATGGCATTAACAGAACAAGAAATGTTGGCAGAACTGCGGAAATACGATACACCCTCGATTACGAATGTGGTTGCTACGTATCCGACAAGCCCCCTCTGCCTTGGACTTTACAACCCATGGACGGAGAATTGGTATACGGATACGACTCTCCGTTGTATGTACCCTGAACTCGGCGCGGTTGCTGGGTATGCGGTGACGTGTGTCTATGGTTTACCTGATCCCAACTACTCAGAACTCTCCTTTATGGATGTCATAGATGCGTTAGGTGCCTCCAAACAACCGACAATCTTGGCATTTGAACAGAAGTTTCCACCCGAATTCGCGAATAAGGTCGGTTTAGCAGGTGGAAACATGACAGCAGCGATGAAATCAATCGGTTGCTTAGGCGCGATTTCAAACGGTCCATCACGCGATATTGACGAAATCCGACCGATGGAATTTCAGTATCTATTAAGCGGCATCACGCCCGGACATGGGGCGATGGCGGTTCAGGCTGTCAACGTACCAGTCTCAATAGCGGGAATGGATGTCGCACCGGGTGAAATAATCCACATGGATGAAAATGGCGCGTGCAAGTTCCCTGGGGACAAGTTAGAGGTGGTACTGACGAACGTCAAGGCATTGCTTGCGGAGGAAGGTGATCGAATTGGTCAACTACTCTCAGGTCCGAAGACAGCGAAGCAGGTCCGGGCAATTTTCAGTGGACACTCTTATGCCGAAGATGACGAGGAATAGGCACATTTTGTTCAACTTGCAATGCTGATTTTGATATCGAAACCGGCACTAATTCTGATATGTTTTAAGACTGTTTTTGCATTGTAAATAAAATTTATGGTAAAATGTGTAATATCTTTGAGATAGGAAATTTCGGAAAAAATTGTTTGCAAGAGATATTAAAATCTATTATAATTCTATGTAGCAAAAATTTTTCTATAGTGTCGTTTCCAAATTTCTGCATTGGATTGCAACCATAAATTTACTATCAAATTCCTATCATATATCTTATGTATTGGGGCTGCGAACGGTGCACTATAGGGTTAAGTTTGCAGGTTTCGATATTGAGATGGGAACCGCGCCAACCGAATTCCTTTAATAAAACCCAAAAATATGAACCGAAACAGGATAAAAAATGCCCAACGTCTTTGAAACCCTAAACGAACGGGGTTTTATCAAACAGACTACAAACGCTGAGCAGATCGCCAACCTGTTAGTTGAAGAGCGAGTCACCTACTATGTCGGTTTTGATCCGACAGCATCGAGTCTGCACGTTGGGAGTCTTGTTCCCATAATGGCGATGGCACACTTGCAACGCGCAGGACATAAACCGATTGCAATTATCGGCGGTGGGACAACGATGATTGGTGATCCGACTGACAAGACCGAGATGCGCCCGATGTTGTCGCAGGAACAAATTACAGCCAACGCCAAAGGTATCCTTGCACAGATGCAACGTTACTTGAAGCTTGATAACGGAATAGCAGATAGCGAGGACTCGCAAGCGACATCGGAAACGGGTAGATTCCTCAACAATGCGGACTGGTTGCTTTCGGTAAACTACATTGATTTTTTGCGCGATATTGGCAAACACTTTCGGGTTAATGAGATGATTAAGGCAGAAGGCTATCGGCAACGACTTGAACGTGAACTCGGTCTCTCATTTCTTGAATTTAATTATCAGCTGCTCCAAGCCTACGACTACTTGTGTCTTTTTCAGAAATATGGGTGCTGTCTCCAACTTGGCGGGGACGACCAGTGGGGCAATATTCTTGCCGGTGTTTATCTCGTCCGCCGGATTGAAGGTGAACGGGTTCACGCGGTCACTTTTCCGCTGTTCACGACAGCGAGTGGGGCAAAGATGGGCAAAACCGCGGGCGGTGCAGTCTGGCTTGATGCTGAACGGACATCACCCTACGAATTTTATCAATACTGGATCAATACAGATGATCGCGATGTCTCGCGATTCTTAGCATATTTCACATTCCTTCCGATGGGCGAGGTCCGACGACTCGGCAACTTGGAGGATGAAGCAATTCGCGAGGCAAAGGAGGTCCTCGCGTACGAAGTCACACAACTGGCACACGGAAAGACGGAGGCAGATAAAGCACAAGCAGCATCACGTGCTGCGTTTGGTGGCGGCAACCTTGATGAAGTCGCAATGCCGACTTCAGCTATCGCCTCGGAACGGCTTGGCGGCGGTATTCCAATCATGGCATTGTTCCATGAAGTCGGGTTGGCAAGTTCGCGTAGCGAAGCGCGGCGGCTCATTCAACAAGGTGGTGCCTATATCAACGAAAAGCAGTACCGTGCGATAGATATGGTCGTGGATACTGGTTTGCTTGAAGAGAATGCGTTGCTTCTCCGTGCTGGCAAGAAACGTTATCATCGAATTGTTTTAAAAGAAAATTAATCATAATTCAGAAATATTTATAGACGTGCTTCCAAGCACACATTATCATAAAACGGTTTTCACGGGTACTTTCTTCAGTGCACCGATAACCATAGGGGTATGAGTATGACAGTTGATAATCCGAAAGGGGTTGATGAAGAGGCAACCTCTCCAAAACATTCTAACGGAGACGATCGGGCAGGGCTCGTTTTCACGCCCTATTTTACCACGCCCGGCGTTCATCCCTATGATTTGTTGGAGTGGGACCGCCGCGATGCCGTCATCTACAGTGAAAAGGGTGATGTCATCTTTAAACAGGAGCAGGTTGAAGTACCAGCGGACTGGACGCAACTCGCAACGGATATTGCGGCATCAAAATATTTTCGCAAAGCCGGAGTTTCCGGCGCTGAATCAGAATCAGAGGACAGCGTTCGCCAATTGGTTACCCGTGTGGCGCGCACGCTCCGACGTGCAGGCGAAGAATTCGGCGGTTATTTCGCGAGTCCCGAAGATGCACAGACGTTTGAGATGGAATTGACGCATATCCTCGTTACACAACGTGGTGCCTTCAACTCGCCTGTCTGGTTTAACTGCGGCTTGTGGCATGAATATAATATTGAGGGAGGCGGTGGAAACTACTATTGGGACCAGGACGTAGAAAAAGTCAAGGTCACTACCAATGCGTATGAACACCCACAAAATTCCGCCTGTTTCATTCAAAGCGTTGATGATTCTCTGGACTCCATGCTGGAACTCCAGAGATCTGAGGTCCGCCTATTTAAATACGGCAGTGGTACAGGTTCTAATTTCAGTAGGGTTCGCGCCAAAGGTGAACTGCTCTCTGGTGGCGGTGAGAGTTCCGGTGTCCTCTCGTTCCTTGAAGGCTTTGATCGCTGGGCAGGCAGTATCAAATCCGGCGGTACTACCAGACGGGCAGCCAAAATGGTCATCCTTGACATGGATCATCCGGAAATTGTTGACTATATTGACTGGAAACTCAGGGAAGAAAATAAAGCGAAGGCACTCATCGCTGCAGGGTACCCATCCGATTTCAACGGTGAGGCGTATAGTACTGTCAGCGGACAAAACAGCAACAACTCTGTACGGATCCCAGATGACTTCATGAACGCCTACCTACAGGGAGATTCTTGGAAAACTACGTATCGGACAAGTGGTGAAGTTGCTGATGAATATGATGCCAGAACACTGATGGAAAAGATTGCCTACGCCGCTTGGGCATGCGCGGATCCGGGTGTCCAATTTGACAGCACGATTCAGAAGTGGCATACATGCAAAAACACTGGCAGGATTAATGCAAGCAACCCATGTAGTGAATACCTCTTCTTAGACGACTCCGCCTGCAATCTCGCCAGTATTAATCTCGCCAAATTCTTGGGAGAAGATAACAGCTTTGACATTGACGGGTTCCGAGCCGCCGTTCGTGTGTTTGCGACTGCCATGGAAATCATAGTAGGTCTCTCATCGTACCCCACCGAAAATATAGCACAACGTTCTCATGAATATCGTCCGCTCGGACTCGGTTATGCTAACTTAGGTGCCCTCTTGATGCGTTTGGGAATTCCTTATGACAGCGCGCAAGCTTGTGCTTACGCAAGTGCTATTACTGCTATCCTGAGTGGACATGGATATCAGACGAGTGCTGAGATTGCCGGGAGTGTTGGTCCTTTTGCTGGGTACGCGAAGAATAGTGACGCTATGTTAGACGTTATGCGGATGCACCGCGATACTGCCTATAATATTGATCCGACCGCATGTCCACCTGAACTTTTGGATGCTGCAAAGGCGGATTGGGATGCCTGTCTCGAAAAAGGTGAACGTTGGGGGTATCGGAATTCCCAGATTAGCGTTATCGCACCGACGGGAACAATCTCTTTCTTGATGGATTGTGATACAACGGGGATTGAACCGGAGTTTGCTCTCGTCAAATTCAAGAAGTTGGCAGGGGGCGGGTACATGAAGATTGTCAACCAGAGCGTTCGCGATGCCCTATACAACTTAGATTACACGCTCCAGCAAACTGAGGCAATTATTACGTACTTGGTCGGAACGGGCACTTTTGAAGGAACACCGCATATCAACCCGGATACGTTGAAACGCAAAGGTTTCACACAAGAAAATATCGCGCGCGTTGCGGAGATGTTACCCAGTTCGTTCGACCTAAATCTCGCCTTTGCCCCCGGTTTTCTTGGTGAAGGGTGTCTTGAACGGTTAGGTATAACCGAAGAGGAAGCGGCAGATCCGAGTTTTAAGCTCCTCTCTGTAATTGGATTTAGTGAAGATGAAATTACTATCGCCGAAGAAGTCATCTGCGGTACAGGTACGGTTGAAGGTGCACCGCATCTCTCACCGACGCACTACCCTGTTTTCGATTGTGCCGTCCAATGTGGTAAGCACGGAACTCGTTATATAAATCACATGGGACCGTTAAAAATGATGGCGGCTGTGCAACCCTTTATTTCCGGTGCTATCTCCAAAACCGTTAACGTTCCGCACGACATAGCAGTAGATGACATCAAGACGTTATACGTGGAAGCGTGGCGACGGGGTGTCAAATGTCTCGCTGTTTATCGTGACGGCAGCAAAGGGAGCCAACCGCTTTCAACCCGAAGCCAACAAGATGCGGAGAGTGAAACCGATGATGCGCTTGTGAGTCGTACTGCTGATGTTTCAGTTGACCGTCCTATCAGGAAGCGTCTCTCAGACACGCGGTCTTCTCTTACGCACAAATTTAGCGTTGGCGGTCATGAAGGTTATATTCACGTCGGGTTTTATGAAGATGGTAGCCCTGGAGAAGTCTTTCTCCGTATGAGCAAAGAAGGAACGGCCGTCTCTGGCCTGATGGACTCTGTCGCGGTACTCACTTCTATTGCCTTGCAGTACGGTGTACCGTTAGAGTCGCTTGTTAATAAGTTTAGCCATGTTCGGTTTGAACCGTCAGGTTTCACGGCTAATAGTGACATTCCGATGGCGAAGTCGATTATAGATTATGTTTTCCGGTGGCTCGGCATACGGTTTCTCTCCCAAGAACCACATGGAGGTTCCGACGCGCTGGCTTTTGATGAAGAGATGGTGCCGCCCGAGGAACTCCATCCGTATGGACACGGCAGTAACGGTGAGACTGACGCTTGGGTGGCGCGTGAGAAGCAGGTTGTGCTACAGCATGCGGATGCACCGCCGTGTCTTGAGTGCGGTGCACTTATGGTGAGAAGTGGTGTCTGCTATCGTTGCGCAAATTGTGGCGCGACAAGTGGATGTTCCTAATCTCTTGTTTCAACTAATTGTAGGCGCGGTTTTCAACCGCGCCTTTTTTATTTTTTCAATAAAAGGTTTCCATTTGTAGCGCAAACTGTTAGTCTGCGCAGAACTCAACACAAACTAACAGTTTGTGCTACAACGTATATCGTCAACATGCCCAAAGTCCTGTCATCTTATAGTAAAACCCACAATTAACTTTACATTGGCGAGGTTAGGAAACCTCGCCAGCGAGCGAGTGTATTCGCGGAATTGTTGCTCTTTAAAGTGTAAACATATTTTCGGGTTTTACTATAACAGTGTCAGTTTTTGATACTCTCATGCTGTGTCTTGACCGAACCTTTAGCAAACGCAAAATGTTTAAGTCGAACTCACGTTTGATTAGATATTTTAACCGGTGCAGCGGTTCTCCAACCACACCGCAATTGTCTGAAAGCAGAAACGGATATCTGACAATCTCTTCTCTGACAACTGATAACTGAATACCTCTGAAGCATTTCTCGATTTTGTTGCTATCAAGTTGTTAAATAAGGTATAATAGAAGGACTTGAGTTGGGTAGATGGTCGCGTCTCGATTGTAGTATTACCATCGGGATGAGGAAAGTCCGGACTCCGCAGGGCAGGATGCTGGGTAACCCCCAGGAGCGGCGACGCTATGGAAAGTGCAACAGAAAGTAGACTACAACGCTTTTTTAATTGTGGGCCTTCTTGCTCATTTTTTGACGCTGTCAAAAAATGGGTTATGTTAAAATCAAGTGATATGTCCCGCAGATAGTGGAACTGTTGATTTTAAAGAAAATCGCCTTCGGACAATGGACGAAGGCGAAAAAGTTAGCACATGGTTAAAAGAACGTTGTACAGGTGAAACGGTGCGGTAAAAGCGCACCAGTCCATAAGGTGACTTATGGAGCTATGTAAACCCCATCTGGAGCAAGGTAAATTGGGGACACGTGCAGGTGCGCCCGCCTCGTCCTCAGGTAACCGCTTGAGGTGGATGGTAACATCCATCCCAGATGAATGATCATCATATACAGAATCCGGCTTATTCTCAACTCAAGTTTTTCTCTCAGCACTTGGTGATTACGACTCGTGACCGGTTTGCCACTAATTATTAAGACGAAAATCCGCCACCCCCCGGTGTCTCTATGCGAATAACATCGCCTTCGCGCGTAGAAACGGAGACTTTGCCAGCTAACGGATGTTCTTCTCCGCCAGAAATTAACGCGTTATACCCGGGTTGTCCAGCTTCCCCGCCTTGCAAGCCATAGGGACCTCGGGTTCGGCGTTCTGAAAGGATAGTAACTTCCGCGTCTGTCAGCATCCGTAATGCTCGGACAACACCTGCGCCACCACGGAATTTCCCCGCGCCACCTGTTCCGCGTCGGATCGCATATTCTACTACCTGCATCGGATAGTTCGTCTCAATTGCCTCTATAGGTGTGTTCATTGTATTGGTCATGTGCGTGTGTATAGCATCAATACCGTCTCGGTTCGGGCGTGCCCCCATCCCACCTGCGATAGTTTCGTAGTAGGTAAAGTCTTTTCCGCGTGAGGCATCATAGCCACCTATTGTGAGGTTATTCATAGTACCGGAACTCGCAGCAGGAATCTGATCCGGACAGGCTTGTGCCAATGCCCCGAGTAGTACATCAACAATGCGCTGTGATGTTTCGACGTTTCCACCGGCAACCGCTGCTGGGAACTTCGCATTTACGACAGTTCCTTCTGGTGCAATGACTCGTATCGGTTCTAAACACCCAGCATTGGCAGGAACGTCCGCACCAGCGATGCATCGGAAAGTGTAAAAGACTGCGGAGAGCGTAATGGCGTAAATCGCATTGATAGACCCTCGTGCCTGAGGTGCTGTGCCAGTAAAATCAACTACCGCACTATCATTTTCGATCTCAATCGCGACCTGTATTTCAATCGGATCATCGGTAATACCGTCGTTGTCAAGTACATCGGTGTATACGTAACGCCCGTCTGGGATTTCTTGCAGGCGTGCCCGTACCATTCGACTGGCGTACGCGCACAGTTCCTGCATATACGCAGCAATTTCTGTCGTGCTATATTTGGCTATCATTTCCTGCAATCGACGTTCGCCGACGCGGTTCGCTGCGAGTTGTGCCTCCATATCGCCACGACGTTCTTCCGGTGTCCGCACATTCGCGAGGATTAATTCCCAGAGGTCGGTATCCAATTCTCCAGCTCGGATAAGTTTGACAGGTGGAATACGGATGCCTTCTTGGATAACACTTGTTGCAATCGGCATTGAACCCGGAGCCATCCCACCGACATCTGCGTGGTGTGCGCGGTTCGCGACAAAGAAGATGGGTTTGTTTTTTGTTTCACTGCCATTTTCACTTGTAAAGACGGGGGCGACGAGTGTTATATCCGGCAAATGGGTGCCGCCGCGATACGGATCGTTGAGGGCGATCATGTCACCGGGTGCCATTTCGGTATGTTCAATTGCTGCGAGGACAGAGAGAGGCATAGAGCCGAGATGCACTGGAATATGTGCGGCTTGTGCTACCATTTTGCCTGTACTGTCAAAAACGGCACATGAAAAATCAAGGCGTTCTTTGATGTTGGGTGAAAACGCTGTGCGTTGTAGCGTTACACCCATCTCCTCTGCGACCGATGTCAGCATGTTTTTGTAAAGTTCCAATTTAATAGGATCTGTGTTCACAATATCTGTTGTTACCTTATGGTGGGCATCTTCACGGAAAAAAGAATCAGATGGATGTAATTGTGGTTCGACTAAGAAGTGGTAGAGGTAGAGTCGGTACTCTCAAGGCGTTATCAACGCATCCCTCATTTTTTGAGGACTCGGTAATCCTCTGGTGAATAGAGTCGGTACTCTCTAAAGGTCAATGACCAGCTCCACCAAAATTTGAATCTGATAATCGTTTTAGATCGTGATTTCTTCAGGACAGACGCACTGTGCCGTGAATTGCGCGACTACAAACCGCTATTCTGGTGATGCTAACATGCCTTGAGAAACGCAACAATGATGCCGACAAGAGCTATCTCAACCCCGAGCACCCATTGCAACGTCTTAATTCCGCCTTCAATCCGATCAAGACGTTCCCCCTGGCTTTTGACGGCTTCGTTGGTAGCATCAAGCTTTTCTTCTAAGTGTTTGAGATCTTCTTTATCGACCTTCCGATCCAGTTTCGCATCCACACGATCCAAGCGACCATCTATGCGATCCAAGCGGATACCGAGCTGTTTTAATGTATGAAGGAGCAGTTCGTTGAAGTTATTATTGTCCATAAAACTACCTACCCTATATCCTGATTGTGGGTTTGATTGAAATTAGATAGTTGTATAATAACACATCATCGTGTAATATGCAAGGAAAATTATCAAGGAGCCGAAGCAGATGAAAAAAGTTAATATTGCCCTAATTGGGGCGGGTGGTATGGCAAACGGTGTTCATTACCCGTCGCTCAGAGAGTGTGAAGATGTTAATCTTGTTGGATTATGCGACCTGGTCCCATCGAAACTTCAGGCAACAGCAGAACAGTTTGAGATTGATCAGACGTTTACCGACTATCGAGAGATGCTTGAGAAAACATCACCAGATGCTGTTTATATATTGATGCCGCCGCAACACCTGTTTCCGCTTGCTATTCACTGTCTTTCGCAGCAACTCCATGTTTTTATTGAGAAGCCCCCGGGTGTTACACTCCATCAAACAAAGGAGATGGCACTTGCTGCGGAGAAGAACGACTGTAAAACGATGGTTGGTTTTAATCGCCGTTTCATCCCACTCTTACAAAAGGTTAAGACGATAGTCGAAGCGCGCGGTCCGATTATCCAATGCATGTCAACCTTCCATAAGAACACACCGAATGCTCTCTACTACGATGGTGTGATAGACGTTTTGACCTGCGATGCGATTCACGCTGTAGATGCGCTCCGATGGCTTGGTGGGGGTGAGGTGAAAGCCGTTGCAAGCGACATCAATAGTTTCTATTCCGAGCGTGAGAACAGTTTCAACGCGCTCGTCAAATTTGCGAGTGGTGCTTCTGGATATCTTGGCACGAATTGGGCAGTTGGAGGACGCATTCATACATTTGAAATGCACGCCCGTGGGATTTCGGCTTATATCAATCCAGACGCGGGTGGACGCGCCGTACTTCACACGCCCGAAGGTACAACCGAAATCACACCTGAGGAAGCGGCGGATTCTGACAAACTGCACAGAACTTATGGATTTTATGGAGAAAGTCGGCATTTCGTGGATTGTATCCAGCAGGATCAGCAGCCATTAACCTGTTTTTCGGATGCAATCAAGACAATGGAGCTTGTGACGGCTATCTATCGAAATCGGATAGATGCTTGATGTTGAACCGATAGCACGTAGAATGAATTGGCACGTTTCTTGCTAAAGGCTGCTAAAGGCCTATTGTAACGAAAGTCATATTGGGGAGATTATGGATACACATCACATACCAGTTTTATGTGATAAAGCGGTTAACTTTCTCAAACCGAAACCGGATGGTGTTTACATAGATGGCACCGTCGGATTAGGTGGGCATAGTGCCGCTATCCTAAAAACCTCTGCACCGGACGGGCGCGTGATTGGAATAGATCTGGATGTTGAAGCACTCACTGTCGCGAAAAGTAGACTACACGCCTTCGGGGAGCGGTGCTCCCTTATTAACGGCAATTTTGCTGAGATGGATGTCTTACTGGAAAGACATTCCGTTCATGCTGTTGACGGTATTCTACTTGACTTGGGGGTGTCATCTCTACAACTTGATACGCCACACCGAGGGTTTAGTTTCAACCATACCGGTCCTTTAGACATGCGCATGGATCTGGAACAGGGATTGGATAGCCGTGAGCAGACTACGTTGACGGCTATGCAGGTGGTCAACAATAGTCCGATGAATGTGCTTGTTGATATTTTCAAGCGGTATGGCGAGGAACGATTCGCTAAACGGATTGCCGGGCGGGTTGTTCAAGCGCGACAACAAGAACCGATAACAACAACAACGCAATTCGCGGAAATTGTCAAGCAAGCTGTCCCACAAAAGACATCCAAAATCCATCCTGCCACTCGTGTGTTTCAGGCACTGCGGATTCACGTCAATGCTGAGTTGGAAAACCTTGGGACAGGTTTAGAAGTCGCGATATCACTTTTGAAACCGGGTGGCTGCTTGTGTGTTATCACGTTTCATTCGCTTGAGGACAGGATAGTCAAACGTTACTTTCAAATGTGCGCGAAGACATGCGTTTGTCCACCTAAAACGCCTATCTGTATTTGTGAGCACAGTCGATCGGTAGAAATTATCACAAAGCGTCCGGTGTTACCGGATGTGGCTGAAATTCAATACAATCCGCGATCGAGAAGTGCTAAGCTACGTGTCGTTTGCAAATTGTAGTCTCTCGATTCTATGAAAAAGTGTATCTTAAATACGGTCTTCAACGTTTAAAAAGTAATGGGTTTTTGTGACTAATGGAATGTTCCGAGAGCAGTTATAAAGTGGCACGGAGAAACCGAAACCCAGAACCTCCATTGCCTATAATCGGTTAGAAAGTTCAATAAGATGCAAACACCAGATCTCTATTCAGCACGTAGCACTAAAGTGGAGGAACCCAAGCCCAAAAAGAGGTTTCCATTAGCTTATGTCGTTTTAGGATTATCATTCTGTACCTTCGCCGGTAGCATCTGGTTCTCATCTTACGCGAAAAATGTTGCTTTACTGCGGCAACCCGTCTACGAAAGACAAAAGCACCATATTCAGGACGCAATTTATCAACTCGACTTGGAAGAGTCGACTTTAACCAGTGTTCAAAGGGTTCGACAAATCGCAACTGAGCTTGACATGGTTGAACCGACTGATGCCTCACAGATAGTGTGGGACAAATAGTTCGTTTTTTAGTGTTGTTTTTTCGCCTTTTTGAAAGGCATTTGGATTTATCTTAATTTTATAATTTTATAGGAAAAACATGAAAAACAATTTGCATTTATCCGTTCGCCGCCTCGTTTTCGTGCTTATAGTACTGCAGGTTGGATTTCTGTTGCTGGCTGGTAAACTGTTCAAAGTGCAGGTCTCTGGCAACACAGGACATCAAGAAACAGCTGAGCGCACTTGGTACTCTCCGCGTACAGCCACAATAAAGCGGGGCAAAATTTTGGATAGGCATGGAAATATTTTAGCTTTGAGTCGTCACAGTCTTTCTGTTTATGCCGATCCGAAGTATGTAAAAACTGATCCGATAAAAGTTGCCGAAAGGTTATCACCAATTCTGGGCGTTGCTGAATCTGAATTGATCACGCAACTCCGCCGTAAGGATAAACGGTTCGTGTGGCTCAAAAAGGATCTGGATTATGACTTGCTTGATGAGATTCGTTCAATCGAACGAGACATCCGTGGTATAAAGCACGAAGTTGAACAAAAGCGGACTTATCCGAAGGGGACACTTGCAGCTCAAGTCATCGGGCATATAAACGATGAGAATATGGGCGAGGGAATCGAGTATCATTACAACAATTATCTGTTAAGCGCGAAGGAACGCCAAGCCGCAGAGCGCGCAGCCGATGCCCGAAACGAACCGATTAAGCTGCTAACTCATGGAGACTCCACCGATGATTACGGGTATAGCGTAGTTTTGACACTCGACGAATACCTCCAGGATGTCGCTGAACAGGAATTGGCAGCAGCTTGCAAACAGTGGAACGCGCCGCGGGGAACAGTGATTGTCATGGCATCACAAACAGCAGAGATATTGGCACTCGCGAGTTACCCGACGTACAATTTGAACACATACGCCGGTGGCAGTGAGGAGGCAAAACGGAATTTTGGTGTTTGGTTTGCGTATGAACCGGGTTCAATTTTTAAGATTGTCGCGTCTTCCGCTGTACTCAACGAAGGGGTCATGACCCGTGAATCGACGGTTTTCTGTGAGAATGGTCGATATCGGCTCTCGAACGGTAGGGTTATCCGTGACGTTTCAGCAAAAGGGGTCCTGACACTGGAGCAGGTGATTCACAAATCCAGCAATATCGGCATGATTAAGGTTGTAGAGCAGTTAGGGCATGAGGATTTTAGTACTTACATTGAAAAATTCGGTTTTGGAAAACCAACAGGTGTGGATTTGCCCTATGAGCATAGCGGCAGCCTTTATGCAGTCAAGCATTGGGATACTCACTCTCTCGGTTCTGTGCCCTTTGGACAAGCGATTATGGTAACACCTCTGCAGATGGTCAGTGCCTTAAATGTCATCGCGAATGGTGGAAAACTCCTCCATCCGCATATTACACGGGAAATTCGAGATAATAGCGGGAAAATGATTAAAAAGATCTACCCAATCAAAGTTCGACAAGTACTGCACCCACAAGTGGCGAAACAGATGACAGATATACTTGTTGGCGTTGTTGAAGGCGGTAGTGGTCGTCGCGCACGTGTTGAAGGGTATCGCGTGGCAGGAAAGACAGGTACAGCCCAAAAAGCAGAACTAAATGGTAAAGGTTACGCTGGAAAAGAGATTATGTCCTTTATGGGGTTCCTACCAGCGGAAAATCCTATGGTGTCAATAATCGTTATGCTTGATGAACCAACAGGGGCACGCTTCAGCGGGCAAATCGCTGGACCACTTTTCCAGAAAGTTGCCGCCCAAACGATGCAATACTTGAAACAAACAGAGTTTTTCGGACCCCAACAGCAAAAATCTCCTGAATTCGCACCTGTTGCAACAGAGGAAACCTCGGCGCAACGCCTTACCGCAGAAGGAGGGGGGTTGTGAAGCTTCGTGAGCTGCTCCATGGACTAAACGTTACTGTGAGTACCGGATCGCTTGATATTGATACTACGGGTATTGTTAGCGACAATCGGGAGGTTGAACTCGGTAATGTTTTTGTCTGCTACGAAGGTATTAGTGTGGACAGCCACATTTTCGTTGCGGATGCCCTTCAAAAAGGAGCAGCAGCTGTCATTGGCGAAAAGCCAGTGACGGCGTTAGAAATACCAACAACACCTGTCACCTATGTGCAGGTTCCCAACGGACGGCGCGCGATGTCCTTGCTCGCCGCTAATTGGCACGGAAATCCTGCAAAACACCTCAAACTTATCGGTATCACAGGAACCAACGGTAAAACATCAACTGCACATCTCATACATACAATCCTCAAATCAAGTGGACGAAAAACCGCACTCATTGGGACGGTTGGACATCAGTACACGAACACTCAAAGCGAGGTGAAAACACTCCCCGCTTCTCTTACAACTCCCGATGCTTTCGCTCTCCATGCACTCTTCAAACAATTCGTTGAGGACGAAGTAGAATACGTTACGATGGAGACCTCCTCCCAAGGGTTAGCACTACAGCGATTAGCAGGGCTTGTCTTTGAGACTGCTGTCTTTACCAATTTTACCCAGGACCATCTTGATTACCATCAGACGATGGAGGAATACTTGAAGGCGAAACTAATGCTATTTGAGCAACTCAGTGAAGAAGGGGTTGCGGTTTTGAATAGCGATTCGCTTGTGTCGGAACGCATCGCGGAAACCTGTCCGGATTCACGACTGTTGATGTATGGGCTTGACAATGGAGCTGACCTGTATGCCGAAGATATAGCGTTTTCGCATAACCAGTTGGCATTTACAGCAGTTACGCCAGAACGGCGGTTCCCTGCTAAGTTGCGATTGCTCGGAGAATATAATCTTTACAATGCTCTGGCAGCTATCGCTGTGGGGACCCGTTACGGTTGCCCGATGTCAGCAATCCAAGAAGGACTCGCAACTACGGTAGTCCCCGGTCGGTTTGAACTTATTGATCGAGGACAAGACTTTGCTGTTATTGTTGATTACGCACATACGCCCGACGGTTTGGAGAATGTGCTAACTGCCGCAAAGCGTATCACCGAACGGAAGTTGATTTGCGTTTTCGGGTGCGGTGGTGACAGAGATAACGGAAAACGTCCCAAAATGGGGAATATTTCTGCCCAAATTGTGGATTACAGCGTAATTACATCGGACAATCCGCGGACTGAAAATCCTGATGAAATCATTGCACAGATTGTGTCAAATTTACCACATGATACCAAATATATGTGTATTTCGGAAAGGCGAGACGCTATCCATCACGCAATCGCCACAGCAAAATCCGGAGATGTGGTCGTAATTGCCGGTAAAGGTCATGAGGATTATCAAGAAATTCACGGCAAAAGATTTCCCTTTGACGACAGGGTTGTCGCTTCAGATTTTTTGGAATCTCTCTAAAAGTTCAGCAAACACGAAATAGTTATAGATGCCAAGCACGGAAATTAACAACCTCAACATCTCATATCAGGTTGCCGGGGAAGGCGATGTAGTTCTCCTACTACACGGTTGGGGCGGGGAGGCTGCAAGTTTTCAACCGGTTTTTGAATGGCTTGCGCAATCCCATAAAGTCTACGCGCTTGATTTGCCGGGATTCGGTAAGAGTCAAATTCCACCTACAGCATGGGACACGTCCGACTACGCGCAGTTTGTTACAGCGTTTTTGGAAAAATTTTGCATTCCAAAGGTACATCTCATTGGCCATTCCTTTGGCGGTCGGATTTCGATTATCTTTTCAGCGGAGCACCCTGAAAAAGTTGATAAACTTATCCTTGTTGACAGTGCCGGGATTAGACCTCCGCGAACTACCAAATACTATCTCCGAGTAGGTATGGCAAAAGTCGGTAAATTGCTCCGTCGATGTGGGAAATCGGGTGTCCGGCTTGCGAACGCGATGTCTGCCCGCGCCGGTTCCAAAGACTATCAGGATGCTGGAGAGATGCGAGCCACGTTTGTTAAGGTCGTAAATCAAGACTTGCGTTCTCTATTACCGCGGATATCGGCATCAACCCTGCTCATCTGGGGTGAACACGATAAGGATACACCTGTATCATTCGGAAAAATCATGGAGAAGGAGATACCCGACGCAGGGTTGGTTGTTCTCAAGGAGGCAGGACACTTTTCATACCTCGATAAATTTCCGCAGTTTTGCCGAATTGTCGCCAGTTTCTTAAAAATCGCAAACGCGTAGGGATCGCACAGATATAAGGTCGATAGAAGGAAAAAGGGAAAATGATTTTGGAAAAGATAAGTGTTGGACTTTTCTACGTCGCAACGTTAGCTTGTTTGGTGAGAGCTATCGTCAGAACGGCCGGTGGACTCCATATACTCCAACTTGATGGCTATAAGACCGACAGATACCTGAAGTGGATACGTCAGCATCTGAAGAATTGTTTTGAAGTCAAAGAGATTCTCGTCATTGGTGGTTTGCTGGTTTTTACAGCGTTCTATCCACAGTATCACAACACGTGGCCGTGGCTTTTTCCTATCCTCTGCCTTGCTTGGGGTGGATTCCAAGTTTATCTGAGCACGAGACGAAAAAAGGTTGAGGTGAAAAAACCGCTTGTCTACACGGCGCGTGCGAAACGGGTGTTCGGACTTTCGATCTGTTTGCTTGTGGGGCTTGCGACAACATTCGTTTTGATAGCAAAGACGAGTCCATGGCGGATTGCTATTTTCCTTTTTAGTGAAGTATCCGTCATTAATTTAACAATTGCGAATCTTCTCATTTATCCTCTGGAACGGACAATAAATGGTGCATACCTCTTTTCGGCGAGAAAACGGATCAGGACACTTCAACCGAGAGTCATCGGTATTACAGGAAGTTATGGCAAAACGAGTACGAAGTATATTTTGCATCAAATTTTATCCCAGAAATTTAATACCTTGATGACACCTGACAGTTACAACACACCGATGGGTATCTGCAAGGTTATCCGCGGTGAGTTGACCGCCGAACACGAGATATTCATTGTAGAAATGGGTGCCTACAAACGCGGCGACATCCGAGAATTGTGCAATTTGGCATCCCCCGAAATCGGTATTCTCACGGCTGTCGGTCCACAACACTTAGAACGATTTAAAAGCATTGAGAATATAGCCCAGACAAAATATGAATTGATTGCGTCACTCCCATCGGATGGTCTTGCTGTCTTCAATTGCGACAACGAAATTTGTGCAGGGCTTTCCGATAAACGCGAGCAAGGTGGTAGTCCGGTACGTCGCTACGCCACAGAACCGTTTTCTGTAGACTCGGTTTCTGATAGGGCAGATTTAACCGCCACAAATATTCGACATACTGCCGAAGGACTTGCTTTCACGGTGCATGCCAATGTAGGCACATCAGATATTGCTGATTCGGAAATCCGGACGCGACTTTTAGGCAGACATAACGTATCCAACATCCTCGCTGCTATAGCAGTTTCGATTGAGTGCGGGATGACACTTGCAGAAATTCAGACAGCGATCATCAATGTCGAACCTGTGCCGCATCGGTTACAATTGACAAGCGGCGTAGGTAGCGTGACCATCATTGATGACAGTTTCAACGCGAATCCTGTGGGTGCGAAAGCGGCACTCGAGGTGCTCACCGAGATTGGAGAGGGGAAAAAAGTCTTGGTAACACCCGGTATGGTAGAACTCGGTGAAAGAGAATACGAAGAAAACAGACGACTTGGAGAACAAGCCGCCGAGGTCTGTGATCTGATTATTTTAGTCGGACCTACACGCACGACACCGATTTTAGATGGATTGAAGGCTGCTGAATACCCGAGCCAACAGATTATTGTCGCTCTTAACCTGGAAGAAGTCAAACAACATTTAGCAACACAGGTACAGGTGGGTGATGTTGTTCTTTTTGAGAACGACCTCCCCGACAACTATAACGAAGAGAAAGTCGCCTCATAATATCAACTTCCGAACCACCCTTACAAATATACAGTTGAAGTGTTCCTAACAGGCTTGTTAGGGAATCAAGATAAAGGCAAAACAAAAATGTCAAAACACAATGTAGCCCTCATATTTGGCGGATGCACACCTGAACACGAAGTCTCAATCGTAACCGCACATCAGGTCTGCCTCGCTTTACAAGAAAACTATCACGTTATTCCTATTTACGTCACAAAAAACGGCGAGTGGTTAACCGGTGATGCGCTTCGCGATTTATCCACTTTTACAGACGGGACACTCCCACATCCTTCTGATTTCGACAAAGTTACCGTTGAGTTTCATCCGGAGCCGAAATTCGTTGTGAGTTCCAACCATTGGCTCGGTCAGAAAGTTCGGAAAAGAACTGTTCTTCCGATAGATGTCGTTTTTCCATCAATCCACGGCATACATGGCGAAGATGGAACGCTCCAAGGATTGTTAGAACTCATGAATTTGCCCTACGTTGGTGCTGGTGTTGTCGGTTCCGCTGTCGGTATGGACAAAATCATGATGAAGGCGATTCTCAACGAAAATAAACTTCCAATACTTCCATATCTGTGGTGGGAGCATCGTGAGTGGGAAACTGGACGCGACGAGATTATCAAAGACGTAGAGACAACACTCTCCTATCCGGTCTTTGTCAAACCCGCGATGGGTGGTTCAAGTATCGGAGTCAGTCATGTCAAAAACCAGACTGAGCTTATCAATGCTGTCGAGGTGGCGGGACATTACTCGCGTAGAATACTCGTTGAGAAAGCGGTTGAGAACCCCGTTGAAATCAACTGTGCCGTGATGGGTACAAATGAACCGACAGTTTCTGTATGTGAGCAACCGGTAACGCAGGCGAATTTGCTTAGTTTTGATGATAAATATATCCATCAAGAAGAAGAATCTTCGGGGATGGCAGGTGCGGATCGGAAAATTCCTGCACCCATTTCTAAAGAATTAACGTTAAATATACAACGACTTGCCATACGGACCTTTCAAGTTTTAGATTGCGCTGGTGTAGCACGTATTGACTTCCTCGTAGATGCCGATCAAAATGTTTACGTGAATGAAATTAATACTATCCCCGGTTCATATAGTTATTACTTGTGGGCACATCAAGGCGTTGAGTTTCCGCAACTTGTATCGGAACTCATTGATTTAGCATTTACAATGCATGCGCAGAAAAATGCTTTAACCTATACTTATACCACTAATCTCCTAAGCCAAGCAGGTGCGAGCCTTGCCAAATTGAAGAAAGGTGAAAAACTTGGGGGCACGGCGTAAAATATCGTTGTAAGATCTCCACCGCTTTTCCTGTGGGAAAAAATGTTCTACCATCTCCTCTACGAGAATCTCGTTGAAATCTTTTCGCCGTTTAATATTTTTCGCTATATTAGTTTTCGCGCAATATATGCGACAGCTACTGCCCTCCTCATTTCCCTCGCTTTGGGACCTTTTATGATAGGGAAGTTGAAGCAGCTGCGCATTGGTGAACATATTCAGGAGGAGGTAGCAAAAGCCCAGCAGCATACTGAAAATCAGAACAAAGCCGGTATACCAACAATGGGGGGAGTTCTCATCATTGTGTCTGTTCTGATATCGGTCGTATTTTGGTCGCGTTTAGACCAGCCCTATATCTACTTGATGATATTGACAACGCTCTGGTTCGGTGGCCTCGGATTTCTGGATGATTACAGCAAACTGGTAAAACAACAATCCTTAGGGCTTCGGGGGTGGCATAAAATTGCCCTTCAAACGGTGGGTGCGTTGGCGATTGCTGGGTATCTCTACCATTGGGGGCCCGCTCAAACTGACGATCCAGCAACACGGACATCCCTAATCCTCCCTTTTTTCAAAGATGTCCAACCAGATTTGGGCATTCTATTTATCCCCTTCGCGACTCTCGTCATCGTTGGGGCTTCTAATGCTGTCAATCTTACAGACGGGATGGACGGATTGGCGATTGGGTGTACACTGTTCGTTGCTGGCACTTTAGGGATAGTGGGGTACATGACGAGTCACAACGAGATTGCAGCGTACCTGAACATCTTTCATCTACCGGTAGGCGGCGAAGTTACGGCGATTTTCTGTGCAGCGTTGGTCGGCGCGGGTTTAGGATTTTTATGGTATAACGGTCATCCGGCGCAAGTCTTTATGGGCGATACTGGCTCACTGGCACTCGGTGCGACGCTTGGAACGGTAGCAGTGCTTATAAAGCAAGAGTTCCTACTTGTAATCGTTGGTGCTATTTTCGTCGCCGAGGTGTTGTCAGTGATCATCCAAGTCTGGTCGTATCGTACATTTGGCAAACGCGTATTCAAGATGTCGCCAATTCACTATCATTTCTTGCTTTCGGGTTGGAAAGAATCTAAAGTCGTTATCAGATTTTGGATTGTGGGGCTTATTTTAGTCTTGATAGCTTTAAGTACGTTGAAACTTCGGTAGATATGGTTTTAAACTGCGCTTTGGAGGGATCTCGGTGCAATTACAGGGAAAACGTGTGACAGTCTTTGGTTTAAACCGAAGTGGAGTCGCCGCTGCAAAATTGCTACGTTCATACGGTGCCGCTGTCACAGTTACAGATACACGCTCCGCCGAAGCGTTGTCAGCGGAAATCGCTGCGCTCAATGAGTTGCCCAAATCGGACGAAACCTGTAATCTATACCGAAAATTTTTCGATGGGCATCCGGCGGAATGCATTACAGATGCCGATTTTATAGTCGTTTCACCGGGTGTGCCTCTTAATATTCCGATTCTTCGCGATGCGTGCGCGCGTGACCTTCCGATTCTCGGGGAATTAGAGGTTGCCGCAAGCGTATGTCCAGCTCCAATCGTTGCTATTACTGGTACAAAGGGCAAATCAACGACAACACTCCTCACAGCGGCAATACTAAAGGCAGGAAGTAAGTTCCCGAACATCTGTATCGCCGGTAATATTGGCGTACCCTTAGCAGCAGAGGTTCAAAAACTTACAAACCAAGATGTTGTTGTCGTTGAGGCAAGCAGTTTTCAGTTGGAAAGTACTATCACTTTTCATCCGACAGTTAGCGTAGTGCTTAACCTATCGCGCGATCACCTGGACCGGCATAAAACGATGTCTGCGTATCGAGCAGCAAAACAGAAGATTTCTGAGAATCAAACGAGTGTTGACTGGATCATCCTCAACAGTTCGGATGCATCTGTCAAGGATTTCGAGACATCAACGGCAGCGCAAAAAGTCTATTTTACAGACAGAGGTGCTCCTGAAGATTCGTCGTTTTTAGGGGTATTTAGAGAAGGCTCGGGACTTTTTTCGCAATGGAACGGCACGCGTAAGAGGATGTGTGATATTGCGGATATTCCACTTCCGGGAGCGCACAACGTACAAAACACCCTCGCTGCTATTGCTGTAGGACTGATTTTTGGTGTGTCAGAAACACAAATTAGAGAAGCACTTCAGCAGTTCGACCGGTCGCATCCTGCTTTATCGCACGCGTTTGAACCCGTAAGGACTTTAATGGGTGTTGAATTTATAGATGATTCAAAGGCAACAAATGTGGCGGCAGTTAAGGCAGCCCTTGAGTCAATAAAAGACTCTCAAATTGTCCTGATAATGGGTGGCTACGACAAGGGTAATGACTACACACCACTACGTGAAATTGTTCAGACCCGGGTCAAAGCCGCCGTGATGCTTGGTGAGTATACCCAGCAGATTGAAAAAGTGCTTGCCGATACAACAGATATAATAAAGGCGAAAACGATGGCACAAGCGGTACAAGCTGCCTACAAACTTGCGTCACCAGGAGATGTCGTCCTATTGTCACCTGCAAATGCAAGTTTTGATATGTACACCGACTATAAGGCACGCGGTGCCAACTTTAAAGCAGCGGTTGACGCGCTTCAATCACTTCATTAAAAAATTTCAACAAATTAGGTTTTTAAGGATCTAAAGTAACACAGGAAGGAAAAGACACCACGATGCTACGCAACTACCAAAGCTCTCCTCGTAGCAAGCGAAATTTCAAGTCTAAACAAAAATCTGGACCTTGGTGGGCAAACACGCGCACCTACCCTGTTGCTGAAGATCAACAGGAACAGAGAACGGAAACGCTATCTGGAGCAAACCCTGGGCGAATGGACAGAGGATTAATAGCCTTTACCTTCTGCCTTATTGCCATAGGCATTTTGATGGTATACAGTTCAAGTCATCTCCTTTCCTCAAGGCACTATGACGGCTATAGTTACCGTTACTTGCAAATACACATCATCGCATGTACAATCGGTTTAGTTGGTATGTTCATGACTTCCTATGTGCCCTATAGGTTTTATGCGAAGTACGCGAACCTCTTTTTGATACTTTCCTTTGTCGGGTTATTATTGGTTTTCGTGCCAAGTTTAAGTGTGAGTGTGCAAGGTGCGGAAGGTGGCAGATTTAAACGCTGGATCAATATAGGATTGCCTATTAATTTTCAACCTGTTGAATTTGCGAAAATAGCGTTGGTTATTCATGTGGCAAATTTCATAGGCCGTAATCCAGAACGCGTTAGAAGTTTGTTTAACGGTGTGCTTCCGAATATTCTAATCGTAGCTGCTGCCTTCGGTCTCGTAGTGAGTCAACCAGATTTCGGTTCGGCGTTCTTATTGGCACTAACCGTCTGCGTAGTCCTATTCATCGGCGGAATGCGTATATGGCATGTATTGATGCTTGCTGGTGCGGGTGGTGGTCTTCTCAGTTTACTCGTAATTCGGGATCCTTATAAGTTAAAGCGGATCATGGACTATTTTGCGATGTTGAAGTCACCAGATGCAGCGCATTATCATTTAACGCGTTCGCTGGATGCTCTTGAAGGTGGTGGACTCCTCGGGATGGGTATTGATAGTAGCCTTCAGAAAATCTCACGTCTTCCGTACCCACACACCGATTTTATTTTTGCAGTATTAGGAGAAGAATTCGGGTTTATAGGTGCTGTGACTGTAACAGTTATTTTCATGTTATTTGTATGGCGAGGGTTCCACATTGCCCGACAAGCCAGTGATTTGTTTGGATCTTTGCTTGCCATTGGAATCACAACACTGATCGGTTTACAAACGTTTATTAACATTGGCGTTGTGACAGGCTTGCTGCCGACGAAAGGCATTACATTGCCGTTTATTAGTTACGGCGGTTCATCAATTGTCCTCAGTTTGGTGAGCGTTGGTATCCTTCTTAATATTTCAAAAGGCAACAATCAAGGGATAGACTAATACCAAATTAACTTGATTAGCAGTCTTTTGATCAAGTCAGCATTGCGAGGCACAGGGACCTCGCGCTACAAATGGGGTTAATTTGGTATAATACGCGATTAACCAATTTTGTTAAGATGGCTTCTCAATGGGACCTTTTGGTGGGCTTAATCATGGCTATTTCTAAGCGTTACGATACAACTTTAGCAGAGACCGACAGTCGGGACGTAGCGTCCGCTCAACAGATAGAGACAAACAAAAAAGTGGTTGTTTCAGGTGGAGGGACAGGCGGTCATATCTATCCAGCGATCGGCATCGCGCAGGCGTTGCAGCGCATGGATACCACGGTAGATATTGTGTTCATCGGTGGTGCAGACAGATTGGAAGCCACACTGGTTCCTCAGCACGGTTTTCGCTTTCTACCGATCTCAGTCGCAGGTTTTCCACGCCGTTTAACTTTACAATGGTTCCGAGTTATCTGGAAGGTTTTGCGTGGGCTCACCCAATCATTGCGGTATATGAAGGAACTGAAACCAGATGTTGTTATAGGTACAGGTGGATATGTTTCAGGTCCGGTGCTTTTAGCGGCTCTCCTTCGCAAGATCCCAATAGCCATCCAAGAACAGAATGCTTCTGCTGGCTTAACGAACGGTATCTTGGCACGATGGGCAAAGGCTGTTTACCTCGCTATGGAGTCAACTCGCGAGGGCAACGCATTCCGACACGCTATGCATATAGAGGTGACCGGAAATCCGATCCGTCCAGCAATTGCGTCATTTCCGAGACATGAGGAAACTTATCGGAAATTCGGATTGTCGCCAGATCGGAAAGCAATCTTTGTGATGGGCGGGAGTCAGGGTGCTCGTGCTATTAATGAAGCCATTGTTGCTGCACTGCCACACTTAGTTGGATTTGCCGATCAGATCCAGATTGTCCATCAAACTGGTGCAGTTGAGATGGAGGCGGTCCGAACTGAATATGAAAGGGTCCTTGAATCACATAAGGAGTTCGTACACTGTGTGCGCCCCTTCTTCGACGCTGTTGAGGAAATCTACAGCATCACAGACATTATGGTGTGCAGAGCAGGTGGGATGACTGTTGCCGAAGTTACTGCCTGTGGTATTCCGGCAATTTTCATACCTTTACCCTCACAGACGGGAAATGATCAGGTGCTAAACGCGCACAGTGTCGCTGAAAAGGGTGCTGCCGTTGTGCTGGAACAAGGTAAATTCAGAGTAGAAATGCTTGTTGAAACCCTTACCAATATACTACTGAATCAGAGCACACACGAACAGATGGTGGTGGCCAGTCGGGCACTCGGCAAGCCACACGCCAGTGATGACATTGCCAAATCTATTCTTTCGTACGCTTAGTTCGGAACGTAATAAGTTCTTTGCCGTGTAATATATCAACTTTCAAAGTAGTATTTACAAATCTTGCATTGGGACAAAAAAAATAAAATGTTTGGAAAAACACGACATATCCATATTATCGGTATTGGAGGGGCAGGTTTAAGTGGTATCACTGAAATTCTGCTGGACCTTGGGTTTCATGTGACAGGCTCAGATATTCAGGAGTCATATACGACAGAGCACTTACGCGCGCGGGGGGCTACTATCTACTATGGACATGCCGCATCCCATATAAATGGTGCCGATGTTATCGTTATCTCGCCTGCCATTCCAGCTGATAATCTGGAGCTCCTTGCTGCAGAGACGCAGAAAATCCCAATCGTCAGGGGTGCGGAGATGCTGAATGAGATCACCCGAATGCGCTATAGCGTTGCTGTCAGCGGAACACACGGAAAAACAACCACAACCGCTATGACTGCTACAGTCCTTAGTAGCCTTGATCCAACAGTAGTTGTAGGTGGGAAACTCATGAACGGTAGCCACGCTCGAAGCGGTGAAGGCGATGTTATGGTAATTGAAGCAGACGAGGCGTACGGCTCTATTGAGATGTTTTATCCTACCGTTGCCGTTGTCACATCCGTTGATGCGGACCACCTGGATTATTACAATAGCGTTGATGAAATTGGGGAAACCTTTCTTAAATTCATTAATAAGGTGCCGTTCTATGGTGCAGCGGTCCTCTGCTTGGATGCCGAGAATATCCAGAAGTTCATTCCACGGGTTAAGAAGCGTTATATTACATACGGTCTTGAGACAGGCGCGGATTTGGTTGCTGAAGGTATTACCGTAGAAGGTCCCACGTCGCGCTATCGAGTTCGCAAAAATGGACACCTGCACGGTGAAGTCCATCTGAAGATGCCGGGTCGCCATAATATTTCCAACTCCTTAGCAGCAATCGCAGTCGGACTCGAGCTTGATATTCCGTTTGATCGCATCCGGGAGAGTCTTGAGTCGTTTCAAGGTGTGCATCGCCGTTTTGAAATCCTTGGAGAAGTTAATAATATCATTGTTGTTGACGATTATGCCCATAATCCAGCGAAGTTGAAAGCAGCACTGAGCGGTGCGCGCGACGGTTACAAACGTCGTCTCGTCGCGGTTTTCCAACCACACCGATACCAGCGTGTCAGAGATTTGGCAGACGAATTCTCTCGATCTTTTTATCAAGCGGACGTACTTATCGTCACCTCAATTTATAGTGCTGGCGAGGCACCTATTGAGAACGTCACCGCTGAAAAACTTGCACAATCAATACAGGCACACGGACATCGACACGTCCTCTATGTCCCAGATACAGATGAAGTTACCGATGTTCTGATGAAGATAACTCAACCTGAGGACATTGTGATTACGTTAGGAGCTGGTGACATTAGTAAGGTAGGGCGCGAATTCTTAAGTAGGCTTCAGGCAGTAAATTAATCAAACTTATTTTCTTTTACGCTCTGGATTTTCAACTTTCAAGATTCACCGACATTGAACACCACAGGGACAACACACTCTTGCGATGGAAGATAAACGGAGGGTTCATTCTTGCGCAGAAAGCGTGATGGATACATACGGCAGATTTCAATGCCTGCACGGCGGCTGGGGAAGCGCACGAATGCCAAGATTTACCTGTTACGGCGTGTCGTTTTGATCGTTGCTGTTGTACTTACTTTATCGTTTATTGGCAAGATAGTACTCAGTTTTTTCGGTGCTGAATATGTTTCTCTTGAACTTTCTGGGAACATGCACTATACTGATGTACAAATTTATGATGCCCTGGGTGAGCAGCTGCAAAATATCGTCACAGACTCTGAAGAACAAACATCTATCTATCTCAAGAAGCATCTGAGTTATATCAAAGATGCTCGCGTTACCAAACACGTAATGAAGCGGATGTTAACTATCGAAATCACTGAGCGTGAACCCTTTGTACTCCTGAGAGTTGATTCTACTGCAAATGTCTCCGTTAATAGGGATAGTTCGTTTTTCTTGGTAGATAGTGAGGGACATGTGTTAAAACATATAGATAAGAAAGATGCTAATCCGCAGATATCTGAGCAATTCGGAAAGATGGTAGTACTCAGGGCAGTAAGTGATGAGTTGCCGAAAGTTGGTGCTGCTGTCGGGATGTCCGAAGTTGCATTGGGATTAGAAATCTTAAAGACCGCCTTGCTTCAGGAACGAAACCTTGCAACACAGATAGAAAGTATCGACGCAAGCAATCCCCAGAAGATAAAACTCGAACTTGATGCTTTCCCTGTGTCTGTTTGGCTTGCCGCGGATGCGATTGAATTGGGACTGCATCATATCACTCTGTTTTTAAAACAGCGCAAAATCCAAGTGCTCCAACTTATCCGGGAGAATTTAGTGGAAACACAGCCGTACTTGGATGCGAGATTTCAAGATACCGTCTACTTAGGGGGATTAGCAGAAAGCGAATAGTGTCTATTTCGTAGACACCGATAGGTACAAGAATAAAGTACTATCCCTATTCATCGTTCTTTATGTCTAAGATGTTATGGGAAAAAGAGGTGAAAAGAATTAAATGCCAAAACAAAACATTATTGCAGGTCTTGATATCGGTTCAAGCAAAATCTCAGTAGTTGTTGGAAATACGTTGCACGGTAGCACCCAAAAAATAGGGGTGATTGGTGTTGGCCATGCACCGTCCGAAGGTCTTCGAGCAGGTGTCGTCGTTGATATTAACCAAACGGCGGAGGCTATCCGTAAAGCGATTGCGAATGCGGAATTAATGGCAGGCGTGAAAATAGACTCTGTCTGTGTCGGCATTTCCGGCGATCATATCATTGGACAAACATCCCACGGGGTTGTTTCTGTCGCGAACAACGAGATTTCACATGACGATGTTGATAGAGCGATGATAGCAGCAAAAGCTATTTCTATTCCTGCTGACCGAGAGATATTACATGTAATCCAGCAAAATTTTGTCGTTGATGCTCAGGACCGTATCAGAGAACCGATTGGGATGTCTGGCGCGCGGCTTGAAGCTTACGCTTACATTATCACAGGTGGTACAACGGCTATTCAGAATTTGCTCAATAGTATTGAAAAGGCAGGCGTGCCTATAGTAGAAACACTCGTCGCCGCCCCTCTGGCTGCAACGCAAGCAGTCGTTTCAAGGGATGAACGTGAAGTTGGCATTGCCTTGGTTGACATCGGTGATGGAACAACCGAAATCGTCATATACAAAGAGGATTCTATTCAACATACAACAGTAGTCCCCGTCGGTGGGCAGCACGTTACCAACGACATTGCTCAATACTTAAAAGTCACCCTTCCAGAAGCGGAGGAGCTAAAACTTCATCGCGGCTGCGCTTGGACGGAATTAGTCGACCCAAGTGAAGTCAGGTCTATTCCGGTCACGAGTGAATCTACTCCTCCGCGTTTCATCGACCGAGTTGAGCTTGCACAAATTATTGAGTACCGCATGGCAGAAATCTTAGAAGTGATTGGTTATGAATTGGATGATATCCCGCTTCCGGGTGGGCTTGTTCTCACCGGTGGTACGGCACTTATGGATGGTCTTCAAGAACTTGCGGAAGCCGTACTTCAGCTGCGCGTTCAGGTAGGTTACCCGCGAGGTTTACAAGGCTTAACTGATCGGGTAAATCACCCGATGTACGCGACGGGTATAGGACTTGCCCTTTACGGCGAATCTTTACGGCGGCAGGAGCAAGAACACAACGCACGTCATAGCGATGGTGGCGTTGGGAATTTTCTACAACGCATCAAAGAATGGTTCGGATATTAGGTCTACTTCCTTAATAAAGTAAGTCTTATCCGAGTTAGACTTTCAGGAATACTTGACTTAACTTTTCTAATAGCGTATAATTTAATGTGAAAAAGCGAACCAACAAAAGTTATGAAGGAACCTCGGTCAGGGATTGAGGCTACAATGATAGGAGGAATTAGGTTGCTGTGTCTTTGTTATAGTAACTGAAAGCCAACATGATAGAATTTGAACAAGAGGAATTTGAAAATTTACGCGCCAAAATTAAAGTCATTGGTGTCGGTGGAGCTGGTGGCAATGCTGTGAAACGTATGATTGAAGCTGCGATCACTGGCATAGAGTTTTATGCTGTTAACACCGACCAACAGGCACTGCTGACCTGCCTCGGTGCCGCCCAAATCCCGATCGGCGTTAATACGACCGAAGGTTTAGGTTCGGGTGCCGACCCGGTGATCGGTAGAAAAGCTGCTGAGGAAAATAGGGAACATCTTCAAAGTATTGTCGAAAATGCAAACATGGTCTTCATTACTGCGGGTATGGGTGGCGGTACCGGTACCGGTGCTGCGCCTCTTATAGCTGAACAAGCAAAAGAACGCGGTGCCCTTACAATCGCAGTCGTGACACGTCCGTTTGACTTTGAAGGGCAACGCCGCTCCACAGTCGCCGAGGAAGGACTTGAAGAACTCCGTCAAGCAGCCGATTCCGTAATTGTTGTCCCAAACCAGCGCCTTATTGACTCGATGGACAGGAAATTGCCAATTCGAGAGGCGTTCCGCATTGGAGATGAGATCCTCCTCCATGGGGTAAAAAGCATCTCTGACATCGTTACAGAGTCAGGCGAAATTAACGTTGACTTTGCCGACGTTGAATCCATTATGCGAGGTGCTGGAAGCGCATTGATGGGTATGGGGCATGCTACTGGTGATAATCGCGCCCCTATCGCAGCCGAGCAGGCTATTAGTTCTCCGCTCCTTGAACAGACCAACATCGCTGGGGCTGTCGGTATGATTGTCAATATCACAGCACCCCCTGATTTCATGATGCACGAGCTTGATGAAGCAATGCAGGTTATTAAGGATACTGCGCCCGAGGCGCAAATTATCTTTGGTCTCGTTTACAAAGATGAATTGGAACTCAACGATGAAGTACTTGTGACTGTCATCGCAACAGGTTTTGATTCTGAGGCAGGATACTCACTCGGGGCCGAGACATCAGGCAGTGGAAACCCATTGACACGCCATGATGAATCGGATGTCTATCAAAGGCAGCCATCAGCTTTATCGGAACAGCGTATGGCAAGGGCAGGTAGAACCCGACCGGGTGGTAGAGTGTCATCTGATAGGTCTACTACGCCAACCCGCAGACAGAGAGCAGAGGCAGAGCAACCTGTGGAGCAAGAGCAACCTCCCCAAGACAGCGGGCAGAAACCTGCCGGAAGAAGGGATCAAGGTGCACAGCAGCGGGATACGGACTGGGAAATCCCAGCTTTTCTACGCGTTCAAAAAAGAAACCGGAACGACAAATAGGCATGCAGGGCTATTCAGTTTTCGGTTTTGATTTTGGTTTTCGTTTACAGATGTTGACGTTTTCCGCAATATCGCGAGCACAGCTCGCTCCTACAGAGGAAAAAACACACACATACATAAAGTAAATATGTACAACTGAATGGCTCTGATAGGCATGAGTGCTATATTGTCTTCTATCAGGACAACTTTTTATCAATCTTCCCGCCAAGACCCCATGCTTTAGCTTGCGGGATGTAGGCGGGCATTGCGTTTGAAAGTCAAAATAAACTTGACATTCACCTAAAATTGTGGTATGATATCTGTAGCTTGCTGGACAACGCTTTCACCCTGCACATACCTTTGTGCAGGAGTTGTCCGCCATTGTGAAAGGTGGCATAAGCAAGTTGCAAGTGATACCTTGCTAAAAACATATATCGGTAGCGGCGCGTAATACTTCGGAGCGGAGGTGAAATCCCGCACGTTGCGTTTGCTACCCACTCTTTCAACTTTTCTATCCATTTTGGATAGAGGCAGGCGGGAATGGTTTCCAAGATTTGGTTTCCTTGATATGCCCGAAGCGATTTTTTCACGCGACGGGGAATCGCCTGCTGGTGGAGACAACGTAAGACGGTTAACCTTCGGGAAAACCGCTATTGTCTACGAAGCCGAGGTTTCCCCATGCTTTAGCTTGTGGGTGCTATCACTTAAAAGTCAGTTAGATGTCTTGATTAGGTTCCTTAACTATGGTTAAAGTTACATTGCATTTTGATAACACAATGTAGCGTATATCGCTTTCACGTTTTTGCTTGTGGACGCGCCTTTCAAGCGTGTCCCGTTGTTTTACTTTGTAGTGCGCTTTCGAGCGCACCTTATTATACATGAGGAAATAGTGGATTTACGCCAGCACTACCAACATTTGCGCAGCGAAGAACACAGTGCGCATCATAATTTCAGAAAACCTAACAGATTCGCCCTTGTCTATCCATGCACGTATGCGCTTGGGATGTCAAGTCTTGGCGTACAGGTTATCTATGCTACTCTCAACGCTCGGACGGACACCGCTTGCGAGCGCGTTTTTGTGCCCGAATCTAATTATATTCAGAAACTTGTCACCCAGAAGAAGCCTCTTTTCTCATTTGAGACGCAAACTGCACTGAATCAGTTTGACATCATCGGGTTTTCTGTCTCCTTTGAATCGGATTATGTAAATATTCCGCGCACCCTAAAACTCGCAAATATTCCGCCACTTGCCGAGGAACGTACAGAATGGGATCCGCTGGTTATCGCTGGTGGTATCAATATCTCCTACAATCCAGAACCGATTGCTGATTTCGTTGATGTTTTCGTTGTTGGAGAAGCCGAACTTGTTGTCCATCAACTCATGGCGCACTTTAATGAGTGGAAACAATCTGGGGCACCAAAGAGAGAGTTACTCGAAACACTCGCGACTGTCCCAGGGCTTTATGTGCCGAGTTTTTACGACGTAACCTATCAGGATGATGGGACTATTGGTGCGGTCACGCCAAAACCGGGTATATCCCCCCAAATTCAAGCGGCGGCTGTTCCTAACCTTGATGATGTCGAAACCTGCACACATATCCACACACCGAATACCGAATTCGCAAATGCGCATCTCATAGAAATCGTGCGTGGGTGTGGTAGACAGTGTCGTTTCTGTGTTGCCGATTATGCCCGCCGATGGCCGAGGCGACGTTCTGTGGAGAACACGCTTGCACTTGCAGAACGGGCACGAGGTATTACGGATAGAATTGGACTTGTTGGTGCTTCTATTTCTGACCATCCACAAATTGATGAAATTGCCACGGGGCTCGTTGAGCGTGGGTTCCGTATCTCTTGTGCTTCACTCCGCGCTGAAACTGTCCGTGCTCCGTTGCTCGATGCCCTTGCAGACAGTGAACAAGGCACGATTACTATCGCTCCAGAAGTTGCCTCCGAGAAACTTCAAAAAGTCGTCAATAAAGCGATTCCGCGCGAGCAACTTTATCACGTTTTTGAGGAGGCGTTAAAGCGTGATATTCTTAACCTTCGCCTTTATTTCCTCATAGGTGTTCCGCATGAAACACCTGCGGATGTTGAGGCTATTGTTGATATGGCAAAAGAGATGCGCACCATCCTTCTCCCCCATGCAAAGCGGACAGGGAGAATTGCACGTATCAGTTTTACTATTTCTCCGATGGTGCCTAAACCACACACGCCTTTCCAGTGGGTAGCAATGGAACCCCCGAAAACAATTTCCCGAAAACTTGATTTCCTGAAACGCGAAATTAACCAGCTTGGTAGCATAAAAGTTGGGTCTGCGAGTGCAAGACTCGCGCACCAAGAGGCCGCCTTCGCACGCGGCGACCGGCGACTCGGAAAAGTTATCCTTGAACTCGCAAACGGCGTGTCATGGAACCAAGCCTTCCGCAATCACGGGTTAATGCCAGATTTTTACGCGACGCGCCAACGTCCATTGCATGAAGTCAACCCATGGGATCATCTCGATCTCAACGTCAAACCCCAATTTCTAAAACTTGAGCACAACAAGTACGAAAAAGGTTTTACGACCAGCGAATGTGATACGACCGTTTGTAAAAAATGTGGTGCATGTTAGATTGTTTCTGCCGAGCACTAACCGAGTAATTGCACGGTCGTCCAAATTTAATTAGGTTCTCTCTTAATATCCGATTTGCCCATTTGGCAAGTCTTACCGTATGTGTATGATTGAAGGAGGAATTTACTGTGCGTCAATTCGGAAAATTTATAGGGGTGCTTGTCGCAATATTCGTATTGTTCACCCTTACGACATCTTTATATGCAGGGTTAGATGACAAATCCCTTGTTTTATACCTCTCCTTTGATGAAGGGAAAGGTGGAGATGCCGCAGATGGCTCTGTACATGGGCATGATGGCGAACTTATCCAAAATCCCACATGGGTAGATGGACAGTTCGGCAAGGCATTGGAGTTCGACGGAACAAAGGGGCAGCATGTAATGGTGCCTATCAATGACACTTTACAGTTGAGAGAACAGTTCTCTATGGCTTTTTGGGTCAAACGTGACGATGCCCAAATTCGGGAATGGAATTACATGGTGACAGCGGGGTCCTTGAAATGGGCATCAATTTTAAAAAGCGGCGACAAGAAAACCTATATCTTTACGACATCCGGTGCTTGGGGTCAAAGAGCCGTCAGCGATGATATTCAACCTGATGACTGGGTCCATCTTGCCGTGACCCACGACACCAAATCCGGGATTGTTATCTACAACGACGGAAAAAAAGCGGGCGGTGGGGCTAAACCGTCTCCTGTTGATGAGATTGATGGCTCCGTTATGGTTGGTGCTCGTCACCCCGGCGAAGAATTTTTCACTGGTATCATCGACGAAGTATTTCTCTTTAACAGAATAATCACCGAGGCGGAAGTCGGCGAAATTATGAATGGCGATTTCCTACCGGTGGAACCCGCAGAGAAACTCGCGACGACATGGGGCAGTATTAAATCTGATCGCGATTAGAAATACGCTTGGTTAAGGGCGGCGCAAACGCTGCCCTTACACCAGAGGTGAAGCGTATGCGAAAATATCTCGTCATATTAATCCTCTTCAGTACTTTTGGAAGCACTGTTTTATCCAATCCTTCACCGGCTGAAAAATATTATAAAAGTGCCACTGCCTACCATGATCTCGGAGAATTCGAGCAAGCTATCTCCGAATACAGAAAAGCCATCGCGCTTGATCCAAATTCCCCTATCATTTACAACAGGCTCGGTATCGCATACTCCGAGTTGAAACAATACGATGCAGCACTTGATGCTTATCAGAAGGCAATTGATTTGTCTTTTATGATTGCTGAACCGCACTATAACATTGGTGTGGTTTACCTCAAGAAGGGGGACTTTCCTCTCGCTGCTGAGGCGTTTAAACGTGCGATTGCTGTTGATGCAGAATGGGGAGATCCCTACACAGGACTTGGTGAAGTCTACTTGAAACAGGGTAATTTTGAACGGGCGACACTCGCCTATAAAGAAGCCTCACGCCTCAATCCAAAAGATGCTGGTGCCATTTTGGGATTAGGTAAAGTATCTCTAAAACAGGGACGCTTGGATGAGGCGATTACTGCTATTGAGAATGTGATTGAAATTCAGGTGGATAATACAGAAGCGCACTACCAACTCGCTCAAATTTACATCAAACGCGGTGAGAGGGAGAAAGCTGCCGCAGCGATGGCGTTTTTTAAAGTCCTCAGTCAGACAGATCCGCTCCTTGAGAAAGCCGAAATGTGGGTGAAAAAGCACCCTGATGACGCAAGAGGTTATAACAATCTTGGTATCGTTTACCTCGCGCGTCGCCGCTTTGAGGATGCAGTGGCAACCTATAAACACGCTATCTCGCTCACACCTGATTTAGCGACTGCACATTACAACTTGGGGCATGCTTACCATAAACAAGGAAAAGTCAAACTCGCGATTGTGGCGTATCAGCAGGCTCTTGATGTAGATACAGGACTCGCGATTGCACATAATAATATCGCGGTCTGCTATACCGAATTGAAGGTGGACCTGGACAAGGCACTCTTTCACGCGCGAACCGCTGTCCGTCTTGCACCGACTGAGGGAAATTATTGGGATACGCTCGCTCAAATTTGTGGCGCACTTGGGTTGGAAAATGAAGCACAACGTGCGCGTGAGAAACAGGAAGAGTATTCCGGCAAACAATGAGATGCCTCTATTATGTTGTTATCTTTTTCACTCTGAGTGTGCCAGCTTTCGCCGAAGTCCAATTCGTTGACGCAACTGCCGCTGCGGGAATCTCATTTCGGCACGTTGATGGCAGAACCGGCGAAAAATTTCTCATCGAAACACTCGGATCTGGGGCACTCTTTTTTGATTTTGATGCTGATGGGGCACTCGACCTTTATATAGTGAATGCGACGCATATCCCGCCACCGATAGCTGAAAACACAGATCAAACGCATCTCCCGCGAAACAAACTCTATCGGAACAATGGTGACGGCACTTTTACCGATATTACGCAGAAGGCAGGTGTCGGTGATATCGGTTATGGTGTCGGGTGTGCTGCTGCCGATGTCAATAACGACGGCTACCCTGAAATTTATGTGACCAACTACGGACAGAACCGTCTTTATCATAACAACGGCGATGGCACTTTTACGGATGTCACGCAGAAGACAGGTGTCGGCGATGAACGTTGGGGAACAAGTTGTGCCTTTCTCGACTACGATTTAGATGGTGATGTTGATCTATATGTCGTCAACTATATGAATTTTTCGGTTGAAGAGAATCGCTGGTGGGAGACGCGAGGTATCAGAACATATTGTAGTCCTACAGATCAGATTGCTGGCAGCCACTTTGTCAGTGAACCCGATATCCTCTATTGCAATAACGGCGATGGAACCTTCACAGATGTCACCGAAGCTGCGGGGATCTCACATCGAGCACTTGGTCTCGCTGTTGCAGTCGGTGACTACGATAATGATGGTTACCCAGACCTTCATATCGCCAACGATATGGAAGCAGACCTTTTCTACCGTAACAACGGGGATGGCACCTTTACTGAGACTGCTGACCTTACCGGCACCGGCTACGATGGAAACGGCTTCCCGGGAAGCGGCATGGGCAGCGCGTTCGGTGATTACGATAACAACGGCTACCTTGATCTTGTTGTCAGCAATGCCTCTTCGCTGCCCGTCCTCCTCTATCAAAATGAAAGTGCTATATTTTTTACCGATGTCTCTTTTACTTCGGGCATTGGAGCAGTGACACTTCCCTATTTTAAGTGGGCAGTCGAATTTCTTGATTACAACAACGATGGTCTCTTGGATCTCTACGTTGCGAACGGACATCTTCAGGAAAATATCGCGCTTTTCTCGGACGGCACTTATCCGCAGTCCGATTTGCTGTTTCGTAACAGGTACCGACAAGATGGCACTTACTACTTTACCGATGCATCTGTTGAAGTTGGCCTGACACAATTGCCCAAGAGAGTTAGCCGCGGTGCCGCATTCGGCGACTACGACAATGACGGGGATATTGATATTTTCCTCAATAACTCTAATCAGCCCGCGACACTTCTCCGAAACGACGGTGGTAATAGCAATCATTGGCTGACAATCCAGCCTATTGGCACGCAGAGCAACATGTCTGGTATCGGCACAAAGATAGTTGTGAAAGCAGGTGATTTGTCTCTTTTCAAAGAAGTGCGTAGCGGTGCGAGTTACCTTTCGCAAAGCGATTTGCGCGTTCACTTTGGGCTTGGAGAGAATTCAGAGGTTGACACCCTTGAAATCCACTGGCAAAGCGGACTCACGGAACGGTTTATCAATGTGGAGTCAAACCAGATCCTTCGTGTCAAAGAGGGGCATGGGATTGTAGACGATCAAGGAATAAGGTGATAGACCCCGCCCTAAAGGGCGAGGCTTCCGCAAAAGTTATGCGAAAGCATTTGTGGAATTCAGAATCGGACTGGTTGATTCAACGGAGGTGCCTACTATTTTGCCAAGCAAGACAATAGGTCTTACGACTCCTAACCCAAAGGAAGCTACCCCTTCCTTAAGTATGTTGATAGCAGCATTGTGGTCTCTGTCAAGGTGCGTATGACACTTCGGACATGTCCATTCACGGTCTGCTAATGTTAGGCCTTTGTTATGGTAATCACAAACAGAACAGCACTTTGTAGAAGGTACCCATTTCCCTATCTTCAGCACACAACGGATACGCTTTTTGCTTTGGTGTTTCATCTTCTGCATAAACTCACCGAAGGCGAGGTCAGAAACTTGTTTGCCAAAGAGGGAAACCTTCATACCCCGAAGGTTCAGGTCTTCAAAGAACAGAATATCAAACTTACGACAGAGTTGTATAGCCAGTTTCCAATGGTGGTCTGTCCTTTGGTTCGCAGTCTTTTTATGGATACGCGCAACATTCTTGCGTTCACGTTCTCGGTTGTTAGACCCTTTCACCTTACGCGAATACTTACGTTGTGCTTCTGCCAACTGCTTGGCGTTGTGTTTGTAGAACATTGGAGAGGTATATCGGTGTCCGTCACTGCCAGTCAGAAAGTCTTTGATACCAAAATCAAACCCTTCAGCCTTACCTGTCTTGGGTTCTATCTTAACTTCCGAGTAATCTTCAGTGAGTGTGATATATACGTCTCCGAGCGCGTCTCTTGTAACATGAACCTGTGTGATTTGCCCCTTGATTTCACGGTGCAAGGCGAAACGATACCAACGACCCTTGAGACGAATACGATACGTAGGGTGGTTTCTTGCGTTCTTTTGCTTCTCCAAAACTTTCTCTATAGGGGCTTGTGTCCCGTCAAACGTCATGCCTTTATGTTTCTTGCATGACTTGAACTGTGGGTGTCCTCTACCCAGTGTTTTTATTTCACGGAAACTTTGTGCCAGACGCTTAAGGATATTTTGCAGACTCCAAGCGTAAGGAATGTTCCAATGTTTGTATTTCTCAAGACGCTTGAGTTTCGTCAAATGTTTAGACATTTTCTGATACGAAAGCCCCTTACCATATCTGCGGTAATATCGCATAGCGAGTGCCAGAAAGTGGTTCTTGACAACACCACAGATATTCAACTCGTCATGGAGATATTTGAGCAACTTATCGTGAAAAAGTTTATGTTTGGTGTTTCGCATTGGTTTTCACGTTTCACGTCTTTAACCCCTTCATAGTGGGTAGGCAGACACGTAACCTTGCGGTTACGCTATGAATGTCTGCCAACGTGATATGTTCATTATACAACAATTTAGACGCAATGTCAAACCTTTTCTACAAAGGTTTGGTCTAATTAACGACGGCGAGACTCTATCCCCGCCTTGAAAGGCGAGGTTTTAGTCTCGGAGGCTTTGATAAACTGAGAAAATGAACTCTGGTTTGCCTTGCAATTGATCGCAGATGTGCATATAATTGATTCAAAGCCATCACCAATAGGGGAAGAAACAATGAACATCCACATTAACGTAAAAAACTTCGGTCCGATAGAAAAGGCAGAGATAGACCTGCGTCCACTGACTGTATTCGTCGGTGAGAGTAACACCGGCAAGACATATCTCGCCGCGCTCATTTATGCATTACACCAAAATTTTGAGGGGGTCTCACAATTTCCTTGGTCAGACTATGTTGCTTCTTATTTCGGTTACGTTCGCCGTTCGCGAGACCGTCATTCACAAAATTGGTCGGAGGCGTTAGAACAAGAGATATTAGCGGTACTCGAAAAGTTAAACACACCGGGGCGTCCGTTCAAATTTTCCGATTTACCTCAGCCGATACACACCCAGTTGGAGTCCAGACTCACAGATCAGGAAGACTTCCCAAGCGAACTCAAACGATGCTTCGACCTTGAATCTGTTTCCAAGTTAATTCGGTTCACTGGAAGCGGAAGCGACGAAATGAAAGTGTCACTGTCGGTTCGCGAGGGTGATCAAACGTATTGGGATTTTGAGGCGCGGGACGCTGGCTCCGGTCCCACTACAATCGGGCACATCAATCCAGACATAATTCTCCTTGACGCAAAGCGTAAGACTGAGTTCCGTGAAATATCCGATGTTGAACGTTTCTTTCGGACTTTAGACACCGATCGGTGGCGAACAGGGGATTCATACTACTTGCCTGCTGCTCGGAGCGGCATCATGCAAAGCCGCGATGTGCTTGCGACTGCCCTCATCAAGCGGGCGACGCGCATCGGTTTAGATCGCCTTGAAGTATCTACATTTTCAGGAATGATAGCGGATTTTCTGGAGCAGATCGTCAACTACAAGGAACGTAAGGGACCACCAAGCAATATACGTCGCGTTGCTGAACAATTGGAAGCGGAGCTGCTGGAGGGCAAAATAGAGATTAAACGCCCCACGCCAGAAGCGTATCCGGAATTTCTGTACCGTCCAGATCAGGCGGAAGAGGCACTGCGGATGAGCCACTCCTCAGCGATGGTATCCGAGTTGGCACCTTTAGTCCTCTTGCTGAGAGGTATCGTTAAACGGGGTGACTTGCTCATTATTGAAGAACCTGAATCTCACCTGCACCCGGGTGCACAAACCAAAATTGCCCAAACCCTTGCGCGTTTGATCCGAGCCGGTGTTCGCGTCGTGATTACAACACATAGCAACTGGCTCCTCCAACAAATCGGGAACCTGATTCGCGAAGGTGAATTGCAGGAACTCGGAGAATCCACAAGTGAATCAGCAGACTACCTGAAAAAGGAAGAAGTCGGTGCGTGGTCGTTCCATAAGAACAAGCCGGTCACAGAACTCCCGTTTGACCTTACTGAAGGTATAGAACCCGAAGATCACTTGGATATAGCGGAGGATCTCTATAACCGTTCGGCAGGGCTCCAAAATCGACTTGAAGAAACGAAGGGCAGGGATGCGGTTGAACCTGATTAAGGGGCTTACCCGCATTCGAGAGCAGGTGTCCCCAAACAGCCTCACGAACTCATGCGGTGGAGAGGGATGTCAGGTATACCGTACCGACATACCTAAGGAGCGGGTCGTGATAAATGTAGAGAAAGAGTTTGATTCACGCGGAGAGAGCGGAAAACGGTGCGACCGTCTGCTGTTTTACGGAAATAAAAACACCCTCGTCGCGGTTCCGGTTGAACTCAAAGGTCGTGGTAAAGGCGACGAATCACAAGTGCTTGAGCAGTTGAAAAGCGGTTTAGAATTTGCCGCTACCCTCGTGCCGAATTTGAAGGAAACTGTCTACGTTCCAATTGTGTTTACCAAGAACGGCATTAGATCAAGGAATCCAAGACATCAAAACCGAGAACTTAAAGTGAAATTCAAGGGTAAAACTTTGACGGTTCTGACAGGGCGTTGTGGTAGAAAAAAGAACCTCGCGAACTTACTCTCCGAGGCAGGTTATCTCTAACTTCAATTCAATCCAAATTATTCCTAACTGACAATTATAGTAAAATCCACAATTAACTTTACATTGGCGAGGTTAGGAAACCTCGCCAGCGAGCGAGTGTATTCGCGGAATTATTGCTCTTTAGAGTGTAAACATATTTTCGGGTTTTACTATAAACACTCTATTTTCCCTATTGGGTGTGTAAAAACTCTCTGCCAATTCTTTTATCAAATTTTCCGCTACAAAACCTTGCCCTTTAGGACGGCGATGTAGTAGCGGCGAATGGTTTGATAAAAATGGGAAGTAAGATAAGGGCGAATGTCTCAGATATGGCATCATCTTTTTCTCCAGACATATACACATTTCCGAAGTGGCACGCGCCCATAAGTCCCCATTTGTTGACTACTATTTCCTTTTTTGCCGGGAACAACAAGGATATTTTCTACCTCGAAACCGAGGGACCGTGCGATGTCGGATAAAATCGTGTCTACCGAGATGCTCACACCGGCATAGCGTACATTGTCGTTTACCATGAAGAGGCGTGCATTTGGTTTTAAAACGCGGGCGCACTCACCGATGACACATGCCATTTCGGAGAAATACCCACGAACCATCCTCGGAATCCCATTATTGTTTAAAGCACCGGATGCCTTTTCGTGTTCGAGGTAAGTATATATCGTTTGTAGTAATTTTTGCTGATTGGCTGCTTCTATAAAGGGGGTCCACTGCGGACAGATTTTCAATAAATTCTTTTCTCGGTTTTCCACAGTACAACTAAGCATTTCTTGCCGTAAACCGGAAACTTCCGCTTGTGTCAATCCCAGCATCGCGAGTTCAAGGGCATACGTCCGCGTGTAATCGTAGCGGTTGCAATAAGGTGGCGAAGTCACAACTGCTCCATAAGAGGCTGTTTCAAGGGTTGGAAGGACTTCAAGACATGAACCTTTGAATAACCGAATATCCTTCATTGTCCGCTTAACAGGGAAAAGCGTTACGGGTGTCTCAGCATCACGGATATCCGATAAAATTTCTTTGAGCTTGGCAGTTATGGCAGCATCAAAAGCAAGGATTTCGCCTTTGTTGAAAGCCTTTGTTCCTGGTCGTTGCTTGCCTGACCGAGCATCCCAACGGAGATATTGCCCATCTTTTCGGGTGTAACTGATGCCTTCCAAAACGCAGAGGAGTACGAGACGTAAGATCGCCTGAACTTTCTCGTTTTCTTGTTGAAGTGCCCCTCTGTACCTTTCAATCGCCTCTACTGTTTCTGGCGGATAGGCGTTCTCTGTGATCCGAATTGTACTGAATGCCACCTTTTCTGAAGATTCCTTCCACGGAGAAGAGGTGATCCAATGCTCAAGTGTAGTGAGATCATCCGATGATATTTCTCTTTCCGACAAAAGACGGGCATGGATAATCTCTTGACCGATAGGCAATAATTCTATACCGTCCGCGGGGATGCCCTGCGCGCTTGCGGCAAACAGGGTTGTGCCTATTCCAGCGAAAGGATCAAGCACCTTTCCTGATATTTTTCCCGCGTAACTGCCAAAAAAGTATTCAACAAGACTTGCTGAGAAGGCCTCCTTGTATTTGTACCAACTATAGGCGAGTTTGTCTTTGTTTCCCTGAAAGCTGACAATCTTTCGCGACAAAAAGGGGGATACGGAGAATTGGGATTTGAAATCTTCGGTGAGTTCAGCATCAAGCGCGGCGATTTTTTCGCGTAGTTCGGTAGTTTCTGGCAGGGTTTTATCTTTTTCAGATGTCATAAGTATCTTTAAGCATCACCGCCAGGGATCTCTGGCCAATTGTGATCTGGTGAATATCCTAAATCATCTTCTGCCTGTTTCCACGCGAAACGGGAGTCTGCGCGTCCAGCAACGGCGTTATATGCCCCGTATTTTACCGTCTCTGTCTCAATTGCGCGGGCAACACACTGCGCAACGTCCCTCGGATCTACGTAAACGAACCAAGGATCCGTTACAACATCGGGGGCTGTCGGACCGGGGTTTTGTCCATCTCCTGCAATGACCCCCGGACGGACATGAATCACGTCCAACCCATGCGCTTGATGATATGCTGCCCCGATCTGCTCACCGAGGTATTTCGCGAGCGCATAGTAGATGTCTCCTGGACCGAACTGGAAATCATCGCCTACCTCGTACGGCAATTTTGCACTCGGCGCAGGAGGATATGCTGAAATACTCGAAATGTTCACTAATTTCCGCACCTCCTGTTTTACACAGGCTTCTGCGACATTCCATGTGCCTTTCACCATCACATCTGCAAATAACGAAGCAGGTTTATCGGATCGTCCCCGTACCAAGGCGACAAGATGCACGACAGCGTCCTGCTCCGCACACGCTGCTTCGATTTCGGCGGCGTTTGTCACATCAGCCTTGATAAAAGTTGTGTCTGCAGGTACTTGATCCGGTTCAACGATGTCAGTTAGCGTCAGTTTATATGAACCGTGCAACCGGTTAATAATAAATTGCGCTAAATATCCGCTCGCGCCGGTAATCAAAATCTTTTCAATGGTTGCCATTGGTTTCCATCCTTGAAGGATTTAAACGAAAGGTGCTGTTTCGTAGAGCGCGTCATTAAAACCAACAAGGAAAACCTCTCCACTCTGCACTGTCGGTGCACGTAGACTGCCGCTTCTTCCTATAACCGCTTTCAGGATTGTTTCTTGATTGTCTTCGGTTGGCACGAAGGTTTCCAGACGCTTCCCTTTCGCAACGATGATTTGTTTCGCACTGCCCATTAAATCCCAAACCGCTGCGGCATCCATTTTCTCTTTTCGAGCGTCCGTACGGTTTTCTGCTTGTAAGTTATGTGTGTCAAGAACCTCTTGCACTTTTTTGCATGAGTTTCAGCTGTTCCGAAAATAGATCCAATCTACCATTAGAGTTCCTCCACGTGGATAAATCTACCGGTGTCGCGACTCTGGACAGCGGCATCAATTAATGCGAGCGTCTGAACTGCATCAGCGAAAGGCGAACGGATCAGGGTCCTGTCGCCAGTTTCAATGGCGCGCAGCCATGCTCCGGTTTTGTCTAAACCTAAACTATTTTGGGCAACTACCGGCTCATTGATGGTTTCACCATTAAGATAGCCGTTAATGGCATTATCCGTCATATTTGCGTGTAGCCGCAAATGTGGTCCGACGACTTCTACCTCGAAAGTAAATTTTTCGGTGCCGCAGTGATTCATGTGCGTTCCGAAAACCCCGTTATCCAGTTGATAGGTCATCTGGATAGCGTTTTCCGCATCAAATTCCGTTCGGTCCAACGCCATATTCTTGATGGCAAGGGCATGCGCCTGCACCGGTTTCGGATTTCCCATAACAAACCGCGCACAATCTAACACATGTACCGCCTGTTCAGGTAGGGGACCTCCGCTAATCTCAGATTGCAGAAACCACGGTGACATTCTGAAGCTGAGGTAGTAATCAACGGTGCATACCGTCCGGACGAGATGTACCGTCTCCGATGCGATTAACGCCTTCAACCGTTCATAGAGTGGATGATAGCGAAGTTGGAATCCGACAGCAGCGATGACACCCGCTTTCTCAATATATGCAAGGCACTTTCTACCTTCAGCCATATTCAAGGCAGGCGGTTTCTCAACCATCATAGGGATACCGCGGTCGCATGCCATCTGAATAGGTTCGAGACGAATGGGGGGTGGTGTAGTAATCACCACCCCGTCCATTTCTACATCGAAAAAAGCATCCAAATCAGTAGTAGTGACTGCTGCTTCGGTACGCGTTGCGAGTTCGCGCGCTGCTTCAAGCCGCACGTCGTGGACTGCAACGACACGTCCGCCGTAGTCGGTTACCGCTTTGTGATGATGCCCACCCATACCGCCGGCACCGATGATACCTATTGCTAACGTTTTTTGAGGGTTCATTGTTTTTTGAGGGTTCCCCACGTTACGGCGAGTTTCCCGTTCGGTTCAACCGGTGCTGGATCGAAGTTAGGTGTGACGACGATAACGTTATCGTACTGAGCATTTTCACCTGTTATACCTGCATATTGCATTTTTGCCTCTTATTTTTTGTAAGCGAGGTTGAAACCCTCACCTACAGTAGACAGCATTACTCTGTTTTTATCTCTGCCCATGTTGTGGTAAGTTTCGCGTCCGGTTCAACAGCCATCGGATCGCTTCCACCATAAATCTCGATTTCGTCAATACGCGCACCCCCATTCGTTCGGACATGGATGCGCAGCCAGCGTGCTTCTACATCTTTGAAAGTGAACTCAGTCGTCTTGCTGACTGGATCACCTTTGTGGGTATAGATTTTGTCCCATGTATTCGCTTCAGAATTCGGGTCTGCCTTGGTTGTCGCTACGAGGATATCGAAATCCGCTGTCGTCCGGTCATGGAAATCTTGGGCATGATCACTCGCGAAATAGATACGGTTCACATTCGCGACATCACCCATATCAATTTGTGCCCAACCCGGTATAGGACCGATAATCCAACTGCGGCAGTTGTTATAGAAACCGTCGTTGAGGTATTCTATGCAGTGTCTACGCGGACACCATCCCTCCAACTGTGAGGAAGCTTCTGGTTTCGCATCCTTGAGGAGTGCCAAATTCGGTTCATTGTCTCGGACTGTCGGCACGAATTCAGGTCCCGACGCTCCACCGGCTTCACATTCATCCGTTGCTTCTTTAATGTCCTGTTCCTTGAATTCGTAACGTCCGAATTTCTCAGGTCCCTTGTCTTCATCATGGACTGCGAAGACAGCAGGTGAGCATATTAGCACTGCTATCATCGCAAACCACCCATATTTTGTCCATTTCATCGCACGTTCCTCCGTTTGTTTGTGAGGTAGTACTTACCGTATATATTACCGCAAGTCCAGAATTATTTCAAGAAAACCGTTATTTATGGTGAAATATAAAAATATGTGAATATTTGATAGGAGGCGCAATTTGATGAAGTTTAAGAAAATATTGTGGTAATTCCATAAGGAGCAATTTTCAATCAAGGAGTATCTCTAATCCTGATTCTAACAGTGAACTAAAACCGATAACTGAAAGCTAACTGCTGACAACTGATGGCTGATTGCCATTGCCAAATTTATTTGCACTCTTAACAGGTTTATAGTATAATTCTTAGCAGAAAATCCCCTATTTTTTTTAATAAAATTCGGATTCAAGTTCCATCAGAATAGGAGGCTCCAATGCCATCCCAAGACGTTATCGAACAGCAGTACCAAGAAGCTGTGGAGGCACTTGTCGAAAAGGTTCAGAAGGATCCCTATGTCCTCGCCGCGATTGTTGCGGGTAGTTTTTCTTATGCACAAGTATGGGAAAAATCGGATCTTGATGTAGAACTCATCGGTAGGGATGCTATTCGTCCGACGCAATCTTTCTTTTCACTCGTCGAAAATGGCGTAAACATCCACGCACGTATAACGCCGCGTAACGCTTTTAAACAGTCAATAGAAAGTGCACAACAAGGATCTTTCATGCACTCCTATTTCTCGCATAGTACACTCCTCTTTTCTCGCGATGCTTCCATCCAAGAGTGGTATGATAAAAACGCAAACCGCGACAATATCGGCGAACGCGATAAACAATTCCAACTGCTCAATGTCATCGCCTACACTTTACCGAGGCTCGTCTACGCCGAAAAGCAGTTTTACGTCAATAAGGATTGCCTGACTTGCTTCCTATCGCTTCTAAATGTGGTGCAGGGTTTAGCAAGAATAGAGGTGCTTTTGAACGATGAAATTCCTGCCCGAGAGGTCATTCAACCCGCGCTCCGCTACAACCCGGATTTCTTTAACCGTGTCTATACAGCTCTAATCAACTGCGAAAAGAACGAGGTCGTCATTCAAGACGCGTTTGATGCAATTCACGACTACCTTGATGAGCGACAATTTATTTTTCAACCTGTTTTCGATTACCTCGCTGAGCAGAAAGCACCGCGCGCAATCACCGAATTGAACGTAGACTTAGGACGCAGATTACATGATGGTGAAGGTATCCCCGATTTTGTTGATGAAGAATTGCTCGATCTGGTGTGTCAATGGTTGGCGTGGAAAGGCATTATCAGGCAAGTTTCAATGCCGCTGAAACTCACGGCGAAAAGCCAAATCGCAGTGGAAGAACCGGCTTACTATTACGATGGCACAGAAGTTAAACAGGATCAGACGCTGTTGAAAGGGGATATCCACGCACAAATTCACCGCGCGGTGGAGAGTATATCGGACACACTTGAGCAAGACATGTACGTTCTCGCCGCGATTCTCACTAGCAACCTCGCTGAAGACAATGTCTGGGAGAAGACAGCGGTTCATATAACTTTGATTCTTCGTGACAGGACGAAGTTCAAGCAGAAGCAGTATCAATTAATTGAAGAAGGGGTGCCGATCCGTGTCCAACTCTATACCCGCAGTGATTATAGAAAAATGTTGGACAGAACGTTACAGGGCAGCACGCTCCATTCGATCCTCGCTGATAGCCGTATCCTCTTTTCCAAGGATAGTCTGTTTTCTGTAGACGAGGATGCAAATTTTCCGGTAGGTAATCCTTCCTATCTACAGGTCAGTGAACGGGATATGCACTCCCAACTTCTCAACGCTGCTGCCGACGCGACTGCCGCGCTCGCGAAAACTGAAAAGTGGTTCCACCTTAAACGCGATATGAATTATACTTTCCTCTACCTTACATACCTTGTCAGAGAATTGGCACGTATTGAGGTCCTCATGCACGGCGAAACGCCGAGGCGGAAGGTTATCTATCAAGCACTCAAGCACAATCCATCCTTTTTTAACACTGTTTTCACGGATCTGATAGACAAACCGAAAGATGAGGTGATGCTTGGCGACGCGCTTGAACAGATCAACCAGTATTTAGAGGATAACCTACAGACGTTGTTCAAACCGCTGCTTGATTTCTTTGAGGAATCAGGTGACGAGCGAACGATAACCGACATCTATACACATTTCGGTCAGCGTCAACTCGGCTTTGGATTAGCATGCGAATGGCTTGCGCAAAAGGGGATTATTGAACAATTCTCCGCACCTGTCCGTTTGACGAAGGATAGCAAGGTCTCCGTGGAGGAACCCGCATATTATTACGATGCGAATAATCCGTTCCTATTCGACGTGTAATAGTGGTCAAATTAATGTGAAGTTCAACTTAAGAATTTTACGAGTCGCTACTACTACACGCCGCTGGTGAGGTTTGTAACCTCTGGCAAACCCGATCCCCCGGACGCTGGCGAGGTTTGCAACCTCACCTCTTGCCATTGACTTGACAGCAGGTGGTTTCCCTAAAATCCGCGTCATCCGTGTCATCCGCGATAATCCGCGATTCAGACAGACAATTGACAAATATATACACACCCGATTACATGTGAGAATCCTTAATTTTCACTTGCAACCTATCGCACGTTTGTGTATAATACTTCACATACATTTATGAATCAGGAGTTGAACAAAATAGTGCGGAACATCAAACCGACACATAAAGCGATACAGGTATTTTATGCGGAACTTAAACAGTATGAAAAACTTGGTGCAACAAACGAAACCGAGGTCCGACTCGCCTTTGCAACACTCCTTCAACATTACGCCCGGCAAAATAACCTAACGCTTATCTGTGAAAAACCGCTCCGAACACCTCAAGGGACAACAATTTACGTAGATGGTATGCTCACGGATAACGACTTCGGTTTGCCGCGCGGTTACTGGGAGGCGAAGGACCTCCACGACAATCTCGCTATAGCAGTTAGGCAGAAATTCAATGTAGGCTATCCACAGGATAATATACTCTTTACAACCCAAGAACGCGCTATCCTCTATCAAGACACCCAAGAGGTTTTGGATATAGACATCACCGAACCGGACGCGCTGATACGTGTACTTCACGCCTTTTTCAGTTACGAACAGGCGGACATTGCCGACTGGGAACGCGCCGTTGTTGAATTCAAGGACAAAGTACCAGCACTTGGTGAACACGCAGCGATGTTAATCCAAAACGAAGAGGAAACCAATCCCCGGTTTCAGGAGGCGTTTGCTGATTTTCACCGCCACTGTCAAGAGGCGATTAATCCGAACCTCTCAAAGTTTGCTGTTGAGGAGATGCTCATCCAACACCTCTTGACGGAGCGGATTTTCCGCACCGTTTTTGACAATCCCGATTTCACACGCCGAAATATTATTGCACGCGAAATTGAAAATGTGATTGATGCACTCACATGGCAAGCTTATAACCGATCAGAGTTCCTCCGAGTGCTCAACCCTTTCTACAGTGCGATTGAACGCGCCGCTGCAACCTTTATCGACTTCTCGCAGAAGCAACATTTCCTCAACACTGTATACGAGCAGTTTTTTCAAGGTTTCTCCGTCAAGGTTGCTGATACACACGGCATCGTCTACACGCCGCAGCCGATAGTTAATTTCATGGTGAAAAGCGTTTCCCATCTGCTTGAGACCGAGTTTGGACGTGCACTCTCAGATACAGGAGTTCACATCATCGATCCGTTTGTCGGCACCGGTAACTTCATCGTACGGCTTATACAAGCGATTGACAAAACCGCGCTCAAGGCGAAATACAGCGATGAACTCCACTGTAATGAAGCGTTGCTGATGCCCTATTACATTGCGAGCATGAACATTGAGCATGAGTTTTATGTTGCCACCAATCATTATCAGCCTTACGACAACCTCTGCCTTGTAGATACGTTCGACTTGACAGCCGAGCGTCAATTATCCCTGTTCGCGCCAGAGAATACGCGGCGGGTCGAGCAGCAGAAACAGACAGAGATGTTTGTAGTGATTGGCAACCCACCCTATAATGCGCGACAAATGCATGAGAACGATGCCAATAAGAACCGCAAGTACCCTAAACTGGATAGACAGATTCAGGAGACGTACGCCGAAGCCTCCAGGGCGACGAACAAAACCGCACTCTACGATCCTTACGTCAAAGCGATTCTCTGGGCATTGAATCGGATTGAAGGGGATGGAATTGTCGCGTTCGTGACGAACCACAACTTTATCACCGGTCAGGCGTTTGATGGGATGCGGAAACATCTGTCCGATGCGTGTGATGCCATCTATCTGCTGGATCTGGGTGGCAATGTCCGTAAAGGTCACGCCGGGGACTCTAATGTCTTCGACATTCAGGTTGGGGTAAGCATCAACCTGTTCGTGAAAAAGCGTCAACATAGAGGCGAGGTTGCAAACCTCGCCAGCGAAGTGAGCGAGTCTGCGCGTATTTTTTACAACGGTGAGACCCTGGAGATGAATAAAGAGGCGACTTTTGAATTTTTGGACAAGTGCGAACACGTCGGAAATGTCAACTGGGATCCCATTCAACCCGATGCGCGACATACGTGGCTCACCGAAGGACTGCGTGAGGATTTTGAGACTTTTCTGCCGATGGGGAGTAAGCAAACGAAAGCAGAGAAAGGCGAGATATCCGGTGTAATTTTTCACCAATTTAGCAGCGGGGTGAAAACGAACCGCGATGCATGGACGATCAATTTTGATCGTAATGCACTCACGACAAACGTTCAACAAATGATAGAATTTTACAATGCACAAGTGTTTAAGTGGCAAGGACTATTGGACAAGTCAAACACAAACATCGATGACTTTGCAGAGTATGACGACGCGAAAATTAGTTGGAGTCGCGATTTAAAAGCGAAGCTGCGAGGAGGCAGGATTGCTGAATACAATGAACACAAAGTGCGAACTTGTCTCTACCGTCCGTTTGCGAAAAGGAAAATTCTCTTTGACAGAACCCTTAACGACGTTGTATATGTGTTTCCATCCATCTTTCCTACACCTGAAACCGAAGCAGAAAATAAAGTAATCTCTGTTAATGTGTCACGAGAAAAACCGTTTACCTGTCTTATAGCTGACTGCATCCCTGAACACATTATGACAGGCGGCTTTGGTTCAGCTGGGCAATATTTCCCCTTCTACATCTACGATGAAGACGGTTCAAACCGAAGGGAGAACATCACGGATTGGGCATTGGCACAATTCCGCGAGCATTACAAAGACGCGAACATCACCAAGTGGGATATTTTCTATTATACGTATGCCTTGCTACATCATCCCGCGTACCGTGAGCGGTATCAGGTGAACCTCAAGCGGGATTTGCCCCATATCCCGTTTGCTCCCGAATTTTGGGAATTCGTTGAGGCGGGAAGGCGGTTGGCAGACATCCACGTCCACTATGAAGACCAGCCGCAGTATAAGTTAGATCTGATTGAAGCACCGGATATGCCACTGGATTGGCGTGTAGAGCAGATGAAATTCTCTAAAGACAAAACACAGATAAAATACAACGATTTCTTGACATTGGCGGGTATCCCTGCGGAGGCGTTTCAGTATCGGTTAGGGAAACGCTCAGCGTTAGAGTGGGTCGTCGATCAGTACCGTGTCAAAACAGATAAACGGAGCGGCATCGTCAACGACCCGAATCGTGCGGATAATGAGACCTATATCGTGGATCTGATTCGGAAGATTATCAGTGTGAGTTTGGAGACGGTGCGGATTGTTGAGGGGTTGTCGGAGTTGGAAATTGGAGGGGAGGTGTAGTATTTTCCCACACGGCTATTTTTTGACAGTCGGTTTTTTGTATGGTATACTAATTAGGCGAACAACCTGACGTGATTGACTAAAAGGTGGATCTTGTTTACAAATGGATATTATAGGTGCCGAAAAACTGGATGAATTTGCCCAGAGACATCCAAATGCCAGATCCGCACTTAACCGGTGGTTTAGATTAATAGATGAAGGAACCTTCAGATCAATTGTTGAATTGCGCGAAACGTTTCCTCACGCCGATCCAGTGCCAACACGTTCAGGGGAGTTATCACGAACAGGAAGAAGAACAACCTTGACAGTTTTCAATATTGGTGGCAATAAAGCGCGTCTTACTGCGTTCATTCAGTATAGACAGCAAATTGTCTCTATCAGACGGGTGGAAACGCACGCGGAATATAGCAAAAGGAACTTGAGGGGGTAAATTATGTTAACCGGAACACAACCCGCATTTGATATGTCTTCAAGACCGAGTCCTTTGCCATTGGATCCCATCCTGCTCAATGAAACATCAAACAGCCTTCAACCGTTCAAGAGGTCTGAACCGATACACATTCAGGTCCAAATTCGGCTATCAGTGCCCATAACCTATCCTGAGAGTGCCTACCAATGGTTAACAGAAGTATTAGACGGATTAATCGATTTCGGGAAGCGGCACGGACATTACGGTGTTATCAAGTTGACTAAAGACGAGTATCAGTGGCTGGACGATGTATTAGAAGAGTTAATCTGTTCCGTTGGTGAGGATGAAAATCACCCCTTAGCACCACTGATGGACTTTATTATTCGGCTCATTGCCAACTATGAGCAGGCTTATGTTCCAAAACTGACCGAACGGTTTCCAGAGTTGGCAGAGGAAGCACCCATAGAAACAGCAAACAAAAGCAAGCAGCTCGCTTCAAACATTCCTAAACAGAGTGAAAGTGAACTCGCCGCACATGCTTTTTTTTCTATCGGTTACCTCCTTTATCAGGGAAACCGGCGGGAAAAAGCCATCTCCTCCTACGAAAAGACAATTGTGTTGAAACCTGATTTTTGGGAAGCTTCCTACAATTGCGGAATAGCGCGAAATGATCTTAACCAATATAAGGAAGCAATAACTAATTTCAACAGGGCAATTGAACTAAACTCCAATCTTGCTGACGCTCACTGTAACCGAGGAGTTGCACACTTTAATATTAATCAGCCTACAGAGGCGATGAATGATTTTAACAGAGCAATAGAATTAAATCCTGATTTCGCCGAGGTCTACTACAATCGTGGAACAATGAAATCCCAATCTGGGGACTACGAAGATGCAATTACTGACTTTAACCAGGCAATTACATCAAAACCTGACTTTGTTGGAGCCTATCACAACCGAGGAACTACATGGCTGAGACTTGGCAAACATGATCTGGCACTTGTTGATTTTGATCTGGTGATTAAGTTGGAACCAAATTCCGCTGAAATTTACTTTACTCGGGGATGTGTGAAAGGTAGTTCAGGTCAACACAAATCTGCACTTGTCGATTTTGATAAAGCGGTTGAGTTAGATTCAAATTCTGTTAAAGCCTATACTGTTAGAGGTTATACAAAAGCACGACTCGGTGAACACAAGGCCGCTATTGATGATTACGATAAAGCGATTAAGTTGGAACCTAATTCGGCTGAAATTTACTATTATCGGGCTGTTGCGAAAAATGAACTTGGACAACATGATGATGCTATACTAGATTATGATAAGGTAATTAAGTTAGATTCAGATTTCGCTGAAGCCTATAATATTCGCGGTCTCTCACAGGACAAGTTAGGTCAGCACGATGAAGCAATTGCTGATTATACCGTGGCAATTCATCTAAAACCTGATTATATCGAAGCTTACAACAATAGAGGTATTTCAAAGAGTTTGCTAGGTCGGCATGATGAAGCAATTGCTGATTATACCGTGGCAATTCACCTAAAACCTGATTATGCGATAGCCTACCACAATCGGGCACTCGCAAAAACCCGACATGAAGATTTTGATTCCGCCATTGTTGACTATACCCAGTCGATTCGCCTAAATTCTGACTATGCCGAAGCGTACGCTCATCGTGGCGTAGCAAAGGCTGAGTTGGAAAATATTGATGAAGCGAAATCAGATTTTCAAACTGCCCTGAAACTGGCAAAACAGCAGAAAAATGAGAACCTCAAAGCACTTATCGAGGAAAGACTGCGACAACTTGACCAAGTAGATTTAAAGCGCGTAAATCACAAGGAATCGCGCCGCGGTGGACAATGGAAGGGAAAAGTGAAGATAGCTGAGGACTTTGACGAACTCCCTGAATCTTTTATGGGGTTCTTTCGTGGGGAGGATGAATGAATCTGCTATTGGATACTTGTGTTCTGCTATGGTGGCTTGATGACCCAAACACGCTGTTATCCGAACAGGCACTGACAGCCATAAGAAATCCAGATAACAAAATCATTGTCAGCGTCGTTTCAGCGTGGGAGATCGCGATAAAAAAAACACTGGGTAAATTAGAAAGTCCCGACAATCTTAAAGAAGTGATAGCGGACGCAAAATTTGAGTTGATGCCAATTGATTATGAACATGCATGGCAAGTAAAAAACTTGCCATCTCACCATCGTGACCCATTCGATAGGTTGTTAGTATCGCAAGCGAAAATTGAACGCCTAACCTTGGTTACCCGTGATGCACAGTTAAAGACGTACAATGTTCCCATCCTTGACGCCTAATAATAACGTGAGTTCAACTAAGTTGGATTGTTGGGTTTCGCTATCTCTACCTTTACGAATCGGTTATTGAAACTTGGAATGCTCTCTATAACTGAAAGGTTCTTGGTCTTTTACCGCTCTACCCAACCTACGACCACACCCACATTTTATAGTAAAACCCACAATTAACTTTACATTGGCGAGGTTAGGAAACCTCGCCAGCGAGAGCGTGTGCGGAATTGTTATTCACTGAAATGTAAACATATTTTCGGGTTTTACTATATTACTCAGATTGATAATAAATTCCCTATCTTTTTGCCGATGTGATATACTAAAGAAAACACTCTATTTTCAAGGTTAAAACGGCTTATGAATTTTCCGATGCTGTCAGAGTCACAACGCTTAGAGATGCTCCAACCGCCGACAGGACAAGTACGGATGGTACTTGACACTGACACCTATAACGAAATCGATGATCAATTTGCAGTTGTGCACGCGCTGCTTTCACCTGAACATCTCAACGTTGAGGCACTCTATGCCGCTCCTTTCCACAACAACCGCTCAGCTAATGCCGAAGACGGTATGGAAAAAAGTTATGATGAAATTCTAAGGCTATTGGACTTCCTGAATGTCCCTGCCGAGGATTTCGTCTATCGCGGTTCCAGAGCGTTTCTCTCTGATAAAGAGATCCCAGTGCCGAGCGATGCCGCCACCGATATGATTGAACGTGCGATGACGAGCGATACCGATAATCCACTTTACGTCGTTGCTGTCGGAGCGATAACGAACGTTGCCTCCGCTATCTTAATAGAACCCGAAATTATCAACCGCATTGTCATCATCTGGCTCGGAGGGAATCCACTGTACTGGCCCCACACCCGAGAATTCAACCTTATGCAGGACCTTCAGAGCGCGCAAGTGGTTTTGGACTGCGGTGTGCCATTCGTTTGGCTACCAGCACGCGGGGTCGTCTCACATCTACACACGACGGTTGCTGAGATGGAACGCTATGTGCAGGGTAGAGGCAGAGTCGGTGATTATCTCGTCGAGATCTTCAAAGATTACTCCAGTGACCACTTTGCTTGGTCAAAGGTGATATGGGATATATCTGCAACTGCGTACCTTGTCAACCCGGCGTGGGTGCCGACGGAAATTGTTCACAGTCCTATCTTGACAGAGGCAGTGACGTGGAGTTTTGATAATAGCCGCCATCTTATGCGCGTTGCGACGAGTGTCAATCGGGATGCTATTTTCCGGGATCTATTCGAGAAATTGCAGGCGCACACGGATTAGCCATTTTTTGGTATGCGGGATTGGCGAGGTTACAAACCTCGCCAGCGAAATATGAGACGGTTGGTTTGGAAAAAGGCAGGGTTGGCGAAGTTACAAACCTCAACACAAAGTCTTAAAGGAGCGTGAGATTCCATTCGTCCATGCCAATAACTTCAAGCTGATCATGCGGTTTGAAGTAATCTGTTGGATGATGATCTTGCCCCATGTCCCCGAACAACCGGCGACGACGCGGTGTCATCCGTGCAAGCACCTCTGCCGGAAGTGTGTCGTAGTCATAAGGACGGGACCACATCTGCCCATAACGGAAGGTGACGCTTTTGCGGATGCGATCCGTCTGATTCGGTCCGACGCCGTGCCATAACGCCCACGGAAAGATGACTGCATCTCCTGCTTCCGCAAATACCTGAATAGCACCTTCGGGATACTTGCCTTTTTTAAACCCGTTCTCCGGGAAACGGATCTTGTGGCTCCCCGGCACACACATGAAATTCCCCTGATCCGGTTCAGTCAGATCCGTCAAGAAAAATTGGATTTTGAATTGCAAAGGCAAACTGTCCGGATGTGGATGAATGCGTTGAAGTGAAGGACCGGCATCCGTATGAAATCCAATTAGCGCATCGACATCGGGGTGCCGGACGTAGATTTGGGTCCCCATAATCTGGAGATATGGGCCCATCAATGAAAGTATCGTGCCGAAGGTGCGCGGATGATCGGTGAGCGGATCTAAGGCATCTGTCCGTTCAATCGCTCGGATAATCGTATAGGCACCTTTCCCGAACCGATTGCCTTGTAGACTTGGTGTCTCTTGGACATACGTTTCAATCGCCGAATCCACAGCCTCCAAAAGCGTTTCAATTTCAGCAGGTGAAAGCACGTTCTTGATGAGCAGATACCCCTCTGTCTGCCACACTTTTTGTTGGACATCCGTCAAGTATGGAGATAGCATACGTCTCTCCTGTTGCGAGTCTGTAAATTTAAGGGAATTATAGACGATTTGTGCCGTTGTGTCAAGCCTATTTTGGCAGTAAAACTCAACATTTTCGGTGAATTTACGTCTAATTTGTTACAATCAACGCGGATCCATCGTATATTAAATTTAGGACTTACGCAAACGCGATTTGGGAAGAAAGCGGACGCTTCGGATGCTGCAAGCGAAACCGTGAGAATAGAGGTCGCCGAGGCACGGGGACCTCGGCGAACAGATGCTTGCTGCGTAAGCCCTAAAAATTAATAAGTTAAAAGGACCCACCAATAAGATCACAGCGTTAATTCCAAAATAAAAGCATGAACAATTTCGCAAACATTCTTAACACCATCCGCCGTCCCTTTCAACAAGAACTCCGAAAGGGGTGCCGCGACGATGTCGTCGTCAACGGGTTGGGGAACTATGTCCAGTTATGGGTAAAAAATGGCGATGCCTTCACACTGGAGACTGCTGAAAAAGAGGTGCTGAACGGTTTGGCAAGTCTCTTTGAAAATTACGCAGGCGTATCACCCGCCGAGCGACAGCGTAAGCTCGAAGAAGCAACGAAACGTATTGACACCGCACTCGGACCTGGACAGCGAAACCTCTCGGATATAGGTGGCGCAGGCGTAGAACCGGCACAGAAGCGTCAGCAGCCAACAACAAAACGCACAAGTGCTAAAAAGAAAACACAAACAGAGATGTTGCCGCTCTTCGAGGAAACAGAAAATCGTTCAGAAAGCGCACCTATAAAGCCGGAACCCATAGCAGTACCTACAACTTATACGCGGCAAACAGAACATTTATCCCTCTTCGGAGATGCAGAGGTTGCCTCACAGCAAGCAGAAAGTGCTCGCACGGAAGAAGTTGCAGCATCCGTGCCGATCTCAGATATCTCAGTCTCAACAGACCTCACTTCCCTCGATTTCCTATCTGAGCCACTCCAGTACCTGAAAGGTATTGGCCCCCGACGTGCCGCAATGCTTTTGGCAGAACTCAACATCGAAACAGTTGGTGAATTGCTGGCGTACTATCCGCGCGATTATATCGACCGCTCCAAAATGGTAGAGATTTATAGGGTAGGCAGAGCAGAAGATGATGAACCGGAGACGATCCAAGGTAAAGTCGTTAACCATACTTCATCTCCGACTGCGAAAGGGAAACGCATCGGCAAAATCTCAATTTACGACGGTACCGGTGTTGCGATGTTAGTTAATTTCGGAAGACGTATCGGTATCATGAAATCGCTGCTCCCCGTTGAGACTGAAGTCGTTGTCAGTGGTAAGTTCTCGCGGCGTTACAATGAAATCCAGGCGACTGACTATGAATTTGAACTGTTTGAGGAAGACAATCTAATTCACACAAAACGGATTGTTCCCAAATATGCCCTTACAGCAAAACTCACAGTGAAAATGCTGCGGATGTGGATGCGGACCGCGCTCGATGAGTATGGACAGCAGATCCCAGAAATCCTCCCTTTTGAACTCCGCCAACGGCAAGGCTTGATTGACAGACAGTCGGCTATCAACGAAATCCATTTTCCTACCTCGGAGGCACATCGAAAAGCAGCGCAAAAACGGCTTGCTTTTGAAGAGTTTTTTCTGCTCAGCGTTGGAATGGAGATGAAAAAAGACCGCAAAATCTCACAAGAGGGTATAGCATTCCAAGTTGACACCGAGACACAAGGCAATACGCCCTCTTTGCTAAAAGAGTTCATCGCTTCGCTTCCATACAAACTCACTGGTGCACAAAAACACGTTTTCGCTGAGATCCAAAACGATATGCGCCAGAAAAATGTGATGAATCGGCTTCTTCAAGGAGATGTCGGTTCAGGGAAAACTGTCGTCGCCGCGATGGCACTGCTCCGCGCCATCGAAAATGGGTACCAAGGTGCGCTGATGGTACCGACTGAAATCCTCGCTGAACAGCACTACTACAACCTCTCCGAGATGTTCGAGTCCCTGCGAAAAGACACGTCTCATACGGATAATCAGAAAATAAACGTCGTGCTTCTCAAAAGCGACCTACCGAAAGCGGAGCGTGAAGAAGCGTTAGCCGCAATTGCTGATGGCACTGCAGATCTCATCGTCGGCACACAGGCATTGATACAAGAAGGTGTCGATTTTCACAGACTCGGACTCGTTATTATTGACGAACAACACCGGTTCGGCGTGATGCAACGCGCAACACTTCGTAATAAGGTGGGCAACAAGGCGCTGCCACCGGATGTTCTCGTCATGACAGCAACCCCGATTCCGAGAACACTCGCCTTGACACTCTATGGCGATCTGAACGTCTCTGTCATCGATGAGATGCCGCCCGGTAGACAGACGATTAAGACCTACTGGATAAAGGAGAAGGATAGAGAAAAGTTATACGGTAACCTTCGGAAGGAGATTCAACGCGGTAGACAGGCATACGTTGTCTATCCGCTCGTTGAAGAGTCCGAGAAACTGGAAGAACTTAAAGCCGCCACAGAGATGGCAGAACACCTTCAGAGTGCGGTGTTTCCAGACCTACGCGTTGGGTTATTGCATGGACAGATGAGGTCCATTGAGAAACAGGAGGTCATGGCAAAGTTCAACGATAAGCACATTGATATCCTTGTTTCAACAACGGTAATTGAGGTAGGCATTGATGTCCCGAACGCAACGCTAATGGTGATTGAGAACGCAGAACGGTTTGGGTTGTCGCAGTTGCACCAATTACGTGGACGTGTCGGACGTGGCAAGCACCAATCGGCGTGTTACCTCGTCGCTATTCCGAAAGGCGACGATTCCTACCAACGGATTCAAGCGATGATTCGGATGAACAACGGCTTTCAGATTGCTGAGGCAGACCTGAACATCCGTGGGCCGGGAGAGTTCTTCGGCACACAGCAATCGGGGGTCCCGAATTTCAAGATCGCAAACATCATCCACGATGCGACCCTTCTGGAAACGGCGAAAAAAGAGGCGGAACTATTAGTCAAAGCCGATCGCGGTTTGAACGCACCAACACATCAATTGCTAAAACGGATGCTACAGAAACATTGGCGTGACAATTTGGAAATCGCATCTGTCGGTTAACTATCGTAAAAGGAGAAACTGATGACACACGACATAACAGACATGACCCATGCACAGTTCAGCACTTGGCTTGTGCCGATTGTAGACCGTCCGCTTTTTGAATCCCGCGAACGACTTGTGGTTCTGCTTGCTGAGAATGCTCATCGAGATGCCTTGGAATCCGAGTTCCGTGAGTTTTATGAAGGCTATTGCGGACTGGCATTTGAGTTAGAGGAACATGAAGAGGGACTGCTGTCAATATTGCGGACATCCGACACACTCGCGCCCCTGCAGAAGCGCGTCGCAGCTGTGGAAGCTGTGCGAAAAACTTCGCCTTCAGGACGTATAGCACGACGGATGAGTGATCTGCCCTTACTCACGGATCCTCAACCCGAGATCAAGGTGACAGCATTACCGGATGATACGTTCCGTGGACTCATGGAGACGCTCGCCAATTGGGAACTTTTTGCAGCGCTCGAACGAGTTGCTAAACTACAGAAGAGGTTACCATCAGTCGCCGGGACAGAGCAGTTGAAATCCGCATTTCTTGATTTCTTTGTCTGCTACCTGGAGTTAGAGCAGTTTCTTGAGGATTACGAGTATGATCCCGACGAGGGGTTAGAATTGCGTCCGGAGGTGGCTGAACGGTTGGAACGGAGCGTTGCAGAGGTCGAAGCTGGCACGGCTGAATTAATTCCACTTGAAGAGGTTGCCAAAGAGCTCGGGGTTAAGTTGAAATGTACACGTTAGAGTTCAGGGCACGTGCTAGGTCAAATTTACGGCGTTTAGATGTCACAATCCGAACCCGAATCCTCAATAAATTGGAATGGTTATGCGAAAATTGCGATACACATCGCCACGAGGCTCTCCGAGGGCCACATAGAGGCAAGTTCCGTTTACGCGTTGCTGATGCTTACCGAGTTATCTATACCTTCGATAGACACACAAGAGAGATCGTTGTTCACGAAGTTGGACATCGGAGCAGCGTCTATTAGCATAAACGTGAGATATACAATTCATTTGTTCCAGAACAATGACCGAATAGGTATAAAACCTAAGGAGACGTAGTTATCAGACGATATAACTGTGGGACAGTAACGGAAAAATCGCCGGAGATGTGGTACCCCTCACCGCCATCTTTCACAGTACGGATGAGGATCGTCTTTTTGGGTCGGTGGTAGTAGTGTGCATCGGTAGGTGCCCCCTCATCTTGGAAATCAGGGAAGTCGATGATGTCAAAGTTAGCAGTCGTGAAATGCCGAATCTCCTCTCCGCGCTGGGTTGCGATGTTGCGTGCCATTGAAAGGCTTTTAAGATAAACTTCCGGTCCCATCACAGCGGAACCCAAATTGAGAAAAACGCCATCTTCCAATTGTGAAACACTATGCGCAAAATGCAGAAAATCCTCGCCTGTCGTCCACCCCATCGCTGCATAATCGGCAGCAGGATGCTGGTCAATAATATCAAAACCGATACCCTTGTGAACAGTGAACGGCACACCTAAGTGATATGCAGCGGCAAACATGCTCACATCGCGATGCGGAAAAGAGATCCCGTGTTCACCCTCTTGGATTAATCTACCGACCGCTTCTCCAAAGCCTATTTTATCTCGGTATCCCCGAACAATCGCCTCGTTCAGATAGCGTCCCGTCTCTTCCCAATTACCGAATTTACCGTCCCAGATGTAGTCTTCCACATCTTCGAGCGTTGCCCCGATGTGCGCGAGTTCAAAGTCGTGGATGGCACACGCGCCATTAGTAGCGAGATGCGTGATGATGCCACGTTCCATCAAATCGATGATGAAGCGGGAGTTGCCACGTCGCATGACGTGCGCGCCCATCATCCAGATAACCTGTCTTCCCGCGCGATGCGCTTCGACAATCCGATCTGCAACAATATGGAGACTGGGATTCTCATAGGGTGGGGTCTCCGCATGTAACGGATAAACATCCGCCACCGTCATCTTGTGTTGGCGTTCAGTAAGCGGGAGGATTGTGAGTTGCTCACGATTCAGTCTATCCATATTCAGCTACTCAGCAAACTTGGCAGAGACAATCTTTGAGATACCTGCCTGTTCCATCGTCACACCGTACATCGCGTCAGCGATTTCCATTGTGCGGCGGTTGTGCGTGATGATGATGAACTGTGTATTTTCGGCGTAGGCACGAATGAGATTTGCGAAGCGAAGCACATTCGCTTCGTCAAGTGTGGCATCAACTTCGTCAAGCACACAGAAGGGACTCGGCTTGATTTTGAAGACAGCAAACAAGAGTCCAATCGCCACCAGCGAACGTTCGCCGCCGGAAAGCTGCGTGATGCTCTGCGGACGTTTGCCCGGAGGACGGGCAATAATGTCAATGCCCGAATCAAGTACATCGGACGGATCCGTCAATAATAATTCCGTTTCGCCGCCGCCGAAGAGTTGTGTAAACACCTCTTGGAAGTTGGTTTGGACCTGCTCAAACGTCTTAAGAAATACTTCCCTTGAGGTCTGGTTGATTTTCTGGATCACCTGAATGGTGGCTTGCATCGACTGCTGGACATCGTCGCGCTGGGCAATAAGGAAATCGTGGCGTTTCTTATGTTCCTCGTAAGCCTCAATCGCTTTGAGGTTCACTGCACCTATGCCAGAGAGTTCCACTTTCAACTTTTCAATACTATCGAGCAGATCAATCTCGTCCATCGCCTGTTCATCATTCATCAGCGGTGGTAACGCATCAATCGAGACTTGATATTTATCGTGGATACGGGTTGAAACCGATTTTATCCGCATCTCAAGCTGCGTTGTTGCGACTTCGAGTCGATGGCGTGCTTTATTCTGTTTCTCAAAGTCTCTGCGGGTTGCCCGCATCTCCTTTTGGAGGACCGCTACCTCTTGAAGGAGCGTCTCCCGTTCTTGCGTTAATTCATCAACGTGTGCTTCCGCTTCGGCGCGATCTCCTTCTAAACGGAGGAACTCGCGTTGTGCAGCGGCGACCTGTTCTCCGAGGTCAATCTTCGTCTGTTCATCGGAGTCAATAATTGCCTGCTGTTCAGCAATATCCTTTGTTGCCCGTTGATACGTCTCCTCAATCGTGTCTAACTCGGACACCAAGCCCTGCAATTTCTGATGCTGTCCCGCCAAAAAGACTTCCATCTTTTGGCAAATTCCCGCGACTTCAGCATGTTTCTTATTTTCGCTCTCAATCTGTTCTGACACCCGCTCAATCCACCGCTGAGTGCGAGTACTCTTTTGCGTCAATTCCGCGATTTCAGTCTCAAGTGCCTGCTGTTCCTCGCGTGAAGCATCGACTACTTTGCTTAATTCTCGGTTTTCTGCCCGAATCTTGGTGAGTTGCTGTTCAAGTCGGGTAACCTGGAGGTTCGCCTGCTCCATGTCTTTCGTCAGTGACGCTTTCTCAACCCGTTTATCTTGCCACTGTGCGGTGAGGGTCTGCCGCGTTTTTTGTAAATCCGCTATTTTCGCGGCGTACGCCTTACGCTTCTCAACCTTCCGATTGGAGCTTTGCGTCAATTTCCCGATCTCGTTTTCAAGTACATCAAGTTCGCGTGCGCGACCGAGTAATCCACTCTGTTTCTGATTCGTTTGACCACCGGTGATAGCGCCAGACGTATTAATGACCTCACCATCTAACGTGACAAGACGTGCACTCAGACGGAATTGACGGGTTAAAGCGATTGCCGCATCCAAATCTTCAACGACAAGGGTATTACCCAACAGGTGCTGCATGGCAATCTCATACTTCAGGTCATAATCAATCAATTCCTCAGCGATACCAATGACACCCAGCTGATCGAGCAGTGCCTCATCATCGAACCTACGTCCGCGTAAAATATCAAGCGGGAGAAATGTCACTCGACCGGCGCGATGTTTCTTAAGGAAAGCGATACCATTTTGCGCATCTTCAGCAGTCTCAGTAATAACATTCTGGATAGCACTACCGAGTGCGACCTCTATAGCGACTTCAAACTCGGTATCTGTCGTGAGCAGTTCGGCAACAACACCACAGACACCCTGAAACTGATCAGGATAGTGGGTTTTCGCCTGCATTATCGCTCGAACACCGGTATAGTAGCCTTCGTAAGCAGATTGTAATTCCTGTAGCGATTTAAGCCGCGAGACGTTACTGCCTAAGGTATTCTGTAAACCTTGAATTTCGGCTTCAATCTTGCGGAGTGCGTCCTGATTTTCCTGCAGGTTCGTCTCCACGTAATTTCTCTCGGCTTCAATATGAACCAATTCCGCTTTCAGTTGTGTTTCGGCGCGTTGTACCGCAGCGTGTGTATCAGTAGCGGTCTTGAGTTCGGTTTCCAATGCGTCTGTATTCTCTTTGAGGCGATTGAGATTTCCCTCGGTACTACTCAAATTGTGCTCAATTGAGAGACGTTTGCGCTCGCTATCTTCCAATTCGGTTGCGGTTGCCTGTAAGACCGTCTGTGCCTCTTGTACAGACTCCTTAGTGGCAGTGATGCGCTCAGCGAGTTGTGTCAGCAGCTGCTGACGTGCTGCCAATCGGCTCTCCTCTATTTTGTAGGATGCCTCAAGTTTTTGGTGCTCTTGGGTGCGCTCTCGCTTCTGTGTGAGAAGGGTTGTTTGCTGTGTCTTTAAGGACTCAAGCGTCTGGAGGGCACGTTCGCGTTGCTTTTGGATGTTGAGCTGCCGTTCCTTGTGAAGGACTATCTGACGCTCAATCTGTTCAATTTGTGTTTCAATCTCGCGCAGTGCCGTCTGGCCGGCACGTATCGCTTCGTCCAACTCGGACTGACGGTTTGTGGAGCCCTCGATGTGCTCTTCAGCAGCTTTAAGCGTTTCAGAAGCCGTCGCGACGGTGGTTAAGACCTCATCTAAGTTGGTTTGTGCTTGGCTATAATCGGTATGGAGTTTATCGTATTCCATACGGGCGAGGTCCAACTCAAACTGCTTTAGTTGTGCATGTTGTGCGTTATAGTGCCGCGCCTGCTCTGCCTGTTCTTTGAGTGCTTCAGTCTCGCGTTGTAACTCCTGAATGACATCGTTGATACGGACGAGGTTTTGCTCCGTCTGCTCGAGTTTACGGAGTGCCGTCTTCTTTCGGTGCTTATACTTGGTAATGCCAGCGACTTCGTCAAATAGAAAGCGGCGTTCTTCAGGTCGCACGTTCAGAATCAGGTCAATCTTGCTCTGCTCCATAACAGAATAAGCATCAACACCGATACCGGTATCCATAAAGAGTTCGCTGATATCGCGGAGTCGACACGGACTATGGTTGATTAAATAGCGGCTTTCGCCATCGCGAGCGAGGTGACGACAGACCTCAACTTCGGGAGATCCGAAAGCAATGTTGGGAGCGTCTTGTGTGGACGTATTTGGATCGCCATTAACATTTGAAAAGCGCAGTGCTACCTCTGTTTTCTGTGCGGGTGCGAAATTGACACCGCCATTGAAAAGCAGGTCTCGCATAGAGGTGCACCGAAGTGAACGGGCACTCTGCTCCCCAAGCACCCATCGAATTGCATCGGAGACATTGCTTTTTCCGCAACCGTTGGGTCCGACAATGGTAGTGATGCCGGGTTCAAGTATCAGTTCGACTTCTTCGGCAAAACTCTTGAATCCTCGAATTTTTATGCTATTTAAGTGCAAAGGTTCAAGCCTCCCACTACAAGTTCAGATAATTATCGTAATGATAAGCAGTTTTAAGGAGCAGCTTTCAAATCTTTTGCCTCGTCATCAAATTCTTCGGTGTGGAAACCCTTGTCTTTAGGCCTTACTATTACCCACAAGTATCTCGTAGTATTTCTATGAGGGTGATTTCCGAGTTTCGCTGTCTTCTTCAAAGTTCTGAAAAATGGCAAAGGCGTTAGAAATATCATTCAGCCTTTGCCACCCCCGCCAGAGAACCGTCACCCCCGGATTGCCATCCGACTTGCGTGCTAAAAAACCACCGAGTTTAGCAATCCAGATGACGGCTTGAGAAACAGTCGGTATCTTTTCAGGCAACTTCTCGGTCTTATGTGTCACATAGTAAAGTGCCTTCCATTCATGGTCGTGTAAAATGTGTGTGCAGTCAGCGTCGGGGGTGAACCGATTTATCATCGTCAACCAGTAAAGTCGCCACGCAATGACACTCAGTAAAGCAATATAGCGAAGCAGACGGTCTTTGGTTGCCAAACGGGTCTGCTGAACCTGTGTGCCGGACTTCAACACTTTGAAATACACCTCAATCTGCCAACGTTGTTTATACCAGTCTATGCGTTGAAGCGCATCAGAGAAGGTCGAAACTTTGACGTTCGTCAGGAGCAACCATTCCAACGGTGTTGCGCCATCAGGCGGATCCGTTTCCAGCACCCAGACAACAGACATCTCAACTGCTGGCAGAGTTTTGGAACTCGGAACCCGACGACGTGGTGGACACAGCGTCGCTTCTGTAAAACGAACACTCAGCGTCGCCTCACGGGCAGGTTGATTGCCACGACGGGCAACTTCCAACCGAAACTCACCCGCAACTTCTTGACGTCTTACCAACTCAGAGAGTTTACTCACAGAGGCATCCACACGACGGTTTTGCGCAGCACGGATCACGAAAGGTGTTTCTCCTGCTTCAACGAAAAACTCATAAATATCAGATTCACGATCCGAAAGAAAGATCACTTCAACGCCTTCGGGGATCGCAGATTTAACTTCCGATAAGGCTTCAATCCATCTGTAGCTCTCTTTCGCTTCAAGACGCTTGGACTTATGATCCTTGCCACCAAAACCATCACGCACCCAGACTTTATCTGTCAAACATCCTAATGGAACACCCGATTCATTTACCATCAACGTCGTATGTTTAACAAAACCAAAACGGTTCTGAGACTTCGTGCCAATCGAACCTAAACCCTCGGTTGATGGGTGATCCGTGTAATCAAGATACGTCGTATCTTGGATCGCAAAAACACGACGATGGTCTGACACCCGTTGAACCGTCTTTTGAAAGTGGGGCGCAAGAATGCCTTCCGGCGACACTTTATCATTGTCAAATAAACGATACGCCGCTTTCGCCGATGCCCAATCACCACACGCCGCATTGATCGTTGAGGTCGGATGCGAAACTAACGCATCCGCAACATCAATAAGTCTGTCATTCAGACGGATATCCCCCAAGTCAAGACCCGAAAACTCTTGACGACTCCAAGAGACAGATGATACACTCTCTGCTAACATGATTCACTCCTATTCGTAGAAAGAAAAATCTCTGTTTTTATTCATCCCGGCTCTTGAGCATACCACACACCACCCTACAAGGCAAGAAAATATAAACACCCACTATAACTATTACATTCAGACTTATGGGTAATAGTAAGGTCTTTAGGCGGGGGAGGAAACACCGCTCCTGTAGTTAAAGTTAAGGCGCGTTAGCACCTTACAATCTGATATTTTAGCGTTTTGGCAAAGACGCTGACCGTCTAAAGAATATAGGGAAATACCGGTTTTGCCAAATCCGCTAATCCGCGTCAAGCCATGTTTAACATGTTTGACGAGCGTGTTCTTTATCAATCCATTCCAAGTCGTGCCACCATATCGTGGACGCTTGCCACCTTTTTGTGGATTCTGTCTATGAAGTTCACGTCTCCTGATAGGTATCGGTGATATACAGAATATGTCTGTATTATCCAAGATAGTTTTCCCATCAACAGCATGGTAAGCAAGACACCAAGAATCTACACAGTGTGCGTCAAAAGTTTTAGAGAGTTTCTTTGACGACTTCTTGAGTCCAAGTCTATCACGTATCTCTTTCGTCTCCCAACCTTGCAGCGTCAGGAGTTCCCACCGCTTTTTTATCTCTGTGTAGAACCACGATTTACCGACTTCCAACGGACTAAATGACGTGTTCCATTTCTTAGCACGTTTGATAGTCCTTGCTTTAATGTCCTCTACACATACATGCGTCACAGGGAACAGTTTTGACAGCCAATCAAGAATACGCAACTTCCAGTCCCACCTCGCGCGTGTGCCAGCAGGGATACGTTCCTTGTTTGCGATACGATTAGTTCTATGCTTACGATTCGGACATTTCCGTGAACGCCTGCTTCTACGCGATTCGCGACGCTTCTCAACTTTTTTACCGACTTTGCTATGAGCATCGGCTTGTATATTCAAGTAGGTATGTGATTCCGATTTAACAGTAAAGCCTTCTTTCTTACTGCCAGGGTCAACACCTACAGCAATTTCTTGAAACTCAGTATCTGACGGGTCAACGTTTAAACGGACACAGAAGATACCATTCTTCCAAAAGGGGGTCGCTTTCCGTGATTTTATCCAACGCCTCACCCTTGAAGGTTTGGTAGGCATTAGAGGTCGTTGATTGTTGTCTACAACTGGTATGAACATGACATAAACCTCTTTCGAGTTTGTATGGTTTCCCCATCCAGATCACAGTGTCCAAGAAGAATCAGACTTGGGGAGCATCCGAAACATTGTACGGGCTGCCACACCAAGACACTGCGATATATTACTGTAGTCAATAAGTTGACCTCATAATAGTTATAGGTTGGCTACCATCTATTACAAGCCTCGCCCTTTAGGGCGGGGTTATTGACATAATACGCAACATAAATGGAAAAAGTTTCACGATTTTTAGGGGTCCAAAGTTCTCGCGAGCGTCAAAACATCGATTTCAGCGGGGTCGGCAGTCCATAATTCGCTGACGGCTTCACGAATCGTAGCACCGGTCGTGAAAACATCGTCAATAACCAAGAGCCGTTTTCCAGAAATAATATCTGGATTTCGGACTTCAAAAGCACCGACGATGTTCTGTTGGCGGGCTTCTCTGTCCAAACTGCTTTGCGCGACCGTGTGTCGTTTCCGAACCAGTGTATCTGTGAGAACTGGTATATCTTCCACTGTCGCAATACCGTTGGCAAGTAGCGTTGCCTGATTGAAACCGCGTTCCCGCAACCGTTTTTTATGAATCGGAATAGGCAGCACAAAGCCGTATTCTGCCATCTCACAGTCTACCGGTATATGCGCGTTTATCAACTGAATTATATATTGCGCAAGCACTTTTTTCTTCTCAAATTTAAAGAGATGTATTGTTTGTTGGAGTGTCGTGTGATAGAATGCTATAGATCTCAATTTTCCGTAGCGAGGCGGGGAGGTAGCACATTCATCACAAAGTCCAGTCACATCCGGTGTACCGCATATATCGCACCAAGGGGGTTCAAGGAACTGAACATCCTGCCAGCAGTTAGCGCAGATATATGGCACAGATGCAACGCCAAGAAAACCGTCGCAAACACGGCATTTTGCAGGATAGAGGAAGACTATTGTGGTTTCAAACATCTCCCGTAATTGGGATGATAATTGCGAGCCTATTGACTTTACTCCCATCAGATTTCACTTTACAGAAATAAAAAGTTATTATATGATAAGTTTATCATAAACAGATTTTAATGTCAAGAAAAAAAGTAAAGGAGCACAAGGCATAAGATGGAAAAACCTATAGTATTTTACAATCAAGGGCAGCAGCTAAACGGGATACTGCATTCACCAACAGACTGCGATGCGCCGTGTCCAGCAGTCGTATTCTTTCACGGTTTCACTGGAACGAAAGTCGAACCGCATAGAATATTCGTTAAAACAGCACGAGAACTCGCCGATGCAGGATTTTACGCGCTTCGCTTCGATTTCCGAGGTTCCGGTGACAGTGACGGCGATTTCTCAGAGATGACTATCGGTGGCGAGATTTCCGATGCTATCAAGTCAATTGATGTCCTCACCGCTATACAGGGTGTAGACCCTGAACGCATCGGCATTTTAGGACTAAGCATGGGTGGCTGCGTCGCGGCATGTGTCTCCGGACAAGATGCACGCGTGAAGTCAACGGTAATGTGGGCACCGCTCTCGGACGACCCACCAGATAGGAGACAGGAAATCTTGGAGAGGTCCAAAAACACACCGACACCAGAGGAGATTGCACAGTCAAACGCAAATGTTGTTGGACAGGCGTTCTATGAAGAACTGCCCGAAATAAGTCCTTCCGTTCTTATCCAGCAGTTTACGGGCGCGCTCCTCGTGATCCACGGCAGTGGTGACGACGTAGTGCCAGTCTCCCACGGGAAACGCTACTATGAATTGATGTGCGAACGCGACGCATTGACAGCACTTGAAATCATTGATAAGGGGGACCATACCTTTAATACCGTTGCATCGGAGCAAGCAGTCATCGCCAAATCGGTGGCGTGGTTCCAACAGACATTGGCATAGACTATTCGGATGCGAGGCTGATACGGATCGCCTCAAGTGCAACCGCCGCGTCTTCTAAACACGGTGGCTGATCGGCAGCATCTCGGATCTCGGAAAGCCATAATTCCTGAAGTGTCGGTTGTGGTGAATCTGGAATTGAAAGTGGTGCCACACCGGCAGGTGTTGTGCAGTGCCACTCGCCACCGGCATCACTTATCGTGCCTTCAGTGAGGACGTAGCGTTCATGTTCTTCAGCGGCGTTAATGGCGATGCCACCTGCCCATGTCCACTGTCCAATACCGCCACGCTCGAATTCAACGGTGAGTGTGTTAACAAACTGGTCGTACTGTCCATTTTCTCTAAATCCTTCGTAGATAGCACTCTTTTTAACAGACGCGGCACCACCGAAAAAATCCACAATCGGGTAGATATGATAGATAAAGAAATGCGTGGGTGTTCCCGACACCGGTAAATTGAAAAGGATCTCAGGACGGGCACCACGACCCGGTGTGAGACGCACAAAAGAGGTGAGTAGCAAGTCGCCGAGTTCGCCTATTTTCTGCTTGAGTGCCTTGTGGGTGTTAGAGACGACCTCCGGATGTGAGACTCGGAGCACACGGCTCAGCTTCCCAGCAAGTTCCAACGCCGCTTTTCCCTGACTGACATCACTGGCAAGTGGATATTCTACAAAGACATGTTTGTCCGCCTGTAACGCCGCGAGGACAATCTCACCGTGACTGTCGTTGTGTGTACAGATAACAACGCCGTCTATATCCTCTCGCTCGACGAGGTGATGCCAATCAGGAACAAAGACTGCTTTATGTTCCGCGGCAAGTTGGTTCCCTGTCTGTTCGTTTCTGGAGGCGATTGCTACGACTTCAGCGGTCTCCATTGAATCAAATCGGGAGAGATGGTGCCGTGCCATTCCGCCCGAACCGATAATTCCGATTTTAATCTTCGTCATATTTCTGTCGATTTCGCTGGTAAGGGTTGATTAAGAAAAAATTGGACAACGTGCGATAATGCACTTCGCATTTGGGCGAGTACGCCGCAAAATCGCACTACTACAAACCAAAACGAAGTGTGTCTATGCCCATCCTTGGCTTTCGCCACCGACGCGAGCGGCACTAATCTTCTCATAATAACCACTTTTTCGGTAAGCCGTCAACGGATGCGGATCGCGTCCCGTCTCCAAGCGGACCTGCTCAAGTAGTGGATTCACATCCGTCTCATACGCGCGCTGGAGGATGGACTCTGCTTCAACGAGGTCGGCGACATCCTGTGCGGCTGCAAGTGCCTCTCGATCAACGAGAAGTGCCTTTGCATACGCCTTTTGAAGATTGCAGACAGATTGGATGCTCGCCTCGACCTTCGGTTTCAGGTTGTGGCTCTGATCAATCATGTAAGCGATGTCAGTTTCCGTATCGGGATCAAGTTCTGCGGCGACCAGTTCGGTGTAAATCAGGAAGAGTTCCTGTGGATTGATGGAACCGACGGTCAGATCGTCGTCTGCGTATTTCCGGCAGTTGAAGTGGAATCCGCCGAGTTTTCCCTCGTCAATCAGGTAGGCGACAATAAATTCAATATTCGTGCCTTGCGGGTGGTGTCCCAAGTCGATGAGGACCTGTGCCTTCTCACCGAGTTTTGTCGCCATGAGGTAAGCCGTCCCCCAATCGGGGAGATCGGTATGGTAGAATGCCGGTTCAAAGAATTTGTATTCGATGAGCATACGCGTGGCATCTGGGAGTGCATCGTAGACTTCGGATAATGCTTCCTCCATCCACCGCTTGCGCTTTCTGAAGTTCGCCTGTCCCGGAAAGTTGGTGCCGTCAGCGAACCATAAACTCAGCAGATCGGAACCTGTCTTCTCCATGATGTCAGCGCACTCAAGCATGTGGTCAATGGCGAGTCGGCGGATATCCGCGTCCGGGTTACAGACGCTTCCGAGTTTATACGCCTGATCTTGGAAGACGTTCGGGTTGATCGCACCGATGCCGATCCCGACATCTGCAGCGTATTGCTTCAAGGCACCCCAATCGTCGGTTTTATCCCATGGAATATGGAGTGCAACGGTGGGAGCGATTCCGGTGAAGCGATGAACAGTGGCTGCGTCTTCTAAACGTTCCGCTGCATTTCGCGCAGCACCGGGTTGTTCAAAGACCCCGAATCGGGTGCCGGAATTACCGTAGCCCCACGACGGCGTTTCGATATGTTGCTCTTCGAGATGGGCTTTGACTGTTTCTATCTGGATTCCCTGTTTCTCTAAGGTTTCGGCAAGGAGATCATAAGCGAGATTGCTCATTCTGTTTTATTCCTTTCTTGAAGAGTGGTTGTCAGTTATCAGTTATCGGCTTTCAGTTAGGAGCATTTCTTGTAACAATCAGCCACACTTTGGAAGACTCCAGAGAGAGTGAGATTGTTACGAACCCGCCTCGTAACTGACAACTGATAACTACATTGCCAGTTCCTGAAATATCTGTACAAGTTTTTCTTGTGTGGCATTCGGGTCTTCAATGATGATGCGTGCGCCGCCGATAACGTCCATGAACCCCAATTCACGTGGATATCGCGGGACAACGTGCAAATGAAAATGTGGGATGCTCGCACCGGAGGCATCGCCCATATTATAACCAACATTGAAGCCGCGTGGCTGATAGGCGTGCGTCAATGCCTCAAAACAGAGACATTGGAGTTCGTGAAGGTCTTGAACTTCTTCCTGATCCAACTCTCGTACATCAATGACATGCCGATTCGGAAAAACTAAGAGGTGCCCCGGACTGTAAGGATAGAGATTAAGCGAGATAGTAAAGCGTTCGGTTCGATGTACCTCAAGTCGTTGGACTTTATCATTTTTTTCGACAATTGCACACAGAATACACGGTACATCTGGACGGTTTTTTCCTTTGGCATAAGGCAATTTATTCGGTACGAAGAGGTTGTGTCGCATAAAGGGGTTCCTGTATCTTGTATAACACGCCAGATCAATAAAGACAAATTTTGGGTTTTCTTGGAAAAAGATTAAATTTTTGACATGTATATGATATACTATTTTGACAAAGCTTGCAAGCAGATATTTATCAGTTGTCAGCCATCAGCAGTCAGTAAAGAGCGTTTAGCAAAGTAGTTGGCACACGCCGCTAAATTTTATTTTTTTTTGAAGAAATGAAGCCGAAACGAGTTATAACGAATAGCGGAGTGTTAAAACAATCTATTCGTTTTTACGAGCTGCAACCAAGATTACAGATGAAAATCTGATAATTCTGCGCATATTTAGCATGTTCTATTTTCTCTTGTCTCACCTTTCCCATCAACGACTTTGTACATAGCCTTCTTTCCAGATAACATGAATAAATTTTGCTCGCGAACTATGGATTGCGAGCATTTCATAGGAGATTTTTGATGGAAAATAGAAATACTCTCGCCTCCGCGCCACACAGTGTAGAGGGTGAAGATGTGACGACTTGGGCACTCCCAGAAGGCGCGATCGCCCGATTGGGGCGCGGTAGTGTCCGCGATATGGCATTCTCACCCGATGGACAGTGTTTCGCAGTCGGCACATCGATTGGACTCTGGTTATACGAACTCCCGGTGCTATCCCCGATTGCCCTCTGGAATACGGAAAGTGGAATGACGGATGATGTCACATTTTCACCTGATAGCCGTCGGATTGTCATGTGCACGTTTGCCGGAAATGTGATAGTGTGGGACATTCAAAGCGGTACTTGCGTAGCACAAATGGCGGAACTCGACAATCGAGACTTTTGCCAACCTGTTTTTTCTCAAGATGGAGAACGCCTCGTTGTATTTAGTGGACCCCAGCTTAAGAAGAAGATTCTATCTTGGTGTCCGCACACAGGGACACAACTTAGCGAAACTGAAATCTCATCCACCTATGATGTCTATCCTACCTGCTTTTCTCCGGATTTAAGGCTGTTGGCGGGGACGAGTTATGACAGAAATAACCGGACCGCTGAATTCATTGCCGTGTGGGACGTGGAGACAGGGGAACAAGTTGCTCGCCTTGAATGGTCTGAGAGGTGGGGGAGACTCTGCTTTTCGCCGCGTGGACAGTTTCTTGCTGCGGGTGGCTCAGAGGGCAGAATTCATGCCTGGGACGTGGAAAGCGGAAACCTTGAGGAAACCTATACCGAACATGAGGATGCTCAGATGTTTCCACATTACACTCCAGAGGATGGGCTGATTGCTGCCGCAGTGTCTGAAAGCAAAGTTGAGGTCTGGAATATAGGACAGAACGAAAAACTTGATGAGTTCCAACATCGCGGAAATAGTCGGATTGCCCGCTTTTCGGAGAGTGGCACACAATTAGCAGTCGCAACCGCCAGTGAAATCAAAGTGTGGGTGAAAGGAGACGCGACATCTCACACACTGTCAACCCTTCATGGACACATCCCTACGGTGGACACGTTAGCGTTTTCGGAGGACGAAAAGACGCTCGCCGCTGGATTTTGGCGGGACAACGTCCTTTTATGGGATATTGCGAGTAGACGCTCGTACCGACCACACGGCGAGAAATTACCTGCAAGCTCACATAATGTCTACCGCTCTCCGAGCGGGAAAATCATTTCCATCAACGTATATGGAGACAACTTAAATGTGTTGGAGGTTGGTAAACGTGAACCCCTTGCCGAACTCATCGGACCGGAAGGAGGCTTAGGCCGCGCCAAAGCATTTGCTCCCACAGGGCACAGGATCGCGAGCGTGGACAGGAACGATAATATACACATCTGGGAACAGAAGCCAACCTTAAATGATATGAGGAAAAACGAGAGTTGGAAAAAGCATCCCACAGTCATCATCAATACGGAATTTACTTATGGGTTGGTGCATAGTCCGATTGGACTGGCGTTTAGCCCAGATGGGAAACGACTCGCAAGCATATCACGGTCACGGGATTGGAAAGCCTGTTTGTGGGATGTTGATTCAGGCGAACAAATCACTGAACTCCCTTTAACACCACTAAGACGCGGAACATATCGTGGATACGACACTGGGATAGCGTTTTCACCGTGTGGTGATATAATCGCTGGTGGCAAATGGGGTGAGATTGTGTTGTGGGACGCAACAGATGGTAAAACACTTATGACGCTACCACAGTCCGAAGAAAGTCAAAGAGCGATTACATTATGTTTCTCACCGTGCGGACAATATTTGGCTTCCGGTGCGTGGTGGCAGCGTGGTTTACAGAAAGTGCCTATCCGCTTGTGGGAGGTGGCAACAGGTAAAAATGTCGTTACGTTCTGGGGACACACTACCGATGTTCAGTGCTTCGCATTTTCACAGGACGGCACCCTATTGGTAAGCGGAGGACACGATGGTGCGATCTACCTCTGGGACCTGAAACCTTATCTGTAGAACATAAGGAGATATTTTCATGGAAGACAGAAAAACACAAGCAGCCACTCCATTGCGTCCTAACGACAGTGACGTAGCCAAATGGGCACTTCCTGAAGGTGCAATCGCCCGTTTGGGGCGCGGCAGTGTGGGTGATACGGCATTCTCACCCGATGGACAGTACTTCGCTGTCGGTACGTGGATTGGACTCTGGTTATATGAACTTCCCACGCTATCCCCCATTGCACTCTGGGATACCGAACGCGGAATGACCGGCGGAATGACCGGTGATGTAAATTTTTCACCCGATAGTCGTCGGATTGTTACGCGCACCGCTGCCGATATAAAAGTTTGGGACATTCAAAGCGGTACTTGCGTAGCACAGATGGAGGGATTGGATAATCGAAGTATTTGCCGACCTGTTTTCTCTCAAGACGGACAACACCTCGTTGCTGCTAATTACCGCATGAAATCTATTAATTACAGCATGAAAAACAGGAAGATTTACGTTTGGGATTCACACACTGGAACGAAGGTAAGAGAGACGGAAATACAACACCCTTACCACGTCAATCCTCTCTGTTTTTCTCCAGATTTAAGCCTGTTAGTGGGTAAGAACAGTGACAAAAATAATCTACGCAGGAATAATGGTGATGGCGACTCAATTGTGGTTTGGCAGATAGAAACTGGGGAACAAATTGCTAACATCATCAGACATCCCGATCGGGTGCGAAAATTTTGTTTTTCTCCATGCGGACAGTTGCTCGCCGCCGGTGGTTGGCACGGCACAATACATGTATGGAACGTGGAAAGCGGACAACTAGAAATGACTTATACCGAATATGGCGAATCCCAAATGTATCCATACTTTCTTCCAGAAGGTGAGCTGATTGCCGCCGCAGTCTCTGAACGTTCGGTTGAGATTTGGCATGTAGAAAAGGGCGAGAAACTGGACGAATTTGAACATCGCGGAAACAGTAAATTCGTGCAGTTTTCAAACTGTGGAACACTATTAGCAGTTGCAAGTGAGAGTGATATCCAAATCTGGACAAAAGGCAATAATTTCGACGCGCACACGCTTTCAACCCTTCACGGACACATCCCTACAATGGATACATTAGTCTTTCCAGCGGATGAAAAGACACTTGCCGCTGGACTTTGGCGTGATAACGTCCTCTTATGGGATGTCGCAAGCAAACGTTCATATCGCCCCGACGGTGAAAAACTGCCCGGGACTTCACATCATGTTTATCTGTCTGCCAGCGGGAAATTGCTTTCTACTTGTACGGACGGAAACCTTCTCAAGGTCTGGGAGGTTGGAAAGCGTAAACCGATTGTTGAACTTACTGCCTCTGAGGCGAAGTTGATGCGTGCCGAGGCGTTCGCACCCACGCGGCACCGACTGGCACGCGCAGACACAAAACACAATATCCACATCTGGGAGTGGACACCGACAGCAGAAAGAGAAAGTGAAGACAGCGCGTGGAAAAAGCACGCTACACTTGTAGGACATACAATGTATATTAAAGGCTTGGCATTTAGCCCAGATGGGAAACGACTTGTGAGCATAGCTGCGGGTAGACTGGAAACAGCAAAAGTACCGGTGCGAGATGCGCGATTGTGGGATGTTGATGCCGGGGAAGAGATTGCCCAATTAGCACCGAAATACGCAGATTCAAAACTGTATATCGGGGCAGGTGCTTCTATCGCTGGCATCGCTTTTTCACCTCTCGGTGAAATAATTGCCGGTGGACACGGCGGCGAGATTATCTTGTGGGATGCAACAGATGGGAAAGTGCTTATGAGGATTCCACAACCGAGAGGAAATCGGCGACCTATTGTGCTATGCTTTTCGCCATGCGGACAATATTTAGCCTCTGGTGCTTGGTGGCAACCGCGTTTGCAGAAGGTCCCCATCCGTTTGTGGGAAGTGGCAAGTGGTGAAAATATCGCCACGTTCTGGGGACACACCACCGATGTTCAGTGCTTCGCATTTTCGGCAGATAACACTATATTAGTAAGTGGTGGACACGACGGTGCGATCTACCTCTGGGATCTGACACCTTATCTGTAGAACATAAGGAGATCTTTGATGGAAAATAGAAATACACAAACCAGTACTCCGTTTAATCCTAACGACAGTGATGTAGCCAAATGGGCACTTCCTGAAGGTGCAATCGCCCGTTTGGGGCGCGGTAGTGTCCGTGACATGGCATTTTCACCCGATGGACAGTACTTCGCCGTTGGAACATCCATTGGACTCTGGTTATATGAACTCCCCACGCTATCCCCGATCACTTTGTGGGAAACGGATAGGGGGTATATTGACGGCATTACATTTTCGCCTGATAGTCGATGGATTGCCTTACATAGATACCACGAAGCAATCAGGGTCTGGGACATCCAGAGCGAGGCTTGCATCGCTGAGATGGAACTTACGAAAAAACAGGACCGCTGGGGTCTTTCTAAGCCTGTTTTTTCCCAAGACGGAGAACGCCTCACTGTATTTAATGGATACGAGTATAACAGGAAGGTTCAGATTTGGCATCCGCACACCGGTGCACTACTCAACGAAACTGAGATTTCATCCACCTATGATGTTTATCCTACCTGTTTCTCGCCGGATTTAAGGCTGTTGGCGGGGACGAATTACGTCAGAGATAACCGTACCGCTGAATTCATTGCCGTGTGGTGTGTGGAGACAGCTGAACAAATTGCTCACCTTGACTGGACTGAGATGAGGTTCGGTAGATTATGTTTTTCCCCGTGTGGACGGTTCCTTGCCGTCGGTGGTTCAGAGGGCAGAATTCATGTTTGGAATGTCGAAAGCGGGGACCTTGAGGAAACCTATACCAAATATGAGGACGCTCAGATGCATCCGTATTACCCACCGGAGGGTGGATTGATTGCCGCAGCGGCTTCTCCATCTCAATCTAAGATTGAGATTTGGAATTTAGAAAAAGACGAAAAAATCGACACATTTGAACATCAGAGCGAAGGTAAGTTGGTTCGTTTTTCGGAGAACGGCACACAATTGGCTTATATCGACAGCGGTGAAATCAAAATCTGGACGAAAGGTAGATCTACCGCTCAAGCGTCCCCGACCATTCAAGGACCCACAAAGGCTGTCACTGCCGGTTCATTAGTCCTCACGCCGGATGAAAAAACAATAGTGACTACGTACTGGGGTCGGAAAGCGTTCTTATGGGACGTTTCAAATCAGTGCGTGCGACACCCAACTGAAGAAGAACTGCCAGATAGAACATACAAGGTTTATCTGTCTGCTAACGGTAAAATCTTTGCTACGGGTAGAAATGAAGACATCCTAAAAGTGTGGACGTTTGGCAGCAGCGAGCCTATTGCTGAAATCCCTTTCCCTGAGTCGGAACTGATATCGACAGAGGCACTCGCGCCGACAGGGCACCGATTAGCCGCCGCTGGTAGAGATCGTAATATTTATGTGTGGGAATATAAGCCTCCATCAAGTGGTATAGATAAGAGCGGGAATTGGGAAAAGTGTGCAACACTCATAGGACATCCAGAACATATCAGGGCGTTGGCGTTTAACCCCGATGGAAAACGGCTTGCGAGTATCTCAATAGATCGAACTGCCCTACTGTGGGATGTTGATACAGGCGAACAGATTACCGAGATGGATTTACCCCGACCGCCACCACAAGGAAAAAGGAGGGGGCGTTATACCGACGTGGGAGTAGCGTTTTCACCACTCGGTGACATAATTGTCGGTGGACATCAAGGCGGCGCTGTGTTATGGAACGCGATAGACGGTAAAATCCTCATGACGCTACCACACCCTGAAGGAAGCCAAAGACCGATTGCATTCTGCTTCTCACCGTGTGGACAGTATCTGGGCTTCCGGCGCATGGTGGCAGTCAGGTCTGCAGAAGGTGCCTATCCGTTTATGGAAGGTGGCGACTGGTGAAAATATCGCTACGTTCTGGGGACACACTACCGATGTTCAGTGCTTCGCATTTTCACAGGACGGCACCCTATTGGTAAGCGGTGGACACGATGGTGTGATTTACCTCTGGGATTTGACACCTTATCTGTAGAACGCAAGGAGATTTTTTGATGGAAGACAAGAAATTAGCAATCCCCGCACCAATCGGTGCAGATGGAGATGATGTCACGACTTGGGCACTCCCTGAAGGTGCAATCGCACGATTGGGACAAGGTCTTGTGGAGACTCTGGCATTTTCCCCGGATGGACATTATCTTGCTGTGGGAACAAGGGTAGGGCTCTGGTGGTATGAAGTAGAGACAATGTCGCCTGTCACATTATGGGGGGCGGAACGAGGCGTATTTGTAGCCACTTTTTCGCCTAATGGAAAATGGATCGCTACCAGCGACTGGGAGAACCTCATAGAGGTGTGGGACATCCAAAAAGCTCTGCGCGTGACGCAGATAAAAACAGAATTGAGTCATTTCACCTTTTCGCCTAACAGTCAACGGTTCGCTACAAGCGATAGTGCTACTGGTACTGTCAACCTCTGGCACCCAGAAACGGGGGAACCTCTTGAAAAATTTAGTTGTGAATCTGAAAAAGGCGGTCGCTTCATGCCGATCGCCTTTTCGCCCGATACTCATCTGGTTGCATCTACGAGTCGTGAAGGCATAGATAACGATGCTGAATCCATAATAGTATGGGACATGGAAAGTGGGAAACGAGTTGCCTGCCTCACCGGACACACTGGTTCAGTCTATCGCCTTTGCTTTTCGCCGTGTGGTAGACTTCTCGCCTCCGGTGGAGAAGAGGATGGAACAGTCCGCGTCTGGGACACGGTTAACTGGCAACAGATTCAGATATACACCGATTATGGTGAAGCAGACATGAATCCATCTTATTCACCGGAAGGTGTTCTGCGTGCAACCGCAATCTCCTATATTGAAAGGTTTGGTGAAAGTATCATTACTGTATGGGATTTGGAAAGTGATGAGAAACTTTATTCTACTATAGAGGATATTGGAGGAATATGGGGGACAGTCCGTTTTTCAAACGGTTCACGATTGGCACACGAATCCGGAGATGGCGGCATCAAGGTGTGGTTCTCTGGAAACTCACATACGCAAGAATCTGACTATCTGCCTACTTATTACCCTAATTCAATAGTATTTTCGGGCGATAGCAAAACGTTAGCGGCTGAATCAAAGGTATATAGCGAGGCGTTCTTATGGGATATTGAAAACAAGCGTCCACGACGAACCGGAGAAAGAGAACACCTATACACATTTTCCAATGGTGATAGTTATATTGTTAGCATTAACGAAGGAACCGTCACACTTCTGGACATTGAAAACATTGAGTCGCCAATTGTTGAATTGACGGGGCACGGCAAAGCATGGGTGCAGCAGGCATTTACACCCGCAGCAAATCTTCTCGCATGTGCTGATGAGGAAGGAACAATCGTAGTATGGAATGCACAAAGTGGGCATGAACAATGTAAACTCAAACACCAACTCAAATATCTACCTCATGACAAATCCCGAATTACACTATTGGAATTCAGTCCAGATGGCAGATTTCTTCTCAGTGAAGAATTCGCCAAGCCATCTGCTCGACTTTGGGACGTGGAACGCGGAGAAGAGATACATGAATTTCCGGGCGATAAGGTTGAAAATGTCGGAGGGTTTTCTCCCTGCGGTTTGTATGTAGCTTGTGGCGGCGTGGAAGCACCGGATTACATGTTATGGGATGTTAGCCGTCGTGAAGTTTCTGCAGTAATACAAAGTGAGGAAACACCACCATTGGATGGGACATATTTTAAATTTGCCTTTTCGCCATGCGGTTCATATTTAGCATGTGGCGGAGAATTAAGACAACCAGAAATCTTGTTGTGGGATATAAAACAGGATCAAATCCATAAACGTATACCTCTACCAAAGCATTATGATAATATGATGGCATTGGCATTTTCTCCATGTGGAAAGTACTTAGCTGGTGGTATATGGTGGGGTCCGGGTTTTAAGAAGGTACCTATCCATTTGTGGGAGGTTGAGACAGGTAAGCAGATCGTCACATTTTTGGGGCATCCAACGGATGTGCAGGGACTTGCTTTTTCACCGAATAACGAACTTTTGGCAAGCGCAAGTTTTGATGGTTCCATCCTTCTTTGGGATTTGACACCCTATCTGTAGTATCTCAGGAGGGTTACATAACTAGGACTTACGCATTTCCTCTCAAAGTCCCCCTGATAAGGGGGATTTAGGGGGTTAAATAACCGAAATAACGACGCTTTTGGTGAAATACCTTGCTTTTTTACGCAATTTGCGTAAGTCCTAATAACCTAAAACACTCGGACAGGTCAATAAAGAAAAATGTAACTTTTTTCTCGTTTTGGTGTATACTATTGTCTTAACCCCACAAAACCGACGCAAAGCGGTTAAAAACGGTTTTGCCGCGTCCGATGAGGACCTAGAGAATGCCCACCCAGCACCCACTTCTGGATGTCAAAGAAATTAATACGGATGTCGAAGTATACTTAGAACAGATCGGCGAAATCATATATCGATTTCCAGCACATGACTCAAGGGATCAGTCATTCCAGATGGTGGTGGACAATCAACATTGGTTCATTAAATACGGTAACACGCCACAAAATGTCACGTGGCTCAGGCAAGCCGTTCGTTTTCATGCCGCTGTCCGACACGAAGCACTCCCGCAATTGCACAATGCTTTCGCTACACCTGATGGATTCACATTGGTCTACGATTGGTTAGATGGCGAGGGTTTACGTCCCGAAAGGGAACTCAGTGCCGATGAAGTCCATCCACGCGACAGGTTTTGTGCGTTACCGGCAGCTGAGATCATCGACGCACTCAATGTCATCTATGATGTCCACATCCTAATCGAAAAAAGAGGTTTCATCGCTGAAGACTTTTACGACGGCTGCATTATTTATGACTTTGAGAAAAAGCAAATACGCCTGTTTGATTTCGACCACTACCATCCGAAACCTTTCATAAATGACCGAGGAAGATTGTACGGTTCACATCGCTTTATGGCACCGGAGGAATTTCAGAAAGGCGAGCGAATTGACGAAAGAACAAACGTTTTTCGCTCATGTAAAAAGTATGTGCGATTGTTCCTAACGAAGGCAGTCACCACGCGGGTTTTACATCTTCATTAGCACACAGTCTTTACATGAGCCACGTTTTTATGTTAGGACGGACAGCGTTCGTGTTGCTTGCCAACAACAGCGATTCACAAGATGATTGGAAAGGAAACGATGCCATGTGGCATGTCGCAAAAAAGCAACGAATGTGGACAAACAGTTCAGATACCAATCTGTCCAAGAATTTGTTTCGGCGTGGCACGCCGCGATTGCTGATGGTCAAATACCGATTGCTTGATTTGATTCAGGCGGGATAAGAAACCGAACAGATCCCCAGAGACCCTGCGAATTCACCGAACACCATCATGGAATGAAATGGAATGATGCCCAGGAGGCCCATAGTTAAAAAAATGCAAAAGATTACTGATAACGAAATCCAATTCTTCAACGAAAACGGTTACCTCATCCTGAAACAGGTGGTTCAACCGGATGAACTCACGGTTATACAAGGCGAAAGCCAACAACTTATTGACGAAATTTTGGCGGGTGGACCGGCAGACGAATGGTGCAACCGCGGACCAGAAGGTATCCCTTACTATCTGACCTATCTGCACTCCCACCCGAACGAATTCTCCATGCAGCTGCTTGGGCATCCCTTCATCGGGGATCTGCTCCATCGGATCATCGGACCCGATTTTATACCGTGTTATGAATCTCTCGTCTTCAAACTGCCGAAACACGGTTCCTCTGTGCGGTGGCACCGAGACGGCAACGCAATCCGTGAGAATCTCCCGATCTTCAACATTGACATATACATCGATGACTCCACCGTTGATAACGGGTGTGTCTGGGTAGTCCCAAAGAGTCACCTCTGGGGAATAGAAGAGGCACAGGAGGTTATTGACAGGGGTGAAGCCAATTTTGAACGTGAAGATGCAGTGCCAGCAGAGGTCGAACCCGGTGATATTCTGCTCCATCATACCAAGGTTTTGCACGGTAGTAAAATCAACACGAGTGATACACTTCGCCGCGTCATCTATTTTGACCAGCGGACACCGAGATGGAACACACGTTATAAGTGGTGGCAATTGGAATTCTTGACGCAACGGTGCAAAATGTATCAACGCGCGCTCCACGAACGCCGCACAAATCCCTATCCGTCCGACACGGAGCAGTTTGCTTATGAAGTGCCATCAGATATGCCGACATGGGATCCAGAAGATAACTTCGATCTGCGAATCCAGCACCGCGCTTACCCGTATCAAGAATAGCAGAAAGTAATCTGTAGGCATGGCTTAATTATTTAGGTGCTTGGGCAAACTCAATTTGAAACCTTGCCGCTGAGGGCCGTATTGGAGACGTATCTCATGAAGAAAACCGCCTTTTCGATATTTTTGATGTTCATTTTTCTTTCAATATTCCATCAACTTAACATTTTCGCCGAGGATACCACACAATGGCGTTTGCCGGAGGGTGCCAAAGCTCGCCTCGGGAAAGGCAGTATAAACGAGATAGCGTATTCACCGAATGGTATGCATTTAGCAGCAGCGGGAAGTGCCGGCATTTGGGTCTATGATATGACAATCCATCACGAAGTGGCACTCCTTACGGGCAATACAGGACCTGTCAGTAGTGTCGCATTCAGTCCAGATGGAAGTACTATCGTTAGTGGCAATGAAGACGGAACCGTCTGGGTGTGGGATGCGCACACAGGCGAGCACATTCAAACCTTCGGCGCCGCAGACTGGGTATTGAGTGTCGCATTTAGTCCGGATGGAAAGACTATCGCCAGCGGCGGTGGAAATGTTGAAGGTTTAGGCCCAGGAATCCGCTTACTGGATACCAAAACTGGCGAACATCTCAAAGCACTCGGAGGACCGTATGCTACTTTGAGCGTGTGTTTCAGTCCGGATGGGAAAACGCTCGCCAGCGGAGATCAAAGGGACAACGACACCCGCTTGTGGGATGTTCAGACTGGCGAACTCCTCAAAAGCCTCAAAGGACATACGCCGTTTGGATCTGCCAACGTCAACAGTGTAGTTTTCAGTCCGGACGGAAACACAATCGCCAGCGGCAGTAGCGACGGAACCATCCGCCTATGGAATGCCAACACCGGTGAATTCATCAAATATCTTGTAGGACATACGAAGTCTGTCAACAGCGTGGTTTTCAGTCCAAACGGAAATACGCTCATCAGTGCTGGCGCGGAGGGTGTCTGCTTGTGGGATACCAACACTGGTGAATTCATCGAAGACGTTCGAGTTCCTGCAGTCAGCGTAGCTTTCAGCCCAGATGGAAATACATTCGCGAGTGGAAGTGTAGAGGGGATATATATGAGGGATGCTCATACTTTCAAATTCCGCAAAATTCTCACGGAAAATATAGGCTCAGAAGATATAGGTAAAATCAGAGCAAGAGATATAGGTTCAGTCGGAAGTGTGGTTTTCAGTCCAGATGGAAACACAATTGCCAGTTGTAGTAGGAACGACATCCACCTATGGGATCCCCACACTAACCAACTCCTCAAAACGCTGATAGGACATACGGAGTCTGTCAACAGCGTAGTTTTTAGTCCGGACGGAGAGACAATCGCCAGCGGCAGTAGCGACAGAACCATCCGCCTATGGAATGCCAACACACGTAAACTCCTCAAAACGCTGATGGGACATACGGATACGGTGAGCAGCGTAGTTTTTAGTCCGGACGGAGAGACAATCGCCAGCGGCAGTAGCGACAGAACCATCCGCCTATGGAATGTTCATACGGGTGAACTCCTCAAAACCCTTACAGGACATATAGAAAACGTCAACACTATCGCTTTTAGTCCAGACGGAAACACAATCGCCAGCGGCAGTGGGAGGTTGGTATACTTTGGAAGGCGTGAGGATCAGGGCGAGAGTGTGGGGCAGGAAATCCGTCTATGGAATGCCCACACCGGTGAACTCCTCAAAACTCTCACAGGACATACGTCTGTAGTCAATAGCGTGGTTTTCAGTCCAGACGGAAACACAATCGCCAGCGGCAGCGGGCATTGGGCAGGTTATGAAGGTAAGGTGAGTGAGGGCGAGGAAATCCGTCTATGGAATGCCCACACCGGTGAACTCCTCAAAACCCTCACAGGACACAAAGATGTAGTCTCAAGTGTGGCATTCAGTCCAGATGGAAACCTTATCGTTAGTGGAGACTGGTATGATTGGGATGGATATCTCAGTAGTGGAACTTGGAGTGGTGAAATCCGTGTGTGGGATGCTCACACCAGTGAACTCCTCAAAACCCTTAAGGGACATACAGGTGGTGTCTCAAGCGTGGCATTCAGCCCTGATGGGAAGACGCTCGCCAGCGGAAGAACAGATGGCACGGTACTCCTATGGGACTTCTCTTCGCCACCGTAAACAGTCTTATCGCAGCGAATATTAACGCTGACGGTATGGTAAACATTCAGATAAATCACGCGATACTGATAAAACAGGAGACTACGTAATGAACGTTCTACTTGCAGGTGGTTCCGGCCACGTCGGAACAATGACGCTCCCTTATATGAAGAGCCATCACAACTTCCGAGTCCTTGACCCCAACCCGCCTAAAGATACATCTGTAGACTATATCCAAGGATCCGTTACCGACCCCGATATCGTTCAGAAAGCATTAGAGGGGATGGATACATTAGTCTATATGGTCATGCTGCATCCAACAAGCGACCGGTCATCTGTAGCGGATTTCAATGACATCATCTCAAACTACGAGGTGAACGCTAAAGGGCTGCATATCGTGCTACACGCCGCGAAAGAGGCAGGGATTCAACACGCTGTCTATACAAGCACTTTCACCGTGCATGAACGGACACGCAACAATTTCCCTTATGAAGATATCGTGCCGCGCGATAATCCCGGTGTCTATGGGTTAACCAAAGGCTTCGGTGAGCAGGTCTGTGAATATTTCTCACGGGAACACGGTATGTCGCTTATCGCCTTACGAATTACGGGTCCCTCTACACGCGAACAGTGGCTTGAGCGTCGCGCGCAGCCGAAAGATCCATCAGTCCATATCTGGTGGACGGATGAGGAAGATCTGGCGAATGCGTATCTCGCCGCGATTTCGGTTGAACACGAAGGCTTTGATGCCTTTTTTATTGCCGGGGACCACGAGCAGAAAGAGATTAACCTCTCAAAAGCGAAACGCCTGCTCGGTTGGGAACCGTTGACGCACACACGTGTGTGAAAAACGGCATAAATAAGGAGAACCTTCATAATAAAAATTAGGTTATTCTCCACTTTTCTGACGCTTATTTTTCTTTTGACCCTACCTTTACCTAACACCTTCGCCCAAGAGTATACACAGTGGGAGCTGCCTGAGGGTGCTATAACTCGATTTGGGAAAGGTGAGATAGCTGAAATAAAATATTCTCAAGACGGCACACGTCTCGCTGTTGCAAGTGGTATTGGGGTCTGGATCTACGAAACGTCTACTTACCAAGAGATTGACCTACTCACCGGACATACAGCATTGGTCAAAGGTATGGCGTTTAGTCCCAACGGAAGAACCGTCGTCACTGGAAGCTGGGACGGTACTATCCACGTCAGAAATAGGATGACAGGTACACACCAGAAGCGACTTATAGGACATAATTTTTGGACGAATGCCATAGCGTTCAGTCCGGATGGAAAAACGCTTGTTACAGGTAGTGAAGACGGTAACATTCGCCTGTGGGACGCTGATACAGTTGAACTCAAGCAAACACTCATGGGACATACGAATTGGCTCTGGAGCGTGGTGTTCAGTCCCGATGGCAGTATCCTTGCGAGCGGCAGTGCAGATGGCAGCATTAGCTTGTGGGATAGGCAAACAGGCGAACATAAGATAACCTTCCCAGAACAGATGGGATCGGTCCTGAGTGTAGTATTCAGTCCTGACGGGAAAACTATGGCTATTGGCGATGGCATGGGAAACATTTATCTTTGGGATGCACACACCGGCAAATACAAACAAACTTTCACCGGTCCTGAAAGAATGAGATATACTCCTGAAGATGCTATCAATTGTATGGCGTTCAGTCCTGATGGAAAGACACTCGTGAGTGGCAGTGAAGACACGACCATTCGACTATGGGACGTAGATACAGGGGCGTACAAGGCGACACTTATAGGACATCCAGAAGCCGTTAATAGTGTTGCGTTTAGTCCCGATGGAAATACGATCGCAAGTGGCAGTGACGATAGCAACATCCGCTTGTGGAACGCTGCAACAGGTGAACTCAAGAGAACACTCTCTGGACATACGTTATGGGTCATTAGTGTGGCATTCAGTCCCGATGGAAAAACACTTGCAAGTGGTGGGTGGGAAGGCAACATCCACCTATGGGATGTAGAGACAGGCTAACATAAGTAGGACTTACGCAATAATGTTTGACATAGACTTCCAAAACCACTAATATGGTGCTTGAGGAGGTAAATTAAAGATGGTTAGACCGACACGTCTGGATTATTGTCAATATCTACTCAGCACGCCTACAGGGCTATTTAGTTTTCGGTTCCGCTTTCGATTTTAGTTTACGAATGTTAACGTTTTTACGAGATATAGCGTGAAAATCAAGTCCTATCTCGTAAAAAGTATCCACACTTATGAAGTAAATATGTACAACTAAATGACCCTGAGCACGCCTATCAACTATACACTGACACATTTCGCAGACCACTCTGAGAACTTCAGTCATGATCAGATCACCCGTTATCTGGCAGGTGATCGTCTGACACCCCGCATGCTCTGGGAGCATGTCAAGACCGACTTGGTGGCGGATGCTGATGGATACCTTATCTTTGATGATACTGTCATTGATAAACGCTATGCCAAGAAGATAGCACTCGCCAAGAAACAATATTCTGGCAATGCCGGGGGTATCATCAACGGTATCGGCATTGTCACCCGCGTTTATGTCAATCCGAAGTTAGACCGATATTGGTTGATTGATTACCGTATTTACGATAAACAAGGCGACGGTAAATCAAAGTTGGATCATGTCCGAGATATGCTCTCGGTCTTGATATATTCTCGTGATGTCGTTTTTTCAACAGTGTTGATGGACGCTTGGTATGCCAGCAAACCCCTTCTGCTTTACATTAGACATTATAACAATTTAAAAATACATTGTGTTAATTAACTATTAGTATATCTATTTTTCACAGTGTAGTTATCTCTCGGCGATCATACCTTGCCACTTTGTCCGCTTGTTTTCCCATGAAGCCAAACCACAAGACCTGTCCCAAAAATCAACCGTTCTTCATAAGCCAAACAAAAATCTATCAACACCCCAAGGCATCTATGACAGGGCTATTTAGTTTTCGGTTCCGCTTTCGGTTTTAGTTTATAGATGTTAACGTTTTTATGAAATACAGCGTGAAAATCAAGCTCTATCTCGTAAAAATTGTTCACACATATAAAGTAAATCTGTAAAACTAAATGACCCTGGCATCTATGAAGGTTCACAAACAGCAAACGGCTAACTTCTACTCACATGCTACTTAGAACACCCTCAGTTTAGCACCTTAGACCTCAAGGCTATCTCGCAGCACTTCGAGACTTTACAGGATCTAAAAAGACTTCCGCAAAAACCTGAAGGTGTTTTTCTTCACTAAATCCTTGAACATCACGGATCAATGGGTTGTATTCATGACCTACCTATTCAACTCAAACCCAGATAAATAGCGAAAGTATTGACATTACGCAAACATTTGTTTCTCGGAGGGTTTCCAAAAAATAGGTGAAGAAAAGTGCATAATTAAATCATTATAAAGTCTATTGAAAGCCTTCATAAGACGTATTATGTTCCCTTGAAATGCAATCGTCTTGTTGACGATTCTCAGAATAGCAAACCGTATCAACGCATTGATACGCTCCACTGGACAGACGCAGAACAACACGCAGGCAAACGTGTGAAACTTCATAAGTTTCCCAGAGATCATAAGGTGAAAGTTTTCCGGGTAGTGTCCGCCGGGCGCACGGATTATGTCGTGACCAACGACTTGAGTCAATCAGATGTTTCAGATACACAACAGGTGTGTAGCTGGCGCTGGAAGGTTGAACAATTTCACCGTGAAGCGAAACAGTTGACAGGCTTGGAAAACTGCCAATGTCGTCTCCCGCGTATTGTTCGTAATCACATCGCCTCTGCGTTTCTTGTTTGGGTTCATCTGATGCGCAAAGCGCATGAAACAGCTCAAACCCTTTATCAAGTCAAACACCGATTGCTTTCTGAATATCTCTGTCAACAACTAAAATCTCCTATGCTAAAAATCGCTGCTGCGTAAGTCCTAATAAGAAACAATTCACAAGTCATACGTCTTGGGTCAATAGTATCGCGTTCAGCCCAGATGGAAAAACACTCGTGAGCGGAAGTCGGGACAGTTCAGTCCTTCTGTGGGAGTTGTCCCCTTAACATCACAAATCCCACAGCGAACAATTCGGTATTGTTGATTGATATAGTAGATTCCGAAAATAAGTTTACATTTTTTGAGATTTATGTTAGAGTTTATGATTATGGCATATTCAACAGATTTACGCAAACGCGTGCTTGATTTCATCATCAATAACGGTGGCAGTAAAGCCGCCGCTGAACGCACCTTTTGTGTCTCAAGAAGAACGATCTATAACTGGTTAGAAGCAGAAGACCCCTTCGCCTGCGAAAAGCCGGGCCCCAAAGGTCCCCGACACATTGATTACGACGCACTTCAGCAACATGTTGCCGATTTCCCAGATTTCACACTCGCTGAACGCGCTCAACACTTCGGTGCTTCTACACATGGCATCTTCTATGCCTTGTCAAAACTCAATATCACGCGAAAAAAAAACGACAACTTAAAGAACAGTGTCCGGTGAAACGCCAAGAGTATCTCAGAGCCCTTCAGCAAGAGACGGAGCAGCATCGGAAAAAACCGGTTTATATTGATGAGAGTGGTTTCAGTGAAACTGATTTCCGTCGGTATGCTTATGCGCCGAAAGGTGTTCGTGTTGAAGCGAAAGTGCCAAGTCATCGGTATAAGACCACGACGTTGATTGCTGCGCGGTTTCAGGGGTGTTTTACTGCGCCTGTGCTTTTCGAGGGCAGTTGCGATGCGGTTGCCTTCAACACTTGGCTTTCGGAGATGTTATGTCCTTTGCTTGACGACAGTCACGTTCTGATTATGGATAATGCTTCTTTCCACAAAGGTTCAGAGACGGAGGCATTGATCCGGGGTAGCGGTGCAAGTTTGTTGTTTCTACCCCCATATTCCCCAGAGTTGAATCCGATTGAGAAGGATTTCGCCAACATCAAGCGGATACGTCAATACAACGCTGAGACTTCTATTGATGATATTATAAAAGTGTATAAGTAATTACGGGTTTTACTATAAAGGGTCAGTTTTACCAAAAAAGGAAGACCTTACCATGAAAAAAACGCTGTTTTCCATTTCCTTGACGCTTGCTCTGGTTTCAACTCTATTTCTACCCAACACCTCCGCCCAAGACTATACACAATGGGAACTCCCTGATGGTGCTATTGCGCGGCTCGGTAAAGGCTATATCAATGAACTACAGTATTCTCCGGACGGTATGATGCTCGCTGTAGCGAGTAGTGTCGGTATTTGGCTTTACGATACAGCGACCCTTCAAGAGGTCGCACTGCTCACCGATCATCCAGAAAAAGTCTTATGCGTGGCATTCAGTCCGGACGGAAATACACTCGTGAGCGGGAGCGCAGACGGTACTATTCACCTCTGGAATCGAGTTACGGGTACACACAGGACGAGACTCACAGCGTATAAGAATGCTGTCTATAGCGTGGCGTTCAGTCTCGATGGAGGCACCTTTGTGAGTGGAAGTAGCGACGGGACCACCCGACTCTGGAATACAATCACCGGCGAACTCAAGATGACACTCACTGGACATACAGGCAGAGTCCTCAGCGTAGCGTTCAGTCCGGATGGACACACTTTCGCAAGTGGAAGTGACGACGGCACCATCCGCCTCTGGGACACACACTCCGGCAAACACAAGAATACGCTAATCGGGCATGGAGAATCTGTCTGGAGCGTGGCGTTCAGTCCAGATAGACATACAATAGCTACTGGGAATTACCACAGCACCATCCGCCTCTGGGACGCACATACCGGCACACACCAGATGACACTCGCTGGACATACGGAAGGTGTCTTCAGCGTAGTGTTCAGTCCGGACGGAAACACACTCGTCAGTGGGAGTGAGGACAACACCCTCCGATTTTGGGATGATAGGACCGGTGAACTCAAGAAGACCCTCACTGGACATGCAGATGATGTTGATAGCATAGCATTCAGCCCCGATGGAAATACTATTGTCAGCGGCAGTACCGATGGCACCATCCGAATATGGGAGGCGAACGCTGGGGAACATAAAAGCACGATCACCGGACATACGGTTGAGGTCAGAAGCATCGCGTTCAGTCCGGATGGAAATACGCTCGCTTATGGGGATTATACTGGTGCCATCCAACTCTGGGATACAAACACCAGCGAATACAAGAATACACTCATTGGACATGAGTGGGATGCCTCCAGTTTGGCGTTCAGCCCTGATGGAAAAACACTCGTTAGTGGCAGTGGGGACCATACCATCCGTCTTTGGGATATGACAAACAAGACAATGCTCAGAGGTCCCCTTATAGGGCATACAGATAGGGTCTACAGTGTGGCATTCAGTCCTGATGCAAATACCATTGTTACTGGAAGTGGTGATGATACCGTCCGTTTATGGGACGCACACACCGGACAACACAAGAAAACACTCATTGGACATACGGAAGATGTCTATAGCGTCGCCTTCAGTCCAGATGGAAAAACACTCGCAAGTGGGAGCGGGGACGAGACGATACGCCTCTGGAACGCAGCGACCGGCAAACATCAGATAACGTTCACACCTTCCGCAGGGACGGTTTTCAGCGTAGTATTCAGTCCGGATGGCAAGACCCTCGCAAGTGGAAACGACGACAATACGTTACACCTCTGGAATGTAGACACCAGTAAACTGATAAAGACCTTCCCAGGACATTCACGACGGATCTGGCAGGTCGCGTTCAGCCCAGATGGACGATCATTTGCGAGCGGTAGTGGGGACGGAACAGTGCTTTTGTGGGAATTGATACCTTCAACATCAAAAAACCGACAGTGAACATTTGGTATTGTTGATCAGTTTTACCAAAAAGGAAACCTGGATAGTGAAAAAAACGCTATTTTTAATTCTCTTGACGCTTATCCTCGTCTCAACCCTACTCATATCCAACACCTTCGCCCAAGACTATACGCAATGGGAACTCCCTGAGGGTGCCATCGTGCGGCTCGGTAAAGGTGGGGTAGATGACATAAAATATTCCCCTGATGGCAGGCTGCTCGCAGTAGCAAGTCGCATCGGTATTTGGCTCTACGATACAGTGACCTACCAAGAAGCCGCTCTGTTCACCGGAAATACGTTAGGGATTTATAAGATGGCGTTCAGTCCAGATGGACGCATCTGTGTGGGAAGCAGTGGAGGCAACATCCACCTATGGGATAGGGTCACAGGTATACATAAGACAACACTCATAGGACACACCGAGATCCTCAGCATGGCATTCAGTCCTGACGGAAGGACGATCGCTACTGGGTGTATGGACGGCACTATCCGACTCTGGGATGCAAATACTGGCGAACACGAAAAAATACTCGCTGGAGATACAAATTGGGTTTGGAGCGTGGCGTTCAGTCCTGACGAAAATATGATCGCTACTGGATGTAAGGACAACAACATATATCTCTGGGACATAAATACAGGTGAACAGAAAAAAACACTTACTGGGCATACGGATGAGGTCGTTAGTGTGGCATTCAGTCCCGATGAAAAAACACTCGTGAGTGGGAGTGGTGATGGCACTATCCGACTTTGGGACGCGATCACAGGTACACACAAGAAAACGTTGACAGAACATACAGGCCCAGTCAACAAGGTCGTGTTTAGTCCGGATGGCAGCACCTTTGCGAGTGCGAGTGGTGATGGCACTACCCGACTCTGGGACGCAAACACCGGCACACACAAGATGACTCTCAAAGGGCATTTCAGAGGCATCAATAGCGTGGCGTTCAGTCCAGATGGAAATACCATTGTTACTGGAGATGCCGGTAACATCCGAATCTGGGATGCAAATACAGGAAAACACAAGAACACACTTTCTGGACATTCGTTTATGGTCAGAAGCGTGGCGTTCAGTCCGGATGGAAACACCATTGTTACAGGGAACTTCGATAGCACGATACGACTCTGGGACGCAAAGACTGGAAAACACAAGATGACGCTCACGGGGAACACATGGGATGTTCAGAGCGTGGCATTCAGCCCAGATGGAAATACCATTGCTACAGGGAATGACGACAGTAACATCCGAATATGGGACGCAAATACCGGAAAACACATAGCTACGCTGACTGGACATACAGGAGGGGTCAATAGCGTGGCATTCAGCCCAGATGGAAATACAATCGCCAGTGGAAGTGAGGACGATACCGTCCGATTGTGGGATACACACACCGGAAAACATAAGAAAACGCTTACCGGACATACCGAAGATGTCCAGAGTGTAGTGTTCAGTCCAGATGGAAATATTATTGCTACGGGGTGTTACGATGGCACTATACGACTCTGGGACGCGAACATAGGTATGCACAAAAAAACGCTTATTGGGCATACAAGAGGTATTTGGAATGTAGCATTCAGTCCGGATGGACTCACAATCGCCAGCGGGAGTGATGATGGAAACATTAACCTATGGGACGCGGATACCGGCAAACATAAGAGGACGCTCACTGGGAACACGGGCACAGTCTTCAGCGTGGCGTTCAGTCCAGATGGACGTATACTTGCCAGCGGACATGAAGAAGGCAACATCCAAATATGGGACGCAAATACCGGCATACACATAACCACACTCACTGGACATCAGTCGATGGTCTGGAGTGTAGCATTCAGTCCTGACGGACGCATACTTGCCAGCGGCAGTGGGGATGGCACGGTGCTTTTGTGGGCACTGCGTTAATAAAAAGTTAGGACTTACACAAACGCCATTTGGGAAGAAAGCGGACGCTTCGGATTCTGCAAGCGAAACCGTGAAAAGAGAGGTCGCCGAGGCACGGGGACCTCGGCGAACAGATGCTTGCTGCGTAAGCAAGCTACACAACCTCTACCACAAGATATATAGTACCGACCTCGGCGAACAGATGCTTGCTGCGTAAGTCCTAAAAAGTATAAGATTTATGGAATCTCACCTGCATGAGACTAAAGAATGTTCCCAACTGAATGGCTCCATAATTTGACAAAAACTTCATTGCATGATACAATATAATACACTCAAGCCAAAAGTCTACGTCGAAACAACTGTGGTCAGTTATTTAGTTGCCCGTCCTAGCCACGATATGACGTTAGCCATCCGGCAACAAGCAACTCAACAACTGTGGACGGAATATGCCGAGAACTTTGAATTTATGATTTCAGACATAGTTCTCAACGAGATCAGCCGAGGTGATGTAATAGCAGCCCAGCGTAGGCTTGAGGTGTTGGCAGATCTACCAGTATTAGATGTGTCACTGGAAACTATTATGCTTGAGGAAAACTTGATAGATGCTGGTGCCGTGCCACAACGCTCGCGCCCAGACGCACAGCATATCGCCATTGCCACGGTGAACAGCATTGAATACTTAGTTTCTTGGAACTATAAGCACATTGTGAATGAAACCAAGCGGAATCTGATAAACGAAGTTTGTCACGCAGCTGGATTTCAACCCACAACCCTCTGCACACCTATAGAACTCATTGAGGGAATTCAAATGAAAGAAAAACCGGACACACGCATGGATCCTGTCTTAGAAGAATGCTACCGGATGAAAGAAGAATTTGCTGCCCAATTCAACTCCGCGCAAGCACTCTACGATTATTTGAAGGCAGAACAAAAAAAATTCAAAGCACTCGGTTGGAAATACCTTCCGCCACCGCCGCCTCGAAACGCGCTTAACAAAAAAGACTGAGTTGTTCACGCATAGGTTTTCAGGATTGCATGATCTTCCCCCGGTCCGTCCGGCGAGTGAGATCTCTGTCCCTCACAAAACTCAAAAAACTGACACAGAATAACTCAAATATATCTCATAAATACCCTTTTGTTGGACGAGAACTTCGCGCAAAAGCCCACAAACTATTTATGACATGATTTGTAAATGTCCCTGATATGATAAATTTTAATGTAAGGTAAGGAAAATCGTCTATGACACAACACCCAGAACTCACGTTAACAGAACATCGTCCTTTCCAAACCCAGCGTCAAGATATATGGTGGTTGCAACCTTTAACCGTATTTCTCGGGTTAGGTGCATTCATCGTTTACGCGACCTTTCGGGTTTTTGAAGGGAACCATTTCCTTCACGGTCCCTATTTGTCGCCATTCTATTCACCACTGCTTTTTGGTACTGAAAAGGCTGCGCATAGCCTTGAACATAGTTGGTTTGGTATGATGCCATCTTGGATACCGAGTTTTATTACACCGGCTGTCCTGATTTTATGGGCACCGCTTGGATTCCGCTTCACATGCTACTACTACCGCGGCGCGTATTACAAAGCGTTCTGGGCAGATCCGCCCTCTTGTACAGTATCAGAACCGCGTAAGGGGTATCGCGGCGAACACTCTTTCCCTTTGCTTATCCAGAATATCCACAGATATTTTCTTTACGTCGCTTTCATCGTCCTCATTGTTCTCGGTTACGATGTATGGAAAGCACTCTGGTTTGACGATGGAAACGGTGGTAAAACTTTCGGTATCGGTGTAGGCACTATCATTTTGGCAGGCAATGTCGTCCTTTTAGGCGGTTATACGTTCGGGTGTCACTCTTTACGCCACTTAGTTGGCGGGGCGGTTGATCTGCTTTCCAAAGCTCCAATTCGTCGAGGGGCTTATAACTGTGTAAGTTGCTTGAACCGTCGGCACATGCTCTGGGCATGGATGAGTCTCTGTTGGGTCGGTTTTTCCGACGTATATGTTCGCTTTATAGCACCAACATTTGATAAGGTTTGGATTCCATAGTTTATAGTAAAATCTACAATTACTTGGACATTGCGCGGAGGCGAGGATACAATCCTCGCCAGCGACAGTGAAGGTTTCTTCACTGAATAACTGTTCATATATTTTCGGGCTTTACTAAATATACACACTATAATTCTTATAGTAAAACCCGAAAATATGTTTACACTTTAAAGAGCAACAATTCCGCGAATACACTCGCTCGCTGGCGAGGTTTCCTAACCTCGCCAATGTAAAGTTAATTGTGGGTTTTACTATAAAATTGTCCAAACTTTAGTCAATGTAGAAGATACAACGAAAAATCGTGAACGCCTCGGCGGACGAATGCGAACCGTCAACCCAAATCGACCCGAATGTAATGAGCAAACTAAAAATGAAATCCTACACGAAATTGATAACAGGTCTGCATTTTTACGAAGCGAACAAGACGCACGTCGAAACACGGACCGACTTGTTTTAGATGAAATTATCGCCAAAGTTAAAAATGCAGTGTTAAATGCAGACCCACCAAACTTTAACGTCCGAGACCTCATCGGTTTTAAATAGACTATAGTAGAGAAGAAAGAGGAAACATTAGCGTGTCATCTTACGAAACTCATGAATACGATGTATTGATAATTGGAGCCGGTGGTGCTGGACTTCGTGCTGCCATTGAAGCCGCTGTCGGCGACTTTAAAGTAGGACTCGTGTGCAAATCCCTGCTTGGTAAAGCACACACCGTCATGGCGGAAGGTGGAGTCGCCGCTGCTTTGGCGAATGTCGATGAAAGAGACAGTTGGCGCGTCCACTTTGCCGACACTATGCGCGGTGGGCAGTATCTCTCCAACGCACGTATGGCGGAACTCCATGCACAGGAATCCCCTGACCGCGTGCGCGAACTTGAAGGATGGGGTGCACTTTTCGACAGGACACAAGAGGGAGGTATCCTCCAGCGAAACTTTGGTGGACACCAATACCCACGCCTTGCACACGTCGGGGACCGGACAGGATTAGAAATGATTCGCGCCCTACAGGACCACGGTATCCACCAAGGCATTGAAGTGCACATGGAGAATACCGTCGTTTCGCTCCTGAAAACGGGAGACAGGGTATCGGGTGCATTCGGCTACGAACGTGAAAAAGGACGCTTCAAAATCTTTTCTGCCAAAGCCGTGGTTTTGGCAACAGGCGGGGTCGGGAAGGCATACAAAATCACAAGCAATAGTTGGGAATATACCGGCGATGGACACTCTCTTGCATACCACGCTGGAGCGGAACTCATTGATATGGAGTTCGTCCAATTCCATCCGACTGGCATGGTGTGGCCCCCCAGTGTCCGAGGTATCTTGGTTACAGAAGGGGTACGTGGTGAAGGTGGTATCCTTACAAACAGCGAAGGCAATCGCTTCATGTTTGACGACATCCCGGAACTCTATGTGAATCAGACAGCGGACAATCCTGAAGAGGGATGGCTGTATACACAAGGAGATCGGGAAGCACGCCGTCCACCTGAACTTTTAACACGCGATCACGTCGCACGCTGCATCGTTCGGGAAGTCCAAGAAGGTCGTGGCAGTCCGCACGGCGGTGTATTTTTGGATATAGCGTGGATCAAGGAAAAGATTTCAAATGCTCCCGATCATATCCGTAGGAAACTGCCGAGCATGTACCATCAATTCAAAGAACTCGCTGACATTGACATTACACAAGGACCGATGGAGGTGGGACCGACAACGCATTATATCATGGGTGGCATCCGCGTTGATGCGGACTCACAGATGACAGCTGTTCCAGGACTCTTCGCTGCAGGTGAATGCGCTGCAGGTTTACACGGTGCGAATAGGCTTGGTGGTAATTCATTATCTGATCTACTCGTTTTCGGCAAACGTGCCGGTGAATACGCTGCAAAGTTTGCGATAGAAAATGAGGTAGTCCCGGTTGATGAAACAGAAATTGATACAATCGCTGCACACACATTAAAACCGTTCGAGAATCCGGCAGATGATGGCAGTGGAGAACAGATAGGTCCCTACGACATTCAGGCACAACTCCAAGACAAAATGCAGGAATTGGTCGGAATTGCCCGAAGCCAAGAAAACCTCACGCAAGCCTTAGAGGAGGTCCAAAACCTGCGCGAAAAAGCGGAGAACGTTCATTCGATCGGCAATCGTGAATACAATTCCGGATGGCATACTGCGCTTGACCTCGACTGTCTTCTCACGGTCTCTGAAGCGATTGCACTCGCGGCACTTGAGCGCAGGGCAAGCATCGGTGCACATTCACGGGACGATTATCCCGAGAAAGAGGAACCCGGTGCAGGCAAATACAATACCATCATCATGAAGGCGGACGATGGTGCGATGTCAATTCGGCGGGAATCGATTGAAGAACTCCGTGATGACCTACAGGAAATCATAGATGAGATGGAATAGCGGTAGGAGCCCGCTCCAGGTTGTCCTCATTAGGTAGGTGCAGTTTGTAACTGTACCCAACTGCTGACAAGGCTTCATCGTTATCAGGGCAGTTGAAATTCATCAAAAACCCGTTTTTGACAACGGAGCTTTTAACAGCAAGTTTTGGCTTGCAAGCTTCGCCAAAAGGAGCGAAAACCCAATCGTTAAAAATATGGAAAAAGCAACTTTTAAAATTTGGCGAGGCAATGCAGACGGAGCCGAATTTGTCGATTATGACACTGAGGTTTCTGAAGGTATGGTGGTTTTAGACGCTGTCCACCGTATCCAAGCCGAACAAGCGAACGACATGGCAGTCCGATGGAACTGTAAAGCGGGGAAATGTGGCTCGTGCTCGGCAGAAATCAACGGGCAACCGAAGTTGATGTGCATGACGCGCCTCAACGACATACCGCTCGACGAACCTGTCACGGTCGAACCGATGCGCGCATTTCCGCTCATCAAAGACCTCGTTACAGACGTATCATGGAACTATAAAGTCAAAAAGAAGATGAAACCTTTCACGCCACGTCCACCTGACGCCGAAGACGGCACATGGCGGATGAAACAGGAGGACATTGACCACATCCAGGAGTTTCGGAAGTGCATTGAGTGTTTCCTCTGCCAAGATGTCTGCCACGTCCTTCGCGAACACGATCTCCATGACGAATTTATCGGACCAAGATTCTTCGTCTACGCCGCATCTTTAGAGATGCACCCGATTGATACCGAAAATAGGTTGGAAGAATTGAAGGATTCAGACGGCATCGGGTATTGCAATATCACGAAGTGTTGCACGAAAGTATGTCCAGAACATATCACAATTACGGATAACGCCATCATTCCACTCAAAGAGCGTGTCGTTGACGAGTTCTACGATCCGATAAAGAAACTCTTCCGTGTTTTTAGCCGTTAAGCATATTGCTTGGATTAACCAAAAAATGATTTGACTTTCCTTAAAGTTTGTGGTAGACTTTACCTACCTTTGACGAAACCACCAGAATTGCGCTATAAGCCTCCTTGATGAAATCTGTATATGAGTTCACAAATTCGACATAATAATGTCCATAATTTCTTTTGATCTACTCAGGAGATGTTAGAACCATGGGAACCAGCAAGAATGATATTTTAAGAGTCGGCGTGATTGGACCAGGCGGTGCCGGACGTGGTAACACACTCGGTTTCGCAACCCGTCCGGATGCTGAAGTTGTTGCCGCTGCGGACACCCACGAAGGCAGTTTGGACGCTTTAGAGAATGCGCTCCAAGAACGCGTTGATGGCTATAAAGCGAACAGTCTTAACCGCTACCTCGGCGAACATGAATTCATTGAGATGCTCAATCACGAAGATCTGGACATCGTCGGTGTCTTCTCACCGCACTCCCTGCACGATATTCATGTGAAATACGCGCTCCGTGCAGGATGTCATGTTATCGTTGAAAAACCGATGGCAAACATTGTCGGCGATGCGATCTCAATCACCAAAATTGCGATGGGCAGTGGGTTACACCTCGTCGGCGGGTATCAGCGTCATTATGAAGATACCTATATGGCAGGCAGGCGCGCAATCGCTGAAGGACGCATTGGAAACCTACAGAAATTTGAAGTCTATATGGCACAGCGATGGGGCGCGGGCGGATGGCGAGGTAATCCACGTTTCTCCGGTGGTGGTCAACCGAACGACTCCGGCAGCCATCTCCAAGATATATTTTTGTGGATGACCGATGCCTTGCCAGCTGCAGTCTATGGAACGACCGACATGAAGTTTGAGGACGATGACGGAAACCTTGTTCCAAAGTTCGTTGAAATCAACTCCTACTCCGATGTAACGTTAGATAACGGTGCTGAAGGCACAATCACTATCCTCGGCAACACGCGCGTCGGGTTTGAGGAATGGGTAATTCTTGAGGGCGACGAAGGCACGATTGAAATCAAAAACGGCATTCGGTACACACCGAAGGATGGCGAAGCAGAACCGCTCGCTTACCCGCGTCCAGAAGGATATCCTCGCAGTAAAGTTGATCAACTCGTCGGTTTGGTGAAAGGTGAATACGATGCAAACTACACCTCCGGGATCAACGGGGTACGCACCAGTTGGCTGACAAATTCTATCCTTGCAGCAGGCAGAGGTCCTGACGCGAAAAATAGGGTGGATTGCGACAATCTCATCGAAAAAGACGGATACACCCGGCAAGAGGTCTTAGCATTGATCGATGAATGTGCGTCTAATTCCTGCTACTAAAGCATACGGATGTCCATTCCGGCAGGTTTCCTCGGAATAAGCCAATATGAAAAAAGGAGAAAAACCGTGAAGTATTTGGCACAATTCGCAGCCAAGATTTATCGCAGGCAAAAACATGCTATTAAATGTATGAAGTATTGCCCGCTTATCGCGATTCTATTGGTAGCAGCCGTACAAATCGGATGCTTATCCGGAAGTGCGCTGAACAATGCAGAAAAACTTGCAGAAAACAAAGACTACTACGGCGCGATTGAGGCTTATCAAAGCGTTGTGGATACCCAACCGGGGACTCCAGCAGCATTTCAAGCGCAGCTTGCTATAGGCGCGCTATCTATTGGGCAGATGAACCGACCTGCTGAAGGTATCAAAGCGTACGACGCGGTCATCGCCGCTGCGCCCGAAAGTGACGAAGCCGCTGAAGCACACTACGAACTCGGTATGCATTATTTCCGGGAAAAGGATTTTAAGTCCGCACAGACGCAATTTGACGCAATTGTCAACAACTTTCCGCAACTGGAATTAAGCCATAATGCACACCTGATGTTGGCGAAAAGTTTTGAGGAAGACAAGAACTATGAACAGGCAGCAGAGGTTTTCGATAGTTTCGCGAACCGCAACCCGCTAAGTGATCGAGCGGCATTGGCACTTGGGAATAAAGCGCGAATTCAACGCCAACACCTCAACGACGAAGAGGAATCGAAACGTACGAACCAATTGCTCGTTAAGAGATATGGAAAGGTTGAAGGTGCTGAAGAATCGGTTGAAAAGGCGAAAGAAGAGTTGAGAGATTTCAACGCCACTATCCCGGAACCGGACGATCCGTTGGCAACGCAGCAAGGAAGAGCGTTGGCACAGTTTGAAGCACGGCGTGAACGTGACCGACCGCGTGGCGGTGTTGAGAGAAGTCCTGCAATGGGCAATCCGAACGCTGAAACCCTATACTCCGGATTTGGGATAAGTGCTGGAGATGTCATGCAGAATTTCGGTGGACAAGGCGGTATCGCGGGGGATGACCAAGGGAGTTACCACGACGCTGAACTTATGATTGCCAATTTTTTCTACGGTGATGAAAGTTTTCGTGACGCAGGTGCGTTATACTTTGATGCTATTGCACGTGCAGAAGCCGAAAAAGTAAAAATCGACCCTTACACCTATCTGAAACTCTCGATTTGTTACCGAAAAGTCGGGATGCATCAACGCGCGAAAGAGGTGCTCAGAAAAGCCGCAAGTCGAGATAGTGGTGTCATTGATGCCGTTGTTAACACTGGTCGAAATCACTATACTTCCGATGCTTATGAAAAAGCGATAGAAACCTATAATTCTGTTATCGGAATGAGTCGGAGTAAAGATTCCGAGATATACTGGTTAATCTCGCTTGCGCATAAAAAGTTAGGAGAACCTGAGAAAGAACGAGAGGTACTTGAACGTTCTGTCGCCGCGAACACACAGAATACAGACGCGTTGCAAAGTCTTGCCGAAGTACTCCACTATCGGTTGAAGGATCGGAAAGCCGCTGCAATCTTTCAAGACCTCGTTGACCAGAAAGGCGATTCGTACATTGGTACCAAAACGCTCGGTGATCTTACCTATAAGTATGGAAATTACGTCCAAGCCCGTGCAAGGTATAAAGCTGCCGCCCGGATAACGAAGCGATTGCTTGATAAGTCAGAAAGCGATGTTGAAAAGCGGGAACTTCGCAATCAGACAGTCTATGCAACTATTCTTGCTGCGCGCACAACCTCTCAACTTAAGAAACCTGAAGAGGCGCAGAAGATAATAGATGAATTGGCAGCGGAATATCCAGAACACGCTTTGATCCCCTATGGTAGAGGTGAACTGGCACTACTCAACGGCGATACCGAAACGGCTGTTGCCGAATTTAAAGTGGCGATTGAGAAAAATCAACACTCTGATATTCCAGTCATAGCTCTTGGGGATTACTATGTCTTGCAAGGCTATAATGACGATGCAATAGCACTTTGGGAAGGTTTTCTCGCAGATAACCAGTACAACCAGAACGTTCAGCGCAGCCTTAAAAAAATGAAAGGTGATGCTGAAGAAACAAAAGAATAGATTAACAAAGTGCGGTTAAAAGCCGCACTTACAACTCTTATTTTTCAATGGTGCACGTTCAGAACTGCACCTACGCATCACGGTTTTTTGGGAATAATTAATCTTTTTTTGAAAAAAACTTGACCTTTTACAATCAATTGTGTATAATTAATGATTAAAGTTCTTAACTTCCTAACGCAAGCATGCTTTAAGGGTAAAGTTCGCAGATCTCCCCTGGCAAAATTGTGCAATTCCTGAGAAAAGCGCGCTTTGAGGAAAACGAGTCACTGGCTGTAAGGTGATGTATGCGACATTAGCTTCAATATGTTTCGCAATAATATGGAAACAAGGAAGCACTACTTTTAGATTCAGATGATCTTCTGGCATGCATTGCAACCATACAAGAAACATTCCCGCGGGCAACATTGCACCTACTCCACCGATACCCCTTTATACCTTGCATTTTGCCTCATTGCGTATCTCAATGGCAATTTCTCATGCGTTCGGTTCGGGTATCATACCAGTTTAACCGGCTTTGTAGGAAAATCCGGTCTTCGTACCTTAGTCTCCCTATGCTGCTTTATTAAAAGGGCATTTTTGGAGAACCCGGTAGACGTGGTTTCAACCGCGCGCCGAAAACGATAGAAACCGACATTAGTAAATGATTCTACAGGATTAGTCCCGATTCCATTTTAACCTCTTCTTCGTATCCTGCTTTTTGCGAACGCATCTTGACATATCGCATATTTGAGTGGGCACAAAGAATTCGCTAGGTTGTTAGATGAACACTATAGTGAAACGATTACCTTGGAACTGGACACAATGAGGAGTATTAGAAATTATGGAGAGTTTGGACATTGGCAAGCTCCAAGAAATGGAATTCTCAGAACTCAAAGATCTTGCCCTGACTCTCGGAGTGGACGAATACACCGGGTCTCGAAAAGAGGAATTGATTAACGAAATCATAGAGGCTAAATCTGAGGGAGACATCCAATTTTATGGTGGTGGTGTCTTGGAAATCTTAGATGACCGGGATCAACACTACGGTTTTCTCCGTTCATCGCGCTCCAACTATTTGCAGAGCAGCGAGGATATTTACGTGTCTTCATCGCAAATTAGGCGCTTTGATTTACAGACAGGGCATGTCGTTGAAGGTGTAATCCGCCCGCCTAAGAAGACAGAGAACAAGGCAGAACGTTACTTCGCAATGTTACAAATTGAGAAGGTCAACGATGAGCCTCCGGAAGCTGTTAAACAGAAAATTCTTTTTAAGAATCTCACCCCAATTTACCCGTACGAACAATTGAAGTTGGAACACAGTCCGACCGAATACGGGACCCGCATGATGGATTTAATGGCACCGATCGGTAAAGGACAACGCGGATTGATTGTCGCTCCGCCTTATAGCGGAAAAACGACACTGCTGAAGAATATTGCCGCCGGTATTGAAGCGAACCATCCAGAAATCTCTCTCATCTTTCTACTGATCGATGAACGCCCGGAGGAAGTTACAGATGTTGCACGCTCCGTCAAAGGAGAAGTCATCAGTTCTACCTTCGATGAACACCCCGAAAGACATATCCAAGTGGCAGAAATGGCGATTGAAAAGGCGAAACGGTGGGCCGAGTATGGGAAAGATGTCGTTGTGCTATTAGATAGCATGACCCGATTGGCACGTGCCCACAATGTCATGACACCGCATAGCGGAAAAACGTTGTCCGGAGGTTTAGATGCCATGGCATTCGTAAAACCACGCCAGTTCTGCGGCGCGGCTCGGAAATTAGAAGAAGGCGGGAGTATAACGGTCATCGCATCCGTACTGATTGATACGGAAAGCCGTCAAGATGAGTACATCTATGAAGAATTTAAAGGCACCGCCAACATGGAAATCCACTTGGAAAGTTCATTGTTGGATCGTCGTATCTTCCCCACGATTAACATCGAAAAATCAAAAACACGTCGTGAAGAACTTCTCTTAGCTCCAGATGTACTTAACAAAGTCTGGGTGCTACGGAAATTCACGAGCCAGATGGACATCGCGGAATCACTTGAAATGTTGGTTGAACAGCTTGGTAAAACTGCCACAAACGAGGGATTTCTTGAAGGAATGGCAGACAATGCCACGTACAGCAATACATCCAGAGTCAACGCTCGTCCGAAGCGGTAGGTGTGAATTCCTATACACCTGCTCCTTGCGTTTCAGAAGTGAGACTACAATAATAAGACGGAACACGACCTGAATAGCAAATTCGCAATTCGGAAATCTCAAATTAAGGAAGGACATTATGAAACCTGAAATTCATCCTGAAATGGTAGAGTGTGTTATCACGTGCGTTTGCGGCGAAACCCATAATACACTCGCTATCGAACCTCAAATGCGGGTAGATATTTGCGGAAAATGTCACCCATTCTACACTGGCCAACAAGCGCGGTTTATTGACGCTGCTGGACGTGTTGAAAGTTTCCGCCGACGTTACGGGCTGACCGAAGAAGATAAGTAGCCACATAATTCGATCTATAAATCTAAATTAACTGGAATTTATAGTAAAATCCACAATTAAGTTTACACTCCATAGTGTGGCGAGGTTAGGAATGCAGATCGCATGAATCAGCACGGAATGCGCGTGTTGCCTTGCAGTGAGAGTCCGTGGGGCTTTACGCCGCAAAACCTCGCCAGCGAAGCGGTGAACTGGGTAGGTTGTCCGTGGAAGTGTCAAAGTATTTTTAGATTTTGCCATAAAGGAAAGGCTCCCTGTCTTAATAGTCTGATTATCTAAACAAAAGATAGGCACAGGGTGCACTCTTATAGTCGAAATATGGACGAACCCCTAATTTGTTAATGGCTAACAGTAAGTTAGACTTGTAAGCGGTGCCAAAAAATGTTTGAAAAACTCAAGGACATCGAAACTAAATATGCTGAAGTTGAAAAAGCACTCGGAGATCCAGCGCAAATTTCAAATCAGCAACGGTTAATGGAGCTATCCAAAAACCACGCGGAACTCTCCCCAATCGTATCAACCTATCAGGAGTACCAGCAGTTAGAATCCGTACTTGAAGAGACGCTTCTCCTAATAGAAGCTGAAACGGATGCTGAAATGGTTGGATTGATACAGGAGGAATTGGACAGCCTCACGACCAAGAAAGAGCAACTCACTGAAGAACTCAAGTTGCTCCTCATCCCGAAAGATCCTAATGATGAAAAAAATGTTATCATCGAAATTCGGGCAGGCACGGGTGGTGAAGAAGCCAGTCTCTTTGCATCTGAGTTGTTTCGGATGTATACCCGCTACGCGGAGCGACAGAATTGGAAAGTTGAACTCCTCAGCGCAAATCCAACGGGATTAAAAGGCTTTAAAGAAGTTATTTTCTCAATTGAAGGGACACGGGCATATAGTCACCTGAAATACGAAGGCGGCATACATCGTGTCCAGCGAATTCCTACGACGGAGACGAGCGGACGCATCCACACCTCTGCCGCAACAGTAGCCGTGCTCCCCGAAGCGGAAGCACTTGATCTGGCAATCGATGAAGCAACTGAATTGCGAATCGATACCTATCGCTCCTCAGGTCCCGGTGGACAAAGCGTTAACACAACCGACTCCGCTATCCGGATCACACACCTACCAACAGGACTCGTTGTAACCTGCCAAGACGAAAAATCCCAGCATAAGAACCGTTCCAAAGCGATGAAAATTCTCCGCGCACGCCTCCAAGAGCAAAAACAGGCTGATCTTCACAGCGAGAGAGCCGAAACGCGACGCTCTATGGTTGGTAGTGGCGATAGAAGCGAGAAAATTCGCACTTATAACTTCCCACAATCTCGTGTAACTGATCACCGTATCCAATTTAGTTCTTATCAACTTGATGCCGTTGTAGATGGTGATTTAGCAGCTTTTATCGAACAGTTAACAACTGCTGATCAAGCAGAAAAGTTGAAAGAAGCTTAAAGCACGCCGACTAAGGAACACGGACTATGCCTAATAAAATGTGGCGTGTGGTAGATTTACTCGATTGGACAACGCGGTATTTTGAACAGCACGGCATCCCAAATCCGAGGTTAGACGCAGAGGTATTGCTCGGACACTTACTCGAAAAAAGCCGTCTGCAACTCTATCTCCACTTTGAAATGCCAGTCTTCCAAGAACATCTCACGCCGTATCGAGAACTAATAAAAAAGCGCATTGAGCACACACCTGTTAGTTACTTAACGAATCGAAAAGAGTTCATGTCGTTAGACTTCTACATAGATGAGCGGGTTCTCATTCCGAGACCTGAGACAGAACAGCTCGTTGAAACGATTCTTAGAGAAAAAACTAGGAATTCCGAACGTCTACTGGAACTCGGTACAGGGAGTGGTGTCATCGCTACGAGTCTTGCAGTGCACCAACCAGAATGGGATATTATTGCAACAGACATTTCTGAACCTGCCCTCGCAGTTGCCCAGAAAAACGCCGAAACACACGCTCACACGGCACAAATCAAATTTCTGTCCGGTGATCTATTTGAACCCATAAAAGCGATCGACCCTACCGGAGAAATTCGATTTGATTGGATAGTCTGCAATCCGCCGTATGTCAAAAAGTCAGAATGGGATACCTTGAGCCCAGATGTCCGCGACTATGAACCAGAGATTGCCCTCTTGGCTGGTGACGACGGTCTCACTGTGATCCGTCGCTTAATTGCTGAAGCACCTGAATACCTCGCCCCGAACGGAAAACTCATCTTTGAAATCGGTGATACGCAAGGTGATACCATTCGACTACTTATTGATGCCGAACCTGCCTACTGCACATACGAACTGCTCAAGGACTACGCGGAGAAAGAACGGATTGTCCTTGCGAGTGTTCAGTAACGCGCGTTCCGAGATTTTGTGACGAGCGAGTTCAATTTAAAGAACAACAGTATTCACTTTTACACTGCCTGTGAACCCTCCTATAGGCAGCTCCGTAGAAATTCTACAAAAAATTATTTTTCTTGACATATTTTGCGAAAATTTATTACAATAAATATAAGAAATGTTGGTAGCGCATTAGTTTTCCAAGGCGTGCCACTTTTTTCGTCTTTTTTGAAACGCGATGCGCTATGTTAGCGTTATATCGTGTAGCCTGCTAAATAAGGATACTTATAGGCGAAGGAGCAGATTATAATGGCGCGCCAAACACCTAATGATTTATCTGCTGTCGAAGACACCTATCTTGCGACACAAGCGAAAGCAGGCAACGATGCCGCATTTAGGCAATTGTTCGACAAGCATTATAAATGGGTTTATAACAAAGCCTACCGAATGCTTGGAAATTACCAGGATACAGAAGAGGTTGCCTCAGACGTATTCATCAAGGTTTGGCAGAAGCTAAACAAAAACAAATGGGACGCAGAAAAGGGTAGTTTTCAAGCATGGTTAAATATGGTGGCTCGAAACACGATCATCGATGCAATACGAAAACGGAACCGGATTCGGGAACATCCGCTCAGCGGTTCATCTGACGAAGATGAACCACCGTTGAGTAAATATGAGGATCCGTACTCAGGACCCGAACAAGAATTAGAAGCCGTAGAAGCACAACAGATTTTGGAGAGTGCCCTTGAACAGGTCACGAAATCCAATCATCGGATTGCGTGGATGTTGCGGCATTTAGAAGGTTACAGTATTGCAGAGATTGCCCGTATTCTTAACCGAAAAGAAGGGACTGTGAAGATCTGGATTTTTCGGTGTACAGAAGAATTGCGGAAAATTCTGGTTGCCAAAGGCATCCAGTGGATTTACTAATTTGGAGGACTAACTAATGCGCTTCTGGAAAAAATGGCGGAAGGCTGGGATCTCAGTAGACGATCTTAAGAAGGCAGAGATGCTGGAAACTTATACGCGCTGGCTGAAAAATGAAAAGCTATCTCGTAAGCAGAAACGTCTTTTGAAGGAGATCAACAGTTTCCCGGAACTTCAGCAGTTGAAACAATTAATCGATTTTTCACACTATCACTTCGAGGAAAGAGAGAACGTCATGTTACCACCGGGCAGCCAGCAGCGCGCTCGCGAACGGGTCATGGCGGAAATTCGGGGCGATGCACCGGAAACCGACGTTTCCACGGACGGGCTGCAGCCGCAATTCGGTTATAGTCCACAAGGTATGGGTAATGAGACAACGGAAATTATGCAGGCAGACGCGTCTTTACCGAACGCGGACGCACTACGGCAGTGGGACACCAAACAATCATCTACATCCCCAGAAATGTTAAAACGTTACGACGCAATCCGGACACTTTCCCGTTTGCACGTCCGGTTTGAGCAGAAGGATGATGAGGTGTACGTCACAGACTTAGGCAGTTCTAATGCGACTTACGTTGATGACGAACGTGTCGAAACGTCTACCGCTGTTCAAGACGGCTCTACCCTGAAATGTGGAAAAATTAGTTTCAAAGTCGTTGATATTGAACGTTCATAACTATATGGGAGAAGGATCAGGTGTGCATTGGAAGAAGAACACTTAATGCCCCTGTTCCTTATGGAAGCAGTGCATCTACGGCATACCAATTCATTAGCATTGTCACATTTCCGACAAGCAACGGTTAGTTACGGACAAGCTTGCTATGTTGAAGCCATCCAACACTATCTCGCTGGCTTGAAATTGGGTGCAGCCCAGCATCACTATATCTATGCCGATCTTGCAAAAGCATACGAGATGGTTGGAGAATGGGATACAGCATTGGCATGCCTAGATATTGCGCTTCGGTTGTGTCCAGATTCGCCGACAGCCCTTAGACGTAAAGCACGTATTCTTGATGAGAAAGCGTGTTATGACACGTTGGTCTGTTCGGATGATTTGCAGAAACCGCCACCTCAAGAATTCCTTGAACGGTTGGTGTTGGACGCTACAGTCCCGCCCAAATGCGCTATAAATTCCGAATTTTTCAGTCTGACTTGTCATTCCGCGATGCACTCCCAGACAGTGTGGAATATCTGTCGGCTGATTCATCGCACCTATGGGGAACTGGGTGAAATGCTCGGGTATTATCCCCTATCTCGTGTACCCATCTCAATCACAAATACAAACGGTACCGAACTATCGCAACGTTTACTGCCGAATTGGGCGAGTGGCTGCTACGATGGTAGTATCCAGTTGGTATACTGTGCAGTTAGTGAACCGGTTCTGGGCATTTTATACGCGCTGCTTCGGCATGAATGGGTCCATCTATTGATCCATCACCTAACGAACGGACATTGTCCTATATGGCTCGATGAAGGACTGGCACAAAGCATTGCACGTCCTATGTTCCAATCCGAACGCCTCAATTTGCAACAAGCGGTCCAAACGAAACGATTGCTCCCCCTTGCCGCACTGAGCGAACCCTTTAGCCAACTTCCTACGAAATATCGGAAATTGGCATACATCCAATCCACAGCAATCGTTGAATATCTTATTCAGCAATTCGGTCTTCCGAAAATTCGCGAGCTGCTTCATCAATTAGGTAACGATATTCCTACAGAGTCAGCAATTGAACAGAGTTTTGGGCTAACTCTGAAGGAAATTCCCTTCGTGGATACCGCTTAGGGCGCGAATCGTAGGCTTCTCATACAAAAACAAAAACACCCAATAAACAATGACGAAACTCGACATCGGTATCCTCATCCTTGTTGGACTGGCAGGCATAAGTTGTTGTCGTGCGGGTTTCACTCGAAGTGTTTGGGGTGTATTCGTAATTGGCGCGGGATTTTTCGCGGCATGCCAATTTTGGCATCAACTCGCGGCATTCCTTCAGAAACTCATAGCAAATCCCAATTGGACGAAATGGCTGAGCATTGTTGCCATTGTCCTTGTCGTTTCTATTCTCATTGACACGCTGTTTGAGCGTATCCAGCGTATCCTCGAAAAAGGGGTCTTGGGTTGGGTAAACCGCCTACTTGGATTCTGCTTCGGAATTGCTTCTGGTGGGCTTGTCATTGCCTTTGCTCTCATCCTACTAAACACGTATGGTGGCAACGGCTTCAAAAACGAGATTTCAGACTCCCGTTTTGCCCCACAACTCATAGATATTGGTAATAACGTTTGGGCAGTCAGCAAAGAACACGTGCAAAGACAACTCGACACCGAATGAAAACCTTCTCCCCTATCTTAGTGCAATATACACTTGTAAGCTGCACCCTATATTTTCTTTTTTTTAGCACGACTCCGCTGGCTGCGGCAGCAGAATCTGCTTTTGCAGACTCGCTCTTCCAAGAAAGCGACTATCTCAATGCCGCCCACGAATATAAACGACTCCTTTTTCTACATCCTGATACCCCCCAAAGCGATTTCATAGCGTTTCGCGTTGCCGCATCCTATCAGAATGCCGGCAAATTGAAAAATGCGATTCGTGCCTACCAACTTCTGATTGACACCTATCCGGAAAGTAGTCTTGTTGCGCGCTGTAAGAACAACATTGCTCAATGCCACATCTTGTTAGGTGATAGTAAGCAGGGACTTTCATCGCTAAAACGATTTATTGAGGAATATGCGGAGAGCGACTTGGCACCGCGCGCACATTTCACACTTGGAATACTACACATAGATAAAAGGGAATGGACACAAGCGCGCCAAGTGTGGAACGATGTCTCTTTAGCTTATCCAGAAAGTCCTTTTGCTGAGGTTAGCAATAGATTAGCAGAAAAGGTAAAAGATGCCGAAAATTTGCCGCGCCGTTCCCCAACGATTGCAGGTGCGCTTTCAGTGTTCGTACCGGGCAGTGGGCAGGTTTATACAGGACGCACTGTTGACGGACTCTACGCTTTTGTTAGCGTCGCAGTTCTCGGAGGTGCGAGTTTCTATTACGCTGACCGAGGACGTTACGAAGTTGCTGTCCCTATTGGAATACTGGGTGCGTTTTTCTACGGGAACAGCATTTATCAGGGAATCCAGACCGCCTGGACCTTTAACCTACAGCATGAGAGACTGTTTCGTAATAAACTCCAACAGGAAATTCGAGATTCAGGCTTATTTGGGGCAATACCACCGCCGACAGATGAAGTGAAATTAGTGCTATGGCAATCTAAGTTTTAACATGCCAACGACGTGTCTATTAATCTCTATCATAGTCTTTGCAACGAGCGGCACCACTGAAGTAACAAATCCGCAATATCGTTACGCAGAGCAACTGTTTGAATCGGGTGACTACCAAGTGGCACGACTTGCATATAAACGGCTGCTGTTTTATGATCCAGATACGGAATTCAGAGATATAGCGGATTATCGGATTGCACAGAGTTATTATTATCAGAATGATGCCACACGTGCTGAAGGGTTGTTTCGCAAGTTTCCAGCCATTCATCCGAATTCACCTTTGCGGTTTCAGAGTCAGTTGATGCTTGGGCAGCTGCATTTTGATGCGGCGGAGTATTCGCTGGCGCGAAGTAGCCTCTTTGAACTCTTACACGCCAGCAGGGAGCCGGAAGTCGCGGCTGCAGCACACTACTTACGCGGCTGGTGCTACATTCATACGACCGATTGGAACAAGGCGATCTCAGAATTTCGGCAAGTAAATACATCCCAGATTGGTGTATTCCGAGGGAAAAAAGCGCGTGAATTGGCGGACACACTACTTGCGGAGACACCTCTGCTGTCCAAATCACCACAAGTGGCAGGTTGGCTTTCTACAGTGGTTCCTGGAAGTGGACAACTTTATGTGGGCAAAGTGAAAGAGGGCGTTCTCGCGGCAGCACTGAGTGGGACGTTCATCTATCTTGCCGTGGATGCTATTCGTGACCGTCGATATATCGACTGTGCTGGTATCTCTCTCGTCGGATGGCAATTTTACTGGGGTAACCGAACGGGTGCCCAGCAACTCGCCTCCGAGTATAATAAACACCACGAGCAGGCATTAATTGAAGCGTTGAAACGTCAGGCTGAGAACGTCCGACCCCAGTAACACCGGATTACACGCGGATAGTTTACCACGCTGCTTGCTTAAGGAATTCTAACGCCATCAAGGTGTGCCCTTCTGCATTTGGATGAACGCCATCTTGGGTTGTCCAGAGTGCTCCGGGACGGGCAGCAACTGCGTTATCAAAAGCGGCGTTCGTTGGTATTAGTCTTGCCTCAAATTCTTCCGCAAGTTTATGTATGCTTGCGTTGTAAGCGTCTACGTCTAACGGACGCGGTGCCTCAACATCTTCCTCAATATAGAAAATTTCAAATAGAAAAAGGGACGCATCTAATTCGGTTTTCGCGCGCGTGAGAATCCGTCGATAGCACGCTTCCCAAACTGGCAGATATTCTTCCGACGAAACGCCTTCCCCATGCTGTCGACTGGCATTGTTAATACCAATTTTAACCGAAAGCCATTTCGGTTTCTCGGCAATCACATCGGTGTCCCATCGATTCTCCAAACCTTCAACGATATCACCACCAATGCCTTTGTTGACATAGGTAATGTCACGTTCGGGATATTTAGCAGTGATGAGTTCAGTTATCTTGCGGACGTAACCGTGTCCCAAGGGGGCATGTGCATCTCGTCGTCCGCAATCCGTAATACTATCCCCAATAAAAAGCACCTTATCTCCAGACTGAAACAACAAATTATTCACAAAGTGTCTCCTATATGTGATATACTAAATTAGGAGTTATCAGTTGTCCGTTATCGGTTAAGAGGATAGCTCGGAGACTCACACTAACTGGTTCCCTTCATAAAGAACTCCAAGTGGGCGTGAATTTGTTGCAAGAGACGCTCTTAACTAACGACTGCCAACTGCCAACCAACGACTATAATTTATCACATTTTGGACAGAATGCCAACATGAAAAATATCGGTGTGCTACACATCATCACGGATACGACGCTGCAATCTCAATTCACGCATGCGGAACTGGCGGAACTGGCAATCGCGGGAGGGGCAGACACAGTGCAATTTCGCCAAAAGCACGGAACGACGCGCGAATTGATAACAACGGCACAGAGCATGCAGGCGGTATGCGAGCAGCACAAGGTGCCGTTGATTGTAAATGACAGGGCAGATATCGCACTCGCTGTCGGTGCAACGGGTGCACATTTCGGGCAAGACGACATGCCTGTTTCTATCGGTAGACAGATTCTCTCTACAAAAGCCATCATCGGGGCATCCGCCCGAACTGAAGAAAAAATACTTGCAGCAATCACAGAAGGGGCTGACTACATCGGGTTCGGTCCCATCTACGGCACCACTTCCAAATCGGATGCGGAAATGCCTAAGGGACTGGAGCGACTCCGCCGGATGTGCGACATCGCAGCTTGTCCAGTTATCGCGATCGGTGGCATTACCGCTCAGACTGCGGGGGACGTAATCCGGGCAGGCGCATACGGTATCGCCGTGATTTCTGCAGTTTGTGCGTATCCCGAACCAACTGTTGCAACACAGGCACTGCTGAACGAAATTCACGGAGCAAAGTAAACCCAAGCAGATGAAAGCAGATATGAACGATATAACCAATATTGAGTATGCCGCTAAACTGTTCAGAGAGATTGACGAGACCTATAAGCCAGACTTGGATAAAATCGACGAGGCATTAGTCCAGAAATGGTGGCATGAGCAACATTTCTTTGATACCAATATGGAGGCAATTGATCGACGCGCAATTCGTGTGCTGAAGCCTGGCATCTGGAACCATAATGAGGGTCCCGATTTTATGCACGCCGAAATTGAGATTGATGGTAAACTTCATGTCGGCGATGTCGAAATTCATGTCCGATCTTCAGAGTGGTACGCCCATAAGCATCATCTCAATTCCAGATACAACCGCGTTATTGTGCATGCGGTACTTTTTAATGACGACTTCAATCTACGGACGCGGCTTCAGAATGGTAAGCGTATCCCAACTGTAGAATTGCTGAAATGGGTTGCTGTAGATACCGGCGACCTGTACGACGATACCAAAGACACAACAACTGATGGTTTGTGTCGGGTAACGGGAAAGCAGCTGAATATAGAAGCCTTGAAAGGCGTTTTTGAATCGCTCGGACGCGAACGCTTTTTAGAAAAGACGGAGTCAATGCGTCTGTTAAGAACACGCCTCGATTTTGAGCAACTCCTCTATGAAGGTATTATGGAGGCACTGGGGTATGAACGCAATAGCAAAGCGTTGCGCGAGTTAGCACAGCATGTCCCTTTTGCTGACTTCGACCAGAAATCGGAGTTAGAGATCCAAGCAATGCTTTTTGGGGTTGCCGGACTGCTGCCATCACAACGGGAGAAACCGCCACCACCAGAAGTAACAGGCGATCCGAGCATTGTCGCCTTAGAAAAATCATGGAGTACTTCGGCATACGCTGAACTGCCGCCACGTATGACAGAGGCACGTTGGAGTTTTACTGGCAGACCTCTGAATCACCCGACTCGACGTATTGCCGCGATGAGCCAGTTAATTCATCACTGTCAAGGCAGCTTGATGATGTACTTTCTGCCAACCTGTGAAAAAGCAGCAACAGCCGATACACCAAAGGCACTGAAAACTATCGAAAAAGAACTTTGCTCGCTACTGACGCTTGAACCCGCTGGTTATTGGGAAACGCATTCTAACTTTGGGACTGACAGCAGCAAAGCAGGACTAATTGGCAACAATCGGGCTGTGGGCATCATTATCAATAAAATCTTACCAGTTGCCTATATCTGGGCAGTCGAAGCCGGAAGTCAGAAACTGCAGGAGGCGGTGCTACAACTCTACAGCGTCGGTTCCAAATCAACAGGGAACAAGATTATCCGTAAAGTTGACGAACAGATTTTCACTGAGGCACAGCAGATGCGTCATTTGAAACCGACCGCCAGAATTGAGCAAGGCTTCATCCGCCTTTATAAGAACTATTGCGCTGATCGGCTCTGTGACCTCTGTCCTATTTTGGAACACGATGCGGTTCTCCCGGAGGAAAATTAGTATGGGTTCGCAAGTTAACCCCTTGACAGACGAATCCTATTGGACAAAGCTTTGGGATGGGCAGCAGCACAAGGTCCGTCACTTACGGTGGTCGTACGTGGCGAATCGTCAGTTGGCGAAACTATTTCATCGCGCACTTGCGGGTTTTGAACAACCGATGCTGATTGAACTCGGATGTGCCGATTCGCTGTGGCTCCCTTATCTTGCCCGAAACTATGAAAGCAACTGTTATGGCGTTGATTTTTCAGAACTGGGGTGTCAACTCGCACAACGGAATCTTGCTCTCGCAGGCACTAAAGGGACGATCATTTGTGAAGATGTGTTTGCGTTTGCCAAAGCGCACCGCGCAACTTTTGATTTTGTTTACTCAATGGGATTGATCGAACATTTCAGTACGCCTCACGCTATTTTGGAAGAGATGTACAGCCTTCTCAAACCCGGCGGAATAATGCTCACTGTAACACCGAATCTACGTGGTATGTATACACCGATCGCACGCGTCGCGAGTCCAAAACTGCTCGCGACACACAAGGTAATTCCGCCAATAGAACTTGCTACAGTGTTGGAAAAGACCGGATTTCACGTTACAGAATATGGATACACAGGCGGTCCGTTGAAGCTGAGCGTCGTCGATTATTCACCTTGGCGGGCTGTTATCGGCAAATGGGGACATGAGGTGCTCTGTAAGTGCGTCAATCTGACAGATATTGTTGTTGGTAACCTATTAACAGCACTTCAGGTGCCAAACCAGCAGTTGACATCCCCTTATGTATATGCCTTGTGCACAAAACCTAATTGAAATAATCGAAAAACAACATTTATTCGTCACACTAAGAAATAGTAATAGTGTTGTCAATATCCAAGATTTAGTCCACGTTAAATCGTTTGGTTCATAGTCTGTGGAGTGGACAAAACGCTCACCTCCACAATCTAACAAAAATAGGAGAATCTTTTATGAAAATCTTATGTTTATTGACGATTATGCTGCTTTGCGTCTCAGTCGCTACTGCGGAAGAGACTTTCTTTTCTGCCTTAGAGAGCAAAGCGGAAGTCGAAAAAGAAGGCGGCACCGTTGCTGGCGGGAGTTTTGAGCCCGGTAAATTCGGGAACGGCTTTGTCAGCAAAGCAGTTGGCGATGTCATTCATTTTCCTGTGGATGATCGCTTTGTCAACCTTGATGAAGGCACCGTTGAGTTATGGGTAACGATGGGGTACGATATCGGTGAGGTTTCAGGTGAACTTTTCTTGTTCATGACCTACAAACGCGGTACCGATGCTGTGTTCGTGCAATTTGACAATGGCGGGATCGTACGGATGCGGATTAAAAGCGCGGGGGGATGGCATAACGCCGATAGTGCTGCACTCAACTGGAAAAAGGGTGATCATCACCATATAGCGGGGACATGGGGACCCGATGGCTTGAAACTCTATTTAGATGGCAAACTTGAAGGTGAAGCTGATTTCAAAGAGGGACCTACTGTGTTCGCGGAAACCTTTGAAATTAATAACGCCTCTCCACCAGATCCAAAGTTCCCAACGAATTGCGTCGTTGACGGGCTGCGACTCTCTGACCATCAGAAAGAACCCGATGAATTTGTAATGGATGACCCGGCACCTGTCCAGCCAACTGGAAAACTGACGACGACTTGGGCACGGATTAAGCGCGCCAAGTAACAATCACCGAGGGCCGGTTGTAACATCCGTCCCTATCCAAGGGAGGCTATAAGTATGCACAAAACAGAGAGTCCTCTTTTCAGGGCAGGGACGGAAGGGTACCATACGTTCCGAATACCTGCGCTTGTCCGATCAAATAAAGGAACGCTTTTGGCGTTCTGTGAAGGGAGGCGGAGCGGTGGTGGAGATTCCGGGAACATTGACATTGTACTGAAACGGAGTTTTGACAACGGCGAGAGCTGGCAACCGATACAAATTGCTGTCTCCACAGGAACTGATACGGACGGCAATCCTGCGCCGGTCGTCGATCGCGATTCAGGCACAATCTGGCTCCTTTTCTGCAAGAATCTCGCTGACGGCGCGGAAGGGAAGATTGTTGCCGGTGAAGCACCGCGCACTGTCTGGGTGACTTCCAGCACCGATGACGGGGAAACTTGGTCGGAACCGAGAGAAATTACCGCTACAACGAAAGATGAAGCGTGGACGTGGTATGCGACCGGTCCCTGCCACGGTATTCAGATGGCAAACGGCAGATTGGTGATTCCCTGTGACCATGTGCTTGGGAACAGTCGGAATTACGCAGAACAAGGCTACTCGCACCTGATTGTTAGCGACGACCACGGTGAAACATGGCGGAGTAGTGGCAAAGCACAACCAGGGACCAATGAATCGGTTGTGGTTGAGACGGTGGATGGCGGACTCTATTTCAACTGTCGGAACTATGTCGCGCCGAAGCGGCGTGCTTATGCGCGAAGCAGCGACGGCGGCGACATATTCACGGAATTCGGTTACGAGGAGGATCTGATTGAACCGATCTGTCAAGCAAGTATGGTGCGGTATACGGATGCGAAGCAGCACGACAAGAACCGCATTTTGTTCTCCAATCCCGCCAGCACAAGTCGCGAGCAGATGACGATTCGCATCAGTTATGATGAGTGCCACAGTTGGAGCAGTGGTAAAGTCTTGCACGCGGGTCCCTCGGCGTATTCCGATCTCTGTATTGATTCAGACATGAATATATGCTGTCTCTATGAACGCGGTGAGAATGGTGCGTATGAAACGCTGTCGTTTGCGAAGTTCGATCTGGCGTGGCTGACAGATGGAGAAGATGATTTGGCGTGATGCGATCTTAATTTAGGATTGGAAGGGTGGAAGAGGAACGAGAATAACATCTACGATTTTTCGAGATCGACACAGACGTTGGAAGGATGGAAGGGTGGAAGAGGAACCTCCCCGCAATCTTCTATCCTTCTACTCTTTCACTACGCCAGAAGTTTGATTTGAAAGAAACGAAATTTCATGCTAAAATATGTAACAATAAAGCCGAGAGTTTATATTGAGCCAACGGTTGTTAGTCACTTGGTAGCGCGTCCCAGTGATGATGCAATATTAGCATCTTGGCAAAGAGCAAGTCGGAGGCTATGGGAGAATTATACAGATAGGTTTGAGTTCGTTATTTCACGCGTAGTTCGCGCCGAAATACGACAGGGTGATGCAACCGCTGCACAGCAACGACTCGCAGTGGTATCAGCACTAACCATATTAGAAAGTTTACCTGAGGTGGATATGCTCGTGCAAAAACTCCTTGATTCTGGTGCAGTGCCGCGAAATTCTCTGCTTGATGCACAGCATATCGCTATTGCAACGGTACACGGTGTTGAATATTTGGTATCATGGAACCATAAGCATATTGTAAATGAAAACAAGCGTGCGCATATTAATCGCGTCTGCCAAGAGACTGGATTTCAACCGATAACCCTCTGCACACCAATAGAACTGATGGAGGATATTCAGATGAAAGAGAAAGAAACCCCAGAAAAGCACCCAGAATTTGATCCTGAAACTTACACGAATCCTATCCTTGAAGAATGTTATCGCATCAAAGCAGAAATCAGTGCACAATTCAAAACCCTGGAGGAATTCTCTGCGTATGTAAAAGCCGGAGAGGAAGAGGACAAACGGAACGGACTCAAATATGTCTCGTATTTCGATCCGTCTAAACATACACCACCAGAAAAATCCGATGACGATGCCTAACCTTAGCGGGAACTCTGGTAGAACTGATGGAGGACATTCAGATGAAAGAGAAAGAAACCCCGGAAAAGCAACCAGAGTTTGACCCCGAAACATATACAGATCCGATCCTTGAAGAATGCTATCGAATCAAAGCGGAGATCAGTGCACAATTCAAGACCCCGGCGGAATTCTCAGCGTATTTGAAAGTACTTGAGGAAGAGGACAAACGCAACGGAAAAAAATACGTCTCATATTATGATCCATCCAAGCGTATACCGGTAGAAAAACCTGATGACGATGACTAACCTCAGCGGAAATACCGGTAGAACTGATGGAGGACATTCAGATGAAAGAGAAAGAAACGCCAGAAAAACACCCAGATTTCGACCCCGAAACGTACACGGATCCTATCCTCGAAGAGTGCTATCGCATCAAGGCAGAGATCAGTGCGCAATTCAAGACCCAAGAGGAATTCTTTGCGTATTTGAAAGCCGGAGAGGAAGAGGACAAACGGAACGGGCTCAAATATATTCCGTATGATCCGTCCAAACATACGCCGCCAGAAAAATCTGAAGACAATGACTAACCACGAGCGGGAACTTCGGTTTCCACTATTAACTTCGGAAATCGGATTTGAAAGAAACAATATTTGATGCTAAAATATGAAACGATAAGGTCGAAAGTCTATATTGAACCAACGGTTGTTAGCCACTTGGTAGCGCGTCCGAGTGATGATGCAATATTGGCATCTTGGCAAAGAGCAAGTCAACAGTTGTGGGAGGACTATGCAGATAGATTTGAGTTCGTTATTTCAGACATAGTTAGCAATGAGGTGCGACTCGGCGATGCGAACGCAGCACAGCGACGACTTGAAGTCATATCCTCTCTAACAGTATTAGAGATATTACCAGAGGCAGATGTGCTTACGTATAAACTGTTAGACACTGGGGCAGTCCCACGAAATTCTGTGACTGACGCACAACATATCGCTATCGCAACAGTACATGGTGTTGAATATTTGGTATCATGGAATCATAAGCATATCGTGAATGAACACAAACGTGAGCATATCAATCAAGTTTGCCAAGAAGCAGGATTTCAACCGATAACTATCTGCACACCTATTGAACTGATGGAGGAAATTCAGATGAAAGAAACACCAGAAAAGCAACCGGAATTCGACCCTGAAACTTACACGAATCCTATCCTTGAAGAATGTTATCGTATTAAAGCGGAAATTAGCGCGCAATTCAAATCCTTAGACGAATACTTTGCGTATCTGAAAACCAGACAGGAAGAGAACAAACGCAACGGAAAAAAATATGTCTCGTACTATGATCCATCTAAGCGTATACCGGCAGAAAAACCTGATGACAATGACTAACCCGAGTGGGAACGCCGGTAGAACTAACTGGTGGAAGACATTCAAACGAAAGAAGCATCTGAAAAGCAACCGGAGTTTGACGCTGAAAGGAATAATGATGTCACGTCCAAACGTACCAGCGGAATTGAAACGACGTGTTCTTTGTGAAGCAGGACACCGTTGTGCTATCCCTGCTTGTAGAGAGATTATTGTGGATGTCCACCACATTGTGCCATGGTCGAAATGTAAAGAGCACAATTATGAAAATCTTATAGCTTTGTGCCCTAATTGCCATAGGTTAGCAGACAGAGGACACATAGACCAAAAATCCTTAAAGATTTATAAAGCCAACCTTCGTTACGCACATGACAAATTTAGCCAATTAGAATTTGATATTCTTTCTACATTATCAATACCTTCGCCAAAAAGAGTTGAATAAATAGGGCGAATGTCCTAAAGTTATGTGTAATCAAAACAAATAACTGAGAAAGGACATTTACCCATGTATGACATTTTATCACTCTTTAGTGTTTTGTATCCACACTTATCAAGGACGACGGTGCGTCAGTTTTCTCGCGTGGTCATCGGATTGCTTGCGATGACGGGTTCGGTGAGTATGCGAAATATCTCACGTTGGACGTCAGAAGGGGGTAGCTACCGGACGCTGCAACGCTTTTTCAACACGGTTATCCCTTGGGGGACTGTCTGCTGGTTGTTTTTCAGGACGTATCTGCTGGATCGTGAAAGCCTCTATATTCTCGCTGGCGACGCAACCACGGTGTCGAAATCGGGTCCATCCACTTATGGTTTATCGCGTTTTTTCTCGTCTACGCAGGGTAAAACGCTTCCGGGTTTAGCGTTCTTGAGTTTGTCGTTAGTGAGCGTCAAGGAGCGGCGTTCTTACCCGATGGTTATGGAGCAAATCGTGCGTGGCGACACCGGCAGCTCAAGTCCGGCCGCCTCCGAACCCCGTGATGAGACGCAACCGCCCTCCCCGCAACGCACCCCTGGGCGTCCCAAGGGCAGTCGGAACCGAAACAAGACGGATGTGCCGCTCAGCGATACATTGAAACACCTTCAAACGATGCTCAAGGCGTTGCTCGCACGTGTCGGCGATTTGATACCCGTGCGCTACCTGGTGCTTGATGGATATTTTGGACACAATCATGCGCTACAGATGACACAACAATGTGGGTTATCTTTGATCTCAAAGTTGCGCGTCAATACCGCCCTTTATTTTCCATCCACGCTGCCTTACGCCGGACGTGGACGCCCGCGTATCTACGGGCAACGTTTCAAGCCGCAGCAGATGGATACCAAATACCGAGTCTCTACCGAGACGCAAGGAAACATTACAACTGAAGTCTATCAGGTTTCAAAGATGCACCATAAAAAGTTCCCGGATCCGCTAAATGTGGTGTGTATTCTCAAGACGCATCTACCGACAGAGAAAAAATCACACGTCTTATTGTTCAGTTCTGACTTAGCATTGGACGCAGAAAAAATGATCGATTACTACTCGCTTCGTTTTCAAATCGAGTTCAACTTCCGAGAGGCCAAACAGTTTTGGGGGTTAGACGATTTTATGAATGTCAACAAAACACCCGTCAACAATGCCGCGAATCTGTCTATGTTCATGGTCAATGTCTCTGCGAAACTTTTAGCACCCTTGCGTTTAGAAAACACCGAGGCAAGCGTCTTAGATCTCAAAGCACACTACCGAGGGAGGAAGTATTTGCGCGAAACATTAAAAATACTACCGCAAAAACCGGATCCTGTTGTTATTGAGCAAATCGCTGAACGGCTTGGGTCCATCGGTGCTGTTCATCAGACACCCTCTCAAATCAATACATCATAATTTGGCGAAGGTATTGCATTATACAAGCAACAGGAAAACATGAGCTTTCAGTTCCCATCATTTTTGATGATTCTGATTAAGCGAATTCTGGATGCTGAATACGTAGAAGTAAAATTTCCAGAGAACTCAGTACAGATATTAGGGATGGAGATGCGACCGGCTTATCTTTTCTTAACCAATGAAGGCCGGGAGTATATTGATTCCTTAGGGATCGATCAAGGAAATTAATGTGAAAGATATTTGGATTCCCTAAGCAATCGTTATCTCAATTCTACTGTTGGTTCTCAATCCTGACAATCTTTATGGATATTACATATTTCTCATATGGGTATGTTGTACAGCGTTTGTATATCCTGCCATTCATGCCCTCTTTCACTTTTTTTAAAAAAGGAGAATTAAGATGAAACGAAATATCGAAAGACTGGCATTTTTCCTACTCGGCGGGATCTTTGTCATCGCTGGCTATTTTCTCGGTGCCTCCAATCCTGAAGTTGAGGCACAGGATGGAGTAAGAAACTTTAACAGAACCACTTTTGATAGAATCCTTTGTAAAGAGTTAATCGTGTCCGATGGCCACATGGAACATGGTGTAATAGCACTAAAATTTGTTGAAGGTAAACCTTTCATCTATATTGCCGAACGCTATGATGTTAAAAACAAATCTGGCAGTGGTGCGTTAGTGAGTCTATCAATTAGCGGCATCGGCGAAGGGGCAGTTTTACAACTTACAGGTGAACATGGCGGTAGCAATGGGTATATAAGTTTAATGAGTAGTGGAGGCACCCCAAAAATGTTAATGATGACTGACATCCGACAAGATGATGGAATAGCTATTGGCACTGGAGAGAAAGGATCAACGATAGTTCTTGAAGGCAATCCCCTTCATTTTGTTCCTAAACCACATTAAAAAAGCGGTAAATACTATGCCAACTGAAAGTAATGAAGGCTAGTACGTCAATCTATTTGGAGTCAAAACTATTCAATTTCGAGTTTTATTGCAAAGGAACGGTCACAGGAACCCACCTGTATAGGAACAAACACCTACCGCAAATATTCCTCTCCACGATGCTCCGCAATCCACGTCTTCAGCGGCACATCTGCATCTGTGGGTTGCCACCAGCCTTTAATGTCCACACCGTCACCCAGGAGCTGCCACCGAATCGGGGTGCATCTGTTTAGGAAAAGAAAAACACCTTGGTGAACGCCGAAATTGCTAAAAAGATAGAGACAATAATACCGCCGATTTCCCACCGTTCGTTGGTGTCGGTCTTGCGTTCTTTTATATTGCTAACAACGCTATCAATTTTGGATTCCAAGCGTTGCGAATTTGCTGTTAGTTTGGATTCCACGCGATCCAAACCCCCATCAATTTTGGATTCCAAGCGTTGCAAATCCGCTGCTAACTTCACATTCGCAGTTTCTGACCGGCGGCGATCGTCAGCTTGTTGTAATTTCACATCAGTTATATCTTTCTGTAGACCGCCTACATTTTTCCGCAGGTCTTTTACATCTTCTGCAAGTTCAGATAACTTTTGTAGAATCAATTCATCTCTATCCATTTTGATGTTCCCCCAATTTTCACCATTAAACGCTTCCTCTAATTATCCGATATTCCACACCAAAATTCAAGAAAAACGCACAATGGTAACTGAACACGATGAGATTCCCAAAAGTTTCTACCGCAAATATTCTTCCCCACGATGCTCTGCAATCCATGTCTTCAGTGGCACATCTGCATCTGTGGGTTGCCACCAACCTTTGATGTCCACGCCATCACCGAGCAGCTGCCGCCGAATTGGGTCACATTTCTCAAGGAGTTCAGTGGGCATGAGGTTGTAATCCAAACCGCGCAACCAACGATAACTATACCCCATAAAGAAGACTTTCCGCGTCACATCAGAGAAATTCCAGCCGCGTGAGTGCCACATCCGTCGATCAAATAAAACTGCTGTTCCGCGCTTGACGATAAGATCCATCGCACCTTCGGGATCGCCATCAGGATTGTTGTCGCTGTTGGGCGGTCGGGTGTCAAGTTTGTGGCTACAAGGGACAATGCGCATCGCGCCGTTGTCACGGTCGGTAACGTCGCTTAACCAGTAACTTACCTTCAATGAGAGTCGCGGGTGTGGACGTTCCATCTCTGGGACAGGTCTGCCGCCGTCTTGATGCCAATGCGCGCCTTTTTGGATATGCTGTGTATCGGGCGGTTCTGGGGGATACATGATGAGGTGCGAGATATAAAGCTGGATGTTCCAACCTAAGATATCCCAGAGCAAGGGGAACACTTTCTTGTTATCAAGCAGTTCCAGCAGTATATCGTCTTCAATAACAGTGCGAAACTTAGATAACATTTTGTGCGGTGCTAACCCAGTTTTGGCGCGCTCCTCGGCATCAAGTCGATCAGCGACTTCCTCTAATGCGTCCACCATTTCAGGACTTATAGCGTCCTCAACAATGAGGTAGCCAGTGTCGTTGAATGCTTTGAGTTGCTCATCTGTAGCACAATATTCAAGCCAACTTGTATCCATTGTTATCATCTCCAATCGCTAACGGCGGACTTCATCCTTAATCCGTCCCCATGTTGTTGCGAGTTTTCCTGTGACCTCCACCGCAAACGCGATGCCATCCTCCATATCCGCCTGAATCTGCTCTTGCGTGATCGCGATGTTGAGAATACGGAGTTCGTCAAGGATGCCATCAAGCCAGATATTTTCATTTGCTTTCTTGCCGATCCAGACTGAGGCTTCGTTTTCATTGATGTCTCCTTCTCGTGCAACTTCTCTGTCCAATTCACCGTCGAGATAGAGGAGCACTGCTTCGCCGTCGTAGACCATAGCGAGATGATGCCATGTGTCTAATGTCATCTGTGTCGCGCCTTCTGCAACAGCAGCAGCACCCGGTGCGGTATAGACGAATCCACGAATTCTGCCGCCCGGTGTATCAAAACCCCAACCACTTTCTGCCACAGCACCTTTTCTTGCAATCGCTGGATGTCCGGCTGGAAATGTAGTCGGCTTGAACCACGCCTCAATTGTCAGTTCATCGCCGCCGGGAAAGAGACTATCGTGATGTGGCACCTCAATAAGGCTACTTACACCATCAAAGACCAATGCACCACCAATCTTTCCATTCTCTGTCCATTCGGCATCGGTAATCTCTCCATGATTCTCAAACTCGGAAAGGTCTGTCGCTTCATCGGCTGTCTCTTCATCAAAGAGGTATAATAACACTGTCTCTTCTTCAAACGCGGCGAAACAACTCAGTCCAAGACTGAGCAAGATCGCAACGACTGTTAGCATTCGAGTCATTTGAGAGTCCTCCTTTTTATGTAGGACGGACGCAATTTTTCCACGAGACTGGATGTATTGCGTACCGTTGGCGAGGTTTCCCAACCTCGCCAGCAAAGGTGTTTGCGTAAGTTCTGTTAATCTTCCACTCTCTCAATAATCTCCCCGGTCTGGCGATCTCTGAAGATACGTTTCAACCTGCCATCGGGCATCCGTTCATCTTTGAGGTGTGCATATCGTTCATCGGCATCTGACTGGCTTGCTTGTGCGTCAGTGGTTTCCATCGTGCCTCGCCAATCCTGAATCTCAACGGCTTCCCACTGCTTGGATTTGGCGGATTTATAACAAGCATCAATGACAGCGTTGACGACGTAGCCATCGTAGAAGGTTTCCATCGGTTCTCGTCCCTCGTCGATTGCGTTGAACATATCGAGGAACATATCTCGGTAGCCGAGTTCCGCGACTTCATCGCCGACAGGGAAGAGCCAACCAGTATCGCTCTCCGCTTTTTCAGCGACATAACCACCCTGTCCGACAGCTGTGAACATCTCAAAGCCTGTGCGGAGCCAGTGATTGAGCCAGATAGTCCCTTCACTACCGGAGACTTCATCGCGCAAGTCCATACCACCACGGAACGCCCAACTGACCTCAAACTGCCCCATCGCGCCGCTTTCAAATCGGATGAGTGCGATGCCGTGGTCCTCCGCATCAATTGGGTGCACAAGGGTATCCGCCCAACACATTACCTCAAGCGGTCTGTTGTTCTTGCCAACGAAGTTCCGGATAATCTCGATACAGTGGCATCCCATATCAACAATGGCACCCCCGCCTGCTTGCTCCAGATCCCAGAACCAATCGCTATGGGGACCCGGATGCGTCTCGCGAGAACGCACCCATAGAATCTTGCCGAGTGCGCCGTTTTGAACCGATTCTAACGCCTTGAGGGTTTTCGGAGGATACACCAAATCTTCGAGATAACCTCCAAATACGCCTGCGTTTTCAACGATGTCTAACATCGCTTTCGCTTCTTCGGCGGTGCGTCCAAGGGGTTTCGTACAGAGGATGTCTTTGCCTGCTTCCGCGGCAAGTTCAACGGCTTTCAGGTGCAAGTTATTGGGCAATCCAATGACGACAGTATCCGTCTCAGGGTGGTTGATAGCTGCTGCCAAATCGGTTGTTGCGTGCGGGATGTTCCACTCTTCGGCGAATGCGGTTGCGCGTTCTTCGCGCCGGGAGTAGACAGCATGGACACGGTCTGCACCACGCTGGTTATGGAGCGTCATCGTATAGAACATTCCGATGAGCCCGGTGCCGAGCATTGTAACTTTATGACTTTTCAGTTCTGACATTCTTTTCCCTTTCTCTTCGTATGGCTATCGGCAGTCGGCTATTGGCTATCAGTAGGGATTGTGGCATGCAAAACCCTTGTGTCTGCCACAAGACTCTCTTGCTGACTGCCGACTGCTGAAGACCGATAGCCAACAACTATTGTGCTTTGTATCGTGCGATTACGCCCCAATCGTTAATTGTCCAACAGTGGTTCTGATCTGTCGCATGAACGCCCTTGAAGGTCGCGCCTCCGGGTATATTCGATACTGCCCATGTTTTACCGCCATCGGTGGTATGCAAAATAGAGTTATAACCACCGACTGCCCAACCGACCATCGCATCAACGAAGGTAATATCGTGGAGATCGTCATAGGATTCGGTTTTCTGCTGATTCCATGTAGCACCGCCATCAGTGGTATGCAGGATCAAACCTTCCTGCCCACTAATCCATCCTGTGTTTTCGTCAAGAAAGTGGATACCGAACAGGTTATTATCAAAGCCCGGGTCGCGTTTCTCCCAGTTTTCGCCACCATCAGCGGTATGAAGAAGTATTCCGAATGAGCCGATAACCCAACCTGTTGTAGGTGAAACGAACCAAATCCCTTCAAGATTGTTTCGGGTTTCTCCAACTCTTGCCCGTTCTGAGCTGCCGACCCAAGTTTCACCGCCATCTGTTGTTTTAAGAATGGTATTCTCCGTTCCGGCGATAAAACCGGTTGTTTCGCTAATCATCTGGATACCCATCAAATTGGCACGCATTCCGCGTGGGTTCCCACCGCGTCCAATGCCAGCACTACTCATCGCCATTTTACGTGCCCAAGTCTTACCACCGTCCTCGGTCTTCAGGATCGTGCCTCTACCGCCTATGATAAACCCGACATTTTCATCTACAAAGTAGATATTATAGAGCGGTGCGGGACCGCCGCGACCGAAGCCCGGAGGAGGTCCGCCACCACCAGCACCCGGAGGTCCACCAGGTCTTTGACCGGTGCCGGGGGGACGCATATCAATTTCCATTTTCTCCCACGTCTTGCCACCATCCGATGTCTTCAACATTAGACCGCCATCCCCAACGACCAAACCGTTCTGATTATCCATGAAATAGACATCCTGTAACATCCCGTCAATGCCGTCGCCACGGAAGATATCATCTTCACGCAGGACGGTCCAATTTGCATCGGATACTGGGAGAAAAGAAAAGAGGAGTGCAAGTCCAATAAACACTCCGAAAAGACTGATAATTGTTCTGACCATGATAATCTCCTTTTTATAGGTGTACGACACGATAGCGCGTGCCCTCTACTTTCTAAACCGATTTTTGAGTGTACGGCACGGCGGCGCGTGCCTACCTTTAAGCCGACTGAAATGCGTTATAAATCTGCCGTGCTCTGCTTTCAACATCCCTTAAGTAGGTTTGACCTATCCGTTCCTCGTAAAGTTCGGTCAATTCACCACTTGCTTCACCGAAGGCTTTGGCGAACTTCCGACACTCCTGCTTATCGCCGCCAGAGGCGTAGGCTTTGGTCTTCGCATCTGTGCCAGATTTTCGGACTTCAACGCACATATCCTGAAACTTGAGATAACTCCCGTCACCGACAAACCGGACATCTTCAAGCGTTGCGAAATCAAGGATCGGCAGGGCATCCGAAAGGATAGCACGTGCGTGTTCCATGTCTATTTTTCCGTCGCGGAGTGCAATGGCAATGCCGAGGAAAAACAGGTCGTTTTTGTCACGTTTCGCTTCACCTTCACGCTTCGCCTCGCGAAGTTTTTCTGGATTTGGCTCAGATTCGTTGTAATAGGTGATGTCCTCTCTCACGTCGCACGTAGCGGTGATTTGACTCTCCCCAAAAACAGCAGCGAGGTAATCAGAAAGGGGTATATCCGCCTGTTTGCAATGCGCTGCGAGTGCAGTGACCAGTACCATAGACTCACCCGCCGACTTTTCACGCATCGCAATAGCAGTGCGACCGCCTTGACTTTGAATAAGTGCTTCGGGACCGGTAATCATTCCGCCGCTCTCTTCGCCCGCGAAGATGAGTCGTGGCTGCACACCGAGTGAAATTGTCTCGCCATAGACATCTTGGATAACGACCGGCGTGTCTGGTGCATCGGAAAGCTGCCGCTCAATCTTTTTCATAATTGCGGCGATCTCTTTGAAACCGACCGGCACGTTAATAACCTTAATACCGTTTGCGGCACCCCACTGATCCCAAGCGAGTGCGGAAGGCGTCGTCTTAATCATGAACCGCGGATGATTTTCCCAAAGTCCAGCGGTTTTGAGCTGCTTGGCATAGAAGTCCATCAACATGAGGAACGCTTGGTTCGGCGTGTAAATCGTCAGTAGACGTTCATCGTCAAGTGTTAGAAAATCAATCCCAAGGTCTTGTAGTGTTTCTGCGCGCGAGACTTCCTCTATTTCACAAACGATGAGCCGATCGCCATCTGGGTCGGTCGCTTCAATAATGGTCCCGACGGGTTGTGCCCTGAGTTTTGTTGCATAGTCTACCGATTTGACGACATCAAGGATACTAAAGTCGCAACCGAGATCATAAAATTCAGCCTCACCTGTTTTTGGATTGCGGTCGAGTTTTCCGATGTTGTGATAGAGCGGATCAGCCTCAACGTGGAGCCAACGAACAGAGTGAGCAATCCCCAATCGCTCAAAGATGGCGCGCATCGGACGATACATACATCCCCCGACACAATCGACAACGATTGGCGGTTTTACTTCTCGGATGAGGTTAAGATTCGCATCTGTGGCGACACTGCTTTTGAGATAGCCGACATATAGCTGCACGCCGTCGTGGAGTTCATCGAGTCGTTCAAAATCAATATGCACATCGGTGGCTGCGCTGAATTGAATTGGATATCCTTCCGTTTCAGCGGTTTTGAGAATATCTTCAATCTTGTTGACGAAACGCATGGATTCTTCGGGTAGGTATTGACTGCCTTGATTGTTGAGGTCTTTGGTCGCGTTTTTGGTGCTGACAGAGTGGCTGGATGTGACATGCTCACCACCGTCCAAGTCAAGCATGAAAATCAGAAACGATGCCATCCAGATAGGCAGTGTGCCGAACCCTTTCGGTACATACGTGCGAATTCCCTGTGCGGCTTGGATCCGAGCGATATGTTCGACATATTTCTGCGAATTGTAGCGTACCTCGCATCCTGCGAGTTTCTCAACCAACCTGCCATCTGTGGTTTCGTTTGCCACGAGGCTCTTTCCAAGCGTTGCCAAGACAATCCCGATCTGATTGATCGGAAACCGGGTGTCCCATGGGTATAAAATATTTTGTGGACCCCGGATGCCGGCGGTCGAGACCTGTGCTTCCTTCGCATAGTTACGGAACCATTCCCAGAGATTCAAACGCTCAATCAACGCCTTATCAAGATGAAAAGTAAACGCTTCTGGTTCGTCTTGTGGAAAAAGGGGTATTTTGATGGAATCCGGCGTATTTTGCTCAACAACAGCGAAGAGTTGTTGCTCGGTGCGATCCCGCTTATGTTGATAGCTTTCGTCAACTGTGATAATCATCAACGCCCTCCTGTGAGGATAGGAATTTGATAGACATCTTATCACACTTTCACATTTTTTTCAAATTTCTATGACTTTTCGGGTGTGTAAATATTTTGTCAAAATGCCACACAGAGGTTTCCGCCCCTCTGGGACTTAGGTGTTTGGTTGATGCGCTTTCTACATAGATGGCCGCCCCTCTGGGGAAACTTAGATGCGTTGCAAAATCGGGGTTACAAACCCCTCCCACAAGCCAAAATGAACACCTCATGTCAAAAACTTTACACACCTTTTCCAAACGAATCTGAATCGCAGAAGATTATCATGGATGATATGAATGACGCGGACTGAAAAGCGTTACGGGTTGTGCTATCTGTCTGCTTGTTTGGGAGCTTTCTCTAATGACTTCCTCACGGGTTGCGAAGCGGCGGACAGATCGACGCCTACAAGTTTCTCATCAGCAATGAAGCGGTACGGATTGCGTTTGCGTTTGCGTTTTGCCCCTTTTTTCGGCTCTCAACGCAAAATGTGTGCGTTGTAAAGCGTGTGGTTCCGCGGTTCTTCTGATTGCGTTTTGCGTTATTTTGCGTTTGAGACCCTTTTTGCGTTTGAGACGAGATATGTTATTCATTTCTTCTAATGCCGTCCGTTGTCGTGTTTTTATTAGGGTTCTGCATGTCGGCTTCTGTTTTCCGCTTCTACGTGGGTCGGATGTGAACCTTTGGAGGACGCAAGGTCTGAGAATCATCTTTGATATACTTATTATAAGTATACTATAGTTTTATGGCGATGTCAAATTAATTTTCAAGAAAGGAACCGTCCTGCTATAAACAGGTTTCTGTCATCAATCGGGGTTACAAACCGCTCTTAGAAGGCGTTGGAACAGTTTAGGGGACTTAATGCCAAAAACTTTACAGACCCTGACTTTTCACGGTTTTGATGGTATCCGTTCAACCCGGGGTCCCCATAGCGAATAGCGTATGGGGCCTACGATGCTAAGGTCCGGCGCGGTTACACACCGTGCCTACCGGCTTGGGCAAATCCGAATTTGGGCGATTATAGTCTCCAGCGGTGTCTGCATAGCACTACCGCTCCCGTCCTGAAATGAGCAGGTCAAAGGAATTGCTCTGCCATCCGCCGTCCATGGCGATGTTGTCCTTCGTCTCGCGTAAGCGATTGACCATGCGTGCTTTCATACGACGGAGGACGTGCTTGTAACCGAGATGATTCGCCAAGTTATGGAGTTCGTGCGGGTCGCTTTTCATATCGTAGAGTTCATCCTCACTGTAGGGATTGTAGACGTATTTCCATGAATCTGTCCGCACCATTCTGACAGAGGCAAGCGTCGGTTCGTATCCGTGAAATTCGGCGAACACATCATCTGGCCAATCATCTACGGTCTCCCCTTGTAACAGTGGCACAATCGACCTACCATCAATATTATCAGGCATCGCTGCCCCACCGAGTTGCAAAAAAGTGGGCATCAAATCGACAAGATTCACAAATTCATCGCACGTCGTCCCTGGTGATATAGCACCTGGCCACCGGATAACGAGCGGAATATGGTGCGTCTCTTCATACATGTGAAATCCCTTATTGAAAAGTCGATGGCTGCCGAGCATATCGCCGTGGTCGGTTGAAAAGACGACAACAGTATTCTCCGCCATACCGCTCGCTTTAAGGCTGTCGAGAATCCGTCGCACCTGATCGTCAATGAAGGTGCAGAACCCCCAATAGGCGGCGATGACCTTCTGCCAATCGGGCCATGTCAGGTGGCTGGCGTTCCATCGGAGCATCTCCTTCTGCTGGATGAGAGGTTTGTTGATAAACTGTTCATCGAAGTTGCCCCACCGTTCAACGGTGTCCGGATCGTACATCGTATCGTAAGGTGCCGGTACGGCATACGGGAAATGCGGTCCGAAGAAATTCGCGGCAATCATAAACGGTTGCTCGGAATCCGAATAACCGTCGATTAATTCGATTGTTTTATCTGCGGTCCAGGCTTCCATCGTCCGTTCAACAGGGAGCGGAAGTCTGCCATAGAAAGGTGCTTCGCCTCCCCACTCAAAGGGTTGGACTGCATCTCTATCAATTCGGAAGTCGATGCCGTCGTCGCGGAGCCACTGATGCCACTCACTATACGGGTGCCATTTGTCGTACCCCCAGAACTCCGTGTCCCCTTGCTTAGCGAGATGCCATTTACCGATGCAACTTACGCGATAACCTGCCTCTGTTAGAAGTTTTGGATATGCCGGTTTGTCGAGAATTTGGTTTGCAAATACGCCGTTGAAGTTGCCCATATTTGAGAGTTGTCCATGATTATGGGGATAGAGTCCGGTGAGCAGAGAGCCACGCGCCGGTGAACAGAGAGCGATAGGAGTATAAGCATTTGTGAATCGCATGCCTGTCGTAGCGATTTCGTCAACGGCAGGTGTTCTGCAAATTGGAGCACCATTGCAGCCCAGGGAATCGAAACGTTGCTGGTCGGTGAGCAGAAAGAGAATATTGGGTTGTCGTGCCATATTATTCCTTATCAGTTTCTTAGTCCGGTAGGTCCGGAAACTTATGTATAACTTATACCCAATTAACGTGATTAGAAGTCTTTTGATCAAGTCAGCATTGCGAGGCACAGGGACCTCGCGCTACAAATTGGGTTAATTTGGTATTAGACCTTATATCAAACTTAGATTAAGTATAATTGATTGTCAAGAAAACGGCAATAAGGAAATTGACAGCGGAATTCAGTTATCAGTTGTCAGCGGTGACTGATACACGGAAACCTTTGAGTGCTGATTGCCGATGACTGACTGCTGATGGCTAATCTGTCTGAATCAGGATTTATAGGATTAGGACTTACGCATCAAAACGCTGTTGGGATGGATGGCTTCGGCTTTCGTGCCCATCCAGACATGAACGCACGCAGGGCACGGGGTCCCTGCGGAACATAGTCGAGACGAACGTCCATTGCGTAAGTCCTGAGGATTAAAGAATTTTCAGGATAGGAAGGTTTGAAAATGCCTGCTATTACGAAGTTGAGATACACATAGCAATCAGTAGAATATCCACAATAGAGACGAGGATAGATGGGACCCAGAAAGCTGCATCTACACAAAAGTATCTTCTTCTCGAGTTGTCAGTGTAGAAACAAACGCTGCCAGCCCGATAGAAAAACCAACCAATCAGAAGGATCACAGCTAATAAAAGAGGGTTTTCGGTTAAATAATGATGGTTTGACAATCCATCCTAACGATACTGTCCCATCATTGTTCAGTTTTCAAAAGTATCACACGTTTGCGAAAACTGTCAGGGAGAATCAGACTGATTTTCCTTGACGAACAGAGATAGATACGGTATCCTTATCAAAAGTTTATCTAATACCAAATTAACGTGATTTGTATTATTTTTCCATTTTGCAAATCCACAGAAAACCGACATGTGCCTGCACCTTCTTTGTGTTTTCAGAGAACCATTGACACCTTTTCACAACGGCTTCTTCAAGTGCTGAGAGCGTTGTAAAAACTTTATTCACAACCACCTCTCGCAACAAAGGCCAGAGCCGTTCGGCAGGTTGAAGTTCTGGTGTGTACGGGGGCAAATGAAATAACTCAATCCCTTCTGGGACTTCTAAATCCTTACCCGTGTGAAAACCGGCACGATCTAACAAAAGGATTATCTGTTTCTTGCCTTCCGGGTTCACATCACGCGCAAACTCTGCCAAGGCAAGGTTCATGACTTCAACACTCACACTCGGCATCAGCAGCCAATAGGTCTCACCTGTCTGTGGACGGACAAAACCGAAACCATAAAACCACTTATATGCCGGACACACGGGGGCTATCGGTCTTTCACCTCGCTTCGCCCAGACACGCCGATGAACCGGCAATAATCCCAAGCGCGTCTCGTCTTCTGCCCAGATCTCTACCGGTTTCTCTGGGTGCTGACTTTCAAGCGTAGCTACCCGCTCCTTGAGTTTTTTTTTAAATGTTTGCTGTGCCTCGGGTGTTGCGGCTGCCTGATGTTGCGGACGAGGTGTTTGTAAAGTATAACCGAGACGTTTGAGATATTTCCAACCTGACACGTCACTGACACGACGCTGGAGTGTCTCAGATATCCACGCAGCCACTTTCGGACCCGTCCAAAGACCCCCATCACCAGGAGGCGCAGAAAGGGCAGCTGCAAGGGCGGCTTGCTGTGTTTCATCCAAAAAACGCACACCTGTATTATTTTTGCGTTTATCTCGCAAAGCGGCTTCGCCTTCAGCATTATAGCGTTTGAGCAACTTGCGAACCCAGTCCGGCGTGCATCCTACAATCTCAGCGACTTGCCGGGGGGTGCGTGAATCTCTGGTATCCGCAAGGAGCCAAATAATATGCCAGTGCGTCCGTTCCCGAAGACATTCACATTCAAGATACCTTTGTTTAACAACTTCTACTGAAAAGTGGGGGAAAACCTCATGTTTTTGCTTTTTCATCTCTTCACAATAACATATCTAAAAAATATACACAAGAATAGTCGCGTTAATATGGTATAACTTCACAAGGAACGCACGATGAGTTGTCCAAAATGTCAACACGTACACTTCGTCAAAAATGGGTTCGTCAACGAAAAACAGCGTTATAAGTGTAAAGAATGCCACGATCAATGGAGAGAAAACACACCGAGGGAGACCGATCACTGAGCAGGCACTCGCTGTTTTTCTCTATTGCCATGGGCTTTCCCATGAATGCGATTGCAAAAATCCTTCGCGCTTCACCCAGCACCATCCTCCAATGGAAGGTTGGAATCGTGGAAGCAAGAAGACCGAACCTAACCAACTTACTTATCCTAAACTTCGCTTAGATACTTAGGATATGCGGATTTCTATAGGTTTATCACAGCGGTAAATCTCAATGCGTTGAAAGGAAAAATGATATACCCGTTAAAGTCTGCTATAGCATGTGTGATCTTAATCCTTGCTTTCTCTGTGAATGCCACAAACGCCCAAGAACCCCTCTCATTAACCTACTTGACAGAGCCTATCCAAATTGATGGTCTGAGCGATGAACCGGGATGGCAGAGGATTGAACCACTCCCCGTGATCATGTACAAACCCACTTATCAAGGTGAACCCACCGAGAGAACTGAGATCAGAATTGCTTATGATAAGGATTATCTTTACTGCTCAGCGCGGTGTTATGATACTGACCCTTCCGAGATTCGTGTGAACTCTCTCTATAGGGATAGGTCGAGCAAGGATGATAAATTTGGAATCATTCTTGATACCTTCAATGACAAGAAAAGTGCCCTGTCATTTTGGACGACACCAGCTGGTATTCGCGGCGATGAAGCTGTCTATAATGATGGCAAATCCGATAATAAGAACTGGGATACCTATTGGGATGTCGCCACGGTTCAGGATGAAAAGGGTTGGTTCGTTGAGATGCGAATTCCGTTCTCCAGCTTGGGTTTTCAGGATAAAGAAGGTCGGGTGACCATGGGATTAATCGCTTATCGAAATATTGCCCGAAAAAATGAGCGAATTGTTTTTCCAGACTTGTCTCCGGAACGCGGTATTGATACGCCATCTCGAGCGCATCCTATCGTTTTAAATCAGGTTTACAGTCAAAAACCAATTTACTTTACGCCTTATGCCATTGCGGGCCTCGAACAAACACCTACGTTAAACGATGCTAAGACCGCCTATCATCTCGAAAATGCGTTGACGAGAAATGCTGGGCTTGACATTAAATATAATGTCACCAGCAACCTCACCTTGGATACAACACTAAACCCTGACTTTGCTCAAGCAGAAGCTGATGAGCAGCAAGTTAATTTAAGCCGATTCTCGCTCTTCTTTCCAGAGAAACGGCAATTTTTTCAAGAACGTTCTGGGATTTTCGCCTTCAATTTCATTGGTCGCGCTCGACTTTTTCATAGTCGCCGAATCGGTATCGAGGACGGTGAACAAATTCCCATCATTGGCGGGACGAGACTCGTCGGACGTATTGGAAATTGGGATCTTGGTTTTCTTGACATGCAAACCGCACGTAAGGAAGACATCCTGAGAGAAAACTTCGGAGTACTACGGCTACGTCGGCAAGTTCTGAATCCATATTCCTACGCCGGTGTTATGGTAACAAACCGTATTGACGAGGAAGGAAATTACAACTTCGCATACGGACTTGACGGTATTTTTCGGCTTTTTGGGAAAGAATATTTAACCCTTAAATGGGGGCAAACTTTTGAGGATCAAGTCATTCAAAAGCAGGCACTCAATTTTTTGGATACAGCGATGTTTCTCGCAGAACTCACCCGACGCACCGATGTTGGATTTGATTATGAACTCCTCGCAGCTCGGAGGGGCAAAGACTTTTTGCCCGGAATTGGATATACAAGTCGGAAAGATTTCACGCAACTGCAGTGGAGTGCTCGTTATGATTGGCTCATGAAAAAAGGAACCTCTATTAGACAGGTCAGTCCGTTACAGTTTGCAGGATTCATTGTCTTCCGTAATGAAGATCAATCTGTGGAATCCGCGCAGCTTGACTATGATATCGATCTGGAGTGGAAGTCTGGGGCAGCCGTGTCAATGGACTTTCAAATGGACTACGAAGATCTCACCGAAGATGAAGATTTTCCGAAGGATACGGTGGTTCCAGCAGGCAGCTACACCTCTTTCGAGATTAAGGGTGGATTTGAGATGCCCAATAGGAAATTATTCCGGACTGATTTCGATTGGTCTGTCGGCGGGTTTTTTGATGGATGGCGACTTGAATACAAGGTTAAACCAACCTGGAATGTGTCCCGACATTTGGAGGTGAATAGTGAGTATGAAGTCAACGTCGTACGTTTCCCCAACCGAAATCAGAGGTTTAACGCACATGTGATGCGGCTGCGTACACGGGTCGCATTTAACACGCAAGTCTCTCTGAATGCATTTGTGCAATACAATAGTGCTAATGATCGGTTCTCAACAAATATTCGGTTTCGATATAACTTCCGTGAGGGGAATGACCTATGGCTGGTTTACAATGAAAATCTCAACACGGACAGAGAAGATAAAGTACCAAGAAAATTGCTGACGAGGGGACGCACAGTGTTACTAAAGTATACGAATACGTTTGGCATATAATGCGGGTCCCATAGCCGTTTCATTTATGGTAGAAATGTATCTGCCTGTTTGCTGTATTCTACTGCAATAGATAAACGTGAATTGTCCTGTCTTTTGCACGTGAAAAGGCAGGCAGTGTTTTTATGAGATGTCCGCGTTGGCGAATCCAACTGCGGACATTTTCATTTCCGTCGAAGACGTTAAAACTCGCCACATCCACTACGAACCATAACCGATCTTTCCCCGAATTTTCCCACGCTTTTTCAAACGCTTCCGGATTGTCTAGCAACTCACCGATGTAAATAGGTGTTGATTCTGGAAGATAGTACTTACCCATCTCAGGTTCGGAAAGTACCACTTTGTCGTTAGGTTGTTTCTCTGCCTTGATAGTTTCAAACGCTTCCCGCCATTTCGGTCGCCCACCGTTTTCGATGCTAAAGTAGAGATAATTCTGTGAGAGTAGCGTTACCACTAATACACACGGCACGAGTATACCGAGCATTCTGCTATATCTATCGTTTATTGCCTTCCACACTTGTTCGCATGCAACGCCCGCGAGAATGAAATAGGCAGGAGTTGTCCAGAATAAGTAATAACCAGCGACGTTTTGAAACTGCGATGCCACGAGAAAGAGTGCCAGCGGGACACCCGCGTAGCAGAGTAAAAAGCGTGTCGATTTGTTGGATGACATCGCAACAAAGCCGAAAAACGCAGCAACGGCTATGGGAACACTTACCCCGTCGACAAGCGTTAGCACGATATAGAGCGGACTCCGCTGCCATTCGTTGCGTCCCCAGCCAGAGAAGATATAATCACGAACTTGTGGAAGCATCAGTGCCAACACCGGCATCGCAAACGGAATAAAGAAGATAAGCAGATTTATCCACCGTTTCCGATCCGATTTTTCTAAGAGGCAGATCACAGCATAAGCAGCTAACGCCGGAACAATTACAACCGAAAGCGTATGCGAGAGAATTAGACAGAAGCAACAGACGAGTGCCCCTATTGCCAAAAGTATCGAATCGCGTTCAATAGACAAATAGAAAAACCAGGCTGTCAGGACCGCAAACAGAAAGGTGAAGACGGGATAACGCGCATTCTGTGCCCAAAACAGATGCCAACTTGCGCATGCCACAAATGTACTGCTGAGAAGTCCAACCCGCCAATTGAACAGTGTCCGCCCTAACCCAAAAACAGCGGGAATAGAGGCAATCCCAGCTATGCAAGGAATTAGGCGACTTCCCCATTCGCTATTTCCAGCGATCAGAATTGATAACTTCACCGCAAGGTAAGGGATAGGGTTCGGGATAGACTGCCAATTGTTAAGCGAGAGGCTTTGTGCATCTCTGACTGTAAAGACCTCATCAATCCAGAAACTCCATTGTCCCAAGTTCCAAAAGCGAAGTGCTGTTCCAAATATCGCAACGACACTCAAAAGCACGATTTGCCTCTTTTTTGGGCAATCTTTTGTTGAAAATTTCAGCATTTTTATTACAAACCTGTCTCTTCGATATCGCGAACATCTATCGATTGTGTCTGCTCTCTCCACAATCACCTATAAATAATTTTATAACATGGATCCTTTTTTCGGTTGGTGAAACCGTGTATTTGTCCAGCACTTATGGGTTTTATGCTCCTCTTGCAAGATAGTATTGGATTTTCTCTCATCAGCTTGTAGTCGCAGTAATATCTGCATGAAAACGCAATTGGCACGCGTCTTGCTTTAAACGAAAACAGGTGCGAAGTAAGCATTGGTGAAAGTCTGCCGTTTGCAGGCGGAAATCACTATATCACAAGTTGATGTCAGAGTCAAGCGACCTCTTTACTCTATGAAAGCTTCAGATTGGCATTATTGCACCGTGATTGTACGTTGCTTAAATTTTACGTAAACCCGTAGGCGCGTTTTAGACGCGCATAAGGCTTTTGAACGGGGCACCAAGTGTTAAATAATCAGAGTGCTTTTAACAACAATCCTCAATTAGCAGTCGGAATGTCCGACGGACATTCCTTACCGGCACTTTAAATCTTAATTAGCAGGTGCAACGTTAGAATTAACCCGAAATCCGATTTTTTAACCAGCAACTCGACACCGAACATAATAGAGAAAGGCACGAGTTGCTGATCAAAACGGAAAAATCGGAGTAAAACCCCAAGAGGTAAAATAATGAAGACGCATACATTTTGGTTGGTTCGTTTGTTAGTAATGGTCTGTATTTTTGCAGTTGGCAGTATCCCCATGGTTTACGCAGATTCGCATGAGATGGGTGAAGAGATGGAGATGGCAGAAGAAGAGTCATCAGGAGCTTCCGGATGGTTCCGTACGGATACAGATAGTTTGGGAACGCAGATTTGGGTTGGTGCGAGCCATTCCCCAAGTTTCCTCGGTGGTATCTCTTTGGATACCGATATTTATGTTGTTGATACTTTCGGTGAGTTAGACATCGGTCTTGGCATTCCAGTCGTTGATAGTGATTCATTGTCCCTTAGTTTCCTTCCTATGGTAGGTATTGGGTTTGACTACGCCGCTGCGAACGGTCCCTCTTCTTTGATTGCGCCGCAGCTGTTTACCTATCTCACCGCGGGTTCCATCTATTTTGAGTCATGGATACAGGGTTTCTTCAATTCTATGTTTGATGAAGAAGCAGGTGATTCGCTCTACACTCGTAATTTTGTGCTCCTATCGCTGAATGATACACTTTCTGTTGGTCCACAGGTCGAAGTGACGCTTGATTTAGGCGATGATGGTGGATTAGGGAGTATGGTTGTCGGTGGCCGCGCAAATGTCGGCTACGGCGAGAATAACACCCTCGGTGTCTTTGTCGGATTTGAAACCCAAAAGGGTGACGACGAAACAGGACTTACTGGCAGAATGACTTTCGTCCGTACGTGGTAAGAGGTCTATAAGACAGGTCGCTATTGTCGCGAACCGAGAGCAGCGCAAATGCTTGTGGTTCGCGATGAACATCCCTATCCCTCAACGGTAGATTCAGGCGGATCTCGTGAATGTCCAAATCCTGCCTCCGCCGTTCGCAAAGCGACAGTTTTAAGGATGAATTGACACAAAGGAGATATTTCAAATGAAGAAAAAGGTTATCATAACAGTTTTTGTGCTCACTTGTCTGCTGAGCCTGAACGTTTTTGCCCTAAATGGATCGGTTGAGGGTGAGAAGGTTTCTGATGCAAAGTATATGGCGGATACATTGTGGGTACTGGTTGCTGCATTTCTCGTTTTCTTTATGCAAGCAGGGTTCGCTATGGTGGAAGCTGGATTCACACGTGCTAAGAACGCTGTCAACATTCTCATGAAAAACTTGATGGACTTCTCACTGGGTTCGATCGCTTATTGGGCGATCGGTTTTGCCATTATGTTTGGTACCGGCAACTTATTCATGGGAACGAGTGGATGGTTTGTTCCAACGGATTCCACAGCGTTTGCTTCATTGGAGTGGAGTTCCGTGCCGACGCACGCCGCATGGCTCTTCCAGCTTGTATTCGCCGCTACCGCCGCGACGATCGTCTCTGGTGCAATGGCTGAGCGTACACAGTTCAAAAGTTATCTGATTTACAGCGTTTTTATCACCGGTATCATCTATCCGGTTGTTGGACACTGGATTTGGGGTGGCGGTTGGTTGGCAAGTTTCGGTGCTGGTATGCTTGATTTTGCCGGTTCAACAGTTGTCCATTCAACAGGTGGTTGGCTTGCACTCACAGGTGCCATCGTTTTAGGTCCCCGCATTGGCAAATACGATGGTGAAGGGAAACCCCGGCCGATTGCCGGACATAACCTCCCACTTGCTGCGCTCGGTGTCTTTATCTTGTGGCTCGGTTGGTTCGGATTTAACCCCGGTAGCCAGATGGGGGCAGATGCCGCCCCAATTTCTCACATTGCTGTAACAACGAACCTTGCAGCCGCTGCAGGTGCTATCACGGCTATGATTACTGCGTGGATATTCCTCGGCAAACCTGATGCCGGTATGTCACTCAACGGTGCGCTCGCTGGCTTGGTCGCTATTACCGCCGGTTGTGCATTTGTGAGTCCGAGATCCGCTGCTATTATCGGCGCTATCGGCGGCGTTGTGGTTGTCCTGAGTGTGCTCCTCTTAGAACGTCTGAAAATTGACGATCCAGTTGGTGCAATCTCCGTTCACGGTACGTGCGGTGCATTAGGCACGATCCTCCTTGGATTCTTCCATGAATTGGGCGAGCCGGCTCTCGGCGTTTTCTACGGTGGAGGATTCGGCTTCCTTTGGGCACAGATCGTCGGTGTCCTCGCTGTTTTCGTATGGTGTCTCATTACTGGCTTTGCTCTCTTCTACGGCATCAAAGCCGTTACAGGCTTGCGAGTTACGGAAGAAGAAGAACAAGCTGGACTTGACTACGAAGAACACGGCGCAAGTGCCTATCCTGACTTTAACGTTTCCTCAATACGTTAATACGTTAAACGTATTATCCAGATAGCCTTCGGGCTACAAACCTAATAGGGACCGTCCACAAGAAGTTTCACTTATATCCCTGAGTTTTACTTCACCGCTTGTGGGCGTTCCCTTTTTTGCTGTTTGAATCTCACGATCTTTTTGAACCGAAATTATCACTTGATACCATTGTGATATGCTGCTAAAATAGCGAATCAACGCCTTATTATACCAAATTAACTTGATTAGAAGTCTTTTGATCAAGTCAGCATTGCGAGGCACAGGGACCTCGCGCTACAAATGGGGTTAATTTGGTATTATAGTTAAGACTTACGCAAATTCCCCATATTTGCTGGCGAGGTTTGAAACCTCGCCAGCGGTTTATCGGTGCGCGAACCAATTTTGCGTAAGTCCTGATAGTAAAACCGAAAATATTTGGATATATGACCGACGCACCACTTTTGTTGGCGAGGTTAAAACTTCACCAGCAAAAGTGTATTCTTAATTGAAACGGTAGACAAAGCTGTCTACCTTACAGAAACAACAAAACAAGCAACATCTGCTTGTCAATATTATGGAGGATTCCGATGCAACAACGATGTGCATCACTATTTGCGCTTTTCACAGCAAGTTTTGGCTCACAAGCTGTGCCAAAAAAGCGATCTGCTTACACGCGAATTGGAACGCTAATTGTTATTTTGTTGGTATGTGGTGTGCCGAGTTTGGCGATGGCACAAGACGCAACAACACCTGATTCCGGCGACACCGCTTGGATGCTTACTGCAACTGCCCTCGTTCTCTTTATGACGATCCCTGGACTTGCCCTCTTTTATGGCGGGTTAGTGCGCGTCCAGAATGTGCTCTCTGTGCTGATGCAATGTTTTGCATTGACAGGGTTGATTACGATCTTATGGATTATCTGTGGCTATAGTCTCGCCTTTAACACCGCTGGCATGGAGGCAGGGAAGATCACGCTTACTTCTTTTGTCGGTGGTCTGGGCACCATGTTCCTGCGTGGGGTTGAGGTGGAGAGTTTAAGCGGAACTATCCCCGAAACCGTTTTTGTCGTTTTCCAAATGACATTTGCGATTATTACACCTGCATTGATCGCTGGCGCATTCGCAGAACGAATGAAGTTCTCGGCGATGCTGGTATTCTCTGTGATCTGGTCGTTGATTGTTTACGCGCCTATCTGCCACATGGCATGGTCTGGTGACGGTTCACTCTTTGGTGATATTATCGGTGCGCTTGATTTCGCAGGTGGGAATGTTGTGCATATTAATGCAGGCATCGCGGCACTGGTTGCTGCCATCTTGGTCGGCAAACGACTCGGTTACCAGACAACAGCAATGCCACCGCATAGTTTGACACTAACTGTCGTCGGTGCATCAATGCTCTGGGTCGGTTGGTTCGGTTTCAATGCTGGTAGTGCTGTTGCCGCTAATGGTACCGCTGGTATGGCGATGCTTGTCACGCAGATTTCAACTGCCACCGCCGCTATTACATGGATGTTTATTGAGTGGGGAAAACACGGTAAACCGAGTGCATTGGGCATTGTAACAGGTGCTGTTGCTGGCTTAGTCGCTATTACGCCTGCTTCTGGTTCTGTCGGACCGATTGGCGCACTCGTTATCGGGCTCGTCGCTGGTGCTGTCTGTTTCTGGGGCGCGACTACCCTGAAATCGCAACTCGGATATGACGATTCCTTAGATGCTTTCGGTGTTCACGGTATTGGTGGGATTGTCGGTGCCTTATTGACCGGCGTTTTTGTCGCTAAGGGCTTAGGTGGTAATGGGTTAGCTGAAGGTATGACAATAGGTAAACAGGTCTTGGCGCAGCTGCTCAGCATTATCATTACTATTGCTTGGAGTGGTGTGCTTTCGTTTATTATTCTCAAAATTGTTGATGCTACAGTCGGCTTACGCGTTGAAGAGGATGAGGAGCGGCAGGGGCTTGACCTCTCACAACACAACGAACGTGGATACAACCTTTCATAGCAACGGATAGGTTACAACCGTACTACAAATGTAAGGGCGGACCGAAGTGTCCGCCCAATTTTTTGCCTAATTACGCTGTCGTTACCCTCGCAACTATCTCCGCATCAGGCATCCTATCTTTCTCTACAAGCAACTGCTGGCTTACGCCGATATTTCCGTAAACCTCGGCAATCCATGCTGTATCAAACGCATCACCGGTGTTGTGGATAATCAACGATCGGGGTGCGATGAGCGCACCGGCTGTCCGAAAATCTCCAACTCGACGGATACTCGGTATCGGTACGGTCTTCAAAAAGGCATCATCGCTATTGTTATCAAATGCTGCCGCATCTATAACAACATTCTTAACATCTGTGAATCCCGCCGCCAATAAACCCCATAAGCCTGCCTCACCTATCCCGATCAGATTCACCTCCGAGACATCACCTCTACCTGTAAAGCAACGCAGTGCCGTAACAATATCTTGCACGCGTAGTGCTGCGGCTGTGCGGTTGTAGGTGGTGAAAAAGGAGGTGTCTTCCGGCCTCTCATAATTCTGATGTTCCCCTACGTCAAAAACATCTATGAGCAGCACTTTCCGGTCAGCAGCGAGTAAGTCCGTGATGAGCGGAGACGGTTCACCTGTCTCTGAATCGATTAACGCCGCCTTGCCTTCTGGATGAACGATAAGCGCTATCGGATCGTGGCCGACCTGCGGTTCTGGGCTAAATAGGATAGCAGGAATAGCATCGCCGATCCCCTTTCTCCCGATAACGAGATGTTTGGCAGATAAATTCGTCTGATAGGTTGTTGGGAACGCACCTTCAGGCTCAACAAGCACCACATCTGTGATTTTTGGAATCTGTAATCCTAACGCATATTGCAACCCGCTGCCCAATTCTTCGCTGAAGGTCTGGAGTTCTGCTTCATTTGTAGGTTTCCGTTTTTCAAGTTCTTGCTGAGAACGGTTCACCCAAGCCGGTAGAAACTCCTCCTGTTTCAACGCGTGTGCTGGCATCTCGCGTTCCGAGAAGGCTAACAAAGCATCGTCTGGCTCAACCTGAAATGCAACCTCTTTAAACGCCGAAGCATCCTCTGCACCCAAAAACCATTTTGCAAACCATGCATATACCGCCTCGCGGCTCTCCTGATTGTAGTTATGTTCAGCGTCTACCTGGACCTGATGCACCTTGTCTTCTGCGTCAAAGTGGGCATAGATGCTTCGGATGGCGGGATATTCAACGGTCGGTGTCTTCACTGTCCAGTCGCCTGTCGCAGATACCATCAAAAGTGGGCGCGGTGCCATCAGAGCACCGATTTCAATGTTGCTGGCATCTAAGCGGAGGTTCGGGGCATTTTCACAGAGGCAGCCGCCTTGCATCGTCGCAGAGATCATATTGACGGGTGCCGAGACTTTGATGCGTTCGTCAACTGCTGTCAAGATAAAGGTTTGTGTTCCACCCCCTGACGCGCCTGTGCAACCGATACGTTCTTTATCCACGTCCGGTAAACTCTCTAAGAAATCAATGGAGCGAATGCTATTCTGAAGTTGGAGTCCCATCGTGCTCAGTCCCCAGAGACCTTCGCGCGCGCCACCATAGCGGTGATCAATCTGTTTACCACTATCGTTATAACCGAGCATGTCGTAGGCAAAGATGACATAACCTTGCTTGGCGAAGTTGATACAGCGACCCGGGATTGAACCACGTTCAATATTTTCAAGTCTACCGCGCCCCCAATGTCCATGTGGACTCACAATGCCCGGAAACGGACCGGATTTTCCAAGCGGGCGGTAGAGATTTCCGGTTGTGAAGAAGCCCGGAAACGGTTCAAAATAGACCTTTTCCACGCTGTAATCTTCCCGCTCGATTCTTCCGAAGATCTCGGCATTTAGCGGAGTCGGTTCATGTGTTGGGACTAAGCCGTTGGCGACGCGGATCTGCTGACGCAGTGCCACAGCTTTTTCGGTCCATTCTGCTTTGGTATAGCCCGGAAAAGTATAAGGTGTGTTGAGATCACGAGGGGTGCCGCCGCGTGCGTCGTTAACACCCTGCGAAGCCTCAGTAAAAACGTGTGCGAGTTCGTGATGTTGTTCAGCCATTATCAATACCTTCCTTATTGAGATGAATGCGACTCAGATAAGTGCCTCTGTAAGTTGTCCAATTGTGTGCCTTCTTGTTCGGCAGCGGGTTCAACGTCAGGTTGAGGGGCCTCTTCCACTAAAGGTTCAATAGAAAGCCGACACCCCAGCGCAGTAAGAATAGTCGTAAGTGTATCAACCCGCGGCGCGTCTTCGCTGGATAGCACTTCCGTAAGGGTTTGCGGATCCGTGCTGGTGCGTTTGGCAACCTCGGCAATCCCGCCTTGCGATTCTATAACTGCCTGGACTGCACTCACCACAGCGGCAGGATTCCTGAATACTTGATAATCTTCCATGACTGCTTGGAGAAATCCAATTGCTTCCTCTCGGTCAGCGGCAAGTCGTTCGATTAAGTACTCTCGCCAGTTTCTCATTTCTCTCATTGTTGTGTCTCCTTGTATTCGCGCCAGTAGGTTTTTGCACGTGCAATATCGCGCGTCTGCGTTGACTTGTCGCCACCGCAGAGCAGAAGCACAATTGTGTTATCTACCTCACTAAAATAGACACGATAGCCTGCCCCGACATGGATACGGAGTTCAAAAACACCGTTACCGACAGAGCGGTAATCACCAAAATTGCCCTGCTCAACCAAAATAAGCCGTGCCTCGATTCGAGTCTGTGCTCTTTTATCCCGAATTGAATCAAACCATTCAGTGAAAGGCACATGTCCATTTTGCCTCCGATAGGCTTCTATTTTTCGTGGCTGTATGTCGCGCATGAATGCTTTCTTTCGGGCCGCGGCTTTGTATGATGACCAAAGCCTCCTTATTTATTATCCCTGGACAATACCATTTCAGATTTGATGCCCTCTATCGGCGCAACCGAAGTATCCACGCCCGCGCGATCTGCACTACAGCCCTCGGCTTTTAGGGGTTCGATCGAAAATCGGCACCCAAATGCCTTGAGAATAGTTGCAAAGGTATCAAGATGCGGTGCTTCTTCACTTGAAAGGATTTTCGACAGGGTTTCTGGTGATATGGTAGTTCGCTTAGCAACCTCGGTAGCTCCACCTTGCGATTCTATAAACGTTTCGAGTGATAACAGCAGTACAGCGGTGTCACCGTCAACTTGGTATCCTTCCATTGCGAATTGGATATAGTCAAGTGCTTCATCCCAATTGGCAGCAAGTTGCTCTATTACGATCTCTCGCCATTTTCGGTACTTTCTCATTGCTGTTCCTCCTTATATTCTAACCAATAGGTTCTTGCAAGTTGGATGTCCGCTGTCTGCGTTGACTTATCCCCACCATAGAGCAAAAGGACGATCGTTTTGTCCATTTCACCAAAGTAGATGCGATAGCCTGGTCCAAAATGGAGGCGCAGCTCAAAGACACCGCTACCAACAGATTGGCAATCTCCGTAATTTCCGTTTTCAAGCCGATCAAGTCGTCCTCGAATTCTCGTTTGTGTTCTTGTATCTTGAATGGATGCAAACCATTCGATGAACGGTGTTTGACCGTTTGGGGTCTCGTAAACTTCTATTTCTCGAGGCTGTATGTTGTGCATTGCCGATTTATTGTTTCTCCATGACCAACAATTTGAAATAGATGAATTAAGTATAACACATCTGGAGTTATTTTTGAACCTAACTTAAAACTCTTGATTTTCCGAACATTATATGATACAATGCAATCAAAAAGGATACGTGGCATGAAAATTCTGGTTATCGGGCAAGGCGGGCGCGAACACACACTCGTCTGGAAGCTTGCCCAGAGCCAATTCGTCGAAAAAATATATTGCACCCCCGGTAATCCCGGCATCGCACAAATCGCAGAAACTATTCCCATGCCGGATCAGTTTTCCGACTTGGCAGACTGGGCGGAATCCGAAAAAATCGCACTCACCGTTGTTGGTCCCGAAGCACCGTTAGCTGAAGGAATTGTTGATGTGTTTATTGAGCGTGGGCTGAAAATCTTTGGACCGGATAAACGCGCAGCACGTCTCGAAGCAAGCAAAGATTTCGCCAAGCAGCTGATGCTCAAAAATGAAATACCGACAGCCGAACACCAGACGTTTGAAGACGCGGATGACGCAATAACCTACATCAAAACTCGCAACGCCCCTGTTTTTGTCAAAGCAAACGGACTTGCCGCAGGTAAAGGGGTGATCCCCGGACGCACCGTCGCTGAGGCGATACAGGCTGTTAAAACGATTCTGGTGGATAGGGCATTCGGAGACGCTGGTGATAGTGTCGTGATTGAAGAAGAATTAATCGGCGAAGAAGCCTCCTTTACCGTCCTTACCGATGGCTCCTACTGTCTCCCTTTTGTCAGTTCACAGGACCACAAAATGTCACACGATGGTGATACTGGCAAGAATACCGGTGGGATGGGGGCATACTCGCCTGCACCTGTTATCACGCCAGAATTGCACGACTATGTGATGAAGCGCATCGTTTACCCTACTGTCAACGGTATGGCGGATATCGGAAGACTCTTCCGGGGTGTGTTATATGTTGGATTGATGATTACAGATGCTGGTCCGAAAGTGGTGGAATTCAACTGCCGCTTTGGGGATCCAGAGGCACAAGTCCTTTTACCGCGCCTCAAAAGCGACTTGGTCCCGCTGCTCATCGCCTGCATTGATGGAACCCTTGAACAGCATGCTGACGTGCAATGGCATGATGAGGCAGCAGCGTGTGTCGTTATGGCTTCTGGTGGGTATCCCAACCCGTACGAAACAGGTGAGGTTATCACGGGACTTGAAGATGCTGATGCAATTGAAGGCGTTACCGTCTTTCATGCGGGCACAAAGCGGGATGGTGAAAACGTTGTCACGGCTGGCGGTAGAGTGTTGGGGGTCACGGCTGTCGCTGGTGGATTACACGATGCGATTCAACAGGCGTATCAAGGTGTTTCTGCTATTCACTTTGATAAGGCACATGCACGGAGCGACATCGGGTATCGGGCATTAGAAAAATTACAAAAGTGATCATGTAATGAGATAGAGATATGACGGCTGAACTCACCTATAAAATCGCCAAATGCTGCCACCCTCAAGAGAATGACCCGATTACCGGCTATTTCAAGGAAGATGGCACTATTGCTGTCCATCACGCTACATGTGGCGCAGTGCAAGGTTTACGACCGGAGCGGTTATTGGCGGTAACGTGGGATGAGGTTCGGACGACCGAGATTGCGGCGGAGCCAGTCGCGCTTGCACCTGAATTCGCTGAACTTGATGAAACTGATTATTTTATTCTGAAGCACCATCAAGAATTCGGAATGGATTACTCTATTGTTGTCGCTGAAGCCTTAAGAATCCCGCTTGAGGAGATGCACCAACGGCACCGCAAATTGAGAGAATTCGGCGGCTTGAAACGTGTTGAAGGACGCATTATCCATTATCGTAAAAATATCGTCAAAGGCAAATGGATCAAGCACCGCAATCATACCTACTACGAACTTACACCGGAAGGCAAAACGTGGATTCAGGCTTTTGAAGACCAACAAACTTCATCAGAAACATAGACACCTCAAATAGACAAATCTGTGAGCCTAAACGTATATTATAGTAAAGCACATAATTACTTGGACATCAACGGAATGGCGGGGTTAGATGAAGATTAAATAATTAATTCGGTAATAATCCGACATAGTGTAGCAACTCCTGTGACCCGCCTTTGAACTGTTCCATGAAGTCGCTGACTTTCTCCTGAAGGGCTGTCCAGTCATTGCTGAGACGATGCAGATGTATGACAGCTTGACGCGCCCAGCGCCACAACTTCTCAATCGGATTCGTCCAACAGGCATACGTTGGGAGCTGCAATATCTCAATAGGGAGTTTCTCAAGTTTGCCTATTTTCTTTGACGGTTTCTCGCTCCAATTCGGTGGGGTCGGTCTAACAAACCTCGTCGTCTGTGGCAGAAGTGCTGCCATAAGATTCGCGTGAAAGTGGATCGCCCGATTGTCCTGGATCAAATAGATGCGTTCAGCGTTTGGGTAGCGTTGGCAAATCTGGGTGTAAAATGTATGGAGTGCGACAACCGTGCAGCTTTTGACTTGCTGATAAACAACATCTCCGGTGTGTGGGTTGAGCGCCCCGATGCCATAGCAGGTCTCCTCTGGGAGATAACTCTGGCGTGCCAAAGGACATTTCGTCCCTGTCTCCGCCCAGTCTTTTGCGACTCTCGGTTGTAGATTGAAACTAAACTCGTCTTGGTAAACGACAACGCAAGTTTCTGGGTTTTCACGGGCTTCTTCTAACGCTTGCTTGATGCGAGAAAGTTTTTCAGCATAATCGGTATCAGGACTCCGCAGATATTCTCTGGCACGCTTATAGCTGAGACCCAAGCGTGAGAAGATCTGATGAATGCCGGGGAGCGATAGACCCTCAAGCCACGGCACGACCTGACCGAGACTGCGGAGCGTCCAGCGCGTTTGATGCTCATTGACGCTTCCCGGATCCTGACCGATTGCCACTAAGAGTTCCGACCCGGCTTCTTCGGGCGACTTAGGTGAAAAAGCAGGTTTGCGACCTCGACCAGGTTTATTAGACAACCCGCTAATACCGTGTTCGCGATACCGACGCAGCCAAGCATAAACGGTATCGGGGTCGCGTTTTTTCAACAAACCTCTGCGGGCGACTTCATGTGGAGAAAAGCCTTCATGGATTTTCAACAACGCTGTCGCACGCTCTCGAAGATAAGCCGGTTCGCCTTTATCCCGAAGATCAACGAGGGCTTGTATTTCGCCTTCAGTTAACTCCAACTTATGGTGTTTTGCCATCAGAGAATACCTCCTTTGGCAATAGGATAACACGAATAACAATATTACCGAATTAATATTTTAATCTTCATGAAACCCCGCCAGCGAGGGAGGGGTTGTTGTTTCCTAAAGTGTCAACATATTTTCGGGCTTTACTATATTAGGACATATCTGTGAAAAGCGAAACGAAATGGGGAGGACTTAACCGTGTTAAATCAACTCATTAATTGGCGGATTGATACACAACGCCGTAAAAATCGGATGCGGTCTGTCATTTTGCTATCCCTTATTTTACACTTGATTATTGTTATCGTCTACCTCTTTCTTCCGATGAATCAACTTGTCCAGGAAGATACGGATGCGCTTGCGGTTGATTTGCTTAACGATCCGGAGGCACCTAAGAAGCGAAAGCAGAAACCTAAACCGCCGCTCACGAAAAAAATGTATGATCCCAGCCAGCAACTCGCCAGAGATGCAATGGACAAGAAGATTGAAACTGCTCGGAACAAGATGGATGAAGTGATCAAGCTTAGCCCGCGCGTTGTCCTTGAAGACGTGGAAGCCAACAAAGCCCCCTTGAGTGAGATTGTCCCTGATGTCATGACAGATGCCAAATTGCGCGATGCGGAAGCCTCAAACCTCAGCAGGTTAATTGCACAACCCGGACGAACCGATGGACGTGGTATCGTTACCGGCAGAGTCCGTGCAAAGGGTGACGGAATGGGGCGATTCCGTGGAGACGGACAGGGTGGCGGTGATGGACTCCTCGGTGGTGGTGGAAAGTCTGGTATCTCTGACCGACTCGGTATGATCGATTTCCTCAATGAATTCGGCGGTCCCAAAGATGTTGTGTACTGTCTTGATGTTTCAGCAAGTATGCAGGCAGCGGGACTGAGAAAACTTTTTCTTGCTGTTAATTCTCTCAAAGATTCTGTGTTAATGCTTGGAAGTGAAGACACCTTGAACTTGGTAACGTTCTCTAAAACGGCAAGAGCAATGAGCCAGAAGATGCTACCCGCGAATGCTGCAAGTATGGAACGCACCTTGAAATACCTTGATAAATTCACACCTGAGAGCATTATCGGAAATAAGAACACGAATGTTCTCACCGCACTTGAAGTCGCGTTAGACCTGGATCCCTCTATTATTGTTTTAATAACAGATGGACTCCCCACTGCCCATGCCGGTTCCGCTATTGAAGTCAATAAAGACGTAATTCTTGAAAGAGTGCGGGAAAAGAATGTCAATAACGCTATTATCTATGTCGTTGCGCTTGAGATTGACATAAAACGTTCACCTGGTGCGAAACTACTTGTTTCTCTTGCAGAGGAGCACAACGGGAAAATAAAGGTGATTGGTACGGACCTATTGCACCAATATGTAAAACAAGATAGTCCAACCGAGTAATCAATCTTGAGATTGGAGTCGAAATATGAATCAGAAATCTGCTACTGGGATGATCCAGCAATTTCAATTGGACGGTAAGGTGAGCCTCGTTAGTGGGGCAAGTCGTGGCATTGGGCTTGCCATGGCGGAGGGGCTTGCAGGCGCAGGTTCCGAACTCGTCATTGCAGGTAGAGAAATAGAGACGCTGACACCCATCGCTGAACGGATTGCTAACGAAACCGGTAGGACGATCCTCCCAATTCAAGCGGATGTCAGCAATCTTTCAGAAATTGATGCACTTGTTGCACAGACTGTGGAAACTTTCGGTAGACTGGATGTACTCGTCAACAACGCCGGGGTCAATGTCCGCAACGAAGCACTGGAATTCACCGAAGCGGATTGGGATTTCGTCACAGATGTCAATCTAAAAGGCGCGTTCTTTCTCGCAAAAGCCTGTGGCAATGTTATGAAAGAGCAGAAGTCAGGCAAGGTCATCAATACTTTGTCGCTTACCTCAGCGATCGGGCTGCCGACGAGTGTCGCCTACACAGCAGCGAAGGGTGGGCTGCTCCAATTAACAAAACTTCTCGCCGTAGAATGGGCGGAACACAACATTCAAGTGAATGGCATCGCACCCGGTTTCATCAGAACAGAGATGACTGCTCCGGCACGTGAGGACAATCGAAATGAATGGATTCTCAATCGGACACCCGCCTATCGGTGGGGCGAGCCTGAAGACTTGGCAGGCTTGACAATCTTCTTCGCATCTAATGCTTCGGACTTTGTTACGGGGCAGATGGTCTTTGTTGATGGTGGGTTCATGGCGGGTAGCGACTGGAGGCGGCGTTCTTAAGATGGAAAAAGATAACACTCCGCTGCAAGACGACAGTTCTGCAGCATTAACGCAAATCGAACAGATCCTCCACGAATTCCAAATTAAAGATGTTTCCCTCTTTGACCACGATCCTGTCTTACGGATACAGGTCTCGGATGCCCAATTTGCGCGTGCCCTTCAATTGCGAGAAACCTTGGTTGAACGGATAAAACCCCTCGGATACCGATTCGTCGCGATCGATTTAGATGAAACATAGAGGCGTTGCGAACGAAGAAGGTTGGAATGCTTACTGAAAAATTTGATTTTCACTGCAGCGTGTGGTATAATTTTAAAGCAAGATCCGTAAACCGACGCTTGATAAAGTCTGGCGTTTGTGCTCAAGGACCCGAGGAAACAGGGAGGGCTGAGTAAACCAAGAGAACGGCGCAAAATGTAAGGGAAGCAATGCAGAAAACCGGACAAGACCTCTCACCAACAAAGCACCTTGTCACTACATACCTCAGCGATATTAAAAGTAAGGTTGATGCCTGTATCTTTGATTTTCTCCCGACTGCTCATGAGCACCCGGATGTGCATCAATTATACCAGATGATGTTAGACTACCCACGCCGCGCCGCGAAAGGGTTGCGTCCTGCGCTCTGCATGCTTATGTGTGAGGCGTTCGGTGGTGATCCACAGCGCGCCGTCAATACTGCTGCTTCACTTGAACTCCTCCAGAATTGGCTCCTCATCCATGATGATATTGAAGACGGATCCGAACTCCGTAGAGGTGAGCCGTGCCTTCATCAAAAGCACGGAATTCCGATGGCCATCAACGTCGGTGATGCGCTTCACTGCAAGATGTGGGAAATGCTGCACCGAAACACCGAGATTCTCGGACACGAACTCGCCTTCCGAATTTTATCTGAATTCATACAACTCAGTAACCAAGTCGTTGAGGGTCAACACATTGAATTGAGTTGGGTCAGCGATAATCGATGGGATCTTGACGAAGATGACTACCTGACGATGTGTATACAAAAGACCGCTTGGTATACCTGCATCACGCCATGCCGTGTCGGTGCAATCATCGGCGGCGCGAGTGAGGTAGAAATAGACGGACTCGTCGAACTCGGTAAAGAACTCGGAGTCGCTTTCCAGATTCAAGATGATGTCCTGAATCTAATCGGTGATGTCGGTAGGTATGGAAAAGAGATCGCTGGTGATATTAGTGAAGGCAAACGCACCCTCGTTCTCATCCACCTTATCAACGCCTGTACCGCTGCCGAAGCACAACATGTGACTGACATTATGGCACGTTCCCGTGATGAGAAAACGGAGGCAGAGGTTGAGAGTGTACTCCAGTTGATGCGAAAATATAAATCTATTATGTACGCACAGCAGCGGTCTCAAGCACTGTTACGCGAAGCCGCTGGAAGGTTTAAAAATAACTTTGCTCACATCCGTGATGGACAGGCGAAGCAGGTATTTTTATCTTTAATCCATTTTTTTGTTGAACGTGAATACTAAATAGTTGTCAGAGGGAATGGTTATCAGTTATCAGTTAACAGTTGTCGGTAGCCGGACTTGTGGCGGGTATAACAAACATACCTACCACAATATTGCTCTTAACTGAAAACCGACAACCGACGACTGACAACCGTTCTTCCGATAACCACTGAAAAGGAGCAGTTAATGAACGATATTTCTTCTGGAAAATTGCGAGGTATCATGAAACTCGCTGATGCCAATGGGCGCTTTAAAATGATGGCGATTGATCAGCGTGGCTCCATGGTACAAGCACTCGCAGATGCGTTGAACAAGGACAAAACAGATGTCCAATATGAAGATGTCGCTGCACTCAAAACTTTAATTACTCGAGTCCTTTCCCCAAATGCCACCGCGGTTCTCACCGATCCGATTTACGGGCATCCCTATTCCATTACCGAAATCCCGCGGGATGTTGCTGTGCTGTTGGCGTATGAAGAATCAGGCTATGTCAGCGAAGGCGTTGGCGAGAACGAACGTCTCTCCAATCCGATTGAAAACTGGACCATCGCGAAGGCACAACGTGCTGGGGCAGATGCTATTAAACTTCTTGCCTACTACCATCCCGATGCCTCCCCGGAAACTCTCAAGCATCAGCAAGCCTTTGTTCGCCATGTTGGCGCCGAGTGTGAAAAACAGGATCTGCCGTTTCTGTTAGAATTGGTGAGTTACGCCCTCGAAGGTACGGCGAAAAGTGTTGGGTTCGCAAAGCAGAAACCTGACCTTGTTATTAGGAGTGTTGAGGAGTTCATAGATCCGAGTTACAAAGTGGACATCCTGAAATTGGAATTCCCCGCCGACCTAAAATACACCGAGGATTATCGAAATGCCAGTTTTTATGCAGGGGAATCAGCGTATGAACTCGCCGAGGTGAAGGAAATCTGCCAGAAATTAGACGAGGCTTCAACGTTACCGTGGGTGATTTTAAGTGCTGGTGTAGATATTGAGGAATTCATTGAGAACGTCAACCTCGCCGCCGGTGCGGGGGCAAGTGGTTTCCTCTGTGGGCGAGCCATCTGGAAAGACGCTGTCCAATACTATCCTGATACCGGCGCAGTTCAGAAATTCCTTGACAACGAAGCGACGACGAACTTCAAGAACGCAAACGCTGCAGCGGAAAACGCGCTACCGTGGTTTGAACATCGCCAATTCGGTGGTCCCGAAAACGTTCAAGTTGCCAAGCAGTCCGCAACATGGTATCAAGACTATTAGGTTGGGTCGGATTTGCGAACCCTTAGCCTGATAGCACTGCGCTGTTGATTTTCTCATGGATCATTTGGGCAATGCGGAGGGTCGTTTCTTCAGAAACTCGCCCTCCAATTTCCGCTACCAGCACAACGACGGTCTGTTGAACGAACAGGAAATTCGCACCAGCCTGCCATACCACATTTCCAAGTCCATGTTCGTCATTGGGTGGTGGTTGATAGATAGATTCATGTCCGCCAAATTTCGACACGGTCTTTGTTGAGAGTCGAGGTCTACCTTCATCAGCTGCTGTGCATGCTTCGTCATGGGACTCGAAGAACCAGTAATGAATAGCGACCTGCTGCGCCGCCGTATGGTTTAACCACCATCTGTCGCGCCGACCGAATTGTGCAACAGGCGGTTTTGGGGCTGTTGGGGAATAGAGCTCTTGCGCAGAAGCATGGCGTGCCGCTACATCCTTCAGATCGTCGGCTGTAAGTTGAATTGATTCAAGCGTAAGTGTCATAGTGATATAATAACATCTCTGAGACATAATTTCAAATTAAATATAGTGTTTTCTACTAACTTGCAATCCTATATTTCGGTTGCTGATGGGATTGTAACTTCTGTGGAAAGCCATACGTGCAATGTAATGTAACGACGATTCTACTTTGATAGCATGATGTCTTCGTGAGTGCTAATGTATCGTAATTATGGACCTTACGAAAAAATGAAGGTTTTTCGGCGCAAATCAACTAATAAAACAGTGAAGGTTTTTTCGGCACAAATCAACTAATAGAAGCAGGATTACGGTACCATAATAGTAAAGCCAATAAAATTGTTGAGGCATCTTACAGTAAAACTTTACGGCTACATCAGAAATATGAGAATATTAGCACGGTATATACTCAAAGAATTTTTTCCACCTTTCATAGTAGCACTCATTTGCTTCACCCTCATGCTCATCTTCAATGACCTGTTTCGGTTAACGAAATTGTTTGTGCAGAAAGGGGTCAGTCCGCTCTACCTTGTTGAGCTGCTCATCTATGTGATGCCAGCGACGGTTGTGTTATCTCTGCCGATGGCGGTTTTAGTGGCGATTTTGCTTGCACTCGGAAGGCTCTCTACCGATAATGAGATTGTCGCGATGAAGGCACACGGCATCGCTTTCCATCAACTCATGCTCCCTCTTTTAGGGATCGCAGTGGTGCTGAGCGTTGTTGATCTTGGGTTGATAGACTATGCGCTACCACGGGCAAACCTCGCTTACGCTTCCCTCCAACGTGATATTCGCAGACACAAACCCGCGTTCGTCTTAGAGGAAGCCACCGTCATGAAAGAGTTGGAAACTGAAGGTAAACTCTGGATGTACGAATCTACAGATAAAAAAAGTGGTCGCATGCTGAATGTCAGAATCTGGGATAATATCTGGAGTGGACGCCCGCGATTCAGCGATGCACAAGAAGCCAGCCTCGGTTTTGAAAATGGTAGGGCGATGCTCACGCTTTACGATGGGCTCACTTATGAACCCGCAACCAGTGATTTAGACGGGTTTCGTGTAACAAAATTTCAACAACAACAACTTGCCCTCCAGTTGACCGAAGATCTTGAACGGAGTGCATTTCAGAACCAGAACCCGCGTTCAATGTACATTTCGCAACTCAAGGCGTTCATCGGAACATTGAGGTCCACTGTCCCAAACAGTAAAAACCCGGAATACATTCTCCAGAAAATTCGCTCTGCCGAGGTTGAATACCACAAAAAGTTTTCTATCCCTTTTGCATGCTTCGCACTCGGTGTAATAGGTATCCCACTGGGGTTGATGGTGAACAAGGGCGGTAGAATGCTCGGTTTTGGACTCGGTTTAGCCGTAATTGTGGTGTACTATTTGCTGCTCCAAGTTGGTCAGAACGCAGGCATGAACGGTATGTTGCCGCCGGCATTTGCTATGTGGCTACCCAATATTGTGATCGGTGTGTTCGGAATTGGCTTCAACTTTTGGGTCATTGCCGAAGGGAAGATCCATGCGTGGTGGGACCGAGACAGTAGTGCTTCGTCAAGTTTCAGTTTATAGGTGATCCTGTTCGTAGTAGGGAAACCATTCATTGCCCGTTTTTCTCACTGCGAAGCAGTGCGATAATGCACTTCGCATTTGGGCGAGTACGCCGCAAAATCGCACTACTACGAACCTACCCTCAAGTTCAAAGTTGACTAAGCAGTAGTCTGTCACTGGTCGTTAGTAGAAAAGCTGAATCTTAACTGAGTTATCACACTATATGCACCGGAAGCTTTCAACCTCACAAGACTGTAAAAATATTGATATAGGATGCACGCCTTGAATATTCTTGACCGGTACCTGCTTCGCGAATACCTCAAAGCTTTTGTTGTCGGTCTTTTGTTCTTTATTGCGCTGATTATCATCGTGCGGTTGTTAGATTACGACCTCAAGAAATTTGAAGACGACATCTCTTACATCACCGCTGTCAAGATTGTCTTGTATCAAGCGCCCCGCCGGATTATGGAAATGGTGCCAATTGCCGGTTTTGTCGCTGTCTTTTTCACCCTCGGACAGATGGTGAGAAGAAACGAATTCACAGCGATGAAGGCAGGTGGCATAAGCGTTTACCGACTCCTTGCCCCTATCCTAATCGTGACACTCATTATCTGTGGACTCTTCGCGGTTTTTTACAATCGGGTTGCGTCTCCTGCCTTCCATGAAGCACACCTCTTACAAAATAAGGTGAGACCTAAGCGCGGCAGGAACGTGGTCTTCAGAGGCAAAAACAACCGCGTCTTTTACTCACAGCGAATTGCCTTAGATGCCAAGAAAATCAGCCAGCTGACGATTTATGAATATGATGCAGAAGACAGGCTTGATCGCATAACTTTTGCGAAATCTGCGACGTGGACACCCACACACTGGGAACTCACCGATGGATACATCCGTCACTTTGAGGAAAGCGTTGAGGTTGATTACGAAACTTTCGATACCTATACGATTGAACGTCATGAGGACCCCGCCCGTTTTATCGGGAGTGAGAAGGACCCAAGGGCAATGACTATCAAGGAACTCCGTGAACAAATCGCGTATAAACGGGAAGCGGGGCAAATTTCACGCAAGGAGGAGGTAAAGTTGCATCATAAGACGGCTTACCCGTTCGCGGCTGTTGTCGTCGTGATGCTCGGCGCGCCAATTGCCATCCGCTTTGGTAGGGCAGGATTTTTTGCTGGGTTGGTAATCGCCTTTTTCCTCTCTTTCATCTACTGGGCACTCTCCTTCGCGACGCTTGAAGGGCTGAGTGAAAACGGCAAACTCCACCCGTTTCTCGCCTGTTGGGGTGCGAACATCTTGTACGCCCTCGTGGGAAGCATCCTGATCTGGCGCACGCCTAAATAGGATCAACGTCCTTCAGCCAAGATATGCCGCTTTCGTGTTGCGGAAAACATGACCTCCTCAAAAATTGGTAACTTCTTCTTCAAAATCCGTAGTTTTACCCCGATTCCGTTCATCTTGGCACTGTTCTATTTCGCTGAACCTGCATGGCATACGGTAGTTATGGGGGTGCCGTTTATTGTTGCGGGTGAATTTCTCAGGATCTGGGCAGTCGGATATGCCGGGGCATCCACGCGTGCAAGAACCCTCGGTGCCGCACGCGACCTCGTCACGACGGGTCCGTATAGTTACGTCCGGAACCCACTCTATCTCGGCAATTTCCTGCTCAGTATCGGGATCTGTCTTGTTGCAAACGTCTATTGGCTCGTCGCAGTTCTGATTGTCGGCTATTTTTTTCAATACCTTCCCATTATTGCGGTGGAAGAGGCGTATCTGTTAGAGTCTTGCGGTTCGGTGTATCAGACATACCGAGAGCAGGTGCCTCGTTTCCTTCCACAGTTCCGTCCCTATCCTGATCCATCTACCCACGATTTTTCTTTCGCACGCGCTCTCAAAAGTGAAAAACGTACCTTGACAGCAATTGTCTGCGTCATCGGATTAATATTCGTGAGACAGTTTGTCAATCCGTTATAGGCATTCGCTATGGATTGCTGGTGAACCGCGAAACGTTGTAATAGGAAAACTGTTCGCATGTTGCATTCCCTCCCATTTTTTCTTGATTCATGACCCAAACAGAAATGCCGATAGCGAACATCACTTGATACTTCATTTTTTGCAAATTGCCTACAATTATTGCAGTATATCTTACAATTTTTGCGTGTGCACAGTAATAGGTAGACTGCAAGCGAGTTTTATATTTTTAGTGTCGTAATTCTTTGGAAAGCGGTGAATGCAGCAGCTTCTTTCGAGAAGTTGAGTGTATCTCTGTGTTTAAGGTGAGGCACAGTGAAGGCACCTTCGGATTTCAGGGGTTTGGATGCAGATATTGCGTTTTCTTACCAGCATTGGCACAAAACTTGCTAACAAAATTACAGTGTGATTTGGTTTTATAGAACATGTCCCATAAATATGGTTTTGTTGGATGTGGTCTCCATACCTGTGTAGGATTCGTGCTAAATAATCCTAATCATGCAGACTTTTCTGTTTGGCTGCTAAAGTTTGTGATATAATATCTTCGAGAAAGGAGTCAGCATGTCTAATCAGCCTTCAAAGAATACTCAGTTTTCATGGGATGCAATACGGGGATACACCGTAGTTCTCCTTGCTTTCGCGTTCCTTCCGACCACTCTTGGAACAGAAGGCGGGGTAACGACAGCATTAGGATTGATTTTTATCAGCAGTGCATGGATTGGTTTCAGTATTTTACCCCTGTTCGGTGAAAACAGGACCACACTTGTGTTTGTTGCGAGCGTTATCTTAGTTGCAGTAGGAAGTGGCATTGGCGGATTGGGGGTCGCGACAATCATAGAGGTTCTGTTCTCCGGGAACAAGATGTCTATAGCAAATGACTGGATGCTTGGAGTGGCATCAGTGTTAGCAAATCTGGCAGTCTTGATATGGGGTATTGTGATTCTGAAAGTATCGCATGATACTCTCTCGTTGCGTATTGGCGTGATTTTCCTTGCTATGGCGAGTGGGTACCCTGTCGGCTATGGAGTTTGCTCAATTATACTGTCGATTGGTCAGAATGATCCTCAAATATTCACCAGTTCCGGACAAGCGATGGCAGCAATTTTGAACGGTGGTGCAATCATTGCGTGGACGCTTTTAATCACACGGAAAGTGGTTCATGGTAAAGTTAGGTTAGTCGTACCAGTTCTGGTCATCTGTGGAATCGGTTTCATCGGCATAGGAATTTCGTATATTATAGATGCTATATAACGTGAGTTCGATAATAAAATGCGTATGTGGTCGTAGGTTGGGTAGAGCGGTAAAGGACCGAGAACCCTACAGTTTGCCCGGGGAATATCAATTTTCGATGAACTTGAAAATGAAACTCACAAGTGCTGTCTTCCCTTAGAAAAGGAGTCAAAATGACTAATGAATCTACAAAAAACAACGGAGTTTCATGGCAGGCGATGCAAGGGATTTCGGTTTTCATATTTTTCGTATCGCGTCCGGATATAAATAGCATATTCACCTTGATTGGCATCGGTACGATGTTAATTTGTCTCGGCATCAGTCCACTATACGTTAAGAATAAGCCGACTTCTGTGTTTACTGCTTCCATAATCATGGTCGCTTTAGGAGGTGGCGTTGGAGGGTTGACAATTGGTACACTTTTGGAAAGACTATTTGCTGAAACCCCAACAGCAATTGGAGATAGCTGGGTAGCGGGTGTCACTTTGGTTTGTGCAAGTCTTGGGGTTTTGGCGTGGACATTCGTGGTTGTGAAAATATCGCCACTAACCCGTCCACCGCTTATTGCTATCGTTCTCTTTGCTCTTGCAGGTGTATACTCTCTAATTTTGGGTATCCTGTCAGTAAAAACAGTCCTTTTTGATCAAACTCAGATAACATTGACGTGGGGAGAAGGGATAGCCCATATTTTAAATGGTGGTGCAATGGTTGGGTGGACGCACCTCGTTACGCGGAAAACGTCTATTACAAATCGTAAGGTATTCGTAATATGTTTAATGATTGCTGGAGTGGGGATTGTTGCAGTCGGCATTACACATATTTTGGATGCTATCTTTTAGTGGGAAACAGGCTTAAACCGGAGTAGGAGGGAACATGTTGAAACAAATTGCAAAAAGATTGGTAGGGCATAAGCAGGTTTCATGGGAAACGATGGCAGGCGATTTGTCGATTTGCCTCGCACTAATATTCCAGGCCGCGCTTTGGAATAGCGCAGTCTATTCACCTTTGATAGCTTTGACAGGAGGGATGCTGATCCTATTTGGTACAATGTGGGTTTTTCTCGGCAACCATCCGCTGTTTCTTGAGAATCGACCTACATCGGTGACAATCGGTTCTGGGGTTATCATTGTGTCAGGCTGCTGTATTATTGGACTCGGTATTGGCATGATTATATCACTGGATGCAGATGTTAGTTGGATGCCGAGGTTGGCGGGAATTTTTTATAGCCTCGCAATTTTTGTATGGGTCTTCGTGCTGCTAAAGGTAGCGCCTATAACTCGCTCGCTCCTTATTGGTGTTGCTTTCTTTGTCCTCGCGAGCGGGTACGCACTCATCTGCAATGCGCAAGTGGTGATAAATGCAATCGTTTCTGATATGTCTTATGTAGAGGTATATTGGGATCAGGGAATAGCTTATGTTTTGAATGGATCTGCCATAATTGCGTGGATGCTTTTGATCGTGCGGAAAATTGCCGATGTCAAAGTCAAGTCTATTGTCCCTCTTTTCGTATTTTTAGGTGTCGTATACATCGGAATAGGAATTGTGCTAACCATGGCATTAGTGTTCCCCTAATGGTGGACTTCTATATCTTTTCTTATGATACGACTTGTGCCAGTTAACTCTTTGTTATTTTCAATTTTACATATATCTGGATATTGTCTGGACAAATAGGAGTTTAATCCTTCTGCTGCTCCTGCATTGGAATATTCGTGTTCTAAAAAGGAATCAAAAAGCGAAAGTTTCCAAATTTGAACAGTAAATAAGATGAATATGTGAAACCAAAACATACTAACTGTTAACTAACACAAGGCGTTTATGATACCAAATCTGAAAAATAAATTCGCATTTCAGAGATTTTGAAACTCATAGGAGGTTTCCGCATGTAAGAGGCGCAATAATGCACGTCGCATTTGGTCGAGTACGCCGCAGAATTGCGCGACTACGAACCGGTTTTCGTTAATGAGAAACGTTTATTCAGAAATGGTATGACAAATAGGTAGTGACGAACCCACATCAGAGGTGACAAATGTTTAAGCAATTCGCAGAGAGACTTGTAGCACGTCTAAATATTTCATGGGAAACAATGGATTTTGAGTTACATCACCTTAGTGAAGATAGACATAGCGAAACCCATAGGTGTCAATTTAGCGGTCCTTCAGGCCCGGTAGGCGCGGTTTCCAACCGCGCCGGGTTCTATCCACAAACTGTGTATACCCCAAAAAACCTCTTGAGTCCCAAAGGGACGGCATCTGTGTAGAAACATGTATCAACACCAAAGACTCAAGCCCCAGAGGGGCGGCATTTGTAGAGACGCTGCTACAAAATACCGCGAAATATCGCTAAATTGACACGTATGAGGTAGACATAGCGAAACCCAACAACCCAAACGTTGTAGACGTGAGACTGTGTCCAGTTTCACTCTCTTGGCGCGCCGCAAAGTTCACAATTTTTCTTTCTCTTAATTCCCGCATGATGTATTATATGAAATAGGAGACTCATGTAGAGTCTTGGCTAGCAATAAATCACTTGAAATACACAACTCTCAGAAACAGAAGGAGACAACCTCATGAAAAAAGTGTTTTTTCCACTCATGATGCCATCTGTCCTCCTCATATTACTCGTTCTACCTGTCAATCTCGCCTCAGCGCGGGCGTTTAACAACGATTTCGAGACAGGCGACCTCACCGATTGGGAGAAAACAGGAGAGGCATTTGATTTCCAACCCACTTGGGGAGATAATCCAACGGCACGAAACCGAGGACAGCCTTCTCAACATCAGGGAGATTGGTGGCTTGGATTAGCTGAAAAGTACCAAGGACCGGACAAAGGGGCAAAACTGGGGCAGAAGCCAGGCGATCTTGCAGATGGTGTGGATGCCCCTCAAGGCACCTTGACCTCAATTGAGTTCACCATTGTTGGCGAAACGATGAATTTTCTTATGGGAGGTGGAAACCGTGCTTGGGATACTGCTGAGCCATGTTGTGTCAATCTTGTGATTAATAACGAGGTTGAACGAACAATGACCGGTAACAGCACCGAAAGCATGACCCGGAAAGAGTGGGATGTTTCCGATTTGAAAGGCAAAACCGTCCAACTTGTTGTTGTTGATAAAAGTAGCGGCGGTTGGGGACATCCGAACTTTGATGATGTCCATCAAGCCGATGCCAAAGGCGAAAATATTCCTTGGGAACGCGTGCTGGCTGTTGATGCCCGAGGAAAGTTGGCTGTCACTTGGGCACAGATGAAAAAGTACTATTAGTTTGAAAGTCAGACAGCATAAGAATTCTTTCATTGTTGAGTGGGCGGACATGTTCCGCCCCTACAATGATACTGGTGCCAATCCCGCGCGCTCGCGAAAACGATTGAATGTTTTCAGAATCCCTTGCTCCATCGTATAGGCAGGCGTGAATCCCATCTCCTCAGCGATAGTTGTTGCGTCGTAATCCCACGAGATACCGAATACCCCCGGTTCCAATGTAATCTGTGCATCTGGTACCAATGTCTTGAGATATGCCACGCCATCTTTAACGGGTCGGATGCCACCCTTCACGTTGAAGACGCGTGTCTGCGTCGTCGGACAGGTGCACGCGAGCACAATTGAACTGGAAACGTCCTCTACGTATTGCCAATCCACCGCATCGTCACCGAATGGACAGACATGCGGTTTACCCAACGCTATCTCTTCAATCATTTTTGTAGTGAACGAACTCATGCCCCGTGTCCTACCGACACCGTAGACAGCAGTGAACCGAAGTCCGATCGAGTCAACACCGTAAGCATCGAAATAGTGTGTCGCATATTTTTCATTCAGGGATTTACATGCACCGTAGATAAACTTTGGATAGTGTGGCGCATCGTTAAGTATCTGTTGGTGATTGTAATCTTCTGGGGATCCGAAGACCGCAACGCTGCTTGCCCAGACAACGCGTTTGAGATTGAAAATACGCGCAGCTTCCAATATGTTGATTGTTCCTTCGCAGACTATTTTTAATGCCTGCGGTGGATTCGCATTGCACGCTGGCACCTGCCATGAAGCGAGATGAATCACCCGATCGATTTCGTGTTCTTGGATAGTACGTAAAACGTGTGGCAGGTCGGTTATGTCGCCCTGCACGAAGGTGAACCCTTCAATTTGTGCATCCGTGAGCACCATCTTTGGAATGGTTAGGTCGTAAGCAAAATCGTAAACTACTACCTTTTCACCGGCGGCTAATAGATCGCGGATGACGTAAGTACCGATGCATCCCATGCCACCGGTGAGCAGATATGCCATAATCTTTTTACTCCTCTTAAAGAGGCGCGATCGCTTGATCACGCCTTCTGTCAAAGTCTATATACGAAATAGGTCCTAACTCGCTTGGACGGGGGTATCCACGTTCACAAGAATATCGTCACCCTCCACTTTCACAGGATAGGTGGGGATGCTTTCCTCCCCTGGCCACACACATTTCCCTGTCGTCACATCAAATTCCCACATGTGGAGTGGGCACGTAACACAATTATTGTCTAAGAAGCCGTAACTCAAAACGCCACCGAGGTGTGGGCAAATATTGTTCATTGCGTAATACTCACCCTTAACGTTGTAGATACCGATGAAAACGCCATCAACTTTTACACCGATACATCTGCCGGGCTGAATTTGATCGGTTGTCGCGGCTTTTACAAATTGTGACATAATTTCTCCGTCTTTTCGTGTTTTATACCAACTTAACGTGATTAGAAGTCTTTTTATCAAGTCAGCATTGCGAGGCACAGGGACCTCGCGCTACAAATTGGATTAATTTGGCATAATACGAAACGTAAGATTAAAACCGCATCAGAAAACCTTGCTCTGGTTTTCCGATGGATACCACTGCTGCTAAAAAATTCAGTTACGAATTGGATCTCCGAATAGACGCAAACCGGTTTAAACTGCACGTAGGATTGTTTCACCCATCCTTGTGCGGACTAAGCATCATCCATTGGATACAGGCTACATCCGCCATCTACGAGTAGCACTGTCCCAGTCATATAATCTGCGGCGGAACTACACAAAAATAGGAAGGCGTTTGCCACCGAATCAAGCGGTTGCATAACGCCGAGTGGGATTGCTTTTTGTGCTCGAGCCCGATAGATTGGATCCGTATCCCACTGTTGTTTGGCAAGTCCAACACTCACGATGCCGGGGGCGACTGCATTTGCGCGGATGCCTTTATCTGCCAATTCCCGTGCAAAGGAACGCATTAACTGTTTCATCGCCGCCTTACTTGCGTTATACGGTCCAATCTCGGGCCACGGCACATCAGCAACCCAAGATGTGGTAAAAATAAGGTGTCCTTTAACACCATCTTCAAGCATTGAACGGGATGCGGCACTGCCGAATAAAAACGCTGTTCGTACATTGACCGCCATTGTTTGATCCCACTCTTCTGCTTTGTATTCTAACAACGGTTTTGGAATCACCATACCGATATGACACAGCGCGACGTGGATAGGTCCGAACCGTTCGCGCGCAGCATTTACCAACATATCAGTTTCATCAGTATCCGTCAAGTCTGCCTTAACATAGTTAATTTTTTCTATGTCAATTCCGTTTTGGCTGAGTCTGTCCATCGCCAGTTGATCCAGCAGGATATCATTTACCGTTAGGTTTGCGCCGTGTGCCATCAATTTTTTTACGATGCCAATCCCGATCGCTCCGCACCCACCGGAAATAACGATGTGTTGCCCTGCGAGTGCATCGTTGCGGAAAACCATTGCCAGATCTCCTGTTATTTCGCCATCACTTTGCCTTCGCCTCGTGGATCCGTACCGCCATCGTGGTGATTTCCGTCGCTTGATACGCGAACACCGTGCCCAGGACCGCCAATGCCTGCACTTGCCGTGATTTCATGCCCGAGTTTTCTTAACCCTATGAGAATATCTTCACCGGCGCGTGATTCAATTTGGATCGGTTCAGCACCGTCGCTATGGAAACGCGGCGCGTCTAATGCCTGCTGCATTGGCACCTGCAAGTCCATAAGGTTAATACTGATGTTAAGCTGATTATTCGGAATAGTTCTGCCTCCGGGAATACCGTAGGTGGCAAAAGGCATACTGTCCCGCGTAGCGAGAAACGGAGCCATGTTGTGAAGTGGACGTTTTCGGGGTCCGACTGAGTTCGCGAGCCCTGGTCTCGGATCGAAACGCCCGACACCGTGTCCAAAGAGCAATCCAGTCCCCGGGACTGTCACCATTGAACCGAATCCCCCGCCGTGTGTCTGCGTCAGGGACACCATGTTACCTTGCGCATCCGCAGTGGAGATATGGCTTGTGCAATTCATCGGTTCATGGTAGACAACCTCCCCAGGTTGAGGCGATTTCAGTCCTGCCTTCAACTTTTCACTCAGTGTAGCGGTGAAGTTATCTGAGACTTCTGTTTCGATGTCTATGCCAACAACCTTCGGATCTCCAAATCGCCGGAGTCTTTCGGGCCAGCAAACCTTCATCGCTTCAGCGAAAAGGTGGAACCTTTCAGTAACAGACATCTCTGCCACATCAAACTCCTCTACCAGTCGGAGCATCTGTAAGGTCGTCAGTCCACCTGCACCGAGTGGTGCTGTGTAGACAGAGTAGCCTCGGTACTGAATTTGATACGGTTCTGTGATGAAAGGACGGTAATTCTTCAGATCATTTGAAGTTAAGCATCCGCCTAATTTTTGGATGTGGTTTGCGATTATTTCGGCGACTGTTCCCTCGTAGAATGCGGAATGTCCTCCCTCCGCGACTGCTTCCAAAGTCCGGGCGAGTTCAGGGTTCGTAAGCGTTTCTCCTTTCTTCGGGGGTCTGCCATTTTTGAGGAAAACACGTGCAGTTTCAGGGAAGTCCCGCTTCCACCGTTCTGCGTTTCCAGCTATCCCACCGCGGTTCGCACTGTTCGGGGCGTAGCCGTGGCGTGCGGAATTGATAGCAGGACGGAGGACATCGGTGAGAGGAAGGTTTCCAAACTCTTCTAACGCCAAGCACAAGCCCGCGACGACCCCCGGTACGCCAATCGACAGTGGACCATGGACATTTACGCGTCCCGGCACGCGGTACCCCGCAACAGTATCCGGTGCCTCTTCAATCGTAAACATATCTTCGGAGGCAGCCGCGGGTGCTGCGGAGTTGTAATCTATTGCGATGACATCCCGCGTTTTGCTACGATAGATAAGCACACAACCGCCGTACCCCGCAATCCCGTTGTGCGAGGGTTCCACGACCCCTTCTGCAAATGCTGCGGCGACAGCAGCATCAACAGCGTTTCCGCCAGCAAGGAGCATCTCGAACCCCGCTTGCGCGGTGCGAGGATGTGGTCCTGCGACAGTACCGTAGTCTTTTTTGTGTAAATTCACCAGTTTTTCCTTTCGCTGAAGGCTAATATACGGAATTCTAAGGTTTTTTTACAGAATTGTCAAGTATTTCAGACATTGTATCTGCTTTTGTTCTATACTTATAGTAAAATCCGTAATTAAAAATGTCTTTTTTGGTAGGTTTTCAAATTTCACCAGCGATTATGCTTTAAATCCTGCCTCCTCCGGCCCGCATTTTTGCAGAGCTATTCAGTTTTCCCATAACTTCGGTTTTCCGATCGCGGACCCTTTCTTGTGGGAGCGATCTCCTGATCGCGACTCCACACTGATTGCTGACTGCTAACTGCTGATGGCTATTTTGCTGACTGCCTCTTCTGGTGTTTTTGTTTGACATGCCGCCGAAAACCATGTATAATACAGGATAGCGTATCTAATGGAATAATACTTCACGCTTTAACACTGAAAAATCGGAGGATCAGGAACTATAATGTTTCCTCGTCGGCAATCTCGCATCGTCGCGATGCAAATGCTATATCAGATTCAACTCACCAACGCGCCTGTGCCTGTTGTCATGGAACAGTTTTGGCAGAGCCATAATACATCTGCAACACTCCGTCCGTTCGTCGTGGAACTCGTTGAGGGCACCACTTCACATCTGGAAGTAATTGATGAATTGCTTCAAAACACCTCTAAAAATTGGAAACTCCATCGGATGCCTGTCGTAGACCTCTCTATCCTACGATGCGCGGCCTATGAAATTCTTTATCTTAGCGACATTGATCCGGCAACTTCAATTAATGAGGCGATTGAAATCGCGAAAATTTACAGCACCCCAGATTCCCCAAAATTTATTAACGGAGTTTTGGATAACATCCCAAAAAAATAAAAAAACACATAAATGTGTCTAAACGCTAAATATTTGACTGCGGAATGGACGCTGTATTCCAAGAAGTCAAAATCGAGGACACATATAAAAATCGCACATGTTTAAATTAAAATACTTAATGCTTTGCCTATTGTTGCTGCTTCCGATACACGTAAACGCCGCACAAGAATTTGAATTTGTTGCCGAGTTTGGTGGAAAAGGAGAGGGTGAATCACAATTCGCAGAGACCTTGTTCATGGCGTTTGGACCTGACGGTGCCATTTATGTCGTTGATACGGATAACTTCCGAATTCAGAAGTTCAATGAAATGGGCGGCTTTGTATTTGACATCCAGATGGAGACAGAGAGCGAATTTCGGTTTATCAATCCGACAGTTATCGCGGTTGGCGCGGATGGTAGTATCTATGTAATGGATTGGATGTTCGTTCAGGTTTCAGACCCCAACTTACAAACGACATTGGGACCCAAAGTCTTTAACTACGGTCCGTGTATCCATAAATTTGACACGCAAGGCGTATTTGTCGCAAGTTACCCGATGCAAGATTTTAGTCAGCGGATAGCACCCCTTGAAGCAGCTTCACCCGGCTTGGATGCTGATGGTAATTATGCACTCATTATCCCGCAAGGGGATACAAAACGCGGGTTCCTTCTAACAGTAGATGCAAATGGAAATCTCTATGTTTGCGATAGTGGAACAGTTTACAAACTCAGTTCAGAAGGTGAACCTGTTGCCCGCTATCGGCTCGCTCAACCGGGAACAGGACGCCTCGTCCATCCGGTGGATATGACAGTAGATGAAGCAGGAAATCTCTACGTTGTTGATGAAAAAGGACATAGGGTACTGAAGTATAGCACTGAAGGAAAATTTTTGCGTGCTTTTGGTAAATACGGCGACGCAACCGGACAATTTATCGCGCCCTTCAAGATAACAGCATTGACAGATGGCACACTCCTTGTCGCGGATACGGCGAAGTACTTAAAAGATTTCGTCTCCACGCTTCCGAATCGGCTTGACGACCCAACGCGACGCTACAGCGGTGATACACGGCTGTTTCGTTACCGTCTGCGGCGCATCCAGCGGTTTACCACAGATGGGGTATATAAGCAGAAGCTGCTTATCCCGTTTCGGCGAGAGGTCGAAACCGATGTCGCACTGCAACTCAAAGGAATCGACAGCACAGGAAACCTTTACTATCTCAATCCAGCGGCGTTACTGTTTAGGAAATATGCGTCGACCACATCGTTGTTCTCTTCAATGTTCCAGACGGAACTCAAACTCCGTTATACGCGCGATCTGCACGACATCGAAATCGACAATCAGGATGATTTGGATGCCGATCTCTATACCAAATCCGATTTTGATGAGCAGATTATTCAGGATACGGCGCATGCAAATCTAATCCTCTCTTATGATCTGAACGAGTCGTTTCGTCTTGCGCTTTCCAATCGGCTCACTTACGTCCGAATGACCGATACGAGTTATTATCGCGCAAGGGATTTTGAAGATTTTCGCGGGAGTTTCAATCAAGACGATAGGGCAACTGAAAACTCTTGGGACGATCGAATCCAGATCGATTTTACATGGATACGCGACCATAGCCTCTATAATTATCGAGAGGCGCGGGCTTATGCGTATTTCAGCCTCATACGCCTTGATTTCGTCAACGATGCCCTTAATCCAGCCAACTATCGCCTCTTTGATTTCAACGCGGATCTCTCCGACTGGGGGGCAGGTGTCCATTACGATTTAAGTCGTACATTCCGCTTGAATTTTGAAATTACACACTTTTTCGGTGAGAACAGATACACGTATATTGACGAGACGAATGTCCTCTATGCGACCGGGTTTCAGAAAGCGAAGTTCACACGCGCCGCTTTGTTCATAAACGGGGTCTTTTAACTTGGGAAGGAGGTTTTGAATTATGTGCACGTATGCTTTCTCACAACTCACCGAAGAGACGCTTAACGCACTTGTCACCCTACACGAAGCAGATGGGGACTTGGAAGCATGGGGGAAAATGCAGATGTCCCTGACACCAGAAGAGAGGATACTACTTGAGTACTTCAAGTCAGACAGGCACCGGTCCCATCTACCAATTATGAACGAAGCTACAATTTGGGGACGGGCGATCTATCCGTTGTTACGTTTGGCAGAACAGGGACAAGTTCAAGCCTGGGCAAGTGTCCCTCTCAAAGCCACGTACCCCGCTTTTGAACTTGAAGGCGAAGCTGATGGCGCACTTGCTCCCTCCGTTGGCGGTAGAATTGAACCGCCTTATCTCATTGTGCATGAGGCAAAACGCGGCATCAATGCACCCAACCCCCAATTCCAGCTCTATGGCGAAATGCTCGCCGCCGCATGGCTCAATTGGGAAAATAGCCCTAACACTGAACAAGAAATTTTTGGATGCTACACTATCACTGACGATTGGACATTTGTGCGTGGAGTCGTTGGTGACATTGAAACCGAAAAACCGACCCTCCACATTGAATTTTCGCCCAGATACGACGGCGTTTGGGAAGCAGAATGCATCGTCCAGATTCTGAAGTCTATTGTTGCTAAGTACGTAAACGTCAGTAATTAACAGGAGGCATTACCATGGCAACTTTTGGAACAGGGAATTATCAGTATGAAGTCGTTGAAGGATGGGGCATGATACCCCAACTTGGACTCGTTTCCGGCGTGGCGTGTGATTCAAACGATCGCGTCTATGTCTACAACCGTAGCCCACAACCCGCTATGCTGATTTTCGAGGCTGATGGCACATTCGTTACCGAATGGGGTAAGGATATCTTCCAGAAACCTCACGGCATCTGGATGAGTCCAGATGATGAGATCTATACCACCGATACCGTTGATCATACGGTGCGAAAGTTCTCGCTTGATGGGGAATTATTGCAGACGTTTGGGACTGTCGATCAACCGGGTGCACCGGGAACTCCCTTTAACCAGCCGACACGCGCTGTCCTCTCTGTATCTGGGGAGATGTACGTCTCTGATGGCTATGGACAATCACGGGTACACCGGATGACTGCCGAGGGGGAAGTGATCGTTTCGTGGGGGGCACCCGGCACAGGACCCAGTGAATTTAATCTGCCACACGATGTTACTGTAGACCATAACGACCGCGTCTATATTCTTGACCGTGGGAACCTGCGCTGTCAGATCTTTAATAACAGTGGTGAATACCTGACCGAGTGGACAGACCTCCGTTCCCCGAACGATCTCTTCATTGATAGCGATAATATCATTCACATTGCCGAAGGTGGCCAACGCATTAGCATCATGACACTTGATGGAGAGGTTATCGGACGGTGGGGTGAGAAGGGTGATGCTCCCGGACAATTCAGCGATTCGCCGCACGGCATTTGGATTGATTCAAGCGGAGACATCTATGTCAGCGAGGTCGTTGCGGATAGGCGTTTCCAAAAATTCGCGAGGATTTAATAAGTTTTGATTTTTTAATTATTGGATGTCGCTATGATCTGACCGATGGTCAGATCATCGGTTTCTGATGAGACCGGTGCGTTATTGAGAACAATTGGATTTTTTATGCTTCAACATCTTTGTTTTGGTAGTGCAGCTTGTAAGCGCGTATTGCAAGCCACAATTATTTTTATCGGTATTGTCGTGTGCGTGTCGGTTTTTGCGGATGAAGGTCATGAACATTCAGGTGACCGGATAAAGGAGTTTATGACCCAACCCCTTACCCTCCGATTTGCAATTGCTGCGCTCGCTATCTCATTCGTGCTTGGCGGCTTGCACGCATTGACACCGGGACACGGAAAAGCCATAGTCGCTGCTTACCTCGTCGGTTCTAAAGGCAGGGTAATTGACGCAGTTTTCCTTGGGATTGTCGTTACCTTTACACACACTTTCAGCGTCATTGTACTCGGAATCGTCATGCTGGTAGCACAAGGATTTGCACCGGAGGATGTCGTTCCGTGGTTGAGTCTGTTCTCTGGTGTCTTGATTGTTGGTATTGGCGCGTGGCTGCTTACTAAAAATATGAAACAGTATTATAGCGGCAGCGCACACAGTCACGATCATTCGCACGGACACGACGATGGACATGACCACGATGATTCACATCCACACGACCACGATCACGGGCATGACCACGCACACCCGCATGATGATGACCACGCGCATAACCCTGGGCATGATCATTCACACAGTCATGGAGGGCGGACGCATAGCCATGTCCCGCCGGAACGGACCGGTTTTTGGGGTTTGCTATCGCTCGGTATCTCCGGTGGCATTGTACCGTGTGTCGATGCACTCATCGGGCTTTTATTTGCTATCAGCCTCAATAAACTTACCTGGGGTCTGATTATCCTATGTGCTTTCTCATTGGGACTTGCCGCCGTGTTGGTTGCTATCGGCATCCTGATGGTGATGGCGAAGCCGTTGATTCAGCGTTTTACAGGCGAAGGTATCTGGTTACAACGCTTACCGATTTTCAGTGCCGCTGTCGTTATCCTACTCGGTGCAATATTAATATTCAAGGCACTCAACACTGTTGGTGCTCATATTTGAAAAAGGGGAGACAATCTATGCCCAACACTGTCGGAATTTTAAGCCCTGGCGATATGGGACATACCGTTGGCGGTGTCCTCTGTCAGAACGGTTTACGCGTTATCACGTGTCTAAAGGATCGGAGTCAACGCACCCATGCGCTTGCAGAGAAGGCAGGTATTGAAGATGTCCGGACGTATCCGCAACTCGTTACTGAAGCCGACCTTATCCTTTCAATCATGGTGCCTGCACAAGCAAAGTCCGCTGCATCAGTAGTGGCTGAGGCATTGCAACAGGTTGACACGACGCTGACGTATGCCGACTGCAATGCTATCGCACCACAGACGGTTCGTGAATTGGGGGATATTATCACTGCTGCAGGCGGGACTTTTGTTGATGCGTCTATCATCGGTCCACCGCCTCGCACACCGGGAACAACGCGTTTCTATGCATCAGGACCGCAGCTTGACACGTTCTCCGAACTCAACAATTACGGGTTAGATGTCCGCACGCTTGGCGACGAGATAGGGCTTGCCTCTGCAATTAAGATGTGCTATGCCTCCCTGACAAAAGGGTTGACCGCGCTCTGCACAGAATTGCTCACTGCGGCATCTCTATTGGGAGTTTCGGATGCACTCACAGCAGAGTTTCAATTGAGTCAATCAGCACTTTTTGAGCGGATGGAAAGAGGGCTGCCGAGTATGCCACCGAAGGCGAGACGCTGGATAGGTGAGATGGAAGAGATCTCCGCGACTTTTGCATACGTCGGATTGACACCGAATATTTTGAAAGGTGCAGCAGATATGTACCGCTTCATCGGTGACACCCACCTTGCAGACCTTCCACCGGAGGCACGTGACGAGTTCCCGACATTGGCAGAGTTAATTGAAATCTTGGCGGAAAATATTAAGCAGAAGTAGTAGCTCCCACCTCGTCTATTGCAAGCTGAAAGGCATATCCTTAAACATACCATTGTGCTTGTGCCTTGAAGAACTTGGCGTAAAGTCCATCTTTTGCCAATAACGTTTCATGATCCCCGTCCTCAATGATTGTTCCGTTATCAAGGACAAGAATCCGATCACAAGTGCGGACTGAAGACAGTCGATGCGAAATTATCATTGATGTACGTCCAGCACTCCGTTCAATAAATCGTTCATAGATCGCCTGTTCGGCTAATGGGTCCAGTGCAGCAGTCGGTTCATCAAGAACCACCAGCCATGGCGTTTCTCGCATAAAACCCCTTGCTGTCGCGATACGTTGCCATTCGCCGCCGGAGAGGTCGCGCCCCCCAAAAGTGGGTCCTAACACAGTCTCGTAACCTGCGGCAAGTCCGTCTATAACGGAAACTGCACCTCCTGCGGTTGCTGCCGTTTCCATACGTTCAGGATGTTCTAAGTCGCCAAAGATGATATTCTCGCGTGCGGTGAGGTGGTAGCAGGTGAAATCCTGAAACACCGCACTACAATGCTTCAACCACTCCTGACGATTTTCTTCATTTAAGGGTATATTCTCCACACGAATTACACCTGTTTGCGGACTGTATAGCCCAAGAAGTAGGCGTGCCAATGTGGATTTCCCCGCACCATTGGGTCCAACGAGTGCCACTCGCTCTCCTTTTTTCAATGTGAGGTTTACGTGGCTTAGCACTGGCTCTTGCGCATTTGGATAGAGAAATGAAACGTTTTCTATCTGAAGATACGACGGTTCTTGTGTGGCTATCAAAGACGAATTTTTATAAGATTCCGACGGGGATCCGCTTGTCGGAGGCGTTTTCAACCCGGATGCTGTGTCTGCATCGTGATCCAAAAACGCGTACAAATCTCCTGACAAACGGCGCATATCGTCTGCTATCCACTGAAAATAACTCGCGACACTGTTCCAGATGCCGTCCAAGCTGACGATGGCGGTAGCAGCGGCGATATACTCACCGATGGTCAACCCACCCCGAAAGACTTGTAGCAATAATAGAATAAGTGAACAAGCGAACAACAAACCGCGTGAGATGTCGATCGCGAGATGTGCAAAAACTTTGCGACGTTCAATTGCCTGCTGTCCCTGTATTAATTCTCTCCATAGCCTTTGCCAGCGGTCTATCCATAGGTCCTGCGCTTGATATAACCGGACTTCTTTGCCCGCGCCCCGATCCGTTAGAATACCTTCTAACGCGTCTCGCTCTCGCCGTTTTGATGTCTGTTGGACATCAAGATCGTAGGTGTCAGCAGCAAAACGTGAACCACTCCACCAAGAAGCTAAACCGGTCACCGTAGGGAGCAACGCTAACAATGGATGGAGACCCCACAGTATGATACCGAGCGCAATGACACTGATTAATTGTTGAATGCTGTCAACGATCCACCAAACAATTTCTTCAAGTTCTACACCAGACATGGTGCGAGCGCGCGCAAGCGCGTTTTGAAATTCAGGTGTCTGGAATTCAATCAGCTCCATTGTATTGGATTTGCGAACGATACCCTCACTAATCCAAACTTCAATGTTTTCGCGGACGTAGAAGCGCAGCGGTTCTCGTAACTGGTCTGCAAGCGTACTATAAATTTGTAAACCGAGGAGACCTAAAAGCCACGGGAGAACTTGTCGCCACCAGTTAGCATCACCTATAGCAGCGGTAATTGCATTGACTAAGTGCTTCGTCACGAAATAATCACCGGCGGGCAGGACACCAAGTGATAACGTGAGAAGCATCATACCCACAAGCGCGAGTGCACCACTCTTCCAGACGATCGCAAAAGTTCGGAAGTATGCGATGATACTTTCTTTGGCAGCCAATCCCCATGTCTTCAATTTTCCATTATCGTTCTGCATTCCAGAATCCTCTTTGCTTTTTATACCAACTTAACTTGCTTAGAATCTTTTGATCAAGTCAGCATTGCGAGGCACAGGGACCTCGCGCTACAAATGGGGTTAATTTGGTATGATACCAACTTAACTTGCTTAGAATCTTTTGATCAAGTCAGCATTGCGAGGCACAGGGACCTCGCGCTACAAATGGGGTTAATTTGGTATGATACCAACTTAACTTGCTTAGAATCTTTTGATCAAGTCAGCATTGCGAGGCACAGGGACCTCGCGCTACAAATGGGGTTAATTTGGTATGATACCAACTTAACTTGCTTAGAATCTTTTGATCAAGTCAGCATTGCGAGGCACAGGGACCTCGCGCTACAAATGGGGTTAATTTGGTATGATACCAACTTAACTTGCTTAGAAGTCTTTTGATCAAGTCAGCATTGCGAGGCACAGGGACCTCGCGCTACAAATGGGGTTAATTTGGTATGATACCAACTTAACTTGCTTAGAATCTTTTTGATCAAGTCAGCATTGCGAGGCACAGGGACCTCGCGCTACAAATGGGGTTAATTTGGTATTATTGGTACCAGTGTGCTTGTGCTTGAAAAAATCTGGCGTAGAGCCCATTTCGGGCAAGTAACGCTTCATGTGTGCCGTCTTCAACAATACGACCCGAATCTAATACCAAGATACGGTCAGCGAGACGCGCGGATCCGATTCGATGTGAAATCAAGAATGTCATCCGTCCAGCAGCAAGTTCAACGAAACGTTGGTAGAGTTCGACTTCAGCCTGTGGATCCAACGCTGCAGTCGGTTCGTCAAGAACAAGGACTTGCGGATTTCTGACTAAAGCCCGTGCAAGTGCGACTTTTTGCCATTCTCCACCAGATAACTCTGCACCTTCACCTTCTTCACCGAGTGAAGGGTCAAGGAAAGTATCCAAGCCGTGCGGAAGGGTTTGAAAACGTTCCTCGATGCCAACCGCATTGATGACGCGCCAGAGCGCGTCGTCGTCAATATGGAGGTTTGGTGGACCTGGCACCAATTCTTCTCGCACAGGTCTACGAAACCTCGCAAAGTCTTGGAAAACGGCGGCACAGTTCAGGGCTATCTGTTCCGGGGCAATTGCGGCGATATTTTTGTCATCATATCGGATTGTTCCATCATCAGGCTGGTATAATCCGAGCAGTAGTTTGATAAGTGTTGATTTGCCTGCACCGTTAACACCTACGATGCTAATTATCTCACCGGGACGTACATGAAAGTTTATGTCTTGTAGTACATCGTCAGTTGCACCCCGATATCGGAAGCGTAAATTGCTGACCTCTACGCCATGTTGTAGAGGCTGCGGAAATATCTCGGTTCCTGACTGTGTGCGAGTTGTTTTGGCGCGTTCTAAGAGGAGATGCAAATCACGAAGCAAGGGTACGTCTTCAAGTATGTTTTGTATTTGGGAAAGCAATCCCTCAAGATCACCTTGGAAGAATGCAGCGGTGCCGGTAAGAATCACATAATCCCCAAGCGTGAGATTGCCTTCCACAATACGCGCAGCGAGAATTCCAATCGCTATTGCATAAGCAACGACTTCGGCGATAGTTGTACCGATGGATGCCCTCGCTTCCGTCCAGATTTTTGCAAGCGATTCTTTCTTCCATTTTTGATGATTCGTTTGCCAGCGTCCAAAGAGCGTCCCGAAAAGCCCATAGAGTCGCACTTCCTGTCCAGAAGAGGAGCCCAGTAGTAGACTCAGCATGTAATCCATCATACGCCGTACAGGTGTCGCTTCGTAATCGTGGCTGTACCTCCCTTCGGCTGCCCTAACTTTAAGCCAAGCGGAGGGTATAGCGGGTAACACTACTACGAGTACGAGCAACGGATCCGCTACCCATAGGATGATACCATAGCCTACAAGTGTTACACAGAGTTGCCCAATCTCCGTTAGAAATCGCAGCAGGTTAGTGAGCCGATGCCCCAAGGCTTGTCGCGCCCGTTGTATCAAATCGTACGTCTGCGGTTGATCAAAAACGGCAAAGTCGATATGCGTCGTGGCTTCAAGTAAGGCGCGCTGCTGGTGGAGTCCGATAAGGTTTTTCATCTTCCATTGCAGGTATCCATCACAAGTGCCTGCTATATTTCGCAACATTGCCAAAAGAACCAATGCAATCACCCATGGTGCTGCGGTCTCTAAACTCGGATCCGTTTCCTTGTCGAGAATCGCAGCGATGAGATTCACCAGTTCCCGACTTGCCCAGAGGATCCCTATAGGAATGCACCCGTGTACAAGTGTCAGAAGAGCTTGCGCAATCGCTCCGAATCGGCTGGCGTGCCAAGCGACGAAGAAGAAGCGGCGCAGCGTCTTTATTGCAGACGGACGGGATTCTGATTCTGTGTTGGGGGAATGTGTATTGTTGGTATCCATTTTTCTCTCCAATAAAAATAGCCTACGGGGTTTAATCCGAAGGCTTTGAAAAAAATCAATTAAAATTGGGAAATATAGAATAAATTATGTGGAGATCCAAATAATGATGTTAGCGTATCCATGAACCATTGAATTTGCCAGTATGGATGAGTTGTGTGCTGCAAAAAAAACTGGCACCGAGTACGTTTTTCAAGAATCGTCGGGTGCCAGTTTCTAACAGATTTTATTGTTCTGAGTTTTGCACTTCAGGTTCAGGACGTGTGAGAATCCATGTTTGGAATGCTGCCATATCCGCGAAAAAGGAACGCATAAGCGCGAATTCACCGGGAGATGCAACAGCACACAGCAGCAGTCCCTCTTGTTCCCCGTGTGTCTCTAAGCGTTCGCGCCAAACCTCTTGAAACACATTATTATCCTCTGTCATGAATATAGAAGACAGACCGATTTGTACGATTTGAGTGGACAAGCCAGATATTTCGGAATCATTTTCCATCAATGGTTCAATTAGGTGTGTCTGCTGGAGCTGGTTGAGTTCCTTCATGTTATCAAGCGGGTTCTGAACTGTGGTCCCCCACTCACGAACAATAAAGTAGTAGTTCAGCCACACTTGTAATTCTTCATCGCTTTTATCTGCTCCGAGGGTCGCTTTGATTCTGGAAAGCGCAACGGTTCTCATATTTTCTGTCGGTATTGCGTCAACGTACGCCATAAAGTTTTCGTAGTCCTGTCCTTCTTGCGTTTTTAAATAGGTGAGATACGGTTCGCTTGATAAGAGACTTTCTAAGTTGTTTGGACTTTGAGATGTGTCTGTTTCCCCCGTGGCTTCAAGAAGTTGTGACAGCAGTGTTTCTTGGTCTTCAGTCAGCGATTCGCGGGCGGACGCTTCCAATGCGCGCCTGTGTTGTGCTTGTTGCGCGTGTATCTGTTCCATCTCATCCATCATTTTACCGAACCACGGGACCACAAAAACGATCCCGCCGACGAGAAGCAGAACGCCTATACCGATAAGAATCAAAAATATTGGCTTTTTCATCTCATGCTCCTTTTTCTTCATGCTATAACTACATAATAGCATTTGTATGAATTGCATTGCAACCATTTAATAAGCATGGAACTTGCATCAAAATTCATAGATGAGTCCGGCAGAAATAGTAAAACGAAGTTGAGGAATCTCAAAATACTCATTGATTTCCAAACCCAGTTCTTCTGTGTCCGCCTCAAGTTCCAACCTTTCAAGTTCCTCCAGAAGTCTATCAGCCAAACGGAATCTTATTTTATTTTTCCGATTATAGACATTCAAAATCTCGGTATATGCTGTCACAGGGAGTCCCCACCACTTTCTTTTCTTACTAAAACGGAGATCCAAGCGGTGATACGCTGGAAACTCTGTCGGAAAAATCGCACCTGCAACATCAGAAATGAGTGGATGCATACCCACCGTCACAGGGTCCTGGACCGTAATGAGGGTGCTTAAGGGAACTGCGGTGGTACCACTGGAATATTGCCACTTCGCACCAATCTCTGTTTTCGTCGTTGGACTGTAGTTGGCGACGATGCTGACAATATGTGTGTTATCAAAGAGAAACGGCTTATAAATAGCGTCCGGTGTCTCACGTCGCTCTATATGGGTATAGGTGTATGATAGCCATCCAAAGAATTTTTCGCTAACACGGTGTCGCAGGAATATCTCCGCACCATTCACAAACCCGATACCTTGATTGAAATAACCTGTTGTAACCGCAGCATCTGAATCGTCAAAGAGTGTTTCAAGATTGACAGATCGCGTGACTAATTTTCGCATGTCTTTGTAATAAAGCGCGAACTTGAGTTCCGTTTGTGGCGAAAGTTGGTGTTCTAACTCCATGATATAATGTTCGGTCAGACTTGATTTTAGGGCTCGGTTTCCATCTGCCTTTAACACCTGATATGCCAAGGGACTCTGTTCGTATCTGCCGTAAGCGAACCGAAGTTTGGTAGTCGATGGCAGTGTGAGGCTGAGGCTCCCGCGCGGCTGAATTGAGAGCTCTTCTGTCAGGTTGAGATAATCAAACCGCACCCCCAACGCGACAGAGAGAAACGATAGTGGATCGTAGCGCGCCTGTAAGTAACCTTCTGCACGCCGGAACGTGTAATTAAATTCGTCAGGCTGCTGTGTCCATGACGGTTCCTCGTCAGCATCAAAATCTATGTTTTCTGCAGAAGAGGTGTGTGTAAGGCTCTCGGCTGGACTGATACTGAGAAGGAATCCCGGCTCCAATTGAAGTGTCGGTGTTAATTTGTAGGACACATCTTCGCGAAGCGTATACGTCGGGGTGTTAACCTTGACATCATAGATGAATCCTTCATTCTCGGGCTTGTCGTCTTGGCTTGAGGTGCTACCGAGATGAATATTGAGAAAACTATGAGAACGCGTCAGTGAAAGGTGAGACGTAAGTCTGTTGGTGAAAACGGAACGGAGATGGATGCCTTCTGCCTCAAACCCGTTTTTGAAATAGAAGGAAAAATCAGCGGTTTCTTCGTCATCTTCTGATCCAAAATTGGAAAAATCGAAATGGTCTGTCGCTCCCAAACCGTTGAGTGTAAGATGATGCTTTTCCGTAAGTTGATAAGCAAATTTAAGTTGATAGTCCGACCACGTAGGAAAGGTCCAGTCAAAGAAAAGCCCAAGTATTAGATTATGGATGGTAAATCGTCCAGCAACAGATGCGTAACCTTTGTCCCCAATTTTGGTTTCAAGAAATCCAGAAGGGGATATAATGTTCAGGTTAAACACACCTCCCCACCTCTTTTCCAACGCCTCGCGCGAATGGATATCAATAACCGATTGTGAATCTAACCCGAATTCAGCACCGTATCCACCGGCGTAAATCTGGATGTCCTCAATGCTATCTGAGTTAATGGTTGAGAAGAGTCCGCCATAGTGGAACGGGTAGCCGATCGGAGTTCTATCCAGATAGAGGAGTGTTTCTCCTGGCGCACTCCCGCGGATATAGAGAATACCAAAGAGATCGTTCGGGATACCGATGCTCGGCAATGTCGTTAGACCCTTGAGTGCGTCGCGCCCTGTCCCCGGAATCCGTATCAACTCACTGCCTCGAATCTCCTTGCGGCTAATCGTCGGTGGAAGGCGTTGCCCTTCTACAACAACTGTTTCGAGTCTGACCGCTGCACCGAGATATATTTTCACCTGTGTGGTGTCGCCTGCTGTTACGTGTATTTTTGTAGTCGTAGGGGTCTTGGACGTTTCATGGGTGATTGATAGGGTATAAATGCCAGGGGCGATACCTATAAACTGAAAGTTTCCCGAGGCATCTGTTTTGCCAGACACGTCGATTTCGATGAAGCGGACCTCGGCATCAGCGAGAGTTTTCCCTGTCGTTTGACTGTAGACGTGCCCGTCAATATCCCCGCTATCGGTGGCATTGACAAACGGCGCCTCCGCACCGGGGTAAAATTTTCCACGGAGCGTCTCACCGGCGCGAATCTCAATCGGAATTTTTGTGGGTGTATTATAAGACGGATGAGATATAGAGAGCGTATATGTTCCGACAGGGATTTCGGTAAAGAGAAATGTTCCATCTTTACCTGTTTTTTGATGCTGCTCCGCTTCAACGATGCGTACTTCTGCTTCAACTAACGGTGTGTCGGTATCGTGCTGGTAGACGGTGCCTTCTATATCGCCTGTGCGTGGGAGAATTCGCTGCCAGATGCTTCTTTTGGTTTTAGGACTCTTATCTTTTTCGGTATCATCCGTTTCAGCAAAAACAGAAAGCGGTATCATAAGCACTACAAACAGGATTAGACATAGACGGAATATCATGAAGAAGTTTCAACCTCCGTTTGGAATTTGAATTATTGGCATTAACGCTAAATTAGATGTTTCTGTTGACGATGATTGAATTTTCCAACAGTGTGTTCACAAAAAAACTCGCCCACAAGTATCTTGTGAACGAGTTAAAAACGTGCCTATTGCATCTGTCCCATTTGAGGCATCATTTGAGACATTATCCCAAACATTTCCGCGAGCTGCTTGAAGTCGCCGAGGTTAAGGAGCAGGTTCGCATCAATACCATTGCCTTTCGCTTTAGCAGAAAATCCGAGGCTGTAGTTATCTGGTAAAGACATGATCAAGGTTGAAAACAGTTGCAGTGATGGAATGGTTTCTCCCATCAACTGCAACATACTTTTAAATGCGACAATTGGGGAAATCGCCAGAAGGACGTTATTGTCGGTCCCCAAGGTCTCAACGAGTTTTTGATAACTCAAGTGTTCAGAAAACCTATTCCCGATCCCTGCTTTCCTATCGAGAGCCATTATAATTGATTCTGGACTGGTTCCCATTGTGAAAAGGAGTTGACCTTCGGTAAATGCGTAATACCAGTGCCATTCCGTAGGCATCAAATCGGTAGGCATCAAATCGGTAGCTTCGGGAAACTCCGCAGGAAGATCTACTTTGAAATTAGGAAAGATATAACTTTTAATTTCAACACGGTTGTGCATTATTGACTTACTTGGATAAGCTCCTGTATAGTTGAGTTTTTCAAGAATCGTCTCATCCATATAGGTTTTCGCGCTTTCTTCATCTTTCAGTTCGTAAATGAACAGATACTGAGGCAAAAGGGTATCCCCGAAACTGAGCGAGAAACTCCATCGGTCTGCCAGAGATTCATAAAAATGTTTTACCTGTTCAAGGAGTTCTTCTCGCTGGGCTTGCCCTTCTGGATTACCTTTTGGAAAGAACCTAAACCAGGATGTGCTTATTTCTGTTAGAAATTTTGGACTCCCTTGAAAAGCACCATTTATAATAGTTCGGTCTGGAAGTTCACCAAGGAAACCCAGTTCGTCTGATACCTCTTCAAAAACTTCCAGAAATTCACTACCGTTTTTGAATTTCAGGAACGGCTTGATTTGGACATCGGTTCCGTCCACGTGAAATCGGACATTTGCATATCGCACCTGCCTGATAAATGTGATCCCTCCTTCAGATATACCTTTAAGGAGTGGCGCAATATCGACATCTTCATCGGCATCTTCAAGGTTGTCTATAATTGATTCCAATTCTTCCTCAAGCGGTTGGTCAAGGGTAGCAATGAAGGTTTCAACATCAAAGTAAACCGCCAGTTGATCGTCATCTTCTGAAATATCGGTAAGGAAAGAGACATAATCTGGGTTCTGTATGATAGACTGCCTTGTTCTTTTATAGGTATCAATAATATTTTTACAAACCTCGCGATGCTTTGAGAAGACAAACATGTTCTCCAAAATGGTGAAACTCTCGGCACCTTCACTGTCGTACCAGTAGGTTACATCGTTATGTTGCGCGAGATCGCCTTCATTCGTTACCTTTCCAATTATCTGTTTCATTGCTTCAGGGTCTGTTAGATGCACGAGTAGGGCGAATTGCATCGGCTTTAAACTGGTGAGGATGATTGCAAAATCTTGGCTCAAATCCAATTCGACTTCTTCAAAATCGACTAAGCTCTCAAGTTGAGCATTGAAGGCATTTGACAAAGTTTTTGCGACTACATCAGGGACTTCTGTTTGAGGTGAGAGTTCTGCTACCAACGAGTTAATCCTGCTGTCCAATTCAAGCAAGTTAGGACAGTAAATGAGTCCTAAAGTCTTTGCCGGAATGAGATGCAGAACACTACTGTTGGGAACAGTAATCGCGGAAGTTTCAGATTTTTGCGGCGTTGCATCTGTTGTCAGATCGGCTTCAGCTACATTAAAACCGGCGAATAAAAGCGTTGTTAGGAGTGTCAATGCGATGCAGCATAAGGGTAAACGTTTCTTTATCATTATGATTTCTCCTTAGGTGTGTAATGCTTATGGGTCATAGGTGTAAATTTAAGAAAAATATACCTGTTTCTTGAGATGCGAAAAGTGTTAGCAAACAGAAACATCTATCCTATCGTCTATAAAATATGAGATAAAGGATTGTCTTTAGTCCCGTAGGGACGGCATTTGTGTAGAAAGTTGTAGCAACCGCGTCCTAAGCCCCGTAGGGGCGGCATCTATAAAGATACTGTTCCTACATACCGTGAAAAATCACTAAATTGACACCTGTGGTGTGTAATGTTTATGGACGTATTCACTCTGGATTTGGACGTTAATTTTAACATGGGTTCAGTTTATAGTAAAGCCCACAATTAACTATACATCTACAGAAAGCGGGGTTACAAACCCCGCCAGCGAAGAAGAGGGAAGTATTATTCCCTAAAATGTCAATGTGTTTTCGGGCTTTACTATAAATCCGATTTATTTGTCTATTTGTTCTTTTTTCTTGTCAGACTCCTTTTCTGTTTTCAAGGGTGCCTGAATCCATTTTTCAAATGCTGCTGCGTCCTCAAAAAATGAACGCGTGAGGGCAAATTCAGCAGGTGTTGTGATTGCACACCGCAGCAATCCTTCCAATGAACCGTATTTTTCTAAACGCTTGCGCCACGCGTCGTGAAAAACTTCAGTATGCATCTGACCTCTAAGATTGGTAACCATCGCCATCTGCATCAGTTCCGACATGTGGGAAACCAGTTCTGCTGGGGGGTAGATTGCCATCAGCGGTTCCATCAAATGTTTGGTTTGGAATGCGATAAGTGAATTCATGTTATCAAGAGTGTTCGGCTCTTTTACCAACAGCAAACGGAGTTTGAAGTAGTAATCTGTGCAAGCCGATAGTGTCTCTGCTTTTGTTTTTGGTGGTAATGCTTCTTTAAAAGAAAACAGCATAGCAGTTTTCTGCTTCGGGGTCGGCATCGCCGCAACATAAGCAGGAAAATCTGTGTATTCCTTTCCAACTTCCGTTTTCAGATAAGCCAAGTACGGCGTGTTGGATAAGGTCTCATCCAGCGTGCCGGTGTGCTGAAGGAGTTCGCTCAGCAGTTCTTGCTGTGTTTCGGTCAAAGGCGTGCTAACTAATGCCTTTAGTGCCTTTTCGCGCTTTTTGTGGTGCGCCATGACATCTTCCGCTCCCTTCATCATTTCACCTACTAATTCATTTTCTGTCGCCCCTGCAGATTCATTTTCTTCTGCGCTCTCAAGAGCGTTATTGAAGCAGAGAAAGAGAAACAATAGGAACAAGGTGATGCATTTTATGGAAGGGACATTTGTGTTTTGCCTCATGGTTGGACCTCCGGCGGTAAAGGTTGTGGAGGGATTTGGCGCGGATTGGGTTTCAATCGTGGTCCCTCTGTCGGTTGTTTAGAAAGCCATTTTTCTATTTCAGTGGGTGAGTTAAAACGTTCCAGAAGCCAGTTTGCTGCCGCCTTATCGGTTTCAAGCAGACGCAACACCCCCGCATCTGTCCCGTCTTGAGATAAGAGTTCTCTGATAGAATTGATTCGCTCTACTGACATCGGTGAAGGTAGAGCCGCTTCAGGTTTCTCTGTTGCAGCCACGCCGTTTTCGTTTGGACGGGTGGATGGCGGTTGAGTTGATTCCGTAGTAGATGTTGTGGCTTGCAGTTTTGGTGTCGGCGTTCCTGTGCCTTGCGTTTCAGTTTCCGTAAGCGTTGGTAGAAATGTAGACATATCTTCTGGAATAGTATACTGGATATTTTCTAATTCTCCTGCTACCAGGATTTGTTGCGTCATCCAGTCCATCTGTTGACCCATCTCGCCTTTAAAGTTGGCAAGTGCCCAGAATTGAAAATCCTGCTCCTTGGCGAGGCCCATCACAACAGCAAGCATTACTTTTTGAAAGTCGCCGGGTGTCGCAGCCACTATTTCATGAATTCGTGCCGCCATTTCCGCTTCATAATCTTCAGGCTCGCCTTCAGGAAAATGTTCGCGGAAACCCGATTGTGTAATTTTTTCCCAATCAATTTTGGGAGCATCTTCACCCATGAGAACCTTCATGTATTCTTGGAGATTGAAATCAGGAAATTCGCCTACCTCTAAACCTTCCGTTTTTTCCTCCATGAATTTTATACCAGCCTCAACACCAGCCTCAACTCGGGCTGAGATCTCTGGACCCAAAGCCTCTTTAATGCGTTCAGGGTCCTTTGAACGCAGTGCCGCTTTGTACGCCTCCATATCTATGTTATCTATGTTCGGCATAGATGCTTGAGGGGTCGCATCAGTTCCATGCGAACGGGTTGCGTTCTCAGTTTGGAGCATATCGGTTGGCTTGACACTTTCCTGAACAGATTCCGTTTCGACGGGTGCTTCGGTTTCAGGACTTGGTGGGCGTAAATACGCCACTGCAATAAGAAGGACGAAGCATAAACCCATACTAATAGGAAACAGACGATTTTTCATGAGAGACCTCCTGTGTCTTCAATATCATGGAACATTAATTGTTTTCGTTTTCAAGCGAGATGTGGAACATCCCGCGCAGTTCAGTAGCTACATAAAGCCTATCACCATTAATAGTGGCAGAAATGATACTATCTGGCACTTCTGGCGAGATTTTTTCCCATTCGCCACGATTATCCAATCGGTATGCGCCACCATCACCTACACCATAAACCGCCGTGCCAGCCACAGCGATTCGGTCTATGATAGTGTGTGCGCTTTCCTTATCGGTGATTGTGCGCCAGTGTTCGCCATCTTCCAATGTTAAAACACCTGTGTCTGTCGCGACGTACACGGTTGAATCTGCAAAGACAATCTCGTTGAAGCGATCAAAGCGGAGTGGCAGATTTGGCGTTAAATCTTTCCAAGTGTTGCCGCCATCAAGCGATCGAAATAGATGACCATCTCGTTTGCCTGCATAGACAGTTTCGCCTAAAACAGCAAGCTTGAGGTCTTCCATATTATCTTTCAGACTATCAAAATCATCAGGGAGTCCTGCCATATCGAGCAATCCAGTATTGAACCATTCAAGTTCACCGCGTTTCCATCGGAAAAGCCTTCGCTTATATTCCACGTAGAACGTCTCGTCACTGACTGCAAATCCACCCGGATATTTTTTTACGGAATTAGTCGTTTTGGACTTGCAAAAAGTTGTTAGAAACCGCGATGAACCCTTGTAAATAAAGGGTTTATGTGATACAATATAGATAAGAAAATAGGGGATTGTGAGTCCCCTATCGAACCCAAAAAAGCGGGTGGCTTTTCTTGATTCCCCTTATCTGATTATTTTATCAGAATTGACTCAGGAAATGCAACCCCTAAAATAATAGAGGAGCATTTTCTGATGGATGTGATCAAGATTATGGAGATGTTTCCAACGCAAGAGGCTTGTATTGCGTATTTAGAACGTCTCAGATGGCAGGGATCCCCAGAATGTCCACATTGTGAGTCTACACACGTCAGACGCCGGACCGAACACGCTATAGGACGTATTGGACGCTGGAATTGCCACGATTGCCGATCCTCGTTCAAGGCAACACACGGAACACTCTTTCAAGGGACGAAGATACCGCTTCAGAAATGGTTTCTCGCTATCTCGTTGATGGCGAATGCGAAGAAAAGCCTCTCAAGTTGTCAACTCTCACGCGATTTGGGGTTACCACAAAAAACATGTTGGCGTCTAATGATGAGTATACGCGCAGAGATGGCGAAGGATAACGTCTTACTACAAGGAATTGTTGAGGCAGACGAAACCTATATCGGTGGCAAACGCAAGAAAGACTACGATAAAGAGGTTGGCGAACCCCGTAAACGCGGGCGCGGCACAGCGAAAGATGTCGTGCTTGGTGCCGTCGCAAGAGGCGGGAAAGTTGTCGCTGAACTTGTTGAGAATGTCAAGGGTAACACAATCGCTGAGTTTATCAAGACGTTTGTGAAAATAGACGATGCCGAACTCTATACCGACCAATATAAAGGCTATAACTCTATCGGTAAAGAGATGAAGCATGAAACGATGAACCGGAGTCAGAAATGGGAGCCTGATGGGATACATACGAACACAATGGAAGGTTTTTGGTCTTTTGTGAAGCGTGCGTGGTATGGATCGCATCACCACTATTCAACACAATACACGCCCCTGTATCTCGCAGAGGCGTGCTATAAATACAACTACCGCGATGAAAATATCTTCGCGAAGTTTCTCACCGAAAGTATGAGCGGTGAAATCTGAAAAAATGAAAAATTCCAAGTCCAAAACGACTAATTCCGTTTTTTTATCTGTTCAATTGGGTCCATCTGCTGAGCTATATCAGTGAAGTCATCGGTTTTTTCTTCACCATCAGAAGTGTTATCTGCTATATTTTCTTTCGGTGCTTTCTGTGATGCTGTCTTTAGTTTCTCTATGGGGAGATCACCTCGGAAAGGCGGAACCCCTTGGACAGGGATTAGGAGACTATCGCTCGCAGAGAGATAGAAAACGAGCAGTTCATTTTCTTTTTTCGGTGTGATACCGTAAAATATATCGCCAGAAATGGCTAACTTAGAAGAAACCCAAAAATCGTCTTTTGATGTAGGTTCACTGGAATTGAGGCGAAGTGCTTTCCAAGACTCCCCGCCATCAGTGGACCTGGCAATAGACGTGACAGTACTGGTGTAGAGAGCATTCTTGAACGCCACTAAGTTATATATTTGGGTGCCCACTATCCCCTTCATAAATGGGTGCCACGATTTTCCGCCATCAGTTGAGCGGGTAATCCCGAAAAATCCAGATTTGAAAAGCATATTTTCGTTCACTGCTATAGCAGGAAATATATTGGGTGCCGTTGAATCCATCATCGATTTCACGTCAAGTGTGTCGAAGTCGAAATCGGAGTCCATCCATGTTTTTCCACCGTCAGTTGAGCGGAGTGTGCTCATCAGTCCCATTGCTAAAAGCGTCTCATCAATTGCGAAGATTTTAACGCTCGGTGACACTTTTTCTAGAGGTGAAATGCTTGTGGGTGTGATTTCAGTCCATGAATTTCCCAAATCGGTGGAGTGGAAAATTTCCCATGAACCTGAACTGTTATTTCCCATAAGTTGCCCCATAAGTTCTCTTGTGTACGCGGTTCTGCCATCAGAGGTTTCCAACTGAGTATAGTCAAGACCTGTCCCGACGTAGAGGTCGTTCCCAGAGACTGTCAAGCAGTGGATAGCTTTGGCGGTATCCATTTGCAATTTTTCCCACGTGCCTGAGTGTACGCGATAAAGCCCTTGGGTAGTGCCAACAAATACAGTGTTTTCAACAGCGGCAATTGCGAGGACGATTCTGTTTTCTATTTTTTCATCTAATGGGATCCACTGCTTACCGGCATCCGTAGATCGGAAAACCTGATTGTCAAGGGCAAGGTATAACCCTTCGTCGGTTATTATGAGTCCGATAGCATGTCCTTTTGGACGCGCACCAAGCGACTTCCAGTTCTCGCCTCTATCTATTGAAGCAAGCACTTCACTGGTAGAGACGAGATAGAGAGTATCGTCTCGCTCCACCATCGGTGTGCTGCCCTTAATCGGTACAGAGGTGTTGATGAGCGTCCATGTAGGGGTGTCTGGTGCCAATCTATAGACACCGACTGGCGAAACAGCGTAGATATCTCCTTTAGAACTTGCCATTAAACCTGATATTATTGTTCCCTCTTCAGGACCGTTGGCTTGTACCCACTGTTGTTTTGTTGACGGACGTGTTTCCTTTTCTATCTGCGCTGCACCAAGTGTAACAGGTTCTGAAAGTTGTGGACCGGCGGCACGGCTCTTACCCGTGGTATCAAAACGTCCGGCTTGATTTCGTAAATCGGGTTTTGCTTGTGTATCAAGCACGATGGGTGCGTCGATAATGTCAACAGTGATTTCGGATTGTGCATTTACGTTATAAGGTTTCTGAAAGCGTGCAAGATATTGAGAACCGATCCCCATTATTAGAAAAATAAAAATCGCTGTTGCGGCAGAGACTGCCAGCGGTACTAACGGTTTACCACCAGACGGCGCGACGGGTTTCATACGCGAAACCTCCCGCATGATGTTTTCTGTTAGATGCGGCGTGATTTGGAAGTTGCCCAAAGCCTCTCTTATCATCGGCTCTTCCTGCTTCAAACGCTCCTGTGCCCGGCGAAGCCGACTCTTAATCGTATTCACGGACACACCCAGAAACGCGCCAATCTCTGCAGCAGACATCTCGCCGAAATAATGTAGCGTAATGACCGTCCGATCACTTTCTTGGAGGTTTGCAAGCAGTCGTTTCACGACTTCGCGTTTTGCTTCCGCTATTGTCCGCTCGTTTTCTTCAATGATATATCCTGAATACGTCGCTTTTTCCAACTCTGCGCTGTTCGTTTCCTCAAGTGGCTGCGTCCGTAAACGCTTTTTGCGGAGCCACATCCTACAATTATTAGCGGCTATGACATAAAGCCAACTCGTAAAACGCTGCGGCTTCTTCAACGTTGCGAGTCTCTGGTACGCCTTCAGGAATGTATCCTGTGTAATCTCCTCGGCGATATGAAAATCGCCTATTTTCCGCCACACAAGTGCGTGAACCGGCTTTTGATATTTTTTCACGAGTTCACTGAAGGCACTATCATCACCGTCAAGAATGCGGTGAACGAGTTCAACATCACTGTTTTTCATGAGATCACCTCCGATCACTTTATAATGATGCCAATTAGGTGCGAAATGGGTGCATAATTCTGCAGCTGTCTGTGTAGGTTCGTACAATTTTGTGTTGTAGCACACACCAAGAGATCGCAATGCGTTCTAAGAGGTCGCATTTTTTAACAGTATATCCATAAAAAAACTCGTCCACAAGACATTTGTGGACGAGTGAGAAACGAATCTATTGTATCTACTACATTCCAAACATCATTCCGAACGTTTGAATAAGCGGCTTAAGATCACCGAGGATAAGAAGCAATTTTGCATCAATTCCGTTGCCCTGTGCTTTGGCGGCAAAACCGACGCTGTAGTGCTCTGGTAGGTTCATGAGCATGCCTGAAAACATTTGTATTAGCCCTGCGCTATCTGGATCTATTTGTTCTATCAACGGCAAGATGCTTTTAAACGCTATACTTGGCGAAACTGCCAGAAGAACGTTGTTGTCGCTCCCTAACCTTTCTATGAGTTCCTGATAACTCGGATGTTCAGAAAATTTCTCGCCGTTGCCAGCTCTCCTATCAAGGGCTGTTTGAATCAATTTTGGATTTGTTCCGGTTGCAAAAAGGAGTTGCCCTTCAGTAAAAGCATAATACCAGTGCCATTCGGATGGTATCGTATCAAAGGTTTCAGGAGGTGTCTCTTCAAAAGTTTCTTTGAGGTTAGGGAAGATGTAACTTTTGATCTCAACGCCGTTGTGCATTGTAGAAGGACCTGTGTAAGCTTCTTTGTAGTTAAGTTTTTCCAGAAACACCTCATCCAAATAGGTTTTCGCGCGTTTTTCATCTTTCAGTTCATAAATGAACAGAAAATTAGTTAATGTGCCATCCCCAAAACTGGCGGAGACACTCCATCGGTCCGACAAAGATTCATAAAAATCCTTTACCTGTTCGAGGAGTCGATCTTCTTTTTCCTGTTTGTTTCGGATGTCTTTTGGCGTAAAGTCTAACCAAGACGTGCTAATCTCAGTTAGCAACTTTGAGCTACCTTGGAAGGCTGCATTCATAGTGGCACGGTTCGGCAGCTCGCCGAGGTGTGTTAATTCGTCAGATACCTCTTGGATGGCGTTCACGAATTCACTATCCTTTTTAAATTCAAGGGATGGCGTGATTTTTACATCTGTCCCCTCCAATTGAAGTTTCGCGCTTACAGACTGTAGCTGCTTGATAAACGCTATCTGTTCTTCCGATATATTTTTAAGGGATGATGCTATTGCCAAGTATACAGGAGAATTATCTAATAGATTGTCTATCATTGATTTCCATTCTTCCTCAAGTGGAGCATCGAGGGAGGCGGTAATGTTATCAACGTCAAAGCAGATGCCTAACTGATCCGTGCCTTCAAGAATATCAGTAAGGAAAGATTGATAGTCTGGGTTCTGTGTGATAGCCTTCATTGTCCCATTTTGGGTATCAATAACATCTTTACAGACCTTGCGCTGCTGTGAGAAAATGACGGTGTTTTCCAAGATAGCAAAACTCCTGCCATCTCCATTTTCGTTCCAATAGGTGCCGCCTTTATATTGCGTCGGGGTGCTTCCGCCAGTTTCCGCTTCAATCACCTGCTTAATCGCTTCTATATCTTTTAGATGGATAGCTGCAGAGAGATGCAGCGGCTTCAAACTGGTAAGGAAGATTGCGAAATCTTGGTTCAAATCCAATCCGATGGCTTCAAAATCCGCTAAACTCTCAAAATTAGCCCCAAGAGTGCTCGCCAAAATTTGCGCGAGAATCTCTGGTGCTCCTGCCTGCGGTGAAAGGTCTGCGAACAGCGTGTTAATCCTATTATCCAATTCAAGCGGGTTCGGACAATAGATAATCCCCAAGGTTTTCTCTGGAATTAAGTGCAGAACACTGTCACTCAAAATGGCATCAGATGTTCATTTACCCCCATTTTTTTGTGAGTATAGACTATAGTTGTTATAGGTTGTGATATGTGTAAGAAAGTCAATAGGTTGCTAAGAGTGTATCGCCTCTGCATCGACAATCTTCAATAGAAGTCAGGAGTGCTTGAGAAGTCCAAGTCTGCATCAAGACATCCTTAATGAGGGTAATCACAGCATGAAGTTTGCGTTGCGTATTGCGATGCTCCGCGACGGGTTGTATGTCTTTCTGATAACAAAGAAATGTCAGTCCATAAGTCAGACAGGCAATGAACCATAGAAGTGCGATGCGTGCTTTCTGTGGCTTTTTCAAAACGATGTGTCGGAACCCGAAGCGGGTCTTGATGTCTCTGAACCCGTGTTCGATTTGCATTCTACGTTTGTAGCATTGATGGATTTCAGCGTCTTGATAAACATTTGAGATGAGATACATCGGTTCTTTGAAGGCGGGGTCTCTGACGACACAAAGGTTGAGCGGGATCTGGTGTTTTTGATGATAAAGCACGTTTGAATAGCCGCCGTTGTCCATGTCATCAAGTTTCTTTGTGTTCCCTCGGTGGGTGATGCCAACGTTGCGACAGATACGCATGACGAAGGCGATGTGCTTTGACTTGAGAAAGTCAATGACGTATTGTGCGCGTGCGAACCCTCGGTCAAAGACGAACAAGGGTTTCTGTTTTTTATTTCCGAGAACGCTGAGTGTCAGAGCATTGACTTTCAGACAGAAGTTCTGAATGAGGGTATTATGACTTTTATAGGTCATGTTTCGGATCTCTTCATCTTCATAAACCACCCAAAAGATAGGTATGGCACGGTTTCTAAAAGGTATAGATGCGACGAGTGCTTTCCATCCGTTAGGGAGGTCGGTCTCATCAACGAGCACATAGAAGTAATCTTGTGTCCTTGGTTTCCAGACCCAGCGACAGACGAAAAGACACCACGCCTCCATGAGGGCATCAAGGGGTAAAGGTGTTTCAAGAAACCGCAGCAACCGTTTTTGTTTCGACTTCTCTTTTTTCACGACGATGGGCAGACGCGCGGCGATGGCGTTGATGCGAAACGTTTTCGCAACAGCGACTGCCAAGATAACGAACAGTAGGTTTCGCAGGCTCGTTTTTTTCACATCAACATCCTTGAAAACTTCTGAAAAATGTGTTATCATTTTCTTTGGATGGACCCATTTGGGGGTATATCCACATTTCATAAAATACCTCCATACGTTTTTTACACTTTCTGTAAAAAATTTTCTGTTCTGTATGGAGGTATTTTATCACAACATCCCTGACTTCCCTATACTTTTTCTTTCAATACCCTTTCAACACAACCCTTAAAAAGAAAATGGGGGTAAATGAAGGCATCAGATGAAGGTGTTTTTGCTGCTTGTTCGGATTCTGCAACGCTAAGATAGGCGAATAGAAGCGTTATGAGGAGTGCTAACGCTGTGCAGGGTAACGGTAAACATTTCTTTATCATTGTTTTCTCCTTATACCAAATTAACCCCATTTGTAGCGCGAGGTCCCTGTGCCTCGCAATGCTGACTTGATCAAAAGACTTCTAATCAAGTTAATTTGGTATTAGGAGTATAAAATGCGGTGGCATGTCCACGCCATATTTGAGGATAATGTCCGGTAGTATTAACCGTTTTCATTTCCAAGAGAGATGTGAAATATCCCGCGCTGGTTGGTAATAATGTAAAGCCTGTCGTTGGCGAAGACGAGTTCTCGAATTCCGTCAGGAACTTCTGGGGAGATCTTCTTCCATTTGCCACTGTTACCCAGACGATAGGCACCGGCATTGCACACACCGTAAACTGTGGTGTCATCAACAGCGAGACTCGCAACAATAAGACGTTCGCCTTCATTGTCAGTTAGTACACGCCAGTGTTCACCGTTTTGTGAAGTCAAGACCCCTTTGTCAGTCGAAACGTAAACCGCTGACCCTACAAAAATAATCTCTTTGAAACGTTTAAATTGAAGCGGCAGGTTTGGTGTAACGTCTTTCCAATTGGTTCCGCCATCGAACGATTGAAAGAGTTGACCTTCACGCTGACCGACGTAGACAGTTTCGCCTGAAACAGCCAACCTAAACCCTTTACGACTGTTGTGAGGTTGCTTTCCGTTATCTGTGAGTCCTGTGCTGGTCCATTTCCATGTGCCGAGTTTACATTTGAAAAGTTCTCGCCTGTACTCGATATAGAACGTCTTATCACTAACAGCAAGTCCCCCGAGTGTCACCTCGCCTGCTAATAGATCTTTTGTGTCGAAAGCGTCTTCATATTCAAAGGAGGGGAGTCCTTGAACCGGGATGAGTGTGTTGCCATCAGCAGACAAATGGAAAATGCGCAATTTGTTTTTTATTGTTGTAGTTGAACCGAAAAAACGCGGGCGCCATTTTTCACGGAAAATCCCATAAGGAACATCATCAGCAACAACTAATCTCTGATTGGGAAAATCAGGATCGCGAGGAGCATTCAAACCGGCTCTGAAGTTAACAGAAGTCCACGTCTCGCCACGGTCGGTTGATTTGACAATTTTCCTGTCGTTGTGGACATAGAGCTCGTTTTTGAACGCGACTAAATTCCGCATTCCGGTTCCCACCGTCCCTTTCATAAACGGTCCCCACGATTCACCGCCATCGGTTGTCCGATAGATTTCATATTTACCTGCATAAAAAGTATTTTCGTCAATGGCTACAGCTGGCGTGTAACTGGGTGTGTACGGAATTTTTCCGAGGTCTGTCCATGTTTGTCCGCCATCTCTTGAGCGGATGCCATTGTTGCCACCCAATGCTAAGAGCGTCTCACCGGCAACCATAAGTTTGATGTCTCTTGATTGCTGCATAGAGAATGAGACGTTTCTGGGTGTTATTTCAGTCCATGAATTACCTAAGTCGGTTGAGTGGAAAATCTTCCAGTGGATTTCGCCGCTTGTGATTAATTCTAAGTACTCTTTTCCGACTTCGGTATCTATCTTAGCTTCGGGTGATTTTATCTTGAGCCGTGAAAGAAGATCTAAGCTTGCCGCCACATAGAGGTTGTTTTCGGAGACTGCCAAGGAATTGAAGACGTTAAAAGAGGCGTGCATCTCTATCGGTAATTTTTTCCATGTACCTGAATCAAGTCGGTAGAGTTCTCGGTTTGTCAGAACGAACACAGTATTTCCAATAGATGTGACCGCGGCAATTTTTTCGTCTGTTGATTCATCGTCAAAGTTAAAACCATCTTTAAGGTCTGTCCACTGTTTACCGCTGTCTTTGGATTGATAGATACCCTTTTCAACTGCAAGGTAAAGGGTTTGGTCTGTTGTTACCAATCCGATAGCCTTCCCTTTTGGACGGCTACCGAGAGCACTCCATGTCTTGCTACGATCCCTTGAAGAGAGCACTTCTTTAACAGAGACGATATAGAGCGTTTCGCCTCGTTCTGTCATAGGCATCGGATAGAGTTGTCCATTCGTTACACTTGCATTGACGAGTGTCCACGTTTCCTTGTCTGGTGTCAGTCTGTAGATGCCGATCGGTGAGGCGGCGTAGACATCTCCTTTGGCACTTGCGAGGAAGCCTAAGATGGAAACCCCTTCTGGACCGCTTGCTTGCATCCATTGCTGTTTTGTTGGCGTGATTTTTTCATCCTCTATCTCCGTAGCCGCAGCCAGCACAAAAGGTTCTGAGACTTGCGGCCCGATGCCACTGCGCTTACCGTCGGTTTCAAAACGTCCGGCTTGGTTCCGTAAATCTGGCTTTGCTTGTGTTTCAAGGACGATGGGTGCATCAATGATTTCAACGGTGGTTTCAGATTGTGCGTTTACGGTGTAGGGCTTCTGAAAACGGGCAAGGTATTCGGAACCCACACCCATTATTAGAAAGATAAAGATCGCAGTTGCGGCAGCAGCTGCCCATGGTACTAAAGGTTTACTGCTTGTAGGGGCTATCGGTTTTATATCGGCGATTTGCCGCATAATGTTCTCTGTAAAGTTGGCAGGTAATTGGACGCTGCCGAGGGTTTCGCGAATCATGTTTTCTTGCTCCTTTAAACGGTTCCGTGCGCGTTGGAGGCGGCTCTTAACTGTATTTGGGGAGACCCCTAAGAACTCACTAATCGCTTTGCACGTCATTTCTCCAAGGTAGTGAAGTGTCACAACTGTGCGCTCGCTCTCCGGTAGTTGTTCAAGAAGGTTTTTAATGAATCCACGGCGGTATTCAACGGAGGCATTCTCACGTTGTTCATCTTCGTAGTGGTGGTAAGACGACTCGTCGATTTCCTCTCCAGTTGTGGTTTCCAACGATTTCATCTGTGGCTTCTGTTTTCGGTACCAACCAGTGCAGACCCGATCAGTAATAACATAGAGCCATCCCGCAAACTGATTCGGATTTTTTAATGTTCCGAGTTTTTGGTACACCTTGAGGAATGTGTCCTGTGTAAGTTCTTCGGCGATGTGGAAATCGCCAACTTTCCGCCAAGCCAGTGCATGGACCCTCTTCTGGTGTTTCTTTACCAATGTGGTGAAAGCGGTCTCGTCGCCTGTCAAGAAGCGGTTAATGAGTTGTGCGTCTTCGTTTTTCATCAAATTTCTCCTGAATGAACTAATTAAGGTGTCATTCTTCTCCGTCTGAAGTCGAGGCTTTGATTTCGTATCGCGTTAATTCAAGCGTTTTCTTTTCGGGCGGTTCCAATTCAAGTTTTGTAAGCGACTCTAAAATTAAAACATACGAAACTTTTTAATGCCACCCTACTGCTGTTAATATTAATGACGCGATTTAAAATGCGAAAGGTTGCATAGTGGCAAAAAATCTATTAACTTAAGCACAATCAGACTAAAAGGTGTATAAATATTTTAGCGGCGGGTTGTCAGAATCAGGATTTTCAGGATGGCAGAACGACAGACGGACGAGGTTCCCTCGCCCCTACGTTATGTTGATTTCGGTGTTTCCGAAGATTTAGGGTCAAAAACTTTACACACCCGGCTGAAATGTTTTCTTGACATAACTTAAAAAAATTATTATACTGAGTTGTATATGAAGCTCTTATCTATAAACGTTTCAAAACCGAAACCTATTCAATACGGCGGAAAGACCGTCCATACCGGAATTTTCAAAGAGCCGGTGTCAGGCACTGTCATGCTCAGAGAAAAGAACATAGAGGGTGATGGGCAAGGCGATCTGCGGGTGCATGGTGGCACCTATAAAGCCATCTACGGGTATCCGTTTGAACATTATGCCTATTGGCAGCAAGAATTGCGTAGAAACGACTTGACTTATGGACAGTTTGGTGAGAATCTCACCGTTGAAGGGTTGTTGGAAGATGCTGTTTACATCGGTGATGTCTTTCAGATAGGTGAGACAGTAAGATTACAGATTACGCAACCGCGCGTGCCCTGTTTCAAGTTGGCATACAAGATGGGACTGCCTGATTTTCCCAAAGAGTTCTTAGAAAGTCGGCGCGTCGGTTTCTATTTCCGGGTACTTGAAGAAGGCGAAATCACTGCTGGTGATACGATTGCGCGCATCAAGGTCGCACCGGAACCGATGAGTGTCACGGAGATCGTCAACCTCCGTTATTTTGATAGGGACAATCATGAGAAGATCGCGCAAGCCAGAAAACTACCTGCGCTCTCGCCGAGTTGGAAGCGGGATTTCACGAAAATTTTAGCAAAATGAATATTTTTACAGCGACAACCAAACGCGAAACGAGTGAAGCAGCGGCACACGTCGCCAGCACGAAACTGCGTGATGCACTTAACGCCACCGGGCATGCGAGTTTCATCGTAGCAACAGGGGCATCACAATTTGATTTTCTCGCAGCCCTGACCGCAGATGAAACAATTGATTGGGACAACACAACGATGTTCCATCTTGACGAGTACATCGGCATCCCTGAGACCCATCCCGCCAGTTTTCGGAAGTACCTGCGGGAACGCCTTGTGGACATTGTTCATCCCGGAACGGTGCATTTTCTGGACGGCGAGGCGGATGAACCACAAGCCGAATGTGATCGGCTCAATCGGATTATATCGCAACATCAGATTGACGTAGCGCTCGTTGGTATCGGCGAGAATGGACACCTCGCGTTCAACGATCCACCCGCAGATTTTGAGACAGAGGATCCGTATATTCTCGTCGAATTAGATGAGGCGTGTCGTCTTCAACAGGTAGGTGAAGGTTGGTTCACAGGACTTGATGAGGTGCCGACCCAAGCCATTTCGATGTCTATCCGTCAAATTATGAAGGCACAAACGATTATTTGTACGGTGCCAGACGAACGAAAAGCGGAGGCAGTTCGAGATTGCTTACACGGCGAAATAACGCCGATGCACCCTGCCTCTATCTTGCAGACGCATCCGGATTGTGCGGTATTTCTGGACGCGGGGTCGGCATCTCTGTTATGATGACGGATATTTGTTGATTTGTGGAAATGGAGAGTATTGATGAAAGATGCAGTCAAGGTCGGGATCATTGGTGTTGGGGGGACGATTGGCAGCACAACCGCTGTTCTTGCCGCGGAACCGAATGTCCAACTCGTCGCTTTGGCAGACCCGGACCCAAACCGTAGGAAAAGAGTTTTGAACGGTATTAAAGGTGTCCGTATTTTCGACGATTATCGGCAGATGTTTGATGCGTGTGATTTAGATGCCGTCTGCATTGGACTTCCCACGTGGATGCACGCTCCCGTTTCGCAGGAGGCATTGAAACTTGGGATGCATGTGCTCTGCGAAAAACCGCCATCAAACGATGCAGCGGAGTTAATACCGGTGACGCAACTTGCTGCAAGCAAGGGCTTAACCTATATGTTTGTCCGCCAATCGCGTTTCACCTCCGGGTTGATGGAAGGTCGTAGACTTGTGCAAGCCGGTGAACTCGGTGATGTGTACTACGCTGAAACCCGATGGATACGCACAAGATGGTGTTCTGCCCGCGGATGGCGGCACGATAAAGCAAAGGGCGGAGGTGTCCTACTTGACCTCGGTATTCACGCGATTGACAATGTATGGTTCATGATGGGCTGTCCACGTCCGACAGAGGTTATGGCTGGCTTATACTGTACATTCTCGCACCTCGCACCTCCTGAGCAGACCTACACTGCAGATGATGCTGCATGTGGATTTGTACGGTTTGAGAACGGATGCACCCTGCATTTTGCAGTCGCATTTTCGATGAATACGACAAATCGACACGCGCCTGCAGCCGGCAGCAATTTAGTCAAAAGCGAAATTCAGGAATTTCAACTTTACGGTACGAAGGCGGGACTTGAGAACGGAAAGCTGCTGGTAGGGACACCGGATGGCGTTAAGGTTACACCGGTGAAACTACCACCCCAAAAAGCAAATGACATAACGCTGCAAGCGCGAGAATTCATCCGAGCAATTCGCGAGAAGGATACACCCCTCAATTCCGGTTCACAAGCGGTAATGCTAATGCAGATGCTTGATGCAGCAATGAAATCGAGTGAAATTGGCAGTGCCGTTGCGATCCAACCAGTTTCATAGGTTCAAATCGGAGAATGAAAATGTCTATACAACACAATCAGGTCAGGCTCACAGCTGAGCAGAAACAGCAATTCCACGACGACGGCTTTCTGTTTGTCCGGAACATACTACCAAATGAGGCACTTCAACCTTTGATTGATGAGTTGGCACAACGGGTTGATGATGGCGTTCAGGCGGCGGTCAAACATGGGATCCTTGATCCGTCAGATACTTATGATGACGCACCTTTTGAAACGAGACTGGGCATGGTATCAAGTGCCTGTTCCGATCCGAACTGGATTTGGAGCAACTTTTTCCGCGACCAGAAGATTCGGACTGCCGGGATGTTCACACTCCGAACTGCGCCTACACTCCTTGATGTTGTCGCGTCCCTTATCGGTGAGGAGGTGTTAGCGCATCCGCAGTTTAATTACCGTGCCAAATTGCCAAACCAGGACATTACGGTCATCCCGTGGCACCAAGATTTGGCGTATCTTATACCCGAAGAAGCAGGCGAAACATTGGTTGTGAATGTCTGGCTTCCGTTAGTGAAAGCGACTGAAGAGAATGGGTGCATGCAGGTCATCCGAGGTTCACACCGCTTTGATCTGATTGGACACAACTACCAAGATCCGACACCGGGACATACGGGTGGAAAAGGTATCAGCGATGCGGAATTGCCTCCGGGCGACATCGTCACTACTGAACTGGATGCGGGTGATGTCTTACTAACGAGTGAACGGGTTGTCCACCGCGGTCTTCCGAATCGCTCTAACATTGTCCGTTGGAGTGTTGATACGCGCTACAGTCAAATCGGTTTGCCGACAGGTCGTGCATCCGTTCCGGGTTTTGTCGCTCGGAGTCGTGCAAACCCTGATAGTGTTGCTAAGTCTCATCACCACTGGAATCGCCTATTTACATCGAACTGATGACACCCTAACGTGTTATCAAGGAAGTTTTGAGCAGAAACATTTTGCACAGTCAAAAAATTTGACATTTTTGAATTTTTGTGTTAGTCTGAAAAGGTATGAAATTGGTTAAAAAACTTCACTCACGACTATCCTAAAGGAGAAACTTATTATGATGTATCGGATACTACTATCTTTTTTGATCCTTGCTGGATTGATACTGATGTCCTTCGGTGCTACGGCTTTGGACCTAAAGGATGACGAGCTGCTGCTGTATTTGTCGTTCAATGAAGGCAAGGGAGATGCGATAGAAGATCTTTCCCCACAAGGGAACGACGCAGAACTCGTCGGAAAAGCTAATTGGGTTGATGGCAAATTTGAAAAAGCCTTAGAGTTTGAGCAAGCGGGCGAGGTCAAGGCTCCTTATATTGAACTCAACGAAAAGAGTTTTACTGTGACTATGTGGATTAAACCCGCGTTGAGTGGAGGTGACCAACAGTGTGTTTTCTCACAGACACAGGTCAATGCCGCAAACACGAGCCTGCACTACCGTATTTATAACAATGGTACTGTCCGTATGGGGTTTTATGGCAATGACCTTGATGCTCCCGCTGCAGTTGAAGCCGACAAGTGGGCGCATATCACTTTCTGGCTGGATGTAAAAGGCAAGTCCCGACAGATTTACATTGATGGTAAGTCTGTGGCAGAGGATGCAGGCAAGGCTGGGATTGAATACCTTGGGACAGCAGGTGATACGATGGTCGGCTCATGGGGAGCGACGGGTCAAAAGTTCAACGGGGCCATTGATGAGGTTACGGTATGGGATCGCGCTTTGTCGGAAGCCGATATTAAACAGAGCATGGAAGACCTAACTGCTCTCTCCGTAGATCCTGCTGATAAACTCGCAACCACTTGGGGAAGTGTTAAAGAACGGCGTTAGATCTCGGTTTTCACCGATTGATCTGTTGTATTCCAACACGTATTAAAACGTAGTGGTGCAGATGCTGCACCACTACACAACTCCCTTCCATGTAGGCACTTGGTCGATAGGCACGTGCAACTACACATACTATCTCAGATTCTCTATATTGAACCGTCCCCGAATTTCTTCTGGAACAGTGAGACCGTATCGTGATCAGGGTGATTCGGCAATTCAGCTGGTGCTGTCCACTCTTCGGCAACATCTGTTAATTTCACAGGTTTGCCATCGTTTTCCAGAACTGATTTCCAACCTGCGAGGAAAACGTTCGTTTTGTGCAGAAGCTGGTCAAAAGTCTGCGGCATCTCGTTGTGAAGTGCCATGTTTTGGAACGCCCAAATCGTTGGCAACCAGATTTCCGTCTTGTCGTAGGGGTAACCGGTGCCAGTGTGGATTCTAAAATTCTCACCGCCGTAGGCTTCCTGTGTATGAATTTGCACTGTTCCCCATGAACCACTCACTTGATGAAGTGTACCGTAAAATTGTCGTCCGTTGTCGTCAACATGCTCCAAGGTGATGACACCCGGAGGACTGTGCCAACTATCCGCTTGATACGCGACTGACACAACTGGCTTTCCGGCTTCCGCAATTGCCTTACAAACCATATAGACCCCGTGAATCCCATGTGTCGGATAGTCGTCAAACGAGTTGGTTGCCGTGTAGCAGACGATCTGTTTGTCGCTTGCCCACGCTTGGGCGCGCGCGATGGCATCATTGTGCTCATGGCTTGACGGTGAAAGGATCGTCGCACCGCGCTTTCGCGCAAGTTCAATCATTTGCTCCGCTTTAGCAAGGGAGTTCGTAAACGGGCGGTTGATGAGATTCGGCAGCCCCGCTTCGAGATACGGTTCATGGAGGATGTGGTTCCACGGATGATTATAGTAACCGCCAGAAATCACACCATCTACTTTTCCCAACATGTCATCAAAATTCTTGACGGCTGTGCAACCGTAAGTTGCAGCGATCGCTTGTGCCTTCTCATATTCAATATCCCAGCAGTGCGTAATTTGCATCCCTGTGAATGGGGTGTCGTTCTCACCTACACGTGGATTGATGTGCGGTGCCCACAGCGGCATGTGCGAATACGAGTCAACGTTCAGAAATCCGACGCGGAAAGGTTCAGTGTTAGGTGCTTGCATGCCTGTCTCCTTTTGTTCGTTCTCGGTCTTCAGTTGTCAGTTATCAGTTAAAAGAGGTATCTCATGTGCGTTGTACCTCTCTTTTCTGACTGCTGATGGCTGATGGCTATTTACATTGAAACCCAGGTCGAGCCATTCTCACAAGACTCAACCGCTTTATAAATGAACTGCATACCCCGCAATCCATCAGAGACTGTTGGAAAATCGTAAGCCTCGGTTTCCATCGGGTTGCTGTCAATGTGTCGCCGGATGGCTTCAACGACACCGACATAAATGGTCGCGAATGCCTCCAAGTACCCTTCGGGATGTCCAGTCGGGATACGTGCGCCTGCTGCCGCTGCCTCGGAAAGGTAGCCCTGACCGCGGGTAAGCGTTTGCCTCGGTTCACCGTAACGATAGAGTTCAAGATAGTTCGGATTCTCTTGCGCCCATTTCACCGCGCCCTGTTCGGCGTAGACACGCAGCGTGAGCCCATTTTCCTCTCCGGTGGCGACCTGACTTATGCTTAAAACGCCCTTCCCACCGCCCTTGAAACGGAGCAAGGCGTTGACATCCTCATCCAGGACCCTGTCGGGAAGGAAGGTGCTTTTGTCAGCACAGAGTTCGGTAATCGGGTCGCCGGTGACGTATTCGAGCAGGTTAACGCAATGCGTGCCGACATCACCCATCGTGCCGCCGATGCCTGACTGCGCCGGATCGACGCGCCATGCAGCTTGCTTTTGCCCGAGTTTCTCATGCGGCACCATTAGGAAATCCTGAAGGTATTCGACGATAACCTTACGGATTTGTCCCATTGAACCCTCAGCGAACAACGCACGTGCATGCCGCACGAGTGGATGCCCCGTGTAGTTGTGTGTTAGCGCAAAGACAAGCCCGGAATCTTCGACGAGTTGGACAAGAGCCTCGGCTTCATCAAGACTGTAAGTCATCGGTTTATCGCAAACAACATGGAAACCTGCATCCAAAAAAGTTTTTGTGATCTCAAAGTGGGAGATATTTGGCGTGACAATGCTCACAAAATCGATGCGTTCATTTTCGGGGAGTATTGCTTCGGCTGCCGCCATCTCTGCGTAACTGTTATAGCAGCGGTTTCGGTCGAGATACAATTCTGTGCCTGTGATCTGTGTGTTTTCTGGGTCACGCGAGAAACACCCCGCGACAACTTCAATTTGCTGGTCAAGCGTGGCAGCGATCCGGTGAACGCCACCGATAAACGCGCCCTGCCCGCCACCTACCATGCCCATTCGTAATTTCCGTTTCCAAGATTCCATGATGCCTTACTCCAATTTGGTTGTTACAGTAGACGATATCAAGAATTCAATCCAAGAATGTCTCGGTTCCGCGCCACATCTGTCTCGCCGCCCGCAAAGTCATCAAAGGCGACATCGGTTGTTTCGATGATATGTTTGGCGATAAACGGTGCGCCCTCTGCCGCGCCCTGTTCTGGACTTTTGACGCAGCATTCCCATTCCAGCACTGCCCAACTGTCGTAGCCTGCCTCGGTGAGCAGTGTAAACACCTGTGTGAAATCCACTTGTCCGTCGCCGAGCGAGCGAAATCTCGCCGCACGTCCAGCCCAGGACTGATAGCCACCGTAAACCCCAACCCGACCTGTCGGGCGGAATTCGGCATCCTTAACGTGAAATCCTTTAATGCGTTCCCCGTAAAGTCGGATGAAGTCAATATAATCGAGTTGTTGAAGCAGAAAATGGCTCGGATCGTAGTTGAGACAGGCAGCCGGATGATCGTTCGTATAATCGAGGAACATCTCGTATGTCGCACCGTCATAAATGTCCGAACCGGGGTGGAGTTCGTAGGCGAAGACCTGGCCGTTATCGTGCGCCAGATCCAACAGTGGGGACCACCGTGCCGCGAGTTCCTTGAACGCCTCTTCAATAATCCCGTCGGGACGTTGGGGCCACGGATAAACGGTGTGCCACGCAAAACCGCCTGAAAGCACGGGAATAACATCGAGTCCCATGTTCACCGAAGCGTGGATACATTTCGTCAATTCGCCTGTTGCCCATGCTGTTCTTTCATCTCCGCGCAAGCCGGGTGGGTGGAACGCCTCAAACATGACTTCATACGCCGGATGCACAGCCAAGACCTGCCCAGCAAGGTAGCCCGCTACTTCCGTCGCTTCAAGCCCCATCTCGTTAAGCGTCCCTTTAAATTCATCGCAATAGGTCTTGGATTCGGCGGCTTTTCCAAGGTCAAGGACACGGTCATCCCAGCCGGGGAGTTGAACACCTTTGTACCCCAAGTTTGAGACCCATTTCCCGATATTTTCCATAGTGTTATAGGGTGCCTCGTCCCGCATGAATTGGGCGAGGAAGATAGCTGGACCTTTGATTTTCGGCATTGTTCCTCCGCTCTTGTGTTTGTATAAGCCCTAACAATATAAGAGGTGTGGGTGTTGTTTTAAACACACCACTCACTTTTGAATAGACGAAAAATAAATTACCAAATTTTCATGAACTTTGGGTATAATATATAGAAGTCTGGATGAAATGTCAAGGGTTTTGGAGGCAGAGTGATTCAACTTACGGTTCTGAGAAATCAACGCTGATTTACGTCATCTTAAGTTTCCTTTTTTAATTACTAATGGAAAAATAAGCGTTGACTTCTGCTCTAGAATGTGGTATCACATTATTGAGATATAACAAAGAATTTTTAACCCTCAGCAGGGAATGTCTTTTCCTAACCTGCAAGGCTAGAATGCCAACCTTTGAGATGATAGAACATTTGACTCGTTAAAAACTTTAAAGCAAACTATCTTTCGATACTTTAATGAGGGGAAATATTAAATGCTTCTAAGCAATACCTTCGCCAATTATCTGGACTTGATTTCAGTGCTTGGGCAATGAATACAACCCATTGGCTTCAGATGTTTAGTGATATTAGCAATAAAAATCAGATCCGGTGTTTGCGGATGTGTTTTTTAATATCTCGTGTAAATACTTCACCCTGAATAGTGTTCCTTGGGGGCAAGACACTAAACAAGGAGTATTCATCCTTGTATCCCTTGTCAAGGGGAACCAGGGGCGTTTATCCCTTGAGATGTGATAGAGATGCTTCTGTATTTTTCACAGAAATTGAGTTGACACTCATAAAACTCGCTATTTTTTTGGCGAAGGTATTGTTCTAAGAAAAGAGAATAGAAAAGCAAAGGAGACATTTTTGAATCAAAATTGTGATTTACCGCTGATAAAAAAAGAAGTGTTTGATAATCTGATATTTCACCTTACTCAAGCATATCAACCAGAGGATTATCAAAATATCAAAAACCGGTTTGGTGATGAGACAATAGAACTTCCATCTCTATGGAAACAGTATAAGGAGGTTGAACCGGGACGACTAATTTCTTGCGCGGAGACAAGCCTTTTCATATGGATTCAAGGACTGTTGTTGAAATATGCGGTTGATATAGGATTGCTCGAAACATCCTTGTTTGAACAACAATATATTCCAGGGCGAAAAGTTAGCGCGGAATTCGCTCGTTTGACTGATATTTTTCCCGAAGGCTCATTTGATGGAGGTTTGTATTCTTGGTGGTGGAAAAAAGATAGTTGTGTTGCATCTGATGTTTGGAATTTAGTTAAAACACCGCTTCTATTTTCTAAAATTGGGAATCTCAATGGCAATTCAGTTTCTGATCTTTATATGACCTATTTCCCGCCAGAACTCAGGAAATCATTAGGAGAGTTTTACACAGATTCGAGAATCGTGGAATATATTCTAGATTGGGTTGAGTATAGTCCCCAACAAAACGGTAATGTAGAAAATCCCCTATTTCTTCAGAGACTCATTGATCCGTCGTGCGGTGCAGGGACATTTCTCATATCTGCCTTAGAACGTTATTTTCAAGACTTTTTGGTTCACCATAAATGGGTCAGTGATGGAATTTCAGATTTAGTGGAGCACGATAGAGTTGTAGGTGTAGATGTTAATCCTTTTGCTTGTACGTTATCTCGATTAGGATACCTTACTTTCTTAATTCCATATCTAGTTCGGGCGAAATTGGAGCAGGGACGGTTACCGTTAATCGGTTGTCTCCCAATCGTTCAAGCTGATTCGCTCATTGATGTACGCGCGAAAATCAAAGATAGATCCTATGACTGCGTAGTTGGTAATCCCCCCTATGTCAGAATTCAGAGATTAAATACAAATGGAGCCAAGCAATCTTATCTGAAATCCTTCGACTCGGCAGTAGGGCGGTTTGACCTTTATTCTCTTTTTATTGAACGAGGTCTTCAACTGCTAAAGCCGAATGGAAAACTAGGTTATATTACTTCTAATAAATTTATGACGACGAATGCGGGGAGAGGCATTAGGAAAGTAATTTCTAAAACGGCTACCATAAACCATCTTTTCGATCTCTCTGATACAAAAGTTTTCGGAGCCGCTGTGCTTCCTTGTATTATTGTTCTTGAAAATTATAAAAGCGAGAACGAAACATTTCCCTTTGGATTACTTCGCGAAATTAACTATGATAAAAACTATCAAGATGTCGAAGATGTCTTCACTCACTTCCATTCTTATACTTCCAAAGATTTCTATCAGGAGCAGATAAACCTTCCGTCAAAACCGGTGCGTAAGGCGAGTTTTGAGCTGCGAGTAATTCAATCTATTCAACCAACGGAAAATGGTGATTCTTGGCATTTCTTATCTCCTGAGGAACAGAGGGTTATCGCTAGAATAGAAGTGAATCGACCTGTTTCATTAGGAGAAATCACCGAGATAACATCGGGCTTGAAAACAACCGCTGATAGCGTATTCATTCACCCAATGACAGAAACCTTCATTGAAAATTGCAAACTTGAAAAGAACCTGATTTACCCTTTCATTCAGGCAAGCAACATCGAGAGATGGAAAGTGCAGTGGACTGGCACCAAAGAAAAATCTGATACTTATGTTCTCTATCCTCACTTGGTGAAGAAGGACAGGGTTGTTGCAGCTAACCTTGATGATTATCCTTGTGTTGGCACTTACTTAAAATCCCATTATGAGAAGCTTTCCAAAAGGCAATATGTTATAGAGGCTGGTAGGAAATGGTATGAGATATGGGTTCATCAGAAACCTGAGATTTTTCAAAGACCGTTTAAAATTGTGACACCTGATATTAAAACTCACAATACATTTGCTTTAGATACGCAAGGCTATATGTCTGGTGCCTCTTGTTTTGCAATTTTTCCGAAAAATCAGACAAGACGAGAGAGTTATTACTTACTTGGACTTCTAAATTCTGAATTACTAGATTTTTATCATAAGGTAAAAGCGAGTACCTTTATCTATGCGCGGCGATATCGTTACTGGAAAAGTTATCTCCAAAATTATCCAATCATTAATTGCCATCTAGGTGAGTCAAAACTTGAAGCGATTTGGCAGGAAGTAAAACCTCAAATTTCTGATGTATGTGATTTAAGAATTCAGGACGACATTTTGGCTTGTGGTGTTGTTCCGGTCCCAATTCCCAGTGAGGTTTGTACAACGTCGATTTTTCGCTTTGCGTTGCAGAACGAGATTGTTTCTCAGGTTGAAAAGATTTTATCTGCAGATCGAGAGGCGTTACCTAGATTGGAAGCTCGTCTCAATGATTTAGTGTATCACCTCTACCAATTTAATAATTCTCTTCGGTTTGTTGTTCAAAAAACTTACGGCATAAGTGACAATGGCACAGGGATTTGAATCTTGAAGTTAGTTCCCTCAGAGATTGAGAAGTACTCATTAAACTTTTCTCCAGACGTGATAACAATGGAATCAACAATAAAGTTGCCATGTATATCTTGTTCCATGAGAGCAACAATGTACCGAATTTCTCGGGGAGTAATTCCCCATTTATTCCAAGTTGCTTTTATTGGCAATGGATCGGTTGGTAGATGTTTACCGAGATCTATTGTGCCTCGGAACTGGAATTTAACTTCAATTAATTGGTGAAGTAGGTCAGGGTAATCACCTGTGTCAGTTTGTTGATAAGACTGATACCCAAGAGCTTTGATAATTTCTTTCTCAAGCGTTTGACCCATGTTCCTTTCTTGTCCAGTTCCTAGATTGGCAAACTCTGTTCCTACCAAAGTTCTAAGGGCTTGTGCAATTTCATTGTGCGTTAAAAAGGATGCGGGAGTTGGCGGTTGCTTAATCAAAGGAGATTCCGGATTTTGGGACTCTTGGACGATAAATCTTGATTTCTTCTCTAAGGGTTGTTGCATGTATGTACTGATTTTGCTGTGAAGTGTTTCAACTGGACTAACAACAATTTGGGAGGATATTTCATTCCGATAACTACGTCTAGCACTAGCTTGCCATTTAATTGTCTGGGTTCCAGTTGTGTCCCATTCGGCAAGGGTGTTTCCGTTCACAAGGGTGGTTTTCAGGATAAACCCTTCGGAGTTGTGAAACACGAGAAGATAGCGACAGTCTTTGTAGCAGTAAGGAAACTCGCTTTCTGCGTTCCATTCGCCAGGTATAATGATGTCTGCGTAGGGTACATAGTTCCAAACTTGTAGATTGCGGCTTGATTGAACAAAAATATCAAGCAACTGATGTATAAACTTAGGCTTGGATTGCCTTGCTTGTTTTGTTCTTAGTCCAGTGGGTCTTTGGTATCCTAGAAATTCAATAATTTGTAACTTAACCCACTGCGATTTTTGCACATTTGAGAGATCATGAGGAATTTCTTGGTTTAAAATTGGGCTGGTGAGTTCAAGTATTTCATCCTCTGTGAATAGACTATCTCGGTTTGGAGGGCAAAAGATTAAGAAGTTTTGTGACGACAATTGGGCTTCTGCCTTCTGGATTAACAAAATTTTGGCTTCTGAATTCATTTTGTGCTCCTATTATATTTGCTTTCCTACTCTCTATCAAACAAGGCTTCTATTTTGTGTTGAGAGTATCTCCGCCTTTTTTGTATTAGGCGGTGTTATGTCTTTCTATACGAAGGTAATCGTTTGAGTATTACACAAAACACGGAAAACGGAGATTTTCATAGCCTCATTGTTGTAGTAACTCACACTATAATATATAAAATAGCTCATGGGATGTCAACAGTTTTGGGAGATATTCACAGGGCATTCAGTTTTCAGTTATCAGCAGTCAGCGGTAAGTGAGTGTCGCGAGCCGGAGGTCGCTCCTACAAGAAGACACCCGTGATCGGAAAATCGAAATTGCGGGAGAACTGAATGCCTCTGGAGACATTTAGTTTAGTGAAAGGAAACAATTGGAAAACCCCATCCACGGCTTGGCTGTCCGCGGCGTAACGAAACATTTTCAGCGAACCAAGCGGACAAAGAAAAAACTACGTTTTCATCAAAAGATTCTTAACCTTTTCAAACGCGAGAGAGAGGTAATCAAAGCGGTTGACGATATTTCTCTGGAGGTTAACATCGGCGAAATCTACGGGATTCTCGGTGCAAACGGTTCAGGGAAATCGACCCTGATTCGCCTTATTTCGACGTTACTTCTACCTGATGCTGGAAGTATTCACGTCTTCGGAGATGATGTTGTAACACATAGTCTGAAGGTGAGACAGGTAATGAACCGTGTTTCTGTTGAAGCCTCCTTCTTTAAGCGGCTCTCTTCAGCAGAAAACTTGATTTACGCCGGCCGCCTCTACGGTATTTCTGCAGCGGAATCCGAGCGGAAAGCAAAAAGGATTTTAGAAAGGCTTGGCTTTGATCCGGATCGGATGGGCGAGGAGATGGAGCAGCTATCGCGCGGCATGCAACAAAAAGTCGCAATCGCACGTGCGCTGCTGACAACCCCGATGCTCCTCCTGCTCGACGAACCTACAACCGGGCTTGATCCGAAGTCAAAGCGCGATGTGCAAGCCTTTATTGAGGAGATTCGTCAAGATCGGAATGCTGTCATTGTGCTGACAACACACGATATGGTAGAGGCTGAGAGGTTGTGTGATAGGATTGCAATTATTGATAAAGGACGGTTTATCGCGGAGGGGACAGTCGAAGAACTTATCGCCAGTACGCCATCAGAGAACGGCGCACCGGTAACGTTGGAAGATGTCTTTATTGCGCTGACTGGCAAGCAGATTGAGGAGGAAGATTAATAATGCTTAGTCTTCTACGCGAGACCATTGTTTCCTACGCGTTCATTGAACGCAACTTTAATCTGCTGAAGCGGTATCTGAGTTGGGAAATCCTCTTTTTCAGTTATTCTATTGTCAATGCCCTAACAATCGGCTTGATTATGGTAGGACGTGGCAGCAGTAAAGATGTACTTTACCTCGTGATTGGCGCATTAATCTGGGGGTTCCTCTCAATTATGATGCGCGAGGTCAGCGATGCGATTACATGGGAACGGTGGGAAGGCACGATCGAATATACCTTTATGGCACCGATCTATCGCATCACGCATCTTATTGGATCTTGTCTGTTCGCAATTCTATATGGATTGTTAAGAACGGGTTTAGTTTTGGCTATCATGCCACTCTTTTTCGGTGAGCACATCGACTTAAGAAACGCAAATTGGCTGACAATGGCGGTCACTGTTGCGATTTCGAGCCTCTCTTTTATCGGTATCGGTCTGATGGCTGCGATTTTTCCGTTACTTTCGCCGGAAAAGGGACAAGCCGCAACAGGTATTATCCAGTCGATGCTGTTGTTAGTCTCCGGTGTCTACTATGAAATTGAAGTATTACCGGTATGGCTTCAACCGTTTTCCAAAATTTCACCTGCGACCTATACGCTCAAATCCATTCGTGCAGCGATGCTCGATAATGCATCGGTTGAGAGCCAAGTAGGCAATCTGTTTTTACTGCTCATCATCGGTGTTCTACTCATCCCTCTTGGGTTTTGGGTTTTCCATCTCGGTGAGAAGTATGCAAAACGCGTGGGTCGGTTAAAGAGAAGTGGGTAGGCTGTTATATCCGCTTTGCGTTTAAATCTGATGGGTGTGGTTTCAAACCCACCATAGGTGTCAATTTAGGGTTCCACGGGGTTCCCGTAGGTTGGGTAGAACGGTGTTGAGAAGGTAGATGTCGGTGTTTCAAACGCACGTCAAATCCAATGCTGCTATACACTCAAGAACCCAGTGAAATCCAACTTCATACCATCAGAGTTGCGGAAACTTCACAACAAAAGCGTTGGGTTTCACTGGGTATCCGCACAAGCACCAGCGTATGGTCGGAAGGTTAGTCCTCTTGGGTCTGTCAGCGTTCGGGCACTGTCCGTTCTACCCAACCCACGATACCACAATCAGTTTTTCTTAAATTGGTGCTTATGATGCGGTTTCAAACCCCACCAGTAAATGTAACTATCTAATACGGAGGAGTCAATGTCAGGATATTATAGATCCCCAACAATTTGTCGGGATACCATTGTTTTTGTATGTGAAGATGATTTATGGACAGTTCCGGTTGAAGGCGGTGTTGCTAGGCGGCTGACATCGAATCTCGGTCTTGCAGGCTCGCCACGATTATCACCGGATGGTGAATTGCTCGCTTTTTCAGGGCGTGAAGAGGGACCCTCAGAGGTGTATGTCATGCCTGCCCTCGGCGGTGAAGCCAAACGACTCACCTATCAGGGAAGCAATGTATCTGTTGTCGGTTGGGATGCTGATGGGAAGGATATTCTCTATTCAAGTGGTGCGGGTTTGGCGTTTGATCCGTGGATATGGAAAGTTTGTTCAGAAGGCGGAGAACCTCAACTCCTACCGTATGGTCCCGCAAATCACATCGATTTTGGCGATGGTGGCGGTGTTATCATCGGCAGATTGACGCGGGAACCCGCGCGCTGGAAACGCTATCGCGGCGGCACAGCAGGGCAACTCTGGATAGACATTGAGGGGGACGGGCAATTTCAACCGCTCAAACCCGTGGATAGCAATTTCACGACCCCAATATGGATCGGTAGACGTATCTATTTTATTTCTGACCACGAAGGCGTTGGTAATATCTACTCTTGCCTTCCTACTGGCGAGGACATTCAACGGCACACGCATCAGGATACCTACTACTGTCGTTTAGCGCAAACAGATGGAAAACGTATCGTCTACCACGCCGGTGCCGACCTGTCTGTTTATGACATTGAGAGCGATACTGAAAACAGCGTTGATGTCGAATTTCGGAGTCCACGCATCCAGCGACAACGAAAGTTTGTCAGGGCATCGGAATACCTGCAGGAGTTTGCACCAGCACCCGATGGTCATGCATTAGCATTAACAGTCCGTGGTCAGTCCTTTACAATGGCGAATTGGGAAGGAGCGGTCCTGCAGCATGGTGCGCGTAGCGGGGCACGCTATCGCTTAACCCAGTGGCTCAACGACGGTAAACGGCTCGTTACGATCTCAGATACTGGAGGCGAGGAAGCCGTTGAGATTCACACCCGCGATGGCAGTGCTGACATCGTCCGTCTTGATGCTCTTGATATTGGGCACGTTCGGCAGCTCGCAGTCTCTCCACAAACTGAAAACGATGAAAACAACCGATTGCTTCTCGTCAATCACCGTTTTGAGCTTTTGCACATCGATTTGGAGACACACGAACTCCGTATGCTCGACAAGGGGCATTATCATAGTGTCCGAGATGTTGCTTGGTCGCCTGATGGTAAGTGGTGTGCCTATAGTTTCGCACCAACAGAGACGACCCGCTCAATAAAACTCTGCAAGATTGAAACAGGTGAGACATGGCTCATTACTGAACCTGAATTCAACGATTTCGCGCCTGCATGGGATCCAGATGGGAAATATCTCTATTTTCTCTCCTATCGCGAATTCAATCCGGTCTACGATGCACTCCACTTCGATCTCGGTTTTCCTACAGCGATGCGTCCTTTGTTGATAACCTTGCAGGAGACTTTAGGGAATCCGTTTATTCCAGAACCCCGTCCGCTTGAGGAAGAGAAGGAAGATAAGGACAAGGAAGGTGAGGAAAAGCAAAACGAGGAGGATAAGGAAGCTGACGATAAATCTGAGAAGAAGGCTAAACCTGAACCGATCACTATAGATTTGGAAGGCATTTCGCAACGTGTCGTCGCTTTTCCTTATCCGCGCGGACGTTACGGACAGATCGCCGGTATCGAAGGCAAAGTGATTTTTACCTCATTTCCGGGAGAAGACACACCGCCCGGTGACGATAGTGGTGGCGGGTCCAGAGGCACACTCCACGTCTACGACTTCAAGGAGCAGAAGAAGGATACGCTTGTCTCAGGTATTGATGGCTTTCGGCTCTCCCGTGACGCGAAGACGCTCGCCTATGTAGCCGGAAACCGTTTGCGTGTTATCAAGGCTGGTAAGAAGGTGGAGGCGGAGAAACCCGAAAGTAAAGGCGGCCCGAATCGACAAACCGGGTGGATTGACCTCAATCGTATCAAAGCCTCTGTTGTGCCTACAGCCGAGTGGCACCAGATGTATCGCGAGGCGTGGCGACTCCAACGAGATTTCTTCTGGACAGAGGATATGTCGGGTGTAGATTGGGAGCATGTGTATCAACGCTATCTACCGATCCTTGATCGGATTGCAACGCGCGGCGAGTTTTCGGACCTGATGTGGGAGATGCAAGGTGAGCTTGGTACTTCGCATGCGTATGAAATGGGTGGCGATTACCGGAGTTCACCAAACTACGCGCAGGGGTTTCTCGGTGCGGATTTTGCTTACGATGCGGAAAGCAATGGCTATCGCATCACGCACATTCCACGTGGGGATGGTTGGGAAGCGTCGAAGGATTCATCGCTCAATGCACCAGGAGTTAATATCAGCAAAGGTGATATTCTGCTCGCTATCGGCGGACAACCTGTCAGCGAAACCGTTTCGCCCGGGGAACTACTCGTGAATCTCGCAAATCAGGAGGTTCAAGCGACATTCCAAAATACAGAGGATAGTGAAAAACGTGTCGTCACGCTCAAGGTACTGGGGGGTGAAAGAGATCTACGGTATCGTGAGTGGGTATCACAAAATCGGCGATACGTCCACGAAAAGACGGATGGTAAAGTCGGGTATATCCATATTCCTGACATGGGTCGGCGTGGGTATGCGGAGTTTCACCGCGGTTTTCTCGCGGAGGTGAGTTATCCAGGGCTGCTTGTAGATGTACGCTACAATGGCGGTGGGCATGTTTCGCAGCTGCTTTTAGAAAAATTGGCGCGCCGTCGTATTGGATATGACGTGCCGCGCTGGGGTACGCCGCACCCGTACCCGGACGCTTCCGTCTTGGGTCCGATGGTTGCCGTCACCAACGAGAACGCCGGTTCCGATGGCGATATTTTCTCGCATTGCTTCAAACTGATGGAGTTGGGCTTACTCATCGGTAAGCGGACGTGGGGTGGCGTTATCGGTATCTCACCACATCATCCGTTTGTAGATGGAGGTGGAACGACGCAACCGGAGTATTCTTTCTGGTTTGTTGATGTCGGTTGGAGCGTTGAGAACTACGGCACAGACCCCGATATTGAGGTAGATTACCGTCCGCAGGATTATATCACTGATGCCGATCCGCAACTCGACCGCGGAATTGAGGAACTCCTTAGGCAGATGGAGGAGAATCCGCCTGAACTTCCCGATTTCGGTGAACGTCCGCGTTTGACGTTGCCCACGTTGCCGAAAGCGTGATATTGTGTAACGGATAATTTTCTGTGGGTGCACTTTCTAAGCATTCTTCTCACTTTATGCAGTTGGAAAGTGCACCTACACCGAAAACAACGTTGAAACTTAGGTAAAACGTTTCTACCTGTAACTACACATCAACTTTAGAAAATCCGCCGCAGATACAATTCTGGGAGGTAGATGTAGATGAATATATTAGAGATGCCCGACTCTAAGATTTATAAACTGGGGATCACAACACTCGTGGAACACCTTGGACGTGATGAAACAACAAGGTTTCTCTGCATCTGTAAACTGTGTGAGGACCCTGTCGAAGTGAATAGGCAGCCCCTCTCCCACGCTGAGATGAAAAAGATCGAAAAAAAAATCTATAGGGCTTATAGAACGAAACCGCCTGTACCTCATAGAGATCTCAGTCAAATGTCCGACATAGCTTTTTATGAGCTGGGGCTTAACACTATCTTGGACCAGCTGGGTCCCGTCGGAATGATGCGCTTTATCAGAATACGCAGACCCGGCACTGGTGACTATACGGCTGAACGCCATCGGTGGCTGGATAAACTTGACCGGAAAACAATCCTTGAAGGAATTCAAGAGGCAGAAAAAGAAATCAAGGCAGCCCAGATAAGACATCCGAAATAGGAAAACAGATGCAAATTTTTTAGTCTATGAAAATTTATCTGGATACATGCTGCTTAAACCGTCTTTCTGATCGCCAGACTCAGGGGCGGGTTCGCCAGGAAACAGAGGCTGTGAATATAATGTTATCGAATTTTCGCGCAAAACGCTGGCATTGGGTTTCTAGCAGCATTCTGCAATTTGAAATTAACCAGAACCCTGATTTAGATCAACGTGTTTCCTTAACGACTTTGCTACAATTGGGGCATCAAACCGTCTTCGTTGGTGGCCAAGAAATATTGAGAGGTGAAGAACTTGAAGGCCTAGGATTCAAGAAATTGGATGCCTTGCATATTGCGTGTGCCGAAAGCGGCAACGCGGATATTCTTCTCACAACCGATGACCGGATGTTAAGACGAGCGAAACGCTACCGCGCCCAACTCCGAGTCCGCGTCGAAAATCCATATAGATGGTTACAGGAGATAAATTGACAGATGGGCTCATGTCAAGAATAAGTGCGAAGGGACCCACGTAGTTATTGCCTTCATTAAAGCAATAGCACATACTTTTTACATGAGCCAATCACTTTTCTGAAAGACATCAAGAATTATTAAATGAGCGTCCTTGGAAAAAGTGTAAATGTAAAGTATGTAAAGATGCTGGAATCAATATTGTAGTCTTCAGAGGAGCAAACCGTAACAGAAGAAGAGGATTTCACAATACTTGGGTGTTTTATCATAAAATTTTACACAGAGGACATAAGAAGTCTTCAAAGTAATAAGTACAAATTTCCATATCAGCCTGCCTAATGAACAAAGAAGAAGGAGTAAGTCTTATGATATCCACTATAACGGAACTAATCATAAAAATTGAACAACTTGAATGGGATTTAGTTGAGGTGAAAAAAGAGTTAGTCAAACTTCAAGTTCCCCTCATGAAGTCTCTCACACCCGAGGAGCGCAAGGCAGTACGATTGGCTCGCGTACAAGCACAAAGGGAAAGATTACGTTTGCCAATTGAAAATGCACTCGGGAAACCCGATTCCGATATTGAAATCCCAACGGCAGAAGAACTTCAACAACTTCTATTGGAAGAAGGAGTAAAGCCAGAGGATAATCTGGGGAGTCGCGCGATCATCGAAGAACGGGAGAGGCGGAGCGAGTGATTTTTTTTTGGTTAGATGCAAGCGCGTGTGTCAAACGGTATGTTGTAGAGGAGGGAACATCTCCCATCAATCATCTTTTTGCTCATGTTCCGTTAGACGATATGTTTTGCTTGCTTGAAGGGGTCGGTGAAATTATTTCTGTCATCGTACGCAATAAAAATAGAGGAGAAATTACGACGAGAGCCTTCAATCAGGCAAAACGATTATTAGATGATGAGATTATCTATCGCGCGGAAGTTGAACTTGTGTTACCAACCGAAAACCAGGTAACTGCCTCATGGGAATTCATTGAAAAACACTCCCTCAACAGCACAGATGCTATTCTACTTCAATGTGCCCTTGATGTATCTATTGAGTTAAAGACAAGTGGGGATGATCTGATTCTCGTAAGTTCCGATAAACGTCTTCTGAGCGCATCACGAGATGAAGGATTGGTCACATTCGATCCAGAAACTGATGATCAAACTACTCTGGATTTCTTTATCAATTCGTCGTAGATAATCAATACCTTCGCCAATTATCTGGACTTGATTTCAGTACTTGGGCAATGAATACAACTCATTGGTATCAGATGTTTAGTGATATTAGCAATAAAAATCAGATCTGGTGTTTGCAATACCTTCGCCAATTATCTGGACTTGATTTCAGGACTTAGGCAATGAATACAACCCATTGGCATCAGATGTTTAGTGATATTCGCAATAAAAATCAGATCCAGTGTTTGCAGAAGTATTTTTTAATAGCTCGTGTAAAGATTTCACCCTGAACAGTGGTCCTTGAGGGGCGAGACACGAAATGAGGTGTATTCATCCTTGTATCCGTTGTCAAAGGCAACCCGGGGCGTTTATCCCTTGAAATGTGATAAAGATGCCTCTGTATTTTTCACAGAAAACGAGTTGACATTTATAAAACTCGCCATTTTTTTGGCGAAGGTATTGGTGTTTGCGGATGTATTTTTTAATGTCTCGTGTAAATACTTCACCCTGAATAGTGTTCCTTGGGGGCAAGACACTAAAAAAGGAGTAGTCATCCTTGTATCCCTTGTCAAGGGGAACCAGGAGCGTTTATCCCGTGAGATGTGATAGAGATGCTTCTGTATTTTTCACAGAAATTGAGTTGACACTCATAAAACTCGCCATTTTTTGGCGAAGGTATTGAGATAATTATTATGCATATACTCTGTGTTGGTATAGGCATTACCTTATTCAAAAACTAAATTATTGATACAGAAGCCACAACTGCTCTCGTCATGGGAACATGGAGCGTATGAGAACATGGCATGTATATCTAACTGAAAGGTTTGCTGCCGATCAAGAGGCGGCAATTCGGTATTTCAAGTTCTCACTTGAAGAATACCAAGTTGACGGTGACACGCCTTTGCTGCTGCTGGCACTGCGGACCGTCGTAGAATCGCAGGGTGGGATTTCCGTACTCGCCAAGAAAACCGGAATCGCCCCAGAATCCCTCTCCGACATTCTGGCCAGCGACGAAGCACCGCGGATTGACACGCTTGGCACCATCCTCAACGCACTCGGAGGTCGGCTCTTGATTGAACCAATAGCGGGCACAGACTGCCGTTTTGAGCCCAAGTGCAAAGAAGGAACAAACGTAAATCCTGCTGTGGAGAAAGACGTAGAGCAAGTAATTGAACCGCACCTATCTTGATTTAAGCCGATAGTTCAAGTAAATTTTTCCTTGTTAGATGCAAATACAATTGTTTGTAAAGCAAAACAGGGACGTGAGGTAATCTCTATGGCAAAAACTGAGGTTGAAGTCCAATTCACATTCACACTTCCAATTGACGAGAGTTTTCTACAACACAAAACTGATGCAGAACGTAAGGCGAAAGAAGCTTTTGTGCTTGAACTTCTTCGGCACGGGGATATTAGTGCGGGTAGAGCCGCAAAACTCCTTGATATTTCCCGGTGGGATCTCTCAGACTTGATGTCTGAGGCTGGAATTTCCCCTTTTGCTGAGGTTACCGCTGAAGAATTAGATGCTGAAGTTGAAACTGCCTTGAAGGTTTGTAATAAAATGGACAACAACGCCTCATCACAGTAATATATCTTTGCTTGAGAAGAGAGACAAAAAACACATGCATATACTTTGTGCGAACGTAGGGAGTACCTCGTTCAAATACCAAATCATTGATATGGAGACTACGACCTCTCTCGTCAAAGGAGGCGTGGAACGTATTGGTAATTCTCCATCTGCCTTTACGCATGCCGTGCCGGGTAAGCCTGCTCGCGAAGGCGAAATCGATGCCCCAACACATACTGCCGCGATCGCGCACGCGATGAACCTGATTACCGATACAGAGGTCGGTTGTTTTGAAGACTTAGGGCAGTTGGACGGCGTTGGATTCAAAACTATTCTTGCCAAAGGCTATTGGCGTTCAGCACGGATTACCGAGGATGTAATTGCTGCATTAGAGGCATCCACGCCACTTGCACCGATGCACAATCCTGCTTACATCGCTTCAATCCGCGCTTTTCAAAAACTGCTTCCATCAACACCACTCATCGCTGTCTTTGAGACATGGTTCCACCAGACGATTCCAGATTACGCCGCCGAATTCGGGGTGCCTCGCTTCTGGGTAGAGCAACACGACATCCGTCGTTACGGCTACCATGGTGCTTCCCACCGATACATCTCTGAACGTGTGCCGGAGCTGCTTGGACGGGAATCCGGAGAAGGGCTACGTATTATCTCGTGTCACCTCGGTGGGAGTTCGTCTCTCTGTGCTATCAAAGATGGGGAGTCTATTGATACGTCGATGGGAACGTCTACGCAATACGGGATGATTCAGTCTACCCGTTGCGGTGAATTAGATGCGTTTGCGGTATTGTATATGCTTGACAAAGAAGGATTCTCTACGGATGAAATCCGTCGTCAGCTGATTGAGGATTCAGGCTTGAAGGGGATCTCTGGCACGAGTGGCGATATGCGCGATGTGGAGGCAGCGATCGCAGCAGGCGATGATAACGCGCGTTTGGCACTGGATACTTACGTTTACGGTGTGAAAAAGTATATCGGTGCGTATATTGCCGCGCTGGGTGGCGTAGATGTGATCGCTTTTGCTGGTGGCATCGGAGAGAAAAGTGCTACGACGCGCGCTAAGATATGTGAGGGACTTGAGTGGTGTGGCATTCACTTGGATACGGTGAAAAATGAGCAAGCGACTGGCGAAATTGATCTATCAGCAGATAATAGTCGTGCTAAGATTCTGGTTATCTCTACGAATGAAGAATTAATTGTGTCGCGTGAGACTGCAAGGGTCCTCAAGGTGGGTAGTTGATGGCAGTCGCGAGCACAGCTCGCTTCTACAAGCAGAACAGAACTCATTTTACATCAAGTATTCTCGTTCTCGGAAGATTCTGATGGCGAGCCACAGTAATCCTACCGTTAGGAGAAAAATTACGAGGAGTGCTACCCACGCTGGCGGCGGCGATGTTCCTAAAAAGTCATCTAATAAGCTTCGAGACAGCTTATAACGCGGGAATACACTAAAAAGGTAGTGTGATATAGAAAGCCTCTTGATCCCCGCCTGCATGAATGGTGCTGCGGTAATACGTTCCCATCCCATCACAAACAACAACCCCCATAACACTGGGTGCTTGAATTTCGCTGCTAATGCGGAAGCAAGTGCTCCATACGTTAACAATGCCAATGCCATTGATGCGGTATAGCGCAGGCTCATGCCTAAGTGGAACAGGATGTTTTTATCCAGTTTTGCGTGTGTCGCGACAATACTGGTTAAGATTAGGTGAGAACTGGCTATGATAGCGAGGACACCAACGAGGTAGGCAGCGAACTTGCTGAGCAGGATCATCGATTTGCGGAGCGGTCGCATCTGAAGATAGGTTAATCCTTTACCGTCAATCTCGTCGGAGATGATTGCGGTCCCGTAAAAAATTGCGCATAGGTTCACCAAAAGTCCATACAGGATTAGCGTTATCTGTGGTATGAATCTGTTGACGGTTACCCTACCTCCCACCGTAAACCGGAATATGAGAGCGATAAAAAGCGATAACGCGCATCCTATCAGAATCAGTCCGGTTCGCCGGCTCCAGAACATTTGCCGTAGTGTCACCTTGAAGAGCGCGAGGTAGGCAGGAAATACATTTGCGTTGGTAGCCATTAATAACCTTTCAGCGGATGAGAGTCTAAAATAATATTAACATTAATTTGTGAGTTTAGCAAATCTTTTTAGGATTATGGCGGCATTGTTAAATTCATAGGACTTACGCAAACCCATTACATTTGCTGGCGAGGTTTGATGAAGTTTAACAAATAAATTGGGTAATTGTGGTTACGCGACGTGCGATGAATCGCACTACTACGAACCGATCTGCTTGTCGTCCGAAAACCGTTTGTCACACGTCCCAGAATTACCCGTTTAAATCCTTAATCTTCATGTAACCTCGCTGGTGATGCCTCAGTGTGCATTCCAATTTTGCGTAAGTCCGGATTCATTTTCTCGTTTATGGTTCGGATTGCAAAATTAAATATAGATATGCTATGATAACGTATCAATGACAAGTTTTTTGTTGGGGTGATATGAACACGAAGGTAGGTTCCATTGTATAACATTGGAGGGTGTAGAAATGAATCAGCACGATTTCACTGTCACCGATTCAGAGATTAGTTTTTTCGAGACGTTTGGTTATCTGAGTTTTCCGCAACTGATGGCGGACCGCATTACAGCAATCCAGGACGCTTTTGAAGCCGTCTGGGAGGAGAGAGGCGGCGGACATAACGGTAAACCGCACGAAGGTACGGCGCGCTCCTGTATCGTTCCGTTCATTGATCAGAGTGAAGAGTTGTCATCACTGCTGGATGACCCGCGAATTTTGGGGATTGCGAAGGCACTCCTCGGCGATGATTTCAACTACATGGGAAGCGATGGCAATTTCTACGTTGGCAGTACCGGATGGCACTCGGATGGAGGTCATAAGTTAGAAGATCCGAGGCATATTAAGATTGCGTTCTATCTGGATCCCCTGACGCGCGACACTGGCGCGCTCCGCGTCATTCCAGGAAGCCATCTCTTAGGCGATAACTATGCCGATGCGCTCTCTCAGCGAGTTGGCAAGAGCCAAGAGTTATGGGAGATACATGGAAAGGATGTCCCGGCAACAATCTTTGAGACAACCCCCGGCGATCTGGTTTTGTTTAACCATAATACCAAGCATGCTGCTTTCGGGGGAGGCGCGCGTCGGCGGATGTTTACAATGAATCTCTGTCAACGCTATTCTGATGATAAATTAGATGCGCTACAGGCATATATTGCTGGATCAGCACGTTTCTGGATTGACAGAAAATATGGCGAGAAGATGGTGCGGACAGCGACACCAGAGCGGTGGATACATCTTGAACAGGTCAGGGCAAACGATGGACATCTCGTCGAACTCTCGCGCCAAGCACAGGAACGGATGAGTGAACCCTCACGCGGATGATGCCTGTTTCCATGTTTCTCGAACAAATGCTATGGATTGTGTGAAGCCTTCCTGTCCTGAGCGGCTGGCTTCTTCGATGCTGAGCCACCCGTCATAACCTGCTTGTCTGATACGCGAGAAGATTTGCGGGATCGGTGAGGCACCCGTGCCGACGCGAACAGGCTCAAATACGCCAACTTCACGCATATCGAAGATATGGACGACAACGATGCGGTGGACAACCTGTTCCAGAAGTGCGAGGACATCCTCACTGAGAACAAGCGGGTTCGCGGTGTCAAAGCAGACCCCGAGCGGTGTGTCTGAGAGAGCATCTAAGATCTCTAAGAAAATTTCTGTAGGTTGTGAGAAGTCCCAATAATCCCATGGCGCGCCTTTGGTGTGATTTTCGTAGGCGAGCGTGATGCCGTGTTCTTCCGCTGCGTCGATAGCATGTCGGAACCCGTCTGTCACCCATTGCACGCCTGCTGCGCGTTCGGTACCGGGATGGTTTTGCCCTGCTGTGACGCGAATGAATTCTGCTCCTAACGCTTTCGCCAGTGCGATGTCCGCCTTCAGATCTGATAATTCTTGGGTGCGTTGCACTGGATCCGGATGTGTGAAATCAGAATAGCAGGCGAGCATGCACGGGGTTATATTGTACTTTTCAAGGGCAGCACGCGTCTGCTTTATCGTCTCCGCATCACGCTTCGGGAAGAACTTGATACTAAAATCGACTGCATCTAACCCTAATTCTGCGCCGAATTGAATCCAATCGGCGACACTGCTTTTTCCTGTGAAGATATCGTTGTAAAGAGAGACGGGGAGGCAGCTAAGTTTCATTTTTGTTTTCCTTAGATGACGTAAGTTGCTTTATCCTAACAGTGTATCTTGAAATTTTCAAGGGAATAATCGGTTTTGGAATCCCAATCCTTTAGGTTTGGGAGGAAAAAACCGCCCTCGTTAATTAGACCCAACCTTTGAAAGAAGATTTGACTTTTGGTCTAAAATGTAGTATAATTCTATTATCACGTTGGCAGACATTTACAGCGTAACCGCAAGGTTATGTGTCTGCCTACCCACTGTAATGGGGTTAAAAACGTGATACGTGATACACCCTGAGATTAACATTTAAGTTTCCTATATATCCTACGCAAACGCAGGAACAAACCTTATTAGAGTGGTTAGACCACTTGTGCGAACTTCAGAACTCTGCGCGCCATGATAGACTTGTTGCGTTAGAAACTGAAAATCGTTTTGTATCACTCTCTGACCAGCAAGACCTTCTAACGGCAGCCCGTGAAAAATATGACGATTTCCAAGGAGTGCCACAAGATTTTCAGAACCATGCCTTACGGAGAACCGACAAAGCCTTCGCGAACTTCCGTAGACGTTGTAAGGAGAATGCCTGTAAACAAGGATACCCTCGCTATAAAAAGCGTGTGCGTTCTCTGACATGGAGTCTTCGCAAATATACCAAAGTTGTTCGTAAAAAGTCCAAAGATACTGATAAACAGACAATACGCATTCGCGAGCATCCCATCCGAGAAACAGCATGGAAGCATGATCGTTTGAAAGTGCCGAAGTTAGGTGAAGTAAAAATATACATGCACCGTCCGTTGCGAGGCGATCCGAAAGAAGTCACGCTCGTCAAGAAAGCAAGTGGTTGGTATGCCCATATCTCTTGCGATATAGAGGATACCGCGAAAGTAGAACCTACAGCCGCTATCGCAGTAGATATGGGAACAGCACACTATCTGACGACTTCTGAAGGCGAAAAGGTTGATAACCCACGCTGGTATCGCAAAGCAGAAGGACTCCTGCGTAAACACCAAAAAACACAATCGCGTCGGCAGAAAGGTAGTCACCGCTGGCAGAAAGCCGTGCATGCGTCTGCCTTACACCAAGAACGCACAACAAATAAACGTAAAGATTTTATCGGTAAACTCGTCTATAAACTCTACCACCATTACCAAAACACCGTATTAGTGGCAGAGGCGTTATCCATATCTAATATGGTAAAGAACAAACACCTCAGCAAAAGCATCAGCGACGCTTCTTGGGCAACCTTCTTTAAGTGGTGTGCGGACATAGCCGAAAGAGACGGTTTGCACTTCCACCAAGTGGATCCCAAGAACACTTCGCAAATCTGCTCTTGCTGTGGTCAGAAAGCACCGAAAAAGTTATCTTTATCGGTAAGAACCTTTAATTGCGGTTATTGTGGCAAAGCTATGGATAGAGACCACAATGCGGCACAAAACATACTTTTCAGGGCAGCTACTGCCCTTCGTGGAGAGCGGTGGGTTGCCACCCTCTGTGAAGCGAGAAACAAGAACGAAGCACGAGACGCAGGCTTGCAGGGAGCAACACAGCTAACGTTGTTTAACGCTCTTACAAGCCCAAGTCTTTAGGCTTGGGTAGTTGACGAGTGTATGTCTCTTTCTTGTAGGAGCGACCTCCGGGTCGCGACACTCACTGATGGCTGATGGAAACCGACCACTGGCGACTGATAACTGACAACTGAAAACCAAATACCTCTAAAACATAAACCGATACATCGGACGTTCTAAAGCGATGCCGATGAGTGTCCAAATTGCCCCGACAAAAAACTCTCCGATGACCAAACCGATAAAGAACGGCATCGCGCGGCGATAGGTCCGTAAGCCGCCTGTCTGAAAGAGAATCGCTTTTATCCCCCACGACAAGAAGATTGAGAACCAATACCAACTTGTATTCCAGAAACTCAGCGAAAGTGCATAACCTGCGGGGTGGAAGGGCCACCAGATAAACCGACGACGCAGCACCATCAAGAGCGTTGTTAAGGCAATCGCACCAGTGGATGCCGAGACTGCTCCAACGTCTGTGGATTGCGGGTTAATGAGCCACTGCTTCAACTGCTCGTAAGTCCAACGACACTGTGCTTGCTCGCCATAGACTGCACCACCGTAGTAATAACCTTGCGCGTAGTACGCCCACGCCGATGAAATTGTTCCGACGATGATTACCAAAATAACGGCGACAATAAAGCGGTTATGCGACAGCCCGCGAACCTGTGCTACCTTGAAGCCTTCCAACATAATCGGCATCGGATGGGAACGATAGGAGCGGTTGAAGCCGTGAAACATACTGAACGTCGTTAACCCCTCCGCACCGATACGACGTGTACCGAGAAAGGATACAAGCACTTTATCCGGTCGCCACGGCACGTCGTGCGCTGGCGGTCCGACTTCTGCTCGGATGCGCGTGATGGCAATCGCTAACGCAAAGAAGAGCGTAAAGTAACCGAGAATACTGAAGATCGGCGTGCCAGTACTTTTGAAGAAAACAAGGATAAAAATGCTCCCGACTATCAAGCCGATGATCGCGTATCGGATATGTGCCGAAGGTGTCCCTGTTCTGTTAAGCTCAGCGTTACCACCTCGGAAGGCGTTTTTCACCTGTCGCCCGATGAATTTTCGGGTGAGCCATATTGCAGAGACACCTAAGCAGAACCATGCGCCAAAGGATTGTGCATCGAGAAATGGGAATCCCGGTAGATGTCCGATGCCTGCCATCGTTCCCCATACGCGACTTATTTTATGGAAGAGATAGAAGAACCAGATAGAAAACGAAAGTTCCAGTGGTATAAAGAAACTCATCCCGATCGCAAATGGATAGACCGCAATAGGCAGTCTACCGATGGCGTTCAGCGGTTTCGTCTGAAAGTGCTGTCCTAAATTATAGAGACTTCCGCCTAAACCCGGTACGACGGGGAACAGAAAGTGGAGTCCGTTAAGGAGGTTCATTCCACCTGCCAATATTGCTGCTAACAAAAATAGCCGATTGCTCAGGAGCGTCCGTCCACCGTTTTCTGTGAGGTGCAGCGGAATCTGAATGACAGGGTAGCTGAGTTTTTCGTGGTTTACCCACTGGTGCCGGATGAGAATCGTGATACAGAGCATCATACACGTTAGCACGATAATCAGGGCTGACCACCAGAGCACAGGGGGCATCCAGAGCTGTAGGTGTTGGACGGTGTGAAGTGAGGAATCGCCTTGATAGAAAGTTGCCAGCACACCCCGATCTTTGATAGTGAGCCAATCTGGCATGTGTCGATGGAACAATTCTCCCCATTCATTCTCTGGGCTTGCGAACCAGATAGGGTAAGTAAGTAGGGGCCATAATATCTGAAGCGTGTCGTGTCCCGCGATGGAGGACGCAATGGATACCAGTAGGTAAACCACCATCAATTCCGCATCGGTGAGACTTGCATTTTTTCGGATTGTACGGAGCAACGGGTTTACCGCCATTAAAATCAGTACGACAAAAATGACATTGAAATAGACGGTTGAGACGGTAGGGAAACTCTGACCTGTGCCATAACCGCTGGGACCCCAGTTAATCATGAGCCAGTAGGAGTTCGGGATAGTGATGAGGAGTGCGAGAAGTACAGCGCGGAGGCTGACGTTTTTGTTTGACATCTTTTGAGTTTCCCGCCTTCATTATACAGAGGACGTAGGAAATTGTCAACTGAGCAAAAAAGAAAGCCCATGCGGTCGCATATTGAGGTGATTGACATCCAATATTGCAAACATGGGCTTTTCTACTTACTTAAAATGATCGTGCGTTATTTTGACGCTGCCTTTAGGTCTCCCCAGGTCGTTGCTAATTTACCGTTCGGTTCAACGGCGAAGAACTCGGAATTTTCACCGAGATAATTCAGCACGTTCGCTGTGAGGTTTCTCAGGTTAGTTCCCTCTTTCGATTTGGCATCGGTGTAAACACCGTTGTGGTGTCCGAGGGTGATAATTATTCCGTCACCGACCTCATATTCAACAAAAGGACGTTCTCCACCACCAGCACCACCGCCACGTGTTTTCGTTCCGAGGATAGTACCAGCCGGATCTGTTCCGCCGAAGTTATGGAAATCTGAAGTAAATCCAGCCTGATCCATACTGGTAAGAAAAACCGGCTTGCTGGTATCAAATCCTTCAAAGACGGGATGGTTTTTGCCATCAGCGGTTGGAAGTACGCCGATTTCAGGAGGATCCTTGCCGAGCGGTCCAAAAACCCGTGGGTCCCCGCCGTCTTCAACACCGAGCTCGACGACATAGCGGAGTGCTAACGCTGAGAGAAATACACCGCCACCCGCCTCTACGTAATCAAGAATTGACTTCACGGTTGGGGCAGCGAGAAACGGTTCTGGCAGTGTGTTCGTTTCTGTGTAGAACATCCATAACACAGCGAAATCTTCTGGTTGCAACTCGGTGCCGTTGGCGTTTTTGAATTTACCGCTTTTATCTACGAGGAGTGTCGTGGTTTTGAAGTTGTCCTCCGCCCACGCGTAAGCGGCTTCTTCTACCTCACCGAGTTTGTTATTGCCGGCGAGTAGTCCAACGGTTACATCTGCTGAATACGCTGGCACAATAACGCACGCGGAGACGAGAAGCGTTATTAAGCACAAGCATCGGACTGTTAGCGAATGTTTCATTGTTTTAGCTCCTTTGGTTTAGAAGTTTTACTTGGTAAGTGAATACGTTACCTATAGGGTAGCATGCATTGAGGGCGTTTGTCTAACAGGATTCAATTTGCATAAATTCTGCTTTGATTTTAAGCGTTTTTATAACGCGCTGTGCTAGTTAATTTTGTCTTTATGGAGTTTGCTTATGCGCGAACGACATCTTTGGGTTTTATCAGGGAACGAGCGAACCCTTGATTCACAAAGGATCGAGAAAACAACTAGCACAAGTCGTTTTTATAGTATTCATTTACCCCCATTTTCTTTTTAAGGGTTGTGTTGAAAGGGTATTGAAAGAAAAAGTATAGGAAAGTCAGGGGTGTTTTGATAAAATACCTCCATACAGAAAACAAAATTTTTTACAGAAAGTGTAAAAAATGTATGGAGGTATTTTATGAAATGCGGATATACCCCCAAATGGGTCCATCCAAAGAAAATGATAACACATTTTTCAGAAGTTTTCAAGGATGTTGATGTGAAAAAAACGAGCCTGCGAAATCTACTGTTCGTTATCTTGGCAGTCGCTGTTGCGAAAACGTTTCGCATCAACGCCATCGCCGCGCGTCTGCCCATCGTCGTGAAAAAAGAGAAGTCGAAACAAAAACGGTTGCCGCGGTTTCTTGAAACACCTTTACCCCTTGATGCCCTCATGGAGGCGTGGTGTCTTTTCGTCTGTCGCTGGGTCTGGAAACCAAGGACACAAGATTACTTCTATGTGCTCGTTGATGAGACCGACCTCCCTAACGGATGGAAAGCACTCGTCGCATCTATACCTTTTAGAAACCGTGCCATACCTATCTTTTGGTTGGTTTATGAAGATGAAGAGATCCGAAACATGACCTATAAAAGTCATAATACCCTCATTCAGAACTTCTGTCTGAAAGTCAATGCCCTGACACTCAGCGTTCTCGGCAATAAAAAACAGAAACCTTTGTTCGTCTTTGACCGAGGGTTCGCACGTGCACAATACGTCATTGACTTTCTCAAGTCAAAGCACATCGCCTTCGTCATGCGTATCTGTCGCAACGTTGGCATCACCCACCGAGGGAACACAAAGAGACTTGATGACATGGACAGGGGCGGCTATTCAAACGTGCTTTATCATCAAAAACACCAGATCCCGCTCAACCTTTGTGTCGTCAGAGACCCCGCCTTCAAAGAACCGATGTATCTCATCTCCAATGTTTATCAAGACGCTGAAATCCATCAATGCTACAAACGTAGAATGCAGATTGAACACGGGTTCAGAGACATCAAGACCCGCTTCGGGTTCCGCCACATCGTTTTGAAAAAGCCAGAGAAAGCACGCATCGCACTTTTATGGTTCATTGCCTGTCTGACTTATGGACTGACATTTCTCTGTTACGAGAAAACTATACAACCCGTCGCGGAGCATCGCAATACGCAACGCAAACTTCACGCTGTTATTACCCTCATTAAGGATGTCTTGATGGAGACCTGGACTTCTCAAGCACTCCTGACTGCTCTTGAAGACTGTCGATGCAGAGGCGATACATGCTTAGCAACCTATTGACTTTCTCACACACACAACAACCTATAACAACTATATTCTATACTCACGGAAAAATGGGGGTAAATGAATTTTTATAGTATGATAATGGAAAAGTGTAATATGTGCGTCTATGTGAATCACACTATAATTTAATAATTTGCTTAATGAAGGAGCGTAAAATGTTCTACAAGTTCACACATCTACATATCGGAAAGCTGCAAGTGGTCTTTGTAGTTGTCGCAATGGTAATAGCCTTTGCTGTTTCAGCGCAAGCCGACCTCAGCGACCCGACGCTGTCTGTCTACTATAGCTTTGACGAGGATGGCAATACCGTCAAAGACGGTTCCATTCACGGTAACGACGGAAAAATTGAAGGAAAAGTCGTGAGAGAAGATGGTGTTTTCGATAAAGCCATCGTTTTAGAACCACAAACGTGGATAGACATGCACGGACCGGATTTCAAAAACGGACCGGTTGATGGTATCACACTTGCTGTCTGGATCAATCATAGCGGTTCACCTAATCCACAAACCCTTTTAGATGCAATCGGAACCGACCACGCGAGTGGTCTCTTCCACGCCGAGATCCGTCCCGGCGGATTCAGATGGTTCCATCGAAATGGTGCCAATGCAGAGGTATTCAATATCAACCCCGGTCCCGTTATCGACGCTGAAAAGTGGGTACATTTCACCGGTACCTATGACGGTGGTAGCGGCGACGTGAAAACATACATTGACGGAAAGATGACACACGAGGCGAAAGGGAACGGCGAACTTTCAGACAACTGGGACGTCACAGCCGGGATCGGACAGCATAAGAACGATCGTTGGTACGATGGACTGATGGACGAGTACTATATTTTCGCACGCGCACTGTCCGAAGATGAAATTAAAGAGGTAATGGATGGAGAATTTCTGTCCGTGGAACCGGCAGATAAGCTCGCCACAACTTGGGGTAGCATTAAATCGGGGCGATAAAGTCTTAATTTTTTCGTTACACATACAACTGAACGGCTTGAACACGGTGTTTTCCTGTGTTCGAGCCGTTTTTTATTTACCAATTCGGGTCGTATTCCCAATTGACACGCTGTCGTCCGTATGTTGTGCCTGAAATTTCAGTCTGGTGGCAGACGAAGCATCTGTGAAAATCGGTAACACCGTGAAGTTCGTGTGCTAAACGAATTTCTTCTGTATTGTGCACATGGCAGTTGAGGCAGGTATAACTCTGATAGTCTGAATCGGCGTAGATAGCGATCAGATCTGCTACTTTGCGCGCGTGGTAGGTACGGTTGTTTTCACTATCTCTGATTGTCCATGCGTTTCCTGTCTCTCGGATTGAGACGGGTGCTGTTTGCCTTACCTTGAGTTCATGCTGTGAGAACCACCAGTGCAAGTCGTCCGGAACGGTGTCTGAGGTATCCAATTCTTGCGGAAAGGTTGTACTGACATGGAACAGCAGCGGTTCTGACGTATGGCATCTCGCGCAAGGCACATCATGGACCTCGGTGAGCGGGAAAAATTCGTCGTGCTCCAGTTTTTGTTGCCCGTGGAAAACGATGCTGACGAGTAGGATCGGTGCAAGGATGAGGTGGCATCGGAGCAGAATCCGGCGTGCCTTGCGTGCGGTTAGGCTCACAGCGATACCTGTCCCCAGATTCGATAAGGCGAGTAGGAATGTAAGCCATGAGTGCCACGCGAGCGGTTGGAACGCAGAATGGAATAGCACCAAGCATAACCCCAAGGAGGCGAGGCGTTGATGGTATTTCAGCCATGTCTGACGATTGCCCCACCGGATCCAGCGACTTCGCAGAAGATAGAGACTGGCAATAACGATGGCGATAGCACCGATGATGCTAAGTGTGTGTCTCGCTTCACCGAAACTGCCTGCCTGCCATATACAGAGGCCTGAGATAACCGCTGCACCGACGATACCGTGCCCAATTTGGATAAAGACTTTCATGCCATCAGTTTAGCATAGGGGCGCGGTGAAGGCAAGTAAAAAGCCACTGATGTAAACATAACGGAGGCTTTCTCGGAATAGTTATTGGGTTGGTAGGAAACATTTACTTCTGGCTAATTTTCTTGTCCTTCAGGAGCTATCCAACGAAGGAAATCAGTAGGGATTAAAGGATCGATAAAAGTGTTAAGGATAATTCTGAGAATTCTGGGTTCTTGGATCGCGAGCCAAATCAATCCTTCGTCTTGTCCGTGTTCATGCAAGGTGTTTTGTATTTTTTTTCTTGCTGTCTCATTCGCATCTACGACAAACTTTACATAAGCTTTCCAGAAAGCTTGGTGTATGTGCGGCTCGATTTCTCGTGGTGGGAGCCATCTGAAAAATGGCGCATTTTTAAGTGCAAGTGCTTTTGCTTTTCTTAGATGCGGTGGTTTAGGATGCACATGGAGATCGATAAGGATAGCCGTGCTTTGGTCTACGGTAGCAAGTTCATGAAAGTTTGCTATATCTTGATCGTTAATTGCGAGATGTGCCAGGTGTTTTTTTTAAATAGGACGAATTTTCTTTTCAGCATCTGGTGGCGTTGTTTCAAGGAACTCATCAAATGTTTGAAAGGGCTTTACCTGCTTGGAAACGCGAGAGAGAAACGCTAAGTAGATGTCGGAGTTTACAAGGGTTTGCAGTGTGTTAAGGTTCTCATCTAAAAGTGGTCCTGGGAATGCTGCTCGGAGTTTAAAAAACGTTCTTTCTTCAAGGTTAGCGACAGGCACAGCATCCAGAGTAGAAACGGATTCTGTTTCCTCAGACGAAACTATTAAAGTATCGTCGGATTTATCCGTACATCCGAAGAATAGAAACACACTCAAAAAAAGGAGAATGGCGGTGAGTTTGAAAACGGAACTTGTTTGAATCATAATGGTATATTCTGACGTGTCTTGCGAGCCGTTAGACTCACTGCCACCCCAGTCCCTAAATTCGACAGGGACAGTAGAAACGTAAGCCATGAGTGCCACACGAGCGATTGGAACGCTGAATGGAATAGCACCAAGCATAAACCCAGAGAGGCGAGTCGTTGATGGTATTTTAACTATGTTTGGCGATTGCCCATCGGATCCAGCGACTTCGCAGGAGATAGAGACTGGCGATGACGATGGCGATAGCACCGATGATGCTAAGCGTGTGTCTCGCTTCACCGAAACTACCAGCCTGTCAGATGCATAAATCTGAGATAACAGCGGTACCGACGATGCCGTGCCCAATTTGGATAAAGACTTTCATGCCATCAGTTTAGCATGGGAATGAGGTAGGATCAAGAAAAAATACTGTTGTGTGAAATACAGAGATATCTTGCTGCTAAGAAAGCGAATGTTGATGAAAACGGTGATTGAACAGTTGAAACATGTTGAGATCTTCGCGATATTCCTGAGCGGGGACCCCAGATGTATATCATCTTTCAACCTAAACTTTTGACAAAGTATTTACATACCCCACATCCCGGGTAAAAAAGCAGCGTCACGTAGGGGACGCTGCTCTGTATTTCAGTGCCTTCAGATACGCGTCTATCGTGACAACACATCAGGCGTATATTGATGCACGTTCTTATGTTGACACCAATGCTTCTAACGACAACTCCAATGGTAGCACCCGACGTTTCGATACTCGGATGTTGTTAAATTATTGGTAGTCATGTTGTGGTCCTTATGTACTTCCTCATATATTGGGATCGGAAACCCAGTTCCGGGTTCGGGCTCAGTACCTATCAAAACCAAAACATCATCCGGATGATTATACTCCTCTTCTGTTATGCACTCGTTTGTGTAACTATAACGCAAGTTGCTACCTATTTACTTACATAGCACTCCGCTGGAGTGCGTGACGTTGATATACCTTAAACAATGGTTCTTCGTCATTGTCAGCGTCTCCCTTTTCTGGACGTTGGTCGCGCTCTTGGTACATCTCATCGTATGGCTACGGTTGTGTTAAACTTCTCAGCGGTGGCGAGAATGACACACAGACGAGATTCTCCACAGATATTCTACGGAGAGTTTCTCTTGAGACGGGCTCGGAGTTCCTCAGAGTTTTGTGCATCAATCTGGTAGCCGTGTTTCTCCAAGATGTGTCTCACGCGCGTTTTACCAGTTTTCGAGTGGTGTTCTACACTCAGCAAAAGCGGTTTTATATGAAACGGATACGTTTTTAAAATCGGTTCTTCTGCGCCTTCAACATCCAGCCGTAAGAGGTCGATTTGTTCATGACCGATGGCAGCGAACAAAGTTTCAAGCGACACTGTAAATAGACCAAAATCCACTGTGTTCTCAACGGCGCGCGGATGAAATGAACGTGCCGCTGTCAAGGTGTACCGATTGACAAAAAGCTCTTTGAATACGCCTGTTTCCATCCCCATCGTTGTAAATTGTGAAGTGCCACTAATGGCGGCGTTGATGAAAGTGAGTCGGTTTAAAAATGGACGGAGTTTCTCATCAGCGACCGTTTTTTCAACGAGCGCGGAAAAATTACTCGGATGCGCCTCCACGAAATAACCGTGCCAATTGCTGTGCTCGGAGAGCCATGACTCCGGAAGCCCCCGCAATCGGTCTGTTCGTCTTTTGCGGCGCGCAATGTCCTGCCAATCATCTCGGATAAGATATGTCCACTCGGCACGTTGTCCCGTCCCAATCTCAACAAAAACGCGCGTCGGGCTATCCACTTGACGTATCTTTCCACCGGTGCTGCGCCCTTTGATCTTTGACAGGGCCCTGAGAACAACCGTTTTGATGTCTCTTTTGGTTTTGTTATACACGTCTCTGCCTGAAGTCCATCCCAAAAGCAACACCTCCTCAGAGCCGTTCATTGTGTTTCCGCTGGAACGGCGTTTTGGCGTGTGTCAAGCACGCGATAGATCCAAACAAAGTCAACCCTATTTAGCCGGACGACATATTCAAGTTCTCGGTGAAAATCTTCGCGGAGCTGTAAAGCGGAGGGCGGTAAGCTGTTTTTAGGGATGGCATCGACAGGCGTGCCCTGGATCTGTCTGTCGCGGACATATTCGACCTCATAATCGAAATCAATGTTGCGCGGTAAAGGCGTGCGCGTGTTTTGCCGCCATATTTTTCCGACGAAATACTTATTCAAGTGCCCGCTAAAACGACTCACACGCACCTGTAGGCGTTGCGCATCGGGTTTGGCATTGAGATAAAAGGCGGCGACATCCAACCCGACACCGCCCCCGAGCGTCGTGTTTTTCGCAACCCACTGTGCGGGTAAAAGGGGAAAATGATATGTGGCATAATAGGGATGGAGTCTCAATACCGGCACGGTTTGTAAAACGACAATGGCAACGAGTACAAGAAAACGCCATTTTTTTTCCCGGACGTGTTGGCTGACGTAAGTGGCTCCCATTGCCGCGAGGAGGCTCACCGCGGGGAGGCAAATCACGAGATACCGAGCGATTTTCTTGGCGACGAGACTCAGCCCGATGCAGTAAAAGACCCCGAAGAGCAGGAGTGCTACCGTGATGCGAAATGCTTTTTTCTCCTGAAACCTTTGCCTCCATGCGCCGTATATTGCTACAAGTGTGAGTGGCACTGTCAGAAGTGCGCTCCAAACAAAGCCCATGACAGGGTAATAAAGGGGACCTGGATTATAACGAATCTTTCCTAAAAATAACTTTGGTAATTCATGTGCGGTCGTCAGGGCATTGTACATGCGCTCGAAAACATAACTCGCTGCGGTGCCGAGGAGTCCAGCAATCAGACACAGCCCGATGCTGAGAATGATGAGTTCTGTGCGCGAGAATGAGGTGTGCGTTGAAAGTCTTTTCCAACTCCAGAACAGGGCACCGACAGAGACCCAAAACAGTAGCGGTGATATGTATCTATTTCCGAGCGTCAATGTCCAGAGATAGGGCCAAGTGCATAGCACTGTGAACACCGTCACCGAACAAAAAAACAGAGCACTCAAGAGCATTTTCGCCCCAGACACCCGTCGTTGTTTGACATACCAAAAGAGCAGAAACGGGAGAAAGAGAAGGAAGCCACCGGCATGGCTTTTCGTCAGACACGCCAAACCAAAGCAAATCCCTGAGAAAAACAGGTCGCGTGGCCGCGGTGTTTCATCTTCGAGATAGCAGAGCCACAGCAGCACCGTTAAAAAGAGGAATTCCGCCGTTAAGACATCCGTGTGAATCCGTCGGCTTTCGGCGAGCAAAAAAGGGGCAATGGCTAAGAAAAGGGTCGCAACGCCGGCGATCCTCCCGCCAAACAAACGATACACCAGCCCCCCTGCGATCAAAATGAGAACGCCGGAGAGACACGCAATCGGAAATCGCAACCGAGCCAGGTTTTCGGGTGATAAAAACTTCGTAGACTTCGCCCACTCTGCCCCTGAATCTCTCCCCGAAGCCATCCAAATTGCAGCACCGCCGAGCCACGTCGTTGTCACGCCAGGATGATACGCGGTGAGGGTCTCTGCGAAATCTCCTTTTTCGAGGGCTGAAACAAATTTGAGAGAACGCTGCATCCAGAGCGTCTCATCACTTGACCAATGGGCTTCAAGCGACAACAGCCGCGGCAAAAAAGTCAACACCCCTAAGAAAAACAGAAAAACACCGATAGAAATCCGTTTTCGCATGCGTCCTCCTTGTTTCAAAATATCCCACCTGAAAAAATGCGCCGGATGCGCCTTCAATCTCTGAGTTTCCACCAATAAAGTCCAGAAGCGATGCCTGTCATTGCGAGTTCAGCAGTGATGGTCCAGAGTCGTGAGAGAAGAGCGATAAGCGTTGCTGTTGCGGGTGGTAGTACGCTTGTGAGCAGCAGACTTAAGATGCCTTCTCGAACCCCCAAGCCACCCGGTGTGATAACGCTGAGAATTCCGATGGTCCACGCTGTGGCATAGGTACCTGTTACGACGAGGAGTTGCGAAGCGGAAACGGGAGCGAAACTCTTAATAAAGAGAAAAAAGGCGATGCCTAAAAGCCCCCAAAGCAAGAGATACCCGCTGATAAGACGCAATATTCCTGAAGTCAAAAACATGGCCCGGAAATCTTGTTGCTTCAGATAGGCGAATATCTCTCTGATGTGTCTTCTATAGAAAAAGAGGATGCTGGCTCCGAGTGCGACACCTGCAATGCTTCCGATGAGGAGAGCGGTTTTAGCAGATATTTGGAAATCGGCAAGCAAGTCGTGTAAAATCGGGGCGACCTCTGTGTTTTGCAAGACCAGAAATCCGATAAGGCATCCGACTCCACACTGAAAAGCGAGTTGGAAGCAGGTGGCGAGGACTGCGCCTTTTTTCTGTATTCCGAACTTGTGGGATAAGGAAAACATCACTACAAACTGCCCGACTTTCCCCGGCAGATACCGTCCGAGTTGTGAGAGTTGAAAAAACGCCCAACCTGATAGGAGAGGATACTGCTCTTTGTTGGTGAGATTTTTAACCTCACTCGTTTTCTCTGATTTTCCGCTTCCTACTCGGTAGAGAAAAGACCATGGAATACCGAGTGTGCCCAAATAGGCAAGTAACAACGTTAGGGATACTAATAACCAGAAAGGCTTGAATGTTATTGATTCCATTTCAAGTGCGGTGAGGAGGTTGTGTAATCGCTTGACGAGGAAAAAGAGAATTGCGAGTGCGGGTAGTATTCTTGCCCACCGCAGCAGCCGAGAGTGGATCATGTGTGAAGTGTTCCTTTGCTCTTGGAGGGCGTGGGTTTGGGTGTTTGCTTTGACGTTATTCGCCGTTCGAGTCGGGAGATCAATCCAATAACGAGTTCTCCGAGTAACCCGATCGAGAAGAATTGAATACCTAAAATTATCATCAAAACAGACAGCATAAGGAGCGGACGGAAGCCGACCCCTCCTTTCACTACCCATAAAACTGCGAGATAAATCCCGATCAGGATGCCGATAAAAGCGACGACTACACCAATGGTGCCGAAAACGTGGAGTGGACGTTTGAGGTATTTCAAGAATAGGACGGTGAAAAGGTCAAAGAACCCTTTTGGTATCCGTTTGAACCCATATTTAGAGACTCCGAATCGCCGGGGATGATGACGGACTTTTACTTCGCCGACTTTATAGCCGGCTTGATGTGCTAATATCGGGATATATCGATGTAGGTCGCCGTAGAGATGTAGCTCTTTAACGACTTCAGCGCGGTAAGCCTTGAATCCACAATTCATGTCGTGGAGTTTCACACCTGTGGAAAACGCGGTGACACGATTGAAAACGAAAGAAAACGCCCGTTTCTCAAATGGATCTTTGCGCGGGTATTTCCAGCCAGAAACGACATCGTAGTTTTTGTTATTAAGGACTTCTATCAACTTCGGTATTTCGCCCGGATCGTCTTGGAGGTCTGCGTCCATAGTGATGACGATGTCCCCTGTTGCCGCGGCAAACCCCGCCATGAGTGCTTCCGCCTTGCCTTGATTGTGCTTGAAATGAATAACATGCACCCGAAACTGTTGTGTTTGTTGTGTTTCCGATAGTGTGTCTAAAACCGATGCTGTTGCATCCGTGCTGCCATCGTTGATGAAGATCACCTCGGCGCGGTGGTAGGCGTGCGTCTTGAGTACCGCCTGAATCTGCTCTAACAAAATAGGGAGCGATTCCGCCTCGTTGTATGCCGGGATTACTATGGAAAGTTGAGGGACATTATGTATTTCAGTTGGCATGTTTCTGATAAATATCAATAAATTGTTCTATAGTTTTGGTCCAGGTTAATTCGTGTCGGATACGCTGTTGTGCTGCTTTGCCAAACTGTTCTCGTTTTGCGGGGTTCTTTAGCAACGAGACAATCGCTGCGGCGAGGGCATCAGGCTTCTTTTCTTCCACCAGAAACCCGGTTTTGCCGTTCTGCACGACAATAGGTATGCCGGAAATCTCTGAGGAGACAACGGGTTTTCCACAAGCCATCGCCTCCAAAATAACGATTGGACATCCATCCATGTTTCCCTTCGGGTCTACTACGGCTGGTAATACAAACAGGTCGCATAAGTAGAAGTATATTGGAATTTCTAACCGATTGATGGTTCCGGGAAATCGGATAATATCCGAAACGCCTTTTTCTTTTGCGAGTGCTTTTAGCCTTGTCAAGTCGGTTCCATCGCCGCCGATGATGACTGTTGTCTGCGGGCATTTTTCTCGCACAGAGGGCAACGCCTGAATGAGGATGTCAAATCCTTTTTTCAAGACGATGCGCCCTAAAGCAAAAACAACGCGTTGCCCTTCTGAAATTGAAAGTTTATTTTGGAGTTCTGTTAGTTGTTTAGGTGTCGGTGGCAGAAACACTTCTGGGTCCACGCCGTTGGGTATGAGGCACCGTCTTTCTTCGGGCACACCAAGTGCTGCGAGTTCAGGCAGAAATGTGGGTGTCACGCTCGTCACCATCGCAGTGTGTTTAAGTGTCCACTTCGCTATGGCTTTGAAGATAGGATTTAGCTTTGAGACGAAGATGTCGGAGCCGTGCAGCGTAATGACGAGTGGGATTTTACACAATTTGGAAGCAATAGCCCCGATAAACCCGTTGGGCAGAAGCCAGTGGGCGTGAATCACATCAAAGCGGTGCTTGCGATGTAAATAGAGCAGATGGAAAATGGCGGATAGGAACATAAAGGGCGCGAGCAGATAGACGTATCGTTTCAATTCGCAATCGTTGACGAGCGTGTTGGAGTAGCCGAGGAGCTGCAACCGCCGCGGAAAGAAGTAGCGGTATGTCTTTAGGTTGACGCTATGATCCGCTGTGGTGCGGGCGAACTTGGGGGTATCGGGTGTTAGCACAGTGACACTCATCCCTTGTTTTTGAAGTGTCTCGGCGATGGATTCAATGAACGGTGCGGTGGTATCTGAAGGATACCGCGGATATCCGTGTGTGAGTAGACAGACTTTCATCTAATTGACCTCCGAGGGGACTCGATAAATCCAAGCAAGATCCAGACCGTTGACGGTGATCACACGTTCTAATGTTCCACCCCGGATGCCGCTTTGAGGCACCCATCCAATTTGCGAATCCCTGATAAAAACAACTTCATAATCTATCTCCCGGTGTCTGTCAATATCAGAAATGGCGTTTGTATCCGGGCGGTAGGGCAGTCCCTTAAAATACTTTTGAAAGTATGCTGACCCGAGATATGAGACGTGTACGCGTATCTCTGCCGCGTCAGGTTTTTGATTCAGATATTCTGCAGCGAGATAGACACCGGAAGGATCGTTCACGGTGATAATTTTTCGGATGTCTGTCACCTTCCAGCAGAGGTTATAGTAGGTGCCGTAATACGGGCAAAGCGCGAGAACAGGCAAGATATTAATAAGAAAGAAACAGAAATAGGCAACACCCATGAGTGCGTTTTTGAGTGAAGGCATTCGCTCCTGGAAATGTGAAACACCGAATCGAAGAAGTTCGACAAGACCCATCGCAGCGAGCATCTCCAATATAGGAAAGGCAGGTAACAGATACCGGGCGAACTTTTTGTCTGTTATGGAAAAACATACGGTGAAAAGGACCACACACAAAACAAGTGTCAGTGCTATTTTGAACTCGGACATTGTTTCTTCTGAGTGTTTTCGCCGTTTCCACAGGAAGATACATCCAACAAGGACAAGAGGCAGCATCAACGGAGTGCTTTTGATGCTCAGAACGAGGGGGTAGAAAAGGACTCCCGGGTCATTGACGACTTTTCCCAAAAAGAAGTGTTCCACATCATGTGGGGTTGTTACTGCCCAACCGACTCTATCCATGATGTATGCGAGGGTGTCTCCTGCCCGGAAACAGGTAACTCCGAGCGTCGCGATGCCTGCCCAGAGTGAAAAACTCTTCAGCGAGAGTGTTTTATTTTTTATCCTCCCGGCTAATGCGTAGGTGGTGACGAATAGATAGGCAGAGAGGATGCCAAAAGGGAGTGTCCAGAAAACGGGCCAGATGAAGAGTGTGGTCATCGCAGCACAATTGAGGAAACAGAGTCCCTCGGCGATGTGTGTCCTCCAGACGTGTTTCTCCTGATAACGAAAGCAAAAGAAACATAGCGGTAGCCATAGCAAGAGAATCACTGCGTAACTCTTACTGATGAGCGCCAACCCGAAGGCAATACCCGAAAAGATGAGATAGCGAAGGTGTTGGCGGTTTTGACAATAGATGAGGAACAGCAGCACCGTCAGCAGCATAAAAGTCGTGGCGAGTGCGTCGGTGTGGACTCGTCGCGTTTGTGCTAAAAAGAAAGGTGAAAAAGCAAGACTCGCAAAACTCACGAGTGCTATCGATTTCCCAAAGAGTTGATAAAGTAAGAGGCAAGCAACACCGATGCCTGCCCAGACAACTACACCAATAAACCAACGTGCACGGGCGAGGTTTTCAACATTCAAGCAAGGTTCCGTAAAGAATGTACGCAGTCCCGCCAGCCACAGCGTCGTCACACCCGGATGATACGCAATAACGGTATCGGAGAACTCACCTTGTTTCACAGCAGACATGAACTGTGCACTCCGACGCAGCCACAGTGCCTCATCGCTTCCCCAGTGTGCCTCTAAAGAGAGGAAACGTGGCACAGCGGCTATGAGAAAAAGACATAGACATAAGAGAAGGATGCGTGTTTTCATCAGTTTTGTTACTGTCTACAAATGCAAGGCGTATTGCCATCCGAGGAGGAGCCGCCATCTGTTTTTCAGTTGTATGCCACTGAGGTTTTGATAAACAGGTAGCATCCATTCAACGGCAAGACGATGACCTGCCAACGACCCCGTAGCAACCATGAGATTGCTTGAAAACGCAATGGCGACTGTTGTTCCACTACGGAAGTCGGAACGATGACTCGGACTCAGCTTTAGATTTAAGTCGGGATGCCGACCCTGCATATCTCCATCGTGTGAAAAGAGAAGTCTACCACTCAAACTCAGCCAGTCGTTTATGCGGCGCGCGCCCCATACGGTGGCTGCAAAGGTGTTTCCGTGCCGATAATAACTGCCGTTGCTATGGAGGGGAAACCCACCGCGCAGTTGACTGCCGTAAGACCAGTTACTATGATACCCAAAAATCGTGAGGCCTGGGTGTGCCTGAAAAGAACCGGTGCCGAGTTGCATGGAATAGGGCAGGAGCTGCGCGTTCTCTCCCGTTTGTTCAATTGAACCTGTGGGCAGCGAAACCCCCATGTTTCCAAGGAGCGTGAGGTCCGGTTTTTTCCAGAGTGTGAGGAGTGCCTCAAGTTTTGTATCGCCGATACCCGCACTTGACATTTCATGAGATCCGACAGGGTGGAGATGATGTCCTTCTTTGTGGTGATGTGCGCCTTGCATCACCATGTGACGTTGCTGATAGCTTGTCATCGCCATGAGGGTGATTTTATCATGCGGCGCGAACATTGCCCCGAGCATGTGCATCTGCATTCCCATTTGTGTGGGTGCCATCATAAAGTCTTTTAGGACATCAGCAGTCTCAACCATAACGGCAGCGAGGGTACCAAATAAATCAATAGCCGCTTCAGCTCCGAGGACACATACCTGGGCTGCGGTGTCAATCTCCTCTCGTGTCAAAAAGCGACCATATTGTACATCCCAATGCATGCCCTCAGCATAGTCTGCTGTCACGCCTTCGACATAAGTGCGTGACAGTCCACCCTGTTGACTCGTAATCGTGACTCGGTAACTTTCATTTTTGGGTAAAACGAACAGGACATCCGGGCATTCTGATACAATGGCATCTACGTCAGAAAGTGTGAAACGTTCGGTCGTAATTTTCACAAGACGACCGCGTTTCCAAATAGAAGTGCGCGTTCTGAAGTGGACTTGGTTGGCACCCCCGAGCTTTTCGATGTCTTTTTCGATGAGAAGTTTCGCACCATCGCCGATAGCCATCATGCAGAGAACACTCGCAATGCCAATGAAGATACCGAGAATCGAGAGTCCTGAACGCAATCGGTTTTCAGTCAGGTGTGCAAAACCCACAGAAAGTGCATCATGAAGTTTCATCTCGTAGATAAGGCCTGATGTCCCAAAGAAGGATCGTGCCGTCATAACTGCCACTCGCCAAAAGGCAACCATCAGGGGAAAAGGCGAGATCTTGAACATCCGTCGGATGACTCCAAAGCGTGGTGATATTTTCCCCTGTCGCAACTTCCCAGAAACGGATCGAGACTTTATCGGTCCCGAACCACCAAGACCCCGACGCAAGATACTTACCGCACGGTGAAAAGGCTAACGCAAATGGACGAGAACACCCCCTCGGTAGAAGGATTGACATCACGACATCAGATGTCCGCACATCCCAGAAGCGGATCTGTCTTAATACCCCACCGGCGAGGCGGTTTCCACACGGCGAAAAAGCGACCCTCTCAATTCTATTGACGTGATAGCGAATACCTTTGGCAACGGATTCATGTAGCTTTTCTTTTTCATGCGAATCCCCTTTATAGAAGGTATCGTCTAACAGCGACGTTAAGTCGAGCTGCGTGATCTCTTCACCAGAGGCGACATCCCACAGGCGCGCAGTCCCATCTCTTGAGGCAGACGCGAGTCGCTTCGCATCGGGTGAGAACGTCAGCCAGCGAACGGCACCGGTATGCCCGCGGCAGACCGTCTGTTTGCCATGATGATCATAGATGTGCACGTGCCCGTCTACCTCTCCACTTGCCCACAAGTCGCCGGTAGGGGCAGCAAACCATCTCGCTTTTAGCACTTTTCCAGGCTCTTTGAGCGTTGCAATGGTTTCCTTTGTTTCAACATCCCAGACGCTGACGGTCCCGTCTTTGCGTGTTGCCAGGGCGCGCAGGTGCCCCTCGGTGGAAAAAGAAAAAGAACCGAACCTCGTATGTGCGCGACGGATACGCTGATGCTCTTGCGTCGCAACATTCCAAGTCGTGAGTGCCCCGTCACCGACACTCGCGAGGGTCCCGCTATCGGGGGAAAACGAGAGAAAAGATGGGACAGGAAAATGCGTCGGAATCGCAGAAATAAGAGAAGGCACTCCAAGTCGGCAAACTTTGAAATCAAAACGACTCGCAACCGCCAGATGGCTGCCGTTTTCAAAACACATTGCTCTAATGTTACCCCGATGTTTAAACGTCTCTAACTTTTCACGGCGGTCGACATCCCAGACGGTAATCTCAGATGCATAAGCAACCGCAGCACGCAGCTCACCCGAAGACGTGTAAGTGGGGATCACTTGAAAGTTTTCAGCATATTCAGAGCAGACACGGACTTCTTTATCGGTCGCAATCTCCCACTCCCGCAAAGTGCCCGACGCATCTCCTGAAGCCAGCAACTCCCCACAAGGTGAAAAGGAGAGGGCATACACGTGTGCTGTATGCCCTCTGAGACAGGCGACGCTTTCACCGGTGGAGACATCCCATACCGAAATAAAATCAGGGGCGGGATGCGCATTTTCGGGAGCCGCACATGCCAACAGGCGACTGTCTTTTGAAAAGATCAGCGGTCTCTGCTTTCTGGGACCCCTGAGTTGTATTTCAGGGTTTGTTGAGAACACGGAAAGGAGCTCTCCTGTTTCGGCATGCCACAGGTGAAAACGATCGTAATGCTGCGTCGAAGCCGCGAGATATGCTCCGTCTGCGGAAAAGGCGAGCCGAGAAATACCCGGCCATCCGACGTGTATGTTTCGAGGAAGTTTTATATCAGTGATACAGATTTTTAGAGGTCCTATCTCAGTGATACAAACCCCGGCAGGCACGTCCAACACTTTTACAATGCCATCGGAATTACCGACCGCAAGCCGCTTCCCTCCCCCTGAAAAAGCGACCGTGGAGACTATCCCACGTTCCGTTTCCCAGACAGCTATCGGAGACAGGGTTGACAGATCATACCACCAGACACCGATGGATGTTCCACAGACGAGGGCATCGCCATCCGTGGTAAAGGCTATATCCCGAATCTTACCTTCTCCGATTCGGTGTATCGCACCTTCTGGAAGTGCCCAGGTCGAGACACTTTTGTTGCTGTTCTCACTGGGTCTCGGCAGCTGTAATTTTTGATGTTTCATCTAAAAACCCTCGTTTCAATGACAGAAACTGAACTTTACGGGTAACGTTGAAGCAGGATGAAAACGCAGATGATCCACGCCCTCAGAGTTGGCAGTCAACAAACTACTCAGTACGACCTGTCCATTCGTCTGGTTCACACTTAGCAGGGTCACTACACTTGTCTGAGCCTTTAACACAGTCAACAGTTTCGTTACAGTTTTCACAGCTACCATCCTGGGCACAATCATCGCTGCAGGAGTTCGTCTCGGGGCCGCACTCGTCTGGTTTCTTGCAGTAGCTACAATCCTGTTCTGGAGCAGGTATGCAGTCACAGTTTCCTACTTCCGCATTGGAAAGCTTGGACACCTCCGTTCCACTCTCTTGTGCTGTTGTCGTATCCGTGCTACTACAGCAGGACGCTTGTGCTGTTGTCGTATCCGTGCTACTACAGCAGGACGCTTGTGCTTCAGTTTCTACGACAAAGCCGTTATACGTACCTGCAAAGACAAGTCCTCCGGCGAAAAGAAGAATCAGGCTGATTCGTCCGAAGCGGATCTGTCGGTTCAAAACGTTTTTCAACATCGTTTTTTCTCTCCTTAATTGTTTTCAGTTTTTCAAATATTCACCAAGCACGCGCTTGGTGTGTTCTGACGTGGATCTATATCAAGCCCATGTAAAGAAACACGCTACATATCATCACAATAAGCACTGATAACGGTCACCCAGTGCCTTTGGAGAAACATGTTGTACTCCTTTATAAATTTCGACACACGTCTCTGAACGTCTCTTACATTATCGAAAAAAGACCAAAAGTGTCACGCATAAAACCTCGAAACCGATCAAAACGCTAACTTTTGTCCGTGATTTACTTATAAATAACGCAAATTGCTACCCACTTATAGACATAGTACCCCTCATGAAGATAAAAAAATAAATTGGGTAATTCCACATTTTTTACAAATGTCGGAATCGCGAGCGCGGGGAAACACCCAAGCAAAAACACTCGCTCCTACAAAAAGGTATTACTGCCGAATTATCCGATTAAATTGTTAAACCTCATCCGGGGTGAAGAAAGCATCAGAAAACGATGTTAAAACGTCTTAATATTTGTTAGCAGTAACTTGGGTTATTAATATAACAAAATTTGAAAATAATGTCAAAAAGATTGTTCTTTTTGACATACGATTAAACTACACGATTTTTATGAAAATAACCGTGAAAGGATTCCAAACAGTAGTGTTTGGTTGAACTCACACCAATTGCGAAGTTCCTTAATTGATTGCCAACACTCACTGAACATAAATCAGTTTGTGTCGTCATCTTGGTGAAAAGTTATCTCTCCTTCTTAACCATTGCGGAGACGGGATCCGTCGGATTTTCCTCAGCAGCTTTCTTCCACTGCTTTATCACACGTTTCACCGTTTCCTCAACTTTAGAACGAGAGATGCCAAGTGCTTTCACAATCTCCGATAGAGATTGTCCATCCAAGTACCGCTCCATGACTTTTCTGTCTTTCCCTTCGGGAAGGCAGTTTACCAACGCGTCTAAATTGCGTGCGATGGGTATCAACCACTCGCGGATGCGTTCCCACCTTTTCTGAACGGCATCGGGTGTTGCGTCTATCGCTTCCGCTATCTCTTGGATGGTGAACCCATCATTAATAAACGCTACAACCTCTCGGTCCGTATCTTGGAGGAGACAGAGGAGTTTTGCTTTCATATCCCGCTCTACTTCAACTTGTTCGGCATCGGTTTCCGCGAGGGATGTTGCGTGGTATGCTTCTCTTCCGCTGGTAGATTGGTGGTCAAGCGATTCAAGTGGCGAATCTCCTGCTCGCCTTCGCCTTTCCGCGTCTCTAATCTCATTAAGCGTTAAGTTTGTCGCGATAGCGAGCAACCACCCTGACAACTTTTCCGATTCTCGGACTTCGTTCCTCTTTTTGAAGGCTTGAATAAAGGTTTCGTTGGTCATATCATCGGCATCTACAGCGGGATCGGGATGATTCCGCATCATTTTGTTAATTTTGGCAAAGACGACCTTGTGATACGTGTTGAAAAGTAGAGCACAGGCCATTTCTTCGTCATCGTCATCAGCTTCTAAGAATTGCCGGTTTATACTAACATTGTCCACCTTTATGGTCATTCACCTCATGCATACAGCAATGGTATTATGAGTGCCTGCATATATACATGACACCGATTTAGGGTGGATTCCGACACATTAGGTTATTTTTTTTGCAAAAAATGTATGTATTGATACAATATTTGTTTTTTATCGGTTATGGCACAAAATATGGGTGAATTCCGGCAAACAATGTATTTTGCACATGTCTACATATTTTCGGTTTTACTATAAAACATCACCTTACTATTTCTTCCTAAAAACACAATTTGACTATCTCTCTCTTAAAGACCATATTTTGGGACGGAAAACGTGCAAAATGTGAAAAAAATGTAAAATTTGATTCTAATTTTTTAAATGAAGGGAAAATAAATTAGGTAATTGTTTATGTTCACCACTTGTGGGAGTCGCGAGCACAGCTCGCTCCTACAACAAGAGGCTACAGATAAATTACCGAATTAAAGGAGCAGAAGATTGGAGAGACAGATGTAGGGTCATTCAGTGTTTGCTGGCAGGGTTTGTAATTCCTCCTTAGGATAAAAAACCGTGATTCAGACAACCGACAACTAAAAACTGAATGCTTCTGAGACGGATGTAAACTTTTTTGATAGGTTTCTCGTATAATATGTTATAATGGTCAACACTGACGGATAAATCCAAAGGAGGAAGAGAGATGAAGTTGCAATTAACTTTCGTGCTGCTGTCGCTTTTGGCAGTGGTGGCATTTGCTGGGTGTTATACGCAACTCGGTTACCAAGCGTCTTCAGATTTGGGTCGGGTACACCATAAGCACTATGAAGGTTTGGCGAAAGAGGAAACGGAGGCAGAGCATGCCGCCGAAACAGATTCGGAAGAATCCGAATTAGCGCATGCGGATGACGAGGATTCGGAAGGCTATTACGGACGACGGAAGCGTAGTTATCGTACCACCTACACTCAACCTCATAGGTACGATACCTATGGGTCACCTTACGTAGCGTATCCGTATTACGCATATCCGCCGGTATTGTATTCCCCCTATCGTTCATTTTACGGATACAACAGGTATTATTATGGTTACCACGCGCCGTATTATGGCTACTATAGAGGCTATTATCCTTATAGAAACGTCTATCGTCGGTATCACAGTGGAAGTCGGTATACCCCGCTTTCACGGCACACATACAAAAACAGCAGTGTACAGCGTAACAACCGGCGTTCGCGGAGTTCACGCAGTGTGACTTCACCGAGGTCGAGATCCGAACGGCTGCGGACAAGAGATCGGAATAAAAAATAATAATGGAGGAATCGGAACCATGAAACGAGCAGTGTATGCAAGTCTTATCTGTTTATTCGCCATAGTGTCCTTTACAACTGTTAGTATGGCGCAGGTAGAAGAGATGGCGATCGGAAATACATTCGGCATTGGGGCGCGGACGATGGGAATGGGTGGAGCGTCACTCGGACTCGCTGATGATTTCACCGCGCTCTATTGGAATCCTGCTGGTATGGCGCAGATCCAAAAGTTCGAGTTTTTTAGTAGTTTTTCGCATAATAGGGCAAGGACGAATACCTATTTTACCGGCGATGAAACAACTGGGACGAGCCGATCACAGATGCGTCCGAATTCTATCGGGTTTGTCTATCCGCTGGAGACAAGACAGGGTGGCTTGGCGATCGGTTTCGGTTACAATCGTCCACAAAATTTCGATTACCAGACTGCAATTCAGGGCATTGACCCGAGTTCTGGTACTGATTTCAGTGGATTCGCTGTTGATGAAACCGACGTGAACACCGGCGGCATTGGGATTTGGAGTTTTGGCGCGAGTGTGTACCTCACAAAACGGGTTCTAATTGGAGGTTCGTTAGATTTCTGGAACGGCAATAGCCTGAATGAATTAAATACGGAAGCCACTGACATCGTGAACGTGGATGATGAGTGGTCGCGTTTTAGATACGGCGACGAAGTTGACCGGGAGTATTCAGGTGTAGGGGGCAGGATAGGGCTTCTGGCACATCTGACCGATGCTATTAACCTGGGTGTGACGCTGGTCGCGCCTGTTGAATTAGGCGTTGACGAACTCTGGTATCAGTCTACGGTAGATGTATATGATGATGGGGAAAAGTTGTCGGATTCCGTAGATGGTGAACAAACGTATGACATTGAGCGTCCCTTTGAAGTTGGTGCCGGGGTCGCTGTGAAATTGTTAAACAAGCAGCTCATTTTGGCAGGCGATGTTCAACTCACAGATTGGACGCAGACCCGTTACGATCCAACTCCTGCAGACGATATATCAAAGGATAATTTTGAGAAATACTATGCGGTAACGCTTCAGGCACGGCTCGGCGTAGAGTATAGGATACCTGTAATTGATACCCACGTCCGTGTCGGTTATTTTCGGGATACGATTCCGTTCATAGATGCTGAAGTTGAAAACGCTCGCGATTTTTTGACGATGGGTGTAGGCAAAATCTTTGAGGACACCCTAAAATTTGATGTGGGGTATATGCTTGGCACCTGGCAGCGGAGCAGGAATGAGTTGACAACGGAACGGCTTACACATCGTGTGTTTGTTTCTGCTGCGTATCGGTTTTAAGTCGTTATTTGGAAATCGAGATGAACATATTGTGATAAACCCTATAATTATTTGGATGCCTAAAGATTGGCGAGGTTAGAATGCAGATCGCATTTGGGCGAGTACGCCGCAAAACCTCGCCAGCGAAGAGAGAGCAATGGCTGCGAAGCCTAGCTACTATTTCTGAAGCGTGTGCAATGAAGACGGGCGGAGTGGATAACTCCGCCCGTGTATTTTATTGAACGTGCTAATGAACACCGTCAAACAAGTTGGATGTAGCCCATCTGTGTACCATCGCCTTTTCGGAGTTCGCCTCTGATGATACGCGTGTATCCACCGTTCCGGTCTTGGTACCGCGGTGCAATGTCATCGAATAGCTTACGTAGGACAGCGTGTTTGTCAAGTGCTTTAGGGGCTTCGCCTCTTCCGGGTTTATAGTGCAGGTTTGTCCCGTGGATCATTTTTGCGGCTTGTCGCCGTGCAGGCAGGTCGCCCTGTTTCGCAAGTGTGATTAATTTTTCAGCCACTCGGCGGAGTTCTTTGCACTTAGGGAGCGTTGTCCGAATTTGTTCGTGTTCAAATAGCGCGGTGGCTTGGTTGCGAAAAAGTGCCTTTCGGTGGCTTGTCGTTCGTCCCAATTTCCTTCCACGTTTTCTATGACGCATCTTCTTCCTCCATGTACGCGTTGTCGTGAAGCATTATGATTGCAACAAGGGAGTTTGCTCCATATCTTCTTCACTGATGTCTGTGTCGTCCATATCGTCTGGGTCCATTCCGAGGGTAAGGCCCATGTTGGCAAGTTGATCTTTGATTTCATTTAGCGAAGTTCGCCCGAAATTCTTGTATTCCAACATATCCTTTTCCTCTTTTGTGACGAGTTCCCGTATGGTCTTAATGTTTGCGGTTTCGAGGCAGTTGCTGGCTCGGACAGAGAGTTCAAGTTCGGAGACAGGCTTGGCGAGATATCGGTTTCGCCGTAGTTTTGTCTCGTCAATCTCAGGTTCCGGTTCAACATAGTTTTCATCGAATTCTGTAAACAGTTCGAGTTGTTGTAGCAAAATAGTCGCTGCGCGCGTAACAGCTTCCTTTGCTGTGATGGTTGCATCTGTCCAGACTTCGAGGTTAAGTTTATCAAAGTTTGTCATATCGCCGACGCGCGTTTCCTCTACCCAGAAGTTGACTTTCTCAACAGGTGAGAATTTCGCGTCGACAGGAATTAGCCCGATGTTCTGTTCTAGGGTTCTATGCTCTTCGGCAAGAGAGTATCCCCTTCCTGTTTGGGCGTGGATTTCTATATTTAACCCCTCGCATTCGTCGAGCATTGCGATATGTTGGTCAGGGTTTATAATCTCAACAAGTGCGTTAGGACGGATGTCAGCAGCGGTGACTTCACCGGAACCTTCAGCTTTCAATATGAGCTGCATTGGATCATCTGTTGCGATGTTTAGCCGAACCTCTTTAAGGTTGAGAATAATCTGGACCACATCTTCCAATACCCCGGAAATTGTGGCGTATTCGTGTTTTACCTGTTCAATTTGAACAGCCGTAATCGCTGCACCTTTAATTGAGGAAAGGAGGACTCGGCGTAGCGAATTGCCGAGAGTTGTTCCAAATCCGCGCTCGAAAGGTTCAGCAGTATATTTTGCGTAATCGGGCCGTAAGGATTGCGTGTCAGTTTTCAGCCGCTCCGGCATTTCTAGCTCGGACCTTATCATCGATTTCCTCCTATAGGGGTAAACTGGATGTTAGAACACACATGAATTAAGGGACAGTGCTTTGTAAAGTTGCACATTTGCCACTTAATTCTGTGTCGGAGTCGTATTATTGGACATCCCTGATTTCCACGAGCATTTTAGTGCAGGCGTGCTATTGCATCGCATACATATTTATGGAATGCTCGAGATTCGATAACGCACAAGATATGGAGATGTGCCTATCGGGAGTAAAGTTCAATGATGAGTTGCGTTTCAAGGTCCACGGCGATCTGCTCTACCACGGGTGCTCCCTGAACACGCCCTTCCACTTTATCGGCATCGATTTCGAGCCATTCAGGTGCGCCGCGTTGTTGTGTGTACTCAAGTGCTTCCTGAATGGTAGCGAGGTTTCGGCTTCGTTCGCGTGGCGTGACGACATCACCGATTTGCACGATATAGGAAGGAATGTTAACACGCTTACCGTTGATGGTGAAATGATTATGCTTCACCAGTTGACGTGCCTGATTCCGAGAAGTCGCAAACCCGAGCCGGTAAACGACATTGTCTAATCGGCGTTCAAGGAAACTAATCAGATTCTCACCAGCAATACCGGATTGGCGTGCAGCTTTGAAATAATAGTTCCGAAATTGTTTCTCAAAAACCCCGTAGGTCCGTTTGACTTTCTGTTTGGCGCGCAACTGTCGCCGGAAGTTGTCGCGACCTCGGCGAGGCGGTGTCTGTCCGTGTTGTCCAGGTGGATAACTCCGGCGTTCAAAGGCACATTTGGGACCGTTGCAACGTCGCCCTTTCAGAAAAAGTTTTTCGCCTTCGCGTCGACATAATTTACAGACTGCGTCTAAATATCTACTCATTCGTTTTCCTCAAATACCTCAAACCCGTCGTCTCTTAGGGGGACGACATCCGTTATGTGGGATAGGAGTCACGTCTTTCATCAAACTAATTTCGAGTCCGGCTGCGGCGAGTGCCCGTATAGAAGACTCTCGTCCCGATCCGGGACCTTTGACTCTAACCTCCACGCGTTTCATGCCGTGATCCATTGCTCGGCGCGCGCATGCTTCTGCTGTCTGCTGTGCAGCAAAAGGCGTTGACTTCCGTGAACCGGTGAAAGTCATCCCAGCGTTCGCCCAAGCAACGGTGTTTCCGTTTAAGTCTGTGATCGTAATAATTGTATTATTGAAGGTAGCTTGGATGTGTGCTATACCCTCAGGTACATTTTTGCGTTCTCTTCTTCTTCCACGCAAAACGATTCTCCTTTCTTATGCGTCTTCAGCAATCGGTTTTCAGCTGTTAGTCTTCAATAAGCATCAGTGATCGGTAAGCAAAGCGTTCTCTTATCCAAAAACCGATGACTGAAAACTGACAACCACTTCTCATTAGCCGCTCTTGCGTGCTGTCTCTTTGGCTTTTCTGCCGACAGAGATAGTTCTTGCTTTTCCCTTACGGGTGCGAGCGTTTGTATTCGTGCGCTGGCCGCGGACAGGCAATTGCCGACGATGCCGTAAGCCGCGATAACTGTTGATATCCATCAGCCGTTTAATATTCTGATCGATTTCGCGTCGCAAGTCCCCTTCAATCTTATAGTCTTGAATTTGGTCTCGGAGTTGACTAATCTCGTTTTCAGCGAGCGTGTCAACTTTTTTTGCCGGATCAATGTCAAGGTTGGTGACAATTTGCGATGCGGTGTAGCGACCGATGCCGTAAATTGCTGTCAGTGCGATGTCTATCCGTTTGTCTCGGGGTAAATCAACCCCTGCAATCCGTGCCATGCGTATTCTCCTTTTGTGCTATCCTCTGAATCTCCAAGTTTCACTGGCAATCGTCAATTTTCAGCGAACTCGGTAGCATCGGAGTGTCATTCGGAAGGTGTGAAAGAGTTAGCCTTGTCGCTGTTTGTGCTTCGGGTTTGAAGGACAAATAACTCGGATAATTCCTTTTCGCTTAATAATTTTACACTGGTTACACATCTTTTTAACAGAAGCTCTGACTTTCATAGTATCCTCTTTCAGGTGAAAGCGCTTAACGCCGTCTGCCCTTGAGTTTACGATCTTTTAAGAATCCTTCATAATGGCGGACGGTCAAATAGGATTCAATTTGTGACATTGTATCGAGTACCACACCGACCACAATCAAAATAGAGGCACCGTCTACCATACTACCGATTTGGAGGTAACCTGTGATCATAATAGGAATCACAGCGATAGCGGCAAGAAAGATTGCGCCCGGCAGCGTGATCCGTGTGAGAGTCGTATTGATATAATCAGCAGTCTGTTTTCCAGCACGGATACCGGGGATAAAACCGCCGTATTTCTGTAAGTCCTCTGCCATTTGGATAGGGTTAATTTGCACGGCTGTGTAAAAATAGGTGAAGCCGATGATTAACAACGCATAAAAGGTAAGCCACAACGGTGTACCCGTATCAATCAGTGCTTTCGCGCCTGTTACCCATCCCCAGTCTCGTGGAAGAAAGTCAAGAACAGTCGGCGGGAACTGAATAAGTGTAATAGCAAAGATGATCGGAATCATGCCAGCGGCGTTAACTCTGAGCGGCAGATGTGTTGATTGCCCGCCAATCACTCTACGCCCGCGAATCTGTCTACCGTATTGTACTGGAATCTTCCGGACGGAGAGCGTGATGAAGACGGTCCCCATAACGGCTATTACAATGAGCCCGACGAGCATCACGAGTTGTAGGATGCCAAATTCTGGTCTTGTCACTAAATTGCTTAAAACAGTAGTGACACCACCAGGTAAGCCAGCAATAATCCCAACTGTAATGATTAACGAGATGCCTTGTCCAATACCGCGCTCCGTGATTTGCTCACCAAGCCACATAACGAAGGAGGTACCCGCTGTGAGTGTCACGACTACGAGAAAATGCCACCATAAGTTAGGATCCCTGACGATCTCGCCTGCTTGTCCGGTAATGTTCTCTGGATTCCGCAAGACGATACTGATCGTTATACCTTGGATGATACTGAGTATAACAGTTCCGTATCGTGTGTACTGCGTAATTTTCTTTCTGCCATCAGGTTCTTTTGAGAGTTTCTCCAAAGAAGGGACGATGACAGCGAGGAGCTGCATAATGATTGAGGCACTAATATACGGTTGTATACCGAGTGCGAAAATCGTCATTTGACTAAATGCGCCCCCGGAAAACAGATCGATGAACCCAATGACATTGCCCCCACGCTCCATGAGTTGTTCAAAAAACGCCTCAAGTGCTACATCGTCGATACCGGGAAGCGTAATGTGGGCACCAAGTCGGTAAACAATCAAGAGCAACCCTGTAAAAATAAGACGTTTCCGCAATTCGGGGATTTTAAAAGCGTTTTGGAATGCCTTAATCACTTATTTTTTTCCTCCTCGCCTGCAGACTCTCAAGCAGCGTTGTCGGTATTTTCGCGCATCCCGAGGACCTCGGCTGTGCCGCCTTTGGATTCAATTTTCTCGATCGCTGATTTTGAGAAACGATGCGCTTGGACTTTCAGTTGTTTTTCGAGTTCGCCATCGCCGAGTATCTTTATCAGTGCGTTCTTTCGTCTAATTACGCCTGCTGCGCGAAGGGATTCCGGACTGACGACCGCTGCGTCATCGAAAAGATTGAGGGTTTCTACATTGATAACATCATACTCAATTCGTTTGTGTGCGATTCGTCGTGGTCCTCGCTTCGGTAAGCGTCGCACGAGCGGCATCTGTCCACCTTCAAACCATGCGGGAATTGAACCACCGGATCGGGATTTTTGTCCCTTATGGCCGCGTCCACAGGTTTTTCCCCAACCTGAAGCGTTCCCTCTGCCAACTCGCTTTCTTGAGCGTTTTGCACCCTGTGCGGGTTTAAGTTCATTCAATTTCATCAGGATTACTCCATTCCTTAACCGTATTGTCAGCGCAGCTTAGAGCCAAGCGTTTCGTATACGCGGACAAACCATTCTGAAGTGCGTCAGTCTTTACTATCTTTTAGCGTCTCTTGAGTAGTTCTTCAACAGATAGGTCTCGTAGTCGCGCGACTTCGTTGATATCCTTGAGGTTCTTCAACCCAAGCATAGTGGCTTCAGCAATATTTTTCACGTTCCGAGAAGATAGGCATTTTGTCAGTGCGTCTCGGACCCCTGCGAATTCGAGAATAGCGCGTGTTGCGTGCCCTGCGATAATGCCTGTTCCAGGACTTGCGGGTTTCAACAAAACTTTGGCAGATTTAAATTCGCAGGTAATTTCATGCGGGAGTGTACCGTTGGTGATGGGTACACGAATTAGGTTTTTTCGAGCATCGGCGAAGCTTTTACGGAGTGCGCCAGCGACTTCGCTTGCACTGCCAAATCCGATACCGACAATACCATCACGATTTCCAACAACCGTGAGCGAGTTAAAACTGGGCGTTCGCCGCCCTTTACCGACTCGCATCACACGGTTAATTGTGATCATGCGTTCCTCAAATTCAAATTCATCAGGGTTAATTCTATCTTTCAGCAAAAAAAATCTCCTATCCGGTACTAATCCTGTTTACTGGGTATATAGGGGTACAGGAACCGGTATGTGGCATTTAGAACTTAAGTCCCTCAGCCTTCGCAGCTTCTGCGAGGGCTTTTATGCGCCCATGGTAGAGATGCCCGCCCCGATCAAAGACGACTACCTCAATTTCTCGCTGCTTGGCTTTTTGGGCGATAAGTGCACCAACACTCTCCGCTGCCGCTATATTTCCACCTTTTGCAAGCGTCTCTTTCAGTTCCGGTGACAAAGTAGAGGCTTCGGCGACTGTCACACCAAGTTCATCGTTGATGAGTTGCGCATAGATATGTTTCAAACTTCTGAAAACAGCCAGCCGCGGTCTGTTACCGGTCCCACTAATCTTTTGGCGGACGCGTTTCCGACGTCGTAGATGGCTCATCCGTTTCTTTTTTATGAGTGTCAAGGGCTCTGTTCCTTTGAACCTGAGTATTTCTATACAAATCTATAGAAACTTCGGTTTGCAATCACCAATCAGATTGGTGGAACCTACAAAGTTAGTGCCGAAACACTAACGCTTTTTTATCTTCTACTACCAATTGTCGCACTTTTCTATACCGCTTCGACGTTGTGAATGGTGCGGGTATAGCATGTCTGTAGAGGTCTTATGGTTATAGCAAGACTTCCTTCGCTATACACTTCGCCCAAGACAATCTGCTTTTTATGGCGTTTCCACAGATTTGTCACCAAAAATAGAGAATTATCTATAATTAGATCGGTTTGGGAACTACTCCTTATTACCATTTTCGCCCTATTGCGCAAGATATAACAGCATTAGGCGGCAGCAGCAGCTTTCCCTTCTTTATCTCGGACGCGCTCGCCATCATAGCGGATACCTTTACAAGGTTTATAAGTATCTGGTTTCCGGATCTGACGAATAGTAGCTGCTACCTGTCCAACGAGTTGTTTATCAATACCACTGACAACAATAGGCGTGTGTGCTTGCCCATCTATTGTTTCAGAGGCTTCAACACTAAGCGTGATACCCTCAGGTGGCGTGTAAGTGACGGAGTGTGAATAGCCGACATTAAGAACCAAATTGTTCTCACGATTGACTTCGGCACGGTAGCCGGTCCCCACCACACGCAGTTTTTTCTCAAAACCCTCTGAAACCCCGGTAACCATGTTGGCGATGAGGCTGCGCGCCAATCCATGCAAGGCTTTGTGCTGTTTGAGTTCACTGATTCTTTGGACGGTTAGGACGTTTTCCTCAAGCGTCGCGTCGATTCCATCTGGAAGTTTCCAATTGAGACTACCTTTGGGTCCCTCAACCTGTACATCGCTTTCATTTAAAGCGACCTGTACTTTGTCGGGTAATGGAATCGGTTTTAGTCCAATACGTGACATTCTATTTCTCCCGGTTCGTTGAAAGTCATCCGCAAAATCTTACCAGACGTAACACAAGACTTCGCCGCCGATTTTTTCCCTGCGGCATTGTGGTGTGGTCTTTAGCCCACTGGATGTCGATAAAATAGCGACACCAAGCCCGCCATAAACCCGCGGTAGCTTATCAGCTTTGGCGTAAATCCGTCTACCTGGTTTGCTGATACGTCTAAGGTTTGTGATGACCTTCTGTTTTTTTGTATTTCCGTATTTCAAATAAACTCTTAAAATCCCCTGTTTTCCATCTTCAAGCAAGCGGTAGTTTCGGACAAAACCTTCTTCCGCCAAAACGCGTGCGATTTCCGCCTTGACGTTTGAAGAGGGGATTTCAACGCGTTCATGTCCTGCCATATTGGCATTGCGGATACGTGTTAACATATCGGCAATCGGATCGGTCATCGACATGAAAGATTCTCCTTATTTCGTTTTCGTTTTTGAATAGCCGATGTGCCCGTCATGCTTTTTCTTAAGAGCAGACAGGTTTCAGTTTTCTACCAACTTGCCTTTCGGACACCGGGGATTTTACCGGCGCGGGCGAAGAGACGAAAACAGATACGACACAATTCAAACTTGCGCAGATACCCACGCGATCTCCCGCAAGTTTTGCAACGGCTGTATTTCCGGGTTTGGAACCGCGGAGTTCTTTTCTGTTTGGCAATCCATGCTTTACTTGCCAAGCTAGATGCTCCTTTTCTTAATTATCCGTGACATATATTTTCAATATGTCCGGATGTTGGAAGTTAGCTGCGTCTGAAGCTGCGAGGTAGTTTGTGTAGTCATTTGGCAGTGAAACCTTGTATGACCGAACCTATCTATTTTCGGAACGGCATTCCCAGCAGTGTTAGTAATTCGTGGCCTTCTTCGTCTGTCGGGGCGGTGGTAACAACGGTTACGTTCAGCCCGCGGGTATCGTTAACATTATCGTAATGAATTTCCGGGAAGATTAACTGTTCAGTGAGGCCGAGAGAGTAATTACCACGACCATCAAATGCATCTGGCGATACACCGCGAAAGTCCCGAATTTGGGGCATAACGATGTTCACCAATCGGTTGAAGAACTCATACATCCGCTGCTGTCTTAGGGTAACTTTACATCCGATTGCCATACCTTCTCTGACTTTAAAAGCAGAAACGGATTTTTTGGCGTGCGTAATGATAGCGCGTTGTCCGGCAATAAGCGTAAGTTCTTCGACAGCATCTTCCAATGCTTTCGAGTTCTGAAGTGCTTCGCCGACCCCGATATTGAGTGCAATCTTGTCCAGTTTCGGAATCTGCATTACATTTCCATAGTTAAAATGGCTTTGCAATGCGGGCATGACTTCCGTTTGATAAAATTCTTTGAATGGGCTCATGAGCCTTGTATCCTATAAAATAGCATATTCAGTGAAGTTTGTCTTGGCAACGCTTCTCGTATGCGGTGTCGAGGTTTTCACTTTACTTAGCCATCAACCTTTTTGAGGTTAGAAATGTGAATAGTGCCTTCGCGTTCGACAACACCGCCTTGTCCCATTTGGCTTGGTCGGAGGTGGCGTTTAACGATATGAACGCCTTCAACGATTGCGCGTTGTTTCTTAGGGAACACCTCCAAAACCACACCTTGCTTGCCCCGGTCCTGTCCGCTAAGGACTATGACCTTGTCATCCTTCTTAATATGCAGTTTTTGTTGTGCCACAATTGTCCTCCTAAATAACCTCGGGTGCGAGCGAGATAATTCGGGTGAAACCCTTTTCTCTGAGTTCCCGCGCGACGGGCCCGAAAATGCGGGTGCCTCGCGGAAGTTGGTTACCTTCTCGATCCGGCGGATTGACGAGAACTGCAGCATTCTGGTCAAATTTAATATAGGATCCATCTGCGCGTCGATATTCTTTAGTCGTACGGACTACAACCGCGCGAACGACTTCGCCGGCTTTAACCTGTGTATTAGGTGTTGCTTCTTTGATGCTTGCGACAATCACGTCGCCTACGCGTGCATAGCGACGCCGGGTGCCTCCTAATACACTAATGCACATTAATTTCCTTGCGCCAGTATTATCAGCACAGGTTAATCGAGAGTATGATTGAACCATTTTTGTATCCTCCTCTACCGTTTTCAAAACGGTGTGTTTTGGAAACGTCAGAGTGTGGATGAAAACCCTTTCTTCTCAAGTGCCATGCGGACACCGTTTGCTGTCTCCTTCGCCTTATGTATAGGCAAAGCGTAAGCGTTCTGGTGATAGCACTTCTTAATCGTTTGCGGGCTGTACTGCGCTTACTACCGCTTGGACCCGCCACCGTTTCTGACGACTCAGCGGACGGGTTTCAACAACCTGCACCACGTCACCGACGTTACAACTATTCTGTTCATCATGAGCGAGAATCTTCTTCGTTTTCCGGACGACCTTCTTGTAAAGTGGGTGTTGATAGCGACGAACAATTGACACTGCAACAGTTTTATCCATTCTGTTACTGGTAACAAGACCCGTCCGAAATTTACGATGCCTTCTTCTTTCCTCGTTCAACTTTATCCTCCAAACCAGCCAAAACCTGTTAACGTGTACACTTTAGAACTCACATTCCTTGAAATTGATGAACTAGACTTGAGCCGATGTGCATAATCTTGCCATCTTCGTTCTGTTTACTCTGAACGCCCTTGCAGGAGAGTTTTCACACGTGCAATGTCCTTTCGGATCTTGCCGATACGTGTCGTGTCTTCTTGTTGTCCTAAGATACTTCTGAATCTCTGGTTAAACAGGCTCTCCTTTAACGTTTTCAGTTCACCTTCCAACTCTTCGGTCGTCTTCCCTCGTAGTTCATCCGCTTTCATATTTCCGTGCCTCCTGGGGTGTTGTCAAAAACATGATGCTGCGTTTGCCCGCGCATAATTTTTTCCAACGCCGGAGTCGTAGACGAAATTACTCATTCCGTGCAACGAACTTGGTTTTGATTGGCAGTTTGTGGGCGGCTCGTTTCATCGCCCCTTTTGCATCTTCAAGCGAAACACCGCCTAATTCAAAAAGGATTCTGCCGGGTTTGGCTACAGCGACCCAGTATTCCGGAGGGCCTTTCTTGCCCTTACCCATGCGGGTTTCAGCAGGTTGTTTACTGAGCGGTTTGTGCGGAAAAACCTTGATCCAAAGTTTTCCACCGCGGCGTACATATCGCGTAATAGCGATACGTGCGGATTCAATCTGGTTGTTTGTAATCCAGCCGGCTTCCATTGCTTGCAAACCGTATTCACCGAAGTTGATTTGTGAGCCACGAAGCGGCTTTCCACGACGTTTTCCGCGATGCACATAGCGGCGCATCACGCGTTTCGGCATTAACACCTTAGATGCCTCCTTAAAATAAATCTATTCGTACAATTATGAATCGTTCCTGGATTCCTGACCACCCTGACGCGGCCTGCGCCGATTTCTTCCTCTGTCTTGTCTTCCGGATTGTCGGGGTCGTGCATCTTGAGAGCCAGAACGTCTGTCGCCTCGTCGACGCTCAGAACGTTGTGAACCTGTATCTTCGCGCCGTCCAGGTTGACGACGGACGGGTGTTTCGCCCTTTAATTTGTCTGGGACACCGATAATTTCGCCCTTGAAAATCCACGTTTTGACTCCGATTTTACCATACGTCGTATTTGCTTCGGTAAACCCGTAGTCAATATCGGCTCTGAGGGTGTGAAGAGGGACGCGTCCCTCAATACTGGATTCGGTACGAGCGATTTCCTTACCGTCTAATCTACCGCTGACCATAATTTTAACGCCCAAAGCCCCTGCTTGTATTGAACTGGAGATGCTACGCCGCATCGCGTGTTTAAAACCTGATCGCCGTTCTATTTGCGTTGCAACAGCTTCTGATACAAGTTGGGCATCGAGTTCAGCGACTCTAATTTCCGAGACATTAATCCGGACGGGGCAGCCGACCTCTTTTTCGATTAATGCTTGTAATTTCTCAGCTTCTGCCCCGCGGCGACCAATGACAATACCTGGGCGTGCTGTATGGATGTTGATGCTACAACGGTCAGCGACGCGTTCTATTTCAATGCGTGAAATTCCGGCGCGCGCCAGTTGCTCTTTGACGAACTTCTGAATCTGAAAATCTTCATGAAGCCACTTGGCGTAATCCCGTTCGCTGTACCACTTTGAATCCCACGTTTCAGTGATTCCTAAGCGTAATCCACGCGGGTGAGCTTTTTGTCCCATGGAAACCTCCTATCAGACTTTTCCCTCTTGTGACGCGTGGAGCCCGTGGCATTATGTGGTGCTTTGTAAGCGTGCACGCCGTTACTCAGCATCTTCGGTACTCTCCTCGCCAACGACAACGGTGATATGGCTACTGCGTTTTAGAATCTTATTTGCCATACCCCGTGCCCGGGGACGTATCCATTTCCGCGTAATCCCTTCATCAACGCGAATCTCTTTGACGTATAAGCCCGCAATATCAACACTTGGATCTTGATATCGTGCGTTCGCGGCTGCTGACTGAATCAGCTTGTAGATGATAGGGGACGCGGCTTTATGCGTAAAACGTAGTTGACTTAACGCATCTTCAACATATTGATTACGGACGAGATCGGCTACCAAGCGGACTTTCCGCGGCGCAACCGATGCGTTCCGAATTTTAGATCTGGCTTCCATCAGTATCTCCAATAAAAGCAAGTTTCTGGTTCATCGCCATCATTGACGAAGCAGTGAACGTATCTTCCCAAAAAAGAAATGAATACACTGTCAATTTGCGATGAAGGTTATCGCAACAATTATCTTCTCCCACCACCAGCGTGAGAACGGAAAGTACGAGTCGGTGAGAATTCCCCAAGCTTATGTCCTACCATGTTCTCTGTGATGTACACGGGAAAGAATTTTTTTCCGTTATAAATTGCCAAGGTGTGTCCTACTAACTCAGGTGTAATGATTGAACGTCGGGACCAGGTGCGGATCACCCGTTTGGTGCCAGAGCGCTCCATAGCGGCTACCTTCTTGGCGAGTTTGGGGTCTATATAGGGGCCCTTTTTGACAGAACGTGCCATTATGTGTCTCCTTTACCTTTTAAACATTATTTGCTCATGTAACCAACGAGGCACCCAAAAAGGGTTATTTTCGTTTTCCGACAATATAGCGGCTCGATTTCTTCTTCGGGTTTCGGGTCTTATACCCTTTGGTTGGAACGCCCCACGGTGTGACTGGATGCCTACCCCCGGAACTTTTTCCTTCACCACCGCCGTGTGGATGGTCAACCGGGTTCATCGCTACGCCTCTAACTTTCGGGCGTTTTCCGAGCCATCTTGAACGTCCCGCTTTACCGATGACGATCTTGCTGACATTGCCGATCTGACCGAGCGTTGCCATCGCTTGCACTAGGATGAGCCGAATCTCGCCTGACGGAAGCCGGACACGCGCGTATTTTCCCTCTCTGTCAACCAATTGGGCAGCACCACCGGCACTACGCACAAGTTGTCCGCCTTTGCCGGGCTTCATCTCTATATTATGGATGGAGGAGCCGAGTGGAATTTTTTCAAGCGGTAAGGCGTTTCCAACCTGAATTTCTGCGTCTTCGCCTGAAGTTAGCATGTCGCCCACTTGAATACCAACGGGTGCAAGAATATAGCGTTTTTCCCCGTCAACATAGTTGAGGAGTGCGATATGCGCGGAGCGATTCGGATCATATTCAATTGCAGCAACTTTGGCAGGGATGCCAAACTTATCACGTTTGAAGTCAATGACCCGGTATCGGCGTTTGTGTCCACCACCGCGGCGTCTCACTGTCAAGCGTCCATTGGAATTCCGACCGGCTTTCTGCTTGGCCCCCTTGACGAGCGATTTTTCCGGTTTGCTCCGCGTAATCTCTTCAAAGGTGTACCCGGTCATAAACCGACGACTTGGGGTTATAGGTGAATACGTTTTAGGCACTCTGATTTCCTTTTTTCAAGGTGTCAGCGATAGTTCTTTCTTAGCTGAATCTACTGACACACTTGTCCATTTTGCATTGAGCGGATTACCTATTTGGCAATCATCATTACGTGAATAGGGGTGTCAATTTATCACGGACCTATATAGTTTCAAACGCCTGGATAGTTGCCCCTTCTCTTAGGGTAATAATCGCTTTTTTCCAATGCGGTTTTCTACCACGTTGATAACGCAACATTTTCCCTTTCGGCTTACCGCGAACTCGCATTGTGCGCACTTTGAGGATGTCCCCTTCGAGGTCGAACAACTCTTCTGCGGCGCGGCAAATTTGTGGTTTTGTTGCATTGCGATCAACAACAAACGCGTACTTGTTAACTTCGCGGAGAATTGTGCTTTTCTCTGTAATCAGCGGTTGCAGTATAATCTGATATGCATCCCTCATCAGTCTTGTCCTTCCACTTCTGAACCGGTGTTTATGAACTTGGCTTCGAGTTTCTTAGCGGCGTTCTCGGTGATTATCAACGTGTCGTGCCACATGACTTGATAGACATTGAGCGTATTCCATGTGCAGCTGTGAACTTTTGGAATATTCCTCACGGAGAGGTGTATATTTGGGCTATGTTCATCAAGAATGAGTAGCACCTTTCCATCAGCGTTCAGTGCTTTTAACATGTTGAGGATGTCTTTGGTGCGCGGTTGTTTGAGCGTGAAATCTTCAAGGAGAATGCACTGCTTATTCTGGAACCTGTCTGCCAGTGCGCTATGTAAGCCAAGTCGTCGGACTTGTTTCGGGGTGTACTGCCGATAACTCCGCGGTTTCGGTCCGAACGCTACACCACCGTGAACTCGAATCGGGGATTTCGCATCTCCGACGCGGGCTCTACCAGTTCCTTTTTGGCGGTGGAGTTTTTTTCCACTGCCTTTCACTTCACTCCGGGTCTTTGTTGATGCATCACCTTGCCGCTGATTGGCAAGGTAGGCAACGACGCACTGATGAATGACTGGACCATTCACCTCAACATCGGTGAATGCGTCGGCTAATTCCTTTTCGTGCAGGACATCCCCGGACCTGTTGTGTACGTCTAAAGTTGACATATTATATGCTCGTTTCTTTTGGCACTCGTTTGGTTATGAGCGTCTGCCTATGCACTCGATGCTTTAGATGCTTTTCTAATCAGAAGCAAGCCGTTGGGTGGTCCAGGAACTGCGCCTTTTACCACCAGCAAGTTACGCTCGGGATCGGCTTGGATCACGGGAAGGTTTTGGACGGTATGCCGTTTGGCACCGTGGCGTCCAGCCATCTTTTTCCCTTTAAAGACTCGCGAAGGTGTCGCGCTTGCACCGATGGAACCGGGACGACGGAGGTCTTGCTCACCACCGTGGCTTTTTTTACCACCCGCGAATTTCCAACGTTTCACCACACCGGTGAAACCGTGCCCTTTCGAGGTACCTGTCACATCAACAAGTTCACCTTCTGAAAAGACGCTTGCATCAACAATGTTTCCTACAGACACCTCATCAAGACTCTGTACCCGAAATTCGCGAAGCACCCGTGCAGAATCAACACCGGCTTTTGCTAAATGTCCACGTTTCGGGCTATTCGTGCGGTTCGCTTTCTGTTCCCCAAAACCTAACTGAACTGCTTGATAGCCGTCTTTCTCTTGCGTTTTGAGTTGGACAATTGGACAAGGACCTGCTTGGATAACAGTAACAGGCACCGCTTTTCCAGAGTCTTCAAAGATTTGTGTCATGCCGACTTTGCGGCCGATAATTCCATTAACCATTTTTTTTCGCTCTCCTCCTTTAGGATTTGCAAACCAACCACTTATTCAGTAGCGATTTCCAAACCATCGGAGTGGAGAACAATCATTTCTCCGACTACAGTAGCGTAATTTTGACATCGACCCCTGCAGGCAGGTCCAACCGCATCAAAGCATCAACGGTTTTAGGTGTAGTCTCTAAGATATCCAGCAGACGTTTATGAATCCGCATCTCAAATTGTTCACGTGACTTTTTGTCCGTAAACGTTGAACGTTGGACGGTATAGATATGCTTTTTCGTCGGCAATGGAATCGGACCGGAGACAGCTGCACCTGTGCGTTTCGCAGTATCTGCTATCTGCTTTGACGATAGGTCTAATAACCGATAGTCAAATGCCTTGAGCCGGATGCGAATTTTTTGATTGTCCATCTTTTCGTGTCGCCTTCACCAAACAAGAGGGGTGTCGTTGATTAACATCTTGAAGTTGATGTCCGAAGTCCTCCGTGTTGATGCCCTTATATAAGGGCGGAGTTTACACTCCGCCCAATCTCTTATTCAAGAATTTTGGAGACAACACCGGCACCGATAGTCTGTCCGCCTTCCCGAATTGCGAATCGGAGTTGTTCTTCCATCGCGATCGGTTTGGACAATTCAACGGTAATCTGTGCATTGTCGCCGGGCATAATCATCTCAATGCCTTCCGGGAGATCCATTTTTCCGGTTACGTCGGTTGTTCTGAAATAGAACTGCGGTCTGTATCCGCTAAAGAATGGGTTCCAACGTCCGCCTTCATCTTTTGTGAGAATGTAGGCTTCGGCTTCAAATTTGGTATGTGGCTTCACAGTTCCGGGGATTGCCAAAACCTGTCCGCGTTCAACTGCATCGCGCTCAATACCGCGTAGCAAAGCACCGAGATTGTCACCAGCACGTCCTTCATCAAGGTTTTTGTTGAACATCTCAACACCGGTGACGACGGTGTCTTGTGTTTCGCGAAGTCCGACGATTTCAACAGTCTTTCCGACTTCAATAATACCGCGTTCAACGCGCCCAGTAACAACGGTACCGCGCCCACTGATGGTGAAAGTATCTTCAATCGACATCAGGAAGGGTTTCTCGGTATCACGAACGGGTTCCGGGATGTAGCTATCGACAACTTCCATGAGTTCCAGAATTGGCTGACACGCTTCATTTGTCGGGTCTCCGTCGGCTTCCATAGCTTGAAGAGCAGAACCTGTGACGAGGGGAATATCGTCACCGGGGAAGTCGTAATTACTGAGCAATTCGCGAACTTCCAACTCGACGAGTTCAAGCAGTTCTTCGTCATCAACCATGTCTGCTTTGTTGAGGAAAACGACGAGAGATGGCACATTCACCTGCCGCGCGAGGAGTACGTGCTCACGTGTCTGAGGCATGGGACCATCAGCAGCGGATACGACGAGAATTGCGCCGTCCATCTGTGCTGCGCCGGTAATCATATTTTTGATATAGTCGGCGTGTCCGGGGCAATCAACGTGGGCATAGTGCCGATTCTCGGTCTCGTATTCAACGTGTGCTGTGTTAATCGTAATGCCACGCTCTTTTTCTTCAGGTGCCTTGTCAATATCCTCATACGTCTGGACGTAATCTGCGCCGGCAAGTTTAGAGAGTACCATGGTAATCGCTGCAGTCAGCGTTGTTTTACCGTGGTCAACGTGGCCGATTGTTCCAATATTAACGTGTGGCTTAGTCCTTTCAAATGTTTGCTTAGCCATTTTTCTCCGAGCTCCACTAAAAGTTTATTATTTCGGGCGTTGTCAGCACTGTTTCCACAAAACTGCGCATTCCCGTTTCTATGGGGTGTCCAAACGCTTTGTCGCGTGGTAACACCGTTTAATTAAATCTTATGCCCGCTTATGGGAAGTGAGAACACTCCCACAGTTCGGACACTTCACAACTATTTAACAATTACGAATTACGATTCGTTGATGAAACTAAGTCCTCCATCACACTTGTGGGAACTTCGTTGTAGTGTGAAAATTCCATAGAGTAGTTCGCTCTACCCTGTGTGAGTGACCTGAGGGTTTTGACGTACCCAAACATTTCTGAGAGGGGGACATCAACTTTGATAACTTGGATACGAGATTTCGATTGCAGTTCTGTCTCGCGTATCTGCGCACGCCGTGCATTCAGATCACCTATGACTTTGCCGAGGTATTCGTCTGGCACGATAACCTCAACGTCCATGATTGGTTCGAGAAGTGTGGGGGTAGCACGCTTCAAAGCGTCCTTGAACGCCATTGAACCTGCGATAGAGAACGCCATTTCTGATGAATCTACTTGATGGTGTGAACCATCAACGAGTTTCACAGATATATCAACAACCGGATAGCCTGCGAGAACACCAGTATTCATAGCGTTCTCAATGCCTTTCTTTACTGCTGGGATGTATTCTTGCGGAATAACGCCACCTTTGGTGGCATCAACAAATTCAAAGCCGGTACCCTTTTCAAGGGGTTCAACTTCAATCACAACATGACCGAATTGACCTCTACCACCAGATTGGCGTACAAATCTGCCTTCAGACTTGACCGCCTTGAGAATCGTTTCGCGATAGGCAACTTCCGGGTTACCCACATTCGCTGAGACGTTGAATTCTCGGACGAGCCTATCAACAATGATTTCGAGGTGAAGTTCACCCATACCTGACAACAAGGTCTGTCCAGTTTCTGGATCTTGATGGACTTTAAAGGTTGGGTCTTCTTCAGCCAGTTTAGAGAGGGCGAGGTTTAGTTTGTCAATATCAGACTGTGTTCGGGGTTCAACTGCGATAGACATTACCGGGAGCGGGAACACCATAGTTTCTAAGGTGATATGAGCCTTCGGATCACAAAGTGTGTCCCCTGTTGAGAGATCCTTTAGACCGATAACTGCGGCGATGTCGCCTGCATAAACGGCTTGCAGCTCTTCCCGTTTGTTGGCATGCATCTGCATCAAACGTCCAACGCGCTCGTGTTTGCGAGTTTTGCTGTTATAGACAGTATCCCCTCTCTTGAGGACACCGGAGTAAACTCGTAGATAGGTGAGTTTGCCAACGTGCGGATCTGTCATGATTTTGAATGCTAAAGCACAGAAAGGATCGTTCTCACTCGGACTACGCGTTTTATCTTCTTCAGTTTTAGGATCAAAACCTACTATGGATGGCACGTCGGTCGGTGCGGGCAAGTAGGAGACGATTGCGTCTAAGAGCGGTTGTACGCCTTTATTTTTCAGAGCAGTTCCGCAGAGGACTGGAACGATTCTACCAGTGACTGCAGCGTTCCGTATTCCTGTTTTAATTTCTTCGGGCGAAAATTCGACACCGTCTAAGTATTTGAGCAGGAGTTCTTCATCACAATCGGCAATAGCCTCTAACATCCGATCGCGATATTCGTTTGCCATTTCTTCCATTTCTTTTGGAATGTCTGTCTCTTGAATAACAGTACCATCGCCGCCAGAGTCTTTTCCTACTTTCCAGATCTGCCCTTTCATGGAGATAAGGTCAACAATACCTGTGAATTGTTCTGCTGAACCGATAGGAAGTTGCACCGGAATTGCGGTAGCACCGAGGCGTTCTTCCATCATTTCGACGGTGCGAAAGAAGTCAGCACCGGTTCGATCCATTTTATTGACGAATGCGATTCGAGGTATGCCGTATTTGTCAGCTTGTCTCCAAACGGTTTCGGATTGCGGTTCAACACCGCCGACTGCACAGAAAACTGCGACCGCCCCATCGAGTACGCGAAGTGAACGTTCAACTTCAACGGTAAAATCAATATGCCCCGGTGTATCAATAATATTAATATGGTGTTTTTTCCAGTGACAGGTTGTTGCAGCGGCAGTAATCGTAATACCGCGTTCCTGTTCTTGCACCATCCAGTCCATCGTAGTGGTGCCATCGTCCACGTCACCGATTCGATAGACTCTACCGGTATAATACAAAATCCGCTCGGTTACGGTAGTCTTGCCAGCATCAATGTGTGCCATGACACCGATATTTCGCATGTGGGGCAGTTCTAAGCGTTGTGGGGTGCTGTTTTTTGTATCAGCCACGGTTGAGTGACTCCTTTTATATGTTACACTTCGGCAGTAAGCCGTGTTCACATTTTACCATCGGTAATGTGCGAAAGCCCTATTGGCTTCTGCCATTCGATGCTGATCCTGTTTTCTGCGGATTGCGCCGCCTTCGTTCTGCGATGCTTCAAGTATTTCGCCTGCGAGGCGTTCTGCCATGCGTCTTTCGCCGCGACCCCGCGCGGATTGTATAATCCAACTGAAAGCCAACCGTTGTTTTCGTTCTGCTTTTACATCAACCGGGACCTGGTAGGTTTGGCTGCCTACACGTCGGGGCCGAATTTCGAGGACCGGCTTGACGTTATTGATCGCTTGACGGAACACGGCGAAGCCATCTTCGTTGGTTTGACCTTCAATGATCTTGAAACTCTCATATAGGATTGATTGCGCTGTGCTTTTCTTCCCATCCAACATGAGACTATTAATAAACTTTGATACGAGTTTACTGTTATAAGTTGTGTCAGGGTTGACATCGCGTTTGCTGATATTTCCACGTCTCGGCATCTGATATTCCTCCGTAGTTTAGTCGGGTTTCCGTGCGCCGTATTTTGAACGACCTTGGCGGCGGTTGTCAACACCAGCTGTATCCAACTGCCCACGAACGATGTGATAACGCACGTTAGCGAGATCTCTCACTTTCCCACCCCGAACCAAAACGACTGAGTGTTCTTGCAAATTGTGATCAATCCCCGGAATGTAACAGGTGGCTTCATAGCCACTCGTGAAACGGACTCGAGCGACTTTGCGCAGTGCCGAGTTCGGTTTTCTCGGCGTTATCGTTTTCACCTGTAGACAGATACCGCGCCGTTGGGGACATTGCTCAAGCACCGGCGATTTTGTCTTCTTCCGGAACCTCTTGCGCGGTTTTTTAATTAACTGATTAATTGTTGGCATTTCATCCTCCGGAATAAAATCTATGAGGGCTTTTGGCATTAAAAAAAGCCCGCGCGGGGCATCACAACTTCAGCAAAACAAATTAACGTGGAATTTGGGTACGACGTTAGAATGTTTCCGGATAATTGCCCCTTCCTCCCAAAAAAAGATTTATTAGGGTTTCCAAAGTAAATATTATACACTGTAAAAAATCGTTTGTCAAATTTTTTTGGAAAAAAAGTAAAAAAGGCTGGAATTCTACGAATTTCTTAGTTTTTTAGCAATTTTTCCCCGTAAAAAAACTGTCTGAACGCTTAAATTTTCAGCGACAATAACGATATCTGCTTGTTTGCCGGCTGCAATTGAACCCACGGACTCCGCTATGCCTAAATTTTGCGCCGGTGTTGATGTTGCCATTGTTAATGCATCTTCGAGAGAATTTCCCCAATTGATGACATTGCGGATACCATCCATGAGGGTGATTGTCGCACCCGCAAGGCGTTCGGTCGGTTTGCCGACATCAAGCCACATCGCGCCATTACGGACATACTTCTCGGTGCTTCCAGCTTCAAAAGCGGTATCATTTTCAGAAATTGCACCTTCGTTGAGGCGATATGCATCAAGCTGTGGAATGTATGTTGCCGATTCTTGCCAGTCTTCGGCAGGAACACCCGCAAGTTCTGTGCAGTCCGTAATCAACCCGACTGCGTGAAGTCCTTTCTGCTGAATCAGGTTATTTCCCCAAAAAGGGTGGACATGGTGTTCGTCAATGATGAGTTCTGCGTGGATATTTGGGTGGGAGAGTACCGCTTCAATGGCACCGAGTGTTCGATGATGCATCCCGCTCATACCGTTGTAGGTATGTGTGGCACGTGTTACACCAGCGTCGATTGCTGCCATCGCTTGTTGATATGTAGCATTTGTGTGTCCCATTGCGATGACGATGTCGTTGTATGCGTCTGTCTTATAGGCTGCGAGGTGTTTGATAAATTGGAAATTTTCATCGTTTTCGGGTGCGACAGAAATTACTTTCAATGTGCCGTCGGAGGCTGCCCACATTGCATGAAATTCTTCAAAGTTTGGCGGTGTAATATACTTCGCGTTCTGTGCACCGTTTTTGGCGAGACTCCCGAATTTCCCTTCAACATACGAACCGATAATCTGTGAACCGTCCGCTACTGGCTCGTCAACGACGTGGGCAATAGCAGTTAAGGCACTGTTGATTTGTTCCATGCTGCCGGATGAGATGCCTAACACCAACGAGGTGACACCACTGCGTGCATGTGCGCGTGCGATTGCGGCTATGTCTTCGACCTCGCCTGTCATTGTATCATAACCGCCACCACCATGCACTAATCCATCGATCAACCCTGGAATAACAAGACATCCTGATGCGTCGATGACCTTTCCCGACGGTTGAAGCGTCCCTGTCGTTATCTCTGAAATTGTGTCGTCTTGAATGACGATGTTCCCCTGTCCGTAATGTGTTGGGGTATAGATATCGCCATTCGTAATTGTCAGTGTTTCCATATCTCCGAGAGTGCCTTAAATTTCGTTAAATCTGTTCCGATACCCACAAAATACTTTGCGCGAGAAATCGTAGGAAGGGTTCTACCTCAAAATCCTGCTGATGCCCCAATGAAGTATAGCAGACGCGACCGCCATTATGTAAGCGTGTCCATGCTACGGGTTCTGAATGTTCATCGGTATGTCCCATCAGAAGTAAAGATGTATCATCGCGAATTGATGGATTTTTGTAAAGACTCCCATAACTATCGAATGCCGGTATATCCTTCAGAATTGGATGTTCTGCCTCGACGATCTCTACACGCGTAATCGGTCCATGACCGTAATGTCCTTGATAATCTCCACCGAGAACATCTTTGTCAAACGCAAGCCAGTTTTGGTAAGCGTGACTGGTAGTCCTGACTCCGATGACCGGTCTGCCTTGTTCACAGTAGGCTTGAAATCGCCTGAGGGACGCGCCCTCTGTATTGAGACGACGCGTGAAAACTAACAGAGCATCTGCGTCATCCAACGCCGCCAAAGATGGATCATCATCTTCTGAGCTATAGACGATTAGATTTGTTTTGATCGGGTAGTGTTTTTCAACAAACTGCTTGAAAATGATCAAAGATGCTTCCGAGTCGTATTCAAAAGAACCTGAGAGCATACAAAGGTTAAGCACTGATTCATTCCTTTCTATCTTCTTTCTAAAAACAGAAAATTGTAAGGGTAAGGATTTTTCTCGTCAGGTTCACCGTCAATACGTTTGACTTCTTTCCACGCTGCTATGTCAAATTCGGGAAAATAGACATCGCCTTCAAACGTAGCATGAATCTGCGTGATATAGAGCCTGTCCGCGTGCGGTAAAAAGGCTTGGTAGATAGGCGCACCACCGCATATCATGAGTTCTTCTGCTTCCTGAGAGCGTTTAATAACTTCTTCTACGGAGTGGGCAACGATACAGCCTTTCGGTGCCTTGTAAGCCGTGTTTCGCGTGAGAATGATGTTGCGCCGCTTGCCCAAAGGACGTTTGAGGGTTTCAAAAGTCTTGCGTCCCATAACGACGGGCTTACCCATGGTCATATCGCGGAAATGTCGTCGGTCTGCAGGCATCTGCCATGGGATGTCTGGTCCATTGCCAATAAGCCGGTTTTTGTCCATCGCGGCGATCATGGAAATTAACATTTTAGGGTGCTGTTCCCTCTTCTTGTTCTCCGATTTTTATCCCGTTCAAGACTTGTTCAGCAAAATGGATGACTGTCTCTTTTAACATACGTGGTGCCATCTTGATTTTATTTTCCTGTTTCCACTCCATCTTAAATTGCCCTGCCTTCACGAGTTCATCAATTCCTGCTTGAACAGTTTTCTCATCGGTTTCAAAGTGTTCAGCGAGTTCATGAAGGCTTAAAGGTTCCTCAGTTTGAAAGGAGAGTACTTCAATCCAGAGCCACATCCCGAGCCGCCGTGCGAAGTGTGAGAGATCCTCGGCTGTATCCGACAGATGGGTGATTGATGCGAAACAGTAAGCAGCGTGGTGTGGGTAATCGCTTAGCAGTTCTTCAAATTCCTCAAAAACAAGCCGAATAAGGAACGCCGCTTCCTCTGATAGTGTCAATTCTTCGATGTCCAAGTGGTTACCGTTTTGTTCTGGGTCACCGAAATTATATTGGTTTTGCTTCTCCTGTTTCATGGTCTCCTTTGAATACTGTATTGTAGATCCGGTTGTGGCAGTGTGCACGGGTTCTTGGTTTTATTCAAATGTAAAGTAGAAAATATAAATCACAGTCTCGAAAAGGACATCCGCAATCTGCGTCCGTTCTTTTAGATCTTCTGTAGGAGCGAGCTTTGCTCGCGATTCTTCTCACGTTTGCGTAAGTCCTATGAACAAAGCAATTTCGATATTAGTCGGAAAAATTAGAATAAACACGGAAATATGCGATGAAAATCTCAGGGGTACTTCCGAGACCTATGCAAACAATTTTTTCATTCGGTTTCACTTCTTTGATTGAAAGCCTCTCCGTCCAATTATCTGGAAGTCCACGACCTTCCATCCACATATCACTACGACTATGTCCACGCGTCCATTTGAACCATGTTTTTTCAGATTTTTCAGGTCTATGCCAATACACAGTAATCCTGTCACCGGATCGGAAAGCTTTCGCGTTAGTGAAATCACCGGGTTTTTTGTCAATATTGATATGCTCTTTACGTCCAAGGTATGTCATATACGTAGATTGCGTTTTCGGAAGTTCCTTGTGTGATTGCCTCATAGGGTTAACCCAAATATGAAAAATTGCCAAATCATCAAGTCTGGTCATTCCCTTGATTTCAAGCGTTTCATGATTTTTGGCAAAATTGATAGGGAGCATCTGTTTCTCGTGCAACTCTTCGTCATCAATGTCGAATTCCAAGATGTTGTCCTTGAGTTCAAAGTTGGTGATTTCTGCGTTCTCTTCCAAAACCCAATAAATTGTAATCATGTCCCCAGATCGGAAAATAGCATGCTCATTGGATTGTCCACAACCTACAAGTATCAGGGCAAGGCAGACGATCAGAATTATCTGTATTTTCATGTTTGCCTCCTATCCAACATTGTGTTTCACCGTAGAATCTCAGCGTTCTATTGCTTGGATTCGGGACACTTGCAGATTTTAGGTAATCATCAAATTTGGATCCTCGTGTTTAAGTTTAAGAATATATTCTCTAAGAAGTTGTTCTAACAATCGAAATTTCAACGGTCTGTGATAATCCCATCGTTAGACGGTTGTTCCACCCGAGGTTCAATTGTCAATTCGGCGATAGCAATTCTATTGCCAAGGTTCTTTACTTCCTCAATTTTGACTGTTTCATCGGGGGCAAGGTCTTTGAGCAGAAAACGGAGGTTCCGCAGCATTGTATTCGAATTTGTCTCATACTTTTCCAGAATCAAGATGGGATGTCCGCTTTTTTCGTCAGTGATTATTTCCTCGTATTCAATGGTGTTCGTGCGCGTAATCTTAACACTGCCGATATTGATTTTAAACCCCATTGATGATGAATCTGTGTTACCTTGGAGTCGGTAGTAAGCCATGATTTTGTCCCCGAATCTGAATGCCCCTGAATTTTCAAAAGGTTCGGGTTTCTTACGGGAGTTAGTTATTTTGAAACCGTCGTAGAACCTGTGGGAGGAAAGTTTTATGAATTTTGACACTTTATATTTTGTGTCAAATGCTCTTAAATGGATGACAGCGTAGTCGTTGATTCTATTTTTCCCGTGGATTTCAAGAGTTTCGTCAGGTTCGACGACTTGGAATAGTCGGCGTTGAAGTTGGATTACGCGTGGCACAATCTTTTCACCTGTGTCAATGTCTATATGCAGTACCTTATTATCGACTTTAACTTCAGCAATTTCAGATGTATCTGGTAAAGGAACAAACACAGTAATGAGGTCACGACTTCTAAAAATGCCGTATCCACCGTTGGAATCTCCACAACCTGTGAGCATTACTGCGAGGCTTATAGTGAGAAGTATCAGTCCTTTTATTTTTATCATCATCTTGATTTTCCTATTAGACAATCATAGGTGCGCGAATTGCGTCGTGATGTTGATAATCCTCTAACTGCATGTGTTGCATCTTGAAAGCATCAATGGATTTAATTTCCGTATTCAAAATAAGTTGTGGGAGCGGGTAAGGTTCCCGTTTCAATTGCATTTCGACAGCTTCAAAGTGTGCGTGGTAGATGTGGGCATCACCTAAAGTATGAATGAATTCATAAGGTGTTAAATCTGTTACCTGAGCTACCATGTGCAGAAGAAGCGCATACGAGGCGATATTAAAGGGAACACCTAAAAACATATCACAACTCGGCTGATACATCTGCAGCGACAACTTGCCGTCTGCTATAAAGAATTGAAAGCACATGTGGCATGGTGTCAATGCCATCTCATCTAAGTCCGCCGGATTCCACGCCGTAACAATATGTTTACGACTATGCGGGTTGATCTGGAGTTGTTCAATAACTTTGCCTAACTGATCAATTGTCCCCTCTTCCGTTTGCCATTTTCGCCACTGAACACCGTATATCCGTCCAAGGTACCCATCACGACCCCAAGCATCGGCGTTTGCGTTCCATATCTGTGTCCCGAGTTTCTCAAACTGCTCAACGTGATCATAGCCGCGCAAGAAACCTAAGAGTTCTGCTTTCACGGAACGGAATGCGAGTTTCTTGGTGGTTACGGCAGGAAATCCTTCTTCCAGATTATATCGCATTTGCATGCCGAAGATTGCGCGAGTCTTCCCATTTCTGCCCTCTCGATCAACGCCAGTGTCTAATATTTGTTGCAGTCCTTCAAGGTATTGTTTCATGCCTACTGATTACCAGCACTTGTTACTGGCATTCCTCCTATGAACACACTCTGGAAGCACAAGGCTACCGATCTGTGCTGCCAAACCCGCCTCTTGAAGCGGCGGACATCTGTTCAACCTCGTTCCATTCTGCTGTATCCACACGGACAAAAATCCCTTGCGCAATCCGACTGCCTCTTTCGACGTTCACGACCTCGTCCGTGAAATTATAAACTTGGATTTTCAGTTCGTCCTCTTCGCCACAATAGTCGTTATCGACGATGCCGACACCTTGTGGCATCAGCAACCCTAATTTACGCGGTGTGCTGCTTCGTAGACAGACCATTAGCATATAACCGGGGGGTGTTTCGACAACAACATTAGCGGCGATAAGGACAATAGATTGTGGGGCAATCTCTGCTGATTCTCGGCAGATAAAATCGAAGCCTACAGACCCTGATGTTTCATATTTCGGCAACGGGAGCGTCTTATCTATGCGTTTGATATTAATTTTCATAGGCATTACGGTACTTCGACTCCCGCCACTTTGCATTCTATGCGATAGACCGAGGTACTTGCTGTGATAAATAGGGTTTTCCAGTCATCATCACCCCATGCCAAGTTCGCCGCACGCTCAGGGACAAGGATAATTCCGAGGTGTGTTCCGTCGGGCGCGAAGATCCAGATTCCATCGGGACCGGTTAGATAGACATTTCCTTGGACATCAACTTTCATGCCGTCCGGTTTGCCGTTGTCGCCCTCTTCTTCACCAAACACACGATCATTCGTGATTGTGCCGTCGGGTTGTACATCAAATGCGCGCACATGCATCCGTTCGGTGTCGTTTATAAAGAGAATGGACTCGTCTGGTGAGAAGCAGATACCGTTAGGTCTGTCAAAGTCGTCAACGAGGAGTGTCAGGGTCTCGTAGTCGGCAGACAAGCGGTAGACCCCTTGAAAATCGAGTTCCTTTTCGGATTCAACCCCGTACGCTGCGCTTAGCCCGTAGGGTGGGTCTGTGAAATAGATACTTCCATCGGATTTCACAACAATATCGTTCGGACTGTTCAAGCGTTTTCCCTGATAATGTGAGGCAATTGTGATCACCTCTCCATCAGCGGTTGTGAACGATACTCGGCGGTTTGCGTGTTCACAGGCGATGAGATGTCCACCTTTATCGTAGGTCAATCCGTTTGATTTTCCAGAGGGATCGCGGAAAATCGTCATCCCGGAGTCGGCATCCCATTTCCGCATCTTATTAGCAGGAATATCGCTGAAAAGTAGGAACTGTCCTGTAGCATGCCAGAGCGGTCCCTCGGTAAATTGGCAGCCAGTTGCTATTTGTTCAATGTCTGCCTCTGGGCCAACCAAATCCAATAGTCGTGCGTCGCGTACGTCAAGTGCCATATTTTCCTTTCAAATGTTCGGGGTATTTCGTTTGTGAACCCATGCTCTATCTTGCTTCTAAAGGATTTTCGGTTATCGTTTTCCGTGGCAAAAATTGGAAAGTGTAGCATTTTCTGTTGGGTGCCACGCCTGAAAGAAGCGTTTAAGTTTGCTATCTATGAAGTCAAGATGCATAGTTTGCAGGAACTTAAAAAACCTTGACAGCTATCCTTTTTAATGTTAACATACTCTTAAAGTGTAGATATGGGGTTTCACGTGGCGATTGTGTGTCTTGCACACCATTCGTTAAGTAAAGAAAGTGCCTGGGGCGATTCGAACGCCCGACCTTCAGCTCCGGAGGCTGACGCTCTATCCAGCTGAGCTACAGGCACATACATAGAGGTTTCAAGAACGAAACCGGTACTAAGTTTATAGACTTCTTTAACTATTTTAACAAATTCAGTATCTTTTGTCAAGTTTTTCAGCAAAAAAATCTAAGGAGGAGTAGCACGGTGAAGCGCAAATTTAAACAATTTTCAATTTTAGCAGTTTTGGTTGTCTTTCTATTTAGTTTCGCGCCGGATATTGTAGAGAGCCGTCGCGGCGGTTTTGGCGGTGGACGGAGTTTCGGTCGGAGCCGGAGTTTTAGTCGCAGCTCAAGTCGGCGAAGCTACAGTGCACCAAAGCGATCCACGAGTAGTACACGCAGCCGGAATAGCACTAGCCGTTCATCTACACGGACGACACGCAGCACAGGCAGCACCTATAGCAAAAGTAGCGCGTCAAGAACAACCGGCACACGTGCGAGTACCACAGCACGTCAGAAGCAGACCGCGACGAGCCGCGGCAAAGCGACAACGGCAACAAACCGCAGTACGACTGCCACGCGCAGCCAACAGCGGACAACAACTGCGCAAAACCGAAAGCAGGTCCGTCAACTCAAAACGCAAAACCGTAGTTTGAAACGCCAAGTCCGGACAGCGAATCGTCAAACCGCACGAACACGCCGGAATCAGCGTTCTACTATTAATATCAACAACTATGGCGGCTACTACCCTATGATGGGTTATTCAATGTACAGCATGTCTGCATCCATGGCGTTTAACAACATCATGTTCGGCATCTATTTCCATGACTATTACAACCACTCGATTCGCCATAGTTACATGTGGCACTATCACCATCGCAACTATGACAGATCGCATTGGGATGCCAAAAAACAGGCAGAGTATGAGCTCTATAAGGATTACTACGAGAACCAAGGTATTGAACAGAACCCGAATTACGTGGATCCGGGGACCAATCCCGATGAAAACTATGTGGCAAGCTATGTTGAAGAGAATCCGGATAAATTTTATGGGGATGGCGCAGAAGTTTACACTATTGAGGAGCTGCCAGATGAAGAGGCACTGAAGCAAGAACTCCTTGCATCTGCTGAAGAGACACCGACAGTGACAGCTACCACTGCGACGACGACCTCGACGCGTGCGCCACCTGCCACGCGGACTGTTGTTGTAGAGAAGAAAACATCCGGGGCAACTTGGTTTCTCCTTATTTTCGGAAGTCTTCTCGTTGTAGGTGTAATCATGATGGTAATGTATAATAAAGGCTATTTTTAGGTGGTAGTATGGCACTATTTGGCAAAAAAGACAGTCGGTCCCTATTTGGCAGACGAAAAGATGCTACACCCAAAAAGCCGGAACGGCATGAGTTGGTTGACATTCCGATTGACAGTATGATTGAACTCTCCGACATCGTCACTTATGAGGAGACTGGAGATACTTCACACGCTTTCAAACTTGTTACACGAAAAAAGTATGAGGGCGGCAGCCTCCGTCGCTATATGTATCACATTCGCGACGTGGATGAAGAGGTTGTGATCGGTGTTGATCATGTTGCAGGGACTAAGGACGAATACGAGATATCTCGATGGCTTGTCGATGATGAATGTGAACTCGGTGATCCGCTGCCTGATGCCATGACACTCTATTTTCCAGATCCCGATAATGAAAACGAGGACATCGCTGTTGAATACGCCCGACAGGATGTTGTTACCGCAACCCTCACTGTTACGGATGCCGAAGGTGAAGAGAAATTCGATGTAGAACTCCACGAATACGCCAGCGATGACGATGAGTTTATGTCTATTGAACTCTGCGGGGATTGGTTGACTTTCTACACCGGTGTACTCATCACGCGTTCTGGTATAGAAATCTACCCAGCGATGGAACCGCAGTCTGGAAACAAATAACTCTTGACTCTGATTCATAAGGCAATGTCCTTGTGGCTTGCCTTATGTATGCTTAGATAGGTAGCATGCTTCGCTACCCGCTTCATGTAACGTTGGAAATCCATTCATGTAGTTACAGGAGGTGATAAAAAATGAACGCAATGGATATGACTGATGTCCAGATTTATGAACTTGGCATTAAAACCCTGACAGAGTGTTTTGGGCTTCCTGGGACTACGCGGTTTCTTCAGATATGCCAACCCCACAAGGATGAGGTCAGCAAGACTGGGCAAAAACTCTCTGATCTTGAGATGGAAGAAATTCGTGAGAAGGTGTACAAGGCGTACGCAACAGAGGACCCGGAGTCTAAAAAAGAACGCAACCGAAAAATGACCAAACGGTCTGATATTGCGTTTTATGAACTCGGTATTAAAGCACTCTCGGACGCGCTCGGGCCCGTTGGGATGGCTCGATTTATCAGGATACGCAAACCAAACTTGGTCGATTATACGGAAGAACGCCATAAATGGCTTGATAAACTTGATAGGGACATGATCCTGACAGGAATTCAGCAGATTCAACAAAAATACTTGGTACCGCAAACAAAGGACAAGAAATAAACCCAACGGATGCAAACCCCTCAGCCTTGGAAAATATATCTGGATACGTGTTGCTTAAACCGCTTCTTTGATCCTCAGACACAAGGGCGTATCCGTCGGGAAACAGAAGCAGTTGATACAATCCTCGCTCGTGTTAATACTGCACATTGGATCTGGATTGCCAGCAGCGTTTTGAAATTTGAAATCATTCAAATCCCCGATTTAGAACAACGCGCGAATTTAGAGGACATCCTCCGGTTCGCACATGAAACTTTTTTAGTTGATACCACAGAAACAACAAGAAGCGAGTATCTTGAATCTCTGGGATTTAAGCACTATGACGCTTTACATATTGCGTGTGCTGAAAGCGGTGGTGCAGATGTCCTTCTGACAACTGATGATAAACTGCTTAATCGAGCAACCCGCTTCCGCACACAGCTTCGCGTGCGTGTTGAGAATCCAGATACATGGTTACAAGAGGTAACTTAAAGCTGAGGCTAACGCCTCGAAAGATCTGCCGTAACCATTTCAACGCCGCATATTTACCAGATAAATCCCGCCTGCTACGAGAACAGCACCGACGAGCAAACTGAACGTGAGTTCATCGCCTAAGATGAGGTAGCTAAACACAACACCGGACAGCGGAGTTGCAAAGAAAAGCACCACCAATTTACTCGCACTATATCTCTCAAGTATTGATGTCCATGCCAAAAAACAGAAACCCGCGATAACGCCACCTTGATAAAGGAGTGCAGCAGTACTTGAAAATGTCAGATGCATCGGTTCGCCGCGCTCAAACACAAAACTCAATACAGCATAGCACGGCAGACTCAAACTTAAATACCAGACCAAGAGTCGGTACGGGTGAATGGATTGAACGAGCAGTTTTGTCACGACGACGCGTAGCCCCAAGAAACACCCGCTGATGAGAACAAGGAGGTCGCCGAGGATGCTCGTTTCACCATCGCCAAGGTTCGGGGCGACGGTTATGAAAACACCACTGAAGGCAACAATAATCCCCAATGTCTTTGTAACGGAGAGTCGTTCCGTCGGAATCCAGAGGTGCGCGAATATTGCTGTAAAAAAAGGGTAGACGTTGATGAAGATAGTTGAGCGAGATGCGGTTGTGAACAGTGTGCCGGTGTTTAACGTGATGATTTGAAGTATGAAGATTGTCGTGAGGAGCAGCAATCTCGGAAGTTCGCCACGGCGCAAACCGAGTGAGACACGGCGAAAGAGCGACCAACCGCCAACAACGACGAGACCTATTATAAAGCGGAGGAACGCCAACGCCATCGGTGGGAAATCTTGCAAGCCGATTTTGATTGAGGGCGAATTCCCACCCCAGAGAAACGCGAGGAGAAAACCGAGGGCAATAATTTTCCCCCGTGGCTCCTCGCTGATGACTTTTGGTCTTGGCGATGTCCCGGTAGTCTCGTTTCTATTCAAAGGAAACTGTTATCCTCATTAAGTTGTCGTTCTCTGAGGGGTTTTACCATCAATCATAGGCACCCGGGCGATGGTTGCCCATTAAGCGTTGCTGGCGTTCTGTCGCCTGCTCCAAAATCGCTGCATCGAACTGGAACCGGTTCAGGTAGGGCGGAAATTTCTGGGTTATCATCCGATTCGCGTAATGCACTTGTAATAGATAGCGGGTCTGGTCGCTACGATTCGCAGTGCCTCGGTGCCAAACTTCGCTACGGAAAATCACGACATCGCCACCATTACAGAGGATACTCTTTTCTTGTGCGCCTTTCCATTCGGTTTCGCCATCGGGTCTCCGTCCGGAAAGATGGCTACTCGGAACGAACTTTGTTGGACCGAGGTCTTCATAGAGGTCATCCAGATAGTAGTGAGCAGTTGAGATGAAGATCGGGACCTTGACGCGCGGATCTTCCAAAAGGTCTGCTGGAAGAGCAATAGGCAGCCAATCTATATGCAGTCCTTGATCCGGTCGGCCCGGACCTGTTACCCAAGCCGTCATACCGATGACGTGGCAGTCAGCACCGTGAACCCCTTCTGCTAATTCAATGACCGGCGATTTGTCAAGGTAATGCAGAAACACAGGGTCGCGATTGAAGGCATTATTGATATGTTTGTTAAGGAAACCGCTTCCGTTCTCAGGCAGGCTGTGTCGGTCAAAACTTTCAGGGTTCGCAGTTAGCCGATCCATTGCATCGCGAAGTTCAGCGAGTTGGGCATCGTCAATAACCTTTGGTAAATAGGCGTAACCGTCTTCCTCCATCGCCTTGACTTGGTTATCGAGGTCAGGGTAGGCTACGAGAGGTAGGGCTTGGCTCATTATCTTCTTCTCCTTTTATAAAAATAAAGTGAAAATAGAATCTCCTACCTGTGTATTTTACAACTTTCGAGGCTTGATGTCAACTTTTTTTCCGAACAATTCGTTAACAAAGTGCATCCAAAAGAGTGTAAAAAAGAATAATAGTTATCACAAAAAGGAGAAATAGAAATGAAAAATGTAAATGTAACGCCCGAAACCCATGAATCTGTAAAAAATGTTAATACTAAAGATACTGGTATCCGTGTGCTGGGGGTCGTACTGGAATCCTTACCGGGTAACTTGTTTCATGTGAAGTTAGAGGAGAACGACCACAAAGTTGTGGCGTACCTTGCTGGGAAGTTGATGCAGCACAGAATCTGGGTGCTTCCGGGGGACCAGGTTACCCTTGAACTTTCTCCTTATGACCTAACGCGTGGACGCATCGTCTGGCGGAATCCCGGTAATTAGCGGATACCTTGATAAGTGCGCGGTTTCATGGCGAGTTTTAACTGTGTTTAACAGCGCGCCTTCTGTTGGCCAAATTGATTTCAATGCATATTTAAAAATTACCATGCTTCCGCAGGTGAGTCTAACTATGGAAGGAATTGTCATAAAAGCGAGTGGTGGTGCCTACGAGGTACAAGTTGGCAAACAGTGTTATACCTGTGCCTTGCGGCACCACCTCATTGAAGATGAAAAACGGCGGCTTGCTGAGACGAAAGAGATGCCGTACGTGGATTTAGTCGCAGTTGGTGACCGCGTCCGCGTCTCAACACCGGTGTCCGCAGAGAACAATGGGTACATTGAGGAATGCCTCCCCCGCGAAACCCAGTTTGGACGTATCCGCATGGACGGTTGGCGGCAAGTCATCGTCGCTAACCTTGAGATGTTGCTCATCATTTTTGCTGCCCGGCATCCGACGCTCAAACTGCGGATGCTTGATCGGTTCCTCGTTACAGCAGAGGCTTCCGATGTGGAACCCGTTATCTGTATCAACAAAATGGATTTGGCAAAATTGGAGAATGTACAGCGCGAACTAAAATTATATGAAGAATTAGGTTATAAAGTGGTTTATACTAGTATCGTTACGGGTCTCGGTGTTGATGGATTACGGGAAGTGATGCAGGATAAGATTTCAGCGATTGTAGGTTCATCAGGGGTTGGAAAGTCATCTCTCCTGAATGCATTACAACCAGGGCTCCAATTGCGCACAGGTGAGGTGGACACGCGTGTCCACAAAGGACGGCATACGACAACGGAAGTCATGCTGTTACCGCTTGCGTTCGGTGGGTTTGTAGCGGATACACCCGGCATTCGGACACTTGGTTTGCTTGAAGTTGATGATGAACAGGGAATGGATATCCATTTTCCTGAGATGCGACCTTATATTCCAGACTGCAAATTTGCCGCGTGTACGCACCAACACGAACCCGCATGTGCTGTCAAGTGGGCAGTTGAAACTGGTAATATCAATCCACTCCGATATGAGAGTTACCTCCGGATCTCTGGATTCAAGGAAGGGAGATATGAACGAAACACAGATAAGAGAAGAGCGGAGCGAAACCCGAGACGACGCAAACGCTGATCTTGAGAAGTGGTCGGATGCTATTAACAACTTGCTACGCATTATTGAGAGGAGTGAGCAGAGACTTGGATACTTTCAGAATAGAGTGAAACAGGCGAAATTCATGGATAGTCCGAATCAGCGTAAGGTTCGTGCCGCGGGGTCCCAAATTGGTGCGCACTCTGCACAATTGGAGGGTCTACGCAGCGAATTGCGGCAGTTGGAACGCCTTTACAGTGGCGGCATTTCCCTTCGGCAGACTACAGAGAATGAACTTCGTCAAATTTGGGGATGGATCAACCGACCGGGCATCAGGAATCTTCTCTATGCTGAACGGGTATCGTTTGAGACATTTCTGGAGGATTGGCACCATTGGACGGCAGACAAAGATATGCATACGCTGGCTATTAAAATCCGTACCACACGTCTTCTTATCGGATTTATTCTTCTCCAATGCGATGCGGACACGGTTACTGTTAAATTCGTCATCATTCGACCCGATTATCGCGCGCGCGGATACGGCTCCGACACACTCATTGAAACCGTCCGTTACGCGTTTGAGGGACTCGGTGCTAAGCACGTTACGCTGCAGGTAGCACCCGACAACGGGCCCGCGCTCACCTGCTTTGAGAATGCCGGATTCCAGTACCTCAGCTACACCGACGCGACGCGGCAGGCTTACACGATGGGCATTGAACGCAGCGAATGGGCAGGCGATAAAGCGGTAGACGAGCAAGATGTTGCGCCACAGTTGAGTGCTCCACTCAAATTGTTTTTCGACTCCGAGGAGTGATTTTCATTTTTACATGAAAATGTAATGTACATTCGATGAAAAGGGGCAGAGGATAATACTTCTCTGTCCCCGATTTTTTTAAGATGACCGTAGTGTAATTCTGTTAACTTCCAAAAGTGCATCCGAAAATGTGTAAATATAGTCAGACTGCATAATTTACCTTAACCTAAAATGTTTCATTTTCGTTTTCTGCTGCCGAAAGCACAATAATACAAAGGAAATTATTCAGGACTTACGCAAATTTAGCACGCGGCGCGAGATTTTCATATTTTTACCCCCCTAAATCCCCCTTATCAGGGGGACTTATGAACCAACTGCGTAAGTCCTATTATTGATATGAGAACAGCGCGACTTGTTTACTTCGTGTTTATCCTCTTGTTTACTATGGCTCTCTTTCTATTAAGTAGTCCGGCACAAGATTACATCCGATGGCAGCTTCCTGAAGGAGCTATTGCGCGTTTTGGGCAAGGTGGAAGCCGTGATTTCGCGTATTTTCCTGATGGTAATAGACTCGCCGTTTTGAGCTCAATCGGCATCTGGATATACGATGTCCGGACAGGGAAGGAACTGGATCTGGTCACGGATGAACCGTTCATGAAAGACATCTGGAATCTCATGGTCCTCAGTCCCGATGGCAGGACACTTGCTGCTGCGAGTGATCATAGGATTTATTTATGGGATCTACATGCGAACAAATTGAAGAAAATTCTCGTAGGACACAAGGATAGGATCTATTCGTTGGCATTCAGTCCGACTGGTGAGATACTCGCAGGTGGCAGTCGGGACACCACAGTTCGACTATGGGATGTTAACACCGGTGAGTTGAAACAAACCTTCGTAGGGCACACGGATATGATCCGTCTGGTCGCGTATTCAAATGATGGAAAGACGTTGGCGTGCGTTAGTTGGAAGGACAATACAATTCTTATTTGGGATGTGGATACTGAAGAACTCCTAAAAGCCATTACAGGACACACCGAGCGCATTGATAGTATCGTATATGCTCCTGATAGTCGGACACTTGCAAGTGGAGGACGGGATTCCAAGATTCGTATTTGGGATGTTGGCACTGGAAAACTCCTGAATACCTTTATTGGACATACAGATCGGGTCGGTTCTATGGTCTATTCACCAGATGGCGCTACACTTGTGAGCGGCAGTTGGGATAATACAATCCGTATGTGGGATGTCCGCACCGGTGAGACTTTGAAGATTCTTAAGAGTCATACCCGTGATGTTCATTCTGTAATGTATTCACCAGATGGAGAAACCGTTGTTAGTAGCGGATACGATGGGACAGTGCGTTTTTGGGATGTGGACACTGGCGAACTTTTGAGAACTATCGTTCGACAAACGCCTTCAGGGAGATCGGTAGCATTTTCGCCGGATGGTGGAACACTTGCGAGTGGTGCGTGGACAGATCATACGATTTCACTGCGGGATGTCCAGACCGGAGAACTCACGAAAACCCTCACCGGACATACAGATCGCGCACTTTCAGTGACCTATTCCCCTGATGGTAGCACATTTGCGAGTGGAAGTGGGGATGGCAAAATCCGTTTTTGGGATGTGGAAACGGGAGAACTCTTCAAGACCATCACCGGTCACACGAAAGGTGTACATTCTATCGCCTATTCACCGGATGGTACGTCGCTTGTGAGCGGAAGTTGGGACAATTCAATCCATTTGTGGTATGTGCACACCGGACATCTCCGGCAAATGATTACCGGGAATATAACGGAATCCGACCCTGATATCGAAGTCAGAGCCATTGCGCTTAACCCTGATGGACGGACACTTGCCGTGGCAACTGACGAAAAAGAGATTCGGTTGTGGGATATACCCACGGGCAAAGTCAAAGCAACCCTTACGGAGCATACGGATAGAGTTGCTGCCGTCGTATTTTCTCCAGATGGCACGATGCTCGCAAGTGGTGGTGAAGGCAGCAACCTCTGTTTGTGGGATGTGCGCACTGGGAACTTGCTACATAATATCGTAAAGGCAAGGGGTGCTGTCTATGGTGTCGCCTTCAGTCCAGATGGACGAACACTTGCAAGTGCAAGTTGGCAGACGATTGAATTGTGGAATCCTTTCACTGGCGAACATATTGGCACTTTTACTGGTCATCCGGGCTGGAATCGCGCTGTAGCGTTCAGTCCAGATGGGCAGACGCTTGCAAGTGGTAGTGACTATGGCACCGTTATTTTGTGGGATATGAACCAGATTCCAGTTCCAGATCAATAGTGTCTTGAAATACAGAGCAGCAACGCTTTTCTAACAGAATTTCTGTGATATTGGTAGACTGAACCGATTTGAGTTATTACAACTATAGAAAAACGAAATGTCCATGGCAATGGAGAAAACTGTGATCAACCTTTATAACGTGCTAAGTCGTTCGGGGAGTGTGCGGGTGCATGCGCATTGGGAACCGATTGCGGATGCCACGTTTAATATGCACAACGATTCACCACAACTCGCTGAGGTGTTTGATCTGTCACCACGCCACCCCGTCAAAGAATACGGAGCAGAGGATTTCAAGGTGTTTCTTCCACTCTCAACTGTAGCCGTAGGTGATGTATGGGCACTTGATCCGAACAGTATTGTCCCTTTCCTTTATCAGTTTCACCCGGGGGCAAAGGCTGATTTAGGGAACGGTGAGGAGGGTGCCTATGCTTGCTTACGGGCATGTTCATCAGATTATGCGGAGATCGTTTTCCGAGTACATACCGAATTTACATTAGGGAGTGATACCTATCAGGAATGGCAACAAGAAAACGCTGAAGAGGGGCGGGAACGGGAATCCGAAGCCACGTTTATCCCATCGCAATATGTCGGACAGGTGTTAGTAAATCTGAAAAAAGAAACGATTCGCGCGTTTTCGTTGGCACTACCAGCACGCAATAGCAATGTTGACATCAACGCCTGTGGTGGTGCTGATATGGTCTTTGTGCCGCGTATGGAACTCCTCGCAGCGGACGAGACCGACCAAGATGAAATCGCGTGGAATATTTCTATCACGGTGGAAGAAGCACGCCGCTCATTAGAATTGAAGTTCTACAAATTCGCGGAGATTGACTGGGTGCCGATTGAGAGGGCAGTTGAACTTGCGAGTACAGCACGCCGACCGATTCATGCGGTCCTTGTTTGGGGGTGCTTAGACGATGAATCTTGCTGAGCGAACGGCAAATATTTGAGGGCGGGTCCGCTCTCCGATTCAGAAGTGATAAAGACGCTCAACGAGAAGTTTATCAATACGTGGGTGCTCCTCAGGGAATTACCTGGACTGATAGGCGGGTCAAAAGGCGAGATGACGAGTCTTGTCGCTAAAAAAATACAACAGCATTACACCGACTCTGTGGATATTCTGGTGTTCACTCCGGATGGGGAGGTCATTATGCATCAGCCGGAGTCGGCACTGCCTTACAAGAACCAGTCGCGAGCATACCTAACAGTGCTAAAGCATTCTGTGGAAACGTTTGAAGGAAGACGCACTCGTGTAGGAAAGAGATCAAGATTAGATGGAAATCCGATCGGCTTGGGGACGGCGTTGATGGACGTTTTACATATTTATGGCACATCCAGTACCGACACTCCAGATGACACGGTTGTTAAAATTGATACGACACCGTTTGAATCTGGTGGGATACTCCATATTGAGATACAAGTGGGGGCAGGCGAGTCGGCAGGGACGTTTGAGTTGTTTCATGACGACACCGAACTTCTTACAAAAGGGGATACCGATGAAGCACTGGATGGTGCATGGAATGTTTCGCCGGGTAGCATCGGACACATCTTTCACAATTTCAGACGAGGTCAGCTCTTCAAGTTGGTAGCTACGAGTACCGACAATCAAAAAGCCAATGCTTTTCTGGCGCGTGTTTCTGTTGTCCCTCATTAGGAAATCTGATGCAACAGCAAAGACATCTACCACAAGAGCCATTCAGTTGTCACGAATCCCTCTTGTGGGAGGGGTTTGTAACCCCGATTCTTGCGGAATATCTATTTACACGCATGGCACATAGCAAATCGGCATTCATCGCATAAACTCGCGGGTTCTTGGTCTTTACCGCTCTACCCGGGGTTCCCATAGTGAACAGCGTATGGTGCCTACGGCCACCCGCGCATTTTTATTATCGAACTCACGTTAGAAATTAGGTTGTTTTTTGACCTTAAAAAAATATTTTTACTTTTTTTTCACAAAAACATGCAAAAGTGCATCCGAAAATGTGTTTAAGGTGAATCATTGTCATTTTTTAATGGCGATGGTATCCTATTGCCGCTGTATTGTGGCAAGCGAAAAAAAGGAGGTATTTGTTATGTTAGCAAACCAGAGGAGGTGTGACACTTAGTGTTACGCCCTTGTGGTGTGATACTAAGTGTCACACTCTTTGGAAAGGGACGGAGGGTTTATATCCCTCTGTCCCCTATTTTGTCCCTATTTTGAAAGTATGCTACTTTTGGGCAGGAATACGCGTTACGCGCTGAACCAGATTTTTATGGCATATTTTTGTGTTTTTTGGTATATTATTAGATTATCAGATGCAGTTTGCAAGAGGTGGTCGTTTCTGAAAGGTCATTGACCCGCTTGCACCATTTCAAACCACAAACAGAAAATAAGAAGGAGGAGGTAACCATGATGTTTAGAGTAAATTTGAGCCACGCTACATTTCATTTGAACGTATTCAGTTCAAGGCGATGGTGCCTCTGCCCATTATCATAATTTGATTGAGAATGGCATAGGCGCACTCGCCTCACACTGAGGGAGTTGCTCTATCTATGCCCAGATTTAATCCAGATTTTTGGGAGATTCCGGTCCCACCGGAATTTTTTGACCAGTTCACCACCGAAGACTATTTCTGGTATCGAGCACCTGATGACGAATATATGGAGAGGCGTCGTGCCAAACGGCAGGCAGTCTTGGAACAAGTTCGTCAAATTATCGCCAAGGAATTAACCAAACGTCAAACTGAGTGTGTCCACCTCTATTTCTATAAAGGCAAAACGCAAGAGGAGATAGGAGACATCCTCGGCATTTCTCGGCGTGTTGTCAGCCAACACCTCTTTGGTGTCACGCGAGACGGGAAGCAGGTAGGCGGGGCGATTAACAAAATCCGAAAGGTGTGTCGAAAACTCGGAATAGAATTTCCATAGGTACAAGAGCCAAATCTGTATATGAGTCTAATAAGTGCCATTCAATGCGAGAGGAGACCTTGCGGGTTCCCTTTCGCATTGAAGCACTTTATCCATTTCCTTAAATTTGGAAACGCTGAACGTACATCATGAAACGTGTTTCCACGCATTATCATCTACTGCACTAAAACCCTCCGTTTAAATTTCACCTGCGACAAGCGTTAGGTCAAGAATATTGATAACACCATCGCCGTTGATATCTGCTCGTGGATGTGCTTCATCAACTGGAGCACCGAGATTATTAGCGACAATAATTAGATCTAATACGTTAATCATACCGTCTTTGTTAACATCCCATGCGGGACCTGTGAAAACCTCTTCTTCGGGAACAAATTCCTCAATAGTAATCTCAAGTTTTGGAGTTTCTGATGGTATTTCTACACCGTCGCTATCACCGAGAACACAATTACCAGGCTCAAATGTAGTTTTACCAACCTTTTTTGCTTTGAACTTGATTGATAGTAATGTTCCACTTCCGTTTATACTGCTTCCGTCTAAACGCAACACGCTGAATCCAGTAATCAAACCATTCTCATTGTCAATTTTGCCTTCCAGAAAAAAGGTAGCCGTGCCGTCAGAAGACAAGAAATCCCCCTCGACAACTTCAACTGCTTCAAGAATATCCGAATCAAAGGTAATATTACAATTCCAACCGTTGAGATTCCATGCAAAAAGTGCGTCAATATTAAAGGTGAATGTGTCCTCTACAACAATATGTGTCGCATCCGAAGTGAACACAAAGCCGTTCGGTTCGATCTTCGTGTTTTTGGAAAGTTCATGTAAAGGTGTCCAATTAAGCAAGTTTCAATATTAAATTTATGTTTTTGATCACGATATCAGTTGGAAGATTGGAAGTATGGAAGCCGGGAAGATAACGAACACAGCGTTTCTTGTAGTCTTCCTGTTTTCCACCCTGCCTCAAAACCTAAAATCTATTTCTTAATATTGCTTAGTGATTAGGTTTCTTGTAAGATCCAACCATTTGAGATTAGTTAACCCTGCCAATGGTGATATGTCTGTAATTTTATTGTTTCCTAGATTCAAACGTTCTAAGTTTGTTAGATTTTGTAAAACAGATACATCAGAGATATAGTTATCTCGTAGATATAACTCTTTCAACTTGGGCGCATTCTCTAAAGATGGAATTTCTGAGATTTCATTACCACACAAATCTATAGTCTCAATATTAGGCAGGTTTGCTAATGGCGACATATCCGTGATCGGAGGACCCCACATAAGAACACTTTTCAATTTTTCTTTTCCCGCTAATGCCGAAATATCAGTGACAAGAAAATTATGACTGAACTGTATAGACTCTAACTCCTCCATCCCTGCCAGTGGTGAAAGGTCCGAAAATGGATTGCTTTCCATTCCCATAGAACGCATTCTTGTTAGTCCTGCGACGGGTGATAAATCCGACACATTATTGTTACTGAACCTAAGGTTCTCAATTTTAGTAAGATTAGCGATCGGCGTTAGATCCGATATCTCGTTATCTTCGAATACTAATTCTTTCAGATTCTTGGCATATTCCAAACCTGTTAAATCCTTAATCCCTTCTCCCCTTAATGTAAATGGAACATTTACTTCTATGTTCAGGTCCCTATACTGACTTCCATGTACTCCAAATGCAGTAAATTTTTCCATCTGTTCCACCGTAATAGGTTCATCAACAGATTGACCAAGTATTTTTGCGATTGCTACGCGTAAGTTAGAATCTGGTATATTCGCAATGTCACCCGGCAGCGAAACAATAGAGTCAACTACTGGACCCGGATTAACAGGCGTTTGTGTCGGTGGATATAACACAAACACAACAGAACTGAAGTTTGCTGTCCATGTATCTCTATTATAGTAAAACCCACAATTAACTTTACATTGGCGAGGTTAGGAAACCTCGCCAGCGAGCGAGTGTATTCGCGGAATTGTTGCTCTTTAAAGTGTAAACATATTTTCGGGTTTTACTATAAGATTGCCGTTTTCCACCAGTGGCACTAAACCAATCGCTTGTAAATCGGTATTCTCACCGATTTTTTGAATGAACGTTTCAGTTCCTAAGCCGAGCGCAGCTGCCGCATGTGCAGTTGTGATAGGTTTCTGAAATGCCTCGTAAAAGCGGTGTATCGGCTCAATACCCCCGATTGTGCCACCAGTTTGTTCAAGCGCATCCTTGTAACGCTTAGCATCACCTTCAACATGCGCGTCCATCACCGATTGTGCCACATAGAGACGCAACGCTTTATCTTTGTCGTAAAGCGGGGCAGGTGTCTGCTCAATTGCTTGTCGGACGGTGTCCTCAAAGGTTTTCATACCCTCGGTGTGGCAGCCGATACAGGATAACCCATTTCGCACGCGTTGATCGCTGGCTGCTGGATTAGATACAATGTCAATAGGTGCTACATCCAGACGATTGCTTTTCGCATCGGACAAGTAATATGCCTGTAAACCGTTCGGCAGGTTGAACACCACTTCGCCGCCATCGTGAACGAAAGAGATCGGATGCACAAAGATGTTTTGTTTGCCAACACTACCAGCAAAATCGTAACTTTTCCAATACGCACCATAACTTGACGTGTGCCGTTCTACGACGCGATTGTTGCTGGACACTTTAGATTCACTAAACCCTGCGCGCCACACACGCCGTCCGGGTGCGTTCAAAAGATTGTCAACCACATCTACATCCAGTCGTTGTTCTAATTCAAAATCAGTTTCAGGCAATTCCAGAATATCGTGATAAAGTGGCGGCAGCGAGGCGTTCGCTATAAACCAATCTATATGGATAGCAGGCACATTACAATTCATTTCGGTTTGAAGGTCTGTGAGCTTCTGATTTAGATTTGTCTGTTCTGGCGCGTTGAAAGCGATGTGATACGGATATTCCTGTTCAAGTTCTGCCCATGCTTCGCTTTTATCCCAATCATAATCTCGTATATCTATGTAGTAGATCGTCTGTTCTGTATCTATCGGCTGTGGATTGACTATTTGTAATTCCCACGAGAGACCATTCACAAGCTTGCTAAGTGCCAATTGATAATCGGCAAGCACATCAAGAGGTTCACCGGCATTATATAAGTGTGTCATTGAAAAATAGCGCGCATAACTGCGGTCAAATGCGTTCAACGTGTCAAGATGGGTTTTGATTGTCCCCAGCATTGTGCCTTGTGTGATGAATGTGCGATCCCCGATGGTTACTGCCCAATCAGGCGCGCCTATTTCTATCCATTGACGGATTGTTTCAATGAATTCAGGTGGAAGTTGCGGTTGATTGAATGGCATCCGCGCACCTTGATCTGTTAATGCGAGAAGTCGTTTGTAGAGTTCTGACGCATCGGAATCACCGGGGATGACACTTCCCTTTTCTATCAAATTATCATACGTCATGAAAAGTGTTTCTTTGAATTTGCCGGATTCACCGTGACAATCAAAGCAGTGTGCCTCAAATATAACATAAGTCTGTTGTGCGAGATTATTTTGTGCATAGGCGAAGTTAACAATCAACAGTCCAACTAGAACGATCAATTTTTTCATCAAGTTCTTCGGGTTGGAAACCCCTGAATTCATTTGGGGAGGAAAACCCGCTCCTATAGTTTGTTATTCCCCAAGAAGGGGACATGCCGTTTTTTCGCCACGAACATGTGGGCGATCCTCTCCGATGTACTGCTTCATGGGGTAGTTGACACCATAACCTGAAAGTATCCCGATATTGAGTTTGGATTTCGGTGTTTAGCTGCTTCCCTTAAACCGATAGCCGACCCCATGCACCGTTTCAATATGTTTGCCGAATTCGCCGAGTTTGCGTCGAAGGCGGCTAACATGCGTATCCACCGTCCGGTCAATGCCGTAATAGTCCTGTCCCCATATCACGTCCATGAGAATATAGCGCGTGAAGACGCGTCCGGGTGACCGTGCGAATAGCGTAATGAGTTTAAATTCGGTAGCGGTCAGGTCGATTGGGCCGTTCTCGGTTAGTACCTGATGTTTGTCGAGATCGATTGTGATCCCATGTGTTTCGATCCGTTTGGTGTTTTCTGTCTGTTTGCCGACTTGGATACGGCGCAGGACAGCAGACACCCGTAGTACTACTTCCCTTGGACTAAAGGGCTTTGTGATATAATCATCCGCGCCGAGTTCTAATCCAGCGACCCTATCTTTTTCTTCCGCTTTCGCTGTTACCATCACGATAGGAATATTTTTAGTCCTTGGATCGTTCTTTAATAAGCGACAGACGATCATTCCATCTACTTCTGGAAGCATTAAATCCAGTAAGATAAGATCCGGTGTTTTTTCTACAGCCCGATGCAGTGCATCTGCGCCGTTCCGGACGTAATCTGTTTCAAAACCGGCTTCTTGTAGATTATATCGTAATAGATCCGCGATATCGCGTTCATCTTCAACAATTAAAATCTTTGCATCCATTTAAATCTTCCTTATGATCAATTTTTGATACCACATTCTATTTTAACAAATGACGCAGATAATTGCCAATTTTAAGAGACATTTAATTTTCCGCAATGACAAATTTTGGTTATGGCTATGATCGGGCAATAAATAGAAATGAAAAAAATAGTGAAAACGAGTGTGGAATGTGTTATTATACCCAATTAACCCCATTTGTAGCGCGAGGTCCCTGTGCCTTGCAATGCTGGCTTGATCAAAAGACTTCTAATCAAGTTAATTGGGTATAATACCCAATTAACCCCATTTGTAGCGCGAGGTCCCTGTGCCTCGCAATGCTGACTTGATCAAAAGACTTCTAATCAAGCTAATTGGGTATTATTTGGTAAAACAAAAGAGGTGATGATCATTAAAATGTTAAAAGATATCTCATGTTTGGCGATACGGACTTCAAGGCTGTATTGTTATTTAATCTGCGTGTTTGTAGTATTCACTTTTTCGCCTCGCGATAGCTTTAGTATGCGCGGATTCACAGCAGAAAGTGCTGTTAGGCAAAAGCGATATGAGGCTGACTTTAAAGAACTCGTTTCTGCGGAAAGGTGCAAGCATCGATTACGGCATCTAACTGAAGAGCCGCATCTTGCCGGGACCGAGAATAGCCGCAAGGTGGCGGAATACCTACGCACAGAATTTGAAAGTTACGGTTTGCAGGTTCAAGTATATGAATATCATGTCTATCTTCCGTATCCGCTTGAGGTGCATGTAGAACTTGTTTCACCGGGTCAACATCTCGCCGTTGGCAAAGAAGCGAGTTGGGAGTGGGATAAAGATTCTTATGAAACGGAGATAGTGCCGGGATACAACGCCTATTCGCCGGATGGAGATGTAACGGCGGAACTTATCTACGTCAATAGAGGGTTACCTGAAGATTACCAAATTCTTAGGGAACGCGGTATTTCGGTGGAAGGGAAAATCTGTATTGCCCGATATGGTGGGAGCTACCGCGGTGTGAAGGCGAAAGTTGCAGGCGATAATGGGGCTGTTGGGTTAATCTTGTATTCAGATCCTGCTGATGATGGATATATGCGTGGGGATGTCTACCCTCGGGGTCCATGGCGTTCGGAGGATGCAGTACAGCGTGGAACAGTGAAATATATCTTTCAGCACGCCAGTGATCCACTGACACCCGGCTGGGCAGCGACTAAAGATGCCGATAGACTCTCGATTGCTGAAGCCACAGATCTCCCGAAGATTCCTGTAGTTCCGCTTGCTTATCGAGATGCTAAACCGTTTCTAAAAGCGCTCGCGGGACCGAATGTTCCTTCAGAATGGCAGGGTGGCTTGCCTTTTGCTTATCACATCGGACCGGGACCGGCGAAGGTTCGCATTAAGGTGCGTTGTGAACACAGCAACCGCCCGATTTACAATGTCATTGCGACGTTAGAGGGGACGGAATATCCAGACCAATGGGTAATCTTAGGGAACCATCACGATGCTTGGGTTTACGGTGCGGCGGATCCGGGCAGCGGGACAACTGCACTATTAGAGGTTGCGCAATGCTTGGGTGAACTCGCCGAGAAAGGCATGCGTCCGAAGCGGACAATCGTTTTCGCTGCATGGGATGCTGAAGAATTCGGTATTCTCGGTTCAACAGAATGGGTTGAGGATTTGAGATCGACCCTGCAGCAAAAAGCTATTGCGTATCTTAATGTGGATATTGCTGCGACCGGTGGACGTTTCTATGTGAGTGCAATCCCCTCGCTACGAGAATTGATTCGCGAAGTAACACGCACTGTCGTTGACCCGGGAACGCTGAAACCGGTTTACGAGAGTTGGAAAGTAGCACAGGACAAGGAGATACCGCAGGTCGGTAATCTCGGAAGCGGTTCGGATCATTCGCCATTTGTTGGGCATGCGGGTATCCCCGCAGTCAGTATGGGTTTCAGTGGTGCTTACGGGGTCTACCATGCTATGCAAGATAATTTTTACTGGATGGAACATTTCGGTGATCCGACATTTCAGTATCAAGCGGCGATGTCGCGGATCTGGGGGGCCCTTGCTCTACAACTTGCCAACGCTGATATTTTGCCCTTTGACTATGAGACTTACGCGACGGACCTGATGACACCGCTGAAACTGTTGCAAAATTCCGGTTCAGAAAACAAAATTGCTAAGGGAGTTAAGGCGTTAGACGATCTACTCACGGAATGGCAACAAGTGGCAGGTTTGCTGAACCAAGGGCTTGTGCGTTATCTTGCTTCCGACGATCTGTCTCGGATTGCGGAAATAAACCAGCAGTTGTATCAGTTGGAGCGAAATTTGATAAGTGAGGCGGGTTTACCACTGCGTCCGTGGTTCAAGCATCTTATCTATGCACCGGGGCTTAATACAGGTTATGCAGCGGTCGTTTTCCCTGGGGTCTTAGATGCCATAGCGCAAGGAGATGATGCCGCGGTACATGCCGAAATTAATAAGTTGGTTGCAGCGTTTACACGGATGATTCAACAGATTAATGAAATCCGAGAAATGCTATAATCAACCATCAGTTGTCAGCAGTCGGCAATCAGCAAGAGTCGCTATTGGGAAGAGACCTTGATCGGAAAATCGCAATTACGGAAGAACTGAATGGCTCTGAAAGTCTACAGATATAGGACTTACGCAGCTTTCTTTGATGGCAAGACTTCAAACCGGTACTGGGAAGGGGCAGTGGCGTGTGGTAGTAACTACTCGTAAGAAATTTGTGTCAGTCCTGATATATTTAGGACTTACGCATCAAAACGCTGTTCGGACGGGTCCCTGTGCCCGTCCGAACTTGAACACGCAGGGCACGAAAGCCGAAGCCATCCTGCGGAACATAACGGACGAACGCTATTGCATAAGTCCTGATATTTATACTTTACCATCGTTTGAGGGTGTGACTGCTACGGCTGATATCGCTTTCAACATAACGATATCGCCAACTTGAAAGGGACAGTTGTAATCGGTCTGGACGATGTAGTCTTGTCCGTCTATTTCAACGCGATAGGTGAACTCGTGTCCTTTAAACGCCTGCCCCACGACCCGTCCGCTTTTTGCCCCACTGCCCCAAACATCGGATGCCATCATCTTTAGGTACTCGGGTCGAATAGAGAGAAGCACATCGCCAGCGGCTTCACCGTCCACCTTTACGCGTCCGAACTGGGTTTGAGCGATACCGTTTTTCACGTGTGCGTGAATGAAGTTCGTCTGCCCGAGAAAGTCAGCGACGTAAGTTGTTTTCGGATAACGATACACCGCTTCAGGCGTGCCGATCTGTTCAAGGGATCCGTCTTTCATCACTCCCAACCGTTCAGCGAAACTTAATGCTTCCTCTTGTGCGTGTGTGACGAGTATAGCACTGATGCCTTCGGCTTTCAGGAGTGCTCGGACTTCTTCACGGGTTGACTGTCTTAACCCTGGGTCAAGACTTGAGAAGGGTTCGTCTAAAAGGAGGAGCTTAGGACGTGCGATAATCGCGCGTGCGAGTGCAACGCGCTGCTGTTCACCGCCAGAGAGATGGTGTGGCAGACGCGTCTGTAGTCCCGTCAAATCGACCAGACGAAGTACGTCTAATGCTCTCTCATGCCTCGCTCTTTTAGATGTTTTTCGGAGACCGAAGGCGACGTTCTCAAGGACATTTTTATGTGGGAAGAGTGCATAGTCTTGAAATACAAACCCGATGCCACGCGATTCGGGTGGAAGATGTACCGCGCTGCTCGCCAGGATCCGTTTCTCCATAGCGATTGTGCCAGCGTCTGCCTTCTCAAAACCCGCGATAAGACGCAAGGTGGTGGTTTTTCCACAACCACTTGGGCCCAAAAGAGCGAAGATTTCGCCCGGGTATACGCTGAAGCTAATGCTTTTAACTATTGGAGGTTGGTTAGCTACGAACCCCTTTGTAATTGCGTTTACCGTGAGTAATTGTGTCGGCATTAGGTTTCTGTCTCATCTTGACTGTTGATCGCTCTGATTTTGTCCCTTTATCATAATTATATAATGTAATTTCCGTTTTGTCAAATTAGGAGTTGTCGGTTCCTAAAGCGTGTGTCCCGCGCCAGACGATGGCATGTAGAGGTGCAAAGCGAAGCTGATGAGACTCAGGATGCTCCGCGGGATGTAATCGCCTAAAACGAGTCCGAGGAAAAAGGGGATCGCTTTACGATACGTCTGCCACCCGGAAAAGCGGAGGATAAGAAACTTGATGAACCAACTCACCATCACAGGGAACCAGAAATAGATGAGTCCGCCCCACGATGCACCTGAAAGCACATAACCTGATGGGTGAAGTGTCCACCACAGCAGTCGGGTCCGCAAAAAATTAAGGAGAAACACAAAAGCGAACCCTCCAGACATAAAGGCAACCGCGCTGATATCTGGTTCTTTCGGATGCTGCAGCCAACTCTGAAGTGGATTGAAACTCTCCCATCCGAATCGCCCGACAGCGCCTTGGCATTGTGCAAGTACGCCGTAATGATACGCCACCTGTAAATAGGTCCAGAACGTTGCGAGCGCACCGACAGCGATGGCGAGTGCCATTCCTAAAAGCAATGTTTTGCCGGGCATCCTGGAGCGTTCGCCGATCCGTAGGGATTCAATCTGATTCGGCATCGGGTGTGAACGGTTGCAACGGTTAAAAGCGTAGAGGAAGGTCATCACTGTGAGATTCGCGCCACCTAATTGCCGCGTTCCGAACATGCTCACCATCATTTGCCGTGGGTTGATACCGATGACTTCGTGGTAAGGCGGCCCGAGTTCGGCACGCACACGTCCTATGGCGATAGCAAAGGCGATGAACAGCGCATAAAACACACCGATTGCCCATAGCGACATGCCCGCCGCGTAGCAGAACCCAAAGACGAGCCCGACACTCAGCACTGTTAGAATAGCCACTGTCCGGTAGGAGAAGGGTTCTCTGCTATCGTCTCCCCGTTCGCGCCCGATTACATGTTGGAAGAAGCGAGCGAAGTGCCGTCGACTCATCCAGAGCGTTAACACGGCGATACCGACCCAAGCCCCCGAAGCTCGGTCGTTGAGATGCAGGGTGCTGATATTAGTGACACCGACTGCACTCGCGATGACGCGTTCGGCGCGAGTGAGCCAAAAGAAAAACCATGTTGAGAATGCGAGATCAAGCGGCATAAAATAGGTTAATCCGACAATCGCGAGATTAAAGGACATAGAGGCGTGACCGATTGCGTTCCAAGGGCGTTCTGTGAAGTGCCGATCGAGTCGGTAGTTCGGTGGCAGGGCAGGAATGACGGGAAAGATGTCGTGCAGTCCAGCCATCACGCGAAGCAGGGCAGCGATCCCAAATCCGAACCAGAGGGCACGGGATCGGAAAAAATTGCGATTGGTTGTCATCTGCAACGGCAGTTGTGTTAGCGGGAAACTTAGTTTTTCACGTTCCATCCACTGCTTGCGGAGTAGCAGCCCTAAACAGAGCAGTGAACCGTAGAGTAGAAAAATAAAGCTTGACCAGAGGAGTGCGGGTTTTATCCAGATGCGGAGGTGTTCTGCCCAGTAGATGCTGGATTCGCCTTCATAATAACCGGCTAAAAACTCGAATTCGTGTACTGTGAGCCATGGCGGAATATGATGTAGGAAGAGTTGTGCCCATTCGTTTTCTGGGCTTGCGAACCAGAAGGGATGCGCGAGTGTTCCCATTAGAATCGCCATCATTGCATGTCCTGAGATCGTGGACACCATTGTCACCATTATATAGATGAGTAGCAATTCGGCAGTGGTGAACGCAATACGGGGTGAGAGTTTACGGAGCAGGACGTTGAACGCGATGAGCACAACCAACGTAAAAACAGCGTTGGAGAATGGGGATACCAATGTGTAGACCGCATACCAGAGTTCGCTGGCGATTCCGACCCAATAAGCGTTAACGACAACTAAGATTAATCCGACAATTAATGCTTTTTTCGTGATGACATCGGGTGGGTTTGCGGTTCTGGAATTCATGTGTTGTATTCAAGTAACGAGACACTGTTGATCGGCGCGCTTACCTGCAGGTTAAAAAAATATTCGGTAATTCTGTAAAAGACGATTGTCAATCACAGACAGAAACTATAATCCTGAAAATCCTGATTCTGACAATTAACATCGCACATTACCGAATTAAATTCTTAATCTTCATCAAAGCGCGCCAACCAGCAGATACCTATCTATTTTTGTATGTCACTATAGCTATTCCTCAGTCGTTGTTTCGGGTTCCACAGGTGTATTGGCATGTGTCGTTGAAGGCGGTTCCGTCTCTTCTGGTGGGTTAAGATACTTTTCAACTTCATTGTTATTAATGATACGAATTGCCTCTTGCAATTGCTGATCGTATGCCAGATTGACTATCTGTTTGATACCGACATGGGAGTTAAAGAGCCGCTCGGCGCGCTGTCTCAACCACTTTAGACTGACGTGGATGCGTGCTTCTTCAAGCGTTTGCTGTAGTTTCGGGAGTTCAGTTTCAAGCAGTGAGAAATCTTTCGGCATTTCACCGGGACCCGTGTAGTTATCATCAATCCATTTTGTGACGAAATCGCTGAGTATATCGCTCGCGTCCATCTTTCTCCGCATGATACCTTCAATTTCATCGGGTGTCTCATCGGTAACAGGGACTTGCGGAGTGATGCCTACTTCGTTAATTGAAGTGCCGTTTGGTGTATAATAGGCGGAGATCGTGAGCGACATTGAGGCACCGTCTAACAGTTCGTAACGTTTTTGGACGACCCCTTTGCCATAAGTTTTTTGCCCAACGAGTATACCGCGGCGCGTATCCTTAATCGCACCTGCGACGATTTCGGAGGCACTCGCGCTGGATTCATTGACGAGGACAACGAGCGGGATGTCTGATGGACAGAGGGGATCAGATGTCGCCCGGTATGTTTCATCAAATTCACTTTTCCTCCCTTTTGTTGAGACAATAATGCCTTCATCAATAAAAGCGTCGGCAATGTGGTACGCAGCGTTCAGCAAACCGCCCTGATTGTCTCGTAAGTCCAAGATAAGTGCCTTCATACCAGCGGATTTATGTGCGTTAAGGGCTTTGTTGAATTCGTCTTCCGTGCCTTCTGTCCGTCTGCTGCCGATAAAACCTTTGATTTGGATATAACCGATGTTTCCCTCAAGCATCGTTGACGTGACACTGTTGATCGGAATTTTACCGCGTGTCAACGTTACATCAAAAGGGTCAATGAATTTGCGTTGGACTGTGATTGTCACATCGGTGTCGAGTTTGCCCCTAAGTAAATCGACGACATCGTCCAATGTCATCCCAGTTTTTTCGCTAAGGTGAATTCGCTGACCATTAACTTTAGTAATGTAGTCTCCGGCTTGGAGATTAGCACGTGCGGCGGGAGTATTAGGTATTGGCTTAGAAATTTTGATGAATCCTCGATGATCAGGGTAAATCTGGATACCAAGTCCTCCAAATTCTGCGTTGTAAAGATTTTCGACAGCACGCTGATGCTCGCGCTCCGGGACATAATACGTGTAGAAATCTTTCAGTGATGCCAGTGCGCCTTTAATCGCGCCACGGTACATCTGATTCGGATCTTCTATCGGTTTATAGCTATTTGCTTGGGCAATTTGGATAACTTGATCCAACGTAGCGATTAACGTCGCTTGCGTGACGCGTTCATCTCCACTTACCGCATTTTTTTCACTGGGATTAATGAGCAAGAACGGGATGCCGATAGCGAGGACTAAGACAATGAAGGACAAAGTGTATCTTCTCATGAGATTTCCTCTATGTTTTAGGATTTGGTTAATGTTCTTCTCTATTTTAACATGGATCCAACATTCCTGCAATAGATTTTTTATCAGCAGTCAGGGCTATTCAGTTTTCCAATTTCTCATTGGATGAGTTTAACTGCGAGTAAAGGTTTTGAAGCGAGAAATCGTATTGTTTCAGAGATTTTTGTGTGTCCTGCGAAGCGTAAAACAGACATGGCAGTGTTGCGTAATGCTGCGATGACTTGTGGTATACTCCCGGTTCTCGCCTGTGAAGCGTCCTCCCCGAGAACGGTGTCTCGGACCCAATGGACTTTGTTTTCTATCGTCCAATGTTCGCGTCGGAGTTTGAGCAAGTCTTCTGCGGATGCGACTTCGGGTGAGAGACTCGTGATGCCATACTGCGTCTGCGAGGAGATCTGGGCTGTTTTTGTGTTTTCTCGCTGAGATTGGTATTGATAAACCTGAGCGATTCCGGGCCATTTGATGTAATCTGTGAGCAATGTGCTTGCGGTTAGGGTGCGTGTGGTGGTCAACCCGTGTGATGTTTCAACATGGGTGTAGGTATGAAGGTGTGCGCCTTCTTGGGTGTGAAGGTTTTCAAAGCGTCGGGTCTCAACCTCTGTGGCATCTGTCTCCGAGAGGGGTTCAAAGAGTTGCTGAATGTCGTCATACATCTGTTTGTGATTTTCTTTGACAGGCAGCGCATAGTCTGCCTGATGTTCGAGAACTTCTTTACAAAAGGTTCTCTGCGTCAAAAGGGCATCTGTCGTCACGACTTTCTCTGCGACATCAAACGCTTTGAGGAGTTGTGTTGAGATCGGAATCTCGTTGGTTTTCCCACTGACAGGCTGTTGTGCGAGGGTAATCCCTAACTCATGACAGACTGCGGAAAGTAAATGTGTCCGGTATCCCGTCTCTGGGTTTTCAGAGCCACATAACTCTTTACCATCAATAGCGACTCCTTGTAGACGCTGTGTTTTGAAAGCTTGAAAGTCTTCAAGTTTTGAAGACACCCATTTCGTTAGGGATGCTTCGAGACTCACTACGTCAAGACGCTTCAAGAGATTATGCAGTGTTGACGCACGCGGGGTTTTCTTAGACCTGAAACCTAATGCTTGGATCAGTTCGGGTTGGCTCCGTGCCCACGTCGCTACAGAGGTATAACCTCTATGTCCCGTCATCAGACCGATGATGATCAAAGCCAGGATAGAGACCAAAGGATAGCGTTTGCCTTTTTTATGGCGTGGATCCGGCACTTCTGCTAATATATCAAGTAAGTGGCAAGAGGAACTGCTTGTCATGATTCACCTCAAAAAATAGGTTCATTTTTTACGGTGAAGGATAGCACATATCGCGTGAAAAATCACGCGATATGTGCTATCTCAAAATATTAACAGATGTGAAAAATATTACAAAAAATTCCGAAAACTGAATAGCCCTGTATCAGCAGTCAGTCTTCTGTTGTCAGTCCGAATGCGGTTGTGTCTTCCAGCGATTGTGAAGCCATAGCCACTGCTCTGGGTATTTATGGATATAGGTCTCCAACTGTTCCAGCATTTGTGTCGTGTATAATTCGACATCTTGCTCAAAATCGTCGGACGGTTCGGTGTGGATAGGAGATGAAATATAGACGTGGTGCCGGTCATCGGGTTGGCGTATATCGAGTGAAAAGAGGAGCGGTGCGCCAGTCTTGAGGGCAAATACAGCGGGACCGCGAACTGCGGAAGCCGGTTTTCCGAGAAATTCGACGAATACGCCTTCTGGACCGGCGTTCTGATCGGCGAAGAACCCGACCGCTTGGTTGTTTTTAAGGGCGCGCAACGTTTCGCGGACTGCCTGTTTCTGGGGAATTAACTCCAGACTCATCTGCTCGCGGTGTTGCCGGATGTAAGCATTGAGTAGATCATTTTTCAGAGGGAAAGCGATGGCTTTCGCACGGTCTGGAATCAACGCACCATATACCAGCGATAGGAGTTCCCAATTTCCGAAATGTGCGAGAAACACGATCGCGCCTTTGCCGCCTTCTAAAGCGACATGGAGATTTTCTCTGCCTTCTACAGTGACTTCGTTCCAAATATTTTCAGCGTTGAGTTTGGGAAATCGGAGGAATTCAATACAGGTTTTGCCGACGTTGATGAAACTCGCCTTACAGATTTCTGTGCGCTGCGATGCTGTGAAATGGTCGCCGAATGTAATCTGTAAATTGTTCAAGGCAATCTCCCGCCGTTTTTTGACGAGATAATAATAGAGAAGCCCTATGCCGCGCCCGAGTTGGATTGCCCAGCTTTTCGGAAGCCAGCGGCACCACCACCCGAAGACCGCCACTATCCCGTATATACATCTATCTTTCCATTTACTACGCGCATTCGGCATCCCGTTTTCCTTTGTGCGTGAATCCAATAATAGATAGAGTATACCATACTTGTTTGTTGAACGCAAAGCCTTATAGCAGTCAGCCATCAGTGATCAACAGTCGGTTGTCAGTTGTCGGTAGGCGAGGTTGGATGAAGTTTCAGTATTTAATTCGGTAATGCATCAGTGACCTCTTGCTGTAGGAGCGAGCTGTGCTCGCGATCCATAATGATTTCCCATATAAACGGTTACCGAATTTATTTTTTAATCCTCATGAAACCTCGCCAGCGAAGATGGGATAAAGTTAGAAAATGGAAAACTGAATGCCTCTGGTGGTTAAATATCTATGACTTGACACAGCAGCTGGAGACAGATAAAATGTAACTTCGATTGAATCAATTTCTGCATAGGGTCCAACAGTTTTTGCATACCAACTAACAATTTATGCGTCCTCTCGTAAGATTTATATTGCAAACAGATTCACTCATCTTCAGTAAAGTGTTTTTTTTAGCAAGAAACGGATGTTGGTTTTCTTCTTCTTAAACCTATTGTATACCTGTATTTTGGGCGTATTCCAATAGAAGATCCCGGGGTTTTTAACGATATTGGCAAAAACATTTCCTTTACTTAAGGCAATTGGCATGAAACTTGCCTAAGTAAAATAAGCACGTGATTCGGTCTTAAGCGTTTCTGGATTATCCGAGTTATGTGTTAAATTCGCGTCGTAGAAGATTCGTATTTCTTGTGGATTAGGTACAGATGTTAAATCCAAACGATACATCAAAGACAAACAACAGGCAAATACCCGTGTTCCAACCGATGGGACTTGGTGGTATCCTGGACGCTACGTTGAGTCTCTACCGAGATAATTTACGGCTGTTTTTGGGGATCGCCTCTATCTATTTCGTCTTAATAGCACTACAGGAAGGGATCATCGTTTCCTTATTGGAAAGATCGAGTTCGTCGCGCCTTGACGACATTATTTCTGATGTGGATAGTGTGTCGGATACATTCATATATATGTTAGTTATAGGTGTATCATACCAACTTAACGTGATTAGAAGTCTTTTGATCAAGTCAGCCTTGCGAGGCACAGGGACCTCGCGCTACAAATGGGGTTAATTTGGTATCAGTCGTTGCATGCAGTGAACTCTATTTACGGAGGCGTGTTACAATTCAATTCGCGTTACGACGCTTCGGTTCTCGGTTTATGGCATATCTTGGTGCTTCGTTGATCTATTTAATACTCACTGAGATTATTTGGACATTGGATTTACTTGGAGGTTCAACTCTGGTAAGTCTGCTACGCGTCGCTTTTTTGCCGTTTTTATGCTTCTATTTGGTGAGTTGGGTTCTCTACGGTCCTGTTGTTTTGAATGAGGAATTTACAGCAGCTGGGGACGCACTTGGACGGAGCAAGATGTTAGTTCAAGGGACCTGGGGACGCGTCTGCGGAATCGTATTCGCAATTGCACTATTTTGTCTGGCAATTATCTATATACTTGCTAACTCTTTTGGTGTCGTCCTTGCCTTGTTGGGAATCGTTGGAGACGGTGGCGTAATGGAGACGATTGGCGATCTGTTCAGTTTGAGATATACGGACCTGAGACCGACATCTTTGGATACGTTGATTATGTATATTGTCTATCTCGGCGCGGAAACCTTTACGCTCCCGATTCATGTGATCGGTGTGACGCTTCTCTACTTCGATTTACGTATCCGAAAAGAGGGGTTTGATATTGAGATGCGGGTCCATAATTTACAACAAGGTTTGATGTGAAGTGTTAAGTGTGATAGAATAAACATATATAATAACTGCTCTTGGAACAGGAGGAACAATGAACGAACGCAACGATTTAGTACAGTCAGATAATAGTGAAACAACTTCTACGCCTCTTCAACCGATGTCTCTTGTTGATATCCTCGACGGAATGTTCAGTCTCTATCGGAGTCACTTTCGACTTTTTTTAGGAATCGTCGTTGTTTATCTCGTTTTGGGATTTGTGACAAGCCTTGTTTCTGTGTTTGGTGCTATTGCTGCCACACCGAGTACATCTATCGTGATAGTAGTGTTGACTTCTATTGCGAGTATCTTATTGGCTTATTGGGTTGCTGGAGGGTTGGCTTACGCGAGCGCGCAGGTGTACTTAAGCAGAGATATTACCTCTCAAGATGCCTTGCGACAAGCATGGCGACGTTTTTTGCCGTTTCTCGGCAGTACATTTCTCTACTATTTAGTTGTAATATGCTTATCAATTACGATTATTGGTATCCCATTCGCAATCTATTTTGGGTTTCGATGGGGTCTCTATACGTTTCCTGTGTTGTTTGAGGAGACTACAGCCAGGAATGCGTTGCGACGTAGTACGGAATTGGTTAAAGGCACTTGGTGGCGAGTGTTTGGGATAACGTTAGCGATTTCTCTGATCGCTTTGATGATAGCGTTTATACTGCAGACCTCTTACGCCATTATTTTTTCTTCATTAGCAGGTGGTACCGGAGCAGAGGACGGTAATTTTTTGGAGACGCTTCGCCTTTTATTTATGCCGACTCCAATTGATATAGGATGGGTTTATTATACAATTCGCGCTTTAGGTTCATTAGTCATCGCTGCTCTCACGATGCCGATTGGCGTTATTGGTTATGCGTTGCTCTACTTTGACCTCCGGATTCGGAAAGAGGCTTTTGATATTGAGATGCAGGTAACAAATTAAGAATTTGCACATACACCTTCCAAAAACACCTTGAGGGAAATCAGAGTGGCTGACAACCGACGCGCGAATCTTGCAAGAACGATTTTCACACAGTATCGGGAGCATTGGGGATTGTTCTGGCGTATCATGTTACCGGTTGCTATTGTTGCTATCCCCTTAACGTGAGTTTGAAAAAAGTTTATAAGTTAGAAAAGCACGGGTAAATCGTTGCTTGCTTGAAGTTCCGAGAGGTTCACCGAAGGTTTTCTCTCCAAAAGCTGATACGCAATCAACGCAGAAATAACATTCACTTGGAAGTTAACGAAACTTCTATGCCGACTGTGTTCCACTTGCGTCTGTGTTTTCAGTTCCTTGATCACCGATTCAATAATCGTCCGTTTTTTCAGCAGCACCTCATCGGCAATAGACAACGGCAGCGGTTTCATGTTTTTACGGACTTTATAGCAGAAGTTGATACCTTGCTCATTGAGAAACTCGCGCAGGTCTTTGGAGATATACCCCTTATCGCCATAAAGATTTCCGAACAGACGTTCCGACGACAACTCCCATAGCGGTTGACGGTCATCGGTATTCCCCGGGGTCAACTCAACACCTAAGAGATCCCCTTTCTCACTGATCATTAGGTGGAGTTTAAAACCGTAGAACCATCCCATTGAGGTCTTTGAGCGTCCGGCACGTTCTGCGAAGACGCGATGTGATGAAATGCGCTTATTGTCGCAAACTCGCAACCGTGTCGAGTCAACGAAGGAGATACCGCTACATTCACCGAGGTGGGCATGAAGATAAATCGTCAGAAGCGTCAGCACCTCTTTCTTGAGTTGAACGAACCGAGAATAACTCACCAGATGTGGAAACTCGGCGCACCAATAGACGCAGACGTGTCTTTCGTAAAAATGCTTGAACGTCCGATACCCACTTTGATGGAACGCAATCAGGAGCGTCATCACTTCGCTCGGATGCAGTTGCCGTGGACGTCCGCGTGTTTCCGGGGGTGTCGTCTCTGGCAGACAATGCCTCGTCTGCCATTTCTCGTAAGCCAGAAAAAAGTCGTCTATTTTACAGAAAAGTGTTATGATTTTCATCAGAGAACTCCTTTGGGTTATAGAGATGTGATAACCTCATTATACCAAAGGTGTTCTCTTTAGGCAAAAACTTTCAATTATTTATCAAACTCACGTTATCCCCTTAAGTATTACCATATTTTTCTGGCGTTGGTCATCCTTTAGTGATCGACTTGACAAAGAAGAATATAAGATCACCAGTCGTGTTGGCACAGGCATTGGTGCTCATCCGACGTTTTTGGTATCTGAAAGGGATACGCCAGAAGACACTTCCGAAAAAGTCATGAAAGATCCGGTATACCCGCCTGGGGTACATTGGATGCTATTGCCGCTGCCTTATTTCAGTTCAACCAACGATGCGTGGGTTACATGGCGTTGGAGATTAAGTTTCCGAAGTGTCCCTCATGGTCCTTATAATTCTCTCGCCCTGCTGTTGCTAACGCTCTGCCCGTTATCTCTTGCTGTGGCTCGCATATCACGTGGATCAGAGGTTTCTGATGTTGCCCAAGATTTGGTTCCGATCACCGCGCGTGAAGCGTGGCGACAGACTGGACGTAAGGTGTTGACGGTATTGGGTGCCTCCGTGCTATTTGTCCTGATTATATTTGGGATTGACAAAGCGGGTCATTATTTGACTGATGTGATTTTCGATCTAATATATCCGTTGGTTGGCAAAATGTCTGTTGAATTCTGGACCATTCTGTTCTCTCTCGTTTGGGTTTTATTTACGGAATTAGTCGTTTTGGACTTGGAATTTTTCATTTTTTCAGATTTCACCGCTCATACTTTCGGTGAGAAACTTCGCGAAGATATTTTCATCGCGGTAGTTGTATTTATAGCACGCCTCTGCGAGATACAGGGGCGTGTATTGTGTTGAATAGTGGTGATGCGATCCATACCACGCACGCTTCACAAAAGACCAAAAACCTTCCATTGTGTTCGTATGTATCCCATCAGGCTCCCATTTCTGACTCCGGTTCATCGTTTCATGCTTCATCTCTTTACCGATAGAGTTATAGCCTTTATATTGGTCGGTATAGAGTTCGGCATCGTCTATTTTCACAAACGTCTTGATAAACTCAGCGATTGTGTTACCCTTGACATTCTCAACAAGTTCAGCGACAACTTTCCCGCCTCTTGCGACGGCACCAAGCACGACATCTTTCGCTGTGCCGCGCCCGCGTTTACGGGGTTCGCCAACCTCTTTATCGTAGTCTTTCTTGCGTTTGCCACCGATATAGGTTTCGTCTGCCTCAACAATTCCTTGTAGTAATACCAAATTAACGTGATTTGTATTATTTTTCCATTTTGCAAATCCACTGAAAACCGACATGTGCCTGCACCTTCTTTGTGTTTTCAGAGAACCATTGACACCTTTTCACAACGGCTTCTTCAAGTGCTGAGAGCGTTGTAAAAACTTTATTCACAACCACCTCTCGCAACAAAGGCCAGAGCCGTTCGGCAGGTTGAAGTTCTGGTGTGTACGGGGGCAAATGAAATAACTCAATCCCTTCTGGGACTTCTAAATCCTTACCCGTGTGAAAACCGGCACGATCTAACAAAAGGATTATCTGTTTCTTGCCTTCCGGGTTCACATCACGCGCAAACTCTGCCAAGGCAAGGTTCATGACTTCAACACTCACACTCGGCATCAGCAGCCAATAGGTCTCACCTGTCTGTGGACGGACAAAACCGAAACCATAAAACCACTTATATGCCGGACACACGGGGGCTATCGGTCTTTCACCTCGCTTCGCCCAGACACGCCGATGAACCGGCAATAATCCCAAGCGCGTCTCGTCTTCTGCCCAGATCTCTACCGGTTTCTCTGGGTGCTGACTTTCAAGCGTAGCTACCCGCTCCTTGAGTTTTTTTTTAAATGTTTGCTGTGCCTCGGGTGTTGCGGCTGCCTGATGTTGCGGACGAGGTGTTTGTAAAGTATAACCGAGACGTTTGAGATATTTCCAACCTGACACGTCACTGACACGACGCTGGAGTGTCTCAGATATCCACGCAGCCACTTTCGGACCCGTCCAAAGACCCCCATCACCAGGAGGCGCAGAAAGGGCAGCTGCAAGGGCGGCTTGCTGTGTTTCATCCAAAAAACGCACACCTGTATTATTTTTGCGTTTATCTCGCAAAGCGGCTTCGCCTTCAGCATTATAGCGTTTGAGCAACTTGCGAACCCAGTCCGGCGTGCATCCTACAATCTCAGCGACTTGCCGGGGGGTGCGTGAATCTCTGGTATCCGCAAGGAGCCAAATAATATGCCAGTGCGTCCGTTCCCGAAGACATTCACATTCAAGATACCTTTGTTTAACAACTTCTACTGAAAAGTGGGGGAAAACCTCATGTTTTTGCTTTTTCATCTCTTCACAATAACATATCTAAAAAATATACACAAGAATAGTCGCGTTAATATGGTATCAGATATCCACGCAGCCACTTTCGGACCCGTCCAAAGACCCCCATCACCAGGAGGCGCAGAAAGGGCAGCTGCAAGGGCGGCTTGCTGTGTTTCATCCAAAAAACGCACACCTGTATTATTTTTGCGTTTATCTCGCAAAGCGGCTTCGCCTTCAGCATTATAGCGTTTGAGCAACTTGCGAACCCAGTCCGGCGTGCATCCTACAATCTCAGCGACTTGCCGGGGGGTGCGTGAATCTCTGGTATCCGCAAGGAGCCAAATAATATGCCAGTGCGTCCGTTCCCGAAGACATTCACATTCAAGATACCTTTGTTTAACAACTTCTACTGAAAAGTGGGGGAAAACCTCATGTTTTTGCTTTTTCATCTCTTCACAATAACATATCTAAAAAATATACACAAGAATAGTCGCGTTAATATGGTATAAGACGTTATCCTTCGCCATCTCTGCGCGTATACTCATCATTAGACGCCAACATGTTTTTTGTGGTAACCCCAAATCGCGTGAGAGTTGACAACTTGAGAGGCTTTTCTTCGCATTCGCCATCAACGAGATAGCGAGAAACCATTTCTGAAGCGGTATCTTCGTCCCTTGAAAGAGTGTTCCGTGTGTTGCCTTGAACGAGGATCGGCAATCGTGGCAATTCCAGCGTCCAATACGTCCTATAGCGTGTTCGGTCCGGCGTCTGACGTGTGTAGACTCACAATGTGGACATTCTGGGGATCCCTGCCATCTGAGACGTTCTAAATACGCAATACAAGCCTCTTGCGTTGGAAACATCTCCATAATCTTGATCACATCCATCAGAAAATGCTCCTCTATTATTTTAGGGGTTGCATTTCCTGAGTCAATTCTGATAAAATAATCAGATAAGGGGAATCAAGAAAAGCCACCCGCTTTTTTGGGTTCGATAGGGGACTCACAATCCCCTATTTTCTTATCTATATTGTATCACATAAACCCTTTATTTACAAGGGTTCATCGCGGTTTCTAACAACTTTTTGCAAGTCCAAAACGACTAATTCCGTTTATTTATGTGTCTCCAGTTTTATTTTATGGCGACGATGAGTCTTTACAATTTGGGCATCATCTTTGAAAACAGGTCTATCATAGGTGCTTTTCGCCGGAGCCACGCGTTAGTGAGTGGCGCAAGATGGCGGTTTTTCGGGATCTATCTTCTGACAGGCTGGATAGCCTCGGTCATTGCGTCTGTATTGTTCGGTGCTGCGTTGTTAGTATTGTCTGTGTTCATCCCGGAACTCGTCCCTGTTCGCGAGGCGTTGTCGCCGTTAATATTCCTAAGCCTCTTCATCGGTAGTGATGTTCAGGTCGTGTTGCCAGAGTTATTGAGTGCTCCCGTCATGGTGGCGATTTTTGTTGTGAGCGGATTGATCACTACCTTTTTGGTGCCGATATGGGCAATTTTAACGACACATCTCTACTTTCAACGAGTAGACGCTATAAGAGAGGCGGCGTAACTGTGAAAGAGAAAACCTGTCTTTGTGTCATAGTGTGCTTTGTGAGTCTTTTTGCCCTCTTGACAATATCGGTAGCAGAAGAAAAGGCACTCCGCGAAGAATTGGAGACACGCCGTTCGGGGACGGAGGTATCTTACAAAAAATACCGAGACGATTTGGAGAAGATCCTTAATCCTCGGAGATGGGATGCTGATCTGAGATACGTGCTATTTCCGCTTGCAGCCATCGCGCTGGGAGCAGTGGTCATCTTTTTTGTTCGACAAATTCGGATGAATCTGATTAGCGAAGCGCACGATGATGTTACAGAAGCTGCGTTAGAACAGGTGGAAACAGAAAGGGCTGCGCTCACACGCGCAGAGACAGCGGAGGCGGCAAGCGACTTTCGCGGGGCACTCCGTTTCCTCTATCTTTCCGCGATTTTTCACCTCCAAGAACGCGGGGTACTCCCTTACGATAAGAGTCTCACCAATCGTGAGTACCTCCACCAAGCGCAAGTGGATATTGACCTGCACACTGCGCTCGGACCTGCGATTACCGTTTTTGATGAAGTGTGGTACGGACACAAACCGTGTGACGCGGAGACTGTGGCGAGTTACCGAAATCTGTTAAAAAATGTCTATGCAAGGCACTAAATTTATCACTACCTCACTGCCGAAGGCGAAAATGCGAATTGTCCGAACGTCTATTTTCAGTATTATTTTAATTACCTTTGCCTGTTTCCTGAATTCGTGTGATTCACTCGGATATGGTTCTGTGCTTTACCAAATTTTGCAGAAGTTAAAGTTCCGCGTCACAGAAATATCGGCAGAGTATCCGGCGCGTCTGGATAGGTACGATGTGTTGTTCCTGCAAGCCATTGACAAGGCACCTACAGAAAAGGAGGTTCGGGACATCCAAGATTTCGTCAACACTGGAGGCACCTTAATTGTGGCTGGGAACAATAAAGTGTTGGACGGTCTTTTCTCGGCTTACGGTTTAGAACTACAAGAATTAACAGATCGGTTGGAATTCTCACAACGAATTCCAGAAGCACCCCTGTTTCCACAGCATCCGGTTGACGACGTTCGGACGCGTACAGATTTTGTTATTGAAGTTATAGGACGTGAAGCCGCTGTGCTTTACGGTAGAGAGGACGATGTGACGATTGTAACGCTGCGCGATGGGGACGGACGCGCCTACTTTATTGCGTCCGATTATCTGTTCACGAGAATCGGGCTGCAGCATGGTGGTAATGCTGCGTTCCTCTACAATTTGATGTCAACACTCCCACGTAACGCGCGAATCGGTCTCGCTGACAGAAGATACTACACGCTTGAAACAAAGCCGCCGAATCCGTTTATTGCATTCGTGTTCAGAACACCAGGGGGATTGGGTGCAGTTTATATCTGCCTGACGCTTTTCTTGTTTTTGGTACTGCGCGGTCGGCGGTTCGGCAAGCCTTTGGATGCACAGGAAAAAAATAGACGTTTGAGTGCCGAATACGTCCACGCGATGACGGCTCTATATCAAAAGGGCAATACGCGCATGGAGGTTTTGAGGCACATTCGTGAGAGGTTCAAGGCTGACCTTGGTGTCCGTTGGCGTGTCAATCCGAATTTGGGGACAGCGACCTTTTTGGAGGAATTGGCACTGCGCGGTGCTGTTGATGAAGACAGTGAGCTCACAAACCTGATGACGGACTTGGATCCGGCTGCGAACATATCAGAGGCACGCTTGCTTGACATTGCGCAGCGCGTTGAGACTTACCGTGAAATCGCGAAGATCGGCAGGACAAAATTGGCTGTCCGTCGGAGTTTCTAAATTAAAGCCATCAGCGGCCAACTGTTGGTATTCCATTATCAACAATAGGACTTACGCATCAAAACGCTGTTCGGATGGGTCTCTGTACCCGTCCGAACCTGAATTCACGCAGGGCATGAAGGTCTCCGAAGCCATCCTGCGGAACATAGTAGCAAAGAACGTCCATTGCGTAAGTCCTATTGTACTCCTTTGATGAGAGGTTTGCAACCTCCTTCCGTGAAAAGGCCAGGGGTATTTAGTTTTAAACAAATTCTCGGATTGTCTAAATTTTTGGATCCTCTTTTTCAAGTCCGGCGCGGTTCCATGAAGATTAAAATATTAATTCGGTAATATTGTTATTCGTGTTATCCTATTGCCAAAGGAGGTATTCTCTGATGGCAAAACACCATAAGTTGGAGTTAACTGAAGGCGAAATACAAGCCCTCGTTGATCTTCGGGATAAAGGCGAACCGGCTTATCTTCGAGAGCGTGCGACAGCGTTGTTGAAAATCCATGAAGGCTTTTCTCCACATGAAGTCGCCCGCAGAGGTTTGTTGAAAAAACGCGACCCCGATACCGTTTATGCTTGGCTGCGTCGGTATCGCGAACACGGTATTAGCGGGTTGTCTAATAAACCTGGTCGAGGTCGCAAACCTGCTTTTTCACCTAAGTCGCCCGAAGAAGCCGGGTCGGAACTCTTAGTGGCAATCGGTCAGGATCCGGGAAGCGTCAATGAGCATCAAACGCGCTGGACGCTCCGCAGTCTCGGTCAGGTCGTGCCGTGGCTTGAGGGTCTATCGCTCCCCGGCATTCATCAGATCTTCTCACGCTTGGGTCTCAGCTATAAGCGTGCCAGAGAATATCTGCGGAGTCCTGATACCGATTATGCTGAAAAACTTTCTCGCATCAAGCAAGCGTTAGAAGAAGCCCGTGAAAACCCAGAAACTTGCGTTGTCGTTTACCAAGACGAGTTTAGTTTCAATCTACAACCGAGAGTCGCAAAAGACTGGGCGGAGACAGGGACGAAATGTCCTTTGGCACGCCAGAGTTATCTCCCAGAGGAGACCTGCTATGGCATCGGGGCGCTCAACCCACACACCGGAGATGTTGTTTATCAGCAAGTCAAAAGCTGCACGGTTGTCGCACTCCATACATTTTACACCCAGATTTGCCAACGCTACCCAAACGCTGAACGCATCTATTTGATCCAGGACAATCGGGCGATCCACTTTCACGCGAATCTTATGGCAGCACTTCTGCCACAGACGACGAGGTTTGTTAGACCGACCCCACCGAATTGGAGCGAGAAACCGTCAAAGAAAATAGGCAAACTTGAGAAACTCCCTATTGAGATATTGCAGCTCCCAACGTATGCCTGTTGGACGAATCCGATTGAGAAGTTGTGGCGCTGGGCGCGTCAAGCTGTCATACATCTGCATCGTCTCAGCAATGACTGGACAGCCCTTCAGGAGAAAGTCAGCGACTTCATGGAACAGTTCAAAGGCGGGTCACAGGAGTTGCTACACTATGTCGGATTATTACCGAATTAATTATTTAATCTTCATCAAACCGCGCCTACCGGGCCTGGGGGGTCCAAAATCGGGCTAAAAACCGAAAACTAAATAGCCCTGGTGAAAAAGCACTTTAATATATGAGCAATCTCGTTCAAAATTCCACCCCGCATCTGCTGGCGAGGTTTCTAACCTCGCTCTTGTGAAAAGGCACTTTAATATATGAGCAATCTCATTCAAACAGTTTTTGAGAAAATGAGGCAGGAGGCACAGAAAGTTATTGTCGGACAGACAGAACTCTTTGAGCTTGTCGTCGTCAGTCTGTTTTCAGGCGGACATGTATTGTTAGAAGGTGTTCCCGGGACCGCGAAAACACTTATCGCCAAGACGTTAGCGATGGTAGTTTCCGGGGAATTCAGTCGTGTACAGTTTACGCCAGACCTGATGCCGTCAGATATTGTTGGTACCAGCGTCTATGATTTGACGACGAACCAATTTAATCTAAAGCGCGGTCCCGTTTTCACGAATGTATTGCTCGCTGACGAGATCAACCGAGCACCTGCTAAGACGCAATCTGCACTCTTAGAATGTATGGAGGAGCGACAGGTGAGCATTGACGGTGTCCGTCATGTGTTATCGCCACCGTTTATGATAGTAGCGACACAAAACCCTATTGAATATGAAGGCACCTACCCGCTCCCGGAGGCGCAACTTGACCGATTTCTGTTCAAATTACGTGTCGATTACCCCGCTGCCGAGGTAGAAACACGGATTTTGATGAATTATCACCAGGGGTTCAACGCCACCCAATTGGAAGCAGTAGGGATCGAAAGTGTGATTGATAGCGCGTCGCTTCAGGAGTGTCAGAAAGAAATCCAAACGGTGACCGTAGAGGATTCGATCTTCAATTATATTGTCGGTTTAGCGGAGGCATCGCGTAATTCTGATGAGTTAGTGTTGGGTGGTAGCCCGCGCGCTTCGATCGCACTCTTATTGGCGAGCAAAACCTACGCTGCGCTTCAGGGACGAGACTATATCCTACCTGATGATGTTAAATCCTTGGCACCGCATGTCTATCGTCATCGCATCCTGCTGAAACCGGATGCCGAAATTGAAGGATTAACGCCAGACGATGTGATTGATCGGCTCCTTGCAGAAGCAGAAATTCCGCGTTAGGTACAAAGATGCATTTTAGCAACCGTCTCCTCATTTTCCTGCTTCCAGTAGCGATCCCGATTGTGCTTTACAACGCCTCACCGAGCCTACTGTTCGTCGGTGGTACCTATCTGGTGGTGTTGTTCGTCGTCTGTGCGATAGATTACCTTACCAATCCGCTGTTTGGAAGGGTTGAGATAAGCCGTGAGATGAATTCCAAGTTCTCGTTGGGGGTGGAGAACGTTGTGACGCTGAAAGTCGTCAACCGCTCTCGCTATCGATTAAGACTGCGTATCAAAGACGACTTTCCCGACGAATTTTTGTATGAGACGGTACTCCACGACTGCCGCGTGTCGCCGATGCACCATGCGGATATATCGTATCGTCTCACACCGTTACGGCGAGGGATTTACCAGTTCGTGGATATTCATCTGCAGTGTTGGGGTGCTTTAGGGCTGATTGTTCGTCGCCGACGTATTCCCGCATCGGCGGAGATAAAGGTTTATCCGAATCTGCAGGCGGTACGGCAGTATGAACTCTTAGTAAAGCGCGGTATGCTTCACCAAATCGGGCTCAAAACTTCCCGTCAATTCGGGGAAGGCACGGAGATGGAACGGCTGCGTGAATACTCACCAGACGACGATTTCCGCCGCATTGATTGGAACGCGACTGCCCGTCAACGCAAACCGATTGTCCGAGAATTTGAGACGGAGCGGAGCCAAGATATAGTGATTATGTTGGATACGGGTAGGCTCATGGCATCACCGATTCTTTTAGAAACGTCCACACTGCCTGCTGAAGAATCGACTACACAAAAGGCGATGCTTAAATTGGATTACGCTATCAATACAACTCTGATGACTGCTTATGTCTCAATGCTGAAGGGTGATAAAGTCGGCTTGATCGCTTTTGCGGATAGAGTTCACCAATATCTCGCACCGAAACCGGGTAAGAAGCAGTTTCTGACGATGTTAGAAACCATCTACGCGCTACCTGTTCACCCGGTTGAGCCGGACTTTGTGGAAGCGTTCAAATATCTCGCTTCAAAACAGCGCAGGCGCGCCCTCATTATCCTTTTTACGGACATTTTAGACAGTGATTCTGCTGAAGGGATCGCCGCTTATGTCTCGCAACTTTCCAAACATCATCTCGTTGCCTGCGTGACCTTGACGGATTCCGGCATTGTGGAATTAGCGGAGCAGGGAACCAAAGATTCCAAATCGGTCTATCAGAAAGCGATTGCCGAGCGGTTATTGCAGGAGAAGCACGCGACGTTGGAAATTCTACGCCGTCAAGGTGTTATCACGATTGATGTGCCAGCGCACCAGTTGACAATGGCGGTGGTGAATAAGTATCTGGAGCTCAAGGCGAAGTCGAGAATTTAGTAGAGGATGTATCAGCGTCAGGTGCTTTCATTGCGAAGAGGTAGGTAAACAGCAAAATGCCTGTCACGGCACCGAACCCGATTTTGACGTTGGGTGCTAAACCGGAAGGTGAAACAAAGCCTTCTATGGTCCCCGCAACGATGAGCAGGGCAACACACCCGGCGAGCAGCCGGATAGCGACACCGGCCGCATCCGTCAAAGCGCGTTTCCGCGTAAAGAGTGACGGTGCGATGAGTGAGTATCCTAACTTTAATCCGGCACCGCCTGCAATAAAGATCGTGGTGAGTTCAATGTAACCGTGCGGTGATACAAAAGACCAGAGTGCCAGCCCGACACCGTTAGTATCACACAACCCAGCAACCGCACCGATGACAATACCGTTGATGACTAAAATATAAGCAGTGCCTACCATAAACATGATACCCCACGCGAAGGCGAAAAAAGCGACTTTGATGTTATTCGTCATCACGAAGGAAGCGAATAGATTTCTGTTTTCCGCTGACGTGTCGTTCCACGTGCCGTCCTCTAACTTCTTAATATGGGATACGGTGTCTTCGGGGATGAGTTTTTCCGCGAATTCGGGAGTCGTCAGGCCGATCCAATATGCTGCTGCAAAAGCGAGGGCAAACATCAGGAACGATGCACCGATGAAACTGAGATTTTCGCGAAACAGTGTCGGGAAGCCGAAGTGAAGGAACTGTCGGAGGTTGCCTCGCTTGAAGGGGGAGGTCTGGTAAACCGTGGCGTGTGCGCGTGATGCGAGTTCGTTGAGATATGGGACACACCGGTCCTGTGGGAAATCGCGGCGTGCTACTGCTAAATCGGATGTGACACGCCGATATAGATAGCCGAGTCGATTGAGTTGTATCGCATTCGCATCTCGTGGCCGGTTAAGCAGTGCTTCGAGTTCGTTCCATATCTGCTGTTTTTTTGTAATGAATTCTGTGATTGTCATGTTGAATTTACTGGAGTTTTCAGTTATCGGTTATCAGTTTTCAGCGGATAGTTATCGGTTTTCAGTTAGCATGACTATTATTCGTCTGAATCTCAGATTTTGGAGTGTTGGGATTCGGATATCCGTTCTACAAGAGGTATGTGGAAATCCACTACATCATTAAACTCCATTTTACATGAAAAATCAAGTCTTTTAACTTGATAAGGAGACTTCCTCCGACACATGAACGAACAATTATCCATAGCAACACCAGAACAGATTGACATTAGTTTCCAAAAGGCGGGTATCGGGTCGCGCTTCTATGCGGCACTCATTGATACCGGATTGCTCGCGCTTATCCTCTTTGTCGGATATTACGTCAACCGAAATTTTATAATGGAACTTGGGGACGTGCTCGGTAACTGGCTCGGTGCGCTGGGTGGTATCCTTGTCTTCGCACTTTTCTGGGGATATTATATGGTGTTTGAAGTCACGACGAATGGGCAATCACCGGGCAAACGCGCGCTCGGTTTACGCGTCATCAAAGACGGTGGCTACCCGATCGGTTTTGCGGATTCAGCGATTCGTAATCTGGTACGGGTGGTTGATTTCCTTCCTTTCTTTTATGGGTCAGGTCTGCTGGCGATGCTCCTAAACAGCAACTGGAAGCGATTAGGGGACTTGGCTGCTGGGACGCTCGTCGTTAAAACGGCACGCACGGACTTGAAACCTACGGGTGTGAATCCAAAAGCAGTGGCACCCGCTATCAACATTTCACCGCAAGCATTTGACTATGCGGCTTGGATCCGGCCTGAGTTGGTCACAGAGAACGAGTTGGGTGTAATACGTGAATATCTTGCCAGACGCGGAATTCTCCCCAAATTGCGTCGCTCAGAGTTGGCACGGACGATAGCCAATCCTATCATCGAAAAGATGGGCGGCAGCGGTTCGGTGAGTTATGATAAGTTTTTAGAGGAAGTCTACGCGCTTAAGACATCGCAAACAACGTGAAACAGTTAAGGAAATCGCCATGCCAGAACAAACGGATCCATCCCAAACGAATAAGGGACTCCGAAAACTACGTGCGATGGGGTTTGGCGAGCTTCTGGATACGGCGTTCAGCCTCTATCGTGCGCATTTCTGGTCATTTCTTGGGATAGCCTCTGGTTATTTCATTGTGATGGTCATCGGTGTGTCAATTTCTTTTTTTGATGACTGGATTGGAAAAAACACGAAAACAGTGATCTGGCTTCTTACTATTTTTGCGATCTTTGGTGTTTCTGTTTTTGTGGTAAGTGCCCTTGTGTTTGCCAGTGCGCAAGCCTATTTAGATGGGAAGATTAGAACATGGACGGTGCTGAAACAAGCGAAACGGCAATTTTTTCGGTGTTGCGTCGGTCTGCTTATATACGGATTGCTTGCAGTCATTTCAACATTTATTATCGTCCTACCACTGGCTGGAATGTTGAATGTTTTTAGACGGAATGAATTCTTAACCGCTATTTCTGGCTTGGTAATTTTACTTGTCATGGTTTGTGCTGCAGTTTGTTTTGTAACCTGTTGGTGTTTTCTCGCTGCTACGGTTTTAGTAGAGAATAAATCAATATGGGATGGATTTGGACGTAGACCTGAATTGCTCAGTCGCACGTGGTGTCGGGTCATTGGCATCATGCTCGCGATTTTTCTGTTACATTTCAGTATTAGTTTTATCTTCCGTATTGCTTTCGGAATCCTGTTAACTTTAGCCGAACTTGCCGATATACAGGAGTTTTTTGGAACAGTTCAGTGGATGGCGTTTTTTCAACTCCCGACAAATCAATCTGATCTCAACCTTTCTAACGTGTTGATGCACCTTATCAACTTAGGTGTTGATGCAGTTACGATGCCGATCTGGGTGATTGGTGGTACACTTCTCTACTTTGATCAGCGTATTCGGAAAGAGGGGTTTGATATTGAGGTGATGGCGACGCGCCAAGGAGAATAGAAAATGGCAGATGTAATGGAAAACATGGACACCCCTAAGGTGCCGACGCAACAACCGAGGCTCATTTCGACGATGTTTCAGTGCTATCGGGAAAACTTCTGGCTCTTTTGGCGTATCATGATGCCGCTTATCGTTTTCGGTTTCCTGTTTGATTTTGTGTTGAGTCTCTCCGACGGTTTTTTCGATCCAGAGAATTTATGGCATTTTGACACGGCACGTGGTATGTCTGTAGGCAAACACCCGAAATCAACAGGTATCTATTGGGGGATGATTTTCCGTTTCCATACCTTCAGTATCGGTTGGCTATGGTTAGCGATGTGTCCACTTGCTTTTGCTGTAGTACAGTATTATCGCGGTGTAAAGGTCACGGCACAGCGTGTTTGGCGGACTGCCCGCGGTGAAGCCCTATCTATTTTAAGCGCGTCGTTTCTGTTATGGTTACTTGTGTTAGTAGGTTTTTTTGCCTTTATGTTTCTTACATCAGGGCTGATTCCTGATATACCTGCCTCCCCTTATGGCTCAAGCCTTTGTTTAGGGCTTTGCCTGATTATGATCATCGTCATTTATTTCGGTGTGAACTGGAGTCTCTACAGCCAGAGTATCATCATCGAGCATCAGGTGGCGATTGCCGCAGTGCGTCGCAGCAGTGAATTAGTTAGAGGCGTGTGGGGAAGGGCTTTTCGGATGTATCTGTTACTTGCCTTGGTAACGATGGTACTTACTTCTGTACTCCTCGGTTTAACACTGATGGTGTTCTCTCTGACTGTACCTGAGTTTGCACCGCTTCGTGAGGTGTTACTTTCAGCGAAATTCTTCACGCTCTTCTTCGGCGGCTATGCAAGGATAAGTTTTGAGAATGCTCCCAATTTTTGGACAATCGGGGTGATGGTTATGGTAAACACGCTTGTCCATGCCGTTTTGGCACCTATCTGGGCAATTCTGACGACACATCTCTATTTGGAGCGGACGGGGGAATCGGGCTATCAGCAGTCAGCAGTTAGAGGAGTGGTTATCAGTTATTAGTTTTCAGTAAGGGCAGGTTCATGAACATTTAGGACTTACGCATCAAAACGCTGTTGGGATGGGTCCCCGTGCCCATCCGGACATGAACGCACGCAGGGCACGAAAGCCGAAGCCATCCTGCGGAACATAGTCGAGACGAACGTCCATTGCGTAAGTCCTGAACATTAATAATTTAATTCGGTAATGTGGGAGGGGTTTGTAACCCCGAATTACCGTAAACGCCTACCAATGAATGCGTACGAACCTTTCATCCGACATAAGGCTCAGGATCCCGCTCTACTTCTGCCAAGAGTGTGTCCACGTATGTTTTGATGGGGAACAACCGACAGTCTGAATCTCCCACCGGACCTTGTTTCAACTTACCGAGGGTGTCCCAAAACGCTCCAAGTTCTGGACGGTTCAATCCGATAAACGCTGCTTGTTCGTCTTGTGTGAGGCGTTTGTTCCAATGGATAACCTCAACGAGATGGATATAGGTCGAAGTCTGGTAATCGACACCGATCATGAGAAGCTTGGCATCCGATTTATAGGCACGGAACATCGGTGAATGCGTGCCATAGGTCTTTCCCCACGGATGGAGGTCCCACGGCGATTGGTAACCTTCACTTTTGAGGTGGTCTGCCACGAATGCCTCTGCATTTCTTCCGCGGGCAGCAACGGCGTGGGAATAGTGGTCGGAACGATAGGTGCCAGGCATCTGCCGAAAAAACTCTGTCAGCCATCCGACTGTGGAGGGAGTTGTCGCAACATCCCACGATGTGACACGTTCTTCCCGACTTGGTTGAAGATTGAAGGTCGGCATCAGAATCAACCCGTCCTGACCGATGGCTTCTTCAAGGGCAGAAATAACCGTGCCTGCTCCGCCGTCAACGGGACCCAGACGCTTGAAAGATGAATGGATAAAGAGGGTGTCCCCTTTTTCGATGCCGAGATCAGTGAAGTCGTGCGTGAATTTTTCGTGTGTATAGGGTGTTTTCATTATAATTAGCCGTCAGCAGTCGGAAACCTTCAGTTGTCAGTTGTCGGTTGTCAGAATCAGGATTTGCAAGATTTTAGGATTTTCAGGAAGACGAAAATCGCACAGATTTATGGGGATAGAAGTATAAGCCTTGTAAGGGCGGCATGTTTATAGAAACTACGTGCTAAACGGCGTTATATGCTTTCAACAGTTCAACAATTTTTCCTGCGTCTGCCCTTCGCATCCGCTGTGCGACTTGCAGCGAGGTCAAGCCTTTCTGATTCTTACGGTTCGGATCCGCACTTTTGACGAGCAGTGCTTCTATGGCTGCGCGTTGTTTTTCGCTGTCCTTTATTGTTGATCGGATCGCTTCAAACAGTGCGGTTTCACCGTTATTATCGGAAGCGTCAACGGTAGCACCTTTTTCGATAAGCAGATCGATGACTTTGAGAAAACCAGCCTTCGCGGCACAGTGCAACGCTGTTTTCCCTTTGGAGTTCCGAACATCTATATCCGCACCGAGTTCCAAAAGTTCCAGCACATCTTTCGGGTGTTCCCCCTTGTCGCCACGGCAGGCGTAAACGAGTGGGGGCCACCCCATGTGATTCTGAGCGTTAATGTCCTTAGATGGGATACCGTGCGCCTTGAGCAATCTACTCATTTCGGAACCGTCGTCCAAGATGCGCGGTGCTTTGCTCGGGTCCGCGCCGTTTTCGAGCAACATCTTGGTGATTTCCACCCGATCCTCTCCAACGGCATAGTCCAACAAACGTTCGCTGTACGGTTCGATGATCGCACCGCTTGAGATCAGCAGTTCAACAATCGCTGCGTTTCCGCCGATAGTGGCGTAGCAGAGCGGTGTCGTCCACCTCGTATCTCGGTGTTCAAAAGTGTGCGGTTCCCCTGATGGTAGCATGACCGATTGGAGGTATCCGCTATTGACGAGGCTTGGGTCGCTGTCGAGAAGCGAATGGACAGTATCGTAATCTCCGAGGTAGGCGGCGGTGTGGATGTCAACTTCCGCACCGTGCTCCAGTAGATAGTCTGCCACAAGGTCGCGTCCTTCGTGCCGTGCGACGCAGTACGGTGTTATTTCGATGCCGTGCTGGTTCAGATGACATCCGGGCAGATTTATATCGGCACCGCGTTCGAGGAGAAATTGAACTATCTCCAATTTTCCGCGGTATGCGGCTTCCCATAACATCGTCCGACCGTGCGAACCGACGGTGTGGATCCAAGCAGGCTTATCATCAAGCAGTTGCCGAACGGTTTCGAGGTCACCGCGCCCTGCTGCTGCGACAACGATTTTGAGGAAATCGCTCTGGTTTCCAGTGAGTTGGACGTTTGGCATTTACATCTTCCTTCTCTGTCCCCAGACCCGGTAGGTGCGGTTTCTCAACCGCACCATAGGTGTCAATTTAGGGGTATTTGACAACGTTTTAGCAACTGTAGATATAAACATGTTTCCGCCCTTACAGGGCTTAGGTTTTTGCTCGAAAACGCTGCTATAAACATATTGAAGAAACACCCAAGCAAATAAACCCTACGGGACTGAAGAGGGTTTTGAAGTATCCAAGTTTTCTGTGCAAAATCCGGTGCGGTTAGGAATGCAGATCGCATGAATCAACACGGAATGCGCGTGTTGCCTCGCAGTGAGAGTCCGTGGGGAAACCTTACGCCGCAAAACCGAACCTACCGGACCTGGGGACCGCTAAATTGACACCTATGGGTTTCACTCGCGTTCAACCAACCTACGATGTGAGAGGCGAGGTTGAAAACCTCGCCAGCGAAGAGTGTGGATATAGTTCAATCCGTATCTACGACGCGTGGACGACTACCGATAGAGGGTGGCAACAGCATCCGTTTTTGCTGTTCTGTCAACTCGCCGTATTTGCTGATGTCGTAGTAGTGCCCTGCCCAAGCGGAGTGTCCGGGACTGTATTTGTAGAGCAACGAACGGCGTTGATGTCCAGCTGTCCACGGCATTGTCCCGTGAACGAGTGCTTCGGTGAAGAAGAGTACGTCACCGGCTCTGAGTGCGGGTTGCGCGACGTAGTGTGCCGGACGCTCGAACCGTCGAACTTCTGACGGAATTTCCCGCAGGAAATTGCTCTTGTGGCTGCCCGGAATACAGGCGAATCCACCCGCGCCTGCCGGTGCGTCTGCGAGATTAAAAGTCATCACGCATAAACCGTTGCGCATGATACCGTCGCGGTATTTGTACCAGTGATCGCCTTCGGGACCGCCGGGGCTACCGCCGTCTTCGCCGCCGTGCAATCCGCCGCGGCCTTCACCGCCGCTCATGAAAATGGCGTAGTCGTGGTCTAACCGGACATTCGGACCCAATAAATCTACGAGATACGGCAGGATTTTCGGATGATCAATCAGTCTCTTAAAGGGTTCACCCCAGAGACTTGGGGGGCCCTGACGTTCGGTGTTGTCGATGATGTCGTTCATCTCAGCAACTTCATCCTCGCTCAAGACATTCTTTATGATGAGGTAGCCCTCAAGGTCTACCTGAAATTTTTCTTCGCCTGTCATGGTAAATAGTCCTTTCGTTTGGCTTTCAGCGATCAGCCGTCGGCAGTCAGCGGTCAGCAATCAGTAAGAAGACGCTAATCAAGATATATCACTTTTTGATAACCGATAACCTCTTTAGCACCGTAGGTGCGGTATGTTTATAGAAACTTTTTTGACGATCCGGTGCGGTTAGGAAACCGCACCTACCGGGCCTGGAGTAAAAACTATACCGGAGAACTGAATGGCTCTGGGGCGACATGTTTAGCATTACTATTCGCTATGGGACCTCGGTTTGTAACCGCACCGGATTTCCTCAATCTGGATCGATGACGCGGGGTCGTCTGCCGATGGAGGGTGGCATTAGCATCCGTTCCTGTTGCTCTGTCAACCCGTCGTATTTACTGAGGTCGTAGTAGTTGCTCGACCAAGCGGAATGTCCCGGACTGTATTTGTAGAGCAACGACCGGCGTTCATGTTCCGCTGTCCACGGCATTGTCCCGTGAATGAGTGCCTCCGTGAAAAACAGCACATCTCCCGCTTCAACCGGAGGTTGGGCAACGTAGTGTGCAGGACGTTCAAACCGTCGCACCTCTTTTGGGATTTCCGGCGCGAAGTTGCTTTTATGGCTTCCGGGAATACACGCGAACCCGCCTGCACCCGCGGGGGCATCCGCCAAGTTGTAAGTCATCACAGACAATCCGTTTCGCATGTGCCCGTCTCGGTACTTGTACCAGTGATCACCGACGTGTCCACCGGCACGTCCACCGTCCTCGCCACCGTGCAATCCGCCGCGTCCTTGTCCTTTTTCCATGAAGAGGGCGTAATCGTGGTCGAGTCGGACGTGTGGACCCAACAAGTCAGTGAGATACGGCAGAATTTTCGGATGGTCAATGAGCCGCTTGAACGGTTCACCCCAGAGACTCGGTGCTCCTTGGCGGTCTCTGTTGTCGATGATGTCGTTCATCTCGGCGACTTCGTCGTCGGTCAAGACGTTCTTTATGACGAGGTAGCCTTCAAGGTCTACCTGAAATTTTTCTTCGCCTGTCATGTGTAGGAACTCCTTTTTTAGCAATCAGCAATCAGTGGACTGGCGGTCAGCGATCAGCAAGATGTCTATTTTACTGAACGCTGATATAGGAACGTTATCAGTAGCATATAGTTCAAACAAACTGTGTTATAATACCAAATCTGAAAATAAATTCGCATTTCAGAGATTTTGAAACTTTATGAGGTTTCCGCATGTAAGAGCGCAATAATGCACGTCGCATTTGGTCGAGTACGCCGCAGAATTGCGCTACTACGAACCGGTTTTCGTTAATGAGAAACGATTATTCAGAAATGGTATAAGTTCAGAGAGTTTGGTTATCGTCCTGACATCAAGCGTGAATTCTTCTTGCCCCAAATTGTGTTTATTGATTCTAAAGTCAAACGCATTACCTTCATTTTTCCTTTGTATCAGTATTGGAACAATACCAGCAGCGCGAGCGGCTTCCGTGTCATCTGCTGTGTCGCCGATATAAATGACTCCTTTAGGCTTCATTCCAGTCTGTTCAAGAGCCGAGTCAAAGATCCGCGGATCCGGTTTCTTGACACCTACTTCAGCGGAAATAACAATCGAATGAAAAAAATGTGTCAGACCGAGTTTGTTGAGAACTGAATGAACATGTGGTGGATGATCGAAATTAGAAACGAGGGCAAGTTTTTTGGAGCGATGTAGTGTCCGCAGCACATGTAGTGCCTCAGAATCAAGCGATATATGTTTCTGCCAAGCATTGGCGATTTTGTTTGCTATTTCCTTTATATCTTCAGAGGCTGGATTCAGTTTTAAATCAGAGCAGAGGTTTTGGATGCGTTGTTCAAACACCGTCAAATTGTGTTGTCGCGGCCTTGGCTCGCTTTTACCGAAAAACTGATCGCAAGTTTTGGCAAATGATTCAATTGAACGGGTCAACCCACGCAACCTGAGCTGCTCATAAAACTCGTTTAACCAATCAGACCATGCTGCATCCATATTTCCGTACACCAGGAGTGTCCCGTATAAATCAAAGAAAATCCCATTAACGGTCATTTTTAGTCCTATTTCCTAATGATAGATTCAGTTGAATCTTTTCGCCGATGACCAAGCTGTCTTGTGTCAAATCAAAAAGCGTGCGTTGCTCTCTCATATTCAGGAGACTTCATCTTTTGGAGGACGGTGATTTCCGCTCGTGTGAAAATGATACCATATCAGACGAATGGATGTCAACTGCGGATTAAGGGATTTGGGACGTTCTTAGGCAGCAGCGAAAACGTATAATCCTGTTTATGAGCGTGGTGGTGAAGCAACAACAAAAAAGTAGACACAACAGAAAATAACAGAATTTTCGGTGCTCTCGAAATTGGCAGATAAGTCAAGCGGCGACAGGTCTGAGAGGCGATTTCAGAAAGTTTCGTAGCGGTCGAATTTCTGTTGTGACTCGACGGGTCGTACCACTTTCAAAGTTTATATTACGGCTTGTGCGAGTTAAGTTATAGTTTTATTTAGTTTCACGATTGTTTAGATATTGTGAGGCTAACTTGGAATCTATTCCTTCTGCTGCGATCCTGTTAGGACCCTCTCGTCGTAAAAAGGTGATAGAAGGCGAAGAAGTTCCCAAATGTGAGATGCAAATAAGACGAATATGTGAATTGTAAATATACTAAAAGTTAATTATCACAACCCGTATATATGAAAATTATTCGGCATGGTGTTAGTTATCAGTTGTCAGTGGGTGCTGTCACACTTGTAGGAGGGGTTTGTAACCCCGATCTTCTCATTTGATCTTTTCTGCTGGTAATATTCCGATGCAGTTTTGCTTTAAAAAGTTACCACGCGGAGTGTAACATTTTGGATTTTGACTGTCAATTGTTCCTATAAGTTGCTCTATTTTTTATCTTGCGTTGCGGACGGTTTTTGGTTTGCTTTGAATGGTTAACATAATATACTTTAAGTATAACGTATATGAAGTAGAAAGTCAAGGAGAATATTTAGTTTTTTGGCTTGGGTTATTTATGGTAATATCTCAGAATCTGTGGGTATTTACCAAGAGACGCGCTGCTGGCTAGGTTCATAACCTCTCAAAATTTGTTGAAAATGTCAGGGTTTACATGAAGAAGTGAGAATGGCATGTTGTCTCCGGTACTAAATTGTTCCGATTCTGGCTTAACTGGTCTTCATCTCTAAAAAAAATGTCACCGTTCGCCAAGTACGCGAATGTCAACTTTTTTCGAGATAAGGTCCTTTGAACACTTTTCTGGAGTGCCAATCTATGAAATTTATGCGAGGATGATACATTTGACTCTGCGGATAATTAATTTTCTTCTTGTGATAACGCATCAACCATTTGCCAGAATCCTTTGATCTGTTTACATAATTGGACACGAGTACTTCTAATCGCTCCGATAATGTAAAAGCCCCACGATCGAATAGTCTGTGGTGTAGTAAACAGAGAGCCAAGCCATTTTCAGCTATATCAGGTCCACCTTTACTAAGGGGCTGAATATGTGCGGCCTCTACTACAATAGGTTTGTCATCGAATTTTATATCTAAACCGCAAACAGCACATTTAGATTCGTAGGCTTTCAGTACGCTTTTGGGAAAGTTCTGGTCTCGTCTTTGTCGCTTGGGGGCATGAGACGGGTACTCAATTCCAACAGCCTGTGAAATATTCTTGTGTTTTGAAGAACGAAAATGATCAAGCATGCTTTCGCTTATTTCTAAAGCAAGATTAGAATCGTTCTGTAGGTGATGAGTAATTATTTCGTGGAATCCGCCTGAAACACTGTGGCGTTTCAGGTCGGTGACGTAGGCATCTCTACTAGATGTTTGCCGAATGAGTTTGGCGTTGGTTACCTTCCAAACATTATCCTCGCGTAAGCGCCAAAACGGATAGTAGGGGCGGGGTTTCGATTGACCTGTTCCAAATATGTTTAGTAACTCTGTAAGCTTCTCCTCTATTTCGGTGTATGGTATAAGTTGGTTTTCTCCACGTTGCAATTTTCTAATTGCGTACAGAACTAGGAGAGGCTTGTGAGGTGCTACTTTATTTCCTCTTTTCCATACATTCAGACTTTTAAATTTTTCAATAATCGCTTCTCTTGTCATTTTAACGTTACCTCGTTCTACGGGAAGGACTCCGGTAGGTATAGGATATTAGGTGTTACGACCACTTCTCTTCGTGTGTCTGTCGGCAATTACCTGTCCGAAGTAAGTTTCATTCTTGCTACCAGCTTTATCTGAAAACTGATTCCTGAAGGATAATATTTATTTTTAACTAAAGAGGTTAACCTATCCGTTTTGGGTGAAATATCTATTTTGGATTAGCTCTCTATAATTCCCGGTAATTTCCTGTGAACACATCTCTGATGTGCCAGTTGATGAACTCCTCCGCTGGATAATAGGAACGCCTTTGCGGCGGGTTGATCTTTTGCCCATGAAAATCCATTAGCCATTCTTTAAAACCCTTTGTTCCATGGGCATCGTCTGATACAAGGATTCGTAGTTGATTGGACAATGTAAAAGCCCCAAGATCAAATAGTTTATGATGTAAGATACAGAGAGCTAATCCATTTACTTCTTCATTAGGACCGCCATGCGATTTCCATTTGATATGAGAAGCTTCCAACGCAATAGGTGAGGTTCCCAATTTTACATCAAATCCGCACACAGCACATTTATACTCATAGGCTTTTAGGATATTTTTCCGGAAGTCAGAAGTCTGTTTTCCTGTCTCCGAAATCTGCGGAGGAAGTTCAATGTCAACCGCCTGTAAAATCTCGCTGTGAATTGAAGGTGGGAAGTGTTTTGCTAATAGGTTCTGAATTACTTCAAAAACCAATGTAGAATCACTTTGAAACTGCGCGGTAATGGTCTCGTGGAAGCCTCCAGAAACATTGTGAGTAAGGAGGTCTCCCTTTCTGGCATCACCGGAGGAGTTTGGAGTAATTTGGTCGGCATTGGTTACTTCCCAAACACTGTCGTTTTGCAAACGCCAAAATGGGTAATGAGTTCCCTGTTTTGTCTGTCTGGATCCGAACTCTTGTAATAACTTACCAAGGTCTTTATCTACTTGAGAGTATGGAATAAGTCTATTCTCACCATGTAGAAATTTTCCAATGGCATACAGGATTAGCAAAGGTTTGTGGTACGCTCTCTTCCCACCCCTTTGCCATAGGTTAATATCTTCAAATTTCTGAATAATTGATTGGCTATCCATTGATAATCTCCACAGCATCACTTATGGCAAATTAGGCATGGTTCCTCATCATCCTCGTCGTCGTGGACATCGGTGAGAATTTCTATGAGACGGCGATCTGGTTTTGCTGTTTTCTTGGATGCCATCGTTTTTTCGGTGTTTGCCTTAATCTGTGCTATCCGATCTGGTTTCGATAATTCCTCTAAACTTTCACCCTGACACCACGTGAACCGTTCACCTGTTTCCGGATTGAATTTCTCGTAACCCTTGGCGAGTTCAAAGAGGTCTGGATGCTGCTCTAACAGTCCCACCCACTCGGATTTGCGTTGGAAGAAGCAGAAGTAGCACCCGGAACGCGTCCGCCAGTTGTAATAGTCAGGCAAACCGAGCCCGCTTTCCTCAAGGATGCGGAAAACGTCCTCTTTGGTGATGCCATCATCTTTGAATGGGTATTTTGGGATAATGTTTTGGAGGGCGGTTGTTTTTAGCGGTTTGTAGCCGGCGCGATCTTCGTCAGCACGGATACCGATGTAGTGGTATGCTTTATCTTCGCCGACGTATTCCTCAAAAGGTCTGATTTTGAGGTTAACAGTGCACCAGCGAACTTGAGACGATGGAAGCAGACCTCCGTAGAGCGTCAGCCAGTGATCGAAATCTCGGTTTGTGTTGGGATCAAGGTCCATGTTGAGGCGGACAATCGGTTTGCCGAGGAATGCCTCTAACCGATCTAAGAATTCGTAAGTCTCTGGCAGTTCTTTTCCAGTATCAGTGAAGAAGTATTCCATCTCTGGTACTCTATCCCGCATGTAAACCGCTAGCGCGGAACTGTCTTTACCGCCGGAAAGGCCGAGCAGGTGGCGGATTTTTCGCTCCATATTTCCTCCAAAGTGGGTGTTGATGTTACATTATTAATCATAACATATATGTGCCAAAATGTCAAATTGTGCGTTTTACAGAGCCATTCAGTTTTAAGAAATTATCGGGTTTTACACCTTTTTTTCGTCGATCCGGTGCGGTTAGGAATGCAGATCGCAAATGTAAAGCAAAGACAAATTTTGCCGCGTGTGGGCAAAATTTGGGTGAGTACACCGCAAAACCGCGCCTACCGGGCCTGGGGTGAAAACCGGACCAAAAAAAGGGAGAACTGAATGGTTCTGGTGCGTTTTATTTTTCCTCTTGCATCAATTTTTGTGAAATACGCGCTAAAATTGCAAGGCGAAATTCAGAATTTCCATCCATGTCAAATTTATCGAACACTCGTTCAATTTCATGTGCTATTTTATTAGCCTGTTCCTCGGCTGTTGAAGGTAGAGTGACGACCTGCTCCTGTTCAGGGTGGTTAGGGCGCGTAATGCCTACCCGAATTGGCTCGCCTGCTGACGATTCAGTGTATTCCCGTTTTTCGTATGACACCGCTTCAAAGTGTCTGAATTTCCTCGCGAGTTGAGAGAGGTTGCTTTCAAATTGTGCTTTGTCCAAGTCCACCCACGATGCAGGTGGTTTTTTAGCAAGATAGGTTGCGATTGCTTCAATCCAACTCGTGAAATCATGCCCACCGCTACAAACTTGGATTAAAAATCCTTTGAGCTGCATTTCGATTGTCACAGCAAATAGGGGTTCGGCTCTGGCAGCTAATTCTGCCCGGAGTTCTTCTTTCTTCGGTGTCAAATTGAAGGCTTCCACGAGCAGCTGCTCGACAGAATTCAACAGCATTTCGTAAGCCAATTCTAACTCGGACAGTGCGTCTTGCAGTGTAGTGAAAAAATCCGAAACAGTTTTTGAATCTGTTGCTGTTTCCGCACTAAAAGACGGAAAGCCAAGTGCCTCCGGTAACTGTTTAAAGAGAAGCTCATCAGGCTCACGCGCATTCTGAACAACTTTGCGGAGGTTTTTCGCTTCATCACTTAACTCTTGTGTTACCAGCGTGTACTTCGGGAGTTGCGCGATAAAGCGCATGAGCGGCGTAACCACCGTCAACAGATCTGGGTTTTCGGTTTCCACCGGTTGGTTGAGCATCCGCAAAAGTCTCGCGAATAGATCTGCACGGATACCTGCCATCCGGAAACGTTTCAGTTCAAATTGGTGTGGTGCTTTAAGCATCCTTTCAAAGACCGGCATTGACCAGTCTGCTATAAAGGATCCGTTTTCATAGAGTGCGATTTCTGTTTTGTAATGGAGCATCGCGGCACATAAAAGGATCGGCAGTGGACCGTCTCTTAACCCTAATGGCGGTTTCTTGAGGCATTGATAAAGATCTTCAACGGGCTGTCGCTCACCTTCACATTTTTTGAGAAAAGTCTCAATTGCATTCCATGTATGCGCTACTCTGTTTTTATCGTCCGGTTTTGGCGGGTGGAACCCCCACGCGCCTTCAACCTCACGGTGTATCGCAGTATTCCATAGGAGGGAACGGTAGATGCTCATTTCAGCTGGATAGCCAGTAATACCGAGATTTTTCTTGTCTCCGTTTTCAAGCATCGCTTGAATTAATTTTCTTCGTGCATTTGTTGCAGCACCGGAAATTTTCCTGCGATTGATGAGTTCATTCCGAATAAAAGGTGTTTTGTGGTATACCACGTCACAGATTTTTGACAGGTATGTGTTTCTCGCTTTTGGGGAGTTAATATCTGTGGGTTGTCCCTTGTGATACCATGTACAAGAACCTTCGCTATTCTCACCAAATATTTCTACTAACCGACCAGTTACGCCACGTTCTGCTTCTATCATCCGTACGGAGAGTTCACGCCTTGCGACGGCATCCCCTTCAAGTTCAGGTGTGTTTTCAGCAATCCAGTGTAGATATGCGAGTTGTGTGACGGCATCTCGTAGAAAACCGATGGTGCGCGGGATTGCAATCAACACCTCTTCGCGATTTGCAGTGTCTCTATCGTTTGCCTTTTCAACGAGTTTTGTGACCTCTTCTTCACTTGCTGGCAGTGCGTAGAGGATGAATCCGTCTGCATCATTGAGTGGCTCTGCCAAATCTGCGTCAAAATTCTCAAGATCGGTATACCGAACAGTAAAGTAGCGCAAGGTGCCGGTTTGGAATAGATGCCGCCGTGCAACGAGCGGACGTGTTGGCATATAGCGCGATAGGTCAGTGGCGAGAGCGACCTTCATGTCAACGTGCGCTGCTGCATCACGGAGTCTTGCCTCAATGTCAACATCGCTGCCTTCCCAAAGCGCGTAAACATCGTTGTAGCTACGGTGGATAACTATTGAGCGTCTTTTCAAAGTCGAAAGCGCATTCTTAAATTCAGTGGCGAATTCTTCTGTGTTATCATCAAGTGCATAATAGAGCAATTCATCTGAGGCTTTCAGGTTTGGTATTGGTTCGTTAACAACACCGAGCAACCCGATGGTTTTAATGAGTCGAACTACCATAGGAGAAGGGTCTGCCAATTGATTTATAGCGGATTCAATCTCTGCCCACTTCTTACCGGTTTGTGATGTGTAGAGACGATTCCCCTGCGTAGTGTTAAGGTAGTCGTATAGATCTGCAAGCGAAAATGTAGGCAGAACGCTGCCATTGTAATGTTGAAGTGACAAAAAATCTTGTAGTCCATAGGGTTCACTTGCGCTGAGGAAAGCAAAAATGGAGCGTTCGTTTTGTGCAAATCGACGGAAAATGGGACCGATGAGAAGTGCTACCGTCGGATGCAGGGGTAGACAACTCTCTAATAGACGGATATATTCATTTTCGTCAAGTTGGTGCGGCTTAAGTCCTAAGTCAATTGCTGTATTTAGGTTGTCTTTGTGGACGACTTCTAAACGTTTCTCCAGTGCTGTCCCGACTAAGCGGAGTACCTGCTCAGTGGATTCTGAAAAGGCAATATCTTCAAAACGTCCTTGAACCTTTGCCCACTCTTCTTGTTGTGATTTACCGGCGCGTTCCGCGTAGCGTTCAAAAGCCTGATGGAGAATTGTCATCAAAAAGAGCGGGGTATTTTCGCTTCTGTCTGCGAATTCGGCAAGCGTCTGCAGAACAAACATATCCCCTTGTGCCGGTTGTTGCGTGGCGTACTCAAGAAACTTTCCAAGTTCGTCAATTACGACAAGGAGACCAGAACCACCGGATTCACAGATCATATTGGTTGCAGATTCAAATAAGGTGGTAATTTCAGAGGCAGATGGTAGTGTCCCTTTTTCTCCTGTTTCCAGCAGTTTTTGGGTTTTCTGAATCAATGAAGCAGGAGGTATTGTACCATTAGAAGCGGTGAGGCCTTGCACTAAACCTCGTAGGAGACCAAGTGAGAGTGGTGCGCGTTCACCAGAAATAAGCACTGGGCAGAAACCTGAGAGTGCGCTTTTTCCGTTACCGTTTATGTACTTAAACTTCTCATATAGCTTGGTATCTCCTCGTTCCAATAGGTCTAAAGCCTGTTGAGTTGTAGGAGCATCGGGATCTCCGAGCAGCTTCGCAGCGAAGAGCGCGAATGCAGATTTACCCGATCCGTAAGGGCCAGTAAGCGACCACGCTTTTGATGTTGTTTCATTTTCGAGCGTTGAAATGACGCGCGATAGCATCTCCCGTGCAGTAGCAGTCAAGACGTATCCATCTAAGGCATTTTCCGTGTAGAAGTCGCGTTCGAGATGAACCGAACGCCGGAAACGCCCTTTAACCTGAAAAAGATCTGATAAGGGGACGTTACGCATAATACCTCTCTAAAAGTTCCATCGGATTTAAATTTCCGCTGCGATAAACCTGTTTCAGGTCGGCAGTTTCGTCATATCGTAGTGCGCCATCGGTGAGGTCTTCAAGCCGTTCAAGATACAAGGTCATCGTGTCTTCATCTAATCTGAAGATTCGTCCCGGACTTAGGGGCGCGTACATGAGATCTCGGAAGGGCATCGCGTCCCTTTCAGAGAAACTCGCATCCCAAAAGGCAACCAGTGTCGCTATAAATACCTCATCCGGCAGCGTCTCTTTTATGCCTCGTTGAAATTCATATCCATCGCCATTTGGCAATTCTGCGATTAAGTTAAGCTCAACGAGCGGGCAGTCGAAAGTCTCCTCAGCTACGGCAACATTGGTGTTATGGCGTGAATGGCAATAGGTTCGGATGGAGCAATTGACATCCGGATGGAGTGTAGTATCGGAGACAGGATGCATGGATTCTTTCTGTTGTGTCCATACGTACAGTTCTTTTTTATAATGTCTCGACTGCGAATTGACTTTCCCTTAAAATGTTGAATGCCCAATACCACGCGGTTGCTTGATTTATATTGGTTGAGATTTGCCAGTGAATCAGCCACAAAGTGGCGGGATCGTCAAGATAGGGGTCAAAGCCATCTTTGTCGTCAAAAATGGATTTGCCAAGTTCAGTGGGGACAAGTCGCCCACGCTGATGACTATCTGCTTTAAGGAGTCGAGCGACATTGCACCAGTGCCGGATGGAACTCACCATGTTTTTCCCGACACCTAAAGTAACAGAGGCGTTCTCTGATGAAAAAACGGTCGGATCTTCTGTCACGGCATCAACGCCTTTCTTCAGCCACGTATACCGAAATGGGAATGTCTGGTGTCCCGAGAAAGAGGGGTTCGTCAGGTATGAAAGCGTTTTGGGTTCGGAGATTAAGAAATTATCCATATAACTTATTGTACGATAAATAGTCGAAAAAAGCAACAGATTTTTGTGGGGCGAGGTTAGGAAACCTTACTCGTGGATATAAGAGGAATGGTGTGTCGCGATCGGGAGATCGCTCCTACAGATTACGTGCTTTCTCTGCGCGTCCCTCAGCGATTGCTTGTTCAATATTTGCCTGTGCTTCTTCATCACTTACCGCTGGCACTTTTCCCATATTCTATCCAACACTGAGAAGTCTTTTTCTGGTTGTTTAAGCATCTTTTCATAAACTTTAATTGGAACAATGGCAGCGAGTGGTTTGTTGGCACGCTGCTTACGATGAATCAGTAGCGATTTCAAGATTGGTGTTCGCATCTACTTGGGGTTCAATTGATAACCGGCACTCAAGCGTGTTCAGTATGCTCCTGAGCATGTCCAGCAGCGGCGCATCCGCCCCGGATAGCACCTCCAAAAAGATTTCAGGTTCAATGCTGGTGCGTTTAGAAAACTCAGAAACCCCGCCCTGCGATTCTATAAAGGTCTGGAGTCCCTTCAGAAAGAAAGGTAAATCACCGTCAACAAGGTATTCTTCCAATGTTAATTGGAGATAGTCAATTGCTGCTTCCCGATCGTTGGCAAGTCTTTCAATTTGATACTCGCGCCAGTTTCCCATTTCCTTCATTGGTGTGCCTCCCGATATTCTCGCCAATAGCTTTTTGCGAGTTCAATATCCCGCGTTTGTGATGCCTTGTTGCCTCCACAGAGTAGGAGAACGAGCCTGTTATCAATTTGACCAAAGTAGATACGATATCCCGGACCGAAATGGAGACGTAATTCAAAGACCCCTCCACCAACAGGTTGGCAATCGCCAAAATTGCCATCTTCAAGCCGCTCAAGTCGCTTGTCAATTCTGTTTTTTGTATTCTTATCTCGAATGGACTCAAACCATTCAATGAAAGGTGGTCTACCGTTTGGAGTCCGATAGTATTGTATTACTCTCAGACGTGCGTCGTTACGCATTGATGATTTCCCTGTAGCCTCGCGATCACTCTGACAAATAAACAGACCTGTTGATTACCTATTATACTGCCTTCTCCCTCAAAATGCAACAGAAACTTACATCCTCACCAGAGGCATTGAGTTTTCGGTTTTTCGTTGTTTTTATCGCAGCAGTCGCGATTCGGAGAGTGCTTCTACAGACGGTTTTGGAACATTCAAAGGTTCCCCAAAGGAGAATTGAATGACTCTGTGTATCATGCAGGGGCATTTAGTTTTAAACAAATTCTCGGATTGTCTAAATTTTTGGATTCTCTTTTTCAAGTCCGGCGCGGTTGCAAACCGCGCCTACCGGGCCTGGGTAGGCGCGGTTGCAAACCGCGCCTACCGGGCCTGGGGGGTCCAAAATCGGGCTAAAAACCGAAAACTAAATAGCCCTGACAAAATGCTCAGAGTCATTTAGTTTTAAACAAATTCTCGGATTGTCTAAATTTTTGGATTCTCTTTTTCAAGTCCGGCGCGGTTCCATGAAGATTAAAATATTAATTCGGTAATATTGTTATTCGTGTTATCCTATTGCCAAAGGAGGTATTCTCTGATGGCAAAACACCATAAGTTGGAGTTAACTGAAGGCGAAATACAAGCCCTCGTTGATCTTCGGGATAAAGGCGAACCGGCTTATCTTCGAGAGCGTGCGACAGCGTTGTTGAAAATCCATGAAGGCTTTTCTCCACATGAAGTCGCCCACAGAGGTTTGTTGAAAAAACGCGACCCCGATACCGTTTATGCTTGGCTGCGTCGGTATCGCGAACACGGTATTAGCGGGTTGTCTAATAAACCCGGTCGAGGTCGCAAACCTGCTTTTTCACCTAAGTCGCCCGAAGAAGCCGGGTCGGAACTCTTAGTGGCAATCGGTCAGGATCCGGGAAGCGTCAATGAGCATCAAACGCGCTGGACGCTCCGCAGTCTCGGTCAGGTCGTGCCGTGGCTTGAGGGTCTATCGCTCCCCGGCATTCATCAGATCTTCTCACGCTTGGGTCTCAGCTATAAGCGTGCCAGAGAATATCTGCGGAGTCCTGATACCGATTATGCTGAAAAACTTTCTCGCATCAAGCAAGCGTTAGAAGAAGCCCGTGAAAACCCAGAAACTTGCGTTGTCGTTTACCAAGACGAGTTTGGTTTCAATCTACAACCGAGAGTCGCAAAAGACTGGGCGGAGACGGGGACGAAATGTCCTTTGGCACGCCAGAGTTATCTCCCAGAGGAGACCTGCTATGGCATCGGGGCGCTCAACCCACACACCGGAGATGTTGTTTATCAGCAAGTCAAAAGCTGCACGGTTGTCGCACTCCATACATTTTACACCCAGATTTGCCAACGCTATCCAAACGCTGAACGCATCTATTTGATCCAGGACAATCGGGCGATCCACTTTCACGCGAATCTTAGGGCAGCACTTCTGCCACAGACGACGAGGTTTGTTAGACCGACCCCACCGAATTGGAGCGAGAAACCGTCAAAGAAAATAGGCAAACTTGAGAAACTCCCTATTGAGATATTGCAGCTCCCAACGTATGCCTGTTGGACGAATCCGATTGAGAAGTTGTGGCGCTGGGCGCGTCAAGCCGTCATACATCTGCATCGTCTCAGCAATGACTGGACAGCCCTTCAGGAGAAAGTCAGCGACTTCATGGAACAGTTCAAAGGCGGGTCACAGGAGTTGCTACACTATGTCGGATTATTACCGAATTAATTATTTAATCTTCATCAAACCGCGCCTACGGGGCTTGGGGGGTCCAAAATCGGACGAAAAACCGAAAACTAAATAGCTCTGACAAAATGCTCCTGCCTGCATCGGGAATTGCAACAAAGATAAGAGTGTGTTATACTAACGGAAAGTTTCCACACCGTTTTTTATGACAGAGAACCTACACACCTAACATGCACATTGAAACGCTTGATTACCCTTTAATCCATATCCCTGCTGGGGCGTTCACGATGGGGACGATTCCGACTGGGATGCGGAAGACGGATCCAGAGGAACCTCAACGGAGTGTCCTGCTTGACGCTTACGCTATCGGTACGTATCAGGTCACGAATGCACAGTATGCGCAGTTTGTGGAGGCGATGGGATACACGCAACCGCCGTTCTGGGACGATGAACGTCTCAACGCGCCCGATTTTCCTGTCGTTGGTGTGAGTTGGCATGATGCTATCAATTTTGTGGAGTGGCTCGGTGCGCTGGAAGGCGTGGCGTATCGGTTGCCGTCGGAGGCGGAGTGGGAAAAGGCGGCGCGTGGCACGGATGCGCCGGAGTATCCTTGGGGCGATATATGGGATGCGAGTCGGGCGAATACATCGGAATCGGGGAATAAGCGGCTGATGCCTGTCGGGAGTTATCCGTCGGGTGTGAGTCCTTACGGGTGTTACGATATGGCGGGCAACGCCTACGATTGGTGCTTCGACTGGTTTCATGCGGAGGCGTATAAATACTCGCCTGCGGAGAATCCGTTGGGTGCAAGTGAGGGTCGGCGGAAGGTGATTCGCGGCGGTTCGTGGATTGCGCGTGGGGAGTTCGCTGCGCGTTGTGCGAACCGTGCGGCGTATGAACCGATTCGCGGTCTGCATAGTGTCGGTATTCGGATTGCAATGGACCTGTAAATAGTTGTCAGTTATCAGTTGTCAGTTGTCAGTTATCAGTTGTCAGTTGTCGGTTATCATACCAAATCTGAAAAATAAATTCGCATTTCAGAGATTTTGAAATTCATTATGAAGCCAAATGTAAGAAGCGCAATGAATTGCGCTACTACGAACCTGTTTTTCGTTAATGAGAAAGAGTTATTCAGAAATAGTATTAGAAACCCCTCCCACGAGAGAAAAAGAACGTCTAATGCCAAAAACTTTACACACCCGCCTCTCTAATCCTGAAAATCTTTTAATCTTGTGAATCCTGATTCTGACAAGCACCGGCGCGGTTGCAATGCAGATCGCATTTGGGCGTGTACGCCGCAAAACCGCGCCTACCGGGCCTGGGTACCGCAATATGCACAAAAAACTGTTAGCAGAATACTATCAAGATTTTCGGGATGCGTTGTTGATGTGGTTTAAGGAGTACCAGCGCGAGATGCCGTGGCGCAATACGGACGATCCGTACCAGATTTGGGTCTCTGAGGTGATGCTCCAGCAGACACAGGTCAAGAAGGTTGTGGACTATTATGAAAGGTTCATTGAACGGTTTCCGAGTGTGCGGGATTTGGCGGATGCGCCGCTACAGGATGTGTTGAAGGTCTGGGAAGGATTGGGGTATTATGCGAGGGCGCGGAACCTCCACAAAGCGGCACAGGTTATCGTGAATGAACTGGATGGCGAGGTGCCGCGAGACTATGCCACCTTTCGGAAGCTGCCGGGTGTTGGGGATTACAGTGCGGCGGCGGTGCAGAGCATCGCTTTTAACGCGGCTTATGCGGCGGTGGATGGGAACATCAAACGCGTGTTGGCGCGCCTGTTTCTGATGGACGCACCGATTAACGATGCGAAGTCGGCGAAGGTGTTTCAACAGAAAGCGGACGCACTTTTAGATACGGATGTGCCGGGAATATACAATCAGGCGGTGATGGAATTAGGGGCAATGGTCTGTCGTCCGCAATCGCCGACGTGTCTTGTGTGTTCTGTGAATGCGTTTTGTGAGGCGTTCCACACGATGCGTCAGGACGAGTTTCCGAAGCGGCGCGAGTCGAAGCCTACGCCGGAACACCATCTCGCTGTCGGGGTCATCTATAATTCGGCAGGCGAGGTATTGATTACACAGCGGCAGCTGGATGGGTTGCTCGGTGGACTCTGGGAGTTTCCCGGTGGGAAGATTGCCGAAGGTGAGACTGCTGAGGTGGCGTGTGTTCGGAATATCGCTGAGGTCGTTAACCTTTCTGTTAAGAATATGCGGTATCTTACCCGTGTCAGACATGCCTTCACACATTTCAAGATTGTGGTGGATGTTTTTCAGTGTGATTATCAGGCGGGTGAAGTTGTGTTGAATGGTCCGCGGGATGCGAAATGGATTGCGGTGGCGGCACTACAGGATTATCCGCTCCCACGTGCGACGCATAAGTTTTTGGATGAATTGGTTGGAGGATAGTTGTCAGTTGTCAGTTGTCAGTTGGCGGTTGGCGAGGTTGGAAACCTCGCCAGCGAAGAGGGACGGGGTTGGTTTTGTCCAGTTATCAGTTGTCGGTTGGCGAGGTTGGAAACCTCGCCAGCGAAGAGGGGAGCCGGTTGGTTTCGTCCGGCGAGGTTGGAACCTCACTAACGAAGACAGAGACGGGTTTGGTATTGCCCGGCGCGGTTCCAAACCGCGCCTACTTTTTTGGAGGACCGCGCCTACTTTTTTGGAAGACCATGTCTATCGTGTGTGGTTATTGGCTTTCAGTTGGGTTTCACGTTCGTTCTACCCAACCTACGGGATGAAACTGACGGCTGATAGCCGACTGCCGACTGCTAATTTCCCCCAAACTGTGCTTCGTATTTTTCCCAGATTTCATCGGGTAACGGGGTGCTGGCGGCGCGGAGGTTTGCCTCGAGTTGTTCGGCATTGAGACTGCCGATGTTATTGCCTTGAATCCGCTCTTCTTTCAGACAGAACTGGAGTGCAAGTTGAAGCAGACTTATTCCTTCTTCAACGCACCATTCCCAAATTGGGTATGCTGCTGCAACATCACCTTCTTTTTTCCAGCGTCCACGTTCAATTTCTGCATCAATATCGACACCTGTGAGGATACCGCGTAGGATCGACCAGCCGTTCATGACACCGATGTCGGCTTCAGCAGCGGCGGGCAGAATATCGTCAGCGGCGGTCTGGCGGATGAGGTTGTAGTCGTTGAAGCATAAGATGAGATCAACATCGCCTGTTGCCATCGCCTTGAGGTGGAAATCGTGGGGTCGCATCCCGTATCCGACGTTGTTCACGAGTCCGCGTGCTTTGCACTGGAGCAAGCCGTCAAGCGTGCCACCCTTTTCGAGGGTCGGATCGATTTCGCCGGGGTCGTGGATGAGCATCCCGTCGAGGTAGTCTATGTTGAGGAGTTCGAGTTGGTCTTCAAGGTCAGCGATAGCGCGTTCGGCGGAGTAATTGGGTCTGCCTTGTCCGTAGCCACCCCAATCTGAGGCGGAGTGGCAGCAGAGCCGAGCGGTAATGATGACATCCTCGCGCGGTATCTCCTTCATCGCGAGACCGAGTTTCCGCATTGAATCGCCATAACAGCGTGCGCAATCGAAGTGATTCATACCGATGGATACTGAGTGTTTGATGAGTGTGATAGCGTCTTCATCTGAAACGAATCCGAAGTTGTTTCCAAAACCCTGCGTGCCGAAGGGGACGACCGGTATGCTCAATTCCGTTCTTCCCAATCGCCGTCTCGGAATTGTAGGTAAAGCTTGATTTGCCATAAGATTCCTCTCTATTGGTTGTCGGTTGTCGGTTGTCAGTTGTCAGAGGAGTGGTTGTCAGTTATCAGTACGATTTTTCTGCGAAAAATCTTTCGGTTATCAGTTATAGTAAAACCCACGATTACCTTCACATTGGCGAGGTTAGGAATGCAGATCGCAAATGTAAAGCATTCTCACTGCGAAGCAAAATTTTGCCGCGTGTGGGAAACCAAATTTGGGCGAGTACGCCGCAAAACCTCGCCAGCGACGGAGTGTGCTTGTGTAACAACTGTTCATTGAAGTGTAAACATATTTTCGGATTTTACTATAATAGACAATTTGTGGCAGGTGCTTTTCTCGGAACTACCACAAGAATATGACTAAGTACTGATAACTGAGTACTGATAACTGATAACTATTTCCTCTAATACTGATCCGAACCTTCGAGTGGGAGTGGCACTGCCCAGATGTTGCGGAACTTAAGATGGTTTCCGTGGTCTTGTAGGAGCAGTGGTCCCGGTTTTCCAACAGCGGAATCAATGTTCGCGCCTGTCATTCCGGGGAGCTGGACGTTGTTGAGGATCACCAAGCCGTTCTGGATCACGGTTACCCGGACGTTTGCAAGCATTTCGCCAGCGTCGTTGAGGCGGGGTGCTCGAAAGATAACATCGTAGGTTTGCCATTCGAGTGCCGGTTTACAAGCGTTGACGAGCGGTGCGAATTGGTTATAAATTGAGCCGCAATCGCCTTTCCCCGGGACTTCGATGCCGTAGGAGTCCAAGACCTGAATTTCGTATCTGCCTTGGAGGAATACGCCGCTGTTACCTTTGCCTTGTCCGGTTGCTTCGGGCATATCGGGGCACATGAATTCGACGTGGAGGAAATGGTCGGTAAAGGTTTCCTTCGTCATGATATCGCCGGTACGCGGTTCGACGGTTATTATGTCATCTGCGACGTTCCAACTGGGTTCGCCGCCATCGCGGGTCGTCCAGTTGCTGAGGTCTTTGCCGTTAAAGAGAACGACTGCGGATTCTGGTGGTGTTTGTGTCATGAGTTTTCCTTTCGCATGTTATGCGTGAAAATAACGATTTTCCATTATTTTAAAGAAATCCGTTTTTTTGTCAAGGGGTTATTGGTTTTTAGTCAGGGCTATTCAGTTTTCCAATTTCTCATTGGATGAGTTTAACTGCGAGTAAAGGTTTTGAAGCGAGAAATCGTATTGTTTCAGAGATTTTTGTGTGTCCTGCGAAGCGTAAAACAGACATGGCAGTGTTGCGTAATGCTGCGATGACTTGTGGTATACTCCCGGTTCTCGCCTGTGAAGCGTCCTCCCCGAGAACGGTGTCTCGGACCCAATGGACTTTGTTTTCTATCGTCCAATGTTCGCGTCGGAGTTTGAGCAAGTCTTCTGCGGATGCGACTTCGGGTGAGAGACTCGTGATGCCATACTGCGTCTGCGAGGAGATCTGGGCTGTTTTTGTGTTTTCTCGCTGAGATTGGTATTGATAAACCTGAGCGATTCCGGGCCATTTGATGTAATCTGTGAGCAATGTGCTTGCGGTTAGGGTGCGTGTGGTGGTCAACCCGTGTGATGTTTCAACATGGGTGTAGGTATGAAGGTGTGCGCCTTCTTGGGTGTGAAGGTTTTCAAAGCGTCGGGTCTCAACCTCTGTGGCATCTGTCTCCGAGAGGGGTTCAAAGAGTTGCTGAATGTCGTCATACATCTGTTTGTGATTTTCTTTGACAGGCAGCGCATAGTCTGCCTGATGTTCGAGAACTTCTTTACAAAAGGTTCTCTGCGTCAAAAGGGCATCTGTCGTCACGACTTTCTCTGCGACATCAAACGCTTTGAGGAGTTGTGTTGAGATCGGAATCTCGTTGGTTTTCCCACTGACAGGCTGTTGTGCGAGGGTAATCCCTAACTCATGACAGACTGCGGAAAGTAAATGTGTCCGGTATCCCGTCTCTGGGTTTTCAGAGCCACATAACTCTTTACCATCAATAGCGACTCCTTGTAGACGCTGTGTTTTGAAAGCTTGAAAGTCTTCAAGTTTTGAAGACACCCATTTCGTTAGGGATGCTTCGAGACTCACTACGTCAAGACGCTTCAAGAGATTATGCAGTGTTGACGCACGCGGGGTTTTCTTAGACCTGAAACCTAATGCTTGGATCAGTTCGGGTTGGCTCCGTGCCCACGTCGCTACAGAGGTATAACCTCTATGTCCCGTCATCAGACCGATGATGATCAAAGCCAGGATAGAGACCAAAGGATAGCGTTTGCCTTTTTTATGGCGTGGATCCGGCACTTCTGCTAATATATCAAGTAAGTGGCAAGAGGAACTGCTTGTCATGATTCACCTCAAAAAATAGGTTCATTTTTTACGGTGAAGGATAGCACATATCGCGTGAAAAATCACGCGATATGTGCTATCTCAAAATATTAACAGATGTGAAAAATATTACAAAAAATTCCGAAAACTGAATAGCCCTGGGTTTTTAGTACTCAGAGGGATAGTTTTCAGTTTTCAGTTTTCAGTTGTCAGTAGAACTGACGACAGACGACTGACTGCTGATGGCTGATTGCCGAATGCTTCTTAATTGGATCAGGGGCATTTAGTTTTAAACAAATTCTCGGATTGTCTAAATTTTTGGATTCTCTTTTTCAAGTCCGGCGCGGTTCCATGAAGATTAAAATATTAATTCGGTAATATTGTTATTCGTGTTATCCTATTGCCAAAGGAGGTATTCTCTGATGGCAAAACACCATAAGTTGGAGTTAACTGAAGGCGAAATACAAGTCCTCGTTGATCTTCGGGATAAAGGCGAACCGGCTTATCTTCGAGAGCGTGCGACAGCGTTGTTGAAAATCCATGAAGGCTTTTCTCCACATGAAGTCGCCCGCAGAGGTTTGTTGAAAAAACGCGACCCCGATACCGTTTATGCTTGGCTGCGTCGGTATCGCGAACACGGTATTAGCGGGTTGTCTAATAAACCTGGTCGAGGTCGCAAACCTGCTTTTTCACCTAAGTCGCCCGAAGAAGCCGGGTCGGAACTCTTAGTGGCAATCGGTCAGGATCCGGGAAGCGTCAATGAGCATCAAACGCGCTGGACGCTCCGCAGTCTCGGTCAGGTCGTGCCGTGGCTTGAGGGTCTATCGCTCCCCGGCATTCATCAGATCTTCTCACGCTTGGGTCTCAGCTATAAGCGTGCCAGAGAATATCTGCGGAGTCCTGATACCGATTATGCTGAAAAACTTTCTCGCATCAAGCAAGCGTTAGAAGAAGCCCGTGAAAACCCAGAAACTTGCGTTGTCGTTTACCAAGACGAGTTTGGTTTCAATCTACAACCGAGAGTCGCAAAAGACTGGGCGGAGACGGGGACGAAATGTCCTTTGGCACGCCAGAGTTATCTCCCAGAGGAGACCTGCTATGGCATCGGGGCGCTCAACCCACACACCGGAGATGTTGTTTATCAGCAAGTCAAAAGCTGCACGGTTGTCGCACTCCATACATTTTACACCCAGATTTGCCAACGCTATCCAAACGCTGAACGCATCTATTTGATCCAGGACAATCGGGCGATCCACTTTCACGCGAATCTTAGGGCAGCACTTCTGCCACAGACGACGAGGTTTGTTAGACCGACCCCACCGAATTGGAGCGAGAAACCGTCAAAGAAAATAGGCAAACTTGAGAAACTCCCTATTGAGATATTGCAGCTCCCAACGTATGCCTGTTGGACGAATCCGATTGAGAAGTTGTGGCGCTGGGCGCGTCAAGCCGTCATACATCTGCATCGTCTCAGCAATGACTGGACAGCCCTTCAGGAGAAAGTCAGCGACTTCATGGAACAGTTCAAAGGCGGGTCACAGGAGTTGCTACACTATGTCGGATTATTACCGAATTAATTATTTAATCTTCATCAAACCGCGCCTACCGGGCCTGGGGCGCGGTTGCAAACCGCGCCTACCGGGCCTGGGGGGTCCAAAATCGGGCTAAAAACCGAAAACTAAATAGCCCTGTTAATTGGATATGCTTTTCTTGACAAAAATTTCTGTGTTGATATAATTGGAGGAAACGCTACGAAGTCTCACGAAGGAGTTTTAATTTGCATGCCAGGTCCTAATCTGCTCTATATTCATTCCGACCAACACAATCCATACGTAACCGGTTGTTATGGCGACCTCTTGGTGCAGACCCCACATCTTGATAGACTCGCCGCCGAAGGGGTGGTGTTTGAAAATGTCTATTGCCCGTCTCCGATCTGTGTGCCGTCGCGGATGTCGATGCTGAGCGGACGCTACCCGCACGAGAACCGTGTGTGGACGAACAGCCATATCCTCGATTCTGGGATACCGACTTTCGCGCATGCGATGGGTGCAGCGGGTTATCAGCCAGTGCTTGTCGGGCGGATGCATGCCGTGGGACCGGATCAGTTGCACGGATATGCCGAACGCCTCGTCGGTGACCACGGACCGAACCATCCGGGTGGAGGTGGTGTCGATCACGGCGAACTTTCTGGGACTGCGGGACCGGCGCGTGTGAGTCTCGAAAAATCGGGTGCCGGGCAGAGCGCGTATCAGGTTCACGATGAGGATGTGACCGCTGCGACAGTCGATTATCTCAATCGGCTCGGTGTCCAGAAACGGGCGGGACTTTTAGACGCTCCGTTTTCGATTTCCGTCGGGTTTATGTTGCCACATCAGCCTTTCGTTGCGCGTCAGGAGGATTATCAACTCTATGAAGGACAGATGACGATGCCGCAGATTCCTGAACCTTTTTCAGAGGCGTTGCATCCTCACTTCCGGTCATGGCGTGAGAAGTGTGGGATTGTTGAGGTCTCCGAAGCAGAGATTCTCCGCGCACGCGCGGCGTATTGGGCGTTGGTCACACGGATGGACGTGATGATTGGGCAAATCTTGACTGCGCTCCGAGAGAATGGATTGGACGAAGACACACTGATTCTCTATAGTTCAGATCATGGCGAACAAGTCGGTGAACATGGGCTTTGGTGGAAGCAGACTTTCTATGAGCATTCGGTGAAGGTGCCAGCGATTTTATCGTGGCGCGGCACGCTGCCTGAAGGTGTGCGGTGCGATCGCGTTGTCAGTGCGTTGGACTTGAATGCAACGATGCTCGATGCGCTTGGGGCACCGGCACTGCCACACTCCCGTGGGCGGAGTACGCTGCCGCTGCTCCGCTGTGAAGATGCACTATGGGAAGACATCGCTTTTTCTGAGTATTGCACCGATGATGGCTGCTATCACCGGATGGTTCGCGGTGGCGAGTGGAAACTGAATTACTATCACGGGCAACCGCCGCAGCTTTTTAACTTGAAGGAAGACCCGAATGAGTTAAATGACCGTGCTGACGATCCGACGTGCCGAGGCATCTTGGCAGACTTAACACAGAAGGTATTAGATGGCTGGGATCCGGAGAGGATCGCGGCGCAGATAGCAGCGAAGCGTGCAGACATACAACTCCTTGGTCGTTGGGGACGGAATATACAACCGGCGGATCAGTACCGTTGGAATTTGCTACCGAAGATGGATTATTTGGATTGAGTTGATGAGATACCATAGGTGTAAGTTGTAGGAGGCATCCACATTCTCGGTAGGTGCGGTTTGGAACAGCAACATAGGTGTCAATTTAGTGTGTAGATTGCGCCCTAATTTGGTACGGATTCCTTCCGAGTGGTAACGGGTTGGCAAGATTGATGATCGAGGTAGAGCGAGGTTAGAAACCTCGCCAGCGAAAACGGGGAAAGTAATGAGCGAGGTTAGATGAAGTTTAAGTATTTAAACGGGTAATTTTCGGTTTCCTTGTCGGGACCGGTGCGGTTGGGAATGCAGATCGCATTTGGGTGAGTACACCGCAAAACCGCACCTACTGGGTTTGGGATTCGAGCCCTAATTACCCAATTTATTTGTTAATCTTCATGAAACCTCGCCAGCGAAAACGGGGAAAGTAATGTACTCACCACAAGACCCGGCGCGGTTGCAAACCGCGCCTACCGGGTCTGTAATAAATTGAGGAGATACAACATGGCGAACAGTGCAATACTTAAGGGTGAACGTTTTAGCGAAGAGAAGACAACACAGATTGCCGAGCAATTTTTCCGTGATGGTTTTGTCCATATTCCGGGGGTGTTGACCGAAGCGGAGGTTACCGCGCTACGAGAGAAATCGGACGAACTTTTCGCGGATCCGCAACTCATGGAAAGAACGAACCCAAATCTCGCGGATGTTAGGTATATCCAGATGGGTGCGCACCCCGAATCGGGCGAGGCGTTGCCTTTCATTTTACGGAATACGATTGAGATCGATCCGATCTTCCGGGATATGCTCCTCCGTGAGCCGATTCTGAGTTTGGCGGAGGCGATCGTCGGTGGGAACTGTAAGTTTTGTGGGCAGAATATGCTGCGGAATCTTCCGGGTCTCTCGATTGATCAGTGGCATGTTGACGGTTCGGTGCATTTCCCTGTCACTGAGGAGATGCCGCGCCACGATCCGCGCCTGCGGATGCCTGTGATGTGGTTTACCGTCCAGATGGCGTTGGGCGATATTGGGACACTTGAGGAGGGACCGACGCAGTATGTGCCCGGAAGCCATTATTCCGGCAGACATCCGAATGATCAAGAAAATCCTGAGTTTGAAGGCAATAAACCGGTCTCTATTTACTGCAAAGCGGGCGACATCTATCTACAAGATCCGCAGTGTTGGCATCGCGGTGCGCCGAACCTTTCTGGTAAGACGCGCTACATTTTGCAATCGCAGTATGCGGCGTATTGGGCGTATTGGCGGTTTAGCCTGTGCAACGATGTCCCTGTCGCAGAAGATGCACTCCAAGATGCGAGTGATCAGCTGCTGAGTTTGTTGGGACGACCGCGTCCAAATGGTTTGGATTAGTTGCGGAATAATTGAAAACCATTCGTAAAAATCAAGCGATGGGACCCTCTTTGTCAGGGTCATTTAGTTTTAAGCAAATTCTCAGATTGTCTAAATTTTTGGATCTTCTTTTTCAAGCCCGGCGCGGTTCCAAACCGCGCCTACCGGGCCTGGGGGTCCAAAATCGGGCTAAAAACCGAAAACTAAATAGCCCTGCCCTCTTTGTAGCACAATCTGTATGAAGCAGGACTTACGCAAACGCCATTTGGGAAGAAAGCGTCCGCTTCGGATTCTGCGAGCGAAACCGTGAAAAAAGAGGTCGCCGAGGCACGGGGACCTCGGCGAACAGACGCTTGCTGCGTAAGTCCTATGAAGATTAAAATATTAATTCGGTAATTTTCTCACAAGGTCCGGTGCGGTTAGGAATGCAGATCGCATTTGGTCGAGTACGCCGCAAAACCGCACCTACCGGGCCTGGGCATTCAGCGCGTAAATTATTTCTTAAATTGACACCTATGGGTGTGGTTCCAAACTGCACCATAGGTGTCAATTTAGGGTTTTGGGAGCAGCGAATATAAACATGCCACCCTTACAGGGTTAGATTATTTTTTTCAATGCCTTTCTATAAACATACTGAAGAAACACCCAAGCAAATAAACCTTACAGGACTCAAGAGGGGTCTGAAGTAGCCAAGGTTGTGTGTAAAATCCGGCGCGGTTTTAAACCGCGCCTACCGGACCTGGGGACCGAGGCTATTATTTTTCTTAAATTTACACGTATGGTGCGTTTACAAACCGCACCTACTGGGTTAGGGGACCGAGGCTGTCATTGAAAGAGGAGAAGATACGGATGAAGCAACAGATGAGGTGGGTGTTACCTGTCCTTTGGGTTGCTGTAACGGTGATTTTCATCGGTTTAGCCTCGCAAATTAGGGCGGAGGTGAACGCTGAATCTAATGGCAACGATTGGGTGCAAACTAACGGTCCTTACGGTGGCGATATCAATGCGCTTTATGCAGCCCCGAAAGGGGTGCTTCTCATTGGAACACGTGGTGCGGGCATCTTCCGTTCGACGGATCGTGGCAATTTTTGGACACCGGTCAATACTGGATTGGATTTTGAGCCGGGAGAGGGATTTGTAACTGTTACGGCATTCGCGCAAAAGGGGGAAACACTCTACATTGGCACAAGTGGTGCTTTGTACGCATCAACCGGTGATGGGGATATATGGCGTCAGGTACCGACCTCCCACCTGTATGTGTCAATCAGCGGTATTGTGGTTATTGGTGAGCGCATATACATTGGCACTTTAAATACGGGTGTGTGGTATTCAGATGATGATGGTGATTCATGGCTGCCGATGAACGATGGATTGGGACATACGTTAGTTCGCACACTATCAAGGATAGGGACAACGCTTGTTGCTGGGACCCAGGACGGGGCGTTTCGTAAAAGAGGGCATGAGGATTCGTGGACACCTATCAATGCCGGTTTTGTTGCGCAACCGATTGACGCGGAACCGATCAATAACGCGCGGATTCAGGCGGGATTGGATCCGTTACCGAAACAAGAATTTCCGTCTGGGATACGGGTTGACGCTTTTGCTGCTATGGAAGACCTGCTCTATGTAGGTGTATATATGGGCGAAGACCGCGGACTTTTCCGATCCGATGATGAAGGGGACTCATGGACACGTATCACCGCAGAAGAGATGACACATACCGTTGAAGAATTGGCAGTGTATGGCGGAGTGCTGTACGCGAGCACCTATGGTGGTGGTGTTTTCCGTTCAGATGATGAAGGCGATTCTTGGACAGTCGTCAACAATGGCTTGACAAATCAGACGGTTTCTGCGTTGTTGGCAGTCAATGAAGACACTGTCTTCGTTGGGACATCAGGCGGTGGTGTTTTTCGGACAATGGATGGCGGTAATTCTTGGATGGAAACCAACACTGGATTGACGAATACATCGGTCGGCGAGTTAGAAGTTATTGGAAGCACAATTTATGCTGGCATCTATGAAAGGCTTGTGTATTCAGTTGACAGTGGAGCATCGTGGCAATCGGTAAAGATTCCGTCAATGCCGATTCAATACGGATTTTCCGCTTTATCCGTCTCGGATAGAGAACTTTACATGGGGGCAATTAGGTTTGCCCCGCGTGATCTCGGCGGTGTCGTCGGTGGTATTTTCCAGTTGGATGGGGATAACACCGCTTTGGTTGAACTTATAGCCCACAGGGATTTGACTGGCATTCAATGTATGGAGGTCGTTGGTAAGACTTTCTATATCGGGACCCAAGGTGACGGCATCTTCCAATGGGATAAAGACTCGGGACCATGGACCACTAATCTTGGATTGGAACGACACTTCATTACGACACTATTGGTGAATGGAGAAAATATCTATGCTGGCACTGAGCGCGGCGGAATTTATCGTGCAAAGGGTACCGGAAAACCGTGGGAGCGTATCAATCCAGATATGATGGATACTGGCATATCAGCGTTAGAGTCGGTTGGATCGACATTCTACGTAGCCTCTTGGGATAAAGGCGTTTTCCACTCTGTTAATGGTGGTGATTCATGGACCCCCCTAAACGATGGTTTGGATGGGACATCCGTTACGACGATGGAGACGGTTGGCAGAGCGTTATATGTAGGTACATTTAGTAGCGGTGTTTTCCGGTGGATAGAGGATAAAAAGTTGTGGGAACCGATGGGTTCACTGCGTCGCCAAGTCATGTCGTTAGCGGTACTGGACGGCTTCCTTTACGCTGGCACGGCGACGGGGGGTGTGTTTAAGATTCGGATTGCGGAGTAGTCTTGTCTTGTAGGAGCGATCTCTTGTCGTGACACACTGATCGCTGAAAACTGAAAACTTTGAGGAAGGAGAAAGGACGTGCGTGAAACGCCATTTCACTTGTTTTGGACATCTGCATCGGCCTTATTATCTTCGTTTAGTCCAACCTATCTTACAAGGGCATTTAGTTTTAAACAAATTCTCGGATTGCCTAAATTTTTGGATCTTCTTTTTCAAGCCCGGCGCGGTTACAAACCGCGCCTACCGGGCCTGGGGGGTCCAAAATCGGACTAAAAACCGAAAACTAAATAGCCCTGACCTATCTTACAGGGCTATTCAGTTTTCCAATTTCTCATTGGATGAGTTTAACTGCGAGTAAAGGTTTTGAAGCGAGAAATCGTATTGTTTCAGAGATTTTTGTGTGTCCTGCGAAGCGTAAAACAGACATGGCAGTGTTGCGTAATGCTGCGATGACTTGTGGTATACTCCCGGTTCTCGCCTGTGAAGCGTCCTCCCCGAGAACGGTGTCTCGGACCCAATGGACTTTGTTTTCTATCGTCCAATGTTCGCGTCGGAGTTTGAGCAAGTCTTCTGCGGATGCGACTTCGGGTGAGAGACTCGTGATGCCATACTGCGTCTGCGAGGAGATCTGGGCTGTTTTTGTGTTTTCTCGCTGAGATTGGTATTGATAAACCTGAGCGATTCCGGGCCATTTGATGTAATCTGTGAGCAATGTGCTTGCGGTTAGGGTGCGTGTGGTGGTCAACCCGTGTGATGTTTCAACATGGGTGTAGGTATGAAGGTGTGCGCCTTCTTGGGTGTGAAGGTTTTCAAAGCGTCGGGTCTCAACCTCTGTGGCATCTGTCTCCGAGAGGGGTTCAAAGAGTTGCTGAATGTCGTCATACATCTGTTTGTGATTTTCTTTGACAGGCAGCGCATAGTCTGCCTGATGTTCGAGAACTTCTTTACAAAAGGTTCTCTGCGTCAAAAGGGCATCTGTCGTCACGACTTTCTCTGCGACATCAAACGCTTTGAGGAGTTGTGTTGAGATCGGAATCTCGTTGGTTTTCCCACTGACAGGCTGTTGTGCGAGGGTAATCCCTAACTCATGACAGACTGCGGAAAGTAAATGTGTCCGGTATCCCGTCTCTGGGTTTTCAGAGCCACATAACTCTTTACCATCAATAGCGACTCCTTGTAGACGCTGTGTTTTGAAAGCTTGAAAGTCTTCAAGTTTTGAAGACACCCATTTCGTTAGGGATGCTTCGAGACTCACTACGTCAAGACGCTTCAAGAGATTATGCAGTGTTGACGCACGCGGGGTTTTCTTAGACCTGAAACCTAATGCTTGGATCAGTTCGGGTTGGCTCCGTGCCCACGTCGCTACAGAGGTATAACCTCTATGTCCCGTCATCAGACCGATGATGATCAAAGCCAGGATAGAGACCAAAGGATAGCGTTTGCCTTTTTTATGGCGTGGATCCGGCACTTCTGCTAATATATCAAGTAAGTGGCAAGAGGAACTGCTTGTCATGATTCACCTCAAAAAATAGGTTCATTTTTTACGGTGAAGGATAGCACATATCGCGTGAAAAATCACGCGATATGTGCTATCTCAAAATATTAACAGATGTGAAAAATATTACAAAAAATTCCGAAAACTGAATAGTCCTGCCTATCTTATGTGTCCTCTTGTAAACTTTCTTGGGACGTGCTTGTTTAAATTGGCACGTAAAGGTCTTTAAATTACCAAATGAAGAGGTACATACAGATGGGCCAACAGATAAGAGGGAAGTTTCAACGAGGATTAATCGTCGTTTGGGTTGCTGTAATGATGCTTTTCATCGGTTTGGTGCAGCAACTTGATGCGGATGTGAACACTGGACATAGTAACGAGGGCGGCTGGGTGCAAACTAACGGTCCTTACGGTGGAGATATCAATGCGCTTTATGCAGCCCCGAAAGGGGTACTTTTCGTTGGAACAGGTGGCGCGGGTATCTTCCGTTCAACGGATCGTGGCGATACTTGGACACCGGTCAATACTGGATTACGTTTTGAACCCGGAGAGAGTTTTTGGTCTGTTACGGCATTTGCGCAGAAGGGGGATACTCTCTATGCTGGCACGCGGGATGGTTTATACGCATCAACCGATGGTGGCAACACATGGCATCACGTTTCGACCTTCCAAAATTATGAGTCAATCAGTGGTCTTGTGGTTATTGCGGACCGCATATACGTCGGCACCTTAAATCGGGGAGTTTGGTATTCAGATGATGGTGATTCATGGATACCAGTGAGTGATGGGTTGGTTGACGAACTCTTTAAAGCCAACCCGCGTGCGGTACCCAATGCCATTGGGTTGGGACCTATGTTGATTAGCAAACTTGTAGGAATAGGGACAACCGTTGTTGCTGCTACGGATAGAGGAATTTTTCGTAGAAGGGCGAATGAGGACTCGTGGACACCTATTGATACGGATGCTGTTAGCCAACCGATTAACATAGCGTCGGTCAATAAAGCGCGGATTGATATGGGATTAGATCCGTTGCCGAAGCGAAATTTTCCATCTGGCATACGGGTTGAGTCGTTTGCCGCTATGGAACACCTGCTCTACATGAGTGTATATATGGGCAACGACCCCGGACTTTTCCGATCCAATGACGAAGGGGAGTCGTGGACATACATCACCTCAGCAGAAATGACACGTACCGCTGAGGCGTTGGCGGTGTATGGCGGAACGCTATATGCAAGTAGCGGCGGTCGAGTTTACCGTTCGGATGATAAGGGCGATTCTTGGACAGCAGTCAACGATGGTTTAACACATGGGACAGTCTCTACATTGTTAGCAGTCAATGAAGACACTGTCTTCGTTGGAACATCGGGCAATGGGGTCTTTCGCACGACAGACGACGGTAACTCTTGGGTAGAAATCAACACCGGAATAACGAATGCAACAATCAGTGAATTGGAAGTCGTTGGGGATAGGTTATACACCGGCGTTGGTGGAAAGATTGTCTATTCCGCTGACGGTGGAGAATTGTGGAAACCTGTAAAGATTCCGTCAATGCCGATTCAATACGGATTTCCATCGCTATCCGTTTCGGATGGTGAACTTTACGTTGGTGCTGTTAGATACGCCACGCACAACCAAGGTGAGGACCTCGGTGGTATTTTCAGGTTGGATGCAGAGAACAACACTTTGGTCGAACTTATTGTTGATAGAAATTTGGCGGGCCTCGAATGTATGGAGGTCGTCGGTACGACTTTCTATATTGGGACTTTGGATAAGGGGGTCATCCAGTGGAAAAAGGACTCGGGTCCATGGACCACCAATCTTGGCTTAGAACATCACTACATCTGGATATTATCGGGAAATGGGGAGAATGTCTATGCCGGGACTGGGGACGACGAAATTTATCGTTTTCAGGGGGAACAGTGGGAACCTATCCACTCAACAGATATGATAGGTAGTAATATGTCTGATTTAAAATCGGTTGGATCAATACTCTACGCTACCTTTTGGAGTGGAGGCGTTTTCCGCTCCGTTAACGGTGGCGATTCTTGGACATCCATCAACGATGGCTTGGACGAGGCATCTGCTGTGTCAATCGGAACAGATGGCACCAAGTTGTATGTAGGCATATTTACCGGCGTTTTCCAGTGGGTAGAAGATAAAGAGCAGTGGAAACCGATCGGTTCGCTGCCACACCAAGTTTTGTCGTTAGCGGTGCTTGACTCTTTTCTTTACGCTGGTACTGCCTATAGCGGTGTGTTTAAGATTCGGATTGCGGAGTAGATACCCCAATTATTGTGAACGGCATAGGGATGAAGATTAAGATTTTAATTGGGTAATATGCGATCTTAATTGTCTGAACCGGGATTCACAGGATTAAAGGATTTTCAGGATTATAGTGTCTTCTTGATTGAAAGTTGTCCTTTATAGAATTACTGAAATATTTTCTTAAACTTCATGACTGTACCTAACGTGAGTTCGACTTAAAGGTTGGAGAAATCCGACAGGATACATCACACCTATCTCAGATTCGATGAAGATATGTTTCCGCACTCCAAATGAAGTTTAAGTATTTAAACGGGTAATTTTCGGTTTCCTTGTCGGGACCGGTGCGGTTAGGAAACCGCACCTACCAGGTTTGGGATTCGAGCCCTAATTACCTAATTTATTTGTTAATCTTCATGAGGAGTGCCATTGCTTCGCAGTGAGAATAGAAAACCCAATGCCGAAGTGCTTGCACTCCAGAGGAGTGCTATGTTTGTGTATGGGCACCACATACCGCTCCTCTGGAGCGGAAACGTCACGTCGGATGGCTGCTATAGACATATTGCTCCTCCGGAGCAAAGACGGACGTTTTGAGCGTTGCGTTGGGTGTCATTCTCGCTCAATTGAACCTATGTGATGAACCAATTTCTTATATCGAACTCACGTTACCTACTACTTTGTAGTAAAATTCAAAAATATGTGAATACTCTGGTAGGCACGGTTCCAAACCATATTTGTCGCCGTGCGTTGTAACACAAACTGTTAGTTTGCGCTACAGTAGTGAAAAAATAATTATAGGTTTTACTATAACATGGGGAAGAAGTATGCGTGAAAAGCCTTTTCACTTCAGAACTATTACCGAGATTTCGGAAGAGATCGCCTCAAAACAGTTGTCGCCTGTGGATGTTACATCTGCGATGCTGGAACGTATTGAAGAACTTGACGGTCAATTGAAGAGTTATGCCACAGTGATAGCGGAACAGGCGATGGCTGCTGCACAAGCGGCGGAACGGGAAATTACCGACGGAGAGTATCGCGGTCCGCTTCACGGTATCCCGATTGCGGTGAAGGATCTCTGTTTCACTAAGGGTGTCCGCACGATGGGTGGGGTGGAAGTGCTCGCGGGTCATGTGCCTGCGTTTGATGGCACGGTCATCGCGAAACTTGAATCTGCTGGAGCGATACTGCTCGGTAAGCTCAATCTGACGGAAGGCGCGATGGGCGGCTACAACCGTAACTTTGCTATTCCCAAGAATCCGTGGAATCCTGAGCGGTGGACGGGTTCTTCATCAAGCGGTTCGGGTGTTGCGACGGCGGCGGGGTTGTGTTTCGGTTCGCTTGGTAGTGATACAGGCGGTTCCATTCGCTTTCCCTCAGCGGCGTGTGGTGTCGTCGGAATAAAACCGACGTGGGGTAGAGTGAGTCGTTACGGTGTGCTCGCGCTTGCAGAATCGATGGATCACGTCGGTCCGATGACGCGAAGTGTCGCTGATGCTGGAATTATCCTTGAAGCGATTTCAGGGGCTGACCCGAACGATCCGACTTCTCTGCCGAATCCGGTGCCTAATATGCTTGAGGGAATTGGACAGGACCTCCGAGGTGTCCGTATCGGGTTCGATGAAGATTATGCGACGAACGGTATTGACGTTGAACTCGCCGAAGCGGTGCGCGCAGGTGTGGAAGTCCTTGCGGATCAGGATGCTGAGATCGTTGAGGTGGCATTGCCGGATGTGGACGAATATGTCTCGGCATGGCCCATGCTGTGTGCGACCGGGGCGGTGGTGGCACACGCAGCGACCTATCCGTTCCGGCGAGATGCCTACGGACCTTGGTTCCGAGGATGGCTTGATATGGGTGCGAAGGTGACAGGTGCTGAATATGTGAAAGCGAACAACCTGAGAGCCGCCTGCACGGGGCATCTCAGACGGGTATTTGCCGAGATTGATGTGTTGGTGTGTCCGTCGATGTCCGCGCCGCCACACGTCGTCACGCCAGAGGTGTTGTACGGAGCGTATGAACCCCGGGATCCGAAGTTCCAGCGGTTCACCGTGCCGTTTGACTTCAACGGTGCGCCGACGCTATCTGTACCGTGCGGCATGAATAGCGAAGGGCTACCGTTGAGTATTCAGTTTGTTGGGAAACATTTGACAGAGCCGTTGTTGTGTCGCGTTGGACACGCCTATGAAAGTACTACACCGTGGCACAATCTCCATCCAGATATTTGATTGAGATAGGGCACTACTTCTGTGGTAGGCGATACCCCTCTTTCGTCGTTTGGATGCTGTAGAGGCAATGTTCTGCGGTGATATAGAGCGTCTTGCTCGTTTTGCCGTGTCCGAATGCGACGTTGGTGGGTTTATCGGGTGTCTCGACGTACGCTAACTCCTCTCCTTCAGGTGTGTAAACGCGAACCCCGGGTCGGGTTTCATCGCGCACTGCCACCCAGAGATTCGCCTCTGCATCGACGACCATCCCGTCTGGACCGTCCTGTGGTGCGTAGTCAACAAGCACTTTACGGAAAGTCGCAGTGCCTTCCGGCGAGAGATCGTAGGCGAGGAGTGCCATCTGTCCCTTATGCGGTTCCATCTCATCGGGGAGGTTACTACCCATTGCACCGTTGTCATGACTGATGACATAGAGGGTTTTTTGATCCGGAGAGACCGCTACACCGTTCGGTTTGCCGCCATCCGTGACAACGAGATGAATGGAGCCGTCTGGATCGATGCGATAGACACCAAAAATGGGTTGTTCGACGGGTTCGTTTCCAGCGTACCGTGGATCCGTAAAATAGATGCGTCCCTGCTCGTCAATCGTGAGATCGTTCGGCGAATTAAAGGGTTTTCCGTTATAGAGACCAGCGATAATCTCGCTCTTACCAGTCTCGATGTCTGTCCGGGTAATCCTGCGTCCTCCGAAATCTGCACCTTCCGCAACAACCAACCGACCTTGTGCGTCGAACTCCATACCGTTGGACATCCCACTTGGAGAACGGAAGACGGTTGTTTCTCCGGTCTCTGGGTTGTATCTCATGATGTGTCCGGCTTGCATATCCGTCTGATCTGTGAATGTGATGTCGCTGAAATAGACCGTCCCGTCTGGCGCGACGGTGGGTCCTTCTGTGAAATGTGCGTCGCTAAAGAGTTCTTCGAGTTCCGCACCTGGGGCAATGATGGCATCGCTGCTTTCGGTATTCCCAATGAGCGTAGACGTTAAGGTGCATACGAGCGTTTGAGACATTTGTAGATTCGGCATATTTGATCTCCTTTGTCGTTAACAGGACTTACGCAAATTGCGTAAAAAAGCAAGGTATTTCACTAAAAGCGTCGTTATTTCCGTTATTTAACCCCCTAAATCCCCCTTATCAGGGGGACTTTGAGAGGAAGTGCGTAAGTCCTAGTTAACTGTAAACAACTATCCCCGCGCGTGTGCAGAAAAGTATAAGTTAGTTATGCCGCCTTGTCAACAGAAATAGTAAAAAAAATCGCAATAAGTAGTTTCGGGCTTGAAAAAAGTTGTTGAAAAATCGTTTTAAACCCTTGTAATTAGTGGGTTTTTCCTTGATTTTGTTTATCAAAAAATGCTATAATATAGGTAAGTTAAAAGGGGAGCGGTGAAGTGCCATCGCTAATTAGGGCCGCAATTCCGTAAAGTTAAGACAAGTTTTTTTGCTCAAATTCGATGGGTGTCAAATACCCTAACGCCGAATGCGGGCGTTTCTGGTTATACACCTGTTCTATAAAATAACTGATACGCGCTTGAACTTCCGAGATATTATCATAGTCATTGAGGTGAACTTCTTCTTCCTTGAGGGTTCGGATGAGTCTTTCGGCATACCCGTTCTCCCAAGGACACCCTCTACGGGCTAAAGAAACCTCTATCCCATGACGCATCAGGGTCGTGATATAAGCATTAGACAGATATTGCGCGCCTTGATCAGAATGATGGATCTCCGGGACGCTCTGACAGAGTGCCTGTTCTAAAGGTTCCAACGTTAGGGATTGGTTCAGGTGCCGACTGACCTGCCACCCTCTTATCATGCGAGTGAAGACATCCATGAGCACTGCGACATAGACGAAATGTCCTTTCAACCGGACGTAGGTAATATCACCGACCCAGACCTGATCGCATCGCGTGATGTCAAGATTATCAATCTGATTGCTCCATTGATGCCGACCCTCAAGCGATTGCGTCGTTCGACAGGCACGTTTGACAGCGACTCTAAGATTATCTGCTTTCATCAATCGGGCAACTCGGCGATAACCGACGGTGTATCCGAGACGCACCAGCAACTTCGTGATACGCCTATAACCATATTTCGGATAACGCGAGGCTAACTCCTGTATCTCATCTCGCAGCGCCTCATCAGATGTCTCGCCTTTCGGTTGATAATAGAAAAGACTACGGTTGAAACCGAGCGTCTCGGAAATCTCTCGAACCGAGTAATCTGTCCACAAAGTTTCAACGAGTTCTCGTTTCTTAGACGCAGTTAGCTCAACCAAGTCGAGGCTTTTTTTTGGATGTCTAAGGCTATAGTCAACCGCCCAACGAGGTGTTCAAGATGTGCGATCCGCTCGGCTGCCTCGCTGGATTGTTTATCCGTGGCGGCAAACACAGAGTCCGCATTTTCAAGGAACTGCTGCTTCCATTTTGAGACCTGGTCTTCACTGAGGTTATGGCGGCGACACAATTCCGCTTGTGAACTTTCACCGCTGAGTGCCTCAAGAACAACTGATGCTTTAAACTCAGCAGTGAATCTTCTTCGTTTGGTTCTCCATCGGATACTCCTTTCAGATAGATTGTCATTATAGCACAATCTTGGTTTAGGGGGTGGCCCTAATTTCCGATGGCAGTACACACAGACCACCCAAGTAACTTACAACTTCTTTGTGGCTCTTGCAATTCTACTAAAGGCGATCGTTCAGAAGAATATGCAATACAACGTCTCAAAGAAAAAGAGATAATTTAAGGGAGATAGAATAACTATGCTTACAACAAATGTTATCCATAGAATTTATAGAATCAAATATAGAGACAGAGCTGGGACATGTTTCACTATTGATGAAGGCAGTCAGCGGTATCTAATCACTGCTAAACATATAGTCAAAAACATTAAAGATACCGATATTGTCCAAATTGAAAAAAATAACGAATGGGAAGATATAGAAGTTAATTTGATTGGACACGGTACTAAAAGTATTGATATATCTGTTTTAACTGGCAATTTATCTTTTTCAGTTGACTACCCTTTTCCCGCAAGTGAAGGTGGTTTAATCTTATCTCAAAATGTTTTTTTTGCTGGATTTCCAAATGTGGCGGTAGTAGCACAAAAAACATCACCAGAATTTCTTAAATTGAACAGAAATTTTCCGTTGCCGACTGTAAAACAGGGGATTGTATCTTCAATGCATAATGATTTTATTTGGATAGATGCTCACGGAAACAAAGGATTCTCTGGTGCACCAGTTGTTTTTAAACCGGATAAGAGTAATTTGTGGTTTGTTGCAGCAGTTATATCTAACCATAAAGATGAAATAAAACCTGTATATAAAACAGAGCTGCAAGCACATAATGATGGTGGAAATGGGATAAAACCAATTGGTTATTATAGAGACAATTCTGGTATCATAACGGCTTATTCTATCAAGCATGCTTTAAATCTAATTAATTCAAAACCATAGTCTGAAACACTTATTGCAAAATGTTATGTTAGATTTAACAAATCCCAAAACTACTAATAGCGTTAAATAAAGACAAACATCCTGTGAAACCAAAATTAACCAATGAAGCAGAGGAGAAGAAGGTATTAGACGGATTGTTAAAACCAAATTAACTGATCCCAAAATACTAATTGCTTATGATCATTGCCAGTGTGAAAAAGCCTGAAGCTCTCTTAGCAGATATGTCGTGGTGGACTATGATAAAAAACGCCCCACTTGAAATATATCAAAACTATAAACTCTTATGTCCTACCATTTTTTACGCCGAAAATTATCATGACATTAAAGCTGCTAATAAGAGGTTTAAAACTCCCTATGAAGTTAGTGGTATTTTGCCATGGCAATTATTAGCTAAAAATGAACTCGAAGGCAAAGAGATTCTTCATGATAGTATTAATCCATTTCTCCTAAAAACAGAACAGGATATGGATAGTGAACAAAAAAAGATGACGCAAGATGCTAAAAAGATAATAAAAACCTTTGATGAAAATGACCAACAGACATTTGAATCAGAAAAAGCATCGCTAAAAGATTTAAACCGTCTTGGAGATTTTGGGAATACTCCCTATAAAAACCTCACAGATGATCAATTTTTTAGGAAATTCAAAGAAGCCAGTCGCGGGTCTTTTTTGGAAAAACTTGTTCCTCTTTTAGAACAACATTCAAATAGAAACAAAGCCAGAGAAGTGATTGAGGGTATATTAGATAAATGCTGTAAACAGTATCCTATAAACACTTTTAAAAAAGCATACAAAATGTCGCAATTTATATTGGAAGACCGATTCATAGAGGTTTGTAATCTTACACTAATTTCTGAATTTGAGAGAATGGGAATAGAATTTGATAAAACATACTGGAATAATAACCGAGACTATTTACTATCTAATCCCAAATCGTATTCTTCCCGTTTTCCTTATACTTCGTATACTTTACACCTTGATATTGCCTTCACAATATACCGAACAGAAAACAGCCACAACCAGAAAATTATATCAAGAGTTAGCTTAAGAGACTTCGAGTATTTATACTATACTTATTTTTCTAACGTTCTATTCGTTTCTATGGATAAACAACACCGAACATACATTGAAGAATCAGAAATACTCAAATCAAGACTTCGTGGCTCATTTGTCTACATACCCCATAAAAATGACAACCCTGAGAAATATGATATAGGCATCAGATATATCCAATACGGAAGTCTATATTAAATTCTGTAAGTTGTTATACGAAATTTAACCAATCCGAAAACTACTAAGTGCGAAAATGTATCATAGTTTGAAAAGGAAAGAAATTAAGCCTCCGAGAGGGTGGCAATTTTCTGGTGAGCGATGTTTACTTATTCTCTCGAATAATAATTCTAACATATATTTTCGTGTAATAAATACTAGCGTTGAGGGTTATCGGATTACTGGTATTCCAACAGAAATAGATGAAGACAACTGGGAAGTAATAGAATATCATGCACAAACAGGAATTAGGATAAATCGTGGACGTGCATTATCTAATAAAGAGGCTAAAGAACTTGCTGTAAAATTAGCAAAAAACCTTAACACAACCAAGTTTAGGAATAAATTGTTTTGGGTTGCCGTAGGTGCATTTTTAGGAGTATTTTTGGGAGTATTAGGTTCGCTCATTCTTCAAAAACTATTAGACCAAAATTAAGACAAATCATGTAAAATAAGTTGTTATACCGAATTTAACCAAGCCCGAAACTACTTATTGCGAAAAAAATTGCATTTTAATCTAAGTATCAAGTATAATGAATGCAAATTACCGTAAGTCGTAGCGGCAGGACCTTGTGCTCGCCTGTGCTCTCGGCAACGCAAACAATACGAATCAAGTTAATAGAGTATAATATCCATAGTGTATTAGTCATGATATAGTGATACTAAAGGAGATGTCGGAGATGAAATTTAACGCAGTTTTCAAAAAAGTCCCAGAGGGTTACATCGGATTTGTTGAAGAATTGCCCAGTGCGAATACACAAGGTAAAACGCTTGAAGAAACGAGGGCGAATCTCCGAGAGGCAATTGAACTGACGCTTGCGGCGAATCGCGCACTTGCTGAAGAAGATATAGCGGAGTTACAAGATGTCATTCGTGAGCCTATTCTGTGCGCCTATGAAAAGGCGCGAGTTCGTTCGCCATCTTGAAAAGAATGGTTGCGAATTTTTTCGCGAAGGCGGCAACCATACTATCTATGTTAATCGCCAAACACGGAATGTCGCGCCTGTACCAAGGCACCGGGAATTGAACAGGTTCTTAGTAAGGAAAATTTGTAAAAGTTTGGAAATTCCGTTTCCTTATACCCAATTAACGTGATTAGAAGTCTTTTGATCAAGTCAGCATTGCGAGGCACAGGGACCTCGCGCTACAAATGGGGTTAATTTGGTATTAGAAGTGTGGGAAGCCTATGAAGATGGACTCACCTACCTTCATTTTTGATGAGTACTGTGTAACTCTTCTATTTATTGAGTGACAGGATTTTACCACACATCAGGAACGGCGTTAACTCATCGGATGCGGACCGTGAGTTGTCACGCCTTGTCGAGCGTGTGCATAGACGGCATCTTGAATCTCAAGAATCTTTACCGCATCGACAACTGTCGGCTCGAAGGTGCTGCCGTCACGGATGGCATCAAACGCTTTACTCATCACACCCTGCATCCGTGCACCATGTGAGATGTCTTCGCTGATCTGTACACCTTCAGTCGTGTGTACTTCAATCAAAGGTTCGCCGTTGCGACCATATTGCTCAAACACCGATGCCTTCGTTCCGATGAATCGGAAGAAATGGTCGCCACCGCGTGTGCCAGATGGATAATTGTAACCGGATTCAATAATGCCGGTGATACCGCTTTCCGTTCGTAGCACACCGATACCGCTATCCTCTACACCTCTGCTGTACATGGCGTTAGACATGACAGCACCAACAACGGTAATTGGCTCATCACCGACAAACTGGAGGAATGTATCAATACCGTGTGCAGACTCAACTGCCCAGCATCCGCCACCGGATATACTCGGATCGTTGTGCCAATAGGACGGGGTCGGATCGTAGCGGGATGGGGGACCGTTATTCAGTCTGCTGTTGTATAAGGTCAGTTCTCCCAAACTACCGTCAGCGACCATCTCTTTAACAACGCTCACGATTCGGCTTACACGGTTGGGTAACGTAAGCGCGCTGAATACACCGTGCTTTTCGGATGCCTCTGCAGCGGAACGCAACCGATCTGCACAGTCGGCGAACGGTTTGTCCAAGAGGTAGGGGATACGCCGATCTACGCATGCCTGTACATGATCCCCCATCTCAATATGTTTTCCCGCGACAAGCACAGCGTCCGGTTTGCTGGTGTTGAGGCATTCCGCAGCGGTCTCGAATCCGGGACATTCAAAATCGTCTATCAACTGTTGTCGAGGTTTGGCTTCGCTGTCCATGACCCCGACAATCTCGTGTCCGAGTCCCTGCGCCGTGCGTGCCATGCTGCGTCCGTGATGGCTATAGGAAAGAACCGCTAATTTCATGTTTAATCTCCTTTTCTTTTTATAGATGTAGTTTCATGAACAATAAAAAAATTTAATTCGGTAATGTACCCTACACTCCGCACTTGTTTTGACACATTTTGGTATTTTTAGACAAACCCACGTCACGAAAGGATCCAAACAGTATAAATAAAATTTAGAGATGATAAATAAGATTTCATTTCGCACGTATATCTTCTCGGATCCACCTGAAATTGCTTGTTGAACGTTGGAACCACGTGGGTTTAGAAAATAAATACCAAAAATCCGAAATTAGAAGTGCGGAGTATAGGATGTACGGCATTCATTGTCAGAATCAAGATTCACAGGATTAAAGGATTTTCAGGATTAGGACGCTCCTTGCGTGAAAATTGGTTTTCTTTTTTAAGACAGGAAACTGTTGACAACAGAGTGCTGACTGCTTTTACCGATAAAATGAATACATCTGCACTCCTGTGAAGAGCCGAATGAGTACCCATATACCACCTATCATGAATTCGCCAAGAATCAGTCCCAGAAAAAGTGGATATGCTTTGCGATACAGGCGAATCCCGCCGACTTTCAGCAATATGGTTTTGATGCTCCAACTGAGAAAAATTGAGAACCAGAGTCTACCGATCGTCGATTTTTCGCCAGCGACGAGGTAGCCAGCGGGATGGAAGGGCCAGAACGGAAACACTGTCCGAAGCCACCAGAGGATACCGGTAAAGAGTGCACCGACTCCGATAAAAGTCACGGCGGCAGCATCGGTTTCAGTCGGGTGCGAGATCCAATTTTGCAGGAGGTTATACCCGCCTGTGCCGAGATCGCTGACAACACCGATATTGTATCCGACGAGGAGGTATGCCCAAAACGATGCGAGAATCCCGACTACCGCCGCGAACATCATCGCCACAATGAGCCTGCCAGAACGCATGCCTGATTCTTCGGCGAGTTTGAAACCTTCGAGTGTATGGGGCATCGGGTGTGCACGAGAACCCCTGTTGAAAGTGAGATAGAGGCGCATCATCGTCAGACTACCGTGTGACAGGATGCGGGTACCGAAAATATCGGTCATGATGTCGTGAGGTGTTGCGTATGTGCGGATTGTCGGTGGACCGACTTCGGCGCGGATACGGGTGAGGCTCATGGATAATAGGTAATAAATGAGAAAGTAGAGACCTATTGTCCAGAGTGCCATGCCGCCTTGATGTGAAAAGACGAATAGAAATATCAACCCACCCACTAACCCAAATGCTGCCCATCGGTAACGCATCGGCTCTCTGCTATCGTCAATTTCACCCGGCGACCGGTACCCCCGAAAGATGTGTTTGACAACGCGGAAAAAGAAGCGGCGTCCACCCCAGAGCGCGAAGCAGGCAAGTACGAGATAACCGCCCATTACCTGCTGCCAATCATAAGGGAACCCCGGCAAAATGTCAAGTCCAATCGCGCTACCCAATATCCGTTGCGCTTTCCAGAACCAGTAGAAAAACCAGACTGAAAACGACATCTCCAACGGCATTAGGTAAGCGAGTCCGACGGCGAATGAGCGGATATATATGGGAGTCCAACCGATAGAATTCCACGGTTTTTGGGTGAAGTATTGACCGATCTCGGCGTGCCGGACTGGGACTTCGGGGAACTCTGGAAAGAGGACATGCACACCGTTGATGAGGTTGATGCCGCCTGCGATGGCGAATCCGAGCCACATCATCTTCGACTTGAAAAGTCGTCCGTCAAGCCTTGTCATCTCCAATGGCAATTGCACGATCGGATAAGTAAGACGTTCATTCTCAATCCACTGTCTTCGTATGAAAACGTCGATGCAGATCATTACCCAGATGAGGACGGTGAGGAAGAGGGTCCACCAGAGCATTGGGCGTAACCATCCGAGCAGATGCGCCTTCCTATAAACAGTGCTTTCGCCGTCATAAAACATCTTCAGGCTTGCTTCGTCGTTAGAGGTAAGCCACGCTGGTAGATGTCGCCAGAAAAGTTGTTTCCATTCGTTTTCGGGAGTCGCGAACCAGAACCCGTCCGAGATCGTTGGGATAACCGTTTGCATCATGTCGTGTCCTGCAATCGCGGAGGAGAGCGAGAGCATTGCGAAGACTGTCAGCAGTTCACCCTGTCTGAAGGCAAACTTTGGCAGAAACCGTTTTAGCAATAGGTTGAACGGGATGAGCACCATCAACGTGATAATCACGTTGTAGATGAGCGACATCGTGGTCGGGAGGGTACTCCAGAACTTGAGGTGGTTTGCCATGATGAAGTAGGTATTCACCGGAATCAGTAGCAAACCGAGCGTGATGGCACGAAACGTTACGCCGGGATGGGAATTTTGATTTTTCAATGTCGCGTTCGCCATAAAGGGATTGGAACTTGGAGTTTATAGAGGTGTGATTTATTGTGAAGATTATAGCATAATTTCTATTCCGTGTCTCCGTCTTTTTTCAATTTTCTTCTTGCTCGCCAATATGCGAACTGTCGGAGATAGTAGCCGAGAGTTTTGCGGATTTTCTCAAACTCTGGTACGAACGGACATCTTCCGCCGAGGATGACGAGTTCTGTCTTGGCACGCGTCATCGCAACATAGAAAACACGCCGCTCCTCTGTCAGTGTGCTATCGCGGCGCGGGAAACGTCGTTCCAGTGTGTTATGAATGAGGATAACCTTTTCCCACTCCCGTCCTTTTGCTTTATGGATTGTTGTCACTTCAGGCGGGGATGGGTGATTGGCAAGTATCTTTTGAATCTGTTCGGTTTCGTAGTTGGTGCGCGCTAAAATGGCAGTCTCCTGTGGTGATTCCAATTCGCACAACAGAGTGGATGCAACGGTTTCAGGTGTCGTCCCAATGATCTTTATGTGCTGTTGCATTGGGTTGTGGGCGCGGAGGTTTTTGCGGATTCTCGGTTCGTTTCGTTCTATCAAGGCTCTGGCATGTTCAACAATAGTCGACGTAGAGCGATAATTGCGTGTGATCTCATATTTTGTTACGTCCTTCTCGTCGGTGAATGCCAGCATAATCTCTGAGTTACCACCACGAAAGCCGTAAATCGCCTGATCGTCGTCGCCAACAGCAAAGAGGTTTTCGGATAAGAGTGAAATCAGGCGGAAGTCGGCGGGCGCAATATCTTGGAACTCGTCAACGAGGACGTACAGGTATCTGTTGCGGTAGGTTTGGCGGAGGTCTGGACAGGTCTCAAGTAGGTTCGCGGCGTGGATAATCATGTCCTCGAAATCGACAGCGTTTGCTTCGGTTTTGAGGCATTCGTATTTTATGGCAAATGCTCGCGCCACAGGGTCGTCAAGCGTCTTTGGGGCGAACAGTCCTGTGGTAACCTGACGTTTCGCTCGCATGACCGTCTCTTTTATGTCGTTGAAACGGTCGCGGAGATTCTCGAAATCGGGATGTGTGTCGAAATTTTCTTCGTAGAGGATGCCGAAATGCTGGCAGAACATTTCGAGGAGCAGCTGGTTGCTATACTGCATACGCAGTGGGTCAGCACGGTTAAATACGCTTGCGCGGTCTCTATAGTATGCAATCCAGTGTGCTTCGCGACGATTCGCCTCTCGTCCTTTGACCCATTCTATCACTTTGAAACTGAATTGTGTCTCTCCTTCATTTCGGATGGCTTGTCGGAGTCTGTCGTTTGATGAATGAGTGAAGTGTTCTTTTTTACGCCGATCTGGGTTTGTGGTCTGCCCGATGTAGCACTTACCGGTCTTTTTGTTCTCGATTTTATAGATGGCGACTTCGGTTGTAGCGGCTTCGTGTTCAATTTGTCTCTGTTCATCTGCGATGATTTGATCAATCTGTCCCGACCAGATTTCTGGGATTTGACTAAACCCAGCGCGTTTATAGTTTTCGGTGATAATGTCTTTACCAAAGGCGTGGAGTGTGCGGATGACAGGTGTGCTGGATGTGGCGTGATTTGATGCCGCGAGTGCACGTCTGATGCGGGTTTCCATCTCTTCAACGGCTTTTCTATTGAAGGCGATGGCGAGGATCTGTGAAGGTCGGATGTTGTGGGTCTGGATGAGGTTCAGGATTCGTGCGGTTACGACTGTAGTTTTGCCGCTGCCGGGTCCTGCGATGACGATTGCCCGTCCCGTGACGTGGTTTACGGCTTTTTCTTGGTTTCTATCAAGTTGCATATTTTTTACTGGATTAAGTACGAAACCTCCGGGATTGCCGGAGGTTGTTCAAGAATCGACACTCATGAGTCGGCAGTGTTTATGTAATCTTTATAAACCCCAATTCCTATAAGAAGCCGACGTGCTCCGATCGGTTGCTCAGCATTCATCTGAAGTACTTTTACCGTTGTCCGCCCTATAGTAGTCTGTCCTTGAATTTCACCGGTTTCATGATTTAAAAGGAAATGAACTGTCCAGTCGTCAATTCGGGGGTTGAAAAGCCTAATATTCATTCCCGTTTGTGGGTCAGTCCCTTTTTGACGAGTAGCTTTGTGCCTATTGCAGTGTGAACAAGCAAGTGCCAGGTTGTTGAATTCTGTCGGTCCGTCTGCCGATCTTGGCACAATATGCTCAATCTCCAAGGAGGAATCGGAATATTCCTGTGGATATTGGCAGTACTCACACCGTTTATTTGCGCGGTTCGCCACGTCATCGCGCAATGGATCGTCTACACGCATATATCACGCCCCGCTTATGACAAAAGCCGTTTCTCTAGTGTTTGGAGATTTCGGATCTGGAGTGCTTGCTTTTCAGCGAGAAGTGCTTCCATCTCTTGTTCCATTTCTGGTGCCAATACTTGTTCATTATTCAATGCCAGAAGTTCTGTCAAACGTTCTTGTTTTTCTGAAGCGAAAGACTGAAACCCGAAGCTAACGTGTCCCTTCTTAATCATTTCAGCCACGTCCATCTCTGTGCTTAAAACTTCGTCGGTCTCGGCATCAACAAGTATTTCACCAACTTCGACAGGAGGCGCGACGTTGGTGAAAATGGGGACTACCCAAATAGGCGGAGCCGATTCTTTAAGGATAGGTTCTCTTGTCATCAAGCATCTGCCAGCGCGCTTTTGTAAGAAAGTTAGGGCTATATCTCTTGCCTCGTCACGTTTGAGTTGAAACAACACAAGTTCTTCAAGGGAGGTTTCAACCGCTTCTGCTTGTTGTGTCAATTTTTCGTAGAGGTAATCTGGCAAAGAGATCGTCAGCGGACGCATATTGGATTCTCCTATAATGGTTCTGAGTCTATCCATTTATGTTAAAGTTTACCATATATGTGATGAATTTTCAATCAGTGTCCAGTTAAAGAATTTTGACATGCATCGGAATCTTCTTACTGACAACCGACAACTATTCCTAATTCACTTCGGGATGCGTCGGACCCATAACAGCAGTGCCACGTTCATCGCGCCGATGAAGCCGAAAACGTAGGATTGGATGCCTACTAACGTATCAAGTGAGCGGATGAGGAAAGGACAGAAAATCGGTAATCCGAGTACCGCACAAGTGTAAAAGGTGAGGAGTTTCGCGCCTTTCGCTTCCCAGAAGGTTATCTGCCGCTTTAAAACCTTTAGATACGATTGTTGCCATAAACGAGATGTCCATTTCCCTTGCATAAATCCTAAACCGATGCCTAAGCCGTAACCGAAACTCGACCAGCGTAGGTCGATGCGTACGTGTTGTGAGATGGCAGCTACCCAGAGCAGCTGCCCCAGCACCGAAAGCACGATAAACGCCCAAAAGACAGGCAATTTCATATAGAACGGAAGTAGGCGACGCGATAATTTATCCATTTTTTAAATATTGGGGTTTCGCTCCGTTTTTTCCGATGTCAAAAACGGGTTACCGTTTAACTCAGAAGTTATCAGGAGATTATGGCAGAAAAAGCAAATAAAGGTGAGATAACGAGTGCAGTTCGCTTCTACAGGAGATTCGCTTTGACGTAATTAACAGCGTTTTTGAAGATTGCGAGTCCGTCGCCTTCTTCAGAGGCGGTGTTCTGTGTTTCTGCGAGCCGGGTCCAGCGCGGGTGATTCCATTTTGTCAGGAACCGTTCCGGGTGTGGCATTAAACCGAAGATTCTGCCTGTGGTGTCGCAGATACCAGCAATATCGGCATCAGAACCGTTTGGATTGCTCGGATATTTGCTCTCGGCATACCGAAACACAACTTGATTATTCGCTTCTAATTCAGTCAACACATCTGCTGGTGCAGTAAACCTTCCTTCAGCATGTGCAACAGGAAGATACACACGTGGTTTGATGCCTTTTGTAAAGACACATGGACTTTCTTGTGTCTCCATGTCTACCCACCGACACTCAAATCTCGCGGAGGTATTCATCGCGAGTGTGGCGCGTTGTGTCAGTTCTGGCGTGCCGCTGTTAGATGTGGATGTTCCCGGCAACAAGCCTGTCCGCACGAGCACTTGGAACCCGTTGCATATACCGATGACCAGTTTATTATCTGCGACGAACTGATTGAGCGCGTCCGTCAGTTTGTGTTTCATCTCGATCGCCAGCAGAATACCGGCTGCAATGTCGTCGCCGTAGGAGAAACCCCCGGGGAGCGCGAGGATCTGATAGTCGGTTAGGTTAACTTTGCCGGATATGAGGTCTCGGATGTGGACTAACGCGGTCTCAGCACCGGCGAGTCGAAACGCCGTGTCTGTTTCTGCGTCGCAGTTAGTCCCTGCGGTTCGTAAGATGAGTACTTTTGGTTGTGCCATGATTGTCCTTTGTAAGTTTAACACACGACTTTCTTAAAAGTTACGAATGCAACGGTGTTTGCCATGCGGATTTGAGAAAGTCAACCGAAGTTTCGACGATTAGGTGTCCTGTTCTCCCTTTGATGACGAATTCTGGTAACGCTGTGACAGTGCCGAGGCAGCCTATCGGGACACCCGCCATGTGGATTTCGTAAGCCTGTCCGTGCTGCGGCTCAATCTCTACAATAAAGCGGCTGTTTGATTCCGAAAACAGGAGATAGTCGTCAGCGGCAATCTCGTCGCCTGTCGGGATGTCATCAAGGTTCAGGGACATCCCGTATCCACCAGAAAATGCCATCTCCGCGACTGCCACGCCTATACCACCTTCGGAGCAGTCGTGACAAGAACGCACCAATCCACTATTGATAGCACTACTAAGTCGTTTCATCGTTAGTTTGCCTTCATCGGGTCGGATGGCGGGTGCGTTGTTTCCGATAAACCCGTGGATACCGAAGTAGTGTGATCCGCCCAATTCTGCGTAGGTATTACCGACGACATAGATGAGATTGCCGGGTGATTTCACATCCATCGTAACGGCGTTGCGGATGTCCGACATGACACAGATAGCGGATATAAGGAGCGTTGACGGAATCGCACGTTGCTCGCCGGTTGTTGTATCGCGGTATTCGTTGTAGAGGCTATCTTTACCAGAGATGAAGGGGGTACCGTAAGCGGTCGCGATGTCATAACAGGCTTTCGCAGCGCGGACTAATTCGCCGAGGCGATCGGGTTTGTCGGGGTTCCCCCAGCAGAAGTTGTCGAGTAATGCAGTCTTTTCAAGCGTTCCACCGACAGCGACTATGTTGCGCAGTGCCTCGTCAATCGCCGCCGCTGCGCTGAGATACGGATCTACATCACTATATTTTGGGTTGATACCGTTGGCGACGATAACGCCTTTCCGACTCCCCAAGACAGGGGTGACGACGCATGCATCGCTCGGTCCGTCGTTTGCCACACCGACGAGTGGATTGATTACCATACCGCCTTGTACGGCGTGGTCGTATTGCCGAATGACGGATTCTTTACTGGCGATGTTCGGGCTTGCAAGGAGTTGCTTGAGGTCGTCCGTATAATTTTCCGTTTCTTCGTCTCGCGATGCCATCTCAGGGTGCTTCGGTGATTCCCAGACCGCCTCTTTCACTGGTTTTGGCAGTCCGTTGTGTAGGAATTCCATTTCTAAATCGGCAACGATCGCGCCTTCATAGAAAACCTGTAATCTATGTGTATCTGTGAAAGTCCCAAGGACGGTGGCTTCAACGACTTCTGCTTCGCATATCTCTATCAGTTCCGATAGATTTTCGGGTGGCACGGCGATGACCATCCGTTCTTGTGCTTCGGAGAGCCAAATTTCCCACGGTGCGAGTCCTTCATATTTCAGGGAGACGCGTTCGAGATGCACTTCAGCACCTACGTGCTCTCCCATTTCACCGACAGCAGACGAGAACCCCCCGGCACCGCAATCGGTTATCGAACGATAAAGGTTGCGATCGCGTGCCTGTAGCAACGCATCGACGATCTTCTTTTCCATGATTGGGTTACCGATCTGCACCACACTGCCAAGACTTTCGGAGGTGTCGTCCAATTCAGCGGAGGAGAAAGTTGCTCCGTGAATCCCGTCGCGTCCGGTTTGCCCACCGATAGCCACCACGAGATCGCCGGATTCAACGGATTTCTCACACCTGTTTCTCGGTATGATACCGACATTTCCACAGAAGACAAGCGGATTGGCGGTGTAGCGCGAGTCAAAAAGGATAGCACCGTTCGCGGTAGGAATCCCCATCCGATTGCCGTAATCTCGCACACCAGCGACAACGCCTTTGAATACACGTTTTGGATGGAGTGTGCCTTTCGGTAACTGCGCATAAGGCGTGTCCGGCATTCCGAAGCAGAAGACATCCGTATTCAGAATCGGCTTGGCACCAAGTCCCGTGCCGAGAGAATCGCGAATGACACCGCCGATGCCAGTGCCAGCACCACCGTAAGGCTCAATCGCCGATGGATGGTTATGTGTCTCTACTTTGAAAACGAGGTTGAATGTGTCGTCAAATTCAATAATGCCGGCGTTATCTGAAAAGACGGAGACACACCACGGTTTTGCGATCTCTTCGGTTGCACGCTGAATGTAGGTTGGAAACAGACCGTCAATCTGCTCAGGCTCTTTCCCGTCTTCGGAATAGAGGATGATGCTCTTGAACGTTTTGTGAACACAATGCTCAGACCATGTTTGTGCGATGGTTTCTATCTCTACATCGGTCGGGTTGCGACCTAACGCTCCGAAATGGGTTTGGATCGTCTTCATCTCGTTCAGATTCAGCGACAATGTTCCGTCTCGGCTGATACGCATTAGTTCAGCGTCAGCCGCGTTTAGGATCTCTATTTCTTTAACCGTACTGGACATTAATTTCTCCACTATTTACTCGTCGTCTTTTTGAAGAGATTTTGCTGCAAATTATTTAGATTGTCATTATATCACAATCTTGGTTTAGACAGTGGCCCGAATTTCCGATGGCAGTACAGAAACTGCTGCGGTTGAAACCGAGTGTTTCACATATCTCTCGCACGGAATACTCCTGCTGCAACGCAGAAATGAGGCTTCGCTTTTCGGATAAGGTCATTTCAACCAATCCAAGGCTTTTTTTTGGATGTCTAACGCCACGGTCAATCTTCCAACAAGCTGCTCAAGGTGAGCGATACGCTTCTCGGCATCACTCGACTGCTTATCAGTAGAGTCAAACAGCGTCGACGCATTTTCAAGCAACTGTCGCTTCCACTGTGAGAGTTGATTTTCGTTGAGATTATGCCGCCGACACACTTCTGCTTGGGAAGTCGCACCGCTGAGGACTTCGAGAACAACTTCAGCTTTAAACTCAGGGGTGAATTTTCTGCGTTTCGCCATCGGATAACTCCTTTCTAATGAGATTGTATTGTAGCACAATCTTCCTTTAGGATGTGGTCTAAAAAACCGATGGCAGTACATTTGCTTCGGGATTTGGGGCTTGATTATCAAGCAAAAACCGAGACAGCTGTGCGGGTGCCGCGTTTTTTTGAGGTTCGTATCTGTAAATTGGCAATAATAAGCATACACTATTTCAATGCTATATCCCATATAGAAAAAGTTTGAATAATCTCCGTTTCTGATATTTCATGTAGATTCATTAAATCATACAACCGTTCAATATGGTATGGAACATCCCAAAGTGCTGGTGTGTCTAACCAAGGTTCATAGTTCCACTTATCTTCTCCACGTAGAACTCCCATAGAAGTGCCAGAAACATATCCCTTATCCATTAATTCCTTATATTCTCTACTAATAGTATGAAATGTCATACGCTGATCGCCGGGCAAATTTTCTACTTTTTCCTCTGTAATACTATCATATCTGCCTAATCTCCCTTTTTTCTGCAATAGGATAAGGCTTATGATACATAATTGCCTCCAAGATAAGGTATCCATTATTTCCATGTATGAAAACGCAGCTTGTTCGTCTATGTCATCATTAGAGCTAAACCGAATATTTACATAGAATTTCGCAATATATTCGCTTTTCTTTCCCTGAGTATCGCTAATAATTTGCCTCACCATATTTTCTACAAATTTGAGGTTGTTATCATTATCAGAATACCAATCGGTTCTAAGCGTATCATTTTTTAGTTTCTCATTGTTATATTCTTCAGCAGAACTTAACGTACTAAAAAACCGCTCTATTACATGCTGAGGTTGGTTTAATATAACGTGTCTAAATACACTCATAACCGTCATTTTACCTACACTGGTAGCCAACATTCCCCCTGCTTTTAGTACAATGCCCAAAAGTTCATTATCCATATTAGTCCCTCTTATATCAGCCAAGTATTCTATAGCGATAAGTAGTTTAGGAGTTGAGTTGAAGTGCCCTGGTATGTTTTATTACCACGTCGATTAGAAAAATTCAACTTTTCCTATGCTGTCCAATTGATGATTTCACAGTCTGAACCTCTGCGTCCGTTAGCCTATACAAATCATAGACTCGCTTATCAATCCTTCTTGCGTCTACAGAACAATTAGCCAGAGGATTTTCCACTTTCGCTGCCATGATCCGTTTTGCGAGATCAACAATAGGTTGCTGTTCTTCTAGTGTTACAATAGGTATAGGGATTTTGCCGACATAATAGTTGTCGAAATTCATTGTTCTCACAGCACCACAGAAAACAAACTTATAAACATACCAATTTATCAAGGATGAATTCAGGATAGCTAAAATAAAAATCGGGGTAAAGTTTTCATCGGTGAGGACAGTATTTACGACAGTAGCTAGACTCAAAATATCGCCTGTTTGATCAACTGTTGCAATAATTTTGATATGTGGCTTAGGATTCTGAACATGTGCTATCATCTTCTGTGACATCACCTTCGGTTGTCGCAAAAATTGATCTGTGTCATTAGAGGAATCCAAATCTTCGGAATTTATAAAACCTTCAACACCATCTATCCCGTAACGATTTATGTTCCTTCCTCCAACTACAGGAATGTCACCAACGGCTTTTAGCAATTTTCGTGATGGCAAACCTCGCTTTGTTTTGGAAACGTCCCGCATAAACATCCCGATTTGGCTTAGCTTTAAACCGAGTTGAATCTCCTCAGCGGAGACATCACATATCCACGCTTGAAACTGCTCTGGATGGGTGTAGGCGATGTGTGTCTTTCTAACCCACGTCTCATCAATAAATTTACGCGCTGTATAAAAATTTTCCGTGTAACAGGTATCGTAGACAAAAATCGCCTGCTCCAGTTTAACATTTTTGAAAGAGGCTTCAACATCGACCAGAACCCGTGTTTTTCCCAACAGTGCGAACAACAAACTATGCCAATTTTCAACGAATAACAGGGATTTTGGTACGATAAAAGCAAGCACGCCATCTGATTTCATCAAACGATTCTTAGCAGTATCTATGAAAAACGCAGCACTGGTCCAATTTCTCGTTTCTTTTGCTTGTGTTTTTAGCCATTTTTTCTCGCTTGAGTCAAGTTCCGCACCATACGGTGGATTGCCAACAATTGCGTCAAAGCCTGAATTTTCGAGTCCATTTCCAAATTCGTCACGAAATACTTCTGGAAATTCAATCTCCCAATGAAAATAACGGTAGTGTTCTGCTAACCTCTGTGCTTCCTGATGACTGGATAAACTGGTAGAGATATTTACATTTGCCTGCCGAGATCCCAATGCTTTGAGTGCATTGTGATAATTATTGCGTGCAACGTTATTTCCAAAATGAACACTCAACCAGAGATCCGCAATTTCTTTGTGCTTGCTCAGAGTTTGCTGTGCCTGCTCCAATTTCTGTTCCATCACATGGATATCGTCAGCAGTTTGTCCTTCCATCCGTTCAATAGCAAGGTAATGTCCAACTGCTTCCGAGACAGTATCAGTAAATCCAAAATCCATATTAAGTGCCGGTTGAATTTCTTCGTTAGTCCGCCGGGATTTCTTCAGTACTGGCAGGTTAGCAAGATCCGCAATGTTCGCACCAATAAGCGAGTTTCCACATCGGATATGGTGATCCAAGAACGAAAGCGGTTCGCCTTTTGCTACTGTGTGGAGCCAGAGGGCTACTTTCGCTAATTCTACTGTCATTGGATTGATGTCCACACCATAGATGCAGTTTTCAACAACGCGTCTGCGCCAATACGCGATTTCTGTGTCGGTGTCACCGGTCGTCATCGCCGGTGCATCGGGATGCGTGGCGAGTTCTAAAGCGAGATGATCGATAACACCAACGAGGAAATGACCGCTGCCCATCGCTGGATCCAATACTTTAAGCCGGAGAATATCTTCAAATGTCTTGCGTTCACAAAGCGGCCCGAGTGTATCCTCAACCATTAAACGCACAATTGCATCGGAGGTGTAATAACTTCCGCTTGCCTTGCGCTTGGTTTTGTCCTTTGTTAACACAACTTTTTCAGGAGAACTTTGCACAGTTGGTTCATATTCAAGCAGTCCTTCGTAGATATTGCCCAAATGCTGGATTGCCAAATCTTGGTATGCGATGCGTTCTCGTTTCGTCGTTCGGGTCAACGTATTATAGTAAAACCCGTAATTACTTATACACTTTTATAATATCATCAATAGAAGTCTCAGCGTTGTATTGACGTATCCGCTTGATGTTGGCGAAATCCTTCTCAATCGGATTCAACTCTGGGGAATATGAGGGTAGAAACAACAAACTCGCACCGCTACCCCGGATCAATGCCTCCGTCTCTGAACCTTTGTGGAAAGAAGCATTATCCATAATCAGAACGTGACTGTCGTCAAGCAAAGGACATAACATCTCCGAAAGCCAAGTGTTGAAGGCAACCGCATCGCAACTGCCCTCGAAAAGCACAGGCGCAGTGAAACACTCCTGAAACCGCGCAGCAATCAACGTCGTGGTCTTATACCGATGACTTGGCACTTTCGCTTCAACACGAACACCTTTCGGCGCATAAGCATACCGACGGAAATCAGTTTCACTGAAACCACTCTCATCAATATAAACCGGTTTTTTCCGATGCTGCTCCGTCTCTTGCTGAAGGGTTGAGAGATACTCTTGGCGTTTCACCGGACACTGTTCTTTGTAAGTTGTCGTTTTTTTTTTCGCGTGATATTGAGTTTTGACAAGGCATAGAAGATGCCATGTGTAGAAGCACCGAAGTGTTGGGCGCGTTCAGCGAGTGTGAAATCTGGGAAATCGGCAACATGTTGCTGAAGTGCGTCGTAATCAATGTGTCGGGGACCTTTGGGGCCCGGTTTTTCGCAGGCGAAGGGGTCTTCTGCTTCTAACCAGTTATAGATCGTTCTTCTTGAGACACAAAAGGTGCGTTCAGCGGCGGCTTTACTGCCACCGTTATTGATGAAATCAAGCACGCGTTTGCGTAAATCTGTTGAATATGCCATAATCATAAACTCTAACATAAATCTCAAAAAATGTAAACTTATTTTCGGAATCTACTATAATGCTGAAAAAGGGAATCACATATCTTCTGTTTACGGTGCTACCACTACAGGAACAGAGTGGCAATTTCTTAGATTAGCGGGAAAGAATCTACAGATTGATATAGAAATCTACCCTATTCAGCAGTGTGGCAAAATCCTTGGTATCCTCTCCAGCATGGTAAACCAAAAAACGTGAATTAGAGTGAAGTTCATATTATCGATCGCCAACTGTTCAACACCCAGACCAAATCCAGTCGAGAGACTGAAACAGAGCATTGGTTCATCACCGTATAGCCGAAACTTAATTGGAAGAAGATCAAGATGTTTGATAAACCTACGAATCAAACGCCAAGTTCCGTGGACTCTGATAAGCAGAATATGTCCCAATCTTTTGAAAGCGTTGTAAAGGAAACTCAAAAACCGTGGAACCCGTCTGCTCTAAAGTGGTCTTCCCTCTTCTGTATCGGATTTTTGGCATATTTCTTGGCATTTTACGCTGGTAGGAGCCTTGTGGAGTGGAAGCTCGTACTGATGATGGTTTTAGGAGTGGTGCTGATTATTGCCCTCCCTATTCTGTATTTAGAAAATGCACGTATAACCAGAGACAGACCCCCGCATATCTGTGAGTACATTAGTGCCTTTACTTTTGTTGGAGTTGCTATCACGCCTGTATTAGCAGGTTGGATTGGACGGACAACGAACACGGATCTGATCATGGGTTTAGGAGCATTGGTAATCATTTTCATACCTCTTCTGTATATTGAAAATGCGCGTGTAAGCTGCGAACCCAGCTACGGAGACTCCGAAACCCGTGTTTTCATTAATGCCCTTATTTTCGTTGGACTCGCTATTATAACGTGAGTTTGAAAAAAGTAACGTGAGTTGGAAGCCCGCTACATTCTCAGACAGCGGCGTTGGATTGTTGGGTTTCGCTCTGTCTATTTCCATGAATATATCCTTGAAAAGCACGTTTTTTGGGTAAACTGAAGGATTCTTGGTCTTTCCCCGCTCTACCCAACCTACGGGACCCTTCAATTTTTATTATCAAACTCACGTTATTATAGTAAAACCCACGATTACCTTCACATTGGCGAGGTTAGGAAACCTCGCCAGCGACGGAGTGTGCTTGTGTAACAACTGTTCATTGAAGTGTAAACATATTTTCGGATTTTACTATAATGACATTGGCGAGAACATCATTGCCTATTTTGTTGTCCTCCAGAAACACGTGTCGGGTCGGGTTAAACAACCCTCCATTATATTGTGGAATGTGTTCGTCCCATCCCTTATCAATGAGCGTAAATAGGTCATGGAGACGAGTCCAATAATCACTTTTCAACTTAGGGATAGTAGAATGATCATCTAATTTGTCATGTATTTCGGTGGCGAGCGCGTCTAAACTATATTCAGACTGGTACTCACGGTTTTCAAGTGGTAGCAACCCACGGCTTTCGGCGTACAAAACAAACAGCAAGCGATAAAGCAGAATAAGACAATTTTCATGAATCATCTTTGTATCAGAGACATTTAAGTTGGTATTCGGAAAAGTTAGAAAGCCGTTGATAAGCTCTTCCAATGCTAAATATATCTTGTCTCCGAGATCATCCGACACTGAGACAGTATAGCGGATACTGCCTGACAATACATCATCCAGAAAAGATTGATTAGAGGTATCCAGTGCGAACGCATCACTCCGAAAAAAATAGTAAAAATAACGAAACGCTTCTGTATCTTCATTGATCAGTATCTTTTCAAGATCGACTTCGTAAAAACTATCCAGTTTATAACTTGTGTCGCGGTGATAAAGTCTCCACAACTTTCCACTTGTGAGAATTCCCCATGTCAGTCCCGAAGTGCGAATATAGAAATCAATCTGATAGTTCGGATTGCTATTAGAAAATGGGTCGCCCGGTCCGTCTAATTTTTTATCAAGGTTTCTGGTCCATGCCTTAGCATCACCGACAGCAATTGCTGTGTTGAAAAAAGCGTTGGAATTAATTTGAGGATGTGCTCGCTCCAATACTTCTTGATCAGGAAAAAAGGCATAATCTGGCTGCTTTGTGCCTTGTGAGGTGCGTAGCACCGGTTCCACTCCAAAAGTGTGCCCAAGGATTTTCAGAACAGGACGGATAAATTTTTCTTCCGTTTGTGGTTCATTCAGATTATCAGCAAATTCAGCGATGGAAGCATAGATTTGTTTAATCTGCTCATACGTCGATTTCAATTCATCTGATGCCTGCTCCATTATTATTTTTTCGAGATGATAAGTAGAAAAAAGCCCTTGATTATTGTAAGTTGATTCTGCCATCTCTATTGTACCTTCATTTTCAATTTACTATTTAGGAACGCAAGTTGCCACCTATTTACTCACATAGCACTCCGCTGGAGTGCAGGACGTTGATATACCTTTTTCTATAGACATATCACCCCTCTGGGGTGGAGAAAGGGCCTGAAAACCGTGTTGAAACGCCCAAAATCCGTTAGTAGCAACTTGGGTTATTTAGTAGGTTGGGTTTTACTGCGTTCAACCCAACCTATAGACTGTAATTTGCGCGATCCGGCTCACTCCTTAAATGAAGCAGTGACCCGGGGGATACTCTCTTCACATGCGAACCGTTCGATACTGGAAGCCCCCACGAAACCGACGGCGTCCGTTTTCTCATTGATAAATGCCGCTTCCGGTGCCTTTGAGATGGGACCGCCGTGCGCGAGGCAGAGAACATTCGGGTTCACCGATTGTGCGGCATCGCAAATCTCTTGGACGCGGACGGCTGCATCTTCAAGTGTGAAAGCGGTTTCCGCACCGATGGTACCGCCTATTGTCGTGCCCATGTGCGCGATGATAACATCCGCACCGACTTTTGCCATATTCTCGGACTCTTCAGGGTTGAAGACATAGACGATTGTGAAAAGATCCATCTCATGTGCGATGCCGATGGTCTCGACTTCTTTGTAGAAACCCATCCCTGTTTCTTCGAGTGTTAACCGAAAGGTGCCATCAATCACACCGACGGTGGGGAAGTTATTAACGCCGTCAAAACCGACATCGCGGACCTGTTTGAGGAAGTTGCTCATCCGACGCGTCGGGTCTGTGCCGTTGACCCCAGCGATAACGGGTGTCTCTTTGACGACAGGTAACACCTCGCGCTCTCCCATCTCCATGACGATGGCATTCGCATCACCGTAAGCCAAGAGTCCTGCGCAGGAGCCAAAGCCTGACATCCTATAGCGACCGGAGTTGTAAATTACGATTAGGTCTGCGCCTCCCTGCTCAGCAAATTTCGCTGTGATGCCTGTTCCGGCACCGACAGCAAGCAAGTGTTTTCCTCGATCCAATTCTGTCTTCAGTCGTCCTAAAACTTCATCTCGTCTATAATCTGGCATTCAGTTTCCTTTCTTAACAGTTATCGGTTATCAGTTATCAGTAGTCGGTAAGAAGTTTCTGATTAAATCAGACCTCTCTTTACTGACTGCTGATAACTGACAACTGATGGCTATTCGTCTTTGGGTTTCGCTTGTAAACGTGCGGCTTCGCCCGGGTTCCCAATGTGCATCGCATTGTACGCCTGTTCGGAGGTTTTGAATGGACCGACCCCTTTATGCCCGTGCCAATCGCCCTGCTTCATGATCGGATTTGTCAATCCTGTCTCCTGTTCTCGCTGGAGTATCCAGCTTTTCATGCGGGTTTCGAGAACATTGACGATGTCAGGGTGTTTGTCAGCGAGGTTGTTGTTCTCATCGGGATCTTGGATAAGATTGTAAAGTTCAACGGGAGGCTTGAAATGGAAGTCGGGTTCAAGGGCGACAATGAGTTTCCATTCAGGCGTCCGCCAACCATGCTTGCGCATCCACGTGCATTCCGTGATATAGAACTCACTATCGTAAGAAGTTATCTCGCCGCTGATCAACGCTGTAAGGCTTTTGCCATCAAAATCAATGTCGGTTTCAATGTCCGCTAATTCGAGGAGCGTCGGCACGAGGTCTTTGTGTTGGTTGTAGCCTGAGACCCGTTTTCCAGCAGGCACACGCCCTGGATAGCGGATAATGAGCGGTACGTGCAAAGTGACGTCGTAGATGCCGTGATGGTCGAACCAGCACTCGTGGTCGTAGAGGGTTTCACCGTGGTCACCATTGATAACGATGATAGTCTCATCCATCACACCGCGCGCTTCAAGGGTATTAAGGAGTGTCTGAATGCACGCATCCATGTAAGCGATTGCGCCGTCGTATTGCGCGATGACGTAATCTTTATCGGTAATTCCTTGTGGCATCCAAGAGGCAAAATAGTCGCAAAACGGTTTAAACGCCATCACCGGTTCCATAGATTTGTTACTCGGATCGCACTCATCACCGTGATAGAACATCCGTTCATAAGGTGCAGGTGGTAGGTAAGGGGAGTGCGGATCCATGTGGCGCAGGAACAGGAAAAACGGTTTTTCGTCGCTCTGGTCGATCAACCGATTCAGTTCAGGGAGGGTCGTTTTATTAAGATTTTCCGCTTTTGGGCTACGTCCGGTTGCGTCGGGACCCCATCCAGAAAAATCAAGATAGGTATCAAACCCACGCCCACTCGGTTCGCCGAATCCGACGCAAGTCGTATCGTAGCCAACATCACGGAGGATTTCTGCCAATGTTTTAACCCCTTCCTGAAGTGGTCCTCGGTGACGTAACGCGACCACTTGTGTGCTGAACGTATCTAATCCGGTCAGCATAGAGGCGTACGCGCTCGTTGTTGGAACGTGCGGACTGTAGGTTTTCTCAAAGAGGGTGGCACCCTCTGCAAACCGATCGATATGTGGTGTTGTCAGTCGGTGGTACCCGTAGCAACTCATGTGTGTTGCGAGGAGCGAGTCAACTCCCATCAGGACGATATTTGGCTGTTTCGCCATATTTCGATTCTCCTTTTTAATGGTTATCATACCAAATCTGAAAATAAATTCGCATTTCAGAGATTTTGAAACTCTATGAGGTTTCCGCATGTAAGAGGCGCAATGAATTGCGCCACTACGAACCGGTTTTCGTTAATGAGAAACGGTTATTCAGAAATGGTATTAGTTATCAGCTATGAGGGATTTAGGTTCACAAAACATCTTTCACAATGCCCGCCTATTGTGTTTCCCAATCCTTATGCCAGACAAGTGTGTTCTGGGTGTTATTGTCAAGCACATCGCCAATTTCGAGCGAACTAAAATAGGGTTCAGGCAAGATGTTTTTCTTTCCGTTGAAGGTGCATCCATCAGGCATAAAACCACACGTCATCGCTCGGCGATGTGAGAATGTCATGTTCGCGCCTGCACCGTGTGCTGTTAGTCCGTTGTGCCATACCATAGAACCTGCAGGACAGGGTGCTGATTGCGGTTCAAGCTGCTGCCATTCCGGGTACACGTTAAACAGTGCCCCTATGTTTTCACCGATGCCGACGTTATCAAAGCGTGCGGCTTTATGAGTGCTGGGTAGATACCACATACAGCCGTTCGCCAGTGTAGCATCATCTAATGCAACCCAGAACGAAACCGCATCCGGTGAGTCAAATGACCAGTAGGGGACATCGAGGTGCCATGCTGTGGGATTCCCAGATGGCGGTTTAATCAGTGCTTGGTCGTGCCATATCCGCATCCCGTCAACACCTGCGAGTTGTGTTGCCATCTTTCCGATTTTCGGGTCGTGTACCAGTTTCCGCATGCCTGTGTGTGAATCTGCCAAGCGGAGGCATTGCGTAAAGACCCGCGCATAAAAGTTAGATGGATCCAACTGGTTTGTCATGTGTTCAAGGGAGGTGCCGAGGCGTTCTTCGACAGATTCATCGGTGCATCGCCGCCATTCTTCGAGTTCGTCGGTATCAAGGAAGTTCTCAATGACGAGAAATCCGTTTTCCTGATAAAAATCAATTTGTTCTGTGGTGAGTTCGTGTTGCATTTTCCACGTTCTGTTCCTTCAAAACTGGATATATCTACACCAAAGCAGACATATCTTGTTTTAGTGTTCCTGCTTCAACGTCCACTGCCTCCAAATGAGGTCTTACACGGACTCCGTCAGGCGTTTAGACTCTCCACCGAACCGATGGCGAGGGTTCTTAGGTTTATCGCAGCATTGACATCACGGTCTGCTATGAAACCGCAAGCTTCGCAGTGATACTCTCTCTCTGCTAACGATAATGCTTCTTTCTTATGTCCGCAGTGGCTACACGTTTTACTTGAAGCAAAAAACTGCGGTGCCTCTACGACTTTCACGTCAAGTGTCTCTGCCTTGCTCTCAGGGGCATTTAGTTTTAAACAAATTCTCGGATTGTCTAAATTTTTGGATCCTCTTTTTCAAGTCCGGCGCGGTTCCAAACCGCGCCTACCGGGCCTGGGGTGTCCAAAATCGGGCTAAAAACCGAAAACTAAATAGCCCTGATACGTTTGCCTTTGACCTTCGCACCTTCAACCGTGTATGACTGACGCTGGGAACGTTTTTTATACTTCGGGAACTGGTTTTGTCCCGACTTCCAGCGTTCAATAGCATCTCCGAGATGGATAATCCCATACACCGCAGCGCGCTGATCCTGTGCCTCGCACCAGTCAAACTTCTCGTATTTCACAGCATTGAAATGGTTATTCAACTCTATACGCGAACGCCATTCTTCCTGAGACAGACCGTCCTTGAAGTCCGAGAGGGCATAGTTATATGCGAATCTCGCATAACCGTATTGTTGCGAAAACCATGCGCTATGCTTATCCGTCGCTCGCAATGCTATTTTGTGTGGTAGTAATGCCATTGGGGTTTTCGTATCCGATGCTTTTACCGCTTCTCAGAGTCGGTTAGCAAGGAGACCGCGCTCACATGCAGGAGAGATGTCCTCGCCATATAGTCATATAAATAGACTCTATTCCAATTGAAATGTCATGAAAAACATAGAATTAACGGCTTGTGCTAGTTGTCTTCTCGGTCCTTTCGTGAGTCAGTGTTTAGGACATCCTTTGATGAAACTCAAAGACCTCGTTCCCGCATAGGCAAACTCAATACAAACAAGATTAATTAGCACAAGTCGTTAGAATTATTTAGAATTTGAGCGTTCTAGCAACTGCTCCTGTTAGCTGCCGGTTGTGTCACATCGCTGTTTTTCATACCCATAGTATACACCAGTTTGTTGAAAAATGGCAACCTTTTTTCGTAGAAGCATTCAGTTTTCCGGTAATTTTAATTTACCGATCGTAGGCTCTTTCTTGTAGAAGCAATTTCTGTGTTGCTATTTCACTGATCGCTGACAACTGACTGCCTTTGGATAAATTTGTTTTATAGTAGATTTCAGAATTAATTAGACATTCTCAAACAGTGTGAATGCTGCTAACGAGCATTCACACTGGCACAAACTAACAGTTTATGCTACAAAGATGTCCACTTATACCAAATTAACGTGATTTGTATTATTTTTCCATTTTGCAAATCCACAGAAAACCGACATGTGCCTGCACCTTCTTTGTGTTTTCAGAGAACCATTGACACCTTTTCACAACGGCTTCTTCAAGTGCTGAGAGCGTTGTAAAAACTTTATTCACAACCACCTCTCGCAACAAAGGCCAGAGCCGTTCGGCAGGTTGAAGTTCTGGTGTGTACGGGGGCAAATGAAATAACTCAATCCCTTCTGGGACTTCTAAATCCTTACCCGTGTGAAAACCGGCACGATCTAACAAAAGGATTATCTGTTTCTTGCCTTCCGGGTTCACATCACGCGCAAACTCTGCCAAGGCAAGGTTCATGACTTCAACACTCACACTCGGCATCAGCAGCCAATAGGTCTCACCTGTCTGTGGACGGACAAAACCGAAACCATAAAACCACTTATATGCCGGACACACGGGGGCTATCGGTCTTTCACCTCGCTTCGCCCAGACACGCCGATGAACCGGCAATAATCCCAAGCGCGTCTCGTCTTCTGCCCAGATCTCTACCGGTTTCTCTGGGTGCTGACTTTCAAGCGTAGCTACCCGCTCCTTGAGTTTTTTTTTAAATGTTTGCTGTGCCTCGGGTGTTGCGGCTGCCTGATGTTGCGGACGAGGTGTTTGTAAAGTATAACCGAGACGTTTGAGATATTTCCAACCTGACACGTCACTGACACGACGCTGGAGTGTCTCAGATATCCACGCAGCCACTTTCGGACCCGTCCAAAGACCCCCATCACCAGGAGGCGCAGAAAGGGCAGCTGCAAGGGCGGCTTGCTGTGTTTCATCCAAAAAACGCACACCTGTATTATTTTTGCGTTTATCTCGCAAAGCGGCTTCGCCTTCAGCATTATAGCGTTTGAGCAACTTGCGAACCCAGTCCGGCGTGCATCCTACAATCTCAGCGACTTGCCGGGGGGTGCGTGAATCTCTGGTATCCGCAAGGAGCCAAATAATATGCCAGTGCGTCCGTTCCCGAAGACATTCACATTCAAGATACCTTTGTTTAACAACTTCTACTGAAAAGTGGGGGAAAACCTCATGTTTTTGCTTTTTCATCTCTTCACAATAACATATCTAAAAAATATACACAAGAATAGTCGCGTTAATATGGTATTACTCATCGCTCTGACGCTTATCACAGGCGGATACACAACCGCAGATCTTGATGAAGGTCTTGTCGTTTACTTTACGTTTGACAACATCAAGGGTAAACGGATTCTCGATGAATCTGGCAACGGGCTTGATGCCGAAGTTGTCAAAGACACCAAATTTGTCAAGGGTAAATATGGGAACGCTGTCCATATTATTAATGATACCGAAGATTGTGTGAATGTACCTGCCACCGATGAACTGGAAATTAGTGAAGAAATCACAATGATGGCATGGGTATATCACGAGGATTGGACGGGGAGTTCTTCTCAGTGGTTTGATAAAGGGTGTTATAGTGCGAAATCCAATAGCTTGTACGGTATGGGAGTTTTCGATGAAAATGATGATCCTGATATCGCATTCCTTCCTAATGGTTCAGGAGTTGGGATTATTTTAGGGAGGCGAGAATCTCATGTGCGAATCGCAGTAGAGAACAAAATGAGGAATGGAACGTGGCATCACATTGTCGGAATATGTGAGGATATCACTGTGAGAATGTATCTTGATGGTGAAAACATTCTTGAATCTGATGAGAGAGCACCTTTTAATTTTAATGGCATAAATAAGGAAGATTTGCGGATCGGATGTGCCAAAGGTAAGCCCGAGTATGCGTTTGAGGGAGGTTCTATTGACGAAGTCGCGATATGGAGTCGTGCGCTCAGTGAAACCGAAATCAGAGCTGTAATGCGGGGTTCCTTGTTCGCGGTTTCGCCGAAGGATAAAGTCGCTACGACGTGGGGAAATATTAAGCGGAAAGCACTTCAACCGTAGCGAAAACCATAGTATAACCCAAGTAGCACTCAATTTGGAGTAGCCCCATTATGAGAAGCGCATCCACATTTTTGAAGGCACTTTATAGACTTTTCACTGTTTTATACCTTTGTTCTATTACCCTCCTTCTGGGCTGTTCTGGTGAACCAGATCCGACCTTGAAACCAGAGGAAGCAATAGAGGAGAAAGCAACGGATGGGGATAGTGAAGTTACGAGAAAAGAATTGTACGAACAGACATTCAAAGCGTTACAGCAACAGTTCCAATCCCCAATTTTAGACGATCAGTTTGAGACGCTTCATCAAATTAGTAGGAACCCCACCTATCTGGACTTTCTCAGAAGTGCTTATCCAGACGTGCCGCATCAAGATTTTAAAACGTTTGTTAAAAATAGTCCACCAAATGCCGAGGTATACGAAGTTGTTTTACATAAACATTTTGGGAAACCTACAAGGACAGACATTGTTGTGGCACATCATCTGCACCAAGACTTCCAAAAGGGCAGAATTTTAGTCTATCATGGGGCAGATCAAAATACAGTGATAGATGAAGTCCTTTTGCCTGCTTTTAAGAAAGCCCCTATTTTCGGATGGTTTGTCGAACATGCGAAGGATGATGAAGAAGGTTTTGAGGCGTTTGATAAAGATTTTCAACGATTGAGCCGAGACATTGAGTTCGGGAACATCATAACGATAAACAAAACCCTTAAGGATCAACGTAGGGAGAGGCGTCCTGATGACGGATTCATTTGGCTTATGTTGAGAGAACCGGTTTTAATGGGAGAAGTCCTTGAAAGTTTTACCGACACCGAAATATTTCTCAAATGGATTAAACAGAAATTTCAGAAACCGGATATAAGGTTCTAAACGAACTCACCAAGTTCACATTAAAGTTCCGCACTGACCGTCATCTCCAAACGATGTTCAGGTTTCCGATGCTTCGTAGAGAGTAGACGGTAATTGAGTCGAAACAGCAGATCGGTGAATTTCCGTAACCTGTAATCCGCAGTTGTGCGAACTTCGTGACTAATCCCTTCATAAAAAGTGTATTGTGCGAAGGGGATACTGCCGCTACTCTTACCATAGCCGAGTTTGTAGTTGAAATCAATGCGTCCCTTGCCGATGAGACTGTACGTGACCCGATTTTCATAAGAAAAGGTGCGTGTTTTGGCTTCAGGTTCCTCATCAAGTTGCTCTTCGTCGGTTGTCCGTTTATAACCGCCGATGCCGCTCCATCGCACGGCGTTGCTCAGTTCATACCGGAGACGCAATTCGGTCGTCTGTTCAAATTGACGCAAATCAGAGATAGGTGTTGGGGAAAGTTCTTTCTCCGCTGTAGCATCGGTTTCCTGCGCGAAGTCTTCAAAATCGAATTGGCTATATTTTTCGTTTTCCCGACGTTGTTCCCAATTCGCTCCGACAGACAAGCGTTTCGTAGGATTTACAGAGAAACCAACATCCCAAGTGTTATGCAGTCTGTGACGTTCCTGATTATTAATCCGCTTGTTAAGCGTCTCGCCAGTGCGGAGGTTGAACTCAAGGCTGAACGCCGGTGACGGTGAAAATTCGAGCCGATGGTGCTGGTTCAACCGCCCGAAAAGCGTGTCTGATCCTTGTAAGTTTTGGAGCAGATACAGGGACACCGCGTCCTCTACCTCCTGTTCCTCGGTTAGCCAGAATCGTATTTGACCTCTGAGCGCGCTCAGAAACCACTCCGATCGCGATGGACGCACGCTTTGTACGGCTGTTGTGCCGGAGAGGGGTCGCCTTTGTGATGCATCACTTTGTTCAGATGCTGATGGCGTTGGACGTAAACTATCACGTTTCAGCACTGACTCACGTTGCTGCTGTTGCCGCGCTCTGGCACGCCGTGCGAAATACTGACGCGGTTGAAAACGGACCCGGAATTCTGCATCTACTGCCGTTGTCGGTTTGTCACCCACATTTTGGTAGATTTTGATGTAGGTGCCTTCCTCGGGATCTTCTACATAGTGCAGATCGTCCAACTTTACGTAATACCCTTCACCGGGTTGGAGCATAACACCGGTGTGTGGATGAATATTGGTATAGATTTCGTGGCGTTGGCTCGTCAATTTTTTATCTAACTCGTAGCTAAGTGCTATGTCAATCGCGCGATTGAGCGGTGTCAACTGAAGGTTGATATCGGCAAGTTGCGTCGTCGTATCTGCACCAAGTTCGGTATGTGCCTTCAGCATCCGGCGTGCAAGATTGGCAGTCAGATTCACCCCGCCGCTGAGAAAGGATTTCTGTTGTGAAAAGAGACCAACTTTCCACGTTCGCGCCGTAGTGCTCCGCTGCCAATCGGATAGACCGATCGGTTCGTCGTCCACAGTGAGCAACGGTTCTTTCGCATAAGCCTCCTCAAGTTCGTAGCTGGTGTTGAGGGATACCCAACTGAATTTGACGAGATCCACGCGTCCAATCGCCCGGTTCCGCTTTCGATTGAGTGTAGCATTGCGTGCCTCGTTTGATTCCAATCTGCCCAATGTCCCAATAATTCTGAACGGACCGAGCGGATAGGACAGGTTGCCTTCCTGTCGCGACTTCCGCTGCGACTGTGTCCGTGCTGAATCTTCACTCTCCACACGCGAGCTGCTCCGATAATCATCCCAGCGGAGATTCGGTAACTTCCTCAGCAGCTGCACGCCCTTAGACGGCACTTTTTCTGACTCCTCAGTCCCTCTTGCTTGTCCGCCTGTAAGCGTACTTTCGCGTGTGCTGGTAGGGATTACACTTCCACTGCCTGAACGCTGATTGAAGTTTACCCCCCAATTGAAATTATCACGGATAGTTGCGTTTGTGGTAGACAACACCTCTGTCCCGCCTATGGAGTCCGTCGCCTCCTGAACGGTTCCGGCGCGTTGTGGTTCTCTCTCTTCGCTCCTACTGACTCCGGCATTAACCCCTAACCAATCCGTCGGCATCAATCGGATGTCAAAGTTCGCTGCTCTTTCATCTCGGGAAATTTGCGAGCGTCCAGCACTATCAAACAGAAACACATCATCAAAACCCTCTTTGGCGTATTGCGTTTCATAACGGGACCGGGACCGGTTACTACTTGATGCACCGACAGGGACAAAGTCAGCATCCATCGCCCGTATGTCAAGATTTGTGTGTAGGAGGGGTTTGTAACCCCGATTCCGTTTATCTGTCCATGTTGCGAAATCCCAATCCGCATAGCCATTCAGTTTCCACGCCTGACTCACCTCTTTACGGTCTACGGTGGAATAGGTGTTTTTATCAAGGTTGCTGTAGGCGAGTTCACCTTCAATCCACGCTTTTTCGGTGATGTTCACACGACTTTCTACACCCCATACTGTATGTTTCTGCGGTGCCGTGAGCAGCGATCCATCTTCCTCTGGATCAAGGATATTTTGACGTAGTGCCTCCAGGTCCGTGCCTCTGAGCTGGATGAAAGCCTGTTCAGGTTGGTTTAGGTCTGCCTCAACAGCATAAGAGGCACCGAGGGTCATCCATTCTCCCGGCAGCGTAAAGACACTACTGAGTCCGTAAAGATTCTGTTGATATGCCCGTTCTTCAGGGATATATTCAAAATCAATCCGGATCGTGTCGTTGCTTGTTATCAAGTGTTTGCTGTTGAATTCGACGATCGGATCCCCATATTCTCGGATGACGTAATCGTTGTTCTCACCACGCCGCATCCGCTCTCCATTCAACCAGACAATTTCACTCCCCGCTTTCACGATGACGTATTGCCCATCAACCGTGAGTCGATATTCGCTACGTCCCTCCTCTCCGCGAAGCACTAAACTTGTGGACTGTCCTTTCGGGATAGCACTCGGAATGAGGTGAAATTTCCCCCACTTGAAATCGCCTTCGACTTGTACGCCTTCGAGCGCACGTGGGAAAAAGATAAACTCCGAGGCACCGAGTGATCCTTCAAAGTCGCCTAACGTGCCTCTCATGTTCGGATGTGTGATACGAACCAATTTCTGATCGATGTCTTGGATATTCTCGGTTGTTCCTTCGGGTTGAATTGGTAAATCTTGGTCGGATAACAGCGCAAGGATACTGATATTCTCGGAGACATTGCCCTCCACATTAACACGCAATTCCTGATTCGGTGTCACGGCACGCCCGCTCCCAGCCGAGAGGCCAATTGTTTGGCTACCGGACACTTCCAATTGTGATGTCTGGCTATCGTCTATCGGCTGTTGGAAACCATCGGCAAAGGGGTTTTCTGATAAACCAGAGTCCTCTTGCTGACTGCTGACTGCTGATGGCTGACTGCCATTCGGATTTTGCTCACCGTAAAGGTCGCGTTTATAGACCTCTTTTATTGCGAAAGGCAGCGTGCGATAGGTTATCTTTAATCTGTAGGGATCGGTAATGGAATCCGGCGTTACTATAGTGATTTTTCCGGGATAGAAATCAATTTGATAGTCTACATTTCGTACAAGGACTTTTCCGTTCGCTGCTACTAACTGTTCACTGTTAGGGAGAATTGGCGGGTACTTCACCGTAAATTCCTGCTCACCGGTTTTCAGTTCAAAGGACTCCATTTTCTGGAGAACGGAAAAGGTGGGAAGTTCGAGGGATTTAGGTTTGTCATCAGCAGATTCTTGTGCGGTACTTCCGGGACGTGGTAGCAAGCACAAACAGAAGGAAACGAGGAAAAAGAGTCGGATACGCATTAAAAGTTGTCAGTTTGCCTTGCAGTGAGAGTTGTCAGTTTGCCTCACAGTGAGAGTTAAAAGATGGCTTGACTGACATACTCCCAAGCCTAAAGGCAAGGGGTTCTTTTGTTCCTTTTAGAAACATTCCTCGTGTCTAAGACGAGGCAACAGGGACTTCAAGTCTAAAGCCCAAGGGCGGTGTCATGCGGGGAGAACCCATTTCCGCCACTACGGGGACACCGAAGTGACCCAGATACTTTTCTCTGATATTGATAGCACCTACACCGTCGCGGTGATATTTGAAACCACATTTGCAGGTATAGTTGCGATTGTTAGGTTTCTTTCGGTTGCCACATTTCGGGCAAGTTTGAGAGGTATAGGATTCGTCAATGACTTTGACTTTGATACCTAACGCTTTCGCTTTGTAGGTTATCAACTCGGCAATCTTACCGAAAGCCCACTGGTGGAGTTTCTGGTTCGCACGTTTGCCATAGTCTATGTTGTTTCGGATACCTGTGAGGTCTCCAAGCACAATCGTGCTGATACCTTTCGCTTGGCAGTATTTGACGAACTTGGTAGTCTGTTTGTGGAGTGCGTCTTTGATCTGGTTGTCAATCTTTCTGATACGCTTCCACTTACGGCGGGTGAGTCTCCACCAGCGTTTGGAATGGCGTTTACACCGGCTGATCGTCTGACTGAAATCGGCAAGCACTTTGTTTCTATAGCGGTATAGTGAGCGGATATACCGTCCATTGTAGATATGAGTATCTTGCCCGTCGTGAGAGACAATCGGGTGTATTTCGCCTATATCAACGCCTGCGACTTCTTTACCTGTTTCGGTTGTTTCGGTTTCATATTTATACGAAAAATGGAGGGTCCATTGTCCGTAGTTATAGCACAAATCAATCGTCGCGATATGTGCTGCTTTGGACATATCAAAGTTTTTCGGCAAAGGTATATCTATTTTCGGTTGACCTGCTGCCATAGAGAGTTCAACGCGTTTATCAAAGAGACTGCCTTCAACAAATCGGATAGCAGACTTTTTCCAACGTGTCGTCATATAGTTTTTGCGTTTCTTAGGAGGTTTCGGTTTCTGAACACCACCGCTCTTTTTCAAGGCGGAGTAAGATTTCCAAGACTTGAAGTAACGCTCCCGAACCGATTGCCTACTTTGTGAATGCAAGAGTGGATTAGATAGTTTTCGGTCTATCCAACCTTCGCAGTCTTTACCGAAATAGAAGTCTCTGTGAGCGTGAGGATAGCCACGCTGCCACTGGTACATATCCATTTGATAGCAACAGTCATTCCAAACAGCAGCAGACGCAGCATTGGCTTCAGAGAATATCGGTTGTTCTTCTATTTTTAGTTTTTGGGTGCGGTAGAAACTTGGCATTTAGACACCTTTTTGGTTCTCAATGTATTGCTTTAGAACTTCAAGAGTAACGTCTCCCGCACTGGCGACAAACTTTGAACGTGTCCATAGACATGGCAATCGTCGCGTAAGTGTTGGAAACTCATTACGGAGTGTCTTTGCCGTATAGCCTTTGATTTTACCTATCACGCTCGTAACAGATACTTCAGGCGGAATACTGGCAAGTAAATGGATATGGTCAGGCATACTTTCAACTTCACGAACAATGTATTGATATGATTCTTGTTGCTCAAATATCAATGCCTTCAATCTCTCTTGGATTTCGGGAGAAAGAACAGAACGACGATATTTGGTACACCAAATGATATGATACTCACAAGCATATATTGTCGTGCCTATTGAAATATATTTGTGATCATTGTTAGTAATTTTCATACTATTAATTATACCACAAAGATTAGGTATTATCAAGTCAATTTGTAAAAAATGTTAGTTTTATGATATTTCAACCCATTGGTTTCCGCTACTACATCCCAAACCTAAAGGATTGGGTTTTGTAGCGGAAGATTAGATAAGTCAAACCCTCTTTAACCGATGACCGATAACTATTTTTGACGGAAGACTTGGAATACCTTTATGTCATTGGATTCCGCATCGCTCACAAAGACGCGTTCACTTTTCGAGACTGCGATGCCTATCGGTTCAAAAAGTGTAGGGGTGCTAAATTCTGTGATGCTCCTACCATCAGGTGCGAAGACTTGGATCCGCCGATTACCGCTGTCCGTTACGTAAAGATAATTCCAGTCGTCTAAGGCGATGCACTTCGGTTCCCGCAGCTGCCCGAGCCTGTCTCCTTCACCGCCCCAAGTACTGATAGGATTGCCGCTGAAGTCGTATTTTTTGATGAGGTGGTTGCCTGTATCAACGACGTAAACATTCCCGTGGGTATCGACAGCGAGGTCTGTAGGATTCCAGAGTTGCTCCGTACCACTCCCGAAGCTGCCTCGTGCGACAACTGGTACCCCCGAAACGTTGAATTCAATCCAGCGATGATTGCTGGTATCTACAACATACACCTCGCCATTTCGTCCGATACCGATGCCTTCGGGTTGGTCTAACAGGGTGCCTTCAATACTCTGGCTGAGCGGATAAAAAATTTGATCAACGAAATTGCAGTATTGTACCCGATTGTTCCGCGTGTCTGCTACATAGAGGTGGCGGTAACTCCGTTGGAAACTTAACGCTATGTCTGATGGATGATCAAATTCGCCTGTCTGCCACCCACGCCCGCCAAATTCGGTGATGTAATTTCCAGTGGCATCAATAACTTGTACTCGGTTGTTTCCGGCATCGGCGATGTAGATCCTATCTGATTCATCTATTGCGAGTCCCAAGGGCATCTGAAACTCACCTGCGCCTTGTCCAGTCCTGCCGAGTGTCTTAACATAGCTGATACCCACTATAGGCGGAGACTTACGTTCACGGTTCGATAGGAGAATTCCAATCTGCCCCTTCTCTGTAACGGGTGAGGACTCCGGCGGCGCAACTTCACTTTCAGGTAGAGCACAACTCAAACAAAGTACAAGGAACAAAAAACAGATATGGAAACCTTTAAAAGCACGTTGCGCGGACTGCCGCCGTGATGTGTAAGGTATTGCCTGCGGGGTCCCCAGATTAGCCGCGTTGCACCTTAAATTTGAAAACGAACGTCGTTTGTTGGTCATTGAAATCACTTGTGATTCTCGGCACAATGATCCGTAAGCTGCTATACTTAATACTCCGTTTGCGGAAATAGAGGAAGAATCTCGCGTATTGCCTCGGCAACACAGTTGTTCTTTCAATGTCTGCTCTGGGCATTACCGCTGGATCCCCTTGTATTCTGATGGACTTGTCCCATCGGAACACTTCTGCCGCAAATTCAGGTGGTAAATTCGGTCTAAAATTCTTTTTTAGATAAAAGGATTCCTGCGATTTGTCGATCGGCATTGTAACGTTACCGGTGCCATCGAGCATCTGACAATCTTTCTTTTTGAAAGATATCCAGTGGTCGGTCCCGTTATAGATAAAGACACCGAACGCATCAACTGCCTTCACATCGTTGAGCGGTACCACCATTACCTTGATGCCGTTTTCGACATAACCGACGGTGCCTGTCTGTGGCATAATGTGAGCATCCGGATCAAAGACAGGGACAATCATCTCTCGTTGGAAGGTGTCTTTTAGGAAATCTGGCACCTTTGAACAACTTAGCGGAAGTAATGCTAAACAGAGTACCGCTAAAATTTGTAAGACAGACACCTGAGGCAGTTCGACAATTTTCCGATCGCCTGGGTTTTCGGCGGGTTGGAGGCTTTGTCCTGAGCCTAAAGTTTTCAGCAAATGTGTTTCATTTTTCATTGATGTTCTCCACGGCGCGCCTACAAGTTTTTCTGTAGCAGGTCCCGGAAACGCGCGTATCTCAGGACAGGAAACCTGCAGGTTACGTCTTCTTAAAACGCTGGCTTCTTACCCTCAAGGGCAAGCATCGCAGCACCTACAATGCCAGCGTCATTTCCGAGGTGTGCCTTTACAATTTTCATCTGTGCGGGTATATCCATCGCACGTTTTGAGAGTTCAGCACGGATCGGCGCAAAGAGCAGCTTCTCACCAGCTTCCGCGATGCCACCGCCGATGATCGCTATTTGAGGATTGAGAATATGTGCTATTGAGGTGAGAGCAATGCCTATATACCGCCCCGTTTCCGCAAAAATCTCAATTGCAAGCTCATCCCCAGCTTGCGCTGCTTCCGCTATCATCCGTGGCGTTAATGTCGTTCCGGTCTTCGTTGCAGTGGCTAAAGTTGTGCTACGTCCAGTTGCTATCTTCTCTTGGATGCGTTCAACGATGTTTTTCGCCCCTGCATAAGCCTCAAGACACCCCTGATTGCCGCAACCACAATAACGTCCATTGGGTTCGACGACAGTATGCCCCAATTCGCCAGCAGTATTTTGACTTCCGTGATAAACCTCACCATCAATTACCACACCGCCGCCTACACCTGTGCCGAGTGTCAATGCGACAAGGTTATTATATCCGACACCAGCACCGTGATGAAGTTCACCTAAAGTCATTGCATTCACATCGTTGTCCATACCTCTTAATACCGGCTTGTACTTCTTATGCGTATGGGTTTGTGGGTTACGCGCCGCAACGCTTTTTGGGGGATGTAGTTTCGCCAGTTCTGCGTTTACATAAGTAACAAGGGGGATATCGCTCCAACCCGGAAAGTTAGGTGAAAAGTGGACGACACCCGTTTCAGCGATGATAAGTCCCGGTGAACCGAGTCCAACCCCAATTTCGTATACCTCGCTATGAATTTCAGATGCTTGTGCGCTGCTTAGTGGAGGCGGCTGTGCCGAATCGGACTTTGATGTCCCACGGATGCCTTCAGTTTCTGCTTTCACAAGGACTTGGCGAACGGCTTCTGCAATCCGCGATGCTACGACCTTGGGACCCCCTGTTTCTACGTCTGTCGGGACTACAACGCGACAAGAAATATCGCCTACCGATGAAACCAATCCAGCCTTGATATCCGTTCCCCCAAGGTCAACGCCGATACTATGTTCTGTTTTTTCCATATAGGTTGTCAAGATAATTCGGACCTCTGAAAAACTTGTGCGCCGTCACTAACATTACAGAGGTAAATTTCAGGTTCAATGCCGGTCTGTTCGTGGTATTTCGTTGTAACACGGGTCTGGAATATCTCTAAAGCATCTTTATGAACAATGCTGACTGTGCATCCACCAAAACCCGCACCTGTCATACGGCTCCCAATCACGCCAGTGATGCTACGTGCGATGTCAGTAAGTAGATCTAACTCCTTGCAGCTAACTTCGTAATCGTCACGTAGCCCGTTATGTGAAGCGTTCATTAGACTGCCAAATTGTATAAGCGATTCATCTGTTTTTTCTGATGTTCTTTGGCTGCGTCCCTTGAGCACGGAAACAGCATCTAACACGCGTGCATTTTCCTCAATCACATACCTGCATCTTTTTTGTGTTAATGCCGGTAATTCTTCTTCATGTTTTTTGAAATCTGTTAGCGCGATATCACGCAGTGAAGAGATATCCGGTATCCACCGACTCATAATATCCACCCCTCTTTCGCATTCCGCACGTCGTTTGTTGTATTCGGAGGCAGCGAGTTCCCGTTTTACCTTCGTGTTGCAAATCACGATATAGTGCTCTGACAAATTGAGTGGGATATGCTCATATTCAAGCGAACGACAATCAAGGAACAGTGCGTGGTTTTCTTTTCCTAACAGCGAAATCGTCTGATCCATAATACCACACTTAACATCAACGAATTCATGTTCTACGCGTTGACACAGTGCTGCGAGTTTTTTCTTGTTATCCTCCGATTCTACTGTTTCAAGTTCAGAACCCGCAGTTAAAAAAGCAAGTGTAGCAGCGACTGAAAGTGCGGCTGAAGAACTTAACCCCGCACCAATTGGCACATCACCTGTGATGACTGCATCTATCCCAGCTATTTCTCTCCCTGATGCTTGGAGGAGGGATGCAACACCGATGAGATAATGACTCCAAGCGGGTGCCTGTGACGGTATGGAACTCAATGTGTCCAGGCAGAATTCCCAAGAATCGTTCACATCCAAGGCGTATAGCGTGACACGCCGGTCCGGTCGTTTACGCGCAGCGATGTTAAGATATTTATCAATCGCGACGGGAAACACATAACCGTCATTGTAATCTGTATGTTCACCGATAAGGTTCACTCTGCCCGGGGCGGATGCGATGCATGTGGGGGGACGACCAAAGGTCTCTTCAAACTTCTGTTTAATCGAGGTGATGCGATTCGATTTTGGACCGAGCGTCCTTAGCTCCCTCAGGTCGTCGCTGGAAACGTCTTTTTTCATATCTGATCTCGTAGCGTAAACATATTAAGTTCGTTCATGAGTTGTCGGGCAACAGCGTCGCTGGCTTTCATACTGGAGTCTGCTATTTCTGTTGGGGGTTTCAAAGGAATTTCCATGGGTATGAGATTCAACTGATCTTGTGCAAAGCGATTAAGAGCCGTGCGTTTTATATGTAAGTTATCTGAAGCCCGATTAAGATCATCTTCTTCTGCCATATCCGGATCGCCATAGACAATTCCGACATTGGATAGAACGAAAAGCGTAGCGGTTTTCCAATCTGTGCGACTATCGCCTCTGGTATTGACGAGAATAACGCTCCGCCTCTCGTAAAAGAACTTTTCAGAGAAAACATACGTCCATTAGGAAGTATCAAATCCCCACCTTGTGCCTCTGACCCGCAACCTTCAATTTCTATCCCAGTCGCGCGCATTAATGCTAAGGTAAAAACCTCAACGACACCGCCCACGGTGAACCTATTTTCATAGATAGCCGTGTTATATCTTTCAACAAGGTGCTTAACCCCTGTCTCATATTCCGCTTTCGCCTCATTACTCAAATTTTCCCGCAAGTGCTTAAAGCAGTTCCTCTCTATCTCAAAGTGCGTCGTTTCTCTGTCTGTTTCGCCATAGTCTTCGGTCTCCTGGAACAAAGACATTTGCCCGTTTTGTACCACTGTTCTGCCCCTCATACTTACGAATCGAACATTACCAGTTGATCTTCAGGTCTCACTGCTTGTTTTTCAAACTTCGGTAGCAAGTGATATTTCCGTCGCGGTTCTTCATACAGACGTTGACACGTTAGCTCAATATATTTGGATTCTATCTCGTACCCGACACATTTGCGTTTGAATCTCAAGGCGCCCCGAGCCGTTTGTCCGCTTCCCAAAAACGGGTCAAGTATTTCATCACCCCGTTCAGAATAGAGTAGCACCAAGCGTCGGACGAGTTCATCGGGGAATGGACACGGGTGGTCGATCGTTTTCGGTGGCACGGGTGCGATATGCCAAATTGAGTTGGCTATATCACGTTTGAATACGTCGTCTATTGGGAGCGTAGGCTGTGAACCGTATCTCGGTTTATCGCCTTTACGGAATATGAGTATGTATTCGGTCATTATGTTCGGATAGTAGTATCCAGATTTTTGGTGTTGGATAAACGAGCCAGCGCGCCTGACACCACCGGTCACTTTATTCCATATTATATCTTGGTGGAAATTCCAATCGGTATCGCTTAATTGGCTTGTTAAGTCGAACGGTGCTGGATAGTGCTTGCCTTTATGAAGGATTGTTCCAATAACGATAGCACAGAACCCGCCATCAATTGTGACCCGATAGACCTCAGAAAATACCTTTCTCAGTGTTGCGAGCCAAGCCTTGTATGTTTTGCCAAGCCCGTCATAGTTCCGCTCCCTATACCACGCTTCGTTATCGCTGGTGTGGGTATTGTAGTCAATAGCGTTCCAGTACGGAGGTGAGGTAATTGTCAGGGCGATAGAATTATCCTCACATTCCGACATATCAAGACAGGAGGCGTGATAAAAACGATAGTTTTCATCCGTGATTGGGGTGCGATTTTCAGGCATAGGGACTCCTCATCTAAGTTCGCGGTTTGGAAAGCCAATCCTTTAAGTCCTCTTCCCAGTAAGGGGTGGAACTCTGGGAGGAAAACCCCTCCTTTTTTCTCGACAAAACATCTAAAATGTTAAAATATCTCTTAGTAACTCGGTCACGCGCCTGTTGCGTGTGCTCCTTCCCAGTAACGGCTGCCGATTACCTAATACCCAATTAACTTGATTAGAAGTCTTTTGACCAAGTCAGCATTGCGAGGCACAGGGACCTCGCGCTACAAATGGGGTTAATTTGGTATAACTCACACCTAACAATCTAACTTGTAGAAGGTACGGTGTCTATCAACTATGGCGAAAAAAATTTCAGAAATAGTCCTAATACGTTCGGCAGTTCTTCGCGCGGGATATAGCAATCAACGCTTATATCAGGCTCTATTCCGGTTTCTAATGTTGGCGCTTGCATGAGCAGTTGTTCTTCCGGTGCGTGTAGTGCGGGTTGCAGATTCGGTGGTGCCGGTTTTTTGATGGCAGCTGTCCCTTCCGCAATAACCAATTCGCCAATAGGGAGATGCGTAACGAGTGGGTACACCTCCGTTTCAGTTATAATAGTGATATGAGGTAGCGAAGCCTCCGCCAACCGTTCCATTTGCATTGTCAAGTAAGTAGTTTCCCCCAAAGTCTCTTCAGAACCCTCCGGTTGACACGCGACGATCGTGATCAGTGGAATTCGTTTCTGTAAGGCATTTTCGATGGATGCAAGAAGAAGCGGCACATCAATCTCTGCGGGAATTACATCCATATCAGCGATAAAAAGACACGCGGGATACTCTGAAATCGTCCCTTCAGCGGTAAGACCGGCAGCGTCGGTTGCTCTGATTTTTGCGACTGACGGATCATCCAACAGGTACTCGAGACGTTTCTCCGCAAGTAAAGGAAACAGCGCGCCACAGTGTGAGCAGGTATAGAGGTTCCGTTCGAGTTCACCTCTGAAAACAACTTCCTTGCACCCTGTGCATTTATACCATAAATTGATGCTCTGTCCCGTGTCAGTAGAGATGCTTGTTTCCATATTTTTAACGCTGCCCCGAGATTTTGTCGGATAATACCAAATTAACCCCATTTGTAGCGCGAGGTCCCTGTGCCTCGCAATGCTGACTTGATCAAAAGACTTCTAAGCAAGCTAATTGGGTATAAGACTATAAGAAATGACCTATGGCTTCTGCTTCTGTATTATAACAGTCAAAAATTGTCATCAGTTTAGCCATAACAATAAGACTTCTGATGTTGCCACCAAGATTAAGAAGCACCACGCGTCCCTCATTCCGGCGGATAGTCGTATAAGAAGCAACGAGTATCCCTAAGCCGGAACTGTCCATCATCTGGACGCGCTCCATATTTAAAATTAGATTAAGCTTTTCTCCATGCTCCGCTTCGTTATTCACAGCCTGAACCTGTTGATCAATGATGGATTTAAGAGCCAAGGCATCTGCCCCAATAATTTTCCCCTCAATATCTAAGATTGTAATACTGCCTTTGTGTCGAACATTAACTTGCATGATAATTCCTTGAAAATATAATATACTCCCAAACCTGAAGGCGCAATTGCAGCATGCGGTTCCGTGTCTATCCGCTTTAAAAGGATTCAACGCCTTACACTTTGAATCCTATAGAAGAGGAAAAGGCTTAGATGTATTAGGTAAGATATGTCTTAAGATATTTTTCTGGTACGCTTAGTGTTCCTCAATCAACGAAAAACCAGGAGTGAATATCACTATGCCTCCGCTGCTTCCTTATATTTAACCATTTTAATAATGGTGCCGTTGGCTTCGTAAGTAACAGCGTCCATACAGGCTTCCATCAAGAATAAGCCTCTGCCGCTACTTTTGAGCAAATTCTCTGGGTCAAGTGGGTCAGCAACTTCTTTACGCGTGAATCCGTCGCCTTCATCCTCAATGACAATCATGAGTTTCTCTTCACCAAGAAGGAACTGCATAACCGCCTTTTTGTTTGGATCCTCTTTATTTCCGTGTTTGATTGCGTTTGTCCCCGCCTCAATGGCAGCAAGATTAATCTGTTCTTGGATCTCCTCAGCGAAACCCAAATCTTTCAAAACTTCGGTGACGACGACATCGAGTAGGTAAACATGTCGCATTGAGCTTGGGAGAGAAAGCGTAATAACCTGTTGAGTTTCGCTTTCTTTGTGCGTGGATTCCTCACCCTCACCCATAATGCTAATGATGAGTTCATCTTCAGTAAGAATCAATTGAAAAATTGCTGGTTTGCCCGGACCCTCTCTATCGCCGTGTTCGATCGCGTTTGTACCCGCTTCAATGGCAGCAAGATTAATCCGCTCTTGGGTATTATCATCGAAATCTGTCTCTTTCAATATCTCGGTGACAACAGCCTTGAGTAGATAAACATGTCGCATTGAACTTGGGAGAGAAAGCGTAATAACCTGTTCAGTTCTCTCGCCCACGTTTAAAGCTCCTTCTCTACGCCCTCGGACGTTTCCGGAGGCGTCTACAAGACAGTGTTGAGATTGTCCCGTCTTTCATTGTTTGTTCTGCGGGCAATGCCACACTGCATGCCCGTTCTGATTTAAACGTTGCGTTTTATAACAATTAAAGCCCGATCGTCATGGGTTTGTGTACTTCCGCTGAACAGTGCTAAATCGTTAACAATCGCCTCGCATAACGCTGATGCTGATAGTCCTGCGTTTTTAGAAAGGCAGACAGCAAGCCTATCTCCGCCGTAGAACGTATCGGTTGGTATTGCCTCTTGGCACACGTCACCCTGTTCTGAACTTGTGGACACGCCGTGATTTCCATCGGAAACCGGACCCTCTCCAGCCGCCGTTTCAGTGATACCATCCGTATAGAACACGAGAATATCACCAAGCGTAAGGAGACAGGTTCCAGTGGTGAACGTTGCTTCCTCAAATGCGCCTATCAACATGCCGCCTGTTTTTAAAACATCTATACTCCGAGTGTTGTTCCAGTGAAGTGGATAGCAGTGTCCGCCATTTGAGTATGTAAAGGTTGAAGTCTCGGTGTCTAATATGCCGTAAATCATGGTTGCGAACAGATCCGCTTCGGTATCACGAACCACTAAGTCATTAACCCGTTTGAGGATTGAAGCAGGTGTGTCTTCCTCATGACAGAGTAAGCGGAGCGCTGTCCGAATCATCACCATCAGCAGCGCCGCCGGGATGCCATTCCCCTTTACATCACCGAGGACAATCCCAATCTGTGTCTCGCTGAGTGGAATGAAATCGTAGAAATCGCCAGAGACAGATGTAGAACTTTGCAGCCGGGTCGCGATGTCAAATTCGTCCAGACTCGGTGCCTGTTCAGGTAACAATTTTTTCTGAATTGCAGCGGCGGCTTGCAGATGCCCTGCAAGTTGTTCCAATCCTTCCTCGCTAAACCCTTCCCCCATCGCGCGCATCAGTGGATTGATATATTTAATGGGTCGGGTTCTGCCGAGGACTGCTTCAATCCGTGCGGTTACCTCACGTAAGTCAAACGGTTTCGTGATGTAATCGTCAGCCCCGGTATCCAAACCGCGGACTTTATCCTCCGTCTGACCGCGTGCTGTAACTAAAATGACAGGGACGCTTTTTGTCTCCTCTATGTCTTTGAGTTCTTCAATGACCTGGAAGCCGTTTTTATATGGCATCATTACATCGAGAAGGATAAGATCCGGTGGATCTATGCATGCGCTTCGCACCGCACTGTCGCCATCGCTTGCGGTACGCACATTGTACCCCTCCGGTTCTAAGCTCATCTTTAACAGTTCAAGTATATCCAGATCGTCGTCAACCACTAAAATCGTTTCAGCCATTTTTACCCTTTTCCAACGGAATAAAAAACTGGAAGTTGCACCCGCGTCCATGATCCCCAGTATCCACCCATAATTTTCCACCGTGCGCTTCAACGATTCCAGATGCGATTGAAAGCCCTAAGCCGCTCCCGCCCTGTTGCCGTGTCTGTACGCTTCCGAGTTGTCTGAATTTATCAAAGACCTTTTCTCTCTCCTCAGCGGGGATCCCCGGTCCTGTGTCAATAACTTCAACGTTGAAGCCGTTGCTGTCGCGCCCATTTTGCGAAGATTCTGATATTCTGACCGTCACCTTTCCGTTATCGGGTGTGAATTTAATGGCGTTCCCGATGAGGTTAATAAAAACTTGTCCAATCCGGTCTGCGTCTCCAATCATCAGCGGTAGATTAGATGGTGCCTCCAAGAACAGAGATATGGTTTTTTCATCTGCTTGTGGACGCAATTCTTCGATTCGCCGTTGCGCTACCGAGTCTATCTGTACCTGTTCCTGCTTCATCTCGATACGTCCGGCTTCAATTCGAGAGATGTCCAGCAGATCGTTGATAAGCGCGGCAAGTCGTTTTGATTGGCGGTGTGCGCGACTTAAGCTTTCATACTGTTTCTGGTTAATTTCGCCGGTCTTCCCATCAAGTATCAGCGAAATGAACCCGATGATGGATGTCAGTGGAGTCCGCAATTCGTGCGACACAAGAGAGACGAACTCCGATTTCATCTGTTCTATCTCGTGTTCATTGGTGATATCATCAAAGACGTAAACCGTGCCAGCGATGTTATTGCTCTCATCAGGAAAATTGCTTGCGATGATGCGTAGCACACGAGCACCGTTACTATTTGGCTGATGCCCATTGACATTTACTTCCGCAATCATGGTTTGATGTTGTGCCATCTCACGCCGCGAAGAAGATAGAACTTTAATATCAACCACTCTCGTGTGCTGAATTGGGACCCCATCGGTTGACGCTAATATCTTTGTCCAGCGGATTGCCCCAGTTTCTGTATCAATCACAATAAAGTTTTCATGATCACTCGTTTCCCCAAGATTAAGTAACCGTTCAGCCACAGGATTGACGTAGAGCACACGTCCCGAAGGTTCAACAACAATCAGCCCTTCACCGAGGTTATCCACGATGGCAGTAAGTTTTCGCTCCTCTTGTGTTAGTTTGTCAACCGCGGTTTTCAGATTCCGACGCATTTCATTGAATTCTTCAGCGAGGAGGCCGACTTCATCATCGCTATCAACGACAATTTCACTATCAAATTCGCCCTGCCCAATGCTACGCGCCGCTTGTGCCACTTTCAATATAGGTGTTGCTATCCGTTGCGCTGCCCCCCATGCAATAAGTACAACGATGCAACTTGACACAATGGTAACATAAAAAATATATTTGTTTAATTTTACAACACCGGCATAAGCGGAGGAAGTAGGTCGTGAAACGAAAACTATCCAATTGCTGAAGTTCTGTCGAACCTTCCACGGCTCTGTAGGTGAAAGTTGGGTTCTCGCCCAACCATAGACACGCGGTTCGTTGAAACTATCTGTTTCACCTTCCGCTTCATAATCGTAGTATTTCCCTTGCTTCCCCTTTTTAGCCTCAATAATCGCCTCTTCTGCTGCGTTGTTCATCTCTATGTAGGTACCTACTCGATACCCGCTTCCCGATGAAGCAGCAATGATTTTACCAGATTCGTTTGCTAAAATAGTTCGCGTTTCTTCCAGGTCAGGACTGGATTCAACTATATTTTTCAGTTCAGGGAGTAACAGCACAATTCTCAGCACCCCCACTGTGTTTTTTTTACCTGATGCAGCGGAGGCTTTAGAAGCCGTAAGTATCGGGAGTGCGATTGGGAGCAGATGCACTTTCCGTGATGCGTCATAGCGGATGTCTTCGGCAAACGGGTAACCGACACCGTGATTATAGGCTCTCTGCCACCAGATTGTGTTGTTCACCCGAAGCGGTACGCCTCTTTTTGTAAAGTACTCCAGTTCCCGATTGTTTGATCGGAGCACATGCCCGGATGCATTTGTAATCGTTACTTCAGTTTTATCACCGGCATAAGTTTCAAGCAGACGAATACTATCCACAAGCTGTGCCCAAATATGAAAAAATACAAACTCTTTTCCGTTAGCAGTGTTAGATCTAACAACTGCCGCTCGGATGTTTGGGAGTTCAGCTTCAATCTTTGCGATTTTCTCGGAGATGACACTGTCAGCGCGGGCGAGCTTTTCTTGTGCAAGCAGCACATGGTTTTCACCAACGGTCCCTTTTAACGCATTTTCACCTAACACCTTGATCGCTAAAGAAATAGCAAATAAAGGCATGAGTGCTACTAACAGAAAAAGCACGACCTGTTGACCGCGTAGCCCGACCTTAAACCGAAACCGCTCTTTACGATTTTTGTCTTTCATGTTCCCAAGAATAGTGCCAGACAACGCGCCTTTTGTTAAGCCAAGCTCTGCAATGTATATCTCCGATGTGTTCCGTTTCCTCTGTTACATGAAAGCGGCGCGTGCGGACTCCTCCGTATCATAGATTTCAATAACGGTTGCGAGATGCGTTACCTCCAAAACTTCTTGAACTGCTTTCTGAGGGTTGAGCAAAACCAGTTTCCCGCCCGATTCCTGACAGGACTTCAACGTCGTCACTATTGCGCCCAACGCGCTACTGTCCATTAACGGGACGTTCGTTAAGTCAACGACTAATTTATCGTGCCCCGTTTGAAGTTGCAGTTCCATCTCCTTGCGAAATGCATCTGTGGCATTTCCAAGAATTTTACCTTCTATATGAAGGGTGGCGATGTTTTCCTCCCCAATTGTTGTATCAAAATTCATAGGGCTGATCCTTGGTATTCCTTTTCAGGATTTCGTATTATATATTACCTAACTCCAGTATGTTGTAGTTCAACCGCTCGTATTTCAACCTCATCTCATACCAAATTAACCCCATTTGTAGCGCGAGGTCCCTGTGCCTCGCAATGCTGGCTTGATCAAAAGACTTCTAATCAAGGTAATTTGGTATCATATATGGAGTAGAGACGCAGCACGGGATATCACCTTGCATAAATGCATTTATGAAACAGAAAATGCCGTCACTTTTATGAGATACGCTCTAAGCGGACGAAACATTAACATTATCTTAGCTCTGTTCATGTGTTAGCACGGCGCACCACAACATAACTTCGATTGAATTTTGGATTTGTGAAAACAGTTTCAATGCTCCCACCAAGTGCACTAAGATGCGTAGCACTGTCATCAATTTCAGTATCTATTATTTCTTGCCCAAGCTTGTAAGCCACCCACTTTCCAGTCGGTTTTAGGAACGGCAGGCAGTACACCGCCGAATCTCTGATAGTTGCGACGTAACGGGTGAAGACCCAATCATAAGCACCAATACGATCAGGGTCTTTCGCACAAACTTCCGCGCGTTCGGTAAGTACTTCAACGTTGACTTTTTGATGAAGGTTTAATTGCGGGATTAGAAATTTTAAGAAACTCCCCTTCTTTTTTGATGCTTCAAGAAGCGTTAATCGGATGTCGGGTAGGTAAATTTTCAATACAATTCCTGGGAAACCCGCCCCTGTCCCGATGTCAATTACAGCGTCTCCGTTTTTAAGTGTTATATGTTCCAAAACGCTTAACGCATCAAGAAAATGCTTATGAATAATCTCATTCTCATCTGTGACTGCGGTCAGGTTCATACGCGCATTCCACCGAAGCAGTTCGGCACGATACTTGTCGAACTGTGCAGCCTGATACATGGTTAACGGAAACCCATGTTGATTGAACGTCTCTTTTAAAACCTGCGTGTCCTGTGCCAAATTATCTCGCTCTCCGTTGATGAAGGATAACCGTCAGGATTGAAATATCGGCTGGCGAAACGCCAGGCAGACGCGACGCTTGCCCAATAGAGGCAGGACGAATCTTTGTAAGTTTCTCTCGTGCTTCCGTCTTTAGCCCTTGAACGTTCGCATAGTCGAATGTGTCCGGGATTCGGAAATTTTCCAATCTCTTAAATTGGTGAATCTGTCGCTGCTGCCGTTGGATGTACCCGTCGTATTTAATCTGAATTTCCACCTGTTCACCCACAGCTGGTGGCAGCATCTCCGTGGGCGGTGCGATTTGTGTTATATGTTCGTAACGAAGTTCTGGACGCTTCAGGAGGTCTGCCAACGATGTCGGTTGCTTTAACTCGCCCGTCTTGAGGATATTTGCCAAATTCTCCACAGTCGCTGTAGTCGGTTTAAGAAGTATTTCCTGTAACCGTTTCAATTCTGTCTGTATGTCTGCTGCCTTATTTTGGAACTGGTGGTATCTGTCGTCATCAACCAATCCGATTTGTCTACCGATTTCGGTAAGTCGCAAATCGGCGTTGTCTTCTCGCAATGCTAACCGATATTCAGCACGGGATGTGAACATACGGTAAGGCTCACGGATGTCCAGCGTAACCAGATCGTCAATAAGCACCGCAATATACGCCTGTGCCCTATCCAGAACTAGCGGTTTTTCGCCTTTGACTTTTAGGGAAGCATTGATACCAGCGATAAGTCCTTGTGCGGCGGCTTCCTCGTAACCCGTGGTGCCATTGAGTTGTCCAGCGAAGTAGAGTCCAGGCACCTTTTTGGTTTCAAGCGTCGGTTGTAGTTGTGTAGCTGGTGCGAAATCGTATTCCACGGCGTATCCGAAGCGCATGATCTCAGCGTTCTCTAACCCTTTGATGCTATGCACCATCTCTACCTGAACATCTTCAGGGAGGCTCGCAGAGATACCGTTGAGGTAAATTTCATCCGTGTCCCGTCCCTCTGGTTCTACGAAGACTTGGTGCTCCGTTTTTTCAGAAAATCGGACGACCTTATCCTCAATTGATGGACAATAGCGGGGACCAATACCTACGATGCGACCGCTGTACATTGCCGAACGGTGAAGATTTTCGCGAATGACATCGTGTGTCTTTTCATTTGTATAAGTTAGGTAACATGGGAGTTGCGGCTGCGTGATCCGTTCGGTTGAGAATGAGAACGGCAGTGGATTTTCGTCGCCGGGTTGAATCTCCATCACGCTGAAGTCAACAGTCTGGGCATTGACACGTGGAGGCGTGCCAGTTTTGAGCCGTCCGATTTCAAAGCCAAGACTCAAAAAGTTTTCTGAGAGTTTTTCAGCAGAAGATTCGCCTGCTCTGCCCGCGCTATATGAAACATCACCGATGTGAATGATGCCTTTCAGGAAAGTACCTGTTGTCAGAATTACAGTCTCTCCGAAGTAAGCGGTTTGTGTCTGGCTTAGAATTCCGATGCACCGACCATTTTCCACGAGGAGCTCTTCAACCAATACCTGTTTGATGTCAAGTCTTTGCTGTGCTTCCAAGACGCGTTTCATTTCATCTTGATACGCCTTTTTATCGGCTTGCGCGCGGCTTGAGCGAACCGCCGGTCCCTTTTTGGTATTCAAGCGTCGAAATTGAATTCCTGTCTTGTCAATGTTTTTTGCCATCTCGCCGCCAAGTGCGTCTATCTCCTTAACGAGATGTCCCTTGGCGAGTCCACCGATAGCCGGGTTGCAAGACATCTTGGCAATCGTATCCAAATTGATAGTGACGATAAGCGTTTCGCAGCCCATTCGCGCAGCAGCAAGTGCAGCTTCACAGCCCGCGTGCCCCGCACCGACAACGATAACGTCATAATGTTTGTGATAAGCATTCATCTTTTTATCCAGCGACTACAAGGATAGGACTTACGCAGCAAGTGTCTGTTCGCCGAGGTCCCCGTGCCTCGGCGACCTCTCTTTTCACGGTTTCGCTCGCAGAATCCGAAGCGGACGCTTTCTTCCCAAATGGCGTTTGCGTAAGTCCTGAAGGAGATACGCAATTACGGGTTAAAGTCCGTCGTAAATAATACTGATAACGAGTGTTGCGACAACTTCCAAACTTTTGGGACTACATTTGTCCACAGTATCTTCGATTGTATGCCAGTAGGGATAATCGAAGTCAATTATATCAACCATCGGAATACCCACCTTGATTAACGGAACGTGATCATCCATAATAGCACCCGCTAAGCGTTGTTGAAAAGGTGCTAAACCGAGTGCTGATGCTCGATTCCATATAGCCTCAGTAAACTCGCGATTCGCACTCCAAGAGTACCGTTCTATCGGAAGCGTCAGATCCTTGTCGCCCACCATATCTAACAGGATTCCGTAGTCTGGCTTCCATTTTCCAAGATTTTTGGCAAAAAACCGAGAGCCGATAAACATATCGTCAGTGGTTCTACCGTAATCCTCGCCATCGAAAAGCACAATAACAACGCGCCGCGGCGGTGGGTGTACTTTTAAGACTCTGGCAATTTCAAGGAGGATAGCAACTCCTGAAGCACCATCATTGGCACCAAGAATCGCTTTATCCCGATTTTCCGGTTTTGGATCGTGATCGGCGAAGGGGCGCGTATCCCAATGTGCGGCGAGTAGAACTGTTTCTCCACTTGATGGTCCAAACTCTGCCAAGATATTGTTCAAATGTAGCGTTTCAGTTTTTGCTTTGTACACGTGCGGTTGAAGTGCTACGTTGTTCGCATATTTCTGGAGTTCTGTAAAGAGATAATTCTGTGTTTCTCGATGTGCTGCCGAACCTGTCGGTCTCGGACCGAATTCACACTGTTTTTCCAATGCTGCAAACGCACGTTGCGCATTGAAAGACGCATTCGCTTGGCGAGCAGTGCTGGCACTGACACCCGTGGTGTCTCTTAATTCTGAGTTTTGGCTATCTGAATCAGGTTGCGCGCACGCGATACTAAACACGCCACAATACAGAGGAACTAAAAGTAGTAAGAACCACTGTTCTCTCATTTAAACTTTTCGCCTGCCTTCCAGTGCTTTTGCGATGGTTAACTCGTCAACGTACTCCAAATCCCCACCAAAAGGAATACCATAAGCAAGACGAGTGACAACGACTTCAAACATTTCCAGGTGTTGTGTAAGATAGAGTGCCGTCGCTTGCCCTTCTGTTGTCAAATTTGTGGCAAGAATCACCTCTTGCACTGGCTCAGCATTTAGCGCGGAATCCTTGATGCGTTGAAAGAGTGTGTTAATTCCGAGTTTATCAGGTCCGGTCCCGTCTAACGGTGAGAGCACCCCGCCAAGTACATGATATAACCCTGTATAGCCATTAGTTCTTTCAATTGCCCAAAGATCATTCGACTCTTCAACAACGCAAATTATCCGCTGATCGCGGCGTGGGCTGGTACAGATATAACACGGATTTGTATCGGTAATCATGCCACACACGTCGCAGTAAAATAGTAGTTGTTTTACCTGCGCGATGGCTTCTGCGATTTGGGCAATTTCAGTATCAGGTAACGTTAGCATAAAAAACGCTAAACGTTGCGCTGTCTTCGGACCAACTCCGGGTAACCTTTGGAGTTCAGTCATGAGCTTCGCCAGCGGTTTCGGGTATTCTTGCATGGATTTTTTCTGCTAATTCCCATAGCGGAGCGAGGACGAGACTACAATGCTGCCTTCCGCTACCATTCTGATTATGGGAGTCCGGGAATTTTAAGACCGCCAGTTAATTTGCTCATTTCCGCGGACATCAATTCTTGCGATTGTTGCAGTGCCTCATTGATTGCTGCTACAACCAGGTCCTCAAGCATTTCGGTATCTTCCGGGTCAACGACTTCCCGGGTAATCCGGAGTGAGATGACTTCCTGTTGTCCATTGACGACAGCGGTTACCATTCCACCCCCGACAGTTGCTTCGACAGTTCGGTTTGCAAGTTCTTCTCGGATTTCAAGCATCCGTTTTTGCATTTGTTGTGCCTGTTTCATCAGGTCATTCATCTTCATAGTTTTCGTCCTATCACCAAGCGACTTTGGATCGTGTAGAGGTACGTCCCTGTTTTGTTACAAAAATGCTCGGTGCAATAATAAAAGTTTCCTTATAAGATATGCTTTCCCAATTTGGAAAGCAGCGATTATTGGGTTTCCAAGACTGTGGCATCAAAAAGTTCAAGTGCTGTTTTGAGCTGCGGATCGTCTTGCGCTTCAACTTTGCGCATAAGTGGTGTCTTTCGTTCCGTTTTTTCAGTGGCGTCTTGATTGGCTCCTGATTCCGAGATAGTATCTAACGCAACCACCTCGATTGTCACGGGTCTTCCGACTTCCTGCGTTAGAAGGTTGGCTATGATTTTCTTGTCTTCATCTGTAAATATTGAGAGGTTTGTCGGTGAACATGCAATTTGAACCGCGTCACTCCCGTTCACAGAGGGGACAGATCTGTCTAACAAGCCGGATCTGAGTTTGCCCGATGGCAATTTTAATTTTACCTCTTCCCAAAATGAGGACAAGTCTGCAAGGTCTCGGGATCCATGTAGAGTTGACGAAGGGTTTGGCACGTTCAGATCTGATGAAGCGGAAGTTACGGCTTGTGCTTCCGATTGTGTGCTCATCTCACCCTTTCCGAAATCGGATGTGGCTGAGTCGGAGGCTCCTTGACTTGTTCGGAAAGGCAGCTGTGGTGATGTAACTTCCCTGTCCGACGGCTTTACTCCTGAAGGTGGAAATTGCTGTTGTGGCGGTGCGGAAATCCCCGCGGCATCAAACTTCTGCTCTAAGGCGGACAATTTGTCAACAATTTCTTGAAGCGGGATACCCTCTTCAAGTGAATTAAGTTGGATCAGCGCAGCTTCTAACTGAAGTTGCGGGTAACCATACTGTTTAACATCGCGGTCGGTATGCATCAAAATCTTGATGATCCGTGATAGCCGGTTGACCGACATCTGCTCCGCTTTTTGCTTGAGTTCCGACAAATCTGATTTGGGGCTCTGAATCAGTTCGCTTAAGTTGTCATCAATCGCTAAAAGGCGCAAGTCTCGAAAATAGCCGATCAGTTGATCCAAACATTGCGACAGATCTGTTCCTTGTTTCGTTAAGTCGCTTAGCGTTTTTAGACTCTTTGAAAGATCTCTTTCCGTAATTGCGGTTGTAAGTTTTCGGAGCAGAGAACTCGAACCGAGTCCGATGATTTGTTCAACGGTGTCAGTTGTCAGCTCCTTACCAGCGGAGGCGGTGAGACGTTCCAACAGGTTTTCAGCGTCACGTAGACAGCCTTCAGACTGACGAGTAATGATCGTGAGCACATCCAGATCCGCTGAAATCTCCTCCTCTTTGACGATCAACTGCAAACGTTCAATTATCTTTTCATCTTCAAGGTGTCGGAAATCGAAATCTTGGCAGCGGGAGCTAATCGTCTTCGGTATTTTGGCGTGTTCTGTCGTTGCCATGATGAACATGACATGTGAAGGCGGTTCTTCAAGCGTCTTAAGCAGCGCGTTGAACGCCTCTGTTGAAAGCATGTGCGCTTCATCTATGATATAGATTTTATAGGTGCAGGCAGCTGGAGAGAGTTTAACGTTTTCACGAAGGTCTCTAATCGTATCAATACCACGATTCGAGGCGGCATCCATCTCAAATACATCAAGGGACCGACCTTGTGAGATCTCGTTACAGAATACGCATTGATTGCAAGGTTCTGCAGTTACGGTAGTGTCAAAATCAGTTTCTTGAACACGGTTAGGACAGTTAACTGCTTTGGCAAGGATGCGCGCGACGGTGGTTTTACCGGTACCCCGGGGTCCCCAAAAAAGATAGGCATGCCCGACGCGTTCAGACAGAATCTGATTTTTTAACGTTGTGGTAACGTGTTCCTGTCCGACAACGTCATTGAAGTTTTGCGGACGCCATCTTTGGGCGAGCACCTCGTAAGACATTGCGCAATCCTTTCCTGTACGGCTTGAGAATGTAAAGCAAAGACAAATTGTGCCTTACTGGCATAATTTGGGAATGAGATGTGGTCTGTCCAGATAATATGCCCAAAAAATGGCTATGCACCCAGAGTTGACAAGCTTCTCCAGGCGTTGCCCGCGCCGTTAGCTCAGGTCAGGCACCCTTGCGTCACACGAACAACTCATCTACCGCTGCTTCCTTCCGGACCTGACGGGGTTTAACAAGCACTCGTTGCTCAAGACCCAACCCTCAACACCACGTACGTGGGACAGGCCCCACAGAAACATGCCGCATACTGGGGATTCAGTTCTGCTTTAGCGGATTGCAGATACAGGGCACCGCTACCTCCCCACCTAGCATAGCCAAGGCATTAAATATAAAAAAACTGGCGGAGAGAGTGGGATTCGAACCCACGGTACTGCAAAACAGCACACATGATTTCCAGTCATGCCAGTTCAACCAACTCCTGCATCTCTCCGTATTTAAGTATAGCAAATTCTGGCTTTCCAGTTCGCCAAAATATGGTTGATGTCATCTCGCGAAGCACGTCTACCCTGCGTTACACGACATCAGATGAGCAGTGACAAAGACAAATCTCAATCTAATTGCAGATCAAAAAATATAAAGCAAAGACAAATTGTGCTTTAATAGCACAATTTCGTATGGAGCAGACGGGATTTGAACCCGTGACCTCATCCGTGCGAGGGATGCACTCTCCCAACTGAGCTACTGCCCCACGTGCTGCAAAACTTAAGCGTCTTGCAATGATTAATTTTTCAAAAATGCTATTGTTCAACGCGCAAATATCAAAAAACGGAGAGAGTGGGATTCGAACCCACGGTGACTTGCGCCACAACAGTTTTCGAGACTGTCCAGTTCAACCACTCCTGCATCTCTCCTTATGATGCGATTCACCTAACTCATGGCGATAGCATAGCATATCTTTAACGTTGGATTCACTTTTTACAGTTCTGGCGGCGTTCCTGAAAAAAAGACTTTAGCAGCGCACGGCTTTCGTTTGCTAACACGCCACTTACCAATTCAACCCGATGGTTTAGCCGCTCATCTTGGAGGATGTTGTAGAGTGTGCCAGCTGCCCCGGATTTAGGGTCTGTCGTGCCGTAAACCACCTTCGGGATACGCGCCAATACGATAGCACCCGCACACATTGGGCACGGTTCTAACGTTACGTAAAGCGTTGTATCAACAAATCGCCAGTTACCGATTTTTTCGGATGCTGCTTGTATGACGAGCATTTCCGCATGAGCGATAGGGCTACCAGACTGTTCACGTAGATTGGACGCTTCAGCAATACGGACATCGTTGCGAACGAGGATCGCACCGACAGGTACTTCACCCTTCTCGGCGGCTTGCTTCGCTAACTCGAGTGCTTGTTCCATCCAGAAAAGATCGCTATCCAAATTCTATCCAACAAATGGCTTGTGAAGCGCCTGAGAGGATTCGAACCCCCGGCCTTCTGATCCGTAGTCAGATGCTCTAATCCACTGAGCTACAGGCGCGTATTGTAATAGTTATCGGTTTTCAGTTATCGGTTATCGGTCAAGAGGGGTTTGTGGCGTGAAAGCAAAATGCGACTGCCACAACGCGTTACTGAAAACTGACAACCGGCAACGGATAGCTATTAGAACGGAGAGGGTGGGATTCGAACCCACGATGGCTTTCGCCATAACTGCTTAGCAGGCAGTCCAGTTCAACCACTCCTGCACCTCTCCATAATGGCGGTGGGAGTAGGATTCGAACCCACGATGGCTTTCGCCATAACGGTTTTCAAGACCGCCGCTTTCGTCCACTCAGCCATCCCACCTATGTTTCATTCTTCGTATTACCTAACCGTATATATTATACAATATCTGGGGAATTTTGTCAAGTTATATATCAATTTTTCAGAGGCATTAAGTTATCGATTTTCAGCAGTCAGCAAAAACGTTTAGCAAAGGAATAGAGACACGCCGTTGGCTTGCTGTCGCTGACCGCCGAATTTTCCGATGTTAGCGATCTGGACGCTTGCTCGGTATACCGATTCCGGTTCTATCGAATCTCTCCGTTCCATTCCAGCGGTTCATTTCGCAAGTACGGGAGCAGCATGCCTTGAAGCTGCCGGTGCGCATGGTGCAAGTGTGCTTTAACCGTGCCCTCCGACCTGTTTAGCAGTGCTGCGATCTCTTTGATTGCGAGTTCACGTCGGTGCCGCAGATTAAAGACACGACGCTGACCCGGTGGAAGTTTCTTCACCGCCTTTCGGATGATAAGCCCAAGCTCCTTCTCATTCAGAAGTTGCTCAGGAGACGGATGGGAATCGGCCATTCTTAGCACCTCGTCCGCTTCAAACGGTAATTCTTCAAACGTAAGAACCTTATCGCGGTTACGTTGGCGCTGAAAATCGATGCTGCAATTGATCGCAATCCGGTAGATCCAACTATAAAATGCTGAACCGCCTTTGAAGTTGGGTAGGGCATTGAACGCTTTCAGAAAAACCTCCTGGCAGAGGTCTTTTGCTGTTTCCTGATCGCGAACCCGTTGGTACATGAGGTTGTAAATTTTCTTTTGATATTTAAGCACGAGAGGATTAAAAGCCTCTGTGTCTCCGTTCTGGAACTGATTGACAAGCTCACCCTCATCAATCTGTTCAAGCTCCGAGTCGGTATAAAAAGTGGTGGGTTTTTGGGTATATGTCATGCCTGTTTTCTCCGTGGGCGCAAAGTTAACTTTGAAGTACCTCAGTTTATTGTGTCATAAGTTAAACTAAACGTTTGACAATTTTAAGAGTCTCGGTATAGCGGTTAGGTTCAAGAGAAACACCATAGTGGTCTGTCCAGTTTCAAATTTGGGGTATCTGCTTTGGTATCGGGTGAAATAACCTAGAAGAAACACCCAAGCAAAAATCCCCTACGATGAATTTATCCGCAAATTCAAAGTTGACGAAGCAATAGTGGACATCTAACATTTTGTATACACCTATCGCCTGGCTGAAACTGCCATTTGCTGCACAAGAAATCGTTTTTGGTGTGAGTGAGAACTCGGCACCAAACGCAGAGAAAATATGTTGCTTAATAGTGCTTATTAAATGCACATAAGTTCGGACAGTTAACGTTTGTAGATCGGAGGTTAGATCGGAGGTTCTATGCTACCTAAAAATGCCTCTATTCCCTCTCTACGTCTATTTCGGCGTTGATTTTTTTACGACGAAAACCTCCGATCTGTGTGCGCTTTTCATCAGTTTTCGCTTTGAGTTCTGGATGTATTTATTTGATTGCTTTATAGTATTCTTTATGCCAGCCTTCAGTTTTCGGTAAGTTAAAAGTGGAATCATTTAATACCTATACACCGTATGTGTCAAAAAGTTCCTAATTTCTGATACATTAGACACATTTGATCGGATTTTGTTCGGTCAAAATATCGCTCACGAGGACAAGTCGTTCCAATTGTTTCACCGCGTTCAACCTTGCCTATATTCTTATTTTTAGTTTACATTATATATGATAATATATTTGGTTTAGGGATGCAAATTTATTTTTATTCACCGAAGGAAACAATCATGGTTGACATGCCAACGGCGTTGGATTATACTAACAGCAATCTCAGTGCAGTTATCGCATAAGTGTCAATGAATCACCGCATAGGGTTTACTTCAGTATATTTCTCCTTGAAATGCAGATAGGTTTCAATTGTTAGTGACGCGATTTATATGCGAAAAGGGTGCATAATTTCAGAAAAATCGAGATTTTGTGTTATCCAAAATGAAATCTATCGCATAAGTATCAGGTTTCGGCAGCAAACCACGGGCAAAACTTCTACAATTTGCTGATAGTGGCAATCTAAAAAAAGAGGATTCCGATGCGTCGGTATAGCATTCAAACCAAAATTGTTCTCCCATTCATGCTTCTCTTTGCCGTGGTTGCTGTTGTGCTATCTTTAGTGTCCATTGAGATCTTCGCATGGAAATATAGTGAACAGTTTACGCGTGAAACGGAAGGATGGCTTGCTACCATCACGAAAACGGGGTACTTTGGGCAGGATCCAGAAAAAATCAAGAGTGCTTATAGCGTTGAGATTATGATTTTTGGCTCTGATTACACGCTTAATGGCACCACGCTCGATGAACTCTCTGATGTAGAACGAGATTGGACTAATTTGGCGGATAAAATGCGGCTTCGTGAAGTCAAACCACGTCTTGAGAATCCGGATGGAAAATCCGTTATACAAGACGTTACGCTTAACGGAAAACCGTATAAAGTTTTTTATCTTCCGCTCAATCTTGGACGGTTTTACTGCTTGCTGCGTCCGATGGAAGCGATCGCCGAGGCGAAACGGACACTTACGTGGTATATGCTCAGCATCGCTGTTCTTGTTATAGGACTGGTTGCTCTCATCAGCCACCTCATTGGGAGGAACTTAACGAACCCAATCAAAGTTTTGGTTGATTCTACGGCGCGCGTCGCGAAAGGAAACCTTGATGAGCAGTATGAACTTAAAACATACGATGAGATTGGCGATCTCGCCGCTGCGTTTAATCAGATGACCAGAGATCTCAAACAGTCAAGAGATCAGTTGATTCAAGCGGAACGCTTGGCGACAGCCGGAAAGATGTCCGCCTCCTTCGCACATGAGATCCGGAATCCGTTGTCATCTATGCGGATGTTGGCACAGATGCTGATGCAGAAACCGGAGATGTCGGTCGAGAAAAATCAGCAATCGCTTAGTTACATCCTTGAAGAGATTGAGCGGATTGATACGATCGTAAAAGGATTGATGGACTTCGCGCGTCCCACGGCACTTAACCTCACGCAACAGCCGCTCGCGCCTGTCCTACAATCTGTCTTAGCCTTGATGGAAGCCAACTTGGAACACCATAAAATTCAGTTAGTGATAGACTTGTCACCTGAAACCCCAGAAATTCAATTTGATTCAGATAAATTGAAGCAAGGGTTTATGAATGTCGTCCTCAATGCGATGGAGGCGATGCCGCAAGGCGGTGTGTTGAAAATCTCTACAATTGTAGATGAAGATAGGGTCGGCATCAAGGTTGTTGATACCGGAGTCGGAATATCAGCGGAAGATTTAGCGCATCTGTTTGAACCGTTCTTTACCAAGAAAACGAGAGGTACAGGTCTCGGATTGGCGAATGTGAAACGGATTCTTGAGGAGCATGGGGGTAGCGTGGAAATTGAGAGTCCGCTCGGTGAAGGGACAGAAGTGTCGTTGTGGTTGCCGTTGTCGGTCATCAGGAATTAGCCATCAGTAGTCAGCAGTCCGAGAATAGTTGTCAGTTATCAGTAAATAGGACTTACGCAAACGCGATTTGGGAAGAAAGCGGACGCTTCGGATGCTGCAAGCGAAACCGTGAAAATAGAGGTCGCCGAGGCACGGGGACCTCGGCGAACAGATGCTTGCTGCGTAAGCCCTAAGTAAATACAGATTCACATTCAGCTTTATTTCCGAATTAGCATCTTTTTTGTAGCAGTAAAATCGCCAGCGGTGAGGGTGTAGAAATAGATGCCGCTTGCAACAGGTTCACCCTGCCCGTTCTTACCGTCCCAATATACAGCGCGGGATTTATCATAGTAGATGCCTGCCTGCTTATGTCCTAACCCAAGAGTCCTGACTAACTTTCCATCTGCGGCATAAATGGACACACTGACATCCGCAGGTTTTGCCAACTGATACGGTATCCACGTCTCCGGGTTAAACGGATTTGGGTAGTTGGGCAAGAGCGATGTTTCCGCCGGTAACACAGGTGGAGCTTTAGCGGCGTTTGTGCTTGCGGGGGTGTCAACATCGTTGAAGTAAAAAGTCTGAACCATTACCCACATTCTGCCACGCAAAAACCATCCGTCTTCAATCTTACCCCAGAGTTTAATTGAACGGTCATTAGTACGCGTCCATCCATCTACGCTTGCTGCACCTGTGGAAGTCAGCAGTTCGATGTCGGAAACCTGTATAATACTAAACGGGTTTTGGAATGTGAGCGTATCTTCCCACTCGCGCGTGCCACCCCGGAACTTGGTTTCCCCGTAAACTTCAATCGTCTGCATGTCCGACCAATAAGGACGGTAATTTGTTTCAAAGGACGGTGCTTCTGACGGAACGACTACCATATTCGGATTGAGATGAAGTTGATTGAATAACCCCGCATCGAGTTGGAATTCGTACCATTCCGTTCCTGCCTCCTCAAATTCCGGCAACCATTCCAGTGTCCAATTCGCGTTAAGTTGATCCGCGCTCCACCATTTGAAGTGTCCGTTCGGGTCCGCGATTAGGAATTCATCCCATCGAGTATCATAGCCTACGGCGATCACCCAGTGATACCCTCTATTTGAGAGTCGCAGGAGCATAATAGGTGGGCGATTCTCCTTGATGTAACGTCGCAGGTCGTCAAGTGTTCTGTTGGTGTACCAATGTGCGGGAACGCCTGATTCATTGAGTGCCTGTCGGAGTTCGCTCGGTGATGTTCCGAATGCGACGGTCTGGATACCACCTGCCTTCCAGATATCCTTGAGTCGCCGGTGTTTCTTATGGTAATAGAGTAGCATCTGAACGCTGTTGGGACCGCAGTTTTTATCGAACTGCTCCATCATGATGAAATCGTTTCCACCTTTATGCGGGATGTATCCGTTGGCAATCGGATCGAACCGTGTTAGATCAAGTGGGAGTCCTTTGAGGGTGACTATCTCGTTGCCTTTGCCGTAAGGATACGGATAGACCTCCGCCTCGCTGCATATTGGGATGACAGCAAGCGTTAGTAAAGCGAGCATAGTGTGAAGCGTTATCTTGAAGCATTTGTTAAAATGTCTCATAACTGTGGTGTAAAAATATGTAGACATCGGTTGGTAAGCGCGCTTCGTAAGCATGCCGATAGTTGTCTACCGAATCCGCCGCTTGATTTGCTGGAATCGAGATGAATCCGTCCGAAGCTCAGACTTCGGCGGCAATCCGGAAATTTGGTTACGTACATTTAGGACGCGTTCATTCGGCATCGGATGTGTAGATAAAAACTTTTCCAAGGCAGAGGGTTCGTTCCGGCGCATCGCACGCAGGGTCTCGAAGAACACGGCAGCACCTTCAGGTGAAATACCCGCATCGTAGACATTCTGCACGCCATAAAAATCTGATTCCCGCTCATGGTCACGGCTGTACCTAAAAATTAAGCCTGCCGCGAGGACCTCTGTGACAAACTTTTTGAGTGTACTGTCATTTTCATCTAAAATGAGCTGTTTCAATATCTCAATCCCGTAGACCTGCGTGAGTCGTTTCATGGAATGCCGCCCCACAATATGTCCAATCTCGTGTCCAAGCACAGCGGCGAGTTCCGATTCGGTTTTCGCCGCTCGGATGAGATCAAGGTGAATGTAAATGAAACCACCGGGTACAGCATACGCGTTTATCCCTTTCATGTCAACCACTTTAAACGTGTAAGGGATACCCTTCCGCTTACTGTGCTGCACGAGGGATTGTCCGAGGTCGTTGATGTAGTTTGTCACGACAGGATCCTTATAAAGTTTCACTTGCTGTTCATGTTGTGCAACGAACTCCTTCCCGAATTGCAGCTCCTCTGCGTCGGTGAAGATGTTGACATCGCTGAGCTCCTCAATGACTGTGTTGCCCACGTTCCCGATAGTAGTAAGGTTAACACACCCCATACAAAGGCTTAAAAAGGCTATTCCGATCATAAACAATTTATTAGTGTATCCCATCAAATTACCTCACTGTTCCGGATGGAACAAATAGTACCATAATACAGACCGGCTTTTGAAAGTGGATGAAGCACCAGTAATGCCATATTTTTTCACACGCGTTGGAATCGCGAGCACAGCTCGCTCCTACAAAAAGACGTAGCTGCTGAATTACCTGATTAAATTGTTAAACCTCATCAATATTCTCCTTGTAGAGAATATTCAATTAACTCAACTGTCCTATCTTGATTTTGTATCTTGACGATGCCGACATCAGGTACAAGCCAGACAGTATCGGTTTTCTCTGTGGTTGTCTCCTCTTCATCCAAAATGCTTGTGGTGATTTCTGATTTGTATTCAACTTTAGCAGTCGTTTCAAAAGTACCTGCGGGTGTTTGGATGGATCCACCGCCAACAACTGCCCCCTTAATCAGGTAATGTATCTCAAATGGAAGTTTAAGGCCGTCCCAATCGAGGAAGACGATATCCCCCTTGACTTTCAGATCAAGGACATCCCATCGCAAATTACCGATTGGCGGGATACGAAAAAAGATAAGCTCATGCTCTGAGATAGCCTTCACTTCAACTTCAACGTTTTCGCCCGGAAATACTTGCGTCCTCACGGCATTTGCGAAATCAACTTCAAAATAGCGATTAATTTCTTCGCCTACAAAGAAGAGCACACGATTCTGTGTAACACGATAGGAGGGAGTTTTTAGATAGTCAAATGGAGTGTCTTCAATTGGAGGGTTGTAGTCAAAAACGCGATAGACCCTTCCCTGAATAATGCGTTCTCCTGAAACCGTCCGTTCCCATTGGAATCCATCTGATTCCTGATAAACCCATCGGTTACCGATGTCATCTGGATAATAACTCGGAGTCCTTTTTTCCTCTGTCGGAGCGGTGATGCTCTCATTATCACCTTCGATGTCATCGGAACCACATCCTGATAGTAGAAAAATGCTACAAAACAATACCGCCCAAAATTTCATTAAACGAATCTTCATGTGCTCCTCCAATACGTTTTAAATGACGGTTGCTTCTTTTTAGAGAGTGTTAAAGTCTTCATAATCTGAGAGTATAACACATTTTCAATTATTGCGTAAATCCTATTAGATCTCCTACGCCAATAATCGGGGCTGCGTAAGTCCTATTAAATACAAACGCAAGACGTAGAATTAACATGGCTTTTTCGGGGGAAGTCTCGTTCGCGCCTCGTTCCTATAGCGGCATAAAATTGTTCTATGAAAAATGAGAGGACTATGCTATAGTATGCAGTGACGTTAGTATGCAGTGACGTTAGGATACTCTGTAGAATCTGCTTTGGGGAAAGGCAATCAATTGATGCAACAACAGGTCCGAGATAGCCTCACATGGCGTGCGGTGGTGATAGGTTTGGCGTGCGCCACTACCGAATGTCTCCTCGCTCCTTATAACGATTATGTTATCCGTAACATCTTTCTCGCGGGCGGACACTTCCCCGTCGCGCCCTTCTTTGTCCTAACGATTTTTGTGTTGGGCATCAATGTCCTCTTGAAACGATTTTACCCCGCCTCGGCGTTTTCAGCGGGGGAGCTTGTCACGATTTGGTGTATCATGCTGGCACCGGCAGGCATCCCGTCTTCAGGGATGATGCGCTACGCCCTCAGTCCGATGGTGGCTTATAAATACCTTGCCACCCCGGAAAACGACTGGGAGTCGCTATTTCACCACTATATCCCGCACTGGCGCGTGGTGCAAGATCATTCCGCAGCACAGTCATTCTTTGAAGGGCTGTTCGCAGGCGAATCGGTACCGTGGGACGCGTGGATCGTCCCCATCTTGACGTGGAGTGCCTACGTACTGGTCGTCTATTTTGTGATGATCTGCCTCTCTGTGCTACTCCGCAAGCAGTGGGTGGAGTATGAGCGTTGTGCCTTCCCGCTCGTTAAGTTGCCAGCGGAAATGGCGGGGCAAGGTAGCGGCAGCCTCGGTCCGCTTTTTAAGAACAGCGCGCTCTGGTTCGGGTTCGCGTTCCCCGTGTTCCTGCATACGATGAACGGTCTGCATACGTTTTTCCCTAACGCGCCGCATATCCCACGTGATTTTTGGCTCAACCAGTATCTCGTTGAACGTCCTTGGAGTGCCTTACGTCCCCTCCAGATTGTTATCTTCTGGTCAATGGTAGGGTTTAGTTATCTGCTGACTTTAGAGGTATCGTTCAGTATCTGGTTCTTCTTTATCTTTTACAAACTACAATGCCTTCTGGGCGTGATGTTCGGTTTTCAACTCACTTCGGGACCCGGTGTGCAGTGGACGGGTAAGTCATTTAGTGCAGCGCAAGAGGCAGGTGCATGTCTGGCATTTGTCGCCGTCGTGCTCTGGAAGATGAGGCATCACATTAAAGATATGTTACAGTTCCGTCCTTCGGATGAAGCACTTCCCAATAGTGTTACAATCTTCGGGCTCCTCGGCGGTATCTGCGTGCTCGTGTTTTTTAATCACATGATGGGGATGTCCATCATGTTTGCGCTCGGTTTCGTGCTATTTCTGCTCGCAATGTATGTCGTGCTGACGTGGCAGGTGATTAACGGCGGTATTCCGTTCATCAACCCGTCATTTTCACCGCAAAGTTTCTTCTTGACGACACTCGGCACTTCAAAAATCCACCCCTCCACGTTGACTTCGATAATGATGCACCCCGTGTGCCTCACGTTAGATCTTCGCGAATTTATGATGCCGAATATTATGAACGGGTTGAAAGCAGCCGACGAGGTACGCGTCAAACGGCGGCAACTCCTCGTCGCGATGGCGGTTGCGATGGTTATCGGGCTTGCCGTTTCCTATTACTCCGCAATCAAAGTTAGTTATGTGCACGGCGCACCTTATACTGGTGGCAGTTGGTTTATGCGGCAACTCGAAGGACTCCTCACAAGTCCGAAAACAAGCACGAATTGGACGAACACTGGGTTTATGATATTCGGCAGCGGTTTCACGATATTTTTGATGTGGATGCGTCAAACTTTTGTGTGGTGGCCCCTGCATCCGCTCGGTTATACGATGCTGAGTTCCTGGGCGACGTTTAAGCTCTGGTTCTCCATATTCTTGGGCTGGGGACTGAAGTTCAGCATTGTGAAATATGGTGGGCTAAGGGCGTATCGGAGCGCGAGACCTGTATTCCTCGGACTGGTTATCGGGGAGATGACGTGTGCTGGACTCTGGGCAATTATCGGTATGATTACTGGGATTAGCACGGGGTATCGGATTTTGCCAGATTGAGGATCCACTCTTCGCTGGACAAGGTTTCCGAGACCCGATAGGTGCAATTTGGAACCGGAGTCCCCACCGGTGACTGGGAAGGGACACCGGGCAATGTTAAGAAATTACCGAATTAATTTTTTGATCTTCATGTAACCCCGATAGCCAATAAAGATGGCAACCTCGGTTAACCTAATATTCACTCAACGTATTTAATGAGCGAAAAAACATCATAGTCAGGCACCCGCTCCCTGCCTTTGAGTCCGGTTAACTCTATTAAGACGGTAACACCAACAACATGACCTTCCAGTTTTTCAACAAGATTAGCGGATGCGGCAAGGGTCCCGCCAGTTGCTAAGACATCGTCACATATTAGGATTTTACTGTGTTTGCGGAATGCATCTTGATGAATTTCCATTGCATCACTACCGTATTCAAGATCATAAGAGGCCTCGTGTATCTCATGAGGTAACTTACCTTGTTTCCGGATTGGGGCAAAAGCGGCACCGAGCCGATAAGCGAGTGCGGCACCGAAAATAAAGCCTCGTGCTTCAATTCCGGCAACAACATCAATTGCTTCAAGTTTATAATGGAGAGCAAACACATCAATTACTCTATTAAAAACGGCTGAGTTTCCTAAAAGAGGCGTGATGTCTTTAAACATAATACCCGGTTTCGGAAAATCTGGTACTTCTCGAATAAACTGCGAAAAATTTTGCATTACTTTGCTTTATCCTCCTGATATAGGTGTATTATAATCTTTATTCCTTTACCATTGCTTCAACGCCTTGTCGATTCAACAAGCGGAAGATGGTGTATGATAACAATTATTTATATTAGGACAATACCTTCGCCAAAAATGGACGGTTTTTGGTAAGGTGAGCGACCACATAGAACTCTGCGATAGATCTGTCAATCGGATACCAACAGATCCGCAGGAAGACCAACCTGTAGCCGTATTTGCCTAAAGGAATCGTTAGGACGCACTTAATAATATGTTTTTTTTTATAATTATGTCCTAATCCAAGTAAGCATACTCTAACTTGACTTCTGAGTCAAATTATATCTGCGTCCAATTTCAAAATGAACGGCAATCCGCATGATATTCAAGGAAATTGAGGTTTGAACACCTATAGCCTTTTAGGTGGCAACTTGAGTTATCATTGAAAGGGCAGTTAGCAATCCAAAAACACCTATAATCCTGAAATCCTTGAATCGTGTAAATCCTAATTCTAAAACTGAATGCTCATGTCTTGGAAATGTTTTACCTTGACATTCAGATGAATACCGCGTATTATAAAAAAGACAATTCGCAATAGTAAAATTTCAAGTTACAACAACATAGGAAATTATGAAAAAACATACCCTTATCCTACTATCTCTGTTTCTTTTCTGTTCGCTATGCATCGGGTTACCTTCCGCTTTTTCGGTGGATTTTATCGAATTAGTGCATGAATTTGCTGGCAAAGGTTCAACCCAAGGACGGTTTAGCAAAGATATACACCTCGCCTTTGATAACCAAAACATTTATGTCAGCGACACTGAAAACCGACTGATTCAGAAGTTGTCGGCGACCGGAGAATTTCTGCTTCAATTTCCAGAAGCACCCGAATCTCCTGACAATATCCTACGAAAACCCGGACATCTCACAGTGGATAGCGTAGGGAACATCTACGTTGCCGACGTGACCGTACAGCACATCGCCGAAACCGCCGATCCAAAAGTTTATATGTTCGCGCCATGCGTCCATAAATTCAGTGCGGTAGGTGAATTGTTAGACACCTACTTTGTTGATACTATGGATGTCTATCCGAAGGTTGTTTTGCCAGCGAACCTCATCATTGACGAAGCGGGGAAAAGTGCTTTCGCTATTCAACCGAAAGGATATGACAGAGCCCTCCGTGTTGCGCTCAATGCCGAAAATGAACTCTATGTTTTAGACGCGGAACGGGGACGTGTCCATAAGTTCAGTACCGACGGCGAAAAGTTGATCGCTTTCGGTAGGTACGGCGCAGGGGATAGAGAATTTGATACGGATGCCTCCGACATTATAATTGATGCGCGCGGGAACATTTGGATCGCGGATACCGGTAATCACCGAGTTGTGAGGTTTGATGCAGCAGGCAAATCCCTCGGCAGTTTCGGACGGAAAGGACGCGGGAACGGTGAATTCATGAAACCGATGGCACTCGTTGCGCTGCCCAACGGCGAAATTCTCGTTAAAGATGCCAGCCAATTTCGTAGAAAAGTAGGCGGACTGCCGGAGATCGTTGTCCTTTCACCGACACTGACGCAGCTGACGGAGAGTTCCCCGGGTCAAGCCGAACTTGCCGATACGATTACGAATGCGACACGGTCCCAATACGGTCCGTTTGCACAGAGTCCTGTAGTGGCTGCCGATACTACTGCCCTGAATAGACGCGTTCGTTTATTGGAAGAAGCAGAATACAGTCGCTACTATGCCGATGAAACTGATGAGGAAGATAAAGAAGAACTCGCTGAAGAATTGAAACGCAAAGACATCCGGCTGACGCTCTTTCATAACGTCATTTCACGTATCCAAAAGTTTGACAGCAACGGGCGGTATATCGGACGGATTGTTTATGAAACCGACCAGCTCAGTGAAGAGAAGCACGATCAGACTTTCTTGGACCTTGATACCGCGGGTCATCTCTATCTACGGGATGATAGTGATTTTACCATTGCGCAATATTCTGTCACAGGGTTTACTGTGAAGCCGTCTCACATGAACGGTTTTTATAGCCTGCGTGCCGCCAATCTCCATAACAATTATATGGAAGATTATGAGGATATCGATTTTTTCACGGATGTTGAAGATAAACTCAACCAATTGGAATTCAAAAATCTATTTGGATGGACGTATAGTCTCTCTGAGCGGTGGCATTTGACGTTCCTTGACGAATTAACGTACGGTGAGCAAGATGAACGTTATATCACACCTGCGAAGGTAGAGGATAGTTACGATTTTGGGACACAGGCGTTAGAGAACGCTTTCGCAGCGAATCTGAAATTTATCACCAATCCGAACCCATATCGGTATAAGGAGTTGAATCTATCGGTTGGGCGGGTTGACGGTACATCTGATTTGACACAAGACGCACTCTACCCAGACCTGAATAAACAGAGTAGGATTGACACCGGTGATGCAAGTTCCACGGTTATTGAACTCAATTGGGATATCTGGTCACGGACGAATCTATGGCTCCGTTATGCGGACCTCAATCCTGCAGAAACGAGCCGCAATTTTATCCGCCGATTTTACGATGTCTCCGGCGATCTCTACGAAGTATTCGGGAGTCGTAATGAGGCGCGCCAATTCCTTGGCGAGTTGACCATAAAGTTTTAAAAGTAGTAGGCACAGTCCCTGTGCCGTCCACCAAAAGTGAGAGTATCTATAAATATGGAGTTTCGCGCACTTTACCCCGACGAGTTAGAGACATGGTTGGATCATGTTACGCACGTCTTTTCAGCAAGCCGCCGATATTTTTCCAACCATTGGCATAACGACCCGTGGCGGGATCCAGAAGGTATCCGCATTGCGGTTGACAACGGCACAATTGTCAGCACGGTGCGCGTTTTTATCCGTAAGATGTTTTTGCACGGCGAACCGGTAACTGTGGGTGGCATCGGTGAAGTTAGCACCCATCCAGAGTACCGCAGACAAGGACTTGCGACACAACTCCTGAAGGATTCAATTCGGTTCATGGAGTCCCGTGACATTGCCATCTCCTCGCTGCATGGCAGCCAACGTATCTATTCGATTGAAGGGTGGGAGAAGGTGCCGCGTTACTATGCAAGACAACCGCTCACTGCTAAAAAGCAGGTGGCGTGGGAGGTACGTCCTGTTAATTTTGACGATGCAGCCGAAGTCAAACGGATTGCAGCTATCTACGACGGGTATGCCCGTAAGTTTAACGGCACTTTTGTCAGAGATGAGATGGCGTATTGGACGGAATGGGTGCGGACCGAGTCGCCGAACGCGTGGGTCGCTGAACGAGAGGGTAGCATTGAAGGTTATGTTTCCGTTGTTCGACGCGACGATGAACTCAGCGTTAAAGAGTTCATCGCTTCAGAGGGAGCCTTTGAACAGGAAAATGACAAACACCTTTTTGAGGATATGCTCTCTTGTATTATCGCACAGATGGATGCGGAGTCACTTGAAGTTGTCTATCCGGCTCCTATCGCAGACGGTTTCAATGCACCGGCGATTGACGAACACGGCAGTACGATGTATCGCGTTATTCAACCCGCCTCGCTTTCTGGTTCGTATGATTCAATCCCGAATCTGCTACACAACCAACCCCGATCTTTGGCACAAGGCATCAAGTCGCATCATATCTTTTGGTATACCGATGGGTTTTAAGTAGTTCCGACGGGATGTGTAGGGACATCAATGACAATTTCGTTGCGGAGGGCTTTCGCCGCATAGGCGAGGACAGCACGAATGCTTTCTTCACTCAATATTGGATAAGATTCAATGATCTCCTGATTTGACATGCCACTTGCAAGTAACCCCAATATATGTTCTACGCTGAGACGTGTGTCTTCAACAATCGGTTTTCCACCCAGAATTCCCGGATTGGCGATGATTCTAACCATAATTTTTTCCTCCCTATTGAAAAATCGTTAACCTTACCTATATAGTTTACCAAAATTTGTGGCTTATATCAAATCGTTTTGCTTAATTACCTTACCGATTCGCCACAAAAAATTTGACTTCTATTTTGGGACGGTATATAATCGTTTCCGTGACAAAACTGTGAATCTCATAGACATTTCGTTTTCGGTTTTCCGTAGTTTGAAACTACAGGATAGTGGAGGATATAGACATGGCAAATTTACGCGTAGGGGTTATCGGTTGTAGCGGTATCGGTACGACACATGTATCAGGGATAGTCGGTCTGCCGAATGTTGAATTAGCCGCTGGCTGCGATTTTGTTCAGAGCACCTTAGATGCTTTCAAAGAAAAATATCAGGATAATTGGGACAACATCTCTCTGTATACCAACCATCAGGAGATGCTCGCCGCTGAGAATTTGGATGTTGTGACGGTGGCGACTTCTGATCATCGGCATGCTGACCTCGTCGTTGATGCGGCGAACGCTGGGGTAAAAGGTGTCTTCTGTGAAAAGCCGATGGCAACGAGCGTTGGAGATGCAGACAGAATGATAGAGGCAACCGAGCGAAACGGCACCATTCTGTCAATCGACCATACGCGTCGGTGGCAACCGTTGTGGCGGCATACGCATGATGTCGTCATCGGTGGTGGACGTATCGGGGATGTCCAATATGTCATCGGCACCTTGAGCGGCGGACGCGCAATGCTCTTCCGTAACGGAACGCACCTCGTCGATGCTATCTGCTATTTCGCTGACTCAGATCCCGAATGGGTCACTGCCGAATTAGAGGACGGCTACGCGGACTATAACGAATATAAAGGCGATGGCGGGCATGACCCCGCAACGGAACCATCGGCGCATGGGTATATCCACTTTGCGAACGGTGTGCGCGGCTACTATGCTGGCGGTCCAAAGACAACGCTCTCTGGATTCCGTGTAGAGATTGTTGGCACTAACGGTTATATTCTCATCAGTGACCAAGGAGCAACGCTCCACCAAAGCGATGTTGTCGAGACGATTGAGGCACCGTCATGGGATATGACAGGTATACCCGCTGGAGTCCGAGAGTTAGTAGGCATTGTTGCAGAGGGTGGGGAACCGGTTTCGCCTGGGAGTGAAGGTTACAAAGTCGTCCAGATTATCATCGGCTTCTTAACCTCGCAACAACAGGATAATGGGAAAGTCAAACTACCGTTGTCTGGCAGTTAGTATTGTCTTGTAGTTTTCTATATGTCAAATGCAGTTATCAAACCTACAGTCTATGTTGAAACGACAGTAGTCAGTTATCTCACTGCTCGTCAGAGTCGAGATACTATTATTGCTGGGCATCAGCAAACAACCTCTTGTTATTTGTACCCCTGAGCAACTCATGGAGGCGTACTAAAATGTGTGAAAAGTGTGATCCAATTGTGAGGGAAGTCCGGAAATTCCGAGAGGAACATGCGAAAAAGTTTGACTACAATCTACGGTCAATCTACGAAGATTTGATTGAACAAGAGAGGCTTAGCGGCCGGAGGTTTGTTCATTACACATCGGAAGGCTACAAGCAAGTTGACATGCATAAGCATAACTTACCCGGAGACGATGAAGTGCTGTACGGTGTGAACTCTAAATATTTCGTTAGGCAAACACCGGGCATGGTTAATAAAGTCAGAGACACTCCGATTTAATCAGTTTTTAAGACAATCGCATTCTCAGGTGTCCAGTATAGATAGACGGTATCGCCGCGTTGAAAGCGATGTGTGTCTCTCGCGCCTGTGTTCTGTTGGTGTGCAATGAGTGGTGTCGGGTAGTCTGTCTGCACGGTGTATTGCAGCGTCGTACCGAGGTAACTCTCGTCTTGGATCACGCCCTGTAAAAAATTGGGGATGTCAGCGGTAGGGGTTGTCCGCAAGTCGAAACGTTCTGGACGAATTGCGACAGTGACGGCTGCGTTCAGTGGAACATCGTCATTCGGCGCGCAGACAACCTTAAGCGGTGGTTCTGTTGTCAACGCAATTTCATTCTCGCTGATGAGAGTTCCTTCAAGGAAGTTAGAAGTGCCAATGAAGTCTGCAACAAAACGACTCTGCGGTGAATCGTAGATTTCGGATGGTGTTCCTACCTGAAGGATTTTCCCATCATTCATCACCGCAATCCGATCCGACAGTGCCAACGCCTCCCCTTGGTCGTGCGTAACGTAGACAAACGTGATGCCGACTTTGCGTTGCAACGCTTTGAGTTCCAATTGCATCTGTTTTCGGAGTTTCAGATCAAGGGCGGAGAGCGGTTCATCTAACAGCAGGATGGTGGGTTCGTTAATTAAAGCACGCGCGAGTGCCACGCGTTGTCTCTCGCCACCGGAGAGTTCACTCGGTTTCCTGTCGCCGTATCCCGGCAACTGAATTAAATCTAAGGAACGTTCAACGGCATCTGAGGTTTCTGCTTTCGATGCCTTTTTCATCTGTAACCCGAATGCGATATTCTGGGCAACGGTCTTATGTGGGAACAAGGCGTAATTTTGGAAAACGGTGTTGACCGGACGGCGATAGGGGGGTGTTTCTGCCATCAATTCGCCGTTGATGTAGACTTCCCCGGCAGTAGGATACACAAATCCACCGATAATGCGCAGTGTCGTTGTTTTTCCGCACCCGCTCGGTCCGAGCAGCGAGAAAAATTCCGCGCCTTCTATCTGTAATGACACATCATCGACCGCGACAGTATTGCCGAACTGCTTTGTTACGGATGTGAGGGTGATCTGACCTATTGCCATTTTTTAATTTTTAATGATTGGGTTTTGCTCCGATTTTTCCGTTGTCAAAATCGGGTTTCCGCCGGATTCAGATAGGATTCTGGCTGGTTAGGATTTTAGAAATCGTGGTTATGTGTCGTCCTCTGACAAATGACAATGTTTTCTTCGTGCATCGTTGTAGAGGTTTCACCTGCAACATTGGAAGGGCTGTTCTTCTTCGGCATCCGTTTGTTTGGTATGTTCCTGACGATGGTAGCCTTATGCGTAAAACCGTGCTGACGAAAGGCATCAACAACAAATTCGTCGGTTGGCAGCATAACCTCTTTGACTCGGCGATTTCCAACGACATAGCAAATTGTAGCACGCGGTGAAAGTATTTGAACTATTGAATTGATGCTACACCCAAGGTCAACGTAAAACCCCGACACCTCCCGCGCTCGCTTTTCATCAACTGAACGGATTTTGTCAACAGCAGGTGATATTGGAGAATCCGCCAACGTTTCTTTTGAATGCTGCCCACCCATTGCGAGTTTGTCAATTTTGCGAGCATTCGGCAAGCCTATCCATTCTGCTGCAAGCCGCGAATATTGTCCGTAGGCCACCGTGGTCTGTGAATCTCCATACGGAGGAGATGTAATCACTACATCATAGCCTCCGAGAGGTTGAGGCAGTGGGAGTTCACCTTGGACGGTGTTTGCATCGGACACCGACACCTCAACGCTTTTCCGGTTTTTAAGAAATGCTGCCAAACCATTCCGGTTTCTACTAAGTTTCTTGCTAAAAATGCCAAAAATATCAGGTTTGAAGCCCTCAAGTTTTTCGGCAGGCATGCGATATAATTTAAACTCTCCGTTTCGCGTATACGATACTTCTCGAACCGTTTCCGAAAAAGCGACCAATATAAAATTTCGGACAGCTTCATCTTCTACCTTGTTAATCCAAGCACGTAGATACGCGAGATATCTGATGGATTCTTCAGAGAACCAATACGCCAGATTGAGGATGTCAGGAATCGGGGCATCAGGCACCTTGCCTTCTTGGAATTCAACCTGAAAGAGATGATCGTTCAACCTGTTTAGCGTTTCGTCTAAAGTCTAAAGTCGAGAGACAAATCGGTGTTGACTTGGCTGTTGCTATCAGGCGTACAAGCGGATTAATATCACATCCAACACTGTGCATGCCGAACAGAGATGCCTCAACCAGAGAGGTACCCGTACCGCAATACGGATCAAGCAGCCATCCATCCTCTACACCGTATGTCTTAAGGAGTTTCCGCGCAATTTGCGGAATCATCATTGCTGGGTAGGTGTGGAAGCAGTGGGTATACTCTTTGGTATCAGCTGACTGAAAGTCCCAAGTTTTGTCCCTATATCTTAGGTTTCCTATGTGCATTTCTACAAGGAGTCTGTCTATTAATCTGTGGATAGCACTCGTGCCAAAATCTGATTCACCAGTTGCGGGTTTGCTTTTCCGCGAGTGGCGCGCATCACCTGTCCTACGAGGAATCCGATCGCTTTCTTTGTACCGTCACGGTAATCTTGGGCGGGACCTGGGTTCTCCTCAACAACCTGTAAGACGATGGTCTCTATCTCTGAGGTATCCGTAATCTGTGCTAATCCCTTTTCTTCCACAATCTCTTTCGGCATTTTGCCTGTCTCAAAGGCATCGTCAAGCACAGATTTGGCGATTTTACCGCTGATAGTCGCGTTGTCAATTAACTGGATAAGTTCACTGAGGTGTGCGGGTGTGACTTTGGAATCTTGGATCTCAATTTCTGCTGTGTTGAGGAGTCGAGTAAGGTCACCCATAATCCAGTTCGCGCAGGTAGTCGGTTCGCAGCTGAGTTGCGCAGCTTCGTCAAAGAATTCAGCGAGGGGTCGGGTGGTCGTCAGGAGCTCGGCATTTTCAGCGGAGATGCCGTAATCCGCAATAAAACGCTTGCGACGCGCGGCGGGGAGTTCCGGGAGCGTCGGTTGGACCTCCTGAACCCATTCATCGCTTATCTGAACGTGAACGAGATCTGGTTCCGGGAAGTAGCGATAGTCGTCTGCTTCTTCCTTGCCGCGCATCGCCACGGTTTTACCCGTACTTGGATCAAACATGAGTGTTTCTTGGACGACCTCTTCACCGGCATCTAAAATCCGTGATTGTCGTTTTACTTCGTACTCCATGGCATCAATCAATTCTTGGAACGAGTTTTTGTTCTTAATCTCCGTGCGCGTGCCTAATTCTTTGCTACCCTTGGGTCGTAGGGAGAGGTTCGGTTCGCATCGCAGACTCCCCTCTTCCATGTTACAATCGCTGACTTCGATATATTCTAAGATTTCCTTAACGGCGCGGCAATAGGCGATCGCCTCTTCGGGAGAGTGCAGTTCAGGCTCGCTTACAATTTCGAGGAGCGGCACACCGGCACGATTGAAGTCCATGAAACTACGGGTCGGATCGCCTGTAACTTCGGCATGGATAGATTTTCCAGCGTCCTCTTCGAGATGAATCCTACGGAGGGCAACTGTCCGGGGTTCTCCATCAAATTCAAACGTTACCTGTCCGTTTTGACACAACGGGATGTCATATTGCGAGATCTGATAGTTCTTCGGCAGGTCTGGATAGAAGTAGTTCTTCCGATCAAATTTGCTGGAGGAGGTGATGTCACACGCCATCGCCAAACCGGCGCGAACCGCAAACTCGACAGCGCGTCTATTGGTGACGGGCAATGTCCCCGGCATCCCTAAACAGATTGGACAGGTGCAGTCGTTCGCCGATGCCCCGAAGATATAGGCGCAATTACAGAAGAGTTTACTTTCTGTGCATAACTCGGCATGGATTTCCAAACCGATAACGATTTCGTATTTTTCCATGTATTCTCTCAGGTTTTCAGACGGCGCGAGCTGCCAAAAATATGTAGACACTACGGGTAGACGCGCTTTGGAAGCGCGCCGATCAACGATGTCTCGTTAACTGTCCGAGCTGCTATAGTTAGCGGTGCAAAGCGTGACACCTCGCGCGGCTATACAATAAGAATTTCTATAAGGCTTTCTCTGACAATTCGTTGACAACAGCGATGTTCGCTTCCACTTCGCTCTCTGAGGTCATGCCGATCGTCATCGCGTGGACACAGGGGAGTTCCATCACAAATTCAATTGCCTCGCGTTGGCTCTCCGCGTCTTGGGCCAATTTTCCCTGTCCAAGCACTTTCATGCCATAAATACCTTTTCCAGCAAACGCCATCTGTTCCATCGTGCGGATGACATCGGCAGGCGATGCGTCCATGCTAACTCCGGCGTGATTAATCCGAGCCAGGACAACGTCAACCCATTCTGTCATTGCGGATGTTTGGAATGCCCCGTAGTCGTGGCAGGATACACCGTGCGCACGGATCAATCCCTGCTCTTTACAACGGACGAGTGCTTCCATCGCGTCAGGATAGCGTTGTGGCCAATCGACTTGTGTGAGGCAGTGGAGCAGCACAATATCCACATAATCAGAGCCGATTTCTTTGAGAAACCGTTTCACGTCTGCTTCCACCGTCTCCCGTGTGCGGGATGTTGTCTTTGTCGTGATAGTGACACTCTCTCGTGGTAATTCTTCAAGTGCCGCTTTGACATGTGGATGGCTACCGTACTGATCGGCGGAATCCCAAAACCTGACCCCTTTTTCATAAGAAAACAGCAGCAGGTCTCGGAATGCTTCAAACCCCAAATCCGTCTGATTTGAACGACCATTCCAACCATTCGACCCAGTGCCAATCGAAAGCCGTGAAACATTTAAACCAGTTTTTCCAAGTGCTACAATTTCCATCAAATATCTCCTTATTTCCTGAGATGCGCTTTCAAACTAAATCCTACATTCGGTTAAGTCTGAATTAAGTGTAACATAACGACCCGAAATTTGGCAAGTGATTTCTGTTATTCGGGAACTTGATTACTATCATTCACTTTTTTGTTGCTTTTTGATACTAATGGACGTTACAATTGAAAGTGAAAAGGAAATCAATCATCATTCTACAGAACCTATGTGAACTGATATGAGGAGGATTCAAAGAAGGTTTGAAATGAAACACCTAAAATTTTTTAGCAGAAACCGTATCCAGTCCGGCAAAAGTGTGAACCGTGGCATTGTATTAGATTCCATTATAATCCATAAGTTTTTTTGGGGTTTGCTTTTACTGGCTTATAGCTGCTTCGCAGCGGTAACACTGGCTTCAGCGGAAGAAGCGCGTAGCGATGCATGGCGAGAAGCCTTTGCGCTCATTGATAAAGGGGAGCGCAGACGCGCAGTTTCAAAACTCGAAGGCTTATTGCAATCGGATTTGCCTGAGTCGGACAAACTTAAAATCCATCATGTGCTCGGTTATAACTATGAGAAGCTTCGGAATCGCCCAAAAGCGGTTGGACACTACGCACGGGTCGCTTCGCTGAGTTATGCGTTGGCAGATTGCGCTGTCTACCGTCTTGCTCAGCTTTACGAAAGTATGAATAACAGCAAACGCGCGATAAAGTGGTATACACAACTCGTCAAGGATTATCCAGCGAGTTTCTATAGCGCAGAGGCAAAATGGGCTTTAGGGCAGCTACACCTTGAGCAGAAAGCATACGAAACCGCGAAGTCGTACTTAGTAGACCTCCTTAAACATCCCCAATATACCAGAGAGGCGACTTTCGCTTTCGCGCGCTGTGATGAAGCATTGGGTAATGTTTCTGCTGCATTTGATACGTATCGTGAACTTATTAAAGAAAAGCAGTCCTATAGCGTTGCGGAAGAGTCCCTTGGTCGGTTGAAGCAGCTTGCCAGAAGACATAAATCCCTAAAACTTACCCCCACGGACCGGCTTAATTGTGGTATGGTGTTTTTTTCAAATGGACAGTGGAAATCTGCTGTGAGCGAATTAGCACTGATACCTAAAACTGCAGATTTGGAGATGCGCGCGCATGCCCTTTACCTTACTGGACGGAGTAATCAAGGACGCAAGTGGCCCAATACGGCGATTAAGAACTTTAACGCCGTGATTGCGCTCGGCGGGAAAAACAACTATATATCACGCGCTACCTATCAGATAGCGCAGTGCTATCGCCAGAAAGGGCATCTGAAAACCGCCGTCAGCAGACTTGAGAACTTTGTAAAAACCCATCCTGAGAACGAGCTGGTTGATGAAGCACTGTACGACATTGCGCAAATCCACGAAAAACAGGAAAAATCGGAACTGGCACTCAAGGCATATTCACGTTTAATCGAAGTCGCACCGCAGAGTCCTTATGCGGACGTGGCAGCATGGCGGACGGGTTGGCAGCGTTTTGACGAGCGTCGCTATGAAGAGAGTTACAACGCTTTCAAAGGTTTGAAGGAACACTTCCCCGGAAACCGCTATGCAATGGGTGCACATTTTTGGATGGCGAAGATACGTGAACGCCAGAACAAGCCCGCGCTCGCACAGAAGCTATACAAGGAAGTGGCAGAGGCGCGATATTGGTACTACTCCGCAAGGGCAAAGGCAATTTTGGGAACTGATGGCTCAGAATTGGAACCGAAAGCCGTCCAAGATGCGGAATTACCGGAGCGTCAGGCGTGTCCGCCACAAGTGCAGGTGTTAATGGAACTTAGACTTTATGAAGACGCTATCCCCCAATTGGATCACCACATTAACACAACTTCGCTCCCTGAGCAGAAATGTTTTCATGATTTGATTGCGTGTTATGAAGGGCTCGCTATGTACGATAAAGCGCGGAAGGTAACTGAAAAGTCGCTTGAGAGTCCCGCTTTCGCAAATGCGACACGCGCGGATTTGGAGAAACTCCAACACAAACTCTACCCGCTCTACTATGCCAACACTGTTGAGAAGTATGCCAAGATGTATAACGTTGATACTTTCTTAATTACCGCTATGATTCTGGAAGAGAGCCGATATAACGCCGAAGCTGTGAGTTGGGCAGGTGCGATTGGACTCATGCAGATTATGCCTGCTACTGGAAGAGAACTCGCCCAGAAACTCAAGATCCGACGTTTCCGTACCTCAATGCTCAAGCAACCCGATATTAATATTCGGATGGGGGCGAAGTATATCGGCGAACTCAACTCGTGGTTTGATGGCAATGCGATGCTGGTAATCGGCGCGTATAATGGCGGTCCCGGACGGATGGAGCGATGGGTGTCAACGAAAAATATTAAGGATATTGACGAATTTGTTGAGAAAATTACGATCCGAGAAACGAGACTTCATATTAAGAAGGTTATCGACAGTTACGATAACTATGTAGAGATTTATCAGAAAACGGACGAACCGCCCGCAGTCAATTCAGCAACGGAGATCGGGCAAAAGCGATTAGAGGGCTTTTGACCACCGATAGTTACAATCTTATACCCAATTAACCCCATTTGTAGCGCGAGGTCCCTGTGCCTCGCAATGCTGACTTGATCAAAAAACTTCTAATCAAGTTAATTGGGTATTATACCCAATTAACCCCATTTGTAGCGCGAGGTCCCTGTGCCTCACAATGCTGACTTGATCAAAAAACTTCTAATCAAGTTAATTGGGTATTATACCCAATTAACCCCATTTGTAGCGCGAGGTCCCTGTGCCTCGCAATGCTGACTTGATCAAAAAACTTCTAATCAAGTTAATTGGGTATTACAAGGAAATCGCTTCCGGTGGATTGTCACGTGTAATGAGAATACGACGCTGCCATTCGGCATCATCTTGTGTCGGAAAATCGGTGCGGTAATGGGCACCCCGGCTCTCTGTTCGGGCAAGTGCAGACCCCGTTATCATCAAGGCGACGTTGAGCATATTAACTGTTTCTACCGCCGCTACATCTGTAACTTCTGGACTTGATAGCATGTTTCCTAAACTTACCATTAAGTCTTGCAATTCGGCGAGGGTTTCTTGTAAACCCTCGCCGTTTCGTTCGATGCTAACATTCTCCCAGAGTGTCTCCCGGATGACCTCCTTGATCGATTCTGTATGCGCATTGTCTGACGCATCAGCAGGCGCAGCAAGAGATGTCCGCACGTTACTACTGGGAATCGGTATGGCAGGAGGCTGAGAAGGCTGTGATTCGGCAAATGTTGCGGCGTTTGTGCCAGCGCGAGCCCCGTAGACGAGGCATTCAAGAAGAGAGTTACTCGCCAAACGATTGGCACCGTGGACCCCCGTGCATGCCACTTCTCCACAAGCATAAAGCCCTTTGAGGCTCGTTTGTGTATCCGTATTTGTGCGGATGCCGCCCATCATAAAGTGTGCGCCAGGACGGACGGGGATTAAGTCCATGTTAATATTGAGGCCGTAGCGTTTTGTGGTATCAGAGATGGTCGGAAATCGTTCAAGAATAAAGTCTTCGGGTTTATCGGTAATATCAAGGAAAACGCACGGGAACCCTGTCAAATCCATCTCGCTTTGAATGGCACGGCTCACAACATCACGTGGGGCAAGTTCGCCTTTCTCGTGGTATTTCTCCATGAAGCGTTCACCACGAATGCTCAAGAGTTTGCCGCCTTCACCTCTAACCGCTTCTGAGATCAAAAAGTTAGGTGCCCCGTCCAAGAAGAGCGTTGTTGGGTGAAATTGGACGAATTCCATATCTATCATTTCGCATCCGGCACGCCATGCTGCGGCGAATCCGTCGCCAGTTGCTACTTTTGGGTTAGACGTACACGGGTAGATCCGCCCAAGCCCGCCAGTCGCGAGAATTGTGGCTTTGGCGCGAATACAGACGATCTGTTCTTCTACAATCGCAGTAACGCCATAGCATGCAGCAGCATCCTCGTTCCCTAACTTGACATCCGCGTCCGTCAGTAAATCAATGACGAACGTGTTTTGCAGGACGTGGATACGTTCCGTGTTTAGCACGCGTTGGATAAGGACATCCGTCGTTTCACGCCCCGTTGCGTCCCCTTTATGTACAATCCGACGGCGGCTGTGGGCGGCTTCTTGTGTAAAGCGGGGCAGCGTTCCTTCCCAATCGAAGTTCGCGCCCCAGTCTAACAGTTCCTTGACGCGTGGGATGCCTTCAGATACCATCATCTCAACCGCTTCCACATTGCAGAAACCGGCACCCGCATCACAGGTATCTTTTATGTGCAGCGCAATCGTATCATCAAGATTCATGGCAACAGCGATCCCGCCTTGGGCATAGTGCGTGTTGCTCTCTGCCAATGTAGTTTTGGTAATTAACGTCACATTCGCGTGCTCACTCGCAGCGAGGGCAGCGCGTAACCCAGCAGCACCGCTACCGATGATAAGAACATCGGTGTCCCAACTCAAATGCGCCTCTGGATTCATCGCAGATGTTGGATTTTCCATAAATTCTTTCTAAAACAGGAACCTTGCATTAGGAGTCCGCTACGTCCTTTGTAGAACAAGCGAGACTTCAAGTCTTGTGAGCGACAGTGGACTTTTCTACTGAGCCGGCACCTTCGGTGCAAAACTTTCACTGACCGGCACCACTTTTCCGGTGCCAGTCGCAATGAGCGTACCATCACTCAGCGTAACCTCTGCTTTTGCTTCCACTAACCTCTTGGAAACCTTAATACGCTCAGCAGAAACAAAGAGTTTCACACCCGTTGGTGCTGGATTGCGAAAGCGGACTTCGAGTTGTGCTGTTACCGCATGTTGATCAAAGGTACTTATTCCAACGTAGGTAATCGCTTCATCTAAAAGGGTGCTAAGGATACCACCATGTAGAATGTCTGCCCAACCTTGCAAGTGCTCGGGGGGTGTACATTCAATACGAACCGATGCCCCCGCATCACTAATTTCAGGATGAACTTGCAAGCCGAATGGGTTTTCCATACCGCAAACAAAGCACTTGTCATTATTAAGAGTAAAATTCGCTGGTTTCTCAGGTTGCATATCAACTTTGATTATCAACTCGTGCTTTAACGTTTTATGTCAGTCAAGTTGAAGATCAAATTTCACCTCCTGATTCGGTAAGCATAGCGAGACTCCGCGCTAATTTTTCCTGTTCCATCAGCAGACGTTCAAGTTGTGTTCTCTTTTGGAAAACGACTTTTTCCGGCGCCCGCTGAACGAAATTCGGATTATCTAATGTCTTTTGTGCCGACACTACGTCCTTCGTTGCCTGTTGATGACGTTTGCTAAGCCTTGCGTGTTCAGCATCAAGGTCTATGACATCGGCAAGCGGAATATAGATAGCGAGTTCTCCGATAACCGCTTCAGCGGAGGCAGGGGGTTTTTGCAGAGATTCAGCGATAGTGATACCTGCTACACGTGTAAACGCAGGCAAGTACTGTGCCAAGTACGTTTCAAGGCGTTCGCGCACTTCGCTGTTGGGTGATTGGATATGGACTTCTACGGACGCACCAATCGGAACGTTCAACTCGCCTCGGACGCTCCTGATGCTCTCAATGACTTCCATAAGTGTTGCCATAGTGGCTTCTGCTGTCGAATTCTCGCCTTTCGATTCCGGCCAAGGGGCGATTGTTACAGAAGTGTTGCCTTGAGAGATAGTACCGGCTCCATTCAGTAGAAGTTGTTGCCAAATTTCCTCGGTTAGGAAGGGCATGAGTGGGTGGAGGAGCCGCATTGTCTGTTCCAAAACGTCCGTAGCTACCCAAAGTGCCTCTGGTTTATTTTGAGCGATCCGCTGTTTGGCGAATTCGAGATACCAATCACAGAATTCATGCCAGAGGAAAGCATAAAGCGTTTGTGCGGCGTCGTGGAAGCGGAAGTTTTCGAGGGCTTCGGTTGTTGTTTTAATAGTATGGCTGAGGCGGCTCCGTATCCACATTATTTCAAGCGGTTCCTGTTCGGTTTCCACCGCCTTCACACCTGCAGGGATAGGATGCTTCTCTAAATTCATAAAGATGAACCGGGCAGCGTTCCAGATTTTATTGGCGAAACGTCTACCTGATTCAATCTGCGATTCCGGGAGCGAGACATAAGGGTTTGGTGTGCTTGCGTTTGCGAGAGCGAAGCGGAATGCATCCGTCCCGTAAGTGTCGATTGTCTCTAACGGATCAATGCTGTTTCCTTTCGATTTGCTCATCTTTTGTCCCTTTTCGTCGGCGACAAGCCCGTGCAAATAGACGGTTCGGAACGGCACCTCGTCCATACATCCGAGTCCTAACATTATCATTCTCGATACCCAGAAGAAAAGAATGTCCCAACCCGACACAAGAACAGAGGTCGGATAAAAAGTTTTCAGTTCTTCCGTCTCTTCTGGCCAGCCCATAGTGGAGAAGGGCCACAACCCGGAACTGAACCATGTGTCAAGGACATCTTCATCTTGATGGAAATCTGAGGCACCACACTCGCATCGCTGTGGCGTTTCCATTGCAGCAGTAACTGCATCGCATGCATTACAGTACCATATCGGGAGTCGATGTCCCCACCAACGCTGACGTGAGATCGGCCAAGGTTCGATAATTTCCATCCAGTGGTAGAAACGATCGGTTTCGCGTTCCGGAATGAACCGGACTTCGCCTTTTTGGGTCGCTTCTATGGCGCGTTGTGCGAGCGGTCGGACATTCATGAACCATTGCAATGATATAGCAGGCTCAACAATTGTGCCACACCGGTCGTGATGACCAACAGCGTGCCGATGCGGCACAATTTTGACGAGATAATCCAAGTTCTCCAAATCTTCCACGACCCGTTTGCGACAATCCCATCGAGATAAACCGACGTATTTTTCGGGTGCATCTTCGCTTATATGTCCATCTTGCGTGAAGATCGTACGTTGTTCGAGTTCGTGCCGTAAGCCGATTTCATAATCGTTAGGATCGTGCGCGGGTGTTACTTTCAAGGCACCGGTCCCAAATTCTCTATCTACATACGCATCGGCGATTATCGGGATGTCCCTGTCACAGAACGGTAGGTGTGCTGTCTTTCCAATAACATGCTGATACCGCTCGTCGTCGGGATGGACGGCGACAGCAGTATCGCCCAACATTGTCTCTGGACGCGTCGTAGCGATTTCAAGGACAACATCACTGTCTTTCACAGGATAGCGAATGTGGTAAAAGTTGCCGTCTACCTCAATGGGTTCCACTTCAAGGTTACTGATAGCCGTGTTACACTCGGGGCACCAATTGACCATGTAGGTGTCGCGATAGATGAGTCCCTGATTATAGAGTTTGACAAAGGCGGTGCGAACGGCTTTCGAGAGCCCTTCATCAAGAGTGAAACGCTCACGCGCCCAATCACAAGAGCAACCGAGTTGTTGAAGTTGTGAGACGATATAGCCAGCAGATTCTACTTTCCATTGCCACATCCGTTCGGTGAATTTTTCCCTGCCGAGTTCAATTCGACTTGTACCTTCCTCAGCGAGCTTTCGCTCCATGATCAGTTCAGTAACAATACCGGCGTGGTCCGTACCGGGCATCCAGAGCGTGTTATACCCTTGCATGCGCCGCCACCGGATAAGGCAATCTTGAAGTGTATTATCAAGTGCGTGTCCGATGTGCAGGCTACCTGTGATATTCGGCGGCGGAATCACAATTGCGTAAGCCTGCTTGTCGGAGGTCGCCGCCGCGTGGAAGTAGTCATTTTTTTGCCAAAATTGGTACCATTTCCCCTCAATTTCTTGAGGGGCATAGATTTTTGGAAGATTCGTCATATTTTCTCAGACCTTACTTAGCGCAGAACTGGGGCGCAAAACTGGAAACTTGTAAAATGTGCCATTAACCAAAAAGAGGCTCTACCCATCCGTACGTCCCCTGCTCCATTTCATAAAGTAGATTTACCTGCCGAGTTTCCGCGTTTAAAAACAACAGGAATACCGCATTTGACGCTTGAAGTTCCGTTGCGGCTTCCGCGACCGTCAGCGGTTTCGATGCGAATTTCTCTTGCGTTGCTACGATGACAGGCGCATCAGTGCTATCAAACTCTGCTGCGGTTTCCGCGTCGTCGGGATTGAGTTGTGCTACCACTTCGCGATGTGGTGCATTATGCCGTCGGTCTTTTACTCTATCCTTGTAACGACGGATCTGACTCATAATCTTATCTGCTACAGTATCTAATGCCGAGAGGATCTCATGCGTTTCACTTTTCGCATAAAACGATACGCGTGGTGCTGTCACTATCATCTCCGCGTCAAACCGATGCTTCTCGGATTTGAGGACGACGTTCAGCTCCTGCATATCTCCGAAACGGGCTTCAATTTTGTCGGCACGTTTTAGGATGTACGCATGAATATCATCAGTGATTTTTAGGTTATGTCCGGAATACGTTACTTTCATCTCGATTCTCCCTTCTTTTATATATGACGGAACAAGGTTCAAGGCAAGCAACCCTTAATATTAATAGTCCCGAAAACGCATCCACTCTCGTCGGAAATTCAATCAATCAATTAGTGCGATGCCTACTCCCAGCCTGGGCAGTAGATCTTTCACGTGATGTCGGAATGCCTAATTCGTCACGATATTTCTGAACAGTCCGCCTTGCTAATAGGATACCTTTTGCTTTCAAGGCATTACTGATCGCCTGATCACTGAGCGGTTTGGTCGGTGTCTCCACCTCAACCATCTCTTGAACGAGGTTTTTCACTTGTTTGGCAGAGATCGCCTCGCCTTGTGTCGTTGCCAATTCATTACTAAAGAAAAACCGTAGCGGATACATGCCATGTGGCGTTTGCACGTATTTATTGCTTGTTACTCGGCTGACAGTTGATTCGTGGACTCCTATTTTTTCAGCTATCGTTCTCAGTGTTAAAGGTTTGATACTTTTAACCCCTTCTGTTAGGAATCCCGTTTGCACCTCAAAAATCGCCTCGGTGACTCGGGCGATTGTGCTACCGCGCTGTGCAAGGCTGCTGAGCAAATTTGATGCATCGCGATAGCGTTTTTCGACCCATTCCTTTGCCTCAGCATCAAGCGTATCTTGCCGATTCCGCATTAGATTGAGATAGTAAGGATTTATCTGTAAACGCGGGATATAACCGTCCACAGAAATAGCCTGATATTTGCCATTGAGGTATTGTATCTCCACATCTGGTGTAATGGTGTCTGTCCGCGGGCTCCTCTTGAGGGATTGCGTCGCTGGGTCGGTGAAGTATCGACCTGGATAAGGCGACAGTTTTCCTATCCACTTGACGACGGCATCAATAACCGTGATGTCAACTTTCAGCGCTTCCGTGATGCGACTCCATCGCTGATTGAGAAAAGCGTCAAAGTGGTTTTCGATAATCTTTTGAGCAAGGGCAAGAAATTGTACAGACTGCTTTTTATTCTGGGGACCTTCACACTGCGACGGCTCTACCCCGAAGAGCCCGTCTACTGCGTGTATATCTTCTGGCTTCTGATTGCGTATCTGGATGAGCAACGCCTCTCTTGTATCTCGATGTGCGATGCCTACGGGTTCAAAGTTGTCTTGTATCTCGCGAAGCACCGTTTCAACGAGCACTGTTTCACATCCAACCGTTTCGGCGATATCTTCCAATGTGAGTTGATAAAAATTCAGGACGGGTTTGCAATTCCACGGTGTACGTTCGTATATAATGGTATAAGTCCTGTTGTTGTCTGGGTCACTAATTTGCCATGTGCAGTTTATGGGTGCCGCTTCATTTTCGGTGGGTGTGTGCGTTTTCTTTTTCCTTGCGATTGTAGCGGTCTTTGAGAACTTGACATTACTATTACCCATTCCGGTTTGCAACCCTTTCTGAATAATAGTGTGTAATTCTGCTGAGATCTCGCCTGAATTCAATGCAGTTAAATATTCGCACGGAATTTGAAACAGTTTGAATTCGAGTTTCCCATCGTCGTTCAGGTTTCCGAGAATGTATTCCGCAATAGCGCGTTCCGTCTCTGTTCCGATAATGTCGGCAGATACAAGGTATAGCTGCTCAGCAAGGTGATCGTGCAGTGAGCACTCATACACCACATCCGGGGGAGGTTCATCAGTGTCTGAGTGTCTCGAATTCATTCGTTCGCTGAGGGACACGCGGTCCTCAAAAGCCGTTTCCCAATCAATATCAACAGCAGTATCTTCCTGATTAGGACTACCTTCAGATTCGTTCCATTCAGAAGCTGGATCTAATTCTACAAGGTCGGGTACCACTTCATCATCGTCTTCAAGTTCAAGAAATGGATTCTGCTCAAGTTCCTGACGAATGAAATGTGTTAGCTCTTGCAGCGGCATATTCAGCACTTTAAGTGCCTGCTGTAACCTGGGTGTGATAGACGTTTTTTGCGTCAGCTGAGGGGTCTGGGTAAGTTGCGCTTTGTACATTTCATGCGTCTCCTCCGGTGTTGGTGCAGCGTTGCTACTCTACCCGATAGGAGAAATTGTGTCCAAAATAGAGGTCTCTCGCTGTTGGATTGTTAACGAGTTCTGTAGGTGTTCCAGCGAGAGTGATCTTTCCATCGACAATGATATATGCCCTGTCAACAATGTCAAGCGTTTCAGCAGCGTTGTGGTCGGTAATGAGCACCCCTAAGTTGCGGTCGCGTAAATGCAAGATGAGCTGCTTAATGTCTGCGACAGCAATGGGATCTATTCCAGAAAGCGGTTCATCGAGCAAAATGAAATCGGGTTGGGCTGCAAGGGCTCGCGCTATCTCCGCTCGGCGACACTCACCCCCAGATAGTGTGTATGCCTTGCGCGGTAACAGGTTTGAGATGCCGAGCTCGTCTGTCAGTTCATGGATACGAGGTCCGCGTTCGGATTTGGGTGTCCCTTGTGCCTCAAGAATCGCTTCAATGTTCTGTTGAACCGTCAGTTTACGGAAAATTGATGTCTCTTGCGCCAGATAACCGATGCCGAGCCGGGCCCGCCTATACATCGGATAGAAGGTAATATCTTTATCGGCATACGTAATTCTGCCCGAATTGGGGCGAATCAGTCCTACTACCATGTAGAACGTCGTTGATTTGCCAGCACCGTTGGGACCGAGCAATCCGACGACTTCGCCTTGCTGTACCGATAGACTCACCTCATTCACAACAATAGGACCGTTTCTTGTATAGCGTTTTACGAGTCTATGTGCTTGTAATTCTGTTGCCACGATTTTTATATGGTGTCTCATTATGATTGACAAATTGCGTCAATCTGATTAAAGTAACGACAAATTGTACGTTTAATAACACAATTTCGTTCCTATTTATTTTTTATCCCTCAAGATGACCGCACTTTCCGTTGCATCCGAAGAAACCTAACGAAATCCATAATGCCTTAAGACTAAATAACGTATCCATCGTGCAAAGCGTTGACAAAAAGGTTTAGGAAAAACACGAACCCCTCGGATTACACAATCGCTTAATTGTTCTCAGATTCATCCGTTTCAGCGTCTGGTTCTGTGTCATCGGGATTTTCAGTGTCCGTATCCGTCTCTTCTTCCGAGTCCACATCTTCAGAGTTTCCTGCCTCAGCATCAGATTTTTCTTCCGCGTCCGCGTCAGCATTACCCGTCTCGGCATCTGCGTCTTTTTTGCCTTCTTCAGTCTTAGTTTCTGTTTTCTCAGGAGCAGCTGCGTCAGTTTTTTCTTCGCCCGACTCCTCACCGCTTTCGGTATTCTCATCTGTCTCTGGACTTACCGGTGCCGCTTGTGTAACGCTAACCTTGAATTTAACGCCACCTTCGCCAGTCTGTTTACCTGTTGTCCGATTGAAAGTGAAAAGCTTAGTTTCGAGCCGATCTTTGTCTTGTAAGACGACGACGTTCTCTTTAAGAACGATAGTATTCGTCAGATTGTTCATGATAGCATGGTCACAAGTAGCGAAGATAGCTTGATCTCGGATTTCTACATTGCCCTCAGCAATAATTTCTGTTGTGGTTCGAGTTTCAAGGTCACTCTTCATGGTAATTTTATCAGCGTTGAGAAACCCGATCTCAACACCTTGTGCATTATACCGGACCGTCTTGGCTTCGTCGATAAGAACCGTTATACCTTCCTTATCATATCTCTCCATTCTTTCCGAGGTACCGGTGATTGTTTCCTTACTCGTTTCTACCGGGACACCCGTATTTTCAGCAGGGGCAGCCTTCTGTACGGTGTTCTCTGCTGCTTGAGTATCCACACTCTTAGTGGCTGAAGAACCCTCGTCCGTTTCTGTATCCTCCGCACTCAGCGTTAGAGAGGCAAGGCAGACAAGGAGTATTAGAAAACCGGCGTACGCACAAAAATCACAAAATTTGTGGAGCTGAGATCTGCGTTCACGGCTACTCTGGTTCAATCGGGGTTTTATGATGTTCATGTGTTTTCTCATCTTTAGGATAAAGTTTAAATCGATTATTTTTCATTTTTACAGTTTCAAGCGTCGGATTCGCTAACATTTCTGTTCCGACCCAGGTAGAATCTCCACGTACGAGTGTGGCTTCATCGGGAGCATACAACCTACCTGCGAGGTTCTGCCAATGGAGTATCTCCGTAAAGAGTTTGCCATCTTTACTGACACCGACGACATTCCCTGTCAGGTGCAGACTGTCCTTCTTAGTGCCATTGAGAAATTGTTTGCCTTTCTGGCTACTCAAGGTGATAGAAACAACACCATCTTCAAAAATCTGAACAGTCGGATTTTCCACGTCAATATAACTTCCGTGGAATGTTGAAGTATCCCCGACAAGCGTCCATTTGAGGACACCTGCCTCAGTGTGTTGCGTAGAAAACCTGTCCAGTTTCTGCGTTGGGACTGCTTCTACAGCATCATCCGGCGCACTGACTGGAGTTTCTGTGCTCCTACAACACGTTACACAGAGCAGCAGGCACACAAACAACCCTATGAAAATGCAGCTAATTCTGTGTTTTCCACCGTCGATGCATCCAAATCCATTGCGCTGGATACTGTCGGATATAGGATTCAATAATTTTCGTGAATTTCTGTGTATTGACAACAAGGTCTTTCTCTTTCGTGCTCGTCCGTTTCAACGCCAAAGGTGGTTCGATGATTGCGCGATGCGAACCGTCGGGTTGACGGATAATGAACGTTGGTAGTATTGCCGCACCTGTTTTGAGGGCAATAGCAACCGGACTATACGGTGTATAGGCACGCCTGCCAAAAAAATCAACAAAAACGCCGCTGACAGTCGTATCAACATCGGCGACGATGCCGAGCAATTCATTGCGTCTGAGGCATTGAAGTGCTTGACGTATCCCTGTATCTCGGTCAATAGTTGCATAACCGGCTTTCTCTCGGTAATCCGAGACCAAGGCGTTTAAACGCGGAGAACGCAACTCACGGACAATAGGGGTCAGCGGAGCAACTGTGGCAGAAATACTGGCGGCGAGAAGTTCCCAATTCCCGAAATGCCCTGTTAAAATAATCGCGCCTTTTCCTTGCGCGAGTGCCTGCTCCACATGCTCAATCCCTTCAAAAGTGACGTATCGCTGGATTTGCTTGCTCCCCAAACGAGGAAACCGCATAAACTCTACGACAGTCTTGCCGAGATGTTGGAAGCACTGTTTAGCGATTGTTCTGGCACAGCGTTCATCCGAGAGCGTCAAACTACACCGTAAATGTTCACACGCCAATGCTCTATATTGGGACGCGATCCAAAATACAAGCGTTCCCAACCCTCCGCCGATAGCGAGGGCTATGGGACGCGGCATCCGAGATACGCAGAATCCAACCGATTTGGCGGCAAACGCATAGCACCAATCTTTCATTGTTTAATAGTATACTAAATTTCACGCTAAATTACAAAGAAAAATGTAAAGCAACACAAATCCTAACATGTATAGTCAGGTTTTAATATTTGTGGCATCGTAGGTAGGTTTTCTTCAATCGGCTGGCTGTAGGAGTGACCTCCCGGTCGCGACTTCTCTAACTGACAACCGATAATTGAAAGCTGAAAACCATCCCTCTGACTGCTGACAACTGACTGCTGAAGGCTTCTATGAAATATCCCTTGATTTTCATTGTAATTTCGGATAGACTCTAAGCCAGAAATAGAACGGACTTCTCTATGCATAACCCTGAAAATATTAGCAAGCAAATCTATCGACTTGCACTTCCCAATATTATTAGCAATTTTTCTATCCCGCTTTTAGGTGCAATGGACACCGCTTTGATGGGACGGTTGGAGCCCGAATATTATCTCGGTGCAGTCGGCATCGGTGGGGTTATCTTCAGTTTTATCTATTGGGGATTTGGGTTTCTCAGGATGGCAACAACCGGATTGACTGCACAAGCCTTCGGAGAAAACGACATCCGCGAATGCGGACGCTTACTGCTCCAAGCGACTTTCATCGGCATCATATCAAGTCTGCTACTCTTTATCTTCCAATGGTCGCTTATGGATCTCAGTTTCCTGCTTATTGATGCGAGTCCTGAAGTAGAACACCATGCCCGATCCTATTTTCATATCCGTATCTATGCCGCGCCAGCGACATTGTGCCTGCACGCAATTCACGGGGTCTTTTTGGGGTTACAGAATGCCCGCTATCCGATGCTATTGACGATTGTGGTGAACCTTGTCAATATTGTCCTGAACTTGGTATTTGTGCGGATGTTCGGTATGAAGGTAGAAGGGGTTGCTTTAGCAACTGTTATCGCACAGTATGTTGGGCTTGTTTTGGCAAGCGCACTCTTTTTCATGCGCTATCGAAGCCTCGTGACATCATGGAATATCCGAGAAGTCTTGGCATTTCCTAAGCTTAAGCGGTTCCTGAGCATTAGCAACGACATCTTCATCCGTACACTCTGTCTGGTGTTCAGCCATGCCTATTTCACAGCGAAATCCGCGGCTTTAAGTAATACCTTCCTCGCAATTAACACTATTCTGCTACAATATGTTAATTTATTGTCCTATGCAATTGATGGGTTCGCTTTCGCAGCGGAGAGCATGATTGGCAAATACAAAGGCGCGCAGGATTTGCAAAATCTTAAACGGACAACCCGTCTCATCTTCTTTTGGGCATTTCTGTTCGCCGGTATGATTATGATAATTCTCGTCGTCTTTGGAGAACGGCTACTCCATCTCTTCACAGATCAGATGCCGCTTGTTGAACAAGCAAAACCTTATCTTATCTGGATAATCATTGCGCCTGTAGTCAACGTTGCTGCCTACATTTGGGACGGTATTTATCTGGGGGCAACTGCTTCTAAGGCAATGCGGAATGCTATGATTCTGTCCACACTACTCTTTCTTAGTGCAGTCTATCTGCTAATACCTTTTGGCAATCATGGCTTGTGGGGTGCGTTGACACTGCTTTTGATCGCTCGCGGTGTGTCTCTAACGGTGTTGGCACCGAAATACCTGTTTAACTCAGGCAATTTCCGGTAAGTGTGGTGTTGAAAATTATGCATCAAAACACAATTTCAAACCACACTACAGGAAAAGGTATCGCTACATAAAGATCACCACTACTTTAACGTGAGTTCGATGATAGATGCCCTTCCCCGTTCTCAGTAACGGGGTGGTAGTTTCCTTGTTTTCGTCCAAGCACATGGGGATCCAGTTGATCAATGAAAGGCTATCAATCCGAGTCCGTATCTGCTTTCAAGAGGGGTTAAAAGGTCTCAAATCACAACAGCCTACCTTTGAAACCCTTATCATAACTGGACATCAACTTTTTCAAGGACTCTTTGGTGCCGGAAAAGCGATAAAAATCGTGGTTTTGGTTTCCTTTTTCTCTCAAAGGTGTGTAGAAGTTCTTTGCCACCTTTTGAGGTGTTGTTTTCTCAATGCGTGTGTAGGTTTGTGCGTGATTAGAGCGAGTATGGTTTCCTACACTTATTGGACAAAAACAAGGTAGTTTGCCCTATCCCCGCTGGCAAAGTTTCCTAATCTCGCCCTACAATGTCCAAATAATTGTAGATTTTACTATAGTTTTAATTCCTGAAACTCATTGGGTTATTCTAATCCAAGTTGCCACCTAAAAGACCAAGAGTGTTCAAACCTCATTTTCCTTGAATAATGCGGATTGCCGTTTATTTTGAAATCATATTTTTCTGTAAAACTTGACAAAAAAATGAATTTGGGATATTATATGACTTTAAGGTGTCGCAAAATCCTGTTAAATTGCGTTTGGTAACCCGTAGACTGACAGTTTGCACTACAAAACTTACGCGAAGAGTCAATAACCCCCGAATAAATTCGGGGGCTTGTGCGAAGCGTCCGCCAAACGTCCACTCCACAAGTTAAACCGTTGACTACAGTAAGATATCGCAGTATCTTGGCGTGGCAGTTAGAACGATGTTTCGGATGCTCCCCAAGTCCGATTCCTCTTGGATACTGTGATCTGGAAGGGGCAACATATACCCCGTAAGGGAGAATACAAACTTATGTTTGTGCCTGTTAAAACCAAAGACGGACAGCCACTGATGCCTATGCACGCCGCACGGGCGAGGAAACTCGTCAAGCGTGGCGAAGCAACACCCTACTCAAATAATGGCATATATTGTATCCGTCTCAACAAAGAACCGTCTGATAGGGATACACAAGAGATAGCTGTCGGGGTTGATCCGGGTAGTAAGAAAGAGGGCTTTACCGTCAAATCGGAAGCACACACCTATTTGAATGTGCAAGCCGATGCTCACAGCGGAGTCAGTAAGAAAGTTGAAAAACGTCGCGAGTTGCGGAGAAGTAGACGTTCACGGAAGTGTCCGAACCGAAAAAACAGAACGAACCGTCTTGCGAACAAAGTGCGTATGCCTGCTGGCACCCGCGCACGATGGGACTGGAAACTTCGCATCCTTGATTGGTTCTCAAAACTGTTCCCTGTGACGCATGTATGTGTTGAGGACATCAAAGCAAGAACGATAGAACATGCCAAGAAGTGGAATACCTCTTTTAGTCCACTTGAAGTTGGAAAACAGTGGTTCTATAGCGAAATCGAAAAACGGTGGGAGCTACTGCTGCTTCAGGGCTACGAAACTAAAGAGATTCGTGATAAACTCCGACTCAAGAAGTCATCGAAGAAGTTGTCTGAAGGGTTTGATGCACATTGTGTCGATAGTTGGTGCTTGGCACATTATACTGTCGGGGGCGACAGCAGTGTAGACAACAAAGAAGTGATGTGTATATCACCGATACCTATAGCAAGACGTAATCTGCATAGAGAACAATACAAAAAGGGGGGCATTCGTTCAAGATATGGCGGCACTGTGCTATGTGAGGGTTTGGTAAAGAACACACTTGTTAAGCATATCAAATACGGATTAACAAGGTTAGCAGGGATCAACGCCAAAGGTTTCTTTGCTCTCTACAGTTTAGATGGAAAACGACTCACAACAGGTGCAAAACAAATGGACTTCAAAGTCCTAAAAAAACTAAACTTTAATTATAGAAGCGGGCATTCCGCCCCCAGCTAAAGCAAGGGGTATCCTGCCCGAATATTTTGATGAACCATCTACTTGGAAATAAATTATGAACGCCTTAAAAGATATTATTCAGCGTTGTCATCAACGACACGAAAAGCCACTTCGTCATCAGCGAAAGACAATCGTGACACCTGCGCTGTACAAAGGTCTGCCTTACCATTTTACGGTCTATTGCGCGTGGAGATATCCTATGAGGCTCTATGAACTTGAGCAGGCAGACATCTCCTTTATGCCGATAGGAGGCGCACCTGAGCACGATCACGGTCCGAGGGGTTTTGGGGGTGAGCGGTTCTTGAAACGACAAGGCACAGAAGACTGGAATAGCTCACTATGGCACAAATCATGGGGAATTCAGGTGTATACCGGCACGCCTTCAGAACGTGATAACGCACAATGGCACGACATTGAGTTTAAGTATGACACCATTTCTGCTGCGCCCGATGCCGTTCTTCTCTGTATTGAGGCACTCACCAACGCCGTTGCGAATCCACTATTGACGTTGTCAAAATCCGGAGGGATCCGTTTCTCTTGTAGAGTACAGGATTACCTGCATCCCAATACTGATGAAGCGAAGCAGTATATCTATAAACACACACCGACAGCAGAAAATCCATACCATCGGGATGTGTACCTTGAAATCCTGGGGGAAGAAGAGTATAGCCAGTGGGATGCGCGTCATGAGATATTGGTTGGAAATCTGTTAGATCCGCCTACGATTGCCAAAGAGGTCCTCTTTGCCACCATTGATACACTTCGTGCTGCACTTCACGAACCTGCACCGCTTGGAAAAGAACAATCGGAACCCACCGCTCAAGCTGCGCCTGTTGTGCCAGCATTCCTCGGTTCGCACAATCTTAATCTCGCAAAAGAGGCGTTTTTGAAACGTGAGTTTTCTTATCTCCAAGAAGAAGATGGTGTTTACTACTGGACCTCACCTGGCAGCAACGTTGGCGATGGACACGTTTTGCTATGGGAGCAAGAGGGTGCTGTATGGGTTCGCGCATCTACATCTGATGCCGGACTACCGACGGAAGCGACACACATAACAGATATCTGGGACGATACCGGTATTCTGCCACTGCTCCCTTCTACTGGATTGCCTGTACCGGATAAGGTGCTTGCCGTGCGGGAAGGAGAACTCAGTCCGTTAGGAATAAAACGTCCGTCTCCTGTGCTGCGCAAGCCGGAATACGAAAACAAGGTTTACGGGACACTTGAAGAGAACGCCGCTCAGATGCAGCGCGTTTTCAATCGTGATGTCCGAGTTCTCGGACTTATTGCCGAAACGGGGGCAGGGGAGAGTTATGCCGCGGAATCATATCTCCGCAACGGTGGGGCAATTAACTTAAGCGCGAAATCCGCAATAGCAAAAAAAACCGAACAACGCTTTGAAAGGCGAAGTTTGCCATCGGTTGCTTACAGGAGAAATCGGAGTTACTTATGGGAACAGGTGAAAGATATACCCGTTGAGGCGCGGATGGCGAACCCTTTTCAACATGGTAATGTCTGTGAGGATCCGGTGCGGTGCAACGTGCTTGAGAAAAAGGGCGAGAATCCGAGCGAAAGTATTTGTCCGCAGTGTCCCGTCTATACGGAGTGTCAGCAGCGTGGATATCTGTCGCAGTTCTCTGCATTAAAAAGTGCCAAGGCACAGATAGTTAATCCAGCCAGACTGTTTTTAGACCCAGAACACTCGGATATGGCGGAAGAAATACTTGAGCAGGTAGATGACACAGAGAGGCTTTGTATCATTGATGAAGCAGAGGACTTTAGGTTGTTTCCTCTGTGTCGTATATCAAAAAATATATTAGAAGAGTGGCAGGTGAACTGGCACCGGAGTGCCTTAGGGAATTTTGCCAATGCTTTGCTAAATGCTTTGGAAACCAAAGATGCACTTGATGGGAATGCTATCGGACGGATACGCGTAGCGGTGCACGCATTTGAGGGGCAGGCAGAAACACTCGTACAGCAAATGTGCCAGGTCAATATACCCTGTAAAGTAGTCCAGCGGGACGTTGTTGATGATGAAACCGGAAAGGTGTTGTCTCGCTTTACCATCGAGTTTGACGAAAGCACTTCTGCTTGCATTCCTTTGGACGCTAATGCTGTGGATGGGCTCGCAGCAAAAGGGCTATCTATCTCTCAACTTGATACTTTTGCGTTGAATGTGGACATGAAAATCCCGATGTCAATGGCACAAGCAATTGCGCTGGGCATCTTGAACACAACAACTGTAAAAAATATCAGAGCATTTCCCACAGTCTATCGGAATATGAACTGGACATTTTGGCATCAGCTCACACGTTTCTTTGCCTATTACAAACGGGATGCCGATGCACCGATGTTGTGGACTGGCTACGACATGCAGTTCTGGGTGCCACCGGTGTTGCATCCGAGTGTCAAACGTCTTCTGTTCATGTCCTCAACGTTCTCCGAGCGATATCTCCACAAGGCGTTTCCAGATGAGGAAATTGAGGTCCACCACATCAAACCGACAGCGTGGATCAAGGGAAATCAGGTTTTTCAGATTCGCACAGGCATCTATCCGCGACAAACGATTTTAGACTACGATACTAACTGGGGTGTTCTCGGCATGTCTGAAATAGGGCAGCGCTTTTTTCTCGGTATCCAGGCGGAAATTGAGAAGGACCGAAGCGTTAAGCATGCGATAATTACGAGCGCGCCAATATTGCAACATTCGTCGAACATTATAGCAAAGGAGAACGTCTGTCTCGTGACGGGTTTCAAAGAGATGGAAGAGTTAGACCCACCCTTAGAAACAGCAGATGTGATTTGGATAGTCGGCGCGCCGTACTGGACACCAGGTATCGCTTGGCGGCAATCACAGATTTTGTTTGGAAACGACGAAAAACCCCTCTGTTATGAGGGAGAAGCGGAATATGGCAGCTACAAAGACGAACGCGTCCAAAGTGTTTATGATCGGAACGCTACCGGTTTACTTACACAAATTATAGGGCGAACAGGATTAAACCGTTTGTCAAACAAGACGGTGGTAGTGCTCACGGGTATGCCGCTCCCCGACATCACCGATAGACCTGAAACTCTCCTTTTCGACTGGGAAGATTTTGAGGTTGCCGGTGGGTTGGACAAACTCCCTGAAGCCATAGCCGAACGCGAACGTTTTGAGACAGAACGCGACAATCTCACTGCTGAATCCGGCAGAGAGAAAGTAGAACAGGTCTTGGGAGTCTCCAGCAGTCAGGCGAATCGGATATTGATGAAGTTCAGAGGCGGTAAACGCCTCCGTGTCCCGTTCCGTGACCAGATTTTCTCGATGCTTGCCAATGGTGAGAAAAAAACAGCGCAACTCATTGATGCGATTGAAGGACATCCAGGCTCCATAAAAAATGAACTCAAGCGTCTTGTAGATGCCGGTGAAATTATAAAGGTCCAGCGAAGTATGTACGCCCTCCCATCTTCATCTGATCCTCAGAAAAATGTGAGTTCGACTTAAGTAGGACTTACGCAACAAGCGTCTGTTCGCCGAGGTCCCCGTGCCTCGGCGACCTCTCTTTTCACGGTTTCGCTCGCAGAATCCGAAGCGGACGCTTTCTTTCCAAATGGCGTTTGCGTAAGTCCTGTTAAGAACAAGACGGACGCAAAATCCATTGCTGACGAGGTTTCCAACCTCGCCGTTTTCTTAGGATTGATCTCTTCTTTGCAATATCCTTTTTCACTCTTGACTTCTGACTGCTGATTGCTGGTTGCCTTACTGAATCTTGGTTCTACCGTTTCTGGGGACCGCGACGGTTATTTTTTCTTAAATTGACACGCATGGACCGTGTCTACCAATAACTGACACTTGAAAACCAATAACTGAATGCCTCTGGAAAAAACTTGAAACCCTTTGCAAGTTGTGATAAACTAAAAAATATCACACGCTACAAGGAGAACAACACACAATGCCAAAATTTGGTGTAAATTTATTGCTCTGGGCAGATAAATTCGACAGAGAAACTGCAGACCTGATTCCTAAAGTTGCTGAAATGGGTTTTGATGGTGTCGAAATCCCCATTTTTGATCCTGATACGGTGGACATCCCTTACACCCAAGCGTTACTGAAGGATACCGGTTTAGAAACCATCGGGTGTAATATCATGGGAGGGGATAGGAATCCGATTGACGAAGATCCGGCTATTCGAGAGAACGCAAAAATCTATCTCAAGCGCACAATCGAGATCATTGCTGAATTAGGTGCCGATACGCTCGTTGGACCGATGTACAGTGCTGTCGGTAAACTCGTGGGGCGCGGTAGAAACGAACAGGAATGGGACTGGTGCGTTGAAGGTATACAAGAGGTCGCCGAATTTGGCGGAAAACACGGTGTCACCCTCGCAAGTGAACCACTCAACCGGTTTGAAACCTATTTCGTCAACATCGCTGAGGATGCGGTTAAACTTTGTCAAGCGGTGGATAGCCCATATTTCAAGGTGCATCTGGACACATTCCACATGAACATTGAAGAAAAAAATCAGGCGGATGCTATTGTTGGGACTGGTGATTACTTGCATCACATGCACTGTTGTGAAAACGATCGTGGAACTCCCGGCACGGGACTTGTAGATTGGGAGGGCGTTTTTAGTGCGTTGGCAAAGGTTAACTACGACAGATGGCTCGTGATTGAATCGTTTACGCCAGCTGTGAAAGAAATTGCTGCTGCGACATGCATCTGGCGCGACATCGCACCGAGTGCTGAAAGCCTCGCAACAGACGGTCTCGCGTTCCTTAAACAGAAGGCAGCTCAGTACCTGTAAAAATGTAAATTACGCCGAAAGGGGAGGGATTAAGATGCGTTGCATCAAATTGATCGGGCTGTTCTGCACAATATGCTTTGCTATCTTCCTAATAGACGATGTTGTTGCACAGCATACAGCATCAGACGAAACAGAGACCCATGCTGCTGAAAAACCACGATTTCTCAGCAATATCCGACAGCTCACTTATGACGGAAAGCGTGCGGGAGAGGGCTATTTCTCTGAAGATAGCAACGCGCTCATCTTCCAAAGTGAACGTGAACCCGATAACCCGTTCTATCAGATTTATCTTCTAAATCTACTGACAGGCGATACGCATCGCGTCTCAACGGGTGTTGGGAAGACAACCTGTGCCTTCTTCCGTCCGGGGACCGATGAGGTACTCTACGCTTCAACCCACCACGACGCTTTTGCGAAAGCAAAACAAGAAGAAGAACTGCAGTTCCGAGCATCTGGAAAAGAACGCCGCTACAGTTGGGATTACGATGCAGCGATGGACATCTTCTCGGCACATCGAGACGGAAGCAACCTCACGCAGCTGACGAACGCGCCCGGTTACGACGCTGAAGCCTCATATTCACCTGACGGCAAACGCATCGTTTTTTGTTCACTACGGGACGCATATCCTAAAAACCAACTCTCCCCTAAGGACCTAAAGCAGCTGGAAGTCGATGCCTCCTATTTCGGCGAAATCTATATCATGAATGCCGACGGTTCCGATCAGATACAGTTGACAGACTCACCGGGGTACGACGGCGGTCCTTTCTTTACACCTGATGGGCAACACATCGTCTGGCGGCACTTCACACCCGACGGAAGCCAAGCGGACATCTATACGATGCGGATAGACGGTTCAAATGTCCGACGGTTGACCGATTTTGACAGTATGTCGTGGGCACCCTATTTCCATCCGAGTGGTGCCTATGTTATCTTCGCTTCCAACAAACTCGGATTTTCCAATTTTGAGTTATATCTCGTTGATGGCAGAGGTAGACACCAACCGGTTCGTGTTACCACAACCGACGGATTTGATGGGCTCCCTGTCTTTTCGCCTGATGGAAACCAGTTATGCTGGACCTCGAATCGAAACAGTCAAGAGGTATCACAACTCTATCTTGCAGACTGGGATCACCAGGCCGCACTCGAAGCAATCTCTTTGGCTCCAATATCTCATAACGCGCCAATGCCGATTTTCAACTCGCAGGCAAAGGATGTCACGCATGCGCATGAGCCACCGACTACAACGAAAATCAGCATCCAGCAGCAAGTAGAATTCCTCGCATCGGACGAACTGGAAGGTAGGATGACCGGCTCCGATGGTGCAAAACGCGCCGCAGAACACATCGCCACGCAGTTCTCACAACTTAATCTCAAACCCATCGGCAATGAGATGAGTTACTTCCAAGAATTTGAATTCACCGCAGGGAGACGGATTATAGCTGAGGAAAACCGCTTTCATATCACACGCCAGATGCACGGTTCTGAGGAGGTAATGGAATTCAGTGTAGAACGCGATTTCCAACCGCTCTCTTTCTCTCGTAATGAAGTCGTTGAGGGTGAGGTGGTCTTTGTCGGATACGGGTTAACCGTCCCTGGCGAGTTAGGTGAAGGCTACGACGCTTACGCTGGTTTGGACGTAAAAGACAAAATCGTTGTCGCACTCCGCTATGTTCCTGAAGCGGTTGAACCCGAACGTCGTCAGCAACTCAATCGGTATGCTGGACTCCGCTACAAAGCGATGCAAGCACGGGAACAGGGGGCAAAAGCGTTTCTCGTCGTTGCCGGTCCGAACTCTCCAAACGCAGGCAAATTGATTCCGCTTGATTTCGACAGTAGCCTCGCGGATTCCGGGATTGTCGCCGCATCCATAAGCGATACCGTTGCGAATGCACTTTTCACACCATCTGGTAAAAACCTAAAAGATGTTCAATCCGGACTTGATGTCGAAAATCCACACTTCCTTGGACAATTTCCGTTGCCCGATGTCAAAATCAAGATTGTCGTTTCCGTTGAGAAAGTTAAGAAAACCGATCAGAATGTGGTCGCGCTTCTCCCACCACCGGAATTAACAGATGAAACCGAGTACGTTATTGTCGGCGCGCACTACGATCATATCGGCTACGGTGAAATCGGATCACTCGCTCGGAAGGGTGAAGAGGGGCAGATTCACAACGGCGCAGATGATAACGCCTCCGGCACCGCTGTCGTATTGGAATTGGCGACAAAGCTCAGTGAAGTATATCAGAAATATCCCGAAAAGTTTCGTAGAGGGATCATCTTCGCGCTCTGGTCGGGTGAGGAACTCGGACTCATTGGATCTACCCACTTTGTCAACAACCCCGTTGTCCCTTTAGAAAAAGTGGCGGCGTATGTCAATTTTGATATGGTCGGACGACTCCGTGAAAACAAACTTATCTTGCAGGGTGTTGGCTCGTCGTCCGTATGGACGAAACTGATTGAAAAGCGGAATATCCCCATCGGTTTTAATCTGACACTCCAAGAAGATCCGTATCTGCCAACGGATGTGACTGCCTTCTATCCGAAGGAAGTACCGGTCCTGAGTTTCTTCACCGGCGGACACGAGGACTATAACCGACCAACGGACGACTCAGAGACGCTTAACTTTAATGGCATAGAGCGAATTTCAGACTTCGCACACGGTATCGTTTTAGACTTAATCAGTGCCGCTGAGCGTCCGGCGTACGTTCGGGTTGAACGGAGTCAATCGGAGGAAGGGAGTCGTGATACGCTCCGTGCATATCTTGGCACGATCCCCGACTATACTACGGAAGGCACTGGGGTCAAACTCTCCGGTGTTCGCGCAGGCGGCCCCGCCGATAAGGCCGGTCTAAAGGGTGGCGATATCATCATTGAATTTGGCGGACAGGAGATTACCAACATCTACGACTACACATACGCACTTGACGCTGTGAAAATTGGCGAACCTGTCGAAGTTGTTGTTCTACGCGACGGAAAACGGGTGAAGTTGGAAGTTACGCCTGAAGCACGGAATTAAGTTAGGACTTACGCATTTTTTCATGAGTCCCTACATAGTACGCACAATAGGCGGGGTTACATGAAGTTTAAGAATTTATAGTAAAACCGACAATTAAATAGACACTTTTTCTTTAACAGAAGACAGTTCGTAGGGGCGAGGTCTCCTCGTCCGTTTTTCAAGGAGTGTCTTATTATTTTTAGATGTCACTATAATTCGGTAATGCATCAGCAGCCTCTTATGGTAGAAGCGAGTGTTTTTGCTTGGGTGTTTCCCCACGCTCGCGATCCGTAACAATTACCGAAATATTTATTTATTCTTCATCAAAACCCGCCTACAAAGCGGTTTGCGTAAGTCCCACTTATGACGTATCTTCCATTTTTAGAGAAGGTATTGTTCAAGAGGAGCATGAAAACATGAAAAAAACCGATCTGTATCTGATACTGCCAATGCTGCTATTTTTAGCAATGTTCACAGACATCAGTACCGCAGAAATCTTTAGGTATCACTGGGAATTAGATGAGACACCCTCAGGGCAAGAGACCGTCTCTATTCCCGAACCGATAGAGATAGAGATAGAAGACACCGGTGAAAAAGCATATCTATCCAATAGCGCGAGCCTCAGATTAGCAGACCGCTTCAAGGTGTATCTATCGCCCGAATGGGATTTCGATAAAGCGTCCATACTTCTACAAGCAATTGAAGATATGAAGGAGGAGACTTGGTGGATATTTGGGGGTTCTAACCCCACGTATTGGATACTGAGCGATCTGCACGTGCCACAAGATATTATTCTCGGAGATGTGGAAGCGAATGGGCTGCGGACGATAACGATTGCAGCGGAAGCGTTCACGTATGCGCGCCCGTTTGTCGCCAAAATAGACGGCATTCGCGGTCGATATTTTTCCAAACGACTCTGGCGAGCACTCCTCAGATTCGCCACATACCGACCGGGATCCGGGATTGATCACCGCACCATAGATAATATGCTCCATAACAACTACGGTGTCACAGTGCATGTGCATGATTATCTCGCCTTAACAGGTGAACCCACCAGCAGTTTCGGAGAATTCACTTATGAAGAGATCTTGGCAATCATGATGATGTTTGAAGAATACCCATCCGGCATGCACGTAACACCCGGATTAAAATATCTCATCAGACGCGCCCCTGGCACACTTCACCCAACGAACCCTAATGCCGCTGCAGTCGCAAACACGGGTGCCGGGTATATAGAGTTCACCGACCTCGCCTTCAAAGACGGGATTTCTCACGATACACAACGCGTCATTTTACATGAGAAGGCACACTTTTTGTGGGCATATCTATTTGACGATCAACTCAAAGAAGACTGGATCGCGCTCGGCGGCTGGTATCAGAAAGACGGGCGATGGCTAACAACCAATCAGACCGAGTTTGTGTCCGACTACGCACACGGTGAAAACCCGAATGAAGATATGGCAGAAACCATCGCTTACTATATTGTCAGTCCTGATAAACTCCGCTCCAGATCACCCGCAAAGTATGAATTCGTCCAGAATCGGATTATGCACGGCACCCGCTATATTTCGCGAATACGCGAAGACCTCACCTTTGTTGTCTACAACCTATACCCAGATTACGTCTACCCTGGTCAAATCGTGCGTGTTGATGTAACCGTGGAGGGTGAACCTGAAGAAGATAAACAGGTCACGATTGAAATAGAGACCCACACTGAAAACGATCTGGATCTCTCAACGATCGGGAGGGTCCGGGGTCGCATGTTCAATGCAGGCCGCGGGCGTAGTACCGAGCTTTCTATACTATTAACGCCTATAAATGCAGCAGGCGAGTACGCGTATGGTACTCAAAGCAATGTATTGCGGGGAAGGGGCATACTTCATAAATACAGCCGTAAAGGGTATTACACAATCACGAGCATGAACACAACGGATGCGAACGGGCTGACGAGATATAATTCTGCGGCCTTCGGGTTCCAACTCTATATCAACAATCCGTTGGAGGATTTACACGAACCCGAATATGTGCCGAACTCCGCAACATTGTCGGTATCAGACGCATTCACAGATAAAAACGAACACTACTACAACGTAACAGCCACCTACCTCGTCCGAGAGGACAAAGCACTTAGCTATCAGAATGCTCGGATAGAAGTAGAAGGATCGGATAATAATCGCAGTGGCTTTGGCTCAAGGGCATCTCTTGTCAGTGTAGAGGGGGATATATGGCAGTTGAAAGCAACATGGCAATTGCCACACTATAGACCCGGGGGTGAATATGAACTTGCATGGGTTGGTTTTTCGGATTATGTCGGCGATGCAAAATCTGTTTACCTACCGGACGTTGATGAACAAATTCAGAAAGTAACGATTAAGACCGAGACCCCTGACACTGCCCCACCGACACTGGATATCAACAGGATTACTGTCGATGCCAAACCTACAAATCCGAATGCACCGAATGGTGAGACGGATGTCACCGTGGAATTTTATGCGAAAGACGATGTAAGTGGGTATTCGTCCGCAGGCATCGTTATTAGAGACCCATTAGGCAGTGAACGTTCCTATAGGCATTCCGGGACGGTCAATTATCCCCACACAAGTGGTCTCTATTTTCAAGGCGATCCGACTGTGGTTCGGAAATACACGACAGATTTTCGACTCCCCGTTGGCAGCATCCCCGGGGTCTGGGGTGTTATCGGCATAAGCGTTTCGGATAAAGCAGGGAACAATATTTACCACGACTTTACAGAGATTACACGTTTTGAAATCACGGACACGCCGTTGGCGCCCCCGTTGCAAGTGAGCTTACCCGCAGAAACGGCACTGCTCCCGAATTATCCGAACCCGTTTAACCCAGAGACGTGGATGCCGTATCAGTTGGCAACCCCCGCAGCGGTTACGGTGACGATCTATGCCACAGATGGGCAAGTCGTGCGCGCTTTGCCGTTAGGGTTTCAAGATGCCGGGACCTATCACAACAAGAGCCGTGCCGCGTATTGGGATGGCAGGAACGGGCTCGGCGAACCTGTCGCCAGCGGTCTCTATTTCTACACACTCACCGCTGGCGATACGACCGCAACCCGCAGGATGCTGATTCGGAAATAAAATGAAAAACATAAACATATTTTTTCGGATATTACTGATCCATGTCGCCATACTAACTTTCGGACTCAACACATTCGCGCAAGATGTATTCCAGTCTGGGTTACCTGAGGGCGCGAAAGCACGCCTCGGGAAAGGTCGGATATTTGATGCCGCGTATTCACCGGACGGCAAACTTTTGGCAGTTGCGAGTAGTATCGGTATTTGGCTCTATGATGCCGAGACAGGTGAGGCACTTGACCTCCTCACCATGTATGCTGCGGCTTATGTCCGTAACGTCTATTTTAGCCCGAACGGACAGATCCTACTGAGCAGGGATAGCAACGGTAGTGCCGTTGTTTGGGATGCTGTCACTCGCGAGTATCTCCACCACCTCGCGAGCGACCGTTGGGGCCTTTATAGGGATGCTGCCACTCGCGAGTATATCCACCGCATCGCGATCGGAGGATATGATATCTCTTTTAGTCCGGATGGACGGACCGTGGCTATTGCAAGCTCGGGTGACGGTTGGGGGAGCATCCGTTTCTATGATGTTGCCACAGGCGAGCACCTTCGCACTATTGCGGATGAACGTACAGCTGAACGCAACGACAGACTGAATGTGCAAGGTTTAACTACAATACACCTGGGAATTTATGGTGGGGTCGGTAGTCTCTCTTTTCGTCCCGATGGCAAAACGCTGGCAAGTGGGCATTCGGATGGCAATATCCGTTTTTGGAGTGTTGACACCGGCGAACTGCTGCAAACGGTGGCAGCACATGTGTCTGGTATCGAAAAGATCTCGTTTCATCCCGATGGTAAGACGTTAGCAAGTAGTGGGCGTTTGGATGGTACCATCCATATCTGGGATGTCAACACGGGTGAACTCCTGCACACCCTCACAGGACATACGGGCTGGATCTATAGCCTCTCTTTTCGTCCCGATGGCAAAACGTTGGCAAGTGCAAGCCACGATGAAACCATCCGTATCTGGGATGCTACCACCGGTGAACACTTGCAAACCCTCACAGGGCACACCGGTGCTGTCTACAGCGTCTCGTTCCATCCGAATGGAAGGACCATAGCAAGTGTAAGCGAGGACGCGACTCTCCGTATCTGGAACGCGACCACAGGCGCGTTTTTGCACACCCTGACAAGACATACGGGCTGGATAGAAAGCGTCTCCTTTCATCCGGATGGACACACCCTGGCGAGTGGAGGTCAAGATAAGACCCTCCGTATCTGGGATATTGACACAAACGAACTCCTACACACCCTCACAGGACATACGGGATCCGTTAATACCGTGGCGTTTCACCCGGATGGGCAGATGTTAGCGAGTGGGAGCTCGGATCATAGCATCCGTTTTTGGAACCCTGACACAGGCGACCCTCTCCGCACCCTCACAGGACATATAGGCCCCGTCAGTAGTGTGGCGTTCAATCCCGATGGCAGAACCCTGGCAAGTGGCAGCGCGGATGGGAGCATCCGTATCTGGGATGTTAGAACCGGTGAGCCCTTGCATATCCTCATAGCCCGCGCGACTGAGGTCACCTGCGTGGCGTTCAATCCCGACGGCAGAACCTTGGCAAGTGGAAATAGGGAGGGGACGGTCAATATTTGGAATGCTGGTCCAGGCGAGTACCTTCACCCCATGGGAGATGCGTATCCGGTTTACAGTATCGCGTTCAGTCCTGCCTTCACTAATTTACCGATGGCGTTCCGACCCGTGTATCCGGTTTACAGTATCGCGTTCAGTCCAGATGGACAGTCCCTTGCAATTGTTGAGGGGCGGTGGAGTGACCAGATCCGTATCTGGGATGTTAGCACCGATGAGCAGCTGCTCTCAATCACAAATCATTCAAATAGCATGGCATTTAGTCGGGACGGACGGACCCTGGCGAGCGGGGGTGTTTATGACACCTCTGTCTGGGATGCTGCCACTGGCGATCAGCTGCACAGGTTAAATTATCCGCTGCTGCTCTCCAACCCCGGATATACCCGTCAGGTCCATAGCGTCGCATTTAGCCCCAATGGACGTACCCTCGCAAATGGGATTGAGGACGGCACAGTGCTGTTGTGGGAAATCACACCGCCACCAGTAGCAGAAGAAAGGATACCGGAGGATGTCAACGCCGATGGGAACGTGAACATTCAAGACCTTGTCCTGGTCGCCGCCAACCTCGGGGAGACGGGGCAAAACACAGCCGATGTCAACGGCGATGGAACCGTGAATGTCCTCGATCTCACACGGGTCGCGGGGGCACTCGGCACTGCTGCAGGCGCGCCTTCCGACTGGAAGCGAAATCTTGCGTTCACGCCGACAAGAGAACAAGTGTCCGAGTGGCTGGAACAGGCCCGGCAGATGAACATCACAGACCCGACTTTTCAACGCGGGATCCTGCTGCTGGAACGACTCCTCGCGTCTTTGACTCCGAAAGAGACGGTGCTCTTGCCGAACTATCCAAACCCATTCAACCCGGAGACGTGGATACCGTATCAGTTATCAGAACCTGTTGCTGTCGACATCACTATCCATTCCGCCGATGGTCAGTTAGTGCGGAGGCTCTCCTTTGGGTATCAGCCTGTCGGTCGTTACGAATCTCGGAGCCGCGCGGCGTATTGGGATGGTAGGAATGAAACGGGGGAACTTGTAGCAAGTGGTCTCTATTTCTATACGTTGATGGCAGGCGAATTCTCGGAAACCCGGAAGATGTTGATAAGAAAATAGTATCAAATGACTAATAGGACGGACGCAAATTGAGTAGATATCGGACATTTGTAGTAAAGTTTAAAATTAGCGTGTCTTATTATTTTTGGATGGCACTATAATCCATTAAAGGAGAATTTTATGAACGCGAAAATTTTTAGGTTAGTGCTATGCACATTCCTTTTACTCTCAGTTGCGTTGCTGTCTGGATGTGATCGAGTGCGCAACATAGTAGGGACCGACGAGATGGTCGCTCCGCCTGATGAAATGACTATGCTCACGCTTAAAGTGGGAGTGATTCGTCCTTATCCACTTTACTTCAGTTTTGGTGAAGGTGCTGAACTGGCTCTCGGTGAGATCAACCAAGCTGGTGGTGTCCTCGGCATGCCGGTTGAGTTTGTCTATAGAGAGGAACTCACGGAAGACGTTGTCCAATCTGCTACAGATTTGATTGAAGATGAGAATGTTATCGCACTCTTAGGTCCCCTGTTTTCGAGCCATGCTGTGAAGGTTGGCCCCGTTGTTACTGTTCCGGTTCTTTTGGGGGCAACAGGCGCGAACGTGACGGAAACAGGCGATTTTCTTTTCCTCGTTGCGAGTTCTAACGCGTTGCAGGCAAAACTTATGGCGCAGTTCGCAGTGAATGAACTCGGTGCAAAAACCGCCGCAATGATTTGGCAGAATGAGGATGTCTATTCTATCGGCTTCGTTGAAGCATTTGATGCCAATTTCCAAGAACTCGGTGGTAGTATTGTCGCCAAGGAAATGTATGAAAAGGGCGACACAATGTTCGACATGCAACTCTCCGCAATCAAAGAAGCAAGCCCAGATGTTCTTTTTCTTGCAAGTTTTCCACCAGAGAATCCGCTCATAATGAAGCAGGCGAGGGAAATTGGCATTAAATCCACCTTTATTGGCAGCGACGGTTGGGATGATGCATTGATGTTTGAGAATATGGACGCGCTCCCGCATCTTGAAAATTCCTACTATTGTACCAATTTCGATCCGGATGTCACGGCGTTTATTTCTGCTTATGAAGCAATGTTTGAGAACCCTGCCAACGGGATTGCTGCATCTGGCTACGATGCCATGAAAATCTTGGCAATTGCTATTGAGGCAGCACAATCCACGGATCCGATTGCAATTCGAGATGCAATCGCTGCGATCACTGACTATGAAGGTGCCACAAGTATTTCTCGTTTCGATGAAAACCGCCATCCCGTCAAAAGCATTGGTGTATACCAAATACTTGATGGGAAGCCGCAACCTTACAAAGTTGTGGGAACGGATACGGTGTACGAGATTGGTGGATCTGAATAGGCACAAACTATCAGGAACAGATTTGTTCAAAACACGAGTTCTCATTTCGGTGAGAACTCGTCTGCTATTATAGTAAAGTCCAAAAACATCTGAACACAATACAGTTTGATACTTCACTGCCGCTGGCGAGGTTTTGCGGTGTACTCACCCAAATGCGATCTGCATTCCTAACCTCGCCAATTCCTTAGTGTCCATTTAATTGTAGGCTTTACTATAAAGGTATAGCAAACAGGAAAACAAATGAAAATTAAAACTTTTGTACTTATATGTATATTTATCATTGCTGGACTGGCTGCAAGCATGATTGGTTGCGAGCGAATACAGAAGATTATTGAACCCCCGACTCAGTCGGAAGGTCTTAGTGGAGAAATTTCTATTGGTGTCGTCTTACCTCAGACAGGGGACTTGGGACCAGGGGAATTTGGCCCAGGTGCCTTAGTGATGGAAAATAGTTTTAACATGGCACTTGAAGAAATCAACCAATCGCAGCTGCTCGGCGATGCAAGCCTCAAGTTCATTATTGAGGACGATATGAGCACTGTAGACGGTGCAGTTGCAGCTTTCAATAAACTAATTCATCAAGACAAAGTTTCTGTTATCCTCGGTGTCTGGACATCACACGTTGCCAAATCCGTTTTTCCAATTGCGCAAGAGAATCAGGTTGTGGCTTTTAGTCCTGTCGTCATCGCATCCGAATTGACTGAGATTGGTGAATTTATCTTCCGAGCCAGTCACTCTACAGATGTCCTGATCCCTGAGGGAATTAGGGTGACACAGGAGAAACTCGGCTACCAGCGGGTAGCAACAATAGCAGATACGGTTGACTTCGCTTCTCGAATTAGCGATGAAGTGCATAGGAAAGTCTTTGCTGAAAACGGTATTGAGGTATTGACTACGGAGACTTTTGAAACGGGCGAAACCGACTTTTCTACACAATTAACTCGGATAAAAGAGATGGAGCCGGATGCGATTTTTGTTTCTGCACAACAAATAGAGGTTATTAAGATTCTCACGCAAGGGCGCGAACTGGGGATTCCTACTGATATTCCCTTTATTTCTCATGTTCTGTCCATAGATGAGATCCAAAGTGCGGGGGCCGCTGCCGAGGGTGCGATCACTTTTACGAGTTGGGTCAGCACGGCTGATACACCCGGGAATCAGGCTTTCGTTCAGAATTACACCGAGAAGTACGGTATGGAACCCAGCGTTTGGGCTGCGCAGCCGTATGCTGCCGTCTATATCCTTGCGGAAGCGATCAGAAACGCCCACTCAACAGATTCAGAAGCAATTGCTGCTGCGCTGGCTGAGATTAGAGATTTTGACACTATTTTGGGTAAGTTTTCTTTTGATGCTAACGGAGACGCGATTTATGATCCGGTTGTCCTAATTGTCAAAAATGGCAGACTTGAGGTTTTCGAGTAGGAACGTGTCCGATTAAACGAAAAGCGCACTGTGAGGGAGTTTCAAACCCTGTTGCAGCGCGCTTTATTTTTTTAGATAGCCAAATTGTCTTCTATTATACCAAATTAACCCCATTTGTAGCGCGAGGTCCCTGTGCCTCGCAAGGCTCACTTGATCAAAAACTTCTAATCAAGCTAAGTGGGTATTACTCGTACACAAGATGTGCGACAACTCCAGCATGGTCGGATGGCCACAACCCAGAAGATAGACGGTCAGACGGTTTATCCCCTACGGTGTGCGTCAGAACAGAAGTAGGGAGGTCCAGATTTCGGACAAAAATCTGATCAATCCGTACAGAGTGGTCACTCACTTCATTCAGGATGTCGTCGTCTTGACAACATGTGTTGCCGGTGCCCTCCGAATCCATCTGCCAAATATCCATATATCCTGCCGACAGCAGGATTTGGTAAGCAGTGCCATCCGGAGCCCTTGTATTGAAATCTCCCAACAGAATAATCGGTAAGGTTTCATCGCTGAGAATATCCACCAGTTCTTGTGCTTGTGCAACCCGATTTTCCGCCGCAAATGCCTCTAAGTGCGTGTTTACAAAGCGGTAGGTAACACCAGCAACAGTGGCATCTACGGCAGCATAGCCTCTTTGTATTTCAAGCCCAAGCATCTCGATTGCAAGGGCATTTGTGTAATTTACGCTCGCAGCACGTGATATGGTGACATCACTGCGGGAAAGTATCACATCATAATCAGTTAACCGGACATCGTCAACACTTGCCCCCATAAGCATCGGCATTTCAATATCTAAATTTTCAACTTGAGCGGCGACTTGATAATCTAAACCTTCCGCTGCAAGCGCGTCCATCAGGATTTGGAGAAAATCCAAGACGACCTCTTCAGCAGGGACCAGTCCTCCGGCAATTCGATCGCCTGGGCTTTGTCGGCGAATTAGTGAGATCTCTTGTAACCCGATGAGATGGGGTTGATATGTTTTTATGGATTTGGCAATTGCCGCAGCGCGATTGGGGAAATCGGATGCTATGACGTTGTTGTACATGATGGCAACTTCTGTCGGGACTTTTAACAGACTATCTACAGACAGAAGTGGACCCGCGCTGCTTCCAACGTAAACGTTGTAGGTCATTACTGTGAGTGGTTCCGTATCTGGGGTGCTGGTATCGGGTAACATCGGGGCTGTTATCTTTTCACAACTGGAAAGGCTTAATAGAATTCCGAGTAACAAAATGACAATTTTGATGGAACCGATAAATTGTGAATACTGACAATAAACATTCATTTTTTTTAACATATTTACCTCTAACGCCTCAATTTCTACATTGTGGCGATCTTACTATAGGAGCGACCTTCCGATCACAACTGATATTAATTTATTGGGCGTGTTTTACACGGGAAATGGTGCAAAAAAGAGAATAACATAAACTTGATAGTGTGTCAAACGAAATTGCTCAAACATTTCCCGCTGCTTTCTCTTGACTTTTGGCTACCTTTCCACTATACTTAACGGAGTTTTTAAAAGACTAAAGACTAATGGAGGTATCACTTTGAAATTCCACTATCAACTGGGTCTTTACCATTGGAAGTTAACACTTATAGCCATTTTCGTGATTACTGCAAACTTTATCGGATGCAGTCAAAAAACCGGTATGTCGGAAAGTTCTCAAATGATAACACTTTCTGGGACAATCGTCGAAATCGACGACCACGGTAACGCTGGGACAGACCTTGAAATCGCGCCATTTACCGAACGTGGCTGGAAACTCGGAGACACGCTTGAAGCAATCTTTGAGACAGGACAAAAAATTCAGATAAAATTCGTTGAAAATTATGAGGACGTGCCTGTTGGCGACTATTTGGGACGGTTTTCGACCTCTACCAAACAGTTCAAGATTGCGATTAACATGGGAGATATAGCCAAAACCTTAGCGTTAAAGAGCCAGAGCAAGGTAGTTCTCCAGAAAGTAGATTCACCACCAGAAAATTGAGTAACCTGTTACAGTGGACAACCCTTTTCTACTGCACAGACATCTAACAGACAGATACTCGATGCAAGGATAATTATAGAAAGATGCTTCTGACACTTAAACAGGCAAGCCAATGGGCTTCAGAACACCTCAACAAAAACGTCACATCTGCAAATATCACGTATTTAATCCAGTATGGGAGGATTGAATCCGTTGTTGACAACGGGGTGACGTTGATTCCCAAGCAAAGTCTTGTTGATTACTACAACCTGAACCGTCGAGAGACACGATGGAAAGATGAACTCGGCGATGATTTGAATTGGACATTGGCTTTTGAAAAGGTTAAAGAGGCAGAAACAACAAAACACGTTCACCGATTGCATCCTTACAAAGGCAAGTTCATCCCCCAACTGGTAGCTTATTTTTTAGATGCGCACACCGACACCTTTAAGAGAGATGTCTATTTTCAGTCCGGTGATATTGTGCTTGATCCATTTTGTGGGAGCGGGACGACCTTAGTCCAAGCAAACGAACTTGGCATGCACGCAATTGGAATTGATGTTTCGGCGTTTAACGCTTTTATTGGCAACGCCAAGGTGGCGGCATATAATTTGACCCGTTTGTATGAGGAATGCCAGAAAATCACAGCAGCTCTCAAAAATTTTGTTGCCACGTCTGGGATAGTTGAATTTGAATCCAAACTCGCGGAAGCACTTGCGGCTTTTAATAATCAATATTTTCCAGTGTCTTTCAAACGCCAAGTTAGACTCGGTGAAATTAACCAGAAACAATATGGTACTCAGAAGGAAACCGATTTTTTAAAGACATATTGTGATCTCGTGGCGAAGTATCAAATTGATGTGCAAATGCCAATTGACTCCGCTCGCTTTATGAAACGTTGGTATCTTCCGGGGGTTAGAGCCGAGATCAACTTTGTCTACAATTTAATTAGCAAAGTAGAAGACGCTTCAACACAAAATGCCTTGATGTTAATATTAAGCCGGACTGTCCGTTCCTGCAGAGCCACAACGCACGCAGATTTAGGCACATTGCGGGAGCCTGTAACGACGACCTATTATTGCCGAAAGCACGGAAAAGTCTGCAAACCGCTCTTTTCAATCCTCAGCTGGTGGGATCGGTACTGCAAGGATAGTATCCAAAGATGGGTTGAGTTTAACAGGTTAAAAACGGACACTTTTCAACACTGTTTGACAGGTGATTCGCGGACGATTAACGTCTTCGCGATGTTGGAGCAGGCAAATCCGCAATTCGCAGAGGTTGCTCAAAAACAGCGGATTAAGGGTATTTTTACAAGTCCTCCGTATGTTGGACTTATCAACTACCACGAGCAGCACGCTTACGCCTATGATCTCTTCAGTTTCAAAAGATTAGATGAATTGGAAATTGGTCCACTGTTTCGTGGAAAAGGACGCGAGGCGAGGGAGTCTTACGTTCATGGTGTAGCGGAGGTTTTCAAAAACTGTAAGCGATTTTTGGCTGATGATTACGATGTTTTTGTCGTTGCAAACGATAAGTTTAATATGTACCCTACTATCGCGGAAAAAGCGGGGATGCACATTGTTAATCAACATGAGCGTCCTGTGTTAAATCGAACCGAAAAGAATCGAGAATCAGCATATTCTGAAACTATATTTCACTTGAAAGAAAAAAGGATTAGGGGGATGCATTCACAACGACAAATAATAATTAAAGAGAAATTTCAAATAGAGTCTTCTGAAACCTGAGATGCATGCGTCTGCATCATATCGCTTATGAAAGTTGACAACGCTTTTGATAAAGCCGAACTAAAGAAATCGCTCAGCACTACCTACGGTTTACCTTTGCAGTCCATAACCTTTTTCCCAGAAGGTGAAGATAGCTACGGTTATATTGTCACATCCGAAACAGGTGAAAAGTATTTTGTCAAAGCCTCAACTTCTGTGCCAAATAGCCATTTGCAGATCGCATCACGCTTGCGGAACCAGTGCAACATATCGGGTATTGTTGCTCCTTTGGAAACACAGAATGGGGAATTAAGCGTCCCGTGGCAAAATTTTCGTGTCGCGCTATTTCCGTTCATTGAAGGTAAAAGCCGTTGGGATTTGTGGAAAGTCGGGAAAGATTTCACTGATGCAGAACTCTCACAAACAGCGGCATTACTTGCGACAATCCATGGATGCACAGATGCAGTTGCATCTAATAACCTGACGGTTGCGAAGTATGACTTGCCTCTACGACAAGAACTTCACATAGTACTTGAGGCACCGCGGAAGATACCGCCTCAGAATCGATACCAGAAGCAGTTAATCGAGGCAATTGCGCAACACAGATCAGAGATTTTACAGACACTTGAGAGATACGATAGTCTCGGACGTTCGGCATCGGCACTACAAACGCCGTTTGTCATTACACACGGCGACCCGACTCCCGGCAATCTCATTATAGATGCTGAAAACCGACTTCACATCATTGATTGGGATGGTGTCTGCTTAGGTCCACCTGAAAAAGATTTGGTCTCTTTCACAGGCGAACGGTTTGAGGTGGTTTTAGAAGGTTATCTTGCGGAACGGCGGAACGGTACTGCACTATACGCTGACATTTTCGGGTTCTATATCTACGAATGGACGCTCAATGAAATCCGAGATTACGGCACCAAAATCCTTTTTAAGAACAACGACGCGCAGCAGAACGAATACGATTGGGAAAGTTTGCAAGACTATCTTCCACCTGATAGGGAGTTGATGGAAGATGGAATTGCCGTAGTCCGAAGCACACTCGGTAGGTGCGGTCTTCTACCGAAAAACAGTGGAGGTTAGATAATGTCTCAAATTAAATCCGTGCTACTATGGGAAAACCAACGGCGATATGTCCGAGAGGCAATTGATGAAGGCACGCTCAAAGGCGCGATTATTCCCACGGGTAGTACAGAACAACACAACGAACACTTGGCGATGTATCACGATACGCAAAGCGCGGTATATGTCTCCAAATTAGCGGCTGAAAAGTTGTTTCCACAGGTGATTGTCACAACGCCATTAGCGATCGGTGTATCTGAACACTGGATGGACCATAAAGGCACACTCACGCTTCGTGCGGAGGTCTTCGGTGAGGTGCTTTATGATGTCGCCGATAGCATGCGTCGGCACGGGATCAACAATATCCTGATTGTCAATGGACATGCCGGCAATGCAGGTCCGGTGCTTCAACGCTTGGACGGTTATAGAGAGAAACTCGGCATCAACATTGAGTTCCATTCCTATTGGGAGGCGTACACGAGCGAGTTAGTCAAAGAGCAGATGGAATCCGAGGTCTGTCCTGGACACGCTGCGGAGTTTGAGACAGCGTTCGCACTCGCCGCTTTTGCTGAAAATGTCGATTGGAACGGCGTGGATTACGACAGCGCGAAACTCACTATCTCCGATGCCGGGCAGGCAAAATCCGATCAGGAATATCACCACCAAGCAAAGTTGGCGACAGCTGAGAAAGGTCAAGCGATGATCGATGTCGCCGTAGACTGGGTCGCGGAAAAGATGCAGGCAATGCTTTAATAGTTATCGGTTATCAGTAGTCAGTTAAGAGGTGCATTTTTGAACCAGAGTCCTCTTTAACTTTGACCATCAACTCGTCTCCTACATCTGCTAAGGAAACCCAAGTTGATGGTCAAAACCGATAACTGACGACTGACAACTATTCTAATGTCCCTCAATAGCCTTCCTTACCCCGTCACCATGTTCACGCCACCAGCTATAGAGAATAGAAATATCAGTGCCGATGCAGAAATGCCGAACCCCCATATCCAGATAGCGTTTCGTGTCGTCGGCACTTCCAATTTCAGCGCGCGGCGGCACCCCCATCTTTATGGCGGTCTTAAACACCTTGTCCTGTGCCTCTTGGATTTCGGGGGCACCACGCTGACCGACCTTCCCGATACTCATCGAGTAATCTGAACCGCCCCACTGAATCATATCAACACCTTCAACGGATAGCACCTCTTCAATGTTATCAACGGTGCCTTTCTTCTCAATCATAATAACGACAACAACATCGCGGAGTGCTTGGACGTATTCCGTACCGCCTCCATAGCCCATATAGGAAAACCGTCGGGTTGCCACGCCGTAGCTGCCGCCATCTTCCGGCGTATCCGCTCGTGTAATGCACACACATTCCTTCACATCTTCAACGTTTTGGCAATCGGCGTAAAGCACACTCTGGAAGCCAGAACCGATCGCGCGCTGTGCGATGAAACCGCGAGGCTCCTGATCAACCTTGATCATTGTGGAGATATTGTGAAGTTCAGCCGCCCGACACAAGTTATCCAGATCGTGCAGATCAAACGGACCGTACTCTCCCACGAATTCGACGTAGTCATACATCCCCGTGTGACCGATCGCCTCAACGATAGAGGGCCAAGTGGTATGGATATGTGTGCCAACGGTCGGTTTGTCAGCGTTGAGCAACTCTCGAAAGGTATTTTTTCTCATAAATCTCTCCTCTATTTTATTTTTAAATGTAAGCCTAACTTACAAGCCACATTAACCTTAACAGAGATTCGCACTTTTTGCAACAAGTTTTGGCTTGTGAGCTACGCCAAAAAATGCTTGCTTATCTATGCTATTTCTGTTAGACTTACACCTATTGAGAAAAATTAAACGTCCACTGTCCCAATGTGGCATTGACTTAACCGAAAACTACCGTGAAGCAGATCGCTTATGGGCGAGTACGCCGCAAAACGAAGTGGAACGGTGCCCAGATTTAATAGCTTAAAAAAATGAAAAACTTAATTACATTACCAACAAATTTTGCTGATTACTTGACGATTGAAAATGCTGACCTCCGCTTCACAGAGGCGACTGATGTTGCAGAACGCGTCATCGGTGCAGGCGTAGAAATTTATCCGAACATGGATCACGCTGCGATCTTCTGCGACCCGCCACACCTCGTCGCAGACGGCTTGAAGCAGCTTGGTTATGTCAACGGATGGGATGCACGGTGTTATCCATCGCCTGTTGACGGTTGCGACTATATCAATGTTTCCGCACAATTGTCCGCGGATAGTCCAGCACGCCATGAAGGATGGTTCGACTACGTTGCCGTTGTACACCCCGTTGATAAATCGGCACTACAGCACATGCTTGGTCAAGGATACGGAAATCCGTTTATCCACCATCTGACATGGGGACTTGTACCACCCGAACGCACCGGTGACGATGATTTTGAATACGCCAGCTGCGTTGTGCCGTTTATGGTAGAGAAGCGGAAGGTCATCGGCGATGCAATCGGCGACGCTCCAGGCACCTTGATTATTGCCTTACCAGAGAAGGTCCTCGCCAACCCGAAATTTGAGGAATCTCTGCCGACATGGCTTGGTAACCTTGACGAAGAAGCGTATCAGGTCGAGTCGATGCAGGGTGGCGGTTTCTTGATCCAGTTCTTTGTGCTGACGGGTGGTAGGATTGAGGTAGCACTCCGCGTAGACACGACACAGACCTTTAACCCGAAAAGCGTCCACAAAATCTCCGAAGACGAAATCAGTGCCGTGCAGGGGGAATAGATAGATTTATTCTTCTTTATTGAGAATTCTGATATTGATGCGGTATAATACTAATTGACAATCAACCGCTTGTGTAGTGAGAATCTTCTTAGCACTGATGCAACTGGCAGTGAGCATTTTAAAATCGCTGCTTGTCAAAAATGGGATTAGGTATGAGGATACATGAGTTGCTCTGGCCCCAAGACAGAATAGAGCATATAGCACAGCATGGTATCACTCCTGATGAAGTTGAAGAAGTTTGTTTAAGTAAACCGTTTGTTCAACGTGCCAAATCCCAAGGCGAAAACCCAGTCTACTATGTCTTACTATAGTTTCCTTGTTTTCGTCCAAGCACATGGGGATCCAGTTGATCAATGAAAGGCTATCAATCCGAGTCCGTATCTGCTTTCAAGAGGGGTTAAAAGGTCTCAAATCACAACAGCCTACCTTTGAAACCCTTATCATAACTGGACATCAACTTTTTCAAGGACTCTTTGGTGCCGGAAAAGCGATAAAAATCGTGGTTTTGGTTTCCTTTTTCTCTCAAAGGTGTGTAGAAGTTCTTTGCCACCTTTTGAGGTGTTGTTTTCTCAATGCGTGTGTAGGTTTGTGCGTGATTAGAGCGAGTATGGTTTCCTACACTTATTGGACAAAAACAAGGTAGTTTGGACAATTTCATCCTGTTAGGACTTCCGAATAGGTGTTAAATATGCTTTGTAAGCACTCTTGCATCTCTAAATTCTGTTGGAAATCACTGTATTTTAGACATTATTTTCAAATAATGGTAAAAATATATGAATTTGATCATTTTCATGTAGAGTCTTCAACGATTTTCAGATTTTTCTGTGAGGATTGTCTCAGATCGTAACTTGCAGAAAAACATTGTTGTTAGCGACATCGTTGCAGATAAGCGACCATCAGCCCGCGTGTGAGATATTTTGCTTTATACCAATGCTTATTGAGTGCGAGCAGCACGTCTTCTACGTCAACAGACCTATCCGCTTTCTGGGTTTCCGATGCTGTTTGGGGTGTTGTGTTTCTGAAACTGAGTTGTGTCAGAGTTGCTGCGAGAAAACTCAGTTGCACAAAACGATTCAAACTCTTTCGGTTTCGGAGTTGATATGTATCAAAGCCGAAATCTTGTTTGATGTCCCGAAATTCGGTTTCAATCTGCCACCGATTTTTATAGTGTTGGATCACCTCGGCTACTGGACGTTGTAAATCAGAGGTGAATAGGCAAAAATACCGATAGGGTTTAGACTTCTTCGGGCGTCTGCGTATCACAACGGGTTTCCTCACATCCACAGGAGACATCTTTGTCCGCACGACTTTGTTTGCGACAGAAAGTGTGTTGTCATTTACGACGATCTCTGTAAACTGAAGTCTCGGAAGACACACACGGTTGCCATAGCGCAACGGTCTGCCCTGTTTCGGATGCTTCGGTGGCTTGGGGATCTGATAGAACACAGCATTTGACTTGGCGCGACATAGTAAGTGATGTCCTTGTGAAAGGATATGTGTAAATACCTTACGCCTATTGAAGCCTCTGTCAAAGACGATGAGCCCGGGAGGCATCTTGGCACATAAACGCTTGAGCACTGCAAGACTGGCATCCCGTTTTTTCTGCGGACACATTACCCGAACACCTAACGGAAAAAGACGAGAACCTTCTGCTGTTTCACACAGCCACCCGATCGCACCAAACTCGTGTCCGTGGTGGAACTTCGATTGATTCTTGTTGCGTTTCTGATACCGAGTGTTTCTAAAAAAATGCGTGCCATATTGGTGAGCACCATCAGTGGTAGACTGGGTTTCATCATAGACATAGACTCCTTCGCTGAAAACTTCTTGAACTTGACGCGTCAGAACCGATGTCACTTTATCAACACACCATTTGCCACGAGAAAGAAACTTCGGAAGCACCCAATAGGTGGTTGATTGTTCCCCAGATTCATAGACTTGCGTCATCGTTCCACGATGCGGGGTATTTATCAAACCGGTCACAAAGGTCCGAAAATGGTTGAAATTGTTATGATTGAACAGAGATTGAAAATCTGATAACATATGTTCTAAGCGGAAAAGAGGATCCATGGAAAACATCCTTTCAATAAATGTCGAGTTTATTATCAAAGGATAACCTCTTTTCTGCTATTTGTCTCTAAGAAAGTTAAAATTGTCCAAACTACCTTGTTTTTGTCCAATAAGTGTAGGAAACCATACTCGCTCTAATCACGCACAAACCTACACACGCATTGAGAAAACAACACCTCAAAAGGTGGCAAAGAACTTCTACACACCTTTGAGAGAAAAAGGAAACCAAAACCACGATTTTTATCGCTTTTCCGGCACCAAAGAGTCCTTGAAAAAGTTGATGTCCAGTTATGATAAGGGTTTCAAAGGTAGGCTGTTGTGATTTGAGACCTTTTAACCCCTCTTGAAAGCAGATACGGACTCGGATTGATAGCCTTTCATTGATCAACTGGATCCCCATGTGCTTGGACGAAAACAAGGAAACTACCTACATTTTGTCCATTAACACAAGTATGTCATACTGTTGGAAAAGTGCCTTGGTAGCAGTGGAGACGTGCTGTATGAAGGGATATAAAGGGTTGATCCGTATGCCAACGACCTTCTTACCGTCGAAGCAGATTTTTCCTGGGATCGCCAAGATGTCTCGCCTCAACCGTTTCAGTCCTCGGCTTTGAAGCATCTCCGTTGCCTTTCGGTGTGCGTTTTCGGTTGGCTCCGAGGCCCCTTCAGGTATCTTAACCGCCTCTATGAACCACGCTTTCATCCAAATCATCAGGTTATGGGCGAGTTCTGCGAGTAAAAGCAAAACTTGCTGTGCGATAAATCCTGTCTTTCTGTATTTTCGCAAAGAGAGGGCTTGATAATCTTGGGCGAAAGAGTTCTCCGGGGCCCCACTGCGTTTGTCATATTCAAGCAGCAGTTCTTCAAGCGTTGCGGTCGTGTCGGTTGAAACCAACACGGCATAACTCCAAGTGCCATCTTTTTTCGGTGTTCTCACAGCGACTTGAACCGTCCGTCTCGCATACCGATGCGGTTGTTGAACCCACCCTGCTTCTCTACCCTTGACGCCTTTCGACGTTGGCACAGACACCCACTCCTCCATGGGGGCCGCTAACTTTTGGATCCGGCGGGAGTTATACATCTTCCCGATGAGGCGATACCCCCGCCATAAGGCATAATTGATATTGGCATCCGTGCCAAATCCGGCATCAAAGCGAAGCCGAACTCGGCTCCGTTTCTCAACGCTATCAAGCGTCAAAACAGTCTCAAGTTTGCCGAGCATCGGCTTGAAAACAGCATCGCTGTTGGTTTTACCGGGGTATAACGCCTGCGTAAATATCTCTTGGGTGTCTCCGCAGACACACCGTGCCAACTGACGCGTATAAGTATTCGGCTTTTTCGCGACATATCCTTTCTCTGAACCCTCGGCATGCTTGCCAATCGGCAAGGAAGAGAGGTCTATATCCACACCTATCTCATCTTCAGCCCCCAAAGACACCTGACGCCCCTGACCTTGTTTGAGACGCACCTCCGCTAAAGCAGATTCAAGTGAAGCAACAGTCGCCTCCGTTGAGGCATCTAACGTCTGCTGGATCACCGACGCATCCGCACATCTTTGGTAGCCAAAGCCACCTAACAAGCCACGATCCGAGCGAACTTTGGTTTGGATTTCAGACACCGTCTCCGCACCCGATAGCATCCCTAACACCACAAAAACTAACTTGTCTGTCGGACGATACACAACTGTTTTCTGCCCGATATTCACCGTGTCATGGAGGGGCTGAAATACCTCACGAACCCGCAACACTTCACCCAGAGCACACAACGGCGCCTGAGGCGTTACCACCCATTTTTTACCATTGTGCTTTTTCCGTTTTTTTGCTATACTTCTTTTTGCCATTGAAGACCTCCAAAAAGGTTTAGGTTCTAACACTTATATCATAACCTTTTTAGAACTTCAATGGCACGTTATTTCTACTTTCACACACCCTAAAGCAAGTAATCAAATCATGCTTTCATTGGACAAAAACAAGGAAACTATAGTAGTTCTCGAATAAAAGTGAATGCTAAATTGCGACATGCCCGTGTAGAAGCACTCTCCGAATCGCGACTTTCCTTTCAAACCGTATTTACCGAGGTTAGGGAGTATTGCGCGAAAATCCACCTTGATCGCGTAAAAAATAGGCAGATACACATCCGATAAACTACGAAGGATATTCTCTCGATGTCCAGCGAAACCGATGATTGTTGAGATACATTAAAATACAACAATTTTTGCTAAATACCATACAATTTCTGCTTACTGGCAATAGGAGGGGAAACTACAAGCGGATTCAACTGTGATTTATTAGAAAAAGTGAAGGTAGATCCTCTTGCTGATAACTAAGTGTGTACCTGTATTTTAGGCGTATCCGTCAGAAGTTTTGACACAAATGCTGTGTTTTCTTAGGACATTGGCACGAAACTTGCTAATGCTAATACTTAAACAAATGAATAATTGGGTTTTAGCATTTTTGATTATTTTTTTTGAAAAAAGTGTACCTATTTCTTCAGGGCATCCGTTTAAACGTCATATTGAGTAATATATTAATTATATTAATTCAGAAAGGGGTAAAATTATGAAATCCACCGATGTACGCAAGAATCGTCCATGCTTGTATGAAACGGCTTTGTGTCTTGCAATTGCGAAAGCGCGCCAAGATGAATTTCACTGGGAACGCTTCATTGATAATTTGTCTCAGATTTGTGATACATTCGCCTACCAGATTGCTTCCAAAGGTATCACCCCTTCTAAGGAACCACGTTCGTAATTACGCGAGTCACGGATTTCCTTAGACTGACTCCTGGAGTTTTGGATGGTTCCGAAAGATCTTAATGAGAGAGCGGGCTAACTTTTCGGGATCGTGACGGATAACATTCATTTGGACACCGCCTAACCACGTCCCAAATTCAGTGACCACCATATCCCGAATGAGGTCCGCTTCAATAACACTGATGCCTTTAGCTTCAAGATTCTCCTGCTCACGATTATAGGAGACTTGGACTTTTGAAGCATCTGCGACCTGCATTGTCTCAACAGACAACGACGAAATATCTTTCGCCAGGTTCATTACCTCCATAAGATGCTCTGTATCTTCGTAGAGCATTGACAGCCCTTCCTCGGAAAGTGAACGAATCCGGGTCAGCTGCGAGACCAATTCCTTGCGAACATATTCTTGCATGATTTCCGTTGGGGCAGGTTGGTTGTTAGCAACAACGTAGTGTAACGGGATCTTTGCGTGATCCAAGATAGCGTTGACATGATCGGTAACAGCGTAGCCATCGGTTTCACCAGGTTGCGTCATGACGTTACAGACGTAGATTTTAATCGCGTCTGAGCGTTGAATCGTTTCGACGACTCCTTTGATAACCAGATTTGGCATAATGCTGGTGTAAAGGCTACCGGGACCGATGATAATTACGTCTGCGTTCATTAACGCCTCTATAGCACCTTCATGGGCTTGGCATTCATAGACCTCATCGGGCAAATGATGCGTCTTCCCATTCTCGCGCGGTTCAAAAAAGACGCGCTTGATTGGCTCACGATTTTCTCTCACCGGTATCGTGGACTCGCCTCGAACAATTTCGCCATCTGCGAGTTCCGCGCACAAAACAGTATAATCCAATGTAACAGGAATAATCTGCCCGCGAACTGAGAGTAGCCGTGATGCCGCTTGAATCGCTTTCGGAAAGTTTCCTTCAAATTTTTCTGTCAACGCCGTTAATAAAAGGTTGCCGACGGTATGCCCACCGAGTTCACCATTGCTTGAAAAGCGATGTTCAAAAAGACCCGCGAGTTCATCAGCATCGGATAGCGTAAATAGGAGTCTACGGATATCGCCAGGGGGTAGCATATCAAACTCTTCAACGAGCCGCCCTGAGCTCCCGCCATCATCAGAAACAGTAACGATTGCCGCCAAACTATCCAAATCAACAATATTATCTTTACCTATCTCCAGATCGGCATATTGCTTAATTCCGCTAAGCAAAGCGGATAAACCACTTCCGCCTCCGATGCAGGCAAGTTTCAAAGTCATAATTTCTCCAAACTAAATCGCGGACCTTATTAATATCAACCGGTGGGACCTCAGGAGTTCCGCGGGTTACAACATTTTGCCCTTACACAGCAACATAATAAATAACGCTGTTAATACAAAATTTGTTTCATTAACATTCTGAGCGTTTCAAGTGTTTCGTCGCACAACTGTTCCGCCTCTGCGAAAGTCGGTGCCTCGCTAAAAACTCGGATCACTGGCTCCGTACCGGACTTACGGATGTTTACCCATCGGTCATCCCAGACACGCTTAACACCGTCCGTTAACTCAAGAAGAGGCTCTGTCCCTGTAGCACGTTCCTCTTCATAAACCTTTAATGTGAGATCTATAAGGCGCGTTGCGAGTTCTTGTGACGGAATCTCCAATTTCTTCCGACACATCTGGTAGTGTGGTATGCTGTCTATAAGCTGCGTTACTGTGCCACCAGATTCGACCAGGTGTTGAACAATGGCAGCAATAGAAGTAATACCATCGGTCGTGTAGTGCACATCCGGATAGATAACACCACCAGTGCCTTCCCCGCCAATCACCGCGTTCACTTCGTGCATTTTCTCAACTACCCAACCCACACCAACTTTCGTCCGATGGAGTGCTACACCGTGCTTTGCGGCAATATCGTCTAACATTCGACTCGTTGATACTGTGGCAACGATGTCACCTTTCCTTTTACTGAGGACAAAATCAGCGACAAAGGCGAATGTCCATTCACCGCTCAACGCAATACCGCGTTCTGTAACAACCACAAGCCGGTCGGCATCGCCATCATGAGCAAAGCCAATATCTGCTCCAGAGGCGCGAACCGTTTGACAAAGCTCATCCAACGCCTCAGGCGTAGGTTCGGCAGGACGGCGGAAATGCCCATCGGCGACACAATTAAGTTCAACAACCCGACAACCGAGTTTCCGTAGGAGCGATGGACTTATAACGCCTCCAGCACCGTTTCCGCAATCAATGACTACCTTCAATCCAGTTTTTTGGATTAATTCCGGCGCGAGCCAAGTCGAACACAGAATCTGTTCGAGGTGATATGCCGCTGCATCTTCGTAAGTTTCAAGTGTTCCCTGTTCATTCCAAGGGGCAAGTGCAAAATCCTCTGTTTCATAAATCCTCATCAATTCATCGCGTTCTGCTTGTGTCAGGAGGTTACCCGATGCGGCGGCAAATTCAATTCCGTTCCAAGCAACAGGATTATGACTCGCTGTAATGGTAATACTTCCTCGTGCGTGCAGTGCCTTCGCCATCAATAGAACAGTCGGTGTTGGACAAAGCCCCACATCAATGACGTGACAGCTGGTCGCAAAGAGACCCGCGAGTACTGCATGTCTAACCGTCGGACTTGAGGTGCGGGAGTCCCTACCGATGACCACCGTTCTACCACCAACAAAAGTACCAAAAGCCATCGCGAATTGCGTAATGACCCGGACATCAAGCGAGATACCAATCTCTCCACGAACGCCGGACACACTAATAATCGGTTTTCCTGCTTTTCCCATGTAACCCTCTCTGTAGTGTTTATGCGATGGACCCACGGGATCCGAACATCCGCCATGCTCCCAAAAAACAACATCCGCCGATGCCTAACTGCCATACCCCCATAAGATACCACGGGTTTGGATACCTATAATCGTACGAAGTAACGGGTGTTAGTTCGTAAAGCACAGGTTTTCTAAAGATGTCCATTCCTTCAAAGATACCACACACCGCAATAAGCGGGTTTAGGTGCAAGACCGGTGCTATAAAGGGTTGAAGATTGTCCACATAACGTTCTAAGGGGTTGAGTAGAAACACACCGCCAATCAAAAAACACCATAAAAGTGTTGCAAATTCTGCGCCGAAAAGTGCGTCTCTGAAAATATATGCCCCCCACATTCCGACGGATCCCGCTGACAAACTATAAACCCCCAATATTCCTATCATCTGTAACGCCTTCGTAAACGGGAGATGGGTCGCGAACAAAGCGACGAAGGTCGATAAAAACACCCAGCCTAACACCGGTATCTGACTCATCACAAGTTGCCCCAACAACCACCGTCCAGAGAAGATATGACTGAGTGTGAGCAGCCGCGCAGTAGAAGGTACAGCACAAGCGTTAAAACGTGTTCCAGAAAAGCCTGTATGAACAGCGTATGCGGCGAGATAGGGGGCGATCAAAAGCACAACACATACCTGCGCCATGAAGAGACATTCTATCGGTAAACCAAGTTTAAGGCGCATCAATAGTTGATAGATGATCCAGAGCAAAAAACTCGCGATGATACAAGCCGAAAGGGCCTTTAGGAAATAGTTTCGATCGCTCATAATTATATCAAGAAGCTACTTTATTGGGCTTGCGTTCGGCTGCGCAGCTGCAAAATTGCTTGGGCAATGGAAATAAGGTTCGGATTAATAACCAACGCCTGCTTGTACGCCTCAATGGCTTCCTCGATTTTACCGAGCCTGACATAAACATGCCCCATTCCAGCGAACGCGCCGAAATGATTCGGATTCAGCGAAATAGTCCGTTTGCAATCACGAATCGCCTTACTCCATTCTTCAAGCATGAAATAGGCGATTGCCCGTTGGTTATAACCCTCAGCGAAACTCGGAACCGCCTCGATTACCGTGGTGAAACGTTCAACTGCATCTTGGTATGCTTCATTTTTGAGTAAATTTTTCCCATCTTCAAGCATCGCGTCAACGGTGTCATCACCGGAATGCGACCAGATTTCCCACAGCGCATATTCGGCATTGTAGCGGGTCCCACGATCATCGTTTTTAAGGGCTTCTACCAATGCCGGAATTACTTCTGGTGTGCCAATTAAGCGGAGCGCAAATCCCGCGGCGCGTCCAAGCAACGGGTCTTCACTATGAAGATAGGCAACCAGATCGGCTTCTGAATAGTTAGCATTCAGAAGTTCTTTGAGTGTCTCATCGTCTCCCGAATTCTTGAACATCAGTTTCGCTAATTCGGAAAATCCGTTGTTCCCATACATGGTTAAACCTCGCTATGTTGCTGTTCCTCTTGATAATAATTATAACAGATTTCTGACGGTATAACAATCTTAAATGCCAGTGCGCATCAAAAAGTTTGCAATTTAGATAGATAGCTGCTACAATTTCCTGTGTAGGCAGGTAAAGTTACGTGCCAAAACCTCAGAGATAGTGGAGCCACATACAAGCGTGAAAAGACGAAAAATTCTCATCCTCTGCATCGATGCTGGTAGTCATGACTACCTCGCAGCGAGCGACCTCCCTACCCTTCAAAAATTGGCAACAGCCGGATTCTATCGGCATGCCAATGCCGTTATTCCGTCCGTTACGAATGTCAACAACGTGAGCATTGCAACTGGCACATTTCCTGAGACGCACGGCATCACCACGAATTACCATGTAGACAGAACAACTGGAAAAGGGGAATTTATTGAGGATGACCGTTTCCTGCTCGCACCGACACTCTTTGAAACAGCAAAAGCGTCTAAATTTGCGGACAAAACCGCACTATTTGTGACAAAGAAAAAGTTGTTACGGATGTTGGAAACCGGTGCCGACATCGCTGTCGCCGCTGAAGCACCGCCCCCTGAATACATCCAGATTGCTGGACAGGTTGAGCCGATTTATTCAATCGAAATCAACTGGTGGCTGCTCCGTGCTGTGCGCGAGATTTTACGTAGAGACGACCCGGAACTTGTCTACTGTTCAACAACGGATTGGGTCCAACACAAATACGCGCCCGATGCTGAACCGTCGCAACGCCATCTCGCAATACTGGACCAAATCATCAGTGACATTGTAGATGATGATCCAGAACGCGAAATCTATATTACAGCGGACCACGGCATGTTGGAGAAGACCACCGCGCTTGACCCGGGTCGCTTGCTAATGGCGCATGGTATCCCCGCGAACGCTATCCCTATTATTAAGGATCGGTATATCGCACATCATGGCAACTTAGGCGGTGCCGCGTATGTGTTCCTCAAGAACCGTGCTGATATGCCGAAAGCAGTCGAGAAACTTTTGTGTACACCTGGCATTGAAGAAGTGTACTGTGCAGAAGATGCTGCATCCACATTTCGACTTCATCGCGAACGGATCGGGGACATTTTTGTGTTAGCAGATCAAACGACTGTCTTCGGTGAATTGGAATCTGCAATCGAACCAACGTCGGTGCGTTCCCACGGTTCGCGTCATGAAAGTTATGTGCCGATTATTGGGTATAACAGTCCTTGGTCGGCAACAGATTTTGAATATAATCTTGATATTGGAAGACTATTTTTAGAAAGCCTGCGTTAGGTATCGGTGAATGCGTGTTTAAGAATCGTGCCTACGCGCTACAAGTAATACCAAATTAACCCCATTTGTAGCGCGAGGTCCCTGTGCCTCGCAATGCTGACTTGATCAAAAGACTTCTAATCAAGTTAATTGGGTATAAAAGGAGAAACTATGTTATCAGAAAAAGAGAAAGCTGACGGATGGATATCCCTATTTGATGGTGAGACCCTCAACGGTTGGGATGCTACCGGAAAATCTGAGGGATGGGTCGTTGATGATGGCAGTATTCTCTGCACTGTTCAGGGTGGAAAATATCTCTACACCGAACAACACTACGACAACTTCATACTGGCACTCGATTTCAAAACCGAGCCGAAAGTCAACAGCGGGATTTTCATCCGATGGGCAGATCTGAATGACGCTGTTCAGAGCGGACTTGAAATCCAGATTTTAGACACACACGGTAAGGAACCGGCTGATAGCCATGACTGCGGTGCACTTTACGATGCCTTAGGACCGACCCGGAATACTTGTAAACCCGCCGGTGAATGGAATCAGATGAGCATCACATGTGATGGTAGCATTGTTGCCGTAACACTCAACGGCGAAGAAATCGTCCGCGCTGATCTGGATGACTGGGATACACCGCACCTAAACCCGGATGGCAGCAGAAATAAGTTTGGCATTCCGCTCAAGGATTTCCCACGAGATGGTCACATCGGCATCCAAGACCACGGCGGAAAAATCTGGTGCAGAAACATTAAGATCAAGCCACTATAGAGAAGCACAGAGCCATTTGTACATCTGCACAGGGAGGCGATATCATCCGCGTCTCCCTTCAGGCACTTTCTGTAGGAGTGACCGGGGTCCCCACCATAGGTGTCAATTTAAGAAAAGTTACGCGCTGAATCCCTCCGGCCCGGTAGGTTCGGTTTCCTAACCGAACCGGGACATCCGCGAAAACCCGTCGCTGCGCGTATCTGAGAAAATGAATATCGTGATGCAGACCGATATGGACCCGACGCTGCGACGCTTCAGGCTTGGAGGTTTCACTCATGTTGGTTTCCGAAGAAGCACGCGTTTTTCAGGTTAGGGGTCTCCGTTGCTCAAAGGAGCCTACAGTTCTTGGGTTAAGCCCGGTTCGGTTAGGAAACCGAACCTACCGGGCCTGGAGGACCCCTAAATTGACACCTATGGAGTGACCGGGGTCCCCACCATAGGTGTCAATTTAGCGGTTTTTGATAGCGTTTTAGCAACTGTAGATATAAACAGGTTTCCGCCTTTACAGGGCTTGGGGCTTTCTTTGAAAACGCTGCTATAAACATGCCGTCCCTCTGGGACTAAAGAGGGTTTTTGGGTATACACAGTTTGTGTCTCAGACCCGGTTCGGTTAGGAATGCAGATCGCAAATGTAAAGCAAAGACAAATTTTGCCGCGTGTGGGCAAAATTTGGGTGAGTACACCGCAAAACCGAACCTACCGGGCCTGGGGGAACACTAAATTGACGCTTATGGAGTGACAGGGGTCCCCACCCGTTACTGGGAAGCGGCGGTTGCGACTCCTACTAACTGCTGAAGGTTTCCGACTGCTGACTGCTGACTGCTGACCGCTGACAGCCGACTGCTGAAAACTGAATTCTATAGACAATTGAACAGACGTTGTGATATACTATATACACTATGCCAACGAATCTTGAAAACATACGAAATTTCTGTATTTTAGGCCATATAGACCACGGGAAAAGCACGCTAAGCGACCGACTGCTCGAGCATACGGATACGCTCGGCGAGCGCGATATGCGCGAACAGGTGCTGGATTTGATGGATTTGGAACGTGAACGCGGTATTACCATTAAAGCCACTGCTGTCAAACTGCACTATCCCGCCCCAGACGGAAACTGCTACGAACTCAACTTGATTGATACCCCCGGACACGTTGATTTTACTTATGAGGTTTCACGTAGCCTCGCGGCGTGTGAGGGCGCGATTTTAATTGTTGATGCCGCGCAAGGGGTCGAAGCACAAACTTTGGCAAATGCCTATCTCGCTATTAACAACGATCTTGATATTATTCCTGTTGTCAATAAGATTGATTTACCAACGGCGCGCCCTGATGAAGCCAAACGACAGATAGAAGAAGTCGTAGGTATCCCGGCAGACGATGCGCTCCTCGTTAGTGCGAAAATGGGAATCGGTATCCCCGCCGTATTGGAGGCAATTGTCAATCGGATTCCTGCACCTGTAGGTGAAACTCAAGCCCCGTTGAAAGCACTTGTGCTTGACTCTGTCTACGATAACTATCGCGGTGTCATTATGTACACCCGAATTTTTGATGGCAGTGTGAAACCCGGTGAAAAAATTCGGCTCATGGAGACAAGACGCTCATACGAGGTTGAGGAAGTAGGCATCTTTACACCAGAGATGCAAAAGACCCCAGAATTACGCTCCGGAGGTGTCGGATACATCATCGCTGGCATCCGAGAAATTGACAAGGCGAAAATAGGCGATACCATCACAGATCACGTGAGACCGACTGAAACGCCGTTGCCCGGCTATCGCGAGATGAAACCGCTTGTCTTCAGCGGCTTGTATCCGGCTGACACGAATCAATTTCATGCCCTGCGGGATGCACTCGACAAACTCCGTCTCAATGATTCCTCTTTTAATTTTGAACCTGAAACCTCCATCGCGCTCGGCTTCGGGTTTCGGTGCGGCTTTTTAGGGTTGCTCCACATGGAGATAATCCATGAACGTCTTGAACGGGAATTTGGACTCGCACTCGTCCGGACTGCACCGAGTGTCATGTACCGAGTTCATCTGAAAACTGGTGAGTATGTCCCTGTTGATAACCCTGCGCATCTCCCCGAACCGAATAATATCGAACGAATTGAAGAGCCGTATGTCAATATTGACATCATTATACCGCGCGACTACATCGGAAATGCAATGGAACTTTGTCAGAGGCGTCGGGGTGTATATAAGCGGATGAACCAATTGGACGCGACTCGTGTGCAATTGCTCTACGAACTTCCGCTCAGTGAAATGTTGGTGGATTTCTATCCGAAGCTTAAGTCCCTGACCCGTGGATACGGATCCTTAGAATACGACATCGGCGAATACAAAACCGAAAAATTAGTAAAACTGGATGTGCTACTTAACGGTGATCCCGTGGACGCACTTTCGATTATCTTGCCTCGCGATACAGCAGAAACGCGTGGAAAAGTATTAGTTAGCAAACTGAAAGAATTGATCCCGCGCCAGATGTTTGAAGTGCCGATTCAAGCAGCGATTGGTAACAAGATTGTCGTGCGTGAAACAGTTCATGCACTCCGAAAAAATGTCACAGCGAAATGCTACGGCGGCGATGTGAGCCGGAAACGGAAATTGTTGGAGAAACAGAAGGAAGGCAAAAAACGGCTCAAACAAATTGGTAAAGTTGATGTGCCACAAGAAGCGTTCACAGCAATGCTGGCAACCGATGAGTAATAGGAATAAAATACACAGTCGGGATTATGGGTAAACCCGTCCTATATTGGAAAAGGAGGATGCCGTCTTATCAAACGGTTCTCTATTATGAATAATACACAGCAGCGCGGGCAAACACCCCACACTAAATTATCCATACAGCAAATATTACAAAAAGCTTGGGTCAGAGAGCATGCGAAACCCATCCTTGTTTTACTGATTCTCATGTTCGGTCTGATACGTCCTTTTATTGTTGATGCGTATAGAATCCCCTCTGGTTCCATGGAGGACACACTGCTCATCGGCGACCGTATTCTGGTGTGCAAGTTTATCTATGGCGTGAAAATTCCCGGCACAGATATAAAAATTTTAGATCTTCATCAACCTGCACGCGGTGATGTTTTCGTTTTTGTTCCACCGCATGAGCGGGAACTATTTTACATCAAGAGGATTGTTGCTGTTGAAGGGGACACGGTTTACACCGAAGGGGAAGTGCTTTATGTGAACGGTCAAGCCGTTAATGATAGTGCCTATACGAAACATTTGACGTTCAACCATTTTAGGAGGAATTTTCCACCATTCCGGAAGCCAGAATATATCCCTGACGACGAAAGTTACGACGATTACATCTTGACTCAGAATCAGTTTAGGCGAAAGTTTCCTGAAGGCAAACCGTTTGTTGTCCCGGAAGGAATGGTTTTCGCGATGGGGGATAACCGCGATCTGAGTAGCGATAGCCGTTTTTGGGGACCAGTGGCTGTAGATGATATTAAAGGACAGGCATTTATGGTTATGTGGTCGGTTGCTGACCGTCCCGCGAAGCTATGGGAAGTCTGGAAATTAGTAGGAAACATTAGGCTTGATCGAATCGGTAAGCTTATCACCTCAGATCCAGATTTTTTCAAGAGAAATTAAACTGAGAAAAGGAGAACGCTTTTAGTCATAGAGGCTTCAAAATATCGTCAACTACCCGCCGACTAAAGTCGGGAGCTTGTTAAGACCCCTTCCTTCTCGACTGTTTATGTTACCACGGCCTTGGCTCGTAACTTTACCTAAGTGCCACCGTGTTGGGGGGAAGCCACCCGCATGGAACTTTCGTTCCAAACTTAGAACCTCAGACACCCCCGAATGCGGAAGTTGTTCGAGCGAACAAACGTCCTCGAGTTACTTGGATGCGGATATTATCAACGCATCCCATAGAGTAAGGGTTTTTAGCCTCTTACTTTACGACTATTCTAACATTTTTGACGTTATTTGTCAACGAAAAAGAAAGAGAAAGGACGGCGTTTCCTCTCCGCCTTGAAAGGCGAGGTTTCCACGCCGAAGATTTTGATGAACGATAACGATACCCAATTATCTAAATGGCAAAAGTTTCGGAAAACCATCGTCTGGGAATATGCCCAAGTAATTGTTGTAGCACTGATTCTCGTTTTTGGATTTATTCGACCTTTTGTCGTTGAAGCGTTCAAAATCCCATCTGGTTCAATGGAAGACACGCTCCTTATTGGAGACCGGATTCTGGTATGCAAGTTTATCTACGGCATTACAATCCCCGGCACAGATATAAAAGTTTTCGATTTCCATAAGCCTTCCCGTGGTGACGTTTTCGTTTTTATCCCACCACATGACCGGGAGCGAAATTTCATCAAGCGCATCGTAGCCGTTGAAGGTGACACTGTTGAAACACGTGGGAATATACTTTATGTAAACGGCGCAGCAGTTGACGACAGTTACTATACAAAACACATCAGCTTCAGCCACTTCAAAAGAGGCGATTTTCCACCATTCCGTCAACCGGAGTACTTGCCAGATACTGAACCTTTTTTTGATTATACTTTAACCGCAAGTCAATTTAGGCGGAAGTTCCGTGATGGCAAACCGTTTATTGTCCCGAAAGGCAAGGTCTTCGCGATGGGCGACAACCGAGACCAGAGTAGTGATAGCCGTTCATGGGGTCCCGTAGATGTTACCGACATTAAAGGGCAAGCGTTTATGGTGTACTGGTCATTTGACGCGCGTCCAGCGAAAGTGTGGGAAGTGTGGAAATTGGTAGGAAACGTCAGATTCAATCGAGTTGGCAAGCTTATCCATGCGCGCCCTTAATGCCTAAGCCTGAGTAAACCACCGGAATTAACGCATGCATCAAGATAGTCGACACTTTATCATCGGAACAGCAGGACATGTTGACCATGGGAAAACCGCTCTCGTCGGTACACTCACCGGTATGGAGACAGACCGACTCAAGGAAGAACGTGAGCGCGGTTTGTCTATTGAGTTAGGTTTTGCCTACTTTGACCTACCCGATAACTCACGCGCCGGCATCGTTGATGTGCCCGGACACGAGAAATTTATCCGAAGTATGCTTTCCGGTGCCTACGGAATGGATGTTGTCCTCTTTGTCGTCGACGCAAAAGAGGGCGTGCAAGAACAGACGCTTGAACACTTGGCAATCTTAGATTTACTTGGCATTTCAAATGGCATCCTCGTCATGACAAAATCTGACTTGGCAACGCCTGATGAATTGGCGGAAGCGACCGAGATGACACAGGAGATGCTCGTCGGGACAAGTCTCGAAGGGATTCCGACCGTGAGTGTTTCTTCAATAACCGGGGCAGGTATCGAAACCCTAAAGCAGACTATTGTCGAACAGGTAGCACTTGCAACAAAATCAGAGGAGAACGACGGTATCCCGAGGCTATATGTTGATCGGATTTTTACTGTCCAAGGATTTGGGGTTGTTGTGACCGGGACCCTCATCGGTGGATCGATCAATCGAGAACAACGGATGGTGATTCTTCCACAAGCGGATGTTGTTCGGGTGCGAGGGATACAGGTCCATAATGAACCCGCATCCGTCGCGCAAGCAGGACAGAGAACGGCACTGAACCTCTCTGGCACCTCCGCACAGAACATTCAACGCGGCGATGTCCTCTGTCCAATTGAATTTTCTCAGGTAACTGACAACATAGATGTGTCTTTGCAGGTGCTATCCTCATTTCCGAGGATCATTGAACATTGGAGTCGTTTCCGTGCTTATCTCGGTACCCGAGAAATATTTTGCAGATTGATTCTACTCGTTGACGAGGCGATTCTGCCCGGGGACAACGTGCAAGTCCAACTCCGTTTAGAACAACCGATTTTAACGTTTAGAGGCGACCGAATCATTTTACGTGATTTCTCAGCACAACATACAGTTGGTGGCGGCGAGGTTATTAATCCATTCGCCCCAAAACATAAGCGGTTCACTCCTGAAACCATTGCCACTTTAGCACAGTGGGAAGAAGCTGATGACTCCGAGATAGTTAACACCGTATTGGTAAATAGCGAAACCCTTTGTGTCCCAGAATCGTTTCTTTATTACTATCTCCCGCATTCCCAAACGGATGTAAAAACCCTCTTAAATAGACTCGAAACTGAAGAGAAAATTGTCCGTTGGGATAAATCGGGGAGGACACCACTCGTTTCCGACACAGCACGGACATCAGCAGCTAAACAAAAAATAGTAGACGCATTGGCAGCGTTTCATGAGGCACAGCCACTTCTTGCGGGTCAAAATGCATCGCAACTTCGCCGAGAACTAAACATGGATGAACTCGGTTTTGAGAAACTTGAAAACCGACTCATTACTGAGCGTCAACTTGTTACAGAGGGAAATCTGCTCCGTTTGGCATCCCACGAGATTCAGTTTTCCCAAGAGGAAGAGACAGCAAAAGAGACCTTGGAGAAATTATTCTTGGAGGCGGGTATGAACACACCTGCACTCAGTGAACTGGATACCCTATTGCCAGAATACACACCGAAGGTACTTGAATCTACATTTTTTGCCCTTCTAAATTTAGGGCAATTCATCAAAATAGCAGATAACTTTTTCATCCACAAAACTGTTTTTGAGAAAGTTAGCGAATTATTAACCGCGCACCTTCGTGAAAATGAGACAATAACCGTTGCTGAATTCCGTGAAACGGCACAAACTTCACGAAAATATGCGGTGCCGTTTTTAGAGTACTGTGACAGCCAGAATCTCACAGTTCGAGATGGCAACGTCCGAAGATTACACCCACGGCAGTCGCAAACATAGGAAACGTGAGTTCGAGAATAAAAATTTAGGTGTTCCCGTAGGTTGGGTAGAGCGGGAAATCACCAAAAATCTACAGACTATCAGGAAAAGCCTGATTTTCAACGACACGTTCAGGGAAAGAAACATAGCGAAACCCAACAAGCAACCCTACCCGTGTGAGAATTTTCGGGTTTCCAACCTATACGCTTAGGTCAAACTCACGTTAGGTACACCGAGATTATGGGGGAGGATAGGGTCCGGTGGCCCTACCGGTCTTCAAAACCGGCTTGTCCATGCAAGTGGATAGGTGGGTTCGACTCCCACCCTCTCCCGCCACCTATGCATAATAATATGGATACGGAAAAATGCTAAAAACGCTTCCGATAGTTGACACAAAAACAGAACAACGTCGTCATCCGTCGTGGATTAAGGCGCGAATTCCGGGTGGTGGTAACTACGCTGAGCTCAAAAAACTTATGCGGGATTTGCAGCTCCACACTGTTTGTGAAGAAGCGCGATGTCCGAATATCGGCGAATGCTGGAACAGCCGGACCGCAACCTTCATGATATTAGGCGATGTCTGTACGCGCCGATGTATGTTTTGTGCTGTGAAAAAAGGAGCACCGGGCGGCATCGTTGATGCCGATGAACCACGACGACTCGGAGAGGCGGTCGGTTACCTAAAGCTGGAACACATTGTTATTACCTCAGTCAATCGCGACGATCTCACCGATGGGGGGGCAAGCGTCTTCGCTAAATGCATCGCTGAAGCGCGGAAACATCGCACTAGATGCACGGTGGAAGTGCTTATCCCCGACCTTGAAGGGAATTGGGATGCGCTTGAAGTCATCGTGCAAGCGCGGCCAGAAGTGCTGAATCACAACACAGAGACAGTCCCGCGTCTCTACCGCCGCGTCCGTCCTTACGCGAATTACCAGCAGACGCTGACACTCCTTCAAGTCAGCAAGCAGCTTGATGAACAGATGCTCACAAAATCTGGAGTCATGGTCGGCTTAGGGGAAACTGTGACGGAACTTTTGGAAACAATGCAGGACATTCGCAACACCGAGTGCGATATTCTCACGATAGGACAATACCTCTCACCCTCTCCGCGCCACTTGCCAATTCAACGCTACTATACCCCCGAAGAATTTGATGAACTCAAAGAGGCAGGGATAGAAATGGGATTTCGGCATGTGGAATCGGGACCATTGGTTCGGAGTTCTTACCACGCGGGAGAACAGGCGAGATTAGGAGCAGATTGAAACTACCGCCTGTGCCGCTTCCCCAATCGTGCTTTACGTTTGCTATATCTAAAAAGCAATCAACCTGCTGAAATAGGGTCGTTTAGTTCTCCAATAAGTGCAAACGCTAAATCGAAACGTCCCACTGTAGAAGCACTCTCCGAATCGCGACCTCCAAAACGAATTGGATAAAAAACTGAAAACTAAATAGCCCTATGCCGAAAAAGGGTGTGTAAAGTTTTTGACATGAGGTGTTCATTTTGGGTTGTGGGAGGGGTTTGTAACCCCGATTTTGCAACACATCTAAGCCCCAGAGGGGCGGCATCTATGTAGAAAGCGCATCAACCAAACACCTAAGCCCCAGAGGGGCGGCATCTATGTAGAAAGCGCACACACAAACACCTAAGCCCCAGAGGGGCGGCATCTATGTAGAAAGCGCACACACAAACACCTAAGCCCCAGAGGGGCGGCATCTATGTGGCATTTTGACAAAATATTTACACACCCGCCGAAAAAATCGAGGTTTACATAAAACTTGATTTTTGGTAAACTAACATTTGAAGGATACATTTTAGCAAGAATGTGAAATACTCCACATTTCCTTTATGAGATGATTTCTCAGGACTTACACACTTCTTTGCTGGCAAGGTTTCCTAACCTCGCCAGCGGTGCGCAATACTTAAGATCTCATGGAAAAATTGCGTTATACCATTTCTAAAGCAGAAGAAATTGAAATTGTAGCGTTACAAGAATAAGGAGGCGGCACATGAGCAGGCATATTTTTTGGGAAGCAGTGAACTATTGTATAGACACAAAATGCTTAAGTTTTGCCATCTTTGTGGAAATTTTAGTACTTGTTGCGATACCGGGCACCCTTACAGCCAACACAGCGGCAGACCTCCAACCCGTTACCAACGAGATGTTACTTTCCGCACAGGACGATCCGGAAAGTTGGCTGATGTATGGACGGGACTACAAGAGTTGGCGATACAGCCAACTGACACAGGTTAACACTGAAAACGTCAAAAAACTCGTCCCGAAATGGGCGTTTCAGATTGGAACACCCTACGATAAGTTTGAATGCACCCCGCTTGTTGTTAATGGTGTGATGTTCATCACCACCCCTTATAGTACGATCTACGCCGTGGATGCAAGAACCGGTAAGGAGCTGTGGCGGTACGATTACCCGCTCCCCGACGATTTGGCAATCTGCTGCGGCATGGTCAATCGAGGTGCCGCGATTCTCGGCGATAAGGTCTTTTGGACAACACTTGACGCACATCTCCTCGCTCTTGATGCCAAGACCGGTACAGTGTTATGGGATAGAGTCGTCGGAGATCCGACGAACGCCGAATCTCTAACTGTTGCGCCGTTAGTTGTCAAGGACAAAGTGGTTGTCGGTATATCAGGCGCAGAATACGGCATTCGCGGTTTCATTGATGCCTATTACGCTGAAACAGGTGAGCAGGCATGGCGGTTTTATACCGTCCCCTCGAAAGACGAACCCGGCGGCGATACATGGGAAGGCGATTCATGGATGACAGGCGGCGGTTCCGCTTGGGTCACTGGCTCGTATGATCCAGAACTAAATCTTGTCTATTGGGGAACAGGCAATCCCGCGCCAGACTGGAACGGCGATGTTCGGAAAGGCGATAATCTTTACACCGACTGCATTGTCGCGTTGGATGCCGATACAGGAAAACTCCAATGGCATTTTCAAGCAACACCGCACGACCTATGGGATTGGGATGGTGTGAGTGAACCCGTACTGATTGACATTGAAATGGATGGAAAACCCGTTAAAGCGTTGATGCAGGCGAATCGCAACGGGTACTTCTATGTCCTTGATAGAACTAACGGAAAATTTTTATATGCGACCCCTTATTGCGAAATGAATTGGTCTGCAGGACTTGATGAAAACGGTCGTCCGACCGTTAAACCGGGTGTATCTACCTCAGAAGAAGGGACGATTCGCGTCTGTCCGGGTGTTGAAGGCGGGAAGAATTGGTCCCCATCTGCCTATAATCCACTCACAAATCTGATTTATGTCCCTTCGTTAGAACTCTGTGGCTCTTACCATCAAGGGCGCGTCTTCTATCTGAAAGGTTTACCCTACGTCGGCAGCGGCATGACAGCTGAAAAGGAAGAGGATGGCGATATAAAGATGTGGGGACATATCAGTGCTATTGATATTTCTACAGGCGAGGTTAAATGGCGACACAAAACGAATTTTCCACAATGGGGTGGGTGTCTCACAACAGCCGGAGGTCTCGTTTTCGCTGGCGATTTGGAGGGTAGATTTATGGCATTGTCGGCAGAAACCGGTGAAGTGCTTTGGGATTTCCAAACCGGATCAGGTGTTCTCGCACCACCAATTACCTATCAACTCGATGGAATCCAGTACGTCGCGATAGCATCGGGTGCTGTGAAATACGCCGAAGTTAATGCCCGTCAAGGCGGCACGCTCTTTGTGTTCGCGCTCTTCGATTAATGTTATTCGGACTCGGAGGTAGTACCGTGAAACACTATATCGTTTTGTGGGTTGTGCTTTTTACAGTCCTCGTTTTCGTGTTGCCGAACGCAAACGCTGGCAGCACATTGGAAGAGATTCGAGAAAAGGGTGTTTTGACAGTTTGTATGGATGTCCGAAATCTGCCCTATTCCAACGCCGATCCAGAACTCCCTGGATTAAATGTTGAAGTCGCACACTTATTGGCAGAGGAACTCGGGGTTAAGTTGGAGCTCCACTGGCTTAACACCCTCCGCGATAGCCTACTCGCAGACATGCTACGCGGCCATTGCGATTGCGTGATCGGTATTCCGATTGAAGATCGCGCGATGAGCGAATCGATCCAATTAGGTAAAAGTGTTGACTTCTCCAAACCGTATTATGGAACCGGCTATATATTAGTAAAGCGGAAAAACAACCAACAGTCGCCTAAAACTTTGAAAGACATCAAATCCGAGGCGATTGGCGCAGAAGCAGGATCCATCGCAAGTGATGTCCTTCGACAGCAGGGATATAATCGCCGGGTCTATCGTTCGCAAATTGCCGTCCTCAACGCTCTCCAGAAAGGGCAAATCGCTTACGGATGTGTCTGGGCAAACGCTGGCTGGTTGATCGAGAAAGGCTCCCGAATTCAGCAGACAGAACAGATAAGTACAGTTTATCCTGAGTTGGAGATTGTTGAAGCGTACGTCCCTGAATCTCGTCTCCGTTGGAACGTCTCTATCGCTTTCAGCAAAGATACGCCGGAACGAAAAACACGTGATTTTCAAGAGGCTGTTAACAAGATTATCAAAGAAAAATGGAGTGAGGAGAAACTCAAGGAGCTTTGTGAGAAGTACCATTTACCTTACTTCGCTCCGTTTCAGGAGGAGGAACAGCAATGATGTACGCCGCCCGCAAATTTGTAAGCGTGCTTTATAAGCGTATTTCTAAAATGTCTGAATGGGTAACTGCTACTACACGCATAGCGTGCGGTAGCCTCTTTCTCCTCTCAGGCGTTAGTTTATTCCTTTTCCCGTCTGTAAATGCCCAAGAACTGGAAGTAGACACAGCCCCGGCAGCACCGATGGAGGAAACCACTGATGAAGATGTTATAGATGGTGCGTTCTATTTCCGATTGATGTGTTGGGGTTGTCATGCAGGAGAGACACGCGGCGGGAAAGCACCTGATCTCTTCAAACCTCAGTGGCTTTATGGATGGACTGATGACGGCATCTTCCAGACCATATTCAACGGACTTCCGGGGACACAGATGCAAAAGTTTGGTGGCAAACTCTCTAATGAGGCAATTAATATGATTGTCGGTTACGTTCGGGCGGAACAAGCAAAAGCCGCAGGGGTTTCGCTGGATGAAACAAAGCCTTCTCAGGAATGGACCCCCTATATGGAGGGTGATGTTAAAGCAGGTGAAACCCTCTTTTTCTCAGAAGGATATGCTTGCGGTAAATGCCACACAGTTCACGGCAGAGGTGCCAGTGGCACCGGAGGCGAGATAGGCCCCGATTTGACCTATATTGCTCGTACGCGTTCCCCGCAATTTATTGTGGAATCCATCCTCAACCCGCGTGCCCTTATCGTGGATGAGTATAAACTACTTACTATTGTCACTAAAGATGGCACAGAAGTTACTGGCAGGAAGCGATATCTGTACGATCACAGAGGAAATGAGAATACTGAGGTTGTGCAGATACTTGATAGTTCAGGGAAGTTATGGACGACCTACTTCAAAAAGGATTTGCAGGCGAGCAGCGTCCCAAAAGCGGGCATCATGCCTGAAAATTATGCAGATATCCTTTCAGTGAAGCAGATGCATGATCTTTTGGCGTATCTGCTTACATTGAAGTGAGGTTTGATAACTTCTCGTAGACACGCATTACAGATACACATCTGTTTTTTACCGAGGAAATTTAATGATCCGTGTAATTATTAATGGGGCATGTGGCCGTATGGGACGGCTCATCATTCAAGGCGTTACCCAACAAGACGATATGGAAATTGTTGGAGCGATTGAATACCCCGAACACCCACAAATCGGCAGTGATGCTGGTGTTGTCGCAGGTATTGGAGAAATCGGCGTAGCCATAACGAGAGAACTCAATGACGTGCTTGGAAATGCAGACGTTATCATTGAGTTCTCAAAACCGGAAGCAACGTTACAGCACCTCAGACAGGTCGCAGATGCAGATAAAGCGATGATCATCGCAACAACGGGGTTTAACCCAGATGAACTCGCGAGTGTCAAGGAACTCGCATCGCAAATTCGCTGTGTGATGGCACCGAACATGAGCCTCGGTGTCAATGTGATGATCCAAGCACTTGAATTGATTGCCAAAGCTCTCGGAGACGATTACGATATTGAGGTAATAGAGGCGCATCACAATCACAAAGCAGATTCACCCAGCGGAACTGCACTGCGGTTAGCAGAGACGGTCGCTGCAGCATTAGAACGTGATTTAGATGAGGTAGGTGTCTACGGTCGCCACGGCATCGTTGGTGCGAGACCGAAGAAACAGATCGGCATCCATGCAGTGCGAGGTGGTGATATTGCTGGTGATCATACAGTGCTGTTTGCGACTGAGGGTGAGCAATTAAGTGTCGTTCACCGCGCACACAGTCCGGAAGCATTTGCCAAAGGCGCGATTCGCGCAGCGAGGTGGGTAATAGATGCTCCCAAAGGATTGCACGATGTCAGCGAAGTCCTTTTTCAAAAACATCACTAATTGGATGTGGCAACATCTGGCACGTGTCGTGTTCGGGTCTATTGTCGTATTCTTGACAACTTTATTTATGGTCGGTTGTGATGATACAACGTCCAAGAAACAGGTCCGGCACGAGTGGAAAACCGTCATGGAAGGTGATTGGACCTCGCATCTATACGATGTGCATTTTGTTTCTCAAACGCGTGGCTGGGCAGTCGGAAATTCAGTAGACATAGACCCCGGGCTTGACTTCGGTGAAGGGGCAGAGAGCCTCATCATCCATACAGACAATGGCGGACAAACGTGGCACAGACAAAACAGTGGTGTTCTTGGCAAACCTTTGCGAAAAGTCTATTTCCGTTCTGAATTAGAAGGATGGTGCATCGGTGAAAGTGGTGTACTCATCCACACCTCCGATGCTGGAAAAACGTGGAAACCTATCGAAACAGATACAGAAAACAGCCTCCACGATTTTTTTATAGCGGAAACCACAGGTTGGATTGTCGGGGATTGGGGCACACTTCTGAAAACAACAGACAGCGGACAGACATTTACCAAGGTTGACGGAAGCGTGTTCGACAGAAAATCATTGAAAGGGATTTATTTCGTAAATGAAAACTACGGATGGATTATTACCTACAATACGCCAACATCATCGACGACTTCTCGAAACACAACTAATCGAAAAAACGCTGGTTACATCTATCGGACAACCGATGGCGGCGACACTTGGGAAGAACAATTCGCTACAGAAGCAGCGTTGTTCAACCTTCACTTTATTGATAAACAGACAGGTTGGGTTGTAGGGGACCGACGGAGTGCCTTCGCGACAACCGATGGTGGGAAAACATGGCAATTCATCACAGACGGAAGCAATCAACGCCATAAAACCAGTTATGGTCAACCGGAGTATCTCGGAAATGAACCGCTGCACACATTTACGCTCTACGATATCGAATTCACGGATGCACAAAACGGTTGGATCGTTGGCGACTTAGGTGTGGTTTTGCATACCTCGTCCGGTGGGAAAGGAAAATGGAAACATCAACGCGGGGGTCCGCGCTTTCACAACAGTGCTGACGCTGTCCTCCTTGGTGTTGACTTTGTCTCTAAACAACTTGGTTGGGTGGTCGGTGAAAATGGCACGATTCTGCACACCCGAAACGGCGGCGTAACATGGGAATCACAATCGAGTCCGAGTCATCTCTTAGTAGGTGTCTGTGCGGTTTCACCGGAAGAAGGGTACGTCGTCGGTGATCGAGGGGCTATCCTACGCACTGAGGATGGCGGGGTCGTATGGAACGCGCAAGACAGCCGTACGACTGAGTGTTTTGGTGCCGCCCACTTTATATCCTCGCAAAAGGGGTGGGCAGTCGCGGAAGCTGGCGTAGTTTTGCAAACCACAAATAGTGGAACTGTGTGGGAACGCCAAACTTCAGGGACGCAGCAGGATCTGCTTGGTGTATTCTTTGTAGATGAAAAGACTGGCTGGTGTGTCGGAAGCGGAGGCGAGATCATCCACACAGATAACGGCGGAAAGACATGGAAACGGCAGAAGAGTGGAACAAACTGGAACCTCTTTGACATCCATTTTATCTCAAAAAAGGAAGGCTGGGCAGTCGGTCTCTTTGGAACGGCTCAGCACACAGATGATGGCGGAAAAACATGGAAATCTTCAAAACTGAGCCGACAACTTTCAAAATTGAATGACAGTGAAAATATCTGGCTTGATGCCGTCCATTTTGTTTCCTCAGATATAGGATGGGTTGTCGGTATCGGTGGACGGATATTCCATACAGCTGATGGTGGAAAAACTTGGGTTCGCCAAGAGAGTCATACGAAAAACTTTCTTGACGATGTATTTTTTATCTCTGAAACAGAAGGCTGGATTGTTGGAAAAGAGGGGCTTGTCCTCTATACAAAGGATGGTGGACAAAATTGGAGACCCCAGCGTACAGATACCCGAACGGATCTGAAAGCTATTTACATAAGTAGCACAAACAGCGGTTGGGTGGTTGGTCAAAACGGGACAATTCTCAAATATGAAGCCGTTCCGTAAGCACGCGTTAAAAGGCGTGCTGCAGGCTAAATCTGCAACCTATATGAAATAGACAACCACACATCGCAAGGAAGATCAACATGATAGACGAACAAAAATATTTATTCGACTTACAAGGTTTTATTGTGCTGAAGGATGTTGTCCCACAGGCAGTGGTTAATGCGTGCAATTCCGTATTAGATCAGTACGAGAATATGCCACCGGCAGACTATCCGCCTCCACTGTGCCTCGGTACAGAGCGAACGGAAAAAGAACTCTACATCTCCAATATTCTTGAAGCCGACAACGTTCTTAACGCGCTGATTGATATTCCTGAGGTGTTGGATGTGGTTCATGGTGTAACCGGTGGTCCCTATCGCCTCAATCATACCTACACGATTTACCGATGGGGCGGTGGTTATACAGGCTTACACATGCACGGCACACCGATTATTCCGAAATGTCAATATCACTGCAAAAATGGAGAGATGGTTTCGACCTTGACAAAGGCTGTTTTTCCGATGTTAGATTGTGATGTGGAAGACGGTTGTTTCGCTGTTATACCGGGCGCACATAAAAGCAATTTCCCCAAACCTTGGGGAGGCCATCCCGACGAAAATCCTGTGCTAGCCCCGATTCCGGCGAAAGCAGGCGATGCTATCATCTTTACAGAGGCATTGACACACGGGTCTGTCATCAATGTCTCCGGTAAACCGCGGCGGACACTCTATTACTGTTATAGTATCGGTTATATGCCAGATTGGGGCGGTCAAGGTTTGAATTTTAGTTCAAACGTTATGGAGCGCCTCAGTGAAACCCAACAGGCAATCCTTCATCTTAAATAAACAGTTAACTATTTTCAGTAACATAGGACTTACGCATTTCCTCTTAAAGTCCCCCTGATAAGGGGGATTTAGGGGGTTTATAGTAAAGCCCAAAAACATTTGAACACAATAGGGTTTGATACTTCACCGCCGCTGGTGAGGTTTTGCGGCGTACGCGCCCAAATGCGATCTGCATTCCTAACCTCGCCAATTCCTGAGTGTCCATTTAATTGTAGGCTTTACTATAAAATACGGAAATTGCCGCTTTTTGCGTCTAAATGTCCGATATTTGCTCAATTTGCGTAAGTCCTGTAACACTCATTGTGGCGGTAACCGAAAACATACCTGCCACAATGTGATAAACTGACAACTGATAACGATTAGAGGAGAAAATTTTGGTTACGATCGCAGAAAGGTTACAGAAACTTCCACCCTATCTCTTTGTAGATTTGCGTCAAAAAATGCAAGCAGCGAAAGCACGAGGCGTTGACGTAATCAGCCTCGGCATCGGTGATCCAGATATCCCGACACCAGATCCGGTTGTTGAAACGCTGGTACACTCAATCCAAAACACTGAAGACCCGGACCGGCATCGCTACGGGTGTGATAGCCCTGTTGATGATTTTCCACAGGCGGTGCTCAACTTTTACCAACATCGTTACGGCGTTACGCTATCCGGTGATCAGGTCGCTACAACCCTCGGAAGTAAAGATGCCATCGTTAAACTGGCACTTGGAATACTCAATCCTGGCGACATCGGCATTGCGGCAAGTCCAGGGTACCCTACCTATAATATCGGGCACGTCTTTGCGAGTGCGACCACCTACTATGCACCGCTTCTGCGAGAGAACAATTTCTATGTTGACTTTGACGCTATCCCAGATGAGATAAAACGTCTCGCCAAAGTCCTCTGGATCAATTACCCGAACAACCCGACGACAGCCACCGCCGACCTCGATTTCTTCGAGCGCGCCGTGGAATTTGGGAGACAAAACAGTATCCTCATCGCGCACGACAATGCCTATAGTGAAAACACTTACGACGGCTATCGTTCACCAAGTATCTTGCAGGTAGATGGTGCTGCCGAAGTAGCCGTTGAATTCTTTTCATTGAGTAAAGCGTTTAATATGACTGGATGGCGATTAGGATTTGTCGTTGGTAACCCAACCGCTGTTAACGCGGTTAAAACTGTTAAAGACAATATAGATAACGGTTCACTCCGCGCGCTTCAGTTCGCTGGCGCAAAGGCACTCTCAATAGCAGACGAAATCACGCCCGCGATAAATGTGATTTATCAAAAACGCCGAGACATGGTGGTGGATGCACTCACAGATAGTGGGTGGGCAATTGAGAGACCGAAGGCAACAATGTACATTTGGGCACCTGTCCCACCTCGTTTCAATGGTTCAAGTCGCAATTTTGCGACAGCACTGCTTGAGGAGGCAGGCGTTGTCGTAACACCTGGACTCGGATACGGACAATGGAGTGAAGGTTACTGCAGAATCTCCTTAACTTATCCGGATGAAGTCATACATGAAGCAATTTCACGTATTCGAGATTTCGCCCGTTAATCATCAAGCAACCTTTTAACGAAATGGCTCTGGTCGGTAAAAGACTATGATACATACTCATCTTTGTTTAGCAAGTTTCAGAAACCTGAAAACTACGGCTAAAAACTTTATTTTTCTCTTTAGTATAGCCTCTGCTGCGTTTTTTCTGTGTGGTAACACAAGTGCTGAACAAATTCAAACCTACACCGTTGCTGATGGATTGGTGGGACCTATCGTTCCTGTCATTTTCCAAGACAGTCAAGGTGTCCTCTGGTTCGGTTCCGATCGCGGTGGCGTAAGTCAGTTTTATGATAACACTTTTAAACCGTACGCCGGATCATTGGAGGGGTCTGAGGATGTCGAAGCGGGAGCACTGCTCGGACAGACGCAACAAATCGTTGAGGATAAATGGGGACACATCTGGTTTCTCTCAAGGAATTCTTCAGAAAAATCGGGCAAAGTGAATCGGTTTGACGGCAGTTCAATCAATTTGATCGGTACAGGGAATTCGCTCATAGCGGATCAGCACGGCGATATATGGGTTGGTGAAAATCAGGTGCTAACGAAGTACGTGGCTCAAGGGGTCCAAAAACTGCCACAGACACAGCCACATGAAATTATAGGTGAAGACCTGATCCGTTCCACAGGTTTGACAATAAGCGTTATTTTTCAAAGCAAAGATGGGACACTCTGGCTTGGTGGGAGTGAAGGAGAAGAGGAAAAGATTGGCGTAATTCTGAGTTTTCGAGAGAATCCGTGGGTCCGCACAGAACTCGGTGGCGGCGGTGGTGATACGGATGATGATATAGACGAGGGAACACCGCGTATCCATCCAAATGCTGGATTCACGCGATCCGATATGTCCAACCTAAATGCTGACAGCCCTATTGAGACGATAGCCGAAGATACCTCCGGGAATCTTTGGTTCGGTGGCAACAACCTCCTCTTGCGGTTTGATGGAAAAGACTTTGAACAGATTCTCCCAGCTCAGTCCATGAGACGTAGATCTTCAAGAGGAATACCTACTGGCAGACATGCCTCAATCCAGATTGATACAAAAAATCGATTCTGGTTTAACGACGGCCGATCCACAAGACAGTGGAATGGCTCACGGCTGCAGCGGCACGAAAATCTACGAGGGTTTCTTGAACTCGAGGATAAATCCGGCAATCTATGGTTTACTGAAGGACAGGGAATGCATCAGTATGATACAGACCTCAAGGAAATTTCCAGCACTATTAATAGCGGACTTGGAAGTGACGAGATTCGGACGATTTTTGAAGCTGTCGATGGCAAATTATGGTTCGGACACAATAACGGCGTGACTGTATTCGATCCAACACCGGCTGTTAGCACACATGCAGGACTCGGCACTAAAAGGATTCTGACGATGTATGAGGATAGCCGAGGGTACCTCTGGTTGAGTGTCCCAGGCGGTGTCGCGCGTTATGATACCAAAACAGACGAAAGTTCCACAGATCCATTAAGGTTAGACCCAACCCAAAATGTGTCCACCTCGGAGCCACAAGGCATCCGCGCGGGGAGTAGACGTCAGCAGTCTGAAATCGTGAAAATATTTGAAATCGGGGGCGATATCTGGTTCATAAACCAACCGGAATCTCGCTTCGGTTCTACACGGTATACGTTTTTCCGGTACGCCAATGCAAGTTTTGGTCATCAAATTTCCATCTCTATTCGGGTAGAAACCGGACCCGGAGGGGAACGCTCGGATAGCAACACCGATGTAATTGTTACCGAGGGCGAACATGTATGGCTCGCTTTTGGCGGACATCTTTTCAAAGCGGACGCAACAGGGTTTTTATGGCTGACAGAAAAAGGCGCACAAAGAATTCTCTTTCAAAAAACCACGGAAATGCGTCGGGGCACCAGAGACCGAGCGATAGAACCCGGGGCAGTTGCGATCACTGACTTATACAGAGATTCTAAAGATAGACTATGGGTGCATTTTGGGAACGGAAACGTAAAGCGTTACCCAAAGAATATTGATAGCGTAGCATCTACAACGCTCGCTATTGAGCCAGATGAGCTTAGCCTTAAAGCGACGACACTGCTAAAAACGGCACCACAGGGCAAATGGTTTTTTAATGCAGTGACAGGAAGGTTAATACGCTGGAACAACACTGAAACCGGTGAATCGGTTGTGCTCGAGGGTGAATCTACTTCTGTCCCACTTGCAGTATGGCAAAACCCGACAATAAATAATGAAGAGATCACTTTTATCTTTTCAAATGCCCTTAAGACATATCGCGGCACGGAGTTAGCTAAAACTGAGAACATTGATGAACTCGGTAAAGTAAATGCCTCCCTGACTTCTCAGGAAGGAGTCCTCTGGCTGGCAACGTCCCGTGGAGCAGTCCGCTATGACGGAAAAAAACTGACGACTTATACAACAAAAGCTGATGGATTTCTGGTGGACAACGTACGTGACGTAATAGAGGATAGTCGCGGAAATATATGGTTCGCAACGAGAGGCGGCGGCACTGTCCGATACGATGGTGAAATCTTCCACAACCGAACGACAAAAAACGGTTGGGCACACAACAACATCTCAAAAATTCTTGAATCTTCCGATAAAGATATCTGGTTTGCAACTGAAAGGGGTGTTACGCAGTATACACCAACGCGCGGCGGACTGCCAGAGTGTCGGATAATCACCTTAGAGGCTGATAAACTGTACACTGATTTCTCAGCCAGTTTAGTTCTACCTACGCGTGGCACTAAGATTTTCAATGTACGAGGTATCAGTCCACTTCGAGAAGGACTCTCCTATGAATTTAAATTAATTGGACTGGATACACCGGCATGGACAAAACTCTCAACGCAGGAATTCTTGCTTTTGCCTACCGATTCTGGTATGTCATCTGACAAGTGGGCTCCGCTTTCCGCACCTGGATTAGCGAACCAACAGGCTATGGAAAACAGTGGGGTTACGCAGGAATTTCAGAATCAAAACGGTGTGTTGCGGATACGATATACAGGCCTTAAAGCGGGGAACTACAGTTTTCTCATCAAGGCATTCCGCAAAGATTGGTCTTATACCGCCCTACCAGCAGTTGTAGACTTTAGTATCCCACCACCGATCTGGACGCGCTGGCGAACATATTTACCAACGCTTATCTTCGTGACTGTCGTTCTCTCATTGATTGGCCGCCTTGTCGTCAACCGGCGACACACATTGCAGCTTCGCAATGCGATGCGACAAAGGGAAGAAGCAGAGATGCAACGTATCCGCGCTGAGTTGAGCGAAGCGCAGAATATTCAGATGGGGCTTCTGCCTACGGAGGCACCCGACACAAAAGGATTTGATATCGCAGGGATGTCGGTACCCGCAACACAGGTGGGCGGGGACTTCTACGATTATCTCACTGTAGCGAACGGGCAGACTGCTATCGCAGTAGCGGACGCTGCAGGAAAAGGGATGCGCGGCGCGATGAACGCTGTGTTGACGAACGGGATGTTGTATGAAGTCTCGCGTTTCAAATCCGAAGCCGCTGTCATTCTTAGAGACCTCAATGTGGGGTTAGCACCACGGATGTACGGTCCCAGCTTCATCGCTCTTAACCTCGCTATCCTTGATGAAGCCGAAAGACGGATTGACTATGCCAACGGTGGGCAACCTTACCCGATTCTCAAACGCGGAACGGATATAATTGAGATTGAAAGCGGTGACCTACCCCTTGGCAGTATGAAAAAAGTAGAATATGAATCCACCACCTTCGATTTAAACGAGGGCGATTTCCTGATCTTTCATACCGATGGTCTCATTGAGGCGCTCAACGCAGAAGGTGAGATGTACGCGACAGAACGGCTAAAGGAATCGGTTTCGCGGATTCCTGATAGTTTTACTGCAGCGGAAACTGTGCAACATATTGTTGATGATGCCCATCGTTTTGTCGGCGAAGCGGAACAATACGACGACCTCACAATCGTTGTTATCAAGCGGTGTTCTGACGCATAAACGTTGACTTCTAAGCGTCCCTGAAATCAACAACTGTTTGTCGATACTCTTCAGGGAGACCGATGTCAAACCGTCGGCCCTTAACAACATACCCTGAGAAGCCTTCCGCCTTCCGCAATTCGTCTAAACAAGAAGTCAGTTGAAATTCGCCGCGTTCACGTAGGTTATGGACGATGCTCTGCTCGAGAAACTCGAAAATCTGAGGTTGAAGCATATAGATACCGAACACTGTCAAGAACTGGTCTATATCCATTCCATCCACGTGTAAATGTTCCATTGCATACTCAGCATCCGGTTTTTCATAAAATTCTGTCACTGAAAGCAGTGAATCTTCTTCTTTCCATGTCCCTGTAACACAGCCAAAGTTCGATAGCATCTCAATCGGTGTTTTCTTAAGTCCGACGACACTATGACCTACCTGTTCATAAGCCTCTACGACTTGTCGCGCACAACATTTCTCCTCATCCGAACCGTAGAGATGGTCCCCGAGCATCAGAAGAAAGGGTTCATTGCCAACCCACTCCCGTGCACAGTAAACAGCATGTCCGAATCCTTCTTGAACGTCCTGTGTGACGAACGTCACCCGACTTCCTAACTCCAGTAGATAGTCGCAATATGCCTTGTTCTCTTTGCTGAGTTTGTTATAGTGCTCAATCCGCGGCGGTGTTTTGAAAAACGATTCAAAGAGTTCTGTATCGCCACTCTGGACGATAAGGCATACTTCCTCAATACCGGCATTGATCGCTTCCTCAACGATTGCCATAATTGCGGGTTTCGCACGTCCAGACTTGTCAATCACAGGGAAGAGTTCCTTCTTCATCGCCTTTGACGCTGGGAACAACCGAGTGCCAAACCCCGCGGCGGGAATGACTGCTTTGCGGACATGCCTGCCAGCCTCAATGACGAGTTTCAGACACGACATCTGCAAATCCTGTTCAATAATCTCTATAACGCGTCCCTGACTCTCTTCATCTTTCGCAATGAATTGCGCAGACCCGTCCCCCTGTGAACCGACTCCCTTACCACCCCATATATGCGGCTGAATCGGTTCATAATTCAGGACTTTGTGGAGAACCGGGGCTGTCAATTGGGATGGACAAGCAGGTATGAGGTGTTTGTCGAACTCCGTCTGCGCGCGTGTCATGAGCTTGCCTACTGTTTCTGAGTCTCCGTCGCGTAGTGCTTGATATGCCTCTTTTGTGATCTGGGCACTTAGCGGACCGAGGTAGTGTTGTACGTCTTTTTCTAATTCGCTCTCGGCGAATGGATAACAGTGATTTAATTGGTTCAATATCAGGCGTGTATCTTTACCTGCACCAAGATCAACAATTACAAGGTACAGGTCTTTCGGTACATTGAGCTCTTGGACATCAATACGGTCTCCGTCAAACGTCATGAGGACAGGTCGTTGGTATGCACACCCTTGGTCCATCCGTCCACAGCGTGACGGGGTTGTAGTCTCGCCTTGGTACGCATATTCCATTTCACCACGGGTTGTCATCTTGAGATCATAAGTGCGATTGAAGGCACGTGCTACCAGTACACTGATGGCTGCACTTGAAGATAGCCCTTTTTTGACGGGTAAATCGGTGAGATAGTTGTCGATTTCCAGACCTTGGACCCGGTAGTTGGTTAAAATTTGATATGCGACCCCGGCAGCATAGCTAAAAAATCCGCCCTTTTCAGCTTCAGCGAGGAGAGCACTTCGCTCCATAGGTAGGCTATACGGACCGTGACGGGTACCATCACTAAGGCTTGTCTTCAAAATTAGACGGTTCGGATGTGGTTTAACCTCGGCGTATACACCTTGGTTTGTGCTAGTTATTAACGTATAGCCCTTTTCGAGCTCTGCGTTATATAGCCGGTACCTTGCTGCCCAGTCGCTATGTTCCCCGAACAGACAAATTCTTCCCGGCACAAAAAGTTTCATAGTGTTTCCTTATAAGTTTACAGAACAGAGCTGCCTACCAGCAGGCTCACTCAAATCGATATTGGATTCCTTCGGTAACAGTACCGTAGCCTATTCGGCGGTAGATGGAATTGGAAATTGGGTTACCCAAATCAGTGTAGAGAATACAACGGTACCCTTCATCACGAATTTGTTTCGAGAGACTCGCTACGCACGCGCTAGCGTACCCCCGCTTTCGATTTTCTGGAGGTGTATATACAAGCTGCACTCGCGTTACACCTTCGACAGGGACTGTACAAGCTGCCATTGACACAGGTCCAGCACTGTCCCATAACCAGAGCTGCCCAGCAGGGAGCCGCCTGTCAACAATAACTTCGGCATCGGTTTCTTCCACACCTATATCAGTATAAAAGCAACGAACCCAGTCAACAAGGCGTTCCCGGTCATCAGGAACTGCTTTGCGAAAGTATCCCTTAACTTCGGTAGGTTGCTCCACTTTATCTACTTCATAAAGTCGCTGTCCCATGAACGGAACCACTGCCGACTTTTGCCGTTCTGCCCACTGTCCCGCAAAGTGTGCTGCCGTTGCGGCATCTCCAACCACACCAGGCAATTTTACCCCTACGTCTGATATTGCATCCACCACCGGCGGCACGACTTCCGGCTCCATCGGTGTGACAACTGCACGAAAGTTCAAGGGAGACTGAAGGACGACACCAACGACAGCGTCTCCATCCGTTGCTACCCAGTAGCGACCGGGTTTATAGTGCGCAACTCGGGCGTGTAAAAGCGTAAGAATCAGATTATGGTGGACCGGTTTTGAATGCAAGAATATCTTTGCTTTCTCCAATACCCATCCTGCATCATTGCTAAACGAAACTTCGATTGCCATACTTATATTATATTATGAAGTTACCCTGTAGGTCAACCCGGTTTTCATCAACGTACTGTAGGAGCGATCTCCGAATCGCGACTCTCTCCGAATCGCGACCTCAATCTCCGAATCGCGACTCTCTCCGAATCGCGACCTCGATCTCCGAATCGCGACCTCAATCTCCGAATCGCGACCTCAATCTCCGAATCGCGACTCTCTCCGAATCGCGACCCTATTGACTTTGTGCCCACTCGCACCGTTGTATCCAATCTTGTGCTGAAAGTACTTCTCCCAACGGAAGTGCTGTGTTCTCGGCTATTGACCGAAATGCAATTTGCGCTGTCTGGTAATCTTTTTGTTGATAAGCATTGATACCGATTAACCTCTGGACTTCTAATATTAGTTTTCCGTGCTCTCGCGGAATCAAAAGTTTTAATACTTGATGAAGGTATTCGTTGCTTATCTGCCACGCCTTCTCTTTGTGAAGTAACTCACCTGTTAAGAAGTAGGGTAACCAACTCTCCGGTGCTGCTTGCATACATACCGATAAAATCGCCATTTTTTCCGAAGCAGGTTTCGACGCGACCAGTACACCGCGAAGCAACTCTCGGAGGTGACGATCCTCTTGTATCCCGCCATTTACGTCTGGATAAGAAAGGGCTGCAATCCGCTTAATACGCCTCTGCTCAATTGTCTCATATTCTGTTTCAATAGAGGCATAAGCGTTCATTGCTTTTTGATGTTCATTTTTTAGCCAATAAATATCGCCTTTCAGCAGCAACGCCTCCGGACTGAATCGGGTGTCTTCAGTGCTTGCAATGCGATTTGCTAAAGATAACGCTTTGTCGTAATCCTGCATTCGATACGCACTGTACATAAGACCCCGCAGCGTGCTTAAATTATCAGGTTCATCTGATAGCATCGTCCCAAAGGTTTCCACGGCGGTGACGAAATCTTTTCGGTAGTATGCCTGCCATGCGGTATCCCGAAGCGCAGCCATCTCATGGGTGCAGACCTGTTCAAAAGCACTGCGCTGCTTTAAACGGTACGCAGTATAGTTTATATCGTCATCGCGTAAAGGGACACTCTCCAAAAAATCAATCCACTCCGCTTCAAGCGACTGGAGGTCCTTCTCGTAATGTTTCACAAAATTACCGGTCGGAAAAACACCTTTAAACTTTTCTATACCGTATGTATCAACAAGAAATCGTACAAAGGAACCCGCCAGCAAATAACTCCGCGAACCTGCCTGCCCCCAAAACCCGATTCCCATGATGGCAGACAACGGAGGTGCAATCTCCATCTGGCGCATCGCCTTTGCCCATTGATGCGCCGTAAGTTTACCTTCATCCCAATCTGCGGCAACTGCAATCCCTTCATGAAGCCCAATTTTCAGGCTCACTTTCAGAGGCGACCAAGGCACAGTAAAGACGTGTGCCAATTCGTGTTTCAAGACAGGATGCGGAAAGCCTTGGGCATGGATATGAAATCCGTGTCCGAACGGGTCTTCCACAGACGTATTGCCTGCACCAATCAACTGCTTTTTCTGTTCAGGAGACGCATAGATATAGGCGCGGACTTTCCGAGACAGCCCCTCTTCTTCAGGCGTGAGATAGGCGGACAATTGTGCGTACTGGAATTCGCAATCCTCAGCGATGTGTTCAATCTCTGTTTCAAGTTCACGTGCATAGAAAATTTCAAAATGTGCAGTTTCACGAAAGCCACCAAGTTTTCGGGCAATATCGTCGCGAGTTGGACGGATGCCTAACACGCCTGCATAAACTTGGAAACCGAGTAAGCAGACTATTAGCAGGTATAACCATACACGTTTTGTAAGCGAACTGAACAGTTTACGCCACCTCAACTGAGGCATCAATGCTGTGTCTCTACTTATTTCACAAATACTAACGGAAAGCCCCAAAAACAGGAATGCCCAGAGTAATGTTTCCGCGCGAGCGATCAGCAGTGTACTTGTTATCTTAATGACGAAATCGTAAATCGGTCCTGGAAAGTACCCAAATGTCGCATGATACGCAAATACCGGCGGATGGAATATTAGATTGATAACTACCGGAACATAAGTAAGCAGGAGAAATCCGATATATGCCAGGTATGCAAACCATCGCCTCTTAATCCAGAACCCGAAGAATGTTCCCGCTGCTGTCGCGTATACACAACTGATCACGGGCAATAGAAAAAAAAAGATGAATCCTTCGCTGAAATTACAATTTTTAATACGAAGCGCGTTCAGTAGAATGATACCGAGGGGTAGCACGAGCAGCCCCAAGTTAAATATCAGCGCATTCCAGAAACACCGAGTAACTATTTGTCCCGGTGAACCCGTAAGTGCATCGGGTTGCCGCTTCATCCGCTGCACCCCTGTTAGTGTCACATGTGCACCAGCGAAAGAGATGCCGAGTGCCAACACAGCACAAAACTCAAAAGCAAGAATGTTAAACAAGGGGACATTGGCAAGTATCAATGCCAATACACCGAACGCAGTAAACCATAGCCAATATGAAAATGCCTTATGTATCGTAGGTTGTATGTGCATCTCTTGAAGATTGAAAGTCGGGTTTAGTGTCTATTTTATTCAGGTATCTCCTTTGTGTCAAGCAGAATTTAGCGTGCATCCAGAGCTTTTCAGTTTTCGGTTTCCGTCGATTTTCGCCGTAGGTTGGGTGGAACGGATTCTATCACAACTGTAGAAAGGTATAGCAAAGTACAGTTTTCTCCATATACACTGCATTAAAAGAGCGTGAGTGAAACCCAACAATACCATAGGTGTCAATTTAAGAAAAACGGATTGTGGCATCGTAGGTTGGGTAGAACGGATGCCACCAAAACTCTGAAAAGCAATAGAAAAATCAAATCTCTCCATACATGCCATATCAAACAGAAACCCAGTGAAACCCAACGATTTTGCGGTTTTTCAGATGCTAACGGTATGAAGTTGGGTTTCACCACGTTCTTGAGTGTATACGACGACCTGTTGGATTTGAGGTGTCTTTGGAATCCCGCATCTGCCTTCTCAGTTCCGTTCTACCTAACCTACGGTACTCAATTGACACCTATGGAGTGAAACCCAACAATACCTTAAGGGGAGAGTCATTAAATAAACACATTGACAAAAACCCGATAAGCGATATATAATTAAAACGGTTGATTTTGCTGGTCATTAAAATTTTCGCGTCTTTTCTCCATCCTTTATCACGTAACTATCCGCTTTATCGCCTACTCTCTCTACTGCTAATAACTCTCAATACTGCCCACGCGAATTTTGACGCGAGACATACGCAAACCTCAAACACCTTTTGTTGATAACAGGAGATATTTTCATGGAAAATAGACAATCCGTAATCCCCGCGCTGAGACCGGTTGAAGACACAGATGTGACAACTTGGGAACTGCCTGAAGGTGCAATTGGTAGGTTGGGACAGGGGGTACTACTTGGTGTCGAATATTCGCGCGATGGTGTGTATCTTGCCGTTGCAACCAAAATCGGGTTCTGGATATATGACGCAGCAACAATGGCACCCCGAGCGTTGTGGGGCACTGAACGCGGGATGTTTAACGTTGCTACCTTCTCGCATGATATGCAATGGATCGCTACCGGTGATCAAGACGGCATTGTTAAAGTATGGGACACGCAAAATGGGCAGTGTGTCACGAAAATAGATTGGGAAAGAAGTAATCAGCGGTGGCGTGAAAGTGTTTTACATGTCCATTTTTCGCCTGACGGTCAACACCTCGCTGCGTCTGGTTTTGGACACAGTGCTGTCTATGCTTGGCGCACAAATAATGAAACGCCTATCGCGAGTCTTACCGTTGAAGATCCGAAGTTAGAGGATTACAGGAAAAAAGATGCTGACTACGATAGACATTTTCCTATCGCTTTTTCACCAGATGGCAATCTATTTGCGTCTGTGTCTGCCCCGGACGCGGTTACGATTTCAGATATAAATACCGGTAAAGACATAGCGTACCTGACCGGACACACTGCACCGGTGCATATTCTTCTTTTTTCACCTTGCGGACAGTACCTTGCCGGCGCGAACCTTGGTGCCACAGTTCAGATATGGGATATTCAGAGCGAATCCCTTGTAATGACACCTACTACTTATGAAGGAAATCGAGTGAGACTGGCTTATACCGCTGATGAAACGTTGCGGGTTGCAGACGTTCATCAGGACAAGGTAGTGGTTTGGGATGCATCAAAGGGAAAGAAGTTAGACGTGTTTGAAACTCAGGGTTCAAGCGACCGTGCCTCACGTTTTTCAAGCGACGGAACGCAATTCGCAGTCTGTAGTACATGGGGCGATGTTCAAGTCTGGAAAGAAGGAATTCCGTCTACGGTAGCCTTATTTTCTGGATTTAAAAGTGCCGCTTACTCAGTCGCATTTTTGCAGGATGGCAGTACATTGATCAGTAATCATCGGGGAACAACAGACAAAGTGTTCTGGAATGTTGCGAGTAGAGAAACGCAGCGGGTATTCCCACCGCTAACTGAGCGCACCTCTTTTTTACAAAAAGGCATGGCACTCTCCCGGTGTGAGGAACTGCTGGCGATCGATACGAGCGATGCGAACATCGAAATCTGGCATATCCCGTCAGAAACCCGAATATCAGAACTTACCGAACATGAGCATCGTGGAATCACGTTGGCGTTCTCGCCTACAGGGGAATACCTCGTCAGCGGCGGTTGGGCAGATGAAGTCTACGTATGGGATGCCGAGCTTTGGGAAAAACGGCACGCGCTTGCAGCACACACAAATTGGGTTGTAGACATCGCATTTCACCCCGATGGAAAACTATTTGTTACTTCCTCCTGGGACGGGACTGCGCGACTCTGGAATGTTGAAACCGGTGAACAAGTTGCCCCACTCCCTTTACCAGACCCCTTAGAGGATACGACCCTATATAGAGGTGAGCCAGAGGAAATCGAGCGAGTCAGCAACGGCGGGAATCTACAATGGAAACGACATCAACGCATTCAATCCATCGTGTTTTCGCCGTGCGGTACCCTGATTGCTGGGGTGCTCGGCACCACGATCGTCGGCGGGTTGACCAACGAGATTCGATTGTGGGACACAGCAACGTTAGAAACCCGTATGATAATACTCCCTGCGCAACGGTGTATGCGTCCGTGGGCATTGACATTTTCGCCTTGCGGACGCTACCTTGTCTCTGGTGCTTGGTGGCACCGGGGATTAGATAAAACCCCTATCCGGTTCTGGGAAGTGGCTACTGGTGAAAACATTCATACCCTCTGGAGTCACTCTACAGACGTTCAGGACGTTGCCTTCTCACCGGACGGTACGCTTTTAGCAAGTGGTAGCTTTGACGGCACTGTTCTCCTTTGGGATGTGAAATCGTTTATAGGCTCTTAAGGCATTGCTTGCCGCAATAAAGTCGGAGGTATTTGATGGAGAATAGACGATTACAGACAACCACACAAACTACCCAGACAAGCAGCGCTGTGACAACTTGGGAACTTCCTGAAGGCGCAATTGGTAGGTTGGGACAAGGATTCATAGTTGACATGGCGTTTTCACCAGATAACGCGTCTCTTGCTGTCGCAACTTGGATCGGGGTATGGATATATGAACTTGAGACCATGCAGCCTATAGCATTATTAGAGACCGAACGAGGCATAGTTGGTAATGTCGTTCTTTCACCCGATGGGCAATGGGTAGCCACCAGCAACGGGGACGGTATCATCAAAGTGCGAGAAATAGAGACCCAGCAGCGGGTCGCGAATATACAAGGCTGGCACGACGGCACCTCCCGCCTTGTCTTTTCACCGGATAGCCAATACATCGCCGCATCTGGCCGCGAATACGGCGACGTTTACGTCTGGTGCGCAAAAACCGGACAACACGTCGCAAGTTTCAAAATGGAAGGTAAACGGGAGGAAGATGAACAGCCCCCTGCCCGTTTCCCAATCTGCTTTTCACCAGATGGGCAGCTGCTCGCTTATTTTACTGACTGGTCCACCCTTACTGTCCGAGACCTAAAAACGAAAGAATGCTTCGCTTCTCTGGATCCAAAACCTCATCTGCGCGAATCAGGACATGTGTATGATCTCGCCTTTTCACCCTGTCGTCAGTTTCTTGCTGCGAGTCTTCAGGATTCAACGACACGTGAAAACATTGCGGTGCAAGTATGGGATATTGATAAAGAGACTTTGGAGACGACTTACACAAACTACAGTGGGATTCGGGTGCTTCTCGCTTATTCCCCTGATGGCGCATTACGGGTCGCCGATGTTTATGAAGACAAGGTAATGATATGGGATGCGTCCCGGGGTGAAAAACTTGATACCATGGAATATCGAGGAAAAGGTAGAATAGAACAATGTATCTCGACTGATGGACAGCAATTCGCAATTCTCACTATCCGCGATATCCGCGTGTGGCGTGCAGGCTCCCCTGCCATAGTAGCACCGCTCACAGTGCCTAATCAGGTACCCGACTCTCTGTTTTTTTATCAATCGGACAAGATGTTGATTGGCAAATACTGGAATGAAGGTATCGTTTTCTGGGATGTTGTTCAGAAACAGGTGATACCTCCCCCGATCTCGCCAAAATGCAGGGGCAAAAGGTGTGCGCTGTCTCCTTGTGAAGAATTGTTGGCTCTCATCGGAGAAGGTGGTCAAACGCTTGAAGTCTGGAACATCACGTCCGGAACCCAAATAGCAGAACTCACCGGACACCAAAGTCTTATCACCACTGTAGTGTTTTCGCCATCAGGGGAACACCTCATCAGCGGAGATGTAGATGGAAAACTCATTGTGTGGCGTGTCCAAAGTTGGGAAAAGCAGCACGCATTTATAGCGCATGCAAGGCCGCTTCGGACAGCAGCCTTTCATCCCAACGGACAGCAATTCGCGACTACTGACGGGGTTAGTATATTTCTTTGGGGCGTTACGAGTGGTGAACAGCTTGGTTCACCTTCTGTAGACTCCACCTTTGTTGCCCTATATAAAGGTAAAGGAGATATGCGACAAATCCAGAGAAAAATCCAGCGACGTTACAAACCTTCAAAGTATCTCCATTCAATTACATTTTCACCTTGCGGCACTTTGTTGGCTGGTGGATTATACGGTGGGCTTCATCTGTGGGATGCTGCAACTTTAGAGCCGCGCATGGGGATGATTCTACCTGAGAGTTGCTCACATATTGGTGTCGTTGTGTTTTCTCCATGTGGTCGGTATCTCGCCTCCGGTTCTTGGTGGAACAAAACAGACAAGGTCTCCATTCGTTTATGGGAGGTTGCCACTGGGGAAAACATCCATACCTTCTGGGGGCATACCTCAGATGTTCAAAATCTCGCTTTTTCAAAGGATGGCGAACTTCTGGCAAGTAGCAGCTATGATGGCACCATCCTCCTTTGGGACATGAAATCGTTTATAGGCACTTAAGACATCTCACGCCACAATAAATTTGGAGGGTTTTTATGGAAAATCGACGATCACAGACAACCACACAATCTACACAGACAAACAGTGATGTAACAACTTGGGCTCTCCCTGAAGGCGCGATTGCCCGGTTAGGTAGGGGAATAATAGCTGATTTGGCATTTTCGCCGGATGGTGAATCCCTCGCAGTCGCAACTACTATTGGGTGTTGGATCTATGAACTCACTACTATGAAACCTATCGCATTGTTGGGAACCGAAAGGGGGTTGGTTTCTACCATCTCCTTTTCACCCAATGGACAATGGATCGCCACGAGTAACTGGGACGGCATCATTAAGGTGTGGGAGACAGAGACGCAACGGTGCACTGCCAAAGTACAAGGATGGCATAAGGGTACCTCCCAACTTACCTTCTCACCGGATAGCCAATATCTTGCTGCATCCGGCAAGTGGTATGGCGACGTTTATGTATGGAACACAGAAACCGGCAGGCACGTCGCAAGTTTCACAGTCGCAGGTACTCCAAAAAAAGGCGAACGGCTACCCGCCAGCTTTCCAGTCTGCTTTTCACCCGACGGGCAGTATCTCGCCTATGTTTCTGGTCGGATCTCGCTTGCCGTCCGGCATATAGAGACCAAAGAACACATCGCGCTCCTGAACCATTCACCCCGAAAACACATACAAGGTCTTGCCTTTTCACCGTGTGGACGGTTTCTCGCTGTTGGTAGTCAAAATATGTCCACCAATCGTCAGAACACTGAGTTGCAGGTGTGGGATATTGATAAAGAAACCCTTGAAATGAATGATTCGGACTACGGTGGCGATAGGTTGATACCTGCCTACTCGTCTGATGGGACCTTGCGGGTTGCCGACTTGTATAAGGACAAAGGGGTGCTGTGGGAGGCATCGCGGCGAGAGGAACTCGAGACGTTTGAATACCAAAATGGCACGAGAAAGGCTTTCAGGTTTTCATCTGATGGGGAGCAATTCGCAATCGCCACGGAATATGAGATGCGCGTGTGGCACGCGGACACACCACCCATGATAGTATCTCATCTGGAGCATACGCGCATGGTTCGGATACTGTTTTTTATGCAAGGCGGCAAGACATTGGTGAGCGGGTACGGTGGCAAAAGCGGTATCGTGTTCTGGGACGTTGCCCAGAAGCAAGCACTACGAACACTTAGAACCTCTTACGGAAGGTGCGCTTTATCTCCGTGTGAAGAGATATTGGCTACCGCCGTTGGGGAAAATGGGGAAACGATCGAAGTTTTGCGGGTTGCTTCAGGGGCACCGATTACAACACTTACTAAACATAAACAGTTTGTAATTGCGCTTGCGTTCTCACCTACGAGTGAACACCTTATTAGCGGGGACGGGGATGGAAACTTGTCCGTGTGGTCTGTTGAGTCTTGGCGAGAGCTGCAAGAACTCATCGGACATACCGAGGGGATTACAGCAGTGGCATTTCATCCGAATAGTTCGCAAGTTGTCACGACATCCTACGATCACACAGCCCGCGTCTGGGATTTTGAGAGTGGTGAATATCTCGCTTCGCTGCCCTTAGCCGAGGAATCGGATGTTTCTCTGTATAGAGGCGACCAGCGGCAAATCCGGCGCATCTTAAATCGTCTGAGTCAGGGTTACAGTCATAAGTCCACCCCCCGTTCAATCACGTTTTCTCCATCTGGTGATATCATCGCTGCTGGCGGGCTGCATCGCGAAATACGCTTGTGGGATGCGACAACTTATGAAACCCGTATGGTGATAATCCCACCGGATACTTGTCAGCAACCTAATGTAGTGATATTTTCGCCGTGCGGACGGTATCTTGTCTCCGGTTCTTGGTGGCAAGAAGGACTAGAAAAGGTGTCTATCCGGTTATGGGAAGTTTCAACAGGTGAGAACATTGCGACCTTCTGGGGGCATCCGACAGATATTCAGGATCTCGCTTTTTCACCGGACGGTACGCTCTTGGCAAGTGGGAGTTTTGATGGTACCATCCTGCTTTGGGACATGAAACCGTATATAAGCTCTTAAAATCGCCTACCTGAGTTACCCATAGCATGGACTCATCGAAAACTCAATGCTATAAGTCTATGCAGAATTTTCTTGCAGTTTTAGATAAAATATGTTAAAATACGGTGTGATAAGTTTTGCAGCGCGGATCAAAACCGTGCAATGTGATGTTGGTACAACTCGCAAACCAATACAGTAAGGTCGCACTTATAAGACACGACGCAACAGGAGAAACTAAAATGGCAAATGGATTCTCACGATTTTTCAAGGCTATCTGGTATACACTGACGGGCCGCGCACACGAATCCGCGGATAGAATGATGGAAAACCCCGAAGCCGTTAGAGGGGCTTACGAAGACATTATCCGCGATAAACAGGGGAACATTCAACGTTATAAGGCGGCAATCGGTCAACTCATTGCCCTTGTTGAACAGAAAAATTCCGCGGTAAAGAAACTGACCGACGAAGTCAGTAATTTGGAAGAACTAAAAACCGGGGCAATCGCTAAGGCACAGCAGACCGCTGCTGATTTGCAAAAAGAAGGATTGGCACCAGAAGAAGTCAAGCAGCACGTCGAATACACGCGATGTGTTACCGCTTACCAAGAGTTCAATTCCAATTTGGAAGAGAGAACCGCGCGCATTACGGAACTGGAAAACGAGATTGAAAGTGCACAAGCTGATATTAACTCTCATAAAATTCAGATTACCACCCTACATCGCGATTTAGATAAGATTAAGAGCGAGCAGTCTGAGGCAGTCGCCGATCTGATTACTGCGCGAGAGCAAGAGGAAATCGCCGATATGCTCTCCGGCATCAGCACGGATGGCGCTTCTGCTGAATTGTCACGGATGCGAGAAATCCGTGAGAAAGCGAAAGGACGTTCAAAAGTCGCACAGGAATTGGCTGGCACCGACTCAAAGAGTGAAGAACAGGAATTCCTCGCCGCAGCCCGCTCGACTTCTGCATCCGATGAATTTGACACATTGATTTTCGGTGCACAGGAGACGGACACGAAAACGGAAACGGAAACGGAAACGGAACCCGCCAAGAAGACAGAGGATTCCGATTCTGAGCTGCCGCTTTAACGCGCATCAAAAAGCCTATCGCTACACATGCAGGTTTGCCATCTGATACAGAAGGGGGCGACAACTCATAGCCGTTAAAAGCCCGACCTATCCATTCCGCACAGAAGCCGGAATGCTCATTAATGCAGGCACGTCTCGTAGTCTCGTCCTGTCTGGAAATATCCACGATCTCTTCTTTATACGCGAAGATGACAACACGGATTATATTCCACTCGTCCCCTTTTTAAGCCGCAGTTGGGACATACCTGGGTTCATCCTAATAGTTTACGAACTCAACGGACCCATAAGGTTCGCACAGGAGACCGAACGCGAAAAGGTTAAAAAAGCGTTCAACCTATGGCGAGGCACCACCGAGGTGGACCTTGATATAAATGCAAGTGCTGGTACACCGGGTTCTACACAGGCACGGGGGGCTTCGCCAAACACACTTCTCGGATCACTTGATGCCGCTACAGAGTCGTCTGATGCATCTTTTACGCAGTACGTGAACCATGCCATTGGCAGTCCGACGTTGGCACTTGAACTCCTTCGCCAATTTTGCCTACTCTCCCGAAGCATAAACGCACAAGGCGGAAAACTGCTACCAGAAAAACTGATAATCCTGATAGAAGCGACGGACATGTTGCTCCCGGAAGGCGAAATTCGGAGTTTGTCACTCCCAGACAGACACAGAGTCAGCATCGTTCAGGATTGGATTTCTGACTCCAATTTCATGAACGGCAACGATACCGTCATCTTTATCGCAGAATCTCCAAGTCTCGTGAACTCTCGAATTATCAGGTTGCCGCAGGTAGTTACCGTTGAAATCCCAGCACCGGGGATGTCGGAACGCCAGCACTTTATTTCATGGTTTAATAACACGCCGAAATTGGTAGAGAAGCCTTTAAACCTTTGGGGTTCGCAAGCACAACTCGCAATGCTCACTGCGGGTTTATCAATACAGGCCCTCCGCCAGATGCTGCTCTCCGCTTGCTACTCCGGTGAAAAACTTCACCCCGAGGATGTTATTGAGAAAGTGTCTGAATTTATCCAAGCACAGTTGGGTGAAGATGTCGTTGAGTTCAAAAAGCCAGCGCACAGCCTAAAAGACATCGTCGGCAATCAAAAACTGGTGGATTTTCTGAAGACTCAGCTGATTCCGCGTATTATCTCAACCGGTCCGGATGCAATTCCAGGAATGAGCGTCTGCGGTCCCATCGGCAGTGGAAAAACATTTATCTTTGAGGGACTCGCCGGTGAACTTGATATACCTGTCCTCGTCCTCAAGAACATTCGGAGTATGTGGTTCGGACAGACAGATGTCATCTTTGAACGACTCCGGCGGTTACTGATGGCACTTGTGAAGGTACTGATCTTCGTTGATGAAGCGGACACGCAATTCGGCGGTGTCGGGACGGATGCACACAGTACAGAACGGCGTTTGACCGGAAAAATACAAGCGATGATGTCAGATCCGCAACTCCGAGGGAATATCACGTGGCTCCTGATGACTGCGCGTATCTATAATCTCTCACCTGACTTACGGCGGGAAGGTAGGGTCGGTGATATAGTGGTTCCGGTGCTTGATCCAAGTGGCGAAGATCGAGAGGCTTTCCTTCGCTGGACGATTGCGAAAATTTTTCCCGGTTCCCTCCCTGAGGATGCAGTTGAACGGCTTTTAAAAGTAACCGAGGACTACTCTGCAGCGAGTTTCGCATCGCTGCGTTCCGACCTTGAAGCCGCCAGCCTGCTCAAGAAGGATTCGGAAACGACGGGTAAACTTACATTAGATGAAATTATTGCTGTCACCGAAGATCGGATTCTGCCCAATATCGGACCGATTCGACACTATCAAACGCTACAGGCACTTCTCAATTGCACACGCAAATCCCTACTCCCCGGCGACTACTCCCCAGAAATCCGAGACTCATGGGTAAAACAGATCGCTCAACTTGAAGCGATAGGCGTTACGGGGTAGCAAGAAAAATGCTGCATTAGCACACGACGAATTTTGTGCTATAATGTAGTGTGTAATGAACACAGTGTGGTGTTTTATAACAACATTTCAGAAGGAGAATTACCATGCGATATTCTGATGCTACCTCTGAAACCATCGCCGCCCGTGGTGAAGAAATCTATCAGCAGTACCGCGAAGAACTTGAAACTCAACACAAAGGTCAGTTTTTTGTAGTTGACATTGAAACGGAAAACTATGAAATCGCCGATGAGGATTTGGAAGCTACAAAACGTCTGCTTGCTAAGAATCCCAAGGCTATGACTTACGGTGTACGAATCGGATACTCGGCCACCCACGGTATCGGCTTTAGCTTCGTGGAATGCAATGTGGAATACGATAATGATAACAGGGAAAATTAGAGACGAACGCGTAGCTATCATTGAAGTGGAAGTCAACTACCCAAGCCTAAAGACTTGGGCTTGTTAAGAGCGTCAAACAACGAAAGTTGTATGGCTCCCTGCAAACCTGCGTCTCGTGCTTCGTTCTTGTTTCTCGTTTCATAGAGGGTAGTAACCCACCGCTCTCCACGAAAGGCAGCAGCTGCCTTAAAAAGTATGTTTTGTGCAGCGTTGTGGTCTCTATCCATAGAGTTGCCACAAGACTGGCAGTTATAGGTTCTCACCGAAAGGGATAACTTTTTCGGTGCTTTCTGACCACAGCGAGAGCAGATTTGCGAGGTGTTCTTGGGATTAACTTGGTGGAAGTGGAAACCGTCTCTTTCGGAAACTATGTTTCCTGCCCACTCAAAGAAGGTTGCCCAAGAGGCATCGCTGATACTCTTGCTAAGGTGTTTGTTCTTTACCATATTAGATATGCGTAAATCCTCTGCTACCAAGACGTTGTTTTTGTAATGGTGGTAGAGTTTATAGACGAGTTTACCGATAAAGTCTTTGCGTTGGTTCGCTGTTCGCTCGTGGTGTAAGGCAGTCGTATGCACGGCTTTCTGCCAACGTTTGCTACCTTTCTTACGGCGAGCTATTGTTTGATTGTGCTTATGGAGCAACCCCTCTGCCCTACGATACCAGCGCGGGTTATTCTCTTTTTCGCCTTCAGAAGTCGTCAAATAATGGGTCGTTCCCATATCAACTGCGATTGCGTCTGTAGGTTCAACCTTCGGTGTATCACCTATATCACAGGAGATATGGGCATACCAGTTAGATGCTTTCTTGACGAGTGTGACTTCTTTCGGATCGTCTTGTAAAGGACGGTGCATGTATATTTTGATTTCACCAAGTTTTGGCACTTTTAAACGGTCGTGTTTCCATACTGTTTCTCGGATAGGGTTCTCGCGAATACGGTCACATTCTCCTGTGGATTTATCCTTAACTTTCCGTTTTCGGAGTTTCCACGACATAGACTTAATCCGTTTCCTATGTCTTGGATAGCCTTTTTTCGTAGCACCTACTTCGCAGCGTCTATAGAAACCGTCATAAGCTTTGCCCGTGCGTTCCAAAGCACACACTTGCATATCTTGTGGCACTTCGCGAAAGTCCGTATATTTTTCACGAGCAATCGTCAACTTCTGTTGTTGATCGTTGCAAGAAACGCGTTCACCTTCAGTCTCCCAAGCAACTTTGCGATCATGGCGCGCAGAGTTCTGAAGTTCACAAAGGTGGTCTAACCACTTCAGTAATGTTGTTTCCTGTGCCTGGGTCGGATACACAGGATACTTGAATGTTAATCTCATGGTATATCAGGGATCAGGCGTTTATCCCCTAATGAGTGGGAGGCAAGCACGTTACCAAGCGGTAACGCTCATTATGCTTGCCAACCTGATACTATCATTATACCACAATTTAAGACCAAAAGCAACTGTTTTTTCAACGCTTTGGTCTAATTCACGAGGGCGGATTTTCCTCCCAACGCTAAAGCATTGGGCTTCCAATCCGTAAACTTAGGTGATCGGCTTAAATCAACATTTATTCAACCTTTTTTGGCGAAGGTATTGATTAAAATCACAGTTCTGATTGTGAAAAAAATTGACAGATGAATAAGATACATGATATGATTAACTGCGGGTGTTTGAAAGTAGTAGGAAAACCCGCTCCGCGTGCCGTAACAAATTCAAGGGGGTTTAAGATGAACCACGGGAACATAGTAATGCCGGGGACTGCGAGGCGCATGACTATACAAGAAATGGAAGATAAATATCCTAACCAATGGCTGTTTATCGTTGACTGTGTTATTAATCCGGAAACGACGCAGCTTGTTTCAGGTATAGTTACAGTCTGGAGCTCTTCACGCCGCGATGTAGATAAAGCATCCGGTGAATATGTAGGTAATGCTGCAATACATTACACTGGCGAAATACCTAAAGATAGAATGTATCTATTATAATGAATGAAATACCTCTAAAACGAGTACCAAGTGGTTTGATAATAATTGAAACTGTAGTATATGGTGCTAATAACAATAACTCTAGAAGGATAAATTTAGCACTCGATACTGGAGCCTCTATTACTTCAGTCAGATCAAAAACGCTATCCGATCTAAAATATGATGTGCTTAATCCTAAAGAAAGTCGACAATTCTTTACTGGTAACGGGCCTATAGAAATGAGGTGTGTCGAATTAAGTATGTTACAAGTGCTTGGACATGACTTTAAAAATATGCTCGTAGGTGTTTTTGAATTACCTGAAGATGAGTATATAGATGGATTACTAGGGCAAGATATTCTTTCTAACCTGGATATTGTTATTAACACCACTAAAAACAAGATTCTAACTCGACGTATAAAGACTCAAGAGGTAATTATCACCCCTTGAGTCTTTATGCTTCTAAACGGGGAAACACCCTATCAAAAACATCTCGCCAGTGGCTTGCGGTACGTAAATGACAACAGGGAAAATTAAAGACGAACGCGTAGCCATCATTATTCAAGTTCAATCACTTCTCCAGTTGCAGCGGAACGATACCCTGCACAGATAATTTCGACGGAATGCGCCGCAAATTCGGCGTTCATCTCACTCTCCACACCGTTCTCAACACAATCTACAAACGCGCTGAACTCTCGCTGTCCATCATCTCCGCTACCGACATCTATCCACTGCTGTTTCGGTCGCATCCCGGTCTTTGCTTGTGTGCTACTCCACATCCCCATCGGATCAAGCGGATGCGGTGTCGGTGGTTCAAACGCCGGTTCAGCAGCAAATACCTCTAAACGGTTCGCCGAAGCATCAAATGTCAAGGTAGCCTCAGTACCGACGAGATGCACCTTCCGAATTCCGCCTTGCGCGTGACTCTGCCACCCATAGCGTCCACCGACAATCGTTGCTGTAATGCCGTCTTCTAACGTCAACATCAAAGCACCGAAATCTTCAACATTACAGTCGAGATGTTCTTTGAAGAAATAGTTTGCGGTCCCACCAAAAACACGTTGCACGCGTTTCTGTGTCAACCAATTCACCATAGACACCGCATATACCCCAACATCAAACATCTCAGGTTTGGCTTCAACGAAACTGTAGCGTTCGCGCCTCGGGTTTTCGATTCTTTTTTCGCCGACGGGTGCCGTGCCGGGATGTCCCTTGGAGAATAACACGTCACAATGAATCGCCTGAAGTTCACCGATGTGTCCACTTGCCAATGCTTGCTGAACGGTGCGCGCCCATTCACTATGAATGTTGCTAAACATCTGGGTGCGTACACCACTTTTGGCAACAGCAGCGACAATCTTGTTCGTGTCTTCCGGATTGAGTGCCATCGGTTTATCGAGATAAACGTGCTTTCCCGCCTCTGCACATTTTGCTCCCACACGCCCGCGACGCTCCACTTCTGTACAGAGACTCACAATATGCACGTCCTCGCGTGCCAATGCCGTGTCAAGGTCGGGTATGAACGGCAAATCCAACGATTCCGCAAGCGAACGTGCCAACGCAATTCGCTCTGGCGGTGCCTCAGGTTCATCAGCGAACGCCACCAATCGACAACGTGCATCCTGCGCAAAACTTGATGCGTAATTTTCTTGATGCGTACGATGCCCACCGAGCAAAAGAACACCATATTTTCCGTTTTGTGACATGATCAACCCTCCAATACTACAGACTGACCGCTTTCAAGCGATTGTGTGATAGCCTCTGTCAGTTCGCCTGTATCATCGAATTCCGGCGCGATAGCGTTCAGGTAGTGTCTACCTACCGGCGTTTCATGGTAGATAACCCCTTTGTTTCCTACCAACATGATGTCAATTGCGGTATCAACCTCAACCCGATTGACACTCAACAGTGCCATCTGTCCCGCAACATAGTGAATTATTACCGTAACCTGTGTTCCCTCTGCTTCGCCTTGTGCATAGACACGTGCCGGTGTAGAGGGTATCCACGCATTCGCGAGCGCAGTCATCGATGCCGCCGATGGCAGCAGGTTCACGCCTTTACCCGCTATATGAAGGACACACCGCAGGAACACTGGACTCCCAATCCGTTCTTTCTCAAGCACAGATTGAACCGATTTTTTAAGCAACTCCATCTTTTCTCCTTTCTGAGTTGGTAACCCGAAAAATATTGACGAATCTACGGACATTATGCTATATTTTGTAACAACAAATAGGACTTACACAGTTGCGTTGTAAGTCCCCCTGATAAGGGGGATTTAGGGGGTTAAAAATCAAAATCTCGCGCCTCGTGCTAAATTTGCGTAAGTCCTGAACAAATTTTGGCTTGTACTTTTGAATGCGGGCTTGCGAATTATGCCCTACAGTGCCCAAATTCCCGCAAATTTTATCAGCAATCTTCATACAACCTTTTGGAGGAAACTATGCCGCTGAAAACCCTTGAGCAATTAGTTACCGAAGCGAAAGCAAACGTTGGACACATATCACCCGACGAACTCACAGAGGCTACAGAGTCAATCATCCTCTTAGATGTCCGCGACGAACCCGACTACGAGGAAGAACATCTACCGAATGCCGTTTCACTGCCGCGCGGCTACCTTGAACTTGACATTGATGAGGTCGCCTCTGATGCAGACACACACATCGTTACATACTGCGGCGGTGGCACACGTGCAACCCTCTCCGCACATACTTTAAAAAACATGGGCTATGAAAACGTTTCAGTACTAACTGGCGGTTTCCGCGGCTGGAAATCCGAAGGATTACCCACCGAAAAATCTGACGAATAAGTAGCATTATTACGTTAGCATAGATAGCAGACATTGTCAATATCTCAGGGGCATTTAGTCAGAGCCATTCAATTGTCAGATTCTGTTTTTTGCATAATTTTTAGTGCTTCTGTAGGGTGTGCGGCGAAAAATCGGAACGTCTTTGCGATGCGTGTATATCCACAGATGCGCAGGAGTGTTAGCACGGTATTGCGCAAGGCTGCCATGACTTGGGGAATGTTGCCACAACGCACCTGTGAGGCATCCTCACCCATCAGCACGTCGCGTGTGCGATGGGAGAGATTTTCTATTGCCCAATGTCCCCGCCGGAGTTCCAATAAGCGTTTGGCAGATGCTCGCTGTGGCGATAAACTTGTAATGCCATACTGGGTGTGGTGAGTTATCTTCTGGGTGCGTATATGCTTCCGCTGTGATCGATATTCATAGACTTGCGCAAGTCCCGGCCAAGTCAAGTGTTCATTGAGCAAAGTGGAAGTCGTCAAGGTTCGGGTTGTAATGTATCCATGTGCCTTTTCTACAGCGGAAAACGTGTCGGTGTGTGCCTTGTTTTCCTGATGCAGTGTTTCAAATGTGCGTGCTTGATAGACTTGGGGGTCAACGTCAGTTTTCGGTGGTATTTCGGGTGTGAAGAGACGTTTTATATCTTCATAGGTCTGTTTCTGATTGGCTTTGACAGGTAAGACATAATCGGCTTTTTTTTCACACAGCGTTTGGCAAAATGCCTTCTGTGTCAGGAGGGCATCTGTTGTGATGATCTTTCCGGAGACATCGAAAGTCTGAAGGATCTGTGTTGCGATAGGTATCTCATTTGTTTTGGCATCGACAGGTTGCTGTGTGAGGGTGATGCCGAGTTGATGAGAAACGACGGACAACAGATGTGTAATCTTGGCATCCTGTTTATCACTCCCGCATAAGGTTTTGCCATCTATGGCGAGAGCTTGTGTATCGGTTTCCGGGGGTAAGTCTTCAAAGACAGTTATTGCCCACTGCGTGAGTTTGTTTTCCAAAGCGGTGGCATCAAGGTCTTTGAAAACATAATGGAGTGTTGAGGCACACGGTGTCTTTCTGCGTCTGAATCCGAGTGCTTTTGGGAGATCTGCGTGATAAGTGCGTCCCCATTGGGCAATGGCAGCATAACTTCGAGAGCCACACATCATAGCGATCACGGCGAGTCCGAGGATGGCAGAGAGTGGGTGTCGTTTGCCTTGATTGTTGCGAGAATCGGGGACTTCTGCTAATATGTCAAGTAAGTGGCGGGACGTTGTTTTCGTCATGGTTCACCTCAAAATATGTGGTTGTATAATGAGGTGTATGCTATCAGAAATAGCGTGAAAAGTCACGCTATTTCTGATAGCATAATTTACCTTTACCTCTGTGAAGCCACACCGACAATTGAATGGCTCTGGGCATTTAGTTTTAAACAAATTCTCGGATTGTCTAAATTTTTGGATCCTCTTTTTCAAGTCCGGCGCGGTTCCAAACCGCGCCTACCGGGCCTGGGGGGTCCAAAATCGGGCTAAAAACCGAAAACTAAATAGCCCTGGTCAATATCTTACATCGCAAACGGGGCGATTCCGCTTTCCGCAACCACAATCGTCCCGTTATTAACAATCGTAGAAAAGATACCAATGGAGAAAACATGCGCAACAAATACATCCTCTTAGTACTTATACTCCTCACACTTTTCATTGGCGATAGCATCGGGCAGAAGAAGCAACTCAACGTCTTTACATGGGCAGGCTACGTCAGTGATGATATCCGTGAAGGTTTTGAAAAGGAGTTTGGGGTTACCGTCCTTGTTGATACCTACGCCAGTAACGAAGACCTTCTCACGAAATTATTGGCGGGTGCGACAGGATACGACATCATTATGCCATCCGACTATATGGTATCGATCCTAATCAAGCAAAACCTGTTAGGAGAACTGAATCGCGACAACATCCCCAACTTCCAGAACATCAGTCCGTTGTTTCTCGGTAAGTACTTCGATACCGAAAACCAATATTCTATTCCTTACACTTTCGGTACAGCAGGCATCGCTTATGATTCGGCTGTCGTTTCACCAGCACCGGACAGTTGGGCAGTGCTCTGGGATACGCAATACAAAAATCAGTTCAGTATGTTAGACGACCAGCGTGAAACAATCGGTGCCGCGCTTAAACTCCTCGGATACAGCCTCAACACGACCGATCCGGATGAAATCAAAGCGGCGAAAGAGAAACTCATTGCACAGAAACCGCTTGTGAAACAGTATAAAAGCGAAGCGGAAGAACTGCTTATCGCCGGAGATGTCGTTATGGCACACTGCTGGAGTGGCGATGCCTTCCGCGCAACTGAGAAGCGTCCGACGATCCGGTATGTCATCCCGAAAGAAGGGTCAAGCCAGTTTATTGATGCCGTCTGCATTCCGAAATCCGCACCGCATAAGGTACTCGCCGAGCAGTTCATCAACTACCTTCTCCGCCCCGAGGTTAATGCCAAGATTACCGCTTTCACGAAATACGGAACTTGTGTGCCTACCGCGAAAGAATTCTTACCAGAACACCTACGGGAACACAAATTTATCTATCCACCGAAAGAGGTGCTGGAATCCCTTGAATGGTTGAAAGACCCAGGGGATTTTACAAGGCATTACGACCGCGCGTGGGAAGAACTCAAAGCGAAATAAGTATTTTAACCCGGTCCTCAGACCCGGTAGGCGCGGTTTGTAACCGCGCCGGGTCTTAGACCCAAACCTCACATGCCCCAAAACCCCTCTTGAGTCCCGTATTTACTTAAACTTCATCAAACTCTGCCAGCTAAGGTTACGCGCTTGCTATAACATGACGCGTGGACGCAATCCTACTTTTTTGAAGAAAACAGATGACCTTGCAACTAAAGATGTAAATCCCTCCATAATGCCACAAAGTTTCAAATAACGCGTACGTATGTAAGAAGGTGATGTCATGAAAGTCTCTGAAACACTGCTATTCATGCTTCGGAATCCAATACCTCTCATCGTTCATTTGACGTGCTGGTTTATACTCGCTGCCTGGGGAGTCGTGTCGGACGATCCATTTATAATGGAGACGTGGCCCCGCATTGTTAAAATTGTGGAAACCCCTGCGTCTGTCGGGGATTTTCTAAAGGCTTCCTCAATTATTTGGGGCGAAATTGTAGAAGATTTAACAAGAAATGGGTCTTGGGTTTTTGTTGTTATGCCACCTTTCCTTATCTGTTACCGAGAAGCAGTCGGCAACCTAAAAGGCATTGCCAAAGAGCGGCAAGCGTGGATGCAGTGGTATGACCGGCAGCAGGAAGTGGTAACAGGCAGGGACACGCTTGAGGAACCACCATCAGTATTAGAAAAGACACAAGTCAACTCCTATTTCAGGAAAGCACAAAGAACATTTTTAGGTTTGATCCGCAATCCGCGACTCTTTATCCTTCATTTCACATGCTGGTTTTCTGCCTTTGTTTTATTCTTCGTTGTAGTAAGTTGGTCTGGTGTTCCTGAGATAGCACGCAATTTCGTGGAGATTGTGCCACCCGCTGCTATATTCTCTGCGATACTTGCATTTCTCACCAGTTATCAAGAAATGAGGGGGACTGTAAAAGGCATTGCTAAAGAAAGACAAGTCTGGACAAAATGGTATCAACGCCAAATTAACACGACAGCACAAGGTTACACCCTCGCTGCACGACCACTATCGTTAGACATTTCTTGACCGTTATGACAACAAGATTTTCATGGAAAAAATCTCGTATGTGAGGGAGGATATATCATGAAATCCCAAAAAACGCTGTTATTCATGCTTCGGAATCCGGTGCCTTTTATCGGTTATTTCCTCGCGTGTTGGATTTTAATTTCTGCCTCAATCACCATGTCAGATGACCCATTCACATACGGAACATTGCCAGATGCCGCTGAGGCAGCAGAAGGGGCTTTTGCGAATTTGCCTGGGTCCCTCTGGAAATTAGTTACAGCCCTTTCGATCATCACTGAAGAAATTATTGACGATTTCTTCGATTATTATCAGTTATGCCTGTTTGCTATTCTCCTTGCACTCACATTTGGTTACAGAGAGGCGAGGAGCAGCCGGAATGGTATTGCTATGGAACGGCAAGTTTGGATGCAGTGGTCCGATCAACAGCAGGTTGTGAGAGCAGAACGAGGCACTTATGAGACACCACCATTATCAGAACATATACCGGGCAGATCCTATTTCATATCAGCGCGCAAAACAGTGCTACTCATGTTTCGGAACTTGACACTCCTAACCGGTCATTTTGTGTGTTGGATTTCTGTTTTTACGCTGCCGATTCTATTTGACACAAGCGATTTCGTGCGTGCGCTTCCCAAAATCGTTATACCCGCCGTTATATTCACGCTCATACTGAGTTACCGAGAGGCGAGAGGCCATCTAAAAGGGAAGACGGTAGAGAGACTCATTTGGACGAAGTGGTACTACCGGCAAATCAAAGCGATTGCTCAGGAAGGTTCCTTTGAAGGGTCTCCGCCATCATCGGAAAATATGAAAGCTTATTCTTATTTCGGGGAAATCCCAGAAACCCTGTTTTTTATGGCGCGTAACCTGAGACCATTCATCGTTCATCTTACGTGCTGGGTTTTCGTGATTGCCCTATTATTTTTTACGACACTCCAATCTCATGAAACTCCTGAAGATATTATGGAATTATTTGATCTAATCGTTACATTTGGACAATTCCTTCCTTGGATTTTTACTATTGTTTTCATCATCAGTTACCGAGAGGCAAGAGGGAACCTAAAAGGTATTGCCAAAACTCAGCAAGTATGGATGCTGTGGTATCATCGACAACAGGAAACGATAAGGCACGGAGGCATTTTTGAGGAACCGCCACCATCGGAAAACACACAAGCGGGTTCTTATTTCAGAAAAACACAAAAGGCAATATTATCGATGCTACGCAACCCGATGCGCCTTATGATTCATTTTATTTGCTGGGTTTCTATCGTTATTTTATGGTTCGGTGAAGTTGGAAGTTCTATGCCGTTCCTTTTTATGGTTATACCTGCCCTGATCTCCAGTTACCAAGAGGTGAGAGGGACTGTAAAAGGCATTGCTAAAGAAGGAGAAGTCTGGACGAAATGGTGGCAACGACAAACCGAAGCGGAAGCACAAGGCTACACGCTCGCCGAGGTGCCACCAGCAATAAATGTCGGATAACCACTCCACATAGAAGCCATCATAAGCCATAGATACCGCCGTTCCTGATCGCACCAGATTAACTTCTGGTGCGTTTGTTTTGTCAATATTCTGAAAACTCTCACTGTGAGGCAAACTGATAACTGACAACCATCCCTCCGAAAAAAGATTGACTTCTGTTACAAAAATAGGATATGATAAGGAAAATCGCAAATTTAAAGGAGCCACAATTGAGCAGACCTAATATCCTATTCATCATGTCCGACGACCACGCTTCACACGCTATCAGCAGTTATGGGAGTCGGATTAATCAAACACCGCACCTTGATCGTATCGCAGACGGCGGCATGATTCTCCACAACTGTTTCTGTGTCAATTCCATCTGTACACCAAGCCGTGCGAACATTCTGACCGGTAAGCACAGCCACCTCAACGGTGTCAAGACCTTGGGTGATCATTTTGATGGCAGAAGGCCGAGCGTCGCGAAAATGCTCCAAGCCGATGACTACCAAACCGCGATGGTTGGCAAATGGCACCTCGGACACGGCGGTAATGCCGACCCAACTGGATTTGACTATTGGAACGTGCTGCCCGGACAAGGACTCTACCACGATCCGGTCATGATTGAGCCGGAAGGGAGAAAGACCCACAAAGGCTATACCACCGACATCATCACCGATTTTTCGTTGGAATGGCTCCAGAATCGCGACAAGGAGCGTCCCTTCTTCATGATGTGCCACCACAAAGCACCCCACCGTCCATGGGATTCCGATGAGAAACACGCCGACATGTTCGAGGACGGAGATGTCCCGATGCCGGACAACTTTTTCGACGATTACGCGAACCGTTCAAACGCCGCAAAGGAAGCGAAGATGCGCGTCTTCGGCCACATGAGCGAAAGGGATCTCAAGATTGATACGCTCGGTCCACCGCCCGAAGGATTGTCAGACGAAGAGATGGCAAACTGGAATTATCAGCGATATATCAAAGAATATCTCCGCTGCGTCGCCTCAATTGACGACAATGTCGGACGGATGCTTGACTATCTCGACGAAGACGGCATCGCTGAGGATACGCTCGTGATCTATACCTCTGACCAAGGTTTCTTCTTAGGCGACCACGGTTGGTATGACAAGCGGTTCATGTACGAAGAATCGCTGCGGATGCCTTTCCTTGTCCGCTATCCACGCGAGATCCAACCCGGCAGTTCGTCCGATGCCATGTCTTTAAACATAGACTTCGCAGAGACTTGGCTCGACTACGCGGGACTCCCAATTCCTGATGATATGCAAGGCACGAGTTTACGTCCAATCCTCAACAGCGAAACACCTGACGATTGGCGAACGTCAATGTACTACCGTTACTGGATGCACCTCTCGCATCACTACGTCCCCGCGCACTACGGGGTACGGACAGATCGCTATAAACTGATCTACTATTACGGCGAGGCACTCGGCACAACCGGATCCGTTGATGAACCGAAAGAACCGGAATGGGAACTTTTTGATCTGGAGAAAGATCCTAATGAGATGTGCAGCGTCTACGACGATCCGGCGTACGCAGATATTGTCACCGAATTGACGCAAGAGTTATATCGACTCAAAGCAGAAGCAGACGATGACGAGTAGCCCGACTACCGTCCATCGTCAACAAACGGAGGCACAAAATGGCAAATCAAAGTCCACTGAAAAACATTGAACCCGGTATGAAAGTTACGGCGCAGATGTCCCCGGAACCGAGCGAAGCAGATTTGCAGTTTGCCAAGCAGATGGATGTCGAATATGTCGTCCTCTGGACGAACGGCGAAAATGCTAATTATGACTATTTCATGAGCCGCCGCGAGATTTTCGAGAACGCAGGACTCAAGATTTACGGGTTTGGCAACGGCGATGTCCACAACCAAGATGGGATTGTGCTTAACTTAGAGAACCGCGACGCAAAAGTTGAACAATATAAGCGGTACATTCGTGATCTCGGTAGAGCAGGAATCCCATATACGACTTATGCGCACATGGGTAACGGTATCTGGAGCACTGAACGTGAAACCACCCGTGGCGGTGCAAGTGCAAGAGGATTCAACCTTGCTGCTGCTGATGTGGGACACTGGGGTGGTAAAAAATACGGGATGCCGCTCTCACACGGGCGCGAATACAGTGAAGAGGAACTCTGGGACAATTACACCTACTTCATCAAACAGGCTGCACCCGTCGCTGAGGAAGCCGGTGTGATGATTGGTATTCACCCAGACGACCCACCCGCAGTACATCTCGCTGGCATCCCGCGATGTATCTTTAGTAGTTTTGATGGTTACAAACGCGCACTTGAGATCGCCGATAGCCCGAATGTCGGGATGTGCTTCTGTGTCGGTTGCTGGTTAGAAGGCGGCGAACTCATGGGCAAAGATGTGATTGAGTCTATCCGCTATTTCGGCGAACGGAACAAGATCTTCAAGGTCCATTTCCGCAATGTCGATCAACCGCTCCCGCACTTCGTCGAGACCTTCGTTGACAACGGCTATCAGGATATGTATCACGTAGCAAAAGCCCTTCGAGAAGTGGATTTCAACGGTGTGCTGATTCCAGATCACATTCCGAGCATGGCAGGTGACCACCGCGTCGGCACAGCATACACGATCGCCTACATGAACGCCTTGGTGAAACGCGCCAATGAGGAGATCGCTGCGGCGTAAGAAATTCAGCGTTTGAACCTCAAACGAAATTCAAAACGACAGCGTGCCAAAAACGCGAGTCCGCATACGCGACTTTGAAGCACAGCGTCCCGAAGCTAGCACGCCTATAGTCAATTTTGATAAGGGTGTGCTAAGCTTTTATCATTGAACTCACGTTATATGCTCTTCACTCCAGCGGAGCGATATGTCTATAGCACATGTGGTTATTGAATCTTCTGCTCCAGCGGAGCGGCAAGGGACCAGCCAGTTAAATTTAAAATTCTGCGATAGATATGGTAGACCGTGTCATACCCTGCTAACTCCTTTGACGAAGATAGCATAATCATAACTATGCAGGAGGACACCAATGATTTATTTTATAGAATGCGGTGAGTATGTAAAGATCGGTAAATCCGACAATACGCAGTCAAGATTAGAAGCCTTGCAGGTTGGTAATCCATATCCAATGACGTTACTAAAAGAAGTAGATGTGTCGGATAAGGCGGAAACCGTCTTGCATAAGAAATTTGCGCATTTGAGAACCAGAGGCGAGTGGTTTTTATTCGATACTGAATTGATGGAATTTATAGAAAACGCAGATGAAGAACTTGTTGGATTCGGTGGTAATCCGACACGAACGACAAGAGAAGTGCCGCTTGCAAAATCGGGTCGTGGCATCATATGGTGTAGAGTGGATAATCCATTGGAAGTGTATGGTTTTAATAAAGAAATTAGCTCTGCAAACGGTGCTAATATAGATAAATTGTTAGAGTATGTCATAGATGCTAAAGGTAAAGACCATGCTATTTTTCTTGATAGTAAACTCGTTCATTGTCCACATAAGGAGATTTTTTAAAGATGGAGAGGCATTATTTATCAGAAATCTGTTCAGATATGCCTACTGATCAGCTGAATAGGTTAAAAACAAGTGTTGCTGAGATCGGGTTGCAAACCTTGTAATTTATATACTTAATGGTCAAATTGCTGCCAGATGGCATTGATTTATGATGCTCTTCGCTCCAGCGGAGCCATATGTCTATAGCCGCCGTGGATAGTAAGTCTTCCGCTCCGGCGGAGCGGTATGTGGCTCTCAACTTTAATTTGAAACGCAGAATCATTCCTAAGATTTTTAGAATAGACCAGGATCCCTTGGAGAATCAAAATACTTATGGCAGACACCTATACGCAACTCTACATCCATATCGTGTTTGCTGTTAAAAGCAGGCAGGCACTTATTCCAAACCGCCACAAATCAGAACTTCATCAATACATCACTGGCATTGTTACCAATAGAAAACAGAAGATGATCCAAATCAATTCGATGCCCGATCATATCCATATTCTCGTAGGTATTACCCCTGATATTGCGATCTCTGATTTAGTGAGGGATATTATAGTAAAACCCGAAAATATGTTTACACTTTAAAGAGCAACAATTCCGCGAATACACTCGCTCGCTGGCGAGGTTTCCTAACCTCGCCAATGTAAAGTTAATTGTGGGTTTTACTATAAGGTAAGTGCCACAAAATTTATCAATCAAAAACGCTGGGTCGTAGGGCAATTCAAATGGCAAGAAGGATTTGGCGCGTTTACCTATTCACATTCTCAGTTAGGAGATGTCGTCACTTATATCCAAAATCAAGAAAAGCACCATTCACGTAGAACATTTAGGGAGGAATATCTTGATTTATTGAAGCGTTTTGATGTGCCTTATAATGAAAAATATGTTTTTGATCAGGTTGATGAGGACATATCTGAAATTTGATATGCTGTAGTCCTATGCTTCACATACCGCTCCGCTGGAGCGGAAGAGACTCTTTGAAAGCTGCTATAGACATACCGCTCCACTGGAGCGGAAAACATGCATGTTTGGAGAAAGCGACACCACTATGCAACTTTACGATACTGTGAGAAAAGCATCTAAAAAGATTGTATTAAAACTATTCCAATTTGTATGTGTCCTGTTACTAACACTGAGCCCTTCGTTTGCGGTTTTAGCAGAGATAAACACTTTTGATTGGAACGATTTCCTCGGTCCACAAAGAAATGGCAAGTCGCAGGAAAAGATAGACATCACACCATGGGGAAAAACGGGGCCACCGATCGTCTGGCACAAGCAGATCGGGACCAGTTACGGGGCACCCACCGTCGCAAATGGGCGGTTGTTTATCTTCGCACGTCACGGTAATATGGCGCGTCTCACCTGCTTGGAAAGTACAACCGGCAGTGAACTTTGGCGGTTTGAATATCCAACAGACTACGAAGATATGTACGGCTACAACAACGGCCCACGGTGCTGCCCTGTTGTTGACAAAGACCGTGTCTACATTTTCGGTGCGGAGGGGATGCTACATTGTGTTCGCGTCTCAGACGGTAAAGGTTTGTGGGAAGTTGACACGATGGCGAAGTTTCACGTCGTCCAAAACTTTTTCGGTATCGCTTCAGCACCCGCGGTTGAAGGCGAGCTGCTCATCGTTCAGATTGGCGGCTCACCACCGGGCAGTCCAAGAGATATTTGGGGCGCAAACGGCAGACCCGATCCGAATGGGAGCGGTATCGTCGCCTTTAACAAGCACACCGGCGAGGTCGTCTACCAAATCGCAGATGAACTCGCGAGTTACGCGAGTCCTATCTTTACAACCATTGACGATAGACGTTGGGGCTTCGCTTTCCTACGCGGTGGACTCGTCGGCTTTGAACCAGAGACTGGCGAAATTGACTTCCACTACCCGTGGCGGCACTCTAAGATTGAATCCGTCAACGCTTCGAGTCCGGTTGTTGCCGATGATTTCGTCTTTATTAGTGAATCCTACGGCATTGGCAGTTCAGTGATCAAGGTACATCCTGGAGGCTACGAGGTCATTTGGAAAGATCGTGCTTCGCGCCGGAACAAGTCGATGGAGTTGCACTGGAACACCGCAATCCACCACGAGGGTTACCTCTACGCCTGTAGCGGGCAACGCCCTAACGGTGCCGAACTCCGTTGCGTGGAACTCAAAACGGGTAAAGTCACGTGGTCACAACGCGTCGATGAACGTGCCTCACTACTTTGGGTGAACGATTACTTTATCTATCTCGGTGAATACGGGCGTTTGATGCTCCTTAAATGCACGCCAGAGAAATTGGAGGTAATTTCACAGGTTTCCTTACTGAGAGATGAAAACGGTAAGCAATTAGTGAAACATCCTGCTTGGGCAGCCCCTGTATTGACAGACGGTTATCTCTACATCCGCGGCAAAGATCGCCTCATCTGCTTCGACTTGCGTTCAAGAGCCAAGTGATTGTGGTCTAAACCACTACGGCTTCCACAATGTCGCCTCAATGAATCTTTCACCATCCGGTTCTTCATCAAAATAGTAGGCAGTTACCACAGTCCCGTCAGGACGTTGGATCGTGCGAGGGTAACCGATGTCGGGGTCGCCACCATTATCGCGTAAGACGATTTCCTCACCCCAAGTCTTGCCAGCATCACTGCTCAACTTCGCGCATATCCGATGCGGTGCATCCCGATATCCATAAATAAGGCATAATCTACTGTCGTGAAGGCGAGTTAGCGTGGGCGGATTCCCACCGCGTCCGGTGTTTTCCACCGGTCTATTCTTATGATACCACGTTTGACCGTTATCATCTGAGCCATAGAGATCAATCCAGTTTTGCCGCTCTTCCCAGTCTGAACGTGAACCGTTCCCGTGGCCGCGGCACCGGACAGCGACTAAAATCCGAGAATCCGACAACCGAACACTCGCAGGCATAATCGCGAACCCCTCAGGTTCTGGTCCGATTTGCGACAACAGCGAAAACGACGCACCCCCATCGGTTGTATTCGCACAGAATATCAAACCCTCTTCACCGTTCGCTTTTGATGCGGTAAGAAATACCAAGCACTCATCTGCACTTGAGACAAGATAATCCGTACGCGCTGCAATGCCGGTATAGTCGAACATCGGAAGTTTAAACGGCCCCTCCCAACTTTGGCACCGATCTGTGGAGGTATAAAACCATGAGTATGCTTCCGCTCTCAGCCCGGATCTGCTGCACATCATCGCAAAATCTGGATGGGTAAAATCAACACGATCCGGTGTCTCAAACGAAACCTCCGCTTCCAGTCTGTGCTGTTCTTCTACATGTTCATTTGCGGAGAGTGTGCCCCTTGCCGGTAGACGACACGGTGTTTCCGAGACGCTCCATGTCTCGCCGCCATCTAAACTTCGTGCTTGCATCCCTGTAAAGGGTTTATCCCGGTCGCGGCGATGGAAGCCCGCATCCGACTTGTGATACCCGACGGTAAAGCCGACAACGATCTCGTTATCCCATGCCCAGATGCCATAATTCGCTGGCCAGCCCGCATAACGGCCCGGCTCTCGATAGATTGTAACCTGTCGCATTCTTATTTTTATTCCTCATTTCTGATTTGATAATTTCTGCACAGTATAACACCAACCCGACTTTTTCACTATGAAAAACTTGACTTTTTTCGGTTGTAGGGTTAAGATATAAGCAGCTTTTTTGGAAGCAACTGAGGGGATATGTAAAGTTTTTGGCATTAACCGATCCAAGCTGCCATCTACGATTGGCATTTTCATTTTGTCCTTAGTTTTCATGGTATGTTATCAAGCCCCAGCGGAGCGACAGGTGTATAGCAGTGTATCATCCACCCGCGACTAAGCCCCAGCGGGGCGACAGGTGTATACTTTCAGCCAAAACTTTTGACAAAATATTTACACACCCTAACTGAGATCTCGACTGTAAATACACGAAGCTTACGGATAAACTTATGCGAAGTTTGCTAAAAATTGCCATCGTTCTATGGCTCTGTTCGTCGCTCTCTGGCATCGCCAATGAAAAAAACAGCGACGATAACGGATATGTGCAACACATAGAACAAGGCTTTGCTCACATGTTCCGGGGCAGCAATCAAGCGGCTATCTCCGAGTTTGAAACCGCACTGACAATTGAACCCGATCACTATGAAATCTTGCACTACCTCGGAATGGCTTATGCCCAAGAACAATTCTGGAACAAAGCTGCCGAAAGGTACCAGCGTTCTTTAGCGTTGATGCCCGATAACATTGAGGCACTCTACTCGCTCGGTGTTGTGTATTTTAAACTTGATAAGTGGGCAGACGCGGTGACGGCGTTAGAACGCGTTGTTGAACTCTCACCACAACACGCGCGCGGGTATGAAGTCCTCGGCAAATCACTCGTAAAACTACGTCGCTACGCGGACGCAGTCCCACTTTTGATGAAAGCCCTTGCACTGAAACCCAAGGCAGCAGGCATCTATTATGAACTCGGCACGGCACACCTTAATTTGAAAGCATACCCAGAAGCGATAGAAAACTTCAAACAGGCGTTAGCATTCGGACCGGGACGTTATGCGGAACCGCACTATGGGCTCGGTATGGCATATCTCCGATCGGGTGACCGAGAGAAAAGCAGAGCCGAGATGCAAATTTATCAGCAGTTACAAAAGGAGTTTGCCGAATACGAACGCCTCATGCGCTTGACACGCGCCGAACCGAACAACCTTGAGGCTTGGACAGGCTTAGCCACCTTGTTGATGAACCAAAGAAATTATGCCGAAGCCATTCAGGTCTTTCAGAAGTGTATTCAACTTGCACCAAACAACGCTAATTTTCATCACGGACTCAGTCGAGCGTTTATGAGCCTCAACTATCCTAAGCATGCAGCAGAAGCCATCAGAAAGGCTATCCATCTGATGCCCAACGAATCTATTCTCTATAACACGCTCGGTAGTGCTTATGCCATGCAAGGCGACCAGCAAAATGCGCTCGCTGCATTCCAAAAGGCACTTGAACTCGACAGCGAGCAACCGTATTACCATCTTAATCTTTCAAAATTATATCAAAGTCTCGGCAACCAGAAGCTTGCGCAGGAGCATTACCGCGCCTATGAGCACTTTTTATCTGAACAGAAAACGAAACAGAAATAGTTATTTCGGTATAGTTAAATCTACAATTTCCTATACATCCAGAGAACGGCGGGGTTACAAACCCATTATAGCACTGTCCTTGCTCATTTCGCTTTTTAGTGTCTATGCTTGTACTACTGCATTCGCACAGGACGCGGAGAATATGATCCTAATTTCTGCAGGTACCTTCACAATGGGGAGCGACAGCCGCGCCGCTGATGAAAAACCGATGCATAAAGTCTACCTTGATGCCTATTATATCAGTAAATATGAGGTGACGAATGCCGAGTACTATGAATTTTGGAAACTTCAAGCTGCTTCTCCACAGAAAGTGTCACAACATACACCAGAAAACTTTACACATCTCCCGCAGATTGGGGACTGGCCCGCGCGCGCAAAGCAGTTCCCAAATCACCCGGTCGTCGGCATTTCATGGCACGACGCAAACGCTTATGTGGTATGGAAAGGCATGCGGCTGCCAACCGAAGCGGAATGGGAGAAGGCAGCACGCGGCTACACCGATAGAATATGGCCCTGGGGTAACGCAATGGAACCGCACGCAAATACAGCTGCCAACGATGATGGCTACGAGAATCGCCTCGCGCCCGTCGGAAGTTTCCCGAAAGGTAAAAGTTACTACGGCGTAATGGATATGGCAGGCAATGTCTGGGAATGGACGGCGGATTGGTACAGCGATGTCTATTATTGGTCGAGTTCACAAGCTGCGGCGAAACGTCCCAAGAAAAATCCAACGGGACCGGATGTCGGCAGCTGGCGTGTCATCCGCGGCGGTTCTTGGATCGATAAAATCGCCCGATGCAGCACGACGTTTCGGTTTTACTTCTACCCAAACCTGAAGACCTCCTTTGTCGGCTTCCGATTGGCAAAAACAGCAGAAAAAACATCAAAATAGTCCTACACAATGCCAAAACATCAGCTTCCCACGGTGTTCCTACAATGCATCTTACTTCTCACACTCATATTTATAGGCAGTGCTACTGCACAACCACCAATCTTTGTAGATGCCACTGAAGAGGCAGGCATCCACTTCAAACATAGCAACGGTAAAACCGAGCACAAGCACATCATTGAGACAATGGGGTCTGGTGTTGTCTTTTTTGATTACGATACCGATGGTGATGCGGACCTCTATTTTGTCAACAGCGGCGGTATTCCCCAAGCGAGGCAGGACACGCAGCAGGCACGACTCGGAAATGTACTCTATCGCAACGAAGGAGATGGACGTTTTATAGATGTTACCGAGATATCAGGAACAGGGGACACTGGATACGGAATGGCAGCTGCCGCCGGGGATATTGATAACGACGGTGACGCAGACCTCTATGTCGCAAACTTTGGAGATGACACGCTTTACCGAAACAACGGCGACGGCACTTTTACTGACATCACCAAAGCCGCTGGTATTGATAACGACCTCTGGGGCATTGCAGCCATCTATCTCGATTTCGATGTAGATGGCGATTTGGATATTTTTGTCGTCAATTATCTGGTCTATGAATTGTCGATGCCTGTTACAACCTTTAAAGGTATTATCGGTTACGGGCATCCACGCAGCTACGAGGGAACACCCGATGTGCTTTACCGAAACAACGGCGATGGCACCTTCACTAATATCACAGAAACGGCAGGCGTGACAAACCCTACCGAAGGTAGAGGTATGGCAGCTGTCGCCTGCGACTACGATAATGACGGATTTCCAGATATTTACGTCACCAATGATACGAATCGCAACTTCCTTTACCGAAACAACGGCGATGGCACTTTCACCGATGAAAGCCTCTTCATCGGTGTCGGTTATGATGAGAGTGGTGTAGCGGAAGGGTCTATGGGTGTGGACTGCGGTGATTATAATGGTGATGGATGGCTCGACCTGATCGTTGCGAATTCTGAAAAAGTGACCCTCTATAAGAACGAACAAGGGCTCTTATTTATTGATGTAACAGCGGATAGTGGGTTGCAACAACCGACACTGCCGTTCGTCGGTTTTAGTCCGCTCTTTTTGGATTACGATAACGACGGACACCTCGACCTATTCTGCGCAAACGGACACCCGCAAGATGTTATCGAAATTTTGATGGATCACGAAACCTACGCGCAACGCGACCAGATGTTTCAAAACAAGGGCGACGGCACTTACATGGACGTGTCGGAAACTGCCGGTGCTTACTTCACGGAGGCACTCGTTGGTAGAGCCGCCGCTACCGCTGACTACGATAACGACGGCGATACCGATATTGTCATCATGAATTCCAACCAGCGCGCGGTTTTGCTTCGGAACGACGGTGGAAACCAGAAAAATTGGATCGGTATTAAACTCGTCGGGTCTCAAAGTAACCGAGATGGGATTGGCGCGAAAGTTACGGTTTCAACTGCGGACATGACACAGATAAGAGAAATAAAAAGCGGTTCGAGTTACGCATCAGGAAGCGATACGCGATTGCTGTTCGGCTTGGGACAGAACCAGCGTGTTGAGAAGATTTCTATTGTCTGGCAAAGTGGTACAACACAAGTGTTGGAAAATATGTCCATCAATCAGACCTTGACGATTGTAGAATCGGAAAAGTGAAGCATTTCAAATGTCATTAGCGAACAAAGGTAGACAACAAAAAACCCGTATCCGGTTGGGGATACGGGTTTTTCGTTAACAATAAGAACTACTGCCGCTTGATGTTTGCCCACTGTGTCGCCAGTTTACCTCGCGGTTCAACGGGGGTCAGAACATTCAAAAAGAGGTTGTCCTTCGTCGGTGCGATGAGAAGGTCAGTGTCAGTAGGTTCAAGGTGGAGGTTGACGTAATCCCCACCACCGGATTCACCACATTTGAAGTGCAAGAAATTTTCGCCCTTCTTGAGTTGAATCTCAGTTGGTGTTGTGACTGACTGAGCACCGCCCGTCCAAGCGGAATTATCATAGACCTGTTCGCCGTTAATCCATATCTGTGCGTGATCATCGTGTGCCGGATGCATCGTCGTTGTCCGGTCATCCGGTGAAATAATGGCTATGATCCCGTGCCAAGTGATATTTGTCCCATCAGGGATACCATGGCTTGTGGATAAATTTTGTTGGCTTTCAATATCAAGGTTAACAATTGACCAACCGAGTAGGGCACCGTCGGTCGGCGACTTGAGGATGATGTTTGCAGTTTTTCCTGCACCATCGCGTGTGGAAACGGAAGCATTTGAAATAGCACCACCGCTACCTTCCGAAAGGTAGTCGATTCCCGCGGATGTCGTAAAACCACCGGTCTCCGTCACCAGATCGAGTCCCCACCATTTTTCAATCCAGCTATCACCTGCTGGCTGCCAATCTTGCGCGAGTGCCATTGGCGAAATCATGACAACACAGGCAAGTGTAATAAAGATTGCGACTTTTTTCATAGCTATGAAATCTCCTTCTTCAAGAATATACACAAGGTTCCGAACTTTGAGCAAGAAGCGCGCTTCCCAAAGCCCCTTTACCTCGTCTGATTTTACTTTTGGTGATAGCAGTATTGCAATGCAATCACCTATGTGGATGCTGACTTTTCACCGGTAAACCGATGTCGGTTTCTGTCAGCCGTGTGATTCTTTAGCTTTTCGCGGTGTTGTATACGGCACCACGAGGTAATTAAAAAATACACTCAGTAAATTATAGCACTTTTTAAATATAAATTGCAAGAAAAAAGTGCAAAGGACTACGGAATTCATAAAAGTGTATCATAAAGGACAGAATTTGTCAAGTTTAATTTGGACAACTCCGTTTTTCATGCTATAATAACGTGAGTTTGAGTTTAAGGATTCAGAGGAACCCGACATAACATATCACACCTGTCGCAGATTTGATAATCAGTGCGTTCCCCCACTCCAGCGGAGTGCTATGTCTATACGGTTGTTCGTTTTGGTCATATTGATTTCGTTGGTGCTGAATGCAGGCGTTTCCCCACTTTTCGCGAAAGCACTGACCACTCCCCAGACTCTGTTCACTTCCGCACGCGATGGTAGTTACGACATCTACATCATGAATCCTGATGGCAGTGAACAGGTGAACTTAACACAGCATCCCGCAGCGGATGTGAGTGCAGTCTGCTCTCCAACCGGCGAACAGATCCTTTTCGTCTCCGATCGCGGGGGTAAGCGCGACCTGTACTTGATGGATCCTGATGGAACTAATGTCCGACGCGTCTTCAAGAAAAAAGAAAAATTAATAAACAAGGCTCGCTTAGTGCGCCTCTGTGGAGCAGATGTAAGACCTTCTTCGGAAGGAAACTAACTGCTACGAAGCACAGGTTCCCCGCCTTTCGGTGGTGGGTGCTATGACCAGATATGCCCCATTTCGTGCAAGCAAGTATAAAGAATGCCCTATTTGGGGCAGTGCGCTCTCTGAGTTTTGTAGTGAACCCACCAGGGTGCTATTGCTCAGATTGGCACAGAAATTGCTCGTTGACTTGCATACAATGTCAATGTATAGGTCGGTCTGCTATCAGTTAAATTATAGTGAATCGTAAAAATAAAGAGACACTTTCATCCCCCGGTAGGTTCGGTTTCCTAACCGAACCGGCACAGGGTGTCCTATTAATTCTAAACTTTACTATAAATAAAGTGGAGAAAGCATTATGAACCATTTCCAAAGGCGAAATCGCTCTATACGCGCACTACTTTTTGCAGGTGTTGTTCATCTTTGCCTTGCTATTGTCTTTACGTTCTCTTTCTATGTCCAAACACCAACCAATATTGAAGACGCTATCGCTGCGGATTTGATAAATCTAAAAGAGGCACCGAAACAGCGCCGTAGACTTAAACCGCCGCCACCGAAGCAGCTACGGATACCACAGCAGACGGACCCCTCTACCGAGTCGAACCAACGATACTTAGACGTGGCTGCCTCCGCCAATCTAATTAATGAGACCGTGCGGCAATCTAAAGCAGAACTTATGCATAGTGCAACGAAATCTGTGTCGGATACAGAGACAGCACTTCCGGACGTGATGACTGAGGCACGCCCATTCAATAGCCGAACCGCACCGATTCATGAGTCAGTGGCGAGTCCTTTCCAAACCACCGCAGGTGAAGGCGTAGACAGTCCACGGCAACGAGTTAAAGGGGACGGCGGCGACGGTTTTCACAAACTTGAATCAACAGGCACCTCCGAAATTGGAACTATCGGTGACGGCGATGGTGACGGCGAAGGCGAAGGAACCGGCAATGGAGATAGCACCAACCCCTTCGCAGAGGCACTCAAAAACATCGCTGACCATATCATCGGAACACGAGAGGTGGACAAGGTCAATGTTGTCTTTGTACTCGACACCAGTGCGAGCATGCGCGACAACATCCAGAAAGTCGCGGCGAACCTGTATGCCTTGACCGACGCTTTTGATCTCGTCAATCTGGAGTACCATCTCGGTATGTCTGAATTCAGTGTGCGATATGAAGGGAAGAATCTGGAGATCCGCTCCCTGTTGCCTGATGTTGGTATGTTGCGCAGACGAATGCAAAAAGCCACACTCAGCGGCGATGAGCACGCGCTTGACGCTTTAATAGACACACTTCACCGGATCGATTTTCATGCCGATGCCGATAAATTTATCGTCCTCGTAACCGACGAACCCGTATCGACTACTTTTCGCAAAGAAGATGCTTACGCAATGATGCAGGAGAAGGTGATTAAGGAATACCAACTTCAAGAAATCCGTGTCAATATTCTCGGACATCCAGAACCCTTTCAGCCACGACTCGCGGAAGAGACTGGCGGACTGTGGCAGCGGATTCCGGGAGGCATTGGCAGTGCAACTACGCTGCCAAGCACGCACGCCGGCAACAGCGCATTCATCAAGGTCTTCCGGGACATCGTTAAAGATATTCGTCGAAGCGGCGGCCAATTGCTATTCAGCATGGAGTCAAAATTTGAGGTGCACCTTGAGGACGGGGATATACCCGCAAAGAAATTGGAACGTGTGTTTGAAGAAAACGGGATATCTTTATCCATTGGCGGAAGTCTATTTAATAATGCCAAGGTTTGGGAGAAAGAAAAAGGTGATTTGTGGGTGATTACGGACTATTCAAGCGGACACACCTACACCATCCGTAAAGAGGGTGACAGACTCAACGTCTACGCCGGTATCTATCCCGAAAGCTGGGGGCTCGCTGATAATCTCAATGCGCTGACGCAACAGCGCGGCAACAGATGGCTTATAAACGACCAGAGAGGCAGGCGGATGTACACCGTCCGGAGCGAAAAAGATAAATTGAACATCTACGCCGGTGGAACACCGGGCGCATCACCTGAAAAGGGTTTTGGGACTTTTGTGGACATCGTTGTCATGCTCGATTACAGTCGGAGTATGGGAGGCAAATCTGAAGCCATTATGCTTGGTCTAAGCACGCTTATCGGCAGGTTAGACATTCTGCCTATCAAATATCGGATTGGGCTCATCCGTTTCGCGGAAGCCAAAGATGCGATCAAGGTTATCAACGGTGCAGTCGTTACACAGATGCCACTCAACGAGTCGATGTTGGCAAGTTATATGGAAGACCCGTTTGGTGGTGACGAGCACCTTATCGACGCTATTGTGGAAGGCGTTCCGAAAGTGAAATTCAGTCCGTACGCGAGCCGAATCCTGCTCATTCTAACAGACGAACCGACGACCGGCAAGTATCCGCCTGAACGTGCGCTCAGCGTGTGTCAGTCATTAGGTATCCGTGCCTATGTTATCGGTCATCCGAGACCGACAGATTTTCAGAAAACCCTTGTGGAACAGACAGGTGGCATTTTTTTCACAATGCCGAAACATCTAAGCAAACCCTATCCGAACCAATAAATTAGTTATCAGTTGTCGGTACTCAGGACTTATACCCAATTAACCCAATTTGTAGCGCGAGGTCCCTGTGCCTCGCAATGCTGACTTGATCAAAAGACTTCTCTAATCAAGTTAATTTGGTAGGACTTACGCAAACGCCATTTGGGAAGAAAGCGGACGCTTCGGATGCTGCAAGCGAAACCGTGAGAATCGAGGTCGCCGAGGCACAGGGACCTCGGCGGACAGATGTTTGCTGCGTAAGCCCTATTTGGTATCAGTTGTCAGTACTGAGATCAATCAAGTCTACCTCTTTGCTGATTAGGTTTTCCGACCTTGCTTTAACTGACAACTGATAACTGACAACTGAGTACTAAAAAATAATTGAAAGGAAACGACAATACTATGTCAACAACTTCTACAAGTACACAACAACACCGAGAAATGGCAACCGAAGAGGGACCTGTCGCTGTCGCCATCGTCACCGTAAGCGACACACGTACCCCTGAAACAGATAAAAACGCAGCATTTCTACGTGAACAACTCGCCGCAGACGGAAACAGCGTCGCTGCCTACCAAATCATAAAAGATGAACCCGACCAAGTCGCAGCAGTATTAGATAAAATGGCGGAAAGCGACGCACAAGTTATCTTATTCAACGGTGGCACCGGCATCGCACCACGCGACACTACATTCGACATTCTAAGTCGTAAGTTGGAAAAGACGTTGCCCGGATTTGGGGAACTCTTTCGGATGTTCAGTTATGATCAGGTCGGCGCAGCGGCAATGTTATCCAGAGCGACGGCGGGGGTCTATCGTGGGAAAGTGGTTATCTCTACGCCAGGGTCAACCGCTGCTGTGCAACTTGCATGGGAAAAATTGATTGGACCGGAATTGCAACATCTCGCATGGGAAGTCGGACGTTAGTCTAAGGAACAACAATCCCTTTTCTTCGCTGGCGAGGTTTCTAACCTCGCCCTGCCTCGCGTTACCTCACAAAACCTCGCGCGTAAAAGTATACACATGCCGCAACCATGATGCATAATAAAACCCGTTCGCATAACAGAAATAGAGCAGTTTCAACCCAATGATACTGATTAAACAAGCAGATAATACCGCGAGTAGACTAAAGTCCCACACTCCCATCTTCAGCGTCCGTAGTGAGGTGCGTTGTGCCGCTGTCTCCGGTAAGAACCCCCGACTTTCAACAGATTCACCGAGGCGCGTTGCATGCCGAATATTCCCCGCCAAAATAGGGCGAAAACTATTGATGACCCCGCGACAGGTAGCAAATAAATTGAGTCGGAAGTAGCGGAACCCCCTTAACCGCTGTGACCGAAACACAGCCGAGGCTTCATTCGCAATGACTGGGATGAAATGTAACGCCGTTGTTACCATAAAAGCAAGGGTTGCTGGCACGCGTAACTGCGCCAACGCAAGGAGCAGATCCCGCGGCTGCGTTGTCCAGACGATGAAACACCCGATGACGAGCGTTGTATTGAAACGGAGGGACTGGATAATTCCGTGAAACAACCCTTCCCGATAGACCCGAATCCCACCGGTCATTTTTCCAATGAATGGAAATTCCGGTGCCACGAGCGTGAATAGCGCGGTACGTGGAAATTCGTTATAGAAGATCGCTTGGCTATAAATGAGTCCCCACGTTGTGAAAAAGAGGAACGCACAGAGCAAGCCGATTTGCCGCCACGTCGGTCCCGACAACGCAATCAGCGTGAGACCACCGAGGAAACAGACGAGCAATGCAGTCGGGCTATCCAGTAAGATAACGAGGCATCCACTGATGAGCATCGTCAGGATTTTTGTGCGGGATTCCAGTATAGTATTGCGCATTGTATAATTCTTCCGTTCCACCTCCGGGATAAGTATAGCAGGTTTATAGGACGCTTGCCAATCAAAATGTGTCGTTCTCTAACCGACGTGGTGGAAGTATATGGATTACACAGATTGTGCAAATTTTTTTACGTAGGTGTCAGTCCCGTAGGTTAGTGCTATGTCTACCTTTATTTTGTAAGTGTGGTTTGTAACCCGGGTCTCATAGGTGTCAATTTAAGAAAAAATAACCGTCGCGGTCCCCAGAAACGGTAGGCGCTGTTTGAAACTGCGCAGGATTTTATACCCAATTATCTTGATTAGAAGTCTTTTGATCAAGTCAGCATTGCGAGGCACAGGGACCTCGCGCTACAAATGGGGTTAATTTGGTATTACACACAAACCTTGGCTACTTCAGACCCCTCTTGAGTCCCGTAGGGACGGAATGTTTATAGAAAAGCATTGAAAAAAATAATCTAACCCTGTAAGGGTGGCATGTTTATATTCGCAGCTCCCAAAACGCTAAATTGACACGTATGGTGCGGTTTCCCAATCGCACCGGATTTTAACAGAAATCTTGTATACCGCGAGCCACCTCTTTAGTCCCAGAGGGACGGCATCTGTGTAGAAACGTGCAGCAACCAAGGACCCAAGCCCCAGAGGGGCGGTATCTATAGAGACTACAAAGTACCGCTAAATGTCCCTAAATTGACACCTATGGGTTTGTAACCCGGGTCCCCAACCGTTACTGGGAAAGAGTACCGGATTGTCTTCAAAAACCCTCCCACCCGCGCATTAAAAGGTGGGATTACAAACCTCGCCAGCGGAGAAGAGGGAACTCTTGTTCCCTAAAATGTCAACATATTTTTGGGTTTTACTATATGACGTGAGTTCGATAATAAAAACTCAGTATAGACGTAGGTTGGGTAGAACGGTAAAAAACCAGAATCCTACAGTCTATAAGGCGAATACCGATTTGCAATGAACCGTCCGTGTAAATAGATATAGCGAAACCCAACACCCCAAACGCTGGAGATATGCGAATATGTTGGGTTCACTTGTGTTATGATGATGTCAGGTTTTTGGCTGAACCTTGAAGGTTATCTGCTCTATGCGGTTTTAGTAAGTTCCCGTTCAATCCCGCAGCATGCCATACGCGCATTCGGCGTTGATTCCCTACGTGCTTATGTCGAACTCACGTTATTTTAGCATGATTGGCAGCCCCAGCGGGGCGGCATGTTTATAGAACATGGATAAACAACCCGCCTTTAGCCCCAGCGGGGCGACATCTGGATAGTATAGGCATATCGAGTGGGCTTTGCCCAAATCTCTGACAAAATATTTATACACCTTCATATAGGTAAATTTGGCAGATTCGTTCAAATATGATATAATTGCGGTGAGAATGTTATTAAGATTAAAGGAGAAAACATGCTCGGTGCGATTATAGGCGACATCGCCGGTTCCATCTATGAAGGGTATTCAATCAAAACTAAAGATTTCCCTTTCTTCGGGGAGGACTGCCGTTTCACGGATGATTCGGTCTGCACTGTCGCTGTCGCTGATATGCTGCTGCATGACCTCCCACCGGCGGAGGCGATGCAAAAGTGGTGTCGCCGGCATCCACATCGCGGCTACGGCGGGAACTTTGGTATGTGGATTTATACCGATCCGCCCGAACCCTATGGCAGTTACGGCAACGGCGCAGCGATGCGCGTCTCCCCAGCGGCGTTCCTGAACCGCGGTAATCTGGATGCCGCACTCTCTGTCTCTGATAAGGTAACCGAGATCACACACAACCACCCTGAAGGCATGAAAGGCGCGCAGGCAACGACACACGCCATCTGGCTCGCGTTTCAAGGCGAGAGTCCTGCAAACATCCGACGGGTTATCACCACCGAATACGGCTATGACTTGACGCAAACTGTAGACGAGATTCGTCCCGATTATTATTTCGACGTAACCTGTCAAGGTTCCGTCCCACAGGCGATAACATGCGCGTTGGAATCGGTGAGTTATGAAGACGCAGTGCGTAACGCCATCTCTCTCGGTGGCGATGCTGACACCCTCGCTGCCATCGCCGGCTCCATCGCCGAGGCATTGCACGGCATTCCAGACGAACGCAAAGAACGTGCAGAAAGCATCTACCTCACCGATGCCCCAGATATGCTTGACGTAATGCAGAAGATGTATCACTTCAGGTAGGTGCGGTTTTGCGGCGTACTCACCCAAATGCGATCTGCATTCCTAACCGCACCATAAGCGTCAATTTAGGGATTTTTGGCAGCATTTTGGGAACTATAGATATAAACAGGTTTCCGCCCTTACAGGGAAACCTGACTCTTTGCTTCAAAACGCTGTTATAAACATTCCGTCCCTACGGGACTCAAGAGGGTTTTTGGGTACACACAGTTTGTGTCTCAGACCCGGTTCGGTTAGGAATGCAGATCGCATTTGGGTGAGTACGCCGCAAAACCGAACCTACCGGGCCTGGGGGAACACTAAATTGACACCTATGGTGCACTTTTCAAAAGCACACACGCAACTCCTTGAGGAACGGAATACTAACATTGAGCATCTGCTTACCAATATCCGCAGGGACCGTCGATTTGAAAGCCTGCTCATCCGAATCATGTCTTGTAAGATAGGTTTGCCCTTCAATATAGACAATGAAATCATGAATGAACTCGTAACTTATGGGGTTATTGTAAAAGGTACTAATAGGATGTATGAGATTGCCAATCCGATTTATCAGCATCATATCCAGCAAAATATCAAACCACTTCCATCCAAACCCCCGGCACGAACCCTGGATACTTCCCTTCACTGAACGCAGGATAATAGACACCCTCGCCAGCAAAATCGTGAACCGTCTCCCCGCCGCTTTCATTCGGAATATGAATTCTGCACGTGTAATCGGTCTGATGGAACAGCTGCTGCGGTGTCGGTGTAGATGAATCCACACGGTATTCTGCCAATGCTGCCTCATCAACCGTAATCCCTAATCCCGGGGACTCTGAAACCTGAATTGTCCCTTCAACGACAGGGAGCCGCGTTTCAAGCAGATCCGATTCCCACAACTCATGACAGGTAATCGCCGGCAGTTTAGCTTGTGACAGCACTGCACCGAGATGTACCGAGTACGCCGTTGTAATCCCTGTCCCTACCATCTGGAGCCAGAACGGTTGATCAAAAGAAGCACAGAGCGCGTTCGTCCGCTGTAACGAGTTCACGCTACCACCGACAACAAACCCACCACAACACCGCGCATGCAAGCAGGACTCATTGAAATGCTCTACAATCCGTTTCTCGACAGTCGCTTGCAATCGTGCTGCACCCTCTACATCCGTGCCGAGATAGTAAGGACTCTCATAGATGGCGACATTCGGGTGTTTGTCTAACTGTTGTAAGACAGGGATAGCGTTATCCGCAGTTCGCAGGAATCCGTTGAAGTCGATGTCGAGTCGGTAATCCGCTGGCACTGCATCACCGACGGCGTTTACTTGCGCGAAGATGTCACGCCACGGGCGCGCTTTCAGTTTGGCAGACGTGTAACCGCGTTTCACCGATTCTTGGACTTCCGCCACCCAATCCTCCGGCGGCATATCGATATCCCACCACGAAATGGGACATTTTTCGCGAACCTTGGATCCGATGAGTTGGTGAACAGGCACATCCACTGTTTTGCCGATTGCGTCGAAAAGCGACATCTGAATGCCGAACCCGATACCGTCATCATTCATACAAGCAAACGGATTTTGCCCGATGACCCGCTCAATGTTCGCCGATTCATCTGATAAATTTTCGCCATATCCGACAACGCCGTTGCTGAGTTCGACACGGTAAACGTGGACCCGTTCGCCGTGTGTCAAAGCACGGTGCATGTGACGGCTGACCCGCTCATGATAGAAAGGCACGTTCAACGGAATCGCTTCGAGGTGTTTGATACTAAGCATGAGATCTCTCCTAAAATTGAGGGTCCGCTTTGATAGTAAATCCGGACGTTTCTACACTTACTGAACACTGCTCCGAATTGTATCACATTTTCAAAATTATGGGGTAAGAATATTGCTACAATTTAACAGTACATAAATTGTAATTTCTTGAAGAAGACCGAGACGATTTACAACTAATTGATAATTCTATAACGGACAAGTGGCAAGCAAGAAGTATCTCCAATCCTGCAAATCCTGATTCTGACAACTGATAACTGATAACTGAGTACTGACAACTGTTTTCAATCACCGTTGACACACCACCCGTTTTGTTGCTATAATATCCTTAACAACATCTATAACTGTTTTTGTAAGCGAGGAGCGTTTTATGGCAAGGATTGAACCCTTTAATGTTTCAAATGAACTCTTAGATCAACCTGAGAAACTGCAGGAGCAGGCGCGGCAAGACGGTTACCTCTTTTTCCGGGGCTTGATTGATGCTGATGCTATCTATAACTTGCGTCAAGATTTCTTAGAAATTTGTCATCGGCACGGATGGGCACAAGGCGGAGAAGCACTCATGGACGGTATCCGCACGGGTGGTCCCTATATGGAAGGCGATGACGGTTATTGGCCTGTCTTGGATGAATTCCAAAGTTTGGAATCCTTCCACGCGTTCGCGCATCATCCTGCGATCTTGGACGTGTGCGACAAACTCTTCGGCGAAAAGACACTCGTGCATCCGCGGAATATTGGAAGAATTATGTTCCCGGAAAACACTAAATACACAACGCCTGCACACCAAGATTTCATCCATATCCGAGGCACCGAGGAAACCTATACCGGATGGATACCGCTTGGCGCGTGCCCGAAAGACATGGGCGGGTTGACAATCCTCTCTGGATCGCACCGAGGCGGGATATATCCAGTAAAACCGGCATTCGGCGCGGGTGGACTCGGTATAGACACAGAACCTATGGAAGCTGACGGGTTGTACTGGGTAGCAGGCGATTTTGAAATTGGCGACGCGCTTTTCTTTCACAGCCATGCCGTTCACAAGGGACTGCCGAACCAGAGTCCTGATCGGATTCGCCTTTCGGTGGATTACCGCTATCAAGGATGCTCAAAGCCGGTCACGGAAGGGTCGCTTTTACCGCATTTCAATCGGATGCGGTGGGACGAAATTTATACCGATTGGAAATCGACGCAGTACCAGTACTATTGGAACACTTTCGACTTGAATAGAGTGTAGCAATGAAATTGGTCTTGTGGGTTTTACTCTGTGGCACTTTCTGCGTTCCCGCGAGTTCCTCTTTACAAGCACCCGATATGGTGCTGATTCCGGCAGGCGAGTTTCAGATGGGGAGCAACAGCGGCGAGCGTGATGAGAAGCCAGTGCATACTGTCTATCTTGATGCCTTCTATATCGACAAACATGAAGTGACGGTTGCGGAATACAAGCGATTTGTTGAAGCCACAGGGCACCGACCGCTATCAGAGTCTGTGGCGCGGACCTCACCGACCGATCAGCACCCTGTAGTTCAGGTGAGTTGGCACGATGCGATGGCTTATGCAAAATGGGCAGGTAAGCGGTTACCCACCGAAGCCGAATGGGAGAAAGCCGCACGAGGCGGATTAATCGCACAGGATTATCCGTGGGGAGATGCGATTGATGCCAGCAGAGCAAATTACAACAAAAACACAAAATCTGGCACGCATGATGAACGGACAACACCCGTTGGGACGTATCCTGCTAACGGCTATGGCTTGCACGATATGTCTGGAAATGTGGCAGAGTGGTGTCTTGATACGTATCAGCGAAAGTTTTACGCAAACGCACCACGAGGTAACCCTGTTGCCGGTGCTGAAAACGTCGAACAGGCTATTGCGAATGTGGGTGTAGGGAAAGAAAAGCGTGTTGTACGTGGCGGGTCGTGGAGTTTCAACGCAAAAAGCGTCCGCGTCGCGAATCGGCTCGCTGAGAAACCGTCACTTTTAAGTAGCGATGTCGGGTTCCGTTGTGTGCGCGATGTGAACCCTTAAAAGTAGTAGGCACGCGCTGTATGCCGTTTACAAAATTCGCATGCTGTTCATGTTGTAGAAACCACACCGTATGCCGTCATGATTGCTGCAAAGAAAAGAGAAATAAATTGATCAATTTTCAACAACGAAAACTTAATACTGCACATTTCATCCGTTTTGTAGGGATACTCATCGGATGTTTTTGTATCGCTGTTTTACCTGCTGTTGCCGAAAACTATACCGGTGATTTCTTAACAAACGGTGTCGGCGGGCGCGCACTCGGATTAGGCGGCGCGTATGTCAGCATTGCTGATGATGCGACTGCTACCTATTGGAACCCCGCCGGTATTGCCGGTGTTACTGACAATTATCAGTTCTGTCTGATGCACGCCGCACGCCGTTCAGGATTAGGCGCGTTCAACTATATCAGTGGCACCAAGCAAATCTTGCCAAAACTCAACCTCGGATTGTCGTGGATTCGGGCGGGGGTAGATGATATTCCGATCTATCCAGTCATTCCCGCTTTTGATCCTAATATTAGTACCGACGAACGACGGAATCTCGCTAAAAACCGACCGAGAGAGTCAGACTTTACGCCAGCGGGTTACCTAAACGATAGTGAAAACGCCTATATTTTGACACTCGCCACGCGTTGGGTTGTAAGTCAATCGTGGTGGGATAACTTCGGTAGGGATTCGGTGCCGCCGGAGTTTATGGTCGGTGCCAATGCAAAATGGATTTCACAAAGCTTAAGCGGCGGTGATCTTGACCTCTACAATTACGGCAGCTGGGGATACGGTTTCGATGCAGGCGCGCTCATCCGTTTGCCAGACTTTAACGCGCTCTTCGGTTTAGAGAATTTCGGTAGCCTCTCCTTCGGCATCAACCTTCAGGACATTTCAAAGACGACTTTGACGTGGAACACTCTGTCTGCCCCGAAAGAATCTATTCCTGCGAATTGGAATATTGGGGTGGCGTACGCGAACAACCGAGTTTTCAATCGAGAACTGATCCTCTCTTACCAGTGGCAGCAACGTTATGGCGGTCAGACGCATCTCGGTATAGAGTATCAGATTAGTGAACCGTTGGCTTTACGCATCGGTTACCGCGAAAACCGTCTTACAAGCGGCATCGGTATCCAACTTCGCCAATTTCGCCTCGATTACGCGCTCCTCTTCGGTGACCTGATTAGCACACATTTTTTGAGTCTTTTATGGAATTTCTGATCCGTTTTTTCTGTTGTCCAAAACGGGTTCCTGACGAGTTGGTGGTCCCTTTGAGAGATTATAGCAAAATCCCAAAATAAGTTGACACTTTAGGGCGGAACAACCTTTTCCTTCGCTGGTGAGGTTTATAGTAAAACCCACAATTAACTTTACATTGGCGAGGTTAGGAAACCTCGCCAGCGAGCGAGTGTATTCACGGAATTGTTGCTCTTTTTTAAAGTGTAAACATATTTTCGGGTTTTACTATATAACCCCGCTTATCCGAAATGTTGAAATTATAGACTTCACCATAAATGACTTCGGAAACCCGATTTTGATGTAGAAAAGTCGGAGAAAACCCAATTATTGAGGCACAGGTTTAGACAAATCTGGTTGGTCACGTAGCAGCAACAGGAGCGGTGCGAGCACCAACGGAAGCATCACTAACCCGTCCAACACAATCGGCAAACCGTATTGATCTGCCAAGCTTCCGACCCACAAATTCAGTAATCCACCGACACCCCACGCTGCCCCCATCATCAAACTCGACGCAATACTTTCATAACCCCGTAGCATCATCTGTGCGAGGATAATATTCACAGTTATTGAACTCGAGAGCACGACATTGCCCAAAAAGAGGAACAGGAGAAAGCTGAACCCATCGGAGTGCAGCGATGCATAGAGCAGCGGCGGTGCTCCAAGGAGCGAAACCAGTAATAGGACATAAGTGTTTACACGGCTCATAAGCCACCCGCTTGACATGATACCCATGGAACCCGCAAAAATAAAAAGCGCGATGACAAGAGAACGCACTTGGTCCAAATAATTTTGGTCATCGAGGTAAATGGATAGAAAGTTCTCTAAACCGACTACCGTGACAGTTCGGAGTGCCGCAATAGTAAATAGGACGCTGAGGGACAGCAGACGCGGGTTGGCGACAACCCAAAAAGGTTCTTGCGGTTTTGGTTCTTCGTCTAAGGTGGCGCGAGTAGTGGCGGTCAGATCGAGTTGACTGTCAAATTTCAGCACTTTCGGTACCAGGAACGCCACAAGTACACCCGGTATCATTTCCCATACGAGGAATTCCAACCCGAATCGATAGGGGATAAACATCAGCACCAGCGGACCGAGTGCCCGTCCAATATTACCGCCTGTGAGAAAAATAGAGGTCCCCAAGCCTCTCCCCTCTGCCGCGAGTGCGCCGGCATAACTCGTCGCTTGTGGATGGAAGGACGCAACGCCGATACCACCGATGGCTAATAACAGATATACGATATAGCGTGACGGCGCAACCCACAGTAGGCTTAAACCGATTGCCGTGAACGCAACACCGAACGTCAGAAAATGCACTGTCCGGAATTTATCCGACAGCCAGCCGAAGAGGATCTGTCCCAGGGAACTGAAAATGCTATACACCCATATAAAGTTCCCTGCTAAGGTGTTCCGTGCGCCAGTTGCGGCGAATTTTGTCAGTAGGAGCGGTTGCAGATGTGAGAGAAGCGTCGCATAGGAGTCAAGAACGGTATGTGAGAACGTCAAAAAATAGAACTGTTTCCGAGAGGATGTTTTTGAAGAATCTTGGTCGTTTTTCATGAGGCGAAATGGATACCGCATTTCTGTAAAAATCGGGCTATTCTACGATAGGCATTACATTATAGAATATATCAATCTAAAAAGCAAATTTTTTTACCAGTAGGAATACCGAGAATCGCGTTTCCTATTTTCCCTTGACAATTAAACTTGCGGGATATATCATGGTTTGAATCCTTTAAAAGTAGACAGATCACCCATAATTCATAGCGAGCGTGCCTTTGAACAGAGAACAATTTCAGCGGATTGCTAAGATCGGCTTACCGACGGTACTGGCAATCATCATAACATATTTCCTCTTAAAAGAGATTGACATCCAACAGATACCGCAAACCCTGAGTCGATTGTCAATAAAGGCACTCTTAATCGGATTTACATGTTACTGCTTGTTAGTTCTGGCAAAAGCCTCGCGGTTTCGAGCACTGCTCAATCTCGATAGCAGTGTCCATCAGATCTTTCCAATCTTGGCGTTGCACACCTTTTGGGGCAATATCCTCCCGATGCGGACAGGCGATGTCTCTTATGTCTACCTGATGCAACGCCGACAGAAAGTAGACGCGACACAGGGAATAGCATCGCTTCTGGTAGCGAGTCTGATAGATCTGATATTGTTAATAGGCTTGGTGATTGCTACCGGGTGGCTCCTGCGTGCTGAACTTCGTGACACTGTCTCTGGTACTGTCCTGTATCTCATGCCACTTCTCATAGGAAGCGGTTTAATCGCGGTCGTTGTTCTCGTCTCCGTCGCGCCCAACCTCTGTATGAGGATCGCGGAGCGATGTACGGGTCCGCTATTACGTCTTGAAAAGCGATCTGTTTCGTGGGTTGTCAATAAGGGATTGCGGGTGCTACAGGAACTCACAGCGTTCCGATCAAATCGACGGTTTTTGGAGGTCTGGGCATATTCCTTTATGTGCCTCATCATCCGTTTCGGGTTTCAGTGCTATCTTGTTACCGAAATGGGTATTGATGTTCCGATAATTGAGGTGTTGTTCGCACTTGCATTTACCAACGTCTTTAATCTCTTGCCTGTCCAAACGATCGGCAACTTTGGGACGACAGAATTTCCGTTCGTCTGGCTCCTAAAACATTTCGGGACATCGGTAGAAGTCGCAACTGTCACAGGGTTTAGCCTGCACATTCTGATTCTACTTTACTGCTTACCTTTAGGTCTGTACGGATTCTTCAGAAAGCCGAAGGAGAAATAGATATATGAGAATTATCGATCCGCATGTTCACGTTTGGAAAAATGATCCCCGGTTTCCATGGGCACCGGAGACAACAAACCCACCCGCAGAGGACGCTACCGCAGAGATGCTATTGGCACTAATGGCAGCAAACGGCGTTGAGAAAACCGTCCTCGTTCAAGTCATTCACTACCGATGGGATAATAGTTACGCCGCGGACGTGATGAAAAGGTATCCCGATAAATTCATGGGAGTATGTCGGATCAACCCCGAAGACCCGGAGGCACCGGAACATCTCAGTCGTTGGACAGAGGAACACGGTTTCCATGGCGTGCGGCTAAGTCCTTCTGTCGGACCCGCCGGTGATTGGTTTGCAGGACCGTTAATGCCACCTATCTTCAGCCGTGCCGAAGCACTCGGCGTGCCGATGCTTATGCTCACAGGAGCCGAGCGTTTAGTAGATCTCGTGCCGCTTTTGGAACAGCACCCCGATCTCGATGTCGTGGTAGACCACATGGCAGGCTGCTCGCCTGATGCCCCGGAAAAACTTGAATTATTGCTCAATCTGGCGAGATTTCCTCGCGTCTATGTCAAGATCAGTCATACATGGTCGATCTCGAAAACCGGGTATCCGTGGGCGGACACATTTGAACAGGTTAAGAAAGTATATCACGCCTTCGGCGGTTCGCGGCTCTTATGGGGCACCGATTGGCCCGTCTGTCTCAGCCGTGCCAGTTATGCAGAAACCTTGGCGGTTGTCCGTGATGAGATGGATTTCTTTACACCAGAAGATCGGGAATGGGTATTAGGAAAAACGGCACTACGTCTCTGGAAATTCTAAGCACGGCATTTTAACGCAGAGCCATTCAGTTTTCCTGCAGTTTCGATGTGTCGCGTAAGATGTTTTGCTGTAGGAGCGACCTCCTGGTCGCGATCCCGGGCTTCGCTGTAGGAGCGACTTCCTGGTCGCGATCCCGGGCTTCGCTGTAGGAGCGACTTCCTGGTCGCGATCCCGGGCTTCGCTGTAGGAGCGACCTCCTGGTCGCGATCCCGGGCTTCGCTGTAGGAGCGACCTCCTGGTCGCGATCCCGGGCTTCGCTGTAGGAGCGACCTCCTGGTCGCGATCCCGGGCTTCGCTGTAGGAGCGACTTCCTGGTCGCTATCCCGGGCTTTGCTGGCGAGGTTTCCAACCTCGCCTATTGACAACCGATAACTGACTGCCTCTGATTTTAACATTTGACAAATTCTCTTGTGTGTGTTAGTATAATAAATTAAACGTCCCAACGAGAAACCGATTAACTTAAAAGCACTGTGGTGTGGCGCAGTACAAACCCTGTCCTCTTTTGCTGGCGAGGTTTCCAATCTCGCCTGTTCACAAGGAGAAAACACCATGCCGTTTTGTCCACAATGCAACACTAACTATAAAGAAGCAATCTCAACATGTCCGGATTGTCAAGTAGATCTCGTGCCCCAAGCAGCACAAACCGAGATCCCGGAATACGGAGACTGGTACACTATTGAATCCGTACCGAACGAATTAGCAGGAAATATCCTCCAGAGCGTCTTAGAGGATAATGGGATTCCTGTCTATTTGCGCTGCCATGATGTCCCTAATTATGGGGGTGTGAAAGGCAACGCTTTCCAGTCTGAATGGGGCGATGTCCTTGTACCGGTTAATTTAGTTCCACGCGCCCGGGAATGTCTTAAGACCTATTTTGATTCATTGAAGGAAGACTAATAACACACCTACACAGGTCGCCATGAAAGCCAAGCAACTCTATCTCATTAAGGAAGCAAAATCTCACGTTCGCATGGCTGGGAAGGTCTATGTCCGAGGACACCGCAGGCGGAACGGCAGCTACGTCAAAGAGCATTGGCGGCGGCCACCTAATAGAAGGATTGGCATCCACAAACGGTTTGAGTCAACAGCAGATCAACTCACTATCTTTGAAACCAACGAAGCCTCAAATTGACATGAGTCACGAGGTTTATGCGCGAAGAAATTGTGCTGATAATCCTAAACGTACCCAAGTAACATCTTCTCAGAAAAACGCTATGACCCATTTTTCTCGAAGCTTGCAAGCCTGCCTTATTTTACTTTTTTTCATTGCGGCTCCCACACTTTTTAGCGATGTTTACCGTATCAAGAAAGGCGATACCCTTCTAATTGCTGTCATCGGACAGCCGGAATATACGCACTCCGTGCAGGTCCGTGAGGACGGTAGAGTTAACTACTTCGGCGGCGAGTTTGATGTTGCTGGTGCTACGGTGACAACGGTCAATCACCTGATTCGCGAGTTTCTCGTCCGCGATAATCATGTTAGCAACCCTGTTGTTATGGTGTCGCTGGTATTACAAAAAAACGGGGTCTTCGTCGGCGGCGCGGTGAAAACACCGGGGCATTATGCCATTTCGCCAGAGACGGATATCGATTTATACCGTGCCATCGCGCTTGCAGGCGGTATGGCAGAGAACGCTGACCGCCAAGGTGTCCAATTAATTCGCACCGACACAACCCAAAAGGTTGAAACCTACGACCTCTCAATAAACCGGCCTTACCGCGATATTCGCGTCAACATCGACGATTTGGTGTTCATTATGCCGCTTGCTGTCGTTGAGGTGCAAGGACAGGTACAAAATCCCGGTAAATTTTTTGTGCGTGGAGAGATTGGCATAAGACAGGCACTCGCACGCGCAGGTGGTCCTGATCGAGAAGCCGACCTGACCGCCATTGTGAAAGTTGGAAAAAACGGGAAACTCTCCGAATTCAATCTCTCCGAACAGTTTTGGAAATCACCTCCGAATGGTGAACCTTCTCCCACTCTATCAGATGGCGACGTGCTGTTTGTCCCCAATGTCTTCAAAGTTGAGCCTATCTATGTGACAGGTTACGTTCGCGCCCCGGGTGCCCAACGTGTTCGCGGTCCTTTGACCATCGCACGAGCAATCGCGCTCGCTGGTGGGTTCGAGGCTTCTGCGAATCGTGAAAATGTCTTCATCCACCGCCGTGACGGTACAACCTCAGAGACCCCTTTCACATTCAATCCTGCTGAAGGTGAAGCGCGGCAGATGCTACTCTACCCAGGCGACATTTTAGAGATCAAAAAGAAGTTCCAAGTCAATTGGGGGCTTATCAGCACCTTCGCCTACATCGTCATCAGCGGCGTGGGTATTATCATCCAGTTGACAAAGTGAATGGTAAGGATTTGATTCCGTTAAGCGCGAAGCAAGCCAAACTTCAACTAAACTTTCTCACAACCCTATTACACGCGTTATTTGTAACAGACAACGCGTTTTCTAAAAGGAGAGATAAAAGTGCGGTTAAAAAAAGTACACGCCTACATCATTTTCTTTTTGGCGTTACTCCCTATTACTGCTTATTCTCAAACAAGTTTATACAAACTACCGAAGGGTAGAACGGGTCTCGGACTTGGGTTTAGTGCAGCTGAAAATATCAACACAATAAGCGGTAGTCTTGACTATGGAATTGACAAGGATTTAAAAATTTCTTTCACAGCCGGAGTCGGACTTATTGAGGATGATGAATACAATAAGACGTTAGAAATTCCGCCAGCACCCGCAGGTGGGTTGTCGATAGTGCGAATTAACTCATTGGGGCAGACAGGCTTAGATTATTTTCTGAATGGGAGTTTTAGTGCTGTGTTTTCTCGGACTGTTGATGCTGCAACAAGTGAAACTTTCGTCAAGACACGGACGCTGGGGCTTACTGGAGGCGGTGGTCTCCTAAAACGATTGGGTACTAAATCAGGATGGAGCCTAACCCCATTTTTTGGTGTATATTATGCAAATGCTTGGGCGGTTACAGAGCGTCAATGGACGGGACTTGAAGAAGCTGTGAGCAATAGTAGTATTTTGGGAGAAGCAGGAATGGAAATTGCGGTGTCACGGACAACGAGCATCGTCGGATCCGTTCTATTTTCTTTTGAGAGTTCTGATACCGTTTTTAGTATCGGGATAAATCTGCATTAGACTTACGCAGCGCATTCATAAGTCCTCCTGATAAGGGGATTTAGGGGGTTTAAAAAACAAAAATCTACCGCCGCGTGCTGAATTTGCGTAATTCCTGATTGATATGCTTGATGTCCGTGTTTTCTTTAGTCCCGTAGGGGACGGCATGTTTATAGAAAACGTTACTCCCGCGTGCGCTAGCCCTGTAAGGGCGGCATGTTTATATCTACAGTATCTATGCTTCTTTTGACAAAATATTTACGCCCCCTAATCTATCACACGAGGTCATTTAAAATTGTCCGAAGTTAGTAAGTGAATAGTAAGAAAAAGGAAAGACAAATATGAACCAAAACCCTTCACCAGAATTTGCTCCCGGTCAAATTGTCTTCTTGAAGGCGGATCCCTCTACGCGAGGTGCTGTTGTTGCAGTGTTACCGGGCACTCCTGAAAACCGAATCAACGTTTTTGCTGATGGTAAGATTCAGACCTTTTATCCTTCTCAGTTGCAGGTTAGCGTGTCTTCAGATATTCTCAGCCGGATTATTGATGCTTCACCTGAGACAATTGAGCGAATCGAGGCGTTGCTGCAATCCCCACTTGAATCTGTGTCCATTCTCTCACCAACACCTCAAGCGGAGCCGAGCGAGAAGCAACAGGAACCGCAGGCGAAGCAGTCTCAACAATCGAAGGAAAAGAGCAGCAATTGGGATGCTGATAGGCTCCTAAACCAATATTTCGCACAACCCGTCCGTTTTATCACTTATACAGGCATAAAGGATCTATCGCAAGTTGAAACGAAGCGTTATATGCTAAGTGGACTTGATGCCAACGGTGAAGAAATTAAGTTGCTAAAACTTCACATCTTGTTCGCATTTCCGAAAGAGAAGATGCCGGATATGAAACCGCATGTGAAAGTAAGGACACCGTTGAAAGCGCAAAACCTTCAGCCGATTGAGGACCAAAACGAGCGGTTCCAGGTTGATGACGAACTTCTTAAGCAGGCGAAGGAAAACAAATCGACTGTGAGTGTTTCCACTCGCGCCGGATACGTCTTGAACGGTTGGATTCAGCATTTCGATGAATATGTTATCTATATGCGAGTCGGGGAAAAGGTCGTGGTCGTGTACCGACACAGTTTGTTTGAGTTCACAGTTGAGGAATAGCGTGAATTATTCCAAATATCTCGGGATCCATGTTACGCTGCTCTAATCTTCATTAACTGTACAGACGAATGGGGACGCAATATGCCACATCTCAACATCAAACCTACCCACAAACCCATCAAACAATACTACGCCGAACTCCAAGAATACGACAGCATCGGCGCAGCACACGAAGGCGCAGTCCGAACCGCATTCCAGAACCTCCTCCAACACTACTGCCGACAGGCAGACCTCATCCTCGTCTGCGAAAAGACACACTACACACCAGAGAAAAGACGGATAACGCCCGATGGTGAAGTCGTCGATACCTTCGGCTTACCTTACGGCTATTGGGAAGCAAAAGATACACAAGACGACCTCTATGTTGAAGCGGATAAGAAATTCGCCGCAGGTTATCCTTCCAAAAACATAGTCGTCCAGTCGCCGACACACGCGCTCCTCTACCAGCACGGGCAGCTGCAACTGGACTTGGACATCAGCGAACCGAGAAACCTCGTCAACGTTCTCCAGACCTTCTTCGCGTATCAGGAAGAGAACATCTCGGCGTGGCATACCGCCGTCTCGGAATTTAAGGAGACCGTCCCAGAACTCGGCGAGAAGTTGACTGCGTTAATCGAAACGGAACGCCAGAACAACCCGCAATTTCAGGAAGCGTTTATCAATTTCCATGAACAGTGCCAAACCTCAATCAACCCAAATCTCTCCATCGCCGCTGTAGAGGAAATGCTCATCCAGCACCTGTTAACGGAACGGATCTTCCGTACCGTCTTCAACAACCGCGACTTTACACGCCGCAATATCATCGCTCGCGAAATAGAGAACGTCATTGACGCACTCACCTCGCAGACGTTTGACCGCAACCAGTTCCTCCAGAGTTTAGACCCGTTCTATGTCGCAATCGAGCAGACCGCCGCGACGATTACCGATTTCTCCCAAAAACAGGGATTCCTCAACACCGTCTACGAGCAATTTTTTCAAGGCTTCTCCGTCAAGGTGGCAGATACACACGGTATCGTCTACACACCGCAACCGATCGTCGATTTCATGGTGAAAAGCGTCGAGCATATCCTACAGACCGAGTTCAACCGCTCACTTTCGGATACGGGGGTGAATATCATCGATCCCTTCGTCGGCACCGGTAACTTCATCGTCCGCATCATGCAGGAACTTGACCCTATCTCGTTAGAACGAAAATACACCGCCGATCCGCCGGAACTCCAGTGCAACGAGGTGATGCTGCTTCCTTACTACATCGCCAGTCTGAACATTGAACACGAGTTTTACACCGCAACGGACCGGTATGTCCCGTACGAAGGTTTATGCTTGGTGGATACCTTTGAAGTCGCAGAAAACCGCCAGATGCGGCTTTTCACTGCAGCCAATACGGAACGTGTTAAGAAGCAGAAGGAGTCCGAGATGTTTGTCGTGATTGGCAATCCACCTTATAATGTGGGGCAGGTCAACGCGAACGACAACAACAAAAATCGGAAATATAAGACCATGGACAAGCGGGTTGCGGACACATACGCAAAAGACTCCAAAGCGACGAACAGAAATAAACTTTACGATCCGTATGTCAAGGCGATTCGATGGGCCTCGGACAGGATTGGTGAGGAAGGTATTGTCGCCTTTGTAACAAATAATGGCTTTCTTGGAGGAGTAGCGTTTGATGGGATGCGAAGACATCTTGCAGAAAATTTCGACGCTATTTACATTTTGGATCTGGGTGGCAATGTTCGTAAGAATCCGAAACTTTCAGGTACAACACACAATGTGTTTGGAATTCAGGTTGGGGTGAGCATTAATTTTTTTATCAAAAGACATGGTGATACAAATTTGCAAGCGCAAATCTTCTACACTTCTGTTAATGAATTCTGGCGGAAGGAAGACAAGTATCGCTACCTCAATTCAAAGCAACACTACCAAAACATTGACTGGCAGCAGATAACGCCTGACAACCGTTATACGTGGCTCACCGAAGGTCTCCACGCTGAATTTGACACCTTTATTCCAATGGGGACTAAACAGGTGAGAAGAGAGAAAGGAGCGGCAGCAGATGTAATTTTTAAAACCTATGGTATTGGTGTTAACACGAACCGTGATGCATGGGTTTACAACTTCAACCAAGATGTGCTTACTCAGAACATAAGCAGAATGATTCAAACTTATAACACAGAAGTTGCTCGATGGGCACAACGGACAGACTGGAATGCTAACCTTGATGATTTTGTGGTATCTGATGATACGGTAATCAAGTGGAGTCGCAACTTAAAACGGGAGTTGCAACGAAACAAAATTGCAGAGTATGCTGAACATAAAGTTAGAAATTCACTCTATCGTCCTTTTATAAAATCGCACTTATTTTTTGATTCTATTATGAATAATGAAGTTGCTTACTTTCCTACTATTTTCCCTACACCGGAAACAGAAAAGGCAAACCGGGTGATTTGTGTTAGACCCCCAGGGGCAAAATCATCTTTTCATACGTTGATGGTTGATGTAATTCCAGATCTCCATATTACAGGTGATTCTCAGTGCTTCCCGTTCTACATCTACGACGAGGACGGCACAAACCGCCGCGAAAACATCACCGATTGGGCATTGGCACAGTTCCGCTCCCACTACAAAGACGATACCATTACCAAGTGGGACATCTTCCACTACAACTATGGACTCTTACATCATCCTGCGTATCGCGAAAAATACGAGGCGAACCTCAAACGCGACCTGCCACATATCCCCTTCGCTACGGATTTTTGGGGGTTCGCAAAAGCAGGCGCGCGGTTGGCGAACATCCACGTCAACTACGAAACCCAACTCGAATACGATCAACTCAAGTTCATCCAAAACCCAGATGTGCCGCTCGATTGGCGTGTCGAGAAAATGAAACTCTCCAAAGACAAAACGCAGATTGTGTACAACGATTTCCTGACACTTGACGGTGTCCCCGAAAAGGCGTTTGATTACCGACTCGGCACTCGTTCCGCGTTGGAGTGGATAATTAATCAATATTGTGTTAAAATAGACAAACGCAGCGGCATCGTAAATGATCCAAACCGTGCAAACGATCCGCAGTACATCGTCAAACTCATCGGGAAGGTGATTACAGTCAGTCTGGAGACGGTGAAGGTTGTTGAAGGACTACCGGACTTAGATTTAGGATAGAAGAATGGGGCAAGGAGATATTCATGGGAATCATAGAGTGGCTAAATGCAAATAGTGGTGCGATAATAGGGATTACCACTGTTGTGCTTGTCGGCATCACTGGCTATTATGCCTATCTGACATGGCGGCTGTTAAAAGCCAATAACACACCTGAAATTACAGTCTCCCTCCGGCCACATGAAATATCTGTTAATCTCGTCATGCTCTGCATAGAGAATATAGGAACAGGATCCGCTCATAATGTACAGTTTACGACTGATCCTGCTGTTATACCATGTCTTGACATACCATTTGAGAAGATCGGTTTTCTCAAAAGTGGAATTGCATACTTTGAACCTGGACGAAAAATTGAACAGTTTTTAGTCAGTGTAATAGGCAAATTTGAGGAGTTAAAAGAAACGCAACTAAAGATTACTGTTACGTATAAAGACTCAACAAATTATAAGCGAGAACGTACTTTTGTCCTTGATTTTGAAGAAAGCGTAGGCTTCTCACAGATAGGCAGCCCACCGCTTTATGAGATAGCTAAAACTATTAAAAAGATCCAAGAAGACTTACATCATATTACCACTGGCTCTCGAAAACCAATAATTCTCACGGAACCATTATCTGAGCATCGCGTACGACAGTATACCATTTCTCTGGAAAATCGGATTGGGCAACTTCCAAAAGAAGTTCAGCAAGAAATTTTACACGAAGTAGACACTGTTATTAACAAGCGAGAGCAAAAAGTACACGAAAAAGAACAGAGCAAGAAGACAGCAATGGACGCGAATTCATCTTAAAGAGGAGGTGAAACAGATGACAGTTACAGTTTATGTCTACCCGAATGAGCGTTTGTTTTTGGAAATTCCTGACGATACTGAGGAGGCATCAATAGGTAAAAAATCGCAGTTATCTCTTGAGGAATTTGAGGCATTAGCAGATGAATTGGGAAAAAAATTTATGGAATATGTCGGTCATGATTTTCCACCATTATCAGATTATGCGATGAGTCGCGAAGGTATATACGAAGATCATCCATAGTTATGATTTATCTGGCTGACACCAATGTTTTGTTGGGATTTTCATTTCCTGCTGATCCACGTTACCCAATTGTTCGGACTGCTATCCGTGAATTGTTGGCAAATGAACACCAACTGCGAACTACGTCGCAAAATTTCGCGGAATTCTGGAACGTCTCAACTCGACCCACTGATCGCAACGGTTTTGGACAAAAACCCGTTGAAGCAAATAACTTATTGCGAGATTTGGAACTGCTTTTTCCTTTGCTACCCGATTCGCCCACAGTCTATCCAGTGTGGAGACGACTCGTCGTGAAGTATGAAGTATCGGGTGTTCAGGTTCACGATGCCCGGCTGGCTGCGTCAATGATTGCTCATAATGTAACGCGTATCCTGACTTTCAACGTAACAGATTTTGAACGCTACGCATCCGAACGGATCGTGGCGGTTGATCCGGCAACGGTTTAGCCATCAATTGGAATAAAAAATGAGACGTTTTGGAACCCAAGGTCGCGTATATCCAAATAAACACTATTTCGTCTCTCGTACCGATGAGATTGCCGATTTCATTGACCGCATCAAAGACGGACGTTACATCGTCCTCTTCGCGCCGCAGCAAACCGGCAGAACCACATTTTTTCGCTGGGCACTTGAGGCTCTCACGACGCAAGATACAACCTACTTTCCGATACAATTGGATTTTGAAGGGTATGAGGAATATGCCGCTGTCGATTTCTACATTTCTCTCTATACGGAGATTCAAAAAGAAATTAGGAGCGTTTTTCAGACACGCAAAGAAGTGATCTCTTCCACATTCGTGCAATTCTTAGCAAGCACAAAGATAACAGATCATGTTTCAATGGGAGATTTCTTTGATGAACTTGCTAAGCACCTTGTCACTCAGTATAATAATCCACAGCGGGTTCTCCTTTTCATTGATTCGTTTCACGGGATCCCGCCGGCACTTGAAAACGGTTTTTTAGCTATGCTCCGGCACATCTACCTCACCGATAGACCTCGCTGCCCTCACAGTGTCTGTTTCGTGAGTGTTAGGAACATTATCCAGCGCGATATGATCAACGTTGTATCTCCATTTAACATCCAGGATGAGTTCAATTTATCCAACTTTACGTTGGGGCAGGTGCATGAACTTCTTACACAGTATACAGAGGAAGTGGGGCAGGTTTTTGAAGCAGAAGTGGTTGAGGCACTCTACAAACAGACTGCTGGACAACCGTTCCTTGTCAACCGGCTCGCGCAGATTCTTACTGAGGAGTTAGGGATTCCGAAAAAGGATTCGATTACGATAGGACATTTTTCAGACGCACACACCCGGATCCTTCAAGAACATAACGCCAACTTTGAGAATCTGATTACCTGTATCCACCGAGACCCTCGATTTGAAGGCATTCTAATGAGAATCATATCTCATTCTAAGAAAGGTGTGTTTTTCGACCGGTACGATGAACGTATCGCGGAACTTGCCATTAACGGCATAATATCTGAGGGTAATTACGGGATGTGTCAAATTGCCAATCCGATTTATTTCGATTACATCAGGCGCGTGTTCAACACGCAGTTTAAAGAATTTGAACAGGAGTCCTTCTCTTGAAAACACCAGTGCAGACTCTGTTGAAAAATCAGTTGGGGCATACCTTGCAAACTCACGTTGTGCTGCATGGAGGCACTTTATGAACCGATTTTTTACATACACCTTCATTGCAATTTTCATTTTTGCATGTATACCCGTCATAGCGGATAACACAGACATCCACGAGAACGCTGGCACCCGTGCCATGACCTTCCTCAAAATCGGGGTCGGCGCGAAGGCGATCGGGATGGGAGAATCGCAAGTCGCTGCGACCGATGACCTATACGCCTCGTACTGGAATCCCGCGGGACTCGCGAGACTCGAAAAACCGCAACTCGCACTCATGCACAACGAATGGTTCGCTGGTATCAATCACGAGTTCGTCGGTGTCGCGCTCCCACTTGGAAGTATTGGTACACTCGGTGCAAGCGCGAGTTTCTTATCTTTCGGTGAATTACAGGGACGCGATCGGGAGGGAAACGAGACAGCTATTTTCCGTCCTTACGATTTAGCAATGATTTTCTCGTATGCCCGCAGTTTCGGTAATTCGCTCGCCTTCGGTGCAAACGCCAAATTCTTGCGCGAGCAGATTGCTGACGAAACCGGGACCGGTATCGCCTTCGATCTCGGTGGGCTCTACACCTTTCCTGATATACCACTCTCATTGGGGTTCAACGCGCAACACCTCGGACCGCGTGTGAAGTTTATAGAGGAGGCTTTCGGGTTACCCTTCACCTTCAGGCTTGGCGCGGCTTACAGGCTCTGGAATGAGGCACTCGTCCTCACGATGGACATTATCCGTCCCGCCGACAACGATATCGCTATCGGAGTCGGGGCAGGTTACACGATAGGTAATATCTTGCAACTCCGGTCCGGTTATAAATATCAGATCGGCGGCAACGATTTAGGCGCGATTTCTGGACTCACAGGCGGTTTCGGATTGACACTTCTGCGGTTCCAAGTCGATTACGCACTTGTGCCGTTCGGTGTGCTCGGGTTGACACACCGATTCTCCTTAGTCGCTAATTTTTAGAAGTGGTGCTGGGTGGATGCTTGCTAAAGGATTTAGGCGCAAGCATTGATAAATGCAGTAAAGAGTTTCGTCGCGTGTTCCTTGAGATCTAACTCTTTGAGCATTCGTTCCGGATGGTACTGCACACCAAGCACAAACCGCTTTGACGGGTTCTCCATCGCTTCAATGATACCTTCCGCAGTACGCGCGGTTACAACGAACCCCTCACCGATATCTTTCACTGCTTGATGATGTGCGGAATTGACTTTGGCTACGCGTTCGCCTGTAATTTGATTGAGTAGACTGTCAGATTCAATCTCGATGTCATGTTGAGAATCTACACCATTTATTTGTGTATGGCATAACGCCTCTTTTGGATATTCATCGTCTATATCTTGGTACAGGTTTCCACCCATTGCGATGCCCATAATCTGGATACCGTAACAGATACCGAGGATCGGAAGGTCGGCTTCCAGTGCCTGTTGGGATAGCTGGATTTCTGATTCATCCCGTGCTTTGTTAACATATTTTAGGGTCGGATGCCACGATTCACCAAAATACTTTGGATGAATATCGCCGCCGCCAGGGATCAGAAGCCCATCAATATTGGCAACGAACAGCTCCGCAGATTGCTTGTCGCGTATTAAAAAACGAACATCGCCTCCGTGCGCCTCAATTGCCTTGACATAGTTTGTGAATTTATATTGTGCTAGCTCGTCTACGACCGGAATACCGATTATAGGTGCCATATATAAACGCCTCCTTTGGCATCGTTTTTCTATACATAAATTATACCTTATTTTGAAGGCAGATAGCAACCGAATCTTATAGTAACGTGAGTTCGACTAAAGGATTTAGAGGAACCCAACATGACCTATCATGAACTTGCAGTTACTGACAACTGATCACTGACTGCTGATCACTGACAACCGATAACCGACTACTGATAACTCCTAAATCGCGTTTGCATTATAGAGAGATGCATGGTATAATTTGCACATAGCATTTATGTTACACGAATTTAACGAAAAAGAATTATCCATCACAGAAGATGGCGCGCCGATACTCACTTGTTATCATGGCGGCGATGTGGCACATCCGCCATATCTGCATCCGCTCTATGCACCCAATGGACAAGTGGTAACGGACGACACGAGCATCGGGCATCAGCATCCACCGGGGGTCTGTTTCACTCGCGGAACCGTCAACGGTGCGCAGCTGCGTCACGATGAAATTACGCGCGATACAGAGGCATCCTCAGCGAGATTTTCTATTGTCACGACATGGAAAGATTCCGCAGAACCGTTCCTGATAGAAACTTGTAAGACAGAAGTTCATCCGCGTCAGACCGAAGTGCAAGTCTTGGATATAGAACTCTCGTTACACGCACCGAGAACCCCTCTCGAATTTGCGGGAGACATAGGGCTCAGTTACCTCGCTGTCGAGATGGAACACCGCAAGGCTATAGACGCAGACACACGGATGGGTAAGTTAGAATTGAGTGGAAAAATATCGGCGTGGGGAACGCTCTGCGGACTCACAACTGCTGAGCATGCGGCACTCGGTGTCGCTATCTTCCCGCATCCAGAAAACAGCGAGACAACGTTCTTTGCTGAGGACGCGTCGTTTGGATACCTTTTCGCACAGGCAGCACCATTTGTGGTGAACACCGGGACGACGCACACTTTAAAATATCGTGTCCTTGCTTATACTGGGGATCTCTTCACTGTAGACGTATGGGGATACCACCAAGATTACACGAATACGTAAAGATTATGAAAAACGAAACGCTTTTCCCACTCTATAATAAAGGTGAGCAAGTAGACACCCCACATCCGCCACCGCAAAAATCGCAAGGCTTACCTCAGCAAGCACATGCGCGCCGCGTCTACATCGAAACCTACGGATGCCAGATGAACGTCAGTGACAGCGAACTGATGGCAGGCATCTTGACACAAAGCGGACACCAGACTGTGACGCATATTGACGACGCGGATGTCGTCCTCGTCAATACCTGCGCGATACGGGAAAACGCGGAAACGAAGGTTATCAATCGGCTCAAGCATCTCAACCATCGTAAACGTCGGCAGCCAGAACTCATTATCGGGGTCTGCGGTTGTATGGCGCAACACCTCCGCGACCGACTCTTAGATGCAGCACCCTACGTTGATCTCGTGATGGGACCGGATGCATATCGGAATTTGCCCGTTGCACTTGATTCTTTGACAAGCAGTGTGGAAGCACACGTCTCCCTGAAAGACCGAGATCCGTTTCTCGGCTTACGCTTGGACAAAAGCGAGGATTACGCCGACATCGCACCTATCCGAAAAGAGGGGATTCGGGCATGGCTCACGATTCAGCGAGGCTGCGACAAGATGTGCACCTTCTGCATCGTTCCCTTCGTCCGTGGTAGAGAGCGGAGTCTACCGTTGAAACTCCTCGTTGAAGATGTCGAAAAATTGGTAGACCAAGGGTTCAAAGAGGTTGTTCTGCTCGGTCAGACCGTTAACTCCTATCGCGACAACGGCTCTGGTTTTGGGGATCTCCTTTATGCTGTTGGTGAAGTGAACGGCTTAGAACGCGTCCGCTTTACCTCACCACACCCGGCGGATGCGACTGAGAGTATGATTGGCGCAATGGCGAGTTCTCCAACCGTCTGTAAACATTTACACCTCCCGCTGCAGTCTGGCTCAACGCCGGTACTTGAACGGATGCGTCGCACCTACACCGCCGAAGAATATCGTGATCTCGTCTCGAAACTCCGAGAACGCATCCCCGATATTGCTCTCTCCACCGATGTTATTGTCGGTTTCTGTGGTGAAACCGAAGCAGAATTTATGGAGACCTATCAGATGATGGCGGACATCCGGTACGATTCGGCATTCATGTTCAAGTATTCCGAACGTGAAGGGACGCTCGCACACAAGGCACTACCGGATGATGTACCAGAAGCAGAAAAAGGAGAACGCCTCAAACAGATTATTGAACTTCAAGAGCAGATTTCTGCAGAAATTAACACTGCTGCCATCGGTGATACTGTCCGTGTGCTTGTGGAAGGCGAATCGCGTCGGGAAACAGATAAATATTACGGGAAAACAGACGGTTTCAAAACGACAGTATTTCCCAAAGCGGATAGTGAAATCGGCGAGGTTGTCAACGTTCGAATTCACAGCACCACAGCGCATACCTTGATTGGACAGATAGTCTGATGAATAAACTTAGGATCAAGAACAAGCTTGAAATTGAGAAGATGAAGCAGAGCGGCAAGGCGGCGGCAACTGTGCTAAAACGCATTGGAGATGCAATCGTCCCGGGTGTATCAACCGCTGACTTGGAGAGCATCTCACGTGATACAGTTGCCGAAGTTAATGCCACATCTTCCTTCTTAGGCTACCAGATCCCGGAACACCGACCCTACCCTGCCACAATATGTACCTCAATTAACGATGTCGTCATCCACGGGATTCCAGACGAAAGTCAGGTGCTGAAAGATGGCGACATCATCGGGATTGACACGGCGGTCAGCATTGACGGCTATCACGGCGATAACGCATACACTTTCCCTGTTGGAAACATCTCACTATTAGCTAAACGGTTGCTTAACGTGACGCGACGTTCACTCTATGATGCGATCACCGAAGCGAAACCGGGGAACCGTATCGGTGACATCTCTTCCAAATTACAGGATGGAGCAGAATCGCAAGGGTTCTCTGTACTCCAGAGTTTTGCTGGACACGGCATCGGACGAAGCCTCCATGAAGCGCCGGAGATCCCCTGTATGGGGGTCGCTGGACGCGGGTTACGCCTCAAACCCGGAATGGTACTCGCTATTGAAACTATGGTGAACGTCGGGCTACCCGATGTACAGATATTGCCAGACGGATGGACGATTACAACTGTGGATGGTTCCTTGTCTGCCCTCTTTGAACACACAGTGGCGATCCTTTCCGATGGACCTGAAATTCTAACGGGGAGCGCATTGTGGGAAATCTAAGTACAAAAACAGTAGGTGTTATCACCGCAATCCTCATCTTCATCTCGCTCTATCTTATCTTCGGTTACGCGCGGACTGAAGGCACGATGCTCGAAGTACAAAAGATCTTCTACTACCACGTCTCGGCGGCACTAACCGTTTTTGTGGCATTTGGTGTCAACTGTGTTTTTAGTCTCAAGTACCTCATACAACGCAAACCGAACGACGATCTGCTGGCTGTCGCGGCGGCAGAACTCGGTGTTATCTTTTGCACAGTCGCGTTGCTGTCGGGTCCGATCTGGGCGCGGTACGCATGGAACACATGGTGGAATTGGGAGCCTCGCCTCACAAGCACGTTGGTACTCTGGCTCATGTACGTCGGTTATTTTATCCTCCGCTCCGCTTTAGAAGGCGACAAACGCCGAATCTATTCCGCAGTACTCGGAATTATCGCCTATCTGGATGTCCCGATTGTCTATTACGCCGTAGATATCTGGCAAGGTGGATTACATCCAGACCGTGGGACAAAATGGAGTCTTGAGGCAACAATGCGGTATACATGGATGATAGCACTGCTCGCACTTATTATGCTCTTTATATTCTTGCTAATCATCCGATATCGAATGAAAAAGACAGAAGCCCGCTATGAGATATTACAACAGAAATACCTTGAGGAGACATCGGGATGAGAATATGGGTTTTAGCAAGTTTTTTGGTGGTTCTGGCGTTATTCATCTTCGCAACCCAAGTGCCAGTTAATATAACACCTGAGAAGGTTTCAGCGGCTGTTTCGGAGGCGATCTCACAGTCCGAGGTCCCGGTGGATGAAGAGGTTGTGGAGCAGGCTGTGAAAAATTCTATTACGATACTCGAAAAGGGGCAAAGAACCCGCCTCAAATACCTCGCCGCTGCCTATATTGTAATATGGTTAGTCTTTATGCTATACGTGTTACGCTTGGGACAGCAGCAACAGGCTTTAGACAAACGCCTCGCGCAGCTTGAACATACATCTGAAGATGAAGATAACTGATAGTCGGCGCGGAGAGCAGGTCTACTATCCTGAAAATCCTTGAATCCTATGAATCTTGGTTCAGACAATTAACGGCTACACTACCCAATAAAATTATTAATCTTCATGTAACCCCGATTTTCCCCAGACCTGGTAGGTGCGGTTTGATGAAGTTTAAGTATTTAAATCGGTAATTCCCAAACCCGGTAGGCGCGGTTTGGAACCGCGCCGGCACCTAAACATAAACTTTGTACACGCCAGAACCCTCTTTAGTCCCGGAGGGACGGCATCTGTGTAGAAACTGTGAAATTTTCTAATATAATATTTAACTCTTCATGTAACCCCACTAACCCGTCAGTGTATTGGTAATTGTGTATTTCACTGTAATAAACATTCCTTTGTTTATCGTTCAATTCAAAATATACCTAAATTCAAATAGCCAGCACTTCAATACATGAAGACAGGAGTAAAAAAAATGAAAACGTTCCTTTTCAAATCACAACGGACGGTTGAGCAACCGGTCACAGAAGTCTTTGAATTCTTCTCTAATGCACATAATCTTGCTGTGATCACGCCGCTGTCGATGCACTTGGAAATTCTAACCCCAGCACCGATTGATATGTTCGTCGGAACGCGCATTGATTATCAGTTCAAACTCCACGGCATACCGGTCCGTTGGCAAACTGAGATTACGGAATGGAATCCACCTTATGGGTTTGCGGATGAACAACGCCGCGGTCCCTACCGACTCTGGCGGCATACGCATACCTTCGATGACACAGAAAACGGTGTCGTCGTAGGCGATTGGGTTGAATATGCAGTTTGGGGAAATGGACTTATTGATAAATTTTTCGTGCGTCCGGATATAGAGAAGATTTTCGGCTACCGCTCCGAGCAGTTAGATGAAATCTTCCGTCATAGGAAAAATAGCACTTTTCCGTAAAAACAGATCCTGCCGTAGTAGTGCATCACTCGTTCTACGTAATCTAAAGTTTCATTAAATCCTTCAAAATACCCGTGGGGAGGCTCTTCGCTTCCCCATACCTTTTCGTGTATAGATGCATGTTGCTTCGTGAGTTGGCTGAGTGCTGTTCTCACGGGTTCCCACAGCAATGGACTTGCTTTTTGTCGGTAACGGACAACTGCTTGCGCGTCGCGGACGCGACCGAGACCACCGTTGTAACTCGCTAACACCAATCGACGGCGATCATCTCTTTGGCTGTCTGGGAACGCACGGTACAACGTGTATAGGTACCGCGCCGCGCCTGCGATATTTTGCTCCGCATCCAATGGGTCTTGAACGCCGAGTTCTTTTGCTGTTGTAGGCATCAGTTGTGTCAATCCTTGTGCCCCCACAGCACTTTGCGCTTTTTCGTTGAACCCCGACTCCTGCACAATCAGCGCGCAGATGAGCCGCGCATCCAAATTCTCCTTGACGGCATATTTCTGAATCAACTGCTTATATTTGAGAATCTTCGGTGTCAGCGCGAGCAGTCGCAGATCCAAGTGAATATTGATGATGCCACCAAACACAAGGATCAAAACAACTGTTGCGATAACAAAAAAGAAAGTACGTTTCCGAATCATTGATTTAACTGCGGAGGTTCATAAATCATTGCCACTGCAATCGTAGCAATCAATGTCTTTGTTGTACCACAATCTGAAGTGCCATCGCTAATTAGGGCCGCAATTCCGTAAAGTTAAGACAAGTTTTTTTGCTCAAATTCGATGGGTGTCAAATACCCTAACGCCGAATGCGGGCGTTTCTGGTTATACACCTGTTCTATAAAATAACTGATACGCGCTTGAACTTCCGAGATATTATCATAGTCATTGAGGTGAACTTCTTCTTCCTTGAGCGTTCGGATGAGTCTTTCGGCATACCCGTTCTCCCAAGGACATCCTCTACGGGCTAAAGAAACCTCTATCCCATGACGCATCAGGGTCGTGATATAAGCATTAGACAGATATTGCACGCCTTGATCAGAATGATGGATCTCCGGGACGCTCTGACACAGTGCTTGTTCTAAAGGTTCCAACGTCAGGGGTTGGTTCAGGTGCCGACTGACCTGCCACCCTCTTATCATGCGAGTGAAGACATCCATGAGCACTGCGACATAGACGAAATGTCCTTTCAACCGGACGTAGGTAATATCACCGACCCAGACCTGATCGCATCGCGTGATGTCAAGATTATCAATCTGATTGCTCCATTGATGCCGACCATCAAGCGATTGCGTCGTTCGACAGGCACGTTTGACAGCGACTGTAAGATTATCTGCTTTCATCAATCGGGCAACTCGGCGATAACCGACGGTGTATCCGAGACGCACCAGCAACTTCGTGATACGCCTATAACCATATTTCGGATAACGCGAGGCTAACCCCTGTATTTCATCTCGCAGAGCCTCATCAGATGTCTCGCCTTTCGGTTGATAATAGAAAAGACTACGGTTGAAACCGAGCGTCTCGGAAATCTCTCGAACCGAGTAATCTGTCCGCAAAGTTTCAACGAGTTCTCGTTTCTTAGACGCAGTTAGCTCAACCAAGTCGAGGCTTTTTTTTGGATGTCTAAGGCTATAGTCAACCGCCCAACGAGGTGTTCAAGATGTGCGATCCGCTCGGCTGCCTCGCTGGATTGTTTATCCGTGGCGGCAAACACAGAGGCCGCATTTTCAAGGAACTGCTGCTTCCATTTTGAGACCTGGTCTTCACTGAGGTTATGGCGGCGACACAATTCCGCTTGTGAACTTTCACCGCTGAGTGCCTCAAGAACAACTGATGCTTTAAACTCAGCAGTGAATCTTCTTCGTTTGGTTCCCATCGGATACTCCTTTCAGATAGATTGTCATTATAGCACAATCTTGGTTTAGGGGGTGGCCCTAATTTCCGATGGCAGTACAATCTGTATGAAGATTAAATAATTAATTCGGTAATAATCCGACATAGTGTAGCAACTCCTGTGACCCGCCTTTGAACTGTTCCATGAAGTCGCTGACTTTCTCCTGAAGGGCTGTCCAGTCATTGCTGAGACGATGCAGATGTATGACGGCTTGACGCGCCCAGCGCCACAACTTCTCAATCGGATTCGTCCAACAGGCATACGTTGGGAGCTGCAATATCTCAATAGGGAGTTTCTCAAGTTTGCCTATTTTCTTTGACGGTTTCTCGCTCCAATTCGGTGGGGTCGGTCTAACAAACCTCGTCGTCTGTGGCAGAAGTGCTGCCCTAAGATTCGCGTGAAAGTGGATCGCCCGATTGTCCTGGATCAAATAGATGCGTTCAGCGTTTGGATAGCGTTGGCAAATCTGGGTGTAAAATGTATGGAGTGCGACAACCGTGCAGCTTTTGACTTGCTGATAAACAACATCTCCGGTGTGTGGGTTGAGTGCCCCGATGCCATAGCAGGTCTCCTCTGGGAGATAACTCTGGCGTGCCAAAGGACATTTCGTCCCCGTCTCCGCCCAGTCTTTTGCGACTCTCGGTTGTAGATTGAAACCAAACTCGTCTTGGTAAACGACAACGCAAGTTTCTGGGTTTTCACGGGCTTCTTCTAACGCTTGCTTGATGCGAGAAAGTTTTTCAGCATAATCGGTATCAGGACTCCGCAGATATTCTCTGGCACGCTTATAGCTGAGACCCAAGCGTGAGAAGATCTGATGAATGCCGGGGAGCGATAGACCCTCAAGCCACGGCACGACCTGACCGAGACTGCGGAGCGTCCAGCGCGTTTGATGCTCATTGACGCTTCCCGGATCCTGACCGATTGCCACTAAGAGTTCCGACCCGGCTTCTTCGGGCGACTTAGGTGAAAAAGCAGGTTTGCGACCTCGACCGGGTTTATTAGACAACCCGCTAATACCGTGTTCGCGATACCGACGCAGCCAAGCATAAACGGTATCGGGGTCGCGTTTTTTCAACAAACCTCTGTGGGCGACTTCATGTGGAGAAAAGCCTTCATGGATTTTCAACAACGCTGTCGCACGCTCTCGAAGATAAGCCGGTTCGCCTTTATCCCGAAGATCAACGAGGGTTTGTATTTCGTCTTCAGTTAACTCCAACTTATGGTGTTTTGCCATCAGAGAATACCTCCTTTGGCAATAGGATAACACGAATAACAATATTACCGAATTAATATTTTAATCTTCATTTAGATTGTGGCCTTTGCGAAGCACAGTCTGTTAGATTATGTGAGACAGCCCGCAAACTATAGTAAAGTTTAGAAATAAATAGACACTTCTGCAGTCCCCCGGTAGGCACGGTTTCCTAACCGTGCCGGTGCAAAGTGTCCCATTAATTCTGGGATCCACTATAAATGAAGTTTCAGAAAATATTTCGGTAATTTTATGTTTTCCCCAGGCCCGGTAGGTGCGGTTTTGCGGTGTACTCACCCAAATGCGATCTGCATTCCTAACCGCACCGGGCTTCGCAAAGAAATTACCGAATTAAATTTTTAATCTTCAAACAGTTTGCGGTACAAAATCTACAGAATAATGAAGCATCCTCATTTAACTCTGTCGCAGGAGCGGATGGGTGTGTAAAGTTTTTGGCATTAAGTATTCCTTTTCTCTTGTGGGAGGGGTTTGTAACCCCGATTGCTCCCGAATACCCTGCCTACATGAAAGGTTGAAAGGACAGTCGGTTTCCTTAAAATCCGCGAAACCTGTGTAATCCGCGTAAATCCGCGATTCAGACAAGACATACTGACGACTAACAACCATCGCTCTGATAACTGACAACTAAAGGAGATACCCCAACTGAAACAGGAATCGGTGTCCGAGGCTTGTCTCCCCACTCCGGTGCTCACTATTTTGTGTCTGGTGTAATATGTATGAGAGCAAGATGTTCCATCCGTCCAATGGACGATACGAGAACCGACCACCGATCTCTGTCGTTCGTGCGACGACACCCGTAGGAAATGGAAGTGCTTCGTAATCCTCACCATAAAATCGGTCGGCGATTCTGCCTTCACCGTGACGGGTCAGCACTGCGCGAACCTCTGCCTCTGTGGAGACAGTAAACTGATAGGATGCCGAAAGTCGCAATGTGTCCGAATCGGTACTGATGGGATGCCCAATTGCATAGCCGAAATGCGTGAACTGGTTATCAGGATCGAGGTGCGTGTACGCCCATCGGTTGACACGCGCGTATTCGCTATGGATGCCGAGTTGGCGATCAAGATGTTGCGGATACCACGTCAACCCCAAAATCCATGCGACTGCGTGCGGATCGTTGGAATCAGATTCATATTGGATATCGTCGATGATCCATTCCCCGTAGAGACGCACACCATCAATAGGACGGATCGCTGCATCAAAGGCAAACATGACGTTATCGTCGGCTTTTGCGTTATATTGTAGCGCGTAATAGAAGGTGATCGGGTTTGCATACTTCCACTCCAACGTCTGTGCATCGCCGCCGTAAAGTATCCACTCGGCAACGCCGATTTCCACGCGATCGTTGTATTGATAGTCGAGCCGGTGTCCGCTCATATAGCGTTTCGCCAGATAGCGTTTTTTGCCATCGTCGTACCATGTTGAATCCAATTGCGTCGTAAAAGCCGTCGCTTTGAGTCGTTTCCCAAATGTACCCGTGAGCCGAACTTGGTCAAAGGGTGGTGAGTTATCCGAAATCCCTACCGTTTTATACCGACTCGCCCCCCAGTAAAGCCAATCTCTGCCGACAAGTAGGTTAAGGTGGGCACTATTTACCTGCAAATAACTCCTTTTGAAGTCCATGGTATATCCACCACGCCACCGTTCAAGGCGTTGCCCGGCTGTCTTTCTGTCAAGTGGACGACTCTCAAAGTTATGAGCCTCAAATTCAGAGTAAAGCACTAAGCGAGGTGCTGCCCGCTGTTTAAGCGTCCCTGCTGTCCAGTGAAAAGCTGTCTCAAGTGCTGGTGCTATTTTTTTCTCGGTCGCGCGGAGTTGCGGGAGAAAGTCTATTGTCCGCCCGTTTCTACTTGCCAATTCTCTCCTAAACTCTCTTTTCAACTTTTCAAGAAGTTTCCGATCTATCTCAGATGGAGCGACGCTACCTGCGCGTATTCGAGATTCAGCCTGTCTTATGACTTGTGCAACCTCTGCTCTTGAGAGCGGTGCGGTCTGCCGATGGAATCCACCTGTGATACCGTCAGTCTCCAACTTCGCAAGCGCATCGGTAACCCATCCGTCGAAGTTTACGGGTACATCGGGCACGCCATACGCAGCGGTGAAAATGAACATGGATGCAAAGAGGATACATAAGATGGGCAGCGCGTAGAAATGAACTATCCTCCCTGTCTTTGAATGGAAAGGGGCATTCACGCTTGCTCTGCCTCCAATTTTTTGACGCAGGCATCAATATGCCGGAATTGCCACGTCCAACGCGTGTTATAGAGGAACTGCCGTAAGTCAAATCGGTTGTCGTCCGGTGAATAAGATTCAGCGTGGTAGGAAGGCGTTAGCGTCGTCATTTTGTGTCTATTGATGGCGTAATACCTAAAGAAGCGTTTTACCTTTTCGGCGACCTCGCGCGGCGGCAGATGATCCCACTCCTGAACTAATTTTTCAAACATACTCACGGGACCGCACTGCTCCATTTTCCGAAGCTGCCCGAATCGACTCAATTCGGCGTAGGTCATTCCCATATCGTCTTCATCGGTTTGCGTATACGTATCAGTTATCGGTTCCAGTTCTGCTGTCGGTGGTGCCTCTACAATCTCAGCAAGCACGGTATAACCGAGATGATGTTCCGCCCATTTCAGGAAACGGCGCAAATCGTGTTTGCTAATCCCGCCGATCGGATTGATGTCCCCGCTACTGCAATCGTATTTTGTGAGGTAACCGCGCAGTGCCTCGTCAACATTACCGGTCCCTAAAACGAGAAGCGTGCCTTCACGGTTCCTTACCCACGGCATCATCTGTGCAAACAGGTAACTAAGCACCATACGCAGCCTCGCTTGTATGTTCTGGAGTGCCAGATTTTCTTGATATGTTCCACCTTCAACTTTGAATCGTGGGGTTTTCTGCGTAATACGCGTAAAGAGTGATTGTAGCGCGTTAACAAGTCCGTCCATATTGATGTCCAGATGATGTGCGCCAATCTGTTCCGCGAGTTGTTTCGCACGTTTCCGGGTCTCACGCGAACTATTCTCTGTGCCGATATAACATGTATACAACAGGCGGTTGGCGAGTACACACGGGTCTGCGAAAACATCGGGCGTTTCACCGTCCGCAAGCCATTGGTTTACATCGTTGATGACAGCCGTATTTTTTTCGCGTACCGCTTTCGCGACCAGCTGGCACATTGAACCGACGAGGGTCGCAACGGCACCGCTGTCTGCACCGCCAGAGAGTGGGATGAAGTAACCCGCCGCACCAGATCTACGTAGGTAGTCCCAGAGCCAACAGGCGGGACCGAGGGCTATCTCCTCTTCCGGCGTGTGATGGTGCGGTTCAATTTTTTGGCTTGCCGGTGGCGAGTTTTCCCAAAGCGCAGTGTCGAATTCAAAATCGATGTCTATCTGCGGAAGCCGTTCCGTTTTACTCGCCTGCACAGCACGACTCGCCTTTGCACCCCGATAGGTGCGGACATCGTGAAGATTCACCGTAGCAGTGACGACCTCTACATCCTTGAGTGAAAACTGAGAACCTTGCGCCAAGATCTCGCCATTTTGGGCAATCAGCGCACAGCCATCAAAATAGAGCCTACCCCCGTCACACCCCTGTTGGTTTGCGTAGAGATAAACACCACCGTTTTTAGCACTCGCGTTCCGAATCAGCGCGATGCGTGTATCCAATTTTCGTAACTCGTGATGTGAACCGGAGCCGTTAGCGATGATCTCGACACCGGCGTTGCCGAAATGGATATGCGGACTCATCGGCACAAAGAGTTCTTCGCAGGTTTCTGCTGCCAAAAGCGTATCCGCAGTCGCTATCGCCGCGATACCGATAGGTACTTGTCGTTGTCCAGTCAGTTCGGTAATCTCGCGTGGAAGTGTGTGGGGTTCAGTTGTCCAACCGCGTTCCCATGCCACAAACCAGCGTTGCTCCCGATAATTGCCATCGCTCGCCAGTACCATCTTCGGACGGATTAACAACAACTTTCCATCTAACACGTAGACCCGACAGTTATAACGGACATTTTTGTGCATGACAGGCATGCCAATATCGCACAAGATACCATCGGTGTAACCACCTTTGAGGATACACGCAAGCGATTCCCAGCTATGCCGCAGCGTATCAAGTTCCAGAAAATGGTCTTCACAAGAGTAGCCTGTGATTTCCAGTTCCGGTCCCAACCGATACCGCGCGCCGTGTGCTTTTGCGATCTCTATGGATTCAATGATCCGCGCCGTATTGCCTTCAAAGTCGAGGCTCCACTGATTCAGGTTGCACGTGGCGAGGACTGCTTTCATGTCTTTCCATCCTTTAAGGAATGGTGTTCAGTTTTTGACCCTTGACTCATGCCGTTCCATTTCATGTTGGAATGGTGGTCAAAACTATAATTACGTGAGCTCGGTAGAAAAAATTAGTTCATCGCATCGACTCAATTAGACGAACTGCTAATCCATCTCAGCACCTGAAGCCTTTCTTGCTCCAGCGGAGCAGTATATCTATAGCAGCTATCCAAAGAGACGTTCCGCTCCAGCGGAGCGATATGTGGTGTTGCTACCCATAGCATGCTGCTGGAGTGCAAGTGCGCCTCTGTTATAAGATCTGCGATGGACATCGTATATCAAACAAAGGGACTCTAACTTCTTAAGTCGGGCTCACGTTATAATTGATTTTGATTCATAAAAATTCGCAATAAGTAGTTTTGAGCTTTGAGAATTTTGAAATCCCTTTAACTACTCTTTGTATCTGTTGAAGATGTTGGTGCTGTTTAAAACCTATATCCCAAATTCTTCACGTATTTCATTAATCTTCTTGATAACTTGTTTAAAAAATTGATAATCTGTGTGAGCGGCTTCATTTACAAAAAACTCCGCTAACTGTAATTTTTTGTTATTGTGAACTGTATATTCTTCTTTGGGGGGTTCTTCTGGATGGCTTTGTTTAGTCCATAATTGCACGGTTTCATCTAATTCTTTAAAGGCTTTTTCGATTATATGATTTGGTATTAAATTTTCTATTCCTTTCTTCACGTGATTATCTTTTTCGGTGGGCAATTGCAATAGGAAAATATTATCATGTTTTTCTTCAAGTTCTTTCAAGACTTTAAGATTATTTACCTTTTCATTGGGATCAAAAATAAATAAACTTGGTTTATCTATAGAAGCAAAAGCCTCCATATACTTTTTGAAATTACCTGAACCTTCTACCTTTGTAATATGAATTATATCAGAAACCTCTTCGATTTCAAAAAACTTTAGGTATATTCTATCATCTGTTTTTCCCTCAACACATACGTTTATAGCAGAATCGCTCCTTTTTATTTCTTCAACGGTATTTAAAGCGAGTGGCGAAAGATCGTAAAAGAGATTCAAAGGATATTTTTCAAATTTACAGATTGATAAATCACCAGCAGCCTCTGTCAATGTGCATATAATCTTATCGCGTTCAGGCAATAAGTGAGGGGAATGGGTTGCGTAGATAATCTGAAACCTTTGACTTAATGATTGAAGCATACGACTTACATGCCTCTGTGCCTTTGGGTGTATATTTGTAAAAGGTTCGTCCATAACAAATATCTTTCCCGATTTATCTTGATCGTTCAAAAGGTAACTACAGAGAGTAATTAAAGTCAGAAAGCCTGTAGACTCATAATTCAAATCAACCCATGACGATTGTTTATCAGATTCTCTATCACTTTCCCTGTAAGAAATATGCAATTGAACTACTAATTGATTTTGCTCTTTTCCAAAAACCACCTCAAACTCATACTTCCTCCCAATACTACCTTCCAGTACATTATTAAAATCATTTGTAAATTTTTTCGATATGCCTACTGTGTGTTCCTTATTAAATCTCAAAGCATCACTGGTCGTAGTAGTTGATTCAGCAGCAGTCCTTAAAGTAAAATCACAGTGTCTCAAAATGTTCCGCCATGCTATATCTTGAATATTATGATTTTTTATGGGTTTATCGTAGTCAGAATTATTTTCCAAAGGAAACGAACAAATTGGGTTGATAAGATTAATACTTGTGATGCATTCAGGAAGTGACTTAACATTACCACGATTACCATCTTGGGTATTTTTAGACAATATCCTTCCGTCTTGAAACGCTAACGATAAAGATGTGGTATTCTTATCATTTATACCTACCTTGCAATTATTTTGAGGTATCGGATTACCTGTGGTTAATAAGTCTCGGATAGCCTCTATTATAGTACTTTTACCTGTGCTATTCTCTCCTATAATGCATGTAATGTTAGAAAACTCAATGGTTGTGTTACTAAACCCTCTATACGATTGCAGTCTTAAAGATTTTATCATACACTTAATAAGTCTCCTTTTTGTAGTTTCGGGCTTGTTTTTTTTTATCGCAATAAGTAGTTTTGGACTTGAGAAAAAATTAAAAATTTGACATTCAAATTCAAATTTGCTATACTATTTGCAAGCTCGTGGATAGGTGTTAGCGAACCTACGAGCGATACCTCGTTTAACATAACCCAATCTGCCCTCGCTATGACAAGCCTTTCAAAAGTTTCGCGATTAATCCGTTTTAACTCGCTGTCAGACATGTATATATCTGGATTATAATATTGGTAAAAAAACCACTCATCAGGGTTATCGCTGTTGGCTAATATTCCCAATGGTGCCCCCGCAATACCGGTGGTACCAACGTGAAGCATAGTTTGTCCATCATTGATATGAGTCTGTAATTCGGAATAACCGTCTTCAACAATCCCCTCTGCCTTACAAACTGCAATTGCTAATTCACAGGATCGGTTTCCGTGGGTGCGGTTAATGAAGAAGGACTCGGTAAGAAATACAAGAGGTTCTTGTCGCGTTGGATCTTTACGCCAGGTATGAGTTGAGCATTTAATACTCAATCCAAGTTCGTTAAAGTATTCTTTAACTTTCTCGACGACTACCTCTTTAGATTTCACTATTTTATTTCCTCAACTAAAATTTTACTGATAAGATTTCCTGAAAGCCGATAGCCGGCGACTATTCACGTCTTCTGCGGTTTCTTACGAGCCGCTGGAAATAGGATATTGTTCAGGATTAACCTATAGCCAGGTGAGTGTTTATGTAAATCGAGATTCGTTGGGATTGTCCCTTCACCGACAAGGTGACGATAATCCTCTGGATCATGTCCACCGAGAAACGTAAAGGTGCCTTTCCCTAATTTACCGTGAATGTATTTCGCGTAGTTCGTGCCTTCCACCTGTCCCAGAATCGTGATAGAACCCCGAATCTTGTCCATGTTAAACGAGGTTGTCTGACCGAGATAACCCGGCACAACGCTAACATGGTTTTGCGTAAGCATTGTTGGAATTGGATCGTGCTTTGCGGCGAATTCAAAAAGCTTGAAATCTTCGACCCCACTCTGTGCATCCCTATCAGGGTTCGGATTGTCTATGTCCGAAAATTCGTATCGGTACGGATTCGTATAGAGGTTGAAATTCTCAAATGCCAAGGTGCGCTGAAAGTCGAGCCGCGCTTCAGCATCTGCCGCAATCGGTGTCCGGTCGAGTTCAGGCGCGACGATGTCAATTGCACCGCCACGTGTCGCCAGCGCAATATCCAATGTTTCCGGCGCAGAACACATCGCGAAGATGAACCCGCCGTTAGCGATATAGTCAGCGATCATCTGTGCTGTCTGTCCTTTGTGCTGTGCGACCCTTTGAAACCCGGATTCCGCAGCGGCTTGCTCGAACATCAGCATCCGCTGTTGATACCAGACTTGCGTCGAAAACGAGGCGTGGAACTTACCGTGCTGACCGGTGAAATCCTCGTGGTGCAAGTGGAGCCAGTCGTAGCCTTTTGTCTGTAGCACACCACTTTGGACCTCCTTATCCCAGATTTCGTCGTAAGGAATCTCGGCGTAATCCAGCGCAATTTTGACCGCGTCGTCCCACGGATCTCGATACGGAGATGCCTCTGACGGCGCATATACAGCGATCTTCGGTGCTTTTTCCAATAGAATCTCGTCCATATTGCTACCCTCAAGAACGGATTGCTTGGTGCCAGTATAGTCGGCATCGCTCATCGCTTCAAAACGCACACCCATTAGGACAGCACGGACGCGCACATCTTGTGAATCTGGCAGAACGAACGCGCCACCGCGGTAGTTCAGCCACCAATAGCATCGGTACTCACGTGGAACTTCTAATGCCCAATACGTCAAGCCGTACGCCTTCAGATGGTTGGTTTGCTTCGCCTGCTCCATCGGTATCAAAAGCCATTGCGCACTGGCGATGTTCATTCCTATGAGGGAGAGTGTCAGTATGAAAATTAAAGAAATACAGGTTAGTTGGATATGAGACATTTTTTCCTTTTCTTGCGGACCGGTTTGAATATTTTAACGCAAATTGCCACCTATTTATTCTTACTGCGAATCAATAGCACTCCACTGAAATGTGGAAAGGTTTTGAAAAACCACATTCAAACCGTAAAGTTCATTAGTAACAACTTGAGTTATTAAATAGTGTTAGAAGTATTCCTATACGCGCTCTCCTATATGACGAGATGTTAAAGTTGGATTTCGCTACGTCCATGCCGTAGGATTTTTTAAGTATCATCATGAATATGAACTGTTCCATCTGATCCGTTTATCATAAATGTTTTTCTTTCATTGTTTACAACGATAGTATATTCACCCGGCACGCAGAATCCAATAAATATGGTTTGATACCAATCATAATAATCATCAGTGCAATCGAAACTCCCATCAGGCTTCGGTTCACTCTCTGTTATCTCTATTCTGAGAGTACCGCCAGGTACCCATGTGTTCGGTGTATTGCCGTGCCATGTTAATAAATTCGATAAATCAATCTCAATCTCATTTTTATCAATGTTATAAAACATGCGGGTCCGATCGTATCTAAGACAACCACCTAAACCGCTAGACACCAGAATACTAACAGCATAATACTTAACGTTCGTATCAACAAATGCTGCTCTGTATCGTTCAACTCGGTCATGGAACCTGGTTATCTCTTTTATTTCTTCGTCGATATCTGAAACATGTATCTGAAAATCATGAATAACCATATTTGAGATAATCAGTTCATCACGACGATCACAACCCGATATGCCTACGGCGATTGTGAGTAGACAGATATATGTGAGTTGTTTCATGGTATTTTCCCCTTATTCAATGAAGAATTTTGTTGGGCAATTCCATTAGTGGGCTATCCACCTTAAAAAATTGCAGGTAAAATTCTTTAGATCGCATGCCGATTTTGCGTTACAATCCATCTTTCTGTCTGTAGGAGCGACCTCCGGTCGCGACTGGAACACTATAATTTTAGACTGGACAGTCCACTAGTGTTGCCTCTTTTAGTATGTTAACCCAAGTTGCTACTAACAAATTTTACACATTTCAGAAAGGTTTTCAGCCTCTTTCCACACCCCAGAGGGTGATATGTCTATAGAAAATAGCGTATTTACGCGGTAGTGCTCCAGCTGAGTGCTATTGCTTCGCAGTGTGAATCAATAGGTAGCGACTTGCGTTATTGTAACAGTTTATACGATTAAGTTAGCAACTTGGTTATTGTAGTAAAAGTGTTCTTCTCCGTATGTCCAGTCCAGCGCGATGCTTCGACTTATACTCACTTATATAGTAAAACCCGAAAATATGTTTACACTTTAAAGAGCAACAATTCCGCGAATACACTCGCTCGCTGGCGAGGTTTCCTAACCTCGCCAATGTAAAGTTAATTGTGGATTTTACTATAACTGTTAGTGTTACGCAACAATGGCGCATGCGAAGATGTGCTGTAATCCTGTCCATTTGTGAATGGAAGCGAAGGCAGTCCCTACACCCGTTCGTCCTTACTTTGTGTTTGACGGTTCATTGAAAGTCTGTCCTAAAACCGCGGGTGTATGTCCAAACACGACATAACCGTTGTGCATCAGTGGGTTTTCAGTGGCACCTGGATTTTCGGTGTCAATTTTCCAGAGTTGACCGTTATTTTCATACAAGATCCAGCGTCCCTCAGGCGGGATCCAGACTGGATGAGAGCCGCCTTTCTGGGTTAATTGTCGTTCTGTCGGCACACCGTCGCCTGAGTAGGTGATGAGCCAAATCTGTTGATGGTTGTCTTCTATTCGTGTGAACACCAACTGATTTGGGTCGGCAGGCGACCAAGCCGGCTGCGCATCATCTGCTGGGGATACTACAATCGGTTCTACACTCGTTTTCACTTGGTCAAATGCGTAGATATTTCGTCTCTGATTTTCAGCATTTGAAGCGATGTCATCTGGGTTTTCGATTGTTCCCGCTGTGACATACGCCAGCATGCTACCATCACTATTCCACGCCGGTGTGAAACTCTTCAACGCAGTCGATGGCACAACATATTCAGAGCCACTCGAAATATGCCGCATAACAACGCGACTGCGACTCCGATTGCCAGTCTCCGGACGTGTATAAGCGACATATTGTGCGTCTGGTGAGATTGCTACATCGTTTGCCATCTCGCGTCTATCAAGCAGCAAACTTCCATCTGGTGTATCAGGACCTCGGATGATAACGTTCCCTTCCGTGTCTTGGTAGGTAAGTGTGCCGTCGTTGGCAACTGTCGGGTTGTGTCCAGTACCTAATGGGGCACTCATACCATCGGGCGACATGCCCCAAATTATATCGTCATAACCGAAGTAGATAACCCCGGGTAATTGTTCAGCTTCTGACAGATCGTCCTGTTCCGTAACGATGGGGTTTCCAGTGTCGGGTGTTTCTGTTCCATTTTTATCTTTTTTCGTGGTGATGCCCGTCTTAGGCGTGAATTCTTCCACGTCTCCGAGTTCCCAGCCTATGCCGTTCGCTTCCCAGAGAAAACCGAGGCCTTTTGTCCAATATTTCCACTCCTCATTCACACGTCCGTTGCGGGTAATGCTAAAGACATCTTCAGGCTCACCAAATTGTTTTTTAATTTCCCAGCGTCCACCATCCTCAATCTCCGCCATAGTTCCGTCTTCATCAATGTAACTTGCGAGGATTTCAATATTGATATGAGATGTTGTCTGCCCCGGAAAAACGCTGACTGCCGTAGGCTCGCCGCGCACAGGGTGACGCGTGCCATATATCCCAACACCATCGGTTATGCCTGTTTTCCTGTCGTTATTGGCATCCATTATTGCCATGACATAGTAGGTCCCCGGTAGCACATTGACTTGGTAGTTACCATCTCCCGCAACTGAGATTGGCATCGCGACCGGTGCGCTGAAGTCAGGGGTATACGAAAGCGTTAGAATACCTTGTTGAATAGGGTAGCCATCCGATGTAATCTTTCCAGCGATAATCCCCTGTTTAATATGTGTTTCAATGCCCGGGGGTGTCGCGTGGAGGTGTCCGTTTGCATCATAGTGTGCGCTGATAAGGAGTTCAATGTTCCGATTTTCGCCAGCACTCAGTGTGATTGGTACCGGCGGCTGCGTTGTGATATCCACAGTTCCATATCCGCCTAAACCGTCCCCTTCACTATATCTGCCGTCTTTATTGGCATCTAAGTTAACGATAACGTAATATTCACCGGGCGGGAGTGCGATATGAAATGTACCGTCAGTAGCGGTTTCTCCGCTCGCGATAGGGCTGACTAAGGTAGATTCAGCGTATACCTCTATGCGTGCAGATGTCCCTTCAGGGAGCGATACTTTACCTGTCAGTATGCTTGAGTTTTCCTGTGATGTCCTTTTATGCTTCTGATAGGTAGCACTAATTGTTATGCCAATATCTGTGATGAGTTTGTTGGGTGAAATCAGTACGGGTTCTGGGAACTCCCCACGTTTTCGCATATCTTCGACACCATAAAATCCGAAGTCATCTCCCGCGTCCAGTTTATTCGTCTTGTTGTTATCAACAATCGCCATGAGATAGTATTTACCGGGCGGCAAATTGAGGATCCATGCTCCCGAATCCAACACAGGGGCAATCCCGGCGCGATATTTCCAAGATAAATCTGTATAAGCGAGAATTAAGGCTTTACGTCCTTCAAGCGCAAAGGACTTCGCGTTTTCCTTGTCAAGCGCAAGGCTAAGGGTACCGCTACAGCCAGAGGTCGCTGTACGTAAATCGGCTTGGAACTGTTGGAGTTCGGTCGGTTGATATCGCGATGCTGGAACGATGGCAAACTTTCCATCAGTACGCGTCGCTCGTCCTGTTATTGGAATCTCTATCTCCTGAACCGTTTCTCTCTGATCTACTTTGACGATTTGATACTTTTGATCCTTGTTAGCCCAATCAGTGATCCCGAAGATACCTAAGCCGTCACCCGCATCAAAATTTCCTGATTTGTTGACATCCACATAAGCAACGAGATAGTATTGACCGGATTCAACGTTAAGTGTAAACTGCCCATCACCCAGCTTCGGGATTCCACTGATGTACAATTCTCGTAATTTGTCATCCCGATAGACAGACACATTCGCGTGTGACAGATCATGCCCGTCCCAAATGATCCGTCCTGTTATTGTAGCTGTCATCCGTCTTGTGTTAGCATTTTCTTGGGCGGAAAGGTGTTGGCAGAACATTCCACTTACAGCTCCAATACCGATGACGAGTAATAGCAGCGTCAACCGTTTCATGTTTTATTCCTTTGTCCGTATTCTTTTGTATATGGTATTAAATTACGTGCTGTTAATGGTAACACATACACGGATAATTTGCAAGCGGAGAGTTACTTCAAGTAGGGCTATTTAGTTGTACATATTTACTTTATGTATGTGTGTGTGTTTTCCCCTGTAGGAGCGAGCTGTGCTCGCGATATTGCGGAAAAACGTCAACATCTGTAAACGAAAACCAAAATCAAAACCGAAAACTAAATAGCCCTGTACTTCAAGTAGGACTGTTTAGTTCTCCGATAAAAGTGAACCCTAAATCGCAACATACCGCTGTAGAAGCACGCTCCGATTCGCGACTTTCTTTCTTAATTTCGATTTTCTGATCGCGAGCTCTTGCTGGTAGGAACGACTCTCACTGACTGCTGACAACTGATAACTAACCGCCGAAAACTGAACACCTCTAAAATCATTTGACTTTCACATAAAATGTATGGTATAATATTCTTAATTTACCTAATGCGGGTAGCAGCACGACCTGTTTTCTGTCCTCAAGATGAACTGCCCGCGCTGAACCTCAACTGGAAACTAAGAGGAGCAATTGACCATGAGAATGAAAGTCTATTATATTTGTGCTGTTTTGCTGATGCTAAGCCTATTAACACCAGCAGTATTCGCACAAAACGCGCAAGAAGAACATCTGGTTGGCTGGTGGCTATTTGATAGCGATAAAGACGAGATAGGTAACTGGGAAGACGTAACGCTCCACGGAGCTAAAATTGCGGATGGACAATTAGTCGTTGAGACCGGAAAATGGGCGCATGCCCTTGATTACACTGGACCCGATATAACCGAGTTAACATTGGCAACTTGGGTGAGTCTGGATGATTACGCTAAGACAAATGGATCCGCACTTACGCTCGATAAAGAAACCGCAGATCAATTCTGTGCAATCGTATGGGCGGAGCGGGTTGATAAACAGTGGATGCCCGGGAGTAGCCATTTCCGACGCACTGCGGATTTTCCCGATGCAGTCACCGAAAAACCGACCGGCGATATGGTTTTCTTAGCAATCACGTATGAGGATGTTAAAAACACGTATGAGATTACCGGTTACCGGAACGGCGAGAATCTTGGTAGTTTCAATATGGGCGATCTCAGAACCTGGCCAGCAGGCGATGCCGAAGCGATTTGGGGAAAACGACATGTAAACGGACTTGCGGGTCCCGGTGATCTCAATGCTCACATTGAAGAGTCCCGAATTTACAATGTTGCTTTGACAGAAGATGAAATTCAGAGCCTCGAACTTGGAACGCTTTCTGTTGAACCCGAAGGTAAACTCGCTACGCAGTGGGCAAAACTTAAAACGAAATAAGTCCTTAACAGTAGGGCGAGGCGACCGTGCCTCGCCCTACTATTGTATTGATGATGTCAGCGTTAACGGCAACACGACAACTTCTCTCACAGCAATTAAACCGCAAGGCAAGCTCACAACATCGTGGGCAGCATTGAACAAAAATAAGCCTTTCACAAACCTGAACCAGATAAACGTACCTAACGTGAGTCCGACATAAATATTTAAGCGTTAGCAGAATGTTACACTTTCTGCAAAATTATTTTTTCACCACGCGAAATCAAATATAAAAGTCTATAAACCCTTACAGTTATTAGGTTTTATGCCGATAACTTGTGCAACCCAATGTTACACCAGTGTAACATTTTTAGTTGAAACTCTCATTATCTAAACACGCATTTCAGGCGTGCATAGGAGGATTTTAATGGCAGATGTAGGAAATGCTGCACCGGATTTCACCTTGACCGGGGCAGTCAATCAAGAAGATACCGAAGTTTCACTGAGCGACTATTCAGGTAAAAATTTAGTAGTGCTCTTCTACCCGCTCGCTTTCTCACCCGTCTGTGCTGAGCAGGTGCCAGATTTCAACGAGAATTTGGCAGCAATTAAGGCGAAAGATGCTGAAGTTATCGCTATCAACCGCGATTCGACCTTCGCACATAAGGCATGGAGTCAGGATCTCGGTGGTGTTGATTTCCCGCTGCTTGCCGATATGAACCTATCTGTCTCCAAGCAGTTCGGCATGGCACTCGAAGCGGTCGGTATTACCACCCGCGGCGTATTCATTATTGATAAGGCAGGGAACATCGCCTTCAAGCACGTTGAAAATGCACCGCCGGATAATACGCTAAGCGCAGAACAGGTCTTGGGTGAATTAGATAAATTGGGGTAGATATTCCGAATTGACCCCTATTGTAGGCAAAGTCCGTATATCTTAGCCAAACGGAAAAGCGGGCATCAGGCGAAACTTGCAACCCATAATTGTGTATCATGCCGATGCCTGCTTCTCATTTTAACTGTGTTGACTTTGACAATGCAATATGGGATATGGTATAATACAATTAATGCGGGTGTAGCTCAGCGGTAGAGCGTCAGCTTCCCAAGCTGAGGGTCACGGGTTCAATTCCCGTCACCCGCTTGTATACGGACTTACAATTGTGTGAAACTGAGGAAAAACATGGCACGGAACAAACGGCTAACCAAAGAAGAAATCCAAGAAGATAAATTTATTGAGGGGATCCTGAAAGCCTACGCGTTTTTGAAGGGAAACCTTCAAACGATTATCGTCGCAGCGGTCGTCGTTCTTGTCGCTGTCGCGGGTTATGCAGCGTATTATCAGCATCAAGGGAACCTTCGCGCCGAAGCCACCCTCGCCCTACGGCAAGCCACCGAAGCATATCAGAAAGCAGAGGAGAGCCTTTTCGACGCTGAAAAATTGGCTGAAAGTGAGGAGTTACTTACAACGGCGCAGACCCAACTTAAAGCGGTCTTTGAAAAATACGCAAATACCACTTTTGCTGACAAAGCGCGTTATCAGTACGCAAATACCTTCTATTATCAAGAAAACTACCCTGAAGCACGTACGCAATTCCAGCAGCTAATTGAGAAACATCAACCCGAAAATCAGATGGATAGTTTGTACGCACAAAAGGCGATCGGCAACAGCTATGAACAGGAAGGGGACTATGAAAAAGCTATCGCTGCCTATCAAGCGAAGGCTTTCCCACCTACGCCACAACTCTCGCTAGAGATTCGGAAGTTCGTGCTGATGGAAGCCAGATTGAACCAAGCCCTTGCTTATGAAAAGTCTGGCGACTCGGATGCCGCACGCAACACCTATAAAGAGATCGTAGATGAATTCCGAAGCACGCTTGAAATTGGGCTCGCACAAAAAAGTCGTGAACTGCTGGAAGAAGCAAAAGCGGTTATCGCTGCTATTGGCGAACCGCTTGATATCGATGTCTCAAATCCAAAAAAACTGGAATTCGTGCTTACCGCATCTGAGTTGAACCAGGCCCTTGCTCATGAAAAGTCGGGTGATTCGGAAGCCACACATGCCGTGTATCGCGGGATCGCAGGCGAACTGGGACACACGCTTGAAGTAGGTCTCGCACAAGGAAGTGTTGAGCGAGTTGAATCGGCGAAAGTGGTTATCGCTGCTATTGACGAACCGCTTGATGGTGATGTCGCAAGTCCTATGAAACTGGAATTCGTGCTTATCGCATCTGAGTTGAACCAAGCTCTTGCTCATGAAAAGTCGGGTGATTCGGAAGAAGCGCATGTCGCCTATCATGAGATCGCTGACGAATTCGTACGCATGCTTAAAGCAGATTTTGCACAGAAAAGCGTTGAACAGGTTGAAGAAGCAAAAGTGGTTATCGCTGCTATGGGTGAACCTTTTGATATTGACATCTCAAGTGCAGAAAAATTGGAAAATGAAAAACGTTACTTTGAAGCTTATGTCGCGTATACCGACGCGATTCGGACCTATAAAGTGAGAAAAGACATTCACGGGGGGCTCTCCTCGGAACTCCGAAAACAGATCGGTAACTTTGAAAAAGGGGCGATGACAGTAATAAACGGTATTCAAAACGCTCGGCGTGCTGAAAATGAAGAAAGAGAAAGCTTTGCACTTTACAGTTACGATTTGGTGGTTGAACTTGAAACATTAGGATTAAGTCGTCGTCTCTATGAGAACGCACTTTTCCACTATAAAAGGCTTGGATCTGCTCAATAATTATTTGTTTTTTGTTTTTTTAAGGAGCCACAATGATATACGATTATCGGGCTATAACTCTTTATGCTGCTAAAGTCAGTAGGATCGCACTTTTCTGCACGCTTATCTTAATCTCTTTTTCATTTACACAAATAGGTGAAGCTGCACCCACTGGACAACTCGCTTATGCCGTCAACGGATTTGACGAGAATTTGGGACGTTTCGATTGGAACCTCTATGCAACCGCAATTAAAGATACTAACGATTTGAGTGCCATCTCTTTAAATCACAAAGGTATGTATCCAGCATGGGGACCAAACGGAGATTTACTTTATTTCATACAGTGGCACGCAGGACAATCGGATATTTATTCTATTAACCCTGACAACCCGAAAAATAAGAAGCGGGTTACGCCGATTTCTGGAACATATCGGTTCCTGTCGGTTTCTCCCAATGGTAAGAAACTCGCTTTCAACGGTTGGACAATGGAACAACTCCCCCAAGAAAATCAGATTTGGATGATGGATACCGAAACTGGCGAGATGGAGGTCATGACGCAAGTGCCACACTTCGGATGGCCATACTCTTTCTGGGGACTCTCCTGGTCACCTAATGGAAAGCGGATCACCTTTTCGCTCTCCAGACCCGGGTGGTTGGAACACCTCTACATTTTAGACATTGAAACAAAAGAGATAGAGATCTTAACCGAACTCAATAAAGATTTTTATCCCGTCTGGTCACCCGATGGACAGCGCATCCTCTTCTTCAGATGGAATAGAGAATTTGATACCTTCTGCCTAATTGACATTGAATCTAAGGTCATTGAACCCTTGTTTGATGTTGATAAAGCAACCGGGTATTGGGCTGACTGGTCGCCTGAAGGCGACTATATGATCTATTCTCGGTGGGGTACCGTCTATCTATATGACTTCGCGAATGGGGAGACCGAAGAACTCGTCGAAATTGATGGCAGCGTATTTGTCATAGCGTGGTTGCGGGACATTCGGATACTACCTGTTGAACCGAAGCAGAAATTGGTCACAACCTGGGGCAATATTAAACAGGGTACTGCTCAGCAATAGCATTTTCCATCTTATAGTTTCGCCGTGTCTGCTTGAATGCCAAGCATATCTGAAAGAGGACGAACTTGTGTTACCCAGTGTTGAAAAAGCGTTAGAATACGATAAGATTAAAATGCTTTTGAAAAAGTATACCGCTTCTCAACTCGGGACAGCGCGGGTTGATACCCTTACGCCGTCTGATGACATTGACAAGGTTCGCTATCTGCAGACGTTATGTAGTGAAGCCAAATTCTTTCATCAACTCTACCGTGGGATTCCATTAGATGGCTTAAGAGACATCCGAGGAACACTCAAGCGTGCTGCCAAAGTCGGTTCAATTTTAGACGCTGAAGAACTCCTTGATGTCCGAAAAGTCGCAAAAATTCCAGGAGACATCCACCGTGTATTTGAAAAACGCGAGCGCGAGGAGTTTCCCAACCTCTTTGCGATCGTAGATGCACTGCCAGCGTTTCCTGAATTAGTTGAGGCGATCGGCTATTGTATTAATCCAGAGGGTATCCTACTCGACCGAGCAAGTCCCGAATTGCGAGCGATCCGCCGCAAATTGTTGCGGCTTCGTGAAAATATACATCAAAAACTTGAAGCGACGCTTCGCTCTCCAGAAGGTCAAAAGGCGATTCAGGAACCCGTCATTACCTCTCGAAACAATCGGTATGTCATCCCCATCAAACAAGAGGCACGCGCATCTTTCCAAGGTGTAGTCCAAGCGCAATCGACAAGCGGTGCGACTTTTTTTATGGAACCTTTGGGCATTGTGCAGATGAACAATGAGTTACACGAAGTCGCTGAAGCTGAACACCGTGAAATTCAACGTATTCTCCTTACCCTTACCGATCGCGTCCGCGACTATCTAAGCGAATTGGAATTATCCCTTGACTTATTAGCAGAGTTCGATTTTTTGAACGCAAAAGCACGCTTCAGCTTAGCACTAAACGCCGTTGAACCTAAACTGAATACCCGCGGCATTGTCAAGCTGATTGAAGCGCGGCATCCATTGTTGGAATTCCATCTTCAAAATGAGCACCCATCTGATCCTGATGCTGAAGAAGACGCGAATCTGCCGAAGCAAGTCGTACCCACAAATATTCATATCGGCAAAACGTTCAAAACGCTAATCATCACCGGTCCGAACACTGGAGGCAAAACGATTGTCCTTAAAACGGTCGGGTTGTTGGCGTTGATGGCGCAGTCAGGTTTACATATTCCAGCGGAACACGGGAGTAAAATCGCTATCTTTGACCAGGTGTTTGCTGACATCGGCGACGATCAGGGGATCGAACAGAGTTTGAGTACCTTCTCTTCTCATATCACTAAGATTGCCGGGATGCTCAAAGCAGTCGAGTCTTCCAACCAGTCGCTCGTGCTGTTAGATGAAATTGGTGCGGGTACAGACCCGAGCGAAGGGACTGCTCTCGGCATGGCACTCCTCGATTGGCTCGGTGAAAGGCAAGTCAATACGATCGCTACGACGCACTATGGGGCACTTAAGGCGTATGCGCATACACAGCAAACTATGGAAAATGCATCAATGGAGTTTGACTGGACAACACTACGTCCGACCTACCGACTGCAGGTAGGGATACCCGGCAGTAGCAACGCCATAAAGATTGCCTCCCAATTAGGGATTCCATCCGAAATCCTTGATGAAGCGCAAACCCATATAGGCAATAACGCCGTTGCTGTCGAAGACTTACTCGTGCAGCTCCAGGAGAAGCAGGATGCATTAGAAGTCGATCACAACCTACTGCAAAATAAAATTCGAGATGCTGATGTCGCATACCAGAAACATACGAAACTCGTTCAAACCTTGGAAAACGAGCAGCAGACGCTAAAACAACAGGCTGAGAATGAAGCGCGCGAAATTGTTGCCGGCGCACGGCGCACAGTGGAGAATCTTGTCGCTGACATCCGCAAGAAACAAGCCTCTAAAGTCAGTATTCAAAACGCTTTCTCAAAGATAGAAACTGCCAAAAAGTCACTGCGACCGGAGCAACCCAAAAAGCAGGTTGACCAACCGAAGGTGGAAGTCAATGTTGGCGATAAGGTCCGCGTCAAAAAACTAAACCGATTCGGAGAGGTTATCGCCGTTAAATCTCAGGGGAAAACGCCGCTCCAGATCCTGGTCGGGAATATGCAAATGCAAGCCGACTACCACGATGTTGACTCGGTTCATCCCAAAGAAAAAAATTCTCATCTCTCAACTTCCGTCCTTGATATTCAGTATAGCAAAGCCAACGCAATTACCGATGAACTCAACCTTCACGGGATGTTTGTAAGAGATGCGTTAGATGTCACCATCAAATACCTTGATGACGCAGTCCTCGCAGGGTTACCATCGGTTCGTATTCTACACGGAAAAGGAACTGGTGCCTTGCGTAAAGCAGTTCATGAGGAGTTGCGTGAAAATCCACTTGTATCCAAATATCAATTTGCCCTATTTGACCAAGGTGGTGAAGGGGTAACCGTCGTCACATTCAAAGAGTGATATAGTCGTAGTTTTCAACCACGCGCCGGTCAAATTAAGGCATCTACGATCACACTATGGTGAATTATAGAAATAATACCAAATTAACCGCATTTGTAGTGTGAGGTCCCTGTGCCTCACAATGCTGACTTGATCAAAAGACTTCTAATCAAGGTAATTGGGTATTATACCAAATTAACCGCATTTGTAGTGCGAGGTCCCTGTGCCTCGCAATGCTGACTTGATCAAAAGACTTCTAAGCAAGTTAATTGGGTATAAGTCCATGTTTCGGTAGACAGCAGGAGCAAAGGCACTCTGTCTCCGCTGGCGAGGTTTGCGGCGTACGCGCCCAAATGCGATCTGCATTCCTAACCTCGACCTTTCAAAATGTATCTTTAATTTTTAATACCATCGCTAAAAATGGGCAGATAAAGCAGAGGCGTGTCATTTTTTACGATTCAGCACAGCGAGATGTCTATAACACACCGCGGCTTTACGGGCTTCGCATACAGCCGAGCGGTATCGGAAGACGCAACCTAATTGCCCGTCGGTCCTCAAAAGTGGAATGGAAGTTGATGCGAATACGACACGCAAATCGGAGGATTTCCGAGTCGTGTGAAATCAACGCCGCAATAGACGTAGAAAGAGATCGAGGCACTTTTAGAGAAAGTAAAAACCTCCGTTCTGACCTCCGATCTGTCCGCAAAATCGGATCATATAGATGCAAGTATGGACATGATTTAAAACGACTTCCGCCAAACCCTGCAGGTATTTTTATTCATGAAATCTTTGAACATCACATGTCAATGGACTATATTCATTACATAGCCAGTCAACGCGAGTTCAGATAATTGGCGAAAGTATTGTAATTTTAAAACCTACTATAAATATAAGATCTGCGGTAACACAAAGGGATAGATTCACCGTGAACCGTTCTTCTACAAGAAACTACATGCCACGCGAAACGATCGACGAAATTCGGAGCCGAAGCGACATCGTTGAAGTGATTTCCGAATGTGGTATCGCGCTGCGTCCTGCCGGTCGAGATTTCAAAGCACTGTGTCCGTTTCACACTGAGAAAACTCCCTCCTTTACTGTCTCGGTGCAAAAGCAGATTTTCTACTGTTTCGGCTGCCAAACCGGTGGGAATGTCATCTCCTTCGTGCAAAAGCATGAGGGTAAATCCTTCGTTGAGACAGTAGAGTGGTTAGCAGGACGGTTGAATATCGCACTTCCGAATCAGGATGCACGCGAAAGCGCGGATCGAAAGCGGGTCACGAACTTAGAGGATCTCAACCGCTTCGCAGTTGAATACTACCACCGTGAGCTGCTCACCGAGCGAGCCAGTGCACCTGCAAGGCAGTATCTTAAAAATCGTGGGGTTCAACCCAAAACCCTTAGATCGTTCCAACTTGGGTATGCGAAATCTGGACGACGGGAACTCGTGAAAATTGCGACTGACAAAGGTTTTACGATCCAACAGTTAATTGATGCCGGTCTGATTAAAGACGAAGAGCGGGGACCTCAGGACCGGTTTTGGAACAGGGTTCTTTTTCCAATTCAGAATGAACGTGGCGCACCCATCGGCTTCGGTGGACGTGCTCTCTCTGAAGAGCATCAACCAAAATACTTAAATTCTCCCGCAACGGTTCTATATGATAAGAGCAAAATTCTTTACAACCTCGACAAAGCACGGCAATCTGTCTACAAACAGCAGCGTGTCCTGCTTGTCGAAGGGTATATGGATGTTTTAATGCTTTATCAGTCTGGCATTGAGAACGTTGTTGCCTCCTCTGGTACTTCTTTGAGTGAAGACCACGCGCGTTTGCTAAAGCGGTTTGCCCCGGAAGTCGTCATCGTTTATGATGGAGATGCCTCCGGTTTTCAAGCAGCGCAACGCGGGTTGCACCGGCTGCTTGCCGAAGATTTACGCGTGCGTATTGCACTGCTTCCAGCGGGAGAAGACCCGGACTCTTTTACACGGCAGCACGGTGTTGATGCGTTCACGGAACTCACAGATAAAGCGATAAATCTTATCGAATTTCAGATTCAGTCTGCTATTCAGAGTCAGGATATTCACCGGATAGATGTAAAAACGCAAATCGTGAAAGAGGTTACCGAAACGCTCTTGAATCTCAAGAACCGGGTTGAACGCAGCGAATACATCAAATACGCCGCGCGGGAACTTCATGTTGATGAACGTGTGCTTTGGGATGAATTGCGAGACGCAGGCCTCAAAGAGACTTCCGTTTCTCGACCAACACGCCAAAAGAAGGCTGTACAGCAGAAGTTATCTGCACGCGCACAAATCGAACATCAACTTATTGAAGCCTTAATTCAAAATCCATCGTTAATTCCGTATGTCAAATCCCAATTTGACTGTCAACATTTTACGGAACCGCGCTTCGCCAAAGTCGCACAATTGTTTTGGGAAGCCACTACAAATGATGATAGTCAGGGGATAGATATCCAGGCACTTATCAGTGAGTGCCCTGATGAGAATCTGAGTGCTTTCATTTCAAGTGCGCTTTTACGAAGGGCACCCGTGCCGAACCTACAAAAAAGAGTGGATGGATGCCTCAAGAAATTACGCAATTTCCACTTACAAGATCTTGAGCAACGCGTCAGATCACACGCACTCGCCGAAGGCGCAGATGAGAGAGAGACACTTGAGCAGTTGGTAAAACTTTCAAATGAGAGACGCGCCCTACGTGGTCGCGACGTGGCAGACACTCACGATGAAAATTTAAATGAAGAAGGAGTTGATAATGAATTTTAAAGACCATCCTACGCTTGATTATCTTGATGTTGAAGGAACTGATGAACTCGGGTATGACAATGAATTGACTGAAATAGCCGCAGCCAGCAGCGGCTATACCGATGACTCAGTGAAGGTGTATATGCGCGAGATGGGGAAATTTCAGCTGCTTAATAAAACGCAAGAGGTCGAACTCGCCAAACAGATTGAGGCGGGTCAGCGAACTGCCCATGAAGCCACCTTCAGCACAGCACTCGCAATCACTGAAATTCGGAAGCTGCTCTATAAAATCGTTACCGCTAAAAAACGTGCTTCCGATATTATTGATATGCATGTTTCCAGCACTTCAACGCAGAATAAGGAAAAGAAGCTACGTGAACAGGTCAAGAAGGCATTGGGCGTACTCGAAACCCTTGAGATGGAACGCCTCACTGCTAAGCCTGCCGCGTCCTCTACAAATGGTAAGCGACCTACCAAGAAATCGGCGCACCGCTCGAACCTCATTAAGACCCTTGAGGAACTCAAGATTGACCGTGAAGAGATTAGTAAAATCTCCGACCTCGTCAAACAGGCAGAGTATCAGGTTAGCACGTGGGAAAGCGAAATCCAGCAGCTCCAGCAGAAGTATGATATTCCTGATGAATGGTTCAACGGGAGCAATGGCACTGAACTGAAGTTTGAAACGGATTCTATGAGAAGTGCCTATGTAACGATTATCCGTTTACAGCGCAATATCCGGCAGCACATGAACGAAATTGGCATCCCTCGCGAGCAACTCAGGTCTCTCACCCAGCAAATCGACAAAGGTGAATCCGAAGCACAGGATGCAAAGATGGCAATCGTTGCAGCGAATCTCCGACTCGTTGTTAGTATCGCGAAGAAGCACAGACACCGGGCATCAGGACTTGAATTCCTTGATTTAATTCAGGAAGGGAACATCGGATTGATGCGAGCCGTTGACAAGTTTGATTACCAACGTGGGTATAAGTTTAGCACCTACGCCACATGGTGGATTCGACAGGGTATCACACGTGCTATTGCTGATCAAGGACGCACCATCCGCATCCCTGTACACATGCACGAGCGGATTAACAAGATTCGGCGCGTACAACGCTCACTCTTGCAGGAATTGGGAAGTGAACCGACGGCTGAGCAAATTGCTGAAGATCTCAGTATTTCAACCAGCAAAGTCAATGAAGCACTCGCAGTCGCGCCAGAAACCGCCTCTTTAGATACCCCAATCGGTGAGGAAGACGATAACCCCCTCGGTGCTTTTATTATGGATATTGAATCTCCTTCCCCCGTCCAAGAGGCAGAATTGAATATCCTCAAAGAGCAGATACAAGATGTCCTCTCCGAGTTGAACGAGCGCGAAAGGAAGGTCATCTCTCTCCGTTTCGGGATTGATGACGGTTACCCGAGAACGCTTGAAGAGGTCGGTAATATCTTCGATGTAACCCGCGAACGAATCCGGCAAATTGAGGCGAAGGCACTCCGTAAATTGCGACACCCGAGGCGGAGCAGAAAACTACGCGATTTTGTTCACTAACCAAAACCTAAGTTGCTACCCCTTAGTAGGCGCGGCTTGCAACCGCGCCGATTCTTAACCCAAATCTTACATACCGCAAATCCCTCTTGAGTCCCGTTTTCTCCAGGCCCGGTAGACGCGGTTTGATGAGGTTTCAGTATTTAAATCGGTAATCCCCAGACCTGGTAGGCGCGGTTTCTAATACCAAATTAACCCCATTTGTAGTGCGAGGTCCCTGTGCCTCGCAATGCTGACTTGATCAAAAGACTTCTAATCAAGCTAATTGGGTATTATACCAAATTAACCCCATTTGTAGTGCGAGGTCCCTGTGCCTCGCAATGCTGACTTGATCAAAAGACTTCCGCTCATGTAAAAAGTATGTGCGATTGTTTCTAACGAAGGTAGTCACCACGCGGGTTTGACATCTTCATTAGCACACAGTCTTTACATGAGCCAAGACTTCTAATCAAGCTAATTGGGTATTATACCAAATTAACCCCATTTGTAGTGCGAGGTCCCTGTGCCTCGCAATGCTGACTTGATCAAAAGACTTCTAATCAAGCTAATTGGGTATTATACCAAATTAACCCCATTTGTAGTGCGAGGTCCCTGTGCCTCGCAATGCTGACTTGATCAAAAGACTTCTAATCAAGCTAATTGGGTATTATACCCAATTAGCCCCATTTGTAGTGCGAGGTCCCTGTGCCTCGCAATGCTGACTTGATCAAAAGACTTCTAATCAAGCTAATTGGGTATTACATGCGGAAACCTCACAGAGTTTCAAAATCTCTAAAATGCGAATTAATTTTTCAGATTTGGTATAACCGCGCCGGGCATACACCAGAAACGCTGCAGTTATCGCAATAAAATTACCGAATTAATTTTTGAATCTCCATGTAACCGCGCCGGATTTTATGAGAACCGTTGCCCTGCCCCCAATCAGTCTTGAAGCCCTATAAAAAATTTGATTTTAAATTCAGAATATAGTATAATTCTTATATTGAAAAAACAAAGGGCCCATAGCTCAGTGGTCAGAGCCACCGGCTCATAACCGGTTGGTCCTAGGTTCGAGTCCTAGTGGGCCCATATCCCTACGTGGGGCGTTAGCTCAGGGGTACGAGCGCTACCTTCACACGGTAGAAGTCACTGGTTCAAATCCAGTACGCCCCATCGTTTGCCGAATGGAGGAGACGGAGATGGAAAGCTGGGAGACCCCGCATTTCGTAGAGGCAGGGGTGAAAGCAATTGACTGTGACATCCATAACGAAGTCCCAACCTTGCAGACACTTTACCCGTACATGTCTGATTTCTGGGGCGACTATTGTCGGAACTCCGGCTTTAGAGGTCCTGATGCAAACGATTACCCACGCGGTGCCCCGCTAACAACGCATCCGGATGCACCTTCCCCTTGGGACATCGATCTCGCACATATCCGTCAGCAGTTACTTGATGGTTGGAATCTTGAATACGGTATTCTTAATTGTGCCTACCGGGTGCAAAGTATTCATAACCCCGACCTCGCTGCGGCTATCGCACAAGCAACAAACGATTGGCAGATAGAACACTGGCTCGACCCGGAACCCCGGCTCCGTGCTTCGCTTGTGGTCCCAAGCCAGATTCCAGAACTCGCTGCGAAAGAAATTGAGCGCGTCGGTGAGCATCCAGGGTTCGTTCAGGTAATACTACCTGTCCGTTCTCGGACCCCCTACGGGAACCGGCTCTACCATCCGATTTATGAAGCAGCAGTCCGGCATAATCTCGCTGTCGGTATCCATTACGGTGGCGCACCCGGGACCCAACCTTCGCCAACAGGATGGCCATCGACATTTTTAGAGGAATATTCTGGGATGACGCAGGTCTTCCAAGCACAGGTAGTTAGCCTCATTGTGGAGGGGATTTTCGACCAGTTTCCAGAACTACGTGTTGTCCTCATTGAGAGCGGTTTTACATGGCTCCCTGCACTGATGTGGCGGATTGATAAAGAGTGGCGCGGTCTCCGAAACAATACGCCGTGGGTCAAACGTCCACCCTCTGAGTATATGCGAAAACATATCCGGTTTACCTTACAACCTGTTGATGCACCGCCAACACCGAAGCAGCTACTTCAGATCATTGGGCAACTCGAATCTGATGAAATGTTGCTGTTTTCAACAGATTACCCGCATTGGCAATTCAATACACCGAACGAGGCACTGCCATCAGAGCTACCCGGCGCACTTGCCCGTAAGATTTTGCACGAGAACGCAAGGGCATTTTACCAACTGTAGGTGGTTTACTTTTCTAAGTCTTTTGGAGATAAACGCGATGGAAAACACAACGACAAAACGTTCCAAATTCAAGATTATTGATTGCGATATCCACAACTCTGTGCCACCTGGCGGGTTGTATCCTTACCTATCCGAGCGGTGGCAGGAGCATCACACGACTTTCGGTCTCCGCGGTCAAATCGGTGGTTATTATCCGAGGGCACTGCCTAATGCTGCACGCCACGATGCATGGCCACCCTCAGGACTCTCACCGGGTGCAGATTTGGGGTTCATGCAGGAGCAACTGCTGGATGCATGGGATATTGAATACGGTGTGCTGAATCCGCTAATCCCTGTCGGTGAACAGCTGAATCTTGAGTACAGTGCCGCACTCGCAAGTGCAGTCAACGATTGGCAGGTTGCCGATTGGGTTGAGCCTGAACCACGTCTACGCGCCTCTATCGTCCTTCCATACGAGAACGGGGATCTCGCCGCTGCGGAAGTTCATCGGTGTGGTCCAAATCCAGCGTTTGTTCAAATTTTGCTCCTCGCGCGGACGAGGGAGCCACTTGGAAACCGAAAATATTGGAAAATCTACGAGGCAGCCGCTGAGTATGACCTACCTATCGGTATCCACTTCGGAGGCAATCAGGGTCCCATCACAGGTGCCGGCTGGCCCTCCTATTACATAGAGGACCACGGCGGTATGCCGCAAGCCTTCCATACCCAAGTTATCAGCTATGTCTGTGAAGGTATATTTGATCGTTTTCCGACGCTCAAGGTTGTGCTAATTGAAGGCGGATTCGCGTGGCTTCCACCGCTCATCTGGCGACTGGATGCAACATGGGAAAAGCTCCGAATTGAGATCCCAGATCTCAAACGGAAACCTTCGGAATATATCCGCGACCATTTCTGGCTCAGCACGCAACCTATGGAAGAACCACCGAAACGAGAATATTTCGAGCAGCTGCTTGAACAGATGGACATGAACGACAAATTCATGTTTGCAACCGATTATCCGCATTGGGATTTTGATTCCCCTGACCGGGCACTACCCAGTTTCCTCGCACCGGAACTGCGTAAGAAAATCCTATCAGACAATGCCCGCAACCTTTACGCATTTGAAAAACGGACTTAATAGTAGGTTGGGTTGAGCACAGCGAAACCCAACGTGAATTACTAATGGCTGACGACTGACAGATGACGGCTATCCCTCTGACAACTGACAACTGAAAGATTTTTTCGCAGAAAAAATCGTACTGAAAACCATAAATGCCTAAATACGTAGTAGCAACACCAGACGAAATCCCTCCCGGTGAACGTAAAATCGTCGAAATCGGCGGACGTTCCATCGGTATCTTTAATATTGATGGCGAATTCTTCGCTATCCGTAACAGTTGTCCGCACCAAGGCGGGCCGCTATGCAAAGGCATCGTCACCGGATTTTTAGAGTCACCGATCCCAGGCACCTATCACTACACCCGCAAAGGTGAGATTCTCCGATGCCCGTGGCACAGTTGGGAATTCGACATCAAAACCGGGCAATCTTGGTGGAGTCCTGCCCAGCGCCGCGTCAGGAAATACGAAGTCCAAGTCGAGAGCGGTGAGGATATTGACGCGTCTGATTCTGAACGCAAAAAAGGTCCATACATCGCGGATACCTTCCCGGTTTCCGTTGAACAACAGTACGTTGTCATCGAAATTGATTAGAGCATATTTCTTCTGTAGGAGCGAGCTGTGCTCGCGATCCTACTAACCGATATGCTCGCGATCTTACTGACGACTGACTGCTGATTGCTGACTGCTAATCAATCCTCCTCTAAACCGCTGATTAATTTTTCCTGATCCCCCGGAGAGTAGAAATACGAACCCGGTTTCCAATCACCGATATCCCCAATTAATCTTCGCTGGCGCGGCGTGCATCGTTCCATAAGTTCAGGCGATGCCTTTTCGTAGTCAAAGGGTCGAAAGCACTGATGGCTATAGCAATAGATTAAAGTCTTCCGAGCCTGTTCTGATCGGTTTGCGACAACGCCGTGCCACATGGCATGCGGAAAAACGGCGGCATCCCCTGCCTTCACGCACAGCTGCACCGCTTCAGGGATATAGGGACCGTCCTTGACCCCTGTTTCTGGAAAAGTACGATTATGGCTCCCCGGCACAACGGTGAAGTTTCCACTGTCTAGACTCTCAAGATCCGTCAAAAAATAGTGGATTTTCACTTGCAGGGGTGAACTCGATTTGCTGACCCGAACAGTTCGCATCGCCTGCCCACCGTCCGTATGCAGATACCCTTGATCTTTCGGATTCGGCGGACGAACGATAACCTCGGACATACTCAGCTGGATAAAGTCACCTATCAACTCACGCACGATTGGAAATGTCACCGGATGATCCATCAGGTCAACGAAAATGTCATTATCTTCCATCACATTCCGCTTATCGAAAACAGAATCAGCGGTGACGTTCTCACCTTTCCGAAACTCAGCATCCATTTCATTGACCGTCGCCGTCAATGCCTGCACCTCTTTAGGCGAGAGAACCCCTTTCAAAACAAGATAACCCTCAGTCTTCCACTGTTTACGCTGATCCTTCGTTAAAATTCCCATCTATGTATAACCCCCGCTGTCGAGTTTTACGACTTCGCTTATTTACTGCCCATTCTGAAAACTGATAACTGATAACTCACTAATAAAATAGATGACAAATAAATCCGTGTCAAGTAAAATAGGCGCAGCTCTATTTTGACAACAAGAGGGAGATTTGATCATGCAAGCGAATTCAAATTTAAGCGACAGCAACAAACTGACCGATGCGCAGATGCGTGATTTTATTGTGAACGGACATATCACGATAAAAGCGGGTCTGCCACGCAGTTATCATGAAACTATCTATCGCAAAACGCAGGAACTCACCGCAAAAGAGGGGAATTTAGGGAACAACATCTTGCCGCGTGTTCCTGAACTGCAAGCGGTTTTTGAGGATCCCGCTGTCCGTGGCGCATTTACGAGTATTTTGGGCGAGAATTACGTCATGCATTCACATCGACATCCGCACCAAAACCGTCCCCACAGTGACGGACAGGGATTTCATAAGGATAGCTACTGGGGGTATCAGAAGGTGCGTCATCACTGTCCGCGTTGGGCAATGGCGTTCTACTACCCGCAGGACTCACCGGTCGAAATCGGACCCTCGGCAGTCTTACCGGGAACGCAGTATTACAGCACCCGAATCACTGAAGATAACGACGGTGAATTAGCACTCAATGGCGAGGCTGGCACGATAGCGATTATCCACTTCGACCTCTGGCATCGCGCCATGGCGAACCAGACAGACAAGACGCGCTACATGATGAAGTTTCAGTTCACGCGTATGGACCCACCGCAAGCACCGGAATGGAATGTGACGGATCCGCGTTGGAAACTGGAGGATAGCGATCCGGAAATACCTGTGCACCAAGGCGCGTGGCGACATATCTGGAATTGGGTGGCAGGAGAATCCAACGGACATTCGACACAACCAGTTAATGGGAACCTGGCGAAACACATTGCAGCCTTGAATGACGACGAAGCGTCTGTTCGCTCCCATGCTGCTGACGAATTGAGTATGTTCGGGGAATCCGCTGCCGAAGCAATTCCCGTTCTGATCCAAGCCTTACAGGACGGTTATGAGCCAGTATGTTTAAACGCCGCGTATGCTCTTGGAACAATCGGTGCATCGGCTGTTCCTCAGTTAATCGAAACCCTTGGCGATGAAAACGGATCCACACGGCGGATGGCAGCTTACGCATTGGCAGCAGTCGGTGCACCAGCTGTGCCTGCCTTAAGCGAAGCGTTACAACACACCGAGGATGCCGTTCGTATTGAAGCCAGTTATGCCTTAGCACAGATAGGTGACGCAGCGGAACCGGCTATCCCCGCGTTGCTGGAACGGACGAAAGACGAATGCGTTGAAGTCCGCCGCTATCTCGCTGAAGCCTTGGGGGGGCTCGGTGCAACCGCCGTGCCTGCGGTGCCGCAATTAATCGATATAGTTGCCGACGATGACGACAAACAAGCGCGCTTTGAAGCGGCATTAGCATTGGCACAGATTGGACCCGCCGCAAGCGACGCAGTTCCGGTACTGGCGAAAGCTCTTTGGGATGAAGATCGCTATGTCCGAGACAACGCTATCCACGCACTGAAGCGCATTGATACACCCGAAGCAGAATCGGCACTCTTTGATTATCTACTGATGGCACGATGGTGTCCGGTTACAAGTCGCCAAAGCACGCATTAACAAATTCGCATATTTGCTGGCGAGGTTTCCAACCTCGCCTTTTTCTGAGTATCCACTGGCGATATTTTTAACCTCGCTTGTATTCGCTGGCGAGGTTTTCAACCTCGCTTGTATAGATTCTGTCCTAAGAGATTTATTGGGTAAGGATTTCCCACATGAACTATGAACTGCTCATTAAAAACGGAACCGTCGTCGATCCGGCACAGGGCATCCATGCGCGTAAAGATGTGGCATTTGCAAACGGACGTGTCTCAGCAATCACGGACGAGATACCGACATCCGAAGCGAGAGAGGTATTGGATGCGGAAGGATGTTTCGTCACACCCGGTCTTATCGACTTACACGTGCATGTCTTCTACGGCGTAAGCCACTTCGGGATTGAACCGGATCCTACCTGCTTAGCACGTGGCGCGACAACAGTCGTGGATGCTGGTTCAGCAGGAGCGGACACGTTTCCGGGATTCCGTAAATATGTTATTGATGTCAGTGACACGCGCATTCTTGCACAATTGAACATCTCATCGCAAGGTATGCTCACACAGGAAATTGGGGAGTTAGAAAACCCCGACTATGCAGATGTCGGGAAAGCGTGTCAAATGATTGAACAGCATCGCGACATCATCTTAGGGGTCAAGGTCCGACTGACACGAGAGAGTATTGTCGGCGCGCGGGCAGGCATGCTGCCATTGCACAAGGCACGTGAAGCCGCCGATGCTGCTGGACTCCCGATAATGGTGCATCCACAAGATGCTTGGTGTGAGTCTATTGACGATATATTGGCACTGATGGGTGAACGTGATATCCTAACACACTGCTTTCACGATATGCCGTGCGGCATCTTAGATGAAAACGGTAATATCCGAGATTCTGTCCATGCAGCGATTGAACGCGGCGTGATCTTTGATGTTGGGCACGGTGCGGGTTCTTTCAGTTGGGATGTCGTTCAGAAAGCGATGGCGCAAGGCGTTGAACCGACGACAATCTCCTCCGACCTACACGTCTATAACGTCAACGGTCCCGTCTATGATCTCGTGAATGTCGTCAACAAGTTCTTATATCTTGGCATGTCGCTCGACGACGCGCTTGCTAAGGTAACGAGTATCCCCGCTGAAACCATATTGATGCCCGGACAGGTCGGGACATTGGCGGTTGACGCGTGGGGTGATGCAGTGGTCTTTGAACTTCGAGAAGGCGATTTTCAGTTGATAGATGCAAACGGTGTGGCTAAAATAGGCAAACAGAAATTGGAACCGACTGTCGTCGTCAAAGGCGGGCAAATCTATCGCCAACGGCACCTACACGACTAAAATTTCGTTACTAACCCCGGTAGGCGCGGTTTGAAACCGCGCCCTCATTTCTCAGGTCCGGTAGGGTTTTACTGGGGTATTTCTGCGTATTTATTCGCTGTTTGCAGCACCGGATCTTAGCAATACACCTTACATACCCCAAAACACCTCTTTATGAAGTTTAAAAAAATATGTCGGTAATGCGATAAAAAGTAGGTTTCAATCAAGGAGTGTCTCAAATCCTGAAAATCCTTGAATCTTGTAAATCCTGATTCTGACAATGAGCGTTACGGATGCTGTTCTCCCACTTTAGGTTTCTCCTTCGGCGCGTTAGAATCCGGTCCAAACCGGATATGGAGTGCCCCACCCGGAGCATGTTCTTTTCCATAGAGCAAATGCTTGATACCCCAGAAAATAACTGTCGTCCCTACCAGCACGACTATACCCCAGATCAATGTCTGCAAAACCCAGTCATTAAACGAAAAAAGACTGCCTGTCTGTTTTGGTACCATCTGTGGCCCCAGTGCTATCAGTACGGTACAAATAATCGCGTTGAGCGTAATGACCCCTTCCGTCACCAACCGATGTGGACTAAAACCGACCAAGGCGCGTTCAAAGTTGAAAATAACCACCCACCATATAAATACAAAATAGAGCAGTTGTCCCTTTCCTAACCAGCTCGTCGGAATAAAAGCGAGAGGTTCGCGGAAATGCACCGACAAAAGCCAGACGCAGGCAATACCGAGACCTATGTAGAAAAGTTCAAACCATCCAATCCATCCCCTTGAATGTCGAAACCAACCGACAACAGGCAATCCAAAAAATCGCTCAGGTAAACCCTCGACGAGATCCACCCATGTCCCCGCTGCCTTCCGATAATTGACGTATGTCAGTAGAATCAACACACAGAACACAGCAAATATTTCCGTCCACTGTGGTAAATTTGGGTTGGTTTCTAAGAGCGGTGCTTTGTTAAGAAGCAAGCCGAATGTTATCGCGATCCCGATGCCGAAAAGAAAACCTTGCGTCTGCTCCATTACGCTATGCCAGTTCGTGTGCCAATTCGTTTTGTTACCCACCCAGATGTAGATGAGTTTCAGTAATTGTCCAAATGAAAACGCGATACCACCGGCAAAACCGGTCATCAGCGTAGCAAAAGCGACACCGCCGAGTTCATAACGCCAACAATATCCCAAGACACCGATGACGAGACCGACACAACCTGCCCAATTGTCGCCGCGCGGCGGTGTCATCCGTAGACGAAATACGTTAACCAGTAATAGGAACGCGCCGAACCAACCGACACCCATATAGAGCACAAGCGAAGTTCCCATATCTAAACCACCGCGGAACAGCGCGACGATAAGTGCAGCGATTATCGCTACCAGTGCTGCCACCCAGTCCGTATCATACCAATAGAGCGGATTTTCATGCCGTTGCATCCGTTTCGTCGCGAAAACCCAGTCGAGGATCACTGCTTGAAGTGACCAACCGATGAAGACTGCGGCGATCGGCACGAAGAAGAGCGACAACTGCGTATGTGTCAGAAACGCCGGGAGTGCAGTTCCAGCACCGCCCAAAGCTGCCCACAAGAAACCGATAGCGAATAGGTTCGCGAATCCATAAAACACGGTCAACGAGTGTGACGAATGGCTATACCCGACAACCATCATATACGACATACTCCCACCGAACGACCAACCGATCGCACCGAACAGTGCAAAGTAGTGGACATGCCGCCACCAATCTTCTCGTCCCGATAGCAGCACAAGAGCCATCGCGGCGAGTGCACCCGGAAGTGCCGCACCGTATTCATGCCCGAAGTTGCCACGTATTCCCCACCCAACACAGAGAGACAGTCCACAGAGAACTACCATTTCCCACGGAATAATTGCCATGTCCATATCTATACCCTCCATCTTGCTACTGATTTATTGCTTTATTATGTAGGTTTTCGCGTTTATTGTCAACTTTCTGATTACGCAATCCTTATTTTTTTGTAGGAGCGAGCTGTGCTCGCGATCTTCCGATCAAAGTGATTAAAAAACCGAAAACTAAATAGCCCCACAACGTAAGGTAGAAAAATTGTAATTTTGTGATTTTTTTGATATACTCCCCTAATTAGAGCCTTTCTTAGGAAGTATATTCAAGTCTCCTAATAAGGGGATTTAGAGGTTGCTTCCGTGAAACATCCTTATTGGATAATACTCTCAATCTATTTATGCTATAGTTTGGACAATTTCGGTCGGGTTCATGCTCGGTTTTCAAAAGCATCTCTGGTTTTTCTGAAAGTTTCTCGCACAAACGCAACTCGAGGCATTTTCAGCAGAATATATCCTTTTTCTGTTCAATTTACGTAAGTCCTGATTAATCGGCATCAGAAAAAACACAGTATATAGTTTGTCCAGCAGAAATAGGACGACAATCAAGTTTTAGATTTACAGGAGCCTTCAAGCATGTTTGAGAATGTTCTTATCGGTCTAATGTATGTTTCATACGTGGTACTGGCAGGATTTTTGGTGTTTTTGTGCTTCCGAACGCGGTCAAAAGGTGTGATATTCCTCACCGCGATCTTCATCGGATTCAGGTTTCTGAGTCTGATTTTCGATGCAGCTCTCGGCGCAGTTCTCAACGCATATATGGGGCAATGGGAGCCGGGTCAAGACGTAAGGGCGTGGAATTGCTACGAAAATTGGATATTGCCATAATAGTTGCCCTTGTAAAATCCATATTATATGTCAATTTGTACCTCCTCGGTGTGTTTCTCATCTACAAAGAGTGGCGACAGGGAAAATTTCGCCAACCATCTGCCTAAATCCGGTAGGTGCGGTTTCTAACCGTACCATAGGTGTAAATTTAGGGGTTTTCCAGAGCGTCATAGAGTCTTCTAAGGGTTGTGTATTTTCCAGTGCCTTCTTGAAGATAACTCCCGTTTTCAAAGATGCGTTTTATGTCGTTTAGAGTTTCAATGACAGCCGCTGTTGACTTGCGAAAACTCAGCATCAGCATGCGCCCATAGGAGGTGATGAGTCTCGAAGTCTTGATGAGGCTGTGTCGTATACATCGCCACCCTGCGCCTAACATAACGGCGTGGCGGAGGAGTGCTGCGATGAGTTTGGCATACCCTTCAGCCAAAATCCGATAGGGTTTCTCGTATCGCGAGTGAGAAAGTTTTCCAACGCTTTTCATGGTATCCTTGAACATCAACTCGATCTGCCAGCGTATCCGTGCGATGCTGCGGATCTGTTTTGGGGTAAGGCGGTGTTCTTCAACGTTGGTGATATAAAGGTTCCAGGCTGCGAGGCGCAGGCGTATCTTTGAAGGATTTTCATGCTTACGTTTGGCGCGGTGTTTGATATATCGCCGGCGTTTGTTGGTTTCTTCTTCAGAAAGTCTTTCTGCGATAAGATATGCGTCAAGTTGCTTTGTTTTGCCGACACGGATACGTTTGCGGATCACGGTGTTTTCCGGGTGTCTGTTGAGCCACTTTTCTAAACAGAAGGGTTCTCCAGTTTCCTGAAAAAGATGGCAACCGGCTTTCAAACGTCTGATCCAATAGATACCGTTTTCAGTGAGGCTTTGAAGTTCATCGAGTGAGAAATAGCCAAGATCTGCGAGGTGAAGACTCCCGGCGGCGAGCGTCTGAAACTGCTTTGCTGCCGTGCTATCCGCGACGAGACCATCGGTGAGGTGAAAATCTGTGAATCTACCCGTCAACACGTCAAATCGCAGGTGGAGTTTCAAAGCCGCTTTCTTCGGATAATCCTTTTTGCGAGGGCCCTGCCAAGTCTCGTGGAGCGCATCGGGGAGCGATAGCCAAGTGCTGTCTTGAACAAAGACACCGTTGAACGACTCAAGCAAAGGCAGGACTTGCGGAGCAGTGGTAAGCTCCAGCGTTTCTATGATGGCTGCGTCAAGCGTTGCCTTCAGCATCTCAGTGGTTTCACGTGTGAGACGTTGCGCAATGGCTTGGCGCGAGACATCGATGCCCAAGGCACTAGCAGTTTCAGCAAGTTCATGGTAACTTGCCTCGGGATTTTCTAACCACCCGAAAACCAGGATTTGCGTCAGGGCACTCCCCGTGAGTTTGCGGTTTCTTTTCACCATGCCAGTCTCTACGGCGGCTTGGTCAGCAAGCGGTCTAAGAATCGTTTGCATTTTATCACTGACTTGTTGTAAAATGGACATTGGAAACACCTCTTTTGTAGAATCACTTGGATCGTTTTTCTACATTATGTGAGAGGTGTTTCTATTTCGCAACACTTTTTTAATGACTAAAAATACACAGACTTTCCCTTAAATTTACACCTATGGTGCGGTTTCTAACCGTACCCATAAGTGTCATTTTAAGAAAAGAGTTATGCGCTGAATATCCCAGGCCGGTAGATGTGGTTTCCTAACCGCATCGGATCGTCCGCGAAAACCTTCAGCTGCAGCGTCTGCTAAACAGGGTTTTCCGCTAAACAAGAAACCGAGACCTGGGTTGGGATAAGTCCGGTTCGGTTAGGAAACCGAACCTACCGGACCTGGAATACCGCTAAATTGACACCTATGGTGCGGTTTCCCAACCGCACCGATTTATCTCCTTCCAACCGCACCGGATCGTGAAAAGAAGGTGTGAAACCCGATAATTTCTAAAGCCTGAATGGCTCTGGCAACCGTACAGGGCCATTCAATTGTAGGTTTTTGGTGTCATATTTTTCACAGGTGTTAATATTTCAGATAAGCAGAAGTCGCGTGACTTTTCACGCGACTTCTGCTATACTTCACCCTAAAATTAACAAGTTTTTCAGGTGAATCATGACAAAAACTTCCTCTTGCCACTTACTTAATATGTTAGCAGAAGTGCCAGACCCACGCAAGAAAAAAGGACGCCGCCACCCCTTAGTCGCAATGCTCGCACTCACGGTTGTCGGGCTCCTGTGTGGACAACGCAGCTATACACAGATTGCCAAATGGGCACGCCTCCACCCAGACCTCCGACAGGCTTTGGGGTTCACGGCGAAGCAAACCCCCGCAGCATCAACGTTTCATTATCTCTATCGGCGTCTTGACATCGACACTGTAGAAAAGACCCTTACGCAGTGGACAACACAGACTTTAGCAAGTTCGCACATTTCCACGTCTGACTTGAAGGGACTTGCCATAGATGGAAACAAAACCTTAGGCAACAGTCATACCGAAGGCGCACGCAGGACACATCTGCTCGCAGCCGTCTTTCATGAGTTAGGTATCCCTGTCGCAGAATGTGCCGTCAGTGAAAAGACCAATGAAATCCCTGTTTCCATTGAACTCTTGAAGGTTTCCTTTGATATCACAGGGCTCGTCATCACCACGGACGCACTTTTGACCCAACGCAAGTTCTGTCAAGAAATCCTTGAGCATCAAGCAGATTACTGCCTCCCCGTCAAAGCGAATCAGAAACAGTTGTATGAAGATATTCGAGACCTCTTTGAACCCTTTGATGAAACAGACCCACCCGAAGTGGAGCACCGCCGGTTTGAAAATCTTCACGCAGAGGTTGCCGGCGCACATCTGCAAACCTATACGGACACAGAAGACGCAAAAGGCAGGATTACCACACGCACCCTCACCGCAAGTACGCTCTTGACGGAACACACCGACTGGCCGGGGCTACAGCAAGTTTATCAATACACCACACACCAGATGTGTAAAAAGACAGCACACGTCAAGTGCAACGTGCAGTATGGTATCACAAGTCTGACACCCGAACGTGCCTCGGCATCTGACTTGCTCAAACTCCGGCGAGAGCATTGGACCATTGAGAACAAACTCCATTGGATCCGAGATACTGTCTTTCAAGAAGATGCATCATGCGTCCGAACCGGTGTTATGCCTCAAGTCATGGCAGCTCTGCGAAACACAGCCATCTCTGTTTTACGATGCACTGGACATACAAAAATTACCGACGCACTCCAACTTTTCGCAGCCAAACCTAAACTCACAGTTAACCTCATAAAATGAGGAATCGTACAATTGAATGACCCTGGGCAACCGTAAGCTATACATTGCATCTATTTCGTGTACGTGATACGATAAACGCATATCGAAAGCGTTCTCTACTGGAGGTTAGAAATTATGAGTCGTGTACGGATAGGTGTTATCGGGTGTGGCGCAATCGCGCAGGTACATCATCTTCCCAATCTGACCGCACTTCATCGTGAATTTGAAGTGCCAATTGTCTGTGATCTCTCTCACGGTGCTGCACAAGCGGTAGCGAAGCGTTTCCATGTTCCCCAATTCGTAACAGATTATACCGAATTATTAGCGTCAGATGTGGATGCCGTTCTACTATGCCACGGTGACCCGAAAACGGAGGTTGCACTCGCTGCATTTGAAGCCGGGAAACATGTCTTTATTGAGAAACCCGTCTGCTTTTCACTTCAAGAAATGGATGCGATGCTAACTGCACAACGTAGTGCCGGGACTGTCGCACAAGCCGGTTATATGAAGGTGCATGATCCTGCTTTCCAATTCGCCAAGCGCGAAGTCGATACGATGGACAGTTATCGCTTTGTCCAGATCAACCATCTCCATCCGAATAACAGTTTACACCTGAGCCAGTTTGATGTCCAGCGGTTCAACGACGTGCCCCCGGATGCATTTAAGCCAGCGGGCGCGGCGCGTGAAAAAGCACAGGCAGAAGCCATTGGGGACGTGTTATCACAAGCGGGGCTTGAAAGCGATGTCCAAAACAAGGCAGCACGAGTGTTCTACCTGCTTGCAGGTAGCATGATCCACGACATCTATAGCTTACGGGTGATGCTCGGCTCACCGAGTGAAGTGATTAGTGCAGAAGTTTGGTCTGAAGGACGCGGTGTGAGCATTGTATTCGGCTACCCGAACGGTGCCCGTTGTATCGCAACTTGGGTGGACTTACCGGATCTGTGGGATTTTAAAGAGACTTTAGAAATTTATGGCGATAAAAAACGCGTAATTGTATCATACCCAACCGGTTTTTCACGCGGCATTTTATCCGAGGTGACGATACACGGAATAGATGCCGATGGCACGACCTATAGCAAGACACCCGCTGTTGAATGGGAAAGCGCGTTTGTTCGGGAGTTGCGTCACTTCCATGCATGCATTACGGAAGGTGAAACCTGCTACACTTCACTGGAATCTGCTCGACACGATATAGCACTGATTATTGATATTGTGAAGTGTTATGTGCAATGAGCACCGGTCATGTATGAAAACAGGTGGGCGAAGATATAGAGCAAAAGTAAGTGGTGTGGGCAGGAATGATAACCTGCCCACACATATTGAAGTAGGGCAGGTATGAGTACCCGCCCTTACAATTGGGTTCGGAATTATTCCTCTGCCACGGGTTCAGCGATTTCCACCGGATCCGCGGGTTCTATCGGTTCCCCGATTTCTCCTGGAATCATGCCATCAACCATTTCTTCGGGTAATGGTGGTGTGAATATAACGAGCGCATTTTTGAGACCTACCACAATAAAGCCATCAATGCTGATTTGGGTTACGATGGGTGGTGGTGGTCCGAAATACGCTGGTGGCGGTGGTGGTGGCGGTAACGCATCTTCAGGTGGTAATAAATCTTCAGGCATCTCACCATCTTCAGGCATTTCACCGTCTTCGGGCATCTCACCGTCTTCGGGCATCTCACCGTCTTCAGGTATCTCACCGTCTTCAGGTATCTCACCATCTGCTGGCATCTCACCGTCTTCAGGTATCTCACCATCTGCTGGCATCTCACCGTCTTCAGGTAACATTAAGTCTTCTGGTGGTAGCGGAGGTGGTGGCGGCGGAAAGAACGCTTCCGGTGGCAGTAACGTCTCAAGCGTTATCGTGAGTAAACCTGGATCTGTCTGCTCATCTTCCATGTTTTTGATGAGTTCGTCAAGATTCTCAGGCAACGGTTTAGGCGGCCCCTCCGGTCCGAATCCAAAGAAACTGGGTGGAAAGAACGGATCAGGAGGACCGAACGGATTCGCAGAAACGACACTCAGGAGCGCAGGACCAACAGGGAAATACTCAGGTACCGCAATTGTGACATCTCTCTGGATCGTCCGTTCGTCACCTGCAGCACTCCAGTGTGGAAGCAGCACGATCGAAACCGTTAGGTCTTTACCGGGGGTAACACCCTCTTCGGGGATAATTACCTCATGAAGCTCCGCTAACATAATTTGCGGTTTGTCATTGATGGAAATTGACACATCTGCTAATGTCGCTTGTCCCGCACTATTTGAGAGTGTGTCCGCGAAAGCACGGACAATCCGATCAATGTTTAACAACGTATCGAAAAACGGATCTGAAGATGTACTCCGAAATGATTCTGTGTAGACGGTTTCGGTCTCTTTGAATTGGAGCGTGACAGTCCCGTCTAATGTTGCAGAACTTATTTCTTGCCGGATTGAATCCATCGTAACAGCTGCAATGATTGGGAGGAACGATTCCTGACCGTACGCTAACTTGTGATTCTTTTCCACTACAGGACCGTTGCCTGCTTGGTAAGTGATCTTCACCGGAATCATTGACGGCACAGTCCCAAGTTCACCTACAATTGCCGGTAAGAGATCTTTGGTGATTGTTCCAATTGGATTCCCATAGGCTGATGCAGATTTATAGGATGCTTGTAGGTTGGGAACGATACCGTTGGTGACGGCTCTATAGACCGGTAATGCCGACTTGCCGGCACCGATCATCGGGTGTCCGAATGCTACAAATGTACCGTCGTCGTAGACTTGTGTCACCGTTCCGAAGCCAATAGAATTAACGACATCGCCAGTTGATATAGCGACACCGATCATATCACCAGCGGCGAGTCTTGTTGTTACCGTTGGCGGTGCTGCAGGAGCATCACCAATATCGGCAAACAATTGGAGAAAGTCGAAGTGAGAGCCTTCCAGATGTGATGAAAGTTGTTGCAATCTATGGTGTTGTATGCCGGAGATCATTAACGGGGTTTTCACTGGTGTATATGCTGACTGGATACCACCTGGCGCAGCTGCGGCACGTTCTGCCTCAAACATCTCACCAAATGTTTGGTGGGTAATTGCGTTTTCCATTGCATCAATGGATGTTGCCCAGAACCGACTCGGTGCTCTGGCAAAGGAATCGCCGTAAGCAAGCGCACCCATAATGCGTCCTGGGGGACCGACCGGACTTCCCGACATACCTTGTGCAATGCCACCCATGGCTTCAGCCAATTCATCCGTGAGTTCAAATTCGTAGAGTGGAAATCCAAACCCGAAATCTCGAACGCCACGGAATTGTGCATCAAGGACAACTCTGTTCGTACCTTCTATTACTGTGACTATTTGGACGGGTGTTTTATCCGTCAGCTGTCGCGCTTCATCCTCATACATATTTTCGAGGACGACATCGCCTAAGAGCGGCGCGCCACTAAATGCTGCTGTTTCATCGATTACCGCAGGGTTCTCAAGTTGCGTCTGCTCTTCGTCAGAAGAACAACCCAATTGACTGAGAAGCACTATGGCAATACCTGCCAGCACAAAAAATTGTTTCATTTTATTCCTCCAGAATAGAGTTCCTCTATCTGTTTTTTGTTGGTATTTAGGATAGGATTTACGCAAAGTTCGTTGGTATCCTTGTGAAGACGAGCGAACTGTACACATAAATCCTGTTGAAATAAAGCGTCGTTCCTTATCTTTAACGATGCTATTTGTCCAATAGGTACAAGCTGGCAATCACGTGGAGATGAGTTAACCAGATCGCGTGAATTACCACGCAACCCAGCCGCCATCAACTGCGATCGTTTGTCCAGTCACCCAATTCGCGGCATCTGATGCTAAAAATAGCACAGCACCGACAACTTCGTCCACCTCACCGACACGTCCCATCGGAATACGGCGGACAACATCTTCATAAAATTCTTTACGTTGCAAGAGCACATCCGCAAGCGGTGTCCGTGTAAACGCAGGGGCGACAGAGTTTACGGTCACATTATGCGGTGCCCATTCGACGGCAAGTCCTTTGGTTAATAGCACAACGCCGCCCTTGCTTCCCGAATAAGCAGTACGCAGCGGACCGCCTACCAACCCCATCGTTGAGGAGATATTGATAATCTTCCCGTTTTCGCGTTCTATCATCGGTTTCACAAGCGCCTGCGTTAAAAAGAACAGACCTTTGAGATTAAGATCGTAGATAGCATCCCAATCCTCTTCGGTTAATTCAAGCGCGGGTTTCGGGCGATTAGTGCCTGCGTTATTGACGAGAATATCCACTCTACCCCAAACGTCAATCGCTTCTTGCGCGCCTTGAGCAACCTGTGCCAGATCGCTAACGTCAAACACGACGGGCTCCGCTTCACCACCGTTGGCGCGAATCTCGTTCGCGACTTCCTCAAGGTCAGACGGGGTGCGGCTGTTCAGAATCACCTTTGCTCCCATCTGTGCAGCAGCAAGGGCTATACCTCTACCGATGCCTTTGCCTGAACCGGTGATTAACATCACTTTATCGTTCAACTCAAATCCTGGAAATGCCATATTTTAACCTCCAACCGCTAATTTCAGCGTATTTTCTAATAACATTGCGCGCGTCATTGGTCCCACACCACCCGGAACCGGGGTGATAAATCCAGCCACCTCTTGAACTTCTTCAAATTTAACGTCCCCGACTGCCCGTCCGTTTACATGGTTAATGCCGACATCAATGACCATTGCCCCCGGTTTCACCATGTCTGCAGTGATGAACTCAGACTTGCCGATAGCAACGACGAGGATATCCGCTTTTTGCGATTCTGCTTTCAGATCTGCTGTGCGTGAATGACAATAGGTAACGGTGGCGTTCCGATTCAGGAGCATTAATCCCACCGGTTTCCCAACAAGCGGACTTCTACCAATACAGACCGCATGTTTACCCTCAATCTTTTCACCCGTCAATTCGATAAGCCGAATTATACCCGTCGGTGTGCACGGAGTTACCCTCTCACGGTTAATAAGGAGATTCCCTAAATTGATCGGATTTAATCCATCGGCATCTTTTTGCGGAATGATTGTATCAATAACTGCCTCTTTATCTATACCATCCGGCAGCGGCATTTGTACCAACATCCCGTGGATATCCAGTCGTGCATTCAAGATTTCAATATGCTCGATGAGGGTTTCTTGGGTGATGTCTGCTGGTAGGCGGTGGACTTCGGAATGAAAATGAACCTTCTCACAATCGCGTTGTTTGTGTTTGATGTAGAGCGTTGATGCCGGATCATCGCCGACTTGTATAACAGCGAGTCCGGGAGTAAACGTGAGTTTTTTTAATTTTTGCCGGATCTGGCTCCGGACGCGCTTCGCAAGGCGGTTACCATTAAGAAGTTCGGCTGACAAATCACTTTTCCTCCAGATTACACTTCTCTTAACTCATCTTAACTCAAACAGATTCAACATAGAGCAGATTATAGTAAAATTGATATGTTAGTGAAGGTTTCTGGAACCATTCAGTTCTCACCTAATTTCGGTATTCCGATCGCTGCTTCTGTCTTGTAAGAGCGACTCACATTGACTATTCATTGCTGATGGAAACCGACTGCTGAAAACTGACAACCGATAACTGACTACTTCTGGTATTTACATATTTCCTGATTTTACTATAATATCTCATACGATAATTAGTATATCATACATTCCTGTTTTCGTGCATTGTTTTTCTACTTTTTGCAGGAGCGAATTGTCTGTCACTTAATTATTTTTTTAATTTACGTCAAATTTTATTTTACAACGAGGGCATAATTCAGAAACTTTAGAAACCATTAAAACCTATCCCTTTCTTTATGGTTATAGCAGTAGCAAGTTTTATGCCAATCTCGTGAATCTGTGCCAAAACCGTTGGTGTTCCGAGTTATCTTTTTACTGTTGTCAATCGAACATATAGACACACACTAAGTCTATGAAGATAAACAGGAGCCTTTACTTTTTGTAAAGGCGATTACAATCAGATGCGTCTACAATCCGTATTCTATTGTTATACGCAAAAATTGCAATATGAGGTGCAAAAATTGCTGAATTGTGCATTGAATCTATAGTATGTCAATAACTTAGGACTTACGTAATTTCTCATAAAATCCTACGTATTACGGATTTCCGCTGTCTCTTCCCAGTAATCGGTGGTGACCCCGGTTTGAAACCTCACCAGCAAAGGCGTTTGCGTAAGCCATGTAACTATAGGGTTTGCTGTAAACATTCCTTGGGGTTGACGTTTGCAAGTAAATACTGTATCATAGGAAAAACGATAGGAGCAGAAAAATGATTCATGTAGGTGTGGGACATTCACATGACCTCTCCACTGCGGAAGCAGCGGAACGCGCGACACGCATGGCAATGGGTAACGCCGGTATCGCTAAAGCCGACATCGCCATCGTATTTGCAACCATTAACTACCAAACGGAATATGAACAGTTATATCAGGCAGTTCACGCCAACTCCAGTTGTGAGGAACTCATCGGGTGTAGTGGGATGAGCGTCTTGACTTCGGCAGGTGAGTTTGAAGAAGAACCCACCCTCGCCGTGATGGTGCTCCGAGGTGAACAACTTTCCGCAGTCTCTTTTACTGTCCAAGGCACAGCATCGGAGGTCGGCGAACAGATACAGAAAAGTATTCAAACAGAACTACGCGATGACTCACTTCTGGTAATTTTCCCAGATGTTCGCGCTGTGAATCCGGCGGAACTCGTAGAGCATATCGGTAGTGACGGTGCTTCTATCCCTGTTGTCGGTGCTGCCGTTTCAGGTGATGCAACCGGCGCACAGATGTACCACTGGCAAGGCACGCAAGCAACGGAGGGTGGTGTTACGGGGTTCCTCTTAACCGGAGACTTCAGCACGGAGATCGGGGTCGCACAAGGGTGTCAACCTATTGGCAAACCGCGTGAGGTTACAAAAGCCGATGGACGCGTCATCTTTGAGTTGGATGGTGAACCCGCATTGGAAAACTTTAAAGGGGCATTGCAACTGCTAACGCAGGACGATATTCGCCGATCGGGCGGTACAGTCTTCGTCGGGATTGCGATGGATGATACGAACAAAAATCCAACCCGTGGTGATTTTCTGATTCGCAATCTTGTTGGTATTAATGAAGAACACGCCGCCCTCGCTATATCCGAAGAGGTAAAAGAGGGACAGTTGGTGCAGTTCCATCTGCGAAACCCACTTGCAGCTGCAGAAGAGATTCAGATAATCATAGCACAGTTGGCTGAGAAAACCCGGGAACAGCAGCCTGCGTTTGGACTCTACTTTAACTGTTTGGGGCGTGGCAAGGGACTCTATGGCGCGGCGAATCACGACATCAGTGTTATTCAAGAAAAGTTTCCGGGGCTACCTGTTATCGGGTTCTTTGGAAATTCGGAGTTCGCACCAATCGGCGGACGGAACTTCGCACACGCGTATACTGGCGTGTTTGTACTTTGTAGCGCGTAGGACTTACGCAGCGCGTTCAGAAGTCCTCCTGATAAGGGGGATTTAGAGGCTTTAAAAAGCAAAAATCTACCATCGCGTCTAAATTTGCGTAAGTCCTGGCGCGAACTAAATTCAAGGAGTTGGAAAATGAACGAAGAACTTTTTGTCGCTCAAGAATTTACACCCGTCAACGGATTTACATCTGGAATTGAGGGCCCCGCCTGCGACGCAGCAGGCAATTTATACGCTGTCAACTACGAAAGACAGCACACCATCGGCAAGGTGACACCAGATGGTGCTGCCAGCGTTTTTGTCGAACTACCGACCGATAGTATCGGTAACGGTATCCGTTTCAACAGCGAAGGTTTTATGTTCATCGCTGATTATACCAATCACAATGTCCTCAAAGTGGATATGGACACGCGAGACATCAGTGTCCATGCCCACGAACCGACAATGAACCAACCTAACGATATCGCTATCGGTGCGAACGATATTCTCTACGCTAGCGACCCGAATTGGGGCGCGTCTACCGGGCAGATATGGCGGGTGGATACAGATGGAAAGGTAACGTTGCTTGAAGCAGACATGGGCACTACAAACGGTATTGAGGTGAGTCCCGATGAAAAGGTGTTGTACGTCAATGAATCCGCACAGTGCAACGTCTGGGCTTACGATCTATCATCCGAAGGAGAAGTTAGCAACAAACGGTTGTTGATTCAGTTCCCTGATTTCAATATGGACGGGATGCGGTGCGATATTGAAGGCAATCTCTATATCACTCGGCACGGCAAAGGCACAGTCGCAAAACTTTCACCCGCAGGCGAGGTGTTATTGGAAGTACAGTTAACAGGTAAGCTCTGCTCCAATATCGCCTTCGGTGGTCCAGATGGTCGCACCTGCTATGTCACGATGGCAGACTGTGGGAATGTAGAGGTCTTTCGTGCCGATCTACCCGGTAGGAGTTGGCAGCTATTCCAATAGATACATTTTTTCTATGATAGCAAAGTCTTGACAACTCGCCCGATTTTGGACCTCCCAGGCCCGGTAGGCGTGGTTTGGAACCGCGCCGGACTTGAAAAAGAGGATCCAAAAATTTAGACAATCCGAGAATTTGTTTAAAACTAAATGCCCCTGTCTCTGTAATGGGATCCTCTTGACAATTCGTCCGATTTGTGGTAATATTATACATATTAATCACTATACTCTATGGAGGTAACTTGTGAAACAACTATTTCTTATTTTGTTCCTCGTCTCGGTATGCACCACTTTTGCCGCTGCCGATTTACTGGAAGGGCTTGTCTTGTACATGCCCCTCGACGAAGGTGCTGGTAAAAAGACCGAGGATTTCTCGGAAAACGGCCTTGAAGGCGAACTCAGCGGTGGCGCGAAGTGGGTTGATGGCGAATTCGGGAAAGCACTTGAATTCAGTGCTTCTACCGATTTTGTCGCAATTGAAGACGGCGCTATTTTTCACATTGAAGATGAAATCACGCAAGCCGCGTGGGTTAACCTCAGCCGGTTGCCAAGCGCACACGCTATCGTTTTTGGTACACGTGCAGGGGGCGGCGCAAGACACATCGGATTCGGCTACGGGATGAACCCTTCAAATGGCATTAAGGTTTGGACAAACGGTGCCGGCGGCGGGTTCTTGGATGTCAACGATAACGCTACCCAACTTGACACCGGCAAGTGGTACTATCTCTCCTATACACATACGTCGGACAACAAAGGCAAAGTTAAAATTTATGTGGACGGCGAGGTAACACATGAACAGGATTCTAATAATCCAGTAGCACCGGCAGGCGTTACAAGCCAAATTCAAATCGGCACATGGGCGGGTGAAGCGTGGCCCGGTATGGTTGACGAGGTCCGCCTCTGGAACCGTGCCCTCTCTGATGATGAAATGGAACAGAGCATGGAGATGGGGGCTGACGAGTTTTTGGCTGTCAATCCGAAAGACAAACTCGCCACATCTTGGGGCAAAATTAAGAAACTTCGCTAACAGTAATGAGGCGGCAATTTTTGTCGCCTCTCGCTTTTTATAAGGAAGTCGGCGAGATACCAGACGCTATGGAACAATACGAACCTGTTTTAAAACGGCTTGAACAAACGGCAAAACAGTATACCAATATCGCGCCCGAGAACGGGCAATTTCTCTCTATTCTTATCCAATCAACTCAGGCGCGAAACGTTCTTGAAGTCGGAACAAGTAACGGATACTCCACAATCTGGCTTGCCGCAGCCTTGAAAGAGACAGGCGGTAGACTCATCACACTGGAGTTTGATCCAACACGTGCAGCTGAAGCAAAGGCACACCTTCAGGAAATCGGCCTGGACAGCATCGTTGAGATACGCGTCGGAAACGCACTCGACGAAATCCCGAAATGTGACGCAACCTTTGATTTAGTGTTCCTTGACGCGGAGAAGGACGAATACCGACGCTATCTGGAGTTGGCGTTGCCTAATATCCGTCCCGGAGGTTTAATTGTCGCTGATGATACCGTGACGATGCGCGACGAAATGCCTGATTATGTCGAATTCGTCTTTAATACGCCAACACTACATTCTGTCGATATCCCCTTAGACGACGGTGTCATTTTGAGTTATAAAACCGAGAAGTAGTACATTCTTGTGTATTAACATTTAAAAGGATGTCCAAAATTTCACTACAATCTAAACTCTCAGACAAATCCACCCGTTTCAGTGAATCCGTCATCCGTGGGATGACGCAGCTGTGTCTGCGCTACAATGCGATTAATCTGTCTCAAGGCACGCCAGCGTACCAACCCCCTCCCGAAGTCAAAGCGGCTGCGATTGCGGCGATTCAAGAAGGATATAATCAGTATAGCATCACATGGGGCGCACCGTCGTTTCGTGAGGCAATCGCGCAGAAGATGACAACATTTAACGACATCCCCACAGATCCTAACAGAAATGTTACTGTTACCTGCGGTTCAACTGAAGGTATGCTTTCTGCTCTCTTGGCAATTATCAACGCCGGCGACGAGATTATCATCTTTGAACCCTTTTATGAAAATTACGGACCGGATACGATCATCTCTGGGGCAAAGCCGGTCTATGTCGCATTGCAAGAGACACCAGCACCTGACGGTACTGTCCACTTTACATACGACCTTGCCGAACTCCAAGATGCCTTCTCTACTAACACAAAAGCGATTGTCATAAATACCCCGAACAACCCGCTCGGTAAGGTGTTTACGCTTGAGGAACTGCAAGAGATTGCGGATCTCTGTTGTGAATACGACTGCATCGCGATCACCGATGAAATCTACGAGCACATGATTTACGATGAAAAACCGCATATTAGCATCGGTTCTTTGCCGCAAATGCGGGATCGGACGATTACCGTGTCAGGATTGAGCAAGGCGTATTCTATGACAGGGTGGCGGTTGGGCTATGTTATCGCACCAGAAGTTTTAACCAATGCGATCCGCAAAATGCACGACTTCCTCACCGTCGGCGCGCCGCATCCGCTTCAGCGTGCCGGGGTCGTCGCCCTCAATTTGCCACCGAGTTACCATAAAGATTTGGTAGCGAAATATAATAAGAATCGTAAACGTCTTGTGAATAACCTCACAGAAGCCGGATTCCGTTGCCATCAACCGGAGGGCGCGTATTACATTATGACAGACATCACCGATTTTGGGTTTCCCGATGATACAACCTTTGCCCATTGGTTAGTGAAGGAAATTGGGGTAGGTGGTGTCCCGGGATCCAGTTTCTACAGTCGTCCACATCTCGGCAAAACAAAGTTCAGGTTTATGTTCAGTATGGCGGATGACATCCTCGCTGAAGCTGCTGAACGCTTGATGCAGATCAAAACGAAAATTTGAAAAGATAATAGGCACTCGTCGTGGGTCCTCCGTTCACAATTTTTATCCTGATTAGTAAGAGACACCGATATGGACACCTCCCTTGAAAATGAAACGCTGAATATCTACAGAAAAGAAATTGAGGCACTTCTTCAGCGTGATGAGAAGTATAGGGCTTTAGGTCCCGCTGAACTTGAGGCGATTTTGCAAGCGTTTGAATTCACGTTAACAAACGGGCGCGAGAAGGTCCGTGCCCAAATGCTTTACGACCTCATTCACGAGAAAAGGGACAACTAATATGCTGCTTGAACGGATACGCCTTAAGACTTTCGGCTGCTTCCAAGAGCAGGATTTTGATCTTCATGACGGCATCAATCTCATTTTTGGCCCCAATTTCAGTGGGAAAAGCACGCTCGTCAATGCTATTTTCTTTACGCTGACCGGGAAACCGATTGTGCCCCGCGTTGATGCATCAGCCATAAAAAACGCCAAAGCCTATAGTGGTACAGCTGGACTCCAATTCGTCGCAAATAGTGAACGCTATCAGCTCTACCGAGCAACAGGTAGGCGTACGCTGCTGCGTTCTGAAAAAAATGGGGCTTGGCAGGTTCTTTTCGATGATAAGCGTATCAGACCAACGGAAGCGATGTTACAAGAGCGGTTTGGAATCATGCACGATCAACTTGCACTCACGACATTCCTCCGTGAAGGCGAGATATTTGAATTTCTCGCTCGTCAATCCGCTACTCGACGCGATATTCTCCACACCCTCCTCGGTATCGACAGATTAATAGAGGTCCGGCAGCGGTTCATTGACACGCGGCGCATCGCCAAACGCGAGCAGGGCAGAATCCGCGCCCATCAGAATAGCCTACGGTTCAATGCACAGAACGTAAACGAAGCCGAGATCACACGGATTGAAGCAAAGTTGAAAGACTTGGAAGCCGCTTATGGTGCCGAGACCGGTGATTCCGCACTTATCGCGGAATGGGTGCAGCATCAGAGCCGTTTACAAAAGCAGTTGGACACCCTCAAGTATCAGCAAAATGAGGCATTGAGCGGTTTTAACGATATTGGACAGTTACGAGAGATGATAACTACCATCGAAACTGCGGTTCAAGAAGCCTCCGGATTAGAAGCAAAACGGGATGAACTGATACAACAGGTCGGTCGCCTTGAATCCGAAATTGCAGCGTTGGCAAACGTTTGTAACACCCTCCGAACATTAATCGAGAGTGACGAACAGCATTGTCCGACCTGTTATCAGAAGGTGGAGCAGGAGGTGGTACAACGGATTATTGATGAGAAAGCGGAAGAAAAATCGCAACGCAGTACCGAGTTGGAAACACACAAACAATCGTTAGAAACTGAAACTGAGAATTTAAAGAGTCGGCGTGAACTTGAACAACGCCTCCAGACTTTACAGAGTCTTTTAACGCAATTTCAACAACGCGCCAAGGACATTGATAAGATTCAGACTGAACTTAACGCGCTTACATTACGGTTGAATGAGAGAGGTGGCCAACAGAGTGAACAGACCCCTTCAGATACCCTTGCAACGCTTGACAAACCGCAATTGAAAGCACAAATTGATAGCGAGCGTGAACGGCTTGGTAAACTCAAGCAGGAGGAAGCCGTCCGCTTAGATAGAATCGGCGCGCTCCAACGCGTAAACAGAGACGCAGCAAAAGTTGAAAAGACACTCCTGAGTTTAGAACTCGCCTGCACCGGAATTGACAAGACCATTGAGGCACTCCAACGGCAAATCCTTAAGCCTGCTGAAGACGAATTGCATCACTGGCTCGACAAGATGCAACTCTTTTCTACTTCTCACGGGAGCGGCGGACAAACGCGCATCGACTTACAACGCGAACATCTGCTCCCTTCCCTGAACATAGATGGCGTAGACCGGAGTCTAATGTTGCTCAGCGGTAGCGAGAAGATGTTCCTATACCTCTGTTTCAAAGTTGCGCTCGCCAAGGTATTGGGGAATCCGGGTTTCTTCGTGTTCGACGATCCAACGCTCCATTTAGATGGTGAACGTAAGGCGTTGATGGTAGATTTTATCCATCAGCTCGCTGAAGAACATCAGGTGGTTGTGACGAGTTATGATGAAGATGTCCGTTCGGGTCTTGAAGGTGCCCATCTCATTGAGATGAAACCGCGGTTGTAGATAGGGCTAAGTGGGACCCTTCTATATCTTGCCATTGCCCATTTCACAAACGGTTTTGGATGTGTAAAGTTTTGACACGCACTTATGAGAAGTGCTCCTTTGTCGCATAAACTGTGAGTTTACACCTCGTCCTCTCACAACCCTAAAAATCCTTTTTTAAAACTCACCGTCGAAATATTTATACACCCAACGGTTTCCAGAATCAATTTGACTTGGGTCAAGTTGTCATGGTATCCTTTAGAATAAAAGGAGGAATCAACAATGAAACACCCAAACTGGACAGAGGCCGACTCACATAAATGCAAGCAGATTTGGGTAGAATATCAGAAACAACACGATATTACCGAACGGATTGGACAGACAGCCGGTATAGATCCGAAGAGCGGCAGGATTTGGTTCGGTGACTCCATTTCAGAGATTGTCGAACACCGGCGTACGGAGGGGTTAACTTCTCCACTCTTCTTTGAACGGGTCGGCTTTAGAACCTATTTTCGGAAGGGTGGACATCAATGATGTACGGTACCGTGTCTGATATAGGCGTGCCGACAATTATGATCCCAATCGCGGGGCAAGAATGGTCGGCAACTATTGACACAGGTTTCAATGGCGATCTGGAATTGCCTGAAGTCTTAAGAAATGTTTTGGATCCCCAATATGTAGGAAGAGTAACTTCTTCACTAGCTGGTGGACAAACAATTGAGGAAGATGTTTATTTAGTAGATTTCCCGTTTGATAGTCAGATCATTCAGGCAAGAGCAACTTTTGTGGTCGATGGTGATATTCTTATAGGGACTCGTTTGCTACAAGAATATCGCCTGCAAATCGACTTTGTAAGACGAACTGTTCTATTAGAAAAGGCAAGATGAGGTAAAACAGTGAAAACGTTTGGAACCGAAGGCCCCGTCTCCCCAGAGAAAAACTACATTGTCAGTCGTACCGCTGAACTCACCGACTTTATTGATCGCATCAAACAGGGAAAATATCTTGTTATATTCGCCCCGCGCCAAACGGGTAAAACCACATTTTTCCAATTCGCACTTGATATGCTTGTCGCCGAGGATCCAACTTATTTCCCTATCGAACTTAACTTTGAAGCGTATGTGGATGTAGACCCAGTCGATTTTTATAGAAGCCTCGTCGAGGATATTCGTGAAGGGATGGCGCACAATTTCCAAAAACGTGGAAGCACGCCAACTGAAGCCTTGGTGTCTTTCTTGGACACCGCAGAGATAACGGATCATCTGTCGATGCTAAGGTTTTTCCAACATCTATCGAATTTGCTCGGTAATCAAAAGTTTGTTGTTGTCATTGACGAGTTTGATGGCATTCCCAAAACTGCTGTGAGAGGTTTCCTTCATTCGCTACGCCGCATCTACCTCACCCGTAGTGCTTCGCAGTGTCCACACAGCGTAGGTATTGTCGGTGTTAAGAGCATCGCCCAACTTGACTATGACCGCTCTGTTTCTCCCTTCAATATTCATGATGAGTTTGCCTTGTCCAATTTCACCCTTGAACAAGTGCGTGAACTTCTTGGGCAATATACAGACGAGGTTGGCCAAGCCTTCGCGCCTGAAATCATTGAGAGTCTTCATAAACAGACAGGTGGCCAACCCTTTCTCGTCAACCGATTCGCCCAAATTCTCACAGCAGAACTGCAAATTCCAAAGACCGAGCCGATTACCCCGCAGCATTTCTCAAACGCGCACGCCCTGCTCCTTCGTGAACAAAACCGCAATATTCAACACCTGCTAACCAATATCCGCAGAGACCCGCGCTTCAAGACAATTCTGATGCAGATCACATCTTACGATAAAGGCGTGGATTTCAACTTGGACAATGAAGTCATCAGCGAGCTCGTTACGTATGGCGTTATTGAGGAAGATGCCGGCGGTATGTGTAAGATTGTTAACCCAATCTATCAGTTCCGTATCATGCGGGCATTCAAGCGGCCTGTTAACGGGTTAGAGCGGGAATACCTCCCGGAAGACACCCGCGCAGGCTTTCGCGATTACCTTACACCCGATGGACACATTCACATGCAAGCCCTCCTTGACAACTTCAAGGATTTCATCGCCCGGGCAGGTTTCAGGATACTGCAAATCCCAGACACACCGCACGAGTATGTCGGACAGTATCTCCTCTTCGCCTATCTCGGCCAGTTCGTTCGTATCGTCGGTGGAAACATGTACCTTGAAGTCCAAACTGGGCGCGGCAGGATAGACCTGCTCATTCTCCACAACGCCCGCAAGTATGTTGTTGAAACAAAAATTTGGGAAGGGGATCTGCTCTATGAGGCAGGTAAAGAGCAACTCGCTAAGTATCTCAGCATAGAAGATGCGAACGAAGGCTATTACGTGGTATTTGATCATCGCAAAAACCCCGAACCTCGGCTAGAAACACAAACATTGCTGGGTTTGACGATTCAAAGTTATGTCATTCCTGTAGTTCAAGAACGTCCATCAGCACTTACCACAAGAAATTCTAAAGGAGAGATTACCTCATGAAAGAAACGTTATGTTCTATGCTCACACTTCTCATTTTTCTAACACTTACTTCTTTACCGAATAGTTTTGCGCAAGAGGTATCGCCTGAGTACGTGGTGCGAGTGATCTATTTTCTCCCCAAAGACCGCCAACCCGATCCTGACATAGACACAAAACTGGATACACTGATAAAAGAAGCACAGCAGTATTACGCTGATCAACTGGAAGCACACGGGTTCGACAGAAAAACTTTCAGACTTGAAACTGATGAAAACGGAAATGCCAAAGTGCATCATGTCAACGGAAAATTCAACGATGCGTATTACAAGAATCCATCAACCGGATCGTGGATAGTATGGCAGGAAATTGAAGGACAGTTTGATGAATCAAAAAATATTTTATTTATGGCACTAGATATAAGTAGCAAGTACCTTGATGGTGATCAGGGAAATTTCGGGGCTGTATTAGGTAGAGCAAGTGCAGATAGCCTTAATGGAAAAACCCTCATTCCTACTTCCCTCATTGAGCTTGCCGAAGGCGTGGCTGTGCATGAACTTGGACACGCCTTTGGATTGCTGCATGATTTACGCATTGATGCTAAAAGGATTTTCACTAACCGGAGACTCGGAGATTGGATGACTACATCTTTCTGTGCCGCTGAATGGTTGGATGTTAATCGCTATTTCAACACTAAACAAAAGACATTCAATCAAGATACAAACGTTCAAATGCTCGAACTAAGTCAAGCTGACTCACCAAATGCCATCCGTCTCCGATTTGAGATAACCGACCCCGATGGACTCCATCAAGCACAGTTGTATAACAATCTTTCAGGCGAAGGTTCTATAATATACCCAAGTGTAATAGATTGTAAGAAATTAAAGGGGACAAGTGACATAGTTGAATTTATCACAACTGACTTAACACCGAAAAATGAGGATGTAACCCTTCGTGTCATAGATGTGCATGGAAACTTCCGGAATCATAATTTTCCAATTGATGTTATCCCCCTATTTTCTACCACCAAAGTTGTAGAAATACCGGATGTGAATTTAGCAACTGCAATAAAGGAAGCTCTCAACCTATCGCCAAGTGCTGTTCTCACATTACATACGATGTTAGATTTAACGTATCTTCATGCCCCAACTCGCCAGATAAGAGATCTTGCAGGGATTGAATATGCAACTAATCTACAATATTTATTGCTTGGATATTTGGACCTCGCGGAGAATCAAATCCAAGATATTACACCACTTACAACGTTAAAGAAATTGGTCCACTTAACCCTTGATAACGGCACAATTAGTGATTTAACTCCTCTTGCCGGATTGACAAATTTACAAAACTTACAATTAGGTCGCAATAATATTAGCGATATAACCCCACTTGCAAGTTTAACGAAATTGGAAGGTTTAAACCTTGATAACAATAATATTCGTGATATAACCCCACTTGCAGGATTGGCAAATCTCAGATTCTTACAACTTCAGCACAATCAAATCAGTGATGTCCGTCCACTCACAAGATTGACAAAATTGGAAGATTTAAGACTCTGGAAGAATCCAATTAAGAACACGGACGCGCTTGACGACTTATCTCGGATAAATCCAAATGTGAAAATATATCTCAAGTTCTCAAGGGATCTGCTGCCTGTTACCCTTTCCCATTTCCGAGCAGAGCTGACCGATGCAGGCGTTATCATCAAATGGACTACCGAATCGGAGTTGGACAACGCCGGATTCAATATTATGCGTAGTGAAACAAAGAACGGCGAATTCAAGGTCATCAACCCAGCACTGATCCAAGGCGCAGGCACAACAAGTGAAAGACACACCTACACATGGACAGATACCACTGCCAATCCGAACATTGTCTATTATTACCGTATAGAGGATATCTCACATGCGGGGGTTCGCAAGCAGTTAGCAACGGTTCGTATGAGGGGATATGTGTCTGCAAGTGGTAAACTTACCACAAGTTGGGGCGATTTGAAAAGGCAAGATTAATTATTTCCGATAGTGTAAGGTCCCTGTGCCTTGCCATTTTCTTTATACTGAAAAATAGACAACCGCCTAAAACCGCTCAAGATAAATATCTCCACTGTCCCGTTGCGTATTGCTCCAGACCACCACCCACTTCCCTTGTGCAACAGATACCACAAACGGCGGATAGTGTTCCCCTTTGCTCGTAGAGATAGCCGTTCCGTTCTCTTCCCACAACAGTTTACCTTCTAAATCAATAAGCTGCCCATAGATAGCGTCACTGCTCTCCTCACCGAAATCTTCTCTGTAGTCTAACCACGCTATAAAAAAACGCCCTGTCTCGGTCTTTACAATAGACGGTTTGTCCTGATGTCCACCTGCCGTGCAAAGCGGAATACCGTCTTGCTCCCAACCCGGTGTGCCATCCGCGCGGACGTACTGCATGTATAGGTCAGAGTAGATATCGCGCTCGTCTCTCCAGGCTACGAGGAACCCACCGTTTCCATCACCGGCAACCGAGGCGTGCTTCTGAATACCTTGCGCAGTGCAGATAGGAACACCCGTCTCCTGCCACAATTTACTGCTGTCCGCAGAAATCCGCTGCGCGTAGAGTTGATCGTTGATAAAATTTTCATACACCTGCCATAGGACAATAATGCCACCTTCACCATCGGGAATAACACGCGGCTCACCTTGCATGCCCTCCATCGGAGAAACAAGGATGGGAGCATCCCACAACGGCTTCGCATCTAAACTCAGTCGATACGCCATAATATGCCACGCATCGTAGCCGATAACATCCCACCAAATCACATAGAATCCACCGATGCCATCGGCGACGAGAATAGGATCGCTCTGCAGCGATTCCGATGGAAAAACGGGTATTCCGTCAGGTTCCCACATCGCTTCGCCTGTCACAGTGATCCGTTGGATATAGAGGTCTTGAAATTCGGAACTCCGGCGTTCATCTTCCCAGACGCAGATGGCACCCCCCTCACCATCGCTCAGAATCGCTTGTGTGGATTGATCTGCTGTATTTATGCAGACAGGAATCCCATCTGATTGCCAAAGCACCTCACCATCGAGATTTATGGCTTGGGCATAGATGTCCCAATTGCTTCTGTCGCGTCTATCATTCCACACAACAATTGCGTGTCTGTCGTGTCGAATCATGCGTAACCGGCGTTGATTTCTATCTGCCTTGCATATCGCCACACCATTTTCTTCCCAACGCGTTTTTCCGGTGCTATCAAGGTGCTGCGCATAGACATCCCAATCCTTTCCAGTACGATAATCCTCCCACATAACGACGACACCCCCCTCACCATCGTCCACAACCCATGGGAGAAATTGCCCATCTATAGCCGTCGAGACTGGAATTTCAGCAGATGCCGTTCTGAAGAGGACGCAAGCACCCGAAAGCAGGATGGACATTGATATCATCAACAGGCTGTTCAATCGGAAAAAAGTGTTTTGGGAGTCCATAAGTTGACCAATGTTCCTTTTGTATGTAAATCGAGCGCGTTCCATTGTTGAATAGGGAGTTCAATGTGTGCAAGAGCCGCTGTCGGCATCCGTTTTATTTCTCCGGTCAAGTAGTTCACGAGTTGTTCCATCGTTGGGTTATGGCCAACGACCATGACGCGTTGATATTTGTCTGGCAGTGCTTGTAATGTTTCAAAGTAGACCCCGGGGACGGTATCATAAAGCGCATCTAATTTTTTCACTTTTCCCGTGTAACCAGACGATTTTGCCACTTTATTCGCTGTTTTTCGCGCCCGCTTTGCCGATGAAGTGAGAATCCTGTCCGGGATTAATCCTTCTTGACGCAGGTGTTTCCCTATACGCGGTGCGTCCCGTTTGCCGCGTGCATTGAGCGGACGATCATAATCAGAGAGTTCGGGGTGATTCCAACTGGATTTCGCGTGTCGCATGATGAGAAGGGTTTTCATTATATCTCCTTGTGTGGTTCTTATCTCCCTCATATCGTATCACAATCAAATCTGGATGTCAATTGTGGATACAGAGCCATTCAGTTTTCGGTTTTTCGTCGCTTCTATCGGAGCAGTCGCGATTCGGAGAGTGCTTCTACAGGAGATGTGGAAACTTTGTAAGTCCGTTTATGTGTGCCAGAATTATTCTGAAAATCCTGATTCTGACAACTACCTACCGATAACTGACAACTGATAACTGACAACCATTCCTCTGACTGCTGAATATCTCCGCGAAAATTTTGTCTTGCATTCTCAAGGCTTTTGTGATAATATTTAATGAGAAGCCTGTCAACGCATTTAGGAGTATATCCGTTATAGAGTTTAAACATAAACTCTGGAGGATATAGATACATGTTAGCCAAAATCAACAAGATTCTCACAATGCTGTTAGTTGCCCTGATGTTTGGTGGTATCAGTGGATGTTATATTGATACTGATGACGATACCGATACAGAACCTCCTGCGGTGCCACGCGGTGTCATAACAATCACAGGTGACGAACAGGTTACCATTGAGTGGTACCCTAACGGTGAATATGACTTAGCAGGCTATCAGGTGTGGCGCGGACGAGATGACACTAATTTTGATAATCTGGCAGAGGTGTCAGAAAATACAACCCATTATGTAGATACAACTGTCCGAAACGGAGAAACCTACTACTACGCTGTTTCCGCTTATGATGTTGAAGGCAATGAAAGCGAACTCAGCCCCGAAAACGCTTGGGATACGCCGCGTCCAGAAGGACGAAATATCACCCTTAATGACTACAATATCTTTCCCGATAGAAGCGGTTTTGATTTCTCGCGACCGGAAAAAGGGAGTGTTCCCTGGGACACCCCCGCAACGGATATCTATTTTGGGTTTGATACTGAAATCGGTGTTCCTTACCTCTATTCTGACAATGATACACTCATGCAAGATTTAGGGTATCATGAAAACTTTGATGCCGTTGATCTGGTGCCAGAAATTGGATATACAACGTTCTTTGTTGAACTCATTGAAGGGCATATTTATGCCTTTTTTACACCCGACGGAAACTTCGCGAAGATTCAGGTGCGTGAACTTTATGAGGATGCCGTTATCTTAGACTGGGCATACCAAACCGATCTGGAAAACATACAATTGGCACCATCTCTCAAGCGTCCTTGATAAGGAGTGGACTTTATGAAAAAAGATAGAGAGGCGGCGTGGATGCTGCCTCTATTCTGCATACTTCTGACGTTTGTGCTTTTTCTCAGCACTGGATTTGTTGACGTAAACGCTCAAACCGTAACGGATGAAACGGATACCGCCACGAATACGGAAACTGACACCGCCAGCCAAAAACCTCTACCTTTTGTTCCCGGTTATATGGATGAACCGGAGATGGAACCGAATTATTCACTGTTTCGGTCGCATTCAGAGCGGTACTACCCTGAACTCGACCTCCAGAAAGCACAGCGGTTATCAACTTTTATGCCCGGATTGGGACAGGCTTATGCCGGTAATTACACAAAAGCAACGCTGTTCTTAACCGTCGAGTTAGGCACTTTCGCGCTTGCTGGCTATAACATCGCTCGCACCCTGTATTACAACGAACAAAGGGTGTTTGAGACTGGATTTCAAGATGTCCGGACTGGCGAATTCTTAACGTATGACCAAGGGCGTACTCGCATGAAAAATCATGCGTTTTTCAGCGGTCTTTTCCTCGCAACAGGCATCGGGATCCATATCTGGAATATCCTTGATGCACCTAAGACCGCCGAAGCGTATAATAATCGAAGGTTTTCTCTGCAGGTGCAACAAACAGGTAGTGGTTTTCAATCTCTGGTTTTCACCCATAGATTCTAAAATTGCTGCAGAAAACTTTTCATCTCAGTGCCAATTGCGAGGACAAAAGCGTGCGTTATGAAAAATACCTAATCTTTGCACTGCTCTTAGTCGGGAACATCGCCTTAAGCGGTAATTCCGTGTCTCTTGTTGACACAGAGGACATCGTCCCGAACCCGCTACGGGTCGGTGAAAAATTAACATATAGTATTCGTTGGAAAAAATTGCCCGCTGGTAAACGGACAGATTGGATTATCAAAGAAGAGACGATGAATGGAAAGGATGTTTATCGTATCCAATCTGAAATGAAAACCCGTGCGCTTTTCAGGCTCTATAAGTTCCGAAGCCAGCAAGAAACGTATCTCAATCCGACAACGCTTTCACCTGTCCGCTTTCAGAATTATGTGCAGGATCGAAAATATCAAGCGACCGTCAAAATTAATTTCCGTGAGAGTGAGGCGGAATATGAAAAAGTCTCTCGTCCAAAACCAAAAGCACCGCAAAAGCGCGAAGCAAAGGTGTTGGAAATACCGCCCGGCACACAAGATGAACTCTCTATTATCTACTTTCTACGTTCTAAGCAACTCGCGCTCGGTGAAACCTACTTTTTCCCGCTGCTCGTTAAAGGAAAGGTGCTGAAAGCTACACTCACCGTTGAACGCAGAGAGTTCGTTAAGAATAAAAAATTAGGCAATGTTAGAACACTTGTATTACGAACATCAGAAGGCGGCCGCTTCTGGATTACAGATGATGAACGACGGTTACCTGTCAAAATTGAGACAGAGAGCAAAATGGGCACGATAAAAGCCACTTTAACCGGCGTTGAGGTGGCGAATTAACGCTTAATTGAGGATAGGTCATTAATTTAGTACCGCGAATTATAAGAAATCAGCACATGTTAGCCGCGATATCTCCGGTGGCTTGTCAAGGAAATAGTAGTCAACTACCCAAGCCTAAAGGCGTTGGGCTTGTAAAAGCCTAAAACACCTCGTGCTTCGTTCTTGTTTCTCGCTTCATAGAGGGTGGTAACCCACCGCTCTCCACGAAGCCCCGCAGCAGGGCTAAAGTTTTTCTCGCTGGCGGTTAAGCCAATACAATGCGAGTATGTGTTCCCTAAGCGTCCGCCTATCTGTTTCTTTTCCGTATCGTGCTGTAGCTTTACACAAGTCGCACACGGGGGCAGCGAAACAGCAGCATAACTTGCAACCTTACACTACACTATGTTAGACGTTGCGAAAGACAAAAGGTTTAGTCTTTTACAAAAAGGAGCGGGCATTCCTCCCAACGCTAAAGCATTGGGAAACCTCCTGCCCGAAGATTAGGTGATAGAGTTTTTACGTGAAACAGAAAATTACCAAACGTTGGTGGCGCGCCTCAAAGATGGCAAGAAACTCCCTTGGCTTAGAGGATTGGCAAACGCATCGACAGCGTATCTCCTTGCAACGCTAATTGACGATTTTCCGAAGAAATCCTTTCTAATTGTGCTTCCCTCACAACGTGAAGCCGAACAGGTGATGGCGGAAATCTGTACATACCGGGCGTACCCGACTTTAGAAACTACACCCACCACTGCTCCACAGTCCGGTATTAATTTCTTTCCCAGTTGGCACCGCAAAATTTTTGATGGTATCGCGCCTCCTAAAAATACCGTCGCAGACCGGATGCGGTGTCTCAAACGCCTGCTACAGAGAGAACGGAGCATCGTCGTAACCACAAGCCAAGCGATGCTTTACAAACTGCCGCCCCGACAGCATTTTGCCGACGCTTGTCGTATCCTTAATCTCGGTGACGAGATAGATCCCGACGATGTCGCAGCAATGCTTATTCGCGGCGGGTACCAGAGCGTTGAACTCGTGGAAGTCAAAGGCGAATTCGCACGTAGAGGCGACATCCTTGATGTCTATCCGATCACAACCGATACCCCGGTCCGAATTGAATTTTTCGGGGATGAAATTGATACCATCCGCACTTTCGATCCGATATCGCAACGCTCAACGGAATCAATTCAATTGGTTACCCTGACACCGCTGCGAGAAGTGCTTTCCGATGATATATCCGTTGAGCATTGGCGGACACAAGCGGATTTGCTCATTCAGGCACAACCAACACCGCAATTGATAAATGCTGTCCGGGAAGTAACACAGCACTTGACAGAAGCAGCAGCATCTCAGTATCCGCTTCAAGGCTGTCCACTTAATGATGCAATAGAGGCATTTTTACCGATGCTCATCCCCGAAACCGAATTGCTTACGGACTATCTGCCCGATGATACAATTGTCTGCTTGATAGAACCACAGTGGCAAAAGCGAGAAGCCTCACAAATGCACGAACGGACACAGGAGTTGTATCAAAAGAAAATTGAAGAGTCCAGCCTCATGGTGCCACCGGATAGTCTCTTAGCCTCCTTTGAAACGCTCAGTGCGCAATTAAAGAGGTATCCCGTCATCTCATCATCTTTGGCGCCACCGCGTGAAGTCACCGAGAGTAAATTGGCACCCCTGCATTTTGAGATGAAACCGCTTGCACTACCATCTGGTAACTATCAAAGGATCATTAATCAGATTAAAACATGGACAGTGGAGGGAAAGCGGATCCATCTTTTTTGTGAAACGCCGCAGCAGTCGAAACGTGTAACCGAGATATTAGCCGAGCGTGACTTATTTCCACCAGACATTAACATCAGTGTCGGGGCAATTAGTGAAGGGTTTCTCAACGAACAGTTAGACCTCATGGTTATTTCTGAAGACGAACTCTTTGGAAATCGCCGACACCGTCCTGTCCGACACCGTCCGCCTACAGATGGAACACCGATTCTTAGCCTGATTGATCTGAAGGTTGGAGACTATGTTGTCCACGTTTCCCACGGTATTGCTATCTATGAGGGGATACGCCGATTGGCAATTGATGGAAAATCACAAGATTTTCTAATTCTTAAATACAGTGATGATAATATCCTCTATGTGCCGACCTATCAAGTAGATCTCGTTCAGAAATATATTGGGAGCAAAGACAACGCGCATAAACCTCGCGTTGACCGGCTCGGTGGGACAGCATGGCATCGACGAAAGGGACGTGTTAAAGAATCAATTGAACAGATGGCAGATGAACTGATCAACTTGTACGCCCTTCGGCAAGCCCGAAAAGGATATAGTTTTCCGGCTGAGGTGCCTTGGCAAACCGAATTTGAAGCACTCTTCCTTTATCAGGAAACCGATGACCAACTCCAGGCGATTGAGGACGTTAAAGCTGACATGGAAGATGAGCGACCGATGGATAGGCTTGTCTGTGGAGATGTCGGATATGGAAAAACAGAGGTCGCCTTGCGTGCCGCTTTCAAAGCCGTTATGGCTGAAAAGCAGGTGGCAATTCTCGTGCCAACAACGATTCTCGCACTACAACACTACGATACCTTTGAGAAACGTTTTCAATCTTTTCCTATCAATATTGAGATGCTAAACCGGTTTCGCACGCCGAAGGAGATCAAACAGATTAAGGAAAAATTGGCGGCAGGCACTGTTGACGTTGTTATTGGCACACATAGTCTGCTTTCCAAGACAGTGACATTTGAGAATCTTGGGCTTCTCATCATTGACGAGGAGCATCGATTTGGTGTTAAGCATAAGGAAAAAATCAAACAATTTAAAGAGACCGTTGATGTACTTACATTGACGGCTACACCGATCCCACGCACACTCCACATGTCACTTATCGGTATTCGGGATTTCAGCATTATCAATACGCCACCACCAGATCGGTTGCCGATCCAGACGTATGTGATGCCTCATGATAATGAAGTCGTTCGAGAAGCGATCACAACAGAATTAGCACGCGGCGGTCAGGTCTTTTTCGTCCACAACCGTGTTCAAGATATTCAGAATATTGCCGTAACGCTTCAGGAACTCGTGCCGGATGCACGCATTGCGGTCGCACACGGGCAGATGCCGGAGCGGGAATTAGAAACCGTTATGCTTGAGTTTGTCCGCCATAAACACGATATACTCGTTTGTACAATGATTATTGAATCGGGACTGGATATCCCGAACGTTAACACGATCCTGATTAATCGGGCGGATGCGCTCGGTTTAGCGCAACTCTATCAGTTACGTGGGCGCGTCGGACGTGCCAATGCTCAGGCTTATGGGTATCTATTCTATCCACGAGACCGAGCAATTACTGAAGGCGCGCAAAAACGACTTCGAGTTATTGAGGAATTCACTGACCTCGGTTCAGGTTTTAAGATTGCCCTCCGTGATTTAGAAATTCGCGGCACCGGAAATATACTCGGTGCCGAGCAGCATGGACATATCGTCACTGTCGGTTATGAGCTTTATTGTAAACTCCTTGAAGATGCAGTGATGACGCTAAAAGGGGAAAAAGTTGAGGAGACACTGGAAACACGAATTAGTCTACCAATAGAAGCCTATCTTCCCGATGATTATGTGCCCGATAGCCGTCAGAAGGTCTCCATCTATAAAAAGATTGCCGGTTTGAAAGACGACGCTGCGTTGAAAGAACTCCGCGAGGAACTTCAGGACCGCTATGGCGCGATTCCTGAACCCGCTGAGATGTTACTTGAAATTGCCAGTGTAAAGCAACTCAGCCAAAACCTTGGCATTATCGCTATCGTCGCGGGGAAAGAGCAGGTAAAGGTTACCTTTGACGAACAAAAACCGAGAATTAATGTGAAGAAATTCATTGAAATAATCCACCAAGATAGCAACCTTCAGTTGCAACCACCGGCACAACTCAAAATTCGGATGCCGGGGATGACTGGAGTGAATATATTAACCGAATTACAACAAACGCTCAAGTTGTTTGTTGATATGTAAATGCGAAACGCAATCCATCAGTATTGTATATTTGTATAGTATATAGCGAGGTATCTAACCTCGTCTACTTCCCTGACCAGATAGGTCGGTTTCCCAATCCTATCGGGTTAGAAAGCTTAAGTCTATTTCGTATGTTTGATTTTGATGGATACGGTCCATGCAGTTCACGCCATCAGCACATTTATGAGATAGCTTATAGATTTGTTAAGTTATAACGAAAGGAAATTGCAGCACATGAAAAAAACGATTACTATTTTTGTAGTTGTCGCCATGACCTGTCTATTGACCTGGAAGTTCGTTCAATCGGATAGCCACGAGCAGCCTGCACCTGCTATGAACGAAAGCCAGGTGATTGTAGCGGAGTACAAGTGGAACGGCGACACACACCAAATTTCGTTGGCGGATCTGAGCACCGCGATCGCAGAATTGCCTGTTTACCGCCAACAGAACTATAAGAGTCGAGCGGACAAAGCCGAATATCTTGAAGAATTAATAGACGAACGGCTCAAAATCCTCCGTGCGGCTGAGGAAGGGTTTGATAAACGCCCCGAACACCTCACGAAACTTGAGGATTACACGCACCAGCTCATGGTTGAGAAATTAACCGAGATGGAAGTTGATGCCAAGGTCGGCTATACGACTGACGACCTTATGGGACACTATCAGGAGAATCTCAGCGAGTACATTGAGGATGAAAAGGTGCGCGCAACCTGCATCACGCTTGATGATGAGGACCTCGCTAACGAGACACTTGATGCTATTAAAGCAGGCAAGGACATCGTTGATATGGCGAAGGAACTCTTTGAAGCCGGAAAACTCGCAAACGGGCCCGGCAGCACTAACGAAGATGATCCGGGTAATACCAACTTCTTCAAAAAAGCCGCTTCACCGCGCTGGTCGGAATTCATTGAAGCTGTTTTCGCTCAAGAAGTCGGCGAAATGACTGATGCCGTCTTTGAAACTGATGTCAACGATGAAACCTTCTACCTTATCTTCCGTAAAGAGGAACATCAACCCGAACGACAGAAGGGATTTGACGAGGTCAAAGACGATATCGAAAGAACAGTTGAGCGTGCAAAGAAACGCTCTCGCATCAATGAATGGGTTACCGATATCTCCGAAAAAGGCAAGTTGAAAACCTACGCTGAGAATATTCCAACGCCACCGCAACCAGAAGAAGCGGAGACCGAGGAGTCAGAACAGTAGCCTATTTCCATCTGTGGAAGCAATGTCCCTAACCACACGGTTAGGTCGAAAAGGAGTTAAAATTGAAAATGCTCACAAGAATTGCCCAGTTCATGGGTAGAATAGATTGCAAGTCTCGACTGTCGGTTGTCTCCTTACTTTTACTCGGGGTTCTTGTCACACATCCCATCTTTTATAGTTGCGGCGACAAGGCTATCGGTGCCGACGGAACAGTTATCGCTGAGTTTGAGTGGAATGGTAAACAGCGCATCACCCTTGAGGAAATGATGCAAGAGATTAGCGAACTTCCAGAATACAAGCAACGGCAGTATCAGGACAAAGAGGGGTTGGAAACATACATGCTCCTTATGGCAGAGAGCCGCTTAGTTCTCAATCTCGCTCGCGACTATAAGCTCAACGAAGACCCGGAAATACTCAAGAAGGTTCAGGACTATCTTCACGAGTTGATGGTTAAGAGAATTACCACCCAAGAAGTTGACGATAAGCTCACCTTGTCTGAAGCCGACTATATGGCATACTATGAAGCACACAAAGAGGAATACGTCCGTCCTGAACAAGTACGGCTTTTGTGTCTCACTCTCATAGATAAGACACGGGCTGATGAAGTTTCCGCACAAATCAAAGCCGGTAAAGACATCGCCGAAGCCGCACAAGAGCTCTCTGACCGAGGCGAACTCGTCGGTCCTGGCTCAAGTGCGTCCTCTCCTGGTGACACCGACTATTTCAGTCGTGATTCCTATCCGCCAGGAGCCGAAGCTTTCTTAGACGCAGCGTTTGCTGCAGAGATCGGCAAACTCCATGATGACGTTATTGAGGTCGAAGTCCAAGGACAGAAATACTTCATGATATTCCGTAAGGACGAGGCGCGTGATACTTACCAAAAACCCTTTGAAGATGAGGATGTCCGTAAGAGTGTCGAGCGCAAGGCTGATCGCGAAAAACGAGAAGCACTTATGACGGAATGGATCAGCAAACTCCGCGAACGTGCCGAGGTCAAAACCCATATTGATCGGATCCCAGAGGCAGCGTCCGAAGAACCGCCTGCGGAGACGGAACCAGAAGAATAGTGTGATGGCCACTTCATCTTGTAGGCGCGGTTTGTAACCGCGCCTGTGGGAATGAAGCATTTACCGACAATTTCAGGGTTGACAAAGCGATAGTTTATATTGTAAGTGTGGCGCGGTTAGCTCGCGCCACATCCCTAAAGGAGCAGGCACATGTTGTACAAAAAAGGTGTCTATCTCACGTTGATCGTCCTACTCATCAGCGGTGGTATCTCAAGTACTCATGCTCGGACATTTGATGGCATCGTCGCTTACGTCAACGACGAGGTTGTAACCAAGCGCGAACTTGATATTTTAGTGAACCAGCGTGCAATGGAACTTCAGCAAGTTTATCGCTTTAGCGAGCGCGAGGCACTCAATGAGGCTGAACGACAACGATCCGAACTGTTGGATAGACTTATCCGGCAAATGCTACTGTTGGAAGCGGCACTGACTTTGAGAATTACCGTCAGTGATGCAGAGGTGGAACAGTACGTCAAAGAATTTAAAGGCAAATACCAAATCGAGACCGATGAAGAATTCAAGAAGCAGTTGAACCGAGAAGGAATGACACTCGTCGCATTTCGTGAGCAATCAGAACGGAATCTCAAAACCGAGAAACTCGTTATGGGCAGAATTGTCCCCAGATTACAAATACGCAATAGCGAAATCCAAAAATTCTTTGAAGAGAATCGAGACCAATTATCAACTAAAGTGGATAAAGTACGTTTAAGACACATTTTTATCGCCTTTAAACCCAGCCAAGCGGATCGAGATGCCGCTTATGAAAACGTCAGAAAAGCACTGAATGAGATCCAAACAGGAGACGCGAAGTTTGAGGAGGTCGCACAACGTTATGACACCTCCAAGCAGGCAGGAGATCTCATAGAAGCGTCCACCGAAGAAGTCAGTAAATTTCCAAAAATCTTTCAGGATTCACTCACAAACTTGGCGATAGGTGCACTCAGTGAACCCATTGAAGGAGACAGAGGACTCTACGTCTTCACCGTTGAAGAGAAAACTGACGAAATGATTGCATTTCGGTATTTTATTTTCCCGTTAGTGCCGAGTCCGTCGGCTATACAAGAGACACGCAATCATGCTGACGAAGTTCACGCGAAATTGGAAGCAGGCGAGGATTTTAGTAAACTCGCATTGGCACATTCTGATGATGATGAAACGCGCGAAAACGGTGGAGGCCTCGGGGTAAGATCCTTATCGGAACTCAACCCTAAAACGCGAGAGGTCATTGAGCCATTGGCATCCGGTGCCTACGGTCAACCCTATGAAACTGAACTTGGACTCCACATCTTCGGAGTCGACGAGCGAGATAGCCCAGGACTGACTGAAGCGGAGAAGGCACAGATTACTGCAATACTCCGTCAACAGCGATTTCAGGAAGAATGGGACGCGTATACCGGCAAATTGCTTGAAAACGCCTACGTGAAAATTAATCTAAAAGAGTAAGAAACCTGTGAGAAAGAGCGATTCCGATTTGTCTATCAATCACCAGCATCAATATGCCAACGCAGTGTACCCTTACAAAACAAACCTTTCGTCGCGAATATGCACATTGCTTGTCTTCATGCTGAAGCGTGCTGGCATAGCGGCAGCCATATTAATCATTGCATGTCTCTTTTCCCCAATGCAGGCGGTTATAGCGCAAGATGCCCAACCGCCTGAGCCGCCTGCTGCTGAGGTGGAGACCCCTGATCCTCAAGAACCGCCTGAGCCGCCTGCTGCTGAGGTGGAGACCCCCGACTCTCAAGAACCATCTGAACCGCCTGCTGAGGCGGAAACTCCCGATTCCGAACAACCGCCTGAGCCACCTGCTGCTGAGGCAGAAACCCCTGATCCGTCAGAACAGACCCAAGAAGAAGAAGAAAATACTTCAGAACGGTTGAATCCGGAAACCGATACACCGGAAGAAGGCATGGTCATCGGCGATGGGGATGATATGTCCATCGTCGATAATTTCGTTCGAATCCACGGCAATGCCCTCATCAAATATGAAGATGTCATTTTGCGGGCAGAGCATGTTTGGGCGGATTTCGACGAAAATCTGTTGCGCGCATCAGGCAACGTTCATCTCAAGGTTGGCAATGAAGAGACCTATTCTGATGAACTCATCTTCAACCTTGAAACGAAAAAAGGTATTGCACGCGACGGCTTCACATACAGCGATCCGTGGTACTTCGGTGGTAGTGAAATCTTTAAAATAGAGGCGGATCGTTCCTATATCCGAGGGGCAACGCTGACCACCTGTTCACTGAAACACCCACACTACTATTTCAGCGTCACCGAAGTCATTGTCCGAATGAATCAGGAATTGATCGCCAAAAACATCGTTTTGCGCATTGGTGGGTTTCCGCTCTTCTATTTTCCAGCGATTCGACGCGATCTCCGTAAAGGAAAAGTAGCAAAAATCATCGTCAAACTCGGAACAGATAGCTACCAAGGTCCCTACCTCAGTATCATCCAGCCTATTGCACGTAAAAGACGTTACGACGGTGCCCTGCTTTACGATAGAAGCGCGCGACGGGGGCAAGGCTACGGCTTTGAAGGAAAGTATCGGTTCGCCGATACAAAATTCCAAGAAATTTATATCCCTATTCCGTCGGATGTAACCCCTAACCAACGTACCAAGTTGCAAGAAAAAGCCCAAGAATTACAGGACCGACTTGATGGTGAATACGATCGCTATTGGTTGAAGCAGCTTTTTCTGGAATATAAAATCACTGATGCCGATGTTACCCGTGCCAAAGAGCAGACGGAAGAGCTCCTCAAGCAGCTTCAAGAAGAAAACGCAGACTTTGCCGAACTCGCACAACGTAATTCTGACCACTCGGAGACCCGTTACGATGGTGGCGACCTCGGGTTCCTCGCTCTCGGTGAAGTTGATGAGGAGGGTAAACCGAAGCTGGACCCTGCTCTCGAAGAAGCCGTTTTCGCACTACAAGAGGGTGAAGTTAGTCCGATCGTCCAAACCGAATCTGCATTTCACATCCTTAAAGCTGAGCAAGTTGTTGATGTCTATGGTGAGCGCGAGATTAAAATCCAGCGCATTGACATCGCCGTTACCCCAAGCGATGAGACAAAGGACGCTCTCCGCGTATTAGCAGATGATATGCTCCAACGTGCACACGAAGGGGAAACCTTTGAACAACTCGTGCAAGTATCCTCGGACATAATGGAAACTCTTTCCGATGAATTTGCTGGGGTAGTACAGCCTATGGTCTCCGAAATCAATGAAGGCAAAGGGTTACTATTAAATGAGATGGAATCCTCTTGGCAGTCTGCAGTCAGGCGACTACAGAAACCCGGGGACATCATTGAACGCCGACCCATTACTATGCCTGAAGGACTCTATATTTTCCAATTAATCAGAAAAGAAGAGACACCTACTTTTGAAGTGATTGCAGAAGAATTTGAGGCGGAATGGGAGACATTTTACGAAGGCGTAATGAATCCTGCACCTGAAAAGACCGAAGAAGGTGCCGAAATGGATGAAACAACACAAGATACTGCCGAGGACATGCAGCCACAAGAAAATGATACGGCTCCCGCTGAGGAAGCACCTGTTCAGGAGCCTGATGCTACCAATATTGATGACACACAGAACGCCGAGCAAAACGAAACAGGTGATATTGATGACGCACAGAACGCCGAGCAGAACGAGACGGAGGCGGGCAAGCAGAACGGCGCAGCTCCTAATCAAAACGAAACCGATTCCGAAGACTTAACCGTCGAAGAAGACACAGAAGAAGAGGCGGAAGGTGAAGAACAGGCAGAAGGTAAAGAAGAGGCAGAAGATGAAGAGGAACTTAAAATTTATCGGAAACATGGATTCCGCGGACGGTGGGAGGACCCGAGTCCGGTAGCCTCCGAGGCGCAAAATTTGTATGCTGGCGACTTGGGAAGACGACCCATTCAAACCAAAAAATCTTTTCGGCTCATCAAAGTCGATAGAAAGCGGACCTATCGAGGCGACTTCTATATCTACGGTAAAGACCTTTATTCTGCCCAGCGCCAAAGTGCTATCCGAACCGGTAAAAACTTGATTATGCGATGGGCGCACACACATTCCATTTATACACCGTGGGATAACCGCCAAGAAGGTAGAAGACCCATCAGTTTCACTGGCAGAACCGAATTTCGATCCGAGAGTTATAAAGAAGAATACCAACTTCCGGGTCGATCTACACTCAACTCTTTTGCAATACTCACTTACGGTACCGGTCTCTCCACGTATGATCTTGATGATCTTGATGTAAATGGGAACCTGAAGTTTTCGAGAGAGACTATTGGAGACATCACAAGTAGACTTGAAATTCGGCACATTCACGATTTCACGGGTGAAGGTACAAGGTCGTTACAGAAACTTCCCCGATTAACCGTGAACTTGTCACGGATGCGCCTCAGCGCGTTCCCTTTCTTTGAGACTCTCAACGATGGTATGTTAACGGTTGCTGAAAAACTTGAAACGGAGAAGCCGTTCCTCTCAATGCTCACATTTCCAACGCTTGAAAGCACAAGTATTGACCTTGATATTGAACTCGGCAACTTCTTTAGAGAGGTATTTCGCAATAAAGATGGTGAAGAAGAAAGAGATGTATTCCTGAAAACGATGGACCTCGGTTTTGATGTCCGCAAACAATCAACGCTCCTTATTACGCCTTTACGAGAACTGCAGCTTAACCTCAATCTCAACTCAAATGCGATTTGGCATGACCGAGACCAGGATCAAAACAAGAACATTTTTCGGAGCGTTTTCAGTTTTAACGGATCGGCTACAAATACCCTCTTTCGTATCTACAACGTCGGGTTTATCCCGGGATTACGAAAATTGCGGCACGAGATGCAATCCTCACTCCGGTATAATTACCAACCTGCTGTTGATAGGGATGATAACCTCTATCCGTTTGGTCCCAGCACCTATTTCTATGAGCGAAAACGTCTTACCTATAATTTCAACACGGGCATTGAGATCAAAACACGGCGGAGCCAATCACCGCATCGTATCCTCTATTTTGATACGCGTCTTACTGCCGATTTCACAGAATTCGATCCCTTATATGAGCGTCAGTTTGAACCTATTGAGAGCGATTTTACAATCGTCCCGCTTCCGAGTCGAAACCTTAACATGACAATCCGGATGACGCACGATCCCAATCCGCACCCAGATGACGGAAAACAGTTCAAGATGGTCGGGCTCCGTTCTAACATCCGCTACACGCGAAAGTCTTGGAACGTCAGTATCGGGAGTTCTTTTAGTAAAAGACATACCTCAAGGCGTGCTTCCCGTTCTATTACGGCTACTGGACGTTGCCGTTTGGGCCGGAATCTCGAATTTAATGCCAGCCTTATTTATTATCCGATTGATGGACAATTTTATCAGCAACGTTTAAGTATGACGCGTAACCTACATGATTGGAACCTCCGGATTTCTTGGAGCCGGATCGGTATTAAACGCGAGCCTCCTTACGACAATGTCCGTCAAGACTTCACATTCCAGGTGAGTCTCATCCAAGAACCTGCGGTTTCAATGGGTGTCGGCTATGATGCAACAACTGAAACCTGGGGGATCCGAACATTGCCTGCAGGTACACCATACAACGCATTTGGTGCCGGTAATTCACTCGGCAGGTCTTATTTCTAACGTCTGCGGGGGTCGTCCAGTGAGCACTTTGCCTTACCAAATATGTCAACTACTTCAGTTTCCGTACTCCCGTAGGTTGGGTAGAACGGCGTTGAGAGGATGGGTGTCGGTGTTTCAAACACATTTCAAATCCAATAGACTGCCAGATACACGCAAGAACACAGTGAAACCCAACTTCATACCGTCAGAGTTGCTGGCACTTCGGAACAAAAGCGTTGGGTTTCATACCAAATTAACTCCATTTGTAGCGCGAGGTCCCTGTGCCTCGCAATGCTGACTTGATCAAAAGACTTCTAATCAAGCTAATTGGGTATCACTCGGTCTCTACTTGATGTGGCGTGTATGGAGAAAACATCGTTTTTCTATGATTTTTACGGTTTTGGTGGCATCCGTTCTACCCAACCTACGGTGCGCTGAGGCAGTTTTTCTTAAATTGACGCTTATGGAACGGGATTTCCTCTCCCGAATGAATTCGGGGTTTCCATCCGGAAGAACTTGAGGAAACAATTTATAAAAACAGGACTTACGCAATGGACGTTCGTCGCTACTATGTTCCGTAGGGTCCCCGTGCCCTGCGTGCGTTCAGGTTCGGATGGGCACGAAAGCCGAAGCCATCCATCCCAACAGCGTTTTGATGCGTAAGTCCTAAAAAATTGAATGTGAAATTTAATCTTGGGGGAAAAATGAAACATATCTATCACAAAGAGGATGCTGAAGTTGTTCGCATTGAAGGCGATGCACCGCGAACACTGTACACGCTCATCCAACCAAATACCACGAATACTGAGCATTTCGCAATGGGTTTAGAAGAAATCGACCCGAATAGCGAGATCCCTATCCACTCACATAGCGAAGCCGAGGAGATTATTTTTGTCTACGGTGGACAAGGGAAAGCGTTCGTCGGTGATGAAGTCGCTGACCTGAAACCCGGTACAGTTATCTATCTCCCACCGAATGTTGAACACCGCTTTGTCAACACAGGCGACGCACCACTCTGGATTACATGGACACTCTCACCACCGGGGTTTGAGAAGAAAATCCGTAAGATTGCGGACGGTTCCGCCGGGATGGAAGTGTTTAGCGAGTCTCAGTGAAATCGCCTTTTCATAAAATAATGCACCTTTTTTCCCCTTAAGGTGTGTCACTATAAGTAAACCCACAGATACAGATATTTAAATTCGTTATCTGTTTTTGGAAATCGATTTAAAAGCCGCAAAAATTTTAGGTTTTTCCAACGCCAAACATTTCCTCAAGGAGATATTCATGTTCACAAGAGAAAAATGCTCAATCGTCGCGTGTGTACTCTATATTATATCCTGCACCCTCTACTTTTCCTCAATCACCCTTGCCCAAGACGAAAAAGTCATCGAACGCTACAAATTGATGCTTAGTCGCAACCCGAAAGAAGGGAGTACGTTTGATCGACTCTACCAACTTTATCTCGAAGATGCTGGCTTAGATGCTATGGTCGCCGATTATCAGGCAGAGATACAAGCCAAACCCAACGATTCAAACCTCCAACTGATCTTGGGACATATCCACAAACGTCTCGGAAAAGATGCCGAGACGCTTGCTGCATATCAACGCGCCGTTGAACTCGCGCCAAACAACTATTATCCCTATTTCGCTTTGGGACAGATGTACGCAACCCTGCGTCGGCATGAGGACGCAATCCGAGAGTTGACGAAAGCCGCAGAATTGTCGGTACAGACACAGGCTGCATCTCCTGAAGAATTGATGACGATTTACAAGGCACTCGGACGCGCCTATTTCAGCCGAGACCGTGTAGAGGAAGCGATAGCAGCATGGGCAAAAATCTCTGAACTTGATCCGGAAAACATCTTTTCGCGCATTGAACTCGCTGACCTTTTCCGGGAACAACAACTCTACGAGCAAGCGATTGCGCAACATGAAGCGATTATTGAACTTAAGACGGACGATCCATATCGCGTCTGCTTAAGTCGCAGGGAAATCGGGAATATACATGAGGATAAAAGCGATTACGAAGCAGCCATCCAAAGTTACGAAGCCGCTTTGGCGTTGACGGCACCCGGAAACTGGCTGCGTAAGGATCTTCAGCACCGCATCATCGGCATTTACGCCGCAGACGGGAATTGGGAAGGCTTAATCACACACTATAAAGATAAGCTGGAAAACACACCAAACGACCCTGAATTAGTCGGTTTACTGGCTGAGGCACATATTGAAAACCAGCAGTTAGATGAAGGTATCGCTGCGTATCAAAAAGGACTTGAACTTGCACCGACAGACACTGTGCTCCACTTGAACCTAATCGCTGCACTCCGCAACGCTGAAAAGTTTCTGGAGGCGGCTGCTGCCTACGAATCGCTCAGTGAGCAACAACCCGATGATTTCGGCATCTATCGCGAACTCGGCGAATTATATTTGCAATTAGATGACGAAGACAAGGCAAGGGCAATTTATCAACGGATGCTTGCGCGTGATGCCAATAACGCAAGCACACACCTTATCCTTGCCGAGATTTACGCCAATCATGAATGGGTGGATGATGCCATCACAGCATATCAGAAGGCGATTTCACTGGCACCCGACAACCTTGATTACATCGAATATTTCGGTGAATTCTACTTCCGGCAAGGTGATCGTGAGAAAACTTTGGAGACGTGGAACCGGATGGTTGCTGGCGACAAAGCAGTCGCTGAAAATTATGACCGACTCGCGAAGTTGCTTGATAGCAAAGCGCGCGTACTAAACAGTGGCACCGAAGCCATCGCTGCAAGTCGAAAAGCTGCTGAATTGGCACCTGATGTGTACCGTTATCGTGAGGCATTGGCGAAGCGACTTGTGGGGAACAAAGATTATGACGAAGCGTTAGTGGAATACACTGAAGCCGCGAAACTCGCACCGAACGAATTTTTCGCTGAACAGATGGACAACCAACGCATCGAAATCTTTCGGAGGCAAGGAACGCTTGTTGAGAAAATTAGTGCTTTGGAAGCGGAACTTGAAAAACCAGACACTGCACCTGCTGATGCCTTCACCCAATACAAGCAACTCGCTAAGATGTACCTTAAGTTAGGCAATACCACCTACGCGCTTGAGGTGCTTATGAAGGCGAAGGCTCTCGAACCCAATGACGTTCTTGTTAACCGTTGGATCGCAGAGGTTTACACGTTACAGGGACGGCGTGACGATGCCAACGCTATCTATACCTCTCTGATTGAAGTCGATGGCGCGAATGCACGCGAGTATTATACAAACATTGCGCGTTCGCATCTTGAAGTCATGGATTTTGATGCTGCAACGGATGCAGCGAAACAAGCAGTTGCCCACAGTCCGCGCAACCCTGAAGGGCATCAGATGCTTGCACAGATCGCTACGCAGGCTGCGGATTATCAGACCGCTATTGACAGCTTCAAGCAGGCAATTCGCCTTCGACCAGATGCTACCAATATCCGTTCCGAACTTGCTGAAATTTACAAACTTTCCGGTAACCCTCGACAGGCACTTGAACAATACTGGCGGTGCTGGGAATTAAGCACAAGTGTCAACGACAAGCTCGCCTTTGTCAAACCGCTTTCTGAAGTATATTACGACTTGGGACGGCGCGGCGAGTTGGAAGAAAGGTTGAAACAGATCTCGAAAACGAATACAGCGAGTGTAGGTCCCGTCGTCGCATTGGCGGAACTCTATAAAATGGAAGGCGATTTATCGAACGCACGTTTCCAACTCGCACGGGCATTAGACAGGGATCGCGAAAATCCAGACCTCTTGGCACAACTCGTCAAAATCAGTCTTGACCTCGGTGATACGCAGGACGCGCTTACCTATCAGCAGCGACTTGTCAAAGCACAACCCAATCCTACCCATCGGCAGCGACTCGGCGAATTATTATTTGATGTCGGAAGGGAACAGGAGGCAATTCAGGCATGGACGAAGTTACTCTATACCAAAAATCAACCGTTTGAGGCAGAGATTAAACTCGCGACCTTGCTGATTCAGCACGGGCTGCTGGATGAGGCGATTTCTGTGCTTGACCGTGCAGCAGAAAAGATAACGGGTCCGAACGCACATATTGCTCTGTATCAAATCGGTGCAGCGTTGGTTGAGATGAACGAATTTGACCGAGCACGTCCATTCTTCCAAAAGGTTCTTGACATGTCAGAACCGACTCAGAACGCAACACAGAACGCCATGACAAGTTCGCCTCGCACAACATCGGGCCCTCCCGGAATGGGCAGAGACAAATTCAATCTCCCACAAACGCTTGTCATGGAAATTCAGAGACAATCTTTTGGATTCAGCAGCGGAAGGCAACGCCAGTGGGTACCGAAAAACTTTGAGGAAGCACAAGCAGGTGCACTCGTACAGATAACAACACTCGCGCAACAGCAGCGGAAATTGGGGCAACTCATTGAGCAGTTTGAAGCACAGGCTGATGCCGATCCGAAAAACATTAAAATACTCGAAACGTTGGCACAGGTCTATATCTTAACCCGAAATACCGACAAGACGATAGAGACAATTGATCGACTCATTGCCGCCTCGCCTAACGATCCCGTCTATCAAGGCATGCGGCTCGCGCAATCAATGAGACAGGGACTTAGTTATGATTCCTTGAAAAAATATCTTGATGAAATGACTGCGTTAACCCCTGAAGCACGGCTCTGGTATATCGCGCGATATGCCAGCGACTTCTATCGGCAGGGGCGGAAGGAAGATGCCGAAAAATTAGTGATGGAACTTGAAAGCGCAAAGGTGACTGACCTCAGCACCGGTGCGCGGATCGTTAATACCCTTGCACAGATGGGGAAAACAGATGCTGCTGAGAAGATCCTCGCGCAACTGCCAGTCCCGGGACTCCCGATGACACAACAGTCATCACAGAACCCTCAACTGTCAGCTATCGGTCAGCTATCCGCCGCACCGCAGCTGTGGCGGCAATATATAGATATTTATCAAAGTCTCGCCGCTGCTTATATGCGTGAAGGACAGATTGACAAAGGAGTTGCACTGTGCTGGACGTTCTTTGAACGAACCAAACCGCAAGCAACTAATGCCCGGCGTGTCGCCTCCTTAGCATACTCGAATCGTTCTTATTCTGGTTACACACCCCTACAGACAAGCTATCCATCGCCAACGACTTACTACGATCGAAACCGTTTGCAGTACCTTCAGCAGGTTTTCAGTCTGTTGTGGACCCACAATCATCAGGAAACGCTATACAAGAAATTGCAGACTGAGTTAGATAGTACAACAGGCAGAGATCGCATCTATCCGAGTTTGGCACTCAGTTATTGCTATTGGTGGGCAGGGCAGCGCGACAAAGCGCAGGAGGTACTCTCCACACTGCAAAAGGAATTCCCTGAAGATCTCACGCTCAAACTAAACACCATTTTTGCCTCTATTCAGGCGGGACAACAAGCGACCGCACTCGAATTGCTTGCCGGACTCGTTGAAACAGACCCGAGAAACCGCAAGCAGTACTATGAACTCACGCTGCAGCTTGCGGCGCAGATAGGCGATACCGTCGCTGTGCGTGAACTGGTAACGAAAGTACTAAATTCACCCAGTGGGGCTCGAGAACTTTATCAATTCTCGCAAATACTCCAACAGAACGGGCTTACGCAATACGCAATTGCTATTGCCAAAAAAGCGATGATGCTGGCGATGGGCGAACGCGACCCGAATTTCCTTGTGGATTTGAGCCGACATTTAGAGGAATTAGGACGAGGACAGGATGCCTCGCGTATTGCTGCACGCGCGATGCGGTTCGTCAACCAGCGCGACCGATACGGACGGACGTTGCACTGGTGGGACATGCAGCGAGTCGTACAGACCGCTGGACGTTCAAAAGGACTCCGTGAACGTGAACCTCAATTGATTGCAGCTGCCCAGAAGGATCCGAATTCGTTTCAAGCGCAAGTCAGGTTGGCAACATTCTATGAACAGACGAATCAGGTAACAAAAGCGTCTGAAGCATACGAAGCAGCACTCACGCTGCGTCCTAAGGACAGCATGACACGCCAGCGATACGCACAGATGTTAGAACGTCGCGGGAAGGCAAGCGATGCTGTAACCCAATATATGGTACTCCTCAAGGAGAATCCGAACGCACTCGGTTACAACTATTATCAGGTCATGCAGACTTTCTTTAACGCTGGAAAAGTTGATGAACTCGTTTCGCTCGCGAAGGATATGATCGTTCCATCTGTTGGCATAAACTACGGCAACAATTTTGCGCAAAGTGTGGCGAGTCAGTGTCTCGAAAACAATAACCCGAAAGCGGCGATCGAACTCTACGAAAAGATCATTGCCGTGCAATCGAACCAGCCTTATACATATACTGCTTTAGCTGCCGCTTATGTCGCTGCAGGTGAACGTGAAAAGGCGATCCAGTTCCTGCGCGAAAAACTGGAAGTAAAAGATACAACGCTATCGCAAGACCCACACGTACAGGTAGAAATTGTATCAAAATTGACTGAGTTCTACAAAGCATCAGATCAAATAGAGGAACTGCTAACGGAATATGAAGAAAAACTTGCTGAGAAATCAGACAACGCCTCGCTCCTCTACCTCGTCGCTTCAATGAAGATTGCAGCGGACGACCTTGAAGGGTCAGATACGCTCGTTGACAAACTCCTTGATGCTTCGGTATCGGCAGACGCACACTGGTTGAATAATCTCGCGGACGCTTACCGAGGCGCGAACGACAGAGACCGTGAAATTCGCCTCCTTGAGTCGGCAATCACGAAAATCGGTACACAAGATTCACGGCACATTTCCGAAACCTATCAAAAACTCGGCACAGCTTACGCCAAGCAGGGTGAAAAACAGAAGGCGCAAGATACATTCCGTAGGATGGGGACCATCCGCTTGCTGCGCAGTATGGGTGGGTATGAGAAAGAAGCGGTCGCAAACACATACATGCAACACGAAATGTGGGACGAGGCTGAGGCACTCTTCACAGAAATCGTCAATGATTTCTCAACGCAACAATGGAACCGTGAGCAGGCACAGCGACAGTTGATGCAAATCAAACAACAACGCGATGGGTTGACGAAAACAACCGTCACACCTGAAAAAACGGAGAAGTTCAACGTCGGGATGCAGCGGACGTTAGCACAACAGTATGTCCAGCAGAACGAAATCAAAAAGGCGATAGAAATTTACGAGCAGCTTGCAGAGGTGATGCCTGAGGACCTTGAGTCACGCGCCCAGCTCGCAAGTCTCTATTCACGTCAAAAGAAGCACGATAAGGCAGTAGATACTTGGAAAGCGTTGCTTGACGTAGATCCCGAGAACTCGAAGTATCAAGATGGACTCGTTGATTCCTACCAAGCTGCTGACAAAACCCCCGAAGCACTTGAACTCGCACAGCAATACATCGAGGCGGATACAGAGAACGGTATCCACTATGCGCGCCTTGCGAAACTCTACGCTGCCGAAGACCAGGTTGACGATGCCATTGAGGCATATAAAAAAGCGGTTGAACTTAATGCCAGTGATGGACAATCCTATCGGCAATTAGCGCAACTCTATCTCCGTAAAGATGATCTGGATGCAGCTGAAAAAGCGTTCAAGGATGCCATCCAATATACTGGGCAGGAGTGGGAACGTCAGAGCATTGAACGGCAACTCATGAGCGTCTACCGCCGGCAGGGTAAGTTGGAAGAGATGCTAAAACAGGCAGAAGAGGCTGGCACAATAACGTTTGAGATGCAACGAGAGCGCGCACAAGACTACCGTAACGCCGGTGAATTTGAGAAAGCAATTGAGGCATATAAGAAGGCTTTGGACCTGACGACACAAAGTTACTATCGAACTAACATCACCAACGAGTTGCTGAAACTATACGTACAGATTGGCGATAACGATTTGGCAATAGAACTCTATGAAAACGAGTCTCAGTCTACTCCAATGGGTAGTGTCTCTATCAGTACGAGTTCATCTGGTGTCAAAATTATGTCAGGTGGAGATAAGGCACGCGAGACCCTGATTAATGCCTATAAAAATCAGGGAAAACTTGAGCAGTTGGAAACTATTTTTAAGAACAAACTCGAAAAGGATTCAAAGAATCCAGCGGTTCTTGAAATGGTTGCTGAAATTCATCGGAATGCCCGCGATCATGAAAAGGCGGCTGAAGCATATCAGGCACTCTGCAAAGCACAGCCCGGCAACACCCGCAGCTTTTTCTATGCCGCTGCTGCGCTGCAGAAAAGCAACCAACCAGATCTCGCAAAAGAGATGCTCAGTCAGGCTGAGGTAGCAATCTCAACCAATCCCCGCGCGCAATTCGATATGTTATTACTCATGACACTCGCGTCCATCTGTGTTGAGGGGGAACTCTACGACTCGGCAATCAAACTCGCTGAAGACGCAATAGCTGTAAGCTCACAGATGGGGGCGGCATTTCTGGGTTATCGGAGTATTTATACGATATTCTTGGGAAAAGTTACCTCGGCGCAAAACGCTACGAGGAAGCCGCTGACGCGTATAAACAGATGGCGAACCTCGCCAGATTTGATCAAATGCGAGAAATGGCAGAGAAGGGAATACGCCAAGCTTTCATAGAGGGGAACCTCCATGAAAAGCAGATTCCCGAGCAGCTACAGAAAATTCAGGAAAATCCTGATGACCTGGATGCACGCTTCGCTCTTGCTGAAAATTACGAATTAAGCGACCAGGTTGACGAAGCCATCGCACAATACCAGAAACTCAGCGAACTGCAGCCTGATGATGCACAGTGGCACAAAAAAGTTGGCGATCTCTACCAAAAACAGCGTCAGACAGATGAAGTTGTTGAGGATACAGCGCTCAACTTGCCTGGGGACGGGAGTTTTGTGGAAATTGCGGATAGTGCTGCGCTGAACAATATTAACCAACAGGTAACCGTGACCGCATGGATCAAACCGACCGGTTTTCCGAGCAGGTATACGCCTATCCTTTACAAGGGGGACAAGCGGACACCCGAAATCAGCAACCGCAGCTACGCACTTTGGCTACGAGACGATGGTAGAATTCAGTTCGCTTCATCACCAAGCGGTGAACCGGAAAAGACTGCCTTTTCACCTGTGGGATCAATTACACTCAACAGATGGCACCACATCGCCGGTGTCATTGATGCGCCAAGCAATATCATTAAACTGTTTATTGATGGTACTGAAGTCGGAAGCCGGGATTTTAGAGGGAATCCAAACATTTATGAAAGCAGCCTGCCAGTCCGAATCGGCGGTTCACATGAAGAAGAGCAGACAACACACGCCTCATTTATAGGGCAAATTGATGGGGTTTCTGTCTGGAATGTCGCTTTGACTAAGGCTGAGATTCGTGCCAACATGAATGCTCAGTTGAAAGGGAACGAACCCGGCTTAGTCGCCTACTGGAAATTCGATGAAGAAACGGAAGGGCATGTCCTCAATGTATCATCTAACCAGAACAGTGGTAAACTGGTCGGCGGTGCCAAACTGGAACCTTACACTCGCTCCGTTGTAACTATTGCAGATGCAGATCAGTTAGCACAGGCAGCTGCAGCATATCAAAAAGCAATTCAACTTGAACCGACCTCTTATGAGCTGTACAACCTATTGGCACAAACCCACGTGAAAGCAGATCAATTGTCAGAAGCAGAGGCAGTGTATCGTCAGGCATTGGATGCTTCCCTTGAAGATAGTGAACATGATGCCGCGATCCGTGGCATCTGGAAACTCTACGCTGATAAAGATCAGAAAGGCAACGGAATTGCTGTCCTTGAAGCGTTAAAACCGAAAATGGACACAAGTCCTGTTTTACTTGAATTGTTAGGGGATGCCTACAAAGAAGCAGGCGATGCTGAAAAAGCAAATACGGTATACACCGAGTGGCTAACGATCCAACAGAAAAACGCGAACCGGCGACAAAGTCCTGCTGGCTATCGCAGTCTTGCAAGGCAGATTCTCGACAAAGGTATCATGCCAGAGAAAGGATTGGAATATGCTGAACGCGCATCACAGATGGGGTCGGGGTCAAGGTACACCGAGACGTTGGCGCAGGCGTATGTCGCTAATGACCGGTATGAAGAGGCATTAGAGCAGCTCAAACAACGCCTAAATACCATGGAACAGGAGGCGTTTGGACGCTGGTTATCCTCGTGGATTTCTCGAGCCGGTAAGAACGCTACGGACAAAGGACGTTACGTTGAAATGTTGGATACCTTGGTGAATACCGCGCCTAACAATCTGAAGGATCGGTCGGATGTCAATCTTAAATTGGCGGAATTCTGCCGTGAAAATGCCATGCCAGAGAAGGCGAAAACGTATGTTCAAAAAACAGGCGTTATCACTGAAGATTCATGGCTAATTCTCGGACCGTTTGACAATACCAAAGGAGTCGGTTACGACACGGCATACATTGCAGAAGATGCAACACAGATCGACACAACCGCTGAACACAACGGTGTAGACGGTTTGGTGAAGTGGCAAAAAACCACCGATGATGCCCTGAACGGCTATATTGACCTCGGAGAGGATGTCAATTGGCGTGTCGCTTATGCGTTCGCAACTGTTACCTCACCTGATGAACGGGAAGCACAAATCCGTTTTGACAGCGACGACCAAGGGAAAGTATTTCTAAACGGCAAAGAAGTCGTCACAAACACAGGGGCACATAGCGCAGTAATGGACCGCTATACTGTTCCTGTAACGCTCAAACCCGGCGAAAATAGTATCCTCGTCAAGGTCTGCAATGAGGAAGTAAAGTGGGAATTTTGTCTACGGATTACCGATCCGGATGGAAAACCGTTTACAGACCTGAAAATAGGCAATCCAGATCCTGAATCCCATTAGGGATAGGTTCCACCCCAGGCCCGGTAGGTTAGGTTTCTAACCGAACCGGGCTTGCCCAGGAAGGATAGATTTGTTTTCTAACCGGGCCCGCCTTTTACGGGGAAGGGTACTACCTCTGTGCTGTCATTTCTTGTTCCTTAGTCCCGTAGGGACGATATCTTTATAGAAAAGGATTGCTTCCCTTCTTTAGCCCCGTAGGGGCGGCATGTTTATAGAAGATGAATAGCAAGAAAAGAATCCCAAAAATTAATGACGATTCGCCGCTGAATCCTACAAAATGGGTCGCCCGCGCATCCTCTGAACATTTTACCTATAAAGCAGAAGTAAACCGCCCATGGAAACCTAAGACGATTCTTGAACTATTGGAGCAGGCGCATCAAGAGTTTGAAAAACTCATGGGACCGGGTTTGGATACTGTGATTGAAGTCGAAGATCGAATCTGTGAACCTAATAACTTAGGCGCGCGCGCCGAGATAAACAAACAGATACATTCCGCTCAAGATTTCACTATAGAAGCCAAATTTATCTGTGAATTTCCGCAGAACTATGGTCACGCAGAACAAGAACGAGATCTCGCATACCATTTTTTTGTGCATGAACTGTTTCATTGCTGGATTGGTGGGAAGGTTTCGCCTCATTATGATCCGATTGTTGAAGCGATTACCCAATATATGACGGATTGGACGCTTGTTGATTTGGAATGGTGCAGCGAAGATCTGCTCATTCGAGGACGAATCAACAGTCAACAAATTATAGACAACGCAATCCCACCCCACACAACCATCGCCAAATACAAACTCCTTTTCGACCAAATGCACACCGACGATCCAGAGCACCTACTCGCTTTCTGTAGAAATTTAGCAGACTGTTTCCGCCAGCAGCGAACCCGCGCAGAAACAGATGTATCTCCTGTTTTACAGCGATACTTGGGAACAGCGTTGGAAGAAGATTAGAAAAACATTAATAGGACTTACGCAGCAAGCGTCTGTTCGCCGAGGTCACCGTGCCTCGGCGACTTATCTTCTCACGGTTTTGCTTGCAGAATCCAAAGCGTCCGCTTTCTTCCCAAATCGCGTTTGCATAAGTCCTAATTAATACGGTTACAACCCAACTTACGTCTGAAGGAGGTTTGGCATACTTTATGTCCTTGCCGGTCTAAATATTGCTGCACACTTGGCTCTTATAGGGCTGCTGATATTTTTATGTTTCCGGACGAAATCAAAAGGTTTGATACTCATTAGCGCGACACTTCTTACGTATGAGATCTTTGGTTTGATTTTTCAACAAGTTGTTAAGTCAGATTGGTGGCGATGGGAGCAGGGTAAAATGATGAACGAAGGAATACTGAATATGAGTGCCTTGGAGTTCTTATTGACAGTTGCCATGGTACACCCCTTAGTGTACAGATGTTTATGTTTACTCGGTGTTTTTCTAATCTATAAAGAGTGGCGACAGGGAAAGTTCCGCTATCCTCCAACCTGAACATATAGAAGAACCCAAAGCAGAACGAAATCAATGATACTAAGTTTTAGACAATTTTCTGTAGCATAGGCTGTTAGCCTGTGCAGTGCTCTGAGAACCACCGTTATTTTCGTTAAGTTCTGTAGTGTGTGAAACTCGTAGAAAAATCCCTTGATCTTTGAAAATTCAACCGACGTATGTCTCAGTGAATTCTTTTGACAGATTCTGATTGTATGTGTTACCATAATGGGTGGGATGTATTGAGAATATGGCAGATTAGCATATCCCAAAACCGAATTTAAGCAGGATGTTGACAACACAATGAAGTTGTGGAGATGATAGCATGAGCATTACCCAATTCACAATGGAAGAGGTCCGCTGTTTCCGCGAAAGTCAGACGCTTGAAATCCGTCCCCTGACTTTTTTAGTTGGCGAAAACAGCACCGGTAAAACCACAGCATTGGCGTGTTTTCATGTATTAGCGGATTATTTGCACGGTAAGGGAGTGGATTTTAATTTCCATCCCTATTCCATGGGAACCTTTAGGGATATTGTCAGAAATAGCAAGAAAGAAGAGAAAAATTTTAAACTCGGGTTTACTTATAAACACAATAATGAAGATATTCAGACAACGGTTGAGTTTGTTGAGAAGGGCGAAGGAATAGAACCTACTATTAATTCGGTAGCGATAAAACTTGCTGATGGTGAAATTGTTATTCAGGTTGAAGATACAACGAAGAAGGAACCGCGTTTAGATTCATTTGACAAGAAACAGAATCAATATAAAATAATTTGTGGTGTTGATATATTGAATGAACCTCGCTTCTCTCTTTTTCTCCATCCCTATTTTTTTAGGAATGAATCTCAGGGCGAAACCTGCTTCTTGAGATATTTAGATAGAACAAGTGAAAAATTTGAAGAAAGCATCTATCGACCGTGGGATGTCTTTAAAACTTTGTCAGTGTTTAGTACATCACCAGTTCGCTCACGTCCTAAACGAACTTATGATCCGACAAGGGAGTTTGATGATCCAGAAGGCAGTGATGTACCTATGTATTTAATGCGGATTGAAGCGACTGAGAAAAAGAATTGGGACGAATTGAAAACACAATTAGTCGAGTTTGGCAGGAATTCTGGGCTATTCGAGAACATAGACGTAAAAAACCTCGGACGCTCCTTGGGGGCTCCATTCCAACTACAGGTCAAGGTGCGCGGTCCTAAAGCAAATATTATTGATGTTGGTTACAGTGTCAGTCAAATTCTGCCAATTTTAGTGCAGATTTTAAATCCCAGTATTCCTAAGAATGATCAACATACTACGCGGTCGTCTTTTTCCTTATTACAACAACCTGAAGTTCACCTGCACCCAAAAGCACAGGCGGAATTTTCTTCTTTATTGGTGAAATTGGCTAACAAAGGTGATCAGTCATTCATCATTGAAACGCACAGTGACTATATGATTGACCGTGCACGTATTGAAATTAGAAAGGGCAACATCCGTCCCGAAGATGTGTCCCTAATATACTTTGAACCAAAAGGGAATATAGTCGAGGGGCATAATATCACTTTTGATAAGATGGCTAACATGGCTGGAGTTCCATCACATTATGAAAAATTTTTCCTGAAAGAAACTAACCGGCTCATGGGGTTTGAGAATTAATATGTGTGTTATTTTGGATGCTAACTGCATTGGTGACTTTAATGACTCAGCGAATGAGGATATGAAACCTGTACGACAGTGGTTGGAGAGGAAAAACAGTAAAATCGTTTACTCTGACACCGAGAAATTTAGAAAAGAATGGGATAAAGGTGGGGGCTACCGGTTGAGGAGAGAATTGCAAAGAAGAAATAAACTCAAATTGGTGTCAGTTCAGGACGTAGAAGAAAGAGAAAATGAACTCAGTGGGAGAGTAGTATCGGATGACGAACATATTATTGCATTAGCCCTCACTGCCCAGGCGAAAGTTTTGGTATCCAGCGACAGAAGACTAATCAGAGATTTTAAAGATCATGTGACACAAGGAAGAGTGGCTCATGTAAAGAATGAGTGCTAATTAGAAATTTAAACCCGCGTGGCCATTGCGTTCATCAAAAACAATCGCACATACTTTTTACATGAGCCGGAAGAGTTTATCAAACGAAAGGGCATAAACGTTTATTGAAAAATGATCTTTGCCCTTAAAGTGTAGGCAGCGCGATCCCCGGAGACATCGCACTACCGCATAATTTACCTTTACGAAGGCATCCACGTCCGCGGCGCAATCCCTTCCACATGCGTTTTCACGTCCACAACCGCGGGTTTCCCCGAAGCAAGTGCCTGATCCAACGCACTCGCAAGTTCACTCGGCTTGTTCACCGTAATCCCGAAACACCCCATTGATTCTGCCATCTTAGCAAAATCTGCATCCGGGAACAGCCAAAGTTCATCGGATCCAGATGTCCGTCCGCCATAAACCGACTCAACACCACCTTGCTCTTGATTCAACGAGTGATTATTGTTCACAACGATGACAGCGTTAATCCCGCTTTTCATCGCAGTATCCAGTTCCGCTATATGATACCAGATACCGCCATCACCCGTGAAACAGACCACCGGTCTATTCGGTTGCGCGCACTTGGCACCCATTGCAGCGGGTACTCCCCACCCAAGCGAACCTGAACACCGTATGAAACTCTGATCGGGATGTTTAAAGTCAATCATCGTTCCAGTCCAGATACCAGAATGCCCCGTATCGGACACGAGGATCGCATCTGATGGAAGATAATCAGTCAGTTCACGGCACAACCGTTCCGGTAGCATCGGCAACCGTTCCGAATTCACTTTCTCGCTAACGCTCTCTTTCCAGTTCTTCACTAATTCCTGCACACGACTAACCCATTCCGTCCGTTGGGATATGGTTTCTGCTGTTTCAATCATCCGGCGCAGTGTATTCCTTACATCTCCCTGCATCCCCAACCGAATCGGATAATTCCGTCCCAGTTCATCTGGGTTAATATCGAGTTGTATAATCGGAGTCCCTTGAGGTGGAATCTTGTACCCGTTGGTCACCTGTCCCCCGGTATGACTTCCAATAAAGAATACGAGGTCTGCCTCACAGACAGCTTGGTTCGCACATGCTCGCGAGTATGAACCGGGTGTGCCTACCGCCAGTGGATGGTCACTGGGGAACATTGCCTTTGCATTCAAGGAGGTCGCCACTGGGATTGAGAGTTTTTCTGCCAGTGCCATAAGTTCCGCTCGTGCGTCCGAAGCCGTTACACCGCCACCCGCCACAATAATAGGTCGTTTCGCATCAGTGAGCAGTCTGATAGCGTCCGTTATTTTTTCCGTTTCTGCCTCTGGTCGGAACGGTGGTAATTGGGCAAATGTATCTTCGATGATTACCTCAAATTCACCCTCGCGATCAATAACTGCTGACCCTGCGATACCTTCCAAGTCGAGATGAGCAGGTCCCGGTGTCCCTGTTGTTGCTGAACGGAACGCTTGGCGTAGATAGAACGGAAGCTGTTCCAGTGTCCCGACATAAGCACTATATTTGGTAACCGCAGAAAACGGATTAACGTGATCCACCTCTTGATAGGCATGTCGTTGTTGATTGATTAGGTTCTCCCGACCCGTCAGGGCAATTACTGGTGAGCAGGCGAGATAGGCATCTTGTAACCCCGCGGCGAGGTTAACCGCCCCAACCGATTGTGCCATACAGAGGCTTGGGCTACGGTTCACGCGAGCATACGCATCAGCCATGTATGCCGCCGCTTTCTCACCGTGCGTCTGAACCCGCTTAATACCAAGATTTTCCATCTCCATCAAAGCCCGCGGTCCGATATACGGCATAAAAAAAACGTGCGTAATCCCGTAACCGTGAACAGTTTCAGCAATAAATCGAGCACCCATCATTTTCGGCATAAACTTTTCTCCTCTATCTTTTGGCGTAACTTATACCATTTCTATTTGTATGGTTTTCATAACAGGTCGTCTCCAGAAGTCCCCCTGATAAGGGGGATTTAGGGGGTTTCTTATACGGATAGCACTTTATTTACGAAATATCTTCCGTAAATGAAACATAATATATTAGAAATGGTATTACAATGCGATATAGGCTTCATTTTACCAATTTTCAACATAACTTACAAGTATCAACTTAAGATCGAAATAAATTTGATAAGAAATCACCAAAGATGTTATAATGACTTCAAGGATTTTAGCAAACTATGGGTCTCAAAACTACACCACGGATTTTCATAGATGCGGAAACCTTTCCGCAAGGAGCAACGCACGATGAAAAATCTAATCTATCTCTTCACATTCACGCTAATTATCACCACATTTCTCCAAAATGGATATACCGAACCAGTCGTGACAGATGGACTCGTGAGTTATTGGACATTTGACGAGCAGGACATTGCCGGCGGTACGGTTAAAGATGTCTGGGGTGAAAATGACGGGAAAATAGTCGGTAATCCGAAAGTCGTTGACGGACAAGTTGGGGAAGCACTCGAATTTGACGGTTCTGACGATTATGTTAACTTGACGAACCTCGGCGATTTCGGAGAGCAGGTCGGTACGTCTACGTTTGAAGCTTGGGTCAAGACCAGTTTCAAAAATGACTGGACAACCCTTTTCAAAGTCCTTGACCAAGGTTGCAATATGGCATGGGCAATCGATGTCAACCGCAGCGCGAAAGCGGGGTTTCCGTTTGCTGCGGACATTGTTCACTACTACGTCCGTCAGAAATCGGCGGCAGGCTGTAACGCTATCGCTGTTGAAATTGAGTTTCCACTCTCCGATGGAAAATGGCATCACATTGTTTTCGCAATTATAGACCCAGGTGAGTCCGAGGTCAGCATCTATATGGATGGTGAACCACAAGAGATTATTGTCGGCGACGCAAAGAAACTCGACACTTTTATGCCGTTTGTGGAACCCGTCTATATCGGTGCAGCGAACAATCGAGGCAACGTCGAGCGGCATTTCCCCGGTGTCATTGATGAAGTTCGTATTTACGATCGTCCCCTTACCGCAGATGAAGTGACCCGAAATTTTGAATCCAAAATAGGGTTGTCTGTTCAGGCTGCCGAGAAGCTACCGATCGTCTGGGGAACCCTGAAGACAGAATTATAGAACAGGAAACAATTAATGGCATAGTCTGTCTATGAAAAATATTTGGAGGCAGATTCTATAAGTGTCTATTGTATAGGCAGGACTTTACTGCGCGACTTTCGCGCACCTAAAGGAGCGGTTGCTATGAAAAGCCTAATCTATCTCCTCACATTCACGCTAATTATCACTGTGTCTCTCCAAAATGGACACACACAAACCATCGTGACAGACGGACTCGTGAGTTATTGGACGTTTGACGAGCAGGACATTGCTGGCGGGACAGTTAAAGATGTCTGGGGTGAGAATGACGGCAAAATAGTCGGTAATCCGCAAGTCGTGGACGGACAAGTTGGAGAGGCACTCGAATTCGACGGTGCCAACGATTATGTCAACTTGACGAACCTCGGCGATTTTGGAGAGAAAATCGGTACATCTACATTTGAGGTTTGGATGAAAACCAGTTTTAAAAACGGAATTAGTCGTTTTGGACTTGGAATTTTTCATTTTTTCAGATTTCACCGCTCATACTTTCGGTGAGAAACTTCGCGAAGATATTTTCATCGCGGTAGTTGTATTTATAGCACGCCTCTGCGAGATACAGGGGCGTGTATTGTGTTGAATAGTGGTGATGCGATCCATACCACGCACGCTTCACAAAAGACCAAAAACCTTCCATTGTGTTCGTATGTATCCCATCAGGCTCCCATTTCTGACTCCGGTTCATCGTTTCATGCTTCATCTCTTTACCGATAGAGTTATAGCCTTTATATTGGTCGGTATAGAGTTCGGCATCGTCTATTTTCACAAACGTCTTGATAAACTCAGCGATTGTGTTACCCTTGACATTCTCAACAAGTTCAGCGACAACTTTCCCGCCTCTTGCGACGGCACCAAGCACGACATCTTTCGCTGTGCCGCGCCCGCGTTTACGGGGTTCGCCAACCTCTTTATCGTAGTCTTTCTTGCGTTTGCCACCGATATAGGTTTCGTCTGCCTCAACAATTCCTTGTAGTAAGACGTTATCCTTCGCCATCTCTGCGCGTATACTCATCATTAGACGCCAACATGTTTTTTGTGGTAACCCCAAATCGCGTGAGAGTTGACAACTTGAGAGGCTTTTCTTCGCATTCGCCATCAACGAGATAGCGAGAAACCATTTCTGAAGCGGTATCTTCGTCCCTTGAAAGAGTGTTCCGTGTGTTGCCTTGAACGAGGATCGGCAATCGTGGCAATTCCAGCGTCCAATACGTCCTATAGCGTGTTCGGTCCGGCGTCTGACGTGTGTAGACTCACAATGTGGACATTCTGGGGATCCCTGCCATCTGAGACGTTCTAAATACGCAATACAAGCCTCTTGCGTTGGAAACATCTCCATAATCTTGATCACATCCATCAGAAAATGCTCCTCTATTATTTTAGGGGTTGCATTTCCTGAGTCAATTCTGATAAAATAATCAGATAAGGGGAATCAAGAAAAGCCACCCGCTTTTTTGGGTTCGATAGGGGACTCACAATCCCCTATTTTCTTATCTATATTGTATCACATAAACCCTTTATTTACAAGGGTTCATCGCGGTTTCTAACAACTTTTTGCAAGTCCAAAACGACTAATTCCGTTTAAAAATGACTGGACAACCCTCTTCAAGGTCCTTGACCAAGGCTGCAATATGGCATGGGCAATCGAGCCCAACCGGAGCGCGCAAGCCGGGTTCCCATTTGCTGAAGGTATCATTCACTACTACGTCCGCCAGCAATCGGCAGCGGGCTGTACCGCAATCGCCGTTGAAATCGAATTTCCGATCTCCGATGGGCAATGGCACCATATCGTTTTCGCAATTGTGGATGCTGGTAAAGCCGAAGTCAGCATTTATATGGATGGCGAGCCACAAGAAATTATCATCGGCGACGCAAAGGAACTTGACAATTTTGTTCCATTTGTAGAACCCATCTTTATCGGTGCGGGGAATAATCGAGGTGCCGTCAGCCGACATTTCCCTGGCACCATTGATGAAGTCCGCATTTATGATCGACCCCTTACCGCTGGCGAAGTAACCCGAAACTTCAAATCGAAAATCGGTTTGTCCGTTCAGGCTGCCGAGAAGCTGCCTATCGTTTGGGGCAACCTGAAAACACAATGATAGGATGAAATTAGATAGGTCGCTATATAATCCCTAACTTCTCCAAATTTAGATTTGCATAAAAACGTTAGAGAATGATATAATCTGCCTATCAAAAAGATTTGAAGGCAGATTCCATAAGTGTCCATTGTATAGGTATACCTTACCGCGCGACTTCTGCGAATTCAAAGGAGCAGTTACCATGAAAAAACTAATCTTTCTCCTTACATTCACATTTACGATTACTATGTTTTCCCATAACGGGAACACGGCACCGGTGACAGATGGACTCGTAAGTTACTGGACGTTTGACCGGCAGGACATTGATGGCGACATAGTCAAAGATGTCTGGGGCGAAAATAATGGGAAAAGAGTAGGAGCACGGAAAGTTCGTGGTCGAGTGAACGGTGCTCTGGAATTTGATGGCTCTGACGATTATGTGAACCTGACAAACCTCGGTGATTTTGGGAGTCAGGTCGGTACGTCTACCTTTGAAGCTTGGGTCAAAACCAACCTGAAAGAAAAACTCTGGACCACGCTCTTCAAAGTCCGAGATGTTGACTTTGCGGACCGTGATCCACCGGTCATCAAAATCGGAGGTCCGGACTGTGGTATGGGGTGGGGAATTGATCTCAATGGATGGGCGAAACCCGCCATTTTTGCCAAATTGGGACTGAAACCAGGGAATTTTGTTGAAAACCGTATAATAAATGACGATGATAGCGTTAGTTTCGATAAGGACATCATTCGCTTTTATCTCACTCATAAATTAGGAGCACGTAGATGCATGAATTCAACCTCTGGATGGCGGTTCCCGATTTCAGATGGAGAATGGCATCACCTTGTTTATATAAACGGCGCGCCTTATGTAGATGAAGACGGACACGAATGGCGAGAAAGAGCTATCTTTATAGACGGTAAACGGCAATGGCTCAGTAGGCATAGCCGATGGGAACCCGGCGATTTTATCCCGTTCATAGAACCTGTCTACCTTGGCGCGGGAAATAATCGCGGCGAAGCAGAAAGGTTTTACAACGGCATCATTGATGAAGTCCGTATCTACAACCGACCTCTCACTGAAGACGAAGTAAACCAGAATTTTGAAATCGGACTATCCGTTGAGGCAACCAAGAAACTGCCTGTCGTTTGGGGGGATCTGAAAACAGCACAGTAGCCTTACGTTAACAGCAACCGTAAAAGGAATTTGAATGCTAACACCTCACGAAAAATGGTTCTTTGATCACCACGGATTCATTATCCTCCCTAAAGTCGTTCCACCTGAGGATATTGAACGAATGATTGAACTCGGTAACCGATGGCACGAAACGCCTCTTGATGAATTGCCACCACCGCTCACGTCCACTTCCCGTACCGGTAAGGCTTCACCAACGATTGCGCATTGGATCAATCATATCCAATACGGTGATCCGGTATTCCAACGGCTTGTGCTCAACCGAGAGATTATGCGTGTGATTATTGCCCTGACACGAAGAACACCGTGTCTCGTTGACTGTGCTTTAACCAAGAACTACACAACCTCCGATGACATCCACTTCCATGCCGCCGGACAAGATTATAGTGTGGACGAATCTGGACCCCGAGCAGGTTTCCTTAATGCTGGCACCTCCTTAGTTGATGTATCAGAAGGGACAGGTTTCGTCTGTCTACCGGGGAGCCATAAACGCAACTTTGATCCACCAAAGAGCCTCTCAATTTACGACGGACCGCCTACGGTTATCAACGTCCCTGTCAACGCTGGCGACTGTGTTATCTTTACGGAAGCACTCTATCACGGCGGAAGACGCTGGACGGAAATCTATCCCCGCTATACCATCTTCAACCGTTATATTGATAACGGATCGCACAGTGCCCTCCCCATCGAAACCCATAAACACCTGATTTCGGATGAAGTTTATGAATTGGAACAGCCTGCAGTTCAGGGGCAGCGAAAACAGATAGTTGAACGGATCCTAAGCGAATTAGATGTACGCTGAGGTGCTACAATGCAGACACGCCGGTCATATCCTCTTGGTGAGCCAGGACAAGTTGTAATGTACCATCATGAAAGTTACAATGAACTTCTCAGTACCGTTGTGAAAACGTTGACCTTGGCAAACGGTCCAATTGAGGAACAAGCAGGGGTCGTGTATCAATGGATGTGTTTACGTGCAACAAAAGCAAGCGGTGAAGAATTCGCAGTCTGGTTGCTCACCGAAAGTGCCCCCGCTGAAGATCTGTTGACAGCCCGGGCAGCCACCGATCGCTACATTCTACAGATCGGCGATGACATTCCGTTGGAATTCCACGATGGATTCACTGGAAAACCTGTCCTGCCCGGACTCGGGGCGTGGCGATATCTTTTCCCCAAATGTGCTGACAACACGACACCGAACAGCTTCCACCCACAGCGCGTAAAATACCTCGGGCACACCTATCAGCTCGCGGCTATGTTCAGTTCGCAAGGAGCTGCTGAACCGCCGGACGCGCAGCTGCTTTCTCTCCGTCCCGATGCCCTTATCGGACCGCCGAGCAACACAAGGCAGAAGGACGAAACGCGACGCTACGATATGTCCGACTATGAACTTATACCTCTCACAGCAGCCGATTACGACGAGATGATTGCGGCGGGTATCAACTGTGTCCGCGTTGATGTGGATCAGGTTGAGTGGGTTGAAAGCCGTAACGTCTTTTATTGGGGAATTGATGCAGCTGCACTTGGCTATCCTGAATGTCTCTACCGAAGCAACTATCTCGGTCCCGCGATTTTCATGGATGAACCCGCTGTCTGCACACGCGACCATGTACTTAGACCCAAACTGGAAGCAGATCCAGCATTTCGGAAAGCGTTGACACCGGAAATCGCATTTGAGGCGTTTCAAGACTACTTCCATACCGCTAAATACGACGGTGCACCTACACGACTATGCAAAGGGTTAGAAGCACATTCAGACGTGGACTTGGGGAACATGAAGTTTCTTCAGCAGAATCTCTATGTCTGGGAAACCATGATCAGCTCAGCAGGATATGAACTGTCAGAGGGAAACACGGAGACACCTGCCGCGATAGTCTTTGAGCCACCCGGTCGCGTCGGGACGATGCGGACACTCCCCGAAATGAATATGACCTACGGATGCCAAATCCCGATAGACAACCCGAAAAATCTGGCGAGTATCCTTTACGGATTCCTCCGAGGTGCCGCAAGACAAACCGATAAAAATTGGGGCATGAGCATCTACGGACAGGTACACCGCGCCGACGCATTCTGGCTGCAGACACACGCTTACGATTTAGGCGCACGGCATTTCCACTACTGGGATAACTATCAACTCGCTTGTGTGCCTTACAGCGAAGTCCTTGCACTCTCACGAAATCTAAGTGCCCATGTTGAAAGCCATCCACATAGGAATCTTGACAAACTACGCGCCGCGGCGGAAATAGTTATTCTCCTACCACCGGGCTACAATCTGGGGCATGTTGAGATGGGAAGGGGTAATCTCTGGGGCTTAGGCGAACTCAATTTAGAACGGTGTAATAGAGAGGGAGTCAAATATCGAACGGTGATGCACAACTTTTTTACCGAAATCGAGAGAGCCATCCGATTGGGTGTTGCCTTTGACCTTCTATGGGATTTAGAAGATCTCAAGTTGTCCGATTATCGCGAAGTCGTCCGTATTCGAGAGGACGGCAAGGTAGAGGTAACTGAAAATGATCAGACAGTTTTACACGAAGGCACGAGAACACCAACCCGTCCAAACGGTATCCCACCCAAACTGACCGTTGATGTGTCTATTCCGCAAGGTAAAACACCCGTTCAAGTCCATGCCTATGCGACTGTAACCGAAGGATCTGCCGGAGTCTATTACACACGCGGCGCAGACGAAAATGGTATCTATAATAACGAGAAGGTACTCTGGGAATTGTTCGGACCGGAGGAAGAAGATTACCGTTTTCTGAACAGAGAGCAATCCGAAATTCGTATCCATCGAACGGGATCGGCAACCGAAGTAGAGATTCGTTTTAGCCTGAAGCACCCCGGAAATTACCGCCTTCGCGCCGCAACCGTCGACATGGCGGGACGCACAGCAGTCGAATGGAAAACCATCACTGTCCCTCGCTTAGCGGTCTAATCCGAACCTGTGTTGGCAGGGTATCCTCTCTCTGTAGGAGCGAGCTGTGCTCGCGATTATTGTTTTGGCATGGTCTTGCTGTAGGAACGATCTGTGCTCGCGATATCTTTCGATACCTTCTTGCTGTAGGAGCGATCTGTGCTCGCGATATCTTTCGATACCTTCTTGCTGTAGGAGCGATCTGTGCTCGCGATATCTTTCGATACCTTCTTGCTGTAGGAGCGATCTGTGCTCGCGATATCTTTCGATACCTTCTTGCTGTAGGAGCGATCTGTGCTCGCGATATTATCCTTCTTTCTGTAGGAGCGAGCTGCGCTCGCGATATTTTTACTATTTCAAATTTTCCCTACTTTAATTATAGAATTTTTTCTAAATCTTGCATTTTATGCAACCTTTCCGCCGCGGATACCTATCTTAACATTTTGAAAGACAACACGTTTTTGTTTGGAGGTGGTGCATGAAAAATGAGGACGTGCAATTGATTGAACGGACGTTGGCAGGTGACGAGTCTGCTTTCAGCACGCTTGTGCGGAAATACCAAAAACCGGTCCACGCGTTCGTACGCCGGAAAGTCGGTGATTTCCATATTGCTGAAGAAATCACGCAAGATATATTCCTCAGAGTTTACGAAAAACTGCAGACGCTGAAAAACCCGAATACGTTTGCTGGATGGCTTTATGTGATTGCCGCTCATCAGTGTTTCGCGTGGTTTGAAAAGAAGCGGATTCCGATGGAATCATTAGATGCAATGCCGCCAGAGGAATTAGAAGAACTGGCTTATGGGCAATATCGCGCGAAACAACAAGAAGAATTCGCGAATGAACAGCAACGCGAAGTCGTCGAAGGTCTCCTTCAAAAGTTGCCGGAGGGTGAACGGAGCGTTGTAACGCTTCACTATCTCGATAGTATGACCTGCGAAGACGTTAGCGAGCTTTTGGGTGTATCGCCGAACACCGTCAAGAGTCGGCTCCACCGCGCCCGAAAGCGGTTGAAGAAGGATGAACCCACAATTCGCGAGATTCGGGCGGGTTCCAAAGGAGATATTATTATGTCTGATAAATTGAAAGATATTCGTGGCAAGTTCGATGCATTCATGGAACAAGTAAAATCTGACCCTGCATCAAGAGAGGCTATTCTTAAGGAGGCATCCAACGAGATTGACAATGCACTTAAGGGGGAAATCACACCTGAGTTGGTGCATCTTGTTGTTGATGAGATATCCTCCTATATGGGAAAACTTGGAATGGAAAAACGGGTACCTCTACTCCGTAAGTATATGGATGTCGCGCCGGATGATACGGAGCGTTATTGGTCGCATAAGGGATTAGTCAATAGTCTCGCTTTTCTTCGGAGAAATCGAGAAGCTATTGAGGAACAGACGCGTCTTTACCGTTGGGCATGCAAGCAGTCAGAAAAGCATGTGTTAAGAACTATTTCTAATCTGAGCACTGCCGGATGTTGGAAAGCAGAAGGTCGTATTGATGACTGGATTCAACTTTATAATGAGGCATCTGAACGCTTAGAGAACCCTGAAGTGAGCCAGTACAGTCGTTGCGATTTTCTGCAAATCGGAGGGGACATATTACGAAAAAACGACCAGATAGATGCGGCACTTCTCGAAATAGAAAAGTTAGAACGCGCTAATGGTAAACCCGGTTGGCGGACTTATTTTAGGTTCTGGTTAGCTGTGAGAGAGAATCGACTTCTGTTGTATAGTAAACAGGAAGATTGGGATCGTTTCGATCAAGTCTATACGGAAACGAACGCATTTATTGAAGGAGAGTTGAAAAAACTGGATGCAGGTTTTCCTGTAAATCTTTACGAGCTTATTTGCACTGCTCACAATATTGGTTGTTGTCTGGTGTGGTCGAAGAAGTATAATGCGGCGAAACATCTACTACAAATCGCCGTTGATTTGGGAAATTACAACGATTATAATCACTTCCAGCTTGCTGTGAGCATCTGGGCTTCTGAGAAGGATCGAGAAAAGACTTTACACCATTTGAAGGTCGCTCAGGACGATTATGCGGTTAGTTCCTATAATTATATGGATTCCTACTACTCGTCTTTCCTTGAAACACCCGAATTTTCGGATGTAAAGGAGGATCCAGAATTTTTGAAAGTTTTCGGAGAGAAGTAGGATAACGTGAGTTCTGTATTTGTAGCGTAAACTGTTAGTTTCCTTGTTTTTGTCCAAGCACATCGGGAGCGAGTTGATCAATGAAAGGTTATCAATCCGAGTCCCTATCTGCTTTCAAGAAGGAGCAAAGGTCTCAAATCATAACACCCTACCTTTGAAACTCTCACTACAGCAGGAAACCCACTTTTTCAAACGGCCTTGCGTGCGTGAAAAGTGCTAAAAATCGCGGTTTTGGTTTCCTTTTTCTCTCAAAGGTGTGTAGAAGTTCTTTGCTACCTTTTGAGGTGTTATTTCCTCAATGGGTGTGTGGGTTTGTGCCTCATCAGAGACGGTATGGTTTCCCACACTTATTGGACAAAAACAAGGTAGTTTGCGCCTTATCGGAGACACAATCTAACAGATTTGCGGCGTACTCGCCCAGATGCGACGTGCATCATGCTACAAAAACCCGCCGATTCTAAAAAATACACGCGATGCGTTTCGGACGACTTCATTTATGGAACTCACGTTAGGATAACAATAATTCGGGGGATTATAGTAAAATCTGAAAGTATGTGGACATCTGAAATTCCACTTCGTAGGTTTCGTCCCAATAGAAGGAAGACTTCATGTTAACAACGCTCATCCGCCGAGAACTCCTCGACAACCTGATGACGTTCCGTTTCGCTGCAGCTGTCTTAATTATGCTGTTGCTTGTCGTTGCCAATACCTTTGTGCTTATCAAGGATTATGAGCGACGGTTAGAAACTTACAACACTGTTCTCAAAACAGAGCATCAGCGATCGCGGGAAATGAAAACCTATTCGAGCGGAAGATATAGCGTTGCCCGTCCACCAAATCCGTTGAGTATTTTCAATGTCGGGTTGGATAAACGGCTGGGCAACGAGATTTGGATATCTCACGGTTTTGTGCCGACGCTGTGGGATACTGGAACGTATAAATTGACGAACCCACTTCTCAACCTCTTCACTTCGATTGATATTGTTTTTATCTTTGAGGTCGTTCTGAGTCTAATAGCACTTATTTTCGCCTACGATGCGATTGCGGGGGAACGCGAGCGTGGCACATTACGTTTAGTCGTAACGCATCCGGTGAGTCGCGGTCAAATCCTGCTTGCGAAATACATCAGTGCGATGCTCTGCTTGCTTGTCCCGTTGCTGATAAGCCTGCTCCTCGCGATAATTTTGCTGACAACATCCACTGCTATTTCTCTGAGTATTGGTGATTTCCTCCGTATCGGTGGGATTATCTTGAGCTCAATTGTCTATCTGTCGGTATTCTATCTCATTGGCATGCTAATTTCAACAGTAACCCGCAGAACCGGCACCGCGCTGATGCTTGCTATGTTTGTCTGGGGGTTTTGGGTGTTAGTGTATCCAAACGCGATTCTCGCCGCGATTGCCCCACCTCAGACTTCTCAACCACGTATGGTATCCGCTTACGAGGAAATTAAACAGATATGGGAGGCATTTGACAGAGAGCGAAAGCAGTTCCTTGCGAATGATGCCGTTCCAGGAGAAGATCCGCATTTTGGTATGGTAGGAGCGGATCCGAATTTCAACAGGATATGGGGATCAGGTTACCACCAGGAATACTTTCATAGAGATTCATCAATACTTAGGTATGACTACCACGCTGTTTCAAACATTGAGGAGCTTAGTGAAGCATCCAAACCTCAAGTACCGCACGCGCAGGATTATTACCGCTTCCTAGGACCGCAGATCGTCAAGACCGCAGAACGTGCGTGGCTTGTCCGAAAACAGGCACTCGAAACCATTTTTGTTCAACCAGCGATTGTCGATCACATCCTTTTGAGGGGCTCGCCAGTCGGGATGTACGACGCGGCAACGCAAGCGTGGGCAGGGACAGACCTGCGCGGACTCAGAGATTTTTTTGAAGCGGCGCGAAGGTATCGACGGACCTTGATTGATTATTACTACGATAAGAACGCTTTCGGGTCTCAACAATGGTTTTCTGCGGACAAGGGCGCGGTAGATTGGGCTCGTTTGCCCCAGTTTTCTTTTCAGAGAAGCGATATTCAAATAAATGCAGCGCGTGCTTTCCCAGATATTTGTCTACTGCTGATAATCAACCTCGTCCTATTCATCGGGATATTTCTGGTTTTCCAAAGAAGTGAAGTGTAGGATAGTTATCAGTCATCTGTTATCAGTTGTCAGTTAAGAGATAGGGCCATAACAATTAATCCTCCTCTGGCGTGCTTTAAGAGAGGGTTAATTGTTGCCAAAAGACCTCTTTACTAACTGCTGGCAACTGACAACCGAGAACCAATAAATGATTTGGCATATCACAAAACGTGAACTCTATGATAATCTCAATAGTCTCCGATTTGCGTTGACGACCATATTGCTTCTCGGCTTGATGTTGATCAACGCGATTGTGCATCTCCAAGAACATCCTATGCGGATGCAGAAATATCACGATGCCGTCACAGAATCGTTGAATCGCTTAAGATCTCGAACAAATTTATATAACATTGCGCAAGGGGGGCCCGGATATCTTTACAAAAAGCCGTCATCTCTCCATTTCTGTGCAGATGGCGGTGAGGCCTTTTTGGCAGATAATGTCCACGGCGGATTTTACGCTTGGGCCACCGATGGCTTAGCAGGCTTCTGGCAGTTAGATTATATCCCCGCGACTTTCAATTCAAAAAATATTCGTCCAGACACTATCAAAATAGATTGGGGGTTTGTGATCGGGTACGTCTTGAGTCTCATCGCGATCCTGTTCACCTTTGATTCAATTTCTGGCGAACGCGAGCATGGTACACTACGTTTAACGTTAGCAAACTCTGTCCCGCGCCACACCGTGTTAATTGGAAAATTTTTAGGCGCACTGGTAAGTATTAGTGTCCCATTTACGCTCGCGATTTTGATGAACCTGTTGGTAATTTCCACCTCCAGCAAGGTCGAACTTGCTACCGATGTATGGAGTCGTTTGGGTATTATTTTCTTTCTTTCGATGCTGTACCTGTGTCTGTTTCTTGCATTAGGTTTGTTAGTGTCGTCGCGTGTGCGGCAGAGTGCAGCCAGTCTTGTGATACTTCTATTGATATGGGTCACCTTCGTGGTTTTTATGCCGAGCACGCTTGCCTCCATTGCAAGTGGATTTTCAACACCGATGACTTATGGTCAATTCGACGAACGCGCCAGACAACTTGTAAATGAACTTAGGGGTGAATACGACGCTCGTTTGCAAGACACGCCTGAGCATCCAGCGAAAAAAATGGAGGTAGCGGGTGAATATGTCATCAAAGACGTAACGGAGCGGGAACGTTTGAGCCAAGAATACTTAACTCAGCAGCATGCCCAAATTCAACTGGCGCGTTCTGTCACCCGCGTCTCACCCGTTGTGCTTGTCCAGCATCTTCTTGAGGTTTTTGCTGGAACTGGGTTTGAACGGCACCAACAATTTGTGGAGAACGTGCAGCGTTACGCCCGTGAATACCGAGGATTTGTCTCGGATATGGATAGAGCAGATCCCGATAGTCTCCATATCATTGGGATGTATGAGGGAATGTCGAAAAAGCCCATCAGCCCAGAATCAATTCCGACGTTTGAAGATACGTTCAGTCTCAGTCGCGATTTCAACGCTGCGGCAGTAGATTTGCTGTTGTTAACGCTGTTTTTCGTTGTTGTTTGGTCTGGGGCATATCTTGCATTTGTACGCGTTGAAATTTAGAGTGTAGCTTTCAAGTTCCTCATATTGCAAAGAGCCAAGCGTTCCCCCGCGTTCTTTTCTTTGGGCACTACACGCCAGAGGTGTTTTGGTTCCCAAAATGTCAACATATTTTCCGATTTTACTATATTTTGGCGTTAGGATTGAGATGCGTTATACTTTTTCTGTCTGAATCGCAGATTACACGGATGACGCAGATGGCGCGGATTTTAAGGAAACTTGCGGTCAAATCAATGGTTCATGTACGCAGGGTATTCGTGACAAATTGGGGTTACAAACCCCTTCCACAAGAGAAAAGGAATGCTGAATGCCAAAAACTTTACACACCCCTGTCAATAGGGTCATTTAGTTCTTTTGTAGGAGGGATTTCCGAATCACGACATATCCGTGTAGGAGCGAGCTGTGCTCGCGATCTTCCGAGCAAAATGGCTAAAAATCCCAAAGCTAAATAGCCCTATCCCTGTCAATACATCCCCTTTCAAATTTCTCATTTTAATATAGAATCTTCCTAAATCTTACATTTTATGCAACCTTCCGTCATGTTGAACATCTCTATATATTATAAGAGACAACATACTTTTTGGAGGTGACGTATGCAGAACAACGACGCTGAATTGATTCAACAGACCTTAGAAGGCGACCAGTCCGCTTTCAGCACACTCGTGCGAAGATACCAAAAGCCGCTCCACACGCTTGTATGGCGGAAGATTGGCGACTTCCATATTGCTGAAGAGATCACTCAAGATATCTTCCTTAACGTTTACAAAAAACTGCGAACACTGAAAAATCCAAATCTGTTTGCTGGATGGCTTTACGTGAGTGCCACTCGCCGATGTTTCGCTTGGTTAAAAAAGAAGCGGATTCCGATGGAGTCGTTAGAAATAATGTCGCCAGAAGAATTAGAGGAGTTGGCTTATGCACAATATCACGCTGAACAACAAGATGAGGACGTGAGTGAACAGCAACGCGAAATCGTCAAACATCTCCTCCAAAAGTTGCCAGAGAGTGAACGCACCGTCGTAACGCTTCACTATCTCGGCGACATGACATGTGAAGACATTAGCAAGTTTTTGGGCGTATCGCCGAACACCGTCAAGAGTCGCCTCCACCGCGCCCGTAAGCGACTGGAGAAGGAGGAACATATCGTTAGCGAGGTTTTAGGTGGTGTCCAGTTCCCGGAAACGTTAACAGAAAACATCTTGCGAGAAATTGCCCGTATCAAACCGACCGTGCCATCAGGTGGTAAGCCGTGGATGCCGTGGGCAGTCGCTGCATCAACGACCGTCTTGGTAATGCTGCTGATGGGAAGTGGCACGCAATACCTACCCCGTTTTCAACAACCATATAGTTTGGACGCGGTATCGGAAATGACCGTTGAACTCGTTGACACATCCCTTGTCCGTACCTCAAAACAAAAACTGAGCGCGAGAAATCAAATCGGAAACACTGATATACCGGGTAAAAATAGTGGAAACGCTAACCGTGGTGCGGACGTGTTTCAAGTCATAGCCGATCAATCTGATAGGACTGAAGTCCCTATCGCAAAATCTCGATGGATCCCGATGGGCGGACCGGAAGGCACTTCAGGTGGCAGAGCCGGTCTATTCGCCACATCCAAGCGAACCCTCTACGCTGTTGCAGCAAGAGGAATTTACCGCTTGACAGAAGACGAAAACGCTTGGACATTGATCCGAGAAAGTGCCCCAATCCATCAGTTCCAAACGCCGATGGCAGAACGGAACGATATACTCTATATTTTGACTGATGATGAATTATTAGCCTCAGCCGATGAGGGTAAAACATGGGATACCGTCGGTCCTCGACCGGAAGGACGAGTTCTTGAATTGCTCATCACGGATAAGGCGTTTTACCTCGTTTTTGAAAAACATATCTTTCGGTCTGAAGATGTCGGTAAAAGTTGGATACCGATGATGCAGGATTTGCACGCCTATATTATGAAGATGAATAGCGCACCTGACATCTCAATTTCGGACGCTGTCGCACTTGATAACGTCGTATTCGTCGGAACAAACCAAGGACTTTACCGTGTTACCGCGGACAGTTGGGAGAGATTACCTCTCTACGGTCCCCAATTTATTAATGCGTTGATAGCCACTGCGGGCAAACTCTATGTTGTAGCAGGTCTAGATTTTACACGGTCTACACTGTTTGAATATCAAAACTTAGATTTTTCAGTTGAGATATTAAAGTCACCACCGAGAATTTTTCGTTCAACCGACCTTGGCAATACATGGGTCGATATTTCGCCGGTAATAGGAAAAAACGAAAGGGGTGAGTTATGGATGGAGTTACCACCCGTAGATGACGGTTTCCGACTCCAAATGTTCAGTGGTATCCAGTTAGTCGCAGTTGGCGAAACGCTTGTAGTGATGGGGACACACGTCTTACTGCATTCGTCCGATAGCGGTGATACATGGACAGACATCGGAAAAGACATCGGCATTGGCGAGAATGCGTTGAGCCAGAGTATCTTTCCCGTTGTCGCTCTGGACGAAAATAACTTTTATACCTCGGATATTTCCGGGATAGCCCGGTCAAGGGATGCTGGTGTTTCGTGGCACCCGTTTTCCACCGGAATGGTCAACTCTCATGTCCAGCGTCTGATTGCCCTTGAAAACACGCTTTGTGCACTCACCCCTGAAGATGTAGTTAAATCAACGGATCTCGGAGAATCGTGGACATCCGTTGGGGTAGATGTTCATAGCGTCGTTGTGAAAAAAGGGCAACTTCAAAAGAAACAGGCAAACCCAGATTTGCTGAGTCATGCCAAAATCGCGAAAACTAACGGTTCACTTTATGTAAGCAATAGTACATCTGATAACGTCGTTTTTTTTCACCTTTCTGCTGATGGAAGTGTGCTGATGTCTGTTCAAGGAGTGCCTGCATTTGCTGAAGATACGCTACAAGTTGAATGGCAGAAAAAGATTAATAATGCACCTCGCGATAGTGAATTGAGTCGGCAAAAAAAAGCAGATAGACCTCGTATCATTGAAGAGTATCTGACGAACGGTGGGTTTACAATGACTGACGAGACTGTCTACATGGAATTTCGGCACAAACTCTTCAGATGGCGAAAGGGTGAAACCCGATGGTTCAATACGGGTTTTGTAGATACCACTGAACGTGCCCCGGGTGCTGATACATCCAAAGGACTCACCCTCGCGGCTTCGCAGAACGTCGTCTATGCCGGTAAACGCGACGGATCTCTATTTCAGTCGCTTGACAACGGAGAGAATTGGAAAGAGATTACGGCAGATTTAGCGTTTCCTTTCGCATATTTTGAAGATATAGTCTTTGCCGGTTCCACTATTTATGTCGTAACAGATCAAGGCGTTATGAATTCGCACGACGGCATCAATTGGAATGCACTCACCGATACAGATGGTAACCGTACCCTTATGGCTCGGATAGCCGTGGATGGTGATAAGGTCTACGGTGTAGGCAACCAAGGTGTTTATCGCATAAACACAGGCACAGATACATGGATTCAGATGGCATCCGAAGTGCCATACAAGATAACTGCTTTTACTGTTGACCGTGGCATTTTCTACATCGGCACGCGGCATCGTGGTGTCCTCCGCTTACAACTTGACCAATCCTATAATTAATTAATCCTGATGGAGGTATCTCATGAAATGGCTCAAACAGACATTTTTGGTGATTATCTTGATGCTGCCTTTAACGCTCCTCGCTGCACCCCATGAACCCTCTCCTGCCGGAGGTGGTTGGTTGGAACTGAATCCCAAGTTACCGCTCGTGCAAACTGAGAAACCTTGGTTTCCGGATTATCCAGGTCCCTTAACCATTGAGGCATGGGTATACATAGACGGACCACCGGTCGTTCAAGATGTCATATCGCTGGCTGCTGGATCCCGTGCTGCCTTCTCTATAGCAGGGCAGACAGACCGTTTCACTTGTGCTATTACTGGTGATGGGTATGAAGCCAGCCCCGCCATCTTCACAAAGGGAGTCGAAGGCGGCACAGGAAAGATATGAGGGACGCTACCTACCAGGCGGTGGGTCTATTACGTGGCAATAATTGACGGCGGTTCTACTGTCGGATGCGGCGGTTCTATCTCTGGACTGATACCGGGGAGCCATCTGGCACCAGCGAGTGAGCCTCTCCTTATCGGTGGCGTTCCGATTTTAAAGGATAGTGGGTTGAAAGCGGTTCCTGCATCTGGGATGTATATTGACGAACTGAGAATCAGCCGCGTTGTCCGTTATGATGTAGGAGCGTACAACACCCCTGTAGGCGCATTTACCGTAGATGACGATACATTGGGGCTTTACCATTTCGATGGAAAATCAACTGAACGCTATGAAGACACCTCCCGACATAAAATTCCATTGATCCGTGTTAAGAAAGATACCAAGTCCAAATCAAATCCGTAAACGCCTTGGGTTCAGTATTTTTCTATTCAACGGTGTTCCTTCCTTATGGGCATATCACTTCTCTCAAAACCCCAATTTAGAGATGATACCATTTAGGAGACTTGATAACTTAAATCCTTCCTTAGACAACAACCTATACGAACTACCGCTTTGTCCACTTTCAAATTATGTAGAACTTACGCAATAATATTTGACATAGACTCCTGAAACTTGTAATATAGTTAGGACTTACGCAATTTATCAAAGACCTCTTGTAGGAGGGAACTCCGATTCCCGACTTTGCTAATGGTCACACTGCCAACCCACTTAAGCGGTCTTAGCACATACCTCCGCCGACTGTGTACGCTCGTGATCCGTACTGCACGCGCTTGCGGCTTTTCTCAAAACGCAATTCAACGTGCCGTCTGTTTTTCCTATCTTGGAAAAAATCTTTCGAGGAACACCTAAAACGTCTTTCAGAAACCATATAATCGGCGACTTATCGCGCCTTTGGAACCTGACACTCGCTGGACAACCTCCAAAAAATGCAAATTTATTTAATTTTTTCGCAAAATGCCCGTTTTCTACCGCAAAATTGTGTCTTTAATAGCAAGAAAGAATGGAAAGATGGCATCTGTCTATCAACCCGAACCGAGTGTTGAGGATGTCATCGGAGATGCCACATGGCGACCCGCAAATCACGCATCTCTCTGGTTCGTGAAAAACAATGTCCTCGTCTACGTCATGGACGGAAGCCTCTTACACAATCAACTGACGTTGACGAGATCCGTCGCCCGAAAGATCGAAGCCAAAATTAACGCAGGATTGCTCAAAAAATGAACACGGAGTTCCGAAGAAACTTGGTCCGCTTGAAAAACGGTTCTATCCGGACACCTGCTATCACACCACACATCCTTTCCTTCAGATCTTTAGACCCCGCCTATAAAACGCTGAATCTATCTGCTTTCAGAGGTGCCTTCTGACCGCTGACTGTTGATTGCTGGCGGCTATTTTGCTGACAACCGTTCCTCAATTTAAATCCTTTCTCAAAAATACCGGATATGGTATAATAGTGTATCAGGCAGTGTTGAAAACAAAACGATTCGGTGCATCCAATACATGATAAATGCAAGGAAATACCGTGTTTTTCGCAGACGTACCGAGTTAAACATTAAGACCCTTTCATCGTCTTAATAAAATTACAGACACACGTAAAATACACGAGGAGGAACAGAAATTTGTATCATCGAAAACCGGGCTTTTTGGCGCAATTTGTAACTCAAAACTTGCTCTACAAAAGTCTGCTATTCATCTGTCTTGTTCTAATCGTCGCTCCTATACACGCCATCGCTAACGACTGGCCGACGTGGCGGGGACCAAATCAAGACGGCACTTCTGCCGAGACCGGGTTAATCTCAACTTGGTCGGTTGAAGGCGAAAACCTACTCTGGGAAGCAGAATTCATCGGGCGCTCCACACCGATCGTTCTCAACGACAGAGTCTATGTCATCGGGCGTGTCGGCGAAGGGATCAACCAACAGGAACGTGTCGCCTGCTTTGACGCGAAAACTGGGGAGCTCTTGTGGAATCACGAATTTAACGTCTTTCATACCACTATCTCCTTCAACCGAGTTGGATGGACAAGCCTCGCTGGAGACCCCGAAACAGGGAATATCTATGCGCACGGTGTCCAAGGGCTCTTCTTCTGCTTCGACAAAGATGGTAATATCCTTTGGTCCCGTTCACTCACAGAGGAGTACGGGCGGATATCCGGTTACGGCGGACGCGTTCACACCCCGATTATCGCTGGCGATCTTGTCGTTGTCAGTTACCTCAATTCAGGATGGGGGGCGCAAGCCGCTACACGCCACCGCTACTTCGCTTTTGATAAAGGCACCGGTGAACTGATTTGGGTGTCAACACCCGGCGGCCGACCCTTAGACACGACCTACTCTACACCAGTCGTTGTCAATATCAACGGACAGCAACTCATCATCGGCGGTAATGCGGATGGCAGCATCTACGCCATGAACCCAAATACCGGAGAGATGGTCTGGGGATTTACACTCAGTCAGCGCGGTCTCAATACATCTGTCATCGTTTCAGGCACGAAAATCTACGCCACGCATAGCGAAGAGAATATAGATACAACCACGATGGGACGCGTCGTCTGTATTGACGCAACCGGCACCGGAGATGTCACCAAAACGCACGAACTCTGGCGCTACGACGGGGTTAACGTCGGATACGCATCGCCTACAATTCATGCTGGACACCTCTATGTCCTGGACAATTCCGCCAATCTTTACTGTCTGGATGCTAACACCGGTGAACTACATTGGGAGCATAGCATTGGCAAAGTCGGAAAAGGTTCACCCGTCTGGGCAGACGGCAAACTCTACGCCACGGAAGTTAACGGCGTATTCGCTATCCTTCAACCCGGTGAGGATGCGTGCAAGTCGCTGAGCGTCCAAGAGATAAGTCGAGCCGGAGATGAACACTACGTCGAAATCTACGGTTCACCCGCTATTGCCGATGGACGCATCTATTTCACTACAGAGGAACGCCTCTACTGTATCGGGGGGACAAAATAATGAGAAATGCTATTCCAATTTACGCTGTTTTAATCGTGTGCCTCTGCGTCGCCGGTTGTGCCAGTAAAGAGATGGCACCAGAACCCGTTGAGATGAGTACAGCTCCCGCTGTCTCACTGTTGCTTACGCCCGCTGAAAAACTCACATCAGGCGATCCCATTGAATTCAGTGTCATCGGGTTCGATGCAAACGGAAAACAGACGAGTGCGGTCGGTGCCATAGAATGGATGAAAACTGGACTAACAGGGACACTCCAAAACAGTACATTCACACCCGATAAAAAGGCAGCGGCGCATGCTGGCACTGTTACTGTACAATCCGGTGATATGAAAGCGACGGCTCGCGTCCGAGTTATACCATCACTCCCATGGACAGAGGATTTTGAGGCAATTGAACTCGAAAAAACACCTTCCCACTGGATCGCTGCGACCGGCAAATTCTTTGTCCGTGAGAAAAACGGTAACAAGGTCTTAGTCAAACCTCCACCCAGAATCGGTTTAGACCGGTCTAATGTCTACATTGGTCCCTCCACAATGAAGAACTATCAGATTCAAGTTGACCTAATGGGCACAAAAAATAAACGCAGACTACCGGATATAGGACTCATTGCGAACCGATATACTTTGGATATGCAGGGTAGACACCAACGTTTGCAAATCCGTTCGTGGGCATCAGACTTACGGATGGCGAAGACAATCGACTTTTCGTGGGAGATGGAGGTCTGGTACACCATGAAAATGATGGTAGAGATTATGGATGATAAAGCGGTGATTCGAGGAAAAGTCTGGCGCACTGGCGAATCTGAACCGGAAGCATGGACGATCACTGCCGAAGACCCACTACCGAATCGCGAGGGAAGCCCGGGTATCTACGGCAACTCCCCAGCTGATATCTATTATGACAATCTGAAAGTATGGTGATCTTTGCGCAATGCTATAGACCGCGCAGAAAATAAAAGGAGTCGTTGAATTGAAATTTTCTCGTAAATCCCCATTTACCTACATCGCACATTGGTGTAGTTTGCAAGCCAACTGCCTAATGTTTATTTCAGCATTCGCACTGTTCTTGGCTTTTACAGTATCCACCGCATCCGCGGAAAAAGAGATTGCCCTATGGGGTGGCACCTTAAGCCGTAATATGGTCTCCGACGAAAAGAATATCCCCGAAAATTGGGATATGGAAACCGGTGAAAACATCAAATGGGCGGCAGAACTCGGTTCACAAAGTTACGCAGGCCCCCTCGTCATCGGCGGAAAAGTCTTCGTTGGAACAAATAACAAAGCACTCCGCAATCCGAAACTGACTGGCGACCGCGGTGTCATCATGGCATTTCGCGAATCCGATGGCAAATTTCTCTGGCAATCAACCCACACGAAGCTCACTTCAGGCAGAGTTAACGACTGGCCCCTGCAAGGAATTTGTTCCACCCCGTATATTGAAGGCGACCGCCTCTACTATATCTCCAACCGTTGTGAAGTCGTCTGTATTGACACTGAGGGTTTCCTTGATGGTGAAAACGACGGTCCCTTTACCGAAGAAACCGAAACAAGCGAGAGTGACGGAGACATCATCTGGAGCTACGATATGATGGATGAATTGGATGTTTTTCCGCATAATCTTGCCACCTGTTCCCCACTGGCTGTCGGTGATTTCCTCATCTTGGAAACGAGTAACGGTGTTGATGAAGGGCATATTCACATCCCTTCACCTGATGCCCCGTCCTTCATTGCTTTGAACAAACACACCGGTGAACTTGTCTGGGAAGATGCCTCCCCCGCTGAAAACATACTACACGGGCAGTGGTCAAACCCATCTTATGGGGTCATCAAAGGTGTCCCACAGGTTATCATCCCCGGCGGTGACGGCTGGGTATACGCCTTTGCACCAAAGACTGGCGACATTATCTGGAAGTTTGACTGCAACCCGAAAGATTCCGTATGGGAACTCGGCGGACGCGGCACGCGTAATAACATAATCTCGACACCTGTTGTCTATGATGACAAGGTCTTTCTTGCTGTTGGGCAGGATCCTGAACACGGTGAAGGCGTAGGGCACCTCTGGTGCATTGATGGCTCACAAACCGGTGATATTACCGAAACCGCTATTATCTGGCACTTCGGCGACGAACAGTTCAATCGCACAATGTCCACCGTAGCTATTGATGACGGACTCCTCTACATCTCAGATTTGAGCGGATTCCTCTACTGTTTGGACGTCAACACTGGCGACCTCTTTTGGAAGCACGATACCTTTGCCGCAATTTGGGGTTCCCCTTATGTCGTAGACGGCAAAGTTTACCTCGGGACCGAAGATGGCATTGTGGTAATCCTAAAAGCAGGGAAAACGAAGCAGGTGCTGTTTGAACCCAACATGGGCAGTGCTGTCTACACCACACCCGTGGCAAAAAATGGCGTACTTTACATCGTAACCCGTAATATGCTGATTGCAATTTCGGAATAGGAGACTGCTGAATACCAGAATTATTTGGAATCTATCTTATACCATTTCTGAATAACCGCTTTTCATTAACGAAAACCGGTTCGTAGTCGCGCAATTCTACGGCGTATTCGCCCAAATGCGACGTGCATTATTGCGCCTCTTACATCTGACTCCGTATAAGTTTCAAGGTCTCTTAAATGCGAATTTATTTCTCAGATTTGGTATTATACCAAATTAACCCCATTTGTAGTGCGAGGTCCCTGTGCCTCGCAATGCTGACTTGATCAAAAGACTTCTAATCAAGTTAATTTGGTATTATATCTTGAGAGGTACGATCACATGGCGTATCGTAACTTTACTTTAAGGACAGTGCGGACCCAATTTGACCTTGAAGAAGTAGATACCGCTGGACTTTTCTCTGATATAGAGCCAATGGATCCCAGTGAACTCCTTGCAACCTTGTTGGCTAGAAACGTACCATTAGCTACCGCTATCGGGACGGAGAAAGCAAAGTCGGAACTGATTGTTGCCAATGTTCTTGTTGAACTCCGTGAGCAATTAGATCATCGCATCAGTCTCTTTTCTGGCATTGATTTTAACGTTGATGATGAGAGTGGACTGACGGGTGTTTGTGATTTTTTGGTAAGTCTCTCGCCAGTACAATTTGGTTTGGAAGCACCGGTCATTGTCCTTGTTGAAGCAAAGAACAATAACCTTGAAATCGGTCTTGGGCAATGCGTGGCAGAAATGGTTGCTGCCCAACACTTTAACGCCGAAGAAGATAACGATATTCCGTGCATCTATGGTGCAACGACTTCAGGCACAGAATGGCTGTTCCTCAAATTGGAAGGGAAGAGACTCTACATTGATATGCTTCCCTACCAAATTGAACGCTGTGACAAAATCTTGGGTATCCTCGCAGGCATGGTAGCACAAAAGGCGTGAGGCGCATTGTTTTGTTCTGTCAAAGGACCGCCCTCGCGGTAAAATGGGATGTTAAAGTTAGTTCGCAGCAAAGACGCAACCTCTATATAGCACTACGTAAGGCTTTTTATATAAATGAACCTTTCCAGAAAAATTACTGAGAACCAAAAAGTGCTCGATGCACACGTCAGGGAAATCGTCAAATGGCACTTCAGTCCAAAGACAGGCTGCCCGTTTTGGCTGGAATTCGCAGAAAATCTCGATTTTGACCCGCGAAAAGAAATTGGGAGTTACGCGGATCTCAAGTGCCTCGGGCATTTCCAAGACGAATGGCTCCGCGGCGGACCCGTCCGACGTTGGGTCCCCAAGGCTTATGCCAATGAACCGATTTATGTCTTTGAAACTGGCGGTTCGACAGGTGTGCCCAAGTCACGGATTAGCATCCGTGATTTCCATATTGATTATGAGATCTTCAGTAAGACGCTCTCCGATGAAAGTTTCCCACCCGGTAGCGATTGGCTTATGTTGGGGCCAACAGGACCGCGGCGGTTACGACTCGCAGTTGAGCATCTCGCCCAACATCGCGGTGGCATCTGTTTCCACGTTGATCTCGACCCACGCTGGGTGAACCAACTCGTACGTTACGGTAAAAATGAGGAATTGGACGTGTATAAAAACCATGTGATCGCGCAGGCACTCAACGTCCTGCGTGCCCATGAAAACGTCCAATGCCTCTTCACCACACCGAAGTTGCTGGAGGCATTGTGTGAAAAAATTTCCTTGCCAAAAGCAGGTATCAAAGGCATCTTTTGTGGTGGCACCGAGATGGACGCACAGTTTCACCGTTTTGCTCGCGAGGAACTCGTTCCGGGTATCGATTTTATCCCGACCTACGGCAATACCCTTATGGGGTTAGCCACTTGCAAACCCTTTGATCCGGTAGATAATTACGCGATTATCTACTATCCACCGCAACCGCGCGCTATCATTGAACTGGTCAACCCAGAAAATCCAGAGGAAACTGTTGATTACGGCGAAACCGGACGTGTCATGCTCACAACCCTGACGAAAGAATTTTTTGTGCCACGTTTTCTGGAGCGTGACGAAGCCGAACGTGCTGAACCGATTCCGGAATACCCGTGGGACGGCGTTGAAAATCTCCGCCTCCTCACGGAACTCCAAGAAAGTGTTATTGTAGGTGTCTATTAACCTGTTAGCGTCTGGTAGGGGCGATTTTGTAATCGCACTCTGATTCTCTATATTTTTTCTAAGCCGTACTACTGTTAGGACTTACGCACTTGCTCTTGAAGTTCCCCTGATAAGGGGGATTTAGGGGGTTAAATCGCTGAAATACTCTCACTGCGAGGCATTTTTTGGTGAAATATATTGTTTTTTATGCAATTTGCGTAAGTCCTATACTGTATTAGAAGCAACTCTCTTGAGTCCCAGCGGGACGGCATGTGTATAGGAAGCGTTAACAGCGATAGAATCAAGCCCCAGCGGGGCGACATGTGTGTGGATTTCATTTTCAATGGTTCAAGTCGAATAAATGCTAACACAACCCAAAGAGGAGTTTGAATATGATAACGAAAATTGAAAAAGTCTTCCGGTCACCCTATTCGGTGCCGAACGGTTTGCAAGTTACAGATGACGGTTTGTGGATTGTTGACCAGATTACCGATAGAGTCGCCTTAGTTGAGATCACAGCAGACGTGGACTATACCGTTCCGAAACTCATCCGCGACATTCCGAGCGAATCCTCCAACACAAGCGGTATGGCGTATGGTGGCGGCGCGCTCTGGTTGGCTGCAAACGGTCCCGGAGAACGCTGGCGTTCCGTTCGGGATACGGATGCAAAACCCGGGACAGGTGAGATTTTCCAAGTCGATCCCGCTACCGGCGAAACCCTCGGACGATACCCGATACCCGATGGCGGCGGCACACACGGTGTCGAATATGATAACTACGACGAAGGACATCTGTGGGTCCAAACCCTTAAGAATCAAGTCACACATAAGGTCAGAATTTCGGATTGGTCTGTGCAAAAAACACTCCCGTTGCCTTATGGACGCGGACACGGTATGGTTCGCGTTGAAGATGGACTTTGGTCAACTCACACTTCTGATAGGGTTATCGTCAAACTCGACCTTAAAGACGGCACACCGATGGATCGGATTGAGGTGCCTGAAGATTGTCCTGAACCGCACGGCTTATCCATCTACGGCGACGATTTCCTCTATTGCGATGCCGCCTCCGGGTGGGTAGCAAAAATTACATGGTAAAATGGTTATTAGTTTGCTTCGCAGTGAGAATTATCGGTTTTTAGTTAAGACACTTGTGGTAGGAAAAGCATTCTGCTCACCACGAACTACTCTCTTTAACCGACTACTGACAACCGACAGCCGACAACTATTAAGATGATACACATCCCAATTCTACGCGCCGGACGTTCTTACAGAAGTCTGAACACCGTCCGCGTTCCACATATCAAAACAGGCGAACCCTTAGTCGAGGTGAGCCAAGCCAACCGCGGCTTAATAGCGAAGGACCTCGTTGACATCGCGCTCCAAAAAGAGGCACTCGCGCAACGTCCTATCGCCGAATTGATTTCCGTATGTAAGGAGGCAGCGCGCCTTTTCTCAACGGCGACGCTGCCACTTGACGGCATCGACCAATCCCCGACAGATTATATCCAACAGGTCTCTGGGACGACTGGCTTGCCTGAAGCACTCTGTCAACAGAATCTGGGCAAGATTCAAGGTGTCATGGAGAACATAGAAACGGTTTTAGACGGGTTGACCCGCGGCTTAGATTTACAACTTCTTGATACTGGGTGGGGTGTCCAAAACGGACGTACATTGAGTTACGTTTGTGAAACAGATTCACTCGGTGCTATCCTGCCGAGCAATTCGCCGGGTGTACATTCATTATGGGTGCCTGCTATCGCCTTGAAAGTCCCCGTTGTGCTAAAACCAGGACGCGAGGAACCGTGGACACCATACCGTATAGCCCAAGCGTTTATCGCTGCAGGTGCTCCAGCAGAGGCGTTGAGTTTTTATCCAACCGATTACAGCGGTGCCAATGAAATCCTAACCCGATGTGGACGCGCTATGCTTTTCGGTGGCGGTTCAACCGTCGCACCGTGGTTAAACACGCCACGCGTCGAAATCCACGGACCCGGACGCAGCAAAATCATCATCCATGAAGGCGAGCAGAGCGGCTGGGAGCAGTACCTTGATCTCATCGTAGAATCGGTCACCAAAAATGGTGGTAGGTCTTGCATTAACGCCTCTGGTGTGTGGGTGACAGCACACGGACGTGAAATCGCTGAGGCGTTAGCGGAACGCTTAGCACGCATTGAACCCAAACCGCTCAATCATCCAGAGGCTGGAATCGCAGCATGGGCAAACCCGAAAGCCGCACACGGTATCTCATCGCTGATTGATCAGCACCTCAAGGAGCCCGGCGCAACAGAATTAACAACGGGTGACCGAGTCGTCGAATTAGATGGCTGCACCTTCCTCAGACCCACTGTAATATGGTGTGAGGACGCAGAGCATCCGTTAGCAAACACGGAATTCCCGTTCCCATTTGTGAGTGTTGTGGAAGTAGCACCGGTGGAATTAGTCGAAGCCATGGGGGCGACATTGGTTGCCACCGCAATCACAGAAGATGCAACACTCACGCAAGACCTCATAGCAACGCCGCTCATTGACCGTCTCAATTTAGGCGCAATCCCGACGAATCAAATCTCTTGGGATAGTCCGCATGAAGGGAATCTATTTGAGCATCTCTACAGACAACGCGCATTCCAGTTTGGGTAGTATCCTTAGAAAGTAGTGCTTTGTACAGTTCCAAATTGTGTAAGATTCTTTAGATTGCGGGTTCTTTTGTTAGCGACAACGGTTCTTCTTGTAGGAGCGAGCTGTGCTCGCGATATTTGAAACTTTAGATGGACAGAACAGTAACTCTTTTTCAAGGCTTTCACAATGAAAGTAAAGTACTTCCATGACACCGCTACAGCGTTGATTGAGTTTTCGACACACGCCGTTGCTGAAACAAAAGAAATCAATGAGAATATCTATATAGATTTGGATGCCACGGGCAATCTGGTTGCGATAACTATTGAACATGCCGATTTACACGCGAATCTACCCGATTTGTTTTATGAACAGATAGGGGACCAGAGCCGCAAAGGAACAGTCAATACACATGACTGATAACCCGAATGTTATTCTCATCTTCGCGGACGACCTCGGACGCGGTACGCTCAGTTGTTATGGGCAGCAACATTTCGAGACACCGAATATCGACCGCCTTTCAAACGAAGGAATGAAGTTCAACCACGCCTACGGTTGTGCATTTTGCGCGCCATCTCGTGCCAGCATGTTGACGGGGATCCACGATTGCCATCAGGGAAGATGGACATATACCCAAGGCGGACTCTACAACAGGCTAAGTGCTGGTGAACTGACGCTGGATCAAATTACGGAATCGCTTCATACAACTGGGCTTCAAGCAGGTCCCGATGATGTGTTTTTGGCACAGATTGCCGAGGAAGCGGGGTACACCACAGGACAAATTGGGAAACTCGAATGGGGTTTTGCGACAACGGGCGCGCGCATCCGTCGGCACGGTTGGCAGTATCACTACGGCTACTATGACCATCAACGTTGCCACGGATTTTACCCACCTTTTCTCTTTGAAAATGGACAACAAGTAGACATTCGTGGAAATACGCATCCCGACTGCGGTGTACATCCAAATACCGAATCTGCTGAAAATATGGAGTTGCGCAGGAATCGTCAGGGGAAGGCTGTATATTCTCAGGACATTTTCAACGAAAAAATCATAGAGTTCCTTCGCGATCACAAGGATAAACCGTTTTTTCTCTATCACCCTTCTCAGTTACCACATGGACCCATCGCTATTCCTGAAATCCACCCAGCCGTGAAACAATCTTCAGAGTTAACAACGTTTGAGAAAGAATACGCCTCCATGATCCTAAAACTCGACGAAACCGTTGGGATCATTCTGGACGAACTCGAACGTCTCGGAATTGATGACCGCACGATGATTGTCTTCTGCGCTGATAACGGTCACGAAGTGTATTACCGCCAGAAAGAACGGACTACAGGTCGGCAAGTGGATTTGCAGGGTAACCCCTTTGACGACATCACAACGAAATTCTATTCGGAGACGGGCGGCGATGTGTTCAACGGAAACGACGGTATGGGAGGCTTGAAGTTTTCAAGTTGGGAAGGTGGCACACGAATCCCTTACATCGTCCGCTGGCCCGGAAGCATTACACCTGAGAGTGTATCCGACCATATACTCACGAACTACGATCTAATGCCGACCCTCGCAGACTTCATCGGAACAGAGATGCCGCAAGACAAAGACGGCGTATCGTTCTTACCGACTTTACTTGAACGGCATGAAGACCAACAGCACCACGAGTGGGTCATATATGCCTCTCGACTCGGTCCGGCACTCGTAACAGCAGATGGTTGGAAACTACGGTATATCAATAAGACGAACAGTTTTCAGTTATATCATCTCGTCAATGACTACCGCGAGGAGAATGACATTTCAGCGGATCATCCTGACCTCGTTGCCCGACTCAGTGGCTGGATGCTCAATGCGTGTGATGGTGATTATCAAAATGGTACCCCCGGAGCGCATCTCGCTGCGTACCCTGATGAAAATTGAAATCACAATTTTCAGGAAATACCAAATACAATATCCATGAAGTAGAGATCAAGTTTGATGAAATTTTCGATTTTTGCACTAATCACAATTTACCTTTTCGTCGGGATTGTCCTCCAAGGTACAGCGTTTGAATATAGTTGGGAACTTGATGAGACCCCAGAAGGCAGTGAAAGTGCAACCGTTGTTGAACCTATCGTTGTAATCCTCCTTGATGAACCGTTGCAGATTCCACCACATAGTGCTGCTTTGCAGCTGATGAAGAAGTATTCTGTATTCCTTGATACAGAATGGAGCGCAGCAGATGCTTACAAATTGTTCCAAATTTTTGAGTCTATACCGCAAAAATTCAGTAGTTATAACGACCCTAGACCTCCGGAAGAGCGAGAGGTTATTCCTTCTATCTGGAAATTGACCGACCTTCATCTCCACAATGACATTGAGATTGAATACCGAGGTAGGCAAAAAATTGTTACTGTCGCAAGAGATACGTTTGTATATGCAACACCGCTGTTGGCTGAGATCGAAGGTGTGCGAGGCAGATATTTCTCAAAACGGCTGCATCGCGCTGTTATCCGGTTTGTCACTGATAACGGAGCAGATCGATACGCCATGGAACGAATATTGCGGGAACGCTACGCAGTTAGTGTAAATATTCTGGATTATACCGAACTCACCCGCTATACGACTCAGGAACATGCAGGCTTCTTTCAGGAATTCAAAGATGAGGAGATCATCATTATCGCCTCAATGTTTGAAGAGTATCCGTCTGGAATGCACAAAACACCGGGCCTGACATATCTGGTTAGGCGGTTAGATGGCACACCTAATCCTCTCAAACCGGAGGCACTCGGCATCGCATGGATCGGAGCCGGGTATATTGAATTCATGGAGGGTGCTTTTGATGGGAATTCAATTAGTGATATTTATCGGACTGTTCTCCACGAAAAATCTCACTTCTTATGGGCATACCTTTTTGATGAACAGTTGAAACAGGATTGGATTGAAGTGGGTGGTTGGTATGAGGATCCTGAAGTTCCAGATGGCTGGTCAACAACTAAAGAAGTCGAGTTTGTCTCGGCGTATGCCCATGGCGCGAATCCAGATGAAGATATGGCGGAGAGTATCAGTTTCTACATCACGAATCCTGACAAGCTTCGTTCCCGTGCCTCTGCTAAATACGAATTCATCCAGAACCGCGTCATGCACGGCACTCGCTATATCTCAAAAATACGCGAAGACTTGACGTTCCAGGTGTATAATCTCTATCCTGACTATGTCTATCCAGGGCGAATCAAACGTATAGATATACGAGTTGAAGGTGCTCCCGAAGAAGATAAGCAGATAACTGTGGAGATTGAACTCCATAGTGAAGGCGGTTTAGATACCGCTGCCGGTGCATATGCTAATGTTTACAGTGAAAAGGGAACAAGTATTGCTATGGGAATGGCTGCTGTTGATCCAAATAGTGAACGCATTCAAGAGAGTAGTATTTTACGGGGAACTCGGACAATATCAAAGTATGCACCGAGCGGTTATTGGACACCTGACGCAATTGGTATCACCGATACGGTTGGCAATAGGCGATGGCAGGGGATTGAAGATTTTGGTTGGAAACTTTATATTGACAATCCTCTTGCCGATTGTGAACCACCTGAGTACGTCAAAGATTCAATTCAACTTTCTTTGTCAGAAGCATCAACTGAACGCGGGAAGCCCTATCAAATTCTTACGACGCGTTGGCAGGTTATTGAAGAAAATAAGATTGGGGGATGGCATGCAAGAGTCAATGATTCAGACGATGGAACCTACTCTCGCATATCTCGTAATGCTCATGGTGGCGGAGTAGAAGGTTCCTCACCCTTATATGAAGTCCATACTACACTCAAGATTCCAGATTATTTCCCGAGTGGTACATATAGCGTGCCTCTCATCAAAATGGGAGATGCCGCGGGCAACGGTCGTGGTGTTTACTTCACCTATCCGCCGGAACACGGAATCCACTACACAGAGCGAGTTGTTGATGAATTACCACCTACTATTGAGATTCAAACAACCAATCCGGATACTATACCGCCAGTGCTTGATTTAAATGATATTAAGATCCGGGCAGAACCTACGCAACCTGAAGACCCAAACGGCGAGACGATTGTTGATATTACCTTTAGAATCAAGGACGATATTAGTGGTTATTGGGCCGGATATGGACGTTTACGTGACCCCTTTGGTGGTTATCATGGATTTCATATTGGTGGAAAGCTTGACAAATTCGATTCGGATATCTATTTCATAGGGGATCCAAACGAGTATCTAACTTATGAAGTAAGAGTACTTTTGCCCGTTGGTAGTCCACCCGGAACTTGGGGACTAGCTGAGGTAAACTTAGGGGACGCAGCGAGTAATAGTCAGCACTATGATTTCACAGAGATTGTCCGTTTTGAGGTGACCGATGAAACACCATATGATCTCAACGCTGACGGCGAAATTAACATCCTTGACCTCGTGATTGTCGCGAATGCGATTGGAGAATCGGATAGCGATGCGGATGTCAACGGAGATGGGGTTGTCAACATCTTAGATCTCGTGCAGATTGCGAATCATATTTAATCTAACCTCCAATTTCAACACATCAAATAAGGAATGTTTTATGCTCATTATTGATGCACATCTTGATTTATCAATGAATGCCTTACAAGGCAACCGGGATTTGCTGAATTCCGCCTATACGATTCGCACCCAAGAAGCACGGACATCCGGTAACCAAGGCACCGTCGCACTCCCGGAGATGCGTCAAGGACGTATTGCCCTGAGTTTCGTCACGCTATTTGCCCGTTCAACCGGCAGACCCTCCCCGCATTCCGATTTCGCTTCGCCTGTCCAGTCCTACGGCATTGCACAGGGACAACTGGCTTACTACCACGCTTTAGAAGAGACGGGACACGTCCGTATCATCACAGGTCGGGAAAACTTGGACAGCCACATTGACGATTGGCGGGATTGGGAAAGCAAAGCGACAGACGATACAAGCGACTATAGTGATACCCCACCCTTAGGATTTGTGATTAGTATGGAGGGTGCCGACCCGATTCTACAGCCAGAGCAATTAGAGGTTTGGGTGAATGGTGGGTTGCGCCTGATCGGACTAACGCACTACGGGCCCGGACGCTACGCCGGTGGAACAGGCACAGAAATCGGATTGACCGAACTCGGTCCACCTCTGCTGGCTGAAATGGAACGGTTGGGCGTTATCCTTGATCTCACCCACTGTTCTGATGAGGCGTTCTGGGAGGCGTTGGAACACTACAATGGATTAGTCCTCGCCAGTCATAATAACTGCCGCGCACTGGTGCCGCATCAACGCCAGTTCAGTGACGCACAATTACGTGCGATCTTTGAGCGGGACGGGGTTATCGGTGCCGCTTTTGATGCGTGGATGCTCCAACCCGGTTGGATTACCGGCGAAACTCCTAACGACAAGGTTACTTTGAGCAACGTCGTTGACCACATCGACTATGTCTGCCAATTAGCGGGCAACAGTCGGCACGCTGCTATCGGCACAGACTTAGATGGCGGCTACGGACGTGAGCAGTCGCCGAGTGATTTGGACACCATCGCCGATCTACAGAAGATACCGAATTTGTTGGAGGCGCGCGGCTATAAGATTGATGACATCGCCGCAATCATGCACGGCAACTGGCTCCGATTCTTACATGATGCATGGGATTAGAAAAGCGCTCAGCATAGGTGAGATCCCGACAAGTCAGATCTATTGAGGATATCCCCATAAAAGTAGTTTGCTTGAGTATCTCTACAGACAACGCGCATTTCAGCAAAAGCACTTCTAACTTGTTGAGTCTCACTCCTGAGTCCTATGAACCCTCTATGAGATGGCTTGTGAATTTACATCTTGGTATTTAGTTCAATGTTATGTTACAATTACCAAAGATGCAAAACGTTGATAATCGCATGTCTCTCCCTTTTTATTTTCAAACACCAGGAGGATTATAATGCCGTATCCGAATTATACACCTGAAGTTGTCACCGCCCGCGGCGAAGAAATCTATCAGCAACAGATACGACACAAAGTTGAACCGCAGCACAAAGGCAAATTCTTGGTACTTGACATTGAAACTGGAGACTACGAAATTGACGCTGAAGATTTGGAAGCAACGATGCGATTGCTTGCCAAGCACCCGAAAGCTATCACCTACGGTGTGCGGATCGGATATCCGGCCGCCTACGGCATTGGTTTTATAGTAAAACCCGAAAATATGTTTACACTTTAAAGAGCAACAATTCCGCGAATACACTCGCTCGATGGCGAGGTTTCCTAACCTCGCCAATGTAAAGTTAATTGTGGGTTTTACTATAATTGTGTAGATTTCTTTATTGCTAGCCCTTGTGGACGTAAACACGATTTTGACGGTTTTGGGAGGTTTTACCCAAATCCTTGAAACGCTTACCGACAATAACACCAGACACAGAGCGTAAAAGATGGCGGTGAATTTGAAACGCTTTCTCATTCAACTTATTTTTTTATCAGATACTTGTGAACAGTAGCAGCATCGCAAGGGCAAAGCCTACATTGCCAGCGATAGACCCTTTCGTTACAAGTGTTTTGCGAAGCGATGCTGTTTTTGATTTATAGATTTGGGTATAACCTTCGATATACTCAGGTGATTTGCCGAGGAGTCGCTCTGGGGGTGGCGGTGCGTTGTGCGGATACATGTGCACACCGATCGGCACTGCCAAGGCACCAAGAAGGATAGCACCTGCGGCAGCGCAACCCGCCTGTTCGGGAGCGGGTATAAATAAAATATCAGACCCCCCATACGGATCCAACCTTGCCCCCACCGCATACCCTCCGACACAACCGAGGAGGCAGCCGGCAGTACTACCTAACCCACCTAACATAACCCACATAGCCTTTGACATACCTGACATATCGGAATCCGCATCGGCTTCCGCTTGTGCCTGCACGGAATTCTGTTGCGCGAGACTGACAGGCATCGTGCTGAAAAGTAATAAGGTTGCCGTGAAAAAGGCGAGTATACGAAACGTAAAGTCCCTCTTTGGAGGTGTTGCGAATTTGCAAGTCTTCTGGTTTTCTAATTGAGATCCATCAGCAGTAGCATCATTAATCGCTAATTATGAACAGTATCATACCAGCAACGCCTAAGTTAGAGGTGAGGGACCCAGCGGTTACGAGCCTTTTCCGAAGCGATATTGTTTTTGATCTATAGACTTGGGTGTAAGCTTCGATATATTCCGGAGTTTTTCCGAGGAATCGCTCCGGTGGTGGATTTACGTTGTGCGGATATATGAAAACAACGGCTGGCATTGCCAAGGCACCGAGAAGAATAGAGCCTGGGATACTACAATTCGTCACCGGGTCGTCTATGGACGTCCCCAATAAACACCCTCCGACACAGCCAGTGACAAAACCCGCACTGCTACCCACCAGTCCGAACATAAACCACCACCCTTTTTTCATATCGTGGTCTATGTCCCTTAGGACATCGGCTTTCGCCTGTGCTTGCATCGGGTTCTCTTGTGCGAAACTGATAGGCATGGTGCTGAAAAGCAGTAGGGTTGCCATGAGAAAAACGGATATACGGAACATGAGGCTTCCTCTTTTATTTGGGTTCTGGAAACAGTATAGCATATATCACAGAAATTGCTTAGACTGAACGCAACAGAGCCGCGCATTTGTTAGATTCAGCATCCATAATTTCGTGCTTCTACGACGGTATGACAGAATTACTGCCTAATGTTGACTTATATTTGTAATTCACCCAGAGGCATTTATGGTGAATTATCAAAATATGTAGACATTTTGTAGGGGCACCCCTTGTGGGTGCCTGTAAACTTAATAAGGGTAAATTGTCAGTGCTTGCTTCAATGATAGCACACTATCTGTTGTTTTGAGGAACCATAGGAGTCAATTTTAGAAAAAACTAATCACGGCATCGTAGGTTGGGTAGAACGAATGCCACCAAAACCCTGAAAAGCAATAGAAAAATCAGATTTCTCCATACATGCCACATCAAGCAGAAACATAGTGAAACCCAACGGTTTTTCGGTTTCTCAGACGCTAAGGGTATGAAGTTGGGTTTCACTACGTTCTTGAGTGTATACGACGACCTGTTGGATTCGATGTGTCTTTGGAATCCCGCATCTGCCTTCTCAGTTCCGTTCTATCCAACCTACGGTACTCAATTGACACCTATGGTGCGGTTCCTAACGACTTGTGCTAGTTGTCTTCTCAGTGCTTTCGTGAACCAATGTTTGGAACGTTCCTTGATGAAACTCAAAGACCTCGTTCGCGCATAAGCAAAACGCTATAAAAACAAATTATCTAGCACAAGTCGTGTTCCTAACCGCACCGGATCGGGAAAAAGGCGCGAAAGCCAATAATTTATTAAAACTGAATGCTGCTGGGTATCAAAATTTCGCTATTGAAAGAAAAACAAAAATCGGCTATAATATGGTTCTGGTAGAAGAGATCGTCTGTTGAAAATATCCGTGTTTTCTAACCGATTATCTTCTTTTCTGTTATTCGGAGCAAAATACGCAAAACTATCCCAACTTTTTATTATAAAAACGGCAAGGGAGAACTCATGCAAGTCAATATTCAAAACAAAAACTTCACACTTTTAGAGATTCAAGGAAGAGTCGTCGGGCAAGATGCACTCGTGCTCAAAACTATGCTTGAAGAGCATATCCAAGGACTTGAGGCACAAAATGGAACGCCTACGCTGATTTTTGACATGTCGAAAACCGAGACAATGGACAGTGCCGGGTTAGGCGTTCTTATCACCTCCAGCACCCAAATCCGCCAAAACGGTGGACGGACAGCACTCGTTAACGTCAATAAAGGTATCAAACGTATGTTAATTCGGACAAACCTGACATCACTTTTCGATTTTCCCAAGAACCTTGCAGAGGCGATAGTCAGCAGTCTTTAATTGTTTACTAAACTTTAGGCGATCCCTTAAACAGATGTGAATTTCTAAAAAGCATCAAGCGATTTTCGGAAAATAACTGGCTCTTATTTCGTATACTTTGTCCTATCCGTATTTCCACCATACTTCAGCGCATAAATCAGCAGGTTCGACATGAACCGATAGACATCCGTAGAACGCCGTAGCCGCAACATCGTACGGCTTTCAATCTCCGCAGTCTCCATCGCACACATATAGTCTTTGCGATTGTAAACCACCGCCACCCGGTTATCAATAATAATCCCTTTCTGAAAGCGGAATTGCGTAGTCTGTGCGTTGTTCTCATTTCCCCAAAATACATCGCCGCCTTTAGGTGGTTTCGGCAAATGGTAGTGGATACTATAGATTTCATGATCGTGCGGTAGAATCTCAAGTGGGTATTCTGGAAAAATTTGCCTGAGTTCATCAGCGACAATATGTGCGAAAAGCCCGTTGAAACCGCAGTCGTCGAAAAACAGCATACCACCTTTTTCAATGATATATTTCCGCAGAGCGGCACGTTCTTCTGACGTAAAACCTATCTGCAGCGGACCGTCCTTTGCAAGCCCACGTCCAACAGTAATATCTTTGTCGTGTCCTGTCATGATGATGAGCGGTGCGTCCATGATTTTCGGATTAGTGAGCTGTAGCGCACCACCTGCGAAATCCATATCCGCACGGATCGGGGTGTGTTCCTCTAACCACTTGATGAGTGAGGGTATCGCGGTTGGGTCCTGCCACCAATCCGAAAGCGAGTGTTTGAGTCGAATCAGTCGAATGTGTCCCCGAATCTCGTTTCCTGTCCCTTCAAGAATACCGCCCAATCTTTCTTTCGGTATTTTCACAAAATTTCGCAACGCAATATCAACCCTATCCCCTAATCCGCCTGTCGGCAAAGATCCATCGAGAAATTCCGTGAATCCAGTGTCAGCTGTTCCTCTGCTTCTGACTGTAGGCGACGCAGCTCTTTCGATCATGGGTGCACCACCGCCAGGGGCAACAGACGAATGTGCCGATGAGGCGTTTGGTGTCTTGACATTAGACAATGTGGGGACATCCGCTACTTCCACAGGATCCAGCGCGTCATCAAATCGAGGTACTTCTCGGATGACCGCTGTCTGCTCTTTCGGCAGCTGCCGTATATGCGATACCTGCGTCGGCGTGCGAGGCGTAGAAGTCTCTATTGTGAGTGTTGGATTAACAGCGACGGTTCGATGAGTCGGACGGATTTCCATCTCCGTTTTGGTGGGATTGAGTTTAACAAGTGTTGCCTCGAACGCATCGTTATCTAACGCTCTCTGTTCAGATAACAATAACGCCACGATTATGGCGAAGAGTAGATGTAATCCAATCGAAGCAATAACTGCGTGAAAACGTCGCTGTTTCATTGTGATCCCTATAGATGCCGCTGAATTTGCTGATAACTCTGTGCATCTAACTCCCGATAGTCCGGAATATCGTACCTATTGCCCCGCACGTCCGTCACAAATAGCCGCGCTGGCGGCACCTGCTTGATGTTCTGATTCAATCCACGCACCGAGAACGTTATGCGTCCACGTTCCGTTTCAACTTCCCATTCATGGATACCGAATTGCTCTTTCACGCGATAAATTTTCTGAATTGTCGGTGTGAAATACCGCTTATCCAATTCCTCTCGTAGGATTTTCAGACTTTCCGGTGTGAGTTCCGATGGGTTCACAAGGATACCGATTTCAGTATCCTCGTCGGCTGCGAGTGAGATGTATTTTTCAGGATTGCTGAGCGGCATAAGCCGTCGAACCACCACACGCAGATGACAGACCTCATCCCGGATTTCGAGCCGTGCTGTCCCTACTTCAGAACGCGTAAACGTAAGTTCGGCTGCATCCAAGTAGCGCGGCGTGAAGTCATCTGGTTCAGACGACTCCGGTTTTACCGTGTCGTCTGTAGTAGGTGTTTCCTGTTTCTCTCCGTTATTATTTTGCATGATTACCTTTCCACGGCTTGCGCTGCAGCACGGACGTTGGCAGCTTCCCGTTGTGTCTCTACAAGTTTGTAGTAGATACCCTTTGTCTCCATGAGTTCCTCGTGAGAGCCGCACTCAACGCCTTTACCCTTTTCGATGACGAAAAGCCGATCGGCATTTCGGAGCGTTGAAAGCCGGTGTGCAATCGCAAACGTCGTCCGATTCTGCACGAGCCTGTCAATGGCTTGCTGAATCTTCTGCTCGGTTTCCACGTCTACAGATGAGGTGGCTTCGTCGAGAATCAGGATGCGTGGGTTGTGCAGAATCGCACGCGCAATTGAAATGCGTTGCCGTTCTCCACCGGATAAACTTCCACCCCGTTCACCGACTTCCGTATCATAGCCATCTGGGAACTTGACGATAAATTCGTGGGCGTTTGCTGCCTTCGCTGCAGCGATAATATCCTCCATAGCGGCATCGGGATGCGCGTATGCGATGTTCTCGGCTATAGTCCCGCTAAACAGATATGGTTCTTGTAGCACCACACCAATCTGTCGGCGCAAATCCTTGAGGTCAATTTGCTTAATATCTTCACCATCAATCTCTAACCGTCCAGCGTCTGGTGTATAGAAACGACAGATCAGATTAATAAGTGTTGACTTTCCTGCTCCAGAATGACCGACGAGTCCGATCATCTCACCGGGTTGGACGTGAAGATTAATATCCCTTAATACCGGCTTATGTGACTCATAACCGAAGGTCATATTGTGAAATTTAACCTCTCCGGTGATATTTGGCATCGCTTTAAGGCTACCATCGTCCAACTGTTCGGGTTGCGAGTCTATTACCTCAAACAAACGTTCCGCCGCTGTCATTGAGCGAGAAGCCCAATTGATAAGCGGACTCACATACCGCAACGGTTGGTAGAACATAGCGAGATAGGCGTGAAAAGCGAACAAGGTGCCGAGCGACATCGCCCCAGCGATAACATCAAGTCCACCGACATACCAAACGATGAGCGTACCTAACTGGACAGCAAACATCAAAGGCGGGTAATAAGTTGCCCAGATCATCTCAGCATGTGTCTCATAGTCCCGTGCATCGATATTCGCACTCCCAAACCGGTTGACTTCGTCTTTCTGTTGTCCAAAGGCGCGGACGACCCGAATGCCTGATACGGAATCATTGACAACATCGAAGAGTTTTGAACGCCGCCGATAGGCGCGGTGCCAAAGGCTTCGCACTTTCTTCCAGAACCAACCTGCCCCCAAGACAATTATCGGAATCGGGATTAAAATAAAGCATGCCAATCGCCAATTCATGAAAAAAAGCACACTTCCAATCCCGAAGAACAGAAGCAACTGCACGCTGAGAAACGACAGCCCTTCTAACATAAAATCCTGCAGCCTCTCACTATCCTCAGTAATGTGCGAGATAACCGTTCCTGTTGTTCGCTTGTCGAAAAATCGGATGGACAGGTTGTGCAGATGCTGGTAGACATGTGCTCGGATATTTGCCGCGATGCGGAACGTCAACCATGCCCCCAAGCGTTGTTGAAAAATTGTGAAAATTTCGCGAGTGATGTGTACGGCTAACAACGCGCCTACAGCCACGGATAAAGCGATAGCGACAGGTTGAATATTCCTGAATATTGCGCCCAACCATGTCTCTGATGCTGCTGGCGCGGCGTTGGTGAGCTCACTCAACTGTAGGATGTCATCAATCAGGATGCGAGAGAAATACGGGGGTATTAATGTAATGAGTGTTCCAATGATAAGGAATATCGTATAGAGGATTGCCTTGCCACGATACGGTCGTATGTAGGTCAAAATTCGTAGCATCACCTTGTGTTTCTTGGTGCATGCAGGACAAGGCGAAAACTCGTCTGGTAATAGGAGCCCGCAGCTTTTACAGGAGTGATCCTCAGACTTATAGTCCCAAATCGGTGCTTCATCGCGTTTACCGTCTCGGAACTCAATCTCATCCCCGATGAATCGTGCAACAAACCCGAATTTCGCCGCACAACTGTTGGAATATCGGATGAGGTCTACCGTTCCTTCTTCTGTTTCCAACACCAAAAGACCCGCATCCACCATGACTTCCGCTCGGATACCCAGCACACTCTTATAGGGTATATAATGAAGCACTTCACCGGCACCGGTTACAGTAAATATCGCTGCCTCTGTCAGCACGAACCATTCTTCGCCGTAGCTGCCTGTTGAACTTATATCACTGCGGACCGCAAATCGGATCTGCTCTGTCGGTATATTCAAGTTTTGTAGTGTCTTTTCAAGTGAATCGGGCAGCGCGTCAAGCGTACCCGTTGGTGTCTCTGCAGTTGCCATTCCTTCTTTGTTCCCCCGTATTTATTTCTTGGGCGTGCGTTCGTCCGGATATTTCCAAAGGACTTTACGATCAATAGACTTCCAACGCCTTGAATCAACGCGTTGGACGACAAATATCTTCCGACCACACCTGCACCCTATATCGTGAACATGTCCATTTGCGCAGGTCTGCTTTTTAACAAAATTAATACTCTCTTGATGCACGCGATAACCGTGCCTGCACGCATAACAAACCAAATACATCGCAAACACCTATATCTACTGCATTTCCTACCAACATATAATACTCTTTAACCCATTTTTCGTATTACAATTCAGTTGAGCGATATTTTTCAAACCGTGACCGAATGCTTCTCCAAAACGGCATCGTTCAATTCAATACCAAGTCCAGGTTTCGTTGACGGTATAATATATCCGTCTTCCCACTGTAACGGCTCCTTGAGGATGTCGGCGTGGAAACCGTCCCATGTATGGATGCCCTCCTGAATCAAGAAATTCGGGCTACAGACATCTAACTGAATATTCGCAGCACCGCCAATCGGACCGCCGTACAAGTGCGGTGCAATCTGCGCATAGTGCGCTTCACCCATAGACGCAATCTTCTTCGCCTCAAGGATACCGCCTGTGATTGTCAAATCCATCTGCAAAATAGATGCAGCCTGTTGTTCCAGTAGATCCGCGAACTCGTATTTTGTTAACAGTCGTTCTCCGGTAGCAATCGGGATACTTGTTGACTGCGCGACGCGTGCCATTTCCTTGATGTTCTCCGGTGGTATCGGTTCCTCAAACCAGAGCGGATCGTACTGTTCGACGCGTTTCGCGAAACGGATTGCACTGTTCGTGTTGAATTGTCCGTGAGTCCCGATCAGAATATCACACCTGTCTCCCACAGCATCGCGAATGCCTCGGATGACGCTCTCTGCGTAATTGAGTGTCTCTAACCTATCGGCTGTGCCAGCATCAACGGGGTCAAACTTGACGGCGGTAAAGCCTTTCTCAACGTAAGAGAGCGCGAGTTCGCCTGTCTTTTCTGGAGAATCGCCGCGATGCCATGGCAAGAGATAGGAGTAGGCGCGCAGTTTCTCATGAAACATGCCACCTAACAGGTTGTAAATTGGCTGATTCAACGCCTTTCCAACGATGTCCCAACACGCAATCTCAATCGCGCTCATCGCTGGTGTCGTCAGCGGACCGGAGTGCCGTACGCAGGGACCTTCATAGAGCGTTGACCAGATTTTTTCAATCCGGAACGGGTCCGCACCGATCAAGAAACGCTCGCCCCAGTCCTTAATAAGTTCAACGACGACATGATTGAGTTGTGTATGATAGGTACATTCACCTACCCCCTCAATCCCTTCGTCGGTTATTAGTTTGACGAAAATCCAGCGTCTTCCACCCCAATGTGGTGGCGGTACATCAACGAGATAGGTTTTCACATCAACAATTTTCATTTTTTTAACTTTCCTTGCGGTTCGTTGAGAGTGAGTTTGCGGTTTGACACCCTTTCCGTAGAGCCGTCTTCCACTTCGTTTCAGACTACAATATCACACGCTTCAGTATGTATCAGAAAGATTAAGGGTTCCACCAATACGTCACCTTACCAACCAAGGTTGTGTCCAGCAACCCTGATGTCATACTATCCGTTCCATACGTCTGATTGAAGACGAGGTAGAAATCGCTACCGGGTTGGTAGATATAGTTGACTAAGAAATTCGTGGTAATTAGGTTCCGATCGCTGTTCCACTGCACATAGAGTTTGGTAAAGAGATCCGTGGAAAAGGAATAACCGATACGTCCACCGAAGACGTTAGTGTCAAACGTGCCTTGCGGCAGCGTGACGCGGTTAAACTCGTATCGTGGTTCCAAACTAAAGCGTCCAGTGAGCCGAAGATCAAGACGGATGTCAAATCCTCGACGGGTGCCGTTGTAGAAATCCCCAATGTTCAGACCTACCCGACCATTGAAGACTTTGCCTTCAGCATTGAGCATGAGGCTATAATTACTGTAATTGTACTCGCCACTCGGAATGATAATTCCTTCTCGAATTTCAAAGTCTTCGGTGAGATTTTCAAAGTTTCGGTAGATGCGGATACCGCCCCAACCATTCGTTTCCAATTCAAGCCACGTGCTCCAGATAAAAGTTCGCGTCTCTAATTGATTGTCTGAATCCAGGATGATATCGATCTCCGGTCCAGCCCACATCCGACGAAGCCCATGCCAATGGAGGTAAGGCGTGGTTCGAGCTTCGCCCCGAATCCATCGGCTCCCTGTGCGATAGACGTAACCAACTTCAGGGTTGAAATCCTCACCGATGTCTGTATACGAAGCACTCGCTCGGGCGACTGCGCTCTGCCAATTTCCGCCGAAGTACAACGCATTCGAGTTTTCTGGTCCTTGTTGTAGGTTGATGGAATCGTCTTGCATGTCGTCCGGATCAAACGTGCGTGCCCAGAGTCCTCGAAAGTTCATCCTATCCGTGGGACGATAGATAAAATCAACGCCAGTCGCGCGATTGTGTGCGTCAAAATCTTGCTTATTAATCGCAATAACACCGAGGCTCGACCCCGTGAAAAGATCGCGCTTGATGCGCAAGACCGAGTAGTTTATTCTGTCAACATCAACTGCATCCAAATTTTCCGTAGCGTCAGCGGCATATTTATTCGTGAGCACATTCAGCAACCCAACGCCGAAACCTCCGACTTTACCTGTAACTTTTCCGCCGCCGAGAATCGGGATGGCGTGGCCTTCTTCGATACCAATGCGCCGACTATAGAAGAGTAGAAGCGGTGGCGGCGCATTGAAACTGGAACGCGGGATACCAAAATCGAATAAACCGGCACCCTCTAAGAAGAATTGACGTTTTTCTGGGAAAAAGAGGCTGAACCGCGTTAAATTCGCTTGTTCTTGGTCCGCCTCAACCTGTGCGAAATCTGTGTTGACAGTGAGATCGGCAGTTAGGTTTGAGGTGACACTCACCTTCATGTCCGCGCCCAAGTCAAGCACACCATCTGTCCCGTCTGTTTCTGTTCGGGCGACACCGGGGAGTAGATACGGCAGAAACTCAATGTTCCGCCTTGGCGAAATGCCAGTCAAGCCGGTCAGCGTTCCGAGGTCCGTTGTTCGGTAGCGTGCCCCAAAAGAATATGCCGCGTCCACGGGTGCCCATGTCCCTTCTTCTTGGGACTTCTGAATCGTGCGTCCGATGTTCAACCCCCATGTCAGTGTGTCTTCTTTTTTAAATCGAAGTTGACTGAACGGAATCGCTATTTCTGCTGTCCAATTATCAGCGTTAATTTTTGCTTTGCAGTCCCAAACCGCGTTCCAATTTTCATTTCGACTGTCGCCACTGTCCATTATTGCCACATCTTCCCGGGCACCGAGTGGATTGACCCGGAAGAAAAAACCGCTGCGACGGTCGTTATACGTATCCAATAGGACAAAAACGTTGTCGTTGTCCCATAACATCGTATCGCGTCGCATCTTATTGGCAACAATCTTAGAACGATCAGGTTCGCTGCAGACAAAACCGAAATAGATGTGTTTATCATCATAAAGAATCCGAACCTCTGTTGCTTCTGTTAAAGGGGCACCTGCATCGGGTTCAAATTGAATAAATTGATGGATAGGCGTTGCTTTCTGCCAATCGGACTCTGTCAGTTCTCCATCAATTTCAATGCTTTCGTATGTGCGGTACGCTTTTGCTTGAAGTTCCTCAGTTTCGGCATGGACACCAACACAGATAGAAAAGAGAAGTAGCATTGATAGCCATCTACATAGATAATCCATAGTATACAAAATAGGCTTTGTGGACGAATTTCCGCTTGCAAGTTCTACCAAAAGCGACCTCCGAAAGCATCTCAAAACTTTCCTCTATTATACCACATTTATCGAAATTCTGCACATTCTTATCTATACTGCTTGTAGGTCAGAGCCATTTAGTTTTCCATTCTTTCTTTCCTCTGATTTTACCTCCAGGTCCGGTAGGTGCGGTTTGATGAAGTTTCAGTATTTAAATCGGTAATCCGCGTTTTCCCCAGGCCCGGTAAGTGCGGTTTTGCGGTGTACTCACCCAAATGCGATCTGCATTCCTAACCGCACCGGACATACGTCAGAAACGCTGTGGTAACCGCACTGGGTATCTTGTTAAATTACCGAATTATTTTTGAATCTTCATCTAATCGTCCTAAAGTTTGGACAATTTATCTCACGTTTTATTTGAATCTTCAAAGGTCGGTGTATTTTTCTACGGAATTAGTCGTTTTGGACTTGCAAAAAGTTTTTGAAAAAGTGCGTTAAACCCTTGTAACCCTTGTAAATAAAGGGTTTATGCGATACAATATAGGTAAGAAAATAGGGATTGCTAGTCCCCTATTTGAACCCCAAAAAGCGGGTTGCTTTTTCGGATTCCACACTTATCTGATTATTGTATCAGAATGCATGAGAAAAAAGCAACTCCTAAAATAATAGAGGAGCATTTTCTGATGGATTTGATCAAGATTATGGAGGCGTTCCCGACGCAAGAAGATTGTATAGCGTATTTAGAACGTCTGAGATGGCAGGGGTCACCAGACTGTCCACATTGTGAGTCTACACACGTCAGACGACGCACCGAACACGCGATAGGGCGTATCGGACGCTGGAATTGCCACGATTGCCGATCCTCGTTCAAGGTGACACACGGAACAATCTTTCATGGGACGAAGATACCGCTTCAGAAATGGTTTCTCGCTATCTCACTGATGGCAAATGCCAAGAAAAGTCTCTCAAGTTGTCAACTCGCACGCGATTTAGGACTGAAGCAGAAAACGTGTTGGCGTATAATGATGGCTATCCGTGCCGAAATGGGGAAGGATAACGTCTTGCTACAAGGGATTGTTGAAGCGGACGAAACTTATATCGGTGGCAAACGCAAGAAAGACTACGATAAAGAGGTTGGCGAACCCCGTAAGCGCGGGCGCGGAACGGCGAAAGATGTCGTGCTTGGTGCGGTCGCAAGAGGCGGGAAAGTCGTCGCTGAACTTGTTGAGAATGTCAGGGGTAGCACAATCGCTGAGTTTATCAAGAAGTTTGTGAAAACAGACGATGCCGAACTCTATACCGACCAATATAAAGGCTATAACTCTATCGGTAAAGAGATGAAGCATGAAACGATGAACCGGAGTCAGAAATGGGAGCCTGATGGGATACATACGAACACAATGGAAGGTTTTTGGTCTTTTGTGAAGCGTGCGTGGTATGGATCGCATCACCACTATTCAACAGCATACACCCCCTTGTATCTCGCAGAGGCGTGCTATAAATACAACTACCGCCATGAAAATATCTTCGCGAAGTTTCTCACTGAAAGTATGAGCGGTGAAATCTGAAAAAATGAAAAATTCCAAGTCCAAAACGACTAATTCCGTACCGAAGATTTCACGCCAGTCAGCGAGTTGTGCATCGTTTTTCAGAATTTGGGAGATGAATGTTTCGCGTTGCTTAGGATTATCTTTCGGAATTAGTCGTTTTGGACTTGCAAAAAGTTGTTAAAAAAGTGTAATAACCCCTTGTAAATAAAGGGGTTATGTGATACAACACAGATAAGAAAATAGGGGGTTAAAGCCCCCTATTGAAACCCGAAAGTAGAGTTGCTTTTTTCGGATTCCACGCTTATCTGATTATTGTATCAGAACCTATCAGAAAAAAGCAACTCCTTTTCACAAATAGGAGTATTTTCTGATGGATTTGATCAGGATAATGGAGACGTTCCCGACGCAAGAACATTGCATCGAGTATTTAGAGCATCTGAGATGGCAGGGATCGCCAGAATGTCCACATTGTGAGTCTACACACATCAGACGACGCAACGAACATGATATAGGGCGTATCGGACGCTACAACTGCCACGATTGCCGATCCACCTTCAAGGCAACACACGGAACAATTTTTCAAGGGACGAAGATACCGCTTCAGAAGTGGTTTTTGGCGATCGCGTTGATGGCGAATGCGAAGAAAAGCCTCTCAAGTTGCCAACTTTCACGCGATTTAGGATTGCCACAGAAAACATGTTGGCGTATAATGATGGCTATCCGTGCCGAGATGGGTAAGGATAACGTCTTACTACAAGGGATTGTTGAAGCGGACGAAACCTATATCGGTGGCAAACGCAAGAAAGACTACGATAAAGAGATTGGCGAACCCCGTAAACGCGGACGTGGAACAGCGAAAGATGTAGTGCTTGGCGTAGTCGCAAGAGGCGGGAAAGTCGTCGCTGAACTTGTTGGGAATGTCAAGGGTAGCACAATCGCTGAGTTTATCAAGACGTTTGTCAAAACAGACGACTCCGAACTCTATACCGACCAGTATAAAGGCTACAACGAGATCGGTAAACAGATGAAGCATGAAACGATGAACCGGAGTCAGAAATGGGAGCCGGGTGGGATACATACCAACACAATGGAAGGTTTTTGGTCTTTCGTCAAACGGGCGTGGTATGGATCACATCACCACTATTCAACAGCATACACCCCCTTGTATCTCGCAGAGGCGTGCTATAAATACAACTACCGAGAAACTGACATCTTTGTAAAGTTTCTCACCGACAGCATGGAAAATGATTCGGAAATTTAAAGTCAAATTTAAAAACTTCTCAAGTCCAAAACGACTAATTCCGTTTTTCTATGAGTTTCGGCCATTATAGAACTGAGGAAAACACGACCCCAACCCAGTCAGTTTTCACCCCATAAAGGTGGTATCTGTGTAGAAACTCTTTGCTCCAGCGGAGCAATATTGCTTCGCAGTGAGAATAGAGAAAGGTCTTGACTTAGTAATTGTACCATAGGTGTCAATTTAGGATTTACGTGGTCCCGTAGGTTGGGTAGAACGGAACTGAGAAGACGGACATAGGTATTCCAAACACGTCAAATCTGATATACTGCCATATCACTACAAGAACGGAGTGAAACCCAACTTTATACCGTCGTAGTCCCGGATGCTTCACAATAGAAGCGTTGGGTTTCACTCGGTCTCTGGTTGATGTGGCGTGTATGGAGAAAACTTCATTTTTATTATTTTTAGGGTTTTGGTGGCATCCGTTCTACCCAACCTACGATACTACTTCCAAACGCATTCAGTCCTTTTGTAGGAATGCTTTCCTGATCACTATCCTCAATTGATTTCTCACGCAAACTTGTTATCATCAATTTTACGGATTGGAATCAGGGAAGGAAAGTCCACCCTTTCGGAAAGGACTAAAACGTTAAAAAAAGATTTGACTTTGGTCAGAAATTATGGCATGATTAATGCATCACACTGGCAAACATAGTAAGCGTAATCGCAAGATTATGTATCTGCCTATCCATGCAAATCTTAAGGAATATTTCAAAGAATAAGTTTGAAAAAATGTAGAACACGATTGGAGGAAATATGAGCAACGAAAGTAAGTGCCCAGTGATGCACCACGCTCACGCACAGGGCACCATAGCGAACCAACAGTGGTGGCCGAATCAGTTGAACCTGAAGATGCTCTACCAGAACCCACCCACAGCCAATCCTATGGGGGAGGATTTCAACTACGCCGAGGCGTTCAAGACACTCGACTTGGATGCCCTGAAACAGGATATTGATAAGGTGATGACGACATCGCAGGAGTGGTGGCCCGCCGACTACGGCCACTATGGCCCCCTCTTCATTCGGATGGCGTGGCACAGTGCAGGCACGTACCGTATTGGCGATGGACGCGGCGGTGCAGCCTCCGGCACGTTGCGCTTTGCCCCCCTCAATAGTTGGCCCGACAACGCGAGCCTCGATAAGGCGGTCCGGTTGCTCTGGCCGATCAAGCAAAAGTACGGACAGAAAATCTCGTGGGCCGACCTGATGATCCTCACTGGGAACTGTGCCCTTGAGTCGATGGGTCTCAAGACCCTTGGGTTCGCTGGCGGGCGAGAGGATGTCTGGGAACCCGAAGAAGACATCTATTGGGGATCCGAGACCACGTGGTTGGGAGACGAGCGCTACACCGGCGACAGGGAACTGGAGGATCCTCTCGGTGCCGTTCAGATGGGCTTAATCTATGTGAATCCACAGGGACCGAACGGTAACCCGGATCCGGTCGCTGCAGCTATAGACATTAAAGAGACGTTCCGTCGCATGGCAATGAACGACGAGGAGACGGTTGCGCTCATCGCTGGTGGACACACGTTCGGCAAAACCCATGGTGCTGCTGATGCGGATGAGTACGTCGGGCCCGAACCCGAGGGTGCCGACCTTGAGGAGCAAGGACTCGGCTGGAAGAACACCTACGGTAGCGGCAAGGGCAGCGACACGATTACCAGCGGGTTGGAGGGTGCCTGGACCACCGCGCCGATCAAGTGGGACAATAACTTCTTTGAAAACCTGTTCGACTACGAGTGGGAACTGATAAAAGGCCCCGGCGGTGCATGGCAGTGGACTCCCAAAGATGAATCTGCACAGGACACCGTGCCGGACGCTCACGATTCCTCGAAGAAGCACGCCCCCATGATGCTCACGACCGACCTATCTCTGAAAGCGGATCCAGCCTATGCGAAGATTTCCAAACGCTTCTACGAGAACCCGGAAGAGTTCGCAGATGCCTTTGCTAAGGCGTGGTACAAGCTGACCCACCGCGACATGGGACCTCGAACACGCTGTCTCGGTTCCTTGGTTCCTGCGGAACCGCAGCTGTGGCAAGATCCCGTCCCTGATGTTGATCATGAATTGATTGCGGAGCAAGACATTGCTGCCTTGAAGACCAAGATCCTCGAATCAGGGCTGTCCATTTCTCAACTCGCCTCGACCGCTTGGGCATCTGCGGCAACATTCCGCGGTACCGACAAGCGCGGTGGCGCTAATGGGGCACGCATTCGTCTCGCGCCGCAAAAGGATTGGGAAGTCAACAATCCGCCCGAACTGGAGAAGGCACTTCAGACCCTGGAGGAGATTCAAAAGGAATTTAACGGATCGCAATCCGACGGGAAGAGGGTCTCGCTTGCTGACCTGATCGTTCTCGCTGGGTGTGCAGCGGTCGAGGCAGCTGCGAAGAACGCTGGCATCGATGTACAGGTTCCCTTCGCTCCGGGGCGCACGGACGCGTTGCAGGAGCAAACGGATGTCGAATCGTTTGCTGTGCTTGAACCAACCGCCGACGGATTTCGCAACTACCTCGCAAACGGACACCAGAGAACAGATGAAGAGTTGCTGGTGGATCGCGCACAAATGCTGACGCTAACCGCACCTGAGATGACAGTGCTCGTCGGTGGCTTGCGCGTCCTAAATGCAAACGTCGGTCAGTCCGAACTCGGCGTTTTCACTGACCGTCCCGAGACGTTGACTACTGATTTCTTCGTGAACCTACTTAACATGAACATCGAGTGGCTGGCATCCTCTACAACTGAGGGTGTGTTCGAGGGGCGCCATCGCTTGACAGGCGATCTCAAGTGGACCGGCACCTGTGTCGATCTCGTATTCGGCTCAAACTCCCAGCTCCGAGCCATTGCGGAAGTCTACGCGTATGATGACTCTCAACAAGCATTTGTGCGGGACTTCGTCGCTGCGTGGAACAAGGTCATGAATCTTGATCGCTTCGACCTTGTCTGATCTCCGAGAGATAGGGTAATGGGAGCGTGGAACCCTCACGCTCCCATTACCCCAATTCGCTCTGCATTGCATGGTCATGGTTATTTTACTGACAACTGACAACCATTCCTCTGACTGCTGACCGCTGATTTTGACAATGAGCACCCACCAAGCCGTAAAATCCTATTGACTTCCTTCCGAAAAAGTGCCAAAATACAGGTAAAATCCCACCCAATTATCACTTTGCAGTAGGATAAACGCTGAACAAACAGAAAACCCAAATCCGTGTAATCCGTGAAATCCGCGATTCAGAACAATTAGCAACTGAAAACTGATAATCACTCCTCTGACATCTGACATAGGAAAATGCAGAGAATACATTCCAACCCCGACGCTTCGCAGACAGGAGAACCGTGAAAAACGATAAGAAAACAATCTTTGGATGGTGTATGTACGACTGGGCAAATTCAGCGTATATCACGACCGCCGCCGTTGCAATATTGCCCGATTATTTCGCGAGAGTTGTTGTAGGTGAAACCGGTGTTGACATCCTCGGCATGAATATGAGTGCTACAGCATTGTGGGGCTTTATGTTAGGTGGCGCGGCATTCATGGTGTTCCTCTTTGCTCCGGTGCTTGGTGCCATCGCCGATTTTTCTTCAGCGAAAAAGAAGTTTCTCGTGAGTTTTGCGTATATGGGAAGTCTCTTTGCAATGCTGCTCTATTTTTCCGAATCTGGTAATGTAGGACTAACAATTCTATTATTTCTCGGCTCTCAAGTCTGTTTTGTTGGCGGTAATGTCTTCTACGACGCGTTTTTACCACAGATCGCCTCTGAGGACAAAATGGATACCGTCTCTGCGAGAGGGTATGCGTTTGGATATGTCGGCGGTTCACTGCAATTTGCTATCGCCCTCGGACTGATTGCTATGCACGAGACAGTCGGTATTAGTTTAACGATGGCAGCGCGCATCGGGATGGCTATGACAGGGATCTGGTGGGCAGGTTGGACGCTGTTGACACTTAAGTATTTGAAGGAAGTAAAAACACCTTATGAACTCCCCGAAAAGTACCACAATCAACCGAAAACCTTGGCGTATCTCACCGTTGGCATCAGCCGGACAATAGCAACAGCGAAAAAGGTTGGACGCTTTAAACACCTCACGCTCTTTCTCATTGCTTATATGATCTACAACGACGGTATCCACACGGTTACCAGCATGGCGACAATTTACGGTACCGAAGAGTTAAAACTTTCCACGACAGCACTGATGGTGACACTCTTGCTTGTCCAAGTTGTCGCAATAGGGGGTGCGCTGATCTTCAGTCAACTCGCAGGCCGCATTGGCGCGAGGCGTTCTGTGATGTTCGCTTTGGTTTTATGGAGTGGTGTCGTCACCTATGGATATTTCATCCATACCGCAACGGAATTTTTTATTTTGGGTATAGTCGTTGGTATTGTACTCGGCGGGACACAGGCATTGAGTCGTTCCTTCTATGGCGCGATGATTCCAGAAGAGGCAAGTGCCGAGTTTTATGGCTTCTATTCTGTCTTTAGTAAATTTTCGTCGATTTGGGGTCCGATAACCTTTGGCATTATCAAGCAGGTCACAGGCAGCGCACGCCTCGCTATCATTTCATTAATGGTGTTCTTTATCGTCGGGTTGGTACTGTTGGGATTTGTGAATGAGGAGAAGGCAAAAGCGGACAGGGATAAGTTTGCCTTCTGATTTTCCAGTGCTGGTAGGGTTTCCTGACCCTGCCTACCGACAAACTGCTCTCTCTACGCTGGCGAAGTTTCCTAACCTCGCCAATGTAAAGTTAATTGTGGATTTTACTATAAAAAGCAACAATTCCGCGAATACACTCGCTCGCTGGCGAGGTTTTGCGGTGTACGCACCCAAATTTTGCCCACACGCGGCAAAATTTGTCTTTGCTTTACATTTGCGATCTGCATTCCTAACCTCGCCAATGTAAAGTTAATTGTGGGTTTTACTATAAGAAGTCCTCTCATTTTATATTTTATCCCTTTAAGCAAATTTGAAATCCTCGTATAATTTTGTAAGGTGCTTTCCAAACGCCGACAGCCGGGTATGGAAAGCTATCATTCAACAGACAAGTAGAAGGCGCGAACGATGTTCCGCAAACATTTTTATTCTCAACACTATTCCAACGACAAAAATGTGTGTTTTTTTTGCCAAAAAAATAGAAAAACAGTTTAGACATTATAGCGATTTAAAAACACATTGTGCTAATTAACTTTTAGTAAATTCATATTTCACGTTGTTATTTCTTAGAGATTGTAATTTACTAGTTTGTCCTTATTTTTTCGCATTTTAAGCAAAAATGTGCCTATAAGATAGCGAAAAATAGATGAACACAGACACACAATTAAACCAATATAATGTCTTTTGTATATAGTTATCAGTTGTCACTACGATTTTTCTGCAAAAAATCTTTCAGTTATCAGTCATCAGTTAAGAGACACTTTGTGGCGTGTGCTTTTCTCGTAACTGCCACAAGAATATGACTGAGTACTGACAACTGAGTACTGACAACCACTCCTCCGACAACTGAAAACCATTTTCCTTGATATTTTCTCTTGTAAACCCTATAATAATTAAGCATGTATTATTCGGTTGTGTGGGAGGCAAATCAATGATAGCCGAACTGCTCCGCAAAAGCATTCATTTATCAGGACTCGTCCTGCCAGTTATCTATTTCTTCTTGGATAAACCGACTATGTTGGTTTTAATGGGGATACTGACAGGACTTGCGCTTGCAGTGGAATTGGTGAAATGGTGCTCTCCACATTTCGGCGAGTTTTTTTCCCGAATTTTCAAACCCCTTCTCCGTAGGCATGAACGCAAAGGTGCAATGACAGGCGCGACCTACTATCTAATCAGTGCATTCCTGTGTATCTTCTTCTTTGCGAAGACGCTGGCTATTGTCTGTATCTTTTTTATGATATTAGGGGATATGGCAGCCGCACTCGTCGGCAAAAAGTGGGGGAGGACGAAACTTCTCGGCAAAAAGAGTTTAGAGGGAAGTGCTGCGTGTTTTATTGTTTGCACTGCAATCGCTTTGGTTAAATTAAACCCTGTTATAGCAATCGTCGGTGCCTTGGTCGCTACAATTGTGGAACTCATTCCGTTCCCAATCGATGATAACCTCACGGTGCCGCTCATTTCGGGGGCAGTGATGCACTTTCTAATGCTTCTAATGCATAGTACGCTCAACTTTTAAATTGTATGGCTCATATCAAACTTGAAAATGTCGTAAAACGCTACGGTGATGTCGTTGCTGTCAAAGATTTTAACCTCGAAGTTGCGGACAAAGAGTTCGTTGTTTTTCTCGGTCCATCTGGCTGCGGTAAGACCACAACGCTCCGCCTCATCGCAGGCTTGGAAGATCCTGAAGAAGGCGACATCTTCATTGATGGGCAGCGTGTCAACGATCTTTCGCCTGCTGACCGTGACATCGCTTTTGTCTTTCAATTCTACGCACTCTACCCTCATCTGAACGTCTACGATAACATCGCTTTTCCGCTCAAAGCGGTGAATGTTTCAAAAACGGAGATTGACACCCAAGTCAAACGTGTTGCGGAAATCCTACAAATATCCGACATGTTAGATAGAAAACCGAGTGTTCTCAGCGGTGGTGAGATGCAACGCGTCGCGCTCGGACGCGCGATGGTCCGCCAACCCAAGGTTTACCTGCTTGATGAACCTATGGCGAATTTAGACGCAAAGATGCGCGTTGACACACGCGCCGAAATTAAACGACTCCAACATGAAATCGGCGCGACTACCATCTTTGTGACGCATGACCAAGTTGAAGCGATGTCCCTTGCTGACAGAATCGCTGTGATCCATCAAGGAATCCTACAACAGATCGGCACCCCGCATGAGATTTACAATAAACCGCAGAGCCTCTTCGTTGCCGGATTTATGGGCATGCCTACCATGAACCTCCTTGACGCTGAGCTCACGCGCAAGGAAGGAGAATCCGTACTACATCTCAGCCACACCGATGTTCACCTTCGCCTCTCTCCAGAACGGCAGACAACGATCACTTCAGGCGCGCAAGAAAACGGCTTGGTGTTTGGCATTCGTCCTGAGCATATCACAGCAGTGAGTCAACCGAGTGAACATAATATTTCTGCGCATGTGCATCTCATTGAACCGCTTGGTGCCGTAAATATTCTTGACATCCGTCTCGGCACGCATTCGGAGACGCAGGACCCTATCTTACTTCGGGTGAGAACGCATCCGACATTTCAGGTCGCAGTAGACGATACTATCTGGTTAGGTTTTGATGAAACGGAAATGCATCTCTTTGACCGGGAAACAGAACAAGCAGTCTGGTAATCCGACCGGGGTTTTTAACATTAGCAGCGCACCTCGAAGTTAGCCCGAATCTCGTTCGGGGTGTCGTAGCAAGGCAGTAACAGCATCGTCTTCACTTTTAAAGCATTCCAGAACAGTGGTTAATCGCGTCATGACAATGAGTTTTCTGACATGCTTGTTCATATTAATTACTGCGATTTTCCCACCACATGGAATGATCTCCGAAGATACTTTCATGAGTGTACCGAGCCCAGCACCATCTATTTGAGTTACTTCTTTAAAGTCAAACACAAGTCTTGGAGATGAGTCATGTCTGGTGAGTGTTTCCTCCACAGCTTCTAAAACCTTTTTGATACACGGGGAGATAATTCTGCCCCTCAACCTGAAAATAACGACTTCTTTTTTCTCAGATACGGTGATTGTCATAGTATGTGACTCCAATGCCGCTGATCATTTACATCGTGAATGAGCTTCTCCAATTATTGGATAACTTGTTTTAGCCAGCTTTATCACGCTTCCGACTAAAACCTCTTATACCAAATTAACCCCATTTGTAGCGCGAGGTCCCTGTGCCTCGCAATGCTGACTTGATCAAAAGACTTCTAATCAAGTTAATTTGGTATTACTTGTCTGTCAATGCTAAAGTGATTCAAGGAAGGCGATAACTGCCTGTTGTTGTGCCTCAGACAGATTGAAAAATGCTTCCTTTGCGTTCTGTCCTTCACCGCTATGCGCCCGGATAGCACCTTCAAGCATTGTCGCACGACCATCATGAAGGTAAAACGGTGTACCACCCAAGAATTCGGCAACCAAGCGAGTTCCCCAAAGCGGCGGAGTCCGCCATTCTCTCCCTGTAGCGTCGCCATCCGGACGGTTATCCGCTAACTCCTCACCCATATCATGTAAAAGGAAGTCAGAGTAAACGTTGGCATCTACCTCGTTCAAAGCATCAATAGGAGACGGCCCCGTCTGCATCGTTGGGACATGGCACGAAGCACACCCAATTTTGTTAAAAAGTGTGTCTCCCCTTTTAACTGCTGCCGTTATCTCACCCCGTGGTGGCGGTGAAAGTAATCGCATGAAAACCACTATATCCATGACAGTTGATCTTTCAACCTCTGGATCAGGAACAGTGTCACCGGTGATGGAAGGTTCCTCTTGTAGAAAATCGTTGGTAATACCCATGTTTTGTTGGAATGCCGTCGCAGTTTGCTGGACCAATGACGAGACAGATGCTTTCCGTCCGAATCTGCCAAGTTGTTCGCCTAGTCCACCGCCAATCTCCGTAGTCGGCACAAAATCGGCGGCGGTTACCCAGTGCGGTCTACCGGAAATACCATCACCATTGGCATCGTCTTCATCGGCGTAGGATAATATGGTTTCAACAGGAATATTTTCGATAAGTCCCACTCCGAAAACCGGTGGCGGGAGCCGCGTCGATTTGTCAACACCCGCAGGAAGCGTTTCGTAAGGGATACCGGGTAAAGCTTTGTCCTGCAGCTGAGGTCCACCCATGTCCGTGAGAAGGTTATGTCCGTTACTAAATCGGATAAGTGCTAAGTCAGGCATACCGCGACCATTGCCGGGGTGGCAACTGACACAACCGGCCTGATTAAAAATGGGACCTAATCCTTCTTCTATTGTAAAGACCTTCATAAATGCCTCTTCACCTCGTGCGAATGTGGCACTCAGATCAGAAGGTAGCATCTCAAAAGGGGTCTCGAAATTACCAAGTGGGGGTTCGACATTATCGTCTTGGGGTATTATTAGCTGCGGAAATTTAATCCTACCGTCACACCCATTTATGGATGCGAGAACAATAAAAGCAACAAAAAAAATGCAAAATCTTTTCAATCTCAACTCCTTGTAGACGTAGATAGGTCGGTATATGGTAGATTTTAGAATGACTTAGACACGCCCAATGCATAGGCAACCGCCTAAATCCTCACCCCGATATCTTCCCTTATCAAGGGGGTAGGGGATTAACCCCTAAAGCCCCTACCCCCTAATCCCCAACGCCCCACATCCCCCTATCAGGGGGTAGGGACTTTGGAGGCTTCGCGAAGAGACCGAACTACGGGTAAGTGGCTACTTATTTCTATAATTCACCATAGTTGTAACCGAGGATTGTTTACACAAAAAATGGGTCTATTGAAGAAGGCACCGCTACGGTTGTCTAACTTCTACACTAAATCCAAAGTTTCGGGGTTATTTGTCATCAACCTTCACGGGCATCCGATTAGGTTGTTTTAGAGGCTTTGATAGCAAATGATATTAGGACAATTTCAAATATTTATGTAATTTATAATTAATCGTCCTAATATCAGTAAATTATACTCTGTCCCGATTGATAAGTCAAATTAAATTGGCAGAAAATTGCTTAATTCGCACAAGAAACGCCTGTTAAACTCAGAAAATCATATCAAACCCCCTTTTTTTTCTGAAAAATTTGAATTAAGAAAGCGACTTTTGATATAATATAAGTAAGACTTACACAACACGCAATAATGCACGTCGCATTTGGGCGAGTACGCCGCAGAATTGCGCGACTACGAACCGAACCTTTTTTGAGAAACAGGGGGATTTACAAGAGATAGTGTCTGCCGTAAGGAACCCTTAATCGCCTGTCTGCGTAAATTCTAATAAGTGAACGCACCATATCGATACCGAAAGTTCTGGTCTGGTAGAAATTTAGGCTTCCATATTGGTTTTTCTAATCGCAAGTAAGAGTTATCCTAAAAATGCCTATTTGGTAAGGTTTAGTACATCAATCTCCGGAGGAGAAGACACAAAACTCATTTGTTCAAACAAGGTAACCTATACTCCGCACTTCTAATTTCGGATTTTTGGTATTTATTTTTTAAACCCACGTGGTTCCAACGTTCAACAAGCAATTTCAGGTGGATCAGAGAAGATATACGTGCGAAATGAAATCTTATTTCCCATCTCTAAATTTTATTTATACTGTTTGGATCCTTTCGTGACGTGGGTTTGTCTAAAAATACCAGAATGTGTCAAAACAAGTGCGGAGTGTAGGAGGTAACCTTTATTAATAGTAGATCCTACCAGTCCGAGGATAGATTCTGCAATTTAGTTTAGGAGGCTATCAATGGCAATGAATTCTCTGAAAGATATTGTTCAGCGCTGTCATGAACGGCACGAAAAGCCTCTTCGACAACGCAAGACAGTCGCAACACCTGCGATGTATACCAAGGATCACCCGCACCAGTACACGGTTTACTGTGCGCACCGCTACCCTGCGATGCTTCACGACTTGGAGCAAGCACATATCTCTTTCATGCCTATGGGACGCGCCCCTTGGCACGATCGGGGTCCCGGAGATTTTAGGGGCGAACGGTTCTTGAAACGCCAAGGCATAACGGATTGGGAAATTAAACGATGGGATGCCTCGTGGGGTATTCAGCTGCATACAGGTATTCCTTCCGAACGCGATGGCGCGCGATGGCATGATTTGCACTTCAAGTATGAGGCAATCTGTGCTGCACCAGATGCCGTTATCACTTGTATTGAGGCACTTATCAATATTGTTAACAACCCGCTTTTAACATTAGGGAAGTCGGGCGGACTCCGCTTCTCCTGCAGAGTCCAGGATTATCTCCACCCGAATACCGAAGCAGCGAAGTTGTATATCTATAAAGACACCCCGATGCCAGAAAACACGTATCAACGTGACGTGTATCTCGAAATATTTGGCGCAGAAGGGCACACACGCTGGGATGCACGCTATGAGATTCTCATTGGAAACCTCTTAACTCCACCCGTTGTTGCCAAAGAAGTCCTCTTTGCCCCTATTGATGCCCTCCGTGCGAAACTTCACGAACCCGCCTCCGATAACACAGAAGCAAAACAAATTGTCACCCGTCTGCCCCAATCTCTCGGTTCAGAGAACCTTGATCTCGCAAGAGAAGCGTTCCTACAGCGTGGATTTTCTTATGTCCGACAAGAGGATGGCTTTCACCACTGGACGCAACCTGAAGGCACTGTTGGCAGTGAAGATGTCCTACTATCGGAAAGCGATGGGGTCGTATGGGTCCGCGCATTTACACCTGACACCGGGCTGCCGACGCAGCCAACGCCAATCACAGATGTGTGGGACGATACAGGTATTCCGTCCCTGATAGATGTTACAAGGGTCCCTGGCCCCGTGAAAGTGAAGCAGGTGCGAGAAGATGAACTCAGCCCGTTAGCGATAAAACGTCCGCCTCCGGTGTTAGGACAACACGATAATACCGAAAACGATGAGATACTCCAAAGGGATGTGTTTCAGATAGAAAGCGTTTTCGACCGAGGCGTACGCATTCTTGGCGTTATTACAGGAATAGGTCCCTGGGACCAACAGGCAGAAGAATCCTATTTCCTTAACGGTGGTATAATTTCCGTAAATACGCCAGAGGTCAAATTCGCAGAAAGCGCGGAAAAACACTTTCGAGAACAGAATATGCCATCGGTGGTTTACTGGAAACCGCGAACACACCTCTGGGAACAGGTGAAAGACATACCCACTGATGTACGTATGAAAACACCCTTCCAACATGGCAATGTCTGTGAAGACCCAGAACGCTGTGCCGCGTTTGAAGAAAAAGGTGGGAATCCGAATGAAAGTATCTGTCCGCAGTGCCCCGTCTATGCCGAATGTCAGCAGCGTGGATACTTATCCCAATTTGAGGCATTACGACGCGCGAAAGTACAAATGTTGACAATTCCCCAACTATTTTTTGATCCCCAATATACCGAATTGGTAGAACAAATTCTCAAACCAGAAAATGAAACCGAACGACTTTGTGTCCTCAACCAACAGCGCACACATAAGTTATTCCTCGAATGTAAACTCTCAAAAAACATTATGGAGGAATGGGCTACTAACTGGCAGGGGCTTGCCTTAGGGAACTTCGCCAAAACATTGCTGAGTGCTTTGGATATTAAGGGCAAACTTTATGGAGATGCCGTCAAAGGGATACGCGCAGCGATGCAGACCTTTGAATGGCAAGCGGAAACACTCATCCAGCAGATGTGTCAAGTTAAAGTACACGGCAGGGTGATAGAGCGCGGGATCGTTGACCCTGATACCGGAAAAACATTGGCACGTTTTACCATCGAATTTGAAGGCGGTGCCGCTGCCTATATTCCTTTAGACGATAGCACCGCAGATATACTCAAGGCAAAAGGACTCCCCGTCTTTTCCCAATCCCTTCCACTTAATGAAGACATAAAAGTTCTGATGCCGATGATGCAAGCCATTGAGTTAGGTATCTTGGATACAGAAACTGTAGAGAGCATTCAGGAGTTTCCAACCGTCTGTCGGGTACAAGACTGGACATTTTGGCACCAACTCAAGCGTTTCTTTACGCATTACACACGAGACACCGACGCACCGATTCGCTGGGATGGTGAAGTCCTGCGGTTTTGGGTGCCACCGGTGCTGCATGCAAGCGTCAAACGCCTTTTGCTCGTATCGTCAGTATTCTCAGAGCAACATCTCCACAGAGTCTTCCCCGATGAAAACCTTCAGACCTACTGGACCGAACCCATACCATGGAGTCCCGACAACCGAGTCTTTCAGGTGCGCACAGGCATCTATCCATCAGAAACCATTCTGGACTACCACAACTGGAGTAATGTACAAGTCTCCGAAACAGGACAACGTTTTTTTCGCGGTATCCACACCGAAATCGAGGCGGATTTGGGCGTTAAACATGGGATTGTAACCAATAAAGATATTGCCAGACATTTGGGCGATATTCCAAAGAAAAGGAATGTCTGTTTCGTGGATGATTTCCAGAAGATCAGCACGTCAGACACTATTTCTGAAGCAGCAGATGTCATTTGGATGCTCGGAACGCCGCGACAATCCACAAAGGCTATTTGGCGGCGCGCCCAGATGTTGTTTGGAAACGATGATAAACCGCTCTCTTATGAAGACGAAATAGAGTCGGGAACCTACAAAGACCCACGGCTCCAAAGTATTTACGAGGAAGATGCTGTCTATTCCCTTACAGAGATTATTGTGCAGTCTGAGTTGGATCGATTGACAGATAGGCGGATTGTATTGATCACTGGATTGCCGCTTCCGAACATTACCGATAGACCGGAAACATCTATCTTTGACTGGGAAGATTTTGAGATTGCCGGTGGATTAGATGAACTTCCTGAGGTAATAGCCATACGCGAACGCTTTGAGCGGGAACGTGAAAATCTAACGGCTGAGTCCAGTAGAGAAGAAGTTCAGCGTGTCTTGGGTTGCTCCGAAAGACAGGCGAACCGCGTGTTGCAAAGGCTTAGAGGCGGGAATATCCAACGTCAGACCTTCCGACAGCAAATCCTTTCGCTTCTTACCGATGGTGAGAAAAAAACAGCCAAACTCACTTCATCCATTGACGGACATCCAGAGGCGATACAACACGAACTCACCCGTCTTGTGGAGACCGGTGAGGTTGTCAGGGTGCGGCGAGGTGTCTATGCTTTACCCGGGTCTGGGTAACATTGGCGAGTCAACCTTTCAATATCACTGGGGTGTGTAAAGTTTTTGACATGAGGTGTTCATTTTGGCTTGTGGGAGAGGTTTGTAACCCCGATTTTGCAACGTATCTAAGCCCCAGAGGGGCGGCATCTGTGTAGAAACATACATCAACCAAAAACCCAGGTCTCCCCAGAGGGGCGGAAACCTTTGTAGAGACGCTCCTACAAAATACCGCGAAATATCCCTAAATTGACACCTATAGGTAGAGCGGTAAAAGACCCATAGGTGTCAATTTAGTGTTCCCCCAGGCCCGGTAGGTTCGGTTTTGCGGCGTACTCGCTCAAATGCGATCTGCATTCCTAACCGAACCGGGTCTGAGACACAAACTGTGTATACCCCAAAAACCCTCTTGAGTCCCAGAGGGACGACATGTTTATAGCAGCGTTTTCAAACAAAGCCCACGGTCTCCCTGTAAGGGCGGAAACCTGTTTATATTTACAGTTGCTAAAACATTGTCAAATATCCCTAAATTGACACCTATAGGTAGAGCGGTAAAAGACCAAAAGCCTTCAGTTGTACAGAGGATTCAGCGTTTCAATAACCAATTCCTGAAGATAAACATAGCCAAACCCAACAGGTTTCCAACGCTGAAAGTGTGAGAATGCGATGAGTTTGACTTGTGTATGAGTGATTTCATACCTCTGATGAACCGTGAACGCATCTGTTCTGTTTAGTCGAACTCACGTTTTATAGTAAAATCGAAAAATAAGTTGACACTTTAGGGAACAGTAACTTCTCCCTTGCTGGCGGGGTTTGAATGCAGATCGCATTTGGGCGCGTACGCCGCAAAACCCCGCCATTTCGTTGATGTCCAAGTAATAATGGGCTTTACTATAAAAAAATGGAGGATAAGATAGATGGAAGGCGACAAAATGAAAATACCGTGTGGTTTAGCAGCGTTCGACTTGGATGGAACCTTACTAAGCAGTGATCATACATTGTCACTAAAAAACCGCGAGGCACTTCAGGCACTCGCGGCGAACGATATTCTCGTGGTATTAGTATCGGGGAGGATGCACCGTTCTATCCAACCAATTAGCGATCAGATCGGGCTCGAAAATCCGATTATCTCTTATAACGGGGGCATGGTACGTCATGCGACAACCGCCGAGGTATATCACCACACGCCTGTGCCAGCAGATTACGCGATGGCGGTTGTCAATGACTGCATCGAGCAGGGATTACATCTCAATTTCTGTCTGAACGACGAGCTCTATGTCGCCGAACGCAACGCTTGGAGCGACCTTTATGAAACACGAACAGGGGTCCCGGCTACGCCTATCGGAGACCTACGCGAATTAGCAGGCGAAACGCCAACGAAGCTGCTGATTATCCATACGCCTGAAAGTTGCAACCACTCTTAACGAGTTTTCAAACCAATTACGCCGAGAAGCTTTATGTTACGCAGACCCAAGCAGAATATATAGAATTTATGAATCCAGAAGTTACTAAGGGGCACGCACTGACAGCTCTCGCCAACCGGTTCAACATCCCGATGGATACGGTTGTCGCTTTTGGCGATAGTTATAACGATGAGAGTCTACTCAAAACAGCAGGTTTCGGAATAGCCATGGAAAACGCAGTTCCGCCGATCCGTGCTTGTGCTGACTTCATCACGACGACAAATGACGATAACGGGGTGGCAAAAGCGATTTGGGAATTGATTCTCTGATACAGAAAACCCTTATTGTCCGTGGATATGATTTCAAGGTGCATAAATCTTTCGCTCACCGATTATTGTCTTATGTTCGTCTCGTGGAACTTCGTATAAGGAAAATCTGCGACAAGGACGTAGGAATTCCCCTCCTGTTTCAAGTCCATCTTCACAGAGTTGGCTGAAAATTCGAAGTACTTTGCCAGCACCTCTGCTAACTCATGATGTAACCTTGTCATAACCCGGTCATCAACGTCGAACCTGTCTTGTGTGATGACCAGTTTCAGGCGCTGTTTCGCAATACTGCTTGATTTCGATTTGCGCCCGAATAATTGTTTTATGCTGATATTCATCAGAAAACTCCTTATCTCTTTCTCGTGAACCAGTTTAGGATATTATTGAATACGCCTTTCTGCTCAAAATCATGAATCGGGATACGTTGTCCAGTCAGTCGCCGGGCAATGCGCATATACGCCTGAGCCCCAGGTGAGGCATCTTCATACACGAGAGGAATCCCGCGATTTGTAGAGGTGATTATCCCCGTGTCTTCTGGAACAACGCCGATGAGGTCAATATTGAGGATATCCAATACGTCCGCTTGATCCATCATGCTTCCATTTCCTACAAGTTGTGGAGAGAAGCGATTTAAGACAAGGTTGATCGGTTCAACCCTTGCATTTTGCAACAACCCGATAATCCTGTCAGCATCACGAATAGCAGAAACATCTGGTGTTGTAACAACGATAGCTTCGTCTGCACCAGCGGAAGCATTGCTGAAACCGCGTTCAATGCCAGCGGGCGAGTCAACCAGAACGAAATCGTGTGTTGTTCGCAGCTTGTCATAGATGGCTTTCATCTGTTCTGGTTGGATATCGTCTTTGTTGTTTTTCTGTGAGGCTGCGAGCAGCATCAGCCCGTCAACACGCCGATCTCTAACGAGTGCTTTACTAAGTTCACACTGTTTTTCGATGACATCCATTGAGGTATAAACAATCCGGCTCTCAAGCCCCATCACGATATCGAGATTCCGAAGCCCGACATCTGCATCAACAACTGCGACGGTTTTACCGAGGAGGGCAAGTGCTGTCCCTAAATTCGCTGTAGAGGTTGTTTTTCCGACACCTCCCTTTCCTGATGTCACTACGATTACTTTTCCCATAACCGGAGCCTCCTTTGCTAAAACTTAACAAATTTTTCAACAATAATCACATCTTCTGCCCCGATGCGCGCAATCTCTGGGTGACCTCGGGGTTTCTGACTCGCCAGTGGACGGTTTACATAGTTTCCTATCTGAAGTTGTAACGGCGCAAAATCCATCGCGATAATCACAGCCGATAACCTACCATTCATTCCGGCATAAGCACTGCCACGCAGTGTACCGAGCACAACGATGTCCCCGCCGGCTTTTACTTCACTACCTGAGTTGACATCGCCATAAATAATAAGACTCCCTTGTGGAAATTCCTCTGTTTGCCCAGAACGAATTGTGTACGGGGCAATCCGAGACGGTTCACTATCGCGAGGGTTACGGATATCCGTCGTTTGTGATATCACATGCGTCGTTGGTGCGGCAACAATCGGTGGCGTGACCGGTTCATCAGCGACTTCGATACCACGCACTGTGAGATCGTAGGTTTCCTTGAGTGTCGAGCTTAGGAGCGCGAGCTCCTCCTCTTTCAAGGTTGGAGACTTAAGATCAATTTGCACCGATGCCCCAGCAAAAGATCGATTCATACGCGATATTTCCTGCTGAATCGCAGCTTCGACTTCCGTTATAGATAGATGGGGCCTGATGATCAGGTGTAAACCATCCCTATATGCTCTGAGTACCACAGTAGGATTTGCCATTTTGTTATTAATTCTCAACTTCAATATTACTTAGGATTTTCCTCGGAGGCGAGATTTTCGGTGCTATTTTCCGTTGGTATTAAGCCCTTTCCAACTGCGCTAAAACGTAAGGACCTTCAGGAATCACAGCAATTTGAACATCTTCCCCGTAGCGGGTTAAAAGTTCTTCAATGCCTTCCTGCGCGCTTTTCAACGGATGCACGAAGAGTTTTGCCCGTTGATGGTAAGGGATTCCGTCGGTATAGAAATAAATATCTGCCTTCCGGGCAACCTTCGCTAATTCTTCAAGTTGCCACTGATCAATAACAAAGTTTGCTGGGTTGTAAAGTCCTTGCACAAACGCGGTTAAATCATCAGTCTTGAAAATTAGGTCGGTAAACGGTTTGCTGCCGATCCCCTCACTGCACGCCGCAACAAGCAAGATACTACCACCCTGCCTCACTATTTCAACAGCCGTAAGCAAGCCTTTGATCGCTTGGTAAAAGGTCGTGTCCAGAGGGTAGCCCGCACTGGAGACGACAACCGCATCCGCTGGTGCAGATAGCGTAACCTTTGCCTGTTTTTCCACAAATTGGGCACCAACACGATGGGATTCAACCATATCGCCTGCGAACACGCCGGTAATTTGACGCTGTTTGTCGATCGCAACGTTCAGGTTGAAATCAACACCAGCCATCAGAGCGATTTCAGTCGCTTCTATGTGAAACGGATTGCCCTCTAAGATACCAACTGTCGACTTCGGATGTTCCATGAGCTCGGGCCCGTGCATCACCTTCATTGTCTCAACAGAGGCAATCCCTGGACAGATTGCCTTCCTGCCGCCAGAATATCCAGCCATCAGGTGCGGTTCAATCAATCCCGTCGCGATCTTCAGGTCCGATTCGAGGTAGGTTTTATCAATGTGAACAGGTGTGCCATTTTGCGTCTCGCCTAAATATTCGTGGTGCTCTGGTTTCTGCGAAAAATGGTTGACGATACGGTATGTATCTATAATGTCGCGTCCAACCATCTGTTCGAGTTCGGCCCCTTCATTAGGACGGTGGATACCGGTCGCGATGAGGATAGTAATCTTTTCGCGTGGGATACCTGCTCGTTCGAGCGTTTCCAACATTGGCGGGAGAATTACCTTATTTGGCACCGGACGGGTCACATCAGAGATAACAATACATGCGGACTCGCGACCCTTTGCAATCTCAGCCAAAGGTGGTGAAGCAATCGGTCGCGCAATCGCCTCTCGAACAGCACCATCTTCATCCGACAGCGGAACACTTTCCGAGATTTCAAGAACGCTGGCAACGTTCTTATCAGGGATCTCGATCGGTAAGGTACCGGCTCCATATCTCATTTCCACTATCATGTCGAACTCATCCCTTCAGCTTAACTCCATAAAATGAAAAAATTAGCACGTTGATGCGCGAAAACACTATCCCCTCCTACAATTATACTCTTTTTTCAGAAAAAATGCAAATTTATTTACTTTTAAAATCATATTAGCCACATTTTATCTACTTTTTTCTTGTTTCGGAGATCAATTCTAATCTGTCGAAACATTTCGTGCGCGCTAAAGGTGCTATTTTTGCGTGTCAGAAACATAAATTGTAGTGCCAATTAACAGTTTATGCGGGTGTGTAAATATTTTGTCAAGCGTTAGAGTCGAGATGCGTTCCCCATAAGCGTCAATTCAAGAAAAACTGCCTCGGCGCATCGTCCGTTGGGTAGAACGGATGCCACCAAAACCGTAAAAATCACAGAAAAACGATGTTTTTTCCATACACGCCACATCAAGTAGAGACGGAGTGAAACCCAACGCTTTTGTTCTCAAGTGCCAGCAACTCTGAGCGGATGAAGTTGGTTTCACTCGGTTTTTTCAGTGTATAGGGCATCATGTCGGATTTGAAGTATGTTTGGAACACCGATGTCTGCCTTCTCAACGCCGTTCTACCCAACCTACGGAAACTGACAACCGATAACTGAAAACTGAGTACCGCTCTCCTTCATAATTCAAACACTTGACTTTTTGGGTTCAGCGTGTTAGAATCTTTTACGAGCACTTGCATATCTATTCGCACAAGCTGCGAGCAAAATCTAAACACAGAACGGAGAACAAACAGCCATGCAACGCATTGAAGTTACTACCAAACCGAACGGTGCAGGACGGAATTGGTTAGAAGTCGGTCATTTTGAAACAGATGCTCTTGATCGCAAGCAGTGGGTTAAAAAGAACGTACCGCATCAAGATTCAAAACTAATCGTAGATAGACAGTACTCCGCCCGCGGTGAAACTATTGATTGGATCCTCATTATCCCTGAGAATTATCCTTTCACGCTTGTCAAAGTTACTTACGACCGACTCAACCCGAAAGCACTTGAGGTGCTCTGGTCTCCAGATAGCACACCCGAATCTGAGACTGCCCGTGAAGACAAGATTAAACGCGTGTATGAACTCGCTGCTGGCAATGACGAATTGACGAATCTGCTCAAGGAACTCCTTTCAAGTTGATAAAGTCTGAAGAACACACTACAACCTATCTCATAAATTGTGGGAGGGAAACCTTGTAAGCCCGATTTACGCGTTTACCAGCCATAACGTTCCGGTCCCCACGGTTTGGTAATTAATTCCTGTTTCACCATCACCATAGTTTTGCTCGGTACATCGTCGTATAAAATAACCCCCGGCCCAACAACACTATAAGACCCGATACGCCTCCCCGGCATAATCATCGCATTCACCCCAGTGCGGCAATAGTCACCCATGTAAGTCGCATTCGCACCATAGGGCGGAACTTCGTAACGTCCTTCTACCTGTATCGGGGTATCCTTATCATCAAATCGAAGTGTTCCGCATACCGTCGCTGCACCAATATCGGTCGCGCATCCGAAAACACCGGACATTTCACAGTAATGGTACAGATAGACCTTATCGAACAGGACACCTGCCATCTCAGCACCGTGCCCAATGATACACCGGTTTCCGATTGCACTGCTACCGACATCGCAATAATCGCTGATTCTACACTGGTCTCCGACGAAGATATTTCCGTGTAAAATCGCGCCGTTTGTGATATTGTTATTCGCGCCTGCGATAAGGGTACCGTTGACGACGACGCGGGGTCCAATCACGGAGTTTTTTCCCAACACAACGTGTCCGTTGATTTCAGCGGCATCCGAGATTTTCGCACCTGCCGCGACGTGGTCCTCTGTGACCTGTGTTGTAAGATAATCAACGAACCGCTTGTTCGCTTCCAGCACGTGCCACGGCTTATCGACATCGACGAAGAAGTCCTCTGTCTGAACCGCCAATACAGTCCTTCCGTCGTCTACCATCAGTTGTAAAGATTGCGCGATTTCGGATTCAGGTGGTGGCATTCCACCTACAGGTACCCGTGTAACGATGCCGGGGTTCCTTAAGAGGTAGGTTGTCGCGCGACTCTTAAAAGCGTATACGCCACAAAGCCGATGTGAGCCGCCGCGCGGATGTCCCTCAATACCGTTAAGTTTTAAAACACTCTTGTTTTCGACATCCTCTGTCCCGATACCCGCGCAAAGCCAGTCGCTTGCGTCTTCATTACCGAGTGCTTGCACGAGTGCGGCAGCTTCTACGTTGTGTGATCGGAATTCTTGAATGAAGTTACGGAGATTCTCAGGGGTGGTTACGATATCACCGTAAACGACGAGATAGGATTGATCTTCAAGATGCTCTGAGGCTGTCAACACCGCGCTTGCAGTTCCGTCCAGAGAGTGCTGTGTGACGAAGACAATGTTGGGTATATCGGCAAGGACACCGCGGACCTGTTGCGCATGATGCCCCACCACCACCACAATTCGCTGACACCCTGCCTCAATCAAATTTTCCACAACTCGGCGAACGATCGGCTTATTGGCGACGGGGATTGTGCATTTCTGTCGAAATTCACCATAAGGCCATACCTTACGTCCTAATCCTGCGGCGAGAACAATAGCGGTATCCATCTTAGGGTATTCCTAATTTCCTCCATGCTACGTGTTGGTTCGTAAATTCTGCCAAAAATGTTACATCCGGATAAGGCGTGTCCAATTGTTTCTGGTATGGAACAACACCAATTACCGGGATGCCTGTCAATTTTTCGATTTCGACTGGATTTGTTGCTTCAGCGAGTCCTGCACTCTCTGAACGGAGCCTATTGAGGACAATACCCGCGATTTGGATGTTAAACTGTTGCGCGAATGCGACTGTTAAGAGTGTGTGGTTTAGCGTTCCTAAACCCGCAGTGGCGACAATGAGTATCGGTAGTTGTAGTTGCTGGATGAGCTGAACAACGAGAAAATCGTCTCGGATTGGCACTGCAATCCCGCCGACACCCTCCACTATCACAAAATCGTATTTCTGTTGGAGTTCAGCGAAAGCAGTCTCAATGCGGGATAGGTCTATTTCTGTGCCTTCTATCCTTGCCGCGACGGACGGTGCCAAAGGATGCCGGAGATAGATCGGGTTAATCAGCGAAAGTTCATCATCCACTTGCGCAGCATGCTTGAGAAACTGTGCATCGGCAGTATCGCCAGTGCTAATCGGTTTCATCACGCCTACGTCTGTCCCTGCCTGTTTGAGGGACGCAGCGAGACCGCCAGCGATCACAGTTTTCCCAATTTCTGTCCCTGTACCTGTAATAAAGATACCTTGTGCCATATTAATTCTCATTATACACAAAGAAAGATTTTTCGTCAAGGAATCCAGTTTTCAGGGTCATTTATTTCTCCCGTAGAAGCACGCTCCGATTCGCGACTTTCCTCTGTAGAAGCACGCTCCGATTCGCGACTTCTTCAACTTGATTTTTTCGTTGAAATCTGTTATCATTTTAACCCATTGATAGTATTACAAAGAAAAGGAAACGCATGGCAAATCATCAAGAACTCGCAAATCTCGTTTGGAATGTAGCCGATGATGTGCTCAGAGGACTTTTCAAACCGCACGAATACGGCGACATCACCCTCCCATTTCTGGTGCTGCGCCGATTGGACTGCATCTTAGACGAGGACGGACGAAAAGAGAAAGCCATCAATACCTACAATCAGTTTAAGGACAAAGTACCCGAAGACGCGCTACCACCGATTATTCTGAAACAGACAGGTACCCGTTTCTACAACACCTCCCAGTACGACCTATCTCGACTGAAAGAGGACCCGCACAATATCCATCTCAACTTTGAGAACTACATCGGCGGATTCAGTAAGGACGTGCGCGACATCATCGAAAACTTCAATCTTGATGGGTTTATCGAACGGCTACACAAAAACAACCGACTGTTCATCTTCTGCGATAAATTCACTGAAGTCGATTTGCACCCCGATAAGGTAGACAACCACACGATGGGACAGGTCTTTGAGGAACTGCTCCGCCGATTCTCGGAGATGTCCAACGAAACCAGTGGAGAACACTACACGCCGCGGGATGTGGTACAGTTATTAGTTTCCTTGCTGTTTGCAGAACACAGTGAAGATCTAAGCGGACAAGGGGTTATCCGCAGTATCTTCGATCCCTGTTGCGGGACGGGTGGCATGTTGACGATTGGGAAAGAATACTTCCGCGAACAGATTAATCCGGATGCCGGTATTCGGCTGTTAGGTCAGGAATTGAACGCGCAGACCTACGCAATCTGCAAGTCAGATATGCTCATCACCGGAGAGGACCCCGATAATATTCGACAGGGCTCCAGTCTCTCCGAGGACCAATTTCAAGGGCAACGTTTCGACTATATGATAACAAATCCACCCTTCGGTGTCAGTTGGAAATCTGACGAAGGGGCGGTGAAAACGGAGGCACAGAACGCCAACGGCAGATTCTCAGCCGGTACGCCTCGCTCCTCCGATGGGGCGTTACTGTTCCTGCAACACATGCTCTCCAAGATGGAGGACCGCGGGAGCCGCGTTGGAATCGTCTTTAACGGGTCGCCGCTTTTTACAGGTGATGCCGGCAGCGGTGAGAGTGAAATCCGACGCTGGATTATCGAAAACGACTGGCTGGAGTGTATTATCGCGCTGCCCGATAAGCTATTCTTCAACACCAGTATCGGTACCTATATTTGGATCTTAACAAATCAAAAATCGGCGGCACGACAGGGTAAAATACAACTGATTAACGCCGTTGACTTCTTTGATAAAATGAAAAGGAATCTCGGAAACAAGAGTGTTTTTATCTCCGATACCCATATCCATCAAATAGCGGAACTCTACACCGACTTTGAAGAAACCGAACACTCCAAAATCTATCCAAACCACTTTTTCGGCTATACAAAAGTAACGGTTGAGAGACCCCTCATCGAAAGGCAGGAGATTCTGGGAGAGGAAAAGGAATTCGTTGTCACGGACAAGCAGGGGAATCCGAAACCGGATACCAAGCTGCGAGACCATGAGCGCGTGCCCCTCACAGAGGACATTGATGATTACTACCAACGAGAAGTGAAACCGCATCTACCGGATAGTTGGGTAGACAGAAAGAAGGATAAGGTCGGCTATGAAATCAACTTCAATCGGTATTTCTACCAGTACACGCCGCTGCGGTCACTCAAGGAAATCACAGACGAATTGTTGGCACTGGAGCGGAAAAGTGAAGGTTTGCTGAATGAGGTCTTATTGATTTGAGGCGCAGCCTGACCGATTCTGTTAGGGACAATCGTACCCTCATTACTATTGCCTGAACAGTGAATTATGGGATTCTTTAGTTTTATACTATAACCCAAGTTGCTACTAACAGATTTGGCACACTTCGGAGAGGTTTTTTCGTCTTTTTCCACACCCCAGAGGGGTGATATATCTATAGAAAATGGTGTATTTGCGCGACCGCACTCCAGCGGAGTGCTATGTGTATAAAAGGTGGCAACTTGCGTTACTATAGTTTGGACAGTTTCTGTCGGGGGCATGACCGGTTCCCAAAGCACTTCTGATTTTTCTCAGAGTTCCGCCACAAACGCAACTTCGGGAAAAGAAACTTATCAGCACCAAGCGGCAGCCCCAGCGGGGCGACATGTGTATAGAAACGCAATCTCCCGAAGACCTAAGCCCCAGCGGACGACATGTGTATCGCACTTAAAATTGTCCAAACTTTAGTATTTATAACGTGACTTTGATAATGGGATCTGTGATTTCAATGATGTTTACGCGGTTGTGAGGAAATGGTCTGTTGGAGGTTTTAGGCATCGCCGCAACTGAACTTTGGACGTTAGGGCACTATTGTAGGGAGATTTAAAATGATTTTATCCGCTGTTTACAGTATCCTGATACTTATTTTCGTTGTAATATTTCTGATAAATAGCATTCGGCATAGAAAAGAGATTAAAATTTATCTGAAATATGGCGTTTTGTTTGCTCTCACTGTTATTGCGCTTGACATTGCTGTTGTCATGTTGCTTCCGAATTTCTTTGAAGCGATGCCACTTCCTTCGTTGCTCGCAATAGATGCGATTGTTTTTGTGAGAACCATAATATTCACGTGCATGGGGATCTATTATTGTACGAAACTCGGAATCGTCGAGATTCCGCTGATAAAACGGCTTTCCGGTAAAAATGATAATTTTGAGATGATTACGTGGCGGAATTACATTACCACCACAATCGCGGTGGTCGCTGGGGCTATACTCTTTTCTGTGATTCTGTTTAAATTGACTGCTCCACAGTTATCGGATACGATGAAGCAATTATCAAAGGTTCAGGGCACCAAATTAGGAATTAATGATGAGCCATCAGTGCTGACAGCACTCGTTCTTATAGCATTTGCGTTTGGTGAAGAAATACTTTTCCGGCTTGGTATTCAGAACTATTTGGCACAGCAATTTCGACGCAATGGAGATAAGTATTGGGTCGCTGTTGTTTTGACTTCGGGACTCTGGGCACTGGCGCATGCTAATATTCTCACGCCTGAATGGGTGAAAATTGTTCAGATTTTCCCATTCGGAATAGTGTTGGGGTTTCTTTTCAAAAAATATGGCTTAGAGAGTTGTATATTTGCACATGGAATTTTCAATCTTAGTATGATGGTTATAGGTCCATATCTCATCACATAATGTGGGTTGAAAGGATAAGTCAGAAACTGGCGCGGAAAAGTGAAGGCTTGCTGAATGGGGTGTTGGCGTTCTGAGAGATTATTGATGTGATGGCATACCATATTTGGGTAACCGAACCCGGTAGGTGCGGTTTCATGAAGATTAAAATATTAATTCGGTAATATTGTTATTCGTGTTATCCTATTGCCAAAGGAGGTATTCTCTGATGGCAAAACACCATAAGTTGGAGTTAACTGAAGGCGAAATACAAGCCCTCGTTGATCTTCGGGATAAAGGCGAACCGGCTTATCTTCGAGAGCGTGCGACAGCGTTGTTGAAAATCCATGAAGGCTTTTCTCCACATGAAGTCGCCCGCAGAGGTTTGTTGAAAAAACGCGACCCCGATACCGTTTATGCTTGGCTGCGTCGGTATCGCGAACACGGTATTAGCGGGTTGTCTAATAAACCTGGTCGAGGTCGCAAACCTGCTTTTTCACCTAAGTCGCCCGAGGAAGCCGGGTCGGAACTCTTAGTGGCAATCGGTCAGGATCCGGGAAGCGTCAATGAGCATCAAACGCGCTGGACGCTCCGCAGTCTCGGTCAGGTCGTGCCGTGGCTTGAGGGTCTATCGCTCCCCGGCATTCATCAGATCTTCTCACGCTTGGGTCTCAGCTATAAGCGTGCCAGAGAATATCTGCGGAGTCCTGATACCGATTATGCTGAAAAACTTTCTCGCATCAAGCAAGCGTTAGAAGAAGCCCGTGAAAACCCAGAAACTTGCGTTGTCGTTTACCAAGACGAGTTTAGTTTCAATCTACAACCGAGAGTCGCAAAAGACTGGGCGGAGACAGGGACGAAATGTCCTTTGGCACGCCAGAGTTATCTCCCAGAGGAGACCTGCTATGGCATCGGGGCGCTCAACCCACACACCGGAGATGTTGTTTATCAGCAAGTCAAAAGCTGCACGGTTGTCGCACTCCATACATTTTACACCCAGATTTGCCAACGCTACCCAAACGCTGAACGCATCTATTTGATCCAGGACAATCGGGCGATCCACTTTCACGCGAATCTTATGGCAGCACTTCTGCCACAGACGACGAGGTTTGTTAGACCGACCCCACCGAATTGGAGCGAGAAACCGTCAAAGAAAATAGGCAAACTTGAGAAACTCCCTATTGAGATATTGCAGCTCCCAACGTATGCCTGTTGGACGAATCCGATTGAGAAGTTGTGGCGCTGGGCGCGTCAAGCTGTCATACATCTGCATCGTCTCAGCAATGACTGGACAGCCCTTCAGGAGAAAGTCAGCGACTTCATGGAACAGTTCAAAGGCGGGTCACAGGAGTTGCTACACTATGTCGGATTATTACCGAATTAATTATTTAATCTTCATCTAACCGCACCGGATTCGAGAAAAAAGGCAAAAAAACATAATTTTTTAAAGCTAAATCGCCTTGGATTGAGTCTCAACTTAACTTGTATTGGAACATACAGTGGGTTAGAATTCAAGTTGAAGGGTTACACAACACGCTCAGCAGAGAATCTTGAATATGGAGATGAGGGATGAATGATACGCGCAAACTGGTGGTAGACACGGACCATACTTCAAAATGATGGAACGATTTAGAACGTGGAATGAAATTTTAATGGAACGTCTTTCTGATCCAGAAGATGTTATCGGCTACCTTGAAGTTTCTCTTGAAGAATATTTAGATGATGGCGACAAGGCATTTTTTCTAAAGGGAATAAAAAATGTAATAGCAGCACAAGGTGGGATTCTTAGCGTTTCAGAACAAGCTGATATTGATCCGGGGTTTCTTTCAGACGCTGTAAACAATGGATCCATGCCACCTTTTCATATCCTTAGTTCAATTTTCACATCTTTTGGAGGGGTGTCTCTCATTAATCTGCCACCGACAAACATAACGTCCAATGCAGTGTCACGCGGCGCATTAGGGACTTCACGTAAAATGGGATCAGAACCAGTTATAGCGGAAAATTTTACTGAAAGACAACTACAGAATATCAAATACTGGACAGGGCTACGCGAGCATTTAGATCGGCGAGACAGCTGTCTACAACGGCCAACGGCTAATGCATCTCATTACCGAGACTTGCAGATTGGCATAAAGGGTTTTTCGTTAAGAGCAAGGCAGACTATTAAACATAAGGAAATCAGTGCTTCATTGGTCATGAGGGGTGCAAATGCGATAGGGCACTTCTACGCTTTAAGGGTGCAGGAAGAAGAAATTGAGAAAGACTTTGGTGACAAATTGGAATGGTGGGCAAAAGCAAAATCTGAGAAACGCGTGGCTTTCAGAAATCAAGATGCAGATCCTACCGATGAGAAAGATTGGCATAATCAACACGAATGGTTGGTTGATATGCTTGAAAAATTCTATGCGGTATTTCGTCCGCGACTTGAAAAACTAATGATGGGGGTTTAGGTCTTAGCGTTCAGTGAGCAATTGAAGCGCAAATCCCGTATGTAATTTTTTCTGGACAAATAGTTTTACTGTTTTTCGGTTGTTTTTCAAAAGCAGTCGAGTTCGTAGTTGCGCAATTCATTGCGCTTTGCGTAAGTCCGAACATGTCTTAACTTTACTGATTTTTGGTCCGAATAAACGGGGGTACTTCGTATGTTCAATCAATTTTTCAATTACTTTTTTATCTTTTGTATTCCTTTTATGATTATTGGTTGTAGCACAATTTTTTCAGCTCAGGAATGGAGTGATAACTACGCGCTAATGGATGGAGTGCAATCAACAAGTCCGCAAATGGCTGATGGAAATCTTGAAACTATAGGAGCAGCAGCGTTTACATCAGATAACACAATGTATGCATTAAATAATAAAGGAGATTTTGTCCGAAATGATTCTATAGCGGTCGTTTCATTACCAGAAAAGAAGAAAATTTATAGGATTACACTTCACTCGGATAATTTAAAACATTTTGTTGTATACGTGGATAAAGGTAAAAGAACAAAAAGTGAAGATTGGCATCGTATTATAGAGATGCGAGATGTAATATCGAAAAAAATTGATCTCAAACTTAAGATGCCCTATTATACGCATCAGATTAAGATTCGTATATTGAAGACTCATCCACAAGTTCAAAAATATGGAATAGCCACAATGGGATCTGGAAGGCTTGTGAAGTGCTACCGTTTATTCAGACCAAAATTTAGCAAAGTTAAGACAAGTTTTGTTGCTCAAATTCGACAGGTGTCAAATACCCTAACGCCGAGTGCGGGCGTTTGTGATTATACACCTGTGTAATAAAATGCCCAATGCGGGCTCTCGCTTCGTGGATGTCGTCATAGGCGTTAAGATAAACTTCTTCTTCCTTGAGCGTGCGGATAAGTCTTTCAGCATATCCGTTCTCCCAAGGACACCCTCTCCGGGCGACTGAAATCTCAATGTCATGATGCGTAAGCAGTGAGATATACGCATTTGAAAGATACTGAACACCTTGATCAGAATGATGGATCTCTGGGACACTTTGACATAATGCTGTCTCTAAGGGTTTCAAAGTCAGAGATTGCGTCAAGTGTTGACTGATATGCCACCCTCTGATCCTGCGAGTGAAGACATCCATGAGCAGAGAAACATAGATGAAATGTCCTTTGAGCCGGACGTAGGTAATATCGCCCACCCAGACCTGATCACATCGGGAGACATCAAGGTTTTCAAGGCGATTGTCCCAGGGACGCACACCCGCAACGGAGTTCGTGGTTTGACAGACACGTTTGACAGACACCGAGAGGTTGGCGGATTTCATCAATCGGGCAACACGTTTATACCCGATGCTGTATCCGCTCCGCACCAGCAACTGCGTGATACGCCTATATCCGTATGTTGGATATAGCAGAGATAACTTCTCTATTTCATCCCGGAGACCCGCTTCACACGGGGCCTGTTTGGGGCGATAATAGAGATTACTTCGGTTGAAACCGAGTATCTCACATATCTGCCGAACCGAAAAATCTGTCCGTAATGTCTCAATCATTTCTCGCTGCTCCATCGGGGTCAACTCAAGTAAGTTGAGGCTTTTTTTTGGATGTCAAGTGCCAACGTCAACCGCCCAACGAGTTGCTCAAGTTGGGCGATCCGCTCCGCAGAGGCATCAGGCTGTTTATCAGCAGGTTCAAAGAGGGTTGCGGCATTTTCAAGAAGCTGTCGCTTCCACTTTGAAAGTTGTTCATCGCTGAGGTTATGTCGTCGACACACTTCTGCTTGCGAACTTTCACCGCTGAGTGCCTCAAGAACAACTTCGGCTTTAAACTCGGGAGTGAAGTTTCTTCGTTTGCGTTTCGCCATCGGATACTCCTTTCAAGTACGACTTGTGCCAGTTAACTCTTTGTTATTTTCAATTTTACATATATCTGGATATTGTCTGGACAAATAGGAGTTTAATCCTTCTGCTGCTCCTGCATTGGAATATTCGTGTTCTAAAAAGGAATCAAAAAGCGAAAGTTTCCAAATTTGAACAGTAAATAAGATGAATATGTGAAACCAAAACATACTAACTGTTAACTAACACAAGGCGTTTCAAGTAGATGGATATTATACCACAATCTTGTCTTAGAGAGTGGCCCGAATTTCCGGTGGCAGTACATTGATAGAACAATATTTACCAATCGTAGACCTATTCATTTACCGGGCAGAATACGGGAAATTGAGATTTATGGTTTTAAAACTACAGAATAGTTATGAACAGTATTAAGAGAAATAACATATATAGCCCCAGTAGGTGCGGTTTCCTAACCAATGCAGTGAAGTGCCAACGTTAATTTAGACCAAAAATTAGAAAAGTTAAGACAAGTTTTGTTGGTCAAATTCAAGAGGTGTCAAATAGCCTAACGTCGAGTGTGGACGTTTCTGGTGATACACTTGTGTGATAAAATGACCGATACGCGCTTTAGCCTCCATTATATCATCATAGTCATTGAGGTGAACCTCTTCCTCCTTGAGAGTTAGGAGGGGTTTTCAACTCGGCTAGAGCAGCGATGATTTGACATGAGGACATCTTAAAATCCGCGTCATCCGTGTAATCCGCATAATCCGCGATTCAGACAAAAAGGTGTTAGAATTATGAGGCATTATCCTGAATATAAAGAGAGCGGCGTGGAGTGGATTGGCGAGATACCGAAGCCTTGGAAAATAAAACGCTTGAAATACATCGCGGATTTAAACATGGGGCAATCACCACCTTCGGAAGAATACAACAGCGATCAGATAGGAACGCCTTTTCTTCAAGGCAACGCCGATTTTGGACTGCATCATCCGACACCGAAAATCTATTGCCCAACAGCAAAGAAACACGCGAACCCTGGTGATATTTTGCTATCAGTCCGCGCACCTGTCGGGGCAATCAACATCGCAAATCAAGAATACGGGATTGGTCGCGGTTTATGTGCAATACGCCCTCGAACGAATCAATTTGAACGCCGTTATGCTAAGTATTTGCTTGAGGTTGTCCGTACCGAGTTACATGTCGTTGCGACTGGCAGCACTTACGAGGCTGTTACAGTAGATGAGGTTTCTAACCTCACTTGCATTGTGCCACGCCTCTCTGAGCAGATCCAAATAGCTAACTTCCTTGACCGGAAGACGGGACAGATTGACGAGCTCATCCGCATCAAAGAACGACGGATAGAACTGCTGCAGGAACAACGCACCGCACTGATAAATCACACAGTGACAAAAGGACTTGACCCGAATGTGGAAATGAAACCGTCGGGTGTGCAGTGGATTGGGGAGATACCGAGCAACTGGAATCTGTCTATGTTGAAGTATACAGCTCGTTTAGTTTACGGAGATACTTTAATTTCCGAAGATAGGGAGAATGGTGTCGTGCCTGTATATGGATCTAATGGCATTATTGACACTCATTCTTCAGCAAACACCTTATCACCTGGAATTATTGTTGGACGTAAAGGTTCTCTGGGTAAAATACAATATTCTGATGTTCCCTGTTTTGTTATTGATACGGCATACTTTATTGACAGATGTACTTCTAATGTAAACCTCCGTTGGCTATACTATGTCCTTCAAGCCCTTAAACTGGAAAGGTTTCGGAATAGTGTGCTTCCAGGTCTGAATCGTGAGTCCGCAGAAGGTCAATATGTCCCTCTAATCACGGCACAGGAACAAACCCAAATCGCCAACTTCCTTGACCACAAAACCGAACAGATTGACGAACTGATATCCACGGAGCATCGAAAGATCAAACTCCTCAAAGAATACCGCCAATCCCTTATCTCCGAAGCAGTGACCGGCAAAATTGATGTCCGAAACGAGGTGTAGACTCTATTTTTTTATTTTCTGAGTCGGCGTGCGATAAATATCGCGTTGATTTTTCGGTATTCCTATGCTATACTTGTGAAACACGTTTTTTCATCTATTGAAAGTATAGGCAGCTATGCCCAAAACACAGGATATTCAGATAGAACACTTCCCTGACCGGAGCCTCAGACGCCTGCTTCAAGACAGGGAATATGTGCGGGGGTTAGTCCAAATTATCGCACCCGACATCGAGGGGTTCCTCGACTTCAACCGGATCATATACCAGAAAAGAAGTTTTATCTCTAAAGCACTACAAGAACGCGAGTCAGATGTGCTACTGAGTGTCCCGTTTCAAGAAGACACAGATGCCACAGATATCGATGCGCTGCTCATCTATATCCTCATTGAACATCAATCTACTGTGGATAAAACGATGGGGTTTCGGTTGTTATCTTACATGGTGCAAATCTGGGAGTCGCAACGGCGGGAGTGGGAAACGGAGAAGATTCCACAAAGTGAAAGACGTTTACAGCCGATCCTGCCCGTTCTGTTTTATACAGGCGACGCGCCCTGGACGGTGCCGGTGTCCCTGACGACGATAATGGATGTTCCTGAAATTTTGGCGCGTTTCGTCCCAAGTTTTGACACGCTGTTTTTAGGGGTCAAGGAGACTGAGACAGATGTTCTGACGCAATCCGGACATCCGTTAGGCTGGTTGTTGCGTGTGCTTCAAAAGGAGCATTCGGACAAAACAGAGATAAGTGAAGCATTGGCGGATGCTGTATCACATTTAGCGTCAGTGGATGAAAACTTTGCCCCGCAAGTTGCGGAGGCACTCCGCTATTTTGTGCAGTTGATATTCCACCGGCGTTCTCTTGAGGAGCGCGATGCGTTAGTAGATATTATCAGACAACATATTCAAGACCATAAGGAGTTAGAAAACATGGCACAGACAACGGCTGAGTTTCTTATAGAACAAGGTATGCAACTCGGGATTGAACAAGGTAAAACGGAAGGTAAAGCAGAAGGTAAAGCAGAAGGTAAACAGGATGCAGTCCTCAAACTCCTGCAGCTCCGATTTCAGCACGTGCCAGAAACGCTCTCTCGCGAAATCAGCAATATCCACAACCACAAGCATCTGGATATTCTCTTAGAACAAGCAATGACAGCACAAAGTTTAGAAGAGATTGATACGCATTTTTCCTAAAAGTTTCCCTGATAAGGGGATTTTAGGGTGGTAAAATACCCAAACAAACTCAAATCGCCAACTCCCTCGCCCTCAGACAACATATTCACGATCATAAGGAGTTAGAAAACATGGCACAGACAACGGCTGAGTTTCTTATAGAACAAGGTAAAGCAGAAGGTAAAACAGAAGGTAAAGCAGAAGGTAAACACGATGCAGTCCTCAAGCTCCTGCAGCTCCGATTTCAGCACGTGCCAGAAACGCTCTCTCGCGAAATCAGCAATATCCACAACCACATACAGTTGGATATTCTCTTAGAGCAAGCAATGACAGCACAAAGTTTAGAAGAGATTGATACGCATTTCTCCTAAAAGGTTCCCTGATAAGGGGACTTTAGGGTGGTAAAATACCCAAACAAACTCAAATCGCCAACTCCCTCGCCTGTAAAACCAAACATGATAACCGCAGAGCAGCGAAAGATCGAACGCCTCAAAGAATACCGTCAGTCCCTCATCTCCGAGGCAGTGACCGGCAAGATAGATGTCCGAAACGAGGGTTAGCCCATGCCGAGGTATACGGAAACAGATTTTGAAGATCACATCGAAGGATACCTGAATCAGTCTGGCTACCGGTCGCTACAATCCACTGACTATGATAAATCCCTCTGCCTGATACCCAATGAGACGCTGAAGTTTATTCAGGACACGCAACCGGAAGAATATCAGAAACTGGAACGTCAGCATGGGGAAGACACACCCCAAAAACTCACGCTCCGTATCAGCAACCAGATTAAGAGTCGAGGTGTGCTGGACGTGCTGCGGAAAGGCGTTAAGGATCGGGGCTGTTCCTTTGATTTGACCTACTTCCAGCCGTCAAGTGGCATGAACCCCACCCATAAAAAACTTTACAATCAGAACCGATTCTCCCTCATTAGACAACTGCATTACTCACAGCGAAACGAAAAATCGCTCGATATGACGTTGTTCCTCAACGGTCTGCCGTTAGTGACAATGGAACTGAAGAATAGCCTCACTGGACAGACGGTGACGGATGCAGAGAAACAGTACCGCACAGACCGAGATCCGAGAGAGCCGTTGTTCCAATTCAAGCGATGTCTGGTTCACTTCGCCGTGGGCAACGAGAAAGTTTCGATGACAACCCAATTGCAGGGTGGCAAGACACGCTTCTTTCCGTTTAACAAGGACATCGAAAACCCTGTGAATCCGGACGGTCACAAAACCGCCTACCTATGGGAGGACATCCTACAGCCCGATAACCTCATGGAGTTAATCAACAACTTTATCCATGAGCAGGAGACCACAGAAAAGGTCTACGATCCCCGAATCGGCGCGGTAAAAGATGTGAAGCACCGTGTGCTCGTTTTCCCGCGATACCATCAGCTGGATGTAATCCGTAAATTGAAAGCGGCTATCGTAGAAGCAAAAGGTGTCGGGCATAACTACCTCATCCAACACACCACAGGGAGCGGCAAATCGAACTCCATCGCATGGTTGGCGCACCTACTGACCCATCTGTACCGCTCCCCAACTGATACAAATCGGATTTTCGCTTCTATAATTGTCGTGACAGATCGGCGCGTGCTTGACAAGCAGCTGCAGGAGACAATCAAGCAGGTGGCACAGGTTGACGGCGTGGTGCATCCCGTTGATGCAACTTCGGCACAACTCAGGGGTTACCTCGAATCCGGCAAAGACATCATCATCTCGACGATTCAGAAGTTCAGTGTGATTGCAGAGGAGATCGGCAAACTCAGAAGCAAGACCTTCGCCGTGATTATTGACGAAGCGCACTCTTCACAGAGCGGTGAATCAGCAAGGAATCTCAGGATTTCGCTCTCGCAAGGGATTGAGCTGGGCGTAACAGAAGATGATGCCGACGAAGTATCCGATATAGATGCTCGGATTATTGAGGAGATGGAACAGCGCAGAATGCAGGATCATATCTCCTATTTCGGTTTCAGCGGCACGCCGAAAAACAAGACCTTAGAACTGTTCGGACGGAAGGACGCAGAAGGAAAATTTATCCCTTTCCACGTTTATTCAATGCACCAGAGTATCAGTGAAGGCTTTACACTGGACGTGCTGCAGAACTACACCACCTTTAAGAGATATTTTGAGTTGGTCAAAAATGTCCGAGAGGATAAGGAGTACGAGAAGGCGAGGACGCTCCGGACACTGACGAATTACGTTGACCTGCAGCACCACAGCATTGAGATCAAGACCCGGATTATCTTGGAACACTTCACCGCACGGACCGCAAAGACGATTGAAGGGAAAGGGCGGGCGATGTTAGTCACGCCATCCCGACTGCACTGCGTCAGATACAAGTTAGAGTTTGATAAGCAGATGAAGGAAATAGGGCTGTCCTACGGGTGTCTGGTAGCGTTCAGTGACACTGTCCACGACACCGACAACGGGCAGGGCTATACGGAGAATGGAATGAATGCGTTACCGCCAAGCACTTCAATTGCGGACAGTTTCAAGGATCCGCAGTATCGGATTCTAATTGTCGCGAGCAAGTTCCAGACCGGTTTTGATGAGCCGATGCTACAGACGATGTACGTCGATAAGCGATTAGACGGGCTGCAATGTGTCCAAACCTTGAGCCGCCTGAACCGCGTCGCCACCGGCAAAACCGATACGCTGGTACTCGACTTTGTGAATGAACCCGAGCAGGTACAAGAAGCGTTTCAGCAATACTATCAGACCACGACGCTTGCACAGGAGACCGACCCGAATCGGTTGTATGACCTACAGAGCCAGTTGGACGGTTTTGATCTCTATGACGAGGAGATCATCAAGGAATTCTGCAGTATCTTTTACGAATCGAGTCAACCGGATGAATTGCTACAGGGCATTCTCAATCGCGTTGTTGAGAGGTGGTCAGCACTTGAAACAGATGACAAGGAGGAGTTTCGTTCTACCTTACAAAGTTATATCCGGCTCTACGGGTACATCTCACAGTTGATTACCTTCACCGATGTGGCGTTGGAAAAGTTGTACGTTTTCGGTCGTAGTTTAAACAAGAAGCTCCCGAAACGGGATCACCCCGACCTGCAAGATGTTCAGGAATCTGTGGACTTGGATTCGTTTCGTGTACAGAAAATGCATGACAGTCTACAACTCTCCCTTGAAGCGGAGGATAGCGAGGTCGAAGGGATCGGCAGCGATATCGCTACCGTGAGAGAGCCTGAGCAGGATTTCCTCTCCAATATCATTAACGTTCTGAACAATGCCCATCAGACAGATTTCACAACAGAAGATAAGGTTGACATTGCGACCATTCACCAAAAAGTGCACAAAAACGAAGAACTCCGACAGGTGATCGAAGGCGATAATACGGAGACCAATAAATGACGACTTGTGCTAGTTGTTTTCTCGATCCTTTGTGAATCAAGGGTTCGCTCGTTCCCTGATAAAACTCAAAGATGTCGTTCGTGCATAAGCAAACTCTATAAAGACAAAATTAACTAGCACAGCGCGTATAAATGGTATAAGTTTGAGCAGGTGGTTGAGGACATTTTATTAGGTTTCGTCAATAGTAAATTGGAGCTCTTCACGAAATTATCGCAACCGGAAGTCAAGGCGGATCTCAAGCGTCAACTCTATCAAGCCTATCTTGAGCAACCGTCCTCGCGGGCTTAGCTACTTTTTATACAAACTACAGTTATCTCAAAAATAATAGATAGGACTTACGCAGCAAGCGTCTGTTCGCCGAGGTCCCCGTGCCTCGGCGACCCCTCTTTTCACGGTTTCGCTCACAGAATCCGAAGCGGACGCTTTCTTCCCAAATGGCGTTTGCGTAAGTCCTGATCTATTTTGAGAGTCAAATTTCATCAGGGGAGTGTCGGGATTCGGAGATCCCTCCTACAGAAGAACTAAATGTCTCTGAACTGACAACCATTTCCCCTTGACTGTTTTTGCCAAAGGCGTTATGATTGCTGCATTAGTACATATAATGAAAAAGGAGAACTCTTATGCAAGAACTCCAGGAATTGATTACACGGCAACCCTACACACATCTCATCACTCCCAAAAGAGTGCTGATTGTGATTCTCGGCATTATAATCCTCGCGTGCTTAGCGACGAGTTATTATACGGTTGAGGCAGACGAGATCGCTGTTGTTCTGATGTTCGGCAAATCTGTCCGGCAAGCCGAGCCAGGACTTCACTTCAAATTGCCATTCGGCATTGAGAGAGCCATTAACGTTCCGGTTCGGAAGGTCTTCAAAGAGGAATTCGGTTTTCGGACCCTTAGAGCTGGCGTACGTACGCAGTATGACACCCGCGATTTCGCGGAGGAATCCCTCCTCTTAACGGGGGACCTGAATATCGCCGATGTGGAATGGGTGGTTCAGTATAAAATCAAAGACCCAAAAAATTTCCTGTTCTCTGTCCGGAACCCGCAGCGCACTTTACGCGATCTCACAGAATCGGTGATGAGTCGCATCATTGGAGATCGGACTGTCAGCGAAGTGCTGACGATCGGTCGTATCGAGATTGCCGCAGAAGTTGAAGTACATCTACAGCGACTTCTCGATCTGTATCAGACAGGTTTAGATGTAGCGAATGTGACCCTACAAGATGTAAATCCACCCGAAGAGGTAAAGGCTGCCTTTAACGCCGTTAACGAGGCGAAGCAGGAGAAGGAGCGTTTAATCAACGAAGCGTGGCGCGATTACAACCAGTCTGTCCCGAAATCAAAAGGGTTGGCAGCAAAAAAGATTTCGGAGGCACAAGGTTACGCGCTCAAACGTGTTAACGAAGCGCAAGGCGATGCGGATCGGTTCAAGGCGATTCACACAGAATATCAGAAAGCGAAAGAGGTCACCCGCCGCCGTCTCTATCTCGAAGCGATGCAAGATCTTTTGCCGCAGCTCAAGGAGATTTATGTTATTGACGGGAATACCAACTCACCTATCCCAATTCTGCAACTGAAAGAGTAGCGGATCTACAAAAGGAGTATTCTGATGAAATCGAAAAAGATACTGATACCCGTGATTATCGTTGTGATTTTAGCACTGCCAGTTGCTGCAGGGATGTTCTATGTCGTCTATGAAGGTGAGCAGGTGGTCATTACCGAATTCGGTCGTCCTATCGGGCAGCCTGTTATCACCGCCGGATTAAAAATGAAGACCCCTTTTATTCAGCAGGTGCATCGCTTTGAGAAACGTATCCTTGAATGGGACGGGTCGCCGAACCAGATTCCGACAAAGGACAAGAAATTCATCTGGCTTGATACCACAGCACGGTGGCGTATTAAAGATGCGCTCAAATTCTATCAAGCACTCGGAACAGAAGAATTCGCACAGTCCCGCTTGGATGACATTATCGATTCCGCTGCGCGGGATTTAGTGACGGCACAACTCTTGATTGAAGTCGTGCGGGATTCAAATCGGATCTTGACCCTCAATCTGGAAGTACTCGAAGAAGAGGAGGGACAAGCGGGTGAACCGTTGGAAGAGATTCAGATCGGTAGGGAACGGATTACGCGTATGATGCTTGAGAAGGTACAGGCGACTGTTCCGCAATTCGGCATCGAACTCGTCGATGTGCAAATAAAACGGATCAATTATGTAGACGAAGTCCGAAAGAAGGTCTTTGATCGTATGGTTTCTGAACGTCAACGTATCTCTGAGAAGTACAAATCAGAGGGAGAAGGTGAAGCCGCGGACATCATGGGGCAGAAGCAGAAGGAGTTAGAACGGATCCAATCGGAAGCCTATAAGGAAGCAGAGCAGCTTAAAGGGGACGCCGATGCCGAAGCAATCCAGATCTACGCCGAAGCGCACGGTCAAGACCCAGAGTTTTTCGCCTTTACGCAAACCTTAGAGACGTATCGAAAGACAGTTGGTTCCAGGACGAAGCTGATTCTCACAACAGATAGCGACCTTTATAGGTATCTGAAAAGTAGTGACGTGATTAGCCGTTGAGCGTCGCATTTTGAAGCGTGGGGAGTTGGAGTTCCCTCTACAGCGATAGTAAGGAGTCGGGAATCGGAGTTCCCTCCTACAATGGCTATCAGCACAGGTTTGTAGTCGTGCGATTTTGCGGCGTAAGGTTTCCCCACGGACTCTCACTGCGAGGCAACACGCGCATTCCGTGTTGATTCATGCGATCTGCATTCCTAACCTCGTCAACTCGCGTGTAAAGGTAATTATAACGTGAGTTCGATAATAAAAATTGAAGGGACCCAGTAGGTTGGGTAAAGCCGTGAATGACCAATAACCCTTCAGTTTACCAAGAAAAGTCTGCTTTTTGATGACACATTCATGGAAATAGACTCAGCAAAACCCAACAATCCAACGCTGCCCGTGTGAGAATGGGTCGGGTTTCCAACTATACGCTTATGTCGAACTCACGTTAATTATAGGCTCTACTATATGCAAAATCCTTGAGGTTAAAGTGTGAGACGAATTCGCTATAGCGTCGCCATAAGCCTCGACGGCTATATCGCTGGACCCGGCGGGGAGTTTGACTGGATTATTATGGACCCCGATATTAACTTCGCCGAGATGACCGAGCAGTTCGACACCTATCTGCTCGGTAGGTGGACGTTCGAGGTCACGCGCAGCCACGGGCAAGCGACGATGCCCGGCGTACGAACATTCGTGTTCTCGCGAACCTTACGGCAGAACGACTACAACGATGTCACAATCGTCGGCGAAAACTGGAGACAGGTGGTGCAGTCGCTCCGAGAGGAAGATGGAAAGGACATCTGGCTGTTTGGCGGGGGTTCCCTTTTTCGTAGTCTTGCCGAAGAAGGGTTCGTTGATACAGTGGAGGTCGCTATCATCCCGACCATACTCGGAGGCGGGATTCCGCTCGTTGCCGAACCGTCCGCGCGAATCTCGTTGACATTGAAGGAGCACACGGTGTACGAGAAAACCGGTACCGTCGGGTTGGTATACACCGTAAACAATATCGCTCAGCTGTGAGAGCAGGGCTATTTAGTTTTCGGTTTTTAGCCCGATTTTGGACACCCCAGGCCCGGTAGGCGCGGTTTGATGAAGATTAAAATATTAATTCGGTAATATTGTTATTCGTGTTATCCTATTGCCAAAGGAGGTATTCTCTGATGGCAAAACACCATAAGTTGGAGTTAACTGAAGACGAAATACAAACCCTCGTTGATCTTCGGGATAAAGGCGAACCGGCTTATCTTCGAGAGCGTGCGACAGCGTTGTTGAAAATCCATGAAGGCTTTTCTCCACATGAAGTCGCCCACAGAGGTTTGTTGAAAAAACGCGACCCCGATACCGTTTATGCTTGGCTGCGTCGGTATCGCGAACACGGTATTAGCGGGTTGTCTAATAAACCCGGTCGAGGTCGCAAACCTGCTTTTTCACCTAAGTCGCCCGAAGAAGCCGGGTCGGAACTCTTAGTGGCAATCGGTCAGGATCCGGGAAGCGTCAATGAGCATCAAACGCGCTGGACGCTCCGCAGTCTCGGTCAGGTCGTGCCGTGGCTTGAGGGTCTATCGCTCCCCGGCATTCATCAGATCTTCTCACGCTTGGGTCTCAGCTATAAGCGTGCCAGAGAATATCTGCGGAGTCCTGATACCGATTATGCTGAAAAACTTTCTCGCATCAAGCAAGCGTTAGAAGAAGCCCGTGAAAACCCAGAAACTTGCGTTGTCGTTTACCAAGACGAGTTTGGTTTCAATCTACAACCGAGAGTCGCAAAAGACTGGGCGGAGACGGGGACGAAATGTCCTTTGGCACGCCAGAGTTATCTCCCAGAGGAGACCTGCTATGGCATCGGGGCACTCAACCCACACACCGGAGATGTTGTTTATCAGCAAGTCAAAAGCTGCACGGTTGTCGCACTCCATACATTTTACACCCAGATTTGCCAACGCTATCCAAACGCTGAACGCATCTATTTGATCCAGGACAATCGGGCGATCCACTTTCACGCGAATCTTAGGGCAGCACTTCTGCCACAGACGACGAGGTTTGTTAGACCGACCCCACCGAATTGGAGCGAGAAACCGTCAAAGAAAATAGGCACACTTGAGAAACTCCCTATTGAGATATTGCAGCTCCCAACGTATGCCTGTTGGACGAATCCGATTGAGAAGTTGTGGCGCTGGGCGCGTCAAGCCGTCATACATCTGCATCGTCTCAGCAATGACTGGACAGCCCTTCAGGAGAAAGTCAGCGACTTCATGGAACAGTTCAAAGGCGGGTCACAGGAGTTGCTACACTATGTCGGATTATTACCGAATTAATTATTTAATCTTCATGGAACCGCGCCGGACTTGAAAAAGAGAATCCAAAAATTTAGACAATCCGAGAATTTGTTTAAAACTAAATGACCCTGGCTGTGAGAGAGGAATTAGTACTCAGTTGTCAGTACGATTTTTCTGCGAAAAATCTTTCAGTATTCAGTTGTCAGTTATAGTAAAACCCGAAAATATGTTTACACTTTAAAGAGCAACAATTCCGCGAATACACTCGCTCGCTGGCGAGGTTTTGCGGTGTACTCACCCAAATTTTGCCCACACGCGGCAAAATTTGTCTTTGCTTTACATTTGCGATCTGCATTCCTAACCTCGCCAATGTAAAGTTAATTGTAGGTTTTACTATAAGAGACAATTTGTAGCGTGTGCTTTTCTCGTAACTGCTACAAGAATATGACTGAGTACTGATAACTGAGTACTGACAACCACTCCTCTGACAACTAAACCCCGTGAAGCATCAACTCTCTCCCCTCAGCTTGAAAGCGGTTTGCATCGGGCTTCTGCTGATCCCCGTAAATGCAATGTGGCAGATGATGGGGCTGCGCTGGGACATCGCTCACATGTCGATGATCTCTCTGCTCTATAACACCGTCACACTGCTGTTCGTGCTGACGATCATAAACCGGTTCGCGAAAAAAATCTCACCGCAATTCTCTCTCTCCGCTGCCGAACTCCTGACCATCTATGTCATGCTGTGTCTCTCAACCGCTATCGGTGGGCACATGTGCGTGCAGATCCTCCTCCCCATTATCAGTTACGCCTTTGCCTACGCCACACCAGAGAACGATTGGCAATCCCTATTTTGGCACTATATCCCGTCATGGACATCGGTGAACGATAAGCGCGGACTGGCAAATTTCTTTGATGGCGGTTCCACGTTCTACCCGCACCTTGACGCATGGGGAATGCCGTTGTTGTGGTGGGGACTCTTTCTCGCTGCGCTGTTCTCGGTGATGCTCAGTATCAACTTCATCTTCCGAAGGCAGTGGACCGAGAATGAGAAGTTGAGTTATCCGTTGATTCAGTTGCCGCTGGCGATGGCGAATCCGAGGAGCGGGTTTTTCCGCAGCAAGGCGATGTGGATCGGGTTCGGCATTGCCGCGAGCATCGATCTGCTCAACGGGATTAATTACCTGTTTCCGCAGGTGCCGCGGCTCAGTGGTATCCGTGCGTATGACATCGCCGATTTCTTTACCGTCCGTCCGTGGAACGCAATTACATGGTTCCCAATCGGTATCTATCCGTTCGCCGTTGGACTGGCGTTTTTCATGCCGTTGGAGTTGTCATTTTCCTGTTGGTTCTTTTATCTGTATTGGCAAGCACTCCGTGTGTTAGGCAGTGCTGTCGGTCTGTCGTCGCCGTTCCCGTATGCAGAGGAACAATCTTTCGGGGCATATCTCGGTATCGGCATAGTCGCAGTTTGGAGTGCACGCCGATACTTGACGCAAGTTTTACGTAAGCTGCTTGGCGCGCGGTCAACACTTGATAGTCAAGATGAACCGATCTCTTACCGTGCAGCAGTTGTGTGGATGGTGCTAAGTGTGGTGTTTCTGGTGGCGTTCTGCTATAAAATGGGGATGTCGTTGTGGGTCATTGCGTCCTTCTTCGGGCTGTTTTTCGGGTTAGCGACAGGTATTACGCGGATGCGTGCCGAACTCGGTTCACCTGTACACGACCAGCACTATGCCGGTCCCGACAGGATGATGTATTCGGTATTCGGAGCGAAACGGCTCGGCGCAAGCAATCTGACGGGCTTGGCGTATCTCTACTTTTTCAATCGTGCGTACGATTGTCTCTTAATGCCACACCATCTGGAAGGTTTAAAAATAGCCGAGCGTGCCAACATCGAAAACAAGACCTTTGCGAAAGCGGTGATTATCGCGATCGGTGTCAGCATTGTTGCCACAATCTGGGCATATCTGCATGTCTCGTATCAAGATGGAGTCTATACGGCGTGGGCAGGCAGGGAGACCTTCAGTCGGCTTGGTAGAAGACTGGTCCAACCGGCAGGTCCCGATACCGCGGTGCTTGGTGCAATCAGTGTTGGAACAGTTGTTGCAATTCTCTTAGCGTTTCTACGCGGTAGATGGATGTGGCTGCCGTTCCATTCGGCAGGTTATGCCGTTACGAGCACCTTCACGATGAATTTCTTCTGGTTCTCGATCCTTGTGAGTTTCATCCTGAAATGGATTATTACGAAACATGGCGGGATTGGCGGTTTTCGCAAAGCGGCACCGTTCTTTCTCGGTCTCGTACTCGGTGAGTTCGTCGTGACGACCTTCTGGGGCACAGTGGCGATTCTATTCCGATTAGAGACGTATATTACGATTAATTTGTAGAAATCAGTTGTCAGTACGATTTTTCTGATGAAGATTAAAAAATAAATTAGGTAATTCCGATTCGAGTTCCAACCCCGGTAGGTGCGGTTTCCTAACCGCACCAGACATGACAAGATAACCGTGAATTACCCGATTAAATTCTTAAACTTCATGCGAAAAATCTTTCAGTACTCAGTTGTCAGGTAAGAGACAATTTGTGGCGGGCGATTTTCTCGTAACTGCCACAAGAATATGACTGAGTACCGAGTACTGACAACTGAAAACTGACAACTAAAAATCTAATCTATTTCCCATTCCTGTAAACCGAGCGGTAACGCGTCAGGACGCTCCGTCGTGCTTTCGATGACGACGTGTTCGCCGGTTTCCGAGGATTTATCGAAAGCGCACATCACCTCAAGCACATGATATGCCAATGCGCCGTTTGCTCGATGCTCGCGTCCCGATTGAATTGCCGATACCATATCAATGACACCGATCATTCGAGCGTTGTTCGGGAAAGGGATTTCCTGCTCTTCCCAATTGCCGCCTGCCGGGCACACATTTACGGGACCGCCAAATCCGTTGGGGTCAGGGACCGTCATTGAACCGGTTTCGCCGTAGATTTCGATGCAAGGGAGACTATGCCGCCACATATCGAAACTCATAATCATTGTGATGATGGCACCGTTTTGGAACTCAATTGTGCCAGTAAGGTGCGTTGTAGTTTTGACAGGAATCTTCAAACCGCGCACTGCTTGACTCGTTGCGATGCGTTCTTCAAAGGTTTTCGCGGTAATCGCGGCGACGCGCTTAACGGGACCGAGGATATTGACGAGTGCGGTCACGTAGTAAGGTCCCATATCCAACATCGGTCCGCCACCGATGTCATAATAAAAGGCGGGGTTCGGGTGCCAGCTTTCGTGTCCATGTCCACACATGAACGCGGTTCCTGCGATCGGTCTGCCGATTTTTCCTGCATCCAGTGCTTGCCGCGATGTCTGGATGCCTGCGCCGAGGAAGGTGTCCGGTGCGGATCCGACGCGGAGTCCTTTTTCGGCTGCCGAGGTAATGAGTTGCTTTCCGCTTTCGGTATCTACCCCAAGTGGCTTCTCGCTATAGACGTGTTTGCCTGCTTCCAAGACCTGAAGACCGACTTCGACGTGTGCCCTCGGAATAGTAAGGTTCACGACGAGTTCAATCTCAGGGTCTGCGAGCAATTCATCGACGGTGCATGCGTGGGAGTTATATCTTTCGGCTTGTGCCTGCGCCGCTTCCGTTCGGAGATCAGCACAGGCTTTGATTTCTAAGATGTCAGTTTTTCGTGCCCCCTCAAAATAAGCACTGCTGATTGTTCCGCATCCAATAATTCCGATTTTCATGTTTTTGATTTGCCTTTCAGGTGTTTTATCTACGAGATATGAATTGAATCTGTGTGTATTGTATCAGTTGTCAGAGATATTCGCAAGATTTTATAGTCGTTTTCCAGGGCTATTTAGTTCTCGGTTTTTTCGTCCAATTTTAGATCCCCAGGCCCGGTAGGGTTTTTGCTTGGGGTGTTTTTGCTTGGGTATTTCTGCGTATTGATAGGGTGTTTCTGCGGATTTCTTCACGGTTTGCAACCGCACCGGGAAACCTGAAAAAGAAGATTCAAAAGTTGAGACAATCTGATAATTTATCTAAAACTAAATCGCTATGGAAGGCTGTGGGTGCTTCGGTCAAAAAGGAGTTGGCAATTGCCTATAAGTGTAGTATAATCTGATATTGAAACCGTCCTGGGCACGACACAAAACTGCCCGGAGGGATTCAGCATGAAACAGCAAAAGCATCGGAGACCCGCGCGTAATTTTACGATCAGAAAAGATGGATACATCACCAAATCCCAACTCGGAAAACGTGGCACGATTCTCTCTGAATCACAACTCCTTGATTTTGAAGTCGAAAAAAGAAAATTAGGGAGAACGATGGGGGGTGTTACTGTGATTACAGTAGAGGATTTAAACACGGTTCGGCTCTTTCGTTACAATGATATTGAGAAAGCAGAGAAAGAATTGATGCTTGAGAATTTCCACAATGTCTCAATGCGAAGAAGATTCTGTGAGATTTGGAATATAGAAATGGAAGGCCATCCCGACACCCACTTCTCGCACGAAGAATTGTTGAGGCGTGGACATTGGACACCCGAACGCGTAGATAGATTCTTGTCGTGTGAGTTTTTCTCTATGACCTTTTTAGAAGGGCGCTTAACCTATCCAATTTATCTAAAATCCGATGTTCGCAAAGTCGAACGTTCAGACGATTTCAAAATGTTGTGGCAAACCGAAAAACAGCAGAAAGCTGCAGCACGCAAGGCAGTGCGTGAGAAAGAGAAAATCACCCCGACACGGCTCATCTCTGAACGTGGCTGGACAAAAGGTCTCATTAGCGAATTGTTAGGCGAACCAGATGTTTTTGTGGATAACCCGCATTATAAATCTGCGGCTCCCATGCGCTTGTACTTCCTGGATCGTGTTAAACATATTGAACAGACAAGCGATGTGTTTAAATCGCGGCGGAAGGATCGGCAAAAATCCACCATCAAGAAGAGAAACCAGCCGAATTCCCCCAACATTTAATGAAACAGGACTTCCGCAAACTGAGCAAATATCCGGCTTATGGACACAAAAAAGCGGGATTTTTCCACATTTTTAACCCCTTAAATCCCCTTATCAGGGGGGCTTTGAGGGAAAGTGCGTAAATCCTATACCATAGAAAGCCATAATTTACCAAAAAAGCAATTGACAAACTGCAGATTTGTTGCTATGATATTTGGCAATTCAGGCGAAATTGGTTGCCGATGCAACGAAGCATCGGCTAACGGAGATCCAACACCCTACAGCACCTTAGAATGGAGAAGAGAGTATGGGAAACCGAATTGAAATCGGTAATCTCAAAATAGATGAAGATTTGTACGCATTGATAAGAGATGAAATTGCACCCGGCACAGGCATAGAAGCAGATGCTTTCTGGAAAGCGTTCGGCGACATCGTTTCGGCATTCACACCAGAAAACAAGGCACTCTTGGAGAAACGGGATGCGCTCCAACAGCAAATTGACGCGTGGCATCTCGCGCGCAAAGATGCACCGCTGGATGGTGAAGCGTATTCGGCGTTCCTTACGGAGATCGGTTATCTACTTCCTGAAGGACGAGATTTTACTGTAATTACCGAGGATGTTGACGTAGAGATTTCACTGATCTCAGGACCACAATTGGTTGTACCGACCGATAACGCGCGCTATGCCCTAAATGCAGCAAACGCGCGCTGGGGCAGCCTCTACGATGCACTCTACGGCACCGATGTGATTGATGAATCGGATGGGGCTACGCGGAGTGCTATCTATAACCCGATCCGAGGTGCGAAAGTCATCGCATACACCGAGCAGTTTTTAGATGAAATGGTAGGGCTTGAAACTGGGAGTTTCTCTGACGTTACGCAATTTTCCCTCAAAGCCGTTCAGGGTGAGCAACAATTACGCGCGACACTCAGCGATGGCAGTGAGGTCGGTTTAGCAGATCCAAGCAAATTCGCTGGCTTTACAGAGAACAACGGCGCACTCAATACCATTTTACTTCAAAACCATGGGCTGCACATTGAAATACAGATAGATCAGGAACATCCCGTCGGAAAAGCGCACCCCGCCGGTGTAGCCGATGTCGTCCTTGAGTCCGCAATCACAACAATCCAGGACTGTGAGGACTCTGTCGCTGCGGTGGATGCAGCGGATAAGGTGCGCGTCTATCGCAACTGGAACGGTATTATGAAAGGGACGTTGGAGACAACGTTTGAGAAAAATGGTAAGATGCTGACCCGCCGCCTTGCACCGGATAAGACGTTTATCGCTCCTGATGGAAGCACATTGACACTGGCCGGTAGGAGTCTTCTCCTCATTCGGAATGTTGGACTCCACATGTACACGGATGCCGTCACGACAACAGACGATGAAGAGATTCCCGAAGGCATCCTTGATGCGATGGTAACCAGCTTCGCCGCGATGCATGATCTACGAGGCAACGGTTCGGGCACCAATAGTAAAACGGGTAGTATTTATATCGTCAAACCGAAGTTCCACGGACCCGAAGAAGTCGATATGACGGTTCGATTGTTTGAATGGATAGAGTCTGCGCTTGGACTCCTGACGAATACTATTAAGATCGGGATTATGGATGAGGAACGGCGGACGACCATCAATCTCAAAGAGGCGATTCGGATGGCGAGGGAACGACTCGTCTTTATTAACACCGGATTTTTAGATAGAACCGGTGATGAAATCCATACGAGCATGGAAGCGGGACCGATGATTCCGAAAACGGACATTCGCAACGAACCGTGGATGCTCGCTTATGAAGATTGGAACGTCGATATCGGAATTGAAACCGCTTTGCTCGGCACCGCACAGATCGGGAAGGGGATGTGGACGAAACCTGACCACATGGCAGAGATGGTTGAAACTAAGGTGAATCATCCATTGGCGGGTGCAACAACGGCCTGGGTGCCGTCGCCGACAGCTGCAACGCTTCATGCGATGCACTACCACCGGGTTGATGTTGGAAATTGGATAAAAGAATTGGCGGCGAGGCAGCGCGCGAGTTTAGCGGATCTGTTGACACCGCCTCTGTTGAAGGACCGCGAGTTACAACCCGATGAGATTCACCGCGAGTTAGATAACAATGCACAGGGGATCTTGGGCTACGTCGTGCGATGGGTGGATCAGGGGATCGGTTGCTCGAAGATACCCGATATTAACAACGTCGGTTTGATGGAGGATCGGGCGACGCTGCGGATTTCGAGTCAGCATATCGCAAATTGGCTCCACCACGGGATTGTCACGAAGGCACAAGTAACCGAGACATTCCAACGGATGGCGAAGATCGTTGACGAACAGAACGCCGGTGACCCGAACTATCGGGATATGTCGCCAAATTATGAGCAGAGCATCGCGTTTCAAGCGGCTTTGGACCTGGTGTTTAAGGGGTGTGAAGTGCCAAACGGGTATACGGAGTTTGTGCTGCATCCGCGTCGCCGAGAGGTTAAGGCAGGCGGTTAATGAAATGATGCGATAATAGAGAAATGAAAGAGGGGAAGGGTGGAAAATACCACCTTCCCCTTTTCTGTTTTGAGTGCTTTTCTTATGAATCGAGTTTATAAAATTTGATGGCGTTGTCACGGAAGAGGTTCCGCAACTCCTCAGATGAGCAGCCTGATACTGCAGCTTTTAAGGTCTGCACCCAGCGTGGATAATCGCTGGCTTGTGTGGAGACGGGCCAATCGCTGCCATATATAACACGATCAAAACCGAAACTGGTGATGACGTGTTCAATATAGGGTTGTAGGTCGGCAGGTGTCCACGCCTCAAGATTAGCCTCTGTTACCAAACCTGATATTTTGCAGTGAACATTCGGGAACGCCGCGAGGGTCTCGATCTCCTGTTTCCACGGGTCAAAAAGTTGATTCTTGATGTCCGGTTTGCCGATATGATCTAAGATGAATTGGACATGCGGACACTGTTCGACAAGCAGAATCGCATTGGCGAGTTGTGGGTGGAAGATACAGAGGTCGAAACTCAAACCGTAGCGAGACAGCACTTTGACACCGTTCACAAAGTCGGGTTGGACACAGAAATCGACGCTTTCGGATTGGATGAGGCGGCGGATACCTTTGACAAGCCGATTCTCTGCCAATTTTTCGACAAACGGTGCTACCTGCGTACCTTCTTCGAGCGGTGCCCACGCAACGATCCCTTGAATCCGAGGATCTACCGCCGCGAGAGAGGTTACCCACGCCGTCTCTTTCAAGCCGTCATCAGGGTGTGTATCGCACTGGACAAAGACGATGGATTCAATTTCCAACTCACCGTACGCTGCGATATAATCTTTTAGGAGATAAGGTCTGTTTAGCGTAGCGACTTCCGCAAGCCATGGATAGCGCAACTGTTCAGGGTGCCAGAGATGAACATGCGTGTCAACAATCGGGAATTTCTCCATTGAGTCGCTCCTTTGTTGTATTTGGATTTGGGAGTATTTTAGTGCGTTTCTTGAGAATTGTCAATATTTTCTTTCGGGGTTCTACGGTCATTTAGTTCTCCAATAAAAGTGAATGCTAAATTGCGATATACCCCTGTAGAAGCACTCTCCGAATCGCGACCACCAAAATGGCTAAAAGCCTAAAACTAAATGACCCTATAGGGTGGGTGTGTAAATATTTTGTCAAAATCTTGCGTCATCATCGGGGTTTCAAACCCTTCCCACAAGGATTGGAACCGTTTTGGGTATCTAATAGCAAATTAGCCAAATTCAGATTGTTTCCCGCTCCAGCGGAGCGGTATTGCTTCGCAGTGAGAATAGCAGGCGTGGTATTTAGAGTCTTCCGCTCCAGATGAAGATTAAAAAATAGATTAGGTAATTCCGATTCGAGTTCTAACCCTGGTAGGTGCGGTTTTGCGGTGTACCATAGGTGTCAATTTAAGAAAAATAATAGCCTCGGTCCCCAGGTCCGGTAGGCGCGGTTTAAAACCGCGCCGGGTCATAGATAAAAACCTTGCGTCCCGTGAATGGCTCTTTAGTCCTATAGGGACGGCATGTTTATAGCAGCGTTTTCGAGCAAAGACCTAAGCCCTGTAAGGGCGGCATGTTTATATCTACAGTTACCAAAACGCTGTCAAAAATCGCTAAATTGACACCTATGGTGCGGTTTTGCGGTGTACCATAGGTGTCAATTTAAGAAAAATAATAGCCTCGGTCCCCAGGTCCGGTAGGCGCGGTTTAAAACCGCGCCGGGTCTTGGGCACAAACTTTGTATAACCCAAATCGCTCTTGAGTCCCGTAGGGACGGCATCTGTGTAGAAACTGCATCAACCAAAGACCTAAGCCTCAGAGGGATGGCATCTGTAGAGACGCTCCTACAAAATACAGCGAAATATCCCTAAATTGACACCTATGGTGCGGTTTTGCGGTGTACTCACCCAAATTTGGTTTCCCACACGCGGAAACCCAATTTTGCTTCGCAGTGAGAATGCTTTACATTTGCGATCTGCATTCCTAACCGCACCGGACCTGACAAGATAACCGTGAATTACCCGATTAAATTCTTAAACTTCATGCGGAGCGGTATGTGAATAATCCAGTTAATTGGGTGTTATGCCAAAAACTTTACATACTCTTTAGGGTTAGTATACATGCTAATGAAAACCAAAGGGAACTGACTGCTGATAGATGATGGTTTCCAATTGCTATTTAGCAAAAAGTTTTGGCAAAAAGACGTAAGATATGATAAACTGATAGATATTCCAAACAAAGGAGTGAGACATGTCAAAAAAATCTCGAATTGTTATGGTAGCAGGAAGCGCAAGTCATGGCGGCGGTTCGCATGAACACCCCGCTGGATGCGCCCTCTTCGCAGACCTATTGAACAAAAATGTTGATGGTGTGGAAGCCGTGGTTTTTCAGGGATGGCCCGAAGATCCGGAAACTTTCGCAGATACAGATGCAATCATTGTTTATTCAGATGGTGGTGCTGGACACCTTAGCATTCCACACTTTGAACAGATCGATGAACTGATGGATCAAGGCATGGGACTTGCGATGTTACACTATGCGATTGAAGTACCGAAAGGTGAACCCGGAGATCGCTTCTTAGGCTGGATCGGCGGCTACTTTGAAACACACCTTTCGGTCAATCCGCATTGGACAGCAACGTTTACCGGATTTCCTAAACACCCGATAACTCGCGGATTAGAACCGTTCTCTTTGGAAGACGAATGGTATTATCACATGCGCTTCCGTGAGAATATGCAGGGTGTGACACCGCTGTTGAGCGCAATCGCACCTGAGTCAACGCTCGAGAGACTCGATGGACCCCATAGTGGTAACCCGCATGTCCGGGCATCGGTAGCGAATGGTGAGCCACAACACTTGGGATGGTGTGTAGAGCGTCCGGATGGCGGTCGCGGCTTCGGATTTACCGGCGGGCATTTCCATCGGAATTGGGCAGATGAGCAGATCCGTAAACTCATCCTCAACGCAATCGTATGGACAGCCAAGTTGGAAATCCCTGAAGGCGGTATTTCAACACCGACACCCACGGAAGCGGAATTGGACGCATATCTGTAGTTGCAGCTTTATTCTATAGGTGCGGTTTCCTAACCGCACCTACTGGCTGAGGAGACAGAACATGGATCAAGAGATACAAGATTATCTGTTCGACCTACAAGGCTATCTAATTTTAGAGAACGCCATCTCGAAAGACGACTTGGATAAGATGAACAAGTGGATCGATGCACATTGGGCGTACGTTGAAGCACCGTGGGAGGAAAACACAGAGGACAAACGGATGCCACGCTGGATCGGCAATATTGAGACGCATACGTACAACGTCGAAAACGGCGTGAATTTCCAGAATATCATTGAGGGTGGCGATGTTTTCGAGAAGTTGATTGACCATCCGGCATGGGTCGGTCTGGTTCGGAAATACGTCCACGAAGTCAATGGGCTTTCTATCCATGAAAATTTCCTCAATGTCCGCGGTCCCGGTGGTTTCATTCATATCCACTGCGGCGGACATGTCCCATTGAGTTACCTCACATTCCGGCAGGAGAACACAGGCGAATGGATGGTAGGACAGATTAACGTCCTGATGGCACTCAACGATATTGGACCCGGAGATGGTGCACCGGTCCTTGTTCCCGGTAGCCATAAATGCACCGAGGTTCACCCCCGTTTGAAGCACGACGGAAAAGGTTTGGTTTACGACGGCATTAGCGGTAAACCCGCAGGTACAGCCTTCGCTACACAAGAAATCTATCTGAAGGCAGGCGATGTAGTGATGTTCACAGACGCGATTACGCACGGATCAGCGGAGCGGACGAATGACGGGTATCGCCGCTCTATTGTCTATCGCTACTCTCCAAGATATGTCCGTGAGCGTTTTGACTATCCGCATTCAGATGAGTTGTTGGCACGTTTGACTCCGGACCAACGGAAGATTATCCAACCGATGTCAATACGTCGTCCACCACAAGTTGCATAGTAGATTAATTGTGTCTCTATTTTAAAACTAAGGAGGCTCATAATGCGAAAAACAGATTTGCAACAGCAGGCAGTTACCTTAATCAGCCAGCTCTCTACTGAAAAACTCAGAGCAGCTGTTGACTATCTCTCTTATCTTCAAGATAAGGACGCGCAAAACAACTTGCCTAATCAGGATATCCCAGCGCGAGGTCTTGGAACGGTGATCCACGAAATTTTCAAACCTTTCGGCGGAGTGGAACTTGAGATACTGCCACGGGAACCGATGCGAGAGCCACCTCGTTTTGACTAAAATACCACCATGATTGTTTTTGACACTAATGTTATCTTGGAACTTACAAGCCGATTGTCAGATCGCTGCAATTGCCTGTTCCCGAGAGGCATCAATCGCGACTCGAAACGTTACAGATTTTGAAGGCGTTGAGGTGGAACTTATCAATCCATGGTTGAATTGGTAGCTTTGCCGACATGAATCTGTATCTTGGTTCTGAGCGTCATTAACAAATAGGAGAACTGTGGAGGGTATTATAATGCGTACGGTTCAAGAAATAATAGAAGCATTGCCAAACCTCAGTTCCGATGAACTGCAACACATTGAGCGAGTTATTCACGATTTGTATCGGGCTCGCTATGAACATATTATCTACGATGATAACTATGGCATTTGGACCGAACAGGATCAAGTATCGGCGGCAGCAGAGGTTTTTAAACTGCTGGATGAAGAAGAAAATGTGGAGTAGGAAAAGCGTATTTAGGGTAATAATCAGGAGTCGTGACCAGAGGTCGCTCCTACAAGAAGATCTTTCACTTGGAATATGAGCAAACCACAAAAAAATCTCTGGGGTGGACGTTTCAGCACAAACCTCACTACAGAGACAATAGCCTTCACACACTCCATTGAAGCCGATACGCGCCTCATCAGATACGATATCTGGGGCAGTCAAGCACATGCAATCATGCTTGCCCGGCAAGAGATTATCTCCGATGCCGATCTGCGCGAGATTTTACGCTGGCTCCAGAAAGCGGAAGAAGATTTTCAAAACGGAGATTTTACGCTCGATCCGAACAAAGAGGACGTTCACATGAACGTCGAATCCTATCTGATTGAGAACGCAGGACGCGAGTTCGGCGGTAAACTCCACACTGCTCGTTCTCGGAACGATCAGGTACTCGTGGATGCACACCTCTATATCCGGGACGAGATTCTCAACGTTCAGCGCGGACTTTCTGTACTCTGCGAAGCCTTCCTACAGATTGCGAAAGAACATGCCGACACGGTGATGCCCGGTTATACACATACACAACACGCGCAGCCGATCAGTCTCGGTTTCTGGGCAACAGCGTACGTAAGTATGTTCTTGAGAGATCAAAAACGTCTACAATCTGCATACACACTCGCCAATACGAACCCTCTCGGCGCATGTGCCTTGGCTGGCACAACCTTCCCGATTGATCGACACCTGACAACTAAACTGCTCGGTTTCGACGCACCACACGAACATGCACTTGATGTTATCAGCAGCCGAGATTTTATCGCAGAGACGCTCTTCGCGTTGTCGCTCGTGATGGCGAATCTCTCACGTATTAGTGAAGAAATCGTCTATTGGACGACGTATGAATTCGGGATGGCAGTACTTGATGATGCGTATAGTTTCGGGAGCTCCATCATGCCGCAGAAGAAGAACCCGGACATCGCCGAGCTTACGCGAGGGCGTACCGGACGCGTCTATGGGGCGTTACTCGACCTGTTAACGAATCTTAAGGGTCTGCCGATGGGGTATAACCGTGATTTCCAAGAGGATAAACCGCCGCTGTGGGAAGCGTTCGATATTGTGAAAGCGTGTCTCGGTCTACTACCCGAACTCCTTAAGACGACAAATTTCAAAACCGAACGGATGGCTGAATTGGCGAATGCCAACTTCGCAACCGCGACGGAGTTGGCGAATTATCTCGTTAAAGAGCATCAGATCAGTTTTCGGGAGTGCCACGAGATTGTCGGATGGCTCGTCGGTGAACTGGTACAGCAAGAAAAAACGTTCGCCGATTGGGAACTAACGCAGGCACTCTTGAGACAAAAAAATATTGATATACCGATTTCACAGTTGAAACAGGTTTTGGATGCAGAGTTAGCGATTCAGAATAACCAGAGCCTTGGAGGGACATCGCCTACAGAGGTTCGTCGGATGGTAGACAACTTTGAAGCGCAGCTGAATGAGATTGCGTCGTATATCTATACCTGTCAGACCGAAATTGACAACGCGCACCAAGAAACGCTGCGAATCATTGATGAAGTTTTAGGGCAATCCGCTGTACCTACAGAAGGAGATAGAAAGTGAGAGACAGGTTAATAGTCGCATTGGATACGGATGACGGTGAAGATATTGATTGGTTATGCTCAACACTTATTGAGACAGTCCGTTGGTTTAAAATCGGCTTTCAGGCGTTCAGTGCGCTCGGGATGGAAGCTTTCCCATGGTTTAAACAAAACGGACATAAAGCCTTTGTTGACCTGAAGTTCCACGATATCCCGAACACAGTGGCACGCGATGTCGGTATGATGACGAAACACGGGGCAAATATGATTAACATGCACGCCTCCGGTGGACTTATGATGATGAAGACAGCAAAAGCAAGCGCAGACGAAGTATCTGCCGAACGCGATATTCTGCCGCCAATATTACTCGGTGTGACCATTCTGACAAGCATTGAAGAAGCCAGTTTTCGGTTGAGTTTTGCCTCGGCTCGGACACTCACAGAACAGGTCGTCTATCTCGCAGAACTGGCACAGGAAGCCGGATTGGACGGTGTCGTCGCATCACCGCTGGAGATTGAACCCATTCGGAAAGCATGTGGAGACAAGTTTTTGATTGTTACACCGGGTATCCGTCCGAAATGGGCGGAGACTGGCGATCAGCGTCGTATCACCACACCAGCAGAGGCGATTCGCCGAGGCACAGATTACATTGTTGTCGGCAGACCCATTATTGAGGCTGATGATGCCTTAGAGGCTGCCGAAATGATCCTTGAGGAAATGCGAAACGCTTAACAAGGAGATATCTGCAATGACACCAAACATTACAGAATTAACTCACGATTGTTTTCACGAGTGGCTCTGCTCCATTGTAGCTGGTGAGTTATTCGTATCACGTGAACAGCTTGCCAGACTGCTGGCAGAAAATAGCCCGTGGGAAATGCTGGTGGAGGAGTTCCGCGAGTTTTTCGGCGGTTATGAAGGGTTAGGCGTATTGCTGGAGTCGCACGAAGAAGCGATTCTTTCGGCATTGGCGGCGCGTGACGCGTTTTCACACCTGAAGCACCGCGTGACTGACGTTGAAAAAAAACGGAAGACCTCCCCTTCCGGACGTGTCGCGCGGCGGATGGGTCTGTCTGTAATTGGGGATCCTGTGCCAGAGAAGAAAGTGACGGCGTTAGCCGAAGAAGAATTCCGTGAATTGATCAACATGCTCGTGCATTGGGAGATTTTTGCAGTGCGGGAGCAGCTCGTTAAGTTGATGCGGCGCGGATCCGAGATTGCTGGCCATGAGCGGCTAAAAGCAACGTTTTGGGAATTTTTCGTCTGCTATTTGGAACTGGAGTTATTTCTTGAGGATTACAATTACGACCCGGATGAGGGGTTAGATATAAGCCCGGAATTTGCCGAAGAATTGGATCGCGCAGACGAATATATCAAATCTGGCGGTAAGATGTTTAAGCTTGAGGAGGTTGCCGAAGAATTCGGGATAAAACTGAAATGTATGAATTGCAACTGACTGCAGATGCAAGAGCCGATTTACAGCGTTTGGATGCCACAATCCGGAGATTGGCTCTTGACAAACTGGAGCAGTTGTGCGAAAATTGTGATATGATGCCGCACAAGGCACTCAAAGGCAGATATAGAGGGAAATTCAGTTTACGAATTGCTAACGTTTACCGAGCCATCTATACCTTTGATAGGCAAACTGCAGTAATTGAGGTATCCCGAATTCGGCATCGTAGTGTAGTCTATTAGTTATGGCGATCAGTTTTCGAGTCACCTTTTCAATCTGATAAGTCGTTTTTCGTGGATAGGGCATAACATTATGAACATTATCTGTATCTGTTTAGACACGTTTCGTGCCGATATCATCGGCGAAGGCAAGAAGTATAGCCACGTGCAAACGCCAAATCTTGACGCGTTTGCATCCGAGAGCGTCCGTTTCACACGCGCGTTCGGCGAAGGGCAACCCACACTTCAAGTGCGTCGTGCCAACTTCACGGGGATGCGGAGTTTCCCGTGGAAGTATAACTTCGATCGACGTGGACATTGGCACCACGCACCCGGCTGGCATAAGATTCCACCCGAACAGGATACAATCGCCGAAGTCTTGCTGGAACGTGGTTACCTCACTGCACTGATTGCCGATACCTATCACATGTTCAAACCGACGATGAATTTCTCGCGCGGATTTGCACATTTCGATTTTATCCGTGGACAGGAGTCAGATAACTGGCACAGCGGTGATCCGAGACTGATTGAAGAGCAACTCCGAAAACATGTCCGTGAACCGCTCAACTGGCAACGACATGCCGGACTCGTCAACTATCTACTGTCGCAACGGCATCGTCAATCAGACGATGATTATAGTTGTGCGCGCGTCTTCCGTGCCGCATCTAATTGGCTTGAGGATAATCACACCGTCGGTCCCTTTTTCTTGTGGGTGGATAGTTTTGACCCCCATGAACCGTGGGACCCGCCGAAGTCCTACGCAGATATCTATTTCCCTGACTATTCCGGTAAGGATTTCATCACATCGGGCAGCGCGAATGAAGGCGACGGTCCTACGGAAGATGAACTGCGCCGTATTGAGGCACTCTATCTCGGAGAAGTCACATTTGTCGATAAATGGGTAGGCGTGCTACTTGATAAGATAGAGCAGTTGAACATCAAAGACGATACACTGATTGTGCTAATGTCCGACCACGGCACGCAACTCCGCGACCACGGGAGTTTCGGGAAGGGCGCGAACAAACTACACCCGTTTAACACACAGCTGAACTTGATGATTCGGCATCCAGAAGGACCGAATGACAAGGACATTTTTGCGTTTGTGCAGAATCACGATCTGATGCCGACGCTCCTAAATCAGCTTGACATTCCGTGCGCTTGGACGGATGGTGAGGATATGTGGCAACTCGTTACGCAGGAGAAAGCATTTCTCCGAGATCGGATTATCACCGGTTGGGCTGGATTTGCTACGGGTAATGCACGCGGACGCGTCAGTGTGCGCGATAACCACTGGAACTTCTGCACTTCGGTAGGCTATAAAGATGAGAAAGGTGATGAGCTCTTTGATGTTCGGAACGATCCTGAAGAGAAAGTGAACGTCGCGAGTTCGCATCCAGCAGTTGTCGCAGATCGGCGGCGAGATGTTGAGGCATTGATCGGTCAACCGTTGCCGGGACATTTCATTGAAGTCTGCGATCCAGAGCAGGCACCGATGACGCGATGGCTTCAGAAGAAGTTAGCGGAGATGTAGGACAAATGGCGGGACTTTTTCTTCGCGCTGAGGCTTGTAATCATCACCTATCATCCGTTTTCTTGAGTGTTTCCCAATCCCAGAGGAGGGTTGTACCCCAACTACTGGCACTAACGAGTGTTTTGCCATCTGGAGAGAATTTCAACACGTTGACCCACCGTGTGTGTCCGGTATGGGTGGACAAAAGTCCACCCGTGCGGACATCCCACAATTCGATGATGCCGTCCCAATTCCCAGCAACAAGCGTGTTGCCGTCCGGTGAAAAAACCAAAGTTGATATCCGTGCACTCAACCGCCGATGGCTTGGACGCAGTTGGACACCGGTTGCAGTGTCCCATAAAAAGAGTTCATTACCTCCACTTGCGAGTATTTTTCCATCGGGTGAAAATGCGACTGCATTGACCCACGCCTTATGTGCTGTGGATGTAAAAAGCAAGGTGCCGTCTGCCACGCGCCATAAACAGAGTGTTCTGCCTTCACCGCCGCTTGCAAGCATCTTTCCATTTGGTGAAAACGCCAACGTACGAAGCCAGTGTTTATGTCCCTTGACTGTAAACCGATGTCGAACCTTTCTGGAATCGGTAAGCTCCCACACGTGAACTAAGTTGTCTTCACCGCCAGCTGCCAACATTTTGCCATCTGAGGAGAATGCGAATTTGACATTCAAGCCGGACCTCGGGTACCCGTCCAAAGTAAGTCGGTCAATGATATGTGGTGGGTCAGTGTTAATATCCCATAGAACGCATTTATTGCCGAAGGCGTGCGCAGCAAGCATTTTACCATCCGGGGACAGCATCATACTGGCTGCATCTATACCCAAAAGATGGGTGGACAGTTGGTCCCCTGTGTTGACATCCCATCGGTGTTGCTGAAAGATCCCCGGCGGATTGAATGGCTGATTCAGGCTGATGAGGGTGTCTCCATCTTGAGAAAACATTAATTCTTGGGTGCCTTCGATATGTCCTGTACACGTAAAACGGTGGTTACCGGTCGTGGTATCCCGCGCTTGTATCGTACCGTCTTTACTTCCGGCGAGCAGTGTGTTTCCGTCGGGCGAGAATGCCAACTTATAGACGTAATCTTTATGTCCGTGAATCTCTAAACTGTGCTGATAATTACCAATAGCGTCGTCCGCTTGTTGTTTCGGTTTGACGGTGTTATCCCATAACTTGACACCATCGCGATGTCCGCTTGCGAGGAATCTACCGTTTGGTGAAAATTCTAACGTGTATGTTGCAGATCCGCGTCTCCAGTTCAATGTAGACTGTAGTTTCCCCGTCGCAGTATCCCATAGCCGAATCGTTTCGTATTCGTCGCCGCTCACCAGTGTCTTACTATCGGCTGAGAATGCTATCGACTTAATCCATCGTGTGTGTCCGGTTAAGGTGGGTAACTGTTTTCCAGTGGTAGCGTCCCACAATTGGATTGGGAAATTTTTATTTTTCCATGCTTGTGCACTTGGATCTGCAACTGCAAGGAAGCCCTCATTTGGTGAGAGTTGCATCAATGAAGTGGTCGACCAACTTGCTTCCCGTCCATCCATGTGCAAAATAGTTGGTGGTTTTGTGTTTTCGCCAAGTTCCCACACACTAATTTCATTATTCCAGCTTGCTCCTATAAGTTTCGTGCCATCTTCAGAGAAAACGAGTGCTCTAAGATCCGGGTATCGTGGTCTTGGAACCTCTTTGAAAGTGACTATCGACTTACCCGTATTTACATCCCACAGCCTACCAGCACCGCCTAACTCGCCGCTGGCAAGTGTGCGTCCGTCCGGTGAAAACGCTATAGTTATGACCTCGCGCCCTTCCCCGGGTAACACAGCGAGTAGGGAAAGTTCCTCCCCGGTATGGGCATCATACATCCAGATACCGATAGCGGTTGCGACTGCGAACCGCTTGCCATTCGGCGAAAACTTGATTTCATTTATTCTGCCTTTTCCGAGTCGCATTTTCGCGCCTTCAGAAAAGTGCTCTTGTATCTGGTCCTGCGCGAGGCTCCCGTTTGACAAGAGCGCCGTAATTAACAGTAGTGCAATACTGAAGAACAACGATTTTTTAAGCATTTTAACCCCTTTTTTCTAATGGGAGTTTTACAAATGAGGAAAGCGGAAATTTTTCGTAGTTTTTCCCCGCTATTACTTATCGTCGTGAAGGATATCCGCCAAATCCCAGAAAAGGATTGTGCCGTCGGAACCGCCGCTAAAAAGCGTGCCACCATTCGGTGAAAATGCGAGTTCATTGATACGACCGACGTGTCCTATGAGTAGGTCTCCTATTGGTGTATATGTGCTTGCGGACCATAGCCTTATAGAACCATTACCACTGCCGGTTGCGAACATTTTTCCGTCTGAGGAGAACACCAAAGCAGTGACGCTACTGGCTTTTCCCGTAAAAGTTAAGAGTTGCTTGCCGGTTGCGACATCCCATGAATAGATGCCCCCGTCTCTATGCCCACTGACAATTGTTTTTCCATCCGGTGAGAATATCAATGCGCCAGCTTCAGTGATGTCTTCTGCCAATAGAACCCTTTTACGCCCAATGTCTATAGTATCCCATAATACAATAATTGTCTCGCCTTTCGCTGCAGTCGCAACGGTTTTTCCATCGGGTGAGAACGTCAACGCCCTAATTTCGTCCGTATGGCCTTGTAGTGTAGCAATACGCTGATGGTTCAGCACATCCCACAATTCGACTGTTCCACCACGACTCCCACTGGCAAGAATCTGGTCGTTTGGGGAGAATGCAAGCTCATCGATAAAGCCTTTGTGTGCTGTTTTGAAAGTAGCGAAAAACTCTTTTGTATCTACATCCCACAATTGGACATCATCGCCAACACTCCCAATGGCTACCGTTTTACCGTCTTGAGAGAAAGCGAAACCGAAAGCGAACCACCGATGTTTGACCGGAATGAGTTGCTGATCTTTGGCTTCAGTGTTCCATAATCGGAGTGTACAGTCGAAACTGCCACTCGCAAGCGTTTTGCCATCTTCGAGAAAACCGAGCGCGATGATCGGTTCTGTGTGTCCTTTCGTCATTAGACGCGAGTTTCCCGTGTCAGCATCCCATAATCTGATGGAGTTGTCACGACTTGCACTGACCAAGGTTGTCCCGTCTGCAGTGAAATCTAAAGCTTTAATGGGACGTTTATGTTCAGTAAGGATGCGGCTGTCCGATAACCGTTTGCCGGTAATAGTGCCCAGCAGGCGCGGTAGCGTAAGTTGATCACCGCCGGCATCAATATTCCACAATCGGATATCCCCACTGGTGTCTCCACTTGCCAGAGTCTTTCCATCTGGTGAGAAAGTGAGAGCCTCAACGATGCGGGTGTGTCCGTCCAGTCTGGACATTTGGCTGCCGGTTTCTACGTCCCATAATCGGATCGTCGTGCGTCCGCCAACAAGTGTTTTGCTATCTGGTGAGAAAGCCAAAGACCAAGCGAGATCTTCATCGCCTTCTATGGTATGTTTCAGGATTCCGGCTAACGTATCCCATATAAACACCTTGTTTCTACCAGCACTTGCAACGAAACGGTAATTCGGTGACACTGCTAATGCGTCACCATTGATTGAATCTTGCTGTCCTACGAAGTGTGAAACCTCACGTCCTGTATCTACATCCCATACATAAAACATGGTTTCTCTACCCCAACCGGCGCTCGCCAGCGTTTTACCATCCTCCGAAAATACTAAAACCCTAACTGAACCTATACCTCTGCCTATAGTAGATATGTGTGTGCCGGTGGCAGTATCCCATAATTGAATTGCGCCTTCCCGGGACCGACCGCCAGTAGCAAGTGTTTTGCCGTCTGGTGAGAAAACCACTATTCTGACATTTTTTGGTTTTTTGTTGAGTAGCGCAATTTCCGCGCCGGTGTGCGCGTCATACAGCCAAACACCGATATCGGTTGCTACCGCTAACAGGTCGCCATCAAGTGAAAACTTCACATCATTTATTTTACCTTTTCCGAGTCGCATTTTCGCGCCTTCGGGTAAGTGCCATTGTGTGTAATCTTGTGCAAGGCTTCCATTTACCAGAAACCCCACAATTAACAGGAGGGCTATGGAGAACAGTCCTATCTTTTTCATCGATTGCATCTCCTTTGTCTTTCTTTTAAAGCGGTGTTCCTACTGTTGCGTATCCCAGAGAAGAATTGTACCGTCTGCACTTCCGCTTGCGAGTGTTTTGCCATCTGGCGAGAACATCAGCACATAAATCGCTCCTTGATGTCCTGTGAAAGTAGACTGTACTTGGAAAGTTGGAGCTAAATCCCAGACCTGAATCCGTCCATCCTCGGTTCCGCATGTGAGTATCTTTCCATCAGGAGAAACAGCTAATGCTTGGACGTTCAATCCAGTATCAAGAATACCAATTAGATTGCTGGTGTCAGCATCCCAGAGGCGGATTTCGTTTCCGCTGCCACTTGCGAGTGTTTTTCCATCGGAAGAGAAGGCTAACGCACTAATACGCTTTAGATGTCCTGTGAGGGTAGTGAGTTGGTTGCCTGTCTTGACATCCCATAAGATAATAGCTGCATCGTCACCGCCACTGGCGAGGATCTTGCTATCTGGGGAAAATGTGTATTCACTCACAGCACCTGTGTGACCTTCAATTGTAAATAGGTGCGCACCGAGATCCGTCTGCCAAAGCTCTATCTTGTCGCTGGTAAGTCTTTCTCGACCGGCGAGGATTTTTCCGTCTGGTGAAAGTACCAGTGGCCAGTAATGCAGCATTCGATCTATTGATATAGAGGACAGCTGCTCTGCAGTCGCAGCATCCCAAACCCGAATTGTACCGCGAAAATCACGTCCAGCAATTTTTTTGATGCCTTGAGAGACTGTTAGTTCACGAATGGGATTAAGAAAATCGCCTTGTCCGGGTGTAAGGATGGCGTGTTGTGTGGCGTGTTCTACGTTCCAGACGCGTATCCTCTCTTTAAATCCGTCATTACTGGCGAGGTATTTGCTGTCTTCGGAAAAGGCGAGGGTCCTGACTAAATCTGTGTGTGCTCCGAGGGAGAAGGATAACTGGTAAAGACCTGTTTCAGCGTCCCAGACATGGAGGCTGCCGTCACTGCTGGCACTGATGAGTCGTGTAGCGTCCTTAGACAATTTCGCAGAATAAACGTCGTCCCGACTCGTTGGAAGGAAAGCGTGATTCAGCTGCTTGAGTTTCAGGATAGCCGGTATCGGTGGAGGCAGTTTATCTTGAGCTGTAGGTAGACTTTTCTGTTCGGTACCGGTGCTTACATCCCATAATCGAATTGTCCGGGAACCCACGGAGACGAGTGTGCTACTGTCTGATGAAAATGCAATATCACGGGTTTTGCCTGTATGTCCTTTAAGGGTTTGCTGAAGGATGCCGGTGTTCGCAGCCCATAGATATACCGCAGGGTCCCATCCACCACCAGTCGCAAGGATTTTGCCATCGGGTGAGAAAACGAGTTGATTGATGGAACCTAAGTCTTTGTTATCAGTGTGTAGCAAATCACCAGTGTTGGCATCCCACAGACGCAGCGTGCTCCCCGCGCTTGCGAGGATTTTGCCATCTGGCGAAAATGTGACGGCGTTTACCGCTCCCGGATGTCCCGTTAGACTATTGATATATTTGCCGGTGCCAACATCCCACAAACGCACTATCCAGTCTCCGCCTGCGGTGGCGAGTTTTGTGCTATCGGGTGAAAGTGCAAGTGCTTTAATTGAATCAGGGTGTTCGTCAAGCATAGCGAACGCTGTGCCTGTCGCGGTATCCCAGACGTAAATGCTGTTTCCGTGGGCACTGGCGATAATTAACGCATCAGCGGAAAACGTCAGTGCTTCTGGTGGTTTTGTGGCAACATACTTTTCTATTTCACCGGTTTGGATCCCTGCGAACAGTGAGACGGCTTCGTTGGTGTGTACGTCATAAACCCAGATGCCGATGGACGTTGATACAGCCACTCGGGTGCCGTCCGATGAAAATATGATGTTGTTTAATTTACCTTTTCCGAGACGTGCTTTCGCGCCTTCGGGTAAATTCCATCGCGCCGTGTATTCTTGCGCGAAACCGTTTGATAGCAGTAGACACGGAATTAAGAGACACACGATATAGAGAAGTTTTGTCTTTTTCATAGGTTGAGGTTCCTTTTTTCGGAAAGATTTCATCTCTGGAAGATCTATATCATATTTATAAGCAAATTCCGTGCCGATTTGAACGGTATCGCGCTATAGACTTATGGCAGGATATTCAGAAAAGCTGCACAAAATAGGGCATGCTTTGTACGCGATTGCACCAAAAGGGGCAATCGCATCCATCGCTACTATTGTAATTTATCACAAAGCACATCTGAATTGCAAGGGCACCGTATTTGAAGCAGAGTCATTCAATTCTCCCTAAGCACTCTTGTAGCGGCAAACATTATAAACCTGATTTATGATGCTTCAGTTATCCTGAAAATCTTTGAATCCTGTAAATCCTGATTCTGACAATTGACCACTGATAACTGAAAACTGAAAGCCTCTGAAAAAAACTTGATATGAGTTTGCGTTTTGCATATAATATATGAAGAGTTAATACAAATTCTACGATTTTCTTTTCGGCATAACTTACGAGCCGAAACTTGATATAGAAAGTTTAAAGGAAACAATTATGCAAAGAAAACGCGCCAGGACGCAATATTGTAAAGGTGAATTAATTGAACGTGAGGACTTTTCTGAAGATTTAGCAGCGTTCAAATTCCGTGTTGATAAGCAGTTGCCGTTTATACCCGGACAATACGCCACTATCGGTTTTGAGGTTGACGGAAAGATTGCCCAACGTCCGTATTCGATAGTCTCCTCCCCACACGAACCGTTCATGGAGGTTTTCGTGGAATTGGTGCCGGAAGGTGTAACCACACCTCTATTTTGGGCATTGGAGTTGGGGGACACCGTGTTTATCCGCGAACGTCTCGTCGGTAAGTTTGTGCTGGACACAGAGAACGGGATGACGCGCCATGTCATGGCAGGAACTGTGACCGGGGCTGCACCCTATATTAGTATTGCGCGGACGCAAAAAATTGAGCAGGAACAAGGCAAAACGAGTCCGCATCAGATGATAGCGATCGTCGGCGCGAGCCGTTCGTGGGAACTTGGGTATTATATGGACGAACTCAATGAACTCGCGGCGCAGGAGGAATGGTTCACGTTTGTTCCCACGGTGAGTCGTCCGTGGGAGGATCCAGAGTGGCAAGGTGAGAGCGGTCGTGCCGAAGATGTGATTCGGAAGTACGGCGATCAACTCGGCTTTGACCATACCAACGCTGTCGTCTATGCGTGTGGACATCCGCAAATGATTGAGAATGCGAAATCGATCTGGGCGCGCGCACGTTTCTCTGAAGAACGGATTAAAGAGGAAAAATTCTTTGTGATTAAGGAATAATGGCGATGGGTGGGATCATCCACGCCTATCGAGTGCTTTACCCGAACAGCGACAGGCATTGATGTAATTCTGATGCGGGCGCGTTTACAAAACGCGCCCCATTTTTTGCTGTTATTTGTTGTCTGCTCTCTGCCGCATCTGGTAGATAAACATGTTCGTCATGAACCGATAGACATCCGAGGAACGTCTTGACGCGAGTGGCGCACGGCTATCAATCTCAGCTGTCTCCATACTGCATAAGTAATCAAGTTGGCAAAACACGACTGCCAGACGAGGTTTGCCCAATCGTCCTGGGACTAAGATTCCTTTAAGATTTCGCCACTTTACGTTCCCACCCTGGTACCCTGTTCCCCAAAACGCCGAACCGCCGACAGGTGTTTTCTTCAGTTTAAAATAGGATTGAAAAATTTCGTGATGTACATCAAGTGTTTTCATCGGGTATTCAGGGAATACTGTGCGTAACTCGGTTTCTACGAGATTGGCGAACGATTTTTCGTTACCCCCGTCACCGCAGTAGTCGAAAAACAGCATACCGTTATAATCAAGGATATATTTGCGAAGGGCCGCGCGCTCCGCGTCGGTGAACCCTGAGGCCTGCGAATTGCGGTCAGTGAGTCGTTGATAGGATACTGACATGGCTTGATCGTGTCCTGTCATGATCACGAGTGGGGCATCCATGATACGCGCGTCCGTTAACGGCAACGCACCACCTGCGTGTTTCATATCAGCAGTAATTGATCGCGCATGATCACGCAACCATTTTATTAACGATGGGATCGCTGTTGGATCCTGCCACCAGTCGCTCATTTGATGCTTTAGACGTATCAGCCGAATATGTCCACGCACGATACCGTCCTCTTCATCAATAATGCTGCCGAGTTTGTCACCAATCTCATCTTTGTAACTACCAATAGTGTCTGGGATCCCTTCACCCAATGCATCTTGTCCAGTGCCGCCAGATTGCGTTAAGTTACCGAGACTTTCGCCAGAACCTCCACCTCGTTGTCCCACAATTTCACCGCTATTTCCTGAACCGAGCACAGCATCTCCTCCCTTGATTTCTCCGCTACCTCTCTCTATTGTAGGTGCGTTAACATCAGTCGCTGAAAGAATCGCCTCTGGTGAAGGGATAAGATCGGCTGCTGTGGAGAGCGGAGGTGCTTCTAAGTTCGGTGTATCCGTAATGCGTGGGAGTGATGATAGTGCTGCCGGTGGATGTTTTGCTGCTGCGCTATTAATGGATGGTCCTGCTGTGGGTTGGGTTGGTTTCACCTCTCGGATGGTCTTTTTCGGTCTATGTATTCGAGGTGGCGGCGGCACAAAATTCACAATGAAACTATCTTCTATTTGTTCTACTAAAGGTTTCAGTAGCCATATCGCGACCCCGATAATTAAGATTGCATGCAGGCCTAAAGAGAATATCAGAGCCTTGTTTCTCCGTTGTTTGGCATAATACTTCTCAATCATGCGTATGTTCATAGCGATTCCTCTGTTAAATTAACCCAAGTTGCTACCTGAGCAAAATAATACGGGGTAAATTACATAAATCTTATAAATGCAATTATATATCCTATACTCCGCACTTCTAATTTCGGATTTTTGGTATTTATTTTCTAAACCCACGTGGTTCCAACGTTCAACAAGCAATTTCAGGTGGATCAGAGAAGATATACGTGCGAAATGAATCTTATTTACCATCTCTAAATTTTATTTATACTGTTTGGATCCTTTCGTGACGTGGGTTTGTCTAAAAATACCAAAATGTGTCAAAACAAGTGCGGAGTGTAGGATATATAACCTATAAAAAATTTAAATAATGAATTAGTATGACTATTGTGGCATGTTCCAAGAAATAAATTCCAACATAAAAACCATCCTGCTTAAAGGTGGAAACTTGCCAAACAACGTAAATTCAATGCTAAAACCGTATGAAGACAATATTATTTGCTATTTGCATTGTAATTTATTTAATCCTAATGTCCTTATATAGTAATAATAACATAATCCTATAAACAAACCAAGATGAAAGTAACAATTTTTTAAAGGTAGCAACTTGGGGTAAATTAAATTGCGGTATTAGATAGGGTTCGTTGAATAGATATAATACACTTCTTCCAGTATTACTTTTGTATTTTAGACACTACCTGACCTTACGGAGCAGTGCTTTGAGGTAATTTGACGGAACGGCGAAATTGAGGTTCTGGGCATCAATACCTTGGATGCCTGAAACCGACACGCCAATAACCTCGCCTTTCTCATTTAAAACGGGACCTCCGCTATTTCCCGGCGAAGTTGGTGCGTCAATCTGGATACGTATGCCATTCTGTCCAAAATCTCGCATACTACTGACGATGCCCCTTGAAACTGTGCCTTGTAATCCTTTAGGGTTACCGACTGCGTAGACGGTTTCACCAATGCGGACTTCATCGCTGTTACCAAGGGTGAGTGCTGGGGCGGTACCCCCAATGACTTTGATGATAGCCAAATCGTGTCTTTCATCTGTCGCTACAATTTCTTCGACCGTGTATGTCGTTTCGGTTCCGACCAGTCTCGCGATAGTAGTTTCCGCCCCTTCAATTACATGATAGTTAGTTGCAACATAGCCGGGACGCACGAAAAAACCGCTTCCTCGTGCCCCTTGTCCACCCCCTCTTTTTACTTCCAAATAGACAGTGGCATTGAGAGCTTTTTGAGCAAGCGGAGTTGCTTGGTGTGGTACCAGAGAATAGTCGTCTGTGTCGTTTTCTATGAACTTTCTTATGTCCCAAAGAAGTATGGTCCCGTCTTCGCTACCACTAACGAGGGTAGGCGCGTTCTCACTGAAAATGAGCACTGTTATCTTGCGCGTGTGTGATGTCAATCTGTCTGTTCTGCTTGGCGTGGCAAAATCAAATAACTGAATCTTTCCGATTTCGTCCGCGATTGCCAGAAAGCGATAGCGCGGAGAAAATGCTAAGGCGGTGATAGCATTATCGGATCTTGTGAAATCGTCTATTTTTTCACCGGTGTGTGCATCCCATACCCGAACAATGCCGTTTGCCTCGCCGCTAAAAAGCATTCTGTTGTCAGGGCTGAAGGTCAAAGCAGTAATAGTGCTTGTTGATCCGGTGAGTGTAGTTAACTCACGTCCGGTTGCGACATCCAGAAGGTGAATTTTGGCATCCTTACCACCACACGCGAGGGTTTTAGGTGTCTCCGGTGAGGGAGAACCACGCACCGAGGACGACAAAGCGATAGCGGTGATACCATCTCGGTTTCCCGCAAGAGAGTGCAGGAGACTGTTGTTCTCTAAGTCGTTGTTAAGCAATTTGGAGACATCTGACAGAAGGATGGTGCCTGCGTCGTCCGTATCCGTTGGACGTGTTTCGCTGCCGCCACTGGCGAGGGTTCTGCCATCACTTGAAAAGGTGACAGCCTCGGTTAGACCGGCATGTTCTAGAACGAGGGACAGTTGTCCGCCGGTGCCTGCATCCCAAAACCTGAGGATGCCGTCTAACCCTGTGCCGCATGCACGTATCCGATTATCTTCTGTATATGCCAATGCTTTGATGCCCCCGGTATGTCCCGTGATAGAGAGCCTTTCATGCCGAAGATCCACGTCCCATAATCGAACTGTTCCGTCTAAACTCCCACTTGCGAGATTTTTTCCATCTTTTGAAAACGCCAGTGCCCAGACGGTATCATTGTGCCCGACAAGGGGATGCCCATCTGAGGAGAACCTATCGTGTTTGTTTACATCTATAGGCCAGAATTGAACCCCTTTATCCTCGCTTCCGGTGACAATTGTGTAGTTATCCTCATCTATATTCGGTGAAAAACTTGCAGCATAGATAGCATTTCCGTCTTGACGAACAGTAGCAAGTTCCTGACGCGGAGGCACCAGATCTCTTAATCTTCCTGTACCATCTAAACTGACGCTGAGCAGTAATTTGCTATCCGGAGAAAATTCTAATTTCCAGATAGGTTCGTTATCTTCAGTAAATTGGTAAATACGTTCACCTGTGCCTGCGTCCCAGACTCGGACTGTTCCGTCGCGACTTCCACCTGCGATCCATCTGCTGTTGGGGGAGAAAGCAATCGTAGTGACTACGGCGTTGTAGCGAAGGATCGGACGAGGTTCTTTCGTGTGGCGGTCCCATATCCTGATAAGACCACCGGATTCGGTATTGCCTCTACTGGGTCTATCAGCTCCCCCACTCGCGACCATTCTGCCGTTGGGCGAAATCGCTACAGTATAGATTGGACCTGGGTTTTCGTCAAAGGTATGATGCAGTGCTTCGGGGAGGATCTGGCTGACATCCCACAAGCGAACTTTTCTATCCCAGTGGGCGGCGGCAAGAATGCTACCATTAGAGGCGTATGAAATAGCATTGGCACCACTCATGTTACCGGTGAACAGATTCACCGCGTTGCCGGTGTGGACATCATACGTCCAAACGCCGATAGTGGTTGCGACAGAGATGAGATTAGCATCAGGTGAGAACTCAATGTCATTTATCCACCCTTTACCGTAGCGGGCTGCCGCACCTTCGGGTAGATACCATCGCGTCTCCTCTTGTGCAAAAACATTTGATAGAAAAGTGCAACTGACTAACAGTACCGCGAGACCTAACAGATATCCTTTCTTCACTGAAATATCCTTCCTTTAGATTATTTTTTATAGAATTTTGGTGATGAGGGTAAGCATATCAATATTTCACCATCCACATCTATAGTAACATAAGTTTAGTTTCTATGGAATATCATGTTCGCATTCACCGTTCAAAGCATCTGGATGGATGGACTTTATGAGATCCTTCGCGTCTTTATAGTTTAGATCTATGGCTAAAGCCTTTCTGGCACACTTCACTGCACATTCAAACTTACCGTTTTTGAGATAGGCAGCTCCGAGTTGGTAATATGCTTCCTTGAACTGTGAGTCGATTTCTAATGCTTTGGTTAAGGAGTCAATGGCCCTTGCGTACGCTCTGTTCTCAAAATGCGCCACTCCGCGACGGAAATGGTTGTTTTTGCGCGCAATCTGCCGCTCTATCTCCTCCGAAAGTTCCCTAATTTTTGGATAAGATGGATGGGCCTTGCGTGCAGCATCCGCATTTTCTTTTGATCTGTTAAGTTCTCCTTGCCGGAGGCGCGAGTATCCTGCTTCGACGTACCTCTCTGCTTTTTTATGATCCTCAGCTGTATTTTTTCCAAGTTCCTCGGCCTTTTTCGCCAATTGGTATGCTGTCTCATAGTTGTTGCGTGCTTTTTCCTGTTTCGCGTCTACTAAGTGTCTCTCCACTGTGACAGCTATGGGGGATTCGCAATTTAATGATTTTAGGTGCTCTACCGCCTCCTCTGCCTTGCGGATAGCTTTATCTAAGTCTTCGGAAGGTGCGGGAATTGTCTCTAACTTTTCACTCGCCTTGGCGGCGTAAAGACTCTCAGAATAGTTATCAATGAGTTTTCGGAAAATGGCAATTGATTTATCTGATAGTGTAGCGGTTGAGTCAGGAGAATAGCAGAACCCTGCCCAGTACAGTGCATATGCTGCCTGTTTCGTAGCCGGATAGTCAATAGCGAAAGTTTCGTATTTTTTTGCTGCTTGTGCAAACTTTTCTTCTGCTCTCAAACGGTTTGGAACGACAAGTCTCTCGTTTCTCTCTTTATTGAATGCTTCAAATTTAGAAAGGTCGTTTGTCCATGGAAAAGTGGGATCTGTTGGATATGCTACTTCTTCGATTTCTGTTGTGTCTTGCAATTGTTCGTTAATCTGTGCGATAGTTTCTTGTGCTTTTTCGACGAGGGGGCTGTTAGGAAATTTTTCAATCAATTGCGCAAGTTTTTCTAATGCTTGTTCTAAGTGTCCCATTTTATAGAAAATGTATCCCCACTGGTAGGTTAACTTTTCCTCATATTCAAGGAGCTTTACTGTCTGTGCGGCTTTTTCAATGTATTCCAGTGCTTTTTCATAGTTGTTCGCGTTATTCTCATATCCAGCGAGTTGTACATAACTCATCGCGATTTTAAAATTGACAAGGGTTGTGAAATCTTTGTCAATGGTTTCGGTTTTCGCGCGTAGTTTTTTTGATTCCTTTAATGCTTCACTGTATTTTGCGATTGCACCCTTATAATTATTTTGCTCGTACAATGTTTCAGCTCCTTCAAAAAGTCGCTCTACCTTTTTGGTGCTTCCTAACACGTACGGTGATAACAGTGCCAGTACTAGTGCCAATCCTCCAATGATCCCCCACATTCTCTCATTCATTATCATCTCCCTCGTCGTGGTGCAGGTTTTTGTAATATCGGTATGATTTTGAAAGAAAATTCTTTAGTCGCGAGCGTCTTCATTTTTCCGAACAAGCCCGTCTTTCCGAGCAGTTGGATTTTCAGTTTTTGATTCCTGCCCCTCACGTTCTTGTTGGCTGTTATAGAGATACGAATGGTCTCCTCACTGCTTTTGTTCAATTTTGAGAGCGGTGCAGGTTTTTCAAAGCGCAACCCGGCTATAGTCGGTGGCTCAAGTGGCTCATACCTGACTTGAATATTGCGCGCTGTACCACCGCTGTTACGGATAATCAACTTAAGCCTCGCTGTTTCACCAGCATCGAGAAAACCGTTCCCTGAAGGTTCCTCTAAAGAGACTGTTATTGAAAGTACGGGAGGGGGAGGAGGTACAGGCGACGGGATTAGACCAAACCTGATAGCAACAAAGACACACACCGCGATAATACCTAAAATAGCGGCATAGGACAAAACTTTCTTCCGAATTTTCTGATCTCTGTTTATGTTTCTGGCGAACTTTATCACTTGGAGCAGCTCGCGCGCTTGCTGATGGTTTGTGTTGAGCCTTAATACAGTATCCGCCGCGGTTTTAGCATCGTCAAATGCCCCTATTTCGAGATAAGCCTGCCCTAAACCATAGTGTGCCTCTACCGAACTTGCATCTGCCTTTATCACCCTTTTGAACGCAGCTGCGGCTTGATCATACTGCCTACTATTGAGAAAAACGAGTCCGCGTTCTAAGTCTTGTTTCGCATCGGGTGGGTCTGTGGGGGTAGGTGTTTGCTCTGCCGGTTTGGGTTGGCGAGGGATAGGGCGCGCCTGTTTGATGTCTTCTAAAAGTTGACGTGCGAGTTGGGAATCGGCATCAATCCTTAACGCCTCTTCCGCTGCGCTTTCTGCGGCATCGAGTTGTCCCATTTCAAGATAGATCGTGCCTAAACTCACGTGTGCTGATACATAATCTGGATCTAAATCTATTGCCTTTTTGAACTCTGCAATTGCTTCTGTGTGCATTTTCGCGTCTAAGTACGCGATACCGAGCTCGTGATGTGTTTCCTGTCTCGATTTTGCATCTGGTTGTGGATCAATCGGGTGTTTCGGTTCTGCTGGCGTAGCATCCTGTACTTCTTGAGTTAAAGGACTCGGTGGCGGTATGAAACTCGGGTCAATGGCTTCCAAGAGAGAGCGTGCGGGTTGGTAATTGGCATCTATTTTCAATGCGTCTCTCGCAGCATCTCTCGCCTTTCCGAGTTCCTGCTGTCCAAGGTAAGCGAGGGCAAGCGCGTGGTATGCAGCTGTATGATTTGGATCAAGGGCTATCGTTTTTTCAAGCGATGGGACAGCGCGGGGGTACGCCTCCATCTTGAGATAAGCCAATCCAAGGTTGTAGTGTGCATCCGCAAAATCCGAATCAAGGGTTATCGCGTTTTTGAAGGCTGTAACGGCTTCACTGTAGCGTTCATCGTTGAGGTAGGTGATGCCGCTGTTGTAATGTTCCTGCTTTATTATATCTGCAAGTTCGTGTGCAGGTTGATAGTTCGGGTCGAGTTTTAGCGTCTCTGTGATGGCATTCGTTGCCGCTTCCAAATTGCCCGATTCTCGGTAGGCGCGTGCAAGGTTGTAGTGCGCACGCTTGAGATGCGGGGCAATAGCGATAGCGCGTTCAAGGTGCGGTATCGCTTCGTCGTGCTCTCCTTGTTCTACGTAAGCATAACCGAGGTTATAGTGCGCATCAACGAGATCGGCATCTTGTACGATCGCCTGTTGTAACGCCTCTATTGCCTTCTGATACACCTTCATGCCGATGTAGGCAGCGCCAAGATGGACATAGATGTGTGTGTTTTCGGGATGATCAACCTGCGAGTTATCGCCTAAATCTGTGTCAAGCGTTATGGCTTTCTGGAATGCTGCGACGGCTTCGGTGTAACGTCTGTCATCTAAGTGTGCTTTGCCTCTGGCATGATATGCCTCTATGATAGTGCCGTACAGCAGCAACGCCGGTTGATAATTGGCATCGAGTTTTAATGCCGCTGCGACCGCCGTGCCTGCACTTTCGAGTTCATTCTGTTCGAGGTACGCGCGACAAAGTGCAGCGTGCGCGCCTATAAAATTCGGATCCAGCCTTATGGCTGCCTCGAACTCAGGAACGGCTCTGCTGTATTGTTCTGCTTCCAGGTAAGCGATACCGAGATTGTAATGTGCATCTTTGATAGCGTTCATTTTGTTTCGTTAAAAGAAGATCGGATGGTCTTAATTTTAGCATTATTTTACCAGATATGCCTTAATCTTGCAAGCAAAATTCTTGAGCGCGTTTCAATTCTGGGGTATAATAGCACAGCGAATGTATAGGTGAAACGACACGCATTCTGACCACAAAACCTGACTGGGACTATCCATGCAGCTACACGCTTCTGCTCTTTCTACGTCTCCTTCCCACCGGAAAATCCGTTGGCGGATTATTTGGCTCGGACTCGCGCTGATTCCCTTCAATAACTATTGGGTCTTCGCATCGCTACGTTGGGATCAGGGTTTCCCGACAACGATGTCGCTCTTTTTCAACACGATCTTCGCACTCGCTGTGCTGATAGTTATCAACATCATACTTCACCGATTCGCGCCGCGCGCTGCACTCACCCAAGGCGAATTGCTGACACTCTACACGATGCTATCCGTAGCCTCTGCCATTTGTGGACACGACCTATTTGAGGTCATCATTACGAATATCGCCACGGTCGGGTGGTTGGCAACAGAAGAAAATGAGTGGAGCACACTTTTCCACCGTTATCTCCCAGACTGGCTCGCCTTGACAGATAAAAATGCGTTGACCGTCTATTTTACAGGTGAATCTAACCTCTATCTGCATCCGCACCTCCTGTTATGGTGGAAACCTGTGCTGGCGTGGAGCGGGTTTATCGTTGTCCTGCTTTTCACGACGTTTTGTATCAACGTGATTCTGCGGAAGCAGTGGATTGAAGTTGAACGGCTCAGTTATCCGATTATTGAGTTGCCGTATCAGATGACAACAGCGCAGTTCTTCCGCTCAAAGCCGCTGTGGATAGGTATTGTCCTCGCGGGTGGGATAGACGTGATTAATGGTCTACATTTTCTGTTTCCCAATTTTCCCGGACTCGGCGGTGAATTCTACGATCTGCGTCCGCTGTTCACAACAAAACCGTGGAATGCGATCGGCTGGACACCCGTCGTTCTCTTCCCTTTCGTTATCGGGATGGCATACTTTATCCCGCTTGATCTCTCCTTCACATTCTGGTTCTTCTACATCTTCTGGAAGTTTGAGATGATCTTCGGCAGCATGGCTGGTTTACAGCGGATTCCGGGGTTTCCATTTATCTTTGACCAGTCGTTTGGGGTCTGTGTCGGCGTGTTATTGATGGCGTTGTGGAGTGCGCGGCACCATCTGCGCGATGTTCTCAGACAGGCGTGGCGTGCGAACGGAAAAGTGCGATCAAACGAACCGATGTCCTATCGCGCTGCAGTGTTGGGGTTGATCTGCGGATTTCTGCTATTGACCGGTTTTTGGTGGGTCGCGGGGATGTCTTTCTGGGTGGCAGTCCTCGTTTTTGCGATCCATCTAACAACGGTGACGGTCATTACTCGCGTCCGTGCCGAACTGGGACCACCGATTCACGATCTACGCTCCATGGGACCCGATGTCTTACTTCCCAAGATGTTCGGGATGCGCCGACTTGGCGGGCAAAATCTGGCACTGTTTTCGCTTGTATTCTGCTTCAATCGCGCCTACCGAGGCAATACCATGCCGCATCAATTAGAGGGCTTGAAATTGGCGGAACGCTCGCGCAGCTCTTCGCGGCGGATGGCTATTGCCATGCTCCTTGCAATGGTGTTGAGTCCTTTCGCTGCTTTTTGGGGCGCGCTTCATATCGGTTATGAACATGGGGCGATTGAAGTCTGGTCAGGTTCTGTGTTTAACCGCACACAGAATTGGTTGACGAATCCGATGCCTGCGAACATTCCATCGTTAATCGCTATGGTTTTCGGGCTTCTGTTTGCGTTCTGTCTCACGCTGGTTCGACTCCGCTTTTTCTGGTGGCCCCTGTATCCGATTGGATATGCAATCTCTGGAACCTGGGCAGTGAATTTCTTCTGGTTTTCGGTCTTTATCAGTTATTTCATCAAATTGGCGATTCTACGTTTCGGCGGTGTGCGGACATATCGGCGTGTCGCTCCATTCTTTTTGGGGCTGATTTTAGGAGAATTCCTTGTCGGAAGTGTCTGGGGACTCCTCGGTATCTTCTTGGAAATGCCGATGTATCGATTTATTTGGTGAGGTTCAGTACTCAGTTTTCAGTACTCAGTTATCAGTTACCTTTGATCATATCTCTTATCATGGCAATCACACAAATCACAGAAATCAAAGTTCAGAATTCAACAACAGAAACGGAGCGTGACTGAGTACTGAAAACTGAGTACTAACAACTGAAAGACGACACAGTCGCCGTCCTGATGACTGACTGCTGATGGCTGATTACTGAACGCCGCTGGCAATGGAAGTTTTCGCTTGACAAGCTTCGTGAATTCCCTTAAAATTGTACGGACTTCTATTGATGAGATATACCGCGATATGTTTGGAGATTAAAGGCTTCCGAGACTTGCTATGGAACAGATACAACAACTTCACCGAATTACGATATGGGGTGTCGGATTAATCGGGGGTTCGCTTGGACTTGCGTTAAAAAAGAACGGATTCCAGGGACAACGCGTCGGATTAGGACGGAACATCGGCAGACTTGATAACGCGCTTGAACACGATGCCGTCGATGTAATAACAACAGAGTTAGCGGAAGGACTTCAAGAAACGGATCTCGTTGTGCTGTGTACGCCTGTTGCATTGGTTCCGATGTTTGTACAGCGGGTCATTGAATCTGTTGACACACGGCACCACCGGATCGTACTAACCGATGTGGGTAGCACGAAATCAGCACTGGTGGATATGGTCGAGGCGCAGCTACAGGAACAGAGGGCGGATGCCCTCTCTTTTATTGGTGGACACCCGATGGCAGGTTCTCATGAGACCGGTGTCAGTGCCGCACGTGCAACGCTTTTTGAAAAGGCAACCTGTATTTTAACACCGACCGCAAACACCGACGCCGATGCCTTAGAACTGATTAAAAGTCTATGGGAATTTGTTGGGGCGGTACCGCATCTCCTTTCCCCTAAAACCCATGATCTATTCATCGGTGCCGCAAGTCATCTCCCTCATCTTATTGCGAGTATTCTCACCAATACGGTTGCGAATGTGGAAACAGCAGATGGCAAGGCGTTGGATTTTACGGCGACCGGTTTTCGGGATTCTACCCGTATCGCCGCGGGTTCACCCGACTTGTGGACCGGCATTTTCACACAGAATAGAGATGTCCTCTTATCATTGATTGAGGACATCATTGAAAACTTAACAGAATTCAAAACCTTGCTTCAGACTGATAACCTTGTTGAGATTGAACGCTTACTTCTGGAAGCACAAGTTACAGTCAAAAAGCAGAGAGAAAAATTGGGAGGCTCATGAAAAAGATTGGATCTCAGGTAACGATTGCGATAGACGGACCTGCCGGGTCTGGGAAAAGCACGGTCGCACGTCGCGTCGCAGAAAAACTCGGACTACTTTATCTCGATTCCGGTGCTATGTACCGGGCAGTGACCGTGTTAGCAATACGGGGAGGACTTGCAGCAGAGAGTCCTGAACTGCTTGAGCAGGGAAAAGCGTGCCACATTGAATTTGAGGATAACGGCAAAACGATTTTGCTCAATGCCGAAGATGTTTCTGTCCAGATTCGCACGCAGGCAGTAAATAGACGCGTCGCAGATGTTGCGAAAATACCAGAGATCCGCCATGAGATTGTCAAGCATCAACAGCGTATCGGTGGCGAAGGCAGTATCATCGCTGAAGGCAGAGATTTAACGACTATTGTTTTTCCAAATGCCGATTTTAAATTCTATCTCGATGCCTCTGTGACAGAACGTGCGAAGCGGAGACTCACTGAGATCCAAAGACAAAACGCGGATATGACTTTAGCAGCAGTTGAAGCTGAGATTAATGATCGTGATGAGAAAGATAAAACGCGAGCACACAGTCCGCTCCGTGCTGCTGACGACGCAATCATCGTCGATACAACCGATAAAACGATTAATGAAGTGGTTGATTTTATTATAGCGCAGGTGTCTAAAGACGAGATCGGTTCAAAGTAACATTATGTGGTATACCAACAATCAATTCTGGACACCCCGTCCAATCTACCGATGGGGACATCGGCTCACAAACCTCTTTTGTAAAACCGTGGGGCACCTTGAAGCACGAGGCGTTCACCACATTCCGAGGGAAGGTGGCGTGCTATTCGTGTCAAATCACGTTAGTTTCCTTGATCCTGTAATTGTCGGTTCCGCCGCAAGTCGTGAAATTCATTTCATGGCACGAAGTAACGCATTTGACATCCCGGGTTTAGGGAAACTCATTTCAATTTATAATGCCTACCCTGTCAATAGAGGCGCGCCGGACTTAGGCGCATTGCGAAAGACTATCTCACTTTTGCAAGACGGCAACACTGTGCTGATGTTTCCAGAAGGGACCCGTAGCGTTGATGGCACGTTAGGTAAAGCACATGACGGGGCATGTTTTATTGCGGACCGAGCCGGTGTACCGACGATTCCAGTGTTTCATAGTGGCGCGGAACGGATATTGCCGCGCAACAGCAAACGACTCCGCCGCGCAAAGCTAACTGTTATATTTGGTGAACCCCTTGAACTTATCACCGGAGAATTTGAGACGAGACGCGAAAAGTATCAGCAGATGGGCAATCAGATGATGGACGCGATCGCGGATTTGCGAGATGAGATGTTTAATTAAGTGTGTTCATAAATTATGTGTCCGAAAGCCAAAAGACCCATAGGTGTCAATTTAAGAAAAAATAACCGTCGCGGTCCCCAGAAACGGTAGGTGCTGTTTGAAACTGCGCCGGATTTTACACACAAACCTTGGATACTTCAGACCCCTCTTGAGTCCTGTAAGGTTTATTTGCTTGGGTGTTTCTTCAGTATGTTTATAGAAAGGCATTGAAAAAAATAATCTAACCCTGTAAGGGTGACATGTTTATATTCGCTGCTCCCAAAACGCTAAATTGACGCTTATGGTGGGGTTTTGCGGTGTACTCACCCAAATTTGGTTTCCCACACGCGGAAACCAAATTTTGCTTCGCAGTGAGAATGCTTTACATTTGCGATCTGCATTCCCAACCGCACCGGATTTTAACAGAAATCTTGTATACCGCGAGCTACCTCTTTAGTCCCAGAGGGTTTATTTGCTTGGGTGTTTCTTCAGCATCTGTGTAGAAACTGCATCAACCAAAGACCTAAGCCCCAGAGGGCGGAAACCTTTGTAGAGACGCTCCTACAAAATACCGCGAAACATCCCTAAATTGACACCTATGGGTTCGCTAAAATGAGTAGGACATCACCCTCTTGGACCTGATACGTTTTGCCTTCGGCTCTCAGTAAGCCTCGACGCCGCGCTTGTGGATAACTGCCACATGTTACTAAGTCTTCCCAGTTGATCGTCTCTGAACGGATGAATGCATTCGCAAAGTCGGTATGGACACGGCCTGCTGCGTCAACAGCCGTTTGTCCCTCATGCAGTGTCCATGCCCGTGTTTCGACTGGCCCGATTGTAAAGAATGTGAGCAGCCCTAACAGCCTATACGAGGTCTGAATAAATCGCTCTAAAGCGGATTCACGCAATCCCAACTCTTCCATGAAAATCTCGGTATCCGTTTCATCGAGTTGGGACAGCTCCATCTCTAATTGCGCGGCGAGAACAATGACTGCTGTTTGCGGTTCTGCTTCGTATTTAGCGAAGTGTTTGAGAATTTCATCTGCCGCTTCAAGTTGCGCTTCACCGATATTGCAGACCAGCAACAACGGTTTCTGCGTCAAAAACCCGTAGCCGCGTATCAACTTTTCTTCATTGGCAGATAGGTCAAGCGCACGGAGCGGTTTTCCGCTCTCTAAAGTCTGCTGACACTCTTCTAAAAGCCGAATCTCGTTTTGTTGTTCGGGGAGTTTTTGGTTTTGAAATTGCTTACGCAATCGGCTAAGTCTACCTTCAACAATTTGCAGATCTGCCAACGCGAACTCAAGAGAGATGCTTTCAATATCGCGTTCTCCGTCAACGCTGCCATCAACGTGTGGAACCGATGCGTCCTCAAAAAACCTAACGACATGTGCAAGAGCATCAACGGTGCGGAGTTCCGCAAGCATCCCGGAATCTAATTCCGCCTGTTCTATATCCGATTTGGTCACCCCGGCGACATCTACATAATCAATTGTAGCGGGTGTTATTTTGGGGGATTCAAAGATCTCTGCCAAACGTGCCAGACGCTCGTCTGGAACATTCGCAGTACTGAGGTTGATTTGTCCGCGGCTCGTGTAGCCGCCAACTTCTGCATTAGATTGCGCTAAAGTGTTAAACACTGTCGTTTTTCCGACCTGTGGTCTGCCTACAATACCTATTTTCATTTTTTCTGTCGACCTGTTTATTTCGCTGGTGAGATTTCTAACCTCGCTGATGTTGGGAAAATCTAATTGACAATGTCTGTGTAAACTGGTAGTATAAGGACAAATATGGAATCCGACCCAGAGGTGAATTGAACATGAGCGTTCAGAACAGGAGGTGGAGGCGGTACATTGTCAAGGGTTTGACGGTGCTCTTAATCTTTACAGTATGCCTTGCAGTTTTGCAATGGTTTATCATCAAAGAGTTATTCAGTTTTGGCGTGGATATGGTGAAGGACACACTCATTCAACAAGCACCTGAAGGCGTTGAACAGTATGACATCGAGACTACGTTTGATCGGGTCAAAACCGCTGGTATGCAGCTCCCATTCAGTTTCCTTACTGGAAAAATTAGCCTCCGCAAGATCCGAGCCGTTGGCAGATATGCCATTGAAGCAAACGATGATCAAGTTTGGGACGCTAATGAAATTAACACGCTCCTACGGATGATGAATGCCTCTGTCGGAGTTAAAGGAGGGACCGAGTGACTTGCATTATCAATTTGCAAGCGACACTTAGACAATGCAGATACATCTGACTTCCCCTTATGAAAAATTTGCCTACGCCTATGATCGGATAATGACAAACGTCAATTATACGCGCTGGACACACTACATTGAGTCTCTCTTTGAAAAATATGATTGTAAACCCCGTCGCGTCCTCGATTTAGCATGCGGCACTTGTGCCTTGACTATACAACTCGCATTAAAAGGCTATGAGATGACCGGCGTGGACCGGGCAATCGGTATGTTAGACATCGCCAAAGAGAAAGCAACAGCACACGAACTGGAAATTGAATTGCATTACGGCGATATGCGTGATTTTCAGTTGAACCAGCGGTTTGACGCAGTCCTCTGCACCTATGATAGCATTAACTATGCTTACGATGAAACCGAGTTAAGCAATGTTTTTCAATGCGTTGCTGAGCATCTCGAACCCGACGGATTATTTATCTTCGATGTGACGACAGAACGGAACATAGTTGAACATTTTCACAGCAAAACGTTCGCCGCAAACCATGAGGACTATACCTACATCTGGAAAAATAACTACCTCTCTCACACCAAGATGTGCCGCACCCTGTTGACTTTTTTTATCCGTGAAGGTGAATTGTTTCGACGCTATGAGGAGGTTCACCAGCAGCGAATCTTTGAAGTGTCCACTGTCAATGATCTACTCAAAGCGGCTGGCTACATACCATTGAGTGCTTACGATATGTACACCTTCAGCCGATGGAACCGCCACTCAGACCGGATTAACTTTACGGCACGTCGCGCCTGAGATTGCAACGCTCTAAACGTTTATTATAGGTATGTTCTTTCAGGATGCACGCTTTGAAAAATACGCCTACCTGTGAATATTTACAATCCTTCTGCAATGAGATCACCGACCTCTTCAGTCGTATAACCCATACGTCCGGCACCGAGATCTTTGATTTTCCCACTTGCGAGTAGATCGCTGATAGATGTTTCCACTTTTGCTGCCGCGTCTTCATGACCGAGGTGGTCAAGCATCATTCCTGCCGCGCCGATCGCTGCTATGGGGTTAATCTGGTTTTTGCCAGTATAACGAGGGGCAGACCCGTGAATCGGTTCAAACATGGCGACACTCTCAGGATTCAGATTGCCCGATGCTGCGACTCCCATACCGCCTTGAATCATCGCACCGAGATCGGTGATAATGTCACCGAACATATTACATGTCACAACGACATCGAACCACTCTGGATTTTTCACCATCCACATCGTTGTCGCATCGACGAATGCGTATTCTTTTTTGATGTCAGGGTAGTCTTCACCGACCTCGTCAAAAACGCGTCGCCAGAGGTCGTGTGCGTAGGTGAGGACGTTTGCTTTATCGCAGAGTGTCAAGGTATTTTCCTTGTTCCGCTTTTGGGTGAGTTCGTAAGCATAACGGACACAGCGTTCCACACCTTTGTAGGTGTTAATCATCTCCTGAATGGCAACTTCATCGCGCGTGCCACGTTTCAAGAAGCCACCGATGCCTGCGTATAAGCCTTCGGTATTTTCGCGAACGATGATAAAATCAATTTCTTCGGGGCCTTTGTCTTTCAGCGGGGTCGGTACGCCCGGGTAGAGTTTGACGGGACGTAGGTTGATATAGAGATCAAGTTCAAACCGGACCTTTAGCAGGATACCTTTCTCTAAAATTCCGGGTTTAACGTCGGGGTGTCCAATCGCACCGAGGTAGATAGCATCAAGCCCTCGAAGTTCTTCTAATACGGAATCCGGTAGCACCTCACCAGTGGCAAGGTACCGGTCACCGCCGATATCGTATTCGACTGTTTCGTATTGAATGCCTGCGTGTGCAGCTGCTGCCCCGAAGACCTTCATAGCTTCACGCGTCACTTCGGGGCCGATTCCATCGCCAGGAATGAGACCGATTTTATACATAAATTTTTCTCCAGATGTTAGTGTCAGGACTTACGCAATTTACGTTCGTCTCGACTATGTTCCGCAGGATGGCTTCGGCTTTCGTGCCCTGCGTGCGTTCATGTCTGGATGGGCACGAAAGCCGAAGCCATCCATCCCAACAGTGTTTTGATGCGTAAGTCCTAAGTGTAATGAATTTTGGGACTCCTTAATTTTACCACATCTGGGCGGATATTGCAAATTGGGAAATTTGGTATTTCTGCAAAAAACATTGATATGCTATAATGATTGTCGGCATTGCGATCTATTTTGAAACATCGGAGGAATACCTTGATTAGCGACGCGCGCCTGCAGACTATTCTCGATCATTTTCGCGACCAGCGAATACTTGTCATTGGAGATTTTTACCTTGATGCCTACTGGTACATTGACAAGACACGCTCGACGCTATCCTTGGAAACGCCGTGGCACACCAATCCCGTCGTTGAACAACGCTATAGCCCCGGTGCAGCAGGGACCGTCACAAATAACCTGAAAGCATTAGGTGTAGGTACGGTCTATACGTTAGGCGTTATCGGCGAAGATGGATTTGGAGGGACACTGCTCAATTGTCTACAGGCAAGTGGATGCCTGACTGATTTTATGGTACAGGTGCCGAATTGGGTGACACCTACCTATCTTAAACCGATTCACCGTGGATATGAAGGTGTGGAAACGGAGGGACCGCGGTTTGATATTGAGAATCAATCCGCAATGAAGATGGAAGTTGAAGCGTCCGTTATTGACGCGATCCAAGCGTGTATTCCGCTTGTTGATGGTATAATCATTGGTGATCAGATGCCACTTGAGAACTTAGGTGTTGTCACCAACCACGTGAGAGAGGAATTGTGTGAATTAGCATTGGCATTTCCTGAAATTATCTTTTTTGCCGACTCACGTACGCGGATTGATAAATATAAAAACGTCATCATTAAACCGAACCGGTTTGAGGCGAAACGCGCTGTCCAGCCAGAATGGAGTGGACAGGAAGTTGACATTGAAGAGGCAAAGCAGTGCGCCGTTGCCCTTGCAGAACAGACCCAAAATACCGTGTACGTCACCCTCGGTGAAAATGGTATCCTTGTCTATTGTAAGGGAGAATTCACGCACATTCCCGGTATCTCAAGTAGTGATGAGATTGATCCGGTCGGGGCGGGAGACAGCGTCTCGGCAGGGCTTGTGGCGACACTCTGTAGTCTTGGCGTTGATGCTGCTGTTGAAGCTGCTTATACTGGAAATCTAGTGGCTTCAATTACTGTCACTAAAATCGGTACGACCGGCACCGCCTCATCGACGGAAATCTTAGAACGCCATCGGAGTCTTACGAATTTATGAATGTTTTTGATGCAATGACGCTGCGCCGAAGCCATCGCGGAACCTTTCAGGAACGCGCAATAGATACTGATGACCTTGAAAAACTCATTGAAGCGGCGCGATGGGCACCTTCACCATTCAACGTCCAACCTTGGGAGCTTGTAATCATTCAGGAAACAGAAGCCAAAATAGCACTCGCCGATGCGACAGAGCGTGCTGTCGTTGAGCAATTCAAGGATGCAAAGTTTCTGGATGACAACAGTCGTTGGATGCGTCTTACAGAAGCGGAATGGCAGGAACACGGCGACGGCGTTCTGCTGGCAGAACACGTCACGCTACCGAAACCGCTTCAGGATGCGCCTGAAAAGTTATTGCAAGGGTTGTTAAAAAATGCGAAGTCTTTCACGCTTTTGGGGCATTTGGGCGCGGGTAAAATACCTGCCAAAGAAATTGCCGCACAAGTGCGCGAGGCACCGCTTCTTATGTTGGTGACAATGAATTGTAAAAGGTACCCACCGGGTGATGGTGGAACTCGGTGGATGTGGTTGAGCATGGGGATGTTAATCCAAAACATGCTCCTCGCTGCGACTGCCCTGAAAATCGGTGTGCAGTTTGTGAGTCCGCCGCTCGAACGCGCGGCAGATCGTGAGCATATCCGCCAACTTTTCAATATTCCTACCTCTCATGAGGTGATTACGCTACTCAGGATGGGATATGTTGAGGAAAGTGGTGGGGACTCTGTGCGCTTGCAAACTTCAGAGTTTGTACATTTCGAGAAAGTAGGAGACACGGAACGTTAATAGCGACGTAGGCGGGCATGAAGACCCGCCGCAACACCGGGTGTGCCTATCACGCTATTACGCTTCGCGATTCTGCAGAAGTTCTTTCAATGCCGCTTTCTGTCTTTTCAGCCGTCGGAGTTGGCGTTGACGGATTTGTGTCCGGCGCCGGACCTGTCCGCTTTTACTTCTTGGCATAATTTACCTCCTTTCTTAGATCGTTTTGGCGAGATACATGACTACGGATGTGCAGCGCGCTTCTACCTCTGCCATTGCGATAATAAGATCTGTTTCTGAACGGGCATGTAATTGTAGTCTCTCTTCGGTGACTGTAATGTACCGTTCATTCTCCACGTCAGCAAATTCAATTTGTTCTTCGTTCTCGTTCACCAAAACGTAGTTTGCAAACCCTTCTTGTAAAGACGCGTCGTCTATTGACTCTTCAAAGTTATCTTTTATAGCTAAACCGTTAAAATTTTTATAAAGCGCGCATGCCGGAAGTTCATCAGGTGACAGGGTTGGTGGAGGCGGTGCTATTTCTGATGGAATTGTTTCCTGAAGGCCAACCGGCTCTGGCTCAACAGGTTGAGCAGATGCCGCAGGCAGATCCCTTTCTGCCTCTATAGACGTAGGTAAACTGTCTTCAATAACGACTTCTTCTGCATCTATCACTTCCGTATGGAGAGAAACCGATTCGACGGGATCAGATTCAATCTCATCGTTTTTTGGGATATCCTCGTCTAAACCTGTATTTGAAAAGACGGACATAGGTTGAGATTGATATGTTTCTGAATCTTCTTGTGCCAGAACATCCGAAAGAATCTCTTTGACATCTTCACGCCCGTCAATAATTACGTCTATTTCTTCCACGAGTGCGCGTAACGTTTCGATACCGATGGTTTGAATCATTGGGTGAAACGCCAATATCTCCGGCGGTGCCGCTTCAAAAAGCGAACGGGTAACGAAAGCAACCTCAGCGAGTTCTCGGTTGCCTGTGAACTTGAGGCGTGTTTCACATGCTGTAAGTGCTTGTGTTAATTTTTGTATAAAATCTGGTGTAACCAGATGCGGGAGCACCTCTAAGCGAAAATGATCGCATGCTTCTTCTGCTTCTGGCACTATGATTGGTTGATCCTCATTTATGATTGCTTCATCTACATTTACATTTGTAAGATAGACTGAGTCTTCTTCAGGCTCAACAAGATATTCCGATATATCTATGGGTGCGTCTGTATTCTCTGTTTCATCGTGTTCAAGTACTTCCATCACTCGTTTGTGCATCAGTATCGGGTCGAAATATACGCCCTCAAACTCAGGTTCATCAAGCAGTTCTCGGCTCTGTGAGATGCAGGCGTGTAGATGTTCTTCTTCCGATTTTTCATGAGGGAGTCTACGTTGCTTCTCAAGTGCAAGTTGCTTTTGTCTGGATTTCCGGTCACGATTGCGTTTTTCACGCTTCCGTGCCACATTTGTGGAGCGACGCCCCTTTTTCTTTGCCATAGTAATGTATTTTTACTCTAACTAACGTGGTTATTTGGTGAAGGCTTGGCTATTTGATTATGCTAGACGGTGTATAACACCAAGTTTAGCACATTATTAAGTATATACCAACATATTTTCATTGTCAAGTCTAAATTTTGTTACAGCCATTTATAGTAAAACCTACAATTAACGATACACCTATAGAAGGCGAGGTTAGAAACCCGCCAGCCAACGAGAGGTGTTTTGTGTTTTCCAAAGTGCCCTCTTATTTTCGGGTTTTACTATAGTATTTCCTTGTCTCTATTTTTGTTATCGGGATTTGTAGCTCTTCTCTGTCCCACGCACACCTATATTTCGTTTTCAGAAATCTTCCCTGTATAAGCAACCTCCCGGTCGCGACACTCGAAAACCTCACTAACAGGGTTTGATGAAGTGTAGAGAAACGTGAGTTCGATAATAAAAAGGTAGTGTATACGTAGGTTGGGTAAAGCCGTAATGACCAAGTCCCCTACAACTTACAATAGTTTGGACAGTTTTAAGAATTAAGATGACAATAAGCAGAAAAAAGGGTATCCTTTCAGAATAAACCTAACCATTTTGAAAGGAGATTTCTAATGGACCCTCTTTCCCGCTTAGAAGATATGTTATCAGAATTTAGGCCGTTGTTCAAGTATAATAACTTTGATCATTTTCAGACTTTCGTAGAAGGTTTGATAAATACGCCTGATCGTGGCACGATGACCCAAGTCTATCTATCAACAGATTCCTCAACAACGTATTGGTGTCTGCCGAAGTTTCTCTCGCGTGGTGTCTGGTGTGTTGATCAAGTGGCCTCATCTCTGAGGTGCCAAGTGCAAAGAGTTTACGGCACGGGTGTCTACGTCTATGATGAAAGTTATACGACGACGAATGGCACTCAACAAGTTGGGACGCATTTCTTCAGAAATACCCGGTATCAGAAACGCAACAAGAACCCATCGAAGTTTCATCACGGACACGAGTTTGGTGCGATCGGTTGGTTGGCAGAGACCGCTGAAGGCACTCGTCTGTTTCCCTTAGCTGCCCGGCAGATGGATCCGAAAAGCACCACCGCTAACAGTTTTGCCGTGCTGAAGCATTTATGTGGTCTGATGCCCCCGGGTCTTATCATTTTCGATAGAGGTTTCAACAGACGCAAAGTATTTACAGAGGTGCTCGCACAAGGACATCATTTACTGTGTCGCGCAAGGTCAAATGCTGTGTTCTTTCATATACCGAAACAACCGAAGCACCCAAAGAAAGGCAGACCGCGCCGGTATGGTAGCCGTGTGTCGCTGCCGCATCTGAAGTATAGAGCCCTCGTCGTTGATAATCAGACGCTTTCTGTCACAGATAAAGTCGTCCGAACAAAGATGTGTGCTGTCGATGTCAGGCTTGTTGTGATACGCAAGCGTCCGAAGAAGTCTCAACCGTATCGGTATTTTTGTGTATTCACCTCGGATTTACAACGTCCGGTAGAGGAACTGATCCGACACTATAGGAACCGATGGCAGATTGAAACCGCATTTCGGGACCTGAAAGAAAACTTCGGATTTGACTCCTATCAACTCCGAAACCCAAAGAGTTTGAACCGCTTCGTTCAACTGAGTTTGCTCGCAGCAAGTCTGACACAACTCGCTTTCAGAAGTCAAACACACCCAAGCGACGCGGAAACGCAGACTGACGCTGCGGTGCCTGACTTAGAAGCCGTGCTACTTGCGCTAAATATACACTGGTATAAACCGAAGTATCTTACACGCGGCTTGATGGTCGCTTATTTGCAGCACTCTCTAAAGTGCCAATATTTTTCTGCGAGTTATGATCTGATGCAACACTCAAAGAAAAACCCAAAAATCCTTGAAGATTCTACATGAAACGCCTCAGAAGCGCATTTTTTCATGATTGTTGAAAAATAACCTCTAAAAAGCAGTGATTTCTAACAGAATTTAGGCATAAAAGTGTCGTTAGAACGCAATTCTAACACCTGTTCGGAAGTCCTAACGGGAGGAAACTGCCACCCTGGGGAAATCCTAAACTCAGAAACTGTCCAAACTATTGTACAACTTATAGTAGATTCCGAAAATAAGTTTACATTTTTTGAGATTTATGTTAGAGTTTATGATTATGGCATATTCAACAGATTTACGCAAACGCGTGCTTGATTTCATCAATAACGGTGGCAGTAAGGTTTCCGCCGCTGAACGCACCTTTTGTGTCTCAAGAAGAACGATCTATAACTGGTTAGAAGCAGAAGACCCCTTCGCCTGCGAAAAACCGGGCCCCAAAGGTCCCCGACACATTGATTACGACGCACTTCAGCAACATGTTGCCGATTTCCCAGATTTCACACTCGCTGAACGCGCCCAACACTTCGGTGCTTCTACACATGGCATCTTCTATGCCTTGTCAAAACTCAATATCACGCGAAAAAAAAAACGACAACTTACAAAGAACAGTGTCCGGTGAAACGCCAAGAGTATCTCTCAACCCTTCAGCAAGAGACGGAGCAGCATCGGAAAAAACCGGTTTATATTGATGAGAGTGGTTTCAGTGAAACTGATTTCCGTCGGTATGCTTATGCGCCGAAAGGTGTTCGTGTTGAAGCGAAAGTGCCAAGTCATCGGTATAAGACCACGACGTTGATTGCTGCGCGGTTTCAGGAGTGTTTCACTGCGCTTGTGCTTTTCGAGGGCAGTTGCGATGCGGTTGCCTTCAACACTTGGCTTTCGGAGATGTTATGTCCTTTGCTTGACGACAGTCACGTTCTGATTATGGATAATGCTTCTTTCCACAAAGGTTCAGAGACGGAGGCATTGATCCGGGGTAGCGGTGCGAGTTTGTTGTTTCTACCCTCATATTCCCCAGAGTTGAATCCGATTGAGAAGGATTTCGCCAACATCAAGCGGATACGTCAATACAACGCTGAGACTTCTATTGATGATATTATAAAAGTGTATAAGTAATTACGGGTTTTACTATATACCAAATTAACCCCATTTGTAGCGCGAGGTCCCTGTGCCTCGCAATGCTGACTTGATCAAAAGACTTCTAATCACGTTAATTTGGTATTATATGGAAAATGCTGCTTCTCAATGACCGCTTCGTATAGATGGATATAGCGAAACCCAACGAAGCAGCTAATGATTTCAAGTCTCTGGATATACTTGAAAGTCATCTGGTTTCTTCGGTTTTAGTGAGGGTCGGTTCAATCCACCGAATGCTGTACGGGCAGTCGGTGCTGATTACCTACGCGTTAAGTCGAACGGACGTTACTCTTACTATTTATCGAACTTACGTATTCTTAACGAAATGCCGATACCTAAAATCAATTAATTCAGCAATTTTGGGCTATGTACTACAATTCTTGTGTGATAATTTGCATAATCGTGTGAAATTCAGTATAATTGTAGTAACATTACGACTTGTGCTAAATAACTTTTTGTAAAACATTATTTCACATAAGAGGAACGGCTTTTGCTAATTGTTTGGTTTCCTTTGATTTGACCAAGAGACGACTGACTTTTCTGTGTGAATGTATCCATCCTTATGCTATCTTATATCAAACAAAAGGAGGCATAAGGATGGATTTAGAGTATACTTTACAACGTATTGCTTTACAACTGAAAAATAAACCATGCACGCTCAGGAGAGTCGCACGCGTGTTTCAAAAGATCATGAAAACGCTTTATGATACTTACTTCCCGAATGCTGAGGCGCGCCGTCCGGGACCCAACCCGAACTGCCCAGATGCCGATATTCTAATGGTCGCATGGTTGCTTGAATACATCGGTGAAGACAGCGAGAACTCAGGGTATCGACGCATCAAGGCGGAACTGAAAACAGTTTTTCCCGGTTTACCGGAGCGGTCGCGTTTCAATCGTCGGCGAAGGAATCTTTCTACAGCGAGTGAAGTCATCCGTCAGGCATTGACGAACTACTTGCCAAAAACAGATGTCTTTATCGTTGATTCTTTTCCGATCCCCGTCTGTGATTTCAAACGTGCGAATGCTTCAAAGTCTGATTTCAAATGGGCGGATGCCACGGGAACCCTCGCGACTTATGGAAACTGTGCGACGAAAAGCCTCGGAACATTTTTCGGTTTTCGCGGCACACTGATAACAACAGCGAACGGAGTGCCCGTTGACTTCTGTATTACCTCTGCTGATAGAGATGACCGAGACGTGCTGCCGTTGCTTGCTGAACGCGGTGAGTATCCGATTATTCTTGGCGATAAAGGGTATATTTCTCAGCATCTTCAGACAGAACTGATGGAAACTGAAGGCACGGTCTTATTACCGACCCTGAAAAGAAATCAAAAGCAACAGTATCCTCAGAGATTTCGCAAACTTCAGGTGCGAATGCGTCGGCGTATTGAGACGACAATCGGTCAACTCACAGAGCAGTTTCATGTTTCTCGGGTGCGTGCGTTGAAGCATTGGGGGTTACTGACGCGTATGAGCAATAAAATCGGGAGTTGTGTTCTCGGTGCTTTCGTCAATCAATGTCTCGGACGTCCTTTGATGAAACTTAAAGACCTCGTTCTCGCATAAGGAAATATCTATGAAGACAAGATTAATTAGCACAAGTCGTTAACATTTTGTATTTGTAAAGGATGCGTAGATTAATCACTACGTTTTCTAACGTTATTAATTTATTAAATAGTTTGTTAATTCATCACCAGTTGTGAAATCAGTAGTGGAAGATCTGGCGTTTACGCCAAAACATAAGGAAAATTGTATGTCTTATAAAAATCACGTTAAACCGGTCATTCTAACGCTCAGCATGATCATAGCCATCTTGATGTGCACGTTTACGACGGTTATGGCGGAAGAGCACTCGGAAGAGGCAGAAGAATCGGAAGCCACAAATGATGCTGAAGCATCTGAAGAAGCATCTGAAGCGGACGCTCCTGTAAGGCTTGAAAATCTTGTTGTTGTGGGTACGCGGGCAAGACCGCGTTCTGTCTTGGATTCAGCGGTCCCGATCGATATTGTGTCAAGCAAATCCTTTGAGAAACAGGGCGGCGCAGATCTACCGGATTTGCTGAGAACTTTGGTGCCGTCTTATAACATCAATACACAACCGATTAGTGATGCGTCAACGGTGGTGCGCCCGGCGAATTTACGAGGGCTTGCCCCGGACCATACATTGGTGTTGGTGAACAACAAGCGGCGACACCGTGCAGCGGTTATCCACTGGCTCGGGAACGGTTTGTCTGATGGTTCACAGGGACCTGACCTGGCACCTATTCCGGCAATCGCGCTGCAACAGGTAGAGATCCTCCGTGATGGCGCATCCGCACAATACGGTTCTGATGCCATTGCTGGTGTGATGAATTTTCAATTGAAAGACAACCACGAAGGCGGTTCGTTTGAATTTAAACCCGGTATCTACCAATATGGCGACGGGCGACAGTTTGCTGTTGCTGGTAACATCGGTTTAGGGAGTCCAGATGCATGGACGAATCTCAGTTTTGAATACGGTGGTGCAGATCCGACCGTCCGGTCTGTCCAACGCACTGATGCTTTAAACATGATTAACGCAGGTAATTTCAGTGTGAAAGATCCTGCGCAAATTTGGGGACAGCCGATTGTGGAGAATGACTTCAAATTCTTCGCCAACTACGGCGCTACCCTCACAGATACCATCAAGTTCTATGGACATGCTAACTACGCCCGCAAGCGGGTTGAAGGCGGATTCTATTTCCGAAATCCAAATACTCGCAGTGGCGTGTTTAGCGGTGATGGCGGTGAGACTTTGCTCGTCGGGGATTTGCGAGGTTTGACAGCCGAGACGGCGGCTTGGGAAACCCGAAAGGCGGCTTGGGAAACTCAAAATGCGGCAGCAGTGGAGGCCGGAGAGGCGTTTTCCGAACTGTCGCCTCACGATGCTGACAATATCCCGATAACCAACCACGTTCCTGATCCAGAACGGTTGCAAGCCGTCAAGAGTGACCCGAACCTATTCACATTCCAGGAGATGTTTCCAGGCGGATTCACGCCCAGATTTGGCGCGTTCGCTTGGGATAGTGCCGTCGTCGTTGGCGTTAAAGGCACGGCACTCAAAGACACGTTGGGTAAAGACTTAATATGGGATCTGAGTGGTTCTTTTGGACGGCACCATGCCGACTTCTTTATCTTTAACACCGTCAATGCTTCACTCGGACCCGATACACCGACATATTTTGATCCGGGCGACTATATCCAAACGGATTATAACCTCAACTTCGATGTCGCCTATCCGTTGAGCGACATGGTGTTCCTCGCCTCTGGTTTGGAATATCGGGACGAAGGATTTGAAATCATAGAGGGCGAACGCGAGTCGCATCAGATCGGACCTCTTGCAGCTCAAGGCTTCACTGCTGCCTCCAACGGATTTTCGGGGTTCAGTCCGGTTGCGGCAGGCAAGTGGCACCGTTCCAATGTTGCAGCGTATCTGGAGACTGAAATCAGACCGATTGATCCGCTCCTGATCGCGCTTGCTGTACGCGGCGAACAATTTGAGGGTTTCGGTAGCACGCTGAACTACAAAGCCGCTGCAAACTACAAGATTACGGAAACGATGCGGTTGCGGGGAAGTTATAGTACTGGGTTCCGCGCACCGACACCCGGGCAGCAAAATACGTTCAACATTACTACTGAATACGATTTTGAAAAGGGTGATCTCGTTAATAACGGAACAATTCCTTCTACCAACGCTGCTGTTGGCGTTGTGACAGGCAAGGAAGATAACTCGCTTGACCCGGAAACATCAAATAACTTCACAGGTGGATTTACCGTCGATATTTTGGGCGTAAATTTCACCATTGACTTTTTTGATATTCGGCTGAAAAACCGGTTATCTGTGTCACAAGACTTCAAATTGAATGACGTCCAGAAGGCGCAGCTCATCGAGGAAGGTGTAACCAGTGCGGCGAATCTGGAACAATTCCGGTTCTTTATCAATGATTTCAGTACCACAACCAATGGTGTTGACTTTGTCGTTACAGCACCAATACCCAACGGAACCCTCATTGCCGTGTATAACTTCACGAACACCACAGTTACCGATCACAATCCTGCCACGCTGAACGATGATCGAATCAGGGAACTGGAAGAGAACTTACCCGGACACCGTGCCAACCTGACTGTCGTTCAATCCATAACGGATGCGTGGGGCGTGCTCGGGCGCGCCAGTTATTTCAGCGGTTGGTTCGATTCTGAAGATTACTTACAGAATCCAGATGTGGAAGGAACTGGAGAATACACTGGAAGGGTTATTTTCGACTTAGAAACCTCTTACACCGTGGGGTCCGGATTGACTCTCACTCTCGGTGGAAGAAATATCCTTAATACCTATCCCGATGAAAATCCGAATGCTGCTGGTTCTGTTGGTAACAAATACGGACAATTCAGTCCGTTTGGGTTTGATGGCGCGTACTGGTATGCCAAAGTCGGATACAGTTTCTAAAACCTATCTCCTGAAAAGTGCTATATGCTTTTCGCAAACGGCGCGGTTGAATGAAGTTTAAGTATTTAAATCGGTAATTCTGATTTTCCCCAGGCCCGGTAGGTGCGGTTTTGCGGTGTACTCACCCAAATTTTGTCCACACGCGGCAAAATTTTGCTTCGCAGTGAGAATGCTTTACATTTGCGATTTGCATTCCTAACCGCACCGGCTTCGCCAAGAAATTACCGAATTAATTTTTTAATCTTCAAAAAATCGCGCCTATTCAATTTATATAAGTTGTGTATGTAAATTATGCTTTAGATGAAGGTGTTTTCTTAACTAAAAAATGAAGGAGTTTCATTTATGAAAGTCGGGCTTACTTTTAAAACGTTACTGCTTCTGATGCATGGTGTTTTAGTTATTTTTATAGGTTTGGCATCTATAGCGGTAGCACAAGAGACTGAAATGGAATCAAGCGATGCAGCATCTGAACAGGAGGTCATAACGCTTGAGGGTGTAGTTGTGGTTGGTACACGTGCGAAACCGCGCTCGATTCTTGAATCTACAGTACCAATAGATGTTTTGCCAAGTGAAGATTTCGTCAAACAGGGAGGTACGGATTTGCCTGACCTGTTGAGGAACTTAGTGCCGTCTTACAATGTCAATGCACAGCCGATCGCTGATGCTGCCACTGTCGTCCGCCCGGCAAATCTACGCGGATTGGCACCGGATCACACGTTACTATTGGTGAATGGCAAGCGCCGTCACCGTGCCTCCGTGATTGCTTGGCTCGGAAATGGGTTATCCGATGGCGCACAGGGTGCCGACCTCTCTCCTATCCCCACCATCGCACTGAAGCAGCTGGAGGTACTACGAGATGGAGCATCGGCACAATACGGTTCCGATGCGATCGCGGGGGTCATAAACCTGCAGCTCAAGGACAGTTACGAAGGCGGATCTTTTGCAATCAAACCCAGTATTTTCCAAGCGGGTGATGGTCTTGCATACGCTGTCGCTGGGAATATCGGTTTGGGACGAGAGGATCTCTGGACGAATCTCAGTGTAGAATACGGTGGCATGAATGAGACAGATCGCTCTGTACAACGCGATGATGCCGCCGCGCTCATCAGTGCCGGAAACGCGGATGTCGCTGATCCCGCGCAACCGTGGGGACATCCTATTATTAGAAACGACATCAAGCTTTTTGCGAACTACGGGGCAAGCATTACCGATGATATTAAGTTCTACGGGCATGCGAACTACGCGCAGAAGGAAGTTGAAGGCGGGTTCTACTTCCGAAATCCCAATACCCGACCTGCTGTCTTTAGTAATGATGATGGAGAAGCCTTACTTGTTGGAAGATTGTCTGGCACAGGTGAAGTTCCTGTGGTCAAGATAACCAACAACGTTCCAGATCCGGTTGCCTTACAACAGGTTTTCTCTGACCCAAATCTTTTCACATTCCAAGAGCTCTTTCCCGGTGGGTTTACACCCCGTTTCGGTGCGGATACCCAAGATGCTTCGCTCCTCGTTGGCTTGAAAGGAACGATCGCTGCGGACTTAGGATGGGATTTGAGTGCTTCTTATGGACGGCACGCCTCCGATTTCTTTATCAGAAATACGGTTAATGCCTCGCTTGGACCGGACACACCGACTGAATTTGACCCGGGCGATTATATCCAAGCGGATACGAACATTAATCTTGACTTAACCTATCCGCTACACGATATAGTGTTCCTCGCCTCAGGTTTGGAATATCGCACGGAAACCTTTGAGATTGTGCAGGGACAGATTGAGTCTTGGAAAATCGGTCCGTTGGCAAGCCAAGGATTTAGTTCAGGATCCAACGGATTCCCCGGCTTCAGTGATATTGCCGAAGGGAGTTGGACCCGGTCTAACTTCGCTGGTTATTTGGAAAGTGAGTTGAGACCTCTTGACTTTTGGACGGTTAATGCTGCCGTCCGCGGTGAGTACTTCGACGATTTTGGGAGCACTGTCAATTACAAAATCGCAACGAACTATGGCATTGCCGACACGCTCAAAGAATTGCTTTCGGTTGATCTTGGTGTTGACCTAAGAGTGCGCGGCAGTTACAGCACCGGTTTCAGAGCACCGACACCGGGTCAGCAAAATGCCTTTAACGTCACAACGGAGTTCGGTGAAAACAATACATTGGTCAATAAAGGGACGATTCCTTCTACACACGCTGCCGCAAGTTTAGTGGGTGGTAAGCCACTCGAACCCGAAAAGTCAAAGAATTTCACGGTTGGAACAGTCGTCAGCCATGCCATTGCGAGTATCACTGTTGACTATTTCAACATTAAGGTGGAGAATCGGTTGGCTCCGACAAAAGACTTCCAGCGAGGTACAGATATTACAGAGGCACAGATTCAGCAGCTCGTGGCTGAAGGCATTACGAGCGCAGGGAATTTGCAGGAATTCCGATTCTTTACCAATGAATTTGAAACAATTACTCGGGGTATTGATGTGATTCTCACAGCACCAATACTGGACGGGGTACTAAGTCTCGCTTACAACTACACGGGGACCGAAATAACCAAACGTAATACTGATATCCTTGATGACACGCGTGTCCGGCTATTAGAGGAAGGGATTCCTCGCCATCGTGGCAATGTGACGCTAACCCAAGCCATCGGCGACAGTTTAGGTGTATTGGGAAGAGTCAATTATTACGGTCCTTGGTACGAGAACGCTGTTGGTGCTCAAACCTATGACAGCGAGTTTTTGGTGGACCTTGAAGTTAGTTACGCAGTCATTGAGAACTTAGGCATCACAATTGGTGTGAATAATGTCCTCAATGTTGAACCGGATAACGTGACCTGGGCGGATCCGGATGTTGAGAACTTTACGGGTTCAATCGTTGGTAGACCCTTCGGTGAGTATAGTCCTTATGGGTTTGGCGGCGCGTTCTGGTATACCAAAGTTGGTTACAGTTTTTAATTCTTAGCACGTATTCGGGAGCGGTTTCCAACTGCCCCCATAAGTGTCAATTTAAGAAAAAACGACAGTCTGGGTCCCCAGGTCTGGTAGGTGCGGTTTCTAACCGCGCCGAGTCTTAGACCCAAACCTTGTATACTTCAAAATGCCTGTTTAGTCCCGTAGGGACGGCATGTTTATAGCAGCATTTTCGAGCAAAGCCGCAGGTCTCCCTGTAAGGGCGGCATGTCTATATCCACAGTTGCTAAAACCCTGTCAAAAATCACTAAATTGATGCTTATGGAGCGGTTTCCAACTGTCCCCTAACGTGAAAGGAATCTTTATGCTATTTCGACAGGACAGAACAACGCTCAGATATATATCGATTTTCGGAATTCTCGCTTCATTCTTCTTAATAAGCACTTTCTTTTTATAGTAAAGTTTAGAATTAATAGGACACTCTGTGCCGGTTCGGTTAGGAAACCGAACCTACCAGGGGATGAAAGTGTCTATTTATTTTTAGGTTTTACTATAAGTTGCGACCGTATTCAACAAGTTGTTGCTCCCCATGAGGCGGCAACCCCTGATGATGCTGTTACAGTCAAAATGGTTTTATTTATAGTCCATCTGATCCAGGAACGACTCGGAATGGTGCTGAGTTAGCGGTCGCCCTCGCAAATGAAGCAGACGGAGTTAACGGGCTACCGATAGAGCTTCTCGTTAGAGATGGTGATAGCACCCACAAGCTAAAGCATGGGGCTTCGGCTTCATAGACAATAGCGGTTTTCCCGAAGGTCAACCGTCTTACGTTGTCTCCACCAGCAGGCGATTCCCCGTTGCGTGAATTAAATCGCTTCGGGCATATCAAGGAAACCAAATCTTGGCTATCCCCGCCTGCCTCGGTCTAATAGACCGAAAGTTGAAAAAAGAGTGGGCAGCAATACAACGTGCAGTGTTTCACTTCTGCTCCGAAACTTACGCGGAAACTGCCCAAATACTTTTAGAGGGGTATCACACTCAACACTTTTGACTCCCTCTCACAGGAGCGGACAACGCCTGCACAAAGACTGTGCAGGGTGAGAGTGTTGTCCAGAGTGATACTATCATTATACTACATTTTGAGGCAAAAGTCAAATCTTTTTTGGCTTTCAAACGCAAGGTTTCCCCCTACATCCCACAAGCTAAAGCATGGGGTCTTGGCGGGAAGAGTGATAAAAGAGACCCAGTGCTCAGTGCCCAACATGCAGAGGAATTAATCGATGTATCGCACCCGATGGCCCCGCAGCACTCGGATACGATTCTGCTACCATTGTCATTGAGGCAATGCGCCGGGCAGTTGATACGACACCCGCAGCAATTCGAGATCAAATTGAATTGACTCAGGACTACAGTGGCGCAACGATATTATCCCATTTTGATGAAAATCGGTATGCAATCAAGAGTTTAGTCATTAATACCGTCAGAGATGGAAGGATACAATTTCATCAATTGATTATCCCGTAATACTTAGCAATTGTATAATGCAAGGTCCCTGTGCCTCGCAGGTTTCTTGAAAGTGAGGTATATTAACATGAGCAATCAGAGCAGAGATGCAGAATATACAATGGGTCGTAGCGAGGAAGAAACACAACGCTTAATCGAGCAGTCGCAGCTCTATGACGATATAACACGCCGTTTTTTTCTCAGAAGCGGTATCGCAAAAGGCATGAAAGTTTTGGATGTCGGCAGTGGTGCAGGTGATGTGGCTCTTACGCTCGCTGAATTTGTGGGTCCCGAAGGGAATGTTGTTGGTGTAGATCTCAACCCTGATATTCTCAAAACAGCACAAGCGCGAGCGGATGCGGCAGGTTTTACAAACGTTGAATTCATCGCAGGTGATACCCGGACCCTTGACCTTCCAAGCGATTTTGATGCTGTTGTTGGACGACTTGTGCTGATGTATATAGCAGATCCGGCGGATGCACTCAGACATTTAGCGACGCACCTACATTCCGGTGGGATTGTCGCCTTTCAGGAAGTCGATTTTACGCCTTATACTGCAGTTACGCATCCAGATACGCCGCTGGCAAACGAGTTGATTGGATGGGGGCGCACAGTGTTTGAGCGTTCGGGCGCGCATCTTGAGATGGGGATGGATCTTTACAAAACCTTTGTCGATGCCGGTTTGCCTGAACCTACCTTGCATTTTGAGGCACCGCTGGGCGGTCCTGAAAACTGGCCAGGCTACGAATATCTTGCCAACAGTTTTAGGAGCCTTGTTCCACTGATGGAGGCTTACGGCATTGCCACTGCTGATGAGGTGGATGTGGACACGCTGGCAGCGCGGATACAGGCAGAAGTCGCCGCAGCAAAACGACCAATTATGTTACCATCGCATATCACGGCGTATGCATCCCTAACATCATAAATGGTTTTCACGTATGGCGAAAAATCATCAAGAGAGTTTGCACGCCTCAAGCAGCGATGCTACCTATACCTTAGGACACACCTCCCACGAAACGACCCGACTCATTGAGCAATCGAGAATCTATGGCGAGTCAACGCACCGGTTTGGCAAACGAGCGGGTATTACAGACGGCATGCGTGTACTTGAAATCGGTAGCGGGGCAGGTGATGTTGCACTCACGCTTGCCGAACTTGTCGGACCGACAGGTAAGATCGTTGGTGTGGATGTCAACGCAGATGTTCTTGACACCGCACGCCAACGGGCAACCGATGCAGGTAGACAGAACATTGAATTCATCGCAGGCGACGCGCGATCCCTCACGTTTTCAGAAAAATTTGACGCGATCGTCGGACGGTTCGTGCTGATGTATATGGCGGATCCAGGAGAGGCGTTTGCCAAGCTCATAACGCACTTAAAACCTGGTGGAATCGCCGCATTTCAGGAGCCGGAGTATACCCTCTATCCTGCCTTTTTACACCCCGATACGCCTCTTATGAACCAGCTCATCACATGGATTTTGGATGTGTTTGAGTATTCCGGGGCGCACCTCAACATGGGGATTGGACTTTATCAGGCTTTTGTGGACGCAGGTTTACCATCCCCCACGATGCACCTTGAGTCTCCGATCGGTGCCGAAAAAAACTGGGCAGGTTACCAATACATGGCAACTATCTTTCGGAGTCTGCTGCCACTCCTCGAAAAGTATGGACTTGCCACTGCAGAACAGGTTGATGTGGATACATTAGCCTCACGCATTCGGCAAGAGGTTATCACATCGAAACGTCCGTTCTTCTTACCATTGCATGTAACAGCACACGCGACGCTCCCAACCTAATCAAGGCTTACGCAGTCTCTTCACTGGTGAGGGATGAAACTTCGCCAACTCACGTACAAAGATAATTATAGACTTTACTATAAATCCTTAATCTTCATGAACCTGTACCTACTAATAACTGAAAACTGATAGCTGAAAACTATTCCTCTGAAAACCATAAAAAAATGTGATTTTTGGTTGATATACGAATCAATATGTGGTATAATTACATAAACTAATTTTAACTAATAGAATTTCATCTGATGGTCATAGTACTTACTTTATGGTACGTGTAAATTAGGTGGGTTTACGCAATTAATCTCTGTTCCCTGCTTTTATTGTAAAAGCAGTGGAGCCATCAGTCCGAAGAGAGGCATGAAAATTTGAAACCTTATGAACTCCTGCTTATCATTACGCCTGACCATGATGAAAACGAGGCAGAGGCTCTTACTGATCAGGTAAAGGGCATCATTGAAAATAGCGGGACTCTCCTGAAACTTGATCCTTGGGGAAAAAAACGACTCTCATATCCGATCCGGAAACGAAGCGAAGGCTATTACGTTCTCTACATTTTTGAGAGTGCACCGAGTTTTGTCGCGGAATTAAACCAGTCCTTACACGTCATTGAAGCGATTCTGCGCTACATGATTGTACAATACGAAGACGATATAGATAAATTGAAAGCCGAACTTGCCGCCGAGGCGGATCAGTCAACATCCGAAGTGGAACAACCGACACCTGAAGTAGAGGAATCAACGTCTGATGATGATGCGGAAGCGGAAGCAGAAGTAGAAGAGGCAACAGATGGTGATACAGAAGCGGAAGCAGAAGCAGAAGAGGCAACAGATAATGCTGAAGATACAGCAGAGTCTGCCTGAAATAAGTATCACCTGAATTTTAAACAGCGGGTTTTTGGATTTTAAAAAGTACCGAAAGCCTCAAGAGTGTATAGAGAGGAGAAACTATGGCAAGCTTCAACAAGGTCATCCTAATGGGGAACTTAACCCGTGACCCTGAAGTAAAATTCCTTCCGAGTGGAACAGCTGTCGCGAATTTTGGGTTGGCTATGAATGAAAGCTACACCGATCAGCAGACGGGTGAAAAAAAAGAATCCGCCTGTTTTGTTGATGTAGAAGCATGGGGCAAGCAAGCTGAGATTGTGGGTGAATATTTCACTAAGGGCAAGCCGATTTTGGTTGAGGGTGCCCTCAAATATGATGCGTGGGAAGCCGAAGATGGCACTAAGCGGAACCGACTCAAGGTCAGACTTATACGGTTTCAGTTTGTTGGCGGGAAGCGCGATGAAGATGAAATGGGTGGTGGTTATGCCGATGCCCAACCCGCAGCTGCACCAACACAATCCGCATCTTATCAAGATGCACCGGCTCCCGAAGCAAGTAGTGCACCTTCCGCAACAGAAGATGATATCCCGTTTTAAGTAAGCACAGCAGTGGGAGAACCGTCATCATACGGTGGTTCTCTCACACTCTTATTTTTAATTAATAGGTGTGTTATAGCACCCTTATAGATATGGCGCCTCAGAAACGTTTTGATGCGCGATACTTTAGAAAAAGGAATAGAATTGGTATGGCATTCCGTCGCAGACAGCGCTATCACAAAATTGAATCTTTTGACTACAAAGATATTGATACGCTGCGAAAATTTATTAACGAACGTGGTAAAATTGTAAGTCGCCGGGTTACAGGCTTGTCAGCGAAGCAACAGCGAATGGTGACCCGTGCAGTGAAGCGCGCACGTCATATGGCACTGTTGCCATTTACACGATAGAAGTAGGGTTCAGACACATATATAGTAAAGCCCGAAAATATGTTGACATTTCAATGAATAACAATCTCCCATACACTCCCTCGCTGGCGAGGTTTTGCGGCGTACGCGCCTAAATACGATCTGCATTCCTAACCTCGCCAATGTATAGGTAATTGTGGGTTTTACTATAATTGATTTTCCTACAAAAGGTAGTTTAGGGTTTTAATTATGGAAGTGATTCTAAAGAAAAGTGTTGAAGGGCTCGGTATACCGGGCGATGTGTTGAAAGTCGCGGATGGATACGCGCGGAACTACCTCCTGCCGATGCAGTTGGCTGTGCACGCAACAGAGCGGAACCGTCGCTACCTTGAACACCAAAAACGAGTTATCGATCACCAAGAATCGAAGGATAAAGAACTGGCACAGGAAATCGCATCACAGATTACTGGCGTTACGTGCACTCTCAAAAGGCGAGCTGGCGAAAACGACCGGCTCTTCGGTTCTGTTACCTCTATGGATGTTGCAGAGGCTTTACGGGCTCAAGGCTTTGAGTTAGAACGCCGATTCCTCGAACTCACAGAACCGATCCGTGAACTCGGTGTGTTCATGGTGCCAGTCAAATTGCATACAGATGTCGTTATTGAACTCCGCGTCGTTGTTGAACGTGATGAGTAATTATGCAGGCACAAGCGGTTGATTCCCTCTCTGACAAGGAAGCTGAACAAGCGGTACTCGGCGCGATGATGACCGAGAAGTCGGTTATCCCACGGGTTATTGCACAACTCGGGCATACCTCTGATGCGTTTTTTACCACCGACCATCAGCTGATCTATTCTGCTATCCTTGCCGTATATGATCGCGTCAGCAATGCTGATCCACTTCTCGTTGCCGATGAGTTGAAACGTACGAATCAGATCAATCGAACGGGCGGTGCAGGCTATCTATATGAACTCCAAGCACCCATTGTGGAAACGGAGAGTACAGAGTTTTATGCCGATATTCTGCATGAAAAGGCGACGCGCCGCCAGTTAATCCAAGCAGGTGCCGCAATTCGCGAACTTGCGCAAGACGAGAGCGTAGAACTTGCTGAAGTGCTCAATCAATCCCAAGAATCAGTTTTTGAACTTGGACAAAACGATGCCCAGCGCGGATTTCAGCCTATTAACCCACTCGTCACAACGAGTATCGATGCAATTGAAAAATTATTTCACAAGCAAGAGAGGTTCTTAGGTATCCCCACTGGATTTATGGATTTCGATCACATGACATCCGGGCTGCAGCCTGGCAACTTTGTCATTATCGCTGCGCGTCCGAGTATGGGAAAGACGACCTTAGTGCTGAATATGGCACAGAATATCGCAATCGACCAAGAACGGCCGGTTGCGATTTTTAGTTTAGAGATGCCAGCGCAGGATATCGTCATGCGGATGCTATCTGCTGAATCTCGTATTGATTTTGGGCGACTCCGCACCGGTAATTTTAGCGAAGATTATTGGCGACCTTTGACCGAAGCCGCGAGCCGATTGTCTGAAGCCCCTATCCTCATTAATGACAACCGAGGACTTACCGTTCAAAGTCTACGTGCCGAAGGACGAAGGCTTAAAGGTGAACACGGTGACCTTGCACTTATTATCGTCGATTATTTGCAACTGCTCAGAGGGACAGGCAGATACAATCAGCGTGAACAGGAGATCTCCGAAATATCTAGGTCATTGAAAGTCCTTGCATGGGAACTCAATGTACCAATCGTTGCTTGTTCACAGTTGAGCCGTGAAGTGGAGCGCCGACCGGACAAACAACCGCAACTTTCAGATTTACGCGAATCCGGCGCAATTGAACAAGATGCAGATATCGTCGCTTTTTTATACCGAGAAGATTATTACGAAGAGGAAGATGCGGGTGAGCGTGTTGAAGCAAACCTGATGATAAAAAAACAGCGTAACGGACCGACCGGAACTGTCGTTCTCTATTTTACTAAAAAGCAGATGCGATTTGAAAATCCAAGTTAATCAAAAAACATGAATCAGCAATCCGCTACGCGCGAATCCTCCGGTGGTTTTCGGGCCCAGCCAATATTAAGAAGTGTCAAAATACGCTTGCACAATGTGCTCTCTGAGATAGGGCAGGCTTTTACGCTCTTTTTTCAAACGCTTGTTCAAATTTTCCGTCCTCCCTTTCAGTTTGATTTGCTAATTAAGCAGTTATTGCTGATCGGTTTCAATTCTTTGGCTGTTGTCATTGTCTCAGGGTTTTTCACGGGAATGGTATTGGGGGTTCAAGGATACATTCAACTCAAACCCTTTGCTGTGGAAGGATCGGTCGCAAGATTCGTCTGTGTCTCGATCGTCAAAGAACTCGGACCGATGATTACTGCATTCGTGCTCGCTGGACGTATTGGCGCTTCAATTACCGCTGAACTTTCAACGATGAAGGTGACAGAACAGATTGACGCGCTTGAGGTGATGGGGACAAATCCTGTCAAATATTTGGTTGTCCCTCGTTTTCTTGCATGCACTATTATGTTACCGACCTTGACGATCTTCTCAACGTTTGCCGGTATTGGTGGCGGTTTTACTGCGGTTGTTACCTTGTTTGATGTCAACGGGTACTTTTTTCTCTTGGAAGCCCAAAAGAATCTGTTTGTCGGTAGTGTGCTTATTAGTTTAATTAAGGCGACCTCTTTCGGCATGGCGATCGCAGCGGTCGGCTGCTACAAAGGGTTTAGCATCCCGACTGCCGGTGGTGCTGAAGGTGTCGGCACTGCTACGACCGGCTCTGCCGTTATTTCGCTCATTACTATTCTTATTTTAGACTTTGTCTTGAACCATATCCTCTTTAACATCTTAGGATTGGTATAATTGAGGCAGTTTCAAGGCGGCTTTATAGGCTCTCAGGAGATGGTCCTACCGCATGGACTTCTCCGGCTGCTGCGCCTTGTACTCAGAAAGTATGATTTCAGTTAGAAATATTACCAAAAATTTTGGCGAGAAGAACGTTTTAAACGGCTTAAACCTTGAGATTCCACGCGGCGAAACCCTCGTCATTATGGGGCGAAGTGGGTCTGGTAAGAGCATCCTACTCAAAATTATCACCGGACTGATTCCTGCTGATTCGGGTGAAATTTGGTTTGAGGGGACAGAAATCTCAAAACTGAAATCCAAAAAAATGAATGTCCTCCGCCAAAAAATTGGGATGTTATTCCAGTCTGCCGCCCTGTTTGATTCGATGACTGTTGCCGAAAATGTCGCTTTTATGCTTGATCAGCATACAAATTACAGCAAACAGGAAATGCGTAAGATCGTTGATGAGAAACTTGAACTTGTTGATTTGGAAGGCGTTCAAGACTTACGACCCGCCGAATTGAGCGGCGGCATGCGAAAACGGGTCGGACTCGCCCGCGCGCTCGCTTTTAATCCAGAAGTCATTTTGTACGATGAACCGACAACCGGACTTGACCCGGTTACCTGTACCGAAATTAATCAACTCATCCGAGATTTACACGAACGGCTGCAAGTCACATCCGTTGTGGTAACACACGATATGCACAGTGCTTTTAGTGTCGCAACGCGAATGGCGATGATCCATGATGGCAAACAGATCGCTTATGGGAGCCCTGACGAGATTATCAACATTGACGATCCCATTTTACAACAGTTTGTCTTATTTGGGGCACCAGACCAAATCCTCAACATGAAAAATCCTATTTTAAAAGAGTACCTGGGGAGATAGCGTCAACTACCCCGCCCTAAAGGACGGGGCTTGTGCGAAACGTCCGCCAAACGTTCACTCCACAAGTTAAAAGGTTTTCTACAGTAAAATATCGCAGTATCTCGGTGTGGTAGCCCAAACAATGTTTCGGATACTCCCCTCGTCCGATTCACTCTAAGATATTGCGATCTGTAAGGGGCAATACATAACCCGTAAGGGAGATTACAAACGATGTTTGTTCCGGTAACGAGTCAAACAGGTAAAAAGTTGATGCCTACGCGTGCCAACAAAGCAGGCGTGCTGATTAAGAAAGGTTTAGCCACACCATATTGGTCTAATGGTATCTTTTGTATCAGACTTAACTATGTGACCGAAGACGAATGCACGCAAGATATAGTCGTAGGTGTAGATCCCGGTAGTAAGAAGGAAGGCTTTACCGTCAAATCCGAAGCACACACCTATTTAAATGTACAGGCAGACGCTCACGGGGGTGTCGGTAAGAAAGTGGCGAAGCGTCGTGAGTTGCGTAGAAGTAGGCGTTCACGAAAGTGTCCGAACCGAAAGAATAGAACGAACCGTCTCGCGAACAGAGCACGTATACCTGCAGGCACACGTGCACGATGGGACTGGAAACTTCGGATATTGGATTGGTTCTTCAAACTGTATCCGGTCACACACGTTTGCGTTGAGGATATTAAGGCACGGACGATAGAACGTGCTAAGAAGTGGAACACCTCTTTTAGTCCGCTTGAAGTCGGTAAGCAGTGGTTCTATACCGAAATCCGTAAACGGTGGGAACTGTTAACTTTACAAGGGTGGAAGACGAAAGAAATACGAGATAGGTTAGGTCTCAAGAAATCCTCGAAGAAGTTAGCAGAAACCTTTGATGCCCATTGTGTAGATAGTTGGTGTCTGGCGTATCACACTGTTGGTGGTTCGGGTGTCCCTGATAACACGGACTTAATGTGTATCTCACCGATACCCATAAAGCGTAGAGAGTTGCATAGGCAGCAGGAAGCAAAAGGGGGTAAACGCACACGGGTGGGGGGCACTGTATTAGGCCAAGGAAACCTAGTCAAAAACACACTCATTAAGCATGTCAAGTACGGATTAACCCGACTTGCTGGCGTTAACGCAAAGGGTTTGTTTTCAATATACAGCATGGAAAACAAACGATTAACAACAGGGGCAAAGCGGTCTGATTTCAGAGTGCTAACACGTCTCAACTTTTACTATAGGAGCGGTGTTTCCTCCCCTGCCTAAAGACAGGGGTTTCCACACCGAAGATTTTGATGAATTTCTGGACCGCGTCTGTAAAAGTCGGTGTAATGATCCTGATTGCAATCGTTTTCCTAACTATCCTTCTTACAAATGCTGAGAATTGGCCATGGGCAGCTGCAGGCGATGAACTGACCTTCCAATTTAAATCTGTCAATGGTCTCTATGTCGGAGCAGGTGTTTACCTATCGGGTGTATCAATCGGCAAAGTAACTGCCATTGAACTCCGACCTGATACGAATGATGTCCATATTAAGGCGAAAGTCAGAAATGGGTTTAAGTGGTTACGGGAAGACTGTGGTGCCAGGATTTCTATGAATGGGTTCGTCGGAGAGATTTACATCGCACTTGACAATGGACCCATCGGGAATCCACCCTTAAAACCCGTGAATCTACCGATTATCGGAAAAGATCCTGTTAATGCACTCGAACTGCTTGAACAGACAAGTGCAGGTATGACACAAGCTATTGAACTCACGACTGCTGCCAATGAAGTCCTTCAGGCAAACCAAGAATCAATTCAACTCGCGATCAAAGAAATTCGAGCAGTGATAGCGATCACTGGCAAAACTATTGAGAAATTGAGTGTTGACTCTGAAGAAACCGTCAAGACTTTAACGCAACTCGCTTTAGAAAACGATAAACGCTTTGGGGACACCCTGATAAAGGTAAATAATCTTATCACACAGTTAGAGGGCGATTCTCTCATGGTGAGTAGCCAAGTGAGTGATATTACGCGGGAACTCTTAAGGCTGCTGAACCAAAATTCACCGAAACTGAACACTATTTTTACCGACGTACGCGCAACCACATCAGAATTCCGGCAAATTGCACAAGATTTTCGATCAGATTTCAACACGTTAGCGGATCAGGTTTCCACGCTTGTTTCACAAGGTAGCTCTGCCATTAAAACCGGGGAAGCCAATATCGCACCAATCTTAGAGAATTTACAGACGACAACCGACGCAATCAATGCCTTAGAGGGGAATGTCAGTCGTTTCCTTGCTACACTCAACGCTACACTCAACGAGGGGGAAGGCACTGTGGCACGATTACTCAATACACCCGAACCCCTTGAAGAGTTCCGGCACACTTTGCAAAATTTTGATAAAACGGCGAACGCGGTGATGGAACTTTCACAACTAACTGGGAAGCAGATCGGGCGTTTTGAATCGCCACTACAGTTCGGATGGGATTATGAACTCCGCTATTTAAGTCTTGAAGAGCGACTTTACAACGAACTGGCGTTTTCTCTCTCACCACAATCAAAGGCACATTATAGGATTGGTGTCGGTGTTCGCGACGAAACAGTTCGGTTTGAAGTTCAATATGCACACGATGTAACTGACTATCTCAGGGCACGAGCGGGATTCATGCGTTCCAGGGTCGGCGCGGGGGCCGATTTGTGGTTGTGGTCTCGACGCATAGGGATCAGCGTTGAGGGGATAGGGTTGACAAGTGGAGAACCGGAATTGAACACAGAAGTCGCACTGCGGTTTTTCCGATACGGGCAACTGCTCCTTGGTGCCGAGAATTTGACAGGTAAACGGCGTTGGACAACCGGATTCCGTTTTTTAATAGAGAGTGGTAATATCGACAGCGCAGGAGCAACGCTCTTCAAACCTTGTTAGCATGAGAATAATAGGTAGCGTTAAAGATGGCACGAGAAAAACGTAAATTCGTCTGTCAAGAGTGTGGATATACAACGCCAAAGACGCTCGGACGGTGTCCGAGTTGTAAAAGTTGGCAAAGCTTCGCTGAAGAAGTTGAAGATCTCATTACACCATCAAGGCATCGTGGTATCGGACAGGCTTCTCGTGAACCTGAACCGATCTCGCAGGTTACGGCAAGCGAGGTGGAACGCCACTTGACAGGAATGTCAGAATTTGATAGGGTACTTGGTGGCGGCATCGTTCCGGGGGCAGTAGTCCTTATCGGTGGAGATCCAGGGATAGGTAAATCTACCCTGTTGCTCCAGGCGAGTGATGCGTTGAGCCGGAATTATGGGGACGTGCTTTATGTCTCCGGCGAGGAATCTGTAAGTCAGACAAAACTCAGGGCAACTCGACTCGGTGTCAAATCTGATACGCTTTATGTGCTGTGTGAAAATAACTTGGAACATATTGAAAAACATATTGAAGCCCGGAAACCGAAGGTTGTCGTCATTGATTCTATCCAAGCCGTCTATTTGACGAGTATTCAATCTGCACCCGGGAGTGTTACCCAGATTCGTGAGTGTACTGGACATCTCCTGATTTGCGCAAAGAACCGCAATATTCCGATATTTCTTGTCGGACATGTCACAAAGGAGGGGGCAATCGCTGGACCCCGCGTCTTGGAACACATGGTCGATACGGTACTCTATTTTGAAGGTGAAGGGCATCACATCTACCGGGTCCTCCGAGCGATAAAAAACCGATTCGGTTCAACAAACGAAATCGGAATATTTGAAATGCGGAGCACGGGGCTTGCGGATGTGATGAACCCTTCAGAGATTTTTTTGAGCGACAGGGAAGAACAGGTTTCAGGATCTGTCGTAGTCTCAAGTATGGAAGGGACACGTCCGTTACTCATGGAGGTACAGGCACTCGTTGTACCTACCAATTACGGAAATCCTCGTAATACGGTGGCTGGCGTCGACCGACACCGAATTGCCCTGCTCATCGCAGTACTCAATAAACGGGTAGGGATCGACGTTGGGGACTCCGATGTTTTTGTTAACATTACCGGTGGATTACGTATTGATGAACCCGGTATAGACCTCGGTGTACTGATGGCTATATCCTCAAGTCATCGGGATATACCTATAGATCGGCAAACTGTGATGATCGGGGAAGTCGGGCTCGGAGGCGAAATTCGACCTGTTACACATGTTGATAGGCGGATCCGAGAAGCCGCAAAATTGGGTTTCAAGCGAGCGATTTTTCCCGAATACAACCGTAAAGGATTAGATATTGACGAGGACATTGAACTTGTCGGTGTTAATGATGTATATGACAGCTTAGCGACTTTGTTGTAATAACATCAATTTGATATAAGGATAGTCTCAATTCGTTTTAATATAAGAATACCCCGCGACGCATAACAATTGTTCATACACTATGGCGTTCGCATTTTACTTTCTTTGTTATAACCCAAATTGCTATCTGTAAAAATTGTTACTTTCATCTTGGTTTATTTTTTGGATTATGCTATTATTACCCTATGAGGATACTATTATTGAGTAAATTGCATCTAAGTAATATTGTCCTTATACGGTTTTAGCAATTGAATCAGCGTTTTTCGCTAACGTATCGCAAAAATTGAAAGTATGTAGATATATTAGGACTTAAACTTCTACTTCACTGCAGGTGAGGTTTCCTATTTCACCATCAACGCTGTTTCGATAGTTATATATTTCAGTGTCTATCTCATAGATACGATTTTGTTGAGCGAGGTTTCACGGACGCGTTCCTACAATTTATGCATGAGATAGCTTATACTATAAGTGGGTCCAAGCATTTATAGGGTTTTCTACCGCACTTGGGAGGATTACCACCCAAGGCTGTTGAAGACTCCTTTTGACAAAATGTCCGTTATATTATATATTAATAGTAAATGTTGCAAGGAGTACCTATATCCAAGTCGCCAAGGTATCAATTTTTTTACGTTACATGCAATTTTTGCATAATATCCTACAATTTTTGCGAACCTCAATAGAATAGGTTTGCAAACAGACACCAATTCTACAGCGGTGGTAGTTTTTTTCAAAAGAACAGACGCTTCTGTTTATCTTGATAAACCCGTGTACACATGTGTTTTGGACGCGTTGCGGTAAAGGTATCCTGCGGATTTCAGCGGTAATTTTGACGCGAATATCGGTTGTTACTAAGGTATTGGCATGAAACTTGCTTAGTTTAAATAACTTAACGTATTCGGTTTTAACAGTTTCCGAGTTACCCACCCTCAGCTCCTATACATTTAAGTCGAACTCACGTTGATACGATTCGTGATTTGTTAGTCTTCATTATTAAGGTTAAACGTAAACATTGTTGAATTGATGTGCAAAGGTGCATCTGCAAATCTAAGAGCAGATGCGTAGAACTGAGGGGATCTTGTAAGCGTGGATAGCGACTGCAAGTGATAAGGGTACTTGTATAAAGAAAGTAAAGGACAAAAAATGCAAGTTTGGGGTATTCGTCTCTTTTTTATAGTCGCAAGTGCAGCGAGTTGTTACATTATTTACGGCGAACCATTAGTCGTACTTATCGGATTTATTGCGGCACTCATCCTTGTTGGGGCAGAGCTCTGCCTACACGTGTCTAACACGCGTAGCATTGTCGCGAGTATGATAGGGCTCTCTATCGGCATATTAGTGTCCCTCGGTGTACTACACCTTCTTTCAGAATTTGATGACAAACTCAAAATAGTGATTGCCCTCGGCATAGGCTACGTCGGTCTTATGAGTGGCTACTGGCTCTCTACATCGGTGAATTTATCCCAACTATTGGGGTCAGATACGTCCAACCGGACTGGCGAATCTCGAACAGGGAAGGGTACAAATAGTTTAAAAATTTTAGACACAAGTGTTATTATTGATGGCAGGATTCTTGAAATCTGCCAGACAAGATTTATTGAAGGGACGCTTGTTATTCCGCGGTTCGTTCTCAATGAATTGCAACATATTGCAGATTCTACAGAACCCCTTCGCCGAAATAAAGGGCGGCGCGGTTTTGATATCCTTCGAGCACTTCAGAATAATCCAGCGATTATTGTTGAGATCACTGAGGAGGAGGTGCCACATCTACCAGAAGTGGATGCGAAGTTAGTACATCTCGCGCAAAAGCGAGATGCCACAATCATAACTAACGATCTAAATCTCAACAAGGTCGCGGAATTACAAAGTGTAAAGGTGCTTAATATCAACGAGCTATCAAATGCTGTGCGTCCTGTCGTGATTGCTGGTGAAGTGATTCAAGTACTCCTTCTTAAAGAAGGTAAGGAACCGAATCAAGGGGTCGGTTACCTTGATGATGGAACTATGGTCATCGTTGAGGAGGGGAAACCGTACATAGGGAAAACGCTTAACGTTGAGGTTACGCAGATGCTACGGACGAGTGCAGGGCAGATGATTTTTACACGTATAAAAGAAGATGAAATGGACGTTGATGAACAGCAAGGTGTGTACCCTTATCCCCGCAGCTGGTAAGGGCAGCCGGATGGCACATTCGCTTAAAAAACCGTACCTAAAATTGGCAAAGAAGCCGATTTTAGCGCATACTATACAGCGGTTTGAGCAGAATACTGCTGTAGACGCTATTTTCGTCATCGTTGACGAAGATGATTTCAGCGAATGTCGCTCCACCGTGTTGGAACCACATCCCTTTACAAAGGTACAGAAACTCGTCGCAGGGGGAGAGACTCGGCAGAGGTCTGTCTACAATGGTTTACGTGCACTATCGGCAGATGTTGATTTTGTTATTGTTCATGATGGTGTCCGACCCTTTGTAACAGACGAAACGATTTTTGCTTGTCTCACCGCTGCAGACGAATGGGGGGCTGCTGCCGCTGCGGTGCCAGTCAAAGATACGATCAAAGTAGCCGACGAGAACTATTTCATTACTGAGACACCAGAGCGAGAAAGACTCTGGGCAGTGCAAACACCCCAGGTCTTTCGGAAATCCCTATTAGAAGAGGCACATCAGACAGCCCGAGCGCGCCAACTCACAGGAACTGATGATGCCGCTCTCGTTGAGCAACTCGGTTACCCTGTTAAGTTAGTGAAGGGCAGTTACGCGAATTTGAAGATAACTACGCCAGTGGATTTACGAGTTGCTGAAGTCTTACTCTCAGATCCTACACTCTGGTAGGGGCTGCTGTTTGGCTTCGTCCTGTTTTGTGGTTTCGCGTCGCAGATTGTGGTGATGAGAGTGTACAAGAAAAATGCGAGTAGGTATTGGTTACGACGTTCATCAGTTAGTCGAAAATCGTAAATTGGTTTTGGGCGGGGTTGAGATCCCCTACCATTTAGGGTTGTTGGGGCATTCAGATGCAGATGTCCTCACACACGCTATCGTGGACGCGATTTTAGGGGCAGCCGCTCTCGGTGATATCGGCACACATTTTCCAGATACGGATGCCCGTTATGAAGGAATGGACAGCCTTATTTTCCTACGCGACATCGCTTTGAAAGTACGGGAGTGTGGCTACCAGATCGAAAATATAGACACCACGGTTATCGCACAACGCCCGAAATTGGCACCTTACATTTCAGAGATCCGAGGGACGGTTGCCAGAACGCTTGATATTGCCGTAGCGCAGATAAACGTTAAAGCCACCACGGCGGAAGAATTGGGCATTGTCGGAGAGGGTAAAGCGATTGTCGCCCATGCCATTGCCTGTCTTTCTCGATTGTAGGTGTTTTTGTAAGCAATGTCAAGAGGAGTCGACACAATAAAAAATGAGTATGAAAATCTATAACTCGTTGAGACGACAATTGGAGGACTTTGTACCACTAAATCCTGAGCAGGTGTCGATCTACAGTTGCGGTCCCACTGTTTACGACTACATTCACATGGGCAACGCGCGCACGGCTTTGGTAACAGATATTATTCGACGCTATCTCGTGTATAAGGGGTACAACGTCAAACTGGTTCAAAACTTGACAGATATTGATGACAAAATTATCAATCGGGCAGCTGAGTTAGGGGTCAGCGCGAAGCAGCTTGCACACCAGAACGGTGAAGCTTTCTTTGAGGATTCGCAACGCCTCGGTATTCAACCCGCAGATGTCCATCCGAAAGCAACTGAACACATTCCTGAGATGATAGATTTGATTCAAATACTGCTTGACAAGGGGGCAGCTTATGTCATTGATGGAAGCGTCTATTACCGCGTAAATCAGTTCGCTGAGTATGGGAAGCTCTCCAATCGCAAGCCGGAGGATCTGCTCGCGGGCGCGCGGGTTGAGATTGATGAGCGGAAAGAAGATCCCCGTGATTTTGATATGTGGAAAGCAGTGAAACCCGGGGAACCCTCCTGGGAGAGCCCGTGGGGCAGAGGCAGACCGGGATGGCATATAGAATGCTCTGCTATGGCAATGAAACATCTCGGTGAAACTATTGACATCCATGCCGGTGGTGAAGATTTGCAGTTCCCCCACCATGAAAATGAGATAGCACAGAGTGAATTGGCGACAGGGACACCCTTTGCACGTTACTGGATGCACGTCGCTTTTCTAAAGATTGATGGTAAGCGAATGGGGAAATCGGAACACAACTTTATCTTACTCCGAGATGCTCTGGACAATTATCCTACTGAAGTCATTCGGCATTTTCTTATTTCCGCACACTACCGTCACCCACTCGACTACAATCAAGAAAGTTTGACTAAATCTGAAGGCGCGCTCAGGCGTTTGAACAATTGTTTGGACGCGTTGAAAAACTACTATGAGGACATTGAGCCAAGTGAAACGACAGCTGTGCCGCTACAGCACACTGTACAGGAGATGAAGTCACAGTTTACGCTGGCAATGGATACCGACTTCAATACCGCACAAGCACTCGGGGCTATTTTTACCCTTGTCGGCGAGGTTAACAAATCACTCAGCACGCTTGATGAAGCGGCAGCTCCCGTTCTCGCACAAGCATATCAGGCGTTGACTGAAACTTGTCAAGTCCTCGGAATCTATAATACAGATACTCAGATTGACGATGGCGACAACGTCCAACAACGCGATCAGATGATTAACCTCCTCTTGGAAATAAGGCAGGATGCCCGCAATCGAAAAGATTGGGAGACATCTGATAAAATTCGTGACCGACTTAAAGAACTCAACATTGAAATTAAGGACACCCGTGAAGGTGCTACTTGGAAAATTATATCGTAACTGCATATCCATAGCACTATGGCTTGTGCCTGAGTGCTTACCAAAGGAGTAAAAATATGATTTATCGATTCATAACACTCTTTTCACTGCTCTGTTTTGCTGCTATGCTGACAAGCTGTAGCGCGCTTTTTTCGGAGCAGGAGTGGAGCGAAAATTATGCCTTGATGGAAGGCGTACAGGCATCAAGTCCACAGATGATTGATGGTAAGTTGAACACCCTTGGTGAAACAACGTTCCCTTCAGGTGCGGGAGGGGGCAGGGGTTCAAATGCTGCATCGCAAGTGATAATTACATTACCTGAAAAAAAGATTATCCGTCGAATTATCATACACTCGGATAATCTGTCGGCGTTTGATATTTACGCAGATAAAGGTAGTATTGCCGTTGAAGCCGACTGGCAGCTCATTAAAGATGTGAAAAGCGTCAAAACCAGTCCATTCCAGGTTTCACTATTGATTCCGTTTCCGACAAACCAAATTCGGTTGCGTGTATTGGGCACTAAAGATGATGCACTTCTCAATCGGCAGCAACGCGCACAGTCTGGAGGGTTCCGTGGATGGAATAGCAGTCGCCGTGCAGCTGCTAAGATCCGAGAAATTGAACTCTACGGCTATAAGACCGCTCAACAGGTAGAGGCAGAGGACGCTACCGATAAACGTGAAAAAGAACTTGATGATTTACTCGAATTAGAGTAACATAGAAATAGATACCAAGGCGGTTGTTCTGTAACGCCACCTCAACTTCATGCTATCCGGACCGGCACCTATGTCGTTATCCCGGACAAGGAGGCAATATATGCGTTTTATATTATTAGTGATGACCCTCTGTGTGGTAGTTGGGCTATCCGGGTGTATTCTTGCGTCGAATCCGTCGTATAACTGGAGCAAAAATATCGCTCTGGATGCTACGAGTGAGGATACGAAGTGCCATGACGATAATATGTACTCAGTTGGTGAGACGGGACCTATTCTCGAAGATGAGAAGGATGAGGCATCACAACAGGAGTCTGATGACTACACCGAAGTAGTGCTCAAATGGCGGCAGCCACAGACGATTCAACAGGTTGTCGTGAAAGCCGAGCCAGGGCAAATGGAATTCTTCTACGCGCAGTACATGGATGATGACGAAAAATGGGTCACGGTAAAACATGCCCGAGACAACATGCGTCCTATTTACAAGTTCACCTTGGGAGATCCGATTGTGACGACCAAGTTTCGACTGAAAGTGCCGCGGCGTTGGGATTCACGGCGCGTCGGCGGACAGAAACGCTCTACACGCGGCGAAACTGGGGCACCGAGTATACAGGAGTACAAGAAGATTCAAGAGATTGAACTCTATTACGCACTTCCACCAGATCCGATGGAAGCCGGGGCAACGCCACAGTAGTATCCAGCTACAATGCGCACTAAAACAATTCTACCTGAACATCGCGTAAGGCGAAGAAATGCTTTCTAACGAGACAATCAGCCTAATTCATTTAAACATGATTCAAGGCGTTGGACTAAAAACCGTTCAATTCTTACGCGGTGTTTTTGGGAGTGCTGAGAGTGCACTTCAGGCGACACCCGACGAACTCGGAAAAATAGACCAACTTTCGCCTGCGATGCGTGACCTCTTGAGTCGTAAACCGATTCAGTATCCAATAGAACGTGAATTGGAGTTAATACACGAATACGGTTGTCAAGTCATGACGCTTTATGATGCCGCATATCCGCAATGCTTGAAGGAAATTGATACGCCACCCCTCGTGCTGTATATCAGAGGAGAACTGACACCGGAGGATTCGCTCAGCATCTCGATCGTCGGTTCTCGCGATGCAAAAGATTACGGACGAAAGGTGAGTTATCAACTGAGTTACCAACTTGCGCAGCAAGGACTGGCCGTCGTTAGTGGATTGGCGAAAGGAATTGATACCTCAGCACATCGTGGGACACTTGAGGCGGGTGGTAGAACAATCGCCGTGATGGGTAGCGGATTGAGTTTTATCTATCCAGCGGCGAATAGTGACCTCGCTGAGAAGATTACGGAATCCGGCGCGTTAATTTCCGAATTCCCGATGGATGTCAAGCCGAAGCCGAGGAATTTCCCACGCCGGAACCGTATTATCAGTGGTCTGACGCTTGGCACTGTGGTCGTGGAAGCGTCAAACCGCAGCGGTGCACTCATTACCGCACGCCTCGCTGGCGAACAGGGTAGAGAAGTCTTTGCTGTACCCGGAGAGATATTTTCTGAACTCTCAGCCGGCACCCACAAGTTGATTAATAACGGAGCGAAACTCATCAATACTGTGGACGATCTCCTTAACGAACTACCCCCGTACGCATTAAACCGGATCCAGTCCGATGTGCCAACATCGCCGATACCGAGTGTAGAGACTGAATCTTCACAAGCACCGCCCATTGAGAGAAGCGATCCCAAACCCTTAGCGACGCAACCTTCCTCCGAAGTACAGCAACCTATCCAAAGCGTGCCGCCACCGGGTTTAACACCAGACGAGAGAACAATCTTCGATGCTATTGAGGTCCCATCATCACATATTGATACCATCGTTCGGACAACACAACTACCGATTAGTCTGGTTTCGAGTACCCTGCTGATGTTGGAACTCAAGGGGATCATTCAGCAATTGCCGGGGAAACAATTCACTAAGGATAGTTAGAAAATTGTCTCATAACAGAGAGAAATTGCAGAGCCATTCAGTTCTCCCATTTTTTGGTCCGGTTTTCACCCCAGGCCCGGTAGGTGCGGTTTTGCGGTGTACTCACCCAAATTTTGCCCACACGCGGAAACAAAATTTGTCTTTGCTTTACATTTGCGATCTGCATTCCAACCGCACCGGATCGAAAAAAAAACGCGCGCAACCCGAGGATTTCTTAAAACTGAATGCCTCTGGAGAAATTGAGATGTTGAATGGGAACGAATCTAACCTTTCAATATGACAGAGATGCCGATATTTTGTACGTAAACACTGGCACCCCGTATCCAGAGCAAGAGAGCGAAGACCTTGCTGATGAAATCATCGCTCGCTTCAATCCAGACACGGGTGATATCGAGAATCTCGAAGTTTTGTTTTTCTCCACGCGCTTGTTCCGCGAAGAATTATTTCATCTACCGATTTCCGCCCGTTTGCAACTAAACGAGGAATAATGAGATTTATCCTAAAAGTATGAAAATACTCGGCATCGATACCTCATGTGACGAAACAGCTGCAGCCGTTGTTGCGAATGGCAAAGAAGTACTTTCTAATATTGTTGCCTCACAGGTTGAGACACACCAAGAATATGGTGGCGTTGTACCGGAACTCGCATCCCGCAAACACATTGAAGCCATTAACTACATTGTCAGTAGGGCGTTAGCGGAGGCGAATGTCACATTTAAAGATTTGGAAGCGATAGCAGTGACAAATCGGCCCGGCTTAATCGGGGCACTGCTTGTCGGTGTTGCAGCGGCAAAGAGTCTCGCCTATTGTCACGACCTGCCGTTGCTCGGTATTAATCATATTGAGGGACATATCTATGCGCCCTTTTTGGCACAGCTTGCAAGCCAAAACTTGCTATCGAAACCTATGGTACATGATGCCCTAACGTTTCCGCATATCTGTCTCACGGTCTCTGGAGGGCATACCCTACTCGTAGAAGTTCACGAAGGGTGGCAATATAAGGTATTAGGAAGCACCCAAGACGATGCCGCCGGTGAGGTCTACGATAAGGTTGCGAAGTACCTCGGGCTCGGTTTTCCCGGTGGCAAGATCATTGATGAACTCGCACAGAACGGGAACCCTTCGGCGGTAAAATTTCCGAGACCGATGCGAAATAGCGGGGACTACCAGTTTAGTTTTAGTGGTATCAAAACCTCGGTCCGTTATTTTGTTGAGAAAGCACAGCGTGCAGGCGTACTGGTGGAAAACGGACAAGAGGATGCTAAGGACGCGAACCCTGATACGGTAACCGTTGAAGATATCGCTGCCAGTTTTCAAGCTGCCGTTGTTGATGTTCTCGTTTACAAATCAATCTGTGCTGCGAAGTCCACCGGTGCCAAAACAATAACGTTGACAGGTGGGGTTGCCGCAAATAGCCAACTTCGCGCTTCGCTGAAAACCGCCGCCACGGAAATCGGTGCCGAACTCTACTATCCACCGATGAATTTATGTACAGATAACGGAGTAATGATTGCCGGTATTGCTTACCAGAAGTATCAGCAAGGACTTCGAGACAGTCTCTCTCTGAATGCCGCTGCAAACGGCTCTATCGTGGATGTCTAAACAGGAGATGGATTTGGAATCTGATGTGTGTACTGAAGCCGTAGAATGCCTGAAATCAGGCGGTATTGTTGCTGTCCCCACCGACACAGTCTACGGATTGGGGGCAGATCCGTTTAATGCAAATGCTGTGCAAAGGCTCTACATGTTAAAGGGACGACCTGACGGTAAGCCGATTCCACTCGTCCTCAGTTCGGTTGATGATGTCCATCGCGTTGCCCAAAACTTACCTGACTACTTCTTTCACCTCACAGACCAATTTTGGCCCGGTGGTTTAACAATTATCGTTGAAGCAAAGGATCTACTTCCGATATTGACAGCCGGTGGTAACACAGTTGGGGTACGCATCCCGAACAATCCACTACTTCTGAAAATCCTTCAAACTTTTGGCGGACCAGCGGCAATAACAAGCGCGAATCTCTCTGGCGAACCGCCAGCTACCTCTCCGCAAGAAATTGGTGAAGAACTCGCATCGCGAATTGATATGATAGTCGATGGCGGCAAAACACCAGGACCCATTCCGTCTACGGTCTATGACATCTCTGTCTCACCGCCGCTTATCCGACGGCACGGCGTGATTTCAGAAGATACACTCGCTAAGGAGATCGTGTGCTACAACAAGCTTTAAAGCAGCTGCTGCAATTCTTAGCCACGCCTACCGGCAATTCGGTCGTACTCGGTGTAATCAGTTTTGTCCTGTTGGCGATCGTCTATCACAGAAAACGGCAGATTCCAGGATTAACAGTGGAGGTTATCCCCGAAGATACATGGTTTATCAACCGCGACGACAACCATCGCCTCGCCATCGTTGTATCGCTGCATCTGATTAACAAATCAGCCGCACCTATCCGGGTTCGGTCCTGTAAGTTGAGCGGATATTCGCCCAAACCGCCGCCTGAAAAATTGGTTTTAGAGGGACATGATACGAGCGTTGAACTTGCGTACCCGAAGCACGACCTCTTTGCTGGCGCAGGTGGACATCCTTCCGAGCATACTTCGGAGTACGTTCTCAATCCCTATACAGAACAACGTATGTGGGTTTTCTACCACTCCGGCATTGTCACAATGACGAACATGCTTCGCGCCCCGATTGTACTCAAAGATGTCAATCGGAAACGGAAATCTATCCATGTCGTAGTGCCTCGCAATATGGAGCAGATTACGCTCTATCGCGAGGCAGCAATGCGGTGGTAATTTAAGCGAGCTCGGACAGTTTAACGGTTCTGCCACCTGCTTCTGCGGACATATCGGCGGCGAACACGACACGGTGTGTTTCAAACGCCGTATCAAAATCGGTTAATGGCATCGGTTCGTTTCGACCAATACTCTCTATGAAAGCTTGGAACTGTGGTTCGTATGGATGATCACTGACATCGCCAGAATCAATAAGCGAAGTCTCAAGTGTGCTCCACTTACTTTTATCCATCCCTTTAAGTTTCGCGGAGTAGATGCGGTTGTCAAGTAGGCTGCCTTCACTTCCTACGAGGTGGATGTGGAAATAGTAGGGCTGCAAGCAATCAACGCAGGAGGTAACTTTCCCAATCTTTCCACCACCTTCAAACTTAATGAGACTCACACTTGTCGTCTTATATTCATAAGGTTGAAAATTAGCACCCGTGGATTGTGTGTGATAACCGGTTACCTCTTCAACGTTTCCATCCATAAAAAAGAGGAGTGCATCAAGGGCATGACATCCAGCCGTGAGTAGTGTGCTGCCGCCAAAGTCTTTTTTGATATTCCATTCGTATTGCCCATACCAAGGTCCGATACCGTGGTAATAATCGACTTCGGCGTAGTGGAGTTCGCCGAGCAGTCCGTTGTCAATTACGGAGCGGATCATCGTAAAATGCGCACTATATCTGCACTCAAAGCAGACACAGACGTTGACACCATTGCTTTTGACGGCATCGCGAACGGTTTTCGCATCTTCGTACGTGAGGCAGATCGGTTTCTCAATAATGAGGTGTTTTCCGGCTTCTGCAGCGGCGATGGCTTGTTCCGCGTGAAAAGGGTGTGGTGTACAAATATCAATAATATGTACGTCTGGGTCGGCAAGCATTTTATCAAAATCGGTATAGGCTTTGAGAGGTGTTCCGTATGTTTCCGCCAATACAGATTCATCGTGTTCGCGCCGTGAGCAGATAGCAGTGACATCCGAACCTGTAACGGTTTTAAAGGCTTCTATATGAGCACCAGCGACCCAACCGAGTCCAACAATTCCAACGTTGAGGTTATCCATTTTACAGCTCCTTTGAATCCCGCAGGCATTAGAGAGTATTGCTGTCAAGCCTATGTTGTAAAGTTCAAACGCGCACGGGTAATTTTATAGTAAAACCTGAAGATGTGTAGACATGTTAGGACTTAAACCTCCATTTTACCTCTGGCGCGGTATCCTAACTCTCCAGCAACACTCTAATCGGTAATTGTAACGTGAGTTCGATAATAAAAATTGAAGAGGTCCCGTAGGTTGGGTAAAGCCGTGAATCACCAAGAAAAACCTGCTTCTCAATGACACATTCATACAAATAAACTCAGCAAAACCCAACAAGCAAACCCCGCCTGTGTGAGAATGTGTCCGGTTTCCAACTATACGCTTATGTTGAACTCACGGTAATTGTAGATTTACTTTGAAAATATTATAGCACAGATACAGATTTTTGAGAGAAAAAATTGGTTGATATAATTTTCATTTTCCTGTATAATTAAATAAAAGAAATATTGACTTCATTGTACAAAACCGATTATGGATACCTGATGCACTTTAGCGGGTTTTAGTCTGTGGATAAAAGACCCACTGTGCATCGGCACAACAGATACCTTTGACAGAAAAAAGAAAATGTCCTATAATATGTTGAGACTTGGAGCGAAATGTTTTTCGGTATAACTGTGCATTGTGTGTATAATCCTGCAAGAAGTGGCCGTAGGCACCCTTTCTGAGCCTATCCTGTCTATTTCAATTAGCAATAAAGGAGGCGATTCCGATGGAGACTAAAATTTCCGATGTCTTCCCCCCGAAATTTGCAAAAGAAGGGTTAACTTTCGACGATGTTTTGCTGATTCCGGCTGAATCGGATGTGCTGCCGGATCAAGTGGATACGAGTACACAACTGACACGTAACCTCCAGCTAAACATTCCTATCTGTAGCGCGCCTATGGATACTGTCACCGAATCTGCCCTTGCTATTGCTCTTGCGCGGGAAGGAGGCATCGGAATAATTCATTATAACTGCTCTATTGATGAGCAGGTTTCCGAAGTCGACAGGGTAAAACGATCGGAGAGTGGTATGATTACTGCACCGATTACGCTAACGGAGGATAAGACAATTCGTGATGCGCTTGAGGTGACAGAGAGTTACCACATCGGCGGTGTACCTATCGTTACCAAAGACGGGTATCTTGTCGGTCTAATTACCAACCGTGATCTTAAATATGAAGACAATCTGGAGCTCCCCTTAACCGCACGGATGACACCCAGAGACAAACTGATTACCGCTGCACCAGGGATTACACTTGATAAAGCGAAAGAAATACTCCACAAATCTCGAAAAGAAAAACTGCCGATTGTGGATGACGATTCCCGACTCTGTGGGTTAATTACCATTAAGGATATTGACAAAGTTCAGATGTTTCCACAAGCGTGTAAAGACAACGCTGGTCGGTTACGGGTCGGTGCCGCTGTCCTACCTTCAACGCCTTTGGAAGACGTTGACCGCTTGGTAGAAGCGGGTGTTGATGTACTTGTATTGGATACAGCACATGGTCATTCCAAAAACGTCATCCTCTCAACGGAGTACCTTAAGGCCCACTTTCCAAACGTTGAACTCGTCGCAGGCAATGTCGTCACGCCTGAAGCCACACGAAGCCTCATTGATGCCGGTGCCGATGCAGTAAAAGTCGGCGTTGGTCCCGGCTCTATTTGCACAACCCGTGTGGTGGCTGGGGTCAGTATCCCTCAGATTACAGCAATTTACGATTGTGCACAGGAAGCGGATAAAGCAGGCGTTCCGATTATCGCTGATGGCGGTATCCGTTATTCTGGAGACATCGCCAAAGCCATCGGTGCTGGTGCCAGTTCTGTCATGATTGGCAGTTTATTGGCTGGAACCGACGAGAGCCCAGGCGATACAGTCATCTATCAAGGGAGAACCTATAAAATGCACCGTGGAATGGGGTCAATAGGTGCATTACGGAAACGGAGCGCACGACAGCCAGCGGAAAGCACAGAGGATATCTCGAAACTCGTGCCTCGCGGAATTGAAGGACGGGTACCACACAAAGGCAAACTCAGTAATTTCGTCTATCAGTTAGTCGGCGGAATTCGCTCTGCGATGGGGTATTGTGGGACCGCAGATATTAACACGTTACGTACGAATAGCCAATTTGTCCGGATGTCCAGCAGCGGTTACCGCGAAAGCCATCCACACGATATTGATATTACAGAGGAAGCACCGAATTATACGGTTACGAATCTCAGCTCATAGGTATTATTTCAACGTGTTTTTCGCCACATTTTTAGTAGTTGGTGTTTTGCACGGATACAGAAAGGAAGTGTTTTATGAAGCTTAACGAAGAGATGTCTTTTTGGGATAGACTCTATATTCCAGCCTTGATTAGGGGGATGTTTACTACGTTGAAGCATATCCCAAAAAAGAAATTGACATACCAGTACCCTGAAGATCCGAGGAGCGTGGATGAGCGGAACGAGCGGTATCGCGGTATTCATAAACTGACGACGACAGAGAAAGATGAAATTAAGTGTGTAGCATGTTTCTTATGCGCGACTGCCTGTCCTGCTGATTGTATTACCATTCAGGCGGCACCGGCACCCGAAGGGTGGCAAACCAAGGAAGGCTATCAGCGCGAAAAGTACCCCGATGTCTTTGAAATCAATATGCTGCGCTGCATCTTTTGTGGGTACTGTGTTGAAGCTTGTCCCGAAGATGCTATCCGGATGACCGGATTAACGCTCCCTCAATTCTTCCGTGAACGTCAGAAAGAAGGCGAAAGTTTGGGGAGTTCGCGTAGTGACTTCATTTTTGACCGAGACATGCTTGTCGCTAACAACGATATCCCTCAAGAGGGACTCAGTGTTGAAGCGAAGTAGGAATTAATGGCATCATACGCTCCCTTTCCGGATAAAAAGTACGGTATTATCTACGTAGATCCACCTTGGGATTACAAAGGGCAACTTCAACATACAGGGATCGGCGGCAAAGACAGTGGAGGCGCAATTCGGCATTATCCGACTGTACCGGTGTCAGAAATGGAGATGTGGGATATTGCCGCTATCAGTGAAGAGAATTGCCTGCTTTTTATGTGGAGTTCATCTCCGCACCTGGATCAAGCGATTCGGCTTGGCAAGGCTTGGGGGTTTCAGTGGGCAACAGTCGCCTTTATTTGGGATAAGCAACGCGTAAACCCCGGTTTCTATACGATGAGCCAATGTGAGTTGTGCCTCGTTTTCAAACGCGGTAAAATTCCACAACCACGCGGTGCGCGAAACGTTAGGCAACTCGTTCAAACGAAACGGTCACGCCACTCTGAAAAACCGGATATGGTGCGTGAGCGGATTGAGGAAATGTTTCCGCATCAGTGTAAGATTGAACTGTTTGCACGCAAGCAGATACAAGGCTGGGACGCATGGGGGCTTGAGGTTCATTAGCCTTGGTGAAGTCTATTGCACAGTACTCGGACATCAGATTAGCCGATAAGGCGGGAGTGAAATATTCAGTTTTTTTCTTATCATTTTGGTTGATGTAAGCATAAAGGGTGCCTTCTGGCTAAAATTACATTGATATTAACACACTTTTACGACTGCCAGAACTTTCATTACAGCACCGACACAGTAAATATCTGTTCGCGTTGTGTTTACAATCAATCTATAATTTATTTAACTGACTGGCCTAACGGTTTGAATTAAAACAAGATCGTTGGGCATATACCGGTCACTTACAAATTTATTGCCTAAATTTATTTGAAAGGCGCATATCAAATCGACCCAATGCAAGGATTATCACTTAATTTTCGTTCAGAGACGCTTTTTACGTTAACTGCTAAAATCAAATCCAGTATTGAGGGGCGGATGAGTTGGGGAGATACTTTTGGCTTGGGGCTTGGTGTCAAATCCGATAAACACTTGATCATTTGGACACCGAAAGAGACTTCAGAAGGCGACATTCTACCCGGTTTTGACTCAGAGGATGGCGAACTTACGCTGAAAATGCGACCGCGTCCAGGGGCGTGGGTCTCTTGGATTGACGAAGCGAAAGTCACTGCTGAGACACAAGACGACTATGATCGGGTCCACAGAAGTATACAAGAATTGGAACGGAATGCACGTCAAATCACAGAATTCGCCGATGGCGTTGTCTCGGATATAACCATCCAAAATTTGGGAAAATCCCTAACGCTTTCTGAACTCACACAGGATGTTTTGAAAGCACGTTTAGCAATACCCAGCACTATCAAAACTGGCGGGTATGTACTCGCGCAAACTGATGATACGCATGCCGAGGATATGCACTCGGCAACTGTTATTATTCCAGAGCAAACTCATATCCATCGCATCCATCTCAATGAGGATGTCCTTTTTGATCGAATATTCACAGAGGACTACGACGTACTCCTTGTAGTCCTTCGGACGCATATTAAACAGTACCCTGACCTCGCTGATTTGGGGTACAGTCTAACACTTCGTACCCGATTGTCTGATATTTCTGATGATGAAGATGAGGAGATGCCGGATGCAGTTGAAATGCTTGATTCCATTCAAGTGCTTGCTACAGCGGCGGTCTACGATCCACTTGAACCGGAGACGCTCAAGTTAGTACCCGTCACATTCAACGCACCTGACGAAGATATTGAGACCGCGATTGCTGAGAGCTCAAAGAAAATCGAAACGTATACGGTGAAAGCCAACCAGCACGCCTATCAACTTATGGCACAATTCCAGCAGGGAGTGGAGACCCGTTTGAGAGCCCTTGTGCTAGGACCTGGGCAACGCGTTCATAATAAGGTATGGGACGATCTCGTAATTCGAGAATTGCGGAGTACAATACTCGCTTTCGTTGATTTTTACGGGGAATATCTTACCGAAAATTTTGAGGCGGCAGTCGCAGCGGCGAAAACGGAGGCACTCACCCAAAATATTGACCCTATGATAGAATTTTGGCAGCTACAGGATAATCAACAGTTAACCCTGAATCACCTCATTCAATCCTCTTACAAATTGGCGAATCAGGTACTGGATAGGGCTGCCGGATTGTTTCATGATTTAGTGTTTGAACAAGACTTCATTGAGACAGGCCTTGTCAAACAGGTTGAACTCCTAACTTTTGAAAATAACGAACTCTTAGATGAGATATATCTACCGAAGTGGACACGCGCGACCGTGCGTGAGAAAATGGCTGGTTTCACCCTCCGCTCGACTTGGCATGCTACTCAAATCGAACGTTTGACGACTATCTGGTTGGAATTACTGGAACTCGCGAACTTCGTAAGTCAGCACAAGCAAGATTTTGAAGGCGTTATTCAACCGTTAGTCGATCTCCTACTGGCAGCGAAAACCGGGCAGGTGCAGCGCCGCGCACAACAAGCGCAGCAGCGAGGCAGGACTGCTGATTTCACCGGTTTTGAAATTCCTGATGACGCTTTTGAACGATTGCTTGACCATGTGAAGGTGTATTTGCCAACCATAAAGCAGTGGTTAGCAAACCTTCCACCGAAAGCGGATGCACAACAGCATTACGCTACGCTGTGGACGTTAGTGCTTGATGGTAAACTCCGCGAGCGCCTCCTTGCCGAGGTCCAACCCACGTGTGATATTAATCTCAGTGTACCAGACCAGGCAAAAAGGCTAATTAACCTCATGTTGGGCAGTACACTGATTATTCAAGCCGAAAAGGACCGGAAATTGATAGAACGCAACCTGAATCGGGCTGTTATCTCAAAAACCGGGCACGAATTGGCAAATATCACTACGGCGGCGATGCTCGCTATCCATGGTGATACCTTACTTGCGATACTCCACGAAGAATTGATCGGTTATCATGACACTTTAGTGAAACGGGCAAACAGACTCACAAATTCACCCCCAAAAGGGAAAAAGCGGAAGCGTGGAAACTCCCAAAATGGCAGCGTAGTAAATGTTGAGGCTGTTGAGGCAGAGCAGCAGAAAGTCGAAGAGCTTGTGACTTTCCTAAGACCTTACCGGCAGGAAGAAGTTATCGCCACTTTAGCAACAGCCGGGCTTGATCCGCGCGCTTCTAACCTTGAGGAGATTCGGAAACAGCAGGTACTCAGTTTCGATGTAAGCGATTTACCTGCGATAGGCGAAACATGGCTTGGCGATAGTAAGAGTGTTGAAGATTATCCGAATCTGCGGATGTTCCTCCTGCAAAATCAGCTGCCGATATCGACGACCGGTAGGCTACTCATGGAGTTGCGACAACAATTTCCAGATGAACTGTTCAACCATGTTTTGGGACTCATTCAGGAGGTGAAGGCACTTCAAAGCACCGACTATAAAGGGGATCTGCTTGATCAGTTTGTCACCTATATATCCGAAAAGGTGTGGCGATGGGAATTAACCCAGATTACTGAGACGGAACTCCCGCTTTTGTTGAAGGAGAAAGTACTCGCCTCGGCAATCTGTTATGAAAAAGAGGTGGACACCTTGCTCGAATACGTTGAACGTTACGATGAATTGGTATCCACAAAACTGGCATCAGATTCCGAAATGGACAACCACCGTCAATATATTGAGGAGCAATTTCAAGCAATTGTTGAGACCCTTTTAGTGTAGTTTTAGGTTTTTAACGTACATCGGTATTTCAAGCGTGCTGAATTGGTACGCGCTCCGTCACAAAAGGCGCGATCGTAGACATAGCACGCAAATGAATCGACTTTCCGTAAGTCCGTTATAGGTGTGATAGATGAAAGTAGCTTTATTGGGCGACAGTCAGCTTGCCGTTTCGGCTGCCTGGGGCTTGTGTCAATCGGAGATGGCACACGAAATCGTCTTTGTGTCGGATGCGACATCGACGAAAAATAGGTTTGTTTCTTCAAAAGAAGAGGCACCCGGAAGCCTTCGAGATCTTGTGGAATCAAACGCGTTAAGCGCAAGTGATACTGCAATTTTATTTTCCAATTCGTTGGAAGGGCTAACTGGCACAGACGTGATTATTCTGCTGCCACCGATAGGACTCTCCGGTTTCCGTTCCGCACAAGCGTCAAAGACAACAGGAATCGCACTTGTCAGGCGGTTTATCTCCGGAATCCAACAGCATGCATCGGATGCCAAGATCTTGATGGCGATATCACCCGCGAATCACATCGCCGCATGGACGCATCAAGTTCTCGGCGGCGGAAAAATTATCGGTCTCGGAAACGGTACCGCTACAGCACACCTAACCGCTCAAATTGCGAAACGCGTTGGGGTCTCCGTAAAAGATGTGACGGCTTTGGCGATTGGGAGTGATTGGGAAACGTATCCGCTACCACAATACTGCCGAGTGAACGGCATTCCATTAGCACAACTGATGTCTGAAACGGAAATCGACAGTCTCTGTGAAGCGGTCTCACAGCGTTGCTCTTATACCACGCAATCGGAATATACTTTGATAAGCCATATTTTACAGGTGGTCTCAGCGATTGCCCTTGATAAAAAGCGGGTGATGAGTGTCGGCACCCACATATCAGCTGGCGAAACATCGATTTATCTCAATGTTCCGGCGCAAATCGGAAGTGACGGTGTAACCTCTATTATTCCGCTTGAGCTGGATGTGCATCAGCGCGAGCAGTTTAAAAAATTAGTCACCCAGAGTGCTGAAGACCAATCTCCCTAACATTTTCGTGGGATATGTTTAGTCATTGTAAGTTGGGTTGAATGGAGTGAACCCATACATGTCAATTTAAGAAAAAATGATAGCCTCGGCCCCCAGGCCCGGTAGGTGCGGTTTCTAACCGCACCGGGTTTTAACACAAACTTTGTATCCACTAAACGCCTCTTTAGTCCCGTAGGGACGGCATCTGTGTAGAAACTGCATCAACCCAAAGACCTAAGCCCCAGAGGGGCGGCATCTGTAGAGACACTGCTACAAAACACCGAGAAATAGCCCTAAATTGACACCTATGGGTTGAATGGAGTGAAACCCAACGGTTCTCTGACTGCTGACTGCTGAAGGCTGACTGCTAACAAAAAAAGATGAGAGAAATATATCAAAAAATCCTAGAACTAATTGAATCCGATCAAGTCGCTGCCTACTGTACTGTTGTGGAAACGAAGGGTTCAACACCACAAAAACCGGGTTCAAAGCTGCTCATTCTTCCCAACTTGCGGAACATCGGCACGCTTGGCGGTGGCTGTGTTGAAGCAGAAGCACGCCGACAAGCGATAGGATTGATGCAGGGCGGAATACCACGGCTGCTTGAGTTTCAATTGGATAGTGATTACGGTTGGGACGATGGACTCATCTGCGGTGGAAATATGAAAATCTTCATTGATCTGCCGAAGACTGAAGCGGAAGCGGAGATGTTTGAACGGCTCCAAACGCTGAACGACGAAAAAACACCCCTTGTTTATGCCACAGTTGTGACCAGTGCCAAGCAAGATGTGGATGTCGGCATGAAGATGATTTTCGCTGCTACGGGTGAACGCATCGGCACATTGGGAGATTTGGCTTTGGAAGCAGCAGTTGAAGAGGAAACCGCTGGAATCCTTGAAAACAACAGAGCAAGTTTGTTTCACGAGGACGACTCGACTGCAGTCTTCTTAGAACCGTTACAACCCCGTCCGACACTACTCATTGCCGGAGCAGGTCACGTCGGTCAAGCACTCTGTCATCTCGGCAGCTGGTTAGATTTTGACATCGTTATTGTTGACGACCGCGCCGACTTTGCCTCCAGGGAACGGTTGTCAGAGGCAGACCAAATTATCATCGGCGATATTGCGACCGAACTCCGAAATTATCCTATTACCCCACTGACTTATGTTGTGATTGTCACCCGTGGACATCAGCACGATGAATCTGCCTTACACAGTGTCGTTGAGTCGGATGCTCGATACATCGGCTTAATAGGCAGCCGCCGCAAAATTAAACTTATCTTTGACGACTTAATGGAGGCTGGAATTTCCAAAGAGAATCTCCAACGGGTTTACGCACCAATCGGCTTAGATATTAACTCGAAAACCGTGCCAGAGATTGCTGTCAGCATCGCATCGCAGCTGATCCAGATCCGAAATGCCGCTGAAAGTATCCACACCTTCAACGCGCAACCCGCGCGAATGCCTACCGTTAAAATAGCAGAGGCCTAAAAAATGAAAGATATTCATGTGTCAGAGGATAAGTCTTATGCGCTCAGTGAAGTCATTGACGCTGTAAAACAGACACTTGATGCCGTAAGCGAACAGTCAGTGCAAAACAAACTCCGGTATTCCTCCACCGATCTCTACTGGCTCCTCCACGACATGCTCCGATATGTGAATCAGAATGTCCCCGGTGAGTTCGTCCTGTACCAGACCAAGAAGGGGGTCTACCGAGTACGATACGCCGCCGAGGATTCCGCGAGGCAGAATTCGGGTAAGAAACTCAAGGCAGAGCGAAACCGAACCGCAAGTTATCTTGAAGAACTAACAGGCAGGCGACCCTCGTGGGGCGAAAAAAAGTAAGGTAGTAGGCACACGGCGTGTGCCGTAACTAACCCGCCAAATCCCGTAGGTGCGGTTTCCTAACCGCACCATAGGTGTCAATTTAAGAAAAGAGTTATGCGCTGAATATCCCAGGCCGGTAGATGTGGTTTCCTAACCGCATCGGATCCTCCGCGAAAACCTTCAGCTGCAGCGTTTGCTAAACAGTGCGACTAAACAAGCAACTGAGGACTCGGATAAGCCCGGTTCGGTTAGGAAACCGAACCTACCGGGCCTGGAGTACCGCTAAATTGACGCTTATGGTGCGGTTTCCTAACCGCACCGGATCCACAATCATTTTTCATCCAGTCGGCAGGAATATTTGTTTTCCTTTCTTCAGTCCTGTAGGGACGATATGTTTATAGAAATGTGTTCCTCCACCCCTTTTAGCCCTATAAGGGCGGCATGTTTATATCATTTTCATCTTTCCTTGATCCTTTGGGGCAAATGTGATATTATTTTGTTGACGCTTGGTTACAGTCAACATGCAATTGGAAGGATTTTCGTGGAGGATAATCATATACAGATGTCCTTAGGAGATTGGTAAATCCAATATGGCAAATATAAAAATTAAGTGGCTCGTATACACAGTCCTCGTGGGGCTAATACCTGTTCTTTTACGCGTCTTAATATGGTCCATATTACAGAGCCGAACTATGGATATCCTCAATGCTCCAGACTTTGTGGCGTTTGGATTAATTTTACATATATCTAATATAAATGAGATAGAACATTTCAATGATAGCGAGAGGTCATGGAAGACGATTCAGAATGGACTTTCAATCGTCTTTATATTATTCTATGGAGTCTTGTTTGCCTGTTCTTTATTAGGTCAGTCGAACCCTGGGTTGATTAATGTAGGGGCTATAACAAACATTTCTATGGTCTTGAGTCTTGTATCACTTGGTATCAGTTTCTCCGTGTATCATAGAATCTCGAAATTAGAACGGGCTTCATAAGGATTTGAAAATAAGTTTGAGTTTTCTGGGTAACGATGTTATTATAAAGTTATAGTAAAATCTAAAAATACTTTGACACTTCCACGGACAATCCATCCCGTTCACCGCATTGCTGGCGAGGTTTCCTAACCTCGCCACATCAGACAGTGTAAACTTAATTGTGGGCTTTACTATAATATGGGAATGTTAGCGACAGGGCATCTGTTACGAAGGGTTTCCGGTGCGCTACTAAATTGTATTTAAGCGAAACTGCAGCGAGTTATAAAAAACTGAAAGGCTATGATTGCTCGCGGTTTGGGAGGTAATCAAGTGACTACGGTAATTGTCATCATAGGTTTGATCCTTGCCATAGTAGGCATTGGTGTTGCTATTTGGTCCATCATAAGCACAAGAAAACGATATTATGAGGACTATATAAGGAGGAAACGCCGTGCAGGCGATTAAAAGTTTCATCTACTTAGATGAATATAAAATGTACTCTATTTCATCTCAGATTTTTGAGGGAGTTACCGAGTCTTTAATGAGTTATACCAAATTAACCCAATTTGTAGCGCGAGGTCCCTGTGCCTCGCAATGCTGACTTGATCAAAAGACTTCTAATCAAGCTAATTGGGTATTATAAGGGATCCACAACAGAGAAGGAGGAAGAACAGAAAGGTCCGGTTGGTAGTGGCCAAATCATGGCAGATATCTTGAAATCCGAATCGGGTACCCAAGAAAAAAAGTATCGTCATGATTAGTCCTATACACTTTTTGAAGAACAGCTTAGGAAGTCAGGAAAAATACTTAGTCTCTCGGCAAATGACATTGATGAAAGTATCAAACAAATTGACAATGCTGGATTCGTTGAGGTGAAGGGTAAGGTTCAGTTCAATGATATGAACATCCTTAAATCCACTATAAAGGATTTCAATAAATTAGGTGAGGCACTGACGTATATCGCTAACTTTGAAAAAATGGAAGGAGTACGTCAACAATTTGAAAAAGCAGCAGAGAATACCAAAGATAGAAATCAAAAGGCGAAATTCAGGCAACAACTGAAAGGGTTAACGAGCATCAAAAATTTGGCGAAGGATCAAGGTTTGTATCAAGCCCCTGATTTTTTGGAAAACTTAACTTTTGTTTTGGATTACGGGTTTCAAGATCAGTTTGAAGTTCAAATGCCTATAGAACCTTACATATTTTCCTCAAACTTTAATAGAGCATATCTTCGAGAAGATGAACATTTGCTGGTGAGAAAATACTCCAGATTTGCTGAGAAGAAATTTGTTCTCTTTGGGGTTGTTGCACAAAGCTCAAGCGACTTGGTTTATCATGAAGAAGATGACGAAGATAATTACGAATTTCGGCATATCAAGGAAGCGATTATGTCTCTTGTTGAAAAGCTTTCCATAGTAGAATCTACATTCTCAGGGAAATTAGAGAACGAAATTATTATTGATCCAATTGCCCTATATCGGGAAATCTGATATTGTTCTAGCAGATATCAAATGAAATGAGAAAATAGAAAGATTATTCTTGACATCACTGGTAGAATTACAATCCATAAAGAAGATTTACCGATGTTGAGATTCTGACAATGCTTAAATCAAGGAGATATTTCGTGAACCAAGAACCTAAGGTAACAGTTGAAGAGATTGAGATGTCCGTGGACGCATTAGATGTCCAGAAAGCCGCAGACATCTTTGAAGAACATGGATGCCTTGTCATGCGCGGTCTGATGGCACCCTATATTGAAGCAATGCACAAGGATATTGAGGCCGCCGCCGCAGAATCCATCTCGCTACTTGACAAGGCAGAACGGATTGTCGAGGGATGGCGTACACCCAATGGCACACTGTTCCTACCGGCACCAGAAGGCTACGAACGCGACAAACAGATCATGGTATTAGCGGTGAATTATCAGACGAGTGCAGCATTTTTCCAATCCGCTTTCGATGAAAATACAGCCAATATCGTGGAGACGATCTTGGGACCGAATGTCGAGATCTTCGGGGGTGGACAGTGTCTCTACAAGGAGCCGGTCGGTGGACACCCAAAACACCTACATCAGGATTCTGCGTACTTTGAGCACCGATACCAGGGACCCGTCGGCATTCTGAGTTATGTAGTGGACACTGACTTAGTAAATGGGGCGTTACACGTTGTACCGGGTTCACACCAACTCGGACAACTCAAGCATATTGATACGTTCTCGCACCTCGGTTTGGAGGAGGATGAGTGGCCCTGGGAGAGCGCGCTCCCTGTTTCTGGCAATGGCGGCGATTCAATCTTCTTTAACGTCAAGACCATACACGGTTCCAAACAGAATATGTCAGACAAACCGCGTCCGATTTTCATCAACCGTTACCGCCGGACAGATGACTTTGTAATCATCGGTGGGACAACGACAGCAAATCGCGCAGAAGCCGAAAAACGCGCAGCCGCAGCTGAAGAAGCGAAAAAATCCAATAGCGATCGAGGTTTGATGTTGCGTGGATTCCGTCCCTTCGCTGCATAGATGATGAAAATAGAGTGGGTGGGTAATATTCCGCCCTACAATTGATACAGCATCAGATAGATAATCACGCCTGTCACCGAAACATACAACCAGATCGGGAAGGTAATCTTCGCGATGCGACGGTGCGCATCAAACCGTTCACGCCATGCCAAATAGAGCGTACGCAAAGCCAACGGCACGATGACAAACGCTAAAATGATATGTGAAATCAAGATGGTAAAGTAAACAGGACGGATCCACCCTTGCTGTGTAAACGGCTTTGACCCCGCATTGGCGTGGTAAATAACGTAACTGACAAGAAAAAGCACAGACACACCAAAAGCAGCAAGCATACAGTTTTTATGCGCCGTGATTTTCCGCTGCCGAATGAATACATACCCGGTCGTCAGCAAGATGCCACTGATTGTGTTGAGTGTCGCGTTGACTGTCGGCAGGTCTGAGATTTCAAGCACGTTTTCCTCCTATGTACTTGCTTCGGCACAACGGAGTGTGCCTGCTACTTTTTACCGAGGCCACCGATAGGCTTGCGCACCTTTAGAATTCTCTAACGCAAATTCCCACCGCTGACACCACGTATCATACGCTGTATTACCGGCTTCCGGACGCAGACGGCTCCGCATCAAAAACGCAGGATAGAAAGGGCGACCCGTCGGTTGATAAACGTCGTGGTATCGCAGATCAAAACTCCATCGGACGCTCTCCGATTCGTTCGGTTTCGCACTGTGAAGTGTGTAATTATGGAATAGAATAACGCCTCCTGCCCGGATAGGCAACGCTTTCGGCGTGAGGTTAGGCGGCTGATGTTCCGACGTGACTGCCAATCCGCCCTCGGTCCAATCGTGCCTGAAAAGTCCCATCTTATGGCTGCCCGGCATCACCTGTAGACACCCGTTTTCCAAAGTCGCATCCACGATCGGAATCCAAACAGTTAGCATAAAATAGGGGTCGGTATCGGGCCAGCACACGCCTGCGTCCTGATGCCAAGGTGTGGGTGCGCGCTGTGAACTCCGTTTCGGCAAAACAGCACGGATGTGTTGGATCGGGTTACAGATAATCTCGGTACCAACAAAAGACTCCGCAATGTCCAATATCTTGGGGTTTTTGAGGAAGTTGAACGTCGCTTCGCCGCGCGCCTGCATAATATCCAGATTTGCTGTTACTTCTTGTGCCTCATTCGCAAGGTGAAGCAGTCGTTCCGTAAACGGTTTTTCGGGGTACGTATCGGTAACCTTTCCTTCTGCATGCAATTTCTCAGCACGTTCTGCGACTATCCCCTCGTATTCGGTAATCACGGTTCCTAAATCGTTTGCATCAAGCACATCTTCGAGCAACAGATACCCGTTGTCGTGAAAAAAGGAAACTTGAGATTCGGTTAAACGCATAATTGCGTCCTCCTTGCGTTGTGTTGTAGCGCGTAACTTGCAAGCCCATATTCTGCTATCCCCACCGCTGTTCGGGCGGATCGAAGACGAACCCGTGGAAAAACTTTCGTTGTTCGGGTGAGAGTTCCTTGTTATAGAAATCTTTAGGATACCCCCAATGTTCTTGCGAGGCGATCATCCACGGATGTTCATAAGCGTAATAGAGCATTTCTCGCCGACCCTCCGGTTTCGTGAAGATACCAGCGGAATGCCAAACCGCGTTGTGGAATAGAATCGCGCTCCCCGGCGGGGCACACACCTCAAGCGCCCCCGGATATTTGTATGGATACCGCAGATCTTCATGGTTCGGGTCATACATCGCCGTGTGGCTGCCCGGTATGAGCCACAGATTCCCCTGTCCGCCTTCTGTCATATCTGTCAGATAATAGCCGACTTTGAGTTGCAAAAATGGTATTGGACGTAGGTTACGATAGCCTTCATCGTGTCCATCAATGTGCCAACCCATCGGACGTTCTATCAGCTCCGAACCCTCTTCAACGATGGCATCCGACGCGTGATGGTGTGGCATCTGATTCAGCAACCCTGTGACATACGTCAGCATCGGTTGCCAATCCAGAAGTTCCAAGAATGCCGGGTGATCGCCGAGGATATAGAAGATACGGGTGCTTTTCTCGCCGTGGATATGTGTCATCCCGGTTTGCGACAATCCTTTCTCCTCACACTCCCGCCGCATCTCAATAGATTCCGCAAGGGCACTCCTAAGTGTTTCAATATGTGAAGACGCGAGGAAATTGTCCAGGACGAGATAGCCGTTATTTTCAAAGAAAAATTTTTCGGCATCAGTCAGTTCGTATGACATATCGTAAACCCTCTTTTCTTTCGCTTGTGGGGCTTTCTTCTCTTTGATAACGAGGTTTTATGAAGTTTTGGAATTTAATCGGATAGTTCTAAGTAACACAACTACAAGTAGAACGGTTCGTAGTAGTGCGATTCTGCGGCGTACTCGCCCAAATGCGATCTGAATTATCGCACGTCGTGTCCCTAAGATTACCCAACTTATTTATTAACCTTCGTTCAACCTCACCACTTTCAAGATTTTTGCTTTTCAGTCTAAATCGAACAGCTCTACAGCATTTTTACCAAAAATTCGTGCTTTATCTGCTTCCGGGATAGGCATATCTTCAATCAAACGGACAAACCGTGGCATATCCACCCACGGATGATCTGTTCCGAACAACAAGCGATCTGCACCGGAAAACTGATAGGCGTATTGCAATGCTTGTGTTGATGGCGACACGGTGTCCAGATAGATACGTTGTAGATACGCACTCGGTGGTTGTGTTATATTCTCTCTGGCTCTGCCTAATACTTCGGTCTGATGGTCAATCCTGCCGCTCATATAGGGTAGAATACCGCCAACGTGTGGCATCACGAGTTGTAGATCAGGATGACGTTCAAGAACCCCACTCAGAATCAACCGAAGCAGTGCGAAGCTATTATCCACCTGTAATCCCATCATACCGATCATCCAGTGATCTTTGATTGCCTCACCCCATGTTGGCACGGTGGGATGCATCACAATCGGCATCCGTAGTGTTTCGGCGTGTACATAGACCGGTTCAAATTGTGGCGCGTCAACCGGTTTACCACCGATATGGGAATAGAGCATTACCCCGCGGAATCCGAGTCGTTTCACCCGATCCATCTCTGTTATGGCTTCATCTGGATTTTGCCACGGCAGGCATGCCAATCCTGCGAACCGATGTGGGTATGTGTCCACGAGTTCGACGATGGTATCGTTGATCGCTTGCGCGCCTCTGTTCCCTAATTCAGGCGTGAGCATGCAAGGCGGCGGTATATTGGTACTGAGCAGTGCCATATCAACACCCGCCTCGTCCATATCCTTGAGTTTACGTTTCGGGTCGTAGACTTCGTCCTGTAAGCGGAATGTTTGAACATCGCCGTACGTAACAACAGCCTCACTACCGCTGCGGATCACTTGGGGCGGATGCGGGTTCTGCGCGAGGATCTCAATATAGGCGTTTGGAAATATGTGGCTTTGGCAATCAATTCGCATTTTTCGAGTCAAAGATGTTCATTTTTATCAAATTACGGTGTCAAAACCCAATCCTTTAGGTTTCGGATGTAGACACCGCCCTCTTGGAAAGGAGCAAAGGTGTAAAAAAAGATTTGACATTCGGTCTAAAATGTGGTCTAATCTCCTTTAGTAACTCGATCACGCACCTGTTGCGTGTGAGGTTGTGAGCATGCCTACTGGGGCTACATACTGAGTGAATTCACGTAAAGTTGCGACACAGGCGGTAGAAGTCTCTGACACCAGACAGATGCTGGAGGAATACTTTGAGTGTAGGAAAAGCTGCGTAATTGCACATTCCATTTTTTTCGTTTAGAGACGCTCATCAAAACACTTAGGCACATTTTTGTGCGGGGTTGGGATAGCAACCTTTGGAGGAGAGGGTGTCAGACTTGCATAGCAAGCAACCCTTGTTGATACCACAAACGCTTCCGTATAACTTTGCGGAAGCCCAAGTCTTTAGGCTTGGGTTTATCACATGTCTTTTAGTATGCCATGTCTAACCTTTTTTTATCAAGGAATCTTTTATTTACACATACAGGAGACCAGATTTTCCTAATAATTTAACCAGTGTCTCTTTTTGTGAAATAATTTGTAATTAAATTTCCAAAAATAATATTCAATCAATTCTATATATTGAAAAAATAATATTATAATTCGCCAATATGATTATTGCTATAAACCCTTGCTACGACTGACTTTTCTTGCCTTAAAAATTTGAAAAACAAGGGCGTTTGTGATAGGATATAATATGACTACCTTATGTTTGAATCGTGTAATGTGAAGGGAAGAATCTATGAAAGATCGGAAAGTTTTCTTGTACCTGTGGAAGTTTTCCGTACTCGGTGCGCTCTGTGCTTTTATCTTACTTGTTGCCAGAAAGGCGGACAAGGGAACCATGATCAACAAAATGAGAAACTGGACAGCCGCCGCATCATTGTTCCTGTTCCTGTTGCCGCTCGCGTCAGCCCAACTCACGCCAAACATCTGGAAGAAATTCATCGGTGAACCTGTCCCCGTAGGGACACCTGACTTGATCGACTACTCCTACGCAGGCTACAAAAACGGCGAAGAAGCGATACCTGATGACTTTACGCTGCCGGTCTTTGATGTGACCGATTATGGAGCCGTCCCGGATGACGGCAAGTCGGACACTGAGGGGATTAAAGCCGCCATTAGTGATGTTTCTTCTGGTGGTGGTATTGTGTTTTTCCCGCCTGGACAATTTGATGTATTAACAGCAGGTGAGACATTAGAATCAATTTATGTATATGGAGATAATGTTGTTCTTCGTGGAAGTGGTGCTGAAGGTGCCGAATATGGAGGAACGACTATTAAGCAGCAAAATTCGCCGAATGTTTATGGACAAATGTACAGGTTATTTAGAACTGGTTGGCGGGTTCATAAACCAGGGAGAGTAACTACTGTTTCAGGATCATTTCCTAAAGGTACTAAACATTTTGATGTCGTAGATTCAAGCAGTCTTTTATCTCGTAATTTTGTGAAGATTACAGCGACTGTGAAAGGAACCAGTGGAGATACAGATTCTTGGGAAGATTGGAATCAATACTCTTCACGATCTATGGATGAAATGCCCAATTCGTATGCAAGGATTCGAGATGGTATTGGTGTTTATGAGCTTCACGAGATAGATCGTATAGAAGGAAATCGTGTATGTATTAAAACACCAACTATAACTCACCTAAATTCTAATTTTACAGTTAACTTTATAGACTTGGCAGTTGGAATCGGTTTTGAGGATCTACATATAGATGGCAACCTACAGGAAACATACGTGCATCATGAGTACTATGGATACGGGGGTGTCATGCTGCAATTTACTGCACATTCATGGATTAGACGTTGTAGATTTTCAAATACCGTTAACGCATTCGGTCTACATAATTCTTATGGTACTTCAGCAATTGCTATAATAGTGGATGGCAAGTTCGGACATCAACCAGGCGGTGTTCATGCTTCAACATACTGTTTTATAGGGCTATTAGAGGATCATACAGATAAAGGTGTATTTCATGGTAGTGTTGTAGCCAATAGATCTGCGGGAACTGTCTTTTGGAGAGTTGGAGGTCCGAAACTTAGAGGTCCCGATGCCCATGGTGATTTTCCACGTCATACGTTATTTGATAATTATTACTGTAGAAGCCATGAGAATAGTGGGGGTGGCGCAGGCATTAGGCCGAATCATTTAAATGGATACACACGCTGGAACAACACCGTCGCTGACAGCAGCACCTTTAACCCGTGGGCACCCGGAGGGGGCTTCACTGCCACTCAAACCAACCTGATCGGATACAAGACGCTCGGAGGTACCATCCCCGGCGACGCCTACGTCGAGGGATTCGGCACACACGTCTCTCCTAACTCACTTTACGAGGCACAACTGGAACGGCGACTAGGTGCACTCCCTGCGTGGGTAAACGCTTCCAAAGACATGTATAGGGAATTCGTTGAACGCATTGTCAGTGATTCGACGCAGCCCGAGACAACCGCCACACCTTCTGTTGATCCAGATAGCGGCGGTCCGAAAATTGAGGGACCGTGGTTATGGGTGTTGGTGCCGGATGAACATCTTGACAAAAGCACGGATCTGCTGGCAAAAGCGAGTGGCGGGAATGTTACAGAGCAACAAATCGCAACTACCGGTGCGTCACCGGGAAGCAGAGTTGGGGACTATGTATGGACTCCTCTAAAAATTTCCACCAGTGATAATAATAACATCACCAATATGACGAGACCTCTCGGCTGGAACGGAAATAACCGTGTCATTTACGGCTTTATCACCTTAAATTCTCCGCAAGAACAGAACACAAGGATGTTTGTTGGAAGCGATGATGCCGTAAAGGTCTGGCTCAACGGCAAACTCGTTCGCGAGGAGATCACCCGGCGGAGTGCCTCCGATTATCGCGGTTCTTTCCCTGTCACCCTAAAACAAGGGAGAAATACCTTGTTAGTCGCTGTTGACAACGCCACCGGAGGATGGAGTGGGTTTTTTGGATTTCGAGCGGATGCGGAATATACGGTGCTGTCTTATACTGGCATCGGATATGTCCTTCCCAATGTTGTGATCAATACAGGCGATACGTTTACGCTTGACATCTACGCAGAAGATGCGACCGATTTAGTAGAATGGCAGTTTGACATCGCGTTTGATCCCTTACTCCTTGAAGCAATTGAGGTAAGCAAAGGCTATTTTCTGGAGTCGGAGGATCGGGTAACCTTCTCCCAGAAAGGAACAATTGATAATAAGTCCGGTATAATTACAGGTCTCAGTGAAGCAATACTCAATGGAAATTCTGTCAGTGGCACAGGCATGCTGCTGTCGGTAACCTTTGCAGTAAAAGCGGGTGGTAAGACACAATTGACGCTCAGTAACTTTCGATTCGGTGATAGCACTGGTCGAGCAATCCCTGCCGGACCCCATGAAGTCGCTCTTGTGGTGAAGGACAGGCTGATCTGGGATGTCAATGGAGATGAGCGAGTAAACATCTTAGATCTCGTTCTCGTTGCTCAAGACTTAGGGAAGCCCGCGTCCGTTGATTCGCGAACAGATGTAAATAGCGATGGGGTTGTTAATATCTTAGACCTCGTCCTTGTCGCCCAACATCTTGGCGAATCAACAGCGGCAGCCGCACTATCCACTGTTGCAATAGAAAATGTGAAGGAGTTAGATCCTGCGACAGTTCGAGCATGGATAGCACAGGCGCACGTCGAAAATGATGGATCGCTTGCTTTCCAACAAGGCATTGCGAATCTCGAACGGCTTCTGACATCCCTAATCCCTGAAGAGACAGCGTTGTTGCCGAACTATCCGAACCCGTTCAACCCTGAGACGTGGATACCGTATCAACTCTCCGATCCAGCCGAGGTTACCTTGCGTATCTATGCTGTGAATGGAACACAGGTTCGGACGTTAGCGGTAGGTCTGATGCCTGCCGGTATCTATCAAAATCGCAGCCGCGCCGCCTATTGGAATGGCAGAAATAACGTAGGTGAACCTATTGCGAGTGGTATCTATTTCTATACATTAACCGCAGGCGAGTTCACATCAACACGGAAGATGCTAATCCGCAAATAAGTCGGCATTGGCACGGGATCGAAAAGTAGAGTAGAAGTTAGAAACCTTCTACCCTATTTCTCTTTATAGAAAAATTCCAAAATATGTGAACACCTCTTGGTAAGTGCCGAATGCTAAACGCACATTTAGCATTGATTCACATCTTGTTCAGCTCAAACTCACGTACTTTTTATGTAACCTTTTTACTGGATTGGCATTCTTAACTTATAATACTTTTTCCGAAATTAGCAAAGATTGTAAACTGATTCGCTAAAACGGAAGGACTAATTCCAATCAAGTTACATAATTTGAAGGAGAGACGTGGTGATTTGGAGTCATCTCATTGTTCCTATCTGTCTATTGATGTTGGTTGTGGTGTATCAAAGTGTTGATGCACAGCAGCAATTACCTTTCGGTGCCAAAGCCCGATTCGGTATCAATAAAGGGGTAATAAGCGACACAGCGTTCACACCAGATGGTACTCAACTCGCAATCGCAAGTAGCGTCGGTATTTGGGTTTATGATACGGCTACTGGTACTGAAACCGCTTTGGCACCCGCAACGCCTTTTGATGTTTCTGCGATCGCGTTCTCACCTGATGATAAGACGCTTGCGAGCGGCAGTGATGAAGGGGCAATTTGGTTACGGCGTATAGATACGGGCGAAATTAGGCATTTTTCTCCCTTGCATACGCGAAAAATTCTTTCAGTTGCGTTTTCGCCAGATGGTAAGACACTCGTCAGCGGCAGTCGTGATAATACAATTGGGTTATGGGATACAGAGACAGGTAAACTGCGTAGACACCTCACTGGACATACGGAAGATGTCAACGTAGTCGCGTTTTCGCCAGATGGCAAAACGATCGCCAGCGGAAGTTCAGACAGGACGGTGCGTTTATGGAACCCAGAAACCGGTAAACTCTGGAGGACATTCCTTGAGCATAAGAATGTTAATAATTTCATCACTGAATTGGTGTTCTCACCGGATGGAAAAATGATTGCCAGTGGTGGGACAGAGTGGCCAATGCTTCTTGTGTGGGATATAAAGACCGGTGAAGTGCGGCAGGAGCATCATGCGCATAACTGGTCGGTTGACGCGTTAGCGTTCTCACCGGATGGCACCAAACTCGCTGTCGGTGGAGACTCGGATGCCGTTGAGTGGTTAGATGTGGCGACCAATGCCGTTGATGCCGCTATGTTTCCGAAGAATCATCCGGGTTGGGTGAATGCCTTGGCGTTCTCACCGGATGGCAAAACGCTTACGACTGTGACTCAAAGTGGCACAATCCGGTTTTGGGATACGACTAACGGCGGCCAACGCTTTCCCGCTATAGCACATAAGCATGTTGGAACTGTGTTAGCGTTTTCACCGGACAGTCGGACACTTGCCAGTGGAAACGCTGACGATACAATCAACTTGTGGGACATCGGTACTCGAACACAGATGTTGATGCGTCCTAAAGGCATGGGGACCCCGACGACATTGACGTTCTCACCAGACGGACACACACTTGCCATTGGGAGTTCTAAGGATACAATCCATTTATGGGATATTGGTGCCGCGGAACAAGTGTTGATTCACCATAACCGCATGGAAACTCCAACAACACTCGCGTTTTCACCGGACGGACGCACACTCACCAGTGCGGGGTATTCTCAGACAATGATTTGGTGGTCGGATGTCCGAAGCGGCGCGTTACGGGGAACTCTTAAAATTGATGAAGCGATTTCCAAAATGGTTGCGTTTTCGCCAGATGGTACAATCCTCGCAAGTGTGGATCGGAATAACGTAGTTCGCTTGTGGGATACGATTAATGGCGAATTATTGTCCACTTTCGTTGGTGATAAACGCGATGTGTGGGCAATCGCGTTTTCACCGGATGGAAGTCTATTCGCAAGTGGTGGATGGGATGCATTTTTGCTGTGGGATGTGAGTCGGCACCGGAAGTTAGTAACTTCCCAAGGCGACCATCGTCCAATACAGACCTTGGCATTTTCGCTTGACGGGGAAACGCTGGTAAGTGGGTGTGTTACTGGCAAAGTACAGTTATGGGATGCCGCGACTGCTGCCTACCTTGTAACGCTCATAGATCATACAGAGGCAGTTAATGTGGTTGCGTTTTCACCTGATGGCAAGACTCTCGCCAGTTGGAGTGCTGGTGGCACGATTCTGCTATGGGATTGGGATAAAATCCGTCCAGATCAATAATTCTTAACTGCAACAGACACACTGTTGATCCCCTACCCGCGCCGCGGCGTAGGCCATTTGATCACATAGTTAGACGGCACTTCACGAACAAACATTGACACAGAACGATCCCGATCGCCAGTACGATAGACCGTGGACGACAGATAAAGCTGCGCTTGTGCTCGGGTTATACCAACATAAAAAAGCCGACGCTCCTCTTCAATCTCTGCCTCTGTGATGTTCTGTTTCCACATCGGAAAACTCCCCTCCTCCATACCGAGAATGATAACGACCGGAAATTCTGTTCCTTTCGCTGCGTGTAACGTCATTAAGGTCAATTGCTCGGTCTTATCGTCGAGTTCATCAATATTGGTGAGTAACTTCTGGTAATCCAAAAAGTTGGTAAGCCGATGCTCATCATTGATTGATTCAAAATGGAGTACGGCATTCATAAACTGAATACGGCGTTGCCGCCATTCAATATCTTCTCGAAATTCCGGGACAGCGGTATCTCGTAGTTCTTCCATATATACTGTCGCTTGTGCTGCTTCTGACGCTTCAAGCGGTAGACGGTCCGGCAGTCCAGTGTTATGTATCTGGACAAAACGCTTCGCAGCATTAAGAAACGCATTATTCTCGGTCAAAGTTTCCGTTGTAGGAGTGACTTCTGATTGCGATGTTTCCGTCTCTTTTGTAGGAGCGATCTCTGGTCGCGACGCTTCCGTTTTGGCAAGAATACCGACCCCAACAAGCGGTAGAAGTTCGGTGAGGGATTTCACTTCACGTTTGTAAGCATCGATTTTGATGAGTTCTTTGAAGATTTCTCTATTGACACTAACGTCCTCTAAGGCACCGTGTAGACGACCGTGTTCAATCTCAAATTTTTCAGCAAGTGCCCCCATGCTACACCGTTGTCGCGGGAAAAGCCGACGCGCTGTAACGAGGGTATCGTAATGCGGTGCCGATAACTCCGTTTTCAAATACCTTCTGAGGTCTCGCTCAAGAATTGGGTTATCGTATTCCGCCACATTGTGCCCAATCAAAATCCGATTTTGGATGAACCCAAAGAATTCAGGCAATACCAGTTCAATTCCGGGTGAGTCTTTGACAGTCTCTGCATCAATTTGATGAATGCGCGTGGCTGAACGAGGGATATGCCCGCCCGGCGGTTTTACCAAGCAATAATATCGCTCTACTTCATCTCCGATTGCGCTAAGACGGTGCGCGGCGATCTCAACAATTTCTGCTGTTTTCGGGTTGATACCGGTTGTCTCCAGATCATAGACAACCATATCTGCCATATTTGGGCTTTCAAAGCGATTAATAAGACGTTGACAGAGTTTGAGTGCCGCGATGCTCCGAACGCCTTCGGTTTCGAGGTGAATTACATCGCTATCTGCCGTATCTGCTGTGCCAATAAGAATTATCCGAGCGTCCCGTCCTTTTTCTCCAAGTTCTTCAAATTCACCAATAAGCAGATGCACGCCGTTGTCGAATGCCGATGGTCTACTTTCATCGGGTGGAAGAAATTGGAGGTGCACGCTCTGATCCAGATAGGTCTCAAGCGTCTGATGAATGATATGCGCTGCACAATACTCGTCGATTCCGTGGCTGGCAGTAATCTGAATTGGTTCGTCAAGGTCAAGGGCACTGTAGAGGACATCTTGCGCGGTCACAAGGTTCGGTAGTTCAGGCTGTTTTTCGATGACTTCCAGCTCTTCGGCGCGGTAAGGGGAACGAGACTGTTCCAAAGCGTCAAAGAGTTTCTGAATGATTTTATCAATCTTCTCGCCCTCGATTTCAGCTGACAGTTTCTCAAGTTGCGTCCAGAACTGACGGACGTTTCGGCGAGTTAAGGGACCGACATCTTCTGTGTAGGCTTCAATATTTCTCAAGAGTTCTATGAACGCAATGTGTTCGCGCTGTGCAAGCCACTTGAGACGCACCCATGTCAAATCGTCAATACAGGTCTCAGGAAAATTGATTGCTTGTTCCAGATCTTGCGGGAGCTGCCACTGGATGAGACGAAGATACGCGAGAATGCTTTTGCTATTTCCTTCGCCAAAGGAATTCGTCGGTAAAATCCGCTGGAATTTGATGTCTGCACGTAATAACTGTTCCGCCAAAACATCGGCAAGTTTGTGTGTTCGGTAAAAGACAGCAATATCGCGATAAGAGTAGTTACGCTGGGTTACCAAACTCTGGATGACATTAATGATGCCAAGTGCTTCCGCTACCGGTGTGTCAAAAGTGTAGTGAAAGATGTCGCGTCCGGCATCTTTGTGGGTTCTGAGGGTGTGCTGTTTTTGTCGCTCAGGGTTTCTGGAGATGACTTCCTCTGCGGCACGCAAAATCTTCTCGCTACATCGGTAGTGATCGTCTAATTCAAGAGTTGTCGGGTTGAATTCGGTTATGAAATCTTCAATATACTGAGGGTTCGATCCGCGCCAACTATAGATAGATTGGTCCTCATCAGCGACTACCATGAGATTTTGTTCTAATGGTGCACAAAGCAGTCGGAGCAAATGATACTGGACACTATTAACATCGTGAAATTCGTCAACGAGGATATAGGCGATCTCCTTATGATAGGCTTCCTTTACCTCCTCTACCCGTAACAGTTCGACGGTTTTCAGCAGAAGATCATCGAAATCAAGGGCATCGTATTCGTCGAGTTTGCCTTGATAGGTTTGCAGCACGTTTCGGATATTTTCAATAGTCTCAGAGTCGTTAATATCTGTATCATCTACTGCATCAACAGGGTTCTGCAGTGTGCATTTGGCATCGCTGATAATGTTTCGTAGCAACCATAGTGGGTAGTCGTCAGCGTTGAGACTCAGTTCTCGGACGCTTTCTGTTAATATCTCGTCTTGGAGTTCTTGGTCAAAGATGGCGAAATTCTCGCTCAATCCGATCTTCAGCGCATGTTTCCTCAGCACTTTGACACAAAATGCGTGGAAGGTGCAAGCCTTAACACTGGATCCGTGTGGTTCGCCAATCTCAGTGTTGATGCGTTCCTGCATCTCTTCTGCCGCTTTATTCGTAAACGTAATCGCAAGAATCTTCTCAGACCTGATATTGTGTTCTCGGATCAGGTGCTCAATGCGGTGTGTGATGACTTTTGTTTTGCCAGTGCCAGGACCTGCGATGACAAGAAGGGGACCGTCTTTATGTGTTACCGCTTCTATCTGTTTCTCATTTAAGCCGTGCAAAGTGTTCATGAGGTTCCCTCCATACACCCAAAATGTTGTGTGTTTTGTAGTCAATATGATATGCGCTTTACGTCAAAAAGTATAGCACGTGACAGCGATCTATCACTCTGAATAATTCACGGTTATTATACCTTATTTAGCGCGAAAAAGCAAGGTTTTTTGAACATAATTCAGAGCCATTCAATTCTCGCGAAACACTCTTGTAGGAGGGCTTTGTAAGCCCGATTTGCAGGTGCCTTAATTATCCTAAAAATCCTTGAATCCTGATTCTGATAGCCGACAATTGAATAGCTCTGAACATAATTGAAGACTATTTTTATGAATTTTTATGTGGTAAGTTGGGTTAAAGGAAAATACTTGAGGTATGCCTCTAATACCAAATTAACCCCATTTGTAGTGCGAGGTCCCTGTGCCTCGCAATGCTGACTTGATCAAAAGACTTCTAATCACGTTAATTGGGTATAATACCAAATTAACCCCATTTGTAGCGCGAGGTCCCTGTGCCTCGCAATGCTGACTTGATCAAAAGACTTCTAATCACGTTAATTGGGTATAACCTAATTTTTCTGTACACAGATCACCGACTTATGTTCTTGAGTATAACGAGAACATAATGGAATTACTTCATGCTGTTGCCCTAATTATCCGTAAATCCATGGTTTAATCACATGAACACACAAAATCCACAATCCTATACACAATGGGAACTTCCTCCAGGTGCCTTAGCACGCCTCGGCAAAGGCGCGATAACGGATATTCAGTATTCGCCAGACGGAACCCGTCTCGCTGTTGCCACTTATATCGGTGTTTGGCTCTACGATGCACATACCCGCACCGAACTCGCACTCCTTAAACATGGACAGGATCAGGGTGCTATTTCGCTCACATTTTCGCGCGATGGTACAACCCTTGTAACAGGAAATTCGGATAGCACAATTTCGCTATGGGATGTTCACACCGGACAGCGTCGCACCACAATGAGGCTCGGAGATCATGAAGATGAGGTCTGGGCATTCGTCGTCTCGCCGGACGGTAATACCCTCATCAGCGCAGGACTGGACGGGAAAATCCGATTTTGGGACATTCACACGGGTCGCCTGCAGTTTGAGATCGTCGCACATGCGTATCCGATCAATGCGCTTGCGTTATCACTCGATGGCAAAACGCTCGCCAGCGGCAGTAATGACTTCACCATCAAACTCTCGGATGCCCATACTGGAAGACAGCTCTCCACACTCACAGGACATACGCATGGGGTTATGGCGTTGGCGTTCTCTCCCAACGGTATGAATCTCGTCAGCGGTAGCCGGGACGAGACGCTCTGCTTATGGGATACAACTAACGGTGAAAAACTGGCAACCTTCGCCACAGACATCGGTGTTGTCGGTCATTTGGAATTTTCACCCGACGGAACCCGCCTCGCAAGTGGGAGTGGTGATTGTACTGTTCGACTCTGGAATGCGGATACTGGCACTGAGCAAGCGACCCTCACAGGGCATAAAGATGGTATTTGCGGCATCTCTTTCTCTCCGGATGGAAAAACGATTGCAAGTGGGAGTGGTGATCATACCATTCGACTCTGGGATTTAGCGAGTGGCGCAGAGAAGGCAATCATTGACGGACATGCTGAATGGATTCACTCCGTAGCATTCTCACCCGACGGGAGCCTCCTCGCTACCGGCAGTGATGACGAAACGCTTCGATTGTGGGACTTGTATACTTACACGGAGTCTCAAACTTTCAGCGGACATATCTATTTGATTGAAGATGTCGCCTTTTCGGCAGATAGTGAAATTCTCGCAAGCGCGAGTCAAGATGAAAGGATATTTTTGTGGAATGTGAATGCTGGCACCGAAACAGCAATATTGGAGCATGCGGATATAGTTACCGCATTGGCGTTTGCACCGAACGCGACTACACTTGCCAGTGGGGGAGAAGACAACACTGGCCGATTGTGGGATATTGATACCGGAAATCAATTGGCAGTCTTAACAGGCCATACGGATGATGTTAAGACAATTGCGTTTTCCTCAGATGGGAGGACTCTCGCAAGCGGCGGTGAAGATAAAACAATTCGGTTATGGAATGCCACTACAGGTCATTATCTCGCTGTGCTTACAGGTCATACCGGTGCTGTTAAGACGCTCGCGTTTTCACCAGATGGTAGAATCCTTGTCAGTGGAGGCGCAGATCGTACGATTCGGGTGTGGGATATACAGACAGGTCAACATCTCACCACCCTGATAGGGCATACCGATATTGTTGAGACTGTGGCGTTTTCGCCAGATGGACACGTTCTTATAAGCGGCGGTGATGCTGAAGACAACACGATCCGCTTATGGGACCCTGTCACCAACCAGCAGCGCGCAATCATTAAGAACTATAGGGTTTGCACATTGGCATTCAGTCCAGATGGCAGGACGTTTGCCAGCGGCAGCGCAGACGGCACAATCCTCATCTGGGACCTCGCAACCGTTGAAGCAATGTATAATTTGGCAAATCCTGTTTAGCACTCCCCCGTCAAACCCGCTGCCTTTAGGTAGGGGATGTAGACGGCTAAAACTTGATAAAAATAAACTTGACATTTATCTGAAATTGTGGTTTAATTATACTAACACTTTGGGCAACGCTCTTACCCTCTACATACCTTTGTGGAGGAGTTGCCCACCATTGTAAGAGATGGTAAAAAGTGTTAAGTGTGATACCACTCAAAACATATATCGGTAGCATTCATGTAAAACGCAGATGGAGTAATTACCTCGCGTCTTGTATCGCTACCTCACTCTTACTATTAAACAGGCGGGCTTGACCGCCTAAAGTGGAGCGATAATAAGACGGTGGACTCTCTGAGAAAACCGCAGTCGCTATGAAGCACAAGCCCCTACCTTCAGGTAGTGGGTATCTTGACGTTTTTATCAATAGAATTTATCCCTAAAAGACAAGGTTTAGACGATATGGACTTACAGAACCCACAACCCCATACGCAGTGGGGACTTCCGCCAGGTGCCAAAGCACGCATCGGCAAAGGCACGATAGGAAATATTAGGTATTCACCAGACGGCACGCAACTTGCTATCATCGGTTCTATCGGTATCTGGTTATACGATGCACACACCCGCACTGAACTCACATTACTTAGACCTGGGCAAAAGCACGGAACAACCTCGCTCCCTTTTTCGTGGGGTGGCATAACCATAGTCCGTGTAAATTGGGACGGGACAATTTCACTATGGGATACTCACGTCGGAGAGCGTCGAATTTTCCCGGTTGAACATACAGAGGATGATGTTTGGGAAGTCGCGCTCTCACCGGATGGCACTACCCTTGTAACTGCAGGTTGGGATAAGAAAATCTGCTTTTGGGACAGCCACACAAAGCGTTTTCGATTCGCCGTCGTCGGACATACGGAGCCAATCAGTGCATTAGCATTTTCGCCAGATGGAAAGACCCTCGCGAGTGGCAGTAATGACCGAACGATTCGGCTCTGGGATGCACATAATGGCAGGCATCTTTCCACATTTACCGGGTTTGCAGATAACGTCTGGGCATTAGCATACTCTCCCAACGGGGTTATTCTTGCCTGTCGATGTACCGACGGCACACTGAGTTTGTTGGATGCGACTACCGCGGAAAAACGGGGGACGCTTGCTACGTACCTTGGCAGATTCGGTCTTTTTGAATTTTCACCCGATGGCACCCTTATCGCTTGTGGCGGCAGTGAGAATACGATTCGGCTCTGGAACGCGGATGCATGCACTGAACACGCGACCTTCACAGGACACGAAGCACCCGTCTGGACTGTGGCATTCTCACCTGATGGGAAAACGCTTGCAAGTGCCAGTGAGGATGGTACCATCCGATTCTGGGATTTGACAAGCGGTGCCGAAAAGGGAGTCATCGGCGGGCATACGCAATGGGTCGGTTCCGTGGCGTTCTCGCCCGACGGAAGCCTCCTCGCGAGCAGCAGCAATGACAAAACACTTCGACTGTGGGACACGCACACCTGCACTGAATCTACAACCTTAAATGGACATCTCAAGTTCATTGATGTCGTCGCGTTTTCACCCGATGGCACCACGCTTGCCAGCGCAAGTCGGGATGATAGGATTTTCTTGTGGGATATGAGCACCGGCACCAATAGATCAATCTTGCAAGGGCACACAGATATGACGCGCACATTGGCGTTCGCACCGAATGGCACCACGCTCGCCAGTGGTGGCGATGATAACACTATCCGATTATGGGATGTTGACACCGGAAATCAATTGGCTGTCTTAACTGGGCATACTGGTCGAGTCGATACAGTTGCATTTTCACCGGATGGCAGAACGCTCGCGAGTGCCAGTGCTGATGAAACGGTGCGATTGTGGAATGCCAACACCGGTCATTATCTCGCTGTGCTCAAAGGGCATACAACCATGGTTGAAGCGGTGGCGTTTTCGCCGGACGGTAGACTTCTCGTTAGTGGGAGTTCAGATGAAACGATTCGGTTCTGGGATCCGCATAACTGTCAGCATTTGTCAACCGTGCCAGTGCCGAGTCATGTTTATGTATTGGTATTTTCGCCGGATGGTAGAACCCTTGTCGGGGCGGGTCAAGATGAGAAAATCTATTTGTGGGATCCCGTCACCGGCAGCCAGCGCGCAGTCATAGATGGACACGTCTCAGATATTGACACATTGGCATTCAGTCCGGATGGTAGAACATTTGCCAGCGGCAGCGCAGATGGCACAATCCTCATTTGGGATCTCGCAACCGTTGAAGTTACTTATAATTCAACCTAACCAGTCTTGACTTGTCTCTGCCTTAGACCCATAGGGAGGACATCTGTATATGTAACGGCACACGGTGTGTGCCGTTAATATTTTTGGTATAATGACATAAGGCGTGCTTAGTACTTTGACACGACTTACGCAGAAAGCGCGCCTATTGGAAACGATGAATCGCGTAAGTCTTAACTTTGAACATGTAACGGCGCACGGCGTGCGCTTACAATTTATAGGAGAAAAATGAATTATTTGAACACATTGAAAAATGCGACTCTTTTGGTCTTCGGACTTTTATTAATCTATATCTGCGGCTGTGATCGGGTTCAGGATATGGTTATCTCTGAACAGCAAGACGCGATGGGTGCTGCCCCAATTCGAGTGAGTGAAGTGCTACCGTTTATTCAGACCAAAATTTAGCAAAGTTAAGACAAGTTTTGTTGCTCAAATTCGACAGGTGTCAAATACCCTAACGCCGAGTGCGGGCGTTTGTGATTATACACCTGTGTAATAAAATGCCCAATGCGGGCTCTCGCTTCGTGGATGTCGTCATAGGCGTTAAGATAAACTTCTTCTTCCTTGAGCGTGCGGATAAGTCTTTCAGCATATCCGTTCTCCCAAGGACACCCTCTCTGGGCGACTGAAATCTCAATGTCATGATGCGTAAGCAGTGAGATATACGCATTTGAAAGATACTGAACACCTTGATCAGAATGATGGATCTCTGGGACACTTTGACATAATGCTGTCTCTAAGGGTTTCAAAGTCAGAGATTGCGTCAAGTGTTGACTGATATGCCACCCTCTGATCCTGCGAGTGAAGACATCCATGAGCAGAGAAACATAGATGAAATGTCCTTTGAGCCGGACGTAGGTAATATCGCCCACCCAGACCTGATCACATCGGGAGACATCAAGGTTTTCAAGGCGATTGTCCCAGGGACGCACACCCGCAACGGAGTTCGTGGTTTGACAGACACGTTTGACAGACACCGAGAGGTTGGCGGATTTCATCAATCGGGCAACACGTTTATACCCGATGCTGTATCCGCTCCGCACCAGCAACTGCGTGATACGCCTATATCCGTATGTTGGATATAGCAGAGATAACTTCTCTATTTCATCCCGGAGACCCGCTTCACACGGGGCCTGTTTGGGGCGATAATAGAGATTACTTCGGTTGAAACCGAGTATCTCACATATCTGCCGAACCGAAAAATCTGTCCGTAATGCCTCAATCATTTCTCGCTGCTCCATCGGGGTCAACTCAAGTAAGTTGAGGCTTTTTTTTGGATGTCAAGTGCCAACGTCAACCGCCCAACGAGTTGCTCAAGTTGGGCGATCCGCTCCGCAGAGGCATCAGGCTGTTTATCAGCAGGTTCAAAGAGGGTTGCGGCATTTTCAAGAAGCTGTCGCTTCCACTTTGAAAGTTGTTCATCGCTGAGGTTATGTCGTCGACACACTTCTGCTTGCGAACTTTCACCGCTGAGTGCCTCAAGAACAACTTCGGCTTTAAACTCGGGAGTGAAGTTTCTTCGTTTGCGTTTCGCCATCGGATACTCCTTTCAAGTACGACTTGTGCCAGTTAACTCTTTGTTATTTTCAATTTTACATATATCTGGATATTGTCTGGACAAATAGGAGTTTAATCCTTCTGCTGCTCCTGCATTGGAATATTCGTGTTCTAAAAAGGAATCAAAAAGCGAAAGTTTCCAAATTTGAACAGTAAATAAGATGAATATGTGAAACCAAAACATACTAACTGTTAACTAACACAAGGCGTTTCAAGTAGATGGATATTATACCACAATCTTGTCTTAGAGAGTGGCCCGAATTTCCGGTGGCAGTACAGAGTGTTGTCTACCCGGGCGACTGTCTTGGTGATTCCTTGTACTGTGATGTACTCTATAAGGGGGTCCAGCAAGCTAAAGCCGAACTTAGCGTTGAGATAACCGAAATGGAGAGTAATTTCGAGACATGGGATATGCAGCTGCGAGCCGCTGCTGAGAATTCGGGGCTGGTCATTACTTCCGGGTACCAAATGGGAGCTCCAGTTTCACGTGTGGCACCAGAGTTTCCAGATGTTATGTTCGTCATTTTCGATGCTGCGGTGGATTTACCGAATGTAGCCTCTTTCACGCATAGGGTAACGAAGGCACGTTTCTCCTTGGTGTGATTGCCGGGTTAAAATCGAAAACCGGAAAAGTTGGATACCTCGGCGGTGCGAATGTTCCGTTACTGCACGCATTTGAAGCCGGTTACCTCGCGGGTGTCAAAGCCGTCAATCCAGACGCTGAGATTATGAGAGGTTATGTCGCTGATGATCAACGGGGTTTCTACGACCCAGTGAGAGGACAGGAGATTGCGATAACTCAGTATGAAAGTGGTGTTGACGTGATTTACGCGATGGCGGACCAATCCGGATTCGGTGCAGTCGAAGCCGCGAAACTCGCGGAAGACAGATATGTAATATGGAACTATATTGATATTACCGATGTCGCACCTGGCGTTATTTTAACAGGTCTACGCGTAGGCATTGACGAATCTACGTCCAATGTTATCCAAGCGTTCGTATCTGGTAATCTGATGGCAGGCGTACGTTCTCTCGGACTCGCTGAAGACACTGTCGGCTATCTGCTGACTGAAGGCAACAGAGATCTGCTCTCTGATGAGATCTTAGCAAAAGTAGAAGCATTAAAGGCTAGCATCATTGCTGGTGAAATTACTGTACCAGTGGTACCGGAGACTGGGGTTCAAGGCACAGTCATACCACCGACGACATCGGTGGATGATGCAGATACGCCACCGATTGTTGAAGGTACGATTATACAACCGGTCGGAGGTATCCCAGATATGCCATAACCCCGATTTTGCTTTATCAGCGTCGATTTTGTTTGCTGGCGAGGTTTTCAACCTCGCCACATAAAATCACGGCTTGGTATCAGTATTAACAGGTGCTTCGTCGTTGTTAAGAAACCGTTCAATCGAGTTAATTGTTGCTGGACTCGTACGGAAGTCGGCAACCCAGGGTTCACGGAAGTATGCCTGCTTTTCACGCGGTAAAGCAGAAAGCACTTCAGGTGGAGTCTTCAGCCGATGCCAGTGTGTCGCGAGATGCGCGTAGGCGTTTAGCACTGCGACACGCGGTGTCTCCCGTTGCCACACGGGACCGGCGTGACACAGGTTTTCCGTAAAGAAAATCGCACTGCCAGCCGGGCATTCGTAGTTCATCAAAAACGGACTCCGTTTTCCTTCCTCTAACGACATGTGATCCGAATGCATCGGAAAGTTGGACTTGTGGCTGCCCGCTATGAAGTGTGTCGCACCATCTTTCTTCGTGACATCTGTGAGTTCAAAGATGACACGCACCATTCCAGCGTGAATCCGTCCGTTATTGACACGGTACCCGAAAATCGGATCGCCTTGTTGCGGTCCACCGCCGTGAAGTCCACCGTGTTCTTGTCCTTTTTCACGCCAGACAGAGGAACAGTTCTCCAATCGAACATCAGGTCCAATGATTTCGTGTAACACGTCAAGCACCTTCGGATGGTCAATCAAGACGCTTGCAGGACCGCCCGGTACAGCGCGTTGTTCCGGGGGTAAGGATTCAGGATTATGGTGTATCCTCTCGATCTGCTCAACGATTGCGTCCACTTCGTCGCGTTCAAGGATCGCGGGACGCACGAGGAATCCGCTCAAGTCAAATCGAAATTTTTCTTCATCAGTCATAGGTTTTGCATCTCCTTTCTTAGTTCTTTTTGGATAGTAAATTATAGCATGCTTCCGTTTTCTCTGCGGTGTCTATTTTGAGAGAGCACCAAGATTTGAGGATATATCTACCCTCTCAAAACTGAGGCGAGATTCTTTGCTTGGCCACATTTATTTCTCTTAATTGCTGTGTTCCGACTAAGGAAACGAACTTTGGCACGTTCAAGTTCGCGGAGTTGAAATCTATCAATGCCTTTACCGTGGAACAACACAGGGATACATGTAATTTCGAGTGTATTTAGTGCCTCGTTCACCTTCTCGGGCAATTTTCCAAACATTTCTGCGACGAAGTCTGCTCCTTTTTGTAACTGATCGGCTACTGCTGGTGTTTTAAAGGTGCCGCTTTTGAGTTCTATGAGAGCAACAATTAAATTGCTTTGAGAAGCATTGCCGCAGAAGAGAACATAGTCACATCGTTTTGTGTCTATTTTACGCTGTTCAAACTCGCATTCGAGATTTACGATAACTCGAGCGGAGGGGGTGCCAGTTAGGTATACACGACATCCATCACCGCTACAGGATTTGCTAATGCATTCTCCATTTATCTGCTTCCCGATTTCTGCAAGAAGCTCTTTTAATCCCACTTACTGCTACCTCCTGTCCGATTTCTCAAGTAAGTCTTGGAGGTTAACAGAACGATCATAGAGTTTATATGCTATGTCTTCATAGTCTTTTGGTTCTATGCCTTCAGTGGGATCAAACGGAATATGTTTCACTATCCCGTCCTTTTGGAACCACCATGTGCCTACTTCTTCTGGTAGCAGCCAGTGTATTGATTCCATCTTTTTCACTTGTGGTACACCTTTTCTCTTGAGGTCTCCTATCCGAATCAGATTCGCGATTTCTTTCAGCAACCAGTCGCTGTGGGTTGTCACAACCACACGCACACCAGCACGAACTAAGCCTGCAAGGGTTAATGCTATTTCAGTTTGTGCCCCCGGGTGCAGATGCGCCTCTGGTTCCTCAATAATAAGCATGTCGCCAGCACGGATCCCACCACGCAGAAAAAGCACAACAGGGGCAAGTTCGGATACCATGGACGCTGCGCGTGTGAGACGAACTTCTTCTCCTATTTCGTGTGGCCGATAGAGAAATTCTGGATATCCACTCTGTGTAGGTTTCATAAGTATCTGACCAGCGAGCACATCAGATTCTATGGTTTCGGCAAGCTGTGTTATTCCTTCGTCAGGTGCCTCGGATTCTTTGTAGAGTATGAGTTGTTGCATAAAATCTGCGACTATTCCAGAAAAGGTTGGAACCTCTAACGGTGTGAGTCCTCCGCGAGTCGCACGCTCGACCAATGAGCTTGCAATCACTCGATGACTCTGCATAATGCCGCTTCGGGCAGCTGGTAGATAGAATCTTTTTTCTGTATGTTTGCCTAATTCAACAGAGAGGGCAATGAATATATCGTTCGTGTGAAGTAAACTTTTCGATTTTACCCACTCCTTGGGAAGAATGAGTGCATCTTCGTTAACCAATCCATGGACTGTAATATCAGATTTGGAGGTCGCCAAATTGAAGTGCCATAGGTTTTGAATTCCCTCTCGGACTTCCAGAGAAACATTCATTTCAGTGCCTTGATCGTTTTTTAACCGAATTAGTTCCGTAATTGAATTAAGGTCAAAGCAGCGTTCAAGTTCGGTCTTGAGACTTTCCGAATCCTTCTTGAGCCCCGACTGTAATGTGTCTCGGATAGCTTGGGGCAAATCAGAAAATTTCAATGGTTGATCTAACGTGTTTCGTTTTTTAAGCTCCTCGCGAAGTTCATTATTCTGGTATAGCAAGCTGGAGAGAGCTGAGAATCCCATTTGTCTGGAGCTACCTGGCAAGTGTGAGAAACCTTCAAAAATTCTGTGTAGCGCATAGATAAGCGTAGAGAAATAGGTTTTCCCTGTGTTGCTGGGACCTACAAATACTGTCAATGGACAGAGGTTTATTCTGGCTTCTGCGATCGGCCCGAAATTCTTGACAGCAAATTCAACATTCGGGTCCTTTAGCATTTCTGATGTTTCAGTCGTTTTGGGTTCGCTCATTGGAATTTCTCCCTATTTCCCTATGCGCCTTCTGAACAGCATCAACCAGTTTATCCGCGCCAAACCGCACGACATCCGTTGCGGGCAACCCTGTCTCTGTTTCTGCCGCGATTATCGCCTCTCGTGCCTCGGTATCAGACAGATCGAAACAGTTCAACGCCAGTCCGATCACTTTAGCAGGTTTTATCGGTGCAGCCAACGTCTCATATTGTGCAATCATTTCAGTTAGCGACGGTAACGGCACTGTATACCGTGCAACGGTGTCGCGTGAGGGTTGATGACAGAAGATCATCGCATCCGGTAGGCTGCCATGCAGCAAACTTAAGGTTACACCAGAGTATCCCGGATGCACCAACGAACCTTGTCCTTCAACGATAAGCAACTCGTGATTTTTCGCACCTTCCAGCACAATCTGCTCCGCTGCACCCGCGGTAAAGTCAGAGACGACAGCGTCAATCGCTATGCCCCAACCCCAAACCATAATCCCGTTTTGTCCCGTTGGGCAAAATTCGGCATTTACACCGCGTGCACGCGCAGCACGCGTCACCTCTATGCCAGATAGCATCTTCCCGACACGGCAATCTGAACCGACAGTCAGAATAACCGTGGCATCAACCTCATCGGCTTTGCACGTTGCTACAGGTAGATCGGGAGGCGGTTTTCGGGCATCCCATAGAATTACATCATGTGTTACTGCCAGTTCAGACAATTCCGCGTCCTCACTCAGGAATTGGTGGAGTCCGCTCATGACGTGTAAACCATTATGTATCGATTCGCGGACGATTGCGCGCCAAGGATGTGGTAACTCGCCGCCGGGCGGTGCAATGCCGATAGCGAGCATCGTCGGATCAAACCGCATCGCCTCTGCAAGATCGCCAACAATTGGGATACCTTCACCAATCTCAATGACTTCGCTAACATCTCGTCCCGCGTTCGTGCTATCGATAACCGCGACAACGTTGTCAGGGAGGTAGCGGACTAAGACCGTAGCGGTCTTCGATTCAAGGACACCGAACGAGCCTTCGGCAAGGACGGCGATTCTCTGTGATTTCAGTTGTAACTGCTTTTCCATTTTTTATCCGTCGTTTCGGGAAGAATAGGATACATTTGTAGATTAACACAAATCCCAATCAATTTCAAGGGATTGGAAGATAGACGATCCATTCAGTTCCCCAACTGACAACTGATAACTGACGACTGACAACTATTCCTCTGACGACTATTAAAGGTATTGCCGGAGATACCTACCACCCAATGCGAAGCCATCTAACCCGGGTGCACCCCGATCCTCGTTTTCGACACACAGCACATAGTCATAACCGGATTCTTGTAGCGCACCAGTAATCGTCCCCCAATTCAATTGTCCGCGTCCCGGCACACGATATTGCCACCACCAGTTACCGATAATCCCCTGTCGGAACTTCATGTGCGGACTAATTTCGCAATCCTTTACGTCCGCATAATACCACTTACCGTTAAACATACGGATGGCATCCTCAGCGGGTAAAATCCCCATCCATAGCCAGTGTGACGGATCGCAGGAGAGTCCGAGCGCATCTGACGGGATTGCGTCAAGGATACGCTCCCACATTTCCGGATTACAGGCGATGTTACCCATCCGTACGGCACAATCTAACGCAAGCTGCACGCCTTTCTCTTCGGCAAATTGGACAATAGGAGTCCACATCTCCTTGAACCGTCCGACGAGCTCAACTGATCTATCACCGGGGTTCCCCGGTTCCGAAGAGAACTGTCCGTAAAAGTGCCAACTGACGGGACTGCCTGCATACGTCACCACCACTGGTGCTCCAAGAATATGTGTCGCTTCGATTGCCTGCATCAGTGTGTCACGAGCGGTTTCCCGTTTTTCTGCGTCGTCGTCAAGAAGGTTACAGTGAGAGGTCAAGGCTGCGAGGTAGATACCACTGGTTTCCAAAATTTCCTTGACCGCTTCGCCACTAGATTGTATAATGACACTCGGTTCAAAAACGCCAGTGGCGTTAGGACGGATTGCGTCAAATCCGTTTGCTTTTGCCCATGCTGCGCATTCGGCAAGGCTCCAACCGCCGTTGCCCGCGCTCGTGCTGAAACTTAAATCCATGATTTCCCTTTCTTAAAGCATTGAGGACTTTCTACGTATGCAAATCCTATGTGAAGAGAATATTACCGAAAAACTGTTTTCGCTCTATAATCAATTGCTTGCGCAACACGGAGACTGTAAGTGGTGGCCCGCGGATACACCGTTTGAGGTTGCACTCGGTGCAATCCTAACACAAGCCACATCATGGCGCAATGTCGAAAAAGCGATGGACAATCTAAAAAACGCTGGTGCCTTTACAGCCGAGGAGATAGCTTCTATTAGCCAAGTTACGTTAGAACGGTTGATCCGACCGTCGCGCTACTTTCGTATGAAGGCGCAAAAGGTGCGCGCTTATGTGGAATATATCACGGAGCGTCCTATGCACGTGATGTTCGCGCAAGATGTCCCCGAACTACGTGAAGAACTGCTCTCGATTTACGGTGTCGGTCCCGAAACAGCGGATACGATTATCCTCTACGCCGCTGGTAAACCGAGTTTTGTCGTTGATTCTTATACCTATAGACTCTTTTCTCGGCTCGGATGGGTTGCTGGAAAATATAACTATACGAAACTCCGTGCCCTATTTATGGACAACCTTCCACATGATGTTAGTCTGTTCAACGAATACCACGCACTGATTGTCCGGCACGGTGCCAGGGTCTGCCACAAGAAAACGCCGAATTGTCAAGAGTGTCGTCTACAGGCATCGTGTGCATACTATAATTCGCCTGAACAGGGATCTTAAGGTCGCTGAGATTTACGGCACCGGAAGGATGGCAATTCGGGACACAAAGAAGAGTAGGGTAAGCAACACGGGTGCTTAGACGCAGAAGATGGGTATTTGCTACTCGTCGCCTTGCTGGAGTTTTTCAAAAAAATCTGCTGCGGTCAGAATCGGAATATCCAATTCTACGGCTTTGGTATATTTACTACCAGCACCTTCCCCAGCGATGAGGTAATCCGTCTTGCCTGTTACGCTTGATGTGACTTTACCGCCCCGTGCCTTAATCTCCTTAGATGCTTCCGTGCGTGTCATACCCTCAAGACTCCCCGTAACAACGAACGTTTGCCCGCTAAAGAAACTATCAGGCACCGCGCTCGCTTCCGGACGGATAGATTCTGTTTCTACCGTAAAACAATCCAAACCTGCTGCCCGTAATTTACCAAGCAACGGCTGATTTTGTGAAAAGAAGTTGACAACACTTTCCGCTATCTGCGGACCGATGCCGTTCACCGATTCAATTTGCTCTGGTGTCGCTGTGCTGAGCGCATCTATGGATAAAAAGTGTTCAATGATCAGTGCCGCGACAGTCTCGCCAACATGGAAGATGCCGAGTCCGAAAAGCACCTTTTCTACTGGTGCCGTCTTACTCTGTTCTATTTGGTGGACAAGGTTACTTGCAGACGGGACACCCATCCTATCCAGTTTGCTCAACGCCTCCACCCCCAGCGCGTAGAGATCGGCAACATCGCTAACCAATTCTTTATCCACCAATTGGTCAATTGTAGCAGGACCGAGACCTTCAATTTGAAGGGCATTGCGCGAAGCATAATGCCCAATGCGACGTTTCAATTGTGCAACACACGCCACATTCACGCACCGAACAGCAACCTCTTCCTCTGAGCGTTGGACAGGGGTATCACACACCGGGCACCGATCTTGGAATACAAAAGCAACTTCATTACCAGTCCGGTCTGCTGTTAGCACTTCAACAATTTTAGGGATAACATCCCCAGCGCGTTCGAGCACAATCTGATCGCCGATGCGGATGTCTTTCGAGCGAATCTCTTGCTCGTTGTGTAGGGTCGCGTTCGTGATTGTCGCGCCTGCAAGCGTTACTGGTTCCAAAATCGCAACCGGTGTCAGCGCACCTGTACGACCTACCTGTACTTCAATTTCTTTTACGGTTGTGATGGCTTGCTGGGCATTGAACTTGTATGCAATTGCCCAGCGCGGGTATTTGGAGGTGGTACCAAGTTCATTCTGGTGGGAGAGTTGATTGACTTTTACAACGACACCGTCAGTCTCGTATGGGAGTTCATCACGTTCTTTTACCCAGTGTTCGTAGTAGTTTTGAACGTCTTCTATCGACTTATGGCAGGCAGTATGTGGATTACATTTCAATCCCCAACGCTTCATCTTTTCGATTGATTCCGTATGCGTTGCGAATTCCGTCCCTTCCGCATAATTCAGGGTGTATACGAAAATATCTAACGGACGTGAAGCGGTGATAGAAGCATTTTGCAAACGAAGCGAACCAGCCGCAGCATTCCGAGGGTTCGCGAAAGGCGGTTCCCCTTCTGCCTCGCGCTGCACGTTAATGTCATTGAGCCGATGCTTCGGGATGAAGACTTCACCGCGTGCTTCTAATACCAGAGGAACTGCTATTTCTGTTTCTGCAAGCCGCAACGGCACAGAACGGATCGTTCGCAAATTGTCTGTTATATCCTCGCCATACTCACCATCACCACGTGTGAGACCGCGCGTAAATACTCCGTTCTCATAGATTAACGAAACGCCTAAACCGTCTATCTTTAACTCCGTAACGTATTCGACAGGTACATCTTCTAACAATCGCCGGACGCGTTCATCGAATTCGCGCAGCTCCGGTTCGTTGTAACTGTTGTTCAGACTCAGCATCGGATTGCGATGCGATATGCGGGTGCCTAATACAGCACCGCCACCGACCCGCTGCGTCGGAGAATCTGGAGAATCTGGTGGGATAGGCGCATCAGACGTTGCTTCGAGTGCCTCAAGCTCCTTCATGAGCACATCGAATTCGGCATCAGATATTTCTGGCTGGTTTTCGATGTAATATTTACGCTCATGATGGCGTATCAACGCCCTCAGATCGTCAATCTTTGTTCGCATAACACCTTTGCCCGGTTTAGGGAAATTTTAAACGACCTGGACCGGCCGCAAATAACCTATTTACGTCACTGTGTATGTACTGACAAATTGTTTGCGATCGTTAATCGTCTTTGACGTGTAAAGGTGCGTGGGCGCGTAAACCCTTCACCTGTCGGTCCCGCAATAGTCATCGCCAAAAACCCTTCGCCTTCTAATCCGCAGGATGCATAAGACGGAGCATTGATAACCACGACGCTGCAATCCATCGTTTTGTTGAATTGCGTGATACGTTTGGCATTGTTCGTATGGAGCACTGCGGTATGCCCACGTCCACCTTCTGCTCTGACTGCGCCTGCCAACGCCTCATCGAAATCTCGACACCGAACGACTGGTAGAATCGGCATCAAGTATTCATTAATAACAAAGTTGTGGTCTGCCGGAACCTCTACGACGATAGCGACTGTCTGTGCAGGGGCTGTAATGCCAGCGGCGTTTAAAATAGTCGTCGCGTCTTTGCCGATGTATTCCTTGTTCGATTCCCCTTTTTCGCTGACAACTGCCTCTAATGCCTCACGTTGGCTTGCATTCAACAAATGACCGCCGTTCCGCGTGAGTTCTTGGACCGTATCGTTTGCAACCGATTCAATCACAAAAAGTGCCTTCTCACCGATACAGAGCAGGTTGTTATCGAAACTGGTGCCTGCGATAACGTGCTTTGCCGCTTCCTGAACATCAGCAGTTTCATCAATAATCGCGGGTGGGTTGCCGGGACCGGCGGCGATTGTCTTTTTGCCGCTCGATAACGCTGCCTTCACAACGGATGCACCACCAGTAGCGACAAGCATAGCAATGTCAGGATGCTCCATGATCTCCTTGGCTGTCCGTAGACTAGCATTTGCAACGGAGGTGAGCAGATTAGGCGGAGCACCTGCCTTAACGATTGCCTCGTTGATGACGTGCATTGTCTCTTCGGTGCAGTCACGCGCATTTGGATGCGGACTGAAAACAACAGCGTTCCCTGCCGATAGCATCACAATCGCGTGGTTGATTACCGTTGATGTCGGATTTGTGGTAGGTGTGATCGAATTGATAACTCCGAACGGGACGTACTCAATAAGAAGTGTACCCAAATCACCCGATATCGCTTCTGATATAAGATCATCCACACCGGGTGAAAGTGTTACGGCACCCTCGTTCTTCATCATTTTGTGTGCCGCATTGCCCATGTTGGTGTCTTGTACTGCCAAATCAGCAAGACGTTTCGCATTCGCAAGCGAGGCCTCTTTGATCGCTTCTATGATTTCTCGTCTTTTGGCAAACCCAAGTTTGACCAATGCTGCTTGTGCGGTTTTCGCGGCTGCGATAGCCTCTGATGCTGTTGAGAAGACCCCTGACTGGGAAGAGCTCGCACCGACGGATGCCGTAGGCTGCACCGTCCCAGGCGCGTCTTGTTGCAGCGTTCTCAAAACTTGGGAGACAATCTCTTCAATCTGTTTTTCGTCAATTTGTGCCATTAAGCCCTCCAGTACCTCATCGCGCAGAACGCGCATAAGGAGCACGTCTAAAACCACTGGACAGGACCCGTGGTAATGCTAACATGTTCTCTGGTAAAGCGGAGTAGGGCAAAGGCGAGAAAGTCATCCCCCGCCCTACAACCTGATTTATTTGCTGGGACTCTTCGCTTCTTCCGAGCCACCGCCGAGAATAGTCTCCACATCTGAATGTGGGCGAGGGATGACGTGTACCGATACCAATTCACCAACCGCTTTCGCGGCTTCTGCCCCAGCATCCGTCGCGGCTTGCACCGCACCAACATCTCCACGAACCATAACAGTGACAAAACCGCCACCAACTTGCTCTTTTCCAACTAATTTGACGTTTGCGGCTTTCACCATAGTATCGGCAGCTTCAACCGCGCCGATAAGTCCGCGTGTTTCAACCATTCCTAATGCTTCATTGCGCATGTAGATAGACTCCTTATCTGTAGAAAATAGAATACAGGGCACCCTGCAGTGCACCACCGATATGTGTTTGTAATTCTGCTATAGTGTAGGTACGCGCGTAGGTCCCTTGATCAAATATGTTCGTTAATAATGATACTACAAAATCCACATTTCTGCAAGTCAAATTTTAGTGTTCAGTCATCAGTTTTTGCGAGATTGACCTTAAAAGGATATATCTATAGACAGCACAATCTACAGATCCCTCACCGATCACGGAGTTATCCATCTCTTTGATTGACTACTGACAACCGATGCCTGAAAACTAATAACCGTTTTCCCAGGGCTATTTAGTTTTCGGTCTTTTAGCCGATTTTAGAAGAAGAGTCGCGACCAGGAGGTCGCTCCTACAAGGAAGAGCTTTGCACGGAAAATCGAAATTATGGGAGAACTGAATGGCTCTGACCGTTTTCCAATTTTATCTTGACTTTTAATCGGAAATCTGATAAAATATTATAAGTTATAACATAGGTCAATCAGAAACTTTTTAAACTAAAGCGGCAGCACCTTACTGTCCTATTGCTTGAAAGGTAGTTGTGCGGATCAGGACGCGTTAAAATTCTTTCGGCGAAGTTAGCAAGACAGAACATATTATTAAATAGTCAACGAAGGAGAATCCATTTTGAACAAGAATTTGGAGGCAAAGCAGGAAGCCGCGCTCCGAAAAATCCTGTCAGAGGTCCCAGAAACCTCGACGTATACACCGGTAACAGATTCCTTGAATAGGGCAATTGAGTTAGGAGAGGATAAAATTGCAGGGGTACTCAACGGTTTTAGTTCAATGCCCCAATCGACAACCGTTTTCGCGAATCCGGTGCTTCACCAAACCGTGGTTGATTGTGACGGCACGCAGATAACCTTAAATATCCGCAGTTTTGCTATCCGCGGTATTGTGTCCGAAAGTGAAATCGTCGCAGATAAACTCAGTCCGGCAGTTGTTATCTTCGCAGGACTTTTCGGTAGGCGACCTGGAACAGATGACAGTGGACTTGATGAAGCAGCGATACTGTCAAATTTAATAGATACGAAATTTTATGAATTCATTACGACTCGTAGAGCGAGCCTAACCGCTGAACAACGCCTCGTCAATCAGGTCGCAGAATTTTCAAAAGCCTTCCCTGAAGCCGGTCCCGAGGCTGCCATTCAACATTTCTCAACACTCCGCAAACTCGGTATTCCGGATCAGAAAGGCATTAACAGCACACGGGACCCCGATGCACTCCTGCTTGAATTGATTGAAACACACATGGAGAATGTCGCTGTAGGAACAGTTTCTGCGTATATGCGGCATCAACTCCGAGAGAACCCAGCACTCCACCCGCAAGTCCTTGCGATGCGCGCGACCGATCTCATCACCGAGTATCAAAAGAGTGGAAAGACTGCCTTCCAAACCTGCTACAGCCTCCTCTTAGGGCGAGAAGCGAGCACTGTCGAAGCGGATATTTTAGAACGGATGGGTGTCATACAGACACACCACGGTTCCGCTGGCTCCAATGTCGTTGCACGCTATCTTGCAACCTTGCATACTGGTGCAGTTTCTGACTTTTTTGTTGCGGCGCAGATGGCTTTGGATGGCGATCGACATTTCGGGGCGATTCACGACATGACGGCGTTTATCAATCAAATCGAAACACTGGATGCCGATGCCCTTGAAAAGGCTATCTATGAACGGATGCAATCCGCACTCCCAACCTTCGGACATCCAGAAATCGCCGCCGCCGGGCGCGCCGATGAAATCCAGCAAGATCCTCGACCCGCTATCTATTTTAACCCATTCCTTGAGGCTGTTGATAATGGAGAGATTCAACTCAGCGACAGGCAGAAAAAGCGATTGGCTATTATCCAACGTATTTATCAACTCGCTTTCGTTGAAGGTTTTGTCCGTCCCGGACGTGAAAACGAGCCACCCCTCCGCTTAACTCCCAATACTGATTTCGGTGGATGGGCAGTCCAAGAAGGATTGGACATCTATGAAAACGACAGAACGCTATTGACATACATCTTTCGAGGCTTTGGTTGGATGATGGATGCCCGCGAGCAACTCCCGTTGAAAATTATCCGACCGGTTATCCCACCACATCCAGATGTCATTCCGAACCCCATCGACGATATGACAATTGCAAACGAAGTCGTGGCATTACACAACCGAATGGCAAGCACGAACGCCTTTTAGAAGTTATCAGTGATTAGTTATCGGTTTTCAGTTAAAGAGAGAATTTGTTAAACCAAGGTTCTTTTAACTTTAACTGATAACTGCGTACTGAAAACTGATAACTATTTAGAGAGGAATAATCAGTGATTGAATTATCGCAATTAACAGTGCCAACAGAGGGTGAAAGAATAGGGTATTTCAATGGGCAGCTCGTCGTACCGAATGAACCTATTATCCCTGTTATTGAAGGCGATGGCATCGGACGAGACATCATGAAGGTGACACGCCGCGTTGTTGATGCAGCAGTCCAGACAGCATACAACGGCGAAAAACGGATCGTCTGGTTCGATGTCTATGCTGGCGAAAACGCCATGGCAAAATACAACGAATGGCTGCCACAGGATACCTTTGACGCTATCGAATACTTCCGCGTTTCCTTAAAGGGACCACTGACGACACCTGTCGGCGGTGGTTTTCGTAGTTTAAACGTGACCTTGCGTCAAGTGCTTGAACTCTATGCATGTGTCCGGCCTGTCCGTTACTTCCAAGGTGTCCCCGCACCTGTCACGCATCCTGAAAAGATGGATGTCGTTATCTTCCGTGAAAACACCGAGGATGTCTACGCCGGTATTGAGTGGGAACAAGGCACACCGGAAGTTAAAAAGTTTATTGAACTGCTCCGCACCGAAATGGGTGTAGAGGTCCGGGAAGATTCCGGTATCGGCATAAAACCCATCAGCATTTTCGCCACCAAACGCTTGACACGCATGGCGATCCAATACGCGATTGACCACGGCAGACGTAGTGTTACCTTTGTCCACAAAGGCAACATCATGAAGTTTACCGAAGGCGCGTTCTGCGCTTGGGGATATGAACTCGCCAAAGAGGAGTTTGCAGAGCAAACGATCACAGAAGACGAACTCTACAGCGACTATGACGGTAAGTGTCCTGAAGGCAAGATTATCGTCAATGACCGAATCGCCGACAGCATGTTGCAGCAGATTCTCACACGGACGGATGAATACGATGTGATTGTCACGCCGAACTTAAACGGCGACTATCTCTCGGATGCAGCAGCAGCACAGGTCGGCGGTATCGGCATGGCTCCCGGTGGCAACCTCAGCGACGAAGTCGCACTCTTTGAGGCGACCCACGGCACGGCACCCAAGTACACCGACCAAGATGTCGTCAACCCGGGCTCGCTTATTCTCTCTGCGGTAATGATGCTGGAACATATCGGCTGGCAGGAAGCCGCTGACCTGATTATCACTGGACTTGAGAAAACCATCCTCCAAAAACGGGTCACCTACGATCTGGAGCGTCTCATGGAAGGCGCGACAAAAGTCCGCACTTCCGAATTCGGCGCAGCGATTATCGAAAACTTTTAACGGACCACTTCCACCGTACATACATAGCAGAGGAGCAGCGCATGTCCTTAAAAACAAAAATTATCCTTGGAGCGGGTGTGTTGACTGCCATCGGTATCGGAATAGGTCTTGAATTACATCGTCTTCACAGACGTATTCTGGAAGAGTTGGTCGCAATTCGCAAGCAAGGCGAGCAGTAGGTATGATTTTGCAAAGTAGTAGGCACACTCCGTGTGCCGTAACTCCTGACCGAGTAGGTGCGGTTTCTAACCGTACCCGACCAGCATAATCACTCGCTTAAGTCGTCAGGTACATTTCATTCTCCCTCTTTAGTCCCGTAGGGTTTATTTGCTCGGGTATTCAGTATGTTTATAGAAACGCGTCCCTGTCATCTCTTTAGCCTTGTAAGGGCGGCATCTGTATATTTCTAAGCACAGAAATATTTCTTTTTGTGCCACAGAGCGAGGTATACATCATGATTACCGAACTCAGCGTGCAAAATTTCAAGTCGTGGAAAGATACAGGTAAGTTGCATCTTGCTCCGTTAACTGGGTTCTTTGGCGCGAACAGTTCTGGAAAAACCAGCATTCTGCAAACGCTGCTCATGCTAAAGCAAACCGTAGAGCGTCCACCAGATTGGAAAGGCGTGATTGATTTCGGTGATGACAGTTCCCTCGTTAATTTGGGGAGTTTTGATGACCTCATTCACGGACACAGACGAGACGCTCCACTCCAAGTTTCAATTTCGTGGAATTTATCCGAAAAATTAAGCCTACCAGGTGTGGATGAAGTGGATACCCTATCATTCGATCTAAGCGTTGATAATGTCGAGAATGCAGCTTCCATGGTGAGTTTCAATTATATAGCAAGTGAGAAACACTTTAGAGTACGTCAAGACGGTCTGGATACCTATTCGTTTTCTACTCCTAATATGTCCGAGAGATACAATGTTCCTGCTGTACTGATTCGCTGCTATGGGATTCTCAATACATATACTGATATAGTGCAACTTTTTTCGCCACTCCAGACGTGTTTTGAAAACCTATTCCGTAGCATTCGTTATCTCGGCCCCCTTCGTGAATATCCGCGTCGCTATTACGCATGGCAGGGTAAGCATTCGCCGGGTGTAGGACAGCACGGAGAAGAGATGGTCACCGCGCTCTTTTCTGGACGAATTCAACTCCGTCCTACTGAGGAGCAGATCCCTAAATGGTTACAGAGACTGGATTTAATCGACTCCTATCGCCTCAACCCTATCCCAAATACAGAAACAGGGTACGAATTTCTCGTCCGAAAGTACAAGGGGGGACCCGAAGTCAGACTCACCGATGTCGGCTTTGGTGTTTCGCAGGTACTACCGGTGCTTGTGCTCTGTTATTACGTACCTGAAGGAAGCATCCTCATCCTTGAACAGCCTGAAGCGCACCTCCACCCCAAAGTCCAGTCAGAATTGGCGGATCTTCTCATTGAGGTCGTAAAAAATCGTAAACTACAGATTATCCTTGAGAGCCACAGCGAACATCTGATTCTGCGCTTAATGCGGCGGATCGCTGAGGAACAGATTTCGGCAGACGACACCGCCTTCTACTTTTGCGAAATGAACGAAGGAACATCCGAAATTGAGCGGCTCAACGTAGATGATTACGGAAACATCACAAATTGGCCACAAAACTTCTTTGGTGACGCAACAGGTGATCTGGTCGAGAAAACCAAAGCCGAAATGAAACGCAAGAAGGAGCAAGGTCTGTGACCGTTGTAGTAGATACAAATGTCGCTGTAGTTGCCAACGGTAAATCACAACAAGCCTCCGCTGGTTGTGTCTTCACTTGTACCGAGAAACTCCAACAGATTATGACTGGCGAAGTGAAATTAGTTCTTGATGACGATTGGAGAATCCTTAACGAGTACATGCGAAATCTCCGATCCAACGGTGCAGATATCGGTGATAGGTTTCTCGGATGGCTCTTGGCGAACAAGGACAGGCAATGTGACTTCGTTCCTATTACACCAATTGATGGTTCAGAAAATGACTTCCGCGAGTTTCCAACGGATCCCGCACTAACGGGTTTCGATCCGGCGGATCGCAAATTCATCGCTGTCGCACTCGCACACTCCGAAAAACCGCCAATTCTGCAAGCGGTAGATAGTGAATGGTGGAACTACCGCGACGCACTCCGTCAAAATGGTGTCACAATTGATTTCATCTGTGAAGATGATATTCGTTTGATTCTAAGTGAGTAACGCCTCAAAACATAGGAGAGATAGCGTGATCTACGAAATAAGAACCTACAACTTGAAACTTGGGCAACTCCAAGAGTACTGGAAACGCTTCAGTGAAAAACTACCGGGTCGTCAGGAATTCTCGAAACTCGGTGGACACTGGTACACCGAAGTGGGACCGTTGAATCAGATGGTCGCCATTTGGCCCTACGAAAGCCTTGAACAGCGGGCAGAAATCCGACGCGCTGCGGAAGCCGAACCAAATCCGGTATGGCCCCCCGATACAAGTGATATCATCGTATCAATGGTATCCGAGATCTATCTACCGGCTCCTTTTATGGAACCCTTAGGCGAAAAGGACATCGGACCACTGTATGAAATGCGTCTGTACACCTATCCTGCGGAAGATATGCCACAAGTCTTAGAAGCGTGGGGTGCGGCTATCCCCGAGCGCGTGAAACTCTCGCCATTGGCAGGCTGCTGGTACTCAGAATACGGCGGTGTTAACAATTTCATCCATCTCTGGGCATATAGGAGTTTTGAAGAACGCCAACGCGTCCGAGCAGAGACGCGAGAGAAAGGTGTCTGGCCCCCCAAAGGCTCCGTCAGACCCATCACACAAGAGAGCAAACTCCTGCTTCCTGCCCCTTTTTCACCGATGCAGTAGTTTGACTTCCAAACAATAAATCCGTCCCCATCGCTGGCGAGGCTTCTAACCGCGGAGGAGATAGGGAATGAATAAGGATGTATTTGACGGATTCACCGTAAATATATTTCTTGATGAAGATGGTGATTATTTAGCCCATTTTGTTGAGATGCCCAATGTGTCTGCGTTTTCGGATACACCAGAGGGCGCGTTAAGAGAACTTGCAGTCGCTTGGAGAGGCGTTAAAGAGAGTTATCAAAAACATCATAAACCTATTCCGAAAGCACCGAAAGCACACTTTTGGCAAGAAGGCAAAAGACCGTTCAAGATCTTAGTTGATGGGCAACTTTATCGCGTCCTGACAGAGGAAGCTGAGGAAGCAGGAATGAGTCTTCACACACTGGTGGCACAGAAGTTTAGACAGAAGCATGTATTTTTGATAAGAACAGGACTTACGCAACTTGCCTGGTAGGTGCGGTGATGAAGAAGAATCATAAGCACCAATTTAAGAAAAACGGATTGTGGCATCGTAGGTTGGGTAGAACGGATGCCACCAAAACTCTGAAAAGCAATAGAAAAATCAAATCTCGCCATACATGCCATATCAAACAGAAACCCAGTGAAACCCAACGATTTTTCGGTTTTTCAGACGCTAACGGTATGAAGTTGGGTTTCACTACGTTCTTGAGTGTATACGACGACCTGTTGGATTTGAGGTGTCTTTGGAATCCCGCATCTGCCTTCTCAGTTCCGTTCTACCCAACCTACGGTACTAAATTGACACCTATGGTGCGGTGATGAAGAAGAATCATAAGCGCCAATTTAAGAAAAAACAACACCCTTGGTCCCCAGGTCCGGTAGGTGTGGTTTCCTAACCGCACCGGATTTTACACAGAAACCTTGAATACTTCAAAACCCTCTTGAGTCCCGTAGGGTTTATTTGCTTGGGTATTTTTCAGTATGTTTATAGAATTCTTTGGACCAAACAATCCAGCCCTGTAAGGGCGGCATGTTTATATTTATAGTTGGTAAAATGCTATGAAAAATCTCTAAATTGACACCTATGGTGCGGTGATGAAGAAGAATAACCACGACGATTTTGATGGTTTCATGGTCAATATATTTCTCGACGAAGATGGTGATTATCTCGCGCACCTCGTTGAACTCCCTAATGTTTCGGCTTTTGGACCGACACCTACCGAGGCGTTGCGTGAATTGAAAACAGCATGGGAATTGATGAAAGAGTGTTACCAAGAAGACGGTGAACCCGCTCCAAAAGCACCTTCACGGAATGGATATGAGGGGCCCTTCAACATTCCTGTTGATGCGCATCTTTATCACGCTTTGGCAGACGAAGCAGCGAAATCAGGAGTGAGCCTTTACACACTCGTGACGCAGAGGTTGAAATCAACAGAGCCTGTTGTTCAAAAAGAGTGAGGAAGATGAAAACATTCGTAGCCTGCTTACTATTGGGTTTGTCATTAACAATTATTGCTTCTCTATTGTCTGCACAACAAAATCAAAGTTCGCAAAAACCGAATTTGGCAGTTGAGGCACTCAAAAAGCGAATCTCTGCGCTCGAAAGTCAACTTCAGACTGTGGAAAATGTCGAGAAATTGGAGTTAGCAGCGAAACTTGCTGACGCAAACGCGAAACTTGCCAATGCCGAGTTCAGTAAATTTGAGAGGGAATTGAGGAATTCCAATAATAAATGGCTGTGGACATGGACTGCATTTTTTGTAGGAATTTTAGCAGTTGTTGGGATTGCTTTATGGTTTTCGGTTAAATCATTGATAGCAGATAGGGTTGAAAAGAGTCTTAACGGGTTTAAGGATGCCTTTGCCCAGGTAAACACATTGAAAAAAGAACTAAAGATATTACGAAAAGAACAGGCAGCCTCTATGTTTGAGGTCACTTTTCAACCCGACTTTGGCAGCGAACTTGGTTATCCTAAAGAAAACGAGGCACGCCGTGAGGAGGCTCTTAAGGAACTTTCAGAAGAAACTCTTTTAGATGTATTTGGCGATAAAAAATATCTCCTTGCAATCAGACATAAGGCAGCGGAAATTTTGGCTCAGAAATCTCCACCACTGGTTGGGCCTGTGCTTGAATTATTAAATTTGGCGATTGATCCTGATTCAGACATTACTGCTGAAATTGGACAGAACTGCTTGCGTAACTCCGTAGCCCTCCTCGTGGAGATAGAAACTCCAGAGACTTACGAAGGACTTACAAGATTTCTCAACCGTTTATTAACAGAAAATCCAAAACACAAGGATCTGTTCCTGACGTGGACAGTATTTTCACTAGCCTATGTTAGTATCAAATTGAATAAGAGAGAATCGGCATCTATACTAAGAAGGACTATACCGTACTTGGATGTTAGGTCAGATGAAGACCAAGCCCTAAAAAATTTAGCAAGGCTTTTCGATATTTTCAATGAGCCTATAGGTATAAAGGAAATCCTGACACACCATGCAGCAGATAGAATGCCAGAGGTAGAAACCCGATGCTTGGAACTATTAGAAAAGCACGACACCAATTTTGTAAGAGATTAGAAGACACAAAAAGAAACTGCTAACACACAAAACGAGGAATCCGAATGAACCAAAACCGACCTTGACATCCTGATCCAACCGATTGAACAATCTGTCCTATGCAGCTCCAACATTGCTTTCCGCAGAAATACTCTCTTCGCAGATAAAATTTCAGAGTAAACTTTCGAGTAACATTAGAGAAAACCGCCCAGAACCCAGTTATAGTATAGGTTTACAACCTTTTAAAAACCTATCGCGTTTCAAGGTTTACTCTGAATACTCTGAAAAAAGTACCATTTCCTTGAGGTTGATATAAACATGCCGCTCCTATAGAATACAACCGCTTTCCGACCACTGACTGCTGACAACTGATCGCTAAAATAGATTTGACATAAACTTCTGAATGTGCTACGGTATTAGAAGTTAACCTTTCGCATAAAAGACAACCACACAAATCATAGCAAGGAAAACTATATGGCACGTTCAAAACAGTCCGACCTGTCAATGATGGAACTCTACAAACAGGTAAAAAAAGAGCACGAAGATGCCATCCTCCTGTGCCGGGTCGGTGATTTTTATGAAGCCTTCTTTGAAGACGCAGAATTAATTGCACGTCTTCTTGAAATCGCCTTGACGGCGAGAAGCCATAAAAACCAAAAATCCCCATCACCACCGATGGCAGGCATCCCACACCACGCACTCGACTCCTATCTCTACAAACTCGTCAAAGCCGGACATAAAGTCGCCATTTTGGAGCAGACCGAGGACGCAAAAGTCGCACGTGACGAAAACAGGCTCGTCAAACGCGACGTCGTCCGGATCGTTACACCCGGCACCGTGACCGATCCGAAAGTCCTTGAGCATAAGCAGAACAATTACATTATCTCGATCTATCCCAACAAAGATATTTACGGTGTCGCTGTCGCAGATCTCTCTACAGGCGAATTTCTCGTAACTGAACTCACGGATCCGTCACGCCTCTGGGCAGAGATACACCGTTTTTCTCCAAAAGAGTGTCTCTTTTCGGAAACTTTTGAAGATGAGGCGATGTTTGATCGTCTCAAAACCGAACTCAAAGCGACGCTCAATTATCTACCCGATTGGCGATTTGACTACGATACTGCTCGGACAGAACTCATTGAACATTTCCAAACGATTTCGCTCGACGGATTCGGGTGCGAGGACCTACACACCGCTATCTCTGCAGCTGGCGCGCTCATCTATTACCTAAACGAAACGCAGAAACAGGAAGTCGAACACATCGTCTCCCTACATACCTATACACTCTCGGATTTTATGGTACTGGATGCCGATACACAGCGCAACTTGGAACTCACGACCTCTATTCGCGACGGCTCCACAAAAGGCACACTCCTTGAAGTCCTGGATCAGACGGTGACAGCGATGGGCGGCAGGAAGATGCGCCAGTGTCTCTTGCAACCCTTGCTCGATGAAAAAGAGATTGAGGAACGTCTCGGCGCAGTTGACGAACTCAAAACCCAAATTAACCTGCAGGAGGAACTCCGCGAGGCTCTCGGACAGATGTACGATATTGAGCGGCTCATTTCACGTATCAGTCTCGGTTCTGTGAATGGACGCGATTTGCATTCACTCAAAGACTCTCTGTGCCTAATTCCTGATGTCAAAACGCAGCTGCAAAACTGCAGCAGCGCACTGCTGGTATCCCTTAATGACACCTTGGATCCACTTCCAGAGTTAGTCGAGTTGATTGAGAAAGGTATCCACCCCAACCCACCTGCAACGATTCGTGAAGGCGGTGTAATATGCGACGGATATAACGAGGAACTCGATGAACTGCGACAGATTGTCGGACAAGGGAAGGAGTGGATCGCCGCTATGGAAGCAGAGGAACGCAAGCGCAGCGGTATCCAGTCCTTGAAGATCGGATTCAATCAGGTCTTCGGTTATTACATCGACGTAACAAAACCGAATCTGGATATGGTGCCTGAACACTATATCCGCAAACAGACACTTCGGAACTCCGAACGGTTCATCACGCCTGAGCTCAAGGAGCAGGAGGCAAAGGTCCTCAACGCTGAAGATCGAATCCAGACTTTGGAATACGAACTCTTCGGTCAGATTCGAGATGAGGTATCGAAATATACGGAAACCGTCCAGAAAATCGGAGCTGCACTCGCGATGATTGATGTTCTCGCCAATTTCGCGTATATCGCATCAAAATACAACTACGTGAAGCCGACTGTCGCAGCTGTAGACGAGCTCGTTATCCGCGACGGCAGGCATCCGGTCGTCGAGCAGCTATTTACACAAGAGGGGTTTGTTCCGAACGACACGCTACTCAATTGTGATGACGAGCAATTGCATATCATCACGGGACCGAATATGAGCGGCAAGAGTACCTACCTACGTCAAACGGCACTCATCGTTTTGATGGCACAGGTGGGGTGTTTCGTGCCTGCCTCCGCCGCGAAAATCGGCTTGGTTGATCGAATTTTTACACGCGTCGGTGCGTCAGATAATCTCGTGATGGGGCAGAGTACTTTTCTCGTTGAGATGAACGAAACGGCGAATATCCTCAACAATGCCACCCACAACAGCCTTGTTATCTTCGACGAGGTTGGGCGCGGCACCAGCACGTTTGACGGACTCAGTATCGCGTGGGCGGTTTCGGAGTATCTCTTGGATGAGAAACGGATGGGTGCGAAAACGCTTTTCGCCACACACTATCACGAGTTGGTGGAACTCGCCAGCAAATATAAACGTGCGAAGAACTACAACGTCGCTGTCCATGAAGATGGGGAAAAAGTAACATTTCTCCGAAAAGTTGTTCCCGGTGGGGCAGACCAGAGTTACGGTATCCACGTCGCACGGCTCGCTGGGTTACCCCAAGTGGTAATCACACGCGCACAGCAGATCCTTGAGGTACTTGAACAACACAATCTCAGTGTTGAAGCAGACAGTGCAACTGGACAACCGCCGAAAGCGCAACCGACAATGCCAAAACCCCGCCGCAGAGTCTCACGAAAAACGATGCAGAGTGATTCACTTCAGATGGCACTCTTTACACCGAAAACGCATCCGCTCGTCGAAGAGATCCGACGCTTGGAACTCACGCAGGTAACACCATTAGATGCAGTAAACATTCTCTATGATCTGAAGGCAAAAGCAGAGGAATCTGAGGGTTAGACGGCAGCGATGCAGTCCCCTTCTAACGAATCGAGGGTGACGCGCTGAATCTGATTAATGGCACTCTCTGGGGCATCAACAAGGACACGGAGATAGTTGTCCGTAAAACCGGCGAGGCGGTTGTTTTCGCCTTCTCTGCTCGCTTCGATCAGCACCTCTTTCTGTTTCCCAAGCATCCGTTGTCGAAACGCAGTATTGAGGCGTTCACCAAGTGCAATCATCGCTTGGCTTCGTGCAGCAGAAATGTGTGGTGACACCTGATCCGAGTAGGTCGCCGCGGGGGTGCCTTTTCGGGGGGAATAGCGGAACACGTGCAGTTGACTGAAACCGATCTCTTCAACAAATTGGCATGATTCATCGAAATGTTCATCCGTTTCGCCGGGAAACCCAACCATAATATCGGTAGTAATCCCGATATCATCGCCGAAGACACGTCGTAAGTTTTCAACGAGATGCACAAACTCTGCCGTAGTATAACGCCGACGCATCTGCCGTAGTACCGCGTCCGAACCGGCTTGCAGTGGGAGATGGAAGTGGGGCATGCATTTCGGTAGTGCCGCCATCCGCTCACCGAGGGTATCAGGAAAATACATCGGTTCGATTGAACTGAAACGGATGCGCTCTATGCCTTTAATGTCGTGGATATGCTCTAAAATATCGGCAATGTCCTTGTCTCTACCGGTATCCATGCCGTAGGCACCGAGATGTACGCCGGTGATGACAACCTCTTTGATACCGCTGTCAGCGATACGGTGGGCTTCCTCAGCGATGTCGTCGAGTGGACGGCTTGTCATCCTACCGCGGACATAAGGGATGATACAGTAGGTGCAGAACGCACTGCAGCCGTCTTGTACCTTGATGAGTGCGCGTGTGCGTTTACCAGCATCGCTAACCCCTTTGCTAAAACGTGCGTGTTCTCGGATGGCATCGTGCTGTACCGGCTCAATGGAGAGAAGTGGGTTCGGTGTTGGAGGTTCACCTTCCGTGGATGAAGGCATTTCTGTGTTTAATATGTCCAAATAATCCTGAAAATCAGCCTTTTCTCGGTTGCCGAAAACAAATGTCACGCCCGGTATCTTCTCGATCGCCTCACGGTCGCTCTCCGCATAGCAGCCTGTGACGAGCACTTTTGCGTTCGGATGCTGCCGGATCGCTCTCCGAATCGCTTGCCGTGCCTTCTGATCGGCGACGTTCGTTACTGTGCATGTATTGATGAGATAGAGATCTGTCTGCTGTCCCGATATCTCCTCGTCAACGAGCGTATATCCGTTGCGCTGGAGTGTCTCACGCATAGATTGCGTATCGTATTGGTTCGCCTTACATCCCATCGTAATCAGTTTTGCGGTTTTCATATTTTTAATTATGGGCATTTCTGCTCATTTTTTTGACGATGTGAAAAAAATGGTTTCCTGTTACATCCGGTACGGCTTCGCGAGGGAGTCCGTTTTTGATGAATCTCTGGTTTGTCAGTAGATATTATACCGAATTTTTGGCTGAATTGCAAATGAGATAGTCTTCATCGTAGGTTGGGTAGAACGGACAGCACCAAGATGCTAATAAATCAAAGAGAACTGATATTGATCCATACACCTTCAATTGCAAAGGGACTGAGTGAAACCCAACATTTTTCTATTCGTATTCAGGATATGGTGGTTTCCTTCTTCTTGTAAGATCAAGCTGTACTCGCGACTCTCGCTGATGGCTGGTTGCCGACTGCTTTTCTGCTGTAGGAGCGAGCTGTGCTCGCGATTTCTACTAAGATGTGAAAAAGGGATTTTGCTGGAGAATAGGCGGGCACGAACACCCGCCTCACAGAGAAGTTATGATAATTCAACCGCTTTACCGGTACGTGCACATTTATAGATAGCCATGTTGAGCGCGACAGAGCGTCTGCCCTCATAGCCGTCAACTGCCGGTGAAGCACCATCATTAATAACACGGAGCGCGTCCTCAATCACACTATTAGGATAAGGTGGGAGTTCAATTTCTGGTTCATCGTCATCGGCGAAGTTCCACATTTCAGGTCCGAGACCGACGATGCCTTTTTCGCCGTGGATGTGAATCATTGAGACGTTACCGCCGGGATATGTTGTCGTTGTTAGGACCTGACCGAGTGCTCCATTTTCAAATTCGAGAATCGCCGATGTCATGTCCTCAGTCTCGCAATTTTCGTGGTCGTAGACATCAAAGTGCGCACCAATGACGCGTTTGACGGGTCCCATGAACCAGAGCATCAGGTCGATATAATGTACACCTTGGTTCATGATGGAGCCGCCACCGTCAAGTGCCCAGGTACCGTGCCAACCGACGTAATAGCTATCTGGACGCTTCCATTTCATACGGAGTTCGCAGAGCAACGGTCTACCGAGACCACCTGTTTCCAGTACTTGCTGGATTCGGCGATTATGCGTGCCATAGCGTTCACCGAAATCGACAAGCAGTTTGACATCGTTGTCTTCACAGGTTTTGATAAGCGAGTTACAATTTTCGACGCTGACATCCATCGGTTTTGTCGTGATAACGTGTTTGCCGCGGCGTGCCGCTTCCTCGCCGAATTTGCCGTGGAGACCGCTCGGAGTCATAATCATCGCCACGTCAATATCGTCGCGATCAAACATCTCAAGCACATCGCCGTGGCTTTCGCAACCGAAGCGTTCTTCAGCCGCCTTGCGCCGGTCTTCGACAAGGTCCGCCACAGCGACGAGCTCTGCACCGTCCGTGCTGTGAATTACACCGGAGCGGTTCATACCCATACCTAAACCGACAACGCCAAAACGTAGATTATTAGCCATAAGTAATTCTCCTATAAATGTATAAATTTACCTGAATTTGTAGTATTATAACACATATACAGACTATGCGTTACAAAAAATTCAAAATACCCACGACCGGTTTTACTGTTTTTTTCTTTATCCTGCATGTAGTGCCATGGACATCAATTGTCTTGTCCGCACCTTCGCAAAATCAGGCTATAAAGTTCACTGATGTGACAGCGCAGTTGGGTATCCAATTTCGGCATACCAACGGTGAGAGTGGCGAAAAATACTTTATCGAACCGATCGGCAGTGGGGTTGCCCTCTTCGATTATGACAATGACGACGATTTGGATCTCTACCTCGTCAACGGCAGCAACTTGCCCGGGTCAACCTCGCCAATGCCACCTACAAACCGTCTCTATCGCAACGATAGTGACACCTTCACCGATGTAACCCTTGAAGCATCCGTCGGCGATACAGGTTACGGTTTGGGGTGCTGCGTCGGTGATTATAACAACGACGGTTTCACCGATCTCTATGTGACGAACTACGGCGCAAATGTCCTCTATCGCAACAATGGCAATGGCACTTTTACCAATGTTACCAAGTCTGCAGGCGTTGGTGGAAATCAATTAAGTAGTGGTTGTGCCTTTGTTGACGTTGATGCAGACGGCTATCTGGATCTCTATGTCGTCAACTATGTTCAGTTCGATCCAGAGACAAACCCAGAATGCACTCGGCAGGGGATACCGACGTATTGCACGCCAGAGGCACTGCAAGGTGTTGCGGATATCCTCTACCGGAACAACGGTGACGGCACTTTCACAGATGTAACGGCAACGACAGGTATAAGCGGTGCCAATGGAAAAGGTTTGGGAATTGTCTGCGGCGATATAGACAACGATGGAGATGTTGATATCTTTGTAGCGAACGATACCACACCAAATTTTCTCTACCGCAACGATAGCGACACTGCTATTCAGATGACAGAAGACGCACTTTTCACTGGGGTCGCACTCAGTGAAGAGGGACGCGCCTATAGCGGGATGGGGGCAAACTTCGGTGATTTTGACAACGATGGCTATCTCGATATCGTGATTACAAATTTTCAGGATCAGACGAATAGCCTCTATCACAATGCACAGAGTGGGTTTTTCAACGAGATGAGTTTCGCCAAAGGAATCGGTGAGAGGAGTCTCCCCTATTTGGCATGGGGTGTCGATTTCGCCGATTTCAACAATGACGGTTGGCTGGACCTGTTCGTTGCCAATGGGCACTTGGACGACAATATCGCGGAGATTGATCCGATTGGCACATACCCTCAACCGAACCAACTTTTTCTCAACAATCGGGGAATCAATTTTTCGGAGAATCCTGATGCTGCGATAGCACAGCAGAAGGTGAGTCGTGGCACCGCATTCGGCGACATAGATAACGATGGCGATGTGGATATTGTTGTCTCTAATCTCAAAGACGCACCGACCGTTTTGCGGAACGACAGTGACAACACATCGCGGTGGTTGCGTGTCAAGTTAGTCGGCACGCATTGTAACCGAGATGCGATCGGCGCACGGGTAACTGTTATTTCGGGCGACTCAACACAGATCCGTGAAGTCAAAAGCGGTTCAGGTTACCTCAGTCAGAACGATCTCCGTCTACATTTCGGATTGGACAACGCCACGCGGGTTGATACACTGACAGTGCGATGGCTCTGTGGCAAGCTCCAAACCTTACAGGACGTTGAAACGAATCAGGTGCTTGTTATTTCGGAAAAATAGTACGTCCCTCTATGGCACTGCGTAATCGTCTGGATTGTTCTTCCGCCAATTCGGGAGATACCCCTCCGTATGTCCGAAACCGTAAGAGGGTCCGATTTGGTTGGTGCTCGACCAGGGCCACGCTTGTCCACCAATCAGGCGAAATTCATCACCCTTGCCACATAGCCAATAGAATATATGTGCCACGTATCTCGCAACACCGTGTCCGCCGTACTCGGCTGTCTGAAGGTCAAAACCGGGCTCTTGCTGCCAATCTTGTGTCGGCGGCACTGTTCGCCAATAACTATATTTCAGCATGTGGCGCAGCCCTTCCGCAGTGGACTCGCCGCGGCGATGCAGGATGCTCTGCGAATGGATAACGAAAGAACCGCCGGGACCATCGCTTGAAACACCTTTCTCGTTTATATCTCGACTTGTGGAATGGATATGTGAACCTGGTAGAAGTTCTGTCGGGCCCATTTCTAACGGTGTATCTTGCGGGAAATAGAACACCTCAAGGAAATTGATTTCGGGTCCAAAGACGTGATCTGCATCTTGATGCCACCCTTGTGCCGGCATCGGACACTCAACACGATGGTTACTGACCAGCACCGGTAGTCCGACGTTCTTACCGAGTAGCGACCGCAATACGCCAGCGAGTTCCCGGTTTAGCAGCACATGTTCAATGTACCAGTCCTCAAGCAAAATGGAACTCGGTTCGTGCGTGTCCCGGATGCGTTCTAAATCAGCATGCGTCATACCCGGCGGAATAAAGCACGGATTTATCGGCAAATCACCGTTGAGATAATCGAATGTCCGCTGGTTGATTTCGTCAGGAACAACCCCTTGTAGACAGAGGTAGCCGTCTCTACAAAATTGCAACACCTGTGAATCGGTGAGCATTGGTTCACAATCAAAGGTGCGATTGACTTCATCATATTTCATTATCAGATCCTTAGAGTCTTGTATTAGCGTTAGAAACTCCGATTTCTCTTTATATGAATCCTTGCTCAAGGTGCTCAGCTATATCCGGTTCTTCAGGTGGCTCCGGGAAGAAGAAAATAGCAACAGGTCGCTTGTATTTGTCGGCTAACGTTTCAAGTTGAACATAAGTCGGTGCGCGTTCCCCCGATTCCCAACCATTGACGATTGAGGCATCTTTTTTCAAAAACGCAGCGATCACTTCCACGGTGTAACCGGAACGTTCGCGCGCCCATTTGAGGATGTCGGGGTTAATCCCATTAATGTGTTTAGCCATGACAGTGATCTCTATAGTTAAGCAATTCTTTGGTAGGATAATTGAACGGCACTATCTGTTAACAAAACTATGTTTATATATGATAACATTAATGAAAGATATGTGTCAAACGTGCAGTAAATCTCATTTTTCCATTCTATAGACACCGATTCTAAAGCCGTATCTCTTGTAAAAGGCGACGGCATCCTCGTTGTGGGCGAGTACGTCCAATCTGACTTTCTTATCTGTCCATACGTTTTCGTACAACCAATCAAGCAACTGCGTAGCGATACCTTTTCGTCGATGCGCTCTATCCACATACAATTGCCGCATATAATAATGCCCGCCGTCATCTCTGTATAGACAATACGCGATGATATGTCCGTTCTCCTTCACCAGATAGCAGATATAGTGATTGTCAACCATGCTTTCATCCGTTCCGTGAGTTCGGCTATGTTCATCAGATTGGGGTGCTGTTCGTCCTCAATGAGGCATCTGTTCAGTTCAGCAAGCCTGTCAACGTCAGTGAGTTTTGCTTTAACGATTTCCATTTTCGTAGTTTTCTATGATAGCGAAGATCATATCAATAATGGCTTGTTCGCCGTCTTCTCTCCGTTTTTGTTTTTCAACATCACTCAAGAGAATATGCTCACCCTGACTCGGATTATCAAAAACGAACAATAATGATAGGCGTTGCATCTCAAAGTATTCTGCAACCGCGAAAGTGGTAGCCGTTTCCATGTCTACGGCAATATAACCTTGATGGGACCAACTCTGGATTTCTGCTTTTCCCTCTGCAAGCAGTGCTGATGTTGTCCAGATTGGACCTTTGTGTATCTCAACGGATGTGGCACTTGAGGGGATAGCCTGCTCAACAAGCTCAAGAGAAACACTGACTTCTTGCTTTTGGGGTAAATAGTATTGTGCTGCCCCTTCACCGCAATGTGCTGATGTTACGCAAACGATATCGCCTGCTTGGATACTATCGTTCAACGCACCGCAGCAACCTGTTTGTATGACTAAGGATGTTCCCAGCACCCCGAAAAGATGTGTGATTTCAGAAGCCATCGCATCGCCGTAAACGGAAGCATAACCGACGCTGATGTTCTTATAATCACCAATCAACACGTCCTCAAAAATACTATTCGGCGAACCGACTTCATAAATGTTTGTGAAAAAAGCACTGTGCTTCGCGTAATTAACTTTCAGATTGCGTGTTCCCCGGAGAACTAAAACAGCCGGTATCCTGTCCTCAGGGATATTTAAAAGCGACAACCATTCACTTTTTGTTAGCTCCTTGAGCATTGTACATCTCCTGCGAATCTTGTCTATAGGGTCAACGTCACGTTATCCTGTTTGACGAGTTCCTTCTCTTCCCATTCTGAAGCGTAAGCCGCCAACGCTTTCGTCTCAGGAGAGAGTCGTTCCATCACTTCTGGTGGGAAGAGTTCTCGGATACCGCGCTCATCCTGAAAAAACTGTGTCTTATACCGTAGAATCAGGAATCGTCGATCGCGGTCCTGTGGCTTCCACACCAGTACACCGTGTGTCAACATCTCTGTCATAAGCACAACATCTCCGGCTTTCGGCGTTACATTGACAATGGCAGGATGGAGTGGAGCGTCTGGGTTGTCAGGTTCAGGGAAAAATAGGTTTTCCGGACGCTTAAAATTGCGTTTATGGGAACCCGGCAAAACTATCAAACCGCCGTCCCCCGGATAAACATCCGTGAAATAGAAGAAAGCGACGACATCGTTCGTGAAGATTTGATCGTTTTTGACATCATACCGTCGGGTCCAGCGGAAACCTTCACCGGCACAATGCAGCCGTGTCATCTCTTGCCGTTCATGTGTGTTAACAACAAGCGATCCGCGGTTGAAACGCGGTTTGTTAAGCGTCAATTCTTTGACGATGGGCCATGTGGTAGGGTGCAGTGTCAATGCTTCAAGTGATTTATCTGCTGAAAATCCGTTTGAAAAACCTTCACCACCTCGACTGACCCCAGGTGGCAATTCATCCGGTGATGACTGCACAAGTCGTTCGATGGCTGCCTGTGCGTCGCTAAGTTCTTGCGGCGTTAGGACGTTCTCTAAATGCAGATAACCGCGTAGGTCGAAGAGATATTTTTGTTTCGGTGTCATGTCCGTCCCTCAAACAAGATAAAGTGAACCTTTCCTTACCAGACATGATATAAAAATTTGCTTTAAAGTTCAAGATAATTTATAATATTAATATCGAACAGTAAGGCGTGTAGGTTAGGGTGAACACCGAAAAACTGATGCTTGCGCTAAGGATTGTCATATAAGCGAGTAGACCAGAAAACGTAAAAGGATGTATAGAAATGGAATCTATCATTGTTGAAAAACTCAAGCAGCTGCCACCTGAATGTCATAAAGAAGTAATCCATTTCATTGATGCCCTTCTAACCGAAAAGGTTTTAAAGCGAAAAAAGAAACCTAAATTAGATTGGATCGGTGGCTTAGAAGAATATCGTGACCAGTATACAGCACTTGAACTTCAGAAAAAAGCGTTAGACTGGAAAGATTAGTGTAAAGTGCAAAAGGTGTGTCCTAAAAACCTTGACAGAGATGTTATAAAATGAACAACCAAAAAATTCTTAGCAAAGAGTTTATCAAGCAGACACTTGTGGACAATCGGAAGACACTGCGGGAATATGGGGTCAAACGAATCGGTTTGTTCGGATCCTACGTGCGAGGGACAGCAACCGCAGTAAGTGACATTGATTTTCTTGTTGAACTCGAAAGACTGACTTTTGACGATTACATGGGGTTGGCTGTCTTTCTTGAAAATCTGTTTAAGAAGGAGGTTGACCTTGTTACCCCTACTTCCATCAAACCGGGTATCAAACCTTATATTGAAAAAGAGATAGAGTATGTCACGGAACTATGACCTATACCTCGAAGACATAGTGGCGGCAGCCGACCGTATTGCATCGTACATTGAAGGCGTTACTCGAAGTGAGTTTGAGGCAGATTAGATGCGGATTGACGCGGTTATCCGAAACCTTGGAATTATTGGTGAGGCAACCAAGCAGATTCCCGATGTGATTCGAGAGAAGGCTCCAAGCATTGCATGGCATAATATTGCAGGGTTAAGAAACAGAGTGATCCATATATACTTTAATGTTGATATGGATATCATTTGGGATGCGGTACAATCCAAGCTTCCTCCGCTGAAAACCCAAATTCAACAGTTGATCAAGGAGAGAAGCGAATAGTGCCGTTATATACCATTATGTTGTGTCTCACTCATAATCCTCCAATTCGTCCCGCAATCGTTCTAACTCCGCTTTCAATTCCACGACAACCCCCGCATACGCAGCGTCTATGTGTCGTTGACATAACTTATTCCCAAGGTTTGAGGATAATCTTAGAACTTTCGTGAGATGCAGAGGTCTCGAATGCCGCTTGGATCTCACTCATCGGGAAGATATTGCTGATGAGCAGATCGAGGAGCGATGATCCTTCAATGACTTTCATCAGTCCCGGGAATTGGTTCAGGTTATAGTGCCACGCGCCAGCGAGACGTAATCCCTTGCCGATGAGATCTGGACTGATATGGAGGACCGTGTCATTTCTACCGCTCTGTCCGACGAAGGCGATTGTGCCGCGCCGACGCGTTGAGTCAATGCAAAGCCGATGTGCTTGGACGTTTCCTGAGCAATCGAGTGCGAAATCGACACCGCGACCGTCTGTTGTGAGATTACGAATCTGATCAACAGCATCTTCATCGGTTGGATTGATGACCGCTTCAACGCCCATCTGTCTTGCCCGCTCCGCGCGCCACGGAATCAGTTCCGCTGCGATGACTTTCGCACCGCGAAACCGGGCATTGGTAATCGCACCGAATCCGACGGGACCGATACCGGTAATCAGCACGGTATGTGTGGCGTTAACCCCCATCTCGTCAAAGGCTCGGTAAGACGGACCCAAAGCGCAACACGCAAGCGAGGCGTGTTCGTAAGAGACGTTGTCTGGAATCTTTGGGAGCATCCAGGACGGCTTGAGGAGATACTGTGCCATCGTTGAACTGCCATAACGAGATCCGACGAATTCCTCAAAATTGTAGTTGTTTTCACAATGGATATAATCCCCGTCAGTGCAAAGTACGCATTTCCCACATGGGTATTGTGGCATCACAACCACACGGTCGCCTATCTCCACTTTTCCGGGTTGTGCTATGTCTACAACCTCACCTGCGGCTTCGTGCCCAAGCCGATCGGTTTTGTGTCCATGTTCAAAAGCGTGGTATTCCGTGCACATCGGTGATGCATGGATTTTTACAACGACCCAATCCTCTTTCGGTGTTGGATCTGGCACTTCAACGAGTCCCGCTTGATGTTCACCTAAAATCGCTGCGACTTTCATAGTGGCTCCTCATGTTTTTTGCTGAAGATGTAGGGATATTCCCGTTAAACCTTCGCGTATTTTAGCACGAGTCGCTCTATAAAGCAAATTGTAAGATGTTGATATCAAAGCCATTTAGTTCTCCCGTAGTTTCGATTTTTCGCTGTAGAGCGACCCCCCAATCGCGACACCATATCGGTGGTTCGGCGACGGAAAACCCGCGAAGTGCGTCTACTCCTTTGCGAAATGCTCTTTGCTGATTGCTGACTGCTGATAACCAAAAACTTTACTTGACAAAATTCGTAAGACCCTGTTTAATAATAGAGACAAATGCAACAAGTACAACAAGCTTTGGCTTGTAAGTTACGTCAAAAGTGCCGTGTTTGCGGCATATTAGAATTAATAATCCATTTACAGAAGGACGAATCAGATGAAAATAGAACAACGACTTGAAGAATTAGGTGTAGAACTACCTGAACCGGCGGTTCCGGTAGCGAATTACGTCACAACGGTGCAGACCGGCAATATTGTATTTACCTCTGGGCACGGACCCGGAACAGGTGAAGGTCCAATCTACAAAAGCCAACTCGGTACCGATGCGACAATCGAAGAGGGCTATGCGTCGGCGCGTCAGGTGGCGATCGGCTTGTTAAGTACCCTCAAACATGCACTCGGCGATTTGGACAGAGTGAAGCGTGTCATCAAAGTGGTTGGGTTTGTTAATTCAGCACCCGACTTTACCGATCAACCAGCAGTCGTCAACGGCGCGTCGGATTTTTTCGTCGAGGTATTCGGCGATAAAGGCAAACATGCGCGCTCCGCGGTCGGTATGGTGCAATTGCCCGGTGGAATTCCGGTTGAAGTTGAAATGGTTGTCGAAATCGAAGATCTTTAACTATTAGGTTTTTGCTCCGTTTTTTCCGTTGTCAAAAACGGGTTTTCGACGAGTATCAACAGCATCGTCGATAATTAGAGGCGGGACCCGGAAGCACAACTTCCTTACTAACACTTGGTGCCCGTTAAAAAAACAAAAAAGAAGGATACAATGGCAGTTCAAATTGTTAAACCTCGGATACGCGGGTTTATCTGCACCAATGCCCATCCAGCGGGTTGTCAGGCGAATGTGCTAAACCAGATAGGCGAGATTAAGCAGGGCATTCCGCATAAAGAGGCAGGTCTGAATGCCCTTGTCATCGGGGCATCGACGGGTTACGGGCTTGCCTCTCGCATCGCCTTGACTTATGCTTACGGTGCCAAAACGCTTGGGCTTCTCTACGAACGTCCAGCTGACAACAGACGTACTGCATCGGCAGGCTACTATAACACCACTGCCTTCCATCAACAGGCGGAAGTGGACGGATTTTTCGCACAGAGTCTCAACGGAGATGCGTTTTCAAATGAGATGAAAGCGGAAGCTATTGACCGACTCAAGGCAGACTTCGGAAAAATAGATGTGCTCGTCTATAGTATCGCCGCGCCACGCCGAACACATCCGAATACCGGTGCCTCACATGAATCTGTTCTCAAACCCATCGGCGCACCATATACAGGGAAGACGATTGATCTAAGTCGTGAAGTTATCGCACCTGTAACGATTGAGCCAGCGAGTGAACAAGAGATCGCTGATACAATCGCTGTAATGGGTGGTGAGGATTTAGAGATGTGGATTGATGCATTGGCGGACGCGGAATTACTTGCACCAGAAGTGACCGTCGTCGCCTATACCTATATCGGGAGTTCATTGACCTGGCCCATCTACCGAGACGGAACTATTGGTAACGCAAAAGACGATTTAAAGGCACGCGTGGACGCGCTTGACCAACGCCTTGCGGATCAACTCGGCGGAAATGCCTATATCTCTGTTAACAAAGCCGTTGTTACCCAAGCCTCTGCAGCGATTCCTGTCGTGCCGCTCTATGTTAGCATCCTCTATGATGTTATGAACAAGAAGGGCATCAATGAGGCACCGATTGGGCAGATGCGACGGCTTTTCTCAGAGCATCTCGGACCCGGTTTACAACCCCAACTCGACGGTGAACGTTATATCCGACTCGATGACCGTGAGTTACAACCTGAAGTAACCGACGCAGTGACCGAGCGTTGGGAACAAATTGATACCGACAATTTCCATGAACTCTCCGATTACGCAGGCTACAGACGACGTTTCCGAAACCTCTTCGGGTTTGAAGTTGATGAGGTGGACTACGATGAAGCGGTGGAGACAGAATTAACGTTCTAAGAGTGGTAGGTTTTGTTAAATGGAGGCGATCACAAATTAGGGTCAAGAGTTCATCGCGTGAATATACAAACTATTCGTGAGAGAGTCCAAACTGGCAACTACCTTGTTAAGAATCATGCGATTTGGCATGCACAAAAAGAAGGTTTTGAAGTCAAACATATAGTGGAGGCGATCCTCAACGGGGCTATAATTGAAGAATATCGTGAGGATCAGCGAACCTTAATCTGTGGACGTTCAACTCTCTTGGAAGACGTTGTAGTTTATCTACATGTTGTTTATGAATATGCCGATCCGATTTATATTGAGTTTGTGACTGCTTATATTCCTGATGAGAATCAATGGCAATTTCCTCCCTTTAAACGCCAGAGGCACCGAAGGAGATAATTTATGACACGCAAACCAGCTCCAATTTGTGGGCAACACAATAGAAAAAAAGAGTGGAAGCCAACCGTGTTTGCGTATAGTGAGGACGGTATATCTGTCCAAGTGCCAAATGTGTATGCATGGGTTTGTCCAGAGGATGGTGAAGCCTCATTCACACCTGAGACAGCCGATGAGTTAATTATCACACTACGTGAATTCGTTCAAGCTGCTAAGCGAGCCAAAGCGCGACGATCCGAGTTGACCGAATACTTTGTTGCCGTTGAGTAAATCATCTTATAGTATAGTTGATAACGAAATCTCGGTAGAGATTTTTAATATATTTCTGTTGTTAAAAAATTTAAGGAGATATTTATGACGCAACCAATTCAGGTTACAGTTTGGAATGAATTTAGGCACGAGAAAACAAACGAAACTATTCGCGGTATTTACCCAAAAGGCATCCACGCCGCTATCGCTGATGGACTTGACAGTTCGGGTGGTTTTAAAGTGCGAAGTGCAACTTTAGATGAACCCAAACATGGATTAACCGACGCTGTGCTCTCAAGCACGGATGTTTTAATCTGGTGGGGACACGCCGCGCACGGCGCAGTTGAAGATGCAATCGCTGACAAAGTCCGCGCACGTGTCTTGGACGGCATGGGACTAATTGTCCTCCACTCTGCACACTATTCCAAACCTTTTACCCGTTTGATGGGCACGTCCTGTAGCCTCAAATGGCGTGAAGCCGGTGAAAAGGAACGCCTCTGGGTGATTGAACACGGACACCCAATTGTCGAAGGCTTAGGCGAATACTTTGAAATTGAGCACGCCGAGATGTATGGCGAACCGTTTGATATCCCTGAACCCGACACACTCGTTCTCGTGAGTTGGTTCCCCGGTGGTGAAGTTTTCAGGAGTGGATGCTGTTATTATCGCGGAAGAGGCAAAATCTTCTATTTCCGTCCGGGTCATGAAACGTACCCGATCTATTACGATGAGAACGTGCGTCGTGTGATATCGAACGCTGCACGGTGGGCAGCACCCGGTAACGCACCGACCCCTATCTTTGGGAATGCTAAGCCGTTAGAACCTTTAGAATAGAGCATATAGCAATGGGCGGGCTCACCTGAGTCCGCTCATCGCTATTAGGGAACTGTTATGCAGACAGAAGAAGCCCAAAATACTGAACATGTTGACATTCCTCCAGTCACCGGTCCTTATACTGAACCGTGGTCGTTAAAAAAGATTATTGCACTTGCGTCAGTATTTGGACCTGCGGCGATTGTTGCTTCAGTAAGTATTGGAGCAGGCGAAACAATCGTTGTTGTCCGTGCAGGGGCATGGGCAGGTTACAACTTGCTCTGGCTTGTGCTGCTCAGCTGTGTTGTCAAAGGTGTTTTTGTCACTTATCTGCTCGGACGTTATACCGCCATTAGCGGCGAATATATCGGAAATCGACTTGCGAAACTCCCCGGACCGCGTGGATGGCTCCTCATTGCGATTGTCATCTTTGAAATGGTAGGCGCGCCCTTAGCGTGGGTACCGATCGGTAAACCGTGCGGTGCACTCCTCCATTTTCTGTTGAAGGATACCTTACCTTCGGGGGTCTCCCAACCCGTTTGGGAAAACCTAATCACGTCAGGTTTCATCACGCTTGCGCTCCTTTTCGGTTTACGCATCTCCTTTGAAAAGTTAGAAAAGCAGCAACTCATTATCTGTGCTATCCTCGTTGTGGGAACAATTATTGGCACATTGATGGTGCGTCCCGATTTTGGCAAGGCATTGGTTGGGAGTCTCCGGTTTGGGTATCTGCCTGAATTTCCTGAATGGACACCGAAGGATACGGTTGAAAATCCGTTGTTGACAATGGCAACGGCATTCGGTTACGTCGGCGGTTCTGTGATGGGATACGTCGTCTACGCAAATTGGGTGAGCATTCACCGCTGGGGGATGACGGCACATGGCAGCATCGACGCTATCCGTCAGCGTGCCGCGGACCGTGATAGAATTGATTATCTCCCTGAACAACCTCAAAGAGTAAGCCAACTCCGACAGATCCTTTCACCGTTGCGATGGGATGTCGGCATGGGTGCGATCGTACTGTTCATCGTGACGGGCGCGTTCATGATTTCTGGTGCTGCGGTTTTGTATGGGACGCAAAGCACATTTGAGGGCTGGAGTCTGCTCACTGATCAGGCAAGCGTCTGGAAAAATATCCATGCGTCGCTCGTGTGGGTCTACTACATCTGTATCGTTGTCGCACTCTGGGGAACGCTACAAGCACTTCCAGAGATCTACGCACGGGTGATGCAAGAGTTCTTTCAGGCGATCTGGCCCCAGCACGAATGGAACTACGATACGCTTCGCAAATGGATCTGTCTCTATATTTTCCTTACAACAATGGTGTTGATCTGGTTAAACATTCCGTTTGACATTTTGACACAGATCGCTGGCTTTATTTTGGCGAATTTTTCAATCGCGTTGATGATGCTTGTGGCGTTGTACCTGAACGCCAAACTGCCAGCTGCGTATCGGACGCGTCCGTTCATGTTCATCGGTGCCTTAGTTTCTGCAGCTGTGCTTGTAACGTTTGCTGGGATTAGTGGTTGGGGTTTGTTCGTCAAACTTTTCGCTGGCAATTAAAGTTGACACCTTTTACCTAAGCACATAGAATACCATCAATAACTCTGAATCTTCAAAAGGAGATGAGACCATGGCAGACATGAAAGATAAACTCGCGAAACTGCAACAGGAAGGTTTCGTTTTAATAGAGGAAGCATTATCACCAGAAGAGACGGAACATATCCGCCAGCGCGTTAACTACGCACGAGAAAAGGGTTGGGAAGAAGGCTTAAACGCTGTCGGAAACATGTGGTTTGATAGTTTGCTTGACCGCGAACCCGATACATACCAACCGCTCGTCGGGCATCCGAGTGTCCGTCCTTACCTTGAAGGTTTAATGGGCAAACAGTGTCAGCTCCGAAGTCTACGCGCCCATATCAACCCAGGTCCGTACCTCCAAGAGTGGCACATGGATTTCTACGGCTACTGGCAAGAAAAGCGGTATGTCCAAGAACATCCATTTGCGATGGCACCCGTCGGGATTAACACGACGTACTATTTTCAAGATAACGCCCCAGGTGAAGGGCATCTTAAGTTCATCAAAGGTGGACATCTGTCAGAACCACTGCATCTCTATCCGTTGGATCGTCCTAAATTTGAAGCGTGGTGTGAAGCGCAAGAACACGTTATCCTGTATCCGAAAGCAGGGGATTGTGTGCTGTTCATCAACCATATCCCGCATCAAGGCGCGAAAGAACGTGACGATATGGAACGGAGCAATGTTGTGTGTCATTACCAGGTAACCCCGATGTATGAAGGCGTTTGGCACGTCTCTCGACCCCGCGGGTATCAAGGTACATTCCCCTTTGCTTAGAGGTATACATTAGTGCTTAAAAGGGCGGGTGTACTTCACATCCGCCCGTATTGATTAACAACTGCATTTGAATTTACCGACGGAATCACGATTGCCGCTTGGATTAAACCGACTTTGGAGGCGGGACCCGGTACGTGGCAACTTATCGCGGCGAAGGGACCTGATGTACAGGAATTTTTTGAAATCCTTCTGCATCCGGACGGTTTTATATGGATGGGATGGAAGTTGACAGGTGGGCGTAATGTGCCTGCACAAAGTCCACGTGATGTCGTCAAAGATAAATGGCAGCATGTTGCCGTTTCATTTCAGAGCGGGAAGTGGTGGACAATCTATCTTGATGGTGAGGTGTTGATAGATTATCCTAAGACCGGTGATAAACTTGTGCCGATTGATGCACCACTGATGCTTGGTACTGAGGAACCTCCCGCGCTAAATCGCTACTATAATGGTGATATTGATGAGTTCGCGCTCTTTAACCGTGGTCTCTCACAGGCTGAAATCAAGGAGATTCAAGGGGGTATTCAAGATATTTTGGCAGTTGACCCCGATGCAAAATTGCCAACCACATGGGGGACCCTCAAACAGAGATATGGGGTGCGCGGTAAGTCAAATTGACTTGTGAAGCCACAACCTTTTTAAGACTCTGCCAATTTGGCAGACATTCAGTAGGAATTTCAGCTGTTTTGAGCGATTAATGTTGGCACAGATATTGCAGGTTATTCAGGACATGGAGAGATATTGCCAATTTGTTTTCTGGTGCGGTGGCGGTTATTGATGGTTTGCTGGTAAGTGTTCTTTGGGACGCGCCAATTGAAGGTCCTTAGTAATTATAAGATTTATGGTAATACAGAGGGACACGTTGCGACCGCGCTGTGTCTACCTTAAAATTATTCACGCATAGGAGAAATTAGAGATGAGCAAGGTCATTGGAATTGATTTGGGAACAACAAATTCGTGTGTGGCTGTCTTAGAGAGCGGCGATGCGAAGGTGATTGAGAACGCAGAGGGGAATCGGACGACCCCCTCTGTCGTCGGTTTTACTAAAGAAGGGGAGCGTCCAGTCGGACTGGTTGCCAAAAGACAAGCTACCACAAACCCTCAAAATACAATCTTTTCGATTAAAAGGTTCATGGGACGGAAGCATAACGAAATTGGGGACGATGCTTCCCGTGTTCCTTATGAATTAAAAGCCGACAAAGATGGCGATGTCGCCGTAAATATTGATGGTAAAGATTATTCGCCGCCGGAAATTTCCGCGATGGTTTTGCGGAAAATGAAGGAGACTGCCGAAGCGTATCTCGGAGAGGAAGTTACGAAAGCGGTAGTCACCGTGCCTGCCTATTTTAATGATGCCCAACGTCAGGCAACAGCAGATGCAGGCAAGATTGCAGGATTAGAAGTCGATCGGATTATCAATGAGCCTACCGCCGCATCGCTCGCCTACGGGTTGCAAAATGAAGGCGACAAGAAGATTGCCGTCTATGACCTTGGGGGTGGCACGTTTGACATCTCTATTCTGGAAATCGGTGATGGTGTCTTTGAAGTAAAAAGCACGAACGGCGATACACACCTCGGTGGAGACGATTTTGATCAAGCAGTGATTGACTGGATGGCACAGGAATTCCTCAGTAGCCAAGGCATTGATCTCCGTAGTGATCAAATGGCGTTGCAACGCCTGAAAGAGGCAGCAGAAACCGCAAAGTGTGAACTCTCCAGCACGCTGCAGGCGGACATCAACTTGCCCTTTATCACTGTTGATGCCAGCGGTCCGAAGCACCTTAACTTGACGCTGACTCGCGCGAAACTGGAGCAGATTACAGATGATCTCGTCCAACGGTCGCTTGAGCCGTGCCGACAGGCACTCGCGGATGCTGAGATGCAACCCTCTGAGATTGATGAAGTCATCCTTGTTGGCGGGCAGACACGGATGCCCAAAGTGCAGGAAGCCGTGGAACAACTCTTTGGCAAAGAACCGCACAAAGGGGTCAATCCCGATGAAGTCGTCGCCATCGGGGCCGCAATTCAGGGCGGTGTCCTCGCAGGTGATGAAGAGGTCAAGGACATCCTTTTATTAGATGTTACGCCACTTTCGCTTGGGATTGAGACACTCGGCGGAATGTTCACACGGTTGATCGATAAGAACACAACGATTCCTACCAAGAAATCGAATATATTTACGACGGCTGAGAACAACCAGACATCGGTTGATGTGCATGTCCTTCAAGGCGAGCGGGAACAGGCGGTTTACAACAAAACCATCGGACGTTTCCGTTTGAGTGAGCTACCCCCCGCACCGAGAGGCGTGCCGCAGGTTGAAGTGACGTTTGATATTGACGCAAACGGTATCCTTAACGTGTCCGCTAAAGATACCGCGACCGGTAAAGAGCAGAAGATTACCATTACCGCATCCTCTGGGCTTACCGATGCCGAGATCGAACAGATGGTGAAAGATGCTGAATCGCACGCCGAAGAGGATAAGCAGAAACGAGAGGAAGTTGAAGCTCGCAACCATGCCGATTCTATGGTTTACGAAACAGAGAAAAACCTGAACGAATTCGGCGACAAGGTAGACGATGCTTCCAAGGAGAAGGTGAATGCTGTCGTTGCGCGGGTCAAGCAGGCTTTAGAGGCAGATAACCACGCCGAAATCCAGTCTGCGACGGACGAGTTGACACAGGTTTGGCATGAAGTCTCCGCTCAGATGTACCAACAGACAGCGGGTGAAGATCCGGGAGATGCTCAGGCAGATCCTTCCGGTGCTGCTGACCCGACAGCTGAACCCGCAGATAGTGATGAAGTCGTTGACGCTGAATACGAAGTCGTTGACGAGGATGAGAAGAAAAGTTAAGTTGGCAATGGCTTGCTGCCATACGGGAGGTTCACTCAATGGCTTATAGCGATTTTACGCTAGAAGCAGTCGTAACAACGTTTCAACTTGAAATCGTTGAATCCGCGGCACTCTTTGCTGAAATAGAAACGGTGCCTCCCAGTGCTCATCTCACAACAGCATTAGAAAAAAAGGCATCGTTAGCTACCGCAATCAGTACCGAAAAAGCCCGTTCGGAACTGATTGTCGCTGATATTCTGGTTGAACTCCTTGATCACTTTGATCGCCGCATTAGTTTCTTTTCTGGGATTGACTTCAGCGTTGATGCCGAAGATGGCTTGACGGGTGTATGTGATTTTTTAGTAAGTCTGTCTCCAAACCAATTTTATGTGGAGGCACCCGTCCTCATCCTTGTTGAAGCGAAAAATGCTGACATAAAACTTGGACTCGGGCAATGTGTCGCTGAGATGCTCGCCGCCCAACGTTTTAATGCCGAAAGAGGAAATGACATCCCTTGCGTTTATGGGGCTTCCACGACAGGAATAGATTGGCTGTTTCTCAAATTGGAGGGAAAATGTTTGCACATTGATATGGCAACCTACACGATTGAGCGGTGCGACAGGATCCTCGGCATCCTTTCGAGTATGGTTGCACAAAAAGCATAAGGTAGTATTTGCTAAGGTCTCTAAAATTACCGTTTTTGTGGCTGACTCTCTGCAGAGTGACATTCCTATACTATTTCTAATTGGAAATATTTCAATCAGAGTATAACGAGAAAGACGAGTTTGTAGCATAAACTGTTAGTTTCCTTGTTTTTGTCCAATGGAGGCATGATTTCATTACTTGCTTTAGGGTGTGTGAAAGTAGAAATAACGTGCCATTGAAGCTCTAAAAAGGTTATGATATAAGTGTTTAGAACCTAAACCTTTTTGGAGGTCTTCAATGGCAAAAAAGAGTATAGCAAAAAAACGGCAAAAGCGCAATCGTAAAAAATGGGTTGTTTCCTCTCAGGTGCCGTTGTGTGCGCTGGGTAAAGTGTTGCGGTCGAAATCTGTGTTTCAGCATCTTCACAGGTACGTCAACATTCCGCAGAAGACGGTGGTGTATCGTCCGACGGACAAGTTGGTTTTTGTGGTGTTAGGGATGCTGTCGGGGGCAGAGAATGTTTCTGAGATCAATACGAAGGTGCGTCCGGACCGTGCGTTATTAGAGGCGTTTGGGTATCAAAGGTGTGCGGATGCCTCAGTGATCCAACAGACGTTAGATGCGACGACAGAAGCCACCGTGTTAGAACTTGAAACGGCTTTAGCAAGTATGAGCAGCGAGCATGGCGTTGCTGCTTCGGGGGCTTCAGCGTCTCAAACGGGGGTGCCTATAGACATAGACCTCTCTGCCTTGCCGATTGGCAAGCATGCCGAGGGTGCCAAGAAAGGTTATGTCGCGAAAAAGCGGAACACTTATACGCGTCAGTTGGCGCGGCTGATGCGCAGTGATACTCAAGAGATACTTTGTAATCAGTTATACACGGGCGACACCCGCAGTGATGCGGTTTTCAAGGCGATGCTTGGCAAACTCGAGACCGCTCTGGCACTTGATACGCCTGAGAAACGCAGCGAAGTTCGCCTCCGCTTTGATGCTGGATTTGGCACAGACGCTAATATCAATTACGCATTATGGCGGGGTTACCAACTCATTGGGAAGATGTATACGTCGCGCCGGATCCAGAAGTTAGTGGCAACCGTAGAGGATTGGGTGTCTGTGCCAACGCGCAAAGGTGTCCGTGGGAGAGAAGCCGGGTGGGTGAAACAGCCGCATCGATATGCGAGGCGAACCGTGCAAGTCGCTGTGAGAACACCGAAAAAAGATGGCACTTGGAGTTATGCCGTGTTGATCTCAACCGACACCACCGCAACGCTCGCAGAACTCGTGCTTGAATATGACCAACGCAGTGGCACGCCGGAATCCTCGTTCTGTCAAGATTATCAGGCACTGTCGCTGAGAAAATATCGAAAGTCAGGGTTTATCGCACAGCAAGTTTTGCTCTTGCTGGCGCAACTCTCACATAACTTGATGATTTGGATGAAAACGTGGTTCACAGAGGCAGTCGCTTCGTCTGGCGAGACTTCGGAAAAGCGCGCATCCCAAGGGCATACTGTCCGACAGATGCTTCAAGCCCGAGGACTGAAGCGACTCAGGCGAGACGTTTTCGCCATCCCCGGAAAAGTCTGCTTTGAAGGCAAGCAGGTCGTTGGCATACGACTCAACCCTTTATATCCTATGATAACGCACGTCTCTACTGCTTGCAAGGCACTTTTCCAACAATACGAAATGTTGGTACTATTGGACAAAACATAGGTAGTTTGCGCAGTCTTTTTACACTTTCTATTAGGCATCCATGCAGGATATAATTTCGGAAAGTGTATTATTTATTTTGAAGGAGTTATGTATTGTTAAAGCAATGGGCTTGTGTGGCCTTGATATTTGTTCTCTACCCAGTTACCGCGTATTCTCAGGCAAGTTTATATGAGTTGTCTACATCGGATACCTCGCTTGGACTTGCTCTCAGTAAACATGATATAGGTATTACGAAACCGAGAGATACGACAACGATTGGTGCTAATCTTGACTACGGTATTGAGAATGACCTAAAACTTTCTTTCCAAGTTAGTGTCGGATTGACAGATGCAACGGCTGTTCCACCAGCACCTACTGGTGGGATTGGTATAGTGCAGGTCAAACCATTAGGAGATACCGGCTTAAAATATTTTTGGAGAGGGGACTTTGGGGCTGTATTCTTCCGATCTGTTCAAGAGTCTACGAATCAAGTCCTTGAACGTTCACGCATTCTTAGACTTTCAGGTGCAGCTGGCGTTTTAAAACGTCTGGAAACTGAATCTGGACAGGTGATGTACCCATTTTTCGCCTTATCTTATACAAGATTTTGGGAGACTTCAGAAACTAACGCAGAATTTGCTGAAGAATTAGAGGATTTGGTTTTCAAAAAATCAGCGGACTATGGAGACTTCGCTGGAGAAATCGGTATAGAGATTGAATTGTCGCCGACGGTAACAGCACTCGGTGGCTTACAGTTTTCTTTTGAGAGATCCGAGGTCGCTTTTCGTGTCGGCTTAAATTTTCATTAGATAAAGCACTTAAGGCAATGTTGCGAGGTTGAGAGTTTATAGTAAAGCCCGAAAATATGTGGGCACTTTAGAAAACACAAAACCCCATCCTCGCTGGCGGGGTTTCCTAACCCCGCCAAGCTTGGGATGTATAATTAATTGTGGGCTTTACTATAATATAGGATAGTTTGGACAATTTTAGAAATGGGCAAATGTCTCCGCTGAGAGCCCTCTGCCGTAGCATAGACTGTCAGTCTGTGCCTCCATCGCAGAGACCATACGTGTCAATTTAAAAAAAATAATAGCCTCGGTCCCCAGGTCCGGTAGGCGCGGTTTAAAACCGCGCCGGGTCTTGGGCACAAACTTTGTATAACCCAAATCGCTCTTTAGTCCCGTAGGGACGGCATCTGTGTAGAAACTGCATCAACTAAACACCTAAGCCCCAGAGGGGCGGAAACCTCTGTAGAGACATTCCTACAAAATACCGCGAAATATCCCTAAATTGACACCTATGGTGCGGTTTCTAACCGCGCCGAGTCTTAGACCCAAACCTTGTATACTTCAAAATGCCTGTTTAGTCCTGTAGGGACGGCATGTTTATAGCAGCATTTTCGAGCAAAGCCGCAGGTCTCCCTGTAAGGGCGGCATGTCTATATCCACAGTTGCTAAAACCCTGTCAAAAATCACTAAATTGATGCCTATGGTGCTTTTTTCTTGCAACACCTTATGGATTTCAACCATAGAAAAGGTGGACGAGCATATGTGCTAGCCCACCTATTTTGTTACGATCTTTTTGATTGTGCTTCTTTCAACGCGAAAACGAGGCTACCGGATTACTTAATACCCCAGCAATGCAATCCCTTCCCGATAAGTTGCAGCGGAATGCTGTAAGGAACCGAGTTCGTCTTCAGTCAGTTCGATTTCGAGAATCTCTTCTACGCCGTTTCCACCGAGTTTGATTGGAACCCCGATATAGAGGTCATCAATACCATATTGTCCAGTGAGGTGCGCCGAGCAGGGCAGCAGTCGTTTCTTGTCCAGAATGATGGCTTCCGCCATCTGTGCCAACGAGGCACCCGCGGCATAATATCCACTCGTTTTGAGGAGATTAACAATTTCAGCACCGCCGTCGCGCGTCCGTTGTGCCATCGCTTCGATACGGTCTTCCGGTATGAGTTGCGGAATCGGGATACCGTTAACGGTGGTATAACGTGGGAGCGGAACCATCGTATCGCCGTGTCCGCCGAGGACGAGGGCCTGGATGTCTTCTACAGATACGCCGAGTTCGAGTGAGATAAAATAACGGAACCGTGCCGAATCCAACACGCCTGCCTGCCCAACGACACGATTTGACGGGAATCCTGAAACCTTCCATGCGTGGTAGGTCATGATGTCTAACGGGTTGGTAAGCATCATGATGATACAGTCTGGCGACTGTTTCACGATGTTTTCTGTGACACTTCCGACGATATTGGCGTTCGTTTGCAACAGATCTTCGCGTGTCATCCCCGGTTTGCGGGGGGAACCTGATGTAATAATTACTAAATCGGAGCCTGCGGTTGCGGTGTAGTCCAGGTCTCCGTCAATTGCGGCATCAAACAGTTCTACAGGACCCATTTGTGCCATATCCAATGCTTTACCTTGCGGGACTCCGTCCACGATGTCTATCATGACGACATCCCCGAGTTGTTTCTGTGCGATCAGGAACGCCGCTGTTGCGCCGACATTCCCTGCACCAATAACACTGATTTTTTTTCTAGCCACTTCTTCCTCCATTTTGTTCCACTATTTTTTAAATATTTAGCAAGACTCACGCCGATGGAGATTGAGATGCGCGAGTTAATAATATTAATTATACCCAGAAATTTGACAATAATCAAGAGAGCGCGTCATTTAGTTGTTCCCCTCCGGTGTTGAGAGGTCTTGGTTTGCTAAGTGCTGACGGTTTGCCTTAGTACTTAGGCGTATGATTACTAATCCACCAACTTTATTTCACCCCAACGTGAAGCCAATTTGCCGCGTGCTTCTACGGGATACGGCAGACTCTCCGATTTTACGAAAACATCGTCAACAGCGACTTCAACTACTTGGTCGGCTGTGAGGTATATACTCCACCACGGAAATTCGCCTAAGTCGGCGTTAGAGGAAATATCGTCCTTTTTCCACTCAGTCTTTTCACCCGGATCAACCGTGACAGCCATTTCATGCTTCGCATCGTTCCATTCCAAGCGGAGCGTTCGGAGCATATTCGTGTTTTCGGGGATGTCGTCGTATGAGAATGCCTCCCAACCTCCGAGTTGCCCGACGGATCCCGAACCGAACACGCCTTTGGGACCCCAATTGTGTTGATGACTCGGCGACATGCCGAAAACCCAGTTCGGGTTCTTCCAGTTCGGTTCCTCGTTGGTACACAGCACCCCGAACCACCCACCGGCATCAGAGAGTTCAGCGACTTTCACAGTGAACTGGATGCCGAGAATGTCACGCGGATCCCATCCGAAAACGAGTTTGAAACCGGGATCACGACCTCCCGGACTTTTGACTTTCATCTGAAACGTGCCGTCTTTGATGCCCATTTCTAAGCGATTTTCAGGGACAAATTGAACCCATTTCGTGCCGAGATCCGGTATCTGTCCGGGGGTTTCATCAATTGCGTCTAAATCTCCCTCAAAGTCGTCATAAGGTTTCCATTCGGGTGCGGCAAATGCACTGGATACGGTGAGTGCTGCCAAAATGCAAATAAGTGATACAGTCTTCATAGGGACACTCCTAAATATGTGCAGGGTGACGCGTCGCAAAGAACAAGGTTGTATCCTGCAGGTAAAGTTGTTAGACTTTGAAGCGATTCAGAATTTGCGTTAAGCCTTCTGGTATCTCGCCACGCTTCATTCTTATTTCAAGATGCGCGCTCGCGAGGTACGCTTGGTTTTCTCGCGTGTCGGCACCGACGATCGGTTTCGCTATGATTTGCATATCTTCAGAGAGCTCTAACGTAAAATTCAGGACGACAAAGTCTGGCAGCCATGCTGTTAAAATCTGACAAACCTCTTGTGCAATCGGAGAGGTTTCGGATTGCAAGTCGGTGTCTTCTTTGAGGGCGAACCGGATGGCTGCAATCGCCCAATCCTGTATGAGGGCGCGAGCAGTTTCTACTTGTAAAGTTTCACCAAAATCGATGTGGGTGCTATCTTTTGCTGCTACGCAGGTTATCAGTCCGGTTCTGAGCCGTTTAAGCAACGCAATGATTTGCGGGGCATTGCCTGCCTGTTTTGCGCGGCATATCACAAATTCAAGATGTTCGGCTGTGACGCTGAATTCAAGGTATTGCGGTGGAGGGGCGTATTTCCAGCCCTCCTTTTTCCGCTTTTTCTCTTGAGCCTTTAAATGTTCAAAGAAAGACTGCACGTCCTTGAATTGGGCACTATATTCTTCCTTGATGCGGTAGCATTCTTCGAGGATAGGATCGGGTTTCATAAGTTTACCTCAATTAACACTGCAGGTGTGCAAATAATCGCAGATTGAAAACCGTTATTTCTACAGACCTGTTCGATATGTTGCCGCTTATGCACATTGGCAATGTGTTTATAGTTCCATGTTGCAAGGTATTCAATATTGTATACGGCGGCAATGGCTATATGCTTTGCATCGGTCTGTGAACTCTGAGGAACAGCTCCTGAATCAAGTAATGCCTGAGTGAGTTGGGAAGCTGTGGGTGTTGTTTCAAACACAGTTAAGGGGCGTAACAGATGGATTCGACGTTGAGCTAAAGTTTTATCACCTTCTTCAATCTCGTCCAAAACTGCATCTGAAGTAATAAAATCAAATCTGTCAGCGTGTTCATGCCAAAACTGTCGAGTCGCTTGTTGACGAGCGGCTATCGTGGCATTTCGGCTGAGACGTGCGGCTAGATAACTAACAACTGTGGTTTCAATGTAGACCTTCGGTTTTCTGTCCGTGAATAGCATCCCTAAGTTGACCTTCTCTGTTAATCTCCGTTAAATAAAAGATATAGATATGTTACCCTAACTATAGCGGAAATGTCAAATTTTCTGAAAAATTGTGTAGCGGGAAAGTAAAGTGTATGATGCTAAGGCACGAAGTTTTGTCTTGTAGATTGAGAAGAGAGAATTGGACGAGGTATGCAACCTCGCCCTGAGGGATTACAGCTTAGGCGTGCCGAGGTCCCATCGCATACGCTGGGTTATCGCCGAGATTTTCGATGAGCCATCCTCGCAGTGGCACATCGTCTTCGGAAGGGATGTAGCGTCCGTTGTTTCTGGTAGCAGCACCGAGCAGCTGGCGACGGATCGGATCGCAGCGTTCATAGAGTGGTTCAACTGTCATCTCGTCTTTGGGACGGATCCAGCGATACCCATAACCGTAGAAAAGTGCCTTCCGAGTCATCTGCGAGTGGTTCGGACTGCGCGAGTGCCAGAGTCGCCTGTCAAATAGAACAGCGGTTCCCGGCTCGACACAGACCGGCATTGCATCATCAGGTACATCGTCTGCGGTTGCTTCACGCGGGTCACGGCTAATCTCATATTCTGCAACAGACATATCTGACTTTAGATGGCTACCCGGGCGGATGTAGAAGTTACCGCGTCCGGGTTCAGAGACATCAGTGAGGAAGTATCCGACTTTCAGGGACAAACGCGGACGCGGATGGGTTTCCATTTCGATGTTGACGCGCCCGCTGTCTTGGTGCCATTCCAGCCATCCTTCACTTTCTTCGGCATCCGAAGGTGATGGCGGTTTGACGTGCATGTGCGCGTGGTATAAGTAGATATTCCATCCCAAGATGCCCCAGACTTTAGGTAACGTCGTCGGCAAGTCAACGAGATTTAAGAGTGCATCATCGGCACCTAAGAAATCCGACCAGCCCCAGTGTGAAGCGGGCTTTGCTCTGCCTGTAGCGAGTGCTTTGTTGTATAAAGTATCTACGGCGTATACAAGGTGTTCACGCATCTCTGTAGAGAGCGCATTTGGGATATACAGATAGCCTTGTTCTTCAAAATGGGTGCGTTCTTCTTCTGTGATTAAGTGAGGGAGATACTTCTCAGGTGAAGCCTCCATGCCAATATTAAGAAGTTCGTTCATGGCAATTTCTCCTTAATTGTGCTGCTGTATAGACGACTGTGCGCGTCTACGCAAAAGCAGGACGGACTACCGGACAAACTCATCAAGAAACTCGCGTGAGCGACGTAAGCCGTCAGATTCTGATTCCCACGTTCGCCAATAACGGTAATCCTCAAGTTCCACGCTGACGATACCGTCAAAACCTTCATCTTCTAAGCGTTGCACCACTCTCAGCCAATCCACAATGCCGTCACCCGGAATGGTATAACGCCACCAATCTTCACCGAAACCGCGTGCACTCTGGAAACTCGGTCCCAAATTGCCGTGCAGATAGAGTGCCTCTTCATCAAAGGCAGTATCTTTCCCGTGGACGTGTTTAACATAAGCCGCGAACTCGTTCAGAGCGCGTAGGTAGTCAATGCCGATTCTGACAAGGTGTGACGGGTCGTAGTTGAGTCCTAAACCCGGGGAGTCGCATTCTGCGAACATCGCACGCCACATCTCCGGTGTGCAGCCAAGCGCGGGGTAATCGGGACCGGAACCGGGCCATCCTTCCACTGCTATCGTTACGTCTTTGGAGGCGGCAAATTCGGCGATAGGTGGAACGGTCTCTTTCCAAATATCAAAGTTTTTTGCCTTGCCGAGGCTGGCATCTTCCGGTACAAAGACACAGAACATAATATGAACGTCGTTATCAGCGGCGGCTTCGATGGCGGCTTTCGCTGCAGAAGCACCGGCTTTCTGTTTAGATGTTTTAGTGCTAAGTAGGTCTCTGGTGCCGGGGAGATCCGCAGTGCCGATAGCAAGACCGGCATCTCTCGCCGTTTGGACAATTTCGGGGGTGACTTCTCCAATATCAACGGCATCAAACCCGTTATCTACACACCACTTGCAGAAATCTGCGAAGGGCAATTGACGGGCTGTGCCGGGAATACGTAAACCTATTTGCATAGCGTCTCCTCTAATATGTTATGGGTTGTCAGTTCTCGGTTAATGGACATATGATACACCTTACATCCCTTCCAAGTGAAATCAGATTTTCAAACAGATATTTGGGACATCTAATGCCTCTTGTAACTGATAACCGACTACTGAAAACTGAAAACTACTAATATCCCATCAAACCACAACACCGTCGGCATACGGGCATAGGGCCGTCGTTACTTATGGACTGTCGAAATTTCGTTGCCTTCTGGTTATTCCACATATCGACAACTTTATCCGTTTTGATATTGCCGATGATATAGTCGTGGTAATCGCGGCAGAGGCTAACGTCGCCATTGCTATCAATCTCCATTGTCATGTAGATACTGACACATTGGTTGTACCCAAAGGTTTCCTCATGATCGGTGTAATAGCGTTGGACTTCGCCTTTTGTATTTAGCCTTGGCATCATGATGGGCGGGCAGCGCCGTTGTTCATTGGAGAGATTCTCCATCTCTTCAAAGCGATCTAAGATTACGCCGTGGTCAAAGTCTTTCCACGTGCCTATCCAACCGTAGTGCGTTTGCGGTTTGAACCCGAAGCGTTTTTCAAATTCTTCCGTGTGTTCCTGCGCGGCTTCGGAATCTATCCACCACGTCAGATAGAAGATTTGCGCATCTGCGTATTGACTCGTGAACTTGTACAGATCAACGACAACATCAATATTATACATTGTGACGCAGCTCAGTGGGACGATATAAGGAAATGCGATGTTCCTTTTTTCCTTTTCTGCGCTCAGCGTTTCTAAAGCGGCTTTGACATCCTTGAAGTTGTCATATTTGTCAGATACACCGGGGCGTTGCGTGTTGTGGGTTTCCTCATTCGGTCCATCAACGCTCAGGTAGATAATTTTGCAGGTTTCCAAAATATCGTCAGCGTATCTTGCGATGTTAGTCGCATTGCTAACGAGCGATATAGGCATTCCCCGTTCTTTGATGTAGTGCATCAATTCGATAATTCCCGGGTAAAGCATCGGTTCGCCGCCCCAGATGTACCACACCGGCGACCAGCCTTTATCGGCAATCTGATCTACGAGGTTCTTATAAACTTCAACGGGAACTTCGCGTTGTTTGAGTTCTTTGAGGGAGTACTCATGGAGGTAACCGTTGTCGCCCCATTGTCCACAAGAGTGGCAACGGAGATTACACATATCGGTAATGCGGAGGCTTACCAATTCGATAGCATCGCCTTTACCGTGTTTTGCGCCGAGCGGATGTCGCCAATTAAAACTCTCTTTAGCGAGTTGGTAACGCATGAACTTGCGCGAAGTCCCCCAGTCCTCTGACATGGCGGTGGCGAGTTCATTGACAAGAAATCTTGATGAGATTCGACTTCGTAGTGCCATCTCTTCTCCTTTATTAGTTATCAGTTATCAGTTATCAGTTGTCAGTTATCCGTTAAGAAGTTTCCCCTGACAATTTACCGATCACTTGTGTCCATCAAAAAATGCTGAATTGCTCTAAACCAAACTCTTAACTGATAACCGATATTACTTAAGCTGTATGATTTAGGATGCGTCTTCTGATTTTACCAGTGTGAGTGCAGCGGAATTCATGCAGTAACGCTTGCCTGTTGGCGGCGGTCCGTCATTGAAAACGTGCCCGAGATGTGCGTCACACTGACTACAGACGACTTCGGTGCGAGGCATAAAAAATATGCTACGATCCGATTTTGTTTCAATAGATTCGGGAGAGATAGATTCCCAGAAACTGGGCCATCCTGTTCCTGAATCAAACTTGGTTTCGGAGCTAAAGAGCGGGCTACTGCAACAGATACAGTGGTAGGTGCCCTGTTCTTTAGAATCGTGGTATTCCCCCGTAAAGGCGCGTTCTGTCCCTTTCTTCCGAGTCACTTTAAATTCTTCTGCTGTGAGTTGTTCTTTCCACTCTTGTTCTGACTTGATAACTTTGTCTCCACTCATTTTTCACTCCTCTTGAAAATATAACAGTAAACTTGCTGTTAAAAAGCCCTTCATGAATACTATGCCATATTTTTAAAAAAAAATCAAGAATGTTTCAAATGTTGTGCGCGACCATTTTTCAAACGTTGTCTTCCTGTTTTCGTTTTACCGTGCCTAAAACCCGACACTTTGTCGCCGACAGAATTTCATATCGCACGCCGCCCCAGGTGATTTTGCGTTGGAATACGGCATATACGGCGTTAAGACCCGCGAGGAATATCCCGACTGAAGCCACGTATGAGGAGACACCAATTGTTTGCCGAACCTTTGGCATGTCTTGGAGCCAGCGCGGTAGGTTTTTGAAAAAAAAGCGATAACTGAGTGCCTCCAGAAAAGGGATAAAAATAACCGGTAGTAATTCTCTCCTGTGAAATAGAAACGGGAGAGAACCCAATACGCAGATGCCTTTCGGTAGAGAGATAATGAGACTTGCGAACCATTGCGCCCAAAGTCCCATGTGAAACGTCATGATCACCTGCCGGTTTGTAAATTCAAAAATCTGGCGCCATGTCCGGTTGGCGGTGCGCGTAATCGCTACGCAGTCCGGGACAAAATGCACCTTGTGCTTAACATCTCGCATTGCAAGCGTCGTATTCAAATCTTCGATTGTTGCTTCATTCCAACGTTGAAGGATTTGGGCTTTTTCGAGCATCTCACGTCGGAAGGCGTTAGAGCCACCCCATACCATTGTGTACAGATGGTCGCCCTGTACACTCATCTGGAAGTTCACCCAAATTGATTCTGCAAAGGATGGGATACTCCATGTTTGTGGAAAATAGAACCGTCCGCCGACAGTTGTTCCTATATCGGGTTCTTGGAGTGGGTTCACAAGCAGCGTTAACCAATTCTCTCGGATAGCGACATCGGCATCCACAAATGCGATAACTTCAATATCGTCTGGAAGTTTTTCGATCGCTGTCAGGAGATTCTGCACCTTTTGCGAACGTGGCAGGTCGTTTTCAACAATGTTCGGTGCTAATAGCACGTGGACATTCGGATGCGGTTCGGCAATTTCACATAGATGTGGATAAGAGACATCGTGTCCCGAATCCGCTTTTTGGTGTGTGACGAAGAAAACTTCGTACGCGCCCGCGTAGTCTTGATGCAAAAGTCCTTTGACGTGTTCTTCTGTGTCAGTATTCCATCCGTAATGCGGTGCGATAATTGCCGCCTTTGGCGTATAGTCCGGTCGTCTCGCGTTGCGTTCGCGCCGCGCGTAGAAAAAAGATCGGGTAATGATAAGGAGTTCAACAATAAAGAAAAAATAAGCGGTTGCGATAATATACGTCTGCATAGCGTTCAACCATTACTCTTCCGAAGTACGGATCAGTTCAAGCGTTGTTTTCAGTTTTGGAATGCGTTCTGCATTGAGCAGAAAAATTAAATTCGGTTCATGCTGAAGCCGCGCGTAGAAACTCCCAGACGCATTTGCCTGGTTTCCAACTTGCAAGGTATATACTTTCTGATTCCGAAGTTCGATGGTCAGCTGCACATTCGGTTTGTCGAAACCTGTGGCAGTATCGGTAGGTGTGGATTTGCTCCCTACGAATACATCTGCCATCAAATCATCAAGTTCGTAGATGATAGCGTTCACTTCGGCATTGTTTGCATCCTCTCGTACCGGTGCGGTTAGCCGCCAGTTAGTCCCCAGACGTTGACATGTGAAAGCGGATTCTCCAGGCAAGGTTGATGTAAGTCGAATTGCATCGTCAATATGGAAGCTGAGGACCTGTTTATCTCGTAACCATGCTGTGCCTTGCGCAATCTTATCGATTAAGGTGCGTTTAACGCGGCTGACTTGTGTAGACTGCTCTGCTTTGACATAGACAGTTCCGTCCTGTGTATAGTCCCCGATGTGTAGAACGGTTGGTTCTTCTTCACCGCGCTGCGTGAACGCGACCTTGATTGATGATGTTGCTAATCCGTACGATGCAAGGTTTCCGGTAGAATCATCAACAAATGCAGCAGCTTCAAGGGAATCTACACCGAAAAGTAGATCGTCCACCGCCTCAGCGTCTGCTTTTATTTTACCTGTCGGCGTTTGCAATTCCCATGTGTTATCAAAGTTCTTAGTGCAAACAGCCGTCTCTGTATCTTGTTTGATTTCAATGCGAATTGTATCGGTGCGTTGAAAGTCAATAACCCGTTTATCGCGCAGGTCAAAAACAGATTTATTGAGAAGATGATAGATATCTTCAGCAACAGTGTAGACGGCATCTTGATAAACGGAAGCCTTGACATAGACGCGTCCCTGTGTGTCGTTCTCAGACGGAACTATCGAACCGATGTCAAGTGTGTAAGTGTTATCTCCGTCTGTGAGTTCCACCTGAATACGTGGATCATCTAAGCCGGACTTTTCTAACCGTGCCTTAGTATCAGCACCATCTGCTTCAAAGGTTGACACTTTTAGCGAACGCAATTCCGAAAGAAGGGTCTCAATTTCTTGGGCATCTGCTTTTGCTTCGAGCGGGTGTATAACGTGCCATGTCCCGTCTCGTTTTTCACAATTAATCGTGCTTGATCGGGAAGCAGAGCCTGCATCCGTATGTTCAAACTGAATGCTTGAAACTGTTTCTGGATTGAACTTAATAACTGACCGGTCGCGGAGGTCTGTCGGGGATTTTGTCAGATCATCAAGGGCACTGGATTCGATTAGAAAGATATGCACTTCCGACTTTTCTTTCACATAGACAGAAAAGTTAATCGCCTTTTTACCGATCAAAAAGGTTGCTGTTGGAGAATCCTCTCCTGTCCAAAGCGAGAGGGTTATACTCGGCGTATCCAATCCATACTGTGCTAACTCCGTTACGTCGAGGGTCTGCTTGACGCGTTTGTTGAGGATGTCATCTAACATTTGGCTGACTTTCTCGCCATCTGCATCCGCCTGAAATGGGGAGGTGAGTCGCCAGTTACCCGTTGTGTCTTTCACCAATTTCAGGTTTTGGTATGCCGCATCTGCGAACGCTATTTCTACCTGTTGAACCGCATCGCGTGTCACGCCGTAGACCTGATGAATCGGCGGTTTTTCGTTTGCCGTTGTCTTATCTGACGGTTCCTGAAAAAACAGGTAGTATGTACCTCCAATGCCTGCAAGGAGAACAATGATAATAAGCGTTGTCCGGAAGTTCACGCATTCTCTCCTTTGCGGCGCTGCCACCAGACGATCAACCCACCAATAAAGACGATTGAAGGAATCAGAAAGACAGAGGTTATCTGCACAAGACGGATATCTTGGACAGTCATCGCACGCAAGGCTTGTTGACGCAGATCAATTGGACGGATAGCAATGAGATCTTCCTCTAATGTGAGCCAATTAATTGTAGCTAAAAAGAGATCACGATTTGCTGGTTGAAAAAAGGCGTTCGTTGCAAAGTCTGAATCCCCGAAAACAACGATTCGGGTTGGACTTCCTGTCGTTTCAGCCGCAGTGTTTCCATTTTGCGAATTTGTATCTGACTGGCGAGATTCATTTTTCTGCTCAGCTGCGACTCCGATTGACACAGGTCCCGGTCTATCTGTTCCCGGTGTATAGTCGTTGTCTCTAAGAGTTCCATCGGTTTCGCGATGCGTCTCACCCCAGCTCACACCTATTGGACTCGCAGTTTTCACGAGAGATTTTACACTGACGGTGGCTTTCCGATCTTCTCGCGGCGTAACAGAGCGGGTAACCGGGAATGGAATTAACGTGCCCATAGTGGATCGGGTAATGTCATGTGGTTCAAAGATTGGTGCTGGTGCAGTCTGTCCTAACTGGAAAACGAACCTCGCTCGGTCAACTACCACGTCGTTTCCTATATCTATTCCCCATTTTTTCATGAGTTGAACGAGCTCTCCATTCACGTCTTCAGCAGAAATTGCCGATGGGTCAAGCAACAGGAGAAGTTTTCCATTCTCCGCGAGATATTTTGACACCAATTCGATTTCGTGGCGAGTCAAAGCGTTTTTTGGACCGGCAATGACAAGTGCCTCACAATCTGTTGGGACTTCGGGTTGGGTCAGAAGTGAGAGAGGAACTGCAGCGTAATTCTGATTCTCGAGCTCCGTTCTCACTTCACTATATCCTGTATTGTTGAAGTTGTCAACGTCGTGTTCTTCATGCCCAACGAGAAAATAAACCTTCTTTGTTTCGTTTCGGACAAGCTTGAGAAGCGCGCTTGTGAATTTCTGCTCTTCGAGGGTAGTTACCTTTTCCTGTCGTTCTTGACTCTCAAAAATTATTGTTCCATCTCTGAGAATATTATACTTTTCGACGAGCTGAATGTCAATCTGAGGATTTGCGTGGGAGACGGTTAAAAATTCGGTTTCGCGCTGATAGAGTTCTAATGTCTCTTGCGTACGTTGTCGGACTGCTGCCGGAACGTTTGCTCCTAAGAACGAGGTCACACGAATCTCGGTATTGAGGGATTTGAGAATTTTACGTGTTGGCTCCGAGAGCGTATACAGTTGGTTTGTGGTTAAATCTGCCCTTTTGTCGAACCGCTGTACGACAATAGCGTTCACGAAAACAGCGATACCAATGACCCCAATGACCCCCAATGCAACGTTCGCACCGTAACGCGCTTGACGACTGACGAAGAAGTTTACAAAGTCTGAGAATCGCAACCGTGCAAAAATAGCGAGTGAGAACAGCACGAGGAGCAGGCAGATCCAAAAGACAGGCCACGCTCCGAAAATCCAACTCGCGATTGCCATGAATCCAAAAATCAGCGTAAGAAGCCCAAAGAGAGGTCCTGCAATGCTTTTTTTAGCCATCTCCTACCTCCATTTTGATGACTCAATGGACTTGAACGTTGCAAACAGACAGACAGATGTGAAGCTGACGTAGTAGACAACATCTTTTAGAAGGACAACGCCGCGGGCAAAATCGTCATAGTGTTCAGGTAACGACAGATAACTCAGAAATTTTTCGATGGAACCGCCGCGGGCTGAGAGTGAACCGATTACCCATAATGTTATAAGAATCCCAAAACTCATGAGTGCGGCAACGAGTTGATTTTTGCACATTGACGACATCAATAGACCCAATGCCAGAAAGGACGAACTGATGAGGATGATACCCAGATAACCAGTTAGCAGAAGACCGCTGTCCAAATAACCAAAACGTTGCGTCAATAGCGGGAACAGGAGCGTCAAGCCCAGCATGACAAGTAGCAGTGTCAAGCTGGCGAGGAATTTGCCGAGAATTACCTGTCCATCTGTGATCGAGGAAGTGAGGAGGAGTTCAATTGTCCCCGATTTCCGTTCCTCCGCAAAGAGTTTCATCGTCAACACCGGCGTAAAAAAAAGCAACACGATAGCCATATTCCCGAAGAGTACTTCCATTACGTATCCACCAGTCCCACGATTTATACCTGCGCTAATGAGCAGGTTAGAGAAAAGAAACCCCGTAATCGCTATGAACACAAAACAGACGAAATAAGCAATCGGTGAGACGAAATAGGTGTAGAGTTCTTTTGTGCAAACTGCAAGAATGTTTCTCATGGGTTATCAGTTGTCAGCAATCAGTTTTCAGTTGTTGGTGAGGTTACATAAAACTCGCGGTAAATCGCTGCCGAACCTTGCCGATGAAGAAAGGACCGAGTGATTCGATGTATTTGGTCGTCTGTTCTGTTCCGCGCATATCTTGTATCAACCGCGATAAAGGATATAATTCGGCTCCGACTAATCCGATAACAAATTCGTTGTCATTCGTATCTAACCCGAAACATGCCAATCGGATGTCGCTTGCATATCCACCGGCGGCGTAACTGCGACCGAGCATAGCGTGTTCACCCAAAATCCTGCCACGCTCCCGATGTTCAAGGCGATAAAAATCAGATTTTCGGCGCAACGGATACCAAATTGCCCACGGGAAATCAGGGTTCAAGGCATTTTGGCGAGGCTTGTTGAGGAGCCACTCTTCCAAATTCGGTTCTCTGCCGCTTGCGTAGGTTCGACCGATCATCGTCATTTCTGGACGATATGTAAGAATTGCAGCGTGTTGGAATTCTGCCAATAGGTCTCGCACCTCTGTTACTAACACCGTGGGGTCTTCTGTGATGAAAAGCACACCGATCCCTGTTGGGTTGTTGAAATCGTCGTATAGTACTGCACTTAGACTGCTTTTTTCTAGTGCTTCAATAAGGAATAACCGGTCTGAGCAGTCCTCAAAGACATGGAGCTGGAGGAACAGTCGCCGGTCGCTAACCTGCGGTTCCCCATCAATCGGGGCACCGACCTCCCGAATGTCTACCGGTTCTGGTCGCGGTGGTCTTTTTTGTTCAGTGTTCATAATTTTAGCATAGGGACCTTGTCCCATAAGTAATCCTATTCAACGTTTTGTGGTATATGACGCACGAATCCATTCTTCAAGCACCTGATCGGGATTTTCCACAACAGCTTTTGGAAAGGTAAACGTGGATTTCCCGGTGTTCTGCTTGATGAGGTTCAAACCGTGCTGGTAACTTTCAAGGAGTTGATCGCAGACCTGCTGGACCGCTTTTTCGTCTGCAATCGCATGTTCACAGATCAGAGCAGTTGCTTCGTCATCGAATTGAATCTGCAATTGATGTTCAGCATAGAACTGTGCTTCATACCGGCGAATCTGCTCGTGCATCATTGTTTTACGGTTGTAATCGGCATCTTTAATTATCCGTTTTAGTTCGGCATCAGGGGCATTGACGACCGTGTCAGTAACAACGAATTCACCAACACCGGTGGAAGGCAGCTCAAATTTATAATTCCGCAAAGCCTTTTCGCAGACTGTCATTAAAGCACGCGCACCGGTTTTCTGCTCAATGGCTTTTTCGGCGATTCGGCGTAACCCGCTCTCTGAAAACAGGACTGTGATTCCATACGCACGAAACGCGTTTTCATATTGCCGAATAATAGATCCCTCGGAATGTTTCAAAATATAGAAAAGGTCGTCTACTGCAAGTTCACCGCAAACGACATGCACAGGGAGTCGCCCGATGAACTCAGGTTCAAAACCGAAGTCGATGAAATCCTTGGGTGTGACATCCTCAAGATACTGTGTGACATCATCAGTTTGGCTGACGATTTCAGCGTTGAACCCGATTCTACTTTGATGCATGCGTTTCTTGACAATCTTCTCCATACCGGTGAACGCACCGCTGATAATAAACAGGATATGCCGCGTGTTGATGACTTCTTTCTCGACCTTGCCGCTTTTCTGGAATTCCATTGCGGCACGCATCTGAGAGGCGACATCGTTTCCTGCACGCAGATCGACTTCAGTCTCTTCCATCAATTTAAGGAGTCCGGTTTGCACGCCGCGTCCGCTCACATCGCGTCCGATGATATTCGGGGGTGTTGCGATTTTGTCCGCTTCGTCGAGGTAGATAATGCCGTATTGTGCCAATTCAAGGTCGTCATCGGCTTGTGTTACCAATTCACGAATTAAGTCGTCTACATTGGCACCGACGTAACCTGTCTCACTGAATCGGGTGGCATCCGCTTTGACAAACGGCACACCGATGAGTTTAGCGATGTGGCGGATAAGATAAGTTTTGCCGACTCCGGTCGGACCTAACATAACAATGTTCTGTTTTGAGTAGTCGGTATCGGCAGCATCAGGGTTTTCGTGGCATTCTCGAACGTGGTTATAGTGGTCGCAGACAGCGATAGCGAGTGCTTTCTTTGCTTCGTCCTGCTTAATCACGTACCGGTCAAGGTACTTCTTAATCTCTTTCGGTTTGAGGTCAAATTTCAGATCGAAAGTCTTTTTCGGTTCGGGTTCCTCTGCTTCTCCTTCAGGTGTGGGTTCGTTGGCGTTAGTGGTCGCGTTTATCAAGCGGACGGTGCCGCCGTACTTCTTTTGCCAGAATTCTTGGAATTCCTTTTCAATTTCTTCGGGTGTGGGCATTTTTTTGTTCGTGTTCATGGTTTTATTTAACCTTTATCAGGACGCTGTTCCTGTGAGTTCACTGCGGACAATTTCAGTGCCAGCTACCATTGTTTTGAGTTTAGCGGCAGCTGCCCATCGCGCCGTTTGGCTGAAACCGCAGTCTGGTGTAATAGCAAGTTTTTCGGGACGCACATGCTTGAGTGCTTCTCGGAGCAGTGCCGCGACATCCTCTGGGGTCTCTACATAGTAGTTTTTGACATCAATGAGTCCTGCGGCGAGTTCTTTATCGTTCGGAAAATCGCTCCACAATGCGATTTCTGCCATCTCTCGGTTTGCAAACTCCAGCGCGAGTTGGTCAAACGCTGCATCGAGGATATGTGGGAAGAGCGGACGGTAGGAACGTTTGCCGACTGCCCTGCCGCGATAGTTTCCGAAACAGATGTGCAGTCCAATCTTGGCAGACTGTTCAATATGGGCTTGCGAGCTACGCCCTAAACCTTCAACCGTGTGGTTGAAAAGTTTCACGAATTCCTGCGGTCGATCAGGATAAACGGCGTAAGAGGGTTCATCTAACTGGATGAATTCCGCGCCTGCTTCAACAAGTTGGCGGAGTTCCGTATTGATAATCTCTGCACAAGCGTAAGCAACTTCAAGGCGTTCTTTGTAGAGTCCGCCCGTCTGAATGCGTCCTGAGAGCGTGAAGGGGCCTGGGCATGTTACTTTGAGCGGTTTTGTCGTTACGTTCTTCGCAAATTCAAATTCTGGAAGGATGCCGAGTCCATCGGGTGCTGTAAGGGGAACAGAGGGCAGCCATTTGCCGCGCTGATCGTGTCCGTCGGGTCCTTGTGTTCTCGGAGCGGGCATCTGTTCTAATCCAGTGAGCCGTTCATAGAAACCAAGCACGAAGTCCTGCCTGCGCATCTCACCTTCTGTAACAATGTCAACCCCCGCGCGTTCTTGATCAGCGATAGCGGTTCGGACTGCATCGTCAAAGGTTTCGTTAATATCGGTTTCGCCAAGTTCGCCGCGTCCGATTGCCTCAAGTGTTACACACAGCCAACTTGGTGGCGCGTAGCTGCCGATGGTGCTTGTGGGTATCAATATGTCTGTCTCTTTCATATACTCCTCTGTTTTTTGTCTCGGAAGTTCGTGGGTTCAATTAACTCTGATTTCCTTATGTGGCTGCTCTTGATTTTCTACGTCAGCGACGCTATTTTCACTACTATTCGACCCTTGAGCGGCTTTCTTCGCTTGACGTGAAGCTGCCTCACTTTGCAAGTAGGCAATATAGCGATCAATATCATGATCGAATTTCTCGGAGATCATGCGGCGAACACGACGGGTATCTTCAACAATGGGGGAATCTTTAATCATTGGGGTCTCCTATTAACTGGTTTGGCGTAGTAATCACCGGAATATACAACCCTAACGCTGTGTTCACAATCCGGATATGCTGGAATTTATTCGGATTCGCTAAGTGTTTGCAATTCCATGTCAGTAAGTAATCACATTTGTGGTATGAAGCGAGAGCCAGGTGCAGGGCATCTCCCAAAATATCTCGTGGCATCAGTTTTCGCGTAACGTAAATGTTGACAATGTCATAGGCTTCACCGACAAACTCAACGTGTTGTATATCTTCTACTAAAGCAACCGTATCCTGTGAGTAAGGGTAGTTCGGATTGGCTAATTCGTTAATGACTGCTTCGCTAACTACCACATCATATTCGCTTCTGATTTGATCCCACCAAAGACGGGACCAATAACGTTGTGAAGCCGAGACAACATCTTTTCTCTCCTCAAAGTATGCACCAATAACTGAGGTTTCAACGTAAACTTTTGGAGGCATACATACTTCCTTTGTCCTAACTCCCGACGTTTGCGTAGAAAAACGGCGGCATCGTCAAGGCAACAACATCATCATCACCGGAGATTTCGCGTGCCATTGCGAGGGCATCGTCTAAGTTCTTTGCCCAGTCAACACCTAACCGCTGTGCCACCCGCGGTTCCTTTGGACCGACGAGGATTACTTTCGCGAGATATTTCAGCGGATACGTCGCCCAATACCAGACGGTGAACGGATGGAAGCCGTGGTGTGCGAACTTGTTCCGATAACAGTCGATTAAATATTCATCTTTTGCATATTTCTCCTGAAACTTCTGTTGCATCTCAAACGGTTCCGTTGTTTCAGCAAGGACTTCGTCATAGAATTGTTTGTAGGCGACGTGATACTCTTCGTGGAATATTTCATACGTCGGGTTCATGATGATCACAACGCCGTTCTTTTTGATGATCGGTTTATTGTAGAACCAGTTGAAGACGTAGCCCAAGATGTCGCTCACCACCAACACAGGATTGATACGTGCATCAACAGCATAAGGACTCATATCGGGGAGTCCGAATACCAGCGTGCTGAACTGGCGTGGGATGTCTATTGCCAATTGTTCTTTCATTGATGTCAACGTTTTCGCATGGACAGCATCAATGTCACCAGCGTTGACTTGGATCGGTTCGTAGTCTGTACGTACACTCTTGAGAATTTTGTACCGCAACGTTTCAGGCAAAAGGGATAAAGTCGCTGGTGTAAAGGTTTTTAGTACCCGCTCTGCGATATTACAATCACGGTCGTGCTTACCAACGTAGCGGAGATGGAACGGATAGAGCGCACTGTTCATTGCTGCTTCGAGAACTAAGATGGGGGTCTCTTTCTGAATGAGTCGGCTCATCCGCTCAATACAGGCGTGCATGTGTGAACCTTCCGGTTGCATCACGTGCGGGCTCTCCGCTGTCATGTGCGGTGAGTGGTGTGGCGCGATGGAGTTATACGTGCCAAGACCCACTGCTACGGACTTATGTCCACCGTTGAGCGGAATCTGTATCATATCGACATAAATCACCAGATCGGATTCGAGGGCCGCTTTATCGGTCTCAACGATTTCGTCTTTTTCTGTGTGTCCTACCTCAACAATCTGGTCGGCATCCTCCGCATCAAAGTTTCGGAGTTGGTGCGGGTAGAACTCGTCCATAATGTCTTTGCCGAGCATATAGGCGAGTTCGTGTTCCTTCATCTTTCGGTGTAGTGCCACGGCACACATCAGTTGGATGTTCTTTTTCTCCACACCGTACCCGTACATCATCTTCAGGAGCGTTTCAATCATAATCTGCCGCAAATCAGGCTTTTTGGTGGCTGGAAACGGTTGACAGTTATCGTCGAACAGGATGAGTACTTTTGAATTGCCGTTGACGAGTTCGCGCAGCGGGGGCATTTCAAGTGGGTTTTCAAAGGCGCGCTGCGTGTGTTCACTCAGTGCGGCGCGCTTGATTCCCGGTAGAGGAGACTTGGCGTAGTAGACCTCCGAATTATCCGGTAGTTTCGCGTTGACGAGATGGTTTCCAAAGTAAGTAAAATATTTCATTTAAACAGGGTAACTCGTTTCCTGAGACGGTTTCAATTGATGTTCTTATGGCTTTACAATCACCAATTTATTTTAGCATAATTTATGGGAATGTGCAAATTTTTTATCAGATTTAGGACATTTCACACTATAGTTGTTATCAGCAAGTTTCGTGCCAGTCTATATCGCATCTCTACTGATTTTCTTCACAAGAATTGCACCAAATAGTGCAAATCTCATAACAGATTGCACGAAATAGTGCAGTTTCGGGTCTGTCGTTGTCTGACAAGATTTTTGGGCTATTTATTACTATAGTTTGGACAATTTTTTAGAATGTTTAGGTGATAAACTATATTGAGAAATACCTTAGACATCTGTCGAAATTCAGCATCTTTTTTATACACATATCGCCCCGCTGGGGAACCTGTCCTTGGGGGGCGATAGCGTTTCTATAAACATTCTGAAAAAACACCCAAGCAAAAACCCCCGCTGGGGCTGCGCTTTCTGTTTTGACACGCCTTTTTCTATGCGGTGGATCAACGAAAGAAAACGCGTAATATTAGACAGGTTTTCGGTGAAAGCGGCTCCGACTGTTGATGAATAGGTGGCAATAGTATTCAGATTCTCCAAACTATAGTCTATTGAAAACCGATGAGGTCTCGGACGTTAAAGTTTGGTGGGTCTGCATTTAACACTGCATTTTTAACTTTGGCGATAATTTCATCTAAAACGAGTCGGTCCGTGTTTCGACGTGCGTCTTGTTCGCTTCGTAAAAATGCAGACCTGTTATCAATTTCGTGTAGGATTTCATTTTTAGTTTGCTCATCACATTCGGGTCGATTTGGGTTGACGGTTCGCATTCGTCCGCCAAGGTGTTCACGATTTTGGGTTGTATCTTCTACATTGCTGGAGTGCGGGAGTTTTCTCAAAGTTCCATGCGTATGCGAAACTCGCGGAAAAATACAGAGTCCCTTGAAAACTCAACTTACACGCGACACGAATTGTCCAAACTACCTTGTTTTTGTCCAATAAGTGTAGGAAACCATACTCGCTCTAATCACGCACAAACCTACACACGCATTGAGAAAACAACACCTCAAAAGGTGGCAAAGAACTTCTACACACCTTTGAGAGAAAAAGGAAACCAAAACCACGATTTTTATCGCTTTTCCGGCACCAAAGAGTCCTTGAAAAAGTTGATGTCCAGTTATGATAAGGGTTTCAAAGGTAGGCTGTTGTGATTTGAGACCTTTTAACCCCTCTTGAAAGCAGATACGGACTCGGATTGATAGCCTTTCATTGATCAACTGGATCCCCATGTGCTTGGACGAAAACAAGGAAACTATAGTATTTATTAAGGGATGTGTATGAATGGTAAACGGACGAGGGTGTTGATAATATCCGGGTTCTCAAAGTACCTACCATCAGGGACAGGTGCTTCTTCGTAGCACTCTCAATAGTCATACAATTCTTGCCTTTTTGTCGCCCCATTTTGGATGGACGGAGGGAGCGCAGAGATGGTCACGATTGTATTCTAAAGCAGCAGCCGCATCGTCGTGTCCGCCATCTTCCAACTCGCGTATTTTCTGATTATAGTGGGCAATTACGCGGTCATACACCTCTTCTGCCGTTAAACCGTCAGCAAACGCTCGATCTATTTCAGAATCACAATCAAAAAAAGCATCGGAAACATGCATCAAAACAATGAAGTCTTCATCGTACCCAAAGTAGGCAAGACATCCATTATTGACAAAGTCTGTACCGAGTTCAGCAGCGGTTTGACAGGCAAAAAAGTGAACGACCTTGTTATCTGATTCTTGGGGTTGATATTTGCCTATATCAAAAATAGGGTCACAATGTTCTCCCATATATGTCGTATAAAGACCGTGTCCTACACCTGTCATGTAGACAATGTCTTCCCGACATGTTTCCGGTTGAACATAGATACGACGGGCTGATTGTCCTTGACAACGTACAAGTTCAAACCCTCTGGATTTCAAGTAAGGATAAACGTGCCGATTTCGATAAACACAAGAGGCTTGTGTGATCTCATCATAACTGGAATCAATAGCAAGAATTTTCAAATCAGTTCCCGATTCAATACGTTGTCTTTTGTCCGAGTTAGCGTTCTTATTTGGCAGATTGGAGAGTTCCTTGGCGTGCCCGTTCAATCAAGCGCGTAATCATTCGCTGTTCAACCTCAATTAGCGTACGCCCTATACGCGTTCGTGCCCGTACTTCGTTAATGGCACGCTTTTTGCTAAATACCCCCAGCCCCAAGATACCTACATCAAATTTGGGGCGTTGTTGAATGCGTTCCGCAACCAATTTTGATTGCTGCTCAGGGGTCAATTGGATAAATGAAAACCGTGCAGGTTCTTCGTCTACCACTTCTCGTAAAGAGATCCACTGCCCGTCGGGAGCCATAGCCACCGGACGACTCCAATGGTCTTCGCGAGTCATTGGTGCGTTATTCTCCATGGTTGTCTCCTTAAAATGGGTTAAACTTTTTGTAGAAAGAATAAGATTATCTGTCATAATTATATTTTAACATATTCTAAAGCAAATATCAATATGTTTGTTAAACTTCAGAAACCCATGTGAACTTAGTTTGATAGGACTCACGCTATATCAGCCGGGTAGTAGACGATATCCAATGCCGGTCATGAACCCGACGATGATCCAGATGCCACCGATGAAGCATTCGCCTAATACAACACCTAAAATAAGCGGACGGAGTTTGCGGTATTGGGCAACGCCGCCGAACTTGAGCGTAGTGTATTTCAGAAACCAACCGATGAAAAATGAACCCCAAAAACAGTAGGTGGCATAACTCGTCATCATAAGAGAACCGATCGGGTGTAGTTTCCACCAGAGATAGTGGTGCCGCATCCAGAACATCCCGAACATCATCACACCACCGAAGATGAACGAACCGAGCCGTTCTAAATAGTGGATAGTAACAGGTAAGCGGGGGAGTCGAATAGACCCATAATGAAGCAAAGTTAAGGACAAAACAGAGTGCAGGGCATGTTTTAGTAGAAAGGGTGGATGAGTACAAACACGAACAGGTTGAGGAGTTGCTTTGAAACCTGCAGGAAATTCTGATGAAACTAGCAATGCCTCGTTTTCACCCAGTTTAAATATGCTCCCCTTTGGTGCCTTGACGATTTTCCCTTCTTGGCTTGCATAAAGACGAGGAGTTCCGCTTTTGATAACTTCAACAAAGTAAAACGTAGTACCGATTTGATTTCCCCATTCCATCAGTGCCTCTTTTTCCGAGTCCGGCAGATTCCCATCCCGGTGAATAAGAATTTTCTTCCCTGAAAACTCTTTTTGTGGGAATATATCCTGTAAAATATGCGGTGGAATGATTTCGCCTTCTAGTGCCATGTCAATCATTTTTTGCTGGGTATAGTTTGTTGAGTTTGATACGTGCGTCGTCAGTCGTAAACTGCCATTTTACAGTCGCAGATTGCTCATTTCTTCGGGTTTGCCATGTCTGGATCTCATGCTTTAAGGTGGCTTGGTCGGCTATCCGCCTTGAAAGACATTGCCGAGACAGCACGGAGAGTTCAATCTCCGCCATGTTTAACCAACTGCCATATCAATATGAGCATGAAGATTTTCGCGGTTCATAATCAAAAAGGTCCTCCCCAGTATAGTCACGGTTTCAAGCGGATATGAAAAACGGCTCAAACCAAGTTATTACTGGATTCAAGCCGATTTAGAAAATATCTGATATTTGCGCTTATCGGGCGTTTTTGATGCTTCCCCATGTGGTTGTGAGCTTGGCTTTAGGGTCTACGGCGGTCAAATTAGCATCGCCGAAGTACTCAATTTCGCCAATTTGAAAGTACGCTCCAGCCGGGTTCGATGCGGTGTCAAGAGTAACATGCCGAAAAAACCGATACCCGGTGGTTTGAACCTCGAAATCTGCCCCTGCCTCAAAAAGGACGACTTGCAGTCGCTGATCCCAAAAGCCATCCCCGTCGTGAGAAAAGATAGTCGTAAAATCCTCGCCATCGTTCGACCCCTGAATCTCCCACACTGTAGGGTCCCTCGCAGGAACATCGTTCGCTGAAGATAAGGTGAAGTGTGTCAATGCGTACGCTTCCTCAAACTCAGCTGTCACGTGTAGACCTTCATCCGGAATGCCGCCCCCAAGTCCGCAGCACCATTTGTCATTGCCGGGGCCAAGGAGGTTATCGAAGACGTTAAACGAAAATTCCCCGCCCCCGAATCCAGGTTCCTCGTTGGCTGAGAAAATGGCGTTGTAACCCTCATCTGAGTCAGGCGCACCATCGTCTTCTGGGTCGGTTAGGTCTCCTCCTAATAGCGAATCCGTTCCTGTTCCCAAGACTTCCTCCGCCTGTGCTATGTCGCTCGTGCTGATAACACAATAAGCTATCATCAACACAAATCCTGCTAATACCATCATAATTTTCATACCGTTCAACCTCCTAGAGGAATGAATCTCACTTTTACGTGAGTTTCGCGTTAAATAAACTGCACCCATTTTACCATACCAATCTTTACTAATCTATGTTCCATTGACCCAAACGCGATTTTTTACCAAAAACGGCTCGGAAGCCAGATATCACCTGCGTTCTTGGAAAATTTAAGAGGCATCTGCATCCGATTACCGAATCGCGTTTGTGTTGATGTATTAAGTATATCTTAAATTCGCACAAATGTCAATTTTTTTGTTTTTTATATCAAAAATGACGATGTATTACGACTTGTACCAGTTATACTAAGGTTTGGACAATTCGTATCCCATTTGGGTTGAATTTTCAAAGGTTTCGGAATTATTCTACAACTTACACATAGCCACGCAACTCACAGAAAAACGCTGCTACCACCGTAGGTTGGGTTGAACGGATGCCTCCGAAAAAGCAACCATAGCCAATCAACTTTGGCATCCAGGGGTTCCCTGAATGCCCAAAGCCCGAGAGAAACCCAACGATGTTTTCTCAAAGCGGTGGGTTTGTTGGGTTTCGCTCTATCTATTTATAGGAAGCGAGTCTTGACGAACTGCTGTTTGGGTAGCAACACAAGGGACCTGAGGTTTTACCGCTCAACCCAACCTACGGACCTAACGGTTTCCTACGCTACAAAGTGCCACAGGAGACCAACGGTTTCCTATGCTACGGAAGATTGCTACGGAAGATGCACAGGAAACCAACAGTCTCCTATGCTACAAAGTTGATGCGACAAGTGTAAACTTATTTTCGGATTTTACTATAAATCAACCGGGCAGCAGCCGATAGCCGATGCCGGTCATAAGTCCAACAATGATCCAGATGCCGCCGATGAAGCATTCGCCTAACACAACCCCTAAAATAAGCGGACGGAGCTTACGGTATTGGGCAACACCACCGAACTTAAGAGTGGTATATTTCAGAAACCAACCGATGAAAAATGAACCCCAAAAACAGTAGGTTGCATAACTCGTCATCATGAGAGCACCGATCGGGTGTAGTTTCCACCAGAGGTAGTGGTGCCGCATCCAGAGCATCCCGAACATCATCGCACCACCGAAGATAAACGAACCGAGTCGTTCTAATTCAATGCCAGTGGGGTGTTGGAGAATACTCGTGAGTCGGTTAAATGGGGTGGTTGTGGAGATCATATAGGTCCAGTGCTGTAAGTTGACTGCACCGTGTGTATAAGCGAGGTCTATGGAAGAATAGTAGGAGATACCCATTGCCAAGACGATGGCGATACCCATCACAAGCAGGAACGGACGTTGTTTGAGACGCAGCGGCTCCGCGAGTTTGAAATTGTTCATCACGCTCGGCATCAGGATCTCCCGTATATCGAACATCAAAACCCGTTCATACGCGACCAAGGTCCAACTGGGTGCGTTGACACGCGCACTACCGAATAGCGTGATGAGATATTCACCCGGCAGAAAGGAGTAGAGGATAAACATCAAACCACCATTCGCGACCATCCACGTTCCGACTGTTGTGATGGCAAGGAAGATGCCAAGGATAAAAAGTGCAACCCATACACTCATCCCCGCAAGGCTACATATCAGCGTTAACAATAGGATACCGACAATCATACCACCTACCGCCCAGACATAAGGTAAAGGTTCGTTGGTGTCGGTGCTTACGCGTTTTCCGAAGATGGTGGCAAATGCGCGTCCAAAATGGCGTTTTCCGAGAAACAGGATGAATCCGATAAAGACTAACAACGCGCCCATCTGTTGGTTTTGATGGAAATTCCACTGATTCACTTTAGAACCTGTCGCGTAGATAAACACCGTCTCCATTTTGCCGAGCAGGAAGAAGAACCAAAAACTAAACGAAATTTCGAGGGTGAGCAGATAGACGATAGCGATGACTGAAGGGTAAATAAACAGGTTTACGGAGGGCCACCAGTTCAAAGCGGATAACGGTTTTTCGGTGAAAAATGTGGAGATCGGAAAATATACAGACGGACTCGGAATCGCTGGAAAGTAGAGGTGTAATCCTTTTAACCCGTGCAATATGACAGGTATTCCAAAACCACACCACATCAGCGGTGATTTAAAAAACCTGTTCAGAAGCGCACTGCCTGACGCGGGTTGGAACATCTCCATCGGCAATTGGACGAGCGGGAAGGTGAACCGTTCGTGTTCTACCCACTGTTTTCGGAGAAGCACTGTCCAGCAGATGGTGACAAAATAGAAAATCAAGACAAACGCGCTCCACGCGACAATCGGTTTCAGCCATGCATGCCACGGGATTCGGTTGCCATCCGGCAATTGCTCGTAGAAATAGAAGACAGCTTTTGGATCTTTCACGACCATCCAATCTGGGAGATGCTGGTGGAAAAGCGTGATCCACTCGTTTTCGGGTGTAGCGAAGTAGAACGGACTCACAGCGAGCGGGACGAGATAACGCATTAGTCCTGAAGATGGGATACCTGATGCGACCAGCATCATCCCCCAGATGATAAGGAGTTCACTGCCTTGCAATTCGGTGCCGGGCTTCAGTCGCTTGAGAAGTGTATTAATACCGAGTACGAAGACCAGCATGACGAAAACAACGGCGATCGGCAGATGGTTCCCTGCGAGATAGGTGCCGCCAACGCGGAAATCGTTGTAAGGAGTGGCGAGGCATTGGCATATTACTGCCACCATGCCGATGAGGACACTCCGCACTGTGATACTATTATAGGTAGAATGGGACGCTTGCGGAAAATTCTGCGAGGTGGCAGGAGGTGTCATAGGAGATGTGTATTGGTTGATCACAGAGAAGTTTCAAACCCACCAGCAAACAATTGAAAAATCAATCCCGCAAGTCAAATACGGTTTTCACTGTGGCGGTTCTTCCTGTGTTCAGAGCAGTCTGGATGGCGCGTTTATAATCTCGCAGTGCGAAGCGTTCACTTACCAATGGACGTAATTGTGCCCCCATCTTTTGGAGAAGCCCCATACCGAGGGCGAAGGTATGAATCTGTTCACCATTGTATGTTTCAAGTCCGTAGGTGTAGGCACCGTCTACGCGCAGCTGTTTATACCAGGCCGAGGTCCAGTCGATATTTTTGGGTATCCCCGGCATACCAAGTAAAACGACCTTACCGCCAGCCCGTGTGAAACGGAGCGCGTCGTCTATTGTGACGCTGGAGCCGATACAATCAAGGGTGACATCCACACCGCCAATTAATACCTGTTGTCCTAACTCCGGTTGATGTGATACTGCACCTGTGAATTCACAGAACGCTGCATATCGGCTCCTATTCGGCAGCATGACTTCATTTGCGCCGAGGTCGAGTGCCAATTGCTGTTGGTGCGGGTACTTGGCGAAGATGAGGATTCGGTTTTGGTAGCCAAGCATCCGAAGTGCTGCGACGGTGAGCAATCCAATAGTGCCGCCGCCAATCACGCAGATGTCGTCTGTTTCGTTATATTCTGCTTTCAAAACGCCGTGTGTCGCACAAGCAAAAGGTTCAAGCAGCACCGCAATTTCGTCCGGCATATCATCAGGAACGAGATGGAGTTGTGATTGGTGGGCAAGGACGTATCGACTCCACCCGCCCCCTGTATCGCGACAATATCCGGTCTGAACGCCTGCAGAAATATCGCCTTTTGTAATGTTTTCGCAGTTAGCGAAGCGTAGGTTTTGGCATTGATGGCACAGCGGCGAAATCCCTCTCACTTCACACGAAAGTGCAGGTTCAATCACCACCCTTGCACCAACGGGGAAACCTTCCACTGCATCACCGATCTCCGAGATTTCGCCGACGATTTCATGTCCTAACACAAAAGGCGTTGATGTGAACGGCGAGAAATAGGGGCTTCCCTTTGCTGTGATCGTCGCTAAATCGGAGCCACAGATGCCGCTGAGTCGAGTCTTAACCTTGACCCATTCAGGGGTTAGCAGCTGCAGCTCCGGGATGTCAACGAGATGCACGCAGGAAAAGGGTGACGTGTAGAAACTTCGCCACCGTTTTCCAAGGTAGCGCATCGCGAGATAACGTGGGATGCTTTTGGTATATTGAACGGCTTTCACTGTGGTATGCTTACCTCTGTTATGCCTCGGTATCCGATAGATCTTGGCCTTCTCGGTTTACCTTTTTGCCCATTGCTTTTTCAATTGCCTCCAGAAGTGCTTCTCTGCGGGCTTCAAAGAAACCCCAGAAATCGTCAGTGCGAAGAGCATTGGCACATATAAGATGGGAGGCGAGTATCTCATCCATCGCAGCATTGTCTATTTCCGCCTCTTTTTGTATTCTTGGCAAATATTCTGAAGGGGCACCACCTCCTATTTTTCGATTTGTGCTTGCCGAAAGGGCGGTCTTATTGATAATGCTATTGTAGTCATGAGGTTTGATACCGTGTTTATCACACCAGGCTTTGGGAAATACGTGATGGATGTCAATATTGTCGTCAAAGAAGATCTTCTCATCAATAGGAACTCCCGTGTGAAAATCGCTGCATTTTGTTGTTCCTCTGTTGTGCATAATCAACGCGTGAATCCCCTTATACGCAGCACCATTACGGGTTCGGAGTTCGGGTAACCGAATTTCTTGGAAGTTTGCTTCTCGAACCGTCCTTGGTTCTTTTGTTGTTTCTTTCACCGAAGCTGTTACTTCGGAAAGATCGTTGGCAAATCGAGTGTCGGTAGCAGCACCGTACATTTCACCTAACACACCGCACCAGTACCAACGGGCAATATTCTGCTGAACCCTTTTTGCCTTTCCTAGATCTCCCAGATTAGCTAGGATCGCGGCGAGTGGAACAAGCTGAGTTTGGTATGGTAGGTCTCTCGCGTTGAATATTTTCTGCCTATGCAAAAAACGAGCGGCTTCTACAAATCCGTCCTCAATTTGATCCGCCCATTTTTTATAATCTTCCAACGTCAGCCGTAATATGTCCCGACGTGTGCAACTGATTGTTGTTTCTGGGTTTGCATTAGTAGCAAGTAGTGTAAGTGCCCTCAGAAAATTGGTACTCTCAAGTTCTTCCAGAACTGGGAATTTTCCTTTCATCCGTTCATATCTGTTATCCCAATCGTCACGGAGATCGAAGTTATCCACAGCAAAGGAAGCAGTGAGTAACTCAAAGACAGTGAGTGTTACGCCTCTCGTGTTGACCTTTTCAAATACCAGACAGACTGCCTCCTTGGGTGTTTCGTTATGGAGCTGAATAACGGGCACATTATATTGTTTAAAGCAATCAATTATCTCACCTTCAAACTTATCGAACAACTCAATTTTGTCACTGTCATGGTTCCAATGTTTAGAGTATTCCCGCCTCCAAGCAGCGGAATCAAAAATCTTGTCTACCGGGAACATATTATTGGTGTACTCTCTTTCGGTTGAAAAGAGAGTCTGGACTGGTAAAAGGTCTATGATTTCCCCAGAGACTGTCTGGAGCAGGCGGTCTTCCCCACAAGAAAGAACTGCCTCCTCCCGCTCGATCTCGTCTTTGATACACGTTTCCATATCCAGATAGTAGGAGCGGAGACTCTCATTGCCTCTCGTATTCTGTGTAGAGACTGGCCGTCCAGACATAAGGGCCTGAAACAACGCAGTCAGTCGTTGTTGTCCATCAAGGATAAGGATTTCAGGTTTCTTATTGGCATATTGGGAGTCTACTCCCTCAAGGAACCTAGTTTTGAAACGGATATCTATACCATTTGCTTCAAGTGCCAGCACTACTCCAATGGGAAACGACTGTGATACACTCGCGATAAGGCTCCGTATATGGTAATCATCCCATACCCATTCCCGCTGAAAGTCGGGTAGTTGTATCCTTCCATTTCCTATGTTCTTAAGCATATCCTGCAGGAAGGGCTGCTTAACATCAAAGGTGCTCATGCTTATCTCTCCTATTACTAATTACTTGTCCGAATTGAGATAGTCTCGCGATACTGTGGATGGACCTAGAATTCATCTCATAAAAGGGACGCGAAGCATGGGGACCCCGTGCCACGGTGTATTAGGAATTATCTCTTATATTTATGAGATAGATTCTAGGTTATCTCGCCCTCTCACAAATCACTTACGCATTTGCCTCAGTCTGATAATACTCCATCAAAATCTCAGCAACTTCAGGACGTGCGATTTCCGGTGGGAGCGGTTCGCCTGCTGCGAGAATCTCGCGCTGCTTCGTGCCAGAGACATTAAAATAATCGTCTCCATCGTGCGGGCAGTCGCGCATCATAACGATTTCATTGCACTTTTTGCACCACACCGTGAAGTCACCACGGAAAATCCCGATCTCTAAAGCGTCTTCAGGAATTGTATCGAAAATCTCTTGGGCATCAAACGGACCGTAATAATCGCCTGCACCCGCATGGTCGCGACCGACGATGAAGTGTGACGCACCGGAATTCTGACGGAAAACAGCATGTAGGAGTGCCTCCCGCGGTCCTGCATAGAGCATGTCAAACCCATAGCCGGTAATGGAGACAGTATTTTCAGGGAAGTAGTGTTGAACCATCGCACGGATAGAGGCATCCCGAACAGCAGCGGGAATATCGCCAGGCTTTAGTTTACCGAGAAGCATGTGAATTAGCACACCGTCGGCACTGACTTCTTTTTGGGCTATTTTGCAGAGTTCCTCATGTGCACGGTGCATCGGGTTCCGCGTCTGGAAAGCAACAACTGTATCCCACCCGCGTGCAGCGATGTCCTCGCGAATCTCGACAGCGGTTCGGAATGTGTCTGGGAAGTCTTCGCGGAAGTAGGAGTAGTTCAGCACTTCGATTGGACCTGAAAGCACATTATCTCCAACATCGGCGAAAGCAGGTACACCCGGATGTTCAGGATCAGTGGTGCCAAAGGTCTTTTCAATGAGGAGTTGTTTCTGTGCTGTTGAGAGCGTCTCAATTGCCGAAACCTTCATAATAGCGAGTGGCGGGTTGCCTTCAACGTTCGGGTCGCGTAGCGCAATTCTGTCAGCGTTCTTTACTGCATCAGTGAGTTGTTCCGATGGAACGATGTTCATCACAGGGACGGGCCAGAAGAGTCCGTTCGGCAGCTTCATATCTGCGGCGACACTTGTCGCTTCAGCGATGTTCATGTATCCCGTGAGCGGTGTAAAGTACCCTGATGCGAGCATAACAGCTGATGCAGCGGCACCTGAGGAGATCAGGACGGACGGAAGTTGCTCCGCCTCTTTGGTCAGTTCGGCACGTTGTGCATCATCCGAAACGTAGAGTGGGTTTAAGGTTTCGGCTCCATGTGGTTTAATCATCAAATTCTTCGGTGTGGAAACCCCTGTCTTCAGGCGGGGGAGGAAACACCGCTCCTATAGTTAAAGTTTAGTTTTTTTAGTGTTTTGAAATCAGATTGTTTTGCATGAGTTGTGAGGCGTTTCCCATCAAGACTGTAGATTGAAAACTCCCCCTTTGCGTTGATACCCGCAAGCCGTGTTAATCCATATTTGATATGTTTCACAAGTGTGTTCTTCACCAATCCGTTTTTCAGGACAGTGCCACCATACCTGTCGCGGATGCCCCCTTTCTTTGGCACTTCTCTGTGTAGATTGCGTCTTGCTATGGGTAGCGGTGATATACAGAATATACTTGTGTCGTCAGGTATATTAGCACCGCCTACAGTGTGATATGCTAAACACCAACTATCTACGCAGTGTGCGTCAAAGGTTTCAGCAAGTTTCTTGGAAGATTTTTTCAGCCCGAGTCTATCTCTGATCTCTTGGGTTTCCCAACCTTGAAGTGTTATCAGTTTCCATCGCTTTTCTATTTCTGTATAGAACCACGATTTACCGACTTCCAACGGAGAAAATGACGTATTCCATTTCTTGGCACTCTTGAGAGTTCTTGCTTTAATGTCCTCTACACAAACGTATGTAATAGGATACAGTTTAGACAACCACTCAAGAATACGTAACTTCCAATCCCATCTCGCACGTGTGCCAGCGGGGATACGTTCTTTGTTTGCCAATCGGTTCGTCTTGTTCTGACGATTAGGACACTTACGGGAACGTCTGCCTCTACGCAACTCGCGACGCTTCTCAACTTTTTTACCGACTTTGCTATGAGCATCGGCTTGTATATTCAAGTAGGTATGTGTTTCTGATTTGACGGTAAAGCCTTCTTTCTTGCTACCGGGATCAACACCCACAGCAATCTCTTGTGTATCCCTATCAGACGGTTCTTTGTTGAGACGGATACAATATATGCCGTTATCCGAGTAAGGGGTCGCTTCGCCACGCTTGATAAGTGTTCTCGCTCGCGCAGCGTGCATAGGCATGAGTTGTTGTCCGTCTCTCGTTTTTACAGGCACAAACATAAGTTTGTATTCTCCCTTACGGGGTATATGTTGCCCCATCCAGATCACAGTATCTAAGAGGAATCAGACTTGGGGAGCATCCGAAACATTGTGCTAACTGCCACACCAAGACACCGCGATATATTACTGTAGTCAATAAGTTACCCTCGCAATAGTTATAGGTTTGGCTACCATCTATCACAAGCCTCGCCCTTTAGGGCGGGGTTATTGACTTTTTCGTAGCGTCTCCTTACTCATTTTTCTCCGTTGTCGAAAAATAGAAGGTCTATTGAGTGTAAGGTTTTTGTTAAGAGTACAGTTGATTGTCTTGTTGCACAAAACTTACTCTTAATCAAGGATTTGGTTTTGGACAACGGACAAAACCGAGCAACCTTAATAATTAAAAAATCTGTTCGACTGTAAAGCCGTTCCATATCCAGTGGTTGTGTTTATCGTCTGTCCTGATCCGTGTTTTGGGTGTGAAAATTACTTGGATGAGGTAACCATTTGTTACCTCAACTGTGTCAATTTCTTCAACCTTTTTGTTACCGGTAGGTACAGTCAGTTTTCGGACAATAGATTTGCCGTTCGCCAGCAGATTGACTTCATGTGTTGCGGTTTCTGCTGATTGGAAGACATTGGTTACGCGATATGTTCCGTTGGGTAAATCAAGTTTGAAAGCAGCATCTTCTATGCCCCAGACAGCGTCTCTCCCAAGGGGACCAGCGGCTGCCGGTCCTTGGTAGGCTTGGCGGGGTGATAATCTCCGGGCATCGCTCAGTGAATCCGGGGGATTCCACTCGGTATCCCATCCGAATTTACCCATCTCGTACATCGTCCTTGGTCCGATAGGGTGATGATTCGGTGCTGTTTCACCGTTGTCGGGTTGCATGTCGAAACGGATAACAAGGTTTCCGGCTTCCGTCCTATTCCAGAGGTCAAGTATCGGTTCTGCGGATCGTTTTCTCTTGAATAGTTTGAGATGTTCCGTCTCATGGATGATGTCATAATTAGGCGTAAGGTCTGCAAATTTCTCAGATTCTGGGTAGAACCAAGCGACCATATAATCATCGCTGATATAATTTAAGTCCACGCTCTTGTAGTTGTTGCGGTTTACGGGGAAATAGTTGTAGTTGGCTTCATAGTTCAGGAGATGTACCACATCATCAGCGTATGTGCCGTAAAAGGCGACAGAGTGTACAAACGGTGTGACGTATTCAACTTTCCCCAAGGCATCCGATTTATGCCAATCTGCGCTGCGATGTCTAAACGACGTATGCGGCTCTATCAGGCGCGCGCCAGAGACAAGTTCGGCAATCTCTGGCGCAATACGTCCATGGTCATAAGCCGTTCTGCCGAAGTGGAGCAAACTGAAAACGATAAGACACGCTGCGATAACACCACGAGCAATTTTTCCCATGTCCAGAGCAAACCACGGTGCCAACATCAGCAGAATATAGATATGGATCCTGTCGTTAATCCAGCCGCCTGGCCCATAGCCCCATGGTGCTCTGATAAACATATAGGTAAACATGATCGCAATTAGCAAGAAGACATCAGTCTGTTTGACCCATTCCTTGCGGTGAACTCGATAACAGATAGAGATAACAATCGAGATTCCTAACATAAAGAGGAGAAAATAGTTAACAGGGATATGCCAGTCGGTGAAGTAGACTATTGACTTAACGCCCAAAAAGTAATCCCAAATCCAGGCCATGCCGCGGTGGCTACCTTCTTGATGCTGTTTTAGGCTTTGTAGGTAGTACTCCATTAGCACAAAATACATCGGCACCATGTAGAGAGAGAAGTAGAAAAGCGGTTTGAGACGGATGATAAACTCTCGGAACCATGCGGCATGTCGTTCGCGCCACGCCGATGCTAACGCTTTCCCGCCCCATATAGACCCTGCTGCCAGAGAAATCCCTAATACGATAAGACCGTAGGAAGCGATATGCGACAGATAGGTAAGCAATAGCAATAGATAAAGCACTACAAGGTGCCTTATCTGCATATCGTCTTTGTGCTTCCACCAGAGACCGAAACTGAAGAAGAAGAACGAAATGCTCAGTTGGAAGTTGTAAAATCCCATATAAAGGAGATAGTTATAGGCAAATGGGAAACCCAACCAAGCATACACAAACTTTCCTTTGTGATCTTTGTGGACAGCGTCAAGGAAATAGAAGAAAGCGATCGGTATCATACCTATAGCAATTGAGAGAAAAACCTTCTCGGCAATGACAGGTGGAAACACATAGAGAATAGCTGTCAGCATAATATGGGACAACCAGTTTGGGAAAATAGTGATGTTCAGCTGCCACGCATCCCGCATCTTATAGTTTTCGTGGTAGGCATACTCCTTCAGTACCTTGGCATTGTAGACGTGGCTAACACCGTCTTGGGACGGGAAGTAGGAAAAAATCCATAGTGGGAGGATGTGTAATACCAACAGCACTACAAACAGATGTTTCCATGACCAACTTCTCCAGTTAAACATATTCTTCCTCCGATACGTGTAAGTACTTCCTAAGCTTGCACGTTATCTCTGAAGTAGAGACAGTGTTCCGTCAGCGGACACCGTTCGCATAACGGTTTTCGAGCGTTGCAAATTCGTCTGCCGAAGTAGATTAAGTTCATGTGGAAGGGGTACGCCTTCCCTACTGGCACGATCGGTGGTAATACTTGATGCGCCTTCTCTGCACTACAATTCGGCGGGATCAGCCCGAGACGTTTGGAAATCCGAAGGATGTGTGTATCGACAGGGAAAACCTCCCTACCGCATGCGAAGGAGAGGGTAACGGAAGCAGTTTTGATGCCAATACCTTTGTGTTGACACAGCAATTCCAGTGCTTCTTCAGTTTCCATGTCGTGGATGAACGCTAAGGAGAGTTCACCACGTTCTGTTTTGAGCCATGTAAGAAAGTCTTTGATCGTGCGGCTTTTCTGGTTTCCCAATCCGGCAATTTTTATTGTTGCCTCTATCGCCTTGACATCCGCATGCAAGACATCTTCCCACGTTGGGAAGTGTGCTTTGAGTTGCGCGAATCCTTTATCGCGGCTAACATCTGTCGTATTCTGCGATAGGATCGTTAAGATGAGGCATTCAAGTACATCGCCTGCGCCGTCGCGGGTCGGCACGCCGAGTAAATCTTCTAACGTTTCTGATATGAGTGCTGCCTTCTGTTTAAGTTCCAATTGTGTCTTCTTCCGATTACTGTGTTTTAAATATTATACCACAAATAGAAAAAATAGCAACGCCTTTTTCAGCAGAGGCATTCGGCTATTGGTTGTTAAACGAATGGTTGTCAGTAGGGCGTTTTGATACAACCGCACCGAGAACTGAAAACCATTAAAATAAGAAGCGATACATCGGTTGGTCAAGTGCTACAGATAAGAGGCTCCAGAACGCGCCAATCACGAACTCACCGAGCACAAGGCCAAGGAAAAACGGAATCGCTTTCCGGTGTAAGCGGATGCCGCCGTATTTCAGCACGATCCATTTGAGCAACCATCCGACAAAAATTGAGCCTATCATCGGGTTAATCGCCCAGCTCCCGGAAATTGCATAGCCGACAGGGTGTAGGTTCCACCAGAGGAAGCGCATCCGCATTGCGGCGAGGAGTAGCGTCACCCCGAATCCGAACGTCGCGAAACTGATAGCCGGCACATCTGGTGGCGCGGTGTAGGTGAGCCATGTCTCTAACCGATTAAAAGATTCTCGTCCAAACCCTGCGACACCACCTTCCGTGTGGTACATGGACAGATATGCCCAGAACGAACCGAGTGCTCCCAAAACGGAAGCCAGCATCATGAGGAACGCAAACCGTCGGATCGGAATATTCGCACCGTCCGCCAATTTAAAGCCTTCAAGTTGGTGTGGCATTGCGTGTGAGCGGTGCGCACGATTCAGGCAATAGAGATAGGCGAATCCCGTCAAGTTCGTTGCACCCAATCGGCGGATACCTAACAGCCGCGGTAGCATTTCATCGGGTCCGATAAAGTGCAAGTCGTGCACTGGAGATCCGAGTTCTGCACGCAAGCGCGTAATCGCAATTGCAATCGCATACCAGATCGAGAAGTAAACGATGATTACCCAGAAACTCATACCCATCTTGAGACAGAATCCGACAATAAACGCTGCCCCACTGAGGAGCCCGATAACAATCAGTCGATATGAAACGGGTTCGTCTGCCTTTGGAGATATGAGTTGGCGTGCGACCCCTTTCAGGTAGCGTCTACTCATCCAGATGGCGACGATACAAAGCCCCAAGTATGCACCGTGCGACTGCTCTGCTTCATAAGGGAAACGTGGCAGTCCGCGCCAGCCTGCGATGACACCTAACAGCCGTTCCGCTCGCCATATCAACCAGAATGCCCAACAGGAGAAGGAGAGGTCTAACGGTATGAAGAACGAAAGCCCGACACCAAAAGGGAAGATGCCAATAGGACTCCAACCGATCCCGCTCCACGGACGTTCTGTAAAAATTTGCCGCAGGTCATACAACTTTCCGCCAAGGCTTGGAACGGCAGGGAACAGGAAGTTTAAACCGTTGATGACATCAATTAAGATGCCAATTGAAAGTCCGAGCCACATCCACGGCGATCGGAAAAATTGGCGACTCCGGGTTGTCATCTCAAACGGCAATTGGATGATCGGATAACTCAACCGTTCCGATTCAACCCATTGCCGCCGAAAGAGAAGACAGAGGCAAAGCATCACGAGGTGGATAGCCACAATGAAAAGTGTCCACCAAAAAATTGCGGGCAGCCAAGCCGTTAAGTAGCGCGGTTCGTAGATACTTACAAACCCGTTGTAATATCCGTCAAGCACTCGCTTATCACTCACAACCAACCACTGCGGAATGTGCAAGTGAAACAGGTTCGCCCAATCGTTTTCGGGTGTCGCGAACCAGTGTGCATGTCCGATAAGCGGCATAAGGACAAGGAATCTATCGACACCTGCAAGTCCCGCGCCGACTGAGATGCATGTATAAATGACGAGCAACTCAGCACGGTTGAGGATGAGGGCACGATGCAACCGACGTAAAAGTAGCCCGATGCCCAGTAGGATTAGAATGGTGATAACGGCATTGTAGAAGAGCGAAACCTGCGTCGGACTCCCACCGCCACGCATAATAGAGACAGACACCCACCAACAGTTGGCAGGCACTAAGACGCAGACGAGGAAAATAGTGAATGGTCGAATTTTGAGGTCTTGGGCTGGAACGGTGTTCACCTTCTTTCAATGAATAACGGTAATATTTTACATCATTTTTCGTTTTCAAACAAATAATTTTTCGCAGGTGCCAGTGAAATAGTCTTCAGCAGTCCAGGGCTATTCAGTTTTCGGAATTTTTTGTAATATTTTTCACATCTGTTAATATTTTGAGATAGCACATATCGCGTGATTTTTCACGCGATATGTGCTATCCTTCACCGTAAAAAATGAACCTATTTTTTGAGGTGAATCATGACAAGCAGTTCCTCTTGCCACTTACTTGATATATTAGCAGAAGTGCCGGATCCACGCCATAAAAAAGGCAAACGCTATCCTTTGGTCTCTATCCTGGCTTTGATCATCATCGGTCTGATGACGGGACATAGAGGTTATACCTCTGTAGCGACGTGGGCACGGAGCCAACCCGAACTGATCCAAGCATTAGGTTTCAGGTCTAAGAAAACCCCGCGTGCGTCAACACTGCATAATCTCTTGAAGCGTCTTGACGTAGTGAGTCTCGAAGCATCCCTAACGAAATGGGTGTCTTCAAAACTTGAAGACTTTCAAGCTTTCAAAACACAGCGTCTACAAGGAGTCGCTATTGATGGTAAAGAGTTATGTGGCTCTGAAAACCCAGAGACGGGATACCGGACACATTTACTTTCCGCAGTCTGTCATGAGTTAGGGATTACCCTCGCACAACAGCCTGTCAGTGGGAAAACCAACGAGATTCCGATCTCAACACAACTCCTCAAAGCGTTTGATGTCGCAGAGAAAGTCGTGACGACAGATGCCCTTTTGACGCAGAGAACCTTTTGTAAAGAAGTTCTCGAACATCAGGCAGACTATGCGCTGCCTGTCAAAGAAAATCACAAACAGATGTATGACGACATTCAGCAACTCTTTGAACCCCTCTCGGAGACAGATGCCACAGAGGTTGAGACCCGACGCTTTGAAAACCTTCACACCCAAGAAGGCGCACACCTTCATACCTACACCCATGTTGAAACATCACACGGGTTGACCACCACACGCACCCTAACCGCAAGCACATTGCTCACAGATTACATCAAATGGCCCGGAATCGCTCAGGTTTATCAATACCAATCTCAGCGAGAAAACACAAAAACAGCCCAGATCTCCTCGCAGACGCAGTATGGCATCACGAGTCTCTCACCCGAAGTCGCATCCGCAGAAGACTTGCTCAAACTCCGACGCGAACATTGGACGATAGAAAACAAAGTCCATTGGGTCCGAGACACCGTTCTCGGGGAGGACGCTTCACAGGCGAGAACCGGGAGTATACCACAAGTCATCGCAGCATTACGCAACACTGCCATGTCTGTTTTACGCTTCGCAGGACACACAAAAATCTCTGAAACAATACGATTTCTCGCTTCAAAACCTTTACTCGCAGTTAAACTCATCCAATGAGAAATTGGAAAACTGAATAGCCCTGTTCAGCAGTCAGTAGTCAATTGAATTGCTTGCAGTAATATGGTATAATCAAGTAAGCACGGGAGATGAAGTGACAACAGGAATATCTAACGGAGATTTTCGTGTGCTGACGGAAGTCTCTCGATTATGACAAATATCACAAAGGTCTCAAAACCGATGCATCTGAGCAAACGTAAAAAAATTATTATTATTAGTCTCATCGGACTTATTGGAGTTATTATTTTGCTATCCGTTATCTATCACCAGACAGCGTTGTGGGAACCGGAGCAGCACCTAATTACACTGCTTCCGAAATCTCCGGTTTGCTATCTGACGCTCAAGGAGTTGAAAGGGTTGGTTGAGACTTTCAACCGGAGTGAATTAGGAAAACAGACAACGAAAATGCCACTTCTCGCTGAAATTCAGGAACAAAGCTGGTGGAAAGAACTTGTTTATCAAAAACTGGTATGGGAATACGAGATGGGGGGCAAACTTGACCTTAAGGCGGTCACTGGCTATTTTGGCGAGGAGGCGATTCTCGCTGTTTACCAACGCGAAGGTGAGTTCACGTTTCTTCTCATCACAGCAGTGGGTGGAACGGAGAAACTAAGCATTGAGGCGATTACTGCAACGGATGCAATCAACCCGACATACAAGCGCATCCAGAACGACTATGGTGAATTCACGATTAACACCATTACAGGGTATCCACGCGATTTCAGTTATACTTTCATCGGAAGAATTGGGATCTTAAGCCTCGATCCCACACTGTTGATAGAGACGCTCGACATCTATAATGCCGGTCTCCGTAGCGCGAAAGCGGCGCAGAAAAAACAAGCATTCCTCACCGAACACCCGATGACGACAGAGATTCAGGAAAATTATCGCCAAGACAAAAGCACCGGATATGTAGATATAAAACAAATCGCGCCTATAGTGAACACCGTTAATTCTAACGTTCTCATTAAACAGATTTATGGAATGTTCGGAGAGACAGAGTTCTGGACGTTTAGCAATCGGTATGAAGATGGGGTAATTATCTCACAGCATCATCTCCGTAAGAGCATAGGCACTAACCAGCGTAAACTGCCTGCTGGAGATACCGCAAAACCGTCTCTCGCTTTTCCTGAGCGGACTGCTTTTGTCGCTACACTTCCGGTTCCGAAGCAGCAGATGCGAGAACTCTTCGGCAATATTGATCTCTCCCAAGTTTTGGGAACAGATTTGACTGTCCTGTTAGTTGCACCTGAACCTGATGAAGTGATTGTAGTGCCTTCGTTGGTTCTACTTGCGCATGCGAAAGCACCCGAAGCATTAAAAGCGGTATTGGAGATCGTGAAGCAAGGAAAAATTTCTATTGCTGGCAAACCGCTTAAATTCCTTGAACCACAGGATTACAACGGTGTCGCGGTTCAACCGGTCCAACTCCGTCTCAATTTTCTGCTGGCAGTTGCAGGCGGATATGCGATCGTTGATGACTATTTCGTCTTAAGCACAACACTGGCAGGATTAAAGTCTGTGATTGATACGAGTACAGGTAAAACGCCTGCTTTGAGTGATGTAACGTTCACTACGGATACGAACGGTGTTCAGGTATTCATTCAGCCGGAACTGCTTGTGCCGGAGTTGAAACGCTTCCTACCGTTGGCAACCGTGCTTGCCTCTCTTACTGGACAGGAATTGGATGCAACTATGACCCAGCGTATCACAGAAAACCTGTTTCCTTTGGAATCCCTCGGTCCGATTTCTGCTAAGGTGAATTTTGGTGAGCAGCGCGTGGATGTGGAAGTTCGGATTGTTTTAGAGAAGTGATCTGTTCGGTTTGGGTGGATTGATATGACCTCCAACAACTTTTGTGGTATCCTAATAGTATATGAAGAAAAGCTGAAAATAAAGGAGTTTTACCATGGAGAAAGAGACGCTTGAAACTATTGTGCAACGGTTAGATCGGCTGGAAAAGATCGTTGCGGAAATGGATCAGAAACTCTCTTTAGTTGTTGAGGGAGTAGCGACAGACGTTCCAATGGGTCCCGAGGCAAGAGCAAAAATGAGGGGAGCTGAGGCACTAAGAAATAATAAGCAAGATGCACATCTTGCCAAGGAAGCTTTAGACAGAATATTTGAAGAAATGGGAATTCCGCCTGATTTCGATCCGGGTTCTATTGAAGATCTCCACGAAAGTATGAGGCAACACGGTATTCGTGCTGAGGATAACGAGTTTAGCCGCGCAATTATCGCAGAGCGGGAAAAATAAGGGGTTTTATAATGGAAAAGCAAATACTTGAAGTTGTTGTTCAACGCTTGGATCGGTTGGAGCAAGCTGTTGTAGAAGTGAATCTCCAACTTGCTTCGCTTGTTGATGTGTTAGTGCCAAACCCGATGCAGGATGGCAAAACAGGCGAAGAGGTGATGGCATATTACGGACGAAACAAGAAGCAGAATGTCCAAATTGTCCGTAAAATGTTTGAGAAGATGGGAATTTCCGGTGAACCTATTCCTGCCGAAGAACTGCAAGCGCGCATGGCGCAGCAAGGCATTCGCGCTGAAGATAACGAGTTTAGCAGCGCAATTATTAAAGAACGCGAGAAGTAGGTATGTACTATTTCTATTTTGATGCCAGTGCCCTTGTGAAGAGGTATACCCAAGAGATCGGTAGTGATAAGGTTAATTTCCTATTCAACAATGTTCCTTTGAGCCGAATGATGTGCTTGATTCTAGGAGTTGTTGAACTGTTTTGGATTTGCGTGAGAAAGAAAAATGATGGGCGAATCACAGATATTGATTTTTCTCAAGCGGGGATTAACTTTAATTATGAAGTAATTGGCAATCAATCAGATTTCAAAACGCTTTCGGTTCCAGATTCGCTTGTGTGGGGCTCAATGAACCTAATTGAAACCCACTCGCTCAATAGCGTTGATGCAATCGTATTGTGTTCTGCGTTAAACCTCGCAACAGAACTTCGCAACACGGGTAATACATTAGTCCTCGTTGCCTCAGACCAACGCCTTCTCAGAGCCGCTCGTGCTGAAGGCTTGCAAGTCTTCAACCCCGAAATAGATCTACAACAAATACTCACAGATTGGATAACTTAATATATGGAAACAAAGATTGGTATCGGCATCATAAGTTTTGCACATGGACACGCCAACGCCTATTGCAACCAAATGAAGGCGTTTGACGATGTCCAACTTATCGCATGTTGGGACGACAGCGTTGAACGCGGCGAAGCTGCAGCAACGCAATACGGCATGAATTACTCGCCGCATCTCGAAGATGTTATCAACCACCCTGAGATTGATGCTGTTATCGTAACCTGCGAAACAAATCGGCACGCAGAAATGGTAGCAGCAGCGGCATCAGAAGGGAAACACATCCTTTACGACTTGTGCTAGTTGTCTTCTTGGTGCTTTTGTGAATCAATGTTTAGGACGTTCCTGCTGAAACTCATAAACTTTGTCCTTACATAACGACTTGTGCTAATTAATCTTGTCTTCATAGATATTTCCTTATGCGAGAACGAGGTCTTTGAGTTTCATCAAAGGGCGTCCGAGGCATTGATTTACGAAAGCACCGAGAAGACAACTACCGAACTTATTGCTCATACGCGTTAGCAACCCCCAATGCTTCAAGGCACGAACCCGAGAAACATGAAACTGTTCTGTGAGTTGACCGATTGTCGTCTCAATACGACGACGCATCCGCACCTGAAGTTTGCGAAAACTCTCAGGATACTGTTGCTTTTGATTTCTTTTCAGCGTCGGTAATAAGACGGTTGCTTGGGTTTCGATGAGTTCTGCCTGAAGTTGTTGAGAGATATAACCTTTATCGCCAAGAACAATCGGATACTCCCCGCGTTCAGCAAGCAAGGGTAACACGTCTCGATCATCTCTATTAGCAGAGGTAATGCCGAAGTCAATAGGCACTCCGTTAGCTGTCGTTATCAATGTTCCGCGAAAACCGAAAAATGTTCCCAGGCTTTTCGTCGCACAGTTTCCATAAGTCGCGAGTGTTCGAGTGCCATCCGCCCACTTGAAATCAGACTTTGAAGCATTCGCACGTTTGAAATCGCAGACAGGGATCGGAAAAGAATCAACGATAAAGACATCTGCCTTTGGCAAGCAGTTCGTCAATGCCTGACGGATGACTTCACTCGCTGTAGAAAGGTTCCTTCGCCGACGATTGAAACGCGACCGCTCCGGTAAACCGGGAAAGACGGTTTTTAGTTCTGCCTTGATGCGTCGATACCCCGAGTTCTCGCTGTCTTCACCGATGTATTCAAGCAACCATGCGACCGTTAGAATATCGGCATCTGGGCAGTTCGGGGTGGGGCCCGGACGGCGTGCCTCAGCATTTGGGAAGTGAGCCTCATAAAGCGTTTTTATCATCTTTTGAAACACCCGTGCAACCTGCTTGAGGGTGCGGGATTTATTTTTCAGTTGCAACGCAATGCGTTCTAAAGTATACTGTAAATCCATCCTTATGCCTCCTTTTGTTTCTTGACTTATAGGATAACATAAGGATGGATTTATTCAGACAGAAAAGGCGTGCACTGCTTTTTCGTCTGGGCAACACTTAGATATTTGTGAAATCTAAAATAACAATCAGTTAACTGGCACAAGTCGTATCCTTTGTCAAAAACCGATGGCACTCACTTTGGAGGATTGTGATCGGATTGCGGCGGTCGTAGAGAAGACCGGTGTCAAGTTTATGATGGGTTACCAGATGCGACGCGACCCAGCGAACATTGCCATGAAAGAACTGATTGACAGCGGTATATTGGGTAAAATTGGAGTGCTACGTCGCCGACACTGTATCAACGCGTTGTTTAGTGAGGCTTTTGTGACGGGCCCCAGTCGTTGGCATATTGATCCAGAGAAGAACATGGGAATGTTCATGGACGATGCCTCGCATGCAACCGATTTTATCCACTGGATGCTCGGCAAGCCGACAAGCGTTATCGCTGAAATTGATAACATTTTGACGGATGTTGCACCTGATGACACGGGGTTGGCGGTCTATAGGTTCGCCGGTGGAGAGATGGCGATTCTGCTGAATACATCTGTGACGCTCGCCGGTGAAAATACAACTGAGATTTACGGTGATCAAGGTGTCGTCATACAGAACTATGGGGACGCTCCCTCATGTAATGTCCCGCGTCCAGCAGATGCCGTTGCCCTTAAGTTGTATACACGAGATGAACCCTTATGGAAAGACCTTGGTATCCCGATCCCGGATGGTCACGGGGAACGAATTGGTGGTGTGCCGCGTCCGTTTATTGATTGCCTGAAGAACGATACGGAACCCGATGTTACAGTAGAAGATGGACGCGTTTCAGTGGAGATGGTGCTGGGTGCGTATCGTTCAGCACAAGACGGACAGCGCGTTACCTTCCCGCTCTAAAAATATGATACTACTTATGGGCTATTTCGGCGCATGATGCTGAGAATCTGACCTGTCATACCGGTAGCAGGGGATTGCGTCGCGAGGAAAAGTGCCGATGCGACAACCTGCTCCGGTTCCTTCCATGGATCGCTTTTCGCTCTGAAACTTTCTTCACTTTCCCAAGCAGGCTTTGAGAGTTCCGTCTTTACAGGACCCGGAATAAGCACATTCGCGATGATACCGTCTTCCCATACTTCCTCAGCGATCGCTTGCGTTAACCCGTGCAAAGCCGCTTTGGAAGCGCAGTAGACGCTGAGGTTCGCATGACCAACTTGTCCCATACCGGACCCGACGTTGATGATATTCCCGCTGCCTTGTTGCTGCATGATTGGCAGCGCAGCACGGCAGCAATGCACAACACCCATTACATTAATCTGCCATCCCAGTTCCCATTCTTCATCTGTGGAATCTAAAAATAAGCCTCTCGGATTGATACCCGCGTTATTGACGAGAATATCTATCCGTCCGAAACGGTCTGCGGTTTTCTGAACGAGGTTCTCCACTTCTGCGCGGATTCGCAAGTCGGTTGGCACGGCAAGAGCTTCACCACCTTGCCCTGTTATCTCTGTAACGACTGCATCAAGTTGTGCACGGTTCCGCGCCGCGATGACGACGCGCGCACCTTCGGCGGCGTATGCAATGGCAATGGCTCTACCGATACCGCGTCCGCCACCGGTGATAATAGCGACTTTGTCTGTGAGTTGCATGATTGATTCCTTCTAAAAATACATATAAATTACTGTCGACGTTCCGCTGTCATTGTGTACGATGCCACATGTTAATCAAGCGTGCTAAATGGGAGCGGCTCGCTTTAACTTTCCGCTCTAAATCTTTTGCGAGTCCGGAGAGTAGGTCTGTACCTGCTTTCTTAGCATTTTCTACTTGTTGTTTGAGTTGATAGGTGCGTCCCGTCTTGAGTCGGTTTATCTCTAAGCGCAATTCACTTGCTGCACGGTTAAGACTTCGGAGTTCCACCTGTAACGCTGCCCGTTTTTCGGCAGCTGTTTTTTCAGAGATGTCTGATTCTGTTTCGCCAAGGCTTAACCGTTCAAGGGTCTGAATGTCGTGTTCGTGATATGCCCGGTTAATAAGCGGCATCAACTGTTCTCGTCTGTGCTGTTCTTTGGTGTCTATGGCTTTGTCTGGGTGGTACCGTTTGGCAAGTTTACGGTAGAGGTTTTGCAGGTGTTTTGTCTTAGGTGCAGGGATCTCGTCCTCTTGAGGGGTTGGTTGTGAGTCGTCTACTTCCTTGTATGCGTCAACACGTGCGCGGCTCGTTCTAAAGCAGGATTCCACACGCGCCTCTATCTCTTCCTCGCTCACATTTTCTCGTCGCAGTTGTAGCCGAAGGCTATATTCCTTCATTTCAAGCTCAACTTTATCAAGTTCGAGGTAGTGCTGACTGATATGGGCATTGTAGCGGTGCTGAAATACATCAACTTCTGACTTGAGTTCTTCGATCGTTACTGTGAGTTCCTCTACCTGCTCTCGTTTTGCTTCAATAGCATCGAGTAGCCGAGTTGTCTCCTTTTCATTGATGGTATTGATGCGAACTAAGGCGGTAGGTTTCATAGGAATTTCCCCGTCGAGTCGCAAAAGCGATTTGCTTTGTAAACGAATGCGCGCTGGAAAGCGCGCCTACGGCAATCTTGACGAGTGCGCGGTGGGAACCGCGCCTACAAGTCTCTATTTAGAAAACTATTTTTTCCGATAGGTGATACGTCCTCGCGTCAGATCGTAAGGGGATAATTCTACAGTCACCTTGTCACCCGGCAAAATTTTGATGAAAAACTTCCGCATTCTGCCGGAGATGTGGGCAAGGATCTGATGTTTGTTATCCAATTCCACACGAAACATCGCATTTGGTAAAGGTTCCACGACGGTGCCTTCGACCTCTATTTTATCGCTTTTAGAGGAAGGTTGTTCCACATCTTCGACTTGGACTTCCACATCCGGCTTGACATCAGCATCCTTTCGCTTTTTCGGTTGTGACTTCCGCTTCGGACGAGGCGTATTGGTGTACCGCGTTTGCGGTTTTCGCTTGTTTCCTGAAGGTCTGCGATTCACAGTATAAATCTCCTTTTTTGTAGGTGCGGTACTGATCTCTCTCCATTCGGAATACGGTAAAACACCTACGGGTTAGTACACTTACAAAGTGCACCTAACTATTTGTTGTCTTCAAGACTAAAATATTTCCCGGCTTCAACGACAAGTTCTCGGAAATAATCGGTAGCGAGTTGCAATTGCGTTTCGGCATCCGCTTTGTCCGTACTTGTCGAGACCAAGTCAACAGGCATAGTGCTTCCGTCCGCTTTGCGGAGTGAGACATACGCCTTTAGATAGACATCGGGGTGGCGTTCCATCACTTTTTGCATCAGTGGTGAAACTTCGGCTTCAAACATACTAACATAAACCCGCGCCGTGATGATCTCTGCGCGGTAACGTTCGGTAATCAACGGTTGGATATGGGTTTCAAAGATAGCTTTCATCTCACGAGGTGGACCGGGCATCATCATGATCGTTGATTCTTTGTGTTCAATACTAATACAGGGTGCCCAACCTGCGGGGTTCTGCAAGACAGTAGCGGTTTCTGGTACTGTTGCCATTTTTGTGAGTGCTTCGTTGAGTGCGTCGTTCTCTGACATTTCGCGGCGTTTCCGAAATTCGGCGAGGGTCTCTTCGCTCACCACAGGTTTTGTGCCGGTGAGAGATGCTATAACCTCAACAGTCATATCGTCAGGAGTGGGTCCAAGACCACCTGTTGTGAGGATAAGAGACGTTTCCCGTTTGACAGCGGAACCCAATGCCTCTGACATCTCATCGGCGTTGTCGCGTAGCATCGTAACCCTTCGTAATTCCCCACCGGTCTGAAGAATCTGCTGCGCAATCCAATGGGCATTGGTATCCTGAATCTGCCCGAGTACTAACTCTGTGCCGATCGAAAATAGTTCAATTGCCACGCGCTCCTCCTTTTTATAGAACCTGTTTCAAGAATTCAAATGCGCCTACACCGTAGAAGCTATGTCCCGCCTCAAACGCCTCGAATCCGAGTTTGTCGTCTGCATTGAAGCAATTGAAAATGGCTTTTGCTTCGTTAACCGCAAATCGGGTGGCTTCAATCGGAAAAATCGTATCTTCGGTCCCGGATTCGATAAATAGTGCGCGAGGGGCAATTAACCCAGCAATATCGTACATCTCTGCATATTGTAACACATTCGGTATGTAGTTGTCTATACAATGGCTGAGACTCAGGATACTATCCCGAAATGTATTGAAGTAGCCGCTCACGACAGCTGCCTTGACGCGTGTCTCTATTGCTGCGGTGAAAAAGGTTGTTGTACCGCCGCCGGAGATTCCCATAATACCGAGACGGTTCATATCAACCTCTGGACGGGTTGCTAAATAGTCAAATGCTCGTATGGCATCGTAGACCCGCCAGCCTACCATCGTGTGCCCTAACAGAAGTGCGGCACCCGCACTCGGTTGGCACGAGGAGCTTCCGCCACCTTTTTGGTGGGCGACAGCATCGCGCCGGTGCCCAAACCCGAACTGTTCGATGGCAAGCACACTGTAACCGTGCGCTAAACATTGGAGCGCGAAATCGTTCTGATAACCGCCAAATTCCGCACGCATGCTGCCATCTTCCTCAATCCCGATGATGTCATCTACGCCGCGCCCGTGCCCTGCTAAACAGAGAATCGTCGGGTTTGGCGTTGAACTGTCAAGATGCTTCGGAGAGAGGAAGTAACCGAAAATAACCGAATGCGCACGGCTCTTGAACTGCACGGTTTCACGGATATAACCGGGGAATTCCCGCGACTCCAAAACTTCCGATTGTAAGTCGCACTTCTCCTGCGCGAAACCGCCGACTAATTCGGTCAGTTTTGCCCGCAGTTCAACCTGCCACGCTTCTGCCTCAGACACAGTTGTCGCCTGAAATGCCAGTTGGCGAGGTGTCTCGGTGTATAACTGGTGCGTAAATGCTAAAGTGTCTCTTTCCTGTTCGTGATACATCGGTTTGCCTTCCAAAGTTACTCTATTTACGACATTACCGGTTTAACAGATTCAAAACGAAACCGGTTGCCATCTTCGGATAGAAATAAGTTGATTTCTGTGGCATTGTTGAACCCGCCATAGCCACTTCCAAGACCTGTTCAACAGGAGTCGGGTTCATGAGAAGTGCGACGCGATCCGCGCTGCCATTCACATGGGCAACGGCATCATCGGCATAAGCGGTGTAGCTAATATGATCCGCTAACGTTTCAACTTGGAATATCTCTTTGATAAGGGTTTCTTGAACGAGTGTTACGTCTAATTGGTCCGGTATTGTTGAATGCGGGATCAGTAAGCGGTAGTTATTGTCTGCCGTATACATACCAACCGCAGGCGATTTCCCTTTCAGTGTATCCAATTTTGCCATAAGGTTTGCTTGTGTGTCAATGTCATGTACTTCAAACACTTCAGGCAGTTTGGCGATAGCATCGGCAATCCTGTCGGAGCTAAGGTTATCCAGCAGCCGGTGAATTGCTAAAACAGCCAAGCCCGGTGATTCCATCCTGACAAGGTTCACCATCATATACCCGTAGCCGGGTAATCCGGTGTGCGCCATTTCATCCCTGAAAGCGAGAGCAGTTTCGTAACGGTGATGTCCATCAGCGATTAGGAGTGGTTTCGATGAAAAAAAGTTTTGGATTTCATTGTTGCGTTCTGCATCGTCTAAGCACCACAATTGGTGTGTGCTTCCAAAGGTCTCGGCACAGTCAATTTCGGGGCGGTGTGTATCGGTAAAGTTTTCCATTACCTGTTCAATGTCGCCAGTAGGATCGGCATAGAGGAGGAAAATAGGGCTGAGGTTCGCGTGGCATTCACGCATGAGATTAAGTCGGTCAGCCTTCGGTCCCGCGTGCGTCTTTTCGTGCGGTAAGACGACACGGTTTTCAAAAGGTTCCAGTTTCACGAGTGCGATTAAGGCGCGGCGTGTATAGTTTTTCCCGTCTGGTGCGTTAAAGGACTGGTCGTAGATGTAATAGCGCGGGGTTGCATCCCTTACGAGGGTTCCGTCTGCAATCCATTGGTTCATCAGTGTCGCGGCGCGTGTGTACTGATTTACAGCGTCTGTGTCATCACTGTGCGGTTGGCTCAGAATTAAGCGGATGATGTTGGCAGGATGATGTGCTTCTAAAGCGACCCGTTCTTCGGGTTTGATGACATCGTACGGCGGTGCTATGACATTCGCGAGTCCTTCCACCTTGGTCGCATCGTAGCGTAACCCGCGAAACGGAATAACTGTTGTTTCCATAGAACTCCTTGGGTTAATCCCACAGTCTTGTGCTAAAGTAGCGTTCGCCGAGGTCGTTAAAGACTGTAACGATAACGCCTTCCTGAATTTGTTGGGCGACTTTGTAAGCACCGTACAGGTAACCGCCGGAAGATTGTCCGACGAACCAACCGCGTTGCGCGAGACGACTACACATTTCGTAAGCACTTTCAATCGTCGTGGGGATGCGGCAATCAATCACCGATTCATCCAGAATTGCTGGCACAATAGCGTCTGGGTCCCCGAGCGGTTTGAGTCCCTCAATACCGGGGAACACCTCTGGTGAAATAGAACAGACTTGGATGTCTGGGTTGTAGTTTTTGAGCCGCCTGCCGACACCGGTAATAGTGCCGCCAGTCCCTACGCCAGCAACGAAGTGTGTAACTTTTCCACCTGTTTGGTTCCAGATTTCGACACCGGTGGTTTCATAGTGCGCCAGCCAATTGTTTTCATTGTCGTATTGCGATTTGAAAAAATACCGGTCAGGTTGCGCTTCATAGCGCCGATCAACTTCCCGGAGTGCCTCATCGTAACCGAGGATAGCGTCGGTATGGATGATGTCTGCCCCGTGTGATTTGATACGTTTTATCCGTTCTTCGCTGGCGTTGTCTGGAATTACAAGTTCAACTTTGTAGCCAAGGGCTGCGCCTATCATAGCATAGGCGATCGCCGCATTGCCAGAACTGGAGTCGAGGATAATCTTTTCGTGTGTGAGCTCTCCCGATGCAATCGCCTCAGTAAGCATTCTTAAGACCGGTCGGTCTTTAATCGAGCCTCCGGGGTTATAGGTTTCTATCTTCGCGTAGATGTCAACGTTCGGCAACTCATCAGCGAAGATATTTATCTTCGCGAGCGGTGTCTGTCCTATTATTTGGAGCAGTGGATGTTCTGAAATGTTCACCTTTGCAGGCTTTCGCATGCTCATGTAGCGTTATTTATCCTACCTTTGTATTATTGCTTAGCAATTGAAGAGCTTTTAAGTCGTTCGTGAAGTAATTGTTCCATGTAAGCCTTTGCTGTCCCACCACTTAATTGTCCATTGAGGATAGGCACGACTTCAAATTCGGCTAACCGGATGGTTGGGTTGAGCCCGTGCAGCGGAGGTAACCAATCCCGAAACGTGTCAAAAAAAGCACGTTGTGCAGCACGCCCGTTTGTATACGGGAAATCCGCGGTGTGTCGCCGGAAGCGTTCTGGTCCTTTTGCGAGTGCTGCGACATGATGTTGTTGGCAAAACTCACGGTATTGCTGCGGCACGTATGCAAGCGGAATGTTTGCTGGATAAAATTGAAAGGTCCGCTCCCTGAACTGCGTAAAATGTTGCAGTTCGTCAAACTCAAAGATAAAGTGATACGGGTCTGGAAAATAGGCATCGGGAACAAGGTATCCGTCGGCTTTTGCGGTTGTGCCTTCCCAGTCACCTCCAAATTCAGCGTAGAGTGCCATCGCTGCGTCATAATGTTTTCCAAAATGTTCACAGCTCGGTTTGTTACGGAGCCAGTCAAACTGCGCGCGGCGTTCTGCTGTTGTTCCAAGGACCTCTTCTACCAATGCGATGATGCCTACCTCTAACCGCATGAAGATACCCGGACGCTTTCTGTCTCAAACGAATAGTCCGTCGTTCGGAAGAACTTGTGTCGATTTTATATTTTATACGGGATCAATGTCCAGATTTTTCAGTGTATCCCCGTTTGCTGTATTAATTAAGCTCGCAAGGTAGTCTCGGTCGCGTTGGAGTGCCTCTAATTTGTTATCGCCGTGAACGAATTCAACTTCAAGGTATCCGTCATAGCTGGCATTCCTGAGAGTTCCAACGATTCGGGTGTAATCCACTACACCCTCGGCGATGGGGCATGCTTTGCCAGTTTCATCAAAGTTTTGTGCATGGACGTTTGCGATATGTGGTGCAAGTTTTTCAGCAGCGGCGTGCGGTTCATCGGCATCCGCCCGTGCGAGCGGTTGATAGTAGGTTTTCAGCGCAGGTAGTTTAACCTCTTCAATCGTCTCCAAGATGGATGCGACGCTATCGGTGAGATGGTTGTTGTGCATTTCCAATCCGAGCTGGATATTGCGGAAATTTGCCCACTGCGTAATGCTCACCAATCGAAAGAGAATCAGACGTTTATCGGTAGCGGTGATGGATCTTGAGGATCCGCCACCCGACCAGATTCGGACAAGGTCGGTGCCTAAGTCGCGCGCTATTTTAAAGGCTTCTTCAAAATGCTTTTGGTGGAGGTGCATTAAAGGGTCAACATACGAACCGAACGCTGAGATAGTTAATCCCTTCCGTTGTGCCATATCCCTGACGTTTTTGGCGTAGTTTTCGTCGTAGTCCTCTGGTAAATGCGGTGGCTTCCCCCAAAGTTCAATCCCATCAAAGCCGTGATCCGCTGCAATGTCAATAACCTCTTCCAAAGGTTTTTCCTGAAAAGCGATGGTGCATAAACCTAATTTCATAGTTTTTCACCTACTGTCTATTGTATGTATAAATAGAATACCACAGGTTTTAACAGATTGCAAGAAAAGTTGCTCAGTTATCAGTTTGCTTCGCAGTGAGAGTTATCGGTTTTCAGTCATCAGCAGTCAGTAAGTAAAGGTTCCGTGTGTCAATCCTATAACCTCTCTAATCCTGAAAATCCTATAATCTTATAAATCCCTGTTCTGACAACTGATAACCAATAACTGAATACTGAATACTTCTCGTTTCAGGGTCATTTAGTTCTCCCTTTTTTTCGTCCGGTTTTCACCCCAGGCCCGGTAGGTGCGGTTTCCTAACCGCACCGGATCCTCAACAAAAAGGCGCGAAACCCGATAATTCCTTAAAACTGAATGACTCTGCTTCTCGTTTTTGATACACTTGATATAGTTTAGCAGCCCTGCTATACTTGTCAAGAGTTTTTGTGAACCAACGGAGATATCAAAAAGAAAATAATGTACCGAAGCGTTAAATCTATCACCACAATTTGCTTACTGCTTGTTTTCACACTGTTTTTGGGGTGTACGAAGAGACAGGAGAAGCAGAACGAGTTAACCATCTTCGCTGCAATCAGTTTAACGGATGCGCTCGCTGAAATCGGGGCAGCATTTACAACGGAAAGTCAGGTTAAAGTCTATTACAATTTCGCCGCCTCTACGACGCTGCAACGGCAACTCGAAAAGGGTGCGTCAGCGGATGTTTTTATCTCGGCGAGCCCGCGTCAAGTCATTGAACTGGAAGTTGATGGGTTGCTTGCAGCCGAAAGTCGCTACGATCTGTTGACCAATCGCTTGGTACTTGTCTCTCGTGAGACCGCTGGGATTTCTGTAAAAACGCCTGATAATCTTGCTGCACCTGAGATTTCGAGAATCGCTATTGGGCATCCAGATATAGTGCCTGCTGGCACTTATGCGAAAGAGGCTTTGACGCACTTGGGGTTATGGGAAACACTACACCCGAAGTTGGTTTTCGGCGTGGATGTGCGTGCAACGCTCGCTTATGTCACCGCTGGGAATGTGGATGTCGCTGTTGTGTATAAAACCGATACAACACTGAGCGAGAACATAAAAGTGCTTTATCAGTTCCCGCTTGAAGCGTATACACCGATTGTCTATCCGGCTGTCGTCATGAAGGATAGCCCACGAAAGCAAGTGGCGCGAAGATTTATTGCGTATCTACAATCTGCTGACAGCACCGAAATTTTTGAAAAGCACAGTTTTACCGTTTTGGCATCGAAATGAGGATAACCCCCGCAGAAATTACCGCTCTTACCTTATCTATTAAAGTCGCGTTGCTGAGTCTCATCGTGATGTTTCCCCCGGGACTTCTTGTCGGATGGTTGCTTGCAAAACGGGCGTTTCCCGGAAAGGCTTTCCTGAATACGCTGGTCATGTTGCCGTTGGTCCTTCCGCCGGTGGTGAGCGGTTATCTGCTACTTGTATTATTTAGTAAACACGGCTTGATCGGCGGTTTCCTGTTTAACGCTTTCGGGATAGAGCTCGTCTTCTCGGAGTTTGCTGTTGTGGCTGCGCTCTCGGTTATTTCGTTTCCGTTGCTGGTACGTGGTATTATGACAGGGATGGCATCTGTGCCACCGGAACTTGAAAATGCGGCGCGTACACTTGGTGCCTCGCCTATAAAAGTGTTTTGGACGATAACATTCCCGCTTGCGTATCGCGGGATTATCGGCGGAACAATTCTCGGTTTTTCCAAAAGTCTTGGCGAGTTCGGTGCCACTATTATGGTGGCAGGAAACATACCGGGTAAAACCCAAACAATGGCGTTAGCGATTTTCAACGCTGTGCAATTAGGAGAAGATGCAGCTGTCTATCGGTTGGTGCTCATTTCAACCGTTGTTGCCTTCGTTGCCCTCTGGTTAACGGAACGTTTCACACTCCGTTAAGTACATTCATATAGCGTTTTATTTGTTTCAGTATAGTGAAGAGGAGAAAAAACATAATGAATTTGGAGATAGGACTGTTTTTAGGCATCACCACCGCGTGCGTCCTACTTGTCTGGTATCTGTATCGACGTTCCAAGAACGATACATCTGAGGACACAAAGCACCAATCTGATGATGTTGATACTGTTGATGGTACTGATGACTATGAAGATCTACTTTTGACGGGCTTGGTGCTCAATGAGGTGTTTGATGATGACGATTCATCTGCCGATACGGATTCTGGGGGATTTGACAGTATGGATGACGGTGGTGGATTCGACGGTGGCGATGGCGGTGGATTTGATGGTGGTGGGTTTGAGTAATAGATGGTGCTATGGCAAATAGTATTGAGATTACCCTTGACTTTCGTAAACGCCTTGGGAGTTTCGCTTTAGAACTCGATTGTAAACTGGAAAAGAAGGTCACGGCGTTTTTAGGTGCGTCTGGCAGTGGGAAAAGCACACTTCTCAACTGCATCAGCGGCACTGTTTCTCCCGACGAAGGCGAGATCGCTTTCGGTGATGAGACGCTTTACGCGTCCGCATCCGAAATTAATCTGCCACCCGAAAAACGACGATTCGGCTATGTTTTTCAGGAGGGCTACCTGTTCCCACATCTCACCGTCGCACAGAACATTCGTTACGGACAGCCTAAGCCAAGAAGTTCTTCGATTGTGATTGAAATCCTTGAGATTTCAGGGCTGCTCCAGCGATACCCGAAGCAGCTTTCAGGTGGGCAACGGCAACGGGTTGCGATTGCGCGTGCGCTCGCTATGGAACCGCGGATGCTTCTGATGGACGAACCGCTCGCTTCTCTTGATAGCGCACTGAAAGCGCGGATTATACCCTATCTGCGTCACGTGAAAGACGCTTTTGATATACCGATTCTCTACGTTACCCACGCCTTCTCTGAAGTGCTGGCACTCGCCGACGAAGCCTTCCTCCTCTCAGACGGAAAGATTACCGCCAGTGGTGAACCGCATCAATTGCTAACTGCCCCGTCCACGATGCCGATCGCACAATTGACTGGGGTCGAGAATATTCTATCGCTTCCGGTAACCCTTTCAGATAAAGCACGTGGGGTGACATCGTTAGAGATTGGCAGCCAGCAACTCGTTATTCCATACACCGATGCAGAGATTGGCACATCATTGCCGGTTGCCATCCGTGCGGAGGATATTATTATCTCGCTTGTACCCGATTTGCCGATCAGTGCTCGCAATATGTTACGCGGCACAATTGAGAAGCTTGATGTTGTCGGAGAACGGACACTGTTGTCTATCCTTGTTGAAGGTCATCCGCTCTCAGTAAAAATCACGCACGAAGCGCGTGTGCAGCTGCAATTGCAAGAGGGATCAGAAGTTTACTGTGTTATCAAGGCAAACGCCATCAATCTTCTCTGGGATTAAATCTTAATCTTCTGTAGGCGCGAGCTGTGCTCGTGATTTCTTACACATCACGCTTGGGATTAGGTTTTCTGTAGGAGCGAGCTGTGCTCGCGATCTTTTATCTCCATCCTCTGTAGGCGCGAGCTGTGCTCGCGACTCTTTACGCGCTACGCTTCTGAAGTTTTTCCCAAAGTTCATCCACTTGCCTGTGGAGTTCTTTAAGCGTCCCCTCATTCTTTATCACAACATCCGCATACTTGACTTTCTCCGTGACCGGCATTTGTGCATCAATCCGTGCTTGGACCTCAGTTCCGGTGAGCGGTCTCCCCTGCGCGATGCTTCGTTCCAACGTGCGTCGCAGCTGCGTCTCAGGCGATGCCGTCACGACGACAATCAGATCAACCGTGTTGTATGCACCCGCTTCGATAAGAAGCGGCGCGTCGAGTAGCACGACGCACGTCGGATCTTCCCCAACGAATTGACGTGCCTGTCCCCGTGAGCGTTCGATAATCAACGGGTGCAGGATACTGTTCAATCGTTCTCGTGCGGCTTTATCCTTAAAAACAATTGCCCCCAGTTTTTTTCGACTCACATCTCCAGATGCTTCAAGGATGTCCTGTCCAAACGCGTCCGTCAGTTCCTCAATAACGGGACTATCTGCTTTAAGGAGTTGGTGTCCGATTTCATCGGCATTGATCGGAATCGCACCTTTTTCTGCAAGCAATGCTGCGACGGTTGATTTTCCGCAGGCAATCCCACCTGTAATCCCGACGATGGTGCCGCGTGTGCGGTGTGTTGTTGCTGTTTCCATACTACTGAGTGTATAAGACCTACCGAAATTTGTCAATCATGTTGGTTGTCAGTTATCGGTTTTCAGTAAGAGAAGGGTGTTCTTTCTGACTGCTGACAACCGAAAGCCATTTTCCCGATTTCGATTGACAGCGACGACTGCTCTTGCTATGCTGTTAACCTACTATGTCTATTTTCATTCGCAAGAGGAAGATTTTTTATGGGAAGATTAGCGGGTAAAGTCGCGATTGTAACAGGTGCAGGTAGAGGTCATGCCGAAGCGGTTGCAAGACGGTTTGCAAAAGAGGGCGCAGCGGTTTCTATCTGCGATGTTATTCCGGTGCAGGAGTTAGAAGCCACGGTCGGTTCAGAAATCAGAGCTGCCGGTGGAAATGTCCTCTGCTTTGAGACCGATGTCTCACAAGAAGCACCTGTCAATGAGATGGTCGCAGCCACAATTGAAAAGTTCGGCACTATTGATATCCTCGCCAACGTCGTCGGTATCGCTGGACCGACGAAGGATATCTGGGATATGAGTTTGACGGAATGGCGGCGCACACTGGAGATAAACCTCGATTCGCTTTTCATCTGTTCAAAAGCCGTTCTGCCGGAGATGATCCGCAAGAAATACGGGAAAATCATCAACTTCAGTTCTGGGACAGGGAAACAGCCGCTATCGCATAGGGCACCTTATGCGACTTCTAAGATGGGGGTTATCGGTTTCACACGCACGCTCGCTGCCGATGTCGGGCGTTATAACATCAACGTCAACGCCATCTGTCCGGGTTGGCATACGGAGAGAAGTCTTGAGCTTGCAAGGGGCAGGGCTGAATACATGGAGAAACCTTTTGATGCAGAGGCATTACGGGAGCGGTACGAACAGGGAAATCCAAAAAGTGTTATCGCTGGCAGGTGGTGTGCGGATGAAGGCTACAGTGATAAAGGTTCGGGGTCTGAGGATGCCGCAGCGTTAGCAGTCTTCCTCGCCTCAGATGATTCCGCGAACATGACGGGACAAGACATCAACACCGGTGGGACAGTGATGTGGTAGTTAAGAATCCGCTCAATATCGGTAGGCGCAGTTTTGCGGCGTACTCTCCCAAATACGATCTGCATTCCTAACCACACTATAGGTGTCAATTTAAGAGAAATAATAGCCTCGGTTCCCAGGTCCGGTAGGCGCGGTTTGCAACCGCGCCGGGTCTTAGACATAAACTGTGTATACCTCAAAAGCCCCTTGAATCTCGGAGGGTTTGTTTGCTTGGGTATTTCTTCAGCATGTTTATAGAAAACCGGTATCTCCCTTCCCTTTCTTTAGCCCCAGCGGGGCGGCATGTGTGTAGAAAACCGGTATCTCCCTTCCCTTTCTTTAGCCCCAGCGGGGCGACATGTTTATAGAAAAACGGTATTTCCCCTTCCCAAAGCCCCAGCGGGGCGGCATGTTCAAATTTTCAATTCAATTGACATCTGTTTACCAAACATGCTATAATGGTGAAAACCAGAATTGATGTCGTAACCGGAGCCAAGGCAATTGCATGAACCGCCAACACACCAACAGCGAAGACACTATCACCACCCTATTCGTCGAAATCCTAATGCCGATGAGTACCACATGGAATATTCACGAGCAGACCACGAGACCGCTCGTCGAAAATCAAAAGAAACCTGATGCCATCATTCGTACAGTTGAACGATATCCGATGGCAGTGGAGGTAAAAATTGACGAAGATCGCGGTCCCAATGAGACCGGTGAAAAGCAGGCACGCGAACGTTACTTAGGCAAAACCCTCCGCACGACAGGCGAAACAATTACCAGTGCAATAGCAATCCGCCTTCCATACAGATTCCGCACGATGCCGCGCAACGAAATCCACGAGAATTTGGAATCTACAAAAGACTTCGCTTATGTCCTTCTCAACATTGACGAACCACATAGATTCCCGAAAAAAGGCTGGCTCTACGGCAACATTTCCGACATTGCAACCGCTATCCGTATCGGTGCAACACCTATCACCAAAATTGAGAGAGCCGCCGAAGTGCTGGAACAAGGTATCCATAATGCTGCTGTCATCGTCAATAGTGCAATTCAACACCGACCGCATATCGGTAAAAGGATAGGCGAACTCCTTGTGCAGGAGCCCGGCGAACAGACGACACAGATGGCCATGTTGATCATTAGCAACGCGTTAGTGTTCCAGAGTTCTCTTGCACGAAAGCCTGATTTGGAAGCCGTTCCTTCTCTTAGTGAACTCACTGCCGATTACGGACAACTTGATTCAGACGAGGTCCTGCGCGCATGGCGAGAAATCCAAAAGGTTAACTACGCCCCGATTTTCAACGTCGCCTACAATCTCGTCGAAACGCTTGCTGCCGATGATAAACTCGTCGGTGAGATTTTGAGTGTGCTACGCGATACCGCCCGCGAATTGGAGAGAATGGGACTCGCCCAAGAACATGAACTCGCTGGTATTGTATTCCAGAAACTCATTGACAATCGGAAAATTCTCAAGGCAAATTATACCCGTCCGGAATCTTCGGCATTGCTCTGCGCGCTCGTATTACCAGAGCTCAAAGAGGATCCGAAAAAACTGAAAATTGCAGATTTTGCCTGCGGAACCGGTTCACTTCTCAACGGTGTTTATCAACGGCTTCTTATGCTTTATGAACAAACTGGAGGTAAAGGGGAAACCATCCATCAATATATGATGGAGAGTAATCTCGTTGGGTGTGATATCCTACCGAATGCTGCACACCTGACTGCCTCTATCATTGCCAGTACATATTCTGACGTTCGCATCGGCGGCACGCGTATCCATACAATGCCCTATGGTACACAGCGTGCGGATGGTCTTTATGCCATCGGTGCCCTCAATCTACTTAGTGACCCATCGGGGACGCTACCCTTGACATTAGATACAACGAAAATCGCTACTGGACAAGGATCTGAAACGACTGACCTTAGAGACGCTTTCAAGCATGGCGAATTTGACATCGTCATTCAGAATCCACCCTATACCCGAACAGGTGATAATAACGCAAATGTACCAAAGAGCATTTTCGGTGACAAAAAGGCAGCGGCAGCAATGCGAGATTCGCTCAAAGCACAGAAGTGTCAACTCACAGGTAATAACACAGGTCTCGGCGCACACTTTATTGACCTCGCGGACAAGATGCTAAAGCGGAACGGTACAATGGCGTTTGTGCTACCCGCTACGGCTATCACTGGCAGTAGTTGGTACAAGGTGCGGAAGTTGTGGGCAGAGGAATATCGCGATGTCCTTGTCATCACCATAGCAGATGCAAACATAGAGAAATGCGCGTTCTCGGCGGATACGGGGATGGCAGAGTGTCTCGTCGTTGCAACAAAGGGAGTAGGTAAGAACACAGGTCGCGGAACGTTTGTGTGTCTCACGCGCTGTCCCGATGGTGAATTGGAGGCATTGGAGGTCGCAAAGCAGATTCGTAGGAAATTCAAGACTATCCGCCATCTTGAAGATAGCCTGGCCGGGGGTGATTCCCTCATGATAGGCGATTCCAGTATAGGGTATGCCATCTCTGCCCCTCTTGTCCTGAGTGATGCGGGATGGGCTGTCTCCCGTGTTAAAGACATGATTGCTGTTCAAGCTGGGTACCATCTCGCTAACGGACAAATACGACTTCCGCGCCAGGCGGACGCTATTCTATTTCCATGTTGCCTCGCGTCAGAAATTGGGACACTTGGGGCAGGCCCCAAGGACCTATACGGTGGTGGCGGTAGAGGTGCTTTTGACATGGAAAGGGGATGTCCAGACACTGCACAGTATCCAGGTTTATGGCATGTACACTCGGATTCCCAACGAACAATGGTTGTCGCCCCAGATTCTCACGCCCGCCCGCGCCCAAATTCGGACGAGAAAGTTCAGAGAATTTTGAAATTGAATAGTCGAGCACACTATAATATGGAATTACAGTTTAATGCGAATTCGCTGGCAGTGATGTTCACGGAAGAAAAAGCACTCGGCATCGCCTTAATTCCTAACGTCTGCTTCACGAAGGAAAAATATGAGTACGCGTGGACATTGTGGTGTAATTCAACGTTTGGCTTGCTCGCTCACTGGATGCATAGCGGTACGCAACAAGAGGGACGTGGGAAGATGAGTCGTGCTGCCTTTGATGCAATGCCGACATTGGATGTCCGCAAACTCTCCGCTGATGCCTTGGCGAATGCGGAACAAATTTTCAATGAATTGAAGCATCAGGAAATGCCGCCGTTTAATCAGATAGATGCAGACCCAGTGCGCCATGAACTTGATCGGTTGTTGTTATCTGAGGTGTTGGGTATCACGGAGACGGAGCGTCCGGATGTGCATGAAGGGCTTGCACTGCTTCGGAAAATGTTGTGCCAGGAACCGAGTATTCACGGGGGGAAGAAATCAAAGGTTAAACTGGACACCACTTAGTCTTGTAAAATATTGGATTTCTCGTTATGTTTATATTATACTATGAGGGGTCAAACTAACCGAAGAAGCTAATCCTTTTATGCGTTCTATCAACTCAGAAAATTCGCTCGATATTGTAACACAAGTAACCTACATTAGGAATTCATGAGATCACCAAACTATAATGACAATGTGTTTATCAATTGCCCATTTGATGCAAAGTACAAATCCTTGTTTGACGCAATGGTGTTTGCAGTCCACGATTGTGGTTTCATTCCCCGTTGTGCGCTTGAAGATGACGACGCAAGCGAAGTGCGGATTGATAAGATTTATCACATAATTGCGGACTGCCGTTATGGAATTCACGATATATCCAGAACGGAATTAGACAGGGATTCAGATCTTCCGCGATTTAATATGCCTTTAGAATTAGGGATTTTCCTCGGGGCAAAGAGATTTGGGGTAGAAGAACAGAAAAGGAAAAAATGTCTCGTGCTGGATAGAGAGCAGTATCGGTATCAACAATTTATTTCTGATATTGCTGGTCAAGATATTCAGGCACATAACAACAGTTCCAGGGAAGTTATAACACGCGTCCGGAATTGGCTCCGCACTGCATCAAGACGTGAGACGATTCCAAGTGGAAGCATCATTTGGAAGCGTTACCAAGAGTTTATGGAGAAATTACCTCAAACAGCGCAAGAGTGTCAACTAACAGTTGAAGACTTGATTTTTAATGATTATACTTTGTTGGTCGCACAATGGTTGGAGAGTGAGGGGAATTAGCATAGTAAAACAGTTCAAGGAGGTGGTTAAAGTGGCAAGAGGGCGGACCATCAAATTTTCTCCTAAACGGGGGAAACTCACAAGAAGCCAAGCTAAACGAGCCGTAGAAAAGGTTATTTACGGCAAAGAAGGTGGCAGAAAAATGACATCTTCAAAAAGTCCGAAATCGCAGGTGACGACTTTCAAAGTTGGTCGTGATGCTCGGACAGGTAGATTTATAAGTCGTGAGGAAGCCGAACGCCGGAAGGCAACGGCTATCGTTGAAACGATCACGGTCCCGAAAAAAAGAAAATAGTTTCTTACAAATAGCGGTGCGTAATAGTCGCTTGTCCTTGGTATTATCTAAAATTGATTGTCTGATTTAGACGCGCTCAAGATTTAGTGTCTTGTGACGCGTCTAATCATTTTTCATTAAAGAGGGATTGAAGGATAAAACAATATGAAAGACTATGAACTTTTTTCAAAACGACAGAAACGACTTCGGGGCGAGGTTCCCGACGTGTACCAGTACGAAACCATTCCACAGGAATTGCGGGTTCAGGTTGTTCATATCTGGAGAGATGTATTGGGTGAAATTGAGCGTGGAAGTTTTGGGGTGCTGCTTATGAAGCATATCAGGACATCCATGATGCATTGTGTCGTGAGTATGGTATATTTGCTCTTGGTGAAGAGAAGAATCTTTTTGAGAGGGTCGGTAATTTCCTTCTAAAAGAAGAGGATATGGAAAAGACACTTGATGTTATTGAACTTTCATTTTTGTACATAGATCGAGTGGTTCGCAATCAACCTAATATTTACCTCCGTCCAAAAATTTCGCCTGATGAAGCAATTATAGTAGATTCCGAAAATAAGTTTACATTTTTTGAGATTTATGTTAGAGTTTATGATTATGGCATATTCAACAGATTTACGCAAACGCGTGCTTGATTTCATCAATAACGGTGGCAGTAAAGCCGCCGCTGAACGCACCTTTTGTGTCTCAAGAAGAACGATCTATAACTGGTTAGAAGCAGAAGACCCCTTCGCCTGCGAAAAACCGGGCCCCAAAGGTCCCCGACACATTGATTACGACGCACTTCAGCAACATGTTGCCGATTTCCCAGATTTCACACTCGCTGAACGCGCCCAACACTTCGGTGCTTCTACACATGGCATCTTCTATGCCTTGTCAAAACTCAATATCACGCGAAAAAAAAAACGACAACTTACAAAGAACAGTGTCCGGTGAAACGCCAAGAGTATCTCTCAACCCTTCAGCAAGAGACGGAGCAGCATCGGAAAAAACCGGTTTATATTGATGAGAGTGGTTTCAGTGAAACTGATTTCCGTCGGTATGCTTATGCGCCGAAAGGTGTTCGTGTTGAAGCGAAAGTGCCAAGTCATCGGTATAAGACCACGACGTTGATTGCTGCGCGGTTTCAGGAGTGTTTCACTGCGCCTGTGCTTTTCGAGGGCAGTTGCGATGCGGTTGCCTTCAACACTTGGCTTTCGGAGATGTTATGTCCTTTGCTTGACGACAGTCACGTTCTGATTATGGATAATGCTTCTTTCCACAAAGGTTCAGAGACGGAGGCATTGATCCGGGGTAGCGGTGCGAGTTTGTTGTTTCTACCCTCATATTCCCCAGAGTTGAATCCGATTGAGAAGGATTTCGCCAACATCAAGCGGATACGTCAATACAACGCTGAGACTTCTATTGATGATATTATAAAAGTGTATAAGTAATTACGGGTTTTACTATAATGAACTAAATTACCGATTTCGCGAGCACGGCGTAGGGTATCAATATGAATCTGGTAAAATAATAAAAATGGATTCTCAGTTCATCCATTCTGAAGCGATAAAACCTACTCTAATTATGCTTTCTGCTCCAATGTACGAAGGGGCTAATGAGGAATTCTTAAAGGCACACGAGCATTATCGGGAAGGAAGATACAAGGAATGTCTGAATGAGTGCCTCAAAGCATTTGAGAGTTGCCTGAAAACGATTTGCAAAAAGAGAAAGTGGCACTACGATGGTGAAAAGGATACCGCTAATAATCTGATTCAGATAGTGTTAAGGAATGGGTTGATTCCAACTTTTATGGAATCACATTTTTCGGGGCTGAAGAGTGCATTGCAATCAGGACTTCCCACTATTCGTAATCGAAGAGTGGGGCATGGACAGGGACCGGAGAAAGTTGTTGTGCCAGAATATGTAGCGGCGTATGCACTTCACCTGACGGCATCAAATATTCTCTTGTTGGCGAAAGCTGATGAAAATATGAAATAGAAACCAATATAACAAGGTTTTCCGTAAATAGTGGGGTTTGTCGTTTTTAATTGCCCTCTTATCCGCGCTATCTTCCCATCATTAAATCCTCATTCTGATAACAACCACATACCGCCCTTATAGGGCTGGAGTTTTTGTTTGCAAACGCTGCTATAAATATACCGTCCCTACGGGACTGAAGAGGTTTTTGAAGTCTTCAAGGTTTTTGTGTAAAAGCCGGTTCGGTTAGGAAACCGAACCTACCGGGACTGGGGCCGAGGCGGTTGTTCTTATGAAGGATATTTTCATCTGCTAATAGACGCATCAGCTAATTTCATTGGATGTTGATAATCTTTTTGCGTATGTAATACCGCGCTTGCATAGGCGAGACAGGCGCGAATATCCTCTTGCACGATGTGAGGATAATTCTTGAGAATCTCTGCCTCAGTCCAGCCGTGTCCTAACAAACCAATGATGAATTCAACGGCTAATCGTGTGCCTTTAATCACAGGTTTTCCTGTGAGAATATTCTCGTCACAGACGATCCGTTCTGCTAATGTATGAGGGATATGACCTTGCATAATATTTCCCTTCTTCCGTACTATTAATATTAAGACTGCATGCGGCTACGATCACTTCTGCCGGACCACGATGGTATATCTATGATAAGCAGATGCACAGATGCGTGCTTGCTGCCTCTGCTCCGCTTCTATCGCGTCAATACATATTTCTATTATACTACACTTCTCTATGAATGTCAAACGAAGCCTGAAAGGAAAACTGAAAATTTCTTGACATTTCTGCTAAACTTCTGCTAAGATGGATAGCGCGATATAACAATAGGAAGGAGCAAAATAAGTGGCACAACAAACAGTTAAAGTCGGTATTATCGGAGCGGGTGGGAATACGAGATCACGGCATATTCCGGGACTACAAGCGATTGAAGGCATTGAGATTGTCGGGGTCTGCAATCGGAGTCAGGAATCCTCACAACGGGTAGCTGACGAGTTCGGCATCCCGAAAACCTATGGCAATTGGCAAGATGCAATCGCCGATCCAGATACGAATGCGATTGTCATCGGGACATGGCCCTATATGCACTGCCGCGCAACTGTGGCAGCACTTCGGGCAGATAAGCACGTGATGTGCGAGGCACGGATGGCGATGAACGCCAGAGAAGCACATATCATGCACACGGCATCGCGTCAGAAAACACATCTCATCGCACAGATTGTCCCATCGCCGATGACACTCCGAGTAGACAACACGATAAAACGACTCATCGCAGAAGGCTATCTCGGTGATATACTTGCTATTGAAGCGCGCGCAGGTGGTGCATTTCTGGACAACGAAGGACCCCTCCAGTGGCGGCAAGATTTCGATCTCAGCGGACTTAACATCATGAGCATGGGAATCTGGTACGAGGCGTTGATCCGTTGGGTCGGAGAAGCGACACGGATTATGGCGATAGGCAAGACATTCGTCAAAATGCGTCCAGATGCTGATGGCGTGATGCGTTCCGTGCGCATTCCTGAGCATATTGATGTTGTTGGAGACCTTGCATGTGGCGCGCAGCTGCATATACAGGTCTCTACTGTTGCGGGGTTGGCAGGTGCACCGGAGGTTTATATCTTCGGGAGCGATGGAACTTTACGCTTTTCAGGGAATAAGCTTTACGGCGGACAGAAAGGCGACGCGGAACTCAGCGAAATTGATATACCGGATACAGAGGTTGGTGGATGGCGAGTGGAGGAAGAATTTGTGAACGCTATCCGTGGTAACGAGGTGATTACGCACACCGACTTTGACACAGGTGTAAAGTACATGGAATTTACGGAGGCGGTCACGCGGAGTATGCAGTCGGGGACAGCGATTACTTTGCCGCTACATATTTAGAGGCGGTTACGGCACAACGGAGTGTGCCTACTACTTTTAGAGGCGGTTACGGCACAATGGAGTGTGCCTACTACTTTATAAAGAAGACGGCATAGCGGTGTGTATTGACTACTTTGGGAAGGGAGGAACATTTGACATTAGGAGAACTCTTTAATCTTTGTCAAGACATTGAACTGCGACAAGCGAAACTTTATGCCTCTCTCGCGCTGCTTTTGGGGAGCGTTGATGAACGGATCGCACGATTTTGGGAACAGATGAGCACTGAAGAATGGCAGCACTATATCCTTGTCGATTTCGGACGTTCTTTATGCGTTGACGCCTTTGGAATTGATTCGCCTGTGCCGGAATTGTCGGATGTCCCCGTCCAGCAAATTACGGACGCGCTGGATGCTCACGAACAGAAGGTCAATAGTGGGGAGATTTCGCTTGATGAAGGGTTTGCGATTGCGATTGCGATTGAGGGAAGTGAAGCCGACACTATCTATATGCATCTGCTTTCTATCATGCGAAAAGCGATTGAGCAGAGCAATCAACCCTATCTAATTGATCGGATTGTACAGGTGGAGAAGGATATGGTTTCGCACGTAGATGGACTCGTTCAGGCGACGCAGAAGTTTGCGAAGGATACCTCCCTGATTCGCAAAGCACATCGTTTAAAAGCAGAACACGGTTAAACTGTGAGAGAGGGTAACCTCGACGCTATTAGGTGCTACGAATGTTGTGCATTACACAGGAGATTGCCTGCTTGTTCACACGCAATCTGCTCTAACTGCAGGGTGGTGTGGTTGATGCCGAAATGCGCTTGTAATTCCGCGTTGATCTGCTCAAGAATCCGATCAGAAGCTAAAGTGGTGTTTTCGTTAACCACAACATGCGCACTCAGCGCACAATAGTTAGAACATAGTGACCAGATGTGTAGATCGTGAACATCTTTGACGGGTTCTAAACCGCAGAGGTGTGTTGCGACTGTGTCAGCGTCTGCATTCTTCGGTGAATTTTCAAGTAGGATATGCACCGCTTCTTTCGTTACATTCACCGCGCCGAAGAGAATAATCCCACCGATAAGGAAACTCAAGATTGCATCAATCGGATACCACCCTGTCCAAAAGATGATCACGCCTGCGACCAGGACAGCGACGGAGGAGAGCGTATCTCCTATAACATGGAGCATCGCGCTTCGGACGTTGAGGTTACCGTGACTTTCACCGTGCAGTTTCCATAAGATCAGCAGATTCCCTGCAAAGCCGAGACACGCTACAATAAACATCCCTGTTACTTTTATCTCTGTGGGTGCGGTGTAACGTTGGTATGCTTCGTAGAAAACCCAACAAGAGATCGCGATGAGGGATACACCGTTCACAAAAGCGGCGAAGACCTCGGCGCGATGATACCCGTAAGTCCGGGAAGAGGTGGCAGGACGTGTGGAGAGATAAATTGCCAACCAGCTGATGAGAAGCGAGGCAGCATCCGAAAACACATGTGCCGCATCGCTTAGCAAGGCAAGGCTCCCTGACCAGATGCCGCCGATGAGTTCGCCAAGGAAGACACAAAATGTAATAAGCACAGCAAACTTAAATTTCTTCTGCAGATGTGTCTGATGGCTATGCTCGTGTGCTTCGCTGTGGTCGTGATGATGCTGGTGGCTGTGGTTGTGCAAAGTGTCTCCCTATAAGCGGAACGGGACCGAGGTCCTGTAACTGTTTTCGTTTAGTCCGAGTCGGTAGACTTACTCTTTGATTCGCTGCTTGTATCAGTTTTCTTCTCTTTTTTCTCGCCTTTGTCTGACGACGCGCTTTTGTCTGATGACGAACTTTTGTCCGATGACGAACTTTTGTCTTTCTTCGCTGATTCTTTGTAGCCGTCACTTCGGTAGTCGGTAGTATAGAATCCGGATCCTTTGAAAATCAGCCCCGCACCTGCTCCGATAAGCCGTTTTACTTTGCCACCACACTCAGGACATTCTTCAATTACGGGTGCCATGATGCCTTGAAACTTCTCAAATCGGACATCACACGCGAGACATTTATAGTCGTATGTGGGCATGTTGGGTTTTCCTCCTTTGCCATATTTTTTGCACGCAGATCACCCTGTAAAGGTGCATTGTGGTCGAGATTTCTTGTGATTTCTGCGTTGCACTAAAAAGTTGATTGATAAAAAGCGTGTATTCTGATAAATTTTAATCGTTGCAGGCGCAAAAGTCAAGTCAATTTTTGTAATGGGGAGAACATTCAGTTCTTCCACGATTTCGATTTTCCGATCGCTGGCTCTTTCTTGTAGGAGCGACCTCTGGGTCGCGACGTTCACTAACCGCTAATTGCTGATGAAAACCGATAGCTGACAATCTCTATGTAATCGGAGTTTTTTATGTTTCGTTTCCCTATTGATGTTGAGAGTTTCCCACTCGGTAAGGGACCGATGGTAATGCTGGTGCTTTTTCTCATCTCTACACTTTTCATTTTTGGACGTTCCGAGGAACAGGGTGAGGACCTTGAATTCTGGATTTTCGCAAACACTCACTACGAAGAGTATCAAGCGCGCGTGCCGATTTTTGAGGCACAAAACCCAGGGGTCAACGTCAAACTCATCAATTTCGGTGGCACGATGCACGACAAACTCCTCGCCGCTATGTTGTCTAATTTCGGTGCACCAGATCTCGTTGAGGTGGAGATTACATCTATCGGTCGGTTTCTCAAAGGCGCAATCGATGAAGTTGGATTTGTCGATCTGCGTCCGCGTTTAGAAAGTGAGGGTTGGATGGACAAGTTGGTCGTCAGTCGGTTCACGCCGTGGTCTTACCGAGGACGGATTTTCGGCATCCCGCACGATTTGCACCCCGTTGTCCTTCTTTATCGGGATGACCTCTTTAAAGCCGCAGGCGTTGAGATGACGGAAGTTGAAACATGGGATGATTTCATCGTTGCTGGAAAAAAAGCGACGCGCGATCTTGATGGCGATGGTAAAATTGACCAGTACGCTATTGTGTTAGATCGGCGTACAGAAAGCGACTACTTTAGCCTGCTCCTCCAACAAGGTGGCGGTTTTTTTGACGAAGATGGCAACGTTATTATTGATAGTGACCTCGCAATTGAGACATTGGAATTTTTCACTTCGTTGTTTAATGAACATAAGATTGCGACTCCAGTATACGGGACATGGCACGGCGACCCAAGCAATTTCGCAGCGATGCAGGATGGCAAAATTCTCTCTATTCTTGCGCCAGATTGGTACGTCGGTATTCTCAAGAGTCAGGTGCCGCAGATGTCTGGCAAATGGAAAGCGGTCGGTATGCCAGCGTGGCATCTCGGTGGCAGACGTACAACGACGCGTGGTGGCACGATGGTCGGGATTACGAAGCAGTGCGAGAACCCTGACCGTGCGTGGGAACTTCTCAAGTTTACCTATTTTGATAGACCTGGTCTCGTGAACCGATATGAGACGACACGGATTATTCCGCCACTCAAAGCCGCGTGGGACGCACCTATCTTTAAGGAACCTGATGTCTACTTGGGTGGGCAACCACTTGGTGAGTTATTCATCCAACTCGCCCCTGATTTACCGCCACGCTATCAGAACCCTTACTGGTCAGAGGCAGCAGACCTGCTCAACGATGCGATCTTCGCTTCAGTAACAGAGAAACAGACCCCAAGAGAGGCGTTGACAGATCTCGCCGCGAAGGTGCGCGCCCTTATGGCGAAAGACATAGATAGATGGGGAGAGATGTAATTTATTCACCTTGTATGCATTCGCTGGTGGTGTTCATAAGTTTAAGTATTTAATCCGATAATTTCCGGTTTTCTTGTGAAACTCGGTGCGGTTGGGAAACCGCACCTACCGCGTTTGAGGTGAGATTTTACGGCAAAGAAAGTATTTATGAAGAGGAAACGGACAACGAACCTACTTTGGAATCAACAACAGAAAATCGCGCCCTATCTTTTTATCGCGCCATTTTACCTGCTTTTCGTCATTTTTATGGGGTATCCGCTCATTTCGTCGCTTGTGATGAGCCTCTATGAGATGCGCGGGTTCCAAAGCCGGATATTTGTCGGTTTCGGTAACTTCACAGACCTGTTCCGCGATCCTATCTTTTGGAAATCACTTCTGAATACCTCTTATTTCGCAATAGGCACACTCACACTCCAATTGCCGATTGCATTATTATTGGCGATTCTGCTCAACTCCAAGTTCGTCAAGGGGAAAAATCTCCTGAGACTTGCCTTTTTTGCCCCGGTATTGGTTGCGGGTGTCTTCGTTGCGATTATCTTTAATCTTGTCTATGACCAGCGTGCAGGCTTAGTCAACCACGAATTCGTCTTCTTCGGTAAGGAAATCGGTTGGCTAAACGAGGAGAATTATGTGATGCCTGCTGTCATTCTAACGGGCGTTTGGCAGTGGGCTGGATTCAACATGATCTATTTTTTAGCGGGTTTACAAGGCATCCGGCAGGAGTTGTATGAAGCGGCAGCGGTTGATGGCGCGAACTGGTGGCAGGCGTTCGTCCATGTCACGCTGCCTTCGTTACGTCCGGTTATTGCCTTCGTTGTCGTAGTGTCCATGATTGGTTCGCTCCAACTTTTTGATCTTCCATTCATTTTGACAAACGGTGGTGAACCTGCGGATGCGGGGTCAACGATCGTAATGTATCTTTATAAAAACGGTTTTCAGTTTATGCGCCTCGGCTATGCGGCGACAATCGGCTGGGTACTGTTTTTCATTATTGCTGTTATCTCAATCGTACAATTGAAGTTACTCGGTATCTTCCGAGATGATTAGTGGAAAGGAAAGACTTTGCAAATACTACCGGCAATTGATCTTCGCGGCGGAAAATGTGTAAATCTGGTGCAAGGTATTGCGGAACAAGAGACTGTCTTCTCAGACGCACCAGTGGAAATGGCGCGCCAATGGCAAGCCGAGGGGGCGGAATACTTGCACCTTGTGGATCTGGATGGCGCGTTTCAAGGTGAATCGGCGAATCTCCATATCGTCAGCGAGATTGTTTCCGCGCTTGATATACCTGTTCAGCTTGGCGGTGGCATCCGCAGTATGGAACAGTTAGAAGCGGTTTTGGCGTTAGGTGTGGATCGTGCCATTTTAGGCACGGTTGCCCTCAAACAACCGAGTCTGGTGAAGCAGGCGTGTGCCAAGTATGGCGCGCACATTGCTGTCGGCATTGATGCAAAAGACGGGATGGTCGCAACAGACGGATGGTTGGAGGTCTCTCAGAAGTCCGCTGTTGAATTCGCACGAGAGATGACAGAGGTACAAACGTTTATTTACACTGACATCAAGAGCGACGGTATGCTCAAGGGACCGAATGTTGAGGCAACAGCAGATATTATTGATGCTGTCCCTGCAAATGTGATTGGTTCGGGCGGTGTCACGTCGCTTGCTGACGTATTGGCTTTGAATCAGATTGGTGCCAGCGGTGCGATTATCGGACGTGCTTTGTATACCGGTGATCTCATGCTGCATGACGCAATTGCTGCTGGACAAAAGATTTAAATCTAACGCAATCTAACGCAATTCCACTATGTTGCTGGCGAGGTTTGTAACCTCGCCAAGGATTCATAAAGAGATCATACCACACCAGTCACAACGCCGAACCCAATCCGAGACCCCATCTTCTTCACCTCAAATCGGGTGCCGACCACCATTGCTAACGGTAAATCGAGCGTGAGGGACACATGGGCATACGCCCCCGGCGTAATAAGGGAGAGTTCTGGCGGGAGCTTTAGATGTGCTGGCATATCAATGCTCCAGAGGTGGATGTTCGGTCTATCGTTTTCGATCAGCGGGATATGTGTCCCGCTCTCTTCGTGGGTCAGCAGATAGATGAGTGCCGTAAATTCGGAATGCGATTTGATTGTCTTTGGTGGACAAAGTACCTGCCCAACAGCCAGCCAGTCGGGTTCGGATTCGACGGACACTTCATCTTCCTTTGTACTGAGAATACGTGTCTTGATCCTGTCGCCTTTACCCACAATATCTACTGCTTGCCCGACGGCGAGTTGCCCCTGCACAATCTCACCACGTACGGATACCTGATCCTTTGTTTCCTCAATGATTTCGTGAATTGGCATAATGAGCGGTAAGTGTGTGGTATCCACAGGTGCCGGCATTTTGCGGTTCATCGCGAAGATCAGGTCAACGATCGGTTGCCATTGGGTGGATGTGAGCTTGTCCCCTTTGTACAGTAAAGCCTTGCGCGCATTACCGACGATTATTGGTGCGGTTTTTTCACCCCATCCATACTCGCTCAGTAATTCGTCCATCTCTTGTAGGCAGATGTCCAAGAGTTCATCGTCTTTTGAAATACCGCCTGTATTGAGAAAGGAAATCACTGTTGGGAGGTGCATCTGGTGCGCGAGGTGGAGGTGCGCTTGGGAATCGATTGTAACCCCTTCTATTGCATTTACTACCCAAATTCCGCCCTGAATTGTGGGGGAACCGCTGATTAGCATTTTGACTATATCGAGGTCTGTTTCGCAGTCGATTTGTGTATAAAGTTTACCGCTGGTTTCATACGCAATTGAACGGTAGGTGATACCAACCCCTTCTCGGATTGGGTGGCTGGTCGGGGGTTGCGCTTCAAAGTCTCCGTTTCCATTTGTGTGAATCGCCCCGATTCTCGCGACGACTTTCGCTATTGCTGCAGTCAACGTTGTTTTGCCGTGTCCGGTCGCACCGAGCGTGCAAATCGGCAGTCTACGATGCGTATTTTCCTTTTTGTCGGTCATCTTTTATCTCCTGATGAGCATAGCCTCTTTACTACAATTTCCATTTCATTATAGCATAGAGTCAGGAATTGGACAACGATATGATTATGCAAGAGGAAAAACTTGTCAAACAGTCTAAAGCGTGATAGACTATTAATGTTTTAAAACCTGCAATTAAAGGCACGAGATCCGTCTTATCAAAAATAGAATATGTTAAGCCAAAAGATTTATCATCGTAGTGAACTTGCATCCCGTCTTCAGCAGGCGAAAATAGACGGTGACGTTGTTGTCACGACCAATGGTTGTTTTGATGTACTACACTTGGGACATCTCCGGTATCTTCAAGCGGCGCGCCAGCTCGGGGATCTGCTCGTGGTAGCGGTCAATAGTGATAGTTCAGTACGACAGCTTAAAGGTGAAAATCGTCCCCTTGTACCTGAAGCGGAGCGCGCAGAGATGCTCGCTGGGTTAGAATGCGTCGATTACGTCGTCATCTTTCCAGAATTGACACCGATTGATTTGCTCTCCGAACTCAAGCCGAGTATCCACGTTAAAGGGGGCGACTATAAATTGGAGCAGCTTGTTGAAAGGGGTGTCGTTGAGGCGAATGGTGGCAAGGTTATCGTCGGGTTGAACGTTCCCGGTAAGTCCACAACTAATCTCATTGAAGTGATATGCGAACGCTATAAAGATGCTGATTCCGAAAACGCATCGTGATGCAGTTTTAGAATTAATAAATGCACTGAGGAGGCAACTATAGGACAATGCAAATAAACGATTCATTAAGTGTCACTGACCTGAAGCCTCAGCTTGAGAGGCTTTTTGAATACTCGGGTCAAAAGATTTTAGCCATTGAGGACACGTGGCCCCCTGAACAAGGCACACCGGTCTTCACCGTTGCTGGTACCTACACGACACGCGGCTGGACCGAATGGACACAAGGATTCCAATTCGGCTCTGCCATCCTCCAATTTGATGCCACCGGTGATGAGCAGTTCCTTGAGATCGGTAGGCGGAACACGATTGAAAAGATGGCACCGCATGTCACACACATCGGTGTGCATGACCACGGGTTCAACAACGTCTCCACCTACGGCAATCTCCGTCGCCTCATGCGTGAAGGGGTAATTCCGCAGGACGATAACGAGATGCACTTCTATGAACTTGCGCTCAAAGCCTCCGCCGCCGTGCAAGCGAGTCGCTGGACCCGCATTAAAGATGGCACGGGGTACATCGCCTCTTTCAACGGGCCGCATTCGCTCTTTTCGGATACGATCCGCTCACTACGGGTGTTGGCAGTCGGACATACCCTCGGTGCAGTGCTGATGGATGAAGGCGATGTCGCTGTTAATTTACTGGAACGCCTGCTCCAGCATTCGCAGACGACTGCAGCCTATAACGTCTATTACGGAGAAGGACGTGACGCGTATGACCTACGTGGACGGGTTGTGCATGAATCTATCTTCAATACGAACGATGGAAACTACCGCTGTCCAAGTACGCAGCAGGGGTATTCGCCGTTTACAACGTGGACGCGTGGATTGGCATGGATTATTACGGGTTACGCAGAGCAGCTTGAGTTTTTTGATACGCTAACTGCAGATGCGCTTGAACCTTTCGGTGGGTATGACTTGGCAACAGCACATATACGCAAAGCTGCGGAAGCCACCGCTGATTTCTATATTGAGAACACAGCGCAAGATGGAATCCCATATTGGGATACCGGTGCACCCGGTTTAGCAAAACTCGGTGATTATTTGACAGTCCCCGCAGATCCGTTCAATGATCATGAACCGGTTGATAGTTCCGCTGCAGCCATCGCAGCACAAGGACTCATTCGACTCGGCAACTACCTCAAAAAACACGGTGAAACAGACGCAGGGAACTCCTATTATCAAGCAGGTTTAACGGTTGCCAAGACGCTCTTCGCTGAACCGTATCTCTCGGAATCCAATACACATCAAGGGTTGCTGTTGCATTCGGTGTATCACCGTCCGAATGGATGGGATTATGTGCCAGAGGGCAGGAAGATTCCGTGTGGAGAGGCCTCGATGTGGGGAGATTATCACGCCCGCGAACTCGCAGTCCTGTTATGGCGGGAGATAGTTGGAAAGCCGTATTTGACATTTTTCTAACGTGTAGATGGTAGGCGCACTTTGATGAAGGTTTAGAATTTAATTCGGTAATGTCCATCAGCACCCTCTTCTGTAGGAGCGAGCTGTGCTCGCGACTCCGACGGAGGGTCAATAAATTAACCGATTTATTTTTTAATCTTCATGCAAGCGCGCCTGTAGAGACAAGCCAGATTAGGGGAAATAACGATGAGTGAAGCCAAAGATACACGGCAACATCCGAAAGTCGAAATCGCTGTCAAAAATTTCGGTCCCATTGCGGAAGCGAACATCGACCTGCGTCCGCTGACAGTGTTTGTCGGTCCCAGCAACACTGGGAAGACCTATTTTGCCACGTTGTTTTATGCATTGCATGGTGTATTCCCGGGTTTTGCAGAACCACGCCTTTTAATTCCTTCTGGATTTCGCTGGGTTGTAGACCTCTTGGAGGCTTTAAAACGCTTTGTTTTGAAAAAGGATCCGCTATCGGGAAAGGAGAAATTCCGAGATATACTCAAAAAGTTAAGCAGGAGCGAGAGGGCATTCAAATTGTCCGATCTTCCTGCAGAGATACGTGACTCGTTGTGGGATACTATTAAGGATTCGGAGACTTTTGGAGATAATCTCCAGGCTGCGCTTAAGAATTACTTTGATATAGATTCCATTTTGAGTCTAAGGCAGTTGACAAAGGAACAACCAAATGAGTTAGCAATTTCGCTAAGGATAGGTGTGGAGCATCAAGATGGTTGGAGCATCAAGATGACTACATCTAAATCAGATGTAGTTTTTGATAGTTCATTCAACGAAGATATGATTCTTATCCCTGAGGGATTGGCAATTTCCACAGACTGGAAGGGTGAAGGCGATTTTCATTTCACTCTTAGTGGTAATTGGGATTGGACACCGGACTCGTCCGTTGGGACAGAAGGTCAATTTGATTCAAAAAGTCATAACTGGATAGGAGGGAACCGATACTACCTGCCTGCTGCTCGGAGTGGCATCATGCAAAGTCATCGGGTTATCACAAGTTCGCTTGTGAAGCGGACCACCCGCGTAGGTTTAGAACGTTTCCCCGAGGTTCCCACTATGTCAGGCGTGATAGCGGACTTTATGGAGAGAATAATTCTTTATGAAGAGAAGAAAATCTCCAATGACGAAATGAAGCACCTTTCAGAAATATTGGAGTCCGATGTACTTGCTGGACAAATACTCCTGAAACCCTCACCAAGCGGGTATCCAGATTTTCACTACCGTCCACAAGGTATAGAAGAGGATATACGTTTAAGCCAAACTTCATCAATGGTATCTGAACTTGCTCCGTTGGTTCTGTATCTCCGAAGTCTTGTGCAACCTAGTGATACACTCATCATTGAGGAACCGGAAGCACACCTACATCCCGGTGCCCAAGCGGACATGGCGGTCATTCTCGCTCGTTTGGTACGGGCAGGGGTGAGGGTGATCGTAACAACACACAGTGATTGGTTGCTTCAGGAAATAAGCAACCTAACTCTTGAAGGGCTGCTTGCTGAAGAAACTGGTGAACCTGCAAGTTGGCTGCTACCGGAAGAGGTAGGCGTATGGCATTTCCAAAAGGACGAACCTGTCAAGGAAATTCCGTTTCAGCCAAGAAAAGGTATCTCGCCAGAGGACTACGAGGACGTTGCCGAAGGACTTTACAACCGATCTGTGAATCTCCAACAAAGATTTGAAAAAAAGAAAGATGGGAGTGGACGTGAATCTTCATGAGACTCTTGAGGAGATTCGTCAGTGGGTAGGAGATAGGAAAGCGACATCCTATACCAAAGAAGGGTGTCGTGTCTCTATGGCTAACATACCCTCAGAACGTGTTGTGTTGGATGTAGATCGTGCCTTTCCAATGGGCAGGATAGACACAAACCAATGCGATTTTGTTCTTTTCTACGTTGACACTGCCCAGAGCAGTCTCATCGGGGTTCCAATGGAACTCAAGCGCGGTGACGTTGATGCGTCAGAGGCAGTTGCACAGTTACAAGAAGGCGCGCGCATCGTTGACAACTGCACTCCAAATGATGTTGAGATGAACCTTGTTCTTGTCTTGGTCCACGGTGGTAGTATGCACAGAAGTCAGCGGAACCGACTTAGAACTTCCAGAATCAAGTTCCGAGGCGAGGAATTTCCTATTAATACAACGCGATGCAGTCATGAAGGAAACTTAGCACAGGCTTTGGCGAAGTCAAGCAAACGTTAACTTCGCGCGTCTCGGAATGTGTGAAGGCGGACGAGGTATATTGCAAACCTGTCCGCCCATTTAGTTTTCTCTGTTATTTCGCAATCTGTTCGACCTGTCCTGTTTCTAATGAACGGTTCGCAGCAAGTGTAACAGCAAGCGTCTTGACAGCATCAGCGTAGGAGGAGAGTACTAACCCCTGATCGTTCGCCTCAACTGCATTGACGAACTGCTCAACCTGCCGGAAATAACCGGCTTCCGTGCCTGTGTAGTCAATCGACTCACCGCCAATTTGACCGCGCAATCCAAGGTCATGCGTGAGTTTGAGATAGATGTCATCGCCTACTAACTCCGTTGCGAAACTGTCGTGTGCGCGGGCGACACAAGTGCTGGTGATATTCCCTACCGCGCCACTTTCAAACTGCATGTTGCAGACGGTGCACTCCTCGAAATCAGCGATATCCTCAGAGACACCTTTGATCCCGGATGCATGGACGCTTGCAACATCGCCAAGAAAATAGCGGATGAGATCAAAGACGTGCGTGGTCTGCTCCACCATCTGTCCGCGCGATACATCGTATTTTCCCCACCACGGATGGTTCGCACCCATCCGTGCAAGGAACCGTCCAAACCCCATCGCAAGTTTCTGATCGCTGACTAATTCCTTCGCTTTTGCTGTGATGTCGCTGTAGCGTGCCATATAGCCGACTTGATTGATGACACCAGCAGTGTCAATTGCATCCCTTGCGTGTTGGGCGGTTTCCAAATCCTGTGCAACAGGTTTAGCGACGAAGAGTGCCGCACCAGATGCTACTGCATCGGCAACCTGCGTCGTGTGTGCCCCCGGTGGGATACAGGTAAACACGACATCAGGTTTTTCTTTCTGTAGCATTTCATTATGATCGGTGTATGCTGTAGCGTTTTCTTCTGTAGCAATCGCTGCGACGCGCTCAGCATTTATATCACAGACCGCTGCAATGGGACGTTCAAGTTGTTTGAGGCTTCGGCGGTAATTCCCGGCGATGCCACCAACGCCGATAAAGGTAATTTTCAAATTCTGTTGATTCACGATTTTGCTCTCCTTGATTTCAACAAGCTGGAAGTTCTCAGCTAGTATAAGTGCTTAGATCAATTCCCGCAGCTTGTCCCGAAAATAACAGAAACTGGGGGATTTGTTTTTGTCTACGTTCATATACACAGTTATTTTTTCTGCCCATGTTGATTTTTCCCTACCAACTACCTGCCATCCTCTTTGTTTTAACCTACTTGCACCTCCGATAAATAAGGCATCAGCCAGCAGTTCCCACGTACCGCAAATGGAGTCGTTTTGGTAACGATTCAGGACGTTGTCTTTGGCTTTTGGGTAAGCCGCCTTAATCGCAGAAATATCGCCAAGCAGCCACGCTTCACCCTCTTCTATGGCAATACAAAACCGAGTTTCTGGTTTGGGGTTGCAAGAATTTAGGACAGTGAAGAGTTCTTGGCGAAATGTTTTCAAACAGTTATTATCCAAATCGCAAACCACAATTACGACTTTGTTTGGATCATTGGCATAACTTTTTCCGTAAGCCCTGAGCTGCATGGGAAGTTGGTTGAGCAGAAGATCAGCACTCGCGTTTATAGGATTGGTGAGTTTTTTGGGGATGTGGCCAATTCCTTTGTAGTGGCGGACCTTGAATTTGTGTTGATTATCGATAATCTTCGGTATCAGAATATCAAGTGCTTTCTTCCCAGATTGGTCTTCAACAAGTATCTCAAAGTGCATCCTATCACCTCGGATCGAGATAGTCGCTGTACCAAAGTCCACCTAACGGTAGTCCTTCTTCGACTAAGTTGTTCACGAGCGGATCATCGTTTGCTCGACGAATTTGGGAAAATCCATCTTCACCCTTTTCCAGTATCCAAACTTCTTTTGGTTCTAAGGCATTGATAAAATACGGCTGGTGCGTCGTAATAAAAACCTGTGACCCACCTTTGTGTCCTGTGGCATGTTCACGGAATTCGGTGGCAAGAGTTTCCAAAAGTTTATGATACAAACCGTTTTCCGGTTCTTCAATGCAGATGAAAGGAGGCGGGGTTGGATCTTCGAGCAGCAGTAGATAGGCGAATACTTTGAGTGTCCCATCAGACATTTGTTGAGCATAAAAAGGATCTTGAAAGCCTTTGTCGTTGAACCTGAGTAGCAGTCTGCCGTCACTTGTTTTTTCTGTGTCAATTTGGTCTATGCCAGGAATTTTATCGGCGATTTTTTTTAGAATAGCGTCGAAACGCTGCTTATGTTCACGCGCCATGAATTGCACAACGTTACCGAGGTTGTCACCGTGGATATTGAGGTGTTCTTGAGGACCAGCAAGTGGCAAACTACGCGCAGCATCAGGTGTGAAATAACTGAGATACCATCCCTCGATGAACCGACGAAAAGCGGAAATCCTCGGATGCTGTTTCAAGGCACCGAGTGTGGCAATACCGAGTTTGCGCGGGTCTTCCAATTCGATAATCTCAGTCTCGCTGGATTCCTCTGCTTCTATGGATTTAAAGAGAGCAAAAAGGTCTAAGTGCTCGGTTTCTTCGTCGATTTGAAACGTTACTTGCTCCCCTTTCCATGCGGCACCACTGCCATTATTGAGGAATAGAAAAGAGAAGGGCCAACCGCGCTTCTGCCCCTTTCGTCTTTGTCGCAGGCGTTCTCGTAGTACATAGGGGCGTCCGAATTCATCTACCTCAATAGCAACTTGATATGTAATGGGTCTGGCGTTTCCGTGTTCTCTGTAGTACACGTCAAATTCAATCGGATCTGTTGCCCCTTGAGTCCGAATTTTCTCGAAACCACCCCGCCCGCGTGAATCACAAGCTTCCTCAACATTATTGAATTTGAGAGCATCAGCAAGGAAACCAAATGCATCGAATAAAGCACTCTTACCGACACCATTTTTCCCGATGACTGCTGTCATTGGCGTGAGAGCATCATCTTTCCTTTTGTCCCATAGACGGCCCAGCGTTACATCCTTGAGAACCCCAAAATTTCGCACTCTGAAGCCTTCTAATGTTGCCATTTTGAACTCCTACAGTTAAGAATTTACACTTTGCCTAATCATCCGCGGGGACTGCGGTACCTAACAAGTCTTCATCTGAAACGGTTTGGAACCGTTCTTCTGGATTTCTCAGGAAGAAGCGGCGTAGATCTGTTGTGATCGCATAAAGCCCAGGCATCACAAACAGCGTCATCGTAGTTGCCAAGGCGAGTCCGAAAATAATGGTATTCGCCATCGGCATCCAGATGGGTGATTTTCCACCAAGACCGAGTGCCATCGGAATAAGTCCGAAGATCGTCGTCATTGAGGTAAGAATAATCGGACGTAAGCGGACACCCCCACCCTTTAGGATTGCGTACCACCTATTATAGCCGCGCTCTCGGTATGTATTTATAAAGTCGATGAGAACGATCGAATCGTTCACCACAATCCCTGAGAGTGCAACGATGCCAAACATCGCGACCATGCTAAGTGTTGCATCAGCAAGAAGCAGTCCGACCATAGCACCTATCATCCCGAACGGAACCGCAAACATAATGATAATCGGTTGCACAAACGATTTGAACTGCGCGCCTAACACCACATAGATGAGCAATAACCCGACGATAAACAATTTCCATAACTCTGAAAAAGATTCTATAATCTCATCGAAAACCCCCCGAAAATCGAGTTGGTATCCGGGGTACAGAGATTCGACATCGGCAAATGCGCTGATGAGTGCCTGATTCACTTTGACGGCATTTGTTTTTTCTTTATCTATGGAGGCATAAACCGAAATTGCCCGCTCCCCATCGAATCGTCGGATGTCAGCGTATCCTTTCTCCTCTGTGATGTCTGCGACATCCCTGAGCGGAACAATAGCACCGGTAGGCGTTGCAATCAACAGGTTGTTAAGTTCGGCGAGATTTTTGAAGATATCTTCCTTGTATTTGACGATGACATCAATAGCCTCGTCTGCTTCACGGTAGGTTGTGGCTTTCGCACCTTCAATGGCGGTTCTGACCGTTTGTGCGATTTGGAACGTAGACAACCCATATTGATGTGCTTTTTCCGGTTTTAAGTAGATGCGTAACTCGGATTTTCCTGTCCGAAAGTCATCCCGAATGTCGTAAACACCGTCTATTTGCGTGAGTGCTGTTTTAAGGACTTCTGAGAGTTCAATCAGTTTGCCAAATCGCTCTCCCTTTACCTTAACTTCCACATCTTGTCCTTGTGGAGGCCCGCCTTCCTGTGTAATAAAATTCAGTTCCTCAATGCCGCTAATTGTTTCAGTTTCCTTCCGCATTGATGCAATAATTTCATCTACACCCCGAGTGCGTTCCTGTTTCGGTGTGAGTTCAATGATGAGCTCACCGAAATTTGAACCGTAGGTGACACCTTCCGCCAGTCCTGAAGTGGGTGTATGCAGACCGATATTGCTAACGATAGCGGCAACTTCACTCGATGGCAGTGTTTTGGCAGCAATTTCTAACTGTGCAATGACTGCTGTTGTCTCTTGTATACCGTAGGAAGGTGGCATCTCGGCTTTGACGTAGAATTGTGGAAAATCTTCGCCGGGGAAGAGTTCTTTGTCGAGAACTCTAAATGCACCTACGCACGCAATTAAACCGATGAAGAGCACACCTCCAACAAAGGCATACCGGTATCGGATCGTTGTTTTTAGGATTCTAATATATCGGTTCCGGATGAAGTCAAAAAACATGCCGAACCACGCGAAAAAGCCGGTGATACGGACACCTATGGTAAAGGCATCGCGAGATCGGGTCCGAACGCTGTCGAGCCTACTGCGTCCTGTCCGAGGTTTGGCTTTTCCCCACTCAGCGACGTGTGCAGGCAAAATTACGAAAACTTCAAAGAGGGAAGCGATGAGGACGAGGATCGCCATAATCGGCACGATCCGCATAAACTGTCCAGGGATACCGGACATAAACATTAGGGGACCAAACGCGCAGATTGTCGTCAAACTTGCGGCTACGACTGGCCAACCGACCTCTTCTGCACCGCGAATGGCAGCGACTTTTGGAGGTTCGCCTGCCTCAATGTGTCGATAGATGTTCTCTATAATAACAATAGCGTCGTCAACAACAATCCCGACGACTAAAATCAACCCAAACAGGGAAACACCGCTCAAGCTATAGCCTGCTATAGACATAAACCAGAAGGTTGCCATGAACGCAACCGGTATTCCGAGTGCCGCGAACAGAGCGTTGCGCCATCCGATAAAAAGGAGGAGCATCAGCACGACAAGTGCTAAGCCGAAAAACGCGTTTGTTTCAAGAATCCCCAACCTTTCTTTGAGTATAACCGAATAGTCGTTAACCGCCATCAATTCGGCACCTTCGGGGAGATCACCTCTCCGTTTTTTAACCAATTCTCGAAGTTTGGCAACCAATGAGATCGTATTTCCTTCTGTCTTTTTTTGCACAGTCAGACTGATAGAAGGCTTTCCACCGATTCTCGATAGCGTTCTTGCTTTTTCGTAGGTATCCGAGACTGTTGCGACATCGCTAAGACGGAGTGGGGTGCCTGTAGGTTGAACGGCGATGATAGTGTTCCCGATAGTGTCAGGATTAGTGAATTCTCCCATAGTGCGCACCATGAACTCTGTGTTGCCGAGTTCCATGGTGCCAGCAGGTAAATTCAAATTGCTTGCGCCGAGTGCTGTGATAACTACGGCGATGGGGAGTTGGTATGCCTTCAACCGATCCGGGTTCACCTCAACCCAAATTTCTCTTTCTCGGAGTCCTGCTATCCGGACAGACGCAATGTTTTTGATGTCTAAGATTTCATCCTTAAGATTCTCAGCGATCTCCCGCATTTGCGTTTCCGAAATGTCCCCGCCCACAGCAATAGTTAACATCGGAAAACCAGCGGAGATATCCAATTCTACAACCTTCGGATCGTCTAAAATTTCCTCCGGCAATTCATTGACCTGTTCTACAGCAGTGCGGAGGTTCTCAAGTTCCTTGTCGAAATCCCGATCAGGCATCTCTTCAAAATCGATAGTGATAATAGATCGACCCTCTGAAGAGGTAGAAAGTAGAAGACTGATTTTGTTAACGTTTTCCTCAATAGCATCTTCAATAGGCGCGGTGACCAGTTTCTCAACCTCTTCTGGAGAGGCACCCGGATATAGTGTTGTGACGGTTGCGGTCTGTAATGCGATTTCTGGTGTGAGTTCCCGTGGTAGGTTTATCCATGCGTACACCCCGAAAACGATAATAATGATCATCAGCATATTCGCTAAGACAGGGTTGTTTACGGACATTTTGGGAATGGACATGGCGACAGCGTTTCTCCTTGTGCTTTACATTGTCTTTAGGCTGTTGTCTTTTGTGAAAACGGATTGTAGGGGCGGTGCTTGCACCACCCCGTTTTGAATGTGCTGACCTATCGGACAGATTTCTCGACTAATAGTTATCAGTTCGATTTGAGGTTGCCCCATGTTGTTGCTAATTTACCTGCTGGGGCGACTGTCAACGGTTTAATGCCTTCGCCTTCAATAGAGAGTGTATCGACAAAAAACGTAACCGTCTGGCCTCCCCAATTGTTCATGAAGCCGATACCAACGCGTTCCACATCAAACTTATGGTTCCACGTTTTCGAGCCGGAAAGCGTCCACTCATCCTTTTCGTTCTCGCGGAAGTACCCGGAGAAGAGGTCGCCCTCTTTGACAATCTTAAGGTGAACCGGGGCATCAAAGCCGGTGTCAAAATGTCCCTTGTCTTGCCAAGTGGCTTGGACCATGCTCCCAATCAGCGTTTTTTGGGGATCCCCGGCTGAGCCACCAAATAGTAAGCAGGCGTAGTTCAGGTCCTCATCACTATAGAGAAAGATACCGATCCACGCACTTGCCGGTTTTTCAGGATCGGAGGAGAAGACCCCACTCACGCTTATATTTTTAGCGACACTTTTGGGGACTTCTCGTTCGACCATGGGCTTGTCAGGGGTGGTATGCCCCCAGGCACCATTCGGATTGATCATCTGAAGGAAGCCATCTTTGACTTCAAACTCCGTAACTTCGTCGCGATAGTCGCGGAATTTCCACTCATCGACGAGTTGGTTGCCATCAAACGGGTCTGTCCATACACCCGCGGACACCACCCCGGCGAGGCTGAGTATCAGGATTCCGCATACGAGAATCGTAATTCGCATCATTATCCTCCTTTTAGTTTAAGTCATTATAGCATGTTACGTGATGTTATAGTTAACAACAAACAGAGAGGAATTAACAGAAATATTCGGATTGCAAGACAACTCATTCCCTTGATTACAGGTTATCGGTTTGCTTTGAGGGTTGCCCAGGTTGTTGCGAGTTTGTTTGTCGGTGCGACAGCCAACCCACCAAGTGCTTTAGCCAATCCGTTATCCGCGATGGCTTTTAAATCGTCTTCACTGAGAACGGTGTTGAAAATAGCGGCTTCATCAATAATACCGACGAAGTATGAACCACCACCCCATCTACCGATCTCGACAGGGTTTGCTGTTACAGCGATGCCTCCGGGACGTGTGCTCGCGCCTGCACGTTCACCGTTCACATACACAACAAGATGCTCGTTTTTAGCGTTACTGTCATAAGTCGCTGCGAAGTGGATCCACGTATCTTCATCAGGCACATTTGCGGAGGCTCTCGGTTCCCAGCCACCTCCAGGCTTGACAAATGATGACATTCTGTTGCCTTCTCCTGGTGGGTCAATGCGTAGGAGGTATTCATCACTTTTTGCTATGAGTTGTCTCCAATCGCCGATATCTGTGGCAAAAAACCACGCCATCATCGTCAGTTCTTCGCCAACTTGTAGTTCCGGTGTTGAGTCAACCGAGACCCACTGACCGCCATCAAACTCAAGTGCTTTGCCGAATTTACCGTCTTTCCATTTAGCACCGTTAATTGTGCCGTCGTGGTCTTTTCCAGAAAAATCTTTAGTTATTTTGCCCCCGCCCTCATCCAACAGCCAAACACCGACGGCTGTTTCTGGATCGATTTCGGCGATGCAGACTTGTGGTAGCATCCAAGCCATTAAACAGGTGAGTGCAAGCATCAATATCAATTTTCGCATCTTCTTCCCCTTTATATGCCTTTACCTTGGAAGGTTTCAGCAATTAAATCTTAGCAGATTGTGTAAACTACCTTGTTTTTGTCCAATAAGTGTAGGAAACCATACTCGCTCTAATCACGCACAAACCTACACACGCATTGAGAAAACAACACCTCAAAAGGTGGCAAAGAACTTCTACACACCTTTGAGAGAAAAAGGAAACCAAAACCACGATTTTTATCGCTTTTCCGGCACCAAAGAGTCCTTGAAAAAGTTGATGTCCAGTTATGATAAGGGTTTCAAAGGTAGGCTGTTGTGATTTGAGACCTTTTAACCCCTCTTGAAAGCAGATACGGACTCGGATTGATAGCCTTTCATTGATCAACTGGATCCCCATGTGCTTGGACGAAAACAAGGAAACTATCACTATTATAGCATGTTACAGGCTGCGCTCGCAAAGAGAAAATTTTAGGTTTTTCGTAGTATTTCAAATTAGACATCCGATTGAAATTGTGATAATGTGATTATATATTTCTAACTGGACATTCATTTGAAATTATGGTAATCTAATATAAAGAGAACTTACGCAGTTGCTTCGTAAGTCCCCCTGATAAGGGGGATTTAGGGGGTTAAAAATCAAAAAATTCCGTCCAATGTGCTAAATTTGCGTAAATCCTAATAAAGAGGACTTACACAGGCAGACGATAAAGGGTCTCCTTACTACTAACAGATACACCTTGGAAGGACGTGTGTTTCTCAAAAGTCGTGTGGTTCGTAGTAGCGCAATTCTGCGGCGTACTCGCCCAAATGCGACGTGCATTATTGCGCCTTGCGTAAGTCCTGATAAAGTCGTGAATTCAGAATTATACCTCCAAAGGAAATAGACTATGCACCAGAAAGAACAACTTATTGCTGACCTCTCTGCACTTCTGGGTCCTAAAAATGTTTTAACGGATGCAACTGCGCTATCTGTATATGAATGTGATGCCGCGCCCTCTTTTAAGGCAATGCCGGATGTGGTTGTCTTCGCGGATACGGCGCAACAGGTGTCGGATATCGTAAAGGTAGCGAACAAGTACGACACGCCGTTTATTGCGCGCGGCGGCGGGACAGGTTTAAGCGGTGGTATGCTCTCTGTTCAAGGTGGGATTATCATCGCCCTCAATCGGATGGATCGTATCTTAGAAATAGATCTTGAAAACGAACGGGCAGTGGTTGAACCGGGTGTCGTGAATCTATTATTGACACAGGCTGTGCAAAACCGCGGTTATCACTATGCCCCCGATCCCTCAAGTCAAAAGGCATGCACAATAGGCGGGAATATCGCCGAAAATTCTGGTGGACCGCATACCTTGAAATACGGCGTTACGTCTGACCATGTGCTCGAATTGGAGGTTGTTTTACCCGATGGTGAAATTATTGAATTGGGAGGTACCGTTGAGGAAACACCCGGCTACGATCTACGTGGCGTGATGATCGGTTCTGAAGGCACATTCGGGGTCGTGACGAAAGCGGTCGTTCGTCTCACCCGCAACCCACAAGCATACCAGACCGCACTCGCTGTCTTTGAAACGATGGACGACGCTTCAAGCGCGGTCTCGACCATTATCGGTGAAGGCATTATCCCGGCTGCGCTCGAAATGATGGATAGCCTCGTCATCCGTGCTTTGGAGGAGGCGTTTCAATTCGGTTTTCCGCTTGACGCTGAAGCCATCTTGATTATGGAACTTGATGGCATTAAAGCCGGAATGCAGAACCAAACCGATCAGATTTTAGAAATCTTTAAGCAACACAATGCCCGGAAGGTGGATTACGCCAAAGATGAGGCGGAGCGGCAGCAGCTCTGGAAGGCGCGGAAAAGTGCATTCGGTTCATTCGGACGACTCGCACCGAACTATATCACCCAAGACGGTGTCGTGCCGCGGACGACGCTACCGAAGGTACTACGGCGGATTTCTGAAATCTCCGAGAAGTATCAGATTCCGATTGCGAATGTCTTTCACGCAGGCGATGGCAATATCCATCCCATTGTCCTCTTTAACGAGCGTGACGCAGACCAGTGTGAGCGAGTAGAGCATGTTAACATGGAGATTCTTTCCGTATGTGCTGAAGTCGGTGGCACAATCACGGGGGAACACGGGGTTGGTGTTGAAAAGATGGATTATATGCCTCTCATTTTTAGTCCTGCAGATTTGCAGGTGATGGCGACTGTCAAGGATATTTTTAATCCTACAGGACTCTGCAATCCTGGAAAGATTTTCCCAACAGCGGAATCGTATGCCAAGTTGGGTTTGAAACCCGATGCAGTGAGGAACTTCTAAATGAGAACCTACTCTAAAGATGATGTTATCAACGCTATCGGAGATTTTCTCCGTGATGTCGTTGAAGTTGAATCCATTGAACATGTGGAAGGGAGTGAATTTTCTGTCCGTATTATTATTAGCAAATCAGATACGATACCTGTTATCCCTGCCTATAGTTACAAGCGGTTTATTGACACTTTTGCCTCCGCTTTAGGACATAAGTTTGATTCTGAAGGTAGCATCTCAAGTACCGGTGACAGAATGGAATACCTTGATAGCAAATCGGGGGAGTACTGGACAAGGCAAATTAACGTCAGTCTTGACCAGATTAACGTGGAAGGGTAGGGTAGCGATGAAGACAGAAGTAATAATTGCTTTGCTTGCAGCAGGAGTCCCTGTATTACTCGCTATAGTAGGAGGCATAATATGGATTGTTCGGGAGTTTGGGAAAGTTAATTCGCGATTATCCCTGCTTGAACAGACTGTGAAACGTTTAGAAGATTCAACTATTTACAAGGCTCCTTTCCAACCGGGACAGGTCGAAAACATAGAGGAATTTGAAATAATAATTCGCCCTAAGCAATCTGAGACATAATCCTCTAAGACATATTTAGCAGCAAGTCAGTCTTACTGCTGTAAAGGTTTTTAGATGGCATTTCAAACACCGCAGACAGAAAATAGTTATCATTGTGAGGAAGAAAGAGAGATACATGGAAAATTCGCGTGCCTTGCACGATGAACTTAAGCATATTGTTGGAGAATCCGGCATCCTTCCAGAGGCGCAGAGTGCCGCTTACACTTTTGATGGATATGTTCCGAAGGCAGTCGTTTTGCCGGCATCCGTTCAGGAGATGCAAGATGTCCTCCGATTTGCGTCAAAAGAGGACTTATCGGTTATGCCTGCTGGTGCAGGCACGAAGCTTGGCATCGGGAACCTGCCACAGAAAGTAGGTGTCGTACTGGCGACAACCCGTCTGAACAGTATAGTGGAATATGAACCCGCGGATCTAACCGTCACTGTGGAATCTGGCATCCGTTTAGCTACTTTGCAAGCTGTGTTGGCACAACATCAACAGTATCTTGCGTTGGATCCGCCGTATGCAGATCGATGCACCCTCGGTGGGATTGTCGCAACAAATGCGAGTGGTGCCCTCCGTCTGCGATACGGAGCTGCCCGAAATCAGGTCTTGGGCTTACGAGTTGTTCACGCGAACGGTACTGTCGTCAAGAGCGGTGGTAAAGTGGTGAAAAATGTTGCGGGTTATGATCTCAACAAACTCTATATCGGTGCTTTTGGAACGCTCGGTATCATTACCGAAGTGACGCTCAAGTTGTCACCAATACCAGCACGAGAGGCGATACTCGCAGCAGATTTTCAGGACGTTCAAGATGCGGTTGACACCGGCTTAAGCATTGTAGGTTCGCAGATACTACCGATGTTTGTAAATCTGTTCATCAATGCTGATCCGAGACGTGGTAAAACCGACGGTACTACAGAGGGAAACGGACCTATGCTTGTGGCTGGATTCGGTGGCGATCCGGAAACTGTGGCGTGGCAATTAACACAATGCCAAGAAATTATGGAACAAAACGGTGCGTTGGGTGTCACAATTACTGAAGGCGAATCGCGAGTGCACCTTCAGGAAACTATTCGGGAATTCCCCGCGGTAGACAGGGATACCGAGATCGTAATTGCTAAGTTGAACCTGAAACGCACCGATATCGCCGAATTTGCTGCGCAAGTTATGGACGCAAGTTGGGCGCGTGATGTCCAGGTGATGGCACTTCTCGGAAGTGGTATGTTGTATTTCTCGATTTCTGTTACGTCGGATACTGATTTCCAAGTGCTTGCGGATACACTAACGCGGCTGCGTCAAGCTGCAATGGAGATGCGTGGAAACCTTATCGTAGAAACTGCTCCACCTGAACTTAAACAGCATATTGACGTTTGGGGGCCCGTCGGAGACACGCTTGGTTTAATGAAGCAGGTTAAAGCCAGATTTGATGCGGGTGGTTTGTTGAACCCCGGGAGGTTTGTCTCTGGTATTTAGTTTTGCTCTGTTTTTTGTTGAAGATTCACGATGCTCACCCCGAAAATATCGGGCAAGTGACGGATTGCCCGTTTTATCAAGATATAGGTACACTTTGCGAGCCTATGTCGCGCTTTTGTCGAGCGAATTTTGGCTTGCAAGTTGCGCCAAAAGGGGGTATAACATGAAAGAAAAAAAATGGAGGATTCTGTGGATTGATAATCAAATAACTGATGGAGAGGAATCTGGCGGACGGTCTAACGATTCATATCGTGAAAAACAAAAAGGTATAACACCAAAACCGTATGTTCGTTTTTTGGAGTATGAAGGGTACGATGTATCCTTAGCGGACACCAATGCTGAAGGCATCGCTTTACTTGAGGACGAGACATATCACGCTGCTCTATTGAATTATGATGCAGCGATGCAAGAGGATAATTTGCTTGCACGTATCCGAGATGTGGATGCACATATTCCGATCATGCTCCTAACGCATGAGGATGGACCGGAAGTACTGCAGCAAGCCAGCCTTTATAATGTTGGCAATATCTTCATGATGTCAGAAAATGCTCAGGTTGAAACTTCTTCAAAACAGTTGGCATTATCACTTGCCTTTTTGCTTGAAAAACAGGGTGTTCTGGAAACGTATACACCGCAAGCGTACGTCCAAAACTTTAACCGGACGCGCGTTGCCGGTGGGGAAATGCGAGAACGCGATGCCGATAGTGATTGGCAGACATGGATAGATACTTACGTTCGTCTCGTTGAATGGGATCTGCGGCTTGATACCCTACATAATGTTGACGAACTTAAAACTATCCATGAAATGGAGAAACGTGAGGCAAACGCCGCGTTTGGGAACTATATTCAGGATAATTATAAGCAGTGGCTTGTGGGTAAAGCGTCGCCGACCTTGTCCGTGGATGTCGTTTACAAATATGTCATCCCTGAAATTCAGGCGGGGAAGCAGGTACTATTTATCGTTATGGATTGTATGCGGCTGGACCACTGGCTGAAAATCGAGCCGTTGCTTTATCCACTGTTTGACATAAAGACGGATTATTATTATTCCATCGTGCCGACAGCGACACGTTATTCCCGGAACGCTATTTTTAGTGGGCTGTTTCCACTTGAGCTTGCTGAAAGATATCCAGACCTGTACGCAGAACCAGATAACACACACACGAGTATCAATCGCTATGAGAAACAACTCCTGCGTTTACAATTTGAGCGGCACGGAATACCTCTCAAACCGCCCCAGCATTACTTCAAAATTTTTGATGTACGTGGGGAGATGCAATACCTGCACTGGCTGAGTGTCGCAGATAGGATTAGTTTGTCGGCACTCGTTGTCGATTTCCTTGATATGCTGACCCATGCACGGTATGAAGTGGATTTACTTCGGCAGCTTATCCCGGATGAGGCGGCGTTCCGGACACTCGTGCACGCGTGGTTTCAGCATTCGCGGCTCTATGAAATATTCAGAATTGCTGCTGAACGCGATATAACTGTCATCTTAACATCTGACCACGGTTCACTACTCTGTCAAAATGCTGCAAAGATTTCAAGCCAAACCGAACTCACTACCGGGCTCCGGTTTAAAGAGGGCAGGAACATCTCCTGTACGCCTGAGACGGGATGGATTATAAAGGACCCAGAGGCGTATGGCTTACCCGGAGAATCGACGCAGATGAATTATGTTCTCGCTAAAGAGGACTACTATTTTGTTTATGACAGGCAGTTCAACGTCTATAAGGAAATATTTGAGGGCAGTTTCCAACACGGTGGTGTTTCACTTGAAGAGATGATTCTGCCATGCATTGTGCTTGAACCGAGGTAGTTGAGGAGAATTACACATGTTGAAAACCGCCAAACTCTATAAATACCTACTCTGTGGTCTACTAACGCTTATCACGTTGTGTTTCCCGATACGCACACAGGCACAGCTCGCAGATTTCGGGCTTGGTGAAAAAGCACCTGTCGAGAAACTCTCCGTGAAAGGTTACCTCCCACTTGACAAGGTGCAACCGGGAAGTCAATTCCAGATTGCTGTCGTTGTAGAGGTTGCCGAAGGGTGGCACGTCAACGCCAACCCAGCGAAGGAAGGGTTTATCGCGACCGAGGTGACCCCGCCTGAGGTATCGCATCTCACTTTTGGGGAGATTGTATATCCGGCAGGTGAAGTGCTAAAACTCGGATCAATCGGAGAGGCACCCGTCTATCACGATACCATCACTATTGGTATCCAAGCCGACTTAAGCCAGACGGCTCCAGTTGGATCAAGTACGTTGGATTTTCAACTACAATATCAGGCGTGTGACGATGCGCTGTGTCTGTCACCTGAAACCCTCAATTTTTCGATACCTATTGAAGTTGTCGGTATAGAGGAAACAATTCAACGGATGAATGAAGCCGTTTTCGCTAATATTGAATTCGGTGCACCGCTGGGTTCTACTGGTGACGAAGGGAGCCTCGAGCGTGCCCTCTCCGGTGGACGGGTCTGGTTTGCGTTCTTACTCGTGTTTGCAGGTGGGATCTTGACCAGCCTGACCCCGTGTGTTTACCCGCTCATACCGATCACAGTTTCTGTTTTTGGTGCCAACGAGTCTGCAGGCTTATTCAAATCTTTCCTGCTCTCTGTTGTGTATGTCATCGGAATTGTTGTTATATATTCAATTTTAGGCGTGGTGGCCGCTTCGACAGGTGCGGTCTTTGGTCAGATAATGGCGAACCCATGGGTTGTCGGTTTCATCAGTTTAATTCTTCTTACCCTCGGACTGTCAATGTTTGGTGTTTTTGAAATTCGGTTGCCATACTCGGTGCAGAACCGTCTGAACACCGTTGGGGGTACCGGATTTGCCGGAGCATTCGCTATGGGAACGGTCGCTGGCGTGATTGCAGCACCTTGCACAGGACCGGCGTTAGCGGTAGTGCTAACGTATATAGCGACAACGGGGAGCCTGTTCTTGGGATTCTGGCTCATGTTCACTTATGCGCTCGGAATGGGACTACTCTTTATCGGTATCGGCACGTTTTCCGGTTTACTCTCGGCACTGCCGCGTTCAGGCGGTTGGATGTATATTTTGGAAAACGTCTTTGGCATCGCTATTATTACGATGGCACTCTATTTTCTTAAGGACGTGTTTCCGGTGTTGCAGAATTTCCTCCAGAATTCGCTGCCATTTTTTGCTATCGCTGGCGGCTTAGTGCTTGTCGGTTTGTTCCTCGGTAAGTTGACACAACGTTTCAGCGGTATCCCCGCACGTGTGAAATTCCAGAAAGCGTGCGGTCTCTTGCTGGCAGTAATCGGTGCCTATATGTTTGTGGGTGGCATCCAACAGCCAGCCGGACCGCATCTGAATTGGGTTTACGACGAATCAGAAGGATTTGAAATTGCTAAGCGCGAAAACAAACTCGTGATGCTTGATTTTTATGCCTCTTGGTGTGCCGCGTGTAATGAACTGGATCACCAAACATACTCGGATCCTGCTGTTGCAGCGAGACTTGATGACTATGTTAGTGTCAAACTTGATTTCACCCGCACCTCCGAAACGACGAAGGCACTCACCGAGAAGTATCAGATCCCTGGATTACCGGTTGTCATTTTCTTGAATGCTGACCGCACCGTTCTCAAGCGGTTCACCGGGTTCGTTGATGCAGAGAATATGCTCGGCATTCTTGACGAAATTGAGAACAACGCACAGTAGCGTGTCGTTTCAGTTGTTGAATTGAAACGACTGTACGATAATTTCGTGTTTCAGTTCAAGGCAAAAGGAGCTTGTATGCCATCCAACGTAAAATCCCTATTTTCCTTACGCAATTGGCTCATTTATGCAGAGGTGCTGGCGGTAGTCGGCTTTGTTGTGCTTGCATCGCTCTATATTCGGCGGGGCATTGCCGAACCCGAATCGCCACCTTTGTCACAGGTGGGTGCCTTTATTGAGAAGGCGGATGCACTCTTTGCGCAGGAGGATCTCGTTGATGCTGTACTCCTCTATTGGCGCGCATTACAAGCATTAGAAACTGCTGAAAAGGAACAAGTCGTTTCGATAAACGGGGAGTCCCAGACAAGCACGGCGGTCGGTTTGCACGCGAATCTCCGCATCGCGGAAATCTATTCACGGAGCAATTGGCTGAAAGATGCGAAGGCACGCTTGGAGTATGCAGCACGTATTCAACCGGATCATCCCGATGTGCGTCTCTTACGCGGCAAGCTGCTTCGCGATGAAGGCTTAGATGATGAATTATTGCTCCAAGCCACGAACGAATTCCTTGCTGTGCTCGAAAGTGACCCAAGCAATGCTGAAGCACACTATCTCCTCGGTATCCTCTATCAGGGGAACAGGCAGCTTGAACAAGCAGTTGAACACTACAAAAAGGCGATTGAAAAGGATCCTGAGTTACAAGATATCGCATCTGAAAAAGCACCTATCGGTATCCTTGCCCGTCTTCAGTTGTCTCGGACGTACGCCAAAATGCTTCAAGGCTACCAATTTTTGGACAGGGAATTTACAAATGAAGATCTGGCTGAGGTCACCCATCTTGAATCGGAGTCAATTCTCTTACTGGAGCAAGCAGTGGAAAAGCGTCCTGAGATGGACGAACTCGTTGCGGATCTTGTGCGTTTGTACTTTGCGCGTGCATCTGCGCTTGAACGCGAAGATATCGAAACACGTGGGTATGTGAATGCGCTACAGGTTTACGAACGCATTGTGGAACTTGATCCGCAGGAGGTTCGCGCGTGGGAACGGATGGCTGAAATTTATGGCAGCTTCCTTGTTGATAAGGCGAAGGCACTTGAAATGTACCGGAAAGTATACGAGATTGAATCCCATCCGACTGTCTTAGCGAATATCAAATCGCTTGAAGAAGATTTGGAAGCCGAAGAAGCGGACTTAGAAGCCGAAACGGAATAAGTGGGATTGTGGGTTGTGAAAGTAGGTATAAGGTTAGGAAAACGAAGAGCCGATGAGAGGATTTGAACCTCCGACCTACTGATTACGAATCAGTTGCTCTTCCACTGAGCTACACCGGCTTAGCAAACTATGGCAATTAGTGGGGGATGCCGAGAGGCAGAATTGAACTGCCGACACATAGATTTTCAGTCTACTGCTCTACCGACTGAGCTATCTCGGCGCAAGACTATATAATAATACCATAAAACCTGAGGGTTGTCAAGTTTTTTTGAGAAGAAATCGCTGTCCTCTGCAAACACCGAACCTATCCTGCTGGACGCGACATACGAGTGCAATTATTCTATGCTGTAGAGGTGAAGCTTCAGCCTTATGCCGTGTGCCTGAAACCGGTTCCGCTACAGCAGAAAGGCGACGTTCTGGATCTACGAAGTTCGCCTTTAGGATGCCAAGCGCATTGGCACGACAAGACAAAGATGTCCTTCCTCACCGATCGGTTTAAAGAATATAGGTTTCACTTCGCTTGTAAATTCAATTGCGACGGATTCCGTTTCGATGTGTGTCAACGTCTCAATCAATAGACGCGCATCAATCCCAAACCGTATCTGTCCGGTACTGGATTCCACAGGAAGCGTCTCGTGTGCCTCTCCTAATTCCGGGGTATTCACTGAAACCTGGATCTGCTCGGTATCAATCTCTACACAGATCGCATAACTTTTGGGGTTTGATAGCAGTGCCACGCGCCGACTCGCTTGTAGGAGCTGTTCTTTGGAGGCGATCGCAGTGCCTTCCGGGGCTTCGGGGATGACTTCTTGGTATTTAGGATAATCACCCTCAACAAGCCGTGTGGTTAAGGTGGCTTTGTCATCAGCGAGCAGCACCTGATTTTCAAGGATTGAGATCTGCACTTTATCAGATTCAGCGAAAGTGCGTTCAATCTCTTTAACGGCTTTCAGTGGAACGATGAATCCCTCTACATTCTCTGGAGCCTCGAACGGTTCGCACTGCGCGAGTGCAAGCCGTGTCATATCAGTAGCAACGACTTCGGTTTTATCTGCAAGGAAGTTAAAATAGAGTCCGTTTAGGTAGTATCGGACATCCTCTGTTGCTGCGGCAAATTCGGTTTTACGGATGACAGCGCGCAAGGTTTCACCATCGATTGCCAGTGAATGTCCATCAACGGAGGGTAATTGCGGGAATTCTTCGTCCGAGAGCCCAATAATTTTATACACGCCGTCGCCACAAGTAATTTCAACACGATCATTTGCTGTGGTTACGAGGTGTATCGTCTTATCTTCGGGGAGTTCTTTGACGATGTCAGCCAATTTTTTAGCGGAGACGGTGATTGCGCCATCTTCTTGAATGACACCTTCTACCTTAATCTTAATCCCGACTTCAAGATCCGTTGCGACACATTCAATGTTCTCATCTGCAGCTTGGATAAGGACGTTTGAAAGAATTGGTAAGACATTGCGTCCACTCGCGACACTCTGTAGTACTTGCAGGGCATGCAAGAGATCATGTTTTTCAAAAGTTAGTTCCATTTCCAATTTTCCCTATTAAGCATTTCAGTAATTTCACCAGAAATGCCGCGTTAAAATCAAGCACTTTTTCAACCTATGTTAAGTAGTCTCGGTGGCGGTGTGGGAACAGTTGTTTTGTTTATCCGCAAAGCTGTTCCCGTCAGATGTTAGTATGACTGAAAACCGGATCGCTACAGCGGCAATGGGAAATTTGAGAGTTTCCCACCTGCACAGTTTCCTTTAAGATCCCAAGCGCATCGGGTGTATAAGACAAAGATGTCCTTCCTCACCGACGGGTTTAAAGGCTACAGTGGTCACCGCACTTGTAAATTCGATTGCGACAGATTCTGTTTCGATGTGTGATAGTACCTCTATTAGCAAGCGCGCATCAAGCCCAATCCGTTCACGTCCATTGCAGGACTCAACAGAGATCGTCTCATGTGCCTCTCCTAATTCCGGGGTGTTCGTCGAGATATGGATCTGCTCGGTACTGATTTCTAAACAGATTGCATAGCTTTTGGGGTTTGATAGCAAAGCCACACGCCGGCTCGCGTGGAGAAACTGTTCTTTGGAGACGACCGCTCTACCCGTCGTGGATTCAGGGATGAGTGCCTGATATTTCGGATAATCACCCTCGACTAATCGTGCGGTTAAAGTGGCTTTGTCATCAGCGAGCAGAATCTGATTTTCAAGGATTGAGATCTGCACTTTATCAGATTCAGCGAAAGTGCGTTCAATCTCTTTAACGGCTTTCAGCGGAACGATGAACCCTTCTACGTTCTCTGGTGCTTTAAACGGTTCACAATGGTCGAGTGCGAGCCATATCGCATCAGTGGCGACGACTTCGGTTTTATCTTCAAGGAAGTTAAAATAGAGTCCGTTTAGGTAGTATCGAACATCCTCTGTCGCTGCGGCGAATTCGGTTCTACGGATGACAGCGCGCAAGGTTTCACCATCGATCGTCAGTGAATGTCCATCAACAGACGGCAATTGCGGGAATTCTTCGTCCGGGAGCCCAATAATTTTATACACGCCGTCGCCACAAGTAATTTCAATACGATCGTTTGCCGTGGTTACGAGGTGTATCGTCTTGTCTTCGGGGAGTTCTTTGACGATGTCCGCCAATTTTCTAGCGGAGACAGTGATTGCGCCGTCTTCTTGAATGACACCTTCCACCTTAATCTTAATCCCGACTTCGAGATCCGTTGCGACACATTCAATCTTCCCATCTGCGGCTTGGATAAGGACGTTTGAAAGGATCGGCAAAGTATTGCGTCCACTCGCGACACTTTGTAGTATTTGCAGAGCATGCAAGAGGTCATGTTTTTCAAAAGTTAGTTCCATTCCCGGTTCTCCTTACTAAGAAACATTTCTGCAATTTTACCAGAAAAGCCGCATTAAAGTCAAGCACTTTTTCAACTTATGTTAAGTAGTCACAATAGAGATAGGGATTTAGGCACCTATCTGCATTTCGGAAAACTGTTTCTGGAACAGGTTGTGGTAGACACCGACGCGTTGAATCAGTGCCGCGTGTATAAGCGTTCAACGGAGTTACCTTGCGAAGCGAACCGAGTTCTATTCTAAAATATTTTCAATACTCAGAGGATACGCCATTTTCTGATTTTCGGCTTCTAATTTCTCACGACTCGCGACAACACAAATTGAGGTTTTATCCCTATTTTCCTCAAGGGTTTGGAGCAGTGCGCGTTTTACTTCCTTGGGGGTTGCGCGTCGAAGTTGGGCATACTTTTCTTCGATCGTTTCGTGTGTTTGTCCAGTGAGATAATGTGTGAGCCCATCGCTTGAGGCTTGACTGGGTCGGACTGTTTTTTGGTAATCCGATGCTGTTGCAATAATTGCTTTATCAATGTCTGTCTGAGTCCACTCTACCTGTTTGATATAATCAGCGGTCTGTGCGAAAACGTTGAGCGTGCGTGCGACGTGCGGATCAAACTGCGATTCTTGATAGAGCACGGCATCAAATGGGTTATATGTGAAATAAGCACCATAGGCATTGCCTTTGAGTCGGATTTCGGGCAACATGTAATTAAACATTAGGATATGTGAGCCGATGGTCAAGAGGATTGAATCCGGATGCGAGTAGTGTGGTGCTGGCATCGCCCGCGTGCAGTGCGCTACTTGAATGGGAGCCGCCAATCCTTCACGTGGATTTATACCATTAGGTTTAAAGTCTATAGGTTCTGGATTTATCGGTTCACAGCGCATATTACTAATCCACCCGGCAAACTGTCTTTGAAGCACCTCAAAAGCTGCGTCAGAGCCAGTAAAACTGGCGGTCACACGGTCTTGGACTAATAGAAACTCGCGAATCTGTTCAATAGAGTCGGTAAGTTCTTCACAAGATTTTTCAAAATGCTTGAGCAACATTTCACTCGTGTGGAATTGTGGCAACCCGAAGACAGTTTCTTCGAGATATGCCTGTGGTGAAAGTCCGCGAGCCGCATGATGATTAGCAATATTTGGGCCACTATAGCCGTGTATCTGGTTCTGATATCCTACTACTGCCTGACTGAGCACGTCGTAGAGACGTTCTTTATCGCGTGGATTCACAGCGAAAACCAAATCTTGCAAAACACCCAAGGCATCCTCTATTTTACCGTCAAGTGCTTTAAGTCGAAACTGCATGTTCCACACTGGACGATTTGGATCAAGCGCGTGGGTGTTAAAGTTCGGAAAGCATCCAATGCCGCCGGTGGCTGCTGCTCTGCACTGTGCCATCTGTTCATAACTCATCTTGCCCGCACCGAGTTTGCCAACGGCATCAGTGTATCTGGGTAAATGCTGCCAAAGGTGTTGTGGTAATCCTTGCAAGTCAAAGTTTAAAACGAGATAGTTCACACCGTTTGAAAAAATGTCGTTCCGAAGCAGAGACCGCCCGCCAACTGTTTCAACAGTTGTAGGAATGTGTAGTGGTTTCTTGGGCAGATCTGAGACGTGCAGTTGCGGCAACTTCGCTAAATCTTCCGGTGAGTTGGGCTGTCCGCTAAGACGTTCCAGTTCAGCGGCATCGGCAGCGATTTTTGTCATCTGTTCATCGGTGAGTTGTGCACGGATTGCTTTCAGGCGTTCATCGACGTTAGCATCAAGTCTTCCCTGCATATTCGGGTCAGGAGAGAGGATAGTCGTCAACCGATGTGGGTTGTCAAGGAGCCGCTCGCGGATCAATTCATTGAAGATGCGCGGATTTTGTTCCCATCGTTGACGGATAGCAGATAGGTGCTTCCCCATCTGTAAAAAGAGGGTCGGCTCCTTTTCATATATCCATGTGTTTATGACACGCTGCATCATCTGAAACGGGAAGCGCGGCGTAACTTCTTGGTAGTCATAAGTAATTTGCTGAAACGCAGCATCCACCGTTCCCTTGTCAATCTCCGTATCTGCAATTTGCGTTAATGTATCGATAACCAATTCTGTGAAAGCCTCAGCTCGATCTACTTCGCTTCCCACCAAGCCGAGCCCAAAAGTACTATGTGGACCCACAGGTTTGACTCCGAGGGGTATATAAAAATTATCACATAGATCAGTGCCGAGTTTAGAATCAATGATTGCCTTGCGGAGGGGTGCCGCCTCGTTGCCGAGTAGCATTAGGCTCAAAATTCGGCACAAAACGACATCTTCAGGATCTGTTGCATCTCCGATGCGCCAGCTGAGCATCAGGTATGTCTTTTCAGTGAGCGGATCGTCTGGATCAATTGGATAGATATCCTTCACAGTCCGTGGGGATTCCCACCTCGGTCGGTGTGTGATTTCCGGTCGGAGCGGGTGTAGCAATCCTGCTGTCTCAGTCCTTGGCATTGCCGCCAGTTTATCGGCAAGAAATTCAAGATAATCGCTTGTTGGAATATTGCCGTAGAAGAAGAAGTAACAGTTGCTCGGATGATAATAGGTTTGGTAATATGTTTTGAGTTGTTCGTAGGTCAGATCGGGCATAACCCATGGATCTCCACCACTATTGTAGGCATAGCAGGTATCAGGCAGAAGCCCGCTGGTTACAGCCAGAGACAAGTAATCTCCTGGGTCGGACAAACCGCCTTTCACTTCATTGTAGACAATCCCGTTTATTTTTAAACCTCCCGTAGGCTGCTCCGGATCTGCAGGTTCAAGATGGTGACCTTCGCGTTTGAAAGTTTCCTCTGTCAGTAGCGGATGAAAAACACAATCAAAATAGACCTCCGCGAGATTGAACAGATCCTTTTTGACGTTGCTTGAAGCATAGTAGAAGGCATGATCTATATAGTTCATGGCGTTCGCATCGGCAAGGCTCATCTTAATCATCTCAAAAAACACCTCTTTTACCGGATAGTTGCGCGATCCTGCCATCACTGAATGCTCAAGGATATGCTGTAACCCTGTATCATCGGGTGTTGGGGTTATCGGATTGATCGAGAACCAGTTTCTGGTGTCCTCTGTATAGAGATGGAGCAGCCGTGCGCCGCTATGTGGATGCAAGAGTTCTATTGCTACTGCACGTAACTCGTCAATTGGTGTAATGGCTTTCACTTCAAAGCCGTGAAGGTGTTGCCCTGGGTGCAGGTTAACAGGTAGGCATAGGGTGTTTTTTCTATCTTGTTGAGGCAAATTGTGCCCACTATTCCGTTTTAAATTCATCTTAACCTCCGATGATTTTTGTGTTTTGAGAATGTGAAGGTAACTTAGGTCTGAAGGAAAATAGTTTTCCACGAACCGAAGCCAACCGGAAACGCGGAAATCTCATTGGCTGAGATAGATCTATTTCCAACCCGTCTCTACGCGTATTGTTACTACAAACGAGCCGGTAAAAAGTTACCTGTCTCTTAATTTCTCTACTGTTAATGACACAATTCGGAGGCAAAAGGAGTGCATGATTTCGTGAAAAATCATAAAAAAGCGGAAATAGGAATTTTATTCGTTCCAAATACCGATTTCGCTGTAGAAACGGATGGCACCCGGATGGAAAGACGTGCCTGTGTTTTTGACAACATTTTTCGGATTGATGGCTTTGCCTGCCCCATGCCGTTTGACCACTTCTGCACGGTGTGTATATATCGTTTTCGTGAATTCGTAAACGATATTTTCATCGACCGTCTCGGCGGTAATCAGGTGCATCGAACCCACGTTCATACTTGCGAATGGCTCCGTCTGTCCTTTATAGGTATCTGCGGGGATAGTGATCGCGTTAAAGAAGGGATACTCTTGAAAAAGAGACTGTTTCGCTGTTTCGTCAAGCGGGATGAAAAAGATGTCCTGAGACGTGCTGGCTCGCGTGACGGCTGGTGTCGGGACCGCACCGCCCATGAATGCTGCGGCAGCAGAGCCATCTGCTAAAAGATCCACCGCGCCGGTGTAAGTACTGTTAAGCGGTGAAAAATCTTCGTAGGTGATATTGTGTGCAGATAGTATCGGTTTAAGGAAGTACTCAAAGCCTGCCCCTGCTGGTCCAACGACAATTCGTTTACCTGCAAAATCTTGGATGCTACGGATACCTGAAGATTGCTGCGTAATGAACAGACCGACATTGGGGGCAAGCGTCATGACAGTGCGGATCGGGTGCTCTGTTTTCCACGCGCCTTCGCCGCGCACAGCAAAGTAGGAGATCGCGGCGTTCGCAAGTGCGAACTCCAGCTCGCTATTCACGAGTCGACGGATGTTTTCCTGCGTGCCTTTCGTGCTTTCAGCGGTCACTTCCCAACTGGTTTCCGAAGTGTTATCGCCAACTACAGCAGCGATTGCACTACCGACGACGAAAAATGCACCACCTGTAGGGGCTGTCCCGATACTGATGTGGACGCGTTTTGCGGCTAATTCCTCACCTTCTGTAGAACTGCGTTTTTGTGCGTTATCGCATCCGAACCCAATGCTCAGGGCAAAGATAAGACAAATAATGGATAGATAGGACGTGATTGATTTCATGGAGTTCTCCTATTTTTATGAACTGTTTCGGGCTTACAAGGTTTCCCTCCCGCTCCGTATTAACCAAGCGAGATCTCAGGTGGCAGTGGACACATTTCTGCCATTGCCGGGAAGATGTGCGTTACGTCTTTCCTAAACACATCCCCACTCAATATATCAACGATGCCCCCCTGATGCTCTGGGTATTCTGATAGAAACCGCGCAAAGCTGAATTCTTTTGTGTAAAAAGCGTAAACAAGTTTCCGAAATGCCTCCATTCCGTCCACAAATGCCGGTCCGAAACTCCCAAGTTGTGCTTCGGAAAAGTCGTTTTTTTGGAAGCCTTCGAGGATCGCATCCGCCGCCATCTCCCCAGATTTGAGTGCCAAAAACAGCCCGGTCGAGTAGACGGGATCCAAGAATCCGAATGCGTCGCCTACCAATACCCAGTTATTGCCCGCGATACGGCTGGCACGGTAAGAAAAATCTTTAGTGGTTTGGATCGGGAGAAGCTGCTTCGCACCTTCGAGCCGTTGCTTCAGTGGCGTACACTTTGCGAGTTCTTCGTTGAAGATTTGCTGAGTGTCGAGTTTGCCGTCGGCATCTCTCCGGTTTTGAAGCAGATAGTCTAACTCGCCGACAACGCCGATGCTTGTGCGGTTATACGGGAGCGGGATCGACCAGAACCAAGAGTCTTTCTTTTCGGTGTGTAGGATGAGTGTCGCGCCCTCGTCTATACCTTCGTCTCTATGACCGCCTTCGTAGTGCGTAAAGAGTGATGCCATTTTAAGGTTCGGTTCTATCGTGTTCAGGTTCAGCTGCTTACCGATGAGCGACCGCTGCCCAGTAGAATCGACGATGACGGTTGCGTTAAGGGTTTCGCGGGTGCCATCTGTGTTCTGTGTAACAACACCGGTTGCTGTGTCCCCTTCAAAGAGGACTTCTCTCACGCCTATCCCGCGACGGACCTCTACGCCTTTCTCCTGTGCATTGTCCAAGAGCATCTGGTCAAACTCACTCCGTAGGACCTGCCATGTGACAGCACTCTCATGTGGATTGGTTTGAAAGAAATAGAACGGCGTGGAGCCTTTGCCGGTGCGTGAATAGAATTGCACACTGTATTTCTGTGGGAAGTGGCTTGTCCGCAGTTTTTCGAGCATACCGAGACGTTTGAAAGTCCAGTATGTGGCAGGGATTAAGGATTCGCCGATTTTGAATTGCGGTGTTGTTGCGCGTTCAAGAAGCAGCACGCGATGTCCTGGTTCAGCGACAAGCGTTGCAACAGTACTCCCAGCCGGTCCGCCCCCGATAACAATGGTGTCGTAGTCGTGGTGTGTGTTCATCTGTACGTGTCTGTAGAGAGATTTCTTCACATTGTTAAGAATCTGAGGTCAATCCGCAACTTCTTCATTTATCGATTTTGCTGCTCTTGGCTTCTCAGTCGGTGGATCCACAAATTTATATTTCCCAGACTTCTGGTATTCCTTCTCTAATGCTTGATAGCGTCCAATCAGTTTGCTTACATCGTGATCAAATTGTGCCGAAATTCCCGCCGAATTCTACGAATTTCGTCAAGTTCATAATTTGCCATTTTGATTGTTAGTTCCTAAACTATTATAGTCTTCAGTGCGTTGGATGTCAAGAGAAACAGTGGTAGACATTTATCCTGTTTCTCTCTGCAAAGTTCGCTCATCGGTGAAGCGTTTTGACTTGAGCTCATACCTCGGTAACGTTCCGAGTGGCACTGTTTTCACGATGGCACGCAAGCCTAAATCGTCTCGGATGGCGGCGGCTACGGCAGTGATAGTATCAGTAGGATTCGGGTTTGTTGATTCAATCTGAATTTCGAGTTCATCGAGCGTGCCTGTTCCATAAGCGCGACCTGCGAATTCTTGGACATCCGGGAACTTGAGGATGATGTTTTCAAGCGTTGCAGGGTATACGTTCAGTCCGCGGATAATTAGGGCATTGTCTAACCGTCCGATAACACCACCGTCAAGGACACGGCTCTCCCGACCACATTCACACCGTTCCGATTTGAGTTTAACGTAGTCTCCCGTCCGGTAGCGGATAACCGGCATACCGACGCGCCCTAAATTGGTGATCACTAACTCGCCTTCATCCGCGGGGTTGTCGGTTTCTGGATCGAGCACTTCACAGATAAACTCATCTTCGTTGAGATGGAGACCCGCCTGTGGTTCACACATCACACCCCATGCACCAACTTCCGTTGCACCGGCGTGATCATAGGTTCGCGCGCCCCAACGGGTTTCAATCCGTTCTTTCGTTGCCGGTAGACTCGCGCCGGGTTCACCTGCATGGATGGTTACCCGCACTGAAGACGCTTCGCTCAGATTGATACCGTCTTGTTTGGCGACTTCGGCGAGACGAAGCGCGTAGGTCGGTGTGGCGATGAGCACCGTCACATCGTTGCTGAGGATGGCACGTATCCGCTGATCGGAGGTCATACCGCCGTTTGGAAGCGTCAGTGCGCCAAGCTGCTGCGCGCCGTGATAGGCACTCCAGAAACCGATAAAGGGACCGAATGAAAAAGCGATCATGAGTCGATCTGCTGAAGTCACGCCAGCACCGCGATAGATTTCTCCCCAGCATCTTCCCCACCAGTCCCACGATTCTGCAGTGTCTAACCATCGCAACGGCGAACCTGTTGTGCCTGATGTGCGGTGGAGGCAGGTATATTGTTCCAGTGGAAAGGTGAGGTTTGTGCCGTAGGGCGGATGCGAGACCTGATCTGCACTGAGTTCTTCTTTTGTTGTAAAGGGCAGCTGCTGGTAATCCACCAGCGTTTGCACATCGTTTGGATCTGTAATCCCAGCCTCGGTGAGTTTCCGTTGATAGAAAACGTTTGCCTCTAACACCGGAGTAAGCATCTCACGGAGGCGGTGTAATTGTGTTTGTATCTCCATATTTCTTGAGTTTAATTAGTGGAAATGTAGTTGGTGTAGTATAGTCGATTAAGGTCCTCGGCGAATTCTAACCCTTCCGGGTGAAATAACACTGAAGGCTTCCAGCAATTCATCCTCGTGATTTGCCAAGACTGTTGAAACACTTTTTGCTTTTGCTGGCAGAGATAAACCCGAAAGACGAACAAGCACTACACCCATGTGTACTAATCCTTGACGAAAGACGAGTTCACCAAAGTCTTTATCTTCGGTAAGTAGTAGTGCACTGTTTAGGTTAGCTTGATGCAGTACTGCCTCATCATCAATACTTGGAGCAAATTCAGCAATGTATAACACGTTATGACCATTTTGTCGAAGTTCTTCCACAATTGACTTGCCGATGCTCTCGTCCGCAAGTAGGTTCATGGAATTCCTTCATGAATTGGGTAGACAACATCAGCGCGAAGGACCTGAGATGCAAAATGAAGTGCTGCACGTATGCCTTCCTCTGTCAAGCGCGGGTACTCCTCAAGTAATTGCTCAATCGTCTCACCCGCTGCGATTTTTTCTAAGATTAATTCAACGGGGATTCGAGTGCCTGCAATAACAGGTTTGCCCATCATAATTAATGGGTTAGATACGATTAGTTTAGTAGTCACATTTTACTCCTTCCACGGCAGAAGAAATGTCTTTTGAATAAGGTCGTTTAAGTATATCGCGTGTTCTGGTATTCAGGGGCATAGAACGTTGGTAGCAGGCTATCGACCCGGAGCAACCCGCGCTGTGTCAGTTGAATCTCATCTGATGTGGGGTTGACGCGCAGCATGCCGTCGTTTTGCAGTTTCTCGTAGGCTTCTGCGAAAGTATCAAGGATATCTGCATTGAACTTCGCTTTGAAATAGGAAGGACTGATTTTGCCAAGTTTGAGCTGCAGTATCATCTCGCGTGTTAACCGTTCTGGTTCTGTCGGTTTCAGCGCGCGGTAGACCGGAAGTCTGTCTTCTTCAAGGTTACCGAGATAGTCGCCCCATGAGGGTGCGTTCTGAAAATGGATACCACTGAGGTGCGAGAAAGAGGCAACACCTGTCCCGATCATATCGCTGCCTTGCCAGACTGCGTCGCGATAGACGAATTGACACTGTTTGTCTTTCTTGAGGACGGTATACGCGCTAGATTGTGTGTAACCGGATTGCGTGAACTGTTCAAAGGCGTATTGGTGCCATTCGCGCTTCAGTTTCCAATCTGCCACCGGCAATACGTCGCCGCCGAGAATGTCCTTGGAATAGACGGTATTGAACGGCAGCTCAAGTTGATAGACAGTGATACTGTCCGGATCAAGGTCAATCGTCTTGCTGACGGTCTCGCGCCAACTTTCCCATGTCTCACCTATCATTCCTGAGATGAGGTCTATATTAACCTGATCGAACGCTAATCCCTTTATCCACGGTGCGATGCGATACACCTCTTTGGAAAGATGTGCTCTGCCGTTTTCAGCGAGGATTTCGTCGTTCAGATTCTCAACGCCGAGGCTTAATCGGGTGACACCGATTTCTTTGATGGCATCGAGTTTCTTTTCTGTCAAGGTGCCGGGTTCGCACTCAAATGCTACTTCTTCAGCTGCGTCCCACGGCATCACCTGTTTTATCCTATCAACGAGCGTTGTTAAGTGTTTGACACTGATATAGGAGGGGGTGCCACCGCCAAAATAGACGAACCTGAGCGGGCGACCTGCGATTGCGGGTTGTTCGCTATAAAGTTCAATCTCTTTTCCAAGTGCGTTCAGATACGTATCAATGTCGGAACTGTTTTTGTCAGTATAGACGCGAAAATAACAGAACTTGCACCGCTTCCGACAAAAGGGGATATGGAGGTAAAGTCCTAAGGTCGCGTCTGGACGTGGGGATTCGTTCAGTGCACGATGCACTTCTGGTACATCGGATTCACCCCATGTGGAATACGGTGGGTAGTTCGAGACGAAAACACTCCCTACGGTTGTGTCTTTTGAATCTATGCCTGCTGTTGCAGGTTCCGGTTTTGTTTTAGACATGATCTATTTTTCTCCAAAGCAATATAGGATCCCATCCTCGGTCCCGATGTAGATTTTACCGTCTGAGACGCTCGGTGAAGCAACGATAGATGCACCTGTTGCAAATTCCCACACCGGTTCTCCTGTATTAATATCTAAAGCGATTAATAGCCCGCGGGTCGTCCCGAAAAAGGCGCGTCTGCCGACGATAACAGCAGAGGATTCGATGCGGGATTTGGTGGTGTAAGTCCATATCGGTTCACCTGTCTCCCGTGAGAGCGCGTGTACCATCTTATCGCGTCCACCAATAATAATGGTGTCATTAGTAACGGCAGCTGAGGCGAAAAATGGATACTGCCGTTTGGGATTCCGATACCGCCACGCAATCTCTCCAGTCTCTAATGCTATCCCCAATATTTCGGTGCCGTAGGTGCCACAATAGACGCTATTTTGTGAGATCGCTGGGCTGGCAACGACATACGCACCGAGGTTAACCTGCTGGGTTTGTGTCCCGTCGTTGATGTTGATGACACGGAGATAACTATCGCATCCAGTGACAATTGCGAAGTTCCCGACTCCAGACTGGGTCCAGATTCCCGGAGTGCCGTGGACATACCCTTCCGTCTCATATTTCCAGACCAGTTCTCCATCCTTTCGGTTCAGACAGTAGAGGAATCCGTCATACGATCCGAATAGTACACGGTCATCAGCGAAACTTGCTGATGATATGATTTCACCCTCCGTCCGAAACTGCCACTTCATATCTTGGGTGTTGATGTCCACTGCATGAAAGACCCCGTCGCCGTCACCAAAGTAGGCGACACCATCGTAGATAGCGGGTGACGCTTTAATTGAACTGTTCGTCTGATACGTCCATCGCTTTTCGCCTGTTTCTGCATCGATTGCGTAGAGTACGCCATCCAATGCACCGACATAGACTGTCCCCTCAACGACTGCGGCGGTGGACTCAATCATATCACCTGCCTGAAAGGTCCAGAGCAGCTGCAGGTTATCGGGAACTTGAGAGTCGGCGACACCAGTGAGTTGTGGGTTACCACGGAAACTTGCCCAGTTACCGAAAGTCGCGTGTATGCTGCAAAACAGTAGTGCAAGAATCAGGAAGGTAGCAGGCACACGCCGATGTGCCGTAGCCTTCGAGTTCTTAAGATACGTACGATCTCGCTTATCTACTTGTATTTCAATAAACCTGTTCATAAAGTTTCATAAAATCGCTAATATTCAAAGGACGCGGGTTGAACTGCGCTGTCCACTGTGTCGCTGCTTCCTTCGCCAACGTCGGTAGGTCTGCTGTGCCTATCGTGTATTGGACAGGGTAATCCCGAAGTCTGTTCGGTAAATTACCAATCTGCTTGAGTGCTGTAATTCTGTCTGCTAAGTCTCCATCTGGGTACAGTTCGTGGTATGCCTCTCCTGCAACGGTGCTGTTGAATCGGATCACATGCGGTAACATCAACGCTACAGCAACACCGTGGATGACATCGTATCTCGCTGTCAACGGGTTAGCACAGGCATGCGCCGCACCGAGCATTGAATTTTCGATCGCAAGTCCGGCGAGGTAGGCACCAAACAGCATTTTGCTTCGTGCTGCGGAGATTTGGGGTTCAACAAGGCATACCTCAAAGTTCGTGTTTAGCAACTCCCATGCGTGTCGTGCGAACATCCGGGACATCGGGTTGTGTCGCGTTGAGACGAAACTCTCAACAGCGTGTGCGACGGCATCTATCGCGGTAATCGCTGCGATCGGTCTTGGCAAGGTTTTGGTGAGTGTCGCATCCAGAATTACAGTGCCGAAGCGTGCCTTTTTATCGCCACATGCCATTTTGATGTGTGTGTCTGGTTGTGAAATGAGTGCGAAGGATTGCGCTTCGCTGCCAGTGCCGATTGTTGTCGGGATACCGATAGAGGGCAGCATGGGTTGTGCCGCCTTGTTAGTACCCCAATAGTCTTCCATTTTTCCGCCGTTTGTGAGTAGGAAGTTCGCGCCTTTCGCACAATCCATTGGGCTGCCACCGCCGAGTCCGATGATGAAGTCTATCGGTGCATTGGTTTTCGCGACTTCAACGGCGGCTTCAACATTTTCGGTTGTCGGGTTGGACGTGACATCGGCATAAACGTAAGCGGCGATCCTTTCGCTTTGCAGTGCTGAGACGGCTCTCGCGAGGATACCTGCCTTTTCGATGCCAGGGTCTGTCGTGACAAGAACACGGCTGCCGCCGAGCGAGCGGGTCAACTCACCGAGTCTTTCAATCGTGTTATCACCATAGATAACCTGTTGTTTCAGTTCGCAATCAAAAGTTTCCATATATGAAATCCGATATAGTATGGCACGCGTATTATGCGTGCCGGTAGAAGATCGTAGTATATAAATCCTTTAAAAGGATACCAGAATCTGAGGGGGAAAGTCAAGGGAAAGGTCTGTTATTTGGGGAGATTTAGTTTGGTATCTATTGTCAGAATCGCGGATTACACAGATGACGCGGATTGATAATCTGTAATATCAGGGTATTCACTAAAGAGACAGTTTGTTTCACTACTATGCCTGCGGAGGAGTCAACATTGCGGCGATGTCTTCTGGTAGTTTAATCTCATGTTTCTGCTCAAAGTCAGCAACACTTTCGTAATCTTTACCAAAGTTCTCAATGATGATGTTTTCTTGCATGTCTCTGGCACCAGTCAAATCTGATTTTGCTTTCTCCCATTTTTGCAAGTGTAAAAATGCCATGCCACGATTGTAATGTGCCTCTGGCAAATCGGGATTAAGTTTTATCGCCTTGTCATAATCGTTGATAGCGAGCTCATATTTGCCTTTTTGGGAGTAAGCATTCCCGCGGTTGTTATAGGGGTGGAAAAGGTCTGGTTTCAGTTCGATTGCTTTGGTATAGTCGTCAATGGCGCGAGCAATCTCGTCTCTTTCATGGTAGGTAATACCGCGGTTGTAATAGGCATAAGCAAAACTTGGATCAAGTTTTATTGCGGTGTTATAGTCTTGAATGGCGCGATCTATTTGGCCTTTAAAGCGATAAGCAATCCCGCGATTGTTATATGCCTCAGCAAGATTAGGGTCTAGTTTTATTGCCGTGTTACAGTCTTTGATGGCGCGTTCGTATTCACCTTTGATACGGTATGCACCGCCACGATTGCTGTAGGCTTCGGCATAGTCTCCTTTAAGTTGTATAGCCCTGTTGAAATCCTGAATAGCGCGGTCAATTTCGCCTTTATCACTATAAGCGATGCCGCGATAATTGTAGGCGTGGGCAAAATTCGGTTTCCGCGCGATTGCTTTGTTATAGTGCTGGATGGCGATGTCGTAAGGTGCCTCTGCTATTTGTGTCTGCATGTTTTACGTCTCCTTTTTGTTACCAGGTTGAGACGGGTCAATCCGTAAGACATTTCCACTCGGCTGTGTTCCGCCTTTGTAAGCCTCCATGTATGTTTCTTGGTGGGTACTCTGGTTTCTAATAAATCCATGGAGGTCGTTGTAAACGGTTTGCGTTGAGATGCCGTGGTGTTTCTGTAGGTGATCTAATATCGGTTCTTTAAGCAATTTAGGAATATTAATTACATCGTACTGTCTTGGTTCAAGAAATCCCTTCGGTGGTCGAACAAATACGCTTTTCTGCGCTATGATACGATTTTGAGGGTTCCGAGGTGATTCAATCTGATCTTTTATCTCCTCGGTTCTTTCTAACAAGACGATCCGGCCGTCTTTATCATGAGAGCCATCACAAGCGAAGAAGAGGGCTATGTGGTTGTCGGTTGTGAAGTCTATAAGATTGGTATGACCGCCGTAGTGTTGGAGTTCGGTCAAGATTTCAAAGTCGTCTTTTTCGTGGGTATAGTCTTTAGCCACTTCCAGCATCTGTTTTTGGATGGCTTCTATATCAAATTCTTCCGTCCCAATTTCTTTCTGGCATTCACGCCAGAGGCTTGAGGATACTTTCTCATAGTGTTGAGGTTCGCCGCGATAGATGAAGTCTCCATCGGCAGTTGTTTCTGCAATCCTGCCGATTATCTCTAAAATCCTATTCAGTTCAGTTTTTTGCGTGTTCAAACTGTTATCTCCACTATGTGCATCTTCTCTGATGTTAAATCATACCATCGTGTGCCGCTGTTTGTCAATTTCAATTTTCCAAGCGAATCTGAATCGCAGAAGATTATCATGGATGACATGAATGACGCGGACTGAAAAGCGTTACTGGTTGTGCTATCTGTCCGCTTGTTTGGGAGCTTTCTCTAATGACTTCCTCACAGGTTGCGAAGCGGCGGACAGATCGACGACTGCAAGTTTCTCATCAGCAATGAAGCGGTACGGATTGCGTTTGCGTTTGCGTTTTGCCATTTTTTTCGGCTCTGAACGCAAAATGTGTGCGTTGTAAAGCGTGTGGTACCGCGGTTCTTCTGGTTGAGTTTTGCGTTATTTTGCGTTTGAGACCATTTTTGCGTTTGAGACGAGATATGTTATACCAAATTAACGTGATTTGTATTATTTTTCCATTTTGCAAATCCACAGAAAACCGACATGTGCCTGCACCTTCTTTGTGTTTTCAGAGAACCATTGACACCTTTTCACAACGGCTTCTTCAAGTGCTGAGAGCGTTGTAAAAACTTTATTCACAACCACCTCTCGCAACAAAGGCCAGAGCCGTTCGGCAGGTTGAAGTTCTGGTGTGTACGGGGGCAAATGAAATAACTCAATCCCTTCTGGGACTTCTAAATCCTTACCCGTGTGAAAACCGGCACGATCTAACAAAAGGATTATCTGTTTCTTGCCTTCCGGGTTCACATCACGCGCAAACTCTGCCAAGGCAAGGTTCATGACTTCAACACTCACACTCGGCATCAGCAGCCAATAGGTCTCACCTGTCTGTGGACGGACAAAACCGAAACCATAAAACCACTTATATGCCGGACACACGGGGGCTATCGGTCTTTCACCTCGCTTCGCCCAGACACGCCGATGAACCGGCAATAATCCCAAGCGCGTCTCGTCTTCTGCCCAGATCTCTACCGGTTTCTCTGGGTGCTGACTTTCAAGCGTAGCTACCCGCTCCTTGAGTTTTTTTTTAAATGTTTGCTGTGCCTCGGGTGTTGCGGCTGCCTGATGTTGCGGACGAGGTGTTTGTAAAGTATAACCGAGACGTTTGAGATATTTCCAACCTGACACGTCACTGACACGACGCTGGAGTGTCTCAGATATCCACGCAGCCACTTTCGGACCCGTCCAAAGACCCCCATCACCAGGAGGCGCAGAAAGGGCAGCTGCAAGGGCGGCTTGCTGTGTTTCATCCAAAAAACGCACACCTGTATTATTTTTGCGTTTATCTCGCAAAGCGGCTTCGCCTTCAGCATTATAGCGTTTGAGCAACTTGCGAACCCAGTCCGGCGTGCATCCTACAATCTCAGCGACTTGCCGGGGGGTGCGTGAATCTCTGGTATCCGCAAGGAGCCAAATAATATGCCAGTGCGTCCGTTCCCGAAGACATTCACATTCAAGATACCTTTGTTTAACAACTTCTACTGAAAAGTGGGGGAAAACCTCATGTTTTTGCTTTTTCATCTCTTCACAATAACATATCTAAAAAATATACACAAGAATAGTCGCGTTAATATGGTATTATTCATTTCTTCTAATGCCATCCGTTGTCGTGTTTTTATCAGGGTTCTGCATGTCGGCTTCGGTTTTCCGCTGCCACGTGGGGCGGATGTGAACCTTTGGAGGACGCAAGGTCTGAGAATCATCTTTGATATACTTGTTATAAGTATACTATATTTTTATGGTAATGTCAAATTAATTTTCAATAAAGGAAACCCCTCCTGCTATAAACAGGTTTCTGTCATCAATCGGGGTTACAAACTGCTCTCGGAAGGCGTTGGAACAGTTTAGGGTACTTAATGCCAAAAACTTTATACACCCTTCAAGGATGATCATCGTCGGTTATTAAGGATGGGGCAGGTTGAAAAAAGATGTCTATTGAGGATGTCTTATCTGTGTGTTTGTCAGAATCGCGGATTGGTGCGGATGACGCGGATTTTTGCCTACAGCGGAGTTAGCATGGCGGCGATGTCTTCTGGTAGTTTGACACCATGTTTCTGCTCAAAATCGTCAACGCTTGCATAAGCGTTATGAAATAAGGTAATGATATCCACTCCCATGTTTCTGGCAATCGTCAAGTCCGATCTGGCTTTTTCCCACTCTTGTGCCTGCAATAGTGCCATACTGCGATTGTTATAAAATAGAACGTTATCTGATTTGATCTGTATAGCTTCCTTGTTTTCGTCCAAGCACATGGGGATCCAGTTGATCAATGAAAGGCTATCAATCCGAGTCCGTATCTGCTTTCAAGAGGGGTTAAAAGGTCTCAAATCACAACAGCCTACCTTTGAAACCCTTATCATAACTGGACATCAACTTTTTCAAGGACTCTTTGGTGCCGGAAAAGCGATAAAAATCGTGGTTTTGGTTTCCTTTTTCTCTCAAAGGTGTGTAGAAGTTCTTTGCCACCTTTTGAGGTGTTGTTTTCTCAATGCGTGTGTAGGTTTGTGCGTGATTAGAGCGAGTATGGTTTCCTACACTTATTGGACAAAAACAAGGTAGCTTGGTCATGGTCTTCAATGGCGCGGTCAATCTCGCCTTTATTCCTGTAAGCAATACCACGATAGTTATAAGCATCGGCAAAATCGGGATTCAGTTGTATAACTTTATTGTAGTCTTGGATGGCAAGGTTAAACGATGAAACTGATTAGGTTGACTCAGATAGAAATCTCCTAAAACAACGTCGCTTTCTGTTGCCATGTATGAAGGATATGATCATTCAGGTAACGGACAGATTCCATCAAATTCAATAATGGATGGTTCAACGTTAACATACCGTCGGGGCCGACGTCCTTTGAATTTAATCTCTACCTGTTCAGAATTCAGGAGTTTCAAATCTAATTTGAGTATATCTTCAACTGTGTTTGAAAGTTTCAGTTGGAGCACCGATGTTAAGCGAGCGAATTTCTCAAAACGCCCCACTTGTCCAAAAAACTGGTATAGGAGTGGAACAGGTGATGCAGAAATTTGAAATCTGCTCCTGCCACGAACAAATAATTCCAGCGTAGTTTCATTGGCTAAACCCGCGAGACCCGTTCGGTTCTGGAAATTTCCCGGTGGGACCTCTAATTTCTCATTGAGTAGAATCCGCCTTGCACGCATTTCAGCCATCTTATCTGGCGAAATGGTACCGAACGTGAAATCACCGAGCGGGCTTCCATTTTGTTTATGTCTTTCTTCCTTCAGAATGACTTTCCAAACGGTTTGAGAACCGGACGCAGTTTGAACAACTTCCTGCGGCTTTACCCATGCAGCATCTTCCCCGAGTGCAAAAGCAATAAATACATTTCTGGCAAATGCGTCATTAATATGTCTCCTTAACGAACGGAGGAAAGCAGTTTCTTCAGGGGATTCTGGAAGCAGCTCAAGCGAAATTTCTGTCGAATCCCAACGGGCATCTTGAAATGGAATGAAATACAGCTTCCCATCTTCTGGACGTAACAACACAAACTCGTGGGCATCGCTCTTAGCAGCGGTCGCTAAATTAGTTTCCGTTGTCTGCGATATGGTGTCTGCTAACTTTTTTACTAAAACCTCATAGACTTCTTCAATAGTCATTGCGCGTAAATCAAGATATCCGACTGTGGGAGGAATTCCCGGAATCTCTGTATCGTCAAGACGAACTGGGAGAATATACTCACGGTTTTCTTGAAATGCCCTTGCTTGTGCAAGCTGGCGTTCATGGTTCGTCCATAACTTTCGCTCGTAGTGCTTAGACAGGAACATGACACAATGACACGCTCGGTCTTTGTAAACCGATGACAAGTAGTCGTAGAGATTCTTGCCCCACAGCTGCGCTAACTCATTTTCATCGTAAAAAAACCAATATCCACCCGCTTTAAGAAGGTCTGCTAATGCCTTGGCGTGTTGCCGATCTTCTCCGGCAAATGACAGTGCGACATCGTATCTTTTCATTTTTGCTACCTCTTAAATCCTTGGCAAGCTGAGTTTTCCACGCAATCCGCGATTCAGAAATTTATTCCGCCTCTCCCTCCATAACGCGAACATCCTCTAATGTTAAATCATACCATGTATACGCCTGTTTGTCAATTTCAATTTTGCGGACAAGTCTGAATCGCGGATTATCACAGATGACGCGGATGAGCGGATTGAAAATCCGTGAAATCTGCACAACCCGCGTCATCCGCGATTCAGACAATACCCTCCACAATCTCAATCTCATCGTCGGTTAAGTCGTATAAGACGTATACCAGTTTGTCAATCTCTTTTTCCAAGTCAGCGGTGTCCGCGTCCGGGTCGGTGCGTTTGGCATTAAGGATTTGATCCACGAGTTCAATAATAGAGATTTGTTGCTCAGCTGATACATCGGGGATGGGCAACTCTTTGGCATCGTTTGGATAAAAGTTTAAACCATCGCTTAAGAAGTTGCTGAAGTACCAGTTCGTGAAGTTAGAATTCAGAACGCCCAGAAGAAATCTGTAATCATACTTCTTAGCGAGACTAATATCAGCACTTCTGACTGCTCTACGTGCTGAAATATGTGACGCTCTTGAAAGCAAATCCAATCGGACGCAGTTTACGACTGTATGGCTGTTGTAAAAACCTTCATCATCGTAGGCGAACCGTAACTGCTCTTTCACAATTCTGATAAACATCAGTTTCTTGTTCTCAAACAACTCTGGAAACATCGGGTTATAGTGTTCATCTGGTCTATAATTCAACCAACCTTCTTGAGAGAACATATAACGCTCAATGTTCCTCCCTTCGCAAAATAGTTTACTACCTGAAATCGGGGACTGACTGATATAGTAATCTTTCCCCAACTTTTTTGAACGGTGATTGAGTCTGGCACCATAGGCAACAAAGCATATCTGATCAAAACGAACTGACCACTGCCCTATCTTTTCTTTTATCTTGAGACTATCAAATACATGAGGGTTGGTTCCAAGGCGAGAATCTTTGAGTTTTTCAAAGGCGTGTTGATCAATCAAGAATTCCTCGCCGCCACGCTCGTCAAAATCCGCATTGCTGTGATGTAAGCGGACTTTCGTATGGTCTTGCACTTTATGATTACCAACTGTCAAGATAATATTGTACACAATAGCGTTCTCGAAAATCCTGTAACTACTTGCATCCACGATTTCACGAATGTTACGACTTGTGCTAGATAATTTGTTTTTATAGCGTTTTGCTTATGCGCGAACGAGGTCTTTGAGTTTCATCAAGGAACGTTCCAAACATTGGTTCACGAAAGCACTGAGAAGACAACTAGCACAAGTCGTGAATGTTATGATTTTCTATCAGGATCTGACGCATTTTCTCACCATATTTTTGCGTCGCGAAAGCATAAGGAAGAATGAAACCCATAATTCCCTTTGCACTAAGGATAGAAATAGATTTTTCAAGGAAAGCGATGTAAATATCGGTTCTTCCTTGACAGGCTCGATAGTTATCGAACAGATAATCCTTGGTTGCAATAGGAAGGTTCTCAATATTAATATATGGAGGATTGCCAATCACGATATCAAACCCTTCCGTGATTCCAAACATCCATTCTGGATCAAACCAATCGGCGGTGGCGTTCTGGTCGTACGGATCCCAGCGGGCAATCCTTTCAGCATCAGTGTCGGACATGCCGAAACGCTTTAATTCGGTTGCCAATTCCGCTCGTAGTTCTGCGTCCTTTTGCTTGCACGCACGTTTTCGCTGGCGAGTAGTGGCGTGGAAATATTGCTCGCGGTTATCGCGCAGTTCCTGTTCTAAATCTCGCGCTTTATTGCTTGTCAACGTTCCTTGTTTATTGAGCCCAATTAGTGTGTTTGCTGCTATGAAGCGCGTCTCCAAATTCGGTAAGGGTTTGATACCGAAATTCTTTGCGTTCTGCTCCGGTTCCTGCTCAATTGCGAGAGATATGAAAAAGCGAAGTTTGGCGATTTGACACGCCACAGGTTGGATGTCTACGCCGAAGATGCTGTTTTGGATCAGGTACAACTTCCGTCCGAAATCTGAATCTCGGTAGCGTTTGAAAGTTTCGTCAATTTCAACGAGTTCTTCACGACGTGCCTCATCGTCCTGCGTATCAAAGGCGATTTCCGCTCGTTGTATCGCGCGTTCCTTCTGTAACTTTTCCCAACGGTTGTTATCAGAGTCAAGCCTCCGCAGTGCGAGTGTCAGTTTGTGCAGCATCCCCATGGGGAATGCTCCGGAACCCACTGCGGGATCCAGTATCTTGAGTTCGGAAATTGCTCGGACAACAGCGTCTTTTTCAGCGTCGTCAAACCATTCATTGGCATCGTCGAACGCTTGGGCATAGTCAAGGAGATAATGTAACCGCTCATCCCATAGTTTCGCATCGCCATCGGTTGGGTTGCATTTTTGGGATAACGTAGCGACTACCGCTTCTTCTACCATATAGTCGACAATTGCACGGGGTGTGTAATAAGAGCCGGTCTGTTTACGCACGGTTGCCCCGGTTTCTGGATTATAGGCGGCGAGTAGGTTTTCAAACACTCTGCCGAGTAGCTCGGGGTCCAACGCAACTTCTTGTTCTATCGGCGTGTTTTCCTCAACAGTGAATTTGTAATGCTCAAGTAGGGGGATCAGGCCTTGATGTGTATCAAAAAAGAGGCGGTTTGGGATGGATAACTTCTTATACTGATTATCAGAAAAACAGTCTATGCGGTAACTATCTTCACCCGTTGCCTGCCAAGTATCCAGACAATCGAACAAGCCGCCGTTGATGAACGGTGTTTTACCGAACACCTCCAATAGTTTATCGGGGTCGCGCATCTGTTTTCGGAATTAGTCGTTTTGGACTTGCAAAAAGTTGTTAAAAAAGTGCGTTAGACCCTTGTAAATAAAGGGTTTATGTGATACAATATAGGTAAGAAAATAGGGGATTGCAAGTCCCCTATTTGAACCCCAAAAAGCGGGTTGCTTTTTCGGATTCCACACTTATCTGATTATTGTATCAGAATGCATGAGAAAAAAGCAACTCCTAAAATAATAGAGGAGCATTTTCTCATGGATTTGATCAAGATCATGGAGACGTTCCCGACGCAAGAAGATTGTATAGCGTATTTAGAACGTCTGAGATGGCAGGGATCACCAGAATGTCCACATTGTGAGTCTACACACGTCAGACGACGCACCGAACACGCGATAGGGCGTATCGGACGCTGGAATTGCCACGATTGCCGATCCTCGTTCAAGGTGACACACGGAACAATCTTTCATGGGACGAAAATACCGCTTCAGAAATGGTTTCTCGCTATCTCACTGATGGCAAATGCGAAGAAGAGTCTCTCAAGTTGTCAACTCGCACGCGATTTAGGACTGAAGCAGAAAACGTGTTGGCGTATAATGATGGCTATCCGTGCCGAAATGGGGAAGGATAACGTCTTACTACAGGGAATCGTTGAAGCGGACGAAACCTATATCGGTGGCAAACGCAAGAAAGACTACGATAAAGAGGTTGGCGAACCCCGTAAACGCGGACGCGGAACAGCGAAAGATGTAGTGCTTGGGGTCTCCGTCGCAAGAGGCGGGAAAGTCGTCGCTGAACTTGTTGAGAATGTCAAGGGTATCAGAATCGCTGAGTTTATCAAGAAGTTTGTGAAAACAGACGACTCCGAACTCTATACCGACCAGTATAAAGGTTACAACGAGATCGGTAAACAGATGAAGCATGAAACGATGAACCGGAGTCAGAAATGGGAGCCGGGTGGGATACATACCAACACAATGGAAGGTTTTTGGTCTTTCGTCAAACGGGCGTGGTATGGATCACATCACCACTATTCAACAGCATACACGCCCCTGTATCTCGCAGAGGCGTGCTATAAATACAACTATCGTGATGAAAATATCTTCGCGAAGTTAATAGGCGGATGTTTCCAATAAATGTCAAGTTTTAAAATTTTCTCAGGTCCAAAACGACTAATTCCGTCTGTTTTTTATAGCGGTAACATGAAAAATCTCGATGCGTAGAGTAGCCAACAGAGCTAAACTTCCGTTTGTCTATCTCTGTGTTCAACGTAGCAAAAAAGAGGTTTTGTAGCACGACACGATAGTAGGAGTCGCCGGTGTCAAAGTCATCTTCTTTTAGGTGTTCCTTAATTTGTGCTTTGCTAAACAACGCCGCGGGGATCAGTCCCTTTTCCTTTATAAACCAGATAAAGAGCAGACGTGTGATGAGGCGGATGATATGCTCCTCCGGCTTCAAGACGCGCTTCTCATCTGTCGGGAACGTTGCTTCCTCTATTGCCCATTCAAACCATGCGAACAGTTTCCGATAGAATTGCTTATTGAGTTCTTCAGTATCCAGTTTGGCGAGCCATGCTGCCAGCAGTCCGTCAAAGTTTTTCGGTTTTTGCTTGGCAACCATCCATGCTGCGCATTCTTCAAGTGAGAGTTCGGAGAGGATGTCGAGATGCGCGCGGTGTGGATTATTGAGGCGGATGTCCTTAATCAGTGTGACCTGCCCCAACACATCACGATCTGGGTCATTTTGGTTTGGACGGCGACCGGCGAACGCAACAGTCAAATAGTTTCCAGCATGGAAGAATACCACAGTCGGTGCGACCAATCGTTTGTTGATTTCTCGTGTGAACTCGGCGTATTTGGTTCGGGAGTAGTTGTTATCTTTTAGTTCAACTGCACAGAAAAGGAAACTATCCGTATTTCCCTTGTCGAAGGAAGCTGACTCGAAAAGCCTTTGCTGAATATCATCGGTGATTTCGTCGCTTGTAAACTGGAACACGAGTTTCACGGATTCGGCGTTGTTACGGAACTCGCGTTCTGTTTTGGTGTTTGGGTTCAGTGCCTCAAATTTTTGGATGAAGTCGTCCACGGTGCCTGAGAGTTCGAGCGTACGTTCGCTGCGGTAACCTATCGTTGCCAAGAGGTCTTTCGATTTTTCTAAAAGATCGCCAGTGGACATTGCTGCTAAGGCGGTTTTGATTGCTTCTTTGTTCATTATGTTGTGTTCCTATGCGTCTAAAAAAAATGGGGCGGCAGTGTGTGCCAACCCTGTTATTTTCAACTGTCTATGGATAGATCCTAAAGACTTGTGCAGTTCTATTCACGCGTGGGTCTCAACTATGAGAATAGGTGGTTAATACGATGCCGGAGCCAGTGCAAAATCCTGTTGGTACACTTCGGTGGATTGTCGGGAGCCTCAGTGGTATTTTCTGTCTCAAGTGATGTTGTTTCGGCGCGTAAAGTGTCCCACCGCTTTTGCGCGAGTGTTGAGACTTCTTCTGATATCCCTCTCTCTTTAAGATAATCATTAAAGTTACTACCGCGATGCTTATTCATGTGATTCACTCCTCCGTTTCCATAACTCGTTTCGTTGTCGTGCCAAGCGTAAGTCTTCCGTGGGGTCTTTTGAGATTTCTTAATAAAACCGTGCAGAAGGATTATCTCACCTGATTTGATAGTAAACAAAACTCGTGCAATACGCTTTCCACCACTGATACGGCTGCGGATTTCCCACAGATTTTTTTCGCCTTGTAGTTTTTTTACGAGACTCGTACGTAATACTAAGGGCCAATTTTCAGCCACGATTGTTATATCAGCATCAATTATCCTTTCGTCTCTTTCTCCAAGTCCTTCCAACCATTCCCGGACGGGTTCGTTTCCCCGATCTGTGCGAAAAAAGACAGCGCGAAGGTTAGGTTTTGGGTTCATAAGAGAATAAAACGTTATCGCTCACCGAAAAAATTACATCACAAATTGAAAGACAGCATCCCAAAGCACTGAGTACGGTTCTAAGTGTGTCAATGTTTGGTGCTTTAGTGCCATCTAACACTTCCGATAGAACTTGTGGCTCAATGTCTATTTTTTGGGCGAGTTCGGAAATTCCGCCTTGCGCTTCAACGACACTCTGCAATGCTATCTGAATAGTGGCAATATTCCCATGGGTTTGATATTCTTCCATGACAACAGAGAGGTAACCGCTCACATCTCCGTGTTCAGCAAGTTGTTCAATCAGGAACGCGTCCCATGTTCCATAAATTTTCATAGATGTTAGCCGTGATTGAATCCGTTGTCGTACTCTTGTATCCCGAATTGACCATCTTTCGTCTGCCCATAAACGATAAGTGGCTACGTGAAGTTGAACCAATCAGCATCTACATCAACGTTTGAAATATGATACCATGCACCATCACAAAAAATCAAGATTGTCGTGTTGTGATAATCAGCCACGTTACCAATTCAAAATCGCCGGAGTCTCTGGGGGCTGCGGATGCGACTGGTAGTTTGAAACCGCGCGTGCCGCCTCTCCCTAAGTTTTTGGATTGCGTCTTTTGATGCGACCGTGTGATGTGAGCGATAACGGCGTTCAGGAGTTTATTGTAGTCCCCCATGTTTTTGCCGTGTTGGGTTTCTTGATCGAATTGGAGGCATAACTCTGTCAACGGATCGCTCTTTCCGACAGCGGACGCTTCAAACAGATCCAACACCTGTTTGGTATTCGCGCATCCATAACGGATGTCGCCGTTTTTGCGGATGTAGACGGTGTAATACGGGTAGACAGGACTCGGAGTCTTTTTCTCTTTGTCCGTTGTGGTGTTGAGTTGTCGGAGAAAGAAGATGACACCGGTTTCTGTCGGGTTATCTCGATTATCAGTAAGGCCGTATGCTCCCTTCGGCGTGGCTTCTAATTCGTCTCTATTTCTTTCAAGGTATTTTAGCAACTGGGCAAAGAAATAATCAAGTGTAAAATCGCTCATAACAACGCCATCGGAAAAGTCATCGAGGTCCGGGACGTTTTCGCGGAGCTGCTTCAATTGCGCGTCCCGGAAATTGAGTTCCATCTGCGCCTGTTCGTAGGTGAGTTCGTTCAACGGGTCGTCATCGCCGCTTGCAGCTGCGTCGGCGAGTACCATGCGAGATTCTACACGGCTTTGTAGACGAAGGTAGACCTCCATGTCTTCGGTGGGCCAGTAGTTGATCATCTTGACCGTCAAGTTCCGGCTGCCGATCCGGTCAATACGTCCAAAGCGTTGAATGATACGGATGGGGTTCCAGTGGATGTCGTAGTTCAGCACAGTATCGCAATCCTGCAGGTTTTGTCCTTCTGAGATACAGTCTGTGGCAATAAGTAAGTCTATTTCGTCAACGACGCTGTCTTTCTTGGTCCGTGCTTTTGGAGCGAAATTGTTTAAGATGATGTTAAAATTGTTTTGTCCGTTGATGGTTTGTGTGCCGTTCCCTGAGACCATAGCTATATTCAGGTTTAATTCCGCAGCAAGATCCGACAGCTTATCATAAAGATAGACTGCCGTATCCTTGAAGGTTGTGAATATCAGCAACTTGCGGTTGGTTTTACCGTCCTTGTCAGTCGTCGGATTTTGTGCCTTGCCTTGAATATGTGCCTTGATTGCCTTGAGTTTGCCATCTCGTTCTGGTGTAATGGCTTTAACTCTGTCCAATGCAGCGGTTAAGGTTTCCTTGTCCTTGATGAGGTCTTTTTTCCAGCGGGTGCAATCCAATTCGCGGAGATGGTATGGATGGCGCGCGCGGTTGATCAAAAAATCTTCATCTTCATCATCATCGTCGGGTAGGACATCGGTTTGTGCGTCCTGTGTACGTGGATTTTGTTCATAGCGGGCAATCTTCTCCAGCATATCGTCAATTTTGCCGACGGTACGTTCAAGCGTTTCTGATAGGGAGTGCGCCGAACTTTCCAGACGCTTCAGAAAGTTGGTCTGCATCATACCGATGAGGAATCGCTCGCGGTCTGCTTGGTTGAAACGGAATTTCTGTTTTTCATCTGCCAACCGCTGTTTCGCTTTTTCACTGATAACGTAACTGGAAGGTCTATAGATGGAGAGCGCGAATTCACCGATTTGGTCTGCCAAAGTTTTATAGGAGAGTTCGCCTGTCAAATCGGTCGGCGGGTGGCAATTCTCCGGTTTTTTCGGTGTAGGGAACTCACCTATGCGTGTCATTTCTTCGGCGTAGAAGGTCTTAATATGCCGTCGGGAACGGGCAATAGAGACACCGCCGAGCAGTTGAAAGAATTCGGCACCGAGTGCCTCCAGTAACTTCGTTTTGTCTTTTTTGCCGTTCTCGCTTCCGTCCTCTTCCCATTTTTTGAATTCCTTTTGCGCCTGCCGCAGCAGTGAACCGATATTGCTGATGCCTAAACTATCCGTAAAGGCATCCTCGCGCTTTTCAGTCATGAGGTAGATTTGGTTGCGGAGGTCAATGAGTGATGTGTTAACTGGCGTTGCCGACAGCATCAACACCTTCGTTTTCGTGCCTTCCTTGATAACTTCTTCTAATAAGCGGGAATAGCGACTGTGCCGGAAATTGCCGTCTTTATCCTCACCGGGTTTGGTATCGTTCCGGAAGTTATGTGATTCGTCAATCACTATCATGTCAAAGTTACGCCAATTGAAGTTTTCCAAATTGACGCTGCCAGATTCACCAGTGTAGCGGGAGAGGTCGGTATGCGATAGCAGTGTGTAGCCGAACTTGTCATTAAGGAAAGGATTGGTATCTTGCGAGTTGTATGCGGGATACAGTGCCCAATTGTCATGCAGTTTTTTGGGGCATAACACCAGGACCCGCTCATTTCGTAGTTCAAAGAATTTGATAACTGCGAGTGCCGTGTAGGTTTTTCCCAATCCCACGCTGTCTGCCAAGATACAACCGTTATGCCGTAATAGGCGGGCAATAACGCTTTTCACGCCTTCTTTCTGGAACTCGTACAACGTTTCCCAGATTTTGGTATCATACAGGTGTGTGTCTTCAAGGGTTTTATCGTTTTTCTTTCGAGTTTCGATCTCGTCACGGAAGAGTTCGTAGAGGGTTTTGTAATAGATGCGTTCTGGCGCGTGGTCTTTTCCTATCTGTTCCAACTTGGCAAGTACTTGCTCTTTAACATCTTCAACGAGTTTATCGTCATCCCAGATTTCGTCAAACCATGCTTTCAGGTCCTGACGGTCGCGGTCGCTATCCACTTCCAGATTGAGTTCAATGTTGTTGCTCCCCTTGCTCAGCCCTAAGCCGTGCATCGTAAAATTCGAGCTGCCCATGATCGCTTTTTCAATACCGTTATTAGCGATATGGTACATTTTGCCGTGGAGAAGGTTTGATTCTCGGGTGGATTTGATTTCGACCTTTTCTCTTATCCATTCGGCACACGCTTTCGCAATTGGTTTCTGTTGAAGCTGCTTGTTGAGTTCCAAACCTGTATCTGTAATCTCAAACGCCTTTTTATCGGTGTTATTGGGGTCGAGGTTTTTGATGAAATCTGGGTCGCCGAATAGGAAACGGAGGTTATCTATTTCGTTCAGCGGTTTTTGAAGTGCCTCAAAAGCATAGATGGTGAAGTATGCGGATACGATGGAGAGTATAGAGCCGTTCTTAATTTCCTGTTCTAAGAACTCGTAAACATTTCCTCGGCGGAGGTTATCGCGGATGCCGGATTTGAGATTTGACATAGTATTCCCTTGGTGTGCCAAATTAACCTAATGCAGCACATTTTCTGCTATAATTTAGATGCTATGCCTGCGGCGAAACTAACATTGCGGCGATGTCTTCTGGTGGATTAACATCGGGAATCTCTTTGAAGTTTACGACGCTTCTATTGATGTGTTGGAATGAGCGGATACTGTCTTTCCCGATGATTTTAGCAACGGTCAGGTCTAACCTCGCTTTTTCCCACTGCTGCAGCTTTGACCATACCACGCCGCGATTGTAATATGCCTCGGCATAATCGGATTTAAGTTCAATCGCTGTGTTCAAGTCTTCAATAACACGCTCAATCTCGTCTTTGGCGAAGTAAGCAAGACCGCGATTGTTATAGACTTCGGCATAATCGGATTTAAGTTCAATCGCTGTGTTATAGTCTACAATGGCGCGATCAAATTCACCTTTGGCATAATAAGCATGACCGCGACTGCCATAGACATCGGCGAAGTCTGGCTTGAGTTGTATCGCCGCGTCAAAGTCTTTGAGGGCAAGATCAATCTTATCTTTTTTCTTGTAAACAACTCCGCGATTGTTATACGCCACAACGTAATCCGGTTGCAGTTCTATCGCTTTTGTGTAATCTCTAATAGCAACCTCAAGTTCGCCTCTATTTTCGTAAGCGACACCGCGATTGCAATAGGCTTCGGCAAGCTCAGAGTTTAGGTGTATCGCTTTGTTAAAGTCTTTGATAGCGAGGCTCGTTATGCCTTTCCTTACATAAGCATTGCCGCGATTATTATAGGCATGAGCCAAGTTAGGCTGAAATTCGATTGCTTTGCTGGTGTCTTCAAGTGTCTTGTCAGCATCGCCTTTGTCTCGGTAAGCAAGACCACGGTTGTTGTATGCCTTGGCAAAATCTGGCCTCAGTTTTATTGCTGTGTTAAAGTCTTGAATAGCGAGGTCAACTTCGTTCTTCTGGTGGTACGTCAAACCACGACCGTTGTAGGCATTGGCAAGGTTTGGTTTGAGGTCAATGGCCTTGTTAAAGTCTTGGATGGCGCGCGCAAATTCGCCATTTCTGCTGTAAGCGATCCCGCGATCACAATATGCATCAGCATTATCGGGCCTGAGTTCTATCAGTTTATTATAGTCTTTGATGGCAGATTTAAAGTCACCTTTGATGCGATAAGCGTAGCCGCGTATGCTATAGATAGGCGCGTAATCGGGCTTCAGCTCGATTGCCTTGTTGTAATTTTCAATGGCTTCGTCGTACTTTTTCGCGAACAGCCTCTGGTCACCGCGTCGCGAATGTTTAGAGAAAAGTTTGTCTCTGTCGGTTAATTCGTTGTTCATAATAGTATCCGTCAGGAGCCGAGCGCGTTGACTGATAAGTTATAAGGCTGCGTAGCACTATTTCTTTCAAAAAAACCGAGTAAGTCGGAAAATAAGGTTCTTCCCGAGATTCCCATTTTTTCTAACGCCGTTCTGATATTCTCTTTGTCACCACTACGGATTGTGATTTCTTGTGTGATCATCTCTGGATCGACTTCCGGTAAGCCAAATAGAAACACCGATTGCTGCATAATCAGCCGTTGGGTTTCCACTATTTGACTGTCCAGCGTGGGAGACCATAGATACCAATTTTCTTGATCAACCGGAAAAAATACTTCCAGATTCTGCTGAAGCTGTCCAATAGTTGTTATCCCTTCAATTTTCTCACTATTGTTTTCCAACACAATCACCTTGCCATTTGTATTCTCATCAGTGCATGCGAACCAGAGAGCGACCAGGGGACTAAAAGTAAAGTCTATTAAGCCTGTAGCAACGTGATTATGCTGCAAATGTGCCATGCACTCTAACGGCGACAGGTCCTTGTATGTAGATGGATACCTTAGTTTAATCTCATCAATGATTTCAAGGAGATAGTTCTGGTACAGATGGCGCAACGAATAAGGAGGAAGATCAGCTTCCCGTCCCAAATCCTCAGAACTGCTTACCAAGCGACGATAGGCACTGCTTGTCACTCGCCACGTTTCGTTTTCCTGGCCGCGATAGAGATAACTTTTTTCGGGATCGGTTATCTCGTCTATCTGGTTGATGTAGTCTGCTAAATTGGATATCTCAATCGGTGTGTTCATGCGTTGATGTTTCTATTCGATGTCAATTATACGACTCAAGGTTGAGTTTGTCAATTGAATTCTTACGAATGGCAGGCGGTATGCTGAAGTAATAATCCGCGCAATCTGCGGCAATCCGCGATTCAGACAATTTATTGAGGGTGGTCGATAAAGATGAATTCAGATAGGTGGGATTTCTTTAGCCTTAAATAGACAGGGCGCAAAGGTCATCGTTGTGCCAGCTAACGGTGCGATCATCAATCTTCACTGCACCCCGTTTTAGGTACCCGTCAATTGATTTACCTTCAAGGACTCGGACTTCAAATTCATAAGGCGGATCGATTTTCAATGGGGCAATCTCAGTAATATTTCGGCAAGCCGTCGCAGCCGTCTCTCGAATCAGTTCTTGCGACCGTTGCGGTGATAAATGCAACGCGAGTTCCTGTCCGAGTCCCTGTTTGGTTTCAACACCATAAATGTTGGGTATAAGTTGCTTCGCTTCTACAACCGCTTTATCGTCACCAGAGATGAAAACCGTTGGGACATCGAAAGTGCCTGCCATTGCTGCACGGCATCCGAATTCTCCGATCATTTTCCCGTTGAGTTTGTAGTATTCAATTGACAAAGAAGAATAGGTATGACTCAACGGCGCGTTTGGCGTGCCTGCCATGGCGTGTTGTCCTAAGAAAAAGAGTGCGTCGTATGTCGCGTCAAGATAGTAGGGCGGCCGAATAGGGCCCCGCGCAATTAACTTCGCCTTCGAATGAAATTCAAGCACATCAATCCCGCCAGTCCCGTGTCCATCCCAGACCACAATTTCTGCGTCCGTATCCACATCAAGGATGCCATCAACAGCAGCATTTACCTCCTGCGTCAATAATTTCATGGCAGTCTGTTTCTGGGGACCTTCTTCACGGGTTTGACTGAAGCGGGATACCATGGCAACCCCTTCTAAGTCGGTTAAAATGTAAATCTTCATTGTCGGAGTCCTGCTAAATTTGACAGCCGGTCAACTTCTTGAAAAGTCGAGACTTCAAACTACCGCTTGCGTTGTTGAACGAACGGACGTAGAATATTCACGAACCGAGGACGTTTGTTAGTGCTATCTATTCCACAACACGTCAAAGTATAGTGCAGTCCTACGACACAGTCCATGTCTCGCCTGCATTAAGTAACGCCTCAAGGTCGCCATCACCCATGCTCTCTTTTGCAGTGCGGATCTGGTTCGTCATCAAATCTTCGTAAGTGGATTGCCGGACGCTGCGGAAGATACCCATCGGATGCGGCATATCAGGCATGTCGCTCATCTGCGCGAGGAAGTTTGCTAAGGTGGTGTCCTCAGCGTACTGGTCGTGGGTAATGAGGTCGTCAATGGTGTGCTTACCATCTGTGAGGTTGACAACTTCGGGTTGGAAACCGTTGAGTCGGATACCCTTATCGCGTTCTGCACCGAAAACGAGAGGTTCGCCGTGTTCCAGACGCACCGTATGGTCAGCCTTATTCTCTTTTTCTCTGTATAGTTCAAAGGTATCGTCGTTGAAGATGTGGCAATTTTGGTAGATCTCGATGAAAGAGGTGCCTTTATGCTCGAAGGCCGCCTTAAGCATAGGACGCAGGTGGTCTGCGTCTATGTCTACTGAACGTGCGACGAACGTGGCACCTGAAGCCAGTGCGAGACTGATCGGATTAAACGGCGAATCCAAGGATCCGAGTGGCGTGGAATACGTCTTTTTCCCCTGTTCGGAGGTTGGTGAGTATTGTCCCTTTGTAAGTCCGTAGATACGGTTATTGAACAGCAGCACATTGAGGTTAAAATTGCGGCGCATCAAATGAATGAAATGGTTGCCGCCGATTGAGAGTGCATCGCCATCACCTGTGACAACCCATACAGAGAGGTCTGGGTTCGCCATTTTTACACCGGAGGCGATGGTCGGGGCTCTGCCGTGGATGGTGTGGAAGCCGTAGGTGTTCATGTAATAGGGGAACCGACTTGAACACCCGATGCCGGAGATAAAGACGATATTTTCTTTGGGGATGCCGAGTTCTGGCATAATGCGTTGCGTCTGGGCGAGGATGGAGTAATCACCGCAACCCGGACACCAGCGTGTGTCTTGGTCGGATTCAAAATCCTTCCTTGTGAGGGTCGGTGCTCCAGCGGGAATTCGTGAAGTTCTTTTCCTTTTCATGATATGTTTACCGCCTTTGGCGTTTGAGGCTAAAGGTGCCCTATTTCTTCAAGTATCTCGTCAATTTTGGATTGTAACTCAAAAACGTGGAAGGGTTGACCCTGCACTTTGTTCAGTCCGATTGCATCGATGAGATAGGTGCTACGGATGAGTTGACGGAGTTGGCCTCTGTTGAGTTCAGGAATTAAAATCTTTTTGAATCTGTTGAGAATGTCGCCTAAGTCGTTTGGAAAAGGGTTAAGGTATCGGAGGTGGACGTGTGCTATCGGGAGTCCTTCGGCAACGCAGTTTTCCGCTGCGGTTCGGATAGCGCCGTAGGTGCCACCCCATCCGAGTAGGAGGAGTTCGCCTTCTTGTGCGCCAAAGACTTCAGTGGGTGGAAAATCATCAGCGATGCGGGCAACTTTTTCTGCACGGATTTCCACCATCTTCTCATGGTTTTCGGCATCATAGCTGACATGTCCTGTCACATCGGATTTTTCTAAGCCGCCGATACGGTGTTCTAAGCCAATGGTACCGGGTTTCGCCCACGGACGTGCCAATGTCTCTGGGTCGCGTAAGTAAGGTTCAAATCCGTTATTGGTATCTGCGCGCACTGCAAAGTCGGGTCTAATCTCTGGTAATTCGGAGAGTTGTGGAATTTTCCACGGTTCAGCCCCCATAGCAATGTTAAGGTCGGAGAGGAAAATCACGGGTGTTCTGTATTTGATGGCGATGCGGCAGGCTTCATAGACTGTTTCAAAGCAGTCGTACGGACGTGATGACGCGATGATCGGGATAGGCGACTCGCCGTTCCTGCCGTAAAACATTTGCAGCAGATCTGACTGTTCGGTTTTTGTTGGCATTCCTGTTGAGGGGCCGGCGCGCTGGATATTGCATATCACAAGCGGGAGTTCAGCAATCATAGCGAGGTTAATCGCCTCTGATTTGAGGGCAAGTCCTGGTCCGCTACTACCGGTGACGCCGAGCGCGCCACTAAAGGCGGCACCGATTGCAACACCGACAGCGGCAATCTCATCTTCCATCTGCATTGTGACGACCCCGAAATTTCGGTACTGGGCGAGTCCGTGGAGGATATCGCTGGCGGGCGTTATCGGGTAACTGCCGTACACAAGCGGTAAACCGGATTTATGGGAAGCGGCGATGAGTCCAAGTACCGTTGCCGAGTTGCCTTCAATGTTTCGGTAGGTGCCGGGTTCAAAAACAGCCGGTTTGACATCGTAGGACACAGCAAACTGCTCGGTAGCTTCGCAGTAAGTGTTTCCAGCGCGGAGCGCGAGGATATTGGGTTCGATGTACTGCGGCTTTTCGGCGAACTTTGTTTTTACCCACTTCATGGCGTATTCCATCGGACGGTTGTAGAGCCAGAGGATCATACCGAGTGCGAAAAAATTCTTACACAGGTCCATTTCTTGTGTTCTTAGCTGCGTTGTTTCGAGTGATTTGCGGGTGAGTTGTGTTAGTTCGACTGGAAAGACCTGATATTTCGTAAGTGTATCGTCTTCAAGAGGGTTATTTTCGTACCCCGCGAGGCGTAGATTGCGGCGCGCAAAATTGTCCGCATTTACAATCAGAATACCGTTGGGTTTAAGTTTTTGAAGGTGAACCTTTAAGGCGGCGGGATTCATAGCGACGAGTACATCGCAGAGATCACCAGGGGTATGAATTTGTTCGCTTGAGAAGTGGAGTTGGAACCCTGATATACCTGCTAACGACCCGGCGGGGGCGCGGATCTCAGCGGGATAATCAGGTAGCGTAGCGACATCGTTCCCAACGAGGGCGGTGGTTTCTGTCATTTGTGTGCCAATGGTCTGCGACCCATCGCCGGAGTCGCCAGCAAATAGGATTGTCGCTTCCTCGATTTGCTCTACTGGCTTGCGCATCACAATCGCTTCCTTTTTTTGTCATAGGTGCGCGCTTGGGGAACGCGCCTACGGGATATTAGAAGATAGGTGCACACTGGGAAAGCACACCTACAAAGTATGAAAAGTTCTGAGGCATCTACGCACCCTCACGGGCTTTGAAGGCATCTCGAATGGGGCGCGGCGGTAGCGTTAGGACTTCTTGGGGAAATTCTTCTACGAGATAGGAGATCACGTCACGAATGGATACCATGCCAATCGGGCGATTTTCAGTATCGATAATAGGGACGTGTCGGTAACCCCCCTGTGCCATATAGAGAATGGCGGTGTTCAGTGAATCTTCGGGGTGTGCTGTCTGTGGATCTGCTATCATGAATGCTTCAACACCGATTGTGTCCAAGTCTCCAACCTGTTTATTGAGAATTTTGTTTAGCACGTCTCTCTCACTAAAAATTCCACGGAGAGCACCGTTTGCGACGACGGGTGCGGCACCGACCTTGTGTGCTAAGAGCAGGTCAATTGCCTCGTTTGTGCTACTGTTGATGTCAATGGTGACAACAGGACGCATCAAATCTTTTAGCGAAATCTGAATTTCTTGCGCGCTCCATGCTTTTAGTGCAGCGTCTTCGTCCATCTGCTCTAATTCTTCGTCAATAGCTAAATCATACAGCACGGTTACGCCTCCTATTCCTGATTTTCTATGAATATAGCGATGTGTTCGAGAATATCGCGGGTTGAAATTATGCCGATAGGATATGCCTCGCCTTGGTCGTCCCAGACACAGAGCGGGACATGCCGGAAATGCCCAAGGTGCATCAAGTTTAGTGCGAAGGCAATCGGGTCGCTGGCGCGAAGTGCCTCTGGATTCGGTTTCATTACTTGTTCAACCTTAAATTCTGTAGGCGCGGCGCGCTGCCCGCTCATATGCTGCAGCAAGTCCCGTTCTGTAATGATTCCGGCCAGTTGCTCATCCTCATCAACGACGAGAACACACCCGCGCCCTTCCTCCTGCATCATATCAATGACGATAGAGACAGGGGATCCAATGGGTACAGAGGCAGGTTGTTTGTAGTCAAGTGTGCTAATCGGTAAAGACAACGTTCTTGCGTCCATCGTATCTATTCCTTTAGGTTAACGTCAGGAAACGGATTTGAGTTTCTTATTCTCTTCCTTAAAAAGGATACCACATTTTTTGCCGATTTGCAAGAATATTTTTAGCGAAAAATTTCGGACTAAAATATGAGTCGCGGTCTCAATTTGGATCGTGTTTATACCGCCATCGTGACAGCGCGTGAACTCGGTGAACCCCAACCCGGAACAACGATAGTCCACCTACCTGCTGGTCCACCGGCTACCATGATCAGTAGGTCTTCTTCCGAATATCGTTTTGTCGTGTCAGCGATATAACGGCGTATGTCGGTTTTGCTGAAGCCGTTCTCGGAAATTGTCTTTGCGTGTTCAACACCTATGACGAGGAGCGTTTCGCCGCTGCTGTTGCCCGGGGCAGCGATGTTCTCAGAGATTGTGTTGAGAATACCTTCAGCGGTATTGCTCCCGTGGTCGTTGACGGTTTGGGGACCGGCGGCGGCGAAAACCGTGACAGTGCTATCATCGGCTTGGAATCCACGGTCAACATGCATAGCATCCCAAGGATTTGCCTCCTCTTTTTCAGCGATGCAGCAGGTATATTTCCCGGCGTGTCCGAATGCGGAGCGGTCGAGTTCACCGGGCAATCCGCCGCCGATATTCGTGCAAATCAGTCTCAGCGCACGCCCGATGGTTGCGTTTGCACGCCACCCTTGACCGAAGAGGTTAAATCCGTCGTTAATGTCTAATCGTTTCCGGATGGGGCCGTTCACAACAAGCATCGGTCCAACGTGGGATGTCGTGACCTGAACGCCGTGCAGGTTGAACTGTTCGGAAGTCATCGCCTCGACTGCGGTGAGGATAAGCGGTAGATATGCCGGTTTACATCCTGCCATGATGGCGTTGATTGCGACCTTTTCGACTGTGGCTCTGCCCCATTTCGGTGGGACCGCAGCGATGAGTTCATCGGGGTCTCGGTCTGTGCCACTGAGCATACGTTCAACGCGTTCAGGGGTCGGTGGGACGACCGGAAGTCCGTCTGTCCAACCGTTCTCATAGCAGACCTCGATGAGGTCCTCGGTTTCATCAATTTCCAGTTGTGTAGAATGCCATTCTTGTGCCATAGATTTCCCTTTCTATTAGGAGGTAGTCAGTTATCAGTTGTCAGCAATCAGTAAAATAGGGATCAATGAAACTGAATGTCCTGCTTTTGAGTACGATTAATTTTGGATATGTCCGTTGAGATATGTTATCATATTACTATAGTTTCCTTGTTTTCGTCCAAGCACATGGGGATCCAGTTGATCAATGAAAGGCTATCAATCCGAGTCCGTATCTGCTTTCAAGAGGGGTTAAAAGGTCTCAAATCACAACAGCCTACCTTTGAAACCCTTATCATAACTGGACATCAACTTTTTCAAGGACTCTTTGGTGCCGGAAAAGCGATAAAAATCGTGGTTTTGGTTTCCTTTTTCTCTCAAAGGTGTGTAGAAGTTCTTTGCCACCTTTTGAGGTGTTGTTTTCTCAATGCGTGTGTAGGTTTGTGCGTGATTAGAGCGAGTATGGTTTCCTACACTTATTGGACAAAAACAAGGTAGTTTGGACAATTTTAGAAATCGGCAAAGGTCTCCGCTGAGGACCCTCTGCCGTAGCATAGACTGTCAGTCTGTGCCTCCATCGCAGAGATTTGTTAACAAACATCGACGCGCATCGGCGATATTCAGTTATTTTTTTCTGAGTTTCCCAGACACGCTAAGTCGCAGAAAAAGGTATTGCGTCTCTAAGAAAGCACAGACCCAGCACCACCGAATCTGTATAGACCGCGCCCTCCGGGGTCAAAGCCGCAGCGGTGCGAAAGGTGTATCCGGAAAGACACTTTATAGCCGTGCCGGTTCCCTTGTGTTGAAACCAACGACTTGCAGGGAAATCCAAAAAACTGTCCAAACTATAGTATCATATTAGCATAGGTTCTTTAGGTTGGCAAGACAGTATTTGATGTTGGGTAGGGTCATTTATCCTACACTCCGCAGTTGTTTTGACACATTTTGGTATTTTTAGACAAACCCACGTCACGAAAGGATCCAAACAGTATAAATCAAATTGAGAGATGGTAAATAAGATTTCATTTCGCACGTATATCTTCTCTGATCCACCTGAAATTGCTTGTTGAACGTTGGAACCACGTGGGTTTAGAAAATAAATACCAAAAATCCGAAATTAGAAGTGCGGAGTATAAGATTTATAGTAAAGTTTAGAAATAAATAGACACTTCTGCAGTCCCCCGGTAGGCACGGTTTCCTAACCGTGCCGGTGCAAAGTGTCCCATTAATTCTGGGATCCACTATAGTTTTCCGATAAGAGTGAACGTTCAATCGCAACATTCCTCTGTAGAAGCACGCTCCGATTCGCGACTGCTCCAATAAAATTGGCGAAAAACCGAAAATTGAATGGCTCTGTGATGTTGGGGTTTGCAGTGTTCAACCCAATCTATGGACTCTAAATTGATATTTAATAGGACTTACGCATCAAAACGCTGTTGGGATGGATGGCTTCGGCTTTCGTGCCCATCCAGACATGAACGCACGCAGGGCACGGGGACCCTGCGGAACATAGTCGAGACGAACGTAAATTGCGTAAGTCCTGTTTAAGTTAAATCAAAAGATACCCGTAAGTGAAGGAGTAAAAGTGGAAAAAGTAAAATTTCAAGACATCATTGCCGCGAGACAGGTCGTGGCGCGCTTTTTAAAATCTACACCCCTGATTCACTATCCAGAATTGTCCGATCAACTCGGATTTCAAGCATACATCAAACACGAAAACCATAACCCAACCGGTAGTTTTAAAGTACGCGGTGGTCTAAATTTCATGCATCACCTACCACAAGCACAACGTGAAAAAGGTGTGATTACAGCGACGCGCGGGAATCATGGACAATCTATCGCCTACGCAGCGGCACAGTTTGGTGTCAAGGCTACCGTTGTTGTGCCGCACGGAAATAACCCTGAAAAGAATAGTGCGATGCAAGCCTACGGTGCAGAACTGATCGAACACGGTGCCGATTTTGACGAGGCACTTGCGTTGTGTGAAAGGCTTCAAGCGGAACGCGGGCTTTACTACGTTCACCCGTGTATGGAACCGGCACTTATTCACGGTGTCGGCACCTATTCACTCGAAATCTTTGAAAGCCTCCCAAATGTAGATGCGATTATCGTACCTATCGGCGGTGGGAGCGGTTGCTGCGGCGCGATCACAGTTGCGAAGGCGATCAATCCGAATGTCAAAATCATCGGTGTGCAAGCAGAGAATGCCCCCGCTATCTATCGCTCATGGAAGGCAGGACACCGTATAGAGACCGATTCCTGCGATACCATTGCAGATGGACTTGCGACGCGTGTGCCGTTCCCAGTGCCGTTTTCCATTATAAAAAAAGGCCTTCACGACATGGTGCTGGTCAGTGAATCTGAAATTGCGGAGGGTATCCGTTCCGCGTTACGATGGACACACAACTTGGCGGAAGGTGCAGGCGCAGCACCGCTCGCAGCTGCGCATAAACTCACTGATACACTGGCAGAGAAAAATGTGGTGATGGTGATGAGCGGGGGTAATCTGGACACGGAAACGCTCAAGTCGGTACTCGCTCACCAGTTATGAATCACGTAGACAGGGGCAGACCCTTCAACCAATTGGAGGGCCCCCCATTCCGCGCCTTCCACGAACTCGTTGCGGAGCGCGTTTGTTAGGTCGGGGTGGATATGTAGGGATGCCAGATCCCATCGTAGGTTTTCGCTCTTTTCTACGACGACGTTCGCGGCTTCAGCAATGAGCGAGACGCGTTGCAAACCACTGTTTTTTCGGGTTAACCGCACGGAGGACAAGACATAGTGGATCGTCTGTTTCGGGTCTCGCATTTCGGCACTGTAATGTTCGTCTGTAGATACCCGGTAATGTCCGAAGCGCATCAGTTTTAGGTTGCCAAGAAACTGGTCTGTCTCGTATGTTTCCGGACGTGGTAGACCCCCATAAATAATAATATGTTGGCATCCATATTCTTCCAGGGCATACTCCACAGCGAGCTGCCCATCGGTATAGTCTTTGTCTGTCTTTCCGATCCATTCCTGAACGATGTGCTTTGCTTGTGGAAGGGGTTGTTTTTCTTGTGGGAGCGGTTTGGAACCCCGATCAGCAACCGAATCCATGTCTCCAATGAGAACGTCAGGGATAAGCCGTCTCTCTCCACGCCGATTTAATTCATCAAAGATACGGATTCCGCCATCCGCACAGATAAGCGGAAAACGATTTTCCAGCGCGGTTACGATCTCCCGACGGTAAAAGTCGAGATGCCGTGTATCATAGTAGCCGTTGAGGAAGATAAGTGCTGATTTCATAGACATCCACTGGTACGGTTTTTGCTGGGGTGTTTCTTTGCGCTTTGTACGCGCGCCGATTCGTATGTATCGCTAATCGTAAAACCTACTATATTTACCGTATGTTCAGTGTACCGGACGCAGCACGTTATATGACAGAATCAATTCTATAGGATGATAAGCGTGTTTGACGCGCTTTAGATTTTCTAACCCTGAATCGTCCATGGCGTTGATCCATCTGTAAACTCCCATCAACTCCTTACAGAATTCACGGTAGATAAACTGCGCCAATCCCTTTGTACCAAGATCGGTGATTTCAAATAGTACGCAGAACGTATCAGTGCTTAGTGGATAGCCGAAGGTATAGCCTCTGATTTCCCCTTCAATACGAACAACCCTGCCGAGAAGTCCAAGTGCCTCCGCCTGTGAAACCCCAATCCGGTGTGCCGACCGAGAATCGTCGAGCATTGCGTTATAGATGGAGTCGTCGGAGTTTGCCGACCGCCTCTCGCGCCATTTGTCATAAAGAGCGAGACACGCATCCTGATCCGCAGACGTGTACGAACGCAATTTTACTGATGGATACTTTGCTACAAAGACGTTGTACGCATGGCGTTGTTGCTTGTAGCGATCGCCTCGTAGTCCAGCAAGTGTCGCCGTTTCATAGAGATATTCGGTCTCCTTCAAAGTGGTGCAAAACCCGTTCCTTTCAAAGAAAGCAAGCATCTCCTGTGGAACATTTTCGATTCGGGCGATGTGTTGATTCCGATTTGATGCTATCATAAATTGATAGGCTTTGTTAATAACTTTTAGATAGACTCGGTTTTCAGTTTCGTACGGCATAGGCAGGATCGGCATGAAGTAGTCATCACCCTGTTTTGCGAAAATACATAAGTAATCCGTCAGCAGCGTCGAATAAAACTGAAAATGTTCTCGCCAGATATACAGCGGCGCGAAGGCATAATGAGACAAACGCGTACATGTCCGATGCGCGTGCGCGTCAAAAATCGGTTTGTCGTTAAGCGTGAGTGGCTGCAGTCGCATCTGTTAATTGTGCTAAGGTATGGACAATTATCACGGTCTCTTGATAGTCGCCGATGAGGCTCCAGTTCGCAGTGATTTGTGCGGTAACCTCTTCGGATTCGACGTAATCAATGACATCTCGGATCTGCCGCTGAAAGGCTTCCGTTTCGATGTGTTCCTCGCCGAACGGGCAGAGGGTATCTACACCGATCACAACCTCGTTCCCGTCCTCGTTAAACATTAAGGCAAACGGATAGAGTTGGCAGTCGAGTGGACGGATCGGGTAGATGGTACAATGGCTCGTCTCTGGCTCGAAAAAAGGGCAGATATAGAAATCTTCGTGTGGTTTTAGTTGGATCTGTGCACTTTTTCCGTCTGTCTGTGGATGGAAGAGGTCTGCGTCTGCACCGTGTGCTATGACTTTCTCTTTCTCTGTTTCAGTGAAGATCGGCGCGAGCGGACTGTCTGCCTCTAAGAACCGACAGCAGACATCACACGAAAAGCAAACTTCGGACGGGATAATTTGATAAAGTGTGGTGCGCGCGGGATTTGGTGTCTCCATTGTAGGTCCAATGAATTTATTGCACCAACAGACTCGTAGCGGGTATCAGTGCCTTGATTATGTGTCCAAAGTTTTACCTATTGCATCAATCACGATGTGGATGTCTGCCTCGGTTAACCCCGGATGGAGCGGGAGACTCACGACGCGTTCAAATGCCGCCTCAGCGCACGGGAAATCGCCTACATGGTAGCCGTAACGCTCCTGATAAAACTCGAAGAGGTGTAGCGGGATGTAGTGGACGCTGCATTCAATGTTCGCCTCTCTTAAGGATGCCACAAATTCATCGCGCTTACCGGTCTGGAGTTGGATAATGTAGAGATGCCATGCATGTTCGCGGGGATTATCCGGTGCCACAGGGGTGCTTATCTGCGGGAATTTTGCCAGTTCCGCTTGATAGATTTGTGCAAAATTGCGGCGGCGTTCGTGCTGTTTGTTGAGTTTCATGAGTTGACATAAACCCATCGCCGCTTGTATATCCGTCATGTTGTATTTATAGCCTTCAGTGGTGATGTCATAATGCCAAATATTGCGCTGCGATTGACGTGACCAAGCGTCTTTGTCGATCCCGTGGAGTCGCATCGTGCGGAGCGGTTCGGCGAAAGCGTCGTTGTTAGTAGTAATCATACCGCCTTCCCCCGTGGTGAGGTTTTTATTCGCATAGAAACTAAAAGCAGACAGGTCCCCAATACTACCGATGTGTTGTCCTCTGTATTCGGCAGGGATGGCGTGCGCAGCGTCATCAATAAGCGTAAGATTATGGCGTTCACTTATGTCCTGCAACGCATCCATGTCACACGGGATACCTGCGATGTGAACGGGGAGTATCGCCTTCGTGCGCGAAGTTATCGCCTGCTCAATTTTGCTTGTGTCAATGTTCAATGTATCGGAATGGATGTCTACAAACACAGGCTTCGCGCCGACATATCGGATCGCTTCAGCAGTGGCGGTGAAGGTATAAGGAGTCGTGATAACTTCGTCATCGCTACCGATACCGGCGACCACGAGGCTCAGATGCAACGCTGCGGTACATGAACTGACTGCGATGGCGTGCTTGACACCGAGGTATTCGGCGAAGGCGCGTTCAAATTCGCGGACTCTGTTTCCGGTGCTGATCCATTTGGAGGCGAGCACTTGGCTAACGGCTTCTATTTCGGTATCATCAATCCAAGGACGACTAAACGGTATGAATCTGTTTTGTGCCATAGACGGTTTCCTTCTTTTTAGATTGTATATTATGATTCCATATAGATTCAATGTTAGGTGCGCATGCAACAACGCTTACTATACTGATGGTTCCATTTTTAGCTGCAGATTGTGTATCATTGCTTCAAGAGCAAGTTTGTAACTGTGGGATCCAAAACCGCCGATGACACCGACAGCGATCGCTGATATATAGGAATGATGCCGAAATTCCTCGCGGGCGTAGATGTTAGAAAGATGAATCTCAATAACTGGCAATGCGACGGTAGAGAGCGCGTCTCGGATAGCGACGCTCGTATGTGTATAGGCTGCCGGATTAATCAAGATACCAGCTGCCCAGTCGATATGGTCGCCGATGATGGAGACGAGTTCGCCTTCGTGGTTAGATTGAAAGATTTTGAGGACAATCGGATAAGACGATGCAGCGGCGTGTTGGTCAAGCATCGTGTTGATGTCTGCTAACGTTTCATGTCCATATATCTCCGGTTGGCGTTTTCCCAAGAGATGTAGGTTCGGTCCGTGTAGGACGAGGATGTTCATGCCTATGTTCCTTTTTTGGTGAAGTATTCTCTTTGCCATAAGCAGTATATAATCAATCGAAAAAACTTTCAAGTTTTTTATCGCTCACTCCAGGGCCACCCAAAAACTTGACTCTTTCCAAAAAATGTGGTATCCTATCGTTAGCCATCGGATAGGAATGCATTTGCCTATTTCTTTGTAGGTATCCTATTCACCCAAATGCAAGAATTGGATGTCCAAAACATCATTCACTCATACATAAAGTTAAAAGTATACATAATGCCCTACAAAGACAGTCCTTACTTTGAGACTCCATGCCATACAAAAACTTTATGGAGATACATGCATATTGATAAGTTTTTGGCAATGCTCAATAGCAAAACACTTTATTTACGACTTGTGCCAGTTAACTGATTGTTATTTTAGATTTCACAAATATCTAAGTGTTGCCCAGACGAAAAAGCAGTGCACGCCTTTTCTGTCTGAATAAATCCATCCTTATGTTATCCTATAAGTCAAGAAACAAAAGGAGGCATAAGGATGGATTTACAGTATACTTTAGAACGCATTGCGTTGCAACTGAAAAATAAATCCCGCACCCTCAAGCAGGTTGCACGGGTGTTTCAAAAGATGATAAAAACGCTTTATGAGGCTCACTTCCCAAATGCTGAGGCACGCCGTCCGGGCCCCACCCCGAACTGCCCAGATGCCGATATTCTAACGGTCGCATGGTTGCTTGAATACATCGGTGAAGACAGCGAGAACTCGGGGTATCGACGCATCAAGGCAGAACTAAAAACCGTCTTTCCCGGTTTACCGGAGCGGTCGCGTTTCAATCGTCGGCGAAGGAACCTTTCTACAGCGAGTGAAGTCATCCGTCAGGCATTGACGAACTGCTTGCCAAAGGCAGATGTCTTTATCGTTGATTCTTTTCCGATCCCTGTCTGCGATTTCAAACGTGCGAATGCTTCAAAGTCTGATTTCAAGTGGGCGGATGGCACTCGAACACTCGCGACTTATGGAAACTGTGCGACGAAAAGCCTGGGAACATTTTTCGGTTTTCGCGGAACATTGATAACGACAGCTAACGGAGTGCCTATTGACTTCGGCATTACCTCTGCTAATAGAGATGATCGAGACGTGTTACCCTTGCTTGCTGAACGCGGGGAGTATCCGATTGTTCTTGGCGATAAAGGTTATATCTCTCAACAACTTCAGGCAGAACTCATCGAAACCCAAGCAACCGTCTTATTACCGACGCTGAAAAGAAATCAAAAGCAACAGTATCCTGAGAGTTTTCGCAAACTTCAGGTGCGGATGCGTCGTCGTATTGAGACGACAATCGGTCAACTCACAGAACAGTTTCATGTTTCTCGGGTTCGTGCCTTGAAGCATTGGGGGTTGCTAACGCGTATGAGCAATAAGTTCGGTAGTTGTCTTCTCGGTGCTTTCGTAAATCGATGCCTCGGACGCCCTTTGATGAAACTCAAAGACCTCGTTCTCGCATAAGGAAATATCTATGAAGACAAGATTAATTAGCACAAGTCGTTTTATTTTCCTAACGTCTATTCATATAATGACAAATTTGAAGGAAAACTATCAAATAAATCCTTAAATGAAATTCGCAAAATATCCTTGTTAGATGCAAAAAACACACTAGGTTGTGTTTACCTTTTGACTCGGGAGCCAGTCACGGCAAGCCTTCGAGAGTTCGGTACGATGCTCCCCGATCAGCAGACGATACCCCTATATCCGCTGACTTCCCAGTAATTTGGCGCGTGAAATGTCAACAGAACCTAATAAAACATGATAAAGCATTCTACAAAAGGAGAGACGATTTAAGAAAACTTCCTCTTGAACAAGAAGGAGATGTTGCAAAAAAACTATCTCTTGACCAAGAAAAAATGGAATCTGGCCGTATATTTGAACAATTACTAAGAAATTTTACAAGCCATCTCATGTATTGTAATTCATGGTTTCTAAGAGAGCAAGAAAGCCATTCAATGTGGGCAGAATATGGAGACAAAAGTCCAGCATCAATAGCGATTCAAACCACTGTAAGTGATCTCATTGAAAGTTTGAAATGTCCTGATAATATCTATAAAAGTTTGGTGTATAATTTTGATGACAGTTTGGAATCTGATAAATATAATATCCACATAGGTCAAGTGAAATATAAGGATTATGTAAAAGATGATATTGGAGGTTATGAAGATTTTCCGTCAATAGAGTCAATAGACTTAAATGATCCTGATAACGTACTCAAATTATTTTATGCTCCCTTTTTGCACAAAAGAGATGTATATGAGGACGAACACGAAGTTAGAGCAATAATTTCATTTGAGAATGTCTGTGAAGAATTTCTGGAGCGTGTCTATACATCTAAAATACCATTTTATGGTAACGAAATGTTCAGGACTGATGCCTCATTATTGCGCGACTACAAAAATCCAATAAATGGCGCACCTAATGGAATTCCTATCAAAGTTAACTTGCATACATTACTGAAAAAGATAGTGATATCCCCAACCGTCAATGATTATTTTAACATTCATTTTGTGGACCTGATAAAACGCTACAATATAGACTCAAATATAATTAGTAGGTCTCAAATAGTCGATATTTAAGAGGAATCTCAAGAGGAATCGTAAGCAACAATTTGACTCCTACCTTACTCGTCAGGTCCAGGGCTATTTAGTTTTCGGTTTTAATTTTGGTTTTCGTTTACAGATGTTGACGTTTTTCCGCAATATCGCGAGCACAGCTCGCTCCTACAGAGGAAAAAACACACACATATATAAAGTAAATATGTACAACTAAATAGCCCTGCTCGTCGGTCTGACTTCCCTTCCCCTATAACTGGGGATAAATATGTTGGGAAAAGGAAAATAAAATGTTTGAAAAAAAAGATGTAGAATTTCAAGGTGCTTCTGGACGGAAATATATTTTTGAAGCCTACACTCTTGAATCAAAGGTATTCAACGATGTTGGTGGTGTTTACATTTTTGCAAGGGAAGTACCTAATCAACACGGCGGGAAAAATTATTATCCGTTATACATCGGTCAAACAAATTCGTTTCGACATAGAATCGCTCCAAACCATGATAAATGGCCGTGTGCAGTTGTAAATGGAGTTAATCGTTTATGTATATTAGCGGAAGAGAACATGTTTTCTCGCAGGGCGATCGAACTTGATCTTCTTAGTAAGTACTTCATTTACCCCCATTTTCTTTTTAAGGGTTGTGTTGAAAGGGTATTGAAAGAAAAAGTATAGGGAAGTCAGGGATGTTGTGATAAAATACCTCCATACAGAACAGAAAATTTTTTACAGAAAGTGTAAAAAACGTATGGAGGTATTTTATGAAATGTGGATATACCCCCAAATGGGTCCATCCAAAGAAAATGATAACACATTTTTCAGAAGTTTTCAAGGATGTTGATGTGAAAAAAACGAGCCTGCGAAACCTACTGTTCGTTATCTTGGCAGTCGCTGTTGCGAAAACGTTTCGCATCAACGCCATCGCCGCGCGTCTGCCCATCGTCGTGAAAAAAGAGAAGTCGAAACAAAAACGGTTGCTGCGGTTTCTTGAAACACCTTTACCCCTTGATGCCCTCATGGAGGCGTGGTGTCTTTTCGTCTGTCGCTGGGTCTGGAAACCAAGGACACAAGATTACTTCTATGTGCTCGTTGATGAGACCGACCTCCCTAACGGATGGAAAGCACTCGTCGCATCTATACCTTTTAGAAACCGTGCCATACCTATCTTTTGGGTGGTTTATGAAGATGAAGAGATCCGAAACATGACCTATAAAAGTCATAATACCCTCATTCAGAACTTCTGTCTGAAAGTCAATGCTCTGACACTCAGCGTTCTCGGAAATAAAAAACAGAAACCCTTGTTCGTCTTTGACCGAGGGTTCGCACGCGCACAATACGTCATTGACTTTCTCAAGTCAAAGCACATCGCCTTCGTCATGCGTATCTGTCGCAACGTTGGCATCACCCACCGAGGGAACACAAAGAAACTTGATGACATGGACAACGGCGGCTATTCAAACGTGCTTTATCATCAAAAACACCAGATCCCACTCAACCTTTGTGTCGTCAGAGACCCCGCCTTCAAAGAACCGATGTATCTCATCTCAAATGTTTATCAAGACGCTGAAATCCATCAATGCTACAAACGTAGAATGCAAATCGAACACGGGTTCAGAGACATCAAGACCCGCTTCGGGTTCCGACACATCGTTTTGAAAAAGCCACAGAAAGCACGCATCGCACTTCTATGGTTCATTGCCTGTCTGACTTATGGACTGACATTTCTTTGTTATCAGAAAGACATACAACCCGTCGCGGAGCATCGCAATACGCAACGCAAACTTCATGCTGTGATTACCCTCATTAAGGATGTCTTGATGCAGACTTGGACTTCTCAAGCACTCCTGACTTCTATTGAAGATTGTCGATGCAGAGGCGATACACTCCTAGCAACCTATTGACTTTCTTACACATATCACAACCTATAACAACTATAGTCTATACTCACAAAAAAATGGGGGTAAATGAAAGTAAGTACAACACACCTTGCAATAACGGGGCTTACGCATAATAGAGATATTGATGGGAGAAGCATGGAGGGAACGGATGGATGCTGGGATGTCCTCTAACTTCCAATCTCCGTATCTTCCAATTCCGAAAGCAAACGAACCTGTCCTGCGTAAGTTCCGACATTTTTAAATTATTGCGTAAGTCCTATTTGTTACTGAACAACACCCACCTCCTCACGCCAAGCGTCAAGCAACTGCATATTACCGAGTGTGTCCTCCCAAGACATCGCCGGTGCCTGTCGGTCAGCGATATGTGCGGCGACTGTATCGGCTTCGTAAGTAAATAGGTCTCTGTCGGCAGGTACTGTTACTTCAGTCGTTTCCCGACTTTGGGACGATTGGACGATAAGTTGCGTTGCGGGGAAGGTCGTATCAAGCGGCAATGGTGTTCTCGCACCGCGGCACGGTGATGAGGGCAGCCACGGGTTTGGAATCGTTAGCGTGCCTTCCGTGCCGTAGATAGTGACACCGCTTCCGTAATTACATTCAACGGCACAAATGATCTCTGCGATAATATCATTTTCAAATTTCAGCGTCGCTGCTGCGATGTGGTCAACGCCTGTGGGACCGATTTTCCCGTTCCCTTTTACGGAGATCGGATTCAGAAACAGTTTGTTTGCGGCGGCACCTGCGATTTTCCGTGCCATTGAGGCGGTATAACACCCGATGTCGAGGATACCACCACCCCCCATTTCACGGTTGTAGAGACGACTCTGTGGGTTGAAACCTGAACGGTAACCGAAAGTCGCACGAATGGTTTGGACCTCACCGATTGTGCCGTCTTGTATCAGTTCAACCATTTTAGCGATCTGCGGGTGGCACCGATACATAAAGGCTTCCATGAGGAAGACATCGTTCTCACGAGCGGCGTTTACCATCGCAGCGGTTTCAGCAGAATTCATACTAATCGGTTTCTCAATTAGCAGATGTTTCCCCGCTTCAGCACATTTTATCGCCCACTCCGCATGTAACGGGTGGATTGTCGCGATATAGACAGCATCAATATCGTCATCTGTCAACAGATCGGCGTAGTCGTTGTATTGGCGAGGGATGCCGAAATCGTTGGCGAGTCTGTCCTTACGTTCCTGCGTGCGACTTGCGACAGCAAAGATCTGTCCTGTGTCCGTAAAACGCATCCCGTTGCAAAAAACATAGGCGATACCGCCTGCTCCCATAACTCCCCAGTTTAACATCTTTTATCTCCTTTTGCTAACCGTTTGATTTCTTAGCGGCTTCTGCGCGCTTACTTGCGAGTGGGTGCATAATACCTGCCCCTGGGGGCCAGCCCCCCGGTTCAGCCTTGATCCATTCACACAGTTTCTGTGCGTATGGTGTTAAGGTCTCCCATATTTCGTGAGGCATAATCCTACTGAAACCGTGCTGTGTACGCCACGGAGCAAGATATTCGACGTTTGGGAGTGCCCGAATTTCCTTTGACAAATTTGGCGTTGCGCCGTGCCATGCTCGGTTATCTCGGAATACGCCAGAACCGGCAGTCGCACCGACGAGCGTTGAATGTTTCATCCAATCCGGTTCGTCACCCGGAGGCGGAGGGTTTTGCTGCAGCGTATGTGTCCCCGGAATCTGTCGAATCGGACCGTTTTCCCAAGTTAAATCGCACATGACGAAGTTGATGGTAACCATCGGTGGAGTCATCTCCATAATCAGTTTTTGTGAGGGGACATCGAGGTTTCCGTTGTCGTCCCTATGGAGTTGAAGACCGAGGCGTTCCGCTTGGGCGATGCGTGCTTCGGAGAGGTGTTGTGGGTCTCTACCGTCAAGATGCAGATGTTGGTACTCTATCGCACCGGGAAGACAGAGGTCACCGCCTGAACCCCACACCCTATAGTCTGAAGATCCAAAAATTTCTGTGACGATTGGCGTTGTGGCCGGTAGGTCAATCATACTTGCCCATGCAGGGTGGTGCAGCATCTGTCTTGAAGCGGAAGAGGTGCCGTAGCTATATCGGTGTGGCAGCCTCCCAGTTTCGGCTACGTATTTTCTGTTCCCGGGTCCGGGTATGGATAGGATGTCGCGAAGTGCCTCAGTACACCCGTCTCTCCAGCGCGCAAGTTGCTCAGCGTTAAGAAGGTCTTTGACTACGACGAACCCGTCTCGATGGAAGATGCGAGCAATTTTCTTAGTTTCATGCGGTTCACAGATTTCGAGTCCGCGGATGCCGTTATGTTCACGTAGTTTTTCACGGAGTGCCTCGACTTCTGGATCATCGTAGACCCGCCGCTTGGGCGAGTTGAGATCTGCCACACCGAAGCCTCTGTTGTCGGGGGGCGGGTTTCCGTCGGCATCAACGGTTTCGTTGACCGGTGTGTTCTCATCCCATCCCACCCGCGTCTCCCCGTAGACTTCCATTTCTTCCAGTTCTGCGGTTAAAGTGTGACCGTTGTTTCCCATAGGGCTAACTCCTTAATTTTCAGTTGTCAGGCGGTAGGTTCTCCGCGCGTGTCTCCTACGTGCCAAAAACGGTGTGTAGAGACTTTCTGAAACATTCCAAACAGGACTTACGCAAATTGGAGAGAGCAAAGGTATATTTTGCTGAAAATGCCTCACAGTGAGAGTATTTCGTTGTATTTAACCCCCTAAATCCCCCTTATCAGGGGGACTTTAAGAGGAAATGCGTAAGTCCTATTTATAATAAAATCCCAAATATGTGAATAGGTGTTCAATGAACAAAGTTCCACACCTACACTGGTGAGGATACAATCTTCGCCCCGTAATATTCAAGTAATTAGGACTTACGCAATTTTTACATGAGATCCTACGGATTGCGTGCTGCTGGCGAGGGTACAAACCTCGCCAGCGAAGGGGCTGCGTAAGTCCTAGTAATTATGGACTTTCTATAAACTGCCCTTCGAGCGGTTCACGAACACCTATGGGAATTATGCCCACTACCCATTGGCTTATGGCTGGGCAATCCGTTAAATGTCGCTATCTTCGTGGTTAGCGAGTTGCATACGGAGACGTTCTAGCTCAACTTCTATTTCCCTTCTACGTTGTGCTTCTTCAGCGGCGAGTGTCTCGGCTTCCACCCGAAGGTGGTGCTCCTCCATCGAAGTCGTAATCGGGGTGCCATCAGGTAAGTACGGGCGCAAAAGCCTGACATGGGTATCCAGTTGATCCTCCCATCGAAACCACAGATTTAACGCCTGGCTGAACAGACCACCTTGTGCATCCGGCGCGATTTCGACAATACCCCCGACTGGACTTTGCCGCCACCCACGAAACTCCGACGGCTTCTCCATCTCGGGTTGATGGATGAAGTATTCTTGAACACTCATATCATTTAGATAGACCTGAACCTTTTCATGCCGATCCCGATCGGCTGTTGAATCGGAAAGAAATTCAAAAATAGTGGTAGGAATGGCACCTTCTGCCCAGGTATAAAAACTGCGCCGCTGTGGAAATTTATCAACACCAAAAACGACGTAAACATCTGGCGCGACGAATTTTGTGATGTCGCCTTCACGGTAGTAGATAAAACTGTCAATGCCGATGTAGATGTGTGCATTGATCGCAAAGTATCGCGAGAGTTGGTCAGAAAAGATACGAATCTGTTCACCGTGAAATCCTGTCGCCGCCATAGGTTCATCGTCCTCACAAGGGTATCCTTCGATGTAAACGGTCGATTTTCCGCTCGCTTTTGGAAAGATAGGCATGTATTTTCTTTGCTTGAGTTGAAAGTCATTTAGGGTATCCATGATCTCCTCCGTATCAGTGCCGGAATGTCCCTCACTTGTGTAAGAGCATGAAAGCCTCACTCACTGGTTTTTGAAAGTTTCCGAAACGCTTTTTATAATTTTAGCAAAACCCCTATTTTTTAGCAAGTGGAATGTAGAAAAGTTTTATAATGAATCTGTTTGAAAATATATCCGAAATTTGTTATGATAACTTTATTATACTAAACTAAAGTTTGGACAATTCGCGTCGCGGGCAAGTTGAGTTTTCAAAGGTCTATGTATTTTTCCGCGAGTTTCGCACAGTCTTTGAAACTCTGAGAAAAAGACCGCACTCCAGCGGAGTGCTATGTCTATAGAAAACGGTGTATCCACCCTCCCGCACTCCAGCGGAGTGCTATGTGTCCTGAAAGGAGATACCGCATCTCTAAAACAAATACTGAAAATTGTCCAAAGCTTAGTATACTAAAGTTTGGACAATATTATAGATTTCATGCTGCCTTGTCAAAAGGCAGTGCGTTATCCTGTGGTGCCTGAGTCTGAATATTCTGTGAGTTTGTTTTTTCTTTGGAACTCGTAGAAAATCGGAGCCACCAGATTTGTGCTTGAAGATAAGCGACACGAAGGCCTTGCGTGAGTTTCTTGGGTTTATACCAATGAATGCCGAGCTGCTCAGAGACTTCCTCAACACTGAGTTGTTTCTCTGTCATTTCTGGCATAGAAAAGATCAACTTCGTTAGAGACGCTGCGACGAAACTCAGTTGGAGAAAACGATTGATGCTTTTGCGAGATTTCACCTGATAGCCGCTGAAGCCGAAGTGTTGTTTTGCGTCTCGAAATGCGGTCTCTATCTGCCACCTTTGGCGATAGTATTCAACGATCTTCGGTATCTCAAGCGTCAAATCGGTTGTAAAGACAGAAAAATACCGATACGGTTTTGAAGGTTTAGGTTTTGTTCGTATAACAACGAGACGAACATCTGCGGGACACATTTTCGTCCGGACGATCTGTGAAGCCACCTGATAGTCTTTGCCCATTATGGAGACGACTTTATACCGCAAACGTCTGATGTTTAGACGGTCTCCGTATTTCTTGGGGCGTCCGGGGCCGGGACGTTTTCGACGTTTAGGTATACGATAGAAGACCGCATTCGACTTCGCACGACACAAGATATGGTGTTTGAGTGCCAAAAGCGTCTGAAAGACTTTTCGGCGGGCGAACCCTCTATCAAAGATGACGAGTCCCCGAGGGAGCCTTGAAAAGATACGTTTCAATACCGCATCGCCTTTGTCTCGAAGTTTCTCCGGCACGACGAGTCTGACCCAAACCGGAAACAGGATCCATTGTTTCGCAGTTTCGCAAAGCAGCCCCAAGGCAGCAAACTCATGTCCGAAGTGAAACTTTGATTGATTCACACGACCCTTTTGATACTTGAAGTTGCGGAAGAAATGCAGTCCAAATTGTTTCTTGCCTGTTTTTAGGGCACTCGTGAGATCGTAAACATAAACCCAATAGGGAAACACCTCTTGTATCTTTTCAACAAGCCGTGCAGCAACAGCATCAACATCCCACTCCCCTCGCGAGAGAAACTTCGGAAAAGACCAATACTTCGTCTCCGAGAAACTCGATTGATAAAGACGGGTGAGGGTGCCACCGTGTGTATTGGCAATAAAGCCGCAGATCATCGCTTGGAAAAGTGCGAAGTTTTGTTGGTTGAATAAAGGACGAAAATACGATAGAATATCTTCTAAGCAGAAAAGGAGGTTCATTTTACTTACCTTTCAAAAGTGTGGTTATTTCTGAAAGGATACCTACTTTTCTGCTTTTTGTCATCTTAATTCATAAAATTGTCCAAACTTTAGTTTATTATAGTTTCAGGCGAATATTGGTGTCTTCGACTTTGAAGACATCAGTATGGACGAGAAAGATCAAAAAGTAAGGACTCAATACGCACCTTGGCGTAGATTATTATAGACCCCTATGAGAATACTGCACACTGCCGATTGGCATATCGGCCAACGACTCCACGAACGTCAACGCACTGAAGAACACAAAGCATTTCTGGAGTGGCTGCTCAACACAATCCAAGAACATCAGATTGAACTCCTCCTCGTTTCAGGCGATATCTTTGATACATCCCTCCCCTCAGCGGAATCAACGAATCTCTATTACCGGTTTCTCTACCGTCTTTTTGATGAGACCGAGGCATACACGGTGATTACTGCTGGCAACCACGATTCACCCAGGCATTTGGAGGCACCACGCGAATTTCTCAAAATGGGTAGGATTCACGTCGTTGGTCTTGCAAATGAGGCTGATGAGTGTGTCTTGGCACTCCCTCCTGACAATCCACGGGTCGCAGTCGCTGCTGTGCCGTACCTCTCCGAAAGCGATCTCCGACACCTCTCGTATGAAACAGAGGCAGATAGAAGTGAACGGTATCGTGAATGGTTCAAGACGTTCTATGCCGATTGCGTTGCCACCATGCCAGTAGAACTCCCTAAAATTTTAATGGGGCACCTCTTCGTTCAAGGTGGAAAAATAAGCGATTCTGAACGAAATGTCCAGATTGGTGGCGCGACCGCTACCCACGTCGGCGATTTTCCGGCGAATGTGATCTATGTCGCCTTGGGCCACCTCCACAGACCACAGACGATCGGTGGCACCGATTATCCGATCCGATATTCAGGCTCGCCAATTCCAATGAGGTTCAACGAAACAGGTTATCGCAAAAAGGTGTATCTGCTGGAACTATCAGACGATGGGGCACTGATACAAGATAAAGAAATTGAGATTCCTATCTTCAAAGAATTGTGTACTATTGAGGGTGATGAAGTTTCGGTTTTGTCAGAAGCGATGACAGAGGACTGGAATGGAAAGTATATCCAAGTCAAACTAAAATTAGGCACACCGAGGGTTGGCATCAGCGATGAAATTCGGAAAGCATTCAGTGACCGTGGCGGCGATGTTCTGAGCGTTGAAGTCGAGCTGCCGGAGGTGAAGCCGGGACCGACAATTCCTGTTGAGGAAATGGAACGTCCAGAAAAAATATTTGCGCAATTTCACAAGGCAAATTTCGATGGTGAGCCACCGGATGAAACCTTGACGCAAACATTCAATGAATTAGTCCAACTTGTTGAGGATGCCTAATGAAAATATGTAAATTAAAACTTAAAAACCTAAATAGTTTTCGTGAGTCGGTTGAAATTGATTTTGAAAACCCGCCGTTGGATGATGCCTCGCTTGTAGCGATTACGGGGCCGACGGGGGCAGGAAAGACGACGTTGTTAGATGCTATTTGCGTCGCCCTCTACGGGAAGACACCTCGCTTGAATGGAACTGGCAGCCAAAACCCGAGCCACCTCATTAGTCATGGCGAAAAAGAGGGGTTTGCTGAAGTGCATTTTATGGCAAACGGCACCCGTTATTTGGCCACATGGTCTGCTAAGCAGAAAGGCCCGCCAAAGGTACAGTTGCTTTACGCCGAGGGTGGCAAATTAATCAGCGATAAACTATCGGCTCGTGGTAAATCTATGGGGTCAAGTCAAAACACGGTGAGTGAAGAGGTTGAGTCTATTTTAGGACTTGATTTTGATGCTTTCAAACGTTCGGTCATGTTGGCACAAGGCGAATTCGCAGCATTTTTAAAGGCAAACAATGAAGAGAGACGCACAATTTTAGAGGCAACCGCAGGCATTAGTATCTACGATGTACTGAAACAAGTGTTAAATGACAAGGTTGGTGAGGTTGAAGCAGTTAACGCCGCGGTCGTTGATGAATTAAACAAAATTCCGGAGGCTTCGCGTGAGCAACTCACAGAAACCGAAACGGAGCTCGGTAAGTTACAGACGAAAGCTGCAGAAATAGTGGAGAAAAGCCAACAAATTCAGCAGGAGAAGGATCGAGAAACAAAACGTACAGAGGATTTCAAGAAACTTGGAGATTCAACAGAAAAGCGAGAAACACTCTTAAATCGGCAACCTGAAATTGAAGCACGGCGAACAGAACTCGAAAACGCGAATCGCGCTCAGCGTCTTCGCCCAGAAAAACACGCGTTTGACACTGCACAGTCGGAGTTTGAAAAATCTGAGAGAGCACTCCGTGTAGCAACAAACGAGAAAACAGAAACAGAAAAGCAAGTTGAAGCCAACCAAACCGTCTATAACGAAAAAGAGGCTGGATATCAGTCTGTATCCACCGAGCGAGACCAAAAGATGCTGGTCTACACTGCAGCGAAATTAGATGTAGAACGAGCAGAAGGTAAGTTTTCAGATGCGAATAAACAGATGCCAGAATTGGCGAATTTGAGCAATCATATCGATACGCTGGAAAACCAATTAGCCGACAGACAAACTGAGCAAACCAAGTTGCAGAAACAGATTGATGACACGCTGTATTTTTTAGAAGAAAATCCGCTTCCGTCAGATCGGCAACAACGTCTCAACAAAGCCACCGGTCTTCTTGCAGAACTCACTTCACAAGAAAAGCAGTTGGAAACAGTGCTGACGAGCAAATCGCAATCCGAAAAGAAAGTGTCTTCCTTAAAGCGTGAAATCAAAAAGTTGTCTGACACGCACGCGGAACGCCTCTCGGAAAAAGCAGATGCAGAGACGACGTTAGAGGATGCCACCACGCAATTGAAGGAACTACTGGCAACTGGCACCCACGAGGAATGGACTGCCCGAAAGCAGCAGGCATCTAAGGCACAACCCGTCGCACAGAAATATGAGGCAACGCAAGACGACTTGGCGAATGCCGAAAACCGGCTGAACGCAGTAAATAACACTGCAGTGGCACTGAATGCAGAACTTGAACAGATCGAAACCGACTTAGCAAGCCAAACCAAAGTGTATCAGAAAGTCGCTGAAGTCGTTCAACGTTGTGAAGCAGAGAAAGAATCGGCGAAATGGGCAAATCCGATCAATCAACTCCGGCAACGCCTTCAACCCGGAGAACCGTGTTCGGTGTGTGGAGCGACAGGTCATCCGTGTGCTGATGTCGTGGAACCCGAAAGTGAGGAACGGCTGCAGCGTGCTGAAGACGCTTTAGCGAGTGCAAAAGCGGAGGCGGATGAAACACAAGCAGAACTGCAGGCTTTGAAGACCAGACAGGCTGAGACTAAACGGGATGAACGCAACAATGCTAAACAAATTGAAGATTGCGATGCGGAAATAAAAGTGCTGCGAAACCAAAAATCACAACTTCTTGCACAGTGGCAGGAGGTTTATCCAGACGCGGATATTTCATCTGACTGGACAACCGAGCGGATTGACAAGGCGGATACTGCTATCGCATCGCTTGGAGAAGCCGAGAAGGCACATGCGCAAGCATCGCACGCATGCCAAGTAGCATCGCAACAACTCGAAACCTGTGAAAACAACATCGCTCACGAGACAAAATCCTTGAACGAAACAGAGCAGCAGTTGAGGAACTTCAGCGATGCCGTTGCGGATTTGCAAGCGGATACCGCGTCTACTGAAGACAGTCTTTGGAAATCGCTGCCCGATGTTTTTCACGGTGTCACTCCTGCTGAAGCTGTGAAGCACTTTACTGATAAGATTGCGGAAGTTGAAAAGCGTGAGGGTAAATGGGACACTGCAAAGATGCAACTTCAGCTGCTTAACACCAATATTAAGGCAAACCAAGATAATCTTGCGAGGTTGGTAGAACGGTACGTAGGCGTGCAAGCCGAGATAGACGAATATCGGCGCGAAGGTGAAGTGTTTTTAAACACCGTCCGTGAGAAAACTGGCGGGTTGGAAACGGAAGATGAGATTAACACCGCTATTGATGCGTTAGAAACGAAGCTGAAAGCGAAGAAATCCGAGCGCGATACAGCCGAACAGCAATTACGCGAAAGCCAAAAATTGTCCACCCAAAAACAGACCACCTATGACATTTGCGAGGATCAGTATGAAGGATACCGTGAAAGGTTAGAGACAACACGCCAAGTTTATTTTGATAAGTTAGAGAGCGCAGATTTTGATTCGCCAGAGGCACACGACAACGCTTTTCGAGACGATGACCAGATACAAGACTTAACCGACCAAATTGACGCGCATGAGGAGGAAATGCGGGATCTCGCATCAGAAATTCGTGAACTGTCTGCACGATTTGATGAAAATCCTTTTGATCCAGACGCATTAGAATGTATTGAAACCCAACTCACGGAAATCGAAACGCAGCTTCAGGAAAAGCAGCAAGAGATTGGCGCGCAACAACAGAAAATCGAAGATTTGAAAGATGCGCTTGAAAAACGTGAGGCTCTCGGTGATGAAATGCGTGCAGCGCAGCAAGAATTGGAACGCTGGCGGAGATTACAGGAGACAATTCCTGCCAATGCCTTACGCGATTTTGCGTTGGAGATTATGTTCAGACAGATGGGCAGTTTAGCCAATGAACAATTGAAATACCTCACCTCAGAGCGGTACCAACTTAAAGTTGAGGGTATCGGCGACTTGAGTGTCATCGATCGCTGGAACGCGAATGAAGAGCGCCCGGTTCAGACGCTCTCCGGTGGCGAATCGTTCCTGACGAGTCTCGCCTTGGCACTCGCGCTTTCCGAACTCAGTAGCGGACGCGCACAACTCAACTCCCTATTCCTTGACGAAGGGTTCGGCACCCTTGATACCGAAACGCTTGACATCGCCATCGCGGCATTGGAAGGACTCCGTATGCAGGGACGTAACATTTTTCTCATCAGCCATATTCAAGAATTAACGAGACGTTTACCCGTCAAAATTAATGTTAATAAGCAAGGAAACGGCAGTTCATCTGTTAAAATTCAAGGTTAACCTAACAAAACTGGAGGCTTTACATGCAATTTGGATTTATGTCGTCTGTCTGTCCACCACTAACATTGGCGGAACTGATTGACAAAGCAAAAGAGTATGACTATAAACACCTTGAGCTCCGCGTCGAGTGGGATCATGGACACGGTGTTGAATTGGATTCAACACCACAACAACTCCGAGATGCACGCGCCCGATTTGTTGATAGCGGGATTGATCTCTCCTGCATCGCAACTGGTGTGAGATTCATTGATCCCGACGCGAACAAACGCGCCGAACAGGTCGAACTTCTCAAGCGTTACATTGACCTTGCGGCAACCATGGGAGCCGCAAATATCCGCATCTTCGGGGATAGAGTGCCGAATACCCCTGTTGAAGTGTCTCAAACTTTGGATTGGGAAGCGGATGGTATTCGCGAATGTGACGGATTGGCTGGTGACGCAGGCGTTGCGCTCTGTTTAGAGACACACGGCAATCTCATCGCCAGTTACATTGCGGAAACGTTATACCGTGCCGAGGCACAGAATACTTATGTGAATTGGCATGCAGCACACCATGTCCGACACGGGCAACCCGTCGATGTGGCATACGTCCATCTACGTGGTAAAGTCCGACACGCGCATGTCAATTTTGGGGACAGCGGTCCGATGCCGGACACTGAGAGAGAGTCACTCACGCTTCTGGCACAGGACGGGTATGATGGGTTTATCTCCATTGAGGTTATCAACCCACCTGATTCAGATGTAGTGCTGAAACGACACGCGGAGCTCTATAGCACGTTGTAGTGCTTCATCCAGTTTGAATTTTAGGGGGTTCGTAGTCAGTACGATTTACCGCACGCAGGAACGGGCAATGAATTGCCCTACTACGAACCTGGTTTACCTTCAATTTGAAAATGGATAGAGCAGTAGTATACTCTGGTCATCGCGTTTAGAGGCTAAGAATAAAGCGTTGCCGTTAGATTTCGCCTACCACCACGATTTCGGAATTCGCAGAGGTAGATGCCTTGCCATATACCTAAGTTAAGGCGATGGTTCGTAATCGGAACGGAGATGGTGAAACCGACGAGCGACGCTTTAATATGCGCTGGCATATCATCGTCACCTTCTATTGTGTGTTTATAGAACGGTTCACGCTCCTTGACGAGTCGATCGAAACTGTTAGCAAAGTCTTCTCGGACTGTTGGATCGTCGTTTTCGTTGATCGTCAATCCCGCTGAAGTATGTTTGATAAACAGGTGCAGGATACCTTCTTTCGGCAATTCACCGAGCGATTTCACGATCTCATCTGTGACGAGGTGAAAGCCTCGCGGATATTCAGGTAAGGTTATTTCGATTTGTTGAATCACTTTCAGTATGCTCCGAGTTTGATGATTGATTTCGTTTATTATACGCTATTTATTCGATTTTTCAAGAGAATTGTTTGACAACTGGTCTTTTCATAGGATATAATTGGATATATTTGAACTGTTACATAAGAGGAGTTACACATGGGTCAGGTTCATACTATTGAAGTTCACGAACACGGGTTTGACGAGACCTATACAGTCCGTACTGAGCAAAACGCGGATGGATGGATTGGGTGGATACAAGAACTCCCTGAGGTAAATTGTGAAAGAAAAACGAAAGAAGAATTGTTAAAAGTGCTGAAAATTGAACTTCATGAGCGTTTAGAGGCATATAAGGTAAAAGCGGAAGTCTGGGATAAACAGTTTGAGGAAGACGCTAAGGCAGGAAAACTTGAACGGTTCGCGAAGGAGGCACTCGCTGATTTTCGAGCAGGTAAATGCGAAGATATATAAAACACGTAAAAACTCGGCGTTTTCGGAAACATTACCAGGACCTTCCGCGCCATGTTCAGCAGCTCGCTGACAAAAGTTTTGTCCTGCTAAAACAGAACCCACAGCATCCATCTTTAACCTTAAAGAAAGTTCATATTTATTGGTCGGCAAGGGTTGGTCCTAAGTATCGTACGCTTGCATCCGAAAGAGAGGGGACTTTCTTCTGGTTTTGGATTGGAACACACGATGAATACATGCGACTGATAGACGGTTGATCAGACTTTATATTCCCTTGATGTTTTCTGGGCTTGATAGAAAGAGATTTTATGGACATTATTTGTGCTTCAATCTGTTATCGAGGCTACGCCGAAGACGAGGTTGCCGCGACCTTGGAATACGCGCCGAAAATCGGCTACCGCCTCATGGAAATTCACGGACCCCTTATCTGGAGCGTTGACGCTGCCCTCGCTTTTGACATAGATGGCATGAAGGCGAAAATTGACGCATCCGGGATGAAGTGTGCCGGACTCTATCCGCCCGGATGGGGTGGACAGGACAATGCCGATGTTGGCGCACGCGCAGACGCAATCGCAAGGTGTGTCGAAATCGCCGAAGGTCTCGGGGCAACACATTTGACGACAAGTGGCGCGCAACGTAGAACCGAACCCGGCGCATTGGACAGAGTAACCGCCTGTGTCCAAGCGGTGTTGCAACGCATACCGGCAGAAAGTCAAATCAAGTTGACGCTTGAACCGCACCACGGCAATGTCCTTGAACAGGCGGAGGATTTCCAAACGGTTTTAGATGCTATTCCCGACGAACGGGTCGGTGTCTGCATTGATACAGGACATTTCCACTCGTCCGGTGTGGATACACTTGCCGCAATTCGTCAATTCGGTTCGCGTATCTATGCGGTGCATCTCAAAGACCATATCGGTGCCGTATCTGTCGGTATTGGGCGCGGTGAACTCAACCTCAAACAGATTATTGAGACCCTCCAAGCGGTAGACTACCAAGGCGACCTGACATTAGAGTTGGAAGTCGAAGATCCTGAAAATCTACCCCGTTATACCGAGGAAGCATATCTCTATCTCAGCGGAATGCTCGGTCTGAGGCTATAGTTCCCACGTTTTGATGAAATCTGCAACGCCGAAGTTAGCGGGCATTTCATTGAAATAGTAATGCATCGGACCGGATTGGAAACCGGGTAGATACTGCTCTTCGTCGGTTTTGAGAAGCGCGTCAAGCGGCTTAAAACGTTCCCACACAGTAGCTGCTTCTTCCTTTGTGAACCGTTCCGCGAACGGCGGTCCCCAATTAAGCGTGATGGCGTGAAAACCTTTGCCGCGATTCTTGAGATCATCAGGAATGTCTGAGAGTTCACAACCGTGTGCCGTTGCTACGAAACAGGCGGCTTTGCACAGAAAGACGGTTGAGAGCATATTCCCTTTTTCGCCTCTATCCGGGTGCAGATTTCCGAGTGCCGTATGGTAAACATCGGGACGCTTGTCAATGACTGCTCGGAGCGCATTTTCAGTCCACACTTGCATCTCGTCGCTGTGTTCATTCCACCGGTGGAACTTGTCTTGCACTGCTGGCGATAGGTAATTTATGTAGTCAAACGCTTCATAGTGAGTGTGGTTTGAGAACCCACCGTGAATCGCGCGCCGCATCTTCTTGCTGTAGTTGCTTCCCCAGTGCAGAATAGGCAGAATATAAACGACCCCATCACCGGCGTTGAGATGTGTCTGAACCGCACCCGGTAACGGGACTTTCGGATCCGCCAACAATTGTTGGTTTTCCGCATCACTATTCGCTCGCAGATGGCTGCCGGGAAGTACCCACAACACATTGTCGTCGTAGAGTGAGAGGTTCCACTGCACATAGCGTGGTCCCGTCTCCACAATGTCGTCGATATAGCCTTGTAATGGTGCTGTATCAATAGGGTGATGGTCGCGGTGCCAAGCCGCGGGTCCACAGTCTTTGACTGGACTACACATGAGCATCATTTCAGTAACGCCAGCATCTTCCTCACCGAGCAGTTCACTGCTGGCACCTTGCATGTTTTCGTGTGCCCAAATTTCAATAGCACTCGCTGTCTTTTCATCGACAAGTCCTGCGAGTGGATCGTTTCCGAGGTTTAAGCGAGGTTGTGGCGAGGTCTCCCATACACCACCGGGTGGGTCCTGTGATGCACGTTCTCGTGCCCAGATGCCCCGTTGGCGTGATACCATCAGTTCATAACTTTCCCGCAGTGCGTCCAATTCCTCAGGCGGGACTACCTCCCGAAGCACGAGATACCCTTCTTCCATGAATTGGGTCCGGTTCACTTTCATAATGTGTCTCCGGTTGTGCGTTATCCTCTGCCGACATAGAGTTGACCGACTGGTAGGACAGTCGCTTCTAACATATTAATATTCGGTGGGAGGGTTGCCATCAGGACAGCGGCTTGCGCGAGATCGTCAACGTCCATCATCGGCTCAGTGGGTTCCTGTGGACGATTTTGATGGCGTTCTACGTAAGTGTTACCGGGTTGCAAACAACTCGCTGTGATGCCGTGCGGTCTCCCTTCGAGTGCTGTTACTTGGGTCAAGCCCCAGATGCCGAATTTACTGGCACTGTAAGGGGCAGATCGGGGACGCACCCGATGTGCAGAAATACTTCCGACGTTAATGATACGTCCACCTTCGCCTTGTGCTTTCATAATTCGGAATGCCTCGCGTGTGCAGAGAAACGGCGCACGGAGATTCACACCGATGACCCAATCCCACGCCTCTGTTGAAAGCTCATCTATGGGACCGCCATCAAATGCACCGGCGTTGTTCACAAGGATGTCCAAGCGTCCGTATTCCGCTATCGCTTTTTCAAAGAGTGCTTTAATCTGTTCCTCGTCCGTTACGTCGGTGGGAACAACCAATACCTTTGCACCGTCTGCGCGAAATTCGTCAGCAGTCTGCTCAAGGAGTTCGACATTCCTTGCAGCGATGGTTAAACTCGCACCCTCAGCGGCAAGTCCCCTCGCAATTCCTTTACCAATACCGCGATTTCCACCCGTTACAATCGCAAATTTTCCATCTAATTGTCCCATTATCAAGTCTCCTTTGCCTTCTTTTTATGAAAATAACTCTGCCAATAGAGATTCTGTTCTAACTGCTTGGACTCTGTCGCCCGCGAGTCGCATCGCCGATATGTGTGCGTGCAGAAATGCTAAATCCTCGGCTCTATCGATATCATACCAAGGTGGTAGGAGTCCAAGAGTTGCCTTCGTTGAATGGATACGCGTTATAGTTTGTTGAAAGACCTCCGCTGTGCTCCATGCGATTTCCTCAAATACGTGCGGTACTGTGGTTGCCAAGGTCTCTACTGAAAAACCGATGAGGTAATAGCCGCCATCTGTACTCGGTCCAATGACGATGTTTCGTGAGTCAAGCAGTGTGATCGCTTGGGATATGTATGAGATCGGTAGTGTCGGACTATCGGATCCGACGACTAAAATCTTTGTGTATCCGTGTTCCGCTGCCCACTGTGTTGCTGAGGTGAGTCGTTCTCCCAAACCAGCTCCTATTTGCGGAATGTAGATAGCATCGCCTCCGATTAACGCTTGTAAATCGGACTGTGCCTCTGGTGGTGTATATGCGATAACGATGTCCACATCAGGGAGTTCAGCAAGGGTCTTGCACCAATCTATGAGGAATGCGGTGTATAATGTCGCCGCTTGTTCCGGCGAGAGGGTCGGTAAGAGCCGCGTTTTGACTTGGTTCGGCTCCGGATTTTTAGCAAAAACAATGACGCAAGTCTTCACCAGTAAAATTCCCTATTTTCGTAGTTTTATTCCTAATAGCAGCGACAAATGTTTTGTTTCTACAGATGGAATGCTTGACGTAGACGCGCCCAAAAACTACCTACGTTCTGTTTCTGCGGCGGATTCTATGGTTCCTCCAGTGCCTCAATATAGAGATCTACCACGTCTTCAAAAGCAACGCGTAGTTCTTCGTCGGTATCTCCATGGAAACAAATGATATCATCAATACCGACAACATCACCGACGAAAAAACCATCTTCGTCACTGTAGTGGATTTCAGCGGTGTATCCTTTATACGTCATTGTTTTCATTGGATTCTGTTAAATCTTCTACATCAGTGGGGCACAGAATTGGGCAATTTCAATCTTCTTTAATTCTTAACTCTACTATGTACCGGCTAAAATGTCAACTTAAAAACAGAACTTACGCAAAATCCTATTATTTGTAGTTCCGGCGAGGTTAGGAAACCTCGCCTACCGTGCGGTGGTGCGTAAGTGCTAAATTTCGGTTTACCAAAGGAGGAGAGCGTTGGTATAGAGCTAAGACGGTTGGCAGAAGTTCCACCATACCTGTTATGATGTTAATACCAGACACGATATACCGGTATCTCAAAGATAGCACCCACTAAACTCCAAAATGTGCCGGTCAGAAAGTCCCCCAAAATTAACCCAACAAAAAATGGAGATGCCTTCCGATAGGTTCGCAATCCTCCAAATTTGAGTAAGACTGCCTTGATGAACCAACCGACACATACCGCACTCCATACCCAAACCATGCCTGCTGATAAACCGAGCGCATACCCCGCTGGATGGAAAGGGAACCAAATGAACTGTCTTCTCAAGAACATCAATCCCAACGTGAACAGCGAGGCAAACGCCGTGAAACTTAGTCCTGTGCTGTCTGGAGCGTGTGGCTGTTGCAACCACGGCAGCAGCAAACGCTCAAAGGTTTCGATGCCGATACCGATAACGTATCCGTCAGATTGCACCGCGCCGTGTTGATACATCAGGTGTAAATATGCCCAGAACGAAACAGGGGTGGCAACCAATAGGGCGACGATCATAGCAATAGCCATCTTTTTCTGAGAAAGCCGTGCGCGTTCGGCAATTTTAAACCCCTCTAACTGACTCGGCATCGGGTGCGAGACGTTATCCCGAACATACGGATACAAAAAGGAGAAAAGCGTCAGGTTCGCCGCGCCGATCCGTCGTACGCCTAAAACGGAGACGAGCATTAGTTGTGGATGCGTCCAAATGACCTCATGGTAAGGCACACCGACCGCCGCCCTCGCATAAGTTATGGCAATAGACATGAGAACATAGAGACATAGGAAAGCGAGCAGAATTCCGACAGACATGCCAGCCTGCTGGAAAATGAAAACGAGGATCGCAGTGCCTATCAAGATACCGAGCAGGGCAGTGCGATATTGAAACGGTTCGTTTGTGAGAGTGGCAGGCTTCAAAGCCGTAGTTAACACCGTTTTCAGGTGCTTACGGCTTGCCCATAGAACTAAAATCCCAAGCGTCAACCATGCACCAATTCCCTGTTGGTTGTAGTAAGGAAACCCCGGTAACGATTTCCATCCACCGATGCTCCCCAAAATCAACTGGAATTTCGTGAACAGGAAAAAGAACCAGACCGAAAACGAAAGCTCAAGCGGAACAAAGAAGGTCAATCCGATAACCCAAGGGTAAAAGAAGAGGGGCAACCATCCAATAGCACTCCAAGGTTTCGACGTAAATATTTTCGCCCCGAAATCGGGGATTTTGAGTGGCACGCCGGGGACAGAAGGGTAGAGAAAGTGGAGTCCGTTGAGAAGTTCAAGTATCGCACAGATGCCGAACCCAAGCCATAACAGTCTTCTTGAGAAAAATTGCGGCGTGGTCATCTCTATCGGGAGTTGTGCGATCGGATAACTGAGCCGCTCCCGTTCACTCCACTGCAAACGCTGGATGCTGTTGAAGCACATCAAGATGAAGAAGAGTACAAACGTAACAAACGACCAGAGTAGAATAGGACCTATCCATGCGGATAGGTGTTTTGCTGTGTATAAAGTTGAATTGCCTTCAAAGAAACCGGTGAGTGCGCTTTTATCTTGAATTGTGAACCAAGACGGAATATACCGATGGAAAAGTGCTGCGTATTCGTTTTCAAAGGTAGCGAACCAGAACGGGTGCGCGAGAATTCCCAAGATAAAGTCCATCGGGTTATGCCCAGAGACCAAGCAGAGCATGACCAGCATCTGATAGATAACGAGGAGTTGTGCGCGGCTCAAGGCGAGTTGTGGACGGATCCGCTTTAGCAATGTATTGAGTAATACCAGAAAAAAGAGGTTGACAATCGGAGCGATAAACAGAGAAGCGTAGGCAGGATTCAGGGAGTGGTGGATACCGCTGACGAGTGCAATCCAATACGCATTGAGAGGGATTAGAACCACACCGATGGCGAGCGGAAGAAGGAACGAGGTTGTTTCAGTTCCGATAAGAAGTTGATGTCTCTTTTCTGACATAACTGCCTTCCGCACACAAGCACCACCTCTGGCTGAATATTGTCTCAGAAAAATTGAAGTTTGGCCTTAAGAGAGTCAGAGAAGGTTACATAGACTGTGCATCATGTAATACCAAATTAACCCCATTTGTAGTGCGAGGTCCCTGTGCCTCGCAATGCTCACTTGATCAAAAGACTTCTAATCAAGTTAATTGGGTATAAGTTCAACTTATGGTAAGTTACCAACATAATTGAACATTTCAGCGACCTTTAGGTGGCAAAACATCCACGCCGGTAGGTGCGGTTTCCTAGGAAGGACTCGTTTTTTGATTATGCTGTGTTTGAAAAAGTAGACTACATTTCGGAAAATAAATCAATCTATTTTGTTTTCTGGATATGAGTAGATAGGAGGTATTGATCAATGCGACCAATTATAGGGTTGGGATTCCTAACTCTTTGCATATATCTTTTGCCAACCGATTCGCAATCTCAGTATGCCGTGGAACCGCAGCACTGAGATTCAATTCCACATTGCTCCACACTGAGTGCTTACTACCTTCTCGAACCAATTCGCATCCATGCTTTTTGAGATTTGAATCAATGCTCTCCGTTTCATACCGAGATCGGGACCGTCTGATACTCACCTTCAGCACGACGGATCGCTACTTCTCGATTTAATTCCAACATATCTTCAACCGCGCTTCTGAGGCTATCTAACAATTCCTCTTTTGTTCGTTCTTGGCAATTGATCCCGCGAATTTCTTGTACCCAGCCAATCCACCATCCTTCACTCTGTTGGATCACAGCAGTGTAAGTTTGTGACATCGGTTTTCCTCCTTACCCTCCCAATTTCGCGTGACATAGCACTATTACTATAGGTGGAGTGCTTGACGTAGCCGCGCCAGGAACCTCCGGACGTAGGGCTTTTGCGGAAGGTTCTCCGGTGCCTCGCGAGTTCTAATATAAAGGTCTACCATGTCCTCAAACGCAACACGCAGCTCATCATCGGTATCCCCGTGGAAACCGGATATAGCATCAATATTGACAATACGGCCGACAAAACATTCATCTTCGTCACTATAAATAATTTCCGCTGTATAGCCTTTATAAGTCATTGTTTTCATGGTGTTATTCCTACCTCTTCTAAAAATTCTCGTGCTTCTCGAACTTGATATCGTTTCGCTTCTTTCCGCGGATGTGGCCGATGAAACATGGCCTCTTTATCTTTCAGTTTGAAAGTCACGGATGATCCGCGCCCTTCCTCTTTTGTGGCACCAAGCGTCATGAAAAGTGCTTCAATTCGCCGCCATTGCAACGTCGCCGGAACTTGTGGACTAAAAATAACCGCTAATGTTCTTTGATGTCTTTTGTTTAAGCGTCGATTCATTATTGTAGCCGTAAAGGATTACCTCTTGTGAGAGGTAACTCACAAGTCATCAGGATCAAAGTCAATCCATACAATATCGCCAGCCTCTGGAATGTATTCTGACATAGGCCACTTGTCTCCTACCAGACTTCATTTCCAACTGCAGGTCCCGTGGAAATTTCTTTATGTGCGTTTTCTTTTGTGACCTGAGCTACGAGATCCTCTAACTTTAGGCGAGGCAGTTTCACCGTGCGACGAACTTTTGCGCGTTGATGAGAACTGCTACTTGCCACTTTAACATCCTCTTTGGCACTACACTCTTCTCGGATTAACGAGGCATCAAGCTTGGTTAGATTTTTCTCGGAAGAGATCATTTTTTTTGCCATAGTTTATTTCCTTCTTATGCTGCGTTTGAAAAAGTATAATACATTTCAGGAAAGAAATCAATCCGTTGCTATTTTCTGAAAATTCGCGAAATCCGTGTCATCCGTGAAAATCCGTGATTCAGACAAAAAACACATCACAACAAAACTCCTGCAAATCCTGATTCAGACAATTGACAAAATTTTCACACGCCCTACCGATCTTCAACCATCTCACGAACAGGTGGATTCGCTGGTTCCACCGGTTCCGGACGCTGGTCCAACCACCACGCAAAGAGGACGACGAGACACGCAAGCACCATCGCCGCCAGTGTCATCGGGATACCTGCCGATTTCCCCTCACTTGCATCAATCTGGTATTTAGCAGCCGCCGCCGATGCTACAGCTACTACAGCCAATACAAGGTTTACAGTCCAAGGCACTTGGAAAAGCACAGCGATGAGCGAAACAACTGCAACAGTGAGACTCAATTGGGCAAGCGGGTGATACGGTGTGGCATCAAATTCCTCAACATCAGCGGTGTTCCCTCGTCTGTGAGAAACAGGGGTCGGCGCGCCCTCTTGATACGTCATCTCGATAAGACGAATGAATTCTGCAAGGAGTTTCTCCTCTTGAATCCACTCGAATAGTGAGGGATATTCATGGCGGAGAAGGATGACAAACTCTTGGCGTTGCGCGCTAAAGTCTGTGAATTCTTCCCAATCGCTTTCTGGCACGGTGACGTAGGGCTCGGGACCGACGCGGATTTCATATCCGTGTCCAGCAACATAGACGACACTGCCGACACCTTCACGTTCTGCCATTGTGAGTTCTGACGAATCGCCGGGTTCAGATTGTTGACTTGTATCTTCCTGAGTGACCGTCATGTCGCGTTGCTTGAGTGCCTCCGCGGTGTCTTCGGATTGCGCCGCGAATTCACTACTTGTCACGGCTACACCGATACGACTGACCAGTTCCATGGCTGCGACCTCATGCTCAGGATCTACAAGGAGTGCTATCTCGCCTTCCTCTTTTAATTCAATAGGTCGGCATCGGATCTGTTGCGCGTTCAAAGTAGTTTGAATCAGGTTCGCTTCCCATTCATCGCTGGTGCGATGGATTTCTATCCACTCGTGCGTATCGCCGAGGCCTTCACCAAACAACTTTGATACCTGTCTTACTTGTCCCTCGTTGACTTGTGAGTCCTGCAGTGGACTGCTCGTTTTTCCTCTCATAATAGCTCCTATTAATACACTGCTAAAAGTTCGGCGTAGACAGCCTCTGTCAAAGTGGTATTCCTTTCACTACTAAATAGCTGCACGGCACGATTACGGGCGGCTTTTCCCATTGCTGCTAATCGTTCTCCGTCGGTCGCAAGCGTTGCGATAGCGTCAGCGATCGCCGATCCGTCTTCAGGTGGCACTAAAATGCCTGTTTCGGGTGTGACGAGTTCTTTGCTGCCACCGAGCGGTGTTGCGATGACCGGTTTACCGACCGCCATCGCCTCAATAATGGTGCGCGGACATGCTTCGGGGATAATTGACGGCACCAGCACGATGTCCAGCAGACTTGTTACGATACGCGTATCCGACAGAAATCCGGTAAAGATGACTGAATCTTCGACACCTAAGTCCGCGACCTCCTGTTTTAGAGTGTCCATATAATCAACATCTTTTTGGAAATAGGGACCGCCTACGATGAGCAACTTTACGTCTGCCCTACCTTTGAGTTCCTGCATTGCTCTGACTAAGAAGTGGATGCCTTTCTCCGGTGTAATCCGGGTTACGACACCAACGAGTACTGTAGAACAATATTCATCGGAAAAGAGTTCTGTCCGGAGCGTTGCGACCTCTTCTGGTGATGCTTGGAAAGCGTCTAAATCCACACCGTTGTAGATGAGCGTCTGCTTTGCCACGGGCGCGAAATCCCACCGTGTTGCCTCTGACACCAGAATCACGCGATGCAGGAGCCTTTCGCAGAGTCTGTCCAGAATGCCGTAAGAGGTGGCATAACGTTTGTGCATCAAGATAGGGATGCCGTTTATCCTCGCAACAATGCCGCCAAGGAGTGCCACCGAAAGTGAGTTCGCATGGATCAGGTCTATCGCATGTCGCTTCACTGCCCGATGAAGTTCAATGATGACACGAAGTTGCCGAAAATCTTCAAACAGATCGTGAAGGGTGAACCGCTTCGCTTTATCGGTTTTATTATGTGCAGCGGGCAGAGATAATGGGATAATACTCGCCGCTGTCTTTTCAACCTCCGCTGCGAAGGCACTATCGCCGAGACATCCGACAAAAGGTGTAAAACGTTCCTTGTCTAATCGGTTGAGCAAGAGCAGAAGGCTCCGTTGCCCACCACCGATGCCTGAACCGCTATCGAGATATAGGATATTGGATTTCGATGTGTCGGATGTTTTCATCTTCAGGACTATCTAATATTGATTCGAGAGTTTCATCAGTGGTGTGTAAGGCATTCGCGTCTGCAAGCGTTATGTGGATTTTTATACAGGAATCGGGCAGCACCTCTGCCATCCGCTCAGCCCACTCAATGATGCAAATTCCGTCACCTTCCACATATTCGCTAAGTCCGAGTTCCGCAATCTCTTCGCTATTTTCGAGTCGATACAGATCAATGTGGTAGATAGGCACCGTCCCGTTATATTCGTTAATCAGGATGTATGAAGGGCTACTGACAATCTCATCCGGTGCGATGCCTACACCGCGAGCGATGCCTTGGGTCAAACACGTCTTGCCGGTACCGAGGTCGCCGATGAGTGCTATGACATCCCCCTGCTTGAGCGTTTTGCCGAGTTTTTCGCCGAGTGCTTGGGTCTCCTCTGGGCTTTCTGTTTTAAAGCTTTCGTTTCTATTTTCCATCTCGTTCTCGTGTTGACGTTGCGGTTCTTAAGCACCAGCTGCACACCGCAAAATCTCCTCTTGTGTCAGATTATCGTTGATAAATTCACCCGTAGTTTTGCCTTCATGTAGCACCAAAACCCGGTCGCTCATACCTAAAATTTCCGGCAGTTCGGAGGATACAAACACAATCGCAACCCCTTCTTCTGCAAGTTTTGCCATCAGCGCATGAATTTCTGCTTTCGCACCGACATCGATACCGCGTGTCGGTTCATCAAGAAATAGCACCTTTGGATGCGTCATCAACCATTTGCCGAGAACAACTTTCTGTTGATTTCCACCACTGAGATGGTTCACAGGTGTCTCAAGCGAAGTAGTCTTAATCTGAAGTGAATCGACATAGTGTTCGCTTTTTTCAGATGCTGCATTGTGATTAATGATTCCATAAGACGCGAGGTCTGCCGATAAACCGAGACTCGGCAGGGTCATATTACCGGTAACATCTACATCTAAGAGTAGCCCGTAGCGTTTCCTATCCTCACTGACAAGTCCTATGCCTTGTTGTATTGCTTCAAGTGGCGAGTGAATATGAAAAGGAGCACCTTCTATGAATACCTTCCCACTCCATTTGCCGCTATACGCACCAAAGATTGTACTTATCAGTTCCGTCCTGCCTGCTCCCATCAAACCTGCGATGCCGAGAATCTCCCCGCGTCGTACCTCAAAACTGACGTTTTCAAGCCGTGGCGGTTCCGATGGATAGGTGCTTAAATTTTCGACCCGTAGTGCCACTTCATCTTGCTTTGAAGTGTTTTCAGTCCGCTTCGGAAAAAGTGCCGTTAGTTCCCTGCCAACCATCTGTGAGATTAACACATCTTCGGTACATTCGGGGGATTTAACAGATTGCGTTGCTACCGTTTTACCATCACGTAAGACTGTCACACGATCAGCGATTTGAAAAATCTCCTTGAGTTTATGAGTGATATAGATACAAGCGACACCTTTTTCTCGGAGTCGCGTCAGGATCTGACGGAGAATGTCCACTTCGCTTTCAGTCAAAGCGGCTGTCGGTTCATCAAGCACAAGCAACAGCGCGTTGCCAGATTGCAAACTCCGTCCTAAAGCCTTCGCTATTTCTACGAGTTGTTGCTGTCCAATGCCGAGTTCATAGACAGGTTTCTGTAGTGGGATTGCCAGTCCAAACTGTGACAGGAGTTCACCCGCCTCATGATAGAGACGATGCCTATTAATGATTCCAAATCGCCGCGGTTCCTTACCGAGATAGATATTCTCTGCGACTGTCATCTCCGGGATGAGTGCTAATTCCTGATGAATAATAGCGATCCCAGCGCGTTCTGCATCGCGAACAGCGTGGAACTGCTGCTCGGTGTCGTTGATACGTAGACTACCGCTGTAAGTGCCGTACGGGTAGACACCGCCGAGAATCTTAATCAGCGTTGATTTGCCAGCACCATTTTCCCCGCAGAGGGCATGGATTTCACCCGGATGTACCTCGAAAGAGGTGTTGTCTAAGGCGCGCACGCCGGGGAAGTCTTTGATGATTGCCTGCATCTGGAGAAGTGGGACCGTCATTGTTCATTAACACTCCGATACTCAATTTTCTGTTATTGTAGCAGAATCGGAGATGTAAATCAAGTTTTTCGTGTGAACGTGTGTAGGAACGCAGGTTCGAGAAAAAATAGTTTGCATTTCCAAATTAAATGTATTATCATATATAATGTAAATTTGGAGTAAGTGTATAAGATGGTCAAATGCAGTGAAATGTGACTACAAAGCATCTCTACACATTATAGTAAAACCCACAATTAACTTTACATTGGCGAGGTTAGGAATGCAGATCGAATTTGGGTGAGTACACCGCAAAACCTCGCCAGAGAGCGAGTGTATTCGCGGAATTGTTGCTCTTTAAAGTGTAAACATATTTTCGGGTTTTACTATAAGAAACATTTCGCGTTCCGTTGGCGTAAAACGATAGCATTTGCCGATTGCCGAGTTAGGCAAGTCGCGAATCGGAGCGTGCTTCTACACGGGTATGTTGAGATTTAGGGTTCACTTTTATCGGAGAACTAAACGACCCTGGTTTGATGAATAACGCTGCTTGACAAATTGGGTATAATATGGTATGATAAACTAAAGCGTGTAATGCAAAGCGTATATCTAAATATATAGCGCGCATATTAATTTCGGAGGATATTATGGCTGAAGAAAAAGAAAAAAAGGAAGAGATGGTACCGGTTACCGCTGAGTATGCGGTCGTTGATCAAGTGGACGACCAGGCGATCGTTGAGTTAATGACCGGACAGACGATTCAGGATTACGTCTATTCTTTTAAACAGGGTGGACGCACCGTCGAAGGGTTGACCTTAGCGGGTATTAACGAAGCCGCCAACCGCCGCGGCGGTATCCAGGTTGAAGAAGTCGAGTATGAGGAACTTGATAATTCTTGGATTGCTACTGTTAAGGCAGTTGATACAATCACGGGTTCATCTCGTTGGGGTGCCTATGAGCAGCCGAAGATGGCTGGCGGCCGTTCCGATCCGTTTGCGTTCACGAAAGCAATTCACAAAGCACAACGGAACGCGATTAAGCAGCTAATACCTGTACCCGTGATCCGCGAGGTGCTAAACTTCTATTTACATCGAAAAACGGGAAACGGAAATTCAAAACCACAACCGCAGCTACAACAAGGCGGTGGCAATATCGCACAGGCTCAAAAAGCCGCTTTCGCAATTGCGAGTAATCTCGCAGAGCCTCTTGAGAAGAAGGGTATCACGAAAGCAGACCTCTGGAATTACATCAAACGTAAATACAGTGTGGAATCCCGAAACGACATGAGTGAGATGCAATGGACGCAGCTTTCAGCAGAGCTCAAGGCGGCGGAAACGACACCAGAGTTGTTAGATGCCCTATGCGAGCGCGTGAAACAATTAACGGCAGCTGCACAAGAGAGCGATGTTCCAGTACCTGAGGAGATCGCGGAGCAAGAAACAGCATATTCCGATGAAAAGGAAGGAGAAACCACAGATACACAAGGTGCACCTTTTTAGGGCATTCTGTTTTTTTGTAAATAAGTTCCAAGAGGGTTTTCTCTAAGGTGATGTTTAGCATGTGTGCCGGGAAAAGTCATGTCGCACATGCTTTCAAAAAGCTGACTTACAAATCTCTATTAACGAAAACTGAATAGTTCTGGAATTAAACTTGATATATAATACCAAATTAACCCCATTTGTAGCGCGAGGTCCCTGTGCCTCGCAATGCTGGCTTGATCAAAAGACTTCTAATCAAGGTAATTTGGTATAAGTTGAATGTGAGTATAATTACTCGTGTTGGGACGGATTTATATAAGAATTTTATATTTAAAAAATATGTCCTAATTAATGCTTTTGGTGATTGAATCAACATTTTCCTTTGATGTCCTTGCGGCTTTTATTTGCCTTGCAGTAGATTTTTTGTATAATGTCAATATTATGGTTCTATTCACACAAATTAGGACGCGCTTGGAGCACGGCAATTATGATGGCACGTCAATTACCTATCTCCAATATTGTCGTGATTGGGCTGCTGGTCATACATATCTTGCCGGTTTGGCTATTCAAATATACTGCCACCCAAGATGGTCCAATTCATGTCCACAACGCTCACGTTTTGAGGGAACATCATAATCACGAAAACTACACGCTGCGGGAAGTTTACAAACTTAACCCTACGCTTTTTCCGAATTGGACCTCCCACGCATTTATGGCGGGGCTCATGTTTATCTTTCCGCCTCTCATCTCCGAAAAGATACTCTTTAGTCTCTGCATAGGACTCCTGCCGCTCTCTCTCCTCTATTTCCTCAACGGTGTTCAGAAAGGCAAGACGCTTTTCGGCTTGGTCGGTTTTATTTTTGCCTATAACTATTTACTGCACATGGGTTTCTATAACTTTGCATTGAGTGTCTCACTATTTTTCTTCGCGCTCGGGTATTGGTGGCGGTGTGCAGATAAACTTAACACAAAGACTGTGGCAATGGTGTATGTATGGCTTACCGTCGTTTACCTTACACACTTTCAATCCTTCGCACTGCTGACAGTATGCCTGACATTCTTCGGTGTTTACCTCTATATTTATGAAGCCTTAGAACCACCTCGCGTGCGGTTAACTGCGCCGTTGAAACCTATCTTACTCTTTTTAGGTTCCATGCTTCCGGCGTACCTAATCTTGTTGTCCTACTATCTTGTGAAACGAGAAGGCGGTGGTTACTATAGAAGTTTTGAAGGATTGAAGAAGTACTTCCTCTCCATCGGTTCTATTGTCTCGTTTCGGGATGCCCATATCCTGATAGGCAACCTTCTCTTTGCTGTTCTTGCTATCGCCTTTTTGCTCACTGTGATTGACAGGATTCGCATAATCTATGCACATCGCGCCTTATCAAGACCAGAAAATGGCGGTTATGGAAGTACCGTATTTTTCAATCGGACGGATACTTTTTTACTGATTGCCATCATACTGACGTTCCTCTATTTCAAATCCCCGTGGAGTTTGCGTTCTGGTGGTATGTGGATCAGCGACCGGATACATATCTACATTTTACTCATCCTGCTTCCATTCTTTAGCGTTAACCTTCATAGGTACATTAACTACGCCTTTGGTGGTATCTTGATTGCTTTAGCGTTATGGCATCTCAGTTATAATGTTCAAACCTATCACCTACTGAACAAAGATGTTACCGAGGCACTTTCAGCGGCAGAGATGATTGAACCCCACACTGTCCTCGCGAGCCGTCCGAGTTCATGGGGAGGCACACCGGATTCGGCTAAATGGGATTTCAAATACATTCTTCCGTTTGAGCATATAGAGGGTTATCTGGCGTTGGGGAACGGTGTCGCCTATCTTCAGAACTATGAACCCAGCACGGATCATTTTCCGCTACGCTACAAGAACAGAGAGGTACCCGCAGATTATGTGCTTGTCTGGCGGACAGAGTATGATAGTGTTGCGGATCTCGTTCAAGATTATGAACTTATCCATTCAAATAAATATAACAGGCTTTATCAGCGTAGGAAAGCAGCACCGGACGTTGAGTTATGGGAGGGCACTACAACCCTCACTTTCGACATGCAACCACACGACGCAAGGGCTGCGCTAAGGCACATCCCTGTCTATAAGGATACTGGTTATACAGATGGGCGGTACGGTTGGCTGTCGAAATCTACGCATGATAGGTTTGAAACTGGCGGTGGTGGTTTTGAACTCAAATATTGGGACACGAAAAATACGAAGTCTCCGCAGCACATGCACGATACCACAGCGGAAGATGAACCAGATTTCCTGCTGTATCAGGATAACCTTTGGGGTGCAGAGGACGGGGTTTTCAGAGTCGCGCTTCCTAATGGGACTTATGAAATAACATGCTATTTCCACGCTGGAGTTGTCGCACCTGTGGAAATTAACCTCATTGCGAATGGTGAAAAGAAGGTCCAGAAACTGCGTCTCGCTTCAGCAGATGAGTCTGCGGGAAGGCGGTATACTGTCACTATCACTGATGAACGGCTAACCCAAGTGATCTATACACGAAAAAAACGTTGGGCGTGGAGCGGTTTTACGATTAAACGCTTGTCAACAGAAGGAGAAACTGAAACGAATATAAAAGAAGTTGAAACTGATGCTGATTAAGTGTGGACAACCTTTGTCCTAACAACCGAGCAGATACTCGCGACTCCGCAGGGCATCTTGCAAAGAATGCACAGTCGGTGTGTTTTCAAGAAGCAGGTCGCCGGTATAGTGATGCGTTTTTAGGTGTTCCGCAATTGCACGGAAGTTAACAAAACCGTCGCCGACTTCTGAAAGAACCCCGGCTTCTGTTTTCTGTTTGAAATGTACAGATGTGAGATCTGTCATACTGATAGTACGCCAGAATTCGGCTGGCAGATTCACCGTTGAGCCATCAGCGCGGTATGTGTTGGTCTCGTCGTACGTGAGTTTCGCGCCACCTGCGACTGCCAATTGCAAGGTTAGCGTAGCAGTTTGGCGAGCGTTCTCTACGGCGAAAATCATCGGATAGTCCGGTAGGAGTGCAGCATAGTGTTTGAGGTTAGCGATGGCCGCAGATTCCTCAATATCGCCTTCAGTGTCAAGGTCAACGAGTCGGAGTCTCGGTCTCTCTGGACAGAGCAGATATGCTAACTTCTTGGCACTGATTATCTGTTGTGTGTCCGCCTCACTGTCGGTTGCGGGTGAAAGCCAAGGGTGAGACATGGCGTAACTCAGGGTGAGTCCAGCTGCTTTCCGGGCAAAGGCGGCAACCTCCTCGAAAAGCGTGGCGTGCTTCGTTTCATAAGGCTGTTCAGTCCAAACAGCGTCACAGATAGTTCTGAACTCAGCATCGGTGTATGCAGGCATCGCGGATTCGAGTTCTTGGATGAGGGTTCCGAATTCGGAATTACGGAGGTAATCACCTTCGCGGACCTCCATATCCTTGAATCCATTCGCACCGAATTCTACCATGAGTTTATCGAAACGGGCACCGTTTCCTATCTCTTCAGCCCAGATATTGGTTACTATTCCGAGTTTTTCAAACATTTTGATATCCTTGTTCTGTTCGCGCGTAATATATAGCAACACATTATAGCATATTTTGGAAGGAGTTCGACAATACGTATGACACGAAATGGGAAATTTACTGATGAACTCAGACGCACCGCTGCACCGATTTGGGAAGCGGATCTTAAACATCCGTTCATCCGCGGTATGGCTGATGGCAGTCTCCCGACAGAGAAATTTAAGTTCTACCTGATTCAGGATTATCTGTTCTTACTCGACTATAGCCGCGTGTTTGCACACGGTGTTATCAAGGCGCACGATGAGGCGACGATGGCAATGTTTTCGCAGCTGGTCAACGAAACGCTGAACACTGAGATGGATTTACATCGTGGATATTGCGAAAAATTTGGTATCACTGCCGCTGAGATGGAAGCAGCACCGATGGCACCGACAACACACGCGTATACGCGGCATCTGCTCAACGTAGCGGAAGTTGGCACTTTGGCGGATCTCGTCGCGGGTGTTTTACCATGTCAGTGGGGCTACGCCGAAATCGGGACAACACTTGCTAAGCAAGGCGGTTCACCGGAACCGCTCTATCAGGAATGGATTGATATGTACGCCTCTCCTGAATTTCTCTCGTTAGGTGAATGGCTGCGAGGACTACTCAACAATCTCGCCGCTGAGTATAGTGCCTCCGAGAAGGAACGGATTAAAAACTATTTCTTGACGAGTAGCCGTTATGAATACCTCTTTTGGGAGATGGCTTATACGCAAGAAGTGTGGAAAATTTAGTTAAAGATTGAACGAATTATAAAGGGATAGCGACGTGGAATATGCTACCTTCTCCAAGGGTGCTTTCCAGCCAAATCCGCCCGTTGTGGCAGAGCGCGATATGTTTGACGATCGCGAGTCCTAATCCGGTACCTCCCATTTCTCGTGCGCGTCCTTTATCTACACGATAGAACCGCTCGAACACGCGAGGTTGGGATTCCATCGGGATGCCGATGCCTGTGTCTTTCACATGTAGGATAATTTCATTTGAGGTTATATTAGATCTCTCAGGTGTTTCGCTTGTGTTAAACGCTGCCGAAACGGTAATCGTGCCGCCATCTGGCGTATATTTAATGGCGTTGTCAATTAGGTTTACAAAAATCTGCCTAAAAAGTTGTTGATCCACATTAACCTCTGGCAGATTTTCAGGAATCTCCCATTTTAGTACCAATTCGGATTCCTCTAACATAGGCTCAAAAACATCTAAAATGGGTTCATAGAAGGTGTTAAGGTGACACGGTGCACGTTTCAATTCAACATCGCCGGACTCAAGTCGGGAGAGTTCAAGCAGCTCCGAGACTAATCTTGTGAGTCGCGAAGCATGATTGAGGATTTTCACGATAAACTGTTCGCTCGTCTTTGTTCGGCGGGTATCTTCATTTAGTAAGGTCTCGGCGTAACCTCGGATTGTTGTGAGTGGCGTACGGAGTTCGTGCGAGACATTCGCCATGAAATCGGCACGGATCCGTTCTAACTGCCGTTCCTTGGTTACATCGTGGATGACAATAATGTACTCGTGACCAGTGGAGACCGGCACAACCGTGACCTCTGCTTCCGGCTCCTGGAGGTTACCGAGACGGATTTCTGCGAACGCAACAGTTTCTGTCTGTTCTGCTGTCTGTAAAAGGGTATGTAATTCAGGGATCCGATTGATTTCGATCAGTGCTTTTCCGATGGATGCATCCGGGAGTGACAACATAGAGATAGCCGTTGGGTTCGCGTAGGTGATCTCGGATACGCCGTTCACGAGGAGCACACCTTCCCCCATATTGGTCAGGATCGTTTCCAAACGTCTATGTTCTTCGGAAATCTTATCAATCTGTTCCTGTACCCTGTCTGCCATCAGGTTGAAATTCCGTGAGAGTTGTCCCAGTTCATTCTTAGAATCAACTGGGACACGTGAGTCTATCTTTCCGGCAGCAAGGGATTGGGTCATCTGAGTTAATTTTTCAATCGGTTTTGTGATGATTCTGGTAGAAAAAATACTAAATAAAATAGCGAGGATCAGACCGGCTACGCTCGTGAGCAGGACTATCTGTCGGAGGTTGTTGATTGCTGTGTTGACGACTTCCATTGGCAGCGCGATACGACAAATACCAATGAGGGTGCCTTCTCCGTTTGGTGAAGTTTGCGTGTTGACATTACGGTATATTGGCATCGCGTAGTAGCGGAATTCTGTCTGTGTAGTATCGCTGTACCTGTCCCGAATTCCGCTTCCGAGTCGGAGCGCATCCTGTACCTCTGGACGTGTGAGGTGGCTGTCCATCGCTTGCAGTGAGGGTCCGTCCCGTTCCGTGTCTCCCCAGACAGTCCCATCCATACCGATGAATGTCAATCGGGCATTGCTAATTTGTCCGAGTCTGTCGATGAGAGGGTCTATCGCGTCATAGGTAAAGTTATCCTTGGCAGGGAGTTCTTCTATGAGAAATTCCCGCGTTAATGCTGCATGAACTTCCAAATCGTTAGTAATTCGGTTGCTCAAGAAGCCTTTGAGCACTGTGCCAAGATAGAGATACATCGCGAACAACACCAAAAGCACAATACCTATGTACCTGAACGTCAGTTGTGTACGGATATTCATCTATAATTTGTCCTGCGGTGCTTGTTGCTATTTGTTTCCTACCTTTTGAAATCTGTTACGCATTGTGGACGCGTGACATGCAAACCTGATGTTACACAAATCAGCCTTGACACAATCATAGCACATTTTCGGTGTAACTCGCAAGCCAGAACTTTTATAAAAAAGTAGTCAATTTTACAGAAAAGTTGTATAATGCCTATTGGAAATATCTTTTGGTAGTGATTTGGTTATCTCATGGTACCTACCATAGGGGTTTGCTTTCTTAACATGAGTTTAAACATTTCGCGCGTGCTACAGATTCTATCGAGATGCAACACATAAGTATCGTAGACCGACGCTTTGCGATAGGACCACTTTTCATGTATAGAAGAAGGACGTTGTAGCACAAACTGTTAGTTTATGTTTCCGTATTCCGCGGAACTTGTTGGTTTGCGGTACAAAAGGGTTTCACCGAACTGAAACACGGATTAGCACAAATGTAATGCGCACACGCAGCATTGTGCTATTCTTATGCCGAACTCAGGTTATTTGAGAAGAACTTCTCGAAAAGGAGTAACTATGCGAAAACTCCAAATTGGTATCATTGATCTTGTTGCTAAAGGACCCACGCGAACATTGTGGGCACGGACGATGCACGCTAATCTGGCAAGCATCATGCCCCAAACGATCGCCACGTGGTGCGAGGAAGAGGGACATACTGTCAATTATGTGTGTTATACCGGCCTTGAAGACCTCGTTGAAGAATTACCAGAAACGCCCGACCTCGTTATCATAGGAACGTTCTCGCAGGGAGCCCAACTGGCGTACGCGTTGAGTAACCTTTTCCGATCCAAAGGAGCAGTCACCGTGCTTGGGGGGCCGCATGCGCGCTGCTACCCGCAAGATGCCGAGAAGTATTTCGACTACGTTCTCGGCTTCACTGACAAAACAGTCATCCGGGATCTCTTGCAGGACTGTTCTCCGCATCGCCCTATCGGCGTTCAACTTTCAGCGAACGGACAACCGGTGACACTCCCGAGTGTGCAAGAACGTTGGAAGTTCATAGAAATAGCCCACCGCAAAGCACCGTGGATTAAGGCAGTTCCGATGCTCGGTAGTATGGGTTGTCCGTACACTTGTAGTTTTTGCATTGATTCGGTTATTCCTTATCAGCCTCTGGAATTTGATGGCATCAAATCAGATCTGCGTTTCCTATTAGGTAAATTCAAGCGACCACTTGTCGGATGGCACGATCCGAACTTCGGCATTCAATTCGATGCTTACCTGTCGGCAATCGAAGAGGCCGTTCCGCCAGGTAGCATAGACTTCATCGCCGAAAGCAGTCTGTCGCTCCTCTCGGAACCGCACATGAAAAGACTCAAACAAAACGGGTTTAAAATGATGATGCCCGGGGTTGAGTCATGGCAGGACTTCGGAAACAAATCGAAGACAGGGAAAAATCAGGGAATGGATAAAGTCCGACAGGTTTCAGAGCAGGTTAACATGATCCTGAGATACGTTCCCTACGTCCAAACCAACTTCGTGTTCGGACTTGATATTGACGAGGGACCAGAACCCTTTGAACTCACGAAACGCTTCCTTGATATGACCCCCGGTGCCTATCCCGCCTATTTGCTACTGACATCGTACGGACAAGCAGCACCGCTCAACCTTGAATACCAAAAAGAAGGCCGTGTCCTCCCGATTCCGTTTTATTTCCTTGACAGCAAGCGCGGGATGAATATCAAGCCGAAAAACTATACTTGGGATGAGCTTTACGATAACGTCATTGATCTGATTAAACATAACGCTTCATGGCAGACCATGTATAACAGTTACAAGGCGATTCCGCACTTCACCGCCCGGTGGTTGAACGTTATCCGGGTCTTGCCATGGTTTGAGCAGCTCAAGTACTACCGTGAAATACGGAGACGGCTGGATGAAGACCCGCAGTTCCGACCTTTCTTTGAAGGGAAGACGACAGAAATTCCAGAGTTCTATGTCGAGCGGATACGAAAGAGTTTGGGACCATTATGGGAGTGGCTCCCGGAGGGGGCATTGTATCATGACCCGAACGCCTATCTTAAGTCACAGGAGAATTCGTTAACGCAGTTGGATAACTCGTCTTTTCAAGAGTAACGTGACTGGCACTATTGATTCACTCCTTTTACGGTTCGGACAGGTTGCCAAGTCTCTGGCTTGGTAACCTTAAATAATAATAGGGCTTACGCAATGGACGTTCGTCTCGACTATGTTCCGCAGGATGGCTTCGGCTTTCGTGCCCTGCGTGCGTTCATGTCCGGATGGGCACGAAAGCCGAAGCCATCCATCCCAACAGCGTTTTGATGCGTAAGTCCTAATAATAATTCTAACGTGAGTTCGATAAATAGTAGGAGACGCTCATGAATATCCGATTTGAAGGCATTTTTTCACCGACAGTAACACCACTTGACGAAAAAGAGCGTGTTGATGAACTCGGGTTTGTCAATCAACTGAACCGCTTGATTAACAACGGTGTTCATGGTATCTATCTACTCGGGAGTTCCGGTGAATTTGCGACGTTAACAAATACAGAACGCGAACGAGCAATGGACATCGCTGTAAAAGCGGTCGGTGGCCGCGTCCCAATTATCTGTTGTGTGATGGATACAAGCACCCAACGTGTTATCCAAAACATTGAACTTGCCGAACAGTTCGGTGTTGATGCAGTCGCTGCGACACCCGGTTACTATTACCCTTCCACCGACGATGCGGATCTGATCGAATTTTATCAGACTGTCGCCGCGAGTACTGAACTCCCTGTCTTCATTTATAATATCCCCTCCACCGTTAAGACCTTTATTAAACCGGAGGTCATCGTTGAACTCGCAGAAACCTGTGAAAATATCGTCGGTACGAAGGATAGTTCTGGCGATTGGACAAACTGCCTCAATCTCTTGGCACTGCTTGGTGATCGGACGGATTTCACTATCATGCTCGGTTCGCATACCGCGCTCGGCGCAGCACTGCTATTTGGAGCGGACGGTGGGGTCGTCTCTATTGCGAACGTTGCTCCGAAGGAATCAGTCGCGCTCTACAACGCTGCAAAGGCACGTGATATTGATGAAGTCCACCGGTTGCAGAAGTGGTTACTGCGGCTCAGCAAAATGTATACCTACGGACAAGGTGTCAGCGGTATGAAGGCGTGTCTCGAAATTTTGGGAGTCTGCAGCGCACAGACGACAAGTCCACTGTTACCGCTTAGTGATTCTGAAAAAACTGAACTTCGACACCTGCTCGCGGAGTTGGGAGTTGTTGAATGATTGAGGTCCAACCGGTTCGCAAACCTCTTGATGCTACGATAGAGGTGCCGGGTTCTAAGAGTTATACCAACCGTGCGTTGCTTGTCGCTGCAATGGCACGCGGTGTTTCGACATTAACGGGTGCTCTCTTTAGCGACGATACACGTTATATGTCTGCGTCACTGCGAAAACTCGGTGTCAATATTGAGGCTGATGAGGCGCAGGCAACGTTTGATGTGCATGGAAATGGCGGCGAAATCCCGGTTTCCAGTGCGGATCTCTATATCGGGAACTCAGGTACCACTTCTCGGTCGCTTACCGCTTACCTTTCGTTAGGTCGTGGGAGGTTCGTCATTGATGGCGATGAACCCATGCGCCGCGGGCGTCCTATCTCTGACTTACTCGACGCACTCAGGCAAATTGGGGTTTCGGCACGCTCTCAATTTGAAAACGGACACCTGCCTGTCATTGTCGAAGCTGATGGACTTGAGGGTGGGAAAACCCAACTTGATGTCAGTAAGAGCAGCCAATTCTTAACGGCACTGCTCCTCATCGCGCCGTACGCAAAAAACGGTATGGAGATTGAGGTTATCGGTAAACGCGAAATGCCTTATATTGACATCACACTGGCAGTGATGGCAGCGTTTGGTGTGCAGGTCATTAACGAAGACTACAAGTATTTTCGGATTGAAGGCGGACAGCAGTATCAACCGCGTGACTATAATATTGAGCCGGATGCCTCTAACGCCTCTTACTTCTTTGCTGCCGCTGCACTCACCGGTGGACGTGTCACTGTCCAACATCTACACTCAGATTCCGCACAAGGCGATGTTCAGTTTATCCATATATTAGAACAGATGGGGTGTCAGACCACCGTTTCTGACACAGGTATTACCGTTACCGGACCGCGCCAATTAAAAGGGATTGATGTCGATATGCGGACGATTTCGGATACTGCCTTGACCCTCGCGGCGATTGCTCCCTTCGCCGATAGCAAAGTGACCATCAAAAACATTGAGCATACGCGTTGGCAAGAGACCGATCGGATTCATGCGATGGTGACGGAACTTCGGAAATTAGGCGTGCTAGTCGTTGAACACCAAGATGGACTTGAAATATCACCCGCACCTATTATCCCAGCAGCGATTGATACTTATGAAGATCACCGCATGGCGATGGCGTTTTCGCTTGTCGGTTTAAAGGCGAGTGGGATTCGGATTAATGACCCAGAATGTGTCAGTAAGACCTTCCCTAATTATTTTGAGGTGCTGCAGGGGCTATATTCTTGATGGGTATCTCTTCATGTAGGAGCGACTTTTTGGCTAAAAGAGGTAAACTGAAAGCCAATGCCTCTATTTCGGCTCTTGGCAAAATTAGCAACTAACATATTTTCATGGTATCCTTAAATTACCACATTTTTTGGGAGAAACAGACGCATGAAACACGACGAACAAACAACACAGGCATTTAACAACCTCATTACCTGCAATCCGAGAATTATGAGCGGCACGCCTATTTTCAAAAACACGCGTGTTCCCATCAAAAACCTCATTGATTATTTAGAAGCAGGTGATAGCTTAGACGAATTTTTAGAGGATTTTCCTTCTGTCAGCCGTACGCAGGCTATGCAGGCTTTGGAATTGGCAAGGAGATGTTGATCACGCGAGCCTATGCATATTCTGATTGATGAATGCTTACCTAAACGTGAGTTTAAAAAAGTTTAGTAATGTGGGTTCGATAATAAAGAAGAGTTTTTGGTATAAAATGTGAGTTTGATATAAGGAATTAGTCTATCACATCAGCTCAATCGGACAAACAGCACACCCATCGCAACGCCTAAAACGTCTGTCTTTTTTGCTCCAGCGGAGCAATATGTCTATAGCAGCCATTTGACCGGACGTTCCGCTCCAGCGGAGCGGTATGTGGTGTTGCCACACATAGCACTCCGCTGGAGTGCGAAGACTTGGGTATCGGGTTTTCTGTATCTTCAGGGATAATTGCTGCTTGTTGGTGCACTTTGCAAGTGCACTTCAGAGAATTGGAATGGAGAACCTTCTGTTTTTATTTGGACTCCAGGCACAATATAAACTTCACGCCGAGGTTAACAAATGCAAGAGATTACCCAACTTGTTGAAGAAATCCGAAAATTAATCCATCGTCCCTCTAAAAAACGTTCTTTATTACAACATAATGCCACTTGGAATACGCTATGTAGTTGTTTGGATGTTATTGATGATACGGAATGTTGCTTAGATGCTTTCCTTATGACAGACATTGATCGTTTTGATGATAGAAACCAATACCTTGCTGATGGTAATAAATACATGTATATCTATGGTACTTTGCAAGCGTTATATCTGCAGCAAGATGCTTTTACGCATCTTACTGAATCTCTCACTCTCGTTGAATCTTTTAAACTTCCATGTTCGTTACAGAAGATTCGAGAAATTCGCAACGCTAGCATTGGTCATCCCACAAAGCAAGATAGACCATCTAAAAAACCTGTTAGGTTTAACTTCATTTCGCGTATAAGCATTGGAAATCAAGGATCTAAGTTGGGAACAACCTATGAGGATGGCAGACCAGATTGTTTTGAAGACGTAAATATTCCTAAATTAATCGCGACACAAAGAAGAATTTTTATAGATGTTTTGAAAAACATAATCAGAACTTTAGAGAAAGAACCAATTAGTTGAGATCTGGCCTGCTATGTTAACCCAAGTGGTTACTTACAAGATTTTAGACATGCAAATACCGTTTGTTTCATGTTGCATTTTCAAGTCGTTTACTTTTCCGCAAGTTTGCCACAGAGACCTAACTTAGAGAAAGGGATATCCGACCCAAAAGAGTGCAGCCCCGGCGGGGCGACAGGTGTATAGAAACGCTATCTACCCAGAGAATAAGCCCCGGCGGGGCGACAGGTGTGTAGAAAATGTTAGATTAGAAGAAAAAATGCCTAAGATATCTCATTTCAATCCTAAAAAAATTATCCAAAGTTTAGTATATATGAGTTTTAGAGGAGAAAACTGCATGCGCCTGTTAGGTAGCGTTATTCTGAGTGGGATATTCTGTCTATTTTGTTCCGAAGCAGCCCTGTCCGCTGAGATTACCGTTGTTGACAATAGTGTCTTTATTGAAACCGATGCTTACGAAGTCCAGTTTGTAGATGGCGTTATTACCCAATTTACCAACAAACTGACAGAAGAAGTCTACACGCTACCGCTCGACACCGGCGGCATACCTATAGGCATTGGTGGACGTAGCGGATTATTAAGAAGAGACGGCGGCTCTATTTGGACAGACCAAACGACACTAACGACAGAAGCAAGAAAAATCGCTCCACTCAAAGCAGAGATCGTATTTAGACAGGGACAGAACGAGATTCATCTGTTCATAGCCGTTGACGAGGATACTGGGGATCTCTTGATTGAACAGGAAGGTGTCTCTGACACAACTGGGGTCTATGGTATCCAGTGGGGATGCGGAAATCTGAATACGAGGGATCTGGATCTCATTCTTCCGGCACAAGGTGGACAAATCATTGATGCTATGTCTCCAACCACTTCTGGGAGTTTTGACTATCCTGAACACTGGGAAGTGCAACTCGCGATTGTTCAAGCAAAGCAAGGCGGTTTTTACGTTCGTGGGACAGATGAGACCTTTCAGTTTAAAGCACTGCATTACGAAAAAGATATAGAAAGTTTTGCGATCAATTTTGAAACGCAAAACCAAGCACCTTTCGACACACTTAACTCCGCAAAATCTGTTACATGGCGGTTGAATACGTACGTCGGTGATTGGCGTGTTCCCGCACGACATTACCGAGACTGGATGGAACAGACTTTCAATCCAAGAAGACTGACAGAAATGCCCGCATGGGTTTCCGAAATCGGTTTGGTTGTTATCTACCACGGTCATGAAATCGCTCTATTGGAGCGGTTGGCAGCACAGATTGATCCTACAAAGACGTTGCTGTATTTGACGCAGTGGCGGAAAGATGATTACGATACGAATTATCCTGATTATACGGCATCCGAAAATTTTGGCGGTTTCCTTGATGCCGCGCGTCAACACGGATTTCGGGTGATGCTTCACACCAATTTCCCTGGGGTCGCACCCTACCACCCGCTCTATGCTACGCTTCAGCAGTATCAATTTCGTGACCGATGGAGCGGCAACCCAATCGGTTGGTTTTGGGAGCGGATTGAGGAACCAGGACAGGACTATTCAGTTTTCGGAATTTTTTGTAATATTTTTCACATCTGTTAATATTTTGAGATAGCACATATCGCGTGATTTTTCACGCGATATGTGCTATCCTTCACCGTAAAAAATGAACCTATTTTTTGAGGTGAATCATGACAAGCAATTCCTCTTGCCACTTACTTGATATATTAGCAGAAGTGCCGGATCCGCGCCATAAAAAAGGCAAACGCTATCCTTTGGTCTCTATCTTGGCTTTGATCGTCATCGGTCTGATGACGGGACATAAAGGTTATACCTCTGTAGCGACGTGGGCAGGAAGCCAACCCGAACTGATCCAAGCATTAGGTTTCAGATCTAAGAAGACCCCGCGTGCGTCAACACTGCATAATCTCTTGAAGCGTCTTGACGTAGCGAGTCTCGAAGCCTCCCTAACGAAATGGGTGTTTTCAAAACTTGAAAGTCTTCATGTTTTGAAAACACAGCGTCTACAAGGCATCGCTATTGATGGGAAGGAGTTATGTGGCTCTGAAAACCCAGAGACGGGATACCGGACACATTTACTTTCCGCAGTCTGTCATGAGTTAGGGATTACCCTCGCACAACAGCCTGTCAGTGGGAAAACCAACGAGATTCCGATCTCAACACAACTCCTCAAAGCGTTTGATGTCGCAGAGAAAGTCGTGACGACAGATGCCCTTTTGACGCAGAGAACCTTTTGTAAAGAAGTTCTCGAACATCAGGCAGACTATGCGCTGCCTGTCAAAGAAAATCACAAACAGATGTATGACGACATTCAGCAACTCTTTGAACCCCTCTCGGAGACAGATGCCACAGAGGTTGAGACCCGACGCTTTGAAAACCTTCACACCCAAGAAGGCGCACACCTTCATACCTACACCCATGTTGAAACATCACACGGGTTGACCACCACACGCACCCTAACCGCAAGCACATTGCTCACAGATTACATCAAATGGCCCGGAATCGCTCAGGTTTATCAATACCAATCTCAGCGAGAAAACACAAAAACAGCCCAGATCTCCTCGCAGACGCAGTATGGCATCACGAGTCTCTCACCCGAAGTCGCATCCGCAGAAGACTTGCTCAAACTCCGACGCGAACATTGGACGATAGAAAACAAAGTCCATTGGGTCCGAGACACCGTTCTCGGGGAGGACGCTTCACAGGCGAGAACCGGGAGTATACCACAAGTCATCGCAGCATTACGCAACACTGCCATGTCTGTTTTACGCTTCGCAGGACACACAAAAATCTCTGAAACAATACGATTTCTCGCTTCAAAACCTTTACTCGCAGTTAAACTCATCCAATGAGAAATTGGAAAACTGAATAGCCCTGGGAACCAGGACGACACGCCTTTATTAATCCCGCGAGTTCTGAATTTAGGAAAATCCTTGTCGAACAATTGACGAATGTTTCACAAAAATATCCGGTAGATGCCTTTCATTTGGATGTTAGTCTCATCGCGAAAAATGACGCAAATGGGTTGATTGAAGGATTGAATTCAGCACAAGGGAACGTTCAACTGCACACAGAATTAACAGAAGCGATACTACAGGTCGTTTTCGGCGGCGAAGGACTTCATGAGGTGACCTTCTTCCGTGAGAGTTTCGCACAACGCTTGGTATACTCCCTGGATATTAAACCCCACCCTATCAGTACGTTTCTGTTTTCTCCTTATACATTACTCTATGGACATTTGGGATTGCCAAATCCAGATATTGGTCCCAAACTTTATCAAGAGTATCTAAATCTATATGAGAATTGGGGCGTTTTGCCGACGCTTCGTCTCTGGTCAGTGGAACAGTTGGCGGAAGGACATCTCGGAACGCAGCACTTACTTTCACTTGCGAGGACGTGGCAAGAGTTTGGGTTCAAACCTGATTTTGAAACAGACTGGGGAACGGAAACACTTTTTCAATATGTCGGAAAAGATGGCGAACTCGCAACACTTCAAGGGACAGATGAACGCGTCATGCTGGTTTTGCCAGAGGAAGGCGCGGGGTATGACAGAATTTTTGGTGTAACGCAGGTGAAAACCGATCACAATCTTCCACATTGGCACGCTTACAATGAAACAACGCTCCTCGGATTAAATCCTAATAAATCTTATGTCTTGAGCGATGCGCCACGTGATTTTTCTCAGGTGCATATTAATGCCTTGCCAGAAGGCGTTTCCGTAACAGAATCGCGTGTGACAGAAAATGCTGCCTTATTTCGACTCAAAAAGACTGGTGCTTCTCACGAGATTGATTTGTTATCACAGTTTCAACTTGTGAGGACAGGGATTGTCCTAAATGGAGAAGAATTGCCTCGACAGAAAGGGGCAACTTTTCATTCGACTGAAGTTTCTATTTCTGGAATTCGCAAGTCCGCAATTGATGCACACCCACCATATCAGGGCATCAGTGGCGATGCATTCGGCGAATGGACACTCTCACTACCGGATACCCCGCGCCTTCGTTTAGAATTTGATGTCGGATTGCGGGACGGTTCTGAAAACTCCGATGGCGTAACGTTCATCGTCGCTGTTCAAGGCGAGGAGATTTTTCGTCAACATTATGACGAACAGCGATGGAAGCATATCAGTCTCGACTTGACACCCTATCGGAACCAGCGAGTTACACTCCGATTTACCACGACACCGGGTCCCGTTGGAAATGGCGCGTGGGATTGGGCGGTGTGGGGACACCCCGAAATTGTGTCTGAAACCACAAACCCGCCGACAGAAGTAGCGTTTTTCCTGCCCAATGAACCTATAAAAAGTTTTCCTGATACCGTTGAGCATCAAGGAAAGGGACAATATTCCGTTGCCACCGAGCTGCCCGCACAGGTGCTTCTTTTCTTCGATACCGCTCAAAAGGTGGACGGAGTCTATAATCTGAGAGATGCAGAATTCGTTGCTGGACTCCAGTATGATGGTATCTTCCGATTGGGGAGTGTTTGGGATTCGGGGCGACGGATGGAGTTATACCAAATTAACGTGATTTGTATTATTTTTCCATTTTGCAAATCCACAGAAAACCGACATGTGCCTGCACCTTCTTTGTGTTTTCAGAGAACCATTGACACCTTTTCACAACGGCTTCTTCAAGTGCTGAGAGCGTTGTAAAAACTTTATTCACAACCACCTCTCGCAACAAAGGCCAGAGCCGTTCGGCAGGTTGAAGTTCTGGTGTGTACGGGGGCAAATGAAATAACTCAATCCCTTCTGGGACTTCTAAATCCTTACCCGTGTGAAAACCGGCACGATCTAACAAAAGGATTATCTGTTTCTTGCCTTCCGGGTTCACATCACGCGCAAACTCTGCCAAGGCAAGGTTCATGACTTCAACACTCACACTCGGCATCAGCAGCCAATAGGTCTCACCTGTCTGTGGACGGACAAAACCGAAACCATAAAACCACTTATATGCCGGACACACGGGGGCTATCGGTCTTTCACCTCGCTTCGCCCAGACACGCCGATGAACCGGCAATAATCCCAAGCGCGTCTCGTCTTCTGCCCAGATCTCTACCGGTTTCTCTGGGTGCTGACTTTCAAGCGTAGCTACCCGCTCCTTGAGTTTTTTTTTAAATGTTTGCTGTGCCTCGGGTGTTGCGGCTGCCTGATGTTGCGGACGAGGTGTTTGTAAAGTATAACCGAGACGTTTGAGATATTTCCAACCTGACACGTCACTGACACGACGCTGGAGTGTCTCAGATATCCACGCAGCCACTTTCGGACCCGTCCAAAGACCCCCATCACCAGGAGGCGCAGAAAGGGCAGCTGCAAGGGCGGCTTGCTGTGTTTCATCCAAAAAACGCACACCTGTATTATTTTTGCGTTTATCTCGCAAAGCGGCTTCGCCTTCAGCATTATAGCGTTTGAGCAACTTGCGAACCCAGTCCGGCGTGCATCCTACAATCTCAGCGACTTGCCGGGGGGTGCGTGAATCTCTGGTATCCGCAAGGAGCCAAATAATATGCCAGTGCGTCCGTTCCCGAAGACATTCACATTCAAGATACCTTTGTTTAACAACTTCTACTGAAAAGTGGGGGAAAACCTCATGTTTTTGCTTTTTCATCTCTTCACAATAACATATCTAAAAAATATACACAAGAATAGTCGCGTTAATATGGTATTAGTTGCTGATGGCGTGCGTAAGGAGACAATTTCAGCGCATCCACCTCCTAATGGGCAAACGGTTCTCCAGTTTTTGTTGTCTTTACCTCACTCCCAAGAATTGACGTTCTCTTTTTCGATGGGATTGCCCGATAAGCGTTGTAGCCTTGACGGATTGTTCTTTAAAGTGTTTCTCAACGGTGAGATGCGATATGAACACTTCGCATTCAATACACCGAGTTGGGTAGATGCACAAATCTCTCTGTCTGAGTTTGCAGGCGAAACTGTCCTGTTGGAATTAGTGACCGACTCCGTTGAAAGCGCGACCTGTGACTGGGCACATTGGGCAGATCTTTTGATTGCCGTTGAAAATACTAAATCCAATGGCGATGTCAATCAATGATTTTGGGATAGAAAGTAATTTTGGTTTGTAGACAGGCTTAGAATATAGTATACTTAAATATGATAGCAATGTGAATCTGACTGAGGTTTGATGTTGGACAGGCAAAATCTTATGCAAAAGTTACCTCATCCTGAGTATGCTATCGTACACATTGATAAACTCGTGGATTATTGCCTAAACCCCGAGCACCCTTCCGGTAAACATAAAGCAAGAGTCTTCAGATCCGCGCTAAATTTAGGAATTGAGAATGCTGAAACATTGAGAACTACCCTATTAGATGTAGTTCATAGGGAAATGGCTATTCCGACAAAACGCAATGCCTATGGACAAAAATACATTATTGACTTTGAAATGACCCATTCGGGACGAACAGCGGAAATCAGAAGTGTCTGGATTGTACGAGATGACGAGAATTTTCCGAGATTCGTAACGTGTTATGTTCTTCACTAAAGGAGAAATTAATGAAGCTACTTGATACGGTTGCACTTGTGGAAGACATACCAGCACTCAACTTATACCGTGGACAGGTAGGCACCATTGTTGAGGAATATGAACCCGGTGTGTTTGAAGTTGAGTTTAGTGATTTCAAAGGTCGGACGTATGCTTTAGAGACATTAGAAGCATCGCAACTCATGCTTCTTCGGTATCAATTCCTTGACGAAAGGAAATCTGCTTAATCAAACCTAAGTCTTTCCCGGAATTCACCTAAAACGGTAAGGCACCCACCGTAAAACAGCACAGCCAACGGGATCAACACCCAAATAGAGAGAAACCGCTTCAACAACACCAAACCGATGCCCATCACAGCAGAGAGGAAGACTGCCTTCAAAAGCGTTGGCAATATGGGAAATGTTTCGCGGAATTTGACAATGTTTTTTGAGATGTAGCCGATCCCAAAGATAAGTAAAAATACTTCACTTATGACCATCGCTTTCGCCGCACCGACATGGCTGTAACGTGGAATCAAATATATATTCAGGCAGATGTTCAGGAGTGCAGTTGCCGCCATGAGAACTGAGAATGCACGGCGTTTATCTGTTGCCCGTAGTACTGCCAATATCGCAGTCGTTACGAAGATGAGTCCACCTGCCCAACTGAGCCATTGAAGTGCTGTTGCTATTTTACCTACTTCATCGGGTGTATAGGTTGGAAATAACACCACCGTAATTTCAGGAGATAGGAGTGATAGCCCGACCGCGAGCGGGAATCCGCTCAGTACCATCCATCGCATACCGAACGTGTATGCTCCCGCGAATCTCCCTTTTTCTCTTTCCCATGCACGGGATAGCACCGGAAACATCGCCCCCATCATGAACGCGCCTGGTAAAATCGTAAAAGCGTTGACAATGGTATACGCCAATCCATACCACGTGTTGGCATTTAAGCCTTCTGAACTTAACTTTGATAACATGATCGCATCTACACGGAAATAGAGCAGATGAAAAAGGTTACCGACAGCGAACGGGAGCGCCTGCTGCATCAGCACCTTTACTGTCTCTTGACTCGGTTGGAAGCGGAGCGGCGTGAAGCGGAATCGGGTGAATCCGACGCTCAAGATGAGGTTAATACAACCTGCTATTAACATTACCTGGCAAACAGTCACCAATCCATATCCGAAGAGAATCGCACCGCCACTGATTAAGAGAAACACGCTACGCTCGGCAACTACAGTGAACGCCTCATATTTCATCTCCTCGTATGCGCGAAAAACGCACCGATACAATTGTGCGATGGAATTGGCAATCTCTGCCAATCCTAAGAAAACGATCATCTCCACAATGAGTGGGGTATAGAGGAACATACCGCTGACTATCATGATACCATAAGCAATGATCGACAGAATCCCGCGAACGATGAGGGCGTTACCGAGATAGTGACGCGTCTGTTCTATATGCAGCGTCATCTCCCGGATCAGCGGATTTTGTATGCCGAGTTCTGTTAGGATAGCAATCAGGTTGGTGAGCGCGATCGCAACAAAGTAGCCGCCGATTTCACTTTCAGTAAAATAACGAGGCATCAACCAGAGTGTTATCACAAGCGAGCCGAGGCGGCCGATAAGGTGCGCGCTAAAAAGGGAGGATGTATTCTTCAAGATACGATTCATCTATACTAAAGCTGGGAGAGTTGTTCGAGAATCAGTTCCCGAGGCGGGCGATCAGAATTTCGCTTCCCGACATAGAGCCATTTCAGGTTACCCTCTTTATCGATTAAGAATGTCGCAGGCAGATACATGTCCCTGCGATGGAAGTGATAGGGTTTTACGATTCCGTAAGCCTCGTGAACAGATGAACCCGGATCTGCAAGCAGCGGGATGTCCATTGTTTCAGGATCCTTGAATTTTGCTGAAATCGCAAGCGGTTCAGGTTTAATCTTTACAACAACGGTATTGTATTTTTCGTTGAACAATTTTCGATCGGTCGCAAACTGCGCCGTGTAGTTGGCACAGACCGGTCAGTAGGTTTGGAGCAGCAGGCTAACGAGGACATTCTTTTTGCCTTTGTAGTCTGAGAGTTTGAACGCTGTTTTTCCGTCCGTTTCAGTGAGGTTAAAATCCGGTGCAGGCGATCCGATAGGTAAAGGTGTGTTCCGTTTGAGTTTAGCGAGTGCCGTTTCTCGCGCTTCTATTGTCTGTTTCTCAGTTTTATCGGTATCTTTCCACCGAACATAACCCGACTTGTCAATGATGAATACACCTTTTTCAGCATTCTCAGACACGGGTCTCCATACTATCTCCGCGTCATATTTTGTCCTATATTCTTCAACGAGTTCTGGCGAACTTGACTTCAAGTCAGGATTGGTATAATTAATAACAAACACATTTGCTTTTCCATGAAAATTCTCGGCATATTCAATATCTTTGGCGAGTTCAGAATCGAACACGCGCTCGCCGACTTCCAAGGCGTGTGCAGCGACAGTAACGCCTACTAAGATCAATAGGATGAGTAAACATCTACAAAAACGAGAAAATAACATCAGATATCTCCTTAAAAAGTATTTTAGGTCAATAAAGCCCGACTCTAACGTAGTTCGGTACTAAAGTCCAGTAGTCATCAATATCGCCGTTCTGTAGGCGTTGCGCGCCGAGGTGAGCGATGGTTGCACCGCGTGGGATGTTGAAAATAGCATCGGCAAAATGGGCACTCTCGCCAAGTCTTTCGCGGACTGCGTCCCCGTATGTCAACAATCCGTCACCAACGAAGTTAATAGTGTGCTCTGGAGAAGTATGCGTGTCAAGATGGTCAAGGAAAGCATCAAGTGATAGGCAGAGGTCGTCACTGAGGCGTTGCCATTCGGTTCCTCCTTGAAAAATAGCACCATAGACTTCTTTTCGCCGTGCGTCCAGAAGTGGGCAGATAAGGCCGTTTGTCCATCGCAGGTTATAGGCAACAGCCTCCAAAGTTGAGACACCGACGATCGGTTTGTCCAAGGCGTAACAGATGGATTTAATCGTTGCAACGCCGATGCGGATACCCGTAAACGATCCGGGGCCGATGCCGACAGCGCATCCGTCTAAGTCGTCTACCCTAATATCGCTCCACTTTAAGACGGTATCAATCGCAGGCATAAGTCTGGAGGAGTGTGCTTGCACAATATTGAGGGTATGTTCCGCCGCTAAATTATCACCATCTATTAAGGCGACGCTGCCAATCGGCGTTGAGGTGTCAATCCCTAAGATTCTCATTCAAGTTCAACCAGTAATTCTGAGCCAGAGTCGCTATCTTGTTCACCTTCTTGTAAAACTATCTCTGGAGTGACAGAGGCCTGGACATCATCCGAAAGAATGATGGGTAAAATCTTATCTAACGCTTTTTGGAGATCTCCAGTAAACGGTTTGCAAGGAATTGACAATGTGTTTAGGACCTCTTCAAACCGTTTATACCCACCTTCAACTTGGAGTTCAACCCAGAGAATATCCTCTAAATCCAATTGCTGTTTGTTGGTTTCAGAAAGTTTGTTGGCAACTAAGACGCGGCTGTTTCGAGCGTACACCGCATCTGCACTTTCAGGGTTACCTTTTCCCATCAACTTCACTTCACAGGAATAGTCCTTCCCTGTATCGTCAAACAGGTAAAAATCGGATTCACGTTGTGATTCTGGGAGATTTCCTTGGTCAAAGCATTTTTTCGGCACTTGGAAAAGTGCACAAAGGGCGATCATCAACGGTTTTTCGACCTGTTTCCCAGCAGTGCTCCATAATCCGCCCCGAAGTGCTGAACGTTTCACAGCGAGTGTATTGATCACAATCAGACTCTCATTGATATTCAAATCAACACTAACGTCCCGAAATTTTATTGTGAGGGCAACCTCCATACCACCTTGTTCAGTCAAACTGTTAATGGCATCGTAAAGTGCATCGTAATGTTCTAGGGAGGCTTCTAACACAATTTTCTTGCTGGCTGAATTATACATATTTGAGATTGTTTTCATGTTCAGACCTGAATGAACAGCAACTTCCTCTTTGGTGAGCGAATCTGAGCGAAGGAGTTCCTTTTTGTACCAATCAACAGTTACATCCTTATTATCCAACTTTGCACAAGCAATTCGCTTGAAAAAGTCAACGACGTATTGTAAGAACTCTGCATTAATAAGAGTCAAGACTTCAGAACGGTAGTCTTGTCCTGCCAGCAGTTTTCGGATAATATTTTTGATGACGATACCACCTACACTCCGCACTTGTTTTGACACATTTTGGTATTTTTAGACAAACCCACGTCACGAAAGGATCCAAACAGTATAAATAAAATTTAGAGAGGGTAAATAAGATTCATTTCGCACGTATATCTTCTCTGATCCACCTGAAATTGCTTGTTGAACGTTGGAACCACGTGGGTTTAAAAAATAAATACCAAAAATCCGAAATTAGAAGTGCGGAGTATAGGATACCAGTAATGGTCATGGATTTTCATTCCTTCCCGCAAGTTCAGATTTTAAGTCAACAAGCGAAACAACCCGTGGATTAGTGTTGGTGAATAACACAGCATCAAGTAGATGTTTCGCGTGTTCAACATATTCTGCTTCTTTTTCACAAAGGAGAAAGTACCTATTGTGTATCAGCGCAACGTGTCCAACAGTCCCACTGCCGCCAAATGGGTCAAAGACGAGGTCACCTTTAAACGAATAAAACTGAATGACGCGAGCAGCCAATTCAGGTGGAAAAATTGCGGGGTGAACTTTGTCCGTTGCCGGGTTGATACGCCATAGATTCGTTTTTTCATAGTCACCTATAACCTTGCTTGCCTCAATCGTTTCGTCGTCATACTGTCGGATATTCCAGTCGATCAGTTTGTCCGTTTTCTTTCGGTACACCATAACGCTTTCAGTGACAGAATTCGCCTTGTAGCCGAGGGGCTTACGATGTTGAAAGAACCCTCCATTTCGATTTTTTGCTGCATAGTCCGGTTTTGTCCAAACGATGTCATCAATAAACTCCCATCCTATGTCAGTGAGGCGCGGATGCATATCGTAAGGGATAGCATATCGCTTGCTGGAATGTGATCGGCTAATACGTGGCACAATAACAGGCGAAGTGTTAAGCACAAAGAACCTTCCTTCTTTGGTAATACGGTGTGTTTCTTTGAAGATGGTTGTCAGCAATTCAAGGTAAGCCTCGTAACTCTGATAGATCGTATAATCACGCGCATTGTAATAGGGCGGAGACGTAAAAGTAAGGTGGATTGACTCATCAGGAATTAACTTTAGTGCTTTTTGAACGTCGGCATGGACGATCACATTTTTGAGGGCATCTGGGCTGGTTGGGTAATGTGGATCTTTTTTTCCGTTTTCTCGTTGCGTTCTTTTGTTCTTCACTTCACTAGCAAGATGTTCTCGGATAAGCTCATTAGGATGTTCGCGTAGCGAGTCTAACGCGATTTGAACTTCGGGTTTTTGCTTGAAGTAGAGCAGCCCACGCACAGATTGTAAGATAACTTTCGGATCCGTGTCAGTAAGATAGTGCGTCAAAATTGGTATTGCCTTCTCGCTTCTCATGCGTCCGATTGCGGAAATTGCTTCACGACGGGCAAATGTGTTATTTTCGGCGGCTGCGAATCGCGAGAGTTTCGTTAGGAAACTTTCATCTTTGAGTTTACCCACATTTTTTACAGCAAGCGTGCGAATCTTCGGGTTCGCGTGCTCAAGCAAGGGTACAAATAGTTCGCCGTTAAAGCCCTCTGGCAACTTACCGAGATTATCAAGTAGAGACAGAAGGGTGCGTTCATCGCGGACCGGTGCGAGGGCATTTTTGAAAAACGGTGAATCTGGATTTAATTTTTCTGTGTTAATTTCAGTTTTCATAAACATGTTTTTTGTTTCCCTCTTATCTGTGTTATGTCAAGTTTTTTGATAAAGAAGCCAGAGCCATTCAAGTGTCACGAATCGCTCTTGTCGGAGGGTTTGTAACCCGATTTATGCGGATAGCCGCGCACTTATCCCCGATAATGCGCTCAGAAAACCGAAAACTGAGTGGCTCTGTAAAGAAGCACAGAAATCTTGTATTACCATAATTAATTCAAGCGCGAGAGCAGTTTTTGGAGATGTTGTATATTTTGCTCCACTGCTGCGGTGTCCGGTGTTTCCCCCGCAAGTTGAAGATATGTCTCAAAAGCGGTGATACTCTCACTATACGCACGGTTTTTATAGTATAAGTAACCGACGTATACGATAATCGCCAGCAGCATTGGGCAGCAACCATGCGATACGTTCAGCCGCGGTGAGGGCTTTGTCGTACTGCTCAAGGAGTGTGTAGGCACGCGTCAGATTCCGTAAAATACGTGCTAAAATTTCCTTATCCGTGGCTTCGGCTAACATATTCCGTTCTAATGGCACTTCTTCACCGAAGTTCGTTTGAAGTCTTGTCCGGAGCCTATCATCATCCATGAACATTCCGTTTTCAAACACGTCGAGCAGAATATCTAAATGTTCACGTTGGTATTTAACAAGGAAATGGCTTGGGAAATTTACACCGATGAGCGGCAATCCAGCACGCCTACCGACTTCAATGTAGACAACGCCTAACGTAATCGGGATACCTGTCTTTTTTTTCAGCACAACGTTGAGGAAGTTGTTACCTAAAGCATAGTAATTCTCAGTATTTCCGGTGAACCCTTTTTCTTCAAAGAGATAGCGATTGAGTTCAGCAATGTGCTGCTCCGGCAGTGTTGCATCTTGGATCCGTTCCCGAACGGTGTCTGCCATTTTATCCAATTGGTGGAGGCACGCCTCAATGTTAAGTTCAGGGTACTCGCTTTGAGCGATAAGGAGCGCACCTGTTGCAAGCTGCATTTCGTCATTATCAAGATTCGCGAAGGAGAAAAATGGATCGCTTTTCGTGGTTTTCGTCATTTTTCTAAAATAGGGCAAATTTTTCTTGCATTTCTTGGAAATGTATAGTATAATTAAATAATCTATAGTGTGGGGGATTAGCTCAGCTGGGAGAGTGCTTGCATGGCATGCAAGAGGTCACCAGTTCAAGTCTGGTATCCTCCACTTTTTTATTTTGGCTGCTGTGGTGTTTCATCCGTTTTCTTGCTGGTTTGCAACTTTGCTACTCTGGGCGGAATACCGTTGTCCAGCACACCTAAGAGTGTTAAGTGGAGTTGTGCTCGGACCGGTAGCGTTTTAAGCAGCCCTTCCTCGATTTCCTCAATCTGTTGTTGTGTTTCTTTGCGTTTCATGCGAAATCGCACCAGTGTCTTCTGAATCTCTGCTTCTTCGGCGAGCGAATCTCTTGCAAGCCGATTTAAAGTTTTCAAGTCTTCGATGGCTCGAATCTGCTTTTGGCGTTTCAGTTTCCACAATGTTTCAAGTTCGGTTTGCTGTGCTTCTGTTACACCGAGGTCTGCCAAGGTGATGCCTTTCTCGTCTTCATCGCTACTTTTTTGCGCCCACGCGATAACACCGCAGAGTGCGATGCATATCAGAGTCCCGAGAGTTCGCTTTATCCAGATGTGTCGGTGTCGCTTTCGTATCCGTTTACCGTCTTGCATGATTTTCCTCCAATGTTGAGATAGCGCGCGGCATAGATGCTCTTATAGCATGATAGCATAGAAAGCAGATAGTGTCAAGATAAAACCAGACCCATTCCAGAGCCATTCAATTGTCGGTGTGGCTTCACAGAGGTAAAGGTAAATTATGCTATCAGAAATAGCGTGACTTTTCACGCTATTTCTGATAGCATACACCTCATTATACAACCACATATTTTGAGGTGAACCATGACGAAAACAACGTCCCGCCACTTACTTGACATATTAGCAGAAGTCCCCGATTCTCGCAACAATCAAGGCAAACGACACCCACTCTCTGCCATCCTCGGACTCGCCGTGATCGCTATGATGTGTGGCTCTCGAAGTTATGCTGCCATTGCCCAATGGGGACGCACTTATCACGCAGATCTCCCAAAAGCACTCGGATTCAGACGCAGAAAGACACCGTGTGCCTCAACACTCCATTATGTTTTCAAAGACCTTGATGCCACCGCTTTGGAAAACAAACTCACGCAGTGGGCAATAACTGTCTTTGAAGACTTACCCCCGGAAACCGATACACAAGCTCTCGCCATAGATGGCAAAACCTTATGCGGGAGTGATAAACAGGATGCCAAGATTACACATCTGTTGTCCGTCGTTTCTCATCAACTCGGCATCACCCTCACACAGCAACCTGTCGATGCCAAAACAAATGAGATACCTATCGCAACACAGATCCTTCAGACTTTCGATGTCTCCGGAAAGATCATCACAACAGATGCCCTCCTGACACAGAAGGCATTTTGCCAAACGCTGTGTGAAAAAAAAGCCGATTATGTCTTACCTGTCAAAGCCAATCAGAAACAGACCTATGAAGATATAAAACGTCTCTTCACACCCGAAATACCACCGAAAACTGACGTTGACCCCCAAGTCTATCAAGCACGCACATTTGAAACACTGCATCAGGAAAACAAGGCACACACCGACACGTTTTCCGCTGTAGAAAAGGCACATGGATACATTACAACCCGAACCTTGACGACTTCCACTTTGCTCAATGAACACTTGACTTGGCCGGGACTTGCGCAAGTCTATGAATATCGATCACAGCGGAAGCATATACGCACCCAGAAGATAACTCACCACACCCAGTATGGCATTACAAGTTTATCGCCACAGCGAGCATCTGCCAAACGCTTATTGGAACTCCGGCGGGGACATTGGGCAATAGAAAATCTCTCCCATCGCACACGCGACGTGCTGATGGGTGAGGATGCCTCACAGGTGCGTTGTGGCAACATTCCCCAAGTCATGGCAGCCTTGCGCAATACCGTGCTAACACTCCTGCGCATCTGTGGATATACACGCATCGCAAAGACGTTCCGATTTTTCGCCGCACACCCTACAGAAGCACTAAAAATTATGCAAAAAACAGAATCTGACAATTGAATGGCTCTGAGACCCATTCCAGGGCTATTTAGTTTTCGGTTTTTAGCCCGATTTTGGACCCCCCAGGCCCGGTAGGCGCGGTTTGATGAAGATTAAATAATTAATTCGGTAATAATCCGACATAGTGTAGCAACTCCTGTGACCCGCCTTTGAACTGTTCCATGAAGTCGCTGACTTTCTCCTGAAGGGCTGTCCAGTCATTGCTGAGACGATGCAGATGTATGACAGCTTGACGCGCCCAGCGCCACAACTTCTCAATCGGATTCGTCCAACAGGCATACGTCGGGAGCTGCAATATCTCAATAGGGAGTTTCTCAAGTTTGCCTATTTTCTTTGACGGTTTCTCGCTCCAATTCGGTGGGGTCGGTCTAACAAACCTCGTCGTCTGTGGCAGAAGTGCTGCCATAAGATTCGCGTGAAAGTGGATCGCCCGATTGTCCTGGATCAAATAGATGCGTTCAGCGTTTGGGTAGCGTTGGCAAATCTGGGTGTAAAATGTATGGAGTGCGACAACCGTGCAGCTTTTGACTTGCTGATAAACAACATCTCCGGTGTGTGGGTTGAGCGCCCCGATGCCATAGCAGGTCTCCTCTGGGAGATAACTCTGGCGTGCCAAAGGACATTTCGTCCCTGTCTCCGCCCAGTCTTTTGCGACTCTCGGTTGTAGATTGAAACTAAACTCGTCTTGGTAAACGACAACGCAAGTTTCTGGGTTTTCACGGGCTTCTTCTAACGCTTGCTTGATGCGAGAAAGTTTTTCAGCATAATCGGTATCAGGACTCCGCAGATATTCTCTGGCACGCTTATAGCTGAGACCCAAGCGTGAGAAGATCTGATGAATGCCGGGGAGCGATAGACCCTCAAGCCACGGCACGACCTGACCGAGACTGCGGAGCGTCCAGCGCGTTTGATGCTCATTGACGCTTCCCGGATCCTGACCGATTGCCACTAAGAGTTCCGACCCGGCTTCTTCGGGCGACTTAGGTGAAAAAGCAGGTTTGCGACCTCGACCAGGTTTATTAGACAACCCGCTAATACCGTGTTCGCGATACCGACGCAGCCAAGCATAAACGGTATCGGGGTCGCGTTTTTTCAACAAACCTCTGCGGGCGACTTCATGTGGAGAAAAGCCTTCATGGATTTTCAACAACGCTGTCGCACGCTCTCGAAGATAAGCCGGTTCGCCTTTATCCCGAAGATCAACGAGGGCTTGTATTTCGCCTTCAGTTAACTCCAACTTATGGTGTTTTGCCATCAGAGAATACCTCCTTTGGCAATAGGATAACACGAATAACAATATTACCGAATTAATATTTTAATCTTCATGGAACCGCGCCGGACTTGAAAAAGAGGATCCAAAAATTTAGACAATCCGAGAATTTGTTTAAAACTAAATGACCCTGCAAAACCAGACCCATTCCAGGGCTATTTAGTTTTCGGTTTTTAGCCCGATTTTGGACCCCCCAGGCCCGGTAGGCGCGGTTTGGAACCGCGCCGGACTTGAAAAAGAGGATCCAAAAATTTAGACAATCCGAGAATTTGTTTAAAACTAAATGACCCTGAGAGCCATTCAGTTTTCGATTTTTTCCCGATTTTCTGATTGTTTTCGTTGTAGGAGCGACCTCCCGGTCGCGACGCTCACTGACCACTGACTGCTGATGGAAACCGATGGCTAAAAACAATTTTCATTTACCCCCATTTTCTTTTTAAGGGTTGTGTTGAAAGGGTATTGAAAGAAAAAGTATAGGGAAGTCAGGGATGTTGTGATAAAATACCTCCATACAGAACAGAAAATTTTTTACAGAAAGTGTAAAAAACGTATGGAGGTATTTTATGAAATGTGGATATACCCCCAAATGGGTCCATCCAAAGAAAATGATAACACATTTTTCAGAAGTTTTCAAGGATGTTGATGTGAAAAAAACGAGCCTGCGAAACCTACTGTTCGTTATCTTGGCAGTCGCTGTTGCGAAAACGTTTCGCATCAACGCCATCGCCGCGCGTCTGCCCATCGTCGTGAAAAAAGAGAAGTCGAAACAAAAACGGTTGCTGCGGTTTCTTGAAACACCTTTACCCCTTGATGCCCTCATGGAGGCGTGGTGTCTTTTCGTCTGTCGCTGGGTCTGGAAACCAAGGACACAAGATTACTTCTATGTGCTCGTTGATGAGACCGACCTCCCTAACGGATGGAAAGCACTCGTCGCATCTATACCTTTTAGAAACCGTGCCATACCTATCTTTTGGGTGGTTTATGAAGATGAAGAGATCCGAAACATGACCTATAAAAGTCATAATACCCTCATTCAGAACTTCTGTCTGAAAGTCAATGCTCTGACACTCAGCGTTCTCGGAAATAAAAAACAGAAACCCTTGTTCGTCTTTGACCGAGGGTTCGCACGCGCACAATACGTCATTGACTTTCTCAAGTCAAAGCACATCGCCTTCGTCATGCGTATCTGTCGCAACGTTGGCATCACCCACCGAGGGAACACAAAGAAACTTGATGACATGGACAACGGCGGCTATTCAAACGTGCTTTATCATCAAAAACACCAGATCCCACTCAACCTTTGTGTCGTCAGAGACCCCGCCTTCAAAGAACCGATGTATCTCATCTCAAATGTTTATCAAGACGCTGAAATCCATCAATGCTACAAACGTAGAATGCAAATCGAACACGGGTTCAGAGACATCAAGACCCGCTTCGGGTTCCGACACATCGTTTTGAAAAAGCCACAGAAAGCACGCATCGCACTTCTATGGTTCATTGCCTGTCTGACTTATGGACTGACATTTCTTTGTTATCAGAAAGACATACAACCCGTCGCGGAGCATCGCAATACGCAACGCAAACTTCATGCTGTGATTACCCTCATTAAGGATGTCTTGATGCAGACTTGGACTTCTCAAGCACTCCTGACTTCTATTGAAGATTGTCGATGCAGAGGCGATACACTCCTAGCAACCTATTGACTTTCTTACACATATCACAACCTATAACAACTATAGTCTATACTCACAAAAAAATGGGGGTAAATGAACTAAAAACAATTCCCTTGACAAAAAACACCGTATCTATTAGAATTGTTTATAATATAATGCCTCAAACTGCTTGGACACTACACGGAGAGGCACTGGAATATAAGGGAGAACTGAATGCTCTATAAAGGGTTACAATTGGATCGGTTTCAAGAGGAAGCGATCGCGGCAATTAATCGGGATACCTCGGTTATTGTCACTGCTCCTACAGGCGCCGGCAAAACTGTTATCGCAGAATATGCTGTCGAAAAATGCCTTGAGGAAAACCGCCGCGTTATCTATACCGCACCGATCAAAGCCCTCAGTAATCAGAAATATCGGGACTTTTATGCTGAATACGGCGACAAAATTGGCATCGTTACAGGCGATGTGGTGCTAAATCCGTATGCCCAAGTGCTATTGATGACGACTGAGATTTTCCGAAATACCATCTTTGACGACATTGAACGTTTACAGGATGTCTCTTACGTCATCTTTGACGAAATTCACTATATTAACGATATTGAGCGCGGCACCGTTTGGGAAGAGAGCCTCATCTTCGCACCCCAGCATATTAAATTTGTCTGTCTAAGTGCCACGATTCCGAACATCAACCCGTTCACAGAATGGATGCAAAGCGTCCGAGATATTAACATTGAGATCGTCGAAGAATTAGAACGTCCGGTCCCTTTGGAGCATCACCTCTATTTTAAAAATTACGGTATTGGTGGTATAAAGCATATCGCTGCACTTCGCAACAGAGCAAAGACCGAGTCACGTAAACGAAAATCCGATCCACTTGATGATAAACCTGTAAAGGCACTTCCGTCTGATTTCACAGAGACACGGCTCATTCCACATCTCCATCGTGAGAAGCAGCTCCCCTGCCTCTATTTCTGTTTTAGCCGAAAGGGTTGTGAAGAAAACGCATCTTCATTGGTATTTGGTTCGCAGTTGCAGTTGCTTAATGAAAGACAGAAAACAGAGATTTTAAGGCAATTTGACGAACTTTGCGTCCAGTTTGACATCGTTGAGGAGAAGAAGATTACTGAATTTCGTAGACTCGTTAGCCGCGGGATCGCCTACCATCACGCCGGTATGTTACCCACGCTTAAGGAGGTCGTAGAAAGGTTATTTACTTCTGGATTGATTCAGCTCCTCTTTACCACCGAAACCTTTGCTGTCGGTATTAATATGCCCGCCTGTACTGTGGTTTTTGATAGCCTCGAAAAATTTGATGGTATTGGGTTCCGTTACCTCAAAGCGCGGGAGTATCACCAGATGTCCGGACGTGCTGGCAGACGCGGTATTGATACTATCGGTTACGTTTACGCCCAAATTGTACCCGCTTATGCCGATTCAGGTGAGATTAAAGGCGTCGTTGCTGATAAGATAGAGCCGATAGAGAGTCAGTTTAATCTCTCATATTCCAGTATTCTCAATCTTTATCAGAAATATGGCGATGATATATACGATGTCTACACGATGAGTTTGAGCAACCATCAAAACCGTGTACGGGTGACGGAACTCAATAAACAGATTGAGGTTAAAACAGAGAAACTTCAGACACTACCGGAACCCGAATGCATCCACGACGGTATTGATGGAAGCGAGCAAATTGGGAAGCATTATCGCCACAAGCGGGATCTCGGAAAAAATATTCAGCGTTTGCATGTAGAGATGGCACAAATCAAGGCAATCGCAAAGGGAAAGAAACGGAAGAAGGAGAGCACGAAGAGATTAAGGACTATTCACGAGGAGATAAAGCGTTTTCAAACCACTGGCGAGCAGAGCCTTTGTGAGGAATGTCAGCACCTGCAAACATGCACAGAGAGATATAAAACTATCCGTAAAGAGGAAGAGCAACTTCAGAAAATTAAAAAGAGAACGACTTATATTGAGAATGATCCGAGGCAGCAAATAGCAGCGCGTCTTAAGGTGCTTGAAGAATTGGGTTATACTGAAGCGCAAACACTTTTACCTCGCGGGAGTACCGCCGCACATATCTATGGGTATGAAGTCCAATTGACCCAATTGCTGTTTAGCGGCGTTTTTGAAAAACTTACAGAGGACGAAATTAACTGCCTCATGGCAGCAATCGTCTTTGAACCGCGTAAGGACGGTTACTTTAAGCCTCTCAAGGATGAACGCTTATTGGAGATACTATATGCTGTCAACTCTGAAATCTCATTTATCCAGCATTTAGAGGTCAAACATAAGGTAACAGAAATTACGCCTATGTTGGAACTTCAGCTTTGTACCGCGATGCTGGCGTGGAGCCGCGGTTGTGAATTTGACAAACTTGAACAATATGCCCGTTTGGATGCTGGTGACTTTGTCCGAACCTTCCGACTCGTTATTGATCAGCTCCGTCAAATTCGCCGTGCTATGGCTGGACATAATGCGCTCGTCGATAAACTCAACCGATGCATTGGAAAAATTAACAGAGACGTTGTTGATGCCGAGCGACAATTGCGAATCGGTCAGGAAAACCTTGATGAAATGACAGCAGAAGATGCTGTTGATGTTGAAGCGTCGCCGCCTGTTACGCATGAGAATTCAGATAACGCCGAAGCGGAAGATGCGGTATTGCTTTCCTCGTAAGTTTGCTTTCAGATGGCATTACTTTGAAAACAGGACTTACGCAAATACCCTTTGCTGGCGAGGTTTGCAATCTCACCTACCGACAACTGATACTATTTCTGAATAAACGTTTCTCATTAACGAAAACCGGTTCGTAGTCGCGCAATTCTGCGGCGTACTCGACCAAATGCGACGTGCATTATTGCGCCTCTTACATGCGGAAACCTCCTATGAGTTTCAAAATCTCTGAAATGCGAATTTATTTTTCAGATTTGGTATGATAACTGACAACTGAGTGCCTCTAAGAAAATACTTGTAGTGTAAGATAATCTATATTAGAATGGTATGATAATACCATTTCTATTTGTATGGTTTTCATAACAAGTAATCTCCAGAAGTCCCCCTGATAAGGGGGATTTAGGGGGTTTCTTACACGGATAGCACCTTATTTAGGAAATATCTGCCATAAATGAAATATAATATATTAGAAATGGTATAACATATATAAATGCCGGATATGTAAACGTACTAACTACCACACAATGTGTGGAGGTACCGGCAGCCTGATAACAACAAAGGAGAATCACATGGCAAATCAAGATTTCAATTTGGCTGGTGCCCTTAACGTGCGCTCGGCTGAGAAAGAAGATGCAACGCATTTACAATCATATTGTTTCCCTGAAAAAACCCAAACGCAGGTTACGAAAGAATTGGAAGCCGATTTGGCGGAGGAGAGTCACACACACCGGCTTGTCGCAGAAGTCGGCGGGTACCCGATCGGACAAATTTCCATAAAGCGGGATGCCGTTGACCCTGAAGTCGCAGAAGTGGGAGATCTTGCTGTGTCTGCGCCTTTTCGACCATTAGGGGTAGCTGATCACCTCATGAAGGCTGCTGAGGTCACAGCGGCAGAGAATGGCGTAAAAACTCTCGAAATTGAACTGCCGTCCTCCGAAGCACCTGTCATACAGAGATATAAGGATTGGGGTTTCATTGAAAAACCGCTTGTTGTCCTCCAAAAATCGCTTGAATCGGCACCTGAAGAAGATGAAGAAACAGACGAGGATGAAGAGGAAAACCAATCCGTTGAGGCAGGTGGTGAGCAGCAGGAACTGCTTGATACTTAATAGTATCTGAAGAACTCATGCTTCTTACTGTGTTGTAGGTGCACTTTTATGAGCACACTCGTTTTAGAAGGCGCGCATCCGCAAACTGTGCCTACAAACAGGAGAATTTGCAAGAACCTCCAGCCGAAATTGCGGAACAGTTGTCCCTACGAACTTTTAATCCAGTGAAGCTTGAACCGCGTTGAGAATGCAGGTGCCTCTCGCGCTGACCGCTTAGGAGAATTGAATATGAAGAAAATCTGGCTTGCCTTTGTACTCGTCCTTTTTAGTGTTGGATGCGGCACCCAGAACGAAAATCTCGCGAAGGGCAAAGAATTGATTAAATCGGATAAACGCCGCAAAGAGGAACGCGCTGTCCGAGAATTTAAACTTGCGCTGCAGCAACCGACGGATAACGCTGAAGCACATTATCTGCTTGGATTTTATGATTCTCAGGAGTTTTACGAGCCTAATACGCCTGATTGGGAGGCAGCATCGATCACTGAGCGCGGTAAACAGATGTTCCTTGCCTATCAAACAGAAAAAGGCAAGTATCTTGAGAGGCTCGTTTTTGAAACACTTCGCGACGATGATCTGGATATCCAAAACGCCGCACTTGACGCGCTGAAACGCGTCTATGAGCAAGGTGATAGGAAGCGACTCCTCAGTCAACTCCAAAAGGCGATTAAGTCCAGTGATAATCGCGATAGACACAATGCACATTGGGTACTCGGGCATCTTGGTAAAGATGACCCAGGCATGATTGTACCTATCTTGGTGAAACTTCTCGAACACGGGCGGACGGAAACTCGCTTGAATGCTGTCAAGGCACTTGGCGAGGTCGGCAGCGAAGAGGCTATTCCCGCACTCGCTGGACTCATTGAATCCGGGTCTGCTAAGTGGAAACGCGATCGGGAGGAACCCGAGGTCCGCCAATTGGCTGTGGAAGCCCTCGGGAAAATCGGCGGTGCTGCTGTGCCAGAGTTAGTCAGAATTGTGCAAAACAAAGGGTCATCGCTACGCGTTGATGCGATCCGCACATTGGCAGTACTCGGCGACGAAAAAGTTGTCGGACCTCTCTTAGACACTTTGAAAGAGCAGAGCAGTCGAGATGTCGCTATTCCTCTTAATTGAATCGCGAGTCGCACTCGCATCTCTCGGCGCAGTTTGCAAGCCGAAACATGCTATTAAATGGAAGGAAGCCTATATGCTAAAAAAAATAACAAGGTTTGACAAACCCCGATACTTGATGTTTATCGTGCCATTTTTCGTACTAATAGTAGGGCTCGGCTGTGAAAACCAGCATTACGATGAACGCCTGCAAATACGGTTGCAGCAGTTAGACAGCGACCTCAAAGACCGTTGGTCAACGAGTGGCGTCGTTGTTTTAGAAACCACCCCGAATGGACCCGCAGATAAGGCGCAACTTGAGAGGGGCGAACTTATCTCTTATGTGATCGCAGAATATCCTATCCGAAGTACCAGCGACTTTAACAGTGCGGTAAAAAGGGGATTAGAGGAAGATAATAACTTCATTCTTTATTTAAAAGATAAACCACCACTCCGCATTGCCCTCCGTAGACGTGGAGATAAGGTCGGGTTGGATGTTGAAGGGAGTGGCACCGTGCGCGTTAAGCAGATTCAGCTTGGAACTCCCGCTGCAAATACGGATATTCAGGTAGGAGACATTGTTGAAAAAATTGTTGATGAACGCAAGATTTATAGCCTTGATGATTATAAGAAGACACTCGGTAAACTCTCCAAACAGCAGGTTACTTTCCGAACCTCTGAATTGATAGGTGTGAAAATTGCCGCTGTAAACGCACTCGGTGATTTAGGGGATACCCGTGCGATTGAACCACTGGTAGATATTTTCAGGAATAGCACAGAGCTTTCGCTCCGGAAAGCGTCAATTAGCAGTTTACAGCGTCTCGTCGAATTGAGCGTCTTAAACCAACTCTTCCAGCAATTCCAGAGCGCGGATGTGAACGAACTTCCTGCCGATAGCCTTCAGGCGCAGCAATTGGAATCGGCTGCAATTCTTGGCTTGCTTACCGTAGACCGAAACGAGAATACTGCTACCCTCAAAGCTCCTTTCGGAACACAGTTCAGACACAGATCTGAGGCACTCTATCAAAAAATTAACGAAGGTCAGCTTGCTGAACTGGCACAAGAATACATCCCAATTGAGGTAGAACCGGATCAGGAAATTCGACGTGCCTGCCTCGCAATACTCGGAATGCTTAAACCGGTTTCTGCGATTGATACGCTTGTGGCTGTTCTCGAAAATCCAGCAGAAATTCCGGGTATCCGTTTCCAAGCCGGGGTAGCACTCAGGCAGATAGGCGAACCTGCTGTTGATGCACTCATTGTCGCTTTTGAAAGTGAGGATACCAGCACGAAAGACATTACCGCTTCCGCACTCGGTGGCATCGGCGGAATTAAGGCGCGGGATCGTCTGATCACAGCGTTGGAAAATACCAGCGAACCCGCAATTCAACTCACGCTTGTTGATGCAATTGCCAAGATCGGTGACGCGCCTTCAATGCAAGCGCTGGAACGCCAGCGTCAGCAGTACCAAGGTGATGATGACAGCGGTATCCGTATCTTTTTGGACGAGGTTTTCAAAAACTTAACACAGAAATCAATGTAATTAATCAGATGCCTTGTGTAACGGGTTGTGGTGCTAATGAAAATTGGACTCATTTCAGACTTGCACACAGACGTTACGCCTTTGAACAAAGCACTCGTTCCACATCTTATTGATGCTGTGAAGGCAGCACAACTTGATGTCTTCGTGCTTGCAGGAGATCTGGCACGTCATTTAGTTCAACTATCTGAAACACTTAACGCATTTCATCTTGCAGATTTAGCATGTGAGAAATTATTTGTCCCCGGTAATCATGACATCTGGGCAATTGAGACACCTGATGTCACAAGCGAACAGAAATGTGAGATTATTTCAACACTCTGTTATGAGTGTGGGTTTCACCCACTCATGGATGAACCTTTCATCAAGGAACAGATCGGTTTCTGTGGGACTATCGGTTGGTACGATTATAGTTTCGCACCGGACGGGTATGACTTTTCCGATGCCCAATATGCAGAAAAAGAGTTAATGGGAGCAGTCTGGAACGATAAACGCTACGCCAAATGGTCGGGGACGGATTCTGTTATTGCTCGGCGTTTTGAGTCAGAACTTAAAGCACAGATTACCTCCGTCCGAGGTGATGTATCACGTATCGTTGTTGTTACGCACCACGTTCCCTTTCAGGAGTGTATTCGTTACCGTGGTGAACTGCCGTGGGATTTCTTTCGCGCATTCATGGGAAGTAAACGTCTTGGGACCCTCTGTTTAGAGGAACAGCGTGTCACGCATGTCCTCTTCGGGCATACGCATCGGGCACTTGATATGCAAATTCATAGTGTGCGGGCTATCTGCGCGCCTGTCGGTTATCTCCAAGAAAAACCGACGGTCGGATTGCAGGATTATGCTACGCAATGTTTGGCTTGTTTCGAGGTATGATTGAATTCGGAAGATAGAAAGGAAGTCGTTATGGAAATAACCTTAACTAATAGCAATGATGCCGGTGCCCTCGAATTCCCTTGGGGCGCGATTAAATGGCTCTGCAATGATCAGATTGACCCAGAAGCCGAGATGACTTTCGGAGTCGTCTACATTAACGCTGGCGAAGGGAATCCTACCCACTACCACCCGAACTGTGAGGAACTCATCTATGTACTCTCCGGTGAGTGCGACCACAAGTTGGGAGATGAGATCATCCCGCTCAGGCCTGGCATGATGTTGCGTATTCCGCGCAATGTCAAACATAACGCTGTCAACACCGGCTGGCAACCCGTGACGATGATTATCTGTTATTCGGATGCTGATCGGCAAACGGTGTTTGTATAGCGCGCTTTCTGACTTCAGCGATAAATCGGTCGGGATAGGTTCCCTTGCCGGCTCACTCTTCGGACACAAATGGTTTCCGAAGGACAGCATCGACTTTACCAAAAAACGTTGAAACCACCCAAGTTTTTAAGGTAACATTAACCAAAGCCAATATAAAACCGGATCTCAAAAAAGGAACTCCAAAATGAATTTGAAAAAAAGAGCCGAAGCTCTACCAAAAGCATTACGGCGACAAATCATTATGGGATATAAGGAAACGGATCTGCATACGTTTCTTAAAGAATTGTTCCAGGCAATGCAGCCAGATTATACGGTTGAAATTACCCACGGTACACAGGAATTTGGTAAAGATCTCGTTATAGTTAAAGTTGATAACTTTACCAAAGAGATTATTGGTGTTGTCGTCAAACGCGGGCGTATAAATGGTAAAACGCTCGGTGATGTTGATGACCTGAAATCGCGAACTAAAACTGTGCTATCGAAGGGGGACGAGAAAACGCTCGGGGAAATTAGGAGTCAGATCGAGCAAGCCTTAACACATCCTGCCGAAACGAAGTTAATCCTTGAAGATCTACCGGTGTCCAAAGTTTTCGTTGTGTTAGCCGGTGATTTTAGTAAAAATGCGCGAAGAAGGTTGACAAGCGAAATTGCATCAGAAATTGAGATTTTCGATATAGAGTGGCTCATCAATAATTTTACCAAATTTTATCCGCAGATTTTCTTTGAAGGACAAATTGCCGATTTCTTACAAAAGAAAACCACGAGCTTGAAGAGAAACATCGGCGAAGGGAATCAGGTAACAATTTATCCGAGTACTTTGTTGCTCCTTTAATTAGACCACTCAGTGCCCCTCTTGAATTTGACGAAAAAAGTATAAGAGCAATTTGGAAAAAAAGAAAATTTTCCTTCTCACATCTACGAGAAATTTCTTCTAAGCATCAGAAAAAACTGATTTTATTAGGCGACCCGGGGACCGGCAAAACAGGCGCGATGACGAAATTAGCAATTGATATGTATCAAGATGCTTATAAGCGGCTGTTAAAAAAACCAGGTGAATCTGGTGAAGATATATCCGTCCCTGTGTTTGTTACTGCAAGGGAGTTCTTGGAAGTAGGATCAGCAGAAGATTTTCTGACTGCATACTTTGAGTCTGAAGAAACCAAAGGTCGTTTCAAAGTAGATGCTATGATCGTTGATGGGTTAGACGAAATTGAACCCTGCCACCGAAGTGGTTTCATTAATAAATTGGATCAGTTCTCAGACGTAATCGGGTGCTCTTATATCCTTACTAGCCGGAAAATTGACATCCTTAATACATTGCCCCAGAAATATGAGAAGTATGAGTTGCTCCCATTTGAATTCGGTCAGGCGTTAAAAATGGTTTCCAAATTGATAGGCGATGGGAACACTTTAGAGGCTATGAAAGAAAGTCTTGAAAAAATCCAGGCACAGATTCTCTTGGTGCCGCTCTCTTTAATGCTGCTTGTTGAGTTGGTTGAGGAACATAAGGAAGTCCCTGCTTCAGTAACAGAACTCTATGATCGCTTTTTTGACATGGTACTCGGTAGGGAAGATAAAGATAGGGGAATTGGCGTTTTATTTGATTACCTCATTAAAAAGAAATTTCTCGGCAACCTTGCTTATCACGAGTTTCGGGGCAAAAACAGATTGGCAATGCCTCGCGAGGAGTTTGAAAGATTTCTCAATTCTTACGCAGCAGAGTACCAATGGAGCCCAGAAACGCTTGAGGGTTTTGTACGAGAAATAGAGAGAGCGGGCATCCTGAATGGGCATGCAGAAGTGATTTTCAAACATAGGTCCTTCTTGGATTACTTTGCCGCATTTTACATTCACGAAAATAGAGAAGACATTGAGAACCTGAACGACGTGATTGTGGACACCTATTTTAATGACATTTGGGGGGAGATTGCATTTTTCTATATCGGTTTACGGAGAGAAATAAGTCAAGTTCTATTAGAAAGGATTTATTCATATTCCAATGAGGGACTGATAACAGACTTGGAAGCACAATTCCCTCCTACTGAAGAGCTTTGTAAACTTCTTGGAGGACGGTTGTTGCAAGCTGGGTGGCACTCACCAGCCCAACGCCATCTCTACGGTATTGAAAATGCGGTTCGTTACGCGCCGCGGGTTCGTGATAAATTCCAAGAAATCATAAATTCCTCAGATTCTAATATCCCCAGTATTGTGTCTGACTTTATTGCACTAACCTTAAGTGATCTCTCTTTTAACAGCGGTTTTTTGCAGGAGCACGCAAAGGGCGTGCTTAAACAGTTAGTTAGTTCCGAATCTGAAGATGAAATCTATATGGCGGTTATGTTGTCATGGTCACTGCGCCGTTTTCTGGAACCAGATGAGGTAGAGGCAAATATAGATGCAATTCTTGATCGGCTGGTTGCGGTACCGGAAAAAGCACAGGCCCGGATGCTACTCTTGATGACATTGATAGAGGAAGATAAGGAAACCCGGAAACTTATCAGGCGGCAGATAAACCGATTAAAAAAGAAATCACCAGAAGCTTTTAAAGCATTGCTACCTGCTAAAAGAAAAGGGTTCCGATAGGTGTTACAGATATGCAAGAATCTAAACGCAATACCCCAGAATCCCGCTGCAGTGTCAAAATCTGTGGCATAACCTCTATTCATGATGCTCGGCTTGCTGCTGACGCAGGCGCGGATTACGCCGGAGTCTTAGTTGATGTCGCCGTATCCGAACGGACACGCTCCACTGTCCAAGCTGTCGAAATCGCAAGCGCGAGCCCTATCCCAACTGTCCTTTTGCTATACAATCGCACAACATCCGACATCCAAGCAGTGGTGTCGCAGGTTCACCCGTCCGCCGTTCAACTTCTTGGACAGGAGTCTCCACAACAGGTTGAAGCACTTAAACGCACTGTGACATGTCAACTCTGGAAGTCAGTCTATTTGCCTGCGGGCAGTCCAGAGAATGTGGATGTGTCTGCTGTCCGTACAGAGATGCAAGCCTACCGGGATGCCGGTGCGGATTTGCTCCTGTTTGATAGCGTCGATATGAGTCTTGAAAAACCGAGATACGGCGGCACTGGCAAAACCTGTGATTGGAATATTGCCGCTGAACTCATCGCTGAGAGTCCGCTACCGGTCTTCTTTGCAGGGGGGATTCGTCCAGAGAACGTCAAAGCCGCGATTGAGACGATCCGTCCGCACGGTATAGACCTCTGTTCCGGTATTGAAGCATCTAAAGGTGTCAAAGATCCGCATAAATTGGAACAACTTATGGAACAAGTCGGGCAAGCTAATTAATAACGTTGAAACCGCTTCTGATAATTGCAAGATGGCCTGAATTATAGGTTAGGTTCGTAGTAGGGCGATTTTGCGGCGTACTCGCCCAAATGCGAAGTGCATGATCGCCCGTTCTGACCACAATGCTACAAACAAAAATTTAATTTCTTCTCAATTAGTTAACCTAAAGTTTAGACAACTTATACAAAATTAACCCAATTTGTAGTGCGAGGTCCCTGTGCCTCGCAATGCTGACTTGATCAAAAGACTTCTAATCAAGTTAATTTGGTATTACAAGCGATTCAAGTAAATCTCTCAAAAGGCGGTATCTGCTCTCGTAAAAACTTGTTGTATTTTCTTTGAGTTTACAAACTCAAAGAAACCCGTAGAAAAATACCCTCTTTGGTTTCCCCAGCGGGGCGGAATGTTTATAGAAACGCAATAAAACACCCTTCTTTAGTTTCCCCAGCGGGGCGGAATGTGTATAGATAGGACTTACGCATCAAAACGCTGTTGGGATGGATGGCTTCGGCTTTCGTGCCCATCTGGACATGAACGCACGCAGGGCACGGGGACCCTGCGGAACATAGTCGAGACGAACGTCCATTGCGTAAGTCCTGATAGAGAAGATGTCCAGTTAGAGGAGTGCCTAAGATATGTCCATTGAATCCAAACTATCACACGAAGATTCTTAAAATTGTCCAAAGTTTAGTAGTTAACAGTAAATTGTTATAATCACTTTTGATATAAATAAAGGGCAAGACGCTTGTGTCGGTGTCCTATCCACTCAAGGAGATTTTTATGTACAATCGTATTGTCTGCTGTGTGCAGGCTTTTAGCAATCTTTTTCGGTTAACTGTTGTCGTCGCACTCGTTTGTCTGATGTCTATTGTCAGTTTCTCTATCGTCTTTGCCGACAGTCATGAAATGGAAGGTGAAGCGATGGAGGAAAAACCGATGGCAGAAAAACCGAAAATTACGGGATGGTTTCAAGTCGATGTTGATAGTTTAGGCACCTATTTCTTGATTGGTGCAAGCCATCCGATCGGCAGTGTTTCACTGGATTCCAATATCTACGTTAATGATCATTTGGGTGAGTTTGACATAGGGGTCTCATTCCCTGTTATCGCGAATGACAGCATGGCACTGCTGCTAACACCGATGCTCGGAGTTGGGTTCGATTATGCCAGTCCAGACGGTCCCTATGCCTTATACCCGCAAATCTTTGCTATCCTACCTGCCGGTAAAATCTTCGGTTTCCACTGGACAATCAACACGACCAAGTCCATATTTGATGACGAAAGCCTTAATGAACTCTACAACCGTACTTACGTTACTTATGCCTTAAACGAAACTGTCGCGGTTGGTCCACAGTTTGAAACAGTGCTGGGTCTTGGTGATGGTGGCGGTCTGTGGGCTCTCAATTTTGGTGGACGAGTGAACATCGGTTATGGTGAAAATAATACACTCGGCTTATATGTCGGATATGAGACCAAAAAAGAGGAAGGTGAAACCGGACTTACCGGTAGAATGAATTTTACGCGGACCTGGTAGCATGTTGCTTTCGCTTTTATCCTGGAGATTCGCGATCAGCGTTTTGTTGATGTTCGGCGATATTGTCAATAACAATGGTTTCAGGTTTTTGCGGAAGCATTTTTATGGTAGATTTTAGAATTATAGTAAAACCCACAATTAACTTTACATTGGCGAGGTTAGGAAACCTCGCCAGCGAGCGAGTGTATTCACGGAATTGTTGCTCTTTAAAGTGTAAACATATTTTCGGGTTTTACTATAATTGGACACTCTGATCAGATGCGGTTGAGAAGCATTGAGAAACGTGGCAATTTCCATCCCCATTTTACACTACCGACATCTCGTTTCGATTCCTCTTTCCAGCCCCCCTTCTTGCGTGCTTTATCCAGTCGCCGCATACGGAGGTGGTCAGGTTGATTGTTTTTCAGAGATGAGGATACGGTGTCTATCAGAAGAAGTCAAGCAAGAGATTTGAAATATTTTTGCTTAACTGTTTTCAGGAAATGTGGTACACTTTTATCGTTGATTGTAATGGTGCGTGGCGAAGCAGGTTCCTACCTCCTGCCGCAATACCATTATTTGGTTAATACCCTCAATAAACGGATTCGGTGTTATGTTTATAGCATGGCGGGACCGTCCAAACGCAAGATTCGCGAGACATTATGTTTCGAGTCGCTATGCAATTCGGTTGACATCTGTTCGTATAAACCGTTAGCATCAAGGTACAAAGGAACTTTCGATGAAACATCAGAACAAATCATTGTGGCAGTTGCTTCTGATAATACCTGTGATAGTGCTGATATTCTGCACAATAAGCACAGTGCCTGCCCAGACCGCCCCACAGATTGCCGAAAAAGCGTTAGCCGCTACGGTTTACTTAGAGATGCAGGATAGCAATGGTTTGCCTCTTGGGTTTGGCAGTGGTTTCTTCGTCCGGGATAACCTGATTGCGACCAACTACCACGTCATCGAAGGTGCTGCACGCGGCACAGCAAAACTGGTCGGTCAATTCAGCACTTACACGATCGAAGGTGTCACAGCGACGGACCAGACGAACGACCTCGCTCTCCTAAAAGTCACGGTGTATGGTATCAAGCCTCTACCTCTCGGCAATAGCAGTGATGTAAAAATAGGCGAGACGGTTTACGTCGCGGGTAATCCAAAAGGATTGGAAGGCACGTTCTCTGATGGTATCATTAGCAGTCGCCGCGATAAATACACAAAAGAACTTCTCCAGATGACAGCACCCATTTCTCCGGGCAGCAGTGGAGGTCCCGTGCTAAATAGCAAAGGTGAGGTTATCGGTATCTCTTCTATGACACTTGTAGGTGGGCAGAATCTCAATTTCGCCATCCCTTCAAGGTACCTTACGGAACTACTTCCCGAATCTAAACCTGCGAAACCTTTGGCACAAGGCAATCGCTCTATATCTGCCGAAACCTACTTCACGTGGGGTAATACGAAGTATCATTTGGGTGATTATAAGGGTGCTATCACAGACTATACCCAGGCCATCCACCTAAAACCTGATTCTGCCGGGGCATACTTGAATCGCGGACTTGCGAAGGACGACCTCGGTCAACACCTTGCCGCCATCGCAGATTATGATATCCTCATCCGCCTAAAACCTGATGATGCCGATGCATACAACAATCGCGGAAATTCAAAGTACAAGCTCGGTCAACACTTTGCCGCCATCGCAGATTATGATATCGCTATCCGCCTCAATCCTGATGATGTCGATGTATACTTCAATCGCGGAATTGTGAAGAACGACCTCGGTCAATACGTCGCCGCCATCGCAGATTATGATATCGCCATCCGCCTAAAACCTGATTATGCCACAGCATACTACAATCGCGGAACTACGAAGGTTCACCTCGGTCAACACTTTGCCGCCATCGCAGATTATGATATCGCCATCCGCCTAAAACCTGATTATGCCACAGCATACTACAATCTCGGAATTGTGAAGGTTCAACTGGATCGCATATCGGAGGCGAAGCAGGATTTCCGAACTGCATTGAGACTTGCGAAACAGGCAGGTGATACGGGTGCCATAACTCGCATTGAGAAAGTTCTTCGGCTTCTGGAGGATATTAACTAACTGCGGGTGGTTCATTCTTCACGGTATCTTCGTACCGCAAACTTGCCTCGCAGGGAGAGGTTGCGCGGCATACGCCACCATAGGTGTCAATTTAGGGGTTTTTCTCGGTACTTTGTAGGAGCGTCTCTACAGATGCCGCCCCTCTGGGGAACCTGGGTTTTTGGTTGATGTATGTTTCTACACAGATGCCGTCCCTCTAGGACTAAAGAGGTGGCTTGCGGTATACAAGATTTCTGTTAAAATCCGGTGCGGTTGGGAAACCGCACCATAAGCGTCAATTTAGGGGTTTTTGGCAGCATTTTGGGAACTATAGATATAAACATGCCGCCCTTACAGGGCTGAGGCTTTGTTTGCAACCGCTTCTATAAACATGCTGAAGAAACACCCAAGCAAATAAACCCTACGGGACTAAAGAAGGTGCTGAAAATACAAAGTTTTGGCTAAGTTCCGGTTCGGTTAGGAATGCAGATCGCATTTGGGTGAGTACACCGCAAAACCGAACCTACCGGGCCTGGGCATTCAGCGCGTAACTTTTTCTTAAATTGACACCTATGGTTGCGCGGCATACGCCACAAACTAAAAGTTGGTGCTACAATTTATGTTTTTGACACGCGAAAACGGCACCTTGAGACGGACGAAATGTTTAAGTCAAACTGACGTTATAATATGAACGTTTATGGGGAGCAATCTAAGAACCCATGGTGATGCTTGTGGATCCGGCTTATGAGGTGTATCAGAAAGGGGGTATGGTCAAGGCAGAGATCCAAGGACTTCGCATAAATTAAGAGTTTCGAGTTGCCTAAGATTCGCTAAAGGCGAAATGTCGGTGAGTCGTGGGTTTTTCCAGCCAAGTAACGTCCGAAGCTTGGTGAGGTTGGCAAGCGGAGAGAGATCGGAAACATCGTTTCTGGCAAAAGAGAACCATCTGAGGTTCGTAGCGTGTTCGATACAGCGAAGATCTTGTATGCCCATTTCATAGGGATCGAGCCAATCAAGTTGAAGCAGATCGGCACGTGTGAAGGGTTGATCTGATGTCAAGCCGAGTGTCTCTCTAACGGCGAGCCGGAGATTCGGGCCGGCATCCAGTCTTGTTGTGCGGACGCGATACCGCAGGTAATACTGAGTATAATCAGAGCCCACAAAGCGCGTTTATAAAACCGTTCCATTATTTTTCCTATAAACAAATTTTATCCAATTCCTTTGATAGAAGTACTATTTTTATCAGAATCTCTTGTCCGTTTATGTGCAAATCTTGTGCCAGTGCGCTTAATATAGTAAAATCTATAATTACTTGGACATCAACGGAAAGGCGGGGTTACAAACCCCGCCAGCGAGGGAGGGTTATTGTTCTCTAAAGTGTCAACATATTTTTCGATTTTACTATAATGTTTCTTAAGCAATTTTCAGTATTATAGTAAAGCCCAAAAACATCTGAACACAATACGGTTTGGTACTTCACCGTCGCTGGCGAGGTTTTGCGGTGTACTCACCCAAATTTTGCCCATACGCGGCAAAATTTGTCTTTGCTTTACATTTGCGATCTGCATTCCTAACCTCGCCAATTCCTTAGTGTCCATTTAATTGTAGGCTTTACTATAAAACTTCAGTTCTGATTTCTATACGGATTGGCAGAGAGGAAGCGTGAAAGCAAGCAAACAGAGCGTTTATTTCATATTTTCTTGTTTTCAATCTGCCTCAAAACTGTAAAATTTATATTTAATATTGCTTAAAATCTAAAATTGCTTAACAGCATAATTTCACGAGAACCTCAACTATTTCCGGGAAAATCGTCCCGCGTTATCCGTATTGATGTAACGGAAGAAGAGCGCACGGCGTATACCTGCTACCCGGGTTCAGATACAATAGCGATATTCTTCGGTCCGTTGAAGTCGAGCGCAATTCGCTCAAACCGGACCGAATGTTGCCGATAGAAATCCTCAATTGCTGTCAATAACTCATATTGTCCGCGACGTTGTTCATCCCAGAAGTTGCAGCACGGGATTATCACAGCCGGCCGAATGAGTGCTGCTTCTCCCAATTCACGCAGTGCGCCATCCGGATGGAGTCCGATTAACAGGTCATAATAATCCGCCATATCGGGATCAAATTGCTCGGGACGATGCTCAATGCCTTTGAGCACTGTGAGGCGTGGATCAATAAGTTCGCATTCAAAATTTTTCTTTTTGGCAAGTAGCCGTGTCAACACCCCTTTTCCACCAGCGACATCAGCAATGCAATGAACCGCATTGCCGTATCGGGCAGCAATAAAATCTGCTACCACTTCAAATCGCTGCGGATCACCGTGTACTCGATGCTGTTTTCTACTCATTTCAGATTCTCCGGATTCAACACCTCCAATGCCGGATGGACAAATCGTCCATCCTTCCGAATAAGATCGCCGTCGAAGGATATTTCACCACCGCCATATTCCGGTGTCTGAATCATTACCATATCCCAATGGACAGCGGATCGAACCCTGTTATCTGCTTCCTCGTAAGCCTGACCGGGTGTAAAATGAAACGATCCAGCGATCTTTTCATCGAACAGAATATCAAGCATCGGATTCGTGATGTAAGGGTTGAACGCAATCGAAAATTCACCGATATAGCGCGCACCTGCGTCTGTATCAAGGATGGCGTTCAGCCTTTCAGTGTTATTCGCCGTTGCCTCAACGATTTTGCCATCTTCAAAGCGGAGTCGGATGTCGGTAAAGGTCGTTCCTTGATAGATTGTGGGTGTATTGAAGTGGATAGTGCCGTTGACAGAATCTCGCACCGGGGCAGTGAAGCACTCGCCATCAGGGATGTTACACTCGCCTGCACACGGAATAACCGGTATATCTTTGATACTAAACCGTAAATCGGTATCCTCACCGACGATGTGGACTTCATCCGTTTCTTCCATCAGAGCCTTGAGGGGTACCATCGCGCGCGCCATGTGAGTGTAGTCAAGTGTGCAAACGTCGAAATAGTAATCCTCAAACGCCTCAGTGCTCATCTGCGCCTGCTGCGCCATCGCCGGGTGGGGCCATCGTAGGACGACCCACTTTGTCTGTGGCACACGGATATCGTTGAGCGGTCGCAGCCAATACTTTTGATAACGCTGCATTGCCTCCGATGGAACATCAGACATCTCAGTAATGTTGTGGCTACCGCGTATACCGATATACGCCTGTACCTTTTTTATGCGATATGTTTCGTATTCGCCAATCAGTTTTATTCCGGCATCGTCTCCGCCGAGAATGATTTCACGTTGGATACGGTTCTGCTTGAGTTCAACGAGCGGAATCCCACCTGCCTCCCGCACTGCCCTGATGAGGGCAATGACCATCTCCTGTGGAATGTCAATGCCTTCGATGAGTACAAATTCGCCAGGTTGGATTTTTGTTGAATGGTTTGTTAGTACATCTGCAAGTTTATCAAGTCGTGGGTCGTGCATAGTTACCTCGGAAGTGGTTATAGTTGAATATGTAAAAATTCAAAACGGATTTCATAGGAAATTTCAATCTTCAATATTGTTGGTTTGATTCAAGGTATTTCCGTCAGAACAGTCATTGCGTCATCAATGAGCGATGCCCACCACATATCATTAGGCCGGATGCTTAGCAAGTGTGTGGCACCCGGTGCATCATTCGCACCTAAACCGGGCTCAATAATTTCTGTATGTGGATCGCGTTCAATCCATTCGGCGATTCTATTTTCCAAACGTTCGGGGGAACGGATAGCAAAGATATTTACAATTTCTACCGATTGCAAATCCAAGAGAAAATCGACGTTCCAGTACAAGGTTTTTCCGTGTCTCAACAACAGATTCCCATTTCCTAAACCGCATTCGGCGAATTGTTCCATCATTTTCTCTCGGATGACATGTGCGGGTTTATCACCACTCCGCGTTGCGTGCCGAACGAGTCGCCGTGCGAGTGAAGTTGCACCTTTTTCGGAAAGTGCAGAACCGACATAAGTGTAGTCTCCAGCAGGCATTGAGATCAGTTTGCCTTTCTTGAACCGCCCGAATTGTAATGTAGTATCTTCTTTGAGGCAAATTCGCAGGACATAAGTGCCAGCCTGTGAATCACCGCCGATGATACGGATGCTCGGAATTTTCATCAATCCAACCCATAGGCTATATTTCTGTCAATTCTGGAACATGTTCGTCTTCATACTTTTCTATCAAAACACCAATAACTTCCATCAGTGAAGCCAAGGGATGATCTTCATCCTTACCTACGACATCGATTAAATTGTCTAACACCTCTGTAAGTCGTTGGTATTCGCTCTGGGCATGCGGAACAAATACAACCTCTGTTAGCATTGGCCATACATTTTGAGCAGTTTGTACTTCCCTTACCATGGTTCACTCCCTCCATTTGCTTTTATTATATTCATCGTGGGTTAGCACTGCGCGAACATAGACTTTTTGGCGATTGTAGTGTATTGCCGCAATAAGACGAACCTTGTTGCCACTCATGTTAAGAATCGTTAGTTTTCCAACTTAATCGGCATGAGGAAACGCTGTCCGCAGCTCAACAAACGATCGGAAGCTGCCTCGTTTCATTAATCGATACCAACGTTCAAGCGAGATTTGGGTATTCCGATGTTTCTGGGCAAACTGGTTTAGGCGTTTTCGCGTAATAATATGCATGAGGTACAATGGGTAATACTTAAGCCGTGATAGTATAGTCATTTTTCAATATCATACGCACTAATCTTGAGAGTAATTTACCACAATTTGGGATAGATAGCAAGTTCAATATAAAAGCAGTTAGGGTCATTTAGTTCTTTTGTATGAGGATCTCCGAATCGCGACTTATCCCTGTAGGAGCGAGCTGTGCTCGCGATCTTCTGAGAAAAATGGCTAAAAATCCTAAAATTAAATAGCCCTACGTGCAACATTTTGTGAGTTGAAACAAAAACGGAAATCTATTAGAATAAGACTTGAGTAGAATTGGAAAAACAACATACGCTGATGAGGTCAAAGGGGTAATGAAAGCACGTCTATTATCTGTTGGTTATGTCACGGTTATTGTGCTGCTGGTGATACATCTTCTGCCGGTCTGGGGTTTCAAGTATTTCCCGACTCAGGATGGCGCAAGCCATATCTATAACGCCTACGTGCTGAAGGAGTACCACAATCACGAAAACTATCGGTTACGGGAAGTCTACAAACTGAATCCCACCCTCTTCCCGAACTGGACATCGCACGCGCTGCTGGCATTACTACTGTACATTTTCCCGCCGCTCATTTGCGAAAAGATAGTGCTGACCCTCTGCATCAGTCTTCTACCACTCTCCCTCTTCTATTTTCTCAACGGCATCGCAAAGAAAAATATAGTCTTCGGACTGGTCGGGTTTCTCTATGCCTACAACTACCTGCTTCACATGGGGTTCTATAACTTTGTTCTCAGCATATCTCTGTTTTTCTTTACTTTCGGTCATTGGTGGAGAGTGAAGGATAACCTTCGGGCGACCAACATGGTCGTCCTATATATTTTGCTGTTGGCGACTTACTTCACGCACTATCATTCTTATGCGTTGCTTATCATGTCCCTGACATTCTTTGCTCTCTACGGATCGGTTTACGATGTTCTACAGAAGGTATGGGGTTATAAGGAGACATCACAACCACCGATGGATCGCTTCAGGGTTAGCATAGTCAAGTTCAAACCGACACTGATTTTCCTTATCGGACTTATACCGGCTTACATCATTTTGTTCTCCTACTACTTCTATCTTACCAACACGCACGGGAGTGATGGCAATCATAAAGGCTTTGAATGGCTAAATGACTACTTCTTCTCCATGAAATCCTTGGTCTCTTTTCGGGATGATCATGTGGTCATCGGGCGGGTGTTGTTGGTGCTTTTTGCCGTCGCCTTCGTCCTCACAATTATCAGCAGAATCCGGTATTACCATCATAGTGAATCTAATGAGCACGATGAACGGACCTGGACACGCGTTGTGACCCAAATGGACGGGTTTTTGATTATGGCAGTCTTCATTACTGCGATGTATTTCATAGCCCCATGGTCCGGCTACAGCGGCGGTTGGATAAACGACAGGTTTCATCTGTACATATTCCTCGTGTTGCTTCCATTCTTCGCCATCAACTTGCATCGGCACATAAACTACGCGGTAGCAGGAATTATCATTGCACTATCCTTATGGCACCTCGGTTACAACGTCCACACTTACACCTTACTCAATCGGGACATCACCAACGCGCTCTCATTGGACGGCATGGACGAAAAAGATACGATTCTTATGAGTGAACCGGGGGAATGGGGTGGTTTTTCTGATTCGCTCGGCTTTGAACCTAAATACGTAGAACCGTTCGGGCACATTGAGTGCTTGCTGGCGGTGAAAAAGGGAATCGCCTACCTCGACAATTACGAGGCGAATACAGATCATTTCCCGCTGCAATACAAGCAAAAAGAACTTCCTGCTGATTTCGCCATCATTTGGCGGACAGAATATGACGATGTCGCTGGCTTAGAGCAAGAGTATGACCTCATTGACTCCAACGACTACAACCGACTCTATCGCCGTAAGCCCACGGCACCCGACCTCAATATATGGAACGGGGAAACCGTCATTACTTTTGATATGCAGCCCCACAATGGACAGGCAGCACCCGGGTATATCGCCGTGTATGCGGATACTGTTTATACCGATGGGAGATACGGCTGGCTAACGCAGTCAGAGCGAGAAGACTTTAAAAACGAGTCCGAAGTTCCACAGCCCTACAAGGATAGCATTTGGGGTAAAGAAGATGGTGTTTTCCGAGTGGCACTTCCCAACGGGATGTATGAGATAACATGTTATTTCAGTGCAAGCGAATCTGAACCGTTAGAGATAAACCTCATTGCGGGTGGTGAGAAGCAGATTAAGCGATTGCAGATTCCGGCAGGTAATGAGACGATTGAAAGGCGTTACACTATCACGATTACGGATGAACATCTGACGCAGGTGATATATACACGCGGAAAAGGTGAACATAAAAGGTGGGGTTGGAGCGGTTTCACGATTCAATCAACCGATGGCAAATTGCGCTTCGATCTTCCTGCAGAAACCGAGGAATGATAAGCCTTCACGGTTTGTGAACCTACAAGTCGCGTTACCAAAAACCGAGGTATCAATGTAGCGAAACCGGGACACGGTGTTGTATGCTAAAATTCCTCGTCCTATGCCAGTGGCTTTCCTCAGGTCCCCCTCGCCTCTAACCAATTTACATGAAAACATACCGCTGGTGCGATCGTCGTACAGCATTTGAGACATCATCTCTCCAATACATCGAGACAAGGTTTCAAGCGACTGTCATGATCGGCATATTGTTTTAGCCACTCAACGACCGTTTTGCCATCCCCGAGTCTGGCTTGCAAATCCGCGCCATGTTCTACGAGATACCGCGTCGTTTCTACATGTCCATGACCGGCTGCGCAGTACAGGGGAAAATGCGCGTGATCTGATGTTACATTGACATCTGCACCACTGCCGACCAACTGTTCTACAATTTCCAGGTCACCGTTTCGAGCAGCATGGTGCAAGGCTGTATCGCCATGGGCGTAACGCTCCTGCACCAACTTTGAGTTGTCACGGAGCATTGCGTTGACTCGCTGCACATTGGCTAAGAAAACGGCGTATATAAACTGACGCGCGGCTTCGCTCGATGGTTTAGCATGTGCATCCAAGCCCCCATACGCAATGAGTAATGATACGACTTCCTTATTGTCTGGCACTTCTCCAGCATAGTGAATTGCATAACCATCATGCGCTGCCAAATCAGCACCACAGTCTATTAGATATTTAACAACATCATAATGGCGTCTTAATCCGGCATGAAATATAGGACACCATTCGTATTCGTCGTCCTGGTTGACCAGACGTGGGTCCTGTTCAACGATTTTCTTTACGAGATCAAGGTCCCCGTTGGCTGCCGCGTCATGAATTGAACCGAGGCTCATATCTATTCTCCCTATGTTAAGTTAATTGTGTTTTCAAAAACGTGAGTTCGACATAAAGATTCATCAGCCGAGCGCATTCACTACAGTATCACCGACCTGTGAGGTTGTGGCTTGACCACCAAGGTCCGGTGGGAGGGTTTTGCCTCCCTCGACGACCTTTAGGACAGCTGCATCTATCGTTTCCGCCGCTTCCACCTCACCGATGAAGCGCAACATCATCGAACCAGAGATAATTGCCGCCAGTGGATTCGCGATCCCCATCCCCATGATGTCCGGGGCACTCCCGTGAACTGGCTCGAACATCGACGGAAATCGACGTTGCGGGTCGATATTGCCGCTCGGAGCCAGTCCCATGCTTCCGGTGATAATCGCGCCGATGTCCGTGAGGATATCCCCAAACAGGTTGCTAGCGACGACCACATCAAAGTCCTCTGGTCTCCGCACGAAATCCATACATGCTGCGTCCACAAGCAAAGATTCTGTCTCTATGTCGGGATACTTTGCAGCCACTCGCTCGAAGGCTGTATCCCATACAATCATGCCGTAGCCTTGCGCGTTCGACTTGGTGACCGAAGTGACTTTGCGCTTCTTATCTCGTGCCCGAGCTTGCTCAAAGGCATAAGTGATAACGCGCTCGCAGCCGTGGCGAGTAAATACACCAACCTGCACGCCAATCTCTTCGGGAAATCCTTGGTACTGAAACCCACCGACGTTGGCATATTCCCCTTCTGTGTTCTCTCTTACCACCACTAAATCAATATCCCAAGCCCCTTTGTCCTTGAGCGGTGTGTTAATACCGGGATAGAGGATACTTGGTCGCTCACAGACGTACTGATCGAATCTACGTCGGATAGGCAGCAGAAGCCCATTGAGCGTAAGGTGATCTTGGATGTCGGGGTGTCCGACTGCGCCAAGATAAATCTGATCGAACTCCGCCAAGGTATCAAGGGCATCTGCTGGCATCATGTGTCCATGCTCGAAATAGTAGTCTGATCCCCAAGGGAACTCCACAAAGTCCCATTTGATGTCATACCTGTCGGCAATGGCATTGAGGACCTTGAGACCTTCCTCCATCACTTCAATCCCAATTCCGTCTCCTCGAATTACCGCAATCTTGTATTCAGCCATATTTTCCTTTCTATGATCCCTAACTTAACGTGAGCTCGACATAAGGCAGGGAAATCCGCTTCTTGTTTTTGTCTTTTTTCCGATTTCAACTCAAGGTTTCTCCGGGTCATCCTTCTCGAAACAGTTCAATACAGCATCCCAAGCGAGTTCGGAAGCTATATGACTTAAGACGAAGTGATTTATATCTGGATTGTCTACTTCATCTGTTGTCACAGCATATAGGACATCCCCATCAACACTGGTATGAAACGGATAAATCGCTCGTGTCATCGAACTGTGAACATGCTTGGCTAATTGTCGCAGCTCCGCCATGTTGAGTTTCTGATTGGTAACCACCAATGTCAGAGTGGTGTTACCCGCTGACGGATTCTCGCTATCATCATCCGACAGCGGTAAATTCAGAGCATCCGTAAGTGTATGTCTTTTACCTGTCTGAGGGTTGTAATGCCCCCTAACTACATTGCCTTGTCGATCCATAATGGCTCCGAGTGAATTTACCACACTAAATACTACAACCTTTGTGGGACCGGTTTGGCGAAAAGCACCGCCTTGTCCTGCACTTTCTCTCTCGAAAGGTTTCAATAGCCATTTCCCACAAGTAGCAGAACGCCCTGCTCCTCTGGCACCAAGGGGGAAAATATTTGGCTTAGCCACTCTCAAGGCTGCCCGACCAAGCGTCTTATCCGGATAGATCCAGTTCGCTCTGAAGAAATCATAGATTATAGCCCCACGTACGCCATGTACGCCAGAGTAACCGCTCTGTGCGAATATCTCAGCAGATACCCCGGTCACAGCCTCTAAACCATAAAGAGAGCCACCAGCAAAACAAACAGCACTTATTCCACCATCTGCAGCGGTAATACCTTGAAGGGTTCCAGGCATTCCGCCCCGAACATCAACGACAGACTTTGCACTGTTAGGAAAATAGAACACAGTGCACCCTGTAGGACCTTCTTCATATTCAGCTATACCTATATGCAGAGAGGAGAAGTCAAATTCGAGTACAGGTCCTTCAAATTCTGTTTTGGGTATTAGACATTATAATGATTTAGTTGTAAGTTTTAGTTGGTCTATGATAGACTGAGAAAAAATAAAGTATAGGAGACCAACAGATGATTCGTTATGAAGTTCTCAAGGATAAACCGAAACAACTTCTGTCGCTGACAGGCTTTACACCCGAAGAGTTCTCAGCACTCTTGCCGTCGTTCTCCAAGCGGTTCTTGGGGTTCGTTGAAGCAAAAACGCTTGATGGTAAAGACCGGAAGAAACGGCAATATACGCTCTATAAAAATAGTTGCTTTCCAAGCACTGAAGACATGTTGCTCTTTATCTTGATGTACCTGCGAAAAGCGATGACGCAAGATGTCCTGGGTGCGGTCTTTAGTATGGATCAACCCGTTGCGAACAAGTGGATTCATTTACTTTTACCGATCGTCAATGAGGCATTGGCAGATCTTGGAGAGCTGCCTTCTCGGGAAAGAGAGCCCTCAGTTTCTGATGAATCTTCGCAAACCCCTTCGGTTGACGCTCCGGTTTCACATCTTTTTTTTTCATGATGGTGTAGAGCGTCCGATTCAGCGTCCCAAAGATGTAGAAGCACAGCAGGCATATTATAGTGGTAAAAAGAAGCAACATACCGTGAAAAACAATATCCTGATCAATGCCGATAGCAAAGTCGTGTTTCTTACACCGTCGTATGAAGGACGCATCCACGACAAGCGTATTGCTGACATGGCGGGTTATTCGCCACCGCCTGGGAGTGTTTTGTATCAAGATACCGGTTTTCAAGGGTTTACCTGTCCTGATGTCAAGATCATTCAACCGCAAAAGAAGCTAAAAGGTCGAGACTTGACACCTGAAGAAAAAGTGAAGAATCGCGAGATTTCTTCAATACGCATACGCGTTGAACACGCTATTGCTGGCATCAAAAGGTTTCGCATCGTCAAAGATAAGTTGCGAAACTACAAGAAAGGATTCGCTGATTTCGTCATGGAAACTTGCTGTGGCTTACACAACTTTAGATTAAACTTCAGACCTTGGGAGTATCCTATACCTCAAGATTAAATTAATATAATGTCTATAATACCAAATTAACGTGATTTGTATTATTTTTCCATTTTGCAAATCCACTGAAAACCGACATGTGCCTGCACCTTCTTTGTGTTTTCAGAGAACCATTGACACCTTTTCACAACGGCTTCTTCAAGTGCTGAGAGCGTTGTAAAAACTTTATTCACAACCACCTCTCGCAACAAAGGCCAGAGCCGTTCGGCAGGTTGAAGTTCTGGTGTGTACGGGGGCAAATGAAATAACTCAATCCCTTCTGGGACTTCTAAATCCTTACCCGTGTGAAAACCGGCACGATCTAACAAAAGGATTATCTGTTTCTTGCCTTCCGGGTTCACATCACGCGCAAACTCTGCCAAGGCAAGGTTCATGACTTCAACACTCACACTCGGCATCAGCAGCCAATAGGTCTCACCTGTCTGTGGACGGACAAAACCGAAACCATAAAACCACTTATATGCCGGACACACGGGGGCTATCGGTCTTTCACCTCGCTTCGCCCAGACACGCCGATGAACCGGCAATAATCCCAAGCGCGTCTCGTCTTCTGCCCAGATCTCTACCGGTTTCTCTGGGTGCTGACTTTCAAGCGTAGCTACCCGCTCCTTGAGTTTTTTTTTAAATGTTTGCTGTGCCTCGGGTGTTGCGGCTGCCTGATGTTGCGGACGAGGTGTTTGTAAAGTATAACCGAGACGTTTGAGATATTTCCAACCTGACACGTCACTGACACGACGCTGGAGTGTCTCAGATATCCACGCAGCCACTTTCGGACCCGTCCAAAGACCCCCATCACCAGGAGGCGCAGAAAGGGCAGCTGCAAGGGCGGCTTGCTGTGTTTCATCCAAAAAACGCACACCTGTATTATTTTTGCGTTTATCTCGCAAAGCGGCTTCGCCTTCAGCATTATAGCGTTTGAGCAACTTGCGAACCCAGTCCGGCGTGCATCCTACAATCTCAGCGACTTGCCGGGGGGTGCGTGAATCTCTGGTATCCGCAAGGAGCCAAATAATATGCCAGTGCGTCCGTTCCCGAAGACATTCACATTCAAGATACCTTTGTTTAACAACTTCTACTGAAAAGTGGGGGAAAACCTCATGTTTTTGCTTTTTCATCTCTTCACAATAACATATCTAAAAAATATACACAAGAATAGTCGCGTTAATATGGTATTAGATGCGTATTATCGTTTGTCACAGGCTCCGGACTGTCTGTCATCTTTGGATTCCTTTGAGATGTGTTCTCGTTTTCATTTGCTAACACAGCGGAAGCAAACACCATAATAGCGATTATTAGGGAGAAACCACAAATTTTCATGAATCTATCTTGGATCAGCGCATTACTACACATTTCGACCCTCACAAACCAAGTCTTCTGGATTTCTGTTAAAGTTTAAGCCTAATTGATAGCAATTGTCAAGTTCTATTGTTGACTACAGGAGTTATATCATTTTAGGCGTTGCGCAAGATGAAGTTCTGTGATATGCTTTCAATTGCAAAAAAGGGGATTGAAAATCAGATCAACTTCTGACGCTAAAGCAAAGGAAAAACCGATGCCAAATACTCAAGAAATTGGATGGAAAGCCGTTAGTAAAACTGGCGTTGTTGCTGCGGGTGGCCCGAAAGCAGTTGCAGCGGGGATCGAAATTCTGGAAGCAGGTGGAAATGCAGCAGATGCAGCGGCGGGGACAATTCTCGCGCTCAATGTCACAGACCATGGTGCCTGTTCTATCGGGGGTGAGGTACCGCTTCTTATCTTTGACGCGGAAAAACAGGAAGTGAAATCACTCTCCGGACTCGGACGTGCACCGCGTTCGCAAAGTGCTATCGATTGGTATATGGAGAACGGTATTCCAAACGGCGACATCAAAATGGCACCCGTGCCATCGGTTGTTGACCTCTGCACGACCACAGTCAAGCAGTACGGCACCATGACGTTTGAGGAAATCGTGGCACCCACACTCGCCCTGCTTGATGCTCGTGAAGCGGACTGGCATTCTGAATTGGCGGTCACCCTGCGTCGGATGGTCGAGTCGGAACAGAAAACGTCTGGGAGCCGTGAGGAAAAAATCCAAGCAGCAAGTGACCGTTTCTACGGACGGAACGGTGCTAATACCGATATTGCCGACGCCTTGGAAGGTTTTTACATTGACAAGGGAGGGTTTCTTCGTAAGTCTGACCTTGCTGCCCATGTTACCCTTATCGAAGATCCCGTGACAGTGGATTACCGAGGATATACGGTGTGCAAGTGCGGTCCCTGGACGCAAGGTCCTTACCTTTGTCAAGCGTTGCGTTTATTAGAAGGCTTTGATCTCAAAGTGATGGGTAACGCCTCGGCAGACTATGTGCATGCGGTCACTGAAGCACTGAAACTGGCGATGGCTGACCGCGATGCCTACTACGGCGACCCAGAATTTGTAGATGTCCCGCTATCCGTCTTGCTTTCCGATGCCTATACTGAGATCCGCCGACCGCTAATTGATATGCAGAAAGCATCGCACGAAGCGCGACCCGGTGATGTGGATAACATGAAACCGCTAAAATCGGACGGTGTTTTCAGACCTGGAGTGGGTGGAACGACGACCTGTGCGGTTGCCGATCGGTGGGGGAATGTCGTCGCTGCGACACCGAGTGCCAATGTCTATCACGCAGGCGGTATGGTCGGTCCAACAGGTGTCAGTTACGGCAACCGCTTGCGGAGCCTCAATACAACCCCCGGACATCCGAACTGTATCCAGCCCGGAAAGCGTCCGAGAATTACGCTTACGCCTACACTGGTTCTTAAGGACGGCACCCCGATTTTAGCCATCAGCGTTGCGGGTGGCGATCTGCAAGATCAAGCCACGATGAATTTGCTGCTCGATTTCGTTGAGTTCGGCATGCTACCGGAAGCTGCTGTTACAGCACCACGTTTTGCTACCGCGCATCACGAAAATTCATTCGACCCGAATCCGAACCGTGCACAGACATTCGGACAGGCAGGTTCTTTGACTATCAACGACAGTGTGAGTGAAAGTGTTCGGCAGGAACTTGCTGATCGTGGTCATCAACTTAAGACACACGGAGGTGCTATTGCCGCGCCTTCCATGCTCCATATCGACAAAGAGAGTGGAACGTACTATGCTGCTGGTGATCCAGCTGCGGGACGGCATGCAGCAGGTTTAGCAGAAAAATAATACAGCGCAGCACTTAACTTTCTGTCTGTTGCCAAACCCCAAAACGGTGTTGCAGTGCTGTTAAAAACCTGCGGAAGGACCTATCACTCTGCTCCATGCGTTGGAGATGCATAGCATTGACAAGTGCTGCCGTCCGTTCAATACCACCCAGAAGTGGATTCACGCCTGCGTCCCGGATCGCTTGTATTAGAAGACGCTTGTAACGATCGCGTTCGCATTTCCGATTCGGAACCGTGCAGCCTCTGCCAAATACCTTCCTGAACGCCTCTGAATCGAGAAGCAACCATCGCTCAATATGCGGTTCTGGGATCATGCTGATAACACGATCCGCCAAACTGGAGGTTGCCTGATTGATCTCTTTTTCCCGCTGCAAAAATCCCTTGCAATTACTGTCTGTTCCTACAATGATGAGATCCGGTAAATCCTCGTCGCTGTGTTGCAAATCCTGTTGATATTGTTTCAATTCCGCGATAACTTTTTCATGTCCACAGCGGACACTGGACGCTTTGATATTGATTTCGATGTTGTACGCATTAGCAACCCGCGGAACCAATGCCATGAGAAAATCCTCATGGGCTGTATCCTCAACAAATAGATTGATATTACGCATCAAAGTCCCCTCGCAAGATACGTTCGGAAGGGGATAACGCGTCTTCATCTTCTAATGCTACCGCAATATCTGATTTTTTCCATAAGGGTCCCACATGCATCATCGTAAAGGGTTCAATTTCTGTGTTTCCATTAACTTTGCGACAAACATATAACGATTCGGGAGGAACGAGGTCGGGCAAAAGCGACGAATGCGTTGTGACAATGAATTGGATATCTTCAAGAGTCATACGCGTTTCCAAAAACCGAGCAATACGCCGAATCCTGCGAGGGTGAACGCCATTCTCTGGTTCCTCAAATCCTATCAACGCCGGAGTCTCTTTGGCACTAACGAGTGTTAAGAGCCCTAAAATCCGAAGTGTGCCCTCCGATAAGATCCGTGCAGAGATACGTTTTTCACCTTCACGCAGATCCAATTCTACCTCGCCCAGCTGATTGACACCGACCTCAATGCCTGTTACGGAGGGAATCATAGCTCGGAGAGATTCCGAGACAGCTTCAAACTGTCTCGGATTGAGACCTTGCAAAGTATTAAGAAAGGCTGCGAGGTCTTCCCCCATCGGCCCGATATGGTGAACTTCCTTAACAGGACTTGGGAACCGCATGCGTTCACGCGGCTCAAAATAAAAGGTAAACCAACTCGCCAATTCCTCTCGCATCGCAACCAAATGTGGATGGTGAGGGGGATAGTGCGCCATTGAAAGGATGCTATAATTGAGACCTCGCTCATAGTGGCTCGGACGCGCTTGCCCCTCCATTCGCAAATGCAACTGGTCGTCGATCTGTTCCAAGAATGGTTTGCGTTTTTGATTCAACTCACCGTTGGCATTAAGCGCAGCGAGATACTCGTCCGCTACACGTAAAACACCCAATTTCGGGAGCATCTCAATCTCAATCCGATACCGAAGATTTTTCGCACGCACGGTAGGTGGTGATCGTCTTGAAACAGATTCACCTTCTGCCAGTGGCATTCGTCTCACCTCCTGAATCTGTCGATTGACACTCTCAACGACTTCCGGAGAAAGCTGAACATCTACCTCTATACTAAATAATACTGTTTCCTGTTCCAAAAGGCTCTTGATGCCCTCTTTTCCAAAAGTGAACGACTCCAGTGCGTGTCCTCGATAAGGCGGGTCAAATGCTTCTTTCAAGGTCCTGTTGGTTGCTACGCGCGACAGGAGGTGCAAAGCATCAAGGAAATTGCTCTTTCCTGAAGCGTTGGGGCCAACGAGCACAGCAAGGTGCCCAAAGTTTACCTCAAGATCCACGAGTGATTTATACCCTTGAATTTTGATTCGCTTCAGCATAGTAGCGTACCTCCGTTCTTAATATCCGAGGCTGCGCAGATACTCCCGATTTACTACAGCAGCTTCGGCTGGTGGGCGCGGTGGATAGGGGCGGTCGAGTTCCACAGAGACCCATCCATCATAACCGACTGATTCGAGGCCTTCAAGTGCTGCTTTGACATCAAGCCCTAAGTTTCCCGCGCCAAGCTCCGCGAAACGTGCCTTCTCACCAAAGCGTTGCGTTCTGTAATCCCATGTTTCAGGATCATCTGCGTGGCAGTCCTTGAGATGGACATGCCCAATCCGATTCCGTAAATTCTCGCTCTCAAAGACTTGCATCGGGTCGCTCCCCGCAGCGAGCATGTGTCCTGTATCGAATAGCAACCAGAGACTGGGGGCTGCTGCCAAGAGACGTTCCGCATCATCAACCGTCTCAAGCATGGTACCGAGATGGGCATGATGAAAGCCTTTGATGTTGTGAGCGTCACAATACGCGAGGATATCGTCTAACGTTCGGGCAGCATTCTCGAAATCTTCATCGCTTGGATCCGGCCCGCCCCATTCTGAACGCCTTAATGACGGCACTTCTGCTGCGTCATTGCCGAGCGTAATGTTGAAACGCACTTTGTCAAGTCCTGCGCCGCCCGCGTTGACGATATGGAGTCCGAGACTGCGTGCAAGCGTTGCCATCTCAACCAATCCGTCTGCCCCCTCAAAAGGGACACTTTCAACACCTTCCCAACCGGCATCAGCTACTTCACGCAACACTTTTTCTGGATTTTCTTGATGTTCCCCACCAAATTGTATGAGGTGGCATGCGAATCTTAATTTGCTCATGAATATATCTCCTTAATTATCCGACTGAAAAATGCAACTTCTTTCCAACAGCTTTTGCATACTTTCCTAAAGTTGATAACCTAACATCTTCGGCACGGTTTTCTATTCGTGAAATGGCGGACTTTTTGGTATTCATTTTTTGTGCGACCTCTTCCTGGGTTAAGCCAGCTTCTTCTCGGGCTTGCCGAAGGAGTACACCGATCTTGAATTCTAAGTAACCAGTTTCGTAATTTTCGGCAAATTCAGGGTCTCTGGCTTTATGTTTTTCGACATATTGTTTTAAGTTGCTCATCGTTTTCTCTGTTCCGTTAAACGAATGTCAGAGATTCAAGGCGCAGGTCGTCTCACTGTCTCATCGAATTGTTATGTGTAGTGCAGCTTCCTAAGTCCAGGGTTTAAACGAAATCCTTCCTCACGTCTTTGCGCTATGTCTTCCCACGTAGTCTCACATTCAATAAAGTGGTTCAAAACTTCCTTGGCACCACGAACAACTGGCGATCCGTGACCGAAGCACATGAGGTTGAACTCAAAATGTAGCAGCATTCTGAGAGATAAGCGTGCTTTGTCGAGATCCACCAGATATTCTGGACCGTGAAATCCAATCTTTCCATCTGGAATGCCACTGTCTTTTCTGCCACCACTGAGTAGATCGCCCATAATTAGCACTCCACCGTGAGATCTTAGGTAGAAACAGACCTCTTCGCGATGGCGGACATTCGGAACATGCACAACTTCAACAAGATTCCAAAGCACATCTCTATCAGCGAACGTGTCATCAACAGCAAATTCAACCTCATGTACCTGATTTTCATGGAGCAAAACCTGACAGTCCCATCTTCGCTTGAATTCTGTCAAACTTCTCTCGTGATAGGCACAAGTTAGCATTAGATGTGTTGGACCGCCAAGTTCGTCAATCTGTTGAATCTCACTCGCTGACAGTGGGAGCGGATCTATCAATGCTCGGACGCTGCTACCCTCGTCATGCACTAAAAAACCATTCCAGTTGTATGCCTGATTCCGAGACGCACCGTGAATTTCCGCCCAAGTAAGCAGATGCGGAGTCAATTTAGTCAACATCTTTCCCCTGCCTTGTGTTGGATATAAGCCATATTAGAATATTACTATAGTTTGGACAATTTTAGAAATGGGCAAAGGTCTCCGCTGAGATCCCTCTACCGTAGCATAGACTGTCAGTCTGTGCCTCCAATCACATAGACTTGTTAACAAACACGGACGCGCATCCGCGATATTCAGTTATTTTTCTCTGAGTTTCCCAGACACGCTAAGTCGCAGAAAACGGTATTGCGTCTCTCAGAAAGCACAGACCCAGCGGAGACACCGAATGTGTATAGACCGCGCGCCCTCCGGGGTCAAAGCCCCAGCGGAGCGAAAGGTGTATCCGAAAAGACACTTTATCTCTCAACCTTTTTGAGCATACCCCAAGTCGTCGCAGCTTTGTCCAACGGCGATACGCTCAAGACCTGCTCCATATCTTGCTGAATTTCATCTTCAGTCAGGACACGGTTATAAATAACGTGAGTTTGATAAATAATTGAAAGTTTTTGCCTAAAGAGAACACCTTTGGTATAATGAGGTTATCACATCTCTATAACCCAAAGGAGTTCTCTGATGAAAATCATAACACTTTTCTGTAAAATAGACGACTTTTTTCTGGCTTACGAGAAATGGCAGACGAGGCATTGTCTGCCAGAGACGACACCCCCGGAAACACGCGGACGTCCACGGCAACTGCATCCGAGCGAAGTGATGACGCTCCTGATTGCGTTCCATCAAAGTGGGTATCGGACGTTCAAGCATTTTTACGAAAGACACGTCTGCGTCTATTGGTGCGCCGAGTTTCCACATCTGGTGAGTTATTCTCGGTTCGTTCAACTCAAGAAAGAGGTGCTGACGCTTCTGACGATTTATCTTCATGCCCACCTCGGTGAATGTAGCGGTATCTCCTTCGTTGACTCGACACGGTTGCGAGTTTGCGACAATAAGCGCATTTCATCACATCGCGTCTTCGCAGAACGTGCCGGACGCTCAAAGACCTCAATGGGATGGTTCTACGGTTTTAAACTCCACCTAATGATCAGTGAGAAAGGGGATCTCTTAGGTGTTGAGTTGACCCCGGGGAATACCGATGACCGTCAACCGCTATGGGAGTTGTCGTCGGAACGTCTGTTCGGAAATCTTTATGGCGATAAGGGGTATATCTCCAAAGACCTGCGCGAGTTTCTCAATGAGCAAGGTATCAACTTCTGCTATAAAGTCCGTAAAAACATGAAACCGCTGCCGTTGTCTATTGCCGATGAGGTGCTGCTGAAAAAACGGACGATTATTGAATCGGTGATCAAGGAACTGAAAACACAGACGCAAGTGGAACACAGTCGGCATAGAAGTTTCGTTAACTTCCAAGTGAATGTTATTTCTGCGTTGATTGCGTATCAGCTTTTGGAGAGAAAACCTTCGGTGAACCTCTCGGAACTTCAAGCAAGCAACGATTTACCCGTGCTTTTCTAACTTATAAACTTTTTTCAAACTCACGTTATAAATAACAAATTCATCAAGCATTCCCCCATAAGGCCATGGACCATCAAGGCGATTGCCGAACCAATGATCTTGCTGAGACGTAGGAATTTCGCCTTCCAGTTTATGGATCTGATCAAGTTTGCCGTTGATATAAAACCGAAGTTCCTTATCAAACTCGTAAACTGCGGCGACGTGCGACCATTTATTGAGCGGAATATCGCTCTTTGCGCTGTTCCATGTTTGCCCGCCTGCTCCGGGGGTTCCAATCCACACTGACGGCTTACCTTGATGGATACTCAGATAATACGTGTGAGGTCCTGCCTGCCCGCGTACATTGCGATAATCACCGACACTCTCTGGATTAACCCATACCTCCATCGTTAAACTCTTGGTAATCGCGAGACTATCAGACGCTTTGGCCGCGACGACCCCTTTCTGAACCTGTTCATCAAAAAACACAGCAGAATTGATTTTTCCGTTTTTTTCCCATTTGGCATCACCTTCGAGCGTGCCATCGTTCCCTTTGCCGCTCAGGTCTTCAACATCTTTTCCCTTTCCCTCATCGAACGAGAAGTAAAGCACCATTGCGTCGTCCTCAATCGCCTCGCTCATAATGGGAAATGTAAAAATGAATGCTGCGCTCAGAATATAGGAAACTATCCGTCTCATATCAAACCTCCATGTGTTTACGGACAATCAGAGAATTGAATATCCTATCTTCTCGAGGCTCTAATCGCCGGTAGTACTCCAATCTAAATGATCATTGTAGGATTTCGACGACCTTCTTTCCCGCAACAATGTCCTGTACGGATGGCAAAACTATGGACAGTGCATCAACTATCAAAATCGACCTATTTCCAACCATCGTCTGGCGGGTAAATATTGGAACTTCCGCCGCCTGCGCCTTTAAATTCGTTCTCAGCGAACCAGTCCTTGACAGTATCCCGCCATTTGATGAAGTGTGGGGCTTTCAGATGCTCTTGGAACGCTGCTTCATCTACATAAATCTCGTAGAGCCAGATCCGATTCGGATCGGCACCGTCCTGAATCACGTCAAATCTCAAACAACCGGGTTCATTCTCAACGGAGCCTTTCGCGTCGTCTATCATGGCTTCGACGAACGCATCTCTGTGGCCTTCCTTAATCTGAATCGGGGCAATAATAACATACATACTCTTTTTCCTCCTATAAATAATTTTCAAGTCGGACTTTCTTTCTGGATTCAGTGTGTTGCTACCGAATTCACATTAGCCTATCACAATTGGAGATAGATGTCAATCAAGGTATTTATAGTGAAGCTTACAATTATGGAGACATTTGGTCTAAGTTTAAGCAGGTCGCTACCAAGAGTATCCTATTTTGCTAATTTAAGTTTACCCCAAGTGGTAGTGGTTTTTCCTGCAGCATCAACTGCAAAAACACCTTCAATTCCATTGCCGAGTGACTTAATTTCATCCTCGGAGAGTGGCACATTAAAGATGACAATTTCATCAATGATTCCGCTCCAATGACACCTTCCCTTACCCGCATTACAACCCGTATCTGCACCGATGTAAACCGCTTCAAAAGAATCCCAAGGTTGTCCTACTGCGTCCGTACTGTTCTGTAGTTTACCATTAACGTAGATATAGATTTTCGTCCCATCCCATACACCAACAAGGTGAACCCACTCATTTTCGGGAAGTGGGTCTCCAAGTGCTTCAAATCTCTCCGGCGCGCTCTTGATACGATAATGAAACGAAGCTTGGTTAATTCTCCCACCGACATTTTCGTGGGCACCGGTTCCAAGTAGATACTGCGACCAACTTGAACATCCATGCCCTTTCCATATAACGCATTTTCCTTCGGGGGGTGCCGTTGCATATACCCAAGCATGGATCGAGAAACCCTCGGAGTCCTTAAAATTTAAGGCTGCCAAACTATCGGGATCGCCTTTCGTTCCGATACGAACGTGGTTTTGTGCATCAACGCCGCTGAACTCTATACCACCGCCGAATTTGCCTTCTGCCCATTTGATATCGCCAACAAATATGCCATCGCTACCGTTTCCAGAAAGATCCGTAACGGTTTCACCTTTGCCTTCTTCAAATGTCCACATACCTTGAATCGTATTTTTATCAATCTTTGCATCACCAGTCAATATCATCGCGAAACTAAGCACGATAATAGTGCTTATAGTGAGCATGTAATTCAGATACCGTTTTGCCAAAAACATGGTTCCTCCTACAAGTCGCGCCTGATTACGACTTCCTCTTTTCAGATAGGTTGCTACTTTTAGCTCAGGGATAAAATGACGCTGGTTCAAAGTTGCAATCTTACGCCGAGGCGACTGTTAATGCCATCAGTTTGTGCTCATCTAATTCGATACCGAGTCCGGGTGCTTCAGGTGGATAGAGGTGGCTGGCTTCTGCTCGGATGCGCTCCTTCGCGGGTGATGCCGTATAGAGGACTGGCCCCATCGGATCGCAAGGCAGGGAAAGGTTAGGCATTGAAACACCGACGTGGATTTGCGCCGCTGTCCCAAGCGTCGATTCTTGATCCGTGCCAATCAGGCATTCGAGTCCAGCTGCTTCCGCCAGCACAAACAGACGACAGATATGGGTCGGACCTCCTGCTACACACGCTACATTGAAGACAGTGCAAGCACCGCGTTCGGCTGCCTCATACCCATATTCTAAATTACTGATGTGCAGACTCACAGGCAAATCCATGCGTTTGGTGAACTCCGCACACACTTGCAGGTTTCGTGAGGGTTGTTCAAAATGGTAGGGCGCGTGATGGCGCAGGACATCAGCGTAACGCAAAGCGGTCTCCGAGTCGCTGAATCGACCGGAGAAATCCAGCTGCTTGAGACGAATCTGCTCGCCAAATCTGGACTTCATCTCAGTCAGGAACCGATCATCCAAGGCACTGTCACCGGATATATAATAGCGGAAGAGATGGTGTCCGAGATCTATTAACCGTTGCAGGTAGCCCGCAGTCTTCTCAAAGTCCTCCTGTACCTGCCATCCGAAGATTGGATAGCAACAGTAGACGCTGTCTCGCACCTTACCGCCGAGCATTTGGTAAGCCGGTACGCCCTGGACCTTACCGTTCAGGTCATAAAGTGCGAGATCAATGGCGGAAGCGAGGTGTAGATTGCTAACCGTGCTACCGAAATTCTGTGTCCGTAGGAACTCGTTGATCTCTGTGATATGGGTAGCATCACGCCCGATGAGTAAATCGTTGTAGCGTTTGGTGACTGCACCTAAATCGTCAGCCTTGCTATCCGAGGCTTCTCCCAATCCCACAGGACCGTCGTCCACATGGACTTTAACGATAACATGCCCCGATATATGACCGTAATAACGCGGTGTCTCAATCTGGAAGGTCTCAATCTTTGTGATCTTCATCCTTTTGCTCTCTCCGATTTATCTTGTCTGCCGAAGGTCAAGAACAGCTTCGTAGTGTTTGGTTATCCGACCATCATACTTCGTCTCAATGAGATTAACAATCCCTTCAAACAGACAATACCTTCGCCAATTATCTGGACTTGATTTCAGGACTTAGGCAATGAATACAACCCATTGGCATCAGATGTTTAGTGATATTCGCAATAAAAATCAGATCCAGTGTTTGCAGAAGTATTTTTTAATAGCTCGTGTAAAGATTTCACCCTGAACAGTGGTCCTTGAGGGGCGAGACACGAAATGAGGTGTATTCATCCTTGTATCCGTTGTCAAAGGCAACCCGGGGCGTTTATCCCTTGAAATGTGATAAAGATGCCTCTGTATTTTTCACAGAAAACGAGTTGACATTTATAAAACTCGCCATTTTTTTGGCGAAGGTATTGACAGAAGATGTCTATTCTTATCTGGCAACGCGATGTGATCCGAATAAGTCCTTAGGAGTTTGATGTATTGCTCAGATGAATATGTTTGTGTCCATGGGTAGACGCGTCGAATTGGAGGTTGAAAGGCTTCCACGCCTTGAAGGTCCGTAGTGTGCGTAGGGCGATGCGCAGTCAGTGGAAGGTAGTATCTATCATAGAGACTTTGGGCTTCTGCGAAGAATCCTTCCTCCTTCCGCACATGCTGGTTGGAGAAAACAGCAAGAAAACCACTGGATTCAAGAACCTCGGACGCCTTCAGGTATCTCACCTTTGGGTCTACCCAATGAAAAGCAGTGGCAGAAATGATGAGATCGAATTTGTCTTCCGGTTTCCACGCCTCAAATGCTTGTTCCACAAACGAAACATTTGGAAACTGCTTTAACTTTTCTCTCGCAACGGCAATTAAGTCAGCACCAATGTCCAGACAGACCAATTCGTATCCGCGTTCTGCAAAAGATCGGGTCGCTTTTCCGGTGCCACAGCCAACCTCCAAGACCTTGCTACTGTGTTCGATGCCAGAGAGGTCTACAACATCCGAGATCAGTTCTTCAGGATATCCCGGTCGTATCTCTTCATAGAGCGTTGCGGCAGTATTGAACGTGGTTTTGAGGTTGGTACTTGACATTAAACGCCTTTAACTGCGAAAAAGGACATGAGAGATTCAAAAGGAGTTGTAGCAACCCCTCTACGCCAACTCGCCGCGTAGCAGCGGGTAGTCTTTCATCACCTCGTCATCGCTATTTCGCGTACCGGACGACATGTAATGGATGACCATCGCCCGACGGTCTCGGGATGAGCGGTTCGGATTCGTTTGGTGGAGTGTCATGCAGTGATGTACCATGACGCATCCTGCCTCAACTGGCACGGGGACAGCACGATCCACATCAGCATCCACCTCCAACAACGCTGGCAATTTACCTTTCTCTGACTCAGCACGTCCGTGCGCCGCCAATCCTTCTAAATAACTGCCGGGGATAACGTTCATACAACCGTTCTCCTCGTCGGCATCATCGAGTGCTATCCAGATACTCACAAGATTGGGCGGGTCGCATTGCCAATATGCGTTGTCCTGATGCCAATACACTTCACCGCCGTGATAGGCGGGTTTGTAGAGTGCCTGATCATGAAACAGCTGGATATCGGTTCCGATTAAACTCTCGGCGATGTCTAACAATGGTTTGTGGTAGAGTAACTTCCGATATTCCTCATCCAAACGCCACATCTCCATAATCTGTAACATCTCTTCGGCACGATCAGCATCTTCATCGCTTTCCGAATCACCGACGACTGCGAGGTTACGCAACCCCTCACCGATTGTGCCGCGTTTCTGTGAAAACAGTGCGTCGTAATGTTCGCGTAGCACGGTAAGGTGTTCATCATTAATGACGCGTTCGTCGATTTTGAGATAGCCTTCGCGTCCGAATTGTTCTACCTCTTGGGGTATAAGTTTCATAACACTGCTCCTTAAGTAGTTATCAGTTATCAGTTATCAGTAAAAGAGGTTTCTGATTACATCAACGCTTACTTACTTATTGCTGATGGCTTCTTCAGTCAGATTCATGTCTGTCTGCCTTCCCCTTTCGATTCATCCAAAAACGCATGACTAAGCCCCACGCAAAGCCTGTTACCAACCAAATTAGCAACGCAACAAACATCATTGTCAAATCCCATTCTCCTCCATTCAAAACTTTCCACACCTGCGGCAGAACCTCGTTAATCACCCACATGAATCCACCGAGAAGGAAAATGCCTATCAAAAGCCAATTTATGGACTTTGCTTGAATCAAGGGCCGTTCAAGAGTATTCGCCAATCTTTCTTTTTCTTTCTCAAGCCATCTTCGGCGAAAGAACCGTACAGGGAAATACCACAACGGGAAAGTAATCGCCAATATGGCGAGACTAAAAATGTTCCATAGACAGGGAATTATTTGATGGCAACTTGGACAAACAAGACCAAACCAATGTCCAAAGGTATTCCATTTTGCCCACAAACGGCCGTCATTCAGAGTTTCACAGTGCGGGCAGGGAATGTAATAACGTTCCAACAAAGGTTTATCACTCTTTTTGTCAATCAACATGACTTTCGGGAGTCGTTGTCCCAAAAGCAGTTCGTTGAATATTAGTGGTGGGAACAATACCCAGAATAAGACAAGGGGGTGAGGTAGTGCCCATATTGTGAATCTGTTTTTGTCGTAGTGCATCGGGTTTATCTCCAGGTCAAATGGTTGCTCTTCTGAAGAGATTTCGGACATTTCAGTCAATTTAGTCCCGTAGGTTGGGTTGAACGGAACTCAGAAAACTGATGTGTTCCCCAAATACCCCTCAAATCCAGCCTGTCGTCGTATGGAATCAAGAACACAGTGAAACCCAACTTCATACCGTCAGCGTCTCGGTAACCACAAAAATGTTGGGTTTCACTCGGTTTTTGTTTGACGTAACATCTATGGAGTGGATTGATTTTTCTATTGTTTTTCAGGGTTTTGGTGGCATCCGTTCAACCCAACCTACTGAATTGTTCTTCAATCAGATTCAGGTCTTTCTGCCCTTTAGATTCATCGCAACATGCATAACATGCATGAATGAGCCCCATATAAAGCCTCCTAACAAACAAAATGGCAACATATCAAACATCATTCTCAAATCCCATTCTTCGCCATTCAAAACCTCCCACATCTCTGGCAAAACCTCGAAAGCCACCCACAAAAATCCACCCAAATAGAGCGTGCCTCTAAAAAACCAATTTATGGACTTTGCTTGAATTAGAGGGCGTTCAAGGACCTTCGCCAATCTTCCTTTTTCATAAACATGCATGAATGAGCCCCATATAAAGCCTCCTAACAAATAAAATGGCAACCTTTCAAGCATCGTTTTCAAATCCCATTCTCCTCCATCCAAAACCACCCACACCTCGAAAGCCACCCGGACCACCCGTGTTCAACAACATCAAAGATGCCTCTAAAAAACCAATTTATGGGCTTTGCTTGAATCAGGGGACGTTCAAGAGCATTTGCCACTCTCTCTTTTTCTTTTTCAAGCCATCTTCGGCGGAAGAACCGTGCGGGGAAATACCACAGCGGGAACGTAATCGCCAATATAGCGAGACTAAAAATGTTCCATAGACAGGGAATTACTTGATGGCAACTTGGACAAACGAAGCCAAACCAATGCCCGCAAGCATCCCATTTTGCCCACAAACGGCGGCGATCATTCAGCGTTTCACAGTGCGGACAAGGAACGTAAGTGCGTTCCAACCAAGGTTTATCACTCTCTTTGTCAATCAACATGACTTTCGGGAGTCGTTGTCCCAAAATCAGTTCGTGGAGTATTACTCCTGGATACAATACCCAGAATAAGATAAGAGGGTGAGGTAGTGCCCGTATTGTGAATCTGTTTTTGTCGTATTGCATCGGGTTCATCTCCATGCCAAACGGCTGCTCTCCTCAAGGGATTTCGGACATTTTAGTTCTGACTTTAAGTTTCAATCCACATCAGACTCTTCAAGAATCTTTTGATATGTCTGTGATGCGACGTTGTATGCCTCGCGAGCGGCATCGCGTTCTTCCTCTCGGATACGGTTGACCTTTTGGTTCCAGCAGACCTCCACGGCATCCAAGCACCATTGCGCACTTCTGCGACTTGCTCGGATCGGCTTGCCGTCTACAATAACAAAAACCGGATTTGTATGGGACGATGGGAAAATACGCAGTGCAACCCAACTCGATCTGTCAATGGATGCCTCAAACTGAATAGGTACAATCTCGCCATCAGCGACAATTTCTTGTCGGGCAACCGCCTGACCGTTGACGATGAGTTCAACAGGCACCTTCCGGTCCTCAGCAATGCGCGCACGCTCAACGTCCCAATAGGGCTGCTGATCCAAAGAACGGTTCTTTATCTCAAGATTAGGGGTTTCATCAAGTCGTGCAGCGACGCGAGCGGTAATGGTTACTGTACTCGGTTTCTCCAGATTCAATTGGCTAATTTCACCAGTTGCTGTCTCTTCTCCAACGGGTACGTCACCCACAGTGAAGTCTAACAGATGGCTTTTGCCATCTCCGACGTAGGAACGACCGTCTTTCAATCCTGCCACCCATACGTCAAAGTTAAGGGCACCGGCGGGCATTTTCACATAGATACGACCTAACCCAACACGCTCGCCGTAAATGCAAGGGAAATCCGTCTCGCCACTGATTCGGGTCCGGAAACCGCAATTCAAAGTGTGATACCAAATATTCAGCTCCCAAACAGCCGGTGTGTCCACCGTAGAGATAAAATCGACGGCATCATGGACAACATCCACGATATACTCGTTCGCACCGATACCGTCAAAAGGCGGCATGTTGTAATTGGGAAGTTCATTACCATCCACTTTCAAACCCCAACCGCTATGACTAAAGCCGGCTACTGCACCCTGTTCCTTCGCCCATTGGAGAACGGGTAGATCCCAACTGGGCCATTCCTCAATGCGCTCGGTACCACTGTAGTCATCTTCCGTCAATGCTAATAACGAAAGATGTCCAGCATGCGAAGAAGGAAAACCCGAAACCTCTACATCGTAACGCATTACATAGTCATCGGTCGAGAGTTCGTGAATCTTTCCATCAAAAAACTGCTTCTGGAAATACCAGCAGGGACCCCACGAGAGTACACACCCGACATTGAGATCCTCTCCGAGAATGTGGCGCATCATATCTTCGGGGGTAACACCTTCGGTAGGACTTTCATAGTGTGCACACCCCGCGGCGTGTACATGATGATCGCCGGAACGCCAACCTTCTGCCGCGATATGGATCCATCTTTCAAGACGGAAGGTCTCTTGATGCGTCTCGGTATTCGGAACGGTAACGGTTTGTGTCTTTACTCGATATTCCGGTCCCCGTGTGTATTCGACAGTATAGTTGCCCGGTGGCAGGAGAACAGATTCACCGCTGTGCCGATAGATTTGGTTATGGAAAAAGAAATCAGGTGCTAATCGTCGTCCGCGCGACGGATAGACTCGGTTCAATTTGTCACGAATAATAAAAGCAGCGGTCGTCGGTTTTCCGTCAAAGTCTAATACCTCTAAGGTTACGTTTACCGCTGGCACACAGTGAAACAAGACAGGTACTTCACTGCGGAAGCCGATGTCTTGTGTCCCTTGACCGACGTTGAAACTGAGTACTGCCTCCCGCTTGCCATCATCACGGCTGTAGAGTTGAACGATCCGATACTCCAATTCCAATCCCGAAAGATCCGCCTCCAAGGGGGGATTGGAATAGCTTTGAATATCAAGAAACCGATGCGGAATGTCGCTTTTGGGAACAGTCACCTGCGGGTCAGGACTTCCGCTGGAACGCTTATAAAGTGGTGCAGCATTTTCGCTTTCTGCAACTAACGGTGCTGTCACGCCTGCCTCGTTGTGTACCTTTACCAAAAAGGTACGCCACCCTTGTTGCATCAACTCCTTATTCACCGGACCTTCCTTAACCTTGACCCGACTTTCAGGGTTGATATTGACACCTGCTAAACAGTATGAATCAAGAACTCTTTGAATGTCAGCGATCGCTTGATTACGATCCTCAGAAACTAACGCTTTCTTAACGGCTGAAAGATCGTCATCAGAGAGCGGTGAACCGAGATAATCCAACGCCTCAATGAGTCGCTCGGTCGCTGACGCTAAAGGTTGAAATTCGACTTCAGTGACGAGACTCAATTCATCAGCACTCCCTCCCGAAATAAAAGTGGCGAGCAACATCCAGCTGATGAGTAGCAAATAAAACTGTCTGCCAACCCATTTTCTTATGATAGTACTATATCGATTTGTCAACTGTTGCACGGTTTACTCCTCCTAATGGCTTTTTGGAAACCTTGTGAAACGGGCGATTCGCCCGCTATTCTTCTCTAGATCCTTACATCGAATTCATGTTAATTTGGTTTCTACCACTCCTGATGGAGCCTATCATAACGTGGGGCAGATGTCAAGTTCAAAGTTGCACGAATCAAAACTCTAAAGTGACTTGTACCAAATCAACTGGACCTCATCCGGATAGTCGGCGTATGCGAATCGGTGAACGGTACCAAGTTGACAACCCTGGCTCGCGTAGAATCTGCAAGCAGGGACGTCGATGTTCTGTGTTTCGATCCTCATCAATACACATGATCTCTGTCACGCCCAGTTTAACGAATATTCTAGGAGTTTTTTCCCTATTCCATGCCCTCGAAGTTGCGGGGTAACGCGAAGATCCCAGAGTGATGCATGATCGTCTCTGTCTCCCAAGAACTCCAGATTGGCTGTGTTGAGAGCCACAACTGCACCACCAACTCTTTTCTCTTTGATAAAGGCAGACAGAACTCCCCAATGCGATATGTCCCACTTCCGCCAGCGAACCGGTCCCTCATCGAAGTCGTAGTCTTTAACCCAGGCCAGGGGGATGCGACTTCTTCTTCGTTCAGACTGAGGCCACCGATACCGTTGATGCCCACGAAATTGACTCTTAGAATGCTCTGCACCTCAAAGGCAATTGGAACGGAACCGTATGCCTCAAGATCATCAGGTGTCTGTTCAAGGATGCGTACTTCGATGTCTTCACTGGTGTTCATCGTTTAATTTGTTCCTTCCTTATGCGTAGTAATGGACCTGCTTTCTTGCACATATCAGGTTACATGATAGTCCACACCGTACTGCACCAAGCCTAACCCTCGGGCCACACCTTGAGAAGCCAGATTGTCCCACGAAGTACTATAGAGAGGAATGAGATTCAGAGCACGGACAGCAAGTGCCCAAGCAGAGACAACCGACGTTGCATACCCACGCTGACGATAACCGGCCAGAGTATCAACGCCTGCTTCATGGGCACGTGATGATAAGCGGACACTTCGGCAAACCGACACCACCTGAGAGTCCTCAATAGCTGCTAAATAGGGCTGACAATTATTGAGTTCGGGCACCATTTCTGCAAAGTCTCCCTTCAGAAGTCCTGCGTTTGTGCGTGATAGCCGGATAACACTTGTCGGTGGTGTAATGTGTTTAGGAAAGCGATACGCAGGCCCGACCCAGACCCGTTCAATCGGTGCATGACTTTGAAGAATATCCTCGAATTGCCTATGGCTCTTTGGAATTTTCTCGGAATTCACAGGTATCGGTTCAGTGGCAGCGATCTCCTTCAGCTGCGTAATCACATCCTCGGGGAGGTCATGCCGGAACCTACATATTGAACCTTTGTTGGTGTGTCCAAAGAAGAAACGGGGTGCTGGTTTTGTCTCACCGCCAGGTTCATTGATACCTTGAAGCCATCCATTTTCATCCCGTGTGAATAGAGTTTCAACTTGTACTTTTATCAAGTTCTTATCGGATACATGTTCGCTCATTGATCTAGTCACTCCTTCCGCATATTGAAGCTCACCAAAGCATCTACGTAAGCCTTAAGCAAGTTTCAATATTAAATTTATGTTTTTGATCCCGATATTAGTTGGAAGATTGGAAGTATGGAAGTTAGGAAGATAACGAACACAGCGTTTCTTCCAGTCTTCCTTTTTTCTACCCTTCCTCGAAACCTAAAATTTGTTTCTTAATATTGCTTAGTTGAGCAATTTTCAGTATTAAAACTTCAGTTCTGATTTCTACGGATTGGCAGAGAGGAAGCGTTAAAGCAAGCAAACAGAGCGTTTATCCCATATTTTCTTGTCTTTCAATCTGCCTCAAAACTGTAAAATCTTTATTGAATATTGCTTGATTTGCGTAAGCGTTCAATTCTCTCTTCGGGAATAGGTCCGCTATCCTCTTCAACGCACAAGTCAGATATGACACGGACACCGATATACTTGATGTTGTTAATCGCACAGACATCCACAATTGCCGATGATTCCCAATTCACTGCGACAGCACCACTTTCTATAGCGATCCTATCCCTGACTTCACGATCATATATGTCCATATTTCCGCAAATTACGGGGATTTTGTAATAGTGACATTAGAGTCCACTGATAGGGCGGATGCGAACTTGCCCATTGAAGACGCGGAAGCATGAAAAAGGCGTGCTCTCCATGTATCTTGCTCACTCCGAATTTCGGGTCTATTTGGCACATCATGTTCAGAGACACCGGTAATTACTACAATATCTCCGATATTCAGGGTATCGACCAATCCACCGGCAAATCCGAACTCAAAGAAGGTATCCACTTGATACTTGTCTATTATCATTTGGCACATCGATGCCGCATGTACTTTACCCATGCCGGATTGCATGACGACCCACTTTTTCTCCTTATCAAACCACTCAAACTGTAGTCTATTGTTCCAATCAACCGGACCATTTACATTCTGACCCAAGACATCCAAAAAGATTCGGGTTTCATCGGCGTAAGCCGTCATAATGCACAGTTTTGCCCCCATAGATTTCACTCCATAACGAGATGAGATGGTTTATAAATTGAATTACATCAGGATATCGAAGAGCACTCCAGTTCCAGAGTTCGCCAACAACATCGCGATTTTAGCGAATTAATCGCTCATTTTTTGAAATTCACAGTAACTCTGATACCGAAATTCCGAGACCTCTCCTTTTTTCAGTGCTACTTCCACCGCGCACCCTTCCTCATAAATATGCGTGCAGGAACCTTTTATACAATGCCCTCGGAGCGAATTCATCTCTGGAAAATAGCGGTCCATCAAGCGAGACTCGATGTCCCAAAAGTGTAACTCGCGAAGCCCTGGTGTATCGGCTATAAAACCGCCAAAATCCAAGTTGTAAAGTTGGGTTGCGACGGTCGTGTGTCTTCCACCCCGTCTTGGATTCACTTCGTTTGTTTTCAGTTTCAAATTGGGCTGAATGGCATTCAGAAGCGAAGATTTACCGACCCCTGATAATCCAGTGAGTGCTGAAATCTTTCCTTTCATCCACGCTTTCAAATCTTCGATTCCCTCGCCGGTTGCTGCACTCATGATGATTGTCGGATAACCGATTTTCTCGTAAAGTGTGACCATTGAGTTCACTTCTGAACGGTTCTCGAGCATGTCAATTTTATTAAAACAGATAAGAGGGTCAATCCCCGACGCTTCGGCGATAACGAGGAATTTGTCCAGCATTCGCTGCCAGATCGGCGGCTCTTTTACGGAAGAAACAATGACAAGTCCATCGAGATTTGGAATGAGAATAACCCCTTTAGATTGCGTTCCCTTTCGTTTATACTGACGCTTGCGACGCATCACGGCTGCAATGGCACCATGCCTTTCATCAATTACCTGAACTTTGACGCGGTCCCCAACATAGACCTGCTGATTTTTGCTAAATGCATCTCGTTTTCCTCGCAGCGAACATTGATACTGATTCGCATCGCACTGCACAACGTAAACACCGTTGCTTGCACGCATCACAATGCCTTCGGGAAGTCCGATCAATTTTTCGTTATCGAAGAGGTAGCCTGTCCGTTTGAGAAGTTCTTCGTCGGGTATAATTCGTGCGGCTTTGATGGCACTAAGATGCTTGACCCGGTCTTTGACAAGCATCTTCTCTGATTTGAGCAGCAATGTGACAACGACGGGTTTGTCCGCGTCATTGCCAAGTGCATTCTCTGCATCCCGAATCGCTGGGTTCATACCACGATAAACCCTGCTATAGGTGACATGCTCCCGCCAGTCAAAAGCGGAGTAATCCCCCGCGATAATTTTTCGCGCTTCGATTAAAGTTGTGCCTGCGTACACAGACATTGCCATAGGTTTCAATTACCTTTGTTTTGTCTACCCCAAATCACCGCGAATTTTCGCGAATGATTCAAAGGGACGTTCGCTAAGACTATAATAAAACGTGATAATCTTTCACCTACATACAATTTTGGATGCACTTTAGGAGGCATCACGTGAACGATTCAAGGTTTTTTCGCTGCAACCGACCTGCACTTGAAGCCTCTCAACTAATCCCACATGCAATAATTATTTCGCTCAATGCCGTGGGTCTCAGAAACCTTCGTCTGAAGCAACCTCTCACTGGGAATGACCGACCGGTATACCTGCCAACCATCAGTATAATATACCTTCACAGACCACTTTTCCAAGCGTTGGAGGTGTTTTTTCAATGTCGCTTTATCCCGATGGCCCCATTCCTAGGCGATGAGTGCTCCGGTATCACGACAAGCTTTCCATATCCGGGGTCCCGCCCGTTACTGAGGAGAGGAGTTTTTGTTTTTTTCTCAGATAATACCACATCTCATCAAGCTTAAGCACAACCGTGTTCAGGGTCATTTAGTTGTACATATTTACTTCATAAGTGTGGATACTTTTTACGAGATAGGACTTGATTTTCACGCTATATCTCGTAAAAACGTTAACATTCGTAAACTAAAATCGAAAGCGGAACCGAAAACTAAATAGCCCTGCAACCGTGTTCGTCTCTGGTTCGGGAGGCTGTGCGTGCTGGATGCTAAACTGTCGGAGGGTGTTGCCTAAATAATGGTTTTCGGTTGTGGTTTGTCTCCGAGATTTAAGATGTCAAACACATTTCCGTTGACACGAAATCTCGCAAACAAGGCGATTGTTAGTTCTACCCTCTCCACGCTTTTAGAAACAATAATCGACTTTCGTTTGAAACGTCGAAACCAATGCCGCATCCGGCAGTTGTTGCGCTCAATCCGATGCGTCTCCGCTTTAGTTTGAACGTGTTTTGAGGCGGGCAATACGGTTTCATAGACCTGCCACTTGTCAGTATAATACGTCTCAATGTTGAATGCGGAGAGGCGATTGATGAGTTTGGAGAATGTTTGTTTATCGCGACCCCCACATTCCCAGTCAATGAGGTGTCCTGTGTTTCTGTCAAGGGTCTCCTTCCATATCCAGAGTTTGCTTTTCTTATTTCCTATGTAACGTGAGCTTGAAAAAAGTTTTTACCCGTAGTGCCCTGTATCAGTTTTAGCAAAAAACGGCACAAACTCACAGTTTATGCTACAATAATACCGCTTTTTTAGCCATGAACAGTGTTTAGAGCGAACTCACATTTTATTATCAAACTCACGTTATGTAGGGTTTCCACATCTCGTCGAGTTCAAGGCTCACAGGTTCTGGGGTGGACGCTTGCGGTTTTCGAGCATGCGTTTTCGCGAATGTCCGTATCCATTTTAGCACAGAAGAAACATGGACAGAGAACAGTTGGGAGATAGCGGTCATTGAAATGCCATGACAATATAACACCACAGCGAGCCGCTTTTGTTCGGATGGATATCCACGGGGTGTCGTGCGTGTGTATTGGCATTGACAGTTTTTACATTTATAGCGCGTTGGACGTTGTTGATGTTCCCATATTTCATGAAGTCTGTTGCTTGACATTTTGGACAGTTCATCGTATGCCTCCGATAGGTTGATTGTTTTTCAGAGACGAGGATACAATATCTGTCAGAAGAAGTCAAGATTAAGCAATCTTTTTCTTCACTGTTTTCGTCAAATATGTTATCATTTTACAATTAATGCGGTGCGGGAATTCCGCGCGGTTAAGAGGGTGGCCGCTAATTCCCGCACCATTATTTAACCAAAACCCTCAACAAAATTAACCAGCACAAGTCGTTAGTTTATACTATAGTTTGGACAGTTTTTTAGATTTCCCTGTGAGTCGTTGGTTTCAACACAAGGGAAACCCGCACCGCTATAAAGTGTCTTTCGGGATACACCTTTCGCACCGCTGAGGCTTTGACCCCGGAGGGCGCGGTCTATACAGATTCGGTGGCGCTGGGTCTGTGCTTTCTTAGAGACGCAATACCTTTTTCTGCGACTTAGCGTGTCTGGAAAACGCAGAGAAAAAAACTGAATATAGCGGCTGCGCGTCGGTGTTTGTTAACACGTCTATGCGATGGAGGCACAGACTGACAGTCTATGCTACGGCAGAGGGCTCTCAGCGGAGACATTTGCCCATTTCTAAAATTGTCCAAACTATAGTAGTTTATAGTAAAGCCTACAATTAAATGGACACTAAGGAATTGGCGAGGTTAGGAAACCTCGCCAGCGGCGGTGAAGTATCAAACCCTATTGTGTTCAGATGTTTTTGGACTTTACTATAATGTTTTGGCTCATGTAAAGACTGTGTGCTAATGAAGATGTCAAACCCGCGTGGTGACTACCTTCGTTAGAAACAATCGCACATACTTTTTACATGAGCGAATGTTTTAATTAGGCTAAGGATACAATTCTACATAGTAGAAATGGGGTATAGGGTAACGCTAAATCGGTCATAAAGGAAAAGTTTTTTCCAGAAATAAAACGCTCTTTAAAAGGAGGAGGACATAATGAAAGTGCTTCAGATTGTTGTGCCCATACTGGGCTTGGTCCTACTACTGGCAGCCTGCGACTCCGACCCCATGTTGGATGCCTTGCTGGATAATATTGAGGCGGGGTCAACAGATGATCGGATCATCAGCGACGGGTCGGTTGACTCAGAGATTTTGGCAGAAGTAAAGGATAGTATGGACCTTAGCCGGGCATACGCCAAAGAACATCTCGGTATTGACCCGCCGGGTTGTAATGTGTTCATGAGCACCGATGCGGAGTGGATGACCGACAGATACGAGGAGGCCTTCAAGATATCACTTACTGGAGCCAACCGACTGGTAAAAGTGAAAGATTTCACCGGCTGCGGAGGTGAGGGCGGTTTTCAGAATATATTCTTTTCCGTGTGCGATGACTGGTGGAAAATGCCTCTAGAGAGGCGGGAGCGGGGGTATGCGCACGAGTGGTGGCACACCAATGTGCAGTACTATCTCCTCAATGCTATTTGTTGCAGCGACAACTATCGAATGCAGATGGTAGGTCCCCATTGGCTCATGGAAGGCTCAGCTGGAGTATGGGAATCGTTGGTATTAAACGATTTTGCCAACCTAGTGTTCTATCCATCTAAATTTGCAGTGTTTTCTGTATTGAATAAAATCCATAAACCTTTATAGATAGTGAGTTTGTGGGTTTCATGAAATCGTTTTTACCCATCATTTCAATCGTGACAAAGCACTAGACCGGGAAATGGCCTCCAGGCGGAGGCATGTACCCACAGATGTTAATCTGTTGGATCTAAACACCCGGAAAGGTTTCCGAGAAGCCCCGGCCGTGCACGACATAATGATGCTGGCCACATATCTGTTGGTGGAAACAGCAGGTTTACCCAGCTTAGTAGATTTCTACAGCCAGCTGGGAGCGTACTTTGCCAGCGAGGCCGCCAAGATTGGATTGGAGAGCACCAGCCAAGCAAATCAGATGGTGCCGTTCAGAAACGAGTTCTTTGACTTTCCAGAGCGTTACCAGAAATTGGATGAGATTTTCCAATCCGCTTTCGGACGGACGATGGAGGCGTTTGCTGACGAATTTCGGGATAGCCTAGCCAATCAGATAGGAGAAAGTTGGGGGACTAGTGGAGTGTCTACCGAAATTTTGCGGGTAAAGATTGCGATTCGGAGATCGATCCTAATGAAATTTGACAATCAAAATCGGTAGTTGAATACGTAGGGGTTGGGTTCCCCAACCCGCTTGGTTTGTGAGTTTCCGTAGATCGGGCGTGGAGACCACGCCCCTACGAATACCCAACTTGAACGTCAAATTTCATCAGAACAACCCTCTTTGTAGGAGGAACTCTGATTCTCGACTACTGATACGACTCGCAATTTTAGTGTGGACAGAACACTAGAAAACAGAAAAGGAGGAGAGATCCTTGAAAGTAGCAGAAAGAGTAGCAATACTAATCATCGCCATCTCCATGGCCCTTATTGCTGTAGGGTGTCTTGAGGATGCGATAATTGAGGGAATTGTAATACCTGATCCTGCGCCACCAATTAATCTGGAGGAACTTTTAGTTTGGGATAATGATAGGACAGATGAAGAAAGCCACCGCCACTGGGAGGCGGTGGTTGCGGCAGCCGTAAATGTCAACCTTTTAGACATTAGCGGCTGTACTCCTAACCCACTTATTGTTGAGGTGGGGTACGGAGAGTCCATAGAAATTAAAAACTCAGACACAACTGACCACACCCTAAGGCGCGTAGGGAGTATCACTATCCCAGCCGGGGGAACAAGAGGCATTGTGGTGTCTGATTTCACCGGAATTGGAGAGGGTGTAACCGGAATTGGCAACTATACGTGTGATGGTGTTATGGCTGGCATATTCTATGTCAACCCCAGTTTAACTATCAAACCAAGTGAGAGGCAGAGGTATGTCACCTTTAAGGTGATAGAGTTCCTGCTTCCGGACGAAAGAAGCATCCCCGGCATAGGAGGGGTAAGGGTCACCTGCCTTGATGGTTCCGAAGAGGTGAGAGAGACCGCTACCGATGGTAGCGTCACCTTTAAAAGAGACCTTCCCCTAACCGTCCGGCTTGAAAAAGAAGGCCATATCACCACGGAAGTAACCGTACTGGAAGAAGGCGAAGAGATTTTCCTTCCCAGCCGGCAGAAAAATATCACCTTCCGGGTGGTAGAGCCACTTTTTCCAAATAGTGGATACGGTTCGGATTGGCCGGATAAGAGAAATGGCCCCGGCATCGGTGGAGTAACCGTTACCTGCCTTGAGGGTTCCGATGAGGGAACAAAAGTAACCGATGCCGACGGCAGCGTCACTTTTTTTGGGACTCCACCACTCACCATCAGAATTGAGAAACCGGGCTATATCACTACCGAAAAGGTAATGTTTGGAGAAGAAGAAATTGCTTTCCCCAACGAATGGCCGGAAGAAGCAGAAGAAGCCATTCGCCAACTTGGATTAGCGGAAAGGATTGCCTCAGGTGAGCTTGTCCTAAGGTGGGGAGATGGCGAATATCTACCGCTTTGGGCCAAAGAAATAGGCAATGATGATATAGGGGGGATATATGCTTGCCCAAATATTATCATTAGGAAGTACGAGGACAGGAACTTCATGTTGCGGGTTCTCATCCACGAAGCCATGCACGCCTGGCAGGGTCTAAAATCCACCAATCCTCCCTGCGACCTTCATTATGGGTATCCACAGTCTGAAGAAGGCAGGGCCTGGGTTGCAGCTACGGAGAAAGACATACAGGAAGTTGGACCTTTTCCTGGTATTGATGGCGAGGAATGGGCTCGGTCACCTTGGGAAAACCAAGCAGAATTTTATTCCTACTGGTACATGGGGCCAGAAACAAAAAGACTGGGCGAAGTATGGGATAGACCGGAAGAGCTCAAAAAGCTATACCGACTGGCACCAAATCGGTGTCAGTATCTGGAGGACCGCTTCGGTCCACCGCCACCAAGGTAATAAAACCAAGTTCTAGAAAAATAGAAGGAGGAGAGATCCTTGAAAATAGCAAAAGTAGCGATACTAATAATCGCTATCTCCATTATCCTGACAATTTTAGGGTGTTTTGAAGATGCGATAATTAAGGGAATTGTAATATCTGATCCTGTTGAGCCACCAATTAATCGGGAGGAAATTTTAGATTTCTTGGGGGAAGATGCGACAGATGAAGAAATACAACGCCACGTGGAGCTGGTGGTTGCGGCAGCTGTAAATGTCAATCTTCTAGACATTAGCGGATGTGCTCCTAACCCACTTGTTATTGAGGTGGGGTACGGAGAGTCTATAGAAATTAAAAACTCAGATACAACTGACCACACCCTGCATCACGGGGAGGCTAGTATCACAATCCCAGCCGGTGGCACCAGAGGTATTGTGGGGTCTGATTTTGTTGGGATTAGAGAAGGTGATGGAATTGCTGGCTATGCATGTGACAATACCTCGGGTGGCATATTCTACATCAACTCCAACCTGGTTGTTAAACCAAGCGAGAAGCAGGGGTATATCACCTTTAAGGTGGTAAAGTTCCTGCTTCCGAACGAAAGTAGCCATGGCGTAGAAGGGGCAAGGGTCACCCGCCTTGATGGTTCAGGAGAGGTGAGAGAGACCGCTCCCGATGGTAGCGTCACCTTCAGAAGAAACCTCCCTCTAACTGTGCGGCTTGAGAAGGAAGACGGCTCCCTCACCACGGAAGTAACTGTGGTGAGGGAGTGGGAGGAAGTAGTCCTTCCCAGCCGGCAGAAAAACATTACCTTCCGAGTGGTAGAGCCCCTATTTCCGAATGATGGAGACCACCCCGACTGGCCGGATGATAGAAATGGCCCCGGCATAGAGGGGGTAAGGGTTACCTGCCTTGAGGGCTCTGATGAGGGAGTAAAAGAGACCACTGCCGACGGTAGCGTTACTTTTTTCGGAACCTTCCCGCTCACTATCCGGATTGAAAAACCGGGCTATATCACCACCGAAACGGCAGAGGTTAGAGAAGAAGTTGTCTTCCCCAACGAGTGGCCGCCGGAGGCAGAAGAAGCCATCAGGCAACTCGGGCTGGCTGAGGCTATTGCCTCAGGAGAGCTCATTTTGAGATGGGGGGATGAAGAATACCTGACTGCGCTTGGTGATGAGGGTTTAGGGGGGATAATCTCTTGCTCCGGGGGGATTTTTGAAACCGTCATCATTGTTCAGAAGTCCCCCGACAGGCGGCGCATGGTGTGGACCTTAGTTCACGAGGCCATGCACGCACGGCAAGGATACGACTCTATTAATCCTCCCTGCGGCACTGGTACTAACGGGGCACCGTCCGAAGATGATCGTGTTTGGAGCGCTGCTCTCAAAAAAGACTTGCTGGAAATCGGACCTATCCCCGATTTTGATGACCGGGTGTATGGTCCAGGGGGAAAACTTTTAAGTGAACTCCCTGGTGAAAACCAGGCGGATTTTTATCCCGCCTGGTACATGGGTAGAGAGGGAACAAAAGAGGAGTTAGACAACCTCTATACTATCGCCCCGAACCGTTGCAAGTATTTTGAGGACCGTTTCGGGCCGCCTCCCCCAAGGCAATAAGGTGCCTCTGATTTTTGGGACCTAACCCCCTCGGTGGTTAGGTCCCTTTTTTATTGTTCTCTCAGGTTGTTTGACAAAAAACATGGGGGTATCAACTATGGTGGATTATGAAAATAAGTTGACATCTCTTCTGTAGGAGCGATCTCCGAATCGCGACCAAACGCACTAAGTAGGGAATCGGAGTGTTTTTGCTGGAGGTGTTTTTGCTTGGGTATTTCTGCGTATTGCTTGGGGTCTTTGCTTGGGTGTTTCTGCGGATTTCTGCGGATTTCCCCGCTCCTACAATTCAATACTGTAATGTTAATTCTAAAATCTACCATAAATAGTCGTGATATCCAAAGTTTGTTTTTCTTTTTCCCGATATAGGGCCACATCTCATCAAGTTCTAAACTCACAGATGTGTCGGGGGTGAGTGTGGGTTTCGGTGCCTGCTTCTTCGCAAACGCACGTATCCATTTCAGCACAGCAGGCACAGAGACATCAAAAAGTATTGAGATACCATTCATTGAGATACCATGACAATACAAAAGAACAGACAACCTTTCTTGCGCGGATGAGTGTCCACGGGGTGTCGTGCGCGTCCATTGATACCCACAACCTTTACATTTATAGCGTTGATTTTCGTTGACAAATTCGTTTTTGACAAAGTGCTTACTTTGACATCTTGGGCAACTTTTCATCAAATCCTCCGAGTCAAAATGAATAATGATTAGAGAGGATATAGATTATTGGTATATAAGTCAACAAAAGATCGTATATTTTTCTTGACACCTTTTGGTCAAATATGTTAGCATCTAAAAAGTTAGTTGTGATGCTTCACAGTTTAGAGGGACTGTCGCATCATTATTTGGTTAATACCCTCTATGAAATAACAATACCTTCGCCAATTTATCCGGGTCTAATTTGATTTGAAGTGTAATGAATAGCACCAATAGACCGAAGATGTTCAGCAATGTTGTGAATAACAATGGTTTCAGGTTTTTGCGGAAGTATTTTTAATGTTTCTTGTAAATATCTGAGTCCTCTGTAGCGTGCTTTGATGTCTAAAACACCCAAACCGGGATGTTCCGAGCCGAACATCTCTCGGAGTTTTGCGCCAACATTGACCATAAACATTGACAGGTTCGCGGCATTATTGACGGGTATCTCCTTGACGTTCATAAAATCGTCAAACCCATAGAACTGTTTTGCGTCTCGGAAGTTGAACTCGATTTGAAATCGGAGTGAGTAATAATCAATCATTGTTTCAGCATCCAAATCCAGATCAGAGGAGAACAATAAAGCATGCGACTTCTCTTGCGTCTTTGCGTTGATTTTTAGCAAACAAACGATATTCAACGGGTCAGGGAAGCGTTTGTGTTGACACCGCATTTGATAGACTTCCGTGGTGATGTTTCCTTGTGTCTGTGTAGAGACTCGATATTTGCCATCAATATCTTTAGGGTTGAACTTTTCACCATAGATAGTCGGTCGTCCGCGTCCTTGATAGGGTGTCGTCGGTGGCAAATAGAGTGCTGCATCTCGACGAAGTTTTGAAATCAGATGGAGACCGCAGTCTCTGACCATCTGTAGTGTATTATTGTTTCCGAAGTATCCATCAAGCAAAAAGTATCGAATCGGTATAAAACCCCCAATAGTTGCTAATACCGTCTTCAGCATAGATTGGATCTGTTTCAAGGTGTCATTGAGGACGACTTCGGTTTTGTTTCGATTCTTGCTCCCTTTCGGACGTCCCGGCTGGTCTCCTTTTGCTTCCGAAGTTTTTGAAATAGTGGCTTTTTTCGGGGGTGTTTGGGTCATTTTCGGTGTCGTTGATGTTTCGCCTCGGACGATCTGTTCCATAAGCATTGGGTATGAACGTCGCTTATTGACACTGATTAATGACACCGCAAAAAACGCCAGACCGCGTATCGTTTTACCGTATGTTGACGCGAAAAAACGCGATAAACCGTATGTTTCACCCCCCGATTTTGCCACGATGCTTTCATCGCCAGCAAGCAGATGAACACTCTCAGGATCAAAGAGATATGTTCTAAAGAACACCCAGCAAAGTGTTCCCCAAGGGATGAGTGTGTTGTAAAACCGTTGGATCGTGCGATAACTCCCGCCTTTTGAAGTCCAACGAGAAATATTTCGCATCGTCACGCCCCCGGTCATCGCAAGCACTGCGAACACGATTTCGCAAAACTGCCGGAGCGTTGTCGCTGATAAATGTGGACTGAAAACAGTAAATAATGATACAATCTCAGACATGGGTAAACATCCTTTTAAGTTTGGTTTGTTCACCTATAACTTTAGGATATTTACCCATTTTAGTCAATTATTTTGGCGAAGGTATTGAAATAATACCAAATTAACGTGATTTGTATTATTTTTCCATTTTGCAAATCCACAGAAAACCGACATGTGCCTGCACCTTCTTTGTGTTTTCAGAGAACCATTGACACCTTTTCACAACGGCTTCTTCAAGTGCTGAGAGCGTTGTAAAAACTTTATTCACAACCACCTCTCGCAACAAAGGCCAGAGCCGTTCGGCAGGTTGAAGTTCTGGTGTGTACGGGGGCAAATGAAATAACTCAATCCCTTCTGGGACTTCTAAATCCTTACCCGTGTGAAAACCGGCACGATCTAACAAAAGGATTATCTGTTTCTTGCCTTCCGGGTTCACATCACGCGCAAACTCTGCCAAGGCAAGGTTCATGACTTCAACACTCACACTCGGCATCAGCAGCCAATAGGTCTCACCTGTCTGTGGACGGACAAAACCGAAACCATAAAACCACTTATATGCCGGACACACGGGGGCTATCGGTCTTTCACCTCGCTTCGCCCAGACACGCCGATGAACCGGCAATAATCCCAAGCGCGTCTCGTCTTCTGCCCAGATCTCTACCGGTTTCTCTGGGTGCTGACTTTCAAGCGTAGCTACCCGCTCCTTGAGTTTTTTTTTAAATGTTTGCTGTGCCTCGGGTGTTGCGGCTGCCTGATGTTGCGGACGAGGTGTTTGTAAAGTATAACCGAGACGTTTGAGATATTTCCAACCTGACACGTCACTGACACGACGCTGGAGTGTCTCAGATATCCACGCAGCCACTTTCGGACCCGTCCAAAGACCCCCATCACCAGGAGGCGCAGAAAGGGCAGCTGCAAGGGCGGCTTGCTGTGTTTCATCCAAAAAACGCACACCTGTATTATTTTTGCGTTTATCTCGCAAAGCGGCTTCGCCTTCAGCATTATAGCGTTTGAGCAACTTGCGAACCCAGTCCGGCGTGCATCCTACAATCTCAGCGACTTGCCGGGGGGTGCGTGAATCTCTGGTATCCGCAAGGAGCCAAATAATATGCCAGTGCGTCCGTTCCCGAAGACATTCACATTCAAGATACCTTTGTTTAACAACTTCTACTGAAAAGTGGGGGAAAACCTCATGTTTTTGCTTTTTCATCTCTTCACAATAACATATCTAAAAAATATACACAAGAATAGTCGCGTTAATATGGTATAAGGAGGGTACTAACTAACTAATGATATTTGGTTGTACTCCGCCGAGATTTAAAATGTCAAACACATTTCCATTGACCCGAAACCTCGCAAACAAAGCGATCGTTAGGTCTACCATCTCGACGCTTTTTGAAACAATAATGGATTTTCGCTTAAAGCGCCCAAACCAGTGTCTCATCCGACAATTGTTGCGCTCGATGCGATGCGTTTCTGCTTTGGTCTGAACGAGTTTTGACGCAGGCAGCACAGACGGATAGACGTGCCACTTGTCTGTATAATATGTCTTAAGCAATTTTCAGTATTAAAACTTCAGTTCTGATTTCTATACGGATTGGCAGAGAGGAAGCGTTAAAGCAAGCAAACAAAGCGTTTATTCCATATTTTCTTGTTTTCAATCTGCCTCAAAACTGTAAAATCTTTATTGAATATTGCTTAACATTGAATACAGCAAGTCGTGTGGTGAGTTTCTCAAGCGTTTCTTTATCGCGTCCTCCACATTCCCAATCAATGAGGTGTCCGGTGTTCCTGTCAAGAGCCTTCCATATCCAGAGTTTGTTTTTCTTATTGCCGATATAATGCCACATCTCATCAAGTTCTAAAACGAGGGTGGCTTGGCTGGGGATCGTGGGTTTTGGTGCCTGCTTTTTCGCAAAGTTGCGGATCCATTTCAGCACTGCGGTCGCAGAGACATCAAAGAGTTCTGCGATGGCATTCATTGAAATACCATGACAATACAATAGCACCGAGAGTCTTTTATGCGTTGTTGGGTGTCCTCGTGGGGTTGTGCGTGTCCATTGATAGTGGCAGGCTTTACATTTGTAACGTTGTGTGCTGTTGACGAACCCGTTTTTGACGAAATGCGGATGTTGACATTTTGGGCAGTTCATGTTGTTTCTCCGATGTGTCTTGATCTCGTCAAAAGTATCACATTTCCGGGCAGGTGTCAACAAAAAATTGAGCAATTTTTTGTTGACACCTTTTGCCAAATATGTTATCATTTATGTGATTGGTTACGATGTGAGGCGGTTTTAGAGGGTTCCTGTCCGTTTTTGCATCATTATTTGGTTAAAACCCTCGAAATAAGACTAAGTTCTAGAAAAATAGAAGGAGGAGAGAGCCTTGAAAGTAACAGAAAGAGTAGCCAGACTGGCGATAATTGCCATCGTCCTTATTGTTGTAGTTGTTGCCGGGTGCGATCGGGCAATGACGGTTACGGAAACCGTAATGCCCGATCCTACGGAAGAAGTTACACCAGCAATTGATCCGGAGGAACTTTTAGTTTTCCCGGGGGAAGATGCGACAGATGAAGAGTTCGATCGATGGTGGGAGGCGATGCTTGCGGCAGCTGTAAATGTCAACCTTTTAAACATTACCGGCTGTACCCCTGACCCGCTTGTTATGGAGATGAATCACGGAGAGCCTATACAAATTTATAATGATGACGCAACTGACCATACCCTACATTGGGGAGGGCATATTATCACTATCCCAGCCGGAGACACAATCGATATTGTTCTATCTGATGTTTTTCCTACAACTGGAGCTATAGGCTATGGATGTGATGATGGCCCCACGGCTGGCATATTCCTTGTTCATCCGCCGCCACCACCAAGTGAATAGCCCTTGATGGTTTTTGGGACCTAACCATCTCGGTGATTAGGTCCCTTTTTTTAAGTCTGCTTGTTATCAGTTCGTAGGTTGGGTAGAGTTTGCGAAACCCAAGTCAACGCTATGAATGCCTTTATGGCATTCAGCCAAATCAACACCAAATGCGCGTGTGGCATTTGGCGGGTGGCAACTTAAGGAAAAATTGCTGGATTTTCTCTTGTGGGAGGGCTTTGTCCGCCCGATATATCGCGGTTGAAAACCGCTCCCACAATGCCATAAAGATCTTTGTATGCACGTTTTGTAAACGCGCTTTTTTTGTCTGAATCGTAGATTTTCTTCCTGTAGGAGCGACCTTTCACCTAAAACGGGTAATGAGGTGACAATTGAATGCCTCTGAAGATCGTATATTTTTCTTGACACCTTTTGTCAAATATGTTAGCATCTAAAAAGTTAGTTGTGATGCTTCACAGTTTAGAGGGACTGTCGCATCATTATTTGGTTAATACCCTCTAGGAAATAAGACTAAGTTCTAGAAAAATAGAAGGAGGAGAGAGCCTTGAAAGTAACAGAAAGAGTAGCCAGACTGGCGATAATTGCCATCGTCCTTATTGTTGTAGTTGTTGCCGGGTGCGATCGGGCAATGACGGTTACGGAAACCGTAATGCCCGATCCTACGGAAGAAGTTACACCAGCAATTGATCTATTTTTAGATTGGCCGGAGGAAGATGCGACAGATGAAGAGAGACATCGATGGTGGGAGGCGTTGCATGCGGCAGCTGTGAATGTCAATCTTTTAGACATTAGCGGCTGTACCCCTGACCCGTTTGTTATTGAGGTGGAGTTCGGAGAGTCCATCACAATTAAAAACTCAGACGCAACTGACCACACCCTAAATTTTTGGGGAGGGTTTAGTATCACTATTCCAGCCGGAGGCACAAGCGATATTGTTGTATCTCCTGGTCATGTTGTTCATGGTGGAGAAGGAGCTTATAGCTATAGATGTGATGATACTCGCCGTGCTGGCATATTCAGTGCTGTTGAGCCACCACCACCACCAATTAATTAATCCACTTTTAGTTTTCCCGGGGGAAGATGCGACAGATGAACAGATACAGCGATGGCACGAGGCGGTGGATGCAGCAGCTGTGAATGTTAATCTTTTAGACATTAGCGGCTGTACTCCTAACCCACTTGTTATTGAGGTGGAGCACGGAGAGTCCATCACAATTAAAAACTCAGACGCAACTGACCACACCCTAAATCGCGGAGAGTTTAGTATCACTATTCCAGCCGGAGGCACAAGCGATATTGTTGTATCTGATGTTTTTCCTGGAAGTGGAATTTTAAGCTATGGATGTGATGGCCGCACGGCTGGCATATTCTATGTTCATCCGCCGCCACCACCACCACCAAATTAATCGGGAGGAAATTTTAGCTTGGCCGGGGGAAGATGCGACAGATGAAGAAAAACAGTGCCACTGGGAGCTAGTAAAGGCAGCAGCTGTGAATGTTAATCTTTTAGACATTAGCGGCTGTACCCCTGACCCGCTTGTTATTGAGGTGGCGCAAGGAGAGTCCATCACAATTAAAAACTCAGACACAACTGACCACACCCTACAATTCGGTCGGGATAGTAGTATCACCATCCCAGCCGGGGGAACAAGAGATGTTGTGGTGTCTGATTTTGCTGGGCTTGGAGAAGAGGGTCTAAGACGCGGATTTTACACCTATGGATGTGATGGTGTTCTAGCTGGCATATGGTATATTTCTCATTAGATAGCATATTTGTCATTAGATCCGACTTGGTTGTTAAGCCAAGAGAGAAACAGAGGTATGTCACATTCAAGGTGGTAGAGGTCCTACTTCCGGACAGAAGTCCCGGCGTAGAGGGGGTAAGAGTTACCCCCCTTGAGGGTTCCGATGGGGGAGTGAAGGAGACCGCTGCCGATGGTAGCGTTACCTTGCCGACTTGCCTCCAACCGCTGTCAGTATCTGGAGGACCGCTTTGGTCCACCGCCACCAAGGTAATAATGCCTTGTGGTTTTTGGGACTTAACCACCACTTCGTGGTTAAGTCCCTTTTTTATTGTTCTCTCAGGTTGTTTGACAAAAAACATGGGGTATCAACTATGGTGGATTATGAAAATAAGTTGACATCTCTTCTGTAGGAGCGATCTCCGAATCGCGACCAAACGCACTAAGTAGGGAATCGGCGTGCTTTTGCTTCGGGTGTTTTTGCAATGTAATACAAGGAATGGAAATGTAATACAAGGAACGGATTTAGTCTATTCCCAGACTAAATCCGGTATTTCTGCGTATTGATAGGGTGTTTCTGCGGATTTCCCCTCCTACAATTCAATACTGTAATGTTAATTCTAAAATCTACCATAAATAGCCCTATGATTTTTTTCTTGATGTGTTTTACGAAATTGGTTATTCTTTTAATGCGTGAACGATTGATCAAATACGGTAGAAGACCCCATCGAATCATTATACGATCTATTAATCAGGAGGTCAACAATGACGAAACCAAGTGTACCCAGAAAGCATGCCGAATTTTCGGAATTCTTTAATGAGAAGTTTGACGAGATTTGTGATAGGATAGAGAATTTGGAAAATTCTAATAATATCTTTATTGAACTTGATGTTAGTTTTTCAGGTGTTGGAAAAGAGAAGTTTAGCTGGAAAAAGAAGCATACTGATCGTTCTGTTTTTAAACAACGTAAGTGAGGATAGGGAGGATACCCATGAAAACGTATCGTGCTGCTGTTATCGGTTGTAGCCGGATGGGTGCATTTATTGATAACGAAGTCCCCGATTACGAAGCGATTAAGTTACCTTATTCCCATGCTGCAGGCTTTTTTGCCGAAGAACGAACGGATCTTATCGCATGTGCTGATCTTCGTCCAGAGGTAATGGAGCATTTTGGAAACCGATATAATGTCCCAAAAGCGAATCAATACACCGATTATCGTGATATGCTTGAAAAAGAACAGCCTGATATCGTCAGTGTTGCCACACAACCAGAGCATCGCGCAGAAATTGTTATTTATGCAGCAGCGCACGGTGTGAAAGCCATCTATGCAGAAAAGGCAATGGCAGCTTCCATGGATGAAGCAGCAGCAATGGTATCTGCGGTAGAACAAAACAAGGTCGCCTTTAACCTTGGCACAAATCGCCGGTGGCATACAGGTTTTGACAAGATGAAAGAGATCATTGACAGTGGTGAAATTGGTAACCTACGAACCTTGATTATCTATTCAAACGGTACACTTTTCAACACAGCCAGTCATAACCTCGACCTAATTTTACGTTTGAATAGCGATGCGTCCACAAGTTGGGTCACAGGTTATCTCCCACAAGGCGATTCGGTTTTTGATGGGAATGTGCTGCGAGCGGATCCGAGTGGCGGAGGAACAATCCAGTTTGAAAATGGTGTGATGGCACATGCATTGCTAACGCCACGTAGTAGTGAATGGGAAGCAATTTGTGATGGCGGAACCGTTACATGCTGGAACAACGGCTGGCAATGGCATCTCCGTAAACGGCAAGATGTACCGGGATGGCGGACATGTCAGGTCCCCGAAACCTTTCCTGCTTATGAACGCACCAGTAGCACAGCAAACTTGATTAAAGACCTTGTTCACGCATTGGATACAGGGGAACCGACCCGAGGCGGTGTCCGGTGCGCGTATGCTAGCACTGAACTGATTTTTGGCATAATTGAATCACATCTGCACAACGGCGCACGTATTGAACTCCCGTTGAAAGACTCAAAGATCCGTTTACAAAGAAATCCATCTGCAAGACAACCACGTTTTTAATTATTCCTTGCGGTTAAATGTTGTGGGTTGGGGATTTAACGTTCTTTTCTCGAATCCGCTCTCCATTTCATTACGAGCTGCGCGCTTTGTCCTATTAAGATTCTGCACTTTTGACGTTTCTAATGAATTTTGACGTTCATGTTCGGTATTCGTAGGGGGTTTTTGCTTGGGTGTTTCTTCAAGGTTGCCTCGCCCCTACGATTAACAAGCATAGATGGGTTGGGAGACCCAACCCCTACGTCTGCCATTACCGATTTCGATTGTCAAATTTCATCAGGCGCGAGGGATGCACGCCGAATACGCTCTAGCTCTTCAGCACTGAAAACACCCGCTCGGTAGAGATTCCGATACTCTTCAGAGACACTTTGGCCGAATATCATCAGATCATCCGTGTTAATCGTCACTGGCACGCCGTTGTCAAATAAGACGCGGATCGGATGAGACACAAGGTCCGACACACCATCCAACATCACGTTACTTGTTGGGCATACGTTCAACTGAATCTGATTCTCGGAAAGCCACCGCATGATTTCAACCGATTCTGCAGCAGCAATACCGTGCTGGACCTCGTCCAAATCAAGAACTTCGACCGTCCGTTGTATCTCTTCCGCATCACGGAATTCTCCAACATGTGCTTTAAGTTTCATTCCTGCGGCGCGTGCCTTTGTGAACAACGGTTTCATCACTTCAGGGGGACAGACTTCTTGGCGACTATAGAGATCAATTGACTGAAATAAACCTAATTCTACCGCGTCGTGTGCCAAGTTCATCAGCCTTGGGTCATCGGCGCACCCGCGGGAAAATCCGAGTTCGGGACGCAGATCCGCCTGTTCGCTATAGTGTTCAACTAACGTTTCAATAAACGCGCAAAGCTCTGTTAACCCATCCGGATAGAACTCTGCCAATCGGATGTCAAAGCTCATCTCAAGCATAACAACGCCGTCCTGGATCGCATCATTCATCGCTGACACAGCGACGAACTCAAAACCGTGGCGGTGTTTTATGCGTGGTGCCAAGACCACGTCGGCGTATTCCATCATCCCCTCAACGCCTTTCATTTTGAAAGGTGGTTTGGTTAAAGGGTGTCCCACCCAGCGTTCTACATTTTCCCGTCGTGTACTGAAGAATGCGTGACAGTGAACGTCCGTTTTGGCGGCTGCCCTTATAGCGGTTAAGTTATCTCTGGAGAGTGCTTCTACAAAATCAATAGACATTATGAATTTACATGCTCCAGCTACGGCACACGGAGTGTGCCTGCTACCTTAAAGATGCGCGATGTCGCCTCTCTTTGAATATTTGATGATACGCAAGTATTCACCATACACACGACCTCTGGATACTGCGTGCCGATACCAATCCGCTTTGGATACTTTGACACCTTCATATTCAGCAAGATATGTAACCGGTGAAAGCGTTTGAGAAGGGAAGAATTTCCTCAAGGTTCGCAGGCAGCGACCACTGTGGTGAGCCTTGCACAGAAACGCGATACTATTGGGAGATATGCTATGTTTTTCTAATACATCAAGACTGAAGGCAACATCCTCAAGTGTGTTCGTTGACTTGTCTTGAACAAGGATTATATCTGATGGAACACCGCGTGCCATAAGCTCGTCACGCATTATGGACGCTAAAGGTCTGCCTGTCTCATAGCAAAGTCTTCCACTCAAACCGGTGGCAAGTACTTTAGAAAAGCGACCTTGCAGACAATCACGTGCCACAGATTCTAAAATCTCACTGTCAATAGTGGAAGTTCCAAAGATAAAAAGGAGATCAGCTGGCTGATTGGATTCGGACACAACAAATACGGTTTGTGTGATACCGTCGATCTCCTCTGGCGACAAATCTTCCACTGCAACTTCTCTCGGAATGGAGCGATTCTTGAGATGACTCTCATAATTGTACGGGAACTGCGTCATAATTTTCTCCTGTAACCAAACTACTCAGGTAACCTTTCCATCTGAACGTGTGTCGTACTTTCACCGACGATTGTGAATCCCAGTCGCTGATAAAAGGCAATACCGCGGGTATTAACCTTTAGCACTTTAAGTACCACAGACTTCTGCTCAAGGTTGGCATCATCAATAATACGTGTCAGACACGCGGAACCGATGCCTCTCCCTTGGTACTCAGGCAGAATATAGATCTGATTAACCTTGAGCATGTCGGAAGTACAAGATGTTATCAAGAAACCAACGTCGGTACCACGAAACTGGATAATGCGAAAATCGTGCGAAGCAAACTCTTTATTATGGCGTTCCCGTTGATAACTATCATCCCAACCCCAAACCTGTTCTATATACTTCCGGAATGCCGTCTTTTTTACGGTAAAGACGAATTCGCTGTCGTTTGCATGTGCTTTGCGAAAATTTAGTTCCTCCACAGCAAAACTCCACTTTTTGAGAGGTATAGGGTCCATACCTCTTTCTTACTAAACTTTGGACAATTTTTTTATGGGATACACATATCACCCCTCTGGGGCTTATTTTTTGGGTTGATCGCGGTTCTACACAAATGCCGCCCCGCTGGGGCTTTACGGTATGGGGTGCGCGAGTTCTATAAACATACCGCCCCGCTGGGGCTGCTGGCCTGTAATATACTGAACTCCCTTTTCTCCAAGTTTTCTTGAAGAAATGAAAATACAGAATATTCATGCGAGTTTCTAAGGAGCATTGACCCCACTTCTTGAGAAGCCTGTCTGAACACTACATAAATTGTCCAAACTTTAGTCTTTCTTAGCGACGATGGCAAAACTCACGTTGTAAGCCATTTCATGTCTCCAACTTCCGGGGGCAGCTTCAATGTCTGGTTGGGTCCAAGAACGCTCTTCGACTCGCTCAATCCGAAAGTGATTATCTACAAGCCCGTTGAATATATCACTCAAGTAGTGCCGAAAATCGAATGCGCCGTCTGGATACCTGAAAACGCGCTCAGCATAAGGCTCGGTGACGCGATAGCATTCACCATCCCATTCCCAAAAATGATTGGCAGGATTCCCAAAATCCACGCGATACCGCCCACCCGGTCGGATGATTCTCGACACGCCTCTATAGATTTCATGAACGGATGGCACCCAACTCATCGAAGGTCCTTGATAGACAAGATCATACGATGCATCTCCAATTTCGGACAAATCTCGGATGTTGAGGCGAAGCGTTTCTACTGGATAGCCGTAGTGCCTCGCAGCGGTAATATCTCCGTCAAGCTGACCTTGTGTAAAATCGATCACAGTCACACGTGCACCAAGCAGACAGAATACCGCTGATTGCTGTCCGCCACCTGCTGCGAGACACAAAACGTCCTTGTGCGCAACATCCTTGAGCAAATACGCAGGGTAAATTTGGTAGAGGTCATACGGAACCGGGTCAAGCTGATCCTCAGCATATAACTGAATATCATTGCTATTGAGGTCAAGCCAAGGGACGGTAAAGCCATTCTTTTTCAAAACTTGGGCTTCCCAATGCGCTCGATTGGCAACAGTGATTTCGTCATTCATTTATCATGTTTACGGACTGAAAACCCAATCCTTTAGGTTTGGGATGAAAGTCCGCCTTCGTGTATCAGACCAAACGCTTGAAAAAAGAGTTGACATTCGGTCTAAAATTTAGTATAATAAACCCAGACTGGGCGCTTCAACGGAGCATTCTTGCTCCTAACTCAAAAACTTTGCATTTGTGGATTTCAATGAGTCAAGAAAGACGCGTCATGGCGAATCTTGACATAACAGACTGTATTTTTCATTCAAGGTTGGGGTAGCAACCTTTGGCGGAGAGGGTATCAGACTTGCATAGCAAGCAACCCTTGTTGATACCACGAAAGCTTCTGCATTACGATGCGGAGGTTTCCCAAGTCTTTAGGCTTGGGTCTATCACATCATCACACTTTCTATCCACGCCTCATCGATTTCGAGTCCGAATCCGGGGGCATCCGACGGCGCGACGTAGCCATCTTTGATGACGGAAGTACCGGGCAGCTTAACCATCTCTTCAAGAGGCACACCCGGAGCAGAGACACCTTCAGAACGTTCGCCCCACGTGATAGCAGGCATAGCAAACGCGAGATGCTGACCGTACGGATAATTCATTCCGCCGTGTGTGATCACGTTAATCCCATTCGCCTCTGCAATGTGACAAATCTTTGCCGCAGCGGTAATACCACCACACCATAAAACATCTGGTTGGAAGATGTCAACGAGTCGCCTTCCCGCTGCCGCCGCAAAGACGGTTGGCAGATACCAGTGTTCTCCTGTCGCTAACGTTTGCCACGGAAGACGTTGACGCACCGTTTCGTAACCGACAAAATCATCGGCGGGGATGTAATCCTCCATCCACTTCAAGCCGTAGGGCTTCATAGTTTCACAGACGCGCACGGTATGTTCTACGTCAAATCCGGTCCAAGCATCTAAACTCAAATCAACCTTATCGCCGATCGCTTCTCGTGTGCTTGCGACCAATTCTTCAAGTTTTCGTAAGCCTTCTAACCCTTGTTCTGGACCGAACGGTGTAAAGAGCTTCGTCGCTTTGAATCCGAGTTCCATATACCATTCCTGATCGAACCCGGAGGCGTAGCAGAAAATCTTTTCTTTCTGCGGTCCGCCGAGCAGTTCGTAGACAGGTCTCTTCAGAATTTTGCCTTTGAGGTCCCACAACGCACAATCAACCGCACTGATGGCGTAGCTCGTCAAGCCGGTTGCGCCGAAGGCGGCTGACAATCGCACCATCATATCCCATATTTTCTCAGTTGCCATGCAATTTTCGCCAACGAGAAAGGGCGCAAAGTGGTCTGAGATGATTCGGGTTACGGGACCGCCGTAAAGCGAGATGCCGAAGCCCCATGTTCCATCTTCTGCTGTTATAATGCATGCCGGACGCTTCCATTCTGAATAGGAAACATGTCCTTCCTTTCGATTGAACGACGGATAACGCGTAATGGGGCGATTCAATTGATATGTTCTGGATCGACTCGGTGTACGTGGCGTTGTTGTCGGTTTTGGATTGAGTTCGATTTCTACGGCACGAATCTCTTTTATGTTCATAAAAGTCCCTTTCAGTAACCGATGTGATATTTATGATGAATTATCAAAATCAGTAGGCATTTCAATACGCAATAAACACTAAGACGCTTCGTCGTCCCTGACGATGGAGGGGGCCCGCCCCAATATAGCGAGTTCATCACGAAAACGTTTTTCACTGGCAGCAAGCAAATTTTCGATGACTTTCTCCGTACACCCACCCTCCGCAACAAGGGTTTCCATTTGCTCTACTGCAAAAGTTTGAACATGGCTAAAACAATTCTTAGTAGACTTGTCCAGATGATTCCCAATGTTTAAACTCAGCACTAACAAAAGTGCTCTTTCCAATTTTTCGATGCGCTCGTCACGCGCTTTTAGTTCTTCCAATATATCCATTTGGTCTTCCTGTTCCAGTCCTTTTATCCCCGTGCTATGGTAGGAGGGTGGCAGAAGACAGTGTAAGGTTCTCGTGGCGGTACCACCCAAAACTGGGTTTATAGAGTATATCACGACGGGAGAAAAGATACAAATACTTTCTGATAGGTTTCGATGCGGAGGGGAACCACCAGAGTTTGCTAAGTATGCGCGATATATGGTCATGAAAGCCTGAGAAACGGAGCGTATAACAACCTGAGTCGTGTGATTTTTCTTGCACGAAACCTTTCTTTACTGTATCATAAACGTGAGTTCGACTTATGGCGACTTATCAACATAAGTTGAGATTTTAGAATAAATAGACATAACATTCCGCTGGAGTGCTATGTATCTAAAACGTTACTGAAACGACTTGTGCCAGTTAACTCTTTGTTATTTTCAATTTTACATATATCTGGATATTGTCTGGACAAATAGGAGTTTAATCCTTCTGCTGCTCCTGCATTGGAATATTCGTGTTCTAAAAAGGAATCAAAAAGCGAAAGTTTCCAAATTTGAACAGTAAATAAGATGAATATGTGAAACCAAAACATACTAACTGTTAACTAACACAAGGCGTTACTGAAGGCACACAATCCACTCGCGTTTGTTGAGAACCATTTATCGAACTCATGTTATAGTAGGTATTAGCGAAATCACATCAAACCAAAAGGATAACCTCCAATTTGGAAAAAGTCTCTTTTAGGCGGTACGCTGCGCTCCTTTCACAGTATCTTAAACCGCAGTGGCTGCGCGTGACACTGCTCGCCATCTTCATGTTCACCGGGATAGGTTTAAGTCTACTCAATCCGCAGATCCTCCGCTACTTTATTGATACAGCAAAAGCCGGAGGTGCAACACGAAACCTACTCATTGCCGGCGGAGCGTTCTTTGCAATCGGTGCTCTTGGGCAAGTGGTAATGTTAGTCAACACCTATTTAGCCCAAGATGTCGGTTGGCGAGCGACGAATGCGATGCGTGGAGATCTCGCGAGCCACTGCCTGAAACTCGACATGTCTTTTCACCACGAGCATACCCCCGGTGAAATGGTCGAGCGTGTCGACGGAGATACGACAGCACTTTCAAGTTTTTTTTCCGAGTTTACACTTCAGGTGATCGGTAGTTTGTTGTTCCTTGGCGGTATCCTGATTTTGGTTACCCGCGAAGATTGGCGCATCGGTATCCCACTGACCGGCTTCGTAGTAGTTGCTATCATCGTCTTCAATCTCACCCGGAACATTGCTGTCCCCGTTTACACAGCTGAACGAGAAGGGTATTCCAGACTATTCGGGTTTCTCGAAGAACGGTTAACAGGTATTGAAGATCTCCGCACAAACGGCGGTATCGGTTATACCATGGATCGGTTCTACGATGTTAACCGTGATGTGTACGGCAAAGCCGTAAAAGCGCATGTCATGGGTGAAGTCTTACAGACAATCAGCGGCGTTCTATTTACACTGGGGAACGCGCTAACGATGGGGATGGGTATCTATCTGTTTCAGAAAGAGGCGTTCACGATCGGGACCGTCTATCTCGTCATTCACTACACAGCAATGCTCCGCGGTCCCTTAATCTTGATTAGTCGTCAGATTAACGAACTCCAACGGGCAACCGCAGGTTTCAATCGGATCGAGGAACTCTATCGCATCACCTCAAACATTGAAGATGGAACAGAGTCACTTCCGACATCAGGGGCACTCGGTATTGAATTCGACCAAGTTACGTTTGGTTACACCACAGATGAGTCGGTGCTTAAAGAAGTTTCATTCCAATTGGAACCCGGAAAATCGCTCGGGTTGTTGGGACGAACAGGCAGCGGTAAGACAACAATCACCCGCCTCCTGTTTCGGTTGTATGAGATTAACAGGGGACAGATTCGCGTCGGAGGCAAGTCAATTGAGGAGATTCAGTTGGATGATTTGCGTAACCGGATCGGTATGGTTACACAGGATGTGCAACTTTTCAACGCGACGGTGCGTGAGAACTTAACGCTCTTTGATGCAGGAATCCCCGACGCTCGGATTCTATCGGTTGTTGAAGAACTCGGATTATCAGAATGGTATCAATCTCTGCCGAACGGACTTGACACATTTCTTGAAGGCACAGGTCTTTCCGCCGGGGAAGCACAACTGTTGGCGTTTGCAAGGGTTTTCCTCAAAGATCCGAAGGTAGTTATTCTCGATGAACCGTCCTCAAGACTTGACCCAGCAACGGAACAACGTATCGACAACGCTGTGCAGCGGTTATTGAGGGGACGCACCAGTATCATTATTGCGCATCGACTCGGAACGGTTCAACAGGTAGACGAAATTATGATTCTCGCCGATGGTGAGATTCGGGAGCACGGCGAACGAACGCGGCTCGCCCAAAATCCGGATTCGCTCTTCTCGCAACTGCTAAAGACAGGATTGGAGGAGACGATCCAATGACAACTGGACAAGCGTCAATCCGCCTTATGCGTTACCGTCCGCTCCTCTTTCTCGGGACTATTCTTTTTCGGGGATTAGACGACTTAATGCCGTTTTTTGTCGGACTCATCATGCAGGCATTTTTTGATGTCCTCACCGGAGATGCGGCTGCAGGACTCAATCCATGGACATTCGTCGTCCTCTTCGTCGTGGCGGAACTTGGCGATCGAAGTGTACTCATCTCTTCAGCATTTGTATGGGCGCGTTGGCGCTATGCTATCACAACGCTTCTCCGAAAAAATTTGATGACAGCCATCATGAACATGTCGGCACCGCAAAGTGTGTCGAATGCTTCTGGCGAAGTGACGAATCGGTTGCGGGACGATGTTCAAGCGATCCTGAGTTATCTGGAACAGTATATTCACCTGTGGGGCAATTTCATCTTCGCGGTACTGGCAATCATCTGGATGGCTCGGATTGATGTAGCCGTAACTGTTATTGCAGTTATTCCATCAATCCTTATTATCACAGTCGTCAACGTATCAAGGCGATTTATTCTGCGGTATCGGACTGCGCAGCGTATCTCCACGGAACAGTCAACCAACTTCATTAATGAGTTGTTCCAATCTATCTTGGCAGTGAAGGTTGCGCGAACAGAATCGAACGTCATTGATCATTATCGAAAACTGAACGATGCACGCCGCAAGACGACGCTGGTGGACAATATGTTCAACCAACTCCTACGATCAATTAGTTTCAATATCAACATCCTTGCCACCGGCGTGATTCTGATTCTGATTGCTGAACAGATGAAGGAAGGCACATTTACCGTTGGAGATTTAGCACTTTTCACTACGTATGTCGGTGAAGTCGCAAGAAGTGGATCGCTCATCGGGAGTATAATGGCACAGCACAATCGAGCAGAGGTTTCCTTCTCACGGATGGAACAGACGGTTGATGAGATGCCAGATGGGAAATTAGTCGAACATACACCGATATACCTCCGAGAGAACCAACCACCGCTGGTTACCCCGCAACGGACAGAGGCAGATCGGCTGGATGAACTCACTATTACTGGACTCACTTATCGTTACGACAGCGAAACAGCGGGGATTACTGAGGTTGATTTGAAAATACCAGCCGGTTCGTTCACTGTTGTTACGGGACAGATCGGTTCCGGTAAATCGACGCTGGTGCAAACGCTCTTGGGTGTTCTGCCGAAACAGGCGGGAGAAATTCGCTGGAATGGTGAAATCGTTGAGGATCCGAAGTCGTTTTTTGTCCCGCCTCGTTGTGCGTACACACCGCAAACCCCGAAACTCTTCAGTGAAAAACTGAGTGACAACATCCTCATGGGGTTGCCGTGGAATTGGGATGACCTGAATCGGGCGATCCGGCTCGGTGTCATGGAAAAAGATCTACCGACACTCGAGGACGGTCTTGATACTGTTGTCGGACCGCGTGGGGTCAAATTGTCGGGTGGGCAAATGCAGCGCACAGCGGCGACACGCATGTTTATCCGAGAATCGGAATTACTCGTTTTTGACGATCTCTCGTCTGGGCTTGACGTGGACACGGAACAGACTTTATGGGAACGCCTCTTTGAAACGAGACGTGCGACCTGTCTCGTTGTTTCTCACCGGAGACCTGCACTGCGTCGGGCAGACCAAATTGTTGTCCTAAAAGACGGTAGCGTTGACGCAGTCGGAACGTTGGACGAACTGCTCGCCTCCTCTGAGGAAATGCGACAGTTGTGGTCAACGGATTGAAACGAATTAATTCATGAGTTCGAGATAAGGATCTGGTTCTTATAGACCCCATACGCGAGTCGCTATGGGGATCCCGGGTAGAACGGAAATCAAAGGTGTCCCTTCATTAGCCCATAGACCCCCTGCTTTGCTAATGGACTGGCATCCGAAATATGCCGAGTGAAACCGGGGTCCCCACCCTTTACTGGGAAGGGGAAGCATTCTCACACCGGCAGGTGGATTGTTGGGTTTCGCTATATCTCTCTTCAGGAATGGGTTATTGAAACTCGGAATTCTCTGTATAACTGAAGGTTCTCGGTGTTTTACTGCTCGGAGATCTGCGATTCAAAGGATGTGCGAAAGGCATTATACCAAATTAACCCCATTTGTAGCGCGAGGTCCCTGTGCCTCGCAATGCTCACTTGATCAAAAGACTTCTAATCACGTTAATTGGGTATTAGGCTGCCAAACAGAGTTTGGTGGAGAAGAGGAGACAATTCGGCATCGCATCCGCCTATTAACAAGCCGATCGGTTTCCAGAGGCGATAGAAGCCTACCTCTGCTGCGCCGCGTCTCTTGCGCAACGATGGTGGTAACCGAAAAAACTGGTTGCAGATCCGATTGATCGCAACGAAGGGCACTACAGATGCAATTGGTGCACACGTCAAGATGATAACGGGAGAACTCACACAGACGCGTGAGGTGAGGAGTGGCGACGGCTATCTCTCACAACGAGATATCACGCTCCATTTCGGTATTGGGGATTATGAGCAGATAGATCGCATTGAGGTGCAGTGGCAGAGTAAGATAAAACAACTGATCAAATCCGTGCTTGCAAATCAGGTACTATCTCTTGAGGAAAATAGAAATGAATAACGTGGAGAATGCCGTTGAACGCCATTATTGGAGAGCAGTCACTTTCCTCGTGATACTGATTTTAGCGGGGGCAGGCTTCTGGGGATTGCGGCGATTCGCACCAGCGGTGTTCCTCGGAAAACCCGATCTGATCGCTGTGCCGAACAACGAACTTCCACAAAATCGAACAACAGAGCATAGGACACCAAACAAACCGGCACTTCTTAACATTAATACCGCTACTGTTGAGGAACTCCAAACCCTCCCTAATATTGGCGAGGCGACAGCACAACGGATTATTGATTACCGGACACAGCACGGCGGTTTTGCCAGCGTAGATGCCCTCCAGAACGTCAAAGGTATCGGCACCAAGACGCTGGAAAAACTCCGACCTTTCGTTGATGCCAAGTAGCTAAATATCTATCCTACCGGTCTCTGTAAAAATGTGTTTAACGGGTACATCCCACGCTTGCGGGAACGTATCTTCTACGACTTGTATCTGGTACGCCAATCCGATCGGGATAGCGTGTGGGCAATTCGCGAGAAACCGGTCATAAAAACCTTTACCGTAGCCGAGGCGATACCCTTTACAATCAAAGGCGATACCGGGAACGATGATGAGTTGCAGCTGCGAGATCGGGAAAATCGGGCATGCCGTATTCGGTTCCAACATACCGTAACGATGGCGGACCAACGCTGTTTCTGCTGCCTGAATGCGCCGTGGTATGAGGCGGTTCTGCTCCGTATCTACGACAGGTGCACAGACCTGTTTTCTTGCGTGGAGTAACCTTTTAAGGAGACCCTCCGTTTCGACCTCACTCCGCATGCTGAGATAGAGCATCACAGCATCGAAACTCTCGCTTTGTATCCAACGCATGACCGAATCGGCAATCTGTCGACTGAACACGACACGGGTCTCCGGTACGAGTCCATCACGCTGGCGAAGCACTTCAGCGCGGACGCGTTCACGTTCCATTATTTTGTTCCCTTATAATAAATACGCGTTCCGTTTTCTACTTATGATACCGGACTTTTCCAGCGACTTCTACGGTATCAACAATCGCCATGATCACAGCATCGACAGGTTTGTTCGATGTGGCTTGGGTTTGCCGCGCGGAACTACCGGTCGCAACGAGGACGATTTCGCCGATGCCTGCGCCAACTGCATCCACAGCGACTGTATATTTCCGGTCGACTTCTCCATTCAAATCCACATCTTGGACAACCATCAGTTTGCTTCCGATGAGTTTTTCATCTTTCTGCGTCGCGACGATTGTCCCAGTAACTTTTCCAAGGATCATTTAATTAAACCTTTCTTATGAGGTGAGGTTTCTGTCCATGCCATCTTTCCTGCATCCCGAGTTTAAAAATAGTTCACTTTGCACTATTTCCGTATCTAAAATTATACACGAAACCCACTGAAATTTCAACTGACAATCTATAAAGTGCATCCGAAAATGTGTATAGCCAGAGTTTCTATACGAATACTACCGCTACAGAGAGACTAAAGATAAATCCACGTGATCGGCGTAATCCGCGACAATCCGTGATTCAGACGACATCAGAGCAGTTTGCATAGTAGTAAGCACACGCCGTGGGTTTCCGTAACACAAGTTTGACAAGCCACTGATTCGTATGCTAAACTATTTCTAACGTGTAGCCTGATAAAACGGAGGAAACCTTGAATCGAGATCACGCAGATGTCATCATTATCGGCGGTGGTATTATCGGGTGTGCCATCGCTTACAATCTTGCCAAGCGAGACATAAAACCGCTGCTGATTGACAAAGCACCCACCGTCGGCACAGAAGCCTCTTGGGCAGGCGCAGGGATTTTTAACCTCACACGCCTCAACGCATGAACCGTATCCAACGCTGTGTCGTGCGAGTCTTGCACTCTATCCGGCATTAGCGGAAGAACTTCGGGCGGAAACCCAAATAGATATTGAGTTTATCCAATCTGGCACACTGTCAGTATTTTTCAATCAGGCCGAAGCAGCAGGGTTACTTGGACTCGCAGATCGGCGCGTGAAACGCGGCTTTTCAGCGGAAATCTTGACCCCCGAACAAGCATGGCAGTTAGAGCCAGCACTCTCAAAGTCTATCGCTGGGGCAGTACTGTTTCCTGAGGATGCACAAGTACGCAACCCAAAGATGGTGACAGCACTCGCAAAGGGGGCTGCAAAACTCGGTGCACAGTTCCTATTCGGCAATCCTGTCACTAACTTTATCCGAGAAAATAAACGCGTCATCGGTGTCGTTGTGAATGGTGAAACTGTATACGCCGATACCTTCGTGATTGCCGCCGGGTGCTGGGCGGGTACATTGATGGCGCAACTTGATGTGCCAATACAGGTTGAACCCGCAAAGGGACAGATCGTCCTCGTTGAAGCGATGCCACCACTCTTCCAGCATGTTGTTGATGGACTCGGCATCTATATCGTGCCGAGGGCGGATGGCAAAATTCTACTCGGGGCGACGGTAGAATTTGTCGGCTATGACAAAACCGCTACGGTAGACGGAGCAAAGCAGATGATTGACGCGGGGATTGCCATCGCGCCGCAACTCGCAGATAGCACTTTCGTGCAAACGTGGGCAGGCTTGCGTCCTTATGCCAAGAAAGGTCCACTACTCGGTTATCTGCCCGGGTATGACAACGTCGTCTTGGCATCTGGGCATTTCAAAAATGGTATTCTCCTTGCCCCCATCACAGGGCAACTCATCGCTGAACTGCTCACAACCGGACAGCCTTCATTACCATTAGAGCCGTTTCAGCCAGAAGTGGTGTAAGGAAAATAGCGTGCACACCTCGGAGAATTGGGATTAAAAGTGAAAATTTATTTTTTTGAATTTTAAATGAATTGTTTCAAAGTATATGGATTAAACCATTAAGAGTTTTTTTTACAATCAAAAAAAGGGGTACCAAACATTACCCCTGTCTGATGAGTAACCTAAGAGGAGGGTTATAGAATGTATCAAAGTGTTTTGTGTTTAACAACGGCACCGTCTCAAACTTGGGCGGTTGGTAAGAGTGTATGGAATAACGGAAGTAGAAGCAATAATAGAGATTGTGCTTTAGGAGAGCGCACCTCAAGAAAGGCACGGGCATCTAAAACTGCCGACGTGCACCGTTGTTGGACTACGACTCGATTATGGAGAAGGCACAGGCCAAGGAGCGAACAAGCAGGCATCCTCCACTATGCTGGAATGGAAGGAGGGTCACACGCCTTCGCTTGAAACGCTCCTCGTTTGAGGAGACAAGCATGTTACATACTGACGAGCAGTTGATGCTCTCTGTGAAGGATGGAAATAGAGACGCATTCCGAATTTTAACCGAGCGACATTATACGAACACTTTAAACTTTATCTATCGGTTTGTCAAAAACCGAACGCTTGCGGAAGACCTCTGTCAGGAAACATTCTTACGATTATGGCGCTGCGTCCCATCGTACCGCCCTATTGCCAAATTCAGAACGTTTCTTTATCACATCGCCAAGAATGTCTGTTTAAAACAGTTGGCGAAAGAGCAGAGGACCCCTCAGGTTGAATCATTGGATACGCATTATGGAGACGATAATGAATACTCTCACCCAATTGCTATTGCTATAGCGGATACACGTTATTCCCCGGAGGGACTGATCATCGCCAAAGAGACTTACGAGGCGATTCAGGCTGCAATCGCTAAGTTATCGAAGGAGCATCAAGTGGTGTTCCGCTTGACAGAGGTTCAAGGATTGTCGTATCAGGAGGTCGCGACGATCCTCGAATGTCCGATTGGTACCGTTGCTTCACGCAAAAACGCCGCGATTCAACAACTCCGGAAATTTTTAGCACCCTATAGAGCGAACTTATAATATTGAAGTCTTTAGACTTCAGATGTCCAAACCGTCCTGCACTCTGGCGCGACTTCGTGCCAGAGTGCTTTTTTAGTGGATTTTCACAACGAAATTGGATATGCTATTCCCAAAAGTCTTATCTATTATTCTATAACCCAAAAGTCTTATCTATTATTCTATAACAGGAGGTAGACAAACGAATATCTAAATGAAACCACATATCACTATCATCACGCTTGGCGTTGAAGATCTGCAACGCGCTATTGATTTTTACCAGAATGGATTAGGGTTGCCCCGAAAAGATGAATCGGAAGGTATCGCATTCTTTGATATGACAGGAACAATACTTGCGCTCTATCCGAGAGAAGAACTGGCTGAAGATATTACTATTCCCTCCGACGGTAGCGGCTTTCAAGGATTTACGCTTGCCCACAACGTCGGTTCTCCAGAAGAGGTAGACAGCACCTTAGCAGAAGCGGTCGCCGCGGGTGCTGAACTCGTTAAACCCGGACAAAAGGTATTCTGGGGCGGCTATTCAGGCTACTTTAAGGATCCTGACGGTTTTTATTGGGAGGTCGCACACAACCCGTTTCTATAGACTTTTGACTAACAGAAGGATCCGGTCCCCAGGCCCGGTAGGTGCTGTTTTCAACTGCACCGGATTTCGCGCGAATACGTTGCTTCCTCACTTCCTCGCTGGCGGGGTTCTAACCCCGCCAACTGACAACTGACAACTGAAAACCTCCTAAATTCAATAGACAATCAGAACAAGTTGGTGTATGATATGAATTAGGTTAGGAGAAAACGGTCCCGCTTTTCTTGACAAGTCTCCGCAAACGAAAGGTATGAGGCAATGCAAAATGCTTATTCCGAAATCAAAGCACTCACCTTTGATGTCTTCGGTACAGTTGTAGACTGGTACGGTTCAATCGTTGCCGAAGGCGAAAAGTTTGGGAACACCCACGGTATTAATATCGATTGGGCACAGTTCGCCTTAAAATGGCGTGCTGGGTACGGGCCCGCAATGGACAAGGTTCGACGTGGCGAATTACCATGGCAAAACATCGATGCACTCCACCGACGCATCTTAGACAGTTTGCTTGATGCATTTGAAATTGCTGACTTAAGCGAAGCGGAAAAAGATTATCTAAATCGGGTCTGGCATCGTCTCAAACCGTGGCCTGATGTTATTAGTGGATTGGAACGGCTGCGCAAGCGGTATATCGTCGCCACACTCTCTAACGGCAACATTGCGCTATTAACGAACATGGCAAAATTCGCAGGGCTGCCGTGGGATTGTATTTTGTCTGCGGAATTAACACAGCATTACAAACCCGATCCTGAAGTATATCAGACCGCTGCCAATTTGCTCGGTTTGTCTCCGAATGAAGTCATGATGGTCGCCGCGCATCCCGGAGATCTTCGGGCAGCACAAACCGTCGGTTTTCAAACTGCACTCGTGCTACGCCCTTTGGAGTATGGACCCGGAAGAGTGCAAGAAGTCACCGCGTATCTGTCTGACGTGGTCGCCAGCGATTTTGATGAATTGGCAGATCTATTAGGGGTAGCATAGTCTATAAGTTGTAGATAGATTTTCCACGTTTTGCCCTATGCTGTGCTAAACCTAAGGGTCGTTACAAGAGGAACCTATTTACTTTCCAGATTGCTTTTCTATCTTTACGTGAAGATGCCCTGAAAACTTTAGGTCGCAAACGTATTACGGAGGAACGAAAATGGATTTACAGGAGATTTCCGAAGTCGCGCAAGAAATGCCGCCGCCAGAACACATTACGATGACGCTGGAGGAATTTCTTGCAAATGATATAGAAGGATATGAATACATTAAGGGAGAATTAGTGCCGATGTCATCTCCATCATTGGGACACGCTAAGGTTAGTGCAAGAATCACACGCTATTTACAAACATATACGAGCGAAAATCAGTTGGGTGAGGTGTATGTAGAAGCGGGGTTTAAAGTAGGCGAACGCGGTATGAAACCGGAGGTCGCGTTTATTTCAACCGCGCGCCTGCCTGAAGACGAAAGCAAGGGTTCTCCAATTCCACCTGATTTTGCTGTCGAAGTCGTCTCGCCAACAGATATTCAGTGGTGCGTCACTGAAAAGGTGCAAGCCTATCTGGATGCAGGAACCCAGATGGTATGGGTTGTTGAATCTGTTATGAAAACAGTGACGGTGTATCGTTCGGCAACAGATATTAAGGTGTGCACCGCCAACGATACACTCACTGGTGAAGATGTCGTGCCGGGGTTTTCCTGTCAGGTGGCACAACTTTTTGAATAAAAATCTTTGCCTAAACACGAAGTGGAGAATACGTTATGGACAAAATCCGAATCGCTTTTATCGGTTGTGGTGGTATGTCGTCGCAATTGCAACAGTGCATACCGATGGTGCCAGAATTTGAGTTTGTTGCTACCTGTGATCTCGTCGAAGAGAAAGCAGCATCTAACGCTCGGAGATTTGGTGCCCTCCGCCACTACACCGATTACAACGAGATGTTCAAAAATGAAGATCTCTACGCAGTCGCTGTTGTTGGTAGACCAGAGGACAAACTGCATCGGGACATCGGTATTGCGTGTCTCCAACAAGGCTATCATATCTATACGGAAAAACCGCCCGCGACCACCGCTGAAGGTGCGAAGATGCTGGTTGATGCCTCTATTGAGACCGGTAAAACGGGGATGGTGGGCACAATGTGGCGACATGCACCTGCGCATCAGATTGCCAAGCAGTTGATGGACGAAGAGGAGTTCGGTGAAGCCTGCCAATATCACACCAGATACCTCGCACCGGGTCCGCGCCTTCAGGAGGCGGGATCCCCCTTTGCCTGGTCCTTCATGCTGGATCAGTCGATCCACCCTACCGATTGCATGCGATTCTTCATGGGGCAAGTCAGCGAAGTCTTCGCGATGGGTGAGATTGATGCAGCATCAAGCACTGTCTCAATGTCCGTGAATCTACGTTACGAGAATGGCGGCATCGGCACAATGACACTTGGCACCGGTCCGATTTTGGAAGCGATGGTTTTTGTCAAAGGCACCGGCAATCAGGCAATTCAGGTGTTTGAGACACGCAAGTTGCGCCGTTACCGTGTCCCGACATGGCTCGGCACCGGCGGTGGCTATGCCGATACACCTACTGAAGAATGGGACCTCAACACCGCATATCACGGCATCGGCAGACCCGGCTATCTTGAAGAGATGCAACATTGGGCACAGTCGTTGCAAGCGGGGACCCAACCGCACGCCAGCCTTGAAGATGCCTATCAGAACATGCGCGTTTTAGAAGCGATTAGCCGTAGTATTGAAACTGGAGAAGTTGTTCAAATTTCAGTTTAGTGGAAGTAGAAATGGAAAAGTTAGATATAATCCAAATTAACCCCAGAATTTGTCTTGGGCAGCCGACAGTTCGAGGTACCCGAATCACGGTAAGCGTAATTCTCAAATTGTTAGCCAGTGGTCGGTCAATTGAGGATGTTATTGATATCTATCCAAAATTGGAAGTTGCTGATGTACAGGAAGCAATGAAGTACATCTAACGTAAATGTGTTAGAAAAGGAATGAAGTAGGCACAATGCAGTGGTCACCTCGCGTAAAACCCATCAAAATCCGTCGGCTTTACCGGTATGCGCGGCTCGGTATCTACGATGATATGTTACTACACGACATCGGTTGGGCGCTTTACGCTCGCTGTACCGACATTGCTACAGTCGCTGATGTTTACCGTGAGGGACGTGTGCCGTGTCCAGAATGTAAGACAAAGGTAGCACGCCAGATTGATCCACTTTTCAGTACCGGCGAAGGTGGGACTCGCGAGAACTGGTTTCACTGCACACACTGCGGCGAACGGCTGCTCTGGCGCGACTGCCGTCAATCCCTCCGTAACACGCCGCGATGCTTTGAGTGTCGCGCTATCCTACAGAAAACCACTGAGTTGCAGTGTGTCTGTGGTAAAACTTGGTCTCACGAAGCCTACAATCAATCCGTAAGAACCCGCGTCCGTCTGCCTTGTCCGCATTGCCTTAGCCTCGTCCGCAGACCGGATACCGCGCCGAAAGTTCAAACTGTCAAAAATCGGCGATCTACGCCTGAGCTGCAATGCCCCAAGTGTCAAGGTGTGGCGCAGCATGTGCACGGCAACATTGAGTGTACAGTATGCGATTACAAACGCCGATGGCGAGATTACCGAAAACGCCTAAAAAAGAAGGATGAAAAACTCGAATGTTCAGGATGCGGATATACGTTCAGATGGCAGGCGTGGCGTAAAAGCGTCAGTTCGCTGAGGACCGGCAATCCAAAGCCTGCGCGTGACTTCGTTAAAAAATGGCTCAGATGCCGCACACCACAACAGCGTATGATACAAATTGACACGCTGCTTCAAACCTTACACGGTAGAGGTCCCTTAGCACCGCTATTTATTGATAGTGGTGAACATAACATCCGTCAGATGCTCGATGATTTGGCATCTTAGTTAGAACTTACGCAAATCCCCACCTCGCTGGCGAGGTTTGCAACCTTGCCCAGTGTTGATTACGCAGAATCCGAATCCGAACCAGATTCAATCGATAAACCCTCACCCCTGTTTGATCAACTTAAATGGCTTGATAAAGCAGGATTCACTGATGTTGATGTGTTCTGGATGAAGGCTGGACATGCTATCTTTGGAGGTCGCAAGCCAAACCCAGATCAGAACGTAACTGATTTATAGTAAACGAATTCTAATTGCTAACCGAAAAATGACGACTCAGGAGGAAGACCATGAAAGTTCTGCTTTTTATAACCCTCGCTATCGGCTTGGTAATGCCTAACGCACTTTGTGCAAAAAACATGGCACTTGAATTAGATGGCGAAACGGCGATTGAAGTCCCGAACAGCGACAGTTTAAACCCCAAGAATGCTATAACGATAGAGGCGTGGATGAACATGAGCAAACCTAACGGCGAATGCCTTGCCAAGGACTGGGGCGGCCAAAGGGATTACATCTTTCCAGAGATTGTCCAAAATGGAACCGGGTTGCGATTTGTCCTCTGGCCCGGCACAAAAATCCTTGATGTCCCCGGATTGGAACCGAACGAATGGCAGCATGTCGCTGGTGTCTGGGACGGTAAAGAGATGCAGATATATATTGATGGGGAGAAGAAGGGGGCTGCACCCTTCGCTGCAAAGGAGTTAGCGGCAACCGATGCTTCCCTGTATATTGGTGTCGGTGATAGTAAATCTTGGTTCTGTACAGGAGCCATTGACGAAATCCGTATCTGGGAAGTCGCTCGGACCGAAGATGAGATTAATGAATTCATGATGAAGGTACTCAACGGCGATGAAAAGGGCCTGAACGCACACTATACTTTCGATGAGGGCGATGCCAACGATAATACCAAAAACGGAAACGATGGCAAAGGTGAGTTTGGAAAACCGAATTATATTGATGTCACCAAAGACCTTGACCTCGAACCACTTTCTGTTGACCCGAAAGATAAGTTGACAACAACGTGGGCATGGGTGAAACAGACCCGATGATTGGTTTTGAAAGGAAGGGTAATTGTATCAACTTGCAGATGAGGTTCTTTCGTTCTATAGACAGACGCAAGAGTCGAAAAGACTTACAAATGATGTCAGAGGACAGATAGAATTCGCGCGTACCCAAGAGATTATCACACGCTATCTACCCGCGCCGCCAGCAGTAGTTTTAGACATCGGTGGCGGCGCGGGTCCTTATGCTTGTTGGTTAGCAAAGACGGGTTATGAAGTCCACCTCGTGGATCCTGTGGATTTGCATATTGAACAGGCGAAAGAAGCCTCCGATCGACAACCAGAAACCCCGATTGCCAGCATATCGCTTGGCGATGCACGGGCACTGCGTTTTGCGTCAATGTCTGCGGATGCTGTTCTGTTATTAGGCCCCCTCTATCATCTTATTGATGAAAGTGATCGACTGCTTGCACTCCGAGAGGCACATCGTGTATTGCGAGACAGTGGTATCATAGTTGCCGCCGGTATCTCACGTTTCGCAGGGCTATTCAGTTTTCCAATTTCTCATTGGATGAGTTTAACTGCGAGTAAAGGTTTTGAAGCGAGAAATCGTATTGTTTCAGAGATTTTTGTGTGTCCTGCGAAGCGTAAAACAGACATGGCAGTGTTGCGTAATGCTGCGATGACTTGTGGTATACTCCCGGTTCTCGCCTGTGAAGCGTCCTCCCCGAGAACGGTGTCTCGGACCCAATGGACTTTGTTTTCTATCGTCCAATGTTCGCGTCGGAGTTTGAGCAAGTCTTCTGCGGATGCGACTTCGGGTGAGAGACTCGTGATGCCATACTGCGTCTGCGAGGAGATCTGGGCTGTTTTTGTGTTTTCTCGCTGAGATTGGTATTGATAAACCTGAGCGATTCCGGGCCATTTGATGTAATCTGTGAGCAATGTGCTTGCGGTTAGGGTGCGTGTGGTGGTCAACCCGTGTGATGTTTCAACATGGGTGTAGGTATGAAGGTGTGCGCCTTCTTGGGTGTGAAGGTTTTCAAAGCGTCGGGTCTCAACCTCTGTGGCATCTGTCTCCGAGAGGGGTTCAAAGAGTTGCTGAATGTCGTCATACATCTGTTTGTGATTTTCTTTGACAGGCAGCGCATAGTCTGCCTGATGTTCGAGAACTTCTTTACAAAAGGTTCTCTGCGTCAAAAGGGCATCTGTCGTCACGACTTTCTCTGCGACATCAAACGCTTTGAGGAGTTGTGTTGAGATCGGAATCTCGTTGGTTTTCCCACTGACAGGCTGTTGTGCGAGGGTAATCCCTAACTCATGACAGACTGCGGAAAGTAAATGTGTCCGGTATCCCGTCTCTGGGTTTTCAGAGCCACATAACTCTTTACCATCAATAGCGACTCCTTGTAGACGCTGTGTTTTGAAAGCTTGAAAGTCTTCAAGTTTTGAAGACACCCATTTCGTTAGGGATGCTTCGAGACTCACTACGTCAAGACGCTTCAAGAGATTATGCAGTGTTGACGCACGCGGGGTTTTCTTAGACCTGAAACCTAATGCTTGGATCAGTTCGGGTTGGCTCCGTGCCCACGTCGCTACAGAGGTATAACCTCTATGTCCCGTCATCAGACCGATGATGATCAAAGCCAGGATAGAGACCAAAGGATAGCGTTTGCCTTTTTTATGGCGTGGATCCGGCACTTCTGCTAATATATCAAGTAAGTGGCAAGAGGAACTGCTTGTCATGATTCACCTCAAAAAATAGGTTCATTTTTTACGGTGAAGGATAGCACATATCGCGTGAAAAATCACGCGATATGTGCTATCTCAAAATATTAACAGATGTGAAAAATATTACAAAAAATTCCGAAAACTGAATAGCCCTGCACGTTTCGCCTCTCTACTTGACTTTTTCTGCAAGGACCGATTGGGCAACTCGGTCTCCAGAGACATTGTTCAACACGACCTCGAAACGGGTTATCATCGGAACCCAACTGAGAATTTAGAATTTTTTACAGATGCCTATCTTCACCGCCCAGAAGAACTCCGATCCGAGTTAGTCCAAGTCGGTTTCCAGCATCAGGCGACGCTTGCTGTGCAAGGACCAGCATGGCTTTTCAAGTCGGTTGAAAATTATTGGATGGATCCTGACCAGCGTGCCGTTGTTTTGGATTTCATTCGGAAGGTCGAAGCAGAACCGTCGATACTCGGCATGAGTTCTCATATTCTCGCAATAGGCACAAAATAGAATAGGTATAAGACAGAGATGTCGAATCTGCAAAAGGTTAAGGTGATTAATAATGCCTGAAGGGCAGGTGGTTCGTAAAACGAAAACACTTTCTACGGTTGAATCGCTACGGGATGATTTTGAAGCACTCGGTATCGAAAAGGGAATGGTCTTACTCGTCCATTCGTCCTTGAGTGCGCTCGGATGGGTCTGCGGCGGTGCCGTTGCTGTCATCATCGCACTTCAGGAGGTTTTGGGGGAAACTGGAACGCTTGTGATGCCGACCCACTCGACAGACCTCAGCGAACCGAGTCAGTGGAAAAACCCGCCTGTCCCTGAATCGTGGTGGCAAACAATACGCGAGACGATGCCTGCCTACGATCCCCATTTGACCCCAACGCGTTCAATGGGCAAAATTGCCGAAACGTTCCGAAAGCAGAAAGACGTTCTCCGCAGTGGGCATCCACAGAGTTCTTTTTGTGCATGCGGCCCTCAAGCATCTTATATCATAAATAACCACTCCTTGGCTTATGGCATGGGCGAAAGTTCGCCACTTGCCAGAATCTACGACTTACAAGGTTATGTGCTGCTCCTCGGTGTCGAGCATTCAAGCAATACGTCCATACATCTTGCAGAATACCGGGCGAACTTTCCAACCAAGCGCATCGTCCGAGAAGGTGCCCCAATCTCACAGGCGAGTTCAAGGGTATGGACCACCTTTGAAGATATTGATGTAGACGCTTCGGATTTCGATCGTATCGGCGAGGACTTTCTGCGTTCTGATGCGGGCAAGGTGGTTCGGCAAGGCAAGATCGGCATCGCGGATTGCCAACTCATACCGCAGCGTGCCATCGTTGACTTCGCTGTCGATTGGCTTGCAGAAAATAGACAGAAGTAAGCAGAAGGGTGTGTTGCATTCAGATTTTGGATTGTGATTTACATATTTGTTGTGTATAATATTTGTACGGTACTTTGGAGTATATTTTGATGATAACAGATGAAGAACTGAAGATGGAAGGTTTCAAAGCTCTTACAGAGGCTTTGGGCGATGTACAGGCTGAAAAGTTCATCGCACTGATTATGCGTTCCCGGTTTGATTATACCAAGTGGCAGAAGAAACTTTGGGATGAAAAGACCGTGGATGAGATCAGTGATGCAGCGATGAAACTGAGAAAATCCAAATCTGCTTGAAGTACGCTGCGCAGTTTCATTAGCTTGAAAATTTTTGCAGTTTGTGTAGATTCTGTTAGACATTAAACAATCGTTTTTGGCGTAGCTTGCAGGTTTCCGAAACTTCCTATAGGAAAATCAAACCTGGGCAGACCCAAGGAGACAGTCAGATGGAGGAATTAAAAGAACTTCGCGTATCAAACGATGCGATGAATGATCCGGAAGAATTGCGTCACCGGATATCGGAAGACGGGTATCTCTTCTTCAAGAAGCTGCAAGATCCTGACAAACTCTGGGCATTGCGGCGAGAGATGCTAACGACTATGCAAGAAGGCGGTTGGCTTGTCGCGGACACCGATCCGATGGACGGCATCGCCGATATATCTACCCAGTGTACCGAGGGGGATTCCGAGTACACCGATGTATACCACGAGGTGTATAGGTTAGAAGCGTTCCACCGTTCCGGTCACTGGTCCGAAGTCGTCGATATGGTGGAGAAAATTATCGGTAGAGAGGTGCTGCCCCATCCGCAGAAGATTGCGCGCCTCTGGTATCCCAAGTACACGGCGCATACGACACCTATACATCAAGATTTCGTTCACTTCCAAGGGAATTTCCAAACCTATACCTGTTGGGCACCCGTTGGGGATTGTCCGATTGAGTTGGGAGGCTTAGCAGTCCTACCCGGTTCGCATAAAATCAATAAAGTCAGAGAACACCACTTTTCACTCGGTGCCGGTGGTTTGTGCGTCAATACAGACGAATTATCCGGCGAATGGCATTCGACAAACTATGAAGTTGGGGACACGTTGATATTCCCCGCGTTGACAGTCCACAAGGCACTGCCGAATTTGACCGAGGATCGACTCCGCGTGTCGCTTGACAACCGTTATCAGGCTGTCGATGACCCGATCGCTGAGCACATGCTGGAACCGCACCTGAATCTCTTCAACTCGCTTCAATGGGAAGATGTCTATCGCAACTGGGAATCTGACGAGCTGAAGTATTATTGGAAAGACCGTGATCTGACTGTCCTGCCGAGAGACTTCAGTTACGGGAACAAGGGGTTTGAGGAAGCCTTGGAGTTGGCGAGAGGTGGAGATGATCCCGCCGTGCTACACTTAAACCGGGTTGTAAAGCGCGACCCAACAACCGAATTGGCACAGCGAGCAGCAGCGGTCTTGCAGGAAGTTGGTATCACGGCTGCCGATTAAAGAGGGAGACTCTCCCATGGCTTATAGCAATTTCACCTTAGAAACGGTACGGGAGGAATTTCAATTAGAGACGATTGAATCCGCAAACATCTTTTTCGACATAGAACCTGTACCACCGAGTGAAGCACTTATTGTAGAATTGGGGAAAAAAGTGCAGCTGGCGGTCGCTATAAGAACAGAGAAGGCCCGTTCGGAACTTATTGTGAGCAACGTTCTTGTTGAACTCCGCGAGCAATTCAATCGTCGTATCAGTCTTTTTTCCGGGATCGATTTCAGCGTTGATACAGAAAAGGGATTGACAGGAACTTGCGATTTTTTGATAAGTTTATCACCGGAACAATTTTATTTAGAAGCACCTGTTATCGTTCTTGTTGAAGCAAAGAATGCTGACCCAACGCTTGGCATCGGGCAATGTGTCGCAGAAATGCTCGCAGCACAGTGCTTTAATCAGCAAAGAGGCAATAATATCCCTTGTGTTTATGGTGCTACCACTACTGGAACAGAATGGCTATTTCTCAAATTGGAAGGACAAAAACTTTATATTGATATGTCCGTGTACGCTATTGAACGGTGTGACAAAATCCTCGGTATCCTCTCCAGCATGGTTAATCAAAAGGCGTGAAGCATTCCGAACAAGTATAATCAACATGGAGTTTCATTGTCTATCATAAAACAGAAAAAATGTCTATTTAATTCTAAACTTCACAATAGTTGACAGAAATAGATATTGCGAAAATCTTTTCAGTATGGTGAGGCATCCTTAGTGTGGGCGCAGTTGAATAGTCACGTGAAATTTTGGGGAAAACGCGAAAAACGTTTGACATCTAATGTCAATTTATGCTAAACTTTGAATAGGTTGTTTGTTGTTCTCCAACCATTTTCCATTTCCCTATTGGTAAACGGAAATTCCGGAAGCACATTTGAGTGAAAGGTCTGAGACGATTAAAATTATGGCGCAATATAGGTTTACCGGACACGAAACTTTCCCTTGTCGATATCCTTGGCTACCTAAAGCGGTTGCCGCCCTAAAAGAACAACCAGATTTATTTAAAGATATAGACAATGCCATAGTCCGACTTGGCGTTGGCAAACAAATGTCCAGAGCAATAAGGTTTTGGGTGGAAGCCGCAAAGTTCGTTGAAAAGCAGGAAAAAGGGGATTTTAAAATCGCTAAATTGGGTAAAAAGCTGTTTGGTGAAAACGGTTATGATCCGTATTTAGAAGATATCCAAACCCTTTGGCTAATTCATTGGAATTTTTCGACTCATCCTAAGAATCCTATTTTTGCCTGGGATTTCCTTATGAATCGGTGGCAAGATCCTGAGATTTTCCCTCCGTCTGTTATTCAGCGTTTCAAAAAAGAATCGGATTCACTAGGTAGAAACTTATCTCGGGCAACACTCAAGCAGCATTTTAATATTTTTCTTCATACCTATGTACCAACGCGGGGGAAAAAAGCAGCTGTACTTGAAGACAACCTTGATTGTCCTTTAATTGAATTAGACTTGATGCGCAAAGTTGGTGAAAGAGTTTCAGACAGTGATGGAAAGCGAGAACCTATTTATGCTTTCAATCGTGAACCTAAACCCCAAATTAGTCAAAAACTTTTTTTTTATTGCTTAAACGATTTTTGGAAAACCTATCACTCTAATGAGAAATCCTTACAGTTTCATCAAATAGCTTCTGGAAATGGTAGCCCAGGCCAAATTTTTAAGTTTTCAGAAGTAGAAATTCGCACTCGTTTAGAAAATATCAAAGAATTAACTGATGGCGCGATGAGTTTTCGAGAATCGGTGAACCAGAGGACCATTGAAAAAAACAATAAGAAAATTAAACCAGAAGATTTGTTAGATGCTATTTACGCAGAGGAAACTAGCTCTTGAATAAAACAATAGCTGATATATTTCATATTAACCAGCGTTTCTTGCGATCAATACACCTTGAGCGTGATTTCTCAAACCCTGACAGTTGTAAAGGGTACATACCTACAGAATTTACCAAATCTTGTTTGGAGCGTTTGGCCGAAGGACTGCAAACAAATTCACCAAGTCGAGCATGGCGGTTAACTGGGGATTATGGTACCGGAAAATCAAGTTTTGCTTTGGTGTTGGCCCACCTATTTTCGGGTTATCAAAATGGAGTATGCAAAAGCCTACGGGAGTCCATTAAGATTGAAAATTCTTGTCTTGACGAACTGAATCTTACACCTATCTTGGTAACCGGCAACCGATCACCTTTGAAGATTTCCCTCCAATCGGCTTTGCAAAAATCCATTGATAATGTTCTTGGGAATTCTAAGACAAAGCTTCCGACTCAGCTGCAGCGCATCGTAGAAATTTCAAACAGGGACATGCCTTCGCGTATTAGCTATTCATTATTTCCTGATGAATTGAACGAAATTCCAAGTATTGGGGATGAAAATATTGTTGAGGCGTTCATTGAGTTTAGTCATTTTGTCAAAGCAAAATCCAAAGGATCAGGAGTTCTTCTTATTCTGGATGAATTGGGCAAATTCCTTGAATTTGCAGCCATGTATCCTGATCGTCAAGATATTTACCTACTACAACAATTGGCGGACGCAGCTTCACGCAGCGGTGATACACCTTTATTTGTCTTAGGGCTTTTACATCAAGGTTTCAGTGCTTATACGGATAATCTGGACGTAACATCTAAACAAGAATGGGAAAAAGTTGCTGGACGATTTGAAGAAATACTCTTTAATCAACCTCTTGAGCAGGTTGTCCATCTATTATCATCTGCTATGGGGATTCAGACACAAGATGTGTTTAAGGGAAACCAAGACGAAGCAAGATCTCAAATGAGATATGCCCTTAAGCATGGATGGTACGGACCTGTTCCATTAAAAGACGAGTTGTTAGATAAAGCGGCGAAATTCTTTCCATTAGGGCCTCTGACAGTTCCTGTTATCGTACGCACGATGCATCGTTTTGGACAGAACGAGAGATCTTTGTTTAGTTTTCTTCAATCCTCAGAACCATTCGGTCTACAAGCCTATGCTTCACAACAACCCCTCAGAGGTGCCGGATTATACCAAATTCACAATTTCTACGATTATGTTCGAGCGAATTTGAACCATTCGCTTAACTTCACAAACATGCAGACCCATTGGAGTATGGTTGATTCGGTTATTTCTAGTTATATACCTAATGATAGTTTAGAAATGGAAGTACTCAAAACTGTAGGTATGTTAAACCTATTGAATGCCAACGACCTGATACCCACTGAGGAACTTGTTATTCAGGCGGTAAAATCACGGGGGAAACCGTCTCGTAGTGTCAGTAAAGTGATAGATATTCTGAAACATAAAAAACGCGTGCTATATGATCGAGGTATTGCTGGCGGTTTATGTCTTTGGCCACATACCAGTGTGGATTTGAACGCTGCTTATAAAAACGCAGAACGGGCAGTAGCAGATATTGGACTAGTCAGTGAAAGAATTAAAGCCTATCTTGATGCAAGACCAATCGTTGCTCGCAGACACTACATAGAAACAGGAAATTTACGGCATTTTGAAATCCAGTATTTATCTGGTTCTGAATTTGTCCAATCCACACTTTCCTTGAATGAAGGTGTGGATGGAAAAATTACCATTGTTCTATGTGATTCACGTCAAGAGCGGCAGCAAGCATTACGGGAGGCTAAATCCGTTAATCATCCCCAAGTGATTGTTGCTATTCCTGATCCGTTGCATAACATCGCAGACTATCTTCGGGATATTCTGTGCTGGGAATGGATCGAGACAAACACATTAGAACTTAATTCTGACCCTTACGCGAGTGAGGAGGTTTTACGGCAGCAGGATGCTGCCCATACACGCCTTAAAAAACGAATCACCGACTTAATTGATCTGCGTAACTTTTCAGGAGAAATGAATTTCAATTGGTTTTCTAAAGGGAAATCGTTATCAATTCCTACAGGAAAAAAACTTTTAAAACATCTTTCAACAATTTGTGACCAAGTTTTTGATCAGTCTCCCAAAGTTCAGAACGAACTTATTAATAGACAGAACTTGAGTTCTGCTGCCTCCGGTGCCCGGATGCGTTTGATTAGGGCAATGTTAGAGAACGAATCTCTGCCAAATCTGGGTTTGTCAGAGAATCAACGTCCGCCTGAAGTGTCAATGTATCTTTCTATTTTGCTGCAAGGTAAAATTCATATCAAAGATGAAAGGACATGGTATATTCAAGAGCCGCCGGACGATGTTGACTTATGCAATATCTTACCGGTACTCAGACATATTGAGGATCTATTGAAGTCTGCGGTGGATAAAAAAGTTCTGGTGACTGAACTGTTTGCAGAACTTAGAAAACCTCCGTATGGAGTTCGTGATGGCTTAATACCTCTGCTGTTGGCAATTTACTATGTCGCGCATCGGCAGGAGATTGCAATCTTTGAAGATGGCACCTTTCTGCGTGAGGTGAGAGGGGAAGATTTTTATCGGTTGACAAAGGCACCAGAATACTTTGAAGTTCAGCATAGTGCGATTGAAGGTATCCGTGCATCGGTTTTTGATCGGTTGATTCAGGTCCTTGAGATTCCGAAAACATCAGATGATAAGGATTCACGAATACTTGATGTCGTTCAACCACTATGCGTTTTTGCTACACAACTTCCTGAATATGTTCATAATACAAAGAAGCTCTCTCCAGAAGCTATTGCTGTTCGAGATCAACTCATGTCAGCTGACGAACCGGCACCGATGCTTTTTCGCGATCTACCGATTGCTTACGGTCAAAATCCGTTTGATGTAACTCAATCTATTGATGATAACCGGGTACAGGATTTTGCTGAACAACTCAAAGTCTATCTGGCTGAACTGAACCACGCCTACACTGAATTGCTTGAACGCCTAAAATGTGCTATTTTTGAAGCGTTTGATGTGGATCGTAATTCAGAAGGAAGAAGTTTGATCACAGGACGGGCTGATAATTTGTGGGGTATGGTAAGTGAACACCAACTCAAAGCTTTCTGTGGCCGCTTGAAGGATAAGAAGCTTTCTGATACGAAATGGATTGAATCGGTTGCTAATTTGGTTGTTTCAGATTCTCCTTCATCCTGGGATGATTCAGATGAAAATGTTTTTCAATATGAAATAGCAGCTTTAGCAACAAGGTTTAAACACGTCGAAAGCATCTATTTCGCAGCAAAAGATATTCCTGAAGATAACAGTGGAATTCTTCTCTTAGTCACGCAAGCGGAGGGCTGTGAACTTGCAGAAGTCGTTTATTCTCTTCCGCAAGAAAAAGATAAGTTAGTAAATATTGAAGAGGAAATTCAAAATTTGCTGATGAAACACGACCGTCGTCTAAGCTTGGCAGCCATTGCCCGTGTGGTTTACAGTGAACTCAGCGATACTGTAAAGAAACCGGATAAGAAAGAAATCAATAAGGAGAACTAAAACAATGTCTCAAAAAGAACGTCATATTCTCAGTCTTTCAGGTGGAAAAGACAGTACCGCATTAGCTATCTACCTACGTGACCGTGTCCCCGACATGGAATACATCTTTCACGATACTGGCAAAGAACTGCCTGATACGTATAAATATCTTAAACGCCTACAAGCATATTTAGGTGTAGAGGTTCAAAAGACTACCAAACATACAAGTTTTGACAAGATGTTACGGGCGTATGGAGGTATGCTTCCTTCCAACCACCGCCGGTGGTGTACCAGAATGCTAAAACTAAAACCTTTTGAGGATTACGTCGGTGATGATCCAGTTGTAAACTATGTTGGACTTCGAGCTGACGAAGACAGAATTGGATATATCAGTCACAAACCTAATATTGAAGTGGTCTATCCGTTCCAAGATGATGGAATAGTTTATGAAGATGTGATTCGGATTTTAAAACAATCCGGTTTAGGTATGCCTCCTTACACTGAATGGGGACGAACGCACTCAGGTTGTTTTTTCTGTTTTTATCAACAGAAAATTGAGTGGGTCAGATTAAAACAGAAATATCCTGAACTTTTCAAAGAAGCAAAAGCTTACGAAAAACCTAACAAGATCAACGGCAATATTTTTTATTGGAATCAGGATGAATCCCTTGAGGAACTTGAGCAACCCGAACGGATAGCGGAAATCATCGCTAATTGGGAGAAAACGCAGGAACGCCTGAAAACCAAGCGAAAGAATAAACCGTTGGTATCGGTTTTGGCTGGATATGAATCCGAGGATGAAGAAGATCGGGGATGTTTAATGTGCTTTTTGTAGCAATTTATTGTATTTCAATGATAACATATTGGAGATTTATGATGGAAGTGAAAAAGATTTTTCAAGCAGAATCAAAAAGTGTTTCAGAGGTGCTTAAACGGGGATCCGGATTTTATATTCCTCCTTATCAACGTCAATATGATTGGGATGAAGGTCATATTAGACGTCTTTTTGAGGATATTAATCACGGACTTGTACAGCTGTTAGCAAAGGAAAATAAAGATTCAATTACTTTTATCGGTACACTAATTGTGATTGACGATTTACAACCTGAAACAATTGCTCCGACTATCTCTAAATCAGACATGCCAGATAACATTTATCCAGTTATTGATGGGCAACAAAGACTGACTACTATTGCATTAATGGATTTATGTTTGCATGATGAAATTAGTAGACGTAGTGCTGAACTTAAAAATAGAAGTGGACCCGCCTTTGAGTGGTTATCTGCAAGAATTGTTGAAGTCCTTCCAGATCTTCAGGAAACTTTTGAGGAAGATAAAAAGAGTCCAAAAGGTATTTTATACCGATTGCAACCTAGAATAATCCGTGCTTATGCTGATTCATGGGGGCGTTCAAGGCATGAGGCAAAATATGAATCGCCCATTGCGGGGTTTATTCACGGTTATTCAAAGCGTATCGATGACGAAGATGAAAAAGGGAAGGACAAGCCTTACACTGCAGAAGGTTATATTAACAAGTCCGATGTCTTATGGAAAAATTATCTCAAAATACAAGATCAAATTGAAATACAAAATCAAATTAAAGATGATTTAGATGAGGAAGAAGATAGCGTAGAAAAACTATCTTTGGAACAAGTAGCTAAAGATTCTGAATTTCAAGAGGCAATCTTGAAAGAAAAATTTCCAGAAGAGGTATGTGACATTTTATCAAATGGAGGTAACAACGAATTCAAAGAGTTAATTCGGTTAGTTTTCTTTGCAAATTTTCTATTGAATAGAGTGTGGGTAACTGTTGTTTACGCCCCAGGAGCAAACGCTTTTGAAATGTTTGAGTCGTTAAACACAACTGGTGAACCACTTACAATATTTGAAACCTTTAGACCTAAGGTGATAGAATCCGAGACATTATCCGAATATGAGGATTCTAAATCAAGGGAATACATGAAACCAATTGAAAAATATTTTGATCAGTTTGATGACGCGAATGAAAGGCAAAGAGAGACCGCTAAATTGTTGATACCATTTGCTCTTGCTGAATCTGGGAAAAAACTCCCTTCGGATGTTAAGGATCAAAGACAGTACATGAGGCACCAATACGATATTTTACCAGACATAAAAGAAAAGCGAAAATTTGTTCAACATTTAAGTCATGTGGCAGGTTTTATGTCCCAGGCTTGGAAACAAGAGGGTAGACCGTTTTCAGATATACCAGAATTTGCCGACAGAGAGGACGTTCTAATGTGTATGGACGTACTTAAAAGAGCGGACCATCATATTACAATTGGACCTTTGGCTCGATATTATTCACAGATTCTATTAGCACAGTCTGATTTGCGTGATACGGTTGTTAATGAATTAGCAGAATCTATAAAGGCTATGACTGCCTTTTTTGCGCTATGGCGCGGAGCTGGAAAAACAACTGGAACTCTCGCAGCCCAGTATCGTGAATTAATGGAAAAAGGGTTTTATGAAGTAGGAATTCAACCTTTTTGCAGATATACTAGGGTAGGAAGAAGGTCGGAGATTTTAACTGCTGAGGAATTGCGGAAAGCCCTGAGACATACTTTAGGAAAAGGCAGAACTTTAGCCATTACATCTAAAAAAGATTGGGTAAAACTTTCAGCTGAAAGACCAGTTTATGATATTTCACAGCCACTGACCCGATTTTTGCTTTTTGCGTCCGCTCATGATACAGTTGAAGATGACCATGATTCGGAACTTCCAGATGCAGGAGTACCAGGAACCTTGGATATGCTAACATGGAACAAATGGAGCGATGATTTAACCATTGAACATGTTGCTCCTCAAGAACCTGATCCTGAGCAAGACGATTGGCCAAAGCCTTTGTATGAAAAGCCAGATCTCCTAAATTATTTAGGGAATTTGACTCTCTTACCCACTGCTGTGAATTCCTCATTTAATAACAAGCCATGGGAAAAGAAGAAGAAAATGTACCATGTTTTGTCTGGACTTACGTTAGAGGAACGAGAAGCACGATTGGCGGATGCAAGAAATGAAGGTGTAGAATTACCAGAAAGCACGAAAGATATTTTACGTGCGGGAAAGTACTTCCCCCATCTTTCGACCATTTGCAACGTTGAAAAATGGAACGAAGAACTTGTACGAAAACGTTCTAAAAGGTTGGCAAAGCTAGTATGGAAAAATATAGCTCCATGGTTGGGATTTGATGATGAATAATTTAAAGAAAAACCATAAAATTGATCCATGAAAACCGTTTATGTAGACAACAACGCCACGACTCCCGTCGCTCATGAAGTTATGGAGGTGATGGTCCCGTACTTTTCCGAAGGATTTTACAATCCGAGTGCAATCAGTGGTCGTGTGCATGGGGTTGACAAAGTCATAGCAAGAGCAAGGCGGACAGTAACTGAATTCTTGGGTGCTTCACATGCCAGAGAGATAGTCTTTACTTCTTGTGCAACTGAGAGTAATAATTGGGCAATTCTCGGGACAACTCGCTCAAATATGGAACGCCGACACATCATCACATCCAAAGTAGAGCACCCTTCTGTTTTAGAAGCTTGCAAATCACTATGTAAAAATGGTTATGATGTTACATTCCTTGATGTAGATGGCGATGGCAACTTGAACGCACATGAATTAGTGAATTCCATTCGCTCCGATACACTTTTAGTTACCTTAATGGCGGCGAATAATGAAACAGGGGCGATATTTCCAATAGATCATTTGTCTGCAGCTGTCAAAGCGCGAGATTCAAACATTGTATTTCACACCGATGCCACACAATGCGTCGGCAAATTACCAATTGACCTCAACTATGCTTTTGAACACATTGACCTGATGTCCTTTTCCGGTCATAAGTTTCACGGACCGAAAGGGGTAGGTGGGCTTTTCATTCGCAAGGGGACACCGTTGACTCCACTTCTGTATGGTGGAAATCAGGAAAATAGTCGGCGGAGCGGAACTGAAAATGTTCCCGGTATAATCGGTCTTGCCAGAGCATGCGAGTTAGCCAGTGCCAACATGGAAAGCATGCAAAGTATAGGTGTTTTACGCGATCAATTGGAAAAAGAGCTGCTTGAGTTATTTCCCTCCGCTTTAGTAAATGGAGGAAAAGCAAATCGTTTGCCTAATACATTGAATATTGCTTTCAAAAATATTGACAGTGAAACACTACTTCACCAACTTTCACAAGATGGTGTGTACGCCTCAAATGGTTCAGCGTGCTCCACTGGTTCATTGAATTATTCCCACGTTCTTTCGGCAATGGAAGTTCCGTATGATTATATTGCCGGTAGTATCCGATTTAGTTTTAGTCGCTTGAATAGTCCAGAGGATGTGGAAACAATAGTGGAGAAAATGAAGCAAATCAGGGCAAATAGTAGTTGAATAACAAATAGGCACTGTGGACTCAGCCCTTGATAGGTTTGAGGATAGCAAACAAGGATGAGTAGGACAGATTTCCACTACAAAAATATCGTCCCGTGGGGTAGGTCATTTGACGAATACCTTGATATGTTTGACCTCTCTGAGGATGATTTGGCGCGGGACATTGTGGGGGTAGGCGATGGTCCAGCGTCGTTCAATACCCGGATGTACCAACGCGGCACGCCGATAGTCTCCGTAGATCCGATTTACCGATATTCTGAGGCAGAATTGCGCCAGCGCATTCAGGAAACCTATGAGGATGTCATCGCACAAGCCCGCCAAAACCGAGATAAATTCGTCTGGACAAAATTCTCGTCTGTTGATGAATTAGCGGAAATCAGAATGCAGGCAATGGACGAGTTCTGCCGAGATTTTGAGAACGGCAAGCAACAAGGTCGGTATATAGACGCATCACTCCCGAATCTACCCTTTCCTGACCATCACTTTGACCTCGTGCTTTCCGCACATCTCCTCTTTTTCTACTCAGCGAACAGAGATCTCACGTTTCATCTCAATGCAATACGGGAACTGCTCCGTATCGGATCTGAGGTGAGGATTTTCCCAATCGTTGATGTGAACAGCAACGCCTCCCCCTTCTTATCACCTGTTATCGACGAACTTGAAAAAGACGGGATCGCTTGCTCGGTTGAACGCGTTCCGTATCATTTCCAGAAAACAGGAAATGAGATGCTGCGGTTAAAGTCATGCGAATTGCCTGAATCTTGGAGTTAACGGGTTTGGGTAGAATATTAATGAATTTTCCGACTCCGATCAACTAATGTCTAATGAGTAGAAAGTCTAAGGGCCGGCGTTTGATGCGTGTATAATAACGGTCTGTAGATACACTGGTAAAACTGACTACAAGGGGTTAGGCGATGAAAATTAGAATAATAGTGCTATTTACGATGATATTTGGAACAGTAATTGTCTTCCTTGGATGTGGTACTGAGTTAATAGATTGCCCGGATAATTCAGATGGGGCTGCTACTGCTAAAATCGGCAGGACGAAAGACAATCAGCTATATGAGTTCGGAGCGGTGTTAGTCTACTATGATCGGGCGGCCCAGCAACAGATGGATATGACAGATGATATTCCTTTTTCTCCTGTGAATGATTTTTTTGTCAAAGAGGGGTACACCCCGAGAGTGAAGGGTTTTGTTTTAGATGCTGAAGTTATATCCCTCGGCAGTGATGTTGACACCTATCCGATGCTGAAAGATTTGAGAAACATCCCGGGTGTCGCGGGTGCATATCCGCATATTTTCTATAAAACTTCTGTATTGCTATATTTATCTACTTTAGATTATGAACCGGAGCCGTCGGACGAAGATGTGCCATCAGTCAGTCGTGCAATCATAGAGGTCGGCATGCTGGAAGATGGATCATTGTACGAGCTTGGGGTAATATTGGTGAAGTATGATGAAATGCACACTGCAAACACCAATCCTGCGGAAGCCGTGGATACTTTTTTCCTCAAGAAGGGATACACCCCGAGAACCATGGACTCGGTTTCCGGCTACGGCTACAAGGTTATGCATGTTGGGGACTGTGTTGATACTGCACCGATACTGAAAGAGCTGAAAGCTATTCCTGGTGTTGCTGATGCCCGGCTAAACCAATTACACACCATTCTCGATGTGCTGTTGGGTAAGTCAGATGTTCCTGGTGTCTCGCTGTACTGATGTTTGTTAGACAATCTCTGCACAAAATTTGGAGGTGTACCAAACTGTAATCGTCAGGCGTTCCCTTGCCTTTCCTCTAAGTTCCGTCCGAGACTATCATTTGTGAGTTGGCGGTTCAGAGAGCACTTTCTCATACCCGTATGTCCAATCTACAACTTGATAACCGTAGTTGCTATAAAAGAGGAACGCTCGGTGGTTATCCCAGGCAGTACTAATCGCTGCGTGCCGATAGCCGACTTTGTGCATCTCTTGAAGTTCATATTGGAGTAGGTAGCGTCCCAAACCCTGCCCCTGAAACTCGCCTTCAATACCGAGCCAGATGGTATGGAGCCAGTCTTGTACATCCGGATGGCTTGAAAACTCGCCACCGCACACAGACTCACAAATCCCGACCTGTTCACCGTCTCGGTGGGCTTTTACGGTGCAGTTTGGATGTTCTCCACGTCCCTGTTCCCAATCTACAGAAAGCGTTACAGGTAAACTTGAAGGCATTGGTGTAACAGCGTAGTTTTCCCAGTCCAAAAAAACTTCGCCTGCACAACGCCGGTAACCGTTGAAGCCGAGGAGTGCCTGAACCTGATCGAGTGCATCCGATAGATAGGCGTGTGAAAAATGATAGAAACGATACCGACAATCTTGTGAAAAGGCGTAGATTCGGGAAATATTATAAGTTTTCAGATAGGTTTCTGCCTTTTCAAGCACGGCTTGTCCGACATGCCGTGCACCCCGTTCATAACCCAAAAACCGAATAACACCTATATCCACTTCCCTGTTATCCCCGACTTGCCCAATACCAACATGAATATACGCCTGCACGGCACCATTCACCATTGCAACAAAGGCGGTTTCGGAATCGAGTCCACCCTCCTTTTTATCGGCTCTACCGGTCGTAACCCCGCGTATCGCAATAGAAAATTCTTCCTCATCTACGGGGTAGCAATGCGGAACGTCTGCAGTCAGACGGTTATAAAATTGTGTCACCGATGCTTGCATGTCGGGTGTGTATTGAATAATTTCCATTTGTTCTGCTATTTGCCCTTTTACGGAGTTACTATGGCAGAATAATAGCGTCCCTCCTGAGTCGTAACTTCAAGGAGGGACGCAAATTCAAACAACAAAAACATGGAATCATTTACCGTTTCTGGACTTGGAAATTCGCATCTAACGCCTTCGCAACCCGGACTTGTGATTCTTCGAGGTGGGCCAGACTATAATCATCAAGTCTTCCTTGCGCATTCTGAAGCACACCCTGTATCCGACTGTTGATCTGTCCGAGATGGTAGCGTGCAAGTGATCTCGCGTCTTCAGGTGTTCCATTATCGGCATCTAATATCAGTTTGATAAGCCGCTTCAGGTGTTCACGTTGCAGTGCTCGACGGAAACTGGAGATGAATGCATCCGAGTTCGACCACTGCTTTTCTCCGACATTCCGATCCAGTTCTGTCCAAACCGCATCTGTGATGCCTGAGAAGAGTTCTGGCAGTGTGAACGCATCCTCACCCTTAGCAAACTTCAACTCCGTGTCCTGAACGCGTGCAAGGACGTTCGGATAGAGCAATCGTCCCAAGATGCGGGTCTGATTGCGCAGAATGACATTATGTACCGGGTAATCCAAACGTGTAGAATTATTGCTACTGGATCCCCAGTCGCTCCAACGCGTGACGGCGAGGCTGTTAAGCAAGTCTGATGGGAAATCGAAGACTTTGTCCGAGAGCGCGTGTTCTTTGAGGAATTCAAGTGCTTCACGTTGTTTCGCCGCTGGGACAGGCACAAACGGTAAACGTCCATTCTCATCGCCACGATGATCACGATGGTGGTACTGTCCGCCGATATAACGGCTCGCAAGGTACATTGAATAGCCGTATTCACCGAGCAGTGACCCAAAGGCACGTCTGACACGCTGATACCCCATCCCCTCTTTTGTAACCTTGTCAGCAACCTTGTCCCAGAGTTCGACGACAATCTCGCGACGTTGTTTGGCGAAATCGAGTGGATCCGAACCGAGATCCCACCGATTGACCAACGGATCCAAATCCCTGTTTTGATATGAGGACGCATCGCCATCTGTGCCGTACGTCAGTCCTGGTGTCGCGACACGAGAAGCGATTTTCTGCAACGCCGGTAATTCCGCTTCAGGCGTGCCTCCATCGACCTGTTTGTAGGCATATTCGATAACCCAATAGTCCCAGGGTCCTATTGTCGTCGTATAGTAATCCCCCTGTTTTTTGCCTGTAGGTGCGATGTTTACAGCGTCGTATTCCATCACGGAGCCGAGAAGTGCTTCATCGCTTTTCTTATTCAGGTCATCAAGCGAATGTATCGTACTCGCTTTAAAGTTGTGCCGCAGCCCCAACGTATGCCCGACTTCGTGCATAGTCAACGATTTAAGTGCCTGACCGATAAACTCTTCCGGCAACTCACCGTCCTCGCCGACCACACCACGCGCCTGTAGGACGCTCGCCATGAATCCCATCTGGCGTGCCAAGCCGGATGCCATCTGACACTGGAACCGTGAAGAGTCATCTATCGGGTGGTCGCGTTCATAGTCAAGTTCATCAAAGTACGTCGTATATTCTCGCTGCCAAGATCTGATGAAGCCGTCACTAATAAGGATATCGGCATCCAATATCTGACCTGTCAACGGATTCACGCGAGACGGACCGATAGCGAAACCAGCGTCAACGACCCATCGGATCGTGTTATACCGAGCATCCTCGGGGTCCCAATCCTCATAATCTTGCTGAATTCGTGCTTCAATTGCATCAACAAAGCCCGCCTTTTCAAACGCCTTGTTCCATTCCAGAATCCCTTGCCGAATGTAAGGACGGAATCGATGCGGCACCGTTTTCTCGATGTAGAAGATAATCGGATCCATCGGCGGCGACAGCTTCGCTTTTTTGTCGGCTTTCTCCAAATGCCACCGGTTGACGTACCGGATATACGGTGCATCGCTGGTTAGAAGTGAATAGTCTTTGACCGTTGTCATAAAATGTCCGACTCGGTCGTCAGCCAATCGGGAACGATAATTGTTTGATGGGAGTTTAGACAGGCTGTAGTGCAGGGTCAACTGGATACCACGACTGTCCGGGACGGTTGTTATATTGCCGCTCGCCGCGTAAACCGCTTGAACCCGCAGCTCAATGTTCTTAGGGAACGCCTTGATTGTGCCCCAAGTGCTACGCGTTTTATCAAATCGGGCCCCTCCGCCGATCCTACCTGCCATGGGCGGTAGATCAGACATAAAGACAGGCGAGATATTCACCAATAGACTCCGCCGTTGCGGATGTATACTTTCAATCTTAAGAGAAAACAGCACAGAGTCGCTGTAACTGTAGTCCACCGCTTGCGCAGTCGGTGTCCCTTTATCAGCACGGAAACGCACATTTTTTCGCACGAGATGCACACGGTCACCAACACGCTTCCAGACAAGCAGCCACTCATCCAACGTCATCCCTGAGATGAGGTAGCCTCTTCCGAGACCCCGTGAAAGGCTAATCATGCATAGAAAAGGCTGCTCTAATTGTGAGGGTTGAATCTCGCAATAAAGGTTCTCTTTTTTTTCGTATAGTTTGAAAAAACCTTGGTAGCTTTTACTGTCTTCAGTAACTTTTGAAAAGTCTTCAAATTCTTTTTTCTTTTTTGCGGGTGCTTCCTGTGTCTCGGGTTTTGCAGGTTGTGCCGCTTCCTGAGCGGATACCGAAAGGCAATAACCGCTTGCTAAGGTTAAACAGATCCAAAAAGTCAATAGGTATCGCATTTCCTTTTCTCCTTATTTTCTTTATGGGCATTCCTCTGGCATGTCGTGCCGCAGCTCTGGGGTTTAGTTGTCTTTTTCGGTTTGGAGACGTTCAAGGGTTGCCAACGCCCTTGCCAATTCAGCCTCGGTGTGTTGCCGTGCAAAGGCTTCTTGTTCTGCGCGTTCTTCAGCTTGTTCTGCGCGTTCTTCAGCTTGCTCTGCGCGTTCTTCCGGTGGGGCTAACCATTGCTCTATCGTAGGGTCATACACGCCTAAAGTCCCATCGCGCTCCCCCAATTCTAAGTTCAAGACCGACGACGGAAGACGCTCATTCACAAATTCAATTTCCTGATATACACCATCAACCAGACGAAAGCCTATGAAATGCGGCTGTATTTGATGGAGTGGGTCATAGATGTAATACTCCTTCACTTTCAGAACAGACGCATACAAATCTTTCTTCCCGGTCAGATCATGCCGAAAGGTGCTTGGGCTCGCGAGTTCTATCACAAAATCAGGGGTTTGAGATTCCTCCCATGTCAGATACGTACCGCGCTGCTTTTTCGACACCCCCCGAACAACAAAAACATCGGGAGCAACCGATTTCGTATTATCCCCCATTTTGTAGTAGATTAATAGATCCCCCGAAACATAAACATCATCATGCTCCCGAAAATGGTGTTCGATTATCTGTATAAGTGCCACCAATAGTTTGCGATGCCAGTCCGTTTCTGCCATAGGTTTACCGTCCGAAGAGGGATAGAAGGGTGTTGGAGCAGATATGATTTTTTGCTGCATGGTTCCACCTCCTAAAAGGATTATCAAACTGTCAGGACTTTAGCCATTAAGAATAACACACAAGTTGTGAAATGTCAACTCTCAATTTCTTTTTTCACGACTTGCTACTCCCACTTTACCGATAATGAACCCTCCGACTACCATCAAATGAAATCCGCGGCCAATCCCGTTCCCAGTTTTCGGAGTCGTATGGAATATAGTGACACGCCAACGCATGTCTGCGCGTGCCGGGTTTTAAGACCTTCGCACCACCGTGAATCAACTTCCCGCTGAACAGAACTACATCTCCAGGATTCACTAAGACATGGACCGCGTCCTTACCATTTTCTCGCACGGTCTGTTTGACTGCGGGAAAATAGCGGTTGTGCTGCTGCAGTTCGTAGGTTTCGTCCGGTAGCAACGTCATAGGCACATCGTTTTGGGTAGTCAGCCTGCCTCTATGCGAACCCGGCTGTACCACGAGCGGTCCGTTGTTCTCATCCACTTTGACCATCGCAATCCATGCCGACATACAGTCCGGTAGGTAGTATTGATCTTGGTGAAACGGATGCTCTGATCCCTCATAAAAGTGCATCGTCTGGACACCTTCCGGTTCCCCACCAAAACAGTCCGCGAGCGGTCTGTGTAAACGTGAGTCAATGAGAAATTCAAATGCGTGGGGATCGTAGAGATGCGGATTAAACGTTCGAGACCCGTATTTGTCCTGTTGAAAGAATCCATCAAGCTGTTTACGTCCTGTGTGAAGGTCTTCCATATGTTCAACGAAGCGTTGACATTCGTCTGCCGCGAAGACTCCCTCAAGAACAAGATACCCGTTTTCCTCGTAGAATGTTTTCTGTGCAGATGTCAAGCCTGTCTGTTCAGGTGCCATTTTTCCTCCTTTAGAAGTTGTGGACACTTTTTATGCGTCTCTCTTTCATTTTATAGTAAAACCCGAAAATATGTTTACACTTTAAAAAGCAACAATTCCGCGAATACACTCGCTCGCTGGCGAGGTTTTGCGGTGTACTCACCCAAATTTGGTTTCCCACACGCGGCAAATTTTGCTTCGCAGTGAGAATGCTTTACATTTGCGATCTGCATTCCTAACCTCGCCAATGTAAAGTTAATTGTGGGTTTTACTATATCACAATTATTTGGTGAAAATGTAGTTAAATTTCTAAATGTTCTTGATAGTTTTCGTTGAAGTTGTTATTGTTAATATGTGTTCAATAATAAAAACAAAGTATATCCGTAGGTTGGGTAAAGCCGTAAAAGACCAAAAACCTTCAGTTATACAGAGGATTCAGCGTTCCAATAACCGATGCCCGAAGATAAACATAGCGAAACCCAACAGGTTCCAACACTAAAGGTGTGGGAATAGGTTGGGTTGGACTTGTGTTTGAGTGATTTCAGGCTTCTGATGAACCGTGAAAGCACCTGTTCTGTTTAGTCGAACTCACGTTATTTTATATTGAACTCACATTATTGTTAACATTGCGGGGCAAAACGGTGTGCAACCGTTAAAAGGACAATTTATGAAAACAGTACCAAAAATTGTTGCAATTGGCGGTGGGGAAATCCGTGAACAGGAAACCGATGCTATTGACAAACGCGTCATTGAATTGACCGGTAAAACACAACCGAAGGCACTCTTCATTCCAACTGCCAGCAGCGACGCACCCGGATATATTGATACTTTTGAGACAGTTTACGGTAGACATTTTGGATGTCAAACGCGCACACTCAAACTCATTCAAAATCCACCAGCGTTTGATGAGATGTCCGCGTCGGTTTTGGATGCCGACCTTGTCTATGTTGGCGGTGGAAACACTTACAAGATGATGAGGCTATGGCGACGTTTGAGGTTAGACGCTGTGTTGGCGGAAGCTGCGTCCCGCGGTATTGTGCTATCGGGTCTCAGTGCTGGCGCGATCTGCTGGTTTAGATACGGGCATAGCGATTCTCGTTCTTTCTACAGCAACCCGGACTGGGACTATATCCGCGTCAGGGGACTCGGATTCGTCAATGCAGTATACTGTCCGCATTATCATGTTGAGAAGCGAGAAGTTTCCTTCTCACAGGTGATCGCAAAACGGGGCGGCATCGGAATCGCTTGTGATAATAACGCAGCGATTGAGATCGTTGGCGACCACTACCGCATTCTCACCTCTGCGCCTAATGCAAAGGCGTACAAACTTTTTAAGCGTGACGGAAACGCCATTATTACGGAATTATCTCAAAACAGTGAGTATACGCCTTTAGCGGATCTTTTAAGGCGAAGATAACACTATAATTTTGTCTTCAATGCTCCCCAGACTGTTGATAATTTCCCTTTGGGCGCAATGTGATAAGGTTCGGTTGATTCAAAATTTTGGATGACTTCACCTGCTGTGAGGGGACGATTGTAAAAACGGACTTCATCAATCATACCCGTGAAGTAACCATGTGCTTTCCCTGGAAATTTTCTTGCACCAAGATGGACAGGTGCTGTGAATGGCGAAAATGCTCTGTTCGCCCCAAATCCATGGTTGCTCGTAGAACCGGATACACCGTCTATATAGATAGTTCTTTTACCGTTTCCGCCGCCTTGATGTATCATATAATCATTTGTATAAACAATGTGGTGCCATTCGCCATCAAAAATACGCGCACCTCCTCCGCTACCAGCACCGCCACATCCTCTTGGTCCTCCAATGCCAATGTAATGGTAAAGAGCTCCCTCCATAATCAAAAATTCATGTCTATTATTAATTGCATTGAGTTCTATTCCCCAATTAGGACATTCCGCGCCATGCGTATTAATGAGCGTCATCCAATCTTTCTTGTTAGTGGTTTTGATCCATGCTTCAAACGAAGATGTACCAAACTGTCTGCCAAAATCTCCAAGTGTGGTTAGGTTTACAAAATCGTCAGCACCGTCAAATTCAAGTGCCTCTCCTACCTGACCGGGAACAACTTTAGGATTCCCTATGATTGTACCGTTGTTGTCACCCCAAACATCTTTTGCTGTCTTATTAATAATATGAACTTTATCAAAGGTCCAATAGCTGACAAGCCCATCTGTTACAACAGAGGCAGGTACCGCATTTAGTGAGAAAATACCGATTATTATTGTGAATGTCATAAAATGGATTCCGCTTTTCATTGTGATTGCTCCTTTTGAAATAGTGTTAACATAATCTAAGTTGCCACCCATAATTTTTATGGTGGAATCAAACCGATCTACACACTGGCATTGGACTCACGTTATTTATATTTAGCTATTTAGCAAATTCCGTGCCACTCTGAACAATACTATACTGGCGGAGTTTTCTACGAAACGCAGAGGAGGCACTGCACAAAATAGGGCATTCTTTAGACTCAACTGCACGAAATGGGGCGTACTTAATACCTTAAGCTGCCTATAACCTTTTAGATAGCAACTTGGGTTAGAATAATACCATATTGCGCCGGAGTTGTCAAAAAGACAGAGTGAATTACATTAATTTTGCCTTGACGGTTTTGGCTGTATATGTTATGGTATTAATACATCTTAGGAGGAGGAATGCCCTTTCTCTCTGCACAAAAACTGGCTTTATGAGGTGTCGTAGAGTTTTGGGCGTAAATGTATATGAAAGTAGCAGCAATGTTTGGTGATCAAAAAGGGGGCGTGGTTGAAAAACCGGATCCCCGCGCCGGAGGAGATGTCGTCGTCGTCAAAATCCATGCCGTTCCGATGTGTACGGAGTATAAAGGGTTCATACATGGAGGCACCGGTGAGCACTTCGGTCATGAAGCCGCTGGCGAAGTCGTTGAAGTCGCGCAACCCGGTCGCGTCAAGGTAGGGGATCGTGTGGTGGTGCAACCACAGAACTCTTGTGGTAAATGTGCTATGTGTGCCATCGGTGAACACATTCACTGTACGAGCGGACGGAACATTCGGGAACTCATCGGAACAGATCCGGCTTCAGCGACTTATGCGCAGTATATGCACAAAATGGAGGATCTGTTATCGCCGATTCCAGACGGTGTGAGTTATGAACATGCGGGGATGGCATGCTGTGGACTCGGACCGACATTTGGCGCGATGGAGCAGATGCAAGTCAATTCCTTGGATACGGTCATGGTTACCGGTTTAGGTCCTGTTGGGTTAGGTGGTGTTGTCAATGCGCATTATCGTGGTGCGCGCGTCGTGGGGGTTGAAAGCCACCCGTATCGCGCAGAACTCGCGAAAAAGTTAGGCGCAGATGTCGTCTTGGACCCAAATGATGAAGATATTCTCGATCAAATCCGAGATCTGACGGACGGTGTTGGGATTGACAAGGCACTTGATTGCTCAGGCGCGTCTGCAGCACATCGGTTGATGGTCGATGCAGCCCGAAGAAAAGGACAAGTTACGTTCATTGGAGAAGGTGGGGAATTTCCGCTTGCCGCGAGCCGCGATATGATTCGGAAGGGCTTAGTCCTCCGCGGGAATTGGCACTACAACCTCGGTGTCTATCCAAAATTAATGCAGATGATCCAAAAATCACCCGAACAGATAGACACGTTCATCACACACACCTTCCCGATGCATGATGTACAGAAGGCGTGGGAACTTCAGGCGACAGGGGAATGTGGTAAAGTCGTGCTACATCCGTGGGATTAGTTCTCTGAAAACCGCCGCGCACAGTTTCTCAGGTGATCGCGTCTTGAAGACAGCGTAGTTTGAGGACGAAAGAATCCTCGTTGAGTTCTACCATATCATAAGAGATCGCTTCCCCTTGGGAGACATCACATTTGAGTATAATGTCGTCCGCCAGACCGAGGGGGAGCAGATTCTCTTCACGTGCGATGCCCACCTTTTCAATCAATCCGTTAACAGTATATCCACCGCTTCCATCGAGTATCTCTCCCGCTTTCAAGTCGCGTTTGGCGACTGTGATAACATCTGCTACGGGCGTGGGTAGCGGTGTGCCTGTCGGTTGTCCGTAGAGAACAGCTTTCGCAATCGAAATCGGGGCTTCAACAGCTACAAGGTGATACGGACGGTAGAGAAGATAGTTCTTGCCGTCTCCTCCAGGATGTAGGTTGTAACTGGCAAGGTCCTCTTGGGTGAACGGGTGATCGGTCCGAATAACGACGAATACCCCCATCCGAAGCGGGTCGTCCAGCATCGTCTTCCCATCAATTGCAATGCTATTTGCAAGTTCAACGACCCCGTGGCGGCTTAAAATGCCGCCCTCTTCTTTTAAACTGAACACTTGGGCAATGTCTCTAATGTTTAACGAAGGTTCGTGCATGCCGCGAACGTCTGGCGGTAAGCCTGCCATGTTCGCCAAGGAGGTCATCTCGATTTGTGCCTTTGATCCGTCTCGGAACGAATTGAACATTTTGAAGTTAATAGTGCGCCGCTCAATCAGTTCTTCGCTGAACCCAAACCGCTGCGGAACGGTGTCTGGTGTTCCTGCACGGTCATCATTGTAGAACACCGTGCCGCGTCCTGCGGCGACGATCTCAAATCCGAGCGTTTTTGCCCACTCGACGATGTTCATCGTCACACCCGGCTGATCGCCGTCAACGAGTGTATAGACGACACTGGCGTTGTCTGCCAAACGTCTCAAGAATGGACCTACAGTAACATCTGTTTCCACATTGACCATCACGAGGTGCTTCTTATGCATCAGGGTGTGGTACGCCATTCGTGCGCCGACTTCCGGGATACCAGTCGCTTCCACAACCACATCAATCAGATCTGACTGGATAATATGCAGCCCGTCCTCGGTGATCGCACGTTTGCCGCTGCGGATGGCATCGTTCATCGCGTTGACGTTCCCAACTCGCAAGATTGCATCGGATGGAACGTTGCTAACCGTATACGCGCCTTTGGCATGTTCCAGATTGATGTCCGCAATCGCGCTTGCGACCATGCCTCGCATCTGTGAAAGCTGCGCGACCAACCCGGCACCGAATTTCCCAGCACCGATGATACCCACACGAATCGGGTTATTCTCCGCTGCACGCTGAGCGAGTTGTGTGCTGAACATCAAAAGTTCCTCTGATTTGAAATGCTATTCAAGTGCTAATTTGAGCAATCTTTTCGTATGCTGCCCGTGTCATCTCAAAGTCTAACGTCTTTCCGTCATCCACTTCTCTTGAGACGGTGAATCCGAGCGATTCCCACAACGCTTTTGAGCGTGCATTATCGGCATCGACATCCACCGGACAAAATCGATCAATCCCCAATTTCCCAAACGCGTGTGCCATCAAACACTGCCCGACCTCTTTTCCGTAGCCTTTACCCCACAACGTCTTGTCCCAAATCCCGATGGGTAAACGCAGCACTTTTTCACCCGCAATTTTTGCCCGTTCCAAATTCATCCATTGCAAACATACCTCGCCGATAGTGCGTCCACTCGCCTTTTCTACGATTGCGAACAGGAATCCGTCTTTTGCCATAGCCTTGCCCGCGCTTTTGAGATAATCGCTCGTCACAGGTTCGTCAGGCACGGATCCCTCCATTGCATGTAGAAAATCAGGATCTCTGTAAAAAGGCAGAGCAGTCTCAAAATCGGCATCCTTAAAGGGACGGAGTTTCAAACGTTCGGTTTCTAAATGAATATTGTGTCCTGCAAAGTTGTCCGGTTGTGTCATATCTGGAACTTTCCATTGAATATAGTAGGGGTGCTTACAATATGAGTAACGTTCTACAAACGATAGGGATTTTGGATGAGGCGCGGCTGTAAACCGCGCTTACAAGGGATGGTATACTATCTTGCTGACTTAATTTCTGCCCACGTTGCAGCGAGTTTTCCAGTCGCATCTACTGCAGTGGGTGTGAGGTTCATCGCTTCGTTGACTTCACCAGCACTTAAAGCGATGTCCCAAATCCGAAATTCGTCAATGGCACCGTTAAAGAAATTGGAACCGCCTTGGTTCGCCGCGATTGAAAGTCCTTGCTCTGCGAAATCGAGACGTGCCGGACCACCGGCCTCCGCTTCGGCATCAAGTCCACCATTGACATAGATTTGTGCCTTCTCTGCGTTTTGAACTAACGCCACGTGTGTCCATTCGGCTTCCCAAGCAGCAACCTCACTGTGAACTTCCTTTTCCTCACCATCTTGGATACCAAAATAAAAACCGAACAACACGCCGCCACGGTTGAAGGTAAGGTGTGGTCGACCGCCCCCGTTGAGTCGATATACCAAGTCAATCCGTCCGCCGCTATCAATCTTCGCTGCTGGCTTCAACCATAATTCGATGGTGAATGCATCAGGGTTGATACCAATCGCGTCAACAGCGACAGCGCCTTCATTCAATTCGATAGCGGTGTTACTCACACCATCGATCCATGTGCCATTTGTAATTGTACCAACAAAACCGTTAGTAGATGAATCTTTTGCTTCCTCGCCACTACCTTCGTCAAACGAGAAATGCAGGATTGGGTCCGCACCTATCGCATAAACCGAAGTTGCGATAAGACAACACGCTAAAACCGCACAAATTTGGAAAATACGAGAGAAACGCATAAAAGTTAAGTCTCCTGTCTTATAGTTGAATTGAGTTTTGAAATTGAGTGTCATTTTGGCACGGAACAATTATAGTCAATTGGCATAAAAAATATCAAGTGCAAATTTGCTTTAACGTAAGATCACCCGTACAAACGCTATAGGCTAAATAGATAAGTAAACTTGCTCAACACTGTCCAGTCGTGCGCGTGGAAACCATCTGACGTATCCCACGCCTGATTGTACACCAGATAAAAATCACTTCCCGGACGATAGATGTAATTGAGCAAAAAATTTGTGCTTACCCGTTCCGCACTGTCGTTCCACTGTGTGTACAATTTAGTAAAGAAACGGGTGTTTAACGCATAACTGATACGCGCCCCAACAACGTTTGTTGTCAACAGATCGCTTTCGGGCAAGTTAATCCAATTGCGTTGGTATCGGGTTTCGATCGCAAGTTGATAGGTCATCCGCCACTGACTACTGATATTGAAACTCAGACGGTTGCCGTGGAAGTAATCGCCATAATCCATGCCGCCAAATAGGGAAAACGGACGGCTGCTCTTAGTGAAAGCACGTAGCGAGACCTGGTTCATCTCATAATCGCCAGCAGGTATCTCGACATCGCTGATGCTAAAGGGTTCATCAACGCGGTCAAAGGTGCGTCGGAAATTAATGTTAAACCCGTCGTCGGAGTCCAGAAGCAGAAAACCCCCAAATCTCCCCTCCCAACCGATCAAGGTATTATCGTGATCCAGCAGATAATTGCCGGAGAAACTTGCGCCGGTATCTCTTATCAGGTAACGGTTCACTTGGATTTCGTAATCGGTATCCAACATTAACGATCGGATGTCCTTTCGATACATGAACCCCGTTTTACTCGTAAAGTTCGGACCGATGTCGAGATAGGAAGCGTTAACGCGAAAATGCTTATTTCGCCAATTATTTGAGAGGTACCATGCCATATCGCGTTCTTCTGGATATGGAGACCAACTGCCAACACTCATGGCACGTATCCGCCACTGATCGTGTGGTCTGAAAAACAGATCTATCCCGCCATTGCGATGATAATCATCGCCGAAGTCGCTCTGCCGGTTGGTGAGAATAAAGCCGAGGGTTGAGTCACTGAGAATATCCCGTTGCATTCTTAGCACAGAGAAGTTTGTCATAGGTGTTTCCTCGGAAGCGGCAGTTGTCATGTTGAGTGCCCCTACACTGTAAGCCCCAACTTTTCCCGTTAGTTTGCCACCGCCGAGAAGCCTAATCTGTTTTTCATCTTCAATTCCGATGCTGCGGCTATAGAAGACCGACAATGGCGGTGGACCGAAGTCTCCGATACCTGCGCCAAATGCGAACAGTCCACTACCCTCAAGGAAGAAATCGCGTCGCTCTGGGAAAAAAAGACTAAACCGTGTGAGGTTGACCTCCTCCTGGTCTGCTTCTACTTGTGCGAAATCGGTGTTCAGTGTTAAGTCCAATGTCAGGTTTGACGTTATACCGTATTTCATGTCGAGTCCAATGTCACGTTCGGTGGTACGTTGCCAATCTGTATCCTCAAGATTCCTCCCTAAACCGCCAAGGAGATACGGCTTGACATCAAAATAGGATGGCGACGCAACACCTTGTAGCCCTGTTAGTTTGCCTTGATATATTGGATGGTATGTCCCTGGCCAACTCTGACTTCGAGGCACCTGAACCCACTGCGATGTTTCGTTTGTCCGTTGTATATTACGTCCAAAATTTACGCCCCATACCATCGAATCATTTTTCTTAAACCGCAGCTGATTAAAGGGGATCGCGATCTCAACTGTCCACCCTTTTTCGTGTTGTCGTCCCGCAGCTTCCCAGATACAGTCCCAACTCCCGTTGAGATTTTCACCACCATCTGTGACTGCGGTGTCTGATAGCGCCCCGAGTGCATTCGTTCGGAAAAAAAAGCACTGCCTTTTGTCGCCGTACGTGTCAAGCATCACGTAAACGTTGTCGTTTTGCCAGAGTTGCCCGTCGCGCCGCATTTCGTTCGCAACGATCTTTTCAGGTTGGGAGTCATAGCACTCAAACCCGATATAGAGTTTTTCTGTGTCATACAACAGGCGAACTTCTGTGCGTTCAGAGAGCGGTTGCCCTTCATCTGGATATTGTTGCATGAAATCGTCAATAACTTGTGTCCGAGACCAATCTTCCTCATTGAGGGAACCATCAATTTCGATTGTTTCTTGAGTTAGCAGGGGTTTGATTTCTTTACTGGCTTCAACATTTAGGTTCGCTGCAGCAATCGCCGCGAATATCAGAAGAACGATTCTGTAACGCATCTTTTCTCCTCTTTTAAGTTTTAAGGTTTTTCTTGCCTGCAAACGTGATACTTTGTTGTCGTTTTAAAAAGAAAACACCCTCACCGAAATCTCATTTTGTGACGTTCAGTAATGGGTGTTGTATTTTATAACTCGGAAAATATTTTATTCTTCACTTATTCGCCCACCACTGCGCGATACATGGAAATGGTAATCAGCATAGCACCAAAGCCAATAAATGTGCGAAGGCAATTGTCATGTATCAATGTGGTAAGTGACAGATAAAACATCCGATAATCCTAATTTAGAATTCATATATGTTAAGTATTATAGCACATTCTAAGTGCAGATGTCAAACTTTTTTCAACAAGAGCAGGGCGGTTCGCAACTAAAAATAGAAGGAACAATCGCATCTCGGTTTTACAACTTCGGAAAACTTGACGAGACAGCGGAGGTAGGTTATAATAGTTAGTAAAATGTGTGCTAAAACCAAGGTCTAAAAATAAAGAGAGGGATACTTCCATGAAAGGCTTGATCGCTCGAAGGCTCATCCTTAGTATATTTGCGACACTCATGTTAGCATTTAGCATCCAAAGCATTATAGTTTTATAGTAAAGCCTGAAAATACATGGACATTTCAGTAAGTAGTAGTACTGCAAACACCCTCCTTCGCTGGTGGGGTTTGATGAGGTTTAACAATTTGATCAGGTAATTCATCAGCAAGGTCTTCTTGTAGGAGCGAGCTGTGCTCGCGATTCCGATGTGTGTGAAAAATATGGAATTATCCGATTTATTTTTAATCTTCGGAATTAGTCGTTTTGGACTTGCAAAAAGTTGTTAAAAAAGTGTAATAACCCCTTGTAAATAAAGGGGTTATGTGATACAACACAGATAAGAAAATAGGGGGTTAAAGCCCCCTATTGAAACCCGAAAGTAGAGTTGCTTTTTTCGGATTCCACGCTTATCTGATTATTGTATCAGAACCTATCAGAAAAAAGCAACTCCTTTTCACAAATAGGAGTATTTTCTGATGGATTTGATCAGGATAATGGAGACGTTCCCGACGCAAGAACATTGCATCGAGTATTTAGAGCATCTGAGATGGCAGGGATCGCCAGAATGTCCACATTGTGAGTCTACACACATCAGACGACGCAACGAACATGATATAGGGCGTATCGGACGCTACAACTGCCACGATTGCCGATCCACCTTCAAGGCAACACACGGAACAATTTTTCAAGGGACGAAGATACCGCTTCAGAAGTGGTTTTTGGCGATCGCGTTGATGGCGAATGCGAAGAAAAGCCTCTCAAGTTGCCAACTTTCACGCGATTTAGGATTGCCACAGAAAACATGTTGGCGTATAATGATGGCTATCCGTGCCGAGATGGGTAAGGATAACGTCTTACTACAAGGGATTGTTGAAGCGGACGAAACCTATATCGGTGGCAAACGCAAGAAAGACTACGATAAAGAGATTGGCGAACCCCGTAAACGCGGACGTGGAACAGCGAAAGATGTAGTGCTTGGCGTAGTCGCAAGAGGCGGGAAAGTCGTCGCTGAACTTGTTGGGAATGTCAAGGGTAGCACAATCGCTGAGTTTATCAAGACGTTTGTCAAAACAGACGACTCCGAACTCTATACCGACCAGTATAAAGGCTACAACGAGATCGGTAAACAGATGAAGCATGAAACGATGAACCGGAGTCAGAAATGGGAGCCGGGTGGGATACATACCAACACAATGGAAGGTTTTTGGTCTTTCGTCAAACGGGCGTGGTATGGATCACATCACCACTATTCAACAGCATACACCCCCTTGTATCTCGCAGAGGCGTGCTATAAATACAACTACCGAGAAACTGACATCTTTGTAAAGTTTCTCACCGACAGCATGGAAAATGATTCGGAAATTTAAAGTCAAATTTAAAAACTTCTCAAGTCCAAAACGACTAATTCCGTTACTTTTTATTTTAACCAGATTTATCACGCAAATATCTCAGGAGAATTAGAGATAATTAGACGTTCTCTCAAATTCGGTTCATGGGGGACAGTGCTTGGATATGTCGTTGCTGCGGTTGGGATGTTCTTAATCAACACGAAAAATACAGAAAAACAGGTGGAGGTCCCTACCGAGTCTGGGTGACATTTGTTCAATACCCCCAATTTTCGTGAGCCAACGGAGCCTTATTCAGTTCGTCCCGATAGGTGCGCCACTGCGGTAAAAAGCCGTTCATCAACGCATGAAACCGATCGTTATGGTCGCGTTCCAGCAGATGTACCATCTCGTGGACTAATACGTATGCCAGACAGGAATTCGGTTTCTTCGCCAGTTCAAGGTTAAGCCAAATCCGTTTTGCCTTGATGTTGCAAGAACCCCAAAGGGTTTTCATCTTCTTGATTCGTACCTCGTTGACAGATACCCCTATCTTCGGTTCCCACTTTTCAAGGAGTGGTGGCAATTGTGAGCGTAGGTGCTCACGGTACCATCTATGAAACACAGCCGCCCGTTTATCGCGATCGGCTCCTGGACGCACGATTAACCCGATCCTCGTATTGTTGAGCAGCTGCACCTTTGGCGGACAGTCCTGCTCGGTTACATCGAGTCGGTAACGTCTGCCAGCAAAATAATGACTCTCCCCAGTCACGAACTCTCGTTGAGAATGCCGTTCCTGCTTCGCAAACTCTGCCTGTTTCCGCCGAATCCATCCTAAGCGTGAAATGATTGCCATCCGGACAGCATCGTCATCATACCGCAAAGGGGCTGATACCCTTACACGTCCATTTGGCGGATGAACACCGATGTAGAAATGCTTGATGTCCTTGCGCATCACTTCAACGGAAAGCCCGCTCACCTCAATATGATAATGCCCTGTCTTAGTATTCATTCTGGTTTATCACAAGTTCAAAGATTGTATCAACGTCAAGGTCATCATCGCTAAATTGGTCATCAATAACCCTCGCGATGGCATATAGGACCTGGCGTTCCCTGAATAAGTGGCCTCTCCAATTGTCCGTTCTGGCATTGAGGATAGCATCATCTATAGCAATTGCCATCGTCTCTCTACGCTCAACTGCAGCGTCCCCTAAGTTGTCATAGAGAGATCGGCGTGCTTCAGTGTTGATGCTGGGAGGATAGTCCGTGTGGGCTGCAGGATTGGTGACTTGCACACTCAACCCCGAAACCTTGGACAAGTATGTGCGATAATCCGTTGCCCCTCGTCTACGTTCGCGAATCAGTTCGTCAAGCAGCCGCGACATACCTTCATAATACCTCGGATTGATCTCCGATTTGTCAACGATGAGGCACCGAATGTTATTTTCAATTGTTGCTGCCCTTGCATCTGCGTTATTGCGAATGCTTTCAGGTAGCATATTGATCGCCGCTTCAACGCCATTTTGAACAATCAGTTGCACGAGGGGTATATCGTCAAATGTTGAGAGTGTCTCACTCTCCTCAGCGCGGATATACGTATCAAGCAGATGCCGCATATCAGGTTCATACACTTTTAGGTCAACATAATCACCGCTCGCCAGTTTGACCACCTGACGGACATTTTCGTAGTGTGTCACTTCGGTTTTGATCTCTTGTGCCTCGGCGGCACTATATCCCGCCGCCTCCATCTCGTTTGCTAAGTTGGCATAAGCACGCACAAAGGCTGCAGTCAGTTTATAGAGATTAACACGTTTCGGTTCATTGGCTTTGAGCTGCGCTTCATTACCACTATCGACTGCACAGAAGTAACGGATGTATGCGGGTTCGTCGCGCGGTGGCTCAACAGGTTCACATAACGCCTTAATTGCTTCGCGTGTTTCCTCTAAGCGTTCTCTACCTTTATCAAGTCTATCCTTCAATAATCCCTTGACATCTTCAGTGTCGTAGTTTTCAAATGCTTCGCCGGTGTAGTCGGTAATTGCCTCCTCCAGAGACCTGAACAGATCCTTGTAATCAACGATGTAGCCGTATTCCTTATCGTCACCATTGAGACGATTGACCCGACAAATCGCTTGAAACAGACCGTGATCCTGCATATTCTTGTCAATATAGAGATAGGTCGCAGGCGGTGCATCAAAACCCGTTAGCAATTTATCAACGACGATGAGGAGTCTCATTTCCGCCGGCTTCTCAATGAAAAGTTTCTTTACCTCTTGTTCAAAGCGATCAATCTTGTACATCGCCGTATCTGCCGGTTCGTCAAAGTGTGCCGCGAGCATTTCTCGATAGGTGTCGTACTCTCGCTGTCTGTCTGTAAGCCCTTCCCCTGTTTCTTCCGTTCTGATGGATTCTGCGGTCGGTCTATAGGAGGTCACGATGGCACACTTACCCTTTAATTCTGTATCTTGAAACTGATCATAAAACCGACAAGCCGAATAGATACTATTGGCGACAAGCATCGCGTTGCCACGACCGCTTTGCAGCCGATCGCGCGTTTCCATATCTAAAACAATATCCGCAATGATCTTTCTTAACCTGTCCATTGAGCTTTCTACATTTAGCATCGTCCCCCAACGTCGCTTGAGCTGCGCCTTCGCCACGTCGTTTAACCCGCGGGTTTTGCTATCAAAGAATTGATCGATCCTCTCCTGTGAGGTGAGATTTTGGTCAATATCGCGTGCCTCATAACGCAGATCCAGCACTACTTCATCTTGAACTGCCTCGTCATACTTATAGGTGTGGATATAGGGACCGAAGGTTTCAATACTCCGCTGTTTGTCGCTTTTCAACAGGGGTGTGCCTGTGAAACCGATTAACATTGCATCGGGGAGTAACGTCTTCATGGCTCTGTGGAGTTTGCCCGACTGTGTGCGGTGACATTCGTCCACAAACACAAAGAACTCACCCCTCGCGCGAAAGTTGTTGGGTAAATTCTGCTGTAGGTCGTCAATATAGTCATCAATATCCGCATCGCGCATTTCGCCAGACCTGCCGAACTTGTGTACGAGTGAACAAACTAATCGCGCCGAGGTTTCACGCAGCACACGCGCCAGATTATCACCGCTCCGCGTCCGTTGGATGTCCTCGTTGACCCCTATAAAGACCTTTTCAATCTGTTCGTCGAGTTCCGTGCGGTCAGTGATGATTAGCACACGTGCGTTGGGATTATGTTCGAGAATCCATTTCGCTAACCACACCATCGTCAGGCTCTTACCGCTGCCTTGCGTGTGCCAGATGATACCGCCCTCTCTGCGTTTTACCTTTTCTTGTGATGCCTTTACGCCAAAGAATTGGTTATGACGACAGATCTTCTTAGTCCCAGCGTCAAATACGATAAAATCGTGCAAGATTTCAAGCATCCGTGCTTTGTTGCAGAATTGGCTGAGTTCTCGGTGCAATAGGTTATCACCAGCATTTGGATGTGCCTTATCTTCTTTCCACCGCAGCCAGTATTTCTCGGGTGTCTTAATCACACCGTATCGTAACCCCTGCGTCTCATTTCCCGCCATTACCAGCTGCACTGTGCTGAAAAACCAACCGATAAACTCCTCTTTCTGGTTCACAAGATTCTGACGGATGCCTTCCGAAACGGAAACAGTGGAACGCTTTAGTTCCAAAACAGCAATCGCGATGCCGTTGACATACAATATAAGATCGGGACGTTTGTTGGTGTGCGCTCCTTTGAGGGTTACCTCCTCAGCAATGCCGAACTTGTTGTTGAACGGATTCCGCCAGTTTATCAACCAGACGGTGATATGTTGCTCACCGACACTCGGTTGGATTTTCACACCGTAGCGTAACAGTTCATACACCTCACGGTTCGCGTCATAAAGTGTTTTGCTCCCACCGAATGTTGCCGCCTTATCCAGTTCACGCAGCGTTTTGTTGATAATATTGTCGTCATGTCCTCTGCTTTTCAACCAATCGGTAAGTACGCTTTTATCAATGTTGCTGTTGCCCGCGCGCTCCTGCCAATTGCCGAGGTAGGTATAACCTAAGACATCATGAAAAAATGTGACGACGCGTCCTTGGATGTGTATTTCTCTTTCGGCAACGGTGTTCATGATAATAGTTGTTAGTTTGCCTCGCAGTGGACGGCATGACGGAGCATGCCTACTACTATGTGGACGGCATGACGGAGCATGCCTACTACTATGTCTTCAGTCGCACGGCTGAGTTTCTGAGAGGCGATAGATGTGTAGAAACTCTGGCTGTGACTCTGGCTGTGACTCTGGCTGCATCTTATACTGCATCTTATACTGCATCTTATACTGCATCTTATACTGCATCTTATACTGCATCTTATACTGCATCTTGGGCTGCTCTTATACTGATTTTTCTGATTTCAGATTTGATAGTTCGGTCCTTCCTTTGTCTGTCAACTGGTACTTCTGCCGTTCACCCCACTGGTACTTAAGGCTTTGTCACCTGTATCGGTTCAGATACATGACGAGTCAGGTATTCCAGAACTTCCTCTTGCATTTTTTCTATTTCCGTTCGGTACCCACTTGAAACGAGCGAAAATTCTTCAGTGGAGGCTTTAACACGCAATTGCAAGAGTAAGTCTTGAAAATAGGCGATACGTTGTTGACTCGTTTTGAGTTCTGTATCATTTTGAATCATATAAAATTGATGCTTATGGGACAGGATACTTCTCTCCTACGATTAGCATGCTTTAAAATTCAAAGTGGAACAATCACTACTTGGGCACTCGTATTTGTATAGTGAATGTATCGGCATTTAGCGGTTTGCCTTCTTTCTTCCTAACCGATATCTCAACGTTATATATCAGAGATTTTATGTTTTCTACTAAATTTTTTAAACAATCTCCGTGTTTAATTAAATATATTGCATCTTCTAATAACGCTTTCTGAGTAGCCCCATATCCTTGGTATGAAGAACTTGTATGGGCAACTGTCTTATTTCGAGCATCTTTGAGTTTCTGATAAATATCATTCTCTCTGATGTTTCCCAATTCATTTTCTAACTTTTCTATGTCCTCTTGGTGACAGGATTTAAGACGTGTCTGTAGACAAAAGGTATCGTCTTCATGACCACGTACTGGTTTCTCTACTAATCTACAGACGTTTGTAATTATTGGCACAATGTAATTTAACACATCAAAAGGGTGTCCTCCTCCTTCAGTTGTCCGCATTTTCGACAATTGCTCAATATTATAGTCTACATGCTCCAAGCAAGAATCGAAATCCAAATGCCTTGGAATTCTAAGGCTCGCTGGTACATAATCATCTTTGCTCAATTTTGTTTCCTGTACTTTCATTTCAAGTTCATCCAAATTGGATTTCCAGATAGATTCCTGCACTCCAGCGGAGTGCTATGTTATTAGAATTAGCTGCGAACCCAAGGTATCTTGTAAATCCTGATTCAAACAGAAGCCGCGCCAAGCATCCTAATTCGCGTCATCCGTGTCATCCGCGATAATCCGCGATTCAGACAACCGCACCTTGCCTGTGAGCAGCTGCTGCATCATTCCCTGTTTGATGGCGATGGTTTTTTCTCTGCGCTGTTCCAGTGCGGTGATCTCGGTATCCATATCAGAGAGGACAGTGGCGATGGCGTGTTGTTCTTCGACATCCGTTGGTATAGAGAAAGAAAAATTCTTGAAGGTCGGCAGACGCAATGAATCAACGGTTGCCTTCACTGTGTTTTGCATTGCGTGACTACCAAACTGCAAAACCATGATGTAATAGACCAACTTACCACAAACGTCTGTTGAAAAACGGTTGATCATGTAAACACGTTGATGGCAGTCGAAACGACCATTGATATAGTGAAAAATGCTTTCGATTCCGCCTTCACCCGGAACAAGAATTGCCTCACTGTCATAGCAATAACTGTTAATTCGTTCAACAATTGCCGAGCGAACAAAAAAAGGATATTGCCCGTTTTCGTTTTTGTCTTCGTTGTTTTTACTCCCTGTTTTGATATGAGAAATTTCCCCTAATCGCTTCGTCTCCCACACCCCACTGAACCCGGGTAGGCGCGTTTTACCGGTCAGCAGTTGCTGCATGACGGCTTGCTTAATCGCCTGCTTTTTGGCGATCAGTGCCTCCAACGCGTTGAGCAACCCATCCACATTCGACAACACCTCGGCAATCGCGTTCTGTTCTGCGATAGGCGGAAGTTCTATCTGCACCTGAGCCAAATTATTGATATAGATATGAACAACTGCGTCACCTTGCCCCATACGAGCTTTCTGTGCTGAGACTATTGGGGAATTCATCAAATGACCGAGATAAATAGAGTTTTGTCCTGATGGTGTCAACACGATGACATCCCCGCCAGCGTATGCTTGTTTTTCGCCAAGATATGCCGCGCACCGACCAATTTCTTCTGCAGTTTCACCTGACCCCGCGAACAAAATATCCCCTTTTTTAATTGGTAGTGCTGTTGCAGCGATACTCGGCGGTATCCGTGATGCTATCTTCAAAATGTAGTCTTGGTATCGTGTATACAGTTCTCCATATCTAACACATGGCAGCCCTTCATCGGAAACATCGTCGCGCTTTATTCCACGACCTTTGGAAAACTGACCCAGTTCCTTTAACTGTTTCGTTTCCCACTCGCCGCTAAACCTCTGCATATCTGTTTTTGCTGTGTTCATGTCTACTCCGTTTCCATCATTCTCAAATGTTCCTCAACCCTCACACTATACCCTTCCACTTCTTCCTCCAAAACCAGCAACGGCTGTGCGTAGCGTTCCTCCAATCCCTTCACGCGCGCCGCGAGTACTTGCGTCAGCCGCTGGACTTCACCTGTAATTGCCGCTTGGATCGTGGCGAACCATTTATCGTCAATCACGAGTTGCTTGATTTCCGCCTCGGTGAGCGTTGCATAGCGCGTCAGCACCTGTTCATCAAGTGCGAGTTGCGCATCTTTCACAGCTTTGTCCGCTTTCGACTTCGTGTCAATTAGGGATAGGCAGTGTTCAAGTGCATCCGGTTCGTCGTCGTTGTCCTGTGCTTCACGGAGCGTCATCAAATCGGGTTGAATTGCGTCGAGCCGTGCCTTCACACTGGTTTTAGTGATGTTCCCGCTGTCGTTGGTAGCATCCGCGAGTAGCCCGTCCTCGCCTGTGTGTTCCTCGATGTATTCCTCCAACGTTTGTGTGGCAGTCTCCAGCGCGGTTTGTAGATTCTCAATTTGCGTTTGTTCATCGGCAAAGTAGCGCGCAACAATCAATGCCGGCGGAATCAGGTCCATCTTATATTTTTTCTTCTTGATCGTTAGGTCGGGTGTCTCCTTAACCTTTTTATCCTGAATGAGTTCGCGAGGTTGAGATGCCGCCACCCACCCATCCGCAGTGATGAGATAAACATCGTCCTGCATCACCTCGTCCCAATAGTCCATCAGTTTCTGATACACATCGTAAGGGTCAAGCAGTGGTAGATCATCAAACTGCACCAATAGGTCTTCAGACAGCGCGTGAATGATTGTTTTCGGTACAACGTTGGTATCCATATCCCCCAAGCGCGGTGCGTGCGTCTTCTGCCACGTATCAAAGATAGATGCAACGCTTTGCTGATAAGCGGTGAATTCGCTATGGGAGAGGATTGTGGATTTCACCTGTTGTGTTTCTACCTGTGGGTCGCTATAACCGGGTCTGCCGTTTGCTTTGAACAACTCATTGCGGAGTGTCGGGAACACTTGCCAATAGTCCGCAAGTGCGTCAATATCAGTGTCAGGGATGCCGCCGTTCAGGTGTGCGTCAAGGTCGTGTAGGTCTTCCGGTTCGCTGGCATCAATATAACGCGGGATATTGAGATTATAGTCGTTTGCAGGGTCGGCAATTTCGGTGATCGGCACCATACCGGAATAACGATCAATTTCGGTCTGCTCGTTGAAGACTGACACGATTTTATGGATGTCTTGTGCGCGGAGGCGGTTTTTGTTGCCGTCCTTGAGAAAACCCTTGCTCGCGTCTATCATAAAGATACCGTGACGGTGATTGGCGTTCTCCTTGTCAATCACGATAATACAGGCGGGTATACCGGTGCCGTAAAAGAGGTTGGCAGGTAGACCGATGATACCTTTGATATACCCACGTCGGATGAGGTTTTTTCGGATATCCGCCTCCCTGTTGCCGCGAAAAAGCACGCCGTGTGGTAGGATGATTGCCCCTTTGCCCTTACTTTTGAGCGATGCGATGAAGTGTAAAAGGAACGCGTAATCACCATTTTTAGCGGGCGGAATACCGTATTCAAAGCGATTGTAAATATCGTTCGCCGGATCGAGACCGTTGGTCCACGCCTTGTCAGAAAAAGGTGGATTGGCGACAGCAAAGTCGAAGATCCTCAGATTATTATCGGTATCTTTGAAGTATGGGTCAGTTAGCGTGTTGCCGTGCCATAGCAAAGCGTTCGCGTCGTCGTGGAGAATCATATTCATCCGCGCCAAAGCATAGGTCGCATTGTCCTTCTCTTGCCCATAAACAGTGAGGCCACTATGTGTTTCGTCTGTAGCCCGTAGCAGGAGCGATCCTGAGCCGCAGGTCGGGTCATAGATCGTCGCATCCTGACGCGTTTCCGCACTAATACCGATCACTTTCGCCATAATGCGAGAGACTTCGGCAGGTGTATAGAACTGCCCCTTGCTTTTCCCGGACTCCGTGGCAAAGTGGCGCATCAGATATTCGTAAGCGTCACCGAGTAGGTCATCGCCTTCGGCTCGGTTCGCGCTGAGATCGAGGTCGTTAAAGATAGCCACCAGTTTTGAGAGCCGATCCACCATCTCTCTGCCTCTGCCGAGTTTGGTATCGTCATTGAAATCAACAAGTCCCAGAACATCTCTGAGCCTGTTCGCTTCGGCGAGTGCTCCGATAATCTTGTTTATCTTGTCTCCGATCTCCTTGTCGCCTATCAATTCCGCCATATCGGCGAAACTACCGCCATCCGGCACTCGGATAACAGCGTAAGGGTTGTTTGTCGCCTTATCTGAGACATATTTCATGAACAGCAGTGTCAGGATGTAGTCTTTGTATTGGGAGGCATCCATACCACCGCGGAGCTCATCGCAGCTTTGCCAGAGCGATGCGTAGAGTTGGGATTTCTTGATTGCCATTTCCGAATTCCTATTCAGGGATACGTCGTGTTATTTTGAGAAAAAAATAGGGCGGGTACAGGAACCCGCCCCTACGATGGATATGGATTTTCCTGAATCTACCAATCTTCGTCAAAGAACGGCGTACTCGGATAACTGTAGATGTTGCCTTCGTAGTTCTTGAGCTGAATCTCATTGTCATCGAAAGCCACAACTGGGTTGGGAATCAACGCGATTTTTCCACCACCTCCGGGTGCATCGACGACGTAATGCGGCACACCGAGTCCCGATATATGTCCGCGCAAAGCGGCAACGATTTCTAAGCCGGTCTTCACCGCTGTCCGGAAATGGTCTGTGCCGACCACGAGATCCGCTTGATAGATATAGTATGGTTTGACCCGAATCCGCAATAGCCCCTTCATCAGTTCCACCATTGTAGCGGGATCATCGTTTACCCCTCTGAGGAGAACCGTCTGGTTACCGAGCGGTATGCCTGCATCGGCTAACATGCCACACGCTTTCTCTGTCTCAGGTGTAATTTCACGGGGGTGGTTGAAGTGGGTGTTGATATAAAACGGGTGATGCTGCTTCAAAATCGCGCACAACTCAGGTGTGATCCGCTGGGGCAGCGTCACAGGAACACGCGAGCCAATCCGGATAATTTCCAAGTGTTCAATCGCTCGTAACCCACCGAGGATCATATCAATTTTCTTATCCGTCAGCATGAGCGGGTCGCCACCGGAGAGGATAACATCACGAATTTCGGGGTGTGCCTGAATATAGGCGAGTCCTCTTTCAACGTTATCCTCAGAAATCGAATGCGGGTCACCAACTTTTCGTTTGCGGGTACAGAAACGGCAGTAGATGGGGCACATATAGTTAACATAAAAGAGTGCTCGGTCTGGATAGCGGTGTGTAACGTTCGGCACCTCGCTATCGTCTTCTTCGTGGAGCGGATCCTCTACGCCTGTGCTAATCAATTCCCTTAGGTCAGGAACGACCTGTTTCCAAATTGGGTCACCGGGTTCTTCTATGAGACTGAGATAATAAGGATTGATACGAATCGGGAATTCTTTGTGAATGCGCCGCATCTCCTCTAAGTCAACATCGAATACGGCGGCGAGTTTTTCTGGCGTGTTGACAGTATCCCTAACGAGACGTTTCCATTCTTCCATATAGTGTGTCCTCCCTTTCCAAATTCTGCTGTTGCGCCTGTCTCTCTGGAGGCGTGACGCAATATCCGAGACCTACAAGCAATGCTTCGCGCGGCATCTATAGGATGCAGAATTAGGGTGCAGGCGTGTAGTTTTCAATGGTCACTTTTTTCATGACATCACGTTCGCGAAGTGCTTCTACAACATCCATCCCTTCTATAACCTTCCCAAACGTGGTATAGCTGCCGTCCAAATGTCCAACGCTTCACGGATCAGATGTGAGACAGATGTAAAACTGACTTCCGGCTGAGTCGGGGTTCTGTGTGCGTGCCATCGCTATGACCCCTTTATCATGCGGCGGCATTTTGTCGCGAAGGTCCGGGTCTTGAAATTCGCCTCGGATTGTCCATCCAGGTCCACCACTGCCGGTACCTTGCGGGTCGCCGCCTTGGATGACAAAACCCGGGACATACCGGTGGAAAGCCACGCCATCGTAAAATCCGCCTTCAATTAGCCGAGCAAAATTCGCTACTGTGGCGGGGGCAGCTTCAGGATAAAGTTCTATTATAATGTTGCCTTTTTCGGTTTCTATCGTTACATTAGGCAATTGTTCGTTGTTGCATGAAATAACTGTCGCCAAAAATGCACTTACTAAACTTAATCGCATGATTTCATTGTGAAAACCGGGAATTTTCACGAATTCCTTTTCTGTCTTTTTATCTACCAAGGCTTACGCAACATGGGTTCTATTCAAGAGATTGTGGGCGTAAATCTTATTTGGGTTGTATCGAAAATCTTCGGCAAGAGTCCATATATGGATATAAGGCATTCTCGGCGAAATAAAAGTTGATATACATTATACACCGATTTGCGCGTGAAGTCAAACAAAATTTGGAGACAGTCACTTTTCAGTTATAGCAAAATCCGAAAATATAGTGAATTGTGAAAATAAGTAGACATCTTGTAGGGTACCCCTTGTGGGTGCCACAAACTCACCGGTCATAATGTCCAAGTAATTCTAAAATTTACGATATGTTGACATTTCAATGAACAGCTGTTCCGCGAGGACACTTCCTTGCTATTGACAGCTGATGGCTGATTGCTGACAACTGACAACTATAGTAAAGCCTACAATTAAATGGACACTCAGGAATTGGCGAGGTTAGGAATGCAGATCGCAAATGTAAAGCAAAGACAAATTTTGCCGCGTGTGGGAAACCAAATTTGGGCGCGTACGCCGCAAAACCTCGCCAGCGGCGGTGAAGTATTAAACCCTATTGTGTTCAGATGTTTTTGGGCTTTACTATAAATTGAACCTTGACACCGCAGTTTAGACATGGTATCCTAATAATTGGGGGTGGTTGCAGTGCGGAACATCTCTACAGAGAATCAGAAGACACGTGAACTCTTGGCAACTTTGAGGTTGCTGTCCCCAGGGACCCATCTCAGAGAAGGTATCGATTATATCATCCAAGGCAAGACAGGCGGACTCATTGTCGTTGGCGATACACCAGAAATCTTAGATTTGACGGAAGGTGGCTTTCGGATCAATTGCCAATATGCCCCGGCGCGTCTGTATGAATTATCAAAGATGGATGGGGCGATTATCCTTTCCGAGGATATAAAACGGATCGTGCGCGCCAATGTGACGCTAAGGGTAGACCCATCTGTCCCATCCAGAGAAACAGGACTCCGCCATCGTTCGGCGGATAAATTTGCTAAACAGACGGAGTACGTTGTTCTTGCTGTGTCGCAGAGCCGGAATACGCTTACCTTATATCTCAAAAACCAACACTATATCTTCCGGGAACGTCCGGTTTTGCTCTCTGGTGCAAATCAAACTATGCTTGCCCTGACTCAGTACGTCAAAGCAATGCAAAATGCTGTCACTATGCTGAATTGGGCTGAATTAAGTGGGAACGTTACGTTAGCGATTGTCGTCAAGGCTATCCAATTGTGTGAAAGAGTTCGCCGTGCTGAGCAGGAATTGAACCTATATAGGATTGAATTAGGCACACAGGCAGAATCCATACAGCACATCCCAGAACGCACAACTGAAATTGAAAGTGGGTTTCTGATTGCTAAAGATTACTATCATAAGAGTTTACGCCATGAATCTGAAGCATTCGAGAAAATTATAGGACTTGATGCCAAAAGCCTCGCAAATCAGAGCAATATTAGTGAGGCTTTAGGATATCCCCGAGATATTCGGAATACCTTTGAAATCCTTGAACCACGTGGATACCGAATGCTGAGCCAGGTGCCTCGCATCCCTTTCAATATTGTTGAGAGCATCATTCACGAATTCAAAACATTGGATAGAATTTACACAGCTGCTATTGGTGAACTCCAAGCGATTAACGGGGTCGGCGAAGCGAGGGCATCTACAATCAAGAATACACTCTCGCAGATGAAAGCCACTACTACCCAACCGCATGCCCTTGCTTTATCAGTGTTTGAATAGCAGAAAAACACCACGAAAATTGTGTTTTTTATGGATTATGGTGGAATATAAAAATAGGTAGACATTTATTGGTAGGTGTGCTGGCGAAGTGTATTTACCAGCCGTGTATTGTTACAGGACTTACGCAAATTTAGCACATTGGACGATATTTTTTGATTTTTAACCCCCTAAATCCCCCTTATCAGGGGGACTTACGAAGCAACTGCGTAAGTCCTATTGTTAAATTGACTATTATAGTGAGCAAGAGATACAGCGCGCATGTCTGTTTCGCGTATTGTTGTGCCTCTGCTCGTAAATTTTAGGAGAAGGTTCCGCAACCGTCTCCTTTGTATCACAGCGATGCTATGTAGACAAAAAACTGGAAATTAAACTGAGGTCAATAATAAAAGGGAATTAGAAGGAGTCACAAAATGAAACAATTCATCGCTTTACAGCGGAAGTATAACTTCGCATCGGGTAGGATTTTGATTATCGCGATGCTTCTCGTCTCTTTAGCTTTTGCAGGCTGTAGTGGAAAACTCGGAAAAATTGAACCCTCTATAGTTGACACGGCGATCGCGGACGCAGAGGCAGCTATCACTGCAGCGCGGGATCTTGATGCCGCATCGCTTGCACCTGATGTATTTCAAGCTGCGATATCCAACCTTGAAGCTGCGAAAGTAGCACTCACCGAGAAAAAAGGCAGCGACGCACTCCGCCTTGCATACCAAGCGACTGCTGATGCCAGACTTGCCCATAGGCATGCCATCAACGTTACCAAAAACTCAAAATTGAATGCTACGATCCTTCAAAAGGAAGCCGGGGCGGAGGCACTCCGTCGGAAACTCAGTACTAAAGAAAGAGAACTCGCGCGGATCCAATCCGAGATACAAACCGCTCGCGGTGAGGAAGATCAATTGAACCAGAGGCTTCGCGATGCTCAAAAAAAGAACCGTGAACTCGCCATTACACGCGAAAACTACGGAAAAGAGGTTGCCGAACTCTTCAAAACTTTGGAAGAAATGCAGACACATGGCAAGCGGGCGGAAACTGAAATCCGTAACTACGGCAAAGAGATTTCGGCACTCCGCCGCAGACTTGATCTCGCCGACAAGATGGTAAAAGAAGAGGGGTATCAAAAACGCTCCGCTATTGCTGCGGCAGAATCCCTCAGAAAGCAGATGCGCGAACAGGCAGAAATCTATACCCAAAAACTTGCAGCGGCGGGTCAGCAGGGCGTAGCTGCTAAACACGCAGATTTTCTTAAACAGCAGGCGCAAGCATCGCGTGCGTATGAAGCCAGCAAACCGCCACTTTCGCCTGCTAAAACGGGACGTACCTCTCTCTCTACAGAGCAGATAGCAGGTGGCAAAGCTGCACTCAGTAATTGGGAAGCCGCATGGCAGAGCAAAAATCTAAATGCCCATCTCGCCTCTTATGAACACAACATTGTCGTTGATAAAGTGGTGATTCATGAGAGTAAAGAAGACCGAAGTAAAATTGACAGACAGCAGCTGGAGTCGGATCTTCTTCAGATGAGCCAGCACGTGTGGACGCAAGTCAAAACCGACACCGAAGTCGAAAGTGAGAGCATCATCAGTATCCAACAAATGAGTCGGTTAGTTGCTCCGGCAGCAGATGAGAACGCTACTGCACTCTATAATATTTGGATTCGCGAAGTTTGGATGCATCAGGTCGGTAACAACTGGAAAATCCATCATGAAATCTGGAAAATTTTTGAGAATGTGCCAGACCTTTAAACTACGAGGGAGGTTAGATTGTGAACGACGTACAGAACCGGCAAAACAGTCCTAAGAAACCTAATATATCCCGGAACCTGATATGGGGTGGTGCGATCGCGGCAATCGTTATCGCTTTTGTTCTATTCCTCGTGATATTCATGAGTTCGAGTGAAACGCCTACCGCCTTTTTGGCGAAATGGAAAAGTGCCCTTGAATCCAGCGATGCTAAGAAGTATGAATCTCTCTGGGTAAAAAGTGAACGCCAGCGATCCGATAGCGGTTATCAAAGTACAGCGAGGCTCCTAAGAGATAATGTCAACTTTGAAGTTAACCTTGAAGGGAGCGGTCAACCCTACCGAGTCCCTCGCTTCCCGAATCGCTATCGCATTGAAGGGATTCCTGTGACGACTTACCTACCAGATGGCCCGCAACAGCAGTTGCGAAACCTTGTTATTGAAAAGAAGGGCATTATCCAACAGCGGTGGAAAATTATCCAAGATGAAATGGTGGGTGAAGGAATGGTCGCGACGATCTCACCTGAGTCCACATCTCGACCGAATCTTCTCAATAATTCCAATAGCCCTGTAGCACCCTTAGTCCTCGCTTGGAAAAGGGCATTGGAGGCGCAGGATGTGAAGACGTACACCGATTTGTGGGATAAGTCCGCCCGAAAAAAGCGGGCATCAAGTTTCCGCCGCGCAACTGGATTGATGTCGCAAACCCACATCGTTGAGATCCAATATGCTACCTACAGTCCTGTTCCAACCCACAGAAACCGCTATGTTGCTGACGGCATTCGCGTGACTATACTGAATGGCGAGGAGATCATTGAAACCCACAATCGCACACTCACTATAGAGAAAAAAGGGTTTTTCAGGCGAAAATGGAAACTCATTAACGATCAGATCGGTGAGATATCGGGTGCCATCGCGCTCGCGCGGGCTGAACAAACGGGTGCTAACACAGTTTCTGGTGAAGAGTCCGGCGGGACTTTTGATGGAAATGCACCGATTGATACACAGCTCAAAGTGAGGCAAATTTTGGGGAAATGGCAGGAAGCCTGGGAAGGGAAGGATCTGGAAACTTATATGTCTACCTATTCAGACAGAGCGCTGATCACGCGCGTTACCGTACGGGGCGGCGTAGAGACTGAGGTCTACCTTAAAAAAGGAAATCTGCGTGCCAAGATGAAAAAACTGAATACTATGTATGGCGACATCCAAGTCGAGATCTCTAATTTGCAGGTGAATGGTGACCGGGCGGTAGCGGATGTCACATTCTTGCAGAAATTTACGGGGACACCTGCGAGTGGTACCCGGCCCGCTTACTCCGATTACGGTACCAAAAAACTGAACTTGATGGTTGATCCGAGCGACGGACATTGGCGAATCTACGCTGAAACATGGAGTCACTACGAAGATGTACCGGAATATCCAAAAATGTAAATGGGCAATTGTTTCTCGATAGACGCACGCACAAAGTACGCCGATACTATCCCAACGTAACAAAAATGCACACCGAGTATCAAACCCAACGTAAAATTGAGTTCGCCGATACTGATATGGCAGGGATCGTCCATTTCACACGATTTTTTGTCTTTATGGAATCCGCGGAACACGAATTTCTGCGGAGTTTAGGTACGAGTGTCGCAACCGAATGGGACGGAAATAAAATTGGATGGCCCCGACTCACGGCTTCGTGTGAATATCTGAGCCCACTTCGGTTTGAGGATGAGGTAGATATCCGCCTCTGGGTCTCCAAAAAAGGAACAAAATCGCTCACATATCAATTTCACTTTACGCGTCAGGGAGAAGATATAGCGCGCGGGCAACTCACGACGGTCTGTTGTATAACGAACCCCGGTGAGAAACTCCGTGCTATTCCTATCCCTGATTTTATTGCAGATCAGATATGTTGTCCATCATAAGAACAGTTTTACGACTGCATCTTCTTCTATAACGCAAGTTGCCACCCTTTCAGACATAGCACCCCTCCGGGGTGCGTTTGCTTGAATATACCGTTTTCTATAGATATATCACCCTTCCGGGGTGGGGAAAGTGCCCGAGAACCTTATTGAAACGCCCAAAATTTGTTAGTAGCAACTTGGGTTATTTAGAAGACCACAAAAACTATGGAACAATCCCGCGCAACCACTTCCTCGCTTAAAATATCTAACCTATCCAAAGACTTCGGAACAGTTGAGGTTCTACAGAATATCTCGTTTAGTTTCACAGGTGGAACATCCGTCGCCATCACGGGCCCCTCTGGCTCAGGTAAAAGCACGCTTCTACACATTATCGGCACTTTAGAGGAACCCTCTGGTGGACAGGTCGAAATTAACAATACAAACCCGTTTACCCTTTCTGAGCCTGAACTCGCCCAATATCGAAATAGTGTGATTGGGTTTGTGTTCCAGGAACATCACCTGCTTCCCCAATATTCCGTGCTTGAGAATGTCCTTATTCCGACGCTCGCTTTCAAACAGAGATCCGATGCGACGGAACGCGCACATCAACTTCTCAGACGGGTTGGACTTACAGATCGTCAAACACACCGTCCCGCTCAACTGTCAGGTGGTGAACGCCAACGCGTCGCCATTGCACGCGCACTTATCAACCAACCCGATATTCTTCTCTGCGATGAACCGACTGGCAATCTTGATACTACCACTGCTGAGACCGTCGCTAATTTGCTTTTTGAGCTGCATCACGCTGAGAAGAACATACTGATTGTTGTCACACATAATCTTACACTCGCTTCGCGTTTTGACCGACACTTGATGCTTATGGACGGCACATTCACGGTCAATAGAGATTCCTAACTCCCGTAACCATGCTATTATACCCCATTAACGTGATTAGAAGTCTTTTGATCAAGTGAGCATTGCGAGGCACAGGGACCTCGCGCTACAAATGGGGTTAATTTGGTATTATACCCCATTAACGTGATTAGAAGTCTTTTGATCAAGTCAGCATTGCGAGGCACAGGGACCTCGCGCTACAAATGGGGTTAATTTGGTATTATACCCAATTAGCTTGCTTAGAAGTCTTTTGATCAAGTCAGCATTGCGAGGCACAGGGACCTCGCGCTACAAATGGGGTTAATTTGGTATTATACCCCATTAACGTGATTAGAAGTCTTTTGATCAAGTCAGCATTGCGAGGCACAGGGACCTCGCGCTACAAATGGGGTTAATTTGGTATTATACCCCATTAACGTGATTAGAAGTCTTTTGATCAAGTCAGCATTGCGAGGCACAGGGACCTCGCGCTACAAATGGGGTTAATTTGGTATTAGAAAGATTATGCGCAAATTCTCTTGGAACGCCCTTAAACACTTTTGGCAGATACATCTTACCGTCGCGCTTTGCACCGCTGTAGCAACAGGTGTTCTTGCGGGTGCTTTGATTGTAGGTGATTCCGTGCGTGGAAGCCTGCGGAACATTACCACGGAACGGCTCGGTGCAATCCAACATGCCCTTCTCACAGACCACTTTTTTCAACCGGATTTATTGAAGCGTCAGAACAAGGTAGGCGTAATTCTACTGAACGGAACTGTCGTCGCTCCACAAACTCAGGCACGGGCATCGAAGGTTAACGTCCTCGGTGTAACGGACGGTTTCTTCGCGTTTTGGGAAGAAGATGCTGCACCAAATCTCAACAAAATAGATGGGCAACCGTTCAACGCAATTGTCATTAACGAGGCACTTCAAAATGAATTGAACGTCCAAGTCGGTGATACGCTTCTGGTGAATATGCCTCAAGCCGCGGACATCCATCCAGAATTTCTTCTCGGCGAACGCGATGCATCTAAGGCGATCCAGAGTCTCCGCTTGATTGTGACCGACGTTATTCCGACTCAGAATGCAGGTAGATTTGGTCTACGCGCACATCAGAGCCTGCCGCAGAATGCTTACATCTCACTTCCAGTCTTACAAAACGCACTGGGACAAGCGGACAGGGTTAATGCGGTATTCACATCGGAGGAAAATGCTATTACCGCTGACGAACTCGCGCTATCGTTGGAAGCACTCGACTTAAATATTAAAGGGCATGACAACCATTTCGATCTCCAAAGTCAGCAGTATCTTCTCAAGCCAGTGCTATCGGAGACAGCGTTAGCAGTTGCTACTGAAAACAGTATACCGACACTTCCGACACTCACCTATCTCGCAAATACGATTGCTGCTAACGATAAAGTTATACCCTATTCAACAATTGTAGCACTCCCGACTGAAGAAGGGGCGTTTGCAGAACTTCTTAATAAATACATTACCGAGGCGGATCGACTCGCGTACCAGCAGGCACAGGTGCGGAAAAAAGAGCAAGTGGAACCGGAGAGAGCTAAACTTATAAAGGAGAGGCGACAATTACATGGCACGAGAAAAGATAGAAAAAAAGCTGAGAAAATAATTGAGAACTTAGGATTGCTTTATAAAAGCGTACATCGCCCTGAAATTATCCTCAATTCGTGGGCATCAGAGGACCTCGGCGTGAAAATCGGAGACGAAATCACTATCACATACTACAGTGTTAGTGCAGAAGAAGAATATATTACTGAAACGGTTGTTTTCCGACTGAAAGGAATATTGCCAATTGAAGGTATCGCAGCGGATAGAGACATTATTCCTGAGTTTCCGGGTATCCACGACACCGCCGATATGTCTGAATGGGAATCCCCGTTTCCGATTGATTATACCTTGGTACGAGAACAGGATGAAGCATATTGGGATGAATATGGTGCGACACCGAAAGCGTTCATTCCGCTGGAAATCGGCAAGGGACTTTGGAAAAACCGGTTCGGGGACCTTACTACTATTCGGATGGAAGCCGCGCCAGATCAAGATATTCAGGAGACACGTGCACTCTTTGAAACTGAATTTCTCAAGAGGATCCAGCCAGAGCAGGTGGGTTTTCAATTCTTACCTCTTCAGGCGGATGGACTTCAAGCCTCTGCCGGTGCCACAGATTTTGGCATGCTATTTGGTAGTTTAAGTGGCTTTATTATTATCGCCGTCGCCCTGTTGGTAGCGATGCTTTTCCGCATCGGTGTCGAGCAGCGGGCGCGTGAAATTGGTATCCTTCAGGCTGTCGGGTATCCACTCGTTAAAATTCGTCGCCGCTTCCTTTATGAGGGCGCGACTGTCGCTGGTATCGGGAGTCTGTTGGGATGCCTGCTTGCGGTGGGCTATGCAGAGCTCATGATATTCGGGCTACAAACGTGGTGGTTACCTGCTATTGGCACGCCGTTTATGGAACTTCATGTCAATCCAATGAGCCTGCTGAGTGGCGTACTCATCGCTCTGGCTGTTGTGATGATCTCTATTCGTCTAACTGTCCAACAATTAGGGCAAACATCCACAACAGCACTCCTTGCAGGTGAAACCGATTTTACTGAGTTAACTCTCAAACAGCAAACTAAACAGACTGAATTCTCTTCAAGGTTGGCAATCGTGAAGAAGGTCGGGACTACGCTTGTAGCCGTCTTAATTGCCTTTTTCCTTTTCTTTGACGGATGGTTTATTGACACCTTTGGCACTTGGATTGTAGACCCCATCATTGATTTTTTATTACTCACTTCGACCATTATTGGTGTAGGGTGGAATGCCTTCAGTCGGTGGCTAAAATCGCAGAGGGTCCCAAGACGGTTGAATAGGATACGGTTTGCACTCAAAAACGCGGCGCGGCAACCGGGGCGGAGTAAAACGTGTGTTACAACCGTCAGCTTAGCCTGTTGTATCATTGTCGCAGTGGGTGCAAATCGACACGATGCGCCACCGGAGACAGAATACGCTTTTGTTGCTGAATCCGCGCTCCCTTTGTACCATAGCCTGAATACACCAGATGGCAGGTTTGAACTTGGCTTTTCCGAGAAAGCCTCTGAGCTTCTCAGTGCGTCGGAAATATTTCCATTTCGTGTGCTTCCAGGTGAAGATGTCAGTTGCCTTAATCTCTACCAACCCCAAAAACCACAAATTTTGGGGGCATCTGATGCCATGCTGGACGAATACCCTTGGAGTCAAATAAGAGTTGTTCAACCTGAAGGCAGTAAAGCAGCCGCTATCGGTGATGAAAAGTCACTCCGTTGGATTTTACACCATAACCCCGACGACGATTTTCTCATTCAAGATGAATTTGGAAAGCCGCTGAGCCTTCACCTCCATACGGTCGAGAACAGCCTTTTCCAAAGCCAACTGATTATCTCGGAATCTAACTTCACGAAATACTTTCCAAGCCAAATCGGGTATCAGTTCTTTCTCATCAAAACACCACCTGCGTTACGGGAGGAGACCGCGCAGGTCTTAGAGAAGACATTAGGCGATTACGGTTTTGATCTCACATCAGCGTCCGCACGGTTGGCAAGTTATCGCGCTGTTGAGAATACCTATATCTCCACTTTCCAGAGTCTTGGTGGTTTAGGTGTGCTCCTCGGTACCTTGGGGTTGGCACTGATACTCTTTAGAAATATCATTGAACGGCGCGGCGAGTTGGCGACCTTACGCGCCTTCGGTTTCCGACGGCAGCTACTCTCGCGGATGCTATTCCTTGAAAGCTGCTTTCTTCTTGCTGTTGGGATGTTAATCGGAATTGTTGCCGGACTCGTGGCAGTTCTTGGTTCTCAAGGGCATCTCCCCTCTTTTCCGTGGGTATCTCTCACAATTACCTTGCTTTTCATCTTCGGTTTCGGTATAATTGCAAATGCAATTGCAGTTGCTGTGGCACTCCGAAGTCCACTTTTGAGCACACTCAAATCTGAATAAGGCAGAGGTACACTTTGCAACCATACCGCATTAAAACTTTTGTTTGCGGGGTTAGGAAGTCCGCTCTGTCTGGAAAAACACGTTATGCATCTTGTTAGATTCAAAGCTACGCCTTATATTATATGTGCAGCTATACTTGCTTTCTGGTGTCTGATGCTGAGCGGTTGTTCCAGTGATTCCGACCCCAATACGTCAAGCGCGGTCAATTATACGGAACAGGGATGGCGTTTCTACGAATCAGGTGACTACCCGCAGGCTTTGCTCAGTTTTGAGCGCGCAATCAACTTCGATGAAGCACTTGCCGATGCACATAACGGAGTCGGGTGGAGCCATCTCAGTCTATCGTTGAATCCGCCTTTAGCGCAGGAAGCGTTTCAGAACGCCGTTCAACTTGATGCCTCGAATGCGGATGCTTGGGTTGGACTCGCGAATCTACTATATTTACGCAACAAAGATACCACCGATTTCGGGTCTGCTATCCGGGCAATTGATAACGCACTCCAAGGGGACGCGCAATACCTCTTTCGGCACGACTATCGCTCCAAAGCCGACCTCTATGCCTTGAAGGCTTCGTGTTACTACTACCTCGGCGAAAACCGATCCGCAGAGGTAGAGATTAATAAGGCACTCCAAATTAATACTGCAAACAGGACTGCTATAGTCCTACAAAACCTATTGAAAGAATAAAACAGATTTCCACTTGTATCGCAAATTTTACGGGATTTACTCATATATTAAGAAAGCGAAGCTGTTAACGGCGGAATACTGACTGCTGACTGCTAATGGCTGACTGCTGACAGCCGATGGCTAAATGCTTCCGAAGGAGAAAATATGTCTCAAAACGTTATCACATCTACACAATTAACCAATTTAACCCCTACCCACAGCGGTAAGGTCCGCGACCTTTATGACATCGGGGATGAACTCTTGATCGTATCCACTGATCGGATATCCGCCTTTGATGTCGTTTTGCCGAACGGTATCCCAGATAAAGGGAAAGTCTTAACTGGTCTGTCCAAATTCTGGTTTGACTACACCGGATCCGTTGCTGACAATCATCTGATTACAACAGAAGTTGAAGATTATCCCGATATGTTACAGCCTGATGCTGAACTCTTAGAGGGACGTTCTATGCTCGTCCGAAAAGCGGATCGGGTTGATGTTGAATGCGTCGTCCGCGGGTATCTTGCCGGTTCCGGTTGGTCATCGTATCAGAAAACAGGGGAAATCTGTGGGCAAAAACTGCCATCTGGACTGCGCGAATCTGATCGGCTCCCAGAACTCCTGTTCACACCGACAACTAAGGCGGAGCAAGGTGAGCATGACGAACCTATCTCCATTGATGAGATGCGCAGCCAAGTCGGCAGCGAACTGACAGATCAACTGATTGATGTTAGCTTCGCGCTCTTCAAAGCTGCGAGTCAACACGCCGAGAGTGCCAGAATTATCCTCTGTGATACCAAGTTTGAATTCGGGCAACGCGATGGAAAACTGATTGTCATTGATGAAGTCTTCACACCGGACTCCTCCCGTTTCTGGCCCGCGGATCTCTACGAACCCGGTAAGCCGCAACAGAGTTTCGATAAGCAGTTCGTCAGGGACTACCTCTCCGAAATTGGATGGAACAAACAACCGCCTGCTCCTGAATTGCCGGAGAATGTTATCTCCAAAACGAGCGAGAAATACCGGGAGGCGTATCGTCTCATTGTTGGTGAAGAACTGTAGCAGGACGGACGCGACCTGCGCGGTAAGGTCTGAAAATTGACCATAGGAGAAACAGGTATGAGAATGGTATTGATTTTTTGTATGATTATCTTGCAGCTGATGTGTGTGCGGGTATGTCGGGTTTTAGCCGAAGCCCCGACGACACCGAAAATCCTGTTTACCTCCAGGCGAGATGGCAATTACGAAGTCTACATGATGAATCCGGATGGCTCTGAACAGGTGAATCTCACGCAGCATCCCGCCCATGATCTTCAGGCAGCCTGGTCTCCGACGGGTGAGCAGATTCTGTTCGTCTCGGATCGCGAGGGCACGCGGGACCTGTATTTGATGGATGCCGATGGCGGGAATGTCCGCCGCGTCTTCAAGCGAAAAATAGAAGCTGGGAGAACAGTACCTACCTGGTCGCCCGATAGCAAACAGTTTGCTTATCAGTGCGTGGACTGGAACTTTATCAAGTTCGGTTTCTATCTTGGGACGTTTGGAGAAGAAGATGCCGAATTCATCGCGAATTACCATGCCCCGGTGTGGTCTCCCGATGGTTCAGAAATCGCCGGCTCTGAACATCACGCACTGGGGGCTCGACTAATGTTTATCAACGTCCGCACACGGGAGGAGGAACAACCGCTCCCCGATGAAGCACTCCTATTTCAATTCGAGTCGTCCTGGTCTGCTGCGGGAGACAGACTTGCCTTTGCTGGAAACAAGCATCCGATACCGGTCATCTTGGATAGGGAGCTGCACCGCGTATGGAAGAACAAACAGACGATCTACATTGTTAACCGAGACGGCACGGGTCTGCGGCAGCTTGTTGATAAAGCCGGTCGCGATGCATGGTCTCCTGAGTTATGGTCTCCTGAGTTATCGCCGGATGGATCGGAAGTGCTTTATACACAGAGACCCCAAATTTTCAAAGTTGATGTCAACAGCGGGCTTCGGACGCTGTTGACAAATTTTGGGCAGAATTTTGGTGGGGATTGGTTTGATCCGGCGTATGCGTTGCCGGTTTCGCCGCAGCCTGAGTTGCTAACGACGACCTGGGGAGAACAGAAAAAGGAATAGTGTCTTTAGGTTCTATCGGGACAGGTTTGGCAGAGCGGTTTAAACATTTTGTCTGTGCTACGGTAGGACTGAAAATTGACCATAGGGGAAACAGGTATGAGATTGGTGTTTATTTTTTCTATGATGATCTTGCTGCTGATGTGTGTGCGGGTATGTCGGGTTTTAGCCGAAGTGCCGACGACACCGAAAATCCTGTTTACCTCCCATCGGGATGGCAATCGTGAGGTGTACATGATGAATCCGGATGGCTCCGAACAGGTGAACCTCACACAGCATGGTGCCGATGATCAACAAGCCGTGTGGTCTCCGACGGGTGAGCAGATTCTCTTCGTCTCGGATCGCGGGGGCACGCCAGACCTGTATTTGATGGATGCCGATGGCGGGAATGTCCGCCGCGTCTTCAAGCGAAAAATAGAAGTTTGGAGAACGAGGCCGACGTGGTCGCCCGATAGCAAACAGTTTGCTTACCAGTGCGTGGACTGGAACTTTATCAAGGGCGGTCTCTATCTTGGGACTTTTGGAGAAGAAGATGCCGAATTCATCGCGAATTACAATACCCCAGAGTGGTCTCCCGATGGTTCAGAAATCGCCTGTTCTGAACATCACGACCTGGGGGCTCGACTTACGTTTATCAACATCCACACACGCGAGGTGGAACAACCGCTACCCGATGAAGCACTACTATTTCAATTCGAGTCGTCCTGGTCTGCTGCGGGAGACAGACTTGCCTTTGCTGGAAACAAGCATCCGATACCGGTCATCTTGGATAGGGAGCTGCACCGCGTATGGAAGAACAAACAGACGATCTACATTGTTAACCGAGACGGCACGGGTCTGCGGCAGCTTGTTGATAAAGCCGGTCGCGATGCATGGTCTCCTGAGTTATGGTCTCCTGAGTTATCGCCGGATGGATCGGAAGTGCTTTATACACAGAGACCCCAAATTTTCAAAGTTGATGTCAACAGCGGGCTTCGGACGCTGTTGACAAATTTTGGGCAGAATTTTGGTGGGGATTGGTTTGATCCGGCGTATGCGTTGCCGGTTTCGCCGCAGCCTGAGTTGCTAACGACGACCTGGGGAGAACAGAAAAAAGAGTAGCGTCTTTCGGTCCTCTTGAGATAGGTGTGGCGGAGGTTAGGAGGAAGTACATCCGCGGCACCATACTTTCTATTATGGAACTCACGTTAACTGACGTTTCACAGGATTATCGGAGAAATAAGAGATGGCAGGTCCACTTGATGGCATAAAGGTTTTAGATTTGACACGCGTCCTCGCCGGTCCGTATTCGACAATGCTCCTTGGAGACCTCGGCGCAGAGGTAATCAAGATTGAGCAGCCCGGCACGGGGGACGAATCTCGTAATTTCGGTCCCTTCAAAAACGGGTTTAGCCTCTACTTCATGAGTGTGAACCGCGGGAAACGGAGTATCACGCTCAACCTTAAAACCGAACGTGGACAGGCAATATTCAAACAGTTGTTAGCACATACCGATATTGTCGTGGAGAATTTCCGACCCGGAACGATGAAGAAATTAGGGTTGGATTACGACACGCTGAAAACTGAGCATCCGTCGCTCATCTACGCCGCGTGTTCAGGTTTCGGACAAACTGGTCCTTATGCACAACAAGGTGCTTACGATATGATCATCCAAGGCATGGGCGGCATCATCAGCATCACGGGTGAACCAGACGGACCACCAATACGGGTCGGCACCTCTATCAGCGACATCACCGCAGCCCTCTTCACGACAATTGGTATTCTCTCTGCGCTACATCATCGCAACCAAACGGGGAAGGGACAGTTTGTCGATGTCGCTATGTTAGATAGCCTCGTCGCTGTTTTAGAAAACGCTGTTGTCCGTTATTTCGCGACAGGCGAGGCACCGAAACCTCTTGGTGCGAGACACCCTGCGATTACACCGTTTGAGGCGTTCGCATCTGCGGATGGACACGTTATCATCGCACTCGGCAACGATACCCTTTGGGCAAAGTTCTGTGAGCATGTCAATCGGCAGGATCTCATCTCGGATGAACGTTTCCGAACAAACGCCGATCGGACAGAAAATCACGCTGAATTGTTTCCTATACTTTCGGAGATTATGTCCCAATGGGCAACTGATGACTGGATTGACGCACTCGGAAAGATCGGTGTGCCGTGTGGTCCCATCAATACGATGGACAAAGTGGTGAGCCATCCGCAGGTGCAAGCGCGAGAGATGATTACCCGTGTCACACACCAGATCACAGGTGAAGTTGAGGTGCCGGGTGTGCCGATCAAATTGTCAGAAACACCGGGAAACGTGGACGCACCCGCGCCGAGCCTCGGTGAACACACAACCGAAATCCTGACCGATATATTGAAAATGTCTCCAGACGAAGTGGCAAAGTTGAAACAAGACGGCGTTATTTGAAAGTGATTTATTATTCGCGATGTCTTCGTACCGCAAATTGTTAGTTTGCGGGCTGCTATAGGTAAACATTTTACCTTTATCAAGAAATGGAAACTCTTAACAGCGAGATACTGATGGCTGACGGCTGATAGCTAACGGCTATGCCACAAAGGAGTTCGTATGTCAAACAACACGGCACAAGCATTACACGGAACGAACCCACTGACAACGGAAAGAGACCTCGCCGCACAGATGGTTGAGGTGCTTGATGGTTATGTTACCAACGCGGTGGCGGATTCCCTTGAAAAACGGGGAATGTTGTGGCATCGTGACTATAGTTCTCACGAAGCCTACGCCGAATCCGTGGAACCGAATCGGGAGAGACTGAAAAAGCAGATCGGGTGCCTTGATGAACGGCTGCCGATTGAGGTGCTGAACTACGTCGCCACGACAAAAGATGCTACGCAGATCGCAGCAGATGAGAATTACACCGTATCCCGCGTCCGTTGGCAGGTGTTTGAGGAGGTAGAGGGTGAAGGGCTGCTCTTGGAACCGATGCACAACGTCCCGGTTATTGCACAGGTCGTCGCGCTCCCGGATGCCGACTGGACCCCAGAGATGATAGCGGGGGTAACAGACGATTTACCTGCGAATGCCCAGTTTGCGAGACGTTTGGCGAAGGCAGGGTGTCGTGTCGTCGTACCGCTTCTCATTAACCGCGCCGATACCTATTCCGGCAACCCGACTCTCGGGGCAATGACGAATCAACCGCACCGAGAGTTCATCTATCGGATGGCGTATCAACTCGGAAGACATATCATCGGATATGAGGTGCAGAAGGTGTTATCGTTAGTTGACTGGATGTCTCTCTCCGACGTATCGATCGGTGTTATCGGCTACGGTGAAGGTGGACTGATTGCGCTCCAGAGCGCTGCGGTCGATACACGAATTCAGGCGACGGCTGTCAGTGGATATTTCCAATCGCGACAGGAGGTGTGGCGGGAACCGATCTACCGGAATGTATGGGGACTGCTGCACGAATTTGGCGATGCCGAAATCGCGAGTCTCATCGCACCACGTACGTTGATTGTTGAAGCAAGTCGTGGACCTGAAGTCGCTGGACCCCCACCCGTTCGAGATGGACGCGGCGGTGCTGCACCCGGACAACTCGTCTCCCCACCAGTGGATTCTGTCAAGGCAGAGTTCAGTCGTGCACACGACTTTTATCAGCAGCTCGGTAGTGAAGATGCCTTGCACCTCGTCTCTACTGAGGATAGGTTACCGGGTTCTCAAGAGACGTTAACCGCGCTGCTCGCTGGACTCGGTGTTGAAAATGGATATATTGATGGATACCACGCTACCGCTTCAGTGACAGTTGACGATTTTGACTATGAGGCGCGGCAAAAACGACAGTTTATGCAACTGGTTAATCTGACCCAACGCTTTTTACGGGAAGCAGCGTCACGGCGGAAACAATTTTTCTGGGACAAGACCGATACCTCTTCGCTTACACAGTGGGAGGAGACATGTAAAGATGCTAAAACCTATTTCTGGGATGACGTTATCGGGAGGTGTCCACCGCCGGATGTCCCTGCCAATCCAAGGACTCGCCTCATCTACGACGAACCCAATTGGAAAGGCTACGAGGTCGTCCTTGATGTCTGGGAAAACGTTTTCGCTTATGGAATTTTGCTCCTACCGAACGATCTACAGCCGGGTGAACAGCGACCCGTTGTCGTTTGTCAGCACGGTTTAGAGGGGAGGCCGCAGGATACTGCTGATCCGAGTATAGCGTCTGTCTATCACTCCTACGCTGCACAGTTGGCGGATAGAGGGTTTATCACCTACGCGCCGCAGAATCCCTACATTGGTCAAGATGCCTTCCGCGTCATCCAGCGCAAGGCGAATCCTATAAAATGGTCGCTTTTTTCGTTGATCATCCGTCAACATGAACGGACGCTCGATTGGTTGGCAGAACTGCCTTTCGTTGATGCGGATCGGCTCGGGTTTTATGGATTATCTTATGGTGGCAAGACAGCGATGCGTGTCCCTGCAGTGCTGGATCGGTACGCCTGCTCAATCTGTTCTGCTGATTTCAACGAGTGGATCGTCAAAAATGCGACCTTCGATTCCCGATACAGTTATATGTTCACAGGTGAATATGAGATGCCGGAGTTCGATTTAGGAAACACGTTCAACTACGGCGAGATGGCGGGGCTAATTGCGCCGCGTCCGTTTATGGTGGAGCGTGGACACGACGATGGTGTCGCGCCCGATGAATGGGTCGCACACGAGTTCGCAGTCATCCGAAGGCTTTACGTTCAGTTGGGTATTGCCGATAGAACAGAGATCGAATTCTTTGACGGCGGGCATCAGATTAATTCCGCTGGTACCTTCGGGTTCTTGCACCGCCATCTGAACTGGCCCGAACCTTCTTCTCTGCAGTAGGGACGATTTACGACCCCAGACCCGGTAGGCGCGGTTTGTAACCGCGCCGGGCAATATAGGCATCGTAACCTCGCCAACTACAATTTAATAACGTGAGATCGACTAAACAGGACAGATCCCTGAAATCACCATAATATGAGTAAAACCGAACGCATTCTTACGTCTATAGGGATTGGGTTGTTGGGTTTCGCTATCTCTATTTATAGGAAACGGTCATGGACAAGCAGAATGCTCTGTATAAACTGGCGGTGCTTGTTGTTTTACCGCTCTACCCAACCTACGGCTATATTTAGATTTTATTATCGAACTCGCGTTAATAGGTAATTATGGGCTTTACTATAATCCGGTAATTTCCAAATGTGCTATAAATAACACTAATAAAAGCAGTGCCGTTTGTAGTAGGGAAACCATTCATTGCCCATCATGTACAGGTAATTATAGGCTTTACTATAATCCCTAAAGTTTGGACAATTTTTCACGCTGCGTGTGATAGGTTGAGTTCAATAAAAATAGTTACACATGTCGCCCCGCTGGGGAAACCAAGAAGGGGGAGTGGACCCGCGTTTCTATAAACATTCCGCCCCGCTGGGGCTGCGTGTGATAGGTTGAATTCAATAAAAATAGTTACACATGTCGCTCTGCTGGGGAAACTAAGAAGGGGAGTGGACCCGCGTTTCTATAAACATTCCGCCCCGCTGGGGCTGCGTTTGTTGGCATCTGAAACTCTTTTTCTCCGAATGACGACCGGTGAAAAACTCACAGAAAATAGAAAATACTTCAGGACTCAGCAGGAAACAGACCGGAATCGTTCAAACTTTAGTATAATTCGGTAATTTCCAAATGTGCTATAAATAGCACTAATACAAGTAGTTCCGTTTGTAGTAGGGAAACCATTCATTGCCCATCTATTGCCTAATCTTTATTATAACGCAAGTTTCTATAGACATCTCACCCCTCTGGGGTGGGGAAAGTGCCTGAAAACCGTGTTGAAATGCCTAAAATCTGTTAGTGGCAACTTGGGTTATTTAGTAAAGCCCGAAAATATGTTGACATTTCAATGAATAACAATCCCGCACATACTGCCTCGCTGGCGAGGTTTTGCGGCGTACGCGCCCAAATGCGATCTGCATTCCTAACCTCGCCAATGTATAGTTAATTGTGGGTTTTACTTACTATAAACCGAGACTACCGACTGCTGACTACTCATGGCTGATAGCCATTGAAAGATTGAAAGAAAAAACATGCTTTACGCAATCACTGTAAACGCGGGACTCGAAACCATTGCCCGTGAAGAATTATCAGAACGCTTTGGTGATACAGGACACCTAAAAATCCTGGAACGCAAGCCACAGCGACTTATCTTCCAGTACACAGGCAACCCGCTTGAATTATTATCACTACGCACCGCCGAACATCTCTTTCTCATCTTGAAGCAGATGCCAAAGATGACACGTTCACGCAGCTCCTTAGCGGCACTGAGCGGTTCACTCGCACGCTTCAATTTCAAAGAGACACTTGAATGCTGTCGACAGATGGATCTCCGTGTGCACAAGCGGATGCCGTTTCGAGTAACGAGCCGACTTTCAGGAAAACGCAATTTCCGACGAATCGACCTCCAGCGTGTCGTGGAACAGGCATTATTGAAGCGCGGCTGGTATCTGACACCGGCGGACTCGGCTTTAGATGTTTGGGCAGAAGTCCATGGGGACGACGGCTATATCAGCGTCAGACTCTCAGGAAACGATATGGCACAGCGTCCCTACAAACACGCGCATATCCCCGCATCCCTCAAACCTACGTTGGCTTATAGTATGGTACGCCTCTCACGACCACATCCGAACGATGTTTTTTTGGACGCGATGTGCGGTGCTGGCACCATCCTTTTGGAACGGGCACTGACGAATCGTTACGATTACCTTATCGGTGGCGATGTCTCCACAGACGCATTAGATGCTACCCGAACAAATTTCGGCAGGCAACATCAACCACGCCAATTCTTCCATTGGGACGCACGCGACTTGCCACTGCAACCAAATACGGTCGATAAAATCGTATGTAACCTGCCGTTCGGTGACATTATCAGTAATATTCCGCAGCTTACAAATCTATACCGGCGATGCCTTAAAGAATATGCACGCGTCCTAAAACCGAGAGGGAGGATGGTACTCCTCACTTCGCAACGCACACTCCTCGATGACGAACTCCAGCGGTTGCGTTTTCTCAATGCCCGACAACGGTTGACAGTTGATGTCCGCGGAAAACGGGCATGGATATACGTCATCCACTTCGCATAACACGCCTTCTAAATCCATCGGCTTTCTCTTCTTCGCTCGTGAGATGCCAAGCCGCTCTCGATTCGCTTGAACTCGACGATGCTACCGAAACCGTTGGTGTCTCCATCGTCAGATGGGCACTTGAAGATCCGCTCCGTCAAATCGCGAAGAATGCCGGACAAGAAGACTCCGTCGTCATCGCCAAAGTCAAAGACGAAGGTGGAAATGTCGGCTACGATGCGCATCGAGACCGTTTCATCGACATGTTTGAAGCCGGTATTCCCGATCCGACCAAAGTTGTACGGGTCGCACTGCAGAACGCAGCCAGTATCGCAGCGTTGATGATCACCACTGAAACCCTCATCGCAGAATTGCCTGAGGCGGTAGCACCGGCACCACCGATGCCTCCGGGTGGTGACATGTATTATACCCACTTAGCTTGCTTAGAAGTCTTTTGATCAAGTGAGCATTGCGAGGCACAGGGACCTCGCGCTACAAATGGGGTTAATTTGGTATTATACCATATTAACGCGACTATTCTTGTGTATATTTTTTAGATATGTTATTGTGAAGAGATGAAAAAGCAAAAACATGAGGTTTTCCCCCACTTTTCAGTAGAAGTTGTTAAACAAAGGTATCTTGAATGTGAATGTCTTCGGGAACGGACGCACTGGCATATTATTTGGCTCCTTGCGGATACCAGAGATTCACGCACCCCCCGGCAAGTCGCTGAGATTGTAGGATGCACGCCGGACTGGGTTCGCAAGTTGCTCAAACGCTATAATGCTGAAGGCGAAGCCGCTTTGCGAGATAAACGCAAAAATAATACAGGCGTGCGTTTTTTGGATGAAACACAGCAAGCCGCCCTTGCAGCTGCCCTTTCTGCGCCTCCTGGTGATGGGGGTCTTTGGACGGGTCCGAAAGTGGCTGCGTGGATATCCGAGACGCTCCAGCGTCGTGTCAGTGACGTGTCAGGTTGGAAATATCTCAAACGTCTCGGTTATACTTTACAAACACCTCGTCCGCAACATCAGGCAGCCGCAACACCCGAGGCGCAGCAAACATTTAAAAAAAAACTCAAGGAGCGGGTAGCTACGCTTGAAAGTCAGCACCCAGAGAAACCAGTAGAGATCTGGGCAGAAGACGAGACGCGCTTGGGATTATTGCCGGTTCATCGGCGTGTCTGGGCGAAGCGAGGTGAAAGACCGATAGCCCCCGTGTGTCCGGCATATAAGTGGCTTTATGGTTTCGGTTTTGTCCGTCCACAGACAGGTGAAACCTATTGGCTGCTGATGCCGAGTGTGAGTGTCGAAATCATGAACCTTGCCTTGGCAGAGTTTGCGCGTGATGTGAACCCGGAAGGCAAGAAACAGATAATCCTTTTGTTAGATCGTGCCGGTTTTCACACGGGTAAGGATTTAGAAGTCCCAGAAGGGATTGAGTTATTTCATTTGCCCCCGTACACACCAGAACTTCAACCTGCCGAACGGCTCTGGCCTTTGTTGCGAGAGGTGGTTGTGAATAAAGTTTTTACAACGCTCTCAGCACTTGAAGAAGCCGTTGTGAAAAGGTGTCAATGGTTCTCTGAAAACACAAAGAAGGTGCAGGCACATGTCGGTTTTCAGTGGATTTGCAAAATGGGAAAATAATACAAATCACGTTAATTTGGTATTAGACCACTGCATCTGAGTCAGTAGGTGCGGTTTTGCGGCGTACGCGCCCAAATTTGGTTTCCCATACGCGGAAACCAAATTTTGCTTCGCAGTGAGAATGCTTTACATTTGCGATCTGCATTTTAACCGCATCGAACTCTAAGACTGTGGTAGGCGCGGTTTGATGAAGATTAAAATATTAATTCGGTAATATTGTTATTCGTGTTATCCTATTGCCAAAGGAGGTATTCTCTGATGGCAAAACACCATAAGTTGGAGTTAACTGAAGACGAAATACAAACCCTCGTTGATCTTCGGGATAAAGGCGAACCGGCTTATCTTCGAGAGCGTGCGACAGCGTTGTTGAAAATCCATGAAGGCTTTTCTCCACATGAAGTCGCCCACAGAGGTTTGTTGAAAAAACGCGACCCCGATACCGTTTATGCTTGGCTGCGTCGGTATCGCGAACACGGTATTAGCGGGTTGTCTAATAAACCCGGTCGAGGTCGCAAACCTGCTTTTTCACCTAAGTCGCCCGAGGAAGCCGGGTCGGAACTCTTAGTGGCAATCGGTCAGGATCCGGGAAGCGTCAATGAGCATCAAACGCGCTGGACGCTCCGCAGTCTCGGTCAGGTCGTGCCGTGGCTTGAGGGTTTATCGCTCCCCGGCATTCATCAGATCTTCTCACGCTTGGGTCTCAGCTATAAGCGTGCCAGAGAATATCTGCGGAGTCCTGATACCGATTATGCTGAAAAACTTTCTCGCATCAAGCAAGCGTTAGAAGAAGCCCGTGAAAACCCAGAAACTTGCGTTGTCGTTTACCAAGACGAGTTTGGTTTCAATCTACAACCGAGAGTCGCAAAAGACTGGGCGGAGACGGGGACGAAATGTCCTTTGGCACGCCAGAGTTATCTCCCAGAGGAGACCTGCTATGGCATCGGGGCGCTCAACCCACACACCGGAGATGTTGTTTATCAGCAAGTCAAAAGCTGCACGGTTGTCGCACTCCATACATTTTACACCCAGATTTGCCAACGCTATCCAAACGCTGAACGCATCTATTTGATCCAGGACAATCGGGCGATCCACTTTCACGCGAATCTTAGGGCAGCACTTCTGCCACAGACGACGAGGTTTGTTAGACCGACCCCACCGAATTGGAGCGAGAAACCGTCAAAGAAAATAGGCAAACTTGAGAAACTCCCTATTGAGATATTGCAGCTCCCGACGTATGCCTGTTGGACGAATCCGATTGAGAAGTTGTGGCGCTGGGCGCGTCAAGCCGTCATACATCTGCATCGTCTCAGCAATGACTGGACAGCCCTTCAGGAGAAAGTCAGCGACTTCATGGAACAGTTCAAAGGCGGGTCACAGGAGTTGCTACACTATGTCGGATTATTACCGAATTAATTATTTAATCTTCATCAAACCCCGCCTTTCTTTTTTTAACGGGTCCTGAATAGAGTAGGCGCGGTCCCGAATAAAGTAGGCGCGGTTTTCAACCGCGCCGCTGTCATCCCGCCTTCCATTCTTCCACTGACGACTGATACCCAATTAGCTTGCTTAGAAGTCTTTTGATCAAGTGAGCATTGCGAGGCACAGGGACCTCGCGCTACAAATGGGGTTAATTTGGTATTAGACCCAATTAGCTTGCTTAGAAGTCTTTTGATCAAGTGAGCATTGCGAGGCACAGGGACCTCGCGCTACAAATGGGGTTAATTTGGTATTAGACCCAATTAGCTTGCTTAGAAGTCTTTTGATCAAGTGAGCATTGCGAGGCACAGGGACCTCGCGCTACAAATGGGGTTAATTTGGTATGACAACCAATTCAAAACCTCCTTGACTTCTCCGCCAAAAACCTGCTATGCTATATAATATAGGTCGTAGCATAGGAGCGGTTATGGAAACTACAGAAACAGACATATTTAATATCTTCGATTTCCCAATCCAACACTTCCCTGATAGAAGTGCCAGATGGTTACTCCAAGATAAAGAGAACGTTCGGGGATTGATAGAAATCGTTGCAGTCCAGCTTGCATCGCAAATTGATTTTACCCAACTGGCTCAACTCAATAGAAGTTTTGTTTCCGACACGCTCCGAGAGCAGGAATCCGACATCATCTTTAGTGTTCCATTTCGTAGGGAGTCCGAAACCGAGGAACTGGTTATTTAGACCCAATTAGCTTGATTAGAAGTCTTTTGATCAAGTCAGCCTTGCGAGGCACAGGGACCTCGCGCTACAAATGGGGTTAATTTGGTATTATATCCTCATTGAACACCAATCCACGGTTGATGTGACAATGGGATTTCGGGTGCTGTTTTATATGACGCAGATTTGGGATTTGCAACGGCGGGAGTGGGAATCAGACGAAGTTCCGAGAAGTGAGTGGCGTTTACGTCCGATTCTCCCGATCGTATTTTACACCGGGGCACAACGTTGGAATACCGCGTTGTCCCTCACTGGAATAATGGACATTCCGGACGCGCTGGCTCGGTTTGTCCCGACGTTTGACACGCTATTTCTCAGTGTAAAGGAAGCGGAGGCATCGGATCTGACGCGAACCGATCATCCGTTCGGGTGGTTACTAACCGTTCTTCAACAAGAGCATGCGGACAAAGATGTGATCAGCAGCGCGTTGCAGCGAGCGATGACGCGCCTGAGCGAACTTGGCACAGAACGATCTGAACAGATGCGCCGAGCGATAGCGTATCTCCTCCTGTTGATTCTGCATCGCCGTCCGACTGAAGAACACACTGGCTTGATAACGATCCTCAACGAATATACAGATGAAATGGAGGTAGATACCATGGCAGAAGCAATCGCAGGAACACTCTTTGAACAAGGCATAGAACAAGGCATAGAACAAGGCGAAACACGCGCAAAACGCGCCGCTATTCTCAAACTTCTGCAGTCTCAATTTGGTAGTGTTCCAGAGCCACTCGCCACGCAGATCAATGCTATACGAAACCCTGCGCAGCTGGATATGCTCTTTGACGAAATCCTTGATGCAGAGACGCTTGATGACATTCATTTGCAAAACGGTGACACCCAATAATCCTGGGACCCCGTAAGCGCGGTTTGAAACCGGGGTCCCCACCCGTTACTGGGAAGCGGCACCCGGTTTCATCCGGTCTGTGTCTCATCCCGTTTTCCATTCTTCCACTGACAGCTGATAGCGGACCACTGATGGCGGACCACTGAAAATCATCCCTCTGATAACTGATACCAACTTAACGTGATTAGAAGTCTTTTGATCAAGTGAGCATTGCGAGGCACAGGGACCTCGCACTACAAATGGGGTTAATTTGGTATGAAAACTATCCCTCTGACTACTGATGGTTCTCCAAAAACCGATCACATGCCTGAAGTACAGCCGCAACCTCGATGGTATGCATACACGGCGAAGTTCCATCACATAACGCCTGACATCCGTATTCAAATCCTAAATTCAGACAAGGGCTACACGGCAGTTTTGCGCGAACAATACCCACATCACGGCTCCAAGGTCCCCACTGCGCAGCACGCGTTGGACCGTGCAACCCGATAACCGGCGTGCCTGTCGCAGCCGCGAGATGCATCGGACCACAATTACCGCTCACCACTAACGCCGCATCTGCAAAAAGTGCGGCAAGTTGATTAACATCTGTCCGCCCCGCAAGCACAACTACCCGATGCTTCATCCGCGCCGCAATCTCTTCGGAGACGGGGACCTCATCAGGCGCGCCCGTCAAGACAATCTGCACCCCATAGCGGGCAATAAGCGCGTCCGCTAACGCGACGTAGCGTTCTTGGGGCCACCGTCTACGCGGTTCACCCCGTCTCCCCGCTTCTGGGTGTAGTACCACAAACGGCAGATCCGGCGAAACCTGTTCTTCAACCAAGGCATCGCGCACCCACGTCCGTGCTGCCTCACCGCACCACGTCTCAAGCGTAAATTCCTGTGTTGGACATTCCAATCGCGTCGCAAGATCCAAGAAATTTCGCACTTCGTGCCGTCCTTGAATGTGTGGCACTGTCTCTGTGAAGAGAAAGTGACGGTACTGCCCTTTTGTCCGAAACCCGACCCGCACCGGTGCCCCGCTAATGTATGCAAGCAGCGCGCTCAACCGGGGCCAACGCTCCAAATCAATTGCCCAATCAAATTGTTCGCGACGCAGCAACGCAAACAAGCGATACATCGGCATCCGAAAAGAGATATGCTTATCGATGTACGGACAGTTCGCCAAATAGTTAAGATTGGTTGGGGACGCTAACATTGTGAACTCCGCATTAGGGAAGGTGTGCCGTATCGCACGGATCGTCGGAACAGCCAAAATGGTATCACCTAACGACTTGTGCCAGTTAACTGATTGTTATTTTAGATTTCACAAATATCTAAGTGTTGCCCAGACGAAAAAGCAGTGCACGCCTTTTCTGTCTGAATAAATCCATCCTTATGTTATCCTATAAGTCAAGAAACAAAAGGAGGCATAAGGATGGATTTACAGTATACTTTAGAACGCATTGCGTTGCAACTGAAAAATAAATCCCGCACCCTCAAGCAGGTTGCACGGGTGTTTCAAAAGATGATAAAAACGCTTTATGAGGCTCACTTCCCAAATGCTGAGGCACGCCGTCCGGGCCCCACCCCGAACTGCCCAGATGCCGATATTCTAACGGTCGCATGGTTGCTTGAATACATCGGTGAAGACAGCGAGAACTCGGGGTATCGACGCATCAAGGCAGAACTAAAAACCGTCTTTCCCGGTTTACCGGAGCGGTCGCGTTTCAATCGTCGGCGAAGGAACCTTTCTACAGCGAGTGAAGTCATCCGTCAGGCATTGACGAACTGCTTGCCAAAGGCAGATGTCTTTATCGTTGATTCTTTTCCGATCCCTGTCTGCGATTTCAAACGTGCGAATGCTTCAAAGTCTGATTTCAAGTGGGCGGATGGCACTCGAACACTCGCGACTTATGGAAACTGTGCGACGAAAAGCCTGGGAACATTTTTCGGTTTTCGCGGAACATTGATAACGACAGCTAACGGAGTGCCTATTGACTTCGGCATTACCTCTGCTAATAGAGATGATCGAGACGTGTTACCCTTGCTTGCTGAACGCGGGGAGTATCCGATTGTTCTTGGCGATAAAGGTTATATCTCTCAACAACTTCAGGCAGAACTCATCGAAACCCAAGCAACCGTCTTATTACCGACGCTGAAAAGAAATCAAAAGCAACAGTATCCTGAGAGTTTTCGCAAACTTCAGGTGCGGATGCGTCGTCGTATTGAGACGACAATCGGTCAACTCACAGAACAGTTTCATGTTTCTCGGGTTCGTGCCTTGAAGCATTGGGGGTTGCTAACGCGTATGAGCAATAAGTTCGGTAGTTGTCTTCTCGGTGCTTTCGTAAATCAATGCCTCGGACGCCCTTTGATGAAACTCAAAGACCTCGTTCTCGCATAAGGAAATATCTATGAAGACAAGATTAATTAGCACAAGTCGTTATGTAAGGACAAAGTTTATGAGTTTCAGCAGGAACGTCCTAAACATTGATTCACAAAAGCACCAAGAAGACAACTAGCACAAGTCGTATCACCTAATGCGGAGAGTTGGATGAAGAGAATTTTTTTCGGTGTATAAGGTATCCAAGCGCGCCTACAAAATAGACTGAGCATACCACAAAGCGGTATGCCCAAATAACAGTCTAAGTACTGTTGAAAACGGTTGGATTGCATAATAGTTGTCAGTGGAATAGTTATCAGTACGGTTTTCTGCGAAAACTTTTCAGTTATCAGTTGTCAGTACAGTTTTCTCTGAAAACTGAGTACCGAGGCGAGGTTTCTAACCTCGCTTTAGTTTGGAACACATGCGCGAAAAAGGCGGGGTTACATGAAGTTTAAGAATTTAATCGGGTAATTCACGGTTATTTTGTCATGTCCGGTGCGGTTAGGAATGCAGATCGCAAATGTAAAGCAAAGACAAATTTTGCCGCGTGTGGGAAACCAAATTTGGGTGAGTACACCGCAAAACCGCACCTACCGGGCCTGGGAGAATTGGAATTACCGATTTAAATACTGAAACTTCATCAAACCCCGCCTACTAACGACTAATGACTGACTGTTGACCGCTTTAAAACTCTGGTACTCTCACCGCGACCTCTTTCCCGGCTGCATGCGAACGGAAAATACCGTCCATAATCACATTCGTGAGCAGGACACTCTCCGGCGGTATCGGGGACGGTGCATCCGCTTTGATGGCTTCTCGGAATGCGATCTTCTGTGCTGCCCAGTTATCAGACTCTGGAAATCCTGAGAACCGGATAGTCGTCATCCCTTCCGGTGGGTTCGGTTCCGCTGTTAATCCCTCTGATTCGACAAACTTCTTGAGATCACCGGCATACGCATCGGCGTAAACAACCGGTCCATCCAACGAGATGCCCGCTTTTTTACCGAGACAGAAGTTGCCGCCGAGCGAATCCTGATGAACCGCCCAAGAGATTTTGAATACCATCACACCACCATTTTCAAACCGCACCCACGCGACACCGAACTCTTCAACGTCCATGATACCGCGAAATCTCGGATCTTGCTGCGAAATGTAATCCTCGGTGATAGCAGAGACGCGCACCGGTTTCGGATACCCCATCGCATACAGCGAGGCATGCATGTTGTAGACACCAATATCGACGGTCGCACCGGCACCCGCTGTCTTTTTGTAGATGAACGTATGCCCCGGATTCCCGCGCCGTCTACACCCTGCGGATTCAGAGTAGTAAATGTCGCCGAGTAATCCCTCATCAAACAACTTTCTTGCAAATTGGAGTCTTGGACTAAACGTGGGATTGAGACCTATTTGTAAGATTTTGCCTGATGTTTTTGCTGCCTGCACCATAGCGGTAGCATCGGGAAGCGTCGCCGCCATCGGCTTTTCACAGAGGACATGTTTACCGGCGTTCAGTGCAGCGACCGTCGGTCGCCGATGACCTTGATTGTAAGTGCAGACACTCACTGCATCGAGTTCGTCCATTTCAAGCATTTTATTGTAACTTGAAAAGGCGTTCTTTTTCGGGACACCCCACTCTTCAGCAGCTTGGTTTGCCTTACTTTTGATAATGTCGCACACCGCGATGATTTCAAAACCACCTACTTTTTCATAGGTACTCCGGTGTGCACGTGAAATGCCACCTGTACCAATAATACCGACCCGGACAGTCATATTGTTATCTCCTCATAATCAATTTATGGTGAAATCTAAAAATATGTAGGCACTAAAATATGTCCGCTTTGCTGACAACTGATTGCTGACGGCTATTCAACCTCCGGCACTCTCACCGCAACTTCTTTCCCTGACTCATATGAACGGAAGATGCCATCCATAATCACGTTCGTGAGCAGAACACCCTCCGGAGGTATTGGTGACGGTGCATCCGCTTTGACGGCTTCTCGGAACGCAGTCATCTGTGCCTCCCAGACATTGACCTCAGGAAACCCGGAGAACTGAATAGTCGTCATACCCTCCGGTGGGTTCGCTTCCGCGGTGAGTCCTTCGGATTTGGCAAGTTTTTTGAGCTCATCTGTATAGGCATCGGCATACACGGCTGGACCGCCCAGAGAGATACCGGCTTCTTTACCGAGACAGAAACTCGGACCGAGCGAATCTTGGTGGATCGCCCAAGAGATTTTGAATACCATCACGCCGCCATCTTCAAACCGCACCCATGCGACACCGAATTCTTCAACATCCATGATACCCTTAAATCTCGGATCTTGCTGAGAGATGTAATCCTCGGTGATAGCAGAGACACGCACGGGTTTCGGATACCCCATCGCATATAGCGAATTGTGCATGTTGTAGACACCAATGTCTACGATCGCACCGGCACCCGCTGTCTTTTTGTAGATGAACGTACGTCCAGGGTTCCCGCGTCGTCTGCCTCCGCTGGATTCGGAGTAGTAGATGTCGCCGAGCATTCCTGTATCAATCACCTTCTTGGCGAATTGGAGTCTTGGATTAAACGTACTGTGGAGACCGATCTGTAAGATTTTGCCCGACGCTTTTGCTGCCCGTACCATTGCGGTAGCATCTGGGAGTGTCGCCGCCATCGGCTTCTCACAAAAGACGTGCTTACCAGCGTTCAATGCTGCGACGGTGGGTCGTCGATGGCCTTGGTTGTAAGTGCAAACACTGACCGTATCAATTTCGTCCATCTCAAGCATCTTGTTGTAACTGGAGAAGACGTGCTTTCTCGGGACACCCCACTGATCGGCGGCTTCGTTTGCTTTGCTTTTGATGATGTCGCACACGGCGACGATCTCGAAACCGCCTATTGCCGTGTAAGACCGCTGATGCGCGCGTGAAATACCACCCGTTCCCACAATACCGACTCGGATAGTCATGCCGTTCTCTCCTCATAGCAAAAGTGGAATTAGCATAAGAGTTTAGACGAAAACGGTTTGTAATGCAAGGGAAAAATGTGATATACTTCAGGGTACATATTCTATACAACGACGGAGAGGAGGACATCATGGGTATTGATACAGACAAAAGGCGACTCTCACAAGTGCAGACCCTGCAGAATATGCAGCGCGACCTGAAGTGGAACGAGATGCTCACTGTATATCAAGCATATACGGAGGAATATAGTAAACATTATATCTATTGCGCGCTGATTCCATCTGCTCATATTGAAGAATCACTTTCTGTTTCAACGTGGGATATGGAATTTTCACAGTGCATGCCCAGTGGTATGATCTCCAACAAAGGTGGCAGAGAGGTGCGCGAATATCTCCGTTATGGCGTTGACAACGGCGTTGAACCGTTAATCATTGACAGAAGTTTTCATAGATTGCGCGATGACTATAGGGAAATATCCGAGGAGTTCCGCCTTTTCCACGATCTTTATCACGATAAAAAAACGGATCAATACATCAAAATCGACGAAGATGGGAATGAAGAAGTTATTGCACTTATCAAGCCAAACCACGTCCAGATCCGACTCAAAGAGATTCGTCAATTCTTGGCAATCAAGGAAATGCATCTCGCCATTCAGTTCATTTTTAGTGAATCGTCAATACAGCTATTGGAAGCACTTGGATTCACGGCGGGCGACGAAGAAAGGCAAGATGAGCTGATGTGTTGGATGCAACGCTATGGGGACCTTGACGGCATTGGTGCCTGTAAAGCATTTAGTCGGTTAGTAGGGAAACGGCTCATCAAACCGCTACCAAAGGCCAAGAGCGGCTTTTGGCCCTTCGCTGAAGTATCTGAGCAGAAATACGCCTCATTCATTATTGATGTCAATGAGAGCGGAGATGAAATTATCTACACGTCCAATCCGGATGAACTAAAAACGCCAGCGGATCCGGGGAATATTCGCGGTGTGGATGAAGAAGCACCGAATTATCTAACACTGGTTCACTTCCGTAAGAAAGTCCTAGAAAAATACCACAATGAATCAAGCAGATACATTGTAGAAGATTCTATCCTTCGATGCGGTAATTTGTGGGGCATGTATATTGATAATCACCACAATGACATAGTTTGCGCGTGGTTAGGTGATCTCGGACGCGATTTGCCGTACAGCGAACAAGAACACTGGCATCTGCATAATATTCCACCAACTGGTGGTGTGAGCAAGACTTATCTCGCACGTCAGATTGAAGCGCAATTCGCAAATTCAGGTAGGCCGGAACATATCTTTAAACAGCGTTATCATGATTTGCAAAAAGTGAGTCAAACACACCTCGGCTGGCAGTGGTTGTTGCCACTGCACACTGCCGATGCTCATCACCTACAATCCTTGAGGATTCCTGCTACCGACGAACAACAGGATTTTGATGGTATGGTGTTGAGCCTTACCAAGATACTAATTGACTCCCTCAATGAAAAATCGCTGAGAAAATTGATTCCTTCTGAGAAGCAGGAAGAGTTTAAAGATAAAAAAGGCATCGCACTTCTTGAAGCTGCCCTGTGTTTGAACGATCTTGAAGGGGCTGATGTTCACATTGCTTTTCTACAAAAACTTCAGAACCTTCGCTCAAGTGGGAGCGCGCATCGGAAAGGACGAACCTATTTAAAGATAGCAGAATATTTTGATATTGAAAATCAGAGTCTACGACATGTTTTTGCTAACATCTTAAACAGTGCCTCAGACACGCTTGATTACTTCATTGCTCTTGTGAATAGCGGACGAATCCGTGAAATCATTAAGAGAAATGAAATTAAGGCCGCTTATGCTATCCTTGATGAAATGGTTGGATCTGTCGATTCCGGCACAACTGATGCTTCTGTCAATCACGATGAAGTTATTTATGAATTGCAGTCAAAAACATGATTTTTGTTGATACCGGTGCATGGATTGCTATTTACAAGCGGAATGACCGGCACCATCGCGAAGCTATGGCAATTTACAACAACTTGCGAGACCGAGAAACCCAACTTTTAACCACTGATTACGTGATTGATGAAACCGTAACTCGCCTCAGATATGATACAAACCATTCAGTAGCCGTTGCGTTCCTTGAGTTTATTGGAAACGCTGAAATGGCAGGTGGTCTAACCGTTGTAGCAATTGATAAAGACCTGTTTGAGAAAGCGAAAGCACTTTTTCGCCAGTATGACTCGACACGATTATCCTTTACCGATTGCACGAGTTTTGTGGTGTGTCGAGAGCATAACATCCGCGAGGCTTTTGCTTTCGACCGACATTTTGCAATAATGGGGATTGATCTGCGGCGGTAAGCCGTTTTGTTTTTACTATCACTTGCTCAGTTATTCTGTTGCTCAGTTATTCTGTTCATTTTCTGTAGGACTTACGCAGTTTACCTGTTTTCGAGCAGTTACCTCTCTCCGTCTTCAAGACACATTCAAATATATAAAAATCCAGTACTTGAAATAGCATTGGGCACCATGTTAAGCTATTCTCTGAAAATTTCCTCACGATGCCACGCCAAGGCTTCTTGAGCAGGATAGAATTCATTGTGCTCAGGCAGTAGTATAGACTTGCCGCGCAAAGTCGTTAGCAGCCATTCTATCGGTCCACGCTCCAACATAAGCTCTGAAACAATCACCTCGTAGTTCCTATCCAAGGAGATCAAGCCCTTATCAAAAGTCCAGTGATGCAATTGGCAAAGCGAGATTCCATTCCGGACATCATCATTATATGACTCACTAAACGGGATGATGTGGGCAGCTTCAGTCACACTTTCTCCATCCAGCGTTAGGATATACAATTGGCACACTGCACAAGTGTAGTTGTACGTTCCCATGATTGCTTGACGGAAACCTGCAGTGCGAATTGGTTCTTCTGTTTCAGTGGATTCTATCGATTTTTGGATTGAAAACGTGTGTTCGACGCGTTGAAGCAGTTCCTCGCGATACGCGCTAATCTGCTCCGTTTCCGCAAGGAGTCCTTCAATTACTTGCTTGAAATCTGGGAGATAAGTGCGGATAAGCGTTTGATGGAGGACCTCTCGATCATCGGGAACAGTGAGCAAAACAAAGAGATCGTCATCCAAACTTGCAGACGCAACAATTTCCCGAAGGCGAGAAAATGTTTTAATTTGAGTCACAACCCTTAGTGCCGTTTCATATCCAGGGTTTGCGTGGAGATGCCAGAAATCCTCACTTTTGCTTAAATGGAAGAATGGTAGGGCAATATTGGGTCTGCGGTCAGTCACTTTTGACCAATACTTCATGAAAATCTCAACCAAAGTTGGAGCGGGCAAGATTTTATTTCGGAATTAGTCGTTTTGGACTTGCAAAAAGTTGTTAAAAAAGTGTAATAACCCCTTGTAAATAAAGGGGTTATGTGATACAACACAGATAAGAAAATAGGGGGTTAAAGCCCCCTATTGAAACCCGAAAGTAGAGTTGCTTTTTTCGGATTCCACGCTTATCTGATTATTGTATCAGAACCTATCAGAAAAAAGCAACTCCTTTTCACAAATAGGAGTATTTTCTGATGGATTTGATCAGGATAATGGAGACGTTCCCGACGCAAGAACATTGCATCGAGTATTTAGAGCATCTGAGATGGCAGGGATCGCCAGAATGTCCACATTGTGAGTCTACACACATCAGACGACGCAACGAACATGATATAGGGCGTATCGGACGCTACAACTGCCACGATTGCCGATCCACCTTCAAGGCAACACACGGAACAATTTTTCAAGGGACGAAGATACCGCTTCAGAAGTGGTTTTTGGCGATCGCGTTGATGGCGAATGCGAAGAAAAGCCTCTCAAGTTGCCAACTTTCACGCGATTTAGGATTGCCACAGAAAACATGTTGGCGTATAATGATGGCTATCCGTGCCGAGATGGGTAAGGATAACGTCTTACTACAAGGGATTGTTGAAGCGGACGAAACCTATATCGGTGGCAAACGCAAGAAAGACTACGATAAAGAGATTGGCGAACCCCGTAAACGCGGACGTGGAACAGCGAAAGATGTAGTGCTTGGCGTAGTCGCAAGAGGCGGGAAAGTCGTCGCTGAACTTGTTGGGAATGTCAAGGGTAGCACAATCGCTGAGTTTATCAAGACGTTTGTCAAAACAGACGACTCCGAACTCTATACCGACCAGTATAAAGGCTACAACGAGATCGGTAAACAGATGAAGCATGAAACGATGAACCGGAGTCAGAAATGGGAGCCGGGTGGGATACATACCAACACAATGGAAGGTTTTTGGTCTTTCGTCAAACGGGCGTGGTATGGATCACATCACCACTATTCAACAGCATACACCCCCTTGTATCTCGCAGAGGCGTGCTATAAATACAACTACCGAGAAACTGACATCTTTGTAAAGTTTCTCACCGACAGCATGGAAAATGATTCGGAAATTTAAAGTCAAATTTAAAAACTTCTCAAGTCCAAAACGACTAATTCCGTTTTATTTTCCGTAATTTGTCCTTGTTCAATCATTTCAATGATTGCCAGCAAGAAAAGAGGCTTATTAGGTGCTGCGCCATGTGCTCTATCTATCCGTAAGCATTCCATCTTTTGCACGTATTTCTGTAGGATATTAGTAGGCATCTTTTTAGTGTTACCTCGGAGAAACGTAGCTGATCCTTTCTACTGTTCCAATGGAAAGGTATCTCTATAGACCCCACAGGATTTGAAGTCTTTTGGTTACGCGGAATAGTGTATAAATTGGAGACAAGGGCGTTGGGAACGTTGTTACGAATAGAAATATAGGTTACAACGCTTTTTTAGGCAATTCAACTTTTTCCATTTCGATTCCTAATGCCTTGGCATAATCTTCGTGCAATTTGTCTACATCTTTTGGTGGATGATCTAGCATATAGAGTAGCAAATATTTAACGAGCGTTTTACCTTTTATTATCATCTTTTTTTGTGTCGGGTGCCAGATGACCCCATTATAAGGCGTTTGAGCCAAGTCTACAGGCAATTTTGAAATCATCCTGAAACACTTGGATAGTGGATATTTCTCCACGAGTTCTGCAATGATTTCTGTTAAGATTTTCAACCCTATAGGGCGGAAAAGTATACTACCTCCATCTGGATGTCTATACTTTTTGACAACCATTGAATTATCAGATGTATTGGTGAATTCCTTCAATGGAGGAAAGCTATCCGTAAATAGTTTAAAATAATCGCACGCATTGGTATAATGTTGATTGAGTATTTTATCTGATTGACGTATTTTTGTGAGTTCATTTTTTCTATCAGTGACTGTCTTTTTATCCGATGTGACGTATACTCTCGTAAATAATATCTCTAGCAAATCGTAAAGATTCCCAATTGTGGTAAGACAAGTTTGATTGTTTTTTGGAACATTGTCGGTTGAATTAATTAAGATTCTATCTTTCATAAACATCTGATTTTCCGTGACCAACCGTCGGACAGTGATGGCCATTGCATCATCTTCATCAAAAGCAATTCTCTCCCCTTTTGAGATGGGTACAGCATTTTTATTCAACGTTGTAAAAAGTCTTCGGGTTCTTTCCATTCCGTCCAGATCTGTCCTATGAGCAATAAAGATTATTGACAACTCGTCTTCACCCAAGTGAGGAGCTTCCGCCACTGCTTCCTTAATTCCTATGAGTCGGTGTTGTCCATCCAGTGTGAATAATTCTTCTTCGCCGTTCAAGCTAAGAATTCCGATTCCAGCGACTACATCTTCAGGAATGTCCTCAGAATCGTATTGACTATTACTCTCAATATGGGTAATATCATACCAGATGGGATCGCCTTCATGGACTGCTACAATTAGTGAATTGAAAAAACGCTGTTCTTGTTTGAGAAGATAATCTTTTATTTCCTTACCACGTTTTCTTTTTATTTCTTGTTGTACCATTTCGCTCAAAGTTTTGCTCTGAGAAATTTCTTCAGCGATCTTGACCCTTTCAGCAATATCCTTGAGCTTCATGAGTGTAGGGTAATACACCCAATCACCAATTAGACCTCTTAAAGAAGGAAGATATAGTTTTTTCATCGTCTTGCTATTTTTTCCATTTCACTTACTTCTGCTGAATACCCTCTCTCGGAAAAAGGTGGCATGAAAGTATCTAATAGTTTTTGCTCAAGTTGCTTTAAATCTGTTTGAGTTGGGTCTACTTTAGCATAATAAAAATACAAGTAGTTTTCCCATGTATTCAACATAAAATGGACTAAAGGTCTTTTAGGTTTTGCTTTTTCAGAAAGGTAATCTCCAAATCTCTTTCGCAAGTTACGGTCGCTATTATATCCTGTTTGTCCGATATACATTAAATAACCATGTGATGTAAATTTGGCAATTCTGGGTTCAATGAAAAAGGCGTAAATTCCTTTCTCTGTAGGGATTTGATTTGCATTATCTCTTTCAAATTTGACACAATTCCAATTCAATGAAATCGGTGGATCGGTGTAAGCATCCCACTGCCCCTTCAAAAGCAGGAAGTCTTGCTTGTAGATTCTGGCACTTTCTGGCTGAGTCGTTAGATCATAATATACCATAACAATTCCTAGAACGGTTTAAGAGGTAATTCTAACATACTTTGCGAAAAAAGTCAAAATCTCCGTAACTATACCTTTTGCAAGAAAAGTTAATTTTTTCTTTCACAAACTTTTCAAGAAAAAGTTAAGTAAGGTTGGTTCATTATTCGCGGCAGTCTTGTACCGTAAACTGTTAGGGGCAATCTAACAGATCACATCACGCAAAGACTACAACCTAAATGAAGTTTAAGGAAATAACTTAATAATTCTACGAAAGACAATTTCCAATTAAAAAGCACCTCTAATCCTATCCATCCTTCAATCCCATAAATCCCGGTTCAGACGAATTAGTTTCCGTCAGTGGTCGGTTTCCATTAGCCGTCAGTTCGTAAAGGTTTCCGTGTATTATTCCAGCGACCTTTCTAATCTTAAAAAACTGGCACATCCTGATTCTGAAAACTGATAACTCTCACTGTGAGGCAAACTGACGACTATAACATTTTTCTTGACATTTCTGTTTAACCGTGTTATCCTGAACCAAACGATAAGGTTTGATAACGAACCAGTTTGAAGCCGCAAATTAGGAGGCACAGAAAATGAAAAGGTTATTTTGTTTCGCATCAGTTCTCGTGCTAATTTTCGCGGGCTACACATTTGGACAGGATGTCGCAGTCTTTTATGACGCAGCGGTTGAAAATGGAAACGGCTTGGCTGTGCCGAATCCGCTGCAGTTAGCGGAAATGATGGTAGAGGAGCTTGAGGCAAAAAAGTTAACCGCTGAAATTGTGGATAGCGACGAGTTAGCTGAGTATATGGAGGCGAACCCACAAGGGATCTATATCATTACGCAGGGGAACACCCCGGGCACAATATTTAAGAAGGAAGGCAAGAAAGACTTAGTTTATACATGGTTAAGGGGAGGCGGTATCGGCGGGTTTATTGGCGATTACGCTTTCTACTATTATTGGGATAAGGGGGCGCGTGTTACCGCTGCCGGTGCCGGACAGCAGAGCGTGTTTGGTGCCACAGTCACAAACGGTACGGTTTCAGCCCTTAGCCCGACGGATCTTGGTAAGGAGTATATACCTTCTCTCAAAAAATGGAGTTCAAATCGCGCATCAGGACTCGCTGTTTTGAAGCAGAACGATTTTGAGTATGAAAGTTACGCGGATGATGGCTCAAATGCAGATCCGATTGCTTACCGCACAAAAGACATGAAGGGATGGTTTATCAATTTCCACACCTCGTGTTGTGGGACAGCCATACCGCCAAACGATCAGATCGCTACCGAGTACGCAGAACTTATTTCAAATCGTTTTGCGACTGCAAAAGCGGTAGATCCAAGTGGTAAAATTAGCGTTATATGGGGACGGTTAAAATCAGTGCGATAGAACTCCATCATTAAAACTATCCGTTTGTCTTGTAGCCTCAATCTCCATGTTGGGGCTACAATCAATTTCCCTGATCCTTCTGTTTATTTATAGCGTCGTGCTTTTCGTTAACTCATTATTAATTATGGAGACATTCGTGAAACATTGCACCATTTTATGTTTCATTATCGGATTGAGTGTTAGCCTCATCTCGTGCGGTGGCGATGAGACATCAGAGGACTCTGTGCGTGCACAAACGCCGCTGGAGGCACTCGACACCCCAATCGACGTTGAAGAGATGGTCTTGATTCCGGCAGGAGAGGTTAAGCTCGGCACGGATAACAAGACCGATTTAACGTTCGGAACGGAAGCCGACACACGGACGGTTTTTGTCGCGGCGTTCTACATCGATAAATATGAGGTTACAAACAAGCAGTACGCGAGATTCATTTCGGAAACAGGGCATCGAAAACCGAAGTTCTGGGAGGATCTAAGGCTGAACGCGCCAGACCAACCCGTTGTCGGAGTCAATTGGGAAGACGCTGAAACATACGCAGTGTGGGCAGGCAAACGGCTACCCACGGCGAGTGAATGGGAAAAAGCAGCACGTAGTACAGATGAAAGGCTCTATCCGTGGGGTGATGATTACGATGCAGCGCGCGGTAATTTCGACGACGGTGGCAGCATGGACGGCAGCACTGATGGCTACGCGATGACACCAGCACCCGTCGGGAATTTTATAGACGGTCTGAGTCCTTATGGACTGCATGATATGGCAGGAAATGTTTGGGAATGGGTAATGGAACAATCGAAAACGACGCATGAGAAAACTTATGCAATCCGGGGCGGTTCGTGGACTAATGGTGCTGGAGACACAAGAACAACTGTTGCTTATATCTACCCGGCACAATGTAGTGACCACAGTAGTTCCGTTGGATTCCGCTGCGCAAAGACCCCGTAACTCAACATATCACTAAGACTTGCAATTATTACTACACTTTGGACAATTTTCAGACATAGCACTCCGCTGGAGTGCGGGAGGTGTTGAGACCTTTTTCTATAGATATGTTGCTCCGCTGGAGCAAGGAGTTTATACAGCGCGTCTCATAAATAGTTTGAGGGCATTGTCGAATAGAATATCTCAAGGAAGAAACCCCCTAAATCCCCTTATCAGGGGGACTTGCCGTATATCTGCTAAAAAGGCTTTCTTTAGGGATATGCGAACTGGTATTTATGAGATAGGTTCTAGTACAACACCGATATTGACGGATGGAAGACTGGAAGGAGCGGAAGGATGGGATGCTCCGTTGATGCTTCCGATCTTCCAATCTTGCAAGTAAAAGAAGGAATATTGCGTAAATCTTAATTTGGAAAAAAATAACAATTATGTCAGATATACGGAAATCCGCCATCTGTTACTTGATGTTGTTAATGGTGAGCCTACTCGGTTGTGGCAGCGACGAACAGATGTTGGTCGAAGAAAAGGAAGAAAATATTCAAATTGACGAAGTGCCAGCAGTAGAAGTCGCACCAGAACTGACACTGGTGGAGGTGCAAGTCCCTGAAGGCATGGTATATGTCGCTGCTGGTGAATTTATCATGGGCAGCGATCCGGATGTTGATCCGATGACGGATCCACTTGATGAGCTCCCGCAGCATAAAGTGTTCTTGGATGCCTATTTTATTGATAAGCACGAAGTTTCCAACGCCGATTACACTAAATTTGTTGAAGCCATAGGACACAGAAATTCGATCTTTTGGGACAACCCAAAGTTTAATCACCCGGATCAACCGGTTGTAGGTGTGACGTGGGGCGATGCGGTCGCTTATGCAGAATGGGTCGGGAAACGTCTGCCTACTGAAGCAGAATGGGAAAAAGCGGCACGCGGTACCGATGGACGTATCTGGCCCTGGGGAAACGAATTCGATCCGACCAAATGTAACTTTGATGATGAAGGTAAGTTTGATGGACATCTCGATGGTTTTGCAATGGCAGCACCGGTAGAGAACTTCGAGCAAGGCGCGAGTCCATACGGTGCAGTTAACATGGCAGGAAATGTTGCAGAATGGGTCGCCGATTGGTTTGATGCAGAATACTACGCCGTAAGTCCTGCGGAAAACCCGAAAGGCCCTCCAACGAGCGGGATGGGTAAAAAGTCGTGGCGCGGGGCAAGTTGGTTCGCTGGGTTAGAGCAGATGCGGTGTGCATTCCGAGAATATGACGACATCGTGGCGAGTGGGCAAATCCTCGGATTTCGATGTGCGAAGGACGCGCCGCAACCGGAGTAACACCCGTCAGAATTTTTAGCACGCGAACCTGAGTTGAGAATTTGGCTACCAATTTGGGATATTAATTTGATCATGCGTTTACTAACTCTCTGGATACTATCCTGCTGCGTAATATTGCTCTTCGGGTGCGGTGAGGAAGAACTTCCAGAAATGACAGAGATGCCTGAAGAAACAGTTGATATATTTACCGAGCGCGAGTGGGGAGTGATTCAACGGTTGTCTCCTCTACCTGAGGCACCACCGCCGAATCCTACAAATCGCGTCGCCGATAATCCGGATGCTGCTCGGTTAGGGCAGATGTTTTTTTTCGACGCGCGTTTTTCAAAGGACGGGACAGTAGCTTGCGCCACATGCCATTCACCATTTCATGGGTTCGCTGATGTTGAAGCGACTTCCTTGGGAGCAGGGAGAGGCACCAGAAACGCACCAACTGTGCTTAATACCGCCTACAACAAATGGCAGTTTTGGGATGGTCGGGCAGATACACTCTGGTCACAGGCGTTAAGTGCACTTGAAGGCGAGAAAGAACAAGCCGGCACCCGACTTCAGTATGTGCACCTTATCAATCGGGACTATCAAGTAGATTATGAAGCAGTGTTCGGTCTCCTCCCCGAGCTTGAAGATGCTACACGCTTCCCGGCTGATGGTAAACCGGGGGACCCAGCGTTTGACAGTATGTCCGATACAGACCAGCGCGCGGTTAACACCGTCTTCGCAAATATCGGTAAGGCGATCGAAGCTTATGAGCGTCTTTTAATCAGCGGGAATGCGCCGTTTGATCAATATGTAGCAGGCGACACTGAGGCAATTTCGCTTGAAGCGAAGCGTGGATTAAAAGTATTTATCGGTAAAGGTGTTTGTATCCTCTGCCACGATACACCGACTTTTACAGACAATGATTTCCATAATTTAGGTGTCCCACAAGGCGCGTTGCCGGAAGATACCGGACGTTATGCGGGCATCTCGTCGCTTTTAGCAGATCCGTTTAACGGTGGTAGCATCTATAGTGATGATACTGCTGTCGCGACACGGATTTTAAATTTCTTGGAGTCAACATCGCAACATCAAGGCGAATTCAAAACACCAACGCTCCGTAATGTAGCACTGACCGCACCCTATTTTCACACGGGTGAATTTCCAACACTTGCCTCTGTGATTGAATTTAATAACGCCGGTGGAGCCGGCGGTAACTTTGTCGGTAGACGTGAAGGGACACTGGAACCGCTTGGACTCAGCGAACAGGAAATAGCAGATCTGATCGAATTCTTAGAGACATTGACAGGCGAATTACCTTCTGCACATCTGTTAACGAAACCCGATTTGCCATAGATGCAATCAGGAATGTGGTGTTGAAACTTAGGACTAATAGTAAAGAAAAAATAAATTTGACAAAAATTAAGAAATTAAGTATTATATTAAGTAGTTTTGAATATTCAGACCTCTTTGCTATGGCAAAGATCATATAATTTACGTGGAAATGCTCTAATAATAGCATCTCAGAGCATTTACCTTACTGATAACAAAAGGATATTACATGAGAAGACTGATAACAATTGCAGCGTCAACAATATTGTATGTCGTTGCGATAGTCGCTTTACCGAGCATCAGTGTATCTGCCCCGATGGGGGATGTAGCGATATTCACTGAACAAGCCGGATGGATTGCGCAAGGCACTGCTGCTGCAGAAGGCGAGGAATTGAAGGATCTGCTCAAGAAGCCAGGTAAAGTTGAGATATTAAGCGATAAACAGATTGGTAAATGGGCAGAAGACCACACTGATAATGGAGTTGCTGATATTATCGTAACATTTGGCTGGTTCCCGACAACGCTCTATCCTCCGGGTAACCAGGAACCTGATGATTCGATTGCTGAGAAATTCCTTGAGGGCGGCAATGTTTTCCTCAACACTGCGGATTATATTTTTTACGTCACACAAGGCGGTGGTGCTAATGGGGAACAGGGCTTGAAGAATATGATGGATATCAACGCCGATATGTGGTCGGGTGGTACAGGTATCAAACCGACTAACAATGGTAAGAAGTATACCCCGAGTCTTGATGCCTTTACCTCAGAGCGTACGTTCAAGGAAGCTCAGATTACAAAACCATGGGTGGTTGAGGCGGCCTTCGGGGACAATGGTGCAGGTTTCATTGATCCCGCGATTGTTCACGATATCGAAACTGATGGACGTATCGGGATTGCTTTTCAAGAACCCAATAATGGTGGACTCCCCCGAGGCGAAGTCTTTGCTGAAATGATTGATAACTTCCTGTTTGAGGTGCTCGGCGCACAAGCAGTAGATCCGAATGAGAAAGTTGCTACGACGTGGGGACATCTTAAGTCAAGCTTTTAACCTATTGTCGTAGAAAACCACTTAGTAACTAAGGTTCAATAATCTATGGCTCCGACAATATCATCGGTATCGTCGGGGCAAACTAAAAAGAGAGGAAAAATTAATGACACGCAGCATATTAACCCTATTCCTAATTTTGTTAATGGCTACATGCACTGTATCGAGTTGGGCAGCTTTAGGCGATGTCGCTATTTTTAGCGAAGGGACGGGCTGGATTTCAAAAGCAGATGCCGATGTCCAGCGCGCTATTGTCTTTGACGACCTTAAAGGTGCTGTCTCGTCCGTTGGTGATGTTGTTTATCAAACCGACGCAGAAATCGGTCCTTGGGCAGAATCACGCATTGACAACGGCGTTGCAGATGTCCTTGTTATCTTTGGATGGTTCCCAACGACCCTCTATACCCCCGGGAACTCACAGGTAGATGATTCCATCGCCGAACGGTTTCTCTATGGCGGGAATATCATCCTTAATTGTGCTGATTACGCCTTCTACGTTACTGAAGGTGGTGGTGCGAATGGTGAAAATGGCTTGAAGACCATTATCAACATCAACGCAGATATGTGGGGCGGCGGCACTGCGATTACGCCGACAGACCTTGGTACAGAATATACGCCAACGCTTGGGGAATTCACATCTGAAAGACCCTTTAAAGCTGAACAGATCGTCGATCCATGGAGCGTTGAAGCTATTTTTGGTGATAACGGTGCTGGATTCTTCGATCCAGGTATCATCAAATTGAACGATAACAGTGGACGCGTCGGTATCTGTATGCAAGAGCCTGGTAATGGCGGTCTCCCGCGTGGGCAGGTACTTATCGAAATGATTGATTTCATCTCGCAACAGCCTGATATGGTCGCAGATTCGACACCTGTTGAACCGACAGGTAAAGCTGCTGTTACTTGGGGCAACATCAAATCCGTACGTTAGCCTGGCAGTAATACTTAATCTTCCGCTCTTATATTCTCACCTCTGAGGTGGGAATATAAGAGCGGTTTTATTTTCAGCATAAGCGTCAATTTAAGAAAAACTGCCTCGGCGCATCGTAGGTTGGGTAGAACGGATGCCACCAAAACCGTAAAAATCATAGAAAAACGATGTTTTCTCCATACACGCCACATCACTCTGTTCTTGCGTGTATCTGGCAGCCTATTGGATTTGACCTGTGTTTGAAACACCGACATCCGTCTCAACGCCGTTCTACCCAACCTACGGGAGTATGGAAACCCTAAATTGACACCTATGGGTAGAGCGCATCGAAACCCAATTACTAATAGTGAGTGTGTAAAGTTTTTGGCATTAAGCGTTCCCTTTCTTTTTTGGGAGGGGTTTGTAACCCCGATTTGTCCGGAATACGATTTGCGGCGTACGCGCCCAAATGCGACGTGCATTCAGACAGAAAAAGTATAACGCATCTCAATCCTAACACTTGACAAAATATTTACACACCTACCAATAGCTAATTATTTGACATCTATTCGGATATTGTGCTATACTTCTTTTGACAATAACCGATATTCATACATCCGCGATCTTCTTGACAATTATTCCACAAATTCAGTATAATGAATAAGTAGAACATTACTTTGAAACAGATTATCACGCACGCAAACCCAGACCTTGATGCGATCGTTAGCGCGTGGCTCGCCCAAGATTTTCTCTTCCAAGAACACGAGTCCGAGGTTTTGTTTGTGAGTCGAAAAGTTCCGGAAAAACTTGTGCTGTCCGCCGACTGCTTGGTGGACGTTGGCAATACATACTGTCCCGAAAATTACCGGTTCGATCACAAGCCACCCGCATTTCAGGATAGGAACAGCACGTGTGCAACTCAACTGATCTGGGAATACCTATTAAACATCGGCAGGGCTGTCGTCCACCTCAAACCGCTTGTGGAAATAACGTATCAAGGCGATACGCACCGCAATTCGGAAGCACTCAAACAGAGTCGAATCGACGGACCGCATGCAGAATTGACAAAACTAAAAACTGAATACGGAGACACAACAGATATCTATCAACAGATGGTGCTCTGGTTAAGGAGTCACACAAAAAATCTATGAAGCAGCTTACAGGTTTATTCTTTTTCCTATTTGTCATGGCAATAATACAAATACCATTCGTGAGTGCCGACGAATGGTCTCAATGGCGCGGTGAAAATCGCGAAGGTGTTTGGAATGAAACCGGCATCATTGAAAAATTTGAAGGAACGGAAATCCCGATTCGGTGGCGTGTGCCTATTGGAAGCGGTTATAGCGGACCGAGTGTTGCTGATGGACGTGTCTATATCACTGATCGTCTTGATAAACCGAAACAGGTCGAACGCGTTCACTGCTTCGATTGGGAAACAGGAGATCAACTCTGGTCTTACACCTACGAATGTGCATATAGAATCGACTATACAGCGGGACCGCGTGCCAATGTTACGATCCACGATGGACTCGCTTATGCCTTGGGCGCGATGGGACACCTTCACTGTTTTGATGCTGTTACGGGTGACATTGTATGGAAAAGAGATCTCAATGCCGAATATAACATTAATATGCCGATCTGGGGGATCGCGTGTGCACCTATTGTTGAAGCGGAAAACCTTATCGTTCAAATCGGCGGTAAACCGGATGCTTGTATTGTTGCATTTGACAGAAAAACAGGTGCGGAAAAGTGGAAAGCGTTGGACGATAACGCCTCTTATTCGGCACCGATTGTCATTACGCAGGCAGGTAAACGCGTCTTAATCTGCTGGACAGGCGCCAACATCGCCGCACTTGACCCAGAAACAGGAGCCGTACACTGGCTTTATCCGTTTCCACCGGAAAGTTTTGAGATCGCTATTGCTACCCCTATTTTCAATGGTAGTGAATTGTTCATCACAGAATTCCGTCAAGGATCTCTTCTCCTGAAGCTGCCAACAGATGCGTTAGAAGCAGAACTCGGCTGGCATCGCAAGGGAAAAAACGAACAGAACACCGATGCGCTTCAGACGACAATGGCAACACCTGTTCGCATAGGTGATTACATTTACGGCGTGGATAGTTACGGTGAACTCCGCTGTCTGGATGCACGGAACGGCGATCGGATTTGGGAAGACCTGACTGCGGTGAAGAAAGCGCGCTGGAGTAACATCCATTTCGTTAAACACACGGATTCATCAGATAACAGGGTCTGGATGTTCAATGAACACGGCGAACTCCTCATCACGGAACTCTCTCCCGAAGGACTGAATATTATCAGTCGCGCCAAATTAATCGAACCGACGCGCGACCAGTTGAACAGCAGAGGGGGTGTTACGTGGTCACACCCAGCATTCGCCTATAAACACGTCTTTGCCAGAAACGACAAAGAACTCGTTTGTGCAAACTTAGCAAAAAGTGAAAAATAGAATCCAAATCACGGAGGCAAAATATTGGAAACAATCCGGATGCCGGAGGTAAATTTACATCCCGGCGAACAACTCCACGGCTTTGAAGTTCAAGCCGTCACACCGATTGACGAATTACGTGCAGTAAAGATTGAATTGGCGCATCAACATAGCGGGGCACGTCTGTTACACCTCTATACAGAGGATACCGAAAATCTCTTCTCCATTAATTTCCCGACACCGCCAGCAGACGATACCGGCGTACCCCATATTCTTGAGCACGCAGTCTTGGCAGGTTCACACAAATTTCCGGTGAAAGAGCCGTTCTTTGAGATGATAAAAATGAGTATGGCGACATTTATCAACGCCATGACAAGCTCAGATTTTACCTGCTATCCCGTCTCAAGCAACGTCAAAAAAGACCTCTTCAACTTAGCGGAAGTCTACTTTGACGCAGTCTTCCATCCGCTATTGACGGAAAACACCTTCAAACGTGAAGGACACCATCTCGCACCTGTTGACCCGGATGATCCCACCGGCGATTTAAAAATAACGGGTATCGTCTATAACGAGATGAAAGGCGCATTCTCAGATCCAGAGGCTCGGTTATACCGATCCATGTCGTGTCAACTGCTCCCAGATACGCTTTACGCCTGCGAATCCGGAGGCGATCCAGATGCTATTCCCGACTTGACTTACGCGCAGCTCAAAGGGTTCCATGAAACCTATTATCACCCCAGCAACGGCTATTTCATCCTCTACGGTGATATTCCTACGAGTGATTATCTCGCTTTCCTCGCCGATAAATTAGATAAAATCCCGAAGAACGCTGCGAGTACTGCCCTACGTCCATTGCGACCGGAGGTCACACACCAACCGAAGTGGGATGCGCCACGAATTGTAACGGATACCTATCCTGTCGGCGCAGATGAGCCGCTCTCAGAAAAAACGTATCTCATGCTCAGCTGGATTATCGGCGACGCGACCGCCCCTGAAGAGGTCGTCTTGGGTCAGATTTTGAGTCTTATTCTGCTCGGCAATGAAGCCGCACCCCTCCGTAAGGCGATTATTGATGCCAAACTCGGTGCCGACATTGTCTTCTCCGGCGCGAGTTCTATCGGCCCCGCAGCCACTTTTTATATTGCGCTCAAAGGGAGCGAAGCCGATCGCGTCGAAGCGTTTACGCAACTGGTTACAGAGACCTTAACACAGATTGCGGATTCAGAGATTGAAAGCGAAAAAGTGGAAGCAGCTTTTCAGCAAGCGACTTACCACTATCAAGAAGTCGCGTCGATGTTCCCGCTCCGCATGCTCTATCGGGTCATTGAAGGCTGGATCTATGAAAAAGATTCGGACACCTTCCTAAAGATGGGGAAAACGCTCACTGATGTTCGTCAGCAGTGGCTGGAAAATCCATCAATTTTCAATGATCTGATCCGCGAGAGATTCATTGAGAACCCGCATCGCTTGACCAATATCCTATCCCCTGATCGAGATATGCAGGCGAAAATTGATGCCGAACTCGTCGAAAGGATGAAGGAAACGCGGGCACAATTCACTGATGAAGAAGTGCAGCGAATTGCCGCCGATGCCACTGAACTGGAACGTCTCAATGGCGTACCCAATTCACAGGAAGCACTCGCGAAACTTCCACAACTCCAAGTCAGCGACCTCCCTGAAAAACCGAAACATATTCCTACAACAGTTGAGAATGTCGGTGGACAGGATCTGCTCCGCAACGATGTCTTTGCTAACGGCGTTAACTACCTTGTCTTAAACTTCAATTTACAAGGGTTACCACAGCACCTCTGGACTTATCTACCGAGATACGCTGACGCTATGAGCAAACTCGGTGCCGCTGATATGAGTTATGAAGAGATGGCACAGCGGAGATCCTCAGTTACCGGTGGTATTGGATGCTCACCGTGGTTTTCTACACACGCGCTCGACCCCAATCGTTCCATGCAGAGCATGTCGTTTCATCTCAAAGCACTTGATGGAAAAATAGATGCCGCGTTGGATGTCCTGCACGATCTGCTTTTCGCTGTGAATCCGCGCGATACTGAACGCCTCCGTGACGTGTTAACGCAAGCTGTCGCAGAATATCAAACAGAAATGATTCATGACGGCTCAAGTACAGCAATTCATCACGCTTCACGCGGACTTTCATCGAACGCACACCTTGCTGAAATAATCTATGGACTGCCACAACTCCGCAACAGCGAAACACTCCTTAACGGTTTTGACGAACTTAACGCAGACCTTATGGGTCATATAGAAGGGATTCGCGATTTCTTGTTAACACGTGGGCGTGTCACCGCCAGCTTCACCGGTTCGGATACCGCTTTTGAAACAACTCGAACGAAACTCGGTGAGTGGCTTGACGCGATGCAGAACGAACCTGTTATTTCAGAATCGATTGCGTTCCAGCAGTTTGATACACCACCGAGGGAGGGATTAGCCGGTCCCATTCAGATTGCGCACTGCGCGCACGTCATGCCGGCACCACACTATTCCCATCCGGATTCATCGCTGCTGACGATCGGCGCGCATCTCATTCGACTCGATTACATACTCAGTGAAATCCGCTTTAAAGGCAACGCTTACGGCGCAAGGTTCACCTATAACCCTTATGATGCAGTACTGTCCCAAGCCTCATATCGCGACCCACACGTCGCACGCACAATCAACGTCTTCGAGCAGACGGTTGACTATGTTAAACAGGTGGAATGGACACAGGTAGACATAGACCGTGCAATTATCGCTACGGCAAAAGACGGTGAGAAACCGATTCGTCCGAGTCAAGCCGCAAGCGGTGCACTCAGTCAACACCTCGTTGGACAGACGCGCGAGATGCGGGAGGAACGCTACGCACAACTCCGTCGCGCAACCCCTGCTGAAGTAAAACGGGCACTCCTGCAACTCTTAGAGGAAAATGGAGATAAAGCCGCGGTCTGTGCCGTTTCCAGTCGCGAAAAACTGGAAGCCGCAAACCACGAATTAGCACAACCTCTTGTCATAGAGGATATTTTAAGTTAAACCTGTATTTAGGCACGAACGCTTTCTTCGGTAGGTGCGGTTTTGCGGCGTACTCGCCCAAATTTGGTTTCCCATACGCGGAAACCAAATTTTGCTTCGCAGTGAGAATGCTTTACATTTGCGATCTGCATTCAAACCGCCCTACCCTCACAATAAAAAACGAAAGGAATCAAAGATGAAAAGAATCGCAATTTTGACGACGTGTATCTTTGCTTTAGCAATGGTTGTGGCAATAGCATCACAGCCAGCCGGTTTTGAGAAAAACTGGCACCACTGGCGCGGACCGCACGCTACCGGCACCGCGATTGACGCGAATCCGCCTACCACATGGGGCGAAACCGAGAACATTCGCTGGAAAGTGGCTATCCCCGGAACAGGACACGCTGCGCCAATTATCTGGGAAGATAAAATCTTCATCCAGACCGCAATCAAGGATGAAGCACCTAAAGAAGAACCAGAACAGGAAGCAGATGACGACAATCTATTCGGCGGCTTCTTTCAAGAAGGACGTGGACGCGGTGGGTCAGCAGACGCGTATAAATTTGATCTTATCGCGTTGAACCGAAGCAACGGGGACATCCTCTGGCAGAAAACACTCAAGGAGATCGCTCCGCACGAAGGCACACACCAAGATGCCACTTATGCCTCTAACTCACCCGTAACCGATGGCGAACACGTTTACGCCTATTTCGGTTCACGCGGGCTTTACTGCGTTGATATGATGGGGAATCTGAAGTGGGAAAAAGATGTCGGCACGATGTATAAAAGCAATACATTCGGTGAAGGGAGCTCGCCTGCTCTCTACGGTGATAAGATCGTTGTGCAGCAAGACCACGAGAGGGGTTCCTTCATTACTGCTCTCGACAAGCGGACAGGTGATGTACTCTGGAAGACCGACCGCGATGAAAGAACAACATGGTCGTCCCCTGTTATTGTTGAACACAACGGAAAAGCACAAGTTGTCACCACAGGCACAAGGCGCATCCGTAGTTACGATTTGGCGACCGGAGAACTCGTCTGGGATGGAGATGGTCTGACAGCTAACAGTATACCTTCACCCGTTGCCGCTGGCGAATTTGTTTACCTTATGAGCGGGTTCAGAGGGAGTGCACTGCGAGCGATACACCTCACAAAAGCGACAGGTGATATTACCGACTCCGATGCCATTGTCTGGGAATACAATCGGGATACGCCGTATGTACCGTCTCCGCTTCTCTATAAAGGTGTCATCTATTTCTTGAAAAGCAACAACGGTATCCTTACTGCCTTCAACGTCGAAACAGGAGAGGCATATTATGGACCTCAACGGTTGCAAGGCGTATCGGGTGTGTATGCTTCAATTGTTGGCGCGTCAGACCGTGTCTATATCGCCGGAAGGGGTGGCACAGTCAATGTTATCCAGCATGGACCCGAATTTAAGGTCTTAGCGGAAAACAAACTCGACGACAGTTTCAACGCATCACCGGCTATTGTAGGTTCAGAGTTATACCTCCGCGGCGGTCAGTACCTCTACTGCATCGCAGAATAAGTAGTTATCAGTTAACAGTTAACGGTCTTCAGTTAAGAGGTTTTCGTTTAACAAGGTCCCCCTCTTAACTGTTAACTTAGGACTTACGCATCCGAACATAGTAGCGACTAATGTCTATTGCGTAAGTCCTGTTAACTGACAACTTATTACCTAATACGTCGCTCGTCCACCGCTGACATCATAACACTGCCCCGTTACAAAACTCGCCTCGTCCGATGCTAAAAAATTCACAACAGCCGCAACCTCCTCCGGTTTCCCGACACGTCCCAACGGAATCTTGCTCACCATATAGTCAATAGTTGACTGTGCCATACCTTCCAATATCGGTGTTTGAATCACCGCAGGCGATACCGCGTTCACACGGATGTTATAGTCCGTTACTTCCTTAGCAAGTGCTTTCGTCAGACAGATGACCCCTGCCTTAGATACCGAATACGGAATAAGCGTCGGATTCCCTTCTTTGCCAGCGATTGAGGCGATGTTCACAATCCTACCGTAATCCTGCGCGATCATCGGCGCAATCACTGCCTTGCAACAGAGAAAGACACCTGTGAGGTTTACGCCTATTACGGCATCCCAATCAGCATCTTCCAGATCGGTTAATGGCAATGTACGCCCCGCAATACCAGCGTTATTGACGAGGATGTCAACACGGCTGAAAGTGGAAATAACCTTTTCGACTGCAGTATTGACATCAGCAGACTGTGAAACATCCGCTTGAACGGGCAGCGCGCTGCGTCCGATGTCCTCAATTTCCTGTGCCACGGTTTCAGCCGCTGCCATGTTTAAATCCATGATAGCCACATTCGCACCGGCGTTCGCAAGTCTGATAGCGATCGCTTTACCGATGCCTTGTCCTGCCCCAGTCACAATCGCAATTTTATCCGTTAGCTTCATTAAAATTCCTCCGTTCCAGAAAATCGTCCAATTCAACACCGAATGCGTCTGCTATCCGATTGACGTAGTTGAAAAAGCCGACGATCTCCACAATAGCGAAGAGTGCCTCATCAGTGAAACCATAATCGCGAAGACGATCCAAATCTATTGGTGTAACACTTGATGCTGCCTCCGTTACCTTGACCGCGAACTCAAGCATAGCTTTCGTAGTATCGTCAAGATCAGCTGTCCGAAAATCTGTAGCAATTCGCGCGATTTGTTCATTCGTGAGTTGGACCCGCAACTCGTCCGCGTGCGCTATTATTCAGTAGTGGCATTCGTTCACTTTCGAGACAACCGTGGCAATCATTTCGCGTTGCATCCGGCTCAAAGGGGAATCTTCATCGTGCATCACCACTTTATAGAGTTCCACAAAAGCACGCATGCTTTTCGGTCTCACGCTGAAAAGTCTGACGATATTGTAAAGCTCCCCCGCGCGCGCAATTGCCGCGTCGTATTCCTCTTTCACGATGCCGGTCGCATCGGCTTCATCTACGGTCTGGATCCATGCCATCTTTTACTCTCCGATCACAACCCCGTATTCTCCAACGACAGCACCTTTATGCCCACTCTGATAGTGGAGATGTCTTTCACCGACAATCGGTTGTGAACTTTGGGCTTCAACGGAACCGCGGAAGTTCCCCATCGCGCCTTCGTCTACATCGGCGCAGCAGTTAGGTTTAATATTACGATGCAACTGCCTACGGATATCTCCTTGTTTGTTACGGACAATAATATTGACAAGAGCGTTATTCTCGCCGACATTGAGGAACCGGAACCAGTCTTTCGCACCGCTTGCAACTTCAGGAAAAAAGAGCCGTATCCCGACATGTCCACCTTCCCGTGATGCCCCCGGTAGGTCAACGATTGCAGTCCCGCTGTGCATGTGCCGTTCCGCAACAATAGGCTGCTCACAGGTGACTGTTACAGAGGATTTAATTTTAATATCGTCCATCTTCGGCATCCAGCATTCAAAAGGATTTAATTCGTGCCGCATGGTATTTACAGGGTTACCGGTTCCATCTTCATGTGCCACGAGTGTTACCTGTGCTCTCTCTTTACCGACATTGACGATGATGACCCAGTCTCGCCATGCCGGTCCAGTCTCAGGAAAATAGAGCGTGCGCGCCGCGTCCGAAATCACCTGACCATATTGTCCGACACAAGTCTTTCCACCCTGGTAATGGAGGTGCCGTTCCCCAACGATCGGTTGTGTGCTTTGTACCTCAAGCGTACCTGTGACATTCCCCATTATCCCTTCGTTAACATCCCAGCAGCAGAGCGGTTTGATCTTGTGATGGTGCTGCCTTATAGTATGGCCTTTCCGGTTTCGGACGATTATGTTTACCAACGCATCCGCCTCGCCTACGTTTAGAAACCGGAACCAGTCATGGGCACCTGGAACCAATTCTGGAAAGAACAGTCGGAGTCCGACGGTCTCATATTCCTCTGCAGCACCGACAAAATCAAGGATGTTCGAGTCCTTGTGCATGTGTCGTTCTGCCACAATCGGCTGATCCGCACTAAACTGCATCGAAGAGTTCTGTTTAATCGCCTCAACGTTTGGAGTCCAGCATTCAAAAGGGCTTATCTCTTTATTATCTGACCAAGTCGGTTGCCCGTTGCCTGCGTGTCTGGCTATTATATTCACTCGAGTCTCTTCGGTCCCAACGTTAATAACTTGGACCCAATCTTCCCACTGGGGACCTACTTCTGGAAAATAAAGCGTTGTTGCACCTGCCATTTGTTCCTCCTATGTAAAATAAAAATCCATTTTACCGAAGTGTGCAACGGTAAATCAAATGTGTTGTCATCAGTTTCACTGTTACTATTTTAACTTGCATTTATTCATCTTTGCCACTATAATTTCGCACAATCGCATTCAGGTGCCTCCAACGTAGGAATGTAAGCACTTTAAAGAACGTGAGCTCGGTATAAGAAATTGGTTCATTACATTGGCTCAATTGGACGAACTGCAGATCCATCGCAACGCCTAAAACGTCTGTCTTTGCTCCAGCGGAGCAATATATCTATAGCAGGCTGGAGTGCAAGACCTTAGGTATCGGTTTTCTATAGATATAGCACTCCGCATGAAGATTAAGGATTTAAACGGGTAATTCTGGGACGTGTGACAAACGGTTTTCGGACGACAAGCAGATCGGTTCGTAGTAGTGCGATTCATCGCACGTCGCGTAACCACAATTACCCAATTTATTTGTTAAACTTCATCTGGAGTGCGGGAGCCTCTCCCGCACAAGTCTGGGATAGTTGTGATATATCGTATCGGACTTCTCTAATCTTTATGTCGAACTCAGGTTAAAGAGGTTTTGGAGGCTACGGTACCCACAAATAGATTCTACAATTTTTACAACACCTTGAGGAGAAAATTTAATGGCAGCGAAAAAATTAACAGATACGCAAATCCAAGAAAACCTCACGCAGGTTGACGGTTGGACTATTGAAAATGGTAAACTTCACAAGGAATTCCAATTCGATAACTTTGTTTCGGCGTTTGGTTTCATGACACAACTCGCCTTAGTCGCTGAATCGCTGAACCACCACCCCGAATGGTTCAACGTCTATAACCGCGTGACGATTGACCTAACGACCCATGATGCCGGTGGTATCAGCGAACTGGATTTTCAGTGGGCAAAGCAGGCAGATACCATTAGCGGTTAAATCAACCTCAATTGGTAGACGTGGAGAGACACATGGATAAACCTAAAGTCCTAATTGGCAGTCGGCAAGCACCCGAAATTGAGGCGATGCTATCAGATGTCCCAACTGGTGTCGAGGTTCGCTTTCTACCGCAAGGTGAACCTTTGCGTGATCACATTGCTGGTGTTGAGATTCTATTCGGACACATCAGCGAAGATGCGATGCCGAAGGCGACCGAGTTACGCTGGGTACATCAACCGCACGCAGGCGTTGAAGGCTTTATGTACCCTGCTTTCAAAGCCAGCGATGTTATGCTAACCAATTGCCGCGGCTTGTACGGTACACAGATAGCCGAACACGCCTTCGCCTTACTTTTGTCTCTCACTCGACAGATTCCAGCACAATTGGGATTTATGAAGACAAAGCATTGGGAGCGGTTAGAGTGTATCGAACTGGCTGGTATGACGATGGGCATTCTTGGGCTTGGTGGCATCGGACGGGCGATTGCAGCACGCGCACGCGCCTTTGAATTTGAAGTCGTTGCCGCTGATGCCGAATCCATTGATAAACCCGATACAGTTTCAGAACTCTTCGGTTTAGATGGATTAATGGAATTTCTGGCGAGATCACACATTCTGGTGGTGTGCTGTCCGAGTACGCCCGAAACACATAAGCTCCTATCACACGCGCAGTTCAATCAGATGCCGGATGATAGTTACGTAGTGAATATTAGTCGAGGTAAGGTTATAGATGAGACTGCACTGGTAGCAGCACTTCAGAGCGGGAAGTTAGCGGGAGCAGGGTTGGATGTAACTTACACAGAACCGTGTCCGCCAGAGAATCCGTTGTGGGAACAGCAGAACGTGATCTTAACCTCACATAGTGCAGGTGCTTCACAACACATTCGGAGACGCGCCATGCAACTCTTTATTGACAATCTACACCGCTACGTGGCAGGGAACCCCTTAGTGAATCTCGTTGATAAGGAAAAAGGGTATTAAATTACAACCGCAAAGGGAGAAAAAATGAGTCAAAAAACGTATCGTGCAGCGGCAATCGGGCATACCGGTGCTGGCAACTTCGGACACGGACTGCATACGCCATATAAGGCGATAGAAAACGTCGAATTCGTCGCTGTTTCCGATCCGAACGAAGACGGTCGAGAAAAGGCAGCCGCAGAAGCCGGAGCCTCGCGCAGTTACGCTGATTATCGCGAGATGCTTGAAAAAGAGGAGCTTGACATCGTGAGTGTCTGTCCGCGCTTGACAGTAGAACACCTTGATATGGTGACAGCTTGTCTTGAAGCGGGATGCCACGTCTACTCCGAGAAACCGATGACGGCTACACTTGCAGATGGTGATAAAATCGTTGAGACAGCGAAAGCACGCGGATTAAAGGTCGCTGTCGCACATCAGGCAGTCTATCTCCCCGCTACGCATGCGATTAAGCAGATGCTTAACGACGGGAAAATCGGCACGATCCAAGCGATTTATGCCAGTGGTAAACAGGATAGACGCGGTGGCGGTGAGGATATGATTGTCCTTGGTACGCACCTATTTAATATGATGCGCTTCTTCGTCGGCGATGTCGTATGGATGCAGTCGCACGTTACCACAAACGGCATAGAGGTTGCGTATGGCGGCGACCACGAACCGACGGAACCCGTTGGTCCCGTCGCTGGCGATTGCATCAACAGTTACTTCGCTTTTAAGAACGATGTCTCTGGCTTCTTCCAGTCCCGGAGAGATCAGGCTGGCTCCGGCAGATACGGCATGGAAATCGTTGGCAGCGAAGGTGTTTTCTCGCTCCGTGGTGATGTCGCAAACAGGCTCATGGTCTATCCTTATCCGGTGCTGGTGCCTTCAAATCCAGACCAAGAATGGGAAGCAATCGACTTAGACGATACGCCTTTCTCCAGCGGCAATGAACTCGCGATTCGTGATCTCATTGATGCTGCCGAGAACGATCGAAAACCCATTTCCGCAGCCGAAGACGCTGTCGCTGCATTGGAGATGATCCTTGGCGCGTATGAATCTCAGTTGTCGGGTCAACGTGTCCCCTTCCCGGTTGAAGATAGAGAGCACCCCTTAAGCAGATAACCTCATAACTTTTTGCTTAACCCTTCGCTGGCGGGGTTTTTAACCCCGCCATTCTGTCAACACTTTCCTACACCGGCACCATCTTTCGCACACCATTTTCATAATGAACCCGATAATCACTTTCTGGTACGTCCATCGCACGAACAGCAAGTTCACCAAAAGTGATGAGCGGTTCGGAAAGCAGTAGCAGCTCATCAAGTGATTCGGTTGGGGTCTTGTCTGTTGTGTCTAAGACAATCTTACGTCCATTTTGTGAGAAGAGAGATTTATCAATCTCTTCCTGAAAAAGGCGTTTGAGTTCTGGAATGTCGGATTTCCTTATAATCTGGTATTCGTGTGGATCTGTCTCCATCCGTTCCTCAATCGCCGCATCGCTGGCAGTCACGTGGATCATCACGACATCCGGCAACCGCGCTTCAATAACCTGCGTTTCGTAGCCGCGCTGCGCATTGATGTGATACTTCGAGTAATATGGACTTTCAGGGTCATCTCCATAAAAGGATGAGTAGATAAGTTCCTCAATGTGCCAACCTGCGATCATCGTATTCGGATAGTTTTTAATCACCTCAACGTGATACTGGAGTTGCATCCGTTGCATCCGCTCCTTCACGTCATCAGGGAAGTTTATGTACGCCGCTCTCGATTCCGCACTGAGTGTTGAATCTGGGATAGTAAAATGGTCGTCTACGTGAACCCGTAACTGACGGTGCTGATAGTAGTCGGTCAACAGGTCTACTAATGTCGATTTTCCTGCATATTCGATACCCACAAAAATACATCTCATAAGAAAATACCTCGCTCTTGAATAAATAAACGGAATTAGTCGTTTTGGACTTGCAAAAAGTTGTTAAAAAAGTGTAATAACCCCTTGTAAATAAAGGGGTTATGTGATACAACACAGATAAGAAAATAGGGGGTTAAAGCCCCCTATTGAAACCCGAAAGTAGAGTTGCTTTTTTCGGATTCCACGCTTATCTGATTATTGTATCAGAACCTATCAGAAAAAAGCAACTCCTTTTCACAAATAGGAGTATTTTCTGATGGATTTGATCAGGATAATGGAGACGTTCCCGACGCAAGAACATTGCATCGAGTATTTAGAGCATCTGAGATGGCAGGGATCGCCAGAATGTCCACATTGTGAGTCTACACACATCAGACGACGCAACGAACATGATATAGGGCGTATCGGACGCTACAACTGCCACGATTGCCGATCCACCTTCAAGGCAACACACGGAACAATTTTTCAAGGGACGAAGATACCGCTTCAGAAGTGGTTTTTGGCGATCGCGTTGATGGCGAATGCGAAGAAAAGCCTCTCAAGTTGCCAACTTTCACGCGATTTAGGATTGCCACAGAAAACATGTTGGCGTATAATGATGGCTATCCGTGCCGAGATGGGTAAGGATAACGTCTTACTACAAGGGATTGTTGAAGCGGACGAAACCTATATCGGTGGCAAACGCAAGAAAGACTACGATAAAGAGATTGGCGAACCCCGTAAACGCGGACGTGGAACAGCGAAAGATGTAGTGCTTGGCGTAGTCGCAAGAGGCGGGAAAGTCGTCGCTGAACTTGTTGGGAATGTCAAGGGTAGCACAATCGCTGAGTTTATCAAGACGTTTGTCAAAACAGACGACTCCGAACTCTATACCGACCAGTATAAAGGCTACAACGAGATCGGTAAACAGATGAAGCATGAAACGATGAACCGGAGTCAGAAATGGGAGCCGGGTGGGATACATACCAACACAATGGAAGGTTTTTGGTCTTTCGTCAAACGGGCGTGGTATGGATCACATCACCACTATTCAACAGCATACACCCCCTTGTATCTCGCAGAGGCGTGCTATAAATACAACTACCGAGAAACTGACATCTTTGTAAAGTTTCTCACCGACAGCATGGAAAATGATTCGGAAATTTAAAGTCAAATTTAAAAACTTCTCAAGTCCAAAACGACTAATTCCGTAAATAAATGACAACTTTCCACACACTGTCCTTATATCTATCACGAAATTGGAAAAATGTCAAGCACAGAGCATTCAGGCCCCAGGGCTATTCAGTTTTCCAATTTCTCATTGGATGAGTTTAACTGCGAGTAAAGGTTTTGAAGCGAGAAATCGTATTGTTTCAGAGATTTTTGTGTGTCCTGCGAAGCGTAAAACAGACATGGCAGTGTTGCGTAATGCTGCGATGACTTGTGGTATACTCCCGGTTCTCGCCTGTGAAGCGTCCTCCCCGAGAACGGTGTCTCGGACCCAATGGACTTTGTTTTCTATCGTCCAATGTTCGCGTCGGAGTTTGAGCAAGTCTTCTGCGGATGCGACTTCGGGTGAGAGACTCGTGATGCCATACTGCGTCTGCGAGGAGATCTGGGCTGTTTTTGTGTTTTCTCGCTGAGATTGGTATTGATAAACCTGAGCGATTCCGGGCCATTTGATGTAATCTGTGAGCAATGTGCTTGCGGTTAGGGTGCGTGTGGTGGTCAACCCGTGTGATGTTTCAACATGGGTGTAGGTATGAAGGTGTGCGCCTTCTTGGGTGTGAAGGTTTTCAAAGCGTCGGGTCTCAACCTCTGTGGCATCTGTCTCCGAGAGGGGTTCAAAGAGTTGCTGAATGTCGTCATACATCTGTTTGTGATTTTCTTTGACAGGCAGCGCATAGTCTGCCTGATGTTCGAGAACTTCTTTACAAAAGGTTCTCTGCGTCAAAAGGGCATCTGTCGTCACGACTTTCTCTGCGACATCAAACGCTTTGAGGAGTTGTGTTGAGATCGGAATCTCGTTGGTTTTCCCACTGACAGGCTGTTGTGCGAGGGTAATCCCTAACTCATGACAGACTGCGGAAAGTAAATGTGTCCGGTATCCCGTCTCTGGGTTTTCAGAGCCACATAACTCTTTACCATCAATAGCGACTCCTTGTAGACGCTGTGTTTTGAAAGCTTGAAAGTCTTCAAGTTTTGAAGACACCCATTTCGTTAGGGATGCTTCGAGACTCACTACGTCAAGACGCTTCAAGAGATTATGCAGTGTTGACGCACGCGGGGTTTTCTTAGACCTGAAACCTAATGCTTGGATCAGTTCGGGTTGGCTCCGTGCCCACGTCGCTACAGAGGTATAACCTCTATGTCCCGTCATCAGACCGATGATGATCAAAGCCAGGATAGAGACCAAAGGATAGCGTTTGCCTTTTTTATGGCGTGGATCCGGCACTTCTGCTAATATATCAAGTAAGTGGCAAGAGGAACTGCTTGTCATGATTCACCTCAAAAAATAGGTTCATTTTTTACGGTGAAGGATAGCACATATCGCGTGAAAAATCACGCGATATGTGCTATCTCAAAATATTAACAGATGTGAAAAATATTACAAAAAATTCCGAAAACTGAATAGCCCTGATTCAGGCCAGGGCTATTTAGTTTTCGGTTTTAATTTTGGTTTTCGTTTACAGATGTTGACGTTTTTCCGCAATATCGCGAGCACAGCTCGCTCCTACAGAGGAAAAAACACACACATATATAAAGTAAATATGTACAACTAAATGCCCCTGCATTCAGGCACAGGGCTATTTAGTTTTAGGTTTTTTAGTCCAATTTCGTATCCCCAGGCCCGGTAGGCGCGGTTTGGAACCGCGCCGGGCTTGAAAAAGAAGATCCAAAAATTTAGACAATCCAATAATTTATGTAAAACTAAATGACCCTGCATTCAGGCATCCAATTCTCAATTTCTGTTTGCTTGACAATAGCACTTTTACAAGGTATAATAAATTTGCAGACAAATTGAACACAAGGAGATACACATGGAACCGATTCAAACTGTTGAAATATGGGATTCGGAATATGAAACAACCTATACTGCCCACATCCAAAAAAATGGCAATGGGTGGATAGGATGGATACAGGAACACCCCAAGGTGAAGTGCGAAGAGCACACGAAAAAGGCTTTGCTGGAAACTCTTGAAAACACGCTTTATGAAACTTTAGAGGCTGACTGGAAAGCATGGGACAAGCAGTTAGAGGAAGATGTGAAAGCCGGGAGGCTGGACCATCTCGGTGACAAAGCCCTTGAGGATTTGCGGGCAGGTAGGTGCAAAGATCTATAAAACTCGTCAGGATTTTTGAGAATATTATCGGAACCTTCCGTATGAGGTTCAACGACTTGCAGACGAGAAATTTGAACTACTGAAGCAAAATCCAAGACATCCGTCCTTGGATTTTAAAAAGGTTGGCACGTACTGGTCCGCGCGAATTAGCCAACAATATCGCGCTTTGGCACGTGAAGAAGATGGAGCTTTTGTCTGGTTTTGGATTGGAAAACATGACGAATACATGCGGCGCATCCGATTTGGTTTTTAATTTGTTCAGAAACGAGATCTTATGTAGAGATTATACCTCTACCTCAGAACAAACTGAATACAGGGAGTTACACATGGAACAAATTCAGACTGTCAAAATTCAGTATTTAGACCCTTTAGAGACCTATACCGCTCACATTCAAAAAAACGGTGGTAGATGGATGGGGTGGATACCAGAAGTGCCCGAGGTTAAATGTGAAGAGAACAGCCAAAAAGAAGTGCTCAAAACCCTTGAAAATAAACTTCACGCAGTTTTGGAAGCTGAGTGGGAAGAATGGTGTAAGCAATTTGAGGAAGACGTAAATGCCGGAAGGCTGGATCATCTGGGCGAAAAAGCACTTGAAGATTTGCGGGCAGGTAGGTGTAAGGATTTATAAAACGAGTCCAGATTTTTGGGAACATTATCAAAACCTCCCGCGTTCGGTTCAACAACTTGCAGACAATAAGTTTGAATTGCTGAAACAGAACCCAAGACATCCATCCTTGCATTTGAAGAAAGTTGGTACGCGTTGGGCCGCACGAATTAATAGGGACTATCGTGCCTTGGCCCGTGAAGAAGATGGGACCCTCGTTTGGTTTTGGATTGGGAAGCACGATGAATACATGCGGCGAATCCGCTAACGAAATACTAATAAAATTATCCTACAAATAATATACTATGTTAACAATTGGCAACCTCCAGATCTCAGATTTCCCACTTCTACTCGCACCGATGGAAGATGTCAGCGATCCGCCTTTTCGCGCCGTCTGCAAGGAAAACGGTGCGGATCTCATGTATACCGAATTCATCTCCTCCGAGGCACTTATTCGTGATGCAGCACCCAGCGTCGCGAAGTTAGACATCTTTGAAGTGGAGAGACCTATCGGTATCCAAATTTTTGGGCACGACATCGATTCCATGCGCGCCTCTGTCGAGATTACCGAGAAGGTCCAACCCGATATCATCGACATTAACTACGGATGTCCTGTTAAGAAGGTCACATGTAAAGGTGCAGGTGCTGGTATTCTGAAAGACATACCCAGAATGGTGAAGATGACTGACGAAATGGTGAAAACCACCGACCTGCCTGTAACCGTTAAAACTCGGCTCGGTTGGGATGACAATACGAAGTACATCGTTGAAGTCGCAGAACGGCTACAGGATGTCGGTATCCAAGCCATTGCTATTCACGGCAGAACCCGGAAGCAGATGTATAAAGGTGATGCGGATTGGACGCTCATCGGCAGGATTAAGGATAACCCGCGCATGAGGATCCCTGTTTTCGGTAACGGCGATATTGATAGCCCTCAGAAAGCCGCGCAGATGCGGCAACAATACGGCGTTGACGGTATCATGATCGGGCGCGCCGCAATCGGTTATCCTTGGATCTTCAACGAGATTAAACACTATTTTGCAACCGGCGAATTGCTTGCACCCCCCTCAATAGATGAACGCATTGATGCTTTTAGAAAGCATCTCGATTTCTCTATTAAGTGGAAAGGCTTAAGACGCGGACTCTTGGAGATGCGTCGGCACTATACCAATTATTTCAAGGGCATTCCACACGTCAAACCTTTTCGCTATCGCCTCGTCACGTGCGATAGTTACGACGGTGTTTTAGACATTGTAGCGGAACTCCGAATACACGCACTCATGTCAGGTGCATCATAACTTTTCCTTGTAGGAGCGATCTCTCGGTCGCGATTTTTCACGGCGATCTCCCTCTCCCCCTGTAGGAGCGATCTCCCGGTCGCGACTCTCACTGACCACTGATGGCTAATGGCTGACGGTCCCCGACCGCTGACCGCTGACTGCTGATAACTGACAACTACAGGGCTATTTAGTTTTCGGTTTTAATTTTGGTTTTCGTTTACAGATGTTGACGTTTTTCCGCAATATCGCGAGCACAGCTCGCTCCTACAGAGGAAAAAACACACACATATATAAAGTAAATATGTACAACTAAATGCCCCTGCTGACAACTAAAAAACCACTTGACTTGAAAGCCAAATAATTCTATCATATTAAAAAACCGTATCTCCAGAATAAAGGATTCGCAATGGACAAAATACCTTTTATGAAACTCAGTGGTGCGGGTAACGACTTCGTCATCATCAATAATTTGGCGGAGATCGTTGATAGCACCGATACAGTATTTGTACAAAAACTCTGCCAACGCCGTATGTCCGTCGGAGCCGATGGCGTTCTCCTCGTCGAAAAGGCAGACGATGTCGATTTTCGCATGCGCTACTTTAACGCTGACGGTGGTGAAGTGGAAACTTGTGGCAACGGCGCACGTTGTATCTCCAAATTCGCTTATCTGAACGGCATCGCGTCTGAACAGATGCGCTTCCTAACGAACGCGGGAATTTATGAATCCGAAATAGTCGGTGAGAGCGTTAAAGTTCGTATGAGCGATCCCTCGGATATTCGTCTGAATGTTCCCCTTCAATTAGACGAGAGTATGCACACCGTCGGTTTCGCGAACAGTGGCGTACCACACGTCGTTTTCTTTGTTGATGACTTAGAAGGGACGGAAGTCTTTGAGCTTGGCCAGCAGACCCGTTATCACGATGATTTCCAGCCTGCTGGCACCAACGCCAATTTTATCCGCATCCAGTCTCCGGGTTTTATTGACATCCGGACGTATGAGCGTGGTGTTGAAGATGAGACACTCGCTTGTGGTACAGGGTCAATCGCTTCCGCTATTATCGCGGCGACGTTGGGTAAAGTGGCATCTCCTGTTTCTGTCAAGACAGCGAGCGGTGTTGTCTTGAAGATCCATTTTGAAGTGGAAAACGGCGAAGCGAAAAACGTCTATCTTGAAGGCGATGCCCGTGTTATCTACGTCGGCGAGCTCACAGCAGACGCATGGGATTATTAAAAGTAGCAGGCACATGCCGTTGTGCCGTAGCCAGCAAGGAGAATTTACATCATGTTTCAAGGCTCTTATGTTGCACTTGTCACACCGTTTAAGGATGATGAATCGCTTGATGAAGCGAAACTCAAGGAACTGATTCAATTTCAGCTTGACGGCGGCACACACGGCATCGTCCCGTGTGGCACAACAGGTGAATCCCCCGCGCTGTCTGAGACTGAGCACGACAGAGTTATAGAACTCACAGTTGAGACTGTAAATGGACAGGTGCCTGTTATCGCGGGTACCGGTTCCAACTCAACGACGCGTACATTACGCGCGACAGCGCACGCCAAAGCCGCCGGTGCTGATGCCGCCCTGATTGTCACACCCTATTACAATAAACCTACCCAAGAGGGGCTGTACGCCCACTACATGAAAATCGCCGACACAGTGGACATCCCGATCGTCGTCTACAACGTTCCCGGACGTTGCGGCACTGACATTCTTTCGCCTACCATCGCGCGTCTTGCCGAACACCCAAACATCGTTGCACTCAAAGAGGCGACAGGTGAACTTAAACGCGCCAGTGAAGTCGTCAACTTATGTCCCGATGATTTCGTCGTACTCTCTGGTGATGATGTGAACACACTGCCGATTCTCGCTGTAGGGGGTAAGGGTGTTATCTCAGTTGTCGCGAACATTGCACCGGCAGACGTAGCGGAGATGTGTAACGCCTTCCACGCAGGAAACCTTGAACTCGCTCGTAAACTTCACTATAAATCTTTGCCACTCGCTGTTGATCTCTTTATTGAGACGAACCCGATACCTGCGAAAACCGCACTTCAACTCATGGGCAAACTTAACGGGAAATTGCGGTTACCTCTCGTACCGATGGTCCCGGCGAATCTTGAATCCTTGCGGAATACGTTGATGGAAACCGAGTTGATTTAATCCAAGCGATAATCCAATAGTTCCTTGGAGGCCTGAATTTGTTCAGGGAAAGGCACGGTACCCTGAGCAAGTTCGGCATCCCTGATAGAATTCACAGAAGGCACAGAAATGAGTTATAGCGATTTCACCTTAGAATCAGTGCTGGCAGCGTTTCAATTGGAAAAAGTTGAATCGGCAGGACTCTTTTCTGAAATAGAGCCGATCACCCCAAGTGCTTATCTCGCAACAGGGTTGGCGAAAAAGGTGGCCTTAGCAGCCGCTATCGGAACCGAGAAGGCACGGTCCGAACTCATTGTTGCTGATGTCTTGGTTGAACTCCGGGAAAAGTTCAACTATCGTATCAGTTTCTTTTCGGGGATTGACTTCAACGTTGATCTTGAAAATGGATTAACAGGCGTTTGCGATTTTTTAGTAAGTCTGTCCCCAGGGCAACTTTTTTTGGAGGCGCCTATCATTATTCTTGTTGAAGCCAAAAAGGATGACCCGAAACTTGGGATTGGGCAGTGTGCTGCCGAGATGCTCGCCGCACAACACTTTATAGTAAAACCCGTAATTACTTATACACTTTTATAATATCATCAATAGAAGTCTCAGCGTTGTATTGACGTATCCGCTTGATGTTGGCGAAATCCTTCTCAATCGGATTCAACTCTGGGGAATATGAGGGTAGAAACAACAAACTCGCACCGCTACCCCGGATCAATGCCTCCGTCTCTGAACCTTTGTGGAAAGAAGCATTATCCATAATCAGAACGTGACTGTCGTCAAGCAAAGGACATAACATCTCCGAAAGCCAAGTGTTGAAGGCAACCGCATCGCAACTGCCCTCGAAAAGCACAGGCGCAGTGAAACACTCCTGAAACCGCGCAGCAATCAACGTCGTGGTCTTATACCGATGACTTGGCACTTTCGCTTCAACACGAACACCTTTCGGCGCATAAGCATACCGACGGAAATCAGTTTCACTGAAACCACTCTCATCAATATAAACCGGTTTTTTCCGATGCTGCTCCGTCTCTTGCTGAAGGGTTGAGAGATACTCTTGGCGTTTCACCGGACACTGTTCTTTGTAAGTTGTCGTTTTTTTTTTCGCGTGATATTGAGTTTTGACAAGGCATAGAAGATGCCATGTGTAGAAGCACCGAAGTGTTGGGCGCGTTCAGCGAGTGTGAAATCTGGGAAATCGGCAACATGTTGCTGAAGTGCGTCGTAATCAATGTGTCGGGGACCTTTGGGGCCCGGTTTTTCGCAGGCGAAGGGGTCTTCTGCTTCTAACCAGTTATAGATCGTTCTTCTTGAGACACAAAAGGTGCGTTCAGCGGCGGCTTTACTGCCACCGTTATTGATGAAATCAAGCACGCGTTTGCGTAAATCTGTTGAATATGCCATAATCATAAACTCTAACATAAATCTCAAAAAATGTAAACTTATTTTCGGAATCTACTATAATGCTGAAAAAGGGAATCACATATCTTCTGTTTACGGTGCTACCACTACAGGAACAGAGTGGCAATTTCTTAGATTAGCGGGAAAGAATCTACAGATTGATATAGAAATCTACCCTATTCAGCAGTGTGGCAAAATCCTTGGTATCCTCTCCAGCATGGTAAACCAAAAAACGTGAATTAGAGTGAAGTTCATATTATCGATCGCCAACTGTTCAACACCCAGACCAAATCCAGTCGAGAGACTGAAACAGAGCATTGGTTCATCACCGTATAGCCGAAACTTAATTGGAAGAAGATCAAGATGTTTGATAAACCTACGAATCAAACGCCAAGTTCCGTGGACTCTGATAAGCAGAATATGTCCCAATCTTTTGAAAGCGTTGTAAAGGAAACTCAAAAACCGTGGAACCCGTCTGCTCTAAAGTGGTCTTCCCTCTTCTGTATCGGATTTTTGGCATATTTCTTGGCATTTTACGCTGGTAGGAGCCTTGTGGAGTGGAAGCTCGTACTGATGATGGTTTTAGGAGTGGTGCTGATTATTGCCCTCCCTATTCTGTATTTAGAAAATGCACGTATAACCAGAGACAGACCCCCGCATATCTGTGAGTACATTAGTGCCTTTACTTTTGTTGGAGTTGCTATCACGCCTGTATTAGCAGGTTGGATTGGACGGACAACGAACACGGATCTGATCATGGGTTTAGGAGCATTGGTAATCATTTTCATACCTCTTCTGTATATTGAAAATGCGCGTGTAAGCTGCGAACCCAGCTACGGAGACTCCGAAACCCGTGTTTTCATTAATGCCCTTATTTTCGTTGGACTCGCTATTATAACGTGAGTTTGAAAAAAGTAACGTGAGTTGGAAGCCCGCTACATTCTCAGACAGCGGCGTTGGATTGTTGGGTTTCGCTCTGTCTATTTCCATGAATATATCCTTGAAAAGCACGTTTTTTGGGTAAACTGAAGGATTCTTGGTCTTTCCCCGCTCTACCCAACCTACGGGACCCTTCAATTTTTATTATCAAACTCACGTTATTATAGTAAAACCCACGATTACCTTCACATTGGCGAGGTTAGGAAACCTCGCCAGCGACGGAGTGTGCTTGTGTAACAACTGTTCATTGAAGTGTAAACATATTTTCGGATTTTACTATATTGTCGGATTAGTAGGTTGGATAGGTGGAATAAAAACCAAGTACATAGTGACAGCAGCTCCCAAATTACCCCAGTTGCCTCTGGTTAAATGAACCCGATAGATTTGATGTGAGGATCGGCATGATAATAGTGGAAACTGCAACTGGCGGAAATGCAAAATCAGCGTTAACGTTCTAACGAAGGAGATCGAAATGCTTGATAAGTCTACAAAGAAGGCTTGGACACCAACTACCTTAAAGTGGTTTTCAGTGTTCAGCATAGGGATTGTAGCACACTTCTGGACTTTGACCGGTGTGGAGTCGTCGGTTGGACTAATCATAGTTTTAGGAGTATCGGCGGTGATTGTCGTCTCCATCCTATTTGTGGAAAATTCCCGTGTAACCAGCAAACCCAACAACGGGCAATTGAGAACTCGTCATTATATTGATGCCCTTGTATTCGTTGGGCTTGCGATCATTGCCGCATTAGCTGGTTGGTTCGGTGGCACAGCGGTGAACAACTTCATATTGCAATGAAAAACAACTTTCACTGTGGCTCTGCCAGAAATCTTCCTGACAACAACCGGTGTACTGTGTCAATCACTAACTGCTCAACACCAGGTGCGAATCGCGTCGGGGGACCGAAATAGAGCATCGCGCCGCCACCTTCATAGCCACCTTCCGCTAACACGCGTTCCGACGGAATATAGCACGGAAAAGCGTTCGCGTAGGCACCCACCCACAACCGTTCCGCATCTAACTCACTTTTCAGACGTAGCGAATAATCGACGACCACCTCACTTGCGAGGAAAACAACTGCTAATTCATCGCCGAACGTCCACGCCTGTATCGGATAGGAGAGTTCCGTTTGCGGAGGCTGTCCCTTTTGCAATCGCTCAAGATGTTTTTGGGCATGATAACCGACAGAACCGCCTTCTGCGACACGTGCTTCCCATTCTTCAAGCGTCGGCAATGTATCAAACGGCAAATTGACCCGTTCAAACGCGCCAGACGGGACATTGGAGAGCGGTTTGGCATCCGCCTTCAACAACATCTGTTGGACTTCTTGTGAAAGTGCTTCACCGTGTGCTTTGGCATACGCGAGACGGGTATTGAATACCTCTTCTTGTCCGTCTGGCATCGGCATCATCCGTGATTCAGGGTTGGCATCGGCACCGCATCCAATCGTAATTAAAGCAGTTACACCGGGAAGAGTCTTTTGGATTTCTTCTTGCGCAAATCCAGCCCAATCGCCACAGATATGGTTGTCTGTACCTGCTAACGTCGTGCAATGGCAGGCATAACTTGCCCACACGGCGCGCAAAGCCCCCTCTAAATCCCTAACCTGTAGACACGGCAGCGAATGATCTACCGGTCCGCCTTCAGTCCTCCGATTCTTCGCGAAACCGAGTTCACCAATACTCCATGATAAGCGTGCGGGTTCGCGATTTGCCAGTGCCTCAAGCGCAACGGATTCCATCCAGTCGGTCAGTTGACGGGTGTAGCGTTCAATCTTTTCCTGTTGTTCGGGAGGAATATCTGAACTGAACAGGAACGGCGCGGCGTTTGATAAACATGGGGCACTATGTGTATGCGTAAAACAGGTCACAAAATGTGCACGCGAGATACCTGCTATTTCCTTGATTCGACGAGATACTTCCTCGGTCAGTACGTCCGGTAAACCGCAGTTTTCGACAGCCACGAGAACAACCGGGTTATCTGTGTCACTGCCGATAGCGAGTGCTTTTGCCCATATCTGCTGGATGACACCGTCGGATTCTGTGCGACGGCTCCCGTAACCGCTGAGCCGGATCGGGTAATCAGGCGTAATATTGATTTGAGCAACTCCGACCTCAAGAAGGTTATTTTTTGTTGTCATGTTCCTCTCCATCATCAGTCTGATCTTCTACGCTTAGGAAAAGCATAAAGTGCGTCTCTTCCGGATATTCTTGGAAGTCCACTGAATAGATTCGCCAAAGCGGAACGTCATTTGGAATGTCATTATACCTGATGTCGTCGCTTGGCAGCGTGTCAACGGGGGTCACTTCCAATTCCAAATGCGCAATAATCGGAATTTCAATGAGTGCGGTGCTGAATTCATAGTCGTCCGTAAGAATATCAAATCTGGCTTCAATTTTTCGTATTTCGCTGGCCATTGACAAAAAGAGCAACTGGTCTGCGAAGTGCCAGGTGGTTTCCCAGGGTTCGCCCGTAAACGTTCCCTCTTTAGACATGTCCTCTATTTCAAGTGGCATGGGACGCAACCCTTGTTCAGCCATCTCAAAAGCAGTCGAGACTGCTTCTACTATGCGTGATATATTCGCTTCGGACAGATTACGGCGTTTGCGGCGTTTCTTCTTCATCTATTTTTTTCTCCATATTCCATCCGTTTTCAGGTACAGTGATTGTTTGTACAACAAACGGATAGTATCCTGTTCTACAAGCGCAGCGTTAGTCCCAATAGGTGACGTGCCTCCGCGATAGGTAGGTCTGTCAATGGGCGGCTCAATGTGTATTCTGTAGAGAGCGTCCCAAGCACTAAGGCGGTGCCAGCAGTGAAATGTGTCAAAGTCTCAATATTCCGCAGTCCGATTCGGAAGGCAACGGAATAACCATTTTTCCATGTCTTGTGGAATTCGGCACCAGCCGCATAATCGCCCGCGCGCTGCCCTGTCGCACGCGAGATATCTGCCGCTACTGTAAGCCATTCCAGGGGTTCATAAGCGATACCAATGCCGAATCGAAACGGGAGAGGTTCCGCCAAGTCTGCGCGCAGAAGATTTTCAAAAAGCACCCCTACCAGCAGCGGTGGGTTGGTATGTTGTGCATCGAGCCATACTTCCGTTTGAAACCCAATATCTAATTCTAATTGACTGACCGTCCTCTCAAGTGTCGGTCGTTTCACATGAACAATGTCCCGAACTCGGTCGCCAAACTGCAATTCTTCAAAGATAGCCTCAATCAGTTCTTCAGGTACCTCTACATCTACTTCGGGTCCGTGGCGCGCTTCCAAATTTAAGGTTGAGATCGTTGTGCCTCGGTCTACTGTTTGATTTATCCACTTAAGGCGTGCTCCTGCTGCTAATTTCCCGAACTCTCGACTGTAACCGAGTACCCAATTCCGCTCTTGGAATAGGTCGTAATCCGTGATTAAATCCGTCTTGGCAGAAAACTGGCGTAGGTTCCGATTGTATTCAGCGTCGGTGCTTTCAAACGTGAAATTCGCAAAATTCGTGGATCGAGCGGTATAGCCAGCACTCATGCCCCATTTACGGAACGCTTTTGAATAGTAGAGTGCTGGCGAAACATCAACATTCGCTTCGGTGACAAATTGTTCAGTGTCGGATTTCGGTAGTTCTGCCCAATGGAAATTTTCAAGTGCAACACCGAGGGCAACGTTGTGGTGTTTGGTGTGCACAAGAGATGCAGGGTTCCCAAATATACCTGCATCATCTGCGTATGTTGCGATGCGGGTACCCCCCATACCCGTAATACGGAGCAGTTCGTTCGCGGGACTCGATATTGGCACGGCTGCGGCTAAGATACAAAATGCCAGAAGAGTGGTGAGGTATCGGCATCCCACGCTATTATGCATCTACACTCATCACCTCAGCGAAAATATCCTCTAACGAATGTCTCACTTCACGCAACTGCCGGAGTTGTACACCGGTATCGTAAGCGAGTTTGAAAAAGAATTTTGTGCCTGTCTCTTCCTGACTTCCGGACGTAACCCGCAAGTGATTATCAGGACGCACTTCAACGTGGTAGTTGTGGCGTTCTAAAGCGGTGATGTAAGCCTCGCTGTCCCCTACAATCCGCAGATCAAAGGCTTGTCCCTTGTTTTTTTTCATGGATTCTATCTGCCCTTGGATAACAACACTTCCGTGCGAGAGCGCGATGATCTCGTGGCACGCGAACTCTACATCGGGCAGCAGATGCGAAGACAAAATCACATTGATGCCTTTATCTGTTGCGATGTCTTTAACAAGTTCGAGCATCTCCTCCCTACCATTGGTATCCATTCCGTTTGTCGGTTCATCAAGGAGGAGCAACTTTGGATCGTGTATCAGTGCCTGTGCTAACTTCACGCGCTGTTTCATGCCCGCTGAATATCCATCTATTGCTCGGTATCGTTCCTCATCCAAACCGACGTAATAGAGTACTTCGTGTGCACGTTGCATAGCATCTCGCCGTGGCATCCCACACAATTCCCCGGCGTAAGAGACAAGTTGGACTGCGTTCATCCCCGGTATCAAACACTCGTCTTCCGGCATGTACCCGACCTGTCTTCGGATTCCTAACGGATCTGTCTTCACGTTCAACCCAAACACGGCAGCTGTGCCTTGACTCGGTTGCACAAAGCCGAGCAGTGTCTTCAGTAAAGTGCTTTTCCCTGCACCGTTAGGCCCGAGTAGACCGACAGCACCGCCTTGCACCTCCAGCGAGAGGTTATCCAGGGCGGCTGTCGCGCCAAAAAAGAGTGAGAGATTTTTGATTTCAATTAGCATTTTTACTATGGCACCTCGATTGGGTTTTGTCATTGCGGGCTAATGATTGAAAACTCTTGTCACACGTGTTCTTATCTGTGTGAGAATTTCATAAGAAATGGTTCCGGTGCGGTGTGCGATTTCATCTACCGTAATTTCCGCGTTCCCCTGTTTACCGATCAATACTACCTCATCACCGACAGATACGTTATCCATTGGGTCTAAACGCACGACGCTCACGTCCATGCAAATCCTTCCGATAATCGGGCGGCGCGCCCCACCAATTAACACCTCACCGACACCAGAAAGCGCACGCGGATAACCGTCGCCGTAACCGACCTGTACCATCGCTACACGGGTTTCACGTGACGCTTTATACGTCAATCCGTAACTCACACCTTCCCCTTCTGAAATAGTACCGACCCAACCAATCCGGGTCTTCCATGTAAGTGCTGGTTCCAACTTAATAGGTCTTTCGGACGATGGATAGATGCCGTAGAGACTCAAACCCAGACGTACAGCGTCGAAATGTGCTTCTGGTATCGCGAGTGCAGCCGCGCTGTTTGCTGCGTGGATCAACTCACCACTATTGGCGATCTTTTCAAGCACAGAAGAAAACCGCTTGAGTTGGGTAAAAACATAACTTTTGTCTGCTTCGTCTGCGGTAGCAAGATGCGTAAAGATACCTTCTACTGTGAGTTGATGCAGCGTTTTGAGCCTACTCAGGAACTGCACCGCTTCTATCCAACAAACACCGCTCCGGTTCATGCCTGTATTGATATTGACATGGACATTAACAATTTCTGACGTGACATCGTTTAATGTATCAGCGAATTCCCAATCGCCTATCGTCGGTGTCAATCCATATTCAATTATTTCCGTTGCCTGTTCACGGAGAGAACTAAAAAGGACAAGAATCGGTTCGCGAATACCTGTCTGACGTAACGCTACACCTTCCTCAATTGTCGCGACGGCAAACATGTCCGCGACTGCATGCAATGCCTCTGTGACACGGACTACACCGTGTCCGTAAGCATCTGCTTTCACGACAGCGATTAAGCGTTTTCCGGTATATGCTTTGATTGCCTTAGCGTTCCGTCGGATTGCCTCCAGATTAATTTCTGTATGTGTTCGGAAATAATCCATTTTGTCTCTTAAACCTGCCGTGTTAATGAGAAAATTATATCACAATCTGTGCTAATTTGCTAACGCTTTCATACGCCGACTGTCAAATTTCTTGCTTTTGGGGGGCAGTGGTGCCACCCTGAAACCACAGAAACAGCAGGATAAACACGATCGAGTTCGCCAACAACATCGTTGAGATGGCGTTAATCTTCGGCGTGATCCCGAACTTGAGCAACGAATAGATATGGACGGACAACGTCGTATAGCCAACGCCTGCCGTAAAGAAAGTAATAACAAAGTCATCTATCGAGAGCGTGAAGGCGAGCAGTGCACCGCCGATAATACCGGGAGCGATGAGCGGAAAAGTTATCTGCCAAAACGTCTGCCACTCGTTGGCACCGAGGTCTTGGGCTGCCTCCTCTAAGGTGTTATCATAACCCTGTAAACGCGCCCGTACCACAATCGTGACGTACGCGATATTGAAAACACAGTGTGCAATGATGACAGAGGTTAAACCGACCGGAATAGGGGTTTGTACATAGAAAATCAATAACGCAATCGCCAATACGATGTCTGGGATGATAATCGGGAGATAAAGACACCGCATGAGAGCCGTGCGGAAACGGAACCGGTATCGTTCTATAGCAAGCGCGGCGGTCGTCCCGATAATGGTTGCTATGAGCGTCGCGACCCCCGCCACTATTAGACTATTTCGACAGGCGCGCCACAACGCCGCGTCCTCAAACAGTTTCGCATACCAGTCGAAGGTAAAGCCTTCCCAAACGGAGATCTGCTCACCACTGTTAAAGGAGAACACCACAATTGCTAAAATCGGAACATAGAGGAAAAGATAAACTAACCCAATGTTGACTTCAAGTATCCGTTTCATTTTCTTAACTATGGACCTTCGCGCAGATTGACCTTACAAGTCAATCTGGTTTCTGATGAGATATGTACACGCTTGGGGCAATTGAGCCGCAAAGAGAAAGGTAGTGATTTTTGTGAAACAGTGCCGGATAATCATCAAAAAACCTCTTGAAATCGGCAAAATCCACGTTAGCCCTTGCATGTAAAACCGCCCTCGCGTAATATGCCTTATGATGCATGCGAATCCTCGCTGCCTTGCAAAGCACGAAAATACAGCACAGTCCCAACCAAAACAATACCCATCAGCATAAACGAGAGTGCAGACCCGAAGGGCCAGTCTCGTGCCGTTTTGAATTGCCGTTCAATCACGTTACCGATATAACTCACCTTCCCCCCACCGAGCAGGTCAGGTGTCAAAAACGCGCCCACCGTCGGAATAAAAACCAGCATCGATCCCGCAAGAATACCGGGGAGGCTGAGCGGTACAGTTACGTGCCAAAAAGCCCGCCGCGGTGATGCCCCTAAATCCTGTGCCGCCTCCAGTAGCGACATATCCAATTGTTCCAGTGCTGCATATAGTGGGAGTATCATAAACGGTAGGTAGCCATAGACGAGCCCTATCTGCACCGCGAGCGGCGTATTCAATAACTCTAACGGACCCCAGTTAGGGAACACAACTCCTAAGAGATTGTTCAGAAGTCCCTCCGTGCGTAAAATCAGTATCCACGCGTATGTTCGGATGAGGAAGTTCGTCCAGAACGGGACGACGACGAGCAGTAATAAGATATTTCGGTGTTTTGGTCTATAGCGTGCCAGATAGTAAGCGAATGGGTAACCGAGCAGTAGACAGACCGCCGTGCAAACTAACGCCGTAGACACTGATCGCCAGAGAATACCGAGATACAAGCCATCAAACAGCCGTCCATAGTTTTCCAGTGTAAAGTGCCACCGCACGCCGCCGTACGTTCCGCGCTCCAGAAAAGTATAGATAAATACTGACACTAACGGCAGCAGAAAGAAACAGACAAGCCAAAAAATAACTGGAAAGAGGAGCACAAAAAGATGATAATTACGACGCATTTTCCCTTATGGATAGATTATGATGCTAAATATTGTCTTCAATGCGAATGTTGTGTGATGGAGGTATTGGAAATAGTATTCTTGGAAAACGTTGTTGCGCGTTAAATCTCAGTTCCCCGCACGTCTTTCATACAAATAACGGATATTTTCCTCACAGATAAATTCAACTACCAAACCATTCTCAACGAGTATCTCATGGAATCCGTACCATTGACTATCTACCGCTTGTAAGATTGGTGTTTTCTGCTCATAAACGTTCTCGTACGCGACTGCGACAGCAATAAATTTTTGATCGTCTGGATCAAAATTACTGAGTGCAGGATCATTTGGAAATTCTTCAAAACCGCGTTCATCTTGTGTCGGTGTAATAGATACCTGCACACACTCTTCGGGATTTGTATAATTACGGATGAACCATTCTAAAAAGTGCCCACTGATCCTTGCCTCTGTTGTTGAGTCGTCATCCTCAAGGTAGTCTATGTATTCACCGAGAATTGCTCGTTTGTCATCAATAACTATCTTCTCTGGTCCCTCTATAATTTGGTCTAATCTATCTCGACACGCTGTTACGCAGCTGCACCATGCTTGTGGAGAGATGCCCTTCGCGACCAAGATAACGTTTGTATCTATAACAACAGCGTCCATTAACCCTCTGCTTTCTGCTGGCGTTTCATCTGTTCTCGTGTCATTTTAACAAGATCGCCTCTTACATCCCCAAAAAAGTTCTTGGGCCAGTTCTTGATATTTCCAAGGCCATCTATCTCAAGCGGCTTAATATTAGAAACTCCATTTTCATTTTCGCAAAAATAGAGTGCCGTATCATTTGCAGAAATCTTTTCTTTCGCAATCCCCAATTGCAAACGGGTCAATAAGTGTTCACTGTGGCTCTCTACCAGAATCTGGAGTTTTCGTTCGGTGACAACCTCTATCAGTAAGTCTACAAGATCAGCTTGTGCCTTCGGATGGAGGTGTATGCCGGGTTGTTCCAAAATCAGAGTTGAACCCGCTGGAGCATAATAGCAATGCACTAACACCGGTAGAAATTGCGATAGACCGTATCCCATATCTGCCAGTGTTACCTTAGCACTGTCAGGACCTTTTTGAATGAGAACATTATAGTCCCGATCCGTGCCCGCACTAGTCCGTTTAATCGAAAAGGAATAGGCGAGATCCATTTTTCGGAGCCACCAAGAAATTCGTTTTTCGATAGGGACATCTTTCCCTTCATAAGGCGTTGTTCTTTGATCCACGCGCGCATTAAGTAGTGACGCAATCATATCTTCACCGGTTTGTCCTACGCTGTCTGGGTCTGTTCCTTCCCAATGATAGGAACGTTTCGGTTGGACCCGGGTCGGACCGAGTGGATAAACATGATCAAATAGATCTTCAAATGCAGAAGAGAGTGGGCTCAGGACACGGTCTGATCCAGATTTTGGCGCACCATAGCAATTCTCTATACCATACTGCGTATAATTTTCTTTTTGAAGTAAATCTTTATAGGACAAGTGACCGTTATCCCATTTTACCTTTTCAAAATTACTAGATTCAGTATCGTAATACAAGTTTTCAATTTTGAGATTCCCGGCCATTTCAGAAATAGATGTGTTGAAAGTGAAGCCACCGATAGAGACAGGAATATTGCCTCCAAAGCCATCACGCTTCCTTCCATAAACTTCTATTGTGACAGGTTCGCTGAGTTTACACCCAAATTCCAACTCAAGTAGTTCTTCTTCTTTATGCCCATGAATTACTTCACGGAAATCTCCGAGGTTGACAAGAGAATTTCCATCGCCAAAAAAGAGCACTTCCTTACTCCCAACAGTCTGCTTGAGTAACAGCAACATCTGTAACAGACTACTCTTACCGGAACTGTTTGTCCCAAAAAAGCCTGTCAGTGGTGCAAGTCCTACGTTACCGCTATCTAACCACGATTTGAAGTTTTTCATCCGTATATGTGTAATCATCTTCCTTTCCTTCCTTGGCGTGGACGATGCATATCCTCTTCACAGATGAGGTCAACGCTGACTTCATGGCTTGCAAGTGCGTCTACAAATTTAAGCCATCCTCTATCTATCGCCAAGAGGATAGTTGGAGTTTGTTCAGTATCGCGCTTGTGTGCCAAGGCAACGGCAATGAATTTTCTGTCATCAGGGTCAAAATTGATTAATGCTGTGTCAGTAGGAAATTCTTTAAAATCGGTTCCATTTCCAGATAATGATGTGATATGCACCATTGTGCAGACATCCAGATTGCCACGATTCTGCAGCAACCTCTTTACAAAGAGATCACCAATTCTCTTTCGGGTGTTTGGCTTCACATTATCCTCGTACTCTCCCAAAATTCGCCATTTGTCGTCAACAACCACCTTTTCATGTTGGTCAACGATCTGCTGAAGTCGATCTTGACAGCGGTCTCTACAATCTGCACGTTTGTCATTCATATCATTTGCAATGACGACAACGTTCGTATCTACGATAACAGCGTCCATTAACCCTCCGCTCTCTTTTGACGTTCCCTTTGTGCTTTAGTCATTGCAAACAGATCTCCCATTTCGTCACCAAAGAAGTTTTCGGGCCAGTTCGCAATATTGCCGAATTCATCCATCTTTAGCTTCTCAATTGTGGAAACGCCTTCATCGTTCCGGCAAAAATAGAGGGCGGTCTTATCTGGTGTAATATCCTCTTCAGCAATGCGTCGTTGCAATCTATTTAAAAAGTGTTCGCTGTGGCTCTCTACCAGAATCTGGAGGTTGCGTTCGTTTACAACTTCTATTAGAAGATCCGCGAGTTGCGATTGAACCTTTGGATGGAGATGAATGCCGGGTTGTTCCAAAATCAGCGTTGAACCTTTTGGAGCATAGTAACAAAGAACCAAGACCGGCAAAAATTGCGATAACCCGTATCCCATGTCTGCCAATGTCACTTTAGGACCATGTTCACGTTTTTGGATGCGAACGTCGTAATTTTTTTCACTCGGCGAGCCAGTTCGCTCAAGTATAAATGAATGAGCGAGATCCATCTCTCTAAGCCATTCTGAAATCCGATCCTCAATGGATATTTCCTTCTCTTCGCGCTGAATTGTCCGTTTGTCTACACGCGCCGAGAGTAGAGCGTCAATTGCTTTATCGCCCCACCTTCCAATGTCTTCTGGATGATCACCCTCCCAATGATAATTGCGTTTTGGATGAACACGGGCTGGACCAAGATAATAAACATGGGAAAACAGTTCTTCAAATACAGATGTAAATCCGGTTAGAATCCTTGGAACATCAGAATTTTCGGATGATGATAGACCATAGCAGTTTTGGACATGGATTGGTATTGAGTTTTGATCATTATCCCAAACCACTGTCGCGGGACTAGTTAAACTTCTGTATCGAAAATCTTTAATAACCTGATTTCCGTCGACTTCTCGGATAACGGTGTCAAAAGAAAAATTGAGCATCTGCCAGTGAGTGGTAACAAAATTATAAGGGACAGTGTGGTTGAGTTTGCAACTCAGACCTAAGTACAGTTCATTACCTAATTCATGTCCATGAATCACCTCTTGAAAATTGCCAAGATTGACAAGAGATTTTTCGTCCCCGAAGAAAAGAACTTTATCCTTACCAACAGTCTGTTTGAGCAATAGCAACATCTGTAATAGGCTACTCTTGCCAGAACTATTTGTCCCAAAAAAGCCTGTCAATGGTGCAAGTTCTACGTTACCGCTGTCTTGCCAAGATTTGAAGTTTTTCATCCGTATATGTGTAATCATTTCCCTGCCTCCATGTTAACCCTATTATACGCATTTTCACACGAAAACGCAACGAAAACCTGAATTGCAGAGTGGCACCAATCCACAAATATCAATCCCCTAATCGTAATTCCAACGGCATTTTTGTTTGCTTACAACTACAAAATAGGGTAAACTACTTTTAGCATCTCGCCTTGATACACCTAATTACCAAACCGCAACTTAAGAGGAGACACACATTGGAAAAGATTCGTGAACTGATTGTACTCTTGGAGTCTGGCGTTGAAGACTATGACGCTCAGATGAAGGTCCTGCAGAGCGAACGGTTGAAATATATTCGGCTCGCTATGACGGACGGATTCGGTTCGGAGGAAGGCGATTCTAAGGAGTCGTGGCTGCTTCATCTCAAGCAGCTTGAGGACTCACTTGCGCTTAGACGGGATACTATACGACAGGCAATTAAGGAAACCGCAGAAGATATTCAGAAAGAGGAAAATGCATGATACCAAGATTCACGTTTCCTAATATAACTAAGCTTTGGACAATTTTCAGTATTTGTTTTAGAGATGCGGTATCTCCTTTCAGGACACATAGCACTCCGCTGGAGTGCGGGAGGGTGGATACACCGTTTTCTATAGACATAGCACTCCGCTGGAGTGCGGTCTTTTTCTCAGAGTTTCAAAGACTGTGCGAAACTCGCGGAAAAATACATAGACCTTTGAAAACTCAACTTGCCCGCGACGCGAATTGTCCAAACTTTAGTAATATAAAAAAATGCTTGATATGTGTGCTGCTGTTGGTATGGGGCTTTGTCGTCTCAACAACAGACGCACAAGAGATGAACAGCACCCAAATCATTGAAGCGGCAATCCGACATCAAAACCTGGGATTAGCATATCTCGAAGAATCACAGCCTTCAAAAGCCGTCGAGGCGTTTACCGCACTTATAGAATTGCTTCCGAATGAAGCGATCGGTTACGGTAACCTCGCTGTCGCACACCTGCGCTTACAGCAGGCAGATGCTGCCGAAGAATGGGTAAAACTCGGCATCACTGTCGCACCGATGGATAGTCAGTTCCACTTCATTTTATCTGAAGTTTATCAGCTACAAGGAAAGAACGCATCAGCGGTGGCAGCGATGAGAGAAGCTGTGCGCTTGGCACCGGATGAATTGGAGTTTCGCTATAAACTGGTTCGCCACTACCTTGGACAGCGAAATGATCCGGAAGCGCAGCAGGAGGCGGTTCGGCATCTACAAGCACTTTATGAGCGATCACCTGTGAATATTGTTGTGCTGTTGAAACTGACACAGGGATTGCTTGCACAAGATCAACTTGAAGCAGCCGGAGAACTCTGTCAAGAATTGATGCTCCTTTTAGGCGATACGGATGCAGAAAAATTGGAGTACTTAACACAAGGGATAGATGCAATAGAGCAAGGCGACCTGAAACTTGCCTCACGAAACGTCCGAATTTTTGAGAACTTGCACCGGGCAAGTCCGCGTTATCAGCAGGGGATCGGCGAATTGGTGACCGACATTCTTGGGCATCCGATTGAGACGTTCAGTCCAGGTTTTAAAGCACGCTTCACCGCGAAACAGAGTCCATCAATTGCGGTAGAATTTGTAGATGTTACCGAGCAACTTGGGCTTACCGGTGTAAATATGGCATCGGAAACGGCTGCTACTGTTTCTTTGATTGACTACGATAATGACGGAAACCTCGATCTGTATCTAACATCGACAGGTCTACTCCTCCAGAATACGGGTGAGAGTTATGTGCCTGTCCAACAGATTCGAGAGATATTAGGACAAGACTCTTTAAATCCACATACCGTGACCTATGCAGATCTGGATAAAGATGGCATGCAAGATTTCCTATTACAAACTCCCACCGGCATAACACATCTCCGAAGAGACGCAGAAGGCAAATGGATATCATCTCCCATTGTCGAGTATGAACAGTCAGGAGAAGAAATAGACATACTCCATCCAGTTGATTTTGACCACGACGGTGACTTAGATCTCTTTTCAGGACGAACCGACATTACAATGTACCGCAATAACGGCGATGGAACGTTCACTGATGTTGGAGATCAGACCTTTGTAACGGCCGATGTGGACGACGTGCCTATGGTGCCGCGGACACTTACCGAAGTACTGTCAGCGGATTTTGATGAAGATGGCGATATAGACGTTTTTGTTACGCATCTCGAAACAGGATGCACGCTTTACGATAACCTGCGCCAAGGGAAACTCCGAGCGGTATCCAATGAAACAGGAATTCCACAGGATGTACATTATACTGCAGCTGCCGCCGGTGATTACGATAACGACGGAGATTTTGATATTTTCTTAGCAACAGCAGATCGGATTCACCTCTATCTCAATAAAGGAGACGGAAGTTTCACAGATGATCCACGCTTGCACGCGGATGTCCGAGATCTGTCGCCTGCGTTATTGAAAAATATAGATTACGATAACGATGGATTTTTTGACCTCTGGGTGAGCGGTAAGGACGGGATGTTCCTGTTTCGGAACGATGGAAGAGGAGAGTTTACTGAACCCTATCCTCTAATAGAAACCGTCACAGCAACTGAGGGCGCGATCCTCCAGAACGCAACGACCGGTGCAGTCGGGGATTACGACAATGACGGTGACCTTGACCTCTTTTTTATCAACGGTGAAGGACAACTCCGTGCATTGCAAAACAATGGTGGGAATAAAAATAACTGGATACAGGTCCGGTTGGAAGGTATCACTACGGGAAATAACAAAGTTAATACGGACGGTATTGGCTCAAAATTGGAGGTGAAAGTTGGTGATTTGTATCAATTGCAGTATGTATCGGAACGGGTATCCCACTTCGGGTTAGGCGCATTTGATGCAGCAGATGTTGTGCGTGTTGTATGGACAAACGGCGTGCCGCAGAACGTTATTGAACCGCAGTCAAGGCAACGGATTCTGGAGAAGCAGATACTGAAAGGTTCTTGCCCGTTCCTATACGTCTACGATGGCGAACAGTATCAATTCGTCACCGATCTGCTCTGGCGCGCACCCTTGGGACTCGTTACCTCAATGGGATTCGTTGCGCCTGATGAAACAAAAGACTTCGTGAAAATTTCGGGGACGCAGATACAACCGAAATCTGGCAGATATTCCATTCAGATAACAGAAGAGTTATGGGAAACCGCCTACTTTGACGAAGTGAAACTTATAGCGATTGACCATCCAGCAGACACCGACATCTTCGTAAATGAACAATATATCCCGCCGCCGTTTGCAGAATTTAAGGTCTATGGGGTTAAAGAGAAGCTGCACCCAAAATCTGCAGTCAATCATCGTGGTGAAGATGTCTCCGATGCCTTGAAAACGTTTGATTACCACTATGCTGTTGAACACGCGCCCGGTGCCTACCAAGGCGTTGTTGAACCGCACGCGATCGTCCTCGATCTTGGCGATGTTCCTAACGACGAGACGGTGACGCTATTCCTCACAGGTTGGATTTTCCCCACGGATACCAGTATCAACGTTGCGCTGTTTCAAAATCCCAATATTAATCCCCGTTTTCCATCAGTTGCCGTAAAAGACGAAACAGGAGAATGGAAAACCGTTATTGATATGATTGGGCTACCAGCAGGTAAAAACAAGACGATTACTGTTGATCTGACCGGCAAATTTCTATCCGATGACCGACACGTCCGAATTGAAACGGATATGCAGATTTATTGGGACGCAGCGTTTTTCACTGTTGGAACACAAGACGTACCGATAGAGATGACGACATTGAATCCGGATAGCGCGGATCTACACTACCGCGGCTTTTCTGAGATGTATCGTCCGAATCCAAACGCTCCGCACCTCTTTGATTACCAAAAAGTGACGACAGATGCACAATGGCGTGACCTTGCAGGCTATTACACCCGTTACGGCGATGTCAACGCTTTATTGCAAGAGGTAGATGATATGTATGTTATCCTCAATGCGGGGGATGAAATCACAGTGGAGTTTGATGCCGCACGCCTACCAGCACTGAAACCGGGGTGGGCCCGAGATTTTATTCTCTATAGCGATGGATGGGACAAAGACGGCGACATCAATACGCTCACATCACAGACGGTTGAACCGCTACCGTTTCACGGGATGTCTGCCTATCCGTATCCAAACACCGAACATTATCCAGATGACGAAGCGCATCGACGGTATCAACTTGAGTACAACACACGGCGTGTGGAACATCGGTTACCGCCATTGCCAAAAGGAGCAAGACCATGAAAACGAGACCTCTACTGTTCATCGCTATTCTCTTAATCCACACGCTCTTTCTCCGCAATGGGATTGCCCAAGACAATACCCAATGGAATTTACCGGAAGGTGCAAAAGCGCGGCTCAGCAAGGGAGAAATTAATGGCATAAGCTTTTCACCCGACGGTTCTCAAATTGCAATAGGCAGTGCTACCGGCGTTTGGCTTTATGATGCGCGCACCGGTGCCGAACGCGCATTGCTTACCGATCATACCTCAAGAGTCGGTCCCGTGGGGTTCTCACCCGACGGTAAAACATTGGTGAGTGGAATGTACGGTGACATTCTGCTGTGGGATATAACCACTGGTACCCTTTTGAAATCCATCAAAAGACAAAAGTCGCGAATAAAGTGGCTTAGAATCCTTGAGGATAGTAAAACGCTTCTCTGTGAAAATTATGACGATTCAGTTCAGTTATGGGATATTACTACTGGACTTAAAAAAAAGGATTTCCACCCCGCATCTTTACGTGGGTTTGGTGGAGTTCTGAGAACCGTTATTAGACGTGAGGTTACAACAACGAAATTATACCTTCATAAAAGCAAGGACAACGGCATTTTTGCTATCGGGCACAAGGATGGCAAAATTCGGTTGGAGGATGCCGCTACTGGCCAGCACCTGAAAACGCTTCAAGGTCATGAAGATCGTGTTGACGAATTGGTTTTTTCGCCAGACGGTACTATCCTTGCCGTTCATGCTCTTGATACGCCAGTCCGTTTATGGGATGTTACCACTGGACATTCACTCATAACCTTGACTGAAAAATTAGGGTTCAGTAGAATTCTTATGTTTTCTAAAGATGGTAAAACCTTTGTTGGTCAGACGAAGTCTGGTGAAATAGAGTTATGGGATGTGGCTACTAAAAAGCTGCGGACGAGGCTGGATGGGAAGTTAAACTCCACAATTCATGCGTTGGCGTTTTCACCAGATGCTAAGATAATTGCAGGGGTAAACCCAAACGGTGATTTTCGGGTCTGGGATGCTAACACCGGTGCCGAATTGTTTTCTTTTGTAACAGGGAATACAGAGAAGCTTAACGCGTTGGCATTTTCACCGGATAGCAGCACTTTGGCGAGCGGACATACTACCACAATTCAATTCTGGGATACCCGTACCTTTACTCAGTTGTCTAACCGTATAGACGCTAATGCTTTGCTCAGTGCTTTGGTATTTTCACCAGATGGCAGGACAGTGACTACCGCGGAAAGTTTTATATTTAACATAAAAAAACACGACGCGTTTATCGAGGAAAGTGTAAATGGCACGATGAATTTATGGGATATACGCACAGGCTACAAACTATCTGCGTTTGGTGTTGAATCAAGCGGAGGGAAAGTACCAGTGTTTCCAAGACTGCAGAGAGGATCGTCTTCGTCTTCCGGCGGAATGGGTGGCACAGTTGTGTTTTCTCAAAACGGTTACATGCTTGCCACCGCTCTAAATTCAGAGCGTGCTACCAAGGAAAACCGGTTTACTGTACTCTTATGGGAAGTGCCTCACGGGAAATCGCAATTCACTCTCAAAGGACATACTGATAAAGTTAACGTATTGGCATTTACACCCAATGGCCATACACTTGCAAGCGGGAGTGAAGATGGCACAATTCGACTATGGGATGCAAGCACCGGGACCCAGATTTTAAGCCTTCCGGCAGGCAAAACGAATGCTTTAGCATTTTCTATGGATGGCAAAACACTGGCGAGCATCAGCAGTACTTTTAGCATTCAACTGTGGGATACTACAACCGGTAATCAATTAACAACTTTCAAAGGGCAAAACGGAACCGCGAACGTTTTGGTATTCTCCACAGATGACAAAATTTTGGTAAATGGGGGACGGAACGGGATAATTCAACTGTGGGATATTGACGCTGGTAACAAATTGTCTACATTCAAAGGGCATGCCGGCTGGATTGAAGCACTGGTGTTTTCGCCTGATGGTAAAACCCTCGCAAGTGGTAGTCAGGATGGCGCAATTTTTCTTTGGAATGTTCCGCATTAAAGACTTGCATGCATGAGGATTCTGATTATCGTGAGACATGTGCGGCTTCGTCCTTGATTCGACGCAAAGGGATATACAGACAGAGTGTCGCAATTACCAAGATGCCAGCCAGTACGGCGTAAGGGGATGCTTCTTTTGCATAGAGCCAACCGCCGAGTAGTGGTCCCAAAATGCGTCCTAAACTTAGAAAGGCATCCATAATGCCGATAGCCGCGCCTTGCCCAATCCGGGTCTGTTTAGAAATCCAGGATGTGTTCGTCGGACGAATGAGCTGATTACCGATGCCAGCGATGGTGAGATATACCGTGAGTGTTACGAAGGAATAGGCGTAGAGCAATAGCACCATGCCGAGCGCGCTAAACACAAGACCCGCCAGTATGATTCGCCGTTCTCCTAACTTATTGATTAATCTACCGAGCAGGCCACCTTGTAGCGGCACGACAATCGCACCCATAACCATGAACATCCACCCCATCTCTCTTTCTCCATAGTCCCATTTATCTTCGATGAAAAGTGGAAATGTCATCTCCAATCCTGCGAAACTGAACGTTGAAAAAAATGCGACAAGAAAAAGGGGGGTGAGCGGTGATTTCAAAGTTGTCTGACGAAATATGTCGCGCGGAGAGACCCACTCGTGCCGGTCTCCGAGTACCTCGCCTGTGGGACCTTTCTGGAGTGATTCTGGCAGTAAAACAAGGGCAAATAGACAGGTAAGTAGCGACAAGCCACCAGCGACAAAAAACGGCATGTTATGGCTGCCCATGACACCACCAATCGCCGGTCCGAGGATGAAACCGAGGCCCATCGCAGCACCCATTAATCCCATGCCTCTGCCGCGTTCCTCTGATGTGGTTATATCCGCAACATAAGCCATGACACTCGGCAGCACCGCCGCTGAAGCGATGCCTGCTGCGCTACGTGCGATGAAAAGCCATACATAATCCTTCGCCAACCCGAAACCAATTAAGGCGGCAGCATTTCCAAGCAACCCAAGCAGAATCGCCGGTTTTCGACCGTGTTTATCCGATAGCCTACCCCAGATCGGTGCAAACAGCAATTGCATCCCGGAATAGATGGACATCAATATCGCGATTTCAGTGGTGGTTGCCCCAATCTCTTTGGCGTAATAAGCGAGGTTCGGAATGATGATGCCAAACCCAAGCATCACGAAAAATAGGGTTAAGAACAGAAGAAGAAGCTTTGATTTTTCCATCTAAGACTAACGCGAGAACCCGCGACGATAAATCCATACCTTTTCCGCTCCAGTGGACTGCAGGCAATTGATGAAATCCATGAGCGATTCTAATAATATAATATTGCCCATTATAGCAGGTTTGAGGAAAGTACATCAACATAAAAACATAGAAGCAGTCAGCGGTCAACAGTCAGCAATCAGTCCTCAAAGGTTTCTGTGTATTTAATTCCGATGTCCTCTATAATCCTGTCCATCTGCTAATCCGGATCCAGACACCTGATAACTGACGGCTGACCGCCGCTTACTGACAGCTGAATAACGGCAGAATTCTTTCATCAAAAAGTACAATTGAAAGCACACGCATGGCAAAATTTAGTATGGAAATTTTCGCAGATCTTTGGTATTATAAAGATTATAAAGACGGTTTCATAATTCTTAATACATTCAACGATTGAACTTAAACATTGGAGGAAAGATGGCAACCGAATTTGTGCATCTACACAACCACAGTGAGTACAGCATGCTTGACGGCGCGTGCCGCATCAAGGACATGGTCGATTGGGCAGTCGAAAACGGCACCGAACATGTTGCACTCACCGACCACGGCAATATGTTCGGCGCATGGGAACTCTACGATAAAGCGACAAAGGCAGAGATCAATCCAATCGTCGGATGTGAAGTGTATGTCGCTCCCGGAGACCGAAGAACGCGCGGAAAAGAACAAGGAGGTCCCTATCACCTCACGCTGCTTGCAGAGGATGCAACCGGTTACCAAAATCTCCTCAAATTAGTATCATCCGGATACATAGACGGATTCTATAGCAAACCGCGTATTGATATGGAAATCCTGCGCGAACACCACGATGGAATTATCGCGTTAACAGGGTGCATCCAAGGACAAGTGCCGCAACTCCTCTGTTCAAATAGGCGAGAAGAAGGAATCCAAAATTTCAAAACGTTGATGGAGATAATGGGAGAACGGAATCTCTACGTCGAGGTCCAGAACCATTATATCGACAAGGAGCTTGAGGCATACCCAATCATGGTAGAGTTGGCGAAAGAGTTTGGGCTACCGCTTGTCGCTACAAACGATTGCCACTACCTTCGCAAATCAGACCACGGGATGCACGATGCCCTTCTCTGTATCCAAATGAAGAAGACCGTCAACGATCAGCAACGGATGCGGTTCGACAACCACTTCTACTTTAAAAGTGTTGACGAAATGCGAGAGGCACTAAAGGATTATCCGCCTGAAGCCATCAGTAATACACTTGAAATAGCCAATCGGTGTAATCTCAAACTCGAATATGGCGAGAGTGTGATGCCGAAATATGAAGTGCCTGAAGGACATACAAACGACAGTTATCTTAAGGAGTTATGCTACCAAGGCTTACGCGAAAAGTATGGTGAACTTTCCGATGAAATTCGGAAGCGACTCGATTACGAACTGGATATTATTAGCAAAACCCGCTACTCCGGCTACTTCCTCATTGTGTGGGATTATGTTAAATACGCACACAAACAGGGCTATCCGCTCTCTGCACGCGGCTCTGCTGCAAGTAGTCTGGTGCTGTATGCGCTCGATGTGATTACCTTCAATCCGATGGACTACGACTGTCTCTTTGAGCGGTTTCTGAACCTTGAACGCATTAGTCCGCCGGATATTGACATTGATTTCGCCGATCGCGCCCGTGAGCATGTTATTGATTATCTCGTAAAAAAATACGGGGCAGATTCTGTTGGTAAAGTCGCCACCTTTGCCACATTGGGCCCAAAAGCCGCTATTAGGGATGTTGGTCGCGCACTTGAGGTGCCTCTCGAAGATGTTGCAAAATTAACAGAACTTATTCCATCTACGCCTGGTATAACACTTGATGAGGTCTTGGAACAGATACCCGATTTTCAGAAACTTGCTGACCGTCCTGAGAATCAGGAGTTAATGAATCTCAGTAAGGCGGTCGAAGGTATGAAACGGCACGTCTCTTGCCACGCCTCCGCAATCGTCATCTCAAACGGTCCATTGGCTAACTATGTCCCGCTGTTCAAGGATAAACATGACCAGGTCGCCTCACAGTTTGAAGGTAAAACCGTTGAAGATATCGGCATCGTCAAATTCGATTCCCTCGGCTTACGCAGTCTTACTAAGACCTACGACTGCCTACAGATGATCAAGGCAAATCATGGAAAGGACATCAAGTTAGAAGAAATCCCGTTTGACGATAAGCAGACCTACTCGCTCATCAGCAAAGGACTAATTGCCGGTTTATTCCAGTTGGAAGGCTCTGCTGGTATGTATCGAGTGGTTATGCAACTCAAACCGGATAATTTTGAGGAGTTCACCGCAATTCCCGCACTTTACCGTCCAGGACCAATAGAAAGCGGTACGATGCAACAGTTTATAGACCGGAAGAACGGGTTGCAAAAAGTAAAATATCTCCATCCATCGCTTGAAAACGCGCTCCAAAACACCTACGGTGTATGTATCTATCAGGAACAGGTGATGCAAATCGCGCGCGATATGGCAGGATTTACGCTCGGGGAAGCAGATATCCTCCGCTCCGCGATGGGAAAGAAGGACGAGGCACTCCTCAAAGCACAACGCGAGAAATTTATTGAAGGGGCAACGAAAAACGATATTACCCAAAAAGAGGCAGAAGAGATATTTGATCTGCTCGAACCTTTTGCACGCTATGCCTTCAACAAGTCGCACACCGTTGCTTACTCGATGTTAGCCTATCGCATGGCATACCTGAAAACGCACTACCCTCACGAATTCATGGCGGCAATGATGACTGGTGAGGCTGGTGATTCGGCGAAAATTACCCGTTACCGCGCCGAATGTAAGAAACTTGCTGACTTCTTGGATGTAGAAATCAATCTACTCCCACCGGATGTCAACAGTAGCAGAAGGGAATTCACTGTAGATGGCAACGATATCTGCTTCGGGCTTGTAGCTTTGAAAGGGGTCGGTGATGCCGCTATAGACTCCATTGTGGAGACACGGGAGGAAAGCGGTTCGTTTACCTCGCTACAGGATTTCTGCGAACGCGTGGATACGAAACAGGTCAATAAACGCGCTGTTGAGAGCCTAATTATGAGCGGCGCATTTGATTCGCTTGAAGGCCATCGCGCACAATACCTCGCGAGTTTAGAGAATATCATGAAAGCCGCGCAGAACGCGCAAGCAGAACGGGATCGCGGACAGATGAGTCTCTTTGGTGAGGGAGAGGAAGCACCGACAGCATCCGTAACACTCATAGAAGCACCCGAATTGGATCCGTTGGAACGGCTTATGCGAGAAAAGGAGCAACTCGGCTTCTATGTTTCCGGGCATCCGCTTGAAGAATATAGCGACATCATTGAAAACTATACGAGCACGAGCACCCAAAGCCTCGTTGAAAACCGTATTGACTCCGAAGTCGATGTGGCAGGTATGATCACGGAAGTGAATAATCACACGACCAAAAAAGGAGACTCCATGGCGGTCATTGAATTGGAGGATTTGGAAGGCACGGTAAAAATTGTCGTTTTCCCTGATGCATACAAAAACTCGGTTGAATTGGTGGAGGGAAAAGGCGTTTGGGTTCGTGGAACCGTCAAACTTGATAACAGAAACCGCAACAATTCTGATGAAGAGACGCAAAATGAGGCACGGCAGATCCAAGCAGGCAAGATATTAGATATTGAGTCTGTCACCGAGCAGCAGACATCTGCCCTTGAGGTAACGATTCCAGAATCTGACATCGAAAACACTGAGAAGTTGGAAGCACTTCAGGAAATCGCGCGTGCCAACAAAGGCGACCACGATCTGATTTTACGCCTCATCAGTCCCCGTTACGGTGAAGTTATTGCGCGGTGTGCACAGAAATATAATGTCGCGTATAAACCGAAAATTATCGAACAGGTAGAGGGATTATTCGGTGAAAATTGTATCAAGCCGAGCAATCGCACGATACGTGGCAAGAAAAGCCGGACCTCACAGATGGATTTTGTTTAATTCTCGGTGGCGCGCTTTAGAGCATACTTACCAGATATACAGAAGGAGATTCGCTTATTATGCAGTATCGGACACTCGGTAAAACAGGACTCAGCGTATCAGAGATTGGATACGGTGGTGGTCGAGTCCGCCCAGAACACGATGAAACAGCACTCGTCAAAATGCTCCATTATGCTATGGACTGCGGTCTCAACTTTCTTGATACCGCACCCGATTATGGTGGTGGTTACAGCGAAACAGTCATCGGCAAAGCAATCGCGGGTCGTCGGGAAGCGTGTATCGTCGCCACCAAAACGGAAGCTTATGATCCAGACGGTATCCTCACAGACGTAGAGGGCAGCCTACAACGACTCGGTACCGACTACATTGATGTTCTACAGTTCCACGGCGGTTGGTTCTACGCGGAAGAGACAGACCAGATTCTGAATAGAGGTGGATTGGAGACGTATCTAAAACTAAAAGCGGATGGAAAAGTTCGGTTTATCGGGTTTTCTGCGGACGGTCCCTCTGGCGGCACGGAGCAGTTGATTGCCACCGGACAGTTTGACATGATGCAGACCCATTACAATCTGATGTATCAGAGCACCTGCGATGCGTTCGGCAGACGCGGGATTATTCCGGATGCTGTCGCACAAGAGATGGGGATTGTGCTGATGCGTTCCACCACGAGCAACGCCTTCCAGAACCTCATGAAGCACTGCTTCCCAAATGAGATGGCGAACGTTGATGTAGATAGCTTTTTGCTGAACTACTCTCTCTCAAATCCGATGGTAAATGTCGCACTGATGAGCCTGCAGAGTATTGGCGATGTGGATTGGACAAACGCCGTATCAGATAACGTCGATGCACGGTTAGATTTGCGAGCGGTTCATGGGAGGTAGTCAAAGTTATGAAAAGCATTACAGAAATGTCGCAATCTGAATTCCGGGAATTGTTGGGTTCCCTTGTCAATGCGGAAATTTTCAAATCGCGTGAGCGGCTTGCCGCGTTACTGGCAAAGAATAGTTCACAAGAGGCATTAGAAACTGAATTCCTTGAATTTCACGGAGACTACGAAGATTTGGGATCTCGGCTTGAAACATATACGGAAGATCCACTTAACGGATTGGACCCGTACACTTCGCTCACGAAAAAGTTAAAGCGACAGCGCGACTATATCCGCGCGAATCGGAAGACGACCCTTGAAGAGCGAATCTATAGGCGTATGGGGGTTTACTTAGAAAGTGATCCAAAACCTAACAAAAAGATTGCTGAACTCCCACAAGACGGATACCGCCAACTCCTTCGGAGTCTTGTAGCCCAAGATGTATTTGCTGTATGTGAGAGGCTTGATGCGTTGTTAGCAGCGGATGCATCATTTAAGAAGTTGGATATAGCCTTCCGAGAGTTCTTCATCGCTTACGAACTATTGGAACTCACACTCGAAGATTATCACTACGACCCCGACGAAGGTTTAGAGATAAATCCAGAATTCGCTGAAGAATTAGATCAAGTAGAAGCACGTCTTAAAGCGGGTGGCAAAACCTATTCGGTAGAAGAAGTTTTTAAAGAGCATGAGGGCGGATAGGCTTGTATACACTAAAAATAAGCGCGGATGCCAGCACCGATCTGAGACGTTTAGATCCGACGATCCGGACACGTATCCGTAATACGTTGTTGCAACTACAAGAAACCTGCGACGATAGACCTCATAAAGCACTTCGAGGCAGACACAGAGGTAAATTTACGCTAAGAGTTGCTAAGCATTATCGCATAATCTATACTTTCAATAGACAGACGAAGGAGATTAGCATTTCCCGAATTGGACACCGTAGCAAAGTTTATTAGTAGGAGTTGGGTAACCCAACCCCTACGGTTCCCTCCGAGTGTGCAAATAATTACGGCCCCCACTTTAATGTGACAAAGCAGTAGTGATCCAAAGATTTTTGGGAGGCGGAATGCAAAGGAAAAGACGAAACAGACGAAAAAAAATTAACAAGCGAATTTTGAGATGTGAACTCTCCTATATCACTCCCGACGATTACCATCCGGATTTAGAAACCCAAGAACGTCTATTTCCAGGGTTCCGCGCGATTTGCATCCATCTTTTTGTGGCACTGGATGTAGATGAAGGCGTCCCGCTGAAAATCCCACGGAACAGAGCAGACGCGATTAAGAGCGTTTCAGCCTACCGCGTTCTATTGACAGAATCAACTTTCCATCAGATAGATCGGCTCCCGGAAGCTTTGAAACAGACGATCTGGGACCACATTGACAACGACGTTGAAGATGAGAGATTAGAGGAAACGGCTTCAGATTTGCTATACGGTTGTGTCCGACGCGCCGAAAAGGAAATGGATATATCTATGCTACAAAATATGTCACAAGTCAAAATGATTTGGCACGCGATCAAGGGCGCGTATGGCAGGCAGTTTGAGGTTAGCGATGAAGTGATTTTTGACAACTTTGAGGACGCAAGCGATGCCTCTTGAAATAACAGATAGGGCAAGGTTATCCCCTACCCACAACATGTATAAGTTGATGAAACAGTTATCAAATAGTACGCCTACGGCTTTCGCGGTGGTCTTTCGTCTACGGATGCCGCCTCCTTGTCCAATATCTCTACGAGGCGATACTCGTAGGGTCCGACATCTGCGATTCTCTCATCCCTTTTATGAAGACTGACGAGTAGTGTATAGATAAACCCTGGCTTATAGTCAAACCCCTTTATCCACTCATAGAAAAACTCCCATTTCTGAGTCTCCTCATTGAATTCAAGGTAACACTCCTGTTCAAAAGCACCTACACACTTCGTTTTATAGGGTCCTATGATGAGGATTTCTATATTGTCCTCGCCTGATCCGATCAAGGATTCTACTACAGTTTTCTGATCGCATCCGATGGTGAGGGATAAAAGGATTAATGTGATTGGAAGTATGAATTTTGGAGAAAGTAGCATGTTTTCACCTATAGAGTGGAGATAGACTTGCTTTTATAGTAAAACCCACAATTAACTTTACATTGGCGAGGTTAGGAAACCTCGCCAGCGAGCGAGTGTATTCGCGGAATTGTTGCTCTTTAAAGTGTAAACATATTTTCGGGTTTTACTATATATCAATTTAGTTAATAGAGGTAAGTTTACGAGGTGTGTTCATTGGCTCCTATTGGTACACTTATGGCTTTCGTGGTGGTCTCTCATCTACGGATGCCGCTTCTTTACTTATTACTTCCACCAGATAATAGTCGTACCGTCCTGCATCCTGAATCTCTGTCCCTATATCCACAACTCTGACTTTAAGTTTGTAGATAAATCCTGGCTCAAAGTCAAATCCGCTTATACCGTCATAGAAAAAATGCCACTCTTGGCTTTCCTCGTTAAATTCAAGATAACAATCTGATCCAGAAAAACTTGGACACTCCGTTCTATAGGGTCCGATTATGAGCGTCTCTATGTGTTCATCTCGACCACATCCGATGATGAAGAATAAAAAGATCAATGTGATTGAGAGTATGTGTTTTGTTGGGGGTGGCATATTTTCTCTTATGGCATAGACCATGGAACTTATTTCAGAGCTCAGTTTTTTGATTCTATCGTCTTTACAAAACGCACCTTCTTTTCCATCAGAAACTTCAATCCAGAATCCCCTCGGTAAGGTTTGAATTTAGAGCAGTCTGCTGTCAATTCATGAATCAAGATCCAGTACTGGTCGCAATGATAGTATGAATCGCAAGCAATTGTGGTATTAAGAAAGTCAACAACCTTTTCCCTATGCTGTTTTAAGGCAATAAGCATCGCTATTGACATACAATCCTTTGTTCCAATAATTTTTTTAGCAAGATCGTCACTAACTTTTTGACCTTTGATTCCCATAAAGTACAAACTCCAACAAATGGCATCAGAACGTTGGAACTTAATAGATTGCTTTAGAACAGGAGTTATGTCTAAGTCTGATCCCACATCATTTTCCTTTGCTACTTGACAAAGAATGGGAAGAACATTAGGTCTGTGAACAGCTAGGGCAATGAGGTACTTGAGAAAAAAGTCAGCACTATTTTCGTCAAATTTCTTAGAGTTAGCAAGCGTACGCGTCGCATATTTCAAAACACTCCCCTCAGGATGATGCTTTTGAAGATCAACTGCCAAATCCAGAAAACTCATGATGTCTCTAGGGGATGGCTGACGCTGTGGTGGGATGTTGTTTCTCAAAACTATTACCCATTGGTCTTGGTATGCAAGAGGTAATTCTTCAACTATCACTTTCTTAGGATTGAGGCTTAAGAGATAGTTTCGTAATTCCTGCTCAAGTTTCAGAATGAAATCCTCTGCCTCTTCGCGAGTTTCACAATAACATTCATAATCATCAATATACCGCACAAACATGTAATCGCCTAACGCTTCATCAACCTTGGATAAGATGAATTCGGAGATAATATGTGATGTTGCTGGACCAATAGGTACTCCTTGCGTTTCTCCTCTTTTTACGTCCCTTTGCGCCTCATCAAGTTCGTTGTACCATAGTTGTTCATTTGAATTTACCTTTGCATTATCACGACCATCCACTGCCCACGGAATTGAATGTGTATAAATAGATGGGAAAAATGACGCAATGTCTGCCTTAACTCGGTAGAATTTCCCTGTTGAAATTTTTAACTTAAATCTTGCATCTGAAAGTTTGCTGTAGTTCATTACGGAAATCTGTTCAAGGTCTGCCCATTCTCCCATTATCAGTCTTCCTGTATCATGTTTCGCTGGCTTCTCACGACTGTTAGGGTTTTCACATATACATGAGAGTTTATCCCAATTGTCTGATAAGCATTTACATAGGCGCGCGTAAGGGGATGGATGTGGAATATGGAAAAGGCGAGTTACAAGGTTAAATCGAGTTGCACGATATTCAATTTGATCATAACCTGTAACTTTCCCTTTATCCTGCCTTTTTCTTTGATAGTTTTCAAGCATTCCATCTGCAATGTCTGGTGTGAAATTTTCGGTGGAAAAGGCTGGGAACGGTATATCGTCCGGATTTTTCTTTCCTATTGGTAAGTAATTGTAGCGTAATAAAGCATTGTAAACGAAGTCTTTGTCAGGAATTTGGTTATTCAATATCATGTCCTTGTAAAAAATCCTCAAGGGTTTCAGTTTGCCATTTCACTTGGTTTCATATATTACTACTCAAGCAACCGAAGGTTCTTCTCAATTTTGGCTTTGAGGCTTTTATTACCAGTTTTCTCCGCGAGTCTTAATGCTGTTCTGAGGTCATGCTTCGCCTCCGAATTGCGATTCAACAAAGCCTTCGCAACTCCTCGACTGAGATATGCATTGGCATAATCGGGTTTAAGTTGTATCGCCTTGTCATAATCGCTGATGGCTGCAAGGTATTGCCCAAGGTAGTACTTCGCAAGTCCCCGATTGTTGTAGGCATTGGCAACATTGGGTTCAAGTTGTATTGCCTTATCGTAATCGCTGATGGCTGCGAAGTGTTGACCAAGTTTGCCCTTTGCAACTCCACGATTGATATATGCATTAACAGTATCAGGTTTAAGTTGTATCGCCTTGTCATAATCACTAACGGCGGCAGAGTATTGTCCCAAGTCTGCCTTTGCAGCCCCCCGATTGCTGTATACATGGGCATCATCCGGTTCGAGTTTTATAGCAGCATCATAATCGCTGATGGCTGCAAGGTATTGCCCAAGGTAGTACTTCGCAAGTCCCCGATTGTAATATACATCAGTATAATCCGGTTTGAGTTGTATCACCTTGTCATAATCACTAATGGCGGCAGAGTATTGTCCAAGGGCTGCCTTTGCATTGCCCTGCGCGAAGTACGTCTCTGCAGATATATCGTGATTACCTTGAAACAAAGGTTTCACTGTTCCAGATAGAGAGAGCAGTGTCTTAAGATAGAGGGAAGGAATTGCGAAATTGAGATTCTGACCACCTTCGATAGTCATAAAGGCGATCCCGATGACTTCGCCTTTACTATTTAGCACGGGGCCGCCACTGCTCCCCGGTGAGATCGGTGCCGTCATCTGGAAACGTTCTTTGGTATATCTATCACGGCGACTGCTAATAATACCATCCGAAAATGTGCCTTCCAAGCCTTTTGGATTACCCGCAACGTAAACCGTGTCTCCAATTTTGACAGCATCGCTGTTGCCAAGCAGTAAGGGTTTAATCCCATACGCGGTGACCTTTAGAAGCGCGAGATCATTGTCCTCGTCGGTTGCCGTGAAACCTTCAATTTTATAGGTTGTGTGCTTACCGACCAACTTTGCTGTGCCGCTGGCTGCCCCTGCAATCACGTGGTAATTGGTGGCGATGAGGTTGGGTTTGACAAAGAAGCCGCTGCCAAATCCGAGGGTTTTGCCGGTGCTATCCTGCATCTCTAAATAGACGGTGGCGGCTAATGCTTTTTCAGCGATTTCTGGAACGGTCTGGGCAGGCAAAGTGTTTGCAGACCAGCAGAGCAGCAGTACTACAAGGGTAACCAGAGGCAGCTGCCGCAATGATTTATTATTTTCATGTGTCACCAAAATACTCCTTTTATAGCATATCAAGCCAGGCCCTTAATGTGTCTTCCGTGTCGATTTCTGGGTTAAAAATTGATAACCCTTCATTGCTTGCAGCTCTCAGTAAGCGTTGATCAGATGCAACAAGGACTAAAGTGTCATCTGTCCTGTGCAGTTCTGTCGCGGCTTCTAAGGTGGAACGTAACACCATCGCATCAACACTGTTAAGAGAGTAAGTTTCAACCAAATTCAGGGATGCCCAAACAAGGGCATCTGGGACAGAATCCGTAAGGAAATCGGATGTTTCTGAAGTCACCTCGCGATTCAAGTTTACAACGGCATGCGTGAATTCGTAAGGTGTCATGCGTCCGTCGTTCTTCTTACGAACACATATCCAAAAGACTTCCGCTGCACCAATAGTCAAACACTTTAACCGGTTTAAAGGGGCATTAACAAAAAGGTAATCAACTTTATCGCTGCCGATTTCCTCGGTATACCGCTTGACAAGTGCGCTGGCATCAAAGTAGAAATAATACACAGTTATTTCTCGCGTTCTTCAATAATCGCACGACTAAACTCGTTATCTTCGGCGCGAATCCGGCTTGCCATACTTTTGCGGAGTTCTTCAACAGGAATCGGTTCTACATCTGCAATTCCCATCCTTTCGAGGAGTTCATTCATAATTCTCGCCCCTTCTTTCTTATCTGCTGTATGTGCCTGATCCTCTATCTTGATATAGGCATGCTGTGGCGCATTCGGCACCAATTCATTAACAAGCCAAGAGAGTTGTAGTGTTACGTGTTCTAGGACCTTCTCCAATCGATCTAACCGTTCGGCTAGGGTTTCAACTGTTTCAGCCATTGTCAAAATCTCCTTTTATTTAGCTGTTCCTCTCCGCTTAATAGTTTCAACTATTGCAGTGCTTTTGCGTCGCTTCGCTTCCTTAATGGGTATGAATCTACCTGTTTTTGCATCGCGTCCAACTTTAGTAGTTGTTGATCTTTTACGTGCCATTTGGTTCACCCCTTTTTCCTAAGGAAGTCTTGCTCTATTGGTATGAGCGGTTTACCGTTTAAATTGTAGAAAACTAAGTCCTTGTGTAAATGAATGATAACATATTCTATGTACAGATTTCAACGATATTTCACGCATTGAACGTCCGTTGAAAGATGGAAAAAAGGAGACAAACGCTATGCGTAAAAGTCCACTCAAATTTTCACGCTGTTCATCAATGGTTTGTTTCATATATGGTACTGGCATCCATCTTAATCTGACCCCATCGGACAGCCAACTTGCCTTGAGGTTCTACATCCCGTGCGATTTTCAAGGTCTCTTCCAATCCTTTTTCTGCTGCCGTTTTCACATCTTCCGGTTCAACAGCAGCATTGCCGATGTATACTTCGTCGATTAACCCTTTAAACGGTGGACGACTGATAATCGCAGGCACCTGTGGTGTGCCTGGGTCAATATCTAACGGCACCTCATTGTCAAGTTCTCCATCAATATAGGCGCGCCGGACCTTCTTATCGTAGGTGAAAGCGACATGATGCCACGTTCCATCGACGATTAATCCCTTACTGTTAAAGTTTCCCCTATCTCGTAAAACTGGAGTGCCGAAGGCACAATGCAGTCGTCCATTATCCCTATGAACGAACATCGCGTAGTTGCGATCGGGCCAGGCATCTTTACCCACAATCATCCGCCAACCCGTGGCGAGGTCCTCAACGTTAACCCACGCCATCAGCGTAAATGTCGGCGTTGTGAATACATCATCGTGTGGAATCTCGATCTTGTCTCCGGCGCCGCTGAAGGAGAGTGCTTTTCCAAATTTCCCATCAACCACTTTAGGCTTCCCGAAAACTTGTCCATCGTGTCCATTCCCTGAAACGTCCTTAACCGTCTTGTCGATGTCTTCATCAAAAAGCCAGACACCTAAGATCGTGTCCTCATCAATTTTAGCGTTCCCAGAGATAGCAACGCCTAAACAGAAAAGAGCAAGTGAAAATCGAGTAAAAGTCTTCATCGTTTTTCTCCTCCATTGATAAAGATATGGCGCGCTTGTGGAGCGCGCCTGCTGAGGGAGATTGGTGCTTTTACTAAGCGGACAAGAAATTCCGAATCACGTAATCCAAGATGCCACCGTGTTTGTAGTATTCTACCTCCACGGGTGAATCAATTCTGACTAACAACTCCGTTGTCTGTGTCTCACCGTTTGCGCGGACGATTTTCATTGTCGCCATCTGTCCCGGTTGGAGGTCGTCGGCGAATCCTGTGATACTGATAATCTCACTGCCATTGAGGTTAAGCGTCTGTGCGTTTTCACCGGTTTTGAACTGCAACGGTATAATACCCATACCGATGAGGTTGCTCCGATGGATACGTTCGTAACTCTCAACGACGACGGCTTTGACTCCTAAAAGCTTAGGTCCCTTCGCTGCCCAATCACGGGAACTCCCCATACCGTAGTCCTGTCCGGCAAAGATGACGGTTGGGACACTATTTTCTTGGTAATGGAGTGCTGCTTCGTAGATGGTCGTCTGCGTTTCTTCTGGATACTGAACCGTGAATCCGCCTTCCACATCCGGTGTCATCAGATTGCGGACACGACGGTTGGCAAAGGTGCCGCGGCTCATCACTCGGTCGTTGCCGCGTCTGGAACCGTAGGTATTGAAATCCCGTGTTTCAACACCACGTTCTTGAAGATACTCACCTGTCGGACTTGCTGCAGCGATCGCACCTGCGGGTGAGATATGGTCGGTGGTGACAGAATCTCCGAATATACCGAGGATTCGTGCGTTCACGACATCTGAGATAGGTGCAGGTTCGCGTGAAAAGTCATCAAAGAACGGTGGATGTTGGACATAAGTGCTTCGCTCGTTCCACGGATAGAGAACGCCTGTCGCGCCAGCGAGTTCTTCCCATTCCGGTGCTTGGTTGCCGATCGATTCGTACATCTCTTTGAACGTCCGCCGATCCACAGCTGCACCAATCATCTCGGCAATCTCTTGGCGGGCGGGCCAGACATCCTTCAGGTAGATAGCTTCACCGGCATCGTTATGTCCAAGCGGTTCAGTAGCGAGGTCAATGTCAATCCGACCTGCGATACCGTAGGCGACGACAAGTGGCGGAGACATCAGGAAGTTGGCTTTTATCTCTGGATGCACACGCGCTTCAAAGTTTCGGTTGCCACTCAAAACACTCGCAGTGACGAGATTCTCCTCATCTATTGCCTCTTGAACCACATCATTGAGGGGTCCACTGTTACCGATACAAGTGGTGCAACCATAGCCTACGACGTTATAGCCGAGTTCTTCGAGATAGGGTAACAACCCCGTATTCTGTAGATATTCGGTTACGACGCGGGAACCCGGTGCTAAGCTTGTCTTGACGTAATCGGGGACACGCAGCCCCTTTTCAACTGCTTTCTTGGCGAGCAATCCGGCACCAATCATCACAGAAGGGTTACTTGTGTTTGTGCAACTGGTGATGGCGGAAATAACAACAGAACCGTGGGTTATGCCATCGCTGCCGTCTGTGTCTTCTGTTACGCCAAAGCCATCGTCCGCTACGGGACGCGTGAGGAGTTCATTAAAAGTTTCTTTGACATTTGACAAGGCGATCCTGTCCTGCGGTCGTTTTGGTCCAGCGATACTCGGTTCAATATCTCCGAGGTCAATTTCAAGCACATCCGAATACTCGACTTCTCCAAGACGTGGGATGCCGAATATCCCCTGCGCTTTAAGATACGCCTCTACCGTGTTAACGTGCGTTTCGTCCCGACCGGTGAGACGCAGGTATCGCATCGTCTCTGCATCAGGCGGGAAGAATCCAATAGTAGCTCCGTATTCAGGACACATGTTGGAGATCGTCGCACGGTCAGGTAGCGAGAGTGCTTCGACACCTTCACCGAAGAATTCAACGAATTTACCGACGATTGCAGCGGCTCTGAGGCGTTGTGTCACGGTCAATACTAAGTCTGTTGCGGTAATACCCTCTTGCAGTTCGCCTTTGAAATGAACACCGAGTACTTCTGGCATCAAGATGTAAACAGGTTGACCTAACATTGCCGCTTCCGCTTCAATACCGCCTACACCCCACCCGACGATACCCAAGCCGTTAATCATTGTGGTATGCGAATCCGTACCGACGACAGTATCTGGATAGGCGAGGGAATCTTCTGTCATGACCACTTTCGCAAGGTATTCCAAGTTCACTTGATGGACAATGCCGATAGAGGGTGGAATGATATTGAACTTCTCAAACGCCTGCTGTCCCCATTTCAAGAATTCATAACGTTCCTTGTTCCGTTCAAATTCGCGCTGGGTATTGAACTGGAATGCGTCCTCTGAACCATAGGCATCGACTTGGATAGAGTGGTCAATAACTAAATCGACTGGGACGAGCGGTTCTATCATGCTCGCGTCACCGCCAAGTTCTGCAACAGCGGAACGCATTGCGGCGATATCGACAACAAGCGGCACACCTGTGAAGTCTTGTGCGACCACGCGTGCCGGCTTGAAGGGTATCTCCACGGCTTTTGGTGAACGCGCCTCCCAACTTGCCAAACTCACAATGTCGTCTTCTGTGATTTGGTGTCCATCGTAATTTCGTAGTAGCGATTCGAGTAAAATGCGGAGGCTGACAGGCAAAGTTGCAATTGATCCGATGCCTGCTTCCGCTAAGGCCGGAAGCGAGTAAAAGTTACACGAAAGCCCTTCGTTTTCAAGAGCTCGGTGTGTATTAAACAAATTATGAGCAGGGTGGGGCATCTGCTAGCTCCTTTGGTTTGTAGATAATTCTTTAATAATTTTATCACAATTTGGTGTTGTATTTCAATTAGAAGCAAAAAGCGTGCTTGGGGGAGGAGTTCCTATCTATATTACTGGACGGAACTTTGCAAGCCCAATTGATGTATCTATTATCTCTTCTGCTGTGCTTTCGCGAGTTCATCAAGCTGCTGCCGCGCATGGACTACGATCACATTCTCAGAGTAATCAGTGATGAGTGTGGTGTAAGTAGCGACAGCGTTATCAATATCAGATTTCTGCCGATAAATTTCAGCGATGTTTACCAATGCTTTCGCGGCGATAGAGCTCTCCTGTGTAACGATCTGCTGGTACGCATTGATCGCCTCGTCATCCTTACCTGCTTCGCGGTAGATATTACCTATAAGCAGCCATATCTCGCCGACGATAGTGGCTTGCGGATAGACATCAAGTGTTCGCTGGCACTGCTGTAGGGCATCTTCTGTGTGTCCGCTGAGATAAAGTTGCACGGCGGTTGCATAATCCGTGAGTGGTACCTTGAAATAATCTGGATGATTCTGAATGAGGACGATTCGTTCAAGCGCATCATTCGTGAGTCGATCGGATTTCGAGGTCTGGATAACAACATTGTATTCCTTGACGGCTTGCTCAAAGTCTGAAGCGAAGAAATAAGAATCGCCAATCAGTTTTTGAGCAGTCGCGCGGAAACGATTCGTACGGTTGGCGATAGGCTCGAGTACTTCTCTCGCCATTGTGTAGCGTTTCAGTCGGATATGGCATTCACCTAAACCCAATTGCACTTCGACTAATTGAGTAGCAGGCAATCGTTGCGTGAGTAGCGGTTCAAAAGTCATCTGGGCAGCTTTCGGTGCCCGGAGACCTTGCAGTTGTAATTGCCCGAGCAGCAACTTGTCTTTGACAGAAGCCTCGCCACTTTTGATTTGTTCCTTCAAGAGTGCTGCTGCTTCATCCCACCGCGCCATCTTTTGATAGAGCGCGGCGAGTTTGAAACGTGTGTTTCTGACGCGTCCTCTGTCAGCAGAACCTGTTATCAACGCCTTGTAGAAATCGATGGAAGCCTGTAGGTTTTCGTTACGTTCAAGGACGCGTGCGTATCTCTCAAGCATTGTGTCAGTGTGCGTCGGATGATATCGATGAAGTTGTGTAAACATCTTGAGTGCTTCCGTTGCGTTCCCCGCGTAGAAAAGGAGTTCACCTAAAGTCATGACGGTGTTGGGATCATGTGGTGATTGTGACCGTTGCTTTTGAAGTTGGGCGATGAGTTTCTCCTGAAGCGGTTTGTTTTCTGCCCCTTCATAAATCTCAAGCATCGTGCGCCAGATCACTTCCCGTTGATTCCCGTCAAAGCTGATACGTTGCAAGGCATCAATGTAAACTGCTGCAGCCTCTTGAATTTTGCCCTGAATTTTGTACGCCGCTGCCAATTGCGTATAGAGGTAACTACCCTGCGGGTTCAACCGAATAGCCTGCCGATACGCCGCAATCGCCTCTGGATACATCTTATGGGAGAGATAGATTGATCCGAGTTGTTGATGCCGGTCAGATCGATTCGTACCACCTGTGACTAATTTCTTCCATTCAGCTACTGCTTGGGAGGTTTTTCCAATTTCAGCGTAGAGAGATCCTAACTTCTTACGTAGGCTTGTATTGTTCGGATTCCGTTTAATCGCTTCGCGGTAAAGTTCAAGTGCCTTTGGATAGTCATTCTGTTTCTGGTAGAGTTCTGCTAATTGTTCGAGCAAAGTGCTATCATCAGGATACTGTTGCATCCGTTCTTGAATCAGTTGCTCAGCCTCTCCATAACGACGGTTCGTAATGTAAAGCTGAATAAGTCTATTGACTGCGGTGGTGCGATACGGTGAAATCGGGAAGTTGTCAAGAAAATGCTTGTAGCTTTTCATTGCTTCCTCAGATTTGCCCTCTGCTTGTTCGTATTGTCCAACGAGATAGGCAGCCGTGGCAGCAGCCGTGGTGTCAGGGTGTTGTTTCAGAATCTGCTTACATTGTAGAATTGCTTCCCTAAACTGATAGCGTTCCCAGTGGAGGTTTGCTAATCGATGCACCGCCCGCGTGGCATAGGAACCGCTGGGATTTTCGTCAATAATCTCTCTGAAAATGCGCTGCGCTGCGGCATCCTCACCTGTTTTAGCGTAACTCTGTCCTAACATCAAACGGATCGAATCCTTTTGGCTTTGCTGAAGCGGTGTGTGAGAACCATCAGCGTTAGGAATACCTTTTTCGATCAACGCCTCGTACGCCTTAATCGCTTCCATGTACTGACGCTCGTGATAATGATCATGTGCCGCTTCGACCGGGTCTAACAGGGGACGGACTTCTTGAACAGTAGGTGCGCGTTGAACTTGGGCGAAAGTATGCGGATCCTCTCCGATGACAATAGTGAGAAATAGGGATAGAAAAGCAAGAAAGCTAAAGCGTCGTTGCATTCTGGTCTCCGTTTTTATAGTTCTGGATTGGGTCGAAACGATTGTTGAAATAGAATTATTCATTGGGTGGGTTTGCTGCGGGCGTTTAATGTGTCGCAAGACTCGCCAGCAGTGCCATACCATAAATCATGCAAGTCTCATCAATGTCAAATTGTGGGTGATGACACATATTCACAATACCCTTCTCCTCGTTTCCAGCACCTACCATCACGAAACATGCCGGAATCTTCTGTGAATAATAGCCAAAATCCTCACCGCCGAGCACAGGCGACATCGGAAAAATGAGGTTGTTCTCTCCAACCAATCCTCGCGCCGTAGATACGGCTGTCGTAACACAAGGTTCGTGGTTGTATGTCACAGGGTACCCTTCATGGTAGTCAAACGTGTAGGTGGCATTGTTGGCATTAGCAAAGCCTGCAAGGAGACGTTCCAGCTGCTCTCGGACTCGGGTTTGCACCGCCTTTTGGAGCGTACGCACCGTGCCGCCTATGAGTAGACTTGGCGGGATAACGTTGAGTGCTGCGCCTGTGAGTCCATTTTGCAGATTGGCATCTCCGCCGTGCAGTTGTGTCACACTGATGACCGCTGAATCTAACGGATTAACATTTCTGGCGATGATGGATTGTAGGGCTGTCACAAACTGCGCACCGATAACAATTGGATCGATGGTGAGATGTGGAAACGCAGCATGTCCACCGCTACCGGTGAGCGTAATCTGAAATGTATCAGATTGTGCGAGCATGGGTCCCGTACACGTGGCATATTCTCCAACGGCATAGAGCGGGAAGACGTGTATCCCATAGATTTCGTCTACATCCTCTAATGCGCCATCTGCTATCATTGCGGGGGCACCCCCCGGTAACGCCTCTTCACTCGGTTGGAAGATAAACCTGACATGCGTTTTGAGGCTGCTTCGGAGATGTGAAAGAATTCGCGCTGTCCCGATAAGCATTGCCGTGTGTGCATCGTGTCCGCATAGGTGTGCTTTACCGTCAATTTTCGATTTATAGGGTACATCCGTCATTTCCTGAATCGGAAGCGCGTCCATGTCTGCTCGCAATGCGATACGTTTTGATGCTCCAGGCACCTCCAAATCCCCGACAACGCCTGTCCTACCGATCCCTGTTTTGGCTGGAATACCGAGCGCATGCAGCGCATCCGCGGCGATACCTGCAGTGCGTTCGACATCAAATCCCAATTCAGGGTGCTGATGAATATCGCGCCGGATAGCGATGATATCGTTAAAATGATGATGACACTGTTCAAAAATCAAATTTTTCATAATTGAACCGATCTTCCAATCCTATATCGCGTGTGAATTAAAAAGTTAATGTCCGTCGTAGGATACTCCGTTGTCCTCGTTCGTTTTCGAGTCGATAGATAATCGTATAAACCCCCGGCATCGCCTGAAACACTTCGTTATTAATCACGGGTGTCAATTCTACTTCCTTCGATCCATCATCAGGAATCACTTTTTTTTCTGTGAAGGGACCGTAGCATCTTTCGCCCAAAGGGTTGAGTACCTTCCATGTCAAAGTAAGTTGCTTGGGACGTGGCGGATTATTAATGTAGGCAGTGATTTTATCATCAATTCGTCCATTTTCAAGTCTGAGTGTCCCTAATTTGGAAAATAACTTCACCGTCAATGTTAACGGCGGGACATACTCAAGGTATCCTCTACCGGGAATAGCGCGCCATGTCCCACCCGTTGCCAATGCGATCTGTCGGATAGGGAGGTAATCAATTCCGATCACATCAACACGTACCTGTCCTTTTTGTAGTGTTTCAATAACCTCATCGAGACTATAGGCAGATCTACCGTCGTAATCCGCATCATGGAATGCGCCGTCACTTGCGAGGATGATGAAACGTTGTGCACCCTTGCGGAATTTGGTCTCCGTTACCGCTGCCATGAGTCCATCTAAGCCTGCTTCCGCGATGTCTCCACCACCGTCAACACCTATTTTAAAAAGCCAGTTCTTGAAGGTTCCAAGATCGTCGGTGCGTCCGTATGTTTTTGTTTTATCTGTGAATGTCACTAATCCGAAAGTAGCATCGCGTCCTACTCGTTCCATAGCCTCAAATAAAAATTCGACATAAGCACGGATACCTCGGATGTTGTCGACCATGCTTGCGGTTTCATCAAGAACGAAAACAATATCAACTTTTCCGGTTGTAGTTGCCTCAGCGAGTGTGCGAGCAATGTCCTGCATCATATAGACGAAAACACCTCCCACATTAGCACTTCCAGAAGAGCTACCGCCACCCCACGAATTGCCCACACCTCCTGCGCGTAGTGCGTCGCCACGTTCGCTACCGTAGTGGATCTTTGGAGCCTCAATTCCCGGCGAGGCACCAGAACCATCTAAGACACCATCTGTCTCTAAAGCAATGGGTTTCGTTTCTCCTTGTGGTGCTACATAATCTGTTTTTCGTATCGTTGGTTGTGTAGCTATCGGCTGAGCGAGTGAGTTTGCTGTTAGAAGGTGCTCAGGCGTATATGTAGGTTTCCCGACTACAGAATCCGAATGTGCCAATCCGCTTCCGATTTCTGGTGTGTGATTGACGCTGTCTTGTCTACGTGTTTCCGCTTTCGGAGCCGCTGCGTCTTGATCGGCTATTTGCCATGATGTAGTCAAACTGGCTTTCGGTTTTGGCGGTGCTGGTGGTTTCTTTTCTTGGACTACGATAGGGGCAGCAGGTTCAATAAAGACCGGTGGTTTAACGGCGGGTTGTAAGGGCTTCACGTGGGTTATCAAAGCCTCTATTTTTTCATGAAAGGATGGTGGTAACGGAACCTGTTTCGGTCCTAACTGCCATCCACCCAATAACAAGATGAGATGAATAAGGAGTGAGTATACAACAAAATATGGGGATGCCGTTTTTCGTCTCAACATCTATCCTCTCCGTTTCCGCTAAACAACTACAAATGAAATTCGACCACATCTCCATCGTAAACGACATCGTTGCGACTGACAGATTGCCCATCGTGCCATTGCGGTCCCCATATACGTGCGAACTTGAACTCCTGAAAATCTTTGTGTAAACCCATAGCAGTGTCGAGGACAGTTGAACCGGTAGGGAGAACGATCGGGTCATCGCGTTCTATTGCTTTACCGGGTGCCTTCGGATAAACGCGTAAGATGTCTAACACTTTATAAAACTCTTCCAATAAAGCATCTTTCCCTTCACCTGTTTCGGCAGAAATCGGGTAAATCTGAAAGGTCTCGCCATAAAATTCTGTGAGAATCTCCAACCTCTCGTCTGCGCCTGCTACGTCCACCTGGTTTGCGACGATAAGCTGCCCGTTTTCAGGGGTATCATTGGCTGCTTCGTTAAGGAGTGCCGTTACCGCATCAAGATCGTCCAACAAATTGTCGCTTGCGAGACTTAGCACCGGTAGAGAAATATCCGCGTTCCGGGTGAGTGTTAGCACTGTCGGGGAAATGAAGTCCTGCATGATAGATGGGGTATCAATGAGTTGAAATTGGATGTTCTCATAACGGAGCATCCCGACTAACGGCGTGGTTGTCGTATAAGGTGTCACAGACACCTCCGGCTTAGCGTTTGTGAACTTCGCAAGTATCTGTGATTTACCGGTATTCGGTGGTCCCAGGAGGACGATCTGCCCTGCTCCCTGTTTTGGAATATGTTCGCTATAACTTTTTCTACCAGACCCCTTACTCCCTTTTTCTGAAGGTGCTCTTTTGTGTGCAGCAATACGACGACGGATATCCGAAACCACCTTTTCTGAGCCTTTGTGTTTGGGGATGATCCGCAACATCTCCTCTAAGAGGCCCAATCGTTCTTCATCTGTCTTGGCGGCTTCATGTTGATGCTTAAGCTTGTAGTAGGTCGGGGGCAGATTTGCTGGCATTTTCTTGTCCACTTCCGTCGTCACGCGTGAAGTTTTTACACATCAGTTTCGGTGGAATGAGCATAGTGTCATTCAGTGCTTTGATAAAAATTTCCGATTATCAACTAATTTCATAGCAGCGTTTCCTTTGTCGCTTAGTGCGTTTACTTCCATAAAGCGACCGCTATTGCGATTCCAAGGGCAACAAGAGCAACGCCGGTAGCTATCCAATTTCGGGCAGATTCCCATCCTGCTTTACGTCCCTTGATTTCAGCAACATCTACCTCGACATTCCGAAGTCGACTATCAAGGGTCTCAAATTGCTTTGTGAATCGTGCGTCCATTTCAGTTAGCTGCTTTGTGAATCGTGCGTCCATTTCGGTTAGCTGCTTTGATAGCAATTCATATAACTCTTGTGTGGTCATTTTCTTTTCCTCCTATAATTTCGATTTTTCGATGGCAGGCTCTTTCTTGTAGGAGCGACATTACTGACCTCTGTTAACTAATTGCTTTTTTTTCTGACCGCTGATGGCTGATGGCTAATTCCTCTATTTACAATCCGGATGAAATCTGTTAAAATGAACGAAACTCTTAAATAGGATACAAAATTTTGGCACGCATGTCAAGGCAATTAAGACATCCCCTTCAAGGCGAGATAAAAAAATACGTCGTTCTTCTCTCTCTCCTATGTATTCCGTTATCTGTTATGGCTGAAAATAGCAGTAACTTTTCGCAACGCGGCGACGAACTACTCACGTTCGTGCAATCCGATGCTCTTGAGGCACAGGTAGTCGCACTGCAGGAAAACGTCGCGCCCGGACGTAACTTCCATGCGCACCGAACACGGAACGCGCACCACCGTGAAGCGACGGAGAACATAATCCGTTACATTACAAGTCAGTTTCGCCGTTCGCCACGCCTACAGGTAAGCGAACAAATCTTTGGGGGGATTAAGAACATCGTCGCCGTTCTACCACCGCGCTCCAATTCGCCCAGCAAGCGTATCTTTATTATATGTGCGCATTACGACACAGAAGCAGGGCGCGAACCGAACTGGAATCCGTTAGCATCTACAGCACCCGGGGCAAATGATAATGGAACGGGTGTCGCTGCGATGCTGGAAATAGCCCATCTCTTAAGTCGCTATGAATACGATCATGAGTTAAGATTTGTCGCGTTAGGCGGTGAGGAACTCGGTTTCCTCGGCAGCCGACACTATGTCAGAAACGCTTCTGCTATGGCGGCAAATAACAATACGGGTGACACCGTCCGAGCCCATGAGAATATTGTCTGTGTTTTTAACCTGGATATGTTCGGTTTCAATTGGAAGAGCGACCTTGTTGAAATTGTTGGCAATAATGACTCGTCATGGATAAGTCGTGCACTCATTATTGCAAATACATGGTACGACATAGGTTTGAAAATTCGTCGCACGCAAGACGAGTTCGTTGACATTTCATCCCACAAATCGTTCTGGGATAATGGGTATAACGCCGTAACTTTAACTGAAAGCTCAACGCCGTGGCGTGATTCCCAAAACTATGATGCCAACACTTTCTATCACACTTCTGCTGATACTGCCGATAAGGTGAACTTCCGGTTAGTGAGGAAAGTGACGCAACTCGTGCTTGTTACAATGGATAGCCTTCTCACAGATATGTTTCATCCAATGCGGCAGATACCGCGCGTAACGCTGGAACTTCCAGCAACCACCAAAGAGGATGCGTTAGAAATCACAGGAACGTTCCATTCAGATTTCCCAATCGACATCGTTATCTACCCCGGTCAAGCAGAAGCGGTACTGGATCGGGAAACACAGACTTATACAGCAACGGTGCCGTTGAAACCGGGGAAGAACACCCTTCGAGTGATAGCACGGTATCCGCTTGGTGCAGTCTCTGTTGTGCAGTCCATTATTTTGACACAAGTCTTCGCGTGGAAGGAGGTCGTGGTTTTTCCGAATCCGGCGCGTTCAGACACGCTAACTGAATTCCGCGTTGCAGCAAATGTTGATATAACTGAGATGCGGGTGTTTATCTATGATTCAGATGGGAACCTAATAAAACGAATTGAAGGTGTTGCTGACCGTTTGAATCAAAGCCTCTGGCGCACGTGGTGGAACCAGCAAACATCTTATGGGTTAGCGGTGTCTCCTGGTATTTATGTGTGCCATATTTCAGTTGTTTCAAAAGGAGAGACGTATACTTACTTGGAGAAGTTAGCGATTCTACGATAGTGAAAAACATTTTGACAAATTCCGAGTAACTATGTTAAAATAGACTATACAAAGGTAGACTACAGAAGGCATGGAAAATGGCTGAACACTCAGGACATAGCCAGCAAATCAGTGGTAACAGGGTTGAATTCATTAAATCTGCTGAAGTTACAGAGGTCCCTAATAATCCTGTGAGGCAGTTGGTTAGCCACTGAATCGAGTGCGTTGATACCAAGTAGACTTTTCTATTTTCTCGGCGGTTAAACCGCGCCACACCAAAAGGACCCAATGCTGAAAACAAACCAGAGGTTACCCAACGTAACTATCCATACCAAAAGAGGAATCTAATGAAAAAAAATATCTATGTCTGTTTTACTTTGCTATTTCTCCTCGTCAGTGCAAGCATCATCTCCTCGTGTGCTTTCACAAAAGGTCCACCGACTGATGTTGAACTGTTAGGTTCAATCGAAAACGCTTTTGTGAGTGTTGCCAAACGCAGCACACCTGCGATTGTCGGCATAATTTCATTCCGCAGAACAGAAAAGCGTCAACTTCAGAGACAAGAGGGTTCTGGATTCATCTTTCGCGAAGATGGATATATTCTCACAAATGAACATGTGATACGGGATGCAACAATTATCAAAGTGCAGCTGCTTGATGAAAGCGAATTTGACGCGAAATTAGTCGGCGTAGATCGCAATACGGATATTGCGGTCTTAAAAATTGATGCTAAAGAAGATCTACCTGTCCTTCCGTTAGCAAATTCAGAAGAAGTCCAAGTTGGACAATTTGCGATCGCTATCGGAAATCCGTTCCAACTCAATTATACCGTAACGACCGGTATTGTGAGTGGCAAAGGACGTTCATTCCTTCCGGAGAGGGGCATTATTCGGTATCAGGATTTTATCCAAACAGATGCTTGGATTAATACTGGAAACAGCGGTGGTCCGCTATTGAATATCCGCGGTGAGGTAATTGGGGTTAACTCCTTAATTCGGCGTGCTGACAACACACCAGCAACTGGGGCAGTTAGAGCAGGCGCAGGGTTTGCTATTTCCAGCAACCTCGTCGGAAAGATTGGGGCGCAGCTGATTGCAAACGGACGGATCATTCGAGGTTTTCTTGGGATTAGTATGGATGAAGTTCCGAAAGGAATTCTCGTTTCGGGTGTCTTCAAAAATACGCCTGCTCACCTTGGTGGCTTACAGCAAGGCGACATTATCATTGCATACAACGAGACAAAAATAGAAGATACAGGTGCGTTTAAAATGTTAGTCGCTGACTCACAAATCGGTAAGGGATCGAAAATCACAGTCCTTCGCGATGGACATGAACGGGTATTCAATGTAACAATAATGGAAATGCCCGCACTACACGCAGGAAGACCTGTTGAAATCGATTCCGTCACCTGGAGACGACTTGGGTTATCAGTGCGGAAGTTAGAAAAAGGCGATTTTGAAAGGTACACCTATCTGACCGACAAAGATCGCGGCGTTATCGTTGACATGGTCCAAGAAAACAGTCAGATTCCGATAGGCACGCTCATTACTGCTGTTAATGGGGAAAATATCAACAGTGTCCAAGAACTTGAGGCACTCCTTCAAAAGCAGCAGCAAGAACTTGAAGAACTTGTCCTTGATGTCAAAAGCAGTCACGGCACAGAAAAGATAACTATGCAGCTAAAACCTTAGCGATTGATTAAGAGAGATACGGAAACCGAAGTACAGGCCTTTGATCAACTCCGTTTAATCACACCTGAAACTGGCACATGCTAAACCTCACTCTGTGAGATGTAAATATATGGCAACATCAACATCCCTGACGCTCAGAGAAATTTTTAGTCCGGGCGGTCTTATCTCGCAACATCTTGACGGGTATGAATTCCGTCAAGAGCAACTGCAGATGGCACACGAAGTGTCTCGAGCCTTGACGGACTCCAAACACCTGATTGTTGAAGCCGGAACAGGTGTAGGTAAAAGTTTCGCGTATCTAATTCCGGCGATTTCCCTTGCGCTTAGAGCAGAACAAACGGTAGTCATTTCCACAAACACCATCAGTCTACAAGAACAACTTGTCACAAAAGACATTCCGTTTCTGCAACGGGTCCTCCCTCGCGACTTCAATGTAGTACTCGCAAAAGGGAGACGCAATTATCTCTCGCGAAGACGACTCAAAAATTTACTCAATTATGAACGTGGTTTGTTTGATACGCTCGAAGAAGTAGATGAAGTCTCGGAAATTAAAGAATGGGTAAACCTAACAGTGGATGGAAGTCGGGCAGACTTGCCATGGCAGCCTAACTCTCAGATTTGGGATAAGGTTGCATCCGACAGGGACAATTGTCTCGGGCGCAACTGTGAGACCTATGATACGTGCTTCTATTTCAAAGTCCGAAGGGAGATGCACAACGCCGACCTGCTCATCGTAAACCATCACCTCCTTTTTAGCGATCTCACAATCCGTAAGGATAGCGACGCAGCGACCGGGATCTTGCCTGATTACGATTACCTCATCATTGATGAAGCGCATCATCTCGAAGCCACAGCAACCAGCCACGCAAGCGTTAACTTCAACAACACTCGTGTTAAATGGTTTCTTGATTCTCTCTACAATGAACGGAGCGAAGATGGCTTGGCAACACATTTCAACTCGCCACAATTGAAGAATCAAGTTATAGAAGCACGTGAGCAGACGAATAAGCTTTTCAACAGTATTATTGATGCCGTCGGAGAAATTGAGGGCGGAGGACACGGTGGTACTCTCACTGAGCGTATCAATAAAAGTGATTTTGTCGAAAATATATTGGATGCTCCGCTTGTGGACATTGAGCGAACGCTGAAACGTCTCCGGGACGACGCTACAACAGACGATGACGAACAGGAGATTACCGCGCACCACCGCAATTGCCAACGTCTTCGGGACGAATTGGATATGATAATCCGGCAAAGTGACCCAGATTATGTCTATTGGGCAGAAATATCAACACGCGGGCGGACACCACGTATGCTCCTAAACGCCACACCAGCGAATATAAACCAGATGTTACAAGATCACCTGTTCACAGAAAAAAATAGCGTCGTGATGACAAGTGCTACGCTTTCTACTAATCGCAACTTTGCTTATTTTAAAGCGCGGGTCGGGATAAAAGAGTGTCGCGAACTTCTGGCATACTCACCATTTGATTTTAAAGAGCAGGTCCAGATTCACATCCCGAAGGGGATGCCGGATCCAAAAAGCAGCGAATTTATACCGGCGGTGATTCGTAAAATTCAACATTACCTCAAGATGACACACGGCAAAGCGTTCGTCCTTTTTACAAGTTACAAAATGATGGACGAAGTCTATGAGGCTGTCGCACCCGACTTAGAAGATATAGGGATTAGCACCTTCAAACAGGGCGGTGAACTCTCGCGGACGGACATGCTGCAGGCTTTTCGTGAGGATACTGACTCCGTTTTATTCGGCACATCCAGTTTCTGGGAGGGGGTCGATGTACGTGGTGAAGCACTGAGCAATGTTATCATAACTCGACTGCCGTTTGAGGTGCCGACGCATCCAGTGATGGAGGCGCGCGTGAAACAGATCAAGGAAAGAGGTGGGAATGAGTTTTTTGAGTTCAGTTTACCAGAGGCAATTTTACGCCTCAAGCAGGGCTTTGGACGGCTTATTCGTACACAAACCGACAAAGGGATTGTTGTTATTCTTGATCCACGCATTAAGACAAGAAGTTATGGGAAGCAGTTTCTCGATTCGCTACCAGACTGCGAAATCGTGGAAGAGTAAAAAAGATGCCCGCCGTGTACGCCACAGCGAGCATCTAAATATGTGCGAATAGTTTCTTTTTTAGCGTAGTGCGGCAACCGTGAAATTGGCACAGTACAAGAGTGCGCACCAAGCTAACCTAATAACGCTTAGGCGATGGTTGTGCAATGCGAATCCCTTGATTATGTGTGAAAGGGAACTCGAATTCTATGGTTTGATAGCGTTGCGCCGCACCTGACGGTGGAGCCTTTTCGATCGGTAGGATGACCTTTAATTCTAAGGCGTTCCCCTTGGTTTGTGTAAACGGCAAGAAGCCTTCCGAGCTTTCACCAGGTCGCACCCCTGTCCGGTGTCTACCAACCTGTTTTTCAACAATTTGCATCCGTTTTTCGATCAAAATTCGCCGTGCGACTTCCATTCCATTTGTGACATAGAGTCCTGTTGCACGTGGAATGTAGAGAAGACGTTCCTTTAAATCCTCGTAATCCATGCCGTTATAGATATTCTCACCTTGATCGATGATCTTGCATTTTTTGACATGAAAGATGATATGTTCGTTCCGATTGTTAGTAATCTTCACATAAAACACATCTGTTTTGTCACCTTGGTGAAGTGCTTCGGTCTCATAAAAAGGTGAAAATGCGTTCCCGCGATTGTACTTCCGGTCCAAGTCCGTCCGTCGCCAGTAAGCGATAGAAACTGTAATCCCATCCCGTGTTTGCGTCAAAATCGGTTGTTTTGACTGAACATCAAATAATTGGGGGTAATCCGACATCATGATGACATCGACTGTTTTTCTATTGTCGCTGCTACCGAGTTCAATCTGTGTCTTGGTTTCAGTCCAGTCGTTAAGGAAGTCATTCCATTTGTCGTCTGAGTGCTCGTATTCGTTGAATGCGAATACGTAAGTTAAGGCTTCCATATTGGCATCGCGTGCTTTCCCAATCCAGAATCCGACAGTCTTCATACCGTGTTTGTCCAGGACCGGCTTCGCGAGTACCTCAGCAGGGACGGCTGGGACAATCACCTCTTCATTCGGGTTTTCATTCTTTTCCATCATCGCTTTCGCTATATTATGCACAGGTTGAATCGCGGACAAATTGCTGAGTGCAGTACCACAACCTGCAACGCTAAAGGCGAGCGCAAATAGTAAGACGAAATTGAGTAGTGTAAATTTATTCAACCATCTCATTGATAATATTGCCTCCTTGGTTGCCATTCAACGAATGGCACATTCATTTTCGCTTTGCATTCCGGGATACTCAACGGATCAGCATACGAGTTTTATGGCTGATTTTGCGAACGCCGGAGTAAAGTCGAAATCGCGCGTCTAAAACTAATGTTGTCTTATTAGATTAGCATAACTACAATTTTTAGTCAAGAAATATGTGAGAAGAATTCGTAGAGCTTACTTCACAACGCTGAGTTTCCCAATTTCTTGGATAAGTAACGCCTCCTGCTTCGCGGAGATACGATAAATATAGATACCAGATGCAACAGGAGCACCACTAAGATTGGCACCGCGCCACTCAAATTTTCCTTGCGAGAATACGTTTTGGTGTGCTTCTTTATAGACGAGGGCACCTGTAGGTGTAAATATCTCAAGGTCAACGTTATCCACGATTTGGGAGGCAGAAAGCTGATAGAGGAAGGTCATCGTTTCGCCGGCTAAGCGCAGCGGATTCGGATATACTCGCGTATCCTCAAACGCAAATGTTTCGGCCTGAAGTTGTTCTACCCGCAACCGGTAGGAATCAACACTGCTGAATCCTTCCTCTGATTCGACAACGAGGTAGAATGTGCCTGTCCTGTCAGGTTGATAAATGAGTTTCAACCCAGCAATCTCGGTAGCATTTTCGCCAGTAGCGTACGTTTCTCCAGTCTCCGTGTGGAGGGACAACCGATATTTATTATGCGGTGGAATATCAGCCAATGTCACCAAAATCGTAATTCCACGGATAGCTTCAAGTTTGTAAACATCACGTACATCTGTCGAGTCGAAAATGAAAGACTCGTAAGTTTCGCCATATTTGATAGGGAACGCTGTCACGATCGTATCATTAGGCTCGTAAGTGTCGCCAAACGATACCAGCATCGGGATAGTTAACCCTTCCGGTCCTATGTTAGTAATTGAGATACCCGTAACAGTTCCATCGTTTGCATTACTACTCGGTGCGGTGCCAGGCGTAAAGGCTGTATGTCCATCATCTAAAGAATAAGCAGCACCATCGGTTATGGCTTGCACATTTATAAATTCAGCCTCATCTTGTTGAAAGATACCGAGGTGTTCCGGGTCTGTTGGATCTTCAAGCCATACCTGATGTGAGGCATCAAAAGTCCCAATTGCGTACGGATGCGTTTCATCAATGTGCCAGATTAGGATACCTGATTCCGGCAGATAGGTATCAAAAGTTGCACCTGACATCTTGTTCCGGTTTTCTATCAGAAAAAATTCCCTTGCTTCTCTGTTTACTGGGTTGCTTGGCGAATGGATATCAACTTTGAAAAGTTTATTTGTTTTGGGACCGAGCTCAAAACTGGGTACATCGATTTTTTGGTTTTCAGTTATCTGAACCGGTTGGATCCAGCCGAGGCGGCCGTTTTGGGGTCTGGCATCAAAATCCCATTTGAGATACCCGATGATATGACTCGGTTCCAAGCCATTCCCAATTCCAAATGCCTCTGGACCTTGATAGGGACCGAATGCGCCCATCAGTCCCCATTTATGGTCGTATGGACCTCTGAAGACTCCGTAAACATCAGGTGCACCGAAATCGTGAAAGAATTCGTGAAAGTAGATGCCTAAGTGTGGGTGTTCAAAATCTGGTTCTTCAGCAACAACCGCAGCGGTATTAACACGGACCCCGTCGTGAACAGCGTTAACGGCAGGTATGAGAACGGACTGGATGTCATAATCAATAATACCGGTAGATGCTTGGTCGTTCCCTGAATGGATTAGGAAGACATGATCTACGATTCCGTCCTTATCTCTATCATATTGCGAGAAATCAACAGTTGCATCTACTGCGTCGCAAGCTTCCCGAACTAATTCCCGATAGCGTTCCAATATTCTTACGCCTTCGCCGTAATATGTCATCGGTTTTTTTGCGCGAATCCAAGTGTTGCCTCCGGGGACAACACCGCCCATCGGACCTGGCTGGATATCCATCTGACCATAAGAATTTTCGAGATAGTAGGTTTTGAGGGAAACGCCTTCTGTTGCGAAAAGATATCTATCAAACGCCGTCCCGTCTCTGCGTCCGGGCATATCAGAGAAATCTATCTTCAAGGCGAGAACGTATTCTATACCATCAGACTGCAGGACCCCTTGTTCGTTAGCGAGACAACAGCCCTCCAGTCCTTCAAGAAATTCAATGCCGCTTTGAGGTGCCTTGGGAACCAATTCCGCACTCGTAGGATCTTCCTCGAAAAAGAGATAGGGGTTCGGTGGGGCGGCGATGCTTAACGGGGAAAAGAGAAGTAAACTGACGATACCAATCATCAACCTCTGCAAAGTTCTTATTCGTATGAAGTGTAAGGAACAGCGAAGGATTACAACCGGCTTAATCAAATTCACCTCCGCACTTCCGGCATAAGATATAGAACTGAATATCATCGGATTGGGCGTGTTGCATGATGAGGTCGACTGTCTGTTGTGGTAGATCCGCCGCACATTTCGGGCATTTGTAGAGCGACCCTTCTGTTTCAGGGAATTTGGCGATGTCCCCCCATATATCTCGGATCCAGTATGTGAATTCCCAAGGTATTTCAGTCTTGACAGCGGTCGCGATCTGCGCAGCATGTCGAATGAGTTTTCGACATTCATGAATAGAGGCTGACTCGTAGAGGTGTGGTGAATACCTAAGCGGCAGGGGTTTCCCTTTTGTCTCAGTTTGCGCGTTGAAATCTCGGGTGCGGGTGAGCAAAATCTGATCCAAGCGTGAACCGTCTTCTCTCCCTTTAGACCAGAGGCGATAGTAGCCAGTTCGTTTGATATGAAAAAAAGCGGGTTTGTTGCTCGGTTTGTTACCGGTTGTGTCGTTTGACGCGGTATTCCAGAGCCAACGTCCCCACTTAGAGGTATCATCAGGTTCAGACCAAATTTTTATGGCACCTGGACCGCCGTCCCTATCCCACGGCTTTGGCTGTGCGTCATCCATACCGACCCAATAAGAGTCTTTGCTATATTCAAAGAAGACACGCGCCCAGAGGTACCACTTCCCAGTTTTAGGGATATAAATTTCGTGTATTGCGCGCGCACCATTTATACTGTCAATCGCTTTGCCACCAGAGGCCTCTTCGTGATCAACTATTCTCACGCCTTTATCAAGATGGATGGCATTATCTGCTTCAATAACAAGCGTATTCTTCGGTAGCCGAATCACTTCCTCAGGTTCATCTGTGTCGTGCAGTTCTATAGGTTCACTGAGATTGTAACTCTTCGCTATTCTTTGAGAAACTTTCTCAAACTGTTTTTCAGAGAGGTTAGCATCAAAAAAACAGTCTCGGATCCCCTTCTTCCATAGATCAAGCAAGAGAAACATTGCTTTCAAGTTGCCGTCCGGGCGTTTTCGAGTGCCGACCACGATTAACATACCGGTGTCTTTGGAACGGCTGATTAGGCACCGATGGAGCGGAAAATTCGATTTCCTACGGACCTTGCTGGACACAACGAGCGGGGCATAATACTGGCATTTCGCATCGCATCCAGGAATCTTTGCGCGTTTGGCTTTACAGCATTCTGGACAGATTAACATACCGCTGAGAGCGGGGCAGACACGTTTGCCATTATTGGAGCGGCAGGTGCGACAACGCTGGCTTTTATGCCGTTTTGCTGATGTTTGTCGTCTCTCATGTCGCATGTTTTCTCCTATAAAGACAGGTGCGATTAGGAGTCGCGCCCCAAAGTGCTATAAAAAACTCACACTTTTGGGACAGTCAGAAAATCAACTCGGACGATTGACAAGATCAGCCAGATACTCAGCAATTTTGTCTGTAATTTGTTGTGCGTCTACGTCTGCAAAGTTAAACAGTTCCTTGAGCATCGGAGAGATAGCCCCTGTATCAAGCAAAGCGTTCGCGAGTCTCCCCATACTGCTTCGTCCGACCCCACTTTGTCCATCGTGGTTACCCATATCGAGAATCTTGATGCTATCAATTTTCTCAACCGGCTTCATAAGCTGCTCGATAATATTATCCGCATCATTAATGAGTTCTAAGATCGCCTCTTGGACAAGGACGCGTTGTTCAGCGACATTCCGCGCTTCATATTCCGCCATTTCACCCTGTGCTTTCGCACGGGCTTCGGCGAGTACCGCGTCAGCGAGACGTTCAATGGGTTGTGCTTGTGCTTCTGCACTGATGACAGCAACTTCACGCTGCCACTCCGCCCCCATCACTTGCTCAGTTGCTGTCACATTCACTTCTGCACCCATACGTTCAGCTTCCGCGACTAACTTTTCCTTCTCCGCGAGTGCAGTTCCTTGTTGTTTATTAGCAACTTCAATTTTCCGGTCTTCATCACTTAAGATAACACGCAATTCCTGCCCGATACGCGCTTGCTCTACTGACAACATTTTAGCAATTTCAGCGAGTTCGACCTGCCGCATCTGACCAATCTGTGCGGTTTCGACGACGAGGTTCTTCTCAATCTCACGCTGCTGCACCTGTTGCTCTTGACCGAAGCGTTCGGTCTGCACCAACAACTCACGCTCAATATCTCGGAGCATTACACCCTCTTCTTGAGCGATGCGTGCCTTCTCTACCATGAGCTGCTTTTCTATCTCACGGGTCTCTACCTGTTGCTCCTGCCCGATTCTCGCGATTTCTACGATCAACATTTTGGAAACTTCAGCGAGTTCGACCTGCCGTAGCTGATCAATCTGTGCGGTTTCGACGACGAGGTTCTTCTCAATCTCACGCTGCTGCACCTGTTGCTCTTGACCGAAGCGTTCGGTCTGCACCAACAACTCACGCTCAATATCGCGAAGCATCACACCCTCTTCTTGAGCGATGCGTGCCTTCTCTACCATGAGCTGCTTTTCCATCTCACGGGTCTCTACTTGTTGCTCCTGCCCGATTTTCGCGATCTCTACGATCAACATTTTGGCGACTTCAGCGAGTTCCACTTGTCGTAGCTGATCAATCTGTGCGGTTTCAACGACGAGGTTTTTCTCAATCTCGCGCTGCTGAACCTGTTGTTCCTGACTGAAGCGTTCCGTCTGCACCGTCAACTCACGCTCAATATCGCGAAGCATCACACCCTCTTCTTGGGCGATGCGTGCCTTCTCTACCATGAGCTGCTTTTCCATCTCACGGGTCTCTACTTGTTGCTCCTGCCCGATTTTCGCGATCTCTACGATCAACATTTTGGCGACTTCAGCGAGTTCCACTTGTCGTAGCTGATCAATCTGTGCGGTTTCAACGACGAGGTTTTTCTCAATCTCGCGCTGCTGAACCTGTTGTTCCTGACTGAAGCGTTCCGTCTGCACCGTCAACTCACGCTCAATATCGCGAAGCATCACACCCTCTTCTTGGGCGATGCGTGCCTTCTCTACCATGAGCTGCTTTTCTATTTCTCGAACATCAATAGTCTGCTCCTGCTCGATTTTCTGCATTTGGACAGTCAGGAACTGCTCAATTTCAGCGAGTTGGACGACTCTAGATTGTTCAATCTGTTGCGTTTCGACGATGAGATTTTTCTCAATCTCACGTTCAGCAACTATTTGTTCCTGCTGGACACGAGCAACTTCAACATCTCGATTCATTTCAATTTCACGTTCTTGGACGACCTGTTCCTGTGTGATACGCGCGCTCTCTACCTCTTGCTTCATCTCGTATTCGCGCTCTTGCACGCCCTGTTCCATCTCAAATTGGAATTTGATGGTTTCGGCTTCCCGTTCAGCGGCATAGATCGAGATATTCTTTTGTTGATCGGATTCTGCCCATGCCTGCTCCTGTTCAGCTTCAAATTTCTCTATACGCGCAGCAACCTCAATTTGAACGATAGCGACTTCTTTCCGTTGTATGATGTCTATCTTTTCCCGTTCTTGCTCAGCCGTGATTTCCGTAATCTCACGAATACCGACAGCATCAAATCGGTTCTCGGCATCAAGTATTTCAACAGGTGTCTGGTCTACGCGAATGATGGATACAGTCTCAAGCGTCAAGCCGTTTTGGGTTTCTAAATCCTCACCGCATGTTCCTTGTACTTTATCAGCAAACTCTTGGCGTTTCTGGAGGAGGTCTTGAATTTCACTTTCAGCTGCTACGCTTCGCAACGCACCTTCGAGTTTAGGTTCAATGAGTTCACGCACTGTCTCCGGTGTCATTGATTTATCACCGAGGGCTTGTGCTGCGCGTAAAATACCATCCTCCACAGGTTCAACTTTAAGATAGAAAACAACTTCAACATCACCACGGTTGAAGTCGTAAGTAATTAAAGCCTCAGGCCCTTCTCGGATTACCTCAATCCGCATTGTGTTGAGAGAGATCTCTTTGATTTCATGGATGATTGTGTTAACCCAGAGGCCTTTGGTGATATTTATTTTCTCTTTTGCACCACCCGTCCGCACGAGTGCGACATCGGCTTTCGGTATCCGGTAGCGTATAACTGCAGCGGCAAAGGCAGCCAAAATAGCGAACAATATAATGAGAGCAAACGTTAACCATTTCATTATATTGTCCTGCCCAAAACTTTCAAGTTTTCCAAAGGCGAACCAGCCAACGGCGATTGCCACAACAATTAAGAAGACGATAACAGCTATGAAACGCATTCAATTCTCCTATAGAGTGGTAGTGCGGAGGCACGGGTGCGTGCTTTTTTAAGGCACGCCTACACATTTTTACCGGAAGATTTCCTTGTCACTGAGGTGCGTCCGGTATCGCCCTTTGAGCGGCTGACGTGGAGAGGTCTGCCACGCGAGGTTTGCTAAGTAACATAGGGCATTCTCAATGAGAGGTTTCGCTATAGAGGTACGATGCGGATCACGGGTATCCACGGCAAAAGTGACGTAATACCCCTCGCCCCATTGCAGCTGCACACTGACAGCATCACCGTTATCCTCTCTGACTGCCAATTTTCGGTAACTCCGATCATCTGTCACCCAGTGATCGTCGGTTATCAACGTATCTACATTAATTTTGTGGGGCCAGGTAAACATGCCGGTTTTCTGTCCATCATCAGTAACCCGGACGTTGCAGTCCTCGGAATTAATCACACGGATTGGATGTCTGTTGACAGGCAACCAGTCACCGCGCCACGCGGACTCAGTCGTATGCACACCGTCAGGTGGTACAATGTTATTATCCATAGCAGAAGCCCAGACAACCCCACCTTTTCGGACAAATTCTTGAATCGCTTGGTCAGCATCTTCGACGAAATATTCACCATCATGGCCCGGCGCGTTCCATGTAAACCAGATGATGTCATAGTTTGAAAGCACAATACTTGAGAGTTTGACGGCATTGTTCGGATCACCCCGATTTTCAGGGTTATCATTGATATGCACGGTTGTAAATTGGAATTCCAACCCTTCAAGTGTAGTCAGCGATTCCAACACTGCTGGTTCGCTTGTCAGACTATCACTGACAACAATCAGGACCCGGAATACACCTAACGGTACAATTTTTATGGAAGAGATAATGTCCGAGAATGATTGCGAATGCGGGAGCGATCTGAGGTTCCGTAGCCCCAACTGAAATTCTCGCGAGTTCAAGCTTAAGTTCAACCGACGACCTTCAAAGTTCACATGCTCATAGAAAATAACATGACATCCACTGAATGGAAAACTCGGGCCCCGTTGGATACGAATCGATGAAATCGTATCGTTCATCCCGATATCAAACACGGAACTGATGTCACGCATAATGACGCTCCGTTGACCGCTATAGTCTACGTCGCGAAACACTTCAATGATAACTGGAACAGCACCATATTCTGGTGGGGTCGGGTGTGCTGATGGACTAAAATTGATAGCCGTAATCGCATCTCCGAAATTGTAGGGGATGTCATGAATATTCGGATAAAACCCAGGCGCGAGAACTAATCGACGGCCCTTATAATTCTCATGCTCATGAAAAATGGCTTTGTAGTTTGGCGACGCGTTGAACCCTGGCCCTTTATAAATCTTAATCGAAGAGATAATATCTTGAGCCCCGATCACGCTGGTGTTCGGCACTGATTCGATTAACGTCAACTTGCGTCCGTGAAAATTCACATGTTCAAAGACTTCAACGACAAGCCTCGGCATGTTCGTCATAACGCGCTCCTTGTTTTCAGGCGTAACTTGCAACGAATTGCAAGTTAAAATATAATACCATCAGCAGAGACAGTATGTCAAGGAAAACATAAAATTTTCTGCAGACAGCCTTAATCACGCAGTGAATTAAGAATTTTCTAACCCAGTTCACGTGATTCGTTGAACATCTAAGAAAGGTTTTTGAGGACTGAAAACTGACTGCTAACAACTGGGAACCGGGAACTGTATACTTCTGTCTAATATTAAGTGCTGCGTTTTTCCTTGATTCACTGGAAAAGATATGGTAAAGTAGAGGTACAGTCTTGCAAAGAATACCTTTCAAATTGAACGCGGAGGAACCCTGATGTCCTACAAAAGAGTGCTCCTCGTTATTTTAATCATTAGTATCAGTGGACTCCTCGTCTACTTCTTGGGGCAGATGGAGCAGTCTGCGACGCAACAGACAGCGGAGTCGCGCCCGATACCACTGATCCCTTATAATTGGATTGGGAGTATTACAAAAGAACAAATAGCAGAACCTTCCGGTATTACCTATCACCCGGTTCGGCGGAGCCTGTTTATCGCTGATGATTCAGGCAGCATCCATGAGGTCAATCTACATGGAACATTCATCCAAACAAAAGGGTTAAATGAACTTGACATCGAAGGCATTACAATGGATCCGAGGACAGGTTTGTTGTATGCAGCTGTTGAAGACGATGAAACCATCATAGAACTTGAACCGGAAACGCTCACGGTTCAGAGGAAATTCAGAATCCTCAGAGATTTTAAGGGGGAGCTGCTCCTGAAAAAAGGCGGCATGGGCATTGAGGCGATCGCTTTTGTGCCTAATGCTGCGCACCCGGAGGGCGGTACCTTTTGGGTCGGCAACCAATCCTTTAGTCTTAAGGCGACAGCTGAGCCTTCGGTTGTATGTGAAGTCGTTGTACCACTCCGCACCGAAACAGCGGCGATATCAGAAGCCTCTATCATTAACGCTTATAAGATGAACTTCATCGACATTTCCGGGCTCGCCTACGATCCTCAAGATGATGTCTTGGTCCTAATTAGCGATACAACCAATCTCTTAGTCGAGATGAGTCGGGAAGGCACAATTTTAAGTAAATACCTCTTACCCGGTGATGATCAAGAGGGTGTAACATTAGATGGACTCGGCTATATGTACATCGCTCAGGAGAGCGGAACAATCATTAAACTCGGAGATCGGCGACTCCGTTAGAAAAATAGAGGTGTCCATCCAAACCACGCCGTTCTAACTTATACCAAATTACTATAGTTTCCTTGTTTTCGTCCAAGCACATGGGGATCCAGTTGATCAATGAAAGGCTATCAATCCGAGTCCGTATCTGCTTTCAAGAGGGGTTAAAAGGTCTCAAATCACAACAGCCTACCTTTGAAACCCTTATCATAACTGGACATCAACTTTTTCAAGGACTCTTTGGTGCCGGAAAAGCGATAAAAATCGTGGTTTTGGTTTCCTTTTTCTCTCAAAGGTGTGTAGAAGTTCTTTGCCACCTTTTGAGGTGTTGTTTTCTCAATGCGTGTGTAGGTTTGTGCGTGATTAGAGCGAGTATGGTTTCCTACACTTATTGGACAAAAACAAGGTAGTTTGGACAATTTTTTCAAATATGAGTTAACTGAAAAATTAAATGGAATGAAATCAAGACGCTACAGAAAATGGAAACGCTCTTTGCTCCAGCGGAGCAATATGTCTATAGACCCAAGACGCACCGAAACCTCCGCTCCAGCGGAGCGGTATGTGGAACACCGACACATAGCACTCCGCTGGAGTGCGGGACTCGTCTATTCCATTTTCTATAGACATAGCACTCCGCTGGAGTGCGGCATTTTTCACAGGGTTCCATCTATACGCGAAACTCACATAAAATAGACTTGTCTGTGAAAACTCAACATCAAACAGATCGAAACTGTCCAAACTATAGTAACAAATTAACTTGATTAGAAGTCTTTTGATCAAGTCAGCATTGCGAGGCACAGGGACCTCGCGCTACAAATGGGGTTAATTTGGTATTACCGCTACTATCCGTCGTTTCTTGATTCTGCCGCAGTATCTTCAAGGCGCAGTACTGTAACGCCCGGTATCAAATCCAGTATTAAATTGAGGGATGCATACTGTTCCGCCGTGTAACCACAATCTATTCGCCACAATACTTGCACATTGCCTTCATCATATAACACGCCATGTGCAAGTTTCTTGCCATCAGCGTCTTCTAAGTGGAAAAGTCTGCGACGTTTGGTGTCCATGGTTTTGTCTTACGAATATAAGGCGAAGTATAGCACTTCGCCCTGACAGAAACAGAATTATAGTAAAACCCACAATTAACTTTACATTGGCGAGGTTAGGAATGCAGATCGCATTTGGGTGCGTACACCGCAAAACCTCGCCAGCGAGCGAGTGTATTCACGGAATTGTTGCTCTTTAAAGTGTAAACATATTTTCGGGTTTTACTATAGGAGACTATTCGAGTGTAACAAAGTCAGTATCTACACGATGCGGTATAATCCCTGCAGCGTTACCGCGGTGGAGCAATTCACGGACCCCTGCCCTTCCTTTATCGCCATAATCGAGCGTGTAGTCATTGACGTACATTCCGACGAACTCGTCAGCGAGCGCAGTCTCCATGTCCCGCGCGTAGGTCATCGCGTATTCTAACCCACCCGCCCGATGGTCAAGTGAGTACTGAATGCTCTGTTTGAGCAGAGCGGTTATTTTATGTATCTTCTCAGTACCAAGATTACGGCGAATAACGTTGGCACCGAGGGGCAACGGGAGCCCCGTCTCCTCATACCACCACTCTCCCAAATCAAGAATTTTGTGAAGCCCTTCGCGTGCGTAAGTCAACTGTCCTTCATGAATAATGAGCCCAGCGTCCACTTCGTCTTTTTGGACAGCATCCAATATTTTATCAAATGGACGGATTTCTGCCTCAAAATTCGGTTGGAAGAGACTCAGCGTAAGATAAGCCGTTGTCATTTCGCCAGGGATAGCGATACGTTTACCTTCAAGAGTGTCCATCGGTGCTTTGGAGACAACAAGTGGACCATAACGGTCACCAATACTTGCCCCGCAAGGCATGAGTGCATAATCCTTCGCAACATAAGCGTAAGCGTGAACTGAGATCGCTGTGACCTCAAGTTCAGCAGCGAGTGCACGCCGATTTAATGTCTCAATATCTTCGATAACATGAACGATCTCAAAAGGATCAGTTGGAATTAGCTGCTTAGCAAGCGCGTAGAACATAAAAGCGTCATCGGAATCTGGACTGTGTCCAATCCGGACTTTTTCTGTTTGTGACATAGTATTCCTTTACGGTATCGGGTGTGTAAAGTTTTTGGCATAATACCGAATTACCTTGATTATTCACATACCGCTCCGCTGGAGCGGAAGACTCTAAACACCACCCGGGCTATTCTCACTGCGAAGCAATACCGCTCCGCTGGAGCGGAAAAACAACCCGCATCTGTTGACTTTGCTCTTAGATGTCTCCCAAAACTGTTTGAATCCTTTGCTTGTAGGAGGGGTTTGTAATCCCGATGCTGGAAACCTCCAACTCAAGCTTTTGACAAAATATTTACACACCCTACGGTATCCAGGGGCATTTAGTTTTAAACAAATTCTCGGATTGTCTAAATTTTTGGATCCTCTTTTTCAAGTCCGGCGCGGTTTGATGAAGATTAAAATATTAATTCGGTAATATTGTTATTCGTGTTATCCTATTGCCAAAGGAGGTATTCTCTGATGGCAAAACACCATAAGTTGGAGTTAACTGAAGACGAAATACAAACCCTCGTTGATCTTCGGGATAAAGGCGAACCGGCTTATCTTCGAGAGCGTGCGACAGCGTTGTTGAAAATCCATGAAGGCTTTTCTCCACATGAAGTCGCCCACAGAGGTTTGTTGAAAAAACGCGACCCCGATACCGTTTATGCTTGGCTGCGTCGGTATCGCGAACACGGTATTAGCGGGTTGTCTAATAAACCCGGTCGAGGTCGCAAACCTGCTTTTTCACCTAAGTCGCCCGAAGAAGCCGGGTCGGAACTCTTAGTGGCAATCGGTCAGGATCCGGGAAGCGTCAATGAGCATCAAACGCGCTGGACGCTCCGCAGTCTCGGTCAGGTCGTGCCGTGGCTTGAGGGTCTATCGCTCCCCGGCATTCATCAGATCTTCTCACGCTTGGGTCTCAGCTATAAGCGTGCCAGAGAATATCTGCGGAGTCCTGATACCGATTATGCTGAAAAACTTTCTCGCATCAAGCAAGCGTTAGAAGAAGCCCGTGAAAACCCAGAAACTTGCGTTGTCGTTTACCAAGACGAGTTTGGTTTCAATCTACAACCGAGAGTCGCAAAAGACTGGGCGGAGACGGGGACGAAATGTCCTTTGGCACGCCAGAGTTATCTCCCAGAGGAGACCTGCTATGGCATCGGGGCACTCAACCCACACACCGGAGATGTTGTTTATCAGCAAGTCAAAAGCTGCACGGTTGTCGCACTCCATACATTTTACACCCAGATTTGCCAACGCTATCCAAACGCTGAACGCATCTATTTGATCCAGGACAATCGGGCGATCCACTTTCACGCGAATCTTAGGGCAGCACTTCTGCCACAGACGACGAGGTTTGTTAGACCGACCCCACCGAATTGGAGCGAGAAACCGTCAAAGAAAATAGGCACACTTGAGAAACTCCCTATTGAGATATTGCAGCTCCCAACGTATGCCTGTTGGACGAATCCGATTGAGAAGTTGTGGCGCTGGGCGCGTCAAGCCGTCATACATCTGCATCGTCTCAGCAATGACTGGACAGCCCTTCAGGAGAAAGTCAGCGACTTCATGGAACAGTTCAAAGGCGGGTCACAGGAGTTGCTACACTATGTCGGATTATTACCGAATTAATTATTTAATCTTCATCAAACCGCGCCTACCGGGCCTGGGGGGTCCAAAATCGGGCTAAAAACCGAAAACTAAATAGCCCTGCTACGGTATCTGATTGCAGTTTTCTTCTGATAGTGATATAATACAATTGTTGAATCGGTCTCATATTAAATTTACAACTACTTTGGAGTAACAACGAAGGGATGGGGTTACAAGTAAAACCCACATACCTATACCTTACAGCAATACCAGATCGACTCACGGAATTAGTCGCTGCCGAGTGTATGGCTATGACAGGATCTGCGCCAAACACACACGGCATCGCGATTTCAGAACACCGCGTTGATGTCCGTCGTGGTGCGTATCTAAAGAGTTGTAGCGAAGTCCTTTTTGAAACAGCGAGCCTTACTGAACTCCGTTCAGACATCCGGTCCGCGGGTTTACACGCTGACGAATTTCGGGTGTCCATCGTGAAAAAGCCTCGGAGCCTCAAGGTAAACTCTATGGAACTTGCACGGGACATCGGCAGTGTTATTGGTGGTAGTGCGAACTTAAACAGCCCAGAGGTTACCTTTCTGGTAGTTTTCACGGCTGAAAAAATCTGGTTCGGACGACTCCTCTCCGAATCTGATAATATGTGGCTTGCGCACGACCAACGTCCTTACGTAACCTCAAGTTCGTTACCGGCACGACTTGCGCGCGTCCTTGTCAATTTGGTTGCGCGCCCGGGGGATAGCCTCCTCGACCCGTGCTGCGGTACCGGCACAATTGTGATGTCCGCCGCACATAGCGGCATCCGGGCAGTTGGTTACGACCTTAACCTACGGATGATCGGCGCGACGACGAAGAACCTTCTGCATTTTGGACTCACGGCAGATGTCGCGTTAGGCGATGCAAGAGAGGTTCGCGGACAATTCGACGCTATCGCAACCGACCTACCTTACGGCATCAATCTCATTAAAGATAAATCTCAAGACGCAGAAATTTTAGCCAACTTACGGACGTGCGCGCCAAAAGCGGGGTTCATAGACCTCCGAGATCTCAGTAAACCTTTAAACGACTTAGGCTATCAAATAGAAACTATCCTTCCAGTGCCGAAACTGAGTATCGTGAGGCGTATTTTTATCGCTTCGGCAATAGAATAGGTTTCTTGTTTTATTATAACGCTTCTCACTTAATTAGGACTTACGCATCAAAACGCTGTTGGGATGGGTCCCTGTGCCCATCCGAACCTGAACGCACGCAGGGCACGGGGACCCTGCGGAACATAGTAGCGACGAACGTAAATTGCGTAAGTCCTATTAATAATCCTCAACGTTTTCGTAAAAATCAGTCTCTGGCAAGTATTCCTCTTCGTTGAGTTCTTCCTCTTCATGCGCTTCGTATTCACGCAAGCTGAGAAGAGCACCTTTTTCGTTCGGATTCTCCATGTAGAATTTACAAATCCATCCATCACCTTCTGGAAAACGATTAAGCAATTCAATATCGTCATCAAGAGCCGTATTGATTTCATAAACTTCGCCGCTCACTGGTGCGTAGATATAGAAATTGCGTCCATCTGATGTCTCAATACGTCCGATAATTTCACCCTGTTCGTATTCGCCAAGAACCGGTAGTTCTACAAAAACAATGTTGCCGTAGACATCCTGAATGCGTTCGGTGATGCCGACGTTACACTCCCCTGACTCAAAAACCTCAATCCACTCATGTGTCGTTGTGTATTTTATTTCAACATTTTTCATCACGAAATTCCTCCCATTAAACGTGATGGGCACTATCCCGTTCCAATTCCATAACCTTGAAGTTGTGCTTGGAAGGTTTCAAGCATTTTTTGACGGATCTGAATTTCGACGATAGGATCCGGTTCATATTTTATATCTATTACCTTCCCGCCCAAGCGTTTGCACAGCGTAACAACACTACCAATGTCTGGATAATTGACTTTTACATGTAAATTTTCATAAAAGATATGCGTCTCAATAATTGCATTTTGAAGGCATTCTCTTGCACATTTCCCGTAAGCGCGTATTAACCCTCCGACACCCAGATTGATGCCACCATAATATCTGGCAACAACACAGATAACATTAGACAAACCGAAACCCCGAACAGCGGTGAGAATAGGAGGTCCCGCAGAGTGAGTAGGCTCTCCCGCATCTGTTGCGTATTCACGAAGTACGTTGCCACTACCAATACTGTAAGCATAACAGTAGTGAGAAGCACGTGGATTTCGTGCTTGCGCCTGCGTAAGGAATTCTTTCACCTCAGCTTGCGTTCCTACAGCTGTTGCCTCTCCGAAAAATCGGGATTTCTTGACAACGTGATACGCTTGGGCAATTCCTGCCACGGTTCTGTATTGGTCAGACATACGTTACAATAGCAACATCGGCTTGCTAAAAGTTCTGCCGATTGAAAAGGTGTACACGGCTTCTCCTTGAACAATGTGGACACGTTCATCCGCTGTCGCGATAGGTTTGAATTGCGGCGTATATGCGGCGTTGAGTGTTATGCCTCCGAATCGAACGCCGAGTCCAAAACAGAAACCCTCCGCTTTCCAGAGTCGTTCTTCTGCTTCAAACGTGCTATCTTCTAAGAGAAACACTCGCGTATAACGCTTTTCGGTGTGTCTGAGATACCCAATTCTGGCACCGATCCTATGCCGGTACCACACTTCACCTCCGACATTTGCGCTGATACCATCGCGGAAGGGGGTATGAACATCTGAACCGATCAGTAAGGTTACTACATCCGATATTTGGTGCTGATGGGCAATGCCGGCAACAATTGTACGCGCCATTGCGTCTGGAATAGAAGGTTCAGAAAAGGAGAGTCCATGGCTCAAGTTTCTTGCAACGATACCTATCAGAGTTCTATCGCCAATTCGCTGGCTAATACCAACATTATAGGCATATCCGTGTCCAAGATGTTCCGTTCCATCGGCATCCGCTACTTTAGAACGGAGCCATTTCGTATCAATACCAACACGGGTACTCCCAAATAACTTGAGTCCGTAACTGAAACCGACAGCCAGGTTATTTTCGGGAAAACTGTTGAGTGCTTTCCCACTATGATCAACCCGGCGAAAGGAACCCGCCTGTTCAAAAGCGAGGGCTAACCCAACGGTACCGAATTTGCCCATTGGAAATGCGTAATTTAGCGTTTCAATACCATACGCACGCTGTTCGTACCGACTATAATCCTCGTAATTAGCATTGTGATTCGGTTTAGAGAGCAGGGCAAGAGTCCGTGGAAAACGGGTTGCATGAATAACAAACCGGTTCCCTTCCGCCGTACTGATACCAGCAGGATTACTGCCAAGGGCATTTGCCCCGTGGCTTGTCCCAACAAAACTACCACCCATCCCGTGTTGCTCAGCACTTAGCAGCTGCTTAAGAAACCCGTCTGCTGCAGCTGTTGTATTTGCTGCTGAAGCGATACTGCTCAAAACAGAAAAATAGACTATAAGACAGAGTAAGGCGGTTGCGGCACAATTGCGGACGTATTTCATCAAATTCTTCGGGTTGGAAACCCGCTCCTGTAGTTGAAATTCAGGCGCGTTAACACCTTAAAATCTAATGCTTTCGCATTTTGGCAAAGTTAGACGTAGGTCGGGTAGCGCGGTAAAATACCATACATGTCAATTTAGCGGTCCCCCAGGCCCGGTAGGTTCGGTTTCCTAACCGAACCGGACTTATCCCAATCCAGTCCTCAGTTTCTTGTTTAGCGGAAACCCTGTTTAGCACACGCTACAGCTGAAGGTTTTCGCGGAGGATCCGATGCGGTTAGGAAACCACATCTACCGGCCTGGGATATTCAGCGCATAACTCTTCTCTTAAATTGACACCTATGGGTAGCGCGGTAAAATACCAAGAACTTTTACTTATACAGAGCATTCTGTTCGCCTATAACCGTTTCGTATAAATAGAGATAGCGAAACCCAATAGTCCAAACGCTGTAGACATGAGAATGTGTTCGGTTTCCGATATTTTGGTGATTTCAGGGCTCCGTCCGAAACTTGAACAATCTGTCCTGTTTAATCGAACTCACATTAAGAACAGGACTTACGCAAATTTAGCATGCATTGTGAAATTTTTCGTTTTTAACCCCCTAAATCCCCCTTGTCAGGGGGACTTACAAAGCAAGTGTGTAAGTCCTAAAGAATATGGAAATCAGGTGGAGAATGTAGATTAAGTTATACGGCGCATAGCGTCACTTGTGCTACAGCATACGTATTCGTATGGGACATTGAAACGAATACGGAACTGATATTGTGCTCGTGAGCATAGCGCTGAACTTCACCGTGTAAGACGATTTCCGGCTTTCCGACACCATCAGCCTGAATTTCTACGTCTTGCCAACGCATACCCGTCGTCAAGCCAGTGCCGAGTGCTTTGAGTGTAGCCTCTTTAGCAGCAAAACGGGCGGCAAGCCGCCAGTACCGAGATGGATTATCCCCACAATATGTGAGTTCCTGATGCGTGTAGATCCGCTGCTCAAACCGTGCCCCCCATCGCCGGGACGCTTCCTGAATCCGTGTGACTTCAACAATATCAATGCCAATTCCGTATATTTTTTGTTGGTGCATCGATTTATCTGTAAAGCGCATCCGTCAGCAGTGCAGCACGGACGTTGGTCTTGACATCATGAACACGCACAATATCAGCACCTTGTGCGATTGCCCAACACACTGTTGCTGCGGTCCCTTCAACACGCTCATTTATAGGGAGACCTAAAACATTTCCTATAAACGATTTCCGTGAAGTGCCGATGAGCAGCGGTTTGTTCAACGATCGGAATTCTGTGAGGCGTTTTAAGAGTTCAAGGTTATGTTCCGTTGTTTTACCAAATCCGATTCCCGGATCAATAACAATCCGTTCAGCAGCGATACCTTGTTCTTCAGCAGTTTGAATACTTTCCAGCAGTGACGCTCGAACATCGTTGACGACATCATCATACTGCGGTGCTTGTTGCATCGTGCGCGGTGTTCCGTTCATGTGCATCAAGATGAGCCCCGCCTTCATTCTTGCGACCACTGATGCCATATCGGCATCAGCGCGCAGGGCAGTGATGTCATTGACCAGATGTGCCCCTGCTTCAAGTGCTTGCTGAGCCACTTCCGCTTTATATGTATCGACAGAAATAAGAACGTCAACGGTGTCAACAATCGCACGAATAACGGGTAATACGCGTGCCAATTCTTCATCAACTGATACCGGTGAAGCCCCTGGGCGTGACGACTCACCCCCTATATCAACGAGCGTTGCCCCTTCTTCTACCATCAATTGCGTATGTGCGATAGCTCGCTGGACATCAAGGTAGCACCCACCATCGGAAAAGGAGTCCGGTGTGACGTTCAATATCCCCATCACATGGGTACGTTTCCCCAAAGTGAGCGTTTTGCCACGACAGTTCATAAAATGGGTTTTGGCAATTGGGGTCGGGGTCCGAGAATTTCATCAATCTCTACCGTAACAAGCGTTTCCCGTTCTAATAAAGCGCCTGCCAGCAACTTTAATCCATCAATATTCGTTTCCAAAATACCCCGTGCCTTTTCATAGCACTCTGTGACGATGTCATGGACTGCCTTATCAATTTCAATAGCAGTTTTCTCGCTATAGTCCTGATGGATGCCCAATTCCTTACCAAGGAAAACCTGTTCATCCCGTCTACCGTAGGTGAGGGGTCCCATGTGGCTCATTCCCCACTGTGTGACCATTCGGCGTGCGAGAGCCGTCGCCTGCTCGAAATCGTTTTGCGCGCCGGTGGTCTGCTCACCAAAAATAATCTCTTCGGCAACCCTGCCGCCGAGTGCGAAAATAATATGTGCCAGCAGCAGCTTTTTGCTCATGTTATGGCGTTCTTCAAGCGGGAGTTTAGCAGTCACCCCAAGAGCTCTGCCCCGTGGAACGATGGTGCATTTATAATTCGGGTCGCTCTCCGGCACGAAGTGTAACATAAGCGCGTGTCCGGCTTCGTGATAAGCAGTGACTCGCCGCTCTTCGTCACTTATCACAAGACTGCGTCGTTCGGGTCCCATCATCACGCGGTCCTTTGCTTCGTCAAAGCACATCATATCAATGTTCTCTTTGTCGCATCTTGCGGCGAACAGTGCGGCTTCGTTTGCCATATTTTCGAGGTCCGCGCCAGAGAAGCCAGGGGTCGCCTTCGCCAAGATTGCCAAATTGACGTTTTCCGCGAGTTTATAGGGTTGTTTTGTGTGTACTTTGAGTATCGCTTCTCTGCCTCGGACATCCGGGAGATCAACGACGATCTGCCGGTCAAATCTGCCCGGTCGAAGAAGTGCTGGATCCAGGACATCAGGACGGTTCGTTGCTGCAATAAGAATCACTCCGAGGACATCTTCAAACCCTTGCATTTCAACAAGCAGTTGATTTAAGGTCTGTTCACGCTCATCATGTCCACCACCAATGCCAGCGCCGCGGTGCCTACCGACAGCATCTAATTCGTCAATAAAGATGATACATGGCGCATTCTTTTTACCGAGCTCAAACAGGTCGCGTACGCGAGAGGCTCCTACACCCACAAACATTTCTACGAAATCGGAACCACTGATACTATAGAACGGTACATCTGCTTCACCGGCGACTGCTTTCGCCAGCATTGTCTTGCCAGTGCCCGGCGGTCCCATGAGTAGTACACCCTTCGGAATTCTGCCACCAAGACGTTCAAACTTTTTCGGGGTCTTCAGAAATTGGATAACTTCCTCAAGTGCTTCTTTTGCCTCATCCACACCAGCGACATCTTCAAATGTTATCTTCGTTTGACCCTCGGAATGGAGTCGTGCCCGGCTTTTTCCAAAAGAGAGTGCTCGGTTTCCGCTCCCCTGCATTTGACGGGACAGGAAAATCATCAAACCTAAAAAGATCAGGAGCGGTACGATCGTTGTCCCGAAGATAAGCAGCCCCTGCGGGAATTTAGATGGCGGCTCAACATTATAGTGGATGCCGGCTGCATCAAGTTTCGCTTGAATATCATAATCATCAATCATATCTCGGCTTGCCCTAAATTCACCTTTCCAATTTTGCGGAAGATGCACATTTCGTTCCTGAGGTGCCACGCTCTGCAAAATTTCATCACTGACGCTACCAAGGGCACTCTCGGTAAACTGTCCTTCAATCCATTCCTCATCCAACATTAGGTACCCCTCAAAGATACCTGGCCCGCGCGTTATATATTGATGAAAATCAGATGTTGCCAGTTGGTAAACTGGGTCTCTGCGGTTGAATAGTTGGTAGATACCGAGTACTACAATGCTAGCAATAACTATCCACCATATCACCATGCTTCTTGTACTTTTATTCACAACCAATTGCCTCTCTATTAAAATCTGGGCTCAGACAAAAATGCGATTTCAAAACCTGTTTAAAAGTATAACAAATTTTTTTGGGAATTTCAACTGATTTTTCAAAAAAAGACATATTCGCAAACCTGACGCTCGATATTGGTGATTTTAATTGGATAAAAGAATAAGTTTTAAGGTATACTATAATTAATGAATAAATTGCGGATAGAAGCAACAAAATGTTCGATCCTCGTCGGAACATTTGTCTGAATTCTGCTCCGGCGACAAGGAGAATAAGACTAAGGTAGCTCCATTGAACCCTCTGACAAAGGTGGATAGGAAAAGGAGGAATTCATGAACCTTAACAAACAGATAATTGTAACAGTCAGTCTTTTGCTAATGACAACGTCTTACGCATTAGGGCACATAACAGGTGAAAACCTTCAAAATTTTCAATATAATGCAGAACTTGCCCCAATTGCCCCTATCGTAGATGGCTATCTTGATGACCCGGCCTGGGAGGCAGCGATCCCCGGAAAAATGGAACAAGATCTAATTAGCGGGCAACGTTGGCCTGGATCCCATGATTTCACAGGATCCTTCGCGGCAGTCTGGCGAAACGGATTTCTTTATGTGGCAATTAAACTAGCGGACGATCAAATTGAAACGCGTCAAACAAAACTTCTTCGGGAAGATCATCTTACCCTTTACTTGGATCCACACCACTCAGGACGAAAGGATGATTTTTACCGCTTTGAAATCCCGATTCGCAACGAGACAGGTGTGCTAAAACACCCATTAACGCGCGTGGAATGGGGAAACGATGGACAAACATGTGAGTTAAGTTTCCGACTTGATGACATCGCAAGTAAGGGCAATACGATTGGCTTCTTTATTACTTATAACGATGTCGATAGCGGACACCTACAACATAAAATCACATGGGCTCCGGAAGGTTACACTGAAGAAAATGAATTCCTTCCCGATCTCGTCTTCACGGCGAGAATCGAACCAAATAAGCAACAAAAATTAATCCAGTGGGGACGCATCAAAAGCCTCTATTAGTTCGTTGCTGTAGAGCGCGGTGCTGAAACCGCGCCCTACAACTAAATAGTGTTGGAGAATTCGTGTATTATATCGGAAAAACTTTGGAACTGATGGGCATAGTATGCTTAGGCACGGCACTCTACTTGGGCTTTTTTAATCCCTATGGCTACAGTGAATCCAAAGCGATGGGTGTTGAGATGGGTTTCCTGACGCTCGGCGTTTTAATCTTTTTTGTTGGAAGACTCATCGAGAAACGTTCTTAGTGATCAGCTATCAATAAATGCAATACACACCTGAAAATCTCCAGAATACTGACAAATCCCTCCCAATCGACCAAATTCTGTGCGGCGACAACCTTGAACTCATTCAAAAATTACCAGATTGCAGTATTCAACTGGTGATTACCTCACCCCCCTATTTTCAACAGCGCGATTATGGCGGCGGTATGGGCAACGAAAAGGATGTCAACGAATACATTGATATTCTACTCCGTCTTTTCCGAGAATGTATCCGAGTTGTGAAAGATGATGGTAGTATCGTATTCAATGTAGGGGACAAATATCAGAAAAGCAATTTGCTTCTTGTTCCGTATCGTTTCGCGATTGCCGCGACGGAGATAGGGTTGGTTAAACTCGTCAACGAAGTCACATGGGTTAAACGGAATCCGACCCCCCGTCAATTTCGCCGCCGTCTTGTCAGTGGTACCGAACCTTTCTTTCACTTTGTCAAGTCAGACGATTATTTTTATGACCTCAAAGCCTTCTTAGCAGAGGAGAGTACTCCAAAACAGCGAAACAGGAAAGAGAGTACTAAAGTTGGACAGCGATATTTTGAACTCATTACGGAATCTGACCTGTCGGAAGCAGAGAAGACTATGGCACGCCGAGAACTTACAGAAGTTATCCAAGAGGTACTTCAAGGACAGACGTACGATTTTCGGATGAAAATCCGAGGCATTCATGCTGAACCGTTCGGTGGCCAGATAGGTGGACGCACGTTGCAACTGAAGAATAAAGGGTTCACAATTATTCGGATGCACGGGAATAAACTCAAGCGAGATGTGATTGAAACGTCCGTAGCAGCTGTCAGAGGAAATAAACACCCAGCAATTTATCCCGTGGAAGTTGTGGAGGAGTTCTTACATCTCCTCACGTCTTCTGGTTCATTAGTGCTCGATCCGTTCATGGGGTCTGGGTCAACTGCAGTTGCTTGCAAAAAATTGGGTAGACATTACATAGGGTATGACATCAACACCGAATATTGCGAATACGCCAGACAACGTGTTACAGATACACAAGGTGAAGATCTTCGCCTATTTGAGGAATAGTGATGAACAACGTCCGTAAAATTTTGGAAGACGCGTATCAACTGGCAGAATCAGGAGACACTACACATCCTGAACTTTCGGAGTCGCAACAAAAATGGGTTGAAACCATCGTAGAAAAAACAGAATCCCAAAAAGCCGTTCTTGCAGTTCTGGTTACCTCCCTTACCAAAAAAATCGAAACACCTACCCAAGATGTCCGCTATCATAAAAAAGGACTCCCAAATGGTTATTCAGGCAGAGGTTTTGACACTCAGCACGTGACACCTTTTATCCGTGAGAAGTTTCAGAGATTTGCCATGAAGGGTGGAAGTGGTTGGCTGACACGATCACTTGAGCAGGTCCACCCTTATACCCTAGAATATCAGGGGAGTATTCGCGATAAAGTTATAAAGGAGGCATTTCTTCGCATTCTCCACGATATTGAGGAAAACCGAGCAGATCCTCAAAAATATCTACTTGCTACATTTGCTTCCCTGATTAAATTGATGGAAAGATCAACAGTCAACCTTGATTTACTAGAAATGGCTGATGAAGGGACTGCCCAAATACCTCAATCAGACACGGTAACAATTGACAATATCGTGAATCTCCTGAAATATCACTTCTCGTACAATTATCACGCTGCTGGTGCTTCGCGGCTGCCTGTGCTGGCAGTCTATTCTGCTTATGAAATGCTGATGTCAATTGAAAGATATGAAGGTAAGACACTTCCACCACTGAAGAGTCATACAACATCAGACACCAAATCTGGTGGAATTGGAGATATTGAAGTGCTGGATGAAAAAGGTGACTTTTTTGAGGCAGTAGAAATCAAACATAACATCCCAATTTCATCAACACTTGTTCGAGATGCCTACCAAAAGTTCGCTGAGACCCAAGTGTGTCGTTATTACCTACTCACCACAGCAGAACCAAACGTTGATGATACAGACCAAATAGACTTATTAGTTCGCCAAATTCATACAAGACACGGTTGCGAAGTGATTGTTAACGGTATCCTTCCTTCATTAAAATACTACTTGCGGTTATTAAGCAACCCAAAACTTTTTTTAGAATGCTACTCGAAAAACCTTCGATTAGATTTTAATCAGAATACAGACATCAAGGAAACTCATTTACGCCAATGGAAGGAACTGTTAAAATCTCTGCTATGAGACATCTGTCCTAAATAACAGTATTGGCTAAGCATTTAGCCGCATAATCGCAATCCCTTGCTCACCGGCTACAGAATAGAGAAGCCACTTGTCTCCATCCTCACAATAGATCGCAGGGTCTCTAAGTTCATGCACACGCTCCCGATCTAACCCACCTGTTGATGGTCTAATCGGCAGATCCACCCCCTCAAAATCGTATTTCGGCGCGATAATCTCTACCGGTTCAGACGGATGCCAATCGTTCCAGTCGTCTGTCAACTGAACAGTACTTTTTCGGATACGCTCCGGACTATCACCGTACAGTGAATAATAGACGGTTAATGTATCGCCTTCAAGGAGATTCGCTGTGTGACGCGGGAAACCGGTATTGTCTTTTTCCGACTTACGCGGAAAGAGCGGTGTGTCTCGCGGAACGAACGATGTTGTCCATTCTGGGGTTTGTCCACGACTTAGCCAACCGTGATACGTCGCATACGGGTAACCGTTCCACCAGAAAACACGATAATAGGGACCCATTTGTTTATTCAGTGTATCCGAAGCAGTGTAACTCACGCCATCAGTCGAAGTCGCCCAACAGGTTGACTGACCACGATGACTCCCGTGAAAATACATAAAGAAACGGCGGTTATCTTCATCTATATGTACATCCGGTGAAGCGATGTGGTCGCCCTCTCGGAATACAGTATTATCACGATGCAACGCGCCCGGACGATGCACAGTATAAGGTCCTTCAATAGCATCGGCATAAGCCAAACGGATATAGGCACCTCGGTGGTGTGCGAAGTAGAGATAATATTTGCCTAAAGGGTTCTCTACCCACTCTGGAACACGAACGAGTGAAGGTCCGTTGATATTGGAGAATCCGTGTTCTCTGTCAAGTTCAGACATATCTGGATGAATCAATAGTGTTCGTCTCATTTTCCGCCTCTATGGTTCCTAATCGTGTGGATGGAAGCGATATATCTCTTGACACTCTTCAGACATGTTGCTCCATATCTCTTCTGACACACGTGCTGAGAAAATTCCCGGTGCATTAGGGGCATGGTGAAGCCGTCGGAAGTAAACAAGGGCGAACATGTGTCTAACAGTCGATTCTGTCCGATTTGGCATCGCCCGGTGCCAGCATCGCATATCTCGGACAACAACCGAACCGGCAGGCATCTCTAACTGAAAAGAGGGGTACTTTGCCCCGCGTTCTTCCTCACAGACATTGTAGGGTGTATTGCGGACTGCCTCGTCATCAACAATGAGATGCGAACCGGGCCACACCTGAGTGGCACCGTTTTCTACTGTAAAGTCGACGAGTGGAATGTTAACGACGATTGTTGTAACAGGGAGCGCAAATGGTAGTTCAGGGAAAAGTTGCCCTGAATCTCGGTGAATCCATTGTATATCGCTCCCGGGACGAGTGCTGTTGCATCCGTAAGGCAGATACGCGAAGAATTTTTCGCCCATTGCTGCTTTCAGAATCGACATAGCGAACGGGTTATCTATAATGCGTGGATCCATGAACGGCATTTTTAGCATTGGGTTTTCGCCGTTCTGTTTTTCCTCTTCGTTACTCTGTACAGTTTCCATAGCGACATCAAGCTCTGCTATCCAATCGCGGGGGAGGACGCTTTCAATAACTACCAATCCTGCCTCGCGTAAGAGGCGCGCACCCGCGTCAACACTTTCTTGCGTAGGTTTGCCTTCCGCGCGTTCCTGTTCTGATATCTCCAGTACGGGAGTATTTATAGTTTTACCAGTCGTTTTCATCTGCCAAATCCGCCTTTCTGATTAGTTTTGAGGAAGTTTCAGTTCCGATCGAATTGCTTGACGCACCTCGGTACAGACCTGTACCGCATGCTTTGCGTTTTCGGTAGTTGCAGACTTACCCGGGTATCGAAATTCCACGGCATAAGGGGCAATAACCAAAAAATCTGATTTCCAAGCCTGCCAATTTGGGATGGTTGGAACAATCAAACCTAATAATACCAACAAATCATGCGACCTTGGGTGAGGAATGTTTGCTGCTTGGAGCCACGCCTTTAAGTACTGCTCTATACACTGTTGGGCATGAAAACAGATAATATCAAAATCGGGATCTTCCGTCTGCTGATGCAATGTTATTGCAGCATAATCGCGTTCCGCTTTCTGCGCCCATTCCAGCGTTAATGGGTTCGTACAGCAATTCTCCTTTTTCAAAGGTTTCGCGTAGAAATTTCTGGATTCATAAAGCACTTCCCCTCTTTCAGTAATTTCGCGAAGAAACCAATCGTTATAAGCGACGCGATAGGCGATTTCTTCCGGTGAACGCACCAACAAATCCATACTGAAGCGGCGTGGGATGCGTTGAAGAATCTCCACTGCTTGACAACGTGTCTGTGATTCAGGAATCTCCATGACCACGAGCAAATCAACATCTGAATCTTCTGTCGGCATGCCATACGCATAAGAACCAAAGAGGATAACCTGCAGTGGATCGAATTCACGCACGATGTCATCACAAGTTGCTTGAATATCCGCCCGAGTAATTATCTGCCATGCCTCCTATCTATTGCAGAATATAACATAAAGCATAAAGGAAGTCAATAATTATTGGTCAGGCAAGCATAAACAGATCGACATCGGAAAAAATTGTTGTTTTCTCACGCAAATTCTTATAGAATATGGTAGTCTTATAGCTGCAATCTACCAGAATTAGTTTCAAGACTCTATTTACGACAAAGGAGTAAGTGATGACACCCGAAGTTGCGTTAGAAAAGCGGGAGCAAATGATTGAAGATGGCTTTTGCGTTATCGACGATGTTCTGAGTGAGGCGTTTTTGCAGGAACTTCGCGACGAATCAGAACGACTGATCGTAGGACATGTTCAACCGGAAGACGTAATCTACCAAGGGCAACATGTGAATGTTCGCGGTGACGATAACGTCCACATCAAGAAATTACTTGAATGGGAACCGGCACGTGACGGACTCGAACAGATCGGATTCGGAGATTTCACTACCTCTGGTGGTATTATTATTCTAACGAAAGATCCGGGCGGGCCGGCACTCTATTGGCACCAAGATTGGATGCGTTGGAACGATCCACTCAGCTGCGCGCCGTGGCCCCAAACGATTTTTCTCAACTATTATCTCACCGATACGACACCAGAAAACGGATGTTTAAAGATCATTCCCGGCACCCATCTCAAACGGGTTGATTTGCACGACATATTGGTACCGGCGCATGAACAAGGCGCACGGTTCATTGATGAGGATCACCCAGTCATGTTCAGCGATCATCGGGATCAGGTAGATGTCTGTGCCAAAGCGGGTTCGTTGGTAATAGCAGATGCTCGTATCTTGCACTCCGCCCACAAAAATCATACCGATGTTCGGCGCACCTTAATTCTCGCATGGCACAGTCGTCCTAATACCGTACCAGACTACTGGGATCGTGAAATTCCGAAACCCGTTGTGAATCGGGATGAGAATGGAAACTATCCGATGTCTCGTATTCCTACTGATTTTTTACAGAAATAGCACAGAGGGAAAAATGATTCCGATTGATCTCACCAATAAAGTGGCGGTAATTACGGGTGGCTCAGGCGCGTTAGGGCGTGTTATGGTAAGGACCTTGGCGGAAGCAGGTGCCGATATTGCTATCTGTTACCACCGCGACAAGGAGACTGCGCAGCGTCTGCAAGATGAAATCACTGCGAAAGGTGTCCGAGCAATCGCTGTACAGGCAGATGTCACGGACCAAAATTCGATAAACACGATGCGTGATGCTGTCGCGAACACACTTGGTGCAGCAGATATCATTGTTAATAACGCTGTCATTCAGTATAGCTGGACATCCGTTTTAGAGCAGTCGCCTGAAGACTATGAAAGCCAGTTCCAATCTTGCGTTCTGCATAACGTGTATATGGCACAGGCGTTTGTCCCCGCGATGATCGAATCAGAATGGGGACGCGTCATCAGCATCAATACGGAATGTTCGATGCAAAACTTTGCGGGACAGAGTGCCTATACATCGGGGAAGCGAGGCATGGATGGAGTGCTACGGGTGCTTGCTAAGGAGGTAGGCGCACACGGCATCACCGTCAACCAAGTTGCACCGGGATGGACTATCAGCGAAAAAAGCACATCCAGCGAATCGGACGAACATTATTGGAGCAAGGTCCCAATGCAACGCCGCGGAACTGCTCAAGAGATCGCTAATACCGTCCTCTTCCTCGCGTCCGACCTTGCGAGTTATATCACAGGTGTATATATTCCGGTGTGCGGCGGGAATGTGATGCCGGCAATCTAAAACGAATCGAGGGAAACATGGAACGACATATACGCCAGTATGAAGTGCTGAACCACCACAATCCGGATGGAGAGACAGGTCAACACTGGAAAATTGAAGTGCATGCGACACCTGAAGAGCTACAAACGTTTGCCGAGACCGGTTATCTTGTTCGAGAAGGTCTTTTTCAAGGTGATGCACTCCAAAAGTTGAGAGATGCACTTGATCGCTTAGAAGAACGAGAATGGGAAAAACGCGATAGTGCGATTGCTGGGAAAAAAGGCTGGGGTTTCATTCCGCGCCATCTGATGGATAAAGACGAAGCATTTCTTGAACTCTTGAAGTTTCAACCGACGCTCTCAATCGCACGTGCGATGATGGGACCCCTTGTGCGGCTCCGAGGTTTAAGTGCTCGCATCACCTATCCGGGTGAGGATCGGGAGCAGCAGACTCCGTGGCATCAACACATGCGGGTGATTTCAAACCCTATTCCGCCTTGGTTTTCACGTCCATATTGTATCGATTGTCTCATTTATCTCGACGATTTGAACGAAGACACCGGTGCGGTTGCTGTTGTTCCAGGTTCTCATGACTGTTTAGACAAAGCATCACCGACTGTACACGGTTCTGTAGACGGTGAGGTCCAACTCCAGGTGAAAGCCGGTGGTGGTGTTCTGATCCACGGTAATCTCTGGCATCGAGGTTTACCAACGCTAAACGCCAAGCGACGCATGTTAATTTTAAGCTATACACCGACGTGGTTGCGGAAATCGCCACATGGTGGGGCACAACCCGAAGATGGGTTAACCCACGACTTTCTTAAAGAGGCAGACCTTGAAGAACGGATGCTACTCGGCGTGGGTGGTTATTCTTAAACTATAGCAGAGACCGCTGGATGAACTCCAGATTCCGAGCATTGTACTCTTTGTAGATGGCATCAAACGCGACATCAATAAAACAACACATATCTCTCAGTAGACGCTGCATGGCAGGCGACTACACCATCGGCATACCTAATAGTGAGAAAACATGGAACCCGTCATTAGAAAAGCGATACCAGATGATGCGAAAGCGGTTGCGTCAGTGATTAACTCGGTTATTTTGGAGGGGAAATATACTGCGTTAACCAACCCATTCACAGAAGAAGATGAACGCGCCTTTATTGAAGGGTTGTGCGCTCGAAGTGCGTTATTTGTCGCCGAGGTAGAGGATAAGATCGTCGGTATCCAGGTTATTGAACCAGATGCTTTAGCACAATATACCGATTCAATGCAGCATGTAGCGACAATCGGAACATGGATGCAGGCGGACTTTCGGGGACGCAAGATTGGGCAATTGCTTGCAGAGGCATCTTTCAAGTTTGCCGACGCGAAAAACTTCAAAAAGATCGCTATTCAGGTGATAGCAGACAACACCCCTGCCCTGCGGTTTTATGGCAATCTCGGTTTTGAAAAAATCGGCATCGCCAAAAAACATGTGAAACTTGAAGGCAAATTCTGCGATGTGTTCTATCTGGAAAAATTCCTGAGAGATGACTCCTAAACGCTGCGTAACCTTTCGCGCAGTGCTGATAGGTGTTGTGTTTATCCCGATCAACGCCTATCTTGTCGTGGGGTGTGTAAAAAGTTGTTGCTTTTTTACAATACTTTTTGTATATTGTAATGATAGGTTATACACCGTGTCCCCAGGGTCATTTAGTTTTACATATTTACTTCATAAGTGTGGATATTTTTTACGAGATAGGACTTGATTTTCACGTTATATCTCGTAAAAACGTTAACATTCGTAAACTAAAATTGAAAGCGGAACCGAAAACTAAATAGCCCTGCCGTGTCCCCCGCCAATTTTTTATGTTTTGAGATACTAATCGCTTTGAAAACACGTGCTGATGCGCGTGTTACATATAAAGGAGACTCTCAATGAAAGCTGCTTTTATTTTCAGGTTTTTGGTGTTAAGTCTGATGCTGACAGGGGTGGTGACGGCTTGTTATGCACAAGGTGTCAGTCAAAAAGACCTCATCATCTACTACAGCTTCAACAAAGACACACTGAAAGGTGATGATGTTTTAGACGGGTCTGAAAATGGGAATGATGGTTTCCTACACGGTAATAATTTAGAAATTGTGGATGGCAAAGTCGAAGAATGTATGGAGTTTCCGGGCAACGCTACCCAATATATTTCGGTGCGGGAACTCATGTATGAAGATCCGATTGAGGAAATCACTCTTGCTGCTTGGGTTAAAACGGGCGTAAGAGGCATGATTGCTTCTTGGGATCGCAGTGAATTCTTCCGTTTTGCCGTAGGTGATGATGTCGGTGGAAATGCTGGTACAACTTTTGTCGCCTTTGACCATTGTTGTCCGATACACGATTGGTTCGGTAAAACGGATGTCGCTGATGACAAATGGCATCATCTCGTCGCAACTTTTGATGGCAAAGAGAAACGCATCTATGTTGACGGCGAGTTAGATGAAAAAGTTGCCACAGCTTCAAAGGTCATCGGCGCGGGTGCCGCACGTTTTGGGTTTATCGGGATTGGATCCGAAGCCGCTGCTTTGATGCAGCAGTTGGACCTAACTGGGCGTTCAATGGGCTTCTCGACGAGTTCATGCTGTTCCATCGCGCACTCTCCGAAAAGGAGGTAGAGATCCTTGCGAAGGGACAAAGTAATCCATTTGCTGTTGAATCGACTGGTAAACTGACTACGATTTGGGCAGATATTAAGGATACGAAGTGATGCAAACCTGGACGGGTGGTGCGAGTGTGCCCACCCGTATCCTTTTTGTCGAAATCTTAAGCGTCTGTCGGGTCAATCACCTCTTGAATACCGGGCCATTCCCTCCAGATGTCGGTGTACCCGTCATGACCATTTTTCTCACAATCCACATGTCGTAACCGGAAAATAGCAGCGTAACGGATATCAGACGCGGCGTTCGGTGCCGCAGAATGAACAATCTGATGATGTGTCAAGACGACATCCCCTGCTTTACCGGTGATCTGCGTTGGTCCCTCAGGCAACTCAGGTCGCGGCATTCCGTTTGCTAACACCTCATGGCCTTCCTTTTTGAAATAATCGGCGAAGAAACTGTGTGATTTGGGCCAGACGGTAAAATTTCCGCTGTATGGCTCAAGTACATCCGCAAGATAGACAACAGCAAGCGCAGTAAAACCACGCCGATAAATCCCTTTTTCCATACCGTTCGTGCCACTTCCTAACCCATCAAGATGTCCACGCGGTTCGTTCGGGTCCGTGTGTAATGGACCTGGAAACCGGAGTGCAACCTGTGCTGATCCAGGTATCTGGAGATTCCCTTCACCCATCAATGATTCAGCAATTTGGCGGACAGGGGTCTTGCTGAAAAGATCCACAAGCTCGGGGGCGTTGCGAATCTCGCTGCAATACGATTGTGCCCGAAACCGTTCTAAGTCCCCTTCGTGCATGCCGACCGCGCCGATAGAGTGATTTATTGCTTTCCGCGCGGCATCTACCATCAGTCTTGGAATAACACCAGGAACAGAGATATAGCCATTTTCATAAAAATCTAACTTCTGCTTACGAGTGAGCATACTTTCTTGTCTCCCTACTTTTTGATGGATGGAGTTTCCATCACCTAAGTGTCGAAACCGATAGGAACGTGAACATATATGGAAACATGCCCCGAAAGGATTTCTGATTTAGACTCTCATTAACGCGAAAAGTTTAACAGGATTTATCGGCCATGGAGACCAATTACAACTTCCCAAAGAAAAAATCCTGACTAATGGGTGAGGGTATAAACAACGGCGTTGATACCCATTTTCAGTGCCATATCCGAATACTCACGGGGATAGTAGTCCTCAGCGGCGTGTTCCCACGCATCGCCAAGATCGGAATTAAAGTTGATCATCATCATCAACCGTCCATAATCATCGTATACACCGCGGCAATACGCTGGATACCCGTCGGAGCGTTCGTAGGTTCGACCATTAAACAGCGAACGGAGTCCGGGAATCTGGATCAGCTTGTCAATTTTAAAGAAGCAGCGGAAAATCGGATGTGAGATCGGAATCTCCTCTGGTTCTCGATCTGGGAAAATCTTCTTGAACTCGGTATAAAACCATTTCCATTCACGTTCTCCGTGAAAATCGTCAACAAAGATAAACCCACCGCGTAAGAGATATTCCCGTAGATTTTCTGCCTCGCTTGTACTTAACCTGAGGCTACCGACTTCAAGCATATACGCGAAGGGGTACTCAAATAATTCCGATGCACCTACCTCAATAATTTTTTCACGGGGCGCAACCGTAATATTTGTCTGCTTGCTGAGCTGCCAGATAAAATTCCGATCCGATGCGGGCCAATCCACACGCCAACTACTAAGCCGCGTGAACTGCCCACTATATTTTAAGCGGACAAAGGTAAATAGATCGCTGTCGTTCTCTCCGTCCAATAGCGCAGCAGGTACAGACATCATAACAGAAATAATTAATAATAGAATAATTCGCATGATCGTTTGTTCCAAACAGAGCTGTCCTTAATGTGTAAGTGAATAGACAACGGCATTAATTCCGAGTTTGAACGCCATATCGGAGCACTCACGTGGGTAGAAACTCTCAGCCGCATGCTCCCAACCATCACCGAGATCACTATTGAAGTTAATCATCATCATCAACCGTCCATAGTCGTCATAAACACCGAGACATTGTGCCGGAAAACCGTCGTGCTTTTCATAGGTCATCCCGCGCTTAGCTGCGCCGGCACCCGGAATTTGTTTCAGTTCGTTAATCTGATAGAAGCAGTGAAAAAGTGGATGTGAAATCGGGAGGTCTTCTGGCTCACGTTTCGGGAAGATTTTTTTCAATTGCTTATAAAACTGCTTCCATTGCCTACCGCCATGGAAATCATCTACCAAGATAAACCCACCACGCAAAAGATATTCGCGCACGTTCTCTGCCTCCTCGGATGTGAGACGCAACCGACTCACCTCCAGCATATAGGCGAATGGGTATTCAAAGAGTTCTTTGGAACGGATGTCAACGATCTTCTCCTTTGGCGACACATCAATATTCGTGTGTTCGCGGAGCTGCAGAATAAAGTTTCGATCGGAAGCGGGCCAATCTATATCCCATATACTCCGATGCCCGCGGTATTTCAACCGGACGAAAGTGAAGGGATCGGTAGACAGAGGATCGCTCTCCTGTCTCCCCGCAGGTAGCACCTCCGAGATAGAAATTAAAATAAAGACAATAAAAACTATTAAGGTGCGCATGGTTAAAATCCCTTAAAAAACGTGATACCAGATGCTGGTGACTTCAAATCCTGGATCTTGTAAAAGTCTTTCCTTTGCAGAAGTATTGAAATTTAATGCTTTTGCGACATTGACCCTCCAAATAACATCATTACTACCGAGTTGTAGTCCAACGCCTATATTCGCACTCGGTTCAAAGGTATACTTGGTATCTGATGCACGCCAGACTTGTCCTTCATCAAGGAACACGACTGCAAACATACTTTTGAAAATACCCCAATCGATTATCTCTGATAGGCGATGGTGATATTCAATGTTGAGCAGAAATCCGCGGTCCCCTGCAAAAGCATATTGGGACTGCTTGTACCACTTATCTTCTCTTTCAGCCTCGTTTGCAGGTGAAAATAGTGGGTATCCTCTTAATCCGCCCGGTCCACTAATTGCAAATTGACGTTGTATTGGGAGAAGTGCATTAGAAAATCCGAAGAGCAGTCGGGTGCGGAAACGATGTTTACCGAGCGGATATGCATATCTCAGGTGCAATTGATAACGTGTAAAATCGAAATCAGATCCGAATGCGGAATTACTATATTCCACAAGAAGTGTATTGTGCCAACCGAGGGAATTTGCCCGCGTATCAAAATCGTATTGGAAAGTGATGCTTCGCATGCTGCCGGGGTTTATGGGTGGATTCTCTCTCACTGTCCGACGTGATTTCCAATTCGCGATTGACCAATCTGTGCTTTTTTGAAGACTATCGTGTGACTCAGCAACTACTGATAATTTGAATGAATGGGTCGGCATGACCGGTTCCCATCCCAGTGCAATTTCGACACCTTTTCGTAGATAGTAATTTGGATAGTCATGCCCGCCAAAAGTTCGATAAGTCAGAGAAGCCAAATCGTTGTAATTCGGGAAAAGTTCAGGGGCGATTGCATCTGTCAATCGGTGAATTTGTGCAGTGATCCCTAAGTTCCAAATATAAGGCTTCCCCCAATTTGCTGTGCCGCCGAAACGGTAATGCAGACGCGGATTACCTTCTGCATTACTTACCTTTCCAAAGAGTTTCGAGGTTTGGTTGCGCACTGAATCCGTAACGCTCCACAGCCAAAGCGGGCCTACCTCTTTACGTCTCCCAATTTCAAAGTTAGTGCCGACTTCCGAATCGGTAACCCGGTTAAACCCGGAGGTTACCAAAGGATTGAAACCGAGGTAAACATCCGTAGAAAGCGGTTTTTCATCTACAGTGATCGTGGCGATGTACTTTGGTCCTTCCTCGTTAACTTGTAGGTTTATCTCCTTAAAATAGGGTGTCACCCTAAATAGCGTCCTAAGTGCCTTATCAATGTCAGGTGAGGCGTTATCAAGCGTTTGCCGAATGCGTGCTTCTGGGACCTTCTGATTACCTCGAATGCGTACTTCGTGAATCGGGACATCCTTTGCCCAAAATCGTGTCGCTGCAGGTGGCGTATCAACCTCATCTTCTTGCGAAACGAGCCTGTCGTCTACTGATATATTTACTTGCTTCCCATTAGTACCTGAGATCTTCATAGATTTCAGCACCGATATTTTTCGCGTAGATGTCACGCTAATTATGGCGATGCGTTTCGCATCTTCTTCCGTAACGCGTAAAGATACCCCCCTGGAATCATCAAGCACGCCCGCGAGCACCGGCAAAACCTCTCTGAGTTCACCAGAACCGTTTTTTAGAAGTTTCATGAGATTGTCCCTTTCGGCTACTATTGTTTCCTCAATTGACTTCGGGTCGGTGCCTTCAGGGGCTGTGAGTTTGCTCTGAATCTGTAGTTCGTTAATCGGCTCGCCATCAACATACCAATCCCAAAGCTGCGGCGGCTTAGGGGTCTCATGTGAGGAGGGTTCTGCTGTCTCCCTTTTCTCCGTAATCGGGGAATCTGGATCTGGTTTGACGGGTTTAGGCGTTGGCGGTGGTGGCGGCGCGAGTTCTAAATCACGAGGCTTCAGCGACATTAACCTCGGAATCTCGATACCGAGTTGATTCAAATTCAGCAACAACTCACCCAATTGCCGCCGCGGAATCTCACCGACAATGTTTATCAGGAAAATGCCGCCCTTGTCTTTGACGACGACGAAGATACCTTCAACAGTTTCGTTCTGGTGGAAAATATAGAGATGAAGATTGACTTTTTCAGCATCGTCTTGCGAGTTACGTCCCAATACACTCCAACTACGCGCTTTGAGTGCCTCACTGTAATGTTGTACCATCTTCTTAAAATTGCCAGATCGGTTTCGGTAGTTCCTGAGATATAAGTTACTCACGCTTTTAAATAGTGGCGTAATCTTAGAGGTAGGATCTTCCATAACGAGCGCGATGACATTCCTGTCCAGATCAAATTGGAACTGAGACGATGGCACGTCCGGACAGTCAAAAGGGACAGTCCCGTTGTCGGGTTGCGAATTGACTGCATAGCATATCAGAAATAAGAACAGCACTAACACATTCGCAATAGTATATTTCATCTACATCTCCGCTACTACTCTTCTCTATCTTCACCCTTTTTCCGTTGAACCCTTTTCAGGCGTTGCTGCAGCTTTTTCAAGGCGTCTGGCATCTGTGGTTTGCCGGGACGATAGATAACATCGGGTGGCACAATTTGCTTGTTGCCATTTGGTGGTTGATAAAACCATTGTAGCGCAATAGCATGTCGAGGTCCTTGGAAATAGTGAATCTCAATAGGATGTATACCAGTCCCAAGTTTTATACGCCCCTGTCTACTCATTGCTGGATGAATCCCGTCGTTATTCACAACGAGAGAGCCATTAATATAGAGTTGCGAACCGTCATCTGAATAGATATCAAAAGCATACATACCGGGTGTGTTAATCTCCAATTCTGCACGGAAACGAATCGCAAAATTCTCAATGACAGACTGCATCTTAGGCGTAGGGAACCCCTCGGTATAGTTGCGTGTGGGAACATTTAAGTTTGCTGTGACAAAAGTATAGACAGGTACCAAACGGTCAAAATTAGGCATTCGGGAGATAGCACCCCCCGGCACATAAACCTCTCCAATGAATCCGTGTCCGGGCTGTACTTCTGTACCAAAAATACCGAGTCCAGTACCTATACGAGTAGGCACATCAAGCCCGACTTCTGATACGCCATCTGTCCCGTGTGCAAACTGTGTTCCTATGCTGCTGCCGCGACGTTCAGGTCCTTCAAACCCGACACTCGCACCGCCGCCGCCTCTTCCACTGTTTCCTTTGATGACAACAGGACCTCCGACTGTCCTATCTTCGCCAAAACTGGCATTGGAAGCAGCACTGGGGCTATCCGTTTGTGGTATATCGGCGTGTGTAACGACATCAGGAACAACGTCGGTGTGAACGGGTGCTTTCGGGGCACTGACTCGCGGCGCATAAGTCGATGAAGTAGGGGAATCGGATGCAGCATCAGCATTTGCCGCTCGCGCTATGAACCGCAGGCGCGGCGGCAAAACTCGCCGTTTCACCCGCTTTTCAGGATCCGCTTCCAGTATCTCCGCAGATATTTTATCTTTTTCTGCATCGTAATGATTGATCAGAAACGGGGAGATCAGCAATACCAACACGACATGCAGACCGAATGATAGTAATAAGGCGCGATTTGTACGGCTTCGCATTTTGTTATTCCTTTAGTGCCACTTAGTATCCCTATAGTTTTAACCTCAAGAAGATAACGCAATAATCTAATCATCTGTAGGCACAGTTTCTAAGTATGCCCTACACATGGTGTATTTCATCTCATTTGCCCTCATCACGCTCCATTTTCTTGATTTTCTCAAGCCGTCGCTGTAGTTTTTTCAATGCTTCTGGAACTTTCGGTATGTTTTGATACGTGCGATCTTCAGGTGTAAGCGTATAGATAACAGCATTAATTCCCATTTTGAATGCCATATCTGAATACTTGTCTGGATAGAATGAATCCTCTGCGTGTTCCCACCCATCCCCCAGATCTGTATTGAAGTTAATCATCATCATGAGTCGGCGATTGTCATCGTAAACACCGAGACACCGTGCCGGATATCCATCAGCCCCTTGGTAGGTTATTCCACTACGTGCCGCACCAGATCCAGGAATCTTCATCAGTTCGTCAATGTCATAGAAGCAGTGAAACAGCGGATGTGACATCGGAATATCTTCCGGCTCGCGTTCTGGAAAGATCATTTTCAACTGTACATAAAACTGGTGCCATTGGTTTTGTCCATGAAAGTCGTCGACAACAATGAACCCACCGCGCAAGAGGTAATCCCGCAGGTTTTTCGCCTCCGCATGCGTAAGTCTCAGCCGGTTTGCTTCTATTATGTAGGCAAAGGGATAACGAAAAAGTTCCTTGGAACCGATATCAATTATCTTTTCTTCTGGCGCAACGTTAAGGGGTGTCTGTTCCCGGAGTTGGTGGATAAAGTTTCGATCTGAATCTGGCCAATCTATCTTCCACGTCTCCTCCAGAAAAACACCACCCCCATATTTTAATCGGACAAAAGTGAAAAGATAATCACTTTTGTCAATTGCCCTGAAACTGACATCCGATACTTGCGTAAGGTTAGCAAAATGTTTTCCAAAGTTGTTATCCTCTCGCCTATGTCCACCGTTGCCGGTGCCATTATAGCCTTTCCCGCTCCCGTGCCCCCCGACCCCGTTCCCTCGCTGTCCTTCGATGACAACGGGGCCAGCTAGCGTATCATCATCACCAAAACTGGCATTGGAAACAGGACTGGGTGCGTCTGTTTGCGGTATATTGGTATGCGTGACAATATCAGGAACGACATCGGCATGAACCGGTGCCTTAGATACGTTTACTTCCGGCGCATAAGTCGGTGCTGCGGGGGAAGATATTGATGATCCTGCTTCATTCACCTTCGGCATAAGCGGTTTACGTGGCGGTAAAACCCGCCGTTTTATCTGTTTTTCGGGATCCACCTCCAGTATCTCTGCAGATATGCGCTCTTTCTCCGCATTGAAATGATTGATGAGAAACGGCGAAACCGCTAACATCACCGCGACATGGAGACCAAGGGATATAACTAAAGCACGATTTGTATGTTTTCGCATTTTTTTATTATCCCTCAACTGTGCTTTTGGACCCGGCGTGCTTACAATGCGTGTCTATAAAAGATTGATGCTGCCTAAAAACTATAGAAGATCATAAAATTGAATTGAATATCCTGCTCAGAATCAAACGCCTTCGCAACATTGAACCGTAAAAAATCAATATCAGTTGCATACTGTAAGCCGACACCAATGCTCCCTTTTGGATCGAGACCTCGCTGACTTTCAGAGAGATCCCAAACTTGCCCGCCATCAAGAAGGAGCGCAATAGAAAAATTTTGGAGACCAAAAACGGGCAAATTATAGAGAAATTCCATGTTGAGGAGGTATCCGGCATCTCCGGCAAATTCATAAAGCGGATAGCCATTAAGCGTCCCGATACCCCCCATCACAAATTGCCGTTGTATAGGCAGCGGTGCTGTCGCGGAACCGACGACTCCTCTGACACGAATTTGATGTTTTCCGAGAGGATACGCATACCGTATATGTGTTTGAAAACGGGTCCAATCGAAATTGGATCCAAATGTTGGGTTGCTGTGCTCAACGAAAAAAGTATTGTGCCAACCGAGATAATTGTTCCGGGTACTATAATCGTATTTTAACATAGTACTCCGCATTCGACCCGGCGTTATCACCGGATTTTCACGTGCCTCTGATTTTGACCGCCAGTTGAAGAAGTGCCAATCCGTGCTTTTGCGTAAACTATCGTGTGACTCCGCAAGTAAAACCAGTTTGAACGAATGCCTTTGCCTAACCGGTTTCCATTGCAATGCAACCTCAATCCCTTCTCTCAAATAGTAATTCTGATGATCCGGCACCCCAAAAATTCGGAGAACAAACATCCCTCTATCGTCATAAACGGGAAAAAGATCCGGGGCGATGATGCTTGTTGTGCGATGGAATTGCGTCGTTAACCCAAGGTACCATAAATCAGGTTCACCCCAAGCGGCCCTGCCGCCAACCCGGTAGTAGAGTTGCTTATCGCCAAATCCGTAACCAACCCGTCCGAAAAATTTTGAGAGCTCATCACCACGGAATTCAGAAGGAGTACTAATGCTGAGGGATTCACTGGAGGGCTTCTGTTTCCGAAAACCGGAATCAATATCGGCACCTAACTCCCACCCAGTGACGCGATTGAACCCAATCTGTGGGGTCCTATCCAGATAAAAACGCAAGGGAAGCGGTTTCTCGACCATGGTAACTATCGCCGTGCGCCGATCACCTTTCTCCTCAATCCTGAGATGTGCCTCTTCTAAAGCCGATATCTCGTTTGGCAGTTCTTTGATTGTCTTTTCGATTTCTTCCGGACCTTTTTCAAGTGCCTTTCTAATATCGTCCAGATGTGTGTCTCGATGCCCTCGAATCTGTATCTCATGGATCGGCTCCCCTTCTGAGGTCCGAAACTGTTTCGCCAACATAAAAGGATCATTTTTGCGATCGGGTATGTTCCCAATGCTAATTGTCGCAAGACGTTCCCATGTGTGGACAATAAGTTTCTTCTTATGTTCAGATGTATTTACGGATGGAAGACTATCCATTATTTCCTCAATGTCAGCGGGTCCCTTTTGAAGAGCCTCACTGATTTGGGCAATATTATCTTTGCTATCAGAGCGAATATGGATCTGTTCAATCGGATGTCCGTAATAATTCCAATGTCCATGAAGGGTTTTATTGTGACTCCTTGAGAACGTTAATCCGAATTTTGACGATTCTTTTTTCGCTGAAAATCCTACGCGAAAAAAATCCGGCTGCTTGCCAGTCGTGCGCAACAGAGTTGGTGCTGGCATCGGTTCTGGTGGTTCTTCAAATCTCTGAAAGGTTTGCGCATCAAGCGACTTTAATGCAGATATCTCTATCCCGAGTTGACCAAGATTCGCTAAGAGTTGTCTTGTCTGTTGCGGTGGAATATTACCTATGATGTTTAGCAGATGGACATCGCTGTCGCTTTTTACAACTGCAAAGATACCCAAAACGGTGTTATTTGACTGCTCGCTTTGTCCATTTGGCACTTCCAGAATATAGAGTAGCACGTCGTTATCTTCTTGTAGCATTTGCCAGTTTTCTGATTTCAAGGTTTCACCATAATACCCAACGAATTTATGAAAAATAGCTGCTTCAGTGTGATATGTGCGGATATAGAGGTCCGACACCGTGTTGAAAGGTGCTGTCGTGCCAGCGAGTGCGATAAGCTCACCAGTAAAATGGAATTGAAATTTGGCGTGCGGTGCATCAGGACAATCAAAAGCGATTGTGCCGTCAGGTGTCTCAGCGTCTGTTATACCAGATGTGATTAGCAGTAAGAACATGATAAAAATACGCGTTTTCATATTTTTTCCTAATGCGAAGTTGTGCCATTTTAACAAGATAAAGTCTTATTGTCAAACGCAATCTCTGATTTTCAGATACCTTGCTGGTATATCTCAAACATACAAATTTATAAATTATAACGGATTTTGGTGAATCAGGTTGACATTATAGTAAAGCCTACAATTAAATGGACACTAAGGAATTGGCGAGGTTAGGAAACCTCGCCAGCGGCGGTGAAGTATCAAACCCTATTGTGTTCAGATGTTTTTGGACTTTACTATAAACGCGCGATGCATAGCGGGAAGATTGACAGTGTAGGCGGGTGTTATGCATTGGCGAGGTTTCAAACCTCGCCAATGGTGGGTTCATTCAGTAAATGTCTCATCTCGGATCCCATAAGTTTCAGCAAGGTTGGGATCAAGGTGAACCGCTGTAGCACTGTCTTCAATCGCGCCTTCATTGTCGCTTATCTCCAACTTGGCAGCGGCTCTTCTACTATAGACGTAGGCAGCAAAGTTCGTATTCTCTAAAGCAAGACGGATGGTATCATCATAATCTTTAATCGCACCGATATTGTCACCTAATTTAGATTTCGCTGTAGCACGATGGACGTATGCACTCGCAAGAGTAGCATTTTTCGGTTTCAAACAGATAACCTCGCTATAATCTCTGATGGCACCTACAGTGTCCCCCATATTGAACCTCGCAAGTCCGCGATTGAGGTATGTGATAGTAAGAATGACAGAACTTTTCGGTTGTAGGCGAATCGCCTCATTATAATCTTCAATAGCACCGATATTGTCACCGCTATCCAATTTCGCGTTGGCTCTTTTAACATAAACAAGGATAAGGATCATTTTGCTCGGCTTTAGTCGAATTGCCGTATCATAGTCTTTAATCGCCATTTTATAGTCTCCTAATACATTTTTCATAAGGTTTATCTTAAACGACAATTTTTCTCGCTGTTGCTCATAACAGATTCTGTTAATATAGACGCATCTCGCAGGCAAAAAGGGTGCATAATTTAAAAAAATCGTAAAATCCTGATCTAATTACCGATGCACCGTAGATTGACAGGTGTAATAAACCTTGATTGTGAAGGAAAACGTCGCACTGCCATCGTTCTTTATATTATCCTAAAAAAGGCGTGATTGGAAACACGCCTTTTGAAGATCCTATTGCATCAATGTCACAATTATTCAGCAAGCGTAAAACGTAGCACACCGCTGTTGGAAGTCCCAACATAGAGTGTATTACCATCGACAGCAAGTGAGAATTTGGGCTCTCCGTTACTGCGCTCCGATATTTTCAATCTTCTTCCGTTTAATGTTCCTCAAGCACTGTTATAGTTTTCAATGCATCTGGCACCTACGGTTCGTCGGACAGATAGATAACTTCGGGGGGTACAATTTGTCTGCCACTATTTGGTGGCTTATAAAACCATTGTAGCGCGATAGCATGTCGAGGTCCTTGGAAATAGTGAATCTCAACAGGGTAGATACCTGTGCCAAGTTTTATACTGACCTGTCTATGTCTTGCTGCATGAATCCCGTCGTTATCCACTACGAGTTTTCCATTAATATAGAGTTGTGAACCGTCGTCTGACTTGAGCCCAAAGGTGTATAGACCGGGTGTGTCAATCTTCAATTTTGCACGGAAACGAATCGCAAAATTCTCAATGACAGACTGTATTTCGGGTGTCGGGAATCCCTCAGTATAGTTTCGTATGGGAACATTTAAGTTTGGTGTAACAAAAGTATAGACAGGTGCCAAACGATCAAAATTGGGCATTTTGAAGATAGCACTACTGCGGACGAACACCTCTCCAATTAATCCGTGTCCGGGCATCACTGCCGTGTCGAAAATACCAAGTTCCGTGTCTACACCATTAAGTGTTGTTTCTGTGCCGCCGATTTTGTGCTGCGCGTAGCCGTCCAAAATCCGCGGGGTTCTCCTCTTAGGTGTTCTTTCTGTCTTATCTTCGCCAATACTGATATTGGAAACAGGGCTGAGCTCATCTTTTTGCGGTATATCGATGTCCGTAACGACATCAGGAACGACATCGGCGTAAACTAATGCTTTAGGCAGATTGACCCGCCGTGCATAGGTCGGCAAAGTAGGGGAAGCGTCTGATACCTCAGCATTTGCCATCCGTGGTCCGAGATGGGTGCGCCGAGACAAAACCTCCCGCCTGACCTGCTTTTCCGGGTACACTTCCAGTATCTCCCCATATATGCTTTCTTTCTCTACATCAAAACGATTGACGAGAAACATGGGGGTAATGAACATCAAAACAACATGTATACTGAGTGATAATAATAAGGCACGGTTTGTGCGTTTTCGCATTTTCATACCTCAGACTGTTACAAATTACGGTGAATTTAAGAACAGATAGACCCGTGTTAGTAGGTGCGTTTTGGAACGCGCCGATCAATGGTACATCGTTAATTGTCCAACTTACTATGGTTATGTGGTGGCTTGTAGTATTATTTGGTTAGATGACAATTTTTCAAAGATCGTTCAAAAAAAATTGTAATATAGTAAGGCACATAATTACTTGGACATCAACGGAATGGCGGGGTTAGAATGCAGATCGCATTTGGGCGCGTACACCGCAAAACCCCGCTAGCGAGGGAGGGGTTGTTTTTTCCTAAAGTGTCAACATATTTTCGGGCTTTACTATAATAGACCATTGCCCGGCGTTCTTTCAAAGTACCGCCTACCGGTCAAGTGCTGCACATTTATTTAGCGGAACAGGTCTATCTATCCTATTCAGCAAGCGTAAAACGTAGCACACCACGACCGAGCGTTCCAACGTAAAGCGTGTTATCATCAACAGTAAAGGAGGTGATCGTACTTGGAACTTCTGGCGTAACCTGTTTCCACGCGCTCGAATTCTCCTTCAATTCATACACCTGCTGTTCCGTTGCACCATATAGTGTTGTGCCGTCTACCACAAATTTCTTTATGACGAGTGGCGTGCCTTCCGCATCGGTTACTTTATGCCAACGCGCCCCATCGCTTGAATATGCGACACCTTTATCTGTTGCTACGTAAACAGTTGACCCAGCGAAGGCTACTGTGTTGTAAGCGGTAACGGTAAATGGGAGATCTGGGGTGACATCATTCCAGGTATCCCCTTCATCAAACGATTGGAAAAGGTGTCCATCCCGTTTGCCAACGTAAAGGGTTTTACCGGATACTGCAAGTTTGACACCGAGAGATTGAAGGAGATCAGTCGCCTCGGCGTACTCAGCAGAATAGATGTTAGAAAGATTGGGGGGTTCAGCTTCATCTTTTACCCCGGTGTCGGACCATTCAGTCATACCAGGTTTCCATCTGAACAACCTCTGCTGGTATTCAACATAGTAAGTATCACCGCTAACCGCAAAGTCACCAAAAAACGACATCATACCAGATGAGGCTGGTTCTTGGAGTGCCTTATTGAGTGCTTCATTTTTTAGCTGCTCAAGATCGATGTTATCCTTAAGTGCCTCATTCAATTGGTCAGGATCGATATCCTTGAGTGCCCAATTTATAGTAAAACCCGTAATTACTTATACACTTTTATAATATCATCAATAGAAGTCTCAGCGTTGTATTGACGTATCCGCTTGATGTTGGCGAAATCCTTCTCAATCGGATTCAACTCTGGGGAATATGAGGGTAGAAACAACAAACTCGCACCGCTACCCCGGATCAATGCCTCCGTCTCTGAACCTTTGTGGAAAGAAGCATTATCCATAATCAGAACGTGACTGTCGTCAAGCAAAGGACATAACATCTCCGAAAGCCAAGTGTTGAAGGCAACCGCATCGCAACTGCCCTCGAAAAGCACAGGCGCAGTGAAACACTCCTGAAACCGCGCAGCAATCAACGTCGTGGTCTTATACCGATGACTTGGCACTTTCGCTTCAACACGAACACCTTTCGGCGCATAAGCATACCGACGGAAATCAGTTTCACTGAAACCACTCTCATCAATATAAACCGGTTTTTTCCGATGCTGCTCCGTCTCTTGCTGAAGGGTTGAGAGATACTCTTGGCGTTTCACCGGACACTGTTCTTTGTAAGTTGTCGTTTTTTTTTTCGCGTGATATTGAGTTTTGACAAGGCATAGAAGATGCCATGTGTAGAAGCACCGAAGTGTTGGGCGCGTTCAGCGAGTGTGAAATCTGGGAAATCGGCAACATGTTGCTGAAGTGCGTCGTAATCAATGTGTCGGGGACCTTTGGGGCCCGGTTTTTCGCAGGCGAAGGGGTCTTCTGCTTCTAACCAGTTATAGATCGTTCTTCTTGAGACACAAAAGGTGCGTTCAGCGGCGGCTTTACTGCCACCGTTATTGATGAAATCAAGCACGCGTTTGCGTAAATCTGTTGAATATGCCATAATCATAAACTCTAACATAAATCTCAAAAAATGTAAACTTATTTTCGGAATCTACTATAACTGGTCAGGATCAAGAGCTTCAATCTCTTGCTTACTCTTATCCGTAACTGCTTCCAGCAGGGTCTTGATCATTTCTTCGTCCAGAGGTATCTCTATTGTCGTCCGGACCGTATTACCTGGACCGACTTTCCCAAAAGCGGGCATATTACGGATAAACTTTATGCGACTGTCCTCGGTAGATAGGCGACATAGAGGTGAAGGTGAATTCATTTGATTTCCCCTCTTCACGTAGAGAACACCGTCAAATGCCTTAATAATAACACCGTGGTCAATACCGCCGGGGAGCGGTGTCCACGACTCACCACCGTCTACTGAGGTGACGAATCCAGTCATTGAATTTGCGTAGAGTTTACCGTTAATAGCGATCAATGTGTTAACGGTAGTGTCCACGAGTCCAGTATTAAACTGATGCCACGATTTACCGGCATCGGTTGTCCGCTGAACCCCAGGTGTGACACCTCTATAGAAGGTGTTTTTATCTAACATCAGCACAGGTGGGGCGATATTGTAATCTGATCCGATCTTTAAATCTAAGGAATTCCACGTCTCTCCGGTATTTATAGAGTAGAAAAGTTCTCCATTCGCATCTACCACCATCACCCTTTCTGCTGCTGCGACTATCTTGATTTTCGAGAACATCTCCATATCGAATCCAAATCCAACCGGAAACCCACCCTTCCTGTTCCTCCCTTTCTCATTCTCTAATCTTTCCCACGGATCTATAGAATACCAAGAATCGCCTGAATCTGTTGAACGGTAAAGCGACCACCATGCGTTATTGGTCATTCCTGATTTAGATCGCATCTCTACGCTATTTGTAAACGCATCTCCAGCTGCAGCATAAAGCCGGTGCTCTGCAACTATCAAGGCATAGATAGTCGGTTTCTCCGTGCTCACCCCTTCTGGACGAATGGACACTCTTTCCCATGTCCCAGCACCAAGGCGATAGAGCCCGTTATCGGTGCCAGCAAACACGGTGTTTTCGACAGCTGCGAGTGCATGAACCCTGTTGGCATCCAATCCATCTTTCAGGGATATCCACGATGTACCACTATCTTGGGAACGATAAACTCCCTCAGTAAGCCCAAGATAAAAACCTGCGTCGGTTATCACTAACCCTGCCGGCACGCCTTTTGGATGGCTACTGATCGAGTTCCATGTGCTACCACTATCAGTAGAAGTTAATATTTCCGTATCGGTAGCGACATAGAGGGTATCATTGCGCTCTACCATTTGCCCCCCGCTCGTTAGCCAATCTTGCACGCTGCGTGAGGTTTCCATTTCGGCACTAACAAGTTTCCATGCGCGCTGATCGTCCGACAATTTATAAAGACTGGTGGCTGTCCCTGCGTAAATGTCCCCACCCGTTGTTGTGAAAAGGGTGTTGACTGAGGCTCCCTCAGGTCCTTTTGTCTGTATCCACTGCGGTTTAGGCGTTGAAACTTCGGCTTCGTCAACGAGTGCTGCAGCGAAAAGTCGCGCGTCGGGTTTCTGACCGGCACCGGGGTTTTTACCGGGGGTAGCCGAACGACCTGCCTGATTCCGAACAGCGGGTTTCGCTGGAGAATCATAAACAAAAAGTGCTTCAATAATCTCAACCGTCGGTTCCGATGTGGCGTTTAGATTGTAAGGCTTCTGAAAACGGGAGAGGTATTGTGTACCAACACCCATCAGTAGAAAAATCAAGACAGCAGAGGCAGCGGAGAGTGTCCACGGCAATATAGGTTTATTCGCAGTTGGTGCAGTAGGAACGATGCGCGATACTTCGCGCATGATGTTCTCTGTCAATTGTGCGGGCAGCTGGAAACTGCTGAGGTTTTGTTGGATCATGTCTTCCTCCTTCTTTAAACGGTTGCGAGCGCGGCTGAGGCGACTTTTAACAGTATTCGGTGAGATACCGAGGAAATCACCGATGGCTTTAATAGTCATCTCACCGAGGTAAAAGAGCGTTATCACTGTTCTTTCACTTTCCGGTAACTTTTGGAGCAGTTTCTTGACGACTTCGCGGCGTGTCTCATCGGCTTCTGTCGCCTGTTTGTCGGCAATGTATTGAGAATATGACACTCGATCCACCTCACTTGCATCAATATTATCCAAAAATTCTATTGGCATAGCGTTCTTTTGGTGCCAGTCATAACACAAACGTGCCGCAATAACATAGAGCCAGCCAGCAAACAAGTTGTGGTTTTTCAAGTCACCAAGATTCTGGTACGCCTTAAGAAATGTATCTTGCGTGATTTCTTGTGCGATGTGAAAATCACCGATTTTCCGCCACACAAGCGCGTGGACCCCTTTCTGGTATTTGTTGACCAAAGAAGTGAACGCGTCCTGGTCCCCTTGTAATATCTGTTGAATGAGTTCAGCATCGTTCTGGGTCATCGCAAGCATTCCCCGGAATTAGTCTACCTTTTAACTTAAGTGACTGATTTTAGATGTCGAAAAGTTGCATTATTTTGGGATAAAGTCAAAAATCAACAACGATACACAGACAAGTTGAAAGCCTCTTCGACCGTACAAGTGTTTAACGATACATTTAGAAAGAGTGTTTATAAAAATAAAAAAGGCGCGCTTTTAAAGCGCGCCTACGATAAGTCAATTACGTTAACACTATATCTGACAATGGCGACTGCTATGCATCACGGCAAATTTAATTGATGACAAGCTTATGATCTACCTTACGCGGTTCTATACTTTCCACACTCGCTTGAAAACCTAAGTCTTCAACAGTTTTAATTAACGCTGCTTTCACACGCTCAGAGATTGCCTCACTAACGCCGTGAGCAGGATCTGATCCACGGAGTGCCCATACTTCAATAGTAAAGTGCTGCGGTTCATCAGGATCCAGATGCCACCCGTTAAGTGGTGCCTCAAGCCGCGTTACTTTATAGACTGCATCATCGATAACCAATGCGTCGGCCTTCTGCAACGACCGCATAACACTAAATACAGAGGTAACTCGTGTCATACCCGTAACCGATAACTTAACATCAAACCCCGTTTTGCCCAGTACTTGGGGAGTGCAACCTATCGAAAAAATAAATGACACTGTGAACAAGACCAAAAGACAGACGAATACCCACTTCAACTGACGCATTGCAATTTCCTCCACATCTTAAAATTTAAATGTAAACACTGTATATGCTTTGGCTCATGTAAAGACTGTGTGCTAATGAAGATGTCAAACCCGCGTGGTGATTGCCTTCGTTAGAAACAATCGCACATACTTTTTACATGAGCGTATGCTTTTATTCATCAAGTGTAAAACGTAGCACGCCGCTACTGGAAGTCCCAACATAAAGCACGTTACCATCAACAACAAAAGAAAGGACAGAATCTGGGATTACCGGTGTCACCTGTTCCCAAACGCTTGTATTCTCTTTCAGCTGATACACGTGTTGCTTCTGGTGCACGTCTTGATCTTCCGTTCCATAGACTGTTGATCCTTTCACTGCTAATTTCTCTATGACAAGTAGCATACCTGCAGCATCGGTTGCCACGTGCCAATGAGTGCCATCGTTTGAATAGGCAACCCCTTCGTCGGTCGCCACATAAATGGTTGATCCTGCGAAAGTGAGTGCGTTGAACGCTGTAAAAGAAAACGGAATATCTTGCGTGACATCGTTCCAAGTCTCTCCCTCATCAAACGACTGAGCGAGATGCCCGTCCCGTTTCCCGACGTAAACAGTTTTCCCTGACACAGCAATCTTGAAACCCATAGAATCCATCATATTAGTGATAGCAGAAATACCAGTCGAATAATCGAAAGGCGTGGATAACATTTTTGAAAAAACATTTTCTCCGCTATCTACTAAGCCGGTGTTGTACCACGCATCCGTACCGGGCTTCCATCTGAAGAGTTTTTGTTTGTATTCAACATAGTACGTCTCACCGCTAACAGCAAAATTTCCGAGAAACGGTGCCATCGCTGATATAGCCGCTTCTGCGAATGTATTAGCCATTTCTTTATTTATCTGTTCAAAATCAATATCCTCAGTATTCGGAGCTTTACCGCTCTCAAGGTCTTGCTTAGCCACATCATTGAGGGCATCAAACACAGCCTTACCGCTTTTTTCGTTTATTAGGTTTGTCAGATCATTATTCAGAGGTTCGGCTTTTTCAAAAATCACGGGGATTCCAGGAATAGGGATCATTTTCTTATCCTCTGTAGATAAGCGAAGAATCTGAAGTGCCATGCCTGCCGTATTCTTCAAATAGAGAGTATTGTTAAAGGTCTCCAACACTGGCATAAAGGAAGCACCCGACTTACCGGAATTATCATCCGGAAGCGGTGTCCAAGACTCACCACCGTCAGTTGAGGTGACAAATCCATTCATGCTACCGGCGTAAAGTTCCCCGTTAATAGCGAATAACTCCATAACAGCGGCATCAGCGAGTCCCGTATTAAATTCAAGCCACGACTTACCCGAATCGGCAGTGCGCCAGACTCCGGACTGTGTGCCTATGTAAAAAGTATTGGCATCCAACATTATAATAGGCGGCGCGATATTGGTAGTAAGTGTAGTAGACATACCCTTTAAATCTAAGGATGTCCACGTCTCGCCAGCATTCACTGAATAGAAAAGTTCCTTTGGGTCAGCTAGCATTACTTTAGCCTTATCGGTGATTATTTTGATGTTCGAGTAGGTAAAATCAACAGGTTTGGAATTAGCACCGGGCAACGGGAATTGAATCGAAACCCGACCCTTCCGTTCTTTGTCATTCTCCGTCTTTTTTCTCGGATCTATGGCATACCATGTATCACCCAAATCGGTTGAGCGATAAAGTGACCACCAATTGTCGCCTGTCATTATCGCTTTGTATTGATCACCGATCTGATTTGTAAACTCCCAACCCGCGGCGACATAGAGCCGGTGTTCGGAGGCTGCCAAGGCGTGGATAGTCAGTTTCTTCCCGCGTTTATCTGCGGGACCCACTGTCAACTGTTCCCATGTCTCAGCATTAAGGCGATAAAGTCCAGTATCGGTGCCAACAAACACGGTGTTATCAACAGCAACAAGTGCACGAACCTTCTCGAAATCCAAATCATCTTTCAGCGATATCCACGATGTCTTACCATCTTCGGAGAAGAAAATATCTTCAATAAACGCGATGTAAAACCCTGCGTCGGTTACAGCAAAGCCTCGGGGAGCACCTTTTGCATGGGGACCGAGCGAATTCCATGTTTCACCGTTATCAGCGGAAGCCAACACTTCGGTATCGGTGGCAAGATAGAGCATATCCCCGTGCTCCGTCAACTGGATCCCGCCTGCTAACCAATCTTGGAAGCTTAGCGAACTGGCACTCCACGTGTTGACGTGTTTCCATGCGCGGGAATCCTCTGCGAGCTTATAGAGGCTGGAGGGTGTCCCCGCGTAAATATCACCCGAATTTGTCGTGAAGAGGCTGTTGACGACACCACCTTCCGGTCCTTTGGTCCGTGTCCATTGTGGTGTCGGGGTCAATACTTCTGCTTCGTCAATTAGTGCTGCGGCAAAAAGTTTCGCGTCGGGTGTCTGACCCGCCCCCGGACTTTTACCCGGAGTCGCGGAACTTCCTGCCTGATTCCGAACAGCGGGTTTCGCCGGAGAATCATAAACAAAAAGTGCCTTGATAATCTCAACCGTCGGTTCCGATGTAGCATTTAGATTGTAAGGTTTCTGAAAACGGGAGAGGTATTGTGTACCAACCCCCATCAGTAAAAAAATCAAAACAGCAGAGGCAGCGGAGAGTGCCCACGGCAACACAGGTTTACTCGTAGCAGGGGCAGTGGGAACTATACGTGAGACCTCTCGCATGATGTTCTCTGTTAGGTTGGCAGGTAGTTGGAAGCTGCCGAGGTTTTGTTGAATCATGTTTTTTTCCTTTTTGAGTCGGTTACGAGCGCGACTGAGTCGGCTCTTCACAGTGTTTGGAGACACACCCAGAAATCCACTGATACTCTTAATAGTCATTTCTCCGAGATAATGAAGTGTCATCACTGTTCGTTCACTTTCCGGCAGTTTTTGGAGCAGTTTCTTGACGACTTCACGACGCGTCTCATCCGCTTCTGCTGCTTGATTTCCTGCTATGTATCGAGAATATGACACTTGATTCACCTCGCTTGCATCCGTAACTTCCAAGGATTGTTCCGGTGGTGGATTCTTTCGGAGCCAGTCGAGACACAAATTTGACGCGATGACATAAAGCCATCCGGCAAACAAGTCGTAACTTTTCAAGGTCTCGAGTTTCTGGTATGCCTTGAGAAACGCGTCTTGTGTAATCTCTTGTGCGATGTGAAAGTCACCAATTTTTCGCCACGCAAGCGCGTGAACCCCCTTCTGATATTTGTTGACTAACGGCGCAAATGCGTCTTGATCGCCCTGTAATATCCGTTGAATGAGTTCGGCATCTTTCTGTTTCATTACAAGTCTCCCGGAAGCGTCCATCTTTTAATTAAAGTGACGAATTCTGAGTATTGAAAGGTTGCATTATTTTTTGGAATCACAATTAATCATAATTATAGATACACTATAAACAGGAGCAAGTGAAAAATATCACACGTCGGTGTGACAGAGAAACGGCGAGGTTGGGAAACCTCGCCTACTGATCGGAAGAGGGCAAAACACCATGACCTCGCCCTACATTATACCATTTCTGAATAACCGTTTCTCATTAACGAAAACCAGTTCGTAGTGGCGCAATTTATTGCGCCTCTTACATGCGGAAACCTCATAGAGTTTCAAAATCTCTAAAATGCGAATTTATTTTTTAGATTTGGTATTATATTTACCATGTGCGATTAGGCAACCTTGTACAATGGGAAGGCGGGTCTGTAAGTCAAGTCTTCACCGATATGTCTATCTACTTTCATAATACCATTTCTATTTGGATGGTTTTCATAACAGATCGTCTCCAGAAGTCCCTCTGATAAGGGGGATTTAGGGGTTTCTTAGACGGATAGCACCTTAATAGATCGAGTGAAACCCAACGGATTCTCACATCGCTAATAGATTGTTGGGTTTCGCTATGTCTCCCTTCACGAATCGGTTATTGGAACTCGGAATCCTCTGTATAGCTGAAAGGTTCTCGGTCTTTCCCGCTCTACCCAACCTACGTAATGTGGGGGGGTTTGTAACCCCGATTTTCTTCGTAATGTAGGAGGGGTTTGTAACCCCGATTTCTTCATTTGAGTAGTATACGTGATATTCAACCGCATCAAATATCAGAGCGGAAGAATTTCAGAAACGCAATCATCGTAAACGCTATAGCAAAAAAACCGAGTAAGCACACGTCTAGCATAGACCGACGCAACGTTTCCGATAAAGCAGGTTCTGTCAATGTTGGGGGCGGTGGAATTCTGTCTGTTTCGGATTCAGAAGAATTATTCATCCGAGTCAATATCTGCATAGCCTGTGCCATTGCATCGTCTGAAACTTCGCTGAAATACGAGTCATCAACTTGACTGTAGTACCGCTCACCCGTTTGAAAGTAGCGGTCCCTTTTCAATTTACCCGTTTGCGTTAGATTTATCGCAATATAACTCAGAGAGGATGTTGGCGCGATCCGAGAAAGTGTCTCTCCGACATATTCTTGCCGCGCCTTCTCACGCTGATAGTCTCTGTCAATCTTGTCCGTTTGATCCTGGAACTCCTGTCGAAACTGCTCGTTAATCGGCTTTTTGAGTTTATCCAATCTTTCGTCGTCTGAGCGAATAGAGATACCTTCGCTACCCGCGAAAGTTTCCGTCATTTTTTTGAAAATTTTTTCATCCCTATCTTTCGTCAGGTTGTTGCGAAGTGCCGTTTTTTCCATATAAACCGCCTGCTGTGTCCGGGTAGGTGCGACGAGTTTAGCAACGACAAACGCCCCGCGTGGTGCGATCAGCACCGCAAACACCCAAAACGTAAAAGCGACAATCAGTGCAGTCTTCGCATTATCCAGATAGGTTGAGATGAACACACCTATCGCAAAAAACACAGCAATATAGAGCAACGAGATAAGCGTCAGACCTAACACGGGCAGTGCAATTTTGAACTCACCTAACGGAAATCCCTGCCAAGTGATTAGGAGTAACCCTAACAGGAATGACACTAAAAACGGAACGACAAATACAATGTAGCCCCCGATTAACTTGCTCCACAAGAACACATCTCGCGGAAGGGAGTTCGATAGATTTATCCGAAGCGTTCCTGCCTCGCGCTCCCCCGCCACAGCATCGAAGGTAAATAGAAGTGCCAGCAGACTGAAAACTGTCCCTACAATAAACAGGAAATCAAGATGTCCTAAGACATACGCAACGGATGCTTGAGAAACTCCTGCTGAACCTTGCCGGACCCCATTACGCGTCATTCCAAGATAGGTCGGCAACGCATCCTCTAAACCGTTCGCAAAGACACTCAAAGGTGTAGGTTTGAGGAAGAACTTGGAAACCTCGGTGTTCGGGTCCGACGCATTCGGTGGATTTTCCTTCGCTTCTGCCTGTGCACGTTTAACCGACTCTTGATAGTCTGTTAGGTTCTGACTATACCTACGATAATTGATAGAAAGGGTGAGCGGGATGAGTAAAACACACATCAGCAGGAGCGCGACAAACCGGACGCTCAAAATATGATGCATAATCTCTTTCTGAATCAATGTCATTAACATGGTAATTCCTCCTCTATTTTTTATCTATTAACCGTTTGATTTTTTTTTCGGTAATTTTATGTTTGCCCCAGGCCCGGTAGGTGCGGTTTGCAACCGTAAAAGAAGCGCGACAAACCGGACGCTCAAAATATGATGCATAATCTCTTTTTGAATTAATGTCGCTAACATGGTGATTTCTCCTCTGTTTTTTATTATTCGAGATTACTGAGGCGAGGATTGTATCCTCACCTCCAGAACTCGGAAAAGCAAAATGGCACGTCAAGGAGACATCAACACCGATAACTGCTCAAGGATGTCCTGCCCCTCTTCTGTCTTAAGAAATTCTTCCCCAAGGTGCGATTGTAGTTGCGACTGTAGCTTCTCCTTAATCTGATCTCTCACCTGTACGGTCACTTGTTGGAGGATACCCATACCCATTTGTGTGTCGAGAATACCCTTTCCAAATTGTGCTTCGAGCTGCGGTTTAGCTTGTTCAAGGATACTAACCTCCATGCGATTAAGTATCTTAGGCAAGTGCTTGAGTACCAACGTCTCAGTCGCTGCCTTAATTTCCCCTCTGACCGTTTGTGTCTTGAGAAAATTCTCTCCGTGTTGCGACCGTAAGTCACGTAAAAAGTCAGATAAGGCGGAAAACTCTGTCTTGTTGCTATTATAGATAGTTCTTTCCGGTCCGTTTCGATAAAGTTTTCCGGCAACACTTAAGTTGAGGCGATGATGTTCACACCGAACGATGGGAGTCATATCACCTTCCTGCATCCACAGCGTTTCCTGATCCGCTTTTTTAGACGGACGCATCTCATAGAGATAACTACACGGCAGTGTTGGGTCCGCCGCTCCTTCGGTTAAGACACCGGGAACACCTGTTGTCGCATCTGCAGGACAAAGAAGCACTTTGTTATCCAGATATTGCGGAGAAAGTTCGGAAAGCCATTGCGGATCTGCATCGGCGTTAGCAATCTGATAATTTTCACGTGCCAGTTTTATCTGCCTCAAATTTTCTCTGCACATCTCAATATCCTTAAGAGGTTTAGGGGTCTGTTGCTCCGAAAGCGATGTGAGTTCATAAGGATACGCATCTGATAGGAGAAAACGGTTTAGACGCACCAATGCTTCTCCGCTTTGCGGATTTTGCGCGATGAGTGTCTGCGTCTGTTCGCTGAGTTGAATATCGGTGAAACTTTGGGCATGATAGAGAGATCCCGCTTGAAGAAGTCGATTCAGATCTGAAAGCAGTGCCTTTTGTAGGTCAAGAGATGGGTTACTTGCGCCATCATATTCGCCTAACAACCGCTGTGTATCAGAGGATAATTGCACGGCGATAGATTTGGATACCGTAGCGCGCGTATCTTGGAGTTTCACCGCTAAACTACCCGGGTCTTTAATCGCATCCATATCAAAGAGAAACTTATTTGTGCCTGCATGGAGGGTCAGTTGTAAGCCCATCGCCATCAATACAGTTGCGAATAGAAGCGTTATCGTTTTGCTTTGTAGATGCAACCTGAGGTAATGTGTTTTTAATCGTCCAATCATTCTTAACATTTTTAAATCTCCTTTTTTATTGGCTATCGGTTATCGGTCATCAGTTTTCAGTAAAGAGACGCTTTGTAACAATCTACCTAAATTTGGAGTACTCCAGGAAGTCGTAAATTGTTACAGAGTCCCTCTTTAACTGAAGACCGACAACTGATAACTAATCAAGCGTGAAACGTAGCACGCCGTGACCAGGTGTCCCAACATAAAGTGTATTACCATCAACAGTAAACGAGTTAATCTTGCTCGGAACTTCCGGTGTGACGGGTTCCCATGTGTTTGAATTCGCTTTCAATTGATATATCTGTTGCTCAGTTGCGCCGTATACCGTTGTGCCATCCACTGCGATTTTTTCTATGACAATCGGTGTGCCTTCCGCATCGGTCGCGGTGTGCCAGTGAATACCATCGCTTGAATACGTAACACCTTTATCGGTTGCAGCGTAAAGCGTTGGTCCGGCGAAGGCGATAGCCTTGAATTGGGTAACAGAAAACGGGAGATTTGTAGTGACATCGTTCCAAGTGTCGCCTTCATCAAAGGATTGGAAGAGGTGTCCATCCCGTTTGCCAACGTAAACGGTTTCACCTGAGACCGCGATTTTGAAATCAATGGAACCCTGATCTTCAAGATCGCTCAAAGAATGAGTAGACTCACCTTCATCTCCTAAACCGGTGTCGAACCATTCAGTCATGCCGGGCTTCCATCTGAAGAGTTTCTGTTCATATTCCATATAGTAAGTGCTACCGCTGACAGCGAAACTCCCGAAATACGCACGAATGAGTTCAACGATACCTTCCTCTATGGTCTTACCGGCAACCGTGTTGAGCCTATCCAGATCGAAATGTTCAGGTTTTAATCCTGGACCTTCCTCACTCTCAATGTTTTTCTTAAGTTCATCTTGAACGGGTTCCGAAAAAGCGTTTTTGAATTTTTCACTGATCAGTGTCTCAAGGTCTGGCACATCCAAACTTGGCATTCCGGGGACAGGCGTTACCCCGTTATCCTCGGTAGATACACGGAAAAGTTGAGGGGATGTCTCTTTGATACCTTTGACATAGAGCACATCGTCAAATTTCATCATACTGGTGAAAATTTCAGGACAACGTAGAACAGGGGCCCACGATTCACCATCATCAAACGAAACAACAAGTTCTCTCCATATTTTTGCGTAGAGCGTCCTATGCACATAGACCAAATGATCCACACCAGTCCTCACCAATCCGGTGTTAAACTGATGCCAGGTTTTGCCCGCATCGGTCGTGCGCTGAATCCCGAATTGTCCGCTTTTGTAGAAAGTATCCGCATCCGATATGACAACGGTGGAAGTACCTGCTATAGCTGCGGAACCTAAATCTAAAGGTATCCATGTTTCCCCTGCATCACTTGAGTAATAACTATCCCCGCCATCTAATACCAAAAGTCTTTCCTGTGCTGCCACCATTTTGACGCTGGAAGTCTTTTCCATTCCTGGGTTGTCATCCATTTTTGGGTTGTTAGTTTCAACGGTAATACTAAATCTACCGTTTTCCTCGGAAACTGTTTTTACGAAATCTATTGCCTGCCACGAATCTCCAAGGTCTGTTGATCGGTAAAGCGACAGAGAGGTATTAAGTGCCGACGACATTGATATGGAGATCGAAAGGTTCTTATTCCTAACTTCCTTTCCGACGGCAACATAGAGTCGGTGTTCAGCACTTGTCAATGCGCGAATATTCTTGGCTTTACCTACGGATAATTGCTCCCAGCCTTCCAAATTGCGGCGGTAGAGTCCAGCATCAGTACCTACAAAGACAGTATTTTCAATAGCGGTGATTGCCTGAATTTTCCTATCGGTTAGGTTTCCGTCTTTCAGAGATGTCCATGATTTACCGGCATCCACAGAGCGGAACACACCTTCAACAAGTCCTAAGTAAAACGCTTCATCTGTTATTACGATGTCAATCAACTCTCCTTTCGGACGTGCTCCCTGCACGTTCCACGTCTCACCTCTATCTATCGAAGCGAGGGTTTCCGTATCAGAAACGATGTAGAGGGTATTATCACCTTCTGCCATTTGCCAGGAACCCTTAACAGACATGTTAATATTGGCGGGTCTCCACGCGCTTCCATCGTCCGCCAATTTATAGAGATCTGCACCTGTTCTGGCATAAAGGTCGCCGTTGGATGCTCTGAAGAGGCTGTTGACTGCGCCACCTTCGGGTCCCTTGGTTTGTGTCCACTGCGGTTTCGGCGTTGAGGCATCCGTCGTATCGACGGGTACTGTTGCCAAGAGGGAATCGTCTGGTTTCTGACCGGATCCCGGACTTTTACCCTGCGTATCTGAACTCCCTGGCTGATTTCGGATCGCAGGCTTTGCCGGAGAATCCAAAACAAAAACTGCGTCAATAAGCTCAACCGTCGGTTCCGAGGTGGCGTTTAGACTGTATGGTTTCTGGAAACGGGAGAGGTACTGCGCGCCAACACCTATCAGCAGGAAAATCAAGACAGCTGAAGCAGCAGAAAGTGCTAAGGGCACCATCGGTTTACCTACAGGGGGTTGAACAGGTGTCATACGCCAGACTTCCCGCATGACATTCTCTGCCAATTGATTAGGCAGTTGGAAGCTGCCGAGGTTTTGCTGAATTATATCTTCCTCTTTCCGCAAACGGTTGCGAGCGCGGCTGAGGCGACTTTTTACAGTGTTCGGGGACACACCCAGAAACTCACTGATGGTCTTGATCGTCATCTCTCCGAGATAATGGAGCGTCATCACCGTCCGTTCACTTTCTGGCAGTTTTTTGAGCAGTTTCTTGACGACTTCTCGACGCGTCTCATCGGCTTCGGCTTCCTGTTTTTCTACTACGTATTGGGAGTACGACACTTTGTCCACCTCATTAGTATTATCAGCATCTAAAGATTCCATCGGCAAGCGATTCCTTCGGAGCCAGTCGAGACACAAGTTTGACGCAATAACATAGAGCCAGCCGGCGAACAGGTTATGGTTTTTCAATGTTCCGAGTTTTTGATACGCATTGAGAAACGCGTCCTGTGTGATTTCTTGTGCGATGTGGAAGTCACCGATTTTACGCCACACAAGCGCGTGAACCCCTTTCTGATATTTCTTAACCAACGGACTGAACGCGTCCGGGTCCCCTTGTAGGATTTGCTGGATGAGTTTAACATCGTTCTGTTCCATCGCAAGTCTCCTTCAGAATGAGTACATCCGTTGATTGAAGTGACGTAACTTAACGTGAGTTTGATAATAAAATGTGAGTTCGCTCTAAACACTGTTCATGGCTAAAAAAGCGGTATTATTGTAGCATAAACTGTGAGTTTGTGCCGTTTTTTGCTAAAACTGATACAGGGCACTACGGGTAAAAACTTTTTTCAAGCTCACGTTAACTTACATTTCAAAAGGTTGCATTATTAAAAAAAGTTAAAAATCAACCTTTTACCTAAGCACTACGCCGCAGTTATTACGTCCACTGATTGGAGTGACGTAACTTATATTTCAAAAGGTTGCATTATTTAAAAAAAGCATTGAGATGAGACAATTAACGTAGGTAAAAACAACAAGATTGAAATTTTCTTTTATACATCATAAAATATGTGGTATACTTTGTATACCGACTTTTGATGCAGCTTGCAAGTTAAACTTGCTATACAAAGGTTAGAACCACGATACGTTTAATTCGGAGGCATGAAATGGCACACCAGATAACAGACGAACAGTGGGAACACTTCTCGGAAAACGGTTACGTACACATCGGACAGGTCGCAACTGATGCCGAATTCGCCAGGATCCAGCAGCGGATGGATGACATCATGCTCGGCAAGGCACCCTTAGATTACGACCAGATCATGATGCAACTTGACCGAGAACCCGGCAAAAACTCACCGGGACCACAGTCCAGAGGACACAAAGGCGCAACGCTCCTATATCGGAAAATTCAGAACCTTGAACTCGATCCGATTTTTTTAGAATATCTCCAGAAACCAATTTTCCAAGAAGTTTGCGCTAAAATCTACGGAGATGATACCCCTGTCACCTGCTTTCGGGCAATGTTTATGAATAAACCCGCACACGAAGGCACGCCGCTCACGTGGCATCAAGATAGATGGACAGATCTCGACAGCGACCCACAGATTACGATTTATACCGCCTTAGATCCGGCAACACTTGAGAACGGTTGTGTACATATTATTCCACGGTCGCATAGCAGCCTTATCAATCCTTCAAACGGATCCGGTTTCCTGACGCAGGAGCACATTGACGATATCGTTGCGAAGGCTGCGCCGGTACCGATGGAGTTGAAGGCGGGAGAAGTAGTCCTACTTCATAATTGGATGCTGCACAGTTCCGGTACGAACGATACGGATATTCCGCGGCGCGCGTTCAGTGTCTGCTACATGCACGGTGAAACGAAGTCGCATCACGGGCATGCCTTTACGCGGGTGTTCGGCGATGGTGCGATCAGTGTCGCCGATTTATCGAAGTTTCAGCATGAAAGCCCAGTCGTTTATTAGGTTTGGGAGCCGCCAAAATAGAAAGACAACAAGGAGAAGAATATGGCGAAAATTCGACTTGCCATGATTGGGTGTGGTGGAAACTCTTCCGGCCACGCCAGACGCATGAATGCGAACCCCGACGTACAAATCGTCGGCACCTGTGATGTGAATACAGATATCGCTAACGGTTATATTGATCGGAACCTACCCGATCTCAGCCCGCGCCCCGGTGCTTATGACGACATCGGTAAAATGCTTAAGGCGACTACGCCGGACGCAGTGCTGGTTTCTACACCGCACACGCTACATTTTGAGCACGGCATGCAGGCACTTGAAGCCGGGTGCCATGTGCTGATGGAAAAACCGATGGTCACGTCTTCTAAAGATGCCTATACCCTCGCTGAGAAAGTAGAAGAGACCGGATTAGTCCTCACGATAGGCTATAATACGCCGTGTTCGCCGAACTTCTACTACACCCGAGAGGTCGTCCGCAATGGTGATCTCGGTAAGTTGGAATTGGTGATCGGGTATATCACGCAAGGTTGGAAAGGTGGCACAACCGGAACGTGGCGGCAGAATCCGAAACTCTCCGGCGGTGGACAGGCTTATGACAGTGGCGCACACCTCCTTAATAGTCTCTGTTGGACAGTCGAATCGAAAGTTGCCGAAGTCTACGCATATACCGATAATCATGACCGTGAGGTCGACATCAACTCTTCGATGAACGTCAAGTTTGAAAACGGCGTTCTCGCTGCGATGGCGGTCAGTGGCAACTGTCCAAGCCCCGGTGGCACGCACATGGCGTTAGTCTTTGAGAATGGCCGGATTGAGATTGATGGCTGGGGTGGCGGTTGGATTCGCGTCTGGAAAGGTGGCGAAGCGTTAGATCCACCCCCAATTACAGATGATATGTCCGCTGGCAGCCCGGATGACAACTTCATCAATACGATCTTAGGTAGAGCGGAACCGCGGACGAACACGATGAACGGGATTATTCAATCCGAGTTGATGGATCTCATCTACGAATCCGCAGAGACAGGAATCCCGGCACGTCCTGAACGCTAAGACTTTAGGCGCGGTTTCTAACCGCGCCATAAGCGTCAATTTAGCGGTACTCCAGGTCCGGTAGGTTCGGTTTCCTAACCGAACCGGACTTATCCGAACCGAGTCCTCAATTCTTTGCTTAGCGGAAACCCTGTTTAGCAAACGCTGCAGCTGAAGGTTTTCGCGGAGGATCCGATGCGGTTAGGAAACCACATCTACCGGTCTGGGATATTCAGCGCATAACTCTTTTCTTAAATTGACACCTATGGTGCCAATGGAAATGAACCTCCAAGGGTGCCCGTTTCTCGCGGAGATACGAAGCAGATACAAAAAAAATAGCATGTCTGGGGCAAGCCCGGTTCGGTTAGGAAACCGAACCTACCGGGCCTGGAGACCCACTAAATTGACACCTATGGTGCGGTTTCATGAAGATTAAATAATTAATTCGGTAATAATCCGACATAGTGTAGCAACTCCTGTGACCCGCCTTTGAACTGTTCCATGAAGTCGCTGACTTTCTCCTGAAGGGCTGTCCAGTCATTGCTGAGACGATGCAGATGTATGACGGCTTGACGCGCCCAGCGCCACAACTTCTCAATCGGATTCGTCCAACAGGCATACGTTGGGAGCTGCAATATCTCAATAGGGAGTTTCTCAAGTTTGCCTATTTTCTTTGACGGTTTCTCGCTCCAATTCGGTGGGGTCGGTCTAACAAACCTCGTCGTCTGTGGCAGAAGTGCTGCCCTAAGATTCGCGTGAAAGTGGATCGCCCGATTGTCCTGGATCAAATAGATGCGTTCAGCGTTTGGATAGCGTTGGCAAATCTGGGTGTAAAATGTATGGAGTGCGACAACCGTGCAGCTTTTGACTTGCTGATAAACAACATCTCCGGTGTGTGGGTTGAGTGCCCCGATGCCATAGCAGGTCTCCTCTGGGAGATAACTCTGGCGTGCCAAAGGACATTTCGTCCCCGTCTCCGCCCAGTCTTTTGCGACTCTCGGTTGTAGATTGAAACCAAACTCGTCTTGGTAAACGACAACGCAAGTTTCTGGGTTTTCACGGGCTTCTTCTAACGCTTGCTTGATGCGAGAAAGTTTTTCAGCATAATCGGTATCAGGACTCCGCAGATATTCTCTGGCACGCTTATAGCTGAGACCCAAGCGTGAGAAGATCTGATGAATGCCGGGGAGCGATAGACCCTCAAGCCACGGCACGACCTGACCGAGACTGCGGAGCGTCCAGCGCGTTTGATGCTCATTGACGCTTCCCGGATCCTGACCGATTGCCACTAAGAGTTCCGACCCGGCTTCTTCGGGCGACTTAGGTGAAAAAGCAGGTTTGCGACCTCGACCGGGTTTATTAGACAACCCGCTAATACCGTGTTCGCGATACCGACGCAGCCAAGCATAAACGGTATCGGGGTCGCGTTTTTTCAACAAACCTCTGTGGGCGACTTCATGTGGAGAAAAGCCTTCATGGATTTTCAACAACGCTGTCGCACGCTCTCGAAGATAAGCCGGTTCGCCTTTATCCCGAAGATCAACGAGGGTTTGTATTTCGTCTTCAGTTAACTCCAACTTATGGTGTTTTGCCATCAGAGAATACCTCCTTTGGCAATAGGATAACACGAATAACAATATTACCGAATTAATATTTTAATCTTCATCTAACCGCACCGGGCATACACCAAGAACACCACAGTTATCCCAATGAGATTACTGAATTATTTCTTGAATCTTCATCTAACCGCGCTTATGATACTCTGATTAAAATGAGAAAGTCAAAATGAAGTTCACTGTCAAATTAACAGTCAAAGAAATCATTGATTTTATCCAACAAATTCCGCCAAGAGAGAAAATTGCGCTCCTCACTACACTTGCGGAACAGGCGCACGCCGAGCATGCTGAACAAATCGAGTATGGGGAAGCACAGGTCCGTAAGATATGCGCATCGCGAGACTTAGACTGGGACGCTATGACTGAAGAAGAACGAATGGATTTTATAAATGATCTTGTTCATGAGGACAGTGAATGCGACCGATAACTATTTACGACAAACGCCGTTCTAAGTTGGAGAATCGCTTCTAAGGTTATGCTTCCAACGTCGCACCTTCAGGACGCGGTGCTACCGGTCGAATAGGCATTTTCTCGTAGGAGCGATAGGAAAGTTCTGCCAAGTGCGGTGTCTCAATTCGGATGTGTCCGTCCGCTCGCGAGTGCATGAGCGCATCAAGGATACCGGTCACAAGTAGCGTCCGTTCCACTGGATACTGCGGCACCCCTGTCACGAACATCTCCTCGATATTGAGGCTCAAATAACTGAAATGGGCGTGTGGGGGTCCATTTTGTAGGTAAACCTCTGTAGCATGGTCGGTGTCCGCCGCTTTTGCAGCATAAGCAAAATCTGAAACGTAACCGTTCAGCATTAGCACCGCGGAACGGAACCCGTCCCTGTGCTCAAGCAGAAACGCCGCCGGATTCGGACACCCTTCTATCAGCGTGCTATCCGGACGATTTTCGATCTGCGCGCACGCCGTTTCCGCTAATTCTAACGACCATTTTCCAGCCTCACCTGCTTCCCAAACCGAATCTCCCTCCAAGCACTGTATCGCCACAATCCCTGACTCGCCACCTTCTCGGCGTTCAATCATACATTGCAGCGTCTCAAGTGCATGGAAACCGTAGGACTCTACACCTCCATAGCCGATGCCAACAGCCGATTCCAATTCAGTGTCAAGCGGATGCTCTAAGAACGGTTTCCGCCAACCGAGAGGTAGCGAAGAACCTGCCATGAACGGCACATTAAGCGCCCTTGCGCGTTCATACATCCAAATTGCGTCGTCCCAATTGTAGGCGAGGTGTTTATCGCAAAAGACAGGCACCGACTTCCCACTTGATGCGAAGACACCGCAAATCTGTTCAAACATATAGCGGCGCGGATACATGTGTTGTTCAAACTCGTTATAGGGATAATCGCCGTGTTCGCCGATAAGTATCACACCATCAACAGCCAGTTCGTTCCCACCAAGGGTCAATGCTTGCCGAATACTCGGATAGATAGGGACGTTGTGTTCGGCTGCCAAACCGACACCAATATCTCGTTCATCAACTTGATCCAGATAGATAGATACCAGTTCGACGCGCGGCATCCGATGTCCCGTATCCGTCGGGAAGCCTTTCATGTATTTAGTAGCAATCACGTCCGCGTGTGAATGCGGAAAATAGGTGGTAATGATCGCAGCAATTTTCTTAGGGGTTGCCATCTTTTTCTCCTGTTGTGCATCTTACGTCAGTTCAGCGTGCGTATCTCGTTAGGTTTCATCTATGTTCACCGCAACGGACTTCGGCTCGACTATCTAACGATTTCGGTGCCGACACCACCCTCTGTCAAAACTTCAAGCAGCAGGGAATGTGGAATCCTACCATCAATAATATGTGTCTTATACACGCCACCGATGAGTGCCGTTGTACACGCCTCTACCTTAGGCAGCATACCGCCCGCGATGAAACCTTCCTTGATGAATTGGTCTACTTCTCTCATACGGATAGTTGGCATCAACGACGCATCATCCGAGAGGTCTCGGAGAATGCCGCGCGTGTCTGTGAGCATAATGAGTTTCTCTGCCTGGAACGCGGATGCGATCTCGCCTGCCATTGTATCTGCATTAATATTATAAGTCTGACCATCAACACCGACACCGATCGGCGCAACCACTGGAATATAACCCGCTTTATCAAGCGTACTAACTGACTCGGTGTTGATACCGATAATCTTTCCGACGAACCCCAAATCCACATCTATTTTCTGCCCGTTTTCATTGGTGACTTGGGTTTCCTGTTTTTCTGCGAGCACCAAATTAGCGTCTTTCCCAGAGAGTCCAATCGCCTTCCCACCGTGTTGATTGATACGTGACACGATTTCTTTGTTAATGGACCCGAGTACCATCTCGGCGATTTCAACCGTTTCCGCGTCCGTTACACGCAGCCCTTGCACAAATTCTGGGACTTTTCCGATTTTGTCCATCCACATAGTGATCCGTGGTCCGCCGCCGTGAACGATGATCGGTCGAATGCCGACATATTTCATCAGCACGACATCCTGCATAACGGAGTGAATAAGTGTGTCATCCTCCATCGCAGCACCGCCATATTTGATGACAATCTGTCGATCATAAAAGTGTCGGATGTAAGGTAAGGCTTCAATAAGAACTTCAGCCGTTTTGTTCATTTTGCTATGTCTTGTCCCTTATCTTTTGTATAAAATAGTTATACTATATGATACGAAATCCTTGGCGCATTGTCAAATTAAAAGCGGTCACTGTTACCGTAGGTTGGGTTGAACGGCGTTGAGAAGTCAGATGTCGGTGTTCCAAGCACGTGTCAAAGCCAATATGCTGCCATATACACTCAAAAACATAGTGAAACCCAACTTCATACCCGTAGAGTCCCAGCAACTTGAAAACAAAAGCGTTGGGTTTCACTCGGTATCTATTTGATGTAGCGTGTATGGAGAAAACATCATTTTTCTATTACTTTTTAGGGGTTTGATGAAATCCGTTCTACCCAACCTACGATGCCACTGACTGCCGATAACTAAATTTTGTTGACATAGTACACCAAAAGCCGCATACTTGGAGGTGATAAAAAAACGGATATTTCAAGGAAAACCGCTCAAATGCAAATATCAGCACAGATTTCCCAATTTCATGGGACAGGCACACCTTTCGAGATTTGCGAGATGCCTGTAACCATCACACCAGATAATATCCTTGTCCGCGTCTCCCTTGCGACGATTTGTGGTTCCGATCTCCATACGGTGTCGGGTCGCCGCAGCGCAGATACACCGTGCGTGCTTGGACATGAAATCGTCGGTACCATTGCAGCACCGACACGCCTCCGCGCCGTAACCGGTGAACCGTTAAACGAGGGAGACCGAGTTACATGGAGTCTCACAACTTCTTGTGGGACATGCGACTATTGCGTCAATAGAGAACTGCCGCAGAAATGCGAGACTATGTTTAAATACGGACACGCACGGAATGAAGGTGCTACTGCTTTGTCCGGCGGATTCGCTACACATATTCTGCTGCGTCCGGGGACGACTGTCTATCATATTCCTGATAATGTAACGGACGGAGAAGCAGTGCCAGTCAACTGCGCCTTTGCAACTGTGGTAAACGGCTTGACGACCATCGGTACATATCCTAACGAGTCGGCTGTCATCCACGGTGCGGGAATGTTAGGCATCTATGCAGCATGCTATTTACGGGAACAGGACTATAATATCGTTGCCGTAGTAGACATCAACGAGGAACGCTTGCAGACTGCCAAACGTTTCGGGGCAACGCACACCTTCAACCCGGACAAGACCTCTATTGCGGAGATTGATGCAGCGTTAAAAACACTGACAAACGGACGAGGGATTGACCTCGGAGTAGAGGTTAGCGGAGTAACAAGTGGATTACCGAATCTGGTTACGTGGGCAGCAGTTGGTGGACGGGTCTTAACGCTCGGCTATGTCTATCCAAACGCGTATACCTCTGTTGATGCGCATCACCTCGTCACAAAATGTGTGACACTCCGAGGTGTTCACAACTACCATTATACTGCTCTCGGCACTGCGCTCCGCTTTGTGGAAGAAAATCGGTCCCGCTATCCCTTTGCTGAACTTATCGGCAAAACATATCCATTAGCGGACATTAACACCGCTTTTGAACATGCAATGCGTCAGGAAGCACACCGTATTGCGGTTACGGCATCACTGTAAACCGTCGATCCAACACCGCTTTCCATCGGTGCGGAGCGTAATCGCTGCCGATTTATCAGTCCGCAACTGTACACAGCCACGCGCTTGATACCGCGCGACCACATCCGAATGCGGAAATTGATACTGACTGCTCTGACCAAGTGAAAAGATCGCATAACGCGGTTGGACTGCCTCTATAAACTGTACGCTGCTTGATGTGCTGCTCCCATGATGTGGGACTTTCAATATCTCCGAACGCAGATCCTGTCCAGACGCGATGAGTCGAGCCTCTGCTTTCTTACCGATGTCCCCTGTGAACAGAATATCTACCTCGCGATATGTGAGCTTCATCACAAGGGAATCGTCGTTCTTGTCCTGATCCAGTAAATTAGTTGACGCGGCATCAATCGGATGCAATAGGTTCAATGTGGCTGTGGGTGTGAGTTCAATTGTTCCAGCGTACGGAAACGCGTACGGAATATCATTTGCTCTCACAATAGCGTGTAATTGCTGATGCGTCTGAGAATTGAGCGACATATCCGATATACCGAGGACGCGGCCGACTTCAAAATTCCGTAAGATATGTCCAAGTCCGCCGCCGTGGTCGAGGTCTGGATGTGTCAACACCACCATGTCAAGTCTCCGAATCCCGCGAAAGTCAAGGTAAGGCTCAATAACGCGTTTACCGACATCATAATCAACCTGTCTCTGTTTCTTATCGTCGTAATATGTCCGCTGGATACCGCCGTCAATCAACAGCGTTCGATTGTCGGGAAACCGGACGAAAGCCGCGTCGCCTTGCCCAACGTCGAGCGTGACCACTTCCAGGAGCCTCCCCTTTTCATGGAGCGCAGTATCCCAGACCCAGATTGCAACAACGGATAGCCCGATGAGGCTTGCGACTCTCCAATGCCTATAAACATATCGCCAATGTGTAATCCCGAAAAAGAAGGCGATGTAGAGGACGAAGAGACCGAACGTCGGCGGGGTTAGTTTCATGATACCCCATGTCTGTCCAAATATACCGATCAACCACAAGAAGATAGAGATAATCGCGTGGTTGAGGAGTGCAAGCAGCTTCGCCAGCGGAAGCCAGATAAAACCGACGCATATCGATGCCATGCCTACCGCAACGATAAGCGATACAAGCCCGACGGCAAACGGACCCACGATAAAGCCGAGTGGATAGGCTCGGAAAAAGTGGTAGGCGATCAAGGGTGTTGTCCCGATTTGTGCTGCGAGTGTAACAAGATAGGAGAGGATGAGCCATTTAACCGTTGCGTTCCTGAATCTTGTCAGGACAGAAATGCTACCCTGTGAAGGCGAGTCATTTTCATTTTCCCACAACCGACGCAGCGGTTTCTCCATTTTCGGAACGAAATAGACGATCGAAGCCACAGCAACAAAAGAGAGTTGAAACCCGACATCCCACACCTGCAGCGGATTCAAGAGGAGCAACACTAACGCCGCAAATCCCAACAGATTGAAGAGATCTGCATCCCTGTCAATGAGGGTTGCGAAAAGAAAGAGGATCGCCATTAGCGATGCACGGAAGACAGACGGTCGAAAACCGATCAGGCAGGCGTAGATCAGCACGGCAGCGATCGTCAGCAGACAGACGACTTTCTGTGGAAATCGAAGGCGTGAGAATCCGAAGTAGCAGAACATCGCGACGAGACCGACGTGCAAGCCGGACACGGCAAGCACATGGAAGGTGCCGCTGTTTCGGAAGATGTCTAACGTCTCTGTAGGGAGATCGCTCCGTTTGCCGAGCAAGATGCCTTTGAGCAGCTGCGCGTGCAGCGACGGTTCCACCGCTTCGGTGTCGGTAAAGATAACGTCAATGACCCGTTCCGTGTGGATACGGAGTGCCTCTATCCAGCGTAAAGGTAAAAATCCGCCTTGTTCACCTATCTGTAGCAGCCCTTTGGCATCAATTATGCCGACAACATCTTGCCGGGCAAGGTAGGCACTATAATCAAAACCGCCGGGGTTCCGTTTGCCTTGTGGTTGCCGTAGAACACCTGTAAGGGTGATGTGTCTGCCGTAGCGAAGCGGCACCAATTTTTGGAACCTGATGAGAAATTTCGCCGACACCTGCTGTGTTGGGTCCGACAGCATTTGAAGTTCACCGGTGGCGTAACATGCATCCCATGCCTTCCCGCGTTCGGGTTGATATGTGGTGGTGCCGGAGAAGCTAATCGGTTGGTTGTAGAAGTGTGGTGGGATAGGTGAATGTGAGGCGGTTTCCAAACGTAGCATACCACCCGCAAAAACAGCGAGATGGAGCAATCCGTAGCAAAGAAAGTGCTTCCGGTTGCGGGTCAGGATGCTACCGATAAGACAGAATAACACGGAGAACCACAGCCACAGCAACGGCATGGAAATCCATCTGCCTGCGATGATACCGAGTAGATACGGGATAAGAAAATAGAGTGCGGGACGCAGTTTGAACTTCATCTGCATTCAATATAGCAGGACTTACGCAAATTTAGACGCGATGGTAGATTTTTGCTTTTTAAACCCCCTAAATCCCCCTTATCAGGGGGACTTCTGAACGCGCTGCGTAAGTCCTATATAGGATATTGCTTAGAACGTCCCGCTATTATACCAATATTCCTTAAAATATCCAGTTTTTAAAGTGGATTGGCAGAGTCCTTCAGTTCTCTTGTAGAACGGATCTCCAAATCGTGACACATCCTTGTAGGAGCGATCTCCGAATCGCGACTTCTTTGAGAGACATAACAAAAAACCGAAAACTGAATCGATCTGGTGGGTTGGTAGCAGCATTCAGTTGTCAATTGTCAGCAATCAGTAAACGGGGAGTCCGACGTGGATCTGAATGCGCAGTGGCGAGATTAGGAATGCAGATCGCATTTGGGCGCGTACGCCGCAAAACCTCGCCAGCGAAACATAACAGATTTACTCTGGAAAACCACCCATATTATATTTAAAGTAGATTGGATTTGGAAACCCTGGGCACCAAAAGTTCGCAGTTTCTGCCCGCGTGGCGATAAATAACGAAATCTTTTGTCCCTCATCCGTGTCTTCAGATGACCAATCCTCAATCGCCCATTCAGTGCCTGACAGTTTAGTACCTACGCTTATACGATCAGGAATAATACCACCATCGAGGTGCGTAAAAGAAATCTTCCACCCCCAACGACCGTACACCGAACCACCAGATAGATGGTCGTAACGGAATAGAGACTCGCGTTCGGGTTCCGGCTCAGGTTCGGGTTCAGGTTCAGGTTCCGGCTCAGGTTCAGGTTCAGGTTCAGGTTCAGGCTCAGGCTCAGGTTCAGGTTCTGGAACAGTTGGTTCCTCAATTTTTTGTGTCTCAGTCGTATACGTAGGTTCTTCGACGAATGTACTTTGTACTTGATCTGGTACAGGTTCGGCCTCAGCGGGAACTTCATCAACACCTTCAGGCACAGATGCCGTTTCATCCTCAGTGGGAACTTCATCAACACCTTCAGGCACAGATGCCGTTTCATCCGGGTCCTCGGTCCTTTGCGGATCAGTAGATTCTAAAGGTTCACCATAGAATATATCCTCGACTACCTTGACGACTTCCTCAGTCGATACCTCTATCAACTCGCTATCATCTACTGATTCCTCAATTTCGGTGATAATATCCTCGACGATTTCTGCGATTTCCGCGGGTGTGTCTTTGTATTGATCAGCGACTTCCTCAACGATTTCTTTTATAGGAACTTCCTCAGTTGATTCCTCGACAACAATCGTTTCTACAATCTCTGTAACGACCGTTTCTACTGGAACTTCGACATTCTCTTCAACTGTACAGAGGTATGGCACCCCGTTATAGAACGCACAAATTAAATCACCTTCCATAGATGGATCCTCAATCCTTTGTGAGACGATACGTTGCGCATCACAGCCACAAAGGATAGCAAATGTTGATAAAAAAAGTACGAATAGTGATGTCTTAGTAAGCATATAAAACCGCACAGGTTGACCTCCAATAAAACGGTGTTAGTTTTTTAGTTATCATCTGAAGTATCCATCAGATTGAACACAGAAACATTTAGGTTGTATAGAAAAAATCTCCGTCTTTTATAGTAAAACCCACAATTAACTTTACATTGGCGAGGTTAGGAAACCTCGCCAGCGAGCGAGTGTATTCACGGAATTGTTGCTCTTTAAAGTGTAAACATATTTTCGGGTTTTACTATAATATCCGACACCGAAACACCTCTTAAGTCTGCGTACGCAGCGTCGGTTGACGGTCAGTGTTCAGTATGCTCTCGGATTTTCATAGTTTCAATTTCGATGAAATAAAAACGTCATTAAATATACGATATAAATTAAAAATATGTTTCAATTATATAAGGGTAGTTATGACTTTAGTAGAGCCATTCAGTTTTCGGTTTTTTAACCATTTTGGTTGGAAAGTCGCGATTCGGAGAGTGCTTCTACAAGAGAACTGAATGACTCTGTGATTTGACGTTTTTCTATCTCCATGATATAATCTTTACACGCCTCCTATCTACTTGATGCCACGCCATAGGAACTGTCCATGCCAAAAAACAATATTCTCTCGCAAATACCCATAGATTTAGGCGATAACCTAAAACTCCGATTCGCTACGCCAGACGATATAGATATGCTTGTTGAATTCAATGCCCGTCTTCACGAAGCCGTGAATGCGGGTCCGAGTGTTCGAGATCTGATGTCGGGTGATCACCCGACCTGCAAGGCAAGCGATTTCACCGTCGTTGAAGATACTAAGACTGGGAAAATCGTGTCATCCGCCTGTCTGATTTCACAGATATGGACTTATGGGGGTATCCCGTTCAAGTTCGGGCAACCCGAATACGTTGCGACTGAGCCGGATTACCGCAGGAGGGGTTTAGTCCGTAAGCAGTTTGAGGTGATTCACGCCTTGAGCGCGGCGCGCGGTGAATTGATGCTCGGCATCAGGGGCATCCCGTGGTATTATCGACTGTTCGGATATGAGATGGCACTCGATGAGGAGGCGGAACGCGTCATTGACGGGATACACATCCCGCAGCCGTGCTACTCGATTACCTGTTCCCAGCATTCACGAGCGAAGTCTGGCATCTTTGAATTGGCTGTCAGCCATCAGCCGTCAGCCATCAGCAAGATGTCCTCTTTACTGAACACTGATAGTACCGTAGGTTGGGTAGAACGGATAGCACCCAAATGCCAATCATACCAAATTAACCCCATTTGTAGCGCGAGGTCCCTGTGCCTCGCAATGCTGACTTGATCAAAAGACTTCTAATCAAGTTAATTTGGTATCACTTATAGAAAGCCGGTGTTTGCTCCACACACTCTCCATTGCAAAGATACTGAGTGAAACCCAACACTTTTCTGATAAGTTTTCCGAATACAGTAAATGTACTGATAACCCCCCATAATGACAACACATTCGCACGCTATCCTGAATATAGCACTCCTCTCAAAGCGAGACAAACCGTTCCTGCATTTCTACGCCTTCATCGGTGCGGTGGTTCCCGACCTACCATTATTTATCTTTTTCATCATCGAAAGCGTCATCCGTAAAACGCCACAGCGTGAACTCTGGGGTTCCGTATACTTCACCGAGGCGTGGCAGAATTTCTTCGATATTTTCAATTCTATTCCACTGATTCTGATTTTATTAGGGATCGGGTATTACCTCCTGAACTCCGAGAAGATAACCGTCTTCGCATGGAGTCTGTTAATTCATTGTGCTTTCGACTTCCTGACACACCACGACGACGGACACCACCATTTCTTCCCGCTCTCCGATTTTGTTTTTGAAAGCCCTATCTCTTATTGGGATCGGGATCACCACGCTGCCATCGTCGCACCGATAGAAAGAGTGGTCATACTCACCGCCTCTATCTACCTCTTTCCGAGACTAAAAACCCGACTTGCGCGCGGGTGTCTGGTCATCGTGAACGTCCTGTTCTTAGCCTCCTACCTGCTCTTTTTTCTGTTTCGGTCACGCTGATTCCGCACGCTAAATTCTCCTCTTGCCTAAATCGCTGCGATTACAAACCACCGATACTACCGCGCCTTTCGCTGGCGAGGTTTGAAACCTCGCCTACCGACTGCTGACTGCTGATGGAAACCGATAGCCAATTTGCTGACCGCTGACGGCTAATCCGTCTGAATGCACGTCGCATTTGGGCGCGTACGCCGCAAATCGCGGATTGTCGCGGATTACGCAGATTGCGCGGATTTTTGGGAAACGGTCTGGACTGGGATTTATGAGACTTAGGGATTTACCATGATTTCATATTGGAGGGTAGCCGGCTTTCAGTTTTCAGCAACCCCATTATTGTGGTAGGTGTTAATTATCTGAATCAGGATTTACAAGATTCAAGGATATGCAGGATTAGAGACGCTATGTGATTACTACCTGTCTTCAGCCCCAGCGGGGCGGCATGTCTATAATAGCTACACGGTACCCCACCGCTTCTTAGCCCCAGCGGGGCGACATCTGTGATGTGAGGGTTTTGATGCTAAAACGGTGGGATTAAAAGGAAAGGTCTGAACCGGGATTTATGTGATTTAGGGATTTGCCATGATTCCATATTGGAGGGTAGTCGGCTTTCAGTTTTCAGCAACCCCATTATTGTGGTGGGTGTTAATTATCTGAATCAGGATTTACAAGATTCAAGGATATGCAGGATTAGAGACGCTGTGTGATTACTACCTGTCTTCAGCCCCAGCGGGGCGACATGTCTATAGTTACACGGTACCTCACCGCTTCTTAGCCCCAGCGGGGCGACATCTGTGATGTGAGGGTTTTGATGCCAAAACGGTGGGATTAAAAGGAAAGGTCTGAACCGGGATTTATGTGATTTACGGGTTTCCCTTGATTCCAAACTGGTTCGATTAAAAGGTTCCCGAAGGAGATAACCGCGTTAATGGGGTTGTCATTTCGATTCCAGACTGGTTCGATTACAAAGGTTTCATGAAAACCATCAAATACATTATACACGATTCTTATAAGACATGTCAATTGCATTTTTCGCCTTTTTGAACACCCACTGACGAACATCCTCACCTGACACAACCAATCCTGAAAATCCTGATTCTGACAACAAAAACACTTGATCCTGTTTACTATTTATGGTATAATCCACTATAACAAAAAGGAGGATACATAATGGCGAGAAAGAAACGCACTGCCCAACAAAAAGAAGTCCAAGACTACCGACACGATACCGCGACCCGAAAGAACAACCCTCCCGCAGGCATGGCTGGACAAGGGAGAACCCCCGATACTCCTAAACAGGAATACACCTATAATCCGCACCTGCCCCCGATACTACGTTCCGATCCACACGGGGATGCTGACAAACTTCCTGAACTACTGCAAAAAGCACAGTAGGAACCGCTTACGCCAGAAGAAGCGAAGATAATCGCAGATGCCCTCAAACACCACGAACCTTGGTTAGAATGGGCAGGCAAACAGGAAGCGAAATCTTTTACTGTGGATCCGGTAGCGTTGCATGTGCATGAGCGCGTGAGTACAAAAGCCATTCTGAAGGTGGTAGAACGCGAGAACGTCCAACGCCAACTCTTTGCAGACCCGCAGCAGACGTATAACAAGGCTGTCGAATTTTACAAGCACGACGTAGATTGGGCAAATCGTCTTATCCTTGGGGATAGCCTGATGGTGATGAGTTCCCTCGCACACCGAGAAGACCTCGCGGGCAAGGTGCAGATGATTTACATTGATCCGCCTTACGGTATCAAGTTTGCATCTAACTTCCAACCTACCGTCTTTCAGCGCGATGTAAAAGACAGAGAGCAAGACCTAACCCGCGAACAAGAGCAGATTAGAGCCTACCGCGACACGTGGACACTCGGTATCCATTCTTACCTCGCTTATCTTCGTGATCGACTAATCGCTGCCAAAAAATTGTTGCATGATAGTGGCAGCGTTTTTGTGCAGATTAGCGATGAGAATCTGCACCGGGTCCGGTGTGTTATGGATGAAGTATTTGGAAGTGAGAATTTCGTAAGTCTGATAACATTTACTAAGACTTCGCCTTTAGGTAGTAAATTGCTTGTAAGTCGTTGTGACTACATTATTTGGTTTGCGGTAGACAAAGACCAATGCAAGTATCATCCATTGTTTGTACCAAAAGGGGTTGGAGAGGGATCCGCATATAAATATGTTGAGTTGATTGATGGTAATAGACGTCAAATGACTCAGCAAGAGCAGCAAAGACCTTCTCTACTACCAGATGGAGCATCTCCATTTGTTCTTGGTAACTTATTGTCTACAGGTTATACCGAATCCTGCTACTATAATTTTCAGTTTGAAGGCAGAACTGTCAGACAAGGACGTTACAGTTGGAAAACTACTTAGACAGGTATGAAGTCACTACTAGATGCTAACAGAATATGGGGTTCAGGGACGAGACCGGGTTATGTACAAAAGTACTCTGATTTTCCCGTTAAGAGTCTTGATCACCTATGGGATGATGTCGGGGGGGCACAAAACCGTAGATATGTCGTGGAAACCAGCCCCAAAGTTATTCAACGTTGTATACTAATGACTACAGACCCCGGTGATATTGTTCTTGATCCAACCTGTGGGAGTGGCACCACTGCTTATGTTGCCGAACAATGGGGTAGACGTTGGATAGCTATTGATACAAGTCGTGTAGCTATTGCTTTAGCTAGACAACGACTTTTGACCGGTTCCTTTGATTACTATAAATGCAAAAGCGAAACTAAAGGTGTTACCGGAGGCTTTATTAACAAGAGGGTGCCGCATATCACACTTGGAAGTATCGCCCAAAATCCAGCACTGAACCCCATCTTCGCAAAACATGAACCAATTCTCAAAGAGAAGTTAGACATACTAAACCGTGCTTTAGCAGAAATTACGCCGGAAATCCGCTCGAAATTACTCGCTAAACTCGGAGAAAAAGAAAGACGCGAAGGCAAAAGATCTATCACGGATGCAGACCGGCGACGTTGGCAACTTCCCGATACAGTGTGGCAAGAGTGGGAAGTGCCTTTCGATACTGACTCCGACTGGCCCCAAGTATTACAAGAGGCACTAACGGATTATCGCAAAGCGTGGCGGGAAAAAATGGATGAGGTGAACGACTGCATCGCTAAATCCTCCGAAGGTGAGGAATTGGTTGATCAGCCAGAGGTGGATAGAAAACGGATCCGAGTGAGCGGTCCCTTCACAGTCGAAGCCGTACAACCCTCCGAAGAATCCCTTGATGTCGATTCACCTATCGGCGGTGATCCCGAAGAGGTCCCAGATACGTTTGACGCTGAGACAGATGGAAACAATGCTGTCAATGCCGAGGCATATCTCGATCAGATGATCCGCCTACTCCGAAATGACGGTGTGCGGTTTCCCGACAACCAAATACTAAAGTTCGCTACACTCGATCCAGCCGAGGAGGATATCATCAACGCCAAGGGGGATTGGGAAAATGACGATACGGAACGTCGCGTCGCAGTCGTATTTGGTCCACAACACGGTCCCGTAACAGCGATGCTTGTCGAACAGTGTCTGCGCGTTGCGTATCGGTACGATTATGATGATCTCGTCTTTGCAGGTTTCAGTTTTGATGGTGCCGCACAAGCTGTTATCCAAGACGATCTGAACCCCAATGTCCGCGTTCACATGGCACACATCAACCCAGATGTCGCGATGGGAGATTTACTCAAGGAAACGCCTTCAACACAACTGTTTACTGTGTTCGGAATGCCACGCACGAAACTTGAAGGACCAGAAAACGGAGAGTACTACATCAAGATGGAGGGAGTAGACATCTACAACCCAGTAGACAACACAGTGAGTTCCGCAGGCGCGGACAAAGTCGCGGCATGGTTCATCGATTCCGACTACGACCGTCGTACCTTCTGCATCACCCAAGCCTTCTTTCCAGACAGGTCTGCATGGGACAAAATCGCCCGCGCCCTCAAAGGTGTCATCGACGAAGACCAATTCGAGAAATTCAGCGGCACAGAATCGTTACCGTTCCCTGTGGGAGAACACGCCTGCGTCGCCGTCAAAGTCATCGACCCCCGCGGAAACGAAGTCATGCGCGTCCATAATCTGGGGAATCAGTATTAAAAGTAGTAGGCACACGCCGTGGGTTTTCCGTAACTGTTACCCCTATCCAAACAAGGTAGGTGCGGTTTCCCAACCGCACCGGTGCTACTCCGAACAACCTTCTTGCCCATCGGAGCGACATGTGTAAAGAATTTGACATCATGTTTTGGATTATGATATACTTAAAGTATCCACCGGAACGTGCCAGTATTGTTTAATCCAACTTCCAAGTAGGAAATATGATGGATGAAGAACGCCAAAATCCACAAGATGACCAAGAGAAACTCTACGAACTGTACATTAAGCAGGACGAAGAACTCTCTAAGCGCGATCTGTCAAATGTCGAGAATCTTGACAAAGCGATTCTCTCATTGTCAAGTGCAGGTTTAGGGTTATCATTGGCATTCATAAGAAATGTAGTTCCGTTGGCACAAGCCAACCATGTGTGGGTACTACACGTTTCTTGGCTGGTTTTTGTCCTTGCGATTACCTCTACCCTCTCGTCGTATCTCTTCGGTCAACGCGCTCTAGACAAACAACGCGAGTTCAATGAAAAGTACTATTTGGAGGACGACGAAGATGCGTGGCAGCAGACATCCTTCGCATCGGGGATGACGCGTTTTCTAAGTTATGTTTCTGTCATTACCTATATTGCTGCTGTTTCTTGTACAGCCATCTTCATTGGGTTAAATTTAGAAAATATCCCTGCTAGTGGATAACTGTATGGGCAGTGCCGTGAGTTTTGCTTACTAAAAAATAAAGGAGATATTATTATGAAAAATAGCAAACCCCTCCCTGCAAGAGTAGGGCACGATCAAATACTTGAAGCTGCTGGACCTCGAAGACCGCCTCGCAAACCACCTGCGAAACCATTACCCCCTTCTTCTCCAGCTAAACCTGCGGGGAATAAGCCTGCACAACCTTCCCAGCCGCCCAAACCCGCCGGTAAATAGATAGGACTTAAGCAAATATCGCATCCTTCACAAAGGGCGCGATATTTTGTTGGGATATATCTTCAAGAAACCGCGTCCACTAACCTACGGACTTTAGGTTCAAAAACGAGTTGGGGGCGGTTATTTGTATTTAGCCCCAGCGGGGCGACATGTCTATAGTTACACGGTGCCCCACCACTCTTTAGCCCCAGCGGGGCGACATCTGTGTAAGCGCATTGTTTTATTCCGTCCTGATAAATGCAGCAGCGAAAGCTGGAATGAACCTTTACACACCAGTAGGACAGACACAGATAGAAAAATGAAAAGCACCACATTTTACCTACTATTAGCAGCATTATTAGGAATCACAGCCTTCTTGTCATTCGCACAACAGAACCAAAACACGCAAAAACCAAATCCCGAAATTGAGGCACTCAAAAAACGAATCTTAACACTCGAAAGCAAACTCCAGACTGTAGAAAACGTTGAGAAAATGGAACTCGCAGCAAAACTCGCTGAGGCAAATTCTAAACTTCGTAATGCAGAGTTTAGTAAGTTTGAGAGGGAATTGAAAGATGCTAATGATGGATGGCTGATGAAATGGAATGGATTTTTTCTAGGAGTTCTAGCCGTTATTGGAGTAGCTTTGTGGTTTTCGGTTAAATCATTAATAGCGGACAGAATTGAAAAGAGCCTCAACGGATTTAAGGAAGCCGTGGGACAGGTAGATACACTAAAAAATGAACTTATGGAAGCCGTAGGTCAGGTAAACATACTGCAAGATCAAATAAGACTATTAAAGATAGAACATACAGCTTCAGTGTTAGAGAATTTTATGAATACCTCCTTTGATGGCTTTACCTATCCTCAATCAATTGAGGCACTTAGAGAAGAGGTTCTTTTACAAGTATTTGACGATGAAGAATATCGCTTACCAATCAGACATAAGGCAGGAGAAGTTTTGGCTGATAGGCGATCAGAACGATTGGTTTCTCCCGCGCTAAAACTTTTAAATTTGGTCGTTGGTTTAAACCTTGAGGGAGGAAAAGATTATTGGTTGTGTGACCTTCCAAATTTTCTTGAAAAGATATGCACGCCGGAGGCTTATCAAGGACTCAAGGAATTCCTCAACCGTTTACTAACAGAAAATCTTAAACGTAAGGATTGGTTCCTAACGCGGACTGTAATTTCACTTGCCTATGTTATACCAAATTAACTTGATTAGAAGTCTTTTGATCAAGTCAGCATTGCGAGGCACAGGGACCTCGCACTACAAATGGGGTTAATTTGGTATTAGTAGTGAATTGGATAAGAGAGATTCCATTTCTATACTAAAAAACTCTATACCATTTTTAAAAGATACTTCACACGAAAACCAATCCCTAAAAGACTTGGTTGAGTATTTTGATAAATTCAACGAACCAGAAGGTATAAGGGATATATTGACGAATGGTTTAACTGATGGGATGCCTGACGTAGAGGAGGTATGCTTAGAGTTATTGCAAAAACACGTCCCCGATTTTGTAAGAGATTGGCCAGCACAAAAAGCGATGACTAACACAGAAAACGAGGAATCTTCATGAACCAAAACCGACCCGACATCCCAATCCAACCTGTTGAACAACCCATTCTATGCAGTCCTTACGATGAACCGGATAAGCACTGGGTTTACGATACCCTCACCGGCGAAGCAAGTCAGTTTAGAGAACGACGTAAGGCAGGCTACTGGTATAAGACCGTCCGCACTGGCAGCCAGCAGCTTGAACTTTTCCAAGAAGATTGGGATGACCTCCCGTTAGTCAACGTGCTACGCGAGGATGTAAAGCGGTGGCGCGATACGAATTACCGAAACGCCACACCGGTAACCCGCGAACTCCTACGGCATTGGGCACGCGAAAACCTCTTACGACGACTCTTTTTCTGCCAACGTGAAGCCGTCGAGACAATCATCTACCTCGCTGAGATTCGTCACGGTGGAAAGCGGATCGGCTTTACCCCACAATTCACCGATGAAAACCTCGCCGAGTTGGTGGATACACCCAACGAACCCGATATCCCAGACCTCATCCGTTACGGATGCAAAATGGCGACCGGCAGCGGTAAAACCGTCGTGATGGCAATGCTCATCGCATGGGCATTCTGCAACCGTGGCAAAGTCCCTTCCGATGAACGTTTCCCTGCAGCAGCACTTATCGTCTGTCCGAACCTCACTATCAAAAAACGGCTGCAGGTGCTGCGTCCCGAAGACAGTGATAATTACTACGACGAATTTGAATTGATCCCGACAAAACTCCGTCCACTGCTCAACAGCGGAAAAGTGCTGATCACAAATTGGCATCAATTCTCACCGGAATCTCCACGCAGTGAAGGTGGTCAAACCTACGCCGTTGTCGATAAAGGCGACGAAACACCAGACGCTTTTTCCAAACGCGTCTTAGGCGAACTCTACGACCGCGCCCCAATTATGGTGCTAAACGACGAAGGACATCATGCCTACCGTCCCGCGCCCATTGAGGAGAAACTCTCTGCCGAGGAAAAGAAGGAGCGCGAAGAAGCCACCGTCTGGGTCAGAGGTTTAGACACATTCAACCAAGCGTGCGGTGTAAAGTTTTGCGTAGACCTCTCCGCTACACCGTTTTACATTCAGGGCAGCGGTTACCCCGAGGGGACACCTTTCCCATGGCTCGTCAGTGACTTCGGCTTGGTAGACGCAATCGAGAGCGGTATTACAAAGATCCCTCGACTACCCGTCAGCGATACCACCGGCAGACCCGAACCGAAATTCTTCCGATTGTGGAAAACAATTATGGATGACCTCGCCTCAACGGACACGTCCCCGGGCAGGAGGCGAAGCACCCCGAAGCCGGAAGCCATCTATCGCGAGGCAGAAGCCGCACTCATAACGCTCGCAAGTCAGTGGAAAGAACGTTTTGAATACATCCAAGAAGCATCCGATGCACAAGAGAAAACCCCACCAGTCTTGATTATCGTTTGTGCCGATACCAAAATTGCGGAGCATTTTTACCGAAAAATTTCCGGTGAAAGTGAAACTGAAGTTGTTGACAATGGCAGCACCAGCGGACGACGCAAGAAAAAGCAGATGAAAACAGTCTATGAACAAGGTTCGGTTTTTCCCGAACTTCTCGGCAATAGCGAAGGCATTACACGAACCCTTCGCATTGATAGCAAAATGTTGGCAGAAGCGGAGAGCGAAGATCCAAATAAGAACCGGAGCCAAGTCGCCGAAGATTTACGGCAGATTGTTGCGACAATCGGCAAACGCGGACAACCGGGTGAACAAATCCGATGCGTCGTCTCTGTCGCGATGCTCAATGAAGGGTGGGACGCAAACAACGTCACACATATTCTCGGACTACGTGCCTTTAGCAGTCAACTGCTCTGTGAACAGGTCGTCGGACGCGGGTTACGCCGCATGAATTACACACCCGATCCAGAGACAGGGCTGCTCACCGAGGAATATGTCGATGTCTACGGCATCCCGTTTTCGGTCATCCCCTTCAGAGGCAGAGCTACCGGTGCCCGTGCCCCCGACGATAAACCGAAAAACCACGTCCGCGCACTATCGGATCGTGAACATTTTGAGATCCGATTTCCAATTGTTGAAGGATACGCTTTCGCGCTGCAAAAAAACGAAATCAAGGCGGACATTGAATCCACAGAACCACTTAGCCTTCAACCCGAAATTAACCCCACCGCGCTCTATGTCAAAGCCGCCGTCGGATACGAAACCGGTACCCCATCCGCATCAGGTCCCGGAGGAGCATTCCTACAAGATCGCGAGGAATATTATCGAACAACGCATCTGCAAGCCATTGAGTTTGAGATTGCGCATCGGATTGTCCACAAACTGGTCGGCGACAGCCAAACCGCACCGGATCCAAACAGCAACCCTAAACTCCGGTTGCTCTCTCGCCACCGTCTTTTTCCACAAGTCTTTAAGTTCGTTGATGCCTATGTCAGGACTAAAGTTAATTTCCGTGGGTGCGATCCGTGTGAACTTGGGCAAGAGAAATACGTTACGCGTATTGTAGAACGACTCATGACCGCGATTCAACCCGATGAGACAAAGGGTGAAATCCCACTCCTACCAATCCTGAACCGCTACGCACCCATCGGCACATCTGCGGATGTTGACTTTCTCACAGCGCGTTCGTGTATAGAAACGGAAAGGAGTCACGTAAATCAGGTGGTTCTGGATACCAACACATGGGAACGTGCTGCTAAATTTCGGCTTGAGCAATCAGAGGTCGTAGAATGTTATGTACGCAACGATCATCTCGGTCTCGGAATCCCCTATGAACACGACGGCATATCCCACCTCTACGAACCCGATTTTATCGTCAGGCTTACAAACGGTGTCCATCTCGTTTTGGAGATCAAAGGTTTTGAACCTGATCAGGTTCACGCCAAGCATGCCGCTGCCAAACGATGGGTCTCCGCAGTCAATAACTGGGGCAAACTAAAGAAATGGGATTTCCTCGTCTGCAAAGACCCACAACTGCTCGGACAAGAGTTAAATAAATTGGTTGCATCTGAAGGTTAATATTGTGATACGCGCAACACGGTTCTACACATTACCGCACCCACAACACTAAAGAGGTCACACCACCGAAGACCTCTTAAAATCCGCGTAATCCGCGACAATCCGAGATTTGCAGTGTACGCGCCCAAATGCGATCTGCATTCCCAACCCCGCTAAGCTTTGCGTGTATAATTAATTGTGGGCTTTACTATATGATGTGTATCGGTAATGGCTGGAAACCGTAAGGAGGTTTTCTACCATAACACCACAGACTTTCCAATACCTTTGCCAGCAAATACCTTCTACAAAAAATGGAGGTAAGTGAGGTTTGATTTTTCTTGACTTTGTTTCTCAAATCTGTTATCTTTTCAGCAGAGCGGACGTTACTTCCGGATTTTTCTTACTTAATTCATCTTGCCTAACATGAGTTTGACAATAAAAATAAGGTCGGGCCGTAGGTTGGGTAGAGCGGTAAAATGCCAAGATCCCGCCAGTTTATACGACAAATGCCGATTTTCGATGTGCCATCCGTGTAAATAGATATAGCGAAACCCAACACTCCAAACGCTATGGATATGAGAATGCGTTGGGTTTCAATCGTCATCTTTCGGAGAGTCGCCTACTGGAAAAATAGGGGCTATGGGCATAATAAAGTTCACCGTTGCTATCCGTTCAACCCGGGGTTCCATAGCGATTAGCATAAGGGGTCTACAAGCACTATATCCATATATTGAACTCACGTTGCTTAAGTAATTCAGTGGCTATTTCTCGAATACAGTCTTTTTCTACAAAGATATTCTAAGTGTCTTTGTTACTTTGAACGATTAAAGGTGGTTTGTAGTGAATAGCTTGATGAAATTCGTATTCATTTTAATTTTATCCTTCCCTATCACTTTTATTGAATCTTCCTTAGCTTTCGAGCAGTTGGAAACCTATACGGTTGCTGACGGTCTCGTAGGGCCTATAGTTCCAGTTATTTTTCAGGACAGTCGAGGCGCGCTTTGGTTCGGCTCTGATACGGGTGGTGTCAGCCGTTTTGATGGCAGGACTTTTGTGCCTTACACGGCTTCATCGGTCGCTTTGGAGGAGATGCCAGCATCTGGTGTTCAAGCGGGGGCACTACTCGGACGGACACGACAAATCGTTGAGGATAAGTGGGGACACATCTGGTTTCTTACACGAGATGATTCAGAAGAAACGGGACGCGTCAGTCGTTTTGATGGCACTTCGATCAAACTGATCGGAACTGGAAATTTACTAATTGTTGACAGGCGGGGGGACGTGTGGGTTAGTGAAAATCAGTGGCTAACGAAGTACGTCACCTCGGGTGTCCAAAAACTTCCAGAGGTACATCGGAACGAAATTGAAGGCGAAGCACCACACCTGTCAACAGAAACATTGACAATAAACGTTATCTTTGAAAGCGAAGACGAGACGCTTTGGCTTGGCGGCAGTGTAGGCAGAAAGGAGAAAAGCGCGGTAGTACTTAGTTTTCGTGAGGATCGTCCGGCAGACGCAAATGATAAAGTGGAGACCCAAACACCGCGTATCCAAGCGAATATCGGATTCACGCGTTACGATGCCCTTAAGGCGACTGGTGCCATTGAAGCAGTAACAGAAGATGTCTCCGGAAATCTTTGGTTCGGGGGCTATAACCTTCTCCTGAAGTTTGACGGAAAAACCTTTAACCAGATTCTCCCTTTACGTTCAGGACAAAGCAATCCTGGGCAGTATAGGTCTCTCACGCCAGACGCATTCCAGACTGACACGAAAGGACGGCTCTGGTTTAGTGATGGTCGCATCACAAGATGGTGGGATGGTTCACAACTGCAGACCCCCCGCAACATGCAAGAGGTGCTTAAAATTGAGGACACATGGGGAAATCTGTGGTTTACTGATGAGAGGGGTGAGGTACACCAATACGATGCGACTCTTAATTTAACGCCCTATCGTGCCAGTAGTGGACTCGGTATTGACCGAGTTCGCACGATTTTTGAGGCGATTAACGGTGATTTGTGGTTTGGACATGATAACGGCGTGACGATGTTTAACCCGAGACCGGCAATTCAAAATCATGGTACTGGCATCGGTAATAGAGTTAGGGGCAAATCGCGTTTCGCATTATGGACAGATATTATAAAAATATTTGAAGTTGACGGATACATCTGGTTTATCAACAAACCGATATTCAGCGAAAATGCTACACAATACACATTCTTCCGATACGGAAACGAGCTCTTCGATCAGGTTTCTATCTTTATCAAACCAAGAGCAGGACGTATCAGAAGACTGGCTAATAGAAATTCTAATCTATTTGTTACTGAAGGGGAACACCGATGGATAGCTTTTGGCGGGCATATCTTCAAAGCAGACGCGGCAGGATTATTATGGTTTACAGACCGCTTCCAGAGAATCCCTTTTCAAACAGACTTGGAAATTGAGCGTGCTGAATCCCCTATAAACGCCTTGCACACAGATGTCAATGACAAATTATGGGTACTTTATGAGAACGGAAAAGTCCAGTCCTATCCAAGAGACATTGGATCCTCAACGTCTACGAATATTGAACCAGAGACCCTTCCATATCTGATTAAAGTAACAAAGATGTTGGAAGTGCCATCAGGCACCAAGTGGTTTTTCAACGACGTGACAGGAAAGTTAATACGCTGGAATGTCTCTGAACCGACCAAACCAATTGTGCTCAACGGGAATTCTAATACTGCCCCACTCGGCGTGTGGCAGCACCCAAAAGAGATGTATGGGAAAGTCACCTTCCTCTTTCAGGATGCTCTCAAGACATATCTTAACAAGGAGTTAATCACAACTAAGGAGATTGAACTTGCACCAGCAAGCGCGTCCTTGACTTCCCAAGAAGGCGATCTCTGGCTCGCAACATCTCGTGGAGCAGTTCGCTACGATGGTAAAACACTCACCACGTATACAACTAAAAATACATCTCGGAATTCCAGAAAAGAGGGATTTCTTGTCGACAATGTACAGGATGTCATTGAGGATAGTAACGGAAGTATATGGTTCGCAACAAAGGGCGGCGGCACCGTCCGATATGATGGTGAAACCTTCGATACGCTTACCACAAAAGATGGGCTGGCGCATAACAACATCTCGAAAATTTATGAATCTTCTGACAAAGATATTTGGTTCGCAACTGAAGGCGGCGTTACACAATATACACCGACTCGCGGCGGACTCCCCTTTTATCGACTAACTGCCCTAAAGGCTGATAAAACCTATACTCAACTCTCACCGAGTATTACCCTACCGGCACGTGGAAACAAGCATATCACCTTCTATGTACGCGGTATCAGTTCCCTCCGGGAAGACCTCTCCTATCAATTTAAAATAATCGGGTTAGAGAGTCCTGGATGGACAAAGCTTTCAGCGGAGGAGTTCGCACTCTTGCCTGCCAGTGCTTCCGGCATTCCATCTAACAACTGGTTTCCTGCATCCGGATTGGCAACGCAACAAGCCACGCACAATAATGGCGTTCTTCAGGAATTTCAAAACCAAAACGGCATTCTATGCATACGATATACCGGACTCAAAGCCGGTACCTACAGTTTCATCGTCAAGGCTTTCCGCAAAGATTGGCCCTACACGCAGCCACCTGCCGTGGTTGACTTTAGCATCCCGTCACCCTTCTGGACTCAGTGGCGAACATATCTCCCGACACTCATGTTCATGGGTGTTGTCCTTGCTCTCATCGGCAGATTGTTCATCACCCGGAGGCGCACCGTGCAGCTTCGCAACGAAATGTCGCAAAAGGAGGAGGCAGAAGTACAGCGAATCCGTGCTGAGTTAGACGAGGCACAAAACATTCAAATGGGGCTACTCCCTACAGAATCACCAGATACAAAAGGGTTTGATATTGCCGGGGTGTCGGTCCCCGCAACGCAGGTCGGCGGCGATTTTTACGAGTATTTGACCGTCGCAAACGGGCGAACGGCGATTGCAGTCGCAGATGCTGCAGGTAAAGGATTACGCGGCGCAATGAATGCTGTGCTCACGAACGGAATGCTGCATGAAGTTGCCAGATTCAAATCCGGTGCAGATGTTATCCTCACCGGCCTCAATGCAGGGTTAGTACCTCGAATGTACGGTCCCAACTTTGTCGCACTCAACTTGGCAATCCTTAATGAATCCGAGAAATGTATTGACTACGCTAACGGTGGACAACCTTATCCTATTCTCAAAAGAGGGACTGAAATTTTTGAACTTGAAAATGGGGACCTGCCGCTCGGTAGTATGAAAAGTATTCGATATGAATCTATCACTTTTGATTTAGCTGAAGGCGATGTGCTTATCTTCCACTCCGATGGTCTGATTGAAGCCCTCAACTCTGAGGAAGAAATGTACGGAGATGAACGTTTAAAAGTATCGGTTTCCCAAATTCCAAACGAATGCACCGCTGAGGAAGTGATTCAAAACATCGTTGAAGACGTTCATAAATTTGTTGAAGAGGCAGAACAGTACGATGATTTAACGCTTGTTGTTATCAAACGTGTATCGGCATCTGAGTAGAGACGTTATCGCCAATGTGGCGTAATTGGGAAGTCAAATGTTCCGAAAGATGTCTACTTACGCCGGGATAGATACGCCGACAGCGCATAGTCAAACGGTGTAGCGGTATCCATCTGCACATAATCAATCTGACTTGCACCGCACCCGCGACGGTAACTCTGGATAAACTCGTCCAATTTCTCAAGATAATCTGTTTTCAGGGAGTCCGCTTGTGTTGAAAGTGTCTCTCCCGTTTCCATATCCCGAAAAACGACAGAGCCTGTGTAGGGAAAAGTAAGTTCGGCAGGATCGAGCAGGTGAAAAACAATCACTTCGTGTTTCTGATGGCGGAGATGTTTGAGTGCTGAAATAACTTGTGTGGGTTCATCGAGCAGATCTGAGATCACGATGACTAAACCGCGTCTCACAATCCGCTTGGCGAGTTCGTGAAATAGACTGCTCAACTTGGTCTCCTGGCCAGGAGTCGCGTTCTCCAACGCGGACATAATCGCTTGAAGATGCGTCGCTGCGCCCCTCGGTGGAATGTATTTCGTAATATCCGTATCAAAAAGTGCCAACCCAACGGAGTCCCGTTGTTTCAACATAAGATAGGTGAGCGTCGCTGCGAGATAACAGCCGTATTCAAACTTCGTCAGTCCTTCCTCTGCGTGTTTATAGTTCATTGACGCGCTCGTGTCAAGGAGAATATAGGCGCGCAGGTTCGTCTCCTCTTCATACTTTTTGACGTAGTAACGGTCAGATTTCCCGTAGACCTTCCAATCAATATAGCGGATCTCATCGCCGGGCATATATTGCCGGTGCTCAGCGAATTCGACGCTGAACCCTTGGTACGGACTTTTGTGCAAACCCGTGACGAACCCTTCAACGACGAGGCGTGCGACAAGCTCCATGCCGCCAATACGGGAGAGCGCGACTGGGTCTAAATACTTATGAGATGTTTGCATGTTTTTCCTTTGCCGTATTACTTGAAAACGGCAACTGACACGGGGCGTTTTGGCGCAACAGTTTGCTGATTCCGCTTAATACGTTCAATTTCTTTTAAGGTCTGCACAGTCAGGTAACCCTCGCCACAATTCGGACAATGGATAGTGGGTACATTTTCAATAACGAGGAGTGACTCGCCTTTGCCATAACTTCGAGAAACATAACGTTGACGCGCACCCTCTTTTCCACAGATATCACACTTCATTGTTTGATGCCTTTTTTCACTTTTATTGAAACTCTGCCAGAAAGTCCGCGGGCTTTACAATAAGGATACCCTGATAATTTCCAAGTGGTAACAGATGCTTCTGATCGCCAGTAACAATATGGGTAGCTCCTCCGACAACGGCACATTCTATTATCATGTCGTCGTCTGGATCGGTTGTGATGCCTTTGAGGCGATTGGGAATTTCTACCGTTTGGAGGAAACCGAGAAGCCGGATCTTCACTGCCGAGGTCCGGGCCGAAGGGATACCCAACTTGATCATTAACTTGTCTTCAAATTCATCAAGGATCTCATCGCAAATTAACCCTTTGACCTTATTTTGCTGTGCCAGTTCAATGGAGCGATAAGGCACACCACCCCAAATCATACCCGATATCAGAACATTTGTATCGTAAACGACTACCGGTTGCATTCACGATCCTCGTGGACGATGTCGTCAATAAAATATAAACGCTCATCTTCGGTCATAGCGTCCCAATCCAACCCGCGTTGGGCACATAATTGTCTAACCTTTGATTCAGCATATTTCATCCGTTCCTTGCGTTCTGCTGGTGTTTCCTTTGTAAGTGCACGAACAACCAAGAATTTTTCTTCCGGCGGCATTTGCTGAATTAGATCAATAACCTGTTCAGTTGTTAATTCAAGTGTCAGATTCATGCGAATCACCTCCTTAATCTTAGGTCCCAATTATAACAAAGATTGTCCTGAATATCAAGACAGTTCTATGTGAGCAACGGCTTCAGCCAACGTCTTGCCGTTTCGATGTCCATTCCGGTGCGTTCCGCATAATTCGCAACCTGATCCTCCCCGATTCTACCGATGCTGAAATACCGCGCCTCTGGATGCGAATAATACCATCCACTCACGGACGCTGCAGGAGCCATCGCCAGATTCTCAGTGAGAGAGATGCCCGTGTTTTCCGTAGCCTGCAGAAGTTCAAACAACACCCGCTTCTGGGTATGGTCGGGACATGCGGGATAACCCGGTGCAGGACGAATCCCGCGGTATTTCTCGGCGATCAAAGCATCGCTATCCAATGCCTCATCACCAGCGTAACTCCATAAGGTCTTACGGACATGCTGATGCATACATTCAGTGAAAGCCTCTGCCAATCGGTCTGCCAACGCCTTTGCCATAATGCTGTTATAATCGTCCTGCTTCTGTTCAAATTCAGCACAGAATTCGGAGACACCGATACCCGTTGTCACCGCAAACGCTCCGATATAGTCCGGTAATGTGGTCGCCTTCGGTGCGATGAAATCGCCGAGACTGAGATTCGGTCTCGTGAACGGCTGTTCCGTCTGTTGGCGCAGGTGGTGCAAGGTGCCGATCGTCTCCGTCCGTGCTTCGTCGGCATAAATCTCCGTATCTTCACCGACACCGTTGGCAGGGAAAATCCCGACGGCGGCGCGTGCCTGAAACCTTTTCTCTTCAACGATGATACGGAGGAGTGCTTCGGCATCTTTAAGGAGTTTACGCGCCTCCTCACCGACTTCTGGATTCTCCAATATCTTCGGATACTTGCCGCGGAGGCCCCATGTCGTGAAGAATGGGCTCCAGTCGATGTAGGCAACCAGTTTTTCCAAAGAGTAGTCTTCAAAGACCTGAGTGCCTATTAGAGACGGTGTGGTAGGTTGATGATTTCGCCAGTCCAGTGTAGATTTCCGTTGTTGTGCGACAGTAAACGGTAGCAGATTCGCCTGTTTCCGATTTTTCGCGCGGTGTTCACGGATCTTTGCGTATTCTTCGCGTGTCTGCTCAGTGAACGTCTGCTGTTTTTCGCTGCTCATCAAATTGCTGACAACGCCGACGCTTCGGGATGCATCCTTGACGTGAATCGTTGAACCATTGTAAGCAGGTTCAATTTGAATGGCAGTATGTATTTTAGAAGTCGTCGCTCCGCCGATGAGGAGTGGGGTCTGGAAGCCTTCGCGCTCCATTTCCTCAGCAACATACACCATCTCATCTAAAGATGGCGTGATGAGTCCACTCAATCCGATAATATCGGCGTTCTCTTTCCGTGCTGTCTCCAGAATATCTTCCGCTGGCACCATTACCCCGAGGTCAATGACTTCGTAGTTGTTGCATCCAAGCACAACCCCGACGATATTCTTACCGATGTCGTGTACGTCGCCTTTTACCGTCGCCATCACAATCTTGCCTCTTGATTGGATAGCGCCTTCCGTTTGTTCCTTTTCAATATACGGGGTGAGGTGTGCAACCGCCTTTTTCATGACCCGCGCACTTTTAACCACTTGCGGCAGGAACATTTTACCGTCACCGAAGAGTTCGCCGACCCGGTTCATACCATCCATCAACGGTCCTTCGATCACATGTATCGGACGTTCGTAGTTCAGCCGTGCTTCCTCGGTATCATCTTCAATATATTCGAGAATCCCTTCGACGAGCGCGTGGCGGAGTCGTTCTTCAACCGGCAATTTCCGCCATTTTCGACTGACACGTCTCTTCTTTCCTTTGCCTTGCAGCGTGCCAGCGAGGTTGACGAGCCGATCCGTCGCATCCTCTCGGCGGTTGAATAAGACATCCTCCACTGCCTCTAAGAGTGTTTTTGGCAGGTCGTCATAGACCGCGAGTTGCCCGGCGTTGACAATCCCCATATCCATACCGGCGTTGATGGCGTGGTAGAGGAACGCGGCGTGCATCGCCTCGCGCACCGTGTCGTTACCACGGAAGGCGAAGGAGATATTGCTAACACCACCGCTCACCAAAGCGTGCGGACACGTAGTTTTAATCTCCTTACACGCCTCAATGAACGCCTTCGCGTATGTGTTATGTTCTTCAATACCCGTGGCGACGGCGAAGATATTCGGATCAAAGATGATGTCCTCCGATGGGAATCCGACTTCCTCTGTCAAGAGTCGGTACGCCCTACGGCAGATCTCCACTTTGCGTTCGTGGGTATCGGCTTGCCCGTCTTCGTCGAACGCCATAACGATAACGGCAGCACCGTATCGACGGATCAATCGCGCTTTCGCTAAGAAATCTTCCTCACCCTCTTTCATGCTAATGGAGTTGACGACCCCTTTCCCTTGAATGCATGCCAATCCGGCTTCTATTACCTCCCATCGACTGGAATCCAGCATGATAGGCACGCGGCTGATGTCCGGTTCCGCTGCGATGAGATTGAGGAACTTGACGATTGCGGCTTTGGCATCTAACATGCCTGCATCCATATTAATATCAATGACTTGTGCGCCGTTTTCCACTTGGTCGCGGGCAACCTCTAAGGCGGTTTCATAATCCTCGTTTTTAATGAGCATCTCAAATCGGCGTGAACCTGTTACGTTTGTCCGTTCGCCAACGTTAACAAAGAGAGAATCAGGTGTGATGTTAAACGCCTCTAAGCCGCTCAGACGGCAGGCGCGTTCTTGTGGTGTTGGTTGACGCGGCGGGTATTCAGCGGCGACTCTGGCAATCGTTTCGATATGTTCAGGTTGGCTGCCACAACATCCACCGACAATATTGACGAAGCCGTTTTGTGCGAATTCGTGTATCCAATCTCCCATTTCTGCGGGGGTCTGTGTATACTGACCGAGTTCATTCGGAAGTCCAGCGTTCGGGTAGCTGATGACGGGTATATCTGCCAGTTTTGCCATCTCGGCGAGGTAAGGACGGATCTGTTGCGCACCAAAACCGCAGTTCAATCCGACAGCGAGCAAGTTGGCATGCCGAACGGAGTTCCAGAACGCTTCAACTGTTTGGCCTGAGAGGTTACGTCCACCGCCACCACTTCTGTCAGAGGAGACGATAAGTGAGATGTTGATGCCTCGCGTCTCTGCAAGCGTTTGTATCGCGAAGAGTGCTGCTTTACAATTGAGCGTATCCATGACGGTTTCAACGAGGAGGAGATCAACACCACCGTCAATTAAGCCTTCCGCTTGCGTTGTGTAGGCAGAAACGAGTTGTGAGAACGTGATATTTCGATAGCCTGGGTCGTTTACGTTTGGTGAGATGGTGCAGCTGCGATTCGTGGGTCCCATGCTTCCGGCAACGAAACGCGGTTTACTCGCCGATGTCCATTTATCTGCAACTTCACGAGCGATGCACGCTGCTGCATAATTTACTTGATACGCAACATCTTGGAGCTGGTAATCTGCCATTGAGACAGATGTGCTGGTAAAGGTGTTTGTTTCGATGATGTCCGCACCCGCACTACAATAATTCGCATGTATTTCTCGAACAATGTGCGGTTGTGTTATGGAGAGCAGATCGTTATAACCTTTGAGTTCGCGCGGGTGATCCGCAAACTGGTCGCCACGAAAATCTGCTTCCGTGAGCCGATAGGTCTGCAACAGTGACCCCATCGCACCGTCAAGAATCAGAATCCGTTTCTCCAGTTCGTTCTTAAGATATGTTATCCGTTCAGAATTTGCCATAGATATATTTATTATGCCCTCTTAAGCAATATTAAGAAATAGATTTTAGGTTTTGAGGCAGGGTGGAAAACAGGAAGACTACAAGAAACGCTGTGTTCGTTATCTTCCCGGCTTCCATACTTCCAATCTTCCAACTGATATCGTGATCAAAAACATAAATTTAATATTGAAACTTGCTTAAGCAATATTAAATAATAAATTTCTAATTTAGTGGGTTTTAAGTTATACTTTGGGTAAATCTACTTCCCAAGGAGCCTTCCTTGTCATGATTTACGCAAAACTTGACGATGCCTCAGCACTTCAGCGTCTTGATGCTGCGCTTTGTGAAGCAACGAAACCCAAATGGTATCAACGTTTACTGATCATCAAACTCTCTGCCACCGAGCATATGTCGGTGCCGCAACTCGGAAAAATGTTCAATCTTTCGGATAAAAGTGTTCGTAGCTATATTCATAAGTATAACACCTCAGGTTTAGAGGCGTTGAGGCCCAAGAGTCCACCCGGGTGTCGTGGTAAGATCGCGCACTTTAGCAAATCCGACTGGCATCGACTTCTTGAGCAAACACCGAATCAATACGAAAAACTCCAGACGGATTCTCGGCAATGGACGCTTGACCTCATTAGTGCTTATCTCAAGGCGTATCACGAGATTTCTGTCACACCGCCCGCGATCTATTTCGCTTTACGGCGGACAGGTTATCGAACGGGTCGTAGTAAACTCCGTGTGGGGAGCCCGGATCCCGAGTATCAGACGAAACGGCATCAACTCAAGGAACTTGCCTCTTTGCCAAGACGGGACAATTGACGCATAAGGCGACTGAGTTGATTGTCCCGGATACCCAACTTCGGCGTTTAGAGCTGCCGCCGCCCGAGCATAGCCAAAACGCAGCGCGCCTGTTTTTCTTTGATGAAGCCAATGTGTCTTGGTGTCCGAAGACCGGACGCATTTATCGAGAGCAAGGCAGTGAATATAAGGTCAACACACCCGGCAAGAATCAGCGGAAATATCTCATCGGCTCCTTAGAATATCCGACAGGTGATGGCTTGTATGAAATCTATGCCAACAAAACGCATCTTCAGATGAAAACGCATTGGCAAAACCTCATGGCAATGTATCCTGATGAGATGTTGTTTATCGTTCGAGATAACGCTTCAAGTCATACGACGGCAAAGTTAGACGATTTCCTTATTCGCTACAAGGACCGATTGCGTTTAGTCCCGATGCCGACTTATTCTCCGCATCTGAATCTCATTGAGCGCTTATGGCATCTGATGCGCGATCAAGTCAACAGGAGTTATTTCTTTGAGAGTTTCGATCAACTCTGTGAAACCGTTATCGGGTGGCTTCACAGATTACCTTTTTCGAGATTCCAATCTTTGATGGGCATTCATGTGCCACAGCAAGGGAATTTGGAAAACTGTGAAATGTATATTTAATATTGCTTATGATAGACGCGCCCAGTTGGGTATTATGTCGATATGTAGTGCATTATAGTATACCATCATGAAGCCACTTTGTCCATTAAAAGTCTGTGAAACCAACTATGCAAAGCCAAAGCGAAGAACTTCAACGTTCTCCACATTCCCATAAATACGCTGTTCATTTTGATATATTGCCGGAAATTTCCTATCTCAATCAAGATTTAGTACTTTTAATCGCGGATTTTTTACCGATTTTTCACGGCTTCCCGCGAGATGTCTGGATTTCTGAGAAGTCGGTAGACGAAGGTCTCGATTTCTGTCGGGTTGTCTTCCGGGTGTGTGCGGAATCCCCGGATGCGATCAAAACTTTTGGTAACTGGTTTCAGGCGATATTCCGAGAGCCATCTGTCGCCGAAGTTTTAGAACGGCTCGTCGCGTCCGCTTTGGACGAACCCAACGATGCCGAGGTTATCCTAACGGACTGGACGCGGTTGGCGAATTAGCCATCAGCAGTCAGCTATCAGCAATCAGTGATCAAAAGTTCTATGTACCAAGTCTGACAGTATCTATAATCCTGTGAATCCTGATTCAGACAATCAACATCACACATGACCTGATTAAACCTTCAATCTTCATAAATCCGCACTACTGACAACTAATACCAAATTAACTTGATTAGAAGTCTTTTGATCAAGTCAGCATTGCGAGGCACAGGGACCTCGCGCTACAAATGGGGTTAATTTGGTATAACAACTAACAACTGACTGCTGATGGCTGACAGCCGACAGCTGACCGCTAATTGCTAAAAAAGACGTTGACATCCAAAAATAAAATAGGTATAATATTAGGTGAAAATCAGTTTCCAAAACACGATTTGGAAAAACAGGAGATAGCAATGATCCGACGAACCTATTGGAGTGCTATGTTGAGGAAATCTTCGGGATTCCAAAGTTTTCTACTGACAGTGATGCTTCTGTCCTTGCTGTTTGTTAGTAGCGCGTACCCGCAAAATGTTGATGAAATTTTTCAAAATTTCAAGCAAGCTTATGACAAGTCTGAGAATTTCAGCGCGAATTTTGAAGAGACGACGCTGTTCGCAAATAATAAAAGCGTCGCTCGCGGGCGGATTGTTTTTAGGAAACCGAATTTACTCCGTAGGGAGTACGTAGGTCGAAAAGATGCCTCTAAAGTCCTCCAAACTACTGTTTTTGATGGGACACACGGTTGGACGTATACACCGACTCTCAACCAAGTTAATAAGATGAAATTGAATAATCCAAAGGGTCAGTTGTTTCCGGGCATCGGTGCATCACTTGATGATTTTGAAGCGATGTATGATATGGTGCTTGTCCCAGACGAATTCGCGAATCCGAAGGGTGTACACAACATTGAGTTGACCCCTAAAAAGGGCTTGGCGAATCCGGATGTGAAGGAGAAGTTTCAAATCTGGGTACAATCCGATGGGTGGCTCCCCGTTCAAGTTGGTCACGAAATTGAATTTGAAGACGGATCACGTCAAAGCGCAATTGTTAAGTTCTCAGAGATTAAACGCGATAAGAAACTTGCACCGGACCTTTTCAAGTTTGTGGTGCCTAAAGATGCCGAGGTCATCAATCTTTCCGAAAATTAGAAACTATCTCCAATTATGAGATAATCTCTGATATGTCGGCAATATACATTATGGATTTCGGTACCCTTTTTCGGTTGGCAAATCTCCTAACGATTTTACGGCTATTCCTGATACCGCCTTTCATTTTCTGTTTTCAGGCAGATATGATGGTGCCTGCCCTTGCTATTTTTGCCATTGCCGCATTGACAGATCATTTTGATGGGAAAGTCGCACGGATACAGGGTGTGACTGGCTTCGGGAAATTCATGGACCCGCTCGCGGATAAATTGTTGATCGGTGCCGCCTTAATCTGTCTAACCTTTTTTGAGGGCATCGGTGGTGGACTCATCCCGATGTGGATGGTTGTTGTCATTATGGGGCGTGAAGTCCTTGTTACGTTCTTGCGGATTGTTTTCATTGCAAAGTACGGGCAGGTGGTCTCCGCAAGTCAGTGGGGAAAATACAAGATGACTTCACAACTGGTTGTTATTGTTATCGGTTTAGTTTTGCTTGCGGTCCAGAACGAGCAGACCGCGACATTTATTTTGAAAACCCGGGGGCCGATCTATTTTATCATGTATCTACCTTTGGTACTCACAGTCGGGTCTGGTGTGGAATTCCTCGTCAATAACCGCAAAGCGTTATCCGCACTGATTTTTTCAACCGGTTACGATCCAGAAGCAGGTGCGTGATGTCCACAGCTAAAGGTGATGGTGTTCGTTGTTTTGTAGCGATTGAAATACCAAAACCGGTACAGGCATTGCTGAAACCCGTGCAGACACGCCTTCAATCCGAGATTCGCAAAACTTCATGGACAAAGTCCGGCAATTTCCATCTCACCTTAAAGTTCCTCGGTGATGTCCATTCTGAAGCGATTGGTGCTGTGAGCGAAGCAGTTGAAAATGTTGCTGCTGCACAGGTCCCATTTTCTATTGAATTCGGTGGTATCGGTGCCTTCCCCACGCTTGAGCATCCGCGGGTTATCTGGGTGGGTATCAAACACGGCGAAGCGACTGTCTCACACCTTGCGAAAGCCGTGAACTTTCAACTGAAGCCGCTCGGTTTCCCAGCAGACAATCGCTTTCACCCGCATCTTACACTCGGACGGCTCAGGAGCCCGATGAATCTGCAACCGCTAAAAAGCATTTTACGTAAATATGATACAATTGAGGGGGCAACGGTGAGTGTCAATGAAATCACTGTCATGCAAAGCCAACTTCACCCTAATGGAGCGATCTATACGCCTTTAAACATATCTCATTTTTCGGCGTAGTACAACTATCCGAAGCACCACCTTTGGCGGTAGGTGCCATAAAGGAGAAACCTTAGAACATGTTAGATGAACAAAAACAGAAAGCTATCGACCAGGCGATCTCACACGTGGAACGTGAATTCGGCAAAGGTGCTATCATGCGCTTGACGGACAATCAGGTTGTTCCTGTCGAAGCGATCCCAACCGGCGCACTCTCGCTGGACCTTGCCCTCGGTGTAGGTGGCGTGCCGCGCGGTAGAATTATTGAAATTTTCGGACATGAAGGTACCGGTAAGACGACTTTGGCACTTCATATCGTCGCCGAAGCACAAAAATTAGGTGGCACCGCTGTGTTCATTGATGTTGAGCACGCACTTGATATGACCTATGCTCGGAATATCGGGGTCAACCTGGAAAACTTGTTGATTGCGCAACCTGATGCAGGCGAACAGGCATTAGAAATTGTCGAGACGCTCATCCGTAGTGGTGCTATTGACTTAGTAGTTATTGATTCTGTCGCGGCATTGACACCCCAAGCCGAGATTGAGGGTGAAATGGGGGACGCGCATGTCGGGTTGTTACCCCGTTTGATGTCCAAGGCACTGCGAAAGTTATCCGGTGTTACTAGTAAATCTCAGACGTGTGTTATCTTTACCAACCAGATTCGACAAAAAATCGGGATTATGTTCGGTAACCCGGATACTACCCCCGGTGGACTCGCGCTCAAGTTCCATGCTTCTATTCGACTCGAACTCCGCCGCGGGAGCCAGATCAAAGAAGGGACTGAGGTCCTTGGGTGCGGTGTGCGTGTCAAAGTGGTGAAAAATAAGGTGGCTCCACCTTTCAGGGAAGCGGAATACGACGTTACTTTCGGAAAAGGTATTTCCAAAGAGGGGAATCTCTTGGATATTGCCGTTGACAACGAGTTTATCCAGAAGAGCGGCTCCTGGTTTGCCTACAACGGTGAACGAATTGGGCAAGGCAGGGCGAATGCCAAGAAGTATTTGGAGGACAACCCTGAGATTGCGGTAGAAATTGAGGCGAAGATCCGTGAAGCAATGAGTATGTCTCCAGACGCTGGTGCTGGCGCGATTCCCGAAGAGGAAGATGATATTCACGAGACCGTTGAGGGCGTGGAATAGGACCAAGACTGGTATAGCGAGGTTTTTCTGCCTCGCTATACAGAGTGTCTTGAATATGATGCACGTGATAGACCCAAGCCTAAAGACTTGGGAAACTTCTGCATCGTGACACAGAAGCGTTTGTGGTATCAACAAGGGTTGCTTGCTATGCGAGTCTGATACCCTCTCCGCCAAGGGTTGCTACCCCAACCCCGCACCGAAGTGCCTAAATGTTTGGAGAGTGCGTTGTTTCGGGATTCGCCATTACGCGTCTTTCCCATTACACTCAAGTCTCCCATCAGCATCTATCGGGTGTCGTTAGACTTCTACCGCTTGTGTCGCAACTTTACGTGAGTCCACTCGGTATGCAGCCCCCAGGAGGCATGCTCAGAACCTCACATGCAAGCGCGTGATCGAGTTACTAAAGGAAATTAAATCACATTTTAGACCGAATGTCAACTCTTTTTTAGAAAAAACGTTTGACTGTGGTCAGAAATTCTGGTATAATAGGCGTATCTGCTCAACACGAGTTGTAACCTGACACCTGTCAGTGTTTTCGTCCACGCCTCATAATGGACAAAGCAGATGCAGAAAACCATAGACACTGCGAAAAGACGTTAATCGGTGGGCTCTGCAACAGAGATTGGCTCTTTGAAAATCTGACACGTTAACGTTTAGGTTTGCAGATACAAATGGCATCCAAACGTAGCGGTTAGTCGACTAACTACAGATACTGGGTTGACTGGTATCGGAGAGGCATCGTTGGGATGACACGAGGAAACCGTACAAACTCTGATTCACAAATGGGTGGAAGACAGCGTTCTCGGTACCAACCTCTTTGACATAGAAGCCACAATCGGTGGCATGGTCCCGTATAATAACTAATAACAAAACTTTCAGGAGACTTATTATGATGATGTTAAAGCGAAGTTTGGCATTCAGTTGTGGACTCTTGTTTTTTTTGGGGTTCAATGCGTTTTGCGACGTGTGGTACAGTGAGAATTTTGACAACTTCAAAGATGGTGACATCGCCGGGCAAGATGAATGGAAAGCGGCAATGAACCAAAAAACTTGCCAAATTGGAGGCGAGGTGAAGCGCGGTGACACAGGCAAAAGCATTCTGGTCACAGAAAACACAATGGTCACCAGAAGTTTTGAAGGTACCCATGATGGAATTCAGTATGTTTCATTATTCACGCAGCGGGAAAAGGGCGCAGGCACAATGCTGTTTTATATCGGTGGAGATGCCATCAAGTGGGGAGCGGCTGCCGTATTTAATATTCCGCAGGATGCCACTATCCATGCGCTCGACGGCATTGTAGGACAAAAAGTAGCGCAGGGGGAACTGGGTGAATTGCATCATTTCCGCATCGTGCTTGACTTTAAAGATAAAACTTATGACTTTTACGTCGATGACGAACTCGTCGCCGATGATTTCGGTTTTAGAGGTGAGGGTGGCAAAGGCGGCGTGAATCCGGGGCTAAGCTGGATCTTCTTCGGTTGGGACCACCCCGAGGCTCTGACCACTTATATTGATGACATTGAAATGGGAGACGGTGAGGGCGAAACGGCTGGAAAACCTCAAGCGGTTTCCGTCTCAGACAAACTCGCGACCACTTGGGGAAGAATCAAGCGGCGATTGTAGCATTTGTTCATGCGATGGTCAAAGTCTGTCAGTTGACGGTAGCAATTTGCAATCAACGTGAGTTTGAAAAAATCAGGACTTACGCAAACGCCATTTGGGAAGAAAGCGTCCGCTTTGGATTCTGCGAGCGAAACCGTGAAAAGAGAGGTCGCCGAGGCACGGGGACCTCGGCGAACAGACGCTTGCTGCGTAAGTCCTAAAAAGTTTAGAAGTTGCAAAAGCAGAGATAAATCGTTGAACTCCTGAAGTTCAGAGAGGTTCACCGAGGGTTTGCTCTCCAAAAGCTGATAAGCAATCAACGCTGAAACCACATTCACTCGGAAGTTGACGAAACTTCTATGCCGATTGTGTTCCAACTGCGTCTGCGTTTTTATCTCCTTGATCACCGATTCAATAATCACCCGCTTTTTCAGGAACACCTCAGCGGATAGTTTTCTTGTCATGACTCACCTGAAAAATATAGGAGTGATTATATTTTTCAGGGTGAAGTATAGCAAAAGTCGCGTGAAGAGACACGCGACTTTTGCTATACTGAAAATATTAACATCTGTGAAAAACACCAAAAGAAAAACCGAAAACGAAAAGGTCCTGAAAAAGGTAGACTTTTTCTTGACACAATTTTTTCAAAGTGCTATACTCTAATAAAAGTGTTGGATTTGAATCTGAAACTCGACCGAATCCGATTATCCGCGAACCTGACTTTCATCACGAGCGAGGTCGGAAAAATCGTTTTGGAAAGTGAGAACTTGACGTATGGCTATCAAAAGAGGAAATTCCGAGGATGCCTTTGAAGAGCAAAAAGTGCTGGATGTTGTCTGGTATCAACAGCAGATGCGTGCACTTCAAGGGACAATTGACATGCTTGAAGGGGAACTCGAAAGCATGCGGCAGCAGCAGGGTGTCATTCATGTCAAGGAACTTGAAACACAACTCTATGAGACGCAACGTGAGTTGATAGCGGTGGAACGACGCAATAAGAGGTTGACAAGCACCTTGCAAGAAGCGAAGGAGAAGCTGCAAATCCTCAAGGAAAAAGTCGATCAACTCAGTGCACCTCCCAATAACTACGGAGTCTTCCTCGGCGCGAACGAAGATAGTACTGTCGATATTGACATCAGCGGCAGAAAATGGCGCGTCAATATTGATCCAGCCCTCAAGGGTGAAACCCTTGCGGTGGGACAAGAGGTTATTGTCAATAGCGGCATGAACGTTGTTGCCATCAAAAGTGCTGAGAGACACGGGGACGTTGTCAAAATTAAAGAGCGCATTGAAGATGAACTCGCTATTGTGAGCCTCCGGACCGATGAAGAACGCGTCGTTAGAATAGCTGAATCTCTCAAAGAGGAGACCCTGAAAATTGGTGATAATGTACTCCTCAACCATACGACAAGTATGCTCATGGAAAAACTCCCGAAACGGGAAGTTGAAGACTTGCTGCTTGAAGAGGTACCAAATATCGGTTACACCGACATCGGTGGACTTGATACACAGATAGAGGCGATTCGTGATGCGATTGAACTGCCATATCTCTATCCGAAGGAGTACGAAGAGTTTAATCTCTCACCGCCAAAGGGTGTGCTGCTGTACGGACCACCCGGATGTGGTAAAACCTTGATAGCCCGAGCCGTTGCAAGTAGTATCGCTGAACGCGTCCGAAAAGAGAGCGGCAACGATGAAGTTCGCGGTTATTTCATCAACATTAAGGGACCTGAACTGCTAAATAAGTATGTCGGCGAAACCGAACGTAAGATCCGAGAAGTTTTCCAAAAGGCGCGCGATAAGTCGAGAGAAGGGTTTCCTGTGATCATCTTTTTCGATGAAATGGACTCCCTCTTCCGTTCCAGAGGCATGGGGATCTCATCGGATATGGAATCAACGCTCGTGCCGCAGTTTCTCTCCGAAATAGATGGCGTTGAGAACCTACGGGATGTCATTGTCATTGGGGCGAGCAATCGGCAAGATCTGCTTGACCCGGCGGTTTTACGACCCGGCAGGCTTGATATTAAAATTAAAATCGATCGCCCCAACCCAAAGGGTGCTAAAGACATTTTTGCAATATATCTGACACCGGAGCTTCCGTTCGCTAAAAACACTTGTCAGCAATTCGGCGGTGATACACAGGCGATCGCTGACCACTTCATTGATGAAGCCATCCGTGAGATGTACGCCACCACGGATGAAAATCGGTTTATTGAGGTAACTTATGCCCGTGGTGAACGCGAAATGCTCTTTTTCAAAGACTTCGTCAGTGGTGCAATGATTGAGAACATCGTTTCACGCGCCAAGAAATCAGCTATCAAACGCTTTATCGGTTCCGACGGAACAGACAAAGGGATGTGCCTTGACGATCTCATGGCAGCCATCAGGGAAGAGTATCACGAAAATGAGGATTTGCCGAACACGACGAACCCTGACGATTGGGCAAAAATTTCAGGTCGAAAAGGCGAAAAAATCGTCAATATCCGTGCGTTGATTAATGAACAGGCACGGGAGAAAAAACAGGATGTCCGGGTCACCCGAGGCGGAACATTTCTTTGATGGCTGTCAGTTTTCAGTTTTCAGTTTTCAGTTAAGAGCGGTTTGTAACAATCTTACACTGCTTGGAACGTTCCCAAAGATGGTAAATTGTTACATGAAACCTCTTAATCGATAGCTAACAGCCAATAGTCGATAGCCAATAAAAAATGGAAATACCAATAATAATGGGAACAGAGACTGAGTACGGCATCTCAGTCAAAAATGCACGTGAGCAAGACCCGGTCGCTGCCTCTACTTTGGTGGTCAATGCTTATAAGACTTGTAGAGGAGATGTTCCGAGTACTGCTACTGCTGTCACATGGGATTACGATCAGGAGAGTCCGTTAATGGATGCCCGCGGGTTTCTCGCGGAGACGGAAACACCCGTCTCCGAGGCGGACACCAGTAGCGCTGTTAATGACATCTTGATCAACGGTGGTCGTTACTACGTCGATCACGCACACCCTGAGTATTGTACGCCGGAATGTGCCAATGCCCGCGATCTGCTCCTATATGAAAAGGCAGGCGAATTAATATTAGAAGTCAGTAGGCTCGCAGCTGAACGGTTACTACTTGACAATCAGGAAATTATCATATATAAAAACAACACCGATTACAAGGGGCATAGTTACGGGGCACATGAAAACTATCTCATGTCCCGTAAAGTACCGTTTGATGCCATCGTTGATGGGTTGATGCCTTTCCTCGTTACTCGGATTATCATCACGGGGAGTGGCAAAGTCGGTGCCGAGAACGGGAGTGAGGAGACAGATTATCAAATCTCCCAGCGCGCGGATTTCTTTGAAAAAGAGGTCGGGCTTAGCACTATGGTCAACCGACCTCTGATTAATACGCGTGATGAACCGCATGCTGATGACAAGCTCTATCGACGTTTACACGTTATCGTCGGTGACTCGAACATGTCCGAATTCAGCATCTATCTCAAAGCAGGCATCACTTCTATCGCGCTCCAATTAATCGAGAAAGGTGTTGTCGGAAAGAAATTCAGTTTAAAGGACCCGGTCGCAGCGATAAAGTGTATCTCGCGCGACCTATCTTGCAAAGAACAGATAGAACTTGCAGATGGACAACAGTTGTCACCGATAGAGGTGCAACGCGCATATCTTAAACTTGCGCAGCAACACCTCACACCTGAAGAACGGACTCCTGTCATTAAAGATGTCCTCGAAAAATGGCAATTCGTGCTCGATAATTTGGAAATAGACCCAACGCGGCTCAGCTGTTACCTTGACTGGGTTATCAAAAAGAAGTTGATTGATGCATACCGCAGACGGCACGGATACGAATCGGACGACGCGCATGTTCAGATGCTTGACTTGCAGTACCATGATATTCGTCCCGACAAAGGTCTTTATATCAGGCTACTGAAAAACGGACATGTTAAACGCTTACTCAACTATGAAGAAATTGTACACGCGATGCGCTATCCACCTGTAGATACACGTGCTTATTTTCGCGGTACCTGTTTACGGAGATTTCCAAAGCACATTTATAGTGCAAGTTGGAATTCAATGATTTTTATCGGTGAATCGGGGGGTTTTGACAAAATTATGATGGATCGTCCGCACTTCGGGACACAAAAGATTGTTGGCGAACTGCTGAACAACTGTACAGCAGAGGAACTCGTTAAGGAAATCCGAGGCAATGCTTCAAAATAGCGTTAACCTGCGTTGTAGGACGTACCCCTGCTTCGCGCTATCAGGAGAAAATCATGTCGACTGAAAAACAACAGGAACACCTCAAACGCCATGTTGATGAAACCGAAGAGATCCAACCCGATGTTGGAACTGGCGAAATGGATGAGGAGTTCGTCGAAGACTTAGACACACTTCTTGACGAAATCGATGAGATTTTGGAAGAAGATTCACAGCAATTTGTCGAAAACTATATTCAACGCGGAGGGCAGTAGGAGTGCTCGACCTCAGTGATTATGGCACCTCCGACTTCTTCCAAATCCTCAAGCGTCGCCACCCCGAATTACTCACGACGTTCAATTCGCCTGATGCTGCCTCAAATGCCCATACAGCGGAAGCGTCATTCCGGCACTATGAAGGGACAACTGTCCTCGCGGTTGTGTACAACGCTGGGGTTGTTATGGCAGGTGACCGGCAGGCAACAGAGGGCTATCAGGTCGGCGAGCGGCGAATTCAGAAGGTCTATCCAGTTGATCGGCACTCCGCAATTGCCGTTGCGGGTGCCGCTGGTCCTTGTATGGAAATGGCAAAACTTTTCCAAGTTGAGGTCGAATTTTACGAAAAGACGGAAGGCATGAGCCTCAGCCTCGAAGGGCAGGCGAACTTCCTTTCACACTTGGTACGTTCAAACCTCGGGCTTGCGATGCAGGGATTGATTGTCTTACCGCTTTTTGCCGGTTATGATCTAAAGCGGCAGCGCGGTAGGATTTTTAAATATGATGCTATCGGGGGCCGTTATGAGGAAGATGACTATTACGCAATCGGTTCCGGTGGTAAGGATGCCCGTACGACCCTTAAAAAACGCTACACACCTGAGATTGCCCGTCAAGATGCCTTAGAAATTGTCGCAGAAGCTATCTGGGATGCTGCCGATGAGGATATCGCAACTGGCGGCCCCGATCTTATCCGGAAAATTTTCCCAACACTCTACACTATTACTGAAGAAGGGGTCGCTGAAGTTCCTGAAGCGACTGTTGAGGAACTCTATCGCGAGCTTATATCGCGTCTATAGGGAACAGTTTTCAATTATCAACTATGAGAGAGGCAGATGAATGGTGTTCAGTTGTCAGTATAATGGTGTTTTCCCACTGAAAACCGAGAACTGAGAACCGAGAACCCAAAATACAGACATGTCCACACCCTACTACGTTTCACCGGATCAAATTCGCCAAGATAAAGAGGATTTTGTCAGTCGCGGCATTGCGCAGGCGAAGGAGGTCGTCGTCTTAGAATACCGAGATGGACTCCTGATGGTTGCTGAGAATCCGCGCAAAACCACCTTTAAAATCTCTGAAATTTACGACCGGATCGCCCTCGCAGCAGCCGGTAGGATTGCTGAATATGAGATACTCCGTGTCGCGGGTATCCGAGAGTCTGAAGTTAAAGGCTTTCGCTACTACCGCGAAGATGTTACCGCAAAATGGTTGACGAATCTCTATTCGCAGCACATGGGAGCGGTTGCACAGGCGTGGGATGCTAAACCACTGGAGATAGAACTCCTTGTGTGTGAGGTTGGGGTACCCGATGCACCAGCGAGTTCGGGACTGCAGAACAATCAGATTTACCATATCGCATTTGACGGTATCTATTCGGAAGAGGAGAAATATGCCGTTATCGGTGGACGCGCCACAGAAATAACAGAAATTCTGGAGCAGCGTTACACAGATGGGTTAGAGATGCAAGCAGCACTCCAACTCGTAACAGAAACCTTTCGGACTATTGAAGCGGATGCTGAAGACGATTATGAAATAACACCACAGACAATAGAAGTGGCATGCCTTGAGCAGACCGCTGAACGCCGAAAATTCCGACGACTCTCTACTGATGAGATCACGACACTTTTATCTTGATCTTTTGCTTCTCGATTTTGCCAAAATATGATGAATTATAAAAATAAATAGACACTTTAAAGGGCAGTAGACCCCCATTTTCTCGCTGGCGGGGTTTGATGTAAAAAATTAATTCGGTAATTTTTTGGCGAATCCCGGTGCGGTTAGGAATGCAGATCGCATGAATCAACACGGAATGCGCGTGTTGCCTCGCAGTGAGAGTCCGTGGGGTTTTACGCCGCAAAACCGCACCTACCGGGCCTGGGGAAAACGCGGATTACCGATTTAAATACTGAAACTTCATGTAACCCCGCCACAATGTCCAAGTAATTGTAGATTTTACTATCACAAACGCAAGCAAACGGATAGCACAAGGAATACTTGTGAAGAGGGACTTTATGAAGCGTAGAATTTATGGACTGGAAACTGAGTTCGGAATCATCTGGACACCAGATGTGGCGCATAGAAAGACGCTCACTGTTCAGAACGTTGTGATGTACCTCTTCCGAGAAATCGTCGCGGGGAGAATGTACCCTGATGTCTTCCTTGAAAACGGCGCAAGGTTTTATCAAGACATCGGATGCCATCCAGAGTATGCAACCCCAGAATGCGATGACGTTACCGAACTCGTCGCACATGATAAAGCAGGCGAGCGCATTATCACACGTCTCGCCAGTACCGCGGAACGGCGCATGCGAAATGATGGGTTCTACGGAAAAATCTCCATTTTCAAAAACAACTTGGATACTCCCGGAAATACTTACGGATGCCACGAAAACTATCTAATGGAACGGCACGTTGATTTCCGTCAATTAGCATCGCAGCTGATCCCATTCTTTGTCACACGTCAGGTCTTCGCAGGTGCCGGAAAAATCAAGCCGAGCCATCGCGGCTATTATGCAATCTCACAACGGGCAGAGCACATCCGAGAGGAAATTTCTATCGGAACGACAACCGCGCGCGGAATTATTAACACACGTGATGAACCTCACGCTGACCGAGAAAAATATAGACGTTTACACGTTATCGTCGGTGATTCTAATATGTCCGAATTTTCGACGTTTTTGAAGGTAGGCACGACCGGTATTATTCTCCGTATGATTGAAGACAATTTCATTCAGCAACGGTTCGCGCTCCGTAATCCTGTCAAAGCCATCCGAGATATTTCTGACGATGTCACATGCAAGCATCCAATTGAGCTCCAAAACGGGAAACGACTCTCCGCAGTTGAGCTGCAGTGGCAATACCTCGAATGTGCAAAGCGCTACCTTGAGCAGGCAGAATCCGATGCAACGACAACCCAAATTATGGCGCGATGGGAGTATGTCCTTACTTGTCTGGAAAGTGATCCGATGCAGCTGGACCGGGAATTGGATTGGGTCATTAAGTGGAAATGGCTGCAAATCTACCTCTCCAAGCGTGGATTTGAGTGGGACGCGCCACAGGTGAAACACCTTGATTTAAAATACCACAATGTGCGACAAGAGGAAAGTCTTTACTATACCCTTGAAAACCGAGCGGAGGTCGAGCGGATCGTCGAAAATGAGCAGATTCGACATGCTGAGCATTTTCCGCCTGAACGTACCCGCGCCAAATTCCGGGGTAAATTCATTAAGAAAGTCAATGAAGGGAAGATCTTATGCGGTGTCAATTGGAGTTACATCCAACTTTATGAACCGTATCAGATCCTTTACCTCTCGACAGATCCTTTTAAGCCAGAATTTGACGAAGCAAGTCGCACTATTTATTCAATCTAAATGGCAGTTAGCAGTCAGCAGTCGGCTATCGGTAAAGAGATGTCTGTTTTAATCAAAAATCTCTTTAACTGAGAACTGAAAACTGAAAACTTATAATTTAGGAGGCTTTTGATGCCACAACCAAAGTATGTTTACTTCTTTGGAGGGAGTGAAAGTGACGGCAACGCTACAATGCGAATGCTGCTTGGCGGAAAAGGGGCAAATCTTGCAGAGATGAGTAATCTCGGCGTGCCTGTCCCGCCAGGGTTCACTATCTCCACTGAGGTATGTAAATTATACTACGAAAACGACAAACAATACCCCGCCGGACTTGACGAACAGATTGACGAGAACTTAGAAAAATTAGAAGCCGCACTCGGCGCGAAATTCGGTGATACCGAAAATCCAGTCTTACTCTCTGTCCGTTCCGGTGCCGCAGTCTCAATGCCCGGTATGATGGACACTATTCTCAACCTCGGCTTGAATGACAACGCCGTCAAAGGACTTATCGCCAGATCTGGAAACGAACGTTTTGCTTACGACTCATACCGACGCTTCGTCCAGATGTTCGGGAATGTTGTACTCAATGTCGATCACGATGAATTTGAGCATTTACTTGAAGAAAAGAAAAAGGCGAAAGGCGTTACATTAGATACCGAATTAGAAGCCGACGATTTAGCGGCACTCGTCCGTGAATTCAAGAACGCCGTCAAACAGCATACCGGAAACGATTTTCCTGATAACCCACGTCAGCAGTTAGATATGGCACGGGATGCCGTTTTTGAATCCTCTGGAAATCCGCGTGCGATTACCTATCGTCGCCTCAACGATATTTCCGAAGAAATGGGACGGACCGCTGTCAACGTCCAAGCAATGGTATTCGGAAATATGGGTGGAACTTCCGGATCAGGTGTCGCCTTCACGCGTGACCCCTCGACGGGCGCGAACCAATTTTACGGCGAATTCCTCATTAACGCCCAAGGTGAAGATGTGGTCGCTGGCATCCGCACACCGCTTCCGGTCGCCGAATTGAATCACATCTTGCCAGATGCCTATAAAGAATTAGTGGATATCGGTTTAAGGCTTGAGAAACACTATCGCGACATGCAAGATGTGGAGTTCACCATTCAAGACAGCACGCTCTACATGCTCCAGACCCGTAACGGGAAACGTACAGGGCAAGCGGCTGTCCGTATTGCCGTTGAAATGGTTGAAGAAGGATTGATTGATAAACCGACTGCCTTGACGCGTGTGCCAGCAAACGATCTGGATCAGTTATTACATCCGAGCGTTGACCCGGATGCGGAGGTCGAGGTTATCGCTCAAGGGTTACCTGCTTCCCCGGGTGCTGCTGTCGGTAAAGTGGTCTTTACCGCGCTCCACGCTGAAGAACTTGCAGCTGCTGGCGAAAAAGTCATCCTTGTCCGGTCCGAAACATCACCAGAGGATATCGGCGGTATGGATGCCGCTGAGGGGATCCTCACGGCGCGTGGCGGTATGACAAGCCACGCCGCTGTCGTCGCACGCGGCATGGGAAAATGCTGTGTTGCTGGTTGCTCCGCGCTGTTTATCAATGAAGAGGCATTGGAATTTTACGCTGAGGGGAAACGTTACACCGAAGGCGATTTCATCACCCTCAACGGTTCCACGGGCCATGTCCTCAATGGACAGGTGGCACTCATCCAACCCGAACTCAGCGGGCAATTCGGAATACTCATGGAGTGGGCAGACGAAGCGCGGTCGTTAGGTGTACGCACGAATGCCGATACACCCGAAGATGCCAAAAATGCAAGACAATTTGGCGCGGAAGGCATCGGACTCTGCCGAACCGAGCACATGTTCTTCGGCACAGGGATCGACGCTGTTCGCGAGATGATTCTCGCTGATGAGACCCCAGAACGCGAAGCCGCATTGGCGAAACTGCTACCGCATCAACGTTCAGATTTCATCGGAATCTTCGAGGCGATGGAGGGTTATCCTGTCACGATCCGCACCCTCGATCCGCCGCTTCACGAGTTCTTACCGAAAAACGAAGCCGAAATCCTTGAACTCGCAGGTCGGATCGGTGTTGACGCGCGAAAACTCAGTGAGCGTATTGAAGAATTGCACGAATTCAATCCGATGCTCGGACATCGTGGATGCCGACTCGGTATCGTCTACCCAGAGATAACCGAGATGCAAGCACGTGCAATCTTTGAAGCCGCTGTTGATGTTGCCAAACGCGGTATCACTGTGCTACCTGAGATTATGATTCCACTTGTCGGGCATATCAACGAATTCTCGCTACAGCGCAAAGTCATCGTTGACACCGCCGAAACCGTCTTTAAAGAAACCGGCACGCGGGTCGAATACCTTGTCGGAACGATGATTGAGCTACCCCGTGCAGCACTCACCGCTGACAAAATCGCCACCGAAGCCGAATTTTTCTCCTACGGCACCAACGACCTCACGCAGACAACGTTCGGCATGAGTCGTGATGACGCAGCGAAGTTCCTTGACGACTACGTCAAAAGCGGTGTGCTTGAATACGATCCGTTCCAGGTCCTTGACCAGGAAGGTGTCGGCAGCCTACTGCAAATTGGTTGTGAAAAAGGTCGATCAGTACGTCCGGATCTGAAGGTCGGTATCTGTGGTGAACACGGTGGCGAACCGAGTTCCGTGAAGTTCTGCTACGGGTTAGGGTTCAATTACGTCTCGTGTTCCCCGTTCCGAGTGCCGATCGCGCGTCTCGCCGCAGCACAAGCTGTCATTGAAGCAGAGGCTTAGTAAAAAGTAAAGTGTATTGTCATAATGTAGGATGTAGGCGTGCGCGCTTTGTTGCCGCGCACGCCTATATTATAAATGCTATCTTCAAGATGGTGAAATAGCAATTGGATTCCATGTGAGTCTTGTGGTAAAATGTCGAAACGTGTAGAAACTGAGGCTTGATAACGTATCATAGGAGGATAAGAAATGGATGCTCAAGATGTTCGCCAATTCTCCCAAGAAAGCTTCCCTCCTGAAACCACTACGATGACGTTGGAGGAATTCCTTGAAAGCGATTTAGAGGGGTATGAATACGTTAAAGGAGAGTTAGTAGCAATGCCACCTACATCAGGGGAACATGGTAGGATTAGTGTGAATCTTATTCTGCCGTTAGGCTTGTACGTTCGTGAAAATCGGCTAGGAGATATCTATGTGTCAGAGACAGGCTTTAGAGTTGGCGAACGCGTCTTGGTGCCAGATATTGCTTTCCTTTCAACGGACCACATCCCTGCTGATCTGAGTAAAGTTTTTCCAATTCCACCAGACCTCGCCATTGAGGTGGTTTCTCCAACGGATGCATTACATCGGGTTGAGGAGAAAGCGTTTACCTATCTTGAGGCAGGCACACAGTTGGTATGGGTGCTTAAACCTCGATCCAAAACGGTAACGGTCTATCGTTCAGAGACAGACATCACGCTACTCACGCGGAATGATACCCTTAGCGGTGAAGAAGTCGTCAAAGGGTTTTCCTGTCAAGTGGCGGAACTTTTTGAATAATGCAAAGTAGTAGGCACACGCCGTTGTGCCGTTACAAGGACATCACATAATGTTAATCGCAGATGTAAACGAAATTGAAGGGCGGACCTATCCTGCCCGTAGACGCACCAAAAATCTCGTCGGCGGCGCATCCCCGATCCAGATAAATGAATTCTGCATGGGGTTCGTCACCTTAGAGCCAAACGGCGGGCAAGTCCCTTGGCACAACCACGAACAGGAAGAGATTTACTTCATCGTCGAAGGCGAAGGCGAAATGTGTCTCGGTGAGGAACGTCAAACCCTCTCCGCGGGCCAGACCGTCTTTATCCCGTCGTGGGTCTTCCACCAGTTGACGAACACCGGCGACACACCGATGCAGATGGTCTACTGTTATGGACCCGCGGGCGATGTAGCACATTGGAAACAAGAACTCGCCGGCACACTCCCGAAAGCCGGTGTTGACGCGCCACCACTCCCTGAAGGCGCAGCCCCCCAATGCACTGACAAACCTTAGACATATCTATCCCTTTCGCGTAGAACGGGCATAGAATCAGGAAGCAGAATCAATTAACTATGCGTAACGCATACCCGAGAGAAGTAGAAATCTACCGTTCTCGGAATGGTCGAGAACCTTTTACAGAATGGTTGAACGCAATTCGAGATCAGAAAACACAAAGACGCATTCGGACCCGGCTTGCAGCTCTTAAATTAGGCAATTTCGGAGATTACAAATCTGTGGGTGAAGGGGTCTTTTAATTGCGTTTTCACTTCGGGGTAGGTTATCGAATTTATTTTCGTGAAGTGGATAACACCGTTGTTCTTCTGCTCTGTGGAGGCGATAAATCATCACAGGCGCGCGACATTGAACGTGCAAAAGCCTATTGGTTGGAGTACAAGGAGACGCATCCATGAGAAAAATGAGAACGTACCGCGAGTACCTTATTGATATATTCACCGATCGTGATGAAGCAATTGGGCACCTCCAAGTGGCACTTGAAGATTACCAAACTCACGGGAATACAGACATATTTCTATTTTTGCTTGAAACTGTCGTAGAAGCCCAAGGCGGGATTGCTGAACTGGCAAAGCAAACCGATACCAAGCCACACGTGCTTTCGGACGCGCTCACGAGTGACGATGTACCGCTGATTGACAGACTCGGAACGATTCTTAAAGCCCTCGGATACCGGCTTTCAATCGAACCGTTAGAAGTGGAAAGTCTCAATCTTGAAACTGCTACCACGGGGGGACAAGCTGCAACAGCACCTCTGCCAGAAAATCAAGGCACACCACGACAAGCAGGTAAATAATAGGAGACGCATGACCAATCATACCCCAAAAACCCACCGCGTCGGTATCATCATGAACGGTGTCACCGGCAGGATGGGGACAAACCAACACCTCATCCGCTCTATCTTGGCAATCGCAGAGGAGGGCGGCATCCCGATCGGTGACGGTGAAGTCATTATGCCGGACCCGTACCTCGTCGGTAGAAACCCGGCGAAACTGGAGAAACTCTCCGAAACCACCGGTGTTGAGAAATGGAGCACTGACCTCGACGCTGCCCTCGCTGATGACGCTTATAGTGTTTACTTTGACGCACAGGTTACGTCACGCCGCGTTGATGCAGTCGAAGCGGCAATATCAGCGGGCAAACACATCTATTGTGAAAAACCGGCTGCTACCACTACTGCGGATGCCTATCGCCTCTATGAACAGGCGGCAAAGGCAGGACTCAAAAACGGCATCGTTCAGGATAAACTCTGGTTACCCGGTATTCAGAAACTCAAACGCTTGATAGATGCTGACTTTTTCGGACAGATTATCGCTGTTCGTGGTGAGTTCGGCTATTGGGTCTTCCAAGGCGATGCAATCCCGACCCAACGTCCCTCATGGAACTACCGAACCGAGGATGGTGGCGGCATTATTCTCGATATGTTTAGCCACTGGCGATACGTTATTGACAACCTTTTCGGCGCGGTCAAAGGTGTCTCTTGTATCGCTGCCACGCATCTCCCGCAACGCTGGGATGAAGAAGGCAAACCATATCCCTGTACCGCTGAAGATGCTGCCTACGCGACATTTGAATTAGAGAACGGCATCATCGCGCATTTTAACTCATCTTGGGCAGTCAGAGTCCGCCGCGACGATCTACTAACGATACAGGTAGACGGTTTAAAGGGGTCCGCCGTTGTTGGCTTGAGGGATTGTTGGATTCAACCGATCTCTGGCACGCCGCGTCCTGTCTGGAATCCCGACATTGAGCAACCGATCAAATTCTTTGATGGATGGCTCAAGGTCCCGGAGCAGGAGACATACGAGAACGCATTTAGGGCACAGTGGGAGTTGTTCCTCCGACATATTGTTGCCGATGAACCGTTCCCGTGGACACTGCTCGCTGGGGCAAAGGGTGTGCAATTGGCAGAGAAGGGCATGGAATCGTGGCAGACTCGCAGGTGGGTAGAATTGCCGGAGTTGTCAGCAATATAGAAGCATTCGGCTGTCGGAAACCATCAGCAATCGGAAACTATTGACGGTCAACATCTGGCTTTGTCACTTCACCTCTCTGATGGCGGGGTTTGATGAAGCTTAAGTGTTTAAATCGGTAATTCTAATTTTCCTCAGGGCTATTCTCACTGCGAAGCAATACCGCTCCGCTGGAGCGGAAAACCATCCGCATCTGTTAATTTCGCTCTTAGAGGTCTCCGAAAACTGTTTGAATCCTGTACTTGTAGGAGGGGTTTGTAACCCCGATGATGGAAACTCCAACTCAAATTTTTGACACTAAATCTTCGGAAACACCGAAATCAATATAGCGTAGGGGGTTTTTGCTGGGGTGTTTCTTCAAGGTTCCCTCACCCGTTTTTTATTCTGCCATCCTGAAAATCGTTAAATCCTGCAAATCCTGATTCAGACGACCCGCTGCCAAAATATTTACACACCCAAAATCTCAGGGCTATTTAGTTTTCAATTTTTTATGCGTTTTGTTAGGAAAGTCGCGAATCGGAGCGTGCTTCTACAGGGGTATGTTAAGATTTAGGGTTCACTTTTATCGGATAACTAAATGACCCTGCCCAAAATCTTGACAAAAATTGCACCTATTTGTATAATTCGTAACAATCGGTTAAAAGGTTCAATACTCTACAGAATATCTTGATCGGGGGAAGACAGATGACTGACAAAGAGATGAGAGAAGTAATGGAACGTGCTGACAGGATTGTGGAAAAAGTTAGGTCACTGGCCGCCTTGGAGGACAAGGTTCTGGCGGTGAGAGAGTCTGTGCGCTAGCTTTCTGCTACCAATGGCGGCGCCGCATCCACAGCACGCCTACAAGAAGATTTGGCAGAATTGGACGGTATTACCGACGAACTCCAACTCGCAACACCTTGTTTCAGAGCTTACGTCTTACCGCAAATGAGTGAAATTATCGGAACGCTCAAAGCCTGCGATGCAGCAGAGCGGAGTGAACTTGCAGAACTCGTGACTGCACTCACAGACGAGAACTCCGAACCCGCTGAGCAATTGGAAGAGGCGATTATAACCCGGCTTAAGAGCAATATTGAACGCTCATTTAGTACACAATAAATGTGCGGTGTCATCCCCGTATACCGCTTCGTTATAGGGCGGGTCCCAACCCCGCCCATTACACCTCATTCACTCACATCGTCTGTCTGTGTATATGACTTAAACGACTTGTGCTAGTTGTTTTCTCGATCCTTTGTGAATCAAGGGTTCGCTCGTTCCCTGATAAAACTCAAAGATGTCGTTCGCGCATAAGCAAACTCTATAAAGACAAAATTAACTAGCACAGCGCGTGACTTAAGTGTCCGGCGATCTATACCTAATGACTTGGCTGCTTGAGCAAGAGACCCATGTTCTTTTATCCGTCGCTGGGCAACTTTTCCTAAGATTTGATTCCTATCCATACCGTTTATCCAAATCGCATCCTGGTGCCCGCCTAAAAGTGTTGATAAATGAAATGATGCCTCACGAATAACAGAACGCTGCATTTTCTCCGGGAGCATCCGCCAGACAGCATTCGGTATCCCACCAAAAATCAGGATGAACTCCGTCACTGAAACCTGTGCCAGGATTTGACGAATCTCCGTTGGAATAGCAGTACCCTCGCTGGCATCCGATGGACATTCAGAGACTTCTATCTGTGGCACGATCGCAATATCGGCAGGCAAATCGCTGAACGTTATTTCATCAGTCTCGGTTAGAATGATAGCCCTTTCAATGGCATTTCTGAGTTGGCGAATATTGCCGGGCCAGGAGGCATGTTTGAGAAAATTGCGAACCTCAGGCGAGATCTTTGTAACGCTTTTTCGGTACTTGGCATTGAATTCGGAAAGAAAAGCATCCACTAAAGGTGGAATATCTTCACGTCGCTCTCGCAACAATGGTATGTGAATGCGGAAAAGACTGAGGCGGTAGTAAAGATCGTTTCTGAATCCATTATTTTTAGGTGCCGGTTCAAGACGTTTGTTTGTAGCAGCGATAATGCGAACATCCGTTGTTATGTTCCTGTTTCCACCAAGCCTTGTGAATTCTTGGGTTTCTAACAGGCGAAGAAACTTCACCTGCACTTCACCACTCATTTCACCGATTTCATCAAGAAACAGCGTACCCGTATCTGCCTGTTCAAACAGACCTTTCCGTTGGTGTGTTGCTCCAGTGAACGCCCCTTTCTCATGGCCAAAAATCTCACTCTGCAAGAGTCCATTCTCCGGGAATACACTGCAGTTGATAACTTTGAAAGGTCTGTCCTTTCGTGGACTCGTGCTATGTATTTTGTGCGCTATAATTTCTTTGCCAACACCGGTGTCCCCAGTAATAAGAACAGGGGCTTCAGTCAGTGCGACCTGCGCTACCTTGTGATAAATCTTCTGCATCGGTACCGAGGGCAAAGTAATGAATAGTGGCTTATTTGGCATGTTTTTCATAAGATAGGATGTCCCACGCTGCTAAAGCAGTTAGCACACTCCGCGTGTCCAATATTAAATGTATCAGGGCTCTATTATTTATAGTGACATCTAAAAATAATAAGACACGCTTTAAAAGACAGGCGGGGAAACCTCGCCTCTACGAACTGTCTTCTGTTAAAGAAAAAGTGTCTTCTTAATTGTTGACTTTACTATATATCCTGATTTATTAATATTATACTTTTGTATGACTATAATAGTGCAACCCACAATTTTTTAAAGGTAGCAACTTGGGTTATTTTACTATAAATCCAGGGCTATTCAGTTTTCCAATTTCTCATTGGATGAGTTTAACTGCGAGTAAAGGTTTTGAAGCGAGAAATCGTATTGTTTCAGAGATTTTTGTGTGTCCTGCGAAGCGTAAAACAGACATGGCAGTGTTGCGTAATGCTGCGATGACTTGTGGTATACTCCCGGTTCTCGCCTGTGAAGCGTCCTCCCCGAGAACGGTGTCTCGGACCCAATGGACTTTGTTTTCTATCGTCCAATGTTCGCGTCGGAGTTTGAGCAAGTCTTCTGCGGATGCGACTTCGGGTGAGAGACTCGTGATGCCATACTGCGTCTGCGAGGAGATCTGGGCTGTTTTTGTGTTTTCTCGCTGAGATTGGTATTGATAAACCTGAGCGATTCCGGGCCATTTGATGTAATCTGTGAGCAATGTGCTTGCGGTTAGGGTGCGTGTGGTGGTCAACCCGTGTGATGTTTCAACATGGGTGTAGGTATGAAGGTGTGCGCCTTCTTGGGTGTGAAGGTTTTCAAAGCGTCGGGTCTCAACCTCTGTGGCATCTGTCTCCGAGAGGGGTTCAAAGAGTTGCTGAATGTCGTCATACATCTGTTTGTGATTTTCTTTGACAGGCAGCGCATAGTCTGCCTGATGTTCGAGAACTTCTTTACAAAAGGTTCTCTGCGTCAAAAGGGCATCTGTCGTCACGACTTTCTCTGCGACATCAAACGCTTTGAGGAGTTGTGTTGAGATCGGAATCTCGTTGGTTTTCCCACTGACAGGCTGTTGTGCGAGGGTAATCCCTAACTCATGACAGACTGCGGAAAGTAAATGTGTCCGGTATCCCGTCTCTGGGTTTTCAGAGCCACATAACTCTTTACCATCAATAGCGACTCCTTGTAGACGCTGTGTTTTGAAAGCTTGAAAGTCTTCAAGTTTTGAAGACACCCATTTCGTTAGGGATGCTTCGAGACTCACTACGTCAAGACGCTTCAAGAGATTATGCAGTGTTGACGCACGCGGGGTTTTCTTAGACCTGAAACCTAATGCTTGGATCAGTTCGGGTTGGCTCCGTGCCCACGTCGCTACAGAGGTATAACCTCTATGTCCCGTCATCAGACCGATGATGATCAAAGCCAGGATAGAGACCAAAGGATAGCGTTTGCCTTTTTTATGGCGTGGATCCGGCACTTCTGCTAATATATCAAGTAAGTGGCAAGAGGAACTGCTTGTCATGATTCACCTCAAAAAATAGGTTCATTTTTTACGGTGAAGGATAGCACATATCGCGTGAAAAATCACGCGATATGTGCTATCTCAAAATATTAACAGATGTGAAAAATATTACAAAAAATTCCGAAAACTGAATAGCCCTGACTATAAATCGCTAAAACCGTGTAGGATAATTATATTTGTGATATGATATATCAAAAATATATGTCCTAATGTGGTTAGAATAGCATACTGGAAAAAATTAGTCAAGAAAAAACAATAAAAATGTGGTAAATTGCCAATGAGAAGGCTGAATCTTACGGAAAAAACATCGAAAATTTTCAGAACGCATACACATTTTCATGTGCGTATAGGTGTTTTACGCTGATGTTTATTAGGCTCAGAACAATTATGAGAAATATCAGAAATGCAAGTCTCCGTAGGTTGGGTAGAGCGGTAAAACACCAAGATCTGTCCAGTTTATACAGAGCATGCTGATCTTTCGGTGATTTTAGATTTCTGTATGAACGTTGAAAATTATCTGCTCTGTTAAGTTGAACTCACGTTATTGATATTATAACCCAAGTTGCTACTAACGAATTTTGAGTGCTTCAGCACGGTTTCTCAGGCACTTTCCCCACCCCGGAGGGTGAGATTGCTTCGCAGTGAGAATAGAAAACAATATATTCAAGCGACCGCACCCCGGAGAGTGCTATTGCTTCGCAGTGAGAATAAATAGGTGGCAACTTGCGTTAATTATAGTAGAGAAAGGAGCGCAGATGACTGAAAAAGAAACCGGACAGACAAAAGAACTCGCCGACATAATTGTAGAGAAGTTTAGAACCTTAGTTGGTTTGGAAAGCCAGGTTCTGGAAGCAAGAGAGGAGAACAACCAAGTCTCTGCCATCCACGATAGCGAAGAACCATCCGATCTGCAAGAAAATCCTACCGCTGAGTATCAGGAAATGCTGACAGCATTGGAATCCCAATTGAAGGAAGGCGTTGCGGAAATGGAGAAAATTATGGACGAACTCAAATCGGCGACATCTTCTTTTAGGACTTACATCTTACCGCAGATGAGTGAAATTGTCGGAACACTCAAAACCAGCGATGCAGCAGAGTTGGCAGAGCTGGCCCAACTTGTAGCCACGCTAACGGATGATGGAAATACGCAGTCTCTTGAACAATTAGAGGCGATCATCATAACCCGACTCAGAGACAACCTTGAGAAAACATTCGGCACTTAAACAGCGAAGCAGGAACACTTCTTGTCGGTAGCAAGTCTCAATTCTGTCCACTTCCCCACTTTTGCGTGCCTCTCAGGACACGTTGCTTTCCAACCTGCCAAAGACCATTTACAACAAGCCGATACGCCTGCCTACTACATTCGCTGCGTTTTCGTACCGTAAACTGTTAGTAATCCGCAGGCCCGGTAGGTGCGGTTTTGCGGTGTACGCATAGGTGTCAATGTAAGAAAAATAGCAGTGTCGTAGGTTGGGTAGAACGGATTCCACTAAAACCGTAAAAATCATAAAAAACGAAACTTTCTCCATATACGCCACATCAAATAGAGACCGAGTGAAACCCAACGCTTTTGCGGTTTCCGCGGTGCTGACGGTATGAAGTTGGGTTTCACTGCGTTCTTGAGTATATACGACGACCTATTGGATTCGATGTGTCTTTGGAATCCCGCATCTGCCTTCTCAGTTCCGTTCTACCCAACCTACGGTACTAAATTGACACCTATGGTGCGGTTTTGCGGAATTGTTATTCATTGAAATGTCCATGTATTTTCGGGTTTTACTATAATCTACATGTAACCCCGCCATAATCTCCAAATAATTGCAGATTTTGCCATAAATGACAATTGTGAACAATCGAAAATCCTTTAAGCCCTTAATTGAGCAATTTTTGCACTATACAATTTTTGCACTATACAATTTTTGTATATTACATCCCCAAATCGTCGCGAGACTGGTTTCGCTATGGAAATTATAAATAATGTCAATCAATCAGTCAAAACTGAGTGTAATTTATTTTAAAAACACATAGGACTTACGCAGTTGCTTTGTAAGTCACCCTGATAAGGGGGATTTAGGGGGTTAAAAACGAAAAATTTCACGACGCATGCTAAATTTGCGTAAGTCCTGAACACAATTCATACGTGAGATTAGCACGAATCGTGTTTGAAATCAGCATAAGTTGTGTAATATTCGTTTTTTTTCTCGCAATAAAAGCAATTAATGTTGGCATCAATTTTGCTTACTGACCTATTAAGTAAGATTGTCAAGCCTTTGCGTTCTTGCTTAGTTGCAGTTATATCGTCGATTCTGAATACAGGAAACGGCGATCAACAAACGCTGGCAATAAAGTAAGCCTTTGACACGATGAGGCGAGGATAGTACCAATCTTTTGTTAGGTGTGTCTGGAGAGACGATACCTCAGTCCTTACCTGAAGTGAGGACTGTATGGGATGGGTCATCTCGCATCAGTCACGGTGTGAAGGGTTGAAATGTAAGCATAGGTTCCTGACTCTTATTTGAATGAGGGTTCGCGGTTGTCAATTTATATAACATAAAGCGTCAACCGCGAATTCCGTATGTTACGCAATCTAATAAACTTGAGCAGAGTATAGCGATATATTCTGCTCAAGTCTATCTTATATTTAAGTCCTTAAGGAGAAGAATCAATGCGAAAGTATTTATGGATAGCCGTTATTGCGCTCATCGCCAGCGCGGTCTATTTCACAAGTTGCGAACGGATACCGAAGGAAATGATGGATACGATTATGCCGGACGCGGAACCGGTGGAAGAACCGACGGAACCGGAACCGGTGGAAGAAATGGTGGAAACGATGGAGCCAGAACCAACAGAAATGATGGAACCGACAGAAGTGGTAGAACCACCTGTTGAGACACCGCCTGAGATGGAACCCGAAATGCCAGAGGAACCCGTGGTCGTTGAACCCACGACACCAGCTATTGAAGGCCCGGTCGTAAGTGTCTCCCCTGCACAGATCGCATCTCCAGCAGTCGGTGAACAACTCCAGGTGAGTATTCAGATCGCCCAAGTAGCAGACATTATAGGCTATGAGCTGAGTCTCGGGTTCGATCCAACTGCACTCAAATATGTGAGCGGTTCACTTGCGGATTACCTGCCCGCCGGTGCATTTCCGATTGTCACCGCTTCCACAAACGAGGTCTTCTTCGGTGGTGCTTCAGTGTCCGGCCCAGCAAGTGCATCAAGTGGGACATTGGCAACGGTCACGTTCGAGGTGGTGGCTGCAGAAGCCTCCACGCTAACGCTCAGCGAAGTGCTCCTCTACGACAGTGAAGGGGAGATAACGCCGACAACAGTAGATGGAGAGATAAGCGCGCCTTAGATGCGGCGTATATGGAAAAACTTCATTTCCTATGATTTTTACGGCTTTGGTGGCATCCGTTCTACCTCGACGACTCTCACTGCGAGGCAACACGCGCATTCGGCGTTGATTTCCTACGATATTACGATGCGGTTTTTCTTAATAGGACTTACGCATCAAGCCGCTGTTTGGGCGGGTCCCTGTGCCCGTCCAAACCTGAACGCGCACAGGGCACGAAGGTCTCCGAAGCCATCCTGCGAAACATAGACGGACGAACGCAAATTGCGTAAGTCCTACTTAAATTGACACTCATGGTGTCGTATTTTGCGAAATCTGGCAGTGGACCCTACGGGTGAAACTTTTTTCAAACTCACGTTAACGTTGTACAAACCAACGAAAGGATGATAACTTCCAATGAAAAGTTTATTCACAACGCCTAAACTGATAGCGGCACTCTTTGCCGCGCTATTTACACTCACCCTCCACGGTGTGAGTAACGCCCAAACGCTTATCCATGTAGACGCAGTCAACGGTATCAACGCAGCCACCGGTAGAGGTGCTGCTGGGAAAGCGTATAAATCCATTACCTACGCCCTGTTGATTAGCGAGAAAAGCAATCTACCGGATCCGTGGCACGTCCACATTCACCCAGGCACCTACGATGCCGATCCCGCGAAACCCGCAAACGAACGCGAGGTTTTCCCGATTAAACTCCGATCCAACATGATTTTTCAAGGCACCACCACTGCCGAAGAATGTATCCTTGATGCGCAACACCTCGGTCGAACCCAAACGTCAATCCTCCTCGGTGAAGATGTTGGAGAGGTCTCCATCCGGAACCTGACAGTCCAGAATATGCAGCGCACCAATGGTGCCGGTGGCATCGTCTTCTCGGATACGGGAGGCGGGCGAGAGACTACCAGCAGCATTGAGACGTGTATCATCCAGAATAACTATGGGGGTGTTAGAACAAATTTACCCCTTGTCCTCATAGGCAACACTTTCAGTAACAACTACGTACACGGAGTGCGGACAAATACGAGCCTAACAGCTCTCAATAATACCTTCAGGGATAACACAGGAAATGCTCTGCGGATCGAAGGGGACTCAGTCGGGAATATATTCGAGAACACCTTTCAGAATAATATGTCTACTCACACGAACGGAGGAGGTATCCGTGTTGATGGGGATTTAACAGGTGATGTTACCCGTAACCAATTTATCGGGAATTCCACAAGAGAATTTGGTGGTGGGTTTTTTGTCAACACGTTAAAAGGCAATATTACTCACAATACCTTTGAAAACAATTCGAGTGATAGAAATGGTGGTGGGTTCCATGCTGATCGAATCACGGGCAACGTTACTCACAATACCTTTAAAGGTAATTCGAGTGGACATGAAGGCGGTGGGTTCAACGTTAATTTCCAAGCTGCTGGTGATGTCAGTCACAATACGTTTATAAGGAATACAGCACCGCATGGAGGTGGGTTTGGGAGCACAGTCGGAGGTAAGATCACCCACAATCTTTTTGATAGCAATTCGGCGGAGAGGGAGCGCGGTGGAGCAATTTATCTGCTCCCCGGAGTGAATCCAGAAATTACCAATAATATTTTCTTCAACAACACCGCCAGTACCACCAGTGGCACTAAGGACAGTTCCGCGGTGGTGTTCACATTTGCTGCTACGCTCTTCACGAACAATCTGTTCATGGTTTCTGACGGACTTTCTGCGGCGGCATCAATCCCTGCTGTCAAAGTGTTCGAAGAGTACAATCCCGAGTGTCGTTTTCACAACAACATCTTCAGCGGTATGAAAACTGCCATCTACATCGAAGGTGACTTGGATCTACCGATAACCCATAACCTCTTTCACAATATTGGCATGGACTTCGTGAATCAAGGCGGATCAGGTGTCGGCAACGATTTGGCGTTCTGGGAACTATTGGCGGACGGTGCCAACAATAACATTGTAGGCGGCCTACTGCTCGTAGACCCAGGGAATAGGGATTTTCATCCGGTTGTCGGCAGTCCTACGATTGATGCAGGCACGAACGCATACGCACCCGCCGATGATTTCGATGGTGTTGCCAGACCTATCGGCGGCACTGTGGATATTGGTCCCTATGAATACAAAGGTTCAACCGGCCAGACCGCAACTTTTCTTCCAGAGGATGTGAATCAGGACGGGAAAGTGAGCATCGCGGATGTCATCGCCGTGGCACAAAGCCTCGGAAAACCGGTATCCGAAAACCCGCGAGCGGATGTCAACGGCAATGGCACTATCAGTTTCGCGGACCTCGTCGCTATCGCGCGCTATATTGCGAAAGCGAGAAGTGAAACCGCCGCTGCGCCGTGGCAGAAGGCAGTCGTCCTTGACGCTGCAACGGTTCAGACGTGGCTGCAGCTTGCGCGGGTTGAAGATGACGGGTCTCTGGCGTTCCGAGAAGGGATCGCGAACTTGGAACGGCTCTTAGCATCGCTCCTTCCAAAAGAAACGGTGCTCCTTGCCAATTATCCGAACCCGTTCAACCCGGAGACATGGATCCCGTATCAGTTAGCAAAACCTGCGGAGGTAACGCTGACCATCTATGCGGTAGGCGGACGTGTGGTGCGGCAGTTGACGTTGGGGCATCAACCCGCTGGAATGTATCACAACAAGAGGCGTGCAGCGTATTGGGATGGTCGGAATGCACAAGGCGAGGAGGTGGCAAGCGGTCTCTATTTCTACACCTTAACCGCAGGCGATTTCACTGCCACCCGTAAGATGCTCATACGCAAGTAATCTTGACAACCCCAAGAACGGTAGGTGCGGTTTCATGAGGTTTAAATAAATATTTCGGTAATCCTTACGGATCGCGAGCACAGCTCGCTCCTACCAAGAGGTTGTTGATACATTACCGAATTGGAGCGAGAAACCGTCAAAGAAAATAGGCAAACTTGAGAACTCCCCATTGAGATATTGCAGCTCCCGACGTATGCCTGTTGGACGAATCCGATTGAGAAGTTGTGGCGCTGGGCGCGTCAAGCGGTCATACATCTGCATCGTCTCAGCAATGACTGGACAGCACTTCAGGAGAAAGTCATCGACTTCATGGAACAGTTCAAAGGCGGTTCACAAGAGTTGCTACACTATGTCGGATTATTACCGAATTAATTATTTAATCTTCATCAAACCGCACCGGGTCTACACCCTGAATGCTACAGCTATCCCAATGAGATTACCGAATTATTTTTTGAATCTTCATGTAACCTATACTCCGCACTTCTAATTTCGGATTTTTGGTATTTATTTTTTAAACCCACGTGGTTCCAACGTTCAACAAGCAATTTCAGGTGGATCAGAGAAGATATACGTGCGAAATGAATCTTATTTACCATCTCTAAATTTTATTTATACTGTTTGGATCCTTTCGTGACGTGGGTTTTTCTAAAAATACCAAAATGTGTCAAAACAAGTGTGGAGTGTAGGATGTAACCCCGCTGTAACCGATAACTGAGTACTGAAAACCGGTCCCGTCTTATCACAGGAATCACAGAAATCACAGAAATCAAACAAATCACAGTTCAGATTTCAACAGCAGGAGACTTCAACGCAACAAGAAAAATGCTCATGCGAAAGTAGAAAGAGTACTCAGGGCTCGGTTGCCAGAGGGTTGGCTCTCAGTATTCAGTACTCAGTTGTCAGTTAAGGCGAGGTTTCATGAAGATAAAAAAAATTATGCGATAAATCCAGTTCGTAGTAGGGCAATTTATTGCCCGTTGTTCACCTTGGAACCTGCGATAGAGTATAACACAATTCTAAATTATTGCGTAAGTCCTATCTTTTTTAAGCACAATTCATGCGTCAGATTAACACGAATTGTGTTTGAAATCAGCATAAGTTGTGTAATATTCCTTTTTTTCTCGCAATAAAAGCAATTAATGTTGGCATCAATTTTGCTTACCTATCTATTAAGTAAGATTGTTAAGCCTTTGCGTTCTTGCTTAGCTGCAGTTATATCGTCGATTCTGAATACTGGAAACGGTGATTGACAAACGCTGGCAATAAAGTCAATCTTTTACACGATGAGGCGAGAATAGTAGCAACCCGTTGTTATGTGTCTGGAGAGACGATGCCTCAGTCCTTACTTGAAGTGAGGACTGTATGGGATGGGTCATCTCGCATCCGTCACGGTGTGAAGGGTTGAAATATAAGCATAGGTTCCTGACTCTTATTTGAATGAGGGTTCGCGGTTGTCAATTTAGATGACATAAGGTATCAATCAAGGAGATATAACGCCTACAGCAGCAGATGGAGAGATCAGCGCACCTTAGGCAGCAATAGTGAGTGTTCACATAAACTCTGCACATTTTAATACAAGTGATTGGAAAGTTGGAAGCGTGGAAGTTTGGAAGATAACGCACACAACGTTTCTGACAATCTTCCTATTTTCCAGCCTTCCTCAACACCTAATCTTGCTTAACAACGAAAGGATGCTAATTTCCAATGAAAAACTTATTTATACCATATTAACGCGACTATTCTTGTGTATATTTTTTAGATATGTTATTGTGAAGAGATGAAAAAGCAAAAACATGAGGTTTTCCCCCACTTTTCAGTAGAAGTTGTTAAACAAAGGTATCTTGAATGTGAATGTCTTCGGGAACGGACGCACTGGCATATTATTTGGCTCCTTGCGGATACCAGAGATTCACGCACCCCCCGGCAAGTCGCTGAGATTGTAGGATGCACGCCGGACTGGGTTCGCAAGTTGCTCAAACGCTATAATGCTGAAGGCGAAGCCGCTTTGCGAGATAAACGCAAAAATAATACAGGTGTGCGTTTTTTGGATGAAACACAGCAAGCCGCCCTTGCAGCTGCCCTTTCTGCGCCTCCTGGTGATGGGGGTCTTTGGACGGGTCCGAAAGTGGCTGCGTGGATATCTGAGACACTCCAGCGTCGTGTCAGTGACGTGTCAGGTTGGAAATATCTCAAACGTCTCGGTTATACTTTACAAACACCTCGTCCGCAACATCAGGCAGCCGCAACACCCGAGGCACAGCAAACATTTAAAAAAAAACTCAAGGAGCGGGTAGCTACGCTTGAAAGTCAGCACCCAGAGAAACCGGTAGAGATCTGGGCAGAAGACGAGACGCGCTTGGGATTATTGCCGGTTCATCGGCGTGTCTGGGCGAAGCGAGGTGAAAGACCGATAGCCCCCGTGTGTCCGGCATATAAGTGGTTTTATGGTTTCGGTTTTGTCCGTCCACAGACAGGTGAGACCTATTGGCTGCTGATGCCGAGTGTGAGTGTTGAAGTCATGAACCTTGCCTTGGCAGAGTTTGCGCGTGATGTGAACCCGGAAGGCAAGAAACAGATAATCCTTTTGTTAGATCGTGCCGGTTTTCACACGGGTAAGGATTTAGAAGTCCCAGAAGGGATTGAGTTATTTCATTTGCCCCCGTACACACCAGAACTTCAACCTGCCGAACGGCTCTGGCCTTTGTTGCGAGAGGTGGTTGTGAATAAAGTTTTTACAACGCTCTCAGCACTTGAAGAAGCCGTTGTGAAAAGGTGTCAATGGTTCTCTGAAAACACAAAGAAGGTGCAGGCACATGTCGGTTTTCAGTGGATTTGCAAAATGGAAAAATAATACAAATCACGTTAATTTGGTATTACATATCAAAAACTTATCGTGGTACTTTTTGCCATCGTATTTACACTCACCCTTCACAGTGTGAGTGACGCACAAACCTACACCCATATCCATATAGACGCTGTCAACGGCAGCAACGCACCCACCGGTAGAGGTTCAGCAGCAAATCCCTATAAGTCGATTACCTACGCGTTGTTGATAAGCACTAAGACGAATCTACCCGATCCGTGGCATGTGCATATCCACCCGGGCACCTACAATGCGGATCCTGGGAAACCCGCAGCGGAGCGAGAAATCTTCCCGCTGGAACTCCGACAAGAGATGATCTTTGAAGGCACCACCACTGCTGCTGAATGTATCATTGACGCACAGCACCTCGGAGAGACACAAGTAGAAATTCTTCGAGGGGTTGACACGGAGGCAGTTACTATCCGGAATCTAACGCTACAGAACATGGATCGTACCGATGGTGCTGGTGGAATAGTCCTATGGGATTCGGCGGGCACCCTTGAGACACTTAGTCGTATTGACGGATGTGTTGTCCACAATAATGGTATGGATGGTGTTAGAACAAATATACCTCTTATCCTTATGGGTAATACCTTCAGCAACAGTAAACGCCACGGTGTGTGGACAAATAAGAGCATTTCCGCGAGCCACAATACTTTCAGTAGTAACGGAAGTGGTAGGGGGAGAGAGGGAGCACTCTATATTGATGGTGATTCGACAGGTGATCTCTCCGAGAATACCTTTCAGAATAACCGCGATTCGGGTCTGGGGGTTAAGGGCACATTGGAGGGAGACCTTACCTACAATACCTTCATAGGAAATGCGTCGGTGCATTATAATCGTGGTGGCGGTGGGTTCTATATTTCAGGAGCCTTCACCGGCAACATTTCTCACAATATTTTTACAGAAAATGTGGTGGAAGATGAGGGGGGTGGGTTCTATATTTCAGGAGCCTTCACCGGCAACATTTCTCACAATATTTTTACAAAAAATGCGGCAGAGGACTCGGGCGGTGGGTTCTATATTTCAGGAGCCTTCACCACCGGCAACATTTCCCATAATACCTTCACAGAAAATAGGTCGATCGAACAAAGTGGTGGTGGGTTCCATATTGAGGGAATTGTGGGAGGTGCCTTCACCAGCAACATTTCCCATAATAAATTTACTAAGAATTCAGCTCGTTATCACGGCGGAGGATTTCTTCTTAATGCTCCATTTATCGGCAACATCTCCCATAATATCTTTGATAGCAATTCGGTAGATTCGGGGGCGGGGGGTGGATTTTCTTTGCTAAGATCTGCTGAAAATACGGTAGAAGTCTTCAACAATATTTTCTTCAACAACACAGCGCGTGATCCCGGTAACTCAGTTTCCATAAGGCAACCCACATATTTCATGAACAATCTCTTCATGATTTCTGATGAACTTTCCGAAGGCATATCGGGCGCGCACACCGTTTGGGTAAACTCACCGGAATGCCGGTTCCACAATAATATCTTCAGTGGGGTGAAAACTGCCATCTACATTGGAGGCACCTTTGACCTCCCGATCACCCACAACCTTTTTCACGACATCAAGGCGGATTTCATAAGTCAAGCAGGAAGTGGGATCGGTAACGATGTAGCGTTTTGGGAACTATTATCTGACGGTGCTACAGATAACCTTGAGGGCGATCCGCGCCTCGTTGATCCAGTAACAAACCGGAATTTTCATCTGCAAGCGACAAGTCCTGCCATTGACGCTGGCACCAACGACTTCGCACCCGCTGATGATCTGGATGGTGTCACCAGACCCGTCGGTGTCACTGTGGATATCGGACCTTATGAATACGGCGGCACCCCCGTCGTAACAACACAGGATCCGCCTGCTGAGGATACACCGCGTGAAACTGCTGAGGATACACCGTTAGTAGAACCAACCTTGAAACTCTATTGGGCAACCGGGGGTAAAATCCAACGCGGCGACTTAGACGGTTCCAATATTGAAGATGTCGTCAATCGCGAAGCGGCGAGTATCGCCTTAGACGCGATGAACGGTAAAATCTATTGGACACATGCTGACGACGGCATCTATCGCGCCAACTTATCAGATGGAACGAACATCGAACATCTCGTAAGGGACAATATATGGAGTATTTCAGGAGGGCGTATCGCCTTAGACGTTGCTGGCGGTAAGATGTACTGGACGAACGGTGAAACGAACGGCATCTTTCGTGCGAACTTAGACGGCAGCAACGCCGAAGAAGTTTTAAGGTTGTTCGTTGGAACCCCATTGGATATTGCCTTAGATGTTGCTGGTGGTAAGATGTACTGGACGCAATGGGAGGGAAACGCGAGCATCTCTCGCGCCAACTTAGATGGGTCGGGTGCTGAGTTACTCATAAACCCGGGTGATAGACGCGGTATTGCCTTAGATGTTGCTGGCGGTAAGATGTACTGGACAGATGGATTTGAGGGTATAGGTATGTCGAATCTTGATGGCTCAAACGTCACAAACTTTGAGACCCCCAATTTTACGATGGGAGATATAATCCTGGACCTGCATAACGGCAGAATGTACTGGGTAGATGGTGAGGGGTCTGAACTTCGGCGTGGTAATCTTAATGGCTCACAGCAGCAAGCAATCCTTAAATCCCGTATCTACGATATTGCCCTGTACACCCCTATTGTGGAGACAGAACCACCAGTCAAGACGTATCCAGCATGGGATGTCAATGAAGATGGTAAAACGGACATCACTGATCTGGTATTGGTGGCGACGGAACTGGGAGCCAGTTCACCTGAAAACCCGCGTGCCGATGTCAATGGAGACGGGACTGTCAATATCCAAGACCTCATCCTCGTTGCGACGCACCTCGGTGAGTCCGCGGCTCCTGCGGCACCCGTCATTGTTGCGCTACCGGAACGTCTGACACCAGAAACACTTCAGCAGGTGTTGGATCTCTTGCGAATGCAAAACGATGGATCCGTTGCTTTCCAACATGCGATAACCAGCGTAGAACGACTTCTGGCATCGCTAATGCCCAAAGAGACAGCACTGTTAGCGAACTATCCAAACCCGTTCAACCCAGAGACATGGATCCCATATCAATTAGCATCACCAGCAGATGTGACATTACACATCTATGGGATAAACGGCACGTTAGTCCGGACCTTGTCATTAGGACATAAGGCAACAGGCATCTATCAGTCCCGTAACCGTGCAGCCTATTGGGACGGCAGAAACGAAGTCGGTGAATCCGTCGCAAGCGGTGTCTATTTCTACACGCTCACCGCTGGAGATTTCAACGCCACCCGAAAAATGCTCATACGTAAATAGTATCAAATGACCATAGGATAGCTGGAATGCTGATGTTTATTAGCTTCGCAGCCATCGTTGATGAGCGGGTTGAGTTGGGTTCGCTGGCATCTTCTTCGAGAAATGATGCGCTGAGCGATCAACATGTCTAAAGTATAGCAAAACCGGTAGCGGACTGTCAAGCGTATTTTCAAGGCACCTGCCCCGGTTTTGCGAAGTAAAGTTCGTCGGGAACAGGGGGTTATGGTATCATTGGGCTTCTCCTTGGTGCGTTGCTTTATCGTTTGCAGCTGCATTGGCGAGGTTTGCATCTATGGCTTGGAGGTGCTGCTTGGGAATAAGGTCGAGATATTGAGAGATGACGCGTTTAGAAAGTCGGGTGATCTGTGAGATTTCGTCAATATCTCGGGTTGCGGTGCGAACGACTTTGACGCTCTCATAATCGCGAATGTATCGGTCAACTGCCTCCTTAGAGTGTTTGGTTTTCGCGGCAATACTCGGGGTGAGATGTCCTTGAAGATAGAGGGTTATGATCTCTTTCTTGTGGGTAATGGCCCCCGATAAATCATGGATATTACCACGAGTGGGCAAAAGTTCTCCAGTGGTTTTTTGCCATTCATTGACATAATCACTGACGACAGCATCACAGACATTGAGCAAAACTGCCAAGTCGAGTTGGGTCAATAAGGCACCTTGGTCATAAGCTTGATGACACCAGCGGACCAAGCGATTGATCCGCAATTGCCGAGAGGTAAAGCCATTGCGAAACGATTCAATATCCTCTGCAGCGAGGTATGTCAGGATGACAGGTTTCATTCGGGTTTTGACGATGGACTTTCCTCTTTGTGGATGTTCCTCAATTGGGACAGCCATCCAAACGAGATGTCCATAACTGAGGAGCCGCTCCTCCGGGAGTGCGTCACCCGTGGCGAGTTTCTCCAAAGGAAGGGTAATCACGAAATAGTCTTCAACGGTCTTAAGAATATCATCAACAATAGCCGTCGCCGTGACTTCGCCTTTGTCATAACCGTAGTCATTGAGAAAGCGATGGATCAGCAACTGTCGTAGGGATTTATCGTTGATGCGTCTGAACTTCTTCTCGTTGATTTGCGTGCGCGTCAAAGGTTTGCTCATCAGAGATCCTCCTTTTTTTTCTCCACGGGCTCTGGGTGAAGGAGCTGGGTCATGCGATCGGTGTGTTGGTATTCCTTATACAGCGAGAGATACTCCCGTATGAGTCGGTCAGAGAGGTGAGTGATGAGCCGTATCTGTGCGTCAGGAAAGCCTTGATGATGGAGCGTGGCGACTTGTGTGAAGTCTCTCAAGTAGCGGTAGACAGCCCGTTCGGAGTGGTTCGTCTTTTGCTCAATCTCGGTGAAGGTGTATGCTTTGAAATACAACTCGAGAATCTGCGTCTTATGAGACAGCCCCGGGCCCATGTCGTGTTTCGCCCCGCGCGTCATCACGAAATAGCCGGACTGCTTCAACGCTCGGATGTCGCGTTTGACGGTAGCCGGACTGGTGGTTAATAACACCGCCAAATCCTCATAACTCAGCAAGGCATCTTGGTCATAAGCTTCTTGGGTCAATCGGAGGATCCGAGGTCCTCCGTCTGAGACCTGCGAGCCCATAAGTGCCTAAGACTTCAAGGTCGGCTTCGACATCGTTGAGCTTGAGTCGACAGGAAACTTTTTTCGCTAAAGCAATGTGTTTGCCTGCGGGTTCCTCGGCGGCGACTGCCTCATAGCAAATTTGCCCTGAGGACAGTTGAACATCGGCGTGCTGCTCAAAGTAGGTAGAAATCTGTTTATAGTAGGCTTCAGCCACGATAGGCATGAGATTAAAGTCTGAGGAAATCTTCTGAATAATAGCAGCCCTGGCATTCTTAGATTCGAGTCGTTTGATACCGTAGGCGGTATCCTTCTGGCGTGTCATATCGACCTCCATGAGTAGATTATCGGTGATGCAAATACATCTACTTGTTATGATAACTCATACTATTAGTTTAACTCATGGGGTCATTTGATACAAACTATAAGTAAACGAGTACGTAGTTCTCAGTACGGTTTTCTGCGAAAACCTTTCAGTTTTAATAGTTGTCAGTATTCAGTACGATTTTTCTGCGAAAAATCTTTCAGTACTCAGTTAACACATTGTGGTGGTTACCTTTCCTGCTACTGCTACAAGATACCTCTTTAACTGAAAACTGAAAGCGCAGCGTACTGAGTCCTGATAACCAGTACTCTGATAACTGACAACTGTTAACCGACAACCAATAAAGGAGACAAAAGTCCATGAAAATGAAAACCAGTTTTTTATTGCCATTAACGCTGCTGATAGTTTTGAATGTCAGTATTCTGCCTATATTTGCGCAGTATCCGGCGCACACACAATGGGGTTTACCCGAAGGTGCGAAAGCCCGCTTGGGTAAAGGGAGGATATCGCAGATGAAATATTCTCCAGACGGAACCCGGCTCGCGGTTGCGAGTAGTATTGGTATTTGGCTCTATGATACGGAAACCCATCAAGAGGTTGCTCTGCTCACAGGACATACGGATTTGGTCGTAAGTATTGGTTTCAGTCCGGATGGCAGCACAATCGCCAGTGGCGGTTATGACAGCACCATCCGTCTGTGGGATACAGAGACAGGGGCACTGAAACAGACGATCAGGCATGCGCAAGGTGTCGAAGGCGTGGTATTCAGTCCGGATGGTAGCATATTCGCCAGTGGGTCAGGCGTATCTAGCACTCTTCATCTGTGGGATGCTGAGACGGGAGAACACAAGCAGCAGCTCACGGGACATGAGGGGTGGGTGGAAAGTGTCGCGTTCAGTCCAGATGGTAGCACAATCGCTGGTGGTGGGATTTTCGATAATACAATTAGTCTGTGGGATGTTGAAACAGGTTCGCTGAAGCGGACCCTCAGGGGGCATACATCGTTTATCGCAAGCGTTGTGTTCAGCCCTGATGGTAGTACTCTCGCAAGTGGGAGTTATGATGAAACTATCCGTCTATGGGATGCGCGGACGGGAGCAGTGAAGCGGGTAATCCCCGGACATACACATATTGTCAGAAGCGTGGTATTCAGTCCAGATGGCAGCACCCTCGCCAGTGCCGGAGGTTTGGATAAAACGGTGCGTTTGTGGGATGCTGAGACGGGGGCATTGCAGCAGACGTTCACAGAACATACAGGTGATGTCGTAAAGGTCGTGTTCAGCCCTGATGGTCGCACACTCGCAAGTGGGAGTTATGATGGAACCATCCGTCTGTGGGATGTGGGGACGGGTGAAGTGAACCAGACACTCACGGGGCATAGACGGTTTGTCGAAAGCGTTGATTTCAGTCCGGATAGTAACACGCTCGCGAGTGGCGATTTTGATGGGAACCTCAGCTTGTGGGACGTAAAGACGAAAGTTCTGAAGCAGACGTTCACAGCGTACATATCGTCTGTCACGAGTGTCGTGTTCAGCTCGGATGGTCGCACACTCGCAAGTGCAAGTAGAGATTCGCGGAATACAGAGCATACTATCCGTTTGTGGGATACTGAGACGGGTTCGCTGGACCAGACGCTCATAGGGCATACATCGTTTGTCACCAGTATCAATTTCAGCACGGATGGTGAGACGCTTGCAAGTGGGAGTCCGAGAGAAATTCGGCTGTGGGATATCGAGACGGGTTCGCTGAAGCAGACGATCGGACATCCTTGGATTTTTGGAAATATAGTGTTGAGTCCAGATGGTCGCACGGTCGCAGGTACGTGTGCGGATAATGCTGTCCGTCTGTGGGATACTGAAACAGGAGCATTGAAGCAGACGTTCACAAAGCATACGTCGAGTGTCCGTAGCGTTGATTACAGTCCAGATGGCAGCACCCTCGCCAGTGTGGATGTGGATGGAACCATCTATCTGTGGGATGTTGAAACGAGTTCGCTGAAGCGGACGTTCACAGAGCGTACGAGCGTGGCGTTCAGCGTCGTGTTCAGTCCAGATGGCAGCACCCTCGCAAGTATTACAGGCGCGGATAAATCTGTCTACTTGTGGGATATTGAAACGGGTTCACTGAAGCGGACGCTCATAGGGCATACAGATAAGGTCAGAAGCGTCGTGTTCAGTCCAGATGGCAGCACACTCGCTAGTGGGAGTAGGGATGGTACAATCCTGCTGTGGAACATCGCACCCCCAGAACCGCCACGTCTCGCAGCCGATGTCAACAGCGATAGTGTTGTCAACATTCAGGACCTCGTCGCTGTCGCAGCCGCATTCGGGGAAACAGGCGAGACACCCGCCGATGTCAACGGCGATGGTGTCGTCAACATTCAGGACCTCGTCGCCGTGGCAGCTGCTTTAGGTGAAACAGCCGCCAACGCGCCATCTGCCGCCAACCTCTCCGCAGAAACAGTACAGCAGTGGCTTTCCGCCGCTAAGCAACTCGGTCTCACCGATGCCACCTCACAACGCGGCATCCGTTTCCTTGAGCAGCTCCTGATGTCATTAACCCCCAAAGAGACAATGTTGTTAGCAAACTACCCAAACCCGTTCAACCCAGAGACATGGATCCCCTATCAGTTAGCGAAGTCTGCAGATGTAACATTGCACATCCACGCCGTAGACGGCACTTTAGTCCGAACCTTGTCATTAGGATATAAAGCTATCGGCACGTATCAAAACCGTAGTCGCGCGGCGTATTGGGATGGCAAAAACGAAGTCGGTGAACCCATCGCAAGCGGTGTCTATTTCTACACGCTCACGGCAGACAATTTCACCGCCACTCGCAAAATGTTGATACGCAAGTAAAACGAGTACTCAGTTTTCAGGACTCAGGTACGCTCCGCTTTTCGCTGGCGAGGTTTCTAACCTCGCCTTAACTGATAACTGATAACCATTGCAGCCCCGTAGGGGCGGAAACCTCTATGTAGAAAATCGTTATATCAATCCCTTGAACCCCGTAGGGGTGACATTTGTAAAGGAGACATAACTCCATGAAACTGAAAAGAACATTTCTTTTGACATTAACATTAACGGTCTTAATAGTTTCAAGCCTCAGCATTCTGCCTTGTTTTGCGCAATATGCGGCATCCACACAACTCAAAACGCCTGAACGGTGGGAGGGTGGTTTCTCTCTCAGGACGGTAGTATTCAGTCCGGATGGACGTACGATCATAGGTGGGTTTGGGATTGGCAGCGTCCACTTCTGGGATGTGTCAACGGGTGAGATCATCCGCACGCTTCCGAGGTGTTCCGATTCTAACATAGCACTCAGTCCGGATGGACACACGCTCGTAAGTTCGGGGCATGAGTCGAGTAAGGAGGAGGTCGGTGCCTGCGTCTGGAATGCATCGACGGGTTTGACGCTCTACGCGCTTGAGGAGAGTTGGGAGGAGGCACAAGGGAATCAGGTCAATGACATCGCATTCAGTCCGGATGGACGCACGATCGCAAATGGCGTTCAGGACAATCAACAGGACAGGGATGGGTTTGTCCGACTCTGGGATGCGTCAACGGGTAAAACCATTCGCAAACTTGAGCATCCGTCTAATGTCATAGAGGTAGCCTTCAGCCCGGATGGTGAGACGCTCGTCAGTTGGGGCGGGGGTGGCATCATCCGCTTTTGGGATGTATCGACGGGTGAAATCGTCCGCACGATTGAGAATATGTGGTCGATTAAAGACTTAATATTCAGTCCGGATGGTGGGACACTCGCAATTATGACTGGTGTCATCCGACTCTGGGATGTGTCAACAGGTAAAATCGTCCGCATGCTGCAGACTGGGGCTGGGGTCGTGGCTTTAGCATTCAATCCGTGTGGTGGGACGCTCGCAAGTGCACATTCTGTTGAGAATATTCACGTGTGGGATGTGTCAACAGGTCAGATCCTCCACACATTTGAGGGGCATACAAGTAATAGGTTTGAAGATGATATCGTAGGCATCGCATTCAGCCAGGATGGTGGGACACTCCTAAGTGTGAATGTGCAGGGCACGGTGCTGCAATGGGACATGGTCCCTTGTAAACCGGAAAGACTCCCGGAAGATGTCAACGGTGATGGGGTAGTTAACATCCAAGACCTCGTCGCAGTCGCTGCCGCATTCGGGGAAACAGGCGAGACACCCGCCGATGTCAACGGCGATGGTCGCGTCAACATTCAGGACCTCGTCGCAGTCGCTGCCGCTTTAGGTGAAACAGTCGCCAGCGCGCCGTCTGCTGCCAACCTCACCGCAGAGACTGTGCAACAGTGGCTTACCGCCGCGAATCAACTCGACCTCACAGATACCACCTCCCAACGCGGTATCCGTATTCTTGAGCAGCTTCTGCTATCATTAACTCCGAAAGAGACAGCACTGTTAGCAAACTACCCGAACCCATTCAATCCAGAGACATGGATCCCATATCAGTTGGCATCCCCCGCGGATGTCGCGCTCCGCATCCATGCCGTAGACGGCACTTTAGTCCGCACGCTGTCATTAGGCCATAAGGCAACAGGCATCTATCAGTCTCGAAGTCGTGCAGCCTATTGGGACGGCAAGAATGAGTTGGGTGAATCCGTCGCAAGTGGTGTCTATTTCTACACGCTCACGGCAGGCGATTTCGCCGCCACCCGAAAAATGTTAATACGCAAGTAACCCTGCACAACCTCCAGTACCGGTAGGAGTGCAAAGTAGTAGGCACGCGCCGTGTGCCGTAACCCACTTGCACTCCTACTTCAAACTATGATATAATACCAATTACAGCGGAACTGAATATTAAGGAGCTACCTTATGAAAACATTGTTTAGAACGTGCGCTTTACTAATAGCTGTCTTAGTGGCAGTCCACATAACTGGCTGTGGTGAAGACGTTACGCAAGAAGTTGACCCGGTAGCATTCGTCAGCGCATCTCCCGATATCGGAAGCAATATCGCTGCGAATGATACCATTACTCTCACCTTTGACGGCATCCCTCAGGATGTAGACATCCGTGCCGAATCTGGCGCAAAGGTCGGCAAAACCGTAATTAGCGGTAAGACCGTCACAATCCACGGGCCCTTCACGCAGGGTGAACTCAGTCTTACAGTGACTTGGCTGAGCGGGAACGCAACGCTGACGTACACCGTCACAGCACCGAATCCCGAAGACACCAATAGCATTGATGAAACAGAAGATAGGATTGATTCCGTCCCAATTCAGACCGATGGGAAACCCGTTAACGTTACCGACGCGACGTTCAAATCTGTTGTGTTGGACGCTGAATTACCCGTTGTGCTTGAACTCGGCGCGGAGTGGTGAGGCTTCTGTCGGTCAATGAGACCAACCGTTGATGCAGTTGCATCAGAATATCGTGAAAGTTTTATCATCGCAAAATTGGATATCGATAAAAACCGTAAGACCGCGAGAGAATACGGGGGACAGGGGATTCCCGCTTACATTGTCTTCCGAAATGGCGAAGTCATAGGAAAATTTGTAGGCGCAATACCCAAAGCCGCTTTTGTCCAGCGAATCCTTGATACCTTGAAATAGACGAGATTTACAGATGTTGTTGGCGGGGCCCTGTTCCATAATTTGGTACGGACTTCACCCTCGCCATTGCATTCCAATATAGACGGGATAGACATTGGGGTTATAACACGTCCCACACTGGTGAAATTGTTACAAGGAGGTTCTCTCACATGGCGTATAGCAATTTTACCTTAGACACAGTGCTGGAAGCGTTTGATTTAGAAGAGGTTGATGCCGCCGGTATCTTCGCTGCCAGTGAACCGGTGAAGCCGAGTGAACTGCTCACCTCCGTGTTAGCGCGGAACATACCCCTAGCCCTTGCTGTGGGCACAGAAAAAGTCAAATCAGAGTTAATTGTCGCTAATGTCCTCGTTGAACTCCGCGAACAATTGGAGCACCGCGTCAGTTTTTTTTCAGGGATTGAGTTCAACGTTGATGCCGATGCCGGCCTTGCCGGTGTGTGTGATTTTATGATAAGCCTCTCGCCGCGCCAATTTTCTTTAAAGGCACCTATCATCATCCTTGTTGAGGCGAAAAAGGATGACTTGCTGGTTGGACTCGGGCAGTGCGTTGCGGAAATGGTCGCTGCACAACGTTTTAACGCGGAGGAAGGGAATGACATCGCTTGCATTTATGGGACGAGCACATCCGGGATAGATTGGCTCTTTCTCAAACTGGCGGGAAAGAAACTCTACATTGACATGGCTGCTTATCAAATCTCACAGTGTGACAAAATTCTCGGTATCCTCTCAAGTATGGTTGAACAAAAGGCGTAGGCGTGAATGGAAGATTGTCAGAAATTAGGAATACTTTTACTCTCATGGCACAACAAAACGTAACCCTCCAAAAAATTGATGAATACCGCTGGCGTATCCCGAAATCCTACATGAAGGGCATGCGTGTTGACGGCATCATCTATGCCAACGAGAAACTCCTTGAACAGACAAATAGCAGCGAGGCGTTGCAGCAGGTCGCAAACGTCGCGCATCTCCCCGGTATTGTCAAGTATTCTCTCGCAATGCCCGATTTACACTGGGGATACGGCTTCGTTATTGGTGGTGTCGCTGCCACAGATCCGAAGGCAGATGGCGTGGTCTCTCCCGGCGGCATCGGATACGACATCAATTGCGGGGTCCGGCTCATCCGGACGAACCTTGATGTATCGCAGCTTGACGGGAAGCGGAAAACACTCGTCGGCAAGTTGTTCGAGAACGTCCCGTGCGGGGTCGGTTCCAGCGGCAACATTCGGCTCACCGTCCAAGAAGAGCGGCAGATGCTCGAAAAAGGCGCGCTGTGGGCAATTGAGCGGGAATACGGACACCCAGACGACCTTGACTTTACCGAGGCGACCGGTTACCTCCAAAACGCAAACGCAAACGCTGCGAGTCAACGCGCATTAGAACGCGGCAAAAACCAACTCGGCACCCTCGGTTCCGGCAACCATTTCCTTGAAGTCCAAGCCGTTGACCGTATTTTTTACCGAGAAGCCGCCGATGCGATGGGGTTAAGCGAAGGCAACATCTGTGTCATGATCCATACTGGCTCCCGAGGGTTCGGCTACCAGATCTGCGATGAACACGTCAAGAGCTGGGTCAAAGTCGCTGAAAGATACGGTATCAAACTCCCTGACCGGCAGCTCGCCTCGGCACCGATTAACTCACCGGAGGGACAGGACTACATCACCGCGATGGCGTGTAGTGCCAATTATGCGTGGAACAATCGGCAGTGTATCATGCACCTCGTCCGCCAGACCTTCATGCAATTTTTTGACACCACAGAAAACGAACTCGGCTTAGAACTCGTCTACGATGTCGCACATAACATCGGAAAATTTGAAAAACACACCGTTGATGGCAAAGAACGTGAACTCTTTATCCACCGCAAAGGTGCGACGCGCGCATTCCCGGCAGGGCATCCAGAAATTCCCGAAAAATACCAGAAAGTCGGGCAACCCGTGCTGATCCCCGGCGATATGGGAACCGCCTCTTACGTGCTTGTCGGCAATCCGGGCGCGATGGCGGAGACGTGGGGCACTACCTGCCACGGTGCCGGGAGAGTCCTCTCACGCAGGAAAGCGATCGCCTTAACGAAGGGACGTTCTATCCAAAAGGAGTTAGAGGCACAAGGCATCTTCGTCCGCGCTGAAGGCAAGCGCACCCTCCAAGAAGAGGCCCCCGAGGCTTACAAGGATGTCGATGAAGTCGTCCGTGTCGTTGACAAAGCCGGACTTTCGCGGCGTGTCGCACGCCTCCGTCCCATCGGGGTCGTAAAAGGTTAAATTTCTAACAAACAACTGACAACCGACAGCCGACAGTATACGTAGGTTGGGTAGAGCGATAAAAACCGAGGCATCATTATTTTATCCGAAGGATGTCGATTTTCGATAATCCATTTCGGGTAGTAATACCAAATTAACGTGATTTGTATTATTTTTCCATTTTGCAAATCCACTGAAAACCGACATGTGCCTGCACCTTCTTTGTGTTTTCAGAGAACCATTGACACCTTTTCACAACGGCTTCTTCAAGTGCTGAGAGCGTTGTAAAAACTTTATTCACAACCACCTCTCGCAACAAAGGCCAGAGCCGTTCGGCAGGTTGAAGTTCTGGTGTGTACGGGGGCAAATGAAATAACTCAATCCCTTCTGGGACTTCTAAATCCTTACCCGTGTGAAAACCGGCACGATCTAACAAAAGGATTATCTGTTTCTTGCCTTCCGGGTTCACATCACGCGCAAACTCTGCCAAGGCAAGGTTCATGACTTCAACACTCACACTCGGCATCAGCAGCCAATAGGTCTCACCTGTCTGTGGACGGACAAAACCGAAACCATAAAACCACTTATATGCCGGACACACAGGGGCTATCGGTCTTTCACCTCGCTTCGCCCAGACACGCCGATGAACCGGCAATAATCCCAAGCGCGTCTCGTCTTCTGCCCAGATCTCTACCGGTTTCTCTGGGTGCTGACTTTCAAGCGTAGCTACCCGCTCCTTGAGTTTTTTTTTAAATGTTTGCTGTGCCTCGGGTGTTGCGGCTGCCTGATGTTGCGGACGAGGTGTTTGTAAAGTATAACCGAGACGTTTGAGATATTTCCAACCTGACACGTCACTGACACGACGCTGGAGTGTCTCAGATATCCACGCAGCCACTTTCGGACCCGTCCAAAGACCCCCATCACCAGGAGGCGCAGAAAGGGCAGCTGCAAGGGCGGCTTGCTGTGTTTCATCCAAAAAACGCACACCTGTATTATTTTTGCGTTTATCTCGCAAAGCGGCTTCGCCTTCAGCATTATAGCGTTTGAGCAACTTGCGAACCCAGTCCGGCGTGCATCCTACAATCTCAGCGACTTGCCGGGGGGTGCGTGAATCTCTGGTATCCGCAAGGAGCCAAATAATATGCCAGTGCGTCCGTTCCCGAAGACATTCACATTCAAGATACCTTTGTTTAACAACTTCTACTGAAAAGTGGGGGAAAACCTCATGTTTTTGCTTTTTCATCTCTTCACAATAACATATCTAAAAAATATACACAAGAATAGTCGCGTTAATATGGTATTAGATATAGCGAAACCCAACAATCGAGCGTTGGCGGTGTGAGAACGTGTTGGGTTTCACTCGTGTTTTGGTGATTTCAGGGTGCTAAGTACGCCTTGAAAATCATCTACTTTATGCGGTTTTATACCCAATTATCTTGATTAGAAGTCTTTTGATCAAGTGAGCATTGCGAGGCACAGGGACCTCGCGCTACAAATGGGGTTAATTTGGTATAATACCCAATTATCTTGATTAGAAGTCTTTTGATCAAGTGAGCATTGCGAGGCACAGGGACCTCGCGCTACAAATGGGGTTAATTTGGTATAATACCCAATTATCTTGATTAGAAGTCTTTTGATCAAGTGAGCATTGCGAGGCACAGGGACCTCGCGCTACAAATGGGGTTAATTTGGTATAATACCCAATTATCTTGATTAGAAGTCTTTTGATCAAGTGAGCATTGCGAGGCACAGGGACCTCGCGCTACAAATGGGGTTAATTTGGTATAACAGCTGGCAGCCAATAGCTGACGGCTAAAGGAGAATTAAATGAAAAACTTAACGCTGGTAATATTCATGGTTGCGAGTATGATTGTGATCCTGTCTTTTATACTGGTATCTTGCGGCACCCCAATCGAAGCACAAGATGTCTTGAACCCCGCGACTTTCACTGTTGATGACCTGACGACTATCCTTGAAGGGATGCCGCTTGCGGATGTTAAAGAGGCAATATTGAAGGTAGATCCTGACGTTCGGTCGTTAATTGGGGTTCATGCTTTGAATAGTCTGCCCGATGAAGTCGCTTTTGATACAGGCAAATTATTAAAGGGTGAGGTTCGGGATGGAGCCTCCGCAGTCTCGCTTGATGAGTTCGTCAAGGTATGCGTGACTGAAATATCGCAAGTGGACCCTGAGGTTCGAGCATTAATTGGAGTTCGGGCGTTAAATTCTCTGAATGGTGTCTCTGATGAAATTGCTTTTGATAGAGGTAAGTTATTAGAGGGTGAAGTTCGGGATGGAGCCTCCGCAGCATTGCTCGCTGAGCTTGTCGACGCATGTTTGGTGGAAGTTCCGCATCTGATATCACCAGACCTTACTAATGAGGAGATGGAGGAATTTGTCAACAGTTCATGCTTTACAGATATGCGACTCAAGTTCAGGGATTTGAATCAGTTATACTCTATTATCTTAGAGGAAGTTTTGTCTAAACAGTACACACTACCGCCGCTGGAGTAAAGATGACTGTAACCGACTCTAAACAGAGATATAAATCTGTGGGAGATTTTGAAGAGTCGTCGTGATTATACAGACTCTGGTCAAATGTTTCCATATTGTTAATATTTTGTAACCATATTCAGTTTCCTGCCGTTACTGCAAGTAGTGTCTATTTTTTATCAAAATATGTTCAAAATATGTTCAAAAATTAGGCAATGCTCGCGCACGTGTTGCCTAAAATGGACATTTTCCGATTGGCACGGAAATTGCATATATATTAAATGGCATATATACTATAAGTATATAATAAGCCTCCTTGGGTAAGCCGGGAGCATAACGCCTAAAAGGTACAGTTTGCAAGTCTATATTGCATGCGTTAGGTTAGAATCCCTGAACCTTGAAACCTCTTAGGAACATGGCTTCCGGCTTTTTTTCTCTTCTCTCGCTCCATCCACATTTCCCATGGTCGTCCACGCGCCCCAGACCGGTAGGTGCAGTTTTGCGGCGTACGCGCCCAAATGCGATCTGCATTCTAACCGCGCCGGACATACGCCAGAAACGCCGCAGTAACCCCGCCATTTCATCATACCTACCTACGGCTTTCCAACAAAATTTCCCTTGCGTCTCTTTCTCACCCCCTATATAATACCCAATTAGCTTGATTAGAAGTCTTTTGATCAAGTGAGCATTGCGAGGCACAGGGACCTCGCGCTACAAATGGGGTTAATTGGGTATAATACCCAATTATCTTGATTAGAAGTCTTTTGATCAAGTGAGCATTGCGAGGCACAGGGACCTCGCGCTACAAATGGGGTTAATTGGGTATAATAACGTGAGTTCGATAATTAAAACCAACTGTCCTTGTAGGTTGGGTAGAGCGGTAAAAACCAAGACACTTTAGTTTGTCCAGAGCAGGTTTCCGATTTTCAATGACCTGTTTCGTGTAGATAGATATAGCGAAACCCAACAACCCAAACGCTGCTGCTGTGAGAATGCGTTGGGTTTCACTCATGTTTTGGTGATTTCAAGTTGCTAAGTGCGTTTTGAAAATTATCTACTTTGTGAGGTTTTAGTCCGTTCCCGTTCTACCCAACCTACGGGATGAACCAATTTCTTATGTCGAACTCACGTTAGTAAACATACTATCTGCCGAGACAGAAAAACACCATGCCGCATCTCAACATCAAAACCACACACAAACCGATACAAAAATACTACACCGAACTCGAAAAATATGCACAACTCGGCGAGCAAAACGAAGGCACCGTCCGCGCCGCATTCCAAAACCTCCTCCAACACTACTGTGGTCAATCCGACCTCACACTCCTCTGCGAAAAAAGCCACTACACGCCGGAGAAGCGACGGATAACGCCTGACGGTGAAGTCGTCGATGGCTTCGGTTTACCACACGGCTACTGGGAAGCAAAAGATACACAGGACAACCTCCACGTCGAAGCGGACAAAAAGTTTGCTGCAGGCTACCCTTCAAAAAATATTGTTGTCCAATCCCCGACACACGCACTCCTCTATCAACACGGGCAGCTGCAGCTGGATTTGGACATCACCGAACCGAGAAACCTTGTCCACGTCCTTGAGACCTTTTTCGCGTATCAAGAGGAGAACATCGCAGCGTGGCATACCGCAGTCGCCGAATTCAGGGAGATTGTGCCGGAACTCGGTGAGAAATTAGCGGCACTCATCGAAACCGAACGCCAAAACAACACCCACTTTCAGAAGGTGTTCACCGGTTTCCATGAGCAGTGCCAAGCCTCGATTAACCCGAACCTCTCCATCGCCGCCGTTGAGGAGATGCTCATCCAGCACCTACTAACCGAACGGATTTTCGCGACGGTTTTCGATAACCGCGACTTCACACGCCGAAATATCATCGCCCGCGAAATCGAGAACGTTGTGGACGCGCTCACCGAACGGACATTGAACCGCTCCGAATTTCTCCGTCCCTTGAACCCTTTTTACGTCGCGATTGAGCAGACTGCCAGCACGATCACAGACTTCTCACAAAAACAGGGGTTCCTCAACACCATCTACGAGCAGTTCTTTCAAGGCTTCTCTATCAAGGTCGCAGATACACACGGCATCGTCTATACACCGCAACCGATCGTCGATTTCATGGTCAAAAGCGTTGAACACATTTTACAGACCGAGTTCAGTCGTTCGATGTCCGATACCGGTGTGCATATCATCGACCCGTTTGTCGGCACCGGTAACTTCATCGTCCGCATCATGCAGGAACTTGATCCTATCGCGTTAGAGCGGAAATACACCGCCGACCCGCCAGAACTCCAGTGCAACGAGGTGATGCTCCTACCCTACTATATCGCCAGCATGAACATTGAGCACGAGTTTTTCACCGCAACGAACCGGTATCTGCCTTACGAGGGGATATGTCTCGTGGATACTTTCGAGATGGCAGAAGGACGGCAGATGCAGCTGTTCTCCGCCGACAATACGGCACGCGTTGAGAAGCAGAAACAGACCGATATGTTTGTCATCATCGGCAACCCACCCTACAACGCTAAGCAAGCCAACGAAAACGACAACAACAAAAATCGGAAATATGAGGTGATAAGCAAGCGGGTGCGGGAAACATATACACAGAATTCAAAGGCATCAAGTAATACCGCTCTTACAGATCCGTATGTCAAGGCGATCCGATGGTCGTTAGACAGGATTGGAGATGAAGGCGTTGTCGCCTTAGTAACAAACAACAGTTTTCTCGACGGCGAGGCGTTTGACGGTATGCGGAAACACCTCGCGGAGGATTGCGACGCGATCTATATTCTGGATTTGGGTGGGAATTCTATAAAGAGATTGAAGGTTTCCGATGCTAATGTGTTCGGGATTCGCGTCGGTGTGAGTATCAATCTGTTCGTGAAAAAGAAGACGAATCCATCAGAAACACCCAGACTCTTTTACCATTGTACCGATGATTTGCGGGAGAAAAAACAGAAATTTGATTTTCTGAACAAACATGAAAACGTAGGTAGTATTGACTGGAAGCCTATTCAACCGGATGAACGGTATAAGTGGCTTACTGCAGGACTCCGCTCCGAATTTGATGATGACTTTATTCCAATGGGGACTAAAGAAGCAAAGGCACAAAACGGTGAGGCAGTGGATGTGATTTTCAAGGCTTATAGCAACGGTGTGAAAACCAATCGTGATGCATGGGCTTATAATTTTAACCGAAGCGCACTTGTCGAAAATATGGAAAGGATGATTGAGACTTACAATGCGGAAGTGGCTCGGTGGGGGCAGCGGACGGACCAGGATGCGGATCTTAATAATTTTGTAATTACTAATGATGAGAAAATCAGTTGGAGTGAAGGCTTAAAACTGAAATTAAAAAGTGGGAAGACAGCTGATTTTTTGCAGGAAAATGTGAGAACATCCCTTTATCGTCCGTTTACGAAATTGAACCTTTACTTTGACCGAATGATGACTGAGCGTGTGTACGTCTTTCCTTCTGTCTTCCCTACACCGGAAACTGAGACGGAAAATCAAGTGATTTGTGTTAGTGGGTTGGGACACGATATTTTCAGAAGCCATATTGCGAATAAAATCCCTGAGTTGAAATTTTCAAGTTCTGCAAACGGCGGGACCCAATGCTTCCCCTTCTACACCTACGACGAGGACGGCACCAACCGCCGCGAGAACATCACCGATTGGGCATTGGCAGAATTCCGTACGCATTACGAGGACGATACCATCACTAAGTGGGATATCTTCCACTATAACTACGGACTCTTGCACCATCCTGAGTATCGCGAAAAATACGAGGCGAACCTCAAACGCGATTTGCCGCATATTCCCTATGCCAAAGACTTTTGGGGATTCGCTAAAGCAGGCGCGCAACTCGCGGATATCCACGTCAACTACGAATCCCAACCCGAATACGATAAACTAAAGTTCATCCAAACCCCGGATACGCCGCTCGATTGGCGTGTTGAGAAGATGAAACTCTCAAAGGACAAAACACAGATTGTCTACAACAATTTCTTGACGCTTGATGGGATACCCTCGAAAGTCTTCGATTACCGACTCGGCACCCGTTCCGCTTTGGAGTGGGTGATAGACCAATATCGTGTGAAAACAGACAAACGGAGCGGCATTGTCAACGATCCGAACCGTACCGACGACCCGCAATATATCGTCAAGCTAATCGGCAAAGTCACCACAGTCAGCATAGAAACGGTAGATATTATTGACAACCTACCAGCATTAGAAATAGCGTAAAAATCGCTACCTGTACCGCAAATTGTTAGTTTGCGGGAAACACCGACCACCACCTAACAGTCCGTGCTTCGCGAATGCCACAATCTAACAGATTGTGGTACAACAAGAATCATCGCTAATTCTGCGAATCCTAAAATCCTATGAATCCTGATTCTGACAACTGAAAACTGATAACTATGTGCACCACACAAACAACCACCAATCGCTTTGAAGACTTCACTGTCGATCCAAACTGGGAAGGCAAGGGTAACCGTACTGCCGAAAAGCACGCTCGGACCATTGTGCAAGACTTCGGCTACAGCCGCACGAATTATGCCGGAGGCAAAGCATTGGGCGAGATCGGCGGACGCATCTCACGTTCACTGACGCCAGCGACTTACGCCACAGTTATCCCCACGAAAACACTTAACGATCCGCTCACTGCATCTGGCAAATTCGCTGTTACACAAGCCGATGGCGGTAGCGGGATGCTGATTGGTTGGTTTAATACCACTTCAGAAGGGTGGAGAACCCCCAATTCGCTGGTGTTCCGATTGGACGGCAACGGCAGAAAATACTGGGTATTCTTTGAATACGGGACACAGAATTATCGGACCGGAGGCGGCGCAACCTTTGAAGGGAAACGCTATCAAACAACGAAAACCCCACCAGAACCAGCGGATGGCACAGTGCATACATGGTCATTGACCTACGACCCGAACGGCGCTGCAGGGGATGGTGAAATAACCTTTGTGATGGATGGGGAGATCTATACGGTACCACTAATGCCCGGACACAAAGCCGACGGTGCCACCTTCAATCGCTTCGGCATGGTGAACATGCAGGTTGCCGGGAAGGGGATGAACGTTTATCTTGATGACCTGAGTATTGATGGAGAATCTCACGATTTTACCGACGATCCGAGTTGGGAAGAGAACGGCAACCGCATCACATTTGAGGATCGTGAAATCCGACCCTACCATAACTTCGGATGGAGTTCAACAAACTACGCTGGTGGAACGCTTGGCGAAATTGGCGGTCTGATCTGGCGAGCGGATCCGAGGGACCCTGAACTGTCTGGGTATTATGCTGATCGAATCGGTTGCCTCACGATGGATGATATACTTGAAGCGTCGGGGAAGGTTTCGATGGTTCGCGCGAGTGCTGACAGTGCCGTGCTCATCGGTTGGTTCAATTCCGAAACCTATATCGGTGCGCCACCGAGCAACTTCGTCGGCATCATAGTTGAAGGACCCAGTCGTATTGGACATTACTTCCGTCCTGTCTACGCGAATTCCCAAGACCAGCACGAAATCATGAAGAGCGGACCCGTAATTAAACCTGCTCGTATATCGCATCCGTGGCGACTTGCTTACCTACCAGATGCAAACAATGGAGATGGACAAATAACAGTCACGTTCAATGACGAAACGATTTCGCTGAATCTCAAACCCGGTGTTCGATCAGGCGGCGCGGTTTTTGATCGATTCGGCATGCTTTCATTTCAGCGCGGTGGACATTTCGTTGATATCTATTTTGATGATATTTCCTATACCGTCCAATCAAAATGATACTCTGTTAATTTTTTCCTAAAATTATGCACCCTTTCCACCTAAAAATTGTGTCTTTATAATAGGGACAAATATTTTAATCAGGTATATGTGTTTCGCCGGAGAATAAAAAATGAAAGAAACCGATGTTCAACTGATTCACAAGATTTTATCGGGTGACGATGAAGCGTTCAGCATTTTAGTCGAAAAATACCGCAGAAGCGTTCACGCGCTTGCGTGGCGGAAGATTGGGGATTTCCACTTTGCTGAAGAGATTACGCAAGACACCTTCCTTCAGGTACACAAGAAACTTCCAACGCTCAGAAATCCCCATCAGTTTGCCGGGTGGCTTTATGTAATAACCAATCGGCTCTGCAAAAATTGGCACCGAAGAAGCAAAACTGCGGCAATACAATCATTGGAAAGCGCAAGTCAAAGAGAAATAGACGAGTTCTCTTATAAATGTTATGAGTCGGAGCAACGCGAGGGCGAAGTCTCCGAACGCCGCAGTGAAACTGTCAAAAGACTTCTACAAAAACTACCAGAGAGTGAACGCACGGTCGTGACGCTCTACTATCTCAGCGAGATGACGGCGAAGGAGATTGGCAAGTTTTTAGGTGTATCCGTAAACACGATTAAGAGTCGTCTTCAGCGAGCGCGAAAACGTTTACAGGCGCAGAACGAAGAACCTTTAGTCCGTGAAACACTCGGTAGTGTTCAATTACCCGCTAACCTAACGGAGAACATCATGCGGCAAGTTGCCGATATGAAACCGACACCACCTCAGGTCGCGAAACCGTTGCTACCGTGGGCGGCTGTTGGCGCAGCTGCACTTTTGATAGTTTTGATGCTCGGTACGCATAATCAGTATCTCAGGCGATTTCAGCAGCCATATAGTTTTGAAGCACAATCTGAACCTACCATTGAACTCGTCGATGCAGCGATCGCGCTTGATGTTCCTTCCAAACCAGCGATACGGAATCAGGTTGGACGTGCTGCTACCGCCAGTGAAAGCATCGGTACTGGTCTACAGCCTTCTGAGACAACTTTAGCGTCTGCTACAGCGGCGGATTACCCTGCTACATTTTTGGCTTCACAGTGGACACAGATGGGGGGACCTCGAGGTGGTTTCGTATTTGACCTCTTTGCGACATCTAAAAAGACGCTCTACGTACGTTCGTCAATAGGGTTCTACAGATTAACAGCGGACGCAACTGTGTGGACACCCGTAAACGTCAGTATTCCGAACGGAGTGTTCCGAGTGCCTATGGCAGAGCATGCGGATACCCTCTATATGGTCTCCACTGATGAAGTATTGGTTTCAACCGATAACGGTGAGACGTGGGATACGTTGGGTTCCCGACCGGAAGGGGATTCTACTGAACTGATAGTGATAGATGCCGCAGAAGGACGCAACGCACGCGCGAGTGTTACAATGTATCTCGCCCTTTGGGATAGCGGTATTTTCCGATCTACCGATGTTGGAAAACACTGGACACCCGTGAACAATGGGTTAACAGATCGAGAGGTTTACAAACTCGCTGCTATTGAAGATACGGTGTTCGCTGGTACAGACAGAGGACTCTACCGTCTCAACTCAGATATTTGGGAGCAATTGCCGATAGATACGTCCCGGACTATCCACGCCTTAGTGGTTGACTCGCCAAGAATATGTGTTATAATTCTTCTATCTATTCAACGGAAATGGAAAGGAGAATTCAGATGGGCAAACGCGTTCATTACCTTCGCGAGGTCAGTGAAAGAGAAACGGCAGAACTTAGGCAACTATCGAACTCGCGGCGTCAGCCGTATCGGAGCGTGCAGCGTGCGAAGTTGATAGTTAACATGATTGATGACGAGACGCTAACGGCTTCAAAAGCGGCGAAACAGGTGGGTTTTAGATCAGGGGTCTCTGGTGGGTATTGGGTGGATCGGTTCAACGAAGCGGGTCTTCAAGGGCTCGCTGATAAACCGAAAAGTGGCAAACCTCGGACGCATTCACACCAGGTGCGGAGCCGCCTCCTTGATTTAGCACTGCGAAAACCGCGGAGTCTCGACTATCCATTTGAGATGTGGACGCTGAAACGGCTGCAAACTGTGTTCAAGGAGCGCGAAGGCATCCATCTCTCGGATTCAACGATATGGGAGTGGTTGAAAAATGAGGGGTTGTGTTGGAAGCGTCAACAGAGTTGGTTTCACGATGCCGAAAAGCATGATGAGGCATTCGTTGAAAAAAGGGGGCCATTATAGAGGCTTACGTCAATCCTCCGCCGCAGACGCGTCTGATTTGTATCGATGAGTTGGGACCGATAGCGGTGAAAACATATCCGGGTGAAGTCTGGCAATCGGGGCTCAACCGTGCGACGTTTGAACCCGACTATGGCCGTCGTGGGAAAGTATGGGTGCATGGCGCGTTTGAACCAGCAACCGGTCAAGCGGAGATCGTGATTTCGCCGCGTAGAGATACGGCGAGTCACCTTCAACTCATTGAGAAAGTGATAGAGAAGTTTCCTTGCGAGAGATGGCTGCTGATTGAAGACAATCTTTCGACGCATCACAGTCGTGATGTCAAAACGGCATTCTTGGCGTGGCCGGAGGTGCAGGTGCAGTTTATCCCGAAATATGCGTGTTGGTTGAATCTAATAGAACCGTGGTGGAAACAGTTGAGGTCTCTGGCCCTGAAAGGGAGAAGGTTCGAGACGCTCGATGAACTCACGGATGCGCTCAATGGTGCGGTGTGTTGGTGGAATGCACACAAGCACCCGTATGAATGGAAGAAGATGCCACAACAACAACCGAGATACAAGTTAGGGGCTTATGGGACAAGTATCGAAAATATCACTCAACAACTTAGCGAGTGAACCACTAAGTGGTTCACTCGCTAAGTATCTATCCTATATTTATCCGTGGTAGAACGGTATAAAACCCTATACTCCGTTGCATTTCTGTTGGATGAACAGAAACACCATATCATATAATATTGCCGAGTGAACCACTTAGTGGTCTTTGAAGATAACCTCTATATCGGAACGGGTCCAAGTGTGGAGCGGATCATGCGTGTTGACCGCTCACACACAGGTAGGATTCTCCGATCAAGCGATTTGGGGGCATCATGGACTGAGATAACGCCTAAAAACAAATTCGGGCTTTTCGCGCTACCCACGGGGAGAGGGCTATTAGTTGTCGGTGAAACGATCTTAGTATACGGGGTTGAGCGGTTTCGTTCAAGAGATGGTGGGCAGACTTGGACACATCTTGGGTTTGACGTAAATTCCTTTGGCTATGTAGCCCACAACGAAAATACTTTTTACAAAGCCGGATGGTCGGGTGTGCATCGCACAACCGACGGTGGTGAATCGTGGCTTCCATTTATGGAAGGGATCGTCGGCACCGGCGTACGGGATATGGTGGCGTTCAACAATAGCCTCTATGGACATACCGACAGTGGTGTTGTTCAATCCGTTGACGGTGGCGAATCGTGGATAACAGTTCCAGTTGATTCCAGCGAGCAGGTGCTTGAAGCGTCAAAATGGGAGCTGCCTGACAACAATTTCTACTCTGACTCAAAATTAGTAATTGCTGACGATGTGCTTTACGGGATTGCGGCTGAAAAAGACAGCCTACGGATCTCGCGTTTATCTGTCGGTGATCATACGCTTGTGCCAGTTCAAGGAATACCGGCTTTTGATGGCAAAAATCTATCCCTTGCAGTGTTGCAGGAGATCGGTGAAGCACAAGGCATTTACTTTGATGAGAGTCGTGAAAAAGACGATGAATTGCGCTTTATTGAAAACCATGCGAGAGCCGGTGCATTTGCTGTCAGTGGCGATACTTTCTACGTGGAATACAAGCGGAAACTTTTTAAGTGGAAACCGGGCAAGCCGGAATGGGAAAATACCGGTTTAATAGATACCGGGAAACGGTCTAATGACGGCTTGAAGAATGGGTTCAAACTGGCGGTCTCAGGGGAAACGGTCTACGTCGGTAAGCGAGATAGCAGGCTATTTCAGTCGCTTGATGGCGGCAACAGTTGGCGCGACATTACACCGAGTCTGCCCCTGCGTTTTACCTATTTCAAGGAGATCGTCTTTGTCGATTCAACGGCTTACGTCGCAACGGACAGAGGTATTTTAGTGTCACGAACCGGCGCATACTGGCGTGTGCTAACCGATAGCGCGGGCGAGCGTTTTGTTATAGACAAGTTCGCCGTCGATGGCACCAGCGTTTATGGTGCTGGTGACGCAGGGGTCTATCGTTTAGATGACCGTAGACTATCGGGACAGGTTTTTCCAAGCGTGCCAGATAAAGTCCTCTCTCTCGTTGTTGAAAATGGCAGACTTTGCCTTGTTACCAAATATCTCGGGATGTTTCAGATCTCGCTTGAGGAAAAAGGACCGGGGTTAGCGCAAACGCATACATTCGCGCCACAGGAGCGGTATAGGGTTGCACCATAGGTGTCAATTTATACCATTTTAAAATTTTATATTACATTAGCAGCGTTTATGCGCGCGGTGCTGAAAACAGAACAAAAAATTAGACACAACAGAAAACAACAGAATTTTCGGCTATCCCGAAATTGGCAGATAAGTCAAGCAGCAACAGGTCTGAGAGGCAATTTCAGAAAGTTTCATAGCGGTCAAATTTCTGTTGTAAATCGACGGGTCGTACCATTCTCAAAGTTTATATTATGACGTGTGCGAGTTAAGTTATAGTTTTATTTAGTTTCACGATTGTTTAGATATTGTGAGGCTAACTTGGAATCTATTCCTTTTGCTGCGATCCTGTTAGGCCCCTCTCGTCGTAAAAAAGTGATAGAAGGCGAAGAAGTTCCCAAATGTGAGATGCAAATAAGACGAATATGTGAAGCATAAATATACTATATGTTAACTATCATAACGCGTATACGTATGAAAATTATTCAATTGGATATGGTATTAGGGTTTCCGTAGGTTGGGTAGAACGGCGTTGAGAAGTCGGATGTCGGTGTTCCAAACATACCTCAAAGTCAATATCCTGCCATCTATATCAAGAACCCAGTGAAACCCAACTTTACACTATGAATCACGATTCTGTTGCTCGCAGCAACGCCTCTTCTTGTAGGAGCGAGCTGTGCTCGCGATTGCGTGTGAAAAATATGGAATTACTGGTAAATCTGCTATTTCTATACCGAATTTATAGGAGAATGTAAAATGAAAGTGAAGCGGACCTATACACTCTTTGGAATAACACCGCTGCTGAGTCTATTTCTTTTTACTATAAATGCTTGGGCGGCTCCGTATATTTCCTTCAGTTCCAACCGAACAGGGAACTACGACATCTATGTTATTGATACAGATGGAGAAAATCTACGTAACTTGACGAACCATACGGCGTATGACCACAGCGCGACGTGGGCACCGGACGGACGTTCTTTCGCTTTTATGTCAGACCTAGATGGAGATTACGATATCTATATCATGAGACTCAATGGAACAGAACCTCGACGATTAACAAACCGTCCTGACCTCCGAATTTCCGGTCCCGCTTGGTCTCCAGATGGAAATTGGATTGCTTTTGCATCGGATGTATCCAAAAATCAACGTTATGATATTTACAAAATAGATATCAACGGTAAGAATCTGCAACGGCTCACTGACGATGAAAAATACAATTTCAGCCCGGCGTGGTCTCCCGACGGAGAACAGATTGCTTTCTATTCCAGACGGGGTGACGGCGGTATTTATGTGATGAATGCTGATGGGAAACGTATCAGACGCGTTTCGCATCCACAAGATACAGGGGGACTTCCAAGCTGGTCGCTAGATGGGAAACACATTGCCTATTATGTAGGTATTGCGGGAGGGGGTATCTACATCATGGATGTAAATGGCAGAAACTCCCGGCGTGTGACACCCCTTAATATTTGGAGCGACAGCCCAGCGTGGTCACCAGACGGCGACTGGATCGCCTACGATGCAGAAATTGACAATCCTTGGGGCAACCCGAATGTGGATCAAAACATTTATATCGTCTCAATTGATGGAGGCAAGCCTCGCCAAATCACAAAGCATGCGGGGAAAGATCGTAATCCTGCGTGGGTACCGGAGGGGTTTCTCTCCGTATCACCGAGTGCGGAGAAACGGACGACGCTCTGGGGCAAACTCAAACAATCAGAAAATACCCCAAATAGCTCCTTTCCCCACCCAGAGCGGTAATATGTCTATAGAAAACTCGTGTAGGAGCGAACTCCGATTCGCGACTTTCCTACCAAAATAGATAAAAAACTGAAAACTATAGTAAAGTCCGAAAATACGTGGACACTTTAGAAAACACAAAACCGCATCCTCGCTGGCGGGGTTTCCCAACCCCGCCAAGCTTGGGTGTATAATTAATTGTGGGCTTTACTATAAATAACGTGAGTTTGAAAAAAGTTTATAAGTTAGAAAAGCACGGGTAAATCGTTGCTTGCTTGAAGTTCCGAGAGGTTCACCGAAGGTTTGCTCTCCAAAAACTGATACGCAATCAACGCAGAAATAACATTCACTTGGAAGTTAACGAAACTTCTATGCCGACTGTGTTCCACTTGCGTCTGTGTTTTCAGTTCCTTGATCACCGATTCAATAATCGTCCGTTTTTTCAGCAGCACCTCATCGGCAATAGACAACGGCAGCGGTTTCATGTTTTTACGGACTTTATAGCAGAAGTTGATACCTTGCTCATTGAGAAACTCGCGCAGGTCTTTGGAGATATACCCCTTATCGCCATAAAGATTTCCGAACAGACGCTCCGACGACAACTCCCATAGCGGTTGACGGTCATCGGTATTCCCCGGGGTCAACTCAACCTCTAAGAGATCACCTTTCTCACTGATCATTAGGTGGAGTTTAAAACCGTAGAACCATCCCATTGAGGTCTTTGAGCGTCCGGCACGTTCTGCGAAGACGCGATGTGATGAAATCCGCTTATTGTCGCAAACTCGCAACCGTGTCGAGTCAACGAAGGAGATACCGCTACATTCACCGAAGTGGGCATGAAGATAAATCGTCAGAAGCGTCAGCACCTCTTTCTTGAGTTCAACGAACCGAGAATAACTCACCAGATGTGGAAACTCGGCGCACCAATAGACGCAGACGTGTCTTTCGTAAAAGTGCTTCAACGTCCGATACCCACTTTGATGGAACGCAATCAGGAGCGTCATCACTTCGCTCGGATGCAGTTGCCGAGGACGTCCGCGTGTTTCCGGGGGTGTCGTCTCTGGCAGACAATGCGTCGTCTGCCATTTCTCGTAAGCCAGAAAAAAGTCGTCTATTTTACAGAAAAGTGTTATGATATTCATCAGAGAACTCCTTTGGGTTATAGAGATGTGATAACCTCATTATACCAAAGGTGTTCTCTTTAGGCAAAAACTTTCAATTATTTATCAAACTCACGTTATAAATAGCCCTGGTGCTATAGGAGAAATTTATTGATATGAAACGCACGCAAACTTACGTGATATTAGGGATGGCGTTATTGCTAAGTAGCAGCCTATTCGTCAGCAGTGGCTGGGCGGTTGAGCGGGACATCCTTTCTTTTGTTTCCGAAAACGGCAAAGACAGTCCTATCATTCTCATGAATACCCAAGGCGCGATACTCGAAAGGTTGACAACAGATCCGGGACATCCATTCAACTTCACCTGGTCCCCTGATGGACGTTCAATTGCTTATGACTCGCGCCAAAACGGGAACCTTGATATTTATGTGATGGATGTGAGAACCAATGAGCACCGTCAGTTGACTTTTGATGGTAGCAAGGATCGGTGGCCCATCTGGTCTCCGAATGGGCAATGGATTGTATTCGTCTCGGACCGTGCTGGCAGCGCGGGCATCTACAGAATGGATGCAAATGGAAAAAATATCAAGCAACTCACGAGAAAGGGAAGCTGCCGCAGACCGGCTTGGTCTCCAGACAGCCAATCGATTGCCTTTACTTCGCAATCCACTCTTTTTGTGATGAGTGCTGTGGGTAGAGGAGTGAGGCACCTCGTAGAGGTCGCGTCTCTCTCTGACTGCACGTGGTCGCCGGATGGCGAGCAAATTGCTTTTACCTCAAACGGTGCTCAAGGCAGAAGGGAAATTTTCAGTATTGACGTAGGTGGGGAGAATTTCCGTCAACTCACGTGGTCGGACCGACCGGGACTCATCTTTCAACTTGCGTGGTCGCCGAGTGGGAAATGGATCGCCTATGTTTTGGGGCACAACCGGAAGGGGGCGGACGGGTTCCGGCAAATCAGATTTGGGCGAACGCGGTCGTCAATGTTGTCAATACAGCAGATGGCGGGCGAGGGGAACCGATTAAGGCAACAAAAGGATTGGCGGCCACTTCTCTTGTGTGGGTACCAAAACAGTTTCTCTCTGTATCACCGAGTGCGGAGAAGCAGACAACACTCTGGGGTAAACTCAAGCAAGTAGAAAATGCTGCCAAGTAGCTGCTACCTTACAGAAAGAATCTGTTATAGTAAACGTCAGTTCGACTTAAACATTTCGTCCGTCTAAAGGTTCCGTTTTCGCGTGTCAAAGACATAAATTGTAGCACAAACTGTATGAAGATTCAAAAAATAATTCGGTAATTTTCTGACAAAGTCCGGTGCGGTTAGGAATGCAGATCGCAAATGTAAAGCATTCTCACTGCGAAGCAAAATTTGGTTTCCGCGTGTGGGAAACCAAATTTGGGTGCGTACACCGCAAAACCGCACCTACCGGGCCTGGGGAAAACGCGGATTACCGATTTAAATACTGAAATTTCATTCAGTTTGTGGCGTATTCCGCGCAAATTACCTATGTTTTGTCCAATAAGTGTGGGAAACCATACCGTCTCTGATGAGGCACAAACCCACACACCCATTGAGGAAATAATACCTCAAAAGGTAGCAAAGAACTTCTACACACCTTTGAGAGAAAAAGGAAACCAAAACCGCGATTTTTAGCACTTTTCACGCACGCAAGGCCGTTTGAAAAAGTGGGTTGCCTGCTGTAGTGAGAGTTTCAAAGGTAGGGTGTTATGATTTGAGACCTTTGCTCCTTCTTGAAAGCAGATAGGGACTGGGATTGATAACCTTTCATTGATCAACTCGCTCCCGATGTGCTTGGACAAAAACAAGGAAACTAACAGTTTTGCGGCGTACTCGCCCAGATGCGACGTGCATCGCGGTACAAGTAGAAGCCTTGGCTCATGTAAAGACTGTGTGCTAATGAAGATGTAAAACCCGCGTGGTGACTGCCTTCGTTAGGAACAATCGCACATACTTTTTACATGAGCGGAAGCCTTTTATCGAACTCACATTATAGTAAAGCCCAAAAATATGTGAACAAAGCAAGATTTCAGACTTCCTCGTTCGCTGGCAAGGTTTTGCGGCGTAAAGCCCCACGGACTCTCACTGCGAGGCAACACGCGCATTCCGTGTTGATTCATGCGATCTGCATTCCTAACCTCGCCAACTCGCGTGTAAGGTAATTATAGACTTTACTATAATTCGGACTTACGCACTTCAAAGTTGTCTGCTAAGGTCGCATGCACATACCGCGAGATTTCTGTTTTCTATTATACTCGCACAAGCAAGGTGACTTGGCGTAAGTTCTGCTCCTCAATAGGAGGCTAAATAAACGTGAGCTTGAAAAAAGTTTTTACCCGTAGTGCCCTGTATCAGTTTTAGCAAAAAACGGCACAAACTCACAGTTTATGCTACAATAATACCGCTTTTTTAGCCATGAACAGTGTTTAGAGCGAACTCACATTTTATTATCAAACTCACGTTAAATAAGGAAGGTTCTTCATGTTTATTAACCTTAAACTACTACTAAGTGCTGTGTTATTGCTGAACTTGGTTGTGCCTGTTTTTTCTTTCGAGCCTTCCGGTGGTGTTTTGGTGCTGGATGGTGAGGATGACTATGCGATTCTCCCGCTTGCCGAACACGGCTATATTTTCCCCAGAAATACCAATGCGTTTACTGTTGAGGTGTGGTTCTATCCAAAGTCTCGACCGGAGCCAATAGAGAAAAATATTATTCTGAGTCAGCAAGTTGCCATCGGATTGAAATTACAAGGAAATGGTCAGTGTAGAACTACGCTCAAGAAGGATCAAGTTTGTTCCTATGGCTCAGCATATCTTGAAGGCGTAGCGAGAGGGGTGAGAAACTTGCATGTTGTAATCAAGGCAGATCAATGGAACTATCTGGCAATCATTTTCAAGGACAGCACGATTTATTTGGCGTACAACGATCAAATTGTTCAAGGACAGAAACGTGACATTATGAACGTAGTGGCTGCGGATCTACGTGTCCGTGAAGAGTTTAAAAGTTTCTTCATCGGCGGATATGCTGAAGATGGGTTAATAATCAAGGATGGTCAAGTGTTAGCCCGAGAGACTTACTTTCATGGCGAGATTGATGCGATAAGGTTTTCAGATATCGCTCGTTATGATTTACCCGCCGATGTGGGGACCTCGCCTTTTGAGCCGCCACACCGTTTCTCAAGCGATAAACATACGTTAGCTCTCTGGGATTTTAATGACAAGGAAGGCGCAGATCGCTTTGAAGATACGTCTGGGAATGGGTATACATTAATCGGCATGAACGGTGCCGCTACCAGTGATGCGCTTGCTGTCAATCCGAGGAGTACTTCTATAACCACGACATGGGGTCAAGTCAAGTCGAAATCGTTTTGAACTTGACACCCGAAATCCTAAACTGGAAAAAATCTCTTCGGTGGATGCCAAAAGAGTTTCTGTCCGTATCTCCAAGTTCGGAGAAGCAGACGACGCTCTGGGGTAGACTCAAGCAAGCCGACAATTAGGAACACCTTGCCAATGAGAGTAGAGTCATGAACCGAAACCAATGTCCTTTAGCAGAAATGATGGCTTTTGAATCATTTAGGAGAAGTAGGTATGAGAGTGGTGTTGATTTTTTCTATGATCCTCTTGGTGCTGATGTGTGGGGCAGTATGTCGGGTTTTAGCCAAAGCGCCGACAACGCCGAAAATCCTGTTTACCTCCGCACGGGATGGCAATTACGAAATCTACATGATGAATCCGGATGGCTCCGAACAGGTGAACCTGACACAGCATCGCGCCGATGATCTTCAGGCAGTCTGGTCTCCGACGGGTGAGCAGATTCTGTTCGTCTCGGATCGCCAAGGGACGCGTGTGAGCGACCTGTATTTGATGGATGCGGATGGCACAAATGTCCGGCGCGTCTTTAAGAGAAAAACAACGGCGTGGAGAGGAAGTGCGACGTGGTCTCCCGATGGTAAACAGTTTGCTTACTGGTTAGCGGACTGGGACCGTCTCAAGTTTGGTCTCTATCTTGGGACTTTTGGAGAAGCAGATGCCGAACGCATCGGGAAGTATAGTTCCCCTGCGTGGTCTCCCGATGGTTCAGAAATAGCCTGCTCTATAAGTCACGAACAAGAGGCTCGACTGACATTTATCAACGTTCGCACACGAGCGGTGGAACAACCGCTACCCAAGAAAGCACTCCGCTGGCAATTCGACCCGTGCTGGTCTGCTGCCGGAGACAGACTTGCCTTTACTGGGAACAAGCATCCGTTGCCGGTGATCTTGGATAGGGATCTGCACAACGCATGGGCCGATAAACTGAGTATCTACATTGTCAACCGCGACGGCAGTGGTCTCAAACAACTTGTTGAGGAAGCGGGTCCCCGTGCAATTTCTCCTGTGTTATCGCCAAATGGCGAGGAAGTGCTTTATACACAAGAGATTAACGGGCGGTTCCAAATCTTCAAGATTGATGTGAACAGTGGGCTTCGGACGCAGTTGACGCATGTTGGTGATATTTTTCAAGCGAATGCTGGTGGGAATTGGTTTGATCCTGTGTATGCGTTGCCGGTATCCCCGCAGCCGGATTTGCTCACTACGACATGGGGTGAAATGAAAAAGGAGTAGTGGCTTTACGGACGGGACCTGTGCGGTAGGACTGAAAAATGACGATAGGAGGAATAGGTATGAAAATGGTATTGATTTTTTCTATGATCCTCTTGATGCTGATGTGTGGGGGTGTGTTTCGAGTTTTTGGCAAAGTGCCTACAACCCCGAAAATCCTGTTTACCTCCCAACGGGATGGCAATCGTGAGGTGTACATGATGAATCCGGATGGCTCCGAACAGGTGAACCTCACACAACATCGCGCCACCGATCTTCTGGCAGTCTGGTCTCCGAGTGGTGAGCAGATCCTCTTCGTCTCGGATCGCCAGGGGACGCGTGTGCGAGACCTGTATGTGATGGACGCGGATGGGTCCAACGTCCGACGCGTCTTCAAGAAAAAAGCAAAGGGTTGGAGACAAAGACCGACATGGTCTCCCGATGGCAAACAGTTTGCTTACAACTACACAGATTGGGATCGTTTCGAGTTCGGGCTCTATCTTGGGACATTTGGAGAAGAAGATGTTGACCCCATCGGAAATGGCGGTTCGCCTGTGTGGTCTCCCGATGGTTCAGAAATCGCTTACCATATAAGTCCTCACCCACAGACATCTCTACTTACATTCATCAACGTCCGCACACGAGAAACGGAACAACCGCTACTTACGAAAGCACTCCGCTGGCAATTCCAGCCATCCTGGTCTGCTGCGGGGGATAGACTTGCCTTTGCTGGGAACAAGCATCCGTTGCCGGTGATCTTGGATAGGGATCTGCATGACGCATGGAAGGACAAACAGACGATCTACATCGTCAATCGCGACAGCACGGGTCTCCGGCAGCTTGTTGAGGAAGCGGGCCCCTACGCAGAGTATCCTGCGCTATCGCCGGATGGCTCGGAAGTGATTTATACACAGGAGATTAACGGACAACCGCAAATCTTCAAAGTTGATGTAAACAGTGAGATTCGGACGCAGTTGACGCATGTTGGGTGGAATACTGGCGGGGATTGGTTTGATCCTGCGTATGCGTTGCCGGTTTCCCCACAACCCGATTTGCTAACGACGACTTGGGGCAAACAGAAATCGGAGAAATAGGTATGAGAGTGGTGTTGATTTTTTCTATGATCCTCTTAATGCTGATGTGTGGGGCAGTATGTCGGGTTTTAGCCAAAGCGCCGACAACGCCGAAAATCCTGTTTACGTCCACCCGTGATGGCAATCGTGAGGTGTACATGATGAATCCGGATGGCTCCGAACAGGTGAACCTCACACAGCATCGCGCCGATGATCAACAAGCTGTGTGGTCTCCGACGGGTGAGCAGATTCTGTTCGTCTCGGATCGCCAGGGGACGCATGTAGGAGACATGTATTTGATGGACCCTGATGGTGGGAATGTCCGTCGCGTCTTCAAAAGAAAAATAAGGGCTTGGAGAGGAAGTGCGACGTGGTCTCCCGATGGCAAACGGTTTGCTTACGTGTACAGGGACTGGGATCGTTTCAAATTCGGTCTCTATCTTGGGACATTTGGCGAAGAAGATGTCGAACCTCTCCCGTATGGGAGTTCCCCTGCGTGGTCTCCTGATGGTTCAGAGATCGCCTGCTCTGTAGGTCACCCACGGGGGGTTCGACTGACATTTATCAACGTTGACACACGAGATCGGGAACAACCGCTCCGCGATAAAGCACTCCTATGGCAACGCGCTCCGTCTTGGTCAGCTGCGGGAGACAGACTTGCCATTTCTGGGAACAGGCATCCGTTGCCGGTCCTCTTGGATAGGGACCTGCACAACGCATGGGCGGATAAATCCACTATCTTCATCGTCAACCGCGATGGCAGTGGTCTCCGTCAACTTGTTGAGGAAGCCGGTCCCGGGGTAGTTGGGCTTGCATTATCGCCGGACGGCTCGGAAGTGGTTTATACACAGGAGATTAACGGACAGCTGCAAATCTTCAAGATTGATGTGAACAGCGGCTTTCGGACACAATTGACGCATGTTGGGGGTCCTTTTCGTCAAGTGAATTCTGGCGGAGATTGGTTTGATCCTGCGTATGCGTTGCCGGTATCCCCGCAGCCGGCGTTGCTAACGACGACCTGGGGTGAAATGAAAAAGGAGTAGTGGCTTTACGGACGCAACCTACGCGATAGTATTTGAAAATTAACAATAGGAGGAATAGGTATGAGAATGGTATTGATTTTTTGTATGATTATCTTGCAGCTGATGTGTGTGCGGGTATGTCGGGTTTTAGCCGAAGCACCGAAGACACCAAAAATCCTGTTTACCTCCAGGCGGGATGGCAATTACGAAGTCTACATGATGAATCCGGATGGCTCCGAACAGGTGAATCTCACGCAGCATCCCGCCCATGATCTTCAGGCAGCCTGGTCTCCGACGGGTGAGCAGATTCTGTTCGTCTCGCATCGCGGGGGCAAGCGAGACCTGTATTTGATGGATGCCGATGGCTCGAATGTCCGCCGCGTCTTCAAGGGAAAAATAGAAGCTTGGAGAGAATACCCTACATGGTCGCGCGATAGCAAACAGTTTGCTTACCAGTGCGTGGACTGGAACTTTATCAAGAACGGTCTCTATCTTGGGACGTTTGGCGAAGAAGATGCCGAATTCATCGCGAATTACAGTTATCCGGCGTGGTCTCCTGATGGTTCAGAAATCGCCAGCTCTGTAGTTCAACTGGGGTCTCGACTTACGTTTATCAACATCCACACACGCGAGGTGGAACAACCGCTCCCCGATGAAGCACTCCTATGGCAATTCGATCCGTCCTGGTCTGCTGCGGGGGACAGACTTGCCTTTGCTGGGAACAGGCATCCGTTGCCGGTCATCTTGGATAGGGAGCTGCACCGCGTATGGAAGGACAAACAGACGATCTACATCGTCAATCGCGACGGCACCGGTCTCCGGATGCTTGTTGATGAAGCAGGTCCCCATGCAGAGTTTCCTGTGTTATCGCCGGATGGCTCGGAAGTGGTTTATACACAGGGACCCCAAATTTTCAAAGTTGATGTCAACAGTGGGCTTCGGACACTGTTGACAAATTTTGGGCAGAATTTTGGTGGGGATTGGTTTGATCCAGTGTATGCGTTGCCGGTATCCCCGCAGCCGGCGTTGCTAACGACGACCTGGGGTGAAATGAAAAAGGAGAAATAGGTATGAGAGTGGTGTTGATTTTTTGTATGATTATCTTGCAGCTGATGTGTGTGCGGGTATGTCGAGTTTTAGCCGAAGTGCCGACGACACCGAAAATCCTGTTTACGTCCGAACGGGATGTCAATTACGAAATCTACATGATGAATCCGGATGGCTCCGAACAGGTGAACCTGACACAGCATCCCGCCGATGATCTTCAGGCAGCCTGGTCTCCGACGGGTGAGCAGATTCTGTTCGTCTCGAATCGCGAGGGCACGCGAGACCTGTATTTGATGGATGCCGATGGCGGGAATGTCCGCCGCGTCTTCAAGCGAAAAATAGAAGCTGGGAGAACAGTACCTACCTGGTCGCGCGATAGCAAACAGTTTGCTTACCAGTGCGTGGACTGGAACTTTATCAAGAACGGTCTCTATCTTGGGACGTTTGGAGAAGAAGATGCCGAATTCATCGCGAATTACCATGCCCCGGTGTGGTCTCCCGATGGTTCCGAAATCGCCAGCTCTGAACATCACGCACTGGGGGCTCGACTAATGTTTATCAACGTCCGCACACGGGAGGAGGAACAACCGCTCCCCGATGAAGCACTCCTATTTCAATTCGAGATGTCCTGGTCCGCTGCGGGGGACAGACTTGCCTTTGCTGGGAACAAGCATCCGTTGCCGGTCATCTTGGATCGGGAGCTGCACCGCGTATGGAAGAACAAACAGACGATCTACATCGTTAACCGAGACGGCACGGGTCTGCGGCAGCTTGTTGATGAAGCGGGCCCCCATGCGAAGTATCCTGCGTTATCGCCGGATGGCTCGGAAGTGCTTTATACACAGGGACCCCAAATTTTCAAAGTTGATGTCAACAGCGGGCTTCGGACGCTGTTGACGAATTTTGGGCAGAATTTTGGCGGTGATTGGTTTGATCCGGCGTATGCGTATGCGTTGCCGGTATCCCCGCAGCCGGTGTTGCTAACGACGACCTGGGGCGAACAGAAAAAAGAGTAGTGGCTTTAGGTCCTCTGAATCATTTAGGATAGACGGGAGGTGTGCGGTAGGACTGAAAAATGACGAAAGGAGAAATCGGTATGAGATTATTATTGATTTTTTGTTTAACGTTCTTAGTGCTGATATGTGGGGATATGTTTCAGGTTTTTAGCGAGGCACCGACAACGCCGAAAATCCTGTTTACGTCCACCCGTGATGGCAATCGAGAGGTATACATGATGAATCCGGATGGCTCCGAACAGGTGAACCTGACACAGCATCCCGCTACTGATCTGGGTGCGGTGTGGTCTCCGATGGGTGAGCAGATACTTTTCGTCTCAGATCGCCAGGGGACGCGTGCGCGGGACCTGTATTTGATGGATGCTGATGGCTCGAATGTCCGCCGCGTCTTTAAGAAAAAAACAACGGATTGGAGAGGCAATGCGACGTGGTCTCCCGATGGTAAACAGTTTGCTTACGAGTCCGTGGACTGGGACCGTCTAAAGTTCGGTCTCTATCTTGGGACGTTTGGAGAAGAAGATGCCGAACGCCTCCCGTATGGGGCCTCCCCTGCGTGGTCTCCTGATGGTTCAGAAATCGCCTGCTCTGAACCTCGTCAACTGGGCTATCGGCTTACATTTATCAATGTCCGCACACGAGCGGTGGAACAACCTCTACCTAATAAAGCACTCCGCTGGCAATTTGAGTCGTCCTGGTCTGCTGTGGGTGACAGACTTGCCATTTCTGGCATCAAGCATCCGAAACCGGTCCTCTTGGATAGGGATCTGCACAACGCATGGAAGGATAAACAGGGTATCTTCATCGTCAACCGCGACGGCACCGGTCTCCGGAAACTTGTCAATGAAGCGGGTCCCGAGGCGGCTAATCCTGTGTTATCGCCAAATGGCTCGGAAGTGCTTTATACACAAGAGATTAACGGACAACTCCAAATTTTCAAGATTGATGTGAACAGCGGGTTTCGGACGCAGTTGACGCATGTTGGGGGTCCTTTTCGTCAAGTGAATTCTGGTGGTGATTGGTTTGATCCTGCGTATGCGTATGCGTTGCCGGTATCCCCGCAGCCGGATTTGCTCACTACGACATGGGGTGAAATGAAAAAGGAGTAGTGGCTTTACGGACGGAACCTACGCGATAGTATTTGAAAATTAACAATAGGAGAAATAGGTATGAGATTATTATTGATTTTTTGTTTAACGCTCTTGGTGCTGATGTTTGGGGGTGTGTGTCAGGTTTTTGCTGAAGCCCCGAAGACACCAAAAATCCTGTTTACGTCTACCCGGGACGGCAATCGTGAGGTGTACATGATGAATCCTGATGGTTCCGAACAGGTAAACCTCACACGGCATCCGGCTGGTGATCTTCAGGCAGCCTGGTCTCCGACGGGTGAGCAGATTCTGTTCGTCTCGGATCGCGAGGGCACGCGAGACCTGTATGTGATGAACGCCGATGGCGAGAATGTCCGACGCGTCTTCAAGCGAAAAATAGTGGCTTGGAGAACAGCACCTACCTGGTCGCGCGATAGCAAACAGTTTGCTTACCAGCGCAAGGACTGGAACAATCTCAAGTTCGGGCTCTATCTTGGAGCTTTTGGAGAAGAAGATGACGAATTCATCGCGAATTACGGTGATCCAGCGTGGTCTCCCGATGGTTCAGTAATAGCTGGCTCTGTAGGTCATCAACTGGGGATTATCAACATCCACACACGCGAGGAGGAACAACCGCTCCCCGATGAAGCACTCCTATTTCAATTCGATCCGTCCTGGTCAGCTGCGGGAGACAGACTTGCCTTTGCTGGAAACAAGCATCCGTTGCCGGTGATCTTGGATCGGGATCTGCACAACGCATGGAAGGACAAACAGACGATCTACATCGTCAATCGCGACGGCACCGGTCTCCGGATGCTTGTTGATGAAGCAGGTCCCCATGCAGAGTTTCCTGCGTTATCACCGGATGGATCGGAAGTGCTTTATACACAGGGACCCCAAATTTTCAAAGTTGATGTCAACAGTGGGGTTCGGACGCTGTTGACAAATTTTGGGCTGAATTCTGGCGGTGATTGGTTTGATCCAGTGTATGCGTTGCCAGTATCCCCGCAGCCGGCGTTGCTAACGACGACATGGGGTGAAATGAAAAAGGAGTAGTGGCTTTACGGACGGGACCTGTGCGGTAGGACTGAAAATTGACGAAAGGAGAAATAGGTATGAGATTTCTGTTGATTTTTTGTATGATTATCTTGCAGCTGATGTGTGTGCGGGTATGTCGGGTTTTAGCCAAAGCGCCGACGACACCGAAAATCCTGTTTACCTCCACCCGGGATGGCAATCGTGAGGTCTACATCATGAATCCGGATGGCTCCGAACAGGTGAACCTCACACAACATCGCGCCACTGATCTTGGTGCCGTGTGGTCTCCGAGTGGTGATCAGATACTCTTCGTCTCGGATCGCCAAGGCACGCGTGCGCGAGACCTGTATTTGATGGACCCTGATGGCAAAAATGTCCGGCGCGTCTTCAAGAAAAAAACAACGGATTGGAGAGGCAATGCGACGTGGTCTCCCGATGGCAAACAGTTTGCTTACTGGTTAGCGGACTGGGACCGTCTCAAGTTCGGTCTCTATCTTGGGACTTTTGGAGAAGCAGATGCCGAACACATCGGGAATTTTGATTCCCCTGCGTGGTCTCCGGATGGTTCAGAAATCGCCTGCTCTGAACCTCGTCAACTGGGGTATCGACTTACGTTTATTAACGTCCACACACGAGAAGCGGAACAACCGCTACCTAATAAAGCACTCCGCTGGCAATTCGGTCCGTCTTGGTCTGCTGCGGGTGACAGACTTGCCTTTACTGGGAACAAGCATCCGTTACCTGTTATCTTGGATAGGGATCTGCACAACGCATGGGACGATAAAAATACTATCTTCATCGTCAACCGCGACGGCACGGGTCTGCGTCAACTTGTCGAGGAAGCGGGTCCCAAGGCAGTTGCTTATGCGTTATCGCCAGACGGGTCGGAAGTGCTTTATACACAGGAGATTAACGGACAGCTGCAAATCTTCAAGATTGATGTGAACAGCCGGATTCGGACGCAGTTGACGCATGTTGGGGGTCCTTTTCGTCAAGCGAATGTTGACGGGGATTGGTTTGATCCTGCGTATGCGTTGCCGGTTTCACCGCAGCCGGATTTGCTAACCACGACCTGGGGCGAACAGAAAAAAGAGTAGTGTCTTTACGGACGGAACCTACGCGATAGTATTTGAAAATTAACAATAGGAGAAATCGGTATGAGATTATTATTGATTTTTTGTTTAACGCTCTTGATGCTGATGTTTGGGGGAGTGTGTCAGGTTTTTGCTGAAGCCCCGAAGACACCCAAAATCCTGTTTACCTCCCATCGGGATGGCAATCGTGAGGTGTACATGATGAATTCAGATGGCTCCGAACAGGTGAATCTCACACAGCATGGTGCCGATGATCAACAAGCCGTGTGGTCTCCGATGGGTGAGCAGATTCTGTTCGTCTCGGATCGCGGGGGCACGCGAGACCTGTATTTGATGGATGCCGATGGCGAGAATGTCCGGCGCGTCTTCAAGCGAAAAATAGAAGTTGCGAGAGCATACCCTACCTGGTCGCCCGATAGCAAACAGTTTGCTTACCAGTGCGTGGACTGGAACTTTATCAAGAACGGTCTCTATCTTGGGACGTTTGGGGAAGAAGATGCCGAATTCATCGCGAAGTACGGTTATCCGGCGTGGTCTCCCGATGGTTCAGAAATCGCCAGCTCTGTAAGTCATCAACTGGGGGCTCGACTAATGTTTATCAACGTCCGCACACGGGAGGCGGAACAACCGCTCCCCGATGAAGCACTACTATTTCAATTCGATCCGTCCTGGTCAGCTGCGGGAGACAGACTTGCCTTTGCTGGAAACAAGCATCCGATACCGGTCATCTTGGATAGGGAGCTGCACAACGCATGGAAGGACAAACAGACGATCTACATTGTCAATCGCGACGGCACAGGTCTGCGTCAACTTGTTGATGAAGCGGGTCCCCGTGCGGAGTTTCCGGCGTTATCGCCGGATGGATCGGAAGTGCTTTATACACAGGGTAACGGGGCGTTCCAAATTTTCAAAGTTGATGTAAACAGCGGGGTTCGGACGCTGTTGACAAATTTTGGGCGGAATTTTGGCGGTGATTGGTTTGATCCGGCGTATGCGTATGCGTTGCCGGTATCGCCGCAGCCTGATTTGCTAACGACGACCTGGGGTGAAATGAAAAAGGAATAAGAGTTTTAGGTCTTCTTGAGATAGGTTCAGCAGAGAGGTTGGGAGACAGTTATGGCTGCTGAGGTTGTCGGAGAAAGGAGGCACCTTCCGCATTGGAAGAAATGGGAATGGTCTCACTTGGTTGGATACTCGTCAAGCACTCTGAGTGTGTTGTTCACTAAATACACCAATTACGCATTTCGTCGGTTCTACTGTTTTTTTACAGTGGAACTGACCTTTCAGAAACTTTGCAAGGAAGACACTATGAGATTTACAAAGATGGAGAACCCTCTCTTTTTCATGAAAAGAGTGCTTGTATATACAGTGTTAGGGGCTGTATTGCTCCTCAGTGTAGATCTGCTGTCTATAGCTAACTCGGCAGACGCTGCAGGAGGTGATCGGATCTCTTTTGCTTCCAATTCAGCAGGGAGCTTTGATATCTATGTCATGAACATCAATGGCGAGAACCGCCGTAATGTGACGAACCACCCGACAGACGAGTTCGGTCCCTGGGTTCCGTCATGGGTGACTGCTCATACATGGTCGCCGGATGGGCGTTTCTTGGTTTATGTTTCCCGCCGAGACGGAGATTTTAAGATTTATGTCATGGACACCAGGACGCGGGAACGCTGGCGACTCACAGACCTTGACACGAGTGAATGGACTCCGTCTTGGTCTCCGGATGGCAAGTGGATTGCCTTTGTCTCTGGCGATGATAATGACATCTACAAAACGGATGTCAACGGCGCACGTCTCGTCCAGTTGACAGACCTTGGAGGAAACGGACGCCCGGCGTGGTCTCCCGATGGCAAACAGATTGCTTTTGTCTCTGCCAACGATCGGGAAGGTAAAAAGGCAGGTCTCTATGTAATGAATGCCAATGGGAAAAGGTTGAGATGGAGGCCTGAGGCTAATAGAGGCATACTTGGAAAGGAATGTGTGTGGTCTCCCGATGGCAAACAGATTGCTTTTAGTCTCTATATCCTTCGAGCTGAGCGAGAGCACCTCTGTGTGATTGACGTGGATGGCGAAAACTTTCGGCAACTCACCCGAGGCGGTCCCATAGTGAGACCAGAGGAGGTGGAAAAACAGGAACCTGTGAAGGAACCAGCCTTTCTACCGCTGCAGCAGAATCGGCTTCCTGAGATTAGTTCCCCTGCGTGGTCTCCGGATGGCAAGTGGATTGCCTACGTTTATTCAGATACAGTGGACTGGCAAACCGCTGACATTTATGTTATAGACGCGGAGGGTAACGGAGGCGGAACACCGCTTGTAGAGAGTATGGGGCAAGAGCTATCTCCAGCGTGGGTACCGGAGACTTTTTTCTCTATTTCACCGCAGCCGGCGTTGCTAACGACGACCTGGGGTGAAATGAAAAAGGAATAGATTTTTACGCCTTACGTTTTAAGACAAATGAAACAAGGAGGAATTCATCAAGATGAAACGCACTTTTGTATATGTGGTGATAGGGGTTGCATTGCTGGCAAGCAGTATTCTGCTGGTTAAAAAAGGACAAGCAGATGCAACGGGGACACTCTCTTTTTCTTCTTATACCCGGGGGCCTGACCTCTATCTCGTAGATAGCACGGGGCAGAATCTCCGCAAACTCACAACCGATAATATAAGTAAGAGGACACCCACCTGGTCGCCGGATGGACGTTTTTTTGCCTATCAATCCAACGATGATGGGGATCCTGACATCTATGTGATGGACATGAAAAACAAGACATCCCGTCAATTGACAAACCATCCCGACAGGGACTTATCGCCTGTGTGGTCACCCAATGGGAAATGGATTGCCTTTGTCTCTGACCGAACCGGAGATTTGGACATCTACAGAATTGATGTAGACGGCTCAAATCTGAAGCGGTTGACGAGAAGGGGAGACAACCAAAGTCCGGCTTGGTCGCCAGATAGTCAATGGATCGCCTATGAGTCCTATCAAGGCGGAGATCATCGTCCAGGAGGGATTCCGGGAAGACATTTCCTCTATGTAATGACCGCTGATGGGGCGAGGTCAAGACAACTGACGGAAGATCTAAACCTGTCTGGATCCACATGGTCTCCAGATGGAAAACAGATCGCCTTTGCTGCTGGAAACACTGGCATCGAAGGTGTGAATATCCACATCATTGATATCAACGGAAATAAGCGTCGCAACCTGACCCAGGTAGGTCCAAATGCATGGGCGCGGCATCCAGCATGGTCGCCTGATGGCGAATCGATTGCCTATTTTTTCGCGGTGCTGCCGATAGTGAATCCTGGGGAGAGAATCCCAAGCGATGAATTTTGGCGTGACAATGTTATCTGTGTCATAAATACTGACGGTAAAGACGAAGGACAACCGCTTGAAGCAGCAAGGGGATTGTCGTCCAGTCCTGTGTGGGTACCGGAGGCGTTCTTTCCTGTCTCACCGAGCGCGGAGACACAGCCAACACTCTGGGGGAGGCTCAAGCAATTGGAAAGTAGTAGCAAGTAAATCCGCGATTCGGATGATTAACCCGACCGAATCAATTTCCGCAGCGTCTGGATCAGTGTGCTTTCAGAAAACCATTTGCCTGCCACACGCCACACACTGCTTGAAAATGTCGGATAGACGTGGATCATCCCGCTCAACTTCCGCAACGGGATTCCCGACTGCATCGCCAAAACGTACTCATGGACGACTTCTCCTGCATTTGCACCGACGAGGTGAACCCCCAATATCTTCCCTGTCCATCGAGTCGCAATAACCTTGCTGAAGCCGTGTGTCTCGCCTTCCGCAACGGCTCTGTCAACGTCCGCTTGGTCGAGTGTGAACACATCAACATCGCCGTATTTCTCGCGCGCCTCTGCCTCGGTCAGACCACAGCGTGCAACCTCTGGGTCGCAGAAGGTTGTCCACGGCACGACGGCATAATTGATCGTTTTGGAGAGTGGAAAGAAGATATTTCGGAGGAGCAGCTGCGCTTGGAAAGCGGCGACGTGTGTGAACAGGTAATGCCCAATCACATCGCCTGCGGCGTAGATATTTTTGATGCTTGTCTGAAGCTTGTTGTCTACCTCAATCCCGCGTTTGCTGACTTGCACTCCAATTTTGTCAAGTCCTAAACCTTCAATATTTGGTGCACGCCCCGCGGCAATCAGGATTTTGTCAAATGTCTGTTCTGTCGTCTCGTTTTCACTGCTGCTGAATGTTACATGGGTGCCTTCTTGCTGTTGCGTAACCTGTGCGATATTCGTGTTGAGGCGGATCGTAATCCCTTCCTCGCGGAGGTAACGCAGCATCTGTTCAGAGACATCGGTATCTTCTTTGGTGAGGATACGTTCGCTCCGTTGTGCAATTGTCACATCGGCACCGAGACGGTGAAATGCCTGCCCGAGTTCGATACCAATCGGACCGGCACCGACGACGAGCAGCCGTTCCGGGAATTCTTCCAACTCCCAAACGGTTTCACTATCGAGATAATCACAGGATTCCAGCCCCGGTATAGGCGGCGCAACAGGACGAGAACCCGTACTGATCACAAACTTTTTGCTTTTGAGGGTGCGCGTCTCTCCGCTTTCGGTATCTGCTACAACGAAGGTATCGGATGATTCAAAATGCCCGTCTCCGAAGATAACATCGACCCCCATTTCGCGGAACCGCTCCGGGTTGTCGTGTTCTTCTTCTATGGCGTGTTGCGTTCCCCGCACATAATCCATCACACGCTGCCAATCAGGCGTGGTGTCTTGCACATTGATGCCGTATTTCTCTGCGTCCCGGATGTAATTCGCCACCTTCGCCGCTTTTAGGAGTGCTTTAGAAGGTATGCACCCCGTCCAGAGGCAGTCGCCACCGATGCGATGCTTCTCGACAAGCGCGGTTTTTTTACCTAATTTTGCCCCCGCCACGGCAAGCACGAGTCCAGCACTGCCGCCGCCAATAATCGTCAAGTCATACCTATCCACGGTTTTCCCTCCATGCTGCACTTTCTATCGCTGTCAGGGTCATTTAGTTTTAAGCAAATTCTCAGATTGTCTAAATTTTTGGATCTTCTTTTTCAGGTTTCCCGGCGCGGTTCCAAATCGCGCCTACCGGGCCTGGGGGGTCCAAAATCGGGCTAAAAACCGAAAACTAAATAGCCCTGCTATCGTTGCTGACGCAGGACTCTGCCGGGCAGCTGCCCCGTCACGTTGCCATCTTTAACAACTGAAACGCCGTTGACGAACACCCAGTTTACACCAACAGGGGATTGGACAGGATCAAACCAAGTGGATTTATCTGCGACGGTCTCTGGATTGAAAATGACGATGTCTGCGGCAAGTCCGCGACTGATTCTGCCGCGGTCGGGGAGTCGGAAACGTTCTGCGGGGAAACCGCTCATCTTATAAATCGCTTCTTTCAGTGAGACGAGTTGACGTTCACGTACGAACTTGCCGAGATACTGCACGAAGCATCCGTAACTCCGGGGGTGTGGATGTGGAATGTTATAGACCCCATCGCTCGCGATCATCATACGGGGGTGGCTTGCTGTCTGATTCAAGATGCGATCGTTTTCTTCGGGCGGTGTTGCCCACGGCATCACAAAGGTCTCAATCGCGGCTTCTTCGCAGATGTGATCGAAGGCGAATTCCTCAATAGATTTACCTTCACTTTTCGCGGCTTCAGCGAGCGTCATACCGATAAACCTACCGGAACGGTTGTAACCCACAATCTGGCTACCGTCGCGTAATTCGCCTTGCAGGTATGTAATCGATTTTTCTCGGACTTCGGGGTTCTCAAGGTGTGCTAACATATCAGCAGGAGCACCCGTCTGGAATTCCATCGGGAGCATCATTGCGAGATGTGTCATACCAGCAGGATAGAGATAGGATTCAAACGTCAGATCTATCTGCTCTTTCTCAACCCGTTCAAGTACCTCCGCGGCTTCATCGTCAACTCGTTCATGCGAAATATGCACAGGAATCCCGGCACGTTGTGCAATTTCAATCGTCTCCTCCCACGCCTTTTTTCTGCCGAGAATGCGGTACCGGATATGTGCAGCGTAGATTGCGTCGTAACTTGCCGCGATCTTTGAGAGATACACCAGTTCGTGCAAATCTGCATTTGCTGAGGGTTGATAGTCAAGTCCTAAGCAGAGACAGCACGCGCCTGCTTCTAACCACTCACGTGTTGTGCGTTCCATCGCTTTCAGTTCATTGGCGGTTGCCGGGCGAGGGTCCCATCCCATCGCACTGATGCGGACAGCGCAGTGCGGTACTTGCGGATATAGGTTCGCTGGGATACGTCCGTCGAACATGTTGAGATAGGCATCGGGTGTCTGCCAGTTGAGCGGCAGTTCGGCATCGCCATAAGCGAATTGCGTGTAGTGCCACAGTTCTTTCGCCTGCTCTGGTGGTAAAGGTGCCCAGCCAAAGCCGTCTGGCGCCGCCAAGTGTGTCGTCACGCCTTGACTGACAGCGGCAAACTGGTCGCGCCCACCGAGTAAGGCGATCTCGGAATGCACATGCACATCAACGAACCCGGGACAGACAACCTGTCCTGCTACTGAAATCCGACGCGGTGTTTCTGCTTCTCCGAGGTCGCCAATCGCAGCGATCCGGTCGTCCTGAATCCCGATGTCCGCAACAAATGGCTCCCGTTTACCCGTCCCATCAATGATATTTCCGCCTGCAATAATTGTGTCAAATCTCATAAAATTCTCCTCTATTGTTGATTGAGTTTATCAGTAAAAACGGTGTATGTCAACAGGAAATTTCGGTAAGCGCGATCTCCAAATCACGACGCTCATCACGATTTCCCTTTGACAAAAAATCCAGTACTTGATACAATAGCATCAGGGTCATTTAGTTTTATAGTAAAACCCACAATTAACTTTACAAAGTCCGAGGTTAGGAATGCAGATCGCATTTGGGTGAGTACACCGCAAAACCTCGCCAGCGAGCGAGTGTATTCGCGGAATTGTTGCTCTTTAAAGTGTAAACATATTTTCGGGTTTTACTATAAACAAATTCTCGGATTGTCTAAATTTTTGGATCCTCTTTTTCAAGTCCGGCGCGGTTGCAAACTGCGCCTACCGGGCCTGGGGGGTCCAAAATCGGGCTAAAAACCGAAAACTAAATAGCCCTGCGCTCATCACGATTTCCCTTTGACAAAAAACCCAGTACTTGATACAATAGCATTTAGGTTTATACAGAGTTATTTAGTTCTCCCGTAATTTCGATTTTCTAATCGCCGATGCTTTCTTGTAGGAGCGACCTCCCGGTCATGATCTTCACTGACTACTGATAGAGAACTAATTGCTATTTTACTGATAACTGAAAACCGACAACTGATAACTTTTGGGATTTAGATTAAATTTATAAATAGGGGCCCCTTAACCCACAATAGGAGGAAAACTTATGCATCAAGCCTACACTTTCATCAGGACATTGTCCGCTGGTCTATATTCTGTATTCGGGATAGTCCTATTGTCGTTGACGATTGCGTTGAGCGGTTGTGGTGAGGATCCTTCTGGCGGAAGCGGCTTCACGGATGTAGCACGCGGTGAACCGACTATCGTTGATTCTGCCTTAGCGATTAGCGTCTTTGACGACAGACCGGACGGGATTACGAACACTTTCTCCGCCGGGGTCAACGAGCAGGTGTATTTATGGATCTTATGGGCGAATATCACAGAAGCACATACAGTTGAAGTCTCATGGTACTCCCCAGAGGACGGTCTTGACGATCCACCGTTCTGGGAAGAGAAAAAGACCTTCACATCAACAACCGGCGATAAAATTACGTGGTTTTACATTGATCTACCCGACGTTACAGGTGAGTGGTTCGTTGAAGTCTATCTTGATGGTGACCTCTTTGAGCGGAGTCATATCTTCTGGGTAGAATAACCACCTGCCACACCCAGATGGAGGAAAGTCATGGATAGACTCAGAATCGCACATATCGGCACAGGCAGACGTGGTGCCGGTACCTACCTTCCCCTTATCTCAAAATTGACGGACGACCTTGAGTTAGTCGCTGTTTGCGATCCACGCGAAGAGGGCGTTACAGAACAGGGCGAGAAATACAACGTTCCCGCTTACACAGACACCGAGCAGATGTTAGATAAAGTGAAACCTGATATCTGTTCAATTGTAATTACACCGAGCAACAATCACATTCCGGGTTTGCTCTGCTCTGAACGCGGTGTCAGTTATTGCACAGAAACGCCGATTGATACCGATCTCGGATGGGCGGACAAGATGATTGCTTCCGCACAGGAGAACGGCATAAAACTGGAGGTCAACGAAAATTATTATCGTGTACCTACAGAGCGGATCAAACGGGAGATGATTCTCGCAGGGGTCTTCGGCAAAGTTAACGTTGCCTACAACGACTTCCGAGGACACGGCTATCACGGCATCGGTCTCATCCGCAGTTACGTCGGTTTTGGCAACGAACCCGTACAGGTTTACGGCTTCCGAAAGGGATATAACGTTCAGGAACACATCTGGCGGAAAGGGCAACCCACGCGCGATACTGAGGATTGGCAACATGCAGTAATTGAGTTCGCCGATGGTGCTGTCGGCATTTTCAATTTCAGTGGTCTCTCCTACGGTTCTCCGCTACGCGGCTTTAACGGTTCAAAATTCTACGCAGAACGCGGGATGTGTTTCCGAAACGACGCTGTCATCTTGAATGACACTGCCGATGAACAGCGCGCGGTTACTATCGCACGCAGAACCAATACCGTTGACGGCTATGAAACCTTAGCCGCGCTTGTCGCCGATACCGACCCTGAAGTGGTTTGGGAAAACCCGTTGCAAAATTATCCGCTCAGCGATGGCGAGATTACGGTTGCTTCGGAACTGATGAGCCTCGTCAACGCCGTTCGCGATGATATAGAGCCTGAATACGGTGCATACAACGGTCGTAAGGACCGGGAAATTGATGTCGCAATGGCACGTTCATGGTCAAACAACGGCGCACCTGTTACCTTTCCATTTGAATATGAGAAACGCTAAACAACGCGTTCGCTTACTAAACACGCTTTGCTGCCGGCTAATGGCTGTTCTGCTGACAACTGATACCAATTCTAATTGATGATTTCTCATAAAGAGTCTACTGTTTTTGTTTATGCCCGGTGCGGTTAGGAAACCGCACCATAGGTGTCAATTTAGGGATTTTGACAGTGTTTTGGCAACTATAGATATAAACATGCCGCCCTTACAGGGAGACCTGCGGCTTTGCTCGAAAACGCTGCTATAAACATGCCGTCCCTACGGGACTAAGCAGGCATTTTGAAGTATACAAGGTTTCTGTCTAAGATCCGGCGCAGTTTCAAAGAGTGCCTACCGCGTCTGGAACCATGATGGTTGTTTTTCTTAAATTGACACGTATGGTACACCGCAAAACCGCACCTACCGGGTCTGGAGGATGGTGCGGTTAAATAATGCGATATAAACTTTTAGAAATGGTATGATAACTGAATTTCCTTGCCGTTTGTGCCGAGATTCTGTATACTTTAAAAGGAGGACACACAAAACGTAAGAGGAGCAACGATGTTGAAAAAAGGGCGGTCTGTTTTTATTTTTCTATTCATCTTTGGTTATAGCGCGACATTGATGGGGAATGAAACGGCGCAAACATATTTTCCAGGTACGCTTGGCAGCTACTGGGTGTATGAGGACCAAGATGGGAATGAATTGACGCGCCATGTTGATGAGGGTGAAGAGATTGCCGGTGAAATGTATAACCTATTCACCTATGAGCCTGACGTGGAAGACTCGGAAAGTTACGCCTATCACTTCCATGCCGCACTCTATCGAATTGATGAAGGTGGGATTACGTTCATTGTTGGTGATGAGATAGAAAAAGCAATCAAAGCACGTTTTATCACAGAGATGGAAGCGTTCACCAAAATGGCGAAGAAATCGATAGAAGATAATCCTCCACCCGATGCCCCTAACCTCTCCTTTAATATCAACTACGATGTGGAAGTAGAGGCACAGGACGATTTTTCTCTGTTTCCAACTGCTGCAACTCCCAACGAAAAGTGGGACACAACACAGATAAAAGCGAAAGTCTCGATGCAGTATGAAATTAAAGGGGCACCTGCTGATTTTCAGGGAGCAGATGAGATGCCCAAAATTGTACTTAGCTTTAACATCGTCGAAATCGGAAACATCCTCAGCACAGAAGAGACCGTTGAGACACAGGCTGGCACGTTTGAGAATTGTTTGAAGATTGAATACCGCACAGCGACGACAATGGACGTATCTCCTCTCGAACAACACTCAACAATTGATCCGCCTGGCGAATCTGTTACGACGTTGTGGCTTGCACCTAATGTCGGAATTGTGAAGTTTCGTCAAGCAACCGAGGCTATATTTCTTAAGACGATACCTGCTCCTGAGTTTCAATCCTCAGCCACGATCAAGACCTTTGAACTAACGAAATACGAAATCAAATCCGATGCGTCGGGCAGCAGTGAGAGCGATTAATCCCGCTTTATATGGTAAAATCTCAAAATATGTAGACATTTTTCTGTAAAGTTAGCAAAAATAGCGAAAGGAACTTTTCATGTTAAAAAAAATGCGGTCCGTTTTCGTTCTCTTATTCATCTTCGGTTTCAGTGCGACATTGATGGGAAATGAGTGGGCAAATTACTATTTCCCTGATGCACTCGATAGCTACTGGGCCTATGAAGACCAAGATGGTGAAGAATTTACACGCTACGCCATAGAACCAGAAGATATTGATGGCGAAACCTATAGCGTCTTCAGTTATGATCCCGCCTTGGAGGACTGGACAAACTATCAGTATTATTTTCATCCTTATTTCTACCAAGTCAGTGACGACTGGGTGGCATTCTTTGTCGGTGATGATATCGAAAATGCGACACGGGCGGTCACAGAGAAGCACTGGAACGAGGCTATGGTAGTGATGAAACAACAGTTGAATAATCAACTGCCACCCGGGTTGACGCTTGACCTTAATGTGACATACGAACTCGATATACAAGCACAAGACCATTTCTATCTTTTGCCAACTCCTGCGACGTTCAATGAGGAGTGGGAGGCTTCGCGTGTTGATGTGGAAATGGATTTGCTGATTGAAATCACAAGCAGCTTGGATGGTTTTTCACCAACAAGTCAGGCGATCACAATGTTCCTGACCCTTGTTGAAACTGGAAATGTAACTGGGACAGAGATGGTCGAAACAGCTGCCGGTACGTTTGAGGATTGCTTGATCATTGAGTATAAAATGGATGCTTCAATAGAAACTGAACCGGATCTACCAGAAGCGAGGACTATGTTTGAAGATGTATATAAGGGGGCGTTGACAACGCTCTGGCTCGCTCCGAATGTCGGTATTGTTAAAATGCTCCAAGAATCCGAAGCTACCGACATCGTCAAAACCCTTGAATTAACGAACTATGAAATCAAATCCACTGAATCAGAAAGCGGTGAAGACAATTAATTCCGTTTCTGAAGGGACTCTTTCGGGGACTTGAAAGTTTGCCGAGAGCCGCAAAAGGAATCTCTTATGTTAAAAAAGATGCAGCCTATTTTTGTCCTTTTACTCATCTGCGGTTTAAGCACGATGTCAATGGGAAATGAATGGGCAAACTACTACTTTCCAGATGCCGTCGGCAGCTACTGGACATACGAAGACCAAGATGGGAACGAATTAACGCGCTACGCCATAGAGCCTGAAGATGTTGATGGCGAAACCTATCGCGCCTTCAGTTATGATCCCGCCTTGGAGGATTGGGCGGACTTTGAGCATTATGTTCAACCCTATTATTATCAGATCGGGGACGACTGGGTGGCGTTCTTTGTCGGCACTGAAATCGAAAACGGACTTAAAGCACACACAGCGCGAGAGATGGAAGAAGCACTTCCAATGATACGTGAACAAATGCTCGGCGGGGCACCTGAAGGGGCAGCGGTCTCCCTTGATTTGAGTTACGATGTTGAGGTGGAATCGGCAGATTACTTCTATCTGCTACCGACACCTGCCACGTTCAATGAAGAATGGACGGCTCTGGAGTTAAATGTCGCGCTCACCCTGACAATGGATATCCAAGGGGCACCTATGGAAATACCGGGCGGCGCACCGACTATCAAAACCCATAGCACCATCGTTGAGACTGGGGTCGTCACTGGTACAGAAACTGTCGAAACAGCTGCTGGCACGTTTGAGGACTGCTTGATAATTGAATACCAGACGGATGAAACGGTTCAATTAACTGTGTCTGTGCCCGGAATCGAACCACAAGCACCTGAAGAACGAAAGGCTACCACCGTAACAACAATCTGGTTGGCACCTAACGTCGGTATCGTCAAATTCAGTCATGAGCATCCGGAGGCTGACGAAGCAAAGGAGGAGCTCGGATTGCAACCGGACGGAGAAAGAACCCTTGAACTAACGAACTACGAAATCAAAGGTTCGCCTTCGGAGGAATAATGAGCACCTTCCCTATCTATCGACCGAGGCGACTGCGTGCAAATGAAAACCTGCGGCGACTTGTCCGCGAAACAGCACTTTCTGTCAACGACCTCATTTATCCGATGTTCGTCGTTCATGGACGTGATACCGCAACCGAAATTTCTGCGATGCCTGGATGCTACCAATACTCGGTTGATAGGCTCGTCACCGCCGCGAAGGAACTTGCTGCACTCGGAATCCCCGGTACAATTCTGTTCGGCATCCCAGCGTTGAAAGACCCGCTCGGCACTGAGGCTTATGCCGATGACGGTATCATTCAACTGGCGGTCCGAGCGATCAAAGATGCCGTGCCTGACCTGCTTGTAATGACAGATGTCTGTCTCTGTGAATACACCGACCACGGGCACTGTGGTGTCATTGAAGATAGTGAAGTGCAAAACGACCCGACGCTGGAACTCCTCGTTAAAGAGAGCCTTTCGCACGCTCGCGCCGGTGCCGATGTCATTGCCCCATCAGATATGATGGACGGTCGCGTCGGCGCAATTCGAGAAGCATTGGACGAAAACGGGTATGAGAATATACCGATTATGGCATACTCCGCCAAATATGCCTCGGCATTTTACGGTCCCTTTCGCGAAGCCGCGGAATCCGCACCACAATTTGGGGACCGTCGCTCCTATCAGATGGACCCAGCGAATGCAGAGGAGGCACTACGGGAAGTCGCATTAGATATTCAGGAAGGTGCTGACATTCTCATGGTGAAACCGGCGCTCTCTTATCTGGATGTCATCCATCGCGTCAAGACAGAATTTCAGGTGCCTGTCGCTGCCTACAACGTCAGCGGAGAATACGCTATGGTTAAAGCAGGGGCGCAAAACGGTTGGATCGACGAGGAGCGGGTCGCATTGGAACTTTTAACAAGTATCAAGCGCGCCGGCGCGGATATGATTTTAACCTATTTCGCAAAATCCGTTGTCGAGTGGCTCAACGATTAGAAATCGCAATTGACTATCCGTTATTTGTCTCTATCAACTGATAACGACATAACTTTACCAGAAACCCGTTTTTGACAACGGAAAAAACGGAGCAGAAACCCAATATTTAAAAATTTAAAAATTTGGAGGAAACGCTTTGGAGAGCAGTAAATCCTTAACCGCATGGCAAAAGGCACAACAGTTTATCCCCGGCGGGGTCAACAGTCCCGTCCGAAATTTTAGTAAAGTCAGCGGGCATCCCCGTTTCATCGCACGTGGCGAAGGTTCAAAAATATACGATGTCGATGGAAATGAATATGTTGACTATGTTGCCTCTTGGGGGCCCTTAGTTTTAGGGCATGCACATCCGAGCATTGTGGAGGCTATCAGCGCAGCAGCGTTGAACGGCACGAGTTTTGGGGCACCGACGACTTTGGAGACAGAACTTGCCGAGACCATTGTCAACGCTGTCCCTTCAATTGAAAAGGTGCGCCTCGTCAATTCCGGTACCGAAGCGACAATGAGTGCAATTCGCGTCGCACGCGGGTATACCGGTCGCGATAAGATCCTCAAAATCGAAGGGTGCTACCACGGTCATGTGGACTACCTGTTGGCAAAAGCCGGTTCCGGGGTTGCAACATTTGGGCTGTCTGATAGCGGTGGCGTGCCGGAGGATTTCGCACGGAATACACTCACTGTCCCTTTTAACAATCCTGATGCTGTCCGTGAAGCAATAGAAGCCAACGCAGACGAAATTGCCTGTCTCATTCTCGAACCGATTATGGGAAATATGGGTATCATCCCGCCGCATGACGGATACCTCAGTCAACTCCGTGAAATCACTGAAGAACACGGTATCGTACTTATCTTCGATGAAGTTATCACCGGCTTTCGGGTGGCGTACGGCGGTGCCCAAACTTACTATAACGTCACACCTGACATGACCTGTTTAGGGAAAATTATCGGTGGCGGTTTGCCCGTTGGCGCATACGGCGGAAAACGGGAGATCATGCAGTGTGTCGCTCCAGAAGGCGATGTCTATCAGGCAGGAACCTTGTCTGGTAATCCGTTAGCCGTTACCGCCGGTATAACAATGCTTAAAAGGCTTGCTGAACCGGGCGTTTATGAACAACTCGAAAATCGTGCTGCAGTGCTCGCAGAGGGGCTTGCCGAGGCAACCGAAAAGCACGGCGTTGATGCTTGGCATAGCCGCGTCGGTTCGATGTTGATGCTCTACTTCACACCGGAAACCGTTACGGATGCTGATGGCGCACGCACAGCGGATACCGAACGCTTTGAACACTACTTCTGGGGACTCGTAGAACGCGGGGTCTATGTCGCACCCTCACAGTTCGAGGCAGGATTCGTCTCTTTGGTCCATTCTGAAGACGATATCCACAAAACCGTTCAAGCCGCAACACAGGTATTGGCGAACCTCTTGTAATAGTTTTCAGTACGATTTTTCTGCGAAAAATCTTTCAGTCTTCAGTTTTCAGTTAAAGAGACAATTTGATTCATCAAGTCTTTCTCTTAACTGAGAACTGAGAACTGAGAACTGAGAACTGACCACCATTAAGGGAAGGGCAGTTACAAGGACTGCCCCTACATTATGTCCAACTTTGATCAAATTGTTAAATTAATTGCCGATGACCTCAGTGCTGTTGAGGCGAAACTCACTGAACAGACCGCCAGCGAATATAGTTTCGTTGACATGGCAGTTCAACATGTTGTTGAAGGCGGTGGCAAACGACTCCGCCCTATTCTCGTTGTGCTTTCTGCCAAAGTCTGCGGATATGCAGGGAGCGATGCGCACACGCTCGCCGCTGTTGTGGAACTTATCCATGTCGCATCGCTTGTTCATGACGATGTACTTGATGAAGCCGCTATCCGGCGTGGGCGTGAGACGTTACAGACGAAATGGGGCAATAAAGTTGCTGTCCTTGTCGGAGATTATCTCCATGCACGTGTCCTCTCTATGCTCGTTTCGCGGCGTGCCGATGATCCGGCGATGGCAATCCTTGCCGATACCACACAGGCGATGTGCGAAGGTGAAGTTATACATGCCTACAAAAGTGGTGATTTTGACATCTCTGAAGCCGAGTACCTCAAAATTATCAGTTTCAAAACCGGTAAATTGATCGCTGCGTCCTGCACCCTCGGCGCACACCTCGGAAACCCAGCAGAGACACAACAGATTGAGGCACTCACAACCTATGGACAGCAAATTGGAACCGCCTTCCAAATTGTCGATGACGTGCTTGATTTCACAGAGGATGCTGATAAATTAGGAAAAAATACATTCGGTGACCTCCGTGAAGGAAAACTCACTTTTCCAATCATTTATGCACGGACTGTTTGTAATGATGATGAAAAGCAGATGTTGGAAAAAGTCCTGAATCCTAATACGGACGAAGCCGAGGCGATCGCCTTTGTTGAAGCCCTGTTCCAGCGGTATAGTGTCGAGACTCACTGTTTGAAGGTTGCCCAAGACTATGCCGACTGTGCTAAAGCAGCGTTGGCAGCCTTACCGGAGACCCCTGCCCGCGTCGCACTCGAGCAACTTGCAGACTACGTCGTTTCACGCGAATCATGAGGAATAGTTGTCAGTCGTCGGTTGTCAGTTTGCCTTGCAGTGAGAGTTAAGAGGCACTCTGGATAATCGAGACCATCTTTAACTGATAGCCGACAACTACGTGATAACCGATCACCGATAACTGAGAACTACTGAAAACTGAAAACTGAAAACTATTATAAAATGTTTTATCCTGTGTATATAAACCTTCAAGACCGGAAGTGCCTCGTTGTCGGCGGTGGGACCGTTGCTGAACGGAAAGTCGTCGCTATGCTCATCAGCGGTGGCGATGTCACCGTAATCAGTCCCGATGCAACGGAATTGCTAACCTTCCTTGCACAGATCGGCACAATTCGCTGGCACAAACGGCAACTGAAGGTAGGTGACACGCACGGCTATTTTCTCGTCTGCGCCGCTACCGATTTCACGGATATTAACTCTGCTGTCTTCACAGAAGCGCACGGGAAGTACAAGATTCGTTTAGTTAATGTGGTTGATGTTATCCCACAATGCACCTTCGCCGCCGCTTCTGTTGTAACAGATGGCGAGTTGATGCTCAGCATCTCCACGAGTGGTAAAAGCCCCGCGACAAGTCGCCGTATCCGTGAATATCTTGAAGAGGTCCTGCACGCCTCTTCCCTCTACACACTCGGATATGAAAATGGAGCACCAGTGCCGATTGAGAATCAAGGGTTACCCTATCCTGTCTATCTGCTATTGGAAGATCGCATGTGTGTTGTCCTGTGTGAGCAGAAAACGCCGACTTCTGAAGAGCAAGTTTTGGCTTGCGAGCTGCGCCAAAAGGTTGAACGCCGTATCACCCTGCTAAACCGATGTGGTGCATCTGTTGTCCGTCCGACACCCGCCGAACTGAAACCGCATCACCTTGAAGATGCGTTCCTTGTGATTGCAGACAAGGCATCTTGTGGGAGTGAAGGTGCATTCATTCGGGAATATCTTGATGAACCGAGTGCTGGCACCCACTTCACCCCTGATCTCGTGATGGATGACAATCTAATAATTAGTATCTCGGCTCGAAACGGCAAAGACATTGACAAAGCGAAACGGCTCCATAAGAAACTCGCCAACCAGTTTGAAAACAACGGCTACGGCGCATTTATCGAATTCCTTGGCGCGCGTCGTTCTGAGATTCTCAAGGCTTTTCCGACCCCTAAAAAGCGCGCCGACTTCTTTGAAAGGCTTATCAACACCGTTGAAGATTCGGTATCGGGGTTACAAACCCCTCCTACAACATGCTGTCTCGGTTTGACAAACCCTGAGTGTTCCGCTGAATGTCTTTTCAACTGGGTTCGGCACGGCAATTTGGAACGCGCGAATACCTTTACCTCCAAACTACTTGACAAAGCATACAGGGGTTGTTAAAATTGCCCAAAATCGAAATTAGTCTGCTTTTTTAAAGATTTTCAAAACGGTTGAGAACTGCTTTAACCATCTTACGTGGATAAGAGACATTCCTGCCTTGATATGCAGAGGAAGAAAATCATGAATACGCTAAACGATTTTGAACTCAAGCAAAGAAAGTACATGCCTGTCTTTCCAAAAGCGAGTGGAAAACCGACCGTTTACATCCAAGGCTACCCCTATGAGGACGATGAACCCATGCCAGCAGGCGAATTTCACGGGATGCAGATGCATAGCTTATTTGACCAGTTCTTACGATATTTTCAGGTACACCCGCATATCCATGTCGGTATGGACAACTTTATCTATTACCGAGAAGGCGATATCAGAAAGGTCGTGGCTCCCGATGTGTATGTCGTCCTCGGTGCCGCGAAACTTCCGTTACGAAGGAGTTTTTATACCTGGGCAGAAGGCACCGTCCCTACAGCAGTTTTTGAGTTCCTTTCAGATTCAACAGCGTCTGAGGACCGGCATGAAAAAGTTGAGGTGTATCTGCGTGACATGGGGGTTGCAGAGTATTTCATTCATCAACCCGATATGAATCGCCCTATAGAATTTCGTGGGTGGCGGCGGGATGCATTGGGCGACATCGTTGAGATTGAAGAAGATGCTGATGATGGTTTGTTCAGTGCGTCGTTAAATCTTTATTTTCGGTGGGAGCTTCATGAGGCGTGGGAGCTGCGGCTTTTGCGTCCGTATCTTCCTGATGGCACCGCTATTACAACTTCCATGGAGGAACATCACCTACGAGTGGCAGCAGAAGAATTGGTGGCAGGAGAAGCGGAACGACGGCAGGCGGCAGAAAGACTCGCCAAAGCAGAATCAGAACGACGACAATCGGCAGAAAGACTCGCCAAAGCAGAATCAGAACGACGACAATCGGCAGAAAGACTCGCCAAAGCAGAATCAGAACGACGACAGGCAATAGAAGCCGAGTTAGAACGCCTCCAGGCACAACTCACTGACCGCCAAAATTAAAACGTATGACGCATCTAAGGGATAGTCATATCTATTCGCTGTAGACGCACGTCCATTATCGTCCAAAACGCACGAAGTATGATAAATTTTTTGTTTCTCGTTACCCTTCTCATATACTTGGCAGCAAGCATTTTTCAGACGCTCTCGTTGGCTATCAGTAACCGGAGCGAAGCGGTTGTCATCCGTCCGACGATTGAGCGAATCGCTTTTTGGGGAACCAGCATCGGTTTTGCGTTTCTGAGTCTCTTTATTGCGCTATGGTGGCTAACACAAGGGCATTTTCCGATGACACACTGGACCGATTCCACTGCTTTCTTTGCTTGGGCAATCACACTGACCTATCTCGTCATCGTGCGTCTGACGCATCTCCGCACACTCGGTAGTTTTGTGATGCCTGTTGCGTTTATTGCCATCTTGATCTCTTATAGTTTTGCGACACATACCGCTGCGCTCCCGGAACCATTGCAAAACTATTGGCTGCTGGCACACACAAGTCTCATTTTTCTCGCATACGCCGCGTTCATTGCTGCGTTTGGGTTTGGGTTTATGTACTTGATAACGGAACGGAAAATCCGCAAAAAGATGGACACGCTTTTTGACAATCTTCTTCCGTCCTTAGGGATCTCCGACGAACTCGGTTATCGTTGTACAATCCTTGGCGTGATTCTGCTCACAATGGGGGTCATTGTCGGAAGCCTCTGGACCCAGTATATCCGGGATGTCCCGTGGAGGTGGCTCGATGCGAAAGTAATCTCCACCCTAATGACGTGGTTTATCTATGTTGTCCAGATCGGTTTCCGTCAGTTTTGGGGCTGGCACGGACGCAAGGCAGCGTATGCCGCTATCATCGGTTTTGTGGCTGTCCTTTGCACTTACGTTGGTGTTGATCTCTTTTTAGACAGCATGCATACGTATCGCTAATTTTCTTGGGTAGAAGCCGTTTTGAATCGCGACTTCGCAACTTCCAAATTTGACACAATCGCTGATATGTGATATAATTTACGAAACGTATAAACAACATTTCACCTTTTAGATCTTTTGGTTGAAGGAATGAACCAGATCGTCTCCATCGGAACGAGCCATCATGTCGCCCCTATTGAATTCAGGGAAAGATTGGCGTTTTCCGAAGCACAACTTACTGAATCGCTCCAGCACCTTCGTGAATCTTATCAGATTCATGAAGCAGTGATCCTTTCCACTTGCAACCGCGTAGAAGTCTATGCAGTCGCCAATACGGTGCGTACTGCCGATGCTGCCGCCAAAATGCTGGTTGAGTTCCTTTCCCGTTACCACCAGGTCGGTGTGGAATCACTCAAAAAATGGACGTATCTCCATCATAACTTGGAGACAATCCAACACCTCTTCAGAGTGACGGCGAGCCTTGATTCTATGGTAGTCGGTGAATCCCAAATATTGGGACAAGTCAAAGAGGCTTACGATACATCGCGGGAAGCAGGCGGCGCGGGGCCAATTCTCAATCGTCTTTTCACCAAGGCTTTCAGCATTGGTAAACGTGTCCGCTCCGAGACGACTATCGCTACTGGTGCCGTTTCTATTAGTTACGCCGCCGTTGAACTCGCAAAAAAAATCTTCAATACACTTGAAGGCAAGACTGTTGCGATTCTCGGTGCAGGTGAAATGAGCGAACTGACCGCAAAGCATCTCGTTGCCAATGGGGTCTCTGACGTGATTGTCGCAAATCGCACATACCAACGTGCTGTCAAAGTTGCAGAGAAGTTTAACGGTACACCCATCGCTTATGATAGCGACCTCGGTTTCCTCATTGATGCCGACATCGTCATTAGTTCTACCGATGCTCCCGATTATCTTATCAAACGACAGCCGCTCGCTAACATCATGCGGAAACGCAGACACCGGTATATGTTTCTCATTGACATCGCTGTACCACGCGACATAGAACCCGATGTGAGTAAGATTGACCACGCCTTCCTTTACAATATTGACGACCTCGAAGCTGTTGTTGCCTCCAACCTCAAGGATCGACAGCAAGAAGCAACCCACGCCGAACAGATTGTCGCCGAAGAGACGAAGCAGTTCTACGACCAATTGCAAATCTTTCAGGTCAATCCCACTATTAAGGCACTCCATCAGCAGTTTCGGGAGATCGCTGACTCTGAATTGCAAGCGTGTTTCGATAAAACAACACTTTCTGATCAGCAGGAAGCAGCTATTGCTTCCATGACGCAGGCGATTGTCAAAAAACTGCTCCACCACCCCATGCAAAATCTACGCTGTGCTGTCAATGACGGAGATGCCGACCACGGGCAGTATATCCAAGCCTTACAGGAATTGTTCGCCTTGGGTGTTAACGATGATAATTCAGATGTGTAAGGTAAATTCCGTCAAGAGCAACATAACTTCACGCGAACCCCGTTTTTGACAGGGGTCCCCACCCGTTACTCGGAAGGGGCGAAAAAACGGAGCGGAACCCCGATATTTAAAAAAAGGAATTTTGATGCACAACTCGCTCGTAATCGGCACTCGTGGTAGTCAACTTGCGCTTTGGCAGACACAATTCGTCAAAGATCAGTTGGAACATTTTTTTCCAAATCTCGAAGTCCACCTCAAGATCATCAAAACTACCGGGGACACAATTCAAAACCGCTCATTAGTTGGACTCGGCAAAGGTGCCTTTACTAAAGAGATTGAAAACGCGCTCTTAGCAGGAGATATTGATTTTGCTGTGCATAGTTTGAAAGATCTCCCAACAGAACTCCCCGAAGGACTTTGCATCGCCGCTATTCCGACACGGGAAGATCCGCGCGATGTACTCATCACCGCCTCAGGACTGCCCTTAGAGGACTTGCTGAATGGCGCGACAATTGGCACCACAAGCCCACGTCGGAAAGCGCAAATCCTCCATATACGTCCTGATTTACAAGTCGTTGATGTCCGAGGCAATATAGATACCCGGTTGCGTAAACTTTACGAAACCGACCTTGACGGAATTATCCTTGCCGCAGCCGGCATCAACCGTCTCCGCAAGCCAGAAGTTATCACACAATTTTTTGATGTAGAACGGATGATCCCAGCCGCTGGGCAAGGTGCGCTCGCGATTGAAGCACGCGAGGGCGATACCGCTCTTGAAACCGTACTTGAACCCTTGAACGATCAGGAAACAGTGGCAGAAGTTACCGCTGAAAGGGCTGTGTTGGAAAGTCTCGGTGGTGGGTGCCAAGTACCGATTGGCGCGTATGCCAAACATGTTGATGGTGAGCTTTCTCTTATCGGTGTGGTCTGTCATCCAGAAGGTGCCCTACGTATTGTGAAGAGTGCAAAGGGAGAGCTAAACGCTGCGCAGCACTTAGGCGAAGTTGTTGCCGAAAAACTCCGGGAGGGTGGTGCAACTGGATTGTTGACGACACAAGGGGTCTTGGAATGAACGCGTCTCTGAACAAACCACCCACAGGTATTGTCTACATCGTAGGTGCCGGTCCCGGTGATAGAAAACTTATCACACTTAAAGGTGTGGAGTGCCTTCAGTGCGCCGATGTCGTCATTTATGATCTGTTGCTGAACGACGCGTTATTGGAACACTGCCCCCCGCACACCGAAAAAATCAAGGCACCCGATCCAAGGGTTCGAGCGACACGTCAGACTGAACTCAATCAGTTACTTGTTGAACACGCGAAAGCCGGTAAAGTCGTCGTCCGGCTCAAGGGTGGAGACCCCTACATTTTTGGACGTGGGGGCGAGGAAGCAGTCGCTCTTACCGAAGCAGGAATTCCGTTCGAGATCGTTCCGGGTATCACTTCTGCGATTGCCGCATCTGCTTATGCCGGTATCCCAGTCACGCATCGCGACTATGCCTCATCTGTCGCTTTTGTTACCGGACATTCCGCTGCACTGCGTTCAGATTCAAATATCAATTGGGAGCAGCTTGCGACTGCGGTAGATACGCTGGTTGTCTACATGGGAGTTGCACACCTTCGCCAAATTGTGGAACGGTTGATAACGCACGGTAGGAATCCGGCAACCCTCGTTAGTTTGGTACGTGTTGGCACGACACCGCAACAGCAAGTCGTTCAAGGTACCCTTGATGATATTGTGTCGAAGGTAGAGGCAGTTCAACTCGAAAGTCCCGCAATTATCATCGTCGGCGAGGTAAATCAACTCCGCGATCAGCTCCGATGGTTTGATACCAAACCGCTCTTCGGGAAACGCATCCTTGTCACACGCGCCCGCGCGCAAGCAAGTGAATTCGCAGACCTCTTGGAGGCAAACGGTGCTGAGGTCATCCAATTTCCTACGATAAGGATACAACCTATCACTATTGATAGCAAGGATATACCCGCTCCCGACAAATACGATTGGGTTATCTTTACGAGTGTCAATGCTGTTGAAATTTTCTATGAACGTTTGCGAGAAAACGGGAAGGATGTACGGGTGTTCGGTGGAACCAAAATCTGTGCAGTTGGTCCGAAAACAGTTGAGGCACTCAACGACATCGGTATTCAACCTGACTTTGTTCCGACGCACTCCCGTGGGAGTGCCATTGCTGCTGAAATGGAAAACGTAAGCGGTAAGAAAATCCTCCTGCCGCGTGCCAAAATCGCTACAGCGGACCTCCCTAACGGTTTACGTAAAAAAGGCGCGCACGTTGACGATATTCCCCTCTATGATACCGTCAAAGTGGCAAGCGAGAATCGAGATGAAATTGAAACGGATCTCTTGAACGGCAGCATCGATCTCGTTACATTCACCAGCTCCTCTACAGTCACCAATTTCTTGGAGATGTTCCCCGCACACGCACCTGAGACCTTACTGACGAATGTGCAAGTCGCAGTCATCGGTTCCGAGACGCAAAAAACGGCGATAGAACAAGGTATACAGGTTGATGTGGTTGCAAAGAAAGCCACAATAGAGAGCCTTGTGAAGGCAATTATTGCGGCTTATCATTCCTTGTAGGAGGGGTTTGTAACCCCGATGCCTTATCTATCCAAAAATTGGAAAAATATAAGGCACAAGCACCTTTTGATAGACTGTAATACTCCCGAAAATTGAATAGAACCCCGCACACAACACCAACCCAACCTGTTTCCAGATAGGCGGTTGTATCTCCTTCGGTAAGAATTTCCGGTTGACGTAGAGCGTATGTAGCGAGGTAATCACCAATAGATACCCGCCAATCGTTGCGGATACCAGAATCATAAAGAACGGCTTGGCGAGATACATCGCGATAACACCCCACAATATATAGACACCGAGAATCGGGTAGTAGATCCATTTTGCGTTGTGTTCACCGAGGTTTCGCGCACGCTTTAACCCTGTCCATATAATATCGGTATAAGTACGAGGAACCCCGTCTACACTGCCGAGTTGTGTTGAGAACAGCACCCAGAAACCGCATAGCAGCGTCAGGTACCACAGCACTCTGCCGCCTTTTTCCGCGAGTCCCTCCGCCTGGAATCCTGCCGCCGACCACTGGTCCATCTCCTGTCCAGCAGGCACGAACGCCAAGGTTAACATTGCTGGCAGCGCAATGCCGATAAAACATCCGATGAGCCAGATGCCGTACTGCTCAAAGCGAACATATTTCCACCACTCCTTGAATCGGGCAAGGTTTTCTGGGGTGATACGAAAGACCTTTCCCAAGTGCGAAAGCGTTACATTCTGTCCACCGATGATAGATGGGATCGCACCGACGAGACTACTCATGCCCCACCCTTTATCACGAACATAATTGGTAATTGTGACATTGCCTAAACCACCACTTCCTGCATAAGCAGCGAAAGCCCCAAGCAACAGCCAATTGACCTGTCCATCTGGTCCTGGCGTAGGGAGTGATCCGAAGCTAAAGAAGCCTTTAATAGCAGTCCACCAGACGCTTGGCGGCACCCAAAATAGGTCTATGACGACAAGATAACCGATAATCCAGATGACCATGAAGAGTTGTACTTTTTCAAGAGCATTGTAAATTTTCCCACCAAACAGCACAATCCCTAAACACCCGAAAAAGATGAGAAAGGCAAACAAGCGTACCGTCCCGCCATCCGCATCTTCGGGCATATAACCGAGCCATGCCGCAGCGAGTGCCGTCGCAGCTGTCATCGCCCAACCGGGCCAAATCGCGAAAAAGTTAATCCCCGAATAGAAAGATGCCCAAAATGGCGCGCCCGGTTTGCAGCGCATGTAGCCGCTCAACATCGGTTCGCCGGTATAAAGTGTATAACGGATCGCTTCTGTGTTCAGAATCACCTGAAGCAAAATAGCGATCGTTGCAATCCAGAGAAGACTACCTCCATACTGTGCAGTAATCGCGGGTCCCAACAACCACTCTCCGCTCCCGATTGAAGCACCTAACGCGATAATGCCGGGACCTAAGATGCTTCGGAACGCTTTTCCAAATTGATATTTCGGTGGTTCGGGAAGTTCCGCAACCTCCCAATCGGGAAGCGTACCACCCGCTACACGTTCATTAGTATCTGCCATATTTTACCTCTTGCTTTCTTGTACTTCTTTTACCACGCCCAACAGATAGGGACATCCAGTTTCTCAGCGATGCCTGCGAGACCTCGTAAATGGTCTATATGGATCGGAATGCCGTTTTCAAGGTAATTGTCGTAGTTATTCCACTCTATCTCGCCGGGAAGGTAGGCTTGTTCCACACCTTCTGCCGTTTTCGAGGTGTGAATCTTGTCGGTGCCCTGCTTGATTTCCGCGACGTAACCGTCGTAGTCTGTGAAACTCGAAATATTCAGCGCGAAAAAGAAATGTTCAGACGGATCCCCCGATTTATTACACGCCATCAAACCGCCGCTCAGAGGACCGGCGAGGATACCCATGATAAATGCCAAACCGTAACCACGCGGTCCTGCTGCAGGAGCTAAAAACCGTCCTTTGTCCGGATCGCTGGTGGGTTGTCCTGTATCGTCTATGAGCCACCCTTCTGGGATCGGTTTACCATACATCCGAAGCGTGCCGATCTTCCCCCATGCGGAAACGCCGCACGCCATATCCAATACGATCGGATGTTCATCGCTGGTAGGTAGCGCGTAACTCATCGCATTGTTGGCAACCACAGCCTCTGCACCACCGGGTGCGACAATAGAGGCACCACCTGTGTTTGTCGTTGAAAACCCGATCATCTGGTTTGATGCCGCCATAATTGAATAGCATGCAGCCGCACCGAAGTGCCCAGCATTACGGACTCCTGCTGCGGCGATACCGGTTGTCTTTGCCTTCTCTATCGCTGTCTCCATCGCGAGCGTGCTTGCCAGATGCCCCATGCCGTCGTCTCCGTCAATGACAACGAAACTCGGTCCCTCTCTCGCTATGCTGAGTTCAGGTTTCGGATTCATCTTACCGTCAAGGACGAGGTTGAGATAACCGGGCAAAGCGCGTGTGCCGTGTGAATGCACGCCCCGCAAATCGGTCTGCACCTGAAGTTTCGCCATCTGCGCCGCGTCTTCCGAGCGGAGTCCTGCCTTTTCGCAGAGCGTCCGAGCGAAATCGTGTAACCGCGCTGAGTCTACCACAATTTCCTGCATAACATTTTCTCCAAATGTGAATTCACTGCGTATTTTAGCAGAGGCGGACTTGCATATCAAGTATAATCCAGATTTTTCAATTAGGTTGGGTAGAACGGCGTTGAGAAGGCAGATGTTGGTGGTTCAAACACACCTGAAATCCAATAGGCTGCCCTATACTTGCAAGAACACAGTGAAACCCAACTTCATACCCTCAGAGTTGCGGCACTTCAGAACAAAAGCGTTGGGTTTCACTCGGTTTCTACTTGATGTAGCGTGTATGGAGAAAACATCGTTTTTCTATGATTTTTACGGTTTTGGTGGCATCCGTTCTACCCAACCTACGATGCGCCGAGGCAGTTTTTCTTAAATTGACGCTTATGATGCGGTTAGGAAACCGCACCATAGGTGTCAATTTAGGGTTTTGGGAGCTGCGAATATAAACATGCCACCCTTACAGGGTTAGATTATTTTTTTCAATGTTTATAGCAGCGTTTTCGACCAAAGACCGCAGCCCTGTAAGGGCGGTATGTTTATATCTACAGTTGATAAAACGCTATCAAAAACCGCTAAATTGACACTTATGGTGAGGTGAATCCTCGTCCGTCTATGTCCGCTGTAGACTTCGCGGGCGACAGCGTCTTTCAGGTTTCTCAGAAGTTGGCAGGCAGTGTTCTGCGATATATTTTTCAAGTGATAGAAAAAAGTCGTCAATCTCGCAGAAAAGTGATACAATATGCATGGGAGAACTCCTTTGGATGAAGATTTTGCTGATCTCGTTATACCAGAGGGATTCTCTTTATACCACAATCTCTTCCTTTTTTTATCGAACTCACGTTACTTGAGGAAAATAAGGTGAATTCAAATACAGCTCATACACTTAACACCGGCACAGAACTATTCGTTGACGACGCGCTGATTGCTTCTAAACACGGCGTGAAACGCACACTGCATCAGTGTGTAAAACATGACATCCCCGTGCTTGAACCAAATCCTGATAATCCATGGGAGCACGGAGGACCAGATCAGTCCAGACGTGTCCACCTCTATGGGACTACGCTGTACGATGCAGCATACGGAAAATACCGCATGTGGTACTTATGTCGTATGGGACCGCATTGGCGGTTTGAAGCGAACGTGATTCCGGGCCTCTACGTCCCACGAACGGACCGAAATCCGTCAACATTTAAAGGGCAGACTCACGATGCTTATGGACGGAAGTTCGTCGAAAACGATCGCGGCGACCTCACCTGCTACGCAGAGAGCGATGACGGATTGACGTGGACGAAACCGAATCTCGGACTCTTTGAATTCAACAACAATCCTAATAACAATATCGTGTGGGACCTACACGGGGCGTGCGTCTTCCGTGATGACGATGAATCGGATCCACAGAAACGGTATAAGATGATCGGTTTTTGCAGACGATATCGCAACATCTTCCTGCTCATGTCGCCGGATGGCATTCGATGGGATGATTCAGACTACTTAGAGCCGGTTGCAGATCGGAACAATGAAGGTGCGTTCAATGTCATCTATGATAATAAAATAGATTTGTTCCGCGCGTATGCCCTGATACGTGGGAACGATAAAGACGCACGACGCATGATTGCATATACTGAAAGTCCACGTCTTGAGGGACCGTGGAAACCGCTCGAACCGATGTTCGGTGCAACTGATCAAGACGATGAAGTTGGCAAACAGAGATATGGCGCGGATCGCGCCGAAATTCACAACATGTCAGGTTTCCTCTATCACAACATCTACATCGGTATCGCTGGGGTGTTATATGTGACGGGACCAGGTGCGGCGGAGCATGAAATCCCTATCGATGGACCGATTGATGCACAACTCGTTAGCAGCCGAGACGGATTCAATTGGGACTATCCTGATTCAATTCGGACCCCGATTATTCCACGCGGCGAAAGCGGCACATTCGACACCGGTATGGTTATGGGAACTGCTATTGAACCGATTATTACCGACGATGAAATTTACTGGTACTATACAGGGACAGAGCATACCCACGGTGCAATGATGAAGGATAGACACAAAGCGATCGGGCTTGCGAAATGGCGATTAGATGGGTTTGTCTCCCTTGATGCCGATGCGGAGGGTGGTGTCGTCGAAACCGTACCGTTGGAGATTCCGGACGGTGGACTTGAAATCAATGCAGATGTGAGTGCCGGTCAGATTGGTGTTGAAGTGCTGACGGCTGATGGACAGGTTCAACAAGGATTTTCGATTGATGATTGTGTTCTATTGACAGGCGATGATATACGGCACTCTGTGCAGTGGAAGTCGGCAACGTTAGCAGATGCAGAGCAACCGTTGCGACTTCGTTTCGTATTGAACCGTGCAAAACTTTACGCTTTCCGAGTCGGCATGGACTCCTGATCACGACAGTTGTACCAAGACGCAAACTTCTGTCATCACTGTCCGACATTCGGATCTAACTTCTTAGCCTTTTGAAAATCTACTTTTGCGGCTTCCTCTTGTCCAAGTGTCTCTTTCGCTCGCCCGCGATCGTAGTAGATTTCGGTATATTCGGGGTTAATCCGGATAGCTGCATCAAAGTCCTTTATTGCCCCTTCAGCGTTACCAAGCGCAGCTTTGGCAACGCCCCGATTCCCGTAAGCATAGGCACTCTCAGGCACCAATTGTATCGCTTGGGTGAAGTCCTGAACGGCTGCCGCATATAATTCCTGCGCACTCGCCATGTCTCCGTGATCTGCTTTAGTCTTACCGAGTCGGAACTGTGCATATCCACGATTGATGTATGGCTCGACATACTCGGGGTGTAATCGTATTGCTTGGGTGCAGTCTTGAATCGCCGCAGCGTATAATTTCTGCGCGCCTGCTATGTCCCTCTGACCTTCTTTAGACTCACCGAGGGTCGCTTTTGCTATTCCGCGATTGTTATAAGGATCTGCAAGTTCTGGATTTAGTTTGATAACTTGCGTCCAATCTTGAATTGCACCTTGATAATACCGGTGTCCTTTTGGTATATCTCCTTGATTTGCTTTAGATTGACCGAGTCGGAACTTTCCACCTGCACGATTGTGGTATGCATAGGTATCTTCAGCGTTAAGTTCAATGGCTTGCGTGCTGTCTTCAATTCCAGTTTCATATAACCTCCAAGCTGCCTCCAGATTTCCTTGGGCGAATTCAAGGTCTCCAAGCGTGAATTTTGCAAGCCCTCGATTGTAGTAGGCATCCGCCTTCTGAGGATATAGCTTGATGGCTTTATCAAAATCTGCTATGGCTTCGTTATAGTGATTGGCGTTGTATTTACGTTGCCCTCGAACAGAATATATATAGGCACGAATAGGCTTTCGTTTACGCCACTGTGTCAAAGGCTCCACAGGTCCAGATCGGGCAACCAATGTCCGTAGCGTGTTTGAGGGGATGACATAACTGTAAGGATCTTCTACGGCAGAAACAATCCCTATAATTTGACCTTCACCGTCTTGTACAGGACTGCCGCTGCTGCCACCAGAAAGCGCAATTTGCATCTGGAACCATTTATCGTTATTGCGTATACGATGGACGACCCCTTTTGTGACCTTGTACTTTCCACCGGGGTAGCCTGTGGCAACAACTGTATCCCCTACCCCAACAGCATCGCTGTCGCCAAGTAGAGATGGTGTGCCTTCACCGACAATTTTTAAGATAGCGAGATCGTTTTTGACATCAAACGCCGTAACACCTTCTACAGTCCAGATTTTCTGCTTGTCAGGGGATTTTATGAAAACGGGTCCGGGGTGTGCAACGACGTGGATGTTCGTCGCAATTTTGTCGGGTTCCACGAAAAAGCCGCTCGCAGCCCCATATCTACCCTCTACACGGATGACTGTAAAATCGCCTCTCTCTTCAGGTACTTCAACAAACTGTTGGGGAATCCGCGCGCAGGAGAATAGAACCGCTAAAGTTAGCAAACTGAGTAAAGATATTCTGTTCGCTTTCATAAATGGATACCTTAAAAGATAAAGGTGAGGACGCTGCTATAGATATAGCGTTGGGAGTGCTCTAAAAGGGACACGATTTGGAGACTCGTTCTTACCGTTTTATAGTAAAGCCCACAATTACCTGTACACTAACGGAATGGCGGGGTTCCATAAAGATTAACGGAATTAGTCGTTTTGGACTTGAGAAGTTTTTAAATTTGACTTTAAATTTCCGAATCATTTTCCATGCTGTCGGTGAGAAACTTTACAAAGATGTCAGTTTCTCGGTAGTTGTATTTATAGCACGCCTCTGCGAGATACAAGGGGGTGTATGCTGTTGAATAGTGGTGATGTGATCCATACCACGCCCGTTTGACGAAAGACCAAAAACCTTCCATTGTGTTGGTATGTATCCCACCCGGCTCCCATTTCTGACTCCGGTTCATCGTTTCATGCTTCATCTGTTTACCGATCTCGTTGTAGCCTTTATACTGGTCGGTATAGAGTTCGGAGTCGTCTGTTTTGACAAACGTCTTGATAAACTCAGCGATTGTGCTACCCTTGACATTCCCAACAAGTTCAGCGACGACTTTCCCGCCTCTTGCGACTACGCCAAGCACTACATCTTTCGCTGTTCCACGTCCGCGTTTACGGGGTTCGCCAATCTCTTTATCGTAGTCTTTCTTGCGTTTGCCACCGATATAGGTTTCGTCCGCTTCAACAATCCCTTGTAGTAAGACGTTATCCTTACCCATCTCGGCACGGATAGCCATCATTATACGCCAACATGTTTTCTGTGGCAATCCTAAATCGCGTGAAAGTTGGCAACTTGAGAGGCTTTTCTTCGCATTCGCCATCAACGCGATCGCCAAAAACCACTTCTGAAGCGGTATCTTCGTCCCTTGAAAAATTGTTCCGTGTGTTGCCTTGAAGGTGGATCGGCAATCGTGGCAGTTGTAGCGTCCGATACGCCCTATATCATGTTCGTTGCGTCGTCTGATGTGTGTAGACTCACAATGTGGACATTCTGGCGATCCCTGCCATCTCAGATGCTCTAAATACTCGATGCAATGTTCTTGCGTCGGGAACGTCTCCATTATCCTGATCAAATCCATCAGAAAATACTCCTATTTGTGAAAAGGAGTTGCTTTTTTCTGATAGGTTCTGATACAATAATCAGATAAGCGTGGAATCCGAAAAAAGCAACTCTACTTTCGGGTTTCAATAGGGGGCTTTAACCCCCTATTTTCTTATCTGTGTTGTATCACATAACCCCTTTATTTACAAGGGGTTATTACACTTTTTTAACAACTTTTTGCAAGTCCAAAACGACTAATTCCGAAAAGTAATATAGTAGGAAAAAAGGATACCAACTCCGATACCGATACTAACGAGAACGGGGACTCTCAGTTTCCAAGTTTCGCGTATCAGCGTGTAGAAACTTCCCACAATGATGATAATACTCGCTGCGAAAGCGATTGCAAGGAAGGGTCGCAGTCTCACAATCTTGAAGCCAGACAAAGTACTGAGATTACCGATTCCCTCCCACGGCATGAAGAAACATAAAAGTGCAATAATGCCGCCAGCGAGAACTATGAATCCCAGTTGTTTTTCATCCACCGAAGTTTTGGATTGTTCGTTTGCTTCTTCTGCCCTTATTAAGAACCCACCCACAGCAGCAATAGCAAATCCGCTAACTGTGACCCAAAAACCAATCCCATTGAAGGGTGTGACCCAATAACGAGAAAAGTTAATACCAGTCTGCTCTATTTCTATTATATATCCAAATCGAAATTCTACTAAAAGAATACCTAATCCAATGCCGCTACTAATGAGAATAGGTATTTTGGATTTCCAAGGTGTTCGGCGGTTTAGCGTGTAATACCAAATTAACTTGATTAGAAGTCTTTTGATCAAGTCAGCATTGCGAGGCACAGGGACCTCGCGCTACAAATTGGGTTAATTTGGTATAATAGCTTATACTGAGAATCACAACACTCGCAATGAAAGCAATTATAATTAGAATGGAAGTTGAATTGAGCGGTCGAATTGTGAAAAACTTATAAGCAGGCGAAATGCTGGTCCAAGGCATACAGAAGCCGCTAAGGGCAATAATTCCTCCGAATAACGTAAAAAACTCTCCGTATTTTGTTGCTCGATGTGTAGACATGTTCTTTCTCCAACAACAAAAATGTAAGGTAGGCGGGGTTAGAAACCCCGCCAGCGAGGATCTGGCATGGAATCGCTGCTTCCTAATCTTTTATCTTTTCGAGGAACGGACTGAGTAAATCTATCGGGATTGGGAAGACGATGGTCGAGTTTTTCTCTGCACTAACTTCCACCAACGCCTGCAGGAATCGGAGTTGCACTGCTGTCGGGGTTTTGCTGAGGATATCAGCGGCATCGGTTAAGACTTGTGCGGATTCAAATTCACCTTCGGCGTGTATGACTTTGGCGCGGCGTTCGCGTTCCGCTTCCGCTTGCTGCGCCATCGCGCGTTGCATCTCAACCGGGAGATCTACGTCCTTGATTTCCATCGCCAGTACCTCAATACCCCAGGGTTCACAATGTTTTTTGACGATAGCCTCCAAGTCCTGATTCAGTTTCTCGCGTTCAGAGAGCAGATCGTCGAGTTCCGCACGTCCGAGCACACTCCGGAGGGTTGTCTGCGCGATTTGAGAAATCGCAAAACCGAAGTCCTCGACTTCGATAACCGCCTTATCGGCTTCGGTTATTCTGAAGTTAAGCACGGCGTTGACGCTCACGGAAACATTATCTTTTGTAATCACATCCTGCGGGGTGACATCGTTAACAATAAGACGTAGACTGACGCGTTGCATCCGCTCAATCCAGAAGGGTATCATAAACACGAGACCGGGACCGCGAGTCCCCATCAATCGTCCGAGGCGAAAGATAACGGCGCGCTCGTATTCTTTGAGAATCCTGACGCTTGTCGCCAGCATGATGACAACAGTAATAGCAATAGCAAAATAGAGTGGGTCAATTTGTGGCATTATCGGTATTCCTTGTTATTTAGCATTATAGCCGGTGATGTCGCGAACCTTCTCAAAAAAAGAACGTTTGCGTGGCGTGTTGATTTGCCACTGCACCGGGACAGATTGGTAACCGTTGTCATAATCGTTTTCACCTGGGTCAAAGTATCCCCAGGATGCGTATTGACTGACAGCAGCGACGAAGTTGTTCAAGGGTTTATCGAAATCGAAATGATCGTCTTCGTTGAAAAGGATCGGCATCGGACGGTACCCCGGCACCTCGCGCGTCTGTTGGACCATCTCAATGATACGGTTCGGGTCCTTGACCCCATTCCCGTGGACGAGCAGAAAATCGGAAGCACGGACAACATTTTCCAGTGGCACCCTGCCACCGCCGTAACTCGTTCCAGCGAGGAATCTGTGGTTCCCGTTGTGTGTGGTTGCTTTCACCCGCTCAATCAATTCATGTACCCGCTGAGGTTGTAGAATTTCATGTGAATATCTGACGTTGCATTCGTTGTTTATCTCAACGATGACGTTCGTATACCCTTTGTCAAAGAGCCATCCGGTTGCGTTGTCCACGGCACACTTGACAGCGTTTTCGTCGGTCAGTCGATGGTCTTGCCCGAAATAGAAATAACCGAGAATGACAACCATACCGAGCGCGTCGGCAAAATCAATAATGCGTTCAAGCCGCGATAGATAATCAGGATTCAGGCTGCCATCGGCTTCAATACCGGAGTTGTGCCACGGCTGTGCTTTAGAGTAGCCTTCAGGGCTCCCGCCTTGGAGGTTGATAGTGAACGCCAAAACCCCGTGTGCACGCCATATCGGCATCGCGGCTAAAAATTCACGGGTATTGCGTTCGGAGTCCCACGCTCCGGTGTCTGGGTATTCCCACAAGTGTATGGTCTCCGGATTCCGGTCATCGAAGATGCCTTGCACCATGCGGGTGTTGATGAGCAAACCCTCGATCTTATTATCTTGATAGAAACGCCCTGGGTAGGTAATCTCTCCGTTAATGTAAAATGCATCGTCAACGATACTGGCCGCTGTCTTCATCTCTCTTCCTTTCCATTTGTACGCCTATCCATACGGGTTTCATGAGGGTCCGCAAATAATTTCGGGTGCCCACTAACGAAAAACAGTCCTGCCAATGCGGTGCTTCCACTAATTAAAAAATTCCTACGGTTCATGAATTGCCCTACAATGGCGTTCTGATTAACGTGAGCTCGACTTAAGAAGTTAGAGTCACCTTGCTTGATATACGATGGCTATCGCAGATCTGATAACACAAGTGTACCCGCACTCCAGCGGAGTGCTATGTCTATAGAAAACCCGATACATAAGTCTTCGCACTCCAGCGGAGTGCTATGTGCCGCAACACCACATAATACCGCTCCGCTGGAGCGAAAACGCCTCTTTGGATGCCTGCTATTCTCACTGCGAAGCAATATTGCTCCGCTGGAGCAAAAGACAGGCGTTTTAGGCGTTGCGATGGGTCTGCAGTTCGTCCAATTGAGCCAATGTAATGAACCAATTTATTATACCGAGCTCACGTTTGATTAGCGTTTTAATAGAACCCAATCTTGGACAGTCATGCTTACTGGGTTTTCTGCGAAAGTGCTTTAAAATAGCGTCGCAGCTGCTCCCGATACTGGAACGGAATGTTCTCAAGCTCTTTTGCGTGAGGCGTAGTTTCTAACTTCCGAACGATTTCGAGTAGATCAGGATGCAAAGGCGGTATTTCCTGTGCAGGCGTTTCAGGCGTTTTCGCCATCTCGGCTTTGCGTTGTTTACCGACATCCCGCTTTTGCAACGATTTTAAACTATCAAGCATCCGCGTCAAAATTTGCTCCTGCCTATCAAGCACCTGTTGGTCGAGTTCGCCTTGCCGGAGTGACTGCTCAACCCCTGTCATCTCTTCAGCGACCTCTTCGAGACTTCCCAACATTTGTGCCATCTGTTCTGCGCGCTCAGCGAGGCGTTCGGTCGCTTCCTTGATGAGCTGCTGTTGCGCAGCGAGTTGACGCATCATCTGTTCAAATCCTGGGGTTTGCCCTTGCTCTCGCATCTGTTGGCTCAAATTTTGCGCCATTTGATTCAACTGTTCCTGACTCTCCGCAAGTTGTTGCAGCTGCTCCAGCATGTTTTCCATGCCGCTGGCACCCATCTGTTGGTTCATCTGTGCCATTGCGTCAAGGAGTTCAAAGATAGCCTGATTCAGATCCGCAAGTGCCGTTCTCTGAATTGGCATAGCGAGACTGGGTTGTCTGTCCTCCAAGGCGCGTGCAGCACGGAAAAGTGCGTCGTTTGAAGCATTCAGATGCCACACAACCTTGGGCGGGACTTCCATTTGTCGGTTGCCGAGTTCCCAAAGCTTAGTGGAAAGTTGCGCGATACCCTCTGCCGTGCTGAGTTCATCCGCTGCAAGATTTTGCAATTGCAAAATCTCACTCGGAATATAAGCCTCTGTCTGCCCAGCAATGATGAGGCCGTTTGTTTTAGAAAACACTTCTTCATGAAGATGCGAGAGATGAAGTCCGCTTTCAACGGCTTCGCGCATAGCAGTCAAGGTTTCGTTAGCGTTCGCGCCTTCCATAAATTCCAACGCATTATCCAAGCCTTGTGCAAGTTCTGTCAGCGTCTGTTCCGCGTCTCTACCAGATTCAAGTGCCTCTGTGTTCTGTCCACTTCGGAGATTCTCACTGGTAGTTTCAAGGTCTTCAGATAGATTCTGATCCTTGGCAAACTGGTTGAGGCGTTTGACTTCATCTGCAAGCCGTTCTATCTGTGGTGGTGCATTCTCCTTATTCTCCGCGAGTTCAGCCATCTCTCTGCCGAGTTCGTCTAATTTTTCGCTAAGCCTACCGAATTCTTCACCGACGCGATCCTCTTTTTGTGCAAGTTCGTTTGCAGATGTGGATTCGGGTGATGTCTCCAAAGTATCCATGAGTTCCTTCTGTTGTTCAGCGAGTGCCTGCGCCTGTTTGGCGGCTGCTTCGAGTTCCTGTTGAAGGAGAATCTGTTCATAGAGCGACTTGGCGCGTTCCAACTGCTGTAAAAACTGCTCTTGGCTGAGATTCGCCTCCATCATCGATTTCTCCTGCTCACTCACATCCTGCTTCGACAATGCCTCAGATAACTTCTGCAAAATCTCTTTATGTTCCTCGGAAAGTGCCTGCTCCATCAGTTTTTGCAGCTCCTGATACTTCTGTATCGTCTCAGTATCAAAGAGTTGCTTCTGCTCCATATCCTCCGCTGTCTGCTGCATATCTTCAACTAACTGCTTTGCCGTCTGCTCAATCTGCTTCTGGTTTTCAAGCACCTGTTGCATCAGGTTTTCATCGTTGAAAGAGAGTTCTTGGTTCTTCCTGATTTTACCGAGGAGCGTGTCAATCAAACCCGTTGCATCTGCTTGCTCATCAACGAGTTCTTCAAGACCTCGTTGTTCTGTTTCCTGTTCGGTCGCAACTGAATCGTATAATTCGGAGAGTGACGGGAATCGAAGTGTATAAGTTGGAGATTTACCGATATTCGGACCTGAGACATTGTCGTTATCCAAGGCTTGGACATAATAGGCAAGCACTTCACCCGGAAAAATACCAATCCGATCCACATCCCATCTGTATGCGACAGAGACCGATCTGCGTACAGGCGCGTTCTCTACGCCCCATCGTTTTAAGGGGACGTTTATCTCTTCGGCACCCTCTGCCTCAATACGATATACCAGTTGAAGTGCTTGTATACCGTAGTCATCCGTTGCCTCCACCTTTAGGTCTACTAACATAGCATTATCCAAAACGGTGTCCCGCGCCGGTGAAACGATATTGACATCAGGTACGGCATCTTTGAAAACGGTAAGCGTATAGTTAATAGGATCGCGATTTGTAAAACCCTCAACATCGGTAATTTGGATACGGTAGTTTCCACTCTCCTGTGCAATAAAAGTCCCTTGCATTGTCCGAGGCATAGAATTCACTTCCGGCACCTGTCCGTCTCCGATCAGCTGCGGGGTCGTCTCCGGTAGGTGTCGCGCTGTGATCTCCAATTCGACATCGCTGGATTCTTCAAACGCGAGGGATGCCTCCTTAAGTGGTTTGTTACTTTCCCCAGTAAATATGATCTCCGTTCCGAAGAGCGTCTGTATATCGCCCGTGTTTGCTGGAAACGTCTGGGATTGCAAACGTGTGTAAGCAGGGTAGTTAAGCCGATACTGGAATTGAGTGACAATCGGTTCGTCGCTAATCATTATTTGATACTCTGCCGATGCTACCTCTTTGACAGAAATATAGTATTGTAGCGGACGGTTAACATTTTCGAGCGTCACATCGTAAGACAGAATAGTATCTGGAACTTGTACGTCGGTCGCGCCGTGCATAGGGATTGATTGCCATTCTACGGCTGACGCGTTCTGGTTGCCGTCTCCGATACGGTAGTAAAGTGTAACGGGCGCGCCGATGTGTCCGCTTACTTTAGCGGCGACGTTAACATCGGTGCCGCGTTCAACTTGTGTGTTGCCGGGCTGAATTTCTGTAATCTGAATGGCTTTTTGTAGATTTCCCTGACTGTCTGGTAGTGTCTTTGGTAAAGTCTGGAAGGTTGTCGCAAAACCGTTGAAGGCGTTGGGCAAGAGAAAATGGGTGAGGAGCAAGAGACCTACGCCCGCGACAGCGATACCTGCGTTGCGTTTAATTTTCCGAAATTCGGTTTGAAACACCTGTCCACGTTGAATGTGTTTCATGTCTTGATCGGTCTGGATAATGAGATGTTCAATAAATTCCGGGGCATAGCCAAGTCGATTATCTGCCAAGTTCTTCCAAAGTTGGACGGCACTGAGAATCCGGTTTTCGGATGCGAGTTCGCTTTGTACTTGCGTCAATTCAAGGCGCGATGCGACTGCAGCGTCTGTGAACCTTCTGCTGAGCGGTATAATAAGCGTCCGGATCACGACGTAGATGGCAATGCCAATCGATAATAAGAGAATACCGATACGTACCCAGAACCAGAAGGAAGCCTGTGGGACTTGGAAACTGACGTTGAGAATGACGAGTGTGCCCACCATGACGAGTATCAGAATACCGACGCACTTCAATAAGCCTTCGGAGAAAGTGAGCCACCACCATTGTCGCCGGACAGCATGTAAGCGAGCAATTAAGTTTTCGTAAGCTTGGTTTACGTTTTGTCTATCCATTCCATTATCCCTTTAATGTGTTAGCGCATACACAGCAATATTAACCGCCATCTTTGCGGCGAGTTCCCGGACTTGTGGCGTATCCTCTGGGTGTACATCGGCATCTTCAAGACCATCACCGATATCAGAACTGTAAACGTAGTAAACAACCATCCGTCCATCGTGAAAGAGCCCAAATCCTTGTGCTGGCTCGCCATCGTGTTCATGAACTTTCGGTAACCCTTTCAGCGCATAGAAACACCGGTAAATTAGATGTGTACTCGGTATCGGTTGTAGTTCTTGTTCGGGAAACACCCGCTGCATTTCACGCCTAAAACTCTCGTCAAGTCCGTAATCATCGTTGGCAAACAAAAACCCACCGTTCATAAGGTAATCCCGTAACGCCTCAACCTCAGCTTCGGTTAGTTGAATATTTCCGTGTCCGACAAGGTATAGCATCGGGTACTGGTAAAGCGTATGATCCGTTAGTTTCAGAATTAAGCGGTCCTCAGCGGTCTCAATATCCGTTCGCGTTCGGAGGAGCCTGAGCCAATTTTTAATAACAGTTACGTCTCCATACCAATCGCCACCGCCGCTATAATGAACCTGGGCGATCGTCATTGGAATCCCAGAAGCGAGCAAGCTTTGTCCAATGTGTCCACCCACTGCTGTGAAAAATAGGAGGCAGCCCATTAAAAAAGGGTTCCGTCTTATGAATCGTATCATAGCACACTGCTCCGCTAAGTCAGCCCGATCCGTTTGCGTAAAAACCATTCTGTGCCTAACAATCCGATGACCGTAATGAGAATCAACGGATGGCTCCAGAGTTCTCGCTCTGCATCAACAAATATCGGATTTTGGACCTCGGCAACATTTTCTGGTAATGATTCCGCATCCACCATGGCAAAATAGGCACCGCCCGTTCCGGATGTGAGTTCCTTCAAAAGATCTTCGTTGAGTTGCGGCACCTCCAATTCGGCAAGCTGTGGATGAACATGAATATCAATTTGATCTTCGCCTAACGTCTGATTGCCTGTTCTCGCGGTTGCACGGATGCGGTAAGTTCCATTCTGTAATAATGAAAATTGAGCACTGTAGAGATTTCCTGTATCAGTAATGATCGCGGTTGCGGTCTCGGTTATGCCGCGGATCTGGAGTTGGAAAGGCGCGCCTTCAGGCGGAACAACTTCAAATTGAACGGTTGCATCTGTCTGCGTAGCGCGGTAGGCTTCAGAATATAGGGACGCCGTAACCGTCGCTGTGTCTCCTATAGCATAACTGCTGGCATCTGTAGTAAGGTGCAATTTATCGTCATCGGTGTCCGTTGCCATCCATCGAAGCACCTGTGCCCAGAAGCGTGCATAGATGTCTTGATAACCGGTATCTCTAAAAGTATTGACCCCGAAATCCCAATTCCAGAGTCCTTCTGCTGCAATAAGTAGGCTTTTGCCTAAACCCGCTCTCTGCAGAATCAGAATAGGATCCCCTTTTCCGCTTTCCATAAGCCGGGTCGCTCCACCTCTCAGACGAAACCCACTAAAGGATCGAGACAGTGCTGGCATGTTTCGCCACGCCGATGCGTTATTACTGGCTAAAGTCGAAGCTTGATTTTGTTGCGTATCCACAAGCTGCAACATCGGGTGAAACATACCGGATGCGGTCAGTTGTACAGTGAATTCAGTATCGTGTCTACGACAGCCGTTTCTCGGAATGTCAATCGGCAAAAGCTGCGCCAATTCCGTATTTAGGAGTCCATTCATACTGAGCATTCTGCGAGAAGGGAGAAATATAATCGCTTTTCCCTGTATCTCAACGAAATTAACAATTGCATCTTGCTGTGCAGTGGTAAGATGTTCATCTCCTAAGTCCCCTAAAATCAATACATCGTATTTGGCAAGCTGCGTATATGTTTCAGGGAACCGCGGGGTTTCCGATGTTGGCGTTATTTGTGGATAATATCCATCTAAACCACTCAGGACGCTACCAGTGGGTGGAAACCGATTCGATTTGTTCCGTAACAAGATTGCACAAGTAGCCTCAATATTAGGATCTCGTTCGAGGGCGCGTTTTAGATATGTGTACTCCCATCTCGGTCTGCCTTCGAGATAGAAAACGTTGAGTTTTGCTTTCACAACTTTCACTGAAAACGTCTTTTGATTGTTCGCTTCTGTCAATTCACCATCAAGCACCGGGAGTTCAACGGTATATCGAAAGTTTCCTTCAACCTGCGGTGTCAATTTCAATTCAACGACCTGTGTTGTGGTAGCATTCGCGGGTGTTGCGTTCGGGGACTGGTTAAAGGTTAATGTCGCGGTATCTACGAGGGTTTTACGCTGCATCTCCCGCAAAGAGAGTCGTGTCGTTTTACCAGTATAGCCTGTTTGTACAACCGTCACACGGATGACGCTCTCATGGTTTGTATAGGCAATTGGTGTGTAATCGATATGTTGAATCTGAATGTCTTTTGGGGGTTCCACAGAACCGACCCCTATTGCATAGACTGGCACGTCCAACGCGGTAACATCTTCTAAAGGAAACTGTCCAGAGTTATGTCCGCCATCCGTAATAAGCACAATCCCCGCAGTGTTTTGTCCCTTCCATGCGGCTGCCGCTTCTCGTATAGCTATTCCAATATCGGTGAGTGTTCCGTTCGGTTCAAACTGTGGTAATGTTTCGGAATCGAGGTCTTGTGGTAACACCGTGCTTTGATGAAGTCCTGTATCAAAAGGATAGAGATGCACCTCAAAGCGATCGCGTAAAGTTTGTAGGAATCGCCCCTGGACATTGAACAGCAATTGGTTCACTTGACTCAACCGAGATATAGATGTTTCACCCATAGAGGCATCAACGAGGTTCATGCTCATTGATGTATCCACTAAAATGGAAAGATGCGTCGGTGGTGTGATGTCCTTCTTTTCAATGATAACGGGTGCTAAGAGACAACAGAGCAGGATCGACGCTGCACAGATCCGCATCGCGATGAGTAAAAATCGATACCTCGGATGGATAGGATGTGTCATCCGCAGGTAAACAAATACAGTTACGCCGATAACAATGCCAATACCGAGTACAACTGCCCATCCGGGCAAAAAATAGGTGAAACGCATATCTACTCCAATCCCTTCTGCAACATATTATAGTCTAATTGAGGGATTGATGTCAAACGGATTTTGGTTTTTGGTTATCAGCTTCTTGTAGGAGCGACCTCCCGGTCGCGACACTCACGACCCCCTGATCACACTAATTGCTATTTTACTGACCGCTGACCACTGATGACTATTCCTCTAACAACTGATAACCATCCCTCTGAAAACTGAAAGGCGACGCAGTCGCCGTACTGATAACTGATGACTATTCCTCTGATAACTGATGACTATTCCTCGAAATAAGTTTGACAATTCGTGATTTACTATGTTAAAATATGTTTAAAATAAATTGCCACAGAAGTGGAGTAAAGCATGGCGGAACAGAATGGTATGGAAAATGTAGTTGAAACTCAAGAGCAGACCGAGGCATCAAGTGGTATTATCATTAACGCTGCACAGCTGCAGTCGCTTGACATTAGCGATCGGTTCACACGGACGAAAACAACAACCGGTTGGCGCATTAAATTGGAAGCACCCGCTCGCGTCACTGTCGGCTTTATAACGAGTATGCGGAAGCTGGAAATCACACTCTTGCAGAACGATTGTATTGAACGTGACGGCGACAACCTAATTCTGATGCGGAGTCACCCTGCTGACGCGTATAATTCACAAAGAGGTGTATCGTCATCGCCGCTCGCGCGGCCGAGTAAACGCTCATCGGCTTCTGAAGAGTCTGAGAATTAGACAGTCTGATTCTCTTTGCATCAGGAAAACATAGGGGGTGACTGCCCATTCTGGAACGTATCTACCGACTTCTCTCAAGTTTAAAGGGTGGAACAATGATCCCTACAGAGGTAGTGCTGAGCCCACAAAGCTACGCGCAAGTTGTCTCTGAACTCGCTGAAATGCTTGGTTACGAAGGTATATCGCATTTGCAGCTTGCGCATCATCTCGCCTTAACAGTTTCTATCCAACAAGAAAATACAGATCTCGTTGTCCTGAAAGAGTTGATCCCTAATCCGTGTCCAATCTGTCACCGTCGCCTGACATTCCTTCCGGAAACAATGGATCGTTTTGAAAATGACGGTTCCCAACAGATTCGTTGTTCTATGGGCCACCGCTATCCGGGTGAACTGAAGGTGTACTACCTGGACATTTTCCAACACACCGCGGGCAGCGAAGTCGAGAAACCCGTGAAGGTGTGTCCAGAATGTCAGGGTGAAAACATCCAGTATTTGGCAGTGAATGTGATGTTTTGCCTTGATTGTGATTGGGATAGCGGGATGGAGCCACGGTATAAGATACCGAGTGTCGGAGAATAATCAAGGATTCAGTTCAGTGGTGTTGAGTGGCGCGCTTGTACGCACACCATACATGCCAATTTAATAGGACTTACGCATTTCCCCTCAAAGTCCCCCTGATAAGGGGGATTTAGGGGTTAAATAACCAAAATAACGACGCTTTTGGTGAAATACCTTGCTTGTTTACGCAATTTGCGTAATACCAAATTAACCCCATTTGTAGCGCGAGGTCCCTGTGCCTCGCAATGCTGACTTGATCAAAAGACTTCTAAGCACGTTAATTGGGTATTATACCAAATTAACCCCATTTGTAGCGCGAGGTCCCTGTGCCTCGCAATGCTGACTTGATCAAAAGACTTCTAAGCACGTTAATTGGGTATTATACCAAATTAACCCCATTTGTAGCGCGAGGTCCCTGTGCCTCGCAATGCTGACTTGATCAAAAAGACTTCTAATCACGTTAATTGGGTATTATACCAAATTAACCCCATTTGTAGCGCGAGGTCCCTGTGCCTCGCAATGCTGACTTGATCAAAAAGACTTCTAATCACGTTAATTGGGTATTATACCAAATTAACCCCATTTGTAGCGCGAGGTCCCTGTGCCTCGCAATGCTGACTTGATCAAAAGACTTCTAAGCAAGTTAATTGGGTATAAGTCCTGTTTAAGAAAAAACAAAAGTCGCGGCACCCAAATACGGTAGGTTCGGTTTTGCGGCATACGCGCCCAAAACCGCACCGGATATACATACCCCAAAACCCGGTAGAAACGGCATTTGTAGAGATGCTACAACCAAATGCCGCGAAATATCCCAAATCGACATCTATAGCGTGCCTCTAAGCACACCAATTTAGGAATAGGTTTTAATGGAGGTGGCCAGCATGCGGATCCGCTGCCTCAGCCATACCCGGTGGTTCTTCAATCTCTGTAATGAGAGTTTCTGTCGTTAAGAGTAAACCTGCGATGCTTGACGCGTTCTGTAGCGCGGAACGGACAACCTTCGTCGGGTCAAGGATCCCTTCCTCAAGCATGTCGCCGTATTCAGTTGTAGCGGCGTTGAAGCCGAAATTACCTTCACCTTCTTGGACTTTGGCAACGACTACTGAACCTTCCATCCCAGCATTCTCGGCAATAGCACGAACAGGTGAAAGCAAACTGCGGCGGATAATATTGAGTCCGGTCTCTTGGTCGCCATCCAATCCTAAATTACCGAGGGAGGCTGCAGCTCGCAGGAGTGCGATGCCACCGCCGGGGACAATCCCCTCCTCAATAGCGGCGCGCGTCGCAGCAAGCGCATCTTCAAATCGAGCCTTCTTCTCTTTCATCTCCACTTCTGTAGCGGCACCAACGTTAACAACAGCAACACCGCCAGCGAGTTTCGCGATTCGCTCTTCCAACTTCTCCCGATCATACTCAGATGTCGTTAGCTCTATTTGCTTACGGATCTGCGCGACTCTTCCCTCCACATTCGCTTTCGCGCCACTGCCGCCGACGATTGTCGTGTTATCCTTGTCAACGATGACGCGTCGGGCAGTGCCGAGCATACCGATAACAACGTTTTCCAAGCGGATACCCGTCTCTTCAGAAACGACTTGCCCACCCGTCAGCGTTGCGATGTCTTCTAACATCTCTTTGCGTCGATCACCGAAACCAGGGGATTTTACTGCCGCAACCTGGAGTACGCCGCGGAGTTTATTTACGACCAAGGCTGAAAGTGCTTCGCCTTCTACATCTTCAGCAATAATGAACAGCGGTCGCGCAAGTTGCACCGCCTTTTCCATAATGGGTGCGAGGTCCATTACTGTGGAAATTTTTTCGGTGTTAATGAGAACAAACGGGTTCTCAAATTCGACAACCTGTGCTTGTAGGTCCGTTACGAAATTCGATGATAAGAAACCGCGATCAAACTGCATCCCCTCAACGATGTCAACCATGGTTTCTGAGGTGTTACCTTCCTCAATTGTGATGGCACCGTCATTTCCAACTTTCTCGATGGATTCAGCCACAATCGTACCGATGTTGCTATCGTTCGCTGGGTCATTCGCAGCGATTGAGGCTATCTGTAGAATTTCTTCATGCGTATTCACAGCACGACTCTGTGCGGAGATCGCATCAACAACGGCACCCACAGCTTTGTCTATACCGATTTTCAACTGCATCGGGTCGGCACCCGCCGTGACGTTTTTCAGACCTTCATGCAGAATTTCCTGTCCCAACAGCGTAGCCGTGGTCGTTCCATCTCCGGCAACGTCGTTTGTTTTAGTGGCGATGGATTCCAGCAGTTGGGCACCCATATTTTCGTACGGGTCCGGGAGTTCAATCTCTTTTGCGACGGTGACACCATCGCAAGTTACCAACGGGGCACCGAAAGATTTTTGGATGACTACATTTCTGCCGCGTGGACCAAGGGTAACTTTCACGGCATTAGCGAGCGTATCAGCACCGCGTTTGAGTGCTACCCTTGCTTCTTCGTCAAAGATAATTTGCTTTGCTGGCATTGAATTCCTCCTGTATTAATTTTATGGTGAAGCCTATAAATAAGTGGACATCTTTGTAGCATAAACTGTTAGTTTGTGCCAGTGTGAATGCCCGTTAGCAGCATTCACACTGTTTGAGAATGTCTAATTAATTCTGAAATCTACTATAAAGTGAGTTTGACTCAACAAGACAGATGCGTTCAAGTGAAATCGAACGTGTACACTTGAATTCCTATTATCGAACGCACATTAATTTTAGTGTTGTAATATTCAAGTATAAGAAGTGTTGCGATTAAAATTCGCTCCTATAATTATAGCATACACGCTGCCTAAAGTCAATTTTTTATAGTTATCGGGTGTCAGTAGGCGAGGTTAGGACTGCAGATCGCATTTGGGCCAGTACGCCGCAAAACCATAGGTATCAATTTAAGAAAAACTGCTCATGGCATCGTAGGTTGGGTTGAACGGATGCCACCAAAAACGTAAAATCATAGAAAAACGAAGTTGTCTCCATACACGCCACATTGACCAGAAACCGAGTGAAACCCAACGCTTTGGTTGTGAAGCACCCGAAACTCTGACGGTGTGAAGTTGGGTTTCACTCGGTTCTTGAGTGTATAGGGTAGCATACCAGATTTGAGGTGTGTTTGGCGCACCAATGTCCACTATCCACCGCCTCAGTTCCGTTCTACCCAACCTACGGGAGCACGGAAACCCGAAATTGACACCTATGGTGCGGTTTTGCGGCGTACTCAACCAAATGCAATCTGCATTCCTAACCTCGCCATTGTAATTGTGGGCTTTACTATAATAACCTAAATTGCTACCAACAGATTTTGGGCGTTTCAATACGGTTTTTTCAGGCACTTTCCCCACCCCAGAGGGGTGATATATCTATAGAAATGGCTTATGCAAGCGACCGCACCCCGGATGAAGATTAAGGATTTAAACGGGTAATTCTGGGACGTGTGACAAACGGTTTTCGGACGACAAGCAGATCAGTTCGTAGTAGTGCGATTCTGCGGCGTACTCGCCCAAATGCGAAGTGCATTATCGCACGTCGCGTAACTACAATTACCCAATTTATTTGTTAAACTTCATGAGGGGTGCTATTGCTTCGCAGTGAGAATAAACAGGTATCAACTTGCGTTATAATAAGTAATTCTGTAAAAGACGATTGTCAATCACAGAGGGAAATCATAATCCTGAAAATCCTTGAATCCTGAAAATCTTGGTTCAGACAATTAACATCGCACATTACCCAATTAAATTCTTAATCTTCATCAAACCGCGCCTACTGGACCTGGGATCAAGACTATTATTCTCTTAAACTGACAGCACCAATATAACCCTTGTATTCAATCATAACAGAATCCTAACAGAAAACAAGATTTTTATTTTTTCGACGACGGAACCGCAGGTTCAACGTATAATGTCTTTTCGCGTGTATAATGCACGTAGCCTGCGACGTTGCCCTTCCGTTTTACGACATACCGCGCCCATGTATAGTCAACCGGAACATTACTCGCATGATGCGCTTTGCTGTAGTAGGCGGCGAGCCGCGCGGCTTGCAACAGTGTCGGCATCGGGATGTCTGGACGGTTTTCTGGGTTGCGGATGATAACATGCGAACCGTGAATCTGTTTGGTATGGAGCCACATATCATGCGGTTTGGCAATCTGGCGCAGGAGTAGATCGTTCGATTGGCTGTTCTTGCCAACATACATCTGGAAACCGTTGGTAGAGGTATATCTTCGGAAGGGACCTTCACCTACCACCTGCTTCTGCTTTCCGCGCTGTTGTGCCTTGAGATAGCCGCTCTTGACAAACTCAGCGCGAAGCCGCTGCAGTGCTTCCAAAGTATCAGCGGATTCCAACTTAGACGTATAAAGTTGAAGCGTCTCCTGATCCGCATCCAAGTCTGAGATGAGCTGCTGGATGCGAGAACGCCCGCGCTTCGCCTTTGTATATTTCTTAAAATAAGCCTGAGCGTTGTCGGAAGGGGTCTGCTCTGGATTGAGCAGTATCAACATCTTTTCGAGTTCAGGACTATAGTAGTTCTGCAGCTCCACCTGTGTTTGTCCACGGGTGATAGTGTGTAGATTGGCGAGGATTAATTCACCTTGAATGCGGTAATCTTCGGATTTTTCTGCACGTTCCAAATCGGTTTGTAATGCTTTCGCTTTTCGACGGAGTATCCCCTTCTGCTTCTTTAATGCTTGTGTCAGCGTCCTGTGTTCCGAAGCGATGTGCTCCTTCAAGGTGATCGCGTCGTAGTATGCACAAAACGCATCGCTCATTGTGTCGAATGCTTGAGAGGTCGCATTCGGAAATTGCTGCAGCGGTAGTGCCGATCCTGCGATTGGCTCGTTGTCATCCGTGAAGAGTTGCGGTGAAGCGTGCTTCGGATCGAAATAGGTAATAACCTGCTGATAGGCATCCCAGAGTTCTGTTTCAGCTGCGCGTGCCACGACCTCTTTCGCGAGTGTCGGACTGAAACCGTCAATGTTGTTAAAGAGTTGTTTCCAATGCACCGCTTCCTGTCCACCAACTATTTCGGTAAATGCTGCCTTGTCTAACGTCAACGGATCCACTTTTTCCTGTTGCGGTGGCAAAGTGTATGTCTCACCCGGCAAAATTTCTCGGTGTCGGCTCATCGTCTCGTCAATACGTTTGAGGCTTTCCAGAATCCTGTCGTCGGTTGCATCTATCAGAATGATATTGCTATGTTTGCCCATCATCTCTGCGATAATAGCTTTCGGGGATGGCTGTATCGGTTCATCGGAGACCGGTTGGACGGTTATTTTAAGGATGCGATCCCAACCGAGTTGTTCAATCTCAGTAATAGTCCCGCCTCTGAGATGTGTTGTGAGGAAATCTGCCAGATAAGACTGTTTTTGTCCGGGTGGCGGCTTTTGAGTGAGATGGGCGCGGGCATGCACCGAGTGTGCTGATAAGGCGAGCCAGTGCGTCTCGACAGCGCGACTTATCCTAAATGAAAAGGTATGTGCATTCGCCTGTTCAATGTGTCGAACCGTGCCACCTAAAAGGGCTTCGCGCAGTTCACAGGTAACAAGGCGGAGTGCTAAACTATCATAAGACATAGGAGATGTTCTCTTCGGGTATTACCTAACGACTGTTATTTGAAGGCATCCGGTCAACATTTATAGTGAAATCTACTGTGGCATCCATCTTGAATTTTAGTGTGGGTTCGTAGTAGTGCGATTCTGCGGCGTACTCGACCAAATGCGAAGTGCATTATCGCACGTCATGCGATCCAAGATTACCCAACTCATGGGTTTTACTATAGATGATGAATCTATTCCCATAGGACTTACGCATTTGCTTCGTAAGTCCCCCTGATAAGGGGATTTAGGGGGTTAAAAATCAAAAAATATCGTCCAATGTGCTAAATTTGCGTAAGTCCTATCCCACACTCCAGAGGAGTGATATATCTATAGAAAACCCAATGCCAAAGTTCTCGCACTCCAGCGGAGTGCTATGTGTCCTAAAAACATACGCCTACGGAGCTATAGAACCGTTCGTAGTAGGGCGATTCTGCGGCGTACTCGACCAAATGCGAAGTGCATTATCGCACGTCATGCGATCCAAGATTATCCAACTTATTTCTTAATCTTCATTAGGAGCAATGTATGCTTTTGAGTTGGTGTGTTGAGTTCACTTTCGTTCAAACCAACCTACGTTATACTTGGATTTCTATTACCGACCCCGCGTTAATGGTATCGCTTCAAGTCTTGTGTCACCCCGCGGAGTTGTTTCTGAATTTCTGTCGGTACACGCGGATTAAACGGACCACCCGTCCCCGCAGCAATATCGTCGAAACCGCTTAAGATCATCGCCTCAACAACAGCAGAATAGTTATAGACCCGCTCGTTCATGAAACGGACCTCCTCAAGCGGTGCGATGTCTGCCTCAATCCGTGCGGAGGTCTCGTAATCGCCGCGCCGTTGTGCGTTGTTAATCTCATCCGAAGCGCGTGCGAAAGCAACTGCTATACCAGAGGTATGTCCTTTCGCTCCTAACTGTGCAGGACGCGTGCACCTATCCCCGATACCCCACATCACAATTCCGTTATCGCCAACACCTTCGATAAGCAGTTCGACATCCTCCTCACCCGTCCCGATCTTCACACCGATGAAATGTGGTGAGTCGTTTAGGAGGCGGATGACTGCTGACAAGTCGCGCTTCTGACGGAAATAGTAGAGAAACCGCGCCCCACAAGTCGTCCCATATTTCTCACCGAATTCCATGTACTGTTGGTAAACACCCTCTGGGTTAGAGACTCCGGTCAGCGGCATGAGCAGATAGGCATCTGGGGGTCTGTTGAGTTCTGTCTGCGCTTCAATGAGTTGACCGGCTTGGCGGATGGGATTGGGGACAATACCGGATATAAGGAGACCGTCGTCGCCTATTTGTTGCCCGGTCTTGTCGATGAGGCGAAGCTGCTCGGTTTCACTGATGTGATGAATCAGGCTGGTTCCGGCGATCGCAATGACGCGCTGTCGTCCTTCATCAAGGTAGTTGTTGCGCATCAAATAATCGATATTCTTGGCATGTCCCGTATAATCAATCTTGTCTTCTTTGAAAGGGACGATAGGAATCGCGGTAACCGAATTAAGTACATCCAAAAGTTGTGGTATTTCTAATGCCATAGGTACTCCTTTAGGACTTACGCACTGCTTCTTAAAGTCCCCCTGATAAGGGGGATTTAGGGGGTTAAAAATATGGAAAATACCGCTTTTTTGTGTCCAAATGTCCGATATTTGCTCAGTTTGCGTAAGTCCTGTCCTTATTAAAACCTTTTCCGCAGGACGAGCGTGCCTATCATTGCACCTGTTGAACTGTCCGTCTGGACATCTATATCAAATGTGCGGGTTCGTGTCTGCGTGAGCATATTTTGCAAGCGGGCATTGAAGCGTTTGGTTGTGATGCGTGCTTCCACAGCACTAACGACATGGTTTAAAATCGCCAATCCTAAAAAAAATTTCGCACGTTCAAAGGTATCGTTGGCTTTTTGGCGTAGCTCATAGGCTTCTAACCGATGTTTTGACCTTGATCCTTCTGGTATCCTGTCTACATCCTTTAGCGAAAAATCAAGGTCATCCCAGTACCACTCTCCTGTTCTCTTAAGCGTCTCTGGCCACTCACTGTAAATGTATCTCCAGTTTTCACCGTCGGTAGCATGTTCAAAATCTTCGTGATTCCATTTTTCAAATGGGTTAGATCTGTTGGTAATAACAACATGGTCTTTGACTTTCTGAAAAAAATCATCGCGAGTATTCTCACCATAATTTTGGAGAATGAAGTAGGTTGTGAGAAAACCGATCTCTGCAGCAGCGTAGACATAACCGCGCTTGGCACCCGTATAGAGTTGCCCCATGCCCGGAATAACAAGCGAATAAAGAAATGCTTCATTCGCGGATTTCCGAGGTTCAAGTGCTCCGCTTGCCGCCATAGTGACAGCCGATTGGTTCGCGAGTGATCGGGTACCGAGTTTAGAATCCAGAGCAAAAGCTGCGAATGGCTGTGCGGTGAAAACATCAGCAGCAAAGCAGACACCAGACGATAGACTTAATAACAGCACAAGTATCAAAATTTGGGTGTTAAATTTCACTTTTGGTATCCCCTCTTAAAAGATGACTATTCCAGTCACTTCGATAAGCCGCTGATTATTTGGACCGAAACTCGGACCGTAACTCAAATCAAGATTGAATAGGTATATCTTCACACCGATACCACCGGTAAAATAATCTGTGAAATTCGGTAGATTGATACCGGGTTCAATCTTATAGCCGACCCGGAGCGCAAGGATATTACCGAGCCAGTACTCCAAACCGAGATTCTTTTGGAGATGTCGCCATTCAAATGCCCGGATACCGACCCCGCGGTCAGAAAGCAACTGTTCCTGCGTGAGTTTTTCCGCTCTTTCGGCGTTAAGCCGTTCCAAGTCAATCGCTAATTCATCTTCATCTTCTGTCAATTTATCAACGTATGCTGTGACACCACTGACAAAACGGACGTGGTGATACCTATGGCGATAGAGGCTCGTAGATGTACCGATGCGTAGAAACCGAGGTAAGGGATCCGCTTGGTTTTCATCAATAAACGAGATACCGGGTCCGATGTTCTGAATTGCAGCACCGACCGTCGTCGGGATGAAATCAAATGGTAGGAGATATTGCATGCCGAGATCAACGGCATAAGAATTTCCGTTCTCGCGTCCGAGTACCATCCGAATAACTTTCGCGTTGATGCCTGCCGATAAGGACTCCGTAATCCTGTCCGCGTATGAAAATGTCAACGCGAAGTTGGTACCGAGGCTCTCCTCGCGAAGGACTTCGGGAGAATCCGTCGTAACAGGGATGGTGCCCTGTCCTTGCATCTGAAGCGTTGCGCCGATGGTTCCGGCATCACTAAGGGGCATCGCACCAGCAAGGAAGGTATAGTATAGCCCTTCACCGGCTTCCCCGAAAGGTCCGCTATAATCTGTATAAAACATTGAGGCTTGCGCCGCTTTTTTACCCGATCGAAGTCTGCTTTCAGGCATATCAGCGAGTCCGCTTGGATTCCAGAGGGTTGTCGTCACATCGCCAGACATCGCAGAAAATGCGTCGCCGAGGGCTCTTGCCCGGGCACCGCCACCGAGGTTCAATATCTGTGCGCCGGTCCGTCCGGGTCCCGCGAGTGCCGTAACCGGAAGCAGGACGGTAAGCGATAGAAGCAGTATGAAGATTTTTCGCATAGAAACGTACACTGAATTGTAGCTCCTCTTGTCAATCAAAATTTAATTCCAACCTTATTATGTATTTGTTTGCCATACATATATCATAACGCAATTGACCTTAAAAACGCAAATCGCTTTAATTAGTTTACCTTTATGGTTCTATCTACTGTTTCAGAAAGGTCGTTATTTCAGAAAACCCTCCTACAAGGGAAGGGAACGCTGAATGCCAAAAATTGGACACACTCTATTTTCTACTTGACTTTGTGTCTTTTATCTACTACGCTAACGTGAGTTTGATAATAAAATGTGAGTTCGCTCTAAACACTGTTCATGGCTAAAAAAGCGGTATTATTGTAGCATAAACTGTGAGTTTGTGCCGTTTTTTGCTAAAACTGATACAGGGCACTACGGGTAAAAACTTTTTTCAAGCTCACGTTACTAAGCAATTTTCAGTATTAAAACTTCAGTTCTGATCTCTATACGGATTGGCAGAAAGGAAGCATGAAAGCAATCAAATAGAGGGTTTATTCCATCTTTTGTTGTCTTTCAATCTGCCTCAAAACTGTAAAACGTATATTTAATATTGCTTACGCTACATCATCAGAGGCATTCAGTTATCAGCGACCAGTCCTCAGTTTCACCGTCAGCATCAGGATTTTCAGGATTAGAGATGTTTCTGGATTGACAACCGTCCTTTAAAATTACCGAATTATTTTATTAAACTTCATGAAACCGCGCCTACCGGGCCTGGGGACTGAAACAGGTCGAGGCTACAAACCTCGCCAGCGATGTAGCGGAAAGGCAACTGCTGCAGACTGCTTCTCAGTTCACAAAAAAATTTGACTTACGCTAACTGGATATAAACCAAAGGAAATTTAAAATGAAACGGACATTTGAAAAACTCGCTTTCTTCATCCTCGGTGGCATCTTCGTCAGCATCGGGTATCTGCTGAGCGGTAGCGACACGACGGCAGCCCCGCGGAAAGGCATAACCCTGTTTGACACAATCGCTTGCAAGAAACTTATCGTCCACGACGGAGATCCGGCAGAGGAGAACATCTCCCTTGGATTCAGTGATGATGGCGAACCCCAATTATACCTCTCAGCACCCGATGAGAAAGGCGGAAAGTCAACCATCCTGATCGAGGTGACTAAAAACGGTCCCTTCTTAGAGATGTGGCACCGACTCCGTAAAAGCGGGACAATCTCATTGTCGATTACCGACAATAGTGCCACGATACAGACATCTACTCGCGATCGGGAGAGTTTTGAAGGCAACCAGTTCCTTGGAGGCGCAGTTATCGGAACTACCGCCGAAAGTTCATCAATAGTGCTTGAGGGAAAGACTATCGAAACACAGCCTCGTCTGCAGTAATCCCGGTTTTTCATATATGCGGTTTGATGAAGGTTATAGTAAAAGCCATAATTACTAGGGCTTACGCGGCAAGCATCTGTTCGCCGAGGTCGCCCAGAAGGACTCAGACACCGCCCTGCCTTTCGGTGCTTACACAGCAAGCATCTGTTCGCCGAGGTCGCCCAGAAGGACTCAGACACCGCCCTGCCTTTCGGTGCTTACGCAGCAAGCATCTGTTCGCCGAGGTCGCCCAGAAGGACTCAGACACCGCCCTGCCTTTCGGTGCTTACGCAGCAAGCATCTGTTCGCCGAGGTCGCCCAGAAGGATTCAGACACCGCCCTGCCTTTCGGTGCTTACGCAGCAAGCATCTGTTCGCCGAGGTCGCCCAGAAGGACTCAGACACCGCCCTGCCTTTCGGTGCTTACGCAGCAAGCATCTGTTCGCCGAGGTCCCCGTGCCTCGGCGACCTCTATTCTCACGGTTTCGCTTGCAGCATCCAAAGCGTCCGCTTTCTTCCCAAATCGCGTTTGCGTAAGTCCATTACCTTATACAATGGCGAGGTTAGATGAAGATTCAGAATTTAATGCGGTAATGTTCGGTGGTAATTGTCTGAACTGTGATTTATGTGATTCAATGATTTTCAGGATTATAGAACCCTCTGCCGTAGCATAGACTGTCAGTCTGTGCTTCCATCGCATAGACTTATTAACAAACACGGACGCGCATCGGCGATATTCAGTTATTTTTCTCTGAGTTTCCCAGACACGCGAACTTGCAGAAAAAGGTATTGCGTCTCTAAGAAAGCACAGACCCAGTGCCACCGAATCTGTATAGATCGCGCGCCCTCCGGGTCAAAGCCCAGCGGAGCGAAAGATGTATCCGAAAAGACACTTTACAGCGGCGCCAGTTTCCCTTGTGTTGAAACCAACGACTCGCAGGGAAATCCAAAAAACTGTCCAAACTATAGTATCTCTTATACCGAACTCACGTTTCTTTTTTCTTTAGCCCTATAAGGGCGGCATGTTTAGAAAAATTTGGCATCCGCGCCGCAGAATACAGTATAATTCCACCGAAAGTAGCACAGATCCAAAGCAAACAATGACGCACAAGTTATGCAAAAGGATTTTCAAAAATGCAAGTTTCACGCGCTTCGGAAGCAAACGATAAAATACAAGTCATAAAATATCTGGAAGTCGGAGACATCACGATAACAGGTTCTGGTGATGTGAGCGATGCGGCTTTTTACGCCGCGAAGGAAATCATTTTGACAATCACTGCCAAACGTCCAGAAATCCGTAGCGGACTCTCAGGATACGAATGCATCCTTCTTGCCACCGGAGAAAGCGTCGCAGATGCTCTCGGATGGGATAAGGACCAGACGGGTTCTACGGGAGCTGCTTTAGTACAGCAAGAGCGTTTGGGATTCCCAGGTCGTTTTGCTTCGACTATTCAAAAGAGAAATCGACCGAATATGGATACGTTTGTTCATGAGTTCGGACATGCAATACATTATGTTATTTCAAAGATAGACCCGGAATTTGAGAGATCCTTAAATCAGTCCTACACCGAGGCGATGAAACTGGGATTGTGGGCAGATAAGTATTTTTCTCAAGACAATTGGAAACAGGAACAATCTCCGATATGGGAGTATTGGGCAGAAGGTGTGCGGATGTGGTATTACATAGGCAAAGGTCAGGAATTTGAAACAACGGATGCGTTCAAGAAGTATGACCCAGGGCTTACGAGTGTGCTGGGGCTTTGGCTGTCCGAAGCAGAGATCCCGCGCCGATATTGATTGTTGGATAAATTCCCTGTGCTGCGTGTGCCGCTTGTTGTAGGAGCGAGCTGTGCTCGCGATTCCCATACTGAATTTTGGATCCTAAACGGATAGTGCCGAAACTCCTGCTGCCTCGTCCTTGAAATGTTCAAAAGTATTCATCAGCCGACTCAGCACGAGCAGATTTTTAATCTGTTTTCCAACATGGATGACACCGATACGACCTTGCTTTCGGATCGCGGTGGTATGCACCTCCATAAGGGTGCCGAGTCCTGAGCTGTCAATCATATTAACATTCGCGAAATTGATAAGGATACGAGGGGCATCGGAAGCCTCTATCTCCGGTATAATCGCATTCCGTAATTCTGATGCTGAGGTTGCCACTATCCTTCCACTCGGTTCCAAAACTGCTACACCATATTTGTGACGAATCTGAGTTGCCATGATTTTTCTCCTATTATTTTTTAGAGTATTGGAAATATCAATTTACTTTTACTTTTACACTATTTAGACGTTCAATTTAGGTATTCGTTGCTATTTTACTCAGATGTTATAAAAAACTCATTTTTTGATATAGTGAAACCCATCATCGTCAATTTAAGGACGTTTCACAGCGTTTTATAACAGATACAGGACTTACGCAATTTACGTTCGTCGCTACTATGTTCCGCAGGGTCCCCGTGCCCTGCGTGCGTTCATGTCTGGATGGGCACGAAAGCCGAAGCCATCCATCCCAACAGCGTTTTGATGCATAAGTCCTAAGATATAAACATGCCGCCCTTACAAGGCTGTAGAAATGGTACAGTTTGTAACCGCACCATACGTGTCAATTTATAGTAAAACCCGAAAATATGTTTACACTTTAAAGAGCAACAATTCCGCGAATACACCCGCTCGCTGGCGAGGTTTCCTAACCTCGCCAATGTAAAGTTAATTGTGGGTTTTACTATAATAAAAACTGCCGCGGAGCATCGTAGGTTGGGTAGAACGGATGCCACCAAAACCGTAAAAATCATAGAAAAACGAAGTTTTCTCCATACACACCACATCAACCAGAGACCGAGTGAAACCCAACGCTTTTGTTCTGAAGTGCCGCAACTCTGACGGTATGAAGTTGGGTTTCACTCTGTTCTTGAGTGTATATCACAGCCTATTGGATTTGAGGTGTATTTGAACCACCGACATCCGCCCTCTCAACGCCGTTCTACCCGGGGTCCCCATAGCGATCAGCGTATGGGGCCTACGGGAGCACGGAAACCCTAAATTGACACCTATGGTACGGTTTGTAACTGTACCTATTTGACTCAAACAATCCTAAAACATTTCGATAGGCGAGGTTTCCCAACCTCGCGATGCTCTCCATTAAATGGCACATTCCAAAAATCCTAATATCTAATAAGGCAATCTTTGCACGTTAATACAATTTTTGCGCATTAAATTACAATTTTTGCATATTGACAGTAGAGAAAGGATTACAATCAGTTTTCTGTTCCCTCAATGAGACTGGGTTTTAAAAAATGTGAACGCTGGCGCGTTTTTTGATGAACTTAGTGATTGTCTATATTTTAGGGCGTTGACAGCACAAAATACGCTTGCAATTTCAAGGTAGCACACAGATAACCCACTTTTTTCGAGGAATTGGCACAATAATTGCTATAGCTATAAACGTGTGAAATTCAGTTTTTCTGCATAAACGTCGTACAGAAGCGTCGGACTTTATGATACACGTTCTATGACTCTGTTTCGCACATTAGGCTCATTTTCAGAACGAACAAGGGATACGGAGAATATTTCGGAACTATACCCATCTTCCAATTTTAGAGGTTTTGTAAGCTGCTATGGAATTAATTGCTTTTCGCGTTCGTATGTACAAAGGAATTATTGACTCTGGCTGGGTCAACATAGACAATTTGACAGTGTTCGTTGGTAAAAATGAATCTGGGAAGACTTCGCTTCTGAAGGCACTCCATAAACTCAATCCTTACAATCCAAAGCCATACGAAATAGCAAACGAATGGCCCCGTAGTCGCCGAGAGGAGCAGCGCGAAGAACATAAAGTCTGTCGGGCAAAGTTTCGACTCTCAGATGAAGAAAAAGAGGATATCTCCAAAATTACCGATGGAGAAAAAAATCCTGATACTATAGAAGTATCACGAAATTACGCGGGGCACTTAGAAGTAATTTTTGACGAAGAAAGTTTCTTGCCAGAATCCCTTCCCGTTGAGATTGATACCATTTTAGGTACCCTACCAGAGGCACAAAACAATTTCAGTAAAGAATTTAAATTATGTGCTGATGCCTGCCTTAACGAAGTAAAACGCTTTGTAAATGAGAGACGATTCACTGATTTGGGACAATTAGTTCAGGAACACCAAACTTCGTTGCGACAGAAAAGAGCTCAACAAGACTACTCTTCGTACAGTATTGAAGGTAAGTTTATCAATCAATACCTTAAAAACCTTAATCAACTTGCACAGAATCTTCAGGGATTACCCGTATATCAATCAAGAGTCCACATGTACCTTATAAACCATTTACCAACGTTTATCTACATGGACGATTACAGAACATTTACCGGCAATGCTCACCTTGAGGAAATTCAATCTCGGGAAAACCAGAACCGATTAACGGAGGCAGATAAAACATTTCTTACGATCCTTAAGCTATCTGATCTTGACTTGGACGAACTCGTTCGCATTGGACAGATGGACAATACAGAAAAATCCCGAAAACTGCTGCGGGATATTGATGACGGTGCCACTATTCTAACGGGAAAAATCAAGGGACGATTTCCTCAACGCAATTATAAAGTTCGGTACGGAGTTGTGAATTCGCTTTTCTTTACTTATGTAACGGACGATCATGATCTGTCTCTCATTGAATTGGAGGAAAGATCAAAAGGCTTTCAGTGGGATTTCTCTTTTGAACTCATGCTGATGCACGAAACTAAAGAAACATTTAAGGACTGTGTTATTCTTTTAGATGAACCCGGACTGCATCTTCATCCAACAGCCCAGGGAAAGTTACTTTCCAGCCTTGAGAAATATGCCAAGGAAAATACGCTTCTCTATACGACGCATCTTCCTTTCATGATTGATTTGAAACATCCTGAACGGATCCGAGTGTTAGCAGAAACGGAAAACGGGAGCGTTGTTACAAACGATTTCGTCGAAAGTTCACTTGAAGCAAGACGTGTGCTTCGAGCAGCGTTAGAAATGAATGCTTCACACAGTTTCTTCGTTGCTCGTCGCAATCTTGTTGTAGAAGGAGTCCATGACTATTGGATTTTAATGGAATTATCAGACCTGTTGCAACAGAATGGAAAAGGTGGACTACCAGAGGATATTTTTATTACAGCGGGATACGGTGCTCCTAAAGTCGTTCCTGTGGTTATATTTATGATTGGACAGAACCTTGACGTGGTTGCTTTGTTTGATTCAGATAATGAAGGGCGCGCCGCCAAGAAAACGTTAGATGAAGAATGGCTTATGATATATAAAGAATCTAATACTACTGCTATTTTACTCGGGGACGCTGTAGGTGCCAGCGGCGATTTCGCTATTGAAGATCTTTTTCCCGATAATTTCTATCTGGAGAGTGTTAAGGAAACCTACCAAGAATTAGATGGGATTACGCTGCAAGGTGAGGACATGCTTTGGAACAGAGTTAAGAGGGCATTGAAGAAAGAAGGCATAAAAAACCGAAACAAGGGATCGGTGGCAAAGCGATTGCGAAAAAGACTTAGTAGTATGAAAAACGCCAGCGAGTTACCCCCGGAAACCAAAGAAAAAGCCATCAAGCTTTTCCAAACAATTCGTAAAGCCTTTGGTGAAGAAGAGACCGAGGCCTCTTAAAGGCGGGATGAAATGCGTAATTGATTAAGTTTTGAAACGTGCGATGAATCGCACTACTACAAACCGAAGTGTGCTTGGAGCGGGTAATGGAAGCGAGATCCTACAGAGGCGGCAAGCCGTTAACAATCTCCACTGTCTTCAGGCTAACGGTGATGACGCTGGCGATGAGGTCAACGATATATCGCGGTTGGCCGGCACGGTTCGGATCGTTCACAATCCGACTCCGTCTGTCCACCTTCACACGATACTGATCCACTACCCACTCCAATGCAGAACGATTGCCCAACTTATAATCATAAGCCATCGCTGGGATACCGTCCAGTGTGAGGAAGTCGTTGTATTTCAACTGCGTCTTGTCTTTGGAGAACTTCATCTTTTCGACGCGCCAATCCACCGTCATCCCGGGTGTTTCGATATAGCTTAGTCCATCATATTTCTGGGCGGATTCATAGTTAACGTGGAGGTCTGCTAACGTAGCACCAGCGTTGGCAAACCCCCAGAAATCTTCGGTAAACGGGATATGCGGTAAGTCGCGCTTGAGGTTCATCTCGTATGTCTCACGGTAGGCGGGATGGTGCAAGAGCGCGTAGTTATAGTGGAAGATGTTCCACTTAGTGATGGTGTCATCGTTATAGTGAGTTCGGAATTCCGCCAACGCCCAATCGGTGATATTCTCTTGTCGGTTTGTGCCGTCTTCGTTGTAGGTGTAAAAGGGAAAGCATTGAGAACCGCTCTGTGGTAGTAAGTCTAGGATTTGGTTTGCCATTAGTACGAACATCGGCCAATCTCTCCCGACCTTAACCCACATCACTTGATTTTCTGTTTCTGTCTCAGGTGTTGGAAAGATGGATGGAAACAGGTAGACACAATTATTCAAAACCCGGTCGAAGAACAAATTGGATTTTGTAAATGGGCGATAGAGTGAAGTTCGCACCTTGTTTTCTTTATATTTGGCAAGCCTACCGCGTTGCAACTGCTGACGTAATTCGCGATCCCATTTAATTTTCGTGTCATCATAAATTACAAAATCACTGACATTTGTCCGCTGATTTTCCCGACGCTTCCATCTATCAACTTCTGCATTGTATGTTTCAATCATCCGACGTATATTTTCAGTATGGATACTTCGGTTGAAATTGTAAGTCCAAGCGTCGCGACCGGTTGCGATACCGCGACAGTAGATATTAAAAATTACATCCGTTATTTCACCTTTTGCAGTCTTTGCTGCTTTAGTTCCCATTGGGATAAAGGTCTCAAATTCAACGCGGAGCCCTTCGGTTAGCCATGTGTATTTTTTGTTCGGTTCAATCGCCTGCCATGTGATATTGCCTGTATGTTTGTGTTCAGTCAGAAAATCGAATTTCTGTTTCCTGTTCCACATCTCATCGGTACAATAGTAAAAAATACGGGGTGTTTCGGATTGATCCTGCTTTGTCTTGACAAACAGGTTGATACTCACCCCGACCCGAATCCCGAACACATTTGCATCCGAGACTTTCAATCCCTTCCGTGCGTTTCCACCTAAGTCCAGAATGTAAATCGTGTCGAAATCTTCTGCGAGATGTTTTCGCATGCCATCAAACGCCAAACCGTCGAGAAAGCCGTTGTTTGTTATGAAGGTGACAACACCTTCTTCTCCAATTCGTTCCGATGCCCATCGAATCGCTTTGACGTACGGATCGTAGAGTGCATTTTTGAGTGTCGCTTTGGAATCTGCGGCGTAAGTCTCCGTAATTCGTGCATCCATTACCTCGTATTTTCGATTTCTATTGTTGTCGCTGTCGTTCACTTGTGCCATGTTGTAAGGTGGGTTGCCGATCACGACGAACATATCCGCTGCTTTCTGTTTCTTGACACGTTCTGTGTTCTCACGCGTAAAGAATTCGCCTTGCTCCTGCTCAAGCAGCTCAAATGTGTCCGCAAGTGCGATGCCTTCAAATGGCAGATATGTCCCTGTCCGTTGAAAGAACGCCTGTTCAATGTTGAGACTGGCGATGTAGTAGGGTAGGAGCATCACCTCGTTGCAGTGGAGTTCATGCCGATATTTCTCCTCCAACGCTGTGCCTTGAATATCCTGCATGAGCCGGACGATGAAGTTGCCTGTCCCGACAAACGGATCAATGATATGCACGCCCGTATCCGACAGCGATCGGTTGAACTCGGTTTTAAGAATATGCTCCACGCTTTTCACCATGAAATCGACGATCGGTTGCGGCGTGTAGACGATGCCGTGCGTATCTGCGACATCCTCGGAGAACCCTTGAAAAAATTTCTCATAAAACGTATTGAGAAAATGCTGTTTTTGGGAGAAGTCATTGCAGAGCGTCGCTGCCTGTTCAATGGCGACATAGAACCGATCCAACGGTGCGAGAAACGCGTCACGACTCACGGCATGCCGCATGAGAGCGTCGCTGACGTTTTCAATCTCACGTGCGATGATATTTCTACGCGTGAAATCCGATCGCTCAAAAACGGTGCGGAAGATGCGTTCAGTGAGGATGTGTTGGATGAGCATCTCCTCGACGGCATCCTGTGAGAGTTCCGGGTTAATTGAGGTACGGCAGGTCTCATAGAAATCGGCAAACGCTTCTTTGAACGCCGGATCCGTTTCGTGGCGTTGGTCGATGAGTTCTTTCAACCTGTTTGCGAGGTCCGGTACATGTTCTCTGAAATCCGCGACCGCGGTCTGCCAATTATCCAATGCGGGTGGGACGTAGGCGAACAGATGCTGGAGTGCTGCAATTAATTGCGCGGGTTCGGTGATGTCCAAGTCTAAAGCGACCTGTCCGTTTTGGTATAGGATGATGCGCTGTGGCGTTTGGAAGAAAGTATTATCGAGAGGGTAGCCCGCCTCCCGTTTTTCTGCTACCGCTTTGCGGAGATCGTCGTCTATATCTTTCGCTTCCCAATAAGCGAACGGGAGACCGAATTCGTCGAGGATCGCGCCATCAATAACGATACGCTTTCCGTTTGCAGTGCGCATCGCATATTGGGGGATAAGCGTGGCGTTCACCTGTTTTGCACAACTATCGAGTAAAAAGGCGAAAGGGTTGCTGACTGCACCTTCGTGTGTGACAGCGTGTCGGTCATACTGCTGCAGCGTAGCATAGTAGTCGCGGATGGCTTTGTGACTGGGCTTGAGATTGAGTTGCAGCATGTTGGTATGATAGCAGCTTTGCGGATCTAAAGCAAGGAGAAACCTGAATATAGGCAGGGCTATTTAGTTCTCGGTTTTTTCGTCCAATTTTGGCCCCCAGGCCCGGTAGGCGCGGTTTGGAACCGCGCCGGACTTGAAAAAGAGGATCCAAAAATTTAGACAATCCGAGAATTTGTTTAAAACTAAATGCCCCTGTGAATATAGGTGTGTCAATATTTTATCAAAAGTTGGGATTGAGATACCGGACAAATCGGGGTTATAAACCCCTCCCACAAGAAAATGTGAATAATGAACCAACGTCAAAAAATAGTGGACTTTCCAAGACATTGTGTTATACTATACTTTCAAAACGTGAGTTCGACTTATGGCGACTTATCAACATAAATGGAGATTTCAGGATCAATAGACATTATAATGATTTAGTTGTAAGTTTTAGTTGGTCTATGATAGACTGAGAAAAAATAAAGTATAGGAGACCAACAGATGATTCGTTATGAAGTTCTCAAGGATAAACCGAAACAACTTCTGTCGCTGACAGGCTTTACACCCGAAGAGTTCTCAGCACTCTTGCCGTCGTTCTCCAAGCGGTTCTTGGGGTTCGTTGAAGCAAAAACGCTTGATGGTAAAGACCGGAAGAAACGGCAATATACGCTCTATAAAAATAGTTGCTTTCCAAGCACTGAAGACATGTTGCTCTTTATCTTGATGTACCTGCGAAAAGCGATGACGCAAGATGTCCTGGGTGCGGTCTTTAGTATGGATCAACCCGTTGCGAACAAGTGGATTCATTTACTTTTACCGATCGTCAATGAGGCATTGGCAGATCTTGGAGAGCTGCCTTCTCGGGAAAGAGAGCCCTCAGTTTCTGATGAATCTTCGCAAACCCCTTCGGTTGACGCTCCGGTTTCACATCTTTTTTTTTCATGATGGTGTAGAGCGTCCGATTCAGCGTCCCAAAGATGTAGAAGCACAGCAGGCATATTATAGTGGTAAAAAGAAGCAACATACCGTGAAAAACAATATCCTGATCAATGCCGATAGCAAAGTCGTGTTTCTTACACCGTCGTATGAAGGACGCATCCACGACAAGCGTATTGCTGACATGGCGGGTTATTCGCCACCGCCTGGGAGTGTTTTGTATCAAGATACCGGTTTTCAAGGGTTTACCTGTCCTGATGTCAAGATCATTCAACCGCAAAAGAAGCTAAAAGGTCGAGACTTGACACCTGAAGAAAAAGTGAAGAATCGCGAGATTTCTTCAATACGCATACGCGTTGAACACGCTATTGCTGGCATCAAAAGGTTTCGCATCGTCAAAGATAAGTTGCGAAACTACAAGAAAGGATTCGCTGATTTCGTCATGGAAACTTGCTGTGGCTTACACAACTTTAGATTAAACTTCAGACCTTGGGAGTATCCTATACCTCAAGATTAAATTAATATAATGTCTAATAGACATAGCACTCCGCATGAAGATTAACAAATAAATTGGGTAATTAGGGCTCGAATCCCAAACCCGGTAGGTGCGGTTTTGCGGTGTACTCACCCAAATTTGGTTTCCCACACGCGGCAAAATTTGTCTTTGCTTTACATTTGCGATCTGCATTCCTAACCGCACCGGTCCCGACAAGGAAACCGAAAATTACCCGTTTAAATACTTAAACTTCATCTGGAGCAAGGAAACCGATTTTCAAACGCACACCTTCAAACGCTTTGACAGGATGTGTTTATACACCTTCATTATGTTCTACCTCCTCACGCCAGATGAAGATTAACAAATAAATTGGGTAATTAGGGCTCGAATCCCAAACCCGGTAGGTGCGGTTTTGCGGTGTACTCACCCAAATGCGATCTGCATTCCTAACCGCACCGGTCCCGACAAGGAAACCGAAAATTACCCGTTTAAATACTTAAACTTCATCTGGAGCAAGGAAACCGATTTTCAAACGCACACCTTCAAACGCTTTGACAGGATGTGTTTATACACCTTCATTATGTTCTACCTCCTCACGCCAGAGGCGTGATATATCTATAGAAACAGATTATAAACGTTCTCGCACTCCAGCGGAGTGCTATGTATCTAAGTATCCAAAGCGTTGCTGAAGCCACACAGTCCACTCGTGTTTGTGGAGAACCTTTTACCGAACTCACGTTTTTTTAAACTTCATTAGTTTGCGCGGAATACGCCACAAACTAACAATTTGCGCTACAATTTATGTCTTTGACCCGCGAAAACGGGACCTTTAGGTGGACGAAATGTTTAAGTCGAACTGACGTTAAGTTTAGGCAACGCTCCGATAAACGACCAAAGAATGCCCAATATTATCAACGAATGCTGAAAAACGAAAAGAGGACAATCAGATGAAAATAATTTTGACCGTAGGAACCGTATTGAACTCGCTGATTCGCTTCGCTAATTCGGAAGCAGCAGATCCTCCAATGGAACAGAATGAAAAAAACGTTGAAATCTGCACCCAAAACTTGCGTGCTATCGACAAGGCAATTCACGCCTATCAGAAAGAACACGGTGATTTTCCAGTGTGGCTTTCAGATCTCCATCCGAAACATTTGGCAGATGCAAACATCTTGATCTGCCCTGCGGACGAAGAGGGTGGCAAGACAATCTTTTCCGAGAACACAGATCCGAAAATGCCGGTGAGTTATGGGTACCAGTTTCACCCAGAATACCGAGAGGAAAAAAGTGAACAACGCGAGGTGTATGGGGATGTCATACCACTTGTCCGTTGCCGACATCACGCGAATGAAGATTTTCATTGTTTGAATCTGAGTTTCTCTTCAAAGATCTACAAGTCATCCGCAGTTTGGGAATCCACACCGGAAGATCTTTACGGTAGCCACGAAGCGGCCATCCTTGCTCTTGAAGATGCCCTTGCGCGACACCCGGATGATAAACGTTTCTCTAACCTCTATAACCCGCTCGTCCAGCTTTACATTAAAACCGGCAACGAACAAGCCGCTGATGCGGCTATTAAGCGTTTCCAGTCAGTTATAGAACCAGACCTTCCGGGGTATCGTATGCTGTTCGGCATGCTTAACGAAATAGGTCGATATGAGGATATGCTTGAGGCTTTTAAGGAGGCTGAGCGGCAGCACCCCGACGCGGAACCTATCCTCTGGAGACTTGCCTACATTTATAGGAAGTTAGGAAATATTGAACTCGCCGACGTATATGACCGCAAGGCTGATCCTACGTATGAATTGATTGGAAAGCCCGTGCCCGAATTTTCAGTGACCGACCTCAATGGAAATCCGATTTCGCTTCAGGACTATCGCGAAAAAGTCGTCTTACTCGATTTTTGGGCAGTCTTGTGCGGTTTCTGCATTGATGAAATGCCCAATCTCAAAAAAGTCTACGATACCTATAAGGATCAAGAGTTTGACATCATCGGGGTCAGTCTTGATGATACGGAAACGGAACTGCGGGACTACATTAGAGAGAACGACATCCAGTGGCGGCAAATTTACACCGGTGGTAAGCGAGATGATCCACTCCTACAGCAGTATAATATCACGGGTATCCCTACGCAGTGGCTTATTGACAGAGAGGGCAAATTAATTACGCACAAAGCAAGAGGGGACGCGTTAGAACAACTGGTAGCAGACGCACTGAAAAAATAAAATGCGATTGACTTCTCTGATTCTCTGTGCTATTTTTATTCTATTCGGATGCGGTTCTGATGAAACGCCTGCGCCGATAGAACAGACACCGAACTACTTCCCTGATGCTGTCGGAAGCAGATGGGTCTATCGGAATCCGGATGGATCCGAGTGGACGCGAGCGGTTACTGATGGAAATAGTATTCAAGGCGAAAGTTTTCAGATTTTTACCTACACACCACCGGTCTCTGAAACGGAATTTGACTATCTGAAATCCGATGCTTTTCGCGTTACGGATAGCCAAGTTTTATTCGCCATCGGTGAAAAGATAGATCGTTACGTTCAAAATGAACTTCCTGCTTCGGTAGCGGACGAATTCGCTGGCTTGGAATTGGACATTGCAGTAGAGCCGATCACACACCCCGAATTTGTTTTCTTCCAGTTGCCGTTGACTGCCAATTTCCAATGGGATGCCTTCAGGACGAATGTCAACGGGAGCATTATTTTGCAGAATCTCGTCCTCCTGCAGTTCCCCTTCGAGGTACACATAAGTGTTAAGGGAGAGGTCGTTGCCGAGGGTCCACTTGAAACGCCTGCGGGGAGTTTCGAGAAAACGTATCAGATCGAATATCAGACAGAAATCACACACACCCTTTTTTCGGAAGCCGAAACAACGCAACAGAATCAGACAGTATGGTTTGCTCCGCATGTCGGCATTATCAAAGTCAAGGACGAACACGGCGTAACGGAGTTGATTGCCTATAATTTAGCGTCAACAGCCCAAAATTAAGCAGGTTACGGCATACGGCGTATGCCTACTACTTTACTAAAGTTTGGACAATTTTAAGATGACCAAAGGTTTCCGCTCAGCCCCTCTTCCGTAGCATAGACTGTTAGTCTGTGTCCTTGTAGCATAGACTGTTAGTCTGTGTCCTTGTAGCATAGACTGTTAGTCTGTGTCCTTGTAGCATAGACTGTTAGTCTGTGTCCTTGTAGCATAGACTGTTAGTCTGTGTCCTTGTAGCATAGACTATTAGCAAACTGGGGGGTTTCCGCTTCTCCGTGATCTTCCATTATTTTTCTCAAAGTTCTGGGATGTGTGAAACTCGTAGAAAAATTCCTCAATCTTTGAAAATTCAACCTAAATGTGATACGAATTGTCCAAAGTTTAGTACTACTTTAATGAAAGTTATTATCTTAAGCGACAATAAACCCGGACATTACAAGCAATCCTTAGGCATTGTCGGAAAAATACCCGAATGTCAAACGGAATGGCTTGAGATACAATTCCGGCATAAGTGGCGTGATAATTTCCTGCGCGTTTTTATGTGTGTTTTCGGTGGCACGCCACTCCCTAAGTCGCTCATTCACACGCTCCTGCGATGGAGTCTCACCGCCGAGGCTTACAGCGCGTTGACACACCTCCAAACTGCTGATATTATTCTCTCAACCGGTTCATCTGTTGCCGCTGTCAACCTGCTCCTTGGGAAAGTTCTCGATGCCAAGACGGTCACGTGTCGTAGACCTTCACCGTTGGGGGTCCGCTATTTCGATCTCGCGATTCTCCCGATGCTTTCATGGCATAACAGTCCGAGACGTAAGGACAATGTCTGCAAAACAGTCGGGGTCCCAAATCCTATTTCGCCAGACACTCTGAACGCCGATCGGAAACGATTGGAGGATAAACTAAACCTATCGGACTGCCCGCGTATCGGTATACTTCTCGGTGGAACTGATCGACACGAAACGATCACGACTGCAGACGCTGAGCAACTGAGTGAGATTTGCAAGGCAGTCGTAACAGAAATGGATGCGCAGATATTGGTGACGACTTCCCGTCGAACGCCGTCAGAAGTGACAGCACATTTGGCATCAACCCTTAAACAGAGTGACGGGTGTCCGCTCTTCATTGAACCAGATATACCGTCAGAACTGAAGAACCCGTATCAAGCCATCCTCGCCTTAAGCGACCTGCTTATCGTCACCGCAGATAGCTTCTCAATGGTGTGTGAGGCGGCGAGCAGTGGACGCCCGGTTATCGTGCTAACACTCTCAGGAGGAACTTCAAGAAAACCGAAGCGGTATAAAGTTTACCAATATATGGAACACCATGCCATCGTGCGCCGGTGTAGACTTGACAGATTAAGACAGCACATCACCGATGCACTCACCTCGCGTGTGCCGAACACGCCGCTCCAAGATACGGAGACAGCAGTAGATGCGATCCATACGCTAATGACTGACAACTAATGTGAGAGAATTGTGGAACTTTTTCCTACATTCCGTGTGACAATCCATAGGTGTCAATTTAGGGTTTCCGTACTCCCGTAGGTTGGGTTGAACGGCGTTGAGAAGACAGACCTCGGTGTTTCAAACACACATCAAACCCAATAGGCTGCATATACACGCAAGAACGTAGTGAAACCCAACTTCATACCGTCAGAGGCACGGATACTTCACAACAAAAGCGTTGGGTTTCACTCGGTTTCTACTTGATGTGGTGTGTATGGAGAAAACTTCATTTTTCTATGATTTTTACCGTTTTGGTGGCATCCGTTCTACCCAACCTACGATGCGCCGAGGCAGTTTTTCTTAAATTGACACCTATGGATAAATTCTGTAGAAAACCGACAACGTTACACTGAACGCCGAACTATGAATTTTCTCCCCTACGATTGGGTTGCCCTCGGGTACTTAGTACTCACGGGTGTACTAATCCTGATTTTCCACAAAAATGTCACACGCTGGCACCTCTATCTGCTTGCGCGCGGGTGCTGTATTATTGGCATTGTATCACTGACATTCACCAATGAATATACACCCTTAATTTTGCAATTCCTACGGGATTGGTATCCACTATCCACTATCGCGCTTTTCTATATCGAGATAGAGAAATTAACGCAGATGGTGTTTCAACGTTATTTCGATGAAACGGTGATCTACTGGGAAAAACAGGTCTTTAAAGGGATGCCATGTCTTGAATTGAGCGATCGATTTCCTTCCATGATTCTATCAGAAATTTTACATCTCTGCTATTTTAGTTACTACGTCATGACTGTGTTTTTAGCGGCATGGCTCTATTTCAGTGGGCGGATAGGTCCGTTCCAAGAAACAGTCTTTGCGGAGACACTCGCGTTTAATCTGAGTCTACTCTGTTATCCGTTTCTACCTACCACCGGTCCCCGATACTTGTTTGAAAAGATCCAAGGTAAACTGTCCCAAGGTTTTTTCTTTAGATTGGCACATTTAGTGGTCTCAAGAGCTTCGTCGAAAGGCACGGCGTTTCCAAGTTCGCACGTTTCGTTATCAGTAACTGTGTTGCTCTGTGCACTTCGTTATGATAGCACAGCGTTTCTAATTCTACTACCGATGTGTTTGGGACTGACTCTCAGCACTGTTTACGGAAGATTTCACTATGCGATTGATGCGCTCGCAGGTGCGGTTTTGGCTGGCATCGTCTTCGGTATCACAACCATATTTCTTTAGTTCTCAATCGGTCCCAGTCTCCGAATCGAATCCTTGGGTAAATTTTTCATCAGCAAGATCAACATGAGCAGGGCTTACGCAAATTTAGACGCGATGGTAGATTTTTGCTTTTTAAACCCCCTAAAGAATCAGAATCAACGGTATGAAGCCCGTGTGGGCTTCCCCGGGTATGAATGCGAATCAACGGTATGAATGCCGTATGGCATTCCCCGTATGGCATTCCCCGCCCCTTATCAGGGGGACTTCTGAACGCGCTGCGTAATACCAAATTAACCCAATTTGTAGCGCGAGGTCCCTGTGCCTCGCAAGGCTCACTTGATCAAAAAACTTCTAATCAAGCTAAGTGGGTATAAGTCCTAACCGCTTTTTCCTTGACAGTTTTCTGGATAACATAGTACACTTAATAGAATAGACGAATGCATGCACGCTTCACGAAAAATTTCCCCCAAAATATAGGGAATAAACTTCGTTTTGATACCCTGATCAAGGAACACGAGAAAATCCATGAAAAACATTGCGCTAACGACGCTACTCTTGCTCATTGTTGGAACTACTTTTGTTGGATGTAACGCGATATTGAATCCCGAGGTGGGGAGAGGGTTGGGTTCCGAGGCACCAACAGAGCCGTATACGGGACCTCAAACTGTCGAAGCCCTCATGGAAGCGTTTGATGCAAGATACACATCTCGAGCATCAAACGCAAAGTGGGCGACTGCTACTGAGACATCCTACGGCGAAAAACGCCACCTTGCGTTTACACTCATAGATATGGATGCTAAATATCCACGTGAAGAATGGCTGCAGATGCTCCTTAATAAAGGGGTTACGATAGAGAATTTCAAGGCGTATGATGGATATTTCAATATCCGATCGGCTCTGCTTTTAAAAGAATTTCACACCAGAGATAACTGGAAAACAGCTAAAGCAGAATATATTGACACCGAGATCCAGAAGTATCAACATAAGCATAAACTTGTCAATGAAGCGAAGCAAGCTGTCCCAGATATCAAAGACTGGACCGTGATAGGTGAAAACGCGTTACCCAAGATTCCGGGGAGAATTTACCTACAAAAAACCGAATCAGGGCATTGGATCCTGCATACGACCAGCTCCACAATTGAATCGGAAAACGGAGAGATAATATCGGTTAAGGGACCGGAACTCTCTGAGAAACAGAAGTCTGATCTCCTGAACGAAGGTGTAGAACCGGAAGGATGGGAAGTCGTCTATCTGGACGAAAAAGGGAATCCTATCCGTCTTGACAGATAACTCATGAAAGTATTGAAGCTGAAACCGTAAGTAGTTGATTTCGTGTAACAACTTGATTCCAAACGCTCACAGAATGCAAATTAATAGAGAAGATCGGAGATTTGTATGTCCAACCGACTGGCGATTTCAGGCGGCGCGCCTATCCGCAACATAGAAAACAATCCGTGGTCAGCATGGCCACTCAATACACCCGATGAGTGGGAATCCAAGATTGAGCCGCTGCTCAAGGAAGTATACTTGAGTGGGAACGAAGGCTCCGGCGGTAAGATGATTGAGCGTTTGGGAGAAGCATACGCGCAGTATACTGGAACAAACTACGCGCTCTTCATGCCACACGGCACCGATTCAATTAGTGCCGCCTTAGCCGGTGCGCTGGATCTTGACGGCTTCAGCGATGGCGGAGAGGTTATCGTCCCAAACTATACGTTCGTAGCGACTGCAAGTGCTGTCTTGGAACGTCGCTGCACCGTGGTGTTTGTAGACATTTCACCAGAGACATTCACCATTGACCCTGAAGCGGTGGAGGCGGCTATTGGTCCCGAAACGCGGGCAATCCTACCTGTCCATCTCGGTGGTCATCCGGCAGATATGGGTGCCTTACAAGAAATCGCCCAACGTCACCAACTTGCGATTATCGAAGATTGCGCACAAGCACACGGTGCCGAATACCAGACGAAAAAGGTCGGTTCCCTCAGCGATGTCGGCGCGTTTAGTTTTCAAGCCTCGAAAAATTTAACCTCCGGTGAAGGCGGCATGGTTACAACAAACGATAAAGACGTTCACGACCGGGTCTGTGCTTTTATGAATGTAGGACGTGCCCCAGGTGGCGCGAGATGGGAATATCCGAGACTCGGTTGGAACTACCGTCCGTCAGAATACCTCGCTGCGATCCTACTGGTGCGCTTAGAACTCTTAGCGGCACAAACCGACCGCCGTAACCGGAACGCTGCCTATCTTTCCGACGCATTAGAGACCATTGAAGGTATCACACCGCCACAACTTGCACCGTGGGTTACAAAGCACGGGTATCACCTCTACTGCTTGAAGTATAACCCTGAAGGTTTCGGTGGCAAGCCTCGGCAGGAGTTCGTCAATGCACTTTCTGCTGAAGGCATTCCGTGTTCCATCGGCTACCGCTCTCCGCTTTCGGAGGAACCGGGAATGGCATACGTCGCGAAGAAATATCCGCATCTCATCCGGTCATTGCCTTGTCCAAACACTGCCTTAGTTTGTGAACAGAGCATGTGGCTTTTCCAAAATCTCTTTCTCGGATCAGAAAAGGATATGGACCAGATTGTGGAAGCCATCGCCAAAATTCACAAGGCATGGAATTGATCGCCAACGCGTAGTCCGAAAGTTTAAGTATCGGCATACACCACCGAAAATCTTCGATGCATCCACAAAGCAGCAAACCGCTCCTTATTTACGATAATGACTGCGATTTTTGCCGATACTGGATTGCCCAATGGCAACACATCACTGGCGACCGAATCGGTTACGCGCCGTATCAAGAAGTCGCTGCGGAATTCCCAGAAATACCGCTTTCAGCTTATGAAAATTCGGTGCAGTTAATCCTCCAGAACAGCACAGTTTTGAGCGGGGCAGAGGCTGTCTTTCGTGCCTTGAACAACGGTTTACTCCTCTGGTGCTACTATCATCTGTTCGGGTTCAAGAGCGTGTCGGAGGGAACCTACCGCTTTGTTGCACAGCACCGTCCGTTTTTCTCCACACTAACGCGCTGGTTTTGGGGAACACATACCGAGCGAACAACGTTCTATTTTTCACGTTGGTTGTTCCTGCGTGCCCTCGGTTGCATCTATCTTATTGCCTTTCTGTCTCTGTGGGTGCAGATTCACGGATTGGTGGGGAGCAACGGGATATTACCGGCGGAGCAGTATTTAGGAGCAGTTCATCAACAAATCGGAACCGAAGGCTACTACCTTCTACCAACGTTGTTTTGGTTGAACCCCTCAGATGCTTGCCTCCATTTCCTGTGTGCTGGCGGTGTTGTGCTGTCTTTAGTCTTAATCGCAGGTTTCTTTCCGACTGCTACTTTAACCGGCTTATGGATGCTCTATCTGTCGCTTGTGACAGTGGGGCAGGTTTTTTTCAGTTTCCAGTGGGACGTGCTGCTCTTAGAAACCGGACTTTTGGCAATATTCTTCGCGCCGCTACGAATCCGTGATACATTCACACGTGTGTCTCAACCCTCCGGTGCCTTTCTATGGCTCCTACGTTGGCTCCTGTTTCGGTTGATGTTCGCTTCCGGGTTCGTCAAACTTGCGAGCGATGCGGTGTGGCGAAACCTCACTGCCCTCAACTTCCACTATGAAACGCAGCCGTTGCCGACATGGTTCGGGTGGTATGCACATCAGTTGCCAGAGTGGTTGCACGAAATTTCAGTTATCGGTATGTTCGCCGTTGAACTCGTCGTCCCGTTTCTAATTTTCGCCCCACGACGGTTACGTACTGTAGGATGTATCGGGTTGCTCGGACTGCAATTGCTGATCCTACTCACAGGTAACTACTGCTTTTTTAATCTGCTGACAATCGCGCTGTGTATCCTTCTCATTGATGACGTGACGTGGAAAGGTCTATTATCCAAACGGTTCATGCCCAGTTTCCAATCCGTTGAACGATCACCTCACCGATATAGGCGTGTCTGCATAGCAGTCGTGGCAACGCTTCTTTTTGTGTTGAGTGGCATCCGATTCGGCGGGCAACTCTTTAGAGATGTGCGGTTTCCTGATGTCGCTTGGATTAGACCGTTTCGGAGTGTGAACACCTACGGACTTTTCGCAGATATGACCGAATCGCGCCCCGAAATTATTGTCGAAGGCAGTAATGACCGAATAACGTGGAAGACTTACCATTTCCGATGGAAACCCAGTAAACTCACGAGTGCCCCCAAATGGGTTGCGCCGCATCAACCGCGACTGGATTGGCAGATGTGGTTCGCCGCCCTTCAAGGGAGTTATCGAAATACGCCTTGGTTCCCCCATTTCATAGGAGCACTGCTACAAGGTAAACCTGAAGTCTTGCAGTTGTTGGCGGAAAACCCGTTTCCTGACACACCGCCACGCTATATCCGTGCAACGCTTTACGATTATCATTTTACAGACATCGCGACAAAACGTTCAGAAGGAACGTGGTGGTTCCGAGAACGGAATGGACTTTATTGCCCAGCAGTTTCACTCCGGTAAAAAATATCTGGTATATTAATGTGCTGTTTTACATCACAAATTAGATGAGAGTGGTTCATAAATCACCGCAACTGCAATCATAGGAATCAATGCCTTAGTTGTACCACAATCTGTTAGATTGTGGTCTTTACGAAACAGGGTCTTTGTTGTACCACAATCTGTTAGATTAATGAACCACGCTCAATTATAAGCAAGTTTCAATATTAAATTTATGTTTTTGATTCCTATATCTGTTGGAAAATTGGAAGTATGGAAGTTGGGAAGATAGCGAATACAGTGTTTCTTCCTATTTCCTTTTTTCTACTCGTCCGCAAAACCTAAAATTTGTTTCTTAATATTGCTTAGTAAAGTTTAGAAATAAATAGACACTTCTGCAGTCCCCCGGTAGGCACGGTTTCCTAACCGTGCCGGTGCAAAGTGTCCCATTAATTCTGGGATCCACTATAGATAGGAGAATTTATGCCCAGCCAATTCTTAAAGGTTGCATTGGAAGCAGCCAAAAATGCTGAAGAGATTATCACCGATTACTACACCAGCGATACGATGAAGGTCGAAATGAAAGAGGACGAAACGCCGGTCACTCTCGCCGATAGAGGCGCGGAAAAAGCGATCCGCGAAACCATTAAACAGACATTTCCAGACCACGGATTCTTAGGTGAGGAATATGGAATCGAAGAAGGAGATTCACCATACCTCTGGATTATCGACCCGATTGATGCCACAAAAAATTACATCCGTAAAATCCCAATCTTCGGCACACAGATTGCACTAATGAAGGGTGAGGAGCTCATCCTCGGCGTTTCCAATGCACCGCTTTTGAACGAACTTCTTTACGCTGAAATCGGTAAAGGTGCATTCCTGAATGGCGAACCGATAACCGTTTCCAGTGTGACGCAACCCAAAGACGCAATGGTATGCCACGGTGGACTGAAGTGGTTTGTAGAAAAAGGCACCTTCCCCGGCATCTACAATCTTATCACTGACGCTGCACGCAGCAGAGGATTCGGCGACTTCTACATGTATCACCTCGTGGCTTCTGCGAGGGCGGATGCCGTCGTCGAAGCGGCAATTAGCGTTTGGGACATCGCCGCCATCACTGTTATCGTACGGGAAGCAGGTGGGAAGGTAACAGATATACAAGGACAAGCCATTACGAAAGATACAGCGTCTCTCATAGCAACAAATGGAGTCCTGCATAACACCGTATTGGACTATTTTAATAACGCCTAATCAAACGTGAGTTCGATAATAAAATTGAAGGGGCCCCGTAGGTTGGGTAGAGCCGTGAATCACCAAGAACCCTTCACTCTACCAACAAAAACCTGCTTTTCAAGGACACGTCCATACAAAGAGACATAGCCAAACCCAACAATCCAACATCGACTGTGTCAGAAGGTGTCCGGTTGCCAACTATACGCTTAGGTCAAACTCACGTTCTGTGTAGCAAATTTGTTCAATCCAACCTATGCATTCAGCAGCCCCAGAGGGGCGAAATGTGTATAGAACTCGCACACCCCCAGACCCCAAGCCCCAGAGGGGCGACATCTGTGTAGAAACTTATACCAAATTAACCCCATTTGTAGCGCGAGGTCCCTGTGCCTCGCGATGCTAACTTGATCAAAAGACTTCTAATCACGTTAATTTGGTATTATACACAAAAAGGGATGCACTTTTCTGGAATTACCAGAACCGAAACCTCTATATGTCAATCAAAGGCATTCAGTTCTCCGATAGGAGAAATCTCTGAATGCTCAAAAACCTGCTGTAGAAGCACGCTCCGATTCGCGATCTTCCTGATAACTGACCGCTGACAACTGACAACTGAATGCCTCTGATATGTCAATATGATTTTCTTGAATTGTTTCGTGGATATGTGCTATACTATATTCATAACAGATAAAGAAAGAGAGCGAGAAACACAATAAATGCACCTTGATTTTCAGGACGTGCTGGATCTGTCCTATGTGGTCGATGAAAATAGTCCATGTGAGCTGCCGATTGATCCTGCCAAAATTTATGACCAAGCGACTTTGGAAAAAGATGGCTACTTTGAAAGCCGTATTGACACGTCTGGACACTACTCTACGCACATGGATGCCCCCTGTTTAATGTACCCCGGCGGAGCAACTATCGCCGAGATTCCGAAGGAGAAACTGACGGGACCCGCTGTCTTAATGGACTTTTCCGCGATTAAGAAACCCAACGATGCCGTGACCGCCGAAGACATTAAGGCGTGGATAGCCGAAAACGGCGAGATTCCACAAGATAGCATCGTCTTTATGCGAACGGGAATGGACAGATTCATCATCAGGATAACTTCAACCGAGAGTGGATCGGTTTCAGTGAAGATGCTGCTGAATTGCTCGTCGAAAAAGGCATAAAAGTCATCGGTACAGATGCCTGCAGTATTGACTCGGTAGCCGGACATCCACCGTTGCATGACGGTTTACCTCCGGCGCATCTCGTTTTCCTTGGAGTCGGTATCCCGCACGTTGAAGATCTATGCAATTTGAGTCAACTCCCGACGCATTTCTACGTGGTCATCGCGCCACTAAAGTTGGCACGGAGTTCCGGGGCACCGACGCGTGTGTTCGCGTTCGTATAAGTATCCTAAAGATGTACCTCTCTCCTTCAAATACGGTGCGGTTCTGCAACCTCGTCTGACATGAGAAAAATGCTATCCAATATCCCTGAACCGATCTTAAACCTGTTATATGAAATCGGTGAAGTTGGTGGAAAAGCCTCCTACCTCGTCGGCGGATTTGTCCGTGACCTCCTCCTCAAACGACCGAGCCTCGATGTCGATATCGTTGTAGAAGGAGACGGAATCCAAGTTGCCAAAGCGATGTGTGACCGGTGGAACGGGACATTGGACGTGCATCCGCAATTCGGTACTGCAACCGTCACACATGAAAATATCGACCTGCCCAAAGTGGATTTCGTCACCGCACGGCGTGAAACTTATCAAGGCGCAGGCACGTTACCTATAGTGCAACGCGGGAGTATCACTGACGATCTGTACCGACGCGATTTTTCAATCAACGCGCTTGCGATGCGCTTAGACATAAATGCATTCGGCACTATCGTTGATAAGACAGGTGGACTGGAAGACCTTGAAGCAGGCATCATTCGGGTACTCCACAATCGGAGTTTCATAGACGATCCGACGCGTATCTTCCGTGCTGCTCGGTATGCTGGACGCTACGGCTTTCGCATCGCTGAAACTGATGAGGCTCTGATTCGGGAGGCACTTCCGGTATTACCACAACTCAGCGGTGAACGGATACGCAACGAAATTGACAGCGTGCTGCTTGAGAAGCATGCAGCGAAGATTGTAGAACACCTCACACGCCTCGGCGTATGGAAAGCTGCCTTCGCAGGGTGGAATATATCGGTTCCTTTCGCCTACGATTATAAGAAGGCAGGAGAGGCAATAACTTGGGCATCAGCACACCTCGTAGATGAAGCATTTCAGCCAGAACGGGTCCGCTGGATGACATTCCTCGGCACCGATATGCCGATATACCAAATTGAAGCAATAAGTTTCAGACTGGTATTAGAGCATCAACTCCAACGACTGGTAAGCCGCGCACAGGCAATGAAACGCAACGTCTCGCTTGAAAAGGTGACAGATTCTGCCTTTGAAAAACTCGGATTCCCGTTGTCAAAGAACACATCTATCGAACACCAAAATGGGATGTGGTGCATCGTTGATAATGATAACATGAAAACTTATGTATGTGGAGACGGAAATCTCTATCAGGTGCAAACACCACTCACTGCTTATAAACACTTGGAACAGACACTTACGCCATTAAAGGAAACAGTAAAGCCGAGCGAGGTTTACCAATTGCTAAAACCGTATCCGATTGAAGCGTTAGCACTCGGTTATGTAGACACAACTGTACCAGAATGGAAGCGAGAAAAGATAAAAGATTACCTTTTTATCCTGTGCAAGGTTCAACCCTTTATCACAGGAAAAGATTTGATCGCGTTAGGAGCAAAACCGGGAAAATCTTTTGAAACGCAACTGTGGAAGCTGTTCGCCGCACAGTTAGACGGAGAAATTAGAAAAAAAGAGGAGGCATATTCCCGCTTACGGACTTTTATATAGCAAGATTTGGCTTGCAAGCGGTGCCAAATACATAATGGCGAATTTCGATCCTTTTGCAGCAATTCTCATAGTTACACAGTTCATTATTCTGCTAACCTTTCATGAGTGGGCACACGCTAAATCCGCGGATATGTTAGGTGATTCAACAGCACGCGATTTAGGACGGATGTCGCTGAATCCAGGTGTCCATATTGATATGATTGGGACAATAATACTTCCTCTGCTCGCATCTTTTTTTGGAGGTGCCTTTTTTGGGTGGGCAAAGCCGGTCCCCGTAAACCCATACAACCTTAAAAACTGGAGACGCGACTTAATGATAATCGCGGGGGCAGGACCCATCATGAATATCATCCTGGCTTTCGTGATCTTGGCAGTGCTTAGGTTAATTATAGAATTTACGCCTTTTAATCCGACTGAATCTAAACTGCATGTTCAAATTAGCACGCAAATAATTTTAATGGCACGTATTAGTGTCATTCTCGCGGCGTTTAATATGATCCCTCTTTTTCCGTTAGACGGGTTTAGTGTTGTGAGAGGCTTGCTGCCGGAACGGATGGCACGCGAATTTGGAAAATTGGAACGCTACGGAATGCCGATTCTGATGTGTCTTATTTTTCTACCGAGTCTACTCGGTATACCAAACTATCTATTCAATTTCTTGGGTGAAATTAGTTATAGCATCTTCAGTCTGATAGCACAAATCGTCGGCTTACGATAAAAAATCCGATTTTCATCGTAAGTCTCAACTTGTGTCTTTTGCTACGTCTACAACGCTGAAAGCACCAAATATGCTAACCGAAACAACTGAAACTCTTGGAAATCAAGATGCAGAAATCACATCTACTCCAACAGCACCGATCTACTCGGTCAAGTTAGAAGGCTTTGAGGGTCCACTTGATCTGCTCCTCCATCTGATTCAGAAAGAGGAGATGAATATCTACGATATTCAGATCGCGCAAATCACTGACCGCTACCTGGAATATGTCAATTTAATGGAGCAGCTGGATTTAGACGTGGCATCCGAATTTTTGGTGATGGCAGCGACGCTTCTGCATATTAAATCGCAGAGTATCCTTCCACAACTCACCCCAAACGCTGAACACCCGATTGGCGACCAAGAGCAACTCGTTAAACAACTCTTAGAATACAAACACTTCAAAGAGGCTGCCGAGGTCTTGGATGTTTACGCCGAGCAACAGACATGGGTCTACAGTAGAAGTCCTAAGCTGCACGCAGATTTAGATGGCACGCGCGCATTCGAGATTAAAGCTACCTTATTTGATCTACTGACCGCCTTCAAGACTATAAATGACCGAGTTGCGGAAGTAGATGCCGAAGAGTTCTACGAAACAGTTGAAGAAGAAACAATCACCGTTGAAGACAAAATCACCTTTATTGAGAGCCAGTTGGAGATCGCAGATCAACTGCTATTCGACGAACTGTTCCTGTTATCTTCAAACAAAACGGATCGGATTGTCACCTTCCTTGCTATTTTAGAACTGATTCGGATAGGAAAAATCGTCACCGTTCAAACTGACCATTTCGAGAGTATCTATATTGTTAAACAGGAGCAACAGCCTGATCGAGATATCGCGCCGCCTCCAACCGTAGAAACTCCTCGTTCAGAAGAACGAGGCTATTAGGAACTATATTTATGGATTCTGAAAATGTTATGGCTGTCAATCCGATAGAGGAACCCAATCTGATATCGGATCAAAAACTTAAGTCAATCTTGGAAGCGATTCTGTTTGCAGCGAGCGAACCGATTTTGATGGAACAGTTTCAAGGCGCGATGCCCAGATTAGACAAACGTGCTATCCGGAAAGGACTTGCCGAACTCTGCGACGACTATCAAGAGATGGATCGAAGTTTTCACCTCGTTGAAATAGCAAACGGTTACCAAATTTGCTCGCGCCCGGAATATTCAGAATGGATCCAGAAGTTTTATACCCGACAAGTTCGCGTTACACTGTCTCCATCTGCACTTGAGACGCTGGCAATCGTCGCATATAAGCAGCCGGTCACACGTGCCGATGTCGCAGCAATTCGTGGCGTAAACAGCGACAGTGTCCTCAACGCACTTGTAGAGAAAGGGCTTGTCAGTATCGCTGGCAGAAAAGAGGGGCGCTCACTGCTATTTACAACCACCAACGAGTTCCTACAACAATTCGGTCTGAAGGATGCCTCCGAACTGCCTTCACTTGATGAAATCGACGAACTTCTTAGCACACCAAACGGAAGTGATCCTACCGAAAGCCTACTTCCTGACATGATGGAGAAGGGTGCTGAGCAATGAACTACGATGCATGGTTCCAGTGCAGTGATGGATGCGATGAGATCTATCCACTCACAGAAATTATCTATCGATGCAAAAACTGCAACGGGCTCTTAGAGGTTCAGCACGACATGGACGCGCTGAAACAGCGCAGTGCAGCGGATTGGAAAACCCTCTTCGAGCATCGCTACATGAGTACACAATACCCCTACGGTAGCGGAGTTTGGGGAAAAAAGGAGCTTGTTTGCCCGAACATCAATGATGCTAACATCACCTCTATGTACGAGGGGGGTACCAATCTATTCTGGGCAGAGCGCTTCGGTGAACAACTCGGTTTGAAGGACCTGTGGATCAAGCAGTGCGGTAACAGCCACACCGGTTCCTTTAAAGACCTCGGTATGACTGTCCTTGTCTCAATGGTTAACCAGATTCTCGCCGAATCAGGAAACATCCGCGCCGTTATGTGCGCCTCCACCGGTGACACCTCCGCCGCTCTGGCTGCTTATGCATCAGCGGCTGGCATTCCGGCAATTATCCTTCTTCCAAAGGCAAAGGTTACGCGTGAACAACTCATCCAACCTATTGCTAACGGTGCCCTGACGCTATCGCTTGAGACAGATTTCGATGGATGCATGGAGATCGTCCAAAAACTTGCTGCACGGAAAGATTTCTATCTCGCCAATTCCATTAATTCTCTCCGCATTGAGGGACAGAAAACAATAAGTATTGAGATCGTGCAGCAGTTTAATTGGAAAGTCCCGGACTGGATAATTATTCCCGGTGGTAACCTCGGCAACGTCTCTGCACTCGGACTCGGTTTTTTAATGATGTATGAACTCGGTATCATTGACAAACTTCCGCGTATCGCTTGCGCGCAAGCCGAACGCGCGAATCCGCTCTACCGAAGTTATCAAACAGGGTTCACAGAGTTCAGTGCGATCACGGCACAATCCACACAAGCAACAGCAATTCAGATCGGGAACCCCGTTTCGGTGCATCGCGCCATCCGGACCTTGAAACGATTTGACGGTATTGTCGACCAAGCGACAGAAGTAGAACTGGCAGACGCTGCAGCGAGAGCCGATAGAACAGGGTTATTCAATTGCCCGCACACCGGTGTGGCATTGGCAGTGCTCATAAAAATGGTCGAGCGAAAACAGATTCAACCCGATGACAGGGTCATCGTCATCTCTACAGCAACTGGTCTCAAATTCCCAGATTTTAAGGTAGCATATCACAACGTCGCTCCTGGCGAACCTGCCCCTCGCTACCTAAATGCCCCGATTGAATTGGAAGCAGACTATGAAGGTGTCCTGAAACAGATTGGCGCACATCTTGACGCATAGCACCTGCCTATAGAGATGCAAACTGAATCGTACAGCGATAAAGATTTGCAACAAATCCACAAAATATGGTATAATCTAAACGTTAGCGTATAAACTTCATCAAAATTAATAAGCAATAGGAGTGAATGAATGTCAGAACAGTATCAGCCTAAGCCTGAGCACAAATTTACCTTTGGATTGTGGACCGTCGGTAACCCAGGACGGGACCCATTTGGTGATGTTGTCAGGCCGCCCCTGAAACCTACCTACACTGTCGAAAAACTAAGTGAATTGGGCGCGTATGGCGTCAATTTACACGATAACGACCTCGTCCCATTTGATGCTTCAGCCGTTGAACGCGATAATATTGTTAGCGAATTTAAGAAGGCACTTTCAGATCACGGCATGAAAGTCCCGATGGCGACAACGAACCTATTTTACCATCCAATCTTCAAAGACGGTGCTTTTACCTCCAACGATCCGAAGGTACGCGCATTCGCCATTCAGAAAACATTAAATGCTATCGATCTCGGTGTGGAACTCGGTGCAACAATTTATGTCTTTTGGGGTGGACGCGAAGGGGCAGAAGTCGATGCCGCTAAGAACGGACCAGATACCATCAAGTGGAACCGTGAAGCGATGAACTACTTCACCCACTACGTCCAAGACCAAGGATATGATCTGCGATTCGCGCTTGAGGCAAAGCCGAATGAACCGCGCGGCGACATCTACCTACCGACGACCGGCCACATGCTTCACTTTATCGAAACCCTTGATCACCCAGAAATGGTCGGTGTTAACCCCGAATTCGCCCACGAAACCATGGCAGGGTTAAGCTTCATACACGGTGTCGCACAAGCCTACGAATCCGGTAAACTCTTCCACATTGACCTTAATGATCAAAAGATGAGCCGTTTCGACCAAGACTTGCGCTTCGGTTCCGAAAGCATCAAAAGTGCGTTCTTCGTTGTGAAATTCCTTGAAGATGTGAGTTGGGATGGCTGCCGCCACTTTGACGCTCATGCCTATCGCACTGAAGATGAAGAAGGCGTTTGGGACTTCGCGGCAGGGTGCATGCGAAGTTACCTGATCTTGAAAGACAAGGCACGCCGTTTCAACGAAGATGCGGAAATTCAGGGAATTCTCGCTGAAATACGAGCTGGTGATGCTCAACTCGAAGCACTCATGGCAAGTTACAACGCCGAAAGTGTCGGAAAACTGAGAAAGATAGATTTTGAACCCGACACCATCGCGCAAAAAGGACTCGGATACGAGAAATTGGATCAGCTCACATTTGAGGTATTAACAGGAGTCAGGTAATCTAACGCTTCTTTGAAAAAGTCGGGCTTCGCTTATGAATACACTTATTATTGCGGTTTTGAGTTTTGTCGGCTTCATCATCGCCTATCATACCTATGGTAAGTGGTTAGCGAAAAAGGTCTTCGGATTAGATGCCAATGCAACAGTTCCGAGCCAAGAACTGAAAGATGATGTCGATTACGTCCCTACGAAAAAAGAGATCATTTTCGGGCATCATTTCACCAGCATTGCTGGTACCGGTCCGATCGTAGGCCCCGCAATTGCCGTTTTTTGGGGATGGTTGCCAGCGTTGCTGTGGGTTGTCCTCGGTTCAGTCTTTATAGGTGCTGTTCACGACTTTGGCGCGCTTGTCGTCTCTCTACGTAACCGAGGACAGAGCGTCGGCGAAGTTGCAGGGAGAATGATTGGACCCCGCGCCAAATTTCTCTTCCTTTTCGTTCTCTTCATCGGCTTGACGATTGTCCTTGCCATCTTCGGCTTAGTCATCGCCCTGATTTTCTCCTACTATCCTGAGTCCGTCTTATCCGTTTGGATAGAAATTCCGATCGCTATAGCCATCGGCATCTGGATTTACCGCAGAGGCGGTAATATCCTCATCCCCTCAATTATCGCACTCGGTATCATGTACATTACGATGGCAGTTGGCGCATACCTCCTACCGATTGATTTAAGTCAAATATTTGGTATCCCGTTACTGGGACAAACCTATCTGAACGTAGTGGTGATCTGGACGCTGGTGCTTTTTGTCTACTGCTTTATCGCCTCAGTCTTACCGGTATGGACACTCCTGCAACCCCGTGACTTCATCAATAGCCACGAACTCATATTGGCACTGCTACTATTGCTACTCGGACTCGCCGTTGCAGGTTTGACCGGCAAAGCAGACCTTGTAGCATCCGCACCCGCTATTGCATCAGACATCCCACCCGATGCCCCACCGATTTGGCCCTTCCTCTTTATTACGATTGCGTGTGGCGCTGTGAGTGGCTTCCACTGTATGGTGAGTTCCGGCACATCCAGCAAACAAGTGGAATCTGAAGGCGACGCGCAGTACGTAGGGTACGGCGCGATGCTGCTTGAAGGCGGACTTGCTGTCATCGTTATTCTTGCCTGCTGTGCTGGCATCGGTATGGGGATTTTCAACCGGACGGGTACAGGAGCGAATTACACGTTTGAGCCTGTTGTCACAGCAGAAAGTGCTGTACCGGTTACCAATCACGATGCTTGGATAACCCGTTATGCAACTACCACAACGGTAACAAATGCTGACGGGACGACACGTGTAGTTGGCGGTTGGGCAAGCCACGATCTCAAAGCGAAGGTGAGTGCGTTTGTTGATGGTGGCGGGAATTTTCTTGCATCCCTTGGTATCCCACTTAAGATGAGTATTGCGATTATGGCAGTGCTCGTCGCCAGTTTCGCCGCCACAACGCTCGATACCGCGACACGACTTCAACGCTATGTTATTTACGAACTCGCGCAGACGGCTAATATCAAGCCGTTAATGAATCGTTATATCGCCACTGCGTTTGCTTTGGTGCTTGCCGCGGCTGTCGCCTTATTGCAGGGAGCGAGTGGACCCGGCAGTGGCGGAATGACACTCTGGCCCCTCTTCGGTGCAACGAATCAACTCTTGGCAGGATTAGCCTTTATGGTGATCGTCTTCTATCTCCTACGCCGTAACAAACCGATCTGGTTCGCGTTCCTCCCGATGGTTGTCATGCTCATCATGCCCGCTTGGGCAATGCTACACCAGATGTTCAACCCACAGACTGGGTGGCTCTTTACAGGCAAATATTTGCTTTTCGGATTCGGCGTTGTCGTGGAGACGTTGCAGGTCTGGATGATCGCTGAAGGTGTCATCGCGTGGCAAAACGCCCGTGGAAATTACCCAGAACTCCCACCCTTAGAAAGTGTTGCTGCCGATTGAAAGGCACAGATATAGACGTTGAAATTTAGCGTAGAACTAAACCACCAAACTGCAGGAGAACATCAGAATGAAAGGCACAAATAGACAGCATAGATTAGAACAACTGCGACACCGCGAGGCAGAGGGGGCTTTGACAAAACAAGAGCATGCAGAACTTTTAACTATCTTCGCTGAGTTAGATGCTGAGGAAGCAGAAGCATTGAAACCGGCGAAGGAAAAGAGTCAACAGTTGCAGGAAGAGAAAACGGCACTTGACGAAACCGCTTCGCAATTACAAGATATTGTTACTGAGCACAAGCAACTGCTAACCGATGCTCGCGCATATCTGACGCAACTCCAATCAAAACGCGCCCTACTTTAACGTGAGCTCAATATAAAAAATTGGTTCATCACGTGCGTTCACTTGAACCAAAAGGATCCCAACGCAACACCCAAAATGTCTATCTTTGCTCCCAGAGGAGCAACATGTCTATAGCTGCCATCCGACCCAACGTTTCCGCTCCAGCGGAGCGGTATGTGGTGTCGCCACACATAGCACTCCGCTGGAATGCCGGAACCTATCCATCATCAAGTCTACGATAGGCATGATATATCGTGTCCGATTTCTCTAATCTCTAGGTCGAACTTACATTAGATGGGTTTTAGGACCCAGAAACTTCATTCTACAAAATGGTTTTGTAAAAGAGACCCAATTTTCAGATTTCTATGATTTTTCTGAAATTATGCACCTTTTTCGCTTGTAAATTGTGTCTTTAATTCTTTGAAATCTTCATTTCTAAGCGGATCATCCGACGTAAATCGGAATGAGGTGAAGATTTGGTAAGATTTTGTTACCGGCAGGACAATATCAAAACATTAATTCTGTCACTTAGCGGAGGGAAAAGATGTCAAAAACTTCAGAAAAACAGATAAAAACTGAAGATCTCCACAGCTATCCTTTTGATGCAGAAATCTTCAGAAAAACATTCAATGGATACATTCGGAGATTCAATACCATTTTTACCGTTTCGGTCATCTTGATTTGCGCGCCTTTCATTGCATACGCGATTGCCCGGTATTTAGAGATGACGAAGGTTGACATCACAAGTTTTTTAAACCTTTGGCATACCAGTACGGATTTGCTGCTGGACCTGGGGTTTCCTTATATAAGCTACAGCCTGATTTCCTCAGAAATCGTTTCAGTCGGAAATTTATCTTTAGGGGTTATCTCTGTTGGCTTATCCCTCTCTTTTGGCGTGATTTCAATCGGGATGTTCGGCTCTTGCGGCATTATATCTATAGGCGGTATGTCCTCTGTCGGTGTTATCGCAATTGGATATTCACACGTCTATGGAGTCATCGCTATCTCTATAGGAGCAAAAGATATATCTAAAAGATATCAAGGCGGGCAGGCTTTTGGGCTTATCGCAATCGGGCGGCATGCACGAGGGGTCTACGCGCTGTCTTACGGAGAGAAAGGTGAAGGCACTTATCAGTTTTCACCGGAACGCCAAGATCCAGAGGCTGTCGCCCTCTTTACGCGTTGGTTCAAGAAATTCAAAGGCGCGTTTGTCTTACCTTCTTAAAGCGATTTCCTTTCAGAGTCCGGAACTTGACACAAGAACGTAAATCTGGCAAAAATAACCAGCAGAAGGTAATCAATGAGGTTTTACAACATTTTGGAGATAAATAGAAATGGATAAACCTTACGTAACTATTCAGCAGAATAATTACAAATTAACGATCTACACAGGAATTGACCCACTGGATCCAGACAATGCTAATGTTGATGTTCAGGTCACCTTTCCGAACGGTGAAAGTTTCTCCGCGGTCTTTTTTACCCTTCAAAATATTGAGACCTTGATGAAAGACTACGAAAAGACTGGAGAAGGTGCTAACGGCTTGTATTTTTGGACATCTGATATGCTGATTGTTCAAAAACTGACGGAACAGACTATCTGTGAAGCAATTGATAATTTGTTAGCAGAAGGAGAGTTTGCGTCTGTATTCTCAAAAAATGAGGAATCTACGATTATTTCTCCCAAAGACGGAGACAGACTCTCCAAACGCTTCAATGAATCTTTATAGAATTTCTATAAGTCTTATCCCCTCAAACATTTTCCATAAAAGCTGCCGCGAATGACGCATCAGGAAATGGTAATGTCGGCGACTCATAATGCAGAAACGTCACGTCAATGTCTTCTTTATAGTACGAAAATATGTTTACACTTTAAAGAGCAACAATTCCGCGAATACACTCGCTCGCTGGCGAGGTTTCCTAACCTCGCCAATGTAAAGGTAATTGTGGGTTTTACTATATTAGCAAGCTGCTGTGCCTGAGCAATTGACGTTATCTCGTTAACACAAATCAGATGTGAAATCTTTGAAAATAATCCTATCCGGTAACTCTGCTGTATCAACGTACCAAATCCTATCAACTCCAACCGGAAGACCAAACGGGTAAACTTCTTGTATAGCGTTTAATATCTTTCTGCCCTGAATATCCATGAGGGCAATATCATTACTTTCGATGAGTAGTACCGTTATCTTCTCAAGATCTTGATACTTTTTGAGTTTCTTTGCCTTTCTATCAAGCAGTTCTTTTACACGACAACTAAGGGTGTCGTCGTCAGGTTTAGAACGTGAAAAGGCAACTCCAGGAATATGTGAAGTTCGTTTGTCTATAGTGAGATGAAAGGGAATGCCAAAAATGTTGTTTAGATCATGCTTTCCAAATTCTAAGTGTGGTGACTTTTCAAGAATCCAACTCTTGAGTGCCTTCCGAATCGCTATCCGGTCTCGTACTTTTCCTTTAGTGGCAGCATCATAAGGAAACATAATGCTCATACGAAACGAAAGTTGACTTTCAAACTCCTGCTCAAGACCACCAATGACTTGATAGAACCAATCATTATTGCGGCGTTGATTTGGAAGTGTGTCAATGCTTGTGTGCTCAATTGCAAAAGTACCGGCAATTGCATCTATGTCGGGGGAACCCCGATTCTCTTTGTCAGGGTGACAACTGATCATGAGTTCTGGATGACCGTGCTCGCGTAAATATTCTATGAAGGCATCAATGACTTCGTAATCTTTCATAAAATTTGGGGATCCTGGTTCTCACAGTATACTTAACGTGAGTTTGATAATAAAAATTGAAGGGTCCCGTAGGTTGGGTAGAGCGGGGAAAGACCAAGAATCCTTCAGTTTACCCAAAAAACGTGCTTTTCAAGGACATATTCATGGAAATAGACACAGCGAAACCCAACAATCCAACGCCGCCGTCTGAGAATGTAGCGGGTTTCCAACTCACGTTACTTTTTTCAAACTCACGTTATACTTAAAATTCGATGGGAGAGCGAACATATTTAGAGCACTTTTTAGGATATCTCCGTTGAAAATAAGCAGACTGTACCACACCTGAAAGTTTTGTTGAAGTGGAATAGCACTGAATTTTTCGGAAAATAAAGAAACACTTTGGCAAGTCCAACACTAACAACTATCAAATAAAAAAACTAATAAAATTGGTACTCCGAGAAAAAAAAGAGAGTCAAGAACGGCCCAACGAACGACTCAATGTTCTGGTGCCGCCTATATGCTTCAAGAGATCCATATTTTGAGATAATTTCCTGTTGCCGTTTTTCCTCAGCCTCCCTTTTTTCGTTTTCCTGTCTTAGCCGTTCTTGTTCCGCAATGCGCTGTTGTTCAACACGTTGTTGTTGAACACGCTTTTCATATCTGCTGATAACTTGTATGTTGATAATTTGTATTGCTTCTGCTTGCACCGCTTTTAAAGCCTCAAGCACTTCCACTTGAAAAGCATTAAGGTCTTGCCTTGCTTCAAGTGCCGCAATCTCATTGGCAATCAGGAATTCGCCGTGATCGTTGCGTAACTCCTGCTCGGCTGCTGTTTCTGGGTTTTTCAGAGCCTTCAGCATCTCCTCTTCAAAATAGAAAAGGCTTGGTTTGGCTTCAAGTACCACAATCTCATCGGCAATCGTCAACTCAAGATATTCATCATGTATCGCTTGCTGTTTAGGCGTAACAGTCGAAGTCTGTATTCTTTCAAGCCATTTAATCGCTTGACGCTTAGTAGTGCTTTCATCAGCCCAATTCTCACTATCTACCAGATACATAAGAAGTGAAAGCATTTCATCAAGTGAATTTGGATAAACCTTCAAGTGAGAAAACAGGGCCAAGGCAGCACCATCTCTGGTCCGCTGAGTTTTAGATTGCAATTTCCTTTGCAGGTAATTAGAGAAACCTCCATCAATCGCCTTCAATTGCGCGCCGATATTTGCATCATCACCGAGAAATGTTTGAAGATCTGTACTTTCCTCTTTGCCTCTCAACAGGCTATGGCAATTTCCACAAAGCGTGAGACCGTTATCAAGTTCAATAGCAAACTCAGGATATTTCTTAAAGGGTTTGATATGATGCACGTGCAGATTGTTTTCAAACCCACATCGACGACAAGCATTGCCATCGCGGTGTTTAACTTCATTTTTCCATTGGTTGTATTCAGGAGAATTTCTTATATCCTTCATTGTTCAACTTTTCAGTGATCTTGATAATTTTTACCATTACCGAGGTGAAAGCAACACCTTAGTTGCAAGGAACTGAGAGGACTTTGCTGATCAAATCAAATTCTCTAACCCGGTAAGAAGTCCGTAATATCTGTTAATTCTGATTCTGCTATCAAGAGCGGCATACCTCGCAGCACACCACGATTCGGTGTACATACAAGATAGGTAATTGACTCAAGTATCGCAATCACAAGTTCCCCGTTCCGTGGATCCGGTTTCCCCACCTCAACACAATAGTCTTTACCGTGCTTCTGATAGGCAATACTGAAAATACGCCGATCTGAGACCTCCCAATCCAGCGTCTCTTCAGCAAACCTCTTGACACACTTCCAGACTTCCTGTGTTTGTGCATCATCTTTGGCTTTAGGAATAAAAAATTTTATTTCCGTCGTCATCTTAATTCCTCTTGAAAATCAGTTAGAATGAAGCAGTTATAAGACAATCATCTACTTTAAGCTTGAATCAATTTAACGTACTGCGAAAACACAGTGATTTAACAATTCTGAAGTAATAGGACTTATTTATCGGTTAGGCCGCTATCTCATCGGTGAGCAAGCAATCTAATAATTCCTCTGAATCAAACAAGGGATCGTTTAACTGCACAGGATTAATTTCCATTTCTGTTGCTTCAAGAGTAAGGTCATCTAACAATTCTAAGGTAATAACAGTATTGTCTATATCAAACAGATAATGATTCAACTGCACAAGATCTGCCTTCATTTTGTCCACAAATGTTATACCCTTTCGATTCAACGCTTTAATGTGGTCCTCAATTCGCGATGCAAGCAGCCGCTTTCGCGTGCATTCCAGAACTTCCTCAAAGATACCCTCCTCTTTGAGAAAATCATCAAAATCCCCACCATCATACTTATTCATGCATACTCCTCCTATTCTGCCATAGATTTCTGCGTTGCCGTGCTATACTCAAATCTGTCTGTGATATTCTTTGAGACTTTTTGATAAAACCGTGTAGCAGTACCATTTTATTATCACTAATGGTGAATAATACCCTCGCAATACGTCTACTGCTGAGTTGGCTACGAACCTCCCATAAATAGGGTTCTATTTTCCTAACAAGGGGCATACCTAAGGGCCAGCGAAATTGCACAAATTGTATATCTCTTCCAATTGATTTTCTATCCGCCTCATCAAGCCCTTTAAGCCACTGTCGTACAGGCACCCGCCCTGAATCAGTACCAAAAAAAGAAACTCTAAGTAAAGGTTCACCATTCATAAGAAATAACGGAAGTTTGGATAAGGCAACTTAACACAAATTCAAATCTGGATATAAAATCAAGTGCTTCCCATTTCAAAGTATTGTCATTAACTTCACTGATAAGTATATCAGATTAGAAACGATTTTTCAAAACAAAACGGGTGGATTTTGTATCCACCCGTTGTTGGTTCAATAGAAAATTTACTAACTACATTTCATTTCCGTAAAAGCCCAATATCGTGTGGAAATACCTTACGCTGAAAGCCCCTCAACCGCCGCAAAGAAATCAGCGTTTGATGCGCTAAACCCGTATTGCTGTTCCACCTCCCGAATCGCAATCTCTGTTGTGAACAGATTATCGTAAGTATCGGGAAACTCCACACCGGTCGTGGCATCACGGAGTAGGATAATATTATACCCATACCTTGACATAGATCGGATACCGTAATCCCTGCCCAATACACACCAATTCGTTGCGAAACCGGCGAAGATCAGATGCAAGATACGCCGTTCCTCCATGAGTTCATGCAACTGCTGCCCCGTCGCGATAACAAATTCGTCATCTTGTACATCAATCGCGGGGGAAACAGCGAGTTGCGATGCAAGTTTATCCCAATGGATGCCAATGCCCGGCGGTTGGCTGCGCGGACCGCGGTAAACGGCATAGTCCCCCTCGCGACCTCGGAAATCAGAGGGCGGCCACGCTGAAGGTGTTGAAGGTTCAGGCGGCTTGTGGTGTTTGAGTTGCGGATACTGCTCTGCCACCGGTGGCGATGGCGCATGCACAATCGTCAAGCCCCCTTGCCGAGCCGCATCTATCACTGGCACAACGCATTCAGTCGTTACTTGTGCCGCGCGTTCTATCCAACTTTCGATAAAATGCACATTCCACAGATCCACGAGGACCAAAGCAGTCTCATCAACCGGCAACGGCATTTCAAATTCACGGCGGATGAACGCCGTTTCAAGACACGGCACATCTGCCGGCGTACTATCCTGAAAGTAGCGGACACACAAATCTAATGTTTTCATTCGGGCTCCTGAAATAGCGATGCGTCCAGTTCAGCATTCAACGTGACACGCTTCACTCGACTTTCAGAAAAGAGCTGACCCTCCACATTCTGAACGATATGGTACGCTATTTTAATACCATCAACATCGCGGTAATCGTCCATGAGAGCCTCTCGGTTAGCAGTGACACCTTGGGCAGTCTCACGATAAGTATATTTCACGACATAGTGCGTCTCATCACTAATAAACAACCGCAACATTTCACCAGATGGCTGTGGAATCAACAGAATAGACGCAGGCTTGCCTTGCACGTCCTCTGTACCCACATATTGGATTGGAATATCGTTTTGCGAGAGGCTTGTCAAGAGCCACACGGTCTCCCGGAAAATACTATCCTTGAAAGAGGCAGCCATTTGCGGTGGAATGGGTTGAACACCCATCGGTGTCATCACATACGCGGCGGAGCCGTCATAGACGTAAGCCACTTCACCTTGAGGCGTTTTCATCTCCTGCCTAAATTTGTCTGGAAAGTGGTAGTATAACTTGGTATCTATCTGCATGAGACCTGCCTGTGAATTGGCTGAAATATCTGCTTCCATAACAGCGTTCTTCACCGCTTGCAACTTCTCAAGTCCACCATGCGCCTCAACTGCTGCAGCAAGGATTTCTTTGGCTTTCAGCACGTCCGACTCGCTCGCTTCAGGCATCGGCTCCGCAGGCGGCGGTTCCGGTTGCTCTATCTCTATCTCGTTCACCTCACCGAATTCATCAAGCGGTCGGTCGAAACTGTCCTTGTTACCGACAGCGACAATCGTGAGGGCATCTGGGTGGAGATACTTTTGTGCCACTGCCTGCACATCTTCCACTGTGACCTTGGCGATATTATCGGTAAAGGTTGCAAGGAAATCTGGGGCATAACCGCGATAGTCAAGAATCATCTGTTGAAAGGCGATTTGCGAGCTGCTCTCAAACTGAAAAACAAACGAATTGATGAGCGAGTCCTTGGTACGCTGCAGCTCAGCCTCTGGAACAGGCACGTCTCGGAGTCCCTTGACGACATCAATAATGAGCGCGATAGCCTCTACCGTTTTATCAGCACGTGTCTGCGAATAGGCAAGCCACTCCCCTGGATTCGTATAGTACGACGTTTGCATCATGCTACCGACCGCATAGGCAAGACCGTGTTTCTCACGCACCTCCATCATAAGACGGGAGGTGAAACCGCCTTCACCGAGAATGTCGTTCATGACCCGAAGCGCGAAATAGCCAGGAAAATCAGGTGTACGCTTGATACCGAGATGCCCGAGCAAAATTACTGTCTGATTGAGGTCTTTGAAGATATAATTAACGGACGGTTTCCGGATTTCATCCACTCTTGGAACGTCTGGAAACGCAATATCTGTGGCTTCCCAGCCTTCAAACACCTTTTCAAGCTGCGAGACTAAGGTATCGGTATCAAAATCACCGGTAATCGCGAGCATCATATTGTTGGGATGGAAATATTTCGCATGAAACGCTTTGAGATCGTCAACAGTGATACTTTCTATACCCTCAATTTCAGAATACCATCCGAACGGATGATCTGTACCATAGAGGAGTGCAGAAAAATTACGCAACGCAACTGGGAAAGGATTATCATTCCTTCGACGGATACCTTCAATCGCCTGTTGTTTGCGAAGTTTCAATTTGTCTTCGCGAAACGCAGGATTCCTGAGTACATCGGCAAAGATTTCTAACCCTGTTTCCATATCTTCTGCAAGTGCCGAAAGGCTAACGCGTCCATATTCAAGCGACATACCGACTTCAACGGAAGCCGCCATGGATTCCAATTCCTCATTCAGCGCATCCGGTTCACGCGACACCGTGCCGCCAGTTCGCATGACACCCGCGCAGATTGACACCAAGCCTACTTTATCCGCTGGATCATAGATATCCCCAGTTTTAATCAAGCCGTTGATGTTGAAAAGCGGCAACTCGTGGTCCTCAAGCAGATAAAGCACCATCCCATTTGAAAGTACCCGCTTCTCTGGAACTGGGGGTTTAAACTCAATAGGTTCAAAGGTGAGTTCTTCGTGTGGTTTCGCGAATGTAGACGGAATGCACCACACCATGAGGCAAGCAATCAGTGTAGCGATCACAAGCCCAGTAGAGGTTCGTATTTTCATTATTCATTGCCCTCCGCGTCGTCACCGGTAGGGGCTACAGCCTCTTTTTTAACGAGTGTGCCGACGGTACGATTGCTTTTCATGAAATAGGTTTTTGCAACTCTCATGATGTCTTCAGGTGTAATTTTATACATATTCTCGCGCCACTTCAGTATATAGTGCCAGTCGCCAGCGATCCCTTCAAAGAAAGCCAATTGCTGTGCCATTCCGGCGTTTGAGCTGAGGTTCCGAATGAAACTGGCATCAACCTGTTTAAGGATGCGTTTAAATTCCTTTTCCGCAACAGGTTCAGTTTTAAGCCTTTCGAGTTCAGCGTAGATTGCCTCTTCAAGATCAACGGTCGTGTGTGGCGAGCGAGGTGCTCCATCTATGACAAAAAGATTGTCGTAGCGCGCACCCGGATATCCGTTTAACGAGCTGGTAGAGACAGCGATCCCCTCTTCAACGATGTTTTTGTAAAACCGAGAGGTGCGTCCATCGGAAAGGATAGCACTGATCATATCCAGTACATAGTCGTCAAAGTGTGGAAGCGTCGGTTTACGATACCCAATCATAAGCTGCGGCTCCGCGTCATATTCGACTTCAATCCGGCGTTCGCCTTCCTGCGGAAGCTCTTCAGTTGTCACTTCATTCGGAAGCGGTTGTGACTGCATATCGCCAAAGTATTTCTCAATAAGTGAAATGGTAACGTCTATGTCAATATTCCCAACAATCACCATGACAGAGTTATTGGGTGCGTAGTGGATCTTGAAAAACTCTTCCGCTTTGCGCCGATTGAGCATAGCAATATCTGAGGGCCACCCTATAATCGGCATTCCATAAGGATGCGCAGTAAAAGCAGCAGCCATAAACTGTTCATAGAGTTTGCCACCTGGGCGGGTATCAACGCGCATCCGGCGTTCCTCTTTGACTGCTTCGCGTTCCACATAAAATTCACGCAGGACAGCATTCTTAAGACGGTCGGACTCAAGCATTGCCCACAACTCTAACTTATTAGACGGCAATTCCACTGTGTAAATCGTGTAGTCAACAGAGGTACCAGCGTTGAATCCTGCGCTACCGTGCTGTGTATAGATTTCAGTATATTCACCGGTGACAATCCACTCCTTTGCGAGTTCCTGTTGTTCTTTGAGTGCCGCTTCCAATTCAGTAATTTTATCAGCATCTGCTCTTGTGCCTTGCGCACGCTCCATGTCAAGCGCATCGCCTATCCGGTCAATTTCGGCAAGCACGACTTTTTCTTGTTCATAGTCCTTTGTGCCGATCGTTTTAGTCCCTTTGAACAGCATGTGTTCTAACATGTGAGCGATACCACGTGTATCGTCTGATTCATCTACGGATCCCGCTTTAAAGAGGATGTACGGCGCGATCGTAGGCGAGGTGTCACGCTTGATCATCAACAACTTCAGACCGTTGGGAAAAACATGCTCCACCACACGGTCTGCGAGATCCTGTGCCGATGCTATTCCGTGTATTGCAACAAGGAACAAGATCAGCAAATAACGTATCTGTTTCATCTATCATATTGCGGCAGTTTTACTCCGAAAATGCCGCTTCCTTTCTACTTAAAAAACCCTCAGTCAAAGACGGGGTTATAGGCTTTTTCGATATAAACTTCAACTGGGAAAAATTAGATTATAGAACAAATGGGGTAAAGCCTCGATTGAATTATCGAGGCTCCCCACGCTTTACTATTTCTCAAGGTCACCGAGTAACCCGACGAGGGCAAATCTGATGTGCGACGAGAGGGCGGAGTTTTCTGCACGAAGATCTGCACCTTCTTCGTCCGGGTACATGACATGCGCCGCTACTGAGCGTTTTACCCACCGTTCTGCTTGGTCATCGTAAGGAACATATTTTTCTTTCGGTGCCGTGCACGCCGGGCACTCTTCTGGCGGACTATCTGCTTCTTTCCACAAATAACCGCAGGCTGTACAAACAAACATTGTAAAGTCCTTTCTCTGTTCCTCAAGAAGATTAATATTTTAATACTGAATGCGTAAAATTATTAATCCTCTGGAGATCAAAGTTACAGGTTCAGAAATTATGATTAATGACCACATTTTAGCAGATTACGCGATGAGGTGCAAGTACTAAATTCAAAATCGTGCGTTCAACGCGACTACCGTGCAGACTGCGCTTTCAGTTCAGCGATGCGATCACGTAAGGCAGCGGCTTCCTCATAATCGAGGTCCAGTGCAGCTTTCCGCATCTGTCGCCTCAGGTCCGTAATGATCGCCTCAATATCTTTCGGCTCCATATCTTCAATAACGGCAGGTGGCTGCTCAGACTTCTTAGTATTATACTCGGTTTTCGATTCAGCGATAAGGTCCTGAATCGCCTTTTGAATGGTAGCCGGTGTAATATCGTTATCTACATTATGTTGTAGTTGAATCTCACGACGGCGGCGTGTCTCCTTGATTGCTTCCGCCATCGCCTCTGTAACGTTATCGCCGTACAAGATAACTTCACCATCAACATTCCGCGCAGCACGTCCAGATGTCTGTACAAGAGATCTCACAGACCGGAGAAAACCCGGACGATCAGCATCCAAAATCGCAACAAGAGAGACCTCTGGCAGATCAAGTCCCTCCCGAAGCAGATTGATACCAACTAATACATCAAAGACCCCTTCCCGGAGTTGACGTAGAATGCGAGCACGGTCGAATACGTCAATCTCAGAGTGCATATAGTCGGCACGGACACCCGCTTCGGTTAAGTACTCGGTTAAGTCCTCCGACATCCGTTTTGTGAGCGTTGTAACCAGAACCCGTTGATTGCGCTTAACCCGCTCCTTGATCCTGCCGATGAGATGGTCGATCTGTCCTTTGACTGGATGGATCGTGATTTCGGGATCAATCAATCCTGTTGGACGGATAATCTGCTCGACGATTTGTGCGCTGTTTTCCATTTCATAGGGACCAGGTGTTGCTGAGACAAAGACAACTTGGTTAACACGCGCCTCAACCTCGTCGAAACGGAGGGGGCGGTTGTCCAGCGCGGACGGCAGGCGGAATCCATACTTGACAAGCGTCTCCTTTCGGGTGCGGTCACCACGATACATGCCGCGCAGCTGGGGAATCGTAACGTGGGATTCATCAATAAAGAGCATAAAATCGTCAGGGAAATAGTGCATGAGGCAATACGGTGGATCCCCCGGTTGCAACCCTGAGAGATGCCGTGAATAGTTTTCAATACCAGAGCAGTAGCCTACCTCCCGCAACATCTCCAGATCAAAGCGAGTGCGCTGTTCAATGCGTTGTGCCTCCAGCAGTTTATTCTCTTTCTCAAAAGTCAGAATATGGTCTTGAAGTTCAAGTTCAATATTAATTAATGCTTGATCAAAGATTTCACCATCGGTCATAAAGTGCTTAGCAGGGTAGATTTCAAGGAAGTTACGTTGTGCTATCATTTCGCCTGTCGTGGTATCAATCTCGCTAATGCGATCAATCTCATCACCAAAAAATTCAATACGATAGGCGTTCTCGCTGTAAGCAGGAAACACCTCAACGACATCGCCACGCGCGCGGAACACGCCTTGCCAGAACTCAACATCGTTACGGACGTACTGGATATCGACCAAAGCGCGCAAGAGTGCATCGCGACGGACAACCTCTCCGACTTCTATCTGAACCCTCTGGTTTTTAAATTCATCTGGCGACCCAAGACCGTAAAGACAAGAGACGCTCGCAACAACGATCACATCGCGGCGCGATATTAAGGACGCTGTCGAGGCGAGCCGCATCCGCGTGATTTCCTCGTTAATGCGGACATCCTTTTCAATGAAAGTGTCAGTAGATGGGATGTATGCTTCGGGTTGATAGTACTCGTAATCGCTGACGAAGTAGTGGACAGTGTTATTGGGGAAAAATGTTCGGAATTCGTTATAGAGTTGCGCAGCGAGTGTCTTATTCGGCGAGATAACGAGTGTCGGCAACTGGACATCCTGAATCACATTCGCCATCGTGTAAGTTTTACCGGATCCGGTCACACCCAGCAGCGTCTGTGCTTTATCGCCACGTCGGAGTCCTTCTGTAAGTTGTTCAATCGCTTGCGGTTGGTCACCTTGGGGTGAGAAATCTGAGATGAGTTCAAATTGCTGCTCACTCAATTCCGGGTCGTCATCTGCTGTGGCATCAATTTTAGTTAGCAATTCCCAATTCTCTCTCATTTCGGCTTTTTGCTCCTTGTTAAGTTTTTGATGTCTTTGTAGTATCGGCTCGCAAGCAGAATAGACATCAAGACTACAAGAAATTTGTATGGTATACGGTAGGTTTTATATAATACCAAATTAACCCCATTTGTAGCGCGAGGTCCCTGTGCCTCGCAATGCTGACTTGATCAAAAGACTTCTAATCAAGCTAATTTGGTATAATATACCACATTCCGCCCAAAATGTGTAGAGAGATATTCGCTATCTATGGAGATTACAAAGCTCTTTCGGTTCCTGTCCTTCAATAAAAGGTTCATTACTAATGTTTTCCTCTGGACATTTATCCGCTCTTTTGATGAGCCCGCTCTTTTTATCAATCTCTCGAAAAACAATACCTTCAGGTTCTGGAAACTCTTTATCGGGACCTCGGGCAGCATCAATCATGAATTTTGCCCAGATAGGCAGTGCTGCCCATGCACCCTGCTGATTGTAGTTCCGGCGCCTCGGATCTTTTCTATCAAATCCGACCCAAACACCGACAATCAGATCCGTAGTATAACCGACGAACCAAGCATCTACATAACCATTAGTGGTGCCTGTTTTACCCGCTGTAGGCCGAGTAAGCCCCATATTTACCGCTCGCCTACCAGTTCCATGTTTAATCACATTTTCCAAACACGAGGTAATCTGATACGCCACCTTTTCATCTAAGACAAGGGTGCGCTCCACCTGATAATTGTCAGGTGGATAAATAACTTCCCCCGTTGTGTCCAGAATATATTGTATGTGCCTCGGCTTCGTCCGGTACCCTCCGTTTGCAAAGATTCCATACGCGGAGGTTAACTCAAGGACTGTCATACCGGATGCCCCTAAAGCGAGTGATGGTTTGGGAACCATCGGACTTTTAATACCCATCCTTCTCGTTAAATCTACGGTGCGGTTTATTCCGTCCCGAATCCCATTCTCACCGACAGGTGTCTCCCACACTGCTCTCGCCGTTGGAACGTTAATAGAACTTGTGAGAATGTCTCGTACATTGACCTTTCCTTTAAAGCGTCCCCTCGTATAATTACCGGGTGCCCACCATTGTCCTGGGAAAGGAACAATTCCCCACTCTTCATCAACAATAACCGTTGCGGGTGTTACAAGTGGAGGCTCTTCTAACAAAGCAGCAAAGACAATCGGTTTAAAGGCAGAACCGGGTTGCCGCCTTGCACTCCCAACGGCGCGATTATAGAAATTAAACTGCCCATCGCCGATATAGAAATCTCTACCGCCTACCATCGCTTTAATGTGTCCCGTTTTGGGTTCAAAAGCGATGAAGGCTGCTTGCAAATAACGGTCAATTTCATTGAGATTCCGTTTATTGAGATCATAATCGGGTAGACGGATGCCCCCGTATTTTTTATCCATATAACGTAAATGATCCGCGACCGCTTTCTCGGCAACAGATTGCATAGACATGTCTATTGTCGTGTAAACCTTCAACCCACCACTATACAACTTTTCCTTAAGTTCAGGAAGGCGGAGGAGTTCATCGTGGACGTATTGAAGGAAGTGTCCCGCTTCCTTTCGTGTCGTTTCCATGCCGCTTCCGGGCAAATTCTGCGGGAGGAGTGGCGCATTTATAGCTGTAAGCCATTCAGATTCACCAGCGATATAGCGCTCCGCTAACATTTGACTGAGTACTATATCACGTCGATTTTTGGCATCTTTTGGATTATAAAAAGGCGAAAAAGCGCGGGGACCTTTCGGAAGCGCAGCGAGCAATGCACACTCATGATTCTCCAGTTCGGATACCTCTTTATTAAAATACCCGCGTGCTGCTTGTTGCACGCCGTGAAGCGTTTTGCCACCAAACCTCGGCCTCCCCAAGTCTACATAATTCAGATAACGTTCTAAAATCTCATCCTTAGAGAAAGCCTTCTCAATTCTCACCGCAAGGAGTATTTCTCTGCCTTTCCGGACATAGTCTCTTTTCGACCGCTGTTCAAAAAGGTAGATATTCCGCGCCAATTGTTGCGTCAACGTACTCGTCCCAGCCAAGCGCTTGCCATCCAATAATCTGCCTTTGAATGCACCAGCGAGACGTATGACATCAACCCCCCAATGCTCAGAAAATCGGCGGTCTTCAATAGCAATGAACGCGCCCTGTAATTTACGAGGCATTTGGAGTAGCGGAATCAAACGCCGCGTAGTTCCCTTATCCCGATCAGCGATGTCGGCTATTTTCTCCGGTTCAAGGTAAAAATTTTGGCGTACAGCATTGACCTCGTTCCGAATAGAGACAATCTTTCCGTCTTTCACAGAAATCTGAACGTGTCCCGCTTCCACATCAAGATATGGATACTCAAAATCCCGCAGATGGATACGAACAGTGCCGTTTTTCTTCTCAGCATCCAATGCCTGCGCGTACTCCCCGGGTTGGCCCAACCTCGGAACGATTTCCGAAACCTTCTTATATTCCAATCGCTCCAGTTTATCAAGTAAGAATTCTATTTTATCTGCCTTCTGCACTTCACAAACCGAAGAGTAGACCTCCAGATGTTGCTGCCATGTCTCAACAGCATTATATTCAAGATCATCAAATTTGATGTCCCGTACATCCTCCCAACATCCAATAAGCATGCCACCCGCAAATCCGATCCCTGCAAAAATCGGTATAAATGCAAGGATGCACACAACCCAAAATAGAGTTAGCAAAACTTGAGAAAGGTGGTATAAAAATTGACGCATTTTGTTTTTTCGCCTCCTGCGCGGTGTTCAACAAAAAAGTGAAAACCAGAGAGTAGAATTCACGGTGTTCTATCATCTACACCCGTTTTCCGCACCCGCTTAATCGTACAACCGATCGCTCTTGTCTTTTTCGATGCCTTCGGAATATCTTTTCCGGCAATCACTAAATCTAAAGCGTCCTTGAGATAGTGTTTCGTCGGTTCTTTCGGACTATTATCAATTGCCCCGGCATAGCGGAGGACACGTTCCGCATCAAGAAGAAATACTTCTGGCGTTCTTATCGCACCGAAATAATTAGCGATTTTGTTCTCTGGGTCTTTTAGCACCGGAAATTCAAAACCGTGTTTCTTGCTATACGCTAAAATTTCCTCAACCTTTTCTTGCTTGTTTGAATTGATTCCGATAAACTGTATCTGCTTTTCGTCATAAGCCTTGACTAAGTTAACAATCCGCTCCGTGTAGTCGGTCGCTATAGGGCACTGCGTGGCAAGGAATAGTACCACTGTAGCGCGCTTTTCCTCACTCAATTTGTACAGGGTGAAATCCGTGCCTTCAGCATCCTTGAGGGTAAAATCCTTGACGACAGCATCAAGTTTTACCTTTTCCGGCTCCTCCTTCGCGAACGCTGTCCCCATAGTTCCGATAGACAAAACTATTACCACGCACACCCAGTTAAAAATAGTTGAGCCCCGCGGCACCTTCTCAAGGGTAAAACGATCCTTCGCAAAGAAATATGTAAAGAGATTTAGATGCCGCATTTCTAATTTTCCCCTCAATTAAGACGTTAATAGCACCATTAGGTTTCAATTTTTTGGTAATGGCACGCGCTCATATATAATATTATTTTTTTCTTGCATTCTTAACCTGCATATAATATAATATATACATATAAACTAATCTTTACCATAGGAGATTCCCCATGGCAAAGCTCTTGACCGCCAGACAACGCGAGATCTTTACCTATATTCAACAGCGCATTAAAGAGGGTTACCCACCAACGATCCGTGAAATTGGTAGTAAATTCGGATTTTCTGAAAAGGCGGCACACGACCATCTCAACGCGCTTGAGAAGAAAAAGTATATTGGACGGGAAGGGGGTAAACCCCGCGCAATTTCCATCTTGAAGGAAGCAGACCCGAAACTCAAAACCAGCAAATGGCTGGAAGGACAGAACTCAAACCCGGTCTTAGCAGAAACAGAACGGACTATTATCGAAATTCCGATTTTTGGGCGAGTCGCGGCAGGTACACCATTGCTGGCATCACAGAACATCGAAGGCACCCTTCCTATTCCAACGCGTATGGTCCACAATCATGATGAGTGTTTTGCGCTCCGTATCATCGGCTCCAGCATGGTCGGCGCTGGCATCCTTGAAGGCGATTACGTTATCGTTAGAAGACAAGCAATTGCTGATCCGGGCGATATTGTTGTCGCACTGGTTGAAGACGAAGCAACCGTGAAACGCTTCTACATTGATGGAGAACAGGTCCGATTACAACCTGAAAATCCTGCGATTGAACCGACTCTCTTTAATGTTAGTGACATCATGATACTCGGCAAAGTCATTGGACTCCACCGACAAATGTAGCAAAGCCCTTTACTTCCTCACCTCAATTTGATGGGCAGAACGAAATATCTGCCCACTCCCTTCCAAATACCCTACGCCGCATCCAAAAAATCTGTCAGTTCATGTAGGTGCGAAAGTTGGACATCCACCATAGATGGATCCTGGCACGTTTTCACTTGATTTCCAACAAGCCATGCTGTCCACATCCCTGCGTTCTTACCACCTACCATATCCGCGGCATAACTATCGCCAACGTAGATAGCATGCGCGGGGGCAACGCCTAATTCCGACAAAGCCGCTTCAAAAATGCGAGCATCCGGCTTTGCTATCCCCAAAACCGTAGAATCTATGATCGCCTCAAGCAATGAGGTGAGTCCATATTCATCACACCAACCGTGGGTATTTCCAAAGTTATTGCTAATCACTGCGAGTTGATACGTACCGTGCAGCGTTTCGAGCCATCGCCGATTTTCTGCAAGGTTTTCGGCAGCCCCCGCACAGAACCACTCGACATACTCGTTTTTCATTTTCTCGCTCAAACCCAACCGTTGGTAAATTCCGACTGCAATTGCCTCGGTAGCCTCTCGCAAAGAGCAACGCGCTGCACTTTCACTCGCGATCGCCCCGACAGGCAGCATTGAACCATCTTGGTAAGACCAGTCAGGAGAAACATGGTCGAACGCAAATGCTGTCACAGCCGCTTTATCTGCCTTATCGAATGCTTCACGCGTAATCTCTGGATGCCGCTCGTGAATAAACTGATACGCCCGTTCCAGCCAATGGATGCCGTTGCCATCTAAAGTTCCACCGAAATCAAATATTAATGCGCGGATGTCCTTCATTCACTATTCCTTTTTGTTTATAATTCTGACATTCAGGCGACTGATGCCTTCTGATGCAATTTTTTCTCTAACGCTTTTACGACTTCAGCGGGGTCAATTTCCGTCATGCATAGGTACGGTGCATCCTGTCGATGGCACATCTGTTTGTAGCATGGACGACAGACGACAGGTTTCTCAACAATGGTATGCCCAGTGCCGTAAGGTTTATGGCGTACGGGGTCAGTTGGACCGAAGAGTGCTATTGTCGGTGTACCAACTGCTGCGGCAATGTGCATAGGTCCGCTATCACAGGTCAAGCACACCTCACATCTCTCTAAGAGCGCACCGAGTTGCAAAATCGAGGTCCTTCCAATAAGGTTAATTGCCGGTAGTGAAGCAGGCAAGTCACCTGCGAGTGTCTGCTCTGCAGATGAACCGGTCAATACAATTCTTGCATCCGGGACAAGGCGTTCAATTTGCTGGATAACCTCGGCGAAATTCGCTATATCCCACCGTTTTGTACGCCACGTTGTGCCTAAATTGAGAGCAATAAGCCTGTTGGTCGAAGAAACACCTTCAGCATGCAAGAGGTCTTGGACCACTTGCCGATCAGCACTTGTATGCCAAAACTCCAGAAAATCTGGAGCTGTATTGATATTGAGCAGCTGCAGTACCCGTAAATACCGATGCACCTCATGGACACTTGTATCATCCTTGCAAGATGCAGTTAGCAGCAGACCCCGCCCGCTGACGTTTGTCCCGACACGTATCGGCACCCGCGCAAGGAAGGGTAGCAACCCGTTTCGGAACGATGTAGGATGCAACACAACAGCAACATCAAACGCAGCCGCATGTATCCGACGGACCAATCGCGTTAGGGAACGGTAGCGACCCCGGTTTTTGGTATCAACGATGCAGGTATCAACATACGGATGCGTTTCCATCAAATCCGCCACGCGCGGCCGCAACAAGAGTGCCAAATTGGATTCGGGATAGGCGTTTTTCAAAGCACGCAAGGCAGGGGTCAGTAGCACCATATCGCCGATCCAGCCGCCTGTTTGACACACCAAAATATTTTGCATCGTCGCACCAGTGAAAAGACGACAAGATGTCTACCTTAGAAAAAGAACGGATTTGACCAGGCCTTCTTACCGGTTTCGTCTGTTATTTCAACCCGAACGTATTTAGCACCGTTTGGAATGCTATATGTCGCCTCAGTTAAAAGTTCACCGTCCGATGGAAGAATCCGCCGACCGCGACTGCACTCTGCTTTAAAAACAATCGATTGTGCTGGCGAACACTTAACCGTTAATTCTCTATCCTCTAACGCCAAATCCATAATTTCTGGACCCAATGTCGAATAAAACGCGCCTGTCCGGAGTGCTTCCATGATGCCATCAAGTGTCAGTTCCTGCGCCTTTACCATAATCCAACCGTGGAAGCAGTCGTGTTCCGTACCGTGTGCGTCATCCGAAGCGATACCGAGAACGGGGCCCCCTCTATCAAGCAGGTCATCCCACGCCTGCTCTGAAAAGCCTTTGCCGATACCCATACAGGTGTCGTTGTAGACTTCAACAGCAAAATAACCGTGCAACGGTAGATAATCTGTAATCGTGTGTCCGCACCAATACGGATGACACAATACCGCTTCACCGCCCTGTGCTTTAATCTCGTCAATCACTGCGTTCGGATGCATCTTTGCGCAATTAATTGCCTCATGAATATTAATCGCCACAAAATGATACGTCGCACCACCGTAGGGATTTGATGGATGAACCTCGCTCCCTGATATTGCCAAAAAGTCTGATGTACTGTAAGCACTCACATCGTTAACTTTACGGTGATCTGTAAGCACGAGGAAATCGTAACCTGCCTCCCGGTATGCTGCGAACCGATCCGACATAGCAAGCTGTCCATCGGACTCCGTGCTATGACTATGTGTATTCCCTCGGTACCACTGTCCTTGTTGCTGAAAAGGGTTTGCGTTGAACATTGCTGACTCCTTGTTCCGTAATGATATATTCAAGTTATTAGTGGATGCTGCTTTATGAATCTATTGGACATATTTTGCACGACCATTTCTATTTTAACATACTCGTAATCCATCTGTCAATAATTCCTCAAACTGCCGCCAGGGCTATTTAGTTTTCGGTTTTTCATCCGATTTTGGACCCCCCAGGCCCGGTAGGCGCGGTTTGCAACCGCGCCGGGCTTGAAAAAGAGGATCCAAAAATTTAGAAAATCCGAGAATTTGTTTAAAACTAAATGACCCTGAAACTGCCGCAGAGTCATTCAGTTCTCCATTCTTCGCTCTCGTTTTTACTCCAGGTCCAGTAGGTGTGGTAACGTTCATGTGGTGCGCTTCATCTGATAAAAGAACTATTTTCTTCTCTGCAAAATTCTCAGGGGTTAAGGCGTTCTCCTTTTTCGTCGTCATACCGGTGTGCAGCCGCTGGATTGTCGTGAAACAGATGTTGATGTCATTTTCGCTGATACCGTCGAAATTGTCTACCTGTATCACTGCGACCCGTTTCCCTTTGAAATAGATGTTTTCGCTGAAGAGGTATTTCGTGGCGCGTGGATTAAGGAAATTGTCTTTTGTTTTCTCAATGATGTTGGTGGAATTGACGAAAAAGAGGAAGTTGCGGTAACCTTTCTCGTAAAGGTAGAGGATCAAACCTGCCATGATGAGCGTTTTACCGCTACCGGTTGCCATGTTGAACAGAAAGTAGAGAGATTCCCCTTCACCGGGGAAATTATTTTCATAGTAAAACCCGAAAATATGTTTACATTTCAGTAAATAACAGTTCCGCGCCCTCCCCCGCTGGCGAGGTTTCCTAACCTCGCCAATGTATAAGTAATTGTGGGTTTTACTACAAAACAGAGGAAAAAACGTGCGAACGCCTCTTTCTGATATGGACGGAGCGGAAAGACAGAGTTGAGGTTATCCGTGAGATAGGACGGAATTTCGGTATTTTCGATCTCGCGTCGTCCGAATTCCTCTAATGTTCTCTCGTATAAAAATTTTTCGGGCATTTCTTGATTTTTTGTCAGTGCGTTAGAGTCGATTTGGTACTACGAGTGTCTGCTGAACCCAAGGCCTTAGCCCTCACAGTCTTCCGAATTGATTTTCGCAGAACGTTCAGCAACCATCTCAACAAAACCAGAGAACATATCGGGCAAATCCATGAGTGTACTGAAGTTCAGTGGTATCTGCCATTGCTGTTCTTTTGTGTAAAACACAATTGGAATAATGGGACGCAAACGCCGCTGACTTTTGGGAATATTGTTTGATTCCCACTCGCGGCGTTGGAAATCCCAAATCTGCGTCATGTAAAACAGCACTCGAAATTCCATCGTTGTGTCAACCGTAGACTGATGCTCAATGAGGATATAAATTAAGAGTTCATCCGTTTTCGATTCACTGCGGAACGGCACACTGTACACGATATCCGATTCCTGCTCCCGAAGGTTATCTGGTATGAAACTCCTGTTGATGTGCGCGAGTTGGCTGAAATCGAGATGCACGACCAGATGTTCGGCAACAATTTCTAACAACCGCCGGATGTTTTCCTTATCTTCTAACAGCCATCGGATGCTCCGATCAGCGAATTGTTCAATCGGAAAATCGAAAAAAGTGAGCGACCCTGTTTGTTTGATTTCCATATCCTCTGAATGTGTAAAATTAATTCGGTGCTGACTGTCGTTAAATTATACAAGGGTTAGCGTTAATTGTCAACTTCACCGAGTATCAAAGCAGGGCTATTTAGTTTTCGGTTTTTAGCCCGATTTTGGACCCCCCAGGCCCGGTAGGCGCGGTTTGATGAAGATTAAATAATTAATTCGGTAATAATCCGACATAGTGTAGCAACTCCTGTGACCCGCCTTTGAACTGTTCCATGAAGTCGCTGACTTTCTCCTGAAGGGCTGTCCAGTCATTGCTGAGACGATGCAGATGTATGACGGCTTGACGCGCCCAGCGCCACAACTTCTCAATCGGATTCGTCCAACAGGCATACGTCGGGAGCTGCAATATCTCAATAGGGAGTTTCTCAAGTTTGCCTATTTTCTTTGACGGTTTCTCGCTCCAATTCGGTGGGGTCGGTCTAACAAACCTCGTCGTCTGTGGCAGAAGTGCTGCCCTAAGATTCGCGTGAAAGTGGATCGCCCGATTGTCCTGGATCAAATAGATGCGTTCAGCGTTTGGATAGCGTTGGCAAATCTGGGTGTAAAATGTATGGAGTGCGACAACCGTGCAGCTTTTGACTTGCTGATAAACAACATCTCCGGTGTGTGGGTTGAGCGCCCCGATGCCATAGCAGGTCTCCTCTGGGAGATAACTCTGGCGTGCCAAAGGACATTTCGTCCCCGTCTCCGCCCAGTCTTTTGCGACTCTCGGTTGTAGATTGAAACCAAACTCGTCTTGGTAAACGACAACGCAAGTTTCTGGGTTTTCACGGGCTTCTTCTAACGCTTGCTTGATGCGAGAAAGTTTTTCAGCATAATCGGTATCAGGACTCCGCAGATATTCTCTGGCACGCTTATAGCTGAGACCCAAGCGTGAGAAGATCTGATGAATGCCGGGGAGCGATAAACCCTCAAGCCACGGCACGACCTGACCGAGACTGCGGAGCGTCCAGCGCGTTTGATGCTCATTGACGCTTCCCGGATCCTGACCGATTGCCACTAAGAGTTCCGACCCGGCTTCCTCGGGCGACTTAGGTGAAAAAGCAGGTTTGCGACCTCGACCGGGTTTATTAGACAACCCGCTAATACCGTGTTCGCGATACCGACGCAGCCAAGCATAAACGGTATCGGGGTCGCGTTTTTTCAACAAACCTCTGTGGGCGACTTCATGTGGAGAAAAGCCTTCATGGATTTTCAACAACGCTGTCGCACGCTCTCGAAGATAAGCCGGTTCGCCTTTATCCCGAAGATCAACGAGGGTTTGTATTTCGTCTTCAGTTAACTCCAACTTATGGTGTTTTGCCATCAGAGAATACCTCCTTTGGCAATAGGATAACACGAATAACAATATTACCGAATTAATATTTTAATCTTCATGGAACCGCGCCGGACTTGAAAAAGAGGATCCAAAAATTTAGACAATCCGAGAATTTGTTTAAAACTAAATGCCCCTGGTATCAAAGTCAGAGCCATTCCGTTCTCCCATAATTTCGATTTTCCATTGATAGACTCTTCCCTGTAGAAGCGACCTCCCGGTCGCGACGCTTTCCCTAAAATCGGAAACCAAAAACCGAAAACTGAATGCCTCTGGTATCAAGGGTCTGTAAAGTTTTTGGCAACCCTTTTTTGATGACAGATAATTTTCCGCACTCCAGATGAAGATTAAGGATTTAAACCGGTAATTCTCGGACGTGTGATAAACGATTTTCGGACGACAAGCAGATCGGTTCGTAGTAGTGCGATTCTGCGGCGTACTCGCCCAAATGCGATCTGCATCATCGCACGTCTCGTAACCTACCCAATTTATTTGTTAAACTTCATGCGGAGTGCTATTGCTTCTCCACATCATTGTTGAAAAACAGAAATATACGAAAAATTATTTGACATTAAACAGAAAATGTATTATACTTTTAAAAAGTCAGGGACGAAATGGCTCCATGCCATGTGATTGTCGGGCTGAGGTTCGCACAATCCTATATCCCTGGCTTTTTTATTTTCTCCACCTTAAGGCTGCCGCTGTCAGAGGTTTCTTTTGTGTGTAATAGACACCAGAACTGAATTCCCGCAGGTCATCAATATCGTGTACAAGCCGAAAAGCCTCCCAAAGATATGCCAGATATCGGTCATCATCTCGCTCATAAAGTCTCTGTAACGCCCAAACAAAATAGTCAACAGCTTGCAAACCAGCATATTCTTTTGGTGTAGCGGCAGATACGCAGGTAACAGGATCATCGCTGATGTTCTGATGTGTCAGTGGGTTGGATGCAGTTTCAACCAGTTTCTGCAAAGCAACGAGCCTGTCAGATTTGCCGCGTTTTGAGAAGATTATTTCATATCTACTATGCTGACTTAATCTTTCTTTGAACAAACGACCTATTAGATAATCATAAAGTTCATTGGGATGATAGCGATAAGTGGGTTCCCGTTTGTTACGTTGGCGGACGTATTCAAGAACGCTCAATTTATCAGCAACGACAGCAAAAAAGCGTAACCCCTCAGTGTCACGTAAAATCTGAAAAACATCCCTACGGACTTCCGGTAAATCATCTTTAGCGTGGAATGCGAGTGCTGTTTTGCGCTCGTCTGGTTGCATAGAAGGTACACTCTTGAAATAGGAATCGCTCATGAGTCGCGCCCGCAGTTCATCAAAACGGTCATTTAATGCCACTGGATCCGGGACATCCAATAAACCGAGTATGAAAAATCGGGAACATCCTTCTGTACCGACCAATGCCTTTCCTGTCTTGGAAAAGAGGGTACTGTCCCCGCCTTCGTCTACAAAATAGTGGCGGATTGAAGAAGGTGCCTCTGGGGTTTGTTTATTCTCCATAAAAAGCCTTATTCAACACCTTATCCTCATTACTGACCCAAAATCCGCATCCTTCATTTCATTTAGGGTAACAGCGTTTCAGGGACAGAGTTTTCCCACCAATATAACTTATTTTAAGTTTACCCTACGTCAAGCGAAAAGTCAAGGAAATATTCTGTCAGAGCCATTCATTTCTCCGATAGGAGCGAGCTGTACTCACGATCTTCCCAGCAAAACGGCTAAAAATCCCAAAACTAAATAGCCCTAATACAAAAAATAAAACATTGACAATATCACAGACCTGTGATATAATTCTGCAAGTGCAAGAGACCAAAACTTATAAAAGAAGAATATGAAAATCCGCTATCTTCATATTCTCTCCTGCAGGAGAAAAATCTTATGAAATCCTATAGGCAAATCGTTGAAGAAGCCAAAACAGAAATACCAGAAGTGACGGTTGCTGAAGTAAAAACCGAACAAGATAAAGAGAGCGATTTCGTGTTACTGGACGTGCGGGATGAAGACGAATTTCGTGCCGGTTATATCCCCAACGCTGTTCACGTTACACGCGGCATGCTCGAATTTTCCGTTGAAAACCACATTCCAGACCGGGACCAAAAGATCGTTGTTTATTGCGCAGCGGGACTCCGTTCCCTCCTTGCTGCAAAGTCGCTCCGTGAAATGGGATACACCGATACCGTCTCGCTTGCAGGTGGATACCGCGACTGGACGGCTGCAGACTTGCCCACTATCCAAGACAAACCGATGACGCACGATCAACTCGACCGGTATAGTCGGCACTTTATGCTCACTGAGGTCGGTGAGCGGGGACAAGCAAAACTGCTCAATTCTAAAGTATTGATGGTGGGTGCCGGTGGATTAGGTTCCCCCGCAGGCGTATACCTCGGTGCCGCCGGTGTTGGGCACCTCGGCATTATCGATTCCGATGTGGTGGAATTAAGCAATCTGCAGCGTCAGATACTTCACCGTACAGAATCGGTCGGTACACCGAAGGTTCAATCTGCAACAACGACGATTAAGTCCTTGAACCCGGACATCGACATCACGCCGTATAACCTCCGCCTGACTGCCGATAACGTTGAAGAAATCTTCTCGGAATATGACCTCATTGTGGATGGATGCGACAACTTCGCGACTCGCTACCTCGTCAATGACGCAGCTGTGCTGATGAATAAACCCATCGTCCACGGCAGTATCTTCCAATTCGAGGGACAAGTCTCGCTCTTCAAACCGCACGACGGACCTTGCTACCGATGCCTGTTTCCGACACCCCCGCCCCCCGGCATGGTGCCCAGCTGAAGTGAGGCAGGTGTCCTGGGCGTGCTCCCAGGCGTAATCGGTGTCATGATGGCAACTGAAGCAATTAAATACATTATCGGTATCGGCGAATCCCTTATCGGTAGGTTGGTCCTCTACGAGGCTCTCAGCATGACATATCGTGAGATGAAAATTAATAGAGATAAGAACTGCCCACTCTGCGGTGATAACCCCGTTATTACAAAACTGATTGATGACTACGACGCAGCAGCTGAGAATCCGGAAACCTTCGCACCTGCCGCTGACTAATGCTGAGCACTCGATTGGAAGATTGAGGCTACCCTTAGGAGGAATAAATATGCTACCTTGTCCTGATTGTAACAATCCGCTGACGCAGTTCCCGATCGAAAAAGATGACTTAGATCTCGTCAGTTGTGATGGTTGTTATGGTGTGTGGCTCGTCCATCCCGGCGACGATCTGGAGCGTGTAGATAACGTTACTTTTGATGATCTCGTTGATGCGTACGGTACTGAATATCCGATTGATGTTGACCCGAGCACGGTGGAACTTCCTGAACCGGTTGAAGATGCTTTGATGTAGACCGGAAAATATGATGCCCGTGCTAAGATTTGATTAAGAGGTTGAAGAAAGAAAAAATGCACATCTTTTTTCAGATTGTGCTATAATGATCCTAACTTACTTTTCTAAGGAGGTTTGTCAATGCGAACTCTCGTTTTGTTGGTAGTACTAAGCCTTGTAGTTTCACCCGCATTTGCTCAAAAATATATCAGTTGGGAAGCGGAAAACTTTGATGCTATCAACGGCGACAAATTTGAAATCTTTGAAACACCTTCAGACCAACCCGGTAACGCAGCTGAAGGTGTAGACGATTATACGATCGCGGAAGCATCCGGTGGTGCTTTCATCGGATCATCCAATGGTGTCAGCAACGATGGTGACGCGTGGGTAAAATATAACTTCTCAGTCGAACTGGACGATTGGCACTTCTGGGGACGTGTGATTGCGTCGTCAATCGCGGATAACTCTATGTACTGGGCATTTGACATCGCTGACGCTGACGCGCTCTCCACTAATAACGCCACCATGAATATTTGGGATTTCTTTGAACAAGAGTCCCTCCGGGAGGGCTATACGACTGAATGGATCTGGTTCCGGTTGAATACGCGCGACGGTCCTTTCGAGGGAACTGAGCTTATTCAGCACAGCGATGATCCGGTTCCCGTGGAATTGTCCGCTGGTGAACACACATTTCACATTGCTCATCGTGAAGATGGAACGTACATTGACCAAATTTTCGCGACGACAGATATTGAGTTTGATCCCAATGAAACCGCCCCACAGACGGCTGTTGAACCCCAAAACAAGCTGACGACAACTTGGGGCGCGCTCAAAAGCGGATTCTAAGTCGAACAAACACTTAAAGGCATCCACTTGCTGGATGCCTTTATTTGTAATTCCTACCACGCGGGATATACGGAAAAATTGAAAAACCACTGTTATTTCTCGCTCGGTGCCAAAACAGCCTCCCTTTTATTCTCCTACCTGGTATTTGTTAACTGTGTCGCTACGCTGAACGCAGCTGAAACGACACTCCGTTTCACAGACCAGACACAGGCAGCCGGCATCCATTTTAAACATACCAACGGCGCATCTAAACAGAAATATCTACCTGAGACGATGGGTGCTGGCGGACTCTTCTTCGACTACGACAACGACGGACATCTCGATATCTACCTCGTCAATAGCGGCATCCTCAACCGTGATGCTCAATCCCCAAGACATGTGAATCACTCAAACCTTCTTTACCGGAACGACGGCGACGGAATGTTTGTTGATGTAACTGCAGAAGCAGGATTGAAACAAAATCAGGGATACGGCATGGGATGCCTTGCTGCAGATTACGACAACGATGGAGACACTGACCTCTATCTCACCAACTTCGGCAAAAACCAACTCTATCGGAACAATGGCGACGGCACCTTCACAGACGTTACATCCCATGCAGGGGTAGGCGATGGCAGCTGGAGCGTCAGTGCGTCCTTCGGCGACTTCAACCTTGACGGATATTTAGACCTCTATGTAGCCAATTATCTGGACTATCAACCCGAAACCGCCCACGCCTGCTTTCTGGAAGGTGTTCATATCTACTGCGGTCCACATGAATATCCCAGTGCGCGTGATACACTTTATAGAAACAACGGCAATGGCACTTTCACGGATGTCACAGCCCGCGCCGAACTACACAACGCAGGCAAAGGATTAGGCACCCTCTTTACAGACTACAACAGCGACGGTTACCCTGATATTTTTGTCGCGAACGACGCTGTTCCCGATTTCCTCTACCGCAACAACGGCGATGGCACTTTCACAGATGTCGCGGTCACGGCTGGAGTCGCCTACAATTCAGAAGGTCGTGCAACCGCCAGTATGGGGATCGCCGCTGCGGATTACGATAACGACAAACTGCCAGACCTCTTTGTCACAAACTTCTCTTTGGAAATTAACAGCCTCTTTCACAACGACAGCGACGGCTTCTACACGATGACCACTTTTGAAACTGGACTCGCTGATCCGAGTTTTTCACAACTCGGTTTCGGCACCCAATTCCTTGACGCAGACAATGATGGAACGCTTGAACTTTTCGTCGCAAATGGACACGTGTGGGATAACGTATCAAAGATTACGCCATCTCTCTCTTACAAACAACAGTGCCAGATTTTTGGGAACATCGGAACAGGTCAATACAGAGACCTATCCGAGTCAGCAGGTACATTTTTCAAACGTCCAGTTGTCGGGCGTGGTGTAGCCGTCGGTGACTATAACAACGATGGCGCAGTGGATATCCTTGTTACATGCTGCGGTGAAGCCCCAGTCCTATTGCGAAACGATTCTCAAGCAGACTCCCGAAGGAACAATTGGGTGAAAATCCGACTTGTCGGCACTGAAAGCAATCGCGACGGTATCGGTGCGAAAGTGTGGGTGCAAACAAACAAGAACACACAGTTCAAAGAAGCAACCTGTGGTGGAAGTTACGCATCCGGTAGTGCGCTTACTCTTCACTTCGGTATCGGCACACAAGAAATGATTCAATCTATCAAAGTAAAATGGCAAAGTGGACGGAACCAGACAGTCGATTTTTCAAACGCAGAGAACCCAGTGAATCGAGTTATCCGCATTATCGAAAACTCGTCAAATTAGGCTGACACTCTTCCATTCTCGTTATACCCCTGTAGAAGCACGCTCCGATTCGCGACTCTCCTACTACAGGTGAACTGAATGACTCTACCTCACGCGCTTCCGTTGAGTTCCACACGGATAAAATCTGTTAAAATTTTCAATGTCATAGGACTTACTCAGTTGGTTCATAATACCCAATTAGCCCCATTTGTAGTGCGAGGTCCCTGTGCCTCGCAAGGCTGACTTGATCAAAAGACTTCTAATCAAGCTAATTTGGTATAAGTCCCCCTGATAAGGGGGATTTAGGGGGTTAAAAATATGAAAATCTCGTGCCGCGTGCTAAATTTGCGTAAGTCCTGTGTCACTAAAATCTACAAGACTGATACATCACCTGTCAAGAACCTCTCATCCCGCATCAATACGCAAGAACCGTAGTACATAACGCAATAATTGCATACTATTTTTCAAAAATTGTCTAATTCTCCGCAAAAGATGCTATTTAGGCGAATCCAGTATCAGTACGCATTTCGGAATTTATCTATCGCCTCACCTCTCAAAAAAGCGTGCGTTGCAGAAAACCTTCTCTGTTTTCCATAGATGTATCATCTCTTTGAAAACAATTGATAGGAACTCTCTCTCAGCGAAAAGAGACGCCGCGTTGTTGGTAAAACGAAACAGAGTATCAAGCCATAAGTTCTCCGTCTTTCACATCCCTTGTCTCCGCATCATAAAACATTTTCTGCGCTACATACTGCAATTTTTGCGTGCTGATAATGGGCAAAAACTCATAAGTGCTCCTCATTTCTTCAATGGTGCGGTTTTCTCAAAAAAGGCGAACGCTGACCCTCTATTTGACAAACCCCAGTGGTTACCTGTGTTTACAAGGGTATCAGTATGAAAAATCTCTTTAAAATTTCAACGGGGGTTTGCTGTAAATACGCTGCATTTTGTGACAAGCATTGGCACGAAATTTGCTTAAGTAACAACGTGATTCAGTTTTAAAGGAGCAATTATGAACCAACAGACGACATTTATCGAATTGCCGTCAGCACCGATGCAGTCAATTTATAACATAATCCAGCAAGTCGTAAAGTCAAACATTCCCTTTTTCATTACTGGCGAAACCGGTGTCGGTAAAGAAGGCATCGCAAGATATATTCATGAAAGTAGTCCACGGAAGAATAAACCGTTCATAGCCATCAACTGCGGTCGATTCTCCGCTGAACTCCTCCAGAGTGAACTCTTTGGACATGAAGCGGGCGCGTTTACGAGTGCGATACGCCAGCGTCAAGGGGCGTTTGAAGCTGCAGACGGTGGGATTCTCTTTTTAGATGAAGTCCCCGAAATGTCCCTGGACGCACAGAAAATGCTCCTCCGCGTCTTGGACACTGCCACATTCACACGGCTCGGTGGAAATGAAGTCTTGACTGTCGATGTTCACATTATCGCCGCTACAAACAGGGATATTGCGAACGCTGTCGCTAAAAGGGAATTTAGGGAAGACCTCTACTACCGGCTTAAGGGTATGATGCTTCACCTACCGCCACTTCGGGAACGCACAGAAGATATTGCCCCCTTAGTGACCGCTTTTATTAGCGAGTTCAGCACCGAATATGGGAAAAACGTTACCGAAATTACCGCGGATGCACTTAAACGTCTCGAACAGGCGGCATGGCCCGGCAATATCCGGCAACTTCGGAGCACTATCCAAACCGCTGTCGCGCTTGCAACAATAGATGAACTCGAACTCAGAGATTTTCCAGATATATATCCAGAGTTCATTCAGACGCTCATCTCTATCTGGCAGACGCTCCCTTCGGAAATGCAGCACGCAATCTGGGAGACATTTCCATTAGAAATGCGGCACGCGATTACGCATGATGTCTCAACGCGGGCACCAGAACCGTGGCGGAACTTGCATGCTTCCTACATTCCGAAAACAAGCGAAGACGGCGAATTCCTCAATATCGAAAATATGAATCTGAATCAAATCCTACATGTAGTTGCCCAGAGGCGTATTGAACAATATACATCTTTACGTGAAGCAGCCGAATCATTAGATATTGACCTTCGAACCTTGCAGAGATATGCACAATGGAAGGAATCAGAAGAATAAAGCGCAGAATTCCATCAGGCTTTCGTGTATACGCAACATTTTAAGTCAACCAAAATCCAAATATAGCGTTAATGGTTAGCGTTAATGCAAATTAATGCAAAAATAAACCCAAAATGTGCTATGGAAAACCGGTTTCCGTGCCGTTGCAATTATATTTTTTAGAAGCGAAAGAAAGGTCGCGCGTGGTAATGACGCACTGTGTTGCGATCCGCTTTTACGGAATACAATTGCCCAATCTTAAATATATTCGTCCAAAATCATAATACCTATACTCCGCACTTCTAATTTCGGATTTTTGGTATTTATTTTTTAAACCCACGTGGTTCCAACGTTCAACAAGCAATTTCAGGTGGATCAGAGAAGATATACGTGCGAAATGAAATCTTATTTACCCTCTCTCAATTTTATTTATACTGTTTGGATCCTTTCGTGACGTGGGTTTTTCTAAAAATACCAAAATGTGTCAAAACAAGTGCGGAGTGTAGGATAATATACTTAAGGAGCACATTATGAACCAGCAGACGGCATTTATCGAATTGCCATCAGCACCGATACAGACAATCTATGAAACAATTCAACAAGTTGTAAAATCCAACATACCGATCCTCATTACTGGCGAAACCGGCGTTGGTAAAGAAGGCATCGCAAGATACATACATGAAAGTAGCACACGGAAGAATAAACCGTTTATCGCCATCAACTGTGGTCGATTCTCCGCTGAACTCCTCCAGAGTGAACTCTTTGGACATGAAGCGGGCGCGTTTACGAGTGCGATACGTCAACGCCAAGGGGCGTTTGAAGTCGCAGACGGTGGGATTCTCTTTTTAGATGAAGTCCCCGAAATGTCCTTGGACGCACAGAAAATGCTTCTCCGCGTCTTGGACACTGCCACATTCACACGGCTCGGTGGAAACGAGGCATTGGCTATTGATATTCACATTATCGCTGCAACAAACAGAGATATTGTGAAAACAGTCGCTGAAAAGGAGTTTCGGGAAGACCTCTACTACCGGCTTAAGGGTATGATGCTTCATTTACCCCCACTTCGGGAACGTACAGAGGACATTGCACCTTTAGTGGCAGCTTTTATTAATGAGTTCAGTGCTGTCTATAGAAAAGGTGTTACAGGAATTACCGCAGAGGCACTCAAGCGTCTCGAACAGGCAGCATGGCCCGGCAATATCCGGCAGCTTCGGAGCACCATCCAAACTGCTATCGCGCTCGCAACAACAGATAAACTTGAGCGCAAAGACTTCCCGGATATTTACCCGGATTTCGTTCAGACACTTACCTCTATCTGGCAGACACTCCCGCCAGAGACCCAGCACGCAATTTGGGAAACACTTCAACCAGAAACACGGCATGCAATTGTGCATGAACTTTCAACGCGGTCCCCAGGACAGTGGTGTAGTTCTCAGGTTTCCTATATGCCGAGAATCGGTGGAAAAGCGGAGTCGCTCAATATAGGGGATATGAACCAAAATCAAATCCTACGGGCCGTTGCTCAAAAACGTATTCAGCAATGTACATCGCTACGTGAGGCAGCCGAATCGTTAAATATTGATATACGGACCCTTCAGAGATATGCACACTGGGAAGAACCAGATAACTAATACCAAATTAACCCCATTTGTAGCGCGAGGTCCCTGTGCCTCGCAATGCTCACTTGATCAAAAGACTTCTAATCAAGTTAATTGGGTATAATACCAAATTAACCCCATTTGTAGTGCGAGGTCCCTGTGCCTCGCAATGCTCACTTGATCAAAAGACTTCTAATCAAGTTAATTGGGTATAAGTGGCATAAATTTCTTCAACAAGAGATTAAAGTGCTAAACACCCGTGTAACTTCATAACACAATCCGGTCTAATAAATAATACAATACAGTACGGAAACCGAAAGAGAACTCCCTATAGCACAACGAGACAACCTAAATCTCAGCTATAGGGAGTTCTTTTTATCTCTCCATAGATGTCAAACCTCCTACCACAACTGAGTGCCGGAAATCAATCACCATAGGTGTCAATTTAGTGGTCCTCCAGGCCCGGTAGGTTCGGTTTTGCGGCGTACACGCCCAAATGCGATCTGCATTCCTAACCGAACCGGGCTTAACCCAAGAACAGTAGGCTCCTTTGAGCAACGGAGACCCCTAACCTGAAAAACGCGTGCTTCTTCGGAAACCAACATGAGTGAAACCTCCAAGCCTGAAGCGTCGCAGCGTCGGGTCCATATCGGTCTGCATCACGATATTCATTTTCTCAGATACGCGCAGCGATGGGTTTTCGCGGATGTCCCGGTTCGGTTAGGAATGCAGATCGCATTTGGGTGTGGACACCGCAAAACCGAACCTACCGGGCCGGAGGGATTCAGCGCGTAACTTTTTCTTAAATTGACACCTATGGAGCAGCAAACAGCAGCCCCAGCGGGGCGACAGGTGTATAGAAGATAAAAGCCACACGGCGCGCGTCGCACCTATCCTATAAATCCTCTAATCCTGTAAATCCTGATTCAGACAGAGAACTGAAATTGAATACCTCCGCTTTAGGTATTATTTAGGTTGACATTACGCTATATCCGCGCGTATAATAGTAATATTATCAGATCTGATAATAGAGGGACATTTGGAACACCTCAATTTTTTGACTTCTTAACATGTGAGGAATAATCGAATTGGCTCAACAAAAAGCGACTAATATAACGTGGCACGAAGCGATTGTCACGGCAGAAGACAGAGAAAAATTACTGAATCAGAAAGGCTCCGTGATTTGGTTCACCGGACTCTCCGGCTCAGGTAAATCGACATTAGCAAACGCAGTCGAACAGGTATTGCATCAACAACGGCACCACACGTATGTCTTAGACGGCGACAATGTACGACACGGGCTGAACAAGAATTTAGGCTTCTCACCAGAGGACCGCGAGGAAAACATCCGCCGCATCGGCGAAGTCGCGAAACTCTTTGCGGATGCAGGCACAATCGTCATGACAGCCTTCATTTCGCCTTACTGCGCCGACAGAGATCAGGCAAGAGCACTCATCGCTGAGGATAGATTCGTTGAAGTTTTCGTCGACTGTCCACTTGATGTCTGCGAAGAACGGGATACGAAAGGCTTATACAAAAAGGCACGTGCTGGCGAGATTAAGGAATTTACAGGCATCAGCGCACCTTACGAACCGCCCCTGAACCCAGAGGTCACAGTGAACACCGCAGCACTCTCTATTGAAGAATGCGCGCAGGCAGTTGTCAAGACTCTTGTGAAAGCCGGTCTTGTTCCTGCAGGCAATTAACAGGCGAGAACGCACCGCTTCAACATTAAAAGTAGGGCACAGAAATGGAATCAGTTATCACGGATTTCAATGAAAACGGGTTCTCTATTCTGCACGGCATTTTGGCTTCGGAGACACTTGAAGCCGTCAAGCATGAATGTAAAACGTTAGTCGATGCACTCGCCTCACAACGGCAAACAGAAGGAAAATTGGCGAACACGTATCCCGATGCCGATTTTGAAATCCGCCTGATTCGGCTCTATGAAAATTACCCAGATGAAAACCCGACTATTTTTCGACCGGAACTACATCGTGAAGGGTTTTTCGGCGTGTTTGCGCACTCTATCCTACTTGAACTTGCCGGTGTTATCTTAGGTCCAGAGATCCGATTGTACCCGAACTATTCCGTCCGCCCAAAACTACCTGAGAATAAACGAACGGAGGTGTTGTGGCATCAAGACGCAGGCTACACTTCAAAGGAAGCCGATGTGTTGCGGATGATGAACGTTTGGGCACCGTTAGTGCCGGTTAACATCGAAAACGGGTGCATGGAATTTATTCCGGGAAGTCACAAGTGGGGTGTCGTGCCGCACGAAAAAGACGAATACTACCTACGCATCCACGATGACTATATCAAGCCTGTTGAAGCGGATGCTGTATCCATTGAAATTTTGCCGGGGGATGTCGTCATTTTTAGTAACCTACTATTTCACCGTGGACTACCGAACCGCGCTCAACATGTCCGATGGAGCCTTGATTTCCGATATCAAGATGCCACACAACCGACGCTCCGGACAACACAAGGGCATCTACTCAGCTCGCAAAGGACACCAGAAGCGGTTGTAAAAGATGCTAAAGCGTGGGCACAACTTGAATTCCAGTAAGCGATTTTTTGTATAAAGCAAGATGACTTATTGAACGTGCTACGCAAGGACAACAACGCATGAAATTAATTCAATTTCACCTACCTAATTTAGGCAAGCGGGTCGGAATTGTCACCCGCGACGAGGAAGTGATTGACGTAACAAGCGAGGAATCCGCCGGTGTCTTAGAAGTTTTGGCACTCGCACATCAGGAACAGGTAAGCCTCGGGGTCATACTTGCCGACATTCAAGAGAAAGTAGCAACACCCGCGCCGATGCAACTCCCTTCGTTTGCAGATGCAGAAAACGCATCAACGGAACCTGAGGGGCTTACGTTAAAAAAATTGGATGTCGCACCCGACGAAAATGTACCACATCTCTTACCACCGATTGATGCACCCGAAGTATGGGGATGCGGTGTAACCTACAAACGGAGCGCAGAGATGCGCGACGACGACACCGAACAAGACATCTACAGCCGCGTCTATCACGCCGACCGTCCTGAGATATTCTTCAAAGCGACACCCTCACGCTGCGTCGGTCCCAACGGTTTTATCGGTATCCGAAGCGATTCTACGCTGACAGCAACAGAACCTGAACTCGCATACATCCTCGGTGGCGACGGTGAGATCGTCGGATACACCCTCTGCAACGACGTATCCGCATGGGACATTGAACGCGATAACCCCCTTTACTTGCCACAATCCAAAGTCTTTTACGGGTGCTGTGCACTCGGTCCGATGTTTCTCACGCCATCTGAAGTAGACGACCCATATAATTTAGATATGCAGTGCACCGTCCTTCGGGATGCAGACGTTATCTATCAAGGCGAGGTGAACACATCTCAAATTAATTGGAAGTTTGAACAACTCACCGAATTCCTGATGCGAGATAACCCGATTCCGCTCGGCACCGTTGTCTCAACTGGGACCGGTATCATTGTCCCGAACGACTTACCGCTTGCCGCAGGCGACACTGTGGAGATAGAGATTGACGGGTTCGGCACGCTGTCAAACCCCGTCAAGCAGTTTTAGGAGGCACCGCATAATGAACCACAGTAGCGAACCCTTTATCGGTATGCACAAAACGGAATTGGATACACCCGCACTGCTGATTGATCTCGACAAAATGGAAGCCAACATACAGACAATGGCGAACTATTTCAGCACAGTCAACGCGGATCTGAGACCGCACTTGAAAACGCATAAAACACCGATTATTGCGCATAAACAGATTGCAGCGGGTGCCATCGGTGTTACATGTGCGAAACTCGGTGAAGCAGAAGCGGTTATTCACGCTGGTATCCGAGATGTGCTGATTGCCAATCAGATTGTCGGGGCTCAAAAGATTGCACGGCTCATTAATCTCGCGAAACATTCGGAAATAATGGTTGCAGTGGACAATCCGCAGAACATCCAAGCCATCTCTGAGGCAGCAGCTGCCAAAGGTGCAACCGTTAGAATGTTAATAGAGGTGAACATCGGTATGGACCGATGCGGTGTTGAATCCGGTAAACCGACGCTCGAATTAGCAGAGCAGATACGCCGAAGTCCCAACTTGGTTTTTGAAGGCTTAATGGGATATGAAGGACATACCGTTGCGAAACCGAACCGAGCCGAACGGGATGCCACTGCACGCGAGGCTATGCAACGCCTACTGGACGCGAAACACTATCTTGAAAAACAAAGTATAGAGGTTCCCATCATGAGCGGCGGCGGCACCGGTACCTTTAATATCACTGGAAGCATCCCAGAGATGACAGAGGTGCAGGCGGGTTCTTACGTTCTCATGGACTCCACCTACCGCAACGTGGAAGGTATCGGAGAAGAGTTCGACTGCGCTTTGTCGGTTTTAGCAACTGTTGTGAGTCGTCCAAACCCTGACCGAATAATAGTGGATACTGGCTTGAAAGTGCTTGCCAAGGAATTCGGTATTCCACAACCCGTTGGTGTAACAGGCGTAGAAATGACTGGACTTTCCGAAGAGCACGGAAAAATGCAGGTATCTGACGAAAATGTTGCCCTCAAACCCGGCGATAAACTCGAAATTTTACCAACGCACTGTTGCACGACAGTGAATCTCCACGACAGGTATTACGGCATCCGTAACGGGATTGTCGAATCTGTGTGGGACATCACAGCGAGAGGCAAATCACAATAATGATTACGACAACTACACATACAATTGAAGGCAGAAAGATCCGAGAATACATCGGGCTCGTTACAGGCGAAGCGATTATGGGGGCGAACATGTTTCGCGATTTTATGGCAGGGATTACCGATCTCATCGGAGGCAGATCCGGCACCTATGAAAGCAAACTTGCGGATGCTCGTGAGACGGCACTTCAGGAGATGCAAGAACTCGCACAACAGCAAGGGGCAAATGCTGTCGTCGGGATTGACATCGACTATGAGGTGCTTGGTGCACGCAACGGTATGCTGATGGTAACCGCAACCGGAACCGCTGTCAAAATTGAATAAAACTACTTTGTGGATAGTAGCCTTAGGGATGTTCGGCTTGCGGATCCGGTAAGCACATCCCCCACAAAAAACAAATTATACGATTTCTAAAAGTTTATATCGCATTATTAACCGCACCATCCTCCAGGCCCGGTAGGTGCGGTTTTGAGGTGTACTCACCCAAATTTTGCCCACACGCGGCAAAATTTGTCTTTGCTTTACATTTGCGATCTGCATTCCAACCGCACCGGGCATAATCAAAAACAGTAGACTCTTTATGAGAAATCATCAATTAGAATTGGTATTATACCAAATTAACCCCATTTGTAGTGCGAGGTCCCTGTGCCTCGCAATGCTGACTTGATCAAAAGACTTCTAATCAAGTTAATTTGGTATTACATAGGAGAAAAAATCAATGCAAATGTCAATATGGGCTGAAAAATTACAGAGAGTTTGGAAATCTTTTTATTTTCTAAGTCTACTTACCGTAAGTCTTCTACTACTAAATCAACAGGTTTCAGAAGGCTATATCGCAAAACGTTATACCATACCGCAGATTGTCAAGGAGAGTAGTAACGTTGTTTACGGCACTATTACAGTTGTCAATACCAAGCGAAAGACTGCGGATATCAAGGTTGAAGAAAACCTCAAAGACACCAGCGAATTTCAAGTGATTAAGATGCGGTTTGATGTCTATAAAGGAGACGAAGACCATCGGAAAGAAATTATCGGTTTCCTGAAAGTGGGTGAACCGGTTATCATCTGTTATCTGAGAGACGGCGGACGCATTGATAGCATCGCGCACACAAGAGGAAAATGGTTCCAAACCCAAGTCACACGGCAAGACAGAGGTTGGGGTAGGTGGATGTTTACACACTTCGAGAAATACCTCAATAAAGACAAGGTATCAAGAAGAGATTCAACTCCTGATCTTCTGAAAGAACTTCGCGGAATGTTAGGGGAAGACGCTATCCAACTTTTTTATCTGAAGACAGACAGGTATAAGGAAGAATCCCCTATTATCTCCGACATCAATTCGATCAGAGAACGTTGGATAGCCCATCAAGGCACAACGAATCGCGACCTACCCGGGCTCAGCAAGGCAAACATCTTATGGCTCGGCTTCCGCACGCTCTCGCGAGATGGGAAATACCGTCTTAACAACAAACAGGAAAATCGGATTAAAGAATTCGTGAAAAACGGCGGTGTTGTCATTGTCTCCGGTCAAGATAGCGATGAAGAAAACCCATGTCGTACAGGATGGTTACCCGAACCCCTCAACGGCATAGAGAGTTCACAACGAAATGATTTCCAACCGACTTCCGCTGCTGGTGAACTCTTTAAAGCACCGCACCGTATCCGTTCAGGGCAGCTGGCACTTGACGACTCATGGGGCGGATGGAATCAAAAGTATCAAGTACTGGCAACTACCAACGGTGGAAAAGAGATCGTCGTCGCTAAACTGAAATATGGAAAAGGTATGTATCTGATCACCAATCTCCGCAATAGTCAGAAAACGGAAGCCTCTAAAAATCGTCGGATGCTTGAGAATCTGGTGCATTTCGCTGTCAAATTCTTGGAAAAATCCCAATAAGATGTGAGGAATTACAGATGAATAAAGCGAGTTTAAAACAGAGTATACAGGACCATAGTCATAAGACATGGAGGCTCGGTTCCTCCGGCAAACTGCTACTAATGGTGAGTCTCCTATTCATTTTCTTGTCTTCTGCAAGTCCGGCACATGCAGTTATCCCGCAGCTTCTCGGACCGCTCACTGCGTTGCTGAGTATCGTCCCACAGATTCTTGCTTTTGTTGGGATCGCGCTGATAACAGCACTCGTTTTTGCGCGGGATACCACTAAAATGCTCTTCTACAAGTTCCGAGACTTCGCGACCGCTCATAAGGCTACCATCTCTATCATTAGCGTGATTGTCCTCCTCGCAGCCACCGTGGGGATCTACCAACTGCTTCGGACACCGACCGCCTCATTTGAAGCAAATGTTCAAAATGCTGGCATTTGGAATGTAAAAGCCAACAGGACCTGGGCAACTTTCCGAGGGAATAAGAACCGAACAGGTCATTTAGACGCGCTCCCGGGCCCGACAAACGGAACACCCGTATGGGTCTTCAAAGAAGAAGAGGCCATGGCGGTTGACTTCTCTTCATCGCCAGCGGTTGTTGGGAATCGGCTCTATATCGGATCTTCGTACGGTTCATTCTTTTCATCGAGGGGTGCAACGTACTGCATTGATACAGAGTCCCAAGAGATTATCTGGCGGCACGCTTCCGATACCCCGATTTTCTCATCACCAGCAGTGGCGGGCGGCAGAGTCTACATCGGCGAAGGTTACCATGAAAATAGCGATTGTCACCTCCGGTGTCTTGACGCAAAAACAGGCGAACCGATCTGGTCCTTCCAAACAGCAAGCCATGTGGAGTCAACCCCTTTTATCAGTCAAGGCAAACTCTACTTTACAGCGGGGGCTGATGGCATCTACTGCATTGATGCCTTAGAAGGAGAGGAAATTTGGCACTATGAAGGCGTGCATGCCGATATGTCACCCGTTGTACATAATGGAAAATTATACTTCGGGACAGGCTACGGCAATTATCGGATATACGCCGTTGATGCCCAAACAGGTACTGAAATCTGGTCAAAGCAGATGCCGTATCCTGTCTGGGGGAGTCCAAGTACAGATGAAAATCTCGTTTTCTTTGGACTCGGACGCGGTAATTTTTCGGATAGTGATCCTATACCCGCCGGTAAGGTCGTCGCCGTTGATGCAGAAACCGGGGACACAGTATGGGAACACGAGGCAAAAGATGCTGTCCTCACTGCGATCGCCGTTCAGAATGGCAATGTTACATTCGGTTCCCGTGATGGATCTGTCTATTGTCTCCGAGCGACAGACGGAAAACGCAACTGGCAAACGGGACTCGGTAACCCAGTTGTTTCCTCTCCGGCTGTAACGCCGGATACCGTCTATGCCGCAACGAAAAACGGGGACATCTACGCCTTATCCACTGACGATGGAAAAGTGAAATGGGAATTTAACACAAGAACTGTCACCCGAAACATAGAACTCTATTCATCACCTGCGGTTGCCAATGGCTTCGTATATATCGGTTCAAGTGACCGTTATATTTTCTGTCTGGGTGGCGACAACAAAAATAAAATTATCGGTGACCGCTAACTTGGAGAAAGAAAATGAAGAACCATGTTTTGATCGCAACAGCCCTATTAGTTTTACTCGTAAGCACTGTAGCAGATGCACAGTGGCGGAGTAAAACCCATGACGAATATAAGGCACTAACTGGGATTGATGTTAAAATTGATGGTGACCTTGGCGAATGGGACGGAGTCCTCGACACAGTCAAAGGCACTAATGGCAAACCGTTTTGTGGCGTTGAATACGAAGGCAATGTCTTTCAGGAGCACGGCGGTGGAAAATGGAAGGGTGCTGATGATCATGAAACCTGTTTCATGATCGTATGGGATTCAAAAGCTGTCTACATTGGGCTCATTGTTACCGATGACGAGCACGAACACGCAGCTGCCGCTGGATGGAACGGCGATGGCGCACAACTCGCCTTTGAAATGAGCGGCAAACGTACCGCTGGTATACAGATGTTTCTTTACAATATCGGTTTAGACGATAAAGCGAAAGATATACTCCCTGGGGCTTTAAATGAAAATCCCGGGGGTGGAGGTATTGTTCCCGGTGATGATATTGCCGTTGTTCGCGACGAAGGCGATAAGAAGACCTACTACGAACTCCGATTCACCGCTGAAGAATTGCAAGTAAAAGGCGACAAATTCAGTGAGGGGGATGAGTTCGGTCTCGGCATCTGTGTCAATGACGGCGACAAAGCCGCTGGACAGGGTGGTCAAAAGGGATGGAGTGGATGGTATACTCATTCTATCGTCTTCGGAAAAAATTCGGAAAATACGGGACTCGTTACCCTTACCGATGAAGTCCTCGCTGTTGAAGCAGCAAATAAGTTAACAACGACATGGGGTAAACTGAAAACCGTCCAATAACTAACGCTTTCACACGCGTCAAAAGCAGGTCAAACGAACCGCTGCATTTTCTATTCGGTTTGGGTAGGGATAGCCTGCCCAAACAATCAATAACCGGTAGCACATCCGTTGTGCTACCGGATCACAACAATACAAAAGAGGTAATTCAAAATGAAAAAAAATGTTTTTAGCTTCACCGCTCTGGCCACAATCACTGTATTCTTGTTCACAATCGGTATATCGGATGCACAGTGGCGAAACGAAACACACGATGTCTACAACGCCCCTACAGGTGTCAATGTTACGATTGACGGAGATCTGAGTGAATGGGGAGAAGTCATGGATGCAGTTACAGGGACCAACGGGACTGCGTTCTGCGGTGTTGAATTTGAAGCCAATGGTGGCGACATTAAGGCGTTTGAAGAATACAACGGCGGTGTATGGAACGATGCCAACGACCACGAAACTTGTTTTATGTTTGCTTGGGATGCGGATGCGCTTTACCTCGCCCTCAGCGTCACCGATGACGATCATGAACATGCAGCCGCTGCTGCATGGAACGGAGACGGCGCACAACTCGCTGTTGAGCCGACGGGTACACGAGAAGCAGGATTGCCCCTCTTCCTTTACAATATCGGTTTGGATGGTGCCGGTGAAAATGTCATCCTACAGAATGAGAGAACGAACGGTAGCCCCGGTCTCGTTGCCGATGATGCCGCGATTGTCCGAGACGAGGGTGCCAAAAAGACCTACTACGAGTTTAGATTCCCCGCAACAGAACTGCAAATTGAAGGAGACCAATTCAGTGAAGGCGCGGAAATCGGGGTCGGTATCTGTATCAACGATGGAGACAACGGTGAAGGTCAGAATGGACAGAGAGGTTGGGATGGATGGTACCCGCATGCTGTCGTCTACGGTAAGAATTCCGAAAAGACAGGACTTGTCATACTCAGCAGTACGGCGGTTACCGCCGTTGAACCTGCCGACAAGTTAACCACAACTTGGGGTGCACTTAAATCTGTCCGGTAACAGGACAAGTCTACAAGAAAAGCCGCCAACAATCTTGGCGGCTTTTTTATTGTCTTCTACCTAATGGTCATGATCGTGGTCATGATCGTGATCGTGGTCGTGATCATGATCGTGGTCATGGTCCTTGTCATGATCGTGGTCGTGATGATTTGCTTTATGATAGTGCAATCGGAGCAGATCAACACCAAAATCGTCTGCGATATGCCGCCACACAGAGTGAATATGGTTCGCATCGTTCTGCGTGTTATCATACTCCACAAAGAAAAACGGACCGTGTAGTCTATAATAGTGCGGTGTCTTCGGTGCTGCATCTCCTGCCCATGCGAAGTGGATGTCATTGACGCTCCCTTCTCGTAGTTTACGGAGCTCAATTTGAGCAACTTCGTCAGGAAGGCGATCAATATATTCATGGACGAGTTCCATTAAGATCTCGCGCTGCTGCGTTTCCATGGATTCAGCGGCTAACCCTTCAACACTTTCAAATTCAACTTTAGGAACATCGCGCGTCAAAATATCGGATGGTGCCTCCGTATTAATGATTGTCTGACGCTTTTGCGTATCGTCGAGACTCACAAGGAGCCTGCGCGCGATATCTTCTTCGGCAGCAAGAACCCTCAATCCTTTTTTCTCGCCCTGCGGCACCTCTGCCGGATTAGAACCGAAGAATGAAGGGTTCGGCGAAATGAGTTCGCGATTGACGACAGTAAAGTTAAGCGAGACATGGTGTCCCTCAGCGCGCCAGCCCCACGCGCCATTGCCTGTCGGGTCTCCAAATACAGTGAAAAAGTAGAACCCCGGATCACGCACAAGTCGTGCCTGTCCGGCAGCCTTTTCAATCTCACCGAGCGTTGTCTCCAAATTGATAATAGCGCGGGCTTTCTGATACCCTTTCGCGCTCAATCCGCTCTCCATAAGCCCAAACGCTGCCCCTTGCTGTTTCGTGTTTAGATCTTTGAGAGAGACACCTTCCCGTTCCCACATTTCTATAGGGATATAGTGCCACCGGAACCGCTCGTTTCCATCAAAGGGGAGTGCCGCCTTCTCGCGTAAAGCCGGTGTCAATGTATCCAAAAAGTTCCCCGCCGCCTGTGCCATCCGTTCGGCTGTTGCTGAAGCAGGGATAACCAAGGGCTTCAGTTCGGCATCGGTATGTGTGTGTGCCACAAATAGTACCTCCATTAGCGTAGAACTACAGTCCGCGGACCGCGCCCTACAAATCCTGTTAATTCAGTTCCCTCACGAAACCTATTTTAAACCAACAGCACACGAAAATCAAGTGTTTTAACGACATATTCAGAACCACTCGGCTTTCTATGTTCTTTTGCCCTATAGCGAAGTTTCAAACTTCGCCAGCGATGAAAACTACGTAATGGGCACCTATACCTGATAACTGAATGCTATAATAACTATAGTTTGGACAATTTTAGAAATGGGCAAATGTCTCCGCTGAGAACCCTCTGCCGTAGCATAGACTGTTAGTCTGTGCCTCCCTCGCAGAGACTTGTTAACAAACACCGACGCGCATCCGCGATATTCAGGTATTTTTCTCTGAGTTTCCCAGACACGCTAAGTCGCAGAAAAAGGATATCATGTGCCAATAACCGCAGCCCCAGCGGGGCGGAATGTTTATAGAAAAGCGTTTCCACACCTTCTTAGTTTCCCCAGCGGGGCGATATATGTAGAAAAAAAAGATGTTAGGTTTCGACAAATACCTAAGGTGTTTCTCGATTCAGACTATCACCTAAGTATTCTCAAAAATTGTCCAAAGTTTAGTATATAAGACTTACGCAGCAAGCGTCTGTTCGCCGAGGTCCCCGTGCCTCGGCACCCTATCTTCTCAATAAAATAGGACTCACGCAGCAAGCGTCTGTTCGCCGAGGTCCCCGGCGTCTGTTCGCCGAGGTCCCCGTGCCTCGGCACCCTATCTTCTCAATAAAATAGGACTCACGCAGCAAGCATCTGTTCACCGAGGTCCCCGTGCCTCGGCACCCTATCTCCTCAATAAAATAGGACTCACGCAGCAAGCATCTGTTCGCCGAGGTCCCCGTGCCTCGGCGCCCTATCTTCTCAATAAAATAGGACTTACGCAGCAAGCGTCTGTTCGCCGAGGTCCCCGTGCCTCGGCGCCCTATCTTCTCAATAAAATAGGACTCACGCAGCAAGCATCTGTTCACCGAGGTCCCCGTGCCTCGGCGCCCTATCTTCTCAATAAAATAGGACTCACGCAGCAAGCATCTGTTCGCCGAGGTCCCCGTGCCTCGGCACCCTATCTTCTCAATAAAATAGGACTCACGCAGCAAGCATCTGTTCGCCGAGGTCCCCGTGCCTCGGCGCCCTATCTTCTCAATAAAATAGGACTCACGCAGCAAGCATCTGTTCACCGAGGTCCCCGTGCCTCGGCGCCCTATCTTCTCAATAAAATAGGACTCACGCAGCAAGCATCTGTTCACCGAGGTCCCCGTGCCTCGGCGCCCTATCTTCTCAATAAAATAGGACTCACGCAGCAAGCATCTGTTCGCCGAGGTCCCCGTGCCTCGGCGCCCTATCTTCTCAATAAAATAGGACTCACGCAGCAAGCATCTGTTCGCCGAGGTCCCCGTGCCTCGGCGCCCTATCTTCTCACGGTTTTGCTTGCAGCATCCAAAGCGTCCGCTTTCTTCCCAAATGGCGTTTGCGTAAATCCTAGTATAATAACGTGAGTTCAATAATAAAAATTGAAGAGGTCCCGTAGGTTGGGTAAAGCCGTGAATCACCAAGAACCCTTCAGACTACCAACAAAAGCCTGCTTTTCAATGACACATTCATACAAATAGACTCAGCAAAACCCAACAAGCCAACTGAAAACTGATAACTATTAACGAAAAAATCTTGACATCTGCTCATAAATTTTGTAAACTTATTTTAACGGTTTCCGTTAAACAGTATGTTAGCATACAATTGTCCACCTCTACCTTAGGTTAGGTGAGGCAAAACTTCAAACCGATACTCAAAAAGTCGGGACTCATGGACAAATTGATTGATGATGAATTGTTAGTCGCTCAGTTTCAAGCAGGTCGCCAAAATGCCTTCGATGAGTTGATGAAACGTTACAAATCCAAGATTTTCTCGTATCTTCTACGTTCCGTCAGAAATTACGAGGATGCCGAGGACATCACCATTGAAGTCTTTTTCAAAGCGTACCGCGCCTTAGAAGGTTGGCAACCGAAAGCCAAATTTTCGACATGGCTTTACAAGATTGCGTCCAATCTTGCTATCGATTACCACCGTGCGAAAGCGCGTCACCCTATCTATGCGTTGGAGGACACAGAAATTCCTGAAGCGCGTCTCGTTGCCACCGATCTCCATAGCGATCCGGAGAAACAACTCGTAGAGAAAGAACGCGGTCTCATGATCCGCGAGGCGGTTGATCAACTCTCCCCGAAACAGAAAGCAGTCTTCATGCTAAGCCGGTATGAAGGCTTGCAACTTAAAGAAGTCGCTGAAACGCTGGATATGGCGGAAGGCACCGTGAAAATTCACCTCCACCGCGCAGTAAAACGACTCCAAACGCTCCTACGTCCACTGTGGGAAAACAACGAAATTTGAAAGGAGAAGGGTTTATGCCTAAGTGTAAGAAATCCGAAGGGCAAGCTATCGATTATGCTTACAATCTTCTGCCGCCCGCAGAAGAAGAGCCCTTTGAAGAACATCTCAAGAATTGCGAGGACTGTACCGAAGCCGTTGAATCTTGTACAGCAGTCCTTGAATTAACAGACGAGGCACAAGAAGAACTCGTCGTGCCTGAACTCGCACTTCAGAACATCGAAATGAACGTGTACAAACGGCTCGCTGCGACACAAGAGCAGACGCTGTTCTCACGCGTTCGTACCTACCTTGCGAGTATCGGATCTCCCTTTGGCTGGTACAAAACCGCTGCGGTAAGCAGTATCGCCATCGCTTTGATTGCCGCTGTTGTCCTAATCGGAAAGCCCATCCAACCTGAAGTGACTTTGCAGTTATCCGAAGCACAGTCCGCGGATGCACGTATCGAACAGTATCGCCAACAAGGCATTCAACGAAATTTAGAGGAGGTACTGATTGCGCATCACCTCCGCAATGACGCATGGGAGACAGAAAGTCAGCTCCACCGAATGAAAGAACAGGCACACGGCACAAATTGGACAAAAGTTGCGGACAAACATCTTCAGAACCTTCAATCTGGGAATTCAACTTTACAATAGCACTATTAAGGGATATTAGCCATGAAAACGTCAAGCAGGCTTACATTTCTCTTACACGCGCTGCTGATAATTCTCATCAGCCCGTTTGCACACGCGCAATCTGAAGAGGTAAATACCTTAATTCAGGCGGGACGCTACTCGCAAGCCAGCAATACACTTGAGTCACTTGCCGAGTCTGCTAAAGACATTGCTGTGAAAAGCTGGTGCTACCATCAGATCGGCGAAATACATTATAACTATACCCATCAGTACACGAGAGCCGTCGCGGCTTATGATAAAATCCTGAAACTTGAAAAAAAGGGGCTTGCCGCTGAGGAACTCTTCCTTACCATCATCAAGAAAGGTGATGTTTATACGCGCATGGGCAATTACCAAGACGCTATCCAAACTTACAATAGACTCATTAAACTTGCCCCTGCTTCCCACTTCGTGCATAAAACCGGATTACAAAAAATTCGGGACATCAATACCGCACTTGCGGATCTCAGGGAACAACAACGCATCGCAATCCAATACAAAGGCACCCCTCTTGCCGTTATTGCCCAATTCCAGATAGCTGAACTCTATAGGAATCCATCGCAACTCAACCAACCCGAAAAGGCAATCGAGAAGTATGAGGCACTCTTAAAAGCACACCCTGAAGCGACTGTCGCACCGGAAGCGAGATGGCGCATCGCAAACTTAAGGCATACCGTGCTTAACCAATCAGCATTGGCGATGGCAACCTATAGGAAAGTTGTTGACGATTATCCTACGAGCAACTTCGCTGCCGAGGCACTTTTCCAAATGGCAAATATCCATCGTACTACCGAAAAATATTCGTTAGCGATCCCTGTGTTTGAGAGACTGAAACAGAGATACCCTAATTTCTGGAATATGCACGCCGTTCTCTATTGGATGGGGGTCTGTTATGAGAAGAATCTGCACTATCCGAAAGCGATTGAGGCTTTTAAAACCTTCCTCCACGTCTATCTGCCACAACTCGGTCCAGGGTATTTAGGACAGATCTCGATGCACGATAAGAGCCTGTCTGAAGTGAAAACACAGATTGGTCAGAAAATCGAGGAACTCACACAACAGATGTCGGAAGTGGAAGCAGAACGGCTGGATGCCGCGCGTTCAGAACAGAACTTCGCTTTAGCCTTAGAAATCGCCCAAAATCTTATCGCAACGGCACCAGATACATCCCATGCGAAACAGGCAACCGAACAAATCTTGACACTTCAACACCTCGCTGCAATTCAAAACCTCCACGAGCAGCTTCACAACAATGCTTCAGGACCCATAGAAGCGGCACGTGCTCTGTTTCAAATCGGCACCATCTATGAACGACAGTTGCAGGATTACCCAAAGGCTATTGAGGTGTATCAAGAGGTATCGAAATACCACCCTGAATCGACCTACGCCGCTGAAGCCCTCTATCGCAGTGGACTCGTTCATGCCGAGCATCTCTCTGCACCTAATGAAGCGATCGAAACTTACAAAAAGGTGATTGCATCGCACCCGAACACCCTACAAGCAATGATGGCGAACTTCCAACTGGGTGAGCTCTACAGAGAACTACACCGCTACAACGAAGCATTGCAAGCCTACGAGACAACCATCGGTTATCCAGAACGCGATCGGTATCTCGCCGGCGGGTATAAGGATAGTTTCGCCGATCGGGCACAATTCCGCATCGGTCGCGTCCACTACGATGACAATCGTTACGACGAGGCACACTTCGTTTTTGAGGAGTTCATTCAGAACCGCACACGATCTCCACGTCTTGCCGCCGCCTACATCTACCTCGCCGCTATCAGTGAAGAACGTGCCGAAAATAGCCAAGCCGTGGAATTCTACAAAAAGGCAGAGGCATTAATCAAGGATAATCCTGTCCAAATGACGACGCTCATCGAAGAAGCCAGCGCACTCGGCACCCTCCAATCCACCGATCCAGATACGGTTATACAGTACCTCACAGAAAAGCAAAAACGCCTCTCAACACAGTAAACAAAATCCGATTAATAGCGATCTGAAGATTTCTCCCACCTGCTATAAATACTTTGATGCTGAATGTCATGCAGATTTGGAAAATCATATACCAACTCCTCATTTCAGATAATCGGAATTAGGAGGGTGTCCCTCGGAAATCAGTTCATTTTCGAGTTCCAACCCCGGTAGGTGGGGTTTTGCGGCGCACCATAGGTGTGAATTTAAGAAAAACAACCGTCGCGGTCCCCAGGTCCGGTAGGCGCTGTTTTGCGGCGTACACGCCCAAATGCGATCTGCATTCCTAACCGAACCGGGCTTAACCCAAGAACTGTAGGCTCCTTTGAGCAACGGAGATCCCTAACCTGAAAAACGCGTGCTTCTTCGGAAACCAACATGAGTGAAACCTCCAAGCCTGAAGCATGGCAGCGTCGGGTCCATATCGGTCTGCATCACAATATTCATTTTCTCAGATACGCGCAGCGATGGGTTTTCGCGGATGTCCCGGTTCGGTTAGGAAACCGAACCTACCGGGCCGGGGGGATTCAGCGCGTAACTTTTTCTTAAATTGACGCTTATGGTTCGGTTTTGCGGCGCACCATAGGTGTAAATTTAAGAAAAACAACCGTCGCGGTCCCCAGGTCCGGTAGGCGCTGTTTTGCGGCGTACACGCCCAAATGCGATCTGCATTTCAACTGCGCCGGATTTTAGGCAGAAACCGTGTATACTCTAAAACCCCTCTTTAGTCCCGTAGGGACGGCATCTGTGTAGATACACATTGCGCCAATCTCTTGAACCCCGTAGGGGCGACATCTATAGACACACTAATATAACTATAGTTTGGACAATTTTAGAAATCGGCAAAGGTCTCCGCTGAGGACCCTCTGCCGTAGCATAGACTGTCAGTCTGTGCCTCCATCGCAGAGATTTGTTAACAAACATCAACGCGCATCGGCGATATTCAGTTATTTTTCTCTGAGTTTCCCAGACACGCGAACTCGCAGAAAAAGGTATTGCGTCTCTAAGAAAGCACAGACCCAGCGCCACCGAATCTGTATAGACCGCGCCCTCCGGGGTCAAAGCCTCAGCGGGGCGAAAGGTGTATCCGGAAAGACACTTTATAGCCGTGCCGGTTCCCTTGTGTTGAAACCAACGACTCGCAGGGAAATCCAAAAAACTGTCCAAACTATAGTAATATAACCTACACTCCGCACTTGTTTTGACACATTTTGGTATTTTTAGACAAACCCACGTCACGAAAGGATCCAAACAGTATAAATAAAATTTAGAGAGGGTAAATAAGATTTCATTTCGCACGTATATCTTCTCTGATCCACCTGAAATTGCTTGTTGAACGTTAGAACCACGTGGGTTTAAAAAATAAATACCAAAAATCCGAAATTAGAAGTGCGGAGTATAGGATATAAGATAACGTTTATGATAAATTACCATAAAGTATTAGGATGTGTCTACTATACGCGCCAATAGCGATGGATGCATTTCCACAGCATAAGGTGTTGCATCGGTTAAATGCTTATGCGAATCGGGTAATTTTTTGAGTTCCGCGATTGTCCGTGCCTGAATATCCTGCAGCGTCGGAAAATCGGACACCAATTCTCCATTTTCGATGATGGGAACAAGAAGCGGTTGCCCGTCCGAGACCTCTTCATCCCACAGTGTCACCCGATCTTTAGCATAATTCCCAGCGGTATCGGTTAGGCGATAGACCTGCTTCTTACCGGGTATAGTGGCTTTGAACGGTTCATCAAGCGACTGTTTCCCGACAGGTCTGCCGTCACTCTCGACCAACTTATAGACACCACCGAGTGCAGACGGAAAGCCTTCACCGGAAAGCGAATTGAAGTTAGCACCTGTAGCAAGCCGTGTGCCGACACCGAAACTGTCAAGCGGTGCCCCGTTTCTGAGTAAGGAGTCTATCTGGTATTCATCAAGGTCATTGCTTGCGATAATCTGAACGTAATCAAGTCCCTCAGCGTCAAGGATACGACGCACCTGTTTGCTGAGTATCAAGAGGTCACCGCTGTCCAATCGTACTGAGCGTAATCGGGCACCACGTGCCTCCATCTCCTTTGCGACGATACATGCGTTCCGCGCGCCTTCAAGTGTATTGTATGTATCAATCAGGAGCGTCGTGTTATTCGGAAAAGCCGCGGCATAATCCTGGAAAGCCGCTAACTCGGTAGGACGTTCAGAGACGAATTTATGTGCCATCGTGCCGACGTAGGGTATATCGAAGTAGCGTCCTGCAAGCACCAACGACGTGCCACTTGCACCACCGATAAAAGATGCGCGTGCAGCCAAGATACCAGCATCTCTGCCGTGTGCGCGTCGCGCCCCGAAGTCAAAAACAGGTCTACCGCGCGCCGCCTGCACAATACGTGAGGCTTTCGTAGCAATCAGCGTCTGAAAATTCATGACACAGAGCAGATAGGTTTCAAAAAGTTGGACTTCTCGGGATCTGCCCGTGACGTTGATAATCGGTTCATTGGGGAAAACAGGCGTGCCTTCGGGAACAGCAAAAACGGAACCATCGAAACGGAAATCTTTAAGCGAAGCGAGGTAGTCAGCACTCAGATCGCCACGTTCTGCCAACCAGTCAAGCGTAGCATCGGTAAAACGCAAATTTAAGATGTAGTGGATGACCTGTTCCAACCCAGCCGCAATTAAATATTGCCCTTGTGGAATTTCACGGACGTAGTAGTTCGCTGTGATAACAGAATTATTCCCCGCATTGAAATCCGCTTGCCCCATCGTCAGTTGATAGTAATCAACGAAGAGTGCCATCTCCTCCACTGGAAGCAAGGCAGATTCAGGTAAACGGCGCAAATCAGCGTTCATAGACTTTTACCCTCAGTGATAACACGTTTCTGGTTGACAGATAGATTTCGATGCGTATCCACCTGCCCAGAAGGCCAGACAATTTCAAGTGTGTCAACTTTTGTGTGTTTTCCGAGACCAATCTCAAGGGACAGGCTATTCGTCGAACCGAAACCACACCCGCCACTCACTTCTCTGTAAATCACGCTATCGCCAACACGCAAAGTGACCTTAGCCCCAATGCCATCTCGATTGCTCTTGACACCGACCAGTTTTAAGGTAAGCCAATTGTTCCCAGTACCGGTATTCTGGTAGAAGAGATTATGCCACTGATCCCCAATAAACGCGCCGCCGACAGGAACGTAGATATCAACATCGCCATCCGTATCAACATCGCCGAAAGTTACACCGTGTCCTTTGCCGATGTTCCCTAACCCCAGAGCGAGGGTCGCATCGGTAAAAGTGCCGTCGCCGTTGTTGCGGAAGAGCGCGTCGCGTTCGAGTCGTCCCATCTGCGGTGCACCAGTAGCGAGATAGATGTCCAGATAACCGTCGCTATCAATATCGCCGAAATTTGCCCCCATCGCGCCAAAAGCGTGATAGAGTCCCGATTCACGGGTAACATCGGTGAAAGTGCCGTCTCCGTTATTGCGGTAAAGCACTTGCCGATCGCCGTCGTGTGGCGCAGCCCCTGTTATTTGCCCAGCGATAAAGGCTTGAAACGAACCTGAATTCGAGATGAAGATGTCTAAATCCGCATCGTTGTCAACATCTAAAAAGAAGGTGACAAAGGCATCGGTAACGGGGAGAGTCATGCCGGTCGTCGGGGTAACATCGGTGAACGTACCATCACCATTATTGCGATAAAGGACATTGGACTGCCCGAAGTTGACGACATGCAGATCGATATATCCATCTTTATCGTAATCCCCCCAAGCGGTTCCGAGAGAATTGCCGGTATTCGCGACACCCGCACTTTCAGCGATATTCGTAAAGGTGCCATCACCGTTATTCCGGTATAAGACATTCGCGGCACCATCGCCGATAACACCGTCTGCGATATAGAGGTCAAGGAAACCGTCGTTGTCGTAATCTGCCCAAGCAGCACAGAAACTACTCTGCGGATCCGCAACACCTGCGGTATGTGTGACATCGGTGAAAGTGCCATCACCGTTGTTGTGATAGAGCGTATTCTCTGCTGCGCCAGACCAACCGCCACGCGTGATATAGAGATCGAGGTAACCGTCGTTATCGTAATCTGCGAACAGTGATCCCCAACCACCTCTCGGATCAGCGATCCCTGCTTGTTCTGCCACGTTGGTAAAAGTGCCATCACCGTTATTGCGATACAGCACGTGCGGTTGGTAAGTGCCGACTGCGACGATATCCTCATCGCCATCGTTATCGTAATCTCCCCATGCGCTACCGCGTCCACCGTCAACCTTGTCCATTTTTAAATTAGCCGCCATATCGGTAAATAGAGAATCTCGTCCGACAGAATTCGGGGTTACAAACCCTCCCCACGGCTTAATCTTAAATTCTTCTGGTAAGTCTGCTGGATAGCCACCGAGTTGACTATATGCTGTCCACAAGTTCCATAAGGTTTCAGGATCGCGAGGTTTGAGGCGGAGCGATTCTTTGAAATTTGTTACCGCTTTTTCAAGATCACCGTGCCGAAGATGATAGACACCGAGATAGTAGTATGCCCCAGAGTGCCGACGGTAATTTTGGATGATATTTTCAAATCGCTTGGCGGCTTTGTCTGCTTCACCGAGGCGGAATTCCGCCAAACCGAGTTGGAGCATCGCTTCTAAATTATTCGGTTCAAGTTCCAACACTTTTTCAAATTGTCGTTTAGATGCTGAGAGATCCGGCACGAGCATCTGTTGCGGCGCACCTAAGAAATAACCGAGTCTGATACGTGCCTCGGTATCATCAGGGTTTACCTCCAAAGCATTAGTAAGAACAGTGGTAGAATCAGAGAACCGCTGTTGATAACTGAAAACCTGTGCTAATGTCAGATACGCTCTCGAAAGTTTATCCTTCGCTTCAGGGATCTGATTAAGCTGTCCTATTAACGTCTGTAATGTCGCCTCGGCAGGGGCAAACTTCTGCTGTCTGATATAGGTACGGGCAAGCAACAGGCGTGCATCATGAGCATTGACATCAATCTTCAAACATGCCTGAAACGCTCTCTCTGCCTCAGTGAAGTCGTTCACGTCCAGCGCGTCAACTCCCTTCTGATACTCCGCAGCAAGTTGCGGATCGACCTCCTTACTTTCGGGGCGATCTGTATTGCAACCGGCAATGATAAGGAGAAGAGGGAAAACAAAAAGAAATTGTCGCATTTTTCTTAGGGGTTATCAGTTATTGGTAAAGGAAATCACTGCGATTAATTGAACCTGCCTCTTAACTGAAAACTGAAGGCTGAAAACTATTCTTCTGCCAACCGTGCCTTCAATTCTTCTTTCTGAACAGGCTGAGCCAAATCCATGAGATAGATTCGCATGTGATCCGAACGGTCTGCACTAAACACAAGTTTCTTTCCGTCTCGCGAGAGACTCGGTTCAAAATGCGCACCGATGTGGTTTGTCAGTTGGGTTTTGTTTGTGCCGTCAGTGTTCACCATCCAGAGCGTATAATGATTGTGTGCGTTCGAGACATAGATGATCCGTTTACCATCAGAACTGAAAGTCGGGTGATAATGACTTGTCTCCGAAAAGGTTAGCTGCTTTGCTGTCCCGCCTGCCGCATTAAGAATAAAAATTTGGTAGACATCCGCTACCATTGAAGAGAAAACTATCTGTTTGCCATTCGGTGCCCATGTCGGATGTCCGTCATCCACGTCATTATGCGTCAGCTGCCTCTTATTGCTGCCATCGATATCAATCACATAGATTTCCAATGTGTCGTTATTCTCAGTACCCCCAGGAGTGTTCGCGGCTTCCTGTGTGGGTGCCTTGGATTCAAAGGCAATTTTTTGTCCATCCGGTGAAAAAACGGGGGCGCGGTCCGCACCATCTACATCAACCAGTGGACGCTGGTTTCTCCCGTCAATATCCATGAGATAGATGGACGCACGACTTGGATCAGAACCGCTCGCTTGGATAGGTGGCAGCATCATACCCCCGCGAGTCCGTTCTGTAGCGAAAGCAATTGACTTCCCGTCCGGTGAAAAAGCAGGCATATATTCGTCAAGTTCATCAGTATGTGTGAGTTGGCGAAGTGAACGATCTGTGAGATCCATGAGATACAACTCGGCGTTTTGGAGACGATTTGATGCGAAGGCGACCCACTTTCCATCCGGTGAGATTGCCGGACTATAATCATCGTTGTACTTCGCAGTAAACGTCATCATATTCCCTTTTTCAGTAAAAGTCTGCTCGTAATCGTCGCTGCCTTCGGTGCGGAGGCGTTGGACGTGGTAGGCATCGCCAGTGAGTCCTGCCAATTGAAGAAGGGTATCTTTTTTAGGGGAGATGCTAATCAACTTTTGAAACTGGGCAGTAGCAAGCGAACGGTTATCACTATACCAATAGACCCGCCCAAGCGAGACTGCGATTTCCGCGCGTTGCGGTGCCAATTGCTGTGCTTTTCTGAGCACATCGGTGGCTTGTGCGACATACTTTTCAGTATCCGAAACCTGCGATTTGCTTCCGTCAGCCAACGCCTCATAAATCAAACCCAACTGGTAATAAGCTTCAGCATTAGCAGGATTCTGTTTAAGTGCTACCTCAAACTCCTGAATAGCAGCTGTAGTATCACCTGTTTTGAGGAACGCCTTGCCACGTTCAATGGTAGCATCCTCACCGCATGCCACAAAAATTACGATCACAGAAAGGAACAAGAATTTTGCCCACAATCCGTTGCTATCCAATCGTCCGTTCCGCAGGAACACGCGCGGTCCCCGGTTTCTGATGAAATCGGTACGTCTTCGGGATAAGTAGAGATTCCGTTGCATAATACGACTCCGACAAGATTTTCATTTTCGCGATCATTTCTGGGTGATACGTATCCGCTGGTTTACTGGTATATTATGACGTGCTTGCGTTTCTCCATTCAACCATGTAACCCGCAAGGTCTCAATCTGCGTGGCGTTTCCGACACCAAATTCAGCGATGAAACTGTTAGAGGACATGTAACTGTCCCCGGCGTAAATCTCTCGTAGCTGCGTCCGCTCCGTTGTCTTGAGCTGAATCTTCGCGCCGATGGCATTCCGATTTCCGTCTGCTCCAACCAGTTCAACGTGTAACCAACTATTGCGATTGCCACCCTCGTTGCGCAATAAAGTGGGGGCAGCATGATTGTTGACGATGAAAATATCGACATCACCATCGTTGTCGTAGTCCCCAAATGTCGCGCCACGACCGACACGTGTAGGGAGTGCTGCAATTCCCGTGCCTTCACTGACATCGGTGAACGTGCCATCGCCGTTGTTGCGATACAGGGCATCTGCTTGTGGAATAAGCATTTCTGGATTCCGCAGTTCTTGGAAGGTACTCCCATTCGTAACGAAGATGTCCAAATCGCCATCGTTATCGTAGTCAAAAAGGGCAGTGCCCCAGCCAATCTGTTTGATGCTTACCTCAGCCAGCATGGTAGAATAGGATTCATCAACAAATCTGATATGCTTGCTCGCAGTGTCTTCTTTCAAAAGATTTCTGTAAAGTGCGTTCTCTTCATCCACCCAGTGGCTCATAAAAAGGTCAACGTCCCCATCACTATCATAATCGCCAGCACTGAGTCCCATAGAACCGCGAAAATCCGCCGCCCACGAGTCATCGCTAACATCGGTGAACGTGCCATCACCACTATTGCGATAGACATAGTTCACAGAGGTATCATTTGCAACATACAGGTCTAAGTCGTTATCACCATCGAAGTCGCTGAAGAGACACTGCATACTTCTGCCTCCCGATGCCGCTATCCCTAATTCCGCAGTTACGTCAGTAAAGACACCAGCCCCATTATTACGGTAGAAAACATTATCTTGTGGCTCACAGACATGCGGATTCAGCGCGCTCGGCACCGGTTTACCAGATTGTAAGGACTCTTCCTGCATCTGCTCGAGTTTTTCTAAATTATAGGTGATATAGTTGCAAACGTAGAGATCAAGGTCGTTATCGCCATCAACATCTGCGAAGGAAGCACCCGTACTCCACAATTCACAACCGACCCCGGCAGTTTCCGTCACATCACGAAAGGTACCATCACCGTTGTTACGATAGAGGACATTCGCGCCATAATTCGTTACATACAGGTCAACGCTGCCATCACCATCGTAATCTGCGAAGACACACCCCATGCCATATCCTTGATGCCCAACACCCGCGATGTGCGTTATATCCGTAAACGTGCCGTCGCCGTCGTTGCGATAGAGCGCATTTGTTTTACTATCGGTGCTGGCATCTTGTGTAAATGGATGGGGGATATTGACAATGTAGAGGTCAATGTCGCCATCGTTGTCTATATCAGCAAAACCAGCACCAGACCCCATATCTTCTGGGAGTAGACTGGAACGAGTTCCGCTCGAATGTTGGAAATGGATACCCGCTGCGTCTGTGACATCAACAAAGGTAACCGCGTGTAGCGTCGAGGGTGCCAGGACAGCAACCGCAAGTGCGAAAAAGAAGGAAGTCATGTAGAGAGGAACACAGCACCACGCTAATGTAAACGGTTTCTGATGCAACATCATTTTTCCAAGAAGTTCGTAAAAATGGTTCCGCTGCGAAAGCGTTCGTCGTTGAGAATATTTTGGAAGAGTGGGATTGTGGTTTTTATGCCTTCAATTTTGAATTCGGACAATGCTCGCTTCAACCGGGCAATCGCTTCTTCCCGGTCCCTACCGTATGCAATGAGTTTGGCAACGAGTGAGTCGTAGTACGGCGGCACAGTATAGCCCGAATAGATGTATCCGTCAACCCGGATCCCGATGCCGCCCGGCGGATGGTATTCACTAACAAGTCCCGGTGAAGGCATGAAATGATTCGTCGGGTCCTCGGCATTAATCCTGCATTCAATGGCGTGTCCTTGTATCTGAATATCAGATTGGTTGTATCCAAGCTGCTCCCCCGTCGCGAGTCGGATCTGCTCTTTAATTAAATCAATGCCAGTAATGCTCTCGCTGATTGTATGTTCAACCTGAATGCGCGTGTTCATTTCTAAAAAATAATAATTGTCGTCTTTATCAACAACAAACTCAATAGTACCGGCGTTTGTGTATCCGATAGATTTTGCGGCTTTGGCAGCAGCCTTACAGATTTCGGCACGAAGTTTAGATGGAATAGAGGCAGCAGGTGCCTCCTCCAACAACTTCTGTTGTTTTCGTTGAATAGAGCATTCACGTTCGCCCAAATGGACAACGTTGCCGTGCAGATCACCTAAAATCTGAACCTCGATATGCCGGGATTCTTCAATCCATTTTTCAATATAGACATCACCGTTCCCAAAAGCCGCTTCGCCTTCTGCTTTCGCGGTGTGGAAAAGGGTCAGCAGGCTGGGGCGGTTTTCCGCGATTCGGATACCGCGTCCACCACCGCCGGCAACGGCTTTAATCCCAACAGGATAACCAATCTTTTCAGCAAGCTGCGCGGCTTCCTCAGCGGTATCAATTGTACCCTTTTTGCTGTTTTTGCGTCTACCGCCTTGGCTACCCGGTACAAGTTTCAAACCCGCTTTTGCCACGGTCTCACGTGCCCTCACCTTATCCCCCATAGTCACAATATTCGGGACGGAGGGCCCAATAAACTTTATTTCGTGTGCTTCACAAATCTCGGCAAACTGCGCGTCCTCAGCGAGAAAACCTGCCCCTGGATGAATGGCGTTGACATTTGCGAAATCCGCAACTGCAATAATATTCGCATATTTGAGATAACTCTCTGCTGAAGGTGGAGGTCCGATGCAGTACGCCTCGTCAGCATATTTAACGTGCAGTGCCTCTTCATCCGCGGTCGAGAAGATAGCCACCGTCTTAATCCCCATGTCTTTGCAGGCGCGGATGATACGGACAGCGATCTCACCTCGATTTGCTATTAGTATCTTTTTTATCATGTATTTTTAATGTTCCTTGCGATTCGGTCAGGATATCTCTAACAAGAACGATCCGCTCCGTATATCCAGCCCGACCACCCTTCCCAGTAACGGGTGGGGACCCCGGTTGGGCTTACAATCTCTGTCCAATCCCATCAGATATTCGGTAGAAATAGACTATATCTGTTTCACTCGGAACAAAGGTTGGGAATATTCAACCGCCTCGCCATCTTCAACAAGAATTTCTAAAATTTCGCAGTTAAAAGGGGCTTCCACGGGATTGTAAGTCTTCATAACTTCGAGCATGCCTATAGGTTCATTCGTACTGACGATATCCCCAACTTGCACAAAAGGCGGTTCGTCAGGCGCAGGAGCACTATAGAAACGCGAGGGCATCGGCGCATTGATGTAGACATTCTGCGCGTCCTCGCCCGCCGGTACATCCACATTTTCTGCTGGCAGACCTGGAGCATCAACCGCAATACTGGTCTCGGTTGACTGTGGCGAAGGTGTCCGATCATGTCCGACCGGGTTTCCGCGGTATCTGGAAACTTGCACCTCAAATTCTTTGTCCCGAACGCGTACCTCCGTGAGATCCGCGCGGTCGAGAACCTCCGCTAACTGTTCAACGAGTTCAAGGATATCACTGTAGTCTTGTTCCCCGGATTGAGATTTATCCTTGGATGTGTCTTGACGCATTTCTATTTTTAATAGTTATCAGCGTATTGGCTATCAGCAATCGGCTATCAGCAATCGGCAAAGAGATTTTCGGTATATCTACCTCTATTGCTGACGGCTAACCGCTGATGGCTATTCCACTGACGACTATTATATCCTTTCTACATATTTGCCGGTACGCGTGTCAACTTTGATACGCGTTTCGTTTTGCACAAAAAGTGGAACGTTAACAACCTCACCTGTCTCAAGTGTAGCACGTTTGGAACCACCGCTGACGGTATCACCCCGCAATCCGGGATCGGTCTCAACAATTTGAAGTTCAACGAAGTTCGGGAGCTCAATTGCGAGCGGCACCTGTCCGTCCATTTTGACCGTGACAGTTTCTCCCTCTTTCAGGAACTTCAAGCTATCCTCAACGAGAGTCATCGGAAGCGTGTGTTGTTCAAATGATTCATTGTCCATAAACCACAATATATCGCCATCCCGGTACATATACTGCATCTTATGATCCATGACCCGGACAGTTTCGACAGTCTCATTGGAGCGGAATGTGCGATCCAAAACTGCACCATCGGTGATACGTTTGATCTTCGTCCGTGCGAAGGCGCTACCCTTCCCCGGTTTCACATGCTGACAATCGACTATAGTGTAAATAATGTCGTTGAGTCGGATAACCAACCCGTTTCGTAAATCGTTAAGTACTGCCATTTTCTCCTTTATTGGCTGTCAGCTGTCAGTTGTCGGCTTTCAGTTAAGAGGTTTTTGATTAAATCCAACAACTCTTTTACTGACTGCTGAAAGCTTCTTTGCTGAAAGCCATTCCCACTGATAACTAATACAAAATTAACCCAATTTGTAGCGCGAGGTCCCTGTGCCTCGCAAGGCTCACTTGATCAAAAAACTTCTAATCAAGATAAGTGGGTATAATACAAAATTAACCCAATTTGTAGCGCGAGGTCCCTGTGCCTCGCAATCCTCACTTGATCAAAAAACTTCTAATCAAGATAAGTGGGTATAATACAAAATTAACCCAATTTGTAGCGCGAGGTCCCTGTGCCTCGCAATCCTCACTTGATCAAAAAACTTCTAATCAAGATAAGTGGGTATAATACAAAATTAACCCAATTTGTAGCGCGAGGTCCCTGTGCCTCGCAATCCTCACTTGATCAAAAAACTTCTAATCAAGATAAGTGGGTATAATACAAAATTAACCCAATTTGTAGCGCGAGGTCCCTGTGCCTCGCAATCCTCACTTGATCAAAAAACTTCTAATCAAGATAAGTGGGTATAATACAAAATTAACCCAATTTGTAGCGCGAGGTCCCTGTGCCTCGCAAGGCTCACTTGATCAAAAAACTTCTAATCAAGATAAGTGGGTATAATAACTACTAAAGCAAAGCGAGTGCTTGTTCTAACGCCTTGGCTCTATGACTGATTCGATTTTTGATTTCTTCGCCGAGTTCTGCGAAAGTCTGTTCATATCCGTCCGGCACAAACACTGGATCGTAGCCAAACCCACTCTCTCCTACCGGCGCGTGCCTGATGTGTCCGTCACAAACACCGAGAACGCCTTCAGGCGTAGAATCAGGGTGGACGACTGCAATCGCAGCAACAAAACGGGCACGCCGATCGGTAACACCTTCAAGTGCTTGAAGAAGTTTCGCAATCCGGATCGCGTCTGTAGCGTCTTCACCTGCCCAGCGTTTAGAATTGATGCCGGGAACACCGTTAAGCGCATCTACCTCTAATCCAGCATCGTCAGCGAGCGCCAGATAACCTGTGTATTCCGCAATAACGGACGCTTTTTTGGCGGCATTCTCCATATATGTTTTTCCGTCCTCAACGACTTCTGGAGCATCCGGATAGGCGTTCAAGGAGATAACCTCAATCTGTTGCGAGATACTTGCGCCGGAATCCCCGCCCGTTACTGAGGAGGGGCTGCGGAGCATTTTTGTGAGTTCCCGCACCTTGCCTTGGTTATGCGTCGCCAATACCAGCTTCATCTAAATCCTCTAACATCATCCGGTTCTGTAATCGGATAAGTTGTTGTATACCGCCAATAGAAAGATCTAACATCTGATTGTAATCGTCACGGGAAAACGGTTTCTCCTCTGCCGTGCCCTGTATCTCTATAAACTTCCCGCTACCGGTCATAACAATATTCATATCAACATCCGCTGTTGAATCTTCGGTATAACAGAGATCCAACAGCGCTTCATCATTGACAAGCCCGACACTCGTTGCGGCAATGTTATCGGTAATAGGAAATGTTTTGATCCTTCCACTTTTCACAAGTTCCTGACAAGCATCCCAGAGTGCGATAAACGCGCCTGTAATCGATGCGGTGCGCGTGCCACCATCGGCTTGGATGACATCACAATCAACCCAGACCGTCCGCTCTCCTAAGGCATCCAAGTCTACAGCAGCACGCAAGGAACGACCGATGAGACGTTGTATCTCTTGTGTTCTGCCACTGGCCCCGCCACGGGTTATCTCGCGCTGCATCCGTTTAGAAGTCGAACGCGGTAACATGGAGTACTCAGCTGTTACCCAACCCTTATTCTTGATCCGCTGGTCGCGCATGAACCGCGGCTGCTGGTCAATAACGGAGGCTGTACATATAATGCGGGTATCACCTGTTGCAACGAGGACTGAACCCTCCGCATGCTTGATATAGTGTCGTTTGATTGTAACCGGTCGCAACTCATCTGGCCGGCGTCCATCCTCTCTCACCATTTTTCTCCCCATTTATAAGGTTTTAAGCAGTGCTAACGCCTTGGTGTAACTTTTCCGTTCAAGATAGTGCCCAAGCATTTTAGGGGCTGTCGGCGCAAGCGCCTGATGCAACGCGTTAATCCGCTCCAATTGTTCAAGTATATCTTCCCCTGCCTCAATTCGAGAAAACATTGTCTCCAACGCCTGTTTGAGTTCCAAAAAACCATCAACTTGCATCCGATTCCTCCATTTGCTGAACCGCTTTGCATGTCCGCAGAGAAACATTCTTCGATGGCGCATCATAGCCTTTCCATGCATAAGGATCCACACCAGAAACCGGGACAATGCATCGCCGGTCAGCACTCGCTGGACGTTCACCTTCCCGAATCGACCAAGGTAACAGCGACCAAGCGTTACAGTAATGGCTCACCAAAACCCTGCGATACGTCTCGCCGCGGTTTTTACGGGACCGATGGAGCAGATATCCGTTAAAGAAGACCAATGTCCCAGTTGTAACTTCAACCGGCACCTCATCGGCATAATCAAAACCGTAACTCTCATCAGCAAAATCAAACTCATCAGGATTCTCATGCGCTTTCTGCGGATAGAGATAGCCTTGACGATGTGAACCCGGGAGCACCCATAAACACCCGTTTTCGACTGTAGCATCATCCATCGCGATCCAAGCACCTATTAAGGAACGATCACGCGTCGGAATGTAGATTTCGTCCTGGTGCCACGCCTGTCCTTGGAAATTTGGCGGCTTCACAAAGAGCATAGACTGCATGCACTTGACGCTTCCGTCCCAATAGGGGAGATGCGCAGCGGCTATTTGGCTCAAGATACCGCAGATTTTTGGGTGTTTGACGTACTGCTCAACGATTGGACTGACAAAATGCGGTTGATGAATGCAGAGAATACGGTTGATAACCTCAGCATCGCTAATATCGTCAGGGAGCGGTTTTATGTTGTCGCACGGATGACCGCCTTTCGCGATTGTGACGGCGTCCTGCCGCAACTCCTCTATTTCATCAAGGGAGAGCAGATCCGGGACAACAAGATACCCATTCTCCACAAAAAACTGGGTCTGTTCATCAGATACGATTCTCGGCACCTCAATCGGTGCACTTGCTTCAAATTTCACGGTTTCTCCTTTACTGGCTGTCAGTTGTCAGCCATCGGTTAAGAGGTTTCTGGTTCAGTTGAAATTCTCTTTAACCGATACACCTTAAAAGAAACTTCTATTTTAACCCAAGTTGCTACTAACGGATTTTGGGCGTTTCAACACGGTTTTTCGGACACTTTCCCCACCCCAGAGGGGTGTATAGGTAATTGTGGGTTTTACTATACTAACGGATTTTGGGCGTTTCAACACGGTTTTTCGGACACTTTCCCCACCCCAGAGGGGTGATATATCTATAGAAACTTGCGTTATTTTAATCAAATCTCTTGTAACCAACAACTAATAATCAAACGCGATTCGCAAGGAACATTTCTGTTACCGCCAAAGCAAAAACAGCTAACATGAGATACACCCATACATTTTGGTTCTTCTCAACATCCTCGTGGTATTGCGCTATGAGCTCTGTCGTCGCTTCCTCCTCAACCGATTCGTCCGCAGCACCCTTCAGCATACTCGTTAACTCCTCTACATCACGTGCAGCAAGGTCGGACTCAGTGGTGTCAACATTGACGATAAAGTAGGTCGAGTCCGCACCAGATGTATGGACTGAGTAGATACCGGGGACTGCAGTGTCAGCGTAAAAAACGCTGCCCTGCGAGGAAACTTCAGTAGAATTCTCACTGCGTTGCAAGCGAGTTTCAACGTTGTTGGGATTAAACACAGCGATCTCCCTGTTCCCCACAGTGTCGCCACTTTCATCTTCTGAAACCTTCAGTTCAACACTATCACCAACACGATAATTCGGCGCAGCGTCTACATCCTTAAGCGCGAGATACTTAATAGCCTCATGCAGGAACGGTAGATAAACGGCACGAATCGGTAGATCGTTCCATTCCCTGTCTATTGTCGAGGTAAAACAGAGCACACGTCCTAAGGTTCCGTAAGGTTTTTCAAAGAGTGCTGGACTACCATCATCATAAGCAGCAATGACGGTTGCATCCTTTGTAGGTACCGCCTGAAAAATTCTGTAAAATCGAGCCTTACCGAAATCCCCATGATTCGGCTCTTTGAACGGCGCGAAAATTGGATGTTCGTATTTCACCGTAGCGAGCACACGGAACTGCTCGCGATTAAGCGCATCACCAACCGCTTGCACAAAATCACACGGCATCAATCCGGTCTCGCCGCTGAGGCGTTGTTTATAGACATCGGCATCTATATTATCGCCGACTGTCACAATCAAACCGCCACCGGCAGCGACGTAAGCCTTCACACGCTCAGCTTCACCGGAAGAGAGTTCTGCTACATCCGCAAGGATTAGCACATCTACGCTTTCGAGTGTCGATGCATTCGGTACCGAGACAGATTCAGTGAAATCAATCTGCACGGCATCACTCCCTGATGCCAACGCCTTCTTCATGAAGAAAGTTTCGACAGTTTGATAGCGGCTGCGCGTTCGCTGTTGTTCCCTGACAGCATGGACTTTAATCGACTGTAGACTTTGCAAAGTAAAATATCGCTTGTTGTCAACACCAAGTGCATCCTCAGGAAGTTCAACCCAACCTGTATGTGTTGCCTCATCTTGGAACTCGACCTTGAAAACAGCGTCCGCGAGGTCATCTGGTTCAATGTCAAGCTCAACACTGTCAATCGCATTGCCATCTATGAAGAGACGCACCTGCAAATTTTCAACCGGTTCATCACCGAAATTATGTACCCGCGCGACAAGCTGCGACGCTTTCTGTTCCTTGAGTACGACAGGTGGAACGCTGATCTCGGTAACAGCATAATTTTGCGGTTTTTCAGCACGGACATCTACAAAATAAATTTGGACATTAGGGCTGAGTTTGTCCGTTTCAATAAAATTCTCCCATCCGCGCTTTTGCATATCTCCGATAAGATAGACCTGTTTCTGACCGATAGGAATAGACTGGAGGACTTCATCTGCAGTTTGCATCGCGTCCAAGTAATCCGTATGCTCATCAGAGGTTTCTGCGTTGTTCAAAGCCGTACGGATGTGCGAGAATTCTGAACCCAGCGGTGCAACGACACGAGCGTTGTCAGACGAAAGAATGAGGCACGCAGCATCGGAGGCATCAAGTCCATCTAAAATTTCAACCGCCTCTTTCTTAGCGTTTTCAAAAACCCCTTCATACTGCATACTATAGGAGGTATCAAGAATAATAACAGCGTTCCGTTTGCCACCCGTCTTCTGCGTAATCACGGGTGCATCGGCGAAAAATGGACGCGCAAATGCCAAACCGAGCAATGCCAACATCAGAATACGCATTAGCAGCAGCAGCAGCCGTTTCAACTTGTGCCGCCGCACGTTCGTCTGATGCGACATCTGGATGAAACGGACGGTGCTGAAAATCAGTCGCCGCGCACGCTCACGGTTCAACAGATGAAGGATGAGCGGGATGGATGCTCCTATCGCACCCGCTATTGCAAAAGAGGCTGTTAAAAAAGTCAAGCCAAACATTGTATTCCTTTTATTGGCTGTCAGTTATCAGTTATCGGTTGTCAGTTAAGAGGAGAACTTATGTTAATCAAAACCCTCTTTTACCGAGAACTAAAAACAGAAGGGCGATACTCCATTCTTGTATCGTTTAGGACTTACGCATTTCCTCTTAAAGTCCCCCTGATAAGGGGGTTAAATACAACGAAATACTCTCACTGCGAGGCAACACGCGCATTCCGTGTTGATTCATGCGATCCGCATTCCTAACCGCACCGGCATCGTTAGGAAATTACTGAATTATGGTGAAGCCTATAAATAAGTGGACATCTTCGTAGCATAAACTGTTAGTTTGTGCCAGTGTGAATGCACGTTAGCAGCATTCACACTGTTTGAGAATGTCTAATTAATTCTGAAATCTACTAAAAATACTTAATCTTCATGTAACCGCGCCGAGTTCTATCCATAAACTGTGTGTACTCAAAAACCCTCTTGAGTCCCAGAGGGTTTATTTGCTGGGGTGTTTCTTCAGTATCTGTGTAGAAACATGTATCAACCAAAATCCAGGTTTCCCCAGAGGGGCGGAAACCTCTGTAGAAACGCTGCCACAAAACACCGTAAAAAACCACTAAATTTACGCTCTGAATGCCATAGCCCGGTAGGGGCGGTTTGCAACCGCACCGGACCTTATAGAAAACATCCCACGAATTACCCGATTAAATTCTTAAACTTCATGAGGGGTGCTATATCTATAAATAGGCAACTTGCGTTATGTTAATCAAAACCCTCTTTTGCCGAAAACTAAAAACAGAAGAGCGATACTCCATTCTTGTATCGTTTAGAGACACCTCCACACAATTGTTCGTGTGGTACTATCAAATTAGAGGACTCCTTGCCGCTTGGCGAGATAAGAAGCGAGTGCCAGATCAATCGGGGTTGCTGTTGTTATCATATTGTAATCAATATCCGCTTGCCGGAGTGCGAGCCGATAGGTATCAATAAAGTCGTTGAAATTGCTCAGATAACTCTCCCGAATCGCTTGCGGGGTTGTGATAATCTCAGCGTCGTTTTCTGAATCAATAAACCGGATAAGTGCGTCTGAACTTCGTCCTGTCTCAAAGTTAGCAAACTCAAGTTCCTGTTGTGCAAGAACGTGGAATACGACGACTTCGTGTCCTTCATAGCGGAGATGTTCTAATCCGGCGATGACCTCCTCATGATTTTCATCGTAGAGATCCGAAACGAAGATGACCAACCCGCGTTTGGTAAGGCGTTCAGCGATTTGATGCAGCGGTGTTCCCATCCGTGTGTTTTTTGTTGTCTGTAATGCCTCCAGTGTGAGCAAAATCGAGTGTAAATGTGATGTACTACTTCGCGCCGGTAGGTACTGCCGAAGCACATCATCAAAGTAGGCGAACCCGACTGCATCCCGTTGCTTCGCCATAAAATACGCGAGTGATGCCATGAGAAAACTCGAATATCGCAACTTCGTTAGGCTCGGTGTCCCCGCGCCGGTTCCCTCTGTAGTCGCATCGTTTGTCTGCTCATCATCCACAGGATGCGCCATAGACTCGCTCGTATCCAAGAGCAGGTAACAATTGAGATTCGTCTCCTCCTCAAATTGCTTAATATAATACCTGTCAGTGCGGGCATAGGCTTTCCAATCTATATGTTTGGTATCATCTCCCGGCATATATTGTCGGTATTGTGAGAATTCAACACTAAACCCGTGATACGGGCTTTTGTGGAGCCCTGAGATAAAACCTTCAACAACGCATTTCGCGATTAATTCAAGATTGCCGATTCGAGCGAGGATTGTTGGATTTAAAAATGTGCGTCCGGCTGTTGAACTCTGTTGCATCTGTACCCTCTCAATAGGGAATGGTTATAAGTTATCAGTTAAAGAGGTTTTTGATTTTAGTAGTTTTCAGTTGTCAGTGGAATAGTTATACCAAATTAACCCCATTTGTAGCGCGAGGTCCCTGTGCCTCGCAAGGCTCACTTGATCAAAAGACTTCTAATCACGTTAATTGGGTATTATAAGTTATAAGTTAAGAGGGCAATCTAATTCATCAAGTCTTTCTCTTAACTGACAACTGAAAGATTTTTCGCAGAAAAATCGTACTGAAAACTGATAGCCATTTATTGCTTTCTCAAAATAAGGAGCGTAAGGTCGTCAAACTGATCCGCTTCTCCCTGGAATTCCATGACTGCATTGTGAAGGTACTTGATGATAGCCTCGGCATGTTCATCCTTACATGCTTTTGATGCCTCTACAAGTCGATCCTCCTCATAGTAATCGTCTTCAATGTTGACGGTTTCTGTAACACCATCTGTATAAAATACAATGACATCACCACTCGCGAGTTGGACATGCTCAGCGTCATATTCGGCAATGCCTGGAACCATATCATTCGGAAACATGCCGAGCGGGATACCACCGACATCCTCACCTAACCATTTGTAGGTGCCATCTTTTCTGACGAGCAGCGGCGGATTATGCCCCGCATTGAGCGTCGTGAGTATATCCGTTTTAGGGTCAAGATGGCTGTAGAAGAAGGTAGCATATTTCTCTTCTGTACCACTCGCGTAAAGCAGCGAGTTCAGGATCATCGCCATCTCGGTGATTTCAGCGTACAAGGCAGCTTGATTCAGTACCTCTTGCTCCAAACTTTTCGCGCGCGACAATTCCGAGATGAGACCTGCGCGGAGCGTTGCCATGAGCAGCGCCGCTTGCATTCCCTTTCCAGAGACATCGGCGATTGCGAATCCCCAATGTCCCGTAGGTAAGGCGATACAATCAAAATAGTCGCCACCGACAGGACCGCGGGGTTCATAATGTCCGGCGACCTCGTATCCGGGGATGTCTGGCAGCGTATCAGGGATGAGGTTCACTTGGATTTTGCGCGCCTCCTCCATTTCAGCTTGCAACTGACGGGCATCAAGTGCCTCCTGATGGAGTTGCGCATTCTCAATAGCGACGCCTCCCTGTTTCGCGAAGGAGTCAAGTAGGATTTCATCTTCATCCGTAAACGCGGTAATTCTGCCACCACGTTCCTCTTTGTCACCAACGACAAGGACCCCCAAGATGTCGCCATCACGTCCAGGAATAGGGACAGCCATCAAATTCTTGCCACCGAAGAGCGTATCGAATTCAGGCAGACAGTGCCCCGGAATTCCTTCTCTAACGACAGATTTCAACACGTCTGCGGATGTCGCTTCTTCAGATACAGCGGTGTCCTCACCATAAGAAATAACGAGTCCGTTCGTACCATCATGCGCTGTGCTATTTTCAACCAAGGTCTCTGGAAATGCATAGTGCATTTCGAGTTCCTGTCGATCAGTGTTCGTGAGCATGAGCGCACCAGCGTTAGCGTCAAGGAGTGAGACAGCTTGGTGTACCACCTGTTCCGCTGCCGCCTCTGGTTCAAGCAGTTGACAAATTTGCGGCGCACTTTCTGCAAGCATGAACAACCGAAACTTCTCGCTCTGAATACCCTCTACCATCTGTGAATAGGCAATCGCAATCGAAATTTGGTGCGCAAGGGTTGTCAGTAACTCCTTTTCCCAGGTCTCTAATGCGTCCCTTGCCAAAAATTTGCCGAGACCAATCATTCCCAGAAATTCATCTTGAATTTTTAGCGGAACCCAAAGACGTATATCAATCGTTTCGGAAAGTTCGGCACTCCGAGCGAAGAATTGCTTAAGGGATTCTGGAGGTGTAGTGTTCTCTATGAACGGATGTTTCAGTAATTCTTCTAACTCGTCAGCTTCAATAGGAATAGGCGAGAAGGTTTCGTCGGGTGTCGCTGCAACGACATCAAGATTTTGCGCCGTCTGATGGTGACGCAGTATTGCCCCACAGCTGACCTGCAAGGTCCCCAGCGTGATGCGGAGATAGGTTTTGCTCGAATGATTGAAATTACCGTGTCCAGAGATTAGCGTTTTGCCCAAATTTTCCAATTCAGATAGACTGAATATGAGCCGCTCCATCGTCTGTTCTGCAGTGCTTTGCGTTTTATGGGCTTGCAAACTGTCTCCTAAAGGCTTACTCGGGTCTTTCATGGTGTTAAATCCAACAATCGGTTTCTAATTTTATTATATCTGTTACTACAAAAATATACATAATATGAGAACAAGGGTTACCAAAAATACCCTACAAAATCTAAGCAAAACAAATTTTAATCTACAATTCAATCAAAACCTGTTTCTTAGAAAAAGCCTATAGATTCGCAATAGCAGATTCTTCATCCGGGAAGATGCCTGCGTATTTAGCAATCGCCATCATGCGAAACGTTCGTTCTTGCGTAGCGGACAACCCACAGAAATTCAAGGTGCCTTCACGTTCGTCAAGTGCCTCTATGATTTCAATAAGTATGGATATACCGATACTGTTAATAAGTGTTGTTTTTTCAAGGTTGATAACAAGTTGTGTGTAACCATTCTGAATGAGTTCCTGTGCTTTTTCGGAGAGTTTTTCTCCGAGCGCATCATTCAGATATCCAGACATCTCAATTACCGCGTGCTCTTGTGCCTCGCGAATTTGAATATCGAATTTGTTCAACAAATCGCTTTCCTCCTTAAGTTCTTGACATGGACTTGCGAACCGACCATACAACAGAACAGTGATACGAGAAAAAGGTGCCGTTTAACAGCACATTTGAAAACAGGCCCATGAATTATCCAAGACAGGCTCAATAGTGTGTTACCTGCATAGCGACAACGACACAGAGACCTATTGCGGTGCCTTCCTTTTTGTGAAGCTAACTGTTGTACCGTTAGGACCGCTCTCTATAATCACCTCATCCATCAGAGCTTTAATAATTTGCAAGCCTCTCCCGCGCTTACGCAAATCGGCGTGTAGCCCTGGGTTACCCAGTAACCGGCTACCATCTAATGTATCCGTTGTTATACCAACGCCTCGGTCGGTGATAGTGACCTGTAACTGATCGTCCGTAACTAAAAACTGAATATGCACTTCCTTATCATCACTTTGGCTATGTTCAGAAGCGTTGATACAAGTCTCGATGATTGCGAGTTGAATCTCTTCAACAGCGTCCTCGTTGAAGTCCTTCAATTCAGCAAGGACAGAGCCAGTTTTCGCCGCGGCAAGTTCCATATCAGGATACATAGGTATCGTGAGGAGTACTTTGTGTTCATCTGACACGCTATTTTACCTCCTTGCTATGGCTCGTAGTTATATAGGAAACCTACAAAATTCGTCTAAGTATCTGCTTTCCGTGGATCCAATGACTGCGAAAAATTTAAATAAAGTTAAGCTATCTTACTATATTTTTTCAAATTATGTCAACATTTTTATTTATTCAGTTGTCAGTTTCAGCAACCGGTTTCCATCAGTTTTTTAGGATTTACGCATTCCCTCTTAAAGTCCCCCTGATAAGGGGGATTTAGGGGGTTTAAAATACGGAAATTGCCGCTTTTTGCGTCTAAATGTCCGATATTTGCTCAATTTGCGTAAGTCCTGTTTTTGTTAGTGGTCAATCATCAATAATCGAAGTTTCATCCCCTTCCCAGTTAACCCAGGCCCCAGTAGGTGCTGTTTTGCGACATACCATACGTGTAAATTTAAGAAAAATAAGGACCTCGGCCCCCAAAATTGGTAGGCGCGGTTTTGCGGCGTACTCGCACAAATGCGATCTGCATTCCTAACCCCACCATAGGTGTCAATTTAAGAAAAACAACCGTCGCGGTCCCCAGGTCCGGTAGGCGCTGTTTGAAACTGCGCCGGATTTACGCAGAAACCGTGTATACCCAAAAAACCTCTTGAGTCCCGTACGGTTTATTGGCTTCGGTGTTTCTCAGGGTCATTTAGTTCTTTTGTAGAAGCACGCTCCGATTCGCGACATAACCCTGTAGAAGCACACTCCGATTCGCGACTTTCAAATCAAAACCGATAAAAGACCAAAACTAAATAGCCCCGCGGTGTTTCTTCAATATCTGTGTAGAAACACGTATGAAAAAGGACAAAGCCCCGCGGTCCCCAGGTCCGGTAGGCACTGTTTGAAACTGCGCCGGATTTACGCAGAAACCATGTATACCCAAAAAACCTCTTGAGTCCCGTACGGTTTATTGGCTTCGGTATTTCTCAGGGTCATTTAGTTCTTTTGTAGAAGCACGCTCCGATTCGCGACATAACCCTGTAGAAGCACGCTCCGATTCGCGACTTTCAAATCAAAACCGATAAAAGACCAAAACTAAATAGCCCCGCGGTGTTTCTTCAATATCTGTGTAGAAACACGTATGAAAAAGGACAAAGCCCCGCGGTCCCCAGGTCCGGTAGGCGCTGTTTGAAACTGCGCCGGATTTTACGCAGAAACCGTGTATACTCTAAAACCCTCTTGAGTCCCAGAGGGTTTATTTCCTTGGGTGTTTCTTCAGAATCTGTGTAGAAACGTGTATCAAATAAAGAGTAGGTCTCCCCAGAGGGGCGGAAACCTCTGTAGAAACGCTCCCACAAAATACCGTGAAAAACCCTAAACTGAATAACCCTGCTCTTCAGAACTCAGACAGTGTAATATCCATCTTCTACGCTACAGGCTTCCACTGATTTCCCACTAAGACGTTTTCAGGAAACACATATCTTCGTTTCGTCAACAATCCAGCGAGCATCAGCCACCCGAGCGGATGCCTCTGATGGTTCTGGTTGATAGGTCGCAAATTTCACCATATCACAATTGGCAAGTAACTGTTGGACACGCGCAACACACTGCGTGCCTATCTGTGCACTCAGCATAGTGTGAAGCAGTGCAGTAGTCGTCAACTCCAGTGCTGGAATGCGATACCGCGCACTGATGTATTCGCGGAGCACATAAGCAATTTGGGTATGATACGTCTCCATGTCTCCACGCTTTAGCAAGTCGGATGTTTCAAGCGCAGCCAGCTGTTCGTATGCCACCGCGTGCGGTAGTGGTGCAGCTACTTCTTCGACTTCGGATACCGGTAAGGGCTGCGGACGTTTTCGGAGATAGAACCACACCGAAACGGTTATGAACCCGAGTATCGCCGCGCCACCAATGAAATAGAGCAGTACGGATTGCGGCACCTCCAGTGGCGGTTTGATGTCGCGCAAACTTTGCCCGTCCACTGCTCCCTGCATAAGAATTTGTGTAAGTACAGACATACTTCCTGCAAAAAGGTGCGATATACACTCAAAAACGCAGTGAACCCAACTTCATACCGTCATAGTCTCGGAAACCGCGAAAACGTTAGGTTTCACTCGGTCTCTGGTTGATGCAACATGTATCGAGAGCACCGCATTTTTCTATTGCTTTTCAGGGGTTTGATGGAGTCCGTTCAACCCGGGGTCCCATAGCGACTAACGTATGGAACCTACGATGTCTATGATGAGGTTCTTCTTAAATTGACACCTATGGTGCAATATACATAGGACTTACGCAGTTACTTTGTAAGACCAAATTAACCCCATTTGTAGCGCGAGGTCCCTGTGCCTCGCAAGGCTCACTTGATCAAAAGACTTCTAATCAAGCTAAGTGGGTATAAGACCAAATTAACCCCATTTGTAGCGCGAGGTCCCTGTGCCTCGCAAGGCTCACTTGATCAAAAGACTTCTAATCAAGCTAAGTGGGTATAAGACCAAATTAACCCCATTTGTAGCGCGAGGTCCCTGTGCCTCGCAAGGCTCACTTGATCAAAAGACTTCTAATCAAGCTAAGTGGGTATAAGACCAAATTAACCCCATTTGTAGCGCGAGGTCCCTGTGCCTCGCAAGGCTCACTTGATCAAAAGACTTCTAATCAAGCTAAGTGGGTACTATAGTTTGGACAATTTTAGAAATAGGCAAAGGTCTCCGCTGAGAGCCCTCTACCGTAGCATAGACTGTCAGTCTGTGCCTCCAGCGCATAGACTTGTTAACAAACACGGACGCGCATCGGCGATATTCGGTTATTTTCCTGTGAGTTTCCCAGACACGCGAACTCAGAGAAAAAGGTATTGCGTCTCTAAGAAAGCACAGACCCAGCGGAGACCCCGAATCTGTATAGACCGCGCGCCTGGCGGGGTCAAAGCCCCAGGGGAGCGAAAGGTGTATCCGAAAATACACTTTATAGCGGTACCGGTTCCCTTGTGTTGAAACCAACGACTCACAGGGAAATCCAAAAAACTGTCCAAACTATAGTAATTGGGTATAAGACCAAATTAACCCCATTTGTAGCGCGAGGTCCCTGTGCCTCGCAAGGCTCACTTGATCAAAAGACTTCTAATCAAGATAAGTGGGTATAAGACCAAATTAACCCCATTTGTAGCGCGAGGTCCCTGTGCCTCGCAAGGCTCACTTGATCAAAAAGACTTCTAATCAAGATAAGTGGGTATAAGACCAAATTAACCCCATTTGTAGCGCGAGGTCCCTGTGCCTCGCAAGGCTCACTTGATCAAAAAACTTCTAATCAAGCTAAGTGGGTATAAGTCCCCCTGATAAGGGGGATTTAGGGGGTTAAAAATCAAATAACCTCGCGCAGCGTGCTAAATTTGCGTAAGTCCTGATACAATCAGATATACCCTAATCCACAAGTATTTCTCGCGCCATATACGGCTCAATGACTATCGACTTCGGTGCAGTTGGGCATGCATACTGACACACCCCACATCCTGTGCATCCGGATTCAATCACCTCAACAACACCACCTGTCGTGAGGTGAATCGCATCTTCTCCAATAGGACACGTATCAATGCAATAGGTGCAAGCCACATCCTTCGTACGGAGACAGGTTTCATCGTTGAAAACTGCCAAACCTATTTTAATGTCTTCGGCATAAACGGGCTGCAAGGCACCGCTTGGGCAGACGTACATGCATGCCAATGACTCGCAGATAACGCAGGGTTGTTCATCAGGATCAATGTAAGGTGTGTTGGCGAGATCAGGCTGCGCACTTTCCAAAGGGAAAATCGCATTTGCGGGACAGTTTTTGACGCAGTTACCACACCGATGACACTTCTCCAAGAATTCCGCTTCAGGCAACGCGCCAGGCGGACGCAAGAGATTACCTCTACTCGGTGCTTCAACAGGCACATGCTCACTTACCGTGTCATCCAGAAATTCGGCGACCGGTTGCATGAGTTGATTCAGGGCTTCCTTGAAAAAGCCACGTCTCCCTGTTTCACGAGCCATTCTACGGTTATCCTTGAAAATCGTGCGGTACTCTCGCACCTAAGTGACTATTCAGTGGATTTAGGGATCCGATAACAACATCTATGGCTTCCTTCCATAAGATGCTCTTCTCGAACAATCTTCGCACCTAAGGATTGACGGAAAAGTGCCAATTCAATCTCGCAGACGTGTGGATACTCTTGCGCAATGACCGCGATAGGACAGTTATGTTCGATTAAGGCGTAGTCGTCCTCATTCTCGTCGAAGCGTGCCATGTATCCCTCTTCATCACGGATACGCGCAAGTTCCTTGACGCGCTCACCCAACGTTTTGCCTTCAAGCCGTAATTGATACGTCTCCAATTGCGCCTTCATACGCTCACGGAAGACTTTGTTGATGAAACCGGGACCGTTAAACTTTGCCACCTCATGCATCAACCCAACAGCAAAGTTAGCATAAGTCGTCGGAAAGAGACCATTCGCTTCATCTGTTAATTGATAAACGTGCGGCGGGCGACCACGGCCCTGCTTTTCTTGGTAGTGTTCAACCAATCCCTCTGCTTCAAGTATAGCGAGGTGTTGTCGGACTCCCATCTGACTGATATGCAAGGCATCTGTCAGTTGACCGACAGTCAGGCTAGCGCGCATTTTCAGCAATTGCAGGATTCGCATTCGGGTTTCGCTCATTTCACAATTCACGGGATTTCCTCGTAATCGTTATATGGAGTGAATTCTTATAGGCTAATGACAATGATTTATATTCTTTACAACATTATAAAACGAGAACTTACGCAGTTGCTTTGTCCGTCCCCTGATAAGGGGGATTTAGGGAGTTAAAAATCAAAAAATTCCGTCCAATGTGCTAAATTTGCGTAAGTCCTAAGAACATTATACCACAGTTGCATATTACAATTCAAGGATTTATGGTGAAGCGGGTGTGTAAAGTTTTTGGCACTGATTTTTTGGTGAGTTAGGGGTTGAAGTTTGTAGTAGAGAATGGTATTCTCTCTAAGATATTATATTTTTCAAGGAGAGAATACCATGCCTTCAGGGCTATTCAGTTTTCCAATTTCTCATTGGATGAGTTTAACTGCGAGTAAAGGTTTTGAAGCGAGAAATCGTATTGTTTCAGAGATTTTTGTGTGTCCTGCGAAGCGTAAAACAGACATGGCAGTGTTGCGTAATGCTGCGATGACTTGTGGTATACTCCCGGTTCTCGCCTGTGAAGCGTCCTCCCCGAGAACGGTGTCTCGGACCCAATGGACTTTGTTTTCTATCGTCCAATGTTCGCGTCGGAGTTTGAGCAAGTCTTCTGCGGATGCGACTTCGGGTGAGAGACTCGTGATGCCATACTGCGTCTGCGAGGAGATCTGGGCTGTTTTTGTGTTTTCTCGCTGAGATTGGTATTGATAAACCTGAGCGATTCCGGGCCATTTGATGTAATCTGTGAGCAATGTGCTTGCGGTTAGGGTGCGTGTGGTGGTCAACCCGTGTGATGTTTCAACATGGGTGTAGGTATGAAGGTGTGCGCCTTCTTGGGTGTGAAGGTTTTCAAAGCGTCGGGTCTCAACCTCTGTGGCATCTGTCTCCGAGAGGGGTTCAAAGAGTTGCTGAATGTCGTCATACATCTGTTTGTGATTTTCTTTGACAGGCAGCGCATAGTCTGCCTGATGTTCGAGAACTTCTTTACAAAAGGTTCTCTGCGTCAAAAGGGCATCTGTCGTCACGACTTTCTCTGCGACATCAAACGCTTTGAGGAGTTGTGTTGAGATCGGAATCTCGTTGGTTTTCCCACTGACAGGCTGTTGTGCGAGGGTAATCCCTAACTCATGACAGACTGCGGAAAGTAAATGTGTCCGGTATCCCGTCTCTGGGTTTTCAGAGCCACATAACTCTTTACCATCAATAGCGACTCCTTGTAGACGCTGTGTTTTGAAAGCTTGAAAGTCTTCAAGTTTTGAAGACACCCATTTCGTTAGGGATGCTTCGAGACTCACTACGTCAAGACGCTTCAAGAGATTATGCAGTGTTGACGCACGCGGGGTTTTCTTAGACCTGAAACCTAATGCTTGGATCAGTTCGGGTTGGCTCCGTGCCCACGTCGCTACAGAGGTATAACCTCTATGTCCCGTCATCAGACCGATGATGATCAAAGCCAGGATAGAGACCAAAGGATAGCGTTTGCCTTTTTTATGGCGTGGATCCGGCACTTCTGCTAATATATCAAGTAAGTGGCAAGAGGAACTGCTTGTCATGATTCACCTCAAAAAATAGGTTCATTTTTTACGGTGAAGGATAGCACATATCGCGTGAAAAATCACGCGATATGTGCTATCTCAAAATATTAACAGATGTGAAAAATATTACAAAAAATTCCGAAAACTGAATAGCCCTGACCATGCCTTCCATTGTAGCAAAGATTAACGAAGAAGTCCAAAAGATTTTTGAAGACCTGACAGGCGATCCGTCTGTCCTGATTTCCGATGTAGAGGAGCAAGTCTCTGCGGCTCTTGCTTCGTGGGGACAAAGACTTTCAGAGGGTATCCTTTCTGAACTCGCCAACGCCCCGGATATGACTCGAAAGTCTGTCGTGTGCCGAGAGTGTCAAGGGCGAAGTCGTCGGTATCGGCAAAGAAGCCGGAGTTTTACAACGCTGTGTGGTGTTTTGCGTCTGCCGAGATGGGAGTATAAGTGTCAATGTGGGGCTATTCATGTGCCTTGGGAGGCGAAGCAACACCTCAAGGGAAGGTATACGCAAAGAGTTGCTGCAGCGATGATGCGTCTCGCTGCACAGTTGAATTATCGCGCTGCCGCAGCGGAGTTAAAACATCAAGGCATTGAAGTTAGCCATACGACGCTGCATCAGAAAGTTCAGGCGTGGTCATCAGGTGAGTCGGTCTCTGATTATATTGCCGAAGCATCTCTGGATGTCGGTGAGCGGTGGTATGTCAGTTGTGATGGGTGCCAGACGAACTCACCTGTTGGATGGCAGGAGGTTAAAGTCGGCAGCATCGGTAAAGATTATCCGCATCAAAACGCGACATCGGTGATGAAAATCCGCCCACCGAGCCTGCGGTATGTCGCCTCCCGGAGCGGTGTGGCGGATTTTCGCCACCAACTCGCAGATTTAGCAACGCAGACCGGCATTTATCAAGACGAAAAAACGATCGCAGACGAAGAAGTCGTTGTGATAGGTGATGGGGCACCGTGGATATGGAACTTAGCGGATGAATACTTTCCGGGTGCCACTGAAATCGTTGACTATATGCATGCCAAGACGCATTTATATGATGTCGCTAAGCAAGCCTTCGGAGAAGAGGACCGGGAGGCCATCGAAACTTGGGTGGATACCACTGAAACACCTCTTTACAATGGAGAGACTTCTAAAGTCGTCGCACGTATCCGGGCTTTGGAGACACAAAACCCAGTTTCCATAGCAGATGTCCTTAAAAGAGAAGTCGGTTATTTTCAAAAACATGCCCATCGCATGCAGTATCGCACGTTCAACGAAAAAGGATATCAGATCGGCAGTGGAGTCATTGAGAGTGCTTGTAAACATGTTGTCGCTGAACGCTGTAAACAGGCAGGCATGCGATGGAGCAAACCCGGGATAAATGCAATACTCTTTTGGAGATGTTTGTTAAAGAATCAATCACTTGACGCATATTGGGATACACAAAAACTACAGGAGGCCGCATAAAAGGCCGCCAAAAACTTTACACACCCTGGTGAAGCCTATAAATAATACCAAATTAACCCAATTTGTAGCGCGAGGTCCCTGTGCCTCGCAATGCTGACTTGATCAAAAGACTTCTAATCAAGTTAATTTGGTATAAAAAGGAAATGTTCATCATTTCACATCAACCCTTAGTGACGCGACGAGCAGTTAAAAAGTTTCACAATTCTGAAAAAGGTAGGAGCCAATTCATGTAAAAAGGATTGAAATTCTATTTTGCTGATAATGAGAAGCAGGTAGCGTCGTAATGGGACAATCGGTTATCCATATGGATCTGGAAAGAAATAAGAATGTGAGATGGGTAAATTGGTTGAGGGATTTGGATAGGAGTGAGAAAGGACGGCATTTTAGCACCGCCCAGGCAAGATATACCGATTTCTATCATTCGTCGAGATTGAAGTGAAGCACGCCACTGTTCCACGTGCCGACATACAACACGTTCCCATCAACAGCAAGCGAGCTCACCCTCTCTGGTGCTTCTGACACGGCCTGTTTCCATGTGTCGTTTTCGTTCTCCAACCGATAGACACCTGTCTTGGAAACACCATAAAGGGTTGTACTGTCAACTGCCAATTGTTCAATAATGAGGGACATTCCCGCTGCATCGGTAATCGCATGCCACTGTTTGCCATCGCTGGATGCTGCGACCCCCGCATCCGTTGCCACATATACCGTGGAACCTACAAACACCGTATCATAAAAAACTTTAACGGGAAATGGTAGTGCTAGTGTAAGATTGAGCCAATTATTCCCCATATCAAACGATACAACGAGGTGTCCGTCCCGTTTTCCGACGTAGACGGTGTTCCCTGAAACGGCAAGTTTGAAACCTTGCTCCCAAGTACTAAGGATTCCAACGATCTTTTCTCGTGGCATGCCTGCCTCTTCAAATGCCTTTGCGGCTTTTTCCATGGAGAGTTCATACGTCTCTTCCACACCTGTGTCGTACCATTTTGTCTCACCGGGTGTCCACCGAAAGAGTTTATAGTTGTATTCCATATAGAACGTATTGTCGGCAACAGCAAGCGCGCCGCGCAACCCGTTACGCAGAAGTTCTTCAGTTACTCGGGGATCTCCTTCTGCTAACTGCTTAAAGAACTGGGCTGCGCCGGAAGTGCCTTCTTGTAACTGCTCAACAAATGATTTATCTTGTAGATCAAAAGAGAGTTCTCTGTTTCGAGACAAATGGATCATTAAGGCTCGCGAGTGAAAGACTGGGATTTCTTGAATCCGCACCAGTGTATTACCATCCTGAGAAACTTGGTACAGACGTACTTCTTCACCAGGTGCTTTTCGTACTTTTCCCTTTACATAGATCACGCCGTTAGACTTCACTATATCAAGAATTTCTGGTGGTTCTTCTCGATAAAATTCGGTGATTTGTGTTTGTGGGTTGACAGCACGCCACGTTTTACCGTTATCAATAGATTTAACTACTTCCCTAAGGGTAGCGGCGTAGAGGGACGTAGGCGTATTTGCCCCGCTATTTGCCCTGAAGGCGATTAAATCCTTCACGTAGCTTCTCGGCCCTGGATTAAACCGTTCCCACGATTTCCCACCATCAATAGAGCGATGAATTCCAGAGTTGCCCTTTGTATAAAATGTGTTTTCATTCAACGCCTCAATTTCGGCTACGGTGTAATTCGTAACTGAAATACCCGTATTTTCCTCGCGTATCCATGTGTCTCCGTTGTCAATTGATCGGACGACTGCACCATCATTCCTACCAACCACCAATACTGTCTTTCCCACCGCAGCGAGTTCAACGGATGGATCATGTCCCATAATGGGCCATGCGTTTGTAGGGGTTATGTCTGTCCAAGATTCACCTTTATCGGTTGAGCGGAAAATCCACCATGACCGTTTCTGCCCGCGATCCATTTGCCCCCGCACATTGCCATCAACTTTGCCCCAGCCCAATATTGCCATAACATAGAGCGTGTTCTCAGTCCCCACCAACGCAACAATCCGTTCGGCTTCAGGAACAGGAAATCGCAAACGTTGCCAGCTATCAACATCAAGGCGGTAGAGTTCGATGTTTGTTGCAGGTCCGATTGCAGCAAATAGCGTATCTTGGACTACACTCAAGATGTGTATTTCCCCTGCCAATCCATCGCCTGCTGCCATCCATGTCTTCCCGTTATCAAGTCGGTAGACACCGGTGGTTGTTGTAGCAAGTAGAGTGTCTCGGATTACACGCAAGGTACGTATTTCCTCTTCCATAGCGTCGCCCACGGCTATCCATGTCTTCCCAGCATCCGTAGAACGATAAACCGTATATGTCTGAGCGAGGTAAAGCACGCCATCCATTGTCACCAATCCAACGGCTTCTCCGCTTGGACGGTTACTGACTGCAATCCACGTTTTACCATCATCCGTTGAAGTGAAGAGTTTGTTAGATACAACCATATAGAACGACTTGTGCTAGTTGTCTTCTCAGTGCTTTCGTGAACCAATGTTTGGAACGTTCCTTGATGAAACTCAAAGACCTCGTTCGCGCATAAGCAAAACGCTATAAAAACAAATTATCTAGCACAAGTCGTATATAGAGGGTATCGTCCGACTTCGCCATAAGTGTTCTACCATCCCACCAATTATCCGACAGTGACCTAACGTTGTTGACATATTGCCACCTTGTTGTCTCATGAGATGATTTATAGATTGCGCGCATAGTGTCAATAACGTAAATTTCTCCTTCAGGCGTAGTTAGTAGCGTTTCTGTCGATGTGTTTCCGGTAGCATTTCCCCGAATCCATTGCTGTTTAGGGACAGAAACGTCCTCTCCTTCCGATTGTGCGGCGGCAAATAGCACCTCATCGGGTCGCTGACCGGCACCATCATTTTTGCTCGGTGCGGCAGCACTTCCGAGTTGTGTTCGGACATCAGGTTTGGATTCAAGATTTAACACAACTGAGGTTTCAATAATATCAATCGTCATCTCCGAAGTCGCATCGAAACTGTAGGGTTTTTGGAAACGGGATAAGTACTCCGTGCCGACACCTAACATCAAAAACACGATTACTAACGTGGAAACACCTATGGTTCCCCACGGCACAAATGGTTTACTGCCAGACGGTGCCATTGGTTTCAGTCTCGAAATCTCTCGCATGATATTCTCAGTAAGATTCGGTGTGATTTGGAAATTGTCTAAAGCCTCTCGAATCATGGATTCCTCCTTTTTTAAGCGTTGCCTTGCTCGGTGGAGTCGACTCTTAATCGCACCTACCGATACGCCTAAAAAATTGCTTATCTCTTCGTATGTCATTCCCCCGAGGTAATAGAGCGTAATGACTGTCCGGTCACTCTCTTGTAACTTCGCAAGCAATTTCTTGACGACTTCGCGTTGTGTCTCCTCTGTCATCTGCTCGTTCTCCTCAATGATATGTCCAGAGTAAGTCGCTTTTTCTAATTGCGCGATGCTTGTGTCTTCCAACGACTGCATCCACGTCCGCCTTTTACGGCGCCACGCTTTGTAGTGGTTTGCGGTTATTACATACAACCAACTCCCAAAGGATTGCGGTTCTTTCAGCGTTGAGAGTCCCTGATACGCTTTCAGGAACGCATCCTGTGTAATATCCTCAGCGATATGGAAATCTCCGACCTTTCGCCACGCAAGTGCGTGAACGGATCTCTGATATTTTTTCACAAGTGCGGAGAACGCAGTATCATCGCCATCAAGGACGCGTTGGATGAGTTGAGCATCGTCGTTTTTCATCGGACACCTCTGAAAAGGGAATGTTCATCATTTCACATCAACCCTTAGTGACGCGACGAGCGGTTAAAAAGTTTCACAATTCTGAAAAAGGTAGGAGCCAATTCATGTAAAAAGGATTGAAATTCTATTTTGCTGATAATGAGAAGCAGGTAGAGTCGTAATGGGACAATCGGTTATCCATCTCCTGATCTACTTCCATTTTTTCTGTTAACGGAATAATATCATAAATCCGTTAACATGTGTATATGTTCTGGGCGCGTGCCGGAAAGAGGAGGGGTTTGAAACCCCGCCAGCGAGATCGGTGTAAGGTTAGAAAATGGAGAACTGAATGGATCTGGAAAGAAATAAGAATGTGAGATCGGTAAATTGGTTGAGGGATTTGGGTAGGGTGAGAAAGGGCGGGCATTTTAGCACCGCCCAAGTAAGATATATAGATTTCTATCATTCGTCAAGATTGAAGTGAAACACGCCGCTGCCGTTGGTTCCGACATACAACACATTTCCATCAATATCGAATGAAGTCCCCGAATCTGGTGTTTCTGGTATCTCAGGTGTGATTCGATCCCACGAACCGGTATCAGTTTGCAACCGATAGATGCCAGTTTTGGAAATACCATAAACGTTTGTGCCAGCAACTGCTAATCGATAGATAGTGAGAGACATTCCTGCTGTATCCGTGATAGCACGCCAGTCTTTTCCATTATCCGAGGTCATAACGCCTGCATCGGTTGCCACATATACTGTGGAACCCGAAAACACTATACCCTTAAAATCCTTAACAGGTAAAGGCAGGCTCGGTGTAAGATTAATCCAATTATTTCCCTTATCAAACGAGACGACAAGCTGTCCGTCTCGTTTGCCGACGTAGACGGTGTTCCCTGAAACGGCAAGTTTGAATCCCTGCATCATCTTATCCCGTGAGATTTCGGCGACTTCTTCCATTTCGGTGTCGTACCATTGTGTATCACCGAGTTCCCATCGGAAGAGTTTATAGTTATATTCGATATAAAAGGTGTCATCGCTAACAGCAAACGCGCCCTGCAATCCACCATGGATAAGTAGTTCACTGGATCGTTGATCACCTTCTGCGAACTGCTTGAAGAATTGTGTAGCACCAGAAGTACTTTCTTTCAACTGTTCAACAAATGACTTATCTTGCAGGTCAAAAGAGATTTCTCTTCTTTGAGACAACAGGTTCCATAACGATCGCGAGTGAAAGATCGGTATTTCTTGGATCCGCATCAGTGTCTGACCATCCTTTGAAACACGATACAGACGCGCTTCATTGTTAACTTTTCCTTTTGCATAAACCACGCCATCAGACGCTAATATCTCAAGAATTTGCGGTAGTTCTTCTCGATAAAATTCGGTGATTTGTATTTCAGGATTAACAGCACGCCACGTCTTTCCATTGTCGTTGGATTTAACTAACCCTGTACCGGTCGTTGCGTAGAGTTGCGTAGGTGCGTTTGCCCCGCTGTCTGTCCCGAAGGAGATTAAATCTTTCACGAAGCTTTCCGCCCCTGGATTAAACCGTACCCACGACTTCCCACCATCAATAGAGCGATGCATTCCTGAGTTGCCGTATGTATAAAATGTGCTTTCGTTCAATGCTACAACACTACTGACACTGTAACCTATCCCCATTGAAATACCGGTGTTTTCCTCGCGTGTCCATGCGTCTCCGCTGTCAATTGAGCGAACAACACCACCATCACTTGTGCCGATCACCAATACCGTCTGTCCAACTGCAGCGAGTTCAACAGATGGCGCATGCCCTTTAATCGGCCATGCGTTTGTAGGGGTTATATCCGTCCAAGATTCACCTTTATCGGTTGAGCGGAAAATCCACCACGACCGCTTCTGTCCACGCTCCATTTGCCGCAAATCATTGATGTCAATCTTATCCCAATGCAATTGTGCCATGACATAGAGCGTGTTATCAGTCCATGCCAAGGAACCCATGATTTCAGCTTCAGGGACCGGGAATTGCAAGGGATACCAACTATCAATGTCGAGTCGATAGAAGTCTGCGGTTGTTGCAGCAAATAGCGTGTTTTGGACGACACTCAAGATGTGTATTTCCCCTGCTAATCCGTCGTCCACTGCTGTCCATGCCTTCCCGCCATCAAGCCGGTAGACACCGGTGGTTGTTGTAGCAAATAGTGTGTCTTGGATTACACGCAAGATAAGTATTGCCTCTTCCATATCGTCGCCCACGGCTATCCATGTCTTCCCTGCATCCGTGGAGCGGGAAACTGTATATCCATGCGCGAGATAAAACACGCCGTCCATTATCACCAATCCAACGATGCCGCCGCCCGGACGGTTACTGACTGAAATCCACGTTTTACCATCATCCGTTGAAGAGAAGAGGACGTTAGATACAACCATATAGAGGGTATTGTTCCACTTCGCCATAAGTGTTCTACCATCCCACCAATTATCCGACAGTGACTTAATGTTGTTGACATATTGCCACCCCGTTGCCTCACGAGATGATTTATGGATTGCGCCGTAACCGTCAATAACGTAGATTTCCCCTTCAGGTGTAGTGAGTAGCGTTTCTGCCGACGTGTCTCCGAGTGAACTCCCCTGAATCCACCGCTGTTTTGGAACAGAAACATCCTCTCCTTCTGTCTGCGCGGCGGCAAATAGCACCTCATCGGGTTGCTGACCGGCACCATCATTTTTGCTCGGTGCGGCAGCACTTCCGAGTTGGGTCCGAACATCAGGTTTCGATTCAATATCCAACACAACTGCGGTTTCAATAATATCAACCGTCATCTCTGATGTCGCGTCGAAACTGTAGGGTTTTTGGAAACGCGATAAGTACTCCGTGCCGACACCTAACATCAATAATATCACTGCCACTGTAGATGCAGCAATCGCCCACGGCATAAATGGTTTACCGCCTGACGGGGTAACGGGTTTCAGACGCGAGACCTCTCGCATAATATTCTCGGTAAGATTCGGTGTGATTTGGAAATTGTCTAAAGCCTCTCGAATCATGGGTTCCTCCTTTTTTAAGCGTTGCCTTGCTCGGTGGAGTCGACTCTTAATCGCACCTACCGATACGCCTAAAAAATTGCTAATCTCTTCGTATGTCATTCCCCCGAGGTAATAGAGCGTAATGACTGTCCGGTCACTCTCTTGTAACTTCGCAAGCAATTTCTTGACGAATTCGCGTTGTGTCTCCTCTGTCATCTGCTCGTTCTCCTCAATGATATGTCCAGAGTAAGTCGCTTTTTCTAACTGTGCGCTGCTTGTGTCTTCCAACGACTGCATCCACGTCCGCCTTTTACGGCGCCACGCTTTGCACTGGTTTGCGGTTATCACATACAACCAACTCCCAAAGGATTGCGGTTCTTTCAGCGTTGAGAGTCCCTGATACGCTTTCAGGAACGCATCTTGTGTAATATCCTCAGCGATATGGAAATCTCCGACCTTTCGCCATGCAAGTGCATGAACGGATCGCTGATATTTTCTCACGAGTGCGGAGAACGCGGTATCATCGCCATCAAGGACGCGTTGGATGAGTTCAGCATCGTTGTTTTTCATCGGACACCTCTGAAAAGGGAATGTTCATCATTTCACATTAACCCTTAGTGACGCGACGCGCAATTAAAAAGTTTCACAATTCTGCAAACTTTTGTTTAGCCAGCTTCGCCGGAAGATGCGGGTTCATGAAAAGAGGGTTGAGATTCCGTTCTGGTGATAATGAAGGGTAAGGAGAACTTGTAATTGTTCTGTTTGTTTCTGTTTCTATCTGTTAGCGGAATTATAGCATAAATCTGGCTAAAAGTATATAACGTGAGTCGGGTATAAAGTGGCTTGTGTAGCAAAAGCCCATCCGCGTGGAAACCTGAATACCATCTGGAAATGACAGTAGTACGGAGATTTAACGTGAGGGGTGCGAGGTTAATTGGACGTTTGCGTGGATCAAGGATAAGGGGCAAACACTTGTTATCCACAGGTGTTTACCCCCTTTACAATCTGTTTTACTGTTATTCGCTTTTGGATGAACCCGCGAGGACTTCATTCCAATCCCACAAGAGAATAGTGCCATCCATGGCAGTGCTAACGAGCGTTTTACCATCAGGTGAAAATGCTAACGTCTCCACTTTTTGCGTATGCCCATCAAGCACAGCGATAGCGTCTCCTGTTGTGACATCCCACACTTGGATTACCCCATGGTCAAGCCCGTTAACAAGAATTGTTCCATTTCTTGAAAATACCAACGGTTCTGGATAAGACTGGAACCCTCTATTACCTCGATTATGCTTGGTGTTAACTGATAGCAGTTTATTACCAGTATTCACTTCCCATAGATCAATCTGACTATGTGACCCGGCAGTCAGCAAGGTTCCATCTGGTGAAAAACTCAGTGCGGAAATATGCCCCAAATTCTCATGTTCCGTCGGTTTTGCAATGACTGCTAAGGCTTCTCCGGTCGCGACATCCCACGTCTGGATTTCTCCTTGATCGGTTCCACTAACAAGTGTCGTGCCATCCGGCGAAAACGCCAAAGTGTTAACGTGTGATATATTGTTAATATCGGCTTCCCAGTCAACGCGAGTCCAATCAATGAGAGGGATATTCAGTTCATCACCAGTTTCCGTATTCCACAAATGAATCTCACCTAAACTACCAAATGCGACTGTCTTTCCATCAGGAGAAAATGTCAGATGATCGATGCCTCTACTAAACTGCAGGGTCGCCAGTTCGTGTCCGGTGCTTACGTCAGTCAAGCGCACCAGATGATCTGGACGCTGGGTAGAGGGAAAGCCGGAAGTCGCACCGAAGACCGTAGTCCCATCTGCTCCTACACTGGCGAGTCTCGTGCCATCTGGTGAAAACGCTAAAGTCGATAACCAATCTCGATGTCCTGCAGTATGAACGGTGGACTTTAGCGATGTTTTCAGATCCCAAAAGGTAATTTCACCATTAAATGCAACACTCGCAAGCGTGGAACTATCCTCAAAGAACGCCGCTGCTCTTATCCATTGTGTGTGTCCGGTGATACGGTCAGCAAGCGGAGCACCGGTGCCTGTATGCCAGAACCGGATCGTGCCATCTGTACTGCCGCTTACAAGCGTGGTGCCATCTGGCGAAAACGCTAATGCCGTAATACCGTTAATATGGCCAGTGAGCGTCGCCAGTGGTTCTCCATTAGTAGTATCCCACAACTGTACTGTCTTATCCGTACTCCCACTGGCAAGCATTTTTCCGTCCGGCGAAAATGCTAACACATTTGTCCAACCTGTATGCTTTTGAAGGGTCACCCATTTATCTTGATTGGCGATATCCCATAAACGCACCGTTTTATCCGTGCTTCCACTGGCAAGACGCATGCCGTCGTGTGAAAATACCACTGCTAAGACTCGGTTTTTAAATCTCTGCCTAAACGAAGTAGATTGACGCGGAGATTTATTGAGGGGTTGAAGCGACAGATCTATATGTCCTCTAAGGGTGAATAACTCTTTGTGGGTCGCTATGTCCCACAACTGAATCTTTCCATCTCTCTTCCCAATCGCGACCTTACCACGTGTGATTGCATAGGCTTCATTTCCCGACTTAAACACGCCAAAGGGGTCACTCTTGAAAGGTCTTGCAGTTGCCCTTCCACTTTCAACATCCAAACTGATAATTGCATCTCCCGAACCACTCACACTGACAAGCATTTTCCCATCTGAAGAAAACCGTAACACTGAAGCAGTATCATACGCATCAGCGAGCAACACTTCACGTCCGGTAGTTATCTCCCACAATTCGACTTTCGGCACATCAGAATAGCCACCGCCATTGGCAAGGAAACGACCATCAGGCGAAAATGTGAGGGATCGACACGCGCCCTTAAACAGGGACTTCTCTTCACCTGTCTCCACATCGTACAGCCATATACCGATGTTACTCCCGACTGCAAGTTGCGTCCCATCCGGTGAAAACTGAATTACGTTAATGCCACCTTTTCCCAAACGCGCTTTCGCCTGTTTCGGCAGCTGCCATTGAGAATAGTTTTTATCTGTTTCGTCTGCCTGTGCTTCTGCAACCAGGGCTGAGACCTCATTAGACTGCCGATTAGGGGTATTGTTCTTGCCTTGTGCGTTAGTACTTCCAAGTTGCGTTCGGACATCAGGTTTCGATTCAAGGTTCAGCACAACGGGTGCCTCAATGAGTTCAACTGTCATCTCAGCTGCAGCATCAAAACTGTAAGGTTTTTGGAAACGCGCTAAGTGTTGATTGCCGACACCTAACATCAAAAGAATGACTGCTAATGTAGAAACACCTATTGCCCACGGTGCCAACGGTTTACCACCAGACGGTGCAACCGGTTTCGTGCGCGAAATCTCGCGCATGATGTTGTCTGTAAGATTCGGTGCGATTTGGAAATTCTCTAAAGCCTCTCGTATCATCGGTTCCTCCTTCTTCAAACGTTGCCGCGCACGGTAAACGCGAGTTTTAATTGTCCCTACCGAGACCCCTAAAAACTCGCTTATCTCCTCGTATGTCATTCCCCCGAGGTAGTGGAGCGTGATAACTGTACGCTCACTCTCTTGTAACTTCGCGAGTAGTTTCTTGACGACTTCGCGCTGTGCTTCTGCCGTTGTCCGCTCGTTTTCCGCAATAACATATCCAGAATACGTCGCTCTTTCTAACTCCGCGCTGTTTGTATCTTCCAACGACTGCGTTGATAAACGTTTCTTACGCAGCCACATTTTGCAGTAGTTTGCCGCTATCACATAGAGCCAACTCGCGAAACGCTGCGGTTTCTTCAGTGTTGAGAGTCTCTGATAGGCTTTCAGGAACGTATCTTGTGTGATATCCTCAGCGATATGGAAATCTCCGATCTTCCGCCACGCAAGCGCGTGAACCGGCTTTTGGTATTTTCTCACAAGCGCGGAGAACGCAGTATCATCACCTGCGAGGACGCGTTGAATGAGGTCAGCATCGTCGTGTTTCATGGATACCTCTAAAAAGGGAATGTTCATCATTGCACATCAATATATAGTGACGCGACTTGAGATGAAAAAGTCACACAATTCTGCAAACTTTTATTTAGCAAGTTTCGCCGGAAGATGCGGGTTCATGAAAAGAGGGTTGAGATTCCGTTCTGGTGATAACGAGGGTAAGGAGAACTTGTAGTTGTTCGATTTGTTTCTGTTTCTATCTGTTAGCGGAATTATAGCATAAATCTGGCTAAAAGTATATAACGTGAGTCGGGTATAAAGTGGCTTGTGTAGCAAAAGCCCATCCGCGTGGAAACCTGAATACCATCTGGAGATGACAATGAGTGTGGAGCTTTAACGTGAGGGGTGCGAGGTTAATTGGACGTTTGCGTGGATCAAGGATAAGGAGGCAAGCACTTGCAATCCACAAGTGCTTGCCTCCTCTACAACCTGTTCTACCATTATTCGCTTTTGGATGAACCCGCGAGGACTTCATTCCAATCCCACAAGAGAATTGTGCCGTCCATGGCAGCACTAACGAGCATTGTGCCATCCGGTGAAAATGCTAACGTGTTTACGCTTTTCGTATGCCCATCAAGCGCAGCGATTTTGTCTCCCGTCCTAACGTCCCATAATTGGATTGTACCGGTGTCAAACCCACTAACAAGCACCTCGCCATCCGGCGAAAATACCAACAGTTCGGCAGAATTAGTGGAGGGTCTGTCTCGCCTATGCCCAGTGCTAATGGAGAAAAGTTTATTCGCGGTATCCACCTCCCATAAATGGATGTGACCACGCCTTCCGGCGGCGAGCAAGGCACCGTCTGGCGAAAATGCCAATGCCCGAGGTCCCAGTGCCTGAGGCTTTGCAAAGGCAACCAGTGCCTCACCGGTCGCAACGTCCCACATTTGGATTTCTCCCTTTGAAGTGCCACTGACGATCCATTTGCTATCTGGCGAAAACGCCAATGCCAAAACTGTGGGTATATTGAGAATACCCAGATTAGCCAGATCAGCGAAAGGTATCGCCTGTTCATCACCGGTTTCCGTGTTCCACAAGAGAATTTCACCCAGACCACTAAACGCTACCGTTTTGCCATCAGGAGAAAAGGTTAGTTCTCTGATTCCACTAACATACCGCAAGGTTGCCAGTTCACGACCTGTCTTTACATCCGTCAGACGAATCAAATGACTTGCCCGCCAAGGAGAAAGAGGATGGCCGAAACTTGCCCCTGCCCCGAAGACGGGAGTCCCTTCTACTCCTAAACTAACGAGTTTCGTGCCATCCGGTGAAAACGCTAAAGTTGGGAACCAATCGCGATGTTCCGTATTGTGGACAGTGGACTTTTTCGATGTTTTCACATCCCATAAGGTAATTACACCATTAAACGCTACACTTGCAAGTGTAGAACTATCCTCAAAGAAAGTCGCTGCCTTCATCAACTGCGTGTGTCCAGTGATACGGTCAGCCAGTGGATCCCGAGTTTGTATATCCCAGAACCGGATCATGCCATCTGCGCTGCCGCTCACAAGCGTGGTGCCATCGGGTGAAAACGCTAACGCAGTAATACCGTTGATATGACCGGTAAGCGTCTCGAGGGGTTCTCCCGTGATGGTGTTCCACAACTGCACCGTTTTATCGGTACTTCCACTGGCAAGCATTCTGCCATCGGGTGAAAACGCTAACACATTTGTCCAACTTGTATGTTTTTGAAGTGTCATCCATTCGCCGGCGTTGGTCAGATCCCATAATCGCACCATCTTATCCATACTTCCACTGGCGAGGAGCGTGCCATCGGGTGAAAACGCCACCGCTAAAACCTGATTTTTAGACCGTGATCCACGAGGCGAAGGTTTATCCAACGGCTGAGGCATCAAATCTATATGCCCTCTGAGGGTGGGTAACTCTTTGTTGGTGGTTGTGTCCCATAACTGAATCTTCCCATCCTTCCGCCCACCCGCGATCTTATCGCGTGTAATTGCGTAAACTCCATTTTTCGTACCAAACACGCCAATTGGCTCAGGACTGAAGAAAGGGCTTACAGTTACCTTTCCAGTTTCAATATCCAAGCTGATAATTGCATCTCCTGAACCGCCCACACTGACAAGCATTTTCCCATCTGAAGAAAACCGTAACGCTGAAGCGGTGTCATAGACCTTAGGGAGTAACACTTCACGTCCGGTAGCTATCTCCCACAACTGGACTTTCGGCGCGTCAGTACCATATTCACCGCCATTGGCAAGGAAACGACCATCCGGCGAAAATGCAAGGAATCGGCACGCGCCCTTAAACAGGGACTTCTCTTCACCTGTTTCCACATCGTACAGCCAGACACCGATGTTACTCCCGACTGCAAGTTGTGTGCCATCTGGTGAAAACTGTATCGCATTAATGCCGCCCTTACCGAAACGTGCTTTCGCCTCTTTGGGGAGTTCCCATTGGGAATAGTCTTTATCTATTTCGTCTGATTGTGCTTCTGCAACCAGGGCTGAGACCTCATTAGACTGCCGATTAGGGGTATTGTTCTTGCCTTGTGCGTTAGTACTTCCAAGTTGCGTTCGGACATCAGGTTTCGATTCAAGGTTCAGCACAACGGGTGCCTCAATGAGCTCAACTGTCATCTCTGACGCAGCATCAAAGTTATACGGCTTTTGGAAACGCGATAAGTATTGCGTGCCAATACCTAACATCAAGAATACCGCCATCAATGTAGAAGCGGCGATGGTTCCCCACGGCACCAACGGTTTGCTGCCAGACGGGGTAACAGGTTTCAGACGCGAAATCTCTTGCATGATGTTCTCCGTGAGATTCGGCGTGATTTGGAAGTTGCCTAAAGCTTCTCTTATCATGGGTTCCTCCTTCTTTAAACGGTTCCGCGCTCGGTAGAGACGATTCTTAATCGCAGCCACCGAGACCCCTAAAAACTCGCTGATCTCTTCGTGTGTCATTCCCCCGAGGTAATAAAGCGTGATGACTGTCCGGTCACTCTCCTGTAACTTTGCAAGCAGTTTCTTGACGACTTCGCGCTGCGCTTCTGCTGTTGTCTGCTCATTTTCCGCAATGACATGCCCAGAATACGTCGCTTTCTCTAACTGCGCGCTGCTCGTGTTTTCCAACGACTGCGTCCATAGACGTTTCTTACGTAGCCACGTGCTGCAGTGGTTCGCTGCTATCACATAAAGCCAACTCGCGAAACGCTGCGGTTCCTTCAGCGTAGAGAGTCTCTGATACGCCTTCAGGAATGTATCCTGTGTGATATCCTCGGCGATGTGGAAATCTCCGATCTTCCGCCACACCAGCGCGTGAACCGGCTTTTGGTATTTTCTCACAAGTGTAGAGAATACGGTATCATCGCCATCAAGGACGCGTTGGATGAGTTTAGCATCGTCGTTTTTCATCGGACACCTCTGAAAAGGGAATGTTCATCATTTCACATCAACATTTAGTGACGCTACTTGAGATAAAAAAGTCTCACAATTTTTCAAACTTTTTATAAGCAAGTTTCGCCGAAAAATGCGGGGTTATGTAAAGGAGGTTTGAGGGACTATTTTGTTGCTAAAGAGAGGTATCAAGACAGCTCTATGAAGTGCTACCGTTTATTCAGACCAAAATTTAGCAAAGTTAAGACAAGTTTTTTTGATCAAATTCCACAGGTGTCAAATACCCCAACGCCGAGTGAGGGCGTTTGTGATTATACACCTGTGTAATAAAATGCCCAATGCGAGCTCTCGCTTCGTGGATGTCCTCATAGGCATTGAGATGAACTTCTTCTTCTTTGAGCGTGCGGATAAGTCTTTCAGCATATCCGTTCTCCCAAGGACACCCTCTCCGGGCGACTGAAATCTCAATCCCATGATGCGTAAGCAGTGAGATATACGCATTTGAAAGATACTGAACGCCTTGATCAGAATGATGGATCTCTGGGACACTTTGACATAATGCTGTCTCTAAGGGTTTCAACGTCAGAGATTGCGTCAAGTGTTGACTGATATGCCACCCTCTGATCATGCGAGTGAAGACATCCATGAGCAGACATACATAGATGAAGTGTCCTTTGAGCCGGACGTAGGTAATATCGCCGACCCAGACCTGATCACATCGGGAGACATCAAGGTTTTCAAGGCGATTGCCCCAGGGACGCACACCCTCAAGGGATGTCGTGGTTTGACAGACACGTTTGACAGACACCGAGAGGTTGGCGGATTTCATCAATCGGGCAACACGTTTATACCCGATGGTGTATCCGCTACGCACCAGCAACTGCGTGATACGCCTATATCCGTATGTTGGATACAGCAGAGATAACTTCTCTATTTCATCCCGGAGGCCCGCTTCACATGGGTCCTGCTTGGGGTGATAATAGAGATTGCTTCGGGTGAAGCCGAGTGTCTCACATATCTGCCGAACCGAAAAATCTGTCCGTAATGCCTCAACCATTTCTCGCTGCTCCATCGGGGTCAACTCAAGTAAGTTGAGGCTTTTTTTTGGATGTCAAGTGCCAACGTCAACCGCCCAACGAGTTGCTCAAGTTGGGCGATCCGCTCCGCAGAGGCATCAGACTGTTTATCAGCGGGTTCAAAGAGGGTCGCCGCATTTTCAAGAAGCTGTCGCTTCCACTTTGAAAGTTGTTCATCGCTGAGGTTATGTCGCCGACACACTTCTGCTTGGGAACTTTCATCGCTGAGAGCCTCAAGAACAACTTCGGCTTTAAACTCGGGAGTGAAGTTTCTTCGTTTGCGTTTCGCCATCGGATACTCCTTTCAAGTAGATGGATATTATACCACAATCTTGTCTTAGAGAGTGGCCCGAATTTCCGGTGGCAGTACACTATACTTGCTGGACTTCAGATGGAAGTGGCGGTAAACCTAAAGAAACCCGCATTGGGATTCTATCAAAAGAACCCCATGCCTTTAGGCTTGGGAGCGGTCAGTATCCACCTTCTTTCAGTTAGCGGAATTGTATCATAAATCCAGGTAAAAGTAGATAAATTTTGGAGAGAAGTCAGAGGTACTCAGTTGTCAGTCAGCAATCAGCCAAATAGCCATCGGTTTCCGTTGGTTTTCGTCAGTCAGAGTCGCGACTGGGAGGTCGCTCTTACAGCAAAGAGCCTGTGGAAGATCAAAATTAAGGGGAACTGAATGACTCTGGCTTATATACCAGAAATTGGCGGGGTTACATGAGATTTACAAAATTAATTCGGTAATTTTGTAAAGGACGGTTGTCAACCAAGCGGTGTCTCTAATCCTGAAAATCCTCTAATCTTGTGAATCCTGATTCTGACTATTAACACCGAACATTACCCAATTAAATTATTAATCTTCCGGTGTGGCTAATACGTAGGCGTAGCCTTCCCCAACCGCCAGACTCATCGGACGATTTGCCTGAAGCGGGGTGACAGATAAAAACTGTGCGTCATCTCCTTGAAAATAGTCTTTTGCTGTAATAAGGCTTCTTATAGAAAAGAACCCGTTTGCGTTGACGACGTAAAGCAGATTCCCCAAGATTTGAAAATCTGTGACAGGACCCACGGGAAGTTCTAATAGTTTGTCGTTGAGCTCTATCGTCTCGTTTGACGAATTTTGTGCGATTTGCTGCATCTTTCCAGCACTGACAGCATAGGCAATTTTCGGTTTTCCGCGAGCGAGTGTTTTTTCTTCTTTCGGAGTGAATGTTTTTTCTTCTTTGGTGTTGAGATGGTGAAGACCTTCTGCACCCACGTAATAGAGTTCCGCGGTTAAGAACCTACTACCGATACCGAACGAATAATCCTTACCGAACAAGTACTTGAACCGCGCGCCGTTCTTTTGCTGTTTATCTTCTTTTGTATATACTGAGTAAATCAACAGATCACACTGTGCGGATCTCGTAGGGTGCTGTATCTGCTCCATGACCAGGCAATTAGACGATGTGCGGACTTTCTGATTTTTGCTGCTGCGGAGTTGTAAAAACCCACGTTGAGACAGGAGTGGTTCAGAGATACCGGCGGGTAGACGTTCTAACATTGAGGCCTCAATCTGTTGAACATTGGGATGGACAGCTTTCGGACTGAACAACCACCAGCGTGGCGACAATTCAACAGTCTTGACGAGTTGTGCGTGTCCACGAGGCGCATAAAAAATGTACAGATAGTCATTTGCTCCCATAACGTAGAGATGATTGTCAAGAACATCGAGGTCTTTGATTGCGTGTTGATGGGGTAAATGCCCGGTAAATTCAAGCATAGGCACTGATGGCTGTGAAATATCTACGAGATGAAATTTTTGCGGTGACGCGATAACAAGATGATCTCCAGAGACAAGAGCCTTGCCAATTTCATCAGGGAACGCGAGGGCTGTCAGATAAGATGGACGTTGTGGGAGAGAAACATCAATGACGTGCAGATGCCGTTCGGTCGTGAGATAGGCGTGTTTGCCTGAGAGAACAACAGTGTTGTTTGGACCGACGCGGTACGGCAGTTGGATAGAAGCCGCGAGTGTCGGATATTCCAGGTCTTCGATCTCTATCACAGTGAAAATACTCGTCTCTTTGGGTTTTGCAGAGGTAACCGTCTTTTGAGGCTGCTCAGGAACGTTTTTTTCAGGCTGCTCAAGAACTTTTAAACTGCATCCTATGTTAATAACGGGAACTAGTAATATCACCGTCGCGAACGAAAAAATTGATTTGGCAAAAAGTTTTAGCATAGTCTCTCCTAATATCCACTGACCTTGGAAATCGCCGCCTGCCGCTATGGTCCATAAGATTTTCTTACTCAAAACTCAAAACTATAGAAAATATTGTTTTTCTCCAACAGTTCATAAAAATCTCCGCCCGGCTTAAGAGCTGAGAAATCCGTAGTAAATCGCGTGTATTCTAAAGTTAAAAGGCGGATAGTACCTTTCAGTGCGCTTGCTTCATCTGCGGCTTGATCCCTTAGTAAAGTGAGGTCTGGGTCTTCCCCGTAAACCTCGGCAAGTTCGTTACTTAGTTTCTGCAAGTCAAGACGGTGTTTAAGAATACGAGGGATTTCTTGACGTAAATATGCGATTTTCTCCGCTACTGGCGTATCGTTTTCTGGTTTTAAACCGAAAACAGGTGTATCGGGAGGTAAGTTCAAACGGAGTAATTCAGCAACATCCGTGTTTAACTGACATCGCTTCGTGAGAATCACGGTCTTTAGGATGACATCATCCTTGCGTGGCAGATCTGCTGCTTCGATCGGTGTAAAGGACCGTTCAATTCTCTTAGGAAACCAGACACCCGGAAGGTATTCGTGATACGCAATTTCCCGCGTCTCAATGTAGTTCACACCTGCTTGGAAGTATTTCATTTCCACCACCGGATCCATCGGATTCTCAATGGGAAATGCTCTTTGCAGCTTAACCAGACGGAAACCTTTGTCATGGGAAATCCAGATGATAGGCGACTCATCAGGTAACTTTAGGCGAATAACGGAAGTCTCCTCGCCGTCCAAAACTGCAGTGCCAAGGAGTTCGCTCTCATGCTTCTCAAGCAGCTGCCAAAGCGGTTCAGTGAGATAGGTTCTTCCACCAGCACTTGGGTAAGTGAGCCAATATCTCGGATCGAGATCAGAAAGCATATTCCACTGATACCGAAGAATATTCTGGAAACGACGGTCAGAAACCTTCCGGCGAAAAGTATCGCGGACACCATATTCGGTATGCTGTAGGTCATAAACCTTGAGCGTCGTCTCTCCTACCCATAAGATAAAGTAAGTTTTACCCGTCTGGTTCTCAATAAGCGTGTAACTATCCGGTTCCTTGCTCGCGACGATGCGCACATCGTCAGCAAGTGCCATGTCTTGCTGTTTGAACGCCTGTCGAATTGTTTCAAGAGCCGTCTTCTTCTTGTCAAGTGCGATCTCAACGCTAAAGAGGCGTTTTTTGTACTTATATATCTCCCATCGCCGTTCTCCATCGTCCAGTTCGACCGATGGAAAAACCTTTTTGACGAGCGGGTAATCCGTTACCACAAGAGGGGAACCCCATTCTCGTTCCACTCGGATTTTATCACCTTCAAAGGTCAAAGCATATTCAGTTTTCGCGACCCCTGACTTTCTATGGTGTTCAACGACGAAGTCGCCACTTGCTGAGACGACAGAACTATTAGAGTGCTTCATTTTAGTGATGATCGTTCCTAAGTCAAACACAGCAGGATTATAAGCTTGTTGGTCAGGTTCATCGCTTTTACCGGGCATAGCGGAACTTCCGAATAGCGTCCGAATATCCGGTTTGGATTCAGGATTTAATACATCGCCTACTGTACTCGGTTTACCAATTCCGTGATCGAAAATGGGTGTATCAGGAGGTAAATCCAAACCGAGCAATTCAGTAACATCGGTGTTTAACCGACACTCCTTCGTGAGAAGAACGTTTTTGAAAATTAAATCCTCACCTTTCTGTTGTTCGGGTGATGTCTCAGGGACAATGGACGATTCAATTCTCTTAGGAAACCAGACATCCGGCAGGTATTCGCGATACTCAATTTCTCGACTCGAAATATAGGTTACACCCGCTTTGAAGCCGTGCCCTTCTGACCGATTATCCACAGTATACGCTCTTTCTAACTTAACCAGACGGAAACCTTTGTCATGGGAAATCCAGAGTTTAAGGGTCTGAGCAGGTTTTTTGAAGTCACCCTTCGACCAAGCAGGTATATTTAGACGCATCACTGATGTCTTTTCCCCGTTTAATACCTCGCTCCGAATAATTTCACTCTCATGTTTCTCAAGCAAGTGCCAAAGCGGTTCGGATAGATAGGAATTATCTGAACCGAGGCTTGGAAAGGTAAGCCAAAATCTCGGATCATAGTCAGAAGGAATCAACCACTGAAGGCGCACACTATATTCGAGATGATAATCATAAACCAACAGCGTCGTCTCCCCCTCCAACCAGAAAAAATAGGTTGTCCCTGTCTCATTTTCAACAAGTGTAAAACTCTCCGGTTCGTCGCCATCAATGCGGCGTACATCGTCAGCGAGTTCAATGCCTTGTTGCTTGAATGCCTGTTGAATCATCTCAAGATCAGTTTTCTCCTTGCCAGGTGCAATTTCAAAGTCAAAGATCATCCTTCTTCTTTTTTCTGCCTCCCAGGAGCGTTCTCTATCCCAATACCCTATGAGAGGGAATCCCTCTTCCTGCTCCACTTGGACTTTCTCACCTTCAAACGTCAGCGTATATTCTTTTTTACTGATTCTCGGACCTCTATGGCGTTCCATGACGAAATCACCGGTTACGGAGACGACAGAGTTATCGTAGTGCTTCATCTTCGCGATAATTGTCCCTATATCAAGTGAAGCAGCATCATCGACTTGATTGCCTGCTCTATTGTTCTGACTCGGTGCTTTGAGGTTTCCAAACTGTGTCCGGTTATCCGATTTGGCTTCAAGGTTCAGCACGACAGGGGCTTCAACGAGTTCAACCGTCATCTCTGACGCAGCATCAAAACTATAAGGTTTTTGGAAACGCGATAAGAATTGATGGTTTGCGATACCCAACATCAAAAAAACGACTGCTAATGCAGAAACACCTATTGCCCACGGTATAAATGGTTTACTACCGGACGGTGCAACCGGTTTCAGACGCGACACCTCGCGCATAATGTTCTCTGTGAGATTCGGTGTGATTTGAAAATTTTCTAAAGCCTCTCGAATCATGGGTTCCTCCCTCTTTAAACGTTGTTGTGCGCGGCGCAAACGACTCCGAACCGTATTTGCCGATACACCCAGAAACGCGCCGATCTCCGCACTGGACATCTCGCCGAAGTAGTGCAGTGTGATAACAGTGCGTTCACTCTCTTGGAGTTTAGCAAGCAACTTCTTGACGACTTCGCGTTGTGCTTCTACCGCTGTTCGCTCGTTTTCTGCAACGACATACCCCGAATAGGTGGCTTTCTCCAATAGCGTGCTGCTTGTATCCTCAAGCGACTCCGTCCATAAACGCTTCTTACGCAGCCATGTACTACAGTTATTTGCAGCAATCACATAAAGCCAACTCGCAAAACTCTGCGGCTTTTTTAGCGTCGCCAATTCCTGATATGCCTTTAGGAATGTATCCTGTGTAAGCTCCTCGGCGATATGGAAATCTCCGATCTTCCGCCACACAAGCGCGTGCACCGGCTTCTGGTATTTGTTTACCAGTTCAGTGAAGGCAGTATCATCGCCATCGAGAATACGGTGGATGAGCTCAACATCAGTGGTTTTCATGAATTCCCTCCGATCATGCTATAGTGACGCATTTTAGGGGGAAAACTGGTGCATAATTCTGAATGTAACGCGCTGTGCTAGTTAATTTTGTCTTTATAGAGTTTGCTTATGCACGAACGACATCTTTGAGTTTTATCAGGGAACGAGCGAACCCTTGATTCACAAAGGATCGAGAAAACAACTAGCACAAGTCGTGAATGTATATAAAAAATGGGTGGTTGGATGCAGTGAAATACTATTTTACCAAACCAGAAGGGTTTGTCAAGATGTTAGGAGTTGAATGGCAGAGTCATTCAGTTGTTCCACAGAATCAATATCGGATTTTCCAGAACCTCGTGTAGGAGCGATCTCCGAATCGCGACTTCTTTCATAAAACCGGCGAAAAACCGAAAACTAAATAGCCCTGAGTTAAATGGTAGGATAGAGGTAGGAAAGGGCAGCGTTTGGCACCGCCCAAATAAGGAACATTATTCTTCAAGATTGAAATGAATCATATTACCGGATCGTGAGTTCATATATAGGGTATTTCCATCAACAGCGAGGGTAGTTACGGTAGCGAGGAAAGTTCCGCTATCAGGTATCTTTGAGACAATCTGTTCCCAAGTGCCGTCTTCCAAGCGATAGATACCTGTGTTTTTGGTAAAACCGTAAAGGGTGTCTCTATCAACAGTCAGTTTTTCCATATTGAGTCGTGTGCCTGCTGCATCGGTAATAGCATGCCACTGTTTTCCGTCGCTTGACGCTGCGACACCTGCGTCCGTTGCTACATACACAGTGGGTTCTGCAAACACAATATCTTTGAAAGCTTTAACAGGAAATGGCAGTGCTGGTGTGAGATCGAGCCAATTATTTCCCATATCAAACGATGCAACGAGGCGACCATCCCGTTTTCCGACGTAGATGGTGTTTCCTGAAACGGCAAGTTTGAACCCCAGTTGCCAAGTCCTAAAAATTTCGCCAATCTTTTCCATTGGCAGCCCCGCGCTTTCAAATGCCTTTGCAGCTTCCGCATAAAGGAGTTCACCCGTCTCTTGCACACCTGTGTCGTACCACTCTGTTTCCCCGGGTCTCCATCGGAAGAGTTTATAGTTGTATTCCAAGTAAAACGTGTCGCCACTGACTGCAAAAGCACCAAATAATAAACCTTCTTGTATGAGTCGCTCTTGATCCTGATAAAGTTCTTGCCGATAAAGTTCATCTTGCGTAAGAATTTCCCCTCGTGCCAACGTCTTAAAGAACCTGTCCGCACCAACGAAATTCTCTTTCAACTGTTCAAGGAACGACTTATCTGACACATCTAAAGACCCCGTTCTTCCTGTCCTCCACAGGGAGTTCAATCTGCTTGAGTTAAAGATAGGCATGCCTTGTATCGGCATGGCTGTGTTGCCATCTGCAGAGATGCGATATAAACCTGTTTTATATTCGCTACCAAAACTGCGCCAACCATCTGTTTTGGCATAGAGGCTACCACCGAATTCATCTATCCGATTAAAAAACGGCGGTTCTTCTCTAACAGGAGCTGTCATTGGTATTCCTATCTGAATCGTTCTCCAAGATTTGCCCTTGTCGGTAGTCTTTACGATGTCTCCCGCGAATGTGACATAGAGCGTCGGCGGTATATTTTGCCTTTTATCGTTTCCTTTGTACGCGATTAGATTCATTATTCTTTTCCAGTTTCGTTGATTGGTATTTACCGTGTCCCAGGATATACCGCCATCAGTGGAGCGGTAAAGACCGTCGTTTTTGCTACTAACATAAATGGTGCTTTCGTTCACCACCGCAGCAGAACTAAGTCTATTATCCATTGAAGGTGAGGTTCCCGGTAATTGTGGGGGCAGCCATGTGTTTCCTCCATCGGTAGAGCGAACCATACCCTGTTCCATCGCCAAGAGTGTTTCACCCGCAGCAACGAGTTTGATTTTAGGTGGCAACCCCATTACGGGCCAAGCGTTTGTCGGCGTTATATCATTCCATGAATCACCAAGGTCCGTTGATCGAAATATCCACCAACCCCGCGCCAGTCCCTGACGAACTTTTTGAGAACTTGTCACGTCCTGATTAAACTTTGCCGCAACATAAATCTTCCCTTCAGCCTCGGTAGCTGAGAGAATTTCTCCAACAGATCCTGGAAGTTCTACGCGTTGCCAGTTGTCATCCTTCAAGCGGTAGAGTCCATTGAGTGTTCCGGCAAACATTGTGTCTTGAATCACTACTATAGAGTTGGGTCTCTGAGGAAAATCAACGTTCACTGCCTTCCAGGTCTTACCAGCATCTTCAGAACGAAAAGCAGTATAATCAGAAAAAATGATATAAAACGCTTGTTTTGTTAGCTCCAAATCAAGAACGAAGGAAGAATCTACTGGCAGAGTGTGAACTAACTCCCACGTCTTGCCGTCATCTTTTGAAGCAAGAAGTGTAGCACCCACTAATAGATAGAGTGTATCGTTCCACTTTTCGATAAGGGCGGTACTCCCATAATTAACACCCAGTGCATCACTATTCGTGATCTGTTGCCACTCTTTTCCATCGGAACCCATTTTATAGACGTGCTGATTAGCAACAGTGTAAAGTTCACCCTCTGATGTGATAGATAAAGCATCCACATCACTTCCTTTGATGGGTTCAGCCTGAATCCACTGCTGTTTCGGAACAGAAACGTCTTCACCTTCTGTCTGCGCAGCAGCAAATAAAACATTATCAGGTCGTTCACCGGACCCATCGTTTTTACTGGGCGCGGCAGCATTTCCGAGTTGTGTCCGAATATCAGGTTTGGCTTCAAGGTTCAGCACCACGGGTGCCTCAATGATTTCTACCGTCATCTCTGAAGTCGCATCGAAACTATAAGGTTTCTGGAAACGTGACAGGTGTTGATTGCCTATCCCTAACATCAAAAACACAACTGCTACTGTAGATACAGCGACTGCCCACGGCACCAACGGTTTATTACCAGACGGTGCAACCGGTTTCAGACGCGACACCTCACGCATAATATTTTCTGTGAAATTCGGTGTAATTTGGAAATGGTCGAGTGCTTCTCGAATCATCGGTTCCTCCTCTTGTAAACGGTTCCGCGCACGCCTCAGACGACTTTTAATTGTGCTCGCCGATACGCCTAAAAATCGGCTAATTTCTCCAACTGTCATCTCGCCGAGGTAGTGGAGCGTCATCACTGTACGTTCACTCTCTTTCAACTTCGCGAGCAGCCTTTTGACAACTTCGCGCTGTGCCTCAACTGTGGTTTTACTCCGCTCTTCCGCGACGTGTCGGGAATAAGCATCTTCCTGTATCATCGTTGTCTCTGTGTCCTCCAACGGTTGCGTTTGTATCCGTTTTTTGCGGAGCCACGTAGCGCATAGATTTGCCGTAATCACATAGAGCCACCCAGAAAACTGGTTCGGATCTTGCAGGGTATGGAGTCTCTGATACACTTTCAGGAAGGCATCTTGTGTGATGTCCTCAGCGATGTGGAAATCCCCGATTTTTCGCCAAGCGAGTGAGTGAACCGGCTTTTGATATTTATTCACAAGTTCAGCGAAAGCGGTTTCATCACCAGCGAGAACCCGGCGAATAAGTGCAACATCGTTGTTTTTCATCAGGTGCCTCCAGAAAGCGATCATTTGATTTATAACCCATCAAATTATAATGACGCAAGATAGGGATAAAATGGTTGCTTAATTGTGAAAAAAACGTGAGTTTGATAATAAAAATTGACGGACCCCGTAGGTTGGGTAGAGCGGTGAATGACCAAGAACCCTTCAATCTACTAAAAAAACCTACTTTTCAATGACACATTCATGGAAATAGACATAGTGAAACCCAACAATCCAACGCCGCTCGTGTGAAAATGTGTCGGGTTTCCAACTATATGCTTATGTCGAACTCACGTTAAAAAAAGGGAGATTTTGAAGGATAGAGAAAAGGATAGAGGTAGGAAAGGGCGGCATTTGGCACCGCCCAAACAAGGCACATTATTTTTCAAGGTTGAAATGAAGCATATTGCCGTATTTTGTGTTCACGTATAGGGTATTTCCATCAACAGCGAGGGTCTCTACATGGTCCGGCATCTTTGAGACAATCTGTTCCCAAATGCCGCTTTCTAAGCGATAGATACCTGTGTTTTTGGTTAAACCGTAAAGGGTGTCTTCATCAACGGTCAGTTTTTCCATATTGAGACATGTTCCAGCTGCATTGGTGATAGCACGCCACTGTTTCCCAGCACTTGACGCTGCGACACCTGCGTCCGTTGCTACATACACGGTGGAACCCGCAAACACGATATCTTTGAAAGCTTTAACAGGAAATGGCAGTACTGGTGTGAGATCGAGCCAATTAGTTCCCATATCAAACGATGTAACGAGACGACCATCCCGTTTTCCGACGTAGACGGTGTTTCCTGAAACAGCAAGTGTGAACCCCTGCCAAGTCGAAAGAATTTCACCAATCTTTTCTTGTGGCAGACCTGCGCCTTCAAATGCTTTGTGGGCTTCCATATAAAGGAGTTCACCCGTCTCTTCCACACCGGTGTCGTACCACCCTGTTTCCCCGGGCCTCCATCGGAAGAGTTTAAAGTTGTATTCCAAGTAAAACGTGTCGCCACTAACTGCAAACGCACCACTCATACCTCTCCGTGTGAGTCGATGTTGATCCTGAAAAAGTTGTTGCCGCAAAAGTTCATCTTGCCTAAGAATTCCGCCTTGTGCCAACGTCTTAAAGAACTGGTCCGCACCTAAGAAATTTTCTTTCAACTGTTCAACGAATGACTTATCTGACACATCTAAAGAACCATCTCTCCCTTTAATCCACAGGCGATCTAATTCTTGCGAGTCAAAGATAGGCATATCTTGTATCGGCATGACCGTCCTGCCATCTGCAGAGATGCGATATAAACCTGTTTTATATTCGCTACCAAAACTATGAGAACCACTTGTTCCGGCATAGAGCATACCACCGAATTCACGTATCCGAGTAAAAATTGGTAGTTCTTCTCTAAAAGGTGCTGTCATTGGTATTCCCATCTGAACAGTTTTCCAAGATTTGCCCTTGTCGTTAGTTTTTACGATCTCTCCTCCGAATCTTGCGTAGAGCGTCGGGGGCATATTTTGCCCTTTATCGTTTCCCTTATATGCGATTAGATTCTCTATTGCAGCCTGGTTCTGTCGATTGATATTTACCGCGTCCCATGATACCCCGCCATTAGTGGTACGATAAAGACCGTCGCTGCTACTAACATAAATGGTGCTCTCGTTCACCACCACAGGATGACTAAATCTGTCCATTGAAGGTGAGGTTCCCGGTAATTGTGGGGGCAGCCATGTGTTTCCACCATCGGTAGAGCGAACCATACCCTTTTCCATCGCCAAAAGCGTTTCACCCACAGCAACAAGTTTGATTTCTGGTGGCCACCCCATTACGGGCCAAGCGTTTGTCGGCGTTATATCATCCCATGAATCACCGTGATCCGTTGATCGAAATATCCACCAACCCCGCGCCAGTCCCTGACGAACTTTTTGAGAACTTGTCACGTCCTGACTAAACTTTGCGGCGACATAAATCTTCCGTTCGGTTGTGGCAATTGAAAGGATTTCTCCGATAGGTGCTGGAAATTCCACGCGTTGCCAGTTGTCATCCTTCAAGCGGTAGAGTCCATTGTCTGTTCCAGCAAACATTGTGTTTTGGATCACTACCATAGAGTTGGGTCTCTGCGGAAATCCAACGTTCACTGCCTTCCAGGTCTTACCAGCATCTTCAGAACGAAAAGCGGTATAATCAGAAAAAATGATATAAAACACTTGTTTTGTTAGCACGAAATCAAAAGGAAACAAACGATCTACTGGAAAGGTGTGGAGTAATTGCCACGTCTTGCCGTCATCTTTTGAAGCAAAGAGTGTAACATCCACTAATAGATAGAATGTATCGTCCCATTTTTTTATAAGTCCACCATAACCTCTGTAATTAGCATCCAGTGCCTCAAGATTGAAGATCTGTTGCCACTCTTTCCTATCGGCACCCATTTTGTAGATGTGCCCATCAGCAGTAGTGTAAAGCGCATCGTCAGATGTCACAAGCAAACCACCTACCGCAGTTCCTTTGACGGGTTCAGCCTGAATCCACTGCTGTTTCGGAACAGAAACGTCTTCACCTTCTGTCTGCGCAGCAGCAAATAAAACATCATCAGGTCGTTCACCGGACCCATCGTTTTTACTGGGCGCGGCAGCATTTCCGAGTTGTGTCCGAATAGCAGGTTTGGCTTCAAGGTTTAATACAACCGGTGCCTCAATAAGATCAACTGTCATTTCCGAAGTCGCCTTGAAACTATAAGGTTTCTGGAAACGCGATAGGTGTTGATTGCCTATACCTAACATCAAAAATATGACTGCTAACGTGGAAACGCCGATTGCCCACGGCACCAACGGTTTACCACCAGACGGTGCAACCGGTTTCAGGCGCGACACCTCACGCATGATATTCTCTGTGAGATTCGGTGTGATTTGGAAATTGTCTAAAGCCTCTCGTATCATCGGTTCCTCCCTCTTTAAACGTTGCTGTGCGCGGCGGAGACGACTCCGAATCGTATTTGCGGATACCCCTAAAAACGCGCCAATCTCTGCACTTGACATCTCACTGAAGTAAGACAACGTGATGATCGTGCGTTCACTCTCTGGTAATTTTGCCAGCAACTTCTTGACGACTTCGCGTTGTGCTTCTATCGCTGTCTGCTCGTTTTCCGCAATGACGTAGCCAGAATAGGTTACTTTTTCTAACGCCACACTCTCTGTGTTTTCCAACGACTCTGTCCGCAAACGCTTTTTACGTAGCCATGCTTTGCAGTGGTTCGTCGCTATCACATAAAGCCAACTCAAAAAACGCTGCGGTTCCTTCAGCATCGCCAATTTCTGGTATGCTTTCAGGAAGGTGTCCTGCGTAATCTCCTCGGCAACGTGGAAATCGCCAATCTTCCGCCACGCAAGCGCGTGCACCGGCTTTTGGTATTTTCTCACAAGCACGGAGAACGCAGTATCATCGCCAGCGAGGACGCGTTGAATGAGTTGAGCATCGTTGTTTTTCATCAGTTATCCCATGGGAAAGGAGCGTTCATCATTTCGGATTAACACCAGTGACGCGCCTTAGGGGTCAAACTGGTGCATAATTCTGCAAAGATTTGGATATCAGGTTTCACCGGAAGGCGCGCGTTTGTCTAAAGAAGGATAAGTTTCCAATAGGCTGTCAGTAATCGTATTATACCACAAAAAATAGGACTTACGCTGACAGATAGTCTTAGGGAGTTGCTGTGGCTCCTCGGATATCTGTTTCTGCGTAAGTCCAGTAATACCAAATTAACTTGATTAGAAGTCTTTTGATCAAGTCAGCATTGCGAGGCACAGGGACCTCGCGCTACAAATTGGGTTAATTTGGTATAAGATATACTCTGGGTTATGTATATCAATGAAGTAATGAGATAGACGCTAATCAGTTGGAACGATTTTATCGAGATCCCAGATGAAAACAGTGCCGTCTGAACTGCCACTGGCGAGTGCTTTGGCTTTGGCGAGTGCCATTCCTGCAAGTGCTTTGTCCGCCAAAAATGCCACCGCACCGATTTCACCAGTATGTCCAGCAAGTTTACGAAGATGCTGCCCAGTTGCGACATCCCACAATCGCACCGTTTTATCGGTACTCCCACTGGCAAGAAGTTTAGCAGCCACCGAGAAGTCCATAGCAGTAATACCACCTGTGTGCCCTATGAGCGTATGAAGCGGTTTGTGAAGTGGCTTGTCGGTGTCTGCCTTATTCCACAGTTCTATTGTCTTGTCCGCGCTTCCCGTTGCAAGCGTTTTCCCGTCTGCGTAGAGCGTTAGGACATTCACCGGATCTGTATGTCCGGTTTTAACAGTCCAATGATTGCGACCGCCTCTGAGCACAATAGTAGTCTGATTGCGAGTGATTACTCTGGCTATAGTTTCGCCCTGATATGAACATGCGATTGCCATGAGATCAACATCCCGCCTTGGGGACGTTTCGGAACTCCATCTGCCGCCATCACGGGGGTACCAAGATCGAATTGTGTCGTCTTCGCTACTCCCACTCCAAAATTTTTTGCCGTTTACGGAGAACACAACAGTGCTAACAGGGGCAGTGTGTTCCTCTCGGGTCCGTCTGAGTTTCCCAGTGTCTGCTTCCCACAACCGTACTGTCTTGTCCGAACTCCCGCTTACGAGCAATTTACCGTTCGGAGAGAAGGCGATTGCCAGCACCGAATCTGTATGTCCAGCAAGCACCATAACTTCTTCATAGGTACCGGCATCATAGATATGGATATTATTCGCAGCGGCTACCGCGAGTCGATTTACCGATCGAGAATATGCGATAGCATTAACAGGTCCCTCACCGATGTCAATTCGGGTGGGTAAATCTTCGGCATACCCGTTTACGAGAAACACAGCAACGGTTAAGAGCAGAATGAAACTTGCTAATTTTGTTATTTTCATTTTTCTATCCTTTTGCGTTATCAGTTGTCATTTATCAGCAATCAGTGGATATATGGAGATTTTTGCGAGAAAAGAATTGACCTTCCCCTTCCCACTGAACGCATTACCGGTAGCACCTAACTTAAAGCGTGTGCCTTTATCAAAACGGTACGTGAGCCTCCCTGATTTACCGGGTACGATTCCCGACGCTGCGGTCAGTATAACTTTGGGCATCCCGTCTGTGGCGAGTTTGCTGTCGCTTGCAAACAGGATAAAAGCACCAGCAGCCTCTGCACTCCCGATCCAGAGCTCAACAGTGAGGACACCGCCATCTTTAAATGCTGTCGCATCAATCTCAACGACAGTGTAATCTTGATACTCAGCTTCTGGTGTCCGGAAGATACTCAAAACATCCCGCGAAGGCTCCGCATCGTTGAGTGTAACTATCTGTGTCTGTGCGGTAAGAAATCTTGGTACATATTCGGATTGATTTGTGCTTGTGGTGAACCCACTGCCTCTATTGGGTATAGTGGACTTACCGATTTGGGTGCGCACATCCGGTTTCGATGCGAGGTTCAGGACAATCGGTGTATCAATGAGTTCTACTGTCATCTCCGATGTAGCATCCAAGTTGTAAGGCTGTTGGAAACGCGTTAGGTACTGATTACTTACACCAAGTGCCAGCACCACGAGGACAAGGGTCGAAGCAGCGATGGTTCCCCACGGTACGAACGGTTTACCACCGGAAGGGATTACAGGTTCAATACGTGAGATTTCTTGCATGATATTCTCGGTGAGATTCAACCTAATTTGGAAACCTTCCAATGCTTCTCGGATCATCGGTTCCGCTTTTTTGAGACGGAACCGGGCGCGACGAAGCCGACTCTTAACCGTGCTTGCGGATACCCCTAAAAATCGGCTAATTTCTTCACACGTCATCTCTCCGAAGTAGTGGAGTGTAACAACGGTACGTTCACTTTCCTGTAACCGTGCGAGCAATTTGTGGACGATGCTGCGCTGTGCTTCTGTCGCGGCTTTCGCCTGCTCTTCGGCAATGTATTCGGAGTAGGTCGTCTGTTCTATTAGCTCGGTGTCCGTTTCTTCCAATGATTGCGTCTGCATCCGTTTCTTTCTAAGCCACGCGTGGCATTGGCGCGAGGCGATTCTATACAGCCATCCCTCAAACCGATGTGGATCTTTCAGGGTCGCCAATTTTTTATAGACTTGCAGAAAGGTGTCCTGTGTAATCTCCTCGGCGATGTGGAAATCCCCTACCTTCCGCCATGCAAGCGCGTGGACAGACTTTTGGTATTTCTTTACCAAATTAGCGAAAGCATTTTGGTCGCCTGCGAGGCTATGTTGAATCAGTTGGACATCATCGTTTTTCATGAATTACCTATGAAATAGTTAACGGCGGTCAGTTATCAATTAATAGTCGGCAATCTCCAGGTCCAGTAGGCGCGGTTTTAAACCGCGCCGGGTTTTAACCACAAACCTTGTACACGCCAGAACCTCTCTTTTGTCCCGTAGGTTGGGTAGAGCGTAGCGAAACCCGACACGGATTGCTTACCGATCAATTTTCGTCGCTCTTTTCTGGCGTGGGTTCCACAGAAAATTCAGCGAGGAAACCGTTGATTTTGCCTTTCTCATGGAACCAGCTGCCAGTAGCCCCCAACTTAAAAACTTTGCCCTGCTCAAAAGGATACCTGATTGTCTGTTTTTCACCGGGAGGTACCTCCCATGCCGAAGTGAGCGCGTCGTGAGGTATCCCTTCTGTCGGAAGTTCAGTCTCACCATCATAGAGATCAAAAGCACCTTTAGGTTCAGCACTGCCTACTGAAATCTCAATAGTCAGCACACCTCCATCTTTAAACGCAGTCGCATCAATTTCAACGATAGTATAGTCTTGAAAGCCGTGTCCGGGTGCCCGGAAAATGCTGAGGACCTCTTGCTTAGGATGTTCACGGGTGAGCACAACGCTTAAACCTTCATTTGCAATGACACCGGATTCGACAGCTGTTTCAAGGAACGTATTCCAATCCGTTGATGGAGGTTCCCGGGCATCCTCAGGCAATCCGGGACGTTTCTCATCTAAGGATTCTTGGAGAAATAAAAGATAACCTTTTGGTCCGTTGTAGGGGGAAGTCCGTTCATTGACGGGTAGTCTACCCATCACCTCACGATCCGGCGAGAGCACCAAAGAGTCTGCTGGGGAACGTAACTTCCATCCTTTGATGATACCTTGTGCCAACGGGTGTGTTTTGTCAAATGGTTTAAAGCCCTGCTGAATTCTCGATGCAATAAGGGCTCGGTCATTAGGGGTCCGTCCTAATTCGACATTGGATACCCAAGTATTGATGAAATTTTCGTTCAAGAATTTGATGATACGGTCGTCGGCGAGGACACCTGCCCTCAGGCTTTTGCCGCTCCCTCAGCACGACTCATCAACTAACGGGCCATCTAAGGAGATCGCATGAATCGGTTTCTGCTGTGCTTCTGCCAACTCCAGGACCTGCTCCGGCGGCACCCAATTAATTCGCTCCGATTTGTAGAACTTGTGTATCAGGGCGCGCTCCGCGGCTTCTTGGGTAATGGATGCTGTGAATTCAATGCGCTCCAGAAGATCTGGAATCCCAGCACGGAGGTCCATTTGGCTGCAATAACCGGTTGAGGTGATAACATAGGATTGGTCTTTTTCTTTCTTCCAGTTAACATCAAAGTTTATGACGCCTTCAGGGACGTACATCTCAAAAAAAGCGACCTTCTCTTCGATGCGGTCAATCACAAGATGTCCGGTAAACTGCGAAGGTGTAAACCACCCATCTTCGAGTCTGAACTCCGCATGAATCCGAAACACGATGTCGGCGTATTGATCGTTATAAGCGCGCAGACATGCCCACAAACCGAGCGAATCCCCTGCATTGATATGCATTAATAAATTGGGCTTCGGATGCAGTTGTCGGAGCAAGGTGACTACACCTGTCATATCTAATACCAAATTAACGTGATTTGTATTATTTTTCCATTTTGCAAATCCACAGAAAACCGACATGTGCCTGCACCTTCTTTGTGTTTTCAGAGAACCATTGACACCTTTTCACAACGGCTTCTTCAAGTGCTGAGAGCGTTGTAAAAACTTTATTCACAACCACCTCTCGCAACAAAGGCCAGAGCCGTTCGGCAGGTTGAAGTTCTGGTGTGTACGGGGGCAAATGAAATAACTCAATCCCTTCTGGGACTTCTAAATCCTTACCCGTGTGAAAACCGGCACGATCTAACAAAAGGATTATCTGTTTCTTGCCTTCCGGGTTCACATCACGCGCAAACTCTGCCAAGGCAAGGTTCATGACTTCAACACTCACACTCGGCATCAGCAGCCAATAGGTCTCACCTGTCTGTGGACGGACAAAACCGAAACCATAAAACCACTTATATGCCGGACACACGGGGGCTATCGGTCTTTCACCTCGCTTCGCCCAGACACGCCGATGAACCGGCAATAATCCCAAGCGCGTCTCGTCTTCTGCCCAGATCTCTACCGGTTTCTCTGGGTGCTGACTTTCAAGCGTAGCTACCCGCTCCTTGAGTTTTTTTTTAAATGTTTGCTGTGCCTCGGGTGTTGCGGCTGCCTGATGTTGCGGACGAGGTGTTTGTAAAGTATAACCGAGACGTTTGAGATATTTCCAACCTGACACGTCACTGACACGACGCTGGAGTGTCTCAGATATCCACGCAGCCACTTTCGGACCCGTCCAAAGACCCCCATCACCAGGAGGCGCAGAAAGGGCAGCTGCAAGGGCGGCTTGCTGTGTTTCATCCAAAAAACGCACACCTGTATTATTTTTGCGTTTATCTCGCAAAGCGGCTTCGCCTTCAGCATTATAGCGTTTGAGCAACTTGCGAACCCAGTCCGGCGTGCATCCTACAATCTCAGCGACTTGCCGGGGGGTGCGTGAATCTCTGGTATCCGCAAGGAGCCAAATAATATGCCAGTGCGTCCGTTCCCGAAGACATTCACATTCAAGATACCTTTGTTTAACAACTTCTACTGAAAAGTGGGGGAAAACCTCATGTTTTTGCTTTTTCATCTCTTCACAATAACATATCTAAAAAATATACACAAGAATAGTCGCGTTAATATGGTATAAAAGGGGAAGCATTGGGAATCACCTGTAAAATGAAGATCAGGAATTACATCAACCATCAACGATTGAAATGGTTTGTTCCTTCCAATACCACTGACACAAATCACCTGATTTTCTGATTCAGTTTCTGGTGTAGGAAAAATTCGGTGCTGTTGATAACGTTCCTCATTCCAGAAGTGATCAAAGTAGAGATATTTCTGACAGAAGGGACGGTATAATGCTGTGCGAAAGTGGGCATCTTCATAGGTGCTTAGCTCTAGTTTTTTCAGTGAGGCTTTAACTTGACGAGTCCATTTGATACGCGGGTCTGTCGTATCAATGAAACTTTCAATCGGAGTTTTGAGGTCGTGCCTTCGCTCCCAATCAACCGCGGTGTTGTATATTTCAATAAATGTGCGAACCCGTTCTTGTAGTAAGTCGATATGAAAAGAATAAGCCAAAGTATCTCTATTTGTTGCGACTCCTAAAGAATAAAGACCAAAAATTGTCTCTCCGCCTTGATCCTTCCTCGCTTTGGCTTTCTTGCTGCCCATTGGTAGGAAGGTGTCAAATTCAGCGTGAAGTCCTTCGGTGAACCATGTATATCGGTTGTCGGGTGTCAACTGTTGCCATTCAATGTTTTGGTAGTGTTGTTTTACCTCAAGGTAGCGATACTTTTCTTCCTTCCGCCAAAATTCATCAACTCGCGTGTAGAAGATTCCGCCAGTATTCGGGACAGGTTCTGAATCTGCGCTATTGGCGTTCCTTTTGATGAAAAAATTAATGCTCACCCCGACCTGAATGCCAAAAACGTTGTGTGTTGTCCCTGACAACTTCGGATTCTGACGGACGTTCCCACCCAGATCCAGAATATAAATCACGTCGAAATCCTGTGCCAAATGTTTCCGCATCCCGTCAAAAGCCATGCGCTCAAGAAAACCGTTGTTCGTCACAAACGCGACAACGCCTTCCTCTCCAATCCGATCGGATGCCCATCGAATCGCCTTTATGTATGGATCGTAGAGTTTATTTCTCAGTGTCGCTTTAGAGTCTTTTGTATACGTCTCCGCAACCCGTTCATCCATCGCCTTGTATTTCCGGTTTTTATTGTTATCGTTTTCATTCACTTGCCCCATGTTATAAGGTGGATTGCCGATAACGACAAACATATCTGCTGCCTTCTGTCTCGCCACCCGTTCCGTGTTTTCGCGCGTAAAGAGTTCGCCTTGCTCCTGCTCAAGCAATTCAAAGGTGTCCGCAAGTGCAATGCCTTCAAACGGTAGGTACGTTCCTGTGCGTTGGAAGAACTCCTGTTCGATGTTGAGACTGGCGATGTAGTAGGGCAGGAGCATCACCTCGTTGCAATGGAGTTCATGGCGATATTTTTCCTCTAATGCTGTGCCTCGGATGTCCTGCATGAGTCGGACAATGAAATTCCCTGTCCCAACAAACGGATCGATGATATGCACACCGGTATCCGACAACGACCGGCCGAACTCGGTTTCCAAGATGTGTTCTACACTCTTCACCATGAAATCAACGATCGGTTGCGGTGTGTAGACGATGCCGTGTGTGTCTGCTACATCTTCAGAGAAACCTTGAAAAAATTTCTCGTAGAAGGTGTTGAGAAAGTGCTGTTTTTGGGAGAAGTCTTTACAGAGTGCCGATGCCTGTTCAATAGCGACATAGAAGGGGTCTAACGGTTTGAGGAATTCCTCGCGACTGAACGCCTGCCGGATGAGTTCGTCAACGACGTTTTCAATCTCACGTGCGATGATGTTTCGGCGGGTGAAGGCGGAGTTATTAAAGACGGTGCGGAAGATGCGTTCGGTGAGGATGTGTTGGATGAGCATCTCCTCAACGGCATCCTGTGAGAGTTCTGGATTGATTGAGGTTCGGCAGGTTTCATAGAAATCGGTGAACGCTTTCTTAAAGGCGGTATCCGTTTCGTGGCGTTGCTCAATGAGTTCCTTTAGTTTGTTTGCGAGGTCTGGGACATGTGCTCTGAAATCGGAGACAGCGGTGTGCCAGTTGTCGAGTGCGGGTGGGAGATGTTGGAGTGCGGTAATCAGGTGTGCGGGTTCGGTAATGTCTATATCAAGTGCCTCGCCGCCGTTCTGATACAGGATCGCGCGTTGCGGGGTTTGGAAGAGGGTGTTGTCGAGTGGGTAGCCTGCGTTACGTTTCTGCTGCACCGCATCTGGAAAGTTATCGTGTATGTCCTTCGCTTCCCAGTAAGCGAGCGGAAGTCCGTATTCGTCGCGTATCATACCGTCAATGACGATGCGGTTTCCTGCTACCGTGTGCATGGAATATTGTGGGATGAGTGTGGCGTTCATCTGTTTTGCGCAGGCGTGCAGGAGCGTATCAAAAGGTGAACTGACCGCGCCTTCGTGTGTGATGCCTTGTTCTTCGTATTGTTGCAGCGTGGCGTAGTAGTCGCGGATTACTTTGTGATTGGGTTTCAGGTTAAGTCTCGGCATGTCGGTATGATAGCAAGTTTTGGTGGGTAAGTCAAGGGAAAATGGCAGTCAGCCATCAGTGGTCAGCATTCGGTAGGCGAGGTTTCAAACCTCGCCAGCGATGAGAAGAAAAGCAAGTCGTTCTGAGTGACAACCGATCACTGACTGCTGATTGACTATGGCTGAGTGGATAGCAGACGGAGTGTGCCTACTACTTTTAAGGTTACATCAGTTCGACGAAGACTTCGTTTGCGAGGAAGAGCCCGCGAGGTGTGAGACGAAGATGCGTGGTTGTCCGTTCAAGGAGTTTCAGGTCAAGCCATTTTTTGACGATATCTTCAAACGTAACTTCAATGTCTTCACCGAAGCGGTTTTGGTAAACGTCAAGAGAGATACCTTCCCGTTTCCGGAGTGCAAGCATAAGCGTTTCCGACTTTTCAGCGTGTCCCGTTAGGCGTTCAGTATCAGCGACGGGTTTGTTACGTTCGGAGAGTTCGTCAATGTAAGGTGCAATCCCTCGAATGTTGCTGTAACGGACACCGTTAACATATCCAGACGCGCCAACACCGAGTCCGATACACGGTTGGTTGTCCCAGTAGACGAGGTTGTGTCTCGCAGCGCGGTTCGGTCTGGCGAAATTACAGATTTCGTAGTACATATACCCGTGCGCCGTGAGTGTCTCAATTGTGTATTGGAACATATCGGCTTCGGTGTCCTCGGGGGGGAGATGGAGTTTACCGGCTTGCCACCATTCATAAAACGGGGTCGTCTCCTCCATAACGAGGTTGTAGGCAGAAATATGGGCAGGCTCAAGGGAGATGACTTCGTTGAGGGTGTGGTGCCACGCTTCCATTCTCTGATCGGGAAGTGCGAAAATCAGGTCGATGTTGATGTTCTCAAAACCACCTTCGCGGGCAAGGCGGTAACTTTGGAGAAATTCGTCAACGGTATGGATTCTCCCTAACTGTTTCAGGGTATCATCTTGCATCGCTTGCAGCCCGAAACTCAACCGGTTCACGCCGTTGTCTCGCATCACGCGTAACTTCTCAGCATCGACGGTTCCCGGATTGCATTCTACAGTGATTTCAGCGTCCGGCGTTATTTGGAAATGCTGATGGACATCGGCGAATAATTGCGTTAAGGAATCGGCGGAGAGGATAGAAGGCGTGCCGCCACCGATGAAAATCGTTTGTAACGGGTCGGTTTCTGGGGCGTAAAGTTCCATCTCTGTACGGAGTGCCTGTAGGTATACTTTTGCTTGCTCCTTATGGAAGGTATAAGTATTGAAGGCGCAATAGTAGCATTTCGTCGCGCAAAATGGGATATGGATGTATACGGAAGATGCGGTTTTATGAGGATGGTTCATGTTGTGTTGGTTGGTTTTCTTGTGCTTCTGCTACATCTCTGACCGCGTGTAGAAACGCGTCTATGTCTTTATCTCTTTGGTAAGCCTCAAGTGCGACTGAGAGGTATATCTTCGCGTCTTTTGGATCGCGTAATTGCTCAATATGATAGTCTTTAAATTTTCTGTAATTACGCATTTTCTAACTCCATAGCACCAAATTAATAAACGGTGTCAAATTCCAATCCGATTCGGATTGCTGCGCCTGTGTCTGCGTAAGAGAACGCTTCGTTGATATCGCTGAACGGGAAGGTATCGGAGATAATCTTGTGGAACGGATACCTGTCGCGAGTGCGTATTAGGAAGTCGAGTGCGCGCGGAATAACCCACGGTTCGTAGACAATAACCCCGCGGATCGCTTTGCTACAGCGGACGATGTTACCGGGATCAATCTCTGTCGGGAATCCGAGATTGATATTTCCGATCCAGAGGTAGCGTCCACCCCATCGGAGCATTTCTACACCTTCAGCGAGGACACATGGCGAGCCAACAAACTCCGCGACGAGATCCGCGCCGATGCCACCCGTTTGGTCAAGCACGTATTCAACCCGCGATTTCATATCAATTTCATCCACGTTAAGTGTCTCATCCGCACCGAACTCCCGTGCCAAAGCGAGGCGTGCAGGCAACCGATCGAGAACGATGATTTTACCGGCACCCATCTCCCGCGCGACTGCAGTCGCGTAGAGACCGAGGCCACCGGCACCTTGGATAACCACGGTATCGCCGAGCGTGATGCCGATCTGGTTCAGCCCGTAGATGACTTCGGACAAAGCACAGTTGATTGGTGAAACAAGCGCATCTGACAGTTCGTCAGGAACCTTGAATACCCAATGTCCGGGTTTCATGTAGTAGTATTCACCGTAGGCACCGTGGAAGTGCGGCGGCTGTTCGCTGGAGACACCGAGCCAATCTCTGTAGCGGTTCGGACACCCCGGTTTGCCGTTGAGGCACATCCAGCAGTGTTGACACGGCTTGAAATAGGAGTAGGCGATCCGGTCGCCTTCGGTGAGCAGTTGTCCGGTACTATCCGTTGTGATGTTGCGTCCCATTGCCTCAATCGTGCCGATCATCTCGTGTCCGAGTACTTGCGGGATGCCGCTCTCGATTTTCGGTCCGTGTCCACGCCAAAAGTGTAGGTCCGACCCGCAGATATTCGCCATGCGGATTCGCACGAGCATATCGTCAGGTGTGACGGACGGAATCGGATATTCCCGAAATTCCATGGGTGTTTGCGGTTGGGTGAAGATGGCGACTTTTCCAGTTTTCATAATTTTGCCCGTTTTGGTATGTCTATTGTGCACCGCGATCAAGGCTTGTTTCTATGGATGAATCGCGAGCACAGTTCGCTCCTACAGAAGATTATATGTGCCGCGACAGATGAATCGCGAGCACAGCTCGCTCCTACAGAAGATTATATGTGCCGCGACAGATGAATCGCGAGCACAGCTCGCTCCTACAGAAGATTATCATCACGGTTCGGAAAGTACTCCTATGGCGTTAATATTCGTCGAAATTGACGACTTTCCAGCGTCCATTGATTTGTTCGGTCTGGATCACAACTTTTCGGGTATGGGTTGTCGTGCCACGGATTTCAATAGTGAGTGTGTAGTTGAATAGCACGTGTGTTGTTTCTTCTTCTTTACCGGTTGCTTCGTATTCAATCTTTGGCATCTCATCAACCTGTTGCCCTGGGACGCGGACCTCACTCACACGGGCAATTTCATCTTTCAGTTTTTCTGCTGCGAGTCCGTGGGTGAGTTGCAACGCTGCGACTTGGTCGGCGCGCTGATAATAGTTATAGATAAAATCTTCGCAGACGGCACGCGGCGTATTCCTATTAGAACACGCGAGCATCAAGAAGGTAAATAGTAAGAGGTATCGTGGTTTCATCTCTTTTTTGCGCGGATCATTGCGACGTTGAAGATACGACGTTCATACCGGTGTGCCGGGCTGTTCACGACTTTGCCTAATGCCCATAGCGTTGAGGAACTGCCACCGTCGAAGTTGATCGCGTGTTTGATGCCGAGTTCACTGAAAAATTTACCCATATCGTAAAGTGTCATCCCCATACTATAGCCGTGCTGTCTACCGTCAATGGCGATGAGGAAGAGTTTATCGTCGTTAAACCCTAAGGCGCTGCGCGGATGGCGCGAGGCACCGTTACGATGTGCGGACCCGCTACGACCCCGAGTCTCTCCAAATCTAACGAGTTCGGGTTCAACCCTACCATTCCTTACAAGCCGTAGATTGCCACCAACCCCTTGTTGAATGCTTTGCCACTTTGTAGGTGTAAGCGCGATCTCCAGTGTGCCTTTTGTAGAGGTCGTAATTTTCTGTGCCCAGTCGCGTGCCAAGCGCGGTTCTATCGCAAGAACGACACCGTCAGACGGGATGGTGCTGTTACCACGTCGGTTGACCTCTGTGACGACGAATCTGCTTGCGTATTTTCCAGTAAGCGGCAGTTTGAGTTTTTTAAGTGTAAATTCGTAGGCGCGCCGCGTCAAAGTCCTACGTCCGAAGCGCGGCGTAAAAAGCACAACCGGACACGACGAACTACAGATTTGGTTGATAGCGTTAATCGGAAGTGTATCGTTGTCAATGCGGAGTTGCCCGTTGAGCTGCACCCTATCCAACAGAAACTCGCCGTCAGGGGTTACACCAAAACTGGTCTCACCCCATGGGGACGGTGGCGAATAGCCCCATCTATCGAGCGATATAGGGATGCTGACGAGTTCACCGTTTTGGATGTGCAGATTAAAAATCATACCCCCGCGGCCGTAAGAGTCTTCTCGGATACCGAAACTGCCGTTAACACCTGCGAGGGGCAGCATCTTTTTGCGCATGAGCCGTCGCGTAGCATTCGTAATGGTTTCACGCCCCAATATCTGGTTGTTGGCGAGTTCAACATCGAATTGAAGGTTTTCTGCTGTACGATCCATCTCTGCGATGTAGACGGCAGCACCCCCTATCCACCAGTAACGGTGGAGTTGAAACCCTTCTGACCAACGTTTGCGATCAATCTCATCGCGTCGTATGACTGAATCAGGAAGCGTCTTACCATCCCGACTGTTGGCAGCAGTACTGCGGAAGATAGGCTGTTCTAAGGCCCGCAGCGCGCCAATTACGAGAATAGAAAGCACGATGAGCGCGCATACCGCAATGAACCGAGTAGGATAAGGTCTGTTTTCTTGCGTCATTTGTTTGTTTTCGTTTATTTGAAGTGGTTCATAGATAAAATAGATTCAAAGCACTTTAGATAAGCGTTTAGGTTCGTAGTAGGGCGATTCATCGCCCGTCGCAAGCCCAAACGCGCAATGAATTGCGCTACTACAAACAGGAATTTGTGCTGTCCGCTTTTATTTTTTGTCAACAGTATCTGGGCATAGGGTCAGGGCTATTTAGTTTTCGGTTCCGCTTTCAATTTTAGTTTACGAATGTTAACGTTTTTACGAGATATAGCGTGAAAATCAAGTCCTATCTCGTAAAAAGTATCCACACTTATGAAGTAAATATGTACAACTAAATGACCCTGGGCATAGGGTCGTTGATGTCAGATACTACTCGCTTTTAAGCCGATACCGGTAAGGATTGACACCACCAGATCGCCTGTGTTTATGATACCTGTTTCCCGAAACTTTTGATATCCTTTGACAACTACAGCCGAAGTCGGTTCAACATAGATGCCTTTGGCAGCAAGCATTGCCAATCCTATTTTTATGTCTGTGTTATCAACGGTAGTAAATGCCCCGTTTGTTGTAGCGATAGCATCCAAAATCATCTGTCCTCGGATCGGGAGTTCAGCAGTAGTTCCTTCGGCGAGCGTTTTACCGGTTTGTGCCATTCTGGAGATGGATTCTGTTTTATTAACGTAGGCATTGTAAATCGGGCAACAGACATCAGGTTGAACGCCGAGGAGGCGCGGAGTGTTTACGATAATCCCTTGTGCTTGTAATTCGCGGAAACCGATAAAGAGTCCTAAGTAGATGCTCCCGAATCCGACAGGACAGATAATATGTGTCGGTGCGCGCCATCCAAGCTGCTCAACAATCTCGTACGCCAACGTTTTGGTGCCTTCCAAAAAGAACGGGTGCCAATTGTGGGATGCATAACAGGTGGTCTCCGCTGTGAGTTTCACTGCCTCCGTTGTTGCCATACGGTTTCCTGCCACCAGTTTCAACTCGGCACCGTAGGCGGAAATCTGTTTTAATTTGCCTTGCGAGGTGGACTCCGGACAGTAGATGGTACAATGGATACCTGCTCTCGCACTATAGGCGGCTATTGCCGCACCCGCATTGCCTGATGAATCTTCAACAATTGCCTCAACCCCAAGTGCTTTAAGATGGGTGAGGAGAACGGACGCACCCCTGTCCTTATAGGAGCCAGTTGGACAAAGATAGTCCAATTTTACGAAGTGTTCCGGTGTATTCACATCAATCGGAACAAGCGGGGTCATGCCTTCACCGAGGGTGACAATATCTGTATCCGCGTCAATTGGTAGTGCCTCGCGATACCGCCAGAGTGACATTGCTCCCGGAACTTGTGGATTCGGATAGATGTGTGAATCCCAGACAAGATTTAACGCGTTTCCACAGTCGCACCGATACCGCAACGGCGAGATTTCGTAGATTTTACTGCATTTGTTGCACAGATAATTCATTATTACTTGTCAGTTGTCAGAGGAATGGTTTTCAGTCGTCAGTTTTCAGTTGTCAGTAGCCGAGGTTGAATGAAGATTAAAAAATAAGTTAAGTAATTTTGGGCTGTACGACGTGCGATGAATCGCACTACTACAAACAGGTCTACTTTTAGTTATGCGACTTATAGCATGTCCGGGAGTTACCCGATTAAATTCTTAAACTTCATAAAACCTCGCCAGCTAAATACGGGTGTCTTTTCCTGTATCGGGTCGGGACCCTCACACCTACAAAAACGGAAGATCAAAGAAGAATGAAAACTGAATGGTGCTGAACTGTCCTCGCTGATTTTCTCTTATTTAGCACGCGTCTTGAGTTGCCCCCAGGTTGTCGCTAATTTCGATGCTGGATCGACGGCTTGTGGGATGCCGAACGGACTATCGGGATCGAAATTTTCTGGCGGTTCAATTGTGCTGACCCAGACCCGATTAATCCAGATAGCTCCCTGACCGTGAGAAGAGAATCGAAAATCTGAACCGTTTGCGCGGTTCTCAAAACGACCGTCTTTGATTTCCCAGATATGAACGAGCCATTCATCTGTTCCACCCAGTTTTACAGCAAGAAACGCGCCATCGCCTGCCCCACGGAACGCGCCGCCAACGGGACCGGCACCGTTGCTGTCGTATTGACAGTCAATCTCCGGTGCTTCGTTGGAGTCGAAATATTCCATGACGATCCATGCCTTATGCTTTCCACCAAACACAAACGTATCGTCGGTCTTGAAGTACATGTGATTGTGTCCGGGACCGTTATAGGGCCAAGGATTCTCTAAACAGTCGAGATCTCCCTGTACAGCAGGTTCCGTCATACCATCGCCTTGTTCGCTTTGGGTTAATAAGACACCGTTGCTCTCTTCACCGAGGTCTACCCAGATATAGTTTTTACCCTCTTCGGGTTCCTCCGCTGCGAATGTGCCGACTGAAATTAGTATGCACTGAATCAATATCAGCGTTGTTGTCCATTGGATACGCTGTAACATCATTGCTTCCTTAAATTTTGCGTTAAAGTTAACCCTGTTCACCATCTTAATCAGATAATCAGAAAAGGTTTTGAGAGGATGATATGTCTATAGTATGTCAATAGTTTTGTTTTGAATCTTCTGCGAGAAAATGTACACTATAAATGCTATTTCAAAATAAGCATTCGCCGTGTCTGCTGGAAAGAGGGTGTCGTCAATTGGTAGAAATAGACACCGCTTGCAACGGGTTCACCTAACGCATTACGTCCGTCCCAATGAGCGGCGTGCTCTCGATTCTGGTAAAAGCCTGTCGATTGGTAGCCGAGCGGAAGTGTTCGGATAGGATTGCCTGCCGCGTCATAGATGGACAGAGACACGGCACCTGCTTCCGCAAGATGATACGGAATCCATGTTTCAGGATTGAACGGGTTCGGATAATTCTGAAGCAGGCGGTTCTGTTTCGGGGTGCCGATGCCGTCAAGCGTCACGCTCATAACCGCGTTTTCAAGATTCGCGGCGTTCACCGTGAAACTGAATTTTTCTGAGACGATATTTCCGTTCGTATCAGTAACGATGAGTTCCAGTATATCACCGGTTTCCACGACGCTGCGGTATCTGAGGTCGGCAGTGGCAGCGGCGAAATAATTACCGCGGACCTGAGAGGTCATGACAGTGTTCGTCCGGAGGTTTCGGACTTGGACAATATAACCGTTGAGGTGTTGGACACCCTCTAAATGTCCGCTGACGACGAATGCCCATGTCTGGTGCGGACTTATGGTCGGTGCAGAGGCTGTCTCAGTTTCGTTTGTCCACTTTGCGCCGACGAAGGTGATATTGCGTGTCTCTGGTAGATTGACGATATAGCCTTTCGCACCTTCAATGGAGAATCCGTTGTCGGGGGCGTTCGGGGTCCACGCGACGAATGCCTGATGGGTTGTATCAAGCTTGATAACTGCTGTTGCCCCTGTCGTCACTGCGAGCGAACGTGCCGTCATCGGTGCGGGGGATTTCAACGGCACGGATAGCATGTTCAGACCTTTAGAGAGACTTGTGAAGAAGATGTTGCTGAAATCTTCGCCATCGGGCAACATTGTAGGTCTGGCGATAAATCCGTGTCTGCGTCCGTCTGGCGTGTCGTAGAAACCAACGATCTGGTTTTTCGCGTCGATATCCCGCGCAACTGTGCTGACGCTACCGGGAAAGCGAAGTTCAACCGGTGCGCTGTCTGGTGGACGGACATAAGTACGAGGAATATCGTCAACGGCTTGGGCTCTAAACACCGCAACACCGGCATCGCTAATAGCGTTCACAAAAAGGAATTCTAAATCAGGTACCTCTGGGACGGCTACGGTAGTAACAGCCTCCTCCTCAAAGCCGCGGGTGAAGTTACTTTGATCTACGAAAAGAACTTCATCGCTAAATATCTGTGGCACACCGATAGTAGTGAAGCTGCCATTGAGGTGGCGGAGGAATCCGTGGGGCATCCCGTCAGCATCTACATAGCTCCCGACGACAACCCCCGCGGCATTTATGTGATCCGCGTACGTTCTGGTCGCCCCGGGTACATCAATCTGTGTATCGCCGACAAAGCCGTGGCTTACACCGTCCGCGTCAACGATATTGCCGATAAGTTGTCCCGCTTCACCGATGCCATAAGGTTGTGTGTCTATTGCTCCTGGAAAATTAAACTCTGTTAACTCACCGTTTTGCAAGATGATGCCGTGATAAATCCCGTCTTGATCTACGTAAAATCCAGCAGCTTGTCCAGCGTTATTGAGTCCATAGAAAACAGTCCTCTCGGAGTCTGGGACATCATAAGTTGTGAAAACCCCGTCAATCAGTGTGAAACCGATGAATTTGCTATCATCAGGACTTCGGGTATTGCCGGCATAGTGACCGCGATCGTTGCTCGCTGTCACTTCCAGAAAATCGACACCGGGGACCTCAATCGTCTCAAAGATATAGTCAGCGGTCGGTGTTTCGGCTCCGACCTGTATAACGGTATCCGCTATGAAGCAGATGGATATAGACAGAATAAGTGCGATTTTTATGTGATAATGCATAGTTATCCCTTTTTAACGTGCGTTCGGAAACCGTGAGTAAACGGTTCTTGTTTAAATGAACTATCCAAACCGATACCAAAAGGAATTCTTTATCGATATTATAGCACTTTTCTGTGATATTGACCACTTTTTATTTTTAAAGGATAGGGCTATTTAGTTTTGGAATTTCTAAGCATTTTGTCCGGAAGATCGCGAGCACAGCTGGCTCCTACAGGGATATGTCGGGATTCGGAGATCCCTCCTACAGAAGAAGTAAATGACCCTATCTAAAGGATAAGCAGATTCTAGGAAGGGAGGCAATTCGTGGGATTTACACGTCTTTTTTGAGGATTAAGGGTGTCACAGTTACACCGATAGTGCAACTGTGACACCTGTAAGTTCTATACGGATTGACTCTACTTTAAAATGACGAGCCGCCGTGTTTGATGGAAAGAGGGTGTTGTCAACAGGTAAAAATAGATACCACTCGCAACCGGTTCACCTAACGTATTACGTCCATCCCAATAAGCAGCACGCCCTCGACTATTATAAAAGCCTGCGGATTGAAAACCGAGTGAAAGAGTGCGAACCAACTTACCGGTTGTATCATAAATGGATACCGATACAGGACTGTCTTCCGAGAGTTGATATGGAATCCACGTCTCCGGGTTAAACGGATTCGGGTAGTTCTGCAACAACTGACTCTGATTCGGTTGACCGATGCCATCAAGCCTGACAGGCAAAACCGCGTTTGCAAGGCTCTCAGGGGTCACTTTAGCACTGAGGGTTTGTGATTCAACATTTCCATCCGGACCGATGACGCGTAATTCAATCACATCTCCAAGTTGGACAACGCTCCGGCGCGTTAAGTCGGCAGTCGCAGCAGCGAAGTAATCACCTTGCACCGAGGCGGTTATCATGCGGTTTGTTCTCAGGTTACGGACGATTACCTGATAGCCGTCAAACGCTGGTTTACCTTCCAAGTGCCCACTTACAACGAACGCCCAGGCTTCTTGGGATATCTCCAATATGGCTGATGGTGCTGCAGCAGCCTCCGTTTGATTTGTCCACCGTGATCCGACGAAGGCAAAATTGCGAGTTTGTGGAACATTGACGATATAGCCTTGTCCACCTTCAATTTGGAATCCGTCGTTAGGTGCACCCGGTGTCCACCCTATGAAACTTTGACTTGCGGCATCAAGTGCTATAACAACTGTCGCACCCGCTATCCCTGCAAGTGATTTTGCAGTCATCGGGTTTGGTGATGCTAACGGCAAAGAAAGCATGTTCAAACCTTTAGACAGCGTGACGTTATAGACGTTGCCAAAATAATTGCTCTCTGCCTTGGTGGTGAATCTGGCGATAAACCCGTGTCTGCGTCCATCCGCTGAGTCATAGTGCCCGACGATAGAGCCGTCCTGATTAATATTCCAGCCCTCCGTGCTAACGCTGCCCGGAAACTGCAATTCCTGTAGCCCGTCCTGGAATGAGAGGACATAGGTGCGCAGGACATCACCCACCGGTTTGGCTCTGCCAACGCTAATCCTTGCATCGTTGATACCGTGCTGAAAAAAGTATTCAAACTTTTCTGCGTGGTAGAAAGATATAAACCTGCCATCCGGGGTAAGAATGTATGAATTATATGTACCTTCAGCATCGATGTAGCTGCCTACCAGACTACCGGTCGGGTTCACAAAATCGGCGTATGTTGCCGATGCCCCGGGGAACTCAACTATTGCGTCCCCTGTGAATCCGCGGCGAATGCCGGAAGCATCTATCATATTACCTGTCAGTGCCCCCGTAGCATCACTAATACCGTATATGAACGTTTCGACGGCACCCGGAAAATCGTATTGTCGCAACTCACCGTTTTCTAAGACGACACCGTGGTACAGACCATTGCTATCCTGGTAGTGACCGGCAGCATTCCCATTATTACCGAGCGCATAGAAAAAAGTGTTCTGTGAACCCGGGAAATCGTACGTCGTAAAAACACCATCAATGAGTGTAAAGCCGACTATTTTTTCACCATCAGCACTCCGGGTGTTACCGGCGTAATCCTCAAAGTCGCTACTCGCTGTCAACTCTAAAAAATCTACACCCGGAACATCAATACTCTCAAAAGTATAGTTGGAGTTGGCGGATGGGAAAACGGGTTGATCGCTTTGTGCGTCAGTGTCGCCTGCGGGTCTGGCGATAAACCCGTGTCTGCGCCCATCCTCTGTGTCATAGTGCCCGACGATAGAGCCGTCCTGATTAATATTGTAACCCTCCGTGCTAACGCTGCCCGGAAACTGCAATTCTTGTAGCCCGTCCTGGAATGTGCCGACATAGGTGCGCGGGACATCACCCACCGGTTTTCCTCGTGCAACGACAACCCTTGCATCGTTCATACCGTGCTGAAAAAAGTATTCAAACTGTTCTGCATGGTATTGAGGTATAAACCTGCCATCCTGGGTAAGAACGTATGAATGATATATACCTTCAGCATCTACGTAGCTGCCCACCAGACTACCGGTCGGGGTCACAAAATCGGCGTATGTTGCAGATGCCCCGGGGAACTCAATTATTGCGTCTCCTGAGAACCCACGGCGAACACCAGAAGCATCTATCATATTACCCGTTAGTGCCCCGGTCGAATCACTAATACCGTATATGAACGTTTCGACGGCACCCGGGAAATCGTATTGGCGCAACTCGCCATTTTCTAAGATGACACCGTGGTAAAGGCCATCGCTATCCTGGTAGTGTCCTGCGGCTTGTCCATTATTACCGAGTGCATAGAAATAAGTGTTCTGTGAGCCGGGGAAATCGTATGTGGTAAAAACACCATCAATGAGCGTAAAGCCGACTGTTTTTTGACCATCAGCACTCCGGGTGTTACCCGCGTAATCCTCAAAGTCGCTACTCGCCGTCAACTCTAAAAACTCTACACCCGGAACATCAATACTCTCAAAAGTATAATTGTCACTGACGGATTTGAAAACGGGTGCATCGTCAACTTGTGCATCGGTGTTCGTTAGGAAAAAGGAATTGAGACACATGAACAACGTAAACGTGTAAAACAAAAAACTGGTTTTATAGTAAAACCCGAAAATATGTTTACACTTTAAAGAGCAACAATTCCGCGAATACACTCGCTCGCTGGCGAGGTTTCCTAACCTCGCCAATGTAAAGTTAATTGTGGGTTTTACTATAATATGAGTGTGCATAACGAAAACCTCACTTAAAGTAATTTCTCCAAAGATAAAAATAATATGTCAGATACCCTGTCCTGAGGGACAATGCTTGTAGTTGAAGTTTCGCAAGTTTGCGTTCAGCAATACAGTAAAAGCGAGAACTGGGTATCCTGGTACCTTTAGTAGTACTTATATTAACCTAAGTTGCCACTTAATCAAAAAATGCTGATTAAGTACCAAAAACCTTAATGATGACATATTTTTGCTATATAACTTATCAAAAATATGTCCTTATGTGGATAAATTATACGAGAATTTGACCTATACGTCAAATTAAATCTGTGTATGCCTTCAAAATGAGGGGGAACCTACATAGGATTCAAGCGAAAATGAAGCCTGAACTTCTAAGCAATATTAAGAAACAAATTTTAGGTTTTGCGGACGAGTAGAAAAAAGGAAATAGGAAGAAACACTGTATTCGCTATCTTCCCAACTTCCATACTTCCAATTTTCCAACAGATATAGGAATCAAAAACATAAATTTAATATTGAAACTTGCTTAGGTTATAATGTCTAATGTATGTAACACTTTCCCAGAAAATGCAAGAAAAATCTCATCCGTTTTCTTGATTTTCTTTCTTCTACGGCGGTGTGAAAGTTATTCGTCCCAAGGCAATGGAACTTCGAGACGTTCGCTGACGGTGCGTGCGGATTCCTGTTCCATCTCACCGTAACGGATACCTTCACGACGATGCTGTTCTGTGCGTTCTGTCTCAATCGCACCGGGTAGCAGTGCCCTGTCTGTCCCCGGCATTGGTTCGTATGTTTCGCGAACATCGTGTACCATACGATCGACTTCTGCGTTGAAAACAGCAGTTGGCACAACGGATTCAATATCTATTGCGAGTACCATACCCCCCTGTGGATGGCTCCATTTCGCGGTGTCTTCAGGGGGCGGTTCGGTGAAACCTGTGAGTCCGCCACCGAGCAGGTGTGCCACAGCGGTATAGCCAATGCTCTTGAAAAAAGCAGCGGGGATGATCGAAAGCAGGGCATCGAATTCGGGACCGCGTTGGTAATCCGCCATAATACAGGTGGCAGCGTCAAGCACAACCGGGGGTTCATCACCGGAGGGGATAGCAAAACAGATAGGTGGGTTGCCGAAATAACCGAGCTGCGGTTTGGGGTCTTGGTTTCCGGCATTGCCGTGGTTCCGGGATCCCTGTACCGAAAAACCGATGCATCCGGCTTCGTTACACATACGTGCATAGTGTCCTGCAGACCCATAGTGTCCAATATAACGCACCAATCCCATCCCGATGCCTACCGCTTTTGCTTTGGCGATGGCGTGCTCCGTGGCGCGGACCATCGGGAGATAACCGAGTGTGCCGTTTCCGTCAAGCACGACAGCAGTTGGTGTTTCATGAATGATTCGGATGTTGGGACGTGGATTCAGACTCCCGCTTTCAAAGCCGCCGCAATATCTATTAACAGTCCGTGTGCCGTGACTACGGACACCTCGTAAGTCAGAATTGACGAGTAAACGGCTGATGAGTGCAGCGTGTTCGTTTGTGAGACCTGCTTTCTCAAAGCAAGCAGTAGAGAAGTTGAGAAGTCGTTCCTCATCTACTAAGACGAAATCTTCTGGTGGTCTGTTCATCTCTTTTTCCTTCGTTTCATTTCTTATCAATATTCCCGTCAAGACCCCATGCTTTAGCTTGCGGGATGTAGACGGGCAAAGGGGTTGTGTCAAAAAAAAAGATTTGACATTCACCTAAAAATGTAGTATAATATTACTAACACTTTGGACACCGCTCTTACCCTGCACGCTTGTGCAGGAGGTGTCCTCCACTGTAAGAGGTGGTCAAAAAGTGCTAAGTGTAATACCACTCTAAAAGTATTTGGGCAGCTAACGCTTAAAGTTTCGGAGCAGAGGTGAAAGTCTGCACGCTGTATTGCTGCCCCTTTTCAACTTTTCGGTCTAATAGACCGAGGCAGGCGGGGATAGCCAAGATTTTGTTTCCTTGATATGCCCGAAGCGATTTTTTCACGCGACGGGGAATCGCCTGCTGGTGGAGACAACGTAAGACGGTTGACCTTCAGGAAAACCGCTATTGTCTACGAAGCCGAAGCCCCATGCTTTAGCTTGTGGGTGCTATCACAAACGTGTGGAGATTATTCGTTCCAAGGCAACGGCACATCTAATCGCTCACTGACACCGCGTGCGGATTCCTGTTCCATCTCACCGTAACGGATACCATCACGGCGATGCTGTTCTGTGCGTTCCGTCTCAATAGCCCCCGGTAACAATGCTCTATCGGTGCCCGGCATCGGTTCGTATGTTTCGCGAACATCCCGCACCATCCGATCGACTTCGGCATGGAAAACAGCAGTCGGCACAACGGATTCGATGTCTATTGCGAGTACCATGCCACCCATTCTACCGCCGCTCCATTTTGCGGTATCTTCCGGCGGCGGTTCCGTGAAACCTGTGAGTGCGCCACCGAGTAGGTGTGCCACAGTCGTATAGCCGATGCTCTTAAAGAAAGCAGCCGGGATGACCGAAAGCAGGGCATCAAATTCAGGACCGCGTTGGTAATCCGCCATAATACAGGTTGCCGCGTCGAGCACAACCGGGGGTTCGTCGCCAGAGGGGATAGCGAAACAGATGGGTGGGTTGCCGAAATAACCGAGCTGCGGTTTGGGGTCTTGGTTTCCAGCATTGCCGTGGTTCTGATACCCCTGCACTGAAAACCCGAAGCAACCGGCTTCGTTACAGATACGTGCATAGTGTCCTGCAGACCCGTAGTGTCCTATATAGCGAACAAGCCCCATCCCGATGCCGACCTCTTTTGCTTTGGCAATCGCATGTTCGGTGGCACGTACCATCGGGAGGTAGCCGAGTGTACCGTTTCCATCAAGCACGACAGCAGTCGGTGTTTCATGGATGATTCGGATATCTGGATTGGGATTGAAACTCCCGTTTTCAAAACCTCCGCAATATCCGTTAACGGTTCGGGTGCCGTGACTGCGAACCCCTCGCAAGTCGGAATTAACGAGCAAACGGCTGATGAGTGCGGCGTGTTCGTGTGTGATGCCGGCTTTCTCGAAGCAGGCGGTAGAGAAGTTAAGAAGCCGTTCTTCATCTACATGGACAAAATCTTCTGGCGGTCGATTCATATTTTTCTCCTTACCTTAGCTGGAAAAATGGGAAACCTCGCAGCGAAATCCGACAGGTTCTGTTTCATAGAATGGCGATCATCAATCGGCAGTCAGTATTCGATTGTCAGGGTGCTTTAACTGTTTAGCGATACCACTGAAGGTTTTCAATACGCTGTCTCTTTAATAACTATACCACAAAACTTGTAGGGTGTCACGTTTTTTGTGCAGAACCGTTCGCTGATCTCCAAGCAGCGGCACCCACTTCAGCAGCAGATGGGACGGTGTAGGTGGCAAGGGTCAATCGGGTGGGAAATCCGACACCTGCTGACAGTGACGAAAGCTTTACATACCGTACTGAGTTATGTCAACCTCACGTTAAAAAGGATCAATCTGCTTGTGGAACTGCTTTTCTCCGTTTTTGATGGTGAGTATGACAGCACTCTTAGTTGGATGACGGTTTTCGTCATAACTGACGATACGTGTTGCACCGATGTAGTTCTCGGTAGCGGCAAGTTGCTTCCGTATCGCTTCAGGGTCAAGACTGCCTGCCCGTTCGATCGCTTCAAATAGCAATTTGACAGCATCGTAATTAACAGCGATACCGCCTGTCGGCACCTCTCCGTAAGTGGATTGATAAGCGTCAATAAACGCTCGCGCCGTTGGTTCATCTGTGTCCGGTGAAAAGTGTGTTGAGAAGAATCTGCCCTCGACTTCAGCGTTCTCGTTGGCTAACAGTACCTCGTTGTCCCATGTATCCGCGCCGAGGAAGATTGTCGGGCCACCTGCGGCGTTTTGCATACGGATCGTTCTTGCTTGTTGCGTTATAGCAGCAATCTCATCGGCGAAACTGGAGATGAAAAACGCCTCCGGTTTTGCATCAGCGATGCGTGTCAACTGTTGAGTGAAATCGACTGTCCCACTTTCGTAGAATTCGTTGGCAACGATTTCGCCACTGAAGTGGCTGATGTTAGATGCGAAGAATTCAGAAATACCCTCTGTGTAGACATCGCCGCTGAGTGTCAAAATGGCGACAGTCTTCACATTGAGTTCTTCAATCGCAAACTGTGCCATAACTCGACCTTGAAACGTATCTGTGACGGATGCCATGAAGACGAAATTACTGGCTTTTGTGACATCTGGATTGGTTGCGGCACTGGCGATCATTGGCACACCGTGTCGTTGTGCTATCGGACCTACGGCAACAGCGTGTGTAGACCGATTGGGTCCGATAATAGCAATCACCTTGTCTTTAAGAATCATATCCTCAGCCGCTTGGATCGAAAGTGGCAGTGCTGCTTCTGTGTTAATGAGACTCACCAGTTCAGCAGGGGTGCCGAGGATACCGCCACGTACGTTAATTTCATCTACAGCGAGTTGGGCACCGTTCAGATAGGGGGCGCGGTCCCCCACAACAATAAAACCGATTTTTACGGTTTCAATGTTTTCTGGAGCGATTACCTCTTGAATCTTTTCGCATCCGACCAATGCTACTACCGACACAATCAAGATATATGCTAGAAATTTGTACATTAAATGCAGTTCCTAATAAAAAATGATTTGTTTTGTTTTACATATTTGCTACAATGTTTTCAAACAGTTGTAGACAAGATTGGGTGAGTTTCTGAGAGCCGTGTGTGCCCTCTTCTATAAGTATTATCCTTTAATTTGCCGAAATAAACAAGTGGTTTCTGTGTAACACACATCTACTATGGAAAATTTGATCACAGTGATTGGGCGCGGTCATTCCGGGACACGCGCTATTTCCCATACGTTGTACGCCAGTGGGGTTTTCATGGGGAGCCAACTGAACCCTTCCGGCGATAAGATCCCTCCGCATGCGATGTATGATGCCTGCCGAGTGATGGCACAATATGTCAAATGGGGGGGAGGACTCTCGTGGGATTTTGATCCCCTATTTACGATGCCGATTGATCCAGAGTTTGAACGACTCATCAATACCTACCTTGAGGATGTACTGGAGAATCCTGCATCCCACAAAGGCTGGAAGATACCGGAAACGACGCTCGTCTATCCGTGGATAATTCGAATGTTTCCTGAGATAAAATATATCCACTGGATTCGCGACCCGCGGGATTGTATTCGAGGCAGCCACAAAACGGATGACCTTCGGGATTTTGGCGTTGCGTATCCTGAAACGGACGACATCTATGAGAGACGCGCTATTTCTTGGATCTATCAGTATAAACTCATGCAAGCAACGTCGATGCCTAAAAATGTTATCCAAATCCGTTTTGAGGATTTCGTGTTAGATCAGGAACGGATACTCAAGGAGCTTGAGGCGTTCTTAGGTATCCCATTGGGTAGGATCATCGTCCGGGCGGACGCAGTGGCGCGCTGGAAAAAAGACCTCGCGGAATTGAATCAAGGTGCGTCGTTACCGCAATACGAGTTTGAGTTTCTAAAAAAAGCAATTGTTGAAAACGGTTATCCCTTAACAGCAACGTAACAGAGAAAGGAACTATTATGTCAACGAACACTCCTTACCGTGTTGGACTTGTCGGAGCAGGTGGAATCGCTAACGCACACGGCAGTGCATGTCAACAAGCACCGAGTGCGGCATTGGCGGCTATCTGTGATGTGTCGGAAAATGCCTTAGCAAATTTCGGTGAGCGGTTTGATGTGGCACCTGAGAACCAGTATCTCTCTTTAGAAGAGATGTTAGATGCTGAGGACTTGGACATCGCTATTATTTGTACTTGGGGTGCCTTCCACGCTGAGGTCGGTATCCAGCTTTCTGAATCTCGCCAAGTCGAAGCGATTTTGTGTGAGAAACCGTTCACGTCAACGGCGGCGGAGGCGGAAGCGTTCGTCGGTGCAGCGCAAGCGAATGGTGTGCTGGTGGCGGAAGCGTTTAAATTTCGGCATCATCCGATGCATCTCAAGGCGAAAGAGTTGATTGATTCAGGCGCAATCGGTGAGTTTAAGACGCTCCGCAGCACCTTCTGCACCGGTGGTGGTGGTGGCGGACCAGAGACACGTAAGCCTGAGGCGAATTGGCGGTTTAATAAAGCGAAGGGTGGCGGCAGTATTTACGATTTGGCATGTTACAATATCCACCATGCGCGATTTATGTTTGGTGCTGAACCGATTCGGGTGTCCGGAGCGTCTCAAGCCGGGTTAGAAGTGGACGATGGTTCCTATCTATTGTTAGTATTCCCCGGTGAACGGATTGCCCAGATTTCTACCGGTTTTAATTGTGCGGGTGGACAGTATGCCGAAATGGCTGGGTTAGATGGCATGTGTAGGATTGACAGAGCGTGGAACAATGAAAACTCTGCGGTCAATATTGAGCTTACCACACGAGAGGGCAGAGAAGTCATTGATTTTGAACCGTGTTTCCAGTTCGCATTGCAATTGGAGCATATATGTGAGTGTTTAGCGACTGGGCAACCACACCGTATCTCACCCGAAAGCTGTGTGAATCAGATGCGCGTCATTGATGCTGCCTTTGAGGCGATGGCGACCGGACGGACAGTCGAATTGGGGTAGCAGATTTAAATGGATTAATGGTTATCGGTTTTCAGTTAAGAGGGATTTCGTAACAATTTACCATTCTTTGGAGTACTCCAGACTGGGGTTCATTGTTACAAATTGCTCTTTAACCGACGACTGACGACTGATAACTGACAACTATTTATTATGGCGAATTTCACGGAGACGAAAGCACTTACCTTTGACCTGTTTGGCACGATTTTGGATTTAGGTGGCAGTCTTACGCCGTTCATTGGTGAGTCCCTGAATGCTCGCGCTTCTGATGTATCGGCAGATAATTTTTGGGAGCAGTGGCGTTACAGGCAACGGATTGAGCAGTATCAAGACACGATCATGATGCTCGGACATAGCGGTTATCTTGAGACGGTACGGCGCGCGTTGCACTACACGTTGAGACGTAACAGTATTGATGCTTCATCTGATACGGTGGAAGAATTTATGCGGGGTTGGCAGCAGCTGTCACCCTTTCCAGAGGTTTTGCTTGCGCTCTCGCGGCTTCAATCTCGGTATCGGTTGGTCGTTTTATCTAACGGAGACCCATCGTTTTTAGAATATCTTGTTAAAGAACGGGTCGCATGGGATTTTGACGATGTGATCTCGGTTACATCGGTGGGCGCGTTTAAACCACATCCAGCAGTTTATCGTGCCACAGCAGGGCAGTTAGGTCTTGAAGTCAACGAGTGTCTCATGGTATCCGCAAATTCGTTTGACATCATGGGGGCACGGGCATGTGGTTATAAGGGAGCGTTTGTCAATCGCTATGGACTGCCGTATGAGGATACCCAGTACCAACCCGATGTAACAGTGAGCGATTTTACAGGATTGGCTGATGCCTTGTTGTGACCTGTAACATTTTGCGCTATCTACAGTATTATTCTATGTCCGTGAGGTCCCACAAGAGCAATGTACCGTTGTAACTTGCACCTGCAATCGTATTTCCATCGGGACTGAAGGCGATGCTAATGACCCGTCCTGCAGCTTCAAATGTGTGTTTGTGGTCACCGGTTTCCGTCTCCCAGAGATAGATATCCATGTCCAAGCTTCCACTTGCGAAAAAATGACCGTTTGGACTGAACGTTACACTATTCACACCACCCGTATGTCCAGTGAGTGTGCGTTTGTGGATACCTGTTTCTGCGTCCCACAAACGAACGGTATTGTCACTGCTCCCACTTACCAGTGTCTGTCCGTCGGGACTAAACGCAATGCTATTGACCCAATCCGTATGTCCTACGAGTGTGTGTTTTTGTGTGCCTGTCTTTGCATCCCATAACCGGACGGTATGATCCGGCCACCCCTCTCCACTGGCGATAGTATTTCCATCTGGACTGAATGCTACACTCGTTGCCGAGCCTGTGTGTCCAGTGAGTGTGATTTTGTGTGTGCCTGTTGCTGTATCCCAGAGACGAACGGTAACACCCCATACAGAACCGCTATCAAACTCGCCATCACCTCCACTAACGATCGTATTTCCATCGGGACTGAACGCTACGCTTAAGACCCAATACGTATGCCCAATAAATGTCTTTCGCTCATGTAAAAAGTATGTGCGATTGTTTCTAACGAAGGTAGTCACCACGCGGGTTTGACATCTTCATTAGCACACAGTCTTTACATGAGCCATGTCTTTTTGTGTTCACCCGTCACGGCATCCCAGAGACGGATAGTCTTGTCCCGACTCCCACTTACGATTGTTTTTCCGTCCGGGCTGAAGGCTATGCTCGTGACTGAATCTGTATGTCTCCCGAACACATCAACCTCCTGATGCGTGTTTTTCGTATCGTAGATCCATATACCAACAGGACTCGCAACTGCCAAACGTTTGCCATCCGGAGAATACGCTATATTACCGGATATTTCGCCTCTTGTGAACCTCGCTTTAGCTTCTCCAGGTAAACTGGATTGTGTGAAGTCCTGTGCATAGGCACTCAGTAGACATACAGTTGAAACGAGGAAGAACGCCAACAGTCTGGAAAATAGTGTTTTTTTCATTATTAGGTTTCGGTGTCAAAACCCAACGCTTTAGCTTTGGAATGTAGACACCGGCTTCGTGTATCAGACCATAGCGTGATACACAGCAGAGGCATTCAGTTGTCAGTTATCGGTCGTCAGTAATTAGCAATTAGTAGTCAGGAATCGGTTTCCATCCGTAGTTGGCAATTGGCACGATAATAGATGTGCTTGCCTTCTCACCTCTTTGCTGGCGAGGTTGGATGAGGAATTAAAAAATAAATTCGATAACTGTTTATGTGGGCAATCATTAAGGATCGCGAGCACAGCGTGCTTCTACAGTGAAGAATACTCAGACGTGCTAATTGTCCCCTACTTCATAATCACCATTTTCCGAGTTGCTGTGAAATTCCCCGCAGTCAACGTATAGAAATAAACACTGCTCGCCACGGGTTCACCGAGTTCGTTTCTACCATCCCAATACACCGCGCGGCTCCGATCCTGGTAAATACCCGCAGGTTGATGCCCCAGTGCTAAAGTTCTCACCAGTTTGCCGTCTGCTGCATAAATAGCGAGCGTCACATCTGCAGGTGCTGCCAACTGATAGGGTATCCATGTCTCAGGATTGAAAGGATTAGGATAGTTTGGCAGAAGTGCCGTCTCTTTCGGAGTCAACACTGCAAGGAGTTGCTGCAGCACTAAGATGCCACGCTGGAAAGCGGGATCTGATAGTGCAACTTGTTGGGCTTCACGTAGCCACTGTTGTACATCTGTTCTTGTAAGCGTAATTGCCGTGTCACGGTTCCACACTGCTGGCGCGCTTGTAGTATTTGTTATTGCACCTGCAACCAGCGTAAGATCAACGATATTGACAATTCCATCTCCGTTGACATCTGCTAAATTTTCACCTGTCTGTGAGAAGTTTGAGGCGACGATTACTAAATCTTGGACGTTTACGACACCGTTGCCATCCAGGTCTCCTACTGAAAGCAAGGGTTTCGTAATATATCCGGTTTTGACTCGCACATACGAAATACTACCTGCTCCATTAGTGAGGAGCACATCAGATAACGTTAGCCGAGAGGCTTTAGGGGCAACCACCTCAAACGTAACGGTGGCAAGCGTGCCAGAACCATTGGTTTCGCCAGCGAGAGATGTTGCGGCAAGCGTTACTCTGTTTTCTGTGACACGGGCAGGTATCGCATACGCATCCGATAGCAAGTAGTCACCATGACTGCTTTCAAGATAGCGGAGCGCGGAAGGGTCAAACCGCACGGTTGCCTGATAACCTGTCACAGCCCCTCCATCTGTGATACTGAGAGAGAATGTGAGTTGCTCGCCGATAGCAGGTGACTGTATCTCGGAAGGTGAAAAACCCACAGTCGCATACATATTCGTTGGCGGGGTAAAGTTCCACAGGAGCACTGTGCCATCTAAACTCGCACTTGCGAGTGTGTCACCATCTGGATTGAGCGTAACGCTAAGAACGCCACTTGTATGTCCGGTCAGAGTTTGCACGGGTTCACCAGAGATGGTATCCCACAGACGGATAGTGTCATCCAAGCTTCCACTGACCAGTGTATCCCCATCTGAACTGTATGCAATGCTAAAGACGTAATCTGTATGCCCAGTTAAGGTCTGCTTGTGATCGCCGAAAGCGACATCCCATAGGCGGATAGTGCCATCGTCGCTTGCACTTGCGAGCGTACCACCATCAGGGCTGAACATAATGCTCCTGACGTAATCCGTATGTCCTGTTAGCGTCTGCTCATGTTGACTGGTTAAAACATTCCATAGGTAGATAGTGCCGTTCGTGCTTCCGATAGCGAGCGTACCACCGTCCGGACTGAACGCGATACACAAGATGCCATTTGAATCTAATCTCAGCGTCTGTTGGGGTTCACCGGATGCGACACTCCATAGCCAGATGCTGCCATCTAAACTCCCACCTACAAGCGTGTTACCATCAGGACTGAACGCAACACTTCTGACGGCATCTGTGTTTTCTATCAGCGTCTGTTGGAGTTCGCCAGATGCGACACGCCATAGCCGAACGCTGCCATCGTCACTCGCACTTGCGAGCGTGTTACCATCTGGGCTGAAGGCAACACTTCCGATCCAAGCGGTATGTCCGGTCAGTGTGCGCTGGGATGTACCAGAAGTGGTGTTCCACAGATGCACCGTTCCGTCCGTACTACCGCTGGCAAGCGTTCCTGCACTCGTGCTAAATGCAGTACTGGTGATATAATCTGTATAACCGGTTAACGTCTGCCTGTGTCCGCCGAAAACAGCGTCCCACAGGCGGATGGTGCCATCCGTACTGGCACTCGCAAGCGTTCCACCGCTGGAACTGAAATCGACGCTCAGGACGGCACCTGTATGTCCGATGAGCGTCAGATTGTGCTGACCGGATGCAGCATTCCACAGGCGGATAGTACCATCACCGCTTCCACTCGCGATTGTGTCACCATTTGCACCGAACGCGACGCTCAAGACGGCACCGGTGTGTCCAGGCAGTGTCCGCTGGACCACACCGAAGGTCGTGTGCCACAAGCGAATGGTTCCATCTCTGCTGCCACTTGCGAGGGTCCCTCCGCTTGGATTGAAATCGACACTATAAACGGCATCCGTATGTCCTGGCAATGTCCGCTGTACCTCGCCGGATGCGACGTTCCATAGGCGGATAATGTTGTCTGCGCCGCCACTCGCAAGTGTATCTCCACTTGCGTTGAAGGTAACACTATAAACGGCATCCGTATGTCCTGGTAATGTCTGTTGTACCTCGCCGGATGCGGCGTTCCATAGGCGGATAATGTTGTCTGTGCCGCCACTCGCAAGTGTATCTCCACTTGCGTTGAAAGTAACACTATAAACGGCATCCGTATGCCCGATCAATGTTTGCTGACGTTCGCCTGTGACGGCATCCCATAGACGGATGGTGCCGTTCCTACCCCCACTTGCAAGTGTCCCGCTGTTGGGACTAAATGCTATACTATTAACGCCTTGGGTGTGTTCTGTGAGCAGGGCGATTTCCTCGTAAGTCTGTACGTCATAGAGCCAAACACCGATAGAACTTGCGACCGCCAGACGCGTGCCATCTGGCGAATACTTGAGTTCGTTTATCCACCCTTGACCGAGACGTGCTTTAGCACCTTCGGGTAAGCTGAATAGCGACGGATCTTGGGCAAAGCTGCTCGGTAGATATACGTTTAAAAGGATGAGGAGCGTCAAAAGAATAGAAGATAGTGTTATTTTTTTCATTATGAATGAGGGTTCTCCTTTGGCTGGCTTCTGTAGTATGTCGCGTCCCGGTTTCACGCTGTTTTTCTGAGTATACCACGAAAAAGTGTATTGCGTCAGTTATTGGCGTGAATTAGATTCATGACCAGACGAAGACTTCGTTATCGTCTGGGGAGTATCCGATAAAAACCGCCAGAACAATTCGGGCGCGCGTGCCTTGGACGGGTGGTACTTCATGGATACAGCGGGTGTTAAAAAAGTAAAGGTCCCCCTGCTGCAAATCGACCTGACAATTCTCTATACCGTTGTCAGCGGCGTACTGGTCAAACGTCTCTTCAGCGATATGCGGCTGAACCTCCTCCGACCAGAGGCACCGGTGCAGAATAGCTTGTGTGCCTTTCCCGTTTTCGTCGGCATTTTGGACGCACAGTACGCCTGCAAACTGGTGTTCAAAACGGTAAACAGCATAATCGGTGCGCTGCTCACGGTATTTCACGTGATCAATATGTGGTTTATAACTGTGTGTTTCGTAATGGACGCGGAAAATCGCAGGACCGTAGCGTGCGCTATCCGGTTCACGCGCGACTTTTACCTCTTTTCCCGGTGAAAGTGTATTGAGAGATTCGTAGATGAGATTGACAGGGTCATCAAATCCCTCAAAGAGGAAGCTAAAAAGATGTTCTGTCTCTTTCGCGTGTGCCAAAAATTTAGCCTTATCGCTGCCACGATTACCGAGACTGGTGCCGATGTCAATTCGGGCGCGTTTGTCAGCGGAATTGATGTCCGCTTCATCGCGCATCAAGCCCATATTTGTGAATCGCTCTATAAGTCCGTGGCATTGAGAGGGTGAATAGGCGTTCCTGAGAATGATGGCAGGTATCTCCGCTTGCGAAAGCGCGTAGATCGGGTCGCTGTAGGTGTTACAAACCGTTTTGAGGTTAGGCTCAGCGGGGAGCCAATTGGTTTCAGCGTTCATAGGAACCTCCGTCCTGAACTCAGAGCAGTGCTATAGCACCACTCTTACACATTTAGAAGCTTGGATTGAAGATATAGTCGTACTCATTTATCTTTTTCTCAGCGAAGTCTATAAACTCTGCGTTATGGTCGAGATCGCTGTTTTCAAAAGCGACTTCACACCCAATTTTATACTTCAGTTGCCGGTTAGATTTCAGCCAACTGACACGATGAATCATTGCTATCATGTGGCGTGGCTCATCGGATGGGTTGGGGACACCTCGGTGCCACAGTCGCATGTCTCGAATCAGTGCACTTCCCTTCTTCGCATTTCCACGGATAGGTGGCGCAATTTTACGGCGTGCCTCCTCCTCTTCTTCCTCTATCCCGTACCCACTGACATCAAGATGTGAGCCTGGCCAGAGTTCTACACTCCCATTTTCTTCTGTTGTATCCTGTGGTGAAATATTAACGACAACTTCTGTTGTTGGGTGTGCTACTTTTTCATCTGGCCACAGGTGAGCACCGTCTCTGTGGAGCGGTTGTGTTGTGCTACCAGGGCAGTTCGTGTTGCCATTGTAAAAGTTATTGTAAAGCCCTGGGCCAAGCATCTCCTGCGTCACCTGCACAACATAAGGATTCGCGACGATGTCTCTAAAAATGTAGGGAGCAAATGGCGGCGGTCCCTGTTGGAGATGCCCTTTAAGTTTGCCTGCGCCACCCCATTTTCCCGCATTAATAAGGACTTGCGAGTCGGCATCCATCCGTTCGCGCAGGATATCCAAGTGTTCATGACTGATGACATTTTCTAAAACAACGTAACCATCAACACGGAGTGCCTGAATGGCTTGTTCTACATGAGCATCTGTCAGTTTTCCTGCTGCTAATTCTTTCGGTTGAACAGTTATTTCCATTTTTTTAACGATTGAATTTTCGCTCCGTTTTTTCTCCCCTTCCCAGTAACGGGTGGGGACCCCTGTCACAAACAGGTTTTCGATGCATATCAACGACATCGGTGATAATTACGGAAATTTGGGAGAACAGAAATGTTTTAACGAGGAACTATTCTTTTCTGTGCCTTCCCAATGGTTTCTGGCTCGCGTTTTTTTAAGAATCAAAAAATTCCGAGTAGAGTGCTTGAACAGCAGTCTCCATGTCTTCGGATTTTATGCCGAACATCATACTGACTTCGTTGGAACCTTGATTAATTATTTCAATGTTGACTTCTGCTCCGGCTAACGCTCTTGTGGCACGCGAGGCGACACCAACAGTGTGGCGCATCCCTTCACCGACAACCATGATCAGTGCCAGTCCGCGTTCTACGGAAATATCTTCTGGTGCAAGGGTCTGTCGAATTTGTTCGACAATCCTTTTCTCTTTCGGCACTGATAGGTTTTCTTCGCGGATAATAACTGACATATTGTCTATGCCGGAGGGAATATGTTCAAAAGAGATTTCTTCAGCTTCTAAAATCTGCAACAACCGCCGTCCGAATCCAATCTGACGGTTCATCAGATATTTGCTAAGGTAGATACAGCAGACGCTGTCCATTGCAGCGATACCGACAACCGGAGTGTCTGTTGACTTACGACTTGGCACAATTAAGGTGCCATCTGCGTCTGGATTATTAGTGTTTCGGATGTTGACTGGCACCTGTGCGCGATAGACCGGTTCAAGTGCCTCATCGTGGAACACAGAGAATCCAGCATAAGAGAGTTCCCGCATTTCACGGTAGGTTAACTCGGCAATCGGTGCCGGGTCCTTAACAATAGATGGATTCGCCGCGAACACGGAATCCACATCCGTAAAATTCTCATACACCTCCGCCCGAACGGCGCTCGCGAGAATAGCACCTGTAATGTCTGAACCGCCGCGCGAAAAAGTGACGATGTTACCCTGTCTTGAGTAACCGAAGAAGCCGGGGAAGATAGTGATTCCCGGACGTTCGTGTAGATCGCGCAGACGGTTATACGCTTCGGGTAAGACTTGGGCATTACCGGGTTCGTCAGAAAGCAGTAAGCCTGCGTCCTTCGGGTTTACGTAGTGCGCATCTACACCTCGTGCCTGTAGTACTTGTGCGATAAGACGTGCACAGTTATCTTCGCCGCCTGCTTTCATTGTGTCCATATAGAGATCGGCATCGGTTGTGCTGTTTTCCAATCGTTGCGCAAGGTCGCGGGCGATAGGTTCAACAACCTCCCCAGAGAGTCCTAATTCAGAAGCGATGCTTCGATAACGTTCAATGGCTTCAGCACATTCCGAAGCACCGAGTTTTCCAACGAGGCGTTGTGATGCCGCTGCAATGAGCAGGTCGGTCACTTTGATGTCTTGGCTGTGTCGTTTTCCGGGTGCGGAGACGACGATGAGGCGGCGTCTCGGATCAGCAGTAATGATGTCACAAACTTGGCTCACTTGCTCCGCTGACGCGAGGGAACTCCCGCCAAACTTAGATACTTTTAACAATCCAGATCCTCCAATTTCTTCTATTCAGTAATACTGTACACGCTGTGTGCCGTAAATAGTTTAGGGTTTGAGCGTAACCAAACTATTTTTTCAGATGTGAGACGTGTGTTCCTTCCGTTGGCTCAAACCGTTGTGAATTTTCGCCCATGTAATGACATATAAAACTCCGCCGCCATCGGTCGTGCGTCTTATTCATGTAAGAACCGTGAATAACTTTACCGTCAAAGAAAAGCGTATCACCGGGCGACATGTCAACCCCCAATTCTTCAGCGTCTTCCGGGTTAACGGCTTGTACACCTGTGAACGAAATGGCGGTGTTTGCCGCTTCAACACGAAACAGACCGTCCTGATGGGAACGTGGAATCAGCACCATGCGTCCAACAGCTTCGTCCGATGTATCTAATGCTACCCAAACACCGATGAGTGGATTTATAGTGATATACTGTTCATCTTGGTGTAGAGCCTGACCTCGCGCACCGGGCGGTTTGAAATAGAGCATCGTTTGTAACAGGACCGGTGTATCATCAATCAGTTGTTCCGTAAAGGTAAGCAGGTTGGTATCCGCTGCCCATTCTTGGGTTAATTCATCCCAATTGTGCATATTAATCATACGCGGGAATTGATGATTTGGATCATCGGCGTGGTCGGTTGTGCCACCGCTATCGCCGGGTTTCGGACCTTCTGCACGGCGTTCCATATAATGCTCGCGCATCAACGTTACTGTGGCTGTACTAAAGAGGCGCGGAATTACCACAAAGCCTTGCTCTTTGTAGTGGTCTTGCTGTTGAGGCGTTAAGTGCATGGAAAATGCTCCTGTAGGTTGCCGGTCCGTTTCGGATAATGTTTCGAGCCTGTCTTTTAATCAATTTTATGGTAACTTGGGATATTTGTCAAAGTTTTTCTCTATGCGTACAGAACGTTTGATTTTCTGTCCACAGATTCGGCGTGACTTTCTCAGGAAAATATGCTATACTTAAGCAAAATCTTGTTTTATGGAGTATATCTTTTGATGAAAAACGAATGGGTTGTTTACGAAGGAAACGAGGGTCCCGGAAAGGGCAAACATATTGTTCTTGTCAGTGGCGATGAAGAGTATCGTTCTGAAGAAGCACTACCGATGTTGGGGAAGGTGTTAGCGACACACCACGGGTTTACATGCACGGTGCTGTTTGCCATTAATCCGGAAACAGGGGTAATTGATCCGGAGGTACAGACGAACATTCCCGGACTCCATCACTTAGAATCCGCGGATATGATGGTGCTGTTCACGCGTTTCCGTGAGCTGCCTGATGAACAGATGAAGTATGTTGTTGACTATACGAACGCTGGAAAACCTGTAATGGGACTCCGGACAGCGACACACGCTTTTAGCTATAGCCGCGACCTTGAGAGTCCATACACAAAATATAGCCATAACAACAAAGATTTTGAGGGCGGTTATGGCAGGCAAGTACTCGGTGAGACGTGGGTTAACCACCATGGACATCACGGCAAAGAGAGTGCGCGCGGTGTAATTGATGCAGCGATGCAAAACCACCCTATTCTCAAAGGCGTTGACGATGTTTGGGGACCGTCCGATGTCTATGGCGTTAATGACTTGACGGGAGATGCACAGGTACTTATCCACGGACAGGTGTTGGTCGGTATGGAGCCAACAGATGCACCTAAACCGGATACTGTCACAATGCCGATGGCATGGATTAAAACCTATACAGGTGACGAAGGCAACGCTTCACGCGTCTTCAACACGACAATGGGTGCCTCCGTCGATTTAGAGAGTGAAGGACTCCGCCGCCTGCTTGTCAATGGCTGTTATTGGGGCATGGGGATGGAGAACGACATTCCCGATAAGAGTGTTGTCGATTATGTCGGTGATTATACGCCTACGTTCTTCGGTTTCGGCACGTTTACAAAGGGTGTCCGTCCTGAAGATCATGCACTGTAAGGTGGGTGGTTAGTTGTCGGTTGTTGGACAAGATGCTTCTTTAACCGACAACTATTTTATTTGGTTGCTTTTGCAAAAAATATCAGAACGGAATTGAAATGCTAATCTCTGCTGCGGGATTGTATGCGGGCCTACCTTTAACAACAATTTCAACCTCACAATCCAGTTTTCTGATGAGTAAAAACAGGGATTCGATAGAAAAGTCATCAAGTCTGCCGTTTAGGAGCGCGGTGATTTCCGGCTTGCTGAGCTCCAAAAGTTTGGCAGCCTCGTCCCATGTAAGTTCGCTTTGGGTTATAATGCTGTTGATTATTAAGGAAAGGCGGGCTTTCGTACGGTATTCTTCTGGATTGAGAAAACCTAAATCGTGGAAAACATTACCGCTGCTTTTTTCACCTTCAATTTTTTCTTCAGTCATTTTCTTTCTCCTTATGTGCAAGTCTTTTTGCCGTATTCAAACGTCTACGGATGAGATCGATTTCCCTTTTGGGGGTCTTTATGCCCTGTGTCGATTTTTTTTGAAAGCAGTGCAGAACATAAACGAAGTCTCCGAGGTTCACCACATAAACTGCCCGATAGGTATCCCGGGCGTAATCGCTCACAATTTCATACACCCCTGAAAATCCTTTCAAGGGTTTGGTTTTGTGAGGCGTTATGCCTGATTGCACACCTTCCAATGTATAGCCTATTTCTTGCTGTACCCTGTCCGGAAATTCTAAAAGCCTCTTCTTGGAGTCACCCACCCAGAAAACGTCTCGCATTCGTTTTTCTTGCATATACATATTTTAGCAAATCAAGAGAGTTTTTGCAACACTTTTTTCAACAGGAGAAAGTCATGGGAACTGACGCACGAGTTTAAGTACTGAGGAGATCATCAGGAGGATTAACAATCCCGGGGATATCGTGAAAGAAAATTTGTGATTTTTTCACGTTTCTGATACACTGTTCACACCAGTTTTGGGTGGCACTGCTAAAACTCGGAGCCTCTCTCCGTCGCTGCCATCGCAGGTGCTATTGCCGAGGCGATGCACGGTATTCCTGCCGAACTTAAAGCACAGACAAAAGACCGCTATCTGAGCGAGACATCGGGTATGCTTGAAATTATATAGGAGATGTATGAGTTTATGGAAACGACTTGTGCTAGTTAATTTTGTTTTTATAGAGTTTGCTTATGCGCGAACGAGATCTTTGAGTTTTATCAGGAAACGTCCCAAACGTTGATGCACGAAAACATTGAGAAGACAACTAGCACAAGTCGTTATGGAAACTGTGATGAAAAAGGCAATCGACCAAGATACAGGTCAACACTACCTGATAGAAATGCCAGCCTCCGAATCCGTTAGACAGGCAATCCTTGAACTTGAGTGTCCTGACGACGGAATCAGCGTTAGGGATGCGTCGGTTGCATTAGCTGAGAGATTTCAGTTGTCTTATGAACAGAGAAGTGCAAGGAATAGTTCTAACATCAACCTTTTTCGGCATAATGTAGTAACCCCTCAGTTTAAACGTCTCTTGGAGGAAGATGAATTAGAGCAACCTGGAGGACCAAGAACCCCCTACTTTCTCGCTGGGAGTTGTGAGAGCTCATCAGATACCGAACTTTGTGAAACCTCTCCTGAAACCGAAGAGGCACTTGCTGTAGAGATAGTAGAGAGAACAGCGGTGAATCCTGATACAAGAGAGGAATACCAGATAGCGTTACCATCGACCCCGGTTGTCAAACGAGCACTTCTTGGTTTTGATTATCCAGCGAGTGGAATTGAGATTAAAGAAGTGGCGGAAGCATTGGCTGACCAGTTTGCACTCACTGATGAGCAGAGAAAGGCAAGAGGGTATTACGGCTTAGTTTGGAGACGTCATGTAACTATCACTGCGAATACATTAGTAAACTCAGAAGTGCTTTTGAGACTAAGACGTGGATGGATTACCAATCCCGATCAACCGGACATGGAGGCTTCAGAGCCTGACGTAGAAGTTTCAGATGCTGATGGTACCTCCCCGTTTTCTGATGGAGATACGCCGTCTCCTGAAGTGGTCATTGCGCAAAATTACCGAGAACATCAAGACAGATTGAAGGAAGATATTCTGCAAAAAATTAAGGACAACCCTCCAGATTTTTTTGAAGAGCTGGTTCTTGACCTTCTTGTAAAAATGGGATATGGCGGTTCACGTACAGATGCTGAAGCTGTAGGGCGTAGCGGCGATGGCGGAATTGATGGTGTTATTAAAGCAGATCCGCTCGGTCTTAATGTGATTTACGTCCAAGCAAAACGGTGGGAAGGAAATGTAGGTGAGCCACCAGTTCGAGATTTTGTCGGGGCGTTAGATATCAGAGGGGCTACAGGTGAATTTTTCATTACAACCTCGGATTTTAACCCTACAGCTACAAGTGTTGCGGAAGGCAGTTCTAAGCAGGTGATCCTTATCAATGGCAATCAACTTGTGCAGCTGATGATTGACCATAATGTAGGTGTTTCCTTAACGACTTGTGCCAGTTAACTCTTTGTTATTTTCAATTTTACATATATCTGGATATTGTCTGGACAAATAGGAGTTTAATCCTTCTGCTGCTCCTGCATTGGAATATTCGTGTTCTAAAAAGGAATCAAAAAGCGAAAGTTTCCAAATTTGAACAGTAAATAAGATGAATATGTGAAACCAAAACATACTAACTGTTAACTAACACAAGGCGTTTCCTTAGGGAACTTCTACCAACTCAAAGAGGTCGATCTGGATTACTTTGCTATAGATGAGGCTGTGGATGCTGACTGACACCGGTTCAGGTTTAAGCCGCACGCAGAACTCACGTTAGGAATAGAACCATGAATAAGACTGGACTGATGTATCTGTAAACACGAACTGGTACACAATAGGAGGACTCTATTGAATTTTGCGAAAATTTGTTTTTCATTTAAAGGTCGAATCGGGAGAGGCATTTGGTGGTTGATGCAGCTGCTTATAGGTGTCATCCTCGTGATTCTCGAAGCTGTCGACCCCGAGCTTTTTGATCCGGATTCTCTAAAAGTTTCACACTATCTCATTACTTTAGTGGTGTTAGTGTGGATAGAGTTAGCAGTAGCTGTGAAACGCTGGCATGACCGAAACAAATCAGCAGTGTGGATCCTGTTCGCTCTTATCCCAATTATTGGTCAATTATGGGCATTAGTTGAATTAGGCTTTATAAGAGGCACGAAAGGTCCCAATCGTTTTGGGCCCGACCCGATAAGACACGGATAAACGTATCTATAGGGGATGTCTCTGTTCTTCGCTGCTTTCGATTCATAAAGTGAAGAAACCCTCAAACTTTTATACGAAAGGCTTGTCTTATGGGAGCAACGCATCACACTTTACCCTTACCGCCTCGGCCGAGTCGGGTGTCTGTTAGGTCACCCAAAATTGATCCCAGAAAAATTCGCGTCGTCGTCCCGGTCTATAAGGATTGGGAGGGTCTGAAAGTCACACTGGAGAGCTTGCAGGCATTGACTCCGCGTCCGGGGGCGATCACCGTTGCCAATGATAACGCGGATACGAATGTACCGAGCTGGTTAAAATCGTATCCGATACAGCTTGTCAACTATCGTAACAATAGGGGCCCCGCATATGCCCGGAATCGGGGTGCTGAAAATCCGGGGACAGCATGCGACTGGATCTATTTTACGGACTGCGGATGTGAGCATGTCAGGAACCTCATCACACATTTCGTGAACGCTCAAGAAAGAGGCGGTGAGTCAATAATCGCAGTGTGCGGAACTGTGGCGGGTAAAGGATCGGGAAGAATAAATCGGTACATGACGGAGATGGGCATCCTCAATCCACCTTTTGAACAGGAGTTAGGACCGCGCGGTGAAGAAATTCCGCAAGCGATTATCACTGCCAATGCCTTAGTGTCCGCGCCTGTCTTCCATCAGTTAGGAGGGTTCTCAACAGCGTTTGGCGAGGCGGGCGGCGAGGATTTAGATTTAGGCATTCGGCTCAGAGCACTCGGTAGATTGGTGTATGCCCCGCGTGCTATCGTTTCTCATGAATTTGCAGAGGACCTCCACGACTTTCAGCGCAGATTTGAGCGATATGGTAGAGCGAACAGACTCCTGGAGCAAGTCCATAAACTGCCTTCGTTGAGACCCGAACCTTTGAAAGCCAATCCGGGATTTAGCGATTTAGCGGAACTGCAAATTGAATCCCTCTGCAGCGGTTACGATGAAGCACAACTGGCGAATATGGTAAAGTTTCCAGCAAGGTTCCTGAAAAGGGTGGCACTCGAAATTTTAAAGATATAAGCCACCGGAGGCATCCTGTTTTCGATTTTCTGTCTGTTTCGTGATTTTCAGTGATTTGGGAGGAAGTCGCTAGCTGGAGCTCATTCCTAATTCAAATTTGACTAAGGAGTTGGGGGCCATGAATCATTTCTTGTCCAAGAGAAATTTACAAACAAACACATTTATTTTGAAGGTCACCATTTTGTCGCTAGCTATCTGCGTATGGGCCTGTAACGAGCACAACATGAATACAGAATTTATCTTGATAGAAGAAGGGGACTATATGTATCCAGCGAGAGTCAAAGAGGCTTACGCTGCATCGGATTTGCAGATTCAGGTTTACATCTTCAACGACGCGATTCGAGAAAAAATTGGCAACTCGATCTCAACCAGCAAAATAGCATCAAAGCGTGATAAACCAATGGGAGGCTGGGGAACACGACAGGTCGCTGTTCAGTATTTCTTGAATGAAGAATGGATTTATACTGAGGATGCAACCGAATTTGAAACCTATTACCTCATTCCGATCAATACAACGGAAAACAAGAAAATTGAGATTAAATACATTCGATTTCCAATTCCTATTCAGCGTTAAGGATGCCTGAGATTATGAACTGTGCTAAATCTGTCTATATTTTAGTGCTTTTAGCATTTTGGCTGAGTTTCGCGGTATCTGTCACAATTGTCGATGCCGAAACCGTTCATGCCCTGTTAGTAATTATGGATGACGATCCTAAAATTGGAGACAATGTAGAGATAGATAGGAAAAGGGTTAAACAACTCCTCGGTACCCTTCAAGATGGAATTTGTGAAGTTAAAATAACGCCTTTGCTGAGCTCCCAAGACACTGCGACTCGTGATAAAATTTTGCAGTGGGTACAAAATATTAACATCGCTACTGATGATGTTCTTTTCATTTACTATGCTGGACACGGTGGCATGAATCGCAATAGAGAAACTTTTCTAGCTACTGAAGGAAAATGGCTTTTCCGATCAGAACTTGTTAGTGCAATAGAACGAGTAAAATCACACCGATTAACGATCCTTATCACAGATTGCTGCAGTAGTCTCGTTCAAACTGACATAGAGCCTACACTTCAAAGCAGCCGAAGCATGACGCGCCTCACTGAACGCGTATTACGGAACCTGTTCCTTGAACATAAAGGATTTTTACATGTGACAGGTGCCACTGAAGGACAATATGGATGGAGTAATGCTGCAACAGGCGGCTCGTTTACCAGAAACTTCATTGAGGCGTTAGACAGCAACCCTGATGAAAATCAAGATAGTTTTTTGACCTGGAAAGAAGTCTTTGAAAAAGCCCGCGAAAATACAGAAAAAACTTTTAGTCAAACCACTTTCACCGAACAACAGCGAGCTAAGATGAAACAGCTAGGCATTACCAACCAGACTCCTAAAGCCTATGCCCTCCCGACACCGCTTGGAGGATCCGTCTCAAAAGCAGAAGAACGAAAAACTGTTAATTATATTTTTCTTGCAATTGTCCTTTGCACCTTATTCATTTCAAACCGAATGTCACGAAGGCTGAAGAAACAGTATGTGAGTAGAGCAAGACTGAATTCCCATAGAGGCAAGACGTTCGCTATCATCGCTCTTGAAGTGTTGATTTGGATTGGGTTTAACATTTTTTGGCAGTTTTTCAGAACCAATTGGGTGCTTGTTTGTATTACCGGTATTGTTATTATCAGCATCATTTTGTCTAAAAAGAAGAAGCAATATGCCTGATATAGTGCAAACTCGGTATAAATGCTGTACTTTTCTGGTGATATTTGTTAAAGAATACTAAACTTTGGACAATTTTAAGAGTTCCATATAGGGACTGGATTGAAGCAAACTATAGAGATCCATCTAAGATCTGGTATACAAATGTCGCCCCGCTGGGGCTTTTAGGTTGTGAGGGGCTCGGTTTTCTACAGAGATGTCGCCCCGCTGCGCCTCCATCTGTTATAGTAAAACCCGTAATTACTTATACACTTTTATAATATCATCAATAGAAGTCTCAGCGTTGTATTGACGTATCCGCTTGATGTTGGCGAAATCCTTCTCAATCGGATTCAACTCTGGGGAATATGAGGGTAGAAACAACAAACTCGCACCGCTACCCCGGATCAATGCCTCCGTCTCTGAACCTTTGTGGAAAGAAGCATTATCCATAATCAGAACGTGACTGTCGTCAAGCAAAGGACATAACATCTCCGAAAGCCAAGTGTTGAAGGCAACCGCATCGCAACTGCCCTCGAAAAGCACAGGCGCAGTGAAACACTCCTGAAACCGCGCAGCAATCAACGTCGTGGTCTTATACCGATGACTTGGCACTTTCGCTTCAACACGAACACCTTTCGGCGCATAAGCATACCGACGGAAATCAGTTTCACTGAAACCACTCTCATCAATATAAACCGGTTTTTTCCGATGCTGCTCCGTCTCTTGCTGAAGGGTTGAGAGATACTCTTGGCGTTTCACCGGACACTGTTCTTTGTAAGTTGTCGTTTTTTTTTTCGCGTGATATTGAGTTTTGACAAGGCATAGAAGATGCCATGTGTAGAAGCACCGAAGTGTTGGGCGCGTTCAGCGAGTGTGAAATCTGGGAAATCGGCAACATGTTGCTGAAGTGCGTCGTAATCAATGTGTCGGGGACCTTTGGGGCCCGGTTTTTCGCAGGCGAAGGGGTCTTCTGCTTCTAACCAGTTATAGATCGTTCTTCTTGAGACACAAAAGGTGCGTTCAGCGGCGGCTTTACTGCCACCGTTATTGATGAAATCAAGCACGCGTTTGCGTAAATCTGTTGAATATGCCATAATCATAAACTCTAACATAAATCTCAAAAAATGTAAACTTATTTTCGGAATCTACTATAAATGAATGATTGTTCCAGAGGCACCGACGGCGTAAAGTCCTTATAATGTGGTGTTACCTATTTTTCTGCAAGTGAGATGTGAAAGATTCCGCGATCTTCAATGGCACTATAAAGCCTATCGTTCATGACTGCGAGAGAAACAACTTCACCCAGAGCTTCTGAAGAAATCTGTTTCCATTGACTACGGGTATCCAAGCGATAGACTCCGATATTGCCAGCACCATAAACTGTAGTACTATCCACAGCAAATTTGTCTATGATGGGACGCGCCCCCATACCATCAGTTAGCACGCGCCAATATACGCCGGTTTCTGAACTCAAGACACCTTCGTCTGTTGCAACGTAAACTGTTGAACCTATAAAGTCTATCTCCTTGAAACGGGCAAAGTGAAGCGGTAGGCTTGGCGTAACATCTCTCCAACTGTTTCCCCCATCAAGTGACTGAAACAGCTTACCATCGCGTTTCCCGACGTAGATGGTTTCTCCCAAAACCGCTAATTTTAGCTCCGCTCTGGAGTCGCTATAAGACAGTTGGCTCCTGTCTGTTAATCCTGTGTTTGTCCATTCTGGATCACCAAGTCTCCACTTAAAAAGAGTGCGTCCGTGTTCAGTGGAGAACACAGCGTAGAACACATCGTTACAGACTACGACCCTTCTGGCTTTCAGGTATGTTCCTTTTTTAAAAGGAGGTGAATCGATTGATTGATGCTCTTTTTCAGAACCATCAGATAGGTGGGTCTCTTTCGCTTCCTCACTACCTATCCGTAACTTACGGAGTAATGTTTCATCATCAAAAGTGGGCATGCTTTGAACAGGACTTGGTATATCGCCATCTGTAGATAGAGCGGAAATTCGCAAGCTGTTATCTTTACGTGAAAGAAAATAAAGATTGTTGTCGTCAACCACTAATTTTGAATCAAAAAAGGCGTGGAAGTGAGCCCTGTCCGGCTTTGATGATACAAATGTAGTTGTAGTCTCCTTCATAAAAGACATCTCAGCAGTTGGAAATTCTTTCCAAGACACACCTGCGTCTGTTGACTGATACACCGCAAAGCCAGTATGCGCGTATAATCTGTTGTTGAACACAACCAAATCCTTTAGCCTTGTTCCCACCATCCCGTCTATAAGTAGGGACCCCGACTCCCCACTATCAGTTGTGCGAAAAATGCCGAATGGTCCAGCTTTGTAAAACGTCGTCTCGTTCACCACCACAGCTGGAAGCCTATTGATCATGAGCATATCCGTATCTCCTGCAAGTTCTGTCCAAGTTTGTCCGTTATCTGTTGAACGATATTGGTGCTTGGCACTCGACGCTAAGAGCGTTTCACCAGCAGCCAAAACCATCATGCCAGATGGTATCACTCGATCCTTAGATTTATAACTGGGTGTTATTTCAGTCCACGACGCTCCCAAGTCAGCCGAATGGAAAATCTTGAGTGTATGCGACTCAATTCTTGGCACTTCCTGTTCCTCTATTGGCGTGAATCCCAACAGATCGGGACCTGTCCCAATATAGAGATTATTCTCAGACACTGCCAAGGAGTAGATGGCTCTTGATGTCTCCACCGGCAACTTTTTCCAAGTGCCTGAATTGAGACGATAGAGACCGCGCGCTGTACCCGCGAACATTGTTTTTCCAACAGCAGCGACTGTGGAAATCCTTTTGTTTGCTAATCCGTCATTAAATAAGTTCCATTGTGTCCCACCGTCTGTAGATCGATAAATCCCTTCATCTAAGGCAAGATACATCGTAATATGTGCTTGCGAGCTGCGCGCTCGTGCCTCATCCGTGATGATGAGACCAACAGCGTCTCCCTTAGGTCTGGGACCAATCGTATTCCATGTTTCACCGCTATCACCTGAAGCAAATATTTCATCGGTGGATACTATGTAAAGGATACCACCATGTTCTGCCATCGGCATCAGAGATTTACCAATTGGAATATCCGTGTTGATGCGTGTCCACGCGGTCGCATCTGTTCCTAATCTGTATATTCCTGTCGGGGCAACAGCATAGACTGTCCCTTCAGATGTAGCAAAGATGTCGCGTACCTGTCCCCCTGGCGGCGCGCTGCCCTGCGTCCATCGCGATGTAGAATACTTGGCGGAATCCTCCAATGTAACAGATGCAGTGGTAGTAGAGACTTGTGTACCAGTACCGCTGCTTTTACCGGCGGCTGCCCTACCCATTTGATTTCGTACAGTGGGTTTCGCCGTAATATCGAGAATGATAGGTGTGTCAATGATTTCAATCGTCGGTTCAGATTGTGCTTCAAAACTGTACGGCTTCTGAAAACGAGCAAGATATTGGTTGCTCGCACCGAGCAGCAATAGAACCAAAACGGCGGCAGTTCCAAAAGCAGCCCACGGCAGCAAAGGTTTGCCAACCGGAGGTGGTATCGGTTTCATATCGGCGACTTGCCGCATGATACGCTCAGTTACTTGGGCAGGGAATGGGATACCCCCGAGTGTTTCACGAACCATCGGTTCTTCCTGCTGTTCCTGTAAACGCTTTCGTCCCCGACGAAGTCTACTTTTAATCGTGTTTACTGACACACCCAAGAATTTCCCAATTTCTTTCGCCGTCATTTCTCCGAGATAGTGGAGTGACACCACCGTGCGTTCACTCTCCGGCAGCTGTGTCAGAAGTCTTTTGACAAGTTCATGGCGATGCTCGGTGATCTCTGTCTGCCGTTGGTCAGATACGTGATGTGTATAAGAGGATTTCTCGATTTCTTCCACAGGTGTGTCGTCCAATGATTGCATCACGAATTTATTTTTTTCGAGCCATTTAAGGCAAATCCGATTCGCAATTACATAAATCCATCCCGCAAACTGGTTCGGATTCTTTAACTGCGCGAGGTTCTTGTATACCTGAAGGAAAGTGTCTTGGGTAATCTCTTCAGCAATGTGAAAATCACCGACCTTCCGCCACGCAAGCGCGTGAATACTCTTTTGGTGTTTTTGAACTAAAACACTAAATGCCTCATCATTGCCTGATAAAATTCTACGAATCAGTTGAACATCGTTTTCTCTTTCCATCAGAATACTCCATGATTATATTCCGCCGAGTTTAGACAGAAACAGCGATAAATAGACAAGGTCTCCCAATATCGAGTTACTTTCCTACCGGAGAGTATACCAAACACGATAGTAAAATGAAACCTTAAGTTTGCCACATTACTTTATCGTTCTATAATTAAAGATACGATTTTGAGGTGGAAAGGGTGCATAATCAGAAGAAATAAGAAAAACCTACTGCAGTTATTCCAGTGCTTTGAGTTCTACAGCGCATAGGTTTTCGGTCTTTTACCGGCACCGTTCACACCGAGGACGACATAGATTTCACTGTCATTCACTTTCATGTTCAATTTATTGACGACTAAAACGCTTTCGTTGTAAACTTTCGTGAGTTCACGGGTTTCTAACATAGGAGTTCTCCCACGGTTGATCATACGTGTAAATTTAGCGGTCCCCAGGCCCTGTAGGCGCGGTTTGTAACCGCACCGGATCGTTCGCGTAAACTGTCCATCTGGGCGCATTTCAGAAAATTAGTATAGTGCTTCAGGGGTGTGGGTGCCAATGGAAATCAACGTCCAAGGGCACCCGTTTCTTGCACAGATACCAAGCAGATACAGAAAGAATAGCATGTCTGGGGCAAGCCCGGCGCGGTTACAAACCGCGCCTACAGGGCCTGGAGGTCCATAACCAACACGCTAAATTGACACCTATGGAGTTCTCCCACGGTTGATCGCCTCCAAATTTATATACCAGAAATCTGAGACGTTTTAAGCAAGGCTTACGCTAATTCCGTGCTTCTGATGTTTACTCAGACTGCTCCAGAGAAGCGCGGTGCGTAAACCTTGCAGTGTTAACGGAGTAGAATAATCCAAAAGGGTCTATCACGTGGGAGACCTCTTTCTTATACTCTAATTTGGCTCATCAGGAGGCATCGGTTCCTGAGGAGGCATCGGTTCTTTGGGGCGTTCTAAAGCCTCTTGTGTGCGCGCAATCTGTTTCCTTGCGTGCTCAAGTTGCTTCCTAACATGCTCAAGTTGTTGTGAATTCAACGCTTTCTGGGCACGTTCGACTTGTTTCTTGCTGTGTTCAATCTGAACCTTAGCGCGCTCAATTTGTTCCTTACTGCGTTCAATGGCAAGTTTAGCGTGCTCTTTACTATGTTCAGTCTGTGCTTTGGCACGTTCAATTTGCGCTTTAGCACGTTCAACTGCCTTTTTACCGCGTTCAATCTGTTCTACAGTCTCCCGAAGTTTGGCGTGATCGTTTGCCAACTTATTGATGTAAGCGGCTTTATAAGTTTCCCAATCATCCGTTGGTGGAATATCCAGAATTCCTGACTGCCTCAGATCCGGATTGTCTTCCAGAAGTGCCAAAGTGTGTCGCTTTGACAGGTGGGAGACATACTCGTGGAAATTTTCTATGATGATGCCTCTGTCCAGAAGTATCTGAAGCCACTCATCCCGCGGATACCTTGCATCTATCTCACTTGTTGTAAAGTTACTTCTATAACTTTTAGTTTCTATACCGGTAATCTTGCTAATGCTCACTTCGATTTTTGGGCATCCGTTATTGTAATCCTCATCCAACGCTTTCATCAGTTCCTGCGCATTTTGAGGACCGGTATACTTTATCATAACTGGGGGTGCTTTCCAGTCGAATTCAATGTGTTCACGTAACCACGTATGCGCGTGTGAGTAGGTCCAACCCACCAAAAAAACGGCAAGACCTAAAGCTGCGAAGAGTGGAAGTCTTAACAAAACTTTTCCACCGTGAAAAGTGCGTTTCATTTCTAAATCTCCTTTTAATCAATTCAGAAGCGTTATGTTGCCTCGTGTTTCAAGTCTAACTTGTGAACAATATTCGCCGGAAAAAGGCGAGGTATTTGCGTATATCAATGAAGGTTGCTGACAATTCGGCTATCATTAGTATGCCACGTAGTACTTCGCGTCAAATATCGGAACGGAAGAATTTCAGAAATGCCACAGTTGTCAACACCACCGCAAAGAAACAGAGCAGCAGTACATCTACCATCGATTGATGGAGGGTTTCTCCTAAGGTCATTGTTTCCAAAGGGGGTGGTTGTGTAATTTTGACGGTATCTTCTGATGTCGTCGATCGTATGGTGGGATGATCTATGATTTTACTAAACAGATCCGCGTGGAGCGCATTATAATAGTGATTGCCTGTTTGAAAGTACGCATTTCTTTTTTCCTTTCCCGTCTGGGTCAAGTTTGTGATGAGATAAATTAAGGAAGATGTCGGTGTGATTCGAGAAAGCGTCTCCCCTAACTGTTCTTGTCGTTCAGTTTCGCGTTTATAATCTCGATCCAATTTGTTAGCATAGTTCTGGAATTTCAGTCGATATTCCTCTTCGAGAGGTTTCACGCGTTCATCAACTGTTTTAGCATTTTCCCCTGTTACTCTTATAGCACCGTCCTCATCCGGAGGGATCTCGTGTATGGCTTTCCATTTTTCCTTATCGATTGCAGCATCGAAATCGTCTCGCATGGCTGTTTTTTCCATATAGACGCTCTGTGAAGTGCGTGTTGGTGCAATAAGTTTGGCAGCGAGGAACCCGACGCGTGGGGTAATCAACACTGCAAATACCCAGACAGTAAAGGCAACGATGAGTGCCGTTTTAGAATTGTCTAAGTAGGTGGAAATTACTGTTCCGATCGCAAAGAACACCGCAATGTAGAGCAACGAAACGAGGGTAAAACTGAGAACTCGTGGAAAAATATCAGGTTCGCCGAGAGGGAACCCTTGCCAAACAAGCATCAGTAAGCCGAACAGTAACGACAGCAAGAACGGAACGATAAACACCACGTATCCGCCAATCAATTTGCTCCATAGAAATAGGTCGCGCGGCAGAGAATTAGCTAAGGTGATCCGAAGGGTGCCCGCTTCTCGCTCCCCGGCAACCGCATCGAACGTAAACAGCAACGCAAGTAAACTGAAGACAGTGCCGACTACGAAAAGCAAATCGAGATGACCTAAAAGATAGGAGAGGGATGCCGAAACCAGAGCGGGTGCCCCTTGTGTAGTGCCATTGCGGGTCATGCCGAGATAGCTCGGCAGAGCGTCCGCTAATCCATTTGCAAACACGCTCAAAGGGGTCGGTTTGAGGATGAGTTTGGAAACCTCCAGTTCCGGTTCCAATGGCATTTTCGAGTTTACTGTGGTTTCTTCGATGTTCGCCAGTTTAACGGTTTCTTGGTAATCCACTAAGTTCTGGCGATAATTTCGGTAATTGGTAGAAAGTGTGAGCGGGACGAGAAGGAGGCACATCACAAGCAGCGCGACAAAACGGACACTCAGAATATGATGCATAATCTCTTTTTGAATCAACGTCATTAACATTTTGAATTCTCCTCTAATTCTATTAGGGCTTACGCAAATTTAGCACACTGGACGGGATTTTTTGATTTTTAACCCCCTAAATCCCCCTTATCGGGGGGACTTACAGAGCAACTGCGTAAGTCCTATCTATATTACGATATGGATGCTCTTTCATTCATTGTCCAAGAATCAGGTTTTTGTGTAACCAATTTTCGTAAAGTGGTATGTGACACCCTTTTATAATTAATGATCCGATTTAAGAATGGAAAGGGTGCATAAAGCGAAAAATCCGGAGCATGGAGATGAAGGATGCTATACCTGAAAAGAGTGTCGTTGATTATGTACCAACATTCTTCGGTTTCGGCATGTTTAAGCGCGGTGTCCGTCCAGAAGATCATGCGTTTAGAAAGTAGTAGGTTTTTCCGTGCCTTGCCTCTTGTACTTCTATCGGTAGAGGCAAGGCACATAATCCAGAGCCGTTCAGTTTTCGGTTTTCTACCGGTTTTAAGTAGAATGTCGCGACCGGGAGGTCGCTCCTACAGAAGAGGGGGTCGGGATTCAAAATCCCTCCTACAAGTGAACTGAATGACTCTGCACATAATCTTATTCTATCGGCGCGCGATTAGATGTTTATGGTATACTATATGCAGGTTCTCTACTATAAACATCAGATAAAAGGAGATTTCTATGCTAAATAAACAAAGGATCCAAAACGCACAGGACAGGATGAAACAGCAGGGTATTGATGCCTATCTCATCCTGACGCATGATGATTATATCTACTTTTTCGGTGAGGATCGGTATCAGCCAAGAGCGATTATTCCTGCAGAAGGTGTGCCTATTGTTGTAACATTTTCAGGTGAGGAAGACGAGGTAAGAGCAACTTTGGGGGTCGAAGATGTACGGATATTCGGTTCTGTGGGGCAGCAGATTAAAGATGTCGTTCAGGTAATGCGCGGCATGATAGGCGAAAAGGAGAAACTCACGATCGGCGTGCAGATGTGGTTTTCAACGCCTGCCTTCCTGTTGAATATGTTCCAAAGGGCGAATCCTATTGTCGATGTAGTAGACATCGCGCCTGTTATGGATGAACTTCGCATGGTGAAGGATGCCTCTGAAATAGCACTCATGCAGCGTGCCGCGGAAATAGCAGGAATCGGCATGGAAACGGCAGTCAAGACCCTCAGACCCGGTATAACGGAAAATGAGGTCGCGGCAGAAGTAGAATACGCCATGCGGAAAGCGGGTGGACATGGGGTCGCTACACCTGTCTTCGTGAATTCAGGGATCCGCTCAGGGTGGCTGCACGGGACAGCCTCCGACAAAGTAATTGAGGATGGAGACCTCGTCGTGCTTGATTTGGTGCCGCGTTACAAAGGTTATTGTGCGAACCTCTGCCGAACCTTTGTTATTGGTACACCCTCCGAGAAACAGGCGGAGATGTTCGCAACTTACAAACGCGCGCAAGCTGCAGGGATAGAGGCGTTAAGACCGGGAGCGAAGATGCGAGATATTGATGCAGTGGCAAAGGCGGTTTTCACTGAAAACGGCTACGGGGAATTTTATGTTGCCGGTATCAGTCATAGCATTGGATTAGGCTTTGAAGAAACACCCGCACCGACGATTCATCCCGGTGATTCAGGTATTCAGATTTGTGAGGGGATGACGGTGACGGTTGGACATCCAGTGCTTTCTGTGCCGGGGACAGGTGGCGTGCGACTGGAAGATACATTCCACATTTTGGAAGGTAAAGCACAACCCTTGACGGTTTTTCCTTCGGAGTTGGTGTTATTTAATTACACTTAAGTTATGGAACATGTGCAGCGGATACTTTGGGGGAACTGGTTAAGCTGTTCAGACTTAATGAGTGATCGCAAAAAAAATCCATCGAATTGTGGGAATCGACGGCGGGCTTATCAGATCCGCCTATCGTACGCACCATGTTTTCCGATCCAGACCCAAGTTAAAATGCCCTCATGTTCAATTGCCAATGCTCGATAGTCATCATTAACTCTTGCGGACCAATAATTGCCCTGCCGAGTCTTCTTTAACATGAGCGAAGGATGGTCAGGCTTTTGCTTTAGGAGTTCAAATTGCTTATCTGCGCGTCTTTGAATGTCTCGTGGAAGTCTACGATAATAATCCCAAAACTTACGGGTTGTTTTATAAATCAATAAGCCTTCCAGCCTTTATTTCTTCGAGTGCTTCCTCGCGTAGATAATCCAGTTTCCCGGCTTTTATATCTTCTTCGAGTTGTTTATCCCAAGCTTCCTCGCGAGCCTCTAAAGCTTCACGGAGTTGTGCTGTGAGGCGTTTCAGCAGTTCTGTTTTTGTATTTCCTTCACACTCGACTTCTGGAACATCAGGAATCCATCCGCGCCATCCAGCAGACTTTTTTGTTACATGGGCAGTGTAGGTTTCCTCAAAGACGGGATCTATTATTTCAATAGACTGAAACCGTGTGTGTTCAATGGGTCGTTCGGACACATCATCGGCGGCAGTCCGCTCATTTGCGATACGTGTCATATATGTTCACCCCCAACATGAAGTGATCTTTACTTGCTATAAACATGGGATTACTTGCAACTGGCTCGCTACCGTCCAGGGGTAGGAACAGGACTCGACACTTGGTGCACACCGCGGTAGAGTCTCTACCCTGCAAGTTATATATAATGTATCACTTATTGTCAGCAAAGTCAAACTTTTTCTTTTGAGATGCTTTCTGAAAAATTCAAACGGAAGGCGCAACTGCCCGTGTAACGAATGCCGCGGGCGTTTAAGATTTGAATGTAAGCTTAACAGGATTGCGAAACAAAGAGGTCACAATCACGGACATCGCTATGTTTTTTGCCCGCGCTACTATTGGTGTTCGTCAACGTTTAGGGCGACGCAGCACAACGCCTCCCTGTCCAACGACCCATAACGTCTCACCATCTTTAACACGCGTGATGCTATATAGGTCATTGTCAACGCCAGTATGCTCTTGTTCCCAGGTTTCTCCGCCGTCTGTCGAGTGAATGATGGTCCCAGAGGCACCGACTGCGTAAATTTCCTGTTCAGAGAGTGCCAAAATATCGTAGAGCGTTTCTGGTATGTTGCTCAATTTCGACTCCCAAGTGAATCCACCGTCAGAGGTAGATAGGATAATCCCAGCACGTCCGACAGCCCATCCTTTTCGTTTCGTAATGAATGAGACCGCGTAAAGGTCATAGCCAGCGTGCGTCTCGTGAAACTTCCAATATTCGCCACCATTGACGGTTCTCTGGATTACGCCGTTGGTCCCAACTGCCCAACCGAGGGGAGCGAATTTCATATCAATACTTGTGAGGTTTTTGCCGGTTGAAGTACGCTGCAGCTTCCAAATCGGACCGCCGTCCAGATTGTGAATAATCTCTCCATTCTCACCGACAGCCCATCCCTCAGAAAACTTGCCAAAGGCAACCTCATTTATGGAAAGGGGAGGTGGATCACGCTGGGGAAGTTTTTGTTGGTCATCTGCTGACCAGGCATCGCCATCGGTGGTGTAAAGCAAGGTTCCGTCTCTTTCCATCGCCCACCCCCATTTCGGTTCGAGACTGATGAAGTGAACATCGACGATACGGTCCGTAGTGCCGCTCTGCAAACGCTTCCAATTTTTTCCACCGTCTTCTGTTGACAGCAGGATTCCGTTATCTCCAGCAATCCAACCGTTTTGCTCATCGAGAAATAGCACATCACGCAAGTTATTGGGTGGTTCGCCCAGTTGATGGTGCCAAGTCTTTCCGCTATCTGTGGTCGCATAAATCTGACCAGCAGATTTTTGCATCGCCTCGGTCCCGCCAATGTCAGCGCGATACATTTCTCTTTCGTAAATCTTCTCTGCACCGACAGCCCATCCATGTCCATCTGGTAGTAGATGTGCGTTGGTAATTTGGGGGAAAAATCTACCGGATTGTTCTCTTGCCATTCTGTCTATCCAACTTTCCTCTTCACCCTTTTCAGCTTCGTTCTCAGACAGGGTATAGATTGGCTCCCAATTTTTTCCTTGATTATGTGTAGTTAGAATTATCCCTCTATTATCTATACCCCACGCTGCGGAGTGATTGCGGAATTTCACGGTGTGCAGATGGATATCCAAATCCACTCCTTTAATGTTCGGCTTTGCTTCCAAATCCTGTTTCCAACTCTCTCCGCCATCTGTGGTAAGGAGTGAGGTTCCGTTTTCCATTACCACCCAACCCGACCTGGCATTCAGAAAGTGAACTCCGATGCAACGGTGATGTGTTCTGGCTTGGATTTCCCAATAATCACCACCGTCAACTGTGTGTAGAATCAATCCCCCCGTCCGCCGTTGTGGTGCAACTGTCCACCCTTCCTTACTGGTAATAAAATGTAGGTGCGTGATCGGTTGGTGCGTTGTTCCTGTTTGCTGAAGCGTCCAAGTTTTGCCGCCATCGCTTGTACGTAGGATTTGTCCTCTATCAACACCCAGCCATCCTTCTTTTGGATTGATGAAGTGTATCGCACGAATATTGTGGAAGTTTTTCAAACCTTCACGGATAACTTGCCAACTCTTACCGCCGTTTTCGGTTCGCAACAGCACGCCTTCACCACTAATCCAGCCACTATTCTCGTCAATGAAGACAATCCGCTGCAATGTTTCTGTCACACCACTCTGTTGCGGCTGCCACGTTTTGCCACCGTCTGTAGTCCGTAAAATTGTGCCACTGCTACCCACTGTCCATCCGTGCTGTGGAGACAGAAAATAGGTATCGGTGAATTCGGCTTGCCAGCTTCCTTGACGGACAATCTCCCAGTGATATTCAATCGCTTCAATCGGTTTTTCATCCGTTTCCATTTCTTGCGCAACGGGCGGCAATTCGACAATGAACTTCTCCGTATCCACAGAGTAGCGCATCGCAATGCCACCTTCACCCACAGCGAGGATACCATCCGGAGAAAGCGAGAAACTGTAGAGATCGTTGGATGTGCCACTCTTCTGTGATTCCCATGTCATGCCGCCGTTAATGGTCGTCAAAATGACCCCTTCATCTCCAACAATTAACCCGTGATTTGCATCAGCAAAGTAGACTTTGTTCAGATTTGCCTGCGTCCCACTCTGTTGAAATTTCCACGTTTTTCCGCCGTTGAGCGTATGTAAAATCTCACCGAATTGTCCAACCACCCAACCAGTATGCCGGTCAATAAAGTAAGCAGCGTAGAGTTCGTTGTAACTGTTGCTATTCTGTCGTTTCCAAGTCAATCCGCCATCTATAGTATGAAAAACAATACCGGGCCAACCGACGACCCAACCCTCCGTCTCATTGAGGAAAAAGATGCCTTTAATCATTTCGTGAAAATAGCGTGGTGCCTGTTGTATCCACGTTTCGCCACCGTCTGTTGTATGGAGCACAGTCCCCAAGTCCCCAACGATCCAACCTTTCTGCGGATTGATGAAATGGAGGGCATTGAGGGTATACCACCACCCGCTGGTTTGCCGTTCCCACGTCTGACCTGCATCGGTTGTGTGAAGGATAAGTCCACCGTCGCCAACCGCCCACCCTTCTTTGTCAGTGACGAAAGATAGGTTACGGATGCGGTGCCAAGTGTCCATCTCAATGTTAGTCCAGGTCTTTCCACTGTCGTCACTTGTTGTAATTGTGCCCTTTTCTCCAACGGCAACCGCACGATTTGCATCGGCAAATGCGACGCTCTGCAGGGCATCGGCTGTCGTGCCGCTTCTCATGTTCCACGTCCGCCCGCCGTCGGTCGAATGTAGGAGGGTGCCGTTCCAACCGACTGCCCATGCCTCTTTAGGGCTTGTGAAATGAACACCCACCAGGTCGTTTTTAGTCGGGCTTTCTGTCAGTCCCCAATTGTCCCCACCATCTTCGGTTCGAGTGATCAAGCCCCCCTGCGCGACCGCTACACCGTAGTCATCGTTAATGAAATCGAAATCGTTGACGGTTGGACGTACATGTCCATAAATTGGCGGGAGCCGACTATCCTGTGAACGCCATTCTGTGCCGCCGTCGGTAGTATGAAAAATGGTCCCGTCCGTGCCACCACTCCATCCCTTGAAACGGTTCGTAAAAAATACTGTATGTAGATTGCAGACTGTTGTTGTTTGATCTTCTCTCACAAGCTGATCCTGCCTGCGCCAGGTCTGATTCCCGTCTGTGGTAACAAATATCTGGTCGTAATCTCCGACTGTCCATCCACGGTGCTTATCTATGAACCAGACACCGCCAAGCCCGAATTCGCTTACTGCTTCTTGACGATGCCATGTTTTCCCACCATTTTGTGTATATAGCAACCCATCTTGTCCTGCGATCCACCCTGTTTTTGAATTCGTGAAAAAGACATCCATAAGCAGCACATGCGCTTGACGTTTTTGAAGTGCCCAGTGTCGTCCACCGTCGTCAGTTGTAGCAATTAACCCTTTATCCCCGACCGCCCAACCGTTATGGAGGTTTGTGAAATAGACCGCTTTGAAATCCTCATTCGTATTCACCGTCTGTTTTTCCCAGCTCACACCACCGTCAGCGGTGTGGAGAATCCACCCCTGATGCCCCACAATCCATCCGTGTTTGGCATCTGCAAAGTGGATGTCCGTGAAATGGGTTTGCCAGTCTGCTATGCGAGTAACCTCCTTTTTTACACAACCGATTAGCAGAAAAGGGATTCCAAAAAGGATTACTATCCAAAAGCAAACGATGTGTTGAAGAATTTTTTTCATCTGTTTTGTTTCCTTCACTGTTGTCTCTGCTTTAGAGAATACTGAGAGAATTTCATGTTATCGATTAGTTGTTTGAGTTCTGAGAGGGTAAATAGACCCCTACTGCGACACCAGCATCCGTAGCGAACCAGAGTTTGCCACTGCTGTCTTCAAATACTGACCAGACCCGGTTACTCGGCAAACCGTCGTCTGTATTAAAGTTTTGGAATGCTTTACCGTTATAGATGCTTACGCCAGTCCTGTCTGCAGCGTAAACCATGCTAATACTTTTCTCAGTTTCATTCAGTGTCGGAGGTAGATTCTTAACGCCGGTAAACCAGAGGTTACCGCTGCTATCCTGCATGATGTTATCAACACTATTCATTGGAAGTGCTTCACTTTGTGGGAAGATCGTCAATTTTTTGCCGTCGTATCTACGAATGCCGCTGTTTTCGCTGTCTGTACCATTTCGACTCATCCAGAGGTTTTCTTTCGCATCGAACTGCAGGTCTGTTATCTTTGCGGTTCCCGTCTTCCCTATCTCTTGGAACGGACTGAAATCTGGATCAACAGCGAAATAACGGAAATCGGACTTTTGGATATTGTAGTAGGTAATGCCGGCAGTGCTTCCAAACCAGAAATTTCCTGCTGTATCCTGGGCAATGGCTGTGATTTGATTCCACCAATCGGGTAATACATCCATCCCCATAGGTCCGTTCACAATAATATTGTTGAACTTTGCACCATCGTAGCGGCTCACACCCGACGATGTCGCGAACCAAAGCGTGCCTGCCTTGTCCTCAAATATATCCTTGATGGTATCTCGGGCGAGGCCGTCTGCTATCGTAAAGATGCGGAACTTATGCCCGTCGTAGCGACTCACACCTTTTAACTGGATGGGATTTATTGTTTCTGCCGGCGTTTCATTATACGGCGTAATATCGAGTTCACTTAATGGTGTTTCCATCCATGACATGTCTACAGTCTTTCCTCTTTCCAGAAAACTTGAGAGCACGCCATCAGCAAGCCAGAGCATTCCTTGCTGGTCTTCAAAGATAAGACCTATCGTGTTCTCTGCTAATCCGTCTTCTGTGGTGAAGGTTCGGAAATTTTCTCCGTCATAATGGGTGAGTCCATCGGTCGTTCCAAACCACATAGTGCCGTGGCTGTCTTCAAAAATGGTAAGCACTGTATTGGATGCCAAACCGTCTGCTTGGGTCAAGGTCTTTTCAATTTTGAGTTCTGCTGTGTGGGCAACAGATGCTATCCAGTTTGACAACAGACATGCAATTAGTATTATGGAACGTAATCGTTTCTTCACTACAACGACTCCTTTCGTCAAAACCATGGGTTGAGAATTAGACTTAAGTATGCAATTTATGTGCCAATCCGAGAATGGTGCAGTGAAGCCTGAAATATCGCCTTGATCGTGGGTTGAATGCCGGGTTGGGCGATTTGTAAAAAAATGCTCGGAAAAACACTGCACCAAATAGGGCAGCCACTAATGACAGATGCACAAATTTGTGCAGTAACCTCAACGCTGTGTTCTTCTTATACCAAATTAACTTGATTAGAAGTCTTTTGATCAAGTCAGCATTGCGAGGCACAGGGACCTCGCGCTACAAATTGGGTTAATTTGGTATTATAGTAAAACCCACAATTAACTTTACATTGGCGAGGTTAGGAATGCAGATCGCATTTGGGTGAGTACACCGCAAAACCTCGCCAGCGCGCGAGTGTATTCGCGGAATTGTTGCTCTTTAAAGTGTAAACATATTTTCGGGTTTTACTATATTCGTCAACACCAGACGAATCACTTCGTCATATATAATGACGCGGGTTAAGGGTAAAACGGTTGCCTAATTCTGCGAAAAATTGGGGAAGATAAAATAAAGGGATAGATTGCGTCTGTCTCTTTTGGCTTGTCCTGAAAGGAAAGTATATAAAGGAGTATTCTTGAGGAACTAAAGGGTTGCCAGATGCCATTTAAAGCGAAAGGATGCCGCCCTCAACAAGCATCGGGGCACCAGTCATGTATCTGGATTCGTCGGAGGCTAAATAGACCGCCGCCCAAGCGATGTCTTCCGGTTCGCCGATACCCAACGGATGCATGTCTTTAATTTCTTTGTTGATGGCTTCCGGATCAGGCTGCTTTGATAGGAATTCTTGGTAGAGTTCGGTGTTAATCGTACCGGGGCAGAGGCTGTTGACACGGATGTTGTCTTCGGCATACCGAACCGCCATGCTCCGTGTGAGATGGACAACGGCGGCTTTGGAGGAAGTATAGGCAGGATGCATCGGAAACCCGACATAAGCGGATTCACTTGCCATATTGATAATCGCACCGCCACCGGCTTCGCGCATCAATGGAATTATCGCACGAGAGACGAGGTAGATGCTCTTTACATTGACAGCGTATTGATGATCCCAGTCCGCCTCGGAGATATCTTCTAATTCACCTACGACAGCAATACCGGCGTTGTTAAACAGCACATTGGGAGTGCCGAGTTCGGACGTGACGCGCTGAGCGGCATTTTCAATCTGCGCCGCATCGGTTACATCGCACTCGCAAAATAGGGCAGTCCCGCCAGCAGTTTGGATTTGCTGTGCGGTCTCTTCGCCACGTTCTACGTTCAGATCCCAGATAACTACAGCAGCACCTTCACCTGCAAAGAGTTCCGCGCTTTTCGCACCGATACCTCGTGCTGCTCCTGTGATAATTGCGATTTTGTCCTTGAGTCGGTTTACCATGTATATTCTTATTTTGATTGCGGATTTCGCGACCACAAGACGCTTCTACAATAAAGAATTGCGTCCTCCGCTGTTAAACTGTCTTGTCCTACGTTGGAATAATTCATTCTTATGTTTGGTGAGTCCGTTGGATCCGCTTTGCGATCGTCCTGATGTCGGGTTCATCGGCAATCCACTCCTTGCGTTCCTCCGTAAAATTGCCTGTAGCCGGTTCACACTGCCTAAGAAATCGAATCATTCCCGCAGTACCAAGTTTCTCAGAGAGTACTTTAAGCCCGGCTTCGTAAATTTCCTCGTCAGTCATCTTCAAATTACCCCTTAAGTTCTTACACTTCATAGAAGGGCATTGAAATGTTAATCTCTGCGGCAGACTTGTTAGCAGGTCTGCCTCGGACAACAATTTCAATGTTGCAATCCAGTTTTCTAATCAGTGAAAACAGCTGCTGAATAGAAAAGTCATCAAGCAAGCCATCTTGAAGGGCAGAAAGCTCAGATTTGCTGAGGTCTAACATCTTGGCTGCCTTGTGTTTCGTGATTCCGCTTTTGGTTATAATACCATTGATTATTAAGGCGAGACGGGTTTTCGCAAGGTATTCCTCTGGGTTGGGAACCTCCAAGTCTTTAAATACATTGCCGCTACCCTTTTCAATTTCAATTTTTTTTTCAGTCATTTTCTCTCCATCTGTGCATGTGCTTTTGCTGTGTTTAAGCGTCTACGGATTAAATCAATTTTCCTTTTTTGGAGTCTTTATTCCGCGCTTCGATTTCTTCTGGAAGCAGTGGAGGACATAAATCAAATCTCCCAAGTTCGCCACGTAAACCGCCCGATAGGTATCACGAGCGTAATCTCTCACAATTTCATACACTCCCGAAAATCCTCGCAAAGGTTTAGTTTTGTCAGGAGTTTCTCCACCCTGTGCCTCTTCCAGTGCATAGCCAATTTTTCTCCGAACGTCGGTGGGAAATTCTAAGAGCCGCTTCTTGGAATCCCGAACCCAGAAGATGGGTCGCATTTGTTCGTCTTGCATGAGCAAATTCTACCAAACCGGAGAAGATTTTGCAACAGTTTTTTGCTATCACAGCACCTATACAAATCTACAGAGATTTTGGGATAAGTGTGGATTGGTTGCGTCTACATTTACTTGCAATGAACCTCGACACGGCGCAAAGGCACGAAAATCTTGCACGACACACAAACTCGGGCAGGTGCTACGTTTAGAGTCCTCGCATCAGGGACACCCACCGTTCCCATGCGGCTTTGGTAGCAGCTTTTTGTGCTTCGTCCGCGTCTTCCCCCATACCGCGCCTCAAGAAAGCGTGACCAACCCCTTCATAGATGACCGGTTCGTATGTAACATTTGCAGCATCCGCTGCTTCCTTTGTGGCATCAATTGTGGCATTGATACGGTTATCGCTCTTGCCATAAAAGCCGTAGACTGGTGCTGAAATCTTGGGCACATCTTCCGGCGGTGGCGCGGAACCGTAAAATACGAAGCCAGCCGCTATTGTGTCGGAATGGACTGCATAACTGAACGTTTTTCCACCGCCCCAACAGAATCCAGAGACAGCGACTTTATCGTTCGTTGAGGGGAGGTCTCGGACGTATTTCTGGACAGCGTCCAAATCCGATACGACTTGAGAGGCAGGGAGTTCTCGGATAGTGCGTCGGACATCGTCACCGGAGTCGAAACTCTCTGTACCGCCACCATCAGGTCCCATGCCGGAAAGCAGGTCTGGGCAAATAGCGACAAACCCTTCAGCGGCAAGTCTATCTGCGACAAGTCGAATCCAATCGGTTAACCCGAAAATTTCGTGGATGACAATGATAGCTGTTGCTGGCTCTTTTACCTCTGGATAAACAATAAATGTGTTAATAACACGGTCATTGGGAGTTGTGACTTTCACCCATTCGCCGTGGCGTGGTGATTTTTCGAGTTCAGCCTTTTCATCAGCAGCACTTACTACGAATAAAAAACCGGTAACAATTATACCTAACATGAGGGCATAGTATATCTGCATACTTTCTCCTTATTTCTTTTTTTCTTTGTGTATAACTGACTCTACTACCTTCTGCATCTCGGTAGTAGGTATCGCACCAACCAAGAAGAAGTGGATTTTCGCTCCCGACCATCTGAAGGCATCCGTCGTTCCGAACCGCTGTGTATGCACCTTTTGACCTCCAAGTTCAATCTCACTTTCTCTTCTGCGTTGTCTCTCGTTGACGCGGGGTGGCTCGCCCGATTTTTCAAACAGCGTGAAATTTACCAATCCATCTGTATATTCAAGAAGAATTGAATTGTTATCTCTACTTTTTATACCTCGAACATCCTGAAACTGGAATCCTGGTGGCAGATAGTCAGGGTGGACAGGCTTGGTTTTAAGCGTTTTTTCGGCTTCGGTAAGCAAAACTGGGAAACTGCGCCGCTGTTCGGGTCTAATCTCTTTTTGAATGGCTTTCCATTTGTTCTCAACAGCTTCAGGATTGAAACTAATTCGGGTATAGACAAACATCTCCCGAAGAACGCCTTCAGCGTCCAGGTCCTCTACCCGCAAGATAACCCCGTTTTCACGGGCAAAAAAGATTCGCTTTGTGGGTCTACTCGCGAATTTAGGTGTGATCGTTAAGATGTCCGTTTCATAATTCATTATTTTTTCTGCGGATGCTGATTTTTCCAAGTTGTAGTTTTGTGCAATCAGTTTAATCTCCTTTTCAGAAAATAGACTTTTAATTTGTCGCCATTCATTCCGGTCACGATTCCTTTCCGGACGCTCTCTGCGATTCTCGTTGTTGTCTCTTCGTCTGCTGTCGTTCTGGCGTTCATCTCTGTTTGGCTGACCGTTGACCGATCTACGTTCACCGACTACAGATACGATTTTCCTGTACGAGGCATCTTCAGATTTGTGAATGACATGCTCTTCAAAAGTACGTGTGCCTCTTGACGAACTGGATGTTCTCAGGCGAGCGCCGACGTAAGCGACTTTACGCTCGGCTTCTACAATGCGTTCGAGCGTACTGATGTCAGCAAAAAGCGTGTGTGGTGTCCACAGCAAAATGGCTAAAACTGCTGCAGACCAAAAGGGATTGCATTTAAATCGCATGTCTTTATGAAGGTTTAGATGCTTATGCGTTCGCATGGATTCACCTGTTGGAAAATTCAATCTCCTACATTTTCGAGATAGAGGTCAAGAAACAGTTCTTCAGTATCGTCAACGTTTTCTATAGACGAAACGTCTTGGCTGAGCGGGCTACCGACGTTTGACTTCAGTGGGTTGTCTGCGAGTTGCTCGGTGTGAAGTCCGAAGTAGAAGTCGAGCGTCTCTCTATCTTGCGGTGTTGTCGGATGAAAGTAGAGTGCCCCCAAAATCAGTGCAAGCGTCAGGATACCGGTTGCACCTGCTGTTAGAGGACGGAAAAACCAGCGTCCGAGGTCGGGTAGCGATTGACCGATATTTTGTAACCATGGTGTGCGCGCAGGTTCCTCTACACGTGCCTCTGCTGCTTGTTGGCGTATTGTTGCCATTACAGCGTCTTGAATAGATGCCGGCGCGGGATGCTCAAACCTTTTGATCTGCGCGCGGTTCTCGCGGAACGCTGATAACATGTCGGAACACTCGCTGCAGGCGTGAAGGTGTGCTTCAATCCGCTGGTGCATAGCAGGGGCTAATTCGTTGTCTAAATAGGCTGATAATTCATCTTGAAACTGCGTGTGTATTTTAGCCATCACAGCGTCTTTAAGCGTCGATGAGACTGGATGCGAAAGGTCAGCGACCATCTGACGGTTCTGCTGGAACGCCGATAGCATATCAGAACACTCGTTGCAGGAACGGAGATGTGCTTCAACCTGTTCGTGCCTGCTTAGTGATAATTCATTATCTAAATAAGCAGATAGCTCGTCTTGAATACGTTTGTGGTTCATATTTTTAATCGAGAATAGCGGTAAGAGACGTTTACCACTCGACTCGCTCCAGTTCTTTTTTTAATGCTTTCCGTGCTTCATGTAAACGGGATTTGACCCGACCCAGTGTACATCCCAGGATTTCTGCTATTTCTTCATAAGTCATATCTCGCAGTTCTCTTAGCACCAGAATTTCTCTATAGCTGGGTTTGAGTTTCGCGAGAGCGGCGTGGACGATTTCCTTCTCTTCAGTACGCAGTGCTTCTTCTTCAGGTGTTACTGTATCAAGCGGTACCCACGGTTGTGAATCGTCGATCTCTGTGGGGTCAGTTTTTCGGCGTTGGTACTGGTCAATATGGTTAAGGCATTTATTTTTGACAATACGGTAGAGCCATGTAGAGAATCGGGAACGAAACTGGAATTTCCCGATGTTTTCCCATGCAGAGACGAAAGCATCTTGCGCGACATCTTCCGCGTCTTGGTGATGGCCGAGTATACCGTAAGCGATGTTATAGACCCAATGTTGATATCGGATTATAAGAGTTCCCATCGCATCGGCATCGCCATTTTGACAGCGCAAAACAATCTCTCGTTCCTGAGTAGGATCCAATTCTTCGGTTTTGCCCATCTCTGAATAGGTTTCCATAGTAGATGTACGGGTTGCAACGGGCATACTTCTTCTCCAAACTGCAAGGATAAAGAGAGTGCTTCTTCAATTCAGTGCCATTCAATTCTCACAGAACCGTGATTTTCGGGCAGAAATGACGCTTGAAGCGAGCGGATTTCCAACATATAGACGAAAACGAAACGGTCTTCTTGTGCAATTAGACATCTAACAAAACAAAAGGTTCGTTTTGTTTTATTTAAGCACGTTTTCTTTACCCGGTGTCGTTTGGACCTGTTTGAGTTTGCCACTACCGTTCGGCCATCTGCCGAGGGCAACATCCTTCTCCTGTTTTTCAAATGCAACTGTATCAAGTACTTGATTATCATGCGTGTCAGTATCAACAAGCATCACTGTTTCGCCATTACGAGACAGCTTAAAGTTGGCGTGGAGCCCTGCCTTAGCTTTACCATCTTCATCTAACCACACAAGGAGATACCCGTGTGCAGGAATCGTGGTGTTCTCTGGAAATGCCCATTTTTTGAGATTGTCGATGTTATCTGTCAGGTACATTCCAGTGAGGTTCAGTGTGTTGTTGCTGAGGTTGTGGAGTTCAAGCCAGTCTTCGTATTGTCCTTGTGGATCAGCGAGGCTCTTAGTATTGAATGCCATCAGCTCATTAATGACAATAGGACTCTCTTTCACAACGGGGACACCGACTTGATAGTGTGCGGCACCCTGCTCCGCACGTGCTGGTGAAAAGGCTGTCGTGCCGTGTGTCTTCACCGCATTTGCCTCAACATAATAATAGACTATTGTGTTTACTGGAAAAGCCGGGATGTACCCAACAAAACTATCCTTTTCCTCTGTCATCTTAACCTGATTAAAAACGGCATACCGATCAATACTATAATACAAAAAAACCGAATCTGCTGCAAGTGATTTATCCAGTGTCGCTTTAACCGAGACAGGTTGATTGGCTACTGGTGAAGTTCCGGATCCAATTTCAACAGTAGTAATCTTGGGTGACGGTTTGTTGAGTTCTGGATGGTTGCGGAGGTATTCGCGCCTTTGGGTTACAAAACGCTCAAGATCTGCCGGTGTTCTGGTCGCAAAATCTTCGTAGCCGTAGAGTTTCTTATCGTCTTGCTGGACTTCTGCATCAATGAGTTCTTGATATTCGTTGACAATGGGACCTAACACTTCCCAATCCAGCCGTTCATCGACAACCGTACGGACATGTGCGAGATAGCGGGCACGCCACTCCGGATTTGAAAGCAACCGATGAATCAGTGGGCGCGCTGCATTGCCTTCATGCGCGACAGGAGATGCCATTCCATTTTCTAAATCGCCCCATGACCAACCGCCGGGACCTCCACCGCCAGGCCCCCCGCGTCCCTCTCTGCCGAATCTGAGACTTTCGTTGTTATCATGCGGTATAAGATGGAATCTACCCGTAACGTCTTGATAGATAGCGTAATCGCCGCCTTTGTGGATGTAGCCGTCGTCGTCCATAAAGACGTTTGAGACTGCAAGCTGCCACAGCACCTGGTCAATGTTAAGTAGAGATGGTAGATTTTCCGTAAGTTCTGCATCAGAAGTCGTTTCGTCAAGCATTTTACAGAGCGCGATAAGGCCTTCCCAAGGGGCTTCAACATTGTTAGTTTTGAGTTGATACGTTTCTTGATACGCTGCGGGATCATCCCCCGCATAAATCAGGGCACCGCCTCTACCGGGACCTACTTTCCAACGTACTCCCCCTTTTGTGCCGAACTGCTCCGCCAGAAAATCTTTGTTATATTGCTGTAGATTAATATAAACACCCCAGTTTTCGCCGTTGATAACAAGTTTTACAAGATTCGTTTTCATCGCTGGGACGTAGTCGCGCGCAATCCGATTGTAGAGTACTTCGCGCAGGAAAGAGGCATCAACGTGACCATTAAGTAGGTTAAGCGTTTTATATCCGTAGAGACGTTGCCCGTCTTTACCGTAGTCGACGGCGATATTGAAAGATTTTTTATCCGATCTAACTGTGAAGTAGGAAGAAGTGCCGCGAAAGTGGACACCAACCCCCGGATAAACCTTTCCATCGACAATGAGATCTGCCGGAACCTCAATATCCGTGCGATAAAATGCGTTCATCTGTTCAGACCAATCTTCATGGTGGAATCGGAGGTAAAGGGTGCGCAGTGTTTTAGCGTCGTAGAGTGAAGGTGAACCCTCTGGTATAGAAGCGAGGCTTGTCTCTACATCTGTCTGGGCACTGTTGCGTAAGTCTGCCTCGGATATTAAAGAAACATTTCCGCCGCCGCGCGTGCTGAGTGCGGCTTCTCGTTCGGCACCGGTTAATTTCCCATCCTTGTCTGTATCAAATTGTTCAACCAGTTTTTCTGGAGGGCGCGGTCCGCCTCGTCCACCACCAAAGGGCGGCATTCCGCCGGGGCCCCTGCCAAAACCTCTATCAGGAGGAATGTTGCTTTGCAACTTCTCAATCTCTTCGCGGCTTAGTTTGTCTCCGGTGAACGCTTCTAAACCTGTGACTCGAAGCCTGAGATCGTCCTCTTCATCACTCAGTTTGCCATCTCCATTGAGGTCAAACCGTTTCTGTTCATCTGAGAGTTTCGCCGATTTCTCGTTGTCTTGGGCATTGACATGCATCGTCCAACCGGCAATTATTAGCATAAGGGCGATTGTTATTTTAAGTTGTTTCATTATGTTCTCCATGTTCTCCTTTTAGTTTTAGACTTGTTTCATATACGGAGGTTCGGATTTTCCGTGCTTGCTGCGTTTTATTCTTTATCCATTCTCACTTCTGTGACATTTTCAATCCCTGAGAGTTCATTAAAAAATGTAAGCCACTCTTGTGGATTTTCTAATCTAATCCGGTATGTTAGTTCAACCATTTGGGTTTTCTTGATCCGTTTTTCAAGTAGGCGTTCGTAAATCAGGTGCTTGTCGAAAACAGAGCGATAGACGGTTTCGGAGTTACGGTCAGGGGGCAGACAGAATTCTACACTAAATTCGTTATCGTTACTGAAGCGTTGGTGCCAATGGTACATACAGAGGATAATGGCACCGATGAGAAATGTCGTCAGAATCGCGACAGAAGGGTTTCCTGCCCCGACTGCCATACCAACAGCTAACGCGTAAAAAACAAAGCCAATATCGCGCGGATCTTGAATAGCAGTCCGGAATCGAATAATGGACAGGGCGCCGACTAAACTGAACGCCCGTGCAATGCTGTCGCCGATAATCACCATCACCACTGAGATTATCATGCACAGGAGAATAAGTGTGTCGGTAAATGATTTTTGTGGGACTTTAGTGTGCGTCCATTGGTAGATGTTAACAATAAAAATGCTCAGGGCAAACGAGAGTAGCAGCCTCAGGGCATCAGCACCAAGTGTTACAAGCGGTGGTATCGTTAAAAATTCAAATAATGTGTTCATTCCAGTTTGTCGATTGAAGATTTATGTGATAGTCTACCATAACAAGACAAATTTGTGGAGAAATTGTTGGCAATTTGTTCATTTTCCCGATAAACTGCTTGGGGTGTTAAAATATTACTTCAAATGAGACTTCACTTCCGAGGCTAAACCACCGTTTGTATCTATTCTTCATGACGAATCAGAACACCGACAAACACCCCCGAAAAGATCAGAATGGCGAGTGCATAAGGTGCTGCTTCAGCGAACATGGCTTCAGTTGTGTAACTCCAGACATTGAGGGCAAGCGTTTCGTATCCAGGAGGGGATAAGAGAAAAGTCAAAGGGAGTTCTTTCATTGTTGCAAGGAAAACCAGAGCAGTGGCAGTAAGCATACCACGCGTCAGAATTGGGAAGAGCGTTCTGAAAAATGCCTGTATGCGTGAGTACCCAAGCGAGCGCGCCGCCTCCTCTAAGTTCGGTGAGGCTTGGTAGAGCGCACTTCGGACCGGTCCGATCGCTTCTGCCAGAAAGTGTAGGGTACACGCGTAGATTAGCACCGGAAGTGTCTTGTAGATAAATGACGCGGTGTTTAAAAGAAAAAAGATGAGCGATAACGCGAATGCGAGCGGTGGTATGGCGTAAACGACATAGGCGATGCGCGCCAACGCGTTTGAGATGCGTGATGGGTATCGAACACCTATGTAAGCGAACGGTACCGCGAGAAGCGCGCACAGAATCCCCGCAGGTATTGCAATCGACAGTGACCCGACGAGTGCTTCTAAAAGACCTTTCAATGCATTCGGATTAAAGCCTCTGAATACCCAAAGAAAGATGGCACCGGCGGGCACAATTACTGTTACAAACGCTAGCGAACCCAGATACAGATGAGCGGGGGTGTGCCACGCGCCGAGTTGAACCTGCGACAATTGGCGGGAAGTACCGCGCCCGGCGCGATGGAGGGCTACTTTATTTAACAACTTTGCTTCAAGGTAGAGTAGGCACCCGGTAAAAGCGAGAAGCATCAAGGCAAGCCATGCCGCATAGATATGCTCGAAGGAGAGCGTGTATTCTGTGTAAAGTGCGTAACTAAAAGTTTCATAACGCATCAATGACACAACGCCAAAGTCGCCAAGCACATGTAAACTAATGAGAAGTCCGCTTGCATAAAAGGCAGGACGGAGTTGCGGGAGGATGACATGGAAGAAAGTTTCGTAATACCGATAGCCGAGACTCCGAGCGGATTCTTCAAGACTCGGATCGAGCCCTAACAAGGCGGTGCGTAGATTCAGAAAGAGGTAAGGACTCGTGTAGGCACTGAGTGCGAGGAGCGCGCCCCAGTAACCGCTGAGGCGTGGGATACTCGTGCCAAATAACTGGGCGACAATACCAGTATTTCCGCCGAGTGCCAACAGTGCGTATGCCATCACATAGCCCGGAATGGCGAGCGGTAGCGCACACAGCACCGTAAAGAGACGTTTACCCTTTAGGTTTACCCGACTTGTTAACCACGCCGCGGGAGTTGCTATGAGTAGGTCAAGAGCCAAAACACCTGCTGTCAGTAGCAGCGTATTGAGGAACAGTCTCGCGTTTCGCCAGCGGAAGACAATTTGAATCAGTGCGCTGCCTTCCGCTGAAAACGCTTTGGTAAGTAGGTAAACCAACGGGATGAGGCCACCAATGCCGACCATAACAATCGGAATGCCTGCCACGACAGCAGAAGTAGAGAAATAACGGTGTGAACTAACTGTTTTTAAATTTGGCATCCAAATTCCGTAATCTCAATCTCCCAAGTGAGGTTCACCACCTCTATAGAATTTCGACGCGCCGTAGTAAATCAACTGTACCGTCAAGGTCGTCCATTTCATTCAGGTTGAATGTAGGAGCCAGCTGGAGCAGCTCGGATAAAGGTAACAGATTCACATTTGGGATTACACCGTCAATAACAGGGTATTCAAATACGTCACTGGTAAAGTACTGCTGTGCTTTGGCGGATAACAAAAATTCCACTAACTTCAAGGCTGTATCTTTGTTTTTGCTACTCTTCAGCAGTCCGATACCGGCAACATTGACGAGGTTGCCCGGGTCATCTGCCTTAAAGAAAGTTTGTGCCACAGGAAAACCGGAATTCCCTTTTTTGAAACGGAGGAGGTAATAGTGGTTCGGCAAACCAACATCAATTTCGCCTGCAGCGAGTGCCTCTATGATGGGTGTGTTTTTGGCGTATTTTTTGACTCCGTTTGCTTTCATCCCACGTAGCCATTCCTCGGTTCTTTCTTCACCTACTTGTACACGGAGAGAAGTGACAAACGCTTGGAAAGACGCATTTGTTGGTGCCCAACCGACTCTACCTTTCCACATCGGTTGTATTAAATCGAAAACGCTTTGAGGAAGTTCTTCCATTTTAACGCGTTCTGGGGAATATGCGAGTACGCGCGCCCTGCCGCTTGTCGCTACCCAGAAGCCGTCGGCATCACGGAAATCCGAAGGAACTTGAGCGAGTATAGATTCTGGCAGTTTTTCAAACATCGCCTTTTTACTAACGGCACCGAGCGCGCCAGCATCTTGTGCCCAAAAGAGTGCGGCGGGGCTTTTGTCCCCCTCTGTTAAGAGCGTGGCGGCTAACTGTGGCGTATTGGCGTAACTCACCTTCACTTGGATACCGGTCTCTTTTTCAAACTGTTTGATAATCGGTTCAACGAGGCTTTTGCTGCGTCCGGAATAGACAGTCAGTGTTTCAGCGTGAACCGTCCCGATGACGGTGAATAAGAGCAAAATTGGCAAAACGTAATTAAACAAACTCGTTCGATTCGTAAACATCGTATCTCCTTTGATAAATTGATAGACTGAATGTGTGTACACCGGATCAAAACTGGTATAAATTTTGTCAGATACAGCAGCAAAAAGTTCAAGGTTATTGGACAGATACACAGTATGGCAATTTTATCAATGCTTTGGCACGACTCGCCAGCGTGTATTCATGCCTGCCGTAATATGGTCGGCAACGTGGCAGTGGTAGAGCCAATTGCCGAGTGTTTTCGCTATCATATCTACAGTAACCATACTACCGGGGAGTAGTTCTACAACATCGGTACGTTTCCCAGCGTTTAGCACAGTCTGACCGTGCCAGTGTGCGGTGTGCATATCGACTTCAGTGCCCAACCCGATGAGATACCAACGTACTCGATCGTGTTGTTCGACTTCCAGACCTTGCAGATTTCCGAAGATAAACCCGTTAATCGTGTGCTTGAGATTCCCCTCTTCTGCTTCTTCAGGTGAGACATAAGCCTCGTTCTGTCCGCTTTCGACGATTTTTCGGTCATTTTCATTGAAGATTAGGAACAGCGTGGTGAACGCTTTGTCAATATCTTTAGGACGAGGATCGTTTGGTGCGCGTTCCATACCTTTTTTCGTGACCACAACAGTTCCAATTAAACCGTCATAAACCTCTGTGACAGCATTGACGTGCGAGTGGTAAAGCCAGACAATAGACGACGGGTCGTTCGGACCAGGGGCAGAATCGTTGTCTGCTTCCCAATGGTAGGTGAACATGCTTCCCGGTTTAACAACGGCACCGGATCCTTTCATATCCGCGCCTTCGTTGTCTTCGTCGTATTGTAACCCGTGAACGTGGATGCTAAGGGGTTTATCGGCGCGATTGAGGAAATGCACCTTTACGCTATCGCCCTCAACAGCATGCAGTTGTGGTCCGAGGATACCCATCCACACGGGTTGTTCGACTCGTGTTGTATAGGTGTCGTCGGTATATTGAATATAGCGGTATTTTTCATAGACGAGTGCTTTGCCCCAAACGTCGAGTCCCATATTGGGTCTGATGAGATTTTGTCCGCTCGGTGCGTAATTCCATTCGACTTTCTCGGCAGCAATCCAATATTCTCGCGTTGCAGCTTCAGCGGCGACAGTGAAGAGGCACAGCAGCATACCGATAAAAGCGAAAAATATATGAGGTGTAAATCGTGGTTTTCCGTTAGGAAAGAAGGCAGGTAATTGATATTTGTCTTGTGGAAGGTCTGAATTTGTGATATTGAGACTCATTTTCAAAAAATGAGCCTTTAAAGCAGATCTCATAAAAGATTAAACCTCAATGGGTTAAATTTGCATTCACATTCAATTATACCACCAAAAATAGGGCGTGTCAAAAAAATCTGGATTATGTCTGTCAAATTTCTGTTTTCCTGCTCAGCCGGAACGCGTTTGTTTTCAATTTATCTGCGGATCAAGTGCATCTCGGAGTGCATCGCCGAGAAGGTTGAAGCCTAAGACGATAAGGAAGATAGCGACACCCGGAGCGGTAACAGCCAAGGGTGAACGGCGGATCAGATCACGGTTTTCGTTGAGCATAGCCCCCCATTCCGGTTCACCGATTTCTGCCCCGAGTCCTAAGAAGCTAAGTCCTGCCGCATCTAAAATGGCTGCGCCGATACCTAAGGTCGCTTGGACAATCAACGGTGCAAGGCAATTCGGAAGAATGGTCGTACAGATAATACGGTTGTTGCTTGCACCAATCACCTTCGCGGCGGTAACATAGTCTAATTCGCGGACTTTAAGAACTACGGCGCGCAAGATTCGAGCGTATTGTGGAATATAGACGATTGACACGGCGATAATCGCATTTGTGAGACTCTGTCCCAGAATTGTCACGATAACCATAGCGAGGAGAATGCTTGGCATTGCCAGCATCATGTCCATCACGCGCATGATAAGGTTGTCGAACCTTCCGCCGTAGTAACCAGCAATTGCACCGAAGAGCGTGCCGAAACCGACTGAAAAGGTCATCGCGATAAGTCCAACCTTCAGAGAGATACGAGTGCCGTAGACGATCCTGCTGAAAATGTCTCGTCCCACTTTATCGGTACCGAAGTAGTGTGATGTGGACCCGCCTTGGAGACGTTCAACGATATGCGCTTGTCTTGGATCATGTGTCGCAATGAGTGGTGCGAAGATGGCGACGACAATAAAAAATATGATAATTGATGCGCCAATAGTGGCGGAACGGTGTTTTAAGAGTTTCCGAAAGATATCTTGTTGGCTGCTGGTGGTTGTTAAAGTGCTCATTTCGCTTCGTCTCCTACTCGGATACGCGGGTCGAAGTAGGCATACAACATATCCACGATAAGATTGACAAGCATAAAGACGGTTGCAACGAAAAGCACGCCACCTTGCACAGCACGGACATCGCGCGCCTCAACGGCGGCGCGCAACCATGAACCGAGTCCGGGCCAAGAGAAGATATGTTCGGTTAAGATCGCACCACCGAGTAGATAGCCGAATTCTAATCCGATAACTGTCAAAACGGGGACCATACTATTTTTCATTGCGTGTTTGCTGATAACCTTCCACCGCGGTAAACCTTTCGCATAAGCCGTCGTAATATACGGTTGATTTAGCACTTCAAGTAGACTGGAACGGGTCATCCGGGCAATAATCGCTAAGGGGATAGTACCTAATGTAATCGCAGGGAGAATGAGATGTGAAATAGCACTTCGGAAGGCGGCGAAGTTGCCTGTAAGAAGTGTATCAATAAGGTAAAAGCCGGTGCGTGTCTGCACGTCTAAATCCAAGATAACATCCAACCGACCACTGCTTGGTAGTATCGGAAGAAAGTAGGAAAAAAGCAGAATGAGCATCAATCCGAGCCAGAAGATTGGCATAGAAATTCCGGCGAGGGATACTGACATGGAGAAATAGTCCAAAAACGTTCCGCGAGAGATGGCGGCAATAATACCAGCAGTGATGCCGAACAAAATCGAAAATACCATCGCTGCAAGGGTTAATTCAGCCGTTGCTGGGAAATAACGTCTGATTTCATCGACAACGGGTTGTTTCGTTTTAAAGGAGCGTCCGAAGTCGAGATGTGCAGCATCCCATAAGAATTTGGCGTATTGGTGGTACAAAGGTTTGTCGAGTCCCATCTCCTCTCGCAGTTCGGTAAGTGCTTTTTCGTTAGCACGTTCTCCCAAAATAGCGACAGCGGCATCGCCTGGAATCAGATGCACCATCAAAAAAACGAGGAGCGATACCGCTAAAAGGGATAAACCGATCGAAAGAAAACGCTGGAGGAGATACGAGATCAAGAGTCAGACCTTCTGTTATTAAACTGTGGCGGTGTACCTTCTAATTGAGCACTTTAATGTGGTTATACAGCGTTCAAGGCAACATGACACCTATGCCAGATTGGGCATAGACAAAACCTTAGAAAAATGGGTTGTGTAATTTCTCTTCACCCACAGTAGTAGTGGGGCCGTGTCCCGGAAAAAGTATAACTGTGTCTGGAAGTGACAATAGATTGTCACGAACGCTCTCAATTTCATCCTGATAGGAGATGTTAGGTCCACCGACAGAGCCAGCGAAGATCGCGTCGCCAACGAACGCTACGCGCTGCGTGAGGAAACTACATCCACCCGGCGTATGTCCGGGTGTATTGACGATACTTACTATAAGCTCACCAATAGAGAGAACATCGCCGTGTGCAACCTCACGTAATTTTTTCTTGCTCCGCGGTTTCGGTTCGTTCTTATGGATATAGGTCTCACATCCGGTTTCGGTTTGAAGCTGCGATAATCCATCGGTATGGTCGCTGTGGGCATGTGTCAGGAGTATCGTCGTCGGATTCACATTACGAGCATCGAGCTGTTCCAAGATGAGGTCTGGATGCGCGGCGGTGTCGATAATCGCAGCGTCGTCGGTCGCTTTGCAGATCAAAAGATAGGCGTTGACGGGCCATCCGCCGACAGGTGCACTAATTGTGATAACTTCAAGGGTTGCGTCGTTAGTCTGCTCGGATGGTTCTGGTTCCCACTGCTCTGTTGCAATGTCAAGGAGTTTAGCTCCGTCCAAATTCAGTACTTCTGCGATACGAAAGACTTGCGTTTCAGTCGGTTTTAAGGTATACTTTTCCATACGAGCAAGTTGTGCCTCTGTAATACCCGCAGCAGTTGTGATTTCGCTTTGAGACAGGTTTTGCCCGCGCCGGGCTTTACCGATAATGTCACCAAATTCATCTTCAAGTGCATAAGCCATGGTGGTGTTCTCCTCACCTTATTGGTTTAAGGAACATTATAGCAAATAATTCGGTGTAATACAATTGAAAATGGTAGACATCGAAACAGGAGAGATTCTGATGGACATTCCGAAAAATGGATATGAACAAGCGGCGATATCCCTCGCGCCGTTAGAGACCGATATGACATTAGAGGATTTTCTTGAGAGCGATTTAGAGGGATATGAATACGTGAAAGGAAAGTTAATACCGATGGCACCACCGACAATGGAACACGGTGAAATCAGTATGAATCTCAGTTTTCTTTTGAGTTTGCACGTTCGTGAGAATCAGTTAGGGCGTTTGTACCCAGCAGATACAGACTTTAAATTGGGGGACCGATTGGTTAAACCAGATGTCGCGTTTGTTTCAACAGCACGGTTGCCAGAAAACAGACGCCAAGGCTCCCCGGTACCACCGGATCTGGCGGTTGAAGTCCTCTCACCGACAGATATTCAGTATCGTATTGTCGAAAAGGCATTTGCCTATCTCAACGCTGGCACGCGACTCGTCTGGATTATTGAACCTGTCGGAGAGACGGTAACCGTGTACCGCTCCAGAACAGATATCAAGTTACTCACGTTTGAAGATATGCTCACGGGTGAAGATGTGGTTGAAGGTTTTTCGTGTCAGGTGGCACAACTTTTTGAATAGATAAATTTGGAACTCGGTAAACTTACCGTGGAGGAATGAGAAATGAGTCAACAAGATGCCCGCGAATTCACACAAGAAATGCCCCCGCCGGAACACGGCGCGATGACGCTGGAGGAATTTCTGGAAAGTGATTTAGAGGGATATGAATATGTGAAAGGGGAATTAATACCGATGCCGCCTACCTCAGTGGAACATGGGAGAATTAGTGTGAACCTCGTTTTACCTTTGGGTTTATACGTTCGTGAGAATCAACTCGGGGATATCTATTTTCCAGACACAGGCTTCAAAGTCGGTGAGCGTGTGTTGATGCCAGATGTTGCATTTGTTTCATTGGCACGAATGCCAGATGATCCAAGTAAGGTGTTTCCAAACCCACCGGATCTTGCCGTTGAAGTCGTCTCGCCATCAGATGCTTTTCGGAGCGTCGTAAGGAAAGCACTTGACTATCTGGAGGCAGGTACGAAAATGGTTTGGATTGTGGAACCCACTTCACAAACAGTGCGAGTATATCGATCCGAAACACCTATCAAGGTGTTAGGGATTAATGATACGCTCACGGGTGAAGATGTGGTTGAAGGTTTTTCGTGTCAGGTGGCACAACTTTTTGAATAGATAAATTTGGAACTCGGTAAACTTACCGCGGAGGAATGAGAAATGAGTCAACAAGATGCCCGCGAATTCACACAAGAAATGCCCCCGCCGGAACACGGCGCGATGACGCTGGAGGAATTTCTGGAAAGTGATTTAGAGGGATACGAATATGTGAAAGGAGAATTGATACTAATGCCACCCACATCAGGTGAACACGGTGATATTAGTTCTAATGTACAGTGGTATCTATATTCGCATGTTCGTGCTAATCAACTCGGTCGTGTCTATACATCGGATATAGGTTTCCTGATTGGCGACCGGATGTTGATGCCTGATGTTGCGTTTGTTGCATTAGCGAGATTACCTGATGACAGGCGCAAAGCGTTCTCAATCCCACCTGATCTCGCAATTGAGATAGTTTCACCAACAGATATTCAGTATCGTGTTATTGAAAAGGCTTTCGTCTATCTGGACGCTGGAACTCGTCTCGTTTGGGTTATTGAACCTGTAGGCCAAACGGTGACAGTCTATCGTTCTAAAACAAACATCAAAACGCTTACGTGCGAAGATACACTTACCGGTGAAGATGTGGTTGAAGGTTTTTCGTGTCAAGTGGCACAACTTTTTGAATAAGGAGATTTTATGAAGCTTGGTTTAGTTACGTATAATATGGCAAAAGATTGGGATATTCCCACGATCATTGAAAAATGTGTAGAGACAGGATTCAAAGGCGTGGAATTGCGGACAACGCATGCCCACGGCGTTGAGATTGAACTCTCTGCAAACGAACGGGCAGCGGTAAAACAACAATTCGACGATTCCCCGATTGAGATTGCTGGCTTGGGTTCCGCGTTTGACTATCATGCCGTAGATCAAGCAGCCGTTCGACAGAATATTGAGGGCACGAAGGTGTATTCTCAACTCGCAGCAGATGTCGGGGCACCCGGTGTAAAGGTGCGTCCGAATGGGCTACCGAGTGAAGTGCCTGTCGAAAAGACGCTGGAACAGATCGGGTTGGCGTTGCGCGAGTGTGGCGAATTCGCTGCGGACCTCGGCGTACAAATTCGGTTGGAAGTACACGGCGGTGGCACCTCCGAACTCCGGCATATCCGAACGATTATTGATGTTGCTGACCACGATAATGTCTATGTCTGCTGGAATTCCAACTTCGGTGAAGTCGAAAACGGTTCTATTCAGAATAACTTTGACCTCGTCAAAGGCAGAATCGGGTTGGTGCATATCACGGAACTCCACCGACGCGAGTATCCTTGGCGCGAACTCTTTACGTCGTTGAAAGCGTCCGGGTATTCGGGGTACTGCCTTGCAGAAATTGCAGGAAGTTCTGACCCTGTGCGCGTGATGAATTTTTATCGGGCGTTGTGGGAAGAATTGTCAAGTTAAGCATTTTTATCCGTTGGCGCGTTTCCCAAGCGCGCCATTTCACGACAGATATTGACAGAATAGACAGGGATAGGTGCCATTGTCCAACGTGCGATTTTACATCTTATCTATTATAGCGATATTTCTATTGATCTCTATGGGTGTAAGTGCAGCACCGGAAACCGTTCGTCTCAGCAACAGTGTGTGGGCAGTTGACATCACAACGCAATCAATTGCTGTGAATGCCTACCCTATAGGCGAGAAAACGGCAGTGCCGATTTCGTCTGCGCAAACCGGATTTAGCAATGTGACGGAATTTACTCAAAAGGACAATGCCGTCAGTTGGAAACTTCCTGAGCATTTTCTGACCGTTCGCTTTGAATTGATAGGTGAATCACTATCCGTTGAATTCATTCAAGATAAACTTGAAAGTGATGCCTTGAGTTTGACCTGGCCCGTTATTGAAGATTTTCCGTCTCTCCATGGTTATGTCCTGCCCTTTTTTGAGGGGAGTTACGTCCCGAAAGATGACGTTACATGGCAGGATTTTTTATCCGAACAGGGACCGATAGACACAACCGCAGGTCTCTCAATGCCGTTTTGGGGATTGGATCTCGACGAGCGAACACTTACCTACATTTTGACGAATCCCTTCAACAACCAAATTCGGTTCAGTAAGACAGCAGCATCAAGGTTAGGTATGCAGGTATCGCATGCCTTCACACCGAATTGGGAACGAAAAACTTATGGATTGCGTATTTCGCTTGGCGCAGCATCGCCAGTTGCCCCTGCAAAGCAATACCGACACTGGTTGAAGCAGAACGCTGAGTTTGTTTCCTTTACTGAAAAGATTCAGAAGACCCCTGCCGCTGAGAAATTGCTCGGTGCTGCACATATCTATCTCTGGGGTGGTAAACTCCTCAGTCAATACGATGTGACAGATTGGAAGACGTTTGCAACAAGGCTAAGTGGTGATGGCAAGATCGCAAAGCAGATATGGACGCAACTGAACACTGAGGCACAAAAAGCAATTCGTGAAATCGATCAATCGGCACATTCGTCTAACTACAGCCGACGAGTTGTGAGCCGTGCCATAAGCGAACAACTTGAAAAGCCGGACTTTTACAACCCATCCATTTGGACAGAGATTCCCCTTACGTCAGAGATAGAAAAGTTAATCTCGCGAGACGTATTGACGCTATCGCTGCCGGAAGTGTATCGTCGCAATTGTCTGCTGTTCTACGCCGCGTTTTCCGACACGCTACGACATCCAGAAGAATGGGGTGACGGTCTCTCTGTGAAACTATTGGAACAATTTGCTGAAAATGGGTTGGACAGGCTCTGGCTTGGTGTTGATTCATGGCAGGAGGGATTTCGGCATCCGACTGCTGTCGCGAAGGCGAAAGAACTCGGTTATCTGGTTGGACCGTATGATTCCTACCACAGTATGCATCACCCCAATGAAAAAGATACATGGGAGACTGCGCAGTTTGATCTCTCGCTTTATAAGACCGGTGCAATTGTCAATGCAGATGGCACAAAGAGTCGAGGGTTTAAAAAGAAAGGCTATCACCTGAGTCCACTCATGGCACAGCCTTATGTCAAAAATCGCGTCAACGGTATTCTTAGACAGATGCCGTCAGACTTTAATACGTGGTTCATCGACTGCGATGCTTACGGTAAACTTTACGACGACTATTCAGTATCGCATCCTGCAACGCAGTTGGATGATATGAATGCCCGGTTGGATCGTATCGCATGGATTCGGGATACCCACAATATGGTCGTCGGTTCAGAAGGGGGCGCTGCGTATTCGGCAGCGACGCTCCACTTCGCACACGGCATGACGCTCCCTGTCATCGGGTGGGGTGACCCAGATATGAAGTCTAAAACTTCGCCTTACTACATAGGTGGGTACTGGCCCCCTGAGGGACCCGCGATTCACATAAAACAAGTGCCTCTCAAACCGAACTATCTGTATCACTATTATGATCCTCGTTTCCGCTTACCGCTCTACCAGATTGTATTTCATGACTCGGTTGTGACGACGAACCATTGGGGTTCTGGTAGTCTCAAGTTTGAGAATGCGATTGAAGCGTTGGCACTCTTAGAGTTGCTCTACAATGTGCCGCCGTTGTATCATCTGAATATGGCAGAATTCTCAAAGCATAAAGCGTGGGTAAAACGGCACTACGCTTTCTTTTCGCCGTTGCATCGGCAGATCGGTGGACAGCCAATGACCGACTTTGAATGGCTGGGCGAAGATAAGCAGGTCCAACGTACGGTGTTTGGGGATACTGTTGAGATGTTTGCCAATTTCGGGACGGATGCGTTTGAATATAACGGCTTGATAATTCCGGAGAGAAGTGTGGTTGCAAGATGGACTGATACAGGTGAAATTGAGGTGTTTTCTGTGGAGTAATTTGAGTTTGGTTTGTAGTTGTAGATGCAAGGGAAATGTGATATACTTTTGGAAATTTATTTACATGGGGGTTTGTAGACATCAATATGAAGGATTATCCTAACGAGGAGGCACTCCGTAAAGCACATAGAATATACCTTGATGCTATGCGAAAGTTCGTTGTCCGATGCTTAAAAAGAGTGCCGGGCGCAAAACTTGAAGACTTAATTATTGATTCCTTGGACGATCGGGGCGTAGAACAATTTGAGCAAAATCGGCAACGGTACGGAAGCATTGAAGCAGCGATAGATATTAGCGATTTTCCCTACATTATCAAAAAACACTGGTATCGTGATCGTTCCTTCATTCAAGAGTTTGATTCCAATTCAAAGGTCCAACATAAAACTGGAACTATAGTGGAAGGTCGAAACTTGTGGGCACATCCAGGGACAGAGGATGTTGATTCCGAACGTACTCGAACACACTTGTCCCTTGTTGCCGAAGTGCTCGGTGAAATTGGCTCAGAAGCAAAGAGTGAAGTCGAGGATATCCGAGATCAACTATTTTCTAGTGATGCTGAGGAACACTCGGTCGAAGCAGAGAATGCTATTTACAAAGAGCACCTCGTGGAGATGTCTGACCAACTTGAGGCAGTGAACGCAGAGAAGACTGAATTGGAAAAGTGCCTTGAAACTACGTCAAAACAACTTAAAGAAATGGAAGCGGAATGGCTCTCTTGCGACGAACGTCTTAAGGCTGTGTCAGAACAATTCATGACCGCGAAAGCAACAAAGACTGAATTGAAGAAAAGCCTCAAAGCTACATCGAACGGGTTGGAGGCAGCGAACGCAGAGAAAGCAAAATATGAGAAAGCTCTTAAGGCTGTGTCAAGCCAGTTAGCAACACTCAAAGTGGTGAAGTCTGAACTGGAGAAGCGTCTTGAGACTACGTCAACTCGGTTAGAAGATGTGGAAGCGGAGTTGGCTACTTGCAAGGAGCGTCTCGCGCAATTAGAGATAGTGGCATCAGAAGAGACTGCATACGAGGAAGACTTCGCTGAGCTGGAGGAACACCTACCGCTAAATGATAGTGCACCTGATTCTGTCACTTTTCAGGGGACCACCTTTACGAAGCATTTGAACGAGTACCATGTTGAGGGAGATGATATCTCCCAAAGTTTCTGGCACTATTGGCAATCACAAGGACGCGAAGGTAAACAGGAGATGCGGGATGCCGGGTGGAGTGTTGAGAAGGTAGATGGGGATTGGGAAGTGACGATTTCTCCAGTGGATTTTCAAGCATGGATAGAGAATGAAGTAACTGAATTGAGTAGCCTGATCAACTTTTCGCGGGATGAAGAGTCATCAACACAGTCTATACGACCCTCTTATGAAAAAATATCTCTGCCTACAGTTAGAGAAATGGAGCAACCAGCACTTAGGGTTCTCGCGGACGGAAAAGAACATCGCCGAGTGGAGGTTATTGATTACCTTACCGAACACTTTTCACTGACTGACAATGAAAGGAGTTACTTGAGCAAAACTGGACAGTCAGAGAAGCATCTGATGAGCGAGGGGTTGATAGAGCGGACAAGAACAGGCTATTACCGAATAACCGCTCGTGGACGTAGGAAAGTTCGTGCAGCATAAACGAAATATTTAACTAATGTTCTGTCCATCTAAATTTTGTGGTTCAAATATCGCGAGCACAGCTCGCTCCTACAAGCAACGAGGCTCGTCATTTAGACGATTTTACCCATAATTTGAAAGTAGATGAAGCACTAGATGACATACTTCGGCAACGCTCTATACTCCCTGCGCACCGCACAGTTTTTACACATCAATTGGAAGATTTGCTAAAACTTACTCCAGGCTATAATCGCCTGAAGCAAAATAGGGATATCTGGCACATGTTTCATGCAGTAAACTTATGGACTCCACAATGGCGGTATACTACTAAACAAACTACACGTCAAGAAGCAGTCAGATTCCTTACCTTTATTGAAAACGTTATGCACTGGATAGACACTAATATCTAACTGAGGATTTACACATGGCATGTAAAATACTAAAGCAGAAAATTCAGAGTAGGCTCCAAATAGGCTACTTCAGCGATACCAAAGACTACGTTGATGTCTCTGATGGGTTTGACGATCTAATCCATGTTGTTGTCGTCAGCAGAAAATTTAATGGATACACCATGATAGATAGAGGGGATATTATTTGGGATGAACTCCTAAAGCATCTTTCAGATGAGGAATGGGGATACGTCTCCTTATTGATTGGTGCAACCCCCGAAGAGGTTCAAATCTGGTAGCGAGGGACTTACAAATGGCATCCGAAACCTTAAAGCAAAAAATTTACGATACGCTCAGAGCAGGCTCTTTCAGCACGCCAGATTACTTCATTGATGTTTTTGACGATGGTGATGAACACATCCGAATTCTTGTCATCAGTCGTAAATTCGATATCCATGAATATAAGTGCTCAGAACGAGGAGATCGCGTCTGGGCAGATATCATCCAAGTGCTATCTGAAGACGAAAGCGAACTAATTTCCCGGATTGTTGCCGTAAACCCCGAAGAAATTAAGATTTACACCTAAGGTTAGGCGCGATTTGCTACCTAACAGCAGGCGTAGAAGTGAAATTTGAATCGCAATCAGCGGTACGAGTCGGTATAATGTGACTGTGGATATACGCTGAGGACGGTTGTGTTTCCGAAATTTTACAGGAGGTGGAAACTATGTTTATACAGAAATTCAAAGCGAGTCTTCGTTTCCTTGGAGTTCTGTTTCTAAGAGTTCTACTCGGAATCGTAGCGGGTTACTTATGGCTCGCTGGATTGGCTTTTATCGGTCGCGTTACAGTCGGTAAACTCGCTAATCGCTACATGGATGGGCGCTATGACGGTCTGAGAGATACGGTGCATGACATTATCTATCCTGTAGGATGGTATGGTGCTTGGGTATTGGTAGGCATAGCCGTTATCTGGGGTTTTTCACAGGGCAGGTTAGATATACGGAGATGGTTACGAGAGCGACATGCTTGAAAAGTTGTGTCTTCGTAAGGCAAAGCTATGAATCAAATTGAATTTTACCAAGCAAAACTGAATTACGAGACCGATTCTTGGGATCTCTATGAAGCACTTAATAACGGAGAACCTATCGTCGTCATAGATGCCCGCTCCCCAGAGGCTTACGCACTTGAACACATACCAACATCAATAAATATCCCACATAGATCAATGTCTGAGGCAACTACAAGTGAACTTGATAAATCTAAGTTGTATGTAACCTACTGTGACGGTATCGGTTGTAATGCTTCTACCAAAGGTGCTCTGAATATGGCGAAATTAGGGTTCCAGGTTAAGGAACTCATGGGTGGTTTGGATTGGTGGAAGCGCGATGGCTATGAAACCAAAGGCAAACAAGGCGTTTCGGGTTCCGAAGTTGTGTGCGGGTGCTAAATACAGAAGCATTCTGGAAAACACATCTCTATAATCCGAAGGACAGCGAAATTTAATTTGTGTTTGGAATTGTGATGGTGTATAATTAAAAAGGTTCTGATGTGCTTTTAACCAAGCACGCGGAGCCACGGATCCGGTCAGTGCTTCTACCAAGCGCGCGGATCCACTATTCTAAAAAAATATTCTTTTTGGGAATTCTGTAAAAAAGTGAGATTTAATTTGCAATCGCGAACCGGATAGGTTATAATTAACATCAACATTCCCCCATAGCTCAGCTGGTAGAGCAGATGGCTGTTAACCATCGTGTCGGCGGTTCGAGTCCGTCTGGGGGAGTTTCAATTTTGCTGACGGACTTTGCCACTCATTTTGGTTGTCAAGGTTTGTCAGCAAAAATTTTTAACCTGTTCTTGTCCAAACTCACCCTACTTTTCCAATGGAGGTCAACATGCCTAAGAAATTTACCGATGCACAGCTTGATGAACTCTTAGTGAAAGGCTACTTAATTGTACCCGACTACTATTCAGGTGAACAACTTGCGGAGATGCAAGCTGCCCAACGCCGTGTACTCCCGACATGGGAAGAAGTTAAGGATGACCCACCCTCCGGTAGAGCGATTTTGACCGAATTCCCGCCCGCTGAAATGGCGTTACTGCGCGGAATCGTGGACCACGATGCATGGGAATTCGCACGTAAATTTCTGAAAACGGAGCATATTCACTTCCGTGCCGGGTGTATGATTGTACGCTATCCCGGATTTAAAGGCCCGGGTATCGGTAGTGATCCGAGCAATTTGCACATTGATAACGGCAACAACTCACTGCTACCACAGTCCGAGAGTGCTCGTGAATTCGGGCAACTCGGCTTTTGGGTACACCTTGAGGATGTTGACGAAGATCAGGCACCGCTTAGACTGCTTGCGAAGGAACACAAACGGGATACCTCTAAATACGAACCCCTTGTCTGCAAAGGCGGAACGCTCTGTATTTTCAACAACTATACGATGCACTCGGCAAGCGATTACCTGCGAGAAGATGGACAACGCTACACATGGGGATTCGGTTTGGGACGAGCAGATCACTATTGGGAAGGTTTTCGGCATTATACGGACAAAGGACGACACGGAACATTCTCGAAATTCATCGGTACGCTGACAGCAGCAGAGCGCGAAGTTTTCCGATTCCCACCTGCTGGACACCCCTACTATACACCCCAAACGCTTGAGGCATTGGAAGAACAGTACCCCGGTTGGAACGCACGCGGCGAATATTGAAAGGATTTATGCATGAGCCGAGATTTGCAAATTAAACAGAAGTTTTTTCGCGCACTAACTCGATTTGTCTCGTTACTTGGCGAACATGTTATTGACTACTATAAGTATTTTTAAGGAGTAACACTTGAACATGAAACATTTTTGGATTGTTTTGATATTGATTCTGGTTTTGACAGGTACTTTGACTGTCTTTCTATCGAACTGTATGGCACAAGACTACACACAGATGGGTTTACCCGAGGGTGCCAAGGGGCGGTTGGCTAAGGGGGCTATCTATGGAATCGAGTATTCCCCGGATGGCAAGCATTTGGCAGTTAATAGCAGTATCGGGGTCTGGATATACGATGCCCAAGGTGGAAAGAAACTTTCTCTGTTCACTAGATCTACGAGTGGGTCTAGGATTAACGATAACATGTCCTTTAGTCCTGATGGCCAAACAATCGCCAGTGGGGGTTCAGACAGAACTATCCGTTTATGGGATGTTGCCACAGGAACACTCAAACAAACTTTCATTGGGCATACAGATAATGTCACTAGCACATCGTTTAGTCCCGATGGTCAAACAATCGCCAGTGGGAGTTCAGACGAAACTATCCGTTTGTGGGATGTTTCTACGGGCGCATTCAAGCAGATTTTAATTGGAAGTCACACTCATGTCCTTAGCATATCGTTTAGTCCTGATGGAAAAACAATCGTTAGTGCGAGTGGTTCCCACATCTCGCTGTGGGATGTTAAAACAGGTGCGCGCAAGGACACATTTTGGGGGCATAGCTGGGGGGTCCATAGTGTATTGTTCAGCCCCGACGGGCAAACAATCGCTAGTACCGGGGTCACCCCTACGTTTGGTGGCTTTCTTCGTTTATGGGATGTAACAGGCAATCGGAAGCACAGCTTTTCTTTTGCAGGCAATGGTATATCGTTTAGTCCTGACGGAAAAACACTCGCTAGTGGGGTAATGACGGAAAAATCTATTTTTTAGATGTTGACACGGGGGTGATCATGAACACATTTACTGCGGATAGCAGTGGAGTCCATAGTGTATCGTTCAGCCCCGACGGGCAAACAATCGCTAGTACCAAGAATGATAGAATTCATTTGCAGGATGTTGACACGGGTGCACTTAAGCACACCTTCGCTGGGTATACGCGGGAAATCCATAGTATATCGTATAGTCCTGATGGTCAAACAATCGCTAGTGGACATAGTACCGGACGTATCCGTTTATGGGATGTAGAAACAGGTGTACTCAAGCGTACTCTCGTGGGGCATACCTGGATTGTCGCTACTGTGTCCTTTAGTCCTGATGGAAAAACACTCGCTAGTGGAAGTTCGGACAAAACTGTCCGTTTGTGGGATGTTGACACGGGTGCACTTAAGCACACCTTCACTGGGTATACGCAGGAAGTCTATAGCGTATCGTTTAGTCCTGATGGAAAAACACTCGCTAGTGGGAGTAATGATGTTGCTATCCGTTTATGGGATGTTGCTACAGGCGCGCTCAATCAAACTATTATTGGGCATACGGATAGTGTCTATAGTATATCGTTTAGTCCTGATGGAAAAACACTCGCTAGTGGGAGTACGGATAAAACCGTCCGTTTGTGGGATGTTGACACGGGTGCACTTAAGCACACCTTCGCTGGGTATGCGCAGAGAGTCCGTAGAATATCGTTTAGTCCTGACGGAAAAACACTCGCTAGTGGGGGTAATGACGGAAAAATCTATTTTTTAGATGTTGACACGGGGGTGATCATGAACACATTTACTGCGGATAGCAGTGGAGTCCATAGTGTATCGTTCAGCCCCGACGGGCAAACAATCGCTAGTACCAAGAATGATAGAATTCATTTGTGGGATGTTGACACGGGTGCACTTAAGCACACCTTCGCTGGGTATGCGCAGAGAGTCCGTAGAATATCGTTTAGTCCTGATGGAAAAACACTCGCTAGTGGGAGTACGGATAGTACAATACTTTTGTGGGACTTCACACCTTTCGTGCCAACACTCGAAATCCCCGCAGATGTTAACGGTGATGGCATCGTCAATATCCAAGATCTCGTGAGCGTCGCATCACGCATAGGACAGGATGTACCAGCAGGCGGAGACCCAGCAGATGTCAACGGCGATGGAGCCATTAACATCCAAGATTTGGTGCAAGTTGCAGGTGCCATCGGCAACTAGTAGTCGTTCAATGTTGAGTTTGTGAAGGGTTTGCTTTGTTTGTAGTCGAGAAACCTTCATGATTGCTTGTTTGGAACGTGCGATAAATCGCACGACTACGAACCTGCCCTCAAAGTCAAAGTTGAAGCACTACCAGTCGATAAGCAATTTATGATGGCTTCTTTACATATTATTAATCCTATAACCCCAATACGCTTAAGATTGACGGCTATGTTCTGGCTGCAAACGAAGCGGAAATGTTGAGTAAGCATCCTTATTTTATCAAGAATCATTTGAGTGTGCCTGCCAACATATTAGCTATAAGAACATGGGGGGCTTTGAAGACCGAACACCGATAATCAATTTTCTATCTGAATCTAACCTAACGCGCTTTTGTCACGTTCACTGAAAAACATCACCGATGAAACCCTCTTTTTAGTACTCGAACGCCGCGGATACGACCTCTCCAAACTACGCTATACCGGGACCACCACAGGGATTATCAACCCATAGACAAACAGTAAGGGGTTTTATGTTATACTTTATTAGACGCGTTTTGGGCAACGGTGAAAAAATCGCGATTGGAAACAAGATCTTCATGGTTTTGTTCCTCATTACCTGTTTCGGTGCTATTATAGAATCATGGGAATATGCCAAAAAAGAAGCCGAGTATAACAAACTCACAGCCGAAATCTCGCAGCTTGCCGGGCAGAATATGCAGGATACCGAGATAACCGCTTTGAAAGCAGAGGTTGAAAATTTAGAGGCGAAACTCACTGAAGTCGAAAAAGAGTATGCCCCATACCATGCCGAAATTGCCAAGCGGCGAGACGCAGAAGCAGCGAAAGACAAACTTGATGAGGACTTTAAATTCCAATTTTCGGTATGGAACGGATCGCATCGTAATACCGTTGAATATGTTAAAGAACGGATGCATAACCCAAAGTCATTTGAACATGTCGAAACCCGCTACATAGACTATGCCGAAAAAGGTTACCGTGTTATTCAGATGAATTATCGCGGGACAAACCTCTATAATGCAATCGTCACCAACTCAATCTGGGTAAAAGTCGATTTACACGGAAATGTCTTTGAAGTGATCAGAAATCAATAGGAAGGGAAAATGATAATCCGAAGTATTTGTATCTGGGTCGCTCTTTATGCTATTTTGGCATTCCTTATGTATCCTGGCCCACCGCGCGAACATGAGCAAAAACTCATTGAACTTAACGCACGGATAGCACGTGTCCAAGCAGCCTACGAACGAGAAAAAAATCTAAAAGTCGAATTATTGAAACAACGTCAAGAACTCTCTAAAAAGATTGAACGTCAAACGGCGCGCGGTCAATCTGCCAAACGTCAACTTGAAAGGGATTAAGAAGCCACATGGTAGTTTCGTGGATTGCGTGTTTTGGTGGTTGGGAGGTCTCAAAAGCCCCTTTGTCAAGAATTCTATCTTTAGAGCAGTAGCATCGGGTGAGAACGCCTGCCCGATTCGAGAATTATTTTCGCGAAAAAAGTTGGTTTCCGAATTATGAAATGGGAAATTATGTTAAAAGAGTGGGAAAGGTATAATACCAAATTAACGTGATTTGTATTATTTTTCCATTTTGCAAATCCACTGAAAACCGACATGTGCCTGCACCTTCTTTGTGTTTTCAGAGAACCATTGACACCTTTTCACAACGGCTTCTTCAAGTGCTGAGAGCGTTGTAAAAACTTTATTCACAACCACCTCTCGCAACAAAGGCCAGAGCCGTTCGGCAGGTTGAAGTTCTGGTGTGTACGGGGGCAAATGAAATAACTCAATCCCTTCTGGGACTTCTAAATCCTTACCCGTGTGAAAACCGGCACGATCTAACAAAAGGATTATCTGTTTCTTGCCTTCCGGGTTCACATCACGCGCAAACTCTGCCAAGGCAAGGTTCATGACTTCAACACTCACACTCGGCATCAGCAGCCAATAGGTCTCACCTGTCTGTGGACGGACAAAACCGAAACCATAAAACCACTTATATGCCGGACACACGGGGGCTATCGGTCTTTCACCTCGCTTCGCCCAGACACGCCGATGAACCGGCAATAATCCCAAGCGCGTCTCGTCTTCTGCCCAGATCTCTACCGGTTTCTCTGGGTGCTGACTTTCAAGCGTAGCTACCCGCTCCTTGAGTTTTTTTTTAAATGTTTGCTGTGCCTCGGGTGTTGCGGCTGCCTGATGTTGCGGACGAGGTGTTTGTAAAGTATAACCGAGACGTTTGAGATATTTCCAACCTGACACGTCACTGACACGACGCTGGAGTGTCTCAGATATCCACGCAGCCGGGTGTGTAAAGTTTTTGGCACTGATTTTTTGGTGAGTTAGGGGTTGAAGTTTGTAGTAGAGAATGGTATTCTCTCTAAGATATTATATTTTTCAAGGAGAGAATACCATGCCTTCCATTGTAGCAAAGATTAACGAAGAAGTCCAAAAGATTTTTGAAGACCTGACAGGCGATCCGTCTGTCCTGATTTCCGATGTAGAGGAGCAAGTCTCTGCGGCTCTTGCTTCGTGGGGACAAAGACTTTCAGAGGGTATCCTTTCTGAACTCGCCAACGCCCCGGATATGACTCGAAAGTCTGTCGTGTGCCGAGAGTGTCAAGGGCGAAGTCGTCGGTATCGGCAAAGAAGCCGGAGTTTTACAACGCTGTGTGGTGTTTTGCGTCTGCCGAGATGGGAGTATAAGTGTCAATGTGGGGCTATTCATGTGCCTTGGGAGGCGAAGCAACACCTCAAGGGAAGGTATACGCAAAGAGTTGCTGCAGCGATGATGCGTCTCGCTGCACAGTTGAATTATCGCGCTGCCGCAGCGGAGTTAAAACATCAAGGCATTGAAGTTAGCCATACGACGCTGCATCAGAAAGTTCAGGCGTGGTCATCAGGTGAGTCGGTCTCTGATTATATTGCCGAAGCATCTCTGGATGTCGGTGAGCGGTGGTATGTCAGTTGTGATGGGTGCCAGACGAACTCACCTGTTGGATGGCAGGAGGTTAAAGTCGGCAGCATCGGTAAAGATTATCCGCATCAAAACGCGACATCGGTGATGAAAATCCGCCCACCGAGCCTGCGGTATGTCGCCTCCCGGAGCGGTGTGGCGGATTTTCGCCACCAACTCGCAGATTTAGCAACGCAGACCGGCATTTATCAAGACGAAAAAACGATCGCAGACGAAGAAGTCGTTGTGATAGGTGATGGGGCACCGTGGATATGGAACTTAGCGGATGAATACTTTCCGGGTGCCACTGAAATCGTTGACTATATGCATGCCAAGACGCATTTATATGATGTCGCTAAGCAAGCCTTCGGAGAAGAGGACCGGGAGGCCATCGAAACTTGGGTGGATACCACTGAAACACCTCTTTACAATGGAGAGACTTCTAAAGTCGTCGCACGTATCCGGGCTTTGGAGACACAAAACCCAGTTTCCATAGCAGATGTCCTTAAAAGAGAAGTCGGTTATTTTCAAAAACATGCCCATCGCATGCAGTATCGCACGTTCAACGAAAAAGGATATCAGATCGGCAGTGGAGTCATTGAGAGTGCTTGTAAACATGTTGTCGCTGAACGCTGTAAACAGGCAGGCATGCGATGGAGCAAACCCGGGATAAATGCAATACTCTTTTGGAGATGTTTGTTAAAGAATCAATCACTTGACGCATATTGGGATACACAAAAACTACAGGAGGCCGCATAAAAGGCCGCCAAAAACTTTACACACCCACGCAGCCACTTTCGGACCCGTCCAAAGACCCCCATCACCAGGAGGCGCAGAAAGGGCAGCTGCAAGGGCGGCTTGCTGTGTTTCATCCAAAAAACGCACACCTGTATTATTTTTGCGTTTATCTCGCAAAGCGGCTTCGCCTTCAGCATTATAGCGTTTGAGCAACTTGCGAACCCAGTCCGGCGTGCATCCTACAATCTCAGCGACTTGCCGGGGGGTGCGTGAATCTCTGGTATCCGCAAGGAGCCAAATAATATGCCAGTGCGTCCGTTCCCGAAGACATTCACATTCAAGATACCTTTGTTTAACAACTTCTACTGAAAAGTGGGGGAAAACCTCATGTTTTTGCTTTTTCATCTCTTCACAATAACATATCTAAAAAATATACACAAGAATAGTCGCGTTAATATGGTATAAGGCAAAGTCCCGGCATCGTCAACGGCAGAGACGGCTGAACCGTGCCAAGGGGAAAGCAGAGCAGAAATATCCGACTTACACCCCACCCGTGCCAAAGGTAAACACCGAGCAAAACGTAGAGCAACCCGTAGAGAAATCCAAGAAGTATATATGGGCGTGGATATTGGTTTGGGGTGCTTTTGTTTGCTTGTATCTCTGGTGGACACTGCCGGAGATGGTGTTTGCGGTCATGGTGCGTAGGATATGGAAAAAGCAAGACGTTTACCAAGCGATTGCTGAAGTCCTAATACGCCGGTTCTACCGTGCTGTTGAGTGGATAGAAGATATGACTGATATAGCCTTGATAGAAGGATTTGGCGATGATATAGACATATAGGGGCGGGGATGTTCGGTTGATTGTACCCAAAGCGAGAAAAATAGGTCGGAGGAGCAGGAAGCAATGATGAAAGTAATGATTCCGCCGATTAAGTGTCAAGGGATAAAAAGCAAACTTGTTCCTTTCATAAAACGAACTGTGGATTGGTCTTTTGAAGGTAGGTGGATTGAACCCTTTATGGGTTCTGGAGTCGTTGGTTTCAATATCATACCGCGCGACGCGATTTTTGCAGATAGCAATCCGCATCTGATTAACTTCTATAACGCTATAGCGAGTGGAAAGATTGATGGTTTGAAAGTGAGAAAATCCCTTGAACAGCAAGGCGAAATACTATCAAGATGTGGGCAAGATTACTATTATGAAGTGCGAGAGCGGTTCAATAAAACGCATGAACCCTTAGATTTCCTTTTTTTAAATCGGTGCTGCTTCAATGGGATGATTCGGTTCAATCGTAAAGGAGACTTTAATGTGCCTTTCGGGCACAAGCCACAGAGATTTTCCAAAGGGTATATCACAAAGATAGTGAACCAAGTTGACTACGTTTACGTCATGTCAAGGCATTCTAATTGGTTATTTATCTGCCAAGATTATAGAGAAACACTCAAAGAGATTTCTGAAGATGATTTTGTCTATTGCGATCCGCCTTATGTTGGGCGGCACGTCGATTATTTCGATAGTTGGGACGAAGAGAATGAACAATACCTATTTGAGACTCTGAGCCAATCTCCTTGCAAATTCATGTACTGCCACCGGAAATTCGGGCCACTCTCTAAGACAAGATTATGGTATAATATCCATCTACTTGAAAGGAGTATCCGATGGCGAAACGCAAACGAAGAAACTTCACGCCCGAGTTTAAAGCCGAAGTTGTTCTTGAGGCACTCAGCGGTGGAAGTTCGCAAGCAGAAGTGTGTCGACGACATAACCTCAGCGATGAACAACTTTCAAAGTGGAAGCGACAGCTTCTTGAAAATGCCGCAACCCTCTTTGAACCTGCTGATAAACAGCCTGATGCCTCTGCGGAGCGGATCGCCCAACTTGAGCAACTCGTTGGACGGTTGACCCTGGCACTTGACATCGAAAAAAAAGCCTCAACTTACTTGAGTTGACCCCGATGGAGCAGCGAGAAATGATTGAGGCATTACGGACAGATTTTCCGGTTCGGCAGATATGTGATACCAAATTAACCCCATTTGTAGCGCGAGGTCCCTGTGCCTCGCAATGCTGACTTGATCAAAAGACTTCTAATCAAGCTAATTGGGTATGAGACACTCGGCTTCACTCGAAGCAATCTCTATTATCACCCCAAGCAGGACCCATGTGAAGCGGGTCTCCGGGATGAAATAGAGAAGTTATCTCTGCTATATCCAACATACGGATATAGGCGTATCACGCAGTTGCTGGTGCGGAGCGGATACAGCATCGGGTATAAACGTGTTGCCCGATTGATGAAATCCGCCAACCTCTCGGTTTCTGTTAAACGTGTCTGTCAAACCACGACATCCGTTGCGGGTGTGCGTCCCTGGGGCAATCGCCTTGAAAACCTTGATGTCTCCCGATGTGATCAGGTCTGGGTGGGCGATATTACCTACGTCCGGCTCAAAGGACATTTCATCTATGTTTCTCTGCTCATGGATGTCTTCACTCGCAGGATCAGAGGGTGGCATATCAGTCAACACTTGACGCAATCTCTGACTTTGAAACCCTTAGAGACAGCATTGGGTCAAAGTGTCCCAGAGATCCATCATTCTGATCAAGGTGTTCAGTATCTTTCAAATGCGTATATCTCACTGCTGAGGCATCATGACATTGAGATTTCAGTCGCCCGGAGAGGGTGTCCTTGGGAGAACGGATATGCTGAAAGACTTATCCGCACGCTCAAGGAAGAAGAAGTTCATCTCAACGCCTATGACGACATCCACGAAGCGAGAGCCCGCATTGGGCATTTTATTACACAGGTGTATAATCACAAACGCCCGCACTCGGCGTTAGGGTATTTGACACCTGTCGAATTTGAGCAACAAAACTTGTCTTAACTTTGCTAAATTTTGGTCTGAATAAACGGTAGCACTTCATCATCTTGTCCACTTGGCATAGCAATCAGCACCGGGAGAATGTCTTTCTTAAGACACTGTGGTCAGAATTTAATATGTTAACCAAGGAGCATTTCTATTACGTTGGCGCGAAAGAGGAAAATAGAAAACCGATGCTTGAGGCATTGGTAATGAATTACACACCTAAACACTTACATGAGAAACCGACTGAACGAGATGAGCAGCTTTTACTTCTTGAAAAGTTAACCGAATATCAAAGAAGTGAGAGTTTGGTGTCGTGAAATTGAATAAAGAATGTTAAAAACCCGTTTTTCTGAGCGGGTCTGTCTGCAACCACCCGATTGTGTTGATGATTTCGTCCTGATTTTCTTGCAGCATCACTTCAATGAGTGCCGGTTTTTCGGCAGCAAGCGCGTCCCGTAGCGTCTCCTTAAAGTCACCCAAATTCTCGACCCGCTTTGCATACGCACCGAAAGAGCGTGCGAACTCGACAAAATCAGGATTTAGCAGATCAGTATCAATCGTGCGTCCCTCACATCCGTTTATTTGAGACCCTTTAATCGCCGACAGCGCACCATCATTCACCACAATCGCCACGACGTTGATACCATATTTCATAGCGGTCGCCATCTCCACTGCCCCCATCAGGAACCCACCATCGCCACTAAAGCAGATAACAGGACGGTCGGGATAAGCGACCTTCGCCCCAATCGCCGCGGGGTATGCGTGTCCTAACGCTACCCCGATGTTCGGATAGAGAAAAGTCCTCGGATCGTAGATAGGGAATTCAGCGAAAGAGGCGTAGCCGAGTGAGTGCACATCAATCGCATAGATAGTGTCTCGTGGAAGCACATCCTTTAGTTCGTGAATGATAGGCAACGAGGGCTGTGCGTTAAACTCCGTGCGGAGTTCTGTCAGCACCTCGTCCCATCCATTTTGACCCGGTGCAATATCCTCAATAAGTGCTTGCAACGTCAGTTTCAAATCACCGACGACACCTACATCACACGGATATTCAAGCCCAATCTCGTCTGCATCTTCATCGATTTGGATGAAGGGTTGGGGCAGTTCCAGACTCCAATTACGGGTATCGATGGAGGTAAATCGGGGTCCGATGCCGATTAAACAGTCGCTGCGTTGGAGTGCCTCGCGTCCGAGGTAGCCGTAGCAGATTTGTAACGCCAACGGATGGTCCTCCGACAAAACACCTTTCCCACAGCGCGTGACAATCACAGGCGCGTTCAATTTTTCGGCAAGGAGACGTAACTCGTTTCGGGCATTTGCGTGGAAGACAGCAGATCCGGCGAAGATTACGGGCATCTTGGCGTTACGGATTGTTTCAACGGCAGTGCTGAGATCTGTATCGTCAGGTGGCGGTAATTCGGCGCGTTCCACACGCGATGGGATTTGCACCTCGCCTTCTCCTGTGACGACATCCATCGGGAATTCTAACACAGTGGGTCCCGGCCTGCCGTTCCGCATCGCTTTGAAGGCGTTTTCGACAACGACCGGAATTTCAGCGACGGTGTGTGCGATGGCGCAGTACTTGGTTAGCGACTCAAAGAACCGCATCTGATCCAAGCCGTGAAACATCTTGCTCGGGTGTTTGCTGTAGAGGCTGGAATCGCTCTGTCCAGTGATTAGCAGCACAGGTGCGCAATCGGTAAACGCCTCTAAAATTCCGGTTGATGCGTTGCTGGCACCCGGTCCCGGCACGGTGATGGCGACACCGACTTCTCCTGTCGCGCGTGCGAAGCCGTCTGCCATCTGCGTTGCAGCGTACTCATGCCGAACGAGATAGTGGTCAATAGTGCCTTTCCCTCGTCGCAGCAAGGCATCGTAGATTTGGATGTTCTGGGTGCCGGGCATTCCGAAAACCGCTGAGACTCCCTGTGCTTTCAAACATTCAATGAGAATATCTCCGCCTTTCACCTATTCGTCTCCTTTATGCTTTTTGAGAAAATTTTCCAGCCACGCATCAGGATCGTAGCCCAGTCGGCGTAGTAGTCGACAACCGATACCTTTTAGAAAATTTGGGATGAGATTAAAGAGTTTAAGTCGCCAATTCATAATTGTTAAAATATGAGACATCTGCAAGTTATGTGCTTAAGGAGTCGGGATTACAAATCCCTCCTACAAAATAGCGTTGCTGGTGGTTTTATCGAAGAAATGCATCCGCTCTTGGACAAATGAGATATAAAGATATTGTCCAATTTCGGCTTCAAAATTCGGGACTGTGCATGATTTGAGGATTGTATGCGCGCCTGTTGCATCCGTTCCAAGGGTCAACTCGACGATTGTTTCCGCGCCAAGCGGTTCAATGCTATAGACTTCGGCTTGAAATGCGTTCGGCATGGATTGATGGCTAACAATGACATCCTCAGCGTGCGCGCCAAAAATAGGGTCGCGGTTTGAAACATTGTCATTTAGTGCTTTGGTGATCCGAGCATTTTGGATTGTCACTGAGTTGTCTCTTCCTGTATCGCGTGCTAATTTCAAGTGAAGTTCACCGTTGTTGCTGGAGATGTCGCACGGAATACAATTCATACTTGGATTCCCGATGAAACCAGCGACAAACAGATTGGCTGGATGATTATAGATGTCAGAAGGTGTGCCCAGCTGCTGGATACTGCCCGCTTCGAGGACAGCGATTCGATCTGCCATAGACATCGCTTCGATCTGGTCGTGTGTTACATAGAAAGTAGTTGTGCCGAGTTCGCGTTGCCGCCAGCGGATCTCGGCGCGCATTTCAGTGCGGAGTTTCGCATCAAGGTTGGAGATCGGCTCATCCATGAGGAATACTCGCGGACGGCGTACCATTGCCCGACCAAGCCCGACGCGCTGTGTCTCACCGCCACTCAACTGATTCGGCGTTCGCATGAGCAGGTGCTCAATGTGGAGCATCTGTGCAATATCTCTGACGCGCCGATCGATTTCTTCTGTAGAGAGTCGTCTCGGATGTAACGGAAATGCCATGTTCTCATAGACGCTCAGGTGTGGATAGAGGATATGCGATTGGAAAACGAAAGCGACATCGCGTTCTGCAGGGGTTTTATCGTTGACGCTGACACCGTCCAAGTAGATAGTGCCTTCTTCCGGTTTGTCTAAGCCAGCGATACAACGAAGCGTTGTTGTTTTTCCCGCACCGGTCTGACCGAGGAGCACGAAGAACTCCTCGTCTTGGATATCAAGCGTGATGTCGTCAAGCGCGATGAGGTCGCCAAATCGCTTTGTAATGTTTTCGAGTTTTACTGTTGCCATAAAAAATATTTTATTCTGCTGTGTTGAAGGTCTTATTTTAGTATAGCACGAATCGTGTTTAGGATCAACAAGAATTGTGTGATTCTCAGAGGCGTTCGGTTATCGGTTGTCGGTTTCCATCAGCAAAATAATTATCAACCATCAGCTTTCGGTAGGTGCGGTTCAAGAAAAAATATATGCAATTCGGGAGTGTATAGGGTATAATTAAAACAAGAAGAACCTACAGGTTTCCCCGTTGCGACGCAAAATAATACGGTTGGAGAAGAAGATGCTGAATCGCCCAGAGGCAGACCAGAACACATATACAAGTTTGTCATTCATGGACAAAATTAGGCGAAGATATGATTTAACGCCGTCAATCACGCTTATTCTCGGATTGACGACACTGTTCTTTGCTCTTTTCCTTATATATCCGCTCCTCTATGTTTTCAAAGAGGCGTTCTGGATCCAAAACAAATTTGACCTGACATACTTCAAACTGATGGTGACCGATCCGAATATCCGAGAACTGGTCGTAAACAGTTTCAAAATCGGTGTGATGGTCACAATAGTGACGAGCATCATCAGCCTTCCACTTGCATATTTCTTGACGCGATATCGGTATCCCGGACGCAATATGTTACGCTCTATTATCCTAATTCCGATGATTATGCCACCGTTTGTTGGTGCGATTGGCATGAAGCAGTTTTTTGGGTCATTCGGAAGTGTCAACATGCTCCTCGTCAAACTCAATCTGATGGATATTACTGAAACCATTGACTGGTTCGCGGGTGGCTTCTGGGGTGTGGTGATATTGTCAACATTGCACCTGTACCCGATAATGTATCTTAACATCGTCGCTGCACTCGCAAACGTTGATCCGAGTTTAGAAGAAGCCGCCGAGAATATGGGGGCATCGCGGTTCCAGGTATTCCGTAAGATAACACTGCCGTTGATGATGCCCGGTTATTTCGCGGGGGCGATTCTCGTCTTTATCTGGGCATTTACCGATCTCGGCACCCCCTTAATATTTGAATATCGCAACGTAATTTCGGTGAAAATCTTTAGTCAAGTGACCCAGGCGAACACGAATCCTATGGGGTACGCCCTTGTTGTCCTAATTGTTGTACTGACCGCACTCGCTTTTTATATTTCTAAACGGTGGACAGGAAGCAAACACTATGAGATGCTCGGCAGGGGACATGTGACTTCACGTGAGACGGATGCAAAGTGGGGCATGCGTAGCATCATCTATCTCTTTATCGGTGGATTGACGTTTATAGCACTATTACCACATATCAGTGTCATCCTTGTCTCCTTAACGCCGGATGCAAGCCAGTGGCGCTTGAGTGTGTTACCGCAATCGTGGACCTTCGCACATTATGTTGAGACGTTCACACATGACGATACACTGCCGAGTATCCTCAATAGTCTAAAATATAGCGTTTTCAGCACATTGTTGGCACTCTTAGTCGGCATTGTGGTGTCGTACTTATTGACCCGGAAACGTCTCCCGTTCCAAAATCTATTGGATGCTGTCGCGATGTTGCCGTTAGCGTTACCGGGGGTTGCGATAGCGTTTGGTTATATGGGCAGTTTTGCGGACACCACGCTTTTGCTCCGATATTTCCCTGAAGGATTTGTTTCCGTCATAGACCCGCGGAAAAACCCGACTTTTCTCCTGATTATCAGTTATGGCGTACGGCGATTGCCGTATATGTTGCGTTCCATCTACGCTGGACTCCAACAGACAAGCGTGAGTTACGAAGAAGCATCGCAAAACATGGGGGCGACACCGATCCGGACCTTGTATAAGATAACTTTACCCTTGGTTGTTGCGAATATCCTGGCTGGTGCGATTCTCGTATTTTCATTCTCCATGTTAGAAGTCAGTGATAGTTTGATATTGGCAATGAAGGATGAATACTATCCGATTACAAAAGCGATTTGGGCACTTTCTCAACGTCCTGACCATGGCGCATATACGGCGAGCGCGCTGGGTGTGGTAGGGATGTTAATCCTGATCGCTTGTCTTTTGGGTGCGGGGCGTGTGCTTGGCGGAAAGTTAGGCGAAATTTTCCGGATTTAGGTAGACCATCAATTTTCATAAAAACGATAAAATCTTCTGTACTCACTGGACATACCCGATCTGTCGGCTCTGTGGTGTTCTCTCCGGAGAAGTTTAAAATTACCAACACTTAGCAATTAAATCCAGAAGGGTGCTTCACTATGAAAATAATCTTGGCTTTATTACTTTTTTTAACTATTTTTTCACTAAACACGTTCGCCCAAGATTTTCCTTATACCAGTCTTGAGGGGCATACAAGTAGGGTCACTAAAATTGTTTTCAGTCCTGATGGTGCGACGCTCGCAAGTGCGAGTGAGGACAGAACAATTCGCTTATGGGATGTTGCTACAGGGACACATAGACACACGCTCACTGGGCATCAATCGTATATTTATTCTGTAGCGTTTAGTCCTGACGGGTTGACCCTCGCGAGTGGGGGTGAAAATGGTAGAATTCGTTTTTGGAATGTCACCACCGGGCAATACAGAGTAACACTTGAAGGACATAGTAGTTCTGTCGGAAGTGTAGCGTTCAGTCCGGATGGTAGTACACTTGCGAGTGGGGGTTCTGATCGCACGATTCGTCTATGGAATGCTACTACAGGTTTATACAAAGTAACACTTGAAGGACATTCTGAAACTATAAATAGTGTAGCGTTCAGTCCGGATGGTAGTACACTTGCGAGTGGGAGTTCTGATCGCACAATTCGGTTGTGGAATGCTACTACAGGTTTCCACAAGCAAACTCTCACAGGTCATACAAGCAGTATTTATGATATTTCATTCATAGAGGATGGTCAGACACTCGCGAGTAAGAGTAATGATGGTACGATCCGTTTATGGGATACTGTCACTGGTCAATATAAAGAAACACTTTCAGTTAGTAATTTGCGGAATGTTTCGATTAACTCAGATGGAACAATGCTCGCAGGTGTGTATTCAAATAGCAGAATTTCTCTGTGGGATATCGCAACCGAAAGTGAAATTGCGTCTCTCACAGGTCATACATCTGATATTTATAGTGTCAGGTTCAGCCCAGACGGTAAGATTCTGGCGAGTGGCGGTAGTGATCGCACAATTCGCCTATGGGATCTTTCTACCCATGTTAACATCACACCCTCAACTGTTGAATCCCCAGCTGTTGGAGAGCAATTTGAGGTTGATGTTAACATTGTTGGTGGACAAGATGTTAGGGGTTATAAAATTACAATAGAATACGATAGTGATTCACTACGTTATGTATCTCACACGCATAGCGATTATTTATCTGATGAAGATGACGAAGTTTATGAAGGTCCAATATTAACTCAATTGGGCTTGGTGTCATTTAGCAGTGTCTCAACAGCGGATGCTGGTAGCGGTGACGGCACGCTTGCGACGATAACCTTTGACGTTGTTTCACGTAGGGCATCAACTATTAGTTTAACTGCAATCCTTTCTAATAGCGATGGTGAAAGATTGCCTTATATAGCGATTTCAGGAAAGGTGATAGAACCGCCATGGGATGTAAACGGCGACGGTTCCGTAGACATCTTAGACTTATCATTCGTCGCTGCGCGTTTTGGACAGGAGGATCAAACTGAAGCGGATATTAATGGCGATGGGGTCGTAGACATCAAGGACCTAATTACAGTTGCTAGTGGGATGGATACAGAAGCAGCTGCCCCTGCTGCACGATATGACAATCTGAAGAAAGCACCGACAAGATCGGACGTGCAGCGGTGGCTTATGCAAGCACAGCAGCTAAACCTGACGGATTCAACATCACAAAAAGGCATTCTTTTTTTAGAATATCTCTTAGCATCGTTAACTCCAAAAGAAACAGCACTTCTACCGAACTATCCAAATCCGTTCAATCCTGAGACGTGGATACCGTATCAGTTAGCACAACCGACTGATGTAACTATTTCTATTTACGCGATAGATGGAACTGTGATGCGAACCCTTGATCTTGGACATAAACCACCAGGGGTCTATCAAGACAAAACCCTTGCGGCGTATTGGGACGGGAAAAATGAAGTCGGTGAATCTGTTGCCAGCGGTATGTATTTCTATACGTTAAAAGTAGGAAATTTCAAATCCACGCGGAAGATGTTAATTCGGAAATAATTACTTTTCTATGCTTTACCGCACCGGATCCGTAAAAAAGACATGAAACCCGATAATTTCTTAAAACTAAATGACCCTATCATTAGTGGAAGAAAGATTTGAAAGCAAATTGATTTCATGCTAAAATATGAAGAAATAAAACCGAAAGTATACATCGAAACCACAGTCGTTAGTTACCTTGCAGCGCGCCCCAGCGCAGATACGACCTTAGGTGCCCGACAACGAGTTACACGACAGTTCTGGGAAAACTATTCCGATAACTTTGAGTTTGTCGTATCGGACGTAGTTATCACCGAAATTAGACAAGGCGATGAAATCGCAGCACAGCGTCGGGTTGACGCGTTAGCAGGTCTTACGGTATTGGAACTGTCCCCGGAGGCAGTTATCCTCGCACTGGAATTAATAAATGCAGGTGCTGTACCACCACATTCGCTACCGGACGCTCAACATATTGCTATTGCTGTGGTAAATGGCATCGAGTATCTAACCTCTTGGAACTATAAACATATCGTCAACGAAACTAAGCGGCAGCATATAGATCTGGTTTGTCGAGCCGCTGGATACCAACCTACGATCCTCTATACCCCTGTAGAGTTGATTGAGGAGATGCACGTGAAAGAGAAAGAACATCCCCCCATGGACCCCATCCTTGAGGAATGCTATAAAATGAAAGAAGAGTTTGCTGCCCGGTTCAAAACCATGCAGGAACTTGTCGATTATTTGAAGGCGGAAAATATAAAGAACAAAGCGGAAGGTTGGAAATATATATCGCTACCGCCAGTCAAATGCCACAAACAAGACTAATGTATCTATGCTCTTGTCCCGTACAGGGAGTTATTGTTATTTTAGAGGCAGGATATAGTAATGTATGCAGGGCATTTGGGATTGCCCTGCTTTTTTGTCCAATTGCTATGGCGAGAAGAATGGCGATGGCGGATCGTTCCATTTCGACCTGGGAATAGGCTAAAACTCTTACGCTCGGAAAGAGAAAGAATATCATGGACATTTTGCATAGCATTCGCGATGCGTTGTTAGAAGCACAGGATGTGCTGAATCGGTTTATCCGAAACCCTGAGAATATTGCAACGATCGCGGAGACAGCAGAAATGATGCGAGACGTGTTTGAACGGCAAGGCAGGATCTTCACGTGTGGGAATGGCGGCAGTTTGTGTGATGCCGTCCATTTTGCCGAAGAATGCACCGGTAAGTTTCGGGATGATCGGAGACCGCTGCCAGCAATTGCTCTTAGCGATGCTGGCCATATTACTTGCACGGCAAATGATTTCGGGTTTGCAGAGGTATTCGCGCGTCCACTGTCTGCACTTGGACATCCTGGTGATCTACTCCTCGCTCTTTCAACCAGTGGTAATTCTGAAAATGTTGTACGTGCAGCAGCGGTGGCGAAAGCGCGTGGGATGCAAGTGTTTGGGCTACTCGGTGGTGATGGCGGGAATCTTAAGCAACACTGCGATATATGCCTGATTGCACCCGGCAACACGGCGGACCGCATACAGGAAATCCATATTAAGGTGTTGCACATTTTGATTGAACATGTTGAGCGGTTAATGTTTCCAGACAATTATTGACGGAGATCCCGTTTTTTGATACGGTTTAATGTGGATTTCAGAACTATTCTTAGGAGTTACAACTTAATACTGGAGGGCGACTTATGGAAACATCAGAAAAAAATAAGGCGTATTGGCGAAAAAATCTGCAATATCTCGCTATTTTATTGGGAATTTGGTTTGTCACCTCATATCTCTGTTCAATTGTATTCGTGGAACAACTCGACAAGATCCAATTCTGGGGATACCGACTCGGTTTTTATTTTGCGCAACAAGCATCGATTTGGATTTTCGTTGAACTGATCTTTGTCTATGCATGGTTGATGAATCGTTTGGAGAAGAAATATACGCAACACGAAGATGGAGAGGGGACAGAACAATCATGAGCGTACAAGCATGGACTTTTATAATGGTAGCACTCTCCTTCGCGTTGTATATCGGCGTTGCGCTCTGGTCGAGGGCACGTTCTACAGGGGATTTCTATGTTGCAGGGAGCAACGTGCATCCGGTTGTCAACGGTATGGCAACGGCGGCGGATTGGATGAGTGCCGCCTCTTTCATCTCAATGGCAGGACTTATCTCATTTATGGGGCGCGACGGTTCCGTTTATCTACTCGGATGGACGGGTGGCTACGTGCTGCTGGCGTTGTTATTGGCACCCTATCTCCGCAAATTCGGTAAGTATACGGTACCTGATTTCGTAGGCGATCGGTATTATTCACAATTGGCTCGGATTGTAGCGGTGGTGTGTGCGATTTTTGTGTCGTTTACCTACGTAGCCGGACAAATGCGGGGTGTCGGTATTGTGTTTTCCCGGTTTCTGAGTGTCAATGTTGAAACCGGTGTGCTAATCGGTATGGGAATTGTGTTCTTTTATGCCGTGCTTGGTGGTATGAAAGGCATCACTTATACACAGGTTGCGCAATACTGTGTGTTGATTTTTGCATTTCTCGTGCCTGCTATTTTTATCTCTATCCTGATTACAGGCAACGCTATCCCTCAACTTGGATTGATGGGAAAAGTGGCGGATGGTTCAGGGCTATATCTGCTGGATCGACTTAACGGCTTGAGCGAGGAACTCGGATTTAACTTATATACGGACGGAAGTAAAAGCACTATCGATGTCTTTTTCATCACGGCAGCGTTGATGTTAGGAACAGCCGGACTTCCGCACGTGATTATCCGGTTCTATACCGTGCGAAAAGTTTCCGAGGCACGGATTTCAGCTGGGTGGGCACTCCTATTCATCGCTATTCTCTATACCACTGCACCGGCAGTCGCTGTGTTTGCTCGGACGAATCTCCTCAAAACTGTCAGGTATGAACAGAATGGTGAGTTAACAGATGTTAGATATGAGGATGTGCCGGAGTGGTTTAAGAATTGGGAGGCAACAGGCCTGATTGAGTTCGACGATTTGAATAGCGATGGGAAAATACAGTACCGAGGACCGAAATCAGATATACAAAATGAACTCGAAATCGATCCGGACATCATGGTATTGGCGAATCCTGAGATTGCGAAACTCCCGAATTGGGTTGTGGGCTTAGTTGCTGCTGGCGGTTTGGCAGCCGCCTTGTCAACAGCAGCAGGCTTGCTATTGGTGATCTCTACGGCAGTCGCGCATGACTTGCTCAAAGGTAGCATCGCTCCGGGGTTGTCAGAGAAACAGGAGTTGCGTGCAGCGCGTATTGCGGCTGGCGTTGCAGTCTGTATTGCCGGGTATTTCGGGATAAATCCTCCCGGGTTTGTAGGGCAAGTCGTCGCTTTCGCATTTGGGCTTGCAGCGAGTTCTTTTTTCCCCGCGATCGTCATGGGTATCTTCTCTAAACGGATGAACAAAGCAGGCGCGGTTAGCGGCATGATTGTCGGCATTACCTTTACTGCGGCGTATATCATCTATTTCAAATTTATCAACCCGGGTCAGAATATCTCAGCGCATTGGTGGTGGGGCATTTCACCTGAAGGGATCGGAACTGTCGGCATGGTGCTAAATTTCATTGTTGCTATTGGTGTATCCGCTTTGACACCACCGCCACCGGATGAGGTGCAGGCACTTGTTGAGGATATTCGAATGCCTTAAAATAGGGGAGGTCTTTGATGATGGCAAAATTTTCATGGAGAAATAGTTTGTTTTTTAGTCAACCGACAGCAATATCTTCTGGGTGCTGCTTGCGGGTGTGCCTCAAGACTTGCTGTGTGATGATACTATTGCTGATGACCACTTTGGCACATGCAGCGGATGTCAAAGATTTCATGCCAAAGGAGAGTGTTTTCTATCTGCAGCTCCAAGATATAGATGAAGTCTACGGTGAAATTGAGGTCTCGGAAAATTGGGAGAAGGTACTTGCGCTTTTACCAGATGTTGTCGCAGGTTGGCAGGGGATGCAACAAGGATTATTGATGGCACAAGGAATCCTGAGTACGGATCTGATGAGCATAATTGAGACTGTGGGTTACCGAACCGCGTTGGCGGGATGGTTAGATGAGACGGGCACTCAGCAGAGCGGACTCGTGATCCATTCTGGTGGTAACCTCAGTGAACTCCAACGTTTGACAAAAGTGGTTGAGGGGTTGGTGGGCATGTCTGGTGGAGGCACCTTACGCTTGGATGCCGGGGTGTACCAGCGGGTTCACTATAACGCCATGGAAATGGGGCAGAATATTGTTAAATATGGGTTTGTGGATGAGTTTCTCGTGCTTGGTGCCGGTGAAGGTGCTTTTGAAAAATTGATGGATACCTACCGGAAGGATGCCTTATCCATCCAGCAAAACCAAGAATTTACCGATGCAGTAAAGAAAATGGGTTCAGGAGTGGCCATGGTGTTCGCCGATGTCCCGTCCGCCTTGTCTTTGATAGATGATCTTGATGAGGCTAATCGGAAGCGTTTTGCTATTTTTCAGTCTCTCTTTGCACGGATCAATGTGCTTGAAACCGGACCATTCTTTCAAGCATCTGTCCAATTTAATCCGGATCTTCCAGAAAATGAAATCGGTCTGTTTTTGAAAAAAGGCACAGTGCTCAAAACTCCGAAGGCATTATCTGCTCAGGACGACCTGTTTGTTGCTATAGCACCCAACATTTTGGAAAGCGTGTGGGAACTTGCTCGCGCCCAGATCGAGAAAAACGCGACCGGTGAGTTTTATGCCGGAGTCTCTTTTTTTGAAGGGCTTCTAAACCTTAATCTGAAAGAGGATATTATGGCTGGATTGACCGGCGAACTGGCTTTGTCGGTGCCTGATCTCACAAGCTTTGACCCAGAAGCCCTAAATAACATTAATCTTGATTTTGATGGCACATTTGTACTTGATGCAGACAGCGTAGAGACGAATGGGGCTATTATTTTTAGTCCAAGTAATCAGATGAAATGGAATCAAATCGGTAATAGCCTGTCTAACCTACAAAATGCCTCTATTTCTCAAACCGATTACAATGGCACTACGGTATCAGGATTTGCCTCAAGTATCTACTATAGCAAACTAAATGACCTGTTTCTTATAGGGTTCTCGGAAGAGCAGGTGTGTATGCTTGTTGACGAGATTAAGAAGAACAAGAAACTGTCTTATTTGAAACAGGTACCAAAGACCCCTGTAGTGTTTGCACAACTGAATATAGCACGAGTTTTAGAGGCGGCAGGGGAGGGAGCACCACCTCCTGACAAGGTGTTTGTCAGTGCCGAAGAAATCGCACCGTTGCTCACGTGGATTTCGGTGGAAGATAATGAGGTGTTGCTTGAAGTAGTACTATCGGTGGAAGAGACACCACTTGAGGTACTTGCGAAATTTGTTCCGTTCTACGTTTGGGCTATGGAGAATTAGTAGACTCTGTCTTTTAAGATCAACCAATCAAGGAGGAGACGATAATGATTGAGAAACGACTTATACCGAGGGCGAATACTAAACGTTGGTTTTGGGTTATAACAATTGTTTTGGGTCTGTTGATCGGTTTTGGAATTGGTCAGATGGGGCAGTTTCACGAGGCAACGGCGGAATCACAAGAGGAAGTCCTCCCGCAACTCACTGCGGAACTTGACGCACTCAAAGCAGAACATAAAGCACTGCAAGCGAAGTGGCAATCCGAATTACTCACACAAGTCGTGCCGACCTTGGCGGACGAATCTCGTGACGTGAAACGTCAATTTGTGGATTTCCTTGAGGAAATTGGGAATCCCGGTATCCCTGCCCTTATCGCGATGCTTCAAGACCCAGCTGAGCGCGTCCGCGAAAAAGCAGTTGAAGCGTTAGGCGAAATCGGTGAGCAGGAGAGAAAAGCACGGCGAAGTCCAGATGCCGCTGCGATCGGATTAGCGATGGCACTCGAAGACTCGTCTGAAAGGGTTTTGCGTCAGGCTCTTCAAGAATTGGATGACGTTCGCCCGACATCCCCCGAATCGCTTGATGTCGTTGTGCCAGCACTCATCGCTGCACGCACAGCAGGTTCGTCGAGTACGCGCGACGATGTAGTTGATGTTTTAGGACTGATTGGTGAGATGCTTGCAGAAGATGGAAAGAATACTGACACCATCCGCGATGCTTTAATTGTGAGTCTAAATGATGATTCAACAAAAGTACGAACCAATGCGATAGTTGAGTTGTCTGATATACGAGCGGCTTCGGTTGAAACGTACACAGCGTTGATACATGTGTTATCAGATGATTCTAAGTCCGTGCGGGAACGTGCTGAAGATGTGTTGATTAAACTGGGTAAAATTGATGCTGCGAGCGTTGCTCCCATGTTGGCAGATGCGCTTACCAACAACCAGTCAGCCAAAGCCCGTGGACATGTCGTTGATGTGCTCGGATCAATCGGTGAAGCACTTGTAAAGGCAGGAAATTCGGGTGAAATGGTTGTAAAGCCGCTCCTCGTAGCACTGCGGGACACCTCCGCGGATGTCCGACGCAACGCTGCTGACGAATTAGGTGAGATGCGAGCGAAATCGCCCGACGTGGAAACCGCATTGACACGTGCACTTGAGGACAGTTCTAAAAACGTTCGCAGTGCAGCGCAAAAGGCAATTCGACGGATTAAGGCAGCGAAATAGTGTTTCGCCTAAAATGTTTAGGACTTACGCAAATTCCCCATATTTGCTGGCGAGGTTTGCAACCTCGCCAGCAGTGCATCAGTGTACACTCTAATTTTGCGTAAGTCCTATGAAAATGAGAATCGATTTTTCTACATATTTGTCGAACAAATGGATATATTATGCGTCTAACCTATACTCCGCACTTCTAATTTCGGATTTTTGGTATTTATTTTTTAAACCCATGTGGTTCCAACGTTCAACAAGCAATTTCAGGTGGATCAGAGAAGATATACGTGCGAAATGAAATCTTATTTACCCTCTCTAAATTTTATTTATACTGTTTGGATCCTTTCGTGACGTGGGTTTGTCTAAAAATACCAAAATGTGTCAAAACAAGTGCGGAGTGTAGGGTCTAATATTATTAACAAGTATTTTAAAAAATACTAAAGTTTGGACAACTTACAAGCGATTCAAGTAAATCTCTCAAAAGGCGGTATCTGCTCTCGTAAAAACTTGTTGTATTTTCTTTGAGTTTACAAACTCAAAGAAACCCGTAGAAAAACACCCTCTTTGGCTTCCCCAGCGGGGCGGAGTGTTTATAGAAACGCAATAAAACACCCTCTTTGGTTTCCCCAGCGGGGCGATATATGTATAGAGAAGATGTCCAGTTAGAGGAGTGCCTAAGATATGTCCATTGAATCCAAACTATCACACGAAGATTCTTAAAATTGTCCAAAGTTTAGTAAAAAAATAGTATATTTACGACTTGTGCTAGTTGTCTTCTCAGTGCTTTCGTGAACCAATGTTTGGAACGTTCCTTGATGAAACTCAAAGACCTCGTTCGCGCATAAGCAAAACGCTATAAAAACAAATTATCTAGCACAAGTCGTTATATTTCTAAGGGTGTGTAAAGTTTTTGGCACTGATTTTTTGGTGAGTTAGGGGTTGAAGTTTGTAGTAGAGAATGGTATTCTCTCTAAGATATTATATTTTTCAAGGAGAGAATACCATGCCTTCCATTGTAGCAAAGATTAACGAAGAAGTCCAAAAGATTTTTGAAGACCTGACAGGCGATCCGTCTGTCCTGATTTCCGATGTAGAGGAGCAAGTCTCTGCGGCTCTTGCTTCGTGGGGACAAAGACTTTCAGAGGGTATCCTTTCTGAACTCGCCAACGCCCCGGATATGACTCGAAAGTCTGTCGTGTGCCGAGAGTGTCAAGGGCGAAGTCGTCGGTATCGGCAAAGAAGCCGGAGTTTTACAACGCTGTGTGGTGTTTTGCGTCTGCCGAGATGGGAGTATAAGTGTCAATGTGGGGCTATTCATGTGCCTTGGGAGGCGAAGCAACACCTCAAGGGAAGGTATACGCAAAGAGTTGCTGCAGCGATGATGCGTCTCGCTGCACAGTTGAATTATCGCGCTGCCGCAGCGGAGTTAAAACATCAAGGCATTGAAGTTAGCCATACGACGCTGCATCAGAAAGTTCAGGCGTGGTCATCAGGTGAGTCGGTCTCTGATTATATTGCCGAAGCATCTCTGGATGTCGGTGAGCGGTGGTATGTCAGTTGTGATGGGTGCCAGACGAACTCACCTGTTGGATGGCAGGAGGTTAAAGTCGGCAGCATCGGTAAAGATTATCCGCATCAAAACGCGACATCGGTGATGAAAATCCGCCCACCGAGCCTGCGGTATGTCGCCTCCCGGAGCGGTGTGGCGGATTTTCGCCACCAACTCGCAGATTTAGCAACGCAGACCGGCATTTATCAAGACGAAAAAACGATCGCAGACGAAGAAGTCGTTGTGATAGGTGATGGGGCACCGTGGATATGGAACTTAGCGGATGAATACTTTCCGGGTGCCACTGAAATCGTTGACTATATGCATGCCAAGACGCATTTATATGATGTCGCTAAGCAAGCCTTCGGAGAAGAGGACCGGGAGGCCATCGAAACTTGGGTGGATACCACTGAAACACCTCTTTACAATGGAGAGACTTCTAAAGTCGTCGCACGTATCCGGGCTTTGGAGACACAAAACCCAGTTTCCATAGCAGATGTCCTTAAAAGAGAAGTCGGTTATTTTCAAAAACATGCCCATCGCATGCAGTATCGCACGTTCAACGAAAAAGGATATCAGATCGGCAGTGGAGTCATTGAGAGTGCTTGTAAACATGTTGTCGCTGAACGCTGTAAACAGGCAGGCATGCGATGGAGCAAACCCGGGATAAATGCAATACTCTTTTGGAGATGTTTGTTAAAGAATCAATCACTTGACGCATATTGGGATACACAAAAACTACAGGAGGCCGCATAAAAGGCCGCCAAAAACTTTACACACCCTATTTCTAAGATGTTTGTAAAAAGTAATTGTAGGTAGTTTCTTAAACTTATTTGTGGTTGATGCGTCTTAATTACCAACTGATGGAAATTACTAAAGATAAATTTATAAACAAAATAACACAAAGGCTACCGCTCGCGCGGGACGGATTCCTGCCGACATAGAGCGTTTATGCTATGCAAAACACACAAAATACAGATTCGGTTGTTGAGGTGATGCGACAAGCATCTCTCATCTCCGAACAAGCCTATACAAATATCGTCGCAGAAATAAAACAGACAGGCGCATCCGAAGTCACCGTCCTTTCCAAGCATGGTGTGTCATCTGACCTCCTCGCACTTGCTACAAAGAGCGTCGAATGTGAAACACCTCTTATCCAATTGGAAGGGGTTGAACCTGAGCTTGACACACTTGAAAAAGTGTCGCCAGGGTTCGCATACCGTAGTAAAGTTGTTCCTGTTGATCTAAATGGCAATGACCTCACCGTCGCAATGGCGGATGTCCTGGATGTCGTTCTCATAGACGAAATTGAACTCATCACAAGCTGTCGGATTATTCCTGTACTTGCTGATGAAGTAGACATTGATGAGGCAATTGTCCGCCTCTATGGGCGCACTGCTGAGAGCCTTCTCAGTGCTGGTATCAAGGGACCTGTGGGTGCTACGTCGACCCTTGAACGTGAGACTATTGATGACTTCGGTATTGATGAGAAGGACCTCAGTCAAGATCCGACGGTCATACACGCCGTTGACCAGATGATTATTGATGCTGTCAGGATAGGAGCGAGTGATATTCACATTGAGCCTTATCCTACGCAACTCAAGATCCGATTCCGGGTTGACGGTGTGCTTGAGGATCAACCCCAACCCCCTGCTTATTTGCAATCCGCAATTACCTCTCGTATCAAAATCATGGCGGGGATGGATGTTGCAGAACGTCGCCGTCCACAAGATGGAAAAATCAGCCGACAGATCGGTAGCGTTGGAAATCGGCAGATAGATCTCCGAGTTTCCACTGTCCCTACTGTCGCTACCCTTCACGGCGAAAGCGTTGTTCTCCGTATCCTTGACCGGCAGTCAATTGACTTTGGGCTTGCAGAACTCGGGTTAACCGAAGATAACCTACAACTCTTTGAACGCATGATTCGCAAACCGCATGGTATCATCCTTGCCACGGGGCCCACTGGTAGCGGCAAGACCACATCACTCTATGCTTGTTTGAAAGAGATTAATACGCCTGATGTAAAAATCATCACCCTTGAAGACCCGGTGGAGTATGAATTAGAAGGTATCAACCAAATCCAGGTTAATCCGGACATTGACTTCAGTTTTGCAGACGGGCTTCGTCATATCTTACGGCAGGACCCAGACAAAGTATTAGTGGGTGAGATTCGCGACTACGAAACCGCAGAAATGGCGATTCACACCTCGCTTACGGGGCACCTTGTCTTTAGTACACTCCATACAAACGATGCCCCGGGTGCGATCACGCGGCTTGTTGATATGAAGGTTGAACCGTATCTTGTTGCTTCCACAGTGGAAGGCATTATAGCGCAAAGGCTTGCTCGCCGAGTCTGTACAGCTTGTTGTGAGATGTATTCGCCTGACCGGGATGAATTGGTGGGGCTTATGGGTAACGGTAATAACGGTAATAACGGTAAAGACCACAATGTCGCTATCCCCCAGGACCTTGAAATTCCGCGGGCGGTGGTCGGCGGGAGATGTAAGGAGTGTCGAGGCAGGGGTTACAAGGGAAGAATTGGCATTTTTGAAGTTTTGCTCATGACTGATGAAATTCGTTCAAGGGCACTTGAACAGGCATCGACAAGTGACCTTCGTCGCCTTGCAGTACAACTGGGCATGAAAGGCTTACGTGATGATGGATGGCGCAAAGTCGCTGCTGGGATGACAACTGTTGCCGAGGTCATCCGGTTAACGCAGGAAGATGAATTTGATTTCGGGGGAGTTGCCTAAACGGACCGCTGTTTTATAATCAATTGTTCTGTCCGGTTAATTGTGGAGGCGAAAGAATGCCGTTATTCCGATATGAAGCACTCACGCATGGCGGTGGTAGCATAAAAAATACGCTGGAGGCAGACTCTAAAGCCGAACTCATTTCTCGGTTACGGCAGATGGGGTATTGGCCGACAGACATCGTTGAGGAGACAGAGGAAGACGCACCGAGCGATGTCCGACGATGGCTAAAAATAGGGAGCAATCGGGTCAAGCCTACAGACGTTGAGTTTTTCACGTACCAGTTAGCGACACTGGTAAACGCTTATGTCCCGCTGCCGCGTGCCTTGGAGGTTACCCTCGGACAGATCCAAAACCCCGCACTCAACCGCATCGTCTCACAAGTCAAATACGATGTTGAACACGGCGCAACTTTCAACGACGCACTTACGCAGCACCCCAAAGCATTTTCAGACCTCTATGTTAACATGGTAAAAGCCGGGGAGAGTGGTGGTGTTCTCGGTTTGGTACTCGAACGCCTCGCAGGATTTGCGGAACGCCAGAGACTCCTGAAAAATGATGTTATCTCCGCACTCTTTTATCCTATTATCCTATTGACGCTCAGCGTTTCCGCTGTTGTCGTACTCATGACTCTTGTCATACCGAAATTCACGGCGATGTTCGACGATCTCGGTGTCGAATTGCCGATGCCAACACGAATTCTCATCGGTACTACCGATGCCTTCCAGAGCTATTGGTGGGTGGCACTCGCTATTTTCATCGTAGGCGCGGTTGGCTTAAGACAATACCTCCGACTTGAAACCGGCAAAGTCTGGTTTGACCGGTTGAAACTCAAATTACCGCTCATCGGACCAATATTCAGCACTTTTGCCATTGTCCGTTTTACGCGAACCATGGCAACACTATTGGAAAATGGTGTGCGTATGCTGCCTGCCCTTCAAGTCGTCAAGGACACGATTGGAAATAGGGTGTACGGCAACATTGTCGCCGAAGCAGAAATAGAGGTTGAGCAGGGTTCTACGCTCTCTCGTGAACTCGGTAAAAGTAAAGATTTTCCTGAATTTGTCACGCACATGGTGGCTGTTGGTGAGGAGTCTGGTGAACCTGTTCACATGCTCAGTAAACTTTCTGAATACTATGATGTAGAAATAAAAAAGAGCCTCGAACGCTTAACAAGTTCCATCGGTCCTCTTGTTATCTTAATGATGGGACTTGTTATCGGGTTTATCGCTGTTGCGATGATTCTCCCGATCTTTGAGGCAAACCAATTACTAAGCGGTTAATAGACTTGAAGGTGCCAAGAAGCACCATATTTTACTGTATCACTTAATAATGTAGGAGAAAATTAAAATGTTCAAGCGACTGAAATCCGACGAATCCGGATTGACACTAATTGAACTGACGATTGTTATCGTTATCTTAGGGATTTTAGCAGCCTTCATCGCACCCCGGGTCATAAATGCCCCGCAGCAAGCGAAAGTCTCGAAGGCACAAACAGAAATTAGCGGTCTGAGAACCGCGTTAGAACAGTATGCCATCGCAATCGGTGAATATCCAACAACTGAACAAGGATTGAATGCTTTGTGGCGGGCACCGAGTCCGGCACCAGCAAATTGGGATGGCCCGTATATTGGTAGCCCGAGTTTTGAAGATCCTTGGGATAACCAATACGTCTATCGGCAACCCAGCACCCATTACGGCTATGACTATGACCTCTATTCAATGGGAAAAGATGGCAAAGTGGGAGGGACGGAGTTAGACGCGGACATCACCAATTGGGTTGAAGAGACAACTGGAGCATATTAAAACAGTGACGCGAACGATAGGTAGGCGAGATATTCGGATCTCGCCTACTTCTCAACCCCAAAGTGGTTTCACAATCACAGAATTACTGCTCGTCATAACTCTTATCGGTATACTGTCGGCGGTCTCTATGCCGACGCTGAGAGGGTTCGCTGCAACGCGTCGATTGAAAGCATCCGCCTATACGATCCGTAGCCTACTGACGTTTGCACGGGATATGGCAATTACCGATCGAACAGCACACTTGGTTGTCTTTGATCTTGACAACGGGCGGTGTTGGCTTGCCTCCAGTGAGACGTTTAACCCGAGTGCTCCACTCACGTCGGCACTCACTGCCCAGAATTCTACGGTTGGGACCGCATCCCCGGCCAACACAAGCGGGAACCCGCTAACAACAACGAATTCTGCTCAACAGAGGACGTTGACACGTACGGGGGGTATCTTGGGGGTGCCTTATCCGATGGAGCCGAACGTCACATTAGTCGCTATGGTGACCAACCACAACGGTCGTACTGCCCAAGTTGATTCAGGCGTGGAGTACGTCTATTTCTCACCGAATGCAACCTCCGAGGAGGCACTCATCTACCTCCAAAACACACGGAACCAGATAATGTCTGTTGCTATCGAAACCGCCAGCGGGCGTGTAAGTGTGCAACAACTCGCTTCTGAAGAGATTGAAACTTTAGGATTTGAAACACCACAAAATTAATTTGCCTATAGTTTCGAGTCAAGGACGTAAAGTATGAAACTGCCAATAAGACACTCGGTATCAGCAGAAAAAAACGGTTTTACGCTCGTTGAGATACTCGTAACATTAACAATTTTGGGTGCTGTGCTTCCCGCGCTTTTGCACGCTTTTGCAACCGCTGCACGTAACCAAGGACTTTCAGACAACACTACTACAGCACTTTATCTCCTCAAATTTCGGATGGCAGAAATTGAGATGGAAGGTTTTCCTGATGTCGGGGACCAGTCTGGTGAATTCGGTGAAAACACACGCTATCGCTGGAATTCTGTCGTTCAGGACATAGAATCTGAGGAAGTTGAAAACATCCGACAGGTCCAAGTAACCGTCATATGGCAACATAGAAACAGGGAACGTTCTATGTCTATGAACACCTTTATCGCTGACCGACAAAAACCACAGACACAAACGCAGCAAGGACAGCAGACCGGTGGTGGTCGCTAATCGTTTTCCTGCCGTTTCAACGAGGCATCACAGACATGAAGATTCAAAAGATACCCACTCATGTAACCAGCGAGAGTGGATTGACACTCATTGAAATGCTCATGGCAGTTAGCATCCTCGTCATCATCGGCGGGTCAGCGTATTTTGCCTTCAAGACAGCTGTGGATGCCTACCACCAAACCGAGGGAAGAATATTGGCTGCTCAGAGATGCCGTTTCGCTATGGATCGTCTCGTGACGGATTTGGGAAACATGCAAGTCTCACTGCAAGAACCGGAACTTGCGCTGTACACGCAAGATGGACCCAGCCAATTGGGCGAAAGAGATCTGCTCAGTTTCGTTACGCTCGTGAATACAGATCCTGATCCTTTCCTCGAGCAGCTTTCAAGTTTCCAATCCCAAAATGCTTCACAAGTTCCTTTGCCGCTTTTAAGTGATGTTCAACGTGTGGCGTACTTTGTCGCTGCAGAACCTCCCTCCGGTGAATCCGCTCTGAGTTCCGGAAACTTCCAAGGTGTTCTCGCAGGAGATGGAAACGACGAGCAGAGCGGTGCAAATGCTCTCTTCCGAGTTGCCACCACAACTCTCGACCCGGAGGTTGTTATCGGTCCCTTCTTACAAACTGGAACAGTACCAGAAACAGACGAAAATGGGGAACCGATTTACGTTAATATTGCAACTCTCATTACCGGACTTACTAATTTCGATCTACAATATTTTGACGGAGAGACGGAGGCTTGGAACCCCTCATGGGATGATACCGAAAGTCTTCCGAGTGCTGTACAGGTTCTGATAACTGTCCAAGGGGATGTACAGAGAACTCGAACTACAGATACTACGCAGTTTACGCCCCAAAGTCAACCTATAGTGTTAAACGGTATGACCCAATCAACGATGGTGTATCTCCCCGCAAGTGCCACAGCTGGCGGCGGTGCAGAAGGCACGCCACAGGGAGGGCCATAGGTGATGCTATTCACAAAGCGATTTTCCTATACATTCTACAAAGAACAAAGCGGGTTATCCCTCGTTTCAACCCTCTGGATACTCACTATTCTCTCTATTTTGGCGGCGCAACTGCTCTATTCGATCCATATAGAACAGCGCACCCAACGAAATTTCTTGGATAGGGCGAAGTTTCACTATGCCGCAAGGGCAGGTTTCGAGTGGACACTCGCTGTCATGCTAACAGACCAAACTCCTTTCGATTCACTCGGTGAAAGTTGGGCTGAGCCTTTAGAAGGACAGGTTGAAGACGGCGTTCGGGTCGGCAATTTCTTAAACTATCAGGTGACGATTACCGATGAAGCATCAAAGGTTAATATCAATACCGCCGATGCGGGACTCATCAGTAATTTGCTGGCGCAAGCAGGGGTTTCACCGGATGATTCACTGACTCAAGAGCTTGCCAATGCAATCGTAGAAGGGCAGCCGTACCGCACCGTGCGAGATCTTGCCCGAGTGGAAGGGATGACATCTGAACTTCTCTATGGAACCCCGCAACAAACAGAGGCGTTTACACAGGCGGGGGCAATCACACAAAGTACGGCTACAAGCACGGTTCAAGAGTCTTCTACGGCAAGTTTTGAAGGTCTGCAGAATACGTCAACTGACCCACAACCGGGCCTCGTGGATTTGGCAACCATATATTCGCTTGACGCGAGCACCGATCCAAATGGAGAGCCACTCGTTAATATCAATACAGCGGACGAACAGCAGCTGACGCAAATTGAGACGCAACAGAATCAGCCTGTCTTTTCACAGGCTGAGGCGGAATCGCTTATTCAGCAACGTGAATTTGACGGATTTGCTGCGCTCATAGATGTACAAGCGATCTCCGAAGAACTTTTCAACAACATCCAAAACCAAATTACCACCGAAGATTCCAATGAAAATGAAGACGAGGGAGAAACGAACAATCCACAGAGGAACCGACCTCCAGGCCAGGGTGGCGGACAAGTCAATGTCAATACCGCTGATGTCGAAACCTTGCAATCCTTGCAAGGCATTGACGAAGGTATTGCCGAACGTATCGTCGACCATCGAGACTCACAAGGAATTTTTCAGAACATTGATGCTATCAAAGATGTCACAATGTTAACGCAACAAGAATTCATCGGTATCGTTGATAAAATAACCTTGCAAGATGGAGACACCCGCAGCGGACTCATTAACATAAACACTGCACCCGCCGAAGTCTTAGCACTGCTACCGGGAATGGACCCCCAAAAAGCACAAGCGATCGTCGAACGCCGCGAACAAGACCCGCCAGACGACTCGCAGATACAGAGTTATACTGAAGAAGAGATAACAGGGAATCCGTTCACCAACATTTCACAACTGTCAGAAGTAGAGGGAATTGACTTTGGGACGTTCCGTGAAGTTGTTGATTCGGTAACCTACCGTTCACACGGGTATCGTATTGAGGCAAACGGTGTTGATGCTGCAGGTAAAGTTATCTCAACCTGTATCGGTATCATTGACCGGACGGGCGACCAAGTTGTCATCCAATATTGGAGACAGGATTAGCGGAACTTCTTGAAGGCTTCATTTTCTTAGCAGTTATATTTATAAGGTAAAAAAATGGCGAAAAAACAAGTCGTGGCGGTAGATATCGGCACACACACAGCGAAAATGGTCCAACTTGAACAGTCATCTGCAGGGATCCGTCTTATCAACGCAGGTATTGTGACCTATGCAGACACGGATGACCAACAGCAAGTGACGGAATTGATGAAAAACCTTTGGGCATCCTTAGGAACATCACTGAAACAAGGGAACTTACGTTCGCTATTCAACAGGCATAAGGCGGAAGTTGTTCTCGCAATGCCGCGATCCTTGGTGAGCACAAAACGTTTAGCCAACTTACCCGCAGCAACTGATAATCAACTCGCAAATATCGTCGCAATCGCCGCAGAAGGAGAGCTTCCTTTTCAGGTTGAGGAAGCAATTTTTACTTACCACGATGTGCGTCGAACATCAGACGCGACCTCGGTAGAGTTGATATCTACCCGTCGCGCATCGGTCACGAATTACCTGGATATCCTGGAGCAAATAGGTGTTTCTGCATCGGGGGTTACCCCTTCGATGATAGCCATCGCTGAAGCCGCAACGAGCAGCGGATGTACCAAACCGACATTTATTGTTGACATCGGTGCTGTGCAAACAGACTTCTGTTTCGTTGAAGACGGTGCACTTCGGTTTTCGCGAAGTTTTCGCCTGGGTGGGGACAACTTGTCTGAGTATGTCAGCCGTGCATTGAATGTTGATAGTGAAACAGCTGCACAAGAAAAACGGCACATCTCCGCAGATGAGGCACCCACCTCTGCGTGGACAGCCGAGTTGCTTGGTGAACTCCAACGTTCTATTGCCGCTGCGATTTCACATCGAGATTCGGATAACTTTGGAACAGCGGAAGAAACGGATGTGTCTGGGGGGGCTACACTCTCCGAAGTGGAGACCGAACTCTGGTTATGTGGTGGCGGTGCGCGTGTCCCTAATCTTGCAGCTACTTTGGAGACGGAACTCAATATTCCGACATACTTATGGAATCCACTTCATGCTATTGAACAACAGGCATCGATTAAAATTGATCCTGAGCGAGCGGAAACCAAAGCTACACTTGACGAATGGGGCGATACGCTTGCAGTTTCATTAGGTGTTGGGCTTAGTGCTTTGAGTCCGATGCCCCAGGTCTCCTTGTTGCCGAAGGAGGCAGCCGAGACGCTGACGCAAACAACTCGACAGCACCAGATTTTTGCTGCCGCTGGGTTGGGTGCTTTGATAGTTGGCGGGCTCCTTTTTGGGGGTTATACCCTTCAACGCTCACAAAAGCATAGAGCCGAAATGGTGAAATCACAACTCGCCGGTTACGCCCAACCAGTAGCAGCAGCGAAAGCGCAACTTGGACGAGAGTTAGCACTCACAGAGATGTTGGCACATAACATCTCACCGCTTGATATTTTACACGCACTCAGCGAGATGTTTCGCGATAGAACGCAGGTAGCTTGGATGAATTTCAATATTACCAATCTCCATACGCCTGAGACAGCGCGCATTACGTTCAATTTGGAGGGTGCCTCCCATAACGCTATAAATAACCTTTTAGGTGCGCTCGATCGATCTGGCGTTTTTACCAATGTTCGACCGGGTGAGGTCACAACGATTTCTCAAAATAGAAAACAGATTTTCCAAGTACAGGTGCGATGTAACTTAACACCTTCTGCTGTCCGATCATTTGCTAAAAAACGTTATCCAATGCCCGAAGTTCAGGTTAATGAACCGGTAAAGGGGGCAGAGCTGTATGTTGCTCCTCCTTCGCAGGAAACCCTTGAACTTGAAGATGAAAAAGACGAAAAAGGTGAAAAAGACGAATAAAATATACGTTTCCGCTGGCACAGTTTTCATCGGATGTGCCATGCTCCTGAGTCCCATAAGAGCCGGACTTTTATAAAGGATAAATTTATGGAACTGGATTTCCAATTAACACCACGGACCAGAATTCTGATCGGTATTTTGGGCGCAGTGCTATTGATTCTACTTGTAATACAGGGCGCGCCTGCCTTTTATCGTCTGTTTGCAAATCAGGGTGCCAAAGCCAAACAGGAAGAATTGTTGAATGCTGAAAATTTAGTACATGCTGCCGAGGTGCTTAAACCAATTGAGTCCGAGATTTATAAAGCGACCGGGTTGGCAGACACAGAAGATCAACAGGCAGGGAGTGCTAACCAAGGTACCGCAACGCTCTTTGACACTCAACTTCCGGAGACCGTCATTAGGGCACGCGTTGATGCACTGGTTGAACGCGCCGGTATCCAGCAAAATTACCAGCTCCTGACGAAACCTGGTACCGGTAAACAGATCCAAAAATTAACAATGCAAAATCGGGAGCGTCTTGTCCTCTATCTCTATCTCAAGCATATAGAAGCGGAGGAAAGAGATCTTACAGAGATAACAGAGCAGGAGGCAGAAGCTGACTCATTTGATATGTTGATGGACGCATGGTTGTCTGGAACAGAATCTGAGTCAGACACAGGTGAAAAAGTGGAGGCGACAGATGAAGACACCTCGTCTGGTGCGGAACTCTCCACGGAAAAACCGGAGCCAATAGATGAAGCACAACCGGAAAATCCAATAGCCGCTGCGGCGCAGTGGAAATTTACCTCGATGCCTGAGACGATACCGCTCACTGTTCGTGCTAAACTCGCGGCATATATCAAAAACATGGTGACACAGCAGCTGCACGGCGCAACGGATTTCAGGCAAGGTTTCTTTGAAGCACAAGTTCTCAAAGTTAGAACCCCTGCTACGCCCGGTATTTTCGGCATTGGCGCAAAGCCTGCTACTGTTGAGGTCCAGATGCGAAGAGATAGTGGACTATTGGATATTCTCATGCAAGCACCCGACGAATACGCTGAGGAACCACCGGACACAGGTGAACTTCAATCAGTGCTCGTCAAGTATATTGAAAAGATCCAGGAACAGAGTGCCACCCTTTTAGAGCAGCTCGCTTTGTCACCACCAACTTATGAGACGCAACTTTACACCGTTGAAATGAAATTCAAAACAGATCTCGAAAAACTCGTTAACTTGAATCGTCTTATTGAAACAGATGCTAAATGGTTAACAGTCCGAGATTTGCGAATTTCTGCGGATAAGCAGGGATCGGGTGCCGAAGGGGCACGCGGCCGGAATCGCGGCGGTTCTAATGCAACAAACTTGAATGTTGACGTACTTCTTATCGCCCGAATATTTTAACTTTGCCGAGTCCGATGGATCGGTTTCGGGTCTAAAAAAAACTGTCTAAATCTTACTGGGACCTCTTGATAGAATTCTTGTACCAGAAGACTCCCACGAGGTTTGCAGGAAAATGTGATAAAACAAAAAAGGATCGGATGTTATGCAAGGACAGAAATTTTTAATTATTTCACTACTCTGTTTCGGATTGCTTATCGCGGGGGTTGTTGAGCTGCAGGCGCAGGAACAGCAGCAGGCGATGCGCGTCGCACAAACTGATGAAGAAGGTCGCGCAATCCGTTTTGACTTTAACTTTACAAGCCAGGAACTCGAGGGCGTTCTTGAATGGCTTTCACGAGAAACAGATCTCACTATTATCGCCAGTGAAAACGACATTCAAGATAAACAGTTCTCCCTCATTAATCTCAGAAATGCGACACTTGAAGAGGTAGTCGAACAAATCAAAACTGTCCTCACACAATACGATCTCACCCTCATCCAAACTGATAGCACACTCTTAGTCACAACCTTTGAGCGCGCTATGGTTACAAAAGGCGTGGTCAAAAGCATTACACCGGATCCTAATCTCGTTGACATGACTGATGAGATTCAAACTTATATCATTCAATTGGATAACCTAGTTGCTGGGGAACAGGTAGAACAACTGAAACCACTACTTAATAAACAGGCACATATTTTCGCGGATACCACAACGAACTCGCTGATCATAACTGATGTTTCCTCCAATATACACAGAATCGTTTCAATTCTACAGGTGGCTGACGCAGGTGAAAGATTCCCATTAAAGATAAAGATTCTCATCGTCCCGCTCGCTTATGCGGAAGCCAACGGCTTGGCGCAAGCACTCACAAACCTTTTGCGGCCAGGAGAAGGACGCGACGAGCGGAAACCTGGAAGCGGTGGGGTCCGTATTACTGCGGAAGAGGCGAAAACCGCAGTAGAACAGATGAAGGCTGATGGCACCGGTTACGAAGTCCTTGATGGCGAAATCAGGATTATCCCCGAAACCCACTCCAATTCACTCGTACTCAAAGCCTCTGAGGCAAACTTGGTTTTCCTCCAAGAAATTATCAAGGATCTTGATGTTGCCCCGGATGCACAAATCGAGATCCGTACCTTCCAACTTAAATACTCAGCTGCCGAGGATGTTGCGACGATCCTCCAAGAAGTACTCACCGGTGAGAGTAGTCGTGGTGACAACCGCCGCAGAATGGACGCTTGGGATCGCGCGAGATTAAGGAACTGGCAACGCGAACAGGGGCTAGACGAATCCCAAGGTATCGTCGGTACCATCAACATTGTCCACAACGAACGGCTCAACATCATCGTTATCTCTTCGGACCCACGCAACTTCTCTATCATTGAAAAGATTATCCAAGAACTTGACAAGGAACAGACACAAGAAGAAATTAAACTCTATTTTCTCAAGTTTGCTGATGCTGAAACCCTCGTCCCGAATCTACAGGATCTCTTTGAAGGCGGCAGCGCCGGTAGCGACAGAGACCGTCCGTGGTGGGACCGTCGAGACCGAGAACCCACTGAAAACGGCGGCTTCGGCGTGCAAGGCGAGGTACATCTCGTCGCTGACACACGCCTCAACGCTATCCTCATCTCAACAAGTTCACAAAACTTTGAAACGATTAATGGACTCATTGAAAAACTTGATGTTAACATGCCGGACCAAGAGTGGGGTACTCGCACGTATCAACTCAAATACGCCGATGCAGAGAACATCTCTGCTGTCATCAATAACGTCTACCAAGGCAGCTCCCAAAGCAGCAGCAGTCGGAACTTTTTTTTCCTCGCCCAAGGCCAGCGTAATCAGACACAAGGTTCATTGGCAGGCAATGTCACCGCTGAAGCCTATCCTACACTGAATGCTGTTATCATTTCTACTGCTACGCAGCGTAACTTTGAGCTCATCACACAGTTTATTGAGTCTATGGATATCCCCACACCCGAGGGACAAAGAGAGATCACAACGACAATTCGACTCGAATACGCAGATGCCACTCAGCTTGAGCAAACCCTACAACAGGTGTGGGAAGGTGAAGGCGGTGGAGGGTTCAGTTTTAGTGCCTTCTTTGCTTCCGGTGGAAGGCAGCAACAGCAAGACATTAACTCCTTGAGTGGAAAAGTCACCATCTTCGCTGATCCTGATACCAATTCCTTGATTATCACTACGCTTCAGCGGTACATGCCCGATATCGAAGCACTCATTAAGAAGTTAGACTTCGTGCGAGGACAAGTCTGGATAGACATTCAAATTCTTGAAGTCACCCTTGATGAGACCACCAAACTCGGTATTGAACTCACGGCGCAAGAGAACAAAATTTTCGGCGTATCCCCCGTCCCGGGCAACCCACTTATCGGTGAACTTGAAGGACAACTCGGGCTTGGACAAGAGATCTCTGGATTTAACCTCGGTTTGGCGACCAAGGAATATATGGCACTCCTCCACACCCTCATGCGGGAAAACAAGGTCCAAACCCTCTCAACCCCGTCACTGTTGACACGAGATTCCAGAGCCGCGACGTGGAGTAGTGGTCGCCGTATCCCGTATCTCCAAAGCGTTAATACTACCAGTATTTTGGGGGATGCCGTCTCGCAACCGCTCTTTAACTACGATTTTATTGATCCACCTGTGGGTATCAATATTTCGCTCACCCCTTACATCGCTAAATCGCTAGCAGGCGAGGATGGCAAGCGTACCATTGGGTTGGATATCGAAAATATCAGTGCCAGCAATTTCATTGAGTTTACCGACTTCAACGCTCCCATCACCGATGACAACGCCATCAGCGTCTACATTGATGTGGAAGATGGACAGCAGATTGTTGTTGGTGGTATCATCCGTAAGAAGCAGAAACAGGTAGAGAGCAAACTCCCGATTTTAGGCGACATTCCGTTGCTCGGTCGGCTCTTCAAAAGCACCGAAACCGCTCTCGAAAACATCGAGATTGTTATCATCATTACACCGCACATCGTTGACATCAAAAATCCCGATGACATTGAGAAACTCAAAGAAAAAGCCGACAATTGGCAGAGTAACGGTGCCTCCAAAAAGGAGACAGAAGAAATAGACGAATAAGCATATACTTGCCCCGTACAAAGCCTGATTGAATCTTATGGGCTTTGTACGCGCGGGCAACACCTCTCTAATCTTTCCGAAGGGAATTTCCGATCTGTCATCCGAGGCAGCGCAGGAAATTCCCTTTTTTATTATAACTCAAGTTGCCATCTTTGTAGCATAATCTGTTAGATTGTGCTACAAAAGACGCAAACTAACAGTTTACGCTACAAAAACCCGCAGATCCTCAACGACTTTCAACGAAAACGGTCTCTACATGCCTAAAAGCTTGTAAGTAGCAACTTGGGTTATTATAGTAAAATCCGAAAATATGTTGACATTTCAATAAATAACAATTCCGCAAACACACCCCTCGCTGGCGAGGTTTTGTGGCATAAAACCCCACGGACTCTCACTGCGAGGCAACACGCGCATTCCGTGTTGATTCATGCAATCTGCATTCCTAACCTCGCCAATGTATAGGTAATTGTGGGCTTTACTATAACTCTCGGACGTGAGTTCGATAAAAAATAGGACTTACGCATTCCCTCTTAAAGTCCACCTAATAAGGGGGATTTAGGGGTTTAAAATACGGAAATTGCCGCTTTTTGCGTCTAAATGTCCGATATTTGCTCAATTTGCGTAAGTCCTGAAAAATATGGGTGTAGACGTAGGTTGGGTAGAGCGGTAAAAGACCATAGGTGTCAATTTAAGAAGAAAACGACAGCCTTGGTCTCCAGAAGCAGTAAGCGGAGTTTTCAACCGCGCCGGATTTTAGGCACAAACTTGTATACCGCAAAGCCCTCTTGAGTCCCGTAGGGACGGTATGTTTATAGCAGCTGTCAATTTAGGGGTCCCCCAGGCCCGGTAGGTTCGGTTTCCTAACCGAACCGGACTTATTCCAATCCAGTCCTCATGCGTCAATTTAGTGGTCCCCAGGCCCGGTAGGTTCGGTTTCCTAACCGAACCGGACTTATCCCAATCCAGTCCTCAGTTTCTTGTTTAGCAGAAACCCTGTTTAGCAAACGCTGCAGCTGAAGGTTTTCGCGGAGGATCCGATGCGGTTAGGAAACCACATCTACCGGCCTGGGATATTCAGCGCATAACTCTTCTCTTATAGTGACATCTAAAAATAATAAGACACGCTTTAAAAGACAGGCGGGGAAACCTCGCCTCCACGAACTGTCTTCTGTTAAAGAAAAAGTGTCTTCTTAATTGTTGACTTTACTATAAATTGACACCTATGGGTAGAGCGGTAAAAGACCAAGACCCTTTAGTTTACATAGGGCGTGCCGATTTTCGATGAACCATTTCGTATATAGTAAGCCCGAAAATATGTTGACATTTCAATGAATAACAATTCCGCACCCTTCCTCGCTGGCGAGGTTTCCTAACCTCGCCAATGTATAGGTAATTGTGGGTTTTACTATAAATAAATACAGCGAAACCCAACACCCAAACGCTGTAATTGTGGGAATATGCTGAGCTCACGTTATCGAATATGCCGGTAGAGTTTGGCAAGCTGTTCCGGTGAGAATTTAAGAAAATAGAGGAGCGTTATCAACCAGTTGTTTACTGTGGTGCGCATAATCCCTTTTGTTTCCCATCGCCGCGCAGAGATATGGATGTGAGGGATAACGAGCGTTGTTTTGCCGAGTTTGCGCATGTTTCTTGAAAATTCCATCTCTTCCAGAATCGGAATCTCAGGAAAGCCTCCGATCTTCTCAAAATCGGCGCGCGTTAGGAAGATACCACTATCTCCATAAAACACTTTTAGACAGTTCCCGCGAATGTTTCCCGCTATCTCAATCGCGCGATAGAGAATGTTTTTCCCATCAATTTTCTGACGAAATCCACCCCCGACGTAGCCCGAAGAGAGTGCCGTTTCTACTGCTGCCAATGCCCCGGACTCGAGCCAAATATCTGCGTGTAGAAAGATGAGAATGTCGCCTGATGCAGCTGCTGCGCCTGCATTTAACTGCTTCGCACGTCCGCGCGCGCATGTAACCACCTTTCCATACTTTTCCGCAATATGAACCGAGCCATCAGTGCTTCCACCGTCTACGATGATGAGTTCGTGGTGTCCCAATTCAGACTGAAGTTGAGACAGCGTCTTCTCCAAAATCTTCGCTTCGTTCAAAACTGGAATGATGATTGATATTTTCTGGGACATTGCCATCGCGACCTAAGAGGATGTTTGCGCTAACTGATTCAGGGCAAGGATCGGAAAGACGGACGCATAAATCGGGTCCGCGTACCCGCCAATAATCTCCCAATAGATACCGACGCACTGCTCTGGCCATGAGCCGTTTTCCCGCTGTTTTTCGAGTAGATGCTGTATGCCGTTTTGTGCTGCACGGTTTTCGGGGTTCACTTGTAGGAGGGCATAGGTACTCCACGCCGTCTGCTCCACTGTGCTTTCAGTCGGATTTCCGAACATATCTTCTCCCCAACCGCCATCCGCATTTTGGGTGCGTTCCAACCATTCAATACCACGGTTGACTTCTGGCAGGTCTGATAGACCCGATTTCACAAGAGCGGTAATAGCACATGCGGTGCCGTATGTGTCTTTTGATAACCAGAGGTCTCGCCAATACCCGTCTCGGTGAATTTGACGACGCAGCCAGTCAATACCGCGCTGTATATCGGTTTGAACATTCGGTTTATCAGTAATGTCGCTTTCACGAAATGCAAGCAGTGCTTCAATCGTATGTGTTGTGATGCTGACGCACCCGACATCTCCTTGTCCGGGTTGATATGTGCTCCAACTCCCATCGCGTCCCTGTTGCATTTTCAACCATGTAATCCCGCGAAAAATCGCCTCATCTAAAGTCGAATGATCAGTAGAAGCACCTACACGGAGCGAGCGTATGAGTGCAAGCGTTCCGAGTGCTGTATCGTCCGCGTCACTTGGGAGGGTGCTATCACCTAATCCGGAAAATGACCACCCGCCATCCGCATTCTGATGTTCGACAAGCCACTGTGCTGCAGATTTTACTTTATTTGTAAGTTCAGTATTGTGAGGTACATCCTCTTGCACTTCTGTTAGGGCGATGATGCTCAAGGCAGTGTCCCAGACATTGAGATTTAACGCCTCTCGACATCCACCATCAGGATTTCGAGTTTTGCGGAGCCAGGCAATACCGCGTTCAATGAGTTCGGTGATCTCTTCATCCGCTTCCCATTTCTCTTGTAGTTCAATGAGTGCCAAGACCGAGAGTGCCGTGATATAGTTCACCCGAAACCAACTGCCATCGCTGAGCACATGTGCTTTCAGCCAAGCAACCAGTGCTGCAATCATTTCAGGACGTTTTGTGGTGTTCAATTCAATGAGGATGAAGACAGGAACAAGGGTGTGTTGTTCAGCAATGAACAACGCGTCAAACAGGGTAGTATTGAACAGCGCGACAGGTGGCAGCCGATGCCTCGGTGGTTTCAATCGACTGCCAAGTAATGGTATCTTTGTCAATTGCCTTGCCAATTTCATTAAAGGTAGGACGTTTTCTGATAAGGTAAGCGCGTTCCAGTCAAATTGGTTAAAAGCCGCGTAAGCCAATTTGACTAAGGCGAGATGTGGCGCGAATTTCGGGATAGATGCCAGCACTTTTTGGAGAGGAGTATCTGGGGCGCGTTGATGAATTTGCTCCAAAATCAAGTACACAAATCGGGTCGCTTCTGCGTTTGATATGTTCGCAGTATCCAATCCCCATCCGTCATCTTCGTTCTGGTTTTCGATAAACCATTCGGTCAGGGCAGGTTCCGGAGTCTCGCCTCGGGCAAGCTGGATCCAAGCGTACGCACAGCTGGGGAACGTGCTCGAGGAGAGTTGTCCCGCGAAACTACCGTCTTCACACTGTTGTGCGAGCAGAAAAGCAGTGCCGCGCGTTAACGCAGATGTGGCTTCTTCTTTCATAACGATTTTTAGGAATCCGAAGTTTCCCCAAGACAGTCCGGTGACTACTTATTGTTGTTTAAGGTGACCCCATAGTGTCGGCAAGGTGAATTCTGAGAATTCAACAGCTTGTGGCGCATCCAAGTTTGGGCTCAGTAGGTCTGCCTCTCTGGCAATATCGCTGATTCGGACTTCGTCCATTAAACCCTTCCAATTAAATTGGCGGGTGTTTTTACTTCCAATGATGACATCGAATCCTGCTGCACCGGCGAGTTTACCGCCATGGTTCGTTGAACCGACCTCTTTTCCGTCAATATAGAGTTTGATCTGTTTGGAATTGTATGTGCCGGCGACGTGCTGCCACTGCTCTAATTCTAACGCATCTGTCGCGCCAGCGAACGCGGTTCCTTTTTCCGTGTTAATGTGGAATTTGGCAATGCCGTTTTCAACGCCTAAGTGATAGGCACCCGGTGGACCGTCCCAGTTCGTGAAGATGAGTCGCCATCCAGTCAAATCTTCGGGATAGACCCAAGCTTCGATCGTAATCTCAACTTTCGGTATTAGTACATCTGCTTCTCCGAGAGAAATCACCGTATTTCCATCAAAAACGAACGATTTTCCTGCTTTATCTTCTTTGTTCCAATCTTGATTTGCATCCCACGCCGCTTTTCCTTCCACCTCACCTTTGACTTTATTATCGGAGGTGTCTACGATATCACCGCCGTCAAAATGCCACAAGCCGAGAGTCGATTCATCCGGAAGATACTCAAATCCGCCAGCGGCGAAGCTGATACTGATTGTTGAAAAAATAAGAAAAGCGTATAATAAAGGTGTATACTGCCATTTTACCCGCATATTTTACTCCTTCTGCATCACTCAATTTTGATGTATAGTTTAGCACACAAGAACTGCCAAAGTCAATGTTTTTAGTCGAGAATCGGTAAGAGGAGTGCCCTTTCTGTACATTGGTAACTATGCCTTTCACGAACTAAATGTTTTTAAAAATGTCCTATCCTACATAGTTGACTGCAACTGCCAAAATGTGCTATAATAGTCATATAGAAGCAGATATACTATACGCCGAGGTGCAGCTGGATGTTTAGTCCTAATTTTCAGAAGCCCGTATACCTAATCTTTTCCACGCTCCTTTTGGGATTAACGAGTCTGTTTACGACTTTCGCTGAAGAGGATGCCGCGCCTGTAGAGTTAGAAAAAATTATTGTAACCCCTGGTCGCTTTACGATTTATGACGGCGCCTCAGCAAGAATCTCCCTATCTCAGAAGGAAATTGAACGTTTTCCGTTGATTGACAACGATGTGATGCGCGCGGGGCATGTTTTTCCGGGAGTTGTTTCGAGCGATTATAGCGCGCGATTCAGCGTACGAGGTGGAGAAAAAGATGATATTTCTGTCAGGTTAGACGGAATGGAACTCTATAACCCTTATCATCTTCAAGACTTCGGGGGCGCGGTTTCGCTCATTGGTTTGGAACTCATTCAGAATACGCAGCTGCTCATAGGTGGATTTCCAGCAGAATATGGTGAAAAAATGTCCGGGGTCTTTGACCTCAAGACAAGATCCCCAAACACTGAGCAATTCGCCGCTAATTTTGGAATAGACCTGATTAACGCGACCGCTACTTTGGAAGGACCACTCTCTGAAAAAGGGGGTTGGCTCCTATCAGCCCGCCGCGGGTATATTGATCTAATCCTCGCGCTCATGGATGTTGACGAGGACTATAAACCGCAGTATGCCGATGTCTACGGTAAATTCACATATCAAGTTACACCCCGAGACGAAGTTACACTCAACGGACTGTATGGTTGGGATAAGAACCGAATCCGCGTAGATGATGTAGACAATAACTTGGATTCCCGATACGACAATTCAACCGCTTGGGCAAAGTGGCGGCATACCTTTGGTGATTCACACTGGACAGATACATTTGTTTTCGCCGGCACCTCTGCTCAGGATAGAACAACCGGAAAGGCGGATGTTGATAACCGAGATTTTCGGTTCTTTGGGACAAAAACCGAGTTTACGGCAAACCTTTTTGACAAGCACACATTCCGTAGCGGTGTGAAGTGGCAATGGTTAACTGCCCAATATCAATACAATGTTCAAGAACGGCAAGCAGGTGTAAACAACTATAAGCCGATTCTCGTTGATGTTGACGATATTGGGAGTGACATCAGTGCTTTCTTGCAGGATGAGTGGCAACTCCACCCCAAACTCGCGCTCAATGTAGGTGGGCATTTTGTCTACCAGCAGTATCGGAAAGAAGGCATCCAGCGTTATGAGATTGGACCGCGGGTTGCGCTTGCAGTAAAACCGATGAATAATTTGGTCCTACGGGGCGCATGGGGACTTTACCACCAGCCAGTTAGTTTGATGGGAATTCCTGTAGAGGGTGGCATTGAGACTGTTGGACGCGCGGAACAAGCCGTGCATTACGTTATCGGGGCAGAGTATACTCCCACCAATAACTTCTTAGTGCGTGTGGAGGGCTATTACAACACATTTGATAATCTTGTTGGACGACATCGCGAGTTCGGACGACAGAATCAGATTTTCGTCGCACCGGAGTCCGGAGATGCAAAAGGTTTTGATGTGTTTATGACACATGCAGTTTCAAATCGTTTGGCGTGGACACTCGGTTACGCTTACGGTATCGCAGAAGAAGTCGCTGATGGCATAACTATTTTTCGCCAGTATGACCGGCGACACGCTTTCGCCGTTAGCAGTAACTATCAGTTTGCCCCGATGTGGCATCTCTATCTCAGTTGGCGTTTCCATACAGGTGAACCGAGAACGCCTCTTATTCACACGGAAGTCCGGGGACCAAATAACGGCATCATCGCTTGTGACCGGCAGTTTGGGGATACGCACTCAGCGCGAATGCCCGCTTACCAGAGTCTCGATTTTCGCATTACAAAGCAAAACTCTTATCGGCGGTGGGAGTTGTCTTGGTATTTCCAAATTTTGAACTTGTATAATCATAGGAATCTGGATCAGTATGCATTTAGTGAAGTTCGCGACGAAGAAACAGGGGCTGTTATCGAGTGTGTTATTGAGGAAGAACCTCTTTTTCCAATCGTTCCGACCTTAGGCGTTACGATGCGCTTCTAACGACAGTAACTCCTTCTCTATAGCGATAAACTATAGTGAATCCTAAAAATAAATAGACACTTTCATCCCCCGGTAGGCGAGGTTTCCTAACCTCGCCGGTACAGAGTGTCCAATTAATTCTAAACTTTACTATAATTCTAAACTTTACTATATATTTAGAATTCCGGTGTAAAAGCGTTTTTCAAACGCTATGAACCGCTCCAGTTTACAAGAAAAGTAGAAACATGTTCCAATATATCAGAAAAGCACTAAAAAAGATACGGCGACGGTATATAAGAAATTCGCAGAGACGGAACTTACCGAAGGCTGCGCCAAGTGTCGCAGAGGCGATACTACCTTTGGACTCCGATACGTACACTATTGCACCAAGTCATCTCAAAGAGATGATGGGCCAAGATAAACCGTTCGTTTTGTTGGATGTGCGTGAGAAATGGGAGTATGAGATGGTTCACATTGAAGGTGCTATCTTGGTTCCGTTCGGTGAGTTGCCGAGACGGTTTCGGGAGATTACACCACGGATTGAGGTCGTGGTGTATTGCCATTGGGGGATGCGGAGTCTGGATGCGGCGTTTCTTTTACAACAACTCGGTTTTAAATCGGTCAAGAGTCTGGTGGGTGGCATTGATCGGTGGGCACAAGAAATTGATACGCAGATCCTACGATATTAGCACATATTAAAGCCGCAGTCGCTGGAACAGGCTTTAGGACGGGCAGCTCTCTATCTACAGTTCTGTTTTGAAATCTTGGCTTTGGAGTTCATATTTCTGCATCCGGTGCTGGAGTTTGCGACGCGAAATACCGAGCAGTTTTGCGGCTTGAATTTGGTTCCCATTGCTTCTTGCCAATGCGCTGTACACATATTCCTTAATAATTTCCTCAAGTGAAACCCCTTCCTCCGGTATATCGAAATCAACATCGGTCGTAGGCAGCGACGTATCTAAAATTTCCGGGGGCAATTCGTCTTTGTCGATCACTTCATTTTCTGAAAGCACAAATATCCTACGGAGATAATTTTCTAATTGCCGAATGTTACCGGGCCACTCGTAACGTCGGAGTGCTGACATCGCTTGCGGTGTAACCTGTTTTGGTAAGGCCTCCGCATATTCATTGCTAAATTTATCGATCAGGTAATTCACGAGCATTGGGATATCCTCAGGGTGTTCCCGAAGCGGCGGGACGTGAAGTGGAATTACATTCAGACGGAAATAGAGATCGTCACGGAATGCACCATCTCGGACTGCCTGAATTAGATCCTTGTTTGTGGCAGCAATCACACATACATCCACTTTAATGCTCTGGGTCCCACCGACTCGACGTATGTTACGTTCCTCTAAGACGTGCAAGAGTTTGCTCTGTGTCTGAATCGGTAGGTCACCGATTTCATCCAGAAAGAGTATCCCTTCGTTTGCTACCTCAAACAGCCCTTTCTTCTGCTGCGCTGCATCTGTAAATGCCCCCTTTTCGTGTCCAAAGAGTTCACTTTCAATGAGCGTATCTGGAATCGCGCCACAGTTAACAGCGATGAAAGGTTTGTCTTTTCTAAGTCCATTTTTATGGAGTGCTCGCGCAACTAAACTTTTTCCAGACCCGGTTTCTCCTGTGATGAGCACTTGTGTGACACCGCGGTGCAAAATCCGAGCCATTTTTTTGAAAAGCTCCTGCATTTGCTCGCTTTCACCTATAATCTCATCAATCTGAATTTCAGGCGTTGAATCGTCGTTTACCGCTTCTGGTTCTCCAAGGGCACCGCGAGTCTGCAGGGCGTGCTTCACTTCTCGTTTCAGAACATCAATCTGAATCGGTTTCTCGAGATAGTAAAATGCCCCTTCGTGTGCAACAAGATTAACTGCGTCATTCAACTCGGCGTACGCTGTTATGATAAGCACTGGTAGATCTGGATCGGTACGCTTTATTTCCCGAAGCAGATCTCGACCTTCAAACCGTGAAGACATCCACATATCGCTGATAACAAGATCAAACATCTGTTTCTCTAAGTTCTCAAGCGCGGCTTTGCTGTCTTCAACAATTTCAACCGTGTACCCTTCACGTTTTAAAATGCGCTGTAGAATTGTCAATTGTGCCTGGTCGTCGTCTACAATCAGTATGGATGCCATTGTGTTGTTCTCCTGATCTATGCCGGAAATTTACGGAAGTTTATCACCGTTCAGCGGTAAACTGATTTTAAAAGCGGTTCCCATTCCCATTTTGCTTCTTACTTCGATCTTACCTTTATGTGCAGTGATGATCTGGTGTGAAATGGCAAGTCCAAGTCCTATACCGCCGGTAGCGTCTTTCGTTGTAAAATAAGCATCGTAAATCTGTTCCTGAATTTCTTCTGGAATGCCGATACCGGTATCTCGAATTTCGATCACTGCATATTCCGGGTCTTGCTCTATCTTTTCAAGTAGCGTGTTGATGTAAATACTGCCGCCCTTCGGCATTGCTTGGATACTGTTTTGTACAAAATTGAAGAGGGTTTGTTGTATTAGCGGCGCGTCTAACGGGACATCCAGCAAGTTTTCATCATAGTTTCTGATTACCTGTACCTTGGCATCCTCAGCGATGAGTGTGAATTCCGCTACAACCTGTTCCACAAGAAAGTTGAGGTTTACGGGAGCTATGTTCAACTGCCTCGGTCGGTTTAAGGTGAGGAACTGTGCTGAAATCTGCTTCAGTTCCGTTATTTTTTTGTCAACGATATCTAAAAGTTCTTTCGCTTCTTCAATATCGTCGTGACTCACTTTTTGTTGTGAAAACACAGACTTCAGGTGCTGGGCAGTCATCCCGATTGAATTAAGAGGGTTCCGAATTTCGTGTGCCACACCAGCGGCGAATTGCCCTAAGGCATCAATCCGTTTTGAGTGAGAATCCCGCAGTTGCCATAGCATCCTGACGAGGTTATGGGTTGCCTTCCCGATTTCATCCAACGAATAAACCTGCTCAAGGGGTGGATTCCCGCTTTCCGCACTCTGGATAATACGTGTCATCCGTTCTAACGGCTTCATAATCAAGTGGTTCGTTGTTAAATCAATCAGAATTACGAGGAGCGCACCGACGATGACGATGAGTATAGCGTGCATGAGCAAGGCGTATCGGATCGATTTGTCAATATCTGGCACATTAAAAAGCACCTGAATATATCCGATTTGTGTTTTTTGGATCCATAGCGCGTCCTCTTCCTTCCATAAGGTATAGAGATTCCCGCGTTCCTTATCCGTAATCCGCCATCGCTTACCTTTCTCCTCGACCGTCACTGGAGCATCCAGAACATAGATATCTTGTGCCACAAGGGCTTTCCACAGTGGAAAAGAAATGCTGCCACTATCTAAGGCGGTTTCGTACACAACATCAGAAGGCTCTACCTTCTCTGGTGTCACCAACGAGACGAGATATTTAATAACAATAGCAGTTGCGTCCTGGCCTTCAACTGTATCTATCGTCGCGCCCTTTGTCTCAATTTGCTCAAGGTCGGCTGAATCAAGGTTTATGTCAACAGCATCTTCACCGACGAGTAGGCTGGCGCGAATACGCGTATTGTTTAGAGAGACATGGACGTTTAGCACATCCTGCATGTCCGGATGTTCTCGCTTGAGTTCATTGAGCACCTGGTCCAGCCGTTTTGCGTCAAACACCTTTGTTGTTTCGATCTCTGTCACAACAGCGTTAAGAATCGTATTTTCAGCGATTTTTCTCAGTTCAGCACCGCGTTCTGCCCCTAAAGCGTGGAGGGCATTCATCTCGTTTCGGACACGGATACTATCAAAAAAGTAAAATGCCACGAGGACAGCTATTACGGAAAGATTGATAACAAGTGAGTACTTCCATTGGAGTCGCATTTTAATCCATTACGCGTTCCACTGCTTTTTTCCACTGTGCAAGTTTCTGATTCCGTTCGTTTGTGTCAATCTGTGGTGAAAAGACGCGAGCTGTAGAAACATTATCATCGGACGTTGCTTGTTCAGATCGGTACGCCTCAAGTTGGTCAATGTCGTTCCACATTCCGCTTGTAATACCAGCGAGGTACGCTGCACCCAGTCCCGTTGATTCAATTTGCGCCGGACGTTCTATATCTATCCCAAGAATATCTGCTTGGAACTGCATGAGGAAGTCATTCGCAGTTGCCCCACCGTCAACCCGCAATCGATCAACTGCCATCTTCGTATCTGTCAACATCGCAGTGACCACATCTGCGGATTGATAGGCGATTGATTCTAAAGTGGCACGGATAATTTGCGCGCGGGTACTCCCTCGCGTTAAACCGAGGATTGCACCGCGTGCCTCAGCGTCCCAATAGGGAGCACCGAGTCCAGTAAACGCAGGAACAACAAAGACACCGCCTGAATCCGGGATACTGGATGCGATCTCTTCCGTTTCCACCGCGTTTTCAATAATCTGGATACCATCACGAAGCCATTGAATCGCAGCACCAGCGACAAATACGCTTCCTTCCAGCGCATAAACCGGGTTTTCATCTAAACTACAAGCAAGTGTTGTCAGGAGTCCAGTCTCTGTTTCTATTTTTTCAGCACCCGTGTTAAGCATGAGGAAGCAGCCGGTCCCGTAGGTGTTTTTCACCATGCCCGGTTGGGTGCACAATTGCCCGAAGAGGGCTGCCTGCTGATCCCCCGCAATTCCAGTAATTGGAATGCCATCTAAGCATATATTTTTTTCGAAGGTTTCAAGCCAAAAATTACGGTAGAAACTCGCTGTACCAAAATTGCTTGCAGATGGATAGACTTCAGGCAATATAGCTTTTGGAACATTGAATATCTCCAAAAGGGTGTCGTCCCATGAAAGATTGTTAATATTGAAAAGCAGAGTACGCGACGCATTTGTATAATCGGTTTTATGGACAGCACCGTCTGTTAATTTCCATAGGAGCCAAGTGTCTACGGTCCCAAACGCAAGTTCACCGCGTTCTGCTTGTTCCCGTGCGCCATTAACATTATCAAGAATCCACGCGATTTTTGTTGCCGAAAAGTAGGCATCTAAGACAAGCCCTGTTTTGGTCTTTACCTCTCCTGCTATTCCCTGTTTCTCGAGAGAAGTACATCTATCTGCTGTACGCCGACACTGCCACACAATTGCAGGATAAATCGGTTTTCCTGTTTGCCGATCCCAGATGAGAGTCGTTTCGCGTTGATTTGTGATTCCGAGAGCGATAATGTTTGGTGCTGTTTCTCCAAAAAGTGCGTCTATTGCTTGTAGCGTGGCGTTCCATATCTCCTCTGGATCGTGTTCTACCCAACCGGGATGTGGGTAATACTGTGTAAATTCTTGGTATCCGCGTGCGACGATGCTACCCTGTGTGTCAACAAAGAGAGCAGTCGTGCCTGTTGTCCCTTGGTCGATCGCGAGGATACAAGCGGTGTTCGGCATGCTATGCGTGCTACTCCTAATTCTTTTTTATTTAAGCATAACACGGATGGGAAAAAATAACAATTGAAAATGAGGACTCGGCTGACGGAGGGTTTTTTGTCAATTCAGGTTGACATCGAATTCGCTATTTTGATATAATATATTATTATGCTTTGACCGTATTGTACAATACTACATTACACGGAACCATCTTCGTTTTGCCTTTAGTATCCTAACAGATCTGTCGCTTTGAAACAAGGAATCAAGACTGATAGATTGATCCTGTTGCCCGGTTTAGGTTTCGAGAACGAGGCTACGGGAAGACGAATTAAACGGTTCTGCTGCTCAATCAATGTGCGATTGGGATTATTGTTGTGAACATAAAACAGATTTCTGATAGTTCAGAGAGGAGTGACGTTGTGAAAAAGGTTTGGCTTTGCGCGCTGATAGTGTTCTGCTTGACTGCATATCATAGCCATGCACAGGTTAAGTGGGACGCTGAGAAGTTTATGCCGTTGTCCGAGGTGAAACAGGGAATGAAAGGGAAGGGGTACACGGTATTTTCAGGAATAGAGGTGGAAGAATTTGATTTTGAAGTTGTAAGCGTTGAGTATGATTATTACCCCGGATGGCACGTGGTATGGTGTAAAGGTCTCAGCGACAACTTTAAACGTACCGGTGTTGCAGACGGTATGAGCGGTAGTCCGATATATATCGACGGACGGCTTATGGGGGCACTCTCACTTGGGTACTACAACCAGCGGGAACATGCGAATCTTTTTGGTGTCACACCGATTGAATTGATGGTTAAAGTGGCACAGCGTGGGATGGAACCCAATTTGAGTTACCAAGGCACGCAGCTCTTTGATTTCGGTGCTGCCGCTGGGGTACAGGCATCTGGTTTGGATATGGGACCGTCCTTGCTTCGCGATGGTAAAGTTACACAGATTCCTCGCAGTTTTGATGAAGTGTGGTTTGAGAACATTTCTAAGACTCCTTCCCGAGTGAGATCCACGCAGTTGTCAATACCGCTCGCGCATCCACCACTGAGTCCAGAACTCATGCGGTTTGCCCAACCAGTTTTTGACAAAATGAATCTGACCCCCGTTCAAGCCGCAGGTGGTGGAAGTCGTATTAAGGAATCACCCGTTGAGGAAGGGCAGATAATCGGGATAGAAATGGCGCGTGGTGATGTCTCGTTTTTTGGCTACGGCACTATCACGTATGTAGATGGAGATGAACTACTCGCCTTTGGACACTCCATGTCGGCAGAAGGTAATGTGAACCTACCGCTTTCAGGCGGATATGTTCAATTTATTTTACCGAGCACCACCCGCTCCTCCAAACACGCAGCACCCACACAACCCATCGGCACCTTAGTACAAGACCGGGAAACTGCAATCGCGGGTATCATTGGGAAACATCCCAGCTATATTCCTATCAATATAAATGTGCAAACAACTGATGGGAAACGGCACGAAAAGTATTATGAAGTGATGAGGGACCGTGGCGTATCTGGCCTCTATGCCGGAATAGGTACATCCTACCTCTTGGATTCTCTTGAGTTCTACTTCCACGACCACACGGTCAACTTGGGGACGACCATTACCCTGAAAGAACATCCTGACCTCACAAACCGTGAATTGACGTACAAGAACGTCTTTTCTTCCAGCGGTTCGCCAGCGTCGGGTGTCATGCAGACGGTGATGTATCCAATGGCATTGTTGGATAGCAACACTTACACAAAGGTTCAGGTTGAAAGCGTTGATTTTGATATCAAGATAGAGGATAAACGACGAACGGCAAGAGTTGTAAGCCTTCGCGTAGATAAGCTTCGCTATCGCCCTGGTGATACCGTCGCAGTCGAAATAACTTTGCAGCCCTATCTTGAAATGCCGGTAGTCCTGACAGGAACGATTACTATTCCAAAGGATGTTCCCGATGGGCTTGTTATGCTTCTCGCCTCCAATGGAAACTTTCACCAGTCTTGGCAGCGTTCCCGCGCACCCTACAACTTTCGGCATAAAAACATCAACCAGTTGGTTGAAATGTTGAAACGGGAAGAAAACAATTCCAATATTATCTTGGAGCTTTTTGTGCCTCAGCCGGGACTCACTGTTCAGGGTCAAGAATTCTCGAATTTGCCACCCTCAGTCATGTCTGTGATGAACACCGCAAAACAGGTCGTTGGCAATAGTGGCTATACTTCGGGTACAACCTTACATGTTGACAAGATGCCCACAGGCTATGTTGTCTCTGGCAGTGGTATCATTCGATTTGTCGTTGATAGGAACGCCGAATAGCACCTAAAAGGACGGAATGGGTAGGGCGGAGGTAGATAACCTCCGCCTGGAATAACCGGTGAGAGACAGTGGGACATAAATCTCATCCTCGTATGCTGGTAAATGCTAAATCAAAGAATCCTTAAATTTGGCGGCTTGCACATTACCTTCAAGTTCCGCCTAAATAACCCGATAGGAGGGTATTTTCAATGCGCCGTGTCATCTCCTTTTGGAGTCTTATTTTAACCGTTTTGATTTTCGCCGGTGTCGCATCCGCGGTGAAAACTTCGTTGTGGGAACAACAGCATCGTGCCGATTTTGACTCTGGTAAGCCCAAGGACCTCTCACTCACAAGCACCGGAGACGTTACGTTGTCTCGTAAAATTGATGCCTTTACAAAAATGAAAGAGACTCAGGTCTGGGCACTTGTTGAAGATTCAGCAGGAAACCTCTATGCTGGGACCGGTAACGAAGGGAAAATCTATAAAATTAGTGCTGATGGCGACACCGCTGAACTCTATTATAATTCACCCGAAGTTACCATTTACAGCCTCGCTATCGGACCAGACGATGCACTCTATGCTGGTACAGGACCCGATGGATTGATTTACAAAATCACTGATGCGACAACACCGCCTACAACCCTTCTCAATGAGGGCGACAAATATGTATGGGCGTTGCAATTTGGTGATGCTGGCAATCTCTATGCTGCAACTGGCACCGATGGGAAAATTTACAAAATTACACCTGAAGGTGAATCCAGCGTCCTATTTGATGCCGAAGAAAAAAATATTATGACCCTCCTTCAGCACGAAAACGGTTTCTATGCAGGAAGCGGCGACAACGGCGTTATCTATCATATTATGGATGATGGCACTGCAAAAGTTGTTTATCAAGCCAAAGAGAAAGAAATCCGCGCACTTGAAATGGATCGCAAAGGCAACCTCTATGCTGCAGCCGTTACATCTGAACCCGCCGAACCCTCAAGAGGACGACGCGGGGCAAACGGACCACCTACACCCAGTGGACCGCCGCCACCCGGTGGTGGACCGCCTCAAGAGAATAAATCTAACATCTACAAAATTCGACCCGACGGTACTACTGTATCAATTTGGAATTCGCCAGCCCCCCTTATTTTAGCAATCGTGTTGGAAAGCGATTCCCAAATCTTTGTAGGAACAGGGAATGAGGGAAAAATCTACCGCGTCAACCTAATGAGTGGAGATTATGTCGAAGTCGGAAAATGTTCAGCTGACCAAGTCGTCGCTATACATCAAAAAGTGGTTGATGGAAGTACTAAAACCTTCTTGGCAACTGGCAATCCCGGTAAACTCTTTACGCTTACTACCGATCATGTTGAGGAAGGAACACTTGAGTCAGATGTTCACGACGCAAAAAGCCTTTCCCGCTGGGGGAAACTTTCTTGGGAAGGTGAGATGGCAGAAGGAACCGCGATCGCTTTCTCAACCCGTACCGGTAATACTAAAAAACCTGATGATACATGGAACGACTGGTCGGAGGATCTCACCACTGCGGAAGGTACCCAAGTTCCTAATGGAGACGCACAGTACATCCAGTGGCGCGCTAAATTTACAACCGACGATACAGCGAAAACGCCTGTCTTGAAAAAGGTTACCCTCGCTTCTGTGCAAACAAATGTTGAGCCACGATTTACCGGTATTACCATAGATGATGGCAGCGGCAGCGGCAATCAAGAACCCCGGCGTCGTCCTTCTGGCGGGAACTTACCACCTCCAGGCGCACGAGGCGGAAGTGGCGGCGGATCCGGTGGTGGAGACGATGCACCCTCTAAAAAATGGAAGATTAGTTGGAAGGTTGAGGATGCAAATACCGATACGCTCCAGTATACGCTCTACTACAAAGCGGTAACTGAAGAAAACTGGCGACTCCTGAAAAAAGAGTTAACCAAAGCCGAATTTGAGTGGGATATCACCACGGTTGCTGATGGGCGATATAAGGTGAAAGTTGTCGCTACAGATAAACTGAGCAATCCAGTCGGCTGGGCGAAGTCCGCTGACAAGATGAGTATGCCGTTCGATGTAGATAATACCCAACCTTCTGTCGGCGAAATTAAAGTCACGCCTAATGGTAATGGTACCTACAAAATTGCCTGTGATGTTACCGATATGGGTACGCCAATTCAGAAAGCCGTCTATAAAATTGACAGCGATGAGAACTGGAAGGCTATTTTCCCCGATGATGGTATCTTTGATTCCAAGAACGAGCAGCTTCTGTTAGAAACAGGTGAACTTCCCGCAGGAGGACACTCGATTACCATTCAGGTGACTGATAGATCACAAAATACGGCAGTCGGTCGTGCTGGTTTCTAAATAGAACCGATCGCTGGGCGGGTTTGAACACCCGCCCTATTTTTTTTGACTGTCTCAATTCAATACCTCTTATACCAAATTAACGTGATTTGTATTATTTTTCCATTTTGCAAATCCACTGAAAACCGACATGTGCCTGCACCTTCTTTGTGTTTTCAGAGAACCATTGACACCTTTTCACAACGGCTTCTTCAAGTGCTGAGAGCGTTGTAAAAACTTTATTCACAACCACCTCTCGCAACAAAGGCCAGAGCCGTTCGGCAGGTTGAAGTTCTGGTGTGTACGGGGGCAAATGAAATAACTCAATCCCTTCTGGGACTTCTAAATCCTTACCCGTGTGAAAACCGGCACGATCTAACAAAAGGATTATCTGTTTCTTGCCTTCCGGGTTCACATCACGCGCAAACTCTGCCAAGGCAAGGTTCATGACTTCAACACTCACACTCGGCATCAGCAGCCAATAGGTCTCACCTGTCTGTGGACGGACAAAACCGAAACCATAAAACCACTTATATGCCGGACACACGGGGGCTATCGGTCTTTCACCTCGCTTCGCCCAGACACGCCGATGAACCGGCAATAATCCCAAGCGCGTCTCGTCTTCTGCCCAGATCTCTACCGGTTTCTCTGGGTGCTGACTTTCAAGCGTAGCTACCCGCTCCTTGAGTTTTTTTTTAAATGTTTGCTGTGCCTCGGGTGTTGCGGCTGCCTGATGTTGCGGACGAGGTGTTTGTAAAGTATAACCGAGACGTTTGAGATATTTCCAACCTGACACGTCACTGACACGACGCTGGAGTGTCTCAGATATCCACGCAGCCACTTTCGGACCCGTCCAAAGACCCCCATCACCAGGAGGCGCAGAAAGGGCAGCTGCAAGGGCGGCTTGCTGTGTTTCATCCAAAAAACGCACACCTGTATTATTTTTGCGTTTATCTCGCAAAGCGGCTTCGCCTTCAGCATTATAGCGTTTGAGCAACTTGCGAACCCAGTCCGGCGTGCATCCTACAATCTCAGCGACTTGCCGGGGGGTGCGTGAATCTCTGGTATCCGCAAGGAGCCAAATAATATGCCAGTGCGTCCGTTCCCGAAGACATTCACATTCAAGATACCTTTGTTTAACAACTTCTACTGAAAAGTGGGGGAAAACCTCATGTTTTTGCTTTTTCATCTCTTCACAATAACATATCTAAAAAATATACACAAGAATAGTCGCGTTAATATGGTATTATACCAAATTAACCCAATTTGTAGCGCGAGGTCCCTGTGCCTCGCAATGCTGACTTGATCAAAAGACTTCTAATCAAGTTAATTTGGTATTAGTAGGCGCGGTTTGTAACCGCACCATACATGTCAATTTAAGAAAAAACGACCCTCGCGGCACCGAAACACGGTAGGCACTGTGTCCAACTGCGCCGGATTACAACACAAACCTTGTATACCGCAAAACCCTCTTGAGTCCCGTAGGGACGGCATGTTTATAGCAGCGGGTCTAAAAAAGGTATTCAGCCCTGTAAGGGCGGCATGTTTATATCTACAGTTGATAAAACGCTGTCAAAAATCCCTAAATTGACACCTATGGCGCGGTTTGATGAAGATTAAAATATTAATTCGGTAATATTGTTATTCGTGTTATCCTATTGCCAAAGGAGGTATTCTCTGATGGCAAAACACCATAAGTTGGAGTTAACTGAAGACGAAATACAAACCCTCGTTGATCTTCGGGATAAAGGCGAACCGGCTTATCTTCGAGAGCGTGCGACAGCGTTGTTGAAAATCCATGAAGGCTTTTCTCCACATGAAGTCGCCCACAGAGGTTTGTTGAAAAAACGCGACCCCGATACCGTTTATGCTTGGCTGCGTCGGTATCGCGAACACGGTATTAGCGGGTTGTCTAATAAACCCGGTCGAGGTCGCAAACCTGCTTTTTCACCTAAGTCGCCCGAGGAAGCCGGGTCGGAACTCTTAGTGGCAATCGGTCAGGATCCGGGAAGCGTCAATGAGCATCAAACGCGCTGGACGCTCCGCAGTCTCGGTCAGGTCGTGCCGTGGCTTGAGGGTTTATCGCTCCCCGGCATTCATCAGATCTTCTCACGCTTGGGTCTCAGCTATAAGCGTGCCAGAGAATATCTGCGGAGTCCTGATACCGATTATGCTGAAAAACTTTCTCGCATCAAGCAAGCGTTAGAAGAAGCCCGTGAAAACCCAGAAACTTGCGTTGTCGTTTACCAAGACGAGTTTGGTTTCAATCTACAACCGAGAGTCGCAAAAGACTGGGCGGAGACGGGGACGAAATGTCCTTTGGCACGCCAGAGTTATCTCCCAGAGGAGACCTGCTATGGCATCGGGGCGCTCAACCCACACACCGGAGATGTTGTTTATCAGCAAGTCAAAAGCTGCACGGTTGTCGCACTCCATACATTTTACACCCAGATTTGCCAACGCTATCCAAACGCTGAACGCATCTATTTGATCCAGGACAATCGGGCGATCCACTTTCACGCGAATCTTAGGGCAGCACTTCTGCCACAGACGACGAGGTTTGTTAGACCGACCCCACCGAATTGGAGCGAGAAACCGTCAAAGAAAATAGGCAAACTTGAGAAACTCCCTATTGAGATATTGCAGCTCCCGACGTATGCCTGTTGGACGAATCCGATTGAGAAGTTGTGGCGCTGGGCGCGTCAAGCCGTCATACATCTGCATCGTCTCAGCAATGACTGGACAGCCCTTCAGGAGAAAGTCAGCGACTTCATGGAACAGTTCAAAGGCGGGTCACAGGAGTTGCTACACTATGTCGGATTATTACCGAATTAATTATTTAATCTTCATGTAACCGCGCCTAAAACCTCTGCTCTATTTTTTTGTGACCGTCTCAATTGAAGTATAAACGATGTCCAACAGGGTATCTAATGCTGAAATAGAGATTTGCAAGGGTGGCATCAATACAACGGTATTGACAAGAGGTCGGAGCATTGCTCCACGTGTGAGTGCCTCTTGACAAACCCGGATACCTACCTTTTCTTCAAATGGATAAACGGTATAGGTGTCCGGGTTTTTCATGAGTTCTACACCCGCAGCAAAACCACACACGCGTACATCACCGACATGCGGAAGCGCATAGAAATCTTGAAGCCGGTTTCTGAAATGTTCAATGGTAGGTTGAAGTTCGGATAGGAGGTTCTCACGCTCGAAAATAGCGATATTTTCTAATGCCACAGCGCATGCTAACGGGTTACCGGTAAAGGTGTGACCGTGGAAAAAGGTCTTAAGGTCTCTATATTCGCCGAGGAAGGCATTGTAGATGTCATCAGTCGTTAGCGTCGCAGCGAGGGGGAGATAACCGGCGGCGAGACCCTTTGCCGTGCATAAGATGTCGGGTGTAACGTTTTCATGTTCACATGCCCACATTTTGCCGGTGCGTCCGAATCCGGTCATCACTTCATCGACAATGAGAAGCACTTTCCACCGTTTTGCCAATACCGCAAGTTCTTTCAAAAAACCTTTCGGAGCGATCAGCATACCACCCGCACCCTGAATTAGCGGTTCCAAAATGATACCAGCAACCTGTCCTGCATTTTCGGAGAGCGCATCTTCTACCGCATTAAGCCAACGAGTTTTCACTACAGTGTTGTTGCCGGACGTATCTGTATTGTGAGCGGAACGATAGGTTTCAGGAGCGGACACACGGACACCTTTGAAAAGGAGGGAATCAAAGGTGGTGTGGAAACTATCAATCCCACCGACACTCATAGCACCTATCGTGTCCCCGTGGTAAGCATTATCGAAATGGATAAACAGTTTCCGTTGCGGTTCTCCCTTATGTTGCCAGTACTGATACGCCATCTTCAAGGCGATTTCGACAGCGGTTGAACCGTTATCGGAGTAAAATACCTTGTTGAGTCCCGCAGGCGTGATTTTTACCAGTTTTTGTGCCAGTTGAATCGCAGGGATGTTGCTGTATCCAAGCAACGTGGTGTGTGCAATTTTGTCCAGTTGTGCCTTGAGTGCTGTGTTCAATTCAGGACGATTGTGTCCGTGGATGTTCGTCCACATAGAAGCCGTGCCGTCAATGTACCGGTTTCCGGCGATATCTATGAGGTAGCACCCCTCACCACGTTCAATGATGACGACATCCTCCGTCAGCCAATCTTGCATCTGCGTGAATGGATGCCAGAGATAACGCTTATCCCACGCAACAAGCGTCTCTTTATCCAACATGTGGCTTACCTATCGTTCTTATCTGGATGTTAGTCATGACACAACAGTTGAAACCTACCCTTTGAGTTTCGCGTAGTGGACTGGTGGTTCCAAGCCGAGTTGATTATAGCTGCCTATTTTCGGTACGATAATTTCAAGCACCCTGTTCCGATAATTTGTATGGAAATCCTCCGGTTGTCCTTGAATAGGAATGATACTTGTAAAGCCGTTAGGGAAGGAACTGGTGCGTCCGACAACATTTTCAAACCGAGGGTCTTCCATTTGTCCTGTTTTAGGGTTCACAGGCAGATGCGTCTGAACCGTCACAGTCGTTTCGGGTGCCGGTGTAGTATCTATAGGACATGGCGAACTTAGACAGACTTCATACGCATAGTCTGGCATTCTATCAGGAAGATCATGCGTTTTCTTCGCCGCGGAATTGGGAACCCATCGTGGGAACTCGATCTCAATTCGGTAATAATCTGCCATTTCTGAGACTTGATTGATCATTCCGTAACGACGGTATCGTTCCTTTATATCATCTGCGTAAATTGCACCACCTACATTTACTGCCCCGGGCACCGTTGTCCGCTGCGCGCCAGGTGTAACAACAAGGGCAGAACGCAAGCCGATGAGTAGCGGGGTTGCTACGAGTGAGGCAATCCAACCGTAGAACGCCGCACCGTAGCGCGGTTGTTCGGATGTTGAACGGAATTCGTCTTTAAACCGGTAGATACCTTCGGTGATCGCGATGACTATCCCGAGAAAGATCATCAAATTGCCTTTACTGGAGAAAAGGTCCGGATTTTGTCCTTGGAACCCGATGAAAAAAAGGATAAGAGGATAGAGCGTTAGGTTGATGAGGTTGTTGATGCCAGTAGATACAGCGGCACTAAAGACAAGCGAATTTCCCGCCATTTCCTCAAGCTGCGTTTTAAACTTCGCTGAGAACGCACCGAGAATAGGTTGTCCGAGCATCGCTAACAAATTGAACGGCGCACGGAGTCTTGTGTCGGGTACTTCTGGTATCTGCACAAATTCTTCTGGTATACCTTGTTTCTTCTTTTCTTTGGTTTTTCCCTTATCCTCGGCTTCACTATCCGCTGCTTCAGGTTTAACAAAGGTCTCAAAAAATTTGCTGTTTATCTCAATATACGATTCCCATTCACTTGGCACATCACTTTGCATAGCGATCGCGTCAACCGGACACACAAGTTCGCACGCGGCGCAGTCAATACACACGTCTGGGTCAATGTAAAGTTGCTTTTCGCCTTCGCTGGTATGTATGCAGTCTACAGGACAGACATCAACGCATGCGGTGTCCATCACGTCAACGCACGGTTCACAAATTATGTAAGCCATCTTTCCCCTCCTTTTTTTTGGATGATTCACTGTTAAGTATACCACAATTATGCGCCAATGGCAAGCAAATATTCCTGTTTTTACAGTTTGACAAATAGGCGGATCGTGCTTATAATAGCGTAGCGACCCAGATGCATAAGGAGATCAAATGTTTAAAGAACCGGAAGCTTTTATCGTTGAAGAACTACCGCTTTATGAACCCTCTGGAACAGGGACACATACCTATTTCGCTATTCGGAAACGGAATCTTAGCACGTTGGAGGCTATTAACAGAATTGCACGGGAACTACAGGTGCCGACACGAGATTTCGGGTATGCTGGCTTAAAGGATAAGAACGCAATCACAACACAGGTATTGTCTGTTGAAGACATAGCACCGGAACGGATTTTGAAGATTGAACAACCGGCTATTGAAGTGCTATGGGCGGAACGGCACACGCATAAATTACGGGTGGGACACCTTCGCGGCAACCGCTTTGAACTAACCCTGCGCGATATTTCTCACGATATCCTACCTCTGATCAAAGTATCGATGGAACGGATGGTAACTGAGGGTGTACCGAATCGATTTGGCGTACAGCGATTTGGCAATAAAAACAACTCACATCTGATTGGCAAAGCACTCGTGAAAGCAGAGTGGGAAACGGTAGTGCGTTATATGCTCACAGATGATGCACCGCAAGTAGACGGTGTCGCGCGCCGTATGCAACAGGAACTGGCACGGAAACCTGTTGAAAAAGTAATAACTTCTATTCCTTATCGGTTGCGTAAGTTGTATTTGTCGGCGTATCAAGCGCACCTCTTTAACAGCGTTTTGGAGAAGCGGATGCCCCATTTAAGCAAGCTTCTTGAGGGCGACATTGCTGTGAAACATAGCAACGGGGCACCCTTTCTCGTTGCGGACCCAAAGGTTGAACAACCGCGGGCAGATGTGTTTGAGATTAGTCCGTCCGGACCAATCTTCGGGTACAAGATGCGAATGCCCATTGGCGATGTCCTCGTGCTGGAGACATCGATCCTGGCAGATGAAGGGGTTCGTCTTGAAAAGTTTCGTAAGGTTGTGGGGATTCGGTTACCGGGGACCCGTAGACCTTTACGGATGCCGATACAACTGCATGAGGTCTCTGCTGTTGATAGCGGTGCCGGAATACGCCTCAGTTTCACGCTCCCCGCGGGTGGATATGCAACGGTGGTGGTGGAAGAACTCTTGGCAAATATACAGCCTTCTAAGGGAATTTAGTTTTTGGGTTTTTTACTCTTCCTGTGCCGTTTGTTTGGATTTCTGGTATCTGTAATACGTCCACGCCCCGGATACAAGGAGAACTACCAGCAACACAATGAGACCAATATTGAGGAGATAGCGACCACGATTGAACTGCCACAACCGTTGACTTGCTAATTCGGCAGCAGGCGTTCCTTTTTGTGCTTTTGTTTTTATCTCTTCCCAATACTTTTTGGCAAGAGCAGGTTGATTAAGCTGCTCCGCAAGTTTCGCAGTAACCACCAGATAGGTAACATCTTGAACGTCTTGCTTCTCTAACGCGTCGGCGAAGGAACTGAGAAGTAAGACTGTTAAATCTTGAGACATTTGTGGGAAATTTGCCGTGCGCTCAATCCCGTTCTGGAAAGCAGTAACAGCCCCTTGATGGTTATCTCGGTCAAATTCAATTTGTGCTATCTCGAACCAGCTTCTCTTAATAAGTTGGATCGATTGTGTTATATCGCTATAACCGTCAAATGTGAAAGTTGCCGAACTGTAATTCTGGTTACCCTGTTTCGCGTAGAGTGAGTAAGTTTCGCCGATTGTTAGTAAATCTGAGTCTTTCCAATCGTCAAAACGAAACATTCCATCTGCCGCCACAGTCTGTTGATATGCTGTTCCATCTATCCAAACCAAAGCGTCGGCAGCCGACGCACCAGCTACACCTTTAACGCCGCCATGAACGGCGATAGGGTCAAGTGCCCAACCGATGTGGACGGACTCTCCAAGCACCAACTGCAATTCCGCGGTTTTGGAGGGCGGAGTGATGTACCCGACTTTCTTTACGGATACTGTGGAGGTGCCTTGTTGTAGATTCTCTGTAATGAGTTTCGGTGTATTTCCGACTTCAGCATCGTTGATGAAAATTTGCGCACCATCGGGAAATGTTGTGATCTTAAGCGCGGGGCTCAGTTTGAGCAGTGCTGCTTCGACATTGCCTGTTGGCGCAAGAATTCCATCGACGAACTCAGGATGTGTCCGCAATCGGTCATAAGTTTCAAAGATGCTCAGCTGCCGATTATCGTCTGAATCGGTTGCGTCCGTGGCGAGTGCATCGTAAATTTTCTGAAGGAGCGCAGTGTTTTCTGCTTTCTCTACCGACTGAATCACGTTTAGCGCAGCACTGCCGAGCGTCTCGCGGTTGCCATAGTAAGCACTTAAATTTATATCCTCGGTGTAACCATCAACAATAACAACGGTACTTCCTCTATTAGTCTCTCTAAACCAGCTGTTGAGAGTGGAATCTTGAATTCCATTTTCGTCTTCTTGAATTCTCAGCTGCATCGTGTGTGCGTTCGGCTTAGAAACCATCCCGTGGTATAAAAAAAACAGTGTGTCTTGTGGCTGCGTCTGCCGCCCAATTTCTTGGAGTAACGCGTGGATCTCATCAGATGTAGTGCTATCGCCTTCAACATGATAAATCTGCTCACTTGGCACCTGTCCTCGTGATGTTAGGAGTTTGGTGAGTGAATTCAGTAGCTCATGTGCCCGTGCATCCGGCGTTGCGTCTACAAGCATCCAGTATGTGCCGGAATCAACCGAGAATGCTGGTACCGATAGGGTGAAAACGAGTACAATACAAATAAAAATGGGGGTAAAAACGGTGTTCACCTTTGGCATGCTTCTATCCGCGAATTATCTTTCAAAACTGTTTAACGAAGTAGTGTAGCAAAAATCCCAAGCAATTGCAAGAAAAAGAACAAGTTCGGGGGTCAAAATGTCTAAACTTTTAATGAAGCATTGCGTCAAAATACATAGATGAAGTTTTTTTGGTGTGGCTTGCAAATTAAAACTTGCTTTTAGGGAATTAAGAGGTCATCTCGCATTTAAAGCGTTCTCAGAAGTTAGTGATGGCACCAGACCGAATTGAAGAGACTCGCATTGACGCTGTAATCTATATAATAATACGGTTTTGGTGAAACTTAAAACCACCCAAACTGACTGTTAGAAAGTGTTGAACCGGCATAGGGTGTATGCTTGGAAAGCATGCCTATAAGCGTCGGAATGGACAAGGAGATGTTAATGATTCACGGGAAATTAAAGTTATCTGTTTTATTAAGACGCGCAGTGTTCCAACGGACGCGACGTGCGAGTTTACAAAACATGCTTATGAAAACTATTCTCATTCTTCAGTTTGCAGTAGTTCTTTGTATCGGGGCACAAGAACCTGCCGGCGAAATTGACTTATCACAACCTTTAGCCCTTGAACAATGTATCCAGATAGGCTTAGAAAAATCGACGAGTATGCGAATTGCGCGCCTGAATCTCGCGATACAAGAACTTCGGGTAAAAAATGCGCGCGCCGGGTATTTCCCACAAATTTTTGCAAACGGCAACTACGATTTTTCGGACCGCCTTGACTTCGGCTTTGAACCTGAGAACTACAATTTAGGGCTGCGTGGGCAATATACACTTTGGGATAACGGACAACGAGAGGGCAGTTTCGCACAAGCCAAAGAAAACCTGACCGCTACTGTTAGCCGAAATGAAAGGACTAAACAGGACTTAATTCTTGATATTACGGTCGCTTACTACGATGTTCTTAAAAGGCAGGAGCTTGTCAAAGTCAGTGAACAAGTTTTCGCGAGATCGCAAGAAAACACACAGCGAACAAGAGATTTCGTGGAGGCAGGCACCCTTATCCCGGCAGATGTTGCTACTGCCGAGGTCCGAGAAGCAAATGATGAGTTATCCTTGGTGAACAATCGCAACGCACTCCAAATTGCCCAAGCGACGCTGCCCCGACTCCTCGGATTAGATCCAGGGGTTTTGCTTACTGTTTCTGTTGATGAGTCTTATCAACTCTACCAAGATCGCGGGATGATTGAGCGGATAGAGATGTCAGTTGAGGAAGCTACCCAGATTGCCCTTAGCAATCGTCCGGAGTTTCAAGAGAGGCAGGCACAAATAAAATCTCAGGAATGGAGTCTAACCTTGGCGAAATTACAGCGCTGGCCCCGTCTGAACGCAGATGTTGACTACAACGTTGCCCTTGATGATTACCTCCGTGAGCGTGAGAATTTCTCTGACTTCCGAAGTTGGAGCGCAGGCATGTCCCTGAATTTCACCATTTTTGATGGCGGTGTCTTGGGGAACCGTGTTAAAGAGTTAAATATGCAGTTAGAACAGTCACGTGAAAATGTGAGTGACTTAGAGCGAAGTGTAGCTCTCGCTGTAAGGCAAGCCTATCTAAATCTTGAACGTGGTGAAATCGCTGTTGATATCTCCAAGAAACAGGTTACCAATGCCAGGCTCAGTTTAGATGTCATTCAAGGGCGTTTTGACGTAGGCAAAGCTATCTTGCTTGAATTGCTTGATGCCCAAACGAGTTACGCACAATCCTTGACGAATGAGGTGAATGGGTTCTACGACTATAAAATTACACAGATCCGTTTACAAGATGCTATGGGGGTTTTACAATAGCATGAGGAATCGCAAAAAGTGGATCATCATCGGGATAGTTGCTGTAACGGTTATTGCTGTAGCGGCAATTGGTGCTACCCGAATGAAATTCAGTTTCGGCCAAGACAAGAAGAAAGCTGAGGACAAACGGGAAGTCGTCCGCCGAGGCGAATTCCTTGTTCGTGTGCGTGAATCTGGCACCTTACGCTCCTTTATAGAGGTAGATGTCCGCTCAAACGTCGAAGGCGAGATCGTTGACATCCTCGTTGATGAGGGACAAAAGGTTGAGGTAGATCAAGCGCTTCTTCGCATTGATGAAAAACAAATTCTGGAGCAGAAGAAGCAGGCAGAGGCGAACCTAAATGCGCGAAAGGCAGAACTTGAGCGGGCACAGCTCAGGATTACAATTACTGAGAAACAGCAGGAAAGTGGTCTCGCACAGGCGCACAATTCTGTCTTAAAGGCAAAAGCGACTTTGGATTCGTTCGTCGCAACTACACAGCAACGGACCACAGAGGCTGAATCGCTGGTTGCGACGACAAACAACTCACTTGATCAAGATAATATCGCACTGAAGCAGGCAGAAATCGCGTTGGGGCAGGCGAAACTAACCCTTGAACGGGCAAAGTCAACTGTTGAATCGGCTAACATCTCGTATGAGACGGCAGAATCCGAGCATGAGCGTAACAAAGAACTTTATGATAAGCAACTCATTTCAAAGAAAGCATTGGAGGACTCTCAGAGACAACTTATTATTGCTAAGACACAGTACGATACCGCCCTTAAAGAGGTGGAATCACAAAAAGAGACTATAAAATCTCAAGATGAGAACCTCAACGCGCGGCAGAAAGCAATAGAAAGCCGACAAACGACGCTCGAACTGAATCAGAAGAACGTTGAGACGCTTAAACAGTCCCTAAAAGCACAGCGTAAGCAATACGTAGCGGAACTTGAGGATGCACAAACCCGTCTTCAACAGATACAAGAGACAATAGAAGAAGAAAAAGAATTGACAATACATTCAAGGGTGAGCGCTCAGGCGAGCCTCATCCAGGCGGAGAGCCAACTTAAATCTCAGGAAGAACGTCACGAATGGACAACTGTCAAGGCACCAATGGCTGGCACAATTACGCGTCTCATCGTAGAAGAGGGTGAAATTATCACGTCGGGGCGTTCCTCATTTTCACGTGGTGAAGCTATCATGCGTATTGCTGATCTCGACCAGATGATTGTGAGGACACAGATCAACCAGGTGGAGATCGGGAAAATAGTAGAGGAGCAGCGCGCCGAAATCACTGTTGATAGTTATCCGGGTAGCGTCTTTCCCGGTAGGGTGAGCGAGATTTCACCGAGTGCGACGCAGCGCGGTCCTCAAAATCAAAGTTCTGTAATCACTTTTGAAGTAGATGTAGAGGTCATAGGTTCACCAGCAGAGTTACTGCCCGGTATGTCTGCGGATGTTGATATCATTGTGTTTGAAGAATCGGATATTCTTCAGTTGCCTATTCCAGCCGTGCTGAGTCCGGAGATTTTCACGGTAAAAGCCAACGTAAATTTGACAGATCTTGGGCAGTTTCAGGAAGGCCAAGCACTCAAAATTCGGAATCTTATCGGAAGGGAATTCGCTGGAAAGGTCGGTAAAATTGACTCGGAAAAGGCGCGTGGCAACCTTGAAATTTTACTTGAAGGTCAGCAGAAAGGCTTGCGCAAAGGTCCAACGAAGATCGGTATTGTTATCTCCGACCAAAACGTCCTTCCCGATATAGAAGCCGAAGTGAATAGTGAACGGCAGTATTTTGTCAAGTTGGATACGGGTAAACCGAGTAAGAACAAAGAAGAAAAAGGCGTTAAAACCCATATTACAATCGGGCAGCGCAACAACACACACTTTCAAATCATGGGCGGTTTGAAGGAAGGCGATCGCGTTTTTGTGCCTTCTATGCAGGAATTAACAGAGGGACAAAGAGACGACGAAGGCGACGATAAATAACAGGTGCCATATTGTTAGCATAAGTTTACTAAGTTCTATTTTTTATCTTCATCAAATCTATACTAAGGAGAAAACACTATGTTAATAAATGTAAAAGATTTGACAAAAATCTACCAGATGGGCGACGTGCAGGTACACGCGCTGCGAGGTGTGACCTTCACTATAACACAAGGTGAATTTATCGCTATTATGGGACCGTCCGGCTCCGGTAAATCAACCATGATGGATATCTTGGGGTGTCTCGCAACGCCAACATCGGGTGATTACTTCCTTGAAGGGGAAGAGGTGGGCAAGCTTTCCGATAATCGCCTCGCGGACATTCGAAATAAGAAAATCGGTTTTGTTTTTCAATCGTTTAACCTGCTACCGCGGACGAGCGCGCTCAACAATGTTGAATTGCCACTTATTTACTCTGGGTTGGGTAGAAAGGAACGGAAACGGCGCGCATTTGAGTCCTTGGAAGCAGTCGGCTTAGCAGACCGGGTGGATCATAAGTCAACCGAGTTATCTGGTGGACAAATTCAACGCGTTGCAATCGCTCGTGCTTTAGTTAATAAACCCTCAATGATTTTTGCCGATGAACCGACAGGAAACTTGGACACGCGTTCCGGGGCAGAAATTATGGCGATCTTCAACCGCTTGAACGATGAAGGAAATACCATCATCATGGTGACACATGAAGCTGAAGTCGCTGAACACGCAAAGCGGGTACTCCACATTCGTGATGGTCTAATTGAACGAGATGTCAGACAGAATGGATATGAGGAAACTGCCGCTGACTGATCAAGCGGGATATGCATGAAAAAGGTTTATCTTTTGTCCTCGTCTTCTTCTGTTTCTCTGCCTATCATGCCCAAGCACAGATTAAGTGAGACCCTGAGAAATTCATGCTGATTTCTGAAGTAAAGCAGGGCATGAAGACAAAAGCTACACCGTGTTTCCAGGGACAACGGTTGAGGAATTCGATTGCGAGTAGATTCCTAACGATGCCCCTGATGGCCTTATTATCCTCTTTGTAATGAACGCAACTGCAGACGAACTCCGTCCGACACAATTATGCACCACGTCAAAATTACGACTCCGTCCCGTTTACACTTTTCGCTGCTTGACTTGAACGGTGCATTGGGGCGGATTGATGGTGGATTCGGTCTCGCGATTGCTGAACCCAATTTCCAAATCACCGCTGAGCGGGCAACGAGCATTGATATTGCCACTTCTGTGTATCGTGAGCGAGCTGTCGCTGTTCTCCAACGATTTCAAAAAGCCTATCCGTTTCCCGGTATTAAGTTAACCTTTGAATCTGAAATCCCGATGCATTCTGGATTCGGGTCTGGAACTCAACTTGCACTTGGCATTGCCCAGACTATCAATGTGTTGTATCAACTCGGACTCGGTGTACAAGAACTCGCACAGGCTGTCGGGCGCGGTGGTACTTCAGGTATTGGGGTTGCAGCGTTTGATACCGGTGGGTTTATCGTGGATGGTGGACACCGTTTTCCTGAAGAAAAAGCGTCGTTCCTCCCCTCGTCTGCTGTTGGTGATATTCAACCACCACCGATTTTACTCCGTTATTCATTTCCAGAATTACCCCTGTTGATTGTGATGCCGAATTGTTCGAGAATTTACGGCGATACCGAGGTGGAACTGTTTCGGACGTTGTGTCCACAACCAGAATGGGTTGCACAGAAACTTTCACACATTTTACTGCTCCAGGTACTTCCTGCCCTAATTGAAGGTGATATGTCCAACTTTGGCAAAGCCTTAAACGATATTCAGACGTTTGGGTGGAAGAGAGTAGAAATTGAGGCACAAGGTTCTGAACTTCAATTGACGCTTGACTACTTGCGCGACAGCAAAGCATTCGGTGCCGGGGTTAGTAGTTGGGGACCAGCGATTTGCGTGATAGCGGAAGATATTGATAGGCTAAAACAGGAAACCGATGCATTCCTGAAAACGCTACCGGATGGCGGGACCTGCTTTATTACACAGGCGAACAACTTTGGCGCAAGCGTTGTGTCAGGTTAAAAACAAAACGGGCGGATTTTATCAGCCGCCCGTCCGTGTTATCTATTGTTTGTTATCCTTTGCTTGGGGAATAATACGGATTGTTCCCAGAAGCGTGATCGGTTGTATCAATCACGTGCTTGATTTCAGGAAAGACTTCCTGAACCATCGCTTCAATGCCGTGCTTGAGCGTGACATCCGCCATGCCACACCCTTGGCACCCGCCACCCATGTGGATATAGATAGAATCCTCTTCAACATTCAGCAGTTCTATTTGTCCACCATGTGCGGCGACAGCGGGATTAATCCGTTCATCGATGAGTTCCTGAATCTGTTGTGCCTTCGGGTTGTCCCAGGTAGGCGCGTTCGGGTTTTCGATGTTGAACCCACTTGAATTCAGGTCGTCGACATAGTCAATCACAACACCTTTAAGATCCGGCGCGCTTTCGGCATCGACGAGTACATTAAAATTCCCACATTCAACAACAATGTCATTCGCTTGGGCTTCGGTAGCTAAACCAAGGCTGTATTGGAATCCTGTAGCAGTTCTGCCTTGGATACTAATACGCAGCCCTTCAACTTCAGCCTCTTCGGCTTCCATCACTACGTGAATCTTCTCTTGCGCGGCTTCTGTCACCGTAAGCAGAGCGGTTTCATTTCCCGTGAGCTTCTTCAAGAAATTCTTCATAGTTGCCTTCCGTGAGTGGTGTTATGCAGCAGTCTTACCTGCCCAAGACTGATCTGACTGGAATTCTCCCATTTCCTCATACAATACGCGCAATCGCTTAATTGCCTCAATCTCCAATTGTCGAACCCGCTCTCGGGTGACTTCCAAGGCAACGCCAATTTCGCGGAGCGTCTTACGTTCGCCATCTTCGAGTCCAAAACGCATCTTCAGCACTTTCTGTTCTCGGTCCGGTAGTCTTTTAAGAAATTGAGCGATCAGATCTTCGTTAATCATTTCTGCAATAGGACCTTCTTCGCCGCTGGTCGCGGGGTCCTCGATTAAATCACCTAATGTCGCGGCGGAGCGTTCATCGCTAAGTTGTAAATCCATTGAAATCGCATCAGCGTTAAACGTTAAAATTTCCTCAACCTGCCTTAGCGACAGATCTAAAGCTTCCGCTATTTCGTCGCGTCGAGGTTCACGTTGCAGTTCTTGGCATAATGCCGCGTAGACAGCGTCAAACTTATTCATCTTCGCAACTACATAGGAAGGTAGTCGAATGGAGCGAGAGAAATTATCAAGCGTACGCATAATTGCCTGTTTAATCCACCAGATCGCGTACGTACTGAATTTAAAACCCTTCCTATAATCAAATTTACCCGCTGCTTTAATCAGTCCAATATTTCCTTCTTGAATCAGATCTTCGAGTGGGACGTTGTGTCCTTGGTATTTCACAGCGATTGAAATGACGAGCCGTAAGTTCGCTTGTACAAGCTGATCTCTTGCTTGTTCCGCATCCGCATTATAACCATTCTCCGTTTCACCAGCTTCAATGCGCTTCGCTAACTCAACTTCTTCTTCACGCGTCAGCAGGCGATGACCTGCTACGCTTCGGAGCCAACTCGTTAAAGCATTCTGATCGCCCCCTTTATAACTCTCTGGAGGTTCTGTTTCCTCTGCTGGGTATGCTGTATCCATATAAGGATCAACACTTTCAATACTTGTCGTTTCACCGAGAAATTCGGCTTCCATCGTTCTCCTCTCTTCTTGTCGGATTTGATAAAATGATACAAACGTTAATGATACCGTATATTAAAACGTTTTGTCAAGTAAAATGTTTAAAAAAAAGTGAAATTTCCCCAAAAAACCGAGATAATAAGACATTCTAACATAATTTTATGAAAAAAACAACTCAAAAATGTAGTCACACCGTTATTTCACTCAAGAGGGCGCACACAGCAGCTACATTTATTGGAAAAGTATACCATCGGTTCTTGATACCCCTGTAGAAGCACGCTCCGATTCGCGACTTCCTGAACTTTGTGCAACCTAAACGATAGGCATAGTCCATCAAGTTGCGTGTCCGATCAGTAAAATCGCTGCTGGCAATGAGGTCGCTTCTGTTGTTTCAAATGCTCTGCTGATACATGAAATCTCATCGTCTGTCTCTAACATCTCGTAAGGTAGGTGCCATGCCTTCAGTGTCGGTTCCAGAAAACTCGCTACAGAATCAACCCATTGTCCATCTGCGTCTCGATTGTGATACCCACGATACCCAATGAATACGACTACTGGCACTCGCATGTTGACCACCGTGCCTCGGATCGCATCACCAGATTCCAGAAAACCTGTATTTTGAATAATTATCACCGGTTTTTTACCGCCTACGTACAAGCCAGATGCAACAGCAAATGCTTCACCTTCACGGGTTACCGTAATAACCTCAATGCCTGGGTCTGTCCGTAAAAGTTCATAAATTCGCGCACTGCCATTGTCTGGAACACCTACGGTGTGCGTGATTCCCTGTTTTTTTAATTCATTTACAATTTTTTGTGCTGATGCCAATTTCTACTCCTACTTCTTGAAAATCTGCTAAGTATGGGATGGAATATGTTCTTACGGGTATAGATAGGTACTGGGGCAGACCGTGCCTGCCCTAAAGTTGCAATGCTATCGTCTACCTTCAACCAATGCCTCAACAACCGTCGGGTCAGCAAGAGTTGAAGTATCACCGAGGTTAGAGATGTCACCTTCCGCGATTTTGCGGAGAATACGCCGCATAATCTTGCCTGATCTTGTCTTTGGAAGCGCAGGCGTAAACTGAATCTTGTCGGGTGTGGCGATCGGTCCGATATGTTGTCGAACCGCCTGTTTAATGCCTGTTTCTACCGTATCAGACGCAGATTCGCCCGTCATGAGTGTAACATACGCATAGATGCCTTGTCCCTTGATGTCGTGTGGATAACCGACGACTGCGGCTTCTGCTACCGCCTCATGTTGACCGATTGCACCTTCAACCTCGGCTGTTCCTAATCGGTGGCCTGAAATATTCAGGACATCGTCCACGCGTCCCGTAATCCAATAGTAGCCGTCTTCATCGCGCAGCACGCCATCGCCTGTCATATAATAGCCGGGGAATCGGCGAAAATAGGTGTCTAAAAACCGCTCATGATCCCCGTAAACCGTTCGCATGATACCGGGCCACGCCGTTTTGATACAGAGGTAACCAGTTGCAGGGTTACCTTCCACTTCGTTGCCTGCTTCATCAAGTATCACGGGTTCAATCCCAAAGAACGGGAACGTCGCTGAACCCGGTTTCAGTGGGGTTGCGGCAGGCAGCGGAGTCATCAGAATCCCACCGGTTTCGGTTTGCCACCATGTATCCACAATCGGGCACCGTTTCTCGCCGACTATGTTGTAATACCACAGCCATTCTGGTTCTTTAATCGGTTCACCCACCGTACCGAGGAACTTGAGCGTGGACCTGTCGTATTTTTCGACCCATGTATTGCCCTCCTTCATCAACGCCCGCAGTGCTGTCGGAGCGGTGTAGAAGATATTAATCTGATGTTTTTCGACGACTTGCCAAAAACGTCCAAAGTCCGGATAGTTCGGCACGCCTTCAAACATCACACTAATCGCACGATTCGCGAGCGGACCATAAATAATATACGAGTGCCCCGTAATCCAGCCTATGTCGGCGGTACACCAGTAGACATCACCTTCATGGTAATCAAAGACCTGTTGATGTGTATAGGATGTGTAGACGAGATAACCACCTGTGGTATGCAAAACACCCTTCGGTTTCCCGGTTGAACCAGACGTGTACAAGATAAAAAGCGGATCTTCGGCATTCATAACTTCCGGTTCACATGCTGCCTCTGCATCTGCCATTGCTTCATGCCACCAGATATCGCGTGATGTATTGAAATCGACTGTGTCACCTGTACGCTCCACGACGACAACTTTTTCAATAGATGGGCATTCTGCCACAGCTGCATCTGCATTCGCTTTCATCGGTATATCGCTACGAGGACCCCGCATTGCCGTGTCTTGTGTTATGAGCATCTTACACGCCGAGTCATTAATCCTGTCTCGGAGGGATTCCGCTGAAAAAGCACCGAAAACGATGGAGTGAACAGCACCTATCCTGGCACACGCCAACATCGCAATCGCCAACTCTGGCACCATCTGTAGATAAATACAGACGCGGTCGCCTTTTTTAACGCCTTCTGCCTTCAATACATTGGCAAACTTTTTGACCTCGGCAAGGAGTTCATTGTAACTGAACGTCTTATCTTCGGATGGACTATTTCCTTCCCAGATAATAGCCGTTGCGTCGCCGTGTCCTGCCTCTACATGCCGATCAAGGCAGTTATAGCAAGCGTTCAGTGTGCCGCCTTCAAACCATTTGATTTCCCCGTTGACAAAGTCATAATCGCGAACCGTATCCCATTTCTGATACCATGTCAACCGTTCCGCCACCGTTGCCCAAAACGCTTCTGGGTCTTGAATCGATTCGGCGTATTGTGCCTGATATGCATCCAGACTGTTGACGTGCGCATTATCAATTGGATAGGCAGTTTCTGCCGGTGGAAAAATATTGTTAGCCATATTATATTTTCATCTCCTCTACAAATCAATCTGCAGTTCTCAAAATGCCTCTACAAGTTGTATAAGACATATTCTATAGGAAGACAGTGTGGATGTCAACTGCAATTAAAGAATATTTTTAGTAAGAACATGAGTTTAATAGACATTATAATGGTTTAATTGTGTGTTTGTTCATCCATTTTTTGGTAAAATCGCGGAGACCTACTCCTAAGCGACAACCGTTAGGAGACCTCTCTTTGATAAGGGTTCTACTCATAGCGCGAACTTTTAGTTTCCGCAGTATACGCCGCAAACTAAAAGTTTGTGCTACAAGGTACCTCTTTGATAGACGAGAAACCTTAGGGCGGACGAGAAATCTCAGCTGAACTGACGTTTATACGGATACCCCTAAAAGTTAATTTACACAACATGTTCTTAAATCGTTATAACGTCTAATAGACATTATAACGATTTACTTGTAAGTTATAGTTAGCGTATGATAAAATTGTAACAATTCTATCATATTGGAGGCCCCCTCATGACGCGTTATGAAAATCTCAAGGATGAACCGAAAAAGTTTCTGTCTCTGACAGGTTATACGCTTGAAGAGTTCGCAGCACTCCTGCCGTATTTTTCTCGGCTGTTTCTGGCATACGTTGAAACACATACGCTTGAAGGGCAACCGAGAAAAAAACGCAAGTATACGACTTACCAAAATAGTTGCTTACCGAGTCTTGAAGATAAGCTTCTCTTTATTTTGGTTTACCTCCGCCAAGCGATGAAGCAAGAAGTCCTCGGTGAGTTATTTGGTATGGCTCAACCTGTCGTCAACAAATGGATTCATCGGCTTTTGCCGATCCTCAACGGTGCTTTGGCAGACCTTGGAGAACTCCCATCGCGGGAGGCATCCGCCTCAAAAGTTGATACGTCTGTAGTCCCCTCAACAGATGCCAAAGCGTCAGATCATTTTTTTTCATGATGGCACGGAGCGTCCGATTCAGCGTCCGAAAGACCGAGAAACTCAAAAGGCACATTACAGTGGCAAAAAGAAGCAACATACCCTGAAAAACAACCTCATGGTGAATGCCGATAGCAAAGTCGTATTTCTCACAGCGTCGTATGAAGGACGCATCCACGACAAGCGTATCGCTGACATGGCAGGCTATTCGCCACCCCCTGGGAGTGTTTTGTATCAAGATACCGGTTTTCAAGGGTTTACCTGTCCCGGGGTCAAGATCATGCAACCGACAAAGAAACCCAAAGGTCGAGACTTGACGCATCAAGAAAAAGCGAAGAATCGAGAGATTTCGTCCATACGCATACGCGTTGAACACGTCATTGCTGGCATCAAGAGATACCGCATCGTCAAAGATAAGTTGCGCAACTACAAAAAAGGATTCGCTGATTTGGTCATGCAAACTTGCTGGGGTCTACACAACTTTAGATTAAACTTCAGACCTTGGACTTATCCTATACCTGTCGATTAAATCATTATAATGTCTATTAGATAAAGCACTTAAGGCAATGTTGCGAGGTTGAGAGTTTATAGTAAAGCCCGAAAATATGTGGGCACTTTAGAAAACACAAAACCCCATCCTCGCTGGCGGGGTTTCCTAACCCCGCCAAGCTTGGGATGTATAATTTGTGGGCTTTACTATAATAGACATTATAACGATTTAAGAACTTGTTGATCAAATTAACTTTTAGTAGATGTATATTTCACGTTGTCGTCTTTTAACGATTGCCGTTTACGAGTTTGCCCACATTTTTGCCATTTTAAGCAAAAATGTGTTTGTAGGATAGCGAAAAAATAGATGAACAAAAGTACACAATTAAACCATTATAATGTCTAATGACTCTGAGCAATTCCGAAGGCAAATATACTTTGCGTTTTTAATAGAAAATGAAGTATAATTACTTATACTCCGCACTTCTAATTTCGGATTTTTGGTATTTATTTTTTAAACCCACGTGGTTCCAACGTTCAACAAGCAATTTCAGGTGGATCAGAGAAGATATACGTGCGAAATGAAATCTTATTTCCCATCTCTAAATTTTATTTATACTGTTTGGATCCTTTCGTGACGTGGGTTTTTCTAAAAATACCAAAATGTGTCAAAACAAGTGCGGAGTGTAGGTAATTACTAATCAACGAACTGTTTATTTTTTTCCATAGCGGGTATAGAACGATTGTCAATAGGAACGGAGACACGCCGATGAGAGAAATGGGGAACTGGCGCGAGTATCAAATTAGAAGACTTGCTAATGATCGGGAAGCAGCGATTGACTATCTCCAATTGACATTGGAGGAATACCTTGCTGATGGCGATCTGACCTTCTTCCTGAAGGAGCTTCGGGTCTTTATAGCATCACAAGGTGGTGTTGTTGAAATTTGCAAACGAACTGGTATTGATACCGAAACGCTTTTAAATATGTTCTCTAACGAGGATGCTACACGATTATTAAATACGTTCAGCTCTCTGTTGAACGCGCTTAAGCATCGTCTGGTAATTGAAGCTTACATCAAACGTGGCGTTGTTTACAGCAGTAAAAACAATTTTGACAAGGCTATTGAAGACTTTAGCAAGGCAATAGCCTTGAATCCTGATGATGTAGACACTTATGAAAAACTGAACATTCTTAAACACGTCAAAAGTGAAATCGATAGTGCTCTCGAAGCCATAAGTGAAGCAATAGCCTTGAATCCTGATGATGCAAATGCGTATTTCTGTCGTGGTGAGTTATGGTTACATATACAAGTTTGGGAAAAAGCCAAAGCAGACCTAACTGCTGCAAAAAATATGGGGATGGATATCAGGGCTTTATTCCAAAACAATAATGGAAGCGTTACAGACTTTGAAGAAAAAATGGGTGTTCCGTTGCCGGAAGACATTGCAGCAATGTTGGGTCCGTAATAAAGCAGATAATATAGGGGGTATCGGCTCTGTCTTTGTCAAGGATAACGATGTCAGCGCGTTTCTTTTCTCTACCGAAGTTGACGAGGTGTTCAAATCGCACGCGTTCTCGGGGATAATGATACCGGTTCAGGAGGCGTTCTACATACAGTTGACGGATAAGTTCTTCAGGTTTTAGTTGGACTGCCTTCCCTCGAATAGGGCAGTAGGTGATAGGTGTTTTTTTACCTTCTATCCTTTGGCATAAGTCCTGAATTTCAGATATGTTGAATAAGTCAAGGTGGTAATTGCTGTCTTTGAGGATGGTTTGGATGATGTCGGGTCGTGTCATAAATTTTTCTAATCTACTGTGATGTTTACAGCAAGATACAACTCCTTATTAAATTTCTTCGCGTCGCCACCGCTGTTGCCAATATGCGTATTCAGAATAACGCTCTTCCCAGTTGCCCTCAACCAACATTTCAACCAATTTTTCAATATCAGCAATGAGGCTACTTTGCTTCCTAATTGGGGCTATGGTTCCCCCGGTTCCTGGTCCATGTGGTTCCGCTATGACAGAATATAATCGGTAACGCGAAGATATTATCTCTGAAAAGAACTCCTGAGGGGATTGATTACCGAAACACTCGGGAACATAGTAATTAGTAGCAAGCGTTACGAGGATACCTGTAAGCGCGTCAATATAACTATCCCACGTTTGAGCTATAGCCAATGTTGTTCCTCCCAGTTCTTCCTGTTTGCGTTTTGTTTCTCGCAACAAAGCCAATCTGAAATCTGGAAGTGAGTTAATATAGGCATCAGGATAGTCTTTTATTTCGGCTCCCTGAAATTCAACGCTGGGTTTTGGCTCAATTTGCTGACTCATACTAAATTCTCCAACTTGTGCCCTAATGGCCATTTCATTCGCCGAATTTCGCCGGAACGTTACAGTCTTTAACCACTCATCCCTATACTTAGTGACTACTGCAGGATTCAACTTACGCCCGAAACCGCCTTTAATTTGTGTCTCGTTATGACACTGAAGACAAAGCACCGCTAGGTTTTCAAAAGTGTTATTACTTGGATTGCTATCAATATGATGGATCTGAACAAATTTCCCTCTTACGTTACATATACAGCAGGTTCTATCGGCTGCAAATAATACATCTGCTGCTAGGTCATGAGGAATAGATATTCGACGTTTTGTCATAAGCATCGCAAAATTTATAGTAAAGCAGAAAAATACTCGAGCACTCTTTGGCGCGACGGGCAATGAATCGCCCTACTACAACGCCACTCTGTTAAGGGACAAGTGTATAAGTAATTCTAAAATCAACCATAGTTTTAAGTAATAAGTTTACTTATGTGAAGGACACCCCTTGATGAATGCCCAACAAGTTCGGGCATCCTCATATAAATTACTGGAGAACTGAATGTCCTTACTCGTGCCTTGGACCATTGGCGAATAACTCTGTTTTCTTAAAAGGCTGGACGGTTATCTTCATCGCGTTTGCAACACACCCTTCTACCGAGACCTGTCTGCCTCTATCTTCTATGTTAACCGTGTCTTTGCCACTACTTCGTTATTTTTTAAGACCAGAGTCCAATCAGTGTTGATGCGCTCACCTCTGGGGACCTTAATGAAGTGTTTGATAATCTCAGAACCGAAGTAAGTTTCGATCTTAAAACCGATATCTTCAGCAATCGGCATGAGATATTTCCAATTCTCAAATAACTGCCCCCGGATACGGTTATTGCCTACTACAATGACGTATCTACCACTCTCACGCAGGACTTTGTAGACTTCGATAAGGTTTTTTCGCATGTCGTCAAGATATTTAAAGGCAATGAACGCACGCCTTGGATCATTCTCAAAAATGTTCGCCATCACCCTATCCGCTTCTGGCACACCTATTTCGTGTCGGACTTTATAATGACTGGCTGAAACGCTTTCCGTGCCGACATTCTGTTTCTTCAAAGCAGTTAGAGAGTCCTGCGCGAAACCTAACCAATACATCTCTAATTGGTGGGTTCTTGGATAGTCAACGGCATTGACATAAGGCGGTGAGGTTAACGCGAGGTCAAAGTAATTTGCCTTGTATTTGATATTCTTTGCATCCATATCCTCTGGAAAATTGACAGTTATACCCGATGGATAATTTTGGGAAAATTCTACCATTTTGGGGACTTTGACGTGGAGTGCTTTCACAAATCGGTTCAGTGCATCGGAGGGACGAACCAATTTGTTCAATTTCTTCCGAATCACGGTGCGGGTACAATTGTCATCGGCGTTGGAAACAGAACGGATGATGGACGAAAGACAGACCTTGAAAAAGTCTTTAACACGATCGTTGGTGTCAAGTGACGCAATCTGCTTTTTTAAATAGGTTAGTTCCAACAGGATTTCTTTGTTAAACCAATTGTCTCTATATGGAAAGTCCGGTAGATCGGATTCAAGAACAAGTGAAGGACGGTAGTGGAGAATAGCCTCCAAAAGCACTTTTTGCGCTAACTTAAGTTCCGTTTCTTCCAACGGTGTTACCTTCACTCTTGAAATGAAACGCGAAAATGGATCAACATCAATTCCGACAGAATTCCGCCTTGAGAGGAGTGCTTCAACATTTGTGGTGCCGCTACCGGCAAATGGATCAAGAATCTGGTCGTTTTCTTGTGAGTAGCGTTTAATGAGCCAACGCGGTAACTCTGGGAAAAATTTGGCAGGATATTTGTGCAAACCGTGCGTTAGGAAACTCTGATCGTGACTGATGAATAGAAACCTATCGCCATCCTTCGCTGGCAGGTCAACAGGAATATCACCATCTACCCGAACAATGCTTTCACCAAAGTCGTTTACAATTTCAGTAATGTTGTCCATGTTTTTTCTGCAGAACTCTTCGATTCTCTGACGTGAAAATCCAATCAGCTAAGCCTTGATGAGCCGCTCCCGTTCCAACTCCTCTATTCGTTGGCGGAGCACTTTGATTTCTTCTTGTTGATCGCGGACCGCCCTAATTTCTGCTTCTTGTTGGTCGCGGTTTCGGTTGTATTGATAAACAATAATCCCCATTGGCACTGCAACGAAAGCAATAATGGCAACGATTAAGGCAATGATTAAATGCCCTTGGAAGTCTATTCGTTTCCCTAGGGCTTGAATTTCAGTGGAGATACGTTTGTCCAGTTGTACTTCCACCTCACTGATACGTTTGCCGAGCCGCACCTCAACATCATCAATACGCTTCCCAAGCCGCACCTCAACCTCATTGACAATCTGGCGGATCTTTTCTAAATCCTCAACACTCAATTCACCAAATGCAGATGGACTGAAGCACAAAAGTCCCATGATGACAAGAGCCAGACCTAACATTTTCATGATGGATTCTCCATACTTTACATGATAGACTCTCTACACTTTACGAATTGTAGCACAATTGCCGAGCGTCCGCAACGCAAATTTTAGCGTGGAAAAGTCACAGCCACGACATCCATGGTCATAGCGACGAGCCAGTGAATTGCTGCTCCGTAAATAAATGATCGTGTTTCCAATGCAAGTATACCAAGCAATACACCTGCGATGATTGAACCGAGTGCCTCTGGTAGTGGTTTGGAATAGTGCATCACCGCAAACGGGATCGTCTGAATTAAGATAGCGTAGTTCCCAAATTTCCGTTCCAATCCGAAAAGCATAAACCCACGAAAAAAGAATTCCCACGAAAACATGTAAACACCGTACGCGAGTTGGTACGGTAGGAATGCTTGCCAACTGCTTGCAACGACCTTACAAAGGGGATACTTTGCGACAAAAGGGGGGTATACGATGACAGCAAGGATAACCACGGGTACCATCAGAATCCATGCCACTCCTGTTACGCTCCATCCAAGTCTCTGATTTCCGAGTTGGAACCCATAGTCTTTTAACCGCTCTCTTGTTCCGAATTTTGCAACGAGAACGGGGATGAGTAGCAACGTGAGTGCCGTTGTCAAAAACCAGTAGTAGTACGGGTAACTTTCTGCCAGAGGTCCATTTCCGAGATATTCTGCGAAGTGACGGTTGAAAAAGCTCCGTCGGCTATAGTACCTATGCAACGTTAATAGTAGTGCCGAGGCAAGCAGAATAACAGTCGCTTGTCGTTCCCAACCACGTAGATATTTTTCTTTTAATCTTTGGATGTGGAAAACCATCTTGAATTCCTGTCGGTTTTACGGTATTATACCGTGACCAGTAAAAATTTGCAATTGATGTGAGTGGAATGTGCAGGGCTATTTAGTTTTCGGTTCCGCTTTCGATTTTAGTTTACGAATGTTAACGTTTTTACGAGATATAGCGTGAAAATCAAGTCCTATCTCGTAAAAAGTATCCACACTTATGAAGTAAATATGTACAACTAAATGACCCTGGTGGAATGTGAGTGTGTAAAGTTTTTGGCATTAGGTGACCCAAACTGTTCCGCCTCCTTGTGAGAGATGTTTGTAACCCCGATTTTGGAACGTAGGACTATGGAGGTGTAAGATGGCGTATCGAATGTTTGTTACGGTTTCTATGTGTCTTATTTCTGTGGTTTTAGCGTTTGGAAAAACTGAAAGTCCGCTTGAGAAAACTGAGGCTTTGATGGTGGACGGAGAATTTTATGAAGCACTTTTCGCTTTGGAACCCCTGCTAACAACAGATGAGAAGAGTGTGGATCAAGAAGAGGCACTTTGGCTTGCAAATGCACTTTGTAAGACATGGGTTGACAGTGATGATTTTGAGAAAAAATGGCAAGAGGACATACAGGCGAAAAAAGAAGCAGATCTTGCATATTCTGATTCGTTTATGAGGTGGGATAAGATTATTCTCTTGAACCAATGGGGCGCGGGCATTGAATACGAACACTTTAATGCCAGACCCGATTATCAATACGGTTTCCTGAAACGCTTGGTGACGCTTTATCCAGATAGTAGTTGGCGACCTGCTGCTGAATACTATCTTATTGAACGTGGATATAATGATCGTGAACCTGTCGAACAATCTCTCAATGCCCACTACGCCTACGTCAAGAAATACGCGAAGAGCGGTCTAACAGAAGTCTACATGGCGTATCTCCGTATTGCACATGTCAACGATAACCTTTGGCAAGCGTTGAATGCACCAGGGACAGAGTTTAACGACTGGTTCACCAGTGGCGACCCAGAAACGGATAAAGAAGATGCCGCGAAGCACAAGGCGGAAGCACTGAGGTATTACGCTAAGTTCATTGTTAGTGTCAGTGGATATAGTTATAACGGAGGGTTTTCAAGTCAGTATCGTGAAGCTGTAAAAAGGTTTGAGGATCTCAAACAGGACAAAGAGTGGAATAATTGGTATATTATTTATGATTAGTGGTTGTGACTCTAAAATTGTCTGTACAAACGTGAGTTCGATAATAAAAATTGAAGGGACCCCGTAGGTTGGGTAGAGCGGTGAATGACCAATAACCCTTCAGTTTACCAAGAAAAGTCTGCTTTTTGATGACACATTCATGCAAATAGACATAGCGAAACCCAACAATCCAACGCTGCCCGTCTGAGAATGTGTCGGGTTTCCAACTATACGCTTATGTCGAACTCACGTTGTACAAACGGTAGCATGGTAGAAACATCTACCGAACAAAGCCTAAATCGCTGTCCAATAGAAGCAGTTCCAATATGCTAAAACCTGAGCAGATCAATCGCATTTTAATCATTAGACTTGCACCACTCGGAGAAACGGTTTTGACAACACCTGTCATCTGTGCCTTACGACAGCACTTTCGAGATGCTTATATTGCTTATATGGTAGCACCGACACGAGAGGATTTGGTGTCCGAGAATCCACATCTCAATGAGGTGCTTACCTACCATGCTTCGGTGCCAAAGCTGATTTATCAAATCGCCCGTCGAAAATTTCACATGGCGGTTGTACTACAACCTACCTTCCGTTTGGTGCTTCATACATTTCTTGCCCGAATTCCGTTTCGTGTCGGTTTTGAAACCAACGCTGGGGGCAAGAAGTTATTGAGCCTCGCGGTACCAAATAACACCGCACAGCACGAGACACAACGCTATCTTGATGTTGTTCGTGCCTTAGATGTCAAAGTTGTAGACGATGAACCGGAGGTGTTTGTTGACAGGGCAGGTATCGCGTGGGTGAACAATTTTCTTGAAAAGCAGAAGTTTGATGATGGCAGGCCCATTATCGGTCTCAATCCAGGCGCAGCGACCGTGTATCGCCGCTGGCATGCATCAAATTTTGCGGATCTCGGCGACCGACTTCATGAAGTGTATGATGCACACATTGTCATCACGACCGGACCCCGGGAGGGCGAATTAGCGGATCAGGTAGCGGAACAGATGGTGTATTCACCTATTATTATTAGTCAGGCGACCCCAATGCAACTCGCCGCACTTCTGCAACGATGTAGTCTCTATATAAGTAATGATACGGGACCGATGCACCTCAGTACTGCCGTGAAAACGCCTACGGTTGCCTTGTTTGGTGCGTCAAATCTTATCCAGTGGGCACCGCCGTGGGACAAGCATGCGGTGATTGCCCGTAAAGAGTGTCCGTTTTTGAAAACATTCTCGTCCAAGGAGTGGGACGCACATCCAGATCGCGCACGCGAAAATCTTGCGGCGATTACCCCAGATGCGGTTATGGCAACAGTGGAGAAACTCGCATGGTAAAAGCTAAACACGACCAAAGCGAAGGATTAGATGCACAACGCATCAAAAATTGTCTAACCGACATTCGAGATAGAATGTATCGGCAGGCACTTTTACATACAACTGTATGGACATTTTTTTGTGGACTCATTCTACTTGCTGTTCTGTTCCTTCTGAACCGGGTGATTCCCCTACCGTGGCAAATATCAAGTATCAGTTGGATTATCGGGTCTGTGGCGATAGCGGTAGGCATCTGCATCAGTTTTAAACATCGCAAAGATTTATGGCTTGTCGCGCGGACTGTTGATGAAAAAATGGAACTCAGAGAACGTCTCGGCACGGCGTTTGGATTGATACAGACTGCTCCCCAAAGCGAGTTTTCACAACGCCAAATCCGAGATGCTGCAGAGACTGTAACAACCTTAGACATTGCAAAGGTAAGTCCATATCGTGTGCCAAAGTTCCTGATACTATTTCCGATGCCTCTGCTATTGATTGGACTTTCTTTCATCATACCCCCTTTCTACGACGTACCGCAGCCGCTCACCAGTCTCCAGCAGGAGGCATTGGATAAAGCCATTCATAGCCTTGATGGAAAACAGGTCAAAAATTCTACCCTACAGCAGCAAATCAGCGATGCCATAAATCAGTTGAAAGCCGCAACGGATCTTGACACCGCACAAAGAAATCTCAGCGACTTAAAAAAAGAGGTACGCAAGCAGCAATCAGAGCAAAACGCTATTACCGAAGCCACACAGGCAACGCAAAACTTTCGCGGCATGGATGCCGACCAACTCGCTGCAGAACTGAATAACCTCACTGAGCAAGTTGAGATACCACCAGAACTCCAAGCGGAACTCATGAGTCTTTTTGAACATTTGGCTGAAAATCTACCGGAGGGATCACTCAACGATTCATTGAATCAGATTCAAGGCAAGTCAGTTACGCCAGAGACGTTGCAGGACATCATTGCTGCACTTGAGATGATGGAAAAAACAATCGATCTGGCACAATTAGAAGCGCAGCTCACGGCGAACCAGAAGGAGTTAGCATTAGCAACGCTTGAAACTGCGTCCCAAGGCGGTGGAGTTGCGAATAGCGATGGGGCACCCGGACAAAACGCCGGAGGCAACGAGGTGCAAGGGACTCGCGAAGGCACATTGAATGCCGATTCACAGCCAGAATCGCAGACAACCGATACAGAGAAAGTTGAAAACGAAACAGACACAACAGATTCTACACCGTTGATTGGCGAGGAAATACCAACCCTACAAATTGATGGACAGCGGTTGACACTTACAGCAGAGGTCTCTGGTAACGCGCAAAGTTTTTCTGATGCTATTACTGGTGAGATCAGCAACAATAGTCCCGCCTATTTACCTTTCAGCGATGTAGTCCTCAATGCAGAGCGCGCGTATGCCGAAGCCGTAGACAATAATCGTATTCCTGCCCGGTATCAAGCACAGATTAAAGCCTATTTGGAGGCAATTTCGAGAAAATGAAAAAAAGCGTAATTAAAATTCTGATCGCCGTAGGCATTGTTGCAGTAGTTTATTTCGTATTGAGACACTACGGTATAACAGACGAGGTGCGGTTAGAAAATGTTCCGAAAATCAAAACATGGGTTGCAAGTTTTGGGGCAATTGCACCGTTAGTCTATATTGGGCTTTATCTTGTTTCCACTGTCTTTTTTCTGCCTGGTTCCCCGGTAACCGTGTTAGCAGGTTTCGTCTTCGGACCCTTGTGGGGTGTATTCTACGCCTCCATAGCCTCTATTATCTCGGTCTCTGTCGCATTCCTCATTGCCCGCTACGTCGCTCGCGATCTTGTTGAGAGATGGGTCAAGGGTAACGCACAATTCCGCAAGATAGATGAACAGGTTGATGAACAGGGGTGGCGTATCTTGATGTTCACACGCTTGGTCCCAATTTTTCCGTTTAACCTTCAAAATTACGCCTATGGACTCACCAGCATTCGGTTTCCAATTTATGTGCTCGTCTCTGCTTTCTTTATGTTACCGGGGACAATAGTACTCGTTCAACTCGGAGGCGCGTTTGTCAGCGGCGAAGGCAACTTTTGGAAGACTGCGATCTATCTCGGAATTGCGGGTGTCCTTATGCTTTTACTATCGTTGATTCCGAGATTTCTACGAAAGCATCAAACAAAATTGTAACTCAAATAGGACTTACACAGACAGGCGATAAATTGCCAGACTACCAACGGATAGACCTTGGAAATACGTGTGTTTCTCAAAAGCAATGTGGTTCGTAGTCGCGCAATTCTGCGGCGTACTCGCCCGAATGCGACCTGCATTATTGCGCTTTGCGTAAGTCCTATCAAAGAAAGTTATTGGGCTGCTGAATTAACGCCACTACAGCAGCAAGTGCTTCCTCACGAGTTCGGATTTCACCATCAAACTGGCGTTCTTCAATCTCTTTTAACAACCTTCCGATCTGTTTCCCTTCTTTCAAATCAAAGTGCTTAATCAAATCATCTCCGGTGATGAGTCTACCCTGTTTGCTAATCGGCAGGATATGTTCATAGTACGTATGAGCAATCTGTTTCAGTAATGTTGGATCAATCGGGTGTGATGCCGCCGCATAGAGGAGCACACCCCACCACTCGGATGCGTATGTTCTAAGAAAGCGAATTATCTGTTTTTGGGTCAATTGCCGATTTTCATTTCTAAGTGCTTTGCTGCCGCTGAGAAGACGTTTCATAAACTGTGCTGCTTTACGACTCAATCGAAGATGCGCGCCGACACCACCGAAGTTATCTCCTAAGAGTAGACTGAACTTGATTAACGAATGCCGATTGACCTCCGCACCAAGTTTTTCTTGCAGGTAGTCATTAATTTCGCTGCGGTATACATGGAGTCCTATCGGGATTGGGCTTTTTTCAAAAGTCTCAAGCGGATTCCATGACCTGTCTGCCTCTTTTATAGACGGAACGACTTCGGTAAGTAATCCAACTGTTTCCATGTGTTGTAGATATGGATGTGCCTTCTTAACATTAAAAATTTTCATCAGTTCGTCGCGGCACCGTTCCGCTGCTATGTTAGAGAGTAACGCTCGGTGCTTTGTTACCAAATCGATCGCACTCTCGGAAATCTTGAAATCCAACTGCGCCGCGAATCTGTAAATCCGCAGCAAACGAACGGGATCGTCTTGCACCACCTGTTCACTCGGAAATTGGAGCAAACCTGCCTCTAAGTCTTTCATACCGTCACACGGGTCAATCACGCGAAAGGAATTTTGTTCATACGCGTTGTGTGTAACCGATTCCACATTTTCAAACGCAATTGCCATTGCATTGATTGTCAGGTCCCGCAAACGTAAATCCTCAGTGAGTGATGCAGCTCGGAATTGTGCAAAATCCATGCTTAGATACGGTGTCTGCGAAATGTCATGCTGCTTGACAATTACACGGGCAGTGGCCGGGTTTTCTTCAAGCGGGATGCAAGTTGCACCGATGCTGTTGGCAAACGCTTCGGCAAACTGAATCGCATCCGAGGCTAAGGCAAAATCAATATCTGTCGTCTGACGTTTGAGCAATAAATCTCTCACGCTGCCACCGACGAGATAGAGTTGCACGCCTCGCGCATTGGCAAAATTACCGAGCGCCTGCATGATTTGATTGCCAAATAGGTCTTGAAGCGTCTGAGTTGTTGTGTTCACTGGTTTGCCCGAGCCTTTTGTCGTTGTGCTTTCCGCGAACGAAATAGGATGCCGTCCAGATGGAGATGCGTCGCATAACCGATGAAACCTGCTACGTAGAATGGTAAGCCGCTAAGGACAGCGTCCAGAAGGTAATCCCAATCTTGTAACGCATTGAACTGGTCCACGAGATTACTGCCCGACTTCCATTCTGGATATCCAGCATAAATCGGAACGAACAGGAACACGCTCGGGAGCAAAATCATGGTAATTTTGGCGTGCGTCCACCCGCGATGTTTGCTCATAATCGGGAGCATCGCAAAGAGACCTAACAGTGCTGATTCCAGGTACCTCTGTAAAAAAACAATCAGTACCACATTCAGCACAAATAGTACACTATAAAATATCTTCTGGCTCTTGCTCTTGATATCAACATCTGGCCACAACCCAAACAGCACTGCTACGGCAAAACAACCGATGATTTGTATCGGGGCTCTCACCGGTGGAATCGTTGGATTCCAATCTTGTGGCATCGTATCATAAAGGATTGGAACGGCAATGGTAGTGATAAATGAGATAATGAAAAAAGTACTGTAAGCTACTAACCCACCGATCCAGTGTTCACGGAACATACTCATGGTAGATATTATAGCGTACTTTCAGGACTTACGCAAACCTCTGCAGCACTGCGGGCAGGGTCATTCAATTGTACGATTCCTCATTTTATGAGGTTAACTGTGAGTTTAGGTTTGGCTGCGAAAAGTTGGAGTGCGTCGGTGATTTTTGTATGTCCAGTGCATCGTAAAACAGAGATGGCTGTGTTTCGCAGAGCTGCCATGACTTGAGGCATAACACCTGTTCGGACGCATGATGCATCTTCTTGAAAGACGGTATCTCGGACCCAGTGGAGTTTGTTCTCAATGGTCCAATGCTCTCTCCGGAGTTTGAGCAAGTCAGCTGCCGAGGCCCGTTCGGGTGTCAGACTTGTGATACCATACTGCACGTTGCACTTGACGTGTTCTGTTTTTTTACACATCTGGTGTGTGGTGTATTGATAAACTTGCTGTAGCCCCGGCCAGTCGGTGTGTTCCGTCAAGAGGGTACTTGCGGTGAGGGTGCGTGTGGTAATCCTGCCTTTTGCGTCTTCTGTGTCGGTATACGTTTGCAGATGTGCACCGGCACCCTCTGCGTGAAGATTTTCAAACCGGCGGCTTTCGACTTCGGGTGGGTCTGTTTCATCAAAGGGTTCAAAGAGGTCTCGAATATCTTCATACAACTGTTTCTGATTCGCTTTGACGGGGAGGCAGTAATCTGCTTGATGCTCAAGGATTTGTTGACAGAACTTGCGTTGGGTCAAAAGTGCGTCCGTGGTGATGACGAGCCCTGTGATATCAAAGGTTTTCAAGAGTTCAATGGAAACAGGGATTTCATTGGTCTTTTCACTGACGGCACATTCTGCGACAGGGATGCCTAACTCATGAAGGACGGCTGCGAGCAGATGTGTCCTGCGTGCGTCTTGGGTATGACTGTTGCCTAAGATTTTTCCATCTATGGCAAGTCCCTTCAAGTCAGACGTGGAAATGTTCAAACGTGCTAAAGTCTGTGTTGTCCACTGCGTGAGTATCTTTTCTAAAGCGGCGATGTCAAGCCGCCGATAGAGATAATGAAACGTTGATGCTGCGGGGGTTTGCTTCGCCGTGAACCCGAGAGCCTGTCGCAGGCTTGGGTCAAGGCGTGCCCATTTGGCAATCTGTGTATAGCTGCGTTGTCCACATAGGAGTCCGACAACCGTGAGTGCGAGCATTGCGGGTAACGGGTGGCGGCATCCTTTTTTGTTGCGTGGATCCGGCACTTCTGCTAACATATCAAGTAAGTGGCAAGAGGATTTTCTTGTCATGATTCACCTCAAAAACTTGTTAATTTTAGGGTGAAGTATAGCAGAAGTCGCGTGAAAAGTCACGCGACTTCTGCTTATCTGAAATATTAACACCTGTGAAAAATATGACACCAAAAACCTACAATTGAATGGCCCTGGCACTGCGGGTGTGTAAATATTTTGACAGCGGGTTGTCAGAATCAGGATTTTCAGGATTCAAGGATTTTTCAGGATTGCGGAGCCACAAGACTAAAAGTGAGTGCTAAATCTCAACAGAGTTTCCCTGCAGAAGCACTCTCCGAATCGCGACTTCCCAGAGGCATTCATTTCTCCGCTAAGGGCGGTCTTTAGATTTCCATATACCGCTTGTAGAAGCACTCTCCAAATCGCGACTTTCCAACCAAAATCGATAAAAACCTAAAAACTACTAAAGTTTGGACAATTTTAAATTAAAATGGACGAAGATTTCCACTTGGATACCCTCCTCCGTAGGATAGCCTGTGAGGCTGTGCCACCGTAGCAGAGACTGTTATATAGTTAGTGAATTTTACAATTAACAGGACATTATTGAGTAGGAGGGAACTCCGATCCCCGACTGCCAATGGGTTTCGTCGTGATTCGGAGATCACGCCTACAGAAAAAGTGTCAACTTATTTTTCTAATTCACTATATTTTCCGAAAAACCCTTATGATACCAAGGTTCTTGGACATCTAACGGGTATGATTCAGTCATAATTTGGCAAGCAAAATTTTTTATCTAAAATGCAAATGTTACATTTTGTGTCGATTATGCACGAAAACCCCTTAAAAAATTTGTCACTAATATACATGAATTCCAAAGTTCTATTTTTGGAGATTTTATTAAAAATGCTAAAGTTTGGACAATTCGTTTGTGTTTCAAGCCACTTGGTATTTTTCTGAAAGTTCTCTGCCAAGTGCGAACACGGCGAAAAATATAACAGTCTATGGACGGAGGCACAGTCTTAAATAGAAAAGCCTCGTCGCGTCCACTTTTAGGTTGCGTAAAACACGCTACAAACTAAAAGTTTGTGCTACAATGCCCTTTTTTTGCATACGAAAGTTGTTAGTTACCGCGACATGTCAAAAGATATTCATATCCAACGGATGAAAGAGGAGATTATGGTATTACAGACCGAACTTGAGACGAGCCATTCGTTTGGCGAAATCATCGGCAAAAGCGAAAAAATGCAGCACCTGTTCACCCAGATTCAAACGGCGGCAGCAGGCGATATTACCGTCCTGATTCAAGGCGAAACCGGGACCGGCAAAGAATTGGTCCAAAAGCAATACACGATAACAGCCCGCGAAAAGCAGGCCCTTTCGTTGCCATCAATTGTGCTGCGCTACCAGCCGAATTGATTGAAAACGAGCTTTTTGGGCATGAACCCGGGGCTTTCACCGGGGCAAACGAGCAGCAAATCGGAAAGCTTGAACACACACATACCGGGACCCTGTTTCTGGATGAAATTGGGGATATGCCACCCACTTTGCAAGCGAAGTTGCTGCGTGTATTAGAAGAACGGGAATTTCAGAGGGTCGGTGGCACACGCACTATCTCCGTTGACATCCGTGTACTAACAGCCACAAATCGGGATTTAGCGGATGCCATCGAAAAGGGCGACTTCCGATCGGACTTGTACCATCGACTTGCAGCGTTCACCATCGGGATTCCGCCGCTAAGAGAACGGCGCGAAGATATTGCTATCTTGGCACATTACTTCCTGAAAAAATATGCCGCCGAAAAACCCATCCGCGACATTTCTGATGATGCCTTACACGTGTTGACGCAGCATGACTTCCCCGGCAACGTGCGCGAACTGAAAAACGCCATTGAAAGTGCCGTTTTATATGAGACAACAGACCTGCTGCAACGACAGAGCCTCCCTTTGCATCTGGCACAAAGGGACTCACAAGCCGCTACAGGTGGCTCAACGGATACCACCGTTATTCTTCCGCTTGACGAAGTTGAACGGAGAGCCATCGTCCACGCCCTCAAAGTGATGGACAATAATATCCCCGATGCAGCACGGGCGTTGGGCATCGGGAGATCCACACTTTATCGGAAATTGAAGCAATATAACCTGCTACCGTAAAAATGTTGTCTCAATATAGGATAGTGTCTCATATTGAGACAACACGCCGGAACCCGTGTTATCAAAGGATTGGTCACCGATACGCCTCCCAAACTTGTTTCATTTTGGGACACTTGACGAAAAACAACTTTAAGCGATCTGATCACACCGTGTACAGCCCGTATCCCGCGTACCGCCTTGACAGACAAAGTATAATGGGGCAATGATAAGAACGTTTCACCGATTGGCACGGTTCTTGCTTACTTATATGCTTAAGTGAGGCGTAAGCTAAATCCCTGGATGTTAGTAATGAGTTTCCTTTAGTCCGCGCTACGAAACCTCTGGGGATAATGAACTATCTTCAATTTTGGCTCATGTCAAAAGTATGTGCAATATTTTATAGTTTACGGTAAACTAAATGTTACCTCATTCAAGAGGGAAATTTTACAAGTTGATAACCAGTATCTCTCGCGTCAGACCCAACGTCCCTTCGATAGAAACCGGTTTTCGTTAATGAGAGATGGTTATTCAGAAATGGTATTATGTTGACAACGATTCATGCAAGCGTAAGTTCCAAAGACTGCCGTGCATGGTAATGAAGGAACAAGTAAACGAAATAGGACTGATTCGCAAAGCGGATCTTCCAATTGTGCTATATTTATCCTTTAGTAAGAAGGAACCAAAGGAGCATAAACTATGAGAAAAAAACAAGTTCTCTACCCAGTCATAGCACTGTTAGTAACTGCTGCTATTGCAGTGACACCAATATTTTTTGTGGATACGGTGACAGCGGGGCCAGATGAGATTACCTTGGGGCTTGTAATTAATGCAATCTATGAGGATTCTGGGGCATACTGTAGAACAAACTACCAACATTTCATAGTAAATAGGCCCACCGCTCACTATAATGCATTTCACATACTAGGGCACGTTCCTCACCCTGTACATAATACGACCGTTATACCACCAGTCCAAGTTGTAAACAACCAGTTTACAGTGCCATGTTGCGACGGACGATCTTCATGTTAACAACTTGAAAGGCTGAAAATTGGGACGAAGCGTCCTTCATTTTCAATTTCTTCTAAGTCTTTTGAGACTACCTCCACTATGGATAGATGCCATTACCTTCTCTTAATCCGGGCATCTTAACTTATTAGCGTAGTTAAGTTTTCAGGAAATTTCACCAAAACTCCGAGACATGTGGTATTATTAAAATGCCGCACGTCTCGGACCCTTAACTTGGACTCTTAAACAATAAGGGAATTCTGATGAAAAGGGGATTCTGATGAAAAAAATTATTATTATCACTACTCTATTAATCATTGTGAGCGTTGTTTGGGTGTTATACCTAGAACAGAAAAACGAGCACTTTCGTAATAGCCTTCCCTCGCCTCACACCCAAAAGACCGATAGCACCGACGCGTTTCCCGAAAATCACATTGAAGGATCGCCAAAAGTGTCGAATTTTAGGGAACAGACTGCTCAAGATATTGAAACATTTGAGGAAAATAGGTCTAAAGATGTTTCTACTGCGAGTATTACGGATCCTGAAGAAAATTTAGGCACGGGAAGTGCTCCCGAGAATCCCGATTGGGCAGATGAAGAGGCTCATTCTTCTACGTCTGCACAGAATCAGGATCCGTGGAAACGGATGAATTCAAAAAAAGATTCCGTGGTGGATGGATACCACGCCGACCTTAATACCCTCATCAAACAGTTTGGAGATACACTAGAAGTTCGTACAGCACATACGTACATGCAAAAACTCGTAGAGGGACAAGAAAGAACAATTGAAGAAGAGATTTCTGGAATGGAAGTTTTGAAAATTCTCTATCCTGAACTACACACTCCCGCACACGAATCACTTTTGCAGTTTCTAAAACAAACTCACGCAGCTGGCGGAACAATTACCTTCATATCGGAGTCAAATTATGAAAAACTACTTAATTCCTCACCAAAGTAAGCATTAGATACGGTTCTTGTTTCATGACCTCTCCAGTACGCTTTGGGCGACATTCCTTGGTGAATAGCAATGGTTGCCTGAATGTAACAATTCTTTTTTTAGCACTGTGTTTATTCATCACTATATGTGTGCCACGCCTTCTTTCTTTAGATGCACATTGGTCTAGTGATGAAGCACGTTGGCTGCACCGGAGTACCCAGTTCATGGATGCTGTTAAACAAGGCAAATTTTCGGGTACCCTTATCGCCTATCATCCGGGTGTGACAACGATGTGGATTACCGGACTCCGCACTTTTTTTACTGGCTCTCTCGTAAACACCCTAAACTTAGCCCATGCTCGATGGTGCATTGGTATTGTCGTTTGGGCATGCATTGGTATCGCTTGCTTTTTACTTTACAAACTATTCAATCAGTGGGTGGCCCTCGCTAGTTTCATGTGCCTCGCTTACTCGCCCTTCTTTTTGGCACAAACACGCCGTGTCCATACGGATGCCCTTGCCGCGATTTTTATTTTACTGACAGTGCTGTTGTTCTTGAACTATTGTCAAAACCGGCAGCACCGCTATCTCATCTTTTCAGGAATTGTTTTTGGGATGGCACTACTTTCTAAAAGTTATGCTTTAATTTTATTACCGTGGATGCCTTTCTGTCTTTTCCTATTTCAGAATCCAGAGGAACATGGTGGAGGTTTTTTGACATGTGTCGCTGAGATGCTTAGCTTCCTCAATTGTGCCTTCCTCATTGTTCTTGTACTCTGGCCCGTTTTCTGGACATCCTTTTTCGGATTCATGGCAGTGTATCTTTTGATCCTTAACATTGTTCTACTAAAGGGTTTTGGATGGACAAGGGACAGTAGGAGTCCAAGGGGCAAAGGCATGTTATTGGTGATAACGGCAGGTATCGGAATAGTGATCGTTAGCGTTAATGCAATACAAAACATCTGGCGTGTCTTTGATAGAGTTAAATGGGCAGTTACAACACCACATGAGGTGGAACATTTCTTTTTAGGGAAAGTTGTCAATGATCCCGATTGGCTCTTTTATCCGTTCGTGCTGACAATCAAAAGCACACCATTGATACTACCGCTTGCACTCGTCGGATGTATCTTACTTTGGAAACGACGGAAACATTCTGAGGAAACATTGTGCCAGTTCCGAATTGCACTGGCACTCGTTGTCGGTGTTCTCCTATTCACAGTTTGTCTTTCGGCGACAAGTAAAAAGTTCAGCCGCTATCTCTTACCTGCATTTCTGATGCTGGAGACACTCGCTGCTATTGGATTTGTAGAGGGACTTAAATGGAGTTACGCCGCGCTGCGTTCGCGTTTTGGAACAGAAGTAACCCATAGATACAAACGGCCACTCGGTGTTATTGCATGTTTATGTTTCTTTTTTCTTCAAGTATATCCAGTCATAGCACTTCACCCTTACTACGGCACCTATTATAACCTCTGTTGGAAAGTGACAGACATCACAAAGATAATCACCGTAGGTGAAGCTTCTGGCTTGGATCTCGCCGCAAAATATCTCAATGAGAAACCAAATGCCCGGGAACTCGTCGTCCAAGTTTCACCGCTTGCCACCGAGTTCGTGCATCACTACTTCCATGGACGCGTGTATAGATCAGATAGACAGACAAATCTATCTCCGGATTATGAGGTTGTCTATATCCGAGATTCACAGATTGGGAGAGTGCCACAGACCGGCACCTTAAATGGTGAACTGGAAGCAGTTATCACACTCAACGGCATTGATCATGTCTGGATTTACAAGGTGAGGTGAGGTCTTTATGAAAATCTGTCTGCTGACACATTCATATCCGCGCTTTCCCAATGATATAACTGCACCTTTTGTCGAATCCACAGCAGAGACACTCCAGAAACACGGTGTCGATGTCACGGTGCTGACCCCTGATACGCCAAAGTTCGCGCGAACGCCTGCTGACCACAGCGTGAATCTACAGACATATCGTTATTTTTTCCCGCGGCAGTTGCAGCGACTCGGCTACGCCAACACGCTTGTCAACGACTGTGAATTGAAAAGATATGTCTATCTGCTTGCACCGTTTATGTTTTTATCTGGCATTTTCCACCTGTTCCGGTTACACCACAAACACCATTTTAACATAATTCATACATTTTGGCTTTTGCCGAACGGGTTCATAGGAGCAGTTGTCAGTAAGTTATGTAAAACCCCTTTGATGATTGCCTTGCGAGGTTCAGATATTTTTATCTCCAAACAGAATCTCGTTTTCCGGGCTATAGCACGCTGGACGCTTAAGCAGGCAACGATGGTGACGACTGTGACACCTACATTCTTCCGTGATTTAGAAGACTTTGGGGTGCCGAAGGAAAAGAGACGTTTGATACCCAACGGGAGTCACCCGAGTCTGTTCCCCATGCCGCTATCTTCCCAGCTCAATGCCTTACATCAGCAGCTGTCAATTCCAGAAGGCGATGCTATCGTTTTTGCATTAGGACGCATTGTGTTGAAAAAAGGGTTTGATATTCTGATTCAAGCACTCCCCTTGGTAAAAGAGAAAGTCCCGAATTTAACCTGCATCATCGGCGGTGACGGCACCGACCTTAGCAGATTAAAAACAATGGCGAAAGCACTCAACGTTTCAGATAGCGTCAGATTCACCGGCACCATCAGCCGTGCCGACGTGCCTGCCTATTTCCATCTCTGCGATATCTTTACACTCCCTGCTATCTTTGACCCCAAAGGCAATGTGGACGGATGCCCGAATGTGATTCTGGAAGCGATGGCATGTGGAAAACCGGTCGTCGCCTCCGGTATCTCTGGCATTCCTGTCGTCGTCAAAGCCAATGAAACCGGGATTTTAGTAGAAGAGAAGAACGTTACACAGTTAGCAGCGGCACTCGTTGTGTTGCTCACAGACAAACAAAAACGCGAGCAGTTCGGACGTGCAGCACAACAGCGAATTCTCAATGAACTCACCTGGGATAACGTGATTGAACAGATCAAGGACGTTTACCAACACAGTGTCAAAAACAACACCTGATTCCCCATTGTTCTCCATAGTAATTCCAGCATACAACGAGGCAGAATCGCTGTCTGTTTTGCTGGAGCAACTTCAAGTTGTCTTGAAAACGCACGCCTATTGCACCGAAGTTATCTTTGTCAACGATGGCAGCACGGATGGAACAGCGGAAATCTTGGACGCGCTGTCAGCAACCCAGACATATCTTACGATTCATGTCATCCATTTTAAACAGAATCAGGGCAAGGCAGAAGCACTCATGGCAGGATTCGCCACAGCGAAAGGCGATATCATCATTACGATGGATGCTGACTTGCAAGACGATCCGGCGGAGATACCCAAGTTGGTTGAAGCACTTAACGCCAAAGACTACGATATTGTTTCCGGTTGGAAATACCCACGCAAGGACCCACTCGAGAAGCGGGTATTTTCTTTCTTTTTCAACCGCATCACGGCATTTTTCACCGGTGTCAAACTCCACGACATGAATTGTGGATTCAAGGCATACCGCGCCGAAGTCGTTAAGGAGCTGCATCTCTACGGCGACCTACATCGGTATATCCCGATATTAGCACATCAGGCAGGCTATAAAGTCGGAGAGGTAAAGGTCCGGCATCACCCCCGGCGGTTTGGTGTCTCTAAGTACGGGTTTAAGCGGATACCGAAAGGGTTCTTTGACTTGTTCACCGTGCTGTTTTTGACGAGATACCTGAAACGTCCGCTGCATGTTTTCGGTACCATTGGCGTAGTCGTTGCTTTTATAGGTATGTTGATCGGGCTCTACCTCGCGGTTTTATGGGTGATCGAAGGCGGGGTCGGTTTCCGTCCACTCCTTATGTTGTCTGTTTTGATGATAATTCTGGGTATCCAGTTCTTCTCTATCGGGTTACTGGGTGAACTCGTTATTGGTCTGATCTCCCGACTGGAACGGCGCATGTTGGCTCAGAAAACCGACACCGAATACACCCGCGGCGCGGAAGATACGGTTTCCAACCGTACTGCATCAGAGAAACCTAAAACATGATCCGCTCGCGGTTGCTGCGATGGGGAAGAATACTCATCGCATTAGCGATTCTCTTTTTCCTCGTCAAGCGATTGTACAACCTCCTCGCGGCACTTGAAGGGGAAGCGATAGCGTTCAAGCCTTTCTGGTTATTAGCATCTCTAACGTTGCTGCTCCTCTATTTTAGTGTACTTGGCATTCCGTGGTTCTTCTCTTACCGAGCGGGGAGCGAAAAGACAGTCTCCTTTGTATCGGGCTGGACATTTTTTCAACTCTCACAACTCGGCCGGTACCTACCCGGAAAAGTCGGGCAGTTTATATGGATGCTTTCCCTTTCGCGCAGGTTCAGCATAGAGAAGACTGGAGCAGTGCTCGCGACTTGCCTCCAACTCGCTTTTCAGTGCAGTTTAGGATGCATCCTCGGGTCCCTCGTCTTATGGCGTACAGAGGTTACGCCGATCTTAGACAATTTGCTTACAAGTGTTGAGATGTCCCCGAAAACGGGTCTGATATGCATCGGCATTGTGACGCTTGGCGGTGGCGTTGCTTTCCTATATAGACACCGCATTCAAGGGACACTCCCGCGTCTAATAAAGCAAGGAGCCGCGATGTTTTCGATGTCAAAACTCCTTCGTTCTCTGGGTGTTTATCTTTTGCTGTGGGGGCTTTTAGGTGCCGCTTTTTTTCTCTTCATCAAGAGCTTTTACCCTGTGACCGCCTCACAACTTTTTACAGTAACAGGCATCTATGCCACAGCGTGGAGCATCGGATTTCTCAGTGTTATCACACCGAGCGGCTTGGGGGTTCGGGAAGGTATTTTAAGCGTGTTACTGACAAGTATCCTGCCACCCGCAACAGCGATGCTTGTTGCCCTCCTCTCACGGCTGTGGACGTTGAGTGCCGAACTTGCAGTGACAGGCGTGGCTTTTGGACTTTATTGGAGACAACAAACTAAAGGTGTATAAGGAGTTGCTTCATGGCAGAAAGAACAGACCCAACGCAAAAAGTGAATCACCCCTTTTATTGTCAGTATCGTGCTGTTTATGAATATGCAACGCAATTTGTAAAAGCACAACGGGTATTAGATGTCGGATGCGGTGAAGGATACGGATCCCATCTATTGGCACAACATGCAAAAGAGGTGGTCGCTATTGACAGAGACAAAAAGACAATCCAACAAGCAAAGCGAAGATACGCCTTCCCCAATCTTAATTACTACATTCAAGATGTCTCAGAAATATCAGGATATTCCGCCTATCCGTTTGATGTCGTCTGCTGTTTTCATGTCATTGAACATCTAAAAGCACCGGGGCAATTCTTGACAGAAGTAGGTAAACACCTGTCGGACCCCTCAGGAGTCCTTTTGATTTCCACACCAAACCGACAGTCTCTGTTTCGGCGTTCCACCGGTTTTCAGTGGCCCTACCATGAACGCGAATACACCGCCGATGAATTCCGAGAACTCCTTTTGATGAGTTTTGAGGACGTAAGGATCTATACACTGCAAGGGAGTTCAAAAGTGCATCAATTTCAGGACATTCGCGCACGGCATATCCGACAGATTTTCAGGTGGGATGTCCTAAAACTGCGGCAGTGGCTCCCCAAGCGATTGCTACAATTTAGTTTTGACATCGGCGGCAAATTGTTAAAGTCGTTCATAAGTGCGACTCGTCGGGATTTGATGTATGGTATTACCACCTCTGATTTCCACGTCACAGAGCGGCACCTCGACGAAGGGTTGGATTTGATCGGTATCTGCCAAACCCCTCTAAATGTCTTTGAATAGAAGTCGCTGTCCCTAATCCATAAATAGCGGGAAGCACGCAATTTTGAAGGACAAATGCGTGTGTAAAGTTTTGGCATAATACCCAATTAACTTGATTATTCACATACCGCTCCGCATGAGGTTTAACAAATAAATCGCAGAATTGTGGCGACGCGACGTGCGATTCTGCGGCGTACTCGCCCAAATGCGAAGGGCATTATCGCACGACTACGAACCCATTTGCTTGTTATCATACGTCTTAGCATTACCCGATTAAATTCTTAATCTTCACCTGGAGCGGAAAACAATCCGCATCTGTTTACTTTGCTCTTAGAGGTTTCCGAAAACTGTTTGAATCCATTCCTTGTGGGAGGGGTTTGTAACCCCGATGATGGAGACCTCCAACGCAAGTTTTTGACAAAATATTTACACACCCACTCATTTTGAAAATTAATTTGACATTCCTATAAAAATAGACTACAATTATAATAAGTATAGTGGCTGTGATTCTCAGACCTTTCCACTTCCCAAGATTCACAGCCCACCACAGCGAAACAGAAAATCGAAGCCAAAAAGCGCAACCTTGATAAAAACACTACAACGGAGGGGATCGCAACAAATGAATAATACATCTTGCATCAAACGCAAATAAACGCAAAATGCAATCAAAAGAACCGCGGAACCACACGCTTTACAACGCATCGATTTTGCGTTCAAGGTCGAAAAACATGTCAAAACGCAACCGTAAACGCAATCCATTTTCTGGTTGCCCTATAAGTGCGGAAACCACCAGCTTATAGCAACTATCTGCCTTTTGACAAAATATTTACACACCCAGCACTGCGCAATACTTAGAATCTGATAGAAAAATTGCGTAAGTCCTATTTAATTTGACTTACGGCACAAGATATGATACAATTATATCATAATCTTTTTGGCTTGACTGAGACAGGGAAAACAGGTATTATGTAACACAATACAGGTAATGGAAGAGAATTAATACACCGTTGCTTGGCAATCGGTAGAAGTTGTATAACGCAGTGGCTTTAGAATTAGAGATAGGCACGCCTATCTCAGTGCTATGCCTCTCATCTGCACGATACAACATGAAATGAACCGCGAGGGACCTCTACTATTGGGATATTTCGCGTTTTTTTATATATTTATGTACGTATGACAACAACCCAGAAAAACTCTATTATTGAAATATTAGCACCCGTGCTTGACGTTGATGGCATTGAACTCGTGGATATTGAGACCCGCGGACGAACCCTGCGGTTACTTATCCATAAGCAAGGTGGTCTTTCGGTAGTGGATTGCCAAGCAGTGAACCATATCGTACACCCGATCTTAGATGTCCATGAGCATTTAGCGAGTTACACACGATTGGAAGTCGCTTCACCCGGGATAGATAGACCTTTGCAGACAGCCAAGGATTTTCGGCGAAATTGTGGGCGTACTGTTCAGATAGAAGTCGCCTCGGAATCGGAAAATGAACACGGATATCATGTACAAGGCACAGTTGTAGAAGTACATCCGGAGAGCGTCGTCTTGGCGCAAACTGGCGGAAAGAACATCTCTGTTCAGATTTCACAAATTCGCACAGCACACATACATCTGAAATGGTAACTGGCAAGAGCGAAGGATGCACATCGCACGCTATGTAAAAAATTGGAAAGGAGTACGCGGACTGAAATGATATAACTTGTTGTTTGCAAGTCTATATGAAATAAGAGCCCGCGAACATTATTTATGTTAGAGAATCTCCAAAATGCTATTCGTCAAAATACTGCGCAGACGGATTTACCTGAACAGGTTTTTATTGAAGCAATAGAAGATGCGCTCTGTGCTGCTGCACGCCGGGTTTACGGTCCCGATGCCAATGTTTCTGTTGAGGTTAATTTGGAAAAAGGTGATATACGCTGCTATGTCCCCAAAAAAGTCGTTGATATTATGCGTGATTTTTCCACAGAGATTCCGATTGAAGAAGCAGTGAAACTTCAGGACGATATTGAACTCGGTCAGATGTTGAAGGTCGAAATCAATCCGACCGAGTTTGGTAGGATTCCGGCACAATTGGCGAAGCAAATCCTTTTCCAAAGGATCAAACAAGCTGAACGTGAAAGAGTCTATCAGGAGTTTGTTGGCCGCGAAGGTGAGGTCGTTACGGGTTATGTCCAGCGTTTTGAACGAGGTGGTATCATCTTGGATCTTGAGCAGACGGAAGCCTTTTTACCACCACGCGAGATGCCAAGGTCGCAGAACTATGAACGTGGCAAACGTTTGCAATGTCTGATTTTATCGGTGAAAAATGAGGCGCGTGGTGCGCCTGTCATAGTATCTCGAACCCATAGTGATCTAATCGCAGTATTGTTTGAGCAAGAGGTCCCTGAAATCTATGAGGGGCAGGTGCGTATTGTGGCAATTGCACGTGATCCGGGCAATCGTGCGAAGGTGGCTGTTCAAGCGACAGAGGAGGGCATAGATGCTGTTGGCACGTGTGTCGGTGTTAAGGGAACCCGCGTCCAAAATATTATTAGCGAACTTGATGGCGAAAAAATAGATCTTGTTGAATGGAGCGAGGATATAAGTGCTTTTATTGCTAATGCCTTGGGGCGTCGCGCCGCTGTGCGTAGAGTAGAACTTGACGAGGAAAATAAAAGCGCACGCGTCATTGTGCCGGACGATCTACTCTCCTTAGCTATTGGTCAACGTGGACAGAACGCGCGGCTCGCTGCAAGATTGACGGGTTGGAAAGTTGACATAAAGGGAGAATCCGAAGCGACTGTTTCGATGAACGAACTCTTTAAACCGGAAGAACCTCATAAAACAGATGATGACGCACTGGACAGTCCAAAAGACGGGACTGAGGAAAATCTTGAAGAGCAAATTGCCGATGCGCCTAATTCAATGGAGGCTGATCATTCTGTTGACTCAGCTGAGGATGTTGAGGTAGATGTGGATGTGGATACCGCTGAAGTTGAGGCACTGGAAACTTTTGACGAGGAGAATAATCTGCTGTAGGTTCGGAAGAGAATATTGAGACGCTTGATATTGCTACTGAGATTGACAATTTCGATGTTGAATCTGAATAGTCTTCTAAGGCGGCTATCTTGTAATCTCTAATATCTGTGCGAGGATTATCGGCATACCGATTGAAGGTTCAAAAAAGTGGGTGAAGTGGTTGATGGATGTTATTCGCACTTGTATTGGGTGCAGTGGAAAATTTTCGCAAAAAATATTAATACGATTTGTAGGTCAGAAGAATGAAACACTACGAATTGACAACCACAAAAAATTGCACGGGCGCGGGGCTTATGTCTGCCTCTCTCAACCTTGCATTCAGAAAGCGTTTAAGTCTCCAAGACGGATTAATTCTTTATTACGTGTGCAACTGACAAACGTGGTTATAGAGCGGTTTGAGAAAGTCCTTCTTGAATGGACCGAGAGATCCGCCAGCACAATAGGAAAAAAGGAGGAGTTATCATGAGAAAAGCACCGCGACAGCGGCGAAGATCCGCCAAAGAAAATCCTGAAGAGAAACAAGATCAGGGTACACCGGTTCGTGAATTGGCAAAGCAATACAACCTAACAACCAAGGAACTTATCGCTCTCTTGGCGGAACATGGTGTTCGCGTTAAAAACGATATGAGCTCACTTGATTCGGATACCGTCGCCTTGATTAAATCTGAGATGGCCAAACCAGCGGAAGCCGTTTCTACAATTGAAGGGTCAATTGAAGACACTACAGATCCATCATCTAACACAGCGAAGGGTTTGCGAATCGAAGAGGGGACAACTGTTGCTGAGCTCGCTGCGACACTTGAATTGCAGCCTTCTGCATTGATTATGCAACTCATGAAATTAAAGGTGATGGCGAGCATAAATCAACGACTTGATTATGATACCCTTGTGATGCTTGGTGAACACTTAAATTTCGAAGCAGTCAAATCGCTAACACTTGAGGAAGTATTGTTAGTCGAGACACCAGATCCACCAGAATTGCTGAAACCTCGTGCGCCGGTTGTCACAATTATGGGGCATGTTGACCACGGCAAAACCTCTCTCTTGGACTCTATTCGTCAATCAAATATTAGTGAATCTGAGGCAGGGAATATTACACAACATATTGGTGCTTATCATGTGACCTTAGAGGGTGGAAATGTCGTTTTCTTAGATACGCCCGGACATGCAGCTTTTACCGCAATGCGCGCACGCGGCGCACAGGTAACCGATATCGTTGTTCTCATTGTTGCAGCTGACGATGGTGTCATGCCTCAGACTATTGAGGCAATTAACCACGCAAAAGCTGCTAAAGTCCCCATTGTCGTCGCGATTAACAAAATAGATGTACCTGGCGCGCGTCCAGATTATATCAAACAACAATTATCAGAACATGAACTCGTTCCTGAAGACTGGGGTGGGCAAACAATTTGTGTTGAGACTTCCGCTATAGACGGAACAGGTATTGACTTTTTGCTCGAGATGCTCCTTTTGGAAGCGGCACTCCTTGAACTTAAGGCAAACCCGAATAAACCTGCTCGCGGTGCTGTTATTGAAGCACAAGTAGATAAAGGGCGCGGGGCAGTTGCGACCGTTCTTGTGCAGTCCGGAACTTTGCGGGTTGGAGATGTCTTTGTCTCTGGTAGATATTCCGGGAGAGTTAGAGCAATGATGGACGATCTTGGGAAACGATTGAAAGAAGCCGGTCCCTCGGTCCCTGTTGAGGTACTCGGTTTTACCGGTGTTCCAGAAGCGGGCGACAAATTCTATGCCATTGAATCTGATAGGGATGCTCGTACGATCAGTGAAACCCGTCAGGATCAGTACCGTACCGAAAAACTCGGCGAGAACAGCCATGTCAGTTTGGAAAACCTATTCCAACAGATTCAGGAAGGCGAAATTAAAGAATTAAATGTTGTGCTTAAAGGGGACATGCAAGGGTCGGTACAAGCGGTTGCCTCATCGCTGCTCGAATTGAGTACCGACGAAGTTAAAATCAACATTATCCACCAGGCAGTCGGCGGTATTACTGAAACCGATATTTTGCTTGCCTCTGCATCTAATGCTATTGTCGTCGGTTTCAACGTTCATCCTACAACGGAAGCAGTGCAAGCCAAGGAAGCTGAAGGTATTGATGTTCGGACCTACAACGTAATTTATAACCTCATTTCCTATATCCATTCGGCGATGGAAGGCTTGCTTGATCCTGAGGTGCGAGAAGTCGTTATCGGACGGGCAGAGGTTCGCGAATTGTTTAAGGTGCCCCGTCTCGGTGTAGTTGCTGGCAGCTATGTCAATTGGGGACGAATCTCTTCCAACCAACCGCTTCGTATCCTTCGCGATAATCGCTTGATTCACGAAGGGAAAGTCAATTCGCTGCGTCGATTCAAGGATAATGTAAACGAAGTACAAGCGAACTATGAATGTGGTATAGGCATAGAGACATTTGAAGACCTACAGATCGGTGATGTTCTTGAATGTTATGTCCATGAACAAATCGCGCGTTCGCTTTCCTAAGCAGCTGAGTTTGTAGAATAACCTATTTACCCAAACGGCGCGGTTGAAAACCGCACCTACTCTTACAATTAACTGACACCTTCATGCATATCGGTGTTTGTAAAATCCGGCTACGCATCCCCGATAGCCAATCGTTGAAGGCGAAGCGCCGGGTTATCAAAAGTCTTGTCGCTAGACTCAAAAATCGTTTCAATATCGCTATCGCGGAAGTTGAAGCGTTAGATGCACATCAGTTTGCGGTATTAGCCGCTGTTTCTGTTTCCAACGATGTAGCGCATCTCAATAAGCTTATCTCGCATGTCATCACTTTTGTTGAGAAGAATGTAGACGCTGAGTTAGTAGATTACGAAACAGAATTTTTTTTCTGACGAAACTCGCAAGTTAAAGCTTGCTCTGAAAGATAGGGACAACATGGCAGATAGTAGAAGGCAAGATCGGGTCGGAGCCCTCATTCAACGAGAATTGAGTGAGATTATCCAACGTTCTGTCAAGGATCCGCGCGTCGCATTTTGTACTGTCACACAGGCAGACGTGTCGCCGGACCTGAAGTATGTAGATGTTAAAGTGAGTGTTATTGGGGACGAGGCACAGAAAGATAAAACGCTGGCGGGTCTGAAAAGTGCAGCAGGGTTCCTCAGGCGAGAAATCGGGAACCGCCTCACGCTCCGGTATTCCCCGGAACTCAGATTTGCTATTGATGAGTCCGCTGACTACCTCTTTAAAATAGATGGACTCCTCAAATCTGTTACGTCAGAAGACGAGACATCCGAAAACCCCACAGTGGACCTTTCATGAACACCTTACAGATAGCAGATATGCAGAACTACGGTGCACTCCTTACCCTATTCAATCGGTACCACGACTTTGCACTCTCAACTCACATTAATCCGGATGGAGACGCAATCGGTTCCGAGTTAGCTCTCTACCTCTTTCTCACGAGGCTCGGAAAATCCGTTAAAATATTTAATACAGATGCTGTACCGGGCAACTATAAATTTCTGCCTTGCTGGAAGATCATTGACGGTGTACATGCTCTCAGTACATATCGTCCGGAGGTGCTAATTGTATTAGACGCAAGCACACTCGAACGAATTGGAAAAACGCTTTCCAAAACCTTGATACCGACACACAAACTCGTTAACATTGACCATCACGCCACCGCGGAGGCGTTCGGGGACATCAACCTCATTATGCCTTCAGCTTCTTCTACCTCAGAGATTGTTTATAAACTCATTAAGTATCACCAGAGACCCATAGATAAATCGTGTGCGCTCTGTCTTTATACAGGACTCATGTTTGATACCGGTTGTTTTCGATACAGCAATACGACTGCTGAAACACATCGGATCGCTGCAGAATTAATTGAGGTAGGGGAATTTGCACCAGATGAAGTCTACCGGAACGTTTATGAGCAACTTCCTGTCGCTAAAATTCGCCTCTCAAGTGAAGTTCTCCGCACCTTGCAGGTGACCGATGATGGAAAGATCGCGTCAGTGTATGCTACACAAGGGATGTTTCGGAAAACAGGAACGACTCCTGACGCGGTAGAAGGCATCGTGAATCAGATTCAAGCAATAGCGGGGGTTGAAGTGGCACTCTGTGTATCTGAGATGACCGATCGAAGCGCAAAAGTGAGCCTGCGGAGCCAGGGACACGTTGATGTCAGTCAACTTGCTGCTGAATTTGAGGGGGGCGGACACGCCCGGGCCTCAGGTTGCAGGGTTGTCATGCCTTACCTTTCTGCTATTAATACGCTTGTTCAAACTGCACAACGCTACATTGATCAGGGCTCTTAGGAACATGGTGATTGCCAGAAGGATTGAGCAACGTGGAAAAAGCTAGTAAGAGGAGCAATCTGCAAGTCGTCCCTACGACTTGTAGGTTGGATGATATAGTCGGATTCGACAGAGGCGCAGCTGTTACTTTTGGCGTGTTTGATGGGATTCATATTGGGCACCAAGCGGTTATCAGTAACCTTCTTGAACGCGCTTCACAACATAACTTGATGAGTGTCTTGGTCGGTTTTTATCCGCATCCCCTCGCGTTTCTTGCGCCAGAACGCTGTCCACTTCTCCTGACACCTCTCTCCAAACGCGTCGAAATTCTTCAGCAGCTTGGTATTGATGAAATCGTCATGCTCAGTTTTGATGCACAAATAGCAGTGATGTCTCCGAAATCGTTTGTGGAGCAGGTGCTCCTGGAAAAATGCCGAGCCAGACATGTTGTCGTTGGATATGCCTGTCAGTTCGGGAAGGACCGCGCTGGCAATGCGCAACGATTGGCGGAGCTCAGTGAAGTTTATCCGTTTGATGTCACCATTGTGCCGCCGACAGAGATAAATGGGACACCCGTCCATAGCACCCGAATCCGAGAAGCACTCGCTCATGGGGACCTTCATTGCAGTTCACAACTATTGGGACGTCCGTATTCCTTGCTTGGTAATGTTGTACACGGTGATGGTCGCGGCAAGGAGATTGGTTTTCCAACTGCCAATATAGATACACAGAATCAAGTCTGTCCTCCCAATGGCGTTTACGCCATCCGGGCAAAATTAGAGCAACGATGGTTGGACGGCGTATTGAACATCGGGGTGTGCCCTACATTTAACGGCACAACTGTTCGGGTAGAAAGTCACTTCTTTGATTTTGATGAAATGATCTACGGCAAACCTGTAGAAATATTTTTGGTAGAGAAAATTAGGAGTGAACAGAAATTTCCGAATCCTGAGATGCTCATTCGACAAATACAACGCGACATTACTGATGCAGCGAAGATTCTGGCCGAGTCTACCCATTCTCATGGAGGTGCCATTTATAGTGAAACCTAAAAATAAAGAGACACTTTCATCCCCCGGTAGGCGAGGTTTCCTAACCTCGCCGGTGCACAGTGCCCAATTAATTCTAAACTTTACTATAAATGCGGAGACTCCTTGGAAATATGAGTGGGTGTGTAAATATTTTGTCAAAAGGGAAACCGAAGGGACTATACACCTGTCGCCCCGCTGGAGCTGAGTCGTCTGTGGTCAACCCCTGCTATACACATAGGTGTCAATTTAAGAAAAACTGATGTCGCATCGTAGGTTGGGTAGAACGGATTGCATCAAAGCCGTAAAAAGTCATAGAAAAATAAGTTCTCTCCACAATACCTTCGCCAAATTATGATGTATTGATTTGAGCGGGTGTCTGATGAATAGCACCGATTGAACCGAGCCGTTCAGCGATTTGCTCAATAACAATAGCATCAGGTTTTTGCGGAAGTATTTTTAATGTTTCGCGCAAATACTTCATCCCTCGGTAGTGTGCTTTGAGATCTAAGACGCTTGACTCGGTGTTTTCTAAACGCAAGGGTGCTAAAAGTTTCGCAGAGACATTGACCATGAACATTGACAGATTCGCCGCATTGTTGACGGGTGTTTTGTTGACATTCATAAAATCTTCTAACCCCCAATACTGTTTGGCATCTCGGAAGTTGAACTCGATTTGAAAGCGAAGCGAGTAGTAATCGATCATTTTTTCTGCGTCCAATGCTAAGTCAGAACTGAACAATAAGACGTGTGATTTTTTCTCTGTCGGTAGATGCGTCTTGAGAATACAGACGACATTTAGGGGTTCAGGGAACTTTTTATGGCGCATCTTTGAAACCTGATAGACTTCAGTTGTAATGTTTCCTTGCGTCTCGGTAGAGACCCGGTATTTGGTATCCATCTGCTGCGGCTTGAAACGTTGCCCGTATATACGTGGGCGTCCACGTCCGGCGTAGGGCTCCGTGGATGGAAAATAAAGGACAGTATTGACGCGCAACTTTGAGATCAGATGCAACCGACATTGTTTCGTCATCTGTAGCGCATTATTGTGTCCAAAGTATCCATCAAGCACCAGGTAGCGCACGGGTATCAAATCACCAACACGTGTGAGCAACGCCTTAACCATCGTTTGAAGGTGTTTCAATGTATCGTTGAGCGGCACCTGCGTCTTGTTTCGGTTCCGACTCCCCTTGGGACGCCCAGGGGTGCGTCTCGGTGAGGGCGGTTGCGTCTCACCACGGGGTTCGGAGGCGGCCGGACTTGAGCTGCCGGTGTCGCCACGCACGATTTGCTCCATAACCATCGGGTAAGAACGCCGCTCCTTGACGCTCACTAACGACAAACTCAAGAACGCTAAACCCAGAAGCGTTTTACCATCCGTAGACGAGAAGAAACGCGATAAACCATAAGTGGATGGACCCGATTTCGACACCGTGGTTGCGTCGCCAGCGAGAATATAGAGGCTTTCACGATCCAGCAGATACGTCCTGAAAAACAACCAGCAGACAGTCCCCCAAGGGATAACCGTGTTGAAAAAGCGTTGCAGCGTCCGGTAGCTACCCCCTTCTGACGTCCAACGTGAGATATTTCGCATACTCACCGAACCCGTCATCGCAAGCAATCCGATGACCACGCGAGAAAACTGACGCACCGTCGTCCTTGATAAGTGTGGATACAAAACACTAAAGAGTGATAGAATGTCATACATGGGTAAATGTCCTTTCTCAGTTATTTGTTTTTGTTACACATAACTTTAGGACATTCGCCCTATTTATTCAACTCTTTTTGGCGAAGGTATTGTCTCCATATACGCTATATCAAAGAAATACCGAGTGAAACCCAACGCACTTATTCTGAAGTCTCTCGGACTCTGAGGGTATGAAGTTGGGTTTCACTATGTTCTTGAATAATATGGCAGCCTATTGGATTTGAGGTGTGTTGAAACACCGAGGCCTGCCTTCTCAACACCGTTCTACCCAACCTACGGAAACCCTGCTATTTTCTTAAATTGACGCGTATGGGTCAACCGCTGCTATACACCTGTCGCCCCGCTGGGGAAACTTAGATGCGTTGCAAAATCGGGATTCCAAACCCCTTCCAGAAGAGAAAAGGAACGCCTAATGTCAAAAACTTTACACACCCAATATGAGTAGGACTTACGCAGCAAGCGTCTGTTCGCCGAGGTCCCCGTGCCTCGGCGACCTCTCTTTTCACGGTTTCGCTTGCAGAATCCGAAGCGGACGCTTTCTTCCCAAATGGCGTTTGCGTAAGTCCTGATGAGTTTAATTTGAATTTTCGACTAATTTGTGGTATTATATACGTATCAAATTAAATAAAGATAAGAGCGATTTCCCGAACGCAACTTAGTCTTTGATTTTATATTGTATGGGACGGGCAGCACTGTTTCATAATGTTCTCTTTATGAGTTGGTTTTCGGTGAAGTTTGCGAATGCCCAAAATTTGTTACGCGGAGGTGAACGCAATTGGCAATTAGTGCAGCAGAGAAGAAAGAACTCATTCAAAAGTACCAGATACACCAACAGGACACCGGTTCCCCGGAGGCACAAGTCGCAATTTTGACTGCGCGTATTCGACAGTTGACTGAGCATTTTCAGACACACCGGAAGGATTATCATTCGCGCCATGGACTTTTCCGCTTAGTTGGTAAACAGCGCCGCTTGTTGCGGTATCTTTATAAGAAGGACGCTACGCGCTATTACCGTTTAATTAATGAACTCGGAATTCGTGACACTATCGGATTGAAGACAAATTAGATTATTATGCGTGCTAAACGCTTTTATATATTGGTACAGGTGGAAACAGACGGAGTGCTATCTTGTAGTAATAAGTGTCGAGTAAGTCTCGTTGGCGCGACACTATCTAACACTTAAAAACTGTAGTTAGCATCGTCAAGTTGGTAATATGTTTCTTGAGTAAGGACCGTTCTCGAATTATATCTTTACTGTCCCTACTTGGTAGCACGACGAAAAAATTGGAAATACAGGAGTAGTATATAGAATGAAAGTTGAAATGCAACTTGGGAGCGAGAAGTTATCAATTGAAACCGGAAAAGTTGCGAAACAGGCAGATGGTGCTGTCTGGGTACAATACGGTGGAACGGTCGTTTTGGTCACGGTAGTAGCCGACGATAGTGAGCATAACCTCGATTTCTTTCCCTTAACAGTAGATTACCGTGAGAGGGCTTACGCCGGTGGACGTATACCGACAGTTTATGGTAGACGCGAGCCACGTCCGGGAACCTCAGAACAGTTGGTGGCTCGATTAATAGACCACTGCATCCGACCCCTTTTTCCAAAGGACTTTAATGCTGAGGTGCAAGTTTTATGTAACGTGTTTTCGTCGGATGGTGTTCATCCTGCGGATGTACCAGCACTTATTGGGACTTCTGCCGCATTATCTATTTCCGATATACCCTTTAATGGGCCTGTCGCCGCAGTCACCGTCGGAAAAGCCGAAGACCAATTAATAATTAATCCAACTTATGAACAATTGCATGCCTCCGATATGGAGTTATTCGTCAGTGGAAAGATGGACGCGGTCATGTCTGTTGAAGGCGGTGGAAGTGAAATTCCTGAAGATGAAGTCATTGACACAATTATCACCGCACACGACCAGATAAAAGAGGTCATTAAACTCCAAGAGGGATTGGCAGCAGGATGCAGTAATACGAAACGGGACTATGCCTCCAAAAGTGTTGAATCAGGTCTTAATGACCAGGTTCGCAGTCTCGCAACATCACGCATTCGAGAATCTATCGGGATGGTCGACAAGAAATCTCGTGAAGATTATCTGGAACAGGTGCAGGAAGATGTGCTGTCAGAAATTTTTGAGGTGATGCCAGAAGATAGTGATCCGAATGCAGCGAAAGATGCCATCTCTGTCTTGAGTGAGATCGAAAAAGAAGAGATGCGACAGGCGATTCTTACCCAAGGCAAACGCGTTGATGGACGTGGCGTAACCGACATTCGCTCTATTTCAGGGGAAGTAGCACTCCTTCCACATACGCACGGCTCCGCACTCTTTACGAGAGGGCAGACACAGGCACTCTGTGTAACCACTCTCGGCACGTCTGGCGATGAAGATGTCCAACGCGGACTTGATGGCGAAGCAAGAAGTGCCTTCTATCTACACTATAATTTCCCACCATTCAGTACCGGCGAAGTCAAACGAATGATGGGACCTGGACGACGAGAGATAGGACACGGAGCACTCGCTCAAAAAGCACTTGAACCCGTTATTCCGAACAAGGAAGAGTTTCACTATACCATCCGCATGGTTGCCGAAATCTTAGAATCTAATGCCTCATCCTCTATGGCAACTGTCTGTGGCGCGACGCTCGCACTGTTAGATGCAGGCGTACCGATTAAAAGACCCGTCGCAGGAATAGGTGTCGGGCTTATTAAGGAAGGTGAGCAGGAAGCTATACTCACCGATATGCTCGGTACCGAGGATTTTCTCGGTGATATGGACTTTAAAGTTGCGGGGACCAGTGAAGGTGTTACCGCTGTGCAGATGGACATCAAGATTGAGGGCGTTACGCCTGAATTGATGCGCCGCGCAATTCATCAATCGAAAGAAGCGCGCCTCGCTGTTATTGAACAGATGAATGCTGTTATAGCCGAGCCGCGTGCTGAACTTTCACCCTATGCCCCGCGGATTTACTCCCTCCAAATCGCAACGCAGAAAATTAAAGACCTCATCGGACCTCGCGGTAAAACCGTACAAGGTATCCAAGAGGAGACAAACACAACCATTAACATTGAAGATGATGGGACTGTGGAGGTCGCTGCGATGAGCGCAGAAGATGTCAAACGTGCTGAAGAGAAAATCCGGGCAATTACTGCCATGCCTGAAATCGACAAGGAGTACACCGGGAAAGTCGTACGGATCGCATCTTTCGGAGCGTTTGTGGAGATCTTGCCCGGTAAAGATGGACTCGTTCATATCTCGCAGATGGGAGATGGATACGTCCGTCGTGCAGAGGATGTTATGCAGGTTGGTGACGAGGTCACCGTCCGTGTTCTCACAATTGACGATCAAGACCGCGTGGATCTGGCACTTGTTGCCGCGAGGGGTGTCCCGGTTGAAGAACTGAAGGTTGAATCCAGTGAGGATCGCGAATCCTCTTCTTCGGATTGGAATGCTTCCAGAGAACCTCGCGAGGGGGGTCGCCCTAACTACCGTGATAATCGAGACTCACGTGACAACCGCGATCGGCGTGGAAATGACAACCGCGATCGGCGTGGGGGCAACCGGTATGACCAACGCGATAATTCTCGCGACGTGCGTGATCGACGGTCTTCGCCACGTCTTCCGAAAGGGCGTTCTCGGTAGTAAAGTGTCGAACACTACACGACGTTGCAGTTGATAACTAATGTATTAGACAAATAGGGTAAAGGATAACTCCTTACCCTATTTTGTTTTTAAAACCTCTTTCTGATCGCGGATGCTTTCTTGTAGGAGCAACCTCCCGGTCGCGACACTCACTGACCCTGACTACTGATGGAAACCGACTGCTGATTGCTAACGACTGAAAACTGAAAACCTCTGTTAAAAATCTTGCATGTCATCTGTTTTTGTGCTATAATTCCAATAATTACAATTCATTCGATTCCTTGAAGTAACGATACAGAGACTCACACAAAGTAAATACGCCAATAAGCAAGAGGTCATACCGATGAGAGCACACCACAATACAACTAAACATACCCTCGATAAAGGCGATCTACTCGATCAAAAGTGGCTGACCTATTTTTTAGCCATAGTTCTTATTCTGCTCGTCCTTGTTTTTGTTGTTTTATCATCCCCTACTTATAAGCGCTATATTGTTGATACCGTCAAATCTGTATTTTATGGCAAAGAGCAGAAAGCTCCACGCCCGAAAGCTTCACCGGTGAAATTTCAACAACCTGTCCTGCCAAGTGGTTTGAGATTTTGAGTGTCCGGTAAGGGTAAGAGATGTGTTTTTACGATACAAGTCAGATCGATTTTTCCGACAAGACCCGGAGGGAAAAATGTCTAAAACAATCTTCCTATTAGGACTATTGATATGCCTCGGTTTAACTGCTGGATGTGGGTATGTGTCTAAATCAGAATATCTCGAGCATATCAGCACTATCCGTATCGCGCCTGTTGAAATCTTAGATGCGGATTTTGCTTACGATAACGCTTCCCAGCGACCCTACGATGAAGTCATTCATGAAAAACTCACGCAACGTTTCAACCGGAAATGGCGAGACGGAAACGATTCCGAGTTTACAATGCGGATACAGGATTTTGATATACGGGAGCAAGGCTATGGCCCCCAAGGTGAAGTCGAAATGGTGCGCATGACTTTACAGATTGAATACGAATTCCTTGACAGAATTCGCAACGACATGATTGCTCAAACTGACAACCATCTCCAAGTTCACGATTTCTACATTGTCCAAAATCGGTCTGAACCCATGGAAACCCGTGAAGAAGCCGAGAGGCGCATTGTAGAAGAACTGGTAGAAGACCTTTACAACCAACTTGCTGAACAGTGGTAACAAGACACAGCACGGGAGCCCTCCCGCGAATGAAATGCAAAAGCGCACACATTTTTGATAGGTTCCATCGTTTCTCACTCTGCACCTTTCTTCTCTGCAGCTTGATCCTAATTTCATGCGATAGAGATCAAGGCGATTGGACGGTTGTTCAGCGCGAAGGCAGATATATCTATGGTGTGTGGCACAGTACTACAGCAAAGAGAGCAGAGCAGACGATGCTGGAGGTCGCAGAAAACATAGAGGCGTTCTCAGCACAGGTTGGAGAAACCTCAACGACAGAGGATGTTTTACAGACAACACTTTCGCCAGAACATCTCTTACCAAGCAACGGTGAATTATTAGGGTGGGTCCAATCGCGTGCCCCTTCGACCTATCAAGGTAAAACCCTCTATCGGGATAGAGCTGCTTCGCCCGATCTTTACTACGCTTACGGCTTTGAACGACAAGCGGAGGTGGAATACGAAGCACCTCAATTCGGTTCAAAGCCGTTGATTTTACTCGAAATTTTCGATATGGGAACGCCAGAAAATGCCTTCGGAATTTACAACTTCTACACCTATCCGAAAATGGAATTTGAATGGGTTGGCAGTAAGGCAATGCTTTCAGGCGGGTATCTCCGGTTTTCAAAGGGAAAGTATTTCGTTCAGATTGAAGGCTATGAATTCGCCACTGGTATTCGTGAGGGCATGATCGCACTCGCGAAAGCCGTTGCTGCACAAATTAAAGACCCACCGCCAGAGCCACGAATGCTTGCACTACTACCTAATAACAAAAGGATACATGGAAGCACCAAGCTATTCCGATCCAATTGGGCATTAAGCCAAATCTACAGCACATTGCCTGCCAACGTCCCGCAGCTGATGGGTACTGCACTCGGAATCTCCGCGCGCTATCAAAATAGTGCCGACTCAACAAATTGGATGGATGCCCAAATTGTTTTCATCATCCGTTTTCCAGACACCCCTACAGCAGAATCTGCTTATGTCCTTTACCGAGACACCGTGTATACCCTAATGGAAGGGACTGTCGGTTCTGAAAAAAGGACGGATGGCGCAGTTCTTATCAACGAACCTTCTCCTGTAGGAGGGGTTTCTAACCCCGATACCTTGAAATAAAGGAGTCTTCTCATGCGAGGCGATTTTGAAGCCTATCTCAATGACACATTTCGTGATGAAAACGGCAAACTCAATTTATCAGCGTTGTTAGTATTGGAGGACGAAGCCGACATGGATGTCGTTGTTGTCATGCCGAATCCCCAACCGCTTCCTGAAAACAGTGAACTTGCCGATGCGATTCGCGGTAATCCGCGCGCACTCGGTTGTGCACTTGTACATCCGACAGAACCGGAGCCTGTTGAGCAGGTCAGATTGGCTGCTGAAGTGTGGGAAATGCCCGGGATTAAGCTGATGCCCGCCATTCACAACTACAATGTAGATGATCCTATCGTGCGTCCCGTTGTTGAAGCCGCACGGGACTATGGACTTATCATCTCAATTCACTCTGGACCTAACAATTGCCATCCAAACCGGATCGGTACTGTCGCAAGTTGGGTGCCAGAAACGCCCGTTATCATGGATCACATGGGGTTTCCTGACGATTTAGACGCGGGTATCTCTGTCGCAAAAGCGAATAAAAATGTTTCGCTGGGGACTACTATCTTGCGGTTTCATCGCCGTTGGGGAACGGATCCAGACACCGTTGTTCCAACTGAGGTGAAAACTGCCGTTGATGAACTCGGACCAGAACAGATAGTCTTCGGCTCTAATTTACCAGAATACCGACCTATTCAGGTTATCAATGCCCTCAAGCGGTTGGAACTCGGTGATGATGCTGAGGCACTGATTTTCGGTGGGAATCTCGCACGTATTTATGGGCTTTAGATACGCCAAATCTTCGGCGTGTTTGGTGAATACAAATGAAGAGAACTCCGCTTTATCAGGCACATAAAACGCTCAATGCCAAATTCACCGAATTCGGTGGGTGGGAGATGCCACTCCAATATAGCAGTATTGTTAAAGAGCATCTCGCTGTCCGAACTCATGTTGGCTTGTTTGACCTATCGCACATGGGAGAATTCGAGATTCGTGGACAGGGTGCAAACGAGTTGGTACAGAAACTTAGCACGAACGACGTGGGACGTTTAACAGATGGACGTGTGTTGTATACCCTATTCTGTAATGAAACAGGCGGAATCGTTGACGATCTGCTCATTTACCGGCACGCCAATAATCACTATATGCTGGTCGTCAACGCTGCCAACATTGAAAAAGACTTGGCATGGGTGGAAGCTCACAACGACACGGATGTAGTAGTAAAAGATGTAAGTGAGGACACCGCACTCATTGCACTTCAAGGTCCAAAGTCGATAAACATTCTGAAGCCTTTCGTTCCTGAACGAGATGTTTCTGAAATTTCGTTTTTTCGGTTTGTACTCGGTGAAGTCGCGGGGATCCCTATTGTCATTTCACGAACCGGTTATACCGGGGAAGTTGGCTTTGAGTTATATGTTGATGCCAACGATGCAGAAAAATTGTGGAATGCCCTCTATCCTGCTGTGATGGAAGCTGAAGGGCAACCGGTGGGACTTGGCGCGCGCGACACGTTACGCCTTGAAGCCGGGCTCCGCCTCTACGGCATGGATATGAACGACAACACGAACCCGTATGAAGTTAGTCTCGGTAAGTTTGTCAAATCCAAGAATCGCCAATTTATCGGAAAGAGTGCACTCCTTAGGCAGAGACGAACGGGTATTGCGAAGCAGATGATAGGGTTTCAAATGCTTGACCGTGCTGTGGCGCGTGCCGGCTATGCTGTCTATCAAGACGGTGAACAGGTCGGTTGCGTGACAAGCGGCGCGCCATCGCCAAGCCTCAAAAATGGTATCGGCTTCGCTATTGTAACGTCACAAACAATATCTGAAGATGATAAAATTGACATAGAAATTCGTGGTAGGATGCATCCAGCTAAAATTGTAACGGCCCCTTTTATCTAATATCAATAATCAAACGGAGAAAATCATGGATACCACAAATGACTTTGAATTCAAGCAGAGAAAGTATATGCCAGTCTTTCCAAAAGCGAACGGCAAAACGACTGTCTATATTGAAGGCTATCCGTGTGAAGATGACGAACCTATGGCCGCAACTGATTTTCACGGCGAACAGATTATCACACTCGCCGAGCAATTCAAACGATACTTCGGAATCAATGAACTCGTGCACATCGCTGTTGACAGTTTTATCTACTATAGCGAAGGCGACATCACAAAATGTGTCGCCCCTGATATTCACATCGTCTTCGGTGTCGCGAAATATCCTTTACGCCGCAGTTTCTATACGTGGGCAGAAGGCGCAGCCCCTGTTGCTGTCTTTGAGTTCCTCTCTGACGCAACAGCACGTCAAGATCGGGAGGAAAAAGTTAGTCTGTATCTAAACGATATAGGGGTCCAAGAGTACTTTATACATCAACCGGAGCTGAAGAAGCCTGCGGAATTTCGCGGATGGCGGCAGAACCTATCGGGTGGCATCATTGAGATGGAACCGGACGTGGAAGGCGGTCTCTTCAGCGAAGCGTTAAATCTCTATTTTCGCTGCGAGGAACAACATCACACCCATGTTAGGCTGCTACGTCCGTATCTGCCAGATGGCACGCCGATTACAACATCTATGGAGGAGCATCATCTCAGAGAGGCAGCACAAGCACGCGCAGAAGAAGAAGCACAACGCCGGCAAGATGCCGAAAAACTCGCAGCAACCGAAGCACAACGTAGAAAAGATGCTGAAGCAGAATTAGAAAAACTCCGGACACAACTTGCGAACCTTCAACGTCAATAGTTCCGTTAAAAGTAGCAGGCACACGCCGTGTGCCCTAACCCATTGGAGAAATAAAATGCGCCATAATACAAGATTTTTGTTATGTTTTTTGGTGCTCGGGTTATTTCTTTCATTCTCTGATATCGCGCTTTACGCGCAGGAAACTGCCGAAAAAGCTGAGGAGCGAACGGAAATGAACTTAAAAACTGGCAAGGTAAAAGAATCTACAGTACATTTAGGCGGGTTTGGGTTAGGTGGGACAGGATTCTTTGTAGCACCAGATAAGATTGCAACGAACTTTCATGTTCTCGCAAATTACACAACCGGACCAGTTACCGCTAAATTAGGTCATAAAGAAACAATCTGGTCCGTGGAAGGTGTTGTAGCGTTTGATATTGAGTACGACATCGCCATCCTAAAAGTGAAAGGTAAAGGCATTCCACTGCCTTTGGGTGACAGTGATAAACTCCAGATCGGTGAGCCTATTTCTCTCGTGGGATTCCCTGCTCCGGAGGGTAGATACAAGGTGACGGAAGGCGTTGTTGAAAAAATACGAAATTATGATAATTGTTTCCACACAACAGCTGAAGCTTATCCAGGGAACAGTGGCAGTCCCGTGCTAAACAGTAAAGGAGAAGTCATCGGAATCCACTATGGCCATAACCCTGGTAATAGTCCTATAAACGCAATCAAGGCGTTGCTTGCTGGTGCCACTTCAACGGAGTCTTTCACGCAGTGGCGGAAGCAAAAACGTTTCCAAGCACATCTCTACACCGAACAAGGCAAAGCGAAATATCATGATGGAGATGCTAAAGGTGCGATAAAAGATTTCGATCAAGCAATCGAACTGAACCCTAACAATGCACAAACCTACAAGTTTAGGGCGAACGCGAAAGCACGCCTTGGCTATCAGGGTAACGCAATAGAAGATTATAATCAAGCCATCAAACTGAATCCCAACGATGCAGAAATCTACAAGGATAGGGCGGAATCGAAATCCGACTTCGGCGATCATACGGGTGCAGTTGAGGACTATAATCAGGCTATACAACTAAACCCGGACGATGCTGAAGCCTATAAAAAACGCGGGGATGCAAAAGGAAAACTTGGAAATAAGGCTGGGCAAAAAGATGACTATTCACATGCAGTAAAACTCAAATCAGATGCAGTAAAATTCAAACCCGACGATCACAATACGTATAACGAACTCGGACTCATGAAAGGATCCATTGGCGACCATGCGGGTGCGATAGATGATTTTACACAAGCAATCAAACTAAATCCTCACAGTGCTTACATATATAACAATCGCGGGCATACAAAGCAGACTCTTGGCGATCATACGGGTGCGATAGAAGATTTCACGCAAGCAATAAAACTGAAACCTGACGATGCCAGTACATATAACAGTCGCGGTTGGGTAAAGAGACATATTGGTGATCATACGGGTGCGATAGAAGATTTCACACAAGCAATAAAAATCGAACCTGATAATGCTTACGGATACAGAAACCGCGGTTATGCGAAGGAGGCTCTTGACGACCATGTTGGTGCGATAGAAGATTTCACACAAGCAATAAAAATCGAACCTGATAATGCTTACGGATACAGAAACCGCGGTTATGCGAAGGAGGCTCTTGACGACCATGTTGGTGCGATAGAAGATTTTACACAAGCAATAAAAATCGAACCTCACAATGCCAATGCATATAACAATCGCGGTTGGGTAAAGAGACGGATTGGTGATCATGCCGGTGCTATAGAAGATTTCACACAAGCAATAAAAATCGAACCTCACAATGCCAATGCATATAACAATCGCGGTTGGGTAAAGAGACGGATTGGTGATCATGCCGGTGCTATAGAAGATTTCACGCAAGCAATAAAAATCGAACCTCACAATGCCAATATATATAACAATCGCGGGCATACAAAGCAGACTCTTGGCGACCATGCTGGCGCAATAGATGACTATACACAAGCCATCAAATTAAAACCTGATGATCCCAACGCTTATACCAAATTAACCCAATTTGTAGCGCGAGGTCCCTGTGCCTCGCAAGGCTGACTTGATCAAAAGACTTCTAATCAAGTTAATTTGGTATTACATGGAACGCGGGGAGACAAAATCTGAACTTGGTGATTTTGATGGTGCGATTGTTGATTATGACAAAGCGATTGAACTTAAGCCCAAATATGCTATAGCCTATCACAATCGCGGACTGGCGAAGGAAGCACTTGGACAACATGACGCAGCAAAAGTTGATTTTGAGAAGGCAAAAGAGATAGACCCGGAGGTTGGAAAATTAGATGATTCCAGATAATTTAAGATATATGGAAAGCCATGAATGGGTTCGTCAAGAAGATGACATCGCCACTATTGGCATCACAGACTATGCGCAATCCGAAATTCAGGATATTGTCTACGTAGAACTGCCAGAAGTAGACACTCAATTAACACATAAAACAGAATTCGGGGTGATTGAATCTGTTAAAGCCGCGTTTGACCTCTACGCACCCGTCAGTGGAGAAGTGGTTGCGGTAAACGAATCGTTACTTGATGCGCCCGAACAGGTGAATGAATCCCCTTATGATGATGGGTGGTTTCTCAAAATTAAGATGACCGATTCCAGCGAACTTGACAATCTCCTTGATGCCGATAGTTATCAAGCACATATTGAGGCGGCGCATGCTCAATAAAGAAAACGATAACCCCACCTTTGCCGATCGACACATCGGACCTCGTCCTGAAGACATTGAACAGATGCTGGAAACGCTCGGTTATGCTTCAATGACGGATTTCATTGAAGATGTCGTGCCAGCAGACATTCGTCTATTACCACCGCTCAGTTTAGATATTGACGGGAAAACCATATGCTCACAAGGTCTTTCAGAACACGAGGCACTTGATGCATTAAAACAACTTGCTTCTCAAAATCAGGTTTTCCGTTCCTATATCGGCATGGGGTATTATAACTGTTTTGTGCCGCCGGTCATCCAAAGAAATATCCTTGAAAATCCCGGTTGGTATACCCAATACACCCCATATCAAGCCGAAATTTCACAAGGTCGTTTAGAGGCATTGCTAAACTTCCAAACAATGGTTATTGACTTAACTGGTTTACCTATTGCGAACGCCTCGCTCCTTGACGAGGCAACCGCCGCCGCGGAAGCGATGGGCATGTGCCTCGCACTCACAAAACAGAAGATGTGCCGCGATTTTTTTGTTTCCGAAACCTGTCACCCACAAACGATTGCCGTTTTACAGACGCGCGCTGAACCCCTCGGTATCCGGTTGTCTATCGGAGATCACAGAGAAAAGCGTTTCGATTCGCCAATCTTAGGTGCTATCGTGCAATATCCTGCGACTGACGGCGCGATTTATGACTACAGCAAGTTCGCTGAGCAGGTGCATGCTGTTGGTGGTTTATTCGTTACTGCTACAGATCTGTTAGCACTAACACTCTTACGTCCACCCGGTGAATTTGGGGCAGACATCGCTATCGGCAGCGCACAAAGATTTGGGGTACCACTCGGATACGGCGGCCCGCATGCTGCCTTCATGGCTACCCGTGACGAACTAAAACGACGGATACCCGGAAGGATTGCAGGCGTTTCTCAAGATGCGACCGGCAAACCTGCTATCCGTTTGGCACTCCAGACGCGGGAACAGCATATCCGGCGTGAAAAGGCGACGAGCAACATCTGCACTGCCCAAGTACTACTCGCTGTTATGGCGGGGATGTATGCAGTTTATCACGGTCCCGCGGGGCTTAAGCAGATTGCCTCGCGTGTCCACGCGCATACCTGCACCCTACGTGCCGGGCTTGAAGAACTCAGTTATGCCACTGGAGATTCTCCCTGTTTTGATACACTCTCTGTTACTGTATCGGCAGAAACAGCGGAGGAATTATTCGCTTCTGCACGCGCAAAACAGATAAACCTTCGGGCAAGTGATTCAGCACACGTCGGCATCTCCTTAGATGAAACAGTGACATCTACGGATGTTGAGGAACTCCTTGAGATATTTGGTGCACAGACCGCACCTTTGGAGATCTCTCCTGCAAGTGCAATTCCTATAGGATTACAGCGGAAAAGTCCCTATCTAACGCACCCTGTTTTCAATAGTTACCATTCTGAGACCGAGATGCTCCGGTATATCCACAGGCTTCAAAACAAAGATCTCTCCCTTGTGAATGCGATGATACCGCTGGGTTCCTGTACGATGAAACTCAATGCTACGGCGGAGATGGTACCGGTGACATGGCGCGAGTTCGGTGAACTACACCCGTTTGTTCCGCAAGAACAAGCGGAAGGCTATCAACGTCTATTTTTACAATTGGAAACATGGTTAGCCGAGATAACCGGCTATAGCGGTATCTCATTGCAACCGAATGCGGGTTCACAAGGCGAATACGCTGGACTGTTAGTCATACGTAAATACCACCAAAGTCGCGATGAAGCACATCGCGATGTCTGTTTAATCCCAACTTCTGCACACGGCACGAATCCCGCAAGTGCAGTGATGGCAGGTATGAAAGTCGTCGTCGTTGCATGTGATTCGGAGGGAAATATTGACCTAACGGACCTCCGAGCGAAAGCAGACACGCACCGTGATAACCTTGCCGCTGCCATGATTACATATCCTTCAACACACGGTGTGTTTGAATCGAAAATTCGCGAGATCTGCGCCATAGTCCATCAATCGGGTGGACAAGTTTACATGGATGGTGCGAATCTAAATGCACTTGTCGGCATCGCACAGCCAGCAGATATTGGCGCAGATGTTTGTCATTTAAACCTCCACAAAACCTTCTGTATCCCACACGGTGGTGGTGGACCCGGGATGGGACCCATCGGTGTCAAGGCACATCTCACGGATTTCTTACCGACACATCCACTCGTCACCGTCGGCGGTGACGCTGGAATTGGTGCCGTATCCGCCGCTCCATGGGGAAGTCCGGGAATTCTGCCTATCTCTTGGGCGTATATCGCGATGATGGGAGCGGACGGACTTACATCAGCCACAGAAATTGCTATCCTTAACGCTAACTATATAGCAAAAAAACTCGCGCCGCACTATCCTGTACTTTATACAGGAAAACACGGCTTAGTCGCTCACGAATGTATCATCGATTTGCGTGCTTTCAAAAAAAGTGCCGATATAGACGTAACCGATGTCGCAAAACGGTTGATGGATTACGGATTCCACGCACCGACTGTCTCTTGGCCAGTGCCGGGCACGATGATGATTGAACCGACTGAAAGTGAATCAAAAGCAGAGTTAGATCGGTTCTGTGACGCGCTTATTTCAATTCGTGAAGAGATAACCGAGGTTGAGACAGGCACCGCCGATCATCAAGACAATGTTCTGAAGAATGCTCCTCACACAGTGGAAATGGTTACACAGTCTGATTGGTGTCATCCTTATTCACGCGAAAAAGCCGCGTTTCCAAAACCGTGGGTACGGGACGCAAAATTTTGGCCCGCTGTGGGACGTATTGATGAAGTCTACGGGGATAGGAATCTGATGTGTGCCTGTCCACCGCTTGATGAATACTAATTATAGTAAAGCCCGAAAATAAGTGGACATTTCAGGAACCTGTGGGAGGGGTTTTTAACCCCGACCTCCCTTGCCCCGCTGGCGAGGTTTCCTAACCTCGCCAACTCGAGTGTATAGTTAATTGAGGGTGTTTCATAAATGGTTATTTTTTATCGAAAACAGGTTTTAATGTAAGAAACATTTCGTGTAGGTATCCCGCATCGGAGGTTCATTAACATTGATACCTGCAAAAGTAGGATACCGAGTCCCAAAAAGGTAGAAACATATGCCAAACCTCGCACCGGTAAAGGTTTATGCTGCCCTGTGATCGACAAGAGTTTGCTCAACAAATCAAAGACAGGTTCAATGGCTATCTTTCGCGCGCCTTGGTATGTTGCGACCTGTGTTGCTGTATAGAGCGGGTCTGCCCCCAAGAGTGCGGTGGCTTCGTCTAAAGTCGTCTTGGGTGTTAACAAAAGCACGTCGACTTCCGCGAAAGCCGTGGCGCGTTTTTTATCGACGTACCCGTTATCAGCAACGATACACCGCGTGCCTCGGTCAATGAGTTTTTCTTTCTTGGTATCCAATACGTTGCGTTCATTGACGTTCGCGGGTTCGACCTGAAACATCACTGGAAATCCACCGTGGGTGGCGGTGAGATGGAGTCCGTATCCATAGACCCATCCGTGATACCCACTTTTCGACCAAGTGGCAGTTGTATCAACACCACGTAAGCCTTTGGGTATCTCATTGTTGAGGCGATCCTTCTGATGCCAGACGGGCCCCGCCGCTTTGAACAGACTCTTATCTTCATAAACGACTTCCGCTCATGTAAAAAGTATGTGCGATTGTTCCTAACGAAGGCAGTCACCACGCGGGTTTTACATCTTCATTAGCACACAGTCTTTACATGAGCCACGACTTCTTGCGGGAAGTGTCCACCATCGCTGATGCTCCATGTCGCAACGTATTCAGTGAAAGCCTGAAGTGTCGGTGTCAATGCTTTGTATCTGCGTCCGAGTGTCACGTGAGAGGGACACCGGGGAAGTCGACATCTTTCAAGGTAGAGCGGATGGTGAAATAAGTAATCCTGTTGTGCGCGCATCGCGGTAATCCCCTTGAGTGTCATGACGGCGTAAAAGACGATGAGAGAAGCATCCGGATACGTCTCGGGTCTCCCTCTTTTTGAGACTTTTTCCGTAGTTGTTAAGAACTCATCTAACAACGAAAAAAGAAATGTGATATACTCTATCATGTCAGGATATTTCATGGGTATCTCCTTGAAACTAATTTCTTAGTGGTAAAAAATTAATTCAAAGAGTACCCTTTATCCTGATTTTTGGCAATTATTATACCATATTAACGCGACTATTCTTGTGTATATTTTTTAGATATGTTATTGTGAAGAGATGAAAAAGCAAAAACATGAGGTTTTCCCCCACTTTTCAGTAGAAGTTGTTAAACAAAGGTATCTTGAATGTGAATGTCTTCGGGAACGGACGCACTGGCATATTATTTGGCTCCTTGCGGATACCAGAGATTCACGCACCCCCCGGCAAGTCGCTGAGATTGTAGGATGCACGCCGGACTGGGTTCGCAAGTTGCTCAAACGCTATAATGCTGAAGGCGAAGCCGCTTTGCGAGATAAACGCAAAAATAATACAGGTGTGCGTTTTTTGGATGAAACACAGCAAGCCGCCCTTGCAGCTGCCCTTTCTGCGCCTCCTGGTGATGGGGGTCTTTGGACGGGTCCGAAAGTGGCTGCGTGGATATCTGAGACACTCCAGCGTCGTGTCAGTGACGTGTCAGGTTGGAAATATCTCAAACGTCTCGGTTATACTTTACAAACACCTCGTCCGCAACATCAGGCAGCCGCAACACCCGAGGCACAGCAAACATTTAAAAAAAAACTCAAGGAGCGGGTAGCTACGCTTGAAAGTCAGCACCCAGAGAAACCGGTAGAGATCTGGGCAGAAGACGAGACGCGCTTGGGATTATTGCCGGTTCATCGGCGTGTCTGGGCGAAGCGAGGTGAAAGACCGATAGCCCCCGTGTGTCCGGCATATAAGTGGTTTTATGGTTTCGGTTTTGTCCGTCCACAGACAGGTGAGACCTATTGGCTGCTGATGCCGAGTGTGAGTGTTGAAGTCATGAACCTTGCCTTGGCAGAGTTTGCGCGTGATGTGAACCCGGAAGGCAAGAAACAGATAATCCTTTTGTTAGATCGTGCCGGTTTTCACACGGGTAAGGATTTAGAAGTCCCAGAAGGGATTGAGTTATTTCATTTGCCCCCGTACACACCAGAACTTCAACCTGCCGAACGGCTCTGGCCTTTGTTGCGAGAGGTGGTTGTGAATAAAGTTTTTACAACGCTCTCAGCACTTGAAGAAGCCGTTGTGAAAAGGTGTCAATGGTTCTCTGAAAACACAAAGAAGGTGCAGGCACATGTCGGTTTTCAGTGGATTTGCAAAATGGAAAAATAATACAAATCACGTTAATTTGGTATTATTTATGAAACACCCTCAGTTAATTATGTGCTTTACTATAATAGGCGTATTCAAAATGAAAACAACAGTCCTCTCCCTCTTAATCCTCATCTGTAGTATGGCAGTGTTCCCATACGCCAGCCTCGCCCAAGACACGAGGCCAATGGTGCGGCTCATCTACTTCCTCCCCAGTGACCGTGAACCCCAGCCCGACATAGATGTAAAGATGGATGGGTTAATAAAAGACGTGCAACAGGCCTACGCCAATCTGATGGAAGCCCATGGGTTCGGCAGAAAAACTTTTAGATTTGAAGCGGACGCACGCGGAAAGGCTGTGGTGCATCATGTGAAAGGACGCTACACAGATGAACATTACAGTAATTTATCATGGACGTGGAATATCTGGGAAGAAATTGATGGACGGTTTGACACATCAAAAAATATCTATCTCACTGCAATAGATATAAGTAGCGAAACAATTGACAGCGGCGGAGCATGTGGTCGAGGTGGGCCGGAAGGAGGTGTTGCAGGGAAGGCACTCATCCCTGCTTCTGGTTTTTGTTTTAATGTTCCTGTAATTGTCCATGAACTCGGACACGCTTTTGGATTACAACACGATTTTCGCGCCAATGCGAAGCGGTTCTTGTCTGATACCTCTGACTGGATGGTTACATCTTTCTGCGCTGCGGAATGGTTAGATGCCCACCGCGCGTTCAACGCTGACCGATCCGCTATCAATGAGCTTCCTACAATTGAGATGCTCCCACCGAGCCTCGCCTCTCCACCGAATGCTATCCGTTTCCGCTTTAAGGTAACCGATCCCGACGGGGTCCATCAAGTCCAATTGCATACGCCAGAATATGATGGATACAACGCATTGCTCGGTTGTAAAAGATTAAACGGAAACTCGAACCGCACCGTTGAATTTGTCACCCCCTATTTGACACCCGAAAGTAGATCTGTAAGCCTTCAGATGATTGATGTGAATGGGAACCTATTCTGGAGTGAAAACTATCCAATCAATGTTACTTCCCTGCTGCCGCGCCCCAAAGTAGTTTCAATACCGGATGCAAATTTAGCAGCGGCAGTGCGTCAAGAAATTGGCAGTTCAATCACGACGCACACGATGCTAAATTTAACGCAGCTTGAGGTCCCTAATCGCCGGATAACAAACCTCACTGGGCTTGAACATGCCTACAATCTGAAATTTTTGAATCTTGGGGGCGAGTATATCGACGGTGAAGGGTATGTCAACAGCAATGCGGTATCGGATTTTTCACCACTGTCGGAGTTATCTGAGTTGTTGAATTTAAACCTTTCCTATAGTTTACTTTCGGATGTGTTGTTCCTATCGGGATTGACACAACTGGCACACCTATATCTTGATGGCAGTGCTATTACTGATCTGATACCTCTGGCAGCCTTCACGCAACTGACAAGTCTGAGTCTTCGGGGCAACGCGATTGCGGATGCATCCCTTCTTGCGGGACTAACACAACTGACGTTTTTGGATCCTTCAAACAATCGCATCAGTGATGTATCCCCTCTTGCTGGGCTAACCCAACTAACATATCTGAGTCTTTGGGACAACGCGATTGCTGATGTATCCCCTCTTGCGGGACTAACACAACTGACGTTTTTGGATCCTTCAAACAATCGCATCAGTGATGTATCCCCTCTTGCTGGGCTAACCCAACTAACATATCTGAGTCTTTGGGGCAACGCGATTGCGGATGTATCCCTTCTTGCGGGACTAACACAACTGACATCTCTGGATCTTTCAAACAATCGCATCAGTGATGTATCTGCGTTGTCAGAATTGACCCAACTAGCATCTTTGGATCTTTCAAACAATCGCATCAGTGATGTATCTGCGTTGTCAGAATTGACCCAATTGAAAATCCTGAATCTTATGAGCAATCGTATTACGGATGTGTCTCCCCTGGTAGGGTTAAATCTGACAGAGCCTCAATGGGACAGTAGTGGGTTGTGTCTTTGGGGCAATCTCTTGAATTATGCCTCTATTAACACACATATTCCTGCGATGCAGGCAAGAGGGATTGAGGTAAAGTTTGACAATCGGACCCCGACGACCTTCGTGAAAATATCAGAGGCTGCGCAACAAGGTGTAGTCAATGCTGTCCTGCCACTCCCTTTTGTTGTGGAAGTGAGGGATCAACACAATCGCGTATTCGCGGGCGTACCTGTTACGTTTGTTGTCACCATAGGTGACGGACGGCTCAGTGCCACAGCGATTACGACGGATGCCAATGGCAGGGCACAAGCACAGTTGACATTCGGGCAAACCGCAGGCGCAACGACCGTCCGCGTGACCGCCGCAGATATCTCACAACCCGTGCAGTTTACAGCGACAGCTCTCCTCCTCAGTTCACCTGTGACCGTTCCAGATACCCATCTTCGCACGAAGATAGTAGAAACACTCAACAAGCCGCGTGGTACAACGCTCACCGCATCGGACATGTTGACGTTGACCGAGTTAACAGCGAACGGTGCGAACATTCGTGACCTGACAGGGCTGCAACACGCACCTAATCTAAAGACACTGTCACTTGACAATAACAATCTTTCCGATGTAGCACCACTCGCAGCACTCACACAATTAGAAACGCTGTCGCTTGATAACAATAGTCTTTCGGACGTAACACCTCTTGTGGGATTAACGCAACTGAAAACGCTATCGCTTGCAAGTAACAGCCTCTCCGATGTGTTTGCGCTTGAAGGGTTACCTCACCTAAAAACGCTGCATTTGAGAGGAAACCTGCTGAGTTATCCCTCACTCCACACGCATATCCTTGCTATTCAGGCAGGCGGCGCGACGGTAACCTTTAGTTCCCGCACCCCGTCAACGATCTCGAAAATCTCAGGCACGCATGGTGTGGCGGGCACAGCCCTTTGGGTCATCATAAAAGTGTATGATGAAGACGGGTTTGAGTTTTCAGGAGTGCCTGTAACGTTTAGCGTCACCGCTGGCGGTGGGCGGCTGTCTCCACTAAACGCCATCACCGATGGCACCGGTAGAGCCTGGACAACCTTAACATTGGGCTCCACACCGGGTCGGAATACCGTTCGCGTCGTTGCAGCGGAAACACCGCGTCCGGTTAATTTTACCATTACCGCGATTGATGCCGATTCGCGCGTGACTATCCGCGATGCCGCGCTCCGCGCAAAGATAGTGGACACCCTCGGCAAGGCAAGCAACGCTACTATAACCGCTGCTGATATGTTGGCGTTGACACGACTTGAAGTGCCAAATGCTAACATTCAAAACCTCATCGGGCTTGAACATGCACACAACCTCAGAGAGTTGGACCTTGGGCATAAGTTCATCAACGGGGAACTGGTTAACAGCAATGCGGTATCAGATTTTTCACCGCTGTTTGGGTTAGCACAACTGACGCGCTTGAATCTTTCCTCCAGTTCGCTCTCCGATATGTCCTTCCTCGAAAACTTGACACAACTGACATACCTGAATCTTTACAAGAACGCTATCTCGGATGTTTCGCCACTGACAAACTTGACACAACTGACACACCTGGATCTTTACAAGAACACTATCTCGGATGTCTCGCCACTGACAAACTTGACACAACTCTCAACCCTGCGTCTCGGAGCTAACACTATCTCAAATGTCTCACCACTGGTAAACTTGACACAACTCTCAAACCTGGATCTTGCCCACAACGCTATCTCGGATGTCTCGCCATTGGCAAGCTTAACACAACTCACGCACCTGAATCTCTACAACAACGCTGTCTCAGACGTATTACCTTTAGCGGAGTTGAATCTAACTGGGTCACAGTGGGATAGTATAGGGCTGTATCTCGAACTCAACCCACTGAACTACATCTCCCTCCACACACATATCCCCACTATGCAGGCAAGAGGCATTGAGGTCAAGTTCGACCAACGTACCTATCCGGCCTTGGATATCATCTCCGGTAGCGGACAGCAAGCCACGGGCAGCGAAAGTTTGGCAAACCCGTTGGTCGTGGCGGCAATAGACGCAGACGGCACCCCGATACGTGGCATATTTGTCACCTTTACAGTGATTGGAGGTCATGGAAAACTTAGTACCTCAACCGCTACCACCGATGCGAGAGGCAGGGCACAAACCACTCTCACGCTCGGTCCCAATCCTGGCAGGCACCGCGTGCAGGCAACCGCTGCAGCACTGAACAGCCAGGTACTCTTTATCGCTATCGCTACGGCACCGGTAGCACGGCTCGCCGCAGATGTCAACGGCGATGGTGTCGTCAACATCCAGGATTTGGTGATCGTCTCCTCGCATCTGGGGCAAGACGGACAGAATGGAGCGGATGTCAACGGAGACGGTGCCGTCAATATTCAAGACCTTGTGTTAGTGGCAGGCGAGTTGGGAACTGAGGCGGCTGCGCCTTCAGCATGGCATCGCACTTCGGGGAGTGTGCCACCACGCGCCACAGTGGAACAGTGGCTGACACAGGCATATCGCGTCTCTCTCATCGATCCCCGTTCTCAGCGAGGTGTTTTCTTGCTGGAACGTCTCTTAGCGGCGTTAGTCCCGAAAGAGACTACATTGTTGGCAAACTATCCGAACCCTTTCAACCCAGAGACATGGCTACCGTATCAGCTGGCGGAATCTACTGAAGTCACGCTGCATATCTATTCTGTGAAGGGGGCATTGGTGCGGACGTTGGCATTAGGGCATCAGGCTGCGGGCATGTATCAGAGCAAGATCCGTGCAGCGTATTGGGATGGCCGGAATGCACAAGGTGAGAAGGTAGCGAGTGGTATCTATTTCTATACACTCTCTGCCGGAGATTTCTCGGCAACACGAAAACTGTTGATACGGAAGTAATCCAACTGATAACTGATAACTGACAACTATAAAAATATGAAAGCAATAATTATAGGTGCAGGAGAGGTAGGATTTCATACTGCTAAACTTCTCACCGCTGAGCATAATGACGTTGTCCTTATTGATGAATCCGAAGCCGCCTGCAGCCGAGTTAACGAACAGTTGGACTTGCAGACTCTGCGCGGCTCAGGGGCATCTCCTCGACTGCTCAAAACCGCTGGGATTGATGAAGCCGGTCTCCTCATCGCCGTTACGAACAGCGATGAAATTAATATGCTCGCTTGTCAGATTGCCGAGAGATACAACGTTAACACAAAAATAGCGCGTGTCTCCAATCCTGACTATTTCTCTACAGAAAGTGGTCTAACGCCCAAGGATTTTGGCATTGATCTTCTGATTAATCCTGAGCAACTCTGTGTTGCTGAATTCGTCCGGCTTTTACGGATACCTGAAGCACGAGAGATTGTTGAATTTGAGGATGGCAGGGTACAACTTGTCTCCTTTCGCGTCAAACAGTCAAATCCATTAATCGGAAAGTCGCTCGCTGAGTTAGACGCTAATGGACTGCTTAACGATATCCGCTTTGCTGCTATTAGCCGTCAGGGGCTTTCTAACAACGGAAACCCAACCAGTGACGGAAACAGGCACATCATCATTCCAAGAGGTAACGATGCTTTACAACAGGCGGATGATGTCTTTGTTATCGGAAGTGCAATCGCAGTTGAACAGCTGCTACGCATTAGCGGCATCGCGTTCAATCAACAACTTGATCGCGTTATTATTGTCGGTGCAAGTCCTATTGGTATAGAACTCGCTCGCACGCTTGAAGAAAACGACACCAACGTCAAACTCATTGAAGAAGATCAAGCAAAAGCCCGACTCGCCTCCCAGATGCTAAAGCGCACGACTGTTTTACAAGGCAATTATCTCCAATTTAGGCTGCTTGAAGAAGCAGGTGTAGATGATGTCAACGGGTTTGTCTCAGTTACAGGTGACGATGAGAACGATATTATGGCGTGTATGACGGCAAAAGAGAACGGCGCACAACGGGCACTCGCTCTCGTTCAGCAGCCGCGTTACCTCCCTTTGTTAGCGCGCATCCAGAGACTTGATGGCGCAGTCAGTAGACATCTCACCGTTGTTAGTAATATCCTGCGACTTATCCGCCGCGGAAACATAGTTTCCGTCGCATCGCTCCACGGAATAGACGCTGAGGTTATTGAGATTGTCGCCGGAGTCAACGCGAAAATTGTCCATAAAGAACTCGCCTCCTTCAAAACTAAATTCCCAGAAAACGCCTTCATTGGTGCCATTGTTCGGCGGGAGAAACTTATTATCCCGACAGGACAATCTGTTATCCAACCCGCAGATCGCGTTATCGTCTTTAGTATGCCTGGGGCAATTCCGGTTGTCGAAGATCTGTTCGCGGAGCGCAGGAACTAACAGACGGTATCACTTTGAATCACTCTCATCATGAGCCTTAAATTAATTGTTTATACCCTCGGTAATTTACTTATCTGTCTCGCGGGGACTATGCTACTTCCCGTGGGAGTGGCTATCTATTATCAGGTCAATGCCGGTGAAGTCCAGAGCGACTTGACGGCGTTTGTTATTTCGGCAATAATCACTTTAGTTGTCGGTTTAATTCTCCGATTCAGTATTCGGGCACGACAGGAAGAGCTCGGTATTCGAGAAGGTTTTGCTGTCGTCGCTTTAGGGTGGGTAACAGTTGCACTCTTTGGCGCACTCCCCTATCTATCCGCAGATGTATTTCACATTAACGGACGCTCACTGTGGACGGAATTTTCTTTCTGCTATTTTGAATCTATGGCAGGATTTTCAACAACCGGTGCCACTGTTTTGACAGAGATTGAGCATCTTTCACACGCCATGCTCTTCTGGCGCAGCTTCTCACATTGGCTCGGTGGGATGGGAATCGTTGTTCTGGCTGTTGCGATTCTTCCGATGCTCGGTATCGGAGGGATGCAGCTCTTTCGCGCCGAAGCACCCGGACCCCAAACGGATCGGCTTACCCCTCGCATCGCGCAAACCGCTAAGCTGCTCTGGGGGGTTTACCTGCTTCTCTCTGTTCTTGAAACTGTACTACTGATGTTGGGAAACATGACGCTCTTTGACGCGCTCTGCCATACCTTTGGAACAATGGCGACCGGCGGGTTCTCTACAAAAAACGCCAGCGTCGGACACTACGGTAGCGTCTACATTGACATGGTCATCTGCTTCTTTATGTTCCTCGCAGGCACCAATTTCGCACTCCACTATCGCGCACTCCGAGGCGATGTCAAAAGTTATTTCCAAGATACAGAATTTAAATTCTACTGCCTTGTAATCGCAGTGAGTATCACCTTAATCTCATGGAATACTATCAGGTTTCAGGTCGATGGAGAGGTGCCTTACGATTCAATGTGGACATCACTACGTTATGCCACATTTCAGGTTATGTCTATCGTCACAACTACAGGTTATGGCACTGCTGACTTTGAACAGTGGCCCGCCCTTTCCCAGTTCATCTTGGTGACGCTTATGTTCTACGGCGGTTGTGCTGGGTCCACTGGTGGCGGCATGAAGCAGGTTCGGTTTCTCCTCCTTATTAGGCAGAGCGGTGCTGAAATTAAACGGCTCATCTTCCCACATGCTGTGCTACCTATTCGTGTTAATGACCGAGTGGTACCGCCCGAGGTCATGACGAACGTTCTCGGTTTTTTCTTCTTTTTTATCGGAATTTTTGCAGTTGTAACCTGCATCATGACAACTTTAGGGCTTGACCTTGTCAGTGCCGCAGCCGCAACAATCGCTACGATGGGGAACATTGGACCTGGACTTGGCAGTGTCGGGCCAACTGACAACTACGCACATATTCACACGACTGGAAAATTCGTCCTATCTTTCTGTATGTTACTCGGCCGCTTAGAACTTTATACCGTCCTTATCCTCTTCTCCCCAAATTTTTGGAGGAGTTAGCCTTATGAACACTGATAAACTTCGCAGAGAATACAGCGCACAGAACGGGCACCTGCTTGAACAGAATGTCGCCTCCGATCCATTTGAACTGTTTGAGAAATGGTTCGCTGATGCAATTGCCGCCAAAATAGACCTGCCAGACGCAATGACTTTGGCAACAGCAACACCGTGCGGCATACCTTCTGCTCGAATGGTAGTACTTAGAGGCTTTGACGCAAAAGGTTTCTGTTTCTATACCGATTATGAGAGTCAAAAAGGAAGGGAACTTGCGGAGAATCCAAACGCTGCCCTAGTTTTCTATTGGCGTGAACTCGACCGACAGGTGCGGAGTACCGGCACCGTTGAGAAGATGAGTGCGGAAGAATCAGATGCCTATTTCGCCAGTCGTCCTGTGAGTAGTCAACTCGCCGTGCAGACAGAACGCCAAAGCATCGTTGTTAGCGGGCGAGAACATCTCACTGAGGGTTTCCAACGGGCAGAACAGACGTATGCATCTGAGGCTATTCCGCGTCCGCCTCATTGGGGTGGGTATCGACTTGTCCCGAATCTGTTTGAATTCTGGCAAGGGTGTCCAAGTCGTCTCCACGACCGGCTCTGTTACATGCTGCAGTCCGATGGAACATGGAACATGACACGCCTGTCACCATGAATCTAAAAGTAGTAGGCACGCTCCGCCGGGTTTCCGTTTAAAAGTAGTAAGCACGCTCCGCTGTGCCGTCACATCAGTACAAACGTGAGTTTAACTTAGGCACGTAGGTTGGGTTGAACGGAGTATGAAAATACCACGCATCAGCAAAATCGGCACAGGGAATCCTGCTGTGTGATGTCTCCGAAAGACAAGTGAAACCCAACACATGATCAGACGCATGTCCGTTGGAACGAGTTGTTGCGTTTCACAAAAAAGTTTCAAAACCCGCATTAAATGCCTGACGGTGTTGCCTAACTAATGGTACGGATATACGCAAGTCCCCCTGATAAGGGGGTTTCTTCTAAAACGAACAAGGAAACAAAACCATTCTGTGGACAATACCCTCAAATTCCTAATCTTCATTTCGTTAGAGGTATCAGAAAAATCTCGAAAATCACTTGACGTTTAGTCCAGACTCGTATTACACTTTAACCACTCGCCAGATAACATCAGAAACTAAAGGAGAATCACTATGAAATCCGTAATCATTGTAATATTGATTTTCCTCCTTTCCTTCTCTGCATGGGCAGGTACGTTTATCGAAACCTTCGACGACAGAGAGCTGGAAGGGTGGCAGGAACTTATCCAATTGAATAACCCGTCCGGTTCATGGGAGATTATTGATGATGAACTCCACGCCGTAAGTCGTGAGACGTTTCTTCGTTTGCTCACAACCGGCGATGACACATGGGAAAACTACACCATTAAATTTGATGTCAAACCCCTTAAAAAACACGGTATTTCCGGTATCTCGATTGCCGCGCGGGTTAAGGGAACTTGGCTAGTCTACTGCAGTATTGCGGATCCGGTAGTGTTGGTTGATGGCGAGCCTCTTCTCGGATCACGGGTGAGTTGTGCATACGGCAATTTGCACGACTTAATATTTCTAACCCTCCACACTGAACCCCACCCACTTTTAAAATTGAATAAGTGGTCGCATCTAAAGTTAAGCGTTGATGGAAACATGGTTGCCTTCTGGGTTAATCAAAAGCAAATCATGAAGCCCACAGCCATTTGGCATTTCAAAGACGTTCAACATCAGGGACGCAATTTCAATTTCGATGGATTCCCCGACTTTCTCGCAGGCGGTGTAGGTTTCGGACTCGCGAATTACACGGCACGTTTCGATAACATCACTATCACTGGTGATAGCATCCCGAACAGGGGTGGGCTATCGGTAAAGCCTACCGGCAAAGTCGCGACGACGTGGGGAGACTTGAAACGATTTTGAAGCAGCGTTAACCCCAATCAGATCAAATGGAGAATCGCTATGAAATCGATTATCATTGTAGCAGTGCTTTCGCTGTTATCATCCTTTTCTGTAGGGGCCGGTACGTTTTTGGAAACATTTGATGACAAAAATCTGGAAGGATGGGAGGAACTTTGGGGAGATAAGGGACCCGCTGTTTGGGAGGTTGTTGATGGTGAGCTGCGGGCAGAGAGTCGTGAGGCGTATATACATTTACTTACAACTGGGGATAGTACGTGGGAAGACTACTCTTTCGAGTTTGATGTCAAGCCATTGAAAAAACGCGGTATTGGCGGAATCTCGATCGCTGTGCGAGTTCAGGGATCCTGGATAGTTTATTGCAATATTTATGATCCTGTGATTATATTTGGTGATGACCCCCCATTTCAAGAAGCACGAATTGGTTGTTTCGCTGGCAGTTTGAAACGTCCGCCACGTGCGCTCCTTTTCTTTGAACCTCACCCACTTTTAAGATTAAACAGATGGGCACATCTAAAGTTAAGCGTTGAGGGGAATATCTTCACCTTCTGGCTTAATGGAGAGCAGGTTATGGAACCTACGGAGCTTCTAATTTTCAGGCAGATTGAAGTCTTTAATGACTTTCCTGACTTTCGGACAGGTGGAGTAGGTTTTGGTCTCTGGAATTATACAGCACTCTTTGATAATATTAATGTCACCGGCGATAGCATTCCAAACAGCGGTGGATTCGCCGTAACGCCCCGAGGGAAACTCGCTACAGCATGGGCACAATTGAAGCAGTTCTGAATACGTATTTTATAGGACTTACGCATTTCCTCTCAAAGTCCCCCTGATAAGGGGGATTTAGGGGGTTAAATAACCGAAATAACGACGCTTTTGGTGAAATACCTTGCTTGTTTACGCAATTTGCGTAAGTCCTGTTTTATCTATTTCAAGCCTATGCTGAAAGTCCCAATCTCAAAATTGACGCTACAGCGAACCGAGCAAGAAATTTATCTACCTTACATTTTTTTCAAAAAAACTTGACAATGTTTTTGAAATATGAGAAACTATTAAGCATATCAGGAGAATCTGTTTACGAATCTGGATTAACCTTTACCTTGGCGAGGCTTGCAATGCCAAATTGTGTTATTAAAGCACAATCTGTCTTTGCTTTACATTATTAGAATGTGTGAGGACAAAATAGATTAGAAACAATGTTAATAAATTATCTTCCAATCTTGATGTTAGGGCTATTCGCAGTTTTCTTTGCGGCGATCAATCTCGCTCTGACCCATATTCTTGGACCTAAGCGTCCGAACCGCGTCAAACTCTCCGTTTACGAATCCGGCGTACAACCCGTCGGTGATGCGAGACAACGGTTTACCATCCGGTTCGACCTCATCGCGATGCTCTTTATCATCTTTGATATTGAAGTTGTATTCCTCTACCCGTGGGCTGTGGTCTTCAAGAAATTTTCTGAAACGAGTGGTTTATTTATTTTAGTTGAAATGCTGGTATTTATCGGCATTCTTCTTCTTGGCTATATCTACGCTTGGAAGAAAGGAGGCTTAACATGGGATTAGATTTTGCTGGACAAAGTGCCGGAGAGACGGATGGTAACATCATCACCACGACTATTGATAAAGTCGTCAATTGGGGACGCAAGAACTCTCTGTGGCCAATGCCGTTCGGTACCGCTTGCTGTGCCATAGAAATGATGGCGACCTTGGCTTCCAAGTTTGACCTCTCTCGATTCGGCTCTGAGGCGATCCGCTTTTCACCTCGCCAATCGGATCTACTGATCGTTTCCGGCAGAATTTCCATCAAAATGATGCCAGTCCTGAAACGGATCTATGACCAGATGCCCGATCCCAAGTGGGTGATTTCAATGGGAGCCTGTGCTTCCTGCGGCGGTGTGTTTGATACTTATACCCTCATACAAGGCGTTGACCAGTTTATCCCCGTGGATGTTTATATCCCCGGATGCCCACCGCGCCCCGAAGATCTCATTGATGGGGTGCTACAGGTGCAGCAGAAGATCACAAGCGGTGCTTCGCCTAAAGGAGTAGAAGCAGTTTATGAGTGAAGAGAAAGAAGTCGAAGAACAACCGAAACCTCTTGCCCTTGAAAAATTAGAGGCGAATCACGCAGACGCTCTTTTGGCACAGGACGAGTCGCGTGGTACTGTCGTCGTGGTTGTCCGTAAAGAGCAGGCTTACGCGGTTTTGGAATATCTGAAAACGGACCCCGAACTTGCCTATGCTTTCCTCGTTGATGTCACCGCAGTCGATAATTCACAGATGGAATCCGAATTAATGCAGTTTGACTACGCGCGGTTCATGGTGGTCTATCAACTCTATTCCTATCAGGGACAGTGTCGCGCCCGGGTGAAAGTTCCTGTACATGAAAACGACCTGAACATTCCATCTGTCGCAGGATTGTGGAAAAGTGCTAACTGGTTGGAGCGTGAGACTTATGACATGTTCGGTATCAATTTTGAGGGACATCCTGATCTGCGTCGGATCTTAATGCCAGATGATTTTGACGGACACCCGCTCCGGAAGGATTATCCGCTCCGTGGGCGTGGAGAGCGCGAAAGTTTTAATTTTGATAAGCAGAATGCGTAGATTTAATAGTTATCGGCTATCGGTGGTTGGTTGTCAGTTCAGAGCAGCTTGTAGCATCCTTATGATTCGCAACCGTCACAGTTCTTAACTGACAACTGATACCAAATTAACCCCATTTGTAGCGCTGAGGTCCCTGTGCCTCGCAATGCTGACTTGATCAAAAGACTTCCGCTCATGTAAAAAGTATGTGCGATTGTTTCTAACGAAGGTAGTCACCACGCGGGTTTGACATCTTCATTAGCACACAGTCTTTACATGAGCCAATACTTCTAATCAAGTTAATTTGGTATGACAACTATTTACAAGGAGTATTATATGCAAGGTGAGCTGGAACGCGCCACAGGCGAGAAGATGATTCTTAGCTTCGGTCCGCAACATCCTGCGACACACGGCACCCTCCGTATTGTGTTAGAACTTGATGGCGAATCCATTTTGAAGGCGATACCACATGCCGGATACCTGCATACCGGGTTCGAGAAACTCGGTGAACACTTGGATTACAACCAATACATCGTTGTAACAGACCGGATGAACTATCTGTCGCCGTTGTCCAACAATTTTGGGTATGTTCTCGCTGTTGAACAACTGCTGGGGATTGAAGTCACGAAACGGTGTCAATACATCCGTATTTTGATGGCAGAACTCTCACGACTCGCAGATCACCTGCTATGGTTAGGGACCGCCGCACTGGACTTAGGGGCATTTTCGATATTTCTCTATAGCTTCCGCGAACGTGAGAAATTGTATAGCATCTTTGAAAAGACAACTGGCGCAAGACTGACAACAAGTTATACACGCGTCGGCGGTGTCCTCCGTGATCTTTACGATGGTTGTGAGAATGATGTCCGGCAATTTGTCACTGACTTTCCGAAAGCGTTGAAGGAGACCCATACGCTGCTCACAAAGAATCGGATCTGGATGGATCGCACGAAAGGGGTCGGAGCCATTTCCGCTGATGATGCAATTAGTTATGGGTTAACAGGTCCCTGTCTTCGAGCCACCGGCGTAGCCCATGACATACGCAAGGCTGAACCTTATTCCAGTTATGATGAATTGACGTTTGATGTCCCAGTAGGGACCAACGGGGATGCCTACGACCGTTACCTCGTCCGAATGGAGGAAATGGTTCAGAGTTGTGGTCTCGTTACCCAAGCCTTGGATAATATGCCTGACGGACCGGTCAACCTCGAAGATAACAAGATTACGATGCCAAACAAGTCCGATGCTTATGGGCATATTGAGGGTTTAATCCATCATTTTAAAGTTGTTATGGACGGACACGGTGTGCAGCCGCCAAAGGGTGATCACTATTGTGCAACTGAATCGCCGAATGGTGAACTCGGATTTTATATTGTCAGTGATGGTAGCGGTACCGCTTATCGTATCCGCATCCGTCCGCCGAGTTTCTTTCACTTCCAAGCACTGCCGCACATGTTGGAGGGTGGAATGTTGTCCGACACTGTGGCTGTCTTGGGGAGTCTGAACGTCATCGCAGGCGAGTTGGACCGGTAGTTTTGTCCGAGTGTGCTGATTTCTGGAGAACGAAATGAATCTGGGAAGCATTATACTTTTCGTCAAAAACATGAAGTCCGTAACCGCGTTTTACAGAGATGTTGTCGGGCTATCTCCTGACGAGGATCAACCGTTTCCCGAACACCGCTTTTTCCGATTTAATACAGGCGATTGCAAGTTGTGCCTCCACAGCGCGAGCAAACCGAACGAGGGAAGACAAAAACTTGTCTTTCACGTTGAAAGTGTGAGTGCTGTTCATCAGCAATTGAAAGCGAAAGGGAAGCGATTGCGAAAGCTTGAGAACGGCGATGGGCTTGCCATTTTCGACATCCGCGACCCGGAAGGCAACCGTATCCAGTTTTGGGGAAACTATTAATTCAGGGAGTTTCTCACAAAGATAGATAAAGTAATTTTTAAGGGAGTGGACTTAAATTCCATGAAACTAAAGGTTGTTATCCACGAAGCTGAAGAAGGCGGGTATTGGGCGGAAGTGCCATCAATTGTCGGTTGTGCTACACAAGGTGACACTTTTGAAGAATTACTTGAAAACATTTATGAAGCAATTGAAGGGTGTTTATCCGTAGATGTTAACGCTATAGAAATCGCAGAAAATAATAGAGCGTTTTGCTTTAAGTAATGATGTGATGCCATTCTTGTGATTGAGAACTTAGGCCACCATCGACTCGTGTTTCAAAAATTTGGCAAAAACATTATTAAATACTATAGTTTGGACAATTTCAGTGAGGTTCATGACCTATTTTCAAAGCATTGCTGATTTTTCTGAACGTTTCTCACACAAACTGAACTCATAGAAAAAGAGACGCAAATGCTGATACGCAGCACCCGCAAGCAAATCCCAGGGGTATAGATTGCCATTCGTCCTACGCAAGATGTAGAGAACACATCTGACACACAAGGAAACCACCGATGACAAGGCGCGAGATGACCCAAAACTCAAGCCTGGCATAAACAATACTCTAAAGCAATGAAATAGAAGCATCCAGAACTGAAAACGGAAACGGCTGAAAAGCGCACACAGATCGGACTTTTTCGAGGAAAGCAAAATCAAAGCCACAGTAGGCGTAGAGAGGGAATAGAGGCATTTTTCGGTCGCATAGAACGTCCGATCTAACGTCCGATCTACAAACGTGAGGCCTCCGAGTTTATATGCGTTGAATACGCGATATTACGCGACACATTTTCTCTGCGTTTGCTACCGAGTTCTCACTCACAGCAACAACGAGCACCTGGGCATCACATCGGAGTTTCAGTCAGGCAATAGGTGTATACAGGTGTATACAAAATGTTAGAGGTCCCACTATGATGTTCGCTATACCGAAACTCTTAAAATTGTCCAAAGTTTAGTATTAATTTAAGAGAGGCGATTTATCAATCGTTACTCGAATGTTACACTTTTCGCCAAATTACTTTTTTTACAGCGGAAAAACAATAAAAAATAAGCATAAACCCTTGCGGTTATTGAGTTTTATACCGATGACCTCTGCAGCCAAATGTTACACCAGTGTAACATTTTATGAAAAAGAAGCTATTAGAAACCCAATTTGTGCTTTGCATCGAAAACGGCGGTTGTGAAGACATAGAGAAGCGAAAATTCTACCAAATTCTGCCTGATGGTGAAGCGGCTCGTGAGGGATATCTCCGGGTCGTTGATGAATCTCTGGAAGACTACTTATATCCGGAATCCTATTTCATTTTTATTGAACTACCTCGCAAAGTACAGGAGGCATTCGTAGCGGCAATCTAAGTGTTCTATGACTCAGTTACGGTGTTTATGGTGGATCCAAAAAATAAATAGACACTTTCGCCCCCGGTAGGCGAGGTTTTGCGGCGTACTCGCCCAAATGCGATCTGCATTCCTAACCTCGCCGGTGCAGAGTGTCCAATTAAGTCTAAAATCTACCATAGTTTTATGTTTTTGCCCATTTTAGTAAAGAAGTCGCGAGTTGGAGTTCGCTCCCGCTAAATGCCGATAGCCCAGAAAAGGAAAATATAGATGTCAGATGAACTCATTCAAATAGAAACGCCTTTCGCGTTTAACGAAGAAAATCAACGTGAATTCGACGAGTTGATAGGGCGATATCCAATTAAGGAAGCAGCGATGCTGCCGACGCTCCACCTCGCGCAAAGACAAGCAGGCTATATCACGCCTGCTGTCATGAAGTATGTCGCTGAACAACTTGAAGTCTCCGTGATGAAAGTCAAGGATGTCGTCACTTTCTATCCGATGTTTTTTGAAGAGCCGGTAGGCGAGTACGTCATTCGCGTATGCCATACGCTACCCTGTGCATTGCGGGATTGCAAAGTGGTGCTGGAGCATCTCAAAGCAAAACTTGACACGGATATCGCTTCCGAAACGAATCTCGCGAAAGGCACAACGGCTGACGGTAAGTTCACGCTCATGAAAGTAGAATGCCTCGCTTCGTGCGATGTCGCCCCTGTCATCATGGTGAATGATGATTTATATAAGAATTTAACCCCGGAAAAGGTTGATGAAATCTTAGCGAAACTTGAAGTATAAGCAGGTTCTGTTGTTAGTGCACAGTTGTTGACTATCAACTCGTGTCTTTGTATGATGCAGAACCCCAATTGAGGACCAATTTGCTTTATATTTGTTGTCCAAATTCATCGAAAACCCGATTTTGACAACGGAAAAATCGGAGCAAAAACCCGCATGATTAAAAAAATTGAAGAAAGACGGATTCTCTACGAGCATCTGGATGTGCCTGATATTAACACGTTCGATGTTTATCGGCAATATGATGGCTACACGCGTTTTGAAAAGGCAATCGCGGAATATCAACCAGACGATATTGCCAAAATGGTGATGGATTCCGGGTTGAAAGGTAGAGGCGGTGCCGGTTTTTCAACCGGTTTGAAGTGGAGTTTCGTCCCAAAAGATATAAAACCGTGTTACCTCTGTTGCAACGCTGACGAAAGTGAACCTGGAACGTTCAGTAATCGCTACGTCTTGGAGAAGAATCCACACCTATTGATTGAAGGTATCCTGATCTGCTGCTATGCGATGGGCATTGAGACGACTTATATCTATATCCGCGGTGAATTTACACTCGGAAAAAAGATGTTGGATGCTGCCATCAAGGAGGCTTACGAGAAAGGGTACCTCGGCAAAGATATCCGTGGTACGGGACTCAACGTCGATATTTATTCTCACCCTGGTGCCGGTGCTTATATCTGTGGTGAGGAGACAGGACTCATTGAATCGCTTGAGGGCAAACGCGGACAACCACGTAACAAACCGCCGTTCCCTGCTGTAGAAGGCGTGTTCATGAAACCGACAGTCGTCCAGAATGTTGAGACATTATGCAATCTACCTTTCATCATCGGCAACGGCGTTGAGTGGTACACCAAGATGGGACCGACGTATGCCGATACGCGCTCTGATCCGCCGAAACCCGATCCCAACACTGGCACGAAACTCTATTGCATCAGCGGCGATGTCAACGAGCCGGGTGTCTATGAACTTGAACTCGGATTAACATGCACCGAGCTCATTGAAGTGGCAGGTGGTTTGCGTGGCGAAGAGGTGAAAGCGGTCATTCCTGGTGGCAGTTCTGCACCGATTTTAACGCACTATGAATTGGACACGCGACTCGATTTTACCGCTCTTACACTTGCCAAATCAATGTTAGGGTCCGGTGGCATCATCGTCATGAACGAGACTCGGAATATCGTCGATTGCTTGCTCAATATCATGAAGTTCTATGCGCACGAGTCGTGTGGACAGTGCACACCGTGTCGGTGGGGCACACCGTGGGTGCGTGATATTGTTCAACGCATTGCCGATGGAAATGGGCGAAAAGACACTATCACACGACCCAAATTCGGGGTCGCTGAAAACGGTAGATGGGGCGATACCGGCGAAACCGAAGAGATTTACGAAGACTTAGATCTGCTGGAAAGTGTCGCCAACAACATCGCGAATGTGGATACCATGACATGGAATACGATTTGCGTCTTTGGCATTGCTGTCTCATGGCCCGCTGTGAGTTATATGCGCAAATTCAGACCTGAATTTGAAGCCACTATCCGAGAAGGTAAACTCGTCACGCTGCCTATTGCTGAGGCGACGGTCCCACCGGAAGAAAATTACGCTTATCAACAGCGGTTTATTCCGAAAGAGTTCGCTGACCTGTAGGACTGAGCATCGATTGAGGGTTCACGGAACACTAAGCCGAAAGCCTTTGGAGCAAAATTTATGGCATTTATTAAGCTAAATGACCTTGAGATAGAGGTTGAAGATGGAACGAATGTAGTCGAGGCAGCAAGGCAACACGATATTGAAGTGCCTCACTACTGTTATCACCCCGGTCTGACCAGTCCTGCAAATTGCAGGATGTGCCTCGTTGAGCCACACGAATTCTTTCCACCTGCTGGCGCGATTGTTCCGGCCCGGCAACTCGCGACAGGATGCACAACGGTGCTGAGAACAGCACCTCCCGAAAGGAAGCTTGACGGAAAGTACGACTTCATTGTCTACACGGATAGCCCGCGTGTCAAAAAGGCGCGGGAGGACATACTTGAATTCCTGCTCGTGCATCACCCGCTGGATTGTCCTGTCTGTGATCAGGCTGGCGAATGCGATTTGCAAGACTACTCCTATCGGCACGGAAGCGATAAGAGTCGCTATCTTGAGGTCAAAAATGTTCCACCGAAGAAAGACCTCGGACCGGATGTGCTGCTCTATTCAACGCGCTGTGTTGTCTGCACCCGGTGTATCCGATTCGCGCAAGAGGTGTCTGGAACCGGTGAGTTAGGTTTAATCAATCGCGGTTCCCACGATGAAATTGATATTCCAAGAAGCCACGAGGGTGTTCCGTTGCAGGTGTTGGATAACAAATTGGCGGGAAATGTTGTTGACATCTGTCCCGTCGGGGCATTGATTAGCAAAGATTTCTTGTTCAAGTCTCGTCCATGGTTTATGGAGAAGGCGAACACTGTCTGCTCAGGATGCAGTGTCGGCTGTAATATCACCGTAGAATATAAAGCGGATGGTCTTTATCGAATTAAGCCGCGCTTCCATGAGGATATTAACCAACATTGGATGTGTGACGATGGTCGTCTCGGATACCACTACGTGAACAGTGATGACCGGCTCCAACTCCCGCTTAAACGCGTTGATGATGAACTCACGGCAACACATTGGGCGGATGCCCTAACCGTGATTAAGGAGCAGTTATCGGAAGTAGAAGCTGAGGACATTGTTGTTATCGGCTCCGCGCAAGCCACGAATGAGGACAACTACGTTTTGCAGCAGTTCGCACACGACGTGATGCAAACAACGCAGTTAGGTCTCTTCGGGCAGCTGCCGGGTGAAGAACACAAATTCCCACAATTTACGATTGAAGCGGATAAGAATCCAAATACCGCAGGGGCGCGAACGATACTCGGTTCTGCCAACGGGAACGTCGTTTTAGAAGGCGATGCACTTTGGGAGAAAGTCTCCGGTGCGAAAGTCGTTTACCTCGTTAGCGGTGCACCTGAACGTCCGCTTGAGGATGCAGAGAAAGCCGCGTTGGAAAGCGTCGAGTTCCTTATTGTGCAAGACATTTTGCCATCAGAGGTGACGCAATTAGCCGATGTGGTGTTGCCGGGAACGACTTTCGCCGAGAAAGATGGCACCTACACCAATTCAACAGGCTGGATACAACGGATTCGCAAGACGATTGATCCACCGGGTGAAGCGCGCGTAGACTGGGAGATTACCCAGCAACTTGCCAAGCAGTTGGACGGTGAGATGAACTATCATTTCGCCGGTGAGATTGCGATTGCCATTGCTGAGAATGTACCGGGCTATGCGGACGCGACACATCAAAATATTGGGGATGCGGGAACTAAATTAACCTAAGCCTATAGTCTCAATTGTAGGTGTCGTCAAGAAGGAGAAACTATGGAAAATTTCCCTCTCGTTTTAGTCCTCAGTTCAATCGTCAAAATTGTCATCATTGTACATCTGTTGCTTATCGGTGTGATGATAATGATCTGGGCGGAACGTCGGGTGAGCGGATGGATGCAGGATCGACTGGGACCGAATCGTGTGGGTCCGCAAGGACTACTCCAACCTGTCGCAGACGGGATTAAGTTCCTGTTTAAAGAGGACCTTATCCCAAATCACGTGGATAAACCGCTTTATGTGCTTGCACCCGCAATGCTGTTAGTTCCAGCACTTGTTACGATTGGCGTTGTGCCGTTCGGGAGTTCTATCACACTGTTTGGCAATGAAATACCGCTTCAGATTGCGGATATTAACATCGGTATTCTGTATGTCTTGGCGGTTACGTCTCTCGGTGTCTACGGTGTTGTGCTTGGGGCATGGGCATCGAATAACAAGTATTCGCTTTTAGGCGGTTTACGCTCATCGGCACAGATGATTAGTTACGAGTTGACACTCGGATTAGCTATTATCGGCATACTGATGCTGACAAGCTCACTCAGTCTTCGAGCAATCGCTGTAGAACAAGGGGCATATCCATGGCAATGGAACTTCCTAATTCACTTCCCCGCCTTTCTCGCATTTACGACTGCAATGTTCGCAGAGACGAACCGCTTACCGTTTGACCTTGCAGAAGCCGAGCAGGAACTCGTCGCTGGGTATCACACCGAATACAGCAGTATGAAATTCGCTATGTTTTTCATGGCGGAATACATGAACATGATTGTCGGTTCTACCGTTACGGTGACGCTCTTCTTGGGCGGATGGCACTTCTTCGGCTTGGAAAATGTCGGAGGCCCCGTGTGGAGCGGAATTATCTCGTTTGGCATCTTCTTTGTCAAAACAGCGATTTTCCTGTTTGTATTTATCTGGGTCCGCTGGACATTCCCACGATTCCGGTATGATCAACTCATGAATCTCGGTTGGAAATTCCTGTTGCCTGTCGCCTTGACTTCCATCGTCGTAACCGGTACGCTATGGATAATGACCGGATCTCGTCTGGTGGTAGGTATCGGTAATGTGGTTGCGGCGTTTATTGTCGTATCAATTGTAGCAGGGCTGCTTGTCATGAATAAGGCACCTGAGCCAGCAATGCGGAACAGTGACCCGCAGATTACACCTAGCGCGTTAGACGCGATAGAGTAGGAGGCGTGCGAATGAACCCAGAACAGATTCTATTTATTATTTTTGGAGCAGTTTCGCTGATTGGTGCGATTGCTGTTATCTCGTTTAGGCATCCGATTTATAGCGCGCTTTCGCTTATCGTAACGTTTTTCGCACAGGCAGGGCTGTTTGTGTTGTTAGGCGCGCATTTCGTTGCAGCTGCACAGGTAATTGTTTATGCAGGCGCGATTATGGTGCTATTCCTTTTCGTGATTATGCTCCTGAACCTGGGGACACTCTCGGTAAAAGGGGCGATGACGGGTAAACTAAAAGCGTTTGCGATAATCTTAGGTATCCTCTTTGCTGTCGAAGGGATCTATATCGCGGCGAATGCACTCAACGATACCGCTGTCGCGTCCGCAGAACCCGTTACGGAAGCGGTAGCGACAACCACTTATGAAATTGGTGAACTTTTGTTTACCAAGTATCTCTTACCGTTTGAGGTTACGTCGCTTATTTTGTTGGCGGCATTGATTGGCGTTATCGTCTTGGTAAAACGTGAAAGCCAAGTCGAAAACTAAATTCAGTAATTAGCAGGCAGTAGGTGAGGTGTTTATCTTCATAGTATCAAAAACGTAGCCTGTAATGTAATGGAAGGGTTTTTGCTTGGGTGTTTCTTCAGATTTACGCCAGGGAATGTCGAAGTCTCAAAGCCATTTGACCGAACCGCAAGGAAAATTAAAAATAGGTGAGGTTTTTATCTTCATAGTATCGAGAACGTAGCCTGTAATGTAATGGAAGGCGGGTTTACGCCAGGGAATGTCAAAATCCCAAAGCCACTTGACCGAACCGCAAGGAAAATTAAAAATAGGTGAGGTTTTTATCTTCATAGTATCGAGAACGTAGCCTGTAATGTAATGGAAGGCGGGTTTACGCCAGGGAATGTCAAAATCCCAAAGCCATTTGACCGAACCGCAAGGAAAATTAAAAATAGGTGAGGTTTTTATCTTCATAGTATCGAGAACGTAGCCTGTAATGTAATGGAAGGCGGGTTTACGCCAGGGAATGTCAAAATCCCAAAGCCATTTGACCGAACCGCAAGGAAAATTAAAAATATGCCATTAGAATATTACCTTGTTTTGAGTGCACTCTTGTTTACTACGGGAGTAATAGGAGTCCTCATCCGTAGGAACGCTATCATCATCTTTATGTGTATTGAACTGATGCTGAACGCGGCGAATCTTGCTTTTGTTGCAATCAGTCGTAGTCTCGGCGAGGCGACAGGGCAGGTGTTCGTTTTTTTCGTTATGACCGTCGCTGCCGCCGAAGTCGCGATTGGTCTTGCAATTATTGTGAGTGTCTTCAAACATCAACAGACGATTAACGTGGACGAAGTTAATTCGTTGAAAGGTTAAGCAAAATTGGTTATAAGTTATCGGTTATCAGTTAAAGAAGATTCTGATGTACGTCACAAATTTCTTACTGAATACCTCGAACCAATAGAAGGATAAAAAATGACAATAGAATTAATTGTTGTCCTGTTAGTTGCCCCGCTTGTTGGGTTTTTGATTAACGGGTTATTTGGAAAATGGCTAAAAGGTAACGAAAAACTGAGCGGATGGATAGGCGCGCTTGCAGTACTTGTCTCCTTAGTCTGTTCAATTATAGCTTTTCTCAGTCTGAACGGCGGTGCTGCCCCGTTAGATGAGACGCTATATGAATGGATTACAGGGGAGTCGTTCGCATTTAATATTGGATTCCGTGTAGACGCGCTAACAGCAGTAATGTTGTTGGTTATTACAGGTGTCGGTTTCCTCATCCACGTTTATTCGATCGGTTACATGCACGGCGATGCTGGGTATACCCGTTATTTTGCCTACCTGAATCTGTTTGTTTTCTCGATGCTAATTCTCGTCCTCGGTAACAACTATCTGATGATGTTTGTCGGATGGGAAGGTGTTGGTCTCTGTTCTTATCTCCTCATTGGATTCTGGTATGAGAAGCAGTCGGCAACGGATGCTGGAAAAAAAGCGTTTATTATGAACCGAATCGGCGATTTCGGTTTCCTGTTGGGGATGTTTACCCTGTTCGCAGCGTTTCAGACTTTAGATTTCACGGCGATATTTGATAAAGCAGAAGCGGGGACTTTTGAGCAAGTTTTCGGCGCAAATACGCTCGTGATTGCGACGTTGCTACTCTTCGTTGGTGCTATCGGTAAATCGGCACAGATCCCGCTCTATGTATGGCTACCCGATGCAATGGAAGGTCCTACACCGGTCAGCGCATTGATTCACGCTGCCACAATGGTAACGGCAGGCGTGTATATGATAGCACGTTCCGCTGTGCTTTATGAAATAGCACATACTGGACAGGTCGTCGCATGGATCGGTGTTTTAACGGCATTCTTCGCCGCAACGATTGCGCTAACACAGAACGACATCAAACGCATTCTCGCCTATTCTACTGTCAGCCAACTCGGGTATATGTTCGTCGGTGTCGGTGTCGGTGCCTACGCTTCTGGTGTTTTCCATTTGGTAACGCATGCCTTCTTTAAAGGACTAATGTTCCTCACCGCTGGCAGTGTGATGCACGCCATGGCGAATGAATTGGATATGCGGAAGATGGGCGGCTTGAAATCTAAAATGCCGATAACGCATTGGACCTTTTTGGTGGGGGCGCTTGCCATTGCGGGGTTCCCATTCTTGAGTGGTTTCTGGAGCAAAGACGAAATCTTGCACAGCGCGTGGGGTAGTTCTCCTTTAATTTACGGTATCGGATTGGTCACAGCATTCCTGACAGCCTTCTATATGTTCCGTCTGATCTTCGTGACATTTTATGGTGAATCCCGTGTTGAGCCCGAAGTCGCTTCACATCTGCACGAATCACCAGCAATCATGTGGTTACCGTTAGCAATTCTGGCGATCCCTTCTGCCCTGATCGGTTTACTATTGGGTTGGGGTGGACCTGACAGTTGGTTTCACCACTTCACGCAAGGCGTTTTCCCTGAAGCACATCATGACGCATCGGGGAATGTCATCTTGTTTATGGTAATCTCATCGGTTGTCGGCTTGGCAGGCATTGCGTTCGCATGGACACGTTATAGCAAACGGGTACCGTCTGACGAACCTACCGGGGCAATACACCGGCTGCTTGCGAACAAGTACTATGTTGATGAAGTGTATAATACCCTAATCGTGCAACCCGTTAAAAACGGTTCCCATTTCCTGCTATGGAAGCTTGTGGATAACGGAATTATTGATGGAATTGTTAACGGAGTGGCTGCTATTATCCGATTCGTTGGTGGAACCTTGCGGCGACTCCAAACAGGACTCGTCCAAGTGTACATTTTATCAATGGTTGTCGGAATTGTGTTATTCCTTGCATATTACCTGTTTTTTATTTAAGATTTCTATATTTTGATTTTGCGCGATGTCTTGTGTCTTGCAACTCTTCTTTTTTAGAAAGTGCTAATGGAGGAAGACGATGAAATAGAATACTTTTCGACCACCGGATATGCTCAACAAAGAGGTTGCAGGTATCTGTGGTGTCGCAAGGTTGACCGATAAGGCGCGAGCTGCTCATACTGGGGATATTGGAAGTTATAAATACGGTGCTGATTCCGAACAAGATACGGCGATTTTATCTTTCCTTGGTATCTCAGCGGAAGTTTTTCAGGAAAATGCTGTGCGAATTGACAATGATGTCAAGTTGGGCGCGTGGATCTTGGACAACTGCAGCAGATCATCTGCAGAAATATCAGCGTTCAATCGTAAAATGAAGTCTTCGTGGCAGAGCAAGATGCCTCGTGACGCGTTTTCAAAGCACCGCCGTAAATTGGCTCAGAAAGAAGAAAATTGGTTGCTTTTTCTCTTTTTTCCTGCGATGTGGGTCTGGAAAACTTTCTTCAGGCGGTAATCGATTACTAAAGAAAGTTCGCTACCAGTAGGTCTGCTTATTGATGAAAGTTGAATTATCCTAAAGGAGGTTTCCTTGTTACTTTCAATAGTTATTTTTTTGCCACTGCTCGGTGTGATAGCGATTCCGTTGCTTAGAGGCTTGGGGGCTACTGCTGTCAAAGGCATAGCACTTGGCATTGGGGTACTCACTTTTGTTATCTCGCTGGGGCTTTACACCGGATTTAACGCAGACACTACGGCCTTCCAGTATCTTACGCGGAACGACTGGATTCCCGATTTGGGCATAAGCTACCATATCGGTATTGACGGTATTTCGTTGTGGTTGGTGTTGCTTACGACATTCCTGACACCGGTGTGTATTCTCGCCGCATGGAGTTCGATTGAGAAAGGATTGAGCGGCTTTATGATGTCGCTCCTCGCGCTCGAAACAGCAATGTTGGGCGTATTCTGTTCTCTGGACCTGTTCCTCTTCTTCGTATTTTGGGAGTCAATGCTGATCCCGATGTATTTTCTCATCGGTGTTTGGGGTGGAGAACGTCGGATTTACGCCACTGTGAAGTTCGTCCTCTATACGATGGCGGGCAGTGCACTCATGTTGGTTGGCATTTTAGCACTCTATTTCCAAAACGGTAATAGTTTTGACCTAACGACGCTAAGCGGACCATTTGAGCATTCGGATATGTTGTTCCTCGCTTTTTTCATTGCATTTGCTATTAAGGTGCCGCTTTTCCCGTTCCATACATGGCTTCCAGATGCGCACGTTGAGGCACCTACAGTCGGAAGTGTTATCCTTGCCGGGGTCTTGCTAAAAATGGGAACATACGGGATTATTCGATTTTGCCTACCGCTCTTTCCAGAGGCAGCGGCTGAATTCACGCCGTTGATAGTTACACTCGCAGTCATCGGTATCATCTATGGGGCATTAGTGGCGATGGTGCAACCTGATCTGAAAAAACTTGTGGCATACTCCAGTGTCAGTCACCTCGGTTTTGTGGTGTTGGGACTCTTTTCTCAAAGTGCCGCGGGGATTCAGGGCAGCGTCTTACAAATGGTCAATCACGGCTTGAGCACAGGGGCACTGTTCCTTTTGGTCGGGATGATTTATGAGCGCCGACATAGCAGAATGATTGTCGATTTTGGTGGTTTGTCAAAACGGATGCCGATCTTTGCCGTAATTTTTATGGTTGTGACCTTGTCGTCAATCGGGTTACCCGGTTTGAACGGGTTTGTCGGTGAATATATGATACTCCTCGGCAGTTTTGTTCAAGGTGCATTTTCTAAGGTGTATGTCGTCTTTGCAACCGCAGGTGTGATCCTCGCAGCCGTATACATGCTGTGGATGTTCCAACGGGTGATGTTCGGAAAATTGGATAAAACAAACGAAGGTTTGCCAGACTTGAACGCTCGCGAAATCGTTGTAATGCTTCCGCTCCTTCTTTTCATCGTCTGGATTGGCGTTTATCCTAAGCCTTTCTTGAGCAAGATGGAAAAATCAGTAGGCGTTGTTGTGACAAAGGTGCAGACCGCACCTGCTATGGGACAACTGGAAAAACAGAAACCGCGAGGTCCCAAACTTGCACTACAGGGAACGCAGCACACAGAGCATGAAAAGAGTGAAAAGGAGGCAGAGACGAAGTAAGTGAAGTTCAAACTGGTATCTTGTCTGATTCTTTGTGTAATTGTTGGGTTTGCCCTTTCGGTTTCAATGGAGGCGTTCAGTGCAGATGACGCACAGGGCGACGAAGCCGCACATCATGGCCATGGCGTAGATGGTGCCAAATTACCTATCTGGAGTATTATTCCATTTGTCGGTATTTTGCTCTCAATCGCTGTTTTCCCGCTTGTGTTAGACTCACACTTTCTTGTCCACCACGGTGGTAAGATGTCATTGGCGTGGTCGTTAATTTTCGCAATCCCATATCTCACCGTGTTTCGCGGAGAGGCTTTTTACGACATCCTGCATATCTACCTTATAGACTATATCCCGTTCATCATTCTGTTGTGGGGATTGTTCACTGTCGCAGGTGGGATTCTGGTGCGTGGGACGTTGCGTGGCACACCGATCGTTAATACGCTCTTATTGCTTATTGGTACTGCTATCGCCTCGTGGGTGGGAACCACGGGTGCCTCAATGCTTCTCATTCGTCCTTTAATTCGAGCCAACGCGTACCGGCAAAGTAAAGTCCATCTGATTGTCTTCTTTATCTTTCTCGTGAGTAATATCGGAGGTTCCTTAACGCCTTTGGGGGATCCACCGCTCTTTTTAGGATTCCTACACGGTGTACCTTTCTTTTGGACGACAACTGCTCTTTTCCCGCACATGCTGTTTATTAGTATTATCTTAATTGCACTGTTCTTTGTAATAGACACGTTTATGTTTAAGCGCGAAGGCGGGGTCGTACCAGATGATGGAACCAACGAACCGATTCGTGTAGATGGACTCTTCAATCTCGTTTTCTTGCTCGGTATCGTTGTTGCTGTATTGATGAGCGGAACCTTGAAGTTAGGCGAGGTCAGCATTCTCGGTGTGCATGTGGCGTGGCAGAATATCGCCCGCGATGTCCTAATTGTTGTCATGGGATTGTTGTCGCTCAGGTTTACACCCTTTAGCGGTGAATTGCGTCAAGCAAACGAGTTCTCATGGGAACCGATTGAAGAGGTGGCAAAGATATTCGCCGGTATCTTTATGACAATTATTCCGGCGTTGGCGATTCTAAAGGCTGGTGAAAATGGGGCGTTAAGTGGATTGATTGGAGCAATCAAAGAACCGTTGCACTATTTCTGGGTAACAGGGGTTCTGTCGAGTTTCTTAGACAATGCGCCGACGTATCTGACGTTCTACAATACAGCACTCGGAAAATTGCATCTTACTGAATCTATGGTACCGGGGATCTTGACTGGACAATTAGTCGAGGCACAGCACTTAGAGTTTATTAAATTGCTAACGGCTATTTCGGTTGGTGCCGTTTTTATGGGCGCGAATACCTATATCGGCAATGCACCGAATTTCATGGTGAAAGCCATCGCGGAACAAAGCGGTATCCGCATGCCAAGCTTTTTCGGGTATATGTTCTGGTCGGTAGCAATCTTGGTCCCGCTCTTTGTGCTTGTGACGTTTGTGTTCCTACGTTAGCGCACTTTAATAGTTTTCGGTTGAAAACTTTGACCATCAACTCGTCTACAGATACTTTTGCTAAGGCACGAGTTGATGGTCAAAACCATTGAATGGAGATTTTGAATGCCAATAGAGATTAACTGGCAATTACTGATGCCGGAACTGGTTATCGCCTTAACGCTGATCATTGTCCTCGTCTTTGACCTTTTTGATTCTATTTCCAAAACGGTCCTTGGCTGGATGACAATTGTTGGCACTGGGATTGCCCTATGGGTTTCTATCCAGATGCATCAGGCAGGCACAGTGGGCACCCAGTTCAACGAAATGTTCAAGGTCGATAGTTTCTCCCTCTTCTTCAACATTATCTTCCTCGTTTCAACAATTTTAGTCGCGTTGATTTCAATGAGTTATTTGGATAGAGGCGACAGGAAGCAGGGACCTTACTATCTGCTTATCCTGCTTGCAACGCTCGGTATGATGTTGATGGCTGCAGGCAATGAGTTGATTATCGTCTTCCTCGGCTTGGAACTGATGTCGTTGTCGTTGTATGTGTTGGCGGGCTTTTTCCGAGATAGTCCTGCTTCAAGCGAGGCGGGAATGAAATACCTGCTGCTCGGCGCGTTCGCAAGCGCGTTCTTCCTCTACGGAATCGCCCTGATTTACGGTGGCGCAGGAACCACAAGTGTACCCGCAATTGCTGAGGCGATTACGGCAGAGAACAAATCGCCACTACTTTTGGCGGGGATGTTTCTGCTTGTCGTCGGATTCGGGTTTAAGGTTGCGATTGTCCCATTCCACCAATGGGCACCTGATGTTTATGAGGGCGCACCGACAACAATAGCAGCGTTTATCTCCGCAGGACCAAAGGCGGCTGGATTCGCAGCGTTCCTCAGAATTTTCATGGAAGCCTTACCAAACTTGCAGGTTGAATGGAGCGGTGTTCTCATCCTACTGGCAATGTTAACAATGACAGTCGGGAATGTCATCGCGATAGCGCAAACGAACATCAAACGGATGTTGGCGTATTCAAGTATTGCGCACGCCGGTTACGTGCTGATAGGCTTGGTGGCTGCAAATGATGACGGAATTTCGAGCGCAATGCTCTATCTTTTGATTTATTGTGTAATGAACATCGGCGCATTCGGTGCGATTATTTTGGCAAAAACAGAAGATGGCGAGAGCCTAATGATTTCTGATTACGCAGGACTTGGTACCCGAAAACCGTTACTTGCCATGTTTATGACAGTAATGCTTTTATCGCTCGCCGGTTTTCCACCAACTGCAGGGTTTGTCGGGAAATTCTATATCTTCAAATCCGCAGTTGGGGCAGGACATATATGGCTCGTTATTATCGGTGCTATCAACACTGCAATATCAGCATTCTATTACCTGCGCGTCGTCGTAACGATGTATATGCGTGAGCCAGAGGAAGAGTTGGAGTTTAGTCCTTATGCCTCCACCTTAGTCGTCGGCTTAATTCTCGCGGTGGTTGGCATTTTGCTGATCGGTATTCTGCCATCACTCATGCTCACGCCAGCACAGAATTCCGTCTTTTAAGCGATATTAAAAATCATGACGGTGTTGTCTAACTAATACGGATATACGCAAAGTCCCCCTGATAAGGGGGATTTAGGGGGTTTCTTCTAAAACGAACAAGGAAACCAAACCATTATGTGGACAATACCCTCAAAATCATTTACGCTTGCAACACTGCAGCAAATTGTACTTTTAATTCAGAAGCTTCTAATTAATAAATCTCCCATTTTTCGACAACAGAGAAAAATGAACGAGGTTAATCGTTAAAAAACCGTTTCTCGACAACGGAGAGAAACGAGCAAGGACAATAGTTAAAAATATGTCAGATGTTAGATTAGGCTTTATCGGAACAGGTGGTAACATGAACCGCCACCTACGCGAATTAACCGAAATTGGCGGCTCGCAATTCGTCGCCTTCTGTGATATTGTTATCGAAAAAGCGGAACGGGCTGTCACGCAGTACGGCGGTAAAGCATACACCGACTATAATGAGATGTTCGCACGCGAAGAATTGGATGCTGTCTATATCTCAATCCCGCCGTTTGCGCACGGTGCACCTGAACGTGCTGCTATTGCCGCCGGACTACCGATGTTTGTGGAAAAGCCGGTACACATGGATGCAGCCGAAGCAAAGGACATCGCGGCAGAAGTGGAAGAAAAAAGCATTATCACCGCTTGTGGGTACCAAGAACGTTACCTTGATATTATCGACAAAGCGCAGGAACTCCTTGCAGACCGACGTGTCGGATTCTTTATGGGATACTGGATGGGCGGCATGCCCGGTGGATGGTGGCGCGAGAAGGCGAAATCTGGTGGGCAGCTCACGGAGCAGACGACACACGAATTTGATATGGCGAGATACCTTTTCGGCGAAGTCAAGACCGTCTATGCTGTCGCACGCTACGATCTGATTCCGGACACCGATTACGATATTGAAGAAGCATCTGCTGTCTCCATGCAATTTGAGAGTGGTGTCTTCGGTGTCATGTTCTCCGCCTGCTTCACAACAAATGGGTTGAGTCGTTCTGGATTAGACATTTTCTGTGCAGACGGTTCGCTTGAATACCATCTCCGCCGTGCGCTTGTGCTTTCCACTGCCGATGAGAAAACCACGTGGAACCCAGAAAACAATTGCACAATTGATATGGATAGCACCTTTATCAATGCAGTCCGCACGGGAGACGGCAGTGCAATCCGATCCCCCTATGCCGATGCTGCTAAAACCGCTATTTTGTCAATCGCTGCTAACCAATGCTTGGAAACAGGGGAACCTGTACACTTAACATAGCAATTTGTATACACATTACGTTTAGAGAGCGGTCTGTGTACCTGTCCACTTAGGTTCTTTCAGGAACAATTCCATAGATGTCAATTTAAGCAAAAACTGCATCGTAGGTTGGGTTGAACGGGCTTCATCAAAATCCTAAAAAGTGATAGAAATATGAAGTTTCTCCACATATCCTACATCAAACAGATACCGAGTGAAACCCAACGCTTTTGTTGTAAAGTCTCTGTAACTATAACGGTATGAAGTTGGGTTTCACTGCGTTCTTGAGTGTATATGACAGCATATTGGATTTGACGTGTCTTTCGGAGGTCCACATAGGACTTCTCATCTACGTTCAACCCAACCTACGGCTCTAAATTGACACCTATGATTCTTTCAGAAATAACTTCTACATTCCGATAAAAACAGCCTTTCTACTAACTTGGATATTTATTCTAACTCCATCAGACATCAGAGTATTAGACATCTTCTATCAACATACATATCGTTAGCCAGTACACCCCATTAAAAAACCTGTATTCAGTAAGAGATTTTGACGACATTATACCCCGCTTTAAACTGACAACTGATAACTAATAACTGGTAACCATTATGGAACACCAAATTAACCTCCCCATCACCGGAATGCACTGCGAAAACTGCGCTGCCACCATCACCCGGAATCTGAAAAAAATGGATGGTATCCTTACCGCAGATGTCAGCATCGCCACTGAATATGCCGCAGTCACTTTCGATGCATCTGCTCTCAGCGAAAAGAATATCGTCGATAAAATCCGAGATCTCGGTTTTGATGTGCTTGATGCAGATACGGAGGCAGCAGCGCGTGCAGAAGAACTCCGACGACAAAAATTGCAATTCAGCGTTGGGTTGGTTTTTACGCTTCCTCTTTTTCTGCTGAGTATGGGTAGAGATATGGACCTGATAGGTGAGTGGGCATCTGCCCCTTGGGTAAATTGGTTGATGCTCGCATTAGCATTGCCGGTTCAGGTTTACGTCGGATGGGATTACTATCTTGGGAGTGTTAAGGCACTGCGCAATCGTTCTGCCAACATGGATGTACTGGTGGCGATGGGTTCGTCTGTGGCGTTTCTCTATAGCGTTGCAGTGATGATTGCTTTAGCTCTGAATTACGCTAAGTTTGGAACCCATGTATATTTTGAAACAGCCGCTGTCATTATCACACTCATTAAACTCGGCAAACTTCTGGAAGCGCGTGCGAAAGGACAGACAAGTGCTGCCCTCAAAAAACTAATGAACCTCTCTCCGAAAACAGCATCTGTCCTTAAAGATGGAAACAAGGAGCAAGAGATTCCAGTTGCACAGATAGTAGTGGGAGATCTGATCGTTGTCCGTCCCGGTGAAAGCATACCGGTTGACGGCGTTGTGCGAGACGGTGTCAGCGCGGTTGACGAAAGCCTATTCACAGGTGAGAGCGTCCCTGTAGACAAAACTAAAGGCGATTCGGTTGCGAGTGCAACGATTAACCAGAGCGGTATGCTCACGATTGAGGCTACAGGTGTCGGTTCAGAAACCGCACTGGCGAGACTCGTTCAATTGGTAAAAACAACACAGCAGAGCAAGGCACCAATACAACGGACAGCCGACACAGTCGCGAGTGTTTTTGTCCCCGTTGTTCTCGGAATTGCCGCCGTGACGTTTCTTGTGTGGTGGTTTCTCATCGGCAGCGGGTTCACACCAGCAATGCTCCGATTGGTGGCGGTACTCGTCATCGCGTGTCCTTGTGCATTGGGACTTGCCACACCGACGGCTATTATGGTCAGCACCGGCATCGCTGCACAGCGTGGCATTCTCTTCCGAAATAGCGAAGCATTGGAGCGGGCAGGTACACTGTCGCATATCGTACTTGATAAAACAGGCACTTTGACCCAAGGAAAGCTCACCCTCACCGACATCATCACAGATAGACCGGACTGGCTCCTCCAACTGTCCGCTGCTGCGGAGCGCGGCAGTGAACATCCTATCGGAAAAGCGATTGTTCAAGCCACTGAGGAACGCGGACTTGAGATCACTACACCAAGTAAGTTTAAAGCCGTGGTTGGATACGGTATCACTGCACAAGTCGGTGAAAATTGTGTAGTGATAGGCAATTTATCTCTAATTCAACAGCACAACATTCCTACTGAGGCATTTGAAACAGAAACGAAGCGGCTGCAAACAGAAGCGAAGACTGTCCTATGGATTGCTGTTGATGGACGCGTTGAGGGGCTCCTCGCAGTTGCTGATACCTTGAAACCAGAAGCACAAGCTGCAGTCGCTGAGCTCAAAGCACTCGGATGCACAGTGACAATGATGACCGGCGATAACCGAGTTACAGCGGATACGATTGCTAAAGCTGCCGGGATTGGTGATGTTATGGCAGAACTCAAACCTGAAGACAAAGCATCCGCTATTAAAAAGTTGCAGACGGAAACCCGTGGACGCGTCACTATGGTAGGAGACGGTATCAACGATGCCCCCGCACTCGCACAAGCCGATATCGGAATCGCACTCGGCACAGGCACAGATATTGCGATGGAGACAGCAGATCTAACACTGATGCACGGCGACCTACACACAATTCCCGATGCTATTCAATTAAGCCGGGCAACACTCCACACCATTCGACAAAACCTCTTCTGGGCATTCTTTTACAATGTCTTGTTAATTCCTGTTGCCGCGGGTGTGCTATTTCCACTTGAGTTTTTGCCTACAATGTTACGCGAGTTGCACCCCATGCTCGCGGCATTTGCAATGGCATTTAGCAGTGTATCCGTTGTGCTAAACAGTCTGCGGTTACAGTGGCGGAAAAATATAGGTCTTTGATTAGGACCCCATAACGACTGATAATGGAGGGTTTTAGCATGTGGAAAGACCCGTTTGTTGACGAAATCCATCGAATTCGAGAGGAATGGGCCGCAAAGTTCAATTATGATGCCAAAGCCTTACTTGATAATATTGAACAACAAAAGCGACAAGACTATTTAACCGACGAAAATGGCAACTTCGTAAAAGACGAAAAAGGTGGGTTAATTCTCAAATCTGAATTGAAATTAAGAAAAACGAAAGATGATGCTTGCAGCATTTGCGATGGCGTTTAGCAGTGTGTCTGTTGTGTAAACAGTCGGGGGTTGCAATGGAGGAAATTATGACAACCAATATCACTTATGGAACAATCATTGAAGGACCTCTATGGTCAGAACCTGTTCAAGTGTTGGCTTATCAGCTACTTCCTGATGGAGGTTTCCATATTGTTGGCACCCTGACAAATTCACAAACGTCTGTCAACCAAGAGATCACAGCGGCAGAGGCAGATGAATTGCGAGTTGTCTCAGCACAGGTGGATTTTACAGGTAACGCCCGCCGTGCCTTCCTTGGACTTGAGGCGAAACGTTACCGATACGCCGCCCTCTATGACCCAACCTTTGCTATTAGCATCTCAAAGGTTGATCCCCTACCGCACCAGATTGAAGCGGTGTGGCAAGTCCTTAAACAGACGCGAATCCGGTTCCTCATTGCCGATGACCCGGGCGCAGGAAAAACAATTATGGCAGGACTCATCGCCAAGGAGCTCAAACTCCGAAATCAGGCTAAACGCATCTTAATTGTTGCTCCTGGGCACCTAATCACACAATGGACACAAGAGATGAAGACACGGTTTGAAGAGAACTTTACTCATGTCACGCGCAATTTCGTTAATGCTCACCAACATGAAAACGTCTGGCATCGCGAACAACAACTAATTACCTCTATGGATTTTGCTAGGCAAGATGAGATACGTGGGGCAATTGCTAATACCCATTTTGATCTAATTATAGTTGATGAAGCGCATAAAATGGCAGCCTACCAGTACGGTGACAAAATTGAAAAAACCAAAAGGTATCAATTAGGCGAATGTCTCTCTAACTGCACAACACATCTCCTCTTTCTCACGGCGACACCACATAGGGGAGACTCTGAGAATTTCCGACTTTTCCTCGACCTACTTGAACCCGGTTTCTTCGCAGATCCGACCCAAATCCAGGAATCAATCAAGAAAAACGACAATCCCCTTTTTATCCGGCGTGTAAAGGAAGATCTCAAAGACTTTGAAGGAAAAAAACTTTTCTTACCACGTCATGTTCAAACAAAGCCATTCCGTCTCGGCGCGGAATCTGAAAGGGAAATGGAACTCTATAACGAGCTTTCTGAGTACATTCGTGAGCAATACAATCGATTTTCTGAAAATTCACAAAAACGCAACAATATTGCGTTTGCTCTTGTTATTTTGCAGCGGCGACTTGCCTCCAGCACGTATGCTTTGTACGTTTCCCTACAACGCCGACAGGAACGCCTTGAAGAATTGCTTCAAAGTGCCACCCTCCAAGCGGATACGGTCCCCACCGATCAGCATCGCGACGAAGTAGAAGATCTCGGTGAAACAGAGCGCTGGGAGCGCGAAGAACAGTGGGAGGTCCTCTCTGTCGCTGAAAACAGAGAAGAGTTAAAAGATGAAATTGAAACACTTAAACACCTTGAGCATGAGGCACAACAGATTATTGAAAGTGAGATGGAAATCAAGTTACAAGAACTCAAAAAAGCACTTGATGAGTTGAATGCTCAACATCCTAATCAGAAAATTCTCATCTTTACTGAATACTTTGATACATTGGATTACCTAGCACAAAAGGTAGAGGCGTGGGGTTTTTCTGTATCCGTTATTCACGGTAAGATGCCACATGAAAAACGAATAGAGGCACAACAAACCTTCAAGGACGAAACGCAGATTCTCATTGCTACGGAAGCCGCAGGTGAGGGTATTAACCTCCAATTCTGTTACTTGATGATTAACTACGACTTGCCGTGGAATCCGAATCGTCTTGAACAGCGAATGGGGCGAATTCACCGCTACGGTCAAAAGAAAGAGGTTCATGTCATCAACCTTGTAGCCTCCGATACGCGTGAAGGGGCTGTGTTTACCCGTCTTTTTGAGAAGCTTGACACTATTCGGAATGAATTAGGAATCGACCGTGTCTATGATGTGATTGGAGAGCTTTTTCCCAAGAGGAATCTTGCACAGCTCATGCTTGAAGCCGCCGCTAGCACACGCGACTACACGCAACTTATTAACGAGATTGATGTCTCCTTGGACCCAGCCCAGCTTGAACTGTTTAAGGGTTTTAACCAAGACACACTCGTTTCACCTTTCATTAATCTGCCACAGGTGAACGAACTCCAGCAACAGGCGCGTGAACATGGACTTATTCCGGAATACACACGTGAATTCTTCCGAAAAACCTTGGAAATTCATAATGTTCAACTTCATCAGCGTAGAGATGGATTTTTTAGCATTCCCCGTATCCCAATTCAAATAATAAAAATGAGCCAAGACGAGCAATTCCGACAGATATATCCAAATGTTACTGGCAAAAATTATACGAAAGTGACATTTGATAAAGCACATGCGTCTACAGATGCATCGGTTGAGTTTATCTCTTTCGGTCACCCACTCTTTGAGGCAACCCTTCGTTACGTAGAACAAGAATACTCCGAAGATCTCAAAACCGGTGCCTGCTTTGAAGATCCGGATGGCAGGTTCAACGGGGTTATCATCTTCTATGAAGGTGAAATCCGAGATGGGGCAGACACAGTTGCAGGAAGGCGGCTCTTTGCTTTCTATCTACCTCAAGACTCAACGAAAATAGAACCGATTAATCCGGCACTCATTTGGGATTTTCAAGAAGCGGAAGTTGACCGAACATCAGAACCGATCCAGATACAAGAACTTGAAGCAAAAGTCGGTACACAATTACGCTTACACTTGGATCAATACAAGCAGGAACTTACGGAAGAACGGGAGAGGCAGATAGACATCAAGAGAAGGTACGGTATCGCCTCGTTAGAACAGTTTATCCGCAAGTTGGATAGTGAACTGCTTGAACTTGGGGCGCGTAGTGAAAAAGGCGAAGATGTCAGGTTAGTTACCCAAAACAAGGAGGAACGGAAACGTCACTATGAGGAAGAAAAAGAAAGATTAGAAGAAACATGTCGGCAAGAGATGACGCTCGCCAGAAAACCACCGACCTTTGCTGGTGCAATTCGCGTCATACCTGCTACTAAGGTTGATGATACAGGTACTCAACCATACAACAAATCGGAAATTGAACAGATTGGCATGAAGTGTGCCATTCATCATGAAGAGACACGAGGTTGTACTGTGACAGATGTCTCAGCAGAGAATCTTGGTTTCGATCTCCGCTCAAAAACCCCGGATGGCAAGGTCCGATGCATTGAAGTGAAAGCCCGCTCAGACTGTGCTCCTGTCGTTCTCACTTCCAATGAATGGTTCAGAGCCAAGCAACTTAAGGACGACTATTTCCTCTATGTTGTCCTCAACGCTGCAACAACACAACCGGAATCCTACATTCTGCAGAACCCTGCGAACCAGATAAGTGCCGTACAACAAGTCACAGAGGTAAGATATCAGATTCCGCTTTCGGAGATAACCGGAAGTGACAAACTTGCCTAAATGTAAAAAAATCTCTATACCTTATATCTGCCCGTTATCCGTTTTTGAGAAAATTGATTTGACCCAGAGGCATTTAATTGTCCATTTTTCGATCAGATTTCCACTCCCAGGACCGGTAGATGCGGTTTCCTAACCGCACCGAATTGGAAACCAAAAAGGCACAAAACCCAACAATTTCTTAAAATCGAACGGTTATAGTCCGGAAGGCGTTTTAATTTGCAAAGCGTCTATTAATATGCTACACTGCTTAAACAAGTTTATAGATTAAAACTGAATTAATCTGATACCCCAATTCAAAAAAGGAGGTGTTGAAAATGGCAAAAAGAATTGTAGATGCTCGCGCTGACAATGATGGTGATATTACTGCTGTCCGCTTTGATGGCAACACAACTTTTACTCCATTAGAAACTGCCATCAGAATGGCGGAGCGTGGGCAAATTGAAGACGCGCACGTCTCGCATACAGGCGAAGGCAGACCCTACCTACGGACTAATCCCAATGGGAAGGAAAAAGATAACCTTGACTATCTTGCTGGTGATCGCTAAATTTTGACTGAAATATAGTCGAGGACTCTAACAATTGAAGCCAGAGACATTCTGTTCTCCCGTAGGAGGGACTACCGAATTCTGACCCCTGCTGTAGGAGTGAGTTGTGCTAGCGATGTCTCCCGGAAAATGCTCAAAAAACTGAAAATTGAATGTCTCTGGATTTGACCTTTTAAATTTAACACGATATAATAACCTAATGTAAATTAGAAGCATAATATGTCAATTTTCTACCGGAGGTTTGCCACGTGAAAACTTATAATCTTTTTGTTAGTCACTCTTGGGCTTATAGCAACGCATACGACGGACTTGTTAACTTGCTTGATGCAAGAAAGTATTTTTTCTATCGTAACTCTTCTGTACCCAAAGACGATCCGCTACATACTAGCGGAACCGACAAAGCTCTTTATGCAGCGATAAAGAAAAAGGTAAGTCCTTGCAGCGTCGTATTAATATTAGCAGGGGTTTATGGAAGCTACAGCAAATGGATTGACAAAGAGATCCAAATTGCTCAAACTGAATTCTCGGTTTCAAAACCGATTATTGCCATTAAACCCCGTGGAAGTCAAAGGACATCTACCAAAGTAACGGAGGCCGCGGATAAAATCGTCGGGTGGAATACGGAGAGCATTGTCTCTGCCATTCGGGAGCTAGCATGAAAATGGACGAAAAGCAGGAATTGTTAGAAATCTACAAACTCCACGCGCAACTCGCCGACAATGTTAGCAATCGGCGTGCAACAGCAAACCATTTTTACCTTTTAGTCCTCTCCGGATTATCTGTGCTCTTTTCCGCGCTCTTACAGCGAGAAAACGGAGTACCGCTCGGATGGCTCATGGTAGGTTTCGGGCTCTTTGGTATGCTTTTAGCCTCGGCATGGTATATCGTCATCCGTTCTTACCGTCAATTGAATTCTGGTAAATTTAAGGCGTTACATGAATTGGAGGAAAAACTCGCCTATCCATTTTTCAAACGCGAATGGGATCTACTCGCCGAAGGGAGAGAGCGGAAAACCTATTGGAGATTAACTATCGTTGAGACTTTTGTACCAACTATCTTTCTTCTCTGTTTTGCGGCGTTATTGGCAATTGGCATTTGTCTATTGGTAACTGGTGACGGAACGCAATGACAATTCGTGTGTTAAACATTAATCCCAGATTCACTTGTTTGATAAACCTATTTCTAGAAAGGAGATACAAACAATGGCTCATGCAATAGACTATATCCCCTTCCAACGCGTGAAGGATTGGAAAGTTGGCGATAGGATCACCGTAGACGGGAATCCTGGACAAATCCGTGATATTCTCCAATTTGAGAACCCTTCAGGATCTGGAGAAGCGATTGCATCCATCGGTGTGGTGTACGACAATGAACCCGGGGTCATTAGACTTGTTGAATTTGATTTTCACCAAGTCAGCCATGAACGCTAAAACACCTTGTCGTCCATTCCAATAGACAAATTTCCACAGCTACTATAAGGATGAAGGTGAAATCACCAATGGTACGATGTTAGGCAACCCTCTCCAAGATGATGCGTAAGGAATTGAAATGGGGCAACAAAACCGAGCGATATTGACAACAGAATTGTCGCAGCAAATTACTGCTTGTGCTTTTTCTAAAGACGATTTGAGAATACTTTGTGAAATACTACAAGAGTCAAGTCACGCAGCGGCAGAAGAGGAAATAGCTAATTATATACCTCTTGATCGACCTATGGAGCAAATTCTTGCGGATAGAGAAGTACTAAGGTTGGGGTTTGAATTACAGGTAACCGTGCGTGGAACAGATGATAAGGTGCTCTTTGGTACAATTCCAGTAGTGTTCAGTTCCCCTCGTTTTCCAGACAAGGTTAAAACACTTTACATCAACAGTGAATTGGATTTAAAAAACTCACATGATTGGTCCCCGAGGAACCGCTTTGAACTGCTGTTAGATTTCACTAAACCCGAACTTTTCAATCTATCACTGTCACCCTCCATATCTACGCCAAACGCAAGCAACATTTTTGTTACCGGTCTAAATTCTGATTGGGTGAGCGGAGTATATCGTAAAGTCACAGATTTTATCAAGCAGAAAAAAACACGTCGCGGATTTTTCCATAGACATAGTGTTTATGATTTGTTACTCCTTCTCCTAGGCATCCCCTTCGCGTTTTGGATGACGTATAAGTTATCAGGATTGATAAACAGTATGTTTGGTGGATTTTCTGCATTTGTTCAAAATGGTGCCTATGTTTGTCTATTCTTCCTGATGTTACATATATTCAGAGCACTGTTTGTCTATGCTAGATGGGTTTTTCCGATCGTTGAGTACAGAGGTTCAACAGATACTGCTCGAAGACATAGATATATCTTGGGCGGTCTAATCATAGCAGTTTTTGGAAATTTCCTCTATGATTTGCTTAGATCCGCCGCTTCTCTAATATCCTAAATCTGATGGACTTTTCCTAGAAATCTATTGTTGGAAAATAAATTTGATAATTAAGTTGTTATCTGGTATCATACCCATAATTTTATGAATGAATGGATTGATACATGAGTAACAACAAACGCATTATTGAAGTTGCCTTCCCTGTTGAAGAGGTTAGCCAGCAAGGTCGCCGTGATAGAAACAAGCGGCAAATTACTGGACTTCACATCTGGTGGGCAAGTCGTCCCCTCGGTCCCTCACGTGCTACCGCGTATGCCGCCCTCGTAGATAGTCATTTTACCCCCTCAACATCTGACAAGTATTGTGAAGATGCTCATAAAACGTTAAATCCGCCGAAACACGATTTCATTTCTGAACTTGCTAAGTGGGAAAATGCCCTCAAACCGCTCTGGATTAATCAGGCAAGGGAAGACATCCTGGAATTCCATGACGGGAAGCCTCCCAAAGTTCTCGACCCCTTCGGTGGGCGGGGTGCTATCCCTTTAGAAGCGCAGCGCCTCGGCTGCGAGACCCATTCCTGCGACCTCAACCCTGTTGCCGTGCTGATTCAGAAATGCACGCTTGAATTTCCACAAAAATATGGGCAGCGTCTTCATGATGATGTCAAAAAGTGGGGAGACCAAATTCTCGCGCAGGTAACGGAAGAGCTAGTGCCTTTCTACCCGGAAGAACCGGACGGCTCCTATGTCTATGCCTATGTCTGGGCACGTACGCTACCCTGTCAAAACCTCAATTGCAATGCCGTTATCCCACTCATGGGTCAATTTTGGTTGGCACAAAACTCGAAAAGGAGAATCGCGCTGTTCCCCTACGAAATGGATGGACACATCGCTTTTCGTATTGTCGGTACAGGGCATGGGGGGATACCGGACGGCTTTGATCCAGCGAAAGGCACAGTCACCCGTGCTGTTGTTACCTGCCCCCTCTGCAACAGCACGATCGCTGCCAACCAGACGCGCCGATTCTTTCAAGACGGGCTGGCAGGTGAGCGGATGCTCGCTGTGGTAACACAACACCCAAACCGCAAGGGTAAACAGTACCGACTTACTACAGAGAGAGATGTTGCCATTTTCAACAAGGCACAGAAACACCTTTCTGAAAAACGCGAACATCTCAGAGCTGCGTGGGGCATTGACCCAGTACCGGATGAACTAACCCCTAAGTTAAAAGGTTCAGGAGCAGAACGCGGAATTTCTATTCACAATTACAACTTGAATACTTATGGCGATCTCTTCAATGCCCGCCAACAACTTGCACTCGTTACCCTGACAGAAAAGATTCGAGATGCCCATGCAGAAATGCGCGCGCACGGAAACCATGACCCTGAATATGCAAAAGCAATCTCAACTTACTTAGGCCTTTGGTTGGATCGCATCGCTGATAAAGGTTCAAACCTCTGTTTATGGAGAAAAACAGTCGAAACTGTTGAGAAACTTTTCGGGATGGCAACCCTACCCATGGTTTGGGATTACGGCGAAGCAAATCCTTTGCGTGTAGGTGTTAACCGGTTAAAAACTCTTCTAAAACCCATGGAACACTTATGTCTGATGGACGCTGAGCCGGTTACCGTGAAACAAGTCTCAGCAATGGATCTTTGTGAGCATTATCCGGACGAGTCTTTCGATGCAGTGCTCACCGATCCGCCCTATTACGATAACGTCCCATATTCGTACCTCTCTGATTTCTTCTACGTGTGGCTCAAAAGGAGTATCGGTGAGCACCATCCGGAACTCTTTAAAGAACCCTTGACTCCGAAAGATACGGAGATCGTGGCTTACGGCCATCGCGAAGGCGGCTTGAAAGCCGGAAAACAGACTTTTGAAAATGGACTCGCGAAGGCGTTTCAGGAGATGTATCGCGTGTTAAAACCGGATGGCATCGCTGTGATTGTCTACGCCCACAAATCCACTGAAGGTTGGGAAACATTGATTAACGCCTTGCTAAATTCGGGCCTCGTGGTTACGGGGGCGTGGCCCATTGATACAGAGCAGAAGGTTCGTTGGCGTAGTTATAATTCCGCAGCCCTCGCTTCCTCTATCTACATGGTCGCACGCAAAAAAGAACGGGCCCCCTTCGGACTCTATCAGGATGTTAAAGCAGAATTAGAGACGTACCTTGGACAGAAACTCTTTACCTTATGGGAGTGGGGCTTCTCCGGTGCTGACCTGTTTATCGCAGCAATCGGGATTGGCATTGAAACATTTGGGCGTTATGAAACAGTCATTGACGAAAACGATAACGCCGTTCGTGCTGATCAGATGATTACCGACATTCGAGCACTTCTGGAACGTTTCGACGGTGAGCAGGCAGGAATGGCAGGTACGCAACTCACGCGCTTCTATCTCCGTTGGCGGCGGGAACATGGAGAAAAATCGGTAATCTTTAGCGATGCCCACGAACTCGCTCTCTCCCTTGGTATTGAGTTAGCGGAAGAATGGGGCGAGAGGAGTTTTATCCGGAAGGAGCGAACGAATGTACGCGTGTTGGGTCCACAAGAAAGAGAACAGACAGACCTATCTAATAGTGAAGAGTTGATAGACGTTTTGCACCACGCACTTCTTCTATGGCGTTCCGGAAACCGAGCTGAAATGATCCAACGGCTTTCAACAAATAGCATCGGTTTAAACGAGTTGATATGGAACGTTGCACAGCAAATTAGCAAAACATTATCAATGGAAAGTCAAGAACGCCAATGGATCGAAGGCTGGCTCGCTGACCGAACCGCTATCCAACGCGAAGTACAAAACATCTTGGAACAACCCGAAGAGGGAACATTTTTCAGAATCACAGGTTGATGCGGAGGACGCAGATTACGCGGATTTTAAGATTTTTTGTCAGGCTACGATTTTAGAAAAAGGAATACGCATGAGACTACCCCCTTTTGAAACCATTGCTAAACCGCACAGCGATATACGAAGAGGCAATTTCACAGCGGATACTTACGCCGCAAGACTCGGACAAGTCGTCAACAACCAGGGACCCCTTGAATACAGAAACCCACAGCAGTTTTTTGAGAGGACCCACATTACAGACGGACTCAAAACACTCCTCTCCGGCATAGAAGGTCGCTTGAAAGGACACAATCGACAAAACAAGGATCCGATCATCCGACTCCAGACCCCCTTCGGCGGCGGGAAAACTCACACGCTTATCGCGCTCTACCACAAAGCGAAAGAGTGGAACGCTGTCCCCGTGGTGATTGTCGGTTCAGCAATGGACCCGGGAAATGGCGATACCTTCTGGGGAACCATTGAACAACAACTCACAGGCAGCCTCCAAAATTTTACAACGCAAGTCGCACCCGGCAGCGATAACCTCTCCGACCTATTCACGCAAACGCAAAAACCAGTACTCATCTTAATGGACGAAGTGCTTAATTACCTTGAACGCGCCGCAGGCGTGTCTGTGCAACAAAGCACATTAGCAAAACAGACCTTGGCGTTTATGCTGTCGTTGACAGAGGCGGTCGCATCTAACAAACGAACCACTTTCGTCGCAACCCTACAAGAAAGCGAAATCGATCCTATTGAAGAGAAATTCCCACTTTTCACCGAGCTGCTCACACGTATGAGACGCGTGGTCACTCCTGTTGAAGACACCGAAATCGCACCTATCATTCGGAAACGCCTCTTTGAGGCGGTCGACCTTAATGAGACAAAGCGTATTACCCGAGAATTTGCAAAGTATGCTAAACAGGAAAGTATCCTTCCACCCGGCACGCAAGAATCCGAATATCGCGAACAATTCATGGAAAATTACCCATTCCAGCCGGAAGTCATTGATGTACTTTATAAAAGATGGGGCAGCTTCCCGAATTTTCAGCGAACCCGCGGTATTCTTAGATTTCTCTCACGCGTCGTACATCGGGCAAGTGGTAAAAACCGCCCTTACATCACACTCGCCGATTTTGACCTCACCGACAGTGACATCCGTGATGAACTTTTACAACACATAGGACAGGAATACAGAGGGATCATTGCGAAGGACATTACAGACCGGACTGCCGGTTCAAAAGGTGCTGATAAAGCATTAGGAGATACATATAACAATTTGGCGTTGGGCACGCGCACCGCAACTGCTACTTTCCTTTACTCTTTCACAGGAGGCATGGAGCGCGGGGCAACATTGGAGGAGATGAAGCGAAGTGCCGCCGTGCTGGAACACCCAGCAGCTATCATCGAGGCCGCAAAACACCGACTCACCGAACATCTCTTTTACCTCCGTACCGAAAACGGCAAAACCTACTTTGACACGCAACCTAACTTAAACCGGATTGTCCAGACCCGAATGGAGAACGTAGACCCTGAAGTCGTCAAAGCACGTGTCGCCGCGCAACTCCGAAAAAGCTTCAAGGCCGGTCGCGAGGCACGCCTCAAAATCCATTGCCTGCCCAAAGATGGTATGGCCGTCCCCGACGATGAGACTCTGAAATTGATAGTTTTGGATAGACGTGATGACGCATTCTGCCAAGACCTTATAGAGAATCGAGACGAGATACGGCGTATCTATCGCAACACCCTCTTTTTTATTCTACCTGCCTCTGGTAAAGCCACCGAACTCGAAGCAGAAACCAGAAAAGTTATCGCTTACGAAGAGATTAAAAAGGATACCTCGCTCAACTTATCAAGAAACCAAAAAAGAGAGGTTGATGATGCACTAAAGCAGTCTAATAGTAGTCTGGAAGGTGCGTTAAGGCGGGACTATCGGACAGTGCTCGTACCGCAAAAAGATGGATTTACTGAGGAAGACCTCGGACTTCCCGTCGTTGGTATGACATCTCCATTTGACGAAGTGGTCTACGATCTGCTCTGTGTAAAGAACGCAATTGCCACAAGCCTGGGCCCCAGAAACATTGCCATCGCTTACTTGCAGAATAACCACGTCGTCTCAACCCTACAGTTGCTCAACACCTGTCTCCGCACCCCAGGCGAAAAACGCATCCAACGCCATACGTGGATAGAAGGTATTCGCAGAGGTATTGAAACCGGGATATTTGGAATCGGTGAGAGAATAGCTGATAGGCTCGTGCCACGCGCTTTTAACACGGCATTACCGGAAGTAACTCTCACTGACGCTGAAGTGATTATCCAACCTAACCTCATTCGCGAAAGTATTACACCAGAAGAAATCTTGCATGACTATCTGAAGGAAAACGAGACAATTTCAACATCTCTGCCGTTCCAATACAATCCACAATCTACCAACGAGCCTCGACCGCTTCGCGATGTGTGGGAAGCAGTAATACGTGAAGGTGTTCGGCAAGGCACTTTTGGAATCGGTGATAAAATAGATGATGAAGCCGTTCCGCGTGCTTTCAGGCAAGAAGTTTCAGCAATTACTTTGAGTGACAATGAAGTTCTAATCCATCCGTCACTTTGTACAAAATTGATTGTTGAACCTCCGCGTCCGGATCCACCAGATGGCAGTGAAGGTGTAGATACACCAGATGATGGTACTGATAATTCTTTACCAGATGGAGAGTCTAAAAAAACAATCGGTATCCGTTTTAGGTTGCCCCAAGGGAAGGTAAGCAGTGTAGTACAACACCTCAACCAACTGCAATCTGATTTTCGGAATATGCAACTTGAGTTGAAAGCCTCTGATGGTGAAATCTCACAAGGTGCTTATGATGAGTTTAAGGAAAATTTACGGGAATTAGGAATTGAGATTGAGGAAGTATAACGCTCCACTGCGTCCAACACCTGTTCCACCGTAATCCCCGCGATTACTTCACAACTCCCAGCACCGCATCCACCCGGATGCCGACCCGGATGACACGGGTTGCATCCCAAATTTATCCCACTTTGCACAACTGTCCGTTTCTCACCGTAGGGACCGCTCCGAATGTGGTTTGTTGAACCGAAAAGGGCGACTACTGGCGTATCCACGGCTGCAGCGATATGCATCGGACCCGTATCGTTACCGATGTAGATGTCACACCCTGCAATCAACGCAGTGACTTCTCGCAAGTTTTCCGTTTCGACAAGGATCGGAGGTGTGTCCATCATATCCGCAACCTGCGCTTGACGTTCCCGTTCGTTTGGCCCCGCAAAAAGTAAAATTGTAGCGTTCTGTTTTTTACTTAAAATACTCGCAAGTTGTGCGTAGTTCTTCGCGTCCCACAATTTATATTCCCAATTTCCGCCTGGGTGGATACCGATTAATAACTGTTCTGATGTCCGATCTGCTTCTGTAAGAAAACGGTGCGCCGTGGTCTGTTCGTCTTCAGTTAGTTGTAAATGCGGATGTGCCCCCGTTATGTCAACACCGTGTCTCTGAAGCACCTCCACATAGCGGGTAACAGCATGACGATTGCTGTCACCGCGAACCATGCCCCAATGTTTTGCACCGATACACCGCGCCGTAAGACTATCCCGTAGATTCACAACGAGATCAAATTTGTCATGTCGCAGGGTTTTTATGAGACGCAGCCGTCCTTGCCAGCCGCTGTGTTCGCCTCGATTATCATAAACAAGGGTAGCATCAATATTGGGTTCAGTAGCGAGGAGATCAAACGCACGCGGTCCGACGAGGAAGGTGATATGTGCATCTGGAAAGTGTCTTCGTAGCGGCTGAATGACGGCAGTGGACAGCACTGCATCACCGATGAAACTGAAACTAAAGACGAGAATTTTCTTCAGCATTTTTTATCAAAGGTTTTTTAATCAGGACTTAAGCAATATTCAATAAAGATTTTACAGTTTTGAGGCAGATTGAAAACAAGAAAATATGGAATAAACGCTTTGTTTGCTTGCTTTAACGCTTCCTCTCTGCCAATCCGTATAGAAATCAGAACTGAAGTTTTAATACTGAAAATTGCTTACGCAAATTGAGTAAATAGAAGAAACAACATTGAAGTGGAGAGGGTTTAACGCTTCTCGTCTTTTAACCACGCATCCATTGCTTCCCGCCTTGCGTTTTCACAGAACCTGTGAACGCTCTCTATGCTACCAAAAGGGATACTATAGACTTTTAGAACGGTGTGCATTTCCTCAAGTATTTCAGAAACGGCTTTGTTTTGAAAAAGGTTCTCAAGTGTTTCGCGATCTTTTTCTAATACCTCCCACCATTCATAAAGACTGTGAAGATACTGCACGTCACTGAGCGGATCCCGTCCCTGCATGTCCATCGCGTCGCTACTGACACCTACAGAGTCAAAAGTTGTTAGAGCCAACATTTCTTCCAAGGTTAAGTCAAGTTCTACTTCGGCGATCTCAAACCAGCACAGCCCGTCGAACGCCTCATCGTCAGCAACGCCGGGAATCTCACGCTCCAAAAACTCCCACGCAACAGCAGTTGTTTTTGCGTCAAGTTTTTCTAAAGTTTCAATAAAGCCTTCTCTGTCGTGCATTGGAATGTCAAACAAGTTTAGCATTTTTCTAACTCCTTAAAAAGATTCAATCAGGTCAACAGCAGTCGTCAACCCATCTTCTGCTTCCATTTGTTTTCCTAAGACCTGTGCCCGCGTAGTCATAGCGGGAGTTGCCAAGACTTGCTGAATGCGTTTCGCCAAGCGTTCAGCCGTCAGGTTCCGGCGGCGCAGATGCTTGGGCGCAACCCCTAAGTCCAATAGCCGTTTTCCCCAATACGGTTGATCCGCGTGATGCGCTACAACAACAGAGGGGACCTTCGCACGACACACCGAAGCGGTAGTCCCTGCGCCACCGTGATGCACAACGCAACACCCTTTCGGAAACAGCCACTGATGCGGGATATACTCTGTACAATAGATGTCCGGTAGTGCCTCTTGTGTACCGAGTTGTCCCCATCCCGCTTGGATGATCGCACGTTGGTTGGTTTTTCTAACAGTCTCAATCAAAATTTCTGTTGTCTCACGTCCATTGGATCCGCCCATAGAGCCAAACGTAATAATGACAGGTGGCGGACCTGCCGCTAAAAAATTGACAAGTTCCGTTGGCGGTATATAGGAAGACGACGCAAGATGCCATACACCGGTGAATTTGTGATTCGGTGGGAAATCTGCTGGTGGACAGAGCGTTGGAGATGCAGCAATGAGGTTTAGATGTGGCGAATACATGCCATCTAACGCCACGGAAGACCTCGGCTCTCCGCCAACTGACGCAATAAATTGATTAAAGAGTGTATCTATACTTGAGGCAAGACGGAGTTGCACCAATCTCCACACAATAGCGTTGCAGATACGTCCCCAATTCGGGAACGGGTAGGGCGCGAAGTCTAAGGATTTGATGAAACCCGGGCAATACGTCACGGTAAGCCACGGGATCCCGGTACGAATCGCAGCCTCCTGTCCGGGAATATCCACTGAATGGCAGATTGCTATATCAAACCCTTTCATAGCGGTCAAGCAATCCTGATACCACTTTCCACCCCGACGCACAATCGCTTCTTCCACGATCAGCCGTAGCATCGCTGACGGATCGCGCTTCGGAATAATAGAATCCATCGCCGCGTGGAATTCAGCCAAATCAAAAGCAACGCCTATCTCGTGGAATTCAGCACCGATCTCAAGAATCTTGTCTCTATAGAGTGCTGGTGAACATACACGTACCTGATGTCCACGTTCCAGCAAACGTTCCGATAGTGCTAAAACCGGATAGACATCTCCCGTTGACCCCCAACAGACTACGACAATTTTCATTTTTGATTCGCCTCTACGGTTAGTGTCGTTGCATCCCAAACGGGTTCAACAGGAAGTTGTTTCGTGCATTCCCATCCGATTTTACATTTATGCGCACTACACGGCCAGCACGGCATATCCCGCCGCACGATAGAGGCATTTTCGCTCAACGGATGCCACGCTACATGGTCAGTGGGACCGAAAATAGCGACCATCGGCACATCCAATGCCGCAGCGATATGCATCGGACCGGAGTCATTACAGACTACCAAATCGCAACAGGATAGCAGCGCACCCAGGGCGCGAATCGTCTCTGGCGCGTAAGTTATGGCATCGGATTGCATCGCCGCTTGGATGTTCTGCACCAACGCTGCTTCTTCAGGCCCGCGTAAAAGGAGTACCGTCCCATTATACTGTTGCACTAACCTGTCAGCGAGTTCGGCGTACTGTTTTTCGGGCCAACGTTTATCAAACGAACTCCCGCCGGGGTGGATACCAATCAGAAAAGCATCCTCACCGATACCCAAAGATGCAAGTCGTGCTTCCGCGGCAGCAGTCTCATCAGGTGACAACCGGAATATGAGTTCCCGTTTGCCTTCTCCCTCACAGATGAGTCGTACCAGTTCCAAGTTCCTATCGACTTCGTGGGTTTCACCTTTTCGGTATTTACCGCGCCACGCGTGGGTAAGGATGGATTTAAAGCGTTTCTGATAACGTCCTAAGCGGTACGGCGCACCTGAGAGAAGAGCCATCAGATGGGTCCACATCGCTGTCTGCATGGCAACGACAAGTTGAAACTGTTCACGGCGCAATTCACGATAAAATTGGAGTCGTGCTAATAGCCCGCTGTGTTTTCCATCTCGGTCAAAGGTTAGAATCCGATCCACATCAGGGTTACCGATTAACACAGGCGCATTAAGCGGGCGCGCCAATACTGTTATTTCCGCGGATGGATAATTCTCCCGTAACAATGCGATCGCCGGTGTTGAATTCAGCAAATCGCCAATACCATCAACGCGAATGACGAGTATCTTATTGATATTAGGAAGTGGACCACTGTTTTTCAGGGCGCGGGATAGCATAACTTTTCCTTGCTTGTGCAGTTAAAGTGTTCTTTATTATACCACAAAGCGGTGGCGTTGGCAATCTCGAAGCGCGCACCACAAGCAGGTAGGATGTGTAAAGTTTTTGGCATTAGACGTTTTTTTCTCTTGTGGGAGGGGTTTGTAACCCCGATTTTGGAACGCATCTAAGCCCCAGCGGGGCGACAGGTGTATGGTCCCTTTTGACAAAATATTTACACACCAACAGTGAGTCCCAAGAACGCACATATCGTTGCATCAGCACCAACCGATATGGTATACTATAACCATGCAGCACAGAGCACAAGGCACTACTGAGAGCAACCAGAAATCCTCAACACTCCGTTTTCTTTTCGGGACGCTCGTCTTCGGTTCAATCCTTATTATTCTCACCTGTTATTGGATTATCTCCGCAGAAAATCGCGTTGTGTGGGAACTCACCGATTTTTCAATTTTCCCTACTGTCCTTTTCACGTTCTTTCTCTTGGCTCTCATTACCCCGCTTCTGAAAAAGGTATTCAAAGGTTTAGCACCGACATCGCGCGAACTCGCGTTGACATATATAATGGTATCCGTGGCGACTGCACTTGCAGGACACGACATCGTTCGACAATTGGTGCCGATGATTGCCAATGCCGGATGGTTCGCAACACCCGAAAATGAGTGGGCAGACCTTTTTTTTCGATTCATGCCAACATGGCTGACGATCACCGACCGCGGTATTCTACAAGGCTACTTTGAGGGGGACGATACGTTTTGGCAGCAACAATACATGGAGGCGTGGCTGTGGCCCATCGTGGCGTGGAGCGGATTGGTAATTGTCCTGCTGTTTATGATGCTTTGTGTGAACATTATCATCCGGAAACAGTGGATTGACCACGAGAAATTGAGTTACCCCTTAACAACACTGCCTATTGAACTGCTCGGTAATACCTCCGCACTCTTTCGGAATAAACTGATTTGGCTCGGTTTCGGCATCGCTTTTGGATTAGAGATGCTGGCAGGATTGAACTATCTCTTTCCGGTGATACCTTCGCTCAAAATCAAGTATCTACTCTATTTTGATGACCGACCGTGGAACGCAATGGGACGTTTGCCGATCTATGTCTATCCGTTTGCAATAGGATTTGGGTATCTCATGCCGCTGGAATTGTCGCTGTCGTTTTGGTTTTTCTACCTATTTTGGGGAGCACAGCGCGTCTTTTTTAGTGCGACTGGGTGGACAACCGCTACCAGTTTACAGACTGAACAACGTGGAGGGGCATGGCTCGGTATTGGGGCACTCGCTCTCGTCACAAGCCGGAGGCAGATTTGGGAGATATTCACCGGTGTATTCTCCTTTAAATCTAAAGACGGTTTATATCGACTTGCAGTTTTCGGTTTAATAATCAGTATGGTGATTGTGTTGGTGTTCTGGTATTTCGCAGGGCTTTCGCCGTGGGTTGCGCTCGGTTATTTCAGCATCTATTTGGTATTATGCATCGCAATGACACGTATGCGTGCCGAACTTGGGCCCCCGACACACGAGTTGCACGGGATGCATCCCGATAGGATTATGTTGTTGTTCGGCGGGAGTCGTCCATTAGGCGCGCAAAATCTAACCAACACAACTCTATTGTCGTGGCTTGCGTATGGATACCGATGCCATCCGATGCCACATCAGTTAGAGGCATTTAAAATCGGTAGGCAATTCCGATTGCATGAGAATCGGTTGGTTGTGGCACTGATTGTGGCATCAGTCGTCGGAACAATTGTTTCGATTGTCGGGCATGTGGCGCTCTATTACGAATACCGGTTTGCACAGTGGGGGGTTGGCGAATTTAACCGCTTACAAAGCTGGATTATAGCACCACGATCACCGAATTTTGCCGCTGTCCAACATATAGCATTCGGTTTCCTGTTCACCGGTGTACTGACGTTTCTGAAACGTCAGTTTTTGTGGTGGCCGTTTTATCCTGTCGGTTATGCTGTCGGCAACGGCTGGGCTATCGGTTGGATGTGGTTCTCAATCTTTTTAGGATGGCTCTTCAAACAGCTACTTTTCACCGGAGGTGGGGTGCGAGCCTATCGTCGGGCGTTACCGCTTTTCTTGGGTTTCGTATTCGGTCAATTCCTCGCCGGAAGCCTCTGGAGTTTACTTGGGGTCGTCTTGAATATGAATATGTATACCCTTTTTCCGTAAAACTTTCAAGCAACAGGAAAACGAGTTAAAAGTCTTCCAGTGCTTCTGCTTCGGATTCAAAGACACCGATGCTTTGCGTTAGACCGATGGTGTTAAAAATATTCCGGACTTGGGTAGACGGGTGGGCAACTCGTAAAACCTGTCCCTTCTCCCGCATCTTCCAGAGTAATCTGATAATCTCACCGAACCCGCTGCTTGTAATGAAACTGCGCCGTTCAAAGTTAAGTAGCACTTTTTCAGCCGATTGAACCCCCACGTCAGCGTACGCGTCACTCAAGATAGCTTCAGAGGCATCGGTAAGGTAACCTGTGATGTCAAATATAGCAATTTTTCCTTCGTGTCGAACAGAGATTTGAGAATTTGCTCTCACAATTCCCTCCTGTAAGATAAATCCTGAATTCGTTAAATATGATTATTAGTTGGAATATAATCTATAAATCCTCAGTAAAAGTTCGTTGGAGCGGTGTATGCTCGGGCTGTGAATGGATTATAGTACCATCGTCAAGATGGAGCCATGTCTCAAATTGCCGAGTGCCTTCCTGTAACTGAATGACACGGGCACCACGAGGAAACCCTTCTCTGCCGTAGGTATGATAGCCAGTAGCGCGGCCATAGCAGAGACGGATACCGTGTAGATCGCCCCAGAAATCGTTGATATGCTCGTGCCCAACAAAAGTCCCCATGACATCCCCCGCTTCATGCATCGCAGCAAAAAACCCTGTATTAATTCGAGGCGCGCAAACGTTCTCATATTTCACACCATAGCAGGTATGAAAATCCCACACCTCGTCATATTCCGGAATTGGGATGTGGAAAAAGGCAAGTGCAGGAAGTGGGTGACCCGCTTCAGCGGTGAACCTTGCCGATTCTTGCAGATACCACGCAATTTGCTCCCGTCTAATCCAATCGTAGCCATCAATATCTGTTGGCGCGTAACTACCGGAATCAATGAAATAAAGCAAGGCAGTAGATACGTCCTCTTCAGAATTTTGGATGGGTAAAAGGTAATTTCCGACCCCAGGTATCTCTTCGGGACCTGGTTGAGCGAGAGACAGTTTGCTATCTTGCATAACTGCCATCAACGCATGACGATCGGCACTGCCTTCGTCATCATGGTTGCCGAAAACTGCCGCCCACGGAATGCCGCATCCCTCTACAATCTTAACAACCTCTCGGAGGGAATCAGCGGCATCATCGCATCCACCACCAGCCAAAATATCACCTGTCAACACAATTAAATCCGGGGATTCCGCTGCTGCGATTTGTGTCATCAGTGCCGCTGATTGCTGATCAGCGGGTTCACCGTTGTGCCAATGAATATCGGTAAATTGCACGATTTTGAAACGCTGATCGCTGCGGAACTTCAATATGTTTTTCATTATTTATCACTCTCCTTGGGGCATAATCATAGCATAATTCCCAAAAATTGCAAGTGAATTCTTGATTGCCAGAATCGTTTGATGGAACATTATTAATTCGATATATGTCTGCTCTTATTATAGAGACATCTGCTCCTAAAAAGATAGGAAAATATTCTGCTCACACTGAAACCTTTCTATAATAGGATAACATAGATTTGACCATGCAGCCTTCTATGTGTTTTGAAACGCTGCTTTACGTATCTCAACATTATTAAGCAAATTTGGTGCCAATGCTTCTAAAAAGTGCAGTATTTGTATTAAAGTCCTTGAAACCCGTATGTGTTTTGTGCTGTCACCGGCATCAAACACAGGCACCGACGGAGTTTAGCAACAAAGCTTCTGTGTTCATTGTTTTCTGAAACAGTTGTTTCCCTGAGAACATAGCAATTGCTTCTTATTGTCAGGACGCAAAAATTGTGGAATCAGACGCAAAAAATGTATATGTATGCAAAAATTGCTTCATTAATTCTTAACGTTTTTCGGAATATCTGTTGTGCTATTTGTAAACCACGCCATCAAAAAACAAGATGGGTTGCTCCTACAATGAAAAGACCTCCCACGGATTGAGACTGTTGGAGAACTAAATGGATCCCTTTCAATGAAAATAGCGTTGCGGTTCTCAGTGCTTTGTGATACAATTAATCAAGTTGCATCGGGAAAACTAAACATGGTATGCCGGGGTGGAGGAACCTAACCGTGGTTGATTTTGATTACCTTGCCAAAGGGCTTTACGCGATGGCTCGAGCGCATTTAGTCAACCCTATGGCGGGGCATCTTGGTGCTGGTATTGTTTCCGGATTCTTCATTACAGAAAACCAGCCAAATCTTGATGAATATGTTTGCAGTGGAATTGAGGCGGAGTTGGACCGTATTATCCGTGGTCAGTCGACTTTTAGCCCGAAAAAAAATGCAGCTATTTCAGTGGCTGAGATGTTTGATTCGTTTCCGAAGCAATCGCCTCAAGAAAATTTGATTGACGGAATTGCTGATGCTCTGGCGCGCAATATTGATCAGACTCGGCAATCCGGACACAATGTCATTTTCGCTGCAATCGCGATCCGCGCGCTTAAGCATCATCCGGAGCTTGCCACCCCGGCTATTACTGATGGCATCCGAAAACTGATTTCAGGCTTCGATGGAGTAACCTCCGGTGTCGCCTATTACGGGAAGGAGAAAGGTCGGATTGATGGACGCAAAGTTAAGTTACCCGAAGACGATGCCTTCCCGCCTTATACCGATTTGCAGACGATGGCGACAACCGTGTTGGACACATTGATTCAGTCTGCTTCGGAGCGCAGGCAGGGATACGGTGGGCTCTGGCATGTCATTAATCACGCCGCCGCACTCTCTGAGTTGGCGCAATGTGGCTACGAGGAACTCGCTATTATGGGCTTGACAGCACATCACCAACACATACGGTTATGGCGAGCATTACCAAATGTGGCGGATGAATTGGGCGCAGAAACACCAACAAAATACGATCCGCGTCTACCAGCGTACTGGCAGTCTGGCGATCTCCGCCGCGATCGTGCCCGACTGACGCATCGCATCAAAACGCTCTATGGATTTGATACCTTGACCAAATTAGTCGAAGACAAGGCAAAACACGAGCAAGGTTATGAGTATCTACGATATCTGATGTAGCGACTATGCCAAATAAAGGGTTTATTAACAGATTTGACATCCACACGACTGTCCTCTCAAACGAGGCGATAGCAGAAGCACATTACCTGTTACGTTGTGAATGCGCGGAAATTGCGCAGCACGCACAGCCGGGACAGTTCGTCCACGTCATGATTTCGCAAGATACGGGTATGCTCCTCCGCCGTCCCTTCACAATCTATACGGTGGACGGGCACGAGATAACGATGCTCTACCAGATTATCGGCGAAGGAACGAAACGATTGTCAGAGATGCCGAAGGGTGAACCGATACAAGTGTTGGGACCGCTCGGCAATACGTTTGATTTTACCACGAAACCCGAACCCGCAATTCTTGTTGGCGGCGGTGCTGGTATTGCTTCACTCATGTTGCTGGCTTCCGCACTGCGTAGAAACGGTATACAGACACTCGGATTGGTAGGTGCCCAGCATCGTACCCGACTCTTGAGTGTGGCAGATTTGGAATCAATCGGCATCGCGGTACATATAGCTACAGATGATGGAAGCATCGGGCATCACGGATATGTCACTGACATCCTTGCAGACCTACTTGAGGGTGCTGCTTATCAACATCCGACGGTTTATGCATGCGGCCCACACGGAATGCTTTCTGCCATCGCAAAGATAACAACTGACTTTCGGGTGTCAACGCAAATTGCCATGGAAAATCGGATGGGATGTGCGATGGGGGTCTGTCTCGGCTGTGTTTGCCCTGTCCGCATAGACGCGAATCGCATTGAATATCAACGTGTTTGCACCGAGGGACCAGTCTTTAATGCAGCGGACATTGCATGGGACATTTAACAAATACTTGAAAAAAGGATATGTGCACGCGTATGAAATTGTGCCTAAACTAAGAAAACTAAAAGATGGAAACGACATTTTATCAGGAATTGACAACCAATAGTCTCCAAGACGAACTGCTTTCCGATGCTTCCTGTGAGAAGCTGCTAACTGGATCGGATGTGGAATTACTTCCACTCTTGAATGCTGCGTATCAGGTTCGCAAAACCTACTTTCGGAACGAGGTTCAACTGCATATCCTTAACAATGCACAGAACGGTTATTGTCCAGAGGATTGCCACTATTGCGCGCAGGCAAGTTCTGCAACGACAGACATTGAGGCTTATCCCTTAAAACCCGATGCTGAGATTCTGGAAGAAGCGAAACGCGCTTATGAATCTGGTGCCTATCGCTACTGCCTTGTAATGAGTGGTCGCGGTCCCTCAGCAAAACGGGTATCACACCTTGCTGAACTCATCCACACTGTGAAGGCACGCTATCCGATTGAGGTGTGTCTCTCTGCTGGACTGATTGATGTAGAATCTGCGCGTGTCCTGAAAGCGGCTGGATTGGATCGGTTAAACCACAACTTAAATACTTCGGAAACCCATTATCCGAAGATATGTAGCACCCACAGCTATCAGGATAGGATGGAGACGTTACAAGCCGCACAAACGGCTGGACTTGCCTGTTGTTCAGGTGTAATTGTCGGAATGGGTGAGGAGACAGATGACTTGATTAAGGTCGCTAAGGCACTCCGTAAGCTTGAGGTAGCATCGCTTCCGGTCAACTTTTTTTTACCGATATCCGGCACGCAGTTGTCGGAATCCGTTACGGCACAGCGGAGTGTGCCTACTACTTTAACCCCAGATTATTGTCTCCGCGTGTTATGTCTGTATCGATTCCTGAATCCACGAGCAGAGATACGGGTTGCTGCAGGTAGAGAACACCACTTACGGAGTATGGAGGTAATGGCACTCTACCCAGCAAATTCAATGTTTATTGATGGCTATCTAAATGCGGAAGGCTCGACGGCATCGCGTACACTTGAGATGATCAAGGATGCCGGATTTACAGTGAAAATAAACGGTGAAGGAACTGAACAACTCAATCAGGAAGAAGTAGAAAAAAGAGATGTGCTTCTCAAAGAGTTAAAAGTGCTGCGACCGCGCATGGCATCCAACGCTTAGTTCCAAACAAAACGACGTGAAGACAATGCCTAATAGCAGTCGCATTCCTCCTCTTGGATTTCCAAGTGAAGTTGTGGTGTTTGAGGGGATGTTGCTACTACGGCACGACCGGTTTTGATCTTTTCAAAATCGATATGCCTCATGTCTTCTGGAATCACAAAATATGGCTTTAACAATTCCCAGTCTTTGTCAGCAATTGTGATGATTTCACCGCGGTGGAAACTCACCCATATATCGCCAATCTTAGAGTTTGGCGATTCTTGTGCTAACTTTTGCTGTGTGATTTCTACATATTGCGTATCCAAATCGATACCGATAATTTTTCTTCCTAATCTTGCAGCCGCAACGGCTGTGGTGCCGGTTCCCATAAAGGGGTCTAAGATTACGTCTCCCTCATCCGTGCTCATCAAAATAAGACGCTCTAAGAGATGCACCGGAAGTTGACACGGATGTGGATCCCTATGTTTGTTATGACGGATACGATGAATATCTGACCAGACATCGGAAACGAGGGGACCAAAGGGGTGCAAAATCTTCTTTTTCCCACCGTAATCTTTTAACAAATATCCGCACTTCCGACACCGTTTATGTGGATAGCGGATTTCATAAAATTTGTGTTCTTGTTGATTCTTCGCGTAAAATAAGATGCCGTAGTGTGATGGTTGTAAGGTTTTGCCCATGGGAGCGGTTGGCGCGTCCCATGCGATCCAATGGCGAAAATCTGCGACTTCGTTTAAGAAATCCGCATAATAAAGGAGCCACTTCGGAATGTTGTGAACAAAGATGGATCCACTCGGTTTTGTAATTCTCACCATCTCCATGATCCACTGTCTACACCAACTGAGGTAATCCTCTGTCTCTTTTTCGTCTTTGTAAGTTCCGTACTTTTTTTTCAGATTGAAGGGCGGATCGGCAAATGTAACATCAATACTATCTGAAGGTATCTCCTTCATGACTTCTATACAATCGCCATGAATGATTTTGTTGATGTATTTTTCCCATTCGCTGCTTCTTGCCATGTTTATCGCCTTACAAAGCAACAGAAACTAAATGTTGCTATGCACTCGCCATTTCAACCTTGCAGGGGAGCTTACTGAGAATCAGTTTCTCCATTTCAACTTTGTTGCTGGCATTATCGATGTCAATGCCAACAAGCCTACCGTCAGCATCGTAATCAAGGAGAATACCTTCCGATATTTCTTGACTCTCTACACTGGGTTGCTCAGACAGATTGATATACAGTGAATCGGTTTCTGGGTAGTAGTTGAGTTTCATGGCTGGAATTCTCGGTTATCATCCAATCTGTGTCAGACCACCCATATACGGTTGTAGTACCGCAGGTATACGCACTGTACCATCCGAGTTCTGATACGTCTCAAGGAGCGCGATGACAACGCGCGGCAGTGCTGTGCCGGACGCGTTGAGCGTATGAACGAACTCTGGCTTCGCACCCGCCTCCGGACGAAAACGGATATTCGCACGACGGGCTTGGAACGCCTCAAAGTTGCTACAGGAGGAGACCTCTAAAAACCGTTGTCGGGCAGGTGCCCACACCTCAATATCGTAGCATTTCGCTGCGGCGAAGCCGAGTTCCACTGTGCAATGTTGCACGACGCGATACGGCAACCCAAGTGCCTGCAAAACGCTCTCAGCATTCGCTAAGAGTGATTCATGTTCAGCATAAGAGGTTTCAGGCGTGGTGAACTTTACCATCTCCACCTTGTCGAACTGATGGAGACGTTGTAAACCGCGTGTGTCCTTGCCATAAGCACCCGCTTCGCGTCGGAAACAGGGTGTATAAGCAGTATAGTAAGTAGGCAAATCATCGCCGGAGAGTATCTCACCCGCGAAAAGGTTCGTCACGGGCACTTCAGCAGTTGGAATAAGAAACAGATCACTGTCGGGGTTCTCTTCATCCCTGTCGCAGCGGTACATATCTGCCTCAAATTTAGGGAGTTGTCCTGTCCCTGTCATCGTAGGGCGGTTGGCAAGAAACGGTGGTGAGACTTCGGTGTATCCGTGTTGTGTCGTGTGCAAATCAAGCATGAACTGAATCAGCGCACGTTCTAACCGCGCTCCCAAACCTTTGAACAGCACAAAGTTGCTTCCCGCGACTTTAGCACCGCGTTGAAAATCGACAATATCCAGTTGTTCCGCAATTTCCCAGTGCGGTTTCAGTTCAAAATCAAAATTCGGTAATTCACCCCATGTCTTGATTTCGATGTTATCGTCTTCGCTCGTGCCGACAGGTGTGCTTGCCTCTGGCATATTCGGAATCGTCAACAAAATAGCATCTATCTCGGCTTTTGTATCGTTGTTTTCCGCTGTGAGTTCTTTGATTTTTTGGGAGAGTTCACGCATCTCCGCGATAGTCTCTGTCGCGTCCAGTTTTGCCTTTTTGCGCTCAGCGATCTGTTGCGAGACCTGATTCTGGTGTGCTTTGAGGGATTGGGTGTGTGTCAAGTTCTCGCGCCAGCGTGTATCCAATGCTATCAACTGATCCAAATCAGCATCGGTGTGGCGATCTGCCAACATCTGGCGGACATCTTCGGTATTTTCGCGAATAAATTTAAGGTCGATCACGGCGGTGCCGCTCCTCTGTATTTGGATTTGTACTATGTAGTGAAGTCTGTAACAGAAACAGCCGCAGCGTTATCAGAAACAGTCTATGGCGGTTCCTATGTTTAATTTTCGACACGCCAACTATATTGCTGCCAATAGACGGGATTGTCGAGTTCTTGAAGATGGCGTTTTATCTCTGTTATGACATGTGTGTCGGTTGTGAGTTCTAAAACTTTCTGAAAATCAGATTTCGCTTCCTGCATTCGCCCCAAAAAACCTTTTGTTTCGCCTCGGATTTTGTAATCTCTGATGTCGTTGGGATTCTGCTGGATTCTCTCAGTTATACCAGCAATTCCTTCCTCATAAAAGTTCAGCATGCCTACTGACTCCTCCCGCAAGTCAAGGATTTCGTCACGGACTTCCGAATTATTAGGATTAAGCCTGAGAGCTTCATCGAAATCGACGATTGCAGCCTCATATCGGTCCAAATTGTATTTTGCTTCGCCTCGCCTGTAATAGGCGTGAAGAAGGTCGGAGAGCTCAAGACCTAATCGTATTGCTTCGTCAAAGTCCGAAATCGCGGAACGGAGTGCCGCATGGCAAGCTGCCATTACAGACTCGCGTAGTGCTAAATAGTCCTTTAGATATCCTCGATAGAGATACGCTTCGGCGAAATTTGGGTTGAGCCGTATTGCTTCATCGTAATCCGCGATAGCAGCCGGACGTTGATTGAGCTTAGTCCTTGCCAACCCTCGGTTGAAATACGCTTCGGCGGAGTCCGGATTAAGCCGAATAGCCTCATCGTATTCAGCAAGGACGGATAGGTCACGTCGTCTTTCAGTTTGCATAGTTTACGCCTCCATGCTCGGTATCCTTAGCACAGATAGCATGCTGAGAGTAAATAATAGGAAGGCTGTTTTGTAAAGAAAAAGCCACAGTATTGTAAGACACAACCTGTGGCTAATTCGACATAATAAAAACGGGCCCGACGGGACTTGAACCCGCGACCTCCTGCGTGACAGGCAGGCGCGCTAAACCAAACTGCGCCACGAGCCCATAAAAGGTACCTAACAGGTAGGCGGGACAGGACTTGAACCTGTGACCTACTGCTTGTAAGGCAGTCGCTCTAGCCACCTGAGCTACCCGCCCAAAATGAGATTTTGATATTATCTCACCTCAAGGACGTTATTAAGTATACCACATAGTCTGATGTTTGTCAAGAAAAAATTGCTTTTTTTATTAAAAAACGAAAAATGAATTGTTTTCCAAAAAAATTGTAACGCATTGCCTACGAGTTAGTAATAAAATAACTTCCATACCAATACCAATCATTCACGTGGTTTGTCGTTTCCGCCATACGGTCGTGTGCCGCGAACAAGCACTTTCTTCGGGTTGTCTTCCAACGCTAGTTCATCTGCACTGTGATAGCCGAGTGTCATACTCATCCGCGTGCCATCTGTGCTATTGATTCCTGTCGAATGGACGATCATGCTATCAATAGCGAGCAAGCCGCCTGCTGGCATCGGTAACGGGATCGTTTGGTTCGCCGCAATTCGCTGAAGCGTCTCGTCTTTGAGATGCGCAAAAGCCGGTAAGTGGTGCGATCCAGGCACAACGCGCGTGCAACCGTTCTCTAAATTTGTTTCTTCCAGATAGATCAAGACAGTCGCGATCGTCCGAGACCAATGGCGCACATCGCGATGCAACCCAAGCGAATGCGTTGAACCTGCGTCCCGGAGATAGATATGATTGTGGCGATTTAGCACAAACTCTATATCCGTTCCCAATAACGATGCCAACGGGTTGAGGATTTCATCACAGGTGATCGTTTCTCGGAAGATACCGCCGCGTTCCCAGACTGCGGAGATTCGGATGATCTTGCCGTTTTGTCGCACAACAGGTTCTACGGCTTCCGCCATGTCTTTCAACACTGCCGCTTTTAATGCCTCTACATGATCAGTGGAGAGTTGGGTCGGAAATTTGATGAAGCCGTTGTGACGAAACAACTGGATTTCTTGCGGAGTCAGTTCCATCGGTTTCCTTCCATCGTAGTCAGAATCAGTTGTGAAATGTCAGTTTAGCATAGATTGTAATGCTGGTCAACAGAGAAATGTAGTTGCTCAGAACCATTCAGCACTCCTTTATTTTCGATCTTTCGCTGGCAAGTTCTTGCTGTAGGAGCGACCTCCGAGTCGCGACGCTCACGGATTGCTGACTGTTGATTGCTATAAACTAGAGACAGACGCTGCCTTGATAGCACAATTTAGTAACGAAAGATGAAAATATTTCGTTTTATCTCGTAGCATCTAAAAGAAAAATTACCCAATAAACGTCGTGCAAGAGGAGAAAAAATTATGAAAATGTGTTGTTCTTGTCTGCTCGGACTCTCTCTGGCAATATTGTCCGGGTGTATGAGCATGTCGGGTTATAAAGGGGGTTCATTATATGAAGAGGCCTCACTGCGCCATCATGCGTATGCAACCGGTACAACGCGTGCCACCCTTACGGAGTGGCGTGCCCTTGTTTCAGAGTTTCAACAGGTTATTGATGCCGATGTCCAAGGTCCGTCAGCAGATGATGCACAATACGCAATCGCTTCAAGTTGGATGTGGAGCATCAAGGTTGGTGACACCGAAGCTCCGCAGCAGGCGATTAAAGCACTCCGAAAACTGATTCACACCTATCCTAACTCGGAATACATACCACTGGCTCACTATTGGTTAGGACGTTGCTATGACTATACCGATAACGATTATCAGGCTATCATGCAATACCAACTCGTGGAGAACCGTTATGCCGATTCTCAAGTATCGGAGCCTGCCAAGTTGGAATTGGCACGTGCCTATGCGAAGCACGGGTACGGCACACGTGCTGAAACGTCCTATAAAGGTCTTGTTGATTCTTCAATAAATCAGGAAATTGGTACCGCTGCCGCTAAAGAACTACAAGTGCTCAAGACCCAACAAGAACCGGTCGGCCCACCCTCGAAAAATAGCATTCAAATACAACCACAACAACCAAAATCCACAGCACCGGTTACTGCTCCTGAACCGTTAGTCCCAAAATCATTAACGCGTGAATTTGGGTTGACCGCGAAGACGATTGTTATCGATCCCGGACACGGCGGGAAAGACCCGGGGGCACTCGGAAGTGGCAATCTTCAAGAGAAAGATATTGTTCTCAGCATCTCGCATAAACTCCGAGAGGTTTTAACCGCAAAAGGCTACACCGTGTTAATGACACGTGATACCAATCGTTTTATTCCACTTAAAAAACGGACCGAATTCGCGACACAACATAAAGCAGATCTTTTTCTCAGTATCCATGCCAACGCCAGCGAAAGTACGAGAGCCAACGGGATCGAAACTTACTATTTGGATGTCACCAGTACGGACAAAGCCTCAGAAAAAATCGCAGCACGAGAAAATGTAAACTCCGGCTACAATATCCAAGAATTGGAAACATTGTTGGAGGGATTGATACGGGAGAGCAAAAGTGAGGATAGCAAACGCTTGGCAAGGCATGTACAGGATACATTGGTCCAGAACACAGGAGCGGTTGATCGTGGTGTCAAGCACGCTCGCTTTGTTGTTTTGATTGGGACAAAGGTGCCTGCTATTCTCATTGAAACCGGATTTGTGTCCAATCCAGTGGAAGGACGGAAACTCGCAACATCGGCGTATCAGCATAAAATTGCCGCCGCTATTGCACAAGGTGTTGATAAGTTTTTAGGGAAGACCGGCGAAACGCCTTTTGTTAAAGCTCGAAGCCCAAAACTTGCCGCTAAGAGTGTTGAGGGAAACAGATGATGTTTTTTGTCCGATTTGCAAGTCAACGTCTACCATACCCAATCACAATAGTTCTCCTCGTGTGCATGCTACTCTGGTGTATCGGTGGGTTCAACTTAGCTGTTGCGCAACAGGCAGAGATTGCGATTGTCTTACCAACAGCCACGTCGCGGGTATCAGAAGGCGATGTTCAATACGCTCGCTCTGTCGCTAAAAGATTCAATAGGATGCTCAACGGCATCGGGTTAACCGCTGTCACGCTTGAAGAGGCTTCGCTCTCTGAAGCACAACTCAAATCCCGTCGTTTGGTTATTCTTCCCTTAAACCCTGTGATCGCAGCACAAACTGCGAGTTTATTAAAAAATTTCGTGGCAAGTGGCGGTAAACTGTTCGTAACCTATACTTTACCCGATACAGTAGCACCGCTCCTCGGCTTGCGTCAAACAAATTGGCTAAAGCAAGAAGCACCAGGGCATTTTGCTTCAATTCAGCTGAACACGCCCGATATACCTGATATGCCAGTATCTATCAGACAAGCATCATGGAACATTACAGTGGCAGAACCGACAACACCCGATACAAAAATTATTGGGTACTGGCACAATGCAAAAGGAGAGTCCACCGGTTTACCGGCGCTATCTGTAGGGAAGGCAGGAGTCTTCTTCAGCCATATTTTCCTTCCAGATGACATTCAGCGCAAAATGCAGATGCTCGCTGCGCTCTTGGGGCATCTCGTTCCGGAATTTCGGCGTACGTTTGCTGAACAAGCTATAGCGGCGATGACGACTATTGGGCACACCAAAGATTTCGCTGAGTTAAAGCAATTTGTCCAACGAAGCACTGTCCCCGAAGCGAATCAAGCGTTAAAAGTTGGGACAGATTTGATGAAGCGGGCGCGCACCGAGTATGATACCGGGGCTTACAATACGGCGATAACAACAGCCCGCGCGAGTCGCGCGGAATTTTCAAAATCCTATTTCCTATCGCACATAAGCGTTGAAACCGAAGGACGCGCGGTATGGAATCACTCTGGACTTGGTGCCTACCCCGGAGATTGGGAACGATCTGCCAAGGAATTAGCATCTGCCGGGGTGAATATGATTCTCCCTAATATGGCGTGGGCAGGTGTGGCGCATTATCCGAGTAAAATCTTGCCACAGAGCAAAACTTATACGCGATACGGTGATCAGCTTGCACAATGCGTTGAAGCAGCACACAAGCACGGTTTAGAGGTTCATGTGTGGAAAATCACGTGGAATTTAGAAGGCGCGCCAAAAGAATTCGTTGAAAAAATCCGGGAAGCAGGACGTACCCAAGTCTCTGCGACTGGACAAGCACTCAATTGGCTCTGCCCTTCCCACCCGAAAAATGTGCTCTTGGAATTGGAGAGCATCCTTGAGATCGTAACGAATTACGATGTAGACGGTATTCATCTCGATTATATCCGTTATCCGGGAAGCCACGCGTGCTACTGTGAGGGATGTCGCGAAAGATTCGTGCTTGCAACGCGACTGCAGATTGACGAATGGCCCGCCGCTGTCCTGCCAAAGACTGGTGCTCATAGCGAGAAGTATACCGAGTGGCGCACACAACAGATCACACGCTTGCTCCGCTTACTCCACAAACGACTCCGCACCGCTGACCCTAAAATCAAAATTTCTACAGCGGTCTTTGGCGCCTACCCCGCATGTGTGACTTCTATTGGACAGGATTGGATTGCATGGGCAAAGGCTGGCTATGTTGATTTCGTGTGTCCGATGAACTATACAGAAGAGACGGACTATTTCACGCAGTTGTTAGTCAACCAACTCGCGCGAATGCCTAAAAGTGTTGCCATTTATCCGGGTATCGGCGCGACTGCTTCTAATTCCCTACTTACGCCAGATGCGGTGGTTGAACAGATTTACCTCTCGCGTAACTTGGGAGCTTCGGGATGGACAATTTTTGACTATTCCCTTGACATTTCTGAGACTGTATTGCCAGCACTCACGATGGGTGTCACAAAACGCAAAGCAAAACCGGCACATTGAACAGGTTTTATCTGTGACCACTCCATAAGTGGCAATTTAAATAGCCTTGATTCCAAGTCCGGTAGGTGCAGTTTTGCGGCGTAAGGTTTCCCCACGGACTCTCACTGCAAGGCAACACGCGCATTCCGTGTTGATTCATGCGATCTGCATTCTAACCGCGCCGGATCTTAAGCCCAAACCTTGCGTGTCCAAAACCTTTCTTTAGTCCCATAGAGACGGTTAAGTTATATCAACGCAATTTATCGCACGTTAAATTCACTCGTCCGACGTGATTCTTTGAGTGCTCCACCTGAAAAATCCACTTGAATATCCCAGAAAAATCGTGTAAACTATAGTGAAACCTAAAAATAAAGAGACACTTTCATCCCCCGGTAGGCGAGGTTTCCTAACCTCGCCGGTGCACAGTGCCCAATTAATTCTAAACTTTACTATAAATAAGAAAGAGCGTATCTGATTAACGAATCAAAGCGGTGGTGAACAGCAAAAGGAGATGTTTTAACTAATGGCTCAAAAACCGAATGTTCTATTTTTGATGAGTGATGAACATAGTCCGCACGCTATAGGGTGTGAAGGTAATTCCATTGTACAGACACCGAATCTTGACCGACTCGCAGCAGCTGGCACCTATTTTGACGGAGCGTACTGCCAAGTACCGCTCTGCACACCCTCCCGGATGTGTATGTTAACCGGGCAATACGCACATCGCTGCTCAGCGTGGGATAACGGATCCATCCTATTTCCTGAGCATCTCACAATGCCTGCACATTTCGCACAGCACGGCTACGCGACCGCGCTTGTCGGGAAGATGCACTTCGGTGGGAAAGAACAGAACAACGGTTTCGAGTCCCGTCCTTATGGCGATCTGCGCGGCTATGCAGGACATCAAACAGATCCACTGAAAACCCCATCTGGTACACGACAACGGACGCGATTTGCTGGAATCACAGAAATCCCGACCAGTCTCCTGCAAGAACGGGTTATTAACACGGAGACCCTTGAATACTTAAGGGCACAGCCGTCAGAGCAACCCTGGTTCTTGCTTGCGAGTTACAGTCGTCCGCACTTTCCGCTCACAGCACCCAAACGACTTTTTGATAAGTATTGGCCCGATAATATAGATATGCCGAATGTGCCACCAGGACACTTAGAACAGACCCACCCTTTCGCCAAAGGCTTGCGCGATAATTTCAATACGGAGGATATCCCATCCGAAGAAGCACGAAAAGCGAGAGCCGCTTACTACGCCTGCTGCGAATTCCTCGACGAGACCGTCGGAGACCTGCTCACACTTTTGGAACGTGACGGCTTTTTAGATAACACCATTATTGTCTATACCACAGACCACGGTGAGATGGCAGGGGAACACGGGCAGTGGTGGAAATCCAGTTACTACGAGGCAGCAGCACGCGTGCCGTTGATCATATCGGATAGGCAGCTGCAGCAATCACACGGCACACGCGTAACAGCACCTGTCGAATTAAACGATCTCTTCCCAACATTATGTGCCAGAGCAGGCATCCCTACTCCCGAAGGTTTGGATGGCGATGATCTAACGAATCTTATGTCGGGTGATACTCAAAGTTGGCGCGACACTGCAATCACTGAATACTGGGCAAATCAGACTACGGGACCAATGCGTATGCTCCGAACCCCTCGCTATAAATATGTCGCCTTTCCTGAAGATGAATCTATTCTCTTCGATTTGGAGACAGACCCGGATGAATTTGAGAACCTCGCAGGGCAAGCAGCATATCGGGCGTTAGAGGCATCTCTTCACGAACAACTCATGGGAGGATTCTCATGGGAATCTGTCGCTGAACAGATGGCAGCAGATAAAGTACGAAGCCGAGATTTCAAAGAGCCGTGGGGCAGAGGCACCCCCAATCAGTATACACTACCTGACGGTCGTGTTGTAGATGCAGAGACCTGTCTCTATCGTCCTTCAGTAAGAGACGAAGATTGAGAGTATAGTTTTGAACCGACATCAAGCATAGGAGACACGTACACGCTTGGCTGCCAACACTTTTAAGGACAATTTTGGGGAAAATAGTAGGTCAAACCTGAAAATTCGATTTCCTGCTATCCTCGTAGGGTTACTCTTAGTAGGTGCAATGTGTGCAATCACACCCTACAACAACTATTTCCTACAAAATACCAAGATTGCAGGCAATCATCTACCTGTCGGTTCAATCTTTGGACTCCTCATTCTGGTGTTTCTCGTTAATCTGCCGTTGCGGAAGTTGATGCGGAACGGGCGTTTTGCTTTCTCCGCACCTGAATTGACTATTATTTGGATGATGCTAATTGTGGCGGTGGGCATTCCGTCAATGGGGTTGTTACAATTTCTGCTTCCATCCCTTGTTGCGCTGCGATACTTCGCAACGACGGAAAACGATTGGTCCGAAACGCTACACCCGCATATCCCTGACTGGCTTGTTGTCACGGAACCGCGGGCTGTAACGGACTTTTATGAAGGAATTTCTGCCGGTGAAAGTGTGCCGTGGATGTTCTGGATCAAACCGCTGCTTATTTGGGGACTCTTCGTCCTCGTCTTCTATTTCACAACGCTTTGCCTTTCCACAATCCTCCGAAAGCAGTGGGTGGAACGTGAAAGGTTTTCGTTTCCCCTGATTCAGATTCCGATACAACTCGCTGCGGAACCTGCACACGGTACGCTTCTCAACTCCTTTTTCAAAAGTAGACTCCTTTGGGCAGGGATGGCACTGCCGGTAGTGTTGCACCTGATCAACGGATTGCATGCACATTTCCCAAAGGTGCCAGAAATTCCGCTTATTTATAATATCTACACCGTCTTTACCGAAAAACCGTGGCATACGCTTGGATGGTGGCCCGCGATGCGGTTCGTCATCTATTTTTCGGTCATCGGGATCGCCTCTCTACTCACGCTTGAGGTGTCGTTCAGTCTCTGGTTCTTCTACCTCTTTTTCAAACTCCAATATATAATCATGAATGCGATCGGACTCAGTATCGGTCCGTGGATTAGTTGTAGTCGTCAGGTGATGGGCGGTTATCTCGTTTTTGTCCCCGCTGTTTTCTGGATAGGACGTGAACACATTGTATCAATTTTTCGGAAGACGTTCGGATTGGGACACGCAAGGACAGGTCCCACTACCTCAGAACGGCAACCGATAGACGATTCTAACGAACCGGTCTCGTATCGCATTGCACTGCTCGGATTTCTTTTGGGGTTCCTTATCTTAGTCGTGTTCTTAGTTGTCGCAGGCATAACCACATGGGTTGCTGTCGTGACGCTGCTCTCTATTTTCATCACGTCTATTGTGTTAACTTGGATGGTAGTTAACGGCGGCTTGTTGCTCGTGCAGGCTCCTTTTTTCCCTTCAGAATACATTGATATTACCTTGGGTTCCAATGCGTTGGGGCATAAGAGTCTCGCAATTCTAAGTTTCCAACGCACGTTTCTACGCGATTGGGGCGAGTTTATGATGCCAAACTTCCTGCACAGTTTCAAAGCAGCGGATGAGGTAAAACTCGCACGCCGACGCGTTGTGCCGATTTTGGGCATCGCAATTGTTGTCGCGATTCTTGTCTCTGTTTATGCATCGTTGACGCTGATTTACGACAAAGGTGCGTTGTTTTTACAGAGTTGGTCCTTCGTTGTCGCACCGCGTAACTATTTCCAGCGGATGAGCAATCTTATCCAATTCCCTATCGAGACAAAGTGGGGCGAGGTCTACAGTATGATTGCTGGCGCCGGGTTTACAGGCTTTATGCTCTGGATGCGACAGAACTTCGTCTGGTGGTCCCTGCATCCGATCGGTTATCTCTTAGGGGCGACGTATCCACCGTTTCATCTCTGGTCATCAATCCTGATTGGGTGGTTCATTAAATACATGGCACTTAAATTTGGCGGTGCCTCGACGTATCGAAAGATTCGACCTATCGCGTTCGGTTTGATTTTCGGTGAATATGTGATGGTAGCATTGTGGATGATAGTCGGAATGTTTACAGGAATCGGTTATTTCGCGTTACCATCGTGACCTATAAGCTATCGCAACTACATCTACCAGATCTTTGAAGGAATTAGGTTATGCATTCCAATAAAAACAACCTCACCGCTCTCACCGCTACGTGGAAAGCGCGGACTAAAACTCGGCATACCGTTGTCGGAATTCGGACATGGCACGTCAATCTGAACCCGCGCGCAATGCCCGGTTTAGGATTTACCAAGGGGGAACAGTGGCAGAAACCGGCTACCCAGACAGGGCATGTTGATTGGCGCGGCCCCTTCGCAACACAAGCAGGGGCATTGATCGTTGAAATAACTACCGATAAAGGCTTAAAAGGATACGGCCTCGGTGGTGGTGGACTTGCTGGGGCACTAATTATTGGGAAACATCTCCAGCATTTTGTTATCGGACGTGATCCGCTTGATGTTGAGGAGATATGGGAGCATCTCTATCATATCACCTCAATTTATGGGCGACGCGGTTTGGTTATCTATGCTTTGAGCGGCATAGAACTCGCACTCGTTGATTTGTGTGGAAAGATTGTAGACGCTCCTGTCTACAGCCTTGTGACAGATACACCGTGCCTTAAAATTCCGGCTTATGCCACTGGTGCTGATGTCGGTTATTACGCTGAGAACGGTTTTACTGCTTGCAAGCTGCCACTCCGCAACGGACTCGCCGAAGGTGAGGACGGGTTCGCACAAAACGTGGAGATGATACACGCTGCACGCGATGGCATCGGACCGAATGCGGAACTGATGGCAGACATCTATCTCCGTTGGGATGTAGACTACACACGCCGTTTTGCTGAGGCAGCCTCTGATGTGTCTCTCAAATGGATTGAGGAACCTATCCCGCTTGACGATTACGCTGGCATGGCACAACTCGTCCGAGATGTCCAACCGACTTGGATCGTCTCCGGTGAACATGAATTCACGCGATACGGCTTTCGGGAGTTGCTGCGTTGGAAGGCGGCAGACATGATTCAGCCGGATGTCAGTTGGGCAGGCGGATTTACAGAATGCCTACGGATTGCGAATGAAGCCGCGGCACTTCAGATTCCAACCTGGCTCCATCAAGCGGGTACACCCTGGGGTTTACATCTCACTGCGTGCCTAACTATGCCATGTATGGCAGAGACTTTCGGTCCTTCCCGCGACGGCGTTGAAAATGAGCTATATCGTCGCTTGCGACCCGTACCTCACGATGGATTCTTCAACCTCAACGATGCGCCGGGTTTCGGTGTAGACTTGGACGAAGCGTTATTAGAGGTATACACAGTCGATCGGTTATAGAATAGACAAGCTGCAGCGCACACGGTTTGAAACCGGTATTACACAAAAATAGTGAGGTTTCAAACCGCGCCAGCAAAGAGAAAATTTGCGTAAGTGTTACTTTTCTGTTTTGGTCGAACGGTTCATCCGTGATGCGCTTCCGGTTAAAAGGTTGGACGAAGAGATGCACTGGTCAACTGATCGTGTGCCCATCCGCTGCAATCGCTGTGGACATAGACAACATCGTTGATAACAATACAGCGGTTGTTCGGATACTTGCTTACTAAATCGTGTCCTCGGAGGTAGCGACCATCATAGCGTCTGAAGAAAACTGTGCGGCCGCCGCTTTCAACGTATACCTCAGCAAGTTCACCGCCGTGTGGCTCAGAAATATCAGCTTCTAAGACGCGGAGACAGTGAAAAGTATTTTCGCCGATTGTCACATTGTATGTACCTGCACCGAATCCCTGACCATCGGTAATCTTATAAGAGCCATTGGCTTGAAGCTGGTAACGACCATCGTCTACGATTCGGCGTTTTGAGGGACCACCCCACTGCTCTTCAAACCATTCGTCGCCTATTGTGTTGGATACTGTTTCCCCATCTATCGTATCAACAACAGAAACCCATCTTGTATGCGTATCGTCAAGCGTCGCGTACATCAGATCCGGAGGACACACTGAGGGCCAGTCTCTCGGTGCCAACCATTCTCTGACTCGGAGTTCCACACAATCGATGCCTCGAATCGTCGCCGGTGTGGTCGGCGTAATCTCTACGATTGCGTCAAGTTCGAGTGTATTCGCATCGTACTCAGCCCGGAAGTGCGGTTCACCCATCTGTGGGGCGACGAACCACCATTGCAATTCTGGGCAATCTACCTCGGAGATGTGATCGTCGCTTTCGACAATCTTCACATCCGGACGCTTCTGCGGAAATGGGTGTTTCAGGATTTCATTTGTTTGTGTCTGTTTCGTGTCCATATTATCAATCCTCCTGTAGCCTTAATATTCTGAGAACATATAATCAGTGTTATCGAATTATAGTAAAGTCAACAATTAAGAAGACACTTTTTCTTTAACAGAAGACAGTTCGTAGGGGCGAGGTTTCCTCGCCCGTCTTTTAAAGCGTGTCTTATTATTTTTAGATGTCACTATAAATTCTGAAAATATTAACTTATTGGCTTCAGGTGTGCTCTGGACATTGTAGTAAATGTGCAGGCATCGTTTTAGTACGCCTCCTCTTCTTGTGAAGGTTTTGCCGCAAAAATTGTCAAATGTAATTCCTCGTCAAATAGTTCATATACGGGGGGCTTTCCGCTGAGTGCCTCGCTTTCGTTCAAGATGATACCGACCCCTTCCCCTCGCCCTTCTAAAAAGTGTCGCCGATCGACCTGCCTCTCCATATCGTGGTCTAATCTAATTTCTGAAAGCAATCGCGCGAGGAGTTCATTACGCGTGGCTTGGCTGTAGCGTAAATTGTCAACTGTCACCGTATTCGCTAGTGCCCCCGGGGAATAGAGTTCCAACCGGTCGGCAAACATAAACAGGCGAATTTTTGAACCTGTTTTTGAATAATCTCTATGCACAACGGCGTTGACTATTGCCTCAAATACGGCTCGCATACTGTATTGTGGCATATCTATCCTGCCAATGTTTTTGCGGGCCGCTACTGCGTTGTGTTTTTCAACAAATTTAAAAGCATCAATGATTTGCTGGTCCAACGGTCCCTTAAAATCCTTGGCATCAATTTGATAGTTAGCGTCCTTTTCCCTACCACTATAGTAAACGGCTTGAATGAAACTGTTATAGAGGTAATCATCGGGTTTTTCATGACACATCAAAATACCAGCCACGGAGGCGTGGTTCTGCTCATCTTCCTTAGCTAGTAGATGTCTTTTAAGCAGCAAATCATCCACCTCATCCGCAGAGACTACCTCCGTGATAAATCGTTGGTAAAGTGGTTCCCTTAATGTTTCTCTCCGTGTGTTGGGTACGAACTGTTCATCGAAAGCAATAATACGTGCCTGCGATCGGCTTTGTAACAACCGTGCTAACTGATCAGTAGGCATTTTCCGCTTGCTACTACCATGGCGGATGAAATAACCATTGGGAGATTGGTGAACAAAGAGGCTACGCGGCACCTCTATTTTTAATAGGTTTTTATCATCAATCCGCAGCTTTTCGGTAAAAATGGGAACCAGAGGGTCAATACTGTCTGCACATATCTCAACGACTGTTTTTTCCGCTATATCCAGTTGCTGCCGGTCAATCCCGACGATTGCACTATCATCGTCAACGCCGATCAGTATTACACCACCCCTGGCGTTGGCAAAAGCAGCGATCTCGTCGGCAAGGCTATTCCTGTGCGGTAACTCTCTTTTAAATTCAATCGTTGCATCTTCACCGAGATATATTTTTTCTATGAGTTCGATCAAACTGTCATACATAGCTAATCTCCGAGATGAATACGCGTATAACGCTGTTCAAATGCCTGTTCTCCACCTTCGAGAATATCGCATATCGCTTCACGAATCTCTTTTTTCTGGATACTGGCAGCCTGTGACACACGGGTTTGACCTTCTGCGACCTCAAGCGGTAAAACCATTTCCGCATCACCATTAACAACGATATTAGCATTGTGTGTTACAATGATAACCTGCCGCTTGCTTTTTGTTTCTCGCAACTGTCGTACGATTAGGTTATAAATTAATTCGTTATCCAAATCGTCTTCGGGTTGATCTAACAGGAGTGGTTCATCTCCATAAGATAGAATGAACGCCAATAGTGCTGCTGCTTTCTCCCCAGGTGACCCCAGTTTTATCGGCTGACGATTTAGACCAAAGGTGATTTTCAAATTATCCCCGGGAAACCATAGGATGAGATCGATCATAGATTCTGGTGTCAACGATTTCATATGCGTGGCGAACCTTTTATCTTTAGCAGGTTTCTGTCCATTGCGAATACTCTTAATCGCCTCCTTGAGTTTTTCAATCTCTCTGTCCTCCTTTCTATTATAAATCTTTTTTAAGTCTTCAATATCCCTCTCAAAGCGATCCTGACATTGCAGTATGCGCCGAATCTCGTCTTCTATGTCATCCCAATTCTCGCCAAAAGGCTGGACTTCAATGCTGACCAATTCATTGTCTTGTAAAACAGAAGTCAGGAATTCTTGCCGATTTTCTGAGAGTGCCCTCCTATTTTCTTTAATTTGCTCAAAAACCTCTTGTTTTTTAGCTTCTAACTCTTGTTGGCGCGATTGATGTTCGTTAATTAGATCTAATTTCTTTTGTATCTCCTTTTGTTGGCTTAATAATAAAGGATATCTGTCAGGATCTATTCCTTGCTGTTCAAGTTCGGAACGCAATTGCTCGTACTCCGCCATATCTGTCTTAATTGCTTGCATCCAGTCTGTCGTATTTTTCTCAGTTTGCCACTCGGCGATAACCGAATTAGCCTCTTGGACCAATTCGCTTACTTTGTCGTGGATAAACTGCCATTTCTTGTTTGTTGTTTCTAAAGTTGACAAAATATCCGTGTGTTCGCTAAAATGCTGTGCATTAAAATCCGCCGGAGCAATAGCACCCCGTGTCTCCAAAAGCCGATCGCGCATATCTTCCCATTTCCTCTCCAAACTTTCAAGTTCGTTTAACTGCTGCTGCCGCTCACGATAATTTTGCAGCACTTTTTTATGCCCCGATTTTTCGATCTGCTCAATCTGTCTTGCGTGATCGTTGGACTCCCCGCGAAGCCTGCTTTCCTCAGCGATTTTATCATTCAGCTCTCGTCGTTTACCCTCAATTTGCTTGTATTGGTTAACCAAATCCCTGTTCTGTGTCTTAAGCCTCGCGGCATCCACTTCAGGTGCTTCATCAATAATCTCAATCAGTGCACTTGGATTCTTAGCTAATTCAAAAATCTGCTTTTGACTATAAATGCGGACTGGAAAAAGTGACTTAATCTCTCCGTCACAAGATTTCCAAGTGCCATTATCTTTTTCCTCTTCCAAAGAGGGAGAATCCGGATTGGGGGACCAGTTCAAACGATAGCGAACTTCACCTTTGCGGTAGATTAACGATATTTTACTGTCCTCAATCAGTAGGTTAGTATCCCCTATATCAAAGTATTTACGACTCTCCTTTTGTAGCACCTCTGGAATGTCTTTATCGCGCCGTAGAGCCAGGCGCATGAACTCCAATAATGTTGACTTGCCGCTGCCGCGTCCGCCAATTATGGTGTTGAGAAACGGACTGAATTGACAATTCAGTGGTTCAGTGCGTCCAACGTACTTGGCTTTGCTAATTTCCAAATTTTCCATAAAGTATGTCGGAAGATGGTTCGGGTTAGCACTCATGTTGCGATTTACTGAAGCAGCACCGTCTCGCAGCGCAAGTTCCAGTCCGTCTATAGAGGGTTCATCCATCTTGATCCAGGTAAATGTGCCAAATGTATCGCCGTTGAGATTGTGAGTATCGGATCCTTTCACTATGGTCCATTTGCCCTTTTGGTCTTTGTACAATTGGGACATCTCATAATTGCTGTCACGTACTTCCGCAGCGTAAACTTTGTTATTCTTCAGTATCTTCTTCTGTTTTTTTCCCTCAAGCTTAAACACCCCCTTTTCTTGATCAACGTGTGCCGGTATAGCGAGACCACCGCGTTTTGTGATTTCATTAACGACTTGGGTGATGTTTTTATCCGTTGTATCATTGCTCTTGCCTTTTGTGCCCGAGTAACCAACTGCCCCAAGCAATTGATCGATATAGTTCTCATTCTTATCGCATCCAAATATCGCTAATACATGGACATCGTCGTAGGTTGAAATCTCTACGGCCGGGAATAGGTACAAGGGTTGATACCAATCAGGGTTTTTATCTTTTATATTCTTTAAAGCCTGTTTTAAATCATCTATCCACTCACCACTATTGTGGTCAGTAATTGCTACACAATCAATTTTCTCTTTCATAAACGCTTTTAGCCACGATTCATATGTCACTTTTTTGTCGACGAAGTCATCTGAGGCAGGTGTGTGGGTATGAAAATCAAATTTCCACCACCGGGCACCCGGAAATTGTAGTTCATTCATACTGGCCCCTCCCAAATTATCATTTTATCTTTTTTGATATTCACGATTATGATAGCTACGGAAGCCCGAAGATATTGCTGGCTACTTTCGGTTGGAATGAGTTCGTTATCCATTTTTCTTCACCTTTCAGATGTCAATTTTCACTATCATTCTATATTGTACTGCCTATTTCAGTTTGATTTCAAGCGTTTTTATCAGGGTATCGGTCATTCTGATAAAGGCTCTTGGCTCATGTAAAGACTGTGTGCTAATGAAGATGTCAAACCCGCGTGGTGACTACCTTCGTTAGAAACAATCGCACATACTTTTTACATGAGCGAGGCTCTTTTATCTTGAAAATCCTAAAATCCTGTAAATCCCGATTCAGACAATGAACATTCCAGAATCATCAGTCGCTTCAGTTAATGTAGAAGGCAACCCCTCAATAATCCGTGTCGAATCAACACTTGCATAGACAATACGCTCAATCGCCGTGATGAGGTAGCGGGGATTCGCGAACCAGCCGTTTGGATCGTTGATAATGTCACTGTCTCTGTTCTGTGTGATTTTGTAACGGTCAATGGATCATTTTAGTGGGGTTCTGCCGTTGACGACGTACCGATGTGCGGCTTCCGGGATGCCAAATAAGCGGGTGTATTCGTTGATGAGTGTCATTTTTTCGTTATCAGTGAACCGCATTGCCCGTTTGCTGAGGAGGTTCTTCTCTACTGCGGATGTGATGTTCATTTCTGACAAAGTTTATAGGTTGTCAACCCAATATAACGAGTTCAACACGAAAACGCTTTTCACTGGCAGCAAGCAAATCTTCGATGACTTTTTCCGTGCTTCCACACTCCGCAACAAGGGTTTCCAATTGCTCTACTGCAAAAGTTTGAACATGGCTAAAACAATTCTTAGAAGACTTGTCAAGATGATTCCCAATGTTTAAACTCAGTACCAACAAAAGAGCTCTTTCCAATCTTTCAATACGCTCGTCACGAGCTTTTAGTTCTTCCAATATATCCATTTGGGTTTCCCAGTTCCAGCCCTTTTATCCCTTGCTACGGTGTGGGACGGGGGCAGAGATGAAGAGGAACTCCGATGCGTAGCAGTGCCGCCCGAAACTGGATTTATAGACTATATCACAAAAGCAAAAATATGCAAACCACCGATTTTTACGCCTCGTGCTGTGGCGGGTTAGATATAGTACCTTAACGTTGTGTCTCTAATTGCTTCTCCTTCATTCGTTTGACAGCATCCAATTTTGTCTGTTGCCAGTCTGTCCAGTCTTTCCCGCCTTCATATCGAACGACATCGTGGATTGTTGCGCGCGGTTGATAGGTGATGTAATTTCCAGTGTGCCATGCAAGGTTGCGATAAACCATGAAGTCTCCGGGTCCCAGATGCACTTGGACTGCTCCCGGAAATTGCTGGCAGTGCTCTAAGCAGAATCGTTCAGTTTCAGCATTAGACTGTCCTTCAGCAGGTTTCCGTAGACTGGGATCGCCTGTAGATTGTTCTTCACCGGGCATGTCCCATTGACGTAGATGGCTACCGGGGACGAACCACGTACAGGACTCTGCATAAATGGCACAGTTGACCTGATTGAAGTGTCGTAGGTCGTGCCAGACTTCTGCCAATTTCGCGTTGACAGTTTCATCTCGCGCTTCAGGTGGGACCTCAACAACGCCGTCTCGATGCCAACCGATGTGCCATGGATGTTCAAGCGGCTCAACGAGGAGTCCCATGATGTCAACGTGACCGTGGGTATAGTCATCACCGAGCAATTTTTCGATGGCATCTCGAAGTTCGGGCAGTTCTGTGTAATCGTAAAAAGGCTTCAGGTCTAATTCATCACCGTAATTAGATAATGGTTGGATGCGTTGCGTCTGTGGACCATTGAGTTTGTGTGCGAGGTCGCGTGCCTTCTCTGCCTCACGACGCAAATCGGTGAGCAACGACGGCGGAACAATCCCGCGGAAAATCAGATAACCCTGCGTGAGGTACTCGTTTACCATTGAATCCTGAAATTGAAATGCCATTCTATCTCCTAATTTCCTACCTATATGAGCAACAGACAGAGTGCTGTGATGAGAAACGGGCGCCAGAGGTGAATCCGAAGCATGACAGGGTCTTCGAGTGCTTGAAATGTGTCCCCCACTGAAGCGTTGAATTTTCCACCTGATGTTGCCGATGTTGTGCCACATACATTATTATTTGCCCTGCCCATCTTTTGACAATCTATAGGTTCCCCATACTGATCGGACGATGACGCCCTCATTCTGCATCTGTTCTACCTCGTTCTGCACAGCACTAAGGTGCCGGTCAGGAATCGCATCAACAATGTCTTGCAACTTCGTTTTCCCCGCCTTAATCAGTGCAAGAATTTCTTCACGTATTGTGACAGATCCTTTACGTCCGTGCTCTTCTCTCAATATCCGGTTTGCCTCATTCCGATCTATACCTAACACTTGCATCATCGGATATGGGAGCCACGTCCCATCAATCTTTGCCGCCTCCGCCTCAAAAGCCTCGCGTCTCGCAATCGTCTCTGGAAGTTTGTCCAGACCCCCAGCGATCTCAAAATCCGCCCAATCGAATAAGGTTGTCTTTAATGCGTCTGTGATCCCCGGTACCCGCAACGCTGTATTCAAAACAATCGTCTTGCATGAATCCTTCAATCCAGAATACGTCAACATTCCTATCAAGGCATGCCGTGCATACTGGTCAGAGATCTTTTGAAGCCGTTCATCCTTAAAAACATAAGGATTCATCGACACACTGTAATCCAGCGGTTCTGCCTCGTCGCCAAATAAAATCTTTGCGTATTTCCAGATCAGTTTTGGGGGGCAATACGGTGTGCCGAGCACCCAAATCACACCTGCTCCTTCAAACTGAGACCTTAAAAATTCAGCCTTTTCTGGGATATTCTTGCCAAAATACATTGATTTGGTATTCCTGTTCTTCAGCGTCTCCTTTAAAATCTTGTCCATATTATCATACCAAATCAGCGTGTGTTGTGTGTCAGCCGCACGTTTCACCTCGCGATGCACACCGATCGCAAACCGAGTGCCGATACTTGACAATCCCAGCGTGTTCCAGTCCAGATCGTAGTTCAAAAGCGAATGCGGTGAATGCCCCTCGCTTCGCAGCTGATACACGCGGTTGCCTGCAAGTGTCTCTTTCGTCCCTAAATTGTAGGTCTCTACCTTCTCGTTTAGGAACGCCTTCCGTAGATGCGCCTCACACAGCGAAGGCGATAGAATCACTAACTTTTTGATTCGTGGATGCAAAACTGGCGGGATCCAATACCGCAACTGATTTTTTTCATACCGCATTGGCGCATCTGCATCGCGTTTATAATGCTCAAAAAAGTGTTTCAATTGGTGAAAATACGTCCAGTTCGGATTAAAAAGAGTCGGTTGTATTTTTTCGATGTTCTTGACGGTATCTATGTTTAGAATTCCAAAAGCAACAGCGTCTTTCATTGACATCCCTATACACCCATCCGCATCCTCCACTGCGACATTTACCTGACACATCTGTTCAATGAGCGTCTCTTCAGCCCCTTCAAACGCCTTCACCACTGCTCTGACGCGCTTTACGATATTGTCTGTCAAATCCTGTTTGTAGATCCGAATTGCATTCAGCAACGCGTGTGCCAAATCCCCTAACACCGAACACTCCCAATACTTAATCCATTCTTTCAACTGCTTTACGGAGAGCTGATTCTCAACAAACAGATCTGACGCATAGATGTAATTGACGACATAGATCCGATCTGTCTTGCCAAGCACATCGCCTATAGGATTGGCATATTGAGGATTCATCAACAGTTGATGTGGTGTTCCACAAACCATCACCGCTGCATCTTTTATGGACTGAAATTGTGAAAGATACCCTTGATCCTGACATTCTTCATAAACAGGACATTTCGGACAGATAATCTCGTCTGGGTTTCCGCCCATATAGGACAACCTGTTACACCGATATGAGTCAATGCACATGTTCCCGTGTTCAAACGGATGCTTCAACTGTTCGTCAATAGGAATATGTTTCAACATATATGCAAGATAGCTGCGAGGTTTCCAACCTCGGGCAATAATCCCTTCGTTCTCATAATACCGTAACGCAGATTCGGCATGTTCGTCTGTCGGTAGATCCAGGAACAACGCCTCCTTCTCCAAAAACGCATGTTCGATCTCACGGTTCTTCTCTGGATGCCGAAGCCCCGTCTCAATCCCGATCACACGCGCATCCGTCTCCAGAATATCCGAAATCTCAAAAGGTTCAGGTTCCGTATAGGGTTGCTTCACCAGCACCGGTCCCGGACGTGTGATCGCTAATGGACTCAGGCCCCCTTCTCGGATAGCACGCATTTTCTCAGGAACAGAAACCTCTCTCTCATCAATCTGTAGCGGGTTAATAGCGTCTTCGGCGTCAAACGCCTGCGGTTCATATCCTCTGAATGTCCTATCAACAGTCCCACGCCCAGGTCGATGAAGCACACTCTTAAAAAAGCCGAGCAATCCGAAAAGTACCTCACTTGAAATTACCGGCGGCTCCAACAACGACCCCACCAATATCTCATAGCGAGCGTCCCAGATACTATAATCCATATCGCCTTTCACCTCGACGTACACATCGCGGTGTTTCGGATCCGAACGCGTCGGTCGGTGTTCATAGATATACTGTTTCGCCTCAAGTATGTACGGGTGCAGATATTCCTCAATCCGACACGAAAAACGCAATCCCCCATCCTTCGTCAACGTCACCAGCGGAGTCGCCACCGCACTGATCAACGCCTCCAAACATACCGATACTGCATCCGGTGCTTTCAAAATCGCCTGATGCGTGAATTTGATGTCGTGCCATGGGGCATCCTCGTATCCAGACGTTTCCCCCGTATAGATCCCAATCCCCCATGATGCATACCACCGCCGCGGTCGCCAACTCTGGGTATCCTGCCGATCCTTAATCCTATTGTAGTAATCATCACTTTGAGCCCAATCCGACGGTGCACAATCAAACGGCTCTTGCCCGATCGGCATAAACGAGATATTCGCTTTCTCCAACGCATACAAGATCACCGATTTCTCATGCGCATGATGCACTCGGAAGTGATAAGGATACGCGTCATACCCCGCAGGGAGGACAATCGTCTGCCGCTGGTTCAGTGCCCGATTCTTCCGATCATGGCAGCGTTGAATTATTTTTTTTAATTCCATTATAGAGTAAAAATTTCCTGTTATTGGCTAACTGCTGTTAGTTCCTGAAAACGGCTATAGGTGTGTGGATTGTGCAGATCATGACGCTTGCACAATCGCACTGAGTTAGGCAAAGGATGAGACGCACAGATCGTGATTAGGAGTTCACGTGCGAACCTCAATGAATAATATATATGTAGACTAAAAAAAAAACAACCCCAATTTTGCGATTGAGGTTTCCTATGGAGCACCATAGGGGTCAATTTAAGAAAGATAATAGCCTCAGTTCCCAGGTCCAGTAGGCGCGGTTTATAACCGCGCCGGGTCTTAGACTCAAACCTTATACCATTTCTAAAAGTTTACGGAATTAGTCGTTTTGGACTTGCAAAAAGTTGTTAAAAAAGTGTAATAACCCCTTGTAAATAAAGGGGTTATGTGATACAACACAGATAAGAAAATAGGGGGTTAAAGCCCCCTATTGAAACCCGAAAGTAGAGTTGCTTTTTTCGGATTCCACGCTTATCTGATTATTGTATCAGAACCTATCAGAAAAAAGCAACTCCTTTTCACAAATAGGAGTATTTTCTGATGGATTTGATCAGGATAATGGAGACGTTCCCGACGCAAGAACATTGCATCGAGTATTTAGAGCATCTGAGATGGCAGGGATCGCCAGAATGTCCACATTGTGAGTCTACACACATCAGACGACGCAACGAACATGATATAGGGCGTATCGGACGCTACAACTGCCACGATTGCCGATCCACCTTCAAGGCAACACACGGAACAATTTTTCAAGGGACGAAGATACCGCTTCAGAAGTGGTTTTTGGCGATCGCGTTGATGGCGAATGCGAAGAAAAGCCTCTCAAGTTGCCAACTTTCACGCGATTTAGGATTGCCACAGAAAACATGTTGGCGTATAATGATGGCTATCCGTGCCGAGATGGGTAAGGATAACGTCTTACTACAAGGGATTGTTGAAGCGGACGAAACCTATATCGGTGGCAAACGCAAGAAAGACTACGATAAAGAGATTGGCGAACCCCGTAAACGCGGACGTGGAACAGCGAAAGATGTAGTGCTTGGCGTAGTCGCAAGAGGCGGGAAAGTCGTCGCTGAACTTGTTGGGAATGTCAAGGGTAGCACAATCGCTGAGTTTATCAAGACGTTTGTCAAAACAGACGACTCCGAACTCTATACCGACCAGTATAAAGGCTACAACGAGATCGGTAAACAGATGAAGCATGAAACGATGAACCGGAGTCAGAAATGGGAGCCGGGTGGGATACATACCAACACAATGGAAGGTTTTTGGTCTTTCGTCAAACGGGCGTGGTATGGATCACATCACCACTATTCAACAGCATACACCCCCTTGTATCTCGCAGAGGCGTGCTATAAATACAACTACCGAGAAACTGACATCTTTGTAAAGTTTCTCACCGACAGCATGGAAAATGATTCGGAAATTTAAAGTCAAATTTAAAAACTTCTCAAGTCCAAAACGACTAATTCCGAAAGTTTATATCGCATTATTAACCGCACCATTCTCCAGGCCCGGTAGGTGCGGTTTTGCGGTGTACTCACCCAAATGCGATCTGCATTCCTAACCGCACCGGGCATAACCAAAAATAGTAGACTCTTTATGAGAAATCATCAATTAGAATTGGTATTACATGCCCAAAATCCGTCTTGAGTCTCGGAGAGGCATCATCTGTGTAGAAACTAAATATCACTAACCGGTAGGCGCGGTTTATAACCGCGCCGGGTTCTATCCACGAACCGTGTATATTCCAAAACCCTCTTAGTCCCGGAGGGACGATATCTGTGTAGAAACATGTATCAGCCAAAGACCTAAGCCCCAGAGGGGCGGCATTTGTAGAGACGCTCCTACAAAATACCGCTAAATATCGCTAAATTGACACGTATGGAATTTCCTATGGAGCTTACGTAACAGATTGAATCCTTCGCGCATTAACTTTTGCTTGGATTTCTTGAGTGCAACTGTTAGCGTCGTGAATAGGTCAATTTTAGGAGCGTCTGAGATCAATGCGACGCAACGCAATATCTATGAGTAAAAGACAGAGTACTGCAATGAGAAACGGTCGCCAGAGGTGAATCCGAAGCATAACAGGGGCTTCAGGTGCGCGAAATACGTCCTCCACTGAAGCGTTGAATTTCCCGCCAGATGTTGCCGAGAGTTGGCTCAACAGTGCTTCATCAGCATTGTGAACAACATATTCTTCAGGATAGGAGACTACGGTTCCTGTCACTTGGGTGTTGACAATTTCACCTGCCTGTTTTTGCATGATGTTAACGAAATAAGGTCCCACGTCTTTCGTCGGGAAATCGAGTTCGTAATGTCCCGGGGCACTTTGTTTAACAGCGAGTTGCTGCTTTTTAAGGTTGGGTCCGATGAGAGAAATGTCACTGTCCAATTCGTTCAGGAATTCACCGGTTTCCCCAAGAGCATCAATTCCAAGATAAGCAGTGCCTTTTTCCTTAGTAATTTCCGCTTGAAAATTGCTGAGCGTTGTTTTTCGCATCGTGTCACGAACGAATTGCGCCCAGAACTTACCGTATCCGGGCCACTCCAGCCAATCGGCAGCCCATCGTGCTTTGGCATCGGAGGTGAAGGCAGCAGATTTGCCCAACCCATATTGCCAACTCGCGAGCAGCGGGTCTCCACGGTCTGAGACAAGGAAAGTTTCGGCAGTCGGGCGCGGTTGCGTAGCGACATAACCGAGTAGGAAGGGCGCGAGTTCCAAATCAATTCCGCTCAAAACCTGAGTGGGTTTGATCTGTTGTGGTATAAAAGGTTCGTCAATGATTGCGGATTTAGACGCGGTGACGGTCTCCTTGGCGAAAATTTGAGGAACGTTATACGGGTCTTGAGTGAAGTATTCACGACCGCCTCCCCAGTTAGCAAGGTTACCAAGCATGTTCATGTCAGCACCGCTGCCGATACCGACTGTTGAGATTGTGATGTTTTCGCTGTGCATGGAATTGGCAATACCGTACCAATCTCCAGGCGTAGAATGCCCGTCGCTGAGGACGATGACATGCTTGAGTTTAGCGGTGGTTTCTGTCAATGCAAAGTACGCCTGCTCAAGTGCTGGATAGAGGTTCGTACCACCACCAGCGACAATTGAACCGATTTGGTTTGAGATATATTGCTTATCTGAGGCATCGTGCATCTCTGCAATCCAGAAAGGCGATCCATCAAAGGCGATGACCCCAATCTTATCACGTTGTCCGAGGAGTTCAACCGATGCCCGCGCCGCCTCTTTTGCCAACTCAATCTTGATACCTCCCATACTGCCTGATTTGTCTATGACGAGGACAATTGCCAGAGACGGTGTCTCCTTTTTCTTTTCGGTATCGGTACGGACAGGTAAAATCGCTTCGATTGGCGTTTTGTAGTAGCCACCAAGTCCGAAACTGTTCTCCCCTCCCAGCATCATGAAGCCGCCGCCGAGGTCCTGAACATAAGTGCGGATGAGGTCCATCTGTTTTTCGGTAAGACGGTTGGCAGGAACGTCGCTGAAGATAATGAGTTCATAATTTTGTAAGTCGGCAAGTTCATTCGGGACACCCAATCCGTTGCGAACGTCCACGCGAATCTTAGCATCTTCGAGGACTCTTGTCAGATAACGTGCTTGCGACTCATTTTCGTCAATAAGGAGGACTTTCGGTTTGCCGGTAACAGAAACAATACCGAGAGCGCGGTTGTTATCGTAGCGTGTGTCTTTCGTCGTCCGGCAGATCGCATCGTAAGTAAGGGTGCCGCTATCCATGGCTGTCTCGGTAAATATCACCCGATTTTCGCCTTCTTCAAGTCGAGTCTCCTGTTTCGCCACCTCAAATTTGTTCTTGAAGAGACGGACTTCTGCTACGTCTTCATGGTTGCTGTGGATGATAACTTCTACATTGAACGGAGCACCCTGTTTGACTTGTGCTGGCATATCAAGCCGCTGAACCATAACTTCCGATTCATCACTCGGATGTATTGGTACCGTGTCGATTTGTATGCCGAAGTCTTTACCGCGAAGTGCCGTGTGAATTGCTTCGCCTTGTGTTTCGACCCCATCTGTGATCAGGACAATCCGTTTGTTCGCATTTGCTGGAAAGATTCCCCAAGCGGTCTCAATTGCTTGTGCAATATTCGTCGTGTCACCCGCGTCCTCGTCCGTGTCCAGCCACGATTTCTTGATTTCAGCGAGTTCCAATTCCGCATCAGGTTCATCTTCACTTTTCGATAACGCTTGAATTATTTCTGCCTTGTCCGTAAATGTGATAAGACCGGCTTCCTGGTTCCCACCTTGTAATTTCAAGGCTTCATTGAGGTAATCTGTCGTTTTTGTCAATCCATCATCTGAGATACTATCTGAGATGTCTGCCAGAAACATGACCGCTAATTTGTCATCGGTTTTTAGGTATTGGACATCTGCAACACTCAGGATCAGCAGCAGCACAATGATAACTCGTGTGATTAGACTAATGACGCGTTGCGTTCTTGACAGGTCTACCAGACTGCGACGGAAACCGTAGTAAAGCAGTGGTAGCAGAAGTAGAAGTAGAAGTAATACCATATTAACGCGACTATTCTTGTGTATATTTTTTAGATATGTTATTGTGAAGAGATGAAAAAGCAAAAACATGAGGTTTTCCCCCACTTTTCAGTAGAAGTTGTTAAACAAAGGTATCTTGAATGTGAATGTCTTCGGGAACGGACGCACTGGCATATTATTTGGCTCCTTGCGGATACCAGAGATTCACGCACCCCCCGGCAAGTCGCTGAGATTGTAGGATGCACGCCGGACTGGGTTCGCAAGTTGCTCAAACGCTATAATGCTGAAGGCGAAGCCGCTTTGCGAGATAAACGCAAAAATAATACAGGTGTGCGTTTTTTGGATGAAACACAGCAAGCCGCCCTTGCAGCTGCCCTTTCTGCGCCTCCTGGTGATGGGGGTCTTTGGACGGGTCCGAAAGTGGCTGCGTGGATATCTGAGACACTCCAGCGTCGTGTCAGTGACGTGTCAGGTTGGAAATATCTCAAACGTCTCGGTTATACTTTACAAACACCTCGTCCGCAACATCAGGCAGCCGCAACACCCGAGGCACAGCAAACATTTAAAAAAAAACTCAAGGAGCGGGTAGCTACGCTTGAAAGTCAGCACCCAGAGAAACCGGTAGAGATCTGGGCAGAAGACGAGACGCGCTTGGGATTATTGCCGGTTCATCGGCGTGTCTGGGCGAAGCGAGGTGAAAGACCGATAGCCCCCGTGTGTCCGGCATATAAGTGGTTTTATGGTTTCGGTTTTGTCCGTCCACAGACAGGTGAGACCTATTGGCTGCTGATGCCGAGTGTGAGTGTTGAAGTCATGAACCTTGCCTTGGCAGAGTTTGCGCGTGATGTGAACCCGGAAGGCAAGAAACAGATAATCCTTTTGTTAGATCGTGCCGGTTTTCACACGGGTAAGGATTTAGAAGTCCCAGAAGGGATTGAGTTATTTCATTTGCCCCCGTACACACCAGAACTTCAACCTGCCGAACGGCTCTGGCCTTTGTTGCGAGAGGTGGTTGTGAATAAAGTTTTTACAACGCTCTCAGCACTTGAAGAAGCCGTTGTGAAAAGGTGTCAATGGTTCTCTGAAAACACAAAGAAGGTGCAGGCACATGTCGGTTTTCTGTGGATTTGCAAAATGGAAAAATAATACAAATCACGTTAATTTGGTATAAGAGAGGTCGTGTAATTCCCATAATTTTATCTCGGTAGTGCTACGAACATCACAATTTATAGTATCACGCCGTACGATTGCGTGTCAAGCGGTTTGCAGAAACTGCTATTTTATTTATAGTGAATCGTAAAAATAAAGAGACACTTTCATCCCCCGGTAGGTTCGGTTTTGCGGTGTACGCACCCAAATGCGATCTGCATTCCTAACTGAACCGGCACAGAGTGTCCTATTAATTCTAAACTTTACTATAGGTTGGCGTAGCAGCAGTGTTCGCCTGTATCTCAATATCAAATCCCTCTTTTCGTATCCGCAGGTCAAAGTATAGAAGCGTAATGCCGATCACCCAAATTGGAAAAATGAGAGTGTCAACGATTAGGTTGATCCACCACATAATCTCGTAAAAGAGCGGATTACTGCTATCAACGCCGTACCTTACCATCCATTTGAAAATATCCATAAGGGTTGTTGCACGCATCACTTTTGTTAAGATAAGGATGAATCCGATTGTGATCACGACGATACGCTGAATCGCGAAACTTAACACAGAAAAGGAGACTAACATGCCCCAGATTTGCCACCATCTACCACGAGTTAATTCATTGCTCTTTCCAAAAGCACGTCGGATGAGAGAGGTCTCCAGCAGAACAACTACGGGCGCGAACGTCCAACGCACGGCAAAGTACAGTGAGAACGGGGCGAGGGCTAAAGGAATCAACCGGATCCACATCGCTTTAATCATTACCGGAGTCATTAAACGAAATATCCAGTTCCACAAATTTATGGGAAGAGGGATTGAGAAAGGGACACTAACTAACAAGGTGATAGTTAATAGAAACTGTATTGATTCAGAGCGCGACATAAAAATAGAAATTATTAAAAAAATAATACCCATGCGCGGTGTCCCAAAAACTAAGTCCCACAGGAGATGACACGCTGACAGGTGCCAAAACCGATGTCCGACTTGCTTTAATGCATCGAGGCTTGTGATATGCTTGTCTAAATAGATTGTAGCTGTCGCGAGGATTATCCCGCCCATGCTTACAAGTGCAAAAGGCATGCCAATCAGGTCTGTTACGATGCCTTTTAAAGGGAAATTTGGGAGAAAACGCGCTAACAGATACACCACTAAGCTTCCGCAAAAATGAAGGGCGATAATCCTTAAGAACAGCAGAAAATGTTTCCGATAAAGACTGAAGATTGTATCGAGAATCTCACCAAATCCCATTGGTTGCAGTGTTGGCGTATTGGTGTTATTTATTTCTGCTATATCGGTGGTTTTTAACATGTGTCATCTACACCTGTTAATTTTGGTTTCCTGTTATTCATCTCTGTGTCTTTCCTTATCAGGTAGTCTGACAGAAGTAGAGTTACGACCCGCGGCGCGTGCCTACTACTACTTCATCCACTTTGAATTTTAGGGTAGGTTAACCGTAGGGACGAGGTTCCCTCGCCCGATACCAAGCAGATACCTTCAATTTGAAAATGGATAGAACTACTTTAATCAATTCTTCTACGTTGATATAAGAACCACTCAACGACACTCAATCCGACGGCGAGGAATACCAAGTAAACCCACGGTGGATAGCGTAAGAGCGCGGCACCGCTCTGTGCTACGGATTCTTCTGTCAGATCTTCAACTGCCGGGTCGGCACCGATGTGCGACTCTGTGGCATCGGCGAGGTTAACAGCCCATACTATTCCACTACTATCTTCTGTAGAATCGGATGCCTCTGGTGGCGGTTGTTCTTCTTCTGGTATAGAATCCGCTGCTTCCGAGATTTTCAGTTCATAGAAACCAGCACGCTGCGTCTGATCAAAAAGCAGCGCGTCCCCTTCAACAGGAAGTTCCCACGTTTTGTCTTCAGGTCCCGTGATTTTTACAAGTTTTGGGGTGCTTTCGGGTGAATCAGTTTCTGTCTTTAGTCTCGGTTCAGAGGTGGTGTCTATCGACTCAATTTGCTGTTTCAGGATTTCCCCTGTATGCAGATGGTATTCCTGAATCCCAGAACGTTGTTGGAACCACTGGATCGTATTCGCTATAATTACCGGAAACGCGATGCGTAATGGCAGATCGGATTCTAAGATGTTGATAGCAGCAAAGACAATTTTCCGGTTTGGCGTAACATCAATAAACAACACAGGCGACTCAAATGAACGGGCAAGGACCTGGGCAGTTGATGGTGGCGTGACCTGATACGCTGTACCGATCTGAACGTTCTCCAGATGAACGTGCTGCAGAATAGGATGCGTCCGTTCCCAATCCGTAATAATCGGTGTCTCCAACGCTGCACCGATATTCCATTTCAGTTCGGGGTTAGGAGTTTCTGACGAGACAGCAGCGGGTGGATAGATAAACATGTAATTCCCATCACCGAGGGACGGCGGGCTATAACGATCGAAGATAACGATCTGATAATCCTTTTCCGCTTGCGAATTAGCATTTTTGGTGAGTACATTGGCTTCATATTCCGTTGGTGTGAGGACAGTGAGTTTTATCTGTTCATCAACTGCGAGTACTTTCTGGAGAAACGGGTTTTCTGCTGTCACGAGCAAAACAGGGATAAGATCGCGTTTCGGAAGCGTGGCGTATGCAATATTATCTGAGACCAGCGGGTCTTGGATATCTAAGACCGCTTTGAGTTTTCCGCCTTCAAACGCAAAATTACTGAAAATCTCGGATTTGCTTTCGCCGGGGGCGAGTGTGTAAGGGCGTACATCAAAAAGATTCTCATTGAAATAGAGTTCAACGTTGAACTTTTTCTCTTCTTCTGAGGCATTAACGACGCGCAGCAGTGTTTGGTAATCGAAGGCATTAACGAGACTCTTACGGACTCGAAACTGCGTAATACCGACATTGTCGTTCGCTTTTCCTATCTGTATCAAGTGGTGTTTGATTTCTTGATCCGGTTTTTCGGTGTCCTCTTCCGGTTCCGCTTTGTTGTTAAGTTTGGCGAGCAGATCTTCTGAAACGGACTGAAAATCGCTGTAGATAACAATTTCAGGATTAGGCTTTGTTTGGGCAATCGCATAAGCTAAATCAAATGCCGGTTCAAGGTTCGTGCTGATGTCGGTCGGTTGGATCGCATGGATTGCGTCTCGCAGCGATTTCTGGTGATTCGTAAACGGGATGTGAATGATAGGGCGTGTATGGGAGCTGATTACGGTCATTTCGTCCATGAAACGGAGTCCGTCTACGGTTCGCAGGGCACTCTCTTTAGCAATCTCTAACCGCGTGAGTCCGTCAGTATCTTCTTCAATAGCGTTCATGCTCGCTGATTGGTCAATAATCAAAACGAGTTGCCGGGCAGATTTCGTTATGAAAGCAAACTGTGGACGCGCAATCGAGAGCACTAAGAGCATCAGAAATAGAAGTTGCAACAGGAGTGATAGGAGGTGCTTTAGTCTCTGAAACAGCGAGGTCGTCTGCCGTTCTCTGAAAAGTTCCTCCCAGAACATCAGCGTAGAGACCGGTTCGCGGCGCCGACGAAGTCTAAGGATATACAGAGCGACAATCGGAATAGCCAACCCAAATAGAAAAAGTGAGGCGGGAGATAAGAAATTCATTTTTTACTGGTTGTCAGTTATCAGTTGTCAGTTATCAGTTATAGGACTTACGCATCAAAACGCTGTTGGGATGGATGGCTTCGGCTTTCGTGCCCGTCCGAACCTGACACACGCAGGGCACGGGGACCCTGCGGAACATAACGGACGAACGCTATTGCGTAAGTCCTGAGTTAATTCTTTGTGGCAGGTGAGAACGTTGGCAACCGCCACAAAGAGTTACTAACAACCGAAACTATTAAGAGACAAAGCCGCCCATCCTGAAAATGCGTAAGATGAGTTCCTCGAAAGGGGATTCTGTCGTCGTCCGTACAAGGCTGATTTCACGTTGCGTGCAGTATAAGTCCATGTCATCGCAGTATTTTTGAAACAGTGCTTGATACCGCTTGAGATGATTTTCGTTGATAGTGACCTGACGCAGCTGATTTGTTTCAACATCGACAAGGTGGTAATCGCCAAGCAGATCAGGGGCGACTTCTTTCTGGTCGATGATATGAATCACAAAGAGTTCATGCTTTTGAAATTTCAACACGTTCAGTCCGTTGGTAAATCCGCTCGGATCAAAAAGATCAGAAATTAGGACGACGAGACCGCGGCGTTTAGTCGTATGAGCAAAGTTATGGAAGGCGTTCTCCAAATCCGTTTCGCCACTGCCATTGAGTTGCTCAAGAAAGTTAAGCACGGTAAAGATTTTACCTTTGCCACGCTCTGTCGGGAGCCGATTCACACCGGTGTTGTTGAAGGCGGTAATGCTAATCCGATCAAGATTGGATAGACCGATATAGGCGAGCGCAGCGGCAACACGCTTCGCATAGATCAGTTTTGGTAATTCGCCGTAGGTCATTGACTGGCTGGCATCCACAAGGAAGTAGATGTGCAAATCCTCACGCTCTTCGTAAAGCTTTAGTAAGAGTTCATCCAAGCGTGCGAAAGCGTTCCAATCAATGTAGCGGAAATCGTCGCCTGGGGTATAGTTGCGGTAATCGGCGAATTCGACACTCACACCGCGTCGTGTACTGCGACGTTCCGCCTTGATACGTCCGGCAAAAATCTTTTTGGAGACGATATACAGATATTCAAGTTTTTTGAGGAATTCGCTGTCGAAGGCGGACTGTGTATCGTTCATCATTCAATCTCTTGCAGCAAGTGCTGGATGATGTCGTCTGGGTCAATTCCCTCTGCCTCACCTTCAAAACTAAGGATGAGACGATGCCGCAGACTCGGCAGCGCGACAACTTGAATGTCCTCACGAGCGACATTGTATCTACCATCAAGAATTGCCCGAACCTTACCGCCGAGAATCAACGCTTGCGCACCACGCGGACTCGAACCGTAGCGAACATATTTCTTTGTCAGTTCCGGTGCGTCTTCTGTTTCCGGGTGTGTACCGAGCACAATTCGCAAAGCGTACCTGCGGACATCTTCAGCGATGAGGATATCACGGACGATCTGTTCCAATGCATTAATCTGCGCACCATCACAGACTTTATCCACAGACGGCATTTCACGTCGCGTTGTCCGTTCCATAACGAGGTCGAGTTCGTCAAGGCTTGGGTATTTAACCTTGAGTTTGAAAAAGAAGCGATCAAGTTGTGCTTCCGGTAGCGGATAAGTCCCCTCCATCTCCAACGGGTTTTGCGTCGCCATGACGAAGAAGGGCAACTTGAGGACTCGCTGCTGTCCGGCAACGGTCACGGATTTTTCCTGCATCGCTTCTAACAAGGCAGACTGTGTTTTGGGGGTCGCACGGTTGATTTCATCAGCGAGAATAAGATTGCCAAATACGGGACCTTGTTGGAATTCAAAGAATTTCCGTCCGTTTTCATCCTCAGCGACAATAGTGGTACCGATGATATCGGCTGGCATCAGATCCGGCGTGAACTGGATTCGGGAAAAATTGAGGTCTAACACCTCATGCAGTGTCCGGATGAGCAGGGTTTTACCTAAACCGGGGACACCTTCTAATAGTGCGTGTCCTCCTGTCATGAGACAGATTAGAACCCCTTCAATAATTTCTTTTTGCCCGACGATTTGTTTGGATACTTCTTGTTGTATTTTTAGAAAGGTCTCGCGAAATTCTTCGTATTTTTGTTCGGCGTGTTCGGACATATTACTCCCTACCGTTTTGCAAAGAAGCCGAGTTATGGCAACTCGGCTTCTCTATAACTTCGTTCTACTCATCACTCGGTTTAATCGATTCAAAGTAGCGTTTCACGTAAAACTTATACCCCAAAGGAATCTGTTCTTCGGTCAGGGCATCCTCGGAAAGTTTCTGATATTTCGTGTACGCATCTTTGTAACTGACAGCAGATTGTTGTCCCTCGGCAGATGTCTTAGAGGTTTGAACGGTAGAGCTGCCTTCTCCCTGAACGCCGGTAATCTGTTCAAGGTTGAGCGTAGAATCGAGCGATGTGAATTGACCCAATTGACCCGCAGACGTTTTTCTGCCAGCTTTGTTACTCGGGTTCTGGCTCAGTGCATTGGTTAATCCTGTATTGTTGTTTTGGCACACACCAGCAATGCCCGCCTTGCACGCTTCACATTCCGAGAGCAATTTTGCCAACTGTAGGTTGCGTTTCTTGAGCAGGGAGAGATTCCGCATCTTTTTGCTTGATGCGCGGAGTCGTGTTTGCGCACCTTCGACATCGTCGTTGGCTAAGCCTTCACCTGCTCCAGATAACTCTGTGCCGAGTCCGTCAAGATCGGTACCTTGTAGGCTCTTGCCGCCACGTGTCAGCTCATCGGAAATATTTTGGCGTTTCTCCTTCTCGAATTCCGGCAGCTTTTTCGTCACTTGGTCAAGTTTTGCCGCTGCCTGTTGATAATCGCCGCGTTTCAACTGCTGTCCGAATTCGCCTAAATATGGATTACCGATGAACTGTTGTCCCAACCCACTCATGAGCGATTCCTGCTGCGCCATCTTCAGCGGGTTAACTTTCGTCTTCAACAGTGCGCTCAATTCCGTCATTCGAGCGAGTGCTTCCTTCGGGGTGATCTGCGGTTTCTTCAGTTCAAGGGCTCTTTTCTCAATCTCTTTCAAGAGCTCTTCGAGTTCTTCATCTTCATTCAGTTCTGCTTCTTTCTTTGCCACTTCAATCTCTTTCAGGAGTGTGTCAGCCTCCGCTGCGATCTGCGGTGAGAAGTCAATCTCTGTTGAGGTAGCAGGCGGTGCAAAAAACTCGACGAACGAAAAGGCGAGGAGAAATATGGCGACGAGTGCAATAAATTTGGTCTCGCGCGGTACAGTGTAGCGAGCGACTTGATTCACCGGAACAGCCTGTAATCTATTGGTAGTATCCTGAAGTTGGAGAGCAGTCAAGGTTTCACCGGTTCGGCGTTGAATCTGTTCTAAGCCGCTGATAACGCGGTCCTTGAGGGACGCGTCTGTGTCAATTGTCTGTGCCGCTTCGTTGAGACTTACGGGTCGAAAGAGGCGAAAAACTAAAGCAGCTACAGCGATGCCGAGCACCACCCAGAGAAAAACCAGTGGAGGGATATTAAAGGATGTGACGCTGTCAGCGATGACGAACGGGACACACACTAAAAACCCGTAGAAGAGGAAGGTCGCGAAGGTCTGAAAATATCGTTGGATATTCAATCGCTGTCGGACGCGCTGGATTTTTTCGAGAATCAATTTTTCTTCCATGAAATTTGCTCCTTTTGTGAAAGTACCCGAATTGCCATTTGAATAGTTACTGTGTTCTTGCCATCAATTATAACAAAGATTTTCCTGAATGTCAAGATGTTTCAATAGTAGAACAGGATCATTTAGTTCTACGATAAAAGTGAACCCTAAATCTCAACATACCCCTGTAGAAACGACCTCCGGGTCGCGACTTTTCGGAAACCAAATTGGACAAAAAGCCTAAAACTAAATAGCCCTGAAATGTTGAATACACCCATTTACAAGTTGTCTCATACTACTTTGACGTGAGTTCGATAATAAAATCTAAATATAGACGTAGGTTGGGTAGAGTGGTAAAAGACCGAGAACCTTTCAGTTATACAGAGGATTCCGAGTTCCAACAACCGATTCGTGAAGAGAAACATAGCGAAACCCAACAATCCACTAATGAAGGGATATTATTGATTTTCGTTCAACCCGGGGTCCCATAGCGACTGGTGTCCGTGGCATACAAAAACCTTATCCCGAACTCACCTTACTTTACCAAAGGTGAATTTAAATTTTGCGGCGTTACTTATAGTGACGCACTTTAAGGTCAAAAAAGGTGCATTATTTTGCTATATCTATAATTTTCAAATCGTCAAACGGCTTTCCGTCTATATCAGTAATCCGTAGATAAAACCCCAAGAAGTAGGCACCCTCACTGCAGACTTTGACGAGAATGCTGTTTTCTCCTTGCTTGAGCGTTACCGGAATGCTATCCTGGTCCATCGCTAAGGAATGAGAGTTGCTGTGTGTGAAGACCTCTTCACCGTTCAGCCAGATCTTCGCCTGAGTCCCACTGCCGAAGCGGAGATCAACTTTTCGTTCGTCGGGTGAGTTCACGGTTGTCCAAGCGTAAGTGGTATTCCAATTGACGTTTTTAGCAAAGATGTTCTGAAGATCGACGAAGCCGTCGAAAGTGTCATCCGCCTGCTTTTCCCAATTTACTTGTCCATCTATTCCGTTGTATTGGATAGCAGTATCAATTTGCGTTGCGTTTTCTGGAACATAAACTTCATTATAACCGATGCCAGCCGCATTGTCAAACGGACCGATAATCCACCATGCTTTTTCATCGATGAAGGCAGTTTTGCTCATATACGCATCTGCTTTCTCAAGAAGGTCGCGTTCACGGTAAAATCGCGCCAGGGTGACGTTGGCGTGCAGTTCGGCAGTTGGATTATCAGGGGTAGCATCCTTCAATTTATTCACCATTTCGACGTACCGATCTTCGTCCTTAGCGTTCTTGCCAGCTTGTGCAACGCGGGACCATGAGTCCTTCATCATATTGCCGCTGGCAAAGTAGAAGCGATCCGGGTTATTCATACTGAGTTTGAATTGTTCAAGTGCTTCTTCATATCGGTCATTAGCGACGTACGCGTGTCCCAAAGTTGAGGCGTAATACCCACTATCCCCCATTTGCAAGGCACGTTCGGCGAGCTCCAACGCCAATTCGGGCATGAGGTCTTTGTTGAGCAGCTGCTCAGCAAGGCGATGATAGCCCCAACCTCGTTGTTCGCGGTTCGCCTCTTTCTGTCGGATCGCCAGCCATTCGGCGTATGCAGCATCCGCTTTTTCGGCATCATCCGCTTCTTTGTAGGCATCACCCAACAGTTCGAGTAGGACAGCACTTTTCGGCATTTTGGGTTTCAGTTCCTCAAGGATAGCGATGCCTCTGTCCTTTTGGTCCTTGTCAGCGTAAAGTTTCCATAAACCTCGGAGCATACTATTATATTCGTGTTCCTCAAGGGAAGCGTCCAAAGCACGACGATACACCGCTTCGGCTTCTGATAACTGATCACCTTTCACAAAGGTCTGTGCTAACAGACTGTAGTGCTGATATGAAGTCGGTTCGAGTTCTATTGCTTTTTCATAGGCGGTGATTGCCTTCGCTAAGCGGGCTGCTTCGTCTATCTGACGCGATTTTTGGGAGAGCTCCCCGATCTTTTTATACCACTCGATGTTCTCTGGCTGGAGTTCACTGAGTTTTTCGTATTGCATGATGGCTTCGTCAATGCTGCCACTGAATTCATAAGTTTCGGCGAGGGCGAAGTGAGCATCAGGATCATTAGGATTTTCCTCAATTTTCTGTAACTGTTCGGGGATCTGCTTTTCGTAAAGGTTACCCTTTTTGTAGGCGAGGCGTATTGCTGTTTCTGCTTTCTTGCGGACCTCATCATATCTGGCAGCGTTTGCCATCTGACGATAGGCGGTGACAGATTTCTCGTACTGTTTTGTACCAAGATAACTTTTCCCAAGAATCTCGTATAAATACTCTGTGCTCGACATGTATCCACCGTGTCTCCCGCTTACAGCGATAGCGTCTTCACCAAATTTGGTGGCAGCATCGTATATTCCGCCGTCAATGCAGATAGATGCGAGTGCCGTAAGGAACCACATATCCTGTTTGTGGTTGCTCGCCGAAAGCGCGACTTCTCCTCGATTGAGCAGCTTTTTCGCCAGATCGGGTTGGTTACTTTTATGGAGAGCAGCGGCAGCATAATAAAAACTACGAACGTTACCGGGTTGTGCTTTGCAGAGTGCCTGATAAACTTCTGCTGTCTTCTCGTGGTTATCTGCATTCCGGTAAATCTCGGCGACCATTTCAAGGATAGCAGAATTATCTGCATCCTTTTCGAGTCTACCTTCAAAGATAATTTTTAACTGCTCAAGTTTCGCCTTGTCTTTGTAGGCGTTAATCAAAGTTTCGCGCGCTTGATCTCCACCGAGCATAACTTTGACACCGGATGGACCCTGGTATATTGACATACCGGATGAGCCAGACTGAGATAGCGTTTCATAGAGTTCTATTGCCAAGTCGTTTTCACCAATCTGGGCGTATAGCTTCAGCAGTTCTGTGGAAATTTCACTTCGTTCCCAACTCTGCGAGGTCATTTCCAATGCTTTCTTGTAAGCAGCGATCGCTTTTTCCATGTCGCCAACGTTACGGTAGTTTCGGGCACGCTCTTTTTGCATCTCAAGGGTCAGGGTCCCTGCCTCTTCCGCCTGCTTTAGCATCTCTTCTAATTTGCCTTGGCGGCGATGGAGATCCATGAGTTGCTGTTCAATATTTTGCCGTTCCCACTCCTGTCCGGTGTGTTGAATGGCATCCTCAAACGCCTTTTCGGCAGCATCCAGATCATCTTTACGCAGATACAGCTGCGCCAGTCGAAGATATGCCTGTCCATCACCGGAACCGAGTTCCACCGCTTTTTTATAGGTGTCAATAGCCACATCGACCTGATCATCGGCAGCGTAGAGTTTTGCGAGGCGAGTGTAGTGCACACTACTTTCCGAGTCTGTTTCGATGTATTGCTGCGCGAGTTCAAATGCTTCGGTGGTTTTGTCAGCGTCTTGGTAGGTATCAACAAGTCCATCTTGATATTTCGTATTCTCCGGATCAGCCGCGAGCAACGCTTTCCAGACATCAATCGCCTTATCGTGCTGATTTCGGCGTGAGTAGAGTGTCGCGAGTTGTGCGCGTGATTCAAGGTCCTCAGGCATCACTTTCGCAATCTGTTCATAGATGTTGATAGCCTTTTTAACCTCACCGCGCTGTGCGTGCTGTTGTGCTAACGTTCGCTGCGTCCCGACGTTGAACTTTTCCGTTTTTTCAGGTGTCACGGTCGTCGTTGCCAGTCCATCGCGCCGTTGTTTAATCTCCATCAATTGCCGTTGTGCTTGGTCCCGACTCCATCGTTGTGCTGAGAAATCATTGATGATATCGGTAAAGAGCACCTCAGCATCGTCCCACATCTCGTGTTGCATGTATGTGGTCGCGATCTGTTCTTTCTCATACGATATTCCACCTCGTTGCAGAAGGCGAAGCGTTCCCATCTTACGAAATGCATCCTGTGCTTTCTCTTTCTCGTCTTGTTGGGCGTACACTGTACCAAGTTTTTGGTAGCTATCCGAAAGTCCCCACGTGTCTCGGGGGTTCATTTTTTCAATTGCAGACTCAAGCAAGTAGCGTTCACGATCTCGATCGTTCGCGTTTCGGTAGGCATCAGCCAAGTTGTTTAGCCACCTTGTGTTCACTGCCCCGGTTTCATTTTCAAGCAGCCGGTTAACAAGTGTGTTCGAGCCTTCAAGGTCGTCCGCTGCGATCTTCATTGAGGCGACAAGGTAAAGCAATGGCACGTCCTCCGGCTTTTCGGTGAGTTTCGCCTCATATTCCGTTACCAACTCTGCTATTCCATCTGATACCTTGTAGAGCTCAATCAGTTTTGAAACAAGCTCGACTTGTGCATAAGGATCTTGTGATAGCATTGTATCCTCTGCTTTTAACTTTTCGCGCAAGAACTGGATCGCCTTTTCAGGTTCACCAGCGGCAGCGTAGGCGGACGCTAAGTCGCGATATATGTAGGATTCGTCCGGCTGAACCTTGACGATCTTTTCATAGATTTCGACTGCCGCTTTGGCTTTGTTGTTGTCGATACACTGCCTTGCTGCACTTCGCGCGAAGTCGTTGCCGAAGTTTCTGCCGATAGATGGCGCGATCATCTCCTTTGCAACAGCGACGAGTTCATCAATTTTGCCTGCTTGAAGGAAAGTATCAATTACCTCCCAGTAATTGTAACCAAGGGCGTTCGGGTTGTCTTTGAGAAGTGTACTATATTGGGTAACAGCCTCTTTTGCCTGTCCGCTTCGCTGCAGCATCTGCGCATACCGTTGCCGGGTCATACTGTCCTTGGGACGCAGTGCGAGTGCTGCTTCAAACGCCTCAGATGCTTTCTTCAATTGGTTTGTGCTTTCGTAAAACGTCGCCAATTTGACCTGCGCTTGGAATGAATCCGGCTCTTTTTGAGCGGCTTCAACCAATTGAGGTTCACGTTCACGCACGACCTTGGAGCGTCCAGCCGTTCGCGATGCTCGCTGGAATTGCCATGAGTACAATGTCCGACCATACCGATCGCGTTGGTTGGCAAATCGGAGGGCGCGTTCAGCAAGGCGAGCGGCATCTTTCCCTCGACCTAAATCCTCTAAATGTTGACTCAAATCTATCAAGAAGTTCGGATCGCGTTCGTTCATCGCCAAGTTCATCGCCTTCTTGGCGATAGCGATTGCGTATTGCGTGAGACCGCTCTGTTGGAGTTTTTGCGAGAATTGGTGAAGCTCGCGAGCCCCACTCGGCGAATTTAGCACCTTCGTCACCAATTCACGGACCGTGACAGTATCGCCTGTGTGCGCGGCGAGTTGGAGTGTGAGCTCATAATACTGACGACGGTTTCTAACGTCTACCGCGGCAAGCTCTTTAAGTAAGTCTAACACCGCCGCGTGTTGCCCAGTCTGAATAGATACAAAAATAGTATTGAGTTTGAGCGTGAGATCGTCCAGGAATTCCTTTTGTAGTGCGGAGAGGACCTCTTGTGATTTTTTACGCTGCCCCGCCCACCAGTAACAGTAGTTGAGTGCCAAACCAGGATAGATACGGTCTCTACCTTTCGCAGTATCCAACTCATCCTGTAATTTGGCATACAACATTCCCTGCTCGTTTTTTGTCCACAACTGGCTGAAAATCTGCTGTAGGTCCTGTAAGCGACTCTGATTGTAGTAAGTCGTTGGCGATGGATAACTGGTCTGAAGCGGTGCGTATCCGCTGTAGGAATAGGACGCGGATGCAAGTGTTGCAACACGCCGGGCGTTTGTTAACTGAGGTTTGGTTCGCTCGAAGAACATCCAGAGCAGAGCAATGCCTTTCTCTGTTTGTCCTTCACGGATATAAGCGGTGGCCAGGCTCTGATAGATGTTTCTGTATTGGCTCCACTGCTGCCGCGCAAGCGGTGGTTGACTGATCGTTGAAGCTCGGGTACCTGTCGGCAGCACCGGTACCGGCAGTTGCGCGAGGATCTTCTCCACAGCATCGGTTTTGTTCATCTGTGCAAGGGTATTAACGATCAACGCAGCGGTGCTGAGGTCAGTTATCTTTGCACCTTCAAGTTCCCCGACTAATTTTTCTGCGTCCGCCTTCTGTCCTACACGATGGAACCTACTAGCATATTGTGCGATATACCAGAGCCGTGCCTCAGAGGTTAAGCCTGATATTTCGTCAAGGTGCTTTTTGAGCACCTCGTAATTGAGGTCCTTGGTCATTGCTTGATTCAATCGCATACTTTGATAGACAGGATCGTTCGGAGACACTGCGATTAACCGATCTATCGTTTCCTTAGTCTTGTCGGTGTTTTGGGTTAATGTGTAGATTTGTGCCAATGTTTCAAGGGTCTTTATGTTTTTCGGATCTGCGTTAGCTTGTGCTTCAAACTGCTTGATTAGTTCGCCTAATTTCCGCTGCTGCTGCGCGATTGTTGTTAACTGTACCAGTGCACCCGCTTGTGCCGGGTGTGTAAAGTTTTTGGCACTGATTTTTTGGTGAGTTAGGGGTTGAAGTTTGTAGTAGAGAATGGTATTCTCTCTAAGATATTATATTTTTCAAGGAGAGAATACCATGCCTTCCATTGTAGCAAAGATTAACGAAGAAGTCCAAAAGATTTTTGAAGACCTGACAGGCGATCCGTCTGTCCTGATTTCCGATGTAGAGGAGCAAGTCTCTGCGGCTCTTGCTTCGTGGGGACAAAGACTTTCAGAGGGTATCCTTTCTGAACTCGCCAACGCCCCGGATATGACTCGAAAGTCTGTCGTGTGCCGAGAGTGTCAAGGGCGAAGTCGTCGGTATCGGCAAAGAAGCCGGAGTTTTACAACGCTGTGTGGTGTTTTGCGTCTGCCGAGATGGGAGTATAAGTGTCAATGTGGGGCTATTCATGTGCCTTGGGAGGCGAAGCAACACCTCAAGGGAAGGTATACGCAAAGAGTTGCTGCAGCGATGATGCGTCTCGCTGCACAGTTGAATTATCGCGCTGCCGCAGCGGAGTTAAAACATCAAGGCATTGAAGTTAGCCATACGACGCTGCATCAGAAAGTTCAGGCGTGGTCATCAGGTGAGTCGGTCTCTGATTATATTGCCGAAGCATCTCTGGATGTCGGTGAGCGGTGGTATGTCAGTTGTGATGGGTGCCAGACGAACTCACCTGTTGGATGGCAGGAGGTTAAAGTCGGCAGCATCGGTAAAGATTATCCGCATCAAAACGCGACATCGGTGATGAAAATCCGCCCACCGAGCCTGCGGTATGTCGCCTCCCGGAGCGGTGTGGCGGATTTTCGCCACCAACTCGCAGATTTAGCAACGCAGACCGGCATTTATCAAGACGAAAAAACGATCGCAGACGAAGAAGTCGTTGTGATAGGTGATGGGGCACCGTGGATATGGAACTTAGCGGATGAATACTTTCCGGGTGCCACTGAAATCGTTGACTATATGCATGCCAAGACGCATTTATATGATGTCGCTAAGCAAGCCTTCGGAGAAGAGGACCGGGAGGCCATCGAAACTTGGGTGGATACCACTGAAACACCTCTTTACAATGGAGAGACTTCTAAAGTCGTCGCACGTATCCGGGCTTTGGAGACACAAAACCCAGTTTCCATAGCAGATGTCCTTAAAAGAGAAGTCGGTTATTTTCAAAAACATGCCCATCGCATGCAGTATCGCACGTTCAACGAAAAAGGATATCAGATCGGCAGTGGAGTCATTGAGAGTGCTTGTAAACATGTTGTCGCTGAACGCTGTAAACAGGCAGGCATGCGATGGAGCAAACCCGGGATAAATGCAATACTCTTTTGGAGATGTTTGTTAAAGAATCAATCACTTGACGCATATTGGGATACACAAAAACTACAGGAGGCCGCATAAAAGGCCGCCAAAAACTTTACACACCCCTTGTGCCTCTTCAAAATTTTTAGGTATCCACTGCTGTACACTTGTGGTGCCGAAGGATTGTCCCTGAATATTCCGAGTGAGACTTTGTGCAAGATTGAATTTGCGTGTGTTGATTCCGGGGGGACCCCCTGTCGAGCGCGATGAACTCGCCATTATGTTCTGTGTCGCGTTCTGAGGCGGTTCGGGCATATCCAAAATTCGTTGGAAGTGCGGTTGCGCGCGGTCAAATTCGTTCATGTTAACCAACGCTGCACCGAGTTGATACAATGCGATATGGGCATTGGGACCTGTCACCTTTTCCGCCGAGCGGTCGAGGACAGAAAGTGCTTCATTCAGCAGCCCGTGACGAATCAGTAGTGCTGCAAGTTTGATTTCTGCCGCAAGCGGCTGATTTTTGGCGTGCAGCAACTTCGTCCATGCCTGGATCGCTTCCTGTTCGCGTCCAACATCGAATAACAACTCGCCGAGTCGCCGCTGATGTGTAGGATCGGGTTGTGCCTTGGCGAGCCGCTGTTGATAGGTGAGTGCATCTTGGGTATCACCGAGGTCAAGGCTGACTTTGACAAGCTGCGCTAACAGATCCGGGTTTTCACGCGTTCGGTCTAATGCTCGTGCCAGTTGGAAGCGTGCGCTGGATAGGTCACCTTCTGTCTGATAGATCTGTGCCAAGGCAACGACGGGACCTACACTGGACGTGTCTATTTTCGACATTTGCTTCAACTTTTCTTCCAATTCGCCGCGTCGTCCCAAGTCGTAATACACCTCAGAAAGCGGTTTAACGAAAGCAAGTTTATCGCTAACACTCTCGCTCAATTCCCAGCACCGCCAGTACTGTTCAAGCGCTTGTCGCGGGTTGCCGGAAAGTTTGTAAATTTCAGCAAGTTCAGAGCGGATGCCCGTGGCTTCTGGTCGAAGACGGATCGCCTGTTTGAGGCTATCAATGGCGTTCTGGTAGTTCCCGACCTGCTTGGCGATTTGTGCCAGCATCTGATACCCTTCAGGATTGCGCGGACTGTGCGCAATTGCCTGTTTCGCGGCTTCCGTCGCTGCATCGAAATCCATCGCTTTTAAGTGGGCGCGTGCAATGTTCGCGTAGTACTCGCGAGCGTTTGCACTATCGACTTCAATCAGGTGGGTGTAGATCGCATTGGCATCATTGCGTAATCCCTGCCGCGTGTATACATCCGCGAGCCAGCGGTTAACTACTATGTCGTCCGGCTGCAGTGCTTTCGCCTCCAGAAGGATTTCGATTGCGTAGGTGATATTGCCGAGTTTGAGGTACATCTTGGCAAGCTGCTTGTGTAAGCTGAATGCATCATCGGTGATGTTCCTCGGTTTTTCAAGTTCTGCTTCGAGTGCTTCGATTTTTGCAACAAGCGTCCCTTGCCGCCGATAGATTTCAATACGTTGATTCTCCATCTGTTCAGCGAAAAATGCGTTTGGCGCAAGTTTTGCAGCTGCTGTGTATTCCACCAATGCTTCTTCGTAGTCTTCGTTCTCCATAAGCCGCTTCGCCAATGCCTCACGATAGTGGTACGCATCGGGTGCTAACTCAACCGCCTTTCGACTTGCAGCGATGGCTTCGGTGTTGAAATCCTTCGCGTCAAACAACTTCGCCAACCGGTCATAATTTTCAGCGATTGCTTTATCAGCAGCCACCATTTGATTCCATGTCTCCACAGCCTTCTCACGATTTCCCTGACGGAAGTAGAATTCGCCGAAGTATTCAATGTAGTCGAGATTGTCCGGGGCAAGCGAAATCGCCTTTTGATATGCTGCAATGGCATCTTCTATCCATTCGTTTCCGGCATAGATTTCGGCAAGCGTGAGATGTGTACCCGCGTTGTCTAAGTCGCGTTCGAGCATGCGTTGATAGGTTGCTCTTGCCTGGTCCTCGTTTTCTAATTGTAGATACAACTCGCCGAGTTCGCGATAGATACCGAAGTCGTCGGGTTGCTGCTCACTGAGGGATTCATAAGCTGCCGCTGCATCTTCAAACCTTTCGGCATTGCGAAATGCTGTAATCAGGTTCAAGCGTAAGCCTGCATCGGTTGGCGCAAGTTCTACCGCCTTTTGATATGTAGCAATGCCTTCATCAAGCTGCTGGTTCTCAATGTAGGCTGTAGCAAGCAATCCGAGGAGTTCAGGTTCATTCGGAGTTACTTCCAGTTTTCCTTGATAAAGAGTGATTAAGCCTTCCCAATTACCATCCGCGGCATAAATCCCAATAATACGGTGTTGAAGATCCTTGCGAAGCCAGTTGCCTGGTGCAGTTAATGTGAGTGCAGCATCGTAACTTTGAATGGCAGTTTCATAGTCGCCTTTTTCTTGATGAATGTTTCCAATTTCTCGATGACTCAGACAGACCCGATACGGGTCATCCGTTTTGAACTCAATAATCGCCTCGTGCTGTGCGACTGACTGTTCATAAAGTCCCTGCTCGCGGAAAAGATCTGAGAGTTCGATGCGTGCGAAGATGTTCTCTGGATCGAGTTCAGAGATTTTTGCCCATGCCGAAATCGCCTCATCCATACGGTCTCGGCTGAAATAGGCGCGTCCGAGTGCCTTGTAAATCTCCATCAATTCTTCTGGAGATGCAGCCTGTGTCTTCTCCGATAATTCTACTGCTTTTGCCAACTCGCGGATCGCGTCCTCATGCCGACGCATGGTTGCGTACATCTGTCCCAGCGTGAAGTGGGGGTAATAATCGTTTGGCGCAAGTTCAACGGCGCGTTGATACGCTGCAACGGTTTCGCTATCGTTCCCAAGGCGTTTGTAGATATGTCCTAAGATAAGTTGGAGATTTGAGTCGTTGGGTTTGGTTTCTGCCTCTGCCTGATAGTTAACAACCATAGCATCTAAACCGGCACCTTCAAGGTAAAACTGGTAGAGTCGGTCAAACGTACTTCCCTCTTTCGGTTTGCGATTGAGCATTGACTTATAGCGTTCAATGATTTTAGCATCGCTCGCCTCATCTTGTGCGAGGGTAATGGAGGTGAAACACAGGATACAGGCTATAAAGGACACCGTGCATACACTAATTACGCGTTTTTTTCGATTGGACATAAACTTACCTCCTTAAAGCAATAGGCAGCGTTTGAACAAAGAGTTAAACTTTCGAGCGTTTTATGTTGCTTCCAAGAACGAATTTAAATGTTTGTGGGTTTACTTATAGTGACACAATTTAGACGCGAAGAGGGTGCAATATTTTTTATAGTAAAGCCCAATTCGCAAATAGGGCAAATTTGACGAATGGTTAGGACTAATGTTTCAGAGAGTTTATGAAACTTGCTCTTATCAGATTCCGTGCCAAAACCCCTGAATTCATTCGAGGATGTAGGAGAACCCGGCGAATAATGTTTGATTAGCGCGCTATTCGACAGTTGGCTTGCGCGGCGTGGTTTTCATCTTTGAAGTCACTCGGTTCTTCATCTCCAAAAAGGTCCGTCGTCGTTTAATCTTCTTTAACTGTTGCTCTGCCTTTTCCCGAGTCCGAGATTGTACTGAAAAATCGTTAAAAAGATCGGTAAGCAAGACTTCGGCATCTTCTAACATGTCGTGTTGAACGTATATCTTTGCAACTTCTTCTTTCTCCCTGTAGCTTCTGCTGCGTTGCAGAAGGTGGAGAGTTCCCATCTTGCGAAAGGTATTCTGTGCCTTCTCTTTCTCGCCTTTGTGAGTGTATGCCATGGCAAGTTTCCGATAAGTCTCCGAAAGTTTGGAGGAAGTCTGCGGGTTAACACCCTCAATAGCGGATTCAAGTAGACGGAGTTCCCAGTCCCGGTCACCTGCGTCTCGGTATACTTCCGCGAGTCTGTTCATCCACGATAGTCTTCGTGCGTCAGGTAGGACTTTAAGGAGTTGATTAACCAGCGGTTTCGCACCTTCAAGGTCATTTGCTTCGATCTTCATTGAGGCAACGAGATAGAGCAGTGCCGGGTCCGCTGGCTTCTCAGTAAGTTTTGCTGCGTATTCCGCTGTCAAGCCTTCTAACTCACCCGAAGCCATGTAGATTCCAGCGAGTGTTAATACAGTCTCCACTTGTGACGTAGTGTTTCCAGTTGTCAACCTTCCGCGCAAAAGTTGGATTGCCTTCTTACGTTCTCCCGCGGCGACGTAGGCGAATGCAAGGTCGTGATACGTGCGGGTCTGATTTGGATAAACTTCAATAAATTTCTCGTAGATTTCGATCGCCGCTTTAGGGTTGTTACTTCTGGTACACGCCTGTGCTGCGCTACGCGCAAATTGTTGTCCGAAATTTTGTCCGATAGATGGCGCAATCATCCCTTTCGTGAGTGAAACGAGTTCATCAACTTTTCCGGTTTGGACGAAAGTTTCTGCTATCTCCCAATAGTTATAGCTGAGAACATTTGGGTTATCCTTAAGAAGCACCATATAGTGGCTAACAGCATCTTTTGCCTGTCCAGTCCGCTGTAGCATCTGGGTGTAGCGGTACCGGGTTATGCTGTCCTTGGGTCTCAGAGCAAGTGATGCCTCAAATGCCTCTGACGCTTTTTTAGGTTGGTCGGTACTTTCATAGAAAATTGCCAACCTGAGATGGGCTTGGAATGACTCTGGGTTCTTTTGCGCGGCTTCCACCAGTTTGCGCTCGCGGTCGGGTGCGCTTGTGGAGCGGCTCACTAACCGTGTTGCACGCCGAAAATTCCAAGAATAGAGCATCTGGCCATACCGGTCGCGTTGGTTGGCGAAACGCAACGCTCGTTCCGCGATGTATCCAGCATCCTGTTCTTGTCCAAGTCGCTCTAAATGTCGGCTCAATTCCATTAGAAAATTCGGGTCGCGTTCGCCCATCGCTAGGTCCACCGTTTTCTTGGCAACAGCAACAGCGTACTGTGTAAGGCCGGCATCGTGAAGTTTTTCGGAAAACTGGTAGAGTTCTCGGATTCCACTCGGCGAGTTCAGAAGTTTTGTCACCAATTCACGAACTGTGTTAATGTTCCCTATGTGCATAGCAAGTTGTAGCATCAGGTCATAATACTGATGGCGATTTCTCGGTTCTACTTCGACGAGTTCTTTAAGCAGTGCCAGTGCCGTTTCGTGTTGCCCTGTTTGGATGGCAGTAAAGACTGTGTTAACCTTGAGTGTAAAGTCATCCGAGAATTCCTTTTGCAACGCTGAGAGGATCTCTTGTGCTTTGTCACGTTCGCCAGCCCACCAATAACAGTAACTCAATGCTAAACCGGGATAGATACGTCCTCTGCCTTCTGTAGAATTGAACTCAGCCTGCAATTTGGCGTACAGTGCTTCTTGCTGATTTTTCAACCACAATTGATTGAAAATCTGCTGCAAATACTGCAACCGATCTTGATTGTAGTATGTCGTCGGCGATGGATAGGTTAACTGAGTCGAGGTATAGCCGATGTAGGAAGGTGAAAAGTATGCAAGTTTTGCGACGCGTCGAGGATTTGTGGTGTTCGGTTTGGTGAGTTCCAAAAAGGTCCAGAAGAACGCAGTCGCTTTCTCAATTTTCCCCTGACGAAGGTAAGCGTTCGCAAGGGTTTGATATATCCTAACGTACTGTTGCTGTATGAGCGAAGGTGTTCCGATGGTTGAAGTTCCGGAGGAGGGCGTTGAGGGAATCGGAAATTGGGCGATAACTTTCTCCGCCGTGTCCATTTTCCCCATCAGGACAAGGACATTGACCAGCATAACGCCGGTGCTAAGATCAGATACTTGGACACCTTTGAGTTCGTCCAACAATTTTTCGGCATCTGCTTTTTCTCCACGACGATAGAGCTTCTCAGTGTATTGTATGATATACTGATGCCGTGCTTCAGGTGTCAACCCGGTTACTTCATCCAGATGTTTTTTGAATGTTTCATAATTGAGGTTGTGCTGCATGGTCTGGTGCAACCGTATGGCTTGATATACTGGATCATTCGGCGATGTAGCAAGCAGCTGCTCGGTAATTTTTCTTGTTTTGTCAGTGTTATCGGTCAGTGTGTAAAGTTGTGCTAACAGTTTGAGCGTCTGGATATCCTTTGGGTTCGCGTTAACCTTCGCCTCAAATTGGCTAATCAGTCTGCTCAGTTCTCCCTTCTGTTGCGCGATTGCCGTCAATTGGACGAGTGCCCCGGCTTGTGCCTCTTCAAAACTTGTGGGTGTCCACCGCGGTCCATTTCTTCTACGAAATGGTGGTCTTAGAATCTGAGGGACAAGACTGCGCGCGAGATGGAATTTGTTCGTATTAAGTCTGGGGGATCCTGATGTTGCATAATTTGGACTTATCGTTATGTTCTTCGTCACATTTCTGGGCGGAGTGGGCATTTCCAAGATTTGCTGGAAGTAGGGTTGAGCGCGTTCTAATTCGTTCATTTCAACCAACGCTGCTCCAAGTTGATAGATGGCTTTGGCATCCTGTGCATTCTCGGCTGCGCGCTCCAGCGTAAAAAGTGCTTCATCCAGTAATCCGTGGCGGGTGAGCAAGGTTGAGAGTTTGAGTTCTGCTTCAAGCGTCTGATTTTTTGTGTGTAGCAGTTTTGCCCACACCTGAATTGCCTCCTGCTCACGTCCGGCATCGAATAACAACTCACCGAGTTTTTGCTGATGGCGGGGGTCTGGCTGTGCCTTGACGAGTCTCTGTTGGTAGGCGAGCGCGTTCTGGTTATCACCGAGGTTGAGGCTGATTTTTACCAGTTGTGCCAGCAACTCGGGATTTTCGCGCTCCCGGTCTAACGCTTGCACCAATTGGAAGCGCGCATTGGGTAAGTCGCCCTCCATTCGATAGACCTCTGCCAGTGCCAAGACGGGTCCTATATTAGACGCATTCGTTTTCGACAACTGCTTCAGTTTTTCCTCAAGCTCATTGCGTCGTCCCAAATCGTAATATACTTCAGCAAGAGGTTTGACGAAGGTGAGTTTATTACTCACACTGTTGCTCAATTCCCAACACCGCCAGTACTGGGCGAGTGCTTGTTGAGGTTTGCCTGAAAGTTTGTAAATAGCTGCGAGCTCCACGCGAATGTCAATCGCTTCCGGACGTAGACGAATCGCATTCTTGAGGCTATCGATCGCGGCTTCGTAATCCTCTGCCTGCTTGGCAATTTCCGCGAACATCTGATGTCCTTCCGGGTTGCGCGGACTATGCGCAACAATCTGTTTAGCAGCGGTTTTAGCGGCTTCTAAATCCATCGCGTTCAGATGAAGACGTGCTATATTCGTGTAGTATTCTCGCGCATTCGTATTGTCAATATCTATTAAATGGGTGTAGATCGCATTCGCATCATCGCGCATGCCTTGTTTAACATAGATCTCGGCGAGCCATCGGTTAACGGTTACGTCGTCGGGGCGGAGTGCTCTCGCTTTCAAAAGCACTTCAAGTGCGTAAGTCGTGTTCTCCAATTTCAGGTACATCTTAGCGAGTCTCTTCTGCTTCGCGAAAATGTCGGCAGCAGAGACCCCTGGTTTTTCAAGTTCCATCTCCATCGCCTCAATTTGATCTACGAGTGTCCCTTGCCGCCGATAGATTTCAATGCGCTGATCATCCATCTGTTCCGAGAAGAACTCGTTCGGCGCGAGTATGGCAGCTTCTGTATATTCCTCTAATGCTTCTTCGTAATCTTCGTTCTCCATAAGCCGTTTTGCCAATGCCTCGCGATAGCGATATGCCTCCGGCATCAACTCCACCGCTTTACGACTTGCAGTGAGTGCTTCAGTCCCGAAGTCTTTCGTATCAAGCAGTTGTGACAAGCGGTCGTAATTCTCAGGGATACCCTTTTCATCAGCAACCATCCGATTCCATGTCTCAATTGCCTTCTCGCTGTTGCCTTGACGGATGTAAAACTCACCGAAATATTCAATGTAATCCAGGCTATCGGGTGCCAGTGAAATTGCCTTTTGATATGAAGCGACAGCATCCTCCATCCATTCATGTCCAGTATAAATCTCGGCAAGAATGAGATGTGTGCTTGCATTCTCTGGGTCGCGATCAATCATCCGTTGATAAGTTGATTTCGCTTTGCCTTTGTCCTCAAGTTCTAAGTATAACTTGCCGAGTTCGCGGTAGATACCAAAATCGTCAGGTTGTTGTTCGCTGAGCACTTCGTATTCCGCTGCAGCGTCCTCCAATTTCTCAGCACTGCGGAGCGCAGCAATCAGGTTTAGGCGTAGTTCGGCATCCGTCGGAGCCAGTTCTAATCCCTTTCGATACGCTGCAATACCTTCGTCCAGCTGCTGATTCTCAATATACGCTGAAGCTTGTAAGCCGATGAGTTCGGGATCGTTCGGGGTTGTCTCAAGTTTGCCTTGGTAGTACGTTATTAAGTCCTTCCAATTTGCATCTGCGGCGTAAATCCCGATAATACGATGTTGAAGGTCTTTTCGTAGCCAATTGCCCGGTGCAGTTAACGCTAAGGCACTATCATAACGCGCTCGTGCCGCCTCATAGTCCCCCATGTCTTCGTGAATTTTGCCAACCTCTCGTAGGCTCAAACAGACACGATACGGATCGTCTTTTTTAATCTCGATGATTGCTTCATGCTGTGCGATGGCTTGTGGATAGAGTTCTTGCTCGTGAAAGAGGTCGGCGAGTTCAATGCGAGCGAAAATGTTCTGCGGGTCCAATTCAGCGATTTTTGTCCATGTTGTGATTGCTTGGTCCACACGGTCCTGATGGAAATAGGCACGTCCGAGTGTTTTATAAATCGCAATTCGATCATCGGGTGTCGCAGATGCTGTCTGCTCCGACAACGCTGCTGCTTTCGTCAGCGCGTTGATTGCTTGCTCATATTGACGTAATGTTGTATATATGTGTCCGAGTGCGAGATGTGGATAGTAATCGTTTGGAGAGAGTGTCACAGCCCGTTGATATGCTTTGATGGCTTCCGGGTCTTTTCCAAAGCGTTTGTAGATGTGTCCCAAGATAAGTTGCACATTCGGATTATCCGGTTTAGCTGCTGACTCTGCCTGATAATCGCTAATCATTGCGTCTAAACCGGGACCTTCGAGATAAAACTGATAGAGCCGGTCAAACGTGCTTCCCTCTTTCGGCTTACGACTCAGCATTAGCTTATAGCGTTCGATAATTTTTGCGTCGTCTGTTTCGTCTTGTGCAAGAGTAATAGATATAAAACACAAGGTGCAAACTATAAAGGACAGAACAAAGGCAGCAATTGTGTGCTTTTCACGTCTGAACATGAGCATGTCTCCTTAAGCAAGAGCCAGCGTTGAAAAAAGCGTATAATAATTCTTGAACAGTGCCCATAGGATTATCCGGTGCTAATCGTCTTGTGGTGTATTAATTATCAGATCGTCAAACGGCTTTCCGTTAGTGTCGGTGATCCGCATATAGAATCCCCAATATTGTTCCTCCTCGCATACTTTGACGAGGATACTGTTTGCACCGCGCTTGAGCGTTACAGGAATCGTATAATGGTCGATTGTGGCATTATGTGTTTCGGTATGTGCGAACACCTCTTCACCATTTAGCCAAATTTTTCCCTGATCATCGCTATCAAATCGGAGCTGAACTTTCCGTTCATCGGGTGAGATAGCGGTTGCGAACGCATAAGCGACGCTCCAGTCAACATCCTTTCCAAGACCGACATAACCGTCCAGTGTCTTATCGGCACTTTTTTTCCAACGGACCTGTCCGTCTATGCCGTTGTATGTAGTGGTTGGGTCGATCTGCGTTACGTCTTCTGGTATGTAAGCAGTATCGTAACCGATGCCAGCGGTATTGTCAAATGGACCGAGTGTCCACCATGCGTCTTCAGTGATGAAGCCAGTGCTTTGAATATACGATTTAGCCTTTTCGGGCATATCATTTTCACGGTAGAATTCAGCCAACACGAGACTGAGATGTAGATGAATGCTTAGATTGTGCGACATAGCATCTACCAGTTTATTCAACATTTCGAGGTAATGTTCCTGGTTTTTCATTTTTTTGCCGGTTTGGGCAATCCGCGAGAAGACATCGCGGTGAGCACTTCCGGTTGTTCGTGTGTTTAGACCGAGTATAAACTCTTCCAATGCTTCGTCATACTGCTCATTGGCGAGGTATGCATGTCCCAATGTCAAGATGTAACTTGAACTTGTTGAGCGTTGTGCAGAGCGTTTAGCGAACTTCAACGCTGTTTCTGGGTAGAGTCCTTTGTCGAGCAACTTCTCAGCAAAATCCCTGTAGTACCAATAACCTTGTTCCCGATTTATCTCTCTCTGCCGGAGTTTGATCCAATGGTTATAGGTGGTTTGCGCTTTGTCGATGTCACCTACTTTTTTGTACGCGTCGCCTAACAGTTCGTGTAAAGCAGCGCTGTTCTCCATTTTCGGTTTCAGTTCCTCAAGAAGGCGGATATGTTTGTCCTCTTGTTCTTCGTCGCTGTAGAGGTTCAAGATGGCTTTAACTGCAGCATCGTATTCGCTTTGCGTAAGGGATGCCTCCAGCGCGCGACGATACACCATCTCTGCATCTAACGGTTGTTCACCTTTCTTATGGATTTGTGCCAACAGACGATACAATTCATAAGAATTCGGATCAAATTGAAGTGCTGATTCATACGCCGATGCGGCTTGTGCCAATTGCTCAGGGTTGGAAATCTCGAAGAGGGGACGGGTATAGGACTCCAGCTTGGCATTCCCAATAAGTTTGCCGTCGTTTTTGTTAGGTGACGCGTCGTGGACAATTCCATCCGATGCTTCATCAAATTTCCAATAAGCGACTAACCCGGATTCATTTCCTTTCAATTGACTATTCATATCTGAGCGAATCTCGGCTTCGGTCCGGGCAACATTCCAGATACGTACCTCATCAATAAACCCGACAAATGGGGATTGGGTCGGCCTCTCTTCTTCGTGTGTCCAACCAATCCGGAGTGGTTTTCGGCTTTCATAAAAACTTTCTTGCCCTTTGAAGTCGGTTCTCCCAACTTCAACGCCATTAATGAACAACTGCATGACATCTCTTTTAGCATCAATGACTCCAGCGAGGTGATACCATTTATCGAGTTGAATCGTGTCGGATTGCGTATAAAACGATCTTTGTCCTCGACCATTAGGTGATGAGGCGATTTGGATCTTACCATTTTCCCGAAGGTAGAGGATGTAACTGCGATGGCTGAGGTTTGATGTGCGTTCGTCGCCTTTGAAAATGATAGGCGCGTATCTGTTTGGAAAATCGGTAGGTTTGATCCACACGGATACTGTCGCCTGTTGCGTGATGTTATTCAAGATATTGCTGTTACCGATTTCCACGAAACTTGAATTGCCGTCAAGGATCAGCGCAGTGCCTTCAATCACTTCTCCCGTCTCACGTTGTTGTTGGGATTGTTTGTGATAGAGATCGCCAAGTTTCTTGTGCCACTGCCAACTATCGAGTTGAAGCTCGCTAATCTTCTCGTATTCGGCAATCGCCTCCTTAATCATGTTGCTGGATTCGTAACTTTGCGCAAGGGTAAAGCGTGCCTCAAGGTCATCAGTATTTTCCGCAACCTTTTTCAATTGTTCGGGGATCCATTTCTCATAAAGATTGCCTTGTTGAGCTGCACGCCGCATTGATGCTTCCGCTTCTTCACGGTTCCAGTCATATCTGGCGACGTTTGCCTTCTGTTGATATGCGTTGAAGGCTGCTTCGTAACGTTTTTCACGCAGGTAGCTTTTGCCTTTGAGTTCGTACATAGGTTCCAGTGGCGAGCTGCCACCGTAAAACCGATACCTCGCGCTTTCAACGATCGCAGCATCGGCGAGTTTAATCGCCGCTTCGTACATTTTACCCTCATAACAGATATCGCCGAGTGCTCTAAGAAAGTACATATCACTTTTTTCGTTGCTCGTTGAGAGCGCGCTTTCACCTTGCGACAGCATCTCTTTTGCCAATTCGGGTTGTCCGTTTTTGTTCAGAGCAGCGGCGACGTAGTAAAAACTGCGGACGTTGCTGGGCTGCACCTTGCCGAGTGCCTGATAGGCTTCTGCTGCCTTCTCATGGTCGTTTGCGTTCCGGTAGATCTCAGCGAGCATTTCAATGATAACAGGATTGTCCGCATCATTTTCGCGTCTACCTTCAAAGAGCGTTTTCAACGCTTCAAGTTTCCCTTCATTTTTGTAAGTATTAATCAAAGTCCTGCGTGCGTTATCACCCGAGTCGGTATTCACTAATGTTTCGTAGATCTCCATTGTTAAGTCAGTCTTACCGAGTTTGACGTATAGCCCGAGTAAATTTTCGTTGATTCTACGCCGCTCGTAACTATCGGAAGTCATGTCGATTGCTTTCTTGTAAGTGCTTACCGATTTTTCGAGATCACCCGCATTTTGATAACGTTGCGCACGCTCCTTTTGCATCTCAAATGTAAGGGTACCGCCAGTTTCTGCCTGCGCTATCATTTCTTCCAATTTACCTTCACGATGGTAGAGATTTATTAGTTCTTGTTCAATATTTTGCCGTTCCCAGTCTTGCCCGGTGTACTGTATGGCTTGCTTGAACGCTTTTTCGGCAGCATCTGTGTCGTCTATGCGGAGATAAAGCCTTGCCAATTCGTGATAAGTCTGTGCATTCCCAGGTGCGAACTCAATTGATCTTTCATAGACGGTGATTGCATCTTCAACCTGTTCTTCAGCGGCGTGGAGTTTTGCGAGACGCACGTAATGGACACCACTCTCCGGATCAGCGTCAATATATTGCTGCGCGAGTTTAAAGGCTGCGCCGATGTCGCCGGAAACCTGATAAGTTCTGACGAACCCATCCTGATACTTTGTATTCCCCGGATCAGTTTCAAGCAGCGCATTCCATATATCGGTTGCCTTATCGTGTCGATTTCGACGTGAATAGAGGGTAGCAAGTTCCGCACGTGATTCCAGGTCCTCAGGCATCGCTTTTACGACCTGTTCATAAATCTCTATCGCTTGCTTGGTTTCGCCCCGCTGCATATACTCTTTTGCCAACGCGCGCTGCGTTCCGATGTTCATTGCTTGCGTTTTTTCGGTGAGCGAGGTCGCGTTTGAAAAATCTCCGCGCCGCTGCTTAATGGTCATCAGTTGCTGTTGTGCTTGTTCACGATCGTAGGATTGCACAGAAAGGTCATTGACGATTCCAGTATAGATCCCTTCGGCATCGTCCCACATCTCGTGTTGCATATATATGTTTGCGACACCCTCTTTTTCCCAGATGTCGTATCCGCGTTGCAGCATGCGGGTAGTCCCCATCTTGCGCAGTGCGTCTTGTGCCTTCGCTTTCTCACCTATCTGTGAATAGGCTACGCCGAGTTTCTGGTAAGTGTCCGGAAATCTCCACGAATCTGGATCAAGTTTCTCAACCGTGGATTCCAGTAAATGAAGTTCACGTTCCGAGTCACCCGCGCGCCGGTATGCGTCCGCTAAACTGTTGAGATACTCTATATTAATGCTGTCGGAATCGTCAAACAGTTGGGACACAAGTATGTCTGCTGCTTCAAGATTGTTCGCCATAATTTTTATGGATGCGATCAGGTAAAGTAGCACGGAGTCATTCGGTTTTTCAGTGAGTTTTGTTTCATATTCCTTTGTGAAGTCTTCTAACGCACCGGATGTCTTGTAGAGTTCTGCCAACTGCAATATCATTTGGATTTGTGTTGACATCTTCTCAGGTTGCAGTTGCTTACGCAAAAACGCAATCGCCTTCTCTCGCTCACCGGCGGCAGCATAAGCAGATGCCAAATAACGATGGTTGTAGGTCTGGTTCGGTAGTGCATCGATGAGTTTTTCATAGATTTCGGCAGCAGCTTTCGGGTTGTTATTGTTCATACATTCTCGCGCGGCACCTCTCGCGAATTCGTTACCGTAATCTCTCCCGATGGATGGTGAAATCATCTCCATCGCGAGCGAAACGAGATCATCAACTTTGTCGGCTTGAACGAAGGTTCTTATAACATCCCAAGTCTGGTAACCGAGAACGTTTGGATTATCCTTGAGGAGCGTCAGATATTGGGTTATCGCTTCATCTAATTTTCCGCTCCGTCGCAACATTTCGGCATATCGCTGTCGGGTTACGCTGTCTTTAGGTCGCAGCTTGAGTACTACCTCAAATGCCGCCGTTGCTTTCTCAATCTGATTGGTACTTTCATAGAAGGCAGCTAATTTGAGGTGTGCTTGGAGTGAATTGGGGTTCTTTTCTGCGGCTTCAACTAATTGCGGTTCACGTTCCCGGACACTTTTTGAATGGCTAACCAAATGTGTTGCCTGCTGGAAGTTCCAACTACTTAAACTTCGTCCAAAACGATCGCGTTGGCTCGCGAAGCGCAGCGCACGTTCTGCGAGTTGTGCAGCATCTTGTCCACGACCGAGATCCTCAAGATGTTTACTTAATTGCATCAGGAAATTCGGGTCCCGCATCCCCATAGCCAAGTTCATCGCCTTGTTTACAACAGCAGTGGCGTGTTGGGTGAGACCAGCATCTTGCAGTTTTCGTGAAAACTCGTAGAGTTCTCGGACACTACTCGGTGAATTGAGGAGTTTCGCTATCAATTCCCGTACAACGACAGTGTTGCCTGTATGGAGCGCGAGTTGAAGCGTGAGGTTGTAATACTGACGACGGTTTCTCGGATCAGTGCCCGCGAGTTCCTCAAGCAAGCTCAGTGCTTCACTATGTTGTCCTATCTGGATAGAGGCAAAAACGGTGTTAAGTTTGAGTGTCAGGTCGTTCGGAAATTCCTTTTGCAAGGTTGATAGAATTTCCTGTGCCTTGTCGCGCTGCCCATCCCACCAATGGCAGTAACTGAGAGCCAAACCGGGATAGATGCGGTTTATGCCTTCTGCAGCGTCTAACTCGGCACGCAATTTGGTGTACAAGGCTGCCTGCAGATCCCGGCTCCACAACCCTCCGAAAAAATGCTGGAGATAGTCCAATCTACCCTGATCATAGTACGTTGTCGGTGCTGGATAGTTTGACTGAATCGGCGCATAACCGCTGTAGTGTGACGAAGATGATGTGAGTTTGGCAACGCGTCGGGTGTTTGTCGTCCGTGGTTTGGTCCGTTCACAGTAGTTCCAGAAAAGTGTAACTGCTTTATCGATCTGTTCCTTACGGATGTAAGCGTCTATCAGGTTGGTATAGAGTTGTCTATGCTGCCACTGTTGTTGTTGCGGCGGGATCGGGACATTAGCGATGACACGCTCCGCCGCTTCTGTCCGGTCCATCAGAAGAAGCGCACTCACTAACATGGAGCTTGCGTTGAGTTCCGTTACTTTTGTATTTTCAAGTTCGTTGAGCAGCTTCTCCGCATCCGCCTTTTTGTCTTCATGATAGAGTTTATTGACGTATTGTGCAGTGTACCAGAGTTGTGCTTCAGATGTTAATCCAGTGATGTTGTTAAGGTGCTTTTCCACAGTCTCCGTGTCTGAGTCTTCTTGAATGACACGGTTCAACCTTATGGCTTGATACGTCAAATCATCCGGCGACGCAGCAATCAATCGCTCGGTAATTTCATCTGTTTTCTCGGTGTCACCTGTCAAAATATAAAGTTGTGCCAATGTTTCGAGCGTCTGAATGTCCTTCGGGTTTGCAGCAGCATCAGCTTCAAGTTGTTGAATCAGTTCTTTCAGTTTTCCTTGGCGTTGAACAATTGTCACCAGATGCACGAGTGCAGCGGCTTGTGTTTCTTCAAAGTTGTTGGGTCGCCATGATTGTCCGCCTCTGCCGCTAAACGATTGATCTTGGATTCGGTAGAGAAGATTTCGAGCGAGTTGAAATTTATTAGTATTAATACCCGGTGGACCGGATGTCGTGTTGGTTGTACTTGCTTTAACGTTCTGCGTTGCATTTACCGGTGGTTTAGGCATGTCCAGAATGCGCTGGAAGTGTATGCGGGCGCGGTCGAATTCGTTCATACTCACCAACACGACACCGAGTTGGTAGAGCGCAATATGGGCATCTGTACCAGTGATCTTTTCTGCTGCGCGGTCAAGAACAAAAAGTGCCTCGTCAAGCAGTCCATGCCGAATCAGGAGTGTCGCGAGTTTGACCTCAGCCTCAAGCGTCTGGTTTTTTGCGTGTAGCAGTTTCGTCCACGCTTGTATTGCCTCCTGCTCGCGTCCAGCATCAAACAGCAGCTCGCCGAGTCGGCGCTGATGGCTCGGGTCAGGTTGCACTTTGACGAGTCGTTGTTGATAGGTCAGCGCGTCTTGGTTATCACCGAGATCAACGCTGATGTTAACGAGTTGTGTCAACAAATCCGGATTTTCGCGTGCTCTGTCTAATGCCCGCGCGAGTTGGAAACGCGCACTTGGTAGGTCACCCTCCATCCGGTAGAGTTCAGCGAGTGCGATAACAGATCCCACACTGGATGTGTTGGATTTCGACAGTTGTTTCAGTTTTTCCTCAAACTCCCCGCGCCGTCCTAAATCATAATACGCTTCGGAAAGCGGTTTCACGAAAGCGAGTTTGTCATTGACGGTATCGCTCAACTCCCAGCACCGCCAATATTGTGCCAGGGCCTGCCGAGGTTTACCTGAAAGTTTGTACGTCGCCGCTAATTCCGAACGAATATCAATCGCTTCCGGACGTAGACGAAGTGCCTGCTTGAGGCTGTCTATGGCGTTATCATAGTTTCCAGACTGTTTCGCAATTTCTGCAAGCATCTGATGCCCTTCCGGGTTCCGTGGACTATGCGCTATGACCTGCTTTGATGCTTCTGTTGCTGCATCGAAATCCATAACGTTCAGATGCGCACGCGCGATATTTGTATAATATTCTCGTGTATTCGCGCTATCAATTGTGATGAGATGCTTGTAGACGGCATTGGCATCATCACGTCTATTCTGCTTGGTGTAAACCTCTGCAAGCCATCGGTTCACAATTATATCGTCGGGTTGATGTGCTTTTGCCTTCAAGAGGACTTCGAGCGCGTAAGTAATGTTGCCCAACTTGAGATACATCTTGGCAAGCCGTTTTTGCTTCGCGAAGATATCCGCATCGGGGAGTCCCGACGTTTTCAGTTCCACTTCCACCATTTCGATCTTCTCAACGAGGGTTCCTTGTCGCCGGTAGAGTTCAATCCGCTGGTTATCCATTTCTTCAGCGAAAAATGCGTTCGGTGCGAGCTTTGCGGCTTCTGAGTATTCGGTTAGTGCTGCGTCGTAATCCTCGTTCTTCATGAGCAGTTTCGCCAACGCCTCACGATAACGATAGACATCCGGCATCAATTCAACAGCCTTCCGACTTGCGGCGATCGCTTCGGCGCGGTAGTTCTTTGTGTCAAGTAGTTGCGCCAATCGTTCGTAATTCTCAGCGTTAGCCTTTTCATCGGCGACCATCTTGTTCCAGGTTTCAATCGCTTTTTCACGATTGCCTTGGCGGAAGTAGAATTCGCCGAAATACTCAATATAATCGAGATTGCTCGGCACAAGAGAAATCGCTTTTTGGTATGCTCCAGCAGCATCCTCTATCCACTCATTGCTGGCGTATATTTCGGCGAGGATGAGATGTGTGCCCGCGTTCTCTGGGTCGCGATCAATCATTCGCTGATACGTTGCCCGTGCTTTGTTTTCGTCTTCTAAATGTAGGTACAGTTCACCGAGTTCGCGGTAGATACCAAAATCATCAGGATCTTGTTCACTTAAGGATTCATAAGCTGCCGCAGCGTCTTCAAATCTTTCGGCATTCCGAAATGCTGCGATGAGGTTCAAGCGCAGGTTCGCATCGGTTGGAGCAAGTTCTACTGCCTTCTGATATGTTGCGATACCTTCTTCCGGCTGCTGATTCTCAATGTAAGCAGCAGCCAACAATCCGAGGCGTTCAGGTTCGTTCGGAGTGGTTTCAAGTTTCTTTTGATAGTATTCAATTAAGCCGTCCCAGTTCCCGTCCGCAGCATAAATCCCGATGACGCGGTGTTGGAGATCCTTACGGAGCCAGTTACCCGGTGCTGTCAGGGCGAGTGCGGTATCGTAACTTTGAATAGCAGCCTCGTAATCGCCTTTTGCCTCATGGATATTACCAATTTCGCGCCGACTCAGGCACACACGATACGGATCGTCCGCTTTGAACTGAATAATCGCTTCGTGCTGTGCGATTGCCTGTGCGTAGAGTTCCTGCTCACGGAGTAAGTCCGCGAGTTCAATGCGTGTAAAGATGTTTTCTGGATCGAGTTCAGCGATTTTCGTCCATGCCGAGATTGCTTCATCAACACGGTCTCGTCGGAAGTACGCTCTACCGAGGGCTTTGTAGATAGCGGTGAGGTCTTCGGGAGTGGCGGTTTGCGTCTCTTCAGCGAATGTTGCTGCCTGCTTCAACGTGCTGATGGCGTTTTCATGCTGAAGCAGGACTGCATACGCTTGTCCGAGCGCAAAGTGTGGATAGTAATTGTTCGGAGCAAGTTCAACGGCATTTTGGTATGCTTTGACAGCCTCAGCGTCTTTCCCAAGGCGTTTGTAGATGTGTCCCAAGATCAGTTGAGGGTTTGGATTATCCGGTTTTGCTTGTACTTCCGCCTGATAATCGGCAACCATCGCATCTAAGCCTGCATTTTCAAGATAAAACTGGTAGAGCCGATCAAACGTGCTTCCCTCTTTCGGTTTACGACTTAACATCAATTTGTAGCGTTCAATGATTTTTGCGTCGTTCGCTTCGTCTTGTGCAAGAAGCAATGGCGAGAGATAGAGGGTGAAGAATATCAGACACAGAAGGGATACAACAACTCGGATCTTATCTTGTCCAAACATGCGAAATTCTCCTTGAGTAATAGACGATGTTGGAAAAGGGACATACGATGTTCAAGTATATTACATTACAAACGCACTCGGGATTTGAGATCTAAACGGCACAGAAACCGGATTAGGAATCATCTTGTAACAGTAAATCGTGTATTGAATAATAAATTCACAATTTTAATTGCGCGGTTTTACCCTATTAACCGTATTTACTAACTTACTCACATACGACTTGCCAAAGGTGAATTTATAGTAAAGCCCAAAAACATCTGAACACAATAGGGGTTTAATACTTCACCACCGCTGGCGAGGTTTCCTAACCTCGCCGGTACAGAGTGTCCAATTAATTCTAAACTTTACTATAAGTCCTACACTCCGCACTTGTTTTGACACATTTTGGTATTTTTAGACAAACCCACGTCACGAAAGGATCCAAACAGTATAAATAAAATTTAGAGATGGTAAATAAGATTCATTTCGCACGTATATCTTCTCTGATCCACCTAAAATTGCTTGTTGAACGTTGGAACCACGTGGGTTAAAAAAATAAATACCAAAAATCCGAAATTAGAAGTGCGGAGTATAGGATAAGTGGTTAACTCGTCAATCATAGTGACGCGCTCTAATGGCGAAAAGGGTGCATTATATGGGAGTTTCCGATTTTCGAGAACCTTATTCGGGTAATAGATGTAGCGAAACCCAATGAGCCAAGCAAGTTTAAGTATTAAATATGCATATTTCCGTCCATGACGGGCGGGGAAACCCCGCCCCTACGGGTTCGGTGCCTGCAGGAAAATCGACAATTTGTTATTTAATATTGCTCAACTAAGCAATATTAAATATACATTTTACAGTTTTCCAAGTTGAGTTGTTGTGATGCCTGAATTCCCATCAAAGATTGGAATCGTGAAAAAGGTAATCTCTCGAGCCAACCGATAACGGTTTCACAGAGTTGATCGAAACTCTCAAAGAAATAACTCCTGTTGACTTGATCGCGCATCAGATGCCATAAGCGCTCAATGAGATTCAGATGCGGAGAATAAGTCGGCATCGGGACTAAACGCAATCGGTCCTTGTAGCGAATAAGGAAATCGTCTAACTTTGCCGTCGTATGACTTGAAGCGTTATCTCGAACGATAAACAACATCTCATCAGGATACATTGCCATGAGGTTTTGCCAATGCGTTTTCATCTGAAGATGCGTTTTGTTGGCATAGATTTCATACAAGCCATCACCTGTCGGATATTCTAAGGAGCCGATGAGATATTTCCGCTGATTCTTGCCGGGTGTGTTGACCTTATATTCACTGCCTTGCTCTCGATAAATGCGTCCGGTCTTCGGACACCAAGACACATTGGCTTCATCAAAGAAAAACAGGCGCGCTGCGTTTTGGCTATGCTCGGGCGGCGGCAGCTCTAAACGCCGAAGTTGGGTATCCGGGACAATCAACTCAGTCGCCTTATGCGTCAATTGTCCCGTCTTGGCAAAGAGGCAAGTTCCTTGAGTTGATGCCGTTTCGTCTGATACTCGGGATCCGGGCTCCCCACACGGAGTTTACTACGACCCGTTCGATAACCTGTCCGCCGTAAAGCGAAATAGATCGCGGGCGGTGTGACAGAAATCTCGTGATACGCCTTGAGATAAGCACTAATGAGGTCAAGCGTCCATTGCCGAGAATCCGTCTGGAGTTTTTCGTATTGATTCGGTGTTTGCTCAAGAAGTCGATGCCAGTCGGATTTGCTAAAGTGCGCGATCTTACCACGACACCCGGGTGGACTCTTGGGCCTCAACGCCTCTAAACCTGAGGTGTTATACTTATGAATATAGCTACGAACACTTTTATCCGAAAGATTGAACATTTTTCCGAGTTGCGGCACCGACATATGCTCGGTGGCAGAGAGTTTGATGATCAGTAAACGTTGATACCATTTGGGTTTCGTTGCTTCACAAAGCGCAGCATCAAGACGCTGAAGTGCTGAGGCATCGTCAAGTTTTGCGTAAATCATGACAAGGAAGGCTCCTTGGGAAGTAGATTTACCCAAAGTATAACTTAAAACCCACTAAATTAGAAATTTATTATTTAATATTGCTTATCTATCGAACTCACGTTTTTATAGGGAACTTGGATGATACATTAAATTTTCACACCTCGCCATTCATCTGTAGCACCGGTAATATCGACAACGTTGCCATCTGGATCTGCTACCTTGAAAGAGCGTTCAGGTGCTTTATCGGCACTGATTTCGTCGCCTTTTTTCACATTATCCATCAACAATTCAAAGCCGCCGTCTTGGAGCGTGTTGTAGATGTTCGCCAAATCTTCGACGATGATACCAAAGTGGATGAATTCTGTGCCTTCCTCAAAGGGTGCGCGTTCCTCGCCGTTATATTGGAGAATCGTCATGTTCAGAGTACCGTCGGAGAGATCTAATCCACCGCGTCCGCGGTAACCGACAAACGCGAAACCAATGGTTTCATAAAATCGACGGGAGGCTTCCATATCCTTCGTCCGCAGTGCGAGATGTCTCAAAAATGCCATTATTGATACTCCTTTTTATGAGAAAAACTGGATTGGTTGCAAAAATTTAATTTATTGAAATCGCACTTTATTTTACACGAGCGTTATTTGGATGTCAAGAGTAACAATATTAGAGGCAATCAGCAGTCAGTTGTCCGTGGTCAGAATGAGGATCGACAGGATTATAGAAGCTATGCGATTGACATACGGAAACCTTTATGTATAGGACTTACGCAGCAAGCATCTGTTCGCCGAGGTCCCCGTGCCTCGGCGACCTCTCTTTTCACGGTTTCGCTCACAGAATCCGAAGCGGATGCTTTCTTCCCAAATGGCGTTTGCGTAAGTCCTGATGTACTGACAACGGATAACGGATAACTGATAACTGAAACCAGTAACTGAAAATTCCTTTTTGAAAAAAGGATGTGTGTGCTATAATAAAATTGTATTTAAGCACGTCGGTGGACGCGCTTGGAAGAAAAGATACAGAAGAAAGAATTGAGATACACAAAACGTTATGCTAAAACCGAAACCCGGTATTGACACGATTCAACCCTATCAGGGTGGTAAACCAATCGAAGAAGTCCAGCGCGAGTTGGGCATCACCGATATTATCAAACTGGCATCCAATGAGAATCCGTTGGGTCCATCGCCGTTGGCGGTGCAGGCAATTGCAGAGAGTGCCGCACAAGTGCATCTCTATCCCGATAGTAACGCCTACTACCTCAAAAGGGAACTCGCACAGCATCTGCGAGTTTCTCCGGAACATCTGATTTTAGGGAACGGCTCAAACGATGTGCTTCAGTTAGTCGCCGAGGCTTATGTTACTCCGGGCGATGAAGTTGTTTATGCGGCGGGTGCCTTTGTCGTCTATAGCCTTGTGACGAAGTTATGCAGTGCCACGGCTGTTGTCGTACCGATGGTGGATGATACACACGATCTCTCTGCTATGGCAGCGGCGATCACCGATAAAACAAAGGTTATCTTCATCGCGAATCCGAATAATCCGACTGGGACGATGGTCACGGCGGATGAGACCGCAGCATTTATGGAACAGGTACCAGCGGATGTGCTTATCGTTTTTGACGAAGCCTACTATGAATATGTCGCACGTTCAGACTACCCGCAGACGTTGCCTTATGTTCTGGAGGGACGGAACTTCATTATCACCCGTACCTTTTCTAAAATTTACGGACTTGCTGGGCTGCGTGTCGGATACGGCATCGCGCCGCCTCCGTTGGTTGAGATGTTGAATCGGGTACGGCAGCCGTTCAATTGCAATTTGGTCGGGCAAGCAGCGGCACGCGCCGCGCTGAAGGATACGGCTCACGTTACCGAAAGCCAAAAGAGCAACGCAGCCGGAAAAGCGTTCCTGTATAATGCATTTGACGATATGGGACTTCGTTATATTGAGACGGAAGGCAATTTCATCATGTTGCACGTGGAACAGTCAGGGACAGATGTCGCCGATGCACTTCTGAAACAAGGTATCATTGTGCGTCCGATAGCAGGTTACGGCTATCCAAATGCAGTCCGTGTAACAATCGGCACGCAGCAGGAAAACGAAAGATTAATCACTGCACTAAAAGTTGTCAGTTATCAGCTATCAGTTTAACCGACAACTGATAACTGACGACTGATAACCATAAAAAATATATGAAAGACCTAATACAGCTCAACAACAAACGCCCTACACGAAAAATCATGGTAGGGGACATTCCGATCGGTGGCGGCAGCCCCATCTCTATCCAGACGATGACGACGACGCTGACGCACGACATCGATGCCACACTGGCACAGATAGAACGGTGTGCAGAGGCGGGGGCACAGATTGTCCGCGTTGCTGTCCCGGAGGAACCGGACGCGAAGGCATTGAGTTCGCTGGTGAAACGTGCACCCGTTCCGATAGTGTCGGATATCCATTTCAACTACCGATATGCGCTCGCTGCGGTGGACGCAGGCGTGGCAAAGGTGCGTATCAATCCGGGGAACATCGGCAATGAGAAACGAATTGCCGAGGTACTGTCTGCAGCGAAAGCAGCGAATATCCCGATCCGTATCGGTGTCAACGAAGGGTCTCTGGAAAAAGACCTCTTAGAGAAATACCCCTCACCGACAGCGGCGGCGTTGGTAGAGAGCGCGATTCGGCACATCAACATCTGTGAGGAACACGATTTCAGAGACATCGCTATCTCCGTCAAATCGAGCGATCCGCTTCGGATGATAGAAGCGAACCGGCAGCTTTCAGCAAAAGTGCCGTATCCCTTACATCTCGGTGTGACGGAAGCCGGAACACCGCGGCGAGCACATGTCAAATCGACACTCGGCATCGGCACACTTTTGCTGGAAGGCATTGGTGATACCATCCGCATTTCGATCACCGGCGACCCAGTCGAGGAAGTCTTGACTGCGAAAGAACTCCTACGCGCACTCGGTATGGCGGAGGATATGCTGGATGTTATCTCTTGTCCGTTCTGTGGTCGCGGCGACCCAGCTGCAGATTATGAGAACATCGTTGTTATTGCCGAGGAACTGCTGGAGAAACACGGCATCAACATTCCGGTGGCGGTGATGGGATGTGAAGTCAACGGACCCGGTGAAACCCGCAACGCTGAGGTCGGCATCCACTTGGGCGGTAAAGAACTCGCAGTCCTTAAAGTTCGGGGTGAACGCGTACGCACTTTCCGCGGGCGAGACGAGGTCAACCCAGAATTTTTGGCGAACGCGTTATTAGAGGCAGCACAGCAGTTACAGGCATCTCAAATTGATAAAACCTCGTAGGGGTAAAAATGAAGGACTTTCAGCAGCACATCCAAAAAGCGATTCGGTTGATTCCCGTCCAGATCGGGCTACTCGCTCTATTTTTCTGTGTTTACTACATATTTTTGGTATATGTGATGCGCGAAACAGGGCTTGACTTAGGGGCAGTCGGATATAGCAATCATGTTCCGCCGCTTTACGCCCAACCGAGTTTCGACTTGAGCTTGTGGATATTGCCTGCTTTGGTCGTATGTATCGGTTTCCTGTATCTCTGCCACAAATATCTGCTTTTAGGTGTGTCCAATCAACGCTTAATCGGTATAGCATTCTTCTGTTTCATCGCGATTACCATTAGCGTCGCCCAAATTGACGGATACCGAGAATTAGGGGCAGAAGGCGAGAAAGAACGAATCCTAACGCTTTTGGAACCGTATACGCGTACTTCACTGGAGTATTATGGCGATGTGCCGCGGGTTGACGAACTCGGGATCCGCAGATTTCTTAGGGATTATAGCAAACCGGAATTGTTTGATACGCTCTCTGGGCATACACGCACGCATCCGCCGGGCGGTGTGCTTTTCCTATGGCATGTTTGTGGGCTCTTCGGTTACAATCTCATATCCGCATCGTTAGCCTCAATCTTCTTTACCGCGCTTACGGTGATACCGATCTATCGGCTTGCGGAGATGCTCTACGGTGAGAAGGCGGGACGATACGCGCTTCTCCTTTTCCTTATCACCCCCAATTTTGTGATGTTCACCGGCACCTCAATGGATGGTCCTTTCAGCGTCTTCCCGATTCTAAGTGTTTACTTCTTTTATGTCGCGCGAGAGCGAGAAACCATATCGGATCAGAAATGGTATGAATTCCGTCCCTACAGTTTATTAACAGGAGTCTCGCTTGCGCTCGGCATGTTCATGACGTATTCAACGGTCATCGTCGGTGTATTTTTGTGCGTTGTCGCCTTGCTGGAACGGAAACGGTTCGTGCAGTATCTGAAGGTTCTGCTGTTCGCGAGTTCCGGATTCATCGGATTTTACCTCCTGCTCTTCGTCGCGACCGGATTCCGTCCAATTGAGGCACTCATCGCAGCTATTGAAAAAGACGAGACGGGCATGGGGACTGGTTACGAAAGTGTTGGACGCTATTTCCATCTGAGTGTTGCCAACCTATTCGCCTTCCTTATCGGTGTAGGGTTTCCAATAACAGCCGTCTGGCTTCGGCAGCTTGTCTCAACAATAAGAGAGTGGCGGCAGAACGCGCTCACATCTGAACAGGAAATCGGTGAGCCGCATACGCCTTGGATCTTCCGGCACGAGAACACTGACACTTTTGTCATCGGTTTCCTGATCACACTCCTCTTTTTCACCTTCTCGACCTTATTTACTATGGAAGTTGAGCGTATCTGGATTTTCATGGTACCTTTTTTTGTTATTCCGGTTGCCAAACACCTCACGGCGCGTCCGCTGGCAGATCTCTATTGGGTCGCGGGCATCCTCGTCACACAACTCATCGTGGGGGAAGTCCTGCTTTACACGTATTGGTAGCTGCTTTTTTAATTTTGCTTACGCGCAGTCAGCGTTGTTGCCTGCTACGGGCATTAACCAAAGATCGTAGTCCCCAGCAACGCACCGGGACGGATATACGCCGAGGCAGGTGTTAACACGACTTACCTCACCGAACCGCAAGGAAAATTAAAAAAGTGCGAATTCTCTATGTCATTGATTCCATGACAAAAGACGGTGCCGAATCGCAGCTGCTTAAGATTTTAGCGCAGTTACCGCCAGAACAGTATGAAGTATCTGTTGTGCTGAGCCGTGCCGAGGGAGAGCGTGTTGCGGAACTCACTGCACTACCTTGCGTCCGAGAAGTTACCACACTCATGACTCGAGACAAACGCAGGCATCTGCTGGAAAAAGCGTTCGCAATCGCTGGTATTGTCAACGCAATTAAACCCGACATCGTACACAGTTGGCTGTGGTACTCCAATTTCCTCTGTGGACTCTCCCGTAGATGTGGTCTCTGGCGGCATATCCCGTTTGTCGCCTCACAACGCGGTGATTACCATGCACGATACGGCAAGTTCAGGCTCTGGCTCACCGAAAAGGTCATCTACAATACCGCCGATGTCCTTCTGACGAATTCCAAACCGATTCAACACTATCTCTGCCAGCGGTATCCAGACAAGAAGATTCATAGCATTCCCAACCTATTAGAATTACCGACCGAGGTATGGGCGCAGCGGCAAACACCTGAAACCGAGGGAAAGCTAATCGTCAGTGTCGGACGATTCGCACCCGAAAAAGGGCATCGTTATCTAATAGAGGCGTTAAACCTGCTGAAGCAACAAAATGTTGCATGGCGATGCACGTTTCTCGGTGAAGGTAAACTTGAGTCGGAACTCCGCGCGCTCGTAACAGAATATGGACTTTCGGAACAGATAGCGTTCCCCGGTTTTTGTGAAGATGTCTTTTCTGTGCTGCTAACGGCAGATGTTTTTGTTCTCCCTTCGCTACACGAGAGTTCTCCAAATGCACTGATTGAGGCAATGGGGATTGGGATGCCGTGCATCGCATCAGATGTCGGGGGTATCGCAGATCTGCTTGAAGACGAAGTAAACGGCGTTCCGGTGCCGCCGAAGGATCCGACAGCATTAGCGGCGGCACTGGATCGAGTGCTAACTGCTCCCGATTTTGCAAGGAAGTTGGGCAAAAACGCTCGCACAACTGTTCAGCAGAAGTTCAACAGTACGGAATCCATGCAGAAATTGGAAGATATTTACAGGCAGTTTTTTAAGGATAATGGGGATTGAGTCAATAGATGCATATCACCAATGATGCTGGACTTACGCTGTTCCGTTTTCAACTTACGACAGTTTCCCCACAGTTTCATGGCATTTAGTTCTACGATAAAAGTGAACGCTAAACCTCAACATACCCCTGTAGAAGCACGCTCCGATTCGCGACTTTCCTACCAAAATGGATAAAAAACTGAAACTATAGTAAAGTTTAGAAATAAATAGATACTTCTGCAGTCCCCCGGTAGGCACGGTTTCCTAACCGTGCCGGTGCAAAGTGTCCCATTAATTCTGGGATCCACTATAAATAGCCCTGCCACAATTTAGTAAGAGGTTGACCGTTCATAAAATGAAAAATAGATTGACAAAATGGCATTCTGCCTACATTCAGAACGCTTACCGTGAACTAAAACGCGGCACAACGCAAAAACAACTTGAGGCACTGAATATCAATGCTGCTGGCAAGAGAGTGCTGGATGTCGGATGCGGACCGGGGAATCTCCTTGTCGCACTTTCCACCGACGCACCGGAACTCCTCATCGGGGTTGATGTAGATGAGACATTCTTGGTATTTGGACGTTCTCAAGTCGAAAATTCAATAGACCCACCTGCCGCGGTTCCTATCTTGCTACGTGCCTCACTCCCGATATTGCCTTTTGCTGATGAAACCTTTGATCTCGTAACCTGCTTCCTCGTCATGCCACACGTTCCAGATGATAGACTTGCCTTGACTGAGCTTGCACGCGTCCTGAAACCCGGTGGCACGCTCGCTGTTTCTGGACACGGCTTAGGGTTTCCACTCCGTTATCTCAAACGCTTCAGGCTTAAACCGTTGCAGATGTATCTCGCCAGTCTGATTTATAGATGTACTGGGAAAAAATGGATCCGGAACACACTCCAGAATGATAGGAAAATTTGTGACCTCTTAAACAGTATCGGTGTAGTGCCAGAGATGCGCCACTACAATCAAAAAATCCTTGGGTGTGTCGCGACTTATTGGATTAAGGCGATCAAGAGCGAAACCAATCCTAAAGCGATACAGTAATAGGAAAATAGAGAAAATTTGCCTCGGTTTAGCACGACCAATAGCAACCGCAACGCGATATAACCGACAATAAACGAGGCGAGCATTCCCGCGCCCACGATGTATAGTGGTATGGTGGTGTCCCCGACATCTCGGATTTTCAGCACAACTGCACCGAGTATCGCGGGAATTGAGAGCAGAAAAGAGTATTCCGCGGCCGTTTTGGCTGGAATCCCCAAGAACAGAGCCAGCGAGATTGTCGTTCCGGAACGAGAGATACCGGGTGTAATCGCACAGCCTTGCGCAATCCCGATAAGCGGCGCGTGCCACGTTTTCAATTTATCAGTTGAATCATCAGAACCATCTGCATCCTGTGTGCGGAGGCGAGGTAATTGCAGAATAACGCCGGTGAGAATTAACATGATGCTCACAAGCCGAACTTCATGAAAAAAAGACTCCAACTCATTCTTGAATAGCACCGCGATGACACCGGTCGGAATAGTGCCGAGCAGGATCAGCCATATAAACTTGAGTTCGGTTGATGTATTGAATATCGTCCGCGGTTCCCGCCAAAATTGCGAGTTCCCAAGCGTAGAAAGCCCACCAATTGCTAACTTCCCTATCGCTTCACGATATACAACAAGTACAGCAGCTAACGTCCCGACATGAAGCATTACATCGAAAAAGACGAGAGGCTCCTTCAGTCCGAGGAACTGCTGTGCCAAAACGAGATGTCCTGAGCTGCTAATGGGTAGGAATTCGGTTAAGCCTTGTATGATCCCGAGGAGGATCGCTTCAGGAAATGTCATGCGGTTATTGTAGCACTTAATGCCTTGACTTTCAAGACGAAATTTCCCCTCTCTTTTACTCCATTCTTTTAGGAAAGAGCCGGCGGTTGTTTCAGATCTTTATAATAAGAATGTGATTGTTTCACCTGCCCCGGAAGGATTATCTGATGAAAGCGTTCAAGAACTCAAGGAATTGGCAAAGTCGGGGAGTTTGAAGATTTCGGTGGAACATTGGCGATTCAACATTTGGTGCATTTCGCGCCAATAATTATAACGGGAACACTTGTGACAATTCTTTGTGGTGGCGTATTTTATGCCCCATAGGTGTCAATTTAAGAAATAATTTACGCGCTGAATCCCTCCGGCCCGGTAGGTTCGGTTTCCTAACCGAACCGGGACATCCGCGAAAACCCGTCGCTGCGCGTATCTGAGAAAATGAATATCGTGATGCAGACCGATATGGACCCCACGCTGCCATGCTTCAGGCTTGGAGATTTCACTCATGTTGGTTTCCGAACAAGCACGCGTTTTTCAGGTTAGGGTCTCCGTTGCTCAAAGGAGCCTATTGTTCTTGGGTTAAGCCCGGTTCGGTTAGGAATGCAGATCGCATTTGGGTGAGTACACCGCAAAACCGAACCTACCGGGCCTGGATGACCACTAAATTGACACTTATGGGTGGCGTATTTTATGCCCCGATAATTTAAGGAGGATAGAAGATACCCCACAGTACTATCGCTGTGTTAATTCTGCCCTATTTTGTGCGATCCGGAACTAAGGTATGCCCCATTTTGTGCAGGACTTTATGGCTATTCTGTAGAGAGTCCTATCTGCGCGGTATTAACGAAATCGGCACGAAACTTGCTACCACAGTTGTTAGCAATCGGAGACTATTCTCTCGTAATTCCGATTTTCGCGTAAAATTCTTCGCTATAGGCGCGGCTTCGGGAAACCTCGTCTACCGATTACCGAGTGCTGAGGCAGAACCGAGAACTGAATGCCTCTGAAACTGGAAAATCTCAATGACATGAATGGAGGGGATAAAAATGAAAGGAAAACTTGCCTATATTGTTGTGTTGGGGACGACCCTACTGCTCGGGCATTTCTTGCTGGCGGCGAACCTATATGTCTATGCATCCGATGTTCCGCATATTGCCTTTAGTTCCAATCGGGGTGGAAAATCTGACATCTACATGATGGATATAAACGGCAAGAATCTCCAGCAGCTGACAGACTATCCAGGGCATGAGTATCATCCTACGTTTTCGCCGGACGGACAGCGGATAGCTTATGTTTCGAGTCGGGATGGCAATATGGAAATTTATGTGATGAACCTTCGGACGAAAGCATTCCACAGATTGACAAACCATCCGGGACGAGATTATCATCCGGTCTGGTCCCCAGAGGGACGATGGATTGCGTTTGAATCCCATAGAACCGGGATTCGCCACATCTATAAAATCGAACCGGACGGCTCAAATCTCCAACAGTTGACGCACGAGCGGAATAGCAACCACCACCCGGATTGGTCCCCGGATGGTCAATCCATCGTTTTCTCTTCCGAAGGTGCCCTCTGGACGATAACTGTGGACGGACGAAAACTGAAACAACTCACAAATCGACAGCAATTCGCGGGCACGCCCGCTTGGTCGCTGGATGGGAAAAAGATCGCTTTTACGACGACGCGTTTGAGAAATACGGACATCTATATCATGGATGCCGATGGACAAAACGGCCGCCGATTGACACACCATCCAGCAGAGGATGCGTCTCCGGTCTGGGGACCTAATGGACAATGGATCGTTTTCATCTCCGGGTGGGTGGAAAATTATGACATCTATCGCATAGATGTGGACGGCACCAATCGCCGCCGATTGACACACCATCTGGCATGGGATATAGAACCGACGTGGGTGCCAGCAGTTTTTTTCCCCGTCTCTCCGACGATCAACACACAAGCAACCTTGTGGGGTAGACTCAAGCAGCCTGTCCACGACTAAATGAGGCACATCCGATAGAGGAAGATTGAATCTAAATAGAACGACGTAAGTGAGTTGTGGGTTGAAATTGGAATATCAAAAATCTGCAGTGCCTATTATTACAAGATTATGAGTTTCCACGTTTGTGAAGTTGGAAACCAAGGATTCCTGTCTATCTATTCATGGATAGGCGGAAAATTAAAAAAAGAAAGGAGGTGATATGGATATGCGAAGTCATTTACACAGACAGGTGAACCGTAAGGTTTCTGACTTTATCATGGGTGAAGAGGGTAAAGTGGGGAGCCAAAGCGCGTTTACCGCCGCCGCTTTCATCGGTGCGACATCATTAGCAGGCACACTCCTCAGCACCCCTAACGCAAGTGCTGCCTGGCAGTGTAGCGATTTTTTCTGTGGTGACACCGACCAGTGTTGTGGATGTTGGCATGCGGGGTTAAATGCACCTTTTGAAGGTTGTGCGCAAGGCACGTATGACTGCCAGCCCGCGGATTATGTTCCGACCCCAGGCATCTCTTGCTGGACAAAGCCGTAATGTTGAGGGTACAACACGGTGAATGTTCAGGTTGTTGATCATCCGTTTGAAAACGACTTGGTATTTGCCGTGCTTGTGTAAACTGGAAGATGAGGGATGATGGAGATTATGGTGTATATTTATTTCTCATCTCTGTCAACGCCGCATCTCCCTTATTACAAAACGGAATTAGTCGTTTTGGACTTGAGAAGTTTTTAAATTTGACTTTAAATTTCCGAATCATTTTCCATGCTGTCGGTGAGAAACTTTACAAAGATGTCAGTTTCTCGGTAGTTGTATTTATAGCACGCCTCTGCGAGATACAAGGGGGTGTATGCTGTTGAATAGTGGTGATGTGATCCATACCACGCCCGTTTGACGAAAGACCAAAAACCTTCCATTGTGTTGGTATGTATCCCACCCGGCTCCCATTTCTGACTCCGGTTCATCGTTTCATGCTTCATCTGTTTACCGATCTCGTTGTAGCCTTTATACTGGTCGGTATAGAGTTCGGAGTCGTCTGTTTTGACAAACGTCTTGATAAACTCAGCGATTGTGCTACCCTTGACATTCCCAACAAGTTCAGCGACGACTTTCCCGCCTCTTGCGACTACGCCAAGCACTACATCTTTCGCTGTTCCACGTCCGCGTTTACGGGGTTCGCCAATCTCTTTATCGTAGTCTTTCTTGCGTTTGCCACCGATATAGGTTTCGTCCGCTTCAACAATCCCTTGTAGTAAGACGTTATCCTTACCCATCTCGGCACGGATAGCCATCATTATACGCCAACATGTTTTCTGTGGCAATCCTAAATCGCGTGAAAGTTGGCAACTTGAGAGGCTTTTCTTCGCATTCGCCATCAACGCGATCGCCAAAAACCACTTCTGAAGCGGTATCTTCGTCCCTTGAAAAATTGTTCCGTGTGTTGCCTTGAAGGTGGATCGGCAATCGTGGCAGTTGTAGCGTCCGATACGCCCTATATCATGTTCGTTGCGTCGTCTGATGTGTGTAGACTCACAATGTGGACATTCTGGCGATCCCTGCCATCTCAGATGCTCTAAATACTCGATGCAATGTTCTTGCGTCGGGAACGTCTCCATTATCCTGATCAAATCCATCAGAAAATACTCCTATTTGTGAAAAGGAGTTGCTTTTTTCTGATAGGTTCTGATACAATAATCAGATAAGCGTGGAATCCGAAAAAAGCAACTCTACTTTCGGGTTTCAATAGGGGGCTTTAACCCCCTATTTTCTTATCTGTGTTGTATCACATAACCCCTTTATTTACAAGGGGTTATTACACTTTTTTAACAACTTTTTGCAAGTCCAAAACGACTAATTCCGTTACAAAAAGTTGGAAAGTTGCTATCATTTAGGTGTGCTGATGTCGGACAATGTTCGTTTTCTATATCTTGGGACAAAATAGGTTTTTCCTGTCTGACAAGGGGTTTATCAATTTTCTGAGTGGACAAAGTGGTAAAATCAATTCTGAATGGCAGACGTGGAGGGTATAAAAATGAAACGGCACCTGACTTATATCATGTTTGAGACAATACTACTCTTAGCGTATTTCTTGCTGGCGGCGAACCTATATGTCTACGCATCCGATGCTCCGTCCATTGCTTTTAGTTCCAACCGAGATGGAGATTATGACATTTACATCATGGATATAAAAGGAAAGAATCTCCAGAACCTAACAAACAGCCCAACGCATGAGTTTAAACCAGCGTTTTCGCCGGACGGACATCGGATGGCTTATGTTTCCTCTCGGCATGATGGCTATCTCGAAATCTATGTGATGAATCTCAATACAAAGGTATCCTACCGCTTGACGAACCATCCGGCACGAGACCTTAATCCAGCATGGTCTCCAGACGGACGATGGATTGCTTTTGTCTCCGAGAGAGCAGGGACGTTTGACATCTACAAAATCCAACCCAGTGGTGCGAATCTCCAACAGTTGACGCATGCGGATGAGAAGAACAACACCCCGGCTTGGTCCCCTGATAGCCAATTCATTGCTTTTCGTTCTTTCAAGGACCCGGCTGGCATCTATATAATGGATGCGAATGGCGGAAATCAGAGCAGGCTCAAAAACCAACCCAACCAGGCATATGTGCCCGCGTGGTCTCCGGATGGGAAACAGATTGCCTTTAGCGCAGTTTTTTTCAGAGGCTATGACATCTGCATCCTAAACGTTGATGGGACAGATCTCAGACAGATCACCCGCCATCTGAACGGTGAGACGTCGCCCGCCTGGGCCCCTGATGGACACACGATTGCTTTCATGTCCTGGTGGTATAGAACTTCTGACATCTATCGAACAGATGTCAATGACACCATAGGGAACCGCCGCAGATTGACACGCCATCCGGGAGTAGATATGGGGCCGACGTGGGTGCCCGCGGGTTATTTCTCTGTTTCTCCAACCGCAGAGACACAAACAACACTCTGGGGCAGACTCAAGCAGCCTGTCCACGACTAAATGAGGCACATCCGATAGAGGAAGATTGAATCTAAATAGAACGACGTAAGTGCGTTGCGGATTGAAATTGGAATATCAAAAATCTGCAGTGCCTATTATTACAAGATTATGAGTTTCCACGTTTGTGAAGTTGGAAACCAAGGATTCCTGTCTATCTATTCATGGATAGGCGGAAAATCTAAAGAGAAAGGAGGTGATATTGAGATGCGAAGTCATTTACACCAACAGGTGAACCGTAAAGTGTCTCACTTTATCTTGGGAGAAGAGGGGAAAGTGGGAAGCCGAAGCGCGTTTACCGCCGCAGCCTTCATCGGGGCGACATCGTTGGCAGGCATGCTTCTCAGTACACCCAATGCAGCAGCAGATACTAACTGTGGTGGCGGTGCCAATTGCACTGCTGACGACCCTTGGTGCTGTTACTGTTGGGATGCAGAGGCTAATCAAGGCTATCAAAACTGCGTCCAGAATGACTACAAATGCAAGGGGGATCCACCTCCGGAAGGTCCTGGGTTCTCTTGTTGGAAGGTTGTTAATTGACACTCGGACACTGGTAGAGCAGATCGAATCTTGGATGTGCTGCCAAAAATGTTATGGTGGACTGATCCGATTTGAAATCAAACCAGTGTTTGTAGTCCTGTAGACCAGATGATAGGAAAAGAGATAAAGGGACGTTATTTATTATCTTATACCGTCTCTTTATCTCATTATCTTCGGTTTTGTGCTAAGTTAATGGCAAGTTTGCTGTTTTTAAGGATGTTGGACAATTTTCAGGGGTCAAAAAGCAGAAGTGAATTTGTAAATAAGTGGAAGGTCCGAGGATATCAGGGACATATTATGGGTATAATTCCAGCACCACCTTCAAAAGGAATATTCAGGAGGGCGTAAAAAGATGAAACGAAAATTTACCTATTCTGTGTTAGTGTCCATAATACTGTTAGTGTGCTATCAGCTCGTGGTAGACATTTGTGGACAAGCATCAGGTGCGACGCATATTGGTTTCACTTCTATGCGAACAGGGGATAATGACATCTATGTGATGGAGATAAATGGAAAAGACCTTCAAAACCTAACAAACCATCTGGCAAATGACTTTTCTCCATCATTCTCAGCGGATGGTCAATGGATGGCTTATGTTTCCAAACGCCTCAGCGATAATCTTCAGCGTCTTCTGGCGTGGGGTTGTTTCACCTTTACGGTATCGAGAGATTTGGACTTCCCCGATACCCGTCAATTTAGAAAGTTGATACCCGCTCATGTTGTTTTCGGAGAGCAGGCAGTTAAGGGCTTTCTGGATCATGATGCTTCCTTACAGATGCGTTTTCGGGTCGCCACCCTTGATTGTTATGATATAATTATACCCTATACTAACATATAAAGCAAGCACAAAAGCAATAAAAACAACAAAAAAAGCAGAATTCTGACGATTTACCATCAAAATTCTGCCCTTTTCTCACTTTTTTATCGAATGTTCACTTCTCAATCTCAATTTTAACCCAAGAGTCCCATCTATAAAGTTTCGCTGCAGACTTAACTCTATTGCAAGCATCGTTTATTATTCTGTCTACAACCTCTTTACATGTATTAAAATTACTGAGATTCTCCGCTTGTATACATCGGACAATAATGGTATCTTTATAATCCGTATCAAAAGTAATACGTAAACCTTGAAGTTCAGAAGCAGAAAATAGATCGTTTGGGTATTCAGCATTTAACCGCATCGCAAGCCATTCTGAACGGGTAGGTGTATGGGCTTGATTTCCTTTTGCCTTAATCTCGTCATTCATAGTTTCTCCTATAAAAAAAGCGCAGCAGATTAGGGAATCCACTATATACCTCGCTTTGAGATTTTAGGCTTGACGTATACCAGCAGGTGTGTTAAAATAAAAACGCCAATGCCAGCATACAAAAAAGCCTTGTTTGGTAATTGGGTCACCGAGGGGGCGGCGGCAACCGCCCCTCCTTCATTGCAAGAATTATACACCACCCACAAGCCTGTGTCAAGCCAATCGCACATCCCCAACTCGCAACCGTTGCAAGTTGAGAGACTTCTACCGCGTACCGTCTACTTTTAGTTTGCGATTTTTTCTGTCTCCGTGCTATACTTTTCCGCAAATCTGTTTTACGAGGTCTGATATGGAAAACACAGGCGTTCTCACTTTTTTTACACTCTTCACACTGCTCGCCCCCTTTTTAGGTTGGGTTTTGTTGACTGTTGTCACAGGCGTAGCCGCATATCATCGAGGTAGAGATGTTGCCGTTTGGACTGTCCTTAGTTTCTTTGTCATGGGACCGTTCGCATTGATCTGTGTGCTGGTGATGGCTAAAAACCAAAACGAATTAGATCAACGCGCTTTGAAAAACGGAACCATGAAACAATGTCCTGACTGTGCTGAACTCATAAAACCGCAGGCACCCAAATGCCGATACTGCAACACAGTTGAGTATAGGGTATAAAATGAAACACATCCGCCACCACCGCATCTTCCTGCTCGCACTTTTTATTTTACTCACACTCATCGGCTGCGTCCTCGCTGCAGATGCACAACAGTTCATCGTCCGCACAATCTACTTCCAACCGACAGACGCGCCGGAACCCTCAAACAGTCAAATCGTGAGACTCCTGATTGAATCCCAAGACTTCTACCGCGACGCAATGGAACGACACGGCTACGGTCCGAAAACCTTTACACATGAAACCACCCCAGCAGGGCATGTAGGCTTCCACCACATCCGAGGCACACACAAAACAGACTATTATCACACGGATACCTTTAACCGTGTGAAACCCGAATTGCCATCCTATTTAGCACACCATCCTGCCACGCGAGACAACGCACTTGTCCTTATTGTCGCAGGGCTTGATTCGCTTGATGATGGTGTTGGCGGTGTCGCGTACGCATGGCAATTCGCGGGTAACAGAACGGGTGGAATCGCTCTGATTGCTGGGAACGACCTGTTTTTAAGGCAATTCGCACATGAAATCGGACATACCTTTGGATTGCATCATACCGATGTTAAGGGCGCGTTGATGGGAACAGGTGAAGATTTTCTACTGGATTACGAGGCGCGCTGGTTAGATCGGCATCATTTTTTCAATGATACACATATCCGAGACAACGTCCCTCGTTTTATAGAAAGCGAACTTAAGGAGATCGGAGACGACACGGTTCGATTCAATATCGTTGCGGCATCAAAAAGCGGACTCTATCAAGTGCAAGTGGTTCGGATGCGAGGTAGAATTATCATAGGAACAGCAGAGGCAGAAGGCGAAAGGTCAACCGTTGAAGTGGATGTGAAAAGGGAACACCTTACAGAGGGCGATGATGTCACAGTTCAAATTATGGACATTCATGGGAATCAATGGATTCAAAACATCGGCAATATCACCTTACCGCTACCGATCATTGCAGACATCAACGCCGACGGTGTTGTCAATATCCAAGACTTGGTATTAGTCGCCTCACGCCTCGGTGAAACATGGGAAGGCGCAGAGGATGTCAACCGCGACGGGGTTGTGAATATCTTGGATCTCGTGCTGGTTGCGAGTCTGCTGGAATAGAATCTGTCAAATTGTCAGAAACCGAACGATACATCTCTGATTTCTGTTCATTTGTATAGGTTTCCACGTGTAATCACCTCCTTCTTTACCGATTTGACATCGCAATATCAATCCAACCACCGCTCGGCAGCGAAATCGTGCCACCAACTTGAGCATTACCATTATCCGTATCATAAATCTTAATCTGCTCATTCGTTGATTCATCAAGAGCCGCGACCAACGCACCCTCCATCGCGATTTCCCTCCAGATGCCCGACCCTAAATCAATAGCACTGCCGACCTGTGCGTTATTGTTGCTTGTATCATAAACTTTGATTTCATCACTCTGCGATGCTACAATAGCGACAAGCGATCCCGACATCGCTATTTCTACTGGAGAAGAAACCCCTGTCGCAATATCACTCCCGACTTGCTGATTAGAATTACTTGTATCATACACCTCAATCGTTGCACTGATCATCGCGGCAACGAGCGAACCTGACATAGCCACATCGTTCAGATTACCCGTTATAGATATATCACTGCCAACCTGTGCATTATCATTGTCCGTATCATAGACCCTGATATCGTCAGTATTGCTTTCACCTACTGCAACAAGTGAACCCGACATAGCAAGATAGCCAGTGCCAACGTTACCCAAAGATATATCGCTACCAATCTGTGCATTTTCATTGCTTGTATCAAATATTTTAATAAAACCCGCGCCACTACGACTCACTATCCCGACGAATGCTCCTGCCGACATCGCAATTGTCCGCCAGTTTCGACTGCCGAGTGCAATATCCTCCCCGATTTGCGCGCCACTATTAGAAATATCAAACACCTTAATTACATCGTTCGTATCATTAACCGAGGCAACAAAAGTACCCGACATCGCCACGCCATACCAATTCCCCGACCCCAATGAAATATCACTGCCAACCTGTGCATTGTTATTATTTGTATCCCAAACCCGAATCCGATTGTTCGTATTATCAAGTGCTGCAACATAACCGACATTATCTTGAATCGTAACCGGCACCATCAGCGTATCATTGCCACCGTCGTTTTCGGCATACTGCATCATATCAAAAGAATCTTCTGTCAATACCGCGTCAACTGGCAACATGCCATCTGTCAATATCGCGGACTCACCGGACTCTAACGCCGAAGGTGCGTATTTTATACCATATTAACGCGACTATTCTTGTGTATATTTTTTAGATATGTTATTGTGAAGAGATGAAAAAGCAAAAACATGAGGTTTTCCCCCACTTTTCAGTAGAAGTTGTTAAACAAAGGTATCTTGAATGTGAATGTCTTCGGGAACGGACGCACTGGCATATTATTTGGCTCCTTGCGGATACCAGAGATTCACGCACCCCCCGGCAAGTCGCTGAGATTGTAGGATGCACGCCGGACTGGGTTCGCAAGTTGCTCAAACGCTATAATGCTGAAGGCGAAGCCGCTTTGCGAGATAAACGCAAAAATAATACAGGTGTGCGTTTTTTGGATGAAACACAGCAAGCCGCCCTTGCAGCTGCCCTTTCTGCGCCTCCTGGTGATGGGGGTCTTTGGACGGGTCCGAAAGTGGCTGCGTGGATATCTGAGACACTCCAGCGTCGTGTCAGTGACGTGTCAGGTTGGAAATATCTCAAACGTCTCGGTTATACTTTACAAACACCTCGTCCGCAACATCAGGCAGCCGCAACACCCGAGGCACAGCAAACATTTTAAAAAAAACTCAAGGAGCGGGTAGCTACGCTTGAAAGTCAGCACCCAGAGAAACCGGTAGAGATCTGGGCAGAAGACGAGACGCGCTTGGGATTATTGCCGGTTCATCGGCGTGTCTGGGCGAAGCGAGGTGAAAGACCGATAGCCCCCGTGTGTCCGGCATATAAGTGGTTTTATGGTTTCGGTTTTGTCCGTCCACAGACAGGTGAGACCTATTGGCTGCTGATGCCGAGTGTGAGTGTTGAAGTCATGAACCTTGCCTTGGCAGAGTTTGCGCGTGATGTGAACCCGGAAGGCAAGAAACAGATAATCCTTTTGTTAGATCGTGCCGGTTTTCACACGGGTAAGGATTTAGAAGTCCCAGAAGGGATTGAGTTATTTCATTTGCCCCCGTACACACCAGAACTTCAACCTGCCGAACGGCTCTGGCCTTTGTTGCGAGAGGTGGTTGTGAATAAAGTTTTTACAACGCTCTCAGCACTTGAAGAAGCCGTTGTGAAAAGGTGTCAATGGTTCTCTGAAAACACAAAGAAGGTGCAGGCACATGTCGGTTTTCAGTGGATTTGCAAAATGGAAAAATAATACAAATCACGTTAATTTGGTATTATACCCGTCAACAATCCCGAACCTCTAACGACTGTCGGCACATTCGCGACCTCGTTCATCAAATTAAACGAAAGCCCTTTATACAACGTCTGTGCGCCCGGATCCGAGATAACAGGCGCGACCGGCACCACATTATAGAGCACCTTAAATATACTTGAAGTACTACCTTTTGTAAGAAGTATCTCCCACACCGCACCCAACACCAGCCGCAAAACCTCTTCCGCTCGGATTTTCAGTCGCTGGTTCGTATCGTCCCACGTGTGGTTAAACCCCTCAAGATTGCCAGCAGGTTCAACCGAAGCGGATAACTATAATCCGACGTGGTCACCGGACAGTGAATCTATTGCTTTCAGTTCCAACCGGGATGGGAAATTTTCTGTCTACGTGATGACTGCCGATGGGAGACGGCAAAGAAAACTGACCCAGGGGAGCAATCCGACGTGGTCGCCAGATGGAAAACAGATTGCCTATACCTTAGGTATTGCGGGCAATGGTGTTTATATTATGAGTGCAGGAGGTCAAAACAGTCGGAGAGTGACACCAGAGAATATATGGAGCGACAGGCCAGCGTGGTCTCCGGATGGACAGTGGATTGCCTATGAGGCGGAACTTGATCCTTGGGGCAATCCGAATATTGAGCCGGATGCGAATATCTATCTCGTGAATCCTGCGGGTGGTAAACTACGCCGATTAACAGATCATCCTGTGAGAGATCGTTTTCCCGCGTGGGCGCCCGCAGGTTTTTTTCCCGTCTCTCCGACGATCAACACACAAGCAACCTTGTGGGGTAGACTCAAGCAGTCTGTCGGTGACTAAATGAAGTTCATTGGAGAGGGGAAGATTGAATCTATAGGACTTACGCATCAAGATGCTGTTCGGATAGGCACAGGGACCTGTCCGAATCTGAACGCACGCAGGGCACGGGGACCCTGCGAAACGTATTGGGGACGAACATAAATTGCGTAGTAGAATGATGTAAGTGCGTTTTGGGATATCAAGAATCTGCAGTGCCTTACATGACGGGATTACGAGTTTCCAACTTTTGTGAAGTTGGCAACCAAGGCTTCCTGTCTATCCATTTAGGGATAGGCGGAAAATCGAAAAAGAAAGGAGGTGATATTAATATGCGAACTCATTTACACCAACAGGTGAACCGTAAAGTGTCTCGCTTTATCATGGGTGAAGAAGGTAAAGTCGGAAGCCAAAGCGCGTTTACCGCCGCCGCCTTCATCGGCGCAACATCATTAGCAGGTATGCTCCTCAGCGTATCGCATGCAGATCTACAGGGTAATTGCGGTGGTGGTGCGGATTGCAACCCAAATACGCAGCTTTGCTGTTACTGTTACGATCAAGCAGCAAATCAGGGGTATAACAACTGCCACCAAGACACCTACGGTTGTCTCGATGAGAATGATGAACTAGGGCCTGGCATATCATGCTGGGGTCTTTGATAGGTGTTACTATTAGGGCAAATCGCGTTTGAAATGTTCTAATAGGATACCTTATAACCCTTGACCCTGATTCGGTTTGAAATCAAGCCGATAATTGTTTGAAAGTGTCATGTGAATGACACAGAAGGAGGTAAAAGGATTCTGTTCGCATTTTACGCAATCCTTTTATCTTCTCCTTCGCAATGTTAGCTTGCTATTGTAGATTTACTATCTTCAATAAATAGCGAATTTTTGGAGGGATGTAAAATGAAAATGCAATATGTCCGAACAAGATTTGGAATAGCATTCCTGCTGAGTCTATTTTTGATCAGTCTAAACGCTTGGAGTGCTCCGTATATTTCCTTCAGTTCCAACCGAATGGGGAACTTTGACATCTATGTCATTGATACAAACGGCGAGAATCTCCGAAACTTAACAAACCATCCCGCACGGGACTACATCGCAGCGTGGGCACCCAATGGACGCGCTTTTGCGTTTGTATCAGAGCGGGATGGAAATGCCGAAATCTATCTCATGAAACTCAATGAAACCGAACCCCGACGGTTGACGAACCGTCCCGAGTCAGATATATTTCCTGCCTGGTCCCCTGATGGCAACTGGATCGCTTTCACATCTAGAAAACGCAACACCACCAGCCGCAGTATCTACAAAATAGATGTCAATGGTGAGCATCTACAACAGCTTACTGCCGAAAAAGGGTACACCTCTGGTCCGGCGTGGTCTCCGGATGGGGAACAGATTGTCTTCTCTACAATCCGGGATAACATTGGCGGTATCTATGTGATGGATGCCGATGGGAAACGTCGCAGACGCATTGTGATTGCAGAACAACATAGCGGGGGATATCCTTGCTGGTCGCCAGATGGTCAACAGATTGCCTATACTGTAAGTCTTATGGGAAGTGGTATCTACATCATGGATGTAGATGGTCAAAATCCGCACCGCGTGTCACCCGTTAATATTTGGAGCCACCATCCGGCATGGTCTCCGGATGGTGCGTGGATTGCCTACGATGCGGAGATTGACAATCCTTGGGGCAACCCGAATGTGGATCTAAACATTTATGTCGTCTCTGTTGATGGCGGTAAGCCTCGCCAAATCACAAAGCATGCCGGGAAAGATAGTTATCCCGAGTGGGTGCCGGAGGGGTTTCTCTCTATATCCCCGAGTGCTGAGAAGCAGACGACCTTGTGGGGCAAACTGAAACAATCTGTCCGTGACTAAATGAGGTATATCTAATGTCCCAACATGGCACTTTCTATATCGTAACAGCAAAACAGGGGGTCAGACCGAACCGTTTGAAGAAGTTTCTTTTAACAGAATGGTTCCCTGCCCTTCAGTCCGCTTCAGGTTGTCTTGATGTAGAACTTTGGGAGAGCCAGCGGAGTAAAGGTCGTTATTTGGTGTGTGAACTCTGGGAGAGTCAAGAAATCTATCTTCAGAATTCTGAGAAACTCTGGAATGAGGAAAAGAAGGATGTCTTTGAAAACCTTAACTTGTACGGAATGATCAAACCCAAACTGCACCGGATCGAAAAAAACGCGCGCAACCCGAGAATTTCTTAAAACTGAATGTCTTTGTGTTCTATGCCTCACATTGCTTGAAAAGCGAACCTTTTCTCAACAGATCTGACTAAAAATGTGAACGCCTTTGAATGGGGCTATTTAGTGTTGTTTCAACTTTGGTTTTAGTTTACACACATAAAAGAAATTTATACTGAAAACCAAAAACTGAAAACCAAATATTGCGTTTGACACTGTTACCCATTTATGTTAGAATTACTTTAGTTAAACTCACTAAAGGAGGAAGAAAAATGCGTAGAAATTTATGTTTGTTGGTCCTTTCAGCAATATGTATATTTGCTGTTGCGTTCGCTTATGCTATTGAGGAAGAGGACATCCTTGTCTATTATTCTTTTGACAGTCTGAATGGTAAGAGATTCATAGATGATTCAGGTAACGGGAACGATGCGGAACTGGTTGGAAAAGGTTCACTCGTTGATGGTGCATTCAAGAAAGCGGTGCATCTGAAGGGAGGCGGTCTCGTCCAAATGGAAGCGAACGACTTTATCGTTCCGACCGGCGAAACGGGCGAGATTACGATCGAAGCGTGGTTTTACCTTAATGAACACGTCGCGTACGATGGAATTGTCTCAATTGAAGCCGTTGCAGGCGGATGTTGCGAATACCGGACTATGGTGAACCCTAATTTTAATCCATTTTGGGATGCAGGTCATCACGCTGACAAAAGTCTCGGAAACTTCACATTTGAACTCGACGAGTGGTATCACTACGTTTTAGTTGCCGATGGGAAAGATGGGAAGATCTATGTCAACGGTGAATTCATTGGGGAGCAGCCTGAGAACTTTGCGTTGCCGGCGTACAAAGAGGCGGCGATTTACATTGGGGCAGGGGAAAGCCCAGGTACCCACCCAGTAGAGGACGCTATTATTGATGAAGTCGTCATATACGCCAAGGCGTTGACTGAGGAAGAGATTCAGGATTCAATGGAACTGAGTGTTCCGGTTGTGCTTGCAGTCGAGGCACGTGAGAAGTTGGCGGTAACATGGGGAGAACTGAAAACCGATTTCTAACACTATGATTTGTCGGGTGAGACACATTTGTCTCACCCGCACCTATACCGTTCGGAGACGCTGTCAATAACCCCAAGCTAAAGCATGGGGCTTGTGCGAAGCGTATGCCAAACGTTCACTCCACAAGTTAAACTATTTTCTACAGTAAAATATCGCAGTATCTCGGCGTGGCAGCCTAAACAATGTTTCGGATACTCCCCTCGTCTGATTCACTCTAAGATATTGTGATCTGTAAGGGGCAATATACAACCCGTAAGGGAGATTACAAACTATGTTTGTTCCGGTGACGAGTCAAACAGGTCAGAAGTTGATGCCTACGCGTGCTAACAAGGCGGGCGTGCTGATTAAGAAAGGTTTAGCCACGCCCTATTGGTCTAATGGTATATTCTGTATCAGGCTTAACTATGCTACCGAAGACGCATACACACAAGATATAGTCGTAGGTGTAGACCCCGGTAGTAAGAAGGAAGGCTTTACCGTCACATCAGAATCTCATACCTATTTGAATGTGCAAGCCGATGCTCATAGGGGTGTCGGTAAGAAAGTTGAAAAACGTCGAGAGTTGCGTAGGAGTAGACGCTCTCGTAAATGTCCTAATCGCAAGAATAGAACCAACCGTCTTGCGAATAGAGAGCGTATCCCCGCAGGCACGCGCGCAAGGTGGGATTGGAAACTTCGTATACTTGATTGGCTTTCAAAGGTGTATCCACTCACACACGTATGTGTTGAAGATATTAAGGCACGAACAATAGAACGTGCTAAGAAATGGAATACCTCTTTTAGTCCACTTGAAGTCGGTAAGCAGTGGTTTTATACCGAAATCCGAAAGCAGTGGCAGTTGCTAACACTTCAAGGGTGGGAAACCAAAGAGATACGCGATAGGTTAGGACTAAAGAAGTCGTCAGACAAGATGTCAGAAACTTTTGACGCACATTGCGTAGATTCCTGGTGCTTGGCGTATCACACGGTTGGGGGTTCGGCTGTCCCTGATAACACGGACTTAATGTGTGTCTCACCGATACCGATAAAGCGAAGAGAGTTGCATAGGCAACAGGAAGCGAAGGGGGGTAAACGCTCACGGGTGGGCGGCACTGTATTAGGTCAAGGCTTAGTCAAAAATACATTGATTAAGCATGTCAAATACGGTTTAACACGACTTGCTGGCGTTAACGCAAAGGGTTTGTTTTCAATATACAGTATGGGAAACAAACGATTAACCACAGGGGCGAAGCGATCTGATTTTAAAGTGCTAACACGCCTCAACTTTTACTACAGGAGCGGGCATTCCTCCCCAACCTAAAGGATGGGGTCTCCTGCCCGAAGATTGCAATGAAAATTGGATTTTTATCAAAAATTTTTGAAGGCGCGTTAAGCATTGAAAAAACATACAACGAATGTGATAAGGCACTTGGGGAATTGAAAGCCTACAACGAAAAACGCAAACAACCAGATTTTCGTATTTCAAATGAGGAAAAGGCAGAATTAGACGCTGTTGTCAACACCGCGTTTAAGAATGCAACCCGTATCGTTGACAAAGAAGGTGAGCGGAATTGGCCAGGCGTATTTCGGGAGATGCACAAAAATCTGGCGAACCTCTATTTGGAAATTGACGAACACGATAAGGTTCGGACGGCGTGTGAACGCTTACAAGACTATGGTGAAGTCGGCAAACTCGATGCCGAAGAGGTTATGCAAAGCCTAAAAGAAAAAGAGGAGAACGCGAGTACTTCTTAAAACAGGTTTTGGAAGAGTCATCAGTTATCGGTTATCAGTTAAGAGGAGGTTTGATTAACCGATAACCTCTTGTAACTGACGACTGAAAACTGACGACTGAAAACTATAAAAATGCAGTTCCTGAACCCTGCCGCGTTTTATCTGTTGGGATTCGTCCCCATTGTGGTGGCACTTCACTTTCTAAAGTTGCGCCGACACACCCACCGCGTTCCCAGCATTATGCTTTGGCTCTCTACTGATGAGGATCGGAGAGCAAATGTCCCTTTCCAACGACTCCGTAACCTATTACTCCTGATGCTACAAGTGCTCTTTTTGTTGCTTGTCACGTTCAGCGCAGCACGTCCGGCATTACGTAGACCCGGATTTATGCCGGGGCGCGCAATTCTCATCATTGATAACTCTGCGAGTATGTTGGCAACAGAAATGGGACAACCCCGTCTCGCGTTGGCAAAACAGGCGGCACTGAAGCACATAGAACAGGTCGCTGCGGGTGGCGGGATGATGCTGATGCTGACAAATGCCGCCGCTGTCCAAGAAGCCTTCACAACTGATACAGCCAAACTCCAGCGCGCAATAGAAAATATCCCGCCAAGCGAGGCACCGCGCAATCTCCAACCCGTCTTTGATGCTGCAACACACTATGCAGAGTCGCCACAAGACCAAGTCTTCTTTATCAGCGATAACTTTGAAAACTTGCCTGATATATCGCTGCCGGTTCATAGAATCGGTGTCGGTGGGGCAGCGGAGAATGTCGGGATCGTTCATTTCAGCCTTGAAATCGTAGCAGACAAGTACGAGGTGCTGATCGGGATCCGAAATTTCACGGATGCTCCCAGAGAATTAGACGTGCAATTGGCGGTAGAAAACGAATCTTTTGATGAGAGAGCAGTCACTATCCCTCCGGACAAAACGAAATCTATCCTGTTTTCAGGGGATCCGAGCGGGTTAGTGGGGAAGGTTATGAGTGCACATCTTCGGTTAGAAGATGACTTTCTGCTTGATAACAGTGCCTCGGCACTCCTGTCTACCGTTTCCCCGCTGCGAATTTTGCTCGTCAGTGACAATCAGAAATCTTTGCTGCCAGCACTTTTAAGGACGTACGGGAAACACGTCCAACTCCATCGGGTGGCACCGGCGGATTATTACGGGACCGGTGACGCGCATATAGCAATTTTTGATGGTGGTACACCCGCTGGACGCGAGGCTTTCGGTGGTCTTACTGAAGTTGCATCTGGAACGCACTTGATCTTCATCAATCCCGGTAGCAATCTACCGTTTATACCAGAAGATATCCGTGTCCTTGAGGAAGTTACAGCACCTATGCGCGTTATCAAGACGGATAAAACCCATCCGCTCATGGTAGGTGTGTCGATACAAGGATTACAAGTACTGGAATCTATGTACCGGAAATTACCGCTCTCTGGACATTCGCTTATTGAAACGGAGAGGGGATCGTTGATATGGCTCGGTCAAGAATCAAGCAGCCAGTTCCTTGTTTTTGAATTTGATGCGTTCAACCCAGATATCTCTCCCTTTGCACTAACTTTCCCGGATGGACCGCTATTTTTCTATCACTGTTTAGAGTGGTTTGAGGCGAGAAGTGCCCCGCTCCAACCGCTTGTGTTTCAAGACGGACAGACCCAACATGCGTTCCGCGCTGGAGAGCACGTAAGAATTGCACCGATAGGCGAGGGGGTTACCCTTCACGTGCAGAAACCCAATGATAAGACGGTTAAAGTGATGGATTCCATATTCACCGAGACGGATCAGGTCGGTGTCTACACGCTCTTTGCTGATGACAGGCAGCTTGAGCGGTTCACGGTTAATCTGATTGATCCGAAAGAATCAGTACTTTCACATTCTGGAACAGCACCAGCCGCAGAGGTACCAACAGCGATAGAAAGCGGATTACAACCGATGACGCAGGAAGTATGGCGGATACCCGCACTACTGGCATGTGTCGTTCTACTTCTGGAGTGGTGGTTTTATCACCGCGGCGGCTTATCTATTCGGGTAGGTGTGCTTTCCAAAGGGACTGCTTAGGTTTTATAGCGTGAGTTGGATAATAAAATCGAAGACGGTATTACCTAACTAATGGTATGGATATACGCAAAGTCCCCCTGATAAGGGGGATTTAGGGGGTTTCTTCCAAGACGATCAAATCGAAATCTAAACGTAGGTTGGGTAAAGCGGTAAATACCAAGAACCCGCCGGTTGATACTGTAAATGCCGATTTGCGATGAACGCTCTGGGAAAATAGCAATAGCGAAACCCAACAAATGATATGCTTCGGTATCGGGCATACACCCTATCTCTAACTCGTGTTATTCAGTTTTTTCAATCCCTAAAATTCCAAGAATTCGTTCCACCAGCTTAGTGCTCGGCATTGCCCCGACAAACCTTCCTACAACCTCGCCATCTCTGAATACGATATAGGTAGGCGTTCCAAGTATGTGATATTCAGTTGTTTTTTCTTCCTGAGTATTCACATCCAACTTGGCAAAAGTGAAGGTATCCCGATATTCTAATGCTACCGCTGTGACCACAGGCTTCATCAGTATACAGTATATTCAGAACTCAGATTTGAACTCTACGACGATCGGGAGTTCGGAACCCGATACAATGTCGTCAAAAGTAGCATCGGTAACTTCAAAAGGGATACCGGATGTTTTGCCTAAGTAGTTTGCAGCAAGCACCAAATCTAAGATGTTGACAATACCGTCCCTATTGATGTCTGGATTGGGAACCTGATCTTCGGGCGGAGTCGCACCAAAATGTGAGGCGATGAACGTCAAATCAAGGATATTCACGAAGCCATCAGCGTTGACATCAGATGCGCTCCGAGCATCGAAATCCTCATCTTGGGCGTAACTTGTTGTCAAAAATCCTAACGCTAAATTGAGTGTTAGCAACAAACAAATCAACTGTTTCATACGTTTTCTTTCCTTGTATTCATGCCTCAGCCCTACACTTGCAGTATCTTCCAATCGCTATTGTACTGCCATCGGAAATTTAGACCACTCTCTAAAACAAGATTGTGGTATAATACCCATCTACTTGAAAGGAGTATCCGATGGCCAAACGAAGAAGGTTCACCGCCGAGTTTAAAGCCGAAGTCGTTCTTGAGGCTCTCAGCAGTGAAAGTTCCCAAGCAGAAGTGTGTCGGCGACATAACCTCAGCGATGAACAACTTTCAAAGTGGAAACGCCAACTTCTTGAAAATGCGGCGACCCTCTTTGAACCCGCTGATAAGCAGTCGAACGCTTCTGCCGAGCGGATTGCCCAACTTGAGCAACTCGTCGGGCGGTTGACCCTGGCACTTGACATCCAAAAAAAAGCCTCGACTTACTTGAGTTGACCCCGTCTCAACAGCGAGATATCGCTGAGGCGTTGCGGAGCGATTATTCCATGCGACAGATTTGCGAGACGCTGGGTTTCAACAAGAGCAGCCTCTATTATCGACCAAAGATCGACCCCTCTGAAGAGGCTCTCCGAGAAGAAATAGAGCGATTATCTCTGCGGTATCCGAAATATGGGTATAGGCGTATCACGGCAGAGCTGGTGCGCATGGGCTACAAGGTCGGGTATCGACGTGTCGCCCGATTGATGAAATCAGAAAGTCTCTGTATTGCCGTCAAACGCACCTGTCAAACGACGACATCACTTGAAGGTGAGCGTCCCTGGATCAACCGCCTTAGGAACCTTGAGATCTCTCGGTGTGATCAAGTCTGGGTTGCTGATATTACATATATCCGTCTGCAAGCAAACTTCGTCTATGTCTCGGCTCTCATGGATGTCTTCACCCGAATGATAAGAGCGTGGCATCTGAGCCATCACTTGAATCAATCTCTGACGTTGAAACCATTAGAGGCGGCACTGAAGCGAAGCGTCCCAGAGATCCATCATTCCGATCAAGGTGTGCAGTATCTTTCAAATGCGTATATCTCAACGCTCACGCGGCATAGCATTGAGATCTCGTTAGCTCGTAGAGGGTGTCCTTGGGAGAATGGGTATGCTGAAAGATTCATCCGCACTCTCAAGGAGGAAGAAGTTCACCTCAATGACTATGAGAACATCACCGAGGCGAGAAAACGCATCGGTCATTTTATCACACAAGTGTATAATCAGAAACGCCCACACTCAGCGTTAGGGTATTTGACACCTATCGAATTTGAGCAACAAAACTTGTCTTAACTTTACTGATTTTTGGTCTAAATAAACGTTGGCACTTCATATACCGGATATCTTCCCTTAATTTTCCTCAACGTCTATCAGGTTAAGGACTTTTTGGACGAACTCGTCTTTCGGTGTCTCACCTGCGAAACGTCCAACGACCTCTCCATCTTGGAATACAAGATAAATGGGTTGTCCTCTAATCCCATATTTTTGGATTGTTTCCCGATTTTCATCATTGTTCAACTTCGCGACAATAAATGTGTTCCGGTTCTCTAAAGCAATTTCGGTGACAACTGGCACCATTCTTTGACAGAACGGTCACCAATCCGTATAAAACTCAACCACGACGGGGATCTCAGACGCAAGCACGATGGTATCAAAGTTCGCATCGGTGACTTCAATCGGGATGCCGTCGTATATACTGGCGGTAGTAAAAGTAATGTTGATATCCGTTTCGTTGCCAGCAGCGTCTTCGACTTTTGCTGCAATGACGTATGTAGTTTCCGGATCAAGCTCTTTGCCTTTGACGAGTTCAAGCGTCGCTTTATTGCCTTCAATTGTGCCGATCCATCCGACATCATCGCCTGCTTCGGTTTGCAGGGCAATGTTACCGCTTACCTCTTCACTAAACTCGATTTCAATCTTCGCATCGCTGTGAATTGTTTCAAGGTCAACCTCCGTGTCACCATCACTGATGGTTCCACCGGTGATCGAAGGTGCCTCAGTATCCGGTTCGGCGACCGTGTAAGTTAATGTTACGCTTCCATCTGTCCAAGTGATTGTCAACTCAAGGGTGCCGGGTGTGAAGGGACCCGTGATTGTGACAGTATTATCAGTGACTGTAGCAACGCCTGTGCTGACTGTAACGTTCTCTGGTGGATTATCAAAGGTAACCGTGATGCTACCGTCGACAGTAAGCAACATGTCGATTGTCGGGTCAATGCTAAGATACCCTACAGACGGTTTAATAGTGTAGGTAAGTGTTTGGCTTCCGTCTGCCCAAGTGATAGTCAATTCAAGTGTGCCGGGTGTGAAGGGACCTGTAATTGTGACAGTATTATCAGTGACTGTAGCAACGCCTGTACTCACCGTAACATCATCTGGTGGGTTGTCAAAAGTCAGGGTGATGCTATCGTTCATAGTAAGTTCCGCACCGCTTGCTGGATCCACACTCACGAACGCCACAGATGGCTTGACGGTTTCGCCAAGGTGGCTCGCGACAAGGACCAAGTCAAGGATATTGACATTACCATCACCGTTGACATCCGGATTAGGGGTTTGATCCGCGGTGAGTGTCTCGCCGAAGTGCGAGGCGATCAGCACCAGATCAAGGATGTTTATCATCCCGTCGGCATTGACATCAGCTGCCCGCAAGGTCTCAAGATCCGTATCTTCTTGAGCGTAACTGGTTGTTAAAACGAGTAGTGCTAAACTTAGTGTTAGCAGCGAACAAATCAATTTTTTCATGTGTTTTCTCCGTTAAGGGCTTTTGCGTGCGTCTATACGGACTTATCTCTATTATACTCGCGCACGGTGCCATTCCTGCACCGCTTCTGGGATTGCTTGGAGATTTTCGATTGTCGTCTGGAGTGGAATCGCGCACTCCGGTCCAATGAGTGGAACACCCGCATCCAAGTTTTTTACAACCTCTGCTTTGACATCTTCCGGTCCCTTGGAAAACAGTGTTTCGGGGTTGTTAATGTTTCCGACAAGGGCAATCCGTTCTTTCACGATGTCCATGGATTCTTGGGGTTCGTTTTTGGAATCGTAATGGAATGCTGCCATACCCGTTTGTGCGATGTACTCCATTCTGTCAACGGTGCGTCCGCAGATATGCAGTATGAGAGGGATCGGAATACGCTCAACGAATTCGATGTGAAGATCACGGAGATAGCGTTGATAGTATTCACCGCTAACAAGGTCGCCTGTGGCGTGGTCGGGAAGCGTGAGCGCATCGGCACCCGCCTCAATTTGTGCAACACCGAACTGCACAGTGGCTTCCTTCATCCGATCGAGTGCAAGTTTCGTTTTGCCGGGGTCGTCAAGCGACAGCAACAGGAAAGGTTCAACGCCGAAACAGTGATAGCCGAGCGACCAGGGTCCCATCGTTTTCCCGATAACTGCGACTTCATCCCCGTATTCTTTTTTCAAGATTTTAATCGTTTCAAGTACACATTGGGTGTCGGGGTGTGTCAAGAAGTCCTCTGGAATGACAATGTCATCGGCATCTTCCCAGATCGGTTCCCGCATTCTAACGGTGGGCCAGTTATCCTTCTGTTCCCACTGAATCTTGCAGCCAAGTGCACTGGATTCTTGGATAATCGTGAAGACGGGCATGATAGTGTCAAATCCGAGTTCGGTGTATCCTGTAGCGGCGAGGCGTGCCATCAGTTCCGGTTCTCGATTTGCTTGTGGGAACGGTGCTTCCACAAGATCCATCAGTTCAACAGTGGCGACGGAGGTCGGATTGCAGACAGGGGTGCGGTCGGTAGGTTCATTGCGGAGTGCAGCGAGTACACGTTCACGCCCGGTCATTGTATTTTGCATCTTCAGTTCCCTTTAGGTCTGTTGGCTCGGTGCAGTGAGTACACCGCGCCCGGCTTCCATCTCTTCTTCTCGCAAGACGATTCTAACATTTGGCGCGCGCGTCAGCAAAAGCCCGATAAGTGCGTCATGCGACTGCGCGCAAGCAAAAGCGACAGTGTCTTTAGTATCAGTTTCGATGCTTTCCATTTCACCCAATTTCATCAAACCACCCGCAATCGCTGAGATCCGCCGTGCTGCGCCTCTCCCCTCACCTTCTGCTGTAACTCGATAGATACCTTTTCCAGTTGAATCAACCGTAATAGTAAGTTTCGATTTCTTATCGAGTATGTTGAGCGGACGTGGTTCAACGGGCGTGTTTGATGCGAGTTTACATGCTTCTAAAAAGACACGGCGACACGCCGCTTCGTGTACATTGTTACAAGGGAAATAGAGCAAACCATCAGGTGTTCTCAGCATTCCACCGAGTATTTGCATCGCTTGTCTGATGTCTTCGATTCTCTCGGCGGCACCGGAAATGTGACTGTAGGTATGAACCAAGAAAACGGGGGCGTCTTTGCCAGTGATTGCGTCGACAGTTTGCTGGTGATAGAGCCCTATAGTGATGTCGTGGAAATGTGGATCAATGGGTATGAGTTCAATGCGTCTGCCGATGTCAACAATGCGTCGCATAAGTGTCCCCTTACACCGATTAGTGGCGCGCTAATCGGCCGCCGTAGTGCTTTTCATAGATGTACTTATAAGCCTGTTCAGAGAGTCTACGTAAGATATAAGCACGCCGATTCTTCCAATCATAAAAGGATTGCCACCGGTTTCTGCGGTTCGTCTTCGTCCTGTCCTCCATCAATCCAATGAAGATGTAAGGTCTTGCTCTGCCTTGTGGGTCACGGAGAACCAGTACCCCACCGTCACCTACTAAACCGTAGACGGTGCCAGTTTTGTTGTAAACTTCCACTGATGAAGGAATATAGGTCTGTTTATAGATATAGTCCCCATTTTTGAGTTTGAAGTACCACTTCATTTTTTCGGAATGAGGGAGTTTCCCTTGCCACAACCGCAAGAAAAAAGTACTCAAGTCGCGTGCGGAAGTCATATTTCTATAAGTCCGTCCGCTGGGCGGGATGGTTTCTACGATCTGAGTCTGCTTAAAATATGGATAATTGCTGCGGAGTATCTTATTCACCCGAGCGGGCCCACCAAGCAATCGAATAAAGTAGTTCGTTGATGTATTTGAGCTCCACTGAATCATTGCCGTCAGATTGCCCTTGTTAACATTAGTGTGTGCTTGCCGTCCGTATTTGACTTCGTGGAAATAGGCAAGCATAACAAAATTCTTAATGAGCGAGGCTGCCATCATTTGCCGATCTTCGTTGATCGACACTAATTTTTTGTTTTTTGAAATATCGTAGACAACAAAGCTAGTCCGATCAGTTGATGCCAAAATTTTTCGGCTGCGCCGGCTTTTGATATAACTTTCAAAATTAGCCTCCAAAGGCGAATCGATCGTACTTCGGTATTTGCTCGGGGTGTTCCGGTATGTACCCGCTGACGCGGTAAATATCGGGAGCAATAGTGCTATGCTCCAACAGATCAAAAGTATCACTAACTTCCGTATGTGTCTAAACATTCTGCAGACCTGTTCCTTTCTCTTTTTTTACTCTCAATGAATACGAGGGAATATAATATTATGAATGCGAGAGTATGTAAGGGTTGCGAATCATTTTGTGTTTATGACTGGTAATTCGTAGCACGCTGCCTCGCGATCATTTCGTACAAGAAGGTAGCGACCCGCAAGTGCTGGGGTGTTCCATGTCCTACCTTTTAGTGCCGCGAAACGCGCGTGTTCGGTATGGCTTTCCGGATCCGGTTCTACAAGTACAACTTCACCTGATTCGGTGAGTACCAGCAGGACATCCGAAATTAAGAGGGTCTGTCCATGTCCATATCTACCGCGTTTCCATTGACGTGTGCCATCGGCTGGGTTTATGCAAGCGAAGATACCGTCGTCCAGTCCGTACAGATAGCCTTTGTAATAGACAATATTAGTGAATTTTGCTTTGAGTTTTATCGTTTCCCATACAACTGAAACGCTGAATTCACCGGTTGGGTTACGCGAGATATGGTAAAGCTTGGCACCGACACCGTAGCCGGTTGAGACGAGGAGTTTGTCATCGGCGAGCGGTACCGGCTGTGCAACACATTCTGCCTTTATTGGGGACCACGGTTGCTTCCACAAAAGTTGCCCACTCAAAGGGTCATGTGCAGTGATTAATCCTTGGTTAAAGAGCACAATTTGTTCGGTCCCTACCAAGGTTGTAAAAAGGGGTGAGCTATAACTGCTTTGGGTTCTGTAACCTGTCCACACGATTTCGCCTGTTTCGCTGTGGTATGCCACGGCACCACCAGCACTAACGATAACGAGTTCACCAAGAACAAGCGGTGAGATGCTTACACCCCAAGGCGGCGCATCTGCTTCGTTTTCTTCAAAGATATTGGTCGTCCAGAGTTGTTCACCGGTCTCAAAGTCCAGACAGTTGAGAATCCCTGTTGAACCGACAGTGTAAACCCGATTTCCTGAGATAGTTGGTGTCGCTCGTGGCCCGAGCCCCGCAGGTGGTATATTGTAGCGTGCTGAGTCTTGGTGGCTCCATTTTATTTCGCCGGTGTGTAATTCATAACAGACCACTTTTTCCCAGTCGTCTTCCTGTTCTTGCGTAATTGCTGAATTGCCAACGACTGCAAAGCCTGACCAGCCAGCACCAATGGGTTGTCGCCAAACAAGTTTGGGTGGATGCGTGTCCCAATCAAGATTTAACTTGATACCTGACACGACACCGTTCCGATGCTGCCCGAGGAATTGTGGGTAGTCCATCGCGGGCATTTCGGTATTGGACGTGCTACCTGAATCCTGACGGAAAGTTGTGAGTTTCTCCTGCCATCGCCATTCAAATATAGGGGTAAGATCGCCACTGAATCCTTTGAACTCGAATAGACTTGCGCTGAGAAAGACACACAAGGCGACTATGGCAACGCCAATTAACCTAATCCGCCAGGGCAAACGAGAAAAACCTAATAGCCACAAGACTCCAAGGAAGGTTGTCAGGATAACAACCATGGTTGTCCAAAGGACCTTGTCTTGACGATGGCCTGCCTCCAATATCCAGATTACTACGATGCCTGAAATGGCAAGGCTGAGGATAGCAAAGAGAGGCCACCAGCGAATCGGTTTTTGCGTCTGCGCCACTATGAGAATTCCTTTTTTTTACATGAATCGTGAAATGCAGCATAAATTTCGACATTTTATGCTACCTCACTAACTATAATAAGGTTTTTTACAAAAGTTTGTCAAGTTAAAATTGTATAAATCGGTAATCTCCAGTATTGAGGTAGGTTGGATAGAGCGGTAAAAGACCCATACGTGTCAATTTAGCGGTTCCCCAGGCCCGGTAGGTTCGGTTTTGCGGCGTACACGCCCAAATGCGATCTGCATTCCTAACCGAACCGGACTTATCCCAACCCAGTCCTCGCTTTCTTGTTTAGCGGAAACCCTGTTTAGCAGACGCTGCAGCTGAAGGTTCTCGCGGAGGATCCGATGTGGTTAGGAAACCACATCTACCGGCCTGGGATATTCAGCGCATAACTCTTTTCTTAAATTGACACCTATGGATAGAGCGGTAAAAGACCCATACGTGTCAATTTAGTGAAAATCAATCTGTTTTTTCAAGGTATGAAGTGCGATATATGTCGTCTGAATCGCCAAGGGACGCTGATTTATCAGATTTCTCGGATTTTCGGGTTTCCTAAGTGTCCAACGTTTTTCACAAGACGTTGGGTTTCACTGTATTCTTGGGTTAGCAGCGGTTTTTTGTCAACATTGGGGGTGTGTATGTATCAAGTCTACCTGTTTTTTCACCGTTCTACCCAACCTACGAAGAAGTTGTTTCTTAAATTGACACCTATGGGTAGAGCGGTAAAAGACCGAGAACTTTTCAATTATACAGGAGATTCCGAGTTTCAATAACCGGTTCGTGAAGATAAACATAGCGAAACCCAACACCCAAACGCTTGTGGTGTGAAAACGTATTGAGTTTCACTTGCGTTTTGGTGATTTCAGGTTTCTTGATGAACTGAAAGTCATGTTCACTAAAACGAAGATTTTTAAGTCTAAATGTATCCAATAAATCATAGAACCATTCAATCCTCGCATCGCCACCCCGCGCTTCGCTGGCGAGGTAACCTCGCCTACTGACCACTGACAACCGATAACTGACTGCTGAATATTTCTGGAATAAATCATGTGAAACCTTGCTAAATATTAGACGTTATGATAAAATAGTTACATAAACAGAGGAACAGAAAAAAGAAATCGCGTGATGGAGAAGACAGAATGCGTTTTGAAAACCGAGTTGCATTTGTAACAGGTGGCGGCGGACCATTAGGTATCGGAAGAGCCGCGTGTTTGGCGTTCGCTCGTGAGGGCGCGTCTGTTGTTGTCGCCGGTGGTAGAAGCGCAGATGCTGTTGCTGACGAAGTGCGTGCCAAAGGCGGGAAAGCGATTGCTGTTCCTTTGGATGTTACCGTGCCTGACCAAGTTCAAGCGGCTGTTGATACGGCTGTGGATACGTTTAAACGGATTGATATTCTATTCAATAATGCAGGTATCCTCGGTCCCCAGAAGTTGTTTGAACTTACGCCAGAGCAATTTGACAGCGTAATGGCGGTTAATGTGAAAGGATGTCTGCTATGTGCACAGGCGGTCGCTAAAGTAATGGTAGAGCAGGGGATACGCGGGCGTATCATTAACAATTCTTCTATCTATGCTGAGGAATCACACGTCGGGGTGCTCAGTTATTGTGTCAGCAAAGCCGCACTGAATAGACTTACGCGGAGTCTGGCATTGGAACTGCGTCCACACGGTATCACAGTAAATGCTGTAGCACCCGGTGGCGGCGCACCGACCGGTATGAACGCATCACAAAATATTCCTGAAGACAACACGCTACCTGATTTGCCTGTTGTCGCTGTGGACGCACTGCCGCTTGAACGAGGGGCAACAGTATGGGACTATATCGGGGCGATATTATTTCTCGCTTCCGATGAAGCCGCCTATATTAGTGGTGATATTATGACGATTGACGGTGGAGCTGTTTCGCGCCGATAAGTTGTGAGGGGGGGATATTCTTGTCGTTTGTTGATGCTTTCAAAGCTTTCTCTCTGGCTGTCTTTGGATGGCTTAAAGCGCATGGATTGGTAGTCGGTATTGTTTCGGGTGCCAGCTTAGTGGGTAGTATCTGCTTGTGTGCAATGGTCATTGCCTACTTACCCTTTGACTATTTTCTGTCCAAAAGACGGGCGAGTCGTATCAGACAACCTATTTTGTGGGGAGTTCTGATTGTCCTGAAAAATCTGCTTGCTGTTATTCTTATTGTTGTCGGGATTATCCTGATACCTTTACCAGGGCAAGGCGTTTTGACGGTATTGATTGGTCTTGTCATCAGCGATATTCCGGGCAAACGTAAATTGGAGCGTCGAATCATAAGTTCACCAACGGTCCTATCAGCCCTGAACTATATTCGTTCCCGTTTCAATCGTCCACTGCTCGTATTGGATGAATCAATGGACTGACCGCTCCCCGCCCTGAAGGACGAGGGTTCTTTTCAAAGAACTCCCGACCGAGTTTCTCAGGGGTTACCGCTACGCTCATTTAGCGTCCAGCAAGTATGGAACCGTCTGGTTACCTTTTGAGGTATCCTCCTTCGGGTCTAATACCATTTCTAAATAATCGTTTCTCATTAACGAAAAACTGGTTCGTAGTTGCGCAATTCTGCGGCGTACGCGCCCAAATGCGACGTGCATTATTGCGCCTCTTGCTTTCGGAAACCTCTTATGAGTTTCAAAATCTCTGAAATGCGAATTTATTTTTCAGATTTGGTCTAAGCCAAAGGAACAATGTTCGCTAAAAACAAAGGCGCGGGCCATGGGGCGCACTACGGTGGGCATCAGAAACCTATAGACTTCCACAGATACGTTGAGACGGCACGTCCGTTTTCTCAACCTTCACGAAGCTTTCATGGGGATATACAATCAATGTTGCATAGTGATCCCATCAAAAGTTGTGGTTTTAGTCTTTTCAGGACTAAACATTGTTCACGGTGAATACTACCGAATACCTTACCCACGCTAATGGGTGGCGAGAGACAAGAGACAGGAAGCCTCAAGTTAGCGTTCTCTCGCCCGGTATTGGTAAGAGTATACTACATTTTTAGCGAATTGTCAAGTTTTTTTCTTGACACAACCGATGAGTCGCTACTACATCCCCGCCTTAAAAGGCGAGGTTTTGTAGCGGAAGATTTGATAACGTTACTCGCCTAACAGCGCAATCTGATGCTGCATGCTCGGTCGCTGACGATAGCATTTACCGCGGTACCAATTTCTTGTGAATCTCCAATAACCGCTGAAGCTCTTCAATCGGTTTCTCAGCATCATCCACGCGCAGATCGATATACCGGTCGTTGAAACCGCCGTAACCGCTCTGCTCTCGAACGACAAGCAAAGCAGCTGACTGCTGCCCGCGTGTATCCCCACCCTGTTCTTGTCCAGCGAAGAGTGCAGCCATTAATTTATCTGTGAGTTCACCTTCTGTTTCCTCAAACGCTTTACCCATCGCCTTAACGACATCTTCACCCGCGAGAATGTTGCCTTGAGCAGTGTAGTGTTTACCTGAAACTGCCCCTGCCCATTCGTTACATTCATCGCCTGTGTAGTTGGCAACCTTGCCTTTCGCATCGACGATGCCTACCTGCCGCGTCGCACGTCCGGGGTCATCTACGATGAGGCGTTCCAAGGTCTGTTCCGCGGAAAGACCACTTTTGAGCAGTTTTAAGCCGTTAGGTCCGTAAGTCGTGTTTGCCCAAGATTGGGTCGCAATAGCTCCGACACCGGCTTCAGCCCACGGTACAACCGAGCCGACAGCGAAAAATTTGGATTGGACGGCGATCCCAAGATCACCGGTTGCTGCATCATATCCCACAATCGAAAAGGTCGCGACGGGAGACAGAGCAGGTTTCTCATTGGATATATCGGGTTCGGAAAGGTGGAACAAAAGACTCAGTGGTATTAAAAGCATCTACTGTGTTTCCTATATTTGACGCACGTATGCCAATTTGAGCAAGGATTCTAACGTAGGTTGGGTTGAGCAGTAAAGTACCAAGAACGCTCCGGTTTATACGGAAAACTCCAATTCTTTAGGGCTTACGCAGCAAGCATCTGTTCGCCGAGGTCCCCGTGCCTCGGCGACCTCTATTCTTACGGTTTCGCTTGCAGCATCCGAAGCGTCCGCTTTCTTCCCAAATAGCGTTTGCGTAAGTCCTATTCTTGATGAACCATCCGTGTCAATAGATATAGCGAAACCCAACGCCCCAAACGCTGGCGGTGTAAGAATGTGTTGGGTTTCTGTGTTTGCCGGATATAAATACAGGTGTCGTCTAATCTTCTTCAAATCGGATTTTCATCGCGGCAGCGTGTCCTTCAAGTCCCTCTACCTCCGCCAGTTTAACAACAGCGGGTGTGACTGCTTCTAAAGCTGCCTTCGTGTACGAGATGAGGCTTGTTTTCTTCAGGAAATCGTCAACGCTTAGGGGGGAGGCATAGCGCGCAGCGGTACCTGTTGGCAAGACATGGTTCGGTCCGGCAATGTAATCACCGACGGCTTCTGGCGAGTAGGGACCTATGAGGATAGCCCCCGCATTTTGAACGTCTCCGATCCAATCAAATGGGTTTTCAACGTGGAGTTCAAGGTGTTCTGGTGCGATTTCGTTTGCAAAAGCGACTGCCTCTGCTATATCATCAACAATAAACGCAGCACCGTAGTTTTCAAAAGCCTCGGTCAGTTCCTCGTGGCGAGGTAAGGATTCGCCTTGAACCTCAATCGCTGCTTTGACTTGTTCGGCGACCCCAAGTGACGGGGTGACGAGGATCGCAGCACTGTCGCCTCTATGTTCTGCTTGGGAAATCAGGTCTGCAGCGACGTAATTTGGATCAGCCGTACCATCAGCGATGACAAGAATCTCGCTCGGGCCTGCTAATTTATCTATATCAACATGTCCATAAACCTCTTTCTTGGCAAATTGTACATAGAGGTTCCCGGGACCAACAATTTTATCGACGGGTGCGATGGTATCGGTACCGTAAGCCATCGCCGCAACGGCTTGTGCACCGCCGCACTTGTAGAGTTCTTGGACCCCACATTCCGAGGCAGCAACCAGCATATAAGGGTTAATATCCCGATTCCGCATCGGGGCGATACAGACAGCAATTTCTTCAACGCCAGCAACGACAGCAGGGATAACATTCATCAGCAATGAGGAGACGAGGAGTTGGCTGACAGATGGAACGCAGACACCCACACGCCTTAGCGGACGAATCAGGTGCCCGAGCAACACACCATTCGCTTCTGTTGACATCCATGAAGTCCGTAACTGCTTCTGGTGGAACTTTTCAATGTTTGTTCTCGCTTGCGTAATCGCGTCTATAAATTCAGTCGGGACCTCTAAATATGCTTCCCCAAATTCTTCTCGTGATACCTTTAGTTCCTTTACTGAGATACGCGGGGCATCGAGTTTGCGCGTATATCGGACAACCGCCTTATCCCCTTCCTCTTGCACATCACTTAAAGTACGCCGGACTACTTTTAAAATACTTTCATCTGTTAATTTACCCCGCGCCTTCAACTTTGAGAGAAAATTGTCTGACTCCGCAGTCCGCGTCTGAACGATTCGCAACATCCTTAAATAACCTGTCCTTTCTATTTACCGGGTGATTACTCTTTCACTCTCGTGATATTTGCACCGACGTTATTAAGTTTTTTCTCAATAGACTCGTACCCACGGTCAATATGATAGACCCGCGAGACAACGGTCTCACCGGACGCTGCCATCCCAGCTGCAACTAATACTGCGCCAGCACGTAAATCAGAAGCCATTACAGGCGCACCACTGAGGTTGGGCGCACCATTGATAATAGCTTTGCCACCGTCAAGCGTGATATCCGCACCCATCCGATTGAGCTCCGCTGCATGGATAAACCGGTCTGTGTGGACATTTTCGTTGATAATACTGGTGCCCGATGCCAGACAGAGCATTCCCATAATTTGCGCTTGCATATCCGTAGGGAAACCCGGAAATGGAGCCGTAGAGACATCGATACCTTTTATCTCGCGTGGTGTTCTGACCCGCACGCCGTTATCATCCCAATCTAATTCAACGCCGGCCTCAACGATTTTCTCCGAAATAGCCGGAATTTGTTGCTGAGTAATCCCCTCAACATAAACATCGCCTCTGGTAATGGCACCTGCGACAATAAAAGTACCCGCCTCAATGTCGTCAGAGATGACGGAGTGTTCCGTTCCGCGTAGCTGCTTGACACCACGAATCGTTAGAATGGATGTACCGATACCTTCAATATCTGCCCCCATCGCATTCAGGAAACGAGCAAGGTCAGAGATATGCGGTTCACACGCTGCGCCACGGATGATGGTTGTCCCTTGTGCTAAGGTAGCAGCCATCATTACGTTCGCTGTCGCACCGACACTCGGTCCGTGTTGTCCCGTAAGATACATCTCTGTGCCGGTTAAACGGTCTGCTTGCGCGTATATATACCCCTTTTCTACCATCACTTCTGCACCTAAATGCTCTAAGCCGCGAATGTGCAAGTCAATCGGTCGCGGACCGATCGCGCATCCACCCGGAAACGATACTTTTGCTTTTCCAAGCTTGGCAACGAGGGGACCCAGAACATAGATGGACGCTCGCATTTTGCGCACGAGTTCGTAAGGTGCCTCATACTCCAAGTGGTTTATTGGTTCAATATAGAGTGTTGAATTTTTAAATTTTATTGTAGCACCCAACCCTTCCAACACAGCGCGGAGGGTCGTCACATCTGTTAAGTTCGGTACGTTATGGAGTACACTGACACCATCACCAAGAATCGCAGCAGCAACCGCGATCGGAAGCACTGCGTTTTTACAACCGCTGACCGGGATTGTCCCTTCAAGTCTGGTACCGCCTTTGATTATTAATTTTTCCATTTTCTGTCTCCTTCACAAATCTTCCTCGCGGAATATAGGGGTTTTACCTCTTTATAGCATAAACGATGCCAATTGGGTACCTGTTACAAACTACGGTGTTACAAGGGTTTTTGGTTTAAAGGATTGTGTCAAAATAGACACATGTTATCTGTCTTTCCCAGAATTTACTTGCGTTTATACACAATTTTTAGTAGAATTTGATTTCAGTTTCACAATCTTAATCACAGAAAGGTAAAACAGATGGCAGACAAAACATATCGTGTCGGAATTATTGGTTGCGGGGGCATGGGGCGTTCCCATGCAAATAATTGGACCAGCACTGGTCGTGCCGAAGTGGTCACGGCTTCAGACATCAGCGAAGCATCCGCCGCAAAATTCGCTGAAGAGTTCGCACTCCCGACCCACTATACCGATTTCGGTGAAATGTGCGCGAAAGAAGATTTAGACATCGTCAGCATCACCACATGGCAGAGCGTGCGTGCCGAACCGACGATCGCCGCTGCTGAAAGCGGGGTACTCGGTGTTATTACCGAAAAACCCATGGCGGCTTCCGTTGGCGATGCACAAGACATGATGGATGCTTGTGACAAGCATAACGTGAAATTGGTTGTCGGACACCAACGGCGTTTCAGTCCGCAGAATTGCGAGGCACGCCGACTTATCCAAGAAGGCGCAATCGGTCAACCCCAAGCCATGCTCCGTCGCGACGGACATGGGCTGCTGAATCGTGGGACGCACGAAGTTGACGAAATGCGTTTTATCCTCGGAGATCCAGATCCGTTATGGCTCATTGGTCAGGCAGCACGGAAAACCGACCGTTGGGAACGCCGTGTGAGGACCGAAGACCTCTGCATGGCAGAAATCTGCTTTGATGGTGGTATCCGCGGTATCTATGAAAGCGATTTGCCAGAACCAGGACTGCGAGGCGATGCAGTTTATGGTGATGATGGGCAGCTCCGCCGTGGTGGTGATGGCACGATTGAACTCTTGAATAGCAAAGCCGCTGGGTGGCAGACGATCAAATCCCGCCAAAGCGAACCGAATCAATTTAACGAAATGTTAGCCTGGATCGAAGGCGAAATTGATGAGCACCGCAATGCTGGCAGGCACGGGCTTTGCACGATAGAGATCCTGATGGCGATTTACGAATCGTTGCGCATTCAGGACGTCGTAACCTTCCCCTTAACAACGCGTCCGAACCCGCTTGACCTATTGGTTGAAGGTGGAAAGTTGCCGGTGTTTGTCGAAGGACGTTACGACATCCGCGCACCGTTCCCAGAAGAGAAAAAGTGATCTCCTACAGTCAACGTTAAAATAAGTGAAAACAATAGGGTTTAGGCAAACATCCCTATTTACTGGCGAGGTTTTGCGGCGTAAAGTCCCACGGAATTCCACACGCGCATTCCGTGTTGATTCATGCGATCTGCATTCCCAACCTCGCCTTATTCATATCAGCAATCCACATCTTTCCCGTCACTGCCATAAACCGCCAGTCGTTCTTGAGTTGTAACTTCGCCGGAGCTTGCCGGTTTGTAGTGGAGCTGCAGCGCACGTCGCCGTTGCTCGGATTGGTTGGCAGGGCTTCCGTGATGCGTCAATCCGTGCCAGAAGAGACAGCCACCCGGTTTGAGCGGCACCATTGTATCACGTCCAACCGGTACATCCGTATCACAAATCTGCCAATCCCTGCGTTTGAAATGGATCATTGGTCCCTCGCTATGCGAACCCGGTATAATGTGCATGCATCCGTTTTCAGGTGTTGCTTCATCTAACGCAATCCATACACCGACAACCGTTGTTCCCTCAGGGAGGTTAAAATAGGCGCAATCCTGATGCCACGGCTTTTCCGACCCGTAAAGCGGCGGTTTGACGAGTCCCATGTCTTGGAACAGCTCAGGCGTATCTCCCATAATTCGTTCAAGGACACCGAGCAGTCCTGAATGGGCTGCCATCGCGTTCAGACGCTGTTCGTAGTCTACGAACCTGAAGATCTTCCTGATAGCATCACGGCGTTCTTCAGCATCCATCTCGTCCTTCTGTTTGGCGAGTGTCGGTTCAAATTGGATGGCTCGAAAGTCAGGGCACTTCCCATCCATGAGGTGAACCATGCCTGCCAATGCCTCTTCAACTTCAGTTGCACTAAAAGCGTCGTTAATAACGAGATAACCGTGCTGATGAAAATATTCAATGTCTGCCTCGGTCACGGCAGGGAATCCTCCAGAAATCCCTTTGGCAGCAGTATCAAAGCGGTAAAGGTCAAGTGGATACGGAATTTGGGCGATGTCGCTATGTTCGCCTGTCGCTGCGGTGTTCATAAAAAGCTCCTTGCAATCTTGGCAACCTATGAGCTGCGCCTTAGATTTCCCCACGGCTTTCACGCGCAAGTAATGTTAAGAAATCATCAACGCGATCAATAGCGGCTTGCGCACGGTCGCGTGTTGATGCGTCTTTCTCCTCTTCTGCCAGCCATTGTTTCCTTTGTGGTAGCCACTCGTTTTGCAAATGATCAAGTTGATTCAGAAAGTGTGGATCCTCGGTTACACTCACAAAATATTCAATGATACCGAGCAGTCCGTATTTCCGATTGATCTCCATATCGTCTAATTCGCCTACCATGAGTGTGAAAAGCTGCTGATTCCTATCCTGTCGTGCTTGGGCAAGTTCACGAGAGGATTCGGTTAGAAGTTTGTCAACGAATTCCTGCTTGGAGTTAATCCAGCGCGGCAGGTTCCGCACATAATCTTCTAAGTCGAAGTTTCCGCGTTGAAGTGCGAAATAAGCGTGGATGTGAATGTTTCGGAAAAAACCGGTATAGCCGACGTTCGGATCCATGGTGTCAGCGTCATAGAGGATTTGGTTTTCGACTCTGTTGTAGAGCAGTTTAAAGTTTTCCTCTGTGAGGTTCGTAGGCTTTAGATGTGCGAAGACAACAGCTGTCGCGGCTTCTACGAAAGCGGGTTCAAAGTCGTACATCGCCAAGACATTTTCAGTGATAACTGCCCCGGATTCGTGATGGACCTTACCATGAAGGTTATGCTTGTTGTAAAGTTCCGTAACGATGTTCTGACCTGCTGGTGTGAGGGTCTCATTTAGCCATAAACCGTCAGGGCTGAAAAGGCGTTTTCCTTCCTCGTCGGTCTTAAAATCACCGTCATATCGTTTAGTGATGTCGTGCAGGGTGCCGGCAACTTCAAGCAGTTTCACGTCGCCGCCTTCCCGTCTACCGAGCTCCATACTCGTCGCACGCACACGCATGGTGTGGTTCCATGTGTAGTGTCGCCATTGGAAGCCGACACGGTTGTGTTCCCAAAGCGTGAAAGTTTCGTTGACTAAAGTTTCCAATTCATTCAAAACTTGGCTGTAGTTCATAAAAACTCCTTAATCTCTCCCAGGCCCGGTAGGAGCGGTTTGTAACCGCGCTGGGCATCTTATAAAATTACCGAATTAATTGTTTACCTTCATATAAACACGTCACTTGATGGTATATCATTAATTGTCCAATCTACTATAGATTAAAAGGCTGACGCGTTGTTATATCGCACTTTGATCAGTGACAATCCGTGTGCAGGTACTGACACCCCAGCTGCAGCTCTATCTTTGGCTTCTAAAATGCGGAAAAGTTCCATTTTAGCATCTTCGCATTTTGTGTTTTTTGCGCCGCTTGCAAGCAAAAACTTGCGATTAAAAGTTAGGACGGTGCCGACGATCGCGCGGACCATACCTCGCAGAAAGGAATCGGCTTCGATTTCAAAATAGATGTATGACTCTTTCTGCCACCAATGCGCCTCGTAAATTTCGCAGATAGGATTGATGCGATCGCTGCCTGTCTTTTGGAAAGAGGAGAAGTCCTTTTTCCCGATCAGGATTTGACTGAGGTCGTTTAGTCGCGCTACATTGATTTCCTCAGGGAAGAAGTAGTTTGTCTGTCGCGAAAGTGCACTCGGGTATTCTCTATTCAGAATCGTGTACCGATACCGACGACTTGTCGCACCGAAACGTGCGTGAAAATCCGCAGGCACTTCTGTCGCGGAACAGACAACAATATCCCGGGGCAGTATGGCGTTAAGTCCTTTCTGAAATGCAACGACGGGCATCTGTGAGTCCGTATGGAAGTTTGCCACTTGTCCCTCCGCTTGGACACCACTATCCGTCCTCCCTGCCCCGATGATTTGTATCGGGGTTTTGGTTAACTTTGTCAAGGCATCCTCGATTGTGCCTTGGATTGTTGGCGAGTTCAGTTGTATCTGCCAACCATAGTAATTCGTGCCATCGTATTCAAGCACGAGTTTGATATTTCGCATGGTGTCACCCTGTCGTCGGGCATCTGAAAGCCTGATGCATAAAGAGTATCACATTCTGCGTTAAGTGTCAAATCAATTGCGGTGCGAAACTGGCGCGTCAAAATCTTGATATTTGACATATATGCCCGGAAGGTGTATAATGACATGAAGATCATATCCAAGTCAGTCTGAAAAAAGAAAATCTATTGAGTAGTGCAGACTCCTGAATGAATAACAAAACCAAGGTTTACCACATCGAAAAAGAGCATATCGGTACCCGCTTAGATCGGTTTTTGATCAGCATGACTGACGAGATGTCTCGAACCTATCTGCAGCGACTGATTCGCGATGGCGATGTTACCATCAACGATAAGGTGGCGAAACAACCGAGTTATCTGCTCCGAGACAGTGACCGCGTGTGCTTAACGCTACCACCGCCGCGCCCTTTAGACACCATAGTACCTGAGAGCATCCCGCTCGACATTCTTCACGAGGATAGCCATTTACTTGTTTTGAATAAACCCGCCGGAATGCTTGTTCATCCCGCGAACGGTGTGAATGTCGGTACGCTTGTCAACGCGCTGCTGACACACTGCACAGACTTATCCGGCATCGGCGGCGTAGAACGACCTGGGATTGTTCATAGGTTGGATAAGGATACGTCGGGTATCCTCGTTGTTGCGAAAACAGATGTTGCGCACCGGGAACTCTCCGTGCAATTTGAGCGACATAGCATTACGCGCCAGTATGTCGCTGTCGTGTGTGGCACACCAGCAGAAGCCACCGGAACAATTGATGCCCGAATTGCAAGAAGTCGACGCGATCGGCGACGAATGACAACGGTTGAAACTAACGGACGGCATGCCGTTACGCACTATGAAGTATTGGAAAGGTATCTCAAATTCTCGCTTGTTCAACTTACACTGGAAACCGGGCGGCTGCATCAGATCCGCGTACATCTGCAGCATATCGGTCACCCGGTTGTTGGTGATGCGATTTATGGGGGTGAACAACGCGCTTTAAATGATGCCGATACAGCGGCGTTGAAGCATGCACTCGCGCAGTTGAAACGTCAGGCGTTGCATGCACGCTTGCTCGGCTTTGAACATCCGGTTACGGGTGAAATCTTGACTTTTTCAGCACCAATGCCGAAAGATATGCAACGGGTCATAGATGCCTTACAAATGAACGAAAATTATAGTGAAGCTCATAATTAAGAATATACTTTTAAAATTGTCCGTTTTGAAAAATCGGTCTACGAGAGGTTAAGGAAATCTATCTATGGAATATGTTAATTTTGGAAAAGCAGGGGTTAAAGTAAGTCCACTTGCTTTAGGCTTAGGATTCAGGGGACAAGGCGACGAGGGTGATGCCCAACGGTTGGTTGAGCACGCCATTGATTCGGGTATCAATTTCATTGATTGTGCCAACATATATGGACTGATGGACGATCGCGCCAACATCGGTCGCTCTGAGATAGTTCTCGGCAAAGCGATTCAAGGAAAACGCGACGATGTGGTGATCACGTCAAAAGTTTTCAGTCAAATCGGTCCAGGTCCAAATGATGCTGGCTTGTCCCGCTACCATATCATGCGGGAGGTAGAACGTTCCCTAACGCGTCTCAATACCGACCATATTGATATTTATCTCATTCATGCCCCCGATGAAACAACTCCACAGGAGGAGACCATCCGTGCGATGGATGATTTGGTGCATTCAGGCAAGGTTCGCTATATCGGTTGTTGTAATCATCAGGCATGGCAGGCGTGTAAAGCACTTTGGATCGCCGATAGAATTAACGCAACCCCCTATATGTGCATTCAGAACATGTATAACCTACTGAATCGGGATTTGGAGACTGAGATGTTAGGCTTGGTGCGTGAGGAAGGGTTAGGTGTGATGTGTTATAGCCCGTTAGCGGTTGGTCTGTTAAGTGGGGTCTATTCTCCAGATGAACCGCCGCCAGCTGGCACTTTATGGGGGACACGCCTCCGTGATGAATTTACGCAACGGATGAGTGGCGCGACCGGGCAGGTAATTACAACGCTCAAGCGACTCGCAGCGGAGTTGGGCAAAACCCCCGCACAACTCGCTGTAGCATGGGTGCTATCGCATCCAGAGGTTACCGTCGCAATCAGCGGCAGCGATACGATTGAGCAGCTTGATGATACGCTCGGCGGTGTCGGTTGGGAACTCGATGCAGCAGTGCGGGATGAATTGGATGAGGTTTCTCGCTCCTTTGTCCGCCTCATTGCACCACCGGCTTAATAGCTATATGAAGTTTCAGTATTTAAATCGGTAATTCTAATCTTCCCCAGGCCCGGTAGGTGTGGTTTTGCGGTGTACTCACCCAAATGCGATCTGCATTTCCAACCGCACCGGGCTTCGCCAAAGAATACCGAATTAATTTTTTAATCTTCATTCAGCCATTAGAACTTATCCGTCAGAACCCGTCGCGCCACATCCGTCGCGCGCCACGACCCAACCCCAGTAGGCGCGGTTTGCAACCGCGCCGGACTCCACACGATCACGTCACACCCCTATTCGCTGGCGAGGTTTTGCGGCGTAAGGTTTCCCCACGGACTCTCACTGCGAGGCAACACGCGCATTCCGTGTTGATTCATACGATCTGCATTCCCAATCTTGCCACTTATACCATATTAACGCGACTATTCTTGTGTATATTTTTTAGATATGTTATTGTGAAGAGATGAAAAAGCAAAAACATGAGGTTTTCCCCCACTTTTCAGTAGAAGTTGTTAAACAAAGGTATCTTGAATGTGAATGTCTTCGGGAACGGACGCACTGGCATATTATTTGGCTCCTTGCGGATACCAGAGATTCACGCACCCCCCGGCAAGTCGCTGAGATTGTAGGATGCACGCCGGACTGGGTTCGCAAGTTGCTCAAACGCTATAATGCTGAAGGCGAAGCCGCTTTGCGAGATAAACGCAAAAATAATACAGGTGTGCGTTTTTTGGATGAAACACAGCAAGCCGCCCTTGCAGCTGCCCTTTCTGCGCCTCCTGGTGATGGGGGTCTTTGGACGGGTCCGAAAGTGGCTGCGTGGATATCTGATACCATATTAACGCGACTATTCTTGTGTATATTTTTTAGATATGTTATTGTGAAGAGATGAAAAAGCAAAAACATGAGGTTTTCCCCCACTTTTCAGTAGAAGTTGTTAAACAAAGGTATCTTGAATGTGAATGTCTTCGGGAACGGACGCACTGGCATATTATTTGGCTCCTTGCGGATACCAGAGATTCACGCACCCCCCGGCAAGTCGCTGAGATTGTAGGATGCACGCCGGACTGGGTTCGCAAGTTGCTCAAACGCTATAATGCTGAAGGCGAAGCCGCTTTGCGAGATAAACGCAAAAATAATACAGGTGTGCGTTTTTTGGATGAAACACAGCAAGCCGCCCTTGCAGCTGCCCTTTCTGCGCCTCCTGGTGATGGGGGTCTTTGGACGGGTCCGAAAGTGGCTGCGTGGATATCTGAGACACTCCAGCGTCGTGTCAGTGACGTGTCAGGTTGGAAATATCTCAAACGTCTCGGTTATACTTTACAAACACCTCGTCCGCAACATCAGGCAGCCGCAACACCCGAGGCACAGCAAACATTTAAAAAAAAACTCAAGGAGCGGGTAGCTACGCTTGAAAGTCAGCACCCAGAGAAACCGGTAGAGATCTGGGCAGAAGACGAGACGCGCTTGGGATTATTGCCGGTTCATCGGCGTGTCTGGGCGAAGCGAGGTGAAAGACCGATAGCCCCCGTGTGTCCGGCATATAAGTGGTTTTATGGTTTCGGTTTTGTCCGTCCACAGACAGGTGAGACCTATTGGCTGCTGATGCCGAGTGTGAGTGTTGAAGTCATGAACCTTGCCTTGGCAGAGTTTGCGCGTGATGTGAACCCGGAAGGCAAGAAACAGATAATCCTTTTGTTAGATCGTGCCGGTTTTCACACGGGTAAGGATTTAGAAGTCCCAGAAGGGATTGAGTTATTTCATTTGCCCCCGTACACACCAGAACTTCAACCTGCCGAACGGCTCTGGCCTTTGTTGCGAGAGGTGGTTGTGAATAAAGTTTTTACAACGCTCTCAGCACTTGAAGAAGCCGTTGTGAAAAGGTGTCAATGGTTCTCTGAAAACACAAAGAAGGTGCAGGCACATGTCGGTTTTCTGTGGATTTGCAAAATGGAAAAATAATACAAATCACGTTAATTTGGTATTATAGATCCTGGAAATCCTTGAATCCCGAAAATCCTGGTTCAGACAATAATTGAATTGCTTTGACAGAAAACAAAAAAGGCGGATCCGAAGATCCGCCTTCATATTTTGTGCCTTTACGATTCCGACACAGTTTGATACTGTTCCCATTTATCGCCTGCAGCGGCAGCTTGACGTTCCAATTCCGTTCGCCACCCGACGGCTTCGCCTGCCTTAATACGTTGAATGTCAAAGCCAGCATAGCGATCTTCAAGCCTATCGCCGAGTTTGTGGTTTGCTGCCCAGCGATCCCACGCTGTTTTCATCCATTCATGCGGGAGTGCCTCACGGACAGCCGGATCGAGCTGCCACGCGAATCGCGCGTCGGCAACCTTTGGTTCTTCGTCGGAGGGACCGCCCCATTTCGACCAACCGATTGACAGGGTATTACGTTCACGCTCAGGTACAGTCTGTCCGGTATGAATTGTTGCACCGTTACGGATGAGTGCCTCTCCTGCCTTGAGCCTGATCGCGACTTGTCCCGGAAGTGGATCTGTGCCGTTCCAACTCGGTGTATAGGGGACACCCTGATCCTTCATGGATTTCGGAAGCAGCACGTCATGCTCAAGCGGGGTCCGCCAGCGGCTGTGGCTCTCTACAACGAGTTCATGGCATTCATCGTCTGCAAGTGCCAGAAACATACCTACGCCGTTCCGTTCGGTGATAGATTTTTCGTTCTTTTCTTGAATCTCTTTCCAGCGGATCCGCTCAACCTCCTCAGAATAATCTTCAGTCCCCTCGCCGCGGACATCTTCTTGTGAGAAGTAACCTTTCCCAGTCCCCCACCATGTCACGTCTCGGTGCCATCCGAGTCTATTCTCTTTTTTACGGGGATTGCACCAGAGGAGTATGTTCGTCATCACAAGGTCTTCAGCCTCCACGCCGCACCACGCTTTGACGAAGCCGGTGAAATCTGGCGACCCGTAAAATTCAGTGAAAACTGGTTCTTTGAAAGCTGGATGGATCAAACCTCGGATTGCCCACGGTTCGTTTTCACCTGCGCGGTGAACGTATCCCTTTGAACAGTCGATAACATCGTAGCCGTTTTCTGGCGCGCACGCTTGTGTAACGCGACGACCTGCCTCTCGGAGGATTGGAATCCACGGATTATCAACAAAGTCGCTGATGATGACAAAACCGTGTTCTCTCAAGTGTTCCAATCTTTCAGGCGTAGCACCAGGTGCCGCGAGTTCCGGTTTAAAATCCGCAAATGCCGGAGCGCGATAGATTTCTTTCTCAGGTGATTGATCGTTGTTCATTGTCGTGCCTCCTTTTGAAGAAACTTCTTGAACACTCATCAAAACTTGGAATTATACTATCACAAATTTATCAAAAATCACAATCTGGAGATCAGAACCATTTGATCCTCTTATCTTAACTGACAACTGATAACCGATAACTGACAACCAATTAATGCATCTCAACTGAAAGAAGGTAACTCAGGATCGTCACCACAAGCCATGTGGCAACCAACACGATCCCAAACGGACGTTTCAGCTGGTCACCCGACACAAAGATACCGCACCGGAAGACGATCAGAATAAATAGCATCGCCGGGAACAAGAACTGGAAGAATTGTCCGTCCGCCTGCAGACCGCCTTGTGTTGCAGCGGCTGAAACACCGGCAACGAAGAGCACATTCAGGATATCCGCACCGATAATGTTTCCGACTGCCAACTCACCGTGTCCACGTCTGACTGCTGTCATTGCCGTCACCAGTTCTGGGAGCGATGTACCGAACGCAACGAGTGTCGCTGAAATAATATGTTTCGGCACCCCAATCCGTTCCGCCATGACGCTCACGGTCGGAATCAATATCTGAGCAGAGACAACAATAATGGTGATCGAAACAATAAGTTTAACGAGCGTTCCAAAGGCGTTCCCTGCCTCTGCATCTGCTTCTTCAGCACTCTCAGCATCTGACGGCATCGAACCTGCCCATCTAATGGATTGCCAAATATACAATGCCAGCAGTACAACGAAGACCACACCTACGAGTTGTGCCAAAACGCCACCTTGGGTAAAGACTTTCGCTGGAGATGTCCACGGAAAACAGCCTAATACCAAAAGGATGCCAGCACCGACCTGCACATTTGACAACCGTGAAGTCAACTGACGGTTGAGCGGTAATGGTGCTATCAAGGATGCCAATCCGAGGATAAGCCCCGTGTCACAAATAATCGAACCGACGGCGTTACCGAGCGCGAGTCCCGGTTTCCCTTGTAGTGCTGAGAGTACAGAGACCGCCGCTTCTGGGGTTGTGGTGCCGATACTCACAATCGTCGCACCGATGACCGCTTTTCCTAAGCCCCATCGTGTTGAAAGGGCTACGGCTTCATCAACAAGCCAATCTGCACCTTTACCGAGTGTGTAAAGCGTCACTGCAATTATCAGAAAAAGGACTAGGCTGGGTAATCCAATAATAAGGTGTTCAATCCATTGTTCCATTAACTTTCCCTCTCAAGAAGATTAAAGATTTGTTTCAAAAGATAGATTAACAGATACTTGTAGCGAAGTCAAGTAAATCCGCAATTTTATTAGGGACATTTAGCCATCAGCCGTCAGTCGTTCTACTGACGGCTGATGACTGACGGCTGACCGCTATCAGTAATAAAACGTATACGTCGGTTTATCAAGGATAATGCTCAAGATATTCCAGAAACTCCCCATAACAAAATCTCCGAGTGCCAATCCGAGGAAGAGCGGCACTGTTTTCCGATACAGACCGAGTCCACCGTATTTTAGCACACTCCATTTAGCAAGCGCGCTGATGATAAACGCTGCCCAAAAAAGGTGGAGATGAAAAGATACTCCATAGCCGAGCGGATGAATCGGCCACCAGAACAGCCAATTCCGTACGGCTGAAAGCAAAATTGTAAAAGAGAAACCGAATATTATCGCGGCGATATGACCGCTATTTGCATCTTGTGGTGAAGTGAGCCACCCTTCAAGGAAACGATAGGCACGTCCACCGAAACTGTTAATCTGACCACCCACCTTACCCGAATTAACACCGAGCTCAAAGAATGTATCCACCAGCATAAAAATACACAGCGGCATCGCGATGACTGTCAGGATGAGCATCAGACGCGACAGACCTTTGACGTCAAGGTTGCCGCGTTCGGCAAGCTTAAACGCTTCAAGTTGGTGGGGCATCGGGTGGCTCCGGTTGTCTCGGTTGAACCAGAAAAAGAGCGCAAACCATGTCAGGTTTCGGGGTCCGATGCGCCGCGTGCCGAGCATACTGACAAGGCTATGGTGCGGTCCAATAAAAGTTGTTGAGTGGATAGGGAAACCGATTTGTGCGCGAATGCGCGTGAGTGGAATCGCAATTGTCGCAAAATGTGCAGCAAAAAATAGCACCGCAATCCACATCGCCATTCCACCGTGCATCGCGAATCCGATGATAAATATTCCACCGAAAACGATCCCTAAAAATGCGGTTCGGTACCGCATCGGTTCTTTCGCGTCTGCTACCTGTCTGCGTCCAAACGCTGTGCGAAATGCTCGCCAAATCTGTCGGCGTGTACCCCACAATGCAACTGTGCAGATACCGATGTACGCACCGATGTTCTGTTCATACGGATAAGGAAAGCCGGGGATGTTCTCCAATCCGGTTAGGATCGCAACGAAATATTGTACTTTATAAAGAAAAAAGAAGAGCAGACACGATGTAAGCAGCTCAAGCGGCATCAGGAAACCGAGTCCAACAGCGAACGGATAGATAATGATCGCATCCCCGCCACGGAGAAGAGCTGTCCACGGTCTTTCGGTAAATAACGCGTTAAGGGGTATGTGCTTGTTCGGGAAAGCCGGAATCGACGGAAAAAAGATGTTAACTCCATTCATCAGACTGATAATTGACGCGATGCCGAACCCCCACCACATGGCTCGGCTCCGCAGGAATCGGTTTGTGTTGTAGGCAAGTTGATACGGAAGTTCGACAATCGGGTACACGAGCCTCTCTTGTTCCGTCCACTGTTTTCGGATAATCACATTGATGCACTGCATCACGAAGATCAGCGCAAAAGTGAATGCACACCACCAGAACGTTGGGGTCAACCACTTCCTCACATAATAAGTCTCAAAAAACGGTTCGTCGCCGAGATAGAACGCGCTGAGCACGCTCGGATCGTTGATTGTCAACCAGTCCGGTAGATACCTCCAGAACAGCTCGCGCCACTCGTTTTCAGGCGTGCCGAAATAGAACGCATGAACGATAATTGAGACAAGTGGCAGAAACATGTCGTAAGACATAAACAGCAATGTGATTGACATCAGCACATAGAGACTGATCAGTTCACCACCTGTCAGGGCATACTTCGCGGCGTATTTTTTAACAACGATATTGAGCATCGCGATGACCATTAGTGTGAAAACAACACTGTAGAAGGGTGCCATCAATGTTGGAAAGGTGTATCGGAGGGCTTCACATTCGATATGCCATTTGTAGATGAACGGCAAGAGTAGCAGCGATATGAGGATGGTACGCACGGTGATCTTTTCATGATTTAGCGTATCCGTATGCGAATGTGATAAAGACATAATGTGAGTTTGAATGGCTGGGCAGTTGATAAAACGTCTTGATGTGTTGCTGCAGAAAAGTGAACCGTCTCCTTATATTTTACGTTTATTTGAGTAAAAGTTCAAGAAAATCTACCCTGGATGCTGCGGTCAGAAAGGATGTTTAATCGTGAAAATCACACAAGTAGAAGCCTTTGCGCTCCGATTCCAAACGGAGAAACCATCAGAACAACAGGACAATTATTACTTACCGGATGAGGGTTGGCGTTGCATCTACGCACGCCACCATGAAACGATGGTTGTGCGAATCACCACGTCAGATGGTATTGTCGGCTATGGCGAAGGACAAAGTCCGGTCTCTCCCCGCACATCGAAAACAATCGTAGAAGATTTGTGTCGTCCCATACTGATGGAGCAAGACCCTTTTGACGTAGAATACCTCTGGCAACGCATGTTCACGGCGATGCGAGAGCGCGGACACTATACAGGCTTTTTTATCGATGCACTCGCTGGATGTGATATTGCGTTGTGGGACATCATCGGGCAAGCGACAGGGAAACCGGTGCACAAGGTGCTTGGGGGTAGGTATCGGGACAGAATCCCTTTATACGCGGGGGTTGGCGGCAGTACACCGGAATCGGCAGCGGCACAAGCATCGGAGTATATCGCGCAGGGTTATGGTGGATTGAAGATTCACGCCACAAGCAGCCGTCCAGAAATTTTGGAGATCGTTGCAGCCGTGCGCGAACGGGTAGGGCCTAAGGTCAAGTTGATGGTCGATCTCCATACCCAATACAGCGTACCAGACGCAATTATGCTCGGACGCGGACTTGAGAAACTGGACGTGATGTGGTTAGAATCACCAACTGCACCGGAGGACATTCCAGGACAAGCAGCGTTAGCACAAGCGTTGGATATGTCGGTCGCCATTGGGGAGTGGACACGTACCCGTTTTGAATTGAGAGAAGTTTTTGAACGCCGCGCCTGCGACATCACTATGCCCGATATTGCTCGCACTGGACTTACAGAGGGCAAACGCATCGCAAGCCTTGCCGATACCTATAACATTCCGGTGACACCCCACATCGGTGGCGGTGGTATCTTATCAATTGCTGCAACGATACAATTTTCCGCGACCATTCCTAACTTCCTTATCATGGAACATTCCCCCGGGGCGTATGAGATGAAGGGGCAGATCACCACGCGAAAACCGACAGTCATAGATGGTGCTTTCGTCCTTGACGATACTCCCGGACTCGGTGTCACCATTGATACTGATGCGTTAGAAGCCTATGCAATAGACAGTTCAGAACTTATACCCAATTAGCCCCATTTGTAGTGCGAGGTCCCTGTGCCTCGCAATGCTGACTTGATCAAAAGACTTCTAATCAAGCTAATTTGGTATTATACCCAATTAGCCCCATTTGTAGTGCGAGGTCCCTGTGCCTCGCAATGCTGACTTGATCAAAAGACTTCTAATCAAGCTAATTTGGTATTATACCCAATTAGCCCCATTTGTAGTGCGAGGTCCCTGTGCCTCGCAATGCTGACTTGATCAAAAGACTTCTAATCAAGCTAATTTGGTATTATACCCAATTAGCCCCATTTGTAGTGCGAGGTCCCTGTGCCTCGCAATGCTGACTTGATCAAAAGACTTCTAATCAAGCTAATTTGGTAGGACTTACGCATCAAAACGCTGTTGGGATGGATGGCTTCGGCTTTCGTGCCCATCCGGACATGAACGCACGCAGGGCACGGGGACCCTGCGGAACATAGTCGAGACGAACGTCCATTGCGTAAGTCCTATTTGGTATTACTTAAGCGTTGTTCAAGAAGAAAACGGACGTTTAGGATGTTGCGCGTAAAATCTTAAAAAAAGGGTTCGCCGGGGCATGGTGACCTCGGCGAAGATCCACTTTCTGCATAAATCCAAAAAAAACGAACCTTTTCCGAGTATATCGGACTAAAGAAGTAAAAGCAGAGATTGAACGTTCAAATGATGCATCAGTGTAAAAGAGAAGTGAATTGGATTTCTAATGTTCTTGAAAATAAGGAGAAAATCATGACAACGAAAATTCGTCAACAAAATGGCATCACGATTTTGGAACCCGATGGAAAAATAGTAGGACCCGCAACATCAGAATTACGGGAAGCAATCTCACCGCAGATAGAGGCATCCGATATGCCACGCATCCTCATCAATTTTGAACATGTCAATAAGATCGACAGTTCAGCCCTCGGTGCTCTGATGGGAGCGCGTGCCGCAGTCGCACAAAAGAAAGGTCGTCTCGGGGTCGTCAACGTTGGGAAACAGATTAAAAGCCTAATTGTCCTTAACCGACTCGTCAGATACTTTGAACATTTCGACAGCGAGGATACCGCGGTTTCAGTATTAGCATCCTAAAATATACGGTTCAGTCGAACATCAAACAAAAGGGAGTGGTAAAACCACTCCCTTTTGACGTTTTTATCAATATTCCCGTCAAGACCCCATGCTTTAGCTTGCGGGATGTAGACGGGCAAAGGGGTTGTGTCAAAAAAAGATTTGACATTCACCTAAAAATGTAGTATAATATTACTAACACTTTGGACACCGCTCTTACCCTGCACGCTTGTGCAGGAGGTGTCCTCCACTGTAAGAGGTGGTCAAAAAGTGCTAAGTGTAATACCACTCTAAAAGTATTTGGGCAGCTAACGCTTAAAGTTTCGGAGCAGAGGTGAAAGTCTGCACGCTGTATTGCTGCCCCTTTTCAACTTTTCGGTCTAATAGACCGAGGCAGGCGGGGATAGCCAAGATTTTGCCTTGATATGCCCGAAGCGATTTTTTCACGCGACGGGGAATCGCCTGCTGGTGGAGACAACGTAAGACAGTTGACCTTCAGGAAAACCGCTATTGTCTACGAAGCCGAGGTTTCCCCATGCTTTAGCTTGTGGGTGCTATCACATCAGGGTATGGGGAATAGGCGAGGTTAGAAACCTCGCTATCTATCAATAAACCGGACGCAAGCATTCCAAGTACTGAAAACTGATAACCGACAACTGAAAACTATTAATACCCTTTCTCCTTATCCACAACGTTAGCCAACGGTTCTCCGTTCACATATTTGTGCATATTATCAATAAACAGCTCCATAGCGCGTTTGGCGATGTTCTGCGATGCGCCCGCGGTATGAGACGTTAAGATAACATTCGGAAGCGACCATAACGGATTGTCTGCTGGACACGGTTCGGTATAAGTAACATCTAATCCTGCACCTGCCAATCTACCGCTTTCCAGTGCGGCAATCAGTGCTTCTTCGTCAATCACCCTACCGCGGCTGACGTTAATCAGGTAACTCCCATCTGGTAAGGCATCGAATTCTGCATGAGATAGCAATTTATGGGTTTCTGGCGTGATAGGACAGCATACCGTTAGGACATCGCAACGCGATAAAAACTCCGGCAACCAATCAAGTTGTCCCAATTCATCAACGGTGTCCGGTTTGTCCATGGGTTCAGGATCGACAGCAATTACATTGAACTCGAACGCCTTGGCACGTTCGGCAACTGCCCTACCGATACCGCCGAGTCCCAGAACCCCCATTGTCATTCCCGCCACTTCCACACATGGCAGCCATTTCCATTCCTTATCTCGCATCAAATCGAGTTGTGTGTTGATCCCGCGTGTCAGTGAAAGTAGCAGCGCGAACGCATGCTCAGCAAGCTGCGGTCCATACAACCGTTTGCTGTTTACCAGTGTGATAGCACTCTCTTTAAAGGCGGGATACATTGACCCTTCCACGCCGACAAACGGCTGCATGACCCACTGAAGGGATTTCGCATGAGGGAATGCCGATTCTGACACCGTTCCGTAGAGGATTTCGACATCTGAAAGGTGATCGCTGAGCTGCTGTCCCTCCGGCAAAAAGTTTATTTCCATTTCCGGTGGCGCATCCTGCAGCATATCCGCAATCTCTTGGCTGATCCCACTCGCAATCAGCACCTTGATTTTAGCCATTGATAATCTCCTTCGCTGTAAAATTTACTGTGATAATTCTTTACATAAAATGAATGCATCAATACGGGCGCGCTTGCCGGTCAACCCGACTCGGCGGTGGATCTAAAAGGAATGGTAGAGCCACGGGAATAGGTTTAGCATCCGGAAACAGAGAACCCACTCTCGGTTTCAACACCTTGCCGAGGTAAGCCTCTACGCCGTTGAGGTAGGATGATGGTAGACTCGTCCATGTAACGAGTAAATTCAGATGCGCGTATGCCTGAATTTGAGGATCTGTGCGATGTGCTGTAAGCCTATCCCGGATATTTCCTTGCCCAACCCTGACCGTTACAGGGTTCCCAAAGTTATTCCAATACCAAATGATATAAATTCCTTCACAGCTATCATAGTAACTATGGCTTAAATCCACGTTGCGCAATGAACACCACGCGTTGTTCTCACATTTCCCCCAAAATAGATTCATTGGCATTTGATTCATCATTTTTGTTGCCTCCGTTTTATTGTGGCTAAATGGATGCGCTCACTTGTATTGTCTTGAAAGAAGATTTTCCCTAAGTCTCTGTTTGATGTTGCTCTTGTTGCGCTTTCACAACTTCGCGCTGATTGTAGATGAGTGCATTATTAGGATCTAGTCGGATTGCTTCGTCGTAATCGGCGATAGCAGCATCATAATCATATTGTTCCAGTTGTGTCTTCGCAACCCCGCGTTGATAGTAAGCAGATGCATAACTGGGGTTTAGTTGGATCGCCCTATTGTAATCAGTAATAGCAGCATCATATTGTTTCAAACCTGCCTTCGCAAGTCCGCGCGAGTAGTAGATGAATGCATCGCCAGGATTTCGATAGATTGCTTTGTCATAATCAGCAATAGCTTCCTCAAACTTATGTCTTCGGAGTGATTGATCGGCGCGCTTTGCATGTTCATCAGCACTGAGTGGCGTATATGGTGTGCGGTCATCACGTAGGCTTGCGAAACCCTCAAAGTCAGGAAACAACCTGATTTCAGTAATACCTGATACTCGCTCCAATTCGGTCCGAATATCTTCCTTCTTGCATTTTTCTATAACACACGCTGCATCTTCCTCAAATTCGTAATCTCCAAAGAAGAAGATAGACTGCTGTGCAAGAATACGGTTGTTCTGTTGCCGAGGCTGCCAGTGGTACAGTTGGGGTTCTTTTCCGTCTAAAAAATAAGGAAGTGGCTCGCTTAGCAAATCGGGGTCAATTTCTATAAACCTGTCTGCGTCCTTACGCACTGCGAATACTTTACCGTTTGTAGCATCTGTGGTTTTGGAATCTTGTCCGCAGGCAAACCAGAGTGCGACTTGGGCACTATAGGTAAAGTCTATCAGACATGTCGCTGCCTTGAAGTGTTGAAGGCCAGCAAGTATTTCTAAATCACCGAGAAGTCGTCCATCTTTCTGGTCGTATCCCCGAAGCCGCGCTTCACGAATCAGTGCCATATTAATTTCAATGAATGTCGGGAAGCCTTTGTCCTCAGAATTTTGCTCGTTTTCTGGCACTCGACGATAAGCAGACGCTTGTATTCCATATTCGTCATTCGGAACACCCCGAAATACATAGGTTCCGTCGTCGAATTGACTCGCCCATTCCATGAAACCGCTCAACGTTTCGACAGGTTCGGATTCTGTTCTTCCCACTTAATTTAGTCCTCTCAATATGGGTTTGTCTAATTCTATTTCTGTGCCTTTTCGTCTCTCTGCGAAAGTAAATCGGTGTCAGACCTATCGTGCGGAGAACTCACTTTTTTGTCCTAACTGAAGTTGGAGATTATATAACCTATCACATAACGGAAGCAAGTCTGTCCATCCTATTCATCAAGTGTGAAGCGAATCACACCACTGCCGATGGTCCCGACGTAAAGTATATTACCATCAACAGCAAGCGAGGTGACACGATTCATGATTTCTGGTGTAATCTGTTTCCACATGTTAGAATTCTTTTTTAATTGATACACGTGTCGCTCTGGATGCACGTGTACATCTGTGATGCCGTATACCGTTGTACCATCCATCGCGAATTTGTTTATGACAAGCGGTGTTCCGTCCACATCCTTCGGCTTTTGCCAGTGAGTGCTATTACTTGAATATATAACACCCTTATCGGTTGCTACATAAATGGTGGATCCGGCGAAAGCCATTGTTTTAAAACGCACGACAGAAAACGGGAGATCTGAAGTGACATCTTTCCAAGTATCTCCTTCATCAAATGATTGAAGGAGGTGTCCATTTCCTGTACCGACGTAAACGCTCCGACCCGACGCAGCAAGTTTTAGGCCGGAGGGAGCCTGAAAACCATGAGCATCAGGATTTTCCCCGGAAGGATCAGTGCGAGTCAGTTTTCCTTCACTTATTAATCCAGTGTCATGCCATGTAGTGGTCCCAGGTTTCCATCTGAAAAGTTTCTCACCCCGTTCAACATAGCAGTTCGCGCCACTAACGACAAAGTCTCCCGAACGTAAGATCGCGATAATTGCACCTAAGTCATGGAAACGCTTCGTAAGTGCGGCACCTAACTTGTCGGGCTCGTAATCCTCAAGCTCCAAGGGTTCATTCACCTTGAAGTTTTGCTTGGCTTCCGCCGTAAGGGCATCCTGAAAAGGTTCCTGTCTTTTATTCAACCACGCTTGTTCATCTGAAGTGATTTTTTCAAAAGCTGGGACTCCGGGAATGGCAGTGAGGCTGTCGTCATCAGTCGGTAAGCGAAAAAGTCGAGAAATCCTGTTTTTTTTACCTCTCACATAAACGGTACCGTCAAATGCTGCCAAAGCAGTAATATTATCAATACCAATAGGAATCGATGTCCACGTTTCACCACCGTCGGTTGAAGTCACAATACCGTCTGTTATCTTCGCGTAGAGTTTACCGTTAGCAGCAACTAAATCTGTGACATCTGTACTCACGAGCCCTGTATTGAATTGATGCCACGATTGACCGGCATCGGTTGTTCGATGAACGCCCGCCGCGCCACCTATATAGAAGGTTCTTGCGTCTAACATCACAGCGGGAATAACATTCCGCCGATCATATAATGTATCATGTAAATCTAAAGAGGTCCAGGTTTCTCCAGTATCAAGTGAGTAGTAGTGATGCTGCCTGTCTGTTACCATGACCTTTCCTGCTGATGCGAATATCTTGACGTATGGTTTCAGGTAGGTTTTAGAAGCGGAATAGGCATTTTCTAAATTTGTGACAACCCTTGAGAATTCAATAACGGATCCATCTTTCAACACCTTCAACACCTTTTCATTCTCCAACCTTTTTCTTGGATCTACGACATGCCATGTATCGCCCAAATCAGTTGAGCGATAAAGGGACCACCAAGTATCACCTGCCATTGTTGCATTAACCTGCGTAGCGACATGGCTTGTGAATTGCTTTCCTGCGGCGGCATAGAGGCGGTGCCCCGCAACTGCCAAGGCCTGGATAGGCAGTTTTTGTCCACGCATATCTGTTTGAGTGACGGAGAGTTGTTTCCAGGTCCCTGCATTAAACCGATAGAGTCCATCGTCGGTCCCCACAAATACGGTATTTTCTACTGCGGCGAGGACACGAATTTTCCTGTGCTCTAAACCATCTTTCAGAGGCACCCACGATTTCCCAGCATCCTCGGAACGGAAAATCCCGTTAGCGAGCGCGAGATAGATCGCAATATCTTCTCCAAGGCCTCTATCCGTTATCACTATACCAATGGGAAGCCCTTTTGGATGCGTCCCCAGGACATTCCAAGTTTCGCCTCTATCCATAGAAGCTAATACTTTTGTATCGGTAGTAAAATATAAAGTATCGCGATGTGCTGTCATCGGCCACCACCCGATTTCATTATACACCGTGAACGCCTCCGGAGCATTGTTCGTGACGAGTTTCCATGCGCGCTGCCCGGCCATAAACCTATAGAGCCCGGCAGCTGTTCCGGCGTAGATGTCACCGAGGGTTGTCGCGAAAAGATCGACAACCCTTCCGCCTTCTGGTCCCCTTGTTTGAATCCACTGTGGTTCGGGAGTTGTGATCTCGGCTTCATCAGCTGCAACTGCTGCGAAAAGCGGTGCATCCGATTTCTGACCTACTCCGAGGCTTTTACTGGGGATAACCGAATTCCCCGCCTGATTCCGAGTTGATGGTTTTGCCAGCGAGTCTAAGGCAGCGGGCGCTTCAATAATCTCAATGGTCGGTTCCGAGGTGGCATTTAAATTGTACGGTTTTTGGAAAGGGGAGAAGTACTGTGTCCCGACACCGATGAGTAGGAAAATTAAGACAGCAGAGGCTGCAGAGATTGCCCAAGGTAGCACTCGCTTATTTTCAACAGTCAATAAGCAACTATTTGGGTAAGTTGTATACTTGCGTTTTTTGGGTTTGCCTTCAAGCGTGTGCGTTTTAACATACGCGAAAAACCGCTGAGAAAAACACGGTAAAAGTGCTGAGAACTCTTCAACGGTATAACCCGTCAGAGACAGAAACTTTTTCGGTTGATCCTTAAGATTTTCATAACGTGTCATGAGTTGGGCTCCAATATGATACTTCTTACCATTTTCTTATACGCCAACTAAAACTTACAAATAAGTCGTTATAAGGTCTATTGGATAATCTACCACATAAACGAGAAAAATTCAACGCAAATCGGTTTTTGGTTTCCGATTTTAGAAAAAGCGTCGTGACCGGGAGGTCGCTCCTACGGCGAAGAGCCTATCAGCGGAAAATCGAGATTAAGGGAGAACTGAATACCTCTGGTTGTCCGTTCCTTTTCTATTGACAGAAAAATAGATGTGCGCTAAAATCACAAGCAGACTCTACAACAGACAAAAGGAGGCACTGCATACATAAACCGATGCGAACAATTAAAGCACGGCTTGGAAACTTATATCTTTTTACATTGGTTGCTTATCTCACGTTCTGTTTGTTGGTGGGTAAAGCATTTCCGGCAGACACAGATCACGAACCCGCTGAAACTTCTGCACACCGAGAAATTAAAGCTATCCGAACAGAAACCCCACCGAAAATTGATGGAAAATTAGATGACGCGTGCTGGCAAAATAGTACGAAAACCGGTGGACTCATTCAATTTGAACCACAGCGCGGCGAGCCAGCAACACAGCCAACAACTATCTACCTCGCTTACGACGCGAATAAACTCTATGTGGCGTTTGAATGTTTCAAGACCGATATGGACAACCTCGCAGCAAATCAGACGCGACGCGACGCTTTCTTCTTCTCCGATGATCATGTTGAAGTCCTAATCGACACTTTCTTTGATGGCAGGAATTGTTATGCATTTGCCTTGAACCCACTCGGCACGCAAACCGATCGGCGTCTGATTAATGAAGGGGCAAACAGACGCAGCGGTCAATCTGACATCGGCACTGCTATCTCTTGGGACTGCGATTGGGAAGGACAAGCAGGAACACAACAAGACAAGTGGATAGCGGAATTTGCGATTCCATTTGCCGAACTCCGGTTCTCGAAAGGAAGCGACATCGCAACTTGGGGTATAAATTTTTGGAGAAATGACGAAGCCCATGCTGAAGAACAGACCTGGGCAGATCTGGGCGAACGTCAGTATGCTGTTTCCAAATTCGGGAAACTGACAGACCTCCCGATTGCTGACCTTGTTACGAAGCGACCCGTGAAATTCAAACCGTATGCTACGCTAAAACCGAAAGTATCACAACCCGGTGATGGTGAGACAACAGTTGAAGTGAAACCGGATGCAGGATTAGACCTTCGCTACCCGATTAAAGATTTTACAGTCGACCTGACGCTAAACCCAGATTTCGCACAAATTGAGGCGGACCCTGACCTCGTGAATCTCAGCGATATTCCACTCCGTTTCCCTGAGAAACGTCCGTTTTTCCTGGAAGGCAACGAACTTTTTCAGATGCCGATGGACCTATTTTATAGCCGACGGGTTGAAGATCTGATCGGTGGTGGGAAGGTTATCGGTAAATTCAGCAAATACAATCTCGCTATCATGGGGGCTGCCGCGGGACCGGAAAACCCGGATAGAGAGTTAGAAGAAGGCGAGTTACCCCTTGCTACCTATAACTACTCTGTTTTTCGATTGCAGCGGGAACTCGGAAAAACATCATCTGTTGGGATTTTAGGTGTAAACAAGCAACGCGGCAGCACTTATGACCGCGCCGGTGGCGTGGATGCACGCGTTCAACTGCCAGCAGATGTAAATCTCAATTTGGAATACGCACGAGAATGGAAAGCAGGCGGTCTCAAAATGGTAGAGAGCACTGCAGACGATTTAATCTTTGTTCAACTCGCTCGTCAGACAAACGTATTCTCGTTAGATGCGATTTACGCAGATATTGGCGAACACTTTAATTCTGAAACCGGATTTGTCCCGCGCGTAGACAGGCGTGGGCTTGTCATTAGAAGCCGCTACAATAAACAATATAAAGGCGCGCTCGAAAGACTTCGTGGGGAAGCTGAATATGAACGACTCGCCGACCATACAGGTGAACTGACGAACCATAGGGCACGTTTTAGCGGACTTATCGGCGTTAAAAATGTTTTCTTCTTCTTTGGACCTGAGTGGTACTATCACGTTAACGATGACAACAAACCCTTCACCGACAGAACAATGCGGTTCTTTGCAGGGTGGTTTCCGCCAAAATACATACAGATCCGAAACACCGGCAGCTTCGGTGTTAGAGATAATAAAGACACCTTCTTTATCCGCCCAGAAATTACGATTCGTCCCACTACTAAACTCAGTTTCGAGTTCATTCTACAGCGACTCCATGAAAGAGACCCAGATGCAACGCAGTGGCACCTTTCAGAGTGGACGCGCCGTTTCATCGTGAACTATCAATTTGCGCAGCGGATGTATGCGAGAGCGAGTGCAGAATTCACGTTAGAGAAAGAACGCAGAGTTTTCGCACTTTTCGCTTATGAGTATCGTCCCGAAAGCAATTTCTTTATTGTCTACAACGACAACCGTGATATAGAAGGGGATACTGAGCGGATAGTGTTCATCAAAGTCTCGCACCTATTGAAAACGAATCTTTTTTAGCGGAAAACGAAAATAGAGCGGCAGGGTCATTTAGTTCTCCGATAAAAGTGAACACTCAATCGCAACATACTGCTGTAGGAGCGAACTCCGATTCGCGACTTGCCTAACAAAATGGATAAAAAGCTGAAAACTAAATAGTCCTGAACAGAGCGGTAGAATTTCTTGACATATCCCGTCCTGTAGTTTAAAATTAAAGCAAGTTCAATGTGATAGAATATGGGGGATATTCCTACGGAAAACCTTTTGAAACACCACCAACATTGGTTACTCGCGATACTTTCGGCATTCTTACTGTTTCTTAGCTTCCCGAATGTAAACCTCTATCCGTTCGCTTGGATCGCGATGGTGCCGTTTTTCATTGCACTCACGCGGGCAACCGGCTGGAAGTCCGCGTTCTGGATCGGTTACGTAACAGGTTTTCTGTTTTTCGCAGGTCTGCTTCCCGCTATTGTCCTTCTCTATCCCTATGCGAACATCTTCGCTACCATGATCGGTTATCTGCTTCTTGTTGGCTATACTGCTCTCTATTTTGCAGTTTTCGCCGCACTGATGAAGTTTGTGCCGGTGCGTTCAGGTATACTATTCCCGCTTGCCGCTGCCTGCATCTGGACAGCATTGGAATGGGTGCGGAGTTGGATGATAACAGGATTCCCATGGGGCAGTATTGGCTACTCGCAATGGAACAATCTATTGGGTATACAGGTCGCTTCTCTCTTCAGTGTACACGGCATCAGTTTTGTTATAGTGCTTTTCAATGCTGGCATCGCTACCGTGCTTTGTAACCGCAACCAATGGCGACAAGAAATTCGTGCTTTAGTGCTTCCGGTGATTTTAACAATCCTTTGTTTCGGTTACGGTGCCTTCCAACTTCAAGACGCTGAACCTTTAGACCGTGAGACAAATGCCACAGCACCTGCAGACCCCGAAACCTTAAACGTCGCACTTGTCCCCGGTAATGTCTCGCAACTACGGAAATGGGATGTGAATCAATTCCCAGCGATTTTGCAGCATTACATCAACTTGACATACAAAGCGAGCAGGGGGGAGCCTGACTTAATTGTATGGCCCGAAACATCAATTCGGAGCCGGGCATTGACGGGTGAGTGGCCGAGATCCTACGGAAGGTTGGTCCAAATGCTCCGTGATACATCTATTCCTATACTCGTCGGTACAGCTAACAGAGGAAAAACAGACGAAGCAATCGGCAAATTTTCTAAAAATACTGATGAAGGAAATGAACCGATATTCAACCGTGTCCTTTCAATATCTCCAGATGGAAAGATACACGGAGACTATGCGAAGATGCACCTCGTTCCATTTGGCGAATACGTGCCGCTGGCAAACCTCCTCCCGGATTTTATCCCCAATTTTATCCAGTTTGAACCCTTTGCTCATGGAAAAACAGTAAACCTTTTACCAGTGTTTATCGTTAAAGATAAGACGGACACCCCGAAACGGACAGACGGTCTGTTTCGCGACCCGAAAGTGTTTGTCGTTAAAGATAAGACAGGCACGCAGAAAGTAGAGATTGGTGCTTCGATCTGCTTTGAGTCAGTGTTTCCAGACGAATTTCGTAGACCTGTACAAAAAGGTGCCAGAGTGATGGGAATCTTCACGAACGATGCTTGGTTCAAGGGGACTGCTTTCCCCGAACTACATCTATCGATGGTACCTTTCCGCGCGATTGAGAACCGAATAGCGGTGTTCCGCTGCGCAAATGGCGGATTCACGTGCGTTGTGGACAAATTCGGTAGGATAACGACTCCTATAGTTACACCGGACACCACGCAAGAGGTACTTATTGCACCCGTACCGCTGCTTTCATCTACGGAACGTCAACAGACACTTTATACTCGCTACGGCGATTGGTTTCCGATCCTTTGCGCACTCGTATGTGTCGGATGGTTCGGTAGTCAACTCGTAATACGGCGATGGCGTAAACATTCTTAACTATTTATAGAGGTAATATATGCTTATAGATTTAAAAAACCAGGCTGAGGATATGCAGACCCGTCTCTTAGAACTCGCAGGTTATCTTTGACCTGGCTGCAAAACGAAAAGAATTAACGGAACTTGAGGAGGCAACTATCGCTCCAGATTTTTGGAGCAATACACAACGCGTTCAAAAAATCAATCAACGTATCGCGACCCTCCGAGATGAAGTTAGCCAATACGAGGAACTGAACCTCAAGATTCAAGACATCCAGACACTCATTGAACTGGCAATTGAAGAGAACGATGAAAGTTTACAAACGGAAGTTGGAGATGAGTTGGAGAGTGTTGCCAGTCGCCTTGAACAGATGGAACTCCGGTTAATGTTGAATGGTGAATTTGATGAGAATAATGCCATTCTCAATATCCATTCTGGTGCTGGTGGGGTTGACGCACAAGATTGGGCGGGGATGTTGATGCGGATGTACCTTCGTTGGTGCGATAGACGCGGCTATCAAACACAAATCGTAGACATCACTGTCGGAGACGAAGCTGGTATCAAAGGAACAACGATTCTTGTTACAGGGCCTTCCGCTTACGGTTACCTCCAGGCTGAAATGGGTGTACATAGGCTCGTCCGTTTGTCGCCTTACGATTTTAACAAACGACGACATACCTCTTTTGCTGCCGTTGACGTTACACCGGAAATCGGCGATACAGTGGAAGTGGACATTCAAGCAGAAGACCTGCGTATAGATAGCTATCGAGCCAGCGGTGCCGGCGGGCAACATGTTAATGTTACAGACTCAGCGATTCGGATTACACATAAACCGACAGGGATTATTGTTCAGTGTCAGAATGAACGTTCTCAGCACAAGAACCGAGAAATCGCCATGAAACTCCTCCGATCACGCCTTCATGAAAAACATCGTGCTGAACGAGAAGCAGAACTTGCGAAACAACGGAGCGAACGTTTAGAAATCAACTTTGGTAGTCAAATCCGGTCCTATGTGATGCACCCTTACCAACGCGTCAAGGATGTACGAACGAATGTTGAAACAGGGAACGTTAACGCCGTATTGGATGGCGGGTTAGACACGTTCATTGAGAGTTATCTTAAAATGAAGGCACAACAGAAATAAGGTCGGATAAGCGCACATTTCAATACCGCTGAGTAAACTTGTAATGTGTGCTTGCCTAAACCGATTCTCTCTTAAAAATATCATCTCTATCTATAGCAACTTCAAACGCTCACGATTCCCAAATTGAAAACGGTATAATATAAGATTTTGGGTTGCTTTATGAAAGAAACTAAAGTATAATTATTAGGAGGTAAAATAGCACTTTGAAAAGGAGGAACCATTCGTGGAAGAGACAAAGGACTTAATTCAGCAACGTCGTGACAAGTTGGACGAAATTCGCCAATTTGGTGTAGAACCGTATCCGCACAAATACGAACCTACACATACGACATCCGCAATTCACCGAGATTTTGCCGATACCCAAGAGACACCCGACGAAACGCATACCGTTCGCATCGCTGGCAGAATCATGACCAAACGCGACCACGGCAAAAGCAGCTTCGCACATCTACAGGATGGGGAAGGCAAAATTCAGATTTACGTCAGGCGCGACAAGATCGGCGCGGAACCCTATAAAATCTATCGACGCTTTGATACCGGTGATATTGTCGGGGCTGAAGGAACAATCTTCCGAACACGAACCGGCGAATTGACTGTACTCGTTGATTCCATAGAACTCCTCTCCAAATCTATCCGACCGCTCCCCGAAAAATGGCACGGTTTGCAAGATAAACAGACACGCTACAGACAACGATACGCCGACCTCATCATGAATCCTGAGGTGAAGGACGTTTTTCTTAAAAGGACACAAATCGTTCAAGCAATTCGCGATATGCTCAATGCTCAAAATTTTATTGAAGTTGAGACCCCCGTCCTTCAGCCAATTTATGGCGGCGCAAACGCTCGACCGTTCACAACATATCACAACACTTTGGAGCAGTCGCTTTATCTACGAATCGCAAATGAACTCTACCTCAAACGCCTGATAGTCGGTGGGTTTGAACGGGTTTATGAATTCTCGCGCGACTTCCGAAACGAAGGGATGGATAGAGACCATAATCCTGAATTTACAATGCTTGAACTCTATCAGGCTTATGCTGACTATATTCAGATTATGGAACTCACCGAAACCCTCATCGCGGATACGGCAAAAACCATTCACGGGGCAACGAAGATTACCTATCAGGAGCATGAACTTGATCTCACGCCACCTTGGCGGCGGCTGAGCATGGTTGACGCGGTTCGAGAACACAGCGGTATAGACCCTATGCCACTCTCAGGAGATGAATTGTACAAGGCAGCCGTTGACGCGGGAGTCGACTTAGCGGGTGATGAGACGAAGGGCAAAATTATCGCTGAACTCTTTGACAAATTTGTGGAATCAAAACTTATTCAGCCGACATTTATAACGGATCATCCGATTGAAGTCTCACCGTTTGCGAAGAAGAAACCTGACAATCCAGAGTTCGTTGAACGTTTTGAATTCTTTATCTGTGGAATGGAAGTCGGAAACGCTTTTAGTGAACTCAACGATCCGATCGACCAACGCCAACGCTTTCTGGAGCAGGCAAACAGTTTAGAGGCTGGCGATGACGAGGCTTTCATGGTAGACGAGGATTATCTACGCGCATTGGAATACGGTATGCCACCGACGGGTGGACTCGGTATCGGTATTGACCGATTGACAATGTTGCTAACGAACCAATACTCTATCCGCGACGTAATCCTGTTTCCACAGATGCGTCCGGAAAGTTAAGATGAGAACCGCACCGACACTGCACACAGAAAGGTTGATACTCCGTTCATTTACACTTGAGGATGCACAGGATGTTCAACGCCTTGCCAGTGATCCCGATGTGGCATCAACAACCGACGCTATAGAATATCCGTATGAAGACGGTATGGCAGAAGAGTGGATTCAGTGGTACCACAAATGTTTTGAAGACGGTGAACGGGTGAACTTTGCTATTACGCTTAAAACAGATGGCATGTTCGTTGGCACAGGTGAATTGGTGCTCCGGATCCATCTGCCTTATAATGATGCAGCACTCGGCTATTGGATTGGAAAACCCTATTGGAACTGTGGGTATGCCACCGAGGCATCAAAGGCTATCATCGCTTATGGATTTCGTGAGCATGATATTGAGCTGATTTACGCCGATTACTTCAAACGAAATCCCGCCTCTGGACGGGTGATGCAAAAAATTGGGATGCACTACGCTTATGATTTGTCCGAAGAGGATATGATTCGTTACAGGATTCTAAAAAGTGAGTTTGCAGAAAAATGAGGACGGCACCACCTCTTCTTACAGAAAAATTGCTACTTCGTTCACTCACACTTGAGGACGCGCAAGATGTACAACACCTCGCTGGTGATCGCGATATAGCATTAATGGTCCTCCGCATTCCGCACCCTTATGAAGATGGCATGGCTGAAGAATGGATTCGTGCCTGTGCTGACGCGTATAAAAAAGACGAAGCAATAAACTTCGCGATTACACTGAGAACAGACAGAAACTTAATCGGCACTATAGGACTTGAACTCGAGCAAGAAAACGAGAGAGCCGAGCTCGATTATTGGATAGGTAAGCCTTACTGGAATCTTGGTTATGCTACTGAGGCAGCGCGCGCTGTTGTCGCGTACAGTTTTGAAGTGTTGAAGTTGAACCGAATCTATGCTTATCACTTTACACGAAATCCGGCATCTGGTCGGGTGCTGGAAAAAATCGGGATGCGCTACGAAGGATGTCGCCGACAACATATAAAAAAATGGGATAACTTTGAGGATTTAATGGAATACGGGATGCTAAGAGCAGACTATGAGTCACTAATTCCTATTTCGTCTAACGAGCAAAGATAACCAATTTAAAACCGTACGTATCCCGAGTCAGGTCGGAATTAATCAGACACCATCGTGGAACGAAGTGGAACGATGCCTAGGTGCTCATAATTAAAAATATGAAATTTGAATGGTTTGTAGCCTCCCGCTATTTGCGTTCTCGGCGAAAACAGTCGTTTATCTCAATTATTAGCATTATCTCAATCGGTGGTGTCGCACTCGGTGTCGCAACTGTGATCCTCGTTATTGCTGTGTTAGATGGTGTTGAGCATGGACTCAAGGACAGGTTCCTTTCAAACGAGGCACACGTCGTCTTGAGTTTGATTGATCAAAGTTTTTTTAGAGACTATCAAAAACGGATCGAACGAATTGAGGCACTTGAGGATGTAGTAGCCGCGTCGCCTGCTATTTGGACACAAACAGGCGTTTTTCGAGAACGTACGGATACCATTCAAGATGCAATTATCATCAAAGGGATTGATCCAGCACAGGAAGATAAGGTCACTGGCTTCTCAACGTATGTTGATGGCTCAACAGACTTCCTAAACTCGGAGCTTATTGAAAACGCTCGGTTTATCAGAGACGAAACGATTACCGGTGGCATCATTCTTGGCGGACGTTTGGCAGCTCGGCTCGGTATTATCAAAGGCGATGTCTTACGCTTACTCGTTAAACTTGTGCCGAACCCGGTACACGATTCGATGTTCTCGCCAGACTTGGCGAACTTTGTTGTCATCGGGTTTTATGAATCCGAAATGGAGTTCTACGATAACAATCTTGGGCTTATTCACATAAATTCTGCCCAAAAATTGTATGATGCAGAGAATCGAGCGAATGCCATTTTCGTCCGATTGACCGATGCTGAATTGGCACCGCGAATGGCGACACGCATTGAAGATGTTGCTGGATTTACTGTCTTAGAGGGGATGCCCAACGCAATGACCTGGATGGAGAGGCAAGCACCGCTCTTCTCGGCACTCCGATTAGAAAAAATAGCAACTGTCATCATTGAAGCCCTTATTATTCTGGTTGCGTCCTTTAATATCGCGAGCACGCTCATCATGACGGTGATGGAAAAAACAAAAGACGTTGGAACACTCAGAACACTCGGTGCCTCACGCGGCAACATCATGCGGATCTTCATGATTCAGGGAAGCGTTATCGGGAGCCTTGGGACAATACTTGGGACAGTTTTAGGGCTTGCCCTCTGCTGGCTTCTCAGTTCCAATGTCGCGAGACCTGCTTACTGGTATGCGCTTGTGCTTGCTGTGCCACTTCTTTTACAAGTCCTCATAGCCTCACAGCGTGTGTTGCGAAACAAGGGAGGATGGAAGTTCGCAGTCGGTATTTTATGGTTGATTGGAATAGGGTTTGCACTCTACTGTGCAGTCAGACCGATTTCGCTCGTAGATCTTGGACTTAGCCAAATCTACCAGATGCATCAACTACCGATAAAAGTGAATTGGTTGTTCGTTATCTTCATTAATGCGTTGTCATTCATTATCTGCTGGCTTGCAACGTTCTACCCAGCATGGCAAGCGGCAAACCTGAAGCCAGTTGAAGCCTTGCAACATGAATAATAAAAAAGAGGAAGCCTGTGCCGAATTCTGCAGAAGCACTCATCCGTATTGTAGATTTACACAAATCTTATTATGATGGCGAAGCGGAACTTCCAGTACTTCGAGGTATTGATTTTGAAGTAAATATGTCAGAATTGCTCGCAGTCATCGGAGCATCAGGCGTTGGGAAAAGCACACTGCTTCATATTATCGGCACGCTTGACCGACCGACTGCAGGAAGCGTCTTATACGATGAACAAGACATTTTTTCCTGGCCGGATACCGAGCTCGCACGGTTTCGGAATAAGGAAATTGGGTTTGTGTTTCAATTTCATCACCTATTGCCAGAATTTACAGCACTTGAAAACGTAGCGATGGGTGCCTTAATTGCAACGCCAAACAATAAAGCCGTTTATGAGGAAGCAGCGTCCCTGCTTGAGTATGTTGGACTCTCAGAAAGGCTCTCGCACTATCCAAGCCAGTTGTCCGGTGGCGAACGGCAGCGGGTCGCTATCGCACGTGCGTTGATTAATAAACCCAAAGTGGTACTCGCCGATGAACCAACAGGTAATCTTGACAGGCGAAGTAGCGAAGCCGTACTGGAACTGCTGTGGGATTTGAACTCGAAATCTGGACAGACCTTTGTTATCGTAACTCACAATCAAGAACTTGCTCAGAAAGTGGATAGGGTTGTCCAGCTTGTTGATGGGAAAGTGGTTGACTCCGGACCTCGTTCAGCAGATTGAGGTATAGGAGAATTAAGTTGGGTGCACTTTGGCACTGCTTTTAAGTTCCAAAACATATTAGAGGAAAGTGGCACCCGCGTGGAAGGAAGCGTTTATGTTGATTTATATCGACGGAGAATTTTTGCCAAAAGCGGAGGCAAAAGTCTCAGTATTTGATCACGGTTTGCTTTACGGAGATGGTGTTTTTGAAGGTATCCGTTCCTATAACGGTCGGGTCTTTAAACTCGACGAACACCTTGAACGACTTTACGATTCTGCAAAATCGATTATGTTACAGATTCCGATCCCTATTGAAACGATGAAGGAAACGGTTCTGGAAACACTCCGGCGAAATCACCTCACGGAAGCCTATATTCGATTGATTGTAACGCGCGGTGTAGGTGATCTCGGACTAGATCCGGATAAATGTCCAAAGCCAAGTATAATAATTATTGCAGATAAGATCGTCCTATATCCACAAAAATTCTACGAAGACGGATTGGAGATCGTAACCGCCTCTGTCCGACGAAATTATGCAGAAGCCATTAATCCACGCATTAAATCGTTGAACTATCTAAATAACATTTTAGCAAAAATTGAGGGAAAACAGGCAGGGGCAGAAGAGGTCTTAATGCTTAATGCAGAAGGCTATGTCGTTGAATGTAGTGGTGACAATATTTTCTGGATAAAGAATGAAACACTTGTCACACCGCCGGTTCACATGGGGATTTTAGAAGGTGTTACCCGGAACAGTGTCATCAATCTTGCACGGGACGCGGGAATACACGTTGAGGAGCGCGTCTTCACACGACACGACCTCTATATTGCTGATGAATGCTTTTTGACCGGCACTGCTGCCGAGGTTATTCCTGTCGTGAAAATCGACCGGCGCGCTATTGGGGACGGACAACCCGGAAAAATAACACAGAGACTGATCTCTGCATTCCGGCAGTATGCGAATAGCAGCGGCACTCCGATCTATACCACGGAATAGATACCGCACCTATAGGATGCGGGAAAACCCGCGATACACAGGAGGACATTTTATTATGAACGCGACAAGAAACATCCTGATTCTGATCAGTCTAATCGTCGGGCTCGCGGCAACCATTGTTGTTGCAGAAGAACTGGCAGACGTAGTGTTTGGACCTGAAGTGCCAACTGCAGAAAAACAGATAGATACGGACAGTGATCCCAAGGCAGCTCCAGCTACCGAGGGTGATGAAGAAAACACCGCAGATACCACTAAACCGGTTGTTGACCCGATGTTCCTGGTCAAGAAAATTTCTTTTGAAGGTGTAAAGACTGTCTCTGAAGACCTGCTGCGTACACTCATTCAAACACAAATCGGAGATGAAGTTTCACCAGAGTTTCTTACGCAGGACCTGAAGAGTCTTTTTAAAGATACAGGGTTCTTTGCCGATGTCCAAATAGATACCCAACCCTTTGAAGGCGGTGGGCTTGAAATCATATATAAGGTCTTTGAGAGTCCTAAGATCTCTGGCATCAACTTTATCGGAAACGATAATTTGGACACCGGTAAGCTGAAGAACGAGATAACGCTTCGTCCCGATGAAATTTATAGTGACCGCCGGCGATGGGGGAGCGAGCAAGCACTCAAAAATCTATATCACGAAAAGGGCTATTATCTTGTCGGTATCCAGACGCATCTCGATAATAGTGATAATAACGATGATGTAGAGGCGAGTACTGTTCAAGTCACATTTGAGATAAATGAAGGACCGAGGGTGCGAATTGAGGAGATCAATTTTATCGGAAACGAACAGATTCCGGCTAATACATTAAGCAAGAAACTCAAAACCCGCACCGGTAAACCGTTTGACCAGATTTTGTTTGAGGAAGAAGACCTGTCACTAAATCTCCGTAACTACTATCAGGATAGGGGATTTTCACAGGTGAAAGTGATCGGTTACGAAAAACGTTTCACAGAAGACAAAACCGGTATGATGCTCGACATCACCGTTGACGAAGGTCCCGAATTTATTGTCGGAACCTACACGCTTGAAGTGCAAGCCGGTGCCAAAAACCTCTTTTCAGAAAAAAAGATACGTGGGATGCTTGACCCCGCAGAAGGCGAGATATTCAACCGCGGGAACTTCGATGAATCAATCTCGAAATTACAGCAGGCGTATCTTGATAAAGGTTATTTGCTCTCAGAAGTCGTACCAACACCCTTCTTCAATGAGGCAGATGGCGTGGTTGATATTACTTTGAAAATCAATGAAGGTGATATCATAATTATCGGCAAGGTGATTATCACTGGACTCGAGAAAACGAATGAACACGTCGTTAAACGCGAATTGGATTTTTTGGGCATCAAGTCCGATGAGTTATTAGATGTGAAAGCCTTGCGCAAAGCACGGCAGCGTTTGTTCCAGATGGGCTCTTTCATCCGTGCTGTTGACTTTGTTCCCAGCGATACTGCCGAAGAGAATCTAAAGGATTTAAGAGTTAATGTCGCTGAAACACCTCGAACCGGAATGCTGAGTCTCGGTGGCGGTTACGGTAGCGAAGGCGGGATCTTTGGCACTGCAGAGGTGGGACAAAATAACCTCCTCGGACGCGCCTATCGGATCCATCTAAAAGGTGAATTGGGCACGCGTGACCATCATACAGCCGAACTCAGTTTTGGAACGCCTTGGGTTTTGGGGACACCCACCCGACTTAACGCTCGGATCTACAATAATCGACGCTTCCGTCGCTACTACGGAACAGTCGGTGCTGTACTCAATCGGACGAACAACTACCTATACGATAGATATGTTTGGGGTAGGCGCGGCGCGTCTGTAACGCTCGGACGCCCCATCATGCATGACATTGATCTGTCCGTCCGGTTTCGGAACGAACATGTTGAAGCGCACAACCCCGATGCGGAGTTGATCAACCGCTCTACTCGTAGTATCCTCTTTGCCGTTGGTAGAGATACTCGGGACTATCGCACCTCTTTGTATGATCCAACAGGTGGTTCATCTCATACACTTTCCTATGAATACTCGGGCGGAATCTTAGGGGCAGATAATGAGTTCCAAAAATACTCCGCAGACACCAGTTGGTTCTATAGCGGCTGGTGGAACCATGTCATCGCCGTACATGCACGCGCTGGATACATGGTAAGTAAAAGTACTGATCGGCGCTTCTTATTCTACGAACGCTTTTTCCTCGGCGGTGTAGATACTGTTCGTGGCTATGAAGACTATGAGATTTACCCGGATCCTGATCCTGATAAGCCGGGAGTTTTTAATCCGTACGGCGGTAATAAAGTCTTCTTCGCGAACTTTGAGTATCGTATCCCGGTTTCACAGCAGCTCACAGCAGCCCTATTTTTCGATATAGGAAAAGTGTGGGATGAAAGCGTTAGAAATCCGTTTAGCCAAATTAATAACATGAAACGCGGACTCGGGGTTGAAGCCCGACTCAACATGTTTGGCATGTTAGCTCGGTTAGGTTGGGGATATGGTTTAGATCGCATTAGTGGTGAACCGTCTGGAAAATTCCATTTCACGATTGGTCCCGGGTTCTAAATAGTTTTAGTAATAAATTGATCAGAATAGAGAAGTCGCAGGTGGATACACCATCTGTTTAAACGCCTCGCTAAGGAAGTGAGGAAGTACGGATACACTCAGATACTTGAATGCTTGGCAGTTAATGCCGAAGCTTCAGATAATGAATGAGTCCACAAATTTCTTTCTCAAAGAAAGGATAATCAATTATGAAATCATTTCGGTTGGGTGCTTGTAAAGCAAGTCTAACGCTCTTAATTGTTGCTATCGTTGCTTTCTGTTTCAGTACTGGAAGTATCGGACAGGAAGCCTTCAAAATCGCGGTAGTGAACACAGAAGAGGTCCTAAAAGGATCCGTAGAAGCAACGAATGCTACTAATACGCTTAGAGCAGCGGGTGAACGATTGCAAAAAAAATTGCAGGAAATAGCAGACGAAGCCCGCACGCTACAAGAGAAAAAAGCAAAAACTGAGCTTTTTGTGGAAGAGGCACAGACCGCGGATTTGGACAAGGATATCCTCCAAAAACAACAGGAGCATCAACGTGAACTTGAGATGGGTCAGCAGGCATTGATTGAAAAAGAGAGAGAATTGCTGGAACCGATTTACAAAGGTCTTGAAGACCTGATTATGAAAGTTGGCAAAGACGACAACTATGACATCATTCTCGAAAAACGGCTCATCACGCTTTATGTGAAAGAGAAATACGATTTAACAAAGCGGTTAACCGACTTGATGAATGAAGACAAGAAAAATGACGAAAATCCTGAATAACTTTATATTCCCTCAACTCCGTAGGATGAATGTAAAACGAATCAAAGCCACGGAGAAAGGATTAGGGTTAGGTACGGTATGAAACTCAAAGAAATTTGTGAACACCTCAATGGAGATCTCTCTGGCGATGGTGAGATTGAAATTACAGGAATTTCTGGAATCAAAGAGGCTCTTCCGACTCAGATTACCTTTGTTGCCAATCCGAAGTATCTCGCCGCTATAGCGACAACCCAAGCCGCTGCTATCATTATTGGGCACGGTGTCTCTGGCAACGGAAAGCCGACGATCCGCGTCGATAATCCTTACTGGGCTTTCGTTAAAGTTTTGGAAATGTTTTCATGGGACAAAAACCATCGCACACTTCCGGGGGTTGATGAGACAGCGATTTTAGGCAAGAATGTCAAGCTCGGCGAGCGCGTCTCAATTCAAGCCTTTACTTACATCGCTGACAACGTTGAGATTGGCAATGACACCGTTATTCAACCGTTCGTCTACATCGGCGAAGGCTCTAAAATCGGTGCTGATGGGCTTATCTATCCACACGTTAATATCCGAGAAGAAGTCACGATTGGGGACCGAGTGATTATCCACTGTGGTGCTGTTATTGGAAGTGACGGGTTCGGATTCGCACCCGTCAGCAACCGACACCACAAAATTCCGCAGATTGGTACTGTCGTCATTGAAGATGATGTTGAAGTTGGTGCTAATACTACCATTGATAGAGCGACACTTTCTGAAACGCTCATCAAACGTGGCACGAAGTTAGATAATCTCGTCCAAATCGCACACAATGTTGTGATCGGAGAAGACTGTTGTCTCGCCGCACAAGTTGGCATTGCGGGCAGTACCACGCTCGGTGACCGAGTCAATATCGCAGGGCACGGCGGCGCAGCAGGACATCTGACCCTCGGTTCTGATAGTGTCGTTTACGCGAAATCAGCAGTTACAAAAGATATGCCTCCCGGAAGCCATCTCTCTGGATTTCCAGCGCGTCCCCATAGACAGGAATTACGAATTCATGCCGCAACCCGAAAACTGCCGGAACTACTCCCTGAATTCGCAAAACTCCAGAAACGGGTAGAAGAACTTGAAGCAAAGATTCAAGAGTTGGAGGACGCATCGTAGCCGTTTTTCCGATCTGTTGAGTCTGTTCGTTTTTCGGAAATACGCCGCCTACCCCACCCGCATTCTGCTGTCAGGGACACTTAGATTTGCGCCCCTACTACCTAAACGCATACCTATTGTCGATTGATGTACAAACGCGCTCGGTTAGGGTTGTATCACCGCATCTAATCTTTGGGCTCGAGACCCCTGCCTTCAGGTAGCGGAGGAAGCCCGTTTCCATAAATACACTCGCTCGCTGGCAAGGTTTCCTAAAATGAAAACGCTGTTCGCGTATCTTGAACTGGCGCGCCCTCTTAACGGAATTATCGCTTTTATCTCCGCATGGCTTGGTGGGATGTTCGCGAGCCAAGGCACGATCGAAAATCTTCTCGACATTCGGCTTTGGCTGGTTTCTATCGCCGCATTCGTCATGCTTGCTGCTGGGAACGCCATAAACGATTATTGCGATTATAACATTGACCAAATTAATCGTCCACGGCGACCGCTGCCTTCTGGACGAATTCGGCGCGTCAATGCGCTGATTTTTGCGATTGTCCTTGTCCTCATCGGTATCTGGTTGGGGACCCTTATTAACAGAAACGCAACAGGGTTTGCAATTCTCGTGTTCGTTGCCCTTACGTGTTACGCTTTCTGCCTGAAACGTATACCATTTGTCGGTAACTTAGTCGTGAGCGGTTTAACCGGTCTAACCTTTATCGCTGGCGGGATAGCGATAGATTCGGTGCGAGGTACACTGATTCCAGCAATCTTTGCCTTCCTGTTCACAACGGCGAGGGAAATCATCAAAGACCTTGAAGATACTGAGGGTGACTTGAAAAACAATGTGAGAACACTCGCGATTCTCAACCCACAACTCGCTGTGAAGACAGCTATCGGTTTCATGGTGTTGGTTATTCTATTTAGTCCTGTCCCCTACCTATTTCGGTGGTACTCATGGCATTATCTGTTCGCAGTGGGACTCGGAGTCGATTTAGTCCTTATCGGATGTGCAATTCGCCTATTGCGTGATGCTTCCAGAGAAAGTTGTGCCTCCATTCAACGCTGGATGAAGTGGGATATATTTGTTGGACTCGGCGCAATCTACCTCGGAACGTTTCTATGATAAACTACGATAAAGTCATCGCTTTCTTAGAAAGAGAAAATTCGGATGCTGAGGTAGTCTCTCGCTTTAAACAGGCGTATCACACCTTTTCTAAAACCGGTGAATGGCATCGGAGCTATCACGTGCTTACCGCAGGTTGGCAGAAACTTGATGGTGTCTTGCTGATGACATCTGAGGACATGTTTGATGCCGATTATCGAGTCTATCTCACTGCTACAACCGAACGAGGTTTGAGAGAACTGCTCTTGGCTTTTCCAAGACGATGCACCGGAATGTTTCACCGAACAGAAGGGTGGATGGACAACGGAATACACGATGTTTTAGAAGGTGAACTTGTTCATACGGATGACGGAAGATTTTATCGAGGTATTAAACGCGGCAGTGGTGCTGCAGTAGAACAGCGGACTATCTCTAAGCGTAAAGATGCGATTGCTGCAGATATGCGTAAATTAGCCACCTTGAAGGGGAAGCTTGAGTATTCACAATTTGTTGTTGAAGGGGACCTGATGGTAGAACGGGCAGTTAGAGATGGATTACCTATCGAGAAAATTCTTTATACTACTGCATTGTTTGAAACATCGGAAGGGAAAAGCCTCTTAAAGAGGGCATCTGCCGATAATATTTCCTGTTACCAAGTTAACGATGGTGTGATGGGTTCAGTCACTACAACCCGTCCGGTACCATCAGTTATGGCATCGGTATACTTTAACTTTCAGCACTTTTTGTCAGAATCAGGTAAACCTAACTTTCACTTTAGTCCGGGATGTACAATGCTCATCGCAGAGAACATCGCGAACCCAGACAATTTAGGTATGACATTGCGGACAGCTGATGCAGTGCGGGTGTCTGCTGTTTTGCTAAGTAGTGTAGGGGCGAGTCCGTTTCATAAAAACTGTGTGCGTGCGTCACGAGGCGCGATTGGACGTTTACCGTTGTACTATGCAACAGATATCGGTACCGCGATTGAGACACTACGTGTATCAGGTTGGCGTGTATTAGGCGGAACATCCAATGCTGAAAAAGATCTATACGCCACGAAATTCTCACTGCCTGCCGCTATTGTTGTCGGCAATGAAAATACAGGGCTTTCTACAGAAACGCGAGCGGCCTGCACAGAACTCGTCCGTATTCCGATGGCATCTGGACAATCATCGCTCAATGTAGGGGTCGCAGCCGGTGTTCTTCTCTATGAGTTGACGCGACAGTACAGTGTGTAAAGTTTTTGACATCAAGCACCCAAATCGCCATATTATACCATATTAACGCGACTATTCTTGTGTATATTTTTTAGATATGTTATTGTGAAGAGATGAAAAAGCAAAAACATGAGGTTTTCCCCCACTTTTCAGTAGAAGTTGTTAAACAAAGGTATCTTGAATGTGAATGTCTTCGGGAACGGACGCACTGGCATATTATTTGGCTCCTTGCGGATACCAGAGATTCACGCACCCCCCGGCAAGTCGCTGAGATTGTAGGATGCACGCCGGACTGGGTTCGCAAGTTGCTCAAACGCTATAATGCTGAAGGCGAAGCCGCTTTGCGAGATAAACGCAAAAATAATACAGGTGTGCGTTTTTTGGATGAAACACAGCAAGCCGCCCTTGCAGCTGCCCTTTCTGCGCCTCCTGGTGATGGGGGTCTTTGGACGGGTCCGAAAGTGGCTGCGTGGATATCTGAGACACTCCAGCGTCGTGTCAGTGACGTGTCAGGTTGGAAATATCTCAAACGTCTCGGTTATACTTTACAAACACCTCGTCCGCAACATCAGGCAGCCGCAACACCCGAGGCACAGCAAACATTTAAAAAAAAACTCAAGGAGCGGGTAGCTACGCTTGAAAGTCAGCACCCAGAGAAACCGGTAGAGATCTGGGCAGAAGACGAGACGCGCTTGGGATTATTGCCGGTTCATCGGCGTGTCTGGGCGAAGCGAGGTGAAAGACCGATAGCCCCCGTGTGTCCGGCATATAAGTGGTTTTATGGTTTCGGTTTTGTCCGTCCACAGACAGGTGAGACCTATTGGCTGCTGATGCCGAGTGTGAGTGTTGAAGTCATGAACCTTGCCTTGGCAGAGTTTGCGCGTGATGTGAACCCGGAAGGCAAGAAACAGATAATCCTTTTGTTAGATCGTGCCGGTTTTCACACGGGTAAGGATTTAGAAGTCCCAGAAGGGATTGAGTTATTTCATTTGCCCCCGTACACACCAGAACTTCAACCTGCCGAACGGCTCTGGCCTTTGTTGCGAGAGGTGGTTGTGAATAAAGTTTTTACAACGCTCTCAGCACTTGAAGAAGCCGTTGTGAAAAGGTGTCAATGGTTCTCTGAAAACACAAAGAAGGTGCAGGCACATGTCGGTTTTCAGTGGATTTGCAAAATGGAAAAATAATACAAATCACGTTAATTTGGTATTATATAGGACTTACGCATTTCCTCTTAAAGTCCCCCTGATAAGGGGGATTTAGGGGGTTTAAAATACGGAAATTGCCGCTTTTTGCGTCTAAATGTCCAATATTTGCTCAATTTGCGTAAGTCCTGATAGGTATACCGAGTGGACTTTGCCCAAAGCTCTGACAAAATATTTACACACCCCCTTAACACAGGGCTATTTATAGTAAAGTTTAGAATTAATTGGGCACTGTGCACCGGCGCGGTTTGGAACCGCGCCGGACTTGAAAAAGAGGATCCAAAAATTTAGACAATGCGAGAATTTGTTTAAAACTAAATGCCCCTGCCCCTTAACAGCAGAGCCATTCAATTGTCGGTGTGGCTTCACAGAGGTAAAGGTAAATTATGCTATCAGAAATAGCGTGACTTTTCACGCTATTTCTGATAGCATACACCTCATTATACAACCACATATTTTGAGGTGAACCATGACGAAAACAACGTCCCGCCACTTACTTGACATATTAGCAGAAGTCCCCGATTCTCGCAACAATCAAGGCAAACGACACCCACTCTCTGCCATCCTCGGACTCGCCGTGATCGCTATGATGTGTGGCTCTCGAAGTTATGCTGCCATTGCCCAATGGGGACGCACTTATCACGCAGATCTCCCAAAAGCACTCGGATTCAGACGCAGAAAGACACCGTGTGCCTCAACACTCCATTATGTTTTCAAAGACCTTGATGCCACCGCTTTGGAAAACAAACTCACGCAGTGGGCAATAACTGTCTTTGAAGACTTACCCCCGGAAACCGATACACAAGCTCTCGCCATAGATGGCAAAACCTTATGCGGGAGTGATAAACAGGATGCCAAGATTACACATCTGTTGTCCGTCGTTTCTCATCAACTCGGCATCACCCTCACACAGCAACCTGTCGATGCCAAAACAAATGAGATACCTATCGCAACACAGATCCTTCAGACTTTCGATGTCTCCGGAAAGATCATCACAACAGATGCCCTCCTGACACAGAAGGCATTTTGCCAAACGCTGTGTGAAAAAAAAGCCGATTATGTCTTACCTGTCAAAGCCAATCAGAAACAGACCTATGAAGATATAAAACGTCTCTTCACACCCGAAATACCACCGAAAACTGACGTTGACCCCCAAGTCTATCAAGCACGCACATTTGAAACACTGCATCAGGAAAACAAGGCACACACCGACACGTTTTCCGCTGTAGAAAAGGCACATGGATACATTACAACCCGAACCTTGACGACTTCCACTTTGCTCAATGAACACTTGACTTGGCCGGGACTTGCGCAAGTCTATGAATATCGATCACAGCGGAAGCATATACGCACCCAGAAGATAACTCACCACACCCAGTATGGCATTACAAGTTTATCGCCACAGCGAGCATCTGCCAAACGCTTATTGGAACTCCGGCGGGGACATTGGGCAATAGAAAATCTCTCCCATCGCACACGCGACGTGCTGATGGGTGAGGATGCCTCACAGGTGCGTTGTGGCAACATTCCCCAAGTCATGGCAGCCTTGCGCAATACCGTGCTAACACTCCTGCGCATCTGTGGATATACACGCATCGCAAAGACGTTCCGATTTTTCGCCGCACACCCTACAGAAGCACTAAAAATTATGCAAAAAACAGAATCTGACAATTGAATGGCTCTGCCCTTAACAGTATAGCATTTGACAAATCACCGTAAATATGGTAAAATTCTAAGAGAGTAGGCGGTACGCAAATCTTTCAAGGGAATAATCGGTTTTGGAATCCCAATCCTTTAGGTTTGGGAGGAAAAAACCGCCCTCGTTAATTAGACCTAACCTTTGAAAGAAGATTTGACGATGGGTCTAAAATGTAGTATAATTCTATTATCACGTTGGCAGACATTTACAGCGTAACCGCAAGGTTATGTGTCTGCCTACCCACTGTAATGGGGTTAAAAACGTGATACGTGATACACCATGAGATTAACATTTAAGTTTCCTATATATCCTACGCAAACACAGGAACAAACCTTATTAGAGTGGTTAGACCACTTGTGCGAACTTCAGAACTCTGCGCGCCATGATAGGCTTGTTGCGTTAGAAACTGAAAATCGTTTTGTATCACTCTCTGACCAGCAAGACCTTCTAACGGCAGCCCGTGAAAAATATGATGATTTCCAAGGAGTGCCACAAGATTTTCAGAACCATGCCTTACGGAGAAACGACAAAGCCTTCGCGAACTTCCGTAGACGTTGTAAGGAGAATGCCTGTAAAAAAGGATACCCTCGCTATAAAAAGCGTGTGCGTTCTCTGACATGGAGTCTTCGCAAATATACCAAAGTGGTTCGTAAAAAGTCCGAAGATACTGATAAACAGACAATACGCATTCGCGAGCATCCCATCCGAGAAACAGCATGGAAGCATGATCGTTTGAAAGTGCCGAAGTTAGGTGAAGTAAAAATATACATGCACCGTCCGTTGCGAGGCGATCCGAAAGAAGTCACGCTCGTCAAGAAAGCAAGTGGTTGGTATGCCCATATCTCTTGCGATATAGAGGATACCGCGAAAGTAGAACCTACAGCCGCTATCGCAGTAGATATGGGAATAGCACACTACCTGACGACTTCCGAAGGCGAAAAAGTTGAGAACCCACGCTGGTATCGCAAAGCAGAAGGACTCCTGCGTAAACACCAAAAAACACAATCGCGTCGGCAGAAAGGTAGTCACCGCTGGCAGAAAGCCGTGCATGCGTCTGCCTTACACCAAGAACGCACAACAAATAAACGTAAAGATTTTATCGGTAAACTCGTCTATAAACTCTACCACCATTACCAAAACACCGTATTAGTGGCAGAGGCGTTATCCATATCTAATATGGTAAAGAACAAACATCTCAGCAAAAGCATCAGCGACGCTTCTTGGGCAACCTTCTTTAAGTGGTGTGCGGACATAGCCGAAAGAGACGGTTTGCACTTCCACCAAGTGGATCCCAAGAACACTTCGCAAATCTGCTCTTGCTGCGGTCAGAAAGCACCGAAAAAGTTATCTTTATCGGTAAGAACCTTTAATTGTGGTTATTGTGGCAAAGCTATGGATAGAGACCACAATGCGGCACAAAACATACTTTTCAGGGCAGCTACTGCCCTTCGTGGAGAGCGGTGGGTTGCCACCCTCTGTGAAGCGAGAAACAAGAACGAAGCACGAGACGCAGGCTTGCAGGGAGCAACACAGCTAACGTTGTTTAACGCTCTTACAAGCCCAAGTCTTTAGGCTTGGGTAGTTGACAAAATGTCAGTTTGCAAGCCGGAATTTAACAATAGACAGGACTTACGCAATGGACGTTCGTCTCGACTATGTTCCGCAGGGTCCCCGTGCCCTGCGTGCGTTCATGTCTGGATGGGCACGAAAGCCGAAGCCATCCATCCCAACAGCGTTTTGATGCGTAAGTCCTAAATAGATAAAAAGGACAAATCGCGTTTGAGATCAAATTGGGTTCTGGACCACTTTAACGAGGTACTGAAAAAGCATAACGCCGGCTATTTTGTTTTAATCGATCCGGAGCAGTGCAAGGTCGCTAAATGCGCCAAACTCGCAAGGGAGATCGAGAAGGCGGGTGCAGATACGATTTTGTTAGGCGGCAGTTTTTTAACAAACGATTTGCATCCAATCGCGCAAGCACTCAAGCAGGAGACAGAACTCCCTATCGTGCTTTTTCCCGGGGATTCAATGCACCTCACACCACATGCAGACGCTATTCTCTATATCAGTCTGATCAGTGGACGCAACCCGAACTATCTCATTGGCGAACAAGTTAAGGCAGCACCTTGGATACAACGTTATGCCCTTAAACCTATCCCTACCGGCTATATGCTTATTGAGGGCGGCAACAAAACCGCTGTTGAATTTATGAGCGGGACGGCACCTATTCCGCGTGATAAGCCGGATATCGCCGGACCACATGCGTTAGCTGCAGAATATCTGGGTATGCAGATGGTGTATTTAGAAGCAGGAAGCGGTGCAGCCTATCCTGTCCCAAACGAGATAATCTCCACAGTGAAAAACCAAATCAGCATTCCATTAATCGTTGGTGGCGGCATCCGCACACCAAAAATCGCCGCAGAAAAAGTGGAAGCAGGTGCCGATTTTATCGTCACGGGCAATGTGCTCGAAGAAAATGGCTCCTTTGAATTAATGAAAGATTTCGCCAACGCTGTTCATGGTTAAAACATAGTTTTAGTAACGCGTGCTTTCCAAACACGCATTTTCAAGAAAATAAAGGGAAATTATCATGGCTGAAGTTAAAGAGATACACATAGAAGCAGAAGCAGAAGAATCTTCAGATAACGATTCTACCGACAATAAGGAGACTAAAGAAAAAACACTTGTCACGCGCATGCGAGAAATCGCGGAGGTGGCTCTTGATACTATCAAATCAGAAGTGAAACAAGAGATCGAAGAACGTATTTCTCCTGTAGAACAAACCGCTACCAACCTTACATCGGAAGTTAAGGAGGAGGTAGAGGCGATTATCCAACGTGTTCGTGATCAATACGAAACAGAACGTGAAGAACTATTGCGGGCAGAAATTGATAAAGAGGTGGAGACTGCCGTGCAAGCAGTTCATGAAGAATACAAGGCGGAACGCGATCGCCTGCTACGTACAGCGGCTGAAGCTGAGAACACCAAAAAACGTTTACAAACTGATTATCAGCGGCAACTCAAGTTCGCTAACGAAGGCATCCTTGAGGGAATGGTCCCAGTGTTGGATAGTTTGGAAGCCGCAATTAAAAGCGTAACCGAGAAAGTTGAAGAGAGCGATGTCTCGCCAACGTTCACAACCTTTAACGACGGTGTGCAACTCGTTCACAAACAGTTACTGGATGCACTCAAAACCCACGGATTAGTGCCAATCGTAGCGGTTGGTGAAACATTTGACCCAAATCAGCACGAGGCACTTCTTGTTACGCCATCAGATGAAGTGCCGGAGGGAAAAGTAATTGAAGAATTCCGGCGTGGTTATATGTTGCATACTCGTGTTCTACGCGCCTCGCAAGTAGTCGTTTCGCAGGGACCGCCGGCTAAAGAAGAAGAGACATCAAACGACACCGCAGACGATACGGATGAAACTGACGCTGCTGAATAAGGACAACAAAGGGAGTATATGATGCAAAAACGCGACTACTATGAGGTTTTGAATGTGAATCGCGATGCCGACGAAGACGAGATAAAAAAGGCTTATCGCAAACTCGCCATCCAATTTCATCCAGATAAGAATCCCGACAATAAAGAAGCCGAAGATAAATTTAAGGAAGCGACAGAGGCTTATGAGGTCCTGCGCGATACTGAGAAACGGGACCGGTACAATAGATTCGGTCATGCCGGTCTCGAAGGTATGGAAAGCGATTTTGGTGGGGTTGGCGTGAATTTGGATGATATTTTCGGCGATGTCTTTGGCGACATCTTCGGCGGATTAGGTGGTAGGCAACGCACCCCCAAACGTGGACGCAGTTTACAATATAACCTTGAGGTGACACTCGAAGATGTCATCCACGGCAAACAGACCACGATTCAAGTGCCACGGGTTGAAACCTGTCCGGAATGCGATGGCAGCGGCGCGAAGGAGGGAACACGAGTGATAACGTGTCCACAATGCCACGGCAGAGGGCAAGTCAGTCAATCACAAGGCTTCTTTACAATGTCCCGGACTTGTCCGCAATGCCGCGGTGAAGGTGAAATTATTCAAGAACCTTGTCCACCTTGTGGCGGTCAAGGTCTTGTCCGAAATACACGCGATATTAAACTCAATATTGATAAAGGCGTTGATACCGGTTTCAAATACCAATTACGTGATGAAGGTGAAGCGGGCGCCAACGGCGCGCCTCCGGGCGACCTATTTGTCGTCATCAATGTCACACCGCACGAACGTTTCCAACGCGACCGAAATGATCTTATTACATCCGCCAGAGTTTCATTCGCCCAAGCCTCACTCGGTGGAAAAATCGAAGTTGAAGGCGTTGATGGACGCGAAGAACTCAATATTCCACCCGGTACACAATATGGGGCACGACTGCGTATCCCTAATAAAGGGGTACCTCATTACAGACGTTCTTATTCAGGCGACTTGGTTGTTGAAGTAGAAATTGAAACCCCAAAACATCTTAATGACGAACAGCGAAGAAAGTTGGAAGAATTCGCGAAACTGCGCGGTGAATCCTACCAATATGAACACGGCTTCTGGAACAAATTGCTCGGTCGTCATGAAGACGAGGAATCTTAATAAAGAACGCTTCAATTGCCATCAGCGCATGCGCGTGTGGACGTGAAAATGGATTGGGCAAAAATTACGGTAACTACCTCATACGATGCCTCTGAGGCTGTCGCGAACTGTCTCTTTGAAATGAGTGCAACCGGTGTTGAATTCAAGGAGAGCGATACTGCTAACGTGCAGCTTATTGCCTACTATCCATTAGATGATAGAGTCGGTGTGAGAATGCAGAAGCTCCGAGACTTTCTCGCTGAACTTCCAGCGTGGGAGATTCAACCAGACCCTGCTACGATCGACTTAAAACACGTCAAATCTGAAAAGTGGGCGGAAGCTTGGAAAGCGGCGTTCCCTCCGCAACGTGTCGGAAAACGGATTTTCATTGTACCCTCGTGGCACGATTCCTCTCACAACGAAACCGACATTTTGATCCAACTTGACCCCGGCATGGCGTTCGGTACAGGGTACCATCCTACCACCCGACTCTCCCTCGAATTGTTAGAACACACCGTCGAACCGTCCCACCACATTGCAGACATCGGAACCGGTTCCGGGATATTAACAATTGCCGCTGTCAAGTTAGGGGCAAAAAAGGTTGACGCAATTGATATTGATCCGACAGCAATTCCTGTCGCAGCAGCGAATTTCCAAACAAATACTGTGACATCACAGGTGTGCTTATCTCAAGGCAACGGACTCAAAGAAGTAGACAGTAAATACCATCTCATCATTGGCAACATCTTAACGAAGGCGATCCTCCCGATCATTCCGGATTGCGTACCGAGACTGCATCCGGAAGGAATCGTCATTTTTTCTGGGATTTTAGAGACTGAACTCGCACAAATTCAATCGGTTTTAGAAGCGAATCAGTTTGAATGTCTTCAGGTCATAAGTGAAGCAGAAGACAATATCACTTGGGTAGGAATTAAAGCCAGACTCCGATCTCAAACCAAGGTAGGTGTGGTTTGAAACCTCACCATAGCCGTCAATTTAAGAAAAACTGATCATGGCATCGTAGGTTGGGTAGAACGGATGCCACCAAAACCGTAAAGATCATAGAAAAACGATGTTTTCCCAATACACGCTCATCAATCAGAGACCGAGTAAAACCCAACGCCTTTGTTCTAAAGTGCCGCAACGATGACGGTATGAAGTTGGGTTTCACTCCGTTCTTGCGTGTATCTGGCAGCCTATTGGATTTGACCTATGTTTGAAACACCGAGGTCTGTCTTCTCAACGCCATTCTACCCAACCTACGGGAGTACGGAGACCCTAAATTGACATGTATGGTGTGGTTTGAAACCGCACCGGATTATAAAGAAGGATTTGAAATTAAATCACAGAATACCAGTCAATCACTTACTCTTGTTTCTTCTCCTTCGATAATCCGTGGCAGAGGTTACATCGACCGAGATTGAGGTGTGGCATCGTCGGTGATTTTTCATCGCCTCTTAAATGGCATTTCAGACACTCAGCCGCTTCCTCTGAACCGCGATGCACCTCAATATTAGAACGCGCAGGTGCAGCGTTGAAGAAGAGGATAACCATAACAATCGCAAAGATAAGACCAATAACGCAGACAATATACATAAGCGTCTTGGCACTGGCTTGTTCTGTTGGCATCTATTTAAGACAAAACTCCTTATTCAAAAAATGGAAAGAGAGTGGGGATATTTTCTGCTGTCAGTGATGTCCCGTATTCGCATCCTTCAAATGCCTCAGCATATTCGATTTGCGCGCCTGATTTCTCGCCATATAGTGCTATGAGCAAATCGCGGTATTTTTCGGCTGTCGCACGAAAGCGATTTAACAACCGCTCGGAAAGCCAAGCACGTCGTGCTGATTCATCAGTAGGAACAGCATCCAATGTGCCACTATTGTAAGGAAGCCATTCATAGAACTGCGATACGTGGCAGTGGAGCATGTCAATCTTCTGATCAACGACAGCGTCGATACCGATAGCCACATCCGGCGTGAACGGGTAGGGCTTCATGAAACCGTCACTCAAATAGACGATAACAGGGTTTTTCTCCAGATGTGGCGTAAGCGCACAGATATTTGGAACAGTAACCATATACGCTGCATCTTGCACCAACGTTGACGTATACCGGTGATCCGGATGGTAATCGTTAGGTCGGTGGGTCATAATCACATCTGGACGGAACTCGCGAATTGTACGGATAATCTGATAACGGTTTTCCAACGTCGGCATCAGTTCACCGTCGTGATTGTCCAGAAGTTCGTATTCGAGGTTTCCGACAACTTCAGCAGCGGCTTGTGCTTCTGCATAGCGTCGCTGCGCCAGAGTACCGCCACCTATTTCGTGGTGTCCAGCATCACCGTTTGTAACAGAGACAAACTTAACGCGATGTCCCTGTTGCCCATACAAAGCAGCGACACCACCTGCTTTAATATCACAATCATCCGGGTGTGCCCCGAAAACCAGAATATTTAGTGGAGTTGTTTTTGAATTCATATTAAAAGTCTGTTCGGTTGGAATTTTTCACTGTCCTTACTGATGTTAAAAAAGCACTTCGTTAAGCACTTCCAAAGTGTCCCACTGTTGCCGTTAATCTGCTTGCATCGGCTACTTTGTTTGCTGTGTTAAGCATGCGACTGTCTTCAATTCCTGTTGGATTTCTTCATCATCATATTCAGCAATAGGAATGTCCTGCTGACTCAGAATCTGAATAAAATCCCATAAGTGTAGTTCTGCCAATTTTGCAGCTTGCCTTAAAGAGAGAATGTTACGCTCGAAAAGCGAAATCGCAAGCAACTGTTTCGCTTCCTCAGTCAGTTTCTCTTGAGTATAGCCGGAGATAGAAAGTGGGGTTGAAAGTTCACTGGGAACATCCAACGTAATAGACAACATGATTTTTACCTCTGTATCGGATTAAGGGTATCACGAAATATAGTGCTTTATCCACTTTCAAACCATAGATAGCTGGTTTGGTTTGTAATAGGAAAACCTTTCATGGTTTCCCGTTGTTGACCTGTGGTCGTGCGATAAATCATACCAAATTAACGTGATTAGAAGTCTTTTGATCAAGTCAGCATTGTGAGGCACAGGGACCTCGCGCTACAAATGGGGTTAATTTGGTATCACACGACCACGAACCTATCCTAAAATTCAAAATGGATAGAACAGTAGCTGACTTTTTCTTGCAAAACACTGCCTATAAGTTAACATTATAGCATCTTTCACAAGAAAACGTGATTTTAATTTGACTTTATCGAAATTTTTTGTACAATTGAGAAAAAAGTTTTAAAAAGACAAAGGAATTTCTATTTACGGAAATAGCAACTACAAAACCATGGATAACTGGAAAATTGAAGTCTACTATAAGCCTGAAGTCCCCGATACCGTTGGACAGGGGATCCTTGAGGATATCGCCGACCTCGGTATCAGTGATGTCGATTCTGTCCGTACAGCCACAGTCTATTGGATTGAAGGTTCCCTTGATACACAGAGTATTGACCGGATAGGTTCAGAACTCCTCGCCGATCCAATCACACAAACATACACCTTTGCTACTCAAAATGACACTGCAAAAGGTTGGACGCTTGAAGTACAATTCAAGCCCGGTGTCACCGATGCAGTTGGCGATAGCACTGTCAAAGGCATCAGCGATTTAGGCATCACCGGTGTCACCACCGTCCGTACCGGACATAAGTACTGGCTGACAGGTGCCTTAAACGCTGAAGTTATTGAGACTATCGCGCAGCGTCTTCTCATGAACGATGTCATTCAAACATTCATTTATCACTCTTCCCGCCAAGACCCCATGCTTTAGCTTGTGGGATGTAGGCGGGCGTTGCGTTTGAAAGCCAAAAAAGATTTGAGTTTTGACTCAAAATGTGTTATAATATTACTAACACTTGGACACCGCTTTGACCCTGCACGCTTGTGCAGGAGGTGTCCGCTTCGGTCAAAGGAAGTCAAAAGTGTTAAGTGTGATACCACTCAAAACATATATTGGTAGCGCCGCGTAATACTTCGGAGCGGAGGTGAAATTCCGCACGTTGCGTTTGCTACCCTCTCTTTCAACTTTTCGGTCTATTAGACCGAGGCAGGCGGGGATGGTTTCCAAGATTTGGTTTCCTTGATATGCCCGAAGCGATTTAATTTACGCAACGGGGAATCGCCTACTGGTGGAGACAACGTAAGACGGTTGACCTTCGGGAAAACCGCTATTGTCTATGAAACCGAGGTTTCCCCTACCTTTAGGTAGTGGGTGCTATCACCAAGAACCAGCATCGTAAGGAACACATACTAACTCGCATACACCCGAATCACTGTGCCTAAATGAAACCGAACTAATGTGGCAGTTGCCGCTTGACGAAGTGCGAAACGGAGACCTGTTGATGGACTAACGCGCTTCGGTTTACCCAATGTAACGTTATTAAACCCGTGCTTCCGAAGCAACTTCGGCAAGGAATGTGCCGAAAAATAGTAGAGATGATCGTGCGGGTGGACGTAGGGCCAATTCGCTTTCTGAAGCCGACTCTGTAGACTCTCACCATTCGGTACTTCAATAACTAAGGTACCAGTTCCCGGTTTCAAAACTCGACGTAACTCACTCAGGAACGGATTTAATTCGGAAATATGTTCTAACACATGATAAAGCACAATCGCGTCGAAATACGCAGACGGAAAGGCTGCCTCAAAGATATCCGCGCACCGTACATCAAGTTTATACTTTTCCTGCGCAAACGCGCTGCCACTCTTGGACGGATCAATCCCGTGCGGTTCCCATCCTTGTTCACGGGCGAGAGAGAGAAAAGTGCCGATGCCACATCCCACATCCAACAACCGCCCTCTGCTTCGGTGCTGCTTCTCCAACTCTGTGAGGCGTTCGGTCATCTGCAACCACTCCATGCTATCCGTCCGGATGCGTTCCACTTTATCAGGAGGATAATAGGTTTCAGTGTATTCCGCCTCAAGCGTCTGACGGTTCACTCTCGGATTCACATATCGCAACCGGCAACGCTTACAGACAACCACCGATAGGGAGTCTTTATCAAAAAGCAGTTCTGCCGCATCTTGTTCACATATAGGGCAGTCAATGTGTTCAAGGTTGTTTGTGTTCATCATTGAAAAGTCGAAATTACAAATCCCTCCTACGGTTAGAAGAGCGGCACCCCTTGTGCTTCAACATAAACCGAATAGAGAGATTGACTGCCTGCCATGAACAATCTATTGCGTTTCACACCGCCGAAGCAGAGATTCGCACATATTTCAGGGAGATGGATTTTCCCAATAATTGCGCCATCAGGTGCAAAGACATGCACGCCGTCGTATCCATCACCAACCCATCCAGCACTCGCCCACAGATTTCCAGCAATATCGCATCGGATACCGTCAGCAATACCGGGAGCCATATCGCAGAATACCTCTTGTTTGCCCAGTCGCTCACCATCTATTATATTATAGACATAGATATACCGCGGCGTTCCCTCTGTATGCGTAACACCGGTATCAACGATATAAACCTTATTATAATCCGGTGAAAAGCAGATACCGTTCGGTTTTTCGAGTTCAGCCGTCGCTACGGTTGCTTCCCCAGTATCTGGGTTAAGGCGATAAACGCAAGTCGGCAGTTCAAGTTCCGCTATATGCCCTTCGTAATTGAGCATAATCCCGTACCCCGGATCCGTAAACCAGATATGTCCATCAGGGTGGACCGCTACATCGTTCGGAGCGTTAAGCGGTTTACCGTCAAAATGGTCCATCAGCATGGTAATCGTGCCATCATATTCGGTTCGTGTGACGCGTCGCGCGCCGTGCTCACAACTGATAAGCCTTCCCTGCCGATCGCGGGTGTGTCCGTTGCTATAGTTCGACGGCTTGCGATAGGTGCTTACCTTACCGGTGGATTCCTCCCATTTCAAGATCCGGTTGTTCGGAATATCACTCCAGAGTAGGTATCCACCATCGCCGAACCAGACGGGTCCCTCTGCCCAGCGCGACCCCGTCCACAACCGCTCAACGACGGAGTTGCCAATCTTATATGTTCCAAAACGGGAGTCCAGTACCTCAATCGCCGGGTCTGGATAGCGAACAATCGTCTCATCCCATTTTCTTTCTGGTGGTGTATGCATGCAATTTTCCTCCAAGTTCACTGCAAATAGCAAAATGCTTTCGGTTCTGCAATAGTATACCACAAATCGAGAAGTTGTATACAGAAAATCTATCTGCAACCCAAGGGCATTCAGTTCCCCTGTAGGAGGGATCTCCGAATCCCGACATATCTCAGTAGGAGGGAACTCCGATTCCCGACTTTCCAACCAAAACGGATAGAAAACCGAAGACTGAATGGCTATGCAAATGCCTCTATTATCCTTGACATCTTCTCGGAGATACGCTATAATGCAAATTATTCAGGACACTACCGGAGGAAATCATGGCAACCCCCGCAGCACAAACACACCTTACACCCGAGGAATACATCGCTTTTGAACGCAAAGCACTTCCAGACACAGAAATAATCAGGCACGAATACATAAACGGCGAGTTGATAGCGATGTCTGGCGCGAGTCGTGCCCATAATCTGATTACAGGGAATATATCTGGTGAGCTCCGCACTTTATTAAAAGGCAGCAGATGTGAAACCTATGCTAACGAGATGCGCGTGAGCACACCTACTACAACCTCCTACTTCTACCCAGATGTCGTTGTCGTTTGTGAAGAACCGCGTTTTGAAGATGATGTTTTCGACACACTTCTCAACCCCATTATCTTGGTAGAGGTGCTCTCACCTTCAACTGAAGTTTATGATCGACGCGAAAAATTCGCGCACTACCGACAACTTCCATCGTTACAGGAGTACCTCCTCGTTGCCCAAGATCAGGTTCGTGTTGAACACTACCGTCGCCAAGAAAAACAAGGCATCGCACCTGTTACGGGAAAGGACTGGATTTTCACCGATTTCCAAGAACTTGAGGAAATTTTGCCACTCACCTCCATCCAATGCGAACTGCCTTTGCGGGAAATCTACGAACGCGTCACATTTCCCGATTAGTGCTGGAACAGCCCATAAAAGGAAAATCAAAATCAAATGACAACACGACTTGAACAAGCTTTTACAGAAGCCTCAAAGCTCCCACCGAAGGAACAGGATGCACTGGCAAACTGGGTACTCGCTGAACTCCACTCTGAAAAACGATGGGATAGATTGTTCGCTGGTTCTCAAGAGACATTATCCAAGCTGGCTTCGGAAGCACTTGCTGAACATCGTAGAGGTCAAACGCAGGAATTAGACCCAGATCAACTATGAATTCAAAAACGACAAAACGCTTCCGTCAGATGCTCTCGAAATTACCGAGTGACATTCGACAGCAGGCAAGAGAAGCCTACAAACTCTTTAGCGAGAATTCACGCCATCCAAGTTTACGATTCAAGAAAATACACAGCACTGAGTCAATTTACGCTGCGCGTATCAACATCAACTATCGAGTGGTTGGAGTTGTTGATAATGGAGAAATTATTTGGTTCTGGATCGGCCCGCATACGGAATATGAGAAATTGCTTGATGAACTTTGAAATTGATAACGGACTCAATCATTTGGTTTGTGAAATGATATGGCATTCTGACAAGTAAAGGAACGATCAAATGAATACAGACATCAAACTTCAATTTCTGTAGGCGCCACCTCCTGGTCAAGAATGTTACGCAACAAAATTTGAATGGACACAACACTATTGCTTTCGTCGAAATCAAGTTAAACTACAAATAGAGATTCCACATGTCAAATAAAAACGCATCCCTAAAATCCGGCATCCGAGATAACCTTCTTCGTGAAACAGTTCACGATTTTTTGGAACAGGAAATTAAGAACGGTTCCGCACTCTCCATCGTATCCGCCTACTTCACCATCTATGCCTATGAAAAGATGCAACACTCCCTCAACAAAATAGAGGAACTTCGGTTTCTTTTTGGTGACCCCGATTTTGTCAAACGTATGGATCCGAATAATACAGATAAAAAAGCGTTTGATATAACAGACACAGGTTTAGAACTCAACCAGCAACTTCGACAGAAACCGATTGCCAAAGCGTGTGCCCAATGGATAAAAGAGAAGGTAGAAATCCGCACGACCCGCCAATCAAATCTGATACACGGGAAAATGTACCATATCGCCAATAACAGCGTTGACAAAGCAATGCTCGGCAGCTCCAACTTTACCGTGCGCGGACTCGGACTCAGTTCAAATAACAGCAACATTGAACTTAATCTTGAGGTGGATAGCGACCGAGACCGAACTGACCTCAAGGCGTGGTTTGATGAACTCTGGAATAACGATAAACTCGTTGAAGATGTTAAAAATAAAGTACTCGCAAAACTGAAGCAGATAGGGCAAGATCACCCACCAGAACTTATCTATTACAAAACACTATACGAACTTTTCCGTGAAGAAATTGAAACCCGAAAAACAAACGAACAGACCCTTGAGGATATACATCTATACGACACAAAAATTTGGGACAAGTTATACGACTTTCAAAAAGAGGGGGCGAAAAGTGTTATTGCGCGGTTGTTACGACACAACGGTTGTATTTTGGCTGATAGCGTCGGGTTAGGAAAAACATTTACAGCACTCGCCGTTATCAAGTTCTTTGAATTGCGAAACGAACGCGTCCTTGTTCTCTGCCCGAAAAAACTCCGCGAAAATTGGGCACTCTATCCAGCCTATAATTCACAAGCATCTAATGAGTTCCTCGATGATAAATTTGGATACACCTTACTATCACACACTGACCTATCCAGATATAGCGGTGATTCTGGCAGTGTCAATTTAGAAAATTTCAATTGGCAGAATTTTGACCTGATTGTTATTGACGAATCCCACAACTTCCGAAACTATACCAAACCCCGTGAGGACAAAGATGGCAACTTCCGCCACAGTCGCTATTCCCGCCTATTAGAGGAGGTCATCAAGGACGGCACAAAAACCAAAGTGCTGATGCTTTCCGCGACACCCGTAAATACTTCACTCACCGACCTCCGCAATCAGATATATCTCATGACTGAAAAACGCGAGGATGTCTTTAGAAACAGTTTGGGGGTTAGCAATATCCGCACTTTAATACGACAGGCGCAAAAAGCCTTCAAAGCATGGGAAGAAAATGCACCTAAAGATGGCACAAGAGATAAAACAGAATTATTTAATACTTTAGGCGTAGAATTTTTCCAACTGCTCGGCGGCGTTTCTATTGCGCGTTCCCGAAGGCATATCATAAAATACTATGCCGAAGAAATAGAAAAAATTGGTGAATTTCCCACACAATTGGATCCAGTAAATTGCCATCCACCTACCGACCTGTCAGGTGAACTTTCATATAAAGCGTTGGCGGATCAGATAGGTGATTTTGAGCTATCCATCTATAGACCCTCCAGTTACGTTGTTGATGAAACAGCAAAACAGCGGTTGGCAGATGAGAAAAAGCGATTCCGTTTTAATCAAGAGGACCGTGAGAAATTTCTCATCGGCATGATGCAGACCAACTTTCTTAAACGGCTGGAAAGCTCTGCTTACTCTCTCTCCAAAACACTTGAACGCACCATCAACAAACACGATGCAATGCTGGAGAAGATTGAACGCTTTCAGAAAAGCAGTAATATAGCGGACGCAGCAGCAGATATCCTCCCCGATGACGATGAAGACGATGAGGAATTTTTGATCAATCGTGCAAAAAATCCTTATCATCTGAAGGAATTGGATTGCACCCGTTGGAAACAGGACATCCTCCAAGATAAACAGACCTTAACCGCTGCGTTGGAAAAAGTGAAATCCATCACACCAGAAAGAGATGGAAAATTGAAAGAGATTAAAAAGCATCTTCAAGATAAGGGGCTAAACCCTACAAAAGATAAGGACGGAAACCCTAATCGCAAGTTGCTCATCTTTACGACTTTCAAGGATACGGCAGAATATCTCTATGATAACTTGTCTGAACTCACATCGAAATTAGATCTGAACATGGCACTGGTTTCTGGAGATATGACGCGAACGACTTGTGAACCAAATAACTTCAACGCTATCCTCACGAACTTTGCACCACGCGCAAGAGGACGGTCTGATGACACAAGCGATAATATAGACCTGATTATTGCTACAGACTGTATCTCAGAGGGGCAAAACCTTCAGGATTGCGATACCGTCCTAAACTACGATATACACTGGAATCCCGTCCGTATCATTCAACGGTTCGGGCGGATTGACAGGATCGGGAGCAATAACGTCGCTGTCAAGATGATTAACTATTGGCCCACCGAAGATATGGAGGTCTATCTCCACTTACGAAATCGCGTTGAATCCCGTATGGCACTCGCTGATGCTACCGCAAGTGGTGATGACGACCCGTTGAATGAATCGGCTTATGAACAGGCACAGATGGAACTCAATTTCCGGGATAAGCAGTTGGAGCAGCTCCGTAAAGAGGTGCTTGATTTAGATGACCTCTCTGACGGTGTGGTAATGAGCGACTTTACGTTGGATTATTTCTTTGCACAACTACTCAAGTATCTCGAAAGAAATAGAGCAAAACTTGAGGCAACACCTGATGGTGCTTATGCCGTTACCAGCAACGAAAATAGTCCTACGGAAAACGGGGTCATCTTCTTTCTCCAACAAACAAACGCAAGCACAGATAAACAGCAAAAAACTGCCAGCCCCATCCATCCCTACTATGCAGTTTATATCCGAAACAGTCGGGATATCCGTTACGGGTGTATCAACGCGAAACAGGCGTTAGACCTATTTGAAGCATCTACTGTTGGCAAAGAGAACGCCATAGATGATTTGTGTCTGTGGTTTGACCAAGAAACTGAATACGGTGATAACATGACACATTACAACAAACTTTTAGACACCGTCATTTCACATATCACACGGTCGCATACCAAGACACAGGGCCAAATTTTGAAGAGTGGTAGTCCTCGTGATACAAAACTTACACCAGCATCCAAAGCACCTAAAGATACTGGTGATTTCAAATTAGTGACGTGGCTAATCATCACAACCCCTCAATCATAAGAGCCGAACAAGTTCGTAGTAGGGCGATTCATCGCCCGTCAACCATTTGATCCTTAACGACTTATAGGGCATAAACCCATACTACTATAGGTGTCAGTTTAAGAAAAATAAGAGCCTCTGCCCCAAGTCCGGTAGGCGCGGTTTGAAACCGCGCTGGGCTTGGTCTCAAGTTTTGTATGCCCGAAAACCGCTCTTGAGTCCCGTAGGGTTTATTTGTTTGGGTGTTTTTTCAGTATGTTTACCCAAGTTGCTACTAACAAGTTTTGAACGTTTCAATAAGGTTTTTCAGGCACTTTCCCCACCCCAGAGGGGTGCTATGTCTATAGAAAACGGTATATTCAAGCGACTGCACTCCAGCGGAGTGCTATGTCCGTAAACAGGTGGCAACTTGGGTTATGTTTATAGAAAAACGTTGAAAAAACCAATTTGGTTTCCCTGTAAGAGCGGCATGTTTATATCTACAGTTGCTAAAACAATGTGAAGAACCACTAAATTGACAGTTATGGGGCATAAGCCCATACCATCCTCTGTAGGTTGGGGTGAACGGAACGTGAAACCCAACAAAGCTCCATAAAGGCGACAGGCTTATAGGAACACAACGAATGAACAAAGAAACAATCAAATCCGCCTTAGCGGCAATCCCCACTGGTGATTTCTTAGAAAAATCAAAAGACCTGCTATCCACTTTAGGCTACCGCAGTGAACTCACACTTGAACTTTCCGGCACCGTCCACGACTTTTTTGAAGAATTTCCACCACGCAACCCAAATACCAAAACCGAACAGGAATTCCGAAAACACGCTGAATCCGCACAAATTATATTCCAATTCACAAAAGACGAAATTGAAGACGATCCACAGCAGATGACGCTGCTTGAGTCCAATGCGTTTGACAAAGGAAACATAAAAAGTTTCCTGTTCTGTGCAGTTGAACTAAAAGATAACAACTATTCCCGCACCAAATATGCCGAGTTCACACGAGAAATTAACAAACGTCTGTTCGCACCCACTGTGATCTTATTTCGCACAGCCAAGCACCTCACGGTTGCGTTTGCCGACCGCCGTCCAGACAAAACTGACGAGGACCGCGATGTTCTCGGACAGGTCACCCTCATCAAAGACATCCGTCTCAACAACCCGCATCGCGCACATCTCGATATCCTCTCCGAACTCTCATTAGAAGAATGTGCAGCGTGGATGAACGACAAGAAAAAACCGAAAAACTTCGACGGTCTGCTCGCAGCGTGGCTCGCCAAACTGGACACCGAAGAACTCAATAAACAGTTCTATCGAAAACTGTTCGCGTGGTATGAATGGGCAATAGAGGTCGCAACGTTCCCGACAGACGAAAACCGTACCTTAAAACCGGCGGAGCATATCATCCGCCTCATCACACGCCTGCTCTTTATCTGGTTTATCAAGGAAAAAGGACTGGTGGCAAATGAGTTGTTTAACAAAGCGCAAATCCAAGACCTACTGAAAGAGGATGACTTTGATAACGGAGATTCCTACTATCGCGCTGTGCTACAAAACCTATTTTTTGCAACGTTAAATACTGAAATAGATAAACGAAGGTTTAGTACACAAACCCGTAAAGATCATCGTAATTTCTCAGTGTATAGATATGAATCACAGATGGACGATTCCGATAGACTTTTGGAACTGTTCGCTGAAACACCGTTCATCAACGGAGGTTTGTTCGATTGTCTGGATACCTTCACAGAGACAGGTGGTGGTGGCTGCCGCATAGACTGCTTCTCTGATAGGCAATACCGTAAGTTATCTATTCCGAACTGTCTCTTTTTTGACAAAGACCAAGGACTTATTCCACTACTTGAACATTACAAGTTTACCGTTGAGGAGAACACACCGATAGATCAGGAGGTTGCACTTGACCCCGAACTACTCGGTAGGGTGTTTGAAAACCTACTCGCCGCTATCAACCCGGCAACAGGAGAAACAGCGCGCAAGATGACAGGCTCCTACTACACCCCACGCACTATCGTAGACTACATGGTAGAGGAAGCATTGGTGGCGACGCTCTCCCAAAAATGTCAACCGACCGATAGCAATGAAATACCTTGGGACGAACGGCTACGTTATCTCTTTGACTATGCACAGATGTTTGACGATGCAAGCGAATGGTTTGACGACACCGAAACTGATGCTATTGTAAAAACAATCTCTGAACTCAAGATATTGGATCCTGCAGTCGGTTCCGGCGCGTTTCCTATGGGGATGCTCCACAAGTTGACGCTGGCACTACGCCGACTTGACCCAGATAACACCCGTTGGGAAGAATTACAGAAGCAACTCGCAGGAGAAAGGTCTAAAAAGGCTTTTAATATCCGAAATCAAACAGAACGCAATACTGAACTCACCGAAATCAGTGACACCTTTGAACGCTACCGAGATTCGGACTTTGGACGGAAACTATACCTAATTCAAAACAGCATCTTCGGTGTAGATATCCAACCGATTGCGTGTCAAATCGCCAAACTCCGCTTTTTCATCTCGCTTGCAATTGAACAGGAACCGGACAGAGACGCAAATAACTTCGGCATCAAGCCGTTACCGAACTTGGAGACGCGGTTTGTTGCTGCGAATACACTGATAGGCATAGATTTATCCGAAGCAAGAGGATTGTTCCAAGATGATGTTGTACAGCAATTGTTAAAAGAAATTGATGGAATTCGTGAAAAGTTTTTTCTCGCAAACAACCGTGGGACAAAACGGAAACTTGAAGAACAGGAGGAAAAGTGCCGCACACAATTGGAGAAAGAATTGGAACGGCAGCGAACGGAATGGATAGAGAACCGGCAACGAGAAATAGAACAGAAAATTGCCCCACTTCCCAACGCAAAACAGCGTGAGCAGTTACGGGAAAAGGAACAGAAAACGTTTGAAGCGCGTAAGAAAAAGTTTGATGCCGACTTTGAAAATGCGCGCAAAATTGCACAATGGAAACCCTACGACCAAAATGCAAAAGAGGATTGGTTTGCCCCTGAATGGATGTTTAGACTTACAGAAGGATTTGATATAACGATTGGGAATCCACCCTACGTCAGAGCGGATGCAGGTGGAAAAAACGCTAAATTACGACAGCAGATTAGAGATAGTAAGCAGTATGAGACGCTTTATGAGAAATGGGATCTGTTTGTCCCTTTTATTGAACGCAGCTACAAAATGCTCAATCCCGGTGGATTTACAACGTTGATTGTTTCCGATGCCTATTGTCACGCTAAATATGCATTAAAATCTCAAGAGTGGTTTCTACGAAAAAGCAAGATATTGCGACTTGATTTTCTCGGCAAAATTAAGATTTTTGATGCCTCAGTAAAAAATGTAATCTACCTTTTTCAACAGGCAGATGGGAGTAAAAACAAACCGGAGCGTCGAGTGCATGAAGATGAATTTGGTTCAATCCATCTCTTACCAACCGACGAACAGCAAAATCTTACGCAACGAGCGTTTTTCCCAGAAGATTCCGATAGTCCACAATTTTCAACGACAACGGTAACACTTGAAGAGATTTGCTATATCAGTGTTGGGATGGTTGTTCACAGTGACGAGAAAAGGGCGGAAGGTGAATTTGGGCTAAAAGACTTGGTTTCAGACGAAAAAGGCGAATTCCATCTGAAACCTTTTGTAGAAGGTAAATATCTTGACAGATGGATCCCCGCTACACAAAAATGGCTTGAGTGGGGAACTGACCGCGCCCCCGCATTGTTCCGTCGTCGAACATTCCCAGAATTATATGAAGTTGACGAGAAATTGATTTCAATTTCCATCTCCGCGAGTGCAGAAAAACTACGCGTTGTTTACGATAATGCAAAACTTTACCATAATCATTCAGCGTGGTCGTTTGTTCCGTGGCATGCCTTAGCTGGAGTTCGCAACCGATCTATTCAAAAGCAGACTCGCTATCATGGCGAAAAGCAAAATCCCAATTTGCCCAAGCGGGAAGATATTGAAAAGATAAGTCGTCATTTTTCCATAAAGTTTCTAATCGGTGTAATGAATTCCAGTTGTGCCCGCGATTTTTTACTCGCAAATCGTCGCAGCAATCTTAATCTCTACCCCGACGATTGGAAGAAACTGCCAATTCCGGATGTATCACCTGAACAACAAGCCCCGATTGTTGCATTAGTTGACAAGATTCTGGATGCTAAGCGCGCGGATCTTGAGGCAGATGTGTCTGACCTTGAAAATGAGATTGACAAGCAGGTATACGCCTTATACGGCTTAACCGACGATGAGATTGCAATTGTGGAGGCACGCGAATGAAAAAACCACTAAAGATTTTCATCACTTACGCACGAACAGATACGAAAGCAAAGGATGAATTAATAAAGTATCTCGCTGTGATGAAACGCAACGGCTTAATAGATATTTGGTACGACACCAAAATGCTTGGTGGTGATAGGTGGCAAGAAGAAATTTTTTCCACACACCTTCCCCAGGGCTATTCAGTTTTCTAATTTCTCATTGGATGAGTTTAACTGCGAGTATAGGTTTTGAAGCGAGAAATCGGATTGTTTCAGAGATTTTTGTGTGTCCTGCGAAGCGTAAGACAGACATAGCCGTGTTGCGCAACGCTGCGATGACTTGTGGGAGACTCCCGGATCGTGCCTGTGAAGCGTCTTCACCGAGAACAGTGTCCCGAACCCAATGGACTTTGTTTTCTATGGTCCAATGTTCCCGCCGGAGTTTGAGCAAGTCTTCGGCAGATGCGACTTCGGGTGATAGACTCGTGATGCCATACTGCGTCTGTGAGGAGATCTCCGCTGTTTTTGTATTTTCTCGCTGAGATTGGTATTGATAAACCTGAGCGAGTCCGGGCCATTTGATGTAATCTGTGAGCAATGTGCTTGCGGTTAGGGAGCGTGTCGTTGTAAACCCATGTGATGTTTCCACATGGGTGTAGGTATGAAGGTGTGCGCCTTCTTGTGTCTGAAGGTTCTCAAAGCGTCGGTTCTCAACATCTGTGGCATCTGTCTCCGAGAGGGGTTCAAAGAGTTGATGAATGTCGTCATACATCTGTTTCTGATTCGCTTTGACAGGCAGCGCAGAGTTTGCTTGATGTGCCAAAACTTCTTGACAGAAGGTTCGCTGCGTTAAAAGCGCATCGGTTGTTACAACTTTCCCAGTGACATCAAAGGTTCTGAGGAGTTGTGTTGAGATCGGAATCTCGTTGGTTTTCCCACTGATAGGCTGTTGTGCGAGGGTAATCCCTAACTCATGACAGACTGCGGAAAGTAAATACGTCCGGTATCCCGTCTCTGGGTCTTCAGAGCCACATAACTCCTTACCATCAATAGCGACGCCCTGTAGACGCTGTGTTTTCAAAACATGAAGACTTTCAAGTTTTGAAAACACCCATTTCGTTAGGGAGGCTTCTAAACTCGCTACGTCAAGACGCTTCAAGAGATTATGTAGTGTTGACGCACGCGGGGTCTTCTTAGATCTGAAACCTAATGCTTGGATCCGTTCGGGTTGGCTTCCTGCCCACGTCGCTACAGAGGTATAACCTTTATCTCCCGTCATCAGACCGATGACGATCAAAGCCAGGATAGAGACCAAAGGATAGCGTTTGCCTTTTTTATGGCGCGGATCCGGCACTTCTGCTAATATATCAAGTAAGTGGCAAGAGGAACTGCTTGTCATACTTCACCTCAAAAAATAGGTTCATTTTTTACGGTGAAGGATAGCAAATATCGCGTGAAAAATCACGCGATATTTGCTATCTCAAAATATTAACAGATGTGAAAAATATTACAAAAAATAACGAAAACTGAATAGTCCTGCACCTTCCCACTTCGGACTTGCTTCTCTACCTTGTAACTGCTGATAGTCTTGCCTCTGAAAATTGCTATAAGGAATTTAAAATAGCCAGAGAGAAAAAAATAAGGGTCATTCCGATCATCTTTTCAGATTGCGATTGGGAAAGCGATCAACTCAGTGACCTTCAAGGTTTTCCTGACAATTTTAAGCCAATTAACGAATGGACACCTGAAAGTAAGGGTTGGAAAAATGTAGTGGAAGGTATCCAAAAAACTATTACCGACATGCAGTCTCAAGCAGAAATCGTATTCCAACACGGGAATATTCTAATGATGTTTGGGCAATTAGACATGGCAATTGAAGCGTACTCAGATGCCATTGATATCTATCCGCGCCACGCCTCTGCCTATAACAATCGCGGCAATGCCTACGTTGACAAAGACGAGGTTAATAACGCCATCAGAGACTTTACCGAAGCTATAAAACTAAAAGCCGATGTTGCTGAGGTATATCACAATCGAGGTCGTGCCTATACTGTCAAAAACGACTGTGACAACGCCATAAAAGATTTTACCAAGGCTATACAACTAAAACCCGATTATGCCGAGGCATACAGCGTACGCGGGGTTAACTACGCTAAGAAAGGCGAGTTTGAAAAAGCTATAAAAGACTATAACAAAGCAATAAAGCTAAATCCGGAGTTTGCTGGTGCCTATAACAATCGAGCTGAGGTTTACAAGACAAAGAACGATTTTCACAACGCTATAAAAGACTATAACAGAGCAATACAAATCGAACCCGACTATGCCGATGCATATAACAATCGAGGCTCTGCTTATACCCAAAAAGGCGATCTTGATAATGCCATCAGTGACTATAACACTGCTATAAAACTCCAACCTGATGATGCCACAGCCTATATCAACCGAGGCAATGTTTATGCTGACAAAGGCAACCTTGAACTTGCCATTAAAGACTATACAGAAGCAATAAAACTCCAACCTGATGATGCTAATAAAATCTATAATAACCGCGGCATTGCTTACGCCGCAAAAGACGAGTTTGAAAAAGCCATCAGTGACTATAACACTGCTATAAAACTCAACCCAGATGATGCTAAGGCATATAACAATCGGGGTAGTGCTTACGCTGAGAAAGGCGAGTTTGAAAAAGCCATTAGAGACCATACCAAAGCAATAAAACTCCAAACCGATGATGCTGGGGCATATTATAATCGCGGCATTGTTTATGCTGCAAAGGGTGATCTTGACAATGCCATCAGCGACTATACCGAAGCAATAAGACTCAACCCAGATGATGCTAAGACATATTACAATCGCGGCAATGCATACGTTGAGAAAGACGAGTTTGAAAAAGTCATCAGCGACTATACCGAAGCAATAAGACTCAACCCAGACTATGCTAATGCATATTTCAACCGCGGCATTGTTTATGCTGCAAAGGGTGATCTTGACAATGCCATCAGCGACTATACCGAAGCAATAAGACTCAACCCAGATGATGCTAAGACATATTTCAACCGCGGTGTCGTACGGTTGGGACTGAGAAAATGGGAAGAAGCAAAATCAGATCTGACATCTGCTAGAAACATGGGAGTGGATATTAGAACTGCATTCCATAACGATAACGCAAACGTTGAAGATTTTGAGCAGAAAACCGGTATTCAGTTGCCAGAAGACATCGCCGCACTGTTAACACCTCCGCAAGCATAGCAATAAAACAAAAAACTGTCCGCTTAGCAGATAACTTGATGTTACAGATTTCAATCCGCGTAATCCGTGTAATCCGCGATGATCCGCGATTCAGACAAGAGAGAGAATCCGCGATAATCCGCGATTCAGAAAGACCCGCAATCAATCGCACTACTACCAACAGAGACGCTCTTAAAATCCGCGTCATCCGCGTCATCCGAGATTCAGACGAGTGTTTTTCTGAAAGCAAGGTCCAGATATACGAAGGCAATAATCCGCGTTATCCGTGTAATCCGCGACAATCCGCGATTCAGACAAGCATGCAGATACGCCACCAGCGGTAAGCATTTTCCAATCCCCGAAATCCGCGAAAATCCGCGATTCAGATAATAAGAAAACGCCAACCTCTAACCCTGCCAATTAGAAATTTCCCACTAAAACCGTTGATAACCGACGCGAGTTGTGGTATACTTTTTTCAACTATTTATAGGAAGAGGTGGATACCATGAACGACTATAGAGATATTATTACCATTGAACCGGGGAAACGCAGCGGACAGCCGTGTATTCGAGGAATGCGGATCACCGTTTACGATGTCTTTGAATACCTGGCATCGGGTATGACAGTAGCGGAAGTGCTTCACGATTTTCCCGAGTTAACCGAGACAGATATTCGCGCCTGTTTTGCTTACGCTGCGGACAAGGAAAAATCGCAGGTGGTCGTTTACACAGATGAAACTTCTATTCGATCAGAACCTATCCGACCAACTGGGGACGCCGCTGGCGGACCTGTTTCCTAATTCTACCCATGTCAAAACGATAGAGTTAAATACGGCAGCGGATACCGAGTTATGGGATTACGCTCGTGATAACGACTATCTCATCGTTTCAAAGGATACAGACTTTAGGAATAGGAGCGTTATTCACGGTTATCCGCCAAAAGTGATTTGGATCAGGATAGGGAATTGTTCGACAAGTGTTGTCGACTACAATTTGAGAAAGCATTTCGCTGATATTAAAGAATTTGCGAGGAACGCAAATGCGGGATTATTTATCCTGCGGTAATCGGATTAAACGCCAACAACCAACAGAGAAATCGCCATTTAGAAAACAACCCTGAACACAGACAGCGTCATTCAGTTCTCCGGTTAGCGGATTGCTTGATGTTACAGATTTTCAATCCGTGTCATCCGCGCAATCCGCGAAAATCCGTGATTCAGAAAATAATCCGCGCAATCCGCAAGAATCCGCGATTCAGAAAGAGACGCAATGAATTGCGCTACTACGAACAGATGCACTCTTAAAATCCGCGTAATCTGTGTAATCCGTGATAATCCGCGATTCAGACAGAGAACACCACATCACCCAGTAGACAGCAAAAAATATATAAGCACAGTGCCTTATCGTATTTCGGTGTCAAAACCCCTGAATTCATTCGGGGGATGTAGACACCGCCTCTGTTAATTAGACCAAACGCCTACTAAAATATTTGACTTTCGGTCTAAATTGTGGTATCATTAGAGTATCAGTTTGGCAAGCATGTCAAGCGTAACCGCAAGGTTACGTGCTTGCCTCCCACTTGACAAGGGATAAACGACTGATAACTGATATACCCCCATGAAGTCCTATAAATACCCGTTGGGTAAACAATCTAATACAATCCGCATTGGCAACCTGCTTGATGATATGTGGCAAGTGCATGAGTATTTTCATAAATGGCAGCGTCAGCGGTATAAAGCCGAACTGCCGTATGCGAACTATCACGCTATGTCTGCTCACCTTACCGAGTTGAAACGCACTACGCACCCACATTGGAACGCTTTGCCGAGTCAAGCTATCCAAGAGGAACTCAAACGCATTGATAAGGCATACGAGCGATTTTTCAATAAACTCGGTGGTAGACCTCGTATGAAAAAACGACATAAGTTCAAGTCTATCACCTTTCCCGGTCAAGCTGGCTGGTCTCTGAAAAACAATCGTATCACGTTGACTTTCCGTAAATGGAATCCCAAGACGAGAAAATGGCAATTTGATAAAGTTCCATATACTTTCCATAAACACCGCCAGTGGCATGGCAGAATCAGTCGTATCACAATCAAACGTGACGCTTGTGGTGATTATTGGCTTTGTATTACAACGACCTATACAGATTTTAGACCTCTGCCCACTACAGGTAAAAGCGTAGGGGCAGACTTCGGTATGAAAGACGCTTACTTGACACTTAGCACGGGTGAGAAAATACAACACCCACAACCTCTGAAACACTCCTTGAACAAACTCCGATCTCTCAACAAAGAACTTTCTCGTAAAAAGAAAGGGTCTAACGCTTGGTGGCGGTGTGTCCGAAAACTCACACGCCTCTATCGGAAAATTACGAACCAACGCAAACACTTTCATTGGCAACTCGCCTCTAAACTCTCTAAGAAGTTTGATACGATTGTCCTTGAAACTTTGAACCTTGACGGTATGAAACGACTTTGGGGACGCAAAGTCTCCGATCTTAGTTTCTACCAGTTTGTTGAGATATTGAAATATAAGTGTCAAAAACATAAACGTGAGTTCCGTCAAGTGGGTCAATGGACTGCCACAACAAAACCGTGTTCAGATTGTGGCTATCATAACGAAAATCTAACTCTTTCTGATCGGCAGTGGACTTGTCCTGAATGTGGTTCACACCACGATAGAGACATAAACGCTGCCATAAATATATTGCGGGCAGGGATAGCCGTTACCTAACGATATGCCTTGTCTCTGACAAGGGAAACGCCCGCTGGTGGAGCGATAATAAGACGCTGAACTCTTTGAGTAAACCGCAGTCGCTACGAAGCCGAAGCCCCCGACTTCAGTCGGTGGGTGCTATCACACAGAAAATTCACGCTGACGCACTGCTATCTCCACCACCTTCCATAGAAACAACCTCCATCTCCTGCACAGATGCCTCGCTCCCCTCACCGAGTGCCTTCTGACCAGAGGTCTTCAGCGCAAGTGTCAACTGCTCCAAAACCGAAACGAAGGCATCCGTGTCACCACTGAGTGCAAGCTGCTCAGGCGCATCCAGTGCAAGAGTCAACCGCTCCAGAACTGCTACAAGTTGCGGCGCGGACAAATTCACAGGGGGCTGCTCTTCAACCACCGACAACTTTTTCAAACTCTCTAAGGTCTCAGTTAACGAATTCGTCAGCACTTGCAAATCTTTCACATTATGAGAGTTATTATCTAACTCATAGTTGATTCGCTCGATATGCTTCGCTAACGTAGCGACCTGCTCCACCTGTGATGTAAACGGAATATCACTGATCACCTGCTTATGCTCTTCCCGTGCCTCACGCCAGATTGCACCGTACTTTTTCTCAGGCCACCGAGCCGCCCCCGGTTTCAAATACGACAACCGATGAACCAGTAACTCATGAAGTCTCTTCACACCCAGTGCGTCCGGCTGTGCTAATCGATTGATTGACGCGTCCTCCATCATTAACTCCAAAATCGCGTCGGTCGTAGATATACCCCGCGCATGACACTCCACCACAAACTCCCGATGTTTATCCGATATAAAACTCGAAATCCATCGAGCAAGCTCCTTTTGGATTATCTCTTGAATCCGATCTATCTCATACTCACTTACATCCTCAAAATCACTATCAGTAGATCGATTCCACCGCCCCGCCGCATAACGTTGGACACGTACTATAACCGCATCCACCAGTTTATGACTGTTGAGCGTATCAAACAACCCTTTCAAATCCGAGTCTAATTCCGCTTTCAGTTCCTTTTCCGACTTCTCAAACTCTCCACGAAGCGCGTCCTGAAGTGTAATTTTCTCCTTTTTCCTTGCCACTGTTCTTCTCCTTTTACCGAGTACTCTGAAATTTTCAGAGTACACTCTGAATACTTACATCGAAAATCGCCCATAACACCAGTCATAGTATGGGTTCTCAACGTTTTTCACAATCCTATCGTTTCCCGATTTACTCTGAATACTCTGAAACTTTTGAACATGTTTCTAAAAAATACATGCACTTCCTACCCAAATTGAAACATAAGTTGGGTGTAATTATGTTAAGTATAACATTGAAAAATATTAATTGCAAATATTACGATCACATTAGCAACTAACGCCCCTTCCATTCTTCCAACTTTCCACAGTCTCCATCTCTTGTCAAAGATTTTACACACCCACAAAAACTCTTGAAAAAAATCATCAAATGTGGAATAATATAAAGTGGAATTAAAATACTTTATTTTCAAAGGAGAAAATACCCAAGATGCCACTGGATAGGAAAATACGTTATGGCATGGTAGGTGGCGGACCTGATGCCTTCATCGGTGCCGTCCATCGTAAAGCCGCGGCACTTGACGGAGAAATTGATCTCGTCGCTGGCGCATTCTCATCATCACCCGAAAAATCTCGTCAACAAGGCAGCGAACTCTACCTCGACGCGGACCGGGTTTACGGTTCTTACAAAGAAATGGCAGAAAAAGAGAGTCAACTGCCCGAAGGCGAACGCATTGACTTCGTCTCAATCGTGACACCGAACCACGTCCATTTCGATGTCGCCAAAACCTTTATTGAAGCCGGGTTCCACGTCGTCTGCGATAAACCGATGACGACAACAGTTGACGATGCTGAAGCACTCTGTAATCTCGTCAAACAGCACGATGTCGTCTTCGCGCTCACACACAACTACACCGGTTACCCGATGGTAAAGCAGGCACGCCAACTCGTGAAAGAAGGGAAACTCGGAACGCTCCGCAAAATCGTTGTAGAATACCCGCAAGGTTGGCTCGCTACGTTTTTGGAAAACGAAGGCGCGAAACAAGCCGTCTGGCGCACGGATCCCAAGCAAGCGGGAGCATCTTCTTGTATCGGGGACATTGGTTCCCACGCCGAGAACTTGGCACACTATATCACAGGACTGGGAATCGAAGAAATCTGTGCAGACATGACCACTTTTGTAGAGGGACGACTGTTAGAAGATGATGGAAACCTACTGGTGCATTATGAAAAGGGTGTCCGTGGTGTCCTGTACGCATCGCAGATATCGGTGGGTGAAGAGAATAATCTACGCATCCGCGTCTACGGCACTGATGCCTCATTAGAGTGGCAGCAAGAGAACCCGAATTATCTCTACGTCCGTTTCCCGGACGGCCCTGAACAGGTTTACAAACGCGGTAACGACTATTTAGCGGAGGTTGCCCAGCACAACTCACGGATTCCCTTCGGACATCCCGAAGCATTCATTGAGGCATTCGCAAATATCTATCTGAACGCGGCACGGACAATCGGTGCAAAAATCGCGGGTGAAGTCCCTGCTGAATTTGACACGGATTTCCCGACTGTCCAAGACGGCGCACGCGGCGTGCATTTCATCAACGCGGCTGTAGACAGTGGGAAACAGCGCGCCTGGATCGATGCAAGGTATACGCCACCGGCATAATCTTTTCGTAAGGTGACATAGAACAAAATGCTCGTGTATTCAGGCATCTCACGAAAATGGGAGGGACCCCAATGGATACCTATAAAGAAGGGACTCATATCCCTTACGCCCCTACAGAGGACGATGAACTTTATCCTGACTCGGATGGAAAGCCTATGGCGGTTAGCGATCTTCACAGACGTATCCTTATGCGGACGTTACAAGTCCTTGACGCACATTTTGAAGAAAGACCGGAAGTTTATGTCTCTGGCGATATACTCATGTATTATGTCGAGGGAGACCCACATCAATCGGTTTCGCCAGATGTCCTGGTTGCTTTTGGCTTAGGTAAGAAGCCCCGGCGGAGTTATCTCGTCTGGAAGGAGGGGAAGGTCCCTGATTTCGCGATGGAGTTCTCCAGCAAAAGTACCTATCGCAACGACTTAGGTCGCAAGATGGAGCTCTACGCTTCATTGGGAATCCAAGACTATTTCTTGTATGATGCGGAGGGCCTATATTTACCGTCGCCGATAATGGGTTTTACCTTGGCTGATGGTTTGTATGCCCCGATCTCAGCAGGTCCGGATCGAGGTTTGCACTCCACTGCTCTCGGTTTAGATTTCTATGTGGGTGATGTAGGTTTAGGTATTTACGACTCAGTTGGGGACAATTGGCTGCAAACCCCGGTGGAGTCAGCATTAGCATACGCGAAGTTAGCATTAGCACAGGCTGAAACCGCTGAAATACGCGCCGAACAGGAAGCCACACGCGCACGAACCGCTGAAACACGCGCCGAACAGGAAGTCACACGCGCACGAACCGCTGAAACACGCGCCGAACAGGAAGTCGCCGCACGCAAGAAGGCGGAAGCGGAACTCGCACAACTCCAAGCGGAACTCGCTCGCTCGAAAGAAGGGACTTAATTTTTTTATCTATCTGCCAAGTGTCTGGCACCTCATTTGTGATGTAGGCATCGCGCGCTGGAGCGCGCTCCTACAGAAAGATAAAGTTGATACAGCACTGGGCAAGAAATTACCCCAAAGTCGGGGCATTACGAAGGAGACATAATACTATGGCAAGACCTGTAACACTCTTTACAGGCCAATGGGCAGATTTAACATTAGAAGAATTAGCAGAAAAAGCAAGCGGTTGGGGCTACGACGGCTTAGAACTCGCCTGCTGGGGCGACCATTTTGAAGTCGATAAAGCACTCGAAGATGGCAGTTACTGCCAAGGTAGGCACGATCTACTCGCAAAATACGGACTAAAAGTCTGGTCAATCAGCAACCACCTTGTTGGACAGGCAGTTTGTGATAATATTGACAGCCGACATCAGGGTATTTTGTCAGAGGCTATTTGGGGCGACGGAGATCCGGCGGGTGTTCAAGAACGTGCCGCGGAAGAGATGAAGAACACGGCGCGCGCTGCGGCGAAACTCGGCGTGAGCGTCGTCAACGGCTTCACTGGCAGCTCAATCTGGCATCTCCTCTACTCATTTCCGCCGACTTCCCCAGAGCAAATTGATGCCGGGTTTGAAGATTTTGCCAACCGTTGGAACCCGATTTTCGATGTCTTTGATGAAGTAGGGGTCAAATTCGGGCTTGAAGTCCACCCTACCGAAATCGCCTTTGACATTGTTACTGCGGAACGCGCAATTGAGGCAGTCAACGGTAGAGAAGCGTTCGGATTTAACTACGACCCAAGCCATCTCGGTTACCAAGGCGTTGACTATGTTGCGTTCCTCGAACGGTTAAGCGACCGGATTTATCATGTCCACATGAAAGATGTCTGGTGGGCAGACACACCGAGGTTAGCCGGTGTATTCGGTGGACACCTGAACTTTGGCGATTCCCGAAGATACTGGGATTTTCGCTCCATTGGTCGCGGTAACATCAATTTTGAAGAGATTATCCGGGCACTGAACAACATCGGATACGACGGTCCACTTTCCATTGAGTGGGAAGACAGCGGTATGGATCGTGAACACGGTGCTCGTGAGTCTTGCAGTGCCGTCAAGGGTTACGATTTTGAACCCTCCGTTGTGGCGTTTGATGCCGCATTTGAAGAATAAAAAGTTTAAACACTGTTTCGGCGGGTCTCTGTGCCCGCCGATCATATTAGGAACATATCCATGGCGAAAGGCACAGTCCGCCCCTCTGAATCTCGAACCTTTTATGACCGATGCACAGGAACGCGCATCCGACAGGTCACGGCCGCGTCCGCATTGCACCACCATCCGTTTTTTATCATACCGGCGTATGACGACGCGATGCAGCGGTTGATTTTCGTCTCTTACCGGACCGGCACGCCGCAGATTTTCGCAGAGGAACGTGCCACAGGCGAACTTCGCCAATTGACAGACAGACCTGATCTCGGAGAATGGTCTGTACATCCATCAAGAAACGGAAACGCCGTCTTTTTCACCGCCGGCACAAGTGGCTGGCGGCTTGATTTGGAAACACTCGAAGAACGGGAACTTGTTAATTTTGACGCAGCTTGCAAGTCAAAACTTGCTGTTAAAAGTGCTGCGACAGCAATGAAAGAAGAAGGCATGGTCGCTGCCGCCATGGGAACAACCGCTCTCAGTCACGATGATAAATGGTGGGCAGTCAAATTCAACATCGGCAAGGAATCCGCACTTGCGATTGTAGATACAGATACCGGTAAGCACGACATCATCCTGCGACGGGATAGTATCGCGCACCTTCAATTTTGCCCTGATGATGCTGATTTGCTCTATTACGCGGGACCTCTTACAGACCGTGTGTGGGTAATTCATCGCGATGGCAGCGGGAATCGTCGCCTCTATGCGCAAAACGTCGAAAAGAACGAGTGGATTACGCACGAAACATGGATTCCCGGAACGCGTGAGCTCGCTTTTGTTGACTGGCCCCGAGGTGTGAGATGTATCAACGTTGACACCGGATTAGAACGGCAGGTGACATCCTTCAATGCATGGCACGCCATTAGCAATCCCGCAGGCACACGTATGGTCGCAGATACCAACTTCCCAGATATCGGTATCCAGATTTTCGATCCGCGCGACGGTGTTGGCGAACCACAGACATTATGTTACCCCGACGCTTCTTCTATCGGGGAACATTGGAACGGACCCTTCCCTTATGCAAACAACGGTCCGATTCAGGTATATGCACCTCAACATACACATCCGCACCCCTCTTTCAGTCCAGACGGGCAGCATATCGTATTCACATCGGATCGAAGCGGGTATGCCCAAATCTACGAAGCAACATTCAGTGACACATAAAGACAAATAGATACATGGCATTACTAAGTGCACAACATTGAATCGAAAATATAAACTATAGGTAGGAACGATCTCCAAATCACGACCTCCTACAAAGTCAGCGTAAGCATAGCTTGCAAGGCTAACAACCGATAGCCTTCTTGCTGACTACTGACTACTGACTGCTGATAACCATTAAAAAAAGGAGAAAAAAATGCCAATTGTCGTACCGCGCCTCGTTGTTGAGTTGTTCCAACATACAAACTTCCGAGGTAGAATGGGGTATGTTGTGGAGCCTGTTCCGTTTACGGCACACATCGGATTCCAAGACAATATCTCTTCGCTTCGTGTCTATAAGGGGCCAAACTTCTCATCAAATCCTAACTATAAGGTAATCCTTCACCAGCATCGTGACTTCCACGGTAAAAAGTTGGCGCTCGGTCCCGGGTTTTATCCGAACTTGCACGATGTCGCTTTCAACTTCGCTGATAGAATCTCATCAATCAACTTCGGGTCATCGTTAGATGTCGCAGGACCTGAATGGGGGACTATCCCACTGATTGTTGACTGTTATGAACACGTCGAATTCCAAGGCAAAAAAATTACCATCTTACGCGACATCGCCAACCTACGCGATCCCCAAGGCGGGACTTGGTTTGAAGATCGGATTTCGTCAATTCGCATCTTTAAAGGACCAGATTTCCCACGGGATGGCGCGGAGGTAGTCTTTTACGAACACCCCGAATTTGAGGGTGGCAGTATACCTATCCGTATGGAACCGAGTGAATATAAAAAAGAGTTGCCGAACCTCCATCTACTGCCCCAAAACTTTGGAGACTCTATCTCCGCTATAAAAATTGAAGGCTGGGCATCCTCTGGTGAATTCACCGAACTCGTGTTTGAAGATGAGTTTATTGGCAACAGTATGCGTCCAGAGTGGCGATGGGAAGATCCACAAGGTGGCGGCTCGTGGGCAGAACGGCAAGGTTATCTGGAAATGCGAACTGAGCCTGGACAAGATCTTTGGCACGGCAATGGGAGTGGTGGCGATATGAGCGCACCACGCCTCCTCATGAGAGTGCCGGGAGACTTCGCTATTGAAGCACGTATGCGAATCACGCCGCAGCTCAGAGAACACGGTGGCTTGCTCGTTTGGAAAAACGCCAACCGATTCCTACGGCTTGAGAAAACCTCAGGACCGCACGCGTTTAGAGGTGATGTCCGATTTGAACGACACGTTGGACGTTCTTTTAACCTACGCGGACGCGGTGCTGGACTTAGGGATGTGCGGGAACTTTTCCTACGGTTGGAGCGGCGCGGGAATCAATTCTCATCTTTCGCGAGTAGTGACGGCATCCAGTGGAAAAGCTGCGGGCAAGCCAATGTCGGCATGGGTGAAGCAGTGGATGTTGGCTTACATGCGCTGTGTCCGGGAAATATCCCGCCAACCTTAACCCGTTTCGACTACTTCCGAGTATTCAAGCGAAGGAGTGAAGTCGCCGAATACCGTCCCGTTAGTGCTGAACAGACCGGTCAGATGTCTGATGAGGAACGTGAACGTCAAGACGCTGACAGACGTGGACGTGCCATGCGCGACATGTTTTAGAACGTGACCAGTTTCTTTTCGCTGTAATGGGGTGTACTTGTATTCATATCCGCATAAACTAAGGTTAAAATAGGGAAACATGCGTCTCTGTACTCGGTTTCCCTACATAGTCGTATCATCAGATATAAGGAGGGTGTTATGCGCGTAAAAAGCAGGGACTGCCAACACAGAGATTTCGTAAAAAATTCCTTATTCGTCACAATCATTTTTTCCATCCTCGTGTTTCACCTATGGAACGCGCGACCTGCCAACGCAATCGTCGGCGCAGTTTAAAACGGTTTAGTCGCCTACTGGTCCTTCAACAAGGATTCTGTAAAAATCAAGGAACATGCAGAGGATATATTTGCAGGACTGCGCGCCAATGTCAAAGGGGACCCTGAGCTCGCTGCATCTGCTGATTGCAAGGTAGGTGAATGTATCCTATTTGACGGAAATGTTGACTATTTCCTCGTTGAAGATTCCAATCCTCCCAAAATCAATCGGGATTGGAACGAGATTACGCTTGAATGTTGGGTCTATATCACTGCCTTGGATGACAGTTGGAACCGGATTATCTCACTCGACGATATGCCGACAAACAGCGCAGTCGCAAGCCTCTACTACGACGATGATGACAACCAACACGGTTTCTTCATTAGAGCTGGTGGGGTATCAACGCAGGCAGCAAAAGACAATGTTTTAGAAGATATTCCGCTTGAAGAGTGGATCCACCTCGTCGGCACTTACGATGGCAAAACGGTTCACTATTATGTGAATGGCAAATTAGAAAAAAAGTATGCCGTGGCAGGCGGGAAAATTCCCAAAGGTGGGCTTCTCCTCGGTATCGGTGACCGTTCAGATGGATGCGATTGCGATACGATTCAGGGATATATTGACGAATTCCGAATTTACGACCAAGTCCTCAGCGCGGCAGAAGTTCAGAACAACATGAATGCCACAGGACTTGATGTTAACCCGTCTGCGAACCACCTGAGCGTTACATGGGGACACATCAAAGCAAGGCGGAGATAATTTTTCTAATTTACCTTGTGGTTAAACAATATGGAGTTGGCAATTGATGTTCCCTTCTTAAATCCTGCTTCGCAGTGAGAACCACTACGTTACGGATTACGTGCTCTGGTTTTTTTAAATTTTCCGTACGTAGATGCTACGGAATGAGAATGACCGAGTGTGAGCAATAGAATTGCGTAAATCCTGAGATTTTAAAAAGTCCGTATGGGACAATCGGAAACCTGCGCGAAACGAAGTGGAGCGCAGCCTAGGAGCAATAAATTAAAAAAATGGAAACAATTGGGATTGGCGTTATCGGATGTGGTGGTATGGGCAGAAGCCTCGCTACGAGTGCACATGCCGTTGAAGGGATAGAAGTCATCTGCGTTAGCGATCTGCAAGAAGCGTTGGCAGAAAAACTTGCGACAGACCTCAGTGCGTCTTATACATCGGACTATCACAAACTACTCGCCGATGATCGGATTCGTGCGGTGCTGATCGCATCACCGCCGTTTATGCACGCACAGATGGCAGTCGATGCAGCAAATGCTGGTAAACACGTCTTCTCTGAGAAGCCGATGGCACCGACGCTGGAAGATTGCGACGCGATGATCGCCGCTGCTGAGGAAAACGGCGTTAAACTCACTATCGGTTTGGTCTGTCGTTATCACGCAACACATTCCAAAGTTCGCGAAATTGTGCAGAGCGGAGAACTCGGCGCGCCAGCCTGTATGATGGTGCATCGTATCGGTGGACCGTGGCGCAGCGGGTACAGTCACACCCCGTGGCGGTTGGAGCGTGCTAAATCTGGTGGAAGTCTCATGGAAATCAATGCCCACGAAATTGACTTCATGCGCTGGACGTGTGGGGATGTTACCGCTGTCTATGGTGCCGGTGGACAATATGGACCGGACAAGAGCGACTACCCGGATGTAGTGCTTGCTTCGTTACAGTTTAAGAACGGGGCGATTGGGTTGCTCCACTCCAGCCATGTTTCTGCTGTCGGTGGATACGGTGGACGTGTCGATTGTGAAGGCGGGTCTATCTATTTTCCACAGATTTGGGGTGGCGATGCCACTATCCAGGTCAAACCTTTTGAAGGTGAAGGTCAGCAGATCAAAATTTCAGACATTGAAGTGCCACCGCCGGTTCAAGAAGAGATTCGCGTCTTCATGGAGGCAATCCATAACGATACACCGCCTCCAATTACAGGATTAGATGGTCGTGCAGCCGTTGAGATTGCACTCGCCGCATATCAATCCGTTGAGAGCGGACAATCTGTTCCACTACCCCTTTAATGGCAAGTGGAGATGTGTCAATGCCTAACCTACTTCACCGAACCGCAAGGAAAATTAGAAAATTAGCTAAAGATCGCAAGCCCGAAATGTAATGGAGGGCGACTCTACGGAAAGGCATGTTATAGTAAAGTCCGAAAATATGTGGGCACTTTAGAAAACACAAAACCCCATCCTTGCTGGCGGGGTTTCCTAACCCCGCCAAGCTTGGGATGTATAATTAATTGTGGGCTTTACTATAATTTCCTAATCACCTTCATCGAACCGCAAGGAAAATTAAAAATATGAAAATTTCAGTCTGGGATGGTGGACTTTCAGATAGTTATCTTAAACAGGTTACACAGCTCGGTGCGGACTGCATCGATTTTGGAAACGGTGGATCTTTTCCCGGTGTTAACGAACAGGGGTATCCCGACTTGGATGAGTTGCTGAAAATCAAGAAACGGATCCGTTCCTGGGGACTTGACATCAACCGCGTGACGCTCCCGAATATCACAGAGAAGTTTATGACCGGGCAACCCGATGGTGAAAAGGAACTGGAGAACACGTGCAACGCATTGCGCGTTTTCGCTGAAGCCGGTGTGCCTATCGCACGCCAACGGTTCTGGGGAGATACGTTTGACTATCTCATGACGCGATATTCTGCCGTGCATAGAGGTGGATATACCTCACGCGGCGAAAGCCATGCCGCAACCAAGAACCCGCCAGACACACCGACGATGGAGACACTCGACGAATGGTGGAAACGTTTCACCGAGGTTTATGGCGCGCTTGTTCCTATCGCTGATGAACACGACATTAAACTCGCCATCCATCCGTCAGATGTCCCGAATCCAGACACTCCACTCGGCAGCCTCGGTTTCCACCGTGTTATTGATGCATTTCCGAGCAAGAACGTCGGCTACCTTTATTGCTGCGGTACGCGTGCTGAAGCAGGCGGCAGCACTATCGTCCTTGACGAGATCAATAACTATGGGCGTAAAGGACGCATCTTCATGGTTCACCTGCGGAACGTGCGTGGAAGTCTTGCAACAGCAGGGGCGTTTGAGGAAGTACTTCTTGACGACGGTGATATGAACGTCTTCAAAATCGTCCGAGAATTACAAAAGGTCGGATTTGACGGATGCATCAACGCTGATCACATTCCGAGATTAGAAGACAATGTCGGGTTAGCCTACTCCGTCGGTTACATCAAGGCACTATTTGCGGCGTTAGCCGCATAATCCACAAGCTGCGTGTGTACACGGTAGAACCTCTTACCCCCCAAAATCAGGACAAGTGGGATGTTGTCATTCAGCAATGCGCAAACACGACTGCCTTCCAAAGTCTCGCGTGGCGAGATGCATTAGCAAACGCATTCAGACAACTCACACCGGTCTACCTGTTCATCAAGCAAGAAGATTCGGTAATTGGCGGGCTGCCCGCTTTTGTCTTTCAACCGATACCGGGTATCCGTTTATGGCACTCGATGCCGTGGAACCTGTCCGGCGGGATGCATCTCATTGAGTCTGTGCAGTTGAATCCCGAAGCACTGATTACATCCATTGAAACCGAGGCAGCTAAGAAAGGGTGGTGTGAAATCCGTTGGACCTTGTCCCCAGAGCATACTGCAACCTATGGTGATGCGTTCACCAAATCGGGCTACGAAAGGACGAACCATTTCACACATCTTTTGAAAACGAACGAAGACGTTGACACTCTCTGGCATGCTTACAACAAAAGGGTGCGAGGGGCAGTTCGGAAGGCGGAAAAATCAAGGGTAGAGGTCACGGACACAGACAGTGAAGAGGCGTTATCTACATTCTACGACATGTATCTCATGACTGTCAAACGGTTAGGTGGCACGCCGAAACCGCGAGTACTCATGCAGACGCTTCTCCAACGGAAAATAGCCAAACTTGCCATCGCAACATACCGGGATACAATTATCGCAGGACTGCTCTATCTGCGTTTCAATCGGACGGTGACGTTGTGGTGTGAGGCATCTGTGCCAGCGTTTTTGAAATATCGTCCCAACAACGCGATCTTTCACTATATCATCACACAAGCGTGTCATGAAAAGGACGAATGGGTCGATTTTGGTGCGTCGCCACCGGAGAACGTAGGGTTAATCGCACACAAAGAGCAGTACCGAGCAACCCGCACAGATTTCGCCAGTTATACGAAAGTCGTTTCACCTTTGAAAAGAACATTGTGGACCCGGAGTGAAGGCGCACTCCGCCAAATTTATACGTGGATGCAGTAGCGAAAATTGCCCCAATAACGTTGTAGGGCAACGTAAGTTCAATTTAACACAAACCCGATTTTGACAACGGAAAAATCGGAGCAGAAATGCAATAATTAAAAATATGGAAACTACTCGTAAACCCAATCTAATTTTTGTTTTCGGCGACCAGCACCGCCAATGTGATGTCGGGTGTGCAGGCAACCCACAAGTGCAAACTCCGGCTATGGATCAACTCGCACAGGAGGGGATGTTTTTTCCGAACACCTTCACCAACGTCCCGATATGTGTGCCTGCGCGTGGATGCCTCATGACAGGCAAACACCCCTTGAATCACAAAGCCGTCTCTAACGATTTGCCGCTTCCGTTGTCCGAAACAGGTATTGCGGAGGTCTTTAGGGATGCTGAATACGCAACCGGCTACATCGGCAAATGGCACCTCGGTGGTATGCCGAGAGATAAGTTCATTACACCCGAAATGCGTTTCGGCTTCGATCATTGGGTCGGATGGAATTGTCACCATAACTATTTCAATGCCCCTTACCATGACTCCGACGGAAATCAGATGCAGATTGACGGTTACGAACCGGACTTCCAAACCGACCAAGCGATTCAATACTGCCGCGATCACGTTGATGAACCCTTCTGTCTCTATATGAGCTGGGGACCGCCGCATAACCCGTACGAGCATGTGCCGGAACGCTACAAGGAGATGTACCCACCAGAGGATATACAGTTACGTCCGAATGCCGTAGACACACCCGCAACACGGAAAGATCTCTCCGGCTACTACGCGCATATCACGGCTTTAGATGAAAACCTCGGACGCTTGATGCACGCGCTTGACGAACTCGGTATCGCTGACGATACCATCCTTGTCTATACGTCCGACCACGGGGATATGCTCGGTAGCCACGGGCATAATAGAAAAGAGCGTCCTTGGGAGGAATCAAGCCGTATTCCCTTCATGATCCGCTGGCCCCGCAGAATACCCGTAGGCGTTACTCGCAACACCTTGCTAAGCCTTGTTGACTTTATGCCGTCTATGCTTTCCTTGTGCGATCTACCGATTCCAGAAGGTGTCGAAGGCATTGACCTCTCAGAAGCGATGCTCGGTAACACCATTGATGAACCACAGTCTGTGTTGCTTGGGGTGCCTTTACACGGGAGCGAAGGTTTCAACTTCGGTATCCGCGAGTGGCGCGGTGTCCGAACGCATCGCCACACTTACGCACGCCACTATGACGGCACAGGTTGGCTCCTTTACGATAACGACAATGATCCGTACCAATTGAACAATCTCATTGATGGCGAAGACTCACAGAATCTCCGGGCAGAATTAGAAGCAGATCTCCAACAGTGGCTTATCCGAATAAACGACCCATTCCTGCCGGGATTGGACCACATCCGACAACTCGGCCTATCGGAACTCTGGAACATCAGCGAGCAGCGGTTCGGCGGTAGAAACCCACGTTGGGCATAATTTTCCCAGCTTTAAAAGTAGCAGGCACACGCCGTGTGCCGTAGCAAAGTGACACGCTTGGCCCAAGGACAAAAAAATGCAAAAACGGGTGATCATTATCGGTTGGGATTGCGCCGCGCCAGAACTCGTCTTTGACGCATTCAAAGATGATATGCCAAATACACATAGATTGATGGCAGAAGGTACATACGGAAAACTGGAGAGTACAATCCCGCCTATCACCGTGCCTGCGTGGATGTGCATGATGACCAGCCGAGATCCCGGTGAACTCGGCATCTACGGCTTTCGTAACCGTAAAGACTACTCCTACGATGCCTTGACGATAGCCAACGCACACGCCGTGAAAGTCCCAACACTCTGGGATCTGTTAGGGCAAGCACAAAAGAAATCCGTCGTTTTGGGCGTACCGCTCACCTATCCCGCCAAACCGTTTCCGGGTTGGATGGTCACCAGTTTCCTCACGCCTGACCGCAATTCACAGTGGACTTTTCCGAGGCGACTGTCGCGGGAGATCACACAAGTTGCAAGCGATTACATGATAGATATTCCAAACTTCCGAACGGATCGGCGCGCTGAGTTGGAGCAGCAACTCCTCAAGATGACTGCTGAACGTTTCAAACTCGCACGCCATCTGCTTGAAACAAAGGATTGGGATCTCTTCACGATGGTTGAGATGGGTTCTGACCGACTCCATCACGCGTTCTGGCGGTTTTGGGATAAGACGCATCGGAAATATGAACCGAATTCGCCGTTCTCGGAGACGATGCGAAATTACTATCGCACACTTGATGCAGAACTCGGCGAAACGTTGGCGTGTGTAGATGAAGATACTACTGTTTTGATTGTCTCCGACCACGGCGCAAAACGGATGGACGGCGGCATCTGCGTCAACGAATGGCTCCAAAAGCACGGGTACCTGACACTCAAAACCGAACCCCAAGGAATCACACGATGGACACCAGAGATGGTAGATTGGGAAAAAACAAAAGCGTGGGGAGAAGGTGGATATTACGGGCGAATCTTTATAAACGTTGAAGGCAGGGAACCTCACGGAATTGTTAGCGCGGAAGACTATGAAAACGTCCGCGATGAATTAAAGGTAAAACTTGAAGCCATCGTAGACGAAGATGACAACAATATCAACACGCGGGTCTTCAAACCCGAAGAAGTCTATCGAGAATGCCGGAACATTGCACCGGATCTTATCGTCTATTTCGGCAATCTTTTTTGGCGTTCCGTTGGAAGTGTCGGATACAACAGCATCTACACTTACGAAAACGACACCGGTCCCGACGATTGCAACCACGCAGAGATGGGGATTTTCATACTCAAATCTGCGTTAGGGTCTTCTGTAGGAGCGACCTCCGGGTCGCGACAAATAGGAAATGTACCTGTCAAAAGTATATACGACATTGCACCTACGGTCCTAAACGAATTTGATATTGACATTCCAGCAGAAATGCAGGGACAACCGATTTAGGCGGTCACTGCATTAACAATTGCCTCCGCGACAACTTCTGCAGCGAGGATACCTACAGTGTTCACGCTGCTACCTGTGTGTGCACCTGTAGCAAGTGCAAAAAGTGTATCCCCATCAAACATAGTATGTGAAGGTCGTATCGCACGCGCCATTCCGTCGTGCGCCATCTCTGCAACCCTATTTACTTCTGCAGGAGTGAGTGCTGCATTTGTAGCGACAACCCCGATAGTTGTGTTTGTCCCGTGAACCAAATTTGCGTCTAAAAGCCGTTCCGTGATGTCCACGAAACTGCCATTTTCCTTCCCACCTGCTACAATCTCACCTGTCTTCGGATGCACGACGTTTCCAAGCGCATTCACCACCACAATCGCGGCGACAATCAACCCAGAATCAAGATATTTACACGCCGAACCGACACCTCCCGCAGAAGGCGTAACACCGGGAGCTTTGCCGACAGTAGCACCCGTGCCTGCACCGATAGCACCCATCGGCACCGGTTCATCTGTGGCGTTCAGACACGCCTGATACCCCATCTCTCGATCCGGACGCACCTTTGCATCACCAACCCCCAAGTCAAAAATAACGGCCGCGGGAACAATCGGCACATGAACAGAACCTACCTGAAAACCGACGTTCTGTTCTTCAAGATATTGAACAACCCCGCCTGCAGCATCCAATCCGAAGGCACTGCCACCTGTCAGTAGCACCGCGTGCGCTTTTTGGACTAAACGTCCGGGACGGAGTGCATCCGTCTCACGTGTACCGGGTGCAGCACCGCGCACATCAACACCCGCCGTTACGCCCGCTGGGCAGAGGATAACAGTACACCCCGTCCGTGCAGTTGCGTCGGTGGCATGTCCTACTTTAATGCCTTCAATCGCAGTGATGGTTTGATTCGTTGACTCCATAGGTTACACCGTGTTTTAGGTTTCTAAAGACTACTATAGTGGATACCGATTAAATCTGCAAGGGATATTGCATTCAGAACCATATTCAAAAATAATTGATTCAGATTTTATAGATTACATCTGGAGATGATGCTATAATGCAATTAATCTAATCTGAGTTGTTATTTTATTATTTTATCTCATTTGGAGGGATCTTAGCATCATGAAACACTTTTTCCCCTTTTTCCTGCTTCTCATCATTTTCCTCAATTGTTCGTCTCCAGAACCTGTTGAGATACAGATACCGGATGCAAACTTAGCCACAGCGGTGCGAGAAGCCCTCCGTTTAGATCCAAGCGAGTCGATCTGGCAAAAGAAGTTGAGAAAATTAAAGACCCTGAAGGTCCTAAGGAGTAATATAAAAAAATTAACAGGTCTGGAAGAAGCAACAGGTTTAACAACATTAGATCTTTCTCAGAACCAAATTGAAGACGTTACACCTCTCGCTGGCTTGACCCATCTTAAAGCCTTGTATCTCCGGCATAATCAAATTAGCGACATAACACCACTCACTGGATTAAAACAACTTAACCATTTATGGCTTGATGGGAATGAAATCAGCGACATAACACCACTTACAGCGTTGACGAAACTCACGGAATTGTGGCTTAGCAATAATGAAATTGATGACATTACTCCCATCACGGAATTAACAAAGTTAACGCGCTTGGGGTTTGGAGGGAGTCAAATCAAGGATCTCTCATCATTTGTATCACTGCTCGTGGATTTGACGGAGTTGACCGACTTATTTCTTGATGATAGTCAAATTAGTGATATTACGCCACTTACAAGGTTCACTAAGTTTAAGGGTTTAGGACTTAGGAATAATCAGATAAGCGACATAACACCACTCACTGAAATAACGGAACTTAGATTCTTAGATCTCCGCAATAATCAGATAAGCGACATTGAACCTATATCTGGTATGACACAACTTCGGCAGTTATATCTCGGGAAAAATCAAATCAGCGACATAACGCCACTGGAAAGAATGACAGAACTTTGGCATTTATATCTCCAAGAAAATCAAATCAGCGACATAAAACCACTGGAAAGAATGACAGAACTTTGGCATTTATATCTCCAAGAAAATCAAATCAGCGACATAAAACCACTGGAAGGAATGACAAGACTCACATATTTATGGCTTGCCCAGAATCAAATCAGCGATATAAAACCGTTAGCTGGAATGTCGAAACTGATATTTTTGGGGATTCAAAGTAATCAGATTACCGACATCCGTGTTGTTGAAAACTTTGAGAGTCTAAAGTACTTATATATCATGGATAACCCAATTCGTGATATCTCCCCTATTCATCAACTCCGTAAACAGAACCCCAATGTGGAAATGGATATGGAACTGTTCGCTAAGTAAGAGGTTAAAAAATAAGGAGGCGTGGACATGGCAAAGTTAGCACTTAATGGCGGTGAACCTATCGTCAAAGGTGGCTTAGGTAAAAGTTGGCCCATTTTTGATGAAACTGAAGAAAATGCGCTTTTAGAAGTACTACGGAGTGGTGCGTGGAATCGACGCGAGAAAGTTGATGAAGTCGGTGAAAAATTCGCGGCGTTTCACGATGCAAAATACGGTATCCCACTCGCAAACGGCACTGTAGCGTTACAATGCGCGCTAAAGGCAGCAGGGGTCAGTGCGGGTGATGAAGTCATCGTTCCGGCACTTACATTTGTGGCGACAGGGACATCGGCTGTCTGCGTCAACGCCGTGCCGGTGATCGTTGACGTTGATCCGCTTACCTACAATATCGCGCCCGATGCAATCGAGAAAGCCATCACGCCAAGAACCCGGGCGATCATTCCAGTGCATAACGGTGGCTATCCCGCGGATATGGACGCGATTATGGAGATTGCCGAGAAACACAATCTCAAAGTAATTGAGGATTGCGCGCACGCACACGGCTCACAATGGCGCGGAAAAGGGATGGGTTCAATCGGACATCTCGGTGCATTCAGTTTTCAGATGGGGAAGACGCTGACTTGTGGCGAAGGTGGGATGGTGATAACAAACGACGAAGCACTTGCAGAAAAAGCAGGCGGTTTCGCGCAGTTGAATATGCGGATGACAAATTTCCAAGCGACGCTTCTTCTGTGTCAACTCGAACGCTTTGCTGAACAGGTAGAGACGCGCGAACGAAACATCGCATATCTTGCCAAAGGTATGGAAGCGATAGACGGACTCCATCCGATTCCGCGCGATGCACGCGTTACGCGCTGGTGTTTTTACTATTGGGATTTCCGATTCGTATCCGAGGAGTTCGGTGGTATATCACGCGGTCGGTTTATGGAAGCACTCCATGCAGAGGGGGTCTCATGTGGTGTCGGTGCACACGGTGAACCTATCTATAACGAGGGACCCTTCGGCAATCCAGAGTTGTTTGATCAGTTGGGGTTACCGCGCAAGTATCTTGGAGAGCATGCGATTGACTACAGCACGCGCAATTGCCCGGAGGCAGAACGCGTTTATCGCGAAGAAGTTTGCAGTTTCAGCCACGCCATGTTCTTAGGCGATACAGACGATATGCAACTGATTTTAGATGCTTTTCAAAAAATTCGGACGCATGTTGATACGTTGTAAGGTCGGTAATGTATCGGCGACCTCCTCTGTAGAAGCGAGCTGTGCTCGTGACTCCTAAGGTTAGATGAGACGAGGTTGTATGAAGTTTAAGGGTTTAATTCGGTAATGCATCAGCGACCTCCTCTGTAGGAGCGAGCTGTGCTCGCGATTCCTATTGATTGTCAACATAAACAATCGGAATAAGTCGTTTTGGACTTGGAAAAATTTTGAAAAAACGCCCATAACCCCTTGTAAATAAAGGGTTTATCGGGTATAATATAGGTAAGAAATAGGGAGGTTGTCGCCTCCCTATCTACCCCAAAAAGCGAAGTTGCTTTTTCTGGTGACTCTTACCTGATATTGTATCAGAACCCATCAAAAAAAAGCAACTCCAAATGATAGGAGTCTTTTCTGATGGATGTGATCAAGGTAATGGAAACGTTCCCGACGCAAGAGCATTGTATTGACTATTTAGAGCGTCTGAGGTGGGAAGGAGCCCCAGAATGTCCGCATTGTGAGAGTATAGAGGTGAGAAGGCGAAATGAACAGGAAACAGGGCGTATCGGACGCTGGAACTGTCATAACTGCCACGCAACCTTCAAGGTAACGCATGGCACACTCTTTCATGGAGAACCCGAAGATTGCGCTTCAGAAGTGGTTTGTCGCGATCGCTCTGATGGCGAACGCAAAGAAAAGCCTATCGAGTTGTCAACTCTCACGCGATCTGGGGGTGCCACAAAAAACGTGTTGGCGTATAATGATGGCAATACGGGGTGAGATGGGAAAGAATAACGTCATGCTACAAGGGATCGTTGAGGCAGATGAGACCTATATCGGTGGGAAGCACAAGAAAGACTATGACCGAGAAAACGGTGCACCGAAAAAACGCGGACGTGGCACAGCGAAAGATGTCGTTCTCGGTGCGGTCGAACGCGGCGGGCAAGTCGTTGCTAAACTCGTGCCAAACGCAACCGGAGAAACCATCAAAGACTTTATCAAGTCTATCGTCAACACCGATGAATCCGAACTTATTACCGATGGATATCGTGGCTACAACGAGATCGGTAAACAGATGAAGCATGAAATCCTCAACCGTAGCCAACAGTGGGAAGCCGGGGGCATCCATACTAACACAATGGAAGGCTTCTGGTCTTTCGTCAAGCGGGCATGGTATGGATCGCATCACCATTATTCAACACGATACACGCCCTTGTACCTCGCAGAGGCCTGCTATAAATACAACCACCGAGAAACCAACATCTTTGGGAACTTTCTCAACCAAAGTATGAGGGCAGAAATCTGAAAAAATGAAAATTTCTAAGTCCAAAACGACTTATTCCGTAAACAATTACCTAATGCCAAATTAACTTGATTAGAAGTCTTGGCTCATGTAAAGACTGTGTGCTAATGAAGATGTCAAACCCGCGTGGTGACTACCTTCGTTAGAAACAATCGCACATACTTTTTACATGAGCGGAAGTCTTTTGATCAAGTCAGCATTGCGAGGCACAGGGACCTCACGCTACAAATGGGGTTAATTTGGTATAACGTATTTTTTAATCTTCATTCAACCTCGCCATTGAGAAAGGAACTGCGACCATTACTATTTGTAGCCGTTTTTTACTTTTGCCCAAGTTGTTGGGAGTTTGTCAGCTGGATCAACAGCGAAAGTTCCTGATATATTTTGGTTAACCTCGGCTTCAGTGAATGCCTTGTCATAAGCTCGGACGATCGCAAATGACCCGTTAAAAGTCCGACGGCGTTCATCATAAGAGTTAGCACCGATTGAAATATCGTTGATCGGCAACCCTTTATCGAACTCAAAACCGGCTTGTTCGCTGACCTCTTTACCGTCTTGATACGCGACAATCGACTTACCGCTTGTGCCGACGACTGTTATCCAGGTCCACTCACCTTCGTTCAGTTGGAGGTTAAGTGGCTGAACACCTTGCTTACCCCCTTTGGCGTGGATAGAGATGTCCAACTTCTGACCATCAACGATCCAAAGCCGAATGCCCTGCTTGCCTTCTCTTGGACTGTTCTGGAAACCGGCGAAATGATGCTCCTCAACAAAGAAATCACCGTTACGCCTACAGAGGAATTCCAAAGTCCAGTCCTCAAAAAACAGCGGCGGATTTTTGGCTGGCGGACCGCCAAAGGTTTGAAGTGAATCCTTGGTCGTATAATACTTCATATTCTCTTGATTGATACCGAGCGCAGGAATTTTAATTGTGCCTTCTTCGAGTTCCGGTGCCTTATCTGCAGCGGGCAATTCACCACCCTCGGCACCAAGGTTTGTCCAAGCATCGGGGTGGGAAGGGTTATCAGAGGCATCAAGATAGAGGACGGGATCAGGAATGACATTCGCAAATGCCATGGAGCACGCTATTGATACGAAAAATAGCGTGACGCAAATTGAAATAGCAGCTTTCATTTTAAGCTCCTCCTAAAGTTTGGATAGGGGTTGTAGAATAGGTGATCAAATATCAGTATAGCACAGAAGAAGCTATCTGTCAAAGAAATTATGTGGTAGGAGCGATCTCCGAATCGCGACGGTTCTGCTGGAAACGATTGGCTGTAGGAACGATCTCCGAATCGCGATTTCTGCTGGAAACAATTGGCTGTAGGAGCGATCTCCGAATCGCGATTTCTGCTGGAACCCATTGACTGTAGGAGCGATCTCCGAATCGCGACCTCCAAAACTACGGTAATTCTAACAAAATGTCCAATGTTTCTGGCAATAAACACTCGGTGTCATTACACGGTTGGTAGATAAGTTTCAATGTGATTGGGACGTTCTTCTTGCGCGTTATATTCGGTTTCTGTTTCAACTGCAGCGGAATCGTAAGGATCTTTTCATAAACGTTCAATGACGCATTACTAAATTCAAAACGCGTGGTTTTGCCTTTCGGGTACGCTATATCAATAATCTCTACCGGTGCATTCACATCTAATTCAACGGTTGTGGGAATCAGATTATCTTGCCCTGCGGGGTTGGCGTTAATGTGCCAACCTGCAGCGATTTTAAGCTGAAGTTCCACGTTGAAAACTGCATCTTCTTTCTGTTTAACTTTAGCCGTTGCGGTTACTATTGATAGTTCGGAGGAATCTTGATCCTCTTCCGGCGTTAGATAGTGATTAAGAGCAAAGTGCATATACATGAAAGATGATGGGCTTTGTGCCATCGACTCTGCAAAGGTGCGCAACGTCTTCTCGGTATAATGCCGATAGTCTGCCCCAAATGCCAACAAGTTTTTAACAGCGACAGCGTTGCCAGAAGGGATTGCGGAGTCATAAGGTTTCTTGGTACGCACAATAAGATGTTTCGCATCCGCTTTCGTGTAATAGAATCCGCCGTTTTTATCATCCCAAAAAAGTTGAATCATCTTATCGGTGAGTGTTCGTGCCGAATCTAACCACTGTTCCTCGCCTGTTGCCTGATACAATCCGAGCAGACCACGGACAAGAAAGGCGTAGTCATCAAGATATGCATCCTGCTTGACAACACCGGCGGTATAGGTATGCCGCAATTCACCGTCTGGTTTTTTCAGGGTGTCAAGAATAAACGCAGCAGCTTTCGATGCTGCGGCGAGATAGCGTTCCTCGCCAAGTACTTGATAACCGTAAGCGAGTGCGTCTATCATCAAACCGTTCCAGTTCACAATGATTTTTGTATCCAGCAACGGATATTCGCGTTCAAAGCGTGCCGTCAAAAGTTTTTCGCGTGCTGTTGACAAACTTTTCACAAAATTCTCTGCTTCTGATCCTTCAGGGACATAGAGCACACTGTTACCTTCAAAGTTGCTCCCCTTATCCACACCATAAACTTCGTTAAAGCGTGACGCGTCTTTTTTGCCGAGAATCTTCCGGATTTCATCGGCAGTCCAGACGTAATATTTCCCTTCTTCAGCATCCGTTTCAGCGTCCAACGCCGAATAGAAGCCACCTTCAGGTGCAGTCATCTCTCGGAAAATGTAACTGAAGATCTCTTCAGCAACGCGTCGGTAGCGCGGCTCTTGCGTCAACTGATAAGCCTGAAGATATACTTTCGCAAGTTGCGCATTATCGTACAGCATCTTCTCAAAGTGGGGGATGAGCCATTTTGCGTCAACAGAATATCGATGGAATCCGCCCCCAATCTGGTCATACATTCCACCGTAAGCCATCATATCCAGCGTCCGTGTTACCATTTGCAAAAGTGATTCATTTCCTGTAGGAGGGGTTTGTAACCCCGAATTTCGTTCGTATTCACTGAGTAGGAATTCAAGATTGGCGGGACTTGGGAATTTTGGTGCGGTGCCAAATCCACCGTAGGCGTGGCTGTAATTAGTTCGGAGATGGTCCAATGCACCCATTATGAGAGATCTGTCAAGCACTTTAGCACTGAGTGCTGTAAACCCTCTACTCGTTGCCATCTCAATCGCATTTGAAATCTGTTTTGCGGATTTGATGACTTCTGCCTCTCGTGTTACCCATGCTTCATGTACCGCATCAAGAATAGTTGGGAACCCGGGCCTGCCCAGCATATCTGTCGGCGGAAAATAGGTGCCAGCGTAAAACGGCTTTAAATCAGGGGTGAGGAAAACGGAGTTGGGCCAACCGCCGCGTTGAACCAGCAGTTGCGTCGCTGTCATATAGATTTCGTCAAGGTCTGGACGTTCTTCTCTATCAATTTTGATATTGATAAAGTTCTTGTTCATCACCGCGGCGATTTCAGGGTTTGAGAAGACCTTTCGTTCCATCACGTGGCACCAATAACATGTGGAATAACCGACAGAGAGAAAGATTATCTTGTTCTCTTTCTTTGCAAGTGCTAATGCCTCATCACCCCACGGATACCAGTCTACGGGATTGTGTGCATGGAGTAGTAGGTAGGGACTGGTTTCATGGACAAGCCGATTCGTCCATTTCCATGAACCGTCTGAATTTTTGAGTGCAGCTTCATCGGCACTCGCAATCCACACCATATTGAACAGGAGAATGCCCCCTAAAAACCATTTCCAGTTGATTCGTTTCACGACTTTCTCCTTTATTCCCATGCTTATTGTGAAAAGGAATATTTTAATTTGCTTATTAGCCTGCTACCGCCTCTTTTCCATAAACAGGCTTCTGCGGTGAGCGGTTGAATTCTTGACACGTTAGGAGATAATCGTCAACCGATTCTTCAAAAGCGGCACGAATCTCTTCCAGAGAATCTCCGTGAAAACTGACTATATCACGAATACCGACAAGATCCCCGATGAAACAACCATCTTCTTCGCTATAGACAATTTGAGCGATATATTCTTTATACATCATTGTAATCATGGTGTTACTCCTGCTTCTTGTAGAAAACGCTGTGCCGCCGTACTTGGTATGGTTTTGCTTCTTTTTGAGGGTGCGGCCTGTGAAAAGTAGCGATAACGCCTCTCAATTCAAATCGCACCCGCGACCCACCTCTCTCGCTGACTTTGGCACCAAGTGATATGAAAAGAGCCTCAATACGTCTCCACTCTAAATTGGTGGGCACCGGCGTGTTAAAGATGGCGTGCAATGTTCCTTGATGCCGTTTGTTCACAGAATACCCAGACGCTTGGAGTTATTAAATCTCTTTCATGAGGTGAGCTCGTCCGAAATTATAAACCCAATACCACTGCATACATAGGATACCACAAACAACGATATTTGTCAGATTTATTTTGAATCGGATATAGGGTGCCCTAAGAAACAATTCTTGATTGAAAATGCTGGTGTACAACTATTGCACGAGTGCCTGCTGAGCGATAACACGTCCCTGTTCCGTTAAGATCAGCAGTGTCTCTCTCTGAGAAACATATTGGTTGTGCAGTGCGTGTTTCACGACTTGGGTTGCAAAGGCGGGCTCCCAGCGGAGATGCTCATAGAGGTGTGCAATCTCTGATTCTGATTCTGCTTCAGGAAGCCCTTCGTGATTAAAGAGGTGGATAACCAACATCGTCTGCGCAAACTCCCATTTTTGGCGTGCGTGTCTACGGGCAATAGCAATAACGCCACGGTTCGGAACCACCAGAAAAACCAATATGAAAATGAGGAGTGTCATCGTCGCAATCGCTCCCGCAATCGAGACATCGAAAAGAGATGCTAACCAATAGCCACTGACAGCATTCACACTCCCAATAATCGCACTTAGGATAAGCATACGCGAGAGTTTGTCTGTCATAAGGTAAGCGGTAGTAGGTGGTCCGGCGATGAGGGCAACGACTAAGATAGATCCGACCGCGTCAAACGCACCGACTGTCGTCACAGATACCAACGTCATCAGTCCGTAATGGATAAGCGTCGGGGCAAATCCTAATGCAGCGGCTAAACTTGCGTCAAATGTCACCAACTTCAATTCTTTGTAAAACAGCAGAATAAAAACGAGGTTGATCACGAGAATCGCACCCATCACATACAGAGAAACGGGACCCAGATCGTAACCGAAAGCCTTCAGTCGGTTGAGCGGGGCGTATGCAAGTTCGCCGAGGAGCACGGCATCCATATCCAAGTGAACATTCTCTGCGAACCGAGAAATCAAGATCACACCGATGCTGAAAAGAGCAGGGAATGTCAATCCGATCGCAGCATCCTCTTTTATCAGCTTCGTCCGTTGTAGTAGTTCAACGAAAAAGACAGTAAGCACACCGGTCCCCGCCGCGGCAAGAATCAGGAGTGGCGACGACAGACTCTCTGTAAGAAAAAAGGCGAGCACAATACCCGGAAGAATCGCATGGCTAATCGCGTCGCTCATCAACGTCATCCGCCGTAGTACCAAAAATACGCCGGGCAAGGCACACGCTATCGCCGTGACAATCGCAATGAGTTGGATTTCAAAGCTACCTTGAAACACAGTCTTTTACTTGTCCTCTGCTGTGGTTGTTACAACAACCGATTTGTTGTCCACTTCAGGTTGCGTCTGTTTCGTTGCTGTCGCATCCGATTCCATAAAAGTCCACGATTCGGAGCAAAAGCGATTGAGATTCCCACCAGAACTGTTGCACATAGTACAATCGTGGGACCGGTCGGAATACGAGCCGCGGTGCTGCTGATAATAGTTCCGCTCACGCCTGCGAGGGCACCAAAGCCAGCGGCGAGAAAAATCATCAGACTTAATCGATTGGTCCACTGCCGTGCTGCGACTGCCGGTGCCACTAACATAGCACTCATCAACACTGCCCCAACCGCCTGTAAACCGAGGACAATCGCGATAACGAGAAGACTTGTCAGCAATATGTCAAGTGCGCGGATCGGTAGCCCGATAGATGCAGCAAAACCTTCATCAAAAATAAGCAGCTTCAACTCTTTCCAAAAGATTAACATGATGATAATGGCAACGCCACCGAGTATACCTATTGTTAGAACGTCGCGCGCCAGAATTGTTGCAGCTTGTCCGAAAAGAAAGGTATCTAAACCCGCCTGATTCGCATTACCTGTGCGCTGAATCAACGTATGCAGAACCAGTCCAAAACCGAAAAAGGTAGATAGCACAATCGCGAGTGCACTATCGTATTTGATTCGTGTTAACCTCACAATACTTAGGATAAGGAGCGTTCCTAACCATCCTACAATCGCTGCGCCAAGTACCAGAATCAGTGGGGCTTTACTGCCTGTCAGCAGAAATGCAATTGCGATGCCGGGCAGCGCAGCGTGCGAAATAGCATCACCAAGGAGGCTCTGTCGGCGTAAAACGGCATAACTACCGAGGGCACCGCTCACACTACCGAGCAAGGCGGCACCAATACCAACAATCATCAGCGTATAATCGAAATGAATTGGAATGTGTAAAATTTCCATTATGTTACGGCGTAAAGCGTGTGCCTACTACTTTGTCATAAATGCAACGCGACCACCGTAAGTGGTGCGTAAATTTTCAGAGGTGAATGTCTCGTCAACGGGACCGCTGGCAATTCGGCGGATGTTCAATAACATTACCCAGTCGAAATAGTCGGTCACAGTCTGCAGGTCGTGATGTACCACGACGACGGTTTTCCCTTTCTCTCGGAATTCCTGAAGTAGGGACACAATTGCGCGTTCTGTGGTTGCATCAACACCTTGAAATGGCTCATCCATCAAGTAAACTGTAGCATCTTGAACAAGCGCGCGTGCGAGGAAAACACGCTGTTGTTGACCTCCGGAAAGTTGGCTGATTTGTCGGGTGGTATACGCCTCCATGCCGACTTTCTCCAATGCGTGCATCGCGAGTTCGCGCTCCTGCTTCCCTGGCCGCCGCAGCCATCCCAGCGCGCCGTAACGTCCCATCATGACGACATCCAAGACGTTCGTCGGAAAATCCCAGTCAACGCTGCCCCGTTGCGGGACATAACCGACAATCTGCCGTTGTGCCTCATAAGGTTTGTTGTAAATCAGAACATTGCCCGCTGCCGGACGGACCAGCCCTAAAATCGCCTTGATCAATGTCGTCTTGCCTGCACCGTTCGGACCGACGATTGCCAAAAGCACCCCGGGGGGCACATCAAGATCAATATCCCACAAGACAGGTTTATCCTGATAGGCAACCGTTAGATCGGTTACCTCAATGGCTTTCGGTTCAGGTCCTTGCATGCTTAATTTTCTCCCGTAGGAGGGGTTTGTAGCCTCGACTCCCCTGTAGGAAGGGTTTGTAACCCCGATTCCCTTGTAGGAGGGGTTTGTAACCCCGATTCTTTTAATAATGCCTTCACAATCGTGTCAATATTATGGCGAACCATCCCGATATAGGTGCCTTCAGGTGTCCCGTCGTTTCCCATCGCATCAGAGAAAAGTTCTCCGCCGATTTCTACATCAAATCCTTTTGACTTCACAGCAGCTTGGACAGCCTCAAGGCTCCGCGACGAGACAGATGACTCCACAAAAATAGCGGGAATACGTCGCCCTGCGATAAAAGTTGCCAATTCTTGTACATCGGCGATGCCTGCCTCTGTCGCGGTGCTTATTCCCTGTAAACCGCGAACCTCAAACCCATAAGCCTTCCCGAAGTAATTAAAAGCGTCGTGCGCTGTCACAAGCACTCGCTTCTCAGGAGGCACACTTTCCGCCCGTTCTTTCACGTACGCGTGCAGTTCCGCGAGTTTTGCAAGGTAACGTTCAGCATTGCTCCAGTACATCACAGTGCCATCCGGATCAAATTCACTCAGAACATCGCGAACCCTTCCCACCGCTTTCATCCAAAGTGTCACGTCAAACCATAAGTGCGGATCATATTGTCCTTCAAATTCCGGTGGCGTTAGCAGTAGGTTTCGGTCAATAGCATCTGCTACTGCAACGGTCTTGGTATCTCCTGACATCTTGGCGAGAATATCACTCATTTTTGATTCAAGGTGCAACCCGTTATAGAAAATGAGGCTTGCTGAATTGACTTTCTGGACATCACCAGCACTCGGCTTATAAAGGTGTGGATCTACACCAGGTCCCATCAATCCTATCACTTCAACGCGCTCGCCACCAACGTTTTTGACGATATCGGTAATCATACCAGTTGTCGTGACGATGCGGAGCTGACCTCCTGTGGAAGCGTCGGGCTGCCCTTTCGGATCACATCCAGTAAGCGCAAGTATGACTATTAGACATAATGAAATGTATACTCTTTGCATAATTTTAATTCCCAAGGAAAAAGCGTTCTAATAATTCACCGACAAGGTATCCGACTCCCGCAACACCAAGCCCTACAGCAAACATATCGATACCACTCCGAAACAGCCCGCGCCCGGTGAAGATGCTCCGTGCGGCACCGACAGCAAAGTGTGACATCATCGCAAGCAAGAACGAGATCCAGATAGCAAGCACACCTTCTGTAAAAAGGAATGGGGCAACAGGAATGAAAGCACCCACAGCAGTCGCGCTCCCTGTAATCCATCCCTCTCTCATCGGTGTTGTATGTGCCTCACCAATCTTAAGCTCAGATTGAATCTTCTCCGCAAGTGCTCTTTCCGGGTCGCTCATCACTTCCTGTGCAAGCTCGCGAGCGTATTCCTTTGACATGCCGCGCGTTGCATAGATAAGCGCGAGTTCATCTTCCTCAAGGTCCGGCATGAGGCGAATTTCCTCTTTTTCAACCTCGATTTCGTATTCATAAACCTCTTGTTCACTCTTTGCTGCGAGGTACCCCGAAGCACCCATAGAGAGGGAGTCTGCGACCGTTCCGACGATACCTGTTACAAGGATTGTGGAGGCATCTGATGTCGCAGCGATAACCCCAGCAACCAACCCGAAGTTCGCCGTTAAGCCGTCGTTAAACCCGTAAATGATGTTGCCTATCATCCCCCCAGATTCGGTTTTGTGCCACGGTTCGTCACTGCCACCGGTAAGCTCCTGCAAATTTTCCGTATGCTGCGCTGAGTCTCTGGCTAAATCCAGTGCCGTCTCTTTCACATCTGTCAACGTACTGTTCTTATGAAGTGTTAGATAGTCTTTGACTTCGTTTGCCTCTTCATTCAGCATCTGCGAAAGCGGGAACGTACTGCCAAACTTGCGAGCATACCACGCCATTGACTGTGCTTTGAAAGTCGGTTTCCGATTTTTGAACTTTATGTCGTATGTCGTCAGCACCTCCTGCCAACGGTTTACATGCCGGTCTTCCACCTCCGCAAGCCCGCTTAATATCTCTTTTCGCCTTGCATCCGACTCAAGATCGGCGAAAACGCCATAAAGGAAACTTGCATCAATTTCATCTTGTAAATGGTGTTTCCATATCTTGATAGTTTTAGCATTAGGTTGAGTTCGTTCTTGTTGTTCCATTTTAGCTTCCTTTCAGCGGTAATAATCACGCCTTCAGAGCGCGCCTACACATTATCTGGATCTTGCACCGGATCAACGAAAATATGTTTCGCGACTTCACGCCCAATCACTACTTGTTGTCCTGCAATGTCAATAGTAAATGGACCTTCAAACGGAGCAACTTCAATCACCCGGAACGCTGTGCCGGGGTAAAGATTGAAACTCCCAATATGTCGAAGCAACGCTGAATCGTTGTCGCTCACTTCAGCAACGACACAGGATTGTCCGTTCTGCAAATCTGTCATTGGCGTGGACGCTGTTTGCGCCACAACACCGTTTTTATCCGGTATCGGCGCACCGTGTGGATCAGCGGTCGGGTAGCCGAGAAACTCGTCCATCCGTGCTTCTACGTCTTCCGAAATGACATGCTCCAATTTTTCGGCTTCTTCGTGAACGCCATCCCACGGCACACCGAGTGCTTTGAATAGGTAAAGCTCCAATAAACGATGGTGCCGGATGATTTCGAGGGCGATTGATCTCCCGGCAGTCGTTAGCGTCACACCACGATAGCGTTCATAACACACCAGTTTCATCGTCTTCAATTTTTTGATCATCCCAGTGGCGGAAGCGGGTTTCACGTCAAGATATTCAGCCAAAATACCGGTCGAAACCTTACCGCCTTTCTCTTGCAACTTGTAAATTGCCTTAAGATAATCCTCTGCTGCATGTGTAAGCATTAATCTTTCCAATCCGCACGTGAAATACGCAAAGCATATAGTCATCACGATACGGTATATGTAGGTGTCACACCTACTCAGTTTTAGGCACTATGTGCCAAAATTATTAGAAACGCCAAGAAACTAATTTAGGCATGACTAAATTATATATTATGCAAAGAAAATTGTCAATAAAAAAACGCAATAAGTAGTTTCAGGCTTGAAAAAAGTTCATGAAAAACCGCCATGAACCCTTGTAATTAGTGGGTTTTTCCTTGTTTTAGTCCCTTGAAAAATGCTATAATATAGGTAGTTAATAGGGGAGCGGTCTGTACTGCCAACGAAATCTGATGTAAAAACCAACTTAATTAATCCTAAAACTACTAAGTGAGAAATAGTTTCTGTACTGCCACCGGAAATTCGGGCCACTCTCTAAGACAAGATTGTGGTATAATATCCATCTACTTGAAAGGAGTATCCGATGGCGAAACGCAAACGAAGAAACTTCACGCCCGAGTTTAAAGCCGAAGTTGTTCTTGAGGCACTCAGCGGTGAAAGTTCGCAAGCAGAAGTGTGTCGACGACATAACCTCAGCGATGAACAACTTTCAAAGTGGAAGCGACAGCTTCTTGAAAATGCCGCAACCCTCTTTGAACCTGCTGATAAACAGCCTGATGCCTCTGCGGAGCGGATCGCCCAACTTGAGCAACTCGTTGGGCGGTTGACGTTGGCACTTGACATCCAAAAAAAAGCCTCAACTTACTTGAGTTGACCCCGATGGAGCAGCGAGAAATGATTGAGGCATTACGGACAGATTTTTCGGTTCGGCAGATATGTGAGATACTCGGTTTCAACCGAAGTAATCTCTATTATCGCCCCAAACAGGCCCCGTGTGAAGCGGGTCTCCGGGATGAAATAGAGAAGTTATCTCTGCTATATCCAACATACGGATATAGGCGTATCACGCAGTTGCTGGTGCGGAGCGGATACAGCATCGGGTATAAACGTGTTGCCCGATTGATGAAATCCGCCAACCTCTCGGTGTCTGTCAAACGTGTCTGTCAAACCACGAACTCCGTTGCGGGTGTGCGTCCCTGGGACAATCGCCTTGAAAACCTTGATGTCTCCCGATGTGATCAGGTCTGGGTGGGCGATATTACCTACGTCCGTCTCAAAGGACATTTCATCTATGTTTCTCTGCTCATGGATGTCTTCACTCGCAGGATCAGAGGGTGGCATATCAGTCAACACTTGACGCAATCTCTGACTTTGAAACCCTTAGAGACAGCATTATGTCAAAGTGTCCCAGAGATCCATCATTCTGATCAAGGTGTTCAGTATCTTTCAAATGCGTATATCTCACTGCTTACGCATCATGACATTGAGATTTCAGTCGCCCGGAGAGGGTGTCCTTGGGAGAACGGATATGCTGAAAGACTTATCCGCACGCTCAAGGAAGAAGAAGTTTATCTTAACGCCTATGACGACATCCACGAAGCGAGAGCCCGCATTGGGCATTTTATTACACAGGTGTATAATCACAAACGCCCGCACTCGGCGTTAGGGTATTTGACACCTGTCGAATTTGAGCAACAAAACTTGTCTTAACTTTGCTAAATTTTGGTCTGAATAAACGGTAGCACTTCAGGCTCAAAAAATTGCGAAACAAATTATTCGCTCATATAGATTTGGATTATCTGCCTACTAAAGACGCAGATGAACTTTTTTTAAAATTACAAAATTTGCCCATAGATATACCGTTAATCAAGAAGTTCCTTGAAATACTTTTACAGATTTTTGAATCTATTAGCGAGTATTATGAATTACATATTGATTTTAAATTACATGAAATAACAAGCACTATGTATTCCGACCCGCTTATCATAGACGTTAATAACATTCTACGTAAATTAGATATATACCCTGTGCAAAAGTATACCATTCACGAAAGGATAGAATTTGATATTACGAAAGAAACCATAGAAAAGTGCCACAAAGAGAAAAAGGAATTAGATACAGTAAAGCACATTGTAGAAAATAACGTCGTAAACGATAAAGGCAAGTTACTTTTGACAGATGATAAAAATGAATTAGGATTAGAACATGATGAATTAAAGGATTTAATCAATAAATATGTGATATGGCTGCCATTTAATGATGGAGTTATTCCACACTACCAAGATAAACGACTTGTGCTAGATAATTTGTTTTTATAGCGTTTTGCTTATGCGCGAACGAGGTCTTTGAGTTTCATCAAGGAACGTTCCAAACATTGGTTCACGAAAGCACTGAGAAGACAACTAGCACAAGTCGTAAGATAAATCTGAAAGTAATGATCCTTTAATTGTTAGTCTAAATAATAGTCCGATTCTCAAAGAAAGTCTAAATGCTCATAACGTGCTTTTCAGGTATAACGACAGCAACAGAGATACTACAATAATTGTAGAATCACGGAATGTTGGAAACCGTGCTTACCAAATTACAGACGAACTAATCCAATGGATAACAGATTTTACAGCAGATAAAAAAGTTAGTCCCATAACTTGTTTTATTGAACATCAAGGTGTAGATAATTTTACAGGTGTAAACGCATCTAATGGAACAGTTGGTATCGTTGAATAAAAACAACAAGGTGAAATGTTATACTCAATTTAACTAATCTCCAAACTACTAAATGCGAATTGTTATATCAAGTTTAACCAAGCCCGAAACTACTTATTCCGTAAAAAAATTTGCCAGGTCCGATAGGGTTTTTGCTCGGGTGTTTCTTCACGGTTTCAACCGCACCGGTTCGGTTATTCTCAAAATTCGTTGAACACTTTTACAGGTTGCCCCGATTCAATAGATTCCCACGCTGCCGCACCCACAGCAATGGACTTCGCACCATCAACTACATTCGGAGACGGTTCTAAATCTTCCTCAAGACACTGCTGAAAATGCCGCATATACCGGATAACCGTTTGTCCGTGTCCGTAAACGCTTGTATCTATTTCAGGAGGACAGGTCACTTCAAAGGGTTCTCTGGTGGCCATTTTATCGAGCATCAACTTGACGTGTCCCTCTTTGTTATCCGTAAAGTCCCCAATTACCGTCCCTTTACTTCCGAAAACGGAGATCTGCTGCATCGGCATCGGAGGATGGACGATATCGTAAAGCCCCATCGCTCTCGCAATCTGCCCGCTCTTAAACTTCAGGTTGAGAAAGAAATTATTCTTTATAGGGTATTCCGGTGTGAGTAAGCCTTTCGTCCCATAGGCGTGCACCTCATCTACATCACCGAGGAGACAGCGCAATAGGTCAACAGGATGCACAACACCGCCGAACATCAAATCTTGCGGTTCATGGAGCCGCCACGGCGTGAAATCATAGACCTCGCGCATGTCGTGGACATAATAGGCATCCGCCAGCATAATGTCGCCTAAATCACCGTCGTCGAGGAACCGTTTCATCGTCAAAAACTGGAGATCAAACCGCATCGACTGCCCCACAAGGAATTTGACTTTATGCTCGCGCACCAGATCCACCAGCTGCTGCGCATCGGGTAATGTGGTCACCATCGGTTTTGTGCAGATGACATGTTTCCCGGCTTCAATCGCAGCGACACAATGTTCGGCATGCAGATGGTCGGGAGAATAAATTGCAATGACAGAAATATCCTCGCGCTGCACCAATTCTCGATAATCTGTCGTCCAAAAATCCACGCCAATTTGGCTGGCATAGTTTTCAAGCACATCCGCCCGCTTCGCACATATACCGCGAAGCTCATATTTCAAATCTGGTACATCTTTCAAAAGGGTCGCAGTTGACCCCATATTCGTGGGATTCATCCCAATAACGCCCAATCCTATTGCCATTTCGTATCTCCTCTCTGAATCAGTTGACGTGCAGTCATTCTATCACAACCGTTTTTTCTTGGCAAGCAACTACATTCGATTGTTAAGGTCATTTAGTTTTAAGAAATTCTCGGATTTCACACCTTTTTTCACGCTCCGATTCGGTTAGGAACCCCACCATAAGCGTCAATTTAGCAGGTCTCCAGGCCCGGTAGGTTCGGTTTCCTAACCGAACCGGGCTTGACCCGAGAACGGTAGGCTCTTTTGAGAAACCGCACCGATGCCCGTCCGAATCCGTCTCCTTCGCCCTTTCATTTTGTGGCATCGGCTACATCTTTCGGTTTTTCGTCGTTTCTATCAGGGTTCCGTCGCGATTCGGAGAGTGCTTCTACAGACGGTTTTGGAACATTCAAAGATTCCTCCTAAATGAGAACTGAATGACTCTGCTATTCAGTTGAAAACCGCTTGCTTTCTGTGCCAATTTGATGTAATATTGTTAACGGAAACCCCATAGCGGAGGAACAATGACACAAACTGAAACGAAAGACGATGCTGGCTTTGAAACCCTGCAGCGGACAGAATTAGAAAAAGTATATAAATGGATTTTTGAACTCGGAGCAGCCGGTCTCGTTCTTTTCTATATCTACAGTGCCGGTTTCGGCAGTGCCAGTGAGCAGTACCATCTCGGTCTTTATCTCCTCCTGACCTTTGCACTGATCGGTATCCTCTACCGATTTCGGAAAAGTTCGCTGGTATCTCGACCATCCGTGCTGGATTTTCTACTCGTCGCAGGCAGCATTTTTACCATCGGCTACTGGATGGTGGAGTATCCAAACCTCGCGAACCGTGCCGGTAATTATAACCAACTCGATATTATTGTCGGGGCGGTTGCGATAGTCATCAGTTTCGAGGTGAGTCGTCGGACAGTCGGTTGGGCATTGCCTATCATCGCTGTGATCGGTATTCTATATGCGCTCTTTGGTAGAGTTATGCCGGACGCTATAGCACACAAAGGTTTTCCACTCCGCCGGATTATCGAATACAGTTTTTTCAGTCAAGCCGGTGTCTTCGGCATCATGGCAAACGTGATGGCGACCTACGTGATTCTGTTTATTTTCTTCGGGGCGTTTCTGGAGAAATCCGGTGTCGGACAATTCTTTATCAATCTACCAATGGCTATAGCAGGTCGTTCGACAGGCGGTGCCGCGAAAGTTTCAGTGATGACATCCGGCTTTTTCGGCTCTGTTGCAGGAAGTGCAATCGCAAACACTGTCGCCACTGGGACATTCACCATACCGTTGATGAAACGCACCGGCTTTCGGCCACACGTTGCCGGAGCAGTTGAGGCTTCCGCTTCCGTAGGTGGGCAATTTTTACCTCCTGTAATGGGTGCTGGTGCATTCCTAATAGCGGAACGAACAGGCTTACCGTACAGCCAAATCGCACTTTTATCTATTGTGCCAGCGATCCTCTATTTCTTATCTGTTTGGGTGATGGTGCATTTTGAAGCAAAAAAACAGGGACTTGAACGGATACCAAAGGCAGATATTCCGAAATTCATTCCGCTCCTCAAAAGCGGTTGGTATTACCTACTGCCGTTGTTGACCCTTATCGGAATCTTGATCGTTGGTTACACCGCCTATAAGGCAGCATTTTTCTCAATTCTCGTCACGATTGGGGTGAGTTATTTCCGTCCAGAAACACGGCTAACGCCGAAGCGTATCTGGGAAGCGATGGTGAATGGTGCAAAGAATTCGCTTGCTATCGGTGGTGCTGTCGGCACTATTGGCATCATTGTTGCTATTATAGATTTGACAGGATTGGGACGGATATTCCCAGAATTAGTGCTGACGGTCGCGGGTAGTAACCGAGCTATCGCTATACTACTTCTCGCTGCTGCTTCTTTAGTACTCGGAATGGGGATTCCTGTCACCGCCGCCTACCTGATTACTTCTGAACTCGCTGTGCCGATTCTGACGACTCCCGAGATGGGCATCCCGATCATCGCTGCACATCTGATTATCTTCTGGCTCAGCCAAGATTCCAATATCACACCGCCAGTCGCGTTAGGTGCTTACGCGGCGGCTGCGATCGCACGTGCCGATCCGTGGAAGACAGGGTGGGCATGCTTCAAGTTCGCCAAACTCCTCTATATTATGCCGCTGCTGTTTGCGTACACGCACATTCTCTTCACAGGAGGCACACCGGTTCAATACGCGCTATCTGTGGTAACCGCTATCGTTGGTACTGTTATCTTCTCGATTGTTACGATGGGCTACTTTGTCCGTAAGACACACTGGTATGAGTGGATACTACTCGCGCTTGCGGCATTTCTCGCTTACATCTACAACATCTGGACGTTCATCGCTGCGATAGTTTTGGTCATCATCGTCTACATCATCCAGAAACGGTCAGAAACGTAGTGGAGCGTCTTTCACGGGGTATTGACAATCTCTTGGAGCCGTTGCAGAAGTGCTTCAGCAGTCCGACGGGACTCTCGCAGATTGAATTGTTCCGCTGCTGCTCCGGCGCGGAAGGTATTTCCTCGGTAGTAACGCAAGAAAATGAAGCCGCCCCACAATGCAGCGTCCGTATAGTGTTCATCTAACACCGCATCAATAGCGAGAAAACCGAGCGCTCCGTTTAGGAGGAGGGCATTTAATCCATCGCGCCAATTGCCTGTGTAGACATGCCCTGCTCCAGGGAGAATCGTTGACAATACTTTCGCGACTTTGATAGATTTCTGAGGCATATTAAGAGCAGCCTCAAAGAGCGCATCTAGTCTTTCATCAGTGGTATAATCCTGTAGGACGCTACGCGCCTCTTCCCATCGAAATTGGTAAATATAGGCAACCGCTTGCAAGAACAGTGCGCGTCGGAAGAGTGGAAGGGAAGGTTTTCGCAGCACCACTTTAATCAATTCTAACTGAGCGAGATCGTAGTTCTTAGTGGCAATTAGTGTCACAGCGAGTGCTAATTGGTACTCCGATTTCGTCTCGTTATTTATGGCGAGATATATTGCCGTCCGTAGGGCAGTAACTGCTTCCGTCCATAAACCTTGTGCTTTGTAGGCGAGTCCGATGTTGTAATATACCTCACCGACACGGGAATCATCTGGATGAAAAAAGAGGAAGCGTTTGTATTCGGTGATGGCAGCGTCATAGTTGCCTTGCGCTGAGAGATGTCTGCCAAGAGATAAGGGGAGTTCTTCTGCGACTGCAGCGAAACTACAGAAAAATAAAAAGGTACTGACTAAAAAAAGAGATAGAGAGTCGTTTAAAACCTTGGACACTTACTTCGTCATCTCCTGCTGCTTTTCGGAGGTAAACATCATCAGGAATCAAACGTTCACCTATTGAGATTTAGTTTTGTCCATAGTATACACCCTCGCGATTGATTTGTCAAATGCATACCCACGAACTATGAACCTTTTTAAGATTCACATGTCTAAATTGTATAACCAACCTGAATATTGCATGTCACTTTTGAGTGAATATGCGTCCACCAAAAAGAAAGAGAACGTTGACTATGAAAACAGACACGACCGAACAAACAGACATCTTCGTTAACACACGCATGAAATCACTTTTTATCGCACAAGACGATAAACCTGCGACGTTAAAAGAAATCAACCTCGCGCGTCTCACCCCATTTCAAAGAGGGCTACTCGTAACGGACGGGACGGTTACGCGATTTATTGAAGCTTATACCTTCGCACCGGTGGAGGTCGTCCTACTCCAGCAACGGAAACAGACTTTACCCACTGAACATATCTGGCTTGAACTGTCCGCTGGAGAAAAAATTATCTCACGGCAGGTGGCACTCCAAACCCACTCACAGGATGAGTTCTCTTCGACAATTCATACTTACGCAGACTCCCTAATTGTGCCGCAACGGCTGCCAAAGTCCATTTTGGAAGGTTTAGAATCCGACAAGTTGGGATTAGGTGGTCTTCTGCGGCGCAGTGGGTTAGAGACTCGGCGTGAGTTGCTCTGGTGTGGCATTGAGACTTTGATTGATCTGCCGCCTGCTATCGTACACCTTGAAGGTGAGACGTTCATCAGTCGTGCCTACCGAGTCTTTGCGAATCAAGAACCGCTTATGCTGATTAATGAGAAATTCCCGCTTTTTATGCCGTAGTTTGATGGTTTCAAACTTGCTATTAAAACCCGGGAACACTGGCTTCAGGCACAGGGGCACCCTCTGATCCTGAATATTTTTATTTAAAACAAAAAACGAAAGGAGTATACACTGATGAAGTTTCGGATCCCGGGAATGATACTCGGAATACTATTATTGGCTGCATCATTCTGCTTCGGGCACGGTGATGAAGAGGTGGCGGAGGATCAGGTGGCAGGGCAGTCAACCGGCTACTGGATTTACAACGACCTCGCTAAAGGCATCGCTCAGTCAGAAGAGACAGGACAACCGCTACTCGTCGTCTTCCGGTGAGTGCCCTGAGAGTCCTGCCAAGGCTTTGACGAACAGGTTGTTCGTCACGACAAACAAATTAAGGAATTGATGGAGCAGTTCGTGCGAGTGCGCATGGTGCAAGGTAACGGCATGGACCTATCACTGTTCCAATTCGATTTCGATCTCACCTTCGCGGCGTTCTTCATGAATGCCGATAAAACCATCTACGGACGTTTCGGTACACGTACTGAATACGAAAACGCCGCGAAAGACATCTCAATTGAGGGTTTCAAGGGAGCACTTGAAGCTGCCCTCGAATTACACAAGGGATACCCGGAAAACAAAGCAGTTTTAGCCGCCAAAACCGGACCTGAACCCATAAAGAAAACACCAGAGGCGTTCCCTGCGTTGTTGCGTTATTCGTCAACTCTGAATTTTAACGGCCGGATTGAAGGACAGTGCATCCACTGCCACCAGATCGGTGAGGCACAACGGGAGATCCACTGGTACGACCGGAAACCGGTTCCGGACGCAACCCTATATCCATTTCCGATGCCAGATGTGTTGGGATTGAACTTTTCACCCAAGCATCGCGCGAAGATTAGCAAAGTCACATTAGACTCATCTGCCGAGAAAGACGGTTTCCGTCGCGCAGACGAAATGCTAACGCTTGATGGGCAGCCCATTATCTCAATTGCTGATGTGCAGTGGGTGTTATACCCAATTAACGTGATTAGAAGTCTTTTTGATCAAGTCAGCATTGCGAGGCACAGGGACCTCGCGCTACAAATGGAGTTAATTGGGTGTTACACCGCGCAGCGGAAGACACAACATTGCCAGCGACAGTCAATCGACACGGCGAAGAAATCGACCTCACGCTGACGCTCAAACCCGGTTGGCGGAAGGGTAGCGACATCTCTTGGCGTACAACAACAGGCGAACTCCGCCTCGTGGTACTCGGTGGTATGGTGCTTGAAGACCTATCCGATGCTGAACGTCAGCGCAACGGTATCGGTGAAACCGAAATGGCACTGAGAGTCAAGAATATCAGACGTGGTGATCGACATTCAGGTGGACAGGTCAATGCCCAAAAGGCGGGTATCCGACGCGGGGACATTGTCATCGCTTATGGTGACCGCACCGACCGACTGACAGAAAGCGGCATCATCGGCTACGTGCTACAGGAACAGCCTCAAGCGAAGACTTTACCCATAAAACTTCTCAGAAATGGAGAGCAGATCGAAGTAGAACTTTCGCTTGAATAAACAGACTTTTGGTGTTTTACTATAACAAGGTGCCAGAAACGAAAAAGGGGAATACACGGGTTTTCCAACCCACGAATTTCCCTACTCTGTCAAACTGAGGGCGCGACTGATGCAATTCTGAGCGTCCCTTCAATCTAACACGTCTATTGTATCACATATTACGTGATATAACAAAAATTTGAAATGATTTTCATGTTACACAAAATCCTACTCACATTCAATATTTTCGATGCCCCAACCGTTGAAGCAGAAAAAACAGAAGGCGTGCAAAAGATATGGAGGCTCAATAATGTTTGATCAAGTTTTAGAACAAGTTGAAACAGAATGTCGTGCAGAACGTGTTCCTATGTTGGGACCCAACAAAGCGAAACTGCTCGCCAGTTGCGTTGAAAAAGCGAAACCCTCCCTGATTGTAGAGTGCGGGACTGCAATCGGCTATTCTGGGTTATGGATTTTACGCGTGCTAAAAAATTTAGGCGCGGGACGTTTGATAACGGTAGAAATAGAGCCTGCAAACGCACAGCGTGCACGCACACATTTTGAAGAGGCTGGTGTGTCCGACCTCGTCGATTCACGGCTCGGGGACGCTGCAGAAGTTCTCAAAACCATCCAAGATCCCGTAGATTTTCTATTCCTTGACAACAACAAAGATGGTTATTATGCCTGTTTTCAATCAATTGAATCGCAGTTAACAAATCCAGCAACGCTTGTCGCTGACAACGTCGGTAGGGCAGACCAGATGGCGGATTATCTGGAACACGTCCGTTCACACTACGACTCCGAAACACACTGGTTTGAAAATAGACTGCGACCCGGAAGACGGGACGGGATGGAGGTTAGCATCTACCGTCGTTAATCTAAGAGACCGGAATCGCTGGTCGGTTTGTACCCTGTCTTCACACTAAATTAATTATAAGGAGGCATTAGCCTATGATGTCACATCTCACTATTGACTTCCTATTTCCACAACATTGGCAAGGGGTGAAAGTTTGGACGCTACTGTGCATGTGCGTGCTATTCGCTCCTATCGGTGCAGACGCACAGACCGAACGAGAGTTACCATGCATGTCAGCAACCCGTATTTCTGAGGAAATCAAAATAGATGGGGTGCTTGACGAACCTATTTGGCAAAGCGTAGAACCGATCCGTCAGTTATACCAAATCCAACCCGACCAAGGTGATCCAGCAACAGAACAGTCCGAAATCCGAATTCTTTACGATGACAAAAATCTGTACTTCGGATTCATTTTTTTCGATTCAGAAATGGATAAGATTGTCGCTAACGACATGCGTCGGGACTCCCCAGGTTTACGTTCCAACGACTACGGTTTTCTGCTGTTGGATACCTACAATGACCGGCGCAACGCTGTCTTCTTCCGATTCACCGCAGTGGGTGGGATGGAAGACACGGCGGTCTCCAACAGTGGTGGTAGTCTCAATACAAGCTGGGACATTGTTTGGGAATGCCGCTGTAGAATTAATGAAGACAATTGGACTGTGGAAATCGCAATTCCGTTTAGCCAACTCCGCTTTGAACGAAGCGATGTGATGAATTGGGGGGTAAATTTCGGGCGTGAAATTGCACGCAAGCAAGAAATTGCAGCATGGAACGAGGCTCCTAAAACTTATGGTGGATTGGCAAAGTACCGCACTGCCTATTTCGGGACGCTTGAAGGATTAGAAGGCATCACGCCATCAAGACATCTGGAATTGCTCCCATACCTGTTACCGGGCGCAAGCTCGAGGTCCTTAACAATTCACGAGGATGTCACTGCTGAGGAGGTTGAAGGTGTATTTGAAGCCGGTTTGGACCTTAAGTATGGCGTAACACCCAATCTGACCGCTGACTTGACCTTTAACACCGATTTCGCCCAAGTGGAGGCAGACCAAGAACAGGTGAACCTCACACGCTTCAGTCTCTTTTTCCCAGAGCAGCGTCCGTTCTTCTTGGAAGGTGCCAGTATTTTTGATGTCGGGATTCCACGTCCAAGTTTTCGGAGACCGCCACCACTACTGCTATTTTATAGCCGTCGCATCGGGCTTGCAGAAGAACGCGCAATTCCGCTTCTCGGCGGCGGCAAAATGACTGGGAAAATTGGCCCCTACGGTATCGGAATTCTAAACGTAGTGACTGACAAATTCCAAGATGATCGGACAGAAACTTCGGAAGAGGATATATTCAACGAGCCACGCACAAACTATTCAGTGGTACGCGTGAACCGAGACATCTTAAAGGGATCAACTCTTGGAGCAATTGTTGTCAACAAGCAAGACGCTGACGCATACAATCGCACAACGGGACTTGATTTCTCGTATCGCCCGACAAGAGAGATTAATATCCAAGGGTTATGGGCACGTACCTTTGAAGCGGATGTATCTGGAAATACAAACGCCTTCTTTTTTGGCGGTGATTGGCGAACAAATCTGTTCCGACTTGATGCTTCATATACGGACTTCGGCGAAGACTTTAATCCAGGAGTTGGATTCGTTCAGCGTACGGAAGAACGACCGGATGTCCGTCGCCTCCGAGGTGGTGGAAGTTATACCCCCTGGCCCGGAAAATTTGGCATCCGAGAGATCCAGATTGGACCGGAGATCGATATTGTGCTGTCACATGCAAACGAATTGGAAACCCAAGAGATAGCCTTTGATACGCAACTTTCGTTTGAAACAGGAGACAACATTGGCTTCCAACTCAAGAACACAACGGAACATCTGGACTCGGAGTTTTTGATTCAAGATGCCACTATCCCAGCTGACGATTACAATTTTACTTCGTTTCAGACATCAATCCGCACCAGCAGCAGCCGAATGATTGCCGGACGACTGAACATCGAACTCGGTGAGTTCTATTACGGCACCAGACGCGGTTTCTCTATAAACGTAACCGCCAGACCGACCGCACGACTCAGTATAGAACCCAACATTGAATTTAACCGCATCACGCTTCCTGTGAAAAAACTCGACGACAAGATTACGCTCTCGGAGACAGAATTCGATGCCAATGCTTTCGGCGGACGTATCGGTTATTCTTTTTCCACTACACTTTTTACAAAGTTGTTTGTGCAGTGGAGCACCGATACGGATGTGATCAGTACGAATCTCTTAGTTAACTATATCTACCGTCCGGGCAGTGATTTCTATCTCGTTTTCAACCAGAATTACGACACAAGTGGTGCAAAACCTCTTGACTGGCCTGACTGGGCTATTCTCGGAAAAATAACCTACTGGTGGAATCCGTAAAAGGGCGACACCATCAAATAATCCTCAACTTTTGAGGTTTCTAGTAAAAAAGGATTATAATGAAATCAAACAAAACTTTATTTATTATTAAAGGTGGTTGGCTATTCACCATCCTATTCACCTTCATTTTGATGTACAGTGCCAGTGCCGAAGACTGGGTACAAAAATCGGACATGCCGATTCCCAGACTTTTTTTCTCCGTAGCTGCCACTGATGGTGAGGTCTACACTATCGGCGGAATGCTCGCTGAACCCGTTGACTTTGTTGACGCTTACGACCCAGGTACGGACAAATGGGTCCAAAAGGCGAGTTTGCCTGCAGCGCGCGCCGGTGTTGTAACTTGTGTAGTTGACGGTAAAATTTACGCCATCGGCGGATGGAGCGGACAATCCCCCGCGCTCGGAACAGTTGAAGAATACAATCCGGCAACTGATACATGGGCGAAAAAGGCAGATATGCCAACACCTCGCTCGTTCTTCGCGGCATCTGTCGTATCAGGCAAAATTTACGCGATTGGTGGTGTCGCCCAAAATGTCGGGCCCGTGTTGGGGGTTGTTGAAGAATATAACCCTGCAACTGACACTTGGACCCAAAAAGCAGATATGCCAAACGCCCGTTCAGGAATGGCAGCCACGAGCATTAACGGAAAAATATACCTCTTTGGCGGCACACCCACCGTGCAAGGGCCTGTTCTTGAAACAGTTGAAGAATACGATCCGAGTTCAGATACATGGACGCAGAAATCAGATATGGCTACACCCCGAACTGCTTTGGCTGTCAGTGTAGTGGATTCAAAAATTTACGCCATTGGCGGCACATCTTCTGTACAAGGGCCCGGGCTGGCAACTGTCGAAGTATACGAACCAACCACCGACACATGGATGGAAAGCCCAGAAATGCCAACAGCGAGAGTTTTCTTGGGAGCTGGCACCGTGAACGATAAGATTTATGCTGTTGGCGGGGTTGCTGAAGGCTTGGGTCCCGCGATTCTTCCAACCGTTGAGGAATTCGCACCGAGTTTGAGCGTAGCAGCTCCGGGTAAATTTATCACGTTCTGGGGAAAAATAAAAACAGCGGATTAGAGTCTTATCAATAGGTGCGGTTGGGAATGCAGATCGCATTTGGGCGGGTACGCCGCAAAACCGCACCATAGGTGTCAATTTAGTGGTCCTCCAGGCCCGGTAGGTTCGGTTTCCTAACCGAACCGGGCTTAACCCAAGAACAGTAGGCTCCTTTGAGCAACAGAGACCCCTAACCTGAAAAACGCGTGCTTGTTCGGAAACCAACATGAGTGAAACCTCCAAGCCTGAAGCGTGGCAGCGTCGGGTCCATATCGGTCTGCATCACGATATTCATTTTCTCAGATACGCGCAGCGACGGGTTTTCGCGGATGTCCCCGGTTCGGTTAGGAATGCAGATCGCATTTGGGTGAGTACACCGCAAAACCGAACCTACCGGGCCGGAGGGATTCAGCGCATAACTTTTTCTTAAATTGACACCTATGGTACGCCGCAAAACCGCACCTACAATGGTTAGGGAAGGTAAACTCACTGTCCCCACGGCCTTGCCTGCTTGATTGAGATTTTACTATCGCTTTTAATCTTGAATTCAATCTCCATAGCAAAGTCTTTCGTCTGTGAGGTGGGACTGTAGAGCTGACTGAACTTGTTATGTATCATGCCGAGATAACCGTTGAGTTCACGCAAGTAGGCATCTGTCAGGATCCGTCCGCCATCCGTTGCGCGATTGGAAGTCGTCACCACTCTGTAGTTGTTACTATCCCACCAATCCAACAAGATTTCTTCTGGAATAGATTGCTCTTCAGGATTCGTGACGAGGTCCTCGCCAACCTGGATGTTGAGGTAATAATTTCCTGTCGTTTGATAGACAACATCATCGCTAACAGCCACACCGTTCGCCTGTTCATTTTCATAATGGGGATGTACAAGTACCCCCATAGCAGTGGCGAAGTGGTCAGTGCGATAGAAATCACGTGCCTCAAATGCCCGGTAATTCCAGAGGCTCGCAAACACCTGCTTAATCGACTTCGATAAGTGCCCTTCGTTTGGGTGATGTGTATAAGAGTCGTATAAACCTGCCCCGCTGAAACCGGGCAGATCCTCATTATTCGTACTGGAGCGACACCGAAGGGATGTCCCTTCACGGAATGCGTTTTGTAGGTTTGAGAGTGCGTCCATCATCCAGTTCGGCATTTCACCTTTCTCGATTTCATCTCTAAACTTTTTCAGTTCATCTGCCTTTGTGTCATAATCATTCTGAAACGCTGGATCATCGAGTAACACCTCAATTTTCGCATAGAAGTCGTTGTGTTTCATGAACTCGTCGTAAAAGTGAAACGGGACTCCAAATCCGTTTGGAACAGTGCCATCAGGAAATCCGAATGTGCGCAGCGTTGCCACATTCGCCGTCTTCACACCGAAGCCTGACGCGTCCGCAAACCCGATGTCATCAAGCGGCAGTATCTTTGTAACTGAGAGGTCTCGCTTAGGTTTCTGTGTTTTCGGCGGACGTAAATCGGCAAAGTGAGTTTCTACCTCTTTAAGTGTTGCCTCCCTAATTTCAAAACCGTCCGCGTTCACCTTATAGTAAACGTACTTGCCGATGAGCGGTGCGATTTTTTCGCTTTTCCATGCCTCGGCGATGAAGGCGTTAGGAACTTTGTCCTGAATAGCCCGGAGGTTGACGTGTGAAAGTGGCGTTTGCCGAACACCGGTGATAACCCCCGCAACTCGCGGCATCTCGTTCGGCAAGGTTTTGCAGATAACAATATCCCGAACCGCAGGACGCTCATCCAACTCCAACACACGTAACCGACCAAACGATGCTACCTGATTCAGCGGGAGGTAACCTATATTCGCGTACAGGTCATCTTCAAAATAGACAGGAAACTCTCCTGTATCATAGAGTGCTTTTTCGCGATTATAAATACTGATCGCTCCCCATAACGGACAATAGCCGAGCCGATTTTTCAGTATGGGCATTTTTGACACGAGCAGATCGTGGGCAAGTTTAATCTCTTCAAACGGGAAGGCATCGTTTGGATTAAACTCAAAAGTATAAACACCCGGTTCGCCACTCGGTGACATGGAAAGCGGACGATAGCTAAGCACACCGCGCATCTGTCCTTGACCACGCCCTAAACCAGCAGCCCCCATAAAACTTCCATGAGAGCGATGTGTCTCCGTATTCATGAAGTAAAGTTGTGGATTTTGTGTATGCGTCCTCTCAATCTGAAATTTTACAAATTCTATTCCGATCAACTGGGTATCAATACGTACTTCTGTGCCTTGATAAGACAATTTCTTGAATGTTTCGCGATCGGGAATCGTTGATGCACCATCCTTGAATGCGACCTGCTCCGGATTCAGGCGAGGCCCTGAAGGTTCCCTTGAACCGCGTCTCCTGCCAAATCCGCCTCCTCCGCGAGATCTATCCCGCTGACCACCTTGCATTTCACGGATCTCTTGCACACTGAACTTGTTTCCCCTCGCAGTTTCAACCCTCATCACTCTGAACATCAGCTGCTTTTCAGCTTCACTCAATTCATCGTTCTGGTCAAGATCAAAACGTTTTTCGTCAACTGACAACTTACTCTGTGTCCAAGTAGTTAGTACTACCACCGTCGAAAACATCAGTACACAGGCGATAAGGATTATGATAACATGTCTTCTTTTCATCTGTTTTCCTCTCTAAACGTTGGGAGTTTCTGTAGGAAGTACACCTTCTTTACTTAGATTAGGCAAATGAATACCGAATTTGTTCGGAAAAGACAAAGTATCTTTCGCGTCCAAAATCATTCAATTGTTGGTGGGACAGGTGCGGTCAAGACGTTGGTTTACAACGAAACCATAGGTGTCAATTTAGGATTTCCGTGGTCCCGTAGGTTGGGTAGAACGGAACTGAGGAGGTGGATGTCGGTGTTCCAAGCACATGTCAAATCTAATATGCTACCCTATACAACACTCACGAATCGAGTGAAACCCAACTTCATACCGTTATATTCTCGGATACTTCACAAGGAAAGCGTTGGGTTTCACTCGGTATCTGTTTGGTTTGGCATGTATAGAGAAAACCTTATTTTTCTATGGCTTTTTACGGTTTTGATGGCATCCGTTCAACCCAACCTACGATGCAGTTTTTCCTTAAATTAACATCTATAGGTTGGTTTACAACAAAGCTCATACTTTTAGCGGGTTACCATTTCGATTTTCAATTTCGCCCAAGCCGTGGTCAGTTTCGCTTGAGGAGAAACCGCTGCAAAACCGAGTGCGACAGATAATCCACTGTCGGCAATCGCTTTCACATCAGCTTCTGAGAGCGCGACATTGAAAAATGCGATCTCATCAATGAGACCTGTGAAAGCCTCCTGCTTGTCGTCTCTGGAACCAATATACTTGGCTCCGGCTATAAACGGACCTGCGGCAGCGTTAGATGCTTCTAACTCACCATCGACATAGACATTCACTTTTTTACCGTCATAAGTGCCTGCAATCTGATGCCACTTATCATCGTTCAACAAGGTTGTAGACCACGTGTTATGCGGAATCGGTTGTCCACACTGTCCAGCGAAATTTAACTTGTGATTCTGCAATGTAAAAATAACGTCGCTGCAGGGACCTACGATGATGTCAGACCATGCGGGGGCTGCAGGCGTTTGAATCAAAGCGACGATTGACACTTCGTCCTCATAGTCAGAAAAATCGCCGACAGCAACATGACCGCCACCCTCAAACTTTAGGGCTTTGCCGAATTCGCCATCGACCCATTGGGCATCAACAATCTCTCCATCATTGCCATTTTCGGAAGAATCTTTTGCCGTACCGCCTTTACCTTCATCAAAGAACCATATTCCCAAAACTGCTTCTGGATCGAGTTTGGCAGAACCTATATCTGGACTCATCAAACTGATGATGCAGATCAGCACTCCGTATACCAAAATCGCTTTTTCTAATTGGATGACTCTCATTTTTTACCTCCATTTGTGGATGTAGGGTTTAATGACCGTAATCCCATCGCCGATTATAATCTAAACGAACGGTTTAAAATGTTTGCGGAAATCTGTACCATTAGCTTAGGTCCCCAATAGGTCAGAAATTCCCTGGTATCGAAAAATTAGGCAGGTTCAATAACGAGATAGCTAATGCTCTTTGCTTCCATCTTAATTGGAATCTCAACATTGTAATCTCGGTCGATTTTGTACTGTTTGGGTTCTCCTTCTTCTTCATGAATCTTGGCAATTTCACACAATCCAGTATAATAGAGCGGTAATTTCAAAGTCATCTGTTGCTCCGTCCGCGTAGGATTATAGAGCATCGCGAGTCCACAGGGGCTGATTTGCGCGTTCGCGTGGAGCACACAATCAATGGAGCGGCCATCTGGGCGGCGCACGTGAATCAGGTCAGAATCCAATATTGGGCGATACTTTTTGTAGAAGTCAACCCATTTCTTAACGACCGCTTTCGTCTGTTCAGTATCAAAAAGTCTGGGACCGCGATAGCACGCAATCACACCACTACCGAAGTTCTGTGCGAGATGTGATTCGTAGTCATCAAGGTGATCACAAAGCGGTTCAAATGTCGCGGCTGCTCCGCCGCCGTGATACTCGACCAACGGGACGAACATCCAGCCCATACTCGGTGTCTTTTCATACGTCCCATCGTAGATATTCTGTCGGGCAATAAGAATTTGCCGCTCACGGGGCAAGCTGAAATTCGTTTCGCGATACCCCATACCGCATTTGTTTGAACCGTTGAGGTAATACCGATCTGGCGAATTGATATAGATACCGCGTGCTCGGCATTCGTGGTAAAAATTAACGCACGCTTCCCACTGACGCAACTGCGAATCCGCCAAACTGTTATGGTGTGCGTGCGTCGTCGCAGCACAAACATCACCATGATAAGGACCATCAGTCTCTATGATATCCATTCCGGTTGCATCCATGAAATTCAGTACACGCTGAAAATAGCCATCTGCCCATTCACTCGCAAGACAAACGCTCTGTCCAAACTTACTTCCGGGTTGTCCGGTGTCTGGATCAACACAGTTGAAATCTTCACCCACACCCCGTGAAGCACACATCAGCGTATAACCACCGAGTTGAATACCGTTACTATGGGCATAGTCTGCCAACCCCTTCATTGTGGCGATGTATTCCAGGTCTTCGCTCTCAATATTGAAGCCACTCCCGAAGGTCATAATCACCATTTCAAATCCGACTTCGGCGCACTGATCGATCGCCAAACGGACCGCGTCCGGCTCGGCACTCCGAACGTGCATTAGAATTGGATTTTCTGTGACTTGTGGCGCGAGCGTGCGATACATCTTGCGGCGTGCAAGTCCTTTTCGATCACGATCATCACTATCATGCAGAATCTCGAAGGTGCGAAAACTCTCGAAAGTCTCTCCCGGTTGAAGAGGTACCCCTGGACCGAGTGGGTAACGACTTGTCATCAACAGTGGCATCTGATAGCGATAATCGACTTGCGTCTCGTAATCCGCATCTGGACCCCACTGTGTCGTTTCCATGCCACTGAAGGCATAATCGCTTTCGACATGTAGCCGATGCTTCTCCTGCTCGTTGACCGCAAGGATTTCACAGCTTAAGGCATCAATCTGAATCGGTTTTTGACTCTCATTGCGAATACTGACCCACTTCGACAGTACCGGAATGCCTCGGTACAGTTCATAATGCACACAAACCTGAACGGAGTCAACGGATGGCGGAGGTGAGAACTCAACCGTCAGTGTCACACCCGCTGGGGGATATACTGATGATGTAGCAGAACGTCTGCGTACCCACGGGTAGCGGATTTCAGGTTCACCGACTCGATATTCGCGAAATTGAAATGCGTTTCGGTCACTCGTCAAACCCGCAATCCAATCTAAATCAAGATAGGCGTAGTCAGGTTGTCCTTTCAAGCCACCTACCTCAAATGGGTGTCCGTCAATCGTAAGTACTATCTCTGGTTTGATGCCCCGAAGAAGACTATTACCGGTAATTTGATTAGTATAATCAATCGTTGCGAAATTAGGTGAAGTGACGAATGTCCGCTGGATCAGACCATTATTAAGAATCAGCTGATTGTCCCTTTCTTCTACTGAAGCAGGTTGGCAAAAGGGCTGAACCAACCAATCATTTTGCTGTGATGTGTACTGCATGTCAAGTCTCAATTCCGTTGGGTTCCAAAGTATAACTTCAGTATAACACTTGAAAAAAATAACGCAAGAACAATTCTGTTAATGTTGGAAGTGCTTACGCCTTCCCGTTTGCTATATTAGGCAGATGCAGGCTGAATTTGTTCAAAAAAAATGAACGCGCTCGCTATGGACAGAAAACCCAAATTTTAAAATTGCACATTCGGCGCATCCGTGATAAAATACCAAATTACACTTTAGATTCCAATGATATAGCCAACGAGGAGAAAATTTTATTATGAAAAATGTTATAGCCACGATGTGCTTGGCAATGCTGGTTATTTTGTTAATGCCCGGAGAGAGCCAGATCGGCTTGGCACAAGATGAACATACCGTCCTCCTCTACACATTCGAGACTGGTGCCGGGAACACCGTCAAAGACCTCTCTGACAACGGAAATGATGGTGAACTCATGGGACCGAAATGGGGTGAAGGGAACCCCGGCGGTGGAGTTGTTTTCGGTGGAAACGCTCCCAGAGATTTTGTGGAAATTCCTGATAGCGAGAGTTTAGACCTTGTTGAAGGGCTTACAGTGGAAATGTGGCTCTATCTTGAGGCGTGGTCAACTGCTGGCGGAACGGGTGCCACTAAGGAAACAACATACAAAGTCGGACCTCGGAGTGACAAGAAGGTCTTAATCCGCATGACTACGGATGCAAAAGCTTGGGGTGCTGCTGTTCTTGCCGGTAAAACAGAGCTGCCGTTGAAAAAATGGGTGCACATCGCTGGCACTTACGATGGAAAATCAGGTAAAGCCAAAATTTATATTGATGGTGTCTTAGATGCGGAAGGCAAAATCGACGGTGATATTGTCCCCAACAATGATGTCTTGTGGCTCGGGCGCGGTGCCGGCCCGTTTTTAGAAGGACGGATGGACGAAGTGCGAATCTCCAATATAGCGCGCTCTGAGCAAGAGATTCAGGAACTGATGAACAAAGGCATTGAAGGCGTGTTAGCGGTGAAACCTCAAGATAAGTTGGCAACAACATGGGGAAAACTGAAGTTAGACTTTGCACGATAGAAAGAGATTCCATAATGCTAAAAACTACGGTTCCATACTTAATGCTCCTCCTCGTCTTCGGTGCTATCAAGGCAAATGTAGCCGATGCGCGGAGGAGCTACCCCTCCATCTTTCAAGCATGGAATGGTATCGAAAATAGACCTGATACCGATGAACTTCACCGACTCGCTGAACACGATCTCGCTTTTGCCCACCCTTACGCCCTTTTAAAAATTGCTTGGAATATATCAGAAGAACAGCCTTATGCGGGGTTGGCAACAGCGTTGAATCCGAACCAACTTGATACCGCCCGCCAAAGAAAACAGGAACTTCTATCCTTAAATCCTCATCTTTTACTGCTTGTTGAAATCCGGTGTAGAGATGCGAAATATCTCTCGCGGGAAAATGAAACACAAGTGGAAAACTGGTGGGATGTTGGCTTCTACCCGCCGGACTCACCTTACTGGCTCACAGACAAGAACGGTGAACCTGTTATCGGTTGGGGTGAGGATACCAACGGTGATGGAAAGATTGACGAAAACGATACAGTCCTCAGCTACCTCATAGATTTTACAAACCCAGAGGTGCATAATCTGATAGCCAATCAAACAATGGCATTAAACGCGTCTGGTCTCTTTGATGGTATCATGCTGGATTGGTGGAACGAGGATGATGCGACCAGTTCAATCGGTGTTGATGACTGGTCAGACACTATTCTCACACGCGAGGCTGAATTAGAAGCGCGATTGTCTATCTTGCGCAAAATACGATCACAGGTAGACGATGACTTCTTAATCCTTGTCAACGCGAATACGCGTCAAATCCCAAAATCCGCGCAGTACGTGAATGGACTCTTCATCTAATCTTCGGGCAGGAAACCCACTTCTTTAGATGTGGGAGGAATGCCCGCTCCTATGTTTTTTCTTGACGAAAAGCGTCAAAAATGTTATACTCTTTACATACCAGTTGGCAGACAGTTCAAGCGTAACCGCAAGGTTACGTGTCTGCCTACCCACTTGAACGGGGTTAAAGACTGGTAGTTGGTAGCCCCATGAGAACGGAGAAATATCAGATACGCAACCATCCGCAGAATAAACGCTTGGGAAATATGCTTGATGACTTGGGTGATGTGCATAACCACTTCCTTGCTTTGGAGAAGCGATATTACCGTATCTATGGCAAGTATGCCGGTCGGTATCGTTTGCAACCGCACTTGACGAAGTTGCTCCAACGGACCAAGCAACACTGGGTGTGGATCCCCCGCGACACGCTTGACGAAGTGATAATCCGTATCCATATCGGATACGAACGGTTCTTTGATTGGCTTGAAAATGGTAAGCGCGGTCGTCGTGTCGGTCCCCCGAAGTTCAAAAATCGAGGAAAATACCGTTCTGCGAAGTTCCAAACAGGCTACAAGGTTTTTGAAGCACACAAAGACGGAAAACCTTCCAAAGTTCCTAAAGGCACGGTTCGCCTGTCCTTCAAGCAATGGTGTCCCATCAAAGAAAAGTTTGTGTTCAAACGTCGCAATATCCTGTATCATCAGCATCGCGATTGGCACGGTGATGTCCGCTATATCCAAATCGGTCGAGATGCTGTCGGAACGCTTTGGCTTTATGTTGTTACCGATGATTCGAGAAAAGAAGTGCTGCCCACTACGGGTGAAAGTGTAGGGGTAGACTTCGGTATGGAAACCTATTTGACTTTGCACACCGGTGAAAAGATACAACACCCGCAACCCTTGAAGCATTCTTTGAGCGAACTGAGAAAACTCAACAAAGCCGTTAGCCGCAAAGTTAAAGGTTCTCACAATTGGTGGCGTGCTGTCAGAGACCTCGCGAGACTTTACCGTAAAGTCGCCAACCAACGTAGAGATTGGCATTGGAAACTTGCGACGGATCTGTGTCGAAGGTTCGATGCGATCGCCACTGAGACGCTCAACCTTGATGCGATGAAACGCCTCTGGGGACGAAAAGTCTCCGATCTTGCCTTTGGAGAGTTTGTTAAGATATTGAAGTTCAAGTGTTTGAAACATAATCGTGAGTTCCATCAAGTGGGTCAATGGACACCGACTTCTAAACCGTGTTCAGAGTGTGGGTATCACAACGAAAATCTTTCGCTTTCGGATCGGCAGTGGACCTGTCCTGAATGTGGTTCACACCACGATAGAGACATCAACGCGGCTATAAATATTCTCAGGGGCTGCTTGGGTCCCCCTGTGGAGCAGATGTAAGACGCTTCTTCGGAAACGCTAACTGCTACGAAGCAGAAGCCCAATCCTTTAGGTTTGGGTGCCTTGACGGAGTGTTATAAGCAGGATCATATCAAAGGATATAACCTCAATCAGATTCTACAAATGGAACAGACACTGCTATGGGCAGAACGGCATTTGAGAGAGCCGCGAATCAACTGCTTAGAAGGTTGGCGCGTGGTAACGGATTATATGGGAGATTTAGACACACGGGTTGCAGAACGGAACAGCGAAGAAAACCAACAGTGGATGTGCATGATTACCACGCTGAGTCTAACACATTCAGACGGTTACGTCCTTTTTGGTGATGATAACGCCATACCAGTTCCTGACCATCTCCACAACTGGTACGATTTTTGGGATGCTGACCTCGGACAACCGACCCAAGAGAAAGCAGTTCAATACCAAGATGTAGCAGAGCTTTTTATCCGCGAGTATGAAAAGGGGTGGGTAGTCTATAACCGGAGCGGTGCTATGAGAACTGTCACTTTTGATGAACCTGTCATAGGAGTCAACAGCGGTAAGCGCAATTCACGTCATGAGATTCCGGACTTTGATGGCGAAATTTTCCGGAAGACTGATAAAGATTGAAAAGAAAGGGCAGGCGCGATTGATCACGCGCTTTTCAACATTGGAAATATGGTTGTAGATGATGTTGAAGCGATAACGGCGGGGTTACCACCACTGGGGATGCAGGTCGCGCAACCGGAATTTTTACAGAGGCGTTGAACTAAAATATGTGTTCTCAACTAATACGGCAATGCTACGGTCAATGTCGCCAAAAATTCGTCCGTCACGTGACGGTTGTAAACGCGGGCTGAAATTACGGACCCGTAGATGTTCCCCACATAGAAGATGCCGCAGAGCGTGCCGAGTGTCCACCCTTTTGCCGATGAAATCCCATCTCTACGGAAGCCGTCGTAAGCCTGCCAACCTGTTAAACCTATGGTGAACAGAGAATTCAGCGCATCACCGAGGCGACCCGTATAGAGCCTTCCAGCCCCCGGTACAATCGTAGAGAGAGTTCCCGCTAAAAATGGGCTACGAGTGGATAGGCGTGCTCCTTTCTCAGCATAATTGTGGTACACCACCGCTTTTTCTCTAATTGGCATCACATCTGATTCCTGCAACGTCTTGAATACCTCGCTTGCCTCAGACCACCGTTTTTGCTTCAGATAAGAGAGTCCAATCAGCTGTTCTGCTTCGGCGTGTTGCCGTGTATCTGTTATGCGCGGCAGTGCTTCATGAAGAAATAGCGTAGACTGATCAAACTGATCCATCAGAAAATAGGTGGCACCGATCTGGTAGTAGGCACGGCTTGCAAACTCACTTTCGGGGTATGTTCGCAGAAGCGTCTCAAAACCTTGAATCGCTTGTTCAGTCTTACCACCGAAGCGGTAAGAGACTGCAATCTTATAGTGAATCTGCTCGGTGTCTTGTGGCTTGTAAAATAGATAACGCTGATACTCACCCGCAGCACGGAGATAGTTACCCTGTTCATATAGAAAATCAGCGAACTTTAGGACGTTTTCGGGAGCATAGTATTCAACGGGTTCTTCGGCGGATGCAAAGGAAAGAAGTGGAGTAATGCTCAGCCAAATTACGAGTAGGAATTTGTGGATTCGTGTAATGTTCATAGAGTTCGTCGGTTGGATTGAACGGAGTGAAACCCCATTTCTTTACTTCAACACTGCATAGTCTGAAACTGGATCAATGTATTTACCCGTCACGTTATCTTTATGATAATGCCTTGATTGTGAACCGTTGCACCGGAGCAATCTATCAGCAGTCAGTAGCACGCCTCGCAACACACCGTATTCTTGTATACATGCCATGCCAAAACGCGAGCAGCTCGGAGAGAAGCTGCAAGTCGAACCGTCTTGGCTTGAGATGAATTTTTGATACAAGCGTATCAGCCCTGTCGCGGCGAGTTTTAACTCCGAGGTTTCCTGCGGATTAAAACGGACAATTTCCTGCGGGCTCGGTGTTGTCATCGGGTTGACTTTACGGATGAACGCCAGATCAGTCGCTTCACTCGCAAACGTAGGCGAAACGAAGATAACAACCGATAAACAGAACACACTGAAAGCAACAGATATACGATAAACAGGATGATTTACCATTTGCTCTCTTTAACCTCCACGGATTCAGGAATTGTAAAATTTAGCATTGGATTTGACGTTTTCGTGTTCACCTCTGGGTTGCTATAGACAATCTGTTCGTGCTGGAGGACCTCGGATTTCGTACCGTATGTACTGGAGGTAACTTTCATAGGGATATAGTTAATACCGATTTTGCTGTGGTTCTGGTAACGCGATCTACCGATGATATATCCTGCTGGACTTTTGATTTCTGCTGAGATGAGACGATCATTGTGCATGCCTAAGATGACACTGCCGAGTGTATCCTTCGCCTTCTCAGGCGGTGCCCAATAGGTATAGAGTACTTCCTCCACAACATCGTGCTTATCTAAAGTATATCCGATTGCAGTCAACCCGTATTCCGCTTGTGTGGTTTGGATAATGGATTCGACAAACGGGAGCGGAACACGTCCTTCGGAGATAAAACGGAACGCCTGTTTCTCCACAGGATAATAGATTTCAAGGACATTGTCCTTTACAACCATTATCTGCTTGACTGGTTTGGTAACCTCAACAACAACCCGCGCCGCCTTTACATCGTAGTGAAGCGTGCCTGCGATGTGTTCCGTTTTGCCGTTTTCGGTTAATTCGCGCGTAAATTCTAACGAAAGTGTCTTCAACGGCGCAGCGTAAAGAACATCAACGAGAAGGAATATAAACAAGAGTGTTATGGAGAATAAAGTGTTTTTAAACATCTATCTCTATAAACAGTGTGGTGGCAAACCTCTGGTGCTGCCACCATATTGATTTTCAAGTTCATTGTGTTGCAGCTTCTACTCCAAGTCCAATACCTTTATGCCCACAGCTATAGTCCCAATTACGACGCAACCACTGAGACAACCTGCTGATGTCCACTGTGCCTGAATATTCCCTCTCTTTAATTGATAGGCTGATGTGTAAGCAGCTATATATTCAGGCGATTTCCCAATCAACCGAGAAGGTCGTGGTGCCGGCCGATAGAAATATGCCCCAATTATGCCAGTTGGCGGCAAAAAATAACCATACGGACTCGGTAAAAAAAAGAGGGCAGAAAGCACACAACCAGCACTGAAGCATAATAACTTGCTGACATCTTTATTAGCATCCGCTTCAGCAGCGGTCGCAGCTTCGGCTTGCACAAAATTCTGTTGAGCGATGGTAACAACAGGTGTGCTGAAGGTCAGCACTGCTATCAAAAACACGAGAACATGAAATGTGGAATTTATTTTCACTTATATTTCTTCTTAATCGGTTACGAATTTGAACAATAATCTATTGCGGCGAAGTCTTAATATCTTTACTTGGCAGTTGTATTTTCGTTTTCAATATCAATTGAGTTTCAACTGCGTGCGAACGGCTTGACGTACTCCATCGCAGATGTGCATCGCATGCTGTGTATTGTCGAGTGTTGCTGAATCTCCGGGATAACACGATGCTACTGCATAGGCTGTTATTATCTTAAAATCAGGTAGCCAAAAGTCCCAAGTGGGTAGCGTTGGCATAATCAGGTTAAGTAATTCTTCAAGGTCATGCGTTTTTGAAAAGGGGATGTCTGCCTCTTGCAGCCATGCCTTTAGATATTTTTCAATACACTGTTGCGCATGGAAACAGATAATATCATATAACTGCGGGTTTGTTGCCAGGAGAAGCTGCTGGACAGCGGCATAATCGCCTTTAGCCTTCTCTATCCATTCCAGCGTCAACGGGTTCATGCAGTCCTTCTCCTTCTTGACGCTGCTCAGCGTACCTTGCAGGTTATTAACATTGTAATGATCATGGAAACCGTGAAGAAGTTCGCCCTTCTCAGTAACCTCGCGAAGAAACCAATCGTTATACGAGACACGAAACGCAATCTCTTCCGGTGAACGTACCAAGAGGTCCATGCTGAAACGGTAAGGAATATGCTGCCGAATTTCGATGGCTTTGCGGATAAACTCTGATTTCGGAATAGGCATCACGACGAGCAGATCTACATCCGAGTCTTCTGTAGGAGTCCCATACGCATAGGAGCCGAAGAGGATAACCTGTAACGGCGCAAACTCGCGCACGATGTCATCACACGTCGTTTGAATCTCTTGTCGGGTAATCACGCGAGTCCTCCTTTTAACCCAAGTATAACATATTTCGTTATAGTTATCAAGTCCAATTCTCAGATCAACAGAGCCGTTCAGTTTTCGGTTTTCTGAATGCATTATCAAGAATGAGGGGGCAAGGCTATCCGCATAAATCGGGGTTACAAACCCCTCCCACAAGGGTGATTCTGACAATTGTAGGACTTACGCATTTCCTCTTAAAGTCCCCCTGATAAGGGGGATTTAGGGGGTTAAAAATACGGAAATTGCCGCTTTTTGCGTCTAAATGTCCGATATTTGCTCAATTGGCGTAATACCAAATTAACTTGATTAGAAGTCTTTTGATCAAGTCAGCATTGCGAGGCACAGGGACCTCGCGCTACAAATGGGGTTAATTGGGTATAAGTCCTGAATTGAATGGCTCTGTCAGATCAAGGCTATTCATGGTAAAATATACAATTACTTGGACATCAGAAGATTAGCGAGGGGACGATCTCCCCAGCAAAACAGGAGTGGTTCTGTTGTTCCTTGGTGGGAACTCTTCGTCGATTCTTGACAGCACCTTTAATGAAAGTTTAAGCCGATACTGAAACTGTTATTGAAATCTTCAAAAGAGATCCCGAAAATCCCGATTACACTTATCATCGGTGACAATTCAATTTCCAATCCCGCCCGTCCTCTAAAGCCAGAAGATATCCGATTGAAACCTATTTCCTCACCCTCTCCTTTTCTATCTATGCGTGTCCAAGAACGTGAATAGGATACCCCACAGAAAGGATTTAGCCCCCAACCAAAGTTAGTTTCCAGGCGTTTTGAAATACCACCACCACTGGCGAACCCATTAGTTCGGACACTGAGAAGTCTCTCGTATGTAGGATCATCAAGCCTGCGAGAAATTCCACTGGAAAATCCTCTGTAAAAAGTACCCGTTAAAAAATAATCTAAACCTGTCTGTCCTAAGGGACTCGTGTGCACAGACTGAATACCTATCATGACAGGTAGCGGAACATCAAGTTTTGAACCGTAGTATCTGTCTCTATCAATAAAGCCCATATTCGATATAAGAGCAATTGTACTGCCATCGGAAATTTAGACCACTCTCTAAACCAAGATTGTGATATAATACAATCTCACTGAAAGGAGAATCCGATGGCGAAACGCAAACGAAGAAGATTCACCCCCGAGTTTAAAGCGGAGGTCGTTTTGGAGGCACTCCGCGGTGAAAGTTCACAAGCGGAGTTGTGTCGCAGACACAACCTCAGCGAAGACCAACTCTCCAAGTGGAAGCAGCAAGTTGTTGAAAATGTAGCCTCTGTGTTTGCCTCAACGGATAAACACTCTAACGAGACGACCGAGCGCATAGCACAACTCGAACAGCTCGTTGGACGGTTGACGCTGGCGTTGGAAATCCAAAAAAAAGCATCGACATTGTTGAGTTGACTCCGTCTAAACAACGACATATCGTTGAGACGTTGCGGACGGATTTTTCAGTGCGACAGATTTCTGAGGTGCTCGGTTTTAACAAGAGCACGCTCTATTATCAACCGAAAATCGACGCGTCTGAAGAAGTCCTACGAGAGGAAATAGAGCGGTTAGCTGCGCAATATCCGACGTATGGGTATCGGCGTATCACAAAGTTGCTACTGCGGATGGGATACGACGTTGGGTATCGACGCGTTGCCCGCTTGATGAAAGCTGCGAACCTCTCGGTGTCCGTCAAACGTATCTGTCAAACGACGACCTCCATTGAGAGGACGCACCCGTGGGTCAATCGCCTTAAAGACCTTGAGGTCTGTCGATGCGATCAAGTCTGGGTAGGCGATATTACCTACGTCCGACTCAAGGCGCACTTCGTCTATGTGAGTCTGCTCATGGATGTCTTCACGCGCAGGATCAGAGGGTGGCAGGTGAGTCAACACCTGACTCAACCGCTGACCTTGAGACCGTTAGAGCAAGCATTACGCCGGAGTGTCCCAGAGATTCATCACTCTGATCAAGGCGTTCAGTATCTTTCAAATGTCTATCTCTCAACGCTGGCGCAGCATGACGTTGAGATTTCGGTAGCCCGTCGCGGCTGTCCTTGGGAGAACGGGTATGCTGAGAGACTCATCCGCACGCTCAAGGAGGAAGAAGTTTATCTAAATGACTATGAGGACATTCACGAAGCGAGAGTCCGCATTGGGCATTTTATCACACAGGTGTATCATCAGAAACGCCCACATTCGGCGTTAGGGTATTTGACACCTATGGAATTCGAGCAGCAAAACTTGGCTTAACTTTGCTAAATTGTGGTCTAAATAAACGTTGGCACTTCAAATCCTTGTCCGACTACTAATACCGTAACTAAGACTCCCTCCTATTCCAATAGCGTTTTGACTGCTACTAAAGTCAAGTCCGGTAAAGCCAAACCCAACAGCCATACTTCCGCGTCGCAATTCATGCAAACCCGTCTGAGAATATACGGTGACAGGGAGCAATAGGAATAAGAAAACTATACAAATCCATGTCTTATTTAACTTCACTTTTATTCTCCTTTTAGAAACTGGATTACCATTACGAACCTTACGGTCTCGGGAAAATATAAGAAGGTTGCGGGAAATACCAAATGATTTCGCCTTGTGAAAAATGAAAGGATACCGCTGCCCCTCAGTCTTAAGTGGTAGACCGCGTCGCTTCCGATAAAAGAACACGAATCAAGGCAGCTTCCCTTCGACTAACACACCCAAGAATAGGTAATACCAAATTAACTTGCTTAGAAGTCTTTTGATCAAGTCAGCATTGCGAGGCACAGGGACCTCGCGCTACAAATGGGGTTAATTGGGTATAACCTGTTACAACGTTTCCGTAATAGACTATGTTTACATTACATGACAGTGCCCTGAACCTACCCCATTCAAATAACACAAAAATCAGGTAACACTTGTCCCCTTCCATCGCTAAAGAGAACAAGGTGAAAGACGCTACTGCGATTGGAACTTACTAACGAGTAGGGAGACCATTATAGAGATGCTTGTTGTAGGAGTTCTTGATCTGCAAAGGCGATATCAGGATCGCCATCAAAAATCACTGCACCATCGTGGAGTAAGAGGATACGGTCGGCGTATTTTAAGGTGAGGTCTATGTCGTGTGTAGCAAAAATAAGGATCTTGTGCTCTTGTCGGATCTCATCACAGAGTTCATCCATTAACTGATAGAGGTGTTGTGCATCCTGACCAGTCGTAGGTTCATCAAGGAGAAAAAGGTCGGGATGCAGCGAAAAGGTTGCTGCAACAGCAGTGCGCTGGCGTTGCCCGCGCGACAAAGCATACGGTGCTTCAGAATTGAGATTCTGTAAGTCAAATTGCGCGAGTGTCTTGTCAACTCGGTCCTTAAGCGTTTTTGTCGGAAATTTTAGGTTTTTCGGACCGAATGCCACTTCGTCACGAACAGTCTTCGCCTGTAACAATAGATCTGGGTTCTGAAAAACGATACCCACTTTACCTGCTAACTGATGAAGCTTCACGCGACCGCACGATTTTCCATCAATAACCACCTCACCTGCCGACGGACGTAGCAAGCCCGCGATGAGGTGAATTAACGTTGTTTTGCCAGATCCGTTTGCCCCCATGATAGCAATCACTTCTCCACGCGGCACCTCACAAGAGGTTTCGCAAACAGCATCTCTATCAGTGTTCGGATAACGAAAATGGAGATTTTGGAGGCTGAGGAACGCATTTTGTTGTAGTGCATTGGAAGGACGCTTAAAAGGCGAAGTTGGAGACTTTACCGCAGCGTTTTCTATCTCTGGTACCTGTACACCTAAACGTTGATACGCGGTGGCATCTTGAAATGCATCTGCCTTTGGCAAATCCAGACAGATGCGTCCATCCTCCATCAGCCAGACATGATCGCACAACGGAGCAACTTCTTTGGTCCGATGGGTTGCTAAAACAACTGTTATGCCCATTTCGTTATTTAACTGTTTGACAATACTGAGAATGTCGCGCGTTCCTTGTGGGTCAAGATGGCTGGTCGGTTCGTCAAGGAGTAAGACTTGTGGGCGCATCGCGCAGACGGCGGCAAGCGCAACGCGCTGTCTTTCACCACCTGAAAGTGATGAAATCTGCCGAGATTCAAATCCGGACAACCCTACCTGTTCCAAGGCAAAAGTGATCCGTTCTTGAATCTCTTCGGGCGGAAAACCGAGATTCTCGAGCCCAAAGGCAATTTCATCTTCAACCAGTGTGCAAAAGAGTTGATCGTCTGGGTTTTGGAAGAGGAGAGAGACTTGTTGACATGTCGTAGCGAGCAGTTGTGCGGCAATATCTTTCCCGTCGAGATGCACCGTTCCCGTAAGCACTCCTGCCGAGGCATGCGGAATTAAGCCATTCAGCGCGCGCAGCAAAGTGGACTTCCCACACCCCGTTGGACCTGTCAGTAAGACAAAGGCACCACGAGGAACACGAGTTGTGATGCCGTGAAGTGTCGGAATCTCTCGGCTCGGGTAAGTAAAGCGGAGATTTTCTATTTCAATACATGCCATGGTCCCGCTAACTCAGTTCTTCAATTTGGACAGGGACAGTACCGAAGAGTTGCTCTAAATGTCGCGTGACGGATTCATGGAAAGCATCAAAGGTTTCTTGGACGTTTTGCTTAAAATCGTCGGTGTGATGCTTGAAAACGTTGTGGAGTTGCGCTTGCTGAGCATGGACACGTGCAAAGAGGCTATGAACATACACTTGGAGTTCACCGAGCCGCTCAGTCTGCGCTTTTGCGAAGGTGCCGACTGCGGTTTTGAAAGCAGCTAATTCCACCTCTAAGTACTCCTTGAACATTGACTGCTGAAAACCGGTGAGCGCACCGTGTGCAGCGTATTGGAAATCCTTATGAATTGAATTATATTCTGCCTTAACGCGAGAAAAGAGTTGTCGCGAATAGTTCTGAATCTCATTCATCTGGTTTCCTTGGGCATCCACAAATTGCGAAATCTTCTCTTTAAATGTGTCCATCTCGTGAGCCAAGAAGTTCCTGAAATCCTCAACTGCGACAGTGTGGCGTGTGATTTTCTCAAGATGGTAACCCATGATTGCTAATCGTATCGCTTCAGGGAGCATCGATCGGTAATCTTTGAAGACTTTCGCCAAAAATCGAGTGTACTCCCAACCTTGTTTTGAGAAAAGTTGCTTCTGGATTGATCGGGCGAATGCAAGTGCCTCCTCTTTGCGGATTGACCTTACATTATTGTGCGTTTGAGGCATGTGCTGAAGCAATGTCAAACATCGGGCAAAATAGTTTTTCAATGTCGGATCATAGAGCGTTGAAATAACCCGCCGATACTCACTGATAAGCTCCCCGCGCGGCATTTCAGGAACGAAATTGAGGCTCATGTCGGTGTTATTTCCGCTGGATTCTACAAGCAACCGATCTTCCTGTTTTAATCGGTGCCAGAGGTCAGTCTCCTTCAATGCAGTCAGCAGACCTGCCATCGCCATCGGGATGCCGGCTTCTTGAATAAAATTGATGTGTGAATCAAATTCCGTATCACCATCAAGCCCGATGATAAAACCTCCTGTGACTTCCAACCCCTTGCTCTGTATCTTTCTGATAGAGCGCATTAGGTAGCTGCCAGCCTCTTCTTCCTTGCTGGTGTTCTGTCCTTTGGAAGTGCCGAGCAGTGCCGCATCATTGGGGCTTTCAATACCAAGGAACACCATGTTAAACCCTGACTCACTCATTGCATCAAGCATGTCAGGGATTTCGACGAGGTTTACGCTGGCTTCGGTATAAAGCGAGAACGGGAATTGACGTTCTTCCTGCCATTGCTTCACAGCAGGCAGCAAACGCATCGCGTCGCGCTTGTTGCCGATAAAGTTGTCATCAACAACAAACATCGCACCGTCCCAACCGAGCTTGTAAAGCATCTCAAACTCAGCGAGCATCTGCTCATTGCTTTTGGTGCGCGGAACGCGCCCGAACAATTTTGTAATATCGCAAAATTCGCAGTTAAAAGGACATCCACGTGAAAACTGGAGTGCCATTGAGCCGTAATCGTTAATATTAATAAGATCGTAACGAGGTGGTGGTGTTGTCGTAATATCCGGTTTTCGAGTCTCCCGATAGGTCTCCTTCGCGGCACCACTCTCAAAATCGGTTAGGAAATCTTCAAAGATCTCTTCAACCTCACCAAAGAGAAAATGGTTAATCGTGGCGTCGGTTTCCGCCTTGATATTATCGTAGTAGGAGGTGGGATGGGGACCGCCAGCGACAATCGGCACACCCGCTCGATTACACCGTTCAGCGACTTCGTAGAGCGATTCTTTCTGAACAATCATCGTTGAGGTAAAGACAACATCCGCCCACTGGAGATGCGCATCCGTCAGCGGTTCAATGTTTATATCAACGACTTTCATGGCATAATTGTCGGGGAACATTCCAGCGATCGTCAAGAGTCCAAGTGGGGGCATTGATGACTTTTTTTCAAGAAATTCTAAGGCGTACTTAAAGCCCCAATAAGATGGCGGAAACTTCGGGTAAACAAATAGTGCATTTGGCATAATATATCCCTAACTGTTCCTTCAAAACTTGATATATCTACACAAGAGCGGACATATCTTGTTTTAGTGTTTCTGCTTCAACGTCCACTGCCTCCAAACGAGGTCTTACATAGACTCTATCAGGCGTTTAGACTCTCCACCGAACCGATGGCGAGGGTTCTTAGGTTTGCCGATGCGTTCACGGAAACCTCTAAGAGTCGGTTGGCGAGGAAACCACACTCACATGCGGGAGAGAGGTCCTCGCTATATGGTCATATAAAATATACCATGTTCCAAATGAAATATCATAAAAAACATAGAATTATTTAGAGCTTGAGCCTTCCAGCAACTGCTCCTTGCAAAGTGCGTACATTAATTTTTTTGAATAAATTGTGAATATTAAGACTCCTATTAATAGGATACCATATTTTTACATTTTTATCAAGTTTTTTCTTGTTCAGGGGTGTGTAAAGTTTTTGGCGGCCTTTTATGCGGCCTCCTGTAGTTTTTGTGTATCCCAATATGCGTCAAGTGATTGATTCTTTAACAAACATCTCCAAAAGAGTATTGCATTTATCCCGGGTTTGCTCCATCGCATGCCTGCCTGTTTACAGCGTTCAGCGACAACATGTTTACAAGCACTCTCAATGACTCCACTGCCGATCTGATATCCTTTTTCGTTGAACGTGCGATACTGCATGCGATGGGCATGTTTTTGAAAATAACCGACTTCTCTTTTAAGGACATCTGCTATGGAAACTGGGTTTTGTGTCTCCAAAGCCCGGATACGTGCGACGACTTTAGAAGTCTCTCCATTGTAAAGAGGTGTTTCAGTGGTATCCACCCAAGTTTCGATGGCCTCCCGGTCCTCTTCTCCGAAGGCTTGCTTAGCGACATCATATAAATGCGTCTTGGCATGCATATAGTCAACGATTTCAGTGGCACCCGGAAAGTATTCATCCGCTAAGTTCCATATCCACGGTGCCCCATCACCTATCACAACGACTTCTTCGTCTGCGATCGTTTTTTCGTCTTGATAAATGCCGGTCTGCGTTGCTAAATCTGCGAGTTGGTGGCGAAAATCCGCCACACCGCTCCGGGAGGCGACATACCGCAGGCTCGGTGGGCGGATTTTCATCACCGATGTCGCGTTTTGATGCGGATAATCTTTACCGATGCTGCCGACTTTAACCTCCTGCCATCCAACAGGTGAGTTCGTCTGGCACCCATCACAACTGACATACCACCGCTCACCGACATCCAGAGATGCTTCGGCAATATAATCAGAGACCGACTCACCTGATGACCACGCCTGAACTTTCTGATGCAGCGTCGTATGGCTAACTTCAATGCCTTGATGTTTTAACTCCGCTGCGGCAGCGCGATAATTCAACTGTGCAGCGAGACGCATCATCGCTGCAGCAACTCTTTGCGTATACCTTCCCTTGAGGTGTTGCTTCGCCTCCCAAGGCACATGAATAGCCCCACATTGACACTTATACTCCCATCTCGGCAGACGCAAAACACCACACAGCGTTGTAAAACTCCGGCTTCTTTGCCGATACCGACGACTTCGCCCTTGACACTCTCGGCACACGACAGACTTTCGAGTCATATCCGGGGCGTTGGCGAGTTCAGAAAGGATACCCTCTGAAAGTCTTTGTCCCCACGAAGCAAGAGCCGCAGAGACTTGCTCCTCTACATCGGAAATCAGGACAGACGGATCGCCTGTCAGGTCTTCAAAAATCTTTTGGACTTCTTCGTTAATCTTTGCTACAATGGAAGGCATGGTATTCTCTCCTTGAAAAATATAATATCTTAGAGAGAATACCATTCTCTACTACAAACTTCAACCCCTAACTCACCAAAAAATCAGTGCCAAAAACTTTACACACCCCTTGTTCAGCGGTGTGTAAAGTTTTTGGCATTGGGCGTTCTTTCTTTTGTGGGAAGGGTTTGTACCTCCGATTTGTCTCAAATATTCAGCAACCCTGTGGTTCGTAGTAGCGCAATTCGTTGCGCGTCGCGTCCATGCTGGGACTGATATTCGGAGATTTTTTCTACATAGGAATCGAAACCTATATAGCACGCTACAGCCAGCGTTTGTTTGCGGCTAACGCAGAAAACATGGTAAAATATTGCAATGGCATGATAACAAGCTTTTGATGTTGTAAATAGGGATGATAAATGCCCAGATACCGACTCCTACAGATACTCTTCTTTAGTGGTTTACTCCTTAGTTTCACAGTTATCCCCGAAATAGTACACGGTGCTGACTCGAAGGAAAACGCTTCGCCTCCAGAACAGTCAACCCTGGATAAGGAAACAGCGGATAAAACGCAGCCACACTATCGTATTCATCAATTCCGTTTTAATGGAAATAATCACTTAAATCAGAATAGATTGATAAAACTATTCGGGTGGGAAAAAGAAAAAGTATATTCTCGTGCGGAAATAGTAGAAGGTTTTGAACGTATCGTTGCTGCTTATCGCGAAGCTGGTTTCGTGTTTGCTGAAACGTCGCCTAACATCGAACTGATGTCGAAGAATACAGAGACCAACAACGAAACAGATATGACTATTACTGTAAAAATTGTTGAAGGGAAACGGATTCGTATGGGTGAGGTTACGCTCGCAGGCAATGAACACTTTTCAGAAGCCGAAATTCGGGATCAACTCAATTTACGGCAGGGGAAACTTTTTACACCGATAAGGTTAGAGCAAGGGATAGAACGCATCCAGACACTTTACAGCGAATACGGGTATCCGAAAGTCGAGATCGCGCCTAAGAACTTCCAATTTTCGGCAGAAACAGGCACTGTTGATCTTCTGTTGACTATCCGAGAAGGCGCGCAGGCCCAGATTGGCGAAGTCAAGATAAGTGGACTGAAAAAGACGAAAATGGAAGTAGTTCTTCGGGAAATTCCCCTGAAACCGAACCAACGCTTCGATCAGCGCGACATTGACGCAAGCTATCGTCGCTTACGAAATTTAGGCTATTTCTATCAGATCAATCCGAATGTATTGGAAGCTGGAGCAACAGAAGATAAGATTAATTTCCACGCACACGTAACCGAAGCAAAAACAGGACGATTGAGCGGTGTTATCGGATATGCCCCACCCGATTCCGAATCTGACGCAGCCCCACAACTCACGGGTGTGTTTGAAGCCCGTGAAACCAACCTGTTAGGAACAGGTAGGCAGGTCAACTTCTATTGGAAATCTGGGCTACTCAAGGTCTTCCGACTCGGTTATGCGGAACCGTGGATATTCGGCAAACCAGTAACCATCGGTATAGAATACGGACAATTCAAACAGCAGAATCCAAATAGGGCACAACTGTCAGGTATTTTATATAATGACACAGAAGCGGTTTCCGAAGAACAGTCGGGCAGTGTAAGTGCTACGACTCACTTTGGTCGCGTCTTTGAAGGGATCATGACTTTGGGATACAAGCGGATTAACGTACCAAACACGGTCATCCCTTCAACGTCAACCCCTCCGCTTGATACCCAAACCCCAGTCTTTTCCGATCCAAGTGCCATGACATTGATCGACCTCACACCGTATAGTGGAACGAAGTACAGTGTCGCGTTTCGGTTGACACGCGATACCCGCGACTATTTCCTGAACCCAACGAGCGGACGGCGGGACAGCGTCGCTATTGAGGTATCACGGAGCGACTTTCAGTTACGGAAAGTATGGCTTTCATTACAACAATACTTTCCCACGTGGCGGAAGCAGACGGTTGCTCTTGAACTCCACGGTGCTGCTGCATGGGGCGTTAATATCCCGCCAACTGAACTTTTTTATCTCGGCGGTGCGACTACTTTGCGTGGATACGATGAAGATTGGTTTTCAGGACCGCGTCGGGTGTATGCCAACCTTGAATATCGTTTTCTTGTCGGACCCGACTCGCAGATTTTTGTCTTTACCGATTTAGGCGCGGTAACCTTGATTGAAACGCCTTCTATCTTCGACAGGCTCCGGATAGGTTACGGGGTTGGCGCGCGACTTGAATCTAAGGCGGGTATCTTGCGAATCAACTATGGACTTGCCGCTGGAGATTCCCCGTTACGTGGCAAAATCCATGTCAACTTAGGCACGTCATTTTAGTGCCTGCATTTAATTTGCCAAGTGTGAAAATTTGTTATAAAATATATATGAACAGTAATATGCTTATTCAGGAACAGTATTCAACAACAGGAGATTTATATGACCAAAAACAAGAAATTACAGAATTGGGTCGAAGAAGCGGCTGCGCTTTGCCAACCCGATTCTATCTATTGGTGTGACGGTTCTCAGGAAGAAAATGATCGGTTGTCTGAGGAATTAGTCCAGAAAGGTACCTTTGTCCGATTAGACCCGGAAAAACGTCCAGGAAGTTACCTTGCACGTTCCAGCCCCGCCGATGTCGCACGCGTTGAAGATAGAACGTTTATCTGCGCGAAGACCCCGCTTGAAGCAGGTCCCACAAACAATTGGCACGATCCAGATGAGATGAAAACTACCCTTAAAGGACTCTTCAAGGGATGTATGAAAGGTAGAACGATGTACGTTGTGCCCTTCAGCATGGGACCGCTCGGTTCACCTATCTCACACATTGGTGTTGAAATCAGCGATTCACCCTACGTGGTCGTCAACATGCGGATTATGACACGCATGGGCAGTGCCGTGCTGGATATCTTAGGTGAAGATGGCGATTTTGTGCCGTGTTTACACTCCGTTGGAATGCCGCTTGAACCCGGACAGGAAGATGATGTCTGGCCCTGCAATCCCGATAATAAATATATTGTGCACTTCCCCGAGGAACGTTCTATCTGGTCTTATGGTAGTGGTTATGGTGGCAACGCGCTGCTCGGTAAAAAATGCTATGCCCTCCGAATCGCATCTATCATGGCGAAAAACGACGGATGGATGGCAGAACACATGCTTATTTTGGGATTAACGAGTCCGGAAGGCGAGAAGACATATATCGCTGCGGCGTTTCCAAGTGCATGTGGCAAGACGAATCTCGCTATGCTTACACCGAGTCTGCCCGGTTGGAAAGCCGAGACTATCGGTGACGACATTGCATGGATGAAATTTGGTGAAGATGGACGGCTCTACGCGATTAACCCGGAAGCAGGTTTCTTCGGTGTCGCACCCGGCACGTCAATGCACACCAATCCGAACGCGATGCACACTTTAGCATCAAATTCCATCTTCACCAACGCTGCACTTACAGAAGATGCTGATGTCTGGTGGGAAGAGAAGAGCGAAGAACCCCCCGAAACGCTCACAAGTTGGCTCGGTGAAGAGTGGCACCCCGGTGATGAGAAGACGGCTGCACACCCGAATGCTCGCTATACAACACCCGCTGCACAATGCCCGATTATTGACCCGAACTGGGAAAACCCGAACGGTGTCCCAATCTCGGCTATCCTTTTCGGCGGCAGACGTGCAACTACGGTACCACTCGCGTTTGAAGCGTTTGATTGGCAACATGGCACTTTTATCGGTTCTATTGCTTCTTCTGAACGCACTGCAGCCGCTGCTGGCACTGTCGGCGAACTCCGACGCGACCCGATGGCGATGCTCCCGTTCTGTGGTTACAACATGGGTGATTACTTCGCACACTGGTTGGAGATGGGCAAGAACACCGATGCCAGCAAATTGCCGAAAATTTTCTACGTCAATTGGTTCCGCAAAGATGCTGACGGTGGATGGCTCTGGCCCGGTTTCGGTGAAAATAGCCGTGTACTCAAATGGATCGTGGAACGCGTTGCCGGAAACGGCGAGGCTGTTGAAACTCCCATCGGCTACCTACCAGCATCCGGTGCAATTGATACCACTGGATTGGACGTAACGGACGCGCAGATGGAAGAGCTGCTGAACGTTGATGTTGAAGAGTGGCTCAACGAAATTGAATCCATTCGGGAACATTACGCACGCTTTGAGGAAACACTGCCCCAAGCACTATCCGATGAGTTAGCAGCGTTAGAAGCCCGCTTGCGTGAGCAGCAATAAACCTGAACAACCCACAACATTGTAGGGCGAGGTCCCATGCCTCGCCCTATAGTTAACCTGAGGGCGAGGCATAAATACCCGAGTCTATACCCGTGAGCAGTGGGATTTCACAAAGGATGGAACAATTATGACACAGCTTCTTGAAAAAGTGCTTACCGAGGTTTATAAATTGCCGCCAGAAAAACAGGACACTATTGCTGCTGTGATTCTTGAAGAACTCGAAGATGAACGGCTACGGGATAAGGCTTTTGCTGAATCACAAAATAAACTTTCCGAACTTGCGCGTAAAGTCCGGGCTGATATTATAGTAAAACCCACAATTAACTTTACATTGGCGAGGTTAGGAATGCAGATCGCATTTGGGTGCGTACACCGCAAAACCTCGCCAGCGAGCGAGTGTATTCGCGGAATTGTTGCTCTTTAAAGTGTAAACATATTTTCGGGTTTTACTATAAAGCCGATCGCATCAAAAAGATCGGAATTGATGAGTTGTGAACTCATAACACCTGTCGCCCCGCTGGGGAACTTCATTTTTGGGGTGGACAGCGTTTCTATACACCGATCGACCTGCTGGGGCTGCGGTTTTATTAATACCGAAATGTTTTCTTTTTCGACGAGTTTTTCTGAAGGAACAAAACCACAGAATATGAATCAGGTTCTCAATGAAAGTTGGCACCACGCCTTGAGAGGGAAACCTGAATAACACATAAATCGTCCAAACTTTAGTAAAGTATAGCATACAATGAAAATCATCATCTCTGTCCTAATCTCTGTGATCTTTTTCTGTGGTATCGTTTTTCAAGGTAATGCTTCACCTACCATTGGGAGATAGATGAGACCCCGGAAGGTAGCGAAAGCACAACTGTAGTTGAACCTGTAGAAGTGACGCTGTTAGATGAACCGATACAAGTAGAGTGTGTCTCATAAATAGTTGAATAGTATTAGGAATATTGATTGTAATGAAGTTATCGTCTCTGGTAAACTTAGGAGATATACCTAAAGTAGGAGCGGCTTAAATGGAACTGACTGAAAAAGAGTGGGAGTATCTTCACCCCTTGTTGCCAGAACTCCCTACACGCCGCAGAGGCAGACCGTGGCGTGGGAATCGCGAAGTATTGGATGCGATTCTCTGGATCCTTTGCACGGGTGCGCCGTGGCGGGATTTACCGGAGAAATATCCACCCTATCAAACTTGCCATCGTCGTTTTCAACACGGGTCTACTGATGGCACATTGGAGAAAGTGCTAACCGCCCTGGCCGGTAAACTTGAGAAACGTCGTCAACTGAATATGAGTGAGTGCAGCATTGATGGGAAGTTTGTTGCGGCAAAAAAAGGGGTGAATGTGTCGGCAAGACGAAATGCGGTAAAGGGACGAAGTTGATGGCGATTACAGAGAAACGTGGCAGACCCGTAGGTGTATTGATTGCGAGTGCGTCTCATCATGAGGTGCGTCTTGTTGAACCGACCTTGGATGCGTGTTTTGTTTCAGAGTCGCCGGCGATCTTGATAGGCGACAAAGCATACGACTCAGGCCGTTGGATGCATCATTGCGGGATCGTGGCGTTGACATGGTAGCACCGCATAAAAAGAATCGCAAGAAACCTGCGACGCAAGATGGTCGTCGTTTGTGTCGGTATAAACGTCGTTTCCAAGTGGAGCGTTTTTCAGTTGGTTAGAGGATTTTCGGCGTTTGGTGGTTCGCTGGGAATATCATGCTGCGAACTATTTAGGATTTCTTCATCTTGCCTGCATACGCATGTTGATGAAGTATTTATGAGATACGCTGTATAGTTATCCTGAAAAGCCGAGGGCCTATGCCAACCCCAGAAACAGCAATACGCGAATTTTCCGATTTCACCATTGAACACTTCCCCGATAGAAGTGCCAAATGGTTGTTCCAATACACGCACAACGTCCGAGGTTTGTTAGAAATCGTGGCGACTGAACTCGTGGAGGCTATTGATTTTAGCCGACTCGTCCCGCTCAATAGGCGTTTTATTTCCGATACGCTGCGGGAACAAGAATCCGATGTCGTGTTCAGCGTGCCATTTCGGAGAGGCTCGAAAACAGAAGAATTGCTTATCTATATCCTGATAGAACACCAATCGACAGTGGATGCAACAATGGGGGTTCGTGTGCTTCTCTATATGACACAGCTCTGGGACGCACAACGGCGAGCATGGGAGTCGGATAATGTTCCGAGAAGTGAGCGGCGTTTGCATCTGATTCTCCCGATCGTGTTCTACACCGGCGAGCAGCGTTGGTACACGCCCCTAACACTCGCTGGAATAATGGACATCCCAGAAGAACTCTCTCGGTTTGTCCCGACGTTTGACACGCTGTTTCTCAACGTGAAGGAAACCGATGAAGCGACGCTCACGAAAACCGGTCATCCGCTCGGATGGCTGCTTACCGTCCTTCAAAAGGAAAACGCTGACAAAGAGGCGATGCAGCGTGTATTGGAGCGAGCGATGTCGCATCTGAACACGCTTGATACGTTAGAAGCGGAGCAGAAACAGCAAGTGCTCCTCTATCTGCTGTTGTTGATACTGCACCGCTGTCCGGCAGAAGAACACGAGGCGTTAATAAACCTTGTAGACCGGTATACAGACGAAATGGAGGTAGAAACGATGGCACAGTCTATGGCTGAAGTTCTCATTGAACAAGGCAAAGCACAAGGCATTGAACAAGGCATTGAACAAGGTAAAGCACAAGGCATTGAACAAGAAAGACGAGAGAGTGCTATCAGACACATTTTGGTAGTACTCAAAACGAAGTTCTCCGCAGATATTGTGAATGTCTTAACGCCCGCGATTGAGAATATAAGCGATGTGGACCGACTTGAGCAGTTGCTACCTGCGGCTGTTGAAGCGCAAAGTCTTGAAGCCTTCGCGCGAACGCTTCATGAATAGAAATACACGAAAGGACGGGGCAGATGGTGTTTCCGCTTTATATGAGGTTAGTGTGTAAACAGACAGTGAATTTCCAATGACTCTGAGCCCGCACGGGCATCGATCTACAAGCGAGTATATCTTGATGAAGATCCGCTATTTCATGCTATTTTTAGTTATCTTTTTCTCTGGTATTGTTTCTCAAGGTAATGCTTTCACTTACCATTGGGAGATAGATGAAACGCCAGAAGGTAGCGAAAGTGCAACCGTAGTTGAACCTGTAGAAGTAACCCTGCTCGACGAACAGATACAAGTTCCCTCTCATAGTGCGTCTTTAGCGTTGCTGCGGAAGTATTCTGTACATTTGGGCCTTGAATGGGATCCAGGGCATGCCTATAGGCTGCTCCAAACATTTGAATCCATACCGCAAGAAACGAACAACCCTTACGAGGATACCCCTGGTGTGGCATCCTCGATTTGGCGGTTGAGCGACCATTATATTCAAGATGACATTTCGGTGGAATATCAAGACGGGCAGCGAGTTGTCACCATTGCCGAAACGACATTTGTGCATGCAACGCCGCTGTTAGCGGAAATTGAAGGCGTGCGTGGCAGATATTTCTCCAAACGGCTGCATCATGCCGTGGTTCGGTTTGTAACGGACGATGGCGTGGACAGGTACGCGCTTGAGCGGATATTTCGGGAACGCTATGCTGTCAGTATAAATGTTCCGGATTATACCGAACTCACGCACCACACAACGGGTGAACACGCTGGACGGTTTTCTGAATTTAAAAACGGAGAGCTCCTTGCCCTCATATCAATGTTTGAGGAATTTCCACGGGGCATGCACAGTGTACCGGGTTTAAAATATCTTGTTAGACGGTTGGACGGTACTGACCATCCAACGCATCTCAGCGCGGACGCAGTTGCCTGGACAGGTGCTGGCTATATTGAATTTATGGAATCGGCTTTTAAAGAAAAAGGATTAGATTCAATCCACCGCTTGATTCTCCATGAAAAAGCACATTTTTTATGGGAATATCTTTTTGACGAGCAACTCAAACGAGATTGGATCGAACTTGGCGGTTGGTACAAAAATCCAGATGACAAAGATGGCTGGTCAACGACGAAACAGGTTGAGTTTGTTTCTGCTTATGCTCACGGCAAAAATCCAAATGAAGATATGGCGGAGAGCATCAGTTACTACATCATAAATCCAGATAAACTTCGCTCGCGTTCCCCTGCTAAATACGAATTTATCCAAAATCGAGTTATGCATGGTACCCGCTATATTTCAAAGATACGCGAAGATTTAACGTTTAAGGTTTACAACCTCTATCCTGACTATGTATATCCAGGGCGAATCATTCGAGTCGATATACAGATTGAAGGTGAACCTGAAGAAGATAAATTCATAACAGTAGAAATTGAAATTCATGGAGAGAGTGACATAGATGCTGCTTCCAGAGGATTTACTCGAGTTTGGAGCCCACAAGGCACCCGATTTGACATGTGGCTTTCTCCTATTGGGTCTGATGGTCAACATGCTTCCGCGGGGCATATCTTGCAAGGTCGTCAGAGACTCTCAAAATATGCAGCAAATGGCTATTGGGCTCCTGATACAATTCGGGTATATGATGCCCAGGGCAATGAACGACATAGTGGTCAAACAGATTTTGGATGGAAACTCTATGTTAACAATCCACTCGCGGATATTGAAGCTCCACAATATATCCCGAATTCAATACAACTCTCTTTATCAGATGCAACTACGAAAGAGGGGCGAGCCTACCAAATTCTGACAGCCCGTTGGAAGCTTATAGAAAAAAATGGAATTAGCGGTGTTTATGCTGAGTTGTATGATGCGAATGCTGAAACCTACTCGCGCCGCTTAACAGATTGGGGAGAATACAAGCAAGAAGTTGGGGACATCTGGGAAGCGACTACTAAACTTGAGGTGCCTGACTACTTTCCAAACAGCACCTACAAAATTACCCGCATTGTGATGAAAGATCTGGCTCAAAATAGGCGGAGGGTATACTTTACTGAGGGTGGAGATGATGAGTTGCCCGCCTCTATTGAGATTCAGACAACCAACCCGGATACTCAACCACCTGTACTTGACTTAAATCGGATTACTATCAACGCAGAACCTACGAACCCAGAAGCACCAGACGGCGAAACACAGGTTGATATTACCTTTAAGATCAGAGATAATATCAGTGGATATGCAAAAACGGAGATGCTTTTACGAGATCCTCAAGGCGTGACACACTTCTTCAGACATTATGATAAGGATTTTTGGACAATCTATTTTTCACGAGATCCGACTGTTTATCAGACATATCATAAGACAATTATTTTGCCGGTCGGCAGTATCCCTGGCACTTGGGGACTTGCTGAAATGACAGTATACGATAAAGCGCAAAATGCACTGCGGACAGATTTCACCGAGATTGTCCGTTTTAAAGTGAATGATGCCCCTATCTATGCTGAATCAGATGTCAATCAAGACGGATCCGTTAACATTCAGGATTTAGTGTTAGTTGCGAATCAGATTGGGCTTCCCGGTGCTGCGGATGGCGAACTAAACGCAGACATCAACGCCGATGGTGTTGTTGACATTTTGGATTTAGTGCAGATCGCTAATGATATCGGAGAGGGATCGGCAGCTGCACCTGCGATTCACAGTCCAACTGCCGAACGGATCCAAAGTTGGTTGGCACAAGTCAAAGCAGCTGACGATGGCAGTCCAGCCTTTCGTCGGGCTATCAGTGTGTTAGAAACTCTCTTACGTGCGGTTCTTCCAGAAACGACTGTTTTATTGCCAAATTACCCCAACCCGTTTAACCCAGAAACGTGGATACCGTACCAGTTGGCGAACGCCAGCAATGTCCAGATTACCATTTATGATACGAAAGGGACTGTGGTTCGGACGTTAGCACTTGGGCATCAGGCAGCAGGCTATTATACCGATAGAAACCGTGCCGCGTATTGGGACGGTCGCAATGGTTTAGGTGAAAATGTTGCGAGTGGTGTCTATTTCTATCAATTATTGACAGACGATATGTCACTCACGCGCAAAATGGTTATCTTGAAGTAATACGAAATTAAGCAGATGTATAGCGCGTCACCCCAGAGACATTCAGTTCTCCCGTAAGAGGGAACTCCGAATCCCGACACATCACTGTAGGAGCGATCTCCGAATAGCGACTCCTCCGATAAAAACAACAGAAAACCGAAAACTGAATGGCTCTGCGTCACCCCGAAAGCTTCTTGCGTTTCAAGACATTTCATGTTATCATATAAAATATGAAGACTAATTCCCAAGGAGAGTCGCGCCTAACTTACATTGACGCAACGATTCCGAGCTATCTGGTTTCTAGACCGAGTCGTGCTCCCGAGACTGCGGAACGACAAAAAATCACGCGTGAGTTTTGGCAAGATACCCGTTTTGAGTTCATTTTGTCCGACTATGTTATCGGTGAAATATCAATCGGGAACAGAGATCAAGCGACAGATAGACTACGAGCCGTTGAAGGTCTCAGCATTTTAGTTGTACGGAATGCTGACCGAGTTTTGGCGCAACGATTAGTTGATCAAGGAGCACTTCCGCAAATTGCATTTACGGATGCTGTCCACATAGCCGTTTCAGCAAGACGTGCTATTCCCTATCTGGTAACGTGGAACTTCGCGCACCTCGCAAATCCGCATACGAGACCCAAAATTGGGCAAGTTTGTCGTGATACGGGTTATTCGCCACCCCGCATTGATACCCCAGAGGCGATACTGGAGGAAACCTAATGTACGACGAAATTTTGAAAGAATGCCTTGATGCCAAAGCACGCCTTGTCCACCTTTTCGGGGACTTAGAAACGTACATGGAATTCATGATGAAGAAACAAGAAAAGCGGATAAAGCAAGGCGTAAAATACGTGGATTTACCGATCATCCGGGTAAAGAAGCCGGAGAAGCCTGGTTCTTAAGTCCGCGAACCTACCAGAGATAATCGCGTGTAGGTAAACGCCATTTGTCAAATCAAATTACAGAATCCCAAGGAGAGAGTCCATGATAGGATGGAGGATCTTTGTTGTACCTGTTTGTGTATTAATGTTCATGACAGTGTACCAGAGTGTCGATGCCCAAGAAAATCTCGCGCAAGATGCGTATGCTATCCTTCAACAAAACTGTCTCATTTGCCACGGGGAACATGGTCCGTATACCGAGCAACTCGTCATTCAAAGCAGCCAAGCGTTAATTAATACCGGAACGGTTATTCCGGGAAATCCTGACGATTCCGAATTCTATCAACGGTTAATTGAAACTGCAGTAGAGAGACGGATGCCGCGCGGACAACCACCACTTGCACCTGAAGCGATTGAAACGATTCGACAATGGATTCAAGCAGGCGCGCCGGATTGGAACGCCTTTCCCAGATCCGACACCAACTTCATCACACCTGATGAAATGCTGGAGGCTATTGAGAATCACGTCCAGTCGCTCGATGCGTTTGACCGAGCTTTTGCACGCTATTTTACACTAACACATCTCTATAACGCTGGCGAAAGTGCTGAAGCACTCCACGCCTATCAACGCGCACTCTCAAAACTCATCAACAGTCTTTCTTGGGGTATTGATGTCATCAACCCGGAACCCATCGACCCGCAAGGCACAATTTTCTATATTGACCTCCGGGACTACGAGTGGGAAGCGGGAATCAACCGGTGGACACAGATTGAGCAGGAATATCCATACAAAAATAGCTTCGAGTCGCCAACACAGACACTTCTACACCAAAAACTGATCAATCTGCGTGAAGAGATGAACTGCGAGGTGCCGTTTGTCCATGTCGATTGGTTCCTTGCAAACGCCTCACTGCCACCGCTCTACCACGATATTCTTGACCTTCCGCTCACGGATCGGGATTTGGAAACACGTCTTGAGGTGGATGTCATCCAAAATATCCAGAATGCTCCTGGGGTTCGCGTCTGGCGTGCGGGATTCAACAACTCCGGTGTCTCAAATAACAATAGGGTTGTTGAACGGCACAGATCACGATATGGCGCGTATTGGAAAAGCTACGACTTTGCGGGAAGTGTGGGAAATCAGAATATCTTTACACATCCGCTCTCTTTCGCGCATGACGGCGGCGAGATCGTCTTCAACCTCCCGAACGGTTTGCAGGCATACTATCTTGCAGATGCGGGCGGCAATCGGCTGGATGAAGCACCGATAGACATCGTTTCCAACCCCGCTGCGAGCGATCCGACCGTCCGTAATGGACTCTCCTGCATCGGATGCCACACAAAAGGGATGAAGACCTTTGAAGACGAGGTGCGCGCCGTTATTGAGCAAAATGAGAATCCACCCTTTGACAAAGCACAAGCGTTGAGGCTCTACGTTGAGAACATCAAGATGGAGGCACGCGTGGATGAGGATACTGACCGTTACCGACAAGCACTTGAAGCGGCAGGCGGTGTATTTGGTGGTATCGAACCAATTCAGCGATTCCACGAAGCGTTCCAAGGTCCGCTTGATGCGGCGCATGCTGCTGCCGCGGTTGGATTAGAAGCCGAGGTGTTCCTTGAAAAGATACGTGGAAATGCAAGTTTAGAAAACTTAGGCTTGCTGGTATTAGAGAACAGCACCGTGAAACGGGACACGTGGACATCTAAATTTAGTGAAGTCGTTTTCGCACTGGATTTCCCAGAAGAAAGCGTAACTACCCCAGTTGTGCCGCAGACGGAACGCATCCCAGGGGAGTCTGTTTACATTTCTGACGCGAACCTCCGTGCCGCAATTGCAGAGGCTCTTGGTAAAGTACCTGGTGCCACAATTACAGTGGCGGAGATGACAACATTGACGCATCTTGCTGCTAGTGGAATGGATATTCAAGATTTGGAGGGGCTTCAGTTTGCAACAAATCTCGAAAAACTAAGACTTCGCGGCAATCCTCTATCCGATTTATCCCCTTTAGCGGGGTTAACAACACTGAAAGAGGTTGAAGTTTCCGGCGAGTTGCTATCTGATCTCTCCCCCCTGGCAGGTTTAATTAACCTGGAGGGCGTAGGGTTTTGGGAGACTTCCATCTCAGACCTCTCACCCCTTGCAGGATTAACAAAACTAAGATGGTTGGAATTCAAACACAGTCCAGTATCTAACTTATCGCCATTGGTAGGACTAACAGGTTTGAAAAGGCTGGAAACTTACGCCTCCAGGGAACTTGATCTCTTGCCTTTAAAAGGCTTAACAAATTTGATAAGGTTGGGCGTTGCTTCCAGTGGAGTCTTGGATGTCTCACCACTGGCAGGATTAATTAATTTAGAATGGCTTTCAATACAAAGCAACCGTATATCGGACATCTCGCCTTTGGCCTCTTTGAAAAACCTTAAAGAGTTAAATCTGTCCAGTAATCAGATATCGGACGTATCGTCTCTTGCAGCTTTGCACAACTTGGAAGAGATGCAACTTCAGCGCAACAATATATCAGACATCTCGTCTTTGGATGGGTTACGTGAGAATACAGAAATCTTTTGGTTCAGGAATCCGGGTTTCCCTCAGGGAGGTCCCAAAATAGAGGGACCCTGGTTATGGGTATTGGTGCCGGGATCCGGTTTTCGGGATGGAGCGGATTTGCTCTCACAAGCAAGTAACGGTGCTGTAACAGAACTGGGGATCGCAACAAGCAGGGCAACCGAGGGAACTCTTGTCGGCGAAAATATGTGGACATCACACAAAATTGCCCCTGTGGGCGGAGATAATATCCGTGAAATGCTAAATGCTATTGATATGGAAGGAGACGATGATATAGATAACGTCGTTTATGGCTCCGTCACCTTGTATTTACCGCGTGAACAGCAAACACAGGTGTTTGCCGGAAGCGATAATAACCACAAGATCTGGCTCAATGGGGAGTTCATTCATGAAAACCTTAGTGGAGTGTGGGCTAGGGATTATCAAGATTACTTCCCTGTCACACTGAAGCAGGGGACAAATGTATTATTAGTCGCGGTTGAGTCCTTAGGTGGTGAATGGAGCGGTTTCTTTGGGTTCGCCCCTGAGGCAGAATATACGGTGGTATCCCCTGGTACCGGCTTCGCGTTTTCGACAGATGCCACAAGTGTTCGCGTCGGCGATATGTTCACACTTCGTATTAATGCCGAAAAAGTCACAGATTTAGCAGGATGGCAATTTGATCTCACATTTGACCCAGATGTCCTTGAAGCGGTTGAGGTGAGCGAAGGCGATTTTCTAAAGGCAAATGGTGGTAATACCTTCTTTCTGCAAGGCACGATTGATAACACGGCAGGAAAAATCACAGGTATCAGTGCAGCGTTAATCTCCGAAAGCGGGGTCAGTGGCACAGGTCCACTACTCTCCGTAACGTTCATGGCGAAGGCAGGCGGCGAAACCCAAGTGACGTTAGAGAACTTTGAGTTTGGTGCTATCAGCGGTGATGTTATCCCTTCCGTTGCCCCCGAAATTATCATCACCGTCGGAGATCAACCTCCTTGGGATGTAAATCAGGATGGACGGGTGAGTATCCTGGATCTAATTCTCGTTGCAAAGGACTTGGGTTCAGACGCGCCAGCCAACTTGCGAACTGACGTAAATCGGGACGGAGTTATCAACATCCAAGACCTCATCCTTGTGGCACAACATCTCGGTGAGTCAACTACCTCTGCTGCCCCTTCCGCTATCGCTATAGACGGCTTGGAGTTAGATCCAGCGATGATACAAGTATGGATAGCACAGGCACAAGTCGAAGACGATGGGTCGCTTGCCTTCCAACAAGGCATCGCCACTCTTGAACGGCTTCTAACACTGTTCATCCCCGAAAAAACCACTTTACTTCACAACTATCCAAACCCGTTCAACCCGGAGACGTGGATACCGTATCAACTCGCGGAACCAGTGGAGGTTACCTTGACCATTCATTCTGTGAATGGGACTTTGGTCCGAACGTTGGCATTAGGCCATCAACCCGCCGGTATCTACCAAACCCACAGCCGTGCCGCGTATTGGGATGGCAAAAACGAGGTCGGCGAATCAGTCGCAAGCGGCATCTATTTTTATACACTCACCGCAGGCGATTTCAACACTACAAGGAAAATGTTGATAAGGAAATAACATCATTTTATTCGACGAGGTCCTGCGTCTCGTTGCTACAACTCATACCCAATTAACTTGCTTAGAAGTCTTTTGATCAAGTCAGCATTGCGAGGCACAGGGACCTCGCACTACAAATGGGGTTAATTTGGTATCAGTACCATTTATTGATCAGAAGGAGATTTTCTTTCTGACAACTCTCACTGCGAGGCAAACTGACAACTCAAACAGGAGTCAACTCACTATGAACGAAAACCAAAATAAGCCGAAAGTTAGCCTCGGGCTGCTTTACGGTATCGTGATTGCAATTGTCGCTGGTGCACTTATCGGTGGTTACGCGCCAGACTTTGCAATCCACACAACAATACTCGGTGAAATATTCTTAAACCTCTTGAAGATGATAGTTGTCCCGCTCGTTATCTTGTCCATGGTCGTTGGGATAACAAATTTAGGCGACATCCGCAATGTCGGCTCCATCGGCGGACGCACCGTGTTGTACTACATGGCAACGACTGCTATCTCCGTTATCATCGGGATGATTCTTGTTAACATCATCTCACCGGGGAAAGGGTTATCACAAGGCGAGGAACGTGCCGATCTGAGTTACACACTCTCTGGTGCTGAGATGCACACTGTTGATCTGAGCGGAGAATTCAATCGGACATATAACAATAAATATGTCATCACCCTCGCGGATCAGAACGTGCGTGGCGAAGTTGAAGAAATTTCCGGGACAACAATCTCGGTAAAATCGTGGCAATCGCTATCTGAGGATGTACGTTACATCACGACAGACAGCGGCGAACGCTTGTTATTCATCGACGGTCGTCTTGAAACGGTAGCGCTCCAAGCCACAGGCAGCGGTATTAACATCGACTTGCCGATTGCCACAAAAGTGTCTGGCAAAACGGAACGAACCATGGGCGGCACTATCAAAGAGGTCTTCCTGGGCAACAAAGAGACCGGCAAAGAGGGGATGATCCCTTCAAACGTTTTCAATGCCATGGTCCGAACCGACATCCTGCCCTTAATCTTTTTCTCACTCATCATCGGTGCCGCTTTGTCCATGCTTGGTGATTTCGGCAAACCCGTCATCGCTGTCATGTCTGGACTCAATGAGGCGGTGATGAAACTCGTCCACTGGATAATGTATGTCGCGCCGCTCGGAATCTTCGGTTTAGTCGCAGGCAGGATCGGCGAGGCAAAAGGGTTCGCAGGCTTCTGGCCCGAACTCGTCGCCGTAGGTAAGTATAGCGCGACAGTCGTGTTAGGACTTGGTGTACACGGTATCGTCGTTTTACCGATACTCCTACTGTTCCTCGGACGCAGAAATCCGCTCAACTACTTCCAAGGTATGGCAACGGCGTTACTCAACGCATTTTCGACAGCGAGTTCAAGCGCAACGCTGCCTTTAACGATGGAAGGTGTCGAGAATCAGAACGGTGTCTCCAGACGTACCTCCAGTTTCGTGCTTCCCTTAGGCGCAACTATTAACATGGATGGCACAGCACTCTATGAAGCGGTCGCTGTCATGTTCATCGCCCAAGTCTATGCGATCCACATGGACCCAGCGCAACAGATAGTAGTCGTCCTTACAGCGACCTTGGCGGCTATCGGTGCCGCGGGGATTCCAGAAGCGGGACTTGTTACGATGGTTATTGTACTCAGAGCCGTCGATCTCCCGATTGAGGGTATATCACTGATCCTCTCTATCGATTGGCTGCTTGACCGGTTCCGTACCACAGTTAACGTCTGGGGTGACAGCATTGGTGCAGGCGTAATTGAGGCGTATGAATCCAAAGACAGAGATGCAACCGAAGCCCAAGCAGCATAGTAATTAGTTTTCAGTTGTCAGTCCTCAGTCGTCAGTTACTTCGTGATTTTTTTCAACTTTGGTGAGCTTCCACACCCCAATTCAAGTTGTGGGAATTATCAAGAGTTTTCATTACATGCGAAGTTAACTGATAACTGATAACTGATAACTGACGACTCCCAAAACTGATAACTCTAACATAATGGACACACAAAACGAACCGAACCCACAAAAACCGGCACTCAGCGGTGCAACAATCCTCGCAATCATCAGCGTGGTACTTGCTGCCGTATGGATCGCCTTCGCTTACTACAGAGGCAACAGTCCTAACGGCAGTCGAACGATGCTACTCCATCCGATAGTTCCGATATTGCTGATTGTGTTGCTCACGCGTATTTATCGCTGGATTGACATAAGAAGCATCGTTATACTGGAAATAATGATGATAAGCGTCTGGATTTTTATACGCTTGTTAGGTGTAATGATGCCTTTCATTTTGGGGTTCGGTTTCGCTTACATCTTCAGATTCCTCTGGAACGCGCTCCCGTTTAAAAAGCAATACCAACGCGGCATCGCAACCACGGTGATTGTGCTCGTCTGTGGTTGTGTGCTATTTTACACCGGCAAACAGGTAAGTAGACAAGCCAGCCAGATGGGTGTCGGATTGCTGAAGTTTTACCACGAAACTCTGCTGCCTTATGCTGTTGGCGAGACCTTTCAGACAGTCGCGATTAGTGTTAATCCGCGATTTGGTGAAGACGAGGTTATCGAGAACAACAAGGGAGATTCGCCCGTAGAAACGTTCTATCTCGGCACGAACCACGGGATCTATGAAATGCGACGGGACGCTGAAGGGAAACTGTCCCGTGCCGGTATTACCAACGGCGCGCTCCTCGGCAAAGCGATACAAGCACTCACTGCAAGTGAAAACATTATCTACGCTGGCACGCAAAGCGGTTTATATCGCTATTATAAGACACCACCTGCTGACGAAAACGATGCAAGTCCAACACAGGTATGGCACAGAGTGGAAGATACCCCTTTTGATACACTTTCCGTCCAAGCCGTCAACGTTCCACACTGGGATGATACACAGATTTACGTCGGCACAGAGAAAGGGCTTTACGCCAGTAACAACTCAGGCGAGATATGGAACTCAGTCGCTCCTAACATTTACAGCAACAGGTCCGTTGTTAGTATCATCTCTACTACAGATACCAATGGTGATAGGGTAACTTACGTCGCCAGTACAAGGCAGATTGACGCGGAAATTCCGTTAGAACAGAAAGAGATCGAAACTACAGCAGCGGAAATTGATGCGGTTCCTTCAGAGCAGCCTGAACAGACAAACACCACGCCTACAGCGAGGAAAACCGAAGCGGAACCTGCTTTACAACAGACGAACGCCTCACCTATAATCACAACAGTGCATTGGTACCTTGAAGGCTCTTCTCTTGGATGGGAAGAACTCTCTTCAATAACACAGGTGGTTTATGCACTTGCAGGTGGAGATGAAACGACAGGGGACACAAATGGAACCTCACAAGCCTCCGATATCGAATTATATGCTAACACCGCCGATGGACTCTATGAATCAAACGGTCTTCACGACTGGCGGAAAACGGAAGGCACCCCTGTAATTTCTGGGACACCAGCAGTCCGACTGTTAGCGTCTGCTCCTTCCGGGGTATACGTTGGTAACAACACTGCCATCTGGCATCGCACCGCTTCCACTGCCAGATGGCGACCGTTTACTACATATAGGGAAGGCATCAGCCACGCCTATGAGGACCAACCTATCGTTGAACAGGCAAAATCGTATTTGACGGAAAGAATACCAATAATTGCCCAAACCGGTGGCGAGGCTGTCAAAGAAGCATTTCAGTTCGCAAGTTCAATTGCTTTTGGCTTTGGCGGTTTTTTAGCGACTGTATCGCTCGCGTTAATTGTGTTTGTATATGCGAGCCAATCATTTGACAACTATTTCAGGAGTTTCCTCACGCTCGTGCCTGAAACGCATCGTGACACTGCCAAGGCATATCTGCGTGAAATTGACAAGAATCTCCAAGAGTTTCTAAGAGGACTCGCGACAGTCATCGCAATTGTCTCAATAATTTCCTCCATTGCTTACAGTATCATAGGGGTCCCGTTCGCTTTAGTTATCGGTATACTTGCGGGAATCTGTAATGCTATACCGACCTTCGGTCCCTTTATCGGTGGTGCTTTCGCGTTTGTAGCAATGCTGATGGGGTTGGCAGCTGGGGATTTCGGGACAATCGATTTCCTCATTCGCTGCGCATTTGTGTTGGGTGCTATCCTCGGTATTCAGGCGATTGACAATTCGCTCATCTCCCCGAAAATCATGAGCGATGCCATTGATGTCGATCCGTTGCTGATTATGTTCGCCGTTATTATCGGTGCAGCCGTACTCGGTTTTTGGGGAGTATTGCTTGCAATTCCTACCATTGTTGTGATAAAATCGGTTATTGCCGTTTCCAATGATCAAACGACGCTTGGAAAGCAAACCTAATTGTGGCTTCGCGGCGATGGTGGGGTCCCGATAACGAATAGCGTGTGGGCAGACTGGGAAGGGGTCTAACCTCGTCAACTATGTGTCTAAGTAATTCTAAAATCTACCATAATCGTGGAATAAAGACTCAAAGTTTTACCATCGGTGAGACTGGATTCTCACATCGAATACTGTACAGGACTTACGCAAATTGTGTAAAAAAGCAAGGTATTTCACCAAAAGCGTTGCTATTTCGGTTATTTAACCCCCTAAATCCCCCTTATCAGGGGGACTTTGAGAGGAAATGCGTAAGTCCTAACTGTATACAAGACGTACATAATAGACTGCAAGGAACATAAAAAAAATGGAAACCGGACTCCCCATTGTTGCGATTGTTGGCAGACCCAACGTCGGGAAATCATCGCTTTTCAACAGAATCACTGCATCGGCACCCATAACTGTGCCTTACACAAACGACGATGCCGAAACTGAAACGAGCGATAAACCGCGCAATACAAGAAATCCACGAGCTTCGCGTAAATACGCTGTCGTCCACGACACACCCGGTGTAACCCGCGACAGGAATTACGCAGACGTGGAATGGGCAGACCGCGCTTTTACGATCGTCGATACCGGCGGGTTGGACATCGCTCCGGACGACCGGCTTATTGATAACGTCCAATTGCAGGTGGATGCCGCTTTGGATGAAGCAAGCCTTGTGCTGTTCGTCGTTGACGCACGCACCGGTATCATGCCACACGATATGGCCGTTGCGGATAAACTCAGAACAACCGATAAACCCATCTTCCTCGTTGTCAACAAGGTAGATACTGAGCGGTTCCGCAATGAAGCCGCCGAGTTCTATGCGCTCGGATTCGCAGAACCGATGTGGACATCGTGCGTTCAAAACGACGGAATTCGAGAACTCCTCGATCATGTCGTAGATAGCCTACCAGAGACCGACGAAACACTACACGATGTATCTGGCACCATAAAGATCGCTATTGTCGGTAGACCTAACGTCGGAAAATCCTCGCTTATCAACAACCTATTAGGTGAAGAGCGAATGATCGTCGATGATCGACCTGGCACAACGCGCGATGCGGTGAATATCCAAATCGTTCACGACAATATCCCCTTTGAGATCGTTGACACAGCCGGAATGCGACGTAAATCGGCGATCAACGACGAACTCGAATCCGTAACTGTAAAACGTGCCATACATAGCATCCGCCAAAGCGATATTGCTGTCCTCGTACTGGATGTAACCCAGGAGGTTGCGCACCAAGATAAGACTATCGCCAAGTTCATCGAACGACAGGGAAAAGCCTCTGTTTTAGCTATGAATAAATGGGATCTGATTGAAAAGGATAACGCAACACACCCGGTGTTTATGGATAAACTTGACGCGCAGCTCCCACAACTCAATTATGTGCCACGCGTCTTTGTCTCTGCTGTTACGGGGCAACGCGTTACCCAAATATTAGCGACAGCCTTAGAGGTCCATCGTGAGTATTGCACCCACATCCCGACACCAGCACTCAACGCATTGCTGCTGCAATTACGCAACGCGCATCCGCCACCACGTGTCAAAGGTGTACGTCCCGCGCTCAAATATATCACACAAGTCGAGACGAAACCCCCTACCTTCCTCATCTTCGGACGGAACGTCAACCGAGTCGGTCAACCGTATGAGTCGTACCTTGTCAACAATATTCGGAGCGAATTCGGATTCCACGGCACACCGATACGTATCTTTTACCGCAGATCATAACTTACCAAAGGAGGAATGCTTTGGCACTATTTAAAATCTTTATCACACGTCCTATTCCCGATGAGATTGTTGCAAAGTTAGCGGAAGAATGTGATATTGACATGTGGCACACGAGTGCCATCTTACCGCCTATTGCCGAAAAAATCCCGCCTCTTGATGGGTTAATGACTTATGGACACGAACCTGTCTCCCCGGAGATGATCGCGACTGCGCCGAATCTCAAAGCGATCTCCGTCGTCGGGGTCGGTTATGACCACGTCCATGTCGAGACTTGCAGGGAACGCGGCATTGCTGTTGGACATACACCCGGTGTCCTCAGCGACACCACCGCCGATATGACCATGGCACTCCTGCTCGCTACCGCACGAAATATTGTTCCGGCATATAACCACGTCCAGGTGTCCAAGGCGTGGAAATACTACGATCCGAATATCCTGTGGGGTACCGATGTACATCACGCAACGTTAGGGATTGTAGGCATGGGCAGAATTGGGCACGCCGTTGCTAAGCGCGCAAAAGCGTTTGACATGCGCGTCCTTTATTACAAACGTGAACGTCGACCCGACTGGGAACAGGAACTCGGCGTAGAATACGTAGCATTTGAAGAGCTTCTGCAAGCCTCTGATTTCGTGACGCTCCACGTTCCACTGAGCGACGAGACAACACACCTTATCGGCAAAGCAGAACTTGCACTGATGAAAAACACTGCTATCTTGGTCAACATCGCGAGAGGTCCCGTCGTCGACCACTATGCTTTATATGATGCGCTCAAAGAAGGACAGATTGCCGGTGCCGCCGTTGACGTAACCGAGCCGGAACCGATTAATACCGATCATCCGCTTCTCAGCTTAGATAATGTCATCATCGCACCACACCTCGGCAGTGCGACTGTCCAAACACGGATGAAAATGGCAACAATGGCAATGGAGAATTTGCTCGCGGGGTTAAAGGGTGAGCAGTTACCTTACGGCGTGCTCCAGCCAAACTTTCCATAGTAGGAGCGAGCTGTGCTCGCGATTCTTCCGGTAGAATTGATCTCCGAATCGCGACATTATTCGCATATACTAAATTATCCTAAACAAGGAGGAAAGATGCTATTCGAAAAGCTATTTGCGTTAAAAAGCCACAACACTTCGGTGAGACGCGAACTGGTCGCGGGCTTCACGAACTTCATGACGATTTCATACATTATCTTCGTGCAACCCAATTTTCTTTCGGCCGCTGGCATGGACACCGGTGCCGTCATGGTTGCGACCTGCGTATCCAGTGCAATTGCAACATTCCTCATGGCGTTTCTAACGAACTATCCCGTCGTATTAGCACCCGGTATGGGGCTTAACGCCTATTTTGCTTTTGAAGTTTGTAGCAACAGTGGTTTAGGTCTACCGTGGCAGGAAGGCTTAGGCATCGTTTTCATAGCAGGTATGCTGTTCCTTATACTCTCATTTGTAGGAATACGAGAAGCCGTCATGAATGCGCTTCCGTCCTCGCTTCAAAACGCGATTGCCATTGGAATCGGGCTGTTCATTGCCTTTATCGGGCTACAGATGAGTGGAATTATTACAAAAGATCCCGCCACGTTTATCACGCGTGGAGCACTCGACTCTAAACACATTCTCCTCTCACTCTTCGGTATCGCCGTAATACTCGCACTCATGGCACGCAGAGTACGAGGCGCGATTCTGATCGGTATCCTTATCGCAACAGGTGCCAACCTTATCTTTGGATTCGTTAGCTACGAGGGTATTGCCGCACTTCCACCAGATCCAACGCCAACACTCTTTAAATTACGTCTCCCTAACATCTTTGCCAAACTGGAACTCATTCCAGTCATCTTCGTGTTCTTTGCCATTGACATGTTTGATAGCATCGGCACGCTCACGGCTATCGGCTATAGAGCGGAACTCATGGAAGAGGGGAAACTCGCCAAAGCCCGGCGCGCGCTTATGGTGGATGCAGCCAGCACCGTCGGTGGTGCCTGCCTCGGTACTTCTACTGTGACATGTTACATCGAAAGCGCGATAGGTATCGCTGAAGGCGGACGGACAGGACTTACCGCTGTCTTCACAGGGATTTTCATGTTGGGTTCGATCTTTTTCATCCCGCTTATCAAGATTATCGGCGGCGGCTATCCGATCAATCCGATTATTGCGCCAGCACTCATCGTCGTCGGTGGACTGATGCTCAGGAACATCAACCAGATTGATTGGGAAGACATCACAGAATCGATCCCTGCGTTCCTCACGATGATCATGATGCCGCTCTCCTTCAGCATCACAGACGGCATCGGCTTCGGGTTGATCTCGTTAGCGTTTCTCAAGTTGGTAACAGGCCGGAGCAAAGAAATCCATCCGATTATATACTACTTCGCACTCTTCTTCATCGCCTGCTACATCGGCGGTCTGTAGAAGCAATCCGCAATACCATCCTCTGCTGGCGGGGTTTGTAACCCCGCTGGTGATTGGTAGGTACGGTTTCCCAACCGCACCGGAACACAACAACCACATTATAGAAAACAAAGAAGGAATAATTCTAAATGCCCCGCATCTTCGATAACATTGATCAACCCCTTCTTTCTGCACTCCAACAGACGCTTGAAACCGCCACACATGCCGACTTCTGCGTTGGCTATTTCAATCTTCGTGGCTGGCGAGGACTCGGATCCTACATTGAGAATTGGAACGGTGGCGAAGGCGAATGCTGCCGCTTGCTTGTCGGAATGCAACGCTTGCCCGAAGATGAACTCCGAGAAGCCAAGAGTCTTGCTAAGCAGGACGGTGGGATCGATAACCAAACTGCACTCCGCCTCAAACGGAGATTGGCAGAGGAATTCCGAGAGCAGTTGACTGTAGGTGTGCCAACGCGTGCCGACGAGATCGGGTTACGCCAATTGGCGCAGCAGCTTCGTGCCGAGAAGGTGAAGGTAAAACTCTTTCTCCGACATACCTTGCACGCCAAACTCTATTTGATTTATCGCTCTGACCTAATCGCACCGACCGTCGGCTACCTCGGTAGTAGCAACCTAACCCTCGCCGGACTTTCACAACAGGGAGAACTCAACGTTGATGTCGTCGATTCAGATTCTTGTGAGAAGTTAGAGGACTGGTTTGAAAACCGATGGAAAGATCAATGGTGCATTGATATTTCCAAAGAATTGATCGAAATTATCGAGCAGAGTTGGGCGCGTGAGGAACGCATTCCACCGTATCACATCTACGTCAAAATGGCGTACCATCTTTCACAAGAAGCACGCGCCGGACTGACCGAATTTCGGATCCCACGCGAGTTTGAGGACAAACTCTTTGAATTCCAAACCGCCGCCGTGAAAATCGCAGCACACCACCTCAACAGACGCGGGGGTGTACTCATTGGAGATGTCGTCGGACTCGGCAAAACGCTCATGGGAACGGCACTTGCGCGAATACAAGAAGACGATTACGACCTTGAAACACTGATTATCTGTCCGAAGAATCTCGTCAGTATGTGGGAAAATTATCGGGACGAATACCGCTTGCGTGCAAGGGTGCTCTCAATCAGCCAAGTTATCAATACATTGCCCGACCTTCGTCGCTATCGGCTGGTTATGATTGACGAGAGCCATAACCTCAGAAACCGTGAAGGTAAACGCTACCAAGCCATTCAGGAATATATCCACGAAAATGAGAGCAAGGTTATCCTCCTCTCCGCAACGCCTTACAACAAAACCTATCTTGACCTCTCTAATCAACTTCGACTGTTCGTCGATGAAACCGAAGACCTCGGCATTCGACCGGAGCAATACATCAAATCGTTAGGCAGTGAAACCGAGTTTATTCGCAAACATCAAAGCGGTGTTCGCTCCCTTGCTGCCTTTGAACACAGCGAATTCATTGATGATTGGCGTGAACTGATGCGCCGCTATCTTGTCCGCCGAACCCGCAGTTTTATCATGCAAAACTACGCAGAAATAGACCTTGATACGGATCGAAAATACCTCTCTTTTGCTGATGGAACACGATCCTACTTTCCCACGCGCCTCCCTAAAACTGTCAAGTTCACAATTGATGACCAGGACCCCGACGATACCCATGCACAACTGTACTCTTCTGCTGTTGTGAAAATAATTAGCAATCTCAATTTGGCGCGGTATGGACTTGCAAATTATATCGACGAATCACCATTAGAATCACCTACAGAAACGGAACAGGAACAATTGCAAGATCTCTCCCGTGGTGGACAACGATTGATGGGATTTTGTCGAACCAATCTTTTTAAACGACTCGAAAGTAGTGGAAAGGCGTTCCTACAATCCGTTGATCGGCACATCCTGCGAAATTATATCTTCCTACATGCGATTGTAAATAATGAGTCGTTTCCAATCGGTGGATTAGACGCTTCAATGCTCGATTCACGTTTCAAAGATGCAGACCCCGATGATGTTAATCTGATCTCAGGCTTATCTGATGATGAAGATGATGAGCTGATTGATACTACTGATTCACAATCCAATTTGTACACAACTGAAAACTATGAACAACGTGCTGCCAATATCTATAGCCTCTATAAGACGAGGTATCAAACACGGTTTAAGTGGATCCGTTCAGATCTATTCCTTCCATTGCTTAGGAAACAACTATCCGAAGATGCGGATGCGCTCATTCAGATACTGCAACAATACGGCAAATGGGATGCTGAAAAAGACGCGAAACTCAACGCACTTGAAACCCTCTTAACCCAGACATACCCAGACGATAAGGTCCTGGTTTTCACTCAATTTGCGGATACAGTGCAATACCTGACAGACACACTCTCAGAACGTGGGATGACGCAAATCGCCGCGGCAACCGGCAACTCAGCAGATCCCACCGCTTTAGCACACCGCTTTAGTCCCGTCAGCAATGATAAACGGGATAGAGTTAAGCTCGAAGACGAATTGCAGGTGCTCATCAGCACAGATGTCCTCAGCGAAGGTCAGAATTTACAAGACTGTTCAATCGTCGTCAACTATGACCTACCGTGGGCAATCATACGCTTGGTGCAACGCGCCGGTAGAGTTGACAGGATCGGACAACAGGCAGAAGATATTTTGTGCTACTCGTTTCTACCTGCCGAAGGTGTGGAGCGTATCATCAATTTACGAGAGCGCGTCCGGGCACGCCTCCAACAGAACAGAGAGGTCGTCGGCACCGACGAAGCCTTCTTTGAAGATGACGGTGAAGAAGGAAATCAAGCGATCGTTAACCTCTATAACGAGCAAGCCGGCTTGCTTGACGATGACCGGGATAACGACGTTGATCTCGCCTCTCACGCCTACCAAATCTGGAAAAACGCCATTACGCAAGACCCAAGCTTAGAAAAGATTATTTCTGCGCTCCCGTCTGTTGTCTATTCAACCCAAGCGCATACGCCAACAGATAACGAACCCGAAGGCGCGTTGGTCTATATCCGAACAGGACAAGGCTTTTCACAAGAGATGGGGGACGCACTGGCATGGATAGATCGAGACGGTCAAAGCGTAACCGAATCCCAGTTCGCAATCCTCCAAGCCGCGGCGTGTAAACCCGACACCGAGGCACTCCCATCGCTTGAAGAACACCATCATCTCGTGCAAGAAGCCGCAAGACTGATTGTCTCTGAGGAACGATCAGTCGGCGGACAACTCGGACGACCCTCCGGCGCACGGTTCCGAACCTATGAACGCCTGAAGGATTACGCCTCAGAGGTGGAAGGAACGCTACTTAATACGCCACAACTTAAACAGGTCATTGAAGCCATCTATCGGTATCCGCTGCGGCAGACAGCAACCGACACCCTCAATCGTCAACTCCGCAGTAGCATTTCCAACGAGAACCTCGCTGCGTTAGTCATTGAACGGTGGGAGACAGAACGACTCTGTATTATTGAGGAAGAACGGCAAACACAAGAACCACAGATTGTCTGCTCACTTGGACTTCGCACAAGCGGTGCATAAACGAACCCACTGCAACAATTGTGAGAACAGAGGGGTTTGACATCTTCTCGTAGGAGCGAGCTGTGCTCGCGACCCTCACTGACAACTGACAACTGATAACTGAATACCTTTACTTTACATCTGAAAAAACCTTGAACTTTACTGATACGTCATGTATAATTTCGCTAAACCTAACACCGCCATACACGGAGATTTCGGATGAAAAAGCCCAAAATTGTCGTCGGACACCTAATGAACGATGAATTGTTCGTCAAATCTGTTACGATTTCAAAGTCCAACGATTGGCTCAAATGGTTGGAAGTCGACGAACTTGTTGAATTTTTTGAGGAATTGCTCAAACTGGTAACACAAATCTCAGAGGACAAAAAGGGTGCAAAGACACTCTCGATTTTTCTCGCCGATTGGCGCGAAACCGCCTTGATTAATTCAGAGCCCGATGTCTTGGCAGATATTTTTGAGGCAGAACAGGAATTGGATGCACCATGGATAGATATTGCCGAGGGGCAACGGGAACAAAAATCAACTATTTACAAGACTTACGCTGAACCGGATGTGATTGATATAACGGAAGAACAACGGGATGCGTACTTAACTCTATCTATTTTTGAAATCCCATTTTCTGTCCGAATTCACAACTGTCTCGAAAGCAGAAATATCGAAACCGTCCGTGATCTCGTCGGAAAAACGGAAAAAGAACTACTTCTGTACAAGGGTTTAGGACGAGGGTCGATGCGCGATATCAAAGAAAAACTCGCTGTCAAGGGACTTTGGCTGGGAATGGACCTGGATGACGAGGACTACGAAGAGGACGAGGACATCTACGAAGAAGATACGGAGTAAATCCTGTGAATATAACGAAAGGGTAAACATAAATGCTGAACCCCCAAGAAACGCGTCAATACCTCAAAGAATCCGAATTTGAAAACCTCTTTACGCAAGAACTCGGTTGGGACAATCACACCCAAACCCTCAATATCACAGTAGACGAAACCGAATATCAACTCACTGCAATTGCCCAAAAACGCGGGATGGTTGTCTTTGAATGTCCGGCAGCCGATGGACGCATCCCTGATTACGCAACCCGCCGCAAGATCCAAAAACAGGTCGTAAAGTCCGTCCACGAACACTTTATCATCTACACCGATGCTGAGAAAACCACGGACATCTGGCAGTGGGTCAAACGCGAGCAAGGAAAACCCGACGCATGCCGTGAACACCGATACAACCGAAACGAACAATCCGGTGAATCCCTTATCCAAAAACTGCAAAACATTGCCTTTACTTTTGAGCAGGAAGAGCAGCTGACACTCATTGACGTAACCGGAGGCGTCGGAGCAGCCTTTTACGCTGAACGGGTTACCAAGAAGTTTTATGACCGTTTCAAGAAAGAGCATGACGCATTCCTCAAATTTCTCAACGGTATTCCCGATGCAGAGATGCAAAAGTGGTACGCCTCCGTCATACTCAACCGCCTGATGTTCATCTACTTCATCCAAAAGAAACGTTTCCTTGATAACAACACAGACTATCTACACACCAAACTAACACAGAGCCAAGAACAGGGCACCAACCGATACTACAAAGAATTCCTCTGTCCACTCTTCTTTGAAGGGTTTGCCAAACCCGAAGAGGAACGCTCCAGAGAGATGAAACAACTGCTCGGAAAGATCCCCTACCTCAACGGCGGCATCTTTCAAAAACACCAGCTTGAGACGCTCCACGGTGAAAACATTGAGATTCCCGACAAGGCATTTGAGCAGCTTTTCAGGTTCTTTGAACAATACCAGTGGCACCTTGACGAACGTCCGCTACGGAACGATAACGAGATTAACCCCGATGTACTCGGCTACATCTTTGAAAAGTACATCAACCAGAAGCAGATGGGAGCGTACTACACCAAAGAGGACATCACGGACTACATCAGCAAAAATACCATTATTCCGTTCCTCTTTGACAAGGCAAAAAAAGCGTGCAAAATCGCCTTTGAAGGCGATGCATCCGTTTGGAAACTCCTACAAGACGATCCTGACCGCTACATCTACGATGCTGTCAAAAAAGGTGTTGAATTGGATTTGCCAGAGGAAATCGCTGCCGGAATCGACGATGTTTCCAAACGCACCGATTGCTGGAACACACTTGCACCTGATAAATACGCCTTACCAACAGAAATCTGGCGAGAGACCGTCGCACGGCAGCAACGCTGCAAAACTGTCCGATCCAAGCTCGCAAACGGAGAAGTAAACGACATCAATGATCTGATTACCTATAACCTCAATATCCGCCAATTCGCGCAAGATGTCATCGAAAATTGTGAGGGACCCGAACTCCTTCGCGCCTTCTGGAAAGCCATCACCGAAGTGACAATCCTTGATCCGACCTGCGGCTCCGGTGCGTTCCTCTTTGCTGCCCTCAACATCCTCGAACCGCTCTACGAGGCATGTTTGGATCGGATGCAAGTCTTCTTAGACGAGGTAGGAGTGACCTCCGAATCACGACCCTCCCGTAGATACAACGACTTCCGAGAAATCCTTGAACGTATCGCACAACATCCAAACCGAGAGTATTTCGTCCTCAAATCTATTATCCTCAACAACCTCTACGGTGTGGACATCATGGACGAAGCAGTTGAAATTTGCAAGCTCCGTCTCTTCCTCAAGATGGTGGCACAGATTGAGGATGTAAAACAAATTGAACCGCTGCCGGACATTGACTTCAACATTCAGGCAGGCAATACCCTCATCGGTTATGCCACCTACGACGAAGTAGAAAAAGCCGTTACCGGTAAACTCGACTTCAACGACACAATGAAGCGTATAAAAGAAAAGGCGGAGGACGTTAAGGAACGGTTTTCCCTATTTCGTCAGCAGCAGACAGAATTAGACGGTACAGTAACACTTGCCGACAAACAGGTATTGCAGAATGATCTCAAAGTGTTAGAAGACGAACTCAACCGATACCTTGCCGGAGAATACAAGGTAGATCCGAACAAAATAGCTGCTTACCAAGATTGGTTAGATTCACACAAGCCTTTCCACTGGTTCATTGAGTTTTACGAGATTCTCGAGAAGGGTGGGTTTGATGTGATTATCGGCAATCCACCGTATGTCAAGTATAGCAAGGTTAAGAAGGATTATATGGTACTACGGTATGAGACCGAGAGTTGTGGTAATCTATATACCCTTATCATCGAAAGGGTTTTAAAGCTTCTAAAATCAATTGGAACGTGCGGTATGATTATCCCAATTAGTGCCTTTTCTAATCGTAGCATGCAAGATTTCCAAGATTATTTAAAAAAACACCCACTATTACACATATCAAATTTTCACCAGCGCCCCGCTCAACTATTTGGAGGTGTTTTACAGAGATTATCAATTTTTCTCATGAAAAATGGTAAAAAGCAAAAGGAAAAAATTTACACTACATCCGTTATAAGGTGGCGTACTGAAGCTAGGGACGTACTTTTTGATAATTTAGCTTTTTCTTTGTCACCACAATCTCGGCAACGACATATCTTAAAGGTTGGAACCGATATTGAAAACTCAATCCTGAGAAAATGTCAAGAACACAAAGAAATAAGAAAATATCTGTTGTCAAGAAGTCAGAATATGATGAATTTTATTGCTTACCGCACTGCTGGTGGAGGGTATTGGTGGACTTTCCTCAATTCTGAGTTTAAAACGCAATCTTTGAGCAATAAAATAGCTCACTTTGACACTCCGTATGATGCCAGAGTACTCATGGCTATTTTAAGTTCAAATCTCTTTTGGTGGTATTATTTTACGGAATTAGTCGTTTTGGACTTGCAAAAAGTTGTTAGAAACCGCGATGAACCCTTGTAAATAAAGGGTTTATGTGATACAATATAGATAAGAAAATAGGGGATTGTGAGTCCCCTATCGAACCCAAAAAAGCGGGTGGCTTTTCTTGATTCCCCTTATCTGATTATTTTATCAGAATTGACTCAGGAAATGCAACCCCTAAAATAATAGAGGAGCATTTTCTGATGGATGTGATCAAGATTATGGAGATGTTTCCAACGCAAGAGGCTTGTATTGCGTATTTAGAACGTCTCAGATGGCAGGGATCCCCAGAATGTCCACATTGTGAGTCTACACACGTCAGACGCCGGACCGAACACGCTATAGGACGTATTGGACGCTGGAATTGCCACGATTGCCGATCCTCGTTCAAGGCAACACACGGAACACTCTTTCAAGGGACGAAGATACCGCTTCAGAAATGGTTTCTCGCTATCTCGTTGATGGCGAATGCGAAGAAAAGCCTCTCAAGTTGTCAACTCTCACGCGATTTGGGGTTACCACAAAAAACATGTTGGCGTCTAATGATGAGTATACGCGCAGAGATGGCGAAGGATAACGTCTTACTACAAGGAATTGTTGAGGCAGACGAAACCTATATCGGTGGCAAACGCAAGAAAGACTACGATAAAGAGGTTGGCGAACCCCGTAAACGCGGGCGCGGCACAGCGAAAGATGTCGTGCTTGGTGCCGTCGCAAGAGGCGGGAAAGTTGTCGCTGAACTTGTTGAGAATGTCAAGGGTAACACAATCGCTGAGTTTATCAAGACGTTTGTGAAAATAGACGATGCCGAACTCTATACCGACCAATATAAAGGCTATAACTCTATCGGTAAAGAGATGAAGCATGAAACGATGAACCGGAGTCAGAAATGGGAGCCTGATGGGATACATACGAACACAATGGAAGGTTTTTGGTCTTTTGTGAAGCGTGCGTGGTATGGATCGCATCACCACTATTCAACACAATACACGCCCCTGTATCTCGCAGAGGCGTGCTATAAATACAACTACCGCGATGAAAATATCTTCGCGAAGTTTCTCACCGAAAGTATGAGCGGTGAAATCTGAAAAAATGAAAAATTCCAAGTCCAAAACGACTAATTCCGTTTTTTTATTAACTACGATTTGTTTAATCTAAAAGATTACATGATTTTTTCGTTTCAGTTCAATTACCCTACCGACAAACGTGTAGAAAAAGAATTAATCTGTCTTGCAGAAAATCTCGAACAGGAATTGCTTGGAAACGCTATTAAGTATGAAATTAGGAGTAAAACAAGGGGAACATCACAAACTATTAAATATCAGAACTCCGAGTCAAAACTAACGATTGATGAAATAGACCGTGTGCTTTCCAGACACTACGGTTTTACAGATGAAGAATTAGACTTCATCATCAACTACGATATCAAGTATCGGATGGGGTTGGGAAACTAACGCAGCCAATGGACAGGATTTCATCATGACAAACACTGATAATGTCTCACCTAAACTACGAAAAATTGAGAAGGAAATAGATAACTATTACAAATCTAATCCTTTGCTCAAGCTCCCATTTGCGACTGCGGCATCGTATTTACTACGGTCTGCTGAAGAGTATATGCTAAATGAGCAAATTGATGGTATAGTTGGAATACAAGACCGCCATGCGTTAGGGAGTGATTTTATTAATGAAATTGAGCATCCTGTCTCTTGGCTCCACCGTGATTGTGAACAAGATGGGGAAATCCACTTTGCTTATGACCCAGACATTCACAAAGCATCCAAGGATTTATTTGAGTTAGGACAGAAATATGACTTGATTGTTTTCGCATACACGTATGCCACCGATGGAGTGCTTGAATTGGAGCTTCAAGAATCAACTATTCAGCCGACAGGGGATTTTTTCACAAGTATAGAATACGAAGCATATAATATCTTAATTGACGCGCATGAACTTCAAGAAGCACAACCTGATCTGAATCCGCGTAATTCTCCTGCAACAGCGATCCTGGATTCTGTAAGGGTCCAAGGCGATAGATTTCGTTACAAATTGAATCCAAGAATGGTCGCTGATATGAAAAAGTATTTGGAACCGCTATTTGATGGCATGTTTTTGCTGCCGAGCGACTGGGAATTTAGTCGTTATACACTGGGAGATTTTCGGAAGGTTTTTGAAGTAGTTTGCGCTATAGCACATATCCACTGGACTGCACGGCAATTGGCTGGGACTATGGGGTGTGAACACAAAGGCTATCTTGATAGTATTTACGTGCTAACCTACGGAGAACTGCTAAGACGGGTGGTTAGATATTCTGGTTTGTCAGACGTAAAGGTAAAAAGCATATTTGATGATCTAACCTACGGAAATGCGGGCATCAAACAACCTAACCCTGCTTTGCAGCCTCTAATTAAACTGAATTCAGAGCATTATGCAATTGCGCCTAATATATGGATCTGTTCCGCAGCAGAACGGAATTTTATTTCGCTTGTAAATAAGTTACCATCTGAAAAAGAGATTTACGCAAAGTTAGTTGGTGAAAAAGAAGGTCTTATGAAACAGCACTTTACCGCCGGTTTATCTGATAAAGACTTTAAATTCATTTCGGGCAATATAACAAACTTAACAGACGTTGACCTTGCTCTTGTGGATCATTCCGAAAAAGCGTGTCTACTTTTAGAACTCAAATGGTTCATTGCGCCAACTACAGCGCATGAACGTATTAATAAATCTAAAGAGATTAAAGAGGGTATCTCTCAGATTCTAAAACTGAAACAGGCTTTTGCGGGAAACCACAAATTGTTATTGGAAAAACTTAACATTGACTCCAGTTACAGCCTTGAAGGGGTTGTTGTATCGGAGAATTGGATTGGGTATGGTAATGTGCAATCTCCAGAAGTTCCGGTCATTCGAGCTAACCATCTAATAGCAAAGTTAGATGCTACAGACAGTCTTCAATCTACGATAGAATGGTTGAAATACCGGGAGTATCTACCTGAGGAAGGAAAGCATTTTACGGTTCATAGACCAACTACAACAATCGGCAATTGGAGCGTAAAGTGGTATGGGATTAAACGGCTTATTGAAAATGCGTTTTTTCCCATGTGAAGTTTAAGAGAACAGTTCGGCAATACTGGAAAAGACTCATGTCAATCACAAAAACTCTATAATCCTGAAAATCCTGATTCAGACAGTGTCAGTTTAAGCCCCTTCTCCCGCCTATAAAATTTCAGAGTAAACTTCCGAGAAACCTTCTGCAAAAACCACCTAAATCCACTCACAGTATGGATTTACAACCTTTTCTCAAATTTATCACTTTTCAGATTTACTCTGAATACTCTGAAACGCGCGCCATTTACTTTCTGGGATTTTTGTGTAATACGGTTGCACGTATTCTCAACTTCTGTTAAAATTGTAAACAAAAGGAGTTCTAAACAGTCTATGAAAACACCACAACCTGCAAACACACCCAGTGAGAAACAGAGGTGGTGCCTCGCCTTTCCCAGTTAGAAATTCGCTTGATAATCCTACCAAAGCGTGGTAAACTACACACATGACACAAGCAGAAACAAAACCGCCGCGAGTCGTCTTCTATCGCGAGCGGAGTGGGCGTGTCCCTATCCAAAACTGGCTTGATAGTTTGCCTGCAGAGCACCAGGAAAAATGTCTGAAAGCAATTGAGCAGTTGCAAGAGGGTGGCCGCGATCTCAGACATCCGCATGCCCACCGAATCACAGCGGAAATCTATGAGTTGCGGACGCGATATGGCACGATCAGGTACCGGCTCTTCTACTTCTGGCATGATGGTGATGTTGCTGTCCTCACGGATGGGATCGCGAAAAAGACCGCTGCTGTTTCACAGCGTGACGTGCAACGCTCACGCAACCGAAAACGGCAATTTGAACAAAATCCTGCACTTCACACACAGGAGATCGATTATGCATGGTAAAAGGACTACGACAGATGCAGTTGAAATTATGCATCAGCTCTACATTAAGGGGGATCCCGAAAAACTAGCTCGGCTGGAGGAGGAAGGGGTTAATTTTGAGATTTCGCTACATGTCTATGATTTACGTACCTCCGGCGGTCAAACACAAGAAGAATTCGGCGAGATAGCCGGTGTGGATCCCCGCGTTATTGATGACCTTGAGGTAGCCGACTATGAAGGCGATTCGCTCGCCATGCTCGCGCGTATCGAAAAAGCCACGTTGCCCCATATTTCCGCCCTCAATTTTCCCGCAAAAGGGGTTTACCCGAATGCACTTATCGGTGCAACCCTAACCGGGCTTAGACTGAGGCGACTCCGATACCTACCTCGAAGGCAAGGCACCGACGATCCAACGGCACCTTTTACGACACTCAGATTTAACCTGAAAACGCCGCAGGGTCGGCAGTATACGGCAAGTGAACTTGCATCCTGGCTCCATGTACTCAAAATGAACCGGCAGGAATTGAACATGTTCGCGCTCGCCAAGATGACCGCCTGGAGCCACCTTGCTGGAGGGTTGCTTGTTAAACGCTCAGGTGACCCGAGCGAATATATCCGTGCCGTGGATACGCACACACAACTCATTCGCGCGGCTATATACTACCTTGAAGGAGCGGAACGTACCGCCTTCAAACAGTGGCAACAAGATCTCGGACGACAGGAAGAAGAACGCTACATCGCAGAATTGGAAGGGGCCCTCCACGATAGAGTCCTTACCGAACTCCCCGACACAGAGTGGCTGACGCAGACACTTATTGCATTTGCAAAGGGAGGCCTTTAGATAGGAAATTATAGTCACCCCGCCGCGTCAATCTGGCACAATACGGGTCAAGTTAATATACAAGGGACACAGTAAGCCAATTCCCGTTGAAATTTTTTGGGAAGAGGAATAGGCATTTGGATCTTATCAAAAAATATGGAAACCATTGATCTCAAACAACGCATTACACACGGAGAAAACACCACGACCGAATTCAAAGAGAACTTCGATCAGGAAACTATTGAGACTGCTGCTGCGTTTGCGAATACCGACGGCGGCACGATTCTTATTGGCGTATCTGATAGCGGAGAAATTAGAGGAATTACCATTGGCAAAGAGACGCTAAGAAACTTGTCAAACCGGATTGCCCAAGCAACCGAGCCGCGGGTGGTTCTGGAAATTGGCGCAGTTGACGTAGAGGGGAAATCAGTGTTGTGGATACGTGTTGAAGCGTGTCGGATAAAACCCGTCTCAGTTAGCTGATGTCAGGGTCTTCATATTTGATGATCGCATTGAGATTATTAACCCCGGCACTTTTTCAGAAGGCGTTAGTCCAAACGAACCGACCCACAAACCGGTAAACCCTACTTTGAGTCAATTTATGTTTGATGTTGGTTTCATTGAACGGTACGGTGCCGGCATCAGGATGATGCAAAGGTTATGCAGGGAGTGGGGAAACAAAGCACCGCGTTATGAATTTCACCCCATTGAGACGACTTGTGCTAATTAATCTTGTCTTCATAGATATTTCCTTATGCGAGAACGAGGTCTTTGAGTTTCATCAAAGGGCGTCCGAGGCATTGATTTACGAAAGCACCGAGAAGACAACTACCGAACTTATTGCTCATACGCGTTAGCAACCCCCAATGCTTCAAGGCACGAACCCGAGAAACATGAAACTGTTCTGTGAGTTGACCGATTGTCGTCTCAATACGACGACGCATCCGCACCTGAAGTTTGCGAAAACTCTCAGGATACTGTTGCTTTTGATTTCTTTTCAGCGTCGGTAATAAGACGGTTGCTTGGGTTTCGATGAGTTCTGCCTGAAGTTGTTGAGAGATATAACCTTTATCGCCAAGAACAATCGGATACTCCCCGCGTTCAGCAAGCAAGGGTAACACGTCTCGATCATCTCTATTAGCAGAGGTAATGCCGAAGTCAATAGGCACTCCGTTAGCTGTCGTTATCAATGTTCCGCGAAAACCGAAAAATGTTCCCAGGCTTTTCGTCGCACAGTTTCCATAAGTCGCGAGTGTTCCAGTGCCATCCGCCCACTTGAAATCAGACTTTGAAGCATTCGCACGTTTGAAATCGCAGACAGGGATCGGAAAAGAATCAACGATAAAGACATCTGCCTTTGGCAAGCAGTTCGTCAATGCCTGACGGATGACTTCACTCGCTGTAGAAAGGTTCCTTCGCCGACGATTGAAACGCGACCGCTCCGGTAAACCGGGAAAGACGGTTTTTAGTTCTGCCTTGATGCGTCGATACCCCGAGTTCTCGCTGTCTTCACCGATGTATTCAAGCAACCATGCGACCGTTAGAATATCGGCATCTGGGCAGTTCGGGGTGGGGCCCGGACGGCGTGCCTCAGCATTTGGGAAGTGAGCCTCATAAAGCGTTTTTATCATCTTTTGAAACACCCGTGCAACCTGCTTGAGGGTGCGGGATTTATTTTTCAGTTGCAACGCAATGCGTTCTAAAGTATACTGTAAATCCATCCTTATGCCTCCTTTTGTTTCTTGACTTATAGGATAACATAAGGATGGATTTATTCAGACAGAAAAGGCGTGCACTGCTTTTTCGTCTGGGCAACACTTAGATATTTGTGAAATCTAAAATAACAATCAGTTAACTGGCACAAGTCGTCATTGAGACGAAAATCATCTTTGATTCCCCGATTCAAGAGAGCACTTATGTTGAAATTGACGACATTTCAGAACAATTGAACGAGCGTCAAAAGAACGCCCTGTTTCATATACAAAAAAACAGGCAAATCACGAGGAAGGAATACGTCCAGATTAATCATGTTTCAAACACAACCGCCTATGAGGAACTACGGGATATGGCGGATAAGAGTTTATTGGATGTGAAAGGAAAGGGAAGAGGAACCAAGTACATACAAAAAGCGAACGATTAGGTGAACGATTAGGTGAACGATTAAGTAAGCGATTATTACAAGGAGCAGGTTCTACATGTCAGAACAAACGAACTACGGCATTACCAAGATAGCTGTGAAAGGCTTCAAGTCCATTGCGGAGGAGTGCGAAATTGACATCCATCCGCTGACGATTCTTGCTGGCGCGAACAGTTCCGGGAAATCGAGCATCATGCAACCCCTATTGATGCTGAAACAGACCCTGGAGGCACCTTATGATCCGGGACCACTGTTGATTGATGGACCGAATGTCCAATTTACTGAAGCAGTGCAATTCTTGTCCATGTTACCGGAGAAAAAAAAGACAGATTGTTTTCAAATTCGGGTTGAGACTTGTGACTTCGTCACTTCTCACTCGGTGACCACAACTTACGAAAAAGGGCGGCAGGGAATTCAAATCGCCAAAATGACTGTGGAAAACAAGCCATGGAATCAATCTTCAGAACATTGGATTTTGTATCCTGATATGCCATCTAAAGCAATCAAATCGCAGGCAAATCGATATATACTTGAAAATGCAGATACAGTGAAGCGTTCACGTTGTTTTTTGGATTTTGAATCTCAAGAGGACGAGCTGACCTTAAATCTTACCGAGATCGTTGAATACTATATTCTTGAAAGCATCCACATCCCCACATTAAGAGGAAACCCAGAGCGCACTTACAAACTGAACAGTACTGGACCATTGTATCCCGGCACGTTTGAAAATTATGTCGCGAGTCTCATTCACAAGTGGCAGAGGACAAGAGACAAACGTCTGATAACGTTAGGCAATGCCCTTTATACCCTTGGATTAACAGGGAAAATTGGCACCCGAAAAGTTAGTGATGTCGGCGTTGAAATTAAAGTTAATCGTCTCTCACAGGATGAAACTAAAAATAAGGATATGCTCAACATTGCCGATGCCGGATTAGGGGTGTCGCAAGTCCTGCCTATTTTAGTGGCACTGATTGCTGCAGACCCAGGAAGGTTGGTTTATCTTGAACAGCCTGAGCTCCACCTTCACCCTCGCGCACAAGTTGCGTTAGCGCGAGTACTGGCAGACGCGGTAAAACGGGGTGTGCGTGTCGTCGCGGAAACACACAGTTCACTGCTGCTTTTAGGGATTCAGACACTTGTTGCTGAAGGAGATCTCTCACCGGAGTTGGTGAAGCTGCACTGGTTCACACGGCGCGAAGATGGTGCGACCGAAATTAATAGCGGGGACTTAGACGAAGCGGGGACTTATGGTGATTGGCCCGTAGATTTTGCAGATGTCAGTCTCAGTGCTCAAAGTGGTTACATAAAAGCAGCACGGTCGCGTTTCGTTGAAGGGACATAATATGCGCTCAAGAGGTTTAAAACGACTCGTTGTGAATGCTTCGGTTGCCCGCGCTGCCGGTGGTGATGGAGCAACCGCATCCGTATCAATTAACTGCACCGAATTTCTTGAAACCTTTCGAGACGACTCTCCTCACTATGTTGTGATGACGTTTGAATTATCCGAAGAGTGGGATGAGCACCAATCGAATTTTGCAGCCGAATGGTTAGGAGATATGATTGCCACAAGGAGATTCCACTATATCGAACTTCCTCAAAATAGAGCGTTGTATGACGAAATTGAAGCAACAGCGGTTGAAGAAAAAGACATCAACGCGATGCTAAAGGATTTTCACCTCCTCGGAGCGGCATTGGAAACCGATCAGGCTATCATTTCACTTGATGAAACTATCCGAGGACTTTTCAAACAAGCCTCTCAACAGGTTGGCGAAATCCGAGATATTATCTGGGTAAATCCTGATCGAACGGAAGAACGACCTATCCTCTGGTTGCAAAACGGCGCACCACCTGAACCGCATCGTCAACTTTCTGCTTGATACAACATTCGTTATGAGTCTCGCGAGCACAGCTCGCTCCTACAGAAGAGACTGGCACAGCTGAAAACTCTTACAATCCGTGTCATCCGCGATTCAGACAATTACCCTCGCCAAGCCACATCAATGCTGGTGTACCCATGCGTATACTGCTGAAAATGTGGTGGCAAATCTGCTAAGAACTGTCTACCGTCATCTGGGATCTCCCACGGAATATCAATGTGGTGGGCCCGATTCCGAAAACCGATGGCACACGACAACCGAATCTCATCAATCTGGTTCGGGAATGCACCGTGATATGTCCGATGTGCAAACACAATCATATCCCCCGGATTCGTAAAGAGCGGCACTAACCCCGGAATATCAAAACCGACGTACGCTTTTTCCTCTTCACCGATCTTGTAAAAGGAACGTCTGTCCGCGGTCATGTTGAACCCTTCAGGTCCCTTCCAGTCCTTGACATGAGAATTCTCAATCACGCATAACCCACCGTGTTCCGGACGAGAACCGGTCAAGTAAAACCATTTGCCTGAGGGCCACAACCCACGGTTCAGCACCTCACCCGAATTTTTCGGTGCGTCCGTTGAGAACCCACACCAGTCGGTATGCCACCCGACAGGCTGGGATCCGGGCATCCGAATGATAGCAGCAGAGCGGTGGACAGTTAGTTCTTGAGCACCAATCAGGTGCCGGTGGACTTTCATAAAGGGATCATATCCGAGCAGTTGCCAAGCTCCCGCTCCAGACTCAACCCACGCGTGTCGGGTCCGGCTCTCCCCATGTTCTAATTCTCCGTTTGGATCCGTCCCATCAAAGACTGCTTGCTTTAGACTGTCGACTAACTCAGGAGGCAAGACATCTTTGACAATCGCGAAACCGTGTGCCTCCAAGCATTCGGACATCTGAGAGAGTTGATCGACCTCAAACTCGTAAGTATAGCCAAGTTCAGGTTTTTGAATCTCTAAATATTGTTCCATAGGTGACACCTCAAATATATCGTCAGATTTAAGTGTCTGTCGTGAAAACTGAGTTTCAGCATCTTAGCAGACATTCATCACGGTGTCAATCGCATTTCTCGATGAAGGTTATCCTTGCACTAATTGCCAAGTTTTGTTAAAATATTACTACTTTAGACGGGTCCAGGCACAGGGTCATTTAGTTTTAAACAAATTCTCGGATTTTCTAAATTTTTGGATCCTCTTTTTCAAGTCCGGCGCGGTTGCAAACCGCGCCTACCGGGCCTGGGGGGTCCAAAATCGGGCTAAAAACCGAAAACTAAATAGCCCTGGGTCCAGGCGAAAGACACATAAACCATGGCAGACTATACCGTCAGTTCAGGAAACGTTTTTAAGGATTTGGATCTTCTGTCCCACGATGAAAAATTAGCAAAAGCAAAACTCACATATAAGATTAACCGTTTGATTGCTGATCAGGGCATGACGCAGAAAGAAACTGCTGATTTTTTGCAAATGCGCAAATCTAAAATGACTGATTTGAGAAACGGGCGACTACAGGATTTTACCGTCAACTATTTGTACGCCTTATTGGAAAAACTTGAGCATCATACTGAACTCACCTCGAAATCTGTAGCCATAGTCGCATGAGTTATGGCTGAATAACGATGGGAAACAGGACATCAATAAGAAGTGCCGCAGTTAATTCAACACATTACACAAACAGACAAGAATTACCTGAAAGGGTTGAAGGGCTACCTAAAAACAGAAACCCCAGCAACGATCTGGATGCTCGGGAATATCAACTTGTTACCGGGACAAAATACCAGCTTAAACGGAGAACTCTGGGCACTCTTCTGCTCCAGCAAATGTCCCGGGGAAATTATCTTGAAGGCGCACGACTTGGCTCAAACATTCAAGGAAAAGGGTATCCCAACGATTGGTGGCTATCACTCGCCAGTTGAACAGGAATGCCTTCGCGTCTTACTGCGTGGGGCACAACCGATTCTCTACTGTCCGGCACGGAGCATCGAAAAGATGCGACTGAAACCAGCATGGAAAGACGCATTCGCCGAAGAAAGGTTATTAATCTTATCCATCTTCGAGAATCGCCACCAATCGACTGCTGCATTGGCGAACCAACGCAACGCTTTCGTTGCAGCACTTGCAGACAAAATCTGTATCGCGTATGCCGCTGAAGACAGCAAAACGTTGGAATTCGCACAGATGGTAGTGACGTGGGGCAAACCCGTTTTCACCTTTGAAACACCCATAAACAATGCACTTTTTCAACTTGGGGCGCGACGGATTGAACCATCCCTCAATGTGAAGCAAAGATAAGCAAAAGCATGCCCAGGGCTATTTAGTTTTCGGTTTTAATTTTGGTTTTCGTTTACAGATGTTGACGTTTTTCCGCAATATCGCGAGCACAGCTCGCTCCTACAGAGGAAAAAACACACACATATATAAAGTAAATATGTACAACTAAATGCCCCTGAAAGCATGCCGCGTTTTCCTTTCATAATCGACGCAATTGTGCTATTATTTAATTATCATGAAAACCTATACTATTTTGCTTGTCTGCGTGGCGTTGTTGTTCTCAAGTTGTGGATTATCGGTGATAAAGCCGAAACCGGTTGAAACCCAGTTACCAACAGCCTCTGCAGACCCCATCAAAACACTACACGCCGATATTGATGCCGTTTTACAAGAAACGTTGTTCACAACAGCAAGCGTCGGCATAAAGGTTGTTGCTGTGGCAACAAGAGAGGTGATTTATGAAAAGAATCCCCTCAAACTACATCATCCTGCTTCCACAACGAAACTTTTCACGGCAGCGACCGCTTTGGCAAAACTGGGGTCAGACTACGAGTTTGAAACAACCCTTTATGTTGATGCGAATGCGGATACACAAATGACAGGGAACCTCTATCTCAAAGGTAGAGCCGATCCGGTGCTTCAACCTTTTGATATAGTAAAACTGGTCGATACGTTGCTTGAAACTGGCTTGAAATCGATACAGGGCGACATTGTTGTTGACACAACATATCTTGATACTGTTCGGGAAGGTCCTGGATGGATGTGGGACGATAAACCGCTTCGGATCAGTGCTTTAAGCATCAGACAAATAGAGCCCGATCCCAATACACGAAGCAGAGCTCTTGCGTGCGGCTATCTGCTTAAAAACGAGCTTGTGGAAAAAGGTATTGAGGTGACGGGTGATGTCGTGCCTGGAACAGTGCCATTAGATGCACGCACGATTGCTAAACACCTATCGCCGCCACTTGCAGACATCCTCAAATTAATGAACAAACCGAGCGACAATTGGATCGCTGAATTGCTGTTCAAAGCAGTCGGTGCTGAAGTGATGGGTGAACCGGGAACGTGGACAAAGGGGAGAGAGGCTGTCACCGCATTCTTAACTGAAACCATAGGCGAACCGCCGGCACATCGGTTTGTTGACGGTTCTGGACTCTCTCGGTACAACCTTCTCAACACTGAATTGCTCACGCAGCTGCTCGTCTATATGTATCACAACTTTGAGTTGATGCCAGAGTATTTGGCATCGCTCCCGATTGCTGGCGTTGACGGCACTTTAGGAAATCGGATGCAAGGGATGTACGCCGAAAAGGTGTTGCGTGCGAAAACAGGGACGTTGAGTGGTGTCTCTGCCCTTGCTGGCTATACTGTGACAGCAGATGATGAAGTCTTTGCGTTCGGCGTCCTTATCAGCCATTACGTCGGTTCCCCTGTACCTGCGCGGGATATCCAAGATAGAATCGGGAACTATCTGACTGAGTTTAGTCGCCATCCGGTTAGCAACGTTAGCGGTAAACTCTCCCAAGACGAATAGGAACAACTTGAGCGTGCTATCCCATCAAGGCAATTTTTTTGCCATTCAAGTTTTCGTGTGGTATAATATTCGCTGTTCCGCAGCACGGATTTAACGAGATAACTATAACCTGACTGGCTGCGAATTCTCTGCCGACCTTTCAAAAACTGGAGCAGTCTTTAAATACAACAGACATACCATACGAATGTTTTATGCGAATTGTTAGAGAAAATGAGTTGGCGAAATTTGCAGAGCGACATCCGAATACTCGTGCATCCCTCAACCATTGGGCGCGATTGATGGGAGAAGGAAGTTTCAAGTCAATTATCGACTTGCGTGAAACCTTCGGACGCGTTTCACCAGTGAAGGTCCGACCCCGAAGGTTTAATCGCGACTCAGTAACATTGACGGTTTTCAATATTAGTGGTAACGATGCCCGTCTCATTGCGGTTGTGCAATACGCGAAGCAGGTCGTGATTATTGATCAGGTACTAACGCACGACGAATATGATACAGGAAATTGGAGAAAGTAAACTATGTTAACTGAAAAACCTCCTACACAGAATGTATCACCAACACCAGTTTCTCTGGGGCTTAATGTCTTATTTGAGAAAATAGACATTAGCGCGCTCCGCCAAAAGCAAGCAGTTGCTGAGTTCAGTTCCAAGCATCTACAAACACTGATATGGGAAATTGCTCCTGAAACTCCGATGTTTCCTTCCGAACCAACACAAGCACCGGTACAACAGGTCGGATTCGATCCGTATCCGGAAAGCGACTATCAATGGCTTGTGGAGACACTTGAAACGTTAACCGATATAGTAAATCGGAACGCAAATGACAGTTTCGCTACACTGACCGAAGCCGACTATGAACGACTTGATGCGGTGCTAAAAGAGTTAATCTATATTGTTGGTGATGATGAAAAACATTCTTTGGCACCATTGATGGATTTCATCGGTGTCCTTATCTCACAGTATGAGGACGAACACTTTCCAAAACTGGCAGAACTGTTTCCCGAACTAACAGCAAATACAACACCAAACGACGCAAAAAGTGAGGTTCAAAAAGGGAATTCCACCACCGATGTCTCAGAAAAACCCACAAATAATCTTGCAGCGGAGGCATTTTTTTCCATTGGTAGTCTTTTTTTGAAAGGAGAGAAAAAAAAGAAAGCAATTTCCGCTTATGACCAAGCAATACAACTTGATCCGGAGTATGCCTATGCTCACTACAACCGAGGAAGGGCGAAAGGATCATTAGGTCAATATGAGTCTGAAATTGTCGATTTAGATGAGACTGTGCGACTTATCCCGGATTTTGCCGAAGCTTACTTATTGCGAGGTATTGCAAAGGCCTCACTGAATCGCTATGAGTCCGCAGTTGCTGACTTTGACGAGACTTTACGACTAAACCTAGACAATTCGCTCGTATATATAGTTTACTTCTCGCGAGGTATGGCGAAAGTTGCGCTGGGTTGCTATGAGTCCGCAGTTGCCGATTTTGATGAAAGTATTCGATTGAATTTAGACCATTCCCTTGTACATGTAATTTATTTCCAGCGAGGCTATTCAAAATGGGTACTAGGGACACATGAGGCTGCGATTGCCGATTTTGATAGGACACTCCAACTCAAATCAGATGATGCCCAAGTCTACTTCATGCGCGGACGTGCAAAGATTAAATTAGAACAATATGAAACAGCCATTGCTGATTTTGATAAAGGTCTCCAACTTGGGCCAGATGATGCCCAAGCCTATTTCGATCAAGGGTATGCTAAATACAAACTAGGACAATATGAAGCTGCAATTAATGATTTCGACGAGACTCTCCAGCTCGGCCCAGATTTTGTTGGTGCTTACTTCTTGAGAGGTATTGCAAAATACCTACTCAATCAACATGAAGATGCGATTGTAGATCTTGACGAAGGTATCCACCTTAACCCAGACTTTGCTGAAGGTTATTTATTGCGAGGCTATACTAAACGTGGAATAGGAGAATATAAATCTGCGATTGTAGATTTCGACGAAAGTATTCGTCTCAACCCAGATTCTGCTGAAGGTTATTTATTGCGAGGCTATGCTAAATATGGAATAAGAGAATATGAATCTGCGATTGCTGACTGCAACCAAACTATCAAGCTTGAACCAGGTAACGCACAAGCTTATAACAACCGAGCCCATTTGAAAAATAAACTTGGTCTATATGAATCTGCGATTGCTGACTGCAATGAATCTATCCGTCTAAACTTAGATGATGCCTGGCCCTATACTAATAGGGGATTTGCCAAAATTAAGTTAGGTCAAACAGAATCTGCGCTTACTGACTGTGACGAAGCAATTCAACTAAATCCATCTTTGGCGGAAGCCTACCATACACGAGGCGAAGCAAACGCCATCTTGGGTAGAACACAAGAAGCAAAAGCAGATTTTCAGAAAGCGTTGGCATTAGCAGAGGAAACCAACGACCAAGACCTTAAAACCGAGATTGGACAATCCCTTCAAGCACTTGATAATACGGAATAAAATACAAAGTAAATCCGAGCGGCGGATCACTCCACCGCATAACCTATCCTAATCAAACCGCGACGTAATCTCCGGTGGTGGTTCCCCGACAGCAGACTCGCCATCCCGTAACAATGGCTCTGCATTGCCCCAGAGACGACTCCCGTCGTGTGAAAGGAGCGGCTCTGCCGAATACTGTGCGAGATACGCACGCCGCAGACCGTTCGTATAGTTCGTCCCGCTACAGTGGAAATTGACACTTGTAAACGCCACAATGCTTCCCGCAGGTACGATAGCAGGCACACCTTTTTCTGGCCCGAAATAGCCCACAAGGTCGTTGCTCTCATCGTCTCGGATATGCTTCACCCACGAACGGACACCGATGCGAGAAAACGGCATCACGTAGACCGTCCCGTTCTCTTCGGACATATCATCAAGCGCACACCAACAGGTTAAATACGGCTTATGATCGGGATAACCGACGTAGCCTGAATCCTGATGCCAACTGAACTTCATCCCCTCTTCTGCTCCCTTAACGACATACTGTTCCCAGAAGAGATACGCGGTATCGCCTAAGGTGGCACGGCAGACATCTGCCATCAGGTCGCTGAACAGAAATTCGCGAAGCGTCGGCTGTTTCCTGAAGCAGTTTGAGACGAAATACCGCTTCCCGCGATGATTGAGACCGAGCACATCCGTGTCTTGCCGCTCCATCTCAGCATCCGCCTGATTGATAAAGGTCCCGCATTCACCGCGAAGTAGTTCCAGAAGCGGTTCTGGAATAACATTCTTCAAAATGAAATAGCCTTCCTCTTGGAATTGCTGTTTCTGTGCGTCGGTTATATTCATATTTTTCTAATTATTAAGTTTTTGCTCTGCCCTCCACTTCGTTTCGGGCAGGTTTCTGGTTAAGTTTGAACTGGACTCGGTGGTACGAACGATTTGTAAGTTTCCAACCTACGAAGAGGTTTCTATTCGATATTGACATGGCGGATGACTTGACCGTTACTTTCCCAATAGGTATGTTTCCCTGTGATGTAGTCAGAGTCACCCGCGGGCTGGATGTTTCCCTTCGTGTCAACGGCTCTGGAGACGACAGTGTGTTCACCTTTCGATGGACTGTTCCAGTCGAGATGCCAGATTTTCCATGCGAATTCCGCGTCCTCTTCGGGGTCAATCGTCGCCTTTTGCCATGCCCCGCCATCAATACTGACCTCAACGGTCTTGATAGGGGCACCCCACGCCGCACCGTAGATGCGGTATTTACCGCCGATGTAGGTTACTTTTGCAGCTAACGATTTCAATTGCGTTCTACCGACCGAGGTTTCCATCCAGACCGATTCGCCATCGGGACGTTTCTCTTCACGCATCGTGACATAGTCACGTCCCATGAATCTTCCCATAAACCGGGTATCCCGCACTTCAATGCGTTTGAGCCACTTGACACAGGCGATGCCGTACCAGCCGGGGGCAATCAGGCGTAGCGGTGCGCCGTTGTCGTGCGGTAACGGTTCACCGTTCATCTCATAGCAGAGGAGGTTGGTATCCTCCAGTGCGTCTTCAACGGACATGCTCCGTGCGAAGTTCTGACGCATCTTTACATCTCGTCGTTCCTCTTCGCCGACATCGTGTCCGAAGAAGATCACCTCAATGCCGTCTTCTTGGATGCCGGCTTCCTTGAGGATCGGTGCGAGAGGGGTGCCTGTCCATTTAGCGTTGCCAATTGCGCCAGTGAACGTTGGAAACCCGTGATTGCCGGAGCATTCCAACGTAAAGGTTACCTCCTGTTGCGGACGTGCTTTAATGTCCTCAATCGTAAGCATCAGCGGATTATCAACCAAGCCGCTCACCTCTAATTTCCACGCCGCGAGATCGACTTCAGGCTTGCCGTAATGTGAAACATTGAAAAATTCATTGTTCGGAGTGATAAAGGTATCAAATTTGTTCCAATCTAACAAGCCACTTTCTGAGGGCGGTTTCGGTGGTTGATCGGTGAACGGAATGAGCACTTCACCCTCACGGCGTGGAAACGCATAAACTGCCCACGGGCTGAGCAGCAGCCCTGTAAGCGTTAGACCGCTACGTCGTAAAAAATCCCTACGCTCCATGGTGTCTCCTCATTATTGGTGGACGCTGGTTAAGCTTTCATTGCCGCAACATAGTTGGCGTTAACCATTTTCCAATTGATGACTTGACCCCAAGCATCAATGTAATCGGCGCGCCGGTTCTGGTATTTGAGATAATAGGCGTGTTCCCAGACATCGAGACCGAGGATAGGGGTATGTCCCTTCATTAGTGGGCTATCCTGATTCGAGGTGGCATAGATCTGCAATTTCTTATTTTCATCAACGACAAGCCACACCCACCCTGATCCAAAATGTGCCTTCGCTATATTATCGAACATCTCGCTGCCGGCATCAAATGAACCAAATTTGGATTGAATAGCCTCCGCGACCCTGCCTGTTACCTCACTACCACCGGGAATCATAATACTCCAAAAGAGTGTATGATTGGCATGTCCGCCGCCGCTATTGATCACGGCTTGGCGAATGTCCATTGGCACTTTATCAATATTCCGAAGTAGATCTTCAACGGATGTATGCTCCAAGTCATGATGATTCCCGATCGCTGCATTGAGCTTATTGACATAGCCTTGGTGGTGTTTTCCGTGATGGATTTCCATCGTGCGTTTGTCAATGTGAGGTTCAAGCGCATCGTGCGGGTAGCGTAGTGCTGGTAGCGTATGACCATGACTATGGTCCTGCCCTGCATACAGACGCAGGGGACTATTTGCGAGCAGCAGTCCTACCACGGCAGTACTTCCGTGAATTAAAAAATTTCTACGATTCATGATTTCTCCTTGTCCTGCTGTTTTGAACAGCATTTTACAGAAATTGGAGGTTTGTGTCAATATAAAATTCAGTTGATTTCGGCACAGAGATATGGTATGTTGATTATGACACATGAACATAAAGAAACGAATTATGGTAAAGGAGACAGCATTTTATGGCTAAAAAACTTTCCCGCCTTGAACCCGTTGAGTTACGCGAAGTCTGGCCCGACGAAGCGCAGAATTTCACTCCATGGTTGGCAGAGGAGGAAAACCTTATCCTTCTTGGTAAGACCTTATACCATATTAACGCGACTATTCTTGTGTATATTTTTTAGATATGTTATTGTGAAGAGATGAAAAAGCAAAAACATGAGGTTTTCCCCCACTTTTCAGTAGAAGTTGTTAAACAAAGGTATCTTGAATGTGAATGTCTTCGGGAACGGACGCACTGGCATATTATTTGGCTCCTTGCGGATACCAGAGATTCACGCACCCCCCGGCAAGTCGCTGAGATTGTAGGATGCACGCCGGACTGGGTTCGCAAGTTGCTCAAACGCTATAATGCTGAAGGCGAAGCCGCTCTGCGAGATAAACGCAAAAATAATACAGGCGTGCGTTTTTTGGATGAAACACAGCAAGCCGCCCTTGCAGCTGCCCTTTCTGCGCCTCCTGCTGATGGGGGTCTTTGGACGGGTCCGAAAGTGGCTGCGTGGATATCCGAGACGCTCCAGCGTCGTGTCAGTGACGTGTCAGGTTGGAAATATCTCAAACGTCTCGGTTATACTTTACAAACACCTCGTCCGCAACATCAGGCAGCCGCAACACCCGAGGCGCAGCAAACATTTAAAAAAAAACTCAAGGAGCGGGTAGCTACGCTTGAAAGTCAGCACCCAGAGAAACCGGTAGAGATCTGGGCAGAAGACGAGACGCGCTTGGGATTATTGCCGGTTCATCGGCGTGTCTGGGCGAAGCGAGGTGAAAGACCGATAGCCCCCGTGTGTCCGGCATATAAGTGGCTTTATGGTTTCGGTTTTGTCCGTCCACAGACAGGTGAGACCTATTGGCTGCTGATGCCGAGTGTGAGTGTCGAAATCATGAACCTTGCCTTGGCAGAGTTTGCGCGTGATGTGAACCCGGAAGGCAAGAAACAGATAATCCTTTTGTTAGATCGTGCCGGTTTTCACACGGGTAAGGATTTAGAAGTCCCAGAAGGGATTGAGTTATTTTATTTGCCCCCGTATACACCAGAACTTCAACCTGCCGAACGGCTCTGGCCTTTGTTGCGAGAGGTGGTTGTGAATAAAGTTTTTACAACGCTCTCAGCACTTGAAGAAGCCGTTGTGAAAAGGTGTCAATGGTTCTCTGAAAACACAAAGAAGGTGCAGGCACATGTCGGTTTTCAGTGGATTTGCAAAATGGAAAAATAATACAAATCACGTTAATTGGGTATTAGATATGGAACTTGAACTTGAGGCACAAGAGATATATGTTGGAGATTTCCGTGCTGATATTCTATGCCGAAATGAGGATGGTTCGCGGGTTCTCATTGAAAATCAATTAGAAAAAACAAACCATGATCACCTCGGCAAAATTTTGACGTATTCAGCAGGTTTGGATGTCCACACGATTATCTGGATTGCGAAGGAGTTTCGGGATGAACATCTCGCGGCACTTGACCAACTGAATGAAATAACAGATGAGCACTTTCGCTACTTTGGCATAGAGATTAAGGTATGGCAAATAGGTGATTCCGCCCGCGCCCCACAATTTGATGTCGTCTCTAGCCCTAACGATTGGAGTCGAACGGTGAGTCGGGACACGCAACGAGCAACGAGCAGAAGGCTTTCCGAAACACAACAACAGCAGGAAAAATTTTGGAGCGAATTGCGCACCTACATGACTCAGTCAGACAGTCAACTTCGGTTCCCGAAACCGCAACCGGCACATTACCTTGAATTCAACATAGGACGTTCCGACTTTGGAATAAGAGTATGGCAGAGAAGACAAGATAAGGATATTGGTGCTTCAATTTACATAACAGGACAGAACGCTAAAGCGTATTTCCATTTGCTGAAGGAGCAACGTGAGGAACTTGAAAGTGAATTTGGCATCTCACTTGAATGGTCAGAAAAACCTGGGCGTACGGAGAGGCGAGTGTACTTATTAAAAAACGACACCGATCCAACAGACGAAACCGATTGGCTCAATCAGCACAAATGGCTTGCTGCCAAAATTGAAAAGTTCAACGAGATCTTCCGTCCACGTATCAAAGCACTTAATGCCGCTGACTGGGAACCTCTCGAAGACGAGGATGACGAATAGACGTAGAGAAACAATCAATGGACAACACAGACACCTTTCATATCCTCGCGTTAGATGGTGGCGGCACCCGCGGTATCTACACTGCCCAACTCCTTACCAAAATTGAACAGGCTATTGGAACGCGTATCAAAACCTACTTTGACCTCATCGCCGGAACGAGTACAGGTGCGATTATCGCCGGTGCTGCTGTTTCTGACATCCCTATGTCAGATATCGTCCAACTCTTTGAAACTGAGACCTCCTATATATTCAAAAGAAGGTGGTATCGCATTCCGTTGTTTCTCAGCAAATATCCAAGCGAAAAACTTGCTCAGATTATTGCTGCACACCTCCCCGCAACACCTCTGGGTGAAATAACAACTCCATTGATGATAACAAGTTCAGAGATCGCCAAGAGTGAGGTCCACATTTTTAGATCCAATTATGGAAGTCGCGATTCGGAGATCGCTCCTACAGATAAAGACGTGGGTTTGCGCGATGCTATCCTTGCGTCCTGTGCTGCACCCACATTTTTCGCGCCAAAGTCTGTTGACAATCTCTTGTTAGCAGACGGTGGACTCTGGGCAAACAATCCCTCCACGGTTGCCTTCACAGAAGCGCTCTCAGCGTTTGGAAAGGAGGCACGAGAGATTCGGATGTTATCCATCGGTACAGGACATTCAGTAAACATGTATCGCAATAGACGTGGCTGGGGGTTCATCACAGGGTGGGGTGGTGCGAAGCTAACCTCCTATGTGATGACGTTGCAATCTCAGGCATCTGCAAATATGGCGAAACTGCTGCTAAAGGAGAATTATCTACGCATTAACCCGGAAATTGATTTCTGGGAGTTAGACACCCTTACGCAGTTAGACACCCTTAAATCTCTCGCCGAGCGTGATTTTGAGAGGCATGCTGCAGAAATTGAAGCATTTATTTCCGCCACGTCTGAATAAAGTACAATGATCCGTGAGTGGACTGTTTTCGCGTATCCTCTAATTTCTTTGCATAATTCCGCAATCCGAGATTTAAACACCCCAAATTCGATCTGCATTCCTAACCGCACCGGCTCCGTAAAAAAAGACATGAAACCCGAGAATTTCTTAAAACTAAATGACTTTACTTTTTTGTAAAAAAACTTTACTTTTTTTGTTGAAAAATGTATAAGCAATATTAAATAATAAATTATCAATTTAGAGAGTTTTAAGTTATACTATGGGTAAATCTACTTCACAAGGAGCGTCTCGAGTGATGATATACGCAGAAATTGGCGATGCGTCGGCACTTGATCGTCTTGATGCTGCGCTTTCTGAAGCGACGAAACCGCAATGGTATCGGCGTTTACTGATCATCAAACTCAGTGCCACCGAGGGTATGTCGGTGTCGAAACTCGCAAAGATGTTCAATCTTTCAGATGCCAGCGTTCGTAGCTATATTCATAAGTATAACATCTCGGGTTTAGAGGCGTTGATACCCAAGAGTCCACCGGGGTGTCGTGGTAAAATCACGCACTTTAGCAAATCCGACTGGGACCGACTTCTTGAGCAAACGCCGAATCAATACGAAAAACTTCAGACGGACTCTCGGCAATGGACGCTTGAACTCATTAGAGTTTATCTCAAGGCATATCACGAGATTTCGGTAACACCGCCAGCGATCTATCTGGCTTTACGACGGACGGGCTACCGAACGGGTCGGAGCAAACTCCGTGTGGGGAGTCCGGATCCCGAGTATCAAGCCAAACGGCATCAACTCACGGAGTTGTCGTGTTTGCCAAGACGGGAGAGTTGACGAGTGAGGCGACTCGGTTGATTCTCCCAGATACCCAACTTCAGCGTTTAGGTCTCCCGCCACCCGAAAATAGCCAAAAGGCATCTCGCCTGTTTTTCTTTGACGAAGCCAATGTGTCCTGGTGTCCCAAGACTGGACGCGTCTATCGCCAGCAAGGCACTGAATATAAGGTGGATACACCTGGCAAAAATCAGCGGAAATACCTCATCGGCTCTTTAGAATACCCTTCGGGTGATGGCTTGTATGAGATCTATGCCAACAAAACGCATCTTCAGATGAAAACTCATTGGCAAACCCTCATGGAAATGTATCCCGATGAGTTGCTATTTATCGTCCGAGACAATGCCTCAAGTCATACGACGGCAAAGTTGGACGATTTCCTCATCCACCACAAAGACCGATTGCGTTTAGTCCCGATGCCGACTTATAGCCCGCATCTGAATCTCATTGAGCGATTGTGGCATCTCATGCGAGATCAAATCAACAGGAGTTATTTCTTCAAGAGTTTCCCTGAACTCTGTGAAGCCGTCATCGGGTGGCTTCACAGATTACCTTTTTCGAGATTCCAATCTTTGATGGGCATTCATGTGCCACAGCAAGGGAATTTGGAAAACTGTGAAATGTATATTTAATATTGCTTAATATAAGCGAATTTGACAAATTTTTCCGTTTTAAGAAGTGAACGTAACTTTCTGTTTCGTTAACGAGAGGTTAGTACCCTCAAACTTCTTCCATTAACAACGATATACCCAATTTCGTTTCTTGGGACAGAAATTAACTGTACCCAATCAAGGAAAAGGAGAAATTTGCATGGAATCCCTCAAGCGATTTATTGGCATCGTGCTTATCGTCATCGCGGCGATCGTTGCCATCCACACAATCATCGAACCAATTTACCACACTTCCACTGATGGTAATCTGCACAGTTCCGCCTGGGACTACATCAATCCGCTCTCCGCTATTTCGATAATCTTGGGGTTGATATTCGGTTATATTCGCATGGGTCGCGCCGGAGAGAATTCGAGCGTTCAAGAGTTCATAGCGGCGAACACGCTGTTCTACGGGTTTATATTCATAGCGATAATCTTCTTCTGGAATTGGTTCGGCATCATGGGTGTCGGGTCAGACTTTACCGCTGTTGGCATGGATACCCGAGGATTGGTATGGATTCTCATTAATGCCATACTCCCGTTGTTGAATATCGCAATGGGTGTTCATCTGCTGCGTGCTGGTCCCAGTGAATAGACAACGGAGTCTATTCTCAGAATTAACAACCGGGTTCGCAGCAGATCAATTTATCAAATAATCACTACCAAGAACCTAAATGCGAAGTGCGTGCTTTTCAAGTGCGCACTTCACTTTTTTATGGACAATTTTCGAGATTCCTGATACCCTTTACTGCTAAGATAACAACCTAATAGGAGCAATTTATGGAAATAAGAACAAATCGTGTTAAGCAGAAATTAGCAGATGGGGACCTCGCGTATGTCATCTCAGGGTTGACGAACGCTGACGATATAGACATCTTCGGACCGAACGGATACGACGGCGTGTGGTTAGAAGGCGAACACGGCAACGTTGACGCAGCACAGATCGGTGACCTGACGCGTGCCTGCGATCTCTGGGGCATGACCTCGCTCATACGTGTCAATCGCAACGACCAAGGGCTTATCTACCGCACGCTCGACTGTGGCGCAATGGGTATCGCTGTTCCGCACGTCAATACGAAAGCAGAAGCGCAAAACGTCGTAGATGGCGCGAAGTTTGCACCGATCGGACACCGGGGGATGTTCACCAGTCGCCAAGGTTACGGCGTGGATAACTATTTCGATGTAGCCAACTCACAGACGCTCGTCGTTATCCTGATTGAAGACATCGTCGCTATTAACAACTTAGACGATATCCTGACTGTCGATCACATTGACGTGTTTTTCGTCGCACCGTCAGATTTAGCGACTTCTATGGGGCATATCGGGAATCTTACCCACCCCGATGTCCAGAACACAATAGATGCAGCACTCGCTTGCATCCAAGCAGCAGGACGGGTTGCTGGCACCTTAACGCTTGATGCCACGGTTGAGAAATATGTCAAGGCAGGTGTACGGTTTTTAATGACAGGTGTCGGCGGATGGATTACATCTGGCGCATCGGCATTTAAAGAGCGTGCAGAAGGCGCGAAAAACTGACACGTCGTTTGATGAATTAAACAGAGGTGACTCACATGAAAGACTTACTGAATTTTAAGAAAATGATAACGCCGATAATTATTCCAATACTTTTTTGGGTCGGTACCATCATTTGTATTGTTGCTGGTATCGTTTTTATAGTACTGGGGGTTACCGGGTACTCAAATTCTGATAGTGGAGAGATGGTCCTTCTGGGAATTGGATATCTTGTCTTTGGTCCAATTGTTATACGTGTCTATTGTGAGTTCTTGATAATCTTGTTCTCTATTAACGATACACTAACAGATATTAAAAAGCAGTTGAATCCTCAACAAGATCAGGCTAATTTGCAAGATGAAGGTTAAAATGTCCGTTTGATTATTCCATTGGAGCGGTTTCAGAGTGAGAGGCGCGCATGCAAAGCGCGCCTTTAGGCAATTATTACGCCAAGAACGTTATGCCGCCAGATGCCTCTCTGCCTTGCCAGACTGATCCTGTTGGATAGATGTGCTTCTCAACGAATTCTGGGTACATCTCAAGCCCCCAGCCCGGCACCATCGGCGTAACATAGCGTCCATCACGAACTTGGATCGGGTGCAGGAAAACGTTCTCTTGCAGGAAGTTGAGGTATTCAACTACTTGTGTATCTGAATGCGCCGCAACGCAGATTTGATCCCAGATTGCGTAGTGTTGAATCATGTTGCATAACCCAATACCGCCACCGTGCGGGCAGACGGGGACACCATACTTCGCCGCCATTAAGATGACCCCCAACACATCGTTGACCCCTCCCAACCGTGTTGCATCAATCTGGCAATACTGGATCGCTCCACTCGTGAGCAGTTGTTTGAAGATAACAGGTGACGGCACCTGTTCCCCTGTAGCAACACCGATGCCGTGCTTCTCCAAGGCACGCGAGATTTTTACAAAGCCGAGGACATCATCACGCGCTGTCGGCTCCTCAATCCATGTTGGTTTGAACGCCGTCAACGCTTCCATATAGGCGATCGCTTCATCAACACCCCAGATTTGGTTCGCGTCTAACATCAAAAGTGCATCTGGACCGATCGCCTCGCGAATGAAGGCGAGTCGTTTCTTGTCAAAGTCCAGATTCTGCCCTACCTTCATTTTGAAGCAGTCAAGCCCCGCCGCTTTCACTTGGTCCACCGTCTCAATAATCTGTTCGTCCGTCAAGCCGAGCCATCCCGCTGTGGAATACACCTTGGGTCCGTGCTGACGGAGTTTCTGTTCACGTTCTTCACGACTGTCCCAATGTGTGCTAAGTATATTCGCTGCCTCATCAGGTGTCAGCGCATCTTGCAGGTACCGCCAATCGATGGACTGCACAATTTTTTCCGGCGGTAAATCGACCAGCAGTTTCCAGAGCGGTTTATCCATCAGTTTTGCCCAGACATCCCACATCGCATTGACAATGCTCCCGATCGCCATCCGATTGACACCGTCTGCGAGCCAGCGTAACTGGTGGTGATCAACAAGGAGCCTGTGAAACGCGCCTGGGTCATCAACAAAAGTACCTACTTCCATCCCTACGACGAGTTGTGCTAAATCTTTGACACCATAAGCAATCCAGTCGTTTCCGGCACCGGCAGTAAAGGCGACTGAAATACCGTGATGTCCAGTGTCTGTTTCTATTGTTGTTAGCACTGCGGAATAGTTAGGTTTCTTATGGAACGGATCGGAACCCAGTAGCGTATCCGATGTAGGTACACGCAAATCAACAACATTAATCTTCTCAATTTTATCTGAAATTTTCATGCTTGGCTTGACTCCTTTCTGTCCTAAGTATATAATAGATGGATATGAAAATCTATACTAAATTTGGTGATTCTGGGGAAACCGCACTGTATGGTGGGACGAGAGTAGGGAAAGATGCTCCCCGAATTGAGGCGATCGGTACTGTTGATGAACTGAACGCTTACATCGGCTATGCACAGACGTTCATCAATGATGCAGATATCTCCGATCTGATGGCACAAATCCAAAATCACCTCTTCGCGGTCGGGGCAGATTTGGCAACGCCTGCGACACACACGAAAGCCACCGAATTCCGCATACCGGCGGACTTCACAACAGTGATGGAAACCGCGATAGACACACTTTCAGAAGAACTTCCACCACTGACGAACTTTATTCTGCCAGGTGGTTGTGCTGCCGGTGCTATTTTACATATCGCTCGCGTCGTATGCCGCCGAAGTGAACGGCGTGTCGTTCATCTCGCACACGAAACCGATGTCAATCCAGAAATAATCCGGAGTTTAAACAGACTTTCGGACCTCCTGTTCGTTATTGCTCGGACGGTAAACTTCCGTGCACAGGCTCCAGAACCGATTTGGGAGTCGTAACCAAGTTAGAAAAAAAGAGTTATATTATATCGAATAATATGCGGGGATTGAAAATACCTACGCTTCATTCATTTATTTTTAACGCTCTTCCGTCAAATCCCCATGCTTTAGCTTGCGGGATGTAGACGGAAACCAAGTTGTTGGTTTATCAGGGCTATTTAGTTTTCGGTTCCGCTTTCGATTTTAGTTTACGAATGTTAACGTTTTTACGAGATATAGCGTGAAAATCAAGTCCTATCTCGTAAAAAGTATCCACACTTATGAAGTAAATATGTACAACTAAATGACCCTGGTTGGTTTATAGAAAAAACTTGACATTTATTGAAAAACATGGTATCTTATATGTAACTTGCTGGATAGGAATGTCACCACTGCCACTCGGCAGTGTCCTATCCTTACCAGTGACATGGTATGTGGCAAGTTGCAAGTGAGACCTTGTAAAAATCGTTATTATTGGTAGCGTTCATGTAAGTCGTCAGCGGAGTAATAACCCTGTGCCTTGTATCGCTACCACAAACTTTATTATTTAGGCCCGGGTGCGCAGGGTATAATACCTGATAAAACCGATCTGATTCGGAATAACGGCCTAATGGTGGAGCGACAGTAAGACGGTGGACTCTTTGAGAAAACCGCAGTTGCTATGAAACCGAAGCCCCTACCTTTAGGTAGTGGGTGGCATCACAGGAGACTAAACGATGACTTTGAGATTAGCAAGTCTGTTTCTGATAATTCTCATCGCGCTCGTCGTACTCGCGGGTTGCGGGAGAGCACGCGATATGGTTACAGATACCATGCCGTCAGCTGATGCTACCATGGATGAGACTATGACTGACATGGAAAAGGTTCCAGTGAGTTTAGTCTGGTTAGTTGATTATCCAGAGGGAGCAAAGGATGCGTATCTTGAATGGATTGCGTCTGTTGCACCAACACTGCAAGCCCCCGCAGAGGTCAATCGGATAAGATCTTACGACAATAGTGAGGACGTAAGCCCAAACTGGTTTGTTGAGTTTGAATTTGACAGTTTCGTTGATGCGATGACATATATGAATCGTCCAGAGATAGCTGGCGTTTTTGAAGACCTTCCCAATCACGCAACTCAAGTGGAGGCACACACGTTTATTGAGCGTTCTGACTACGCGAAAACCGAGGCAGACGATTGGCCAATTAAAGGTGTTACTTTTATTGACTATCCCCTTGGTGGAAAAGCAGCATATCTGGAATGGGTTGCTTCCATCTCTTCTACATTGGTCGGGCTCCCTCAGGTGAAGGCCGTATCCTCCTACGACAACTATAATGGTGAATCTCCACATCGGCTTGTTGTGTTGGAGTTTGCCAACCCAGAAGATGTCGAGACTTATGAGGAGCTGGAAGATATTATGGCTATTGAAGCTGAACTTGACAATCGGGCAAGCAGCTGGGTGCTGCATACATTTGAGTTACGATCAGATTACATCAACGAATAATACTTCGCTATTTACTTTGCTTCTCAGAGGCGCGCTTTCCGAGCGCGCCTCTCTTTTTGCGTTTACCTCGCTCGCCCCAGTCCGCGGTACTCCCTGCCAAACGGTTGCAGCACACAGTCCAAGGCTTCTCCAACGACCTCTTCACTGTCGGCATAGTTTGGTGCGGTATCAACTGACACCGAGTTCCAGAGCGCGTCGGACAGCATTGTGTCCGTCAGCATGGTTCCTGCCGCCAGCCGTTGAGACAAAGAGTCCGCCTATTCCTAAAACACTCACTTCAAGTCCAGTCCGCCCTAAGATTCGTTTTTCCATAGCTGCTCCTCTTATTATACAATAGTTTGGACAGTTTCTCAGTTTAGGATTTCCCCAGGGTGGGCAGTTTCCTCCCGTTAGGACTTCCGAACAGGTGTTAGAATTGCGTTCTAAGGACACTTTTATGCCTAAATTCTGTTAGAAATCACTGCTTTTTAGAGGTTATTTTTCAACAATCATGAAAAAATGCGCTTCTGACGCGTTTCATGTAGAATCTTCAAGGATTTTTGGGTTTTTCTTTCAGTGTTGCATCAGATCGTAACTCGGAGAAAAATATTGGTGCTTTAGAGAGTGCTGCAAATAAGCGACCATCAAGCCGCGTGTAAGATACTTCGGTTTATACCAGTGTATATTTAGCGCAAGTAGCACGGAAACCTCTAAGTCAGGCACCGCAGCGTCAGTCTGCGTTTCCGCGTCGCTTGGGTGTGTTTGACTTCTGAAAGCGAGTTGTGTCAGACTTGCTGCGAGCAAACTCAGTTCAACGAAGCGGTTCAAACTCTTTGGGTTTCGGAGTTGATAGGAGTCAAATCCGAAGTTTTCTTTCAGGTCCCGAAATGCGGTTTCAATCTGCCATCGGTTCCTATAGTGTCGGATCAGTTCCTCTACCGGACGTTGTAAATCCGAGGTGAATACACAAAAATACCGATACGGTTGGGACTTCTTCGGACGCTTGCGTATCACAACAAGCCTGACATCGACAGCACACATCTTTGTTCGGACGACTTTATCTGTGACAGAAAGCGTCTGATTATCAACGACGAGGGCTCTATACTTCAGATGTGGCAGCGACACACGGCTACCATACCGGCGCGGTCTGCCTTTCTTTAGACGCTTGGGGTGTTTCGGTATATGAAAGAACACAGCATTTGACCTTGCGCGACACAGTAAATGATGTCCTTGTGCGAGCACCTCTGTAAACACTTTGCGTCTGTTGAAACCTCTATCGAAAATGATAAGACCCGGGGGCATCAGACCACATAAATGCTTCAGCACGGCAAAACTGTTAGCGGTGGTGCTTTTCGGATCCATCTGCCGGGCAGCTAAGGGAAACAGACGAGTGCCTTCAGCGGTCTCTGCCAACCAACCGATCGCACCAAACTCATGTCCGTGATGAAACTTTGATGGGTTCTTGTTGCGTTTCTGATACCTTGTATTTCTGAAGAAATGCGTCCCAACTTGTTGAGTGCCATTCGTCGTCGTATAGCTTTCATCATAGACGTAGACACCCGTGCCGTAAACTCTTTGCACTTGGCACCTCAGAGACGATGCCACTTGATCAACACACCAGACACCACGCGAGAGAAACTTCGGCAGACACCAATACGTTGTTGAGGGATCTGTTGATAGATAGACTTGGGTCATCGTGCCACGATCGGGCGTATTTATCAAACCTTCTACGAAAGTCTGAAAATGATCAAAGTTATTATACTTGAATAACGGTCTAAATTCTGATAACATGTCTTCTAAGCGGGAAAGAGGGTCCATTAGAAATCTCCTTTCAAAATGGTTGGGTTTATTCTGAAAGGATACCCTTTTTTCTGCTTATTGTCATCTTAATTCATAAAATTGTCCAAACTATTGTTATTATAGTAAAACCCACAATTACCTATACATTGGCGAGGTTAGGAAACCTCGCCAGCGAGGGAGAGTGCGGAATTGTTATTCATTGAAATGTAAACATATTTTCGGGTTTTACTATATCTTTGTGCAGATAACACTATGATAAATTATAGTTTGCAATAAATGCCGTCATGGATCAACGTCAAATCTATTCTTACAGAGGCACTCAGTTTCACAGTTAGAATCAGGATTACAGATACGCCTTGCATGAAATTGGTTTCCGTTTATCGCATTACCGATATATTCCTTTAAACTTTGTCAAATCTTGTCAGTGAGGTTTCCCCATATCGCGACCGGGAGGTCGCTCCTACAGCGAAGAAGTCTTGAGACGAGGTTAGGAACCCCTGCCGAGGGAAGGGCTCTTCGCAATGTTCGGGCAATTGGGACGTTTGGGATGTCTTAGTGACGTGCAGATGTCAAGTGACACGGGGAATGTGACGTGTTTTCGTTTTTTGGTAATTTTTTGATTTGTGCCGTAAATCCAGTCGTCATATAAGTTTGTAGGCGTTTTTTGTGTGGTTTTCCGCCGCAAAAAAATAATTTAGTGGTAAATGGTAACATTTTGGGTGCTTCGTGCTTCATAGGGATGAACTCTAACTTATTTTTAGTATAGTATAATTATACTATGTTTTGATGCGGGTGTCAAGTCTTTATTTTGATGCATCTGCCCCCAGTTTTAGTTTGTCAGTATTCTCAAGAAGTCTTGCGGGCGTATGAAGTGCCAATGAAGGTCATTGGTTGCCACTGCCGGCAATAACTCCACATCCATTTAGTGAAAAAAAGGGGGCTATCCAAAACCCCTATATGCCTCGGCGAGTTTGCGTTTGATAACATGAAAAATAGAATATCGCTTCTGACCGGTGTTATAGGGACGCGCCCACCTCGTCGCAGACATCTCATAAATGAAAAACGCTGCCTCATAACTGACACATGCGAGAAACCAAAGCAATCCGATACGCGGACGCGTCGGTTTCTTCAAAGAAACCGCTCCAAACCCTAACCCGGTCTTGATATCCCGGAATCCTTGTTCAATCTGTTGACGGTGCCGATAACACTGCTCTATCGCCGGTCCCCGCAAGGCATTAGACACCAGATACATCAACTCGCCCTCTCTGCCCCGCGAACGACACACATAAAGGTGTAAAGGCAGCTCCAACTTTTGTTGATAAAGGATGTCGGGAAAATCACCGGGGGTCTCCAATGTTTTCAGGCACTTCGTTTCTCCTTTTATCTTTACATGTGTCTGCTGTGGCAGACGCATCACAAAGTTGATACCCGCATTGAGAAAAAAACTCATCACATACTGGGCGCGGGCGAACCCGCGGTCAAACACCAGCACGGGAACCGGTGCCTCCGGGAACACCTGCCGAAAATGACCATAAAGTGCCTCACAAAACTTTTGGATAATCGCGTTATGGCTTTTATAGGTGCAGTCGCGGATCTCATCATCGTTATACACGCGCCAGAAAATCGGGATCGCACGATTGCGAAAAGGGATTGACGCAACTATCGCTTTCTCATCGTCATATACCTGCGTCTCATCTATCAATAGCCGCTTCGGCACACCCTTGCGATGACTCACCGCACGAAGCTCTGCCTCACACCAGCACGCAATCGCTTCTGACGCCGGGAACGGCGTATCAAGGAAACGCAGCAAACGCTTCTGGCGCGTTTTATGCGTCTTGACTCGCACCGGTAGAGACGCTGCTACCTCATTGATACGCATGTTATTCGCCCGTAATATCGCAACAACACACAGACACAGATTCTTGAGACTCGGTTTCTTCAGGACACCTGTGAATATCGGCTGTATATGATCAATCGCCGACACAGGCGTTAGGCTCGTTTTTCGAGACCGCTTGAAACTCATCAGCAACCCCTTAGAGAAAAATATAGATTTCGTCAATCTCTGGAGTATACCATAGACACACGCTTTTGCGCGGACATACTACACAAACCTTACAAAATAAACAACTCTCGCAAAACTGGGGGCAGATGCATTTATTTTGAGAAATATAACGTGAGTTTGAAAAAAGTTTATAAGTTAACGTGAGTTTGAAAAAAGTTTATAAGTTAGAAAAGCACGGGTAAATCGTTGCTTGCTTGAAGTTCCGAGAGGTTCACCGAAGGTTTGCTCTCCAAAAACTGATACGCAATCAACGCAGAAATAACATTCACTTGGAAGTTAACGAAACTTCTATGCCGACTGTGTTCCACTTGCGTCTGTGTTTTCAGTTCCTTGATCACCGATTCAATAATCGTCCGTTTTTTCAGCAGCACCTCATCGGCAATAGACAACAGCAGCGGTTTCATGTTTTTACGGACTTTATAGCAGAAGTTGATACCTTGCTCATTGAGAAACTCGCGCAGGTCTTTGGAGATATACCCCTTATCGCCATAAAGATTTCCGAACAGACGCTCCGACGACAACTCCCATAGCGGTTGACGGTCATCGGTATTCCCCGGGGTCAACTCAACACCTAAGAGATCACCTTTCTCACTGATCATTAGGTGGAGTTTAAAACCGTAGAACCATCCCATTGAGGTCTTTGAGCGTCCGGCACATTCTGCGAAGACGCGATGTGATGAAATCCGCTTATTGTCGCAAACTCGCAACCGTGTCGAGTCAACGAAGGAGATACCGCTACATTCACCGAAGTGGGCATGAAGATAAATCGTCAGAAGCGTCAGCACCTCTTTCTTGAGTTGAACGAACCGAGAATAACTCACCAGATGTGGAAACTCGGCGCACCAATAGACGCAGACGTGTCTTTCGTAAAAATGCTTCAACGTCCGATACCCACTTTGATGGAACGCAATCAGGAGCGTCATCACTTCGCTCGGATGCAGTTGCCGAGGACGTCCGCGTGTTTCCGGGGGTGTCGTCTCTAACAGACAATGCGTCGTCTGCCATTTCTCGTAAGCCAGAAAAAAGTCGTCTATTTTACAGAAAAGTGTTATGATTTTCATCAGAGAACTCCTTTGGGTTATAGAGATGTGATAACCTCATTATACCAAAGGTGTTCTCTTTAGGCAAAAACTTTCAATTATTTATCAAACTCACGTAAATATACACTTAGAGTGGGAAAAGGTGTTGGTGACTGGAGAAGTTGGGAAAGGTGTTTAGGATGGGTGCGGGACGTGATTTCTACCCCACACCCATTCAGATGTTATGCTATCAGCAGGCATCTGACAAAATGATATCGTCTATATTTTCCGTAACGCGCTCCTTGAAGAGACGCAACTTCTCATAAATATTTTCATCGCTATGCTCGAAATGAACTTCAAGATAAAGCCGCCACAGTCGAAGCATCAGGTCGTGGTAGATAATAGGCTCTTCGTACGGCATATCCTCAATTCCTTCGGGACCGACCTCGCGTAGCACACGGATAAGTTCCTTCTCGAATGTCTGGGGATATCCGGTATTGAACATCACAATGTCAGCGAGTTTGGCATCGAGGTTAACGTGTGCAGTATAACCTTTTGACACACTATAGAATGCACTATCAAACTGACCACACATTTCATCAAACAGCCACGCAGCCATATCGGTTGCAACCTTGATTGACTTCGTTTCTGTTTTTGGCAAGACGCAACGAAAACCGAGAGTCGCCATACCGTCATCTACTGGGTGTTGGCTTTGGGTTGTAATCTGGATCTCTTCGGCACTATCAAACCAAGAACCGCCACGCATTCTATGATACCTACCGTGGATGTCCTCAACATCTAACCTCTCTAAGCACCATTCTTCAACGTTACCCGCCATGTCGTATAGACCGTATTGGTTGGGCGCATAACTACCGACCTCTTTCGTCGGCGGGTTTCTGAAGTTTGTTATGGGGGTGTAACGGTTGTAGTTGGCTCTCTTGCGAGGTTTGGCGTTGCCCCACGGATATTTTTTGCCTTCCAAGGTGCCACGTGCAGCTCTTTCCCACTGTGCTTCCGTTGGCAATTCTTTGCCTGCCCATTCTGCGTAGGTTTTGGCAGCAAACCAACCGATATTCACCACAGGATGGTTCGCTTTCCCCTTTGGATACAGATTACCGTTCCAACCAGATAGGTAACCATCCCCTACGATTGAGGTCAAGGCTCTGTTTTTTTGCCACTGCGGATTTTCATCAATGAATTTTCTATATTGTGCGTTGGTGACTTCATACGTGTCCATATAGAACGCGTCAACACCGTCGCCTGCTGGAATCAGTGCCATGCCTTCGGGAACATTAGGTGTGCTCAGTTTTATTGCGAAAACGAGTAACGCGCAAAGGATTACTCCGTAAAGGATCGGGGTTAGGTTTCTCATTTTAAGGTTCTCCGTATTTTAGGCCCGAGTTCTGCTGTCCTTTCGGCAAGGACATTGGTTGTACAAACCTTCACCTTCCTGTTTGATTTTTAGGAGTGAAAGTTAGCCACATGTCTGCTATTTTGTGTTTATTTTTCTAATACTAATGTTGGACAGTCAAGGTTAATTTGGTTTTCGGGTTCCTTCCGCCTACGCTTGAGCGTTGGTAGTGTTGGACACCGATTTTAGGTAAACTGAAAATCCTTATGCTGAGAACATGTCAGCACACCCTAAATTGGAGCAATTATCGTGCCAATTGATTTTCCTTGACTTTTCCACTAAACATGCTACTATTTTTATAGCAGTTCGGAAATTCTACCTCGTCCCGCAAACTGAGAGATAACAGGAGATAGCAATGAACACAGAATCAACGCCACAGGATCGGCGTTTTGGATTAAGCGCGGACGAGTTGGCATATTGGAACGAGAACGGTTACCTGGTCCGTTTAGGTGTATTCACGGCTGAAGAGAACGATGCGTTCCGGCAAGTTGCTGAAGACATTGTTGACCGGAAACGTCCGTTTCCACCTGAACATATTGATCAGAACGCACTCGTTAAAGATGGGAAAGTGGAGCAGCAAGGCATCTATGCGATGCACAAGATCCATTTTCCGAGCTGCTACGACCCAGAATTCCTCGCCCGTGTGCGTGATCCGCGTCTCACCGATCCGATCGTCGATATCCTCGGTCCAGATATCCTTGGTATCAACACGCTGTTTATCTGGAAAGCTCCCAAAATTGGTCTCGGTTTCCCGTGGCATCAGGACAAGTTCTACTTCCGTACTCGGTTTAATACAGAGACGACTGTCGGGACATGGACGGCTATCGACCCGGCAGATCGGGAGAACGGGTGTCTCTACGTTATCCCGGGGAGCCACAAGTGGGATATTTTTCAGCATGACGACCTCGAAGGTTCACAACAACGGGAGTTCAAGTTGGCGCGCGGTGTCCGTGATGAAGACGGTGTTGCGGTGGAGGTGCCACCCGGTGCGGTCATCTGGTTCCACAGCCATCTCCTGCATAAGAGTATGGACAATCATAGTTTGCGGTTTCGACGTAGTTTCGTTTCTCATTACCTCAGTGCACAGGCGGAATGGGCACAACCCGCACCGAATGGTAGAAGAGGACAGCCCGTCATGTGGGTTCGCGGCGAAACTTTCCCCGACAAGGTTCATGAGGTTGAACGCGATGTCCTCCGAATTCCCGAATCGGCGTGAAATTAACAGGAGGCAGCAATGCGCATAGAATCAACACCACAAGACAGGCGTAATGTAAAGCTAAGCCAAATTGGTCTACCCCCAGACCAATTCGGCTTGAGCACTGACGAGTTAGCGTATTGGAATGAGAACGGTTACCTCGTTCGTTTGAACGTATTCTCCGCTGAAGAGAATGATGCTCTCCGTCAAGTCGCTGAAGACGTTGTTGATGAAAAACGTCCGTTTCCGTCCACAAATGTCAATAAGAATGCACTCGTCAGAGATGGGAAAATAGAGGAACAAGGCATCTATGCGATGCACAAGATTCATCATCCAAGCTGCTACACCCCAGAATTCCTTGCCCGCGTTCGCGATCCCCGTTTAACCGATCCGCTCGTTGACATCCTCGGTCCGGACATCCTTGGCATCAATAATCTGTTTATCTGGAAGGCACCAAAGATTGGTCTCGGTTTCCCGTGGCATCAGGACAAGTTCTACTTCCGCAATCGGTTTAAAACCGAAACAACTGTCGGGACGTGGACGGCTATTGACGCGGCAGATCGGGAGAACGGGTGTCTCTATGTTATCCCGGGCAGCCATAAATGGGATATTTTTCAACACGACGATCTTGAGGGTTCACAACAACAGGAGTTCAAGTTGGCGCGCGGTGTCCATGATGAAGATGGTGTTGCTGTAGAGGTGCCGCCGGGTGCGGTTATCTGGTTCCATAGCCATCTTTTGCATAAGAGCATGGACAACCACAGCCTACGGTTTCGCCGGAGCTATGTTATTCACTACCTCAGTGCCCATGCAGAATGGGCACATCCTGCTGCACCGAATGGTAGGAGAAGACAACCCGTCATGTGGATTCGCGGCAAAACCTTCCCAGACAAAGTCCACGAAGTCGAACGCGATATTTTACCGGTTTCCGAGTCTGATTAACACTGTTTTGGAAGACATGATTGATAAGGTTCAGAATCCAAGGAGGAACGATTCATGAAAGCGAAATTGTCTCTCTCTTTTCTGCTTTTAGTCGGTTTAGTAATTTTTATCACGACGATTCAGTCCGCAGAAGCCGAGGACCCACGAGTAAAAATGGGGCTTGCGGCACTTTGGACCCTTGACAAAGACACTGTTCAAGGGAAAGACGTTGAAGATGTTTTCGGGAAGAACAGTGGAACCATTATCGGCAAACCCGACCAAATCGACGGGTTTCGCAGTGAAGCCCTCGATTTTGACGGTGCTGTTGATTTGATACGAATGGGTGAGGACATCTTTTTCCCGTCTGTGACGATGGAGGCGATTATTAAACCGACTCTTGGCACACGAAATCCCATCTATGACAAATACAACTACGGCATTCAACTGCTTGATAACAATAATGTTGGCATCTGGATTCGAGCGGATACGGCGAACGCGGCAAAGCATTGGCCATCCGCTTATGTGCCGTTTCCCACTGATGGCGAGTGGCATCATGTCGTTGGGGTTGTGGAGAGCGAAAAGTCCGTCCGAATCTACCTGGACGGTGAGTTAAAAAAGACTACCCCGGCACCTGACCCAATCAGCATCGCTTACGGTGCCGGACAAAAGCCGACAATCGCCTACACACAGCACTTGGGCGGTATCTGGTACGCCGGTGCTATTGACGAAGTTGCCATTTTTGAAGGGGCGTTAAGTGATGCCGACGTGAGGCGATTGCATACACTGGCGTTGGCAATTGAACCCACTGGAAAACTGGCGGTAACTTGGGGCGCACTTAAGCGGTCGGTGACTGAACGGAACTAACGCCAAAAAGCGCGTTCCTTTTCTTTGCTGGCGAGGTTTCTAACCTCGCCCTATCCCAAACAAGGTAGGCGCGGTTTGAAACCGCGCCGGATTTTAGAAACAAACCTCGTATGTCGAAAAACCACTCTTTAGTCCCGGAGGGTTTATTTGCTTGGGTATTTCTTCAGCATCTGTGTAGAAACGTCCATCAAATAATGAAGAAACCCCGTAGGGGTGGCATTTGTGTTGCATGCTGGTTTAGGATGTGTCTGTTTTTGCGTTTCCAACAGTGCTGTAGGTTGGGTAGAGCGGAGCGGAAAAAGAAGATGTGGGTGTTCCAAATAGGCGTGAAACCCGACCTGTCGTCATATCCACTCAAGGACTCAGCGAAACCCAACTTCATACCGTTAGAGTTGCCGGCACTTCAGAACAAAAGCGTTGGGTTTCACTCGGTTTCTGGTTGATGTGGCATGTATGGAGAGATTTGATTTTTCTATTGCTTTTCAAGGTTTTGGTGGCATTCGTTCTACCCAACCTACGATGCTGTGAGGCAGTCTTTTCTTAAATTGACATCTATGGTGAATTATTAGATTCGCTCTGTCTCTCTGCCATAAGTTGACGTAGGCGGAGAACACCCGGGGGTGGATTTTTCTCTTGTTCTTCTCGCGCCTTTCGGCAGTATTCCAAATAATCCTCTAAATATGCACCAACTTTTTCTTGGTTTTGCAGATAATAAAGAATCGTGGCGTAAACCTGTTCCAGTGTGACCGTATGGTAGCGATCAGCGATTGCCTCTGGTGTTTTGCCGTCGTGAATATATTCGTATAGAACGGTTTCGATACGTATGCGTGTGCCTTTTATTTGGATGTCATTTTCTGCCAAAAAGTCAAAGTAATCTTTAATTTGCCTGTCTATATCTCCACCAAGAATGAAGTCTGAATAGAATTCGCTTCAGGATCGTAATTAGCCATTTACTTCGTTGCCTACGCTCGATCAAAGATACACTTCCGTAATTTCTCATAAACTTTGGTTTCCTGCGTGATGTGTTTTGAGAGATTCAGTTTGAACTTATCTGTACTGATGTTTGTTTTGATGCCACAAAAGTTTTTTATGCAACTAACTTCATCTTTGACATTTTGATTGTTGATGTCCGTTACAAACTCATCATAGGCAGCTTCATCAAATTCTATACCGTCTGTTGACTCACAGTACTTCGATAAAATTTCTTTATCAAAGAGGTAGTTTTCCAATTCCCAACGTTTGAGAACACGATGATGAGATTCATTGTTGTCTAAGTAGGTTTGACGACCTGATTCATCAAGTAGTTTCCCTGATGCTATGTCACGATCTTTGAGCACCCATATTTCTAGTCCTTTGAATACCTTACCAAGAATATCTATTGCAATATCACTCCGTTGGTCGGGTTCAGTATTTCCGCCACTTGAGACGAAAACCGTATCGGGGAAAGCAGCGGAAAATATATTTTCGTAAACTTGTGCGTCCAGCCCTCTTTCGATCTTGTTTGGACCTGAATCGGCCCTTCCCTCACAGTAGACTATCCGCTTTGGAGCCACTAAATCTGTTAAGTCGTCAAGAGCAGTCTCGAAAATTCTCATCCAATTCCGACGATCCGATACCATTGGCTGCATTGTATGGGATCCTGTAAAGTAGTTTTTCTCTGAGAAGTCCAGGATTTGGGAGTCTTCTTTTAATTCGTTCTGCAGTGCGCGAATAAATCCAAGACTATGAGTTGCCACCCAGAGTTGGCAGTTTTCCGGAATTAACTTGTTAATCTCAACAAGAAATTTACGCTGTATGGCTGTGTTTAAATGTAAATCTGGTTCATCAATACAATAAACCGTTTCAGTATATACGTTTGATTTGATAACCAGATCAACAACTATATCAATTACTTCCTTTTCTCCAGATGATAGGTTTGCATAAGGAAAATCAGTTGTATTACCTTTCTTGAAATAAAACTCGCCTTTCCCTGCTGAAAGATTACCTAAACTTGATATTTGGACATCAAGAATATTGGACAAAATATTGTTTATTTTCCCGATAAGCTCTTCACGGGCTTGATTTCCAGTCTTCAGGCCTTTATCGAATTCCTCGTATGCCATTCCAAGTAGCCTTTTGTAGTTGGACAAGAGACGTTGATCCAGCGCAATTGTACTGATAGGTTCATCCCCTGAGTCGAGTATATCGGGGGTTTGCTCTATACGAGTTACATTAATTTTGGGAGTGAAGCGATATGATGTTCTGATGTAAAAACTCTTTCGATTTAGGGTGCCTGGACCAAAAGTTACATTTACTGTTTGTTGCGCGTTGTATTGTTCCTTCCGGTGATCATCGTCATAGAAAAGCAATTTTGAATAGAACTCCACACCCTCGGATCCATAAGATCTCATACTCTGCAATTGTTGTTCAAAACCGTCAAATATAGAACTTTTTCCACAACCATTCGGGCCGATCAGAGCGACAATCTTTTTAGGAGTATCGCCGAGATCTATAGTCAGATGATCGAATCGCTTGAAACCTACTAATTCTACAGTTTTTACTCTCATTGACTTATCTTTTTTCCTTTGCTTAGTTCAAGATTGGTGTGATTACTTCACCAACGTGACAATTAGATGATGCCGCTACAAAAGCATTTCACTTGGCTCAGCTTTTATATCTTTGTCCAGAAGTCGGAGTTTTCGTTCTTCTGCTTTCAAATCGCATTTTGACTTTTTGTCGCCGTGAATGCTAGGTTCAGCACACAACTTTGCACGGAGCAGTGCCAAGCCTTCATGAATCTCCGGATGCGTTTTTTCGCCGAAACCGAGCACATCCGATACCAATCGCCGATCCAAGTCCTGTCTCACTGGATCATCCACCATTTCGTTGAACGGCAGCATCGGCTGGTGTTTTAATTCGTCAAAGATAATCTGCGCGATTGCTAGTTGGGATGGAGCAAGTTGGCGAATATCTAAGGTAGGTAAGAAACCTAAGGACTCTTTTCTAATTATCCCACGCCCTTGCTGTTGTTTAGCACTATGCATCCAGTGACACAGTAACCCTAGTGTTGAATTACCCCATAGTGTCCACACGTAATCGTAATTTTTATTTGGAAAAGCAATGTTCGGAATTGAGTTTACACCAATAGCATTGTGTTCGGTAAACATCACTCCAAGGGAATTGGCGTTAAACTGCAGGAAACTGTTATAGTGACACCTGCTATTCCATGTATTTATATCTGCAATCTTGCCAGTGGAATTAGGACGGGGTAGCGCGTGGGCATCAGGGGTAACTACCATTGCTCTTTGTGCCTCGGACTTAACATGCCAAAGGCATGGATAGTCCGCTGTTTCAAGTGTTCTTTTTTCAACATTGAAGACTTTCTGCCCTGCCTCGTCTTTTATATCCATAATTCTTTTTCCAATTGTGGCAATTCTTGATAGCGAACATATTGGAAATTCAAGTGGTTTTTCTTGCCGTGGAAGCCACAGCTGACCGTTTGCGAGTTGATGAGCGGATTGGACTATAACCATGTCTTTGACACGGGTCGCGGGCCAGGTATCGTTAACTTGTATGAGCGGGGCATCTATTGCGTGCCCCACAATTTCGTCACCTACCTTGACAGAATTTCCTCCGATAGTGCTGTCTTCGAGTTGATGAATCTCATTGAGTTGATGGATCTGTTTTGCAACCTCAAGTGCTTCCAATTGACTATTAGGACGTCGATGTAGACAGACGAAAAGTCCACGCCCTGTATTTGCCGATTTTCCCTTTGTAGCGATGATAAGACATTCTGCTATGCTTGTATCTGCAGAAAAAGAACAGTTTTCAATATCAGAATCAGCGATAGTGACGACGACCACATCGTGATATTCTTGTGCCCAAAGGTTTCGTGCCTTGCGCCAGCTTGTGCCTGCACTAGCGTTTATCGGGAGCACAATCCCTATTCTGCCATTACGCTTCAGCATCTTATCGGCGAGATCAACGAAGTAAGAACCGAGTCCTGCTTGTCCGTGGCCAATTTTGCTTTTCTGTATTTTAAGGGATTTACGCATTGCCGCCGCGACTGCTTTATCAGCAAAAATTTGTTTTGGCACATCCGAGTTATTATCAGCGCCTATCCGGGTAAAAGGTGGATTTTGCACCACAAAATCAAATTCATTGTGTCTGAAATGCTTTTGAAGAGTATCAGTACGATTTCCATATCCAGTAATAGCTTCAGTCTCTTCTAAATTGAGCGGGATGATTTCTTGGGGATTTTTAAGTAGGTCGAGTGCACCAATAGCATAACGACCATCTCCATGCGGTGCGCCGTATTTCATCGTCCGGATGCGCGTATCCCCAATGCGGATATCTGGGTAAGTGCCAGCAATGATAGAAACGGTGAGGTGCGTAGCATTGGGCAGAATGTCACAGCCGAGAAGATTGTTTTCTACCATGTGCTTATGGATATCCACTCCTTTTCCGCCAGCTTGTTCGTGCAAGGCGAGGATACGTTGGTACATACCGTTAAGGAGTGTCCCAGTACCACAGGCGAAGTCCGCAACTTTTAGGTTTTTCGCGTTCGTTTCGCATACGGGTAAGACAAGCGCACAGAGGAGGGTGGAAGATTCAGGACGGGTATAATTCGCCTTGATGATTTTTCGCTCAGCAATGAATTCTTGGAATGCAATACCTGCTAATTCATGCTCTTGAGAAAGTCCCATCCTTTCTAAAGTAAGCGCAGTTTTGCGCAAAATACGCAACACATCACCAGCCAACTGGTCATCGCCGTGGAGAACACGCACAAGTCTGTCTGCCACACCAAAAATGGGTGTATAGTTAATATTTTGAATCTGTTCCCATGCTTCTAATACCAAATTAACCCCATTTGTAGCGCGAGGTCCCTGTGCCTCGCAATGCTGACTTGATCAAAAGACTTCTAATCACGTTAATGGGGTATAAGACCTCGGAAATGGAAAGTTTTCTATATTCTTCGGTGATTTCACTTAGGCTTGGCACGTTTTCCATGCCAGGTTTATGCGCGAGCAGACTCTGGAACACAAAGGCATTTCCAATGATAAGCATTGCGATCTGTATGGTTTGCTCACCGGGTTCTTGAACGAGAATTTCGGCTATCCTTTTGCCGAGGTCGGGTCGTTCTTGGAATGTCTGTTCAGCTCGTGCTGCGGCATGGTTGACACCGTCTTTCAATGTTTGAACCGCCTCCTCAATTTTAGAGATAGGTGTTGCACCAACGCGGATAGCGGTTGCGATGTCTGCTACACTGCCGATTAACCATCCCTCTTTAGGGAAACGATGTGGTTCATCTATGCTGAGTAGGCAATATGTGATATCATCTGCTTTTAGCATCTTTTCATCAAGTTCAGCCTGATTTATTTCTCTAAACCTGTATGGAAACCGAACAGCAATACCGGTGTGGATTTTATGACCTATTGTCCTAAGCTTTTTCCCGAGATAGAAGTCCTTAAGTTGTCTTTCACCGCTGATATCTGCACTGTGTTCATTGTCAACCTTGTCTTCGATAGCGATTGGATTCCGCTTTGGTTCAGTGACAATAACATCGGGTTCCCTATCATTTTCGATGAAAGGTTTTGATGGATGTTGATTGAGTGTCCATTTGTGGCGCATAGGACGGAGTTTGTTTACAAATGCTGTGGTGATGAGGTCTTCCTTTGAAGTGCCAACGTTTATTTAGACCAAAAATCAGTAAAGTTAAGACAAGTTTTGTTGCTCAAATTCGATAGGTGTCAAATACCCTAACGCTGAGTGTGGGCGTTTCTGATTATACACTTGTGTGATAAAATGACCGATGCGTTTTCTCGCCTCGGTGATGTTCTCATAGTCATTGAGGTGAACTTCTTCCTCCTTGAGAGTGCGGATGAATCTTTCAGCATACCCATTCTCCCAAGGACACCCTCTACGAGCTAACGAGATCTCAATGCTATGCCGCGTGAGCGTTGAGATATACGCATTTGAAAGATACTGCACACCTTGATCGGAATGATGGATCTCTGGGACGCTTCGCTTCAGTGCCGCCTCTAATGGTTTCAACGTCAGAGATTGATTCAAGTGATGGCTCAGATGCCACGCTCTTATCATTCGGGTGAAGACATCCATGAGAGCCGAGACATAGACGAAGTTTGCTTGCAGACGGATATATGTAATATCAGCAACCCAGACTTGATCACACCGAGAGATCTCAAGGTTCCTAAGGCGGTTGATCCAGGGACGCTCACCTTCAAGTGATGTCGTCGTTTGACAGGTGCGTTTGACGGCAATACAGAGACTTTCTGATTTCATCAATCGGGCGACACGTCGATACCCGACCTTGTAGCCCATGCGCACCAGCTCTGCCGTGATACGCCTATACCCATATTTCGGATACCGCAGAGATAATCGCTCTATTTCTTCTCGGAGAGCCTCTTCAGAGGGGTCGATCTTTGGTCGATAATAGAGGCTGCTCTTGTTGAAACCCAGCGTCTCGCAAATCTGTCGCATGGAATAATCGCTCCGCAACGCCTCAGCGATATCTCGCTGTTGAGACGGGGTCAACTCAAGTAAGTCGAGGCTTTTTTTTGGATGTCAAGTGCCAGGGTCAACCGCCCGACGAGTTGCTCAAGTTGGGCAATCCGCTCGGCAGAAGCGTTCGACTGCTTATCAGCGGGTTCAAAGAGGGTCGCCGCATTTTCAAGAAGTTGGCGTTTCCACTTTGAAAGTTGTTCATCGCTGAGGTTATGTCGCCGACACACTTCTGCTTGGGAACTTTCACTGCTGAGAGCCTCAAGAACGACTTCGGCTTTAAACTCGGCGGTGAACCTTCTTCGTTTGGCCATCGGATACTCCTTTCAAGTAGATGGGTATTATACCACAATCTTGTTTTAGAGAGTGGTCTAAATTTCCGATGGCAGTACACTTGTTTGGCATAGTTTTTCCGTATATTTTTATGGATAGTTGCGGATATTCTGACCGGACGTGTCTACTATATTGGCAGGGATGTGATGATGGCTAAAGATCCGGTAGATTTTCTGATGAATTATGATAAACAGCTTGGCAATTAACTTTTTATATGTAAAGTTGTTTATAACTAAATTATACCCCATTCCATAGCATAATACCAAATTAACTTGATTAGAAGTCTTTTGATCAAGTCAGCATTGCGAGGCACAGGGACCTCGCGCTACAAATGGGGTTAATTTGGTATAAGTCAAACTATTTTACTTATACATATGCTGTCCTTACGGGACTAAGGAATTGTGGGAGAACACTGCTATAAACATGCCGTCACTACCGAATTAGGTTTGTGTGAGACTCTACAAATGCCGCCCCTACGGGGCTTTTTGATTATTTATAGTAAAGCCCATAACCATCTTTATGGCGAGGTTAGGAAACCTCGCCAGCGAGCGAGAATGACTGTTTATTGAAATGTCAATATATTTTTGGGCTTTACTATAATACTGGTTTCTACACAGATGCTGAAGAAATACCCAAGCAAATAAACCCTACGGGACTCAAGAGGGGTTTTGGAGTATACACAGTTTATAGATAGGACCCGGCGCGGTTACAAACCGCGCCTACCGGACCTGGGGCCGAGGTTGTTATTTTTTAAATTGACACCTATGGTACGGTTGGAAACCGCGCCTACCGATTAGGTTGGTCTGGGGGTTGGGGTTGGGAATCGAACCCGTAGATACGGCGCATCGTTGGCGTAGCGCGTTCGACGACTTCTGGTTTGATATGATGCACAAAGTCAAACATCGGTTTGACAAAGGAACGACAACAGAAACAGATCAAAGCAATACGTTGCTGATCGGTTTTGTTGGCACCGGCGGAATGCCAGATCGCACCGTTGAATAGGAATACGGAGCCTTTTGGGGCAGAGAGTCGGACCTCATCGGGATGGTGAGTGGTGCCCGGAGGCGGCTTGATCCGCTGGAGATGGATGCTGGGTACATGGCGCGTGCCGCCGTTCTCCGGCGTAAAATCGTCAAGTAGCCAGAGGCTGTTGGCGACCAGTGGGAAACTGGGCAGCGGTTCTGGCATCCCCCCTAATACGCTATCAACGTGATATCCGCCATCCGGCGCGCCGGGATCAATGATGTTGGAGGTGAGTGTGCTGAGTGTATAGTCGGGACCGAGCAGATGTTCAAAGAACGGCATCACCTTTGGTCGGGCGACGAGACTCTCGTACATCTCGCCTTTGTTCACCAGCCAACGGACATGCTGCCCATGCCCGCTGGAGTGTTGACGCGCTAACCCGTTCTGCTTCTCTTCTTCCGCTAACCTGAGTATATCGGTTCTGTATACCTCAATTTCCTCATCAGAAAACACGTCTGGGATGACGATGCACCCTTGTTCGTCCAATTGCTTCTTTTGCGCGTCAGTGATACCCATTTTGGATTCTCCTTCAGTTGGCAAGGTTAGGAATGCAGATCGCATGAATCAATACAGAATGCGCGTGTTGCCTCGCAGTGAGAGTCCGTGGGGAAACCTTACGCCGCAAACCTCGCCAGCTAAACTCCTAAAGAGGCGAGGCACGTGGACCTCGCCGAACACTCAAAACTATGCTGCAAAGTCTTTCAAGCACTCTTCATAGACATTAAAGTGTTCACCTTCGTGTTCTTCGGCATCGACAAGTTTGAGCCAGAGTGCGCTGTCCTTCTTTTCACCACTCAGTTGCCGACGGCTGCCGAGATTCGACGGATCCGGTCCGTTCCAGACGACTTCGCCACCTTGCATGTAAATGAAGTTATCACGATACTGGTCGATCAGATTTTTCTGGTTCTCTTGATAGATTAATCCTTGCTCACACGTTGTCCGTCGCCAGTTAGCAACTGTCTCTGAAGTGTCCGTTTCGACAGAATCAAACTCCGCTAACGGTGCTGTAACTTCGCTTTCCCAATCAATCTCATCTAAGTTGACAGTGCCATATCCACGCTGTGCGGCAATGAGGATATGGTTCCGATCGCGTTTGAAGGGCGGCGTGGGCCAGTCAGATGCCGGATCGTGTCCCATCAGATGCATACCGACGGTGTCTGTGGAGATGGGGTGATCGCCTGCGATGAGGGCGTTACAGATTCTACCAACGCCACCCCATTCACGTCCCCATTGTCCTGTCAGTGCGTCGATGATGTTGAGACACGGCTTTGTGATGAGTGCCAAGTCTGGAAGCACGTAAGAGAGACGGATAAGATGATGGTAATAACTGCGTGTCCTGCCTTCTGGGAGCAGCATCGGCGGTAACCCGAACAGGTTTTTGGTGCATAAGGTGATTCCCATGAAAGCGTGGTTTTTCATCTTCGCCACCGAGACGACTGCATCGGCATCGTCAAAGCAGGCACTCAATGTGTAGCGATCGAACATGGAACCGCCGCCGGGGACATCATAATCCTTGAACGGGGGCAAATTGGAATCGACAAACTGCACGTCGAATTCTTTCAAATGGTGTTCGTAATTAAAACCCGGAGGCATCCGATGCCCGTGGGTGTAGGGGTTGGTATCCGTAGCGATAAGCTGCGCCGTGGTGTGCTCCTTAATCAACCGGAGTACGGCACGGCAGGTGGCATCGTCTACTAATTCTCGGCGGCGACCCTCGAAGTAGATAATCCGCTCTGCCGGCTTCATCATGTTGAGTTTCATGACCACTTTTTTAGCTTTCTCAATCGGTTCCCAAGCACGGGTCAACGGATCTGTGATGCGGCGGAGTGTCTGATATATCTCTTCTTCGGTTGCGCGATAATCGCAATGTGCTGCTCTAACTTTGAACTGTTTTTCCATTTTGCGCTCCATTGGAAGGGGTGAATTTCTAAAATAGTAGCATGTAATTGGAAAATTGTCAAGTCCGAGGAATGGTTTTCCAGAGCCATTCAATTGTCAGATTCTGTTTTTTGCATAATTTTTAGTGCTTCTGTAGGGTGTGCGGCGAAAAATCGGAACGTCTTTGCGATGCGTGTATATCCACAGATGCGCAGGAGTGTTAGCACGGTATTGCGCAAGGCTGCCATGACTTGGGGAATGTTGCCACAACGCACCTGTGAGGCATCCTCACCCATCAGCACGTCGCGTGTGCGATGGGAGAGATTTTCTATTGCCCAATGTCCCCGCCGGAGTTCCAATAAGCGTTTGGCAGATGCTCGCTGTGGCGATAAACTTGTAATGCCATACTGGGTGTGGTGAGTTATCTTCTGGGTGCGTATATGCTTCCGCTGTGATCGATATTCATAGACTTGCGCAAGTCCCGGCCAAGTCAAGTGTTCATTGAGCAAAGTGGAAGTCGTCAAGGTTCGGGTTGTAATGTATCCATGTGCCTTTTCTACAGCGGAAAACGTGTCGGTGTGTGCCTTGTTTTCCTGATGCAGTGTTTCAAATGTGCGTGCTTGATAGACTTGGGGGTCAACGTCAGTTTTCGGTGGTATTTCGGGTGTGAAGAGACGTTTTATATCTTCATAGGTCTGTTTCTGATTGGCTTTGACAGGTAAGACATAATCGGCTTTTTTTTCACACAGCGTTTGGCAAAATGCCTTCTGTGTCAGGAGGGCATCTGTTGTGATGATCTTTCCGGAGACATCGAAAGTCTGAAGGATCTGTGTTGCGATAGGTATCTCATTTGTTTTGGCATCGACAGGTTGCTGTGTGAGGGTGATGCCGAGTTGATGAGAAACGACGGACAACAGATGTGTAATCTTGGCATCCTGTTTATCACTCCCGCATAAGGTTTTGCCATCTATGGCGAGAGCTTGTGTATCGGTTTCCGGGGGTAAGTCTTCAAAGACAGTTATTGCCCACTGCGTGAGTTTGTTTTCCAAAGCGGTGGCATCAAGGTCTTTGAAAACATAATGGAGTGTTGAGGCACACGGTGTCTTTCTGCGTCTGAATCCGAGTGCTTTTGGGAGATCTGCGTGATAAGTGCGTCCCCATTGGGCAATGGCAGCATAACTTCGAGAGCCACACATCATAGCGATCACGGCGAGTCCGAGGATGGCAGAGAGTGGGTGTCGTTTGCCTTGATTGTTGCGAGAATCGGGGACTTCTGCTAATATGTCAAGTAAGTGGCGGGACGTTGTTTTCGTCATGGTTCACCTCAAAATATGTGGTTGTATAATGAGGTGTATGCTATCAGAAATAGCGTGAAAAGTCACGCTATTTCTGATAGCATAATTTACCTTTACCTCTGTGAAGCCACACCGACAATTGAATGGCTCTGATGGTTTTCAGTTTTCAGTCGTCAGTTTTCAGAGGAGTGATTATCAGTTAAGATGACTATTGTTCGTCTGAATCGCGGATGACGCGGATTGCGCAGATTTCGCGGGTTTTCGAGTATACGATGCGTCCAATGTCTTTGGTAAAGTGTTAGGTTTCACTTTTTTCTTGCCTTGGTGTGGTGTTAGCGTTTGGTGTGTGTATAGAGTGTCACTATATTTTACCGATGTTCAACCCAACCTACAGATGCTCAATTGACATCTATCGGTTGAACGGGTGTAAACCCAATTTTTACTATAACTGTTCGCGGAGAAGACGGCGCATCACTTTGTTGGAGGCGGTTCGCGGTAACGCCTCTACGATGACGACATCGTGGATACGGAACAGTGGATTGAGATGGTAGGAGAGTGTTGTTTGCAACGTTGCATGAAGCTCCTGTTTTGTCGGTTCGGACCTTGATGCTGCCAGTACGGCATAGATGACAAGTTGGCTGGGACCGCCGTCTTTTGGTGAGACAGCGACCGCTGCCGTCTCCTGAATTCCATCAACAAGGTTAAGCACTTCTTCAATCTCTGCGGAACTTACCTTGATACCGCTTAGATTCATGGTATCGTCAACGCGACCATGGACGCGGTATTTAGTTCCCGCAAGCCAAGGTTCGGTCTCAAAGCCGTTACCGAACCGTTCAATTGCATCGCCATGGCGGCGTAGGTTTGGTTGCGGTGTCCCAGCAAAATAGACTTCGTTGTGGTCAACGTTGAGCAGACTTGTTGAGAGACCGAGAGAGGGCGGGAGAATAAAAACTTCACCGTTATCGGTCGGTTCTCCATTCTCATTAAAGAGTAAGAAATCCACACCGAGTGCTGGTGTTGTAAATGCTGAAGGTGCAGCGGGTTGGACGCGTGTTCCGGTAATATATCCGCCTCCGATTTCAGTACCACCGCAGTACTCAATCACCGGTTTATAGCCAGCCAACGACATGAGAAACAGCATCTCCTCTGGGTTAGAACATTCGCCAGTCGAGCTGAACGCTCGGATTGCGTGCCAGTCCAGCCCGTGCATACACCTTGTATTTTTCCACGCGCGCACGAGGGTCGGGACGACACCGAGCATACTGACCTTCGCGTTCTGGACAAAAACACCGAAGTCGCGTCCGGTCGGTACACCGTCATACAAGGCAATCGTGGCTCTGTTGATGAGGCTGGCGTAGATGAGCCACGGTCCCATCATCCAACCGAGGTTTGTGTGCCATGCGAGTACGTCACCGGGGTGAATATCGTGATGTAGGTAGGCATCTGCAGCGGTTTTAATCGGTGTGGTATGTGTCCACGGAATCGCCTTCGGTTCGCCGGTGGTTCCTGAAGAGAAGAGGATATTGGTATGTGCATCGGGATGGCAAGGGACGGCGGTAAATGTTTCATTGTCGCTCAGAAAGTCTAGCCAAGTCATATCGTCTTCGCGTTGGATTGGCGCAACGGTGTCACCGCTTTCACAGGGCTTTTGCATAGCAAGATTTAGCTTGGAATCTGCGCTAAATACAATGGCTTTTGGTGCGTTCGCGGCGATAACCTTTTCATACAAGGGCAGCCGTTTACCGGCTCGGTTGATATAATCCTGCGTGAAGATGGCTTTTGCTTTGCCGATGCGGAGGCGCGTGGCTATCTCATCTGGCGCAAAACTATCAGCGATGCCAACAACGACGCACCCCGCTTTGACAATTCCCAGATAGATGGCAACGGATTCAGCGTTCATCGGCATGTCGATTGCTACCGCGTCGCCTTGTTTCAGTCCGATGTCCACAAGTCCATTGGCAACGCGGTTGGTGAGGCATTCCAATTCGTGATAGGTAAGCGTTTTCAGGTTTTCGTCGTTTTCGCGTTGCGTAACAATCGCGATGGCATCGTTAGGTGTGTTAAAGCAGCTTTCAGCGATGTTAAGTTTAGCAAGTCTTGTTGCGATGCCTGTTGCGTCTTTTTGTGCTTCGGTGTATACGTCTGTCGCTTTAATGTCCAACGTATCAATCATCAGCTGCCAAAATGTATCGCGATTGGTAGCTGACCATGCGTGGAATTCGGGATAGGTCTTGATATGCAGTTCCGCCATTATAGGGGTGATATTTGCTTTGGTGATGTCTTCGTCAGTGGGAAACCATGCGGGGGGTGGTCCGTACTTTGCACGATCAAAGTCGGCATATACTATTTCATATAGGAATTGGTGGAGAGCAAAGGGGTGTTGTGGCGTGAGGATATAGCGTGAAATTTCGTACCAGCAGGCTGTCGGAGACTGTGTTGGCAATATCCGATTGACGGCTTCGGCTGTCTTCGATGCTTCTGCTTTTTCTAATCCGCAAGCGATGATTTGTTCAACAGCCAGCATGAAGTAGAATTCCTTTTTTAGAGGCTACGGGTGGCTTGAAGGGTGTCATCGGTTTCCAGTTCAACAAATCTATAGATCTGATTCAAGGAGAGTTCTGCCTCAATTGAAGTGAGGGGTAACACATTCTCAAGTGCGCTGAATTCGCTGAGTATCCATTGTTTACCCTGACGAAGATAGTGCTCGACCCGAACCTTGTCCTGTGAAATAAGGATGTATTCTTGCAACGATTTTAGTTGCCGATAGCGTACGGATTTCTCACCTCTGTCATACGCTTCGGTTGACGGAGAAAGTACTTCTATCACGACTATCGGGTTGATGAGTGTGTCAAGGGCGTTATCCTCAAAACGAGGTTCGTCACAAACGACAGCCATATCCGGGTAGAAGTATGAGACTTCTGCACCAATTCCGACGCGCATATCGCTGGCGTAGACTCTGCATCCTCGTTCCGCTAATTGATTGTAAAGTCCCGTTGCCACATTCATCGTGATAAGATTATGCGCGTTACTTGCTCCCGACATCGCAACTATTTCGCCGCTTAGATATTCGCTTTTGAGCGTCGCTTTTCGTTCGGCAGCGATGTATTCATCGGGGGATAAGTAGGTTTGGGCTGCAATAGATGACATGCGTCCCTCCTATAATATGAGCTTAAACTTCACGAGAAAAGTATAGCAGATTATAGGGAAAATTGCAATAGATCGTGATAGTATCAGCAGGGCTATTCAGTTTTCCAATTTCTCATTGGATGAGTTTAACTGCGAGTAAAGGTTTTGAAGCGAGAAATCGTATTGTTTCAGAGATTTTTGTGTGTCCTGCGAAGCGTAAAACAGACATGGCAGTGTTGCGTAATGCTGCGATGACTTGTGGTATACTCCCGGTTCTCGCCTGTGAAGCGTCCTCCCCGAGAACGGTGTCTCGGACCCAATGGACTTTGTTTTCTATCGTCCAATGTTCGCGTCGGAGTTTGAGCAAGTCTTCTGCGGATGCGACTTCGGGTGAGAGACTCGTGATGCCATACTGCGTCTGCGAGGAGATCTGGGCTGTTTTTGTGTTTTCTCGCTGAGATTGGTATTGATAAACCTGAGCGATTCCGGGCCATTTGATGTAATCTGTGAGCAATGTGCTTGCGGTTAGGGTGCGTGTGGTGGTCAACCCGTGTGATGTTTCAACATGGGTGTAGGTATGAAGGTGTGCGCCTTCTTGGGTGTGAAGGTTTTCAAAGCGTCGGGTCTCAACCTCTGTGGCATCTGTCTCCGAGAGGGGTTCAAAGAGTTGCTGAATGTCGTCATACATCTGTTTGTGATTTTCTTTGACAGGCAGCGCATAGTCTGCCTGATGTTCGAGAACTTCTTTACAAAAGGTTCTCTGCGTCAAAAGGGCATCTGTCGTCACGACTTTCTCTGCGACATCAAACGCTTTGAGGAGTTGTGTTGAGATCGGAATCTCGTTGGTTTTCCCACTGATACCAAATTAACGTGATTTGTATTATTTTTCCATTTTGCAAATCCACAGAAAACCGACATGTGCCTGCACCTTCTTTGTGTTTTCAGAGAACCATTGACACCTTTTCACAACGGCTTCTTCAAGTGCTGAGAGCGTTGTAAAAACTTTATTCACAACCACCTCTCGCAACAAAGGCCAGAGCCGTTCGGCAGGTTGAAGTTCTGGTGTGTACGGGGGCAAATGAAATAACTCAATCCCTTCTGGGACTTCTAAATCCTTACCCGTGTGAAAACCGGCACGATCTAACAAAAGGATTATCTGTTTCTTGCCTTCCGGGTTCACATCACGCGCAAACTCTGCCAAGGCAAGGTTCATGACTTCAACACTCACACTCGGCATCAGCAGCCAATAGGTCTCACCTGTCTGTGGACGGACAAAACCGAAACCATAAAACCACTTATATGCCGGACACACGGGGGCTATCGGTCTTTCACCTCGCTTCGCCCAGACACGCCGATGAACCGGCAATAATCCCAAGCGCGTCTCGTCTTCTGCCCAGATCTCTACCGGTTTCTCTGGGTGCTGACTTTCAAGCGTAGCTACCCGCTCCTTGAGTTTTTTTTTAAATGTTTGCTGTGCCTCGGGTGTTGCGGCTGCCTGATGTTGCGGACGAGGTGTTTGTAAAGTATAACCGAGACGTTTGAGATATTTCCAACCTGACACGTCACTGACACGACGCTGGAGTGTCTCAGATATCCACGCAGCCACTTTCGGACCCGTCCAAAGACCCCCATCACCAGGAGGCGCAGAAAGGGCAGCTGCAAGGGCGGCTTGCTGTGTTTCATCCAAAAAACGCACACCTGTATTATTTTTGCGTTTATCTCGCAAAGCGGCTTCGCCTTCAGCATTATAGCGTTTGAGCAACTTGCGAACCCAGTCCGGCGTGCATCCTACAATCTCAGCGACTTGCCGGGGGGTGCGTGAATCTCTGGTATCCGCAAGGAGCCAAATAATATGCCAGTGCGTCCGTTCCCGAAGACATTCACATTCAAGATACCTTTGTTTAACAACTTCTACTGAAAAGTGGGGGAAAACCTCATGTTTTTGCTTTTTCATCTCTTCACAATAACATATCTAAAAAATATACACAAGAATAGTCGCGTTAATATGCAGGGCTATTCAGTTTTCGGAATTTTTTGTAATATTTTTCACATCTGTTAATATTTTGAGATAGCACATATCGCGTGATTTTTCACGCGATATGTGCTATCCTTCACCGTAAAAAATGAACCTATTTTTTGAGGTGAATCATGACAAGCAGTTCCTCTTGCCACTTACTTGATATATTAGCAGAAGTGCCGGATCCACGCCATAAAAAAGGCAAACGCTATCCTTTGGTCTCTATCCTGGCTTTGATCATCATCGGTCTGATGACGGGACATAGAGGTTATACCTCTGTAGCGACGTGGGCACGGAGCCAACCCGAACTGATCCAAGCATTAGGTTTCAGGTCTAAGAAAACCCCGCGTGCGTCAACACTGCATAATCTCTTGAAGCGTCTTGACGTAGTGAGTCTCGAAGCATCCCTAACGAAATGGGTGTCTTCAAAACTTGAAGACTTTCAAGCTTTCAAAACACAGCGTCTACAAGGAGTCGCTATTGATGGTAAAGAGTTATGTGGCTCTGAAAACCCAGAGACGGGATACCGGACACATTTACTTTCCGCAGTCTGTCATGAGTTAGGGATTACCCTCGCACAACAGCCTGTCAGTGGGAAAACCAACGAGATTCCGATCTCAACACAACTCCTCAAAGCGTTTGATGTCGCAGAGAAAGTCGTGACGACAGATGCCCTTTTGACGCAGAGAACCTTTTGTAAAGAAGTTCTCGAACATCAGGCAGACTATGCGCTGCCTGTCAAAGAAAATCACAAACAGATGTATGACGACATTCAGCAACTCTTTGAACCCCTCTCGGAGACAGATGCCACAGAGGTTGAGACCCGACGCTTTGAAAACCTTCACACCCAAGAAGGCGCACACCTTCATACCTACACCCATGTTGAAACATCACACGGGTTGACCACCACACGCACCCTAACCGCAAGCACATTGCTCACAGATTACATCAAATGGCCCGGAATCGCTCAGGTTTATCAATACCAATCTCAGCGAGAAAACACAAAAACAGCCCAGATCTCCTCGCAGACGCAGTATGGCATCACGAGTCTCTCACCCGAAGTCGCATCCGCAGAAGACTTGCTCAAACTCCGACGCGAACATTGGACGATAGAAAACAAAGTCCATTGGGTCCGAGACACCGTTCTCGGGGAGGACGCTTCACAGGCGAGAACCGGGAGTATACCACAAGTCATCGCAGCATTACGCAACACTGCCATGTCTGTTTTACGCTTCGCAGGACACACAAAAATCTCTGAAACAATACGATTTCTCGCTTCAAAACCTTTACTCGCAGTTAAACTCATCCAATGAGAAATTGGAAAACTGAATAGCCCTGCGTTAATATGGTATGACAGGCTGTTGTGCGAGAGTAATCCCTAACTCATGACAGACTGCGGAAAGTAAATGTGTCCGGTATCCCGTCTCTGGGTTTTCAGAGCCACATAACTCCTTCCCATCAATAGCGATGCCTTGTAGACGCTGTGTTTTCAAAACTTGAAGACTTTCAAGTTTTGAAAACACCCATTTCGTTAGGGAGGCTTTGAGACTCGCTACGTCAAGACGCTTCAAGAGATTATGCAGTGTTGACGCACGCGGGGTCTTCTTAGATCTGAAACCTAATGCTTGGATCAGTTCGGGTTGGCTTCCTGCCCACGTCGCTACAGAGGTATAACCTTTATGTCCCGTCATCAGACCGATGACGATCAAAGCCAAGATAGAGACCAAAGGATAGCGTTTGCCTTTTTTATGGCGCGGATCCGGCACTTCTGCTAATATATCAAGTAAGTGGCAAGAGGAACTGCTTGTCATGATTCACCTCAAAAAATAGGTTCATTTTTTACGGTGAAGGATAGCACATATCGCGTGAAAAATCACGCGATATGTGCTATCTCAAAATATTAACAGATGTGAAAAATATTACAAAAAATTCCGAAAACTGAATAGTCCTGATAGTATCAGCAGGGCTATTTAGTTTTCCGATTTCTCACTGGATGAGTTTAACTGCGAGTATAGGTTTTGAAGCGAAAAATCGCAGTGTTTCAGCGATTTTTGTATGTCCATCAAAGCGTAAGATAGACATTGCGGTGTTGCGTAATGCTGCAAGAACTTCTGGGAGGCTTCCTGTTCTTGCTTGTGAAGCGTCTTCACCGAGAACGGTGTCTCGCACCCAATGGACCTTGTTTTCTATCGTCCAATGTTCACGCCGGAGTTTGAGCAAGTCTTCTGCGGATGCGACTTCTGGGGTAAGACTACTGATGCCATACTGCGTCTGATAGGCGATCTCCCCTGTTTTGGTATTCTCTCGCTGAGCTCGGTATTGATAAACTTGAGCGAGACCGGGCCAGTCGATATAATCTGTCAACAATGTGCTTGCTGTTAGCGTGCGTGTGGTGGTAAAACCGTGTGCTGTTTGAACATCGGTGTGCGTATCAAGGTGTGCGCCTGCCTCGGTGTGCAAGTTCTCAAACCGTCGGTTCTCAACTTCAAGAGGGTCTGTCTTTGAGAGCGGTTCAAAGAGTTGACGAATATCGTCGGACATCTGTTTCTGATTTTCTTTGACGGGCAGCGCATAATCGGCTTGATGTTCAATAACTTCTTTACAAAAGGTTCGCTGCGTCAAAAGCGCATCTGTTGTCACGACTTTCCCTGCGACATCAAAGGTTTTCAGGAGTTGTGTTGAGATCGGAATCTCATTGGTCTTTCCACTGACAGCGCATTGCGCAAGGGTAATGCCTAACTCGTGAGAGACAGCGGAGAGTAAATGCGTCCGATATCCGGTTTCTGGGTCTTTAGAGCCACACAACTCTTTGCCATCAATAGCAACTCCGGCTAAACGCTGTGTTTTCAAAACTCCGAGACTTTCAAGTTTTGACGACACCCATTTCGTCAGGGAGGCTTCTAAACTCGCTACGTCAAGACGCTTCAACAGATTATGAAGCGTCGCTGCACAAGGGGTCTTCCGGGACCTGAACCCTAACGCTTTTGACAGTTCAGGTTGACTCCGTGCCCAAGTCGCAACCGAGGTATACCCTTTATGACCCGACATCAGACCGATAACGATCAAAGCGAGGATAGATACCAAAGGATAACGTTTTCCTTTTTTATGGCGCGGATCCGGCACTTCTGCTAATATGTCAAGTAAGTGGAAACCAGAAGATGTTCTTGTCATGATTCACCTCAAAAAATATGTTCATTTTTTGAGGTGAAGTATAGCAGATGCAGCGTGGAAAATCACGCTGCATTTGTTTATGTTAAAATATTAACAGATGTGAAAAATATTACAAGAAATAACGAAAACTAAATAGCCCTGATAGTATCAGGACTTACGCAATTGCGTTCGTCCGCTATGTTCCGCAGGGTCCCCGTGCCCTGCGTGTGTCAGGTTCGGACGAGCACGAAAGCCGAAACCATCCATCTGAACAGCGTCTTGATGCGTAAGTCCTAAGTATGACAGAGCCATTCAATTTTCGGTTTTCTGAGCGTATTAGTCGGAATAGGTGCGCGCTGCTATCCGCAAGAATCGGGGTTACAAACCCCTCCTACAAGCGTAATTCGTGACAATTGAATGGCTCTGATAGTATGATTACTCCTACCGGACAATATCTTTTGCAATCTGCGTTTGATTTATGCTAAAATAACTGACAAGGATATTAAGGAAGGCAGACGATGAAAAAACAGAACGAATTTCCGCCCGGTTGGGATGAAGAACGCGTCCAGAGTGTCATTGCCCACTACGAGCAACAGACAGAAGATGAAGCCGTTGCCGAAGCTGAAGCGGCATTGCGGAATGAAGCCAGCATGCTGATAGAAGTTCCCATAGAATTGGTGCCTGCTGTGCGTGAATTGATTGCTAAGCACGCTGCTAAAAATCATCCGCAAGCGGAGCAAGGTTCCTAATATACTACTGCTTTGTCAAGTTTGAATTTGAAAGTCGCTTGTAGTGGGACAATTCATTAGTACACCCAAGAGCGCAATAATGCACGTCGCATTTGGGCGAGTACGCCGCAGAATTGCGCTACTACGAACCTATAATTTTTAGGTGGACAAAGCACTACCATTCGGGTGCCAATGCCCGTAACCTATTAACCACCTTTATGACTTCATCTGCGACAATATCGATCTCTTCAGCGGTGTTGTAGCGTCCCAAACCGAAACGGATAGCAGTCAGTGCTAATTCATTCGGCACTCCCATCGCGACTAAAACATGCGATGCCTTCACCGATTCCGAGTCACACGCAGATCCAGTTGACACGGCGACGCGTTTGAGTCCCGCCAAATGCGCGTGACTCTGCACACCCGCAAAACAGAGATTCAAGTTGCCCGGTAGTCGATGTTCAGGATGCCCGTTGAGATGGGTATCCCCCAAGTGTGCGTTTAACTTCTGATGGAGTGCATCGCGTAACGTTGATACACCACTCTTTCCGGTCTCCATATAGTTTTTAGAAAGTTCGCACGCTGCGCCTAAGCCGACAATCCCCGCGATATTCAAGGTACCCGGACGAACACCCTCCTCCTGACCGCCACCATAAAAAAGCGAATAGGGTTGTGGACTGTTTCGCCGGATGTAAAGCGCACCGATCCCCTTCGGACCGTAAATTTTATGTGCAGTCAGAGAGGCGAGATCCACGCCGAGTGTCTCCATATTTGAGGACAGTTGCCCAATCCCCTGCACCGCGTCGGAATGGAAAAGCACGCCGTGTTTGGCAGCGACAGCAGCAATATTGGTGATCGGATTAATCGTGCCGACCTCGTTATTCGCGTACATAAAACTCATCAAGACGGTTTTTGGGGTTATCGCGGCTTCAACGTCATCAGGACTCACCATCCCGTATTTGTCTACTGGGAGATATGTAGTTTCAAACCCCTCTGTTGCTAAGGCGTGGCATGTATCAAGGATTGCATGATGTTCTGCTGTGCTTGTGATAATGTGGTTGCCCTTTTCTCTGCAAGCGTAAGCGATCCCTCTGATGGCGAGGTTGTCTGATTCGGTCGCGCCACTGGTGAAAATAACCTCTTCTGCTGAACAACCGAGCAATTCGGCGACTTGGTGACGTGCCTTATCCACAGCATCTTTCGCCGTGATGCCAAACGGATGTGTGCTGGAAGCGTTGCCGAAGTGTGTGGTGAGATAAGGCATCATTGCCTCTAACACTTCGGGAGCAATCGGTGTTGTGGCATGGTTGTCCATGTAGATGATGTTATTCACGAGGGGTTCCTAATGCAACGAGTGAAAATTGTATCCTTTGAAAACGGGCGAGGTTACAAACCTCGCCAGCGGGGAAAATGATTTAATTAAAGGCGTTCGCGGAACATGTCAATCATACCGTCCGGTGGGTCGAACGGTAATTCGATGACGGTGTTTGTCAGACCGCTGTAGTAAATACCCAACAAAAGGTTAAACTCAGCGAGGGATTGCTTGAGATGTGTTGGATGCACTTTGCTCTCGTCGTCAAGCCACTCGAACACTGCATCGGTGAGTCCGCCTTGTGCGATGACATCCTGTGCGCCATAGCTCAGGTCGCCACCTTCATAGCCGCTGCCGGGTAGATTCCGTTCCCAACTTTCAAACCGCCAGTGGACAAACCCTGTTTCACCGAATACGCACACACGTTTATGTCGGTTGTTTCCAGTATCGGGTAGCACACGCGGTGCCATCTCCGGTCCGAATGCGACCGAGACTTGTACACCGTTTGCGTAGGTTACGAGTGCCGTGGCGTTCGCTGGTGAAGGTTGTGCTGAATCGAGTTGTCCCGCGCCGGATATTTGTCCTTGCACCTTCACTGGACGCGAGTTATCAATATAAGAGGACACGAGTTGTAGGACGTGCGGAGCTTGGTCTACGGGCGGGTTACGTGCGCTCGCCTCAATAAATTTGATTGCACCGATTTTCCCTTCAGCGACATCCCGTTTAAGTGCAAGATTTTGTGGGTGAAAATTGAGTTGTGTGTTAACGACGAACTTCGTTTGGGTGCGTTCGGCGAGTTCAGAGATTTGCCGCCAATCTTCGCTTTCGACTGCAATCGGTTTTTCAACGATTGCCGCAGGCACACCGTGTTCAGAGGCTCGATTCATCAGTGGGTAGCGGATGCGTTCGTTGCTGCCGCGTAGCACCGGTGCAGTAACGATGTGTAGCAGATCCGGTTTTTCTTTAGAGAGCATTTCATCAAGGTCGGTGTAGCGGGCATCAATCCCGAATTCGTCGCCGAAGTTGTTGAGCAGATCTTCCTGCATATCACAGATAGCGGCAAGTTTACCCTTTTTGACGTGTTCATAGGCGCGAGCGTGCCCACGTGCACGTCCCCGACACCCCAAAATCGCACTTTTGTACATAGCTTTCTCCTGTGTGAACCTGATTTAATAGACGCGGTGAGAACCACGCTATTATAGGCGTAACTTAGAGGTTTATTTTCACACGGCATTATATCTCAGCCATGGTTTTAAAGCAACGCTTTTCGCAAAATTCTGGTTTATAGAAAAACGGAAATGTGCTATAATATTTGATAAAAGCGAAATAGACTGCGGAGGAAAAGATGCGACGTTATATTCTAATTTTTCCGGTACTCTGCGCCGCTGCCCTCTTTTTTGGATGCCAATCTAAGGTGCTGCAGATGTTGATTGAGCCACAGGAATATTACAACTATGCTGTCACAGAAGGGGTCACCTGTACGTCACCGGAGATGATAGATGGCGACGTGAAGACGAGAGGATACGCTGACGGACGCTGGATTCATCTAAATCTTCCGACTCGAAAAGCCATTCACCGGATCACCATACGAGGGACTAATATCACAAGGGCTTTGATATATAAGAAATTAGAAGGCGAAGGACGTTGGCAGGCAATTCAACAGATTGCGTACAACGAGAGTCCGGTCATTGACAGGCGCGTCAGTGGTGTTGTAACGGATGCAATTCGTATCTACATCAGTGGTACCGCTGATGATGAAAAGAAAGCTAATCAGTATGATCCGAGACGTGGTGAAATCGTACCGCAAATAAAGTTAGGTAGACCGTTCGCTCACGAAATTGAGGTCTACGGATTTGTATCAAAGGAGGAGTCCCCATAGCGATTAGCATAAGGGGCAACAATAGTGAAACGCTTAATTTTTGAAGATATGTACAGTTGGGGTGTCTTTAGTCTGGAACGGCAGATTGATTTTAACGGACATTTGTGGGTGCGCCCGGACGGAAATATTCTGATAGATCCGGTTGCAATGTCCGATGCTGACCGGGAACACCTGACAGCACTCGGCGGCGCGAAGTCTATTGTCCTGACGAATGCGGATCATGAACGCGAAGCCGCTATCTTTCAAGAATGGACAGGTGCCGACATAATTGTGCATGAAGCCGATGCTGACGCGCTGAGCATCACACCGGCGAGAACGATTAAAGACCGGGAGGCGATTGTGCCGGGATTACATGCTATCCATCTCAATTATGGGAAAAGCCCTGGCGAAATTGCACTCTACTTTCCAGAGAAACAGACCGTCCTGTTCGGGGATCTCGTAGTAGGCGAACCGGTGGGTGCGTTGACTTTACTCGCCGATGGCAAGCTGAGCGACCCGCTTAAAGCAGCACTTGAACTGCGCAAAATATTGGCACTCCGATTCAATACAATTCTTGTCGGTGATGGGCACTCCATCTTTAAAGATGCCCGTCAATACCTTATTGATTGCCTGCAAGCGCGACGCGATATTTATATCAACTGTATTCATATTGATGAGATAGAGTGGCACTATAAAAACGCACCGCATCCTTATGATTTTGAGGACAAAGACATTGATCCCCTCATCGGCGGCAAAAATTTGGGATACCGCGTTATCCGTCTCCAACCCGGTAAGATGAGTTTCCCGATGCATTTTCACAACTTCGGTGAGGAGATGTGCTACGTGATGGAGGGTGCCTGCACGCTTAAAACCCCACGCGGCGATGTGGAAGTAACGGAAGGGGATTTCATCGCATTTCCACCCGGCACAGTCGGTGCGCATAAGTTCGTGAACAACACAGATGCTCCCGTTGTGTTCTTGATTCTGGGAACTACCACGCCACACGATGTGAGTGAATACCCGGATTCTAACAAGGTGTTGCCTTATGTCGTCGGGAAGATTTACCGTAAAGACCCAAGCCTCAGCTATTGGGACGGCGAGGTTTAAGCGGGAAATTCCTCTGTTCGCCGAGGTCCCTGTGCCTCGGCGGATCCAATGATTAAGTATCTCTACCTTTCAACCTACGCATTCTTTGGTTCTCTTTTGCCCGCGCATCTGCCAATTCTGGATTGACAATCGCACGTAGGGCATCTTCTATTTCACCAAGTATAGCAGCGTATTCAGGCTTTGATGCCAAATCGTTGTCCTCCAACGGGTCAGTCGCGACATTGAACAGCTGCGGTTCGCTTCCGACGTAATGACACAATTTGTAATCCCCACGCTTAAGCATAAAACCGGCGTTGAGCATACCCATGTGGTGGTATTCTGAGAAGACGGCGCGCGTTGTTTCATCTGCTTGGTGTCGGGCTATCTCTAATAGACTCTCCCCCGGTAAATCAGATAGCGTTTCCAGACCGACCACTTCCATCAAGGTCGGTAAAACATCGACCAAGGAGACATTTTGCCCAACGCGAGCGGTCTCACCCGACGGCAGTCGTAGCATCAACGGCACTTTTACTGCCGGTTCGTAGAAGCACTGCTTCTGCCAGATACCGTGGTGTCCTGCCATTTCGCCATGATCACTCGTGTAGATGACCAGTGTGTTTTCGCGTAACGGCGATGTATCAATTGCATCCAGTATCCGTCCAACCTGAGCATCAAGAGATGAGACAAGCGCGTAATAGGAGGCTAACGCACAACGCACAACAACTTCAGGCGGTGGAATATCGTTCCGCCACGCCCAACGGTGGTGTTGGATTATTGGGTGTTGGGATTCGAGCGGTTCGTTCCATGTGGCAGGTAGCTCAAGCGTGTCCGGGTCGTACTGTGCGTAGAACTCAGGCGGTGCAATCAGTGGAAAGTGTGGGTGCATGAATCCGCAATAGAGCAGGAACGGTTTGTCGTCTGGTGAAGCCGATTTTTCGCGCAGGAAATCAATTGCTAAGTCTGTGACGTTTCGGTCATATCTCGTGTGTTCGTGGTCTCCCGGTCCGCATTCGGCAACATGTGAATTGGAACCTCGACGCTCGTCTGGCGTGCGTCGTGGTGGACGGCCACTTGCGTTGCACCACCGAGGTAGATCATCAAGTAGACGACGGGAAAAGCCGAGCAAGCGATCAGTTCCGTTGAAATGCGTCCGTCCGCACAACACGGTTTCATAACCCGCCTTCGTCAGATAATCGCCCCACGTTGGGTACCGCCGATCCGCAATCGCCCCCAAATCCCACGCTTCAATCTGATGTGGATAACGTCCCGTGAGCAGTGACAAGCGCGAAGGGGTACAGATTGGGTTGTTGCAATAGGCGTTGTCAAAGGTGTAACTCTGTTCGGCAAGGCTGTCAAGGTGAGGGGTTCGGACAACCGGATGCCCACTATTCCCCATCACTGTCCCCGCGTGTTCATCTGAAAATAGAAAGACAATATTCATCAATACCTAAATACCAGAACCGCATCACACAGATGCGCCAGCAGATCGCCGACATGGTTTCCCATACAGGTCCCGGTCCCTATGCGTGGTGTTTGTAACCACAATTTCACCAGAGGTTGGTTGCGTCCATCTCCCATTTGACTCACCTTCCTTTGTGTGAGTTTCCATATATCTACGAATTTTTCACATCCTACCTCAATCCAACAAGATGCGATAGCCGGTTTCGACACCGGTTATCATCCCAACGATCGACCAGAGTCCGGCGCAGGTCATCTCACCGAGGATCAATCCAAGGAACAGGGGGCGTGCCTGTCTATACGCTCTGAGCCCTCCATATTTCACGATGCCATATTTCAGGAGATAACCGAGGAAAATAGAAAACCATAACTTAAACGAAGCCCAGGAGCTTAGCATCGTGTATCCGATCGGATGAATCGGCCACCACACAAAAACTTTTCGCATCCACATCAATCCGATCGTAAACACGCTGCCGAAAAGCGTAAAACCGGTATTCGTCCAGTCTGTTCCCATCGGAGGGCTGGTAAGGATAGCACTCAACCAGCGCGCCCCGCCGCTACCTCCCGTATGCACGTATAACGCACCGTGTTGATAGCTTACTTTCAGCACGGAATAATATGAGACAAGCAATCCCAGCACCATCGCCACTCCCATCGCTGTGAGGAGTTTGCGGCGGTTGGCTCTAACCGCATCTGCTGCTTTCAGTCCGTTCATCACATTCGGCATCATAAACTCTCTCAGGTGTGAGGTTAAGGCAGTCGGTTGCATGAACAACCACGTTGTCGTTGAGGGTGTCATACGTGCAGATCCGAGTGTTGTGAGGAAAAAACTTTGCGGTGAAAATGAGGGATTGATAAAAGGGATACCTCCGTTGATAATCTGCCATGTCAAAGCGATAAACACGCCAACTGAAAAAAGCACAAAGAGCACCGCAAATCCGAGAGACATTCCCATCAGGTGGCTCAGGTATATCAAGAGGAATAAGCCCCCGATCAGTCCAAAGACTGTCAGCCGGGCGGGCATCGGTTCGTTCTGGGCATCAGATTGCGGAGAGCTGGATCCAAAGCAGCTTAAAAATAGCTGCTTGATGTGTCTCCTCGCTTTAAAGAGTGCAAAGCCCGCTAAAGTCAGACACGCGCCTGCTTCCTGTGCAGCACTGAACGAATACGCTGTCCATTTTACACCCGGACCCTTCGTAATTAGAAAACCGAGCATACTGCCAATGAGACATTGTAGTTTGAAAAACAGGAAGAAAAACCAGAGACTGAATGCGACCTCAAGTGTGAGAAGGTAGCTAAATCCGACCATCGACATCAACACGACAATCTGAAAAGGTCTCAAGGCGTTGAGCGGTCTACCGACGAGAAATGGGTCGAGCCAAAATCGGATGGGGATATGTGGCAGGGTGGGAAAATACGCGTGAAGCCCGTTCAGGGTGTGGATAAATGCTGGTATAGCGAAGCCGATCCACATCTTTTTGCTTTTGAAAAATGAATTGACCACGCCTGACTGGTGAATGGAGATCTCTACAGGCAGTTGAACGAGTGGAAACGTACATTTCTCATATTCGATCCACTGTTTTCGGAGTATCACAGCGAGGCAAACCATAACGAAATAGGCGGTTAAAACATACAATGCCCACACGGAGAGCGGTTTCAACCATGCACCCCAAGGGATCCGCTCACCAGCGGATAAGCCTTCATAGAAAGAGGTAATCGCTATCTCATCTCGCACGACACGCCATTCGGGGATATATTGAAAGAAAAGTGATCGCCATTCGTTCTCTGGAGTAGCAAAATAGTTGTAAGCTGCGAAAGCGGACAAGGCATCCCGCATCATCCCTGATGATGGGATACCGGCGGCGGCGATCATGAGGCACCAGATAACGACGAGTTCTTGGGAAGAGAGCGCAAGTTTGGGATGCAGGAACCTTAGGACAGAGTTAACAACCAGAGCCAAGACGGTCAGGACAAAAAATGGGGCAAGCGGGAAATGACCACCCGCCAGAAAAGTGTTACGAATAACATAATCGTTGTAGGGCGCGATCAAACATTCTAAGACAGCCAAGGTGAGTCCGATAACCAACGCCCTTTTTGACCACTCGATTGGATATTGGGTTTGTGCGGAGGAAACGTTACCCGCATCACTGGCTTGGAGGTGTCCCATACCGCTATTTTTTCCCATTTTTTGTCCACTAAGGGGATAGTGGGATTTTGAACCTTACCGAGAAATCTTTATCTCTCCCCATGCGATAGCGAGTTTCTTTTGCGGACTGACGGCAAGTCCCTTCGCAGTGAAGTTCCGTTCGATTTCATCATCTGTCAGTGCCCGATCATAGATACCCAATTCGTCAATCAGCCCTTCAAAGTATCTTCGGGTGGTTTCGCCGATTCGGACCGAGGCACCGATATACATGCGAGATTCTGTGGTAATATCTACTTCGTCAGACTCCGCTCCCTCAGAATCGAACTTACCGTCGATATAGAGGCGAGTCCCATCCGATCTATCTGCAACAAATAGAACATGATGCCATTTTCCGTCGGTCACATCCTTGACTCCGAGAAAGTGGGAGGTCGGAGCCCCCCCTACGTGTGAAATCGTTACACTTACTTTGGTTGTGTTGATTTTCCAGAGGATTCTGGCGTTGCCACCGCCATCTCCCTTACTAACGATTGTAGACTGCGCTCCATCCAATTCTGGGGCTTTGTCAACTTTGATCCATGCTACCATCGAGAAATCTTTGTCATCGCCAAAATCGAGACTACCATTGGCGGGGGAACCAACATCAATCGCGTCCGGATTTCCACTAAATTTGAACGCTTGACCGAATTTGCCTGCGACCTGTTTAGGCACTCCTATAATCGTTCCGTCATTGCCTCCGATAACATCTTTAACGGTGTTACCTTCAACATCTGCAGTATCGAAAGTCCAGTAGCTAACCAGTCCATCTCTAACGACCTGACTCTCAGCAGGATTCGTCTGCAAAACCAAGATCGCCAGAGCCAATGTCAAAATTATTTTTGTCTTCATCCGATCTGTCCTCCCTTGCGTTATAGCAGTTTCATGCGATTATGTTGTTATACCGAGTTGCATTATATGGTAATGCCCAGAAAAGTGCAATAGCGAAATACCTGCGCTACAGAGGCATTCAGTTTTCAGTTTTTTATCTATTTTGTTAAGCAAGTCGCGAATCGGAGCGTGCTTCTACAGGGATATGTTGAGATTTAGGGTTCACTTTTATCGGAGAACTCAATGACCCTGACCTCCGCTACCGGAGAATCTCGTGCGTCTAAGGGGTATGCCCTTTTTAGTTTTCAAGAGGTCATATCTTCTTGACCTTTCCATTAAAACGCGCTCCGCTATATCAGACCTGATCTGTGTCAGGGCTATTCAGTTTTCGGAATTTTTTGTAATATTTTTCACATCTGTTAATATTTTGAGATAGCACATATCGCGTGATTTTTCACGCGATATGTGCTATCCTTCACCGTAAAAAATGAACCTATTTTTTGAGGTGAATCATGACAAGCAGTTCCTCTTGCCACTTACTTGATATATTAGCAGAAGTGCCGGATCCACGCCATAAAAAAGGCAAACGCTATCCTTTGGTCTCTATCCTGGCTTTGATCATCATCGGTCTGATGACGGGACATAGAGGTTATACCTCTGTAGCGACGTGGGCACGGAGCCAACCCGAACTGATCCAAGCATTAGGTTTCAGGTCTAAGAAAACCCCGCGTGCGTCAACACTGCATAATCTCTTGAAGCGTCTTGACGTAGTGAGTCTCGAAGCATCCCTAACGAAATGGGTGTCTTCAAAACTTGAAGACTTTCAAGCTTTCAAAACACAGCGTCTACAAGGAGTCGCTATTGATGGTAAAGAGTTATGTGGCTCTGAAAACCCAGAGACGGGATACCGGACACATTTACTTTCCGCAGTCTGTCATGAGTTAGGGATTACCCTCGCACAACAGCCTGTCAGTGGGAAAACCAACGAGATTCCGATCTCAACACAACTCCTCAAAGCGTTTGATGTCGCAGAGAAAGTCGTGACGACAGATGCCCTTTTGACGCAGAGAACCTTTTGTAAAGAAGTTCTCGAACATCAGGCAGACTATGCGCTGCCTGTCAAAGAAAATCACAAACAGATGTATGACGACATTCAGCAACTCTTTGAACCCCTCTCGGAGACAGATGCCACAGAGGTTGAGACCCGACGCTTTGAAAACCTTCACACCCAAGAAGGCGCACACCTTCATACCTACACCCATGTTGAAACATCACACGGGTTGACCACCACACGCACCCTAACCGCAAGCACATTGCTCACAGATTACATCAAATGGCCCGGAATCGCTCAGGTTTATCAATACCAATCTCAGCGAGAAAACACAAAAACAGCCCAGATCTCCTCGCAGACGCAGTATGGCATCACGAGTCTCTCACCCGAAGTCGCATCCGCAGAAGACTTGCTCAAACTCCGACGCGAACATTGGACGATAGAAAACAAAGTCCATTGGGTCCGAGACACCGTTCTCGGGGAGGACGCTTCACAGGCGAGAACCGGGAGTATACCACAAGTCATCGCAGCATTACGCAACACTGCCATGTCTGTTTTACGCTTCGCAGGACACACAAAAATCTCTGAAACAATACGATTTCTCGCTTCAAAACCTTTACTCGCAGTTAAACTCATCCAATGAGAAATTGGAAAACTGAATAGCCCTGGATCTGTGTCTTCTAAGGTTGACTATAGTTTCCTTGTTTTCGTCCAAGCACATGGGGATCCAGTTGATCAATGAAAGGCTATCAATCCGAGTCCGTATCTGCTTTCAAGAGGGGTTAAAAGGTCTCAAATCACAACAGCCTACCTTTGAAACCCTTATCATAACTGGACATCAACTTTTTCAAGGACTCTTTGGTGCCGGAAAAGCGATAAAAATCGTGGTTTTGGTTTCCTTTTTCTCTCAAAGGTGTGTAGAAGTTCTTTGCCACCTTTTGAGGTGTTGTTTTCTCAATGCGTGTGTAGGTTTGTGCGTGATTAGAGCGAGTATGGTTTCCTACACTTATTGGACAAAAACAAGGTAGTTTGGACAGTTTTTTGGATTTCCCTGTGAGTCGTTGGTTTCAACACAAGAGAACCGGCACGGCTATAAAGTGTCTTTCGGGATACACCTTTCGCACCGCTGAGGTTTTGACCCCGGAGGGCGCGGTCTATACAGATTCGGTGGCGCTGGGTCTGTGCTTTCTTAGAGACGCAATACCTTTTTCTGCGAATTCGCGTGTCTGGGAAACTCAGAGAAAAATAACTGAATATCGCCGATGCGCGTCGATGTTTGTTAACAAATCTCTGCGATGGGGGCACAGACTGACAGTCTATGCTACGGCAGAGGAGGCACAGACTGACAGTCTATGCTACGGCAGAGGGTCCTCAGCGGAGACCTTTGCCGATTTCTAAAATTGTCCAAACTACCTTGTTTTTGTCCAATAAGTGTAGGAAACCATACTCGCTCTAATCACGCACAAACCTACACACGCATTGAGAAAACAACACCTCAAAAGGTGGCAAAGAACTTCTACACACCTTTGAGAGAAAAAGGAAACCAAAACCACGATTTTTATCGCTTTTCCGGCACCAAAGAGTCCTTGAAAAAGTTGATGTCCAGTTATGATAAGGGTTTCAAAGGTAGGCTGTTGTGATTTGAGACCTTTTAACCCCTCTTGAAAGCAGATACGGACTCGGATTGATAGCCTTTCATTGATCAACTGGATCCCCATGTGCTTGGACGAAAACAAGGAAACTATAGTAAGGTTGAGGAGAAAATTGGTTATTGACAAAGCCGGAAAGGTGTGTGATAATAATGCTACTATAGTGACATCTAAAAATAATAAGACACTCTTTAAAAGACGGGCGAGGAAACCTTGAAGAAACACCCCAGCAAAAACCCCCTACGAACTGTCTTCTGTTAAATGTTAAAGAAAAAGTGTCTTCTTAATTGTTGACTTTACTATAAATCGGGCGTATAAATGACCTTCCAGAATTCCAAATCCGTTTCTAAAGGGGGAACCTCAACATGAAGGTAAAGACATGTAACCCTCTACTTCGCGCGCCGTTGTCCTTGATTATTGACGATTCGTGTCCAGTTATCAACAAAGCCTATTACTGGATTCAGCAACGGCACGATTGGCGGATGCGAAATCACCCTGACTCTGCACCCGGTGGATGGGAAGTTCACTATGACAAATTGAGCTCCATGCCACGCACGATTCCTGCCAGTTTTGCGGAAAAGTGGGGGCAGTGGTGTGGCGAACAGGGCGTTAAAGGCAAATTTAGTCTAATCCCATTTCCCGCTGGGTTAGGTCGAATTGATGTAGGTTTTGATGGTTTTCCACAGCGTGAGTTGACCGAGTGGTTACGCGTGACAAAAGAGATTATCTGGAAAAACTTTGACATTACGCCTGAAATGTTGACGCACACCCACGTCGTCGATATCGAGACCTGGCAACTTACCGAAGAATGGGAGCAAGGCGAATGGGCTGCGCCACCGGTTGAAAAGTTGACCGATTACATCGCAACAGCGATGACGCTACTCAGAAACGTCGGCATCCCGTGCGAAGGTGTGACCAGTCCAGGTGGCTTCGGTGGTCGTAAAGAAGAGGCGTATGCCAAATCGACGCTTCAGGCATCACTACAGGTGAACAATAATCCGCGCCCGTTCTATTTCCTGAGACTGACACATAATCAATGGCCGGATGTCCCAATTTGGCACGCAGATAAGGATAGAGGCATTGCCATCGCCAGCATTGTCGGTTGTGCCGGTGATTGGTTCGGGGCAACGGGATACGACGATGCGAATCCTGATCGGTTTATCACAGCTGACTTAGCGGGTGGACGCCTCCCACCGGTCCTTGAAAGAGAATTACCAGCCGTTCTTGTTGGGCATTGGCCCTGTTTTTATGTGAATAACGAAATCGGTTTTGACGTGTTAAAAACGGTTAAGCAAAGGTTAGACGCTTATGATCCGGACAGCACGAAAACACGATGGATGAAGAACAGCGAGATCGGACACTATTGGATGGCACGACAGTTGAGCGACATCACCGTCGGGACTGAAGACGCGGCGCGTGGGACGAATATCAAAATTGACACCAAATTCCCGACCGTCGACTTTACCTTATCGGTCGATTCCGCCGCGAAGCGTGTGCAGATAAATCAAGTGGATCTACGCGAGGTTCAATCCCGCCGTAATTTCCGATCCGGGACATTCCTTGTCGAAGGGAAAGAGACGTTTGCTGCTTTTGAATTACAGAGCGGCAATACCTTATTGACTGTCTACCGATAACAGGAGGGACAGATGGATAACGAAGTAATGACGAATGAAGAGAATTATGCTTTTGATGTGGCAGGCTACCTACACATTCCGGGTGTTCTCAGCCAAGAAGAGGTGGCGACACTCAACAAGGCATTAGATGCAGTCGAAGAAACTGAAACGCTGTTAGGCGGGTCGAGTCCACAGCGCGAATTGTTCCGCGACCTACTGGTACAGCCTAAATTGGTGTGGTATTTGAACCAGATCGTCGGACACGGGTTCCGGCTCGATCAAGCCCCTCGATTGTTGGGGTCTCAAGAAGGTGAAGTAGGTACAACACTCGGCGGCGGCGATGAACCGCGGAATCCGTCCTTGGCATATCGCCAACAAAACGGTCAGAGGCGTTGTCAGGGCGCGAGAGCGATCTGGGTATTGGAAGATGTCGCAGAAGGCGACGGTGGACTGGTTGTTGTTCAGGCAAGCCACAAGAGCAATGTTGAAACGCCCGACGACTTGGCGACCGGCGTTGATGATATGGGGTTGCTGGTGCAGCCGGCACTAAAGGCAGGGGATCTATTTTTAGTCGCCGCACCTACGCTCCAAGGCGTTCGACCGTGGAAAGGCGAGCCGAAAAGGTTGTTGACTTACTGGTATGCAGCGCGTGCAGCAGTTCAGTCTAATCCAGTTGGCCCTCACTCAGAAACCGAGTCTTTGCCCGGATGGGCGGACGAAGCGACCCCTGCACAAAAGGCGGTACTGTATGTCCCTGGGTACAAGGGTTCAAATCCACCGCCGGTGGTGAATACAGACGGCAAAGAGACGTGGGTAGAGGAAGACTCGTCCGTCATTCATCCATCAATTTATACCCGCGACCCAGATTCGGGAATTGATGAGAAAGAATTTTACTTTTGGGATCTGAATGGGTATCTGGTGGTGCGCGGCGTGATGGATGAGCAGTGGTTAGCAGAAGCGAATGAGGCGGCGGATAAATTCCAGGATCGGATCGTCGTCGGCAGTGAACTGGCGGGTGGATCGGTAAGCCAAACCGGTACAGGTCGCCCGCTCCTGTCAGGATTGTTGGACCTACCAGCACCGTATAACGCACCATTTCGGCGGATGATTGCGCATCCTACTGTGGCGCAGCGCCTGAATTGGATGGGCGGTAGCGGTTATCGCACGGGTGGGGCGACCGTATTCTGCGCGGTTCAAGGCACATCGGGGCACTCGCTACACGATGGAAATGAGCCGATGACTCCATCACGCGGTTATTATTTTAAAAATGGTCGGAGTTATGCTGAGACTGTCACTATTACATGGCAATTACGTGATGTCGAGCCGGGATTGGGTGGTTTTGCTTGTGTGCCCGGGTCTCACAAGACCCAGTACTCCTCGCCCCGGGGGATTCGGACGTGTGATGATACCATGGGTTTAGTGGTACAACCCGTTATGAAAGCCGGGGATGTGCTCTTCTTTATGGACGGCGGTTGCACACACGGTGCCTTGGCGTGGAAGAATCCAATCCCCAGACGCGGGGTATTGATTAAGTATCAGTCGAAAAATGTCAATTGGGGCGGTGGTGTGATTGATCCACAAGAGCGATGGGGTGAGATGGTTGAAGATATGACCGAGGCACAATTCGCTGTCATGCGAGGTCCCGAAAGGGATGGTCGCCACCGAACTGTACCGCGATTGGTTGTGGAAGATGAACAGGTGTCCGTTTCGTATGATCCGGAAGGGGATAGTTATTCCTCCAAGTATCGGAAACCGGGTGAAAAACCGGGGTAATAGGTCTTTCGGCTGAACCCTGGATTGTTGGATGTCGGCTATTAAGGTTCTCAGTATCCGGTGAAGGTTCGGAACAGGGATGTCCGTCCACGATCGGGTCTTGAGAAGGCTCGACAAACGATCGGAAAGAGGTATCGTATGAGACACAATGAGGTGCGATGGGAACGGATGTTCCCCGATGCGTTAGAAGCGGCCTTTGAAGCGTGTCCGATGGTGTATCTACCTTATGGGTTGTGCGAACCACACGGTTGGCACAATGCGGTTGGGATGGATGCGATTCGGGCACACGAATGCTCGTGTCAGGCGGCGCAAGCACACGGTGGGATTGTCGCACCGCCGTTTTACTGGCACTGCCATGAGATCGGCGGCTACGGTTCATGGGGACACAATCAAGTGAATCAAGAACGACCGTGGCTGACAGCAATACCGCCTTGGATGTTTTTGAAGAATATGTGTTATCACATTCGAGCGGTGGACGCGTTGGGTTTTCACGGTGCGATTCTGTTTTCGGGGCATTCGGGTCCGCATCGGCTGGACGTGCCGGTGGTGATTGAAATTATGCAGGCACACGTCGGGGTTCGGATGTATTCGTCAATGAGCATCGGCGCGGATGTTGAGCGTTTTGAGGATGGTAAAGGATTGGGCGGACACGCTGGACGCGGTGAAACGTCTGTGCTTTGGGCGGTCGCACCAGACTGCGTGGATATGTCGCGGATGCCGACGGATGATGCACGCGCACCTCATTTTGCAATGGGCAGTTTCAACGAGTCCTCCAGTCGTCAAGTCGGGGAACAGATGGTGGCAGATATTGTGGCGTATTTTGGTGAAAAGACGAAGGAGTTGCTGTCAGCATATAAAGCGGAAGTGTCAAGTCACACACCACTGACTTTTGATGATGTGGAGGGGATTTGGGAAGACGAGATCCGACCTAAGTTGGCTGAGTTTGCTTCCATACAGCCCCCTGAGCCGGCACCGCCCTCCGATTCTCAATGGTATCCGAACTCACAGGTGCCCAAACGGCGGATATTGTAGCGGACAATAATCAACAGGTGGAAAATAGTCACGGCATATTCTCACACGGGCATTGTTTGCTTGTTGGGTTTCGCTATGTCTATTTCCACTAATAGGTGATTGAAAAACAGGATTTTCGTGATAGACTGACGGGTTCTTGGTCATTCACGGCTTTACCCAACCTACGGGCAAATTTCAATTTTTTATCGAACTCACGTTAGAGTGGCTGCCATCTCGTTCCAACACTTGAAATGATTCCGAGAACCAACTATTAACAGACTCTACGAAAACGGTGGACACGGTGACATGCTTACAATGCAATTTAAACAGTTCAGTCAATCAGAACTCGTGAGGAAGATATCCATTTGGGCACTATCAATTGGATTCCTATTTTTCGGGTTTTTCTCTAACTCATGGCATGTTGCCGAACAGCAATGGTTTGACAGTCATCAGCGAGACACCGAAGGTCATATATTGGGAAGGATGGTTAAATCTCGTCAGGATGGTATCTTCTCGGCTGGAGGACTGAATGGGGATGGAACACCGAAGGATGTACAACAAGAATGGATATCTTCAAAACAGCTTGGTGCTCAATATGTAGCCTATCTTTACAAACTCTCCTTTGATAAATTTTCAACGTATATGTCACAACCTGGGGGTCAAGGAATGGTTTTTAGTCTATTTGATAGACTAATTCCATCATCGCCTCAAACTAAATTAGGGTTATTCTATGCATTGACAGCTTTACTTTCAGCAATCGCGTTGACATTCATTATAGGTTGGTTCTATGAGGAGTTTGGCTGGTGGGTTGCAGCATTCGTCGTAGGTTCGGCTGTGTTGTCTCAATGGTTGACAGTCTTTGGTAAAAATCTTTGGTGGAGTCTATGGGCATTCTACCTGCCGATGATTGTCGTCATGTACTTCCTTAAACGCTACAGAGAAACATTGGACCGACAACTCATCAGGTTTGGAATTTTGATTTTCATCGCGGTTTCCATTAAGTGTTTTATCAACGGCTACGAATACATTACAACCACTCTAATAATGATGATGACACCGTGTATCTATTATGCCGTTCTCGATAAGTGGAGCAGAGACCAATGCGTGAAATGGACGCTTGCAGCCGTATCCGGATCGGGCGTAGCAATTTTTTTGAGTCTCATAATGTTATGTTTCCAGATCGGTGCTGCGAAGGACGGGTTCATGGACGGTGTTGCGCATGTTGTCTATTCCTTCGGTAAGCGCACGTATGGAGATGCGGAAAACTTTCCAGCAGTATATGCTGCCAGTCTGGAAGCAAGGACGATTGGCGTGGTCATTACCTACATGAACGGTGTTTTCTTTGATCTCAACAACTATCTACCTAAGACTAAGGTCTTCGTCCCCAACTTCCTATTGAAAGTCCGCTATGTTTACCTGATAGTTCTTTTTATGGTGATGTCTGCGCTGCTGTTTTTCCGTAGCAATGAAAAGGCGGTGGCAGCGCGACGACAGCATTACATTGCGCTAATCTGGACGACCTGGTTTTCAATTTTAGCACCTTTATCGTGGTTTGTAATCTTCAAGGCGCACTCATACATTCATATACACATGAGTTTTCTTCTGTGGCAGATGCCCTTCACTTTCTTTGGGTTTGCTGTATTCGGATCTGCTGTTATCGCATCGCTGAAGAGTGAAAGAAAGCGCACTTATCCATTCATACCGGTATGAGTTTTCTTTTGTGGCAGATGCCCTTTACTTTCTTTAGATTTGCCGTATTCGGATCCGCCGTTATAGCATGGACAAAAGTAAAAAGACTGAATCATCACAAGGTTAGGCAAAAAGTAGCATGGAGGGAGTATGCGCGTTAATCGATTGGATCGGTGGATTGGTAGAGATCAATTGAGTGCCAACGAAATAGACAGTAACCGCTTCTTAAAAGCTGTCAGTCTCTTCGCAGATACGGCTATACAGGACGGAAGAGATAGATACAGTGGCAAAGAGATGCCGCTTTTTGCCGACTGTCTTCATACTGATCATTTGAAGGCACCCAGATCTTTGACCTCTCACCGCACAGGCACCGAGCCGAAACCGACGGTCTGGAGTTTCTTTCAGAATCAGCAGAACCTGATGCGGTTGCTGACTTCTTTAAGCCAGTTCACTGGGGATAGTAAATATATCCGTGCTGCGGGAGAAGCCGCCGAATACATGTTCAGCAACTATTGGTATCCAGAAAGTGGCGTTCTGCATTGGGGCGGGCACGGCTATGTGGACTTGGTAACCGGTAACAGGTACGGCATGAAGGGCGTTGTCCATGAAATAGAGGACGTATATCCGTACTGGGAATTGCTGAGAGCCGTGGATGCGGATCGCGGCGAGATGCTGATGAAAGGTATTTGGGAAGCAAATATCAAGGATTGGGATGCCTTACACTACAACCGACACGGTGATTTCAAAAAGCAGGTCGATCATGCGAATACTTGGAACAGGCCTTGGGATGGATACAAAGCACCCGAAATCAGTGGGGATCTCTCGTTTATCAGTGTGGCATTGGATATGGCTTACGCCGCTTACAGCCTGGGCTACCAAAAGCAGGAGGAGGCACCGCGGATTTGGGCGGAACGCCTCTTAAATCTGATTATAAAGCAGCGAGATCCAGAGACTGGCATCTGGCCCAATCTGGTTCATCCGCAAAGTGGCAAACGCGGGCTTAACGTCTTCGGCAGAAAATATCCGCAAGCGACCGAACCGAGAGTTTATGTTGGCAATCAGTTGAACCACACCATTACCCAGATGATGGGTATGCTGACAATCGTAGAAAATGCTGAAAAGTACGGTCGCGTCGGTGAAATGTCGCACATCAAAGCGGCAGTTGAGCAACACATCATCGGTTTCCTAAACGCCTCTTACGATCCAAAAAACAATACGCTGAAAAGCATCGTTATTGATGGCACGGATCTCACAGATTTTCGGATAAAGGGGCCATTCAAGTCAGAGAAACTCTACTTTGGTGCGAAAGAAAGCGGCGCATTTCTGCCGCAGAACATTACGCCGCTCTTTACCTCCGTTTGTGCCCGTGGGTATCGGGTTTCTGAGGGCGAAAGTACTTTCAGAGACTACCTACGTACTATGTTTAAAGCCTTCGGGATTGGAGACATCGGTGCTGACAAAAACTGCGAACCGATGTTGAATTTTGACACAATTGCTCTGGAACCCGCTTATATCTTCGCATTGGTGGATCTGTACCGGGTAGAACCGAAGGCAGAATTTCTGGCAATGGCGGAGCAGATAGGAGACAACCTGCTGCAAGGTAGGCAACATACCGATAGCGGTCTTTTTACGCTCGATGATGACTTTATATTCCACAGCAAGGTCATGGATAAGCCGGAGCTACAAGAGGGACATGAGGGGAAAAGCGTAGCTGAACTTCTGCAGGACACTCATAAAACCGCGAATCTCGATGCGATGGAGCCGTTGGCACTGCTCAGTATCTACGCCGCACAAACCGGACAGTACAACATCATTCCCGGTTGGACAGCCGGTGGGCTTTATCTCAAGGTGAGCAGCGTCGGGCATATTGTGGGCAAAGAGATTCAGCTATGGTTTGATAAGCCAGCACTCAAGCAATTTTACAAGGACAGTAATATCAACTGTACCTGGTCTATTGACGATAACTGAAATGGCTGATGGCTAATAAAAATGTTGACAACTTCGTTGAGGTTAACATATCATAGCGATAAGCGTTGAACCATTGCTGTCGTCCGAAAGGAGTACCGAAAATGGCGAAAGCCCTCTCCCTCGTGGCACATAACGATTTAGAAAGCCAAGTTGAAGCACTTGAAAAGGACGGTTATGTCTATTTTCCCAGTGTGCTTGATACCGATGAAATCGCTGAATTGCGTGCAACTATGGATCAATTACAGGCGATCCCAGAGAGCCATGATCGGGACGAAATACCTCAAAATGGCGACGGATTCCTCCACAAGCTCATCAGCAACTCGTTTAATCGCGACCCGTTGTATCTCCAATTCCTTGACAAATCACCGGTTATTGAAGTCGCCGAGGCGGCGCACGGCGAGGATTGTCATTGCATCGGTATGCATTCGTGGCTGACAGGACCCGGGCGGCCAGATCAGGGATTACATTCGGATTGGCTGCCAATTAGTCTACCGGCAGACATTCGTTCCGATCCACGCGTCAAAATCCCAATCTTCATCACTACCGCCCATTACTATCTCAATGATATGTATGAGGAATTAGGACCGACGAAGTTTGTCCCGGGCAGCCATTTCTCTGGGTGTTCTCCAAACGGCGCAACCGAGTGGAATAACCGGACGGAAGAGAGTATCTTGTGCAATGCGGGAGACGTGGTACTCTTCCGCAGTGAAGTCTGGCATCGTGGTTCTGCCAATACGAGTGACGAAACCCGTTACCTCATGCAGGTCCACTATGCGCAGCGGATGATTACACAGAAATACCCGCCCTACCTGAATAAGTTTCAGTTTGATGCATCGATTCTCGCCCAAGCGAACCCTCGACAGAGACGGCTCATGGGCGATCATCAACCCAGTAATTATGATTGAGGGCAGCACATAATTTTAGATGCGTCCCTGCTAGATTTGGACGGTTGGATAGCCAGTAGTGCGCGCCTTAAATTACTAAACTTTGGACAATTTTTTAAATCTTCAAGGAGTATAAAAATGGCGAAAGCCCTCTCCCTCGTGGCACACGACGACTTAGAAAGCCAAGTTGAAGCACTTGAAAGGGATGGTTATGTCTATTTCCCCAGCGTGCTTAATGCTGAGGAAGTCGCTGAATTGCGAGCCACTATGGATCGATTAGAGACGATCCCGGAGTGCTTAGATACGCACCAAAATCCCGAAAATGGCGGCAAATTCCTCAACAAAATCATCAATAACTCGTTTAATCGCGATCCACGGTATCTCCAATTCCTTGACAAATCACCGATTGTTGAAGTTGCCGAGGCGACGCACGGTGAGGATTGTCATTGTATCGGTATGCAGTCGTGGGTGACGGGACCGGGACGGCCGGATCAGGGGTTACACACGGATTGGCTACCAATCAGTCTACCGGCAGACGTTCGTTCCGATCCACGCGTCAAAGTCCCAATCTTCATCACTACTGCTCATTACTATCTCAATGATATGTATGAGGAATTAGGACCGACGAAGTTTGTTCCGGGCAGCCATTTTTCTGGGTGCTCTCCAAACGGCGCAACCGAGTGGAATAACCGGACAGAAGAGAGTATCTTGTGCAATGCGGGGGATGTGGTGCTTTTCCGCAGTGAAGTCTGGCATCGTGGGTCTGCCAATACGAGTGACGAAACCCGTTACCTCTTACAGGTCCACTATGCGCAGCGGATGATTACACAGAAATACCCACCCTATCTGAATAAGTTTCAGTTTGATGCGTCGATTCTCGCGCAAGCGAACCCTCAACAGAGACGGCTCATGGGCGATCATCGACCGAGCAATTATGATTGAGGGTACATATTTCCGATACCTAAGATGCTATGAACACACAACTTACGAACGATCAGATTGTATTTTACCGTGAAAAAGGGTTTCTGATTATTGACGATTTCCTGACAGGTTCAGAATTGTCATCGTGGCAGAATGCTGTTGACGAGGCTATCGCACAACATGTAAGCCGTGATGATACTTATCACAATCAAAAGGGAGAAGACGGTTATTACAAAAACGTCTTCGTTCAGTGCGTCAATTTGTGGAAGACGAGCGAGAAGGTTAAACAACTGATTCTCGCGCCTGAGTTGGGTAAACTGGCGGCAGATCTTGCTGGCACTTCGGGTGTGCGATTGTATCACGACCACGCGATGGTTAAACAACCGTGGGCAAATCCAACGAACTTCCATGTTGACAATCCATACGACCCGTTTTATTCACATCAGGCGATCATGTTCTGGGTAGCACTTGACGATACAACGGTTCAGAACGGCTGTCTGTATTTTCTGCCCGGCACACATAAGACAAGCGGCTTTGAGATCGGTGGAAGTCTCGGACAGGCTGGCATCGGCGAACTGTTCCGCGAATATCCACAGTGGGCGGAGATCGAACCCTGCGCTGCTGAGATGAAAGCGGGAGCTGGCGTATTCATCAGCGGGATGGTCGCGCATGCGGCGGGACCGAATATGACGACGCACCCTCGCCGTGCGTTTGCAATGCTTTTTATGCCGGAGGATGCTACATTCAATGGAAAGAAAAGCGCATTGCCCGATGAAGTGGTTGCGAAGTTGAAGACCGGCGATGTGTTGGCGGATGATGAACATCTGCCATTGGTTTTTTCATATCAAGATGGTAGTACGCTGGCAGATTAATGACATTGAACAAACCGAAGAAAATCCCAACGGGAACACCCTTTGAATTCGGTGAGCATCGTTTTCATTTCGGTGAGGAGATCGTCGAATTAGCAGATTCCACTTCACTGCTCAATAATCTTGATGCGTTGCACAGAAAGATGCGTGAGGATGGATACCTCTTTATTCGAGGGTTCCATCCGCGAGCGTATGCGGAGAAAGCTGCGCGCTGGACATTGCAAGCCATTGCGCAAAGCGGTGGGTTAAAGCCGGATACCCCGGTTGAAGCGGGTATCATCGGCGAAGCGAATCAGACATTTAGTTTCTTTCGGCAAACTGAGGTGGCGCATGCCGAACCGATTCTTGATGTTGTGGATAGCCGGCGAACGATGCAATTCTACGAAAAATTCCTCGGTGGTCCAGTCATTACGTTTGACAAACGCTGGCTTCGCTGCATGGCGAAGGGTGGGCACAACCATTTCCATTACGATAGCGTTTACGTTGGGCGCGGCACACAGAACCGGTACACGATGTGGAGCGCATTGACGGACATCGGTCTGGAAAATGGACCGCTCGTCATCTGCCTCGGTTCCCATCGGCACGATCAGTTAAAATCCACATACGGCGCGACCGATATGGACCGCGATTTGACGGAAGCCGTGTTCAGCACTGATCCACGCGAGATGGTTGAGAAATTCGGATTCACGCTGGCAACAGCGCATTTCCAGCCGGGTGACGTGATTATTTTTGGGCTTTACATGATGCACAGCAGTGCCCCGAATCGCTCTGATTGCTATCGTATCAGCATTGATACGCGATACCAACTCGCTTGCGAGGAGAAGGATGACCGCTTCTTTTTCCGTGAAGACGGCAGTTGGCTCGGTAATTTTTACAACAAAGGTGTGAGTTACAGACCGATAGCGGAACTCCGCCGGGAGTGGGGATTGGATTGACTAAAGCAAGAGGATTCTTTTAGAACTCTTGTGCAGTTAACGGAGATTGCCCTTTTCTAACAATCATACTCCTTTGGGTGTGGCGTATGTCAAGGTGATTCAAACGCTTCCAACACCGGCTTGGCAATCCAACAATCCGGTGCGGTCAACCCGAAGACATGAGCAACCGTCGCAGCCGTATCATAGATGTTCACGAAAGAGGTCAGTTCTTTTGCAGGCGCGACCCCGGGCCCGGCAATAATCCACGGAATCTCGACCTCCGCTAGCGTCGCTCCGCCGTGCCCTTTTCCGACACCGCCATGATCAGCAGTAATGATAAGGATCGTTTGCGCTAGCATCCGCGCTGCTTCGAGTCCGTGAATTGTCTCGCCAATGAGCCGATCCGCCTCTTCAACGGATTTGTAATACTCAGGCGTTCCATGACCGTAATTATGCCCAGCGTGATCAATGTGATCGAGATGGATGACCGTAAGATCAGGCTGCTTTGCTTTAAAATAGGCGATGGCGCGATCGGTAGTGTTGACGGGACCGTCTGTATCTTCGATGGTGTTCAGGGCTTCGCGTTCAAACAATACACCGAAACCACTCCAATCGTGGAAGCAGGCAATCACCGCGGATGGCTGCTGCTCACGCAGCACACTGAAGATCGTCGGGAAGATACCGCCTGATCCTACTGCTGTTGGCGCAAGCGCAAATTTATTGGGTCTCCAATTGTTGGACGTGACACCATGCTGTTCGGGGCCGGCACCCATAAGCATTGAAGCCCAATTGGGGCTACTGGAGGTTGGCATCACGGCGCGCGCGTGCAGTGCATAGGCACCACGCTGCATGAGGGCATCCATATTCGGCGTTTTCGCCTTCTGGATGCCATCAGGACTCATCCCATCGCACCCGATGATCACCACATGGTTTACGCCCGGAACCTCGGAAACGATCTGAGGCGTGATACCAAAAAACAGGGAGCCAACCATCAAAATGGCTCCAAGCACACCGAAAGTCCTTTGCTTCTTGAGAGAGATACACATTATTTTTTCCTCCGAAACGGCCGCCGGTTATCTGCGCGCAGCAGCCTTGACTTGCCCCCAGGTGAGACTCAGTTTTCCGGCAGGCTCCACCGCCAACCCTTCCGCTTGAAGGTTGTTCAATACCTCTTTTTCACTGAGTGCCCGATCATAGAGACGCACTTCGTCGAGCATGCCTTTGTGCACAAAATCCTCGTTGTCATCCTTATACGCACCGATGGAGAAGAAGACGCGATCCGGGTAGTTGATCGCCCCCGATTGGACACTCGAAGTGCCCTCAAGTTTCCCATTTACGTAAATTTTCATCTCCTTACCGTCATACGTTCCGACCACATGGTACCATTCATTTATGTCGTATGAGTTGGCGGAATTGAGGTAGGTTAAGAGACCATCCCCATCATCAGCGTCCTCCGAGGAGAGTGCGAAACTGAACGCTTTCCATCTGGTGCCGAGCAGCCAGCCTTTTTCAAAAGCACCATTGTCCTGAACTGCTACGATGTACCCACCCCATTCGATGAACTGCTCGTCCCACGCCCATAACTCTACGGTCATTTCCTTAGATGGGAGTTCGGCTTTTTTGATGTCATCGGTGATTCGGACACGGGCCCCCGCGCCACCGCCCAATTGCACTGCTTCTCCAAATTTACCCGGGACGATTTCAAGTTTCCCTATCATCTCGGCATCCTGGCTGCCCCAAATATCCATTACTGTATTGCCTTTTACGGTGTCTTTATCGAAACTCCAGTAGCCAATTAACCCATCTTCGATAACGACTGTCTGGGCGATGACAGGAATTCCTGTTCCCAATCCAGCAATTAAAACAACCGCTAAACTCAGAACCACTTTTTTTGTTGCTTTCATAACAAACAGAAACATTTTTCACTCCTTTGGTTGTGGAATAGTTATCGGTTTCCATCAGCCATCAGCCATGAATGAGAATCGCGAGCACAGTTCGCTTCTACAGGAATATATCTCGATTTGACGTTCGCTCTTAGCGAGTTTCCGCCCCTTATTCGGAAGTGACACCTGTAAAAGCGTGATCAGGTTGCTACAAGGATATTAACATATTACTATAGTTTCCTTGTTTTCGTCCAAGCACATGGGGATCCAGTTGATCAATGAAAGGCTATCAATCCGAGTCCGTATCTGCTTTCAAGAGGGGTTAAAAGGTCTCAAATCACAACAGCCTACCTTTGAAACCCTTATCATAACTGGACATCAACTTTTTCAAGGACTCTTTGGTGCCGGAAAAGCGATAAAAATCGTGGTTTTGGTTTCCTTTTTCTCTCAAAGGTGTGTAGAAGTTCTTTGCCACCTTTTGAGGTGTTGTTTTCTCAATGCGTGTGTAGGTTTGTGCGTGATTAGAGCGAGTATGGTTTCCTACACTTATTGGACAAAAACAAGGTAGTTTGGACAATTTTAGAAATGGGCAAATGTCTCCGCTGAGAACCCTCTGCCGTAGCATAGACTGTCAATCTGTGCATCCATCTCATAGATTTGTTAACAAACACGGACGCGCCTCCGCGATATTCAGTTATTTTTCTCTGAGTTTCCCAGACACGCTAAGTCGTAGAAAAAGGTATTGCGTCTCTAAGAAAGCACAGACCCAGTGGAGACCCCGAATGTCTATAGACCGCGCCCTCCGGTGTCAAAGCTTCAGCGGTGCGAAAGGTGTATCCCGAAAGATACTTTATAGCCGTGCGGGTTTCCCTTGTGTTGAAACCAACGACTCACAGGGAAATCAAAAAACTGTCCAAACTATAGTAACATATTAACATATTTGACATATTTTGTTAAGCGAAACAAGGGGCAGTAGCAGGGCTATTTAGTTTTCGGTTTTAATTTTGGTTTTCGTTTACAGATGTTGACGTTTTTCCGCAATATCGCGAGCACAGCTCGCTCCTACAGAGGAAAAAACACACATATATATAAAGTAAATATGTACAACTAAATGCCCCTGGGGGCAGTAGGTATTCCGTTTTAGCAGTCAGTGGTCAGTAGCCTGAATCAGGATTTTCTCATTGGTTATCAGTGAAAAGGTTTCAAACCCTGCCAGCGAAAGCGGTAATTGACAGTTATCAGTGGGCGCGCCAGCGAAGGAGGGTATTTTAACGCCAGTTTGAAAAAAAGTATTAGAGGTTTCAAAGTGGACGCAAATTGCACAATAAAGCGATATATTCACCCCAAAAGAGGCGGTTTTTTAAGGATCTAACCCCCTAAATCCCCCTTATCAGGGGGACTTTAAGACGAAATGCGTCTGCCCTAAATATTTATCAAACTCACGTTATTTTAACATTATAGACATCTTTTTTGCAACTGTTTTGCTAAATATGTTATGATTGACAAAAAACACCACCCAATGCGCTGGTATCAAAAGGAGATTCGTATGATTTACAAGCAATGGAATTTGGCGGTTTTAATTGTTATCTTGATTTTTTACTCGATTGGAAACAGTGTAGCAGCAAATTTAACTGCAACTGGCACTGTATTTCTCGATACAAACGGAAACCAAGTGAAGGACGACAACGAAAAGGGATTGTCTGGGGTTCGTGTCTCTAATGGACAGGATGTTGTAAAAACCGATGCCAACGGGCAATACTCGCTTGCAGTCAGTGATGACACTATTCTCTTTGTCATTAAGCCCCGTGGGTTTATGACACCGGTTGATGAAAATCGTCTCCCGAAATTTTATTACACTCACAAACCACACGGTTCACCTGACGGACTGAAGTATGCTGGTGTCGCACCAACTGGTCCATTACCGGCATCAATTGATTTTCCGCTTATTGAACAGGCTGAAGCTGATACCTTCAAAGTACTCGTTTTCGGGGACACACAGCCTTATAATATGCAAGAGATTGAATGGTTAGCACATGATGTGATTGAAGAAGTTATTGGAACGGATGCTGTGTTCGGAGTCAGCCTTGGCGATTTGGTAGGGGACGATTTAAACTTATTCCACCCACTGAACGGAGTGATGGCTACCGTTGGGATACCGTGGTACAACGTCTACGGTAACCACGATATGAACTTTCTTGCTACGGATGACCGGTATGCCGATGAGACATTTGAACGTGTTTATGGACCCGCGTGTTATTCTTATGATTGGGGACCTGTCCATTTCATCAACATCGACAATGTGTACTTTTACCGAGATGAGAAGAACAATCCTCGCTACTTGGGGGAAGTGGGAGAACGGCAGTTGACATTCGTTCGCAACGACCTTGCTTTTGTGCCGAAAGATCAGTTGGTTGTTATATCTCTGCATATTCCGTTGACGGAGATGCGTGATGTGCAGAAACTGATGAATCTACTTGGCGATCGACCCTATACGTTATCCTTATCAGCGCACACGCACTTCCAACGCGATGATTTCGTCGGACCGGATCACGGTTGGCATGGGGATGATCCACATCATCACCATAATCACGCAACCACATCAGGCTCTTGGTGGACAGGCGCGTTTGATGAAATCGGTATTCCGCACACAACCATGCGAGATGGTGCCCCCAACGGATATGGTGTCTTCACATTCAGTGGAAATCAATATTCAATTCGGTTTAAAGCCGCCCGTCGTCCAGCGGGTTATCAGATGAACATCTGGGCACCTTGGGAGGTTGCGTCAACAGAAGCTGGCAAAACAGATATACTCGTTAACATTTTTGGCGGGACCAAACGCTCAACGGTTGAAATTCGTGTGGGTGAAGACGGCGAATGGCAACAGATGACCTATATGCCCCAGGAAGACCCATACTATAAGGTACTCAAGGCACGCGACGATGCGAACCACCTTGAGCGGAAACTGCTTGTCGCCCTTCGAGAAACAATGAAGCCACTGTTGAAGGAAGATGTCGAGCTACCACAAAGGGGGAAACGGCTTAGCGGAATTACAAAATCAACGCACATCTGGCAAGCTAAGCTTCCAGCGAATGTCCGCAAAGGAACGCACGTTATCTACGTCCGTACAACGGATATGTTTGATCAAACTTTCACAGGACGCCGAATTATCCGAGTGCACTAACCGGTATCAGTATTCAACGACCATTACAGTCACCCTAACAACTTGCCTCAGGGTCACTTATAGTAAAATCCGAAAATATGTTAACATTTTAGGGTATAAGAGTCCTCTCCTCCTCGCTGGCGAGGTTTTCTAACCTCGCCAACTCGGGTGTAAAGATAATTATAGGCTTTACTATAAACACTAAACTTTGGACAATTTTTGAGGATCTTTAGGTGGTAAACTGGATCGAAAAATGCCTTAGCATCTGTTGAAACCTAACATCTTTTTTATACACCTGTCGCCCCGCTGGGGCTTTAGACGTATTTTGTCAATGCTGCTATACACCTGTCGCCCCGCTGGGGCTGTGGTTTCTGTTTTTGAAGCGTCTTTTACAGCGAGTTGACTCAACATAACAAAAACGCAGCCTATTAGACAGGCTTCAAGTGAGAGTATGCCCTTACTGTTGATAAACTGTTAGAGACACCATTCAAATTGTCCAAACTTTAGTATAAACAGGACATATACGTTTAAGTTTGGGTTGTTGGGTTTCGCTATATCTATTTATACGAAACGATCATAGACAAGCAGAATTCTCTGTATAAGTGAAGGTTCTTGGTGTTTTACCGCTCTACCCAACCTACGGGAACCTGCCAGACACAGTCTAAATGAAGATTGAAAATGATTCGGTAATTGACAGGCAATGAATTGCCTTACTACAAACGAAACCACTTATCGCAGAATGATTCGGTAATTGACAGGCAATGAATTGCCTTACTACAAACGAAACCACTTATCGCAGAATGATTCGGTAATTGACAGGCAATGAATTGCCTTACTACAAACGAAACCACTTGTCGCAGAATGATTCGGTAATTGACGGGCAATGAATTGCCTTACTACAAACGAAACCACTTGTCGCAGAATGATTCGGTAATTGACAGGCAATGAATTGCCTTACTACAAACGGAGCCACTTGTCGCAGTGTAATTCATCTGACTACTGCAAATCAACCTTTTTTAATTGGGACTGTTTTATTTATGGGTCAGGATTCTCAAAACAGATCCGAAATGCCGCACACGATACCGACCATATCCCCATCAAAACCGTTCTCACCAGTCGGCTGGCGGTCTATAGCAATTGGACTTATTCTCATCCCTATCAATTGTTATTGGATTACCTATATTGAACTTGTGCAATACTCCGCACAGCCTACAATCGTCTCGCTTATTTTCACGGTTGTTTTCAACGTGTTGGTGTTGACAGGATTCAACCAGATATTCAAGCGATTCCTGCCTCGGATGGCTCTATCTCAAGGTGAGCTCTTGGTTATCTATGTCATGTTATCCGTCGCATCAGCGACTGCCGGACACAGCATGATGGAGATTTTGGTTTCCACATTGGGGCACGCTTTCTGGTTCGCAACGCCGGAGAACGATTGGAGAGACCTGTTTTGGCGGTATATTCCGAGTTGGCTTGCGGTAGTGGACAAGGACGTTCTTTCGGGCTACTACGAGGGAGATTCTACGCTGTACACAAAGCAGCATTTGTTGGGTTGGCTAACGCCTGTGATCAATTGGTTTGCCTTTCTCTTTGCAATGCTTTTTGTGATGGTTTGCATCAACCTCATCGTGCGGAAACCGTGGACGGAAGATGAGAAACTGGCGTATCCAATTATCCAACTTCCAGCGCGAATGACAAGCGAAGGTTTTTTCACGAATCGGCTGATGTGGATCGCTTTCGGGCTTGTAGCGACTTGCGACATCATTAACGGCCTCCATCACGTCTTTCCCGCAATACCGGGTGTGTAAAGTTTTTGGCACTGATTTTTTGGTGAGTTAGGGGTTGAAGTTTGTAGTAGAGAATGGTATTCTCTCTAAGATATTATATTTTTCAAGGAGAGAATACCATGCCTTCCATTGTAGCAAAGATTAACGAAGAAGTCCAAAAGATTTTTGAAGACCTGACAGGCGATCCGTCTGTCCTGATTTCCGATGTAGAGGAGCAAGTCTCTGCGGCTCTTGCTTCGTGGGGACAAAGACTTTCAGAGGGTATCCTTTCTGAACTCGCCAACGCCCCGGATATGACTCGAAAGTCTGTCGTGTGCCGAGAGTGTCAAGGGCGAAGTCGTCGGTATCGGCAAAGAAGCCGGAGTTTTACAACGCTGTGTGGTGTTTTGCGTCTGCCGAGATGGGAGTATAAGTGTCAATGTGGGGCTATTCATGTGCCTTGGGAGGCGAAGCAACACCTCAAGGGAAGGTATACGCAAAGAGTTGCTGCAGCGATGATGCGTCTCGCTGCACAGTTGAATTATCGCGCTGCCGCAGCGGAGTTAAAACATCAAGGCATTGAAGTTAGCCATACGACGCTGCATCAGAAAGTTCAGGCGTGGTCATCAGGTGAGTCGGTCTCTGATTATATTGCCGAAGCATCTCTGGATGTCGGTGAGCGGTGGTATGTCAGTTGTGATGGGTGCCAGACGAACTCACCTGTTGGATGGCAGGAGGTTAAAGTCGGCAGCATCGGTAAAGATTATCCGCATCAAAACGCGACATCGGTGATGAAAATCCGCCCACCGAGCCTGCGGTATGTCGCCTCCCGGAGCGGTGTGGCGGATTTTCGCCACCAACTCGCAGATTTAGCAACGCAGACCGGCATTTATCAAGACGAAAAAACGATCGCAGACGAAGAAGTCGTTGTGATAGGTGATGGGGCACCGTGGATATGGAACTTAGCGGATGAATACTTTCCGGGTGCCACTGAAATCGTTGACTATATGCATGCCAAGACGCATTTATATGATGTCGCTAAGCAAGCCTTCGGAGAAGAGGACCGGGAGGCCATCGAAACTTGGGTGGATACCACTGAAACACCTCTTTACAATGGAGAGACTTCTAAAGTCGTCGCACGTATCCGGGCTTTGGAGACACAAAACCCAGTTTCCATAGCAGATGTCCTTAAAAGAGAAGTCGGTTATTTTCAAAAACATGCCCATCGCATGCAGTATCGCACGTTCAACGAAAAAGGATATCAGATCGGCAGTGGAGTCATTGAGAGTGCTTGTAAACATGTTGTCGCTGAACGCTGTAAACAGGCAGGCATGCGATGGAGCAAACCCGGGATAAATGCAATACTCTTTTGGAGATGTTTGTTAAAGAATCAATCACTTGACGCATATTGGGATACACAAAAACTACAGGAGGCCGCATAAAAGGCCGCCAAAAACTTTACACACCCCGCAATACCCTCCGTATACGAGAAAGCATACCGTTTCAGATTCACAGAGAAACCCTTCTCTGCAATGGGTTGGCTGAGATTGGGGATTTATCCTTTTGTTTTGGGCATCGGATTTCTGATTCCGTTGGATCTGTTGTTTTCGACATGGTTTTTCTTTTGGGTATGGAAGGTGCAACAACTCATGGGGAGCGTTGTGGGTTTAGAAGGGACGGGTTATCCTTACATCAACTATCAGGGATTTGGTGCTTATATGGGCATCTTTCTGATTGCCGTATGGAGGAGTCGGAAATACCTTCAGAATTTACTTGGAGCGAAAATCGGTTCCACGTCTACGCGAGATGAGCCGATGTCGCCCCGGACGCTTGTCCTCGCACTTATTTCTGGCGTTGCGTTTCTGGTCATTTTTTGTTTGAGAGCGGGTATGTCGCTCTGGGCGATTCTTGTCTTCTTTGGGCTCTATTTTGCCTTTTCAACGGCGGTCTCCCGCATGCGCGCCGAACTCGGATCGCCGATGCACGACCTGCACTATACGGGACCCGAACGGGTCATGGTTGCCGCTGTAGGTACCCGTAAACTGGGACCGAATAATCTTTCGATGTTCTCTTTTTTCTGGTTTTTTACGCGCACCTTCGATTCGCATCCGATGCCCCATCAACTTGAAGGCTTCAAACTCGCCTCAACGTCAGGCATCCGAAGCCGTTTTATGCTATTTGCGATCCTTATTGCGCTGTTCGTCGGCATCCTCTCACAATTTTGGGCACTTATATCCATACCTTACCGACTCGGTGCTTTGCACGAGATGTCTCGCGTACCAATCATCTACGGGTCTGAACCGTGGACGCATCTGCAGAATTGGTTAGCACATCCGCTTGATCCGGACTATTGGGCGGTAGGATTTACTGGAATTGGCATGCTGTTCGCGCTTTTCCTTATGTTGATGCGAATGAAGTTTCTCTGGTTTCCATTTCATCCGGCAGCATACGCCGCTGTGTGTGGGAGTTGGGCAGTCAATTACATCTGGTTTAGTCTGGCGGTGGTATGGGTACTGAAATTGGTTCTGCTGAAATACGGCGGGAGAAATGCACATCGAAAGGCAATGCCGTTTTTTCTGGGATTGATATTGGGACAATTTACCGTCGGAAGTCTGTGGACACTACTGGGCATGATGTTTAATATACCGACATACGGAATTTGGCCGTAGTACAGTGTAGTGAGTTTGCGGGCACCCACAAGGGATGCCCCTACAAGATTTCTACATATTTCTATAATTCATCATACTCTGAAAGGAGATAAAAGCAATATGAAAATTCAAAAGATTCAGGCGTTTCCACTTGCCTACCCGGAGCCACACTACAAAGGTATCGAGCGTTACATCACGCTCGCTCGCGTGGAAAGCGACGACGGTCTCGTGGGTTGGGGGGAGTGTATCTCACAATTTCGAGAAGCAACACTCGCAACAAAGATCATCATTGAACAGGGATTTGCACCGTTGCTCACCGGTGAAGATGGTTTGAATGTGGAACGGCTCTGGCATAAAATGCTTGACCGCATCTGGTGGTATGGTCCCGAAGGCATCGCCGCATTTGCTGTTAGTGCTGTGGATATGGCGTTGTGGGACCTAAAAGGTAAGGCACTCGGTTTGCCTGTTTGTCAACTCCTTGGCGGTCAACTCCACGACAAAATCATCGCAATGGCATCAATCATCTTCGATATGGAAGACTTGGACTGGACGCTCAACGAATTTCGGTGGTTGCGAGAGCAAAACTACCGCGTTGTCAAAGGCGGTTGGGGGATGCGACCGGAGGCGGTCTTCGGTCTCGACCGTCAGCGGGACCTTGAGATGATTCGTCGTGTGCGTGATGTCATCGGAGACGAACTTGAACTGGTCGTTGACACCCCAGGACACCATCGTATTTGGGATGTCCCGACAGCCATTCAACGTTTCCGGGATCTCGAACCCTATCGCCTCAAATGGATTGAGCAACCTTTGGCACCCCACGACCTTGAAGCATACGCCCAGCTGCGGGCAGCGGTCATGACACCCATCGGTACAGGTGAGGATGAGTGGAACGTCGAAAGTTACAAACGGCTCATCCAGTCTGGTGGGGTCGATATTGTCCAAATTGATCCGGGGCGTTGCCACGGACTCACGGGTAGCCGACATGTCATCAAACTGATTGAGGCGGAAAACCTTCTGTTCAGTGCGCATACATGGAGTAGTGCCTTGAATACCGCTGCGAGTTTACATATATTAGCGAGTTCAACGCATGCGGATTGCATGGATTTTAAGCCGCACGAATCTCCGATGCAGCATGAATTGGTCAGCGACCCGTGGATACAAGAGGAAGGTTATGTCGCTGTACGCGATGTCCCGGGGCTGGGGGTCACGGTGCGAGAAGATGTTGTGCAAAAATATCTGTTTGGATAGAAAGTCCGAGGCTGCTCGTGATAATGCGTATGTTCGACATAACTAACTTCTATCCCAAAGTGCCTCCGTCTCCTCGGTGATTTCCCATCCAATACGCGGCGTGTGCTTAACATATCCATCCTTGTGAAGATGACAAAGAATACCCCAAACCAGTGAGTTACTTCTGGCAGTATCTCTGTAGTCAACCTTAGGTATACCGAGACGGTGTCTGATTTCTTCAAGTTGGATAGGTCCCTCGCCTCGTGCTTTGAGCAAAATATCCAGCACGGACTCTTTGAGATCAAATAGAGCCGTGTGGGCACATCGTGTGTTTGCTTCCACGTATGACCGGAGCACGGTGTTAATTTGTGCTTCGTAGTCGAAGGTACGGGCTTTGAACTACTTTAAGAGATCCGGGTCAATGCCGATAAAATGAGAAGGAAGAGGAGCGGTTTCCCAAAAAGTTTCATCGGTGGGTTGGGCATCTTTATCATTGATCGCGTCCTGATAAACTTCCTCATCGGTCATTGTATCGACTTTTTCCCAATCAGTTTCATCGGGAACGTGTGTGAGTTCTTCAGGAGTATATTTGACTAAAGTAGATTTGTCTTTCATCCTTACTTGCCTTCCTTGCTGGAATAATGCGACGCGTGTTGCCGCGCCACGTATAAACCACATACAAGAGACGACCTGCACTTCGACCAAGGACAACGATTCTTTCTTCGCCGTAGTCGTATCGAACATCTACGCGCTTTATCCGATCAGGGTCATCAAAGACGAAGGAAGCGCGTTTGAAACTAATTCCACGTTTTTGAATACATTCTTGATTCTTGTGTTCGTCCCATTCAAATCCCATTATTGCAGGTTTGAGGTGTGTTTTATCCACATTGAAGGTGAGTATTTCATCTTAAATCTTACTATAGTTTGGACAATTTTTTAGAATGTTTATCTATAAACATTCTGAAAAAACACCCAAGCAAAAACCCCGCTGGGGCTGCGCTTTCTGTTTTGACACGCCTTTTTCTATGCGGTGGATCAACGAAAGAAAACGCGTAATATTAGACGGGTTTTCGGTGAAAGCAGCTCCGACTGTTGATGAATGGGTGGCAATAGTATTCAGATTCTCCAAACTATAGTCTATTGAAAACCGATGAGGTCTCGGACGTTAAAGTTTGGTGGGTCTGCATTTAACACTGCATTTTTAACTTTGGCGATAATTTTATCTAAAACGAGTCGGTCCGTGTTTCGACGTGCGTCTTGTTCGCTTCGTAAAAATGCAGACCTGTTATCAATTTCGTGTAGGATTTCATTTTTAGTTTGCTCATCACATTCGGGTCGATTTGGGTTGACGGTTCGCATTCGTCCGCCAAGGTGTTCACGATTTTGGGTTGCATCTTCTACATTGACTATAGTTTGGACAGTTTGCAATAGGTTGGGTTAAACCCAACACAGGTTCCCCAGAACTTCTATATTTGGTAAAGAGGCAGTGCCTTTCCTTTCACGGCACATAGCACTCCGCAGGAGTGCGGGAGTTTGGTTCTACTTTTTACTATTCTCACTGCGAAGCAATGGGACACCGCTGGAGTGCGGGATTTTTCTCAAAGTTCCATGCGTATGCGAAACTCGCGGAAAAATACAGAGTCCCTTGAAAACTCAACTTACACGCGACACGAATTGTCCAAACTTTAGTAAATCTTACAAATTGTCCAAACGTTAGTATAGTATAACATGCTCTGCGCGAATGGTCAAGAGAAATCTAATCGGACAAAGGCACCTTATTTTTACAGCTAGGGGGTTGGTTCAGTGAGGTACGGAATGCGCCAGTCGGTCTTTGGAATATAGCGTCTCCAGAATAGAATGACACACGGTCCGCTAATGACAAGGGCTAACAACCCTATCTGCCAAGATTCTTGAAACTCTGTGATCGTTTCATAAGAAATAGGGGCATCAAGGTCCATTGTAACGGATTCCATGATCCAAGCGGTTAGGTTATTTACGATATGGAGGCTAATCGGAATAAAAAGCGACTTCGTTCGGATATAGAAAACAGCCATTACACAGGCGAAGCAGAACCCGCCGATGAAATTAGTATGCAGAAGTCCAAAGACGATTGACGAAGCAAGAATAGCCCGTGGCACACCCCACTTGACAGTCCATCGCGTTAGCAAAATTCCACGTACGAAGAACTCTTCCAGCACGGGTGCGACTAACACAATCGTTAGGTAGTTGATCACGTTCGCAAGGATATAGTTGTCGCCACTCCCCCAGATCATTATTGTGGTGTTCTCAAGGTACCACGACTTGACGAATCCCGGAAAAACATACGATAGTGGAAGAAATAAAACATAGGAAGACGCAATGGCAACAATAACGAGCGGCACTACCCACAGGCTATACCGTCCCAGCGTACGCCATGCTGGAAATGTCCCGAACAATCTGTCGTAAAACAAACCTGCGCGAGATAGTGCACCAAAGTTAAACAGAAAGAAGAAACCATATAAAAATAAGCCGGTCAGTGCATTTGGAAGTGGCGAACCTCTGCTGGATTTAAAGAAGATTAAGACAGTAATGACAGTGGCGATAAAAGCGAGAATACCGCGTACTACCAGTGCCCTACCGCGAAGTTCACGACGCGTTTCAAATGGATTGTCTTGCATACGGATATTCACCTTTATTGAGTGGTCATAAGTTCTGACAATTACGGTGCGCTACCAGTTCGTATGTGATCCGTCCCGTCGGCGTAGATGTGGGGATTCCCAGAATTTGAATGTCTGTGCTGTTACGAGTGCTTCGTTAACCTCAATCCCCAAGCCTGGACCGTCTGGGACCGGTATAGATGCACCTTCAAGTTTATGTTGCAGAGGGAATAAGTCGTCATCATAGCGTTCTGCGTTTTCTGTCGGCGAGACGCGGATTTCCAACCAAGCGAAGTTGGTGACAGCAGCCGCCAGATGAACTGTCGCAGCGGTGCAAATGGGACCGAGTGGATTATGTGGCATCAGGTCGATATAGTGTGCTTCGGCTAAGCCTGCTACTTTCATAGATTCTGTCAGTCCGCCGACGTTGCATACGTCAAGGCGGGCAAAGTTCGTGATGCCGCGCTCCAGATAAGGGAGAAACTGCCACTTACTGGAAAATTCCTCGCCAATAGCGAATGGAACGTCCACCATTGTCCGCAGGGATTCATACGCTTCAGGGGTCTCGTCTCGGATCGGTTCTTCTAAGAAGTCGAGCGTGCCGGAAGGCATACGTTGGCAAAAAGATGCCGCTTCCGCAACACTCAGTCGGTGATGGTAGTCGATACCGAGGACGGGTTCAGATCCGATGGCTTCTCGGAGTGCCGTCAACCACTCTGCTGTGAGGCCTATCGACTCGCGTGGCTCAAAGATGTTTTCTTCACCCGGTGCTGCACGGTGAAATACACCGGTTCGGATGACGTTCCACCCCTTTTCAAGCAATAAATTCGCATTCTCGATCAGTTGCTCAACTGTAGCTGCACCTGTTGTAGCAAAGCACGGAACAGTGTCGCGTTGCCTTCCACCGAGCAGTTGGTAAACCGGTACGCCTAATGCTTTGCCCACAATATCGTGGAGTGCGATGTCAATTGCTGAAATCGCTCCTGTCAATGCACGACCGCCTTCAAAATACTGGCTCCGGTACATCTCTTGCCACAATGCACCGATCCGCATCGGATCGCGTCCAATCAGGAATTCTCGGTAGTGATTCACCGCGCCAACAACTGCCAATTCTCGGCTCGAAAGCCCAGATTCGCCCCATCCATAGATGCCTTCATCGGTCTCTACTTTGACGATGAGTTGATTTCTGTGTCCCACCCAAACGGGATAAGGTTTGATGTCCGTAATTTTCATGATACGTTTCTCCTGCGCGCTTCGTTCTTGGTTTCTAATCCTTATACCAAATTGTTCAGCGCATGTCAATCTGTAAGTTGAATAATTGGCGGGGTAAATAAAGTAAATTCAGGTGCTCGAACATCCATGACCTATTGGATAGCAACTTGGGTTATAGTAGTGAAAAAATCTAATCACTGGAGGGTGTGATGCCGAGAGTCATGAATCAAAAGAAGATTGTTGAGGTCGCTGCGGACGACTTAATCCGTAAAGATGTTCCAGAGCCAGAACGTTGCCGCCAGCGATACACCCCAGCCTATTGCCGACCGCTCTATCCGTCGGTTCTTGATGGAACGTTTGTATTCATCGGTATAGGTGTTAACGTATTTAGAGACTTGCCTAACAACCGATCACTTGGAACTGTCGGGTTATTTACGCTCGCATGGATGACAGCGAACATCCAGCACCCGGCACCGTAAGCGAACCACTTCAAACCTGCGTCGCGTCCCGCGTCTTCTTGCGCGAGTTTGACGATCGGATCGACGTGTGGCATTCCCATCGCTTCTGCTGGGAGTACCAGCACACGGGTGTTGGTCAGTATGAGGATTATCATCATCGTGGTGTATCTGAAAATGGGGTTCATAGGCTCTCCTTCATACCTAAGAAAATCTGAATGCCTCATCTACAAGCGATTTGAGTTGATGTAATGTGTCTATTACGGAAATTATACTGGATTCTAATGTGTATGTCCATTTAAACTTGTAACAGACGTTTAGTTTGATCAAAGAATACTATTCTATCGCGATTTTACCGTCCCTTGAATCAAATGGGCGGATGTGATACAATGCCAAAAACGCAAAGGAGGACATTCAGATGGCTGATAATCAGGTTAAAATAGCGGCGTGTCAATTGCTCACGAGTGAAGATGTTTCTGCTAACACCACAAAAGTACTTCAGCAGATTGAGGCGTGTGCAGAGATGGAGATCCAAATCGCGGCATTCCCGGAAGGATGTCTGTTCGGCTACTGTTGTCGGACAGATTATTGGGAACGGATCTCTCCGCAGGTTTTCAAAGAGGCTGAGGCGAAGATTGCCGAAGCTGCGCGCCGACACGCGATGGCTGTCGTTGTCGGTTCCGCGCATCACGATGGCGAGAATTGGCACAACGATTTAGCGGTTTTTGACCAACAGGGGAGCCTTAAATACCGTTACGGCAAGACATTCCTCGCGGGAGAGAAGTGGTGTATCAACAATCGTGGTAAACTGCCGATTGTGCAGCTTGCCGGTGTTGACTGTTGTTTTATTATCTGCCACGATGTACGCTATCCAGAGTTAGTCAAGTTACCAGCGGCGATGGGTGCGCAACTCTGCATCTTCTGCTCGTGCGAATCGGGGTTGTTATCGGAATATAAACTTTCCGCTTATCGTGCGATGCCGATCTCACGTGCGACGGAAAACGGGATTTACCTCTTGATGGCAAATACACCGGCAAATCCTGATGACTTAAGGGCAACTGGTGCCTCGCATGGGAACTCGAAGATTGTGCATCCAGATGGCAACGTCATCACAGAGGCTGGATTTTTCGGAGATGACATCGTCTCGGCAACAATAGACCTCTCAAAGGCGACAGGTTCGCAGGCGAAACGGACTTGCAACGAGGACACAATCCTTCGAGAATGGTTCCGACAAGGGTGTGAGTTCGTTGTGAAAGTCTGAAATTAGCACAGCATCTAAAGGAGTTGGATTCATGCCAAATCAAACCGTTCAGATCCGTGCCGCTCGACTCGTTGATGGAATAAGCACGTCCGCTAAAACCGATCAGGCGATCCTCGTAACTAACGAACGGATTGATGCCGTCGGGCATCAAGAAGAGATTGCGAAACAGACACCACCTGACGCGCAGATTATAGATCTGGGTGATGCGTGCCTTGCACCCGGTCTTATTGATGGACATACACATTTGAGTCTTGCGGGTGACGGACGGAACTACGTTCAGATGTTCTCTGAAACCGATGAGATGATGGTGCTGACCGGCGCAATGAATCTGCAACGCCACCTCGCAGCGGGGATTACCACTATCCGTGAGCACGGCGCGAGAAACAAGGTAGGATTTACGCTGAAAGAAGGGCTTGAACGCGGTTATATTCCGGGTCCCCGTGCCTTAGTGAGCGGACGACCGATTACCTGCACAGGTGGACACTTCCATGTATGTAACGAAACAGCGGATGGCGAAGATGAGATGCGCCGCTCTGTCCGCCGGTTGGTTCACGAAGGTGCGGATTATATCAAGATTATGGCATCAGGCGGTGGCACTGCTGGAACGATTCCGGGACGCGCAAGTTATTCCGTTGCTGAGTTGCACGCCGCTGTCCACGAGGCACACCATTTCCACCGGCTCACGGTGGCACATTGTCGGGCGAAGGAATCGATGGTGCGTGCTGTTGAGGCAGGCATCGATTTGATGGAGCATGCTGAGTTTCTCGACCCGGACGGTGAACTCCGGTTTGATCCCAAAATTGCCGAGATGATGGCGGAGTCGGGCATCTGGATTAGTCCAACCCTCCAAGCGTGGACGGGCTATCCACACATCGTTGAACTCCGTGCGAAACGGGACAGTGGGACGATTTCTACTGAGGAAGTGACTGAATTGCAGCGACTTGAGGTGCGGGCAGAAGTGCGCTTAGATGTAATGCGGCGTATGCTCGACTACGGACTCCACGACCGGATCGTGCCGGGTACCGATTCAGGGGTCGGCAATCTCGCATTCGGCCATCTTGATTACGATTTGCAACTGCTTGTCGAAGTCGGGTTTACGCCTGCGGAGGCACTCATCTCAGCAACCCGCATCTCTGCCGAGGCAATCGGCATGGCGGACGAGATTGGAACCATCGCACCGGGAAAAATCGCTGACCTCGTCGCTTTTGAGAGTGATCCGACGAAGGATGTGGATGCCTTTAGCCAAGTGGCAGCGGTGTTTCAAGCAGGACAACGGGTAAAATAACTGATCATGGATTCAGGTAGAAGCCGACTCAAAACTCGTAAATGTCCGCACGGTGTTTTGCTACCTTGTGTCGGACGAGTGCTTGAAGGTCCTCCGGCATTCGCGCAAACGTCTCTGGAAAAACGGGTTGATGTCCACCTTCCCGCATGAGATTCCACCAAGCCGGATAGTAAGCAATATTCAACGCCATACGATGCTCGTCGTCGGTTGTGTTTGCACCTTGTCCGTGCCATGTACCGCCGTGCCACAAGAGTACGGAGCCGCGTCGTCCGCAAACAGGCACCGGATGACTTTCGGCTATATCCGATCCTGAAGGTCTGCGTCGTGCGCGGTGGCTGAACGGCACGACGAGCGTTGCGCCGTTTTCAACGGTAAAATCCGTTATCATCCAGATTGAATTAATCATCCACGGTGTTTCGGGAAGGCGCGCTGGTAAGTCATGCGTTGAATCGGAATGAATGCCGCCCTGTGGTGCACGTGGTTTGACCCATTTCGTGCATGCCTCTCCGAGCCGTGCACTATCGCCGAGAAAATGCCGGACGACCTGTAGTACCTGTGGATGCGCGATGCAGCCCCAACACATTTCATCAAGGTTGGCAACCCCAAAAAGGGTTTGATATAAATCCGCGTTTGGGTCCTGAAAAGCATCGCTGTTCATTGGGTTTTGATGGAGTTGGAAATACTTCTCCGCCATTGTATCAGCCTGCGATGTGGAAATCGCATCTTCAATCAAACAATAGCCGAATGTTTCGAGATGTTCTATCGCGTCTTGTTGCGGCACTTATAGACCTCCATGTTCCTTTTTATTACGGAACACCAACATAAATCTGTTTTCTTCTATTTGTTCTACATGTTCTAAAGGAAGATGTTTCTCAATGATGTGCTTGGCAAAGACGACTGTCCAAAAATAGGTCGGAGATGCGTACACACCTTTGTCAGGAATTGCCCTGCTTCCTCCTATCAAACCGGTCTGTACATCGTATCGCTCTGGAAGGGCTTCCTCACCTGCTCTTTTGACCAATTCATCATGCATAATTACAACGAAAATACCGTTATCCGATAGAATCTGCTTAAGCTGAACTGACAAGTTTTCCAGTGCCTGATATGATAAGTAAATATTATTTTGCGGGAGTAGCGCGAGATCGAAAGAATTCTCCTTGTAAGGTAGAGCAGCCATATCGCCGATATTAAATTGACATTGGCTCTTTCTTTTGTGTGCCACCTTTTTTGCGTGGAGGAGTGGAATCTCTGCGAAGTCAATACCGGTAGCGATCGCGCCCATGTCTTCCATCGCAAAAGTGAACCGTCCTGCATTGCAGCCTAAGTCTAATGCGCGCATGCCGGGCCTTATGAGTTTACGCAAATGGTCTTCATATCTGTCAACGGCAAATTGTGATCTTGGGTTATCGGGGTCGGTTGTCGGGTGGACACCCGCCGCATTGTACTTTTTTCGAGTCGCATCAAATATGCTCATATATTTCTTTTCCTTCAAATATGGCTTGCACTCGTACGGTGTATCGTGTAAATTAGCAGGATAGGATGTCTCAAACATTTTGACATAATTCAGCGCGTTAGACAAGAGAAAAATTACTACAGAGGGAGCCCTGCGAATGCTATCAACTGAAAACATGGGAGGCGTTGTCGTCACCCCAAGCCAATTAAGCGAGATGCAAGCGGGCGATTATATTCTACATGCCCGTGATGGTGTGCTAAGCAAGGTTTCAGTGGAGAAGACTCGAATGCCTTTGGATCCACAAGCGCATTATCAGGGATTGAACCTCGTTTTAACGCCCGATAGGACTATCTATGCAGTGCAGCACACGATCATCTCCAAATCTACAGATGGCGGTAAGGCTTGGGAACACCTCAGTAGAGACCCTTCCGCGTTCGGGTTTAGTGGATGGTTGTTGCAAGCCAATCGTCACGGGCAGCTTATCAACGTGAGCCAACAGGGTGAGGAACAACCGACCACTGTCTGGATTTCTGATGATGAAGGGCAAACGTGGGAACAGACGAGTGAAATAGACGTTGCACCGTTTCAGAAAACTGTCGCTGGTGCAAGCCTGACCCGACTCCACGACGGGACGCTCCTGCTACCTATCAAAAGACGTGATGATCCGTTTTATGAAGGCACGAATCCGACCTATGTGTTCGTTTCCGACGATGATGGACACACCTTCTCGAACCGATTCTTTTTGTCGGACTACGGCAATGAAGTCAACATTGCAGAGCTTTTCCCGGAGCGGCTGCTTGCTGTGATCCGGTATCAGCCGGGACCATCGGACCAACCGCAGACGAACAAAACTGTATTCCTTGCTGATTCAGTAGATAACGGTGCTACGTGGACGGATCTACGTCAACTGACGAGTGTACATGGTCAGTGCCACGGTGCAGCAGTCGGGCTTTCTAACGACCGTTCTGTTGTGGCTTATGATCACCGTTATCCAAGAGAACTCGGCAGTGGTCGTGCGATGGTAAGCGATGATAATGGTAAAAATTGGTCCGATGAAGTCTACTATCTCTGTCATGGACACGTCGCAGGCTTCCCGCGACACATCAGTTTAGATGGTGAGGAGATACTAACATTTATCGGTTCCTGCTACGGTGATGTCAGTAAATGGGAGAACGCTACAGGAAATTCGCATTTCTGCATCATCCGGTGGCGACCGGTTTAGGACGCGAGGATACTATGAAGATTACCGGATTTGAGACGATACCGATTCAAGGTCGCGCAATGATCCTGAAAATGTTCACCGATGAAGGTGTGATCGGCTACGGTGAACCGATGAACTATGAGCATTGGCGCGTCGTTGCGCAAGCCGTAGACGACATGGCAGAATACCTTGTCGGTAAAGACCCACTTCAAATTGAAGCGCACTGGCAAGCGATGTACAGATCGAGTTATAGCAGGAACATGCCGGTATTGGTCGGTGCATTAAGCGGTATTGAGATGGCGATGTGGGATGTATTCGGCAAAGTCGTCGGGATGCCAGTCTGGAAGTTGCTCGGGGGTTCGGTGCGGAGGCGGATTCGCGTCTATACAGGTATAGGTGGCACAACGCCTGAGGAATGTGCAGAAAGTGCCAGAAAAGCAGTTCAAGCTGGATTTTTGGCAGTGAAGATGGGTGCCTCAACTCAACCTGTGCGATTTGTGGATACGCCGAAGGCAATTGACACGATGGTAGCGCGGGTGGCGGCAGTTCGAGCAGCAGTAGGAGATGAAGTTGACATCGCAGTTGATTTGCATCGACGATTAAGCCCGACGATGGCGGTGATTCTGGTGAAAGAATTGGAACCGTTCCGGCTCCTGTTTGCTGAAGAACCGTGCCATCCGGAAAATAACGAACCCTTATTGATGTTGTCCCGATCCACAACGGTCCCGATCGCAACCGGCGAACGACATTTGACCCGGTGGGGTTTCCGAGAGATAATCGAGCGTGAGATGTGCGCGATTTTGCAACCGGATATCCGGCACTGCGGTGGGATACTGGAACTGAAAAAGATTTCAGCCATGGCAGAAATTCACAATATCGCAGTCGCTCCGCACAACGCTGCCGGTCCCATCGGGGTCGCTGCATCGATACATGTTATGGCAACTGTGCCGAATATGCTAATCTGCGAAGGCGGACATCGGCGAGGAGAAGGACTATTCTTGACACCTCTGATATTCAAGGACGGGTTTATCGAACTACCGACGGCACCTGGGCTCGGTGTGGATATGGATGACGCGGCTATTGAAGCGGTTCGAGATGAGACGTTTCGGTTACGTGGAATGTTCTGGCACTCAGACGATGGGGCGTTCGCTGATTTCTAACCGTATCATTATGGCGTATTATCTGGATCAGTGGGACGTGTGGATAGGTTTGTTTTCGGTGGAATATCCCATGAGATGAATCCGCAACGGGGACAGCGCATCTCAAGTTCAACGAGGTTTCTGACCGTACCTGTTTTTTCCGGTTTCCGTCGGGTTTGACATTGTGGACACCGAACAGCCCGGAATTCGTCCGCATCACTTCTGCCGAAGTGTGCCCCTATCTTAAACAGGACAAGCAGCAACACGATAATGAAAACACAGATAAAACTGAAAATGAGAAAAGGCATTTTTAAACTCGCGCCAAGCGTAAAACAACGTTATCGGTCTAATAACAGGCTTGGTCTAAGTTCCGCATTGCGCCGTTGTTGCAATGCTGCTTGCATTCTGCAGAAATTAAACTCGCGCTAAGCGTGAAAAATAACTGGTACAACTCGTTAATCCATCAACAATATTAGTGGTTTAACTGACTCCTGACGATAGATGGTTTCTGGGACAGTGTCGGCAAAGAAAGGGGCAAAAAATGCATCGGCGGTGTCCAAAAATGTTGGTAAGTTGAGTCCCATGTAATTTCCGGTTGTATCGTCACATTCAACGATAACTTGCCGTAATTTATCGCGCCCCGCGGTAGAAAGCGTACGTAAAGGACGCAGCATCCGCATGTGGTATTTAATCAAGGATGCTGATACTTGAATTAATCCCTGAAGGAAGAGGCGATACGTGTCTTCTGCTTGATGCCATAATCCTTCCCACGCTTCATGTGCCTCCCACCAATAGGCGAAATTGTAGAGATCCACACCGTAGAGGTAGGCCTCGTTTTGTCTCCAGCGTTCCGGCGACAGCGGTTCAGCGTCGTGTTCCTCTTCCATCCCATAACTGTGTCCGAGCGGGTCGCGAATCGGATGTGGCGTGACACCGGGTATATGGCGATACGGTGGAAACGGCTTTTGTGGGCAATATCGTTGCCAATTTTTATCAAAGGGTTTGGGTTGTTTGAAAGCGTCCATGTCGTTAGTTGGGTCTACGCTCTGCCGACCCCGATGTAGTGGAAACCTGCATCGCGTGCTTCTTCTGGCGAATAAACATTGCGGCCATCAATAAGAATAGGTGTCTTCATCTGCTTGGCGAGTCTACGGAGTTCGAGTTTATGATAGAGGTCCCATTCGGTGACAAGTACCAACGCGTCCGTATCGTATGAAAGTTCGTAAATATCTTCGATGAAGTGTAGTCTGTTATCCATTTCGTTCTTTTCACTTAAAGCACGACGTGCGTTTGCAATGGCAATCGGATCGTGTGCCCGGACAATGGCACCTTCAGCAAGTAGTTCGCGGATAATGTCGAGCGCGGGTGCTTCTCGAATGTCATCAGTGTTCGGCTTAAAAGCGAGTCCAAGGATACCGATGGTTTTGTCTTCAAGCGTGTCCAGCACGCCTCGCAACTTTTCAACGATACGCTCGCGTTGTTGGAAGTTGACGGTGCGTGCAGCTTCCGTAATCGGCATCTCGTATCCAGATTGTGCTGCGACACCTAATAGTGCGGCGGTATCTTTCGGATAGCAGCTGCCACCCCAGCCGAGACCGGCTCGCAGAAATCGATTTCCAATGCGTCCATCAAGACCGATACCGCGTGCGACTTCCGTTACGTCTGCATTCACTTCCTCACAAAGACCAGCAATCTCGTTGATAAAACTGATTTTAAGAGCGAGGAAGGTGTTGGCAGCGTATTTAATCATCTCAGCACTGTTCGGATCCGTTGTCATCATCGGCGGGAGGTGGTAAGCAGATGGACGTGGGAACTCGCTTGGCGGATCAAAGGTCTGTTCAAGGATCGGTTGATAGAGGCGACGCAAGGTATCCACTGCTTCATCGCTGTTTGCACCGACGACAATCCGGTCCGGGTAGAACGCCCCTTGTAACGCCAATCCCTCTTGCAAGAATTCTGGGTTTGAAGCGACAGAGATATTTCCTTGAATCCCGCGTTCTGAAAAGACGTGTTCCACAACTTCAACGACGCGCTGGTTAGTGCCGATCGGGACCGTAGATTTGACGACAAGCGTGTAGTGTCTATTGGGTAGACAGACTTGTGCGACTTCTCTCGCGGCTTGTTCAACATGCCGTGTATCCGCCTCACCGTTCTTCTTTGGCGGTGTTCCAACGGCAATCAGAATCAGTTCTGCCTCTGGGACGACTTCAGCGACACTTGGCGTGAAACGGATCGTATGCTGTACATCTTCAAGAAGGTTTTGGATGCCGGGTTCATGGATCGGGCTTTTTCCTTCGTGCAAAAGGGTTAATTTGCTTTCGTCTTTATCCACTGCGGCGACATCATGGTTGAGATAGGAGAGGACCACCGCTGTGGTCAAGCCGACGTATCCTGTTCCTATAATTGCAATTTTCATTTTGTCCTATGTCAGTCTCCTCGCGTGAGTTCAGCAATCTCAAGAACTCTTTGAAGTCGCTCGGTAGTTGGGTCATAGCCATAGTTAATCTGCCGCATCAATTCGAGTGCTTCCAAACGTTCCTGTGGTGTTTTAGAATGCCAATATGCTTTGTCAGCTTCATCCGCTTCTTCAAAAGAGGATAGCACAGAAAGCGTTCCCTTATTCACTCTAAAAGTATCAATTGCACGCATAACTCTGTCTAAGGCCTCCACTTATTGCACCGCTGGTGGTTCAACTTTTTCCAACAGTCTATTGATAATATCCAGACTTGTAATACCGTCAGCTTCAGCGTTGAAGTTAGTCAAAATTCGGTGTCGGAGTACTGGTATCGCGACTGCCTTGATATCCTCGTATGAGACATGATAGCGTCCTTGGAGAATCGCACGTGCCTTTGCCCCGAGGACAAGATATTGCGATGCTCTCGGTCCGGCTCCCCATTGCACCCAATCCTGAATAAAATCAAGGGCATCTGTGGTCGGACGCGTCTGTCGGTTCAATTCTACGGCATAGTCTACAATTGCTTCCGCGATAGGAACTTTCCGGACGACCTGCTGTATTTGTAATACCTCTTCGCCTGTGATAACGGCTTTTATCTCCGGTTCGTAAGCTGCGGTTGTCGTCATCACAATCTCTTTTTCAGCCTCTTTATCCGGATAATCAATTGTGATATGGAACATAAACCGGTCGAGTTGTGCTTCCGGTAACGGGTATGTGCCTTCCTGTTCGATCGGGTTCTGTGTTGCTAAAACGAAGAAAGGACGTTCCAGTGCGTATGTTCTACCGCCTGTAGTGACTTTATATTCCTGCATAGCTTGTAAGAGTGCTGCTTGTGTTTTAGGGGGCGTTCGGTTGATTTCATCGGCGAGGACGATGTTCGCAAATACGGGGCCTTTGATAAAGCGGAAAGCGCGTTTCCCAGCTTCGCCTTCCTCAATAATATCGGTGCCGATGATATCGGCTGGCATCAGGTCTGGCGTAAATTGGATGCGATTGAAAGGGAGTTCAAGAATCTGCGCGAATGTGCTAATTAGCAGCGTCTTCGCTAACCCGGGCACGCCTACCAGTAAGCAGTGTCCCTGTGAGAAGAGAGCGATGAGGAGTTGCTCGGTGACCTCGTTCTGCCCGATGATTCGCTTTTTGAGTTCTGTTAAGATGTTGTCCTTTGCCGTTCTTAGCGTTTCGGCGGCTTCCATATCAGTTGCGGTTTGCGTAGTTTGTGTATTATTTTCCATATTTTTGTGTTTAATCGTTTGAGACTTTCCACATTTGAAGTCCGTCGAAATCGAAGTTGACATCAATGATCCGCGCCCCTGCGTCTTCAAGTTTTTGTCGGACGCGGTGTTCGCGTGTCGGTTCGCAGTAAAATAGGAGGCATCCGCCGCCGCCAGCACCACATGCTTTTCCGCCAGTTGCGCCATTTGCCATCGCGATTTTAAAGAGGTGCTCGATTTGCTCATTTGTGACAGATGGATGCAACCTTTTCTGGTTATTCCAATTTTCGGTGAGAAGTTCGCCGAATTCTGTTAAGCGGCCTCGCATGAGTGCTATTTTTGTTGCCTCGGCGATAGCTTTGAGGGCTTCCAGTGCCTTGCGAACACTCGGTTCCTCACTCTTATATGCATCAGTCACGTTCTGATGGATATTACCAGAAAGTCGTGACTGCCCGGTGTAGCAGAGCACAAGATTTTTTTCAAGTTCGTAGCGGATATGGGGTGGGCATCTCAATGGCGAGGTCTTTACCTCTTCGTCTTGGAACTCCATAAAATGGATACCGCCGAGCGCACTCGCGTAATGGTCCTGTTTTCCGCCGAGTATTCCGAGTTCGTGACGTTCAATGGTACTCGCGAGTTCAGCATATTCGTAGGGGAGATAGGTGGCTTCCTTAAGCGCGCCAAGTACGCCGACGAGTGCTACCCCCATTGATGCGGAAGTGCCTAATCCGCTACCTGGTGGTGCAGTAGACTGCGTGATAAGGTCAAATCCGCCAATCTGTATGGACATTCGCCGCACAGCCGCCTTCACCAGGTCAATGTTTCCGTCATATTCGAGTTGACGTACATCGTCTGCTTCGATAAAGGTGTCAAAATCCGCGGAATAGATACGAATGCTCTTATCTAAAACCCGTTGCAGTTCAACAGAATCGTCTTGTGCTGTTTGCCGTTCACATCGAAGGGTTGCATAAGCATATCGATTAATGGCCCCATTAACGACGAGCCCTTTTGAATGCTCAGTGAAGAGGGCAACGTCGCTCCATCCGCCGGCAAAATCGATGCGGACTGGGGCTCTCGTTCGGATTAACATGACGAGTCTCCTGACATCAGTTTTTAACGAACGCGCTTGCAAACGTGCCTGGAAGCGATGCGGACAAAAAGTTGGAAAGGGTACCTACAAATGATACAAGCAAAAATTGGTTCCAGCAATTGCAAGTAATAGCACTGTGTTGGAATACGTTGCAAAGGTAATCTCTATGGTAGAGATCAGCAGAGACTTTTACTGATCGGTGTAACATGAAAAAGCCGCAGCTATCCCTCTGTGTAGAAACGAGGCACAGCCTCGCGGCTTTTCCAAGAAACTGAGCGAAAGAACCGCTGGTCTTAGCTGGCGGCGTCGCGAAGTTTCTTGCCAGCTTTGAAACCAGGGACCGTTTTCGCCGGAATGTTAAGCGGTGCGCCAGTCTGCGGGTTACGACCTGTACGGGCTGGTCGTTTTTTGGCTTCAAATGTTCCGAACCCAATGAGGCCGACGGAGTCGCCGTTGCTCAAAGCTTCGCAAATAGTCGCAGCAAAAGCATCAACAGCGGCATTCGCTTCTTTCTTGCTAAGTCCGGTTGCTTCGACGACACTGCTGACGACATCGTTCTTCGTTAATTTTGCCATGTGAAGTGTTCCTCTAATTTTTGCCCGAATAGGTGAAAGCTGCTTTTACCAACCTAATCTGGAAATCGCAAGCCTTCCGCCTCAAGCATAAATGAATTTAACAAAAAACTAATAGTAATTATATTATACTATACAGATATGGATATGTCAAGAAAAAATGTGACTAACACTAAAAATTAGCCAAAATTATTAAGGCATAGGCATCACATTTTCAGTTCTACGCTGCTTTACCAGAAACAGAAGCATCTAATAAGATCGCTTGACATAACATGTCTATCTTTTAAAATTAATACCACAAATCGTAGGGTTTGTCAAGTTTTTTGTCTGAAAACAGTGAATTTCTCGTTCAAATGTCAATCTTTAGCAAAATATTTGCTTTAAGGGACGTGTTTGTGGTAAAATTAAGAATTAAATATTAACAAAGATTCTGCTTGAATAACACAATAGAGGAAATATTAGAAATGCGTGAGAGTTATCGTGTAGCGGTTGTCGGCGCGACGGGTGCTGTTGGCAATACAATGTTGCAACTTCTTGAAGAGCGATTATTTCCTATCGCTTCCCTCAAACTTCTGGCATCACATCGCTCTGCCGGTGAGATTCTGTCGTTTAAAAATGACCCGATTATTATTGAGGAATTAACACACGACTCGTTTGAAGATGTAGATGTGGTGTTTTCATCAGCAGGTGCGTCCGTCAGCCGCGAATTTATCCCTACAGCCGTAGATAAAGGCGCGCTTGTCATTGACAATACCAGCGCGTTTCGCATGGACGCGGCCACACCATTGGTTGTTCCAGAAGTCAACATGGCTGCTGCCCGCAAGCACAACGGGCTGATCGCGAACCCCAATTGCTCCACTATCCAAATGATGGTAGCACTCAAACCGATTTACGATGCTGCTGGCATCAAACGGATAGTCGTTTCCACCTATCAGAGTGTTTCTGGTAAGAGTGGGCGCGCTGTCTTGGAATTGGTCCAGCAAACAACTGAAGCCCTTGAAGGTAAACCGATCACTTTGGATAAGTTTCCACACCAGATGGCGTTCAATGTCGCATTTGATTGGCCCTTCTTAGACAGCGGGGACAACGAAGAAGAGGTCAAAATGATCAACGAGACTCGGAAGATATTGGAGGACGATACGATTGGTGTCTCCGCTACAACCGTCCGAGTTCCGGTCTTCTTTGCGCATTCGGAATCGATAAACATTGAGACACATGAAAAACTCACAGCAGCCGAAGCGAGAGCGTGCCTCGCTGATGCACCGGGTGTGAAACTTATGGACGATCCGAGCAATCAGCAGTATCCACTCGCTGTTGACGTTGCAGGTAAAGATGAAGTCTACGTGGGTAGGATTCGTGACGATGCCTCCATAGAAAACGGTTTGAACCTCTGGGTCGTCGCTGATAACCTCCGTAAAGGTGCTGCCTTGAATGCTATCCAGATCGCCGAGAGTCTACTGTAAGCCTGCGAAAGTGATATGGAACTCAACCTTGCCACGTTACCAGACTACCTTCGCCAGCGACATACAGAGATCCGTATGTTTGAACCGGAGGCAGAGCTCCGTATAGAAGAGATTGGCGATGGTAATCTCAACACCGTCTATCGCGTTTCAGATGCAGCGCGTCCGGCGCGTTCGCTTGTCTTGAAACACGCACCGCCCTACATTAAGATATTGGGTCCCGACTACCCGTTGTCTACCGAGCGTTTGACTTTTGAGTCTCGCGCCCTTGACGTTTACAATCGGTTGGCGAGCGGCACCGTGCCTGTACAGTACGATTTCGATGTGGACGCAGCAGTCATAGCGATGGAGGACCTCCGAGACGCGCACGTGCTACGGGATGCGCTGATCGCTGGCACCGTGGACACTGCAATCGCTGAACAGGTCGGGCGATTTATGGGTATTGTACATAGTCAAACCTATGTTGATAACCTTGACATCGCAACTGCACAGCACTATAGACAACAATTTGCGAACACCACTATGCAGTCGATAACTGCCGATTATGTGTTCACCTTCCCGTTTACCGAACATGAGACGAACTTCTGGACACCCGGGTTAGAATCCGATGTGCAGCGGTTGAAAACGGATACGGACTTTTTGCAGCAAGTGGAGCATCTCAAGCGGGTCTTCTTAACAGCACAGCAAGGTGTAACCCACGGTGACCTACATACGGGTAGCGTCCTCGTCCAAAACAACACAGCCAAAGTGATTGATGCCGAATTTGCCTTTTATGGTCCCATAGGATTCGACCTCGGATTGTATTGGGCGAATTATCTCTTATCCTATTTTTCGCATCAAGGCACCTTGGGCGTGCAATCAGCACTCAAAGCAGCGGTTGTGCAAGTGTGGGACACCTATACGGCTGAATTCACGATGGCTGATGCTGGATTGAAATCGGAGATGTTAGGAAACATCTTTCAAGATGCCGTTGGGTTTGCAGGATTGGAAATGCTGCGCCGCCTCATCGGTGCCGCGCATGTCAAAGATATAGAAGGTATTGTTGATCTCTCTCGAAAACTAAGTGTAGAGAGGGCAGCTCTTCGGTTCGGAACAACACTCGTCAAACAGCACCAATCTTTACGAGATGTTGCAGCGGTCGTCGCTATGCTTATTTAACCATAGTCGTTTTCGCACCCGTTTCTTCCGTTAACGGTAAACGGGTCTTGATGAAGTTGCATGCCATTTTAGATGAAGATATAAACCTAAACAAAAATCGGTTTTTTGACAACGGAGAAAACCGAGCAGAAACCGCCATAGTTAAAAATATGAGAGACTACTATGAAATCCTCGGTGTAGACCGAGGTGCCACCCCTGAAGAAATCAAAAAAGCATACCGTAAACTTGCCGTCCGATACCATCCGGACAAGAATCCCGGTGACAAAGCAGCGGAAGAGCAGTTCAAAGAGGCATCGAATGCGTATTCGGTACTCTCTGATCCCGAAAAACGACGTGTCTATGATACCCGTGGGCACGCAGGCGTTCACGGTATGGGGTTTGAAGGCTACCAAAATATGGACGACATCTTCTCGCACATAAACTTGGACGATCTTTTCGGTCGCGGGTTCGGTGGGTCCGGTGGGTTCGGTAGATTCGACGATGCGTTCGGCGATGCGTTTGGACAACGGCGCACGACGGCTCCTACGCGTGGACGTGACCTCCGTATGAACCTCAATATCCCTTTTGCGGATGCGGCGTTAGGGAGCAAGAAAGAGGTCAATGTCCAAGGGAAACGTATCACCCTTACAATTCCACCGGGCATTCAGGACGGGCAAACCCTACGTATTCGCGGACACGGAGAATCCGTCGGTGTTGACACTTCTGGCGATCTGCTTGTGACAGTCTCTGTACAGTCGCATCCGACACTGACTCGTGAAGGTGTGGATTTACTAACAGATGTGACGATTCCAATGACAACGGCGGCGTTAGGCGGTTCTGTCAGGGTACAAACGCTAACAGGTGAAGTGGATCTGAAGATCCCAACGGGTGCGCAACCGGGACAGCAATTACGCTTACGTGGACACGGTGCGACAGATGCCTCTGGACGGAAGGGAGATTTGCGGGTGCGGTTGGTTGTGGAAATCCCGAAGTCTTTGTCGCGGAAGCAACGGAATCTGCTGAAAGAACTTGAGAAGATACTATGATGTGAAAATACGAGGAAGTGCAGCGATGGAACTGGAAAATTACTTTGACTTTGTTCAAGAAGATGTCATCCGGATTAAAGGGAATCGCATTGACATTGAGATTGTGTTGGAAGATTATCTGGCGGGCGCGAGTCCCGAAGAAATTCTGCTACGCTATCCTACCTTAAACCTTGAAAAAATACACGCAACTATCCTCTACTATTTAGCGAAAACAGAGGAAGTGGAAGCATATCTTGAACGCGTGAGGCAACTTGATGAGGAAGCGGAGCAGGAGCAACTGCGGAATCCTTCGCCTTTCATAGTCGAATTGCGGGAACGTTTTGCTAAGGCTTCTCAGGAATTGCTTGAGGCGAAAAAAGCTTCTACTAAACCGGCGGATGCCTTGTAAGGTCGGACGGTTTCGCGGAAACAGTAAAATCTATTAAAGAAGTTGCGCAGCTATTATGAGAGACTTAAAAACAGTCTTGTGCCGCCTGCACTTGCATTCTCAACCTCGTTATCCACGCTTCACATTGTGTCCCGAGTGCCGAGCGGAATCGCCACATGAAGCTATAATCGTAGAGGCGGTTGTTAACTATTTTTCCACACCTGAGTTCTCTACATTTTTTATAGATGCCGAACATAAAATTCAGATGGGAGCAGACAGTCGCAGGGCTGATATTATGCTTCTTGATGGGGTGGAAAACTTTGTCGCTATTGCAGAATGCAAACAAACCGGAGTTGTAACTTATGGTCTTGAGCAACTGAAGTCCTATCTCTGTGCAACCGATACGCAGTTTGGTGTCTTCGCGAATAGTATAGAACCTGACAATTGGGAATTTTATGAAAATTTGAAACGAAATCGGTTCAGAGACATAACGCTCAATCAATTTGAGAGGGAAGTTGGTGTAGCACGGTCAGTAGGACTCATTTCCAAAGAGGTGAACGGACTCAAAAGTGATTCCATAAGCCGAGCGCGATTTGCGAGGCAGCGAGAGAGGGCGAAACGCGCAAACCGGCAGAATTCATAAACAACTTGGCAAACTGGAAAAGGAACTGGAGGAGGTTTTATGCGGAATCAAGAGGAACAAGAAATAAAACGCCCCCAAACTCGGCTTGAGCTCATCCACGGCGATATAATGGAGGCAGAGGTTGACGCTATTGTAAACCCGACGGATCTTGTTCTCAGCGGCGGGGGAGGGCTAGATTTCGTTATTCGTCAAGCTGCTGGTAGCGAGGTAGATCGGGCATGTGAGGAGATTCGCGAAAATCGCGGGGGTTGTCAAACAGGTGAAGCGGTTATCACCTCGGCGGGTAATCTTTCTGCAAAGTACATTATTCACACCGTTGGACCGATTTGGATTGGAGGCGGAATTGGAGAATCGAAATTACTTGAGAGTTGTCACCGCGAATGCCTCGAACTTGCTGTGGAAAAAAGAATTCAATCCATTGCGTTTCCTGCCATTAGCACAGGTAACTTCAGATACCCTCTTGAGAAAGCGGCGCCTGTTGCCTTGAAAACCGTGAAAGAATTTGTGGAATATGCCCTGCAGCGCGGTAACCGGGCACCGGAACTCATCCAATTTTTCTTGTTCCAAGAGGAAGCTTATGTCTGTTATGTGAAGGCACTTTCGGACCTCGGATTTCGTTTGTCCTGCCTTCTCGGAGAAAATCATTAAAATCACCTTTGAAATCTGTTGTTTGTGCCGCAATTAGTTCTTGGTATAATATGATATAGGAGCAGTTACTCGTGCCAAATGTCTACAATGTTAGCGAAATAACAAATATATTATCGGGCATCATACAAGATCAGTCACTTCAAGATGTCAAGGTACAGGGTGAAGTATTAGTAGGTGGTCCACCCTCCGTTTTTTTTCTCAGTCACGCCGGAAAAAAAATTAGTTGTTTTATGCCTCGTGGCAAAGTACCTCAATTCAAACCTTTATTGGCAGCAGGAAATACAGTGACTGTGGAAGGGAATATTCAGATTTTTCCTGCCTTCAGCGAGTATCAAATTCTCGTTAAGGATGTTCAGCTACCTGGAATTAACGGGGCGTTTACGGTGAGTAAAATAACAGAGACGTTATCGGGCATCATAGAAGACGCGCATGAACTTGCAGAGATTCATGTCCAGGGTGAAATTTTAGCATTCGCCCCGCAGCCTGAAGCGACCTTTTGGGCTCTCAAAGATGCAGGAAATGGAATGCCTAATGTTGTTCAAAATCAGCAAATTCGTTGTGTGCTTTTTGATAGCGGTCTGATTCAAGATAGAACCTTGTTGGACGATGGAAACCAAGTGAGATGCCAAGGGAAAATTCAAATCTGGGGTGCCGGTAGCCAATATGAAATTAACGTAACACGAATTGAGTCTAGTGAGGAGCTTTGTCAGTGCTCTGGGTGTGCTCAGTGTGGGAGTTCGCCCCAGTGTAATAGACCTCGCGAAATCGCGAATTTTGAATCGTGTGCCACATGTCTTCCACACCCCCCAGATGAGTTATACAAGTTGTGCCCGGAATGTTACGCTATTAGTCCAGACCATGAAACTAAAGTAGCAGATGCGGTTTATGCTTATTTTGATGAACTTCAGGTCAACGGATTTTCTCCATATATCCATATAAGGAATGCAAGGAGTGAATGTAAGGAATGCCAAATTCAGTTTGGAGCACGCAATGGAATCGCTGACGTTGTGTTGGCTGATGGAAACGGGAGTTTCGCTGCCATTGCGGAGTGTAAGGGTGCGGGGTATGTAGGACACGGAATTGAGCAGTTAAAGTCCTACCTCTCCGCAACCGATACCCGCTTTGGCATTTTTGCAAATAGGAAAGATCCGGAAAAGTGGAAATTTTATGAGAACCGGCAACGAAACCGATTTGTTCAGATTGACTGTTCTGAATTTAAAGCAGGGGTTGTTGAGGGGATAGCCGCTCGCGAACGGCTTAAAGATGAAATTAGAGATCTCAACGGTGAAATTACTGGATTAGAAAATCAGAAATCCGAACTGAGGGCTGCAGTTGAGCAGATCACGCAGACCGAGCACAATCTAACTGAACGCACTTCAGATCTCACACAGCAGGTTGAGGCACTAGAAAATTATAAGCCCGAACTGCATGAGGAAATCCGCCGAAAGTTAGACATACTTCTTGAAGAAAAAATACAAAGGTTAGAAAAACCCCTCGCTGATCTGAAAATCGAATTGCAAAAACGAGGCATCGTAAACTGGTTCAAAAACCTATTTTCAAAAGAGAACGAATGATCTCATTATCGCAACGGAGTCAAAACGTAACACCATCGTCCACTTTGGCGATCACTGCGAAGATTAACGCGTTGATCGCTGATGGCGTAGATGTCGTCAAATTCGGTGCAGGTGAACCCGATTTTGATACACCCGATTATATCAAAAGTAGCGTTGTCATCACACTGGATGCAGACTTTACCAAATCGGACAGGGTCATTTAGTTTTACATAAATTATTGGATTGTCTAAATTTTTGGATCTTCTTTTTCAAGCCCGGCGCGGTTCCATGAAGATTAAAATATTAATTCGGTAATATTGTTATTCGTGTTATCCTATTGCCAAAGGAGGTATTCTCTGATGGCAAAACACCATAAGTTGGAGTTAACTGAAGACGAAATACAAACCCTCGTTGATCTTCGGGATAAAGGCGAACCGGCTTATCTTCGAGAGCGTGCGACAGCGTTGTTGAAAATCCATGAAGGCTTTTCTCCACATGAAGTCGCCCACAGAGGTTTGTTGAAAAAACGCGACCCCGATACCGTTTATGCTTGGCTGCGTCGGTATCGCGAACACGGTATTAGCGGGTTGTCTAATAAACCCGGTCGAGGTCGCAAACCTGCTTTTTCACCTAAGTCGCCCGAAGAAGCCGGGTCGGAACTCTTAGTGGCAATCGGTCAGGATCCGGGAAGCGTCAATGAGCATCAAACGCGCTGGACGCTCCGCAGTCTCGGTCAGGTCGTGCCGTGGCTTGAGGGTCTATCGCTCCCCGGCATTCATCAGATCTTCTCACGCTTGGGTCTCAGCTATAAGCGTGCCAGAGAATATCTGCGGAGTCCTGATACCGATTATGCTGAAAAACTTTCTCGCATCAAGCAAGCGTTAGAAGAAGCCCGTGAAAACCCAGAAACTTGCGTTGTCGTTTACCAAGACGAGTTTGGTTTCAATCTACAACCGAGAGTCGCAAAAGACTGGGCGGAGACGGGGACGAAATGTCCTTTGGCACGCCAGAGTTATCTCCCAGAGGAGACCTGCTATGGCATCGGGGCACTCAACCCACACACCGGAGATGTTGTTTATCAGCAAGTCAAAAGCTGCACGGTTGTCGCACTCCATACATTTTACACCCAGATTTGCCAACGCTATCCAAACGCTGAACGCATCTATTTGATCCAGGACAATCGGGCGATCCACTTTCACGCGAATCTTAGGGCAGCGCTTCTGCCACAGACGACGAGGTTTGTTAGACCGACCCCACCGAATTGGAGCGAGAAACCGTCAAAGAAAATAGGCAAACTTGAGAAACTCCCTATTGAGATATTGCAGCTCCCGACGTATGCCTGTTGGACGAATCCGATTGAGAAGTTGTGGCGCTGGGCGCGTCAAGCCGTCATACATCTGCATCGTCTCAGCAATGACTGGACAGCCCTTCAGGAGAAAGTCAGCGACTTCATGGAACAGTTCAAAGGCGGGTCACAGGAGTTGCTACACTATGTCGGATTATTACCGAATTAATTATTTAATCTTCATCAAACCGCGCCTACCGGGCCTGGGGATACGAAATTGGACTAAAAAACCTAAAACTAAATAGCCCTGCCAAATCGGACGAAAAGGGTTGCAATTTCCGGCGATGAGCGGTATACTTATGAAAAGATGCACCAGGCTTACATTGATGCGACAATACCGATCAATTTAGTTGCCCGACAAAGTCGCGCCCCCAAAATCACAAGATGACAAAACATCACTCATGAGTTTTGGATCGATCCTGGAGGAACTTTCATGTGTGATAATCCCGTAAAAGACATACAAAAAGCCAAAGCGCGCCTCGTCGCCCTATCCGGTGACTTAGAAACGTATATGGAATTTCTAATGAAACAGCAAGAAAAACGTATGAAGCAGGGCGTGAAATACGTTGATTACTCGGGGCATCGGAAGGAAAAGTAAAGAAACATTTGGCTTAACCTCGTATTTCAACTGTTAACCGCTCAACATAGGAATTGGAAAATTCATCAACAAAGTATGCAAAATATCTTACATGAATTTTGGGAAAACTTACCGCACAACCGGTTCGACATCGTGAGTAAAGACATCTTCGGGACATTCGCCGAAGATTTATTGAGAAAACTAACCAATATCCCCGGACTGAAGTTCGTAGAACAACTTGAGACAGAACTGCCAACGGTTGAAATACGACGTATGGATACTTTATCGAAGGCAGAGATTGACGATAGAGAGGTCTTGGTGCATATTGAGTTCCAAGTGAGTCGCGAGAGTGCACCAGAGATACTGAAGCGCAAGGTGGGCTATTTCGGAAGGTGCTTTGAAAGATACGGCTTGCCGATTTTGTCTTTTACCGTCTATCTCCGTTCAAATGCCGGTGGGAACGACCCAGGCGAGTATAGCCAAAACTTTCCGGGACACAAAGTGCTAATAGAGTATCAGGTGGTCCGGCTGAGCGAGTTTGATGGACAATCCATTTTTGACAGTGATCAGACCAGTCTGATAGCGTTTACGCCGTTGATGCAATCCCCGGAAGGCATATCCGAGGTTGGATGGATTGAGCAGTGTCATAAAATGACGCTTGCTCTCCCACTTGCTCCGGATCTACAGAATAATTTATTGATATGGCAATGGATTTTGAGCGGTTTGATCGTTGATCCTGCCGAAATCCGTCATCTGTTGGAGGGCCCCATGTTAGAATCATCAACTTACCGATATATCCTACAGCAAGGTATCGAGCAAGGTATCGAGCAAGGTATCGAGCAAGGCGCACGAGAAAGTACCATTGAAGGCATTCTTGAAGCCCTGGAGATTCAATTCCGCGAGAGTGGTGCGCAAACATTAAAGCCGATGCTTGAATCCATTGAAGAGTTGCAGCGTCTCAAAGATTTGCGACGCGCAGTGTTGCAGGTAAATAGCCTTGATGAATTCAAAACCCTTTTGGCATCAAATGGAAACTAAGCTTGAGTAACAGAGATACGCGCTTCTGCTTGGACCGATCCCTTTGGAGGTACCCATGTTAGAATCATCTATGTCCCGAACAAACCTAAAAATAAGGAGAATAAATGATCGCATTATCACAACGGAGTCAAAATGTAACACCATCGTCTACTTTGGCGATCACCGCGAAGATTAACGCGTTGATCGCTGATGGCGTAGATGTCGTCAAATTCGGTGCAGGCGAACCCGATTTTGATACACCCGATTATATCAAAGCCGCCGCAATCGCTGCACTCGATGCAGGATTTACAAAATACACACCTGTCCCCGGCACCCCCGAACTCCGCGAGGCAATCGCAGAGAAATTCAAACGGGATAACGGATTGAGTTATGAACCCTCTGAGGTTATCGTCTCGTGTGGTGCCAAGCATACTATCTATAATATCTTTCAAGCCATCTGTGATCCGGGCGACGAAGTTATCTTTGCTGCACCGTATTGGGTAAGCTACCCAGAGCAAATCAAACTTGCAGGCGCGGTGCCGCGCGTCATTGAGACGACACCCGCGCAGAACTTCTGCATGGCACCGGATCAGATTGAAGCAGCGATAACCACAAAGACGAAGGCGATTCTCGTTAACAGCCCAAGCAATCCGACCGGTACCACCTACGATCTGGACACTCTCAAAGCCATCGCAGCACTCGCCGTCAAACATCAGGTGTATCTCATCTCTGATGAAATTTATGAGGCACTCCTTTACGACGGTGTGACGCATCAGAGTCCTGCCTCGTTCAACGAGGAGACGAAAGCAATTACCTTTGTTGTCAACGGAGTCTCTAAAGCCTACTCTATGACAGGTTGGCGGATTGGATATACCGCGGGTCCCGAAGATGTGATCTCAGCGATGTCGCGTATCCAATCGCACAGCACCTCAAACCCGACATCCATCGCACAGAAAGCTGCTGTCGCTGCACTCAATGAAAGTGAATCACAGGATGCTGTCGAAAATATGCGAAAAGCATTTGAAGAACGCAGAAACGTAATCTGTCAACGCTTTGATGAGATTGATGGGGTCAGTTATGTCAAACCGCAGGGTGCGTTCTACATCTTCCCCGATTTTTCCGAACATTACGGCAGGACAATTGGCGGACAGAAGATCGAAGGTTCAATGGATATCACCGATTATCTGCTCAATTCGGCGGGTGTCGGTGTTGTGCCGGGTAATGGGTTCGGTGCAGATAACCATTTGCGGCTCTCGTTTGCTACCTCGTTGACAGAGATCAACCGCGGATTGGATCGAATTAAAAAGGCTTTGGCGTAAAATTATCGTCTTGTCGTTCAAATAAAACTTATAGCATTGTCGATGCTGTATACCTCGGAGGCACGCCGCTGAGCAACTGGCAGGCGTGCCTTTTAAATGTATAGTTTGTAGTTGCCCAATTCATTATACCGACATACCGACTGATAATGAGAACATTATGGGGCACGTTAGAAAAATGATAGGGTATCGTATCAGTGAATAATACCAAATTAACCCCATTTGTAGCGCGAGGTCCCTGTGCCTCGCAATGCTGACTTGATCAAAAGACTTCTAATCAAGTTAATTTGGTATAAGTTCGTAGTTTGGCTTGACCTCTGAAATAGAAAACGCAATCATTAGTTTTGGATTTGAAAAAACTACTGATTGCGAAAAATAATAACACAAGGATGATATGATGCTAAACAATTTATTAATAGCAATTCTCGGAGGAGTAGCTGGGACAGTGATGACTATTTTACTACAAATAGGACTACGTTTATGGGATTATATGCGAAAAATAAATTGTGTAGAACGAACAATTTTAAAAGAACTTGAAAAAGAATTTACAAAAAGTTGTTATGCGATACCGATAGAATTTCTGTTTGAAACAGTTTCTAAATCTAATTTTATTACATTTAGAAAGGTGCATGATTATTATGTTCGTTTGCGTATTAATGACTTACAATTGAAAAAGGGGATAATTAGAGATAAAGGGTTTCCTCTAGAACTGCCTCCTCGTGAAGATGGTAGCGAACGAAAATTTATCATAAATGAAAGCACTAAGAGTAAAATAAAAAACATAGAAGGACCAGTTTCAGAATATATTTTTCTAAATAGGGAAGAGTGCCATGTGCTTTTACAAGATTGGCATCGGGAATTTAGGATTTCATACGATACTAAAATAAACAGATATAATGGATTTACAGAAGAATATGCCTGTCGTGTATCTGAGGAAGCTGCAAATAAAGCAAATAACCGTAGGCAAGATTATGGATTTCCTAGAATATAAATTCGCAATTAGGGCATTTTTTCAAGTCCAAAACTATTGGTTGCGATAGAAAAATAAAGGAGGATATTATCGTGGCAGAACAGAATACACCTAACCTCGTTTTCGTCATCACGGATGACCAGGGCTACGGCGATTTGGGAAGTACCGGAAACCCCGTTATCAATACACCGAATTTGGACGCACTCGCGCAGGAGAGTGTGCAACTACAGAATCTGCACGTTGGTCCTACTTGTTCCCCGACACGAGCGGGGATTATGACGGGACACTACTGCAATTCTACAGGGGTGTGGCATACCATCGGCGGACGTTCTCTTCTCCGTAGTGACGAGGTCACGATGGCAGATATCTTTCGTCGCAACGGCTATAAGACCGCTATGTTCGGTAAATGGCATCTCGGTGACAACTATCCCTTCCGTCCACACGATAGAGGATTTGACGAAGCACTTTACCACGGCGGTGGGGGTATTAGTCAAACCCCTGACTATTGGGGCAACGACTATTTTGACGATACCTATTTCCGCAACGGTTCCGAACAGCCGTTTGATGGCTACTGCACAGATGTCTGGTTTCAGGAGGCGATGGCTTTTATTGAGAGACAGGCTGAAGGCGATCAGCACCGTCCATTTTTCTGCTATCTTTCCACAAACGCGCCTCACGGTCCGTTCCGTGTTCCCGATGCTTACAGTGAAGTCTACCGAAGGAAGGGTGTACCGGGGGAGCGTGCGAATTTCTATGGCATGATCACTAATATTGATGACAATATGGCGCGGTTACGGCATCACCTCCGGGTCTTGGGGCTTGAGGAAAACACTATCCTAATCTTCATGACCGATAACGGTTCCGCTGCGGGGTGTGACCTGGGTGCGGGGCAGTTCGTTGAATCGGGATACAACGCCGGGATGCGTGGTAAAAAAGGATCACCTTATGAAGGTGGACATCGCGTGCCACTGTTCATGCATTGGCCCGGCGGGGGCTTCACGGAAAAGCATGAGGTACATGAACTGACCGCAAACATTGATTTGCTCCCGACGCTGATAGATCTCTGTGATCTCGAAGTCTCATCAAGTGCAAGTTTCCATGGTACGAGTATTGCTCCGTTGTTAAGAAATGAGACGGAGACGTGGGAAGAACGGGTTATTGTCACCGATTCGCAGCGCGTTGAAAATCCGATTAAATGGAAAGACAGCGCGACGATGTCACAACGGTGGCGACTCATCAACGGAAAAGAACTCTACGATATTCAAGCCGACCCCGGACAACAGCACGATATTGCGGATGCACATCCAGAAGTTGTTGCAGAACTCCGTGAACATTATGAAGCGTGGTGGAAACTGGTTTCTAAACGGTTTGATGAGGACTGTCCGATTGTCGTTGGAACGCAAAGCGAGCCTGTTACGTGTATCACAACGCACGATTGGCACGGGGAAGCACATGCATGGAATCAGGGAATGATCCGCCGCGGTATGGAGTGCAACGGTTATTGGGCGATTGATATCCCAGAAGATGGGGAGTACAGTTTTGAGCTGCGTCGGTGGCCCTACGCCGAGAACAGAGCGATTACAGACGGTATTCCCGGTGAGCATATCGATCTTTACAACGGTGGAGAGGCTTTGGCGTTAACAACAGCGCAAATTCGAGTCGGTGACCAGTCTGCTACACAAGCGATTGCACCGGATGCGAAGGGCGTAACGTTTACGTTCAACCTCACCAGCGGTCAGACGCGCATGCATACTGAGTTCGCAAATGAAACGGGTGAGTTGGCAGTTGGCGCATATTATGTGTATGTGAAACGGGTGATCTGAGGACAGAGTTTACTGATAGACAGGAGAGGTTGCCACGCGAGAGAATAAACGTTCTAATTCATCCGCTGACACGCCGAGAATCATTTCAACGTCTGTGTGCGTTAACCCAAGGTGTTGGACACCGAGGCTCTCTTCAAAGTCGTCTTGCGTTAACCCGAAATCTTTGTATCCCTGAATGATAGTTTTTAGATACCATTTTGAGGGAGGTTCCGAATTGTCAGATACCTCTTTCATTCTGTAAAACATGACATCGTTTTGGTAATATTTACCGTAGTATGTGGGGTAGCCTTCATAACCGTCAAGAGCAACTTCATTGTCTTCTGAGATTTCCCAGAGGCCGCCATGGACTGAACATCCCACAGCGGGGATAATATCGGCGTGGTATTTGAAAACGAGGCGAAAACCTTCGAGCCTGAACGTTCCTATACGTGTGACACCGGGGCACCGTTGTTGCATCTGAGAGACGTTCATGTTGGAGCCGTACGCAAAATATCTCATCGGCTTACCCTTTTGTAGGAAGAGGTCCCTAAGCAAGCGAGGGACCTCAAAATTGTGCTACTGTGTCTTCAGTTTTCCCCATAGTACAGAGAGTTTGTCCGATGGTTCCACAGCGAAAGCCGTGAAATCGATGCCGTCGTTCATAATGCCCTGAATTTCATCTTCGGTGAGCGCATCGTTGAAGAGACCTACCTCGTCCATAATACAGGCAGACAGAAAGCCGGTACCTCTGTCAGTGGCGAGCCATGCGGTCTGATCTTGGTCTTGGAGTTGGAACTTTGGGACATCTTGAGAGACTTCCTCTTCGCCGTTGATGTAGATACGACAGGTTTCTCCGTCGTAGACATTGGCGACATGATACCATATCCCATCCTTGACGGTCACACCACTGGTAACATTCCAAGTGTTCGTCCAACTTCGAAGGACGTTTGCACCTTCTTTGTATGGGACATATCGGTTGTTGCTCTGATCCCATATAGAGAAATAGTTTTGTTGACCGGCGACATCAGTAAACTGCATCCAGAGGATGAAAGTCACCTTATCGATAATGATCCCTTTGCCGAGCGGAATCGTAACAGTTCCACCCTTCTTGATTTCAAGGGCACCATCGAACTTGCCGTCCTCCCATTTTCCGTTGGTAATTGTGCCTTTCCGTCCATTTTCGGACGCATCTTCGGCGACATCGCCTTTACCTTCATCTAATAACCAGATACCGACAATTCTATCCGAGTCAATTTCGGCTTGACTGTAACTGACTGTGAGAATTAGCATCAGCATCGCGCAGAGCAATATTTTCGTTCTCATAGATTGCACTCCTTTTTATTGTGCAGAGAATCGCTACCACAGTTTGACATTACTAAAAATGTGATCGGTATATTACTTTCTAAACTTTGGACAATTCGTATTACATTTCGGTTGAATTTTCAAAGATCAAGGGATTTTTCTACGAGCTTCACACACCGCAGAACTTGGAGAAAAATAACGGTGGTTCGCGAACCTCGTTACAGGCTAACAGCCTATGCTACGACTACGATGCCACAGGCTAACAGCCTATGCTACGACTACGATGCCACAGGCTAACAGCCTATGCTACGACTACGATGCCACAGGCTAACAGCCTATGCTACGACTACAATACCACAGGCTAACAGCCTATGCTACGACTACGATGCCACAGGCTAACAGCCTATGCTACGGAAAATTGTCCAAACTTTACGACTTGTGCCAGTTAACTCTTTGTTATTTTCAATTTTACATATATCTGGATATTGTCTGGACAAATAGGAGTTTAATCCTTCTGCTGCTCCTGCATTGGAATATTCGTGTTCTAAAAAGGAATCAAAAAGCGAAAGTTTCCAAATTTGAACAGTAAATAAGATGAATATGTGAAACCAAAACATACTAACTGTTAACTAACACAAGGCGTAAACTTTAGTATTAATTACATTAGACTTATTAAGTGTATTACAAGTTTAATCTGATTTTTCAGCGTTCGTTTCTTCAGATTTTAATTTGACAAAATATGGAAATTAGGATATACTATAATTGCTCGCCGGGATGCTGGAATTTGGTAGACAGGCTAGGTTCAGGATCTAGTGTGCATTTTGCGCGTAAGGGTTCGAGCCCCTTTCCCGGCATTCTATGGCAAATTTAGGCGTAAATTGGTGGAGGACACTCACCTGGACGATAAAGATGGAAAAACGCTCCAAGATTTAGAGCAGGCCGACAAATATGTCGCTTTTCCGGGGGGAATCCCGAAAAAGTGGTTGGATCCAGCGTTTTACATCTTTGTCGTTGCCTTCATCGGATACGCTTTATGGGTTATAGTCGGTGAAATCCGTGGAGGTGGAAAATCAGGAACACCACCACTGGAAACCGCGGAATCCATCGTAACGCATCTTTCCGCTTTCACCGTCTTATTAACAATAATTACCATCGGTTTTTGTAAAGGATTGGAGCGTGTTATGTATTATTTAGATGCCAAACGAATCGCAGATCAGCAAAGACAGCGTGCAGAACGCGCAGAACAGCGCGCAGAACAAGAAAGACAGCGCGCAGAACAAGAAAGACAGCGCGCAGAACAGGCGGAACGGCTTTTAGAACAGGCGAAAAAGAACAAGTCTTAACCAAAGGTGTTCACTTACTTTCGTTCGTGTGGGGCATTCTCTTGCCTATAGATAGAAACCGTCATTTTCTCTGCAACGTTTCGGGGACTAACCACAAGAAAATCCCAACCGCGAGATAACCAATACCCCCCAACGCGAAGCCGGAATAACTCAACCCGAACAGATCGGCGAGATTGCCGACGATAACTGGTCCCGCTGAACCCCCGAAATCTCCTGTAAGTCGCCACAAACCTAAGAACTCTCCGGTCCCTTCTCGCGGTGCTAAGTCGGCACCGAGTGTCATCATTGTCCCCGAAGCGACACCGTTACCGAGTCGCATCAAAATCGCTGCAAGTAGCAACCCCGTAAATGTGCCTGTAAACGGCATCAACACCATTCCGGTGGCAAAGATGAAAATCCCAGGAACTGTTGCATATCTTCGACCGAACCGATCCATCATAAATCCGGCAATCGGGAACATTGACATGTCTACGGCTGAGGATATCATGACGACTGATCGTACCTGTTGTGTTGTTAGTCCGACGACATCGTTAGCATAGAGTGGGATAATGATATGACACCCACGGCGCAGCGTCTGGACACATACCTGTCCTACTCCTGCTGTGGCGAGCAGTCGTGCATGCTGGCGCGATATCTGGAGAAGCTGTTTCAGATAGGGGATTTTTTTCTCGGCTGTTTCACTTCGGGTGCGATGGGTCTTTGGAATGAAGAAGAAACAGAAGAAAAGGTTCAGCATCACAATTCCTGTGTAGATAAAGAAGGGCAGGCGTAGGTTTACACCGAGGAAGATAGAGAAGAACTGTCCTGCGAAGGTCCCCATCCGGTTTACACCACCGAAGAGGGCAATCGCTCTCCCGCGATTCGCTATCGGAATTACATCTGTCATATAAGCGTGCCGGGCGAGCATCCACAATGCATTCCCGATCCCGCCAACCAACTGCGCACCGATAAGTTGGAAGAAATTCGTTGCTGCACCCATGCCGACAGTTGACAATCCGATCATCACCAAACCGAATAACATTGACGGTTTGCGTCCGAGTCGTTCTACCAAAATACCCGCTGGGATGTTTCCAAGTACACCGACAGCGAGTACAATTGTTGTTAACGTGTAGGATAACTCAAACGATTTAACGTAGATTGAGAGTGTTGGTGAAACAATGCCGCCGCCTGTCGCCAGCAAAAACGCTGGAATGTAGATGGGAAGAATCAACGAAGCTCGGCTAAATTTGGGATTGTTCAATTTTGGGTGACTTTCAGCGATAGTGGTCAGTTATCAGTTGTCAGTTGTCAGTAACCTGTTTGTGGCGAGAAATCGTTTATTCTAAGCCACACGTTTAATACCAAATTAACTTGATTAGAAGTTTTTTGATCAAGTCAGCCTTGCGAGGCACAGGGACCTCGCGCTACAAACGGGGTTAATTTGGTATAATACCAAATTAACTTGATTAGAAGTTTTTTGATCAAGTCAGCCTTGCGAGGCACAGGGACCTCGCGCTACAAATGGGGTTAATTTGGTATAACTGAAGTCTGAAGACTCATAAAGCAGAAACCAATCTCCGAAAATAAACTTCAATGGGGCAAAATCAGAGGCCTTCAAATCTTTTCCTTCATTCGGAAAAAACAGTGAGCAGAGCGTCTACATAGCACGTATGGGTAGCCTCATCAAACAGAATAAACTGAATGGTTGTTGGCACAGCGTTGCTCTGCAACACAAGTTCTTTCACAGCAGTCAGTGCAACGACTGCCGCTTTCTCCGTTGGGTATCCATAGATACCGGTGCTAATAGAAGGAAAAGCGATGCTCTGAATGTCCCCTTGACAGCAGTCTACAGCAAGTCGAAGACTCTCCTGATAACAACTCGCCAGTAGTTCTGCTTCGCCTGAACTGCCACCTTCCCACACCGGTCCAACTGTATGAATTACATACTTCGCGTGAAGGTTACCCCCAGTGGTAATAACGGCTTTGCCAGTAGGACAACCGCCTTCGCGTCTGCGGATCTCTGCGCAAGCACTCTCAATTGCGTCACCACCAGCACGCCGTATTGCCCCGTCTACACCAGCACCGCCGATGAGTTCGCTGTTCGCTGCATTCACGATAGCATCAACTTGGGCTTTGGTTATATCGCCTTGGATCAGTTCTAAGTCTGTTTGTTTAATCTGCTTTTTCATTAAATGCCCTCTGTCTTTACCGATTCCTCTGAGTGAAACCTACCCTGTGTAGTTCTTGTAAAATGAAAGATTCTACGGAGGTATCGCTCTTTAGTTGTGCATAGCCAATACCTTGATCGGTGCAAAAACGTTGCAAATTGTTACAAAATGTCTGCTGTTGATCTTTGTATTGTGCAAGGGTTTCTGCGTTAATTGTGACGGCTTTCGTTTCACCTGTTTCAGCATCTTCCACCAGCCAGTCCCCGCCGGTGAGTGTGTTTTCCAAGTAGGTTTGCGGATCCATTTCGTCTGGGCTTATCAAATGGATTGCTGTCAGGGAGAACCCGCGTCCTGGGAGTAATTTGAATCCATCTGCGTAGCCACTCGGATCCAAAAAATCTGAAAGTATGACAACCATACCAGCGCGTCGCTGGTACATAGGGAGTTGCTTGAGGCATTGCGTGAGTCGTGTTTGTCCGGCTGCTGTAATTGTGTCGAGTGCTTTTGTCAAACGTGGGAATTGCGATTTGCCCGTCGTTGGTGGTAGCGTTGGCGAGAGTCGCTCAGCACAGGTGTAGACTGCAATGCTGTCAGCGTGTGCCAAAGCGATATAACCTAACGCCGCTGCGATCTGTTTAGCGCACGTCAATTTGGTAGGCGATCCAAATTCCATGGAGCGACTATTGTCAATGAGTAGTACAAGTGATAGATCTTCATCGGTGTGGAAGAGTTTGATAAAGAGTCTGTCTAATCGTGCGTAAATGTTCCAGTCGACATGTCGCAGATCATCGCCGGGTTCATAGGCCCGATAGTCAGCAAATTCCATACCTGTACCGCGGTTGAGACTTCGGCGTTCGCCTCTGAATTTGCCGCGGAACGCGTGCTTCGCGCGAATGTAGAAGGGGTCAAGTTGTTTCAGGAATTGTGGTGTAAGGAGCATCGCTGTAAGTATTTGGAATAGCAGAGAAACGGGTATGCGAAGCACGGAAATCTCGCCTTATAATTATGCCAATAGTATAGCACAATTTGTCAAAAAAACACAAGAATTTTTCATATTTAATTTGACATCCGCCAAAAAATGGTGTATAATTTAAACTACTGACAGCGGATGTAGTGAGCAACATGCAAGCGTATATTCCGCTCCTCGGTGAAGTCTCTAAGAGTGCCGTTGTTGCCTGTAAATTGAGAATGTGTATGCCTTTCGGGGCGTAGCGCAGCCCGGCTAGCGCGTCTGCTTTGGGAGCAGAAGGTCGGAGGTTCGAATCCTCTCGCCCCGATTCAAGACCAACTTATACCCAATTAACTTGATTAGAAGTCTTTTGATCAAGTCAGCATTGCGAGGCACAGGGACCTCGCACTACAAATGGGGTTAATTTGGTATTATAACACAAACGCCTATAGCTCAATTGGATAGAGCAACGGACTTCTAATCCGTAGGTTGCAGGTTCGACTCCTGCTAGGCGTGCTTTTCATTACTGCACGCGGAGACCAAGTCAAAATATGGTGGATGTAGCTCAGGGGTAGAGCGCTTGACTGTGGATTAAGAGGTCGTGGGTTCAAATCCCATCATCCACCCTCATGAGCGTCCGTAGTTCAATGGATAGAGCAATAGTCTTCGGAACTATAAGTTGGGGGTTCGAATCCCTCCGGACGCGTATACTTTTGGATGCCGAGTCTGCGCTTTAGGTGTGCGATAGCAATTCGCGAGTGGGCGCTTATGAAACGCGTCTACGATCAGGGCAGCAAGCGCGCCGTTAGCTCAATTGGCAGAGCATCTGACTCTTAATCAGGTGGTTGAAGGTTCGATTCCTTCACGGCGCATTGTTATAATACACGGAATTCGGGCGGGTGCTGGAATTTGGTAGACAGGATAGACTTAGGATCTATTGGGGTTACGCCTCGTGAGGGTTCAAGTCCCTCCTCGCCCATGCTCGTATTAGATGTAAAGTATCCGGGCTTTGAATGCCTAGCGTGAGGATAGATAACTTGAGAGTTCAAATTGAAAAGCTAGACACCACGCAAGTTCGTTTGGACGTTGAGGTGCCTTCTGAAGATGTTAATGTAGCATTAAAGGAAACTTATGAGACATTGCGTACCCAAGTCTCCATTCCTGGTTTCCGCAAAGGGCGCGTGCCTATTGCAATCCTCAAGTCGAGATTTCCTGATTACGTCAATAGTGAGGCTGTCCGATATCTCGTCGCTCCTGCTTACGAAGACGCTATTTTTAGGGAAAAACTGAATCCGCTCTCCCAACCTACTTTCACGCCGTCTCTGGATGAATTGCGAGTTAAGGAAAACGAACCGCTCACGTTTTCAGCCACAGTTGATATTCGTCCTAATATAGACCTCCCGCGTTATGATGAACTGGTAACCGATAAAAATCCGGTTAATGTGCCTCGCGAAGATGTTGATGCCTATATTACACGACTACAAGCGCAATCGGCAACTTATGAGCCGCTTGACACTGAGCGTCTGGTCGAGGAGAAAGATTGTGTCCGCGTAGATTGGGAATGCTTAATCAATCAAGAACGGGTTGATGCTGAATCAAGGCAAGATGTTGATATAGAACTCGGTATCGGGGCGTTAAATGAAAAACTTGAACAAGCACTGGTTGGGATGCAGATTGGGGAGACAAAATCCGTTGACATCGATTTTCCACAAGAACATCCTACCCCTGATCTCGCAGGAAAATCCGCGCAATATAATATCATATTGCACGCCATCACACAGAAGCATCTCCCTCCTTTAGATGATGAGTTTGCGAAAGACCTCGGGTATGAAAACTATTCACAACTTTATGGGCTGATATGGAACAATCTGGTTGAAGAAGAGACGAGTTCACATGTTGATAAACAGAAGGCGGAATTGTTGGGGCAACTCATAGAAAAAATTGATATTGCGATTCCGGAGCCGTTAGTAGATCAATACGTGCAGCAGACGCTTCAAAATGTCAAACAGCAATTGACAAACGAACAGAAAACAGCCGAAGAAGCCGGAATTAACATGGATACCCTGCCTGATGAACTACAGCGAGATGTCATTCAGCAAACAAAGCAGTCATGGATCTTCGATACTATCGCTGAAGCAGAGAGCATTTACGTATCTGATGACGAATTGGAATACGAAGTCCGTCGTGCCGCTGAGCAACAAAATCGAGACGCTCAAAAATACGCCGCACTCTTGAAATCAAGCAATCGATTGGAAGAACTCCGTGGGCAACTACAACACGAAAAAATCTATCAGTTCCTCATTCACCAGGCATCCGCTAAACAGTCGCTCATAATCACCTGAAGAGTATGGCTATCGGCTTTCGGTTATCAGCAGTCAGTAAAGAGAGTTTTTGATTCAACCAATACCTTCTTGTAACTGATGGCTGATGGAAACTGATGGCTGACGGCTATGAAAAAATATGAATCTTGTACCTATCGTCGTTGAACAAACCAGCCGAGGCGAACGCTCGTACGACATTTATTCTCGCTTGCTTGAAGACCGGATTATCATGATCGGAGCACCGATTGATGATGATGTCCTCGCAAACATCGTAACTGCACAGATGCTTTTCCTTGAGGGGAAGGACCCAGATGCAGATATTGTCCTCTATATTAATACGCCCGGTGGCTCTGTTTCCGCCGGTTTGGCAATTTACGATACGATGCAGTATATCAAAGCAGACGTGCAGACTTGGTGTTTAGGTAGGGCGTATAGTATGGGTGCTATTTTGCTCGCTGCGGGTGCCCCCGGCAAACGCTACGCGTTGCCACATGCCAAAGCACTTATTCACCAACCGATGGCAACTGGTATCAGTGGTCAAGCCTCCGATATTAGCATTCATGCGAAAGAAATCTTACATGAACGAGATCGGCTTTACACTATTTTAGCTGAACATACCGGGCAAGACATTGACAAGATCGCTAAGGATGCCGACCGCGATTTTTACATGACTGCCGATCGGGCACTTGAATACGGTCTCGTTGATCATGTCGTTGCCCAGCGTGCTACACAGCAAGATTAGTTCATACGCGCCTTAGGTATTTAACCTGCCCACGGCAGGTGCCGACGGAATTGACACAACTGTTAGGACTACATAAGGGATATGCCATCCTCGTATGGCGAAGAAAGGAGAACCTCTATGTCACAATCCTCCCATCGTGAAGTGTCTTGTTCTTTCTGTCAACAGGATAGTACACAAGTCCGCCTACGACTCCTTCAGGGCAGGGAAGCCAATATTTGTGTTGAATGTATTGTCCGCCTATCAACGTCCACAGCGGATAATGCTTCATGTACATTTTGTAGGCGCGATAATACTCACGTTGAAAGACTCTTTAATGGACTTGAGGCGAATATCTGTGAGAGATGTCTTACCGAGTGTATTGATCTTTGTGACGATATTCTTGCTCGTAAGCCGGATGGTAGCCTTGATTTATCCATGGAGGGGTTGAAAAAAGCGGAAGAGTCACACGAAGAACACGAATTTGAAGATGACCAAGGGGAGCCTGCCCAGGCGCGCCGGCACAGTTCTCGTCAACGTCCCGAAACCAATACAGTAAACACAACCAACGCCGAAACAAAAACTGAACACGACACACTTGCAGAACCCCCTTCACCTGAGGAAATTAAAGCAAAGCTTGATGAATACGTAATAGGTCAAGAACATGCCAAAAAGACATTATCTGTCGCGGTTTACACGCACTATAAACGCTTACACCACGGCAATACGACTGATGATGTTGAATTAGACAAGAGCAACATTTTATTCATCGGACCGACAGGGACAGGGAAAACGCTCCTTGCGCAAACGCTGGCTAAGGTGTTAGATGTGCCTTTTGCTATTACCGATGCAACAACGTTGACTGAAGCGGGTTACGTGGGCGAGGATGTCGAGAATATCATCTTGAAACTGGTTCAAGCGGCAGATGGCGATGTCGCACGCGCCGAAACCGGTATTATTTATATTGACGAAATTGATAAGATTACGCGAAAATCCGAAAATCCATCGATTACTCGTGATGTATCCGGCGAAGGCGTTCAGCAAGCATTGCTCAAGATTCTGGAAGGAACAACTGCGAATGTGCCACCGCGTGGCGGTAGGAAACATCCGCATCAAGAGATGATTGAGGTGAATACCAAGAAGGTATTGTTTATCTGCGGTGGGACCTTTATCGGGTTAGATAAAGCCATTAAGGACAGACTCGGAAAGCAGAGTATCGGTTTCGGTTCACCAATCCAACCGAAAAGCGAGGCGAAAATTCATGAGATTCTTGCACAGGTAATGCCAAAAGATCTCATTAAATATGGATTTATACCAGAATTGATTGGGCGACTTCCGATTGTTACGACGCTTCATGAATTGGACGCACCGGCATTGATTCGTATCCTCACGGAACCGAAGAACGCGCTTATCAAACAATATCAGTGCCTTTTGGCGTATGAAGGTGTGCAATTCCATGCAACTGATGCAGCGTTAGCTGCTATTGCAGACGAAGTAATAGAACGTGAAACTGGTGCGCGCGGGTTAAGAGCTATTTTTGAAAGGATTATGCTTGATACCCTCTATCGTCTCCCATCACTTGACGGTGTTGAGGCGTGCCATATCACTGAAAATTCTGTGCGCGATAGTGAACTACCACAACTTACTTACAGAAAGTCCGAAGAACTTAAAACTGCTTAGGCACAGTTTTGTGGCTGAGCCGTTTGCCACTATGAGGAGTAGTTGTCAGTTGTCAGTTATCAGTTATCAGTTAAAGAGGGTTCTGATTTAATCACACATCTCTTGTAACTGAAAACTGAAAGGGTTTTGAAAAAACCCGTACTGAAAACTGAAGACTATTAAGAAATATGAATCCGACAGCAACGAAAGAAAACGGAACCGTAAGTTTGCCGGTTATTGATTTGTCCCCGGATTTCGATAGGTATTCTCCTTTTCCGAAGACAAAATCTCTATTAATTGCTGCCCGCAAGATGGGAGTCCAGGCAACCCGTGCGGCACTCCACTCGAATGGGCGGATACTCCTCCTCCACCAAAAAGTGGAGTTGGAAGAAGGAGAAGATGTCGCTCCTGAACATCTCCACGCCATTGGTGCTGTCGCAAATATCATTGAATCTTACGAACCTGGTGATGGGACTATCCGTATCGCTATTGCTGCAGAACACCGAGCGATTGTTCTCGGCTATACAAAGACTGCCGATTTTTTGCAAGCAGAGGTGCAAGTTGTCCATGAAGAGATCGGGTTAGCAAATGCTGCTGAATCTCTCGTCAAAGATGCCAAGAAACTTTTTAAGGACTACGCGAAAACACGGCAAAAGGAGCAGGAACGCAGCAAACAACCGCATGTTTTGACCCTCGAAGAAGTCAACCAGATTATTAAAGAACAGGAAGAACCTGGACCTCTTGCAGATACTATCGCCGGGTTTCTTGACCTCACCGCACCAGAACGCCAAGGTGCTATTGACGAATTCAACCCGATTAAACGCTTACAACTCGCCATGCAGTTTTTGAACGATGCCCTTGAGCGCAATGAACTTCGAGATGACATTCACAATCAGGTCCGGGAATCCGTCCAGAAAACGCACCGAGAGTTCTACCTTCAGGAACAGATGAAGGTCATTCAGAAGGAGCTTGGCAGGGACGACATCGCTGAAGTTGATGAACTCCGAGAACAGGTAAAAAATGCCGGGATGTCCGAAGAAGCAGAGGAGAAAGCACTTAAGGAACTTGATCGGCTCGCGCAGATACCCTCGCAATCCGCCGAATCCGGGGTCATCCGCACCTATGTTGATTGGATCCTCACTCTACCTTGGAAAGAGAGCACTGAGAACCAGCTCCAGCTTCCCGAAGCCCAACGAATACTTGACGAAGATCACTACGGATTGGAGAAACCTAAAGAGAATGTGCTCGAATATCTTGCCGTTTTACAACTCGTGAAACACCTTAAAGGACCGATTGTCTGTCTTGTTGGTCCGCCGGGGGTTGGGAAAACCTCGCTCGGCAAATCGATTGCCCGCGCGACGGGTAGGAAGTTTGTCAGAATGTCGCTCGGCGGTGTTCGGGATGAAGCTGAAATCCGTGGACACAGACGCACCTATATCGGTGCGATTCCTGGGCGTATCATTCAAGGTCTGCGTGATGTGAAGTCGAAAAACCCGCTTTTCCTACTTGATGAGATTGATAAACTCAGTTCGGATTTCCGAGGCGATCCAGCATCTGCACTCCTTGAGGTACTCGATCCTGAGCAGAATTCCACTTTCCGTGACCATTACATGGATATTGCTTTTGATCTCTCCGATGTGATGTTCATCACGACTGCTAACACCCGTGTTACGATTCCGCTCGCGCTCCAGGACCGGATGGAAATCATTGAATTGCCGGGTTATACCGATTTCGAGAAGCACAACATCGCTACCTTTACACCGAATGGACTCATTCTCAAGCAGCTTGAACGTCACGGGCTTTCAGATGATAATATTACCTTCACAGACGAAGCCATCTTTGAGATGATACATAAGTATACGCGCGAAGCTGGAGTGCGCAACCTTGAGCGTACAATCACTACCCTCATGCGGAAGGTTGCCAGACAGATTGTCACCGAAGAAACACCGGATCTCAACGTTGAAATAACACCGACCAATTTGAGTGAATATCTCGGACCCGCTAAGTGGACGCGTACGAAAGCGGAAGAACACGACGAAGTCGGTGTCGCTACAGGGCTGGTATGGACACAGCTTGGTGGGGATATCGTCTCCGTTGAGGCAACGACCATGAAAGGCGAAGGCAAACTGAGTATGACTGGACAGCTTCAGGAAGTCATGCGTGAATCTGTCCAGACCGCTGTCGCTTATATCCGTTCCCGCGCTGAATTTTTCGGGCTGCCTGACAAGCAGTTTGAGCAGCAAGATATTCATATCCACATTCCAGAAGGCGCGGTTCCAAAAGATGGTCCCTCTGCTGGGATTACCGTTGCTACCGCGATTCTCTCTGCGCTGACAGGTAAGTCTGTCCGTAAAGATATCGCTATGACAGGAGAAATTACGCTCCGCGGTAGAGTCCTGCCGATCGGCGGTTTAAAAGAGAAAGCACTCGCTGCCTACCGAAACGGTATCTGTGATATTATTATTCCTGAAGACAATGGGAAAGATGAAGCAGACATCCCAACCGAGATTCGTGAAGGCATTCGCTTCCATAAAGTCAATGATATGACGCAGGTCCTGGAACAGGCACTGACAGATCCTATTGTGGATCCTGAAGTTTCTGTGGAAGTGCCGGTTGCCTCCCAACCACTTGTGTAAAATAGTTATCGGTTTTCAGTACGGTTTGCTGCGCAAACCTTTCAGTTAAGAGGTTTACGTTTAACAGAACCCTCTTTTAACCGATGACTGATAACCGTCAACTGAAAACTAATAAACTGATAACTGACAGTTCTAAAAAAATGCGGTTAGATAAATTCCTGCAGGTCAGTCGTCTCGTAAAACGGCGGACGATTGCTAATACTCTCTGTAGCAAAGGCGCAATAAGCGTCAACGGACACGTTGCCAAAGCCGGAAAGATGCTTTCTGTAGGTGATATAATTCGTATGCCGGGCCCCCGACCCGCTACTGCGGAAGGGCATTCGACAGGCATTGAGGACGTGCCTGAGTCTGAATACGAGGTTGTTGAACTACCCTCTGGGAACATCTCACGTGCGCGTGCTACAACACTCTACCGCCAAATAAATCCATAGCCTCCATCTCTTGATTGAGGCACCGCTGGCTTCGATTAAGGGAGAAAAAAATTGCAATGACTCGCACAGAGATCCAGATCCAATCTGAAGTCACTGCGCTCCGGAATTCCCGCCCGTTAATGCGGACGGAAACGAATACGCAGCACACCACAAATAGACCTAAGGTTGGGCTAACGATGGGGGATGCAGCTGGCATCGGTCCTGAAATCATTATCAAGGCACTCGCACACAAAAGCGTATATTCAATGTGCCAACCGATTGTCATCGGGAGTCCTGCTATCCTTCAAGATGCTTGTCAATTCATATCCGTTGGCGCGCCTCAGTTAAAATTTAATATCATCAAGACCCCGATGCAAGCAAGCGCAACGCACGGGACAATTGATGTGCTTGATGTCTCTTCGATATCTCCTGGGGAGATTTGCCGCGGCACCATAGATGCGCGTGCCGGTGCTGCTGCTGTCAAAGCGATTGAGGTCGCTACACAGCTCGCGATGCAGGGTGAACTTGATGCTATCGCGACTGCTCCAATATGCAAAGCTGCCATAAACCGTGCAGGGATTCGCTATTCGGGACACACGGAAATGCTTGCTGCATTCACTAATACACCTGACGTAGTGATGATGCTCTGTACACCTGAAACATTGACCCCCAAACCGGCTTTGGAAACCACAAAGCGTAGGGGCGAGGTGACCTCCCCCCTACAAGATAACCCGGTCGCTTTTGCAGTCTCTTTTGTGACAAACCATATCGCGCTGGCTGAGGTGCCGAAACACCTCTCTATTCCAAGGATAGTGAATGTCATCCGGATCACGCAACAGGTGTTAATCCGCTGTGGTATTTCTGAGCCTCGACTGGTCGTTGCGGGACTGAACCCGCACGCCGGTGAAGATGGTATGTTCGGAGAAGAGGAAGCGCATTTTATCCGTCCAGCCATTGCAGAGGTCCAGACACAAAACGCGACGATAGACGGACCGCTCCCTGCCGATGCACTTTTTGTCAAAGCAAACCAGGGGGAGTGGCACGCCGTTATCGCTATGTATCACGACCAAGGTAACATTCCGATAAAGCTTCTCGGCTTTGGGAAACTTGTAAATGTCACCTTGGGCTTACCGATAATCCGCACGAGTGTAGACCATGGCACCGCGTTTGACATAGCCGGTAAAGGTATCGCTAGCGAGAGTAGTCTTGTTGCAGCACTAAATTGCGCTTCGCGACTCGCGAATTAACCATCAGTTGTCGGCAGTCGGTTTCCATCAGCAAAGAGGTGATTAGCAAGAGGCATTAGATATACCGAAAACCTCTTATAGATTGCTAATTATGGTAAATTTTAAAATTAAAAAGACATTGTAAAGCAACAAAGTTAAAAAAGCTCGCCAGCGGAGGCGTACCATTTTTGCTGCTGCTGTCTACTTATTTCTGTAGTTCACCATAGAAAGAATCGTAAAACGCAATGAAAAAGACGTTTGTTTTTTTAGCCATAGTCCTTACGCTTTCTACCGTTCCGATGCTGGTTGTCATAGCTCAGACACAGTCGGGGTCCCTCCCTGTTACTGTGGACGAGGTGCCACCGCTTCAGATTCTTGCAACCACAGCGGATACCCTCACAGCACGTTTCACACTGCCAGAACTTAAGGTAACGACACGGACTTCCTCTACTGACGGTGAATCCGGAGGTGTGGGAACTGATATTCGTTTTGCGGGCGCGGATCGGACGCTTGATGTAGGTAAACCGCGTCTGCCCATTTACACGCAACGCATTGGAATCCCTGTCGCGGGAACGCCGGTTGTCACCATTATTCAAGCGCGTTCGGAGATGAGAACGATCGAAAATGTGCGTATCACACCTGATGACCCCGTTTTTCCGACTCTGGTTTCCAATAGCACGCCTCGGGTTTCTGCCAAGTTCTATCCTACGCGGCTTGTGGAGGTCATCCCTGGTGGTTTTGTGCGAGATCAGCGCATCGGTAGTTTGCAAATCAACCCAGTGCAATACAATCAGGCAACGAAGCAATTAAAAATATTCGCGTCTGTGACGTTCCGAGTGCATTTTCCGGGTGCAGTTATTGGCGGAAACCTTGCTCCTACCGCTCCGTCCACTTTTAGAGAACCGCCGCGTGCTTTTGAGAACCTATTCCAAGGAACGTTGCGAAACTACGAGCAGGCAAAGCTGTGGCGAAAACAACATCGGACACTTTATAGTATTACAGATGGAAATCAGGTTCCCGGGGCACCGCCCCTAATCAATGCGAGCACACGCCGTTTTAAAATCTCTGTTGCTAAGACAGATATGTATCGTATTACCTATAACAACATTAAGGCTCATACTGGCATTGAACCAGAGAGTATAGACCTTGATACACTTCAATTGGAGAGCAGTGGAAAGAAGCAAGGTGTCTATATTTTCGATGAAAATGAAAACAATACGCTTGACCGTGGTGATCGAATTATCTTTTATGGTCGGGCATTAGCAGACAACAAATTTACCGATGAAAATGTCTACTGGCTCCGTTTCGGCTTACGTGGCGAACCGGCTGCTGGTCTTGAGGCATCCCGCGTGGCGGAACGGGATGGAGCACCGAAAACGCAAAATTTAGTATCCCCCCAAGCCTTTTTAACACGTGTTCGTTTTGAGGAAAATGTACATCATGATGTCTTAGCTGGCAGGGATATTAAGTCTGAACTTGCAGACCACTATTTCGGCGTTGCCTTCCGCGGTGGGAACATTAGCACGAGCCGAAAAGATTTTCGGATAGAACTCCCGAGATCAATACCGCGGCTTCAAATTGATCGCACTGCTACTTTGCGTATCAAATTCCAAGGTGCCTCTCGCAAGGGGAGTGCGCGCCACATCGCGCGCATCACTTTTAATAACAAGAGACTTGGTAGAAATGAGGAGTGGAAACGTCAAACTTCGCAGACCGCAACCCGCGACATCTCACAGAATCTCATCTTCCACAATACAACGAACTATATGCGCATTGAGGCTTTTGATAACAACGATACGCCGCCAGGGTCTTACGATTTCTACCTCGACTGGTATGAACTTGAGTATTGGCGGAACTTTCAGGCGGAGTCCAATCGCCTTGAATTTAACACCAATACTGAGCCGCGCAACCGTGGTCAAGTTCAGTACCGAGTTGGAAACTTCTTTAACGAAACAATAGACGTATATCAGTTGGATGAAAGCGGAATTACAAGCAGACTCACTGGTGGAAAAGTCTCACCAACAGGGGCGAGTCGTCAGATTTCATTTGAGGATACTGTCAACCAGTATAGACGCTATTTTGTAATAAGTCGTAGTGCCTATAAAAGTATCAACGCGCTCGTTCTGACACCACCGACACCGTTAAGGAACCCTGCTAACCAAGCCGACTATGTCGTCATTACACACTCGACTTTCGCCGAAAGTATTTTGCCGCTCGTTGAATTCCGGCGTTCGCAAGGTCTAACAACTATGGTTGTTGATATTGACGACATCTACAATGAATTTAGTGATGGACTCTTCAACCCCTTTGCGATCCAGAAATTCCTACGGTATGCTTATCATAACTGGCAGCAACCGGCACCTACCTATGTGCTCCTTGTTGGAGATGCCCACTACGATTACAAGAGTGCCACTGTTGAAATCTACCGCCGAGATCCGACGTTTCGCGGTACCTATAAACTCTATCCGAATTTCGTCCCAACCTACCACGGATGGGCACCTGCGAGTGGTGAAACTGCTATGGACCAGCGTTTTGTCAACATCAGTGGAGAGGATCCTTTGCCCGATATGCTTATTGGTAGACTCTCCGTGCAAACCGATGAAGCCCTCACAACCATGGTTCAAAAGATTATTGACTATGAAAAAAATCCGAAGATGGGGGTGTGGCAAGGCACATTAATTCAGGTAGCAGACGATAATACAGACAATCCATCAGATAGCGTCTTTGAGGAATCACGCGATGAACTGGTACAGGAGATTATCCCCCCTGGATATGACACTCGCCAAATCTACCTCCGAAAAATTGGGAGCCCTGGAGACACAAGTAAGATGATTCGCTCTGCTATCAATAAAGGCGCGCTTGCAATTGAATACGCTGGACACGGTGGAAGCCAGACTTGGGCAGATGAGTCTATTTTCCGTATTGAGGATGTTGTCGGTTTACGGAACCGATACCTCCCCTTTGTTATCACAACGACCTGTCTCAATGGACAATTTGACAAACCACAACAAGCTGGAAACTTTTGCCTCAGTGAACAGTTTCTGTTGGGAAAATACGGTGCTATTGCAGCACTCTCGGCGACACGACTTACCTACGGGCAAGCAAATGCTGAATTTGATATAGACCTTTTTGAAGCCTTTTTTCGTGTTGTTCAGGAGTCTCCTGAATTGGCGGGAACCAACAGTGCCCCCTTACAGCCAACGATAGGATATATTGTTGCCGATGCTAAAATTAGTTTTCTCAACCGGATTCGGAACATAGATTGGATTCCTGGAACCGAACAATATACACTTTTTGGTGATCCGGCATCTCGCCTTGCGCGTCCGCAACTTGACATAAAGGTGGAGTTGGAACGCATCGCGCTCAACGACACACACAAAATTGTTATTAAGGCGAACGAGGTCGGAATGATCCGAAATTCGGGAATCGAGGGTACAGGCGGTGTGCCAGCGGCAGGTGTGAACTTCACACGCGCATCCGATTTTAGCACAGACACATTTTCTGCTTTCGCGGCCTTTGCTAATAATTTTGACGATAATCTTCGCAATGACCTCACGCGACGAGTAGGTGGTAGCGTCTGGCAGGGAGAGTACGGAACTGTTCGGATTGATGTTCCAAACAACGCACTCCCCGGCGGTGGCATTGCCCGTATTTTTGCTTACGACGACACCCGTGCTGCTGTCGGTGGAACCCGATTCTGGATAGATACGCCTGTCGTACACGACATCCGTGAGACGCTTGATACTAAGGTCACGGATACCCTTAATATCAGTGCCCTTGTCCTTGATGACAAAGGGCCGGCCGGCATACGAAATATAAGCGTTTTATGGGATAATACTGCCAACTTTGAAGACATGGTAACGCCTATGGTCCCCGCACGCACACCGCTCGGTGATGTGCCAGAGGGTGGACAATGGTATGAGCTTCAGACACCTATTCCACTCCCGAAAGGTGGACTGCAAGTACGCTATCAAATTCTCATCACCGACAGTACGGGACACGAGGTCGCCATTCCACCGAAAACAGAACGCAACATCGTTGTAGTCCCTGGGGGTCCCAACCTCGCAATCGGCACTGACAAGGTAGATAGAGCACCGATTCGCTATGCTTTTGACGAGAAGAAAAATGGTTACCAACTCATAGCAGAATTAATCAATAACGGTCATCGTCCGGTGTTGGCGGATATTGAGGTTGTATTTGCTGAAGGAAATCCTGATCCTGATGGGGATCTTATCGTTGACGAAGACGCGGACGTTCTTGGAACCGTAGTCGTGAAAGCCTCTGACTGGGTGGAAGGGACGTACGTGTGGCAACACGCGACAGCTATCTTAGACCTCAAGACCCCGCTTGAGACAGGTGTCCACAATATTTATGTGCTTGTAGACCCGGAGGACCCGAATATTGAAGACGAAATCGACGACGGAAACGTCGATGAGACGAGTACCTTTGATAACAAGCAGCACGTCTCTTTGATCGTTAACGATTTTAACTATCGACCCCAGAAAGAGCTAACAGCCTTTAGTTTAGATAGGGTGTTTGACATCCGTTTCCCTCCAAACGCTCTTGAAACCAAAACACAGAATACGGCTGGTATCCCACTCGCCGTTACATCACAACCACCGCCGGATCCGACACAACCTGACCTCCATTTTGCCCCGATTCCGCGTGTCGCTGCACTCCGGCGCGGGCTTATTCGGCAAGGTGCGGCGGTTGCCCAATCCTACGAGGCCGCGTTTCGCACGGGCGCAGCAGTGCTCGCGAAACCCGCGGAGATCAAGTTCCGTTTTGATGTAAGTGCTTTGGAAGACATCGTACGGGAGGAAACAGGTATTCAACCTGAAAATCCTACATTTAAATATGAATTCACTGAGGTCACGAACCAGTTAGCAATTTATGCGTGGCAGGCAAATGTCGCGCGAGGTTCACAAGCGGAGTCCCCTACGGAGGAAACGGATGTTAACTTGTCAGCATGGCGACGGTTACCCTCGAAAATTAACTACACCCCTGAAGGCGACTTTCTGCTCGAAAATTATGTCACGCCCGTACAGATGGAAAATGCGAGCCAACAGAAATTAGAAACTGATGCTATTGACATCAACCCAAACCTCACGCCGGCAGGCACTTGGATTATCATTTTTCTTGATGCCGATGAATACGAAGTGTTTCTCAAGCGGAAGGGGGAAACACGGTTCCAAAAACTTGATAAGATTGGGCAACTGGACAACCCGTTCAGGGAGGAAGCCTTCGGTTTAGAATTACGGATTCCGCGGCAAGAGAACCCATCTCTTGATGTCAATTACGCCTTTGAATTTGCCGATGTACTCGCTTTTAAAACCGACTCTGATCTCCAAGGCGATGTCGTCCTTACGCGCACATGGAATGCTAATCTCGGTAACGGCAAGGCAACGGTAGAGAGTAGGCTTGGTCCGAAGGGGGAGTTTGAGACAGGCGACTGGTTTATTTTTTTTACCGATTCTAAGTACTATGAGCTCCGTGATACCTCTAACGAACCTTCCTATCATCCCAATGGTGTCAAAGTACGCGGGGAGATCAACGAATCGATTTTCCTTAGACATCTCGGTTTTGAAGTGTTTGTCACCGCAAGTTCCGAAGCGTTTGGGTTTGGCGATAAGATTAAATTCAGTACGGCTCGCGTCGCTACAATCACAACGGAAGTCACTAAACTCACACCGTTTGCTCTCATGCGTAGCACCGATACCGAACCGCCTACTTTTAACTTTTGGGTAGATGGTCTTCAACCGCAGACCGGTAGTGTCATTGCACCGCGCCCTGCTATTTCTATTTTGCTGCAAGATGCAAACGGCATTGATACAGAGTTCTTCACTATGGACAAGCAAAAGGATGGGGGTCCTTTTGAATCTGTCACCGACTACGAACTCCGCACGCAGGGTGGTCTTCAAACGGTGCCGATTGATTACCGACCGATACTCTTCCCGGGCGAGTATACTTTCAACATTAGCGCACAAGATTTCAACGGGAACACTATCGGCGGCGATGCGGGTGTTATCAGTTACAGGTTTTTTGTCATTGAAGCTCCTGATATCACACCACCGACTATTGACATCCAAGTCGGCGCGCGCAATACAGGTTCAGCAAACGAAATGCTTGATGAACCGTTGACAGACGGTGCAGTGCTCACAGAACAACCCCGCTTCAAGATTACCCTCACTGATGATAGTGCACTTGACGAAACCACTTTCAGATTCAATTTTGGAAGTGTGTATGAAGCACTTGAACCCTTAGACGCAAGCAATTTCACCCAAACCTTTGATCCGGCTGCTCCGGCGAACGCCGATGTCACTTATGCACCGGACCTCGCTAACGGGGAATATCAACTCCAGATTACTGCGGCAGATACCAGTGAGAACATAGCGGAGTTTGTTACGACCTTTACCTTAAATGAAAAAATCACCCTCAGTGAGGTGTTCAATGTCCCGAATCCTGTGGATCGTACATTTGGCGGGAAGACTTTTTTCACCTATCACCTTGCACAGGCACCCGACACGGTTACAATCAAAATTTATAGTGTTAACGGCAGGCTCCTCAAGACACTTGACGATGTGACTGCGAACCGCGGGACCAACGAAACCGGTTGGGATTGCAGAGATGAAGCAGGCGTGCGGTGTGCCAACGGCGTATATTTCTATCGCGTCATCGCCGACACCGAAAATGGAAAAATAGAGCAAGTGGGAAAACTCGCCATTTTACGATAAAAATGGCTATCGGAAACCGTCAGCAATTAGCCGTTAGTGGGAGCGAGTGATGCATTTATTGCAGCGGTGAATAATCTGTCGGTTCAAGAATCTTAGAGCTCGCTACATTAACCAGCGGACCACCGACTTCCGTTAATCGTTTCGCCGCTTGCCACTCTGGATCGGCGATGAATGCATCCCATGCACGTTGATAGTGACCGAGGTCCTCAAAGGCGAGCATATAGACAAGTTCCGTTGTCGTTGCTTCACCGATGGCGGTTTCCCAAAACCCGATGACTTTCATACCGTGCTTCTCAAACAACAGTAGCGTGATGTTCGCAAACCGGTCATTCAGGTTTTTCATCTTCCCCGGCACAACCTGATATGTGCGCAATTCATAAATCATATTTTTAATTTTCCTTCTTGGGTGAGGTCTCTGTGCCTCAGTTCAACGGATCTGTCACAGAATCCCGTATTTGTCGTAAACTTCCCGCAGCGTCGCGCCGGCGCGGAGTTCGTCGCGGGTGCGATTCTCACCGCTTACCTTTGCCAAAGCGGCCTCAATCACAGTTGTTTCCACCGCTTGCGGGATAACAACGACCCCATCTGCATCGCCGAACACGATATCGCCAGGATTGACTGTGACACCACCACATTCGATTGGAACATTGTACGCCACGACATCGCCGCGTCCATTTGAGTCAACAGGCGACAATCCGGTTGTGAATATTGGGAACCCCATTGCCATGATCTGGCGAGCGTCTCGGATAAACCCTTCAATGACGGCACCACGCGCGCCGCGCGCAAGCGCGGCCGTTGAGAGGAGTTCTCCCCAAAAACAGATGCGGGTACTCCCGTTTGTCGAGCAGATGAGAACGTCATCCTGTTTGAGGCTATCCACTGCTGCAATCTCTTGCTGATACGGTTCATCTGGAATCTCGTAGACCTCTACACACAGTACAGGCATTGCGCGACCTACCACAACTGTTGTTGGGGTAAGGGGACGAATGGTATGTTGCAGTGCCTGATCGCGGTACCCCGCTGCGTCGAGTGCGTCCGAAATCACAGCGGCGTATAACTGTTTTTCCATCATATCAAACAGTTCTGTGTCATTATCCCACTGTTTGGTTATTTCGGTTTCCATAATTGACTGCCTCTAATAATTCTGATAGCCTACTTCTTGGAGACGCTCCGCTTTCTCCGCAACGCCATCACTCAATTTTTCCTTATATGCCAGCAGTTTTGCGTCCAATTCGGGGAATTGGAGTGCCAGAATTTGGACAGCAAATAGTCCAGCATTGCGCGCACCACCAGAACCAATTGCCATCGTTCCGACGGGAATACCGGGTGGCATCTGAACTGTTGCGTACAGCGCGTCAACACCGTTGAGCGGTCCGCCGTCAATCGGCACACCGATGACTGGCAGCGTTGTATGCGCTGCGATGACACCCGCAAGATGTGCGGCACGTCCGGCACCGGCGATAATTACCTGTCCACCTTCTGCTTTAATCTTCTCTGTCCACGCCATCGTTCGTTCTGGTGAGCGGTGTGCGGAGGAGATCGTTATCTCAAATGGGATCTCAAATTCCTCTAAAACCTTTGCGGCTTCTGCCATTTTCTCCAAGTCGGAATCACTTCCCATCACGATACCAACCAATGGCATTTTTTGTGCTTGAAGCGACATATTTGTATCTGTACCTCTCAAACGGTTGTCAGTCAACTACTGATAAATAATATGTGAATTTCTCTCAATAATCAACGGTTCGGGACCACCCGATGGAAACTGTGCTGCCCACTCGTTCGGGTCATAATCACGGGTGACAAAACAGGCACGATGCACTGGAACTGCATGCTTCAGTCCGATCCGCGTCGCCATTTTGACGCACCCATCGTAGAACGGAAATTCACCCTCGGTCGGATGATTCGTCAGGAAACCGATGTCCGGTTTATGTGCTGCGACTGCTGAAATTAGTCCGTCGTGTTCTGCGAAATTATTGATTGGATCGCCGCTGAAGTAGAGCGTTACGTCATTGCTTTGACCAAGAACTCGTCTACCGATACTTTTGCTAAGGCGCGAGTTCTTGGTCAAAATCACGTATCCCAAATGCGTAACATCGGGGGGTGCTATGTCGGCGGATGCGTCGCCGTCAGGCGGTTTGGCATAGACAGCATGGACGGTGAGACCGTTGAGTGTCGTGGATTCTCCAGCACGGATCTCCGAGATGTGCGATGAGGCGACATCTGTTTCTGCTGAGATTTGGCGTACACTCTCTTCGGGTCCCACAAACTGTATCTCATTGGAAGTTTCCCACATCCGACGTATGGATTCTGGGCAGGTGTGATCTCCGTGTGCGTGTGTCAAGAGCACAAAATCGGTTGGAAGTGCCGATTCATCAAGTGGCGGTTCAGTATGAATAAAACGGTCAGCGGGACGTTCCCGCGGAAAATAGGGATCGATTTGGACAATAGTTCCAGTTGAATCCTTCAAGGCAAAACTGCTCTGTTCAAACCAGTGAACAGCGACAGCACCTTCCGGCACTTTCAAGTCAACGAGTGGATGCATATTAATTCCTTTTTTAGTAGTTGTCAGTCCGCCTGCTGCGCAGGCTTTCAGTTTTCAGTTAAAGAGGTTTGTAGTGGTAAAGACGTTCTCACCTGCCACAAACGAGTTACTGACAACCGACAACTATTAAGACTGCTTTTTCTTATAATAGAGATAGGCACCCAGCACCCCCGCAATTGATCCGAGTACATCTGCCACCCAATCTGCAACGGTAGCGAGTCTACCGGGGACAAATGTTTGATGCCATTCATCGCTCGCGCCATAGAGAATAGAGAGCACCGCTGCCAGACCCCATACCAGTTGTGATGGCACTACCGAAGGTTTCGCTTTCAGAAATGCGCGTGCTACCAAGCCACCGAGTATGGCATATTCGATAAAATGGTAGAGTTTGTCAATCGTGAACCACTCGAATTCCGGCATCGGAAACGGCGGTTGCTCCAAAGACGAGACGACAAAAATGAGTGCCATGTACAGCAGAGGCAGTGCCCAATACTTCATTAGTAGTTATCAGTTATCGGTTATCGGTTAAAGAGGGTAACGATACGCGCTCGCTATATCTAAGCCTCTTTAATGGTTTTCAGTTATCGGAGGAATGATTATCGGTTATCAGTGCCTTAACCAAGGGAACCTGATTTACTTTCAAGTAAGTATGCTTCCTTTGCTACGTCACTGAGAACTGATTATTGACTACCATTCAGGGCATTGAGGATTGCGTCTACATCATAGACACAACCGCCCCATGTGCCGCCACCGACCGATTGCAGTGCTGCCCAGAGTCGCGTGTCGTCTGGTAACGCCTCGTCCGGCGCGAGATCTGCGCGTGGCTCTCGTTCTGCTAATACACGTTCACCTGCTGCTACACCGAAGTGCTCGCTGCCGTGTCCGACCAAATCGATACTCCCTACCAGTCGCCGGGTATCAATCTCGATCTGAATTATGTCGCCATCAAGCACCTTCCCGATGGGACCGTCGGCAAGTGCTTCTGGTCCGACGTGTCCAATACATGCGCCCGTTGAGACACCAGAGAACCGAGCATCCGTAATCAGAGCGATGTTCTTGCCGAACGAAAGGTGTTTCAATGCTGCAGTCAACTGGTAAACTTCTTCCATACCTGTGCCTTGTGGACCGCGACAACACAGCACCATGATGTCGCCAGGCTGCATGCTGTTTTCGCTCTGTCCTTTGAGGGTCTGTATTGCATCGGATTCTCGGACGAAGACACGCGCCGGTCCCGTCATCCGATAAACACCATCGGCATCAACGACATTCGGATCAATAGCAGTACTTTTAATGACCGATCCCTCTGGCGCGAGGTTACCACGTGGAAATGTGACAGTGCTCGTCAATCCCGCTGTGTTCGCTGCATCTGGATTTAGAATTACCTCGTCGGGGGCAACGTTATCGCTTTCTTCCAGAATTTCACGCACGCGCGCACGCCGGTCGGAAGTTGCCCACCAGTCAAGGTTGCTACCGAGGGTTTCGCCTGTTGCCGTGAGTACGTCTTCGTTGAGGCATCCCAATTCTCTCAGATGGAGCATGACCTCAGGCACACCACCCGCAAGGAAGACTTGCACTGTTGGATGCCCAACCGGTCCATTCGGTAGGACATCAACAAGGCGCGGGACACTCTGATTTACTTTAGTCCAGTCGTCCACCGTCGGACGTTCGAGTCCTGCAGCATGGGCAATCGCGGGGATATGCAATAAAAGGTTCGTCGAACCACCAAACGCCGCGTGTACGACCATGGCGTTCCGAATCGCCTCCGGTGTAACGATATCCTTCATCGTCACCCCCTTCGCGGCTAAGTTTACGACAGCACGTGCGGAACGGAGTCCCATATCTGACCAGATATTCTGACCAGACGGTGCTAATGCCGTGTGTGTCAAGCTCATTCCCAACGCTTCACCGATAACCTGTGAAGTCGCTGCGGTTCCCAAGAATTGGCAGCCGCCGCCGGCGGTTGCGCAGGCACGACATCCCATGTCCGCTGCGTCTTGCAGGCTAATTTCGCCGTGTGCGAAACGGACACCGATCGTCTGGATTTTCCCTGCGTCCTCGCCTGTTGTGGGAGGCAGTGTCACACCACCCGGCACGAGGACAGCGGGCAGTTCCCGCATTGAGGCGAGTGCCATCATCATCGCCGGCAAGCCTTTATCACACGTAGCAACACCGACAACCCCTTTCCGCGTCGGAAGCGAACGGATAAGTCGGCGGAATATCTGTGCCGCATCGTTCCGATAAGCGAGGCTGTCCATCATCCCGACGGTGCCTTGTGTCCGTCCGTCACACGGATCGGAGCAGTAGCCTGCAAACGGAATCCCCTCAAGTTTCTTCAGTTCATACGCGACCGCCTGCATCAGGAGCCCGACCTCCCAATGTCCTGTGTGATACCCAAGCGCAATAGGGCTGCCGTCAGGGGCGCGGATGCCGCCTTGTGTGCTGAGAATCAGGAATTCCTCTCGTCGCAGCTCGGTCGGAGCCCAGCCCATGGCAGCGTTGTGGGTCAAGCCAAATACGTCCCCACTTGGTCGATTGAGGAGCATCTCCGCCGTGAGTGGCAGACTGCCTTCGGGACCGGCGGCATGCGTCTGAATATCATAAATCTCGCTATCACCGGTTTCTAAAATGTCAGTATAGTTAATCGGTTTTGCCATTTAGTACTCCATTTTCTATAGTATGACAAGATCCAAATTTTTGCCAGAGCAGATATGTGGTTTTCTCTCAGGTAGGTCTAGTAGATACAATTTCCATATCTGCAAGCATGAATTTACTGGATACTTGGCTCTAAAGTCCATCCGTTTTTAGTGGCAAGGGTAGCAAGGGCAATTTGTAGTAATTTGAATGCATTCCTTTGCTTGTTCTTTGAGTCAAAGAATTCGGGACTTACAACAATTTGCGAATGGGCAGGGTTTTCTGGGGTTGGGTCAGGGATTACATCTACGGCGTGAGCGACAACATCATTGTTCTGGACTTTTGTTTTCACCTTTCCTATTGAGCGGACATCACTAGCCATAATGCTCACAATACCATCCGTTTCGTTTAACTTGGAGAGGGAAGGAGTAAATTCCCTTAACTTTGCTCTATCTACAGAAGGTTTTTTATATCTGTCACGAAAAGCTGCCGGGAAAATTATAAGTCTTCCTCTGTCGAATGAATACTCTTTGGCTTCTAATTTGCCTCGGACACTTCGATAGAGTTCCTCATTGTCCTGTACGGAGTCGTTTTTATCCATCAATTAACCATTTCCAAAGCGTCTGATAGTTGTCACGGTCAAGAAAATCTACGTGCATCTCTGTATCAATATTTGTACCCCAGACTTGGATATATTCGACCTTGTTTTCTCCGATTTGAATATGTAATTGTCGTTCGTCTTCATACCACTCTGCAGTAACATTACCATCTTCGTCACTGGAGATAAACGGCGTAAGCCACGAATATCCGGCAGAAATGATAGAATCAAATAAATCTTTTACAAGAAGATGTTTCGCATGATATAGAGTTAACTGAGTTGGTTTTTTTGATCCGTATCTATCCCAGTTGTCTTCTCGCTGTGCGAGGACATTAAATTGATCTAATATTTTACATCTTTGCCAGTATTGGGTAATTTGCTTATAGAAGTCTTCCTTGTCTATATTTACAGTTGTAAATCTCTCCTGCCTGAAAATTCGCGGTGTATCCGACCACGTACTTATTTCATCAAGTTTATGTGATTCTGTTTGCCGCAGAAGTCGCAATGTATTCCGCCAGGGGGTCATTCGCGTAGTCATATCAGCGTAGAATATGCCCATTGTGTCAAATGGCAAACTGGACTGTGCGTCCGACCCTGTAGTCGTATTAACAGGTTCAGATAACTCTGGTCTTACAAGAAGATTATTAGTATCCTCATAACTTTGATCCTTCCATGGCTTCACGTAAATCATCGGTGATGCTCCATTGGAAGATGTTCCAACTAAGTCGCTTGAATATATCACATTTTGTGAGGACATTGTTTATTCCTTCTGTTTTGTTTTCGAGAAAGCAGTCTACGTCAATAATATACGATTTTTCATTCACCAATTGATTTTGTCCAAATTTTCCCGATACTGCAGACAGAACATGAAGCACATTCGCTTTTACGTTTCCGTCATTGAATTGAGATATTTTTTCCAAACTTTTGATATCTGTTGCTATAGGGATGAACAATTCCGGGAAAATATATCTTGGGATGAAAGCCTCGACACCTTTTCTTGTGTGAGGAAGAAATGTTCTATTTGCTATATCTCGATACCTGAGGCCAATACGAGTAAAATAGGGTGGTTCATAAATTTCACTGAATATTTGCAAAACCTTTTCTAGTTTCTCTCTAAAGTCGGGATAATTTCTATAATTTCCACTGCAACTGAGAGCGATAAAATTCTGTGCTAAAGATACTTGCCAATCTCTTTCTTTAGAAAAGAAACGGAATACTTTAGCTGTAGAAGCCATTTCTTTTAGTTCTTTGGGCATATCAGATGGCAAAAGAGGAATATCTGAAACAAGTTCTGGGTATCCCTCTTTTCTTATAATATCCTGAAATTTGGCAGGTACTTCCTGCGGGATTCTAAGGATTTCGGGAAAGCGAGCCTGAAATACAACTTCAAATAGGGTATTGTGTTTATATTCTACTCTTTTAATTTCTTTGAAGTTCATAGGTTAAAACCTCAGTTGGCTGCTTGTTCATAGAAGCAAGTTCCTCATTGAGATATTTTGAGAATTTTACCTAAAAAGTGATGTTGCGAAACCAAACGCAATCATTTACGTGCAGACTTCACATAAATTTAGGAATGAATTCGCTCGGAAGACGAGAAGCAATAGTAGTACTAATCCCTCGTAGACTGAAGTAGAAAGTAGTTTAGCACAGCGCACAGAAAAAATCAAACTTTTTGCGTAGTAGCTGAATGTAAAAGGCGTGACCACCAGTTTTCGTATCAAACTAAAAGCCTATTCAAACAATTGAGCGACCGGACACGTAAACCCTTCAACCACATCCTCACCCGTCAGGGTATCTTCACAGGTAAGCAGTGTAAAATCCGTTTCGGAACGATAGACCATTACCGTCTTTGCAACCGGTTCAATAACCCAGACGAGTCGTGTTCCCGCTTTCAGGTAGGCGAACGCCTTTTCGGTGACATCATAGTGCCTATCTGTCGGTGAGACTATCTCAACGGCGAGGTCAGGGGGCACTGGCGAACCTTTACGTCTGTTTTCCGGCAGTCGGTCAGTTGAGACAAACGCAACGTCCGGTTTCACCACTCGGTCCCCTATACGAAACGTTGTTCCCGCTGTGTACAAACGTCCGAGTTGATGTGCAAAGACGTGTAAACTCAAATGAAGGCTAACGTTACTACTTATTTCACCGTGTTCCATAGACGTGGGTGGCATTGGCACTAATTCGCCTTTCACGTATTCATAACCCTCTATGTCGTTTTCAAGAAATTCCTCCAGTGTCATTGTATGAGGTTCTGGTATCTCTTGAATAGACTCAGGATTCGTCTGCGAATTAAGCATCAGGTATCACCTCGCTTGTAGCGTCTATTTCTTATTATGTTGGGAGATAAGTTTTATCACCTCGGTTCTACCCGCTTTCACCTCTGTCTCGTCCACTTCCATTTGCAATAATCCAACTACAAACTGTGTCAACTGCCAGTCGAGGCGCGCCACGTCCGTGGGAGTGGTACCGTCATTGCTCCGGAGCGTAGTATCTGCGCCTTTCTCCAAGAGTAATTTTACCGTTTCAATACGTCCGAGAAAAGCCGCCGAGTTTAAGGGTGTGCTACCGTCTCGGCTCCGAGCATTGACATCCGCCCCTTTTTCAATGAGCAATTTAGCTGCTTCGGTCTGTCCATTCAGTGCAGCCCATCCCAAAGGGGTTATTCCGAATTGCGAATCCAATGCGTTCAGATCCGCGCTATCGCCTAACGCATCATTGATAGCCGAAAGATCGCCTGCCGAAGCCGCTTTCCATAAGTTGTGTGATGAGGATACGTTCTTCGGTTGTTTAGAAAGCAGTTCGATAACTTTGGTTCTGCCTGCTTTCACCTCTGCCTCATCCACCTCAATTTGCAACATGCCGAGTATAGCGGTGGTAAATGTCCAGTCCAGTTTTGCTCCGTCCATCGCGGTGCCACCAATGTTACTCTGCAGGTTGGCATCCGCGCCCTTTTCAATCAGGAATTTCGCTGTCTCAATACGTCCGAGGAACGCCGCTGTGTGCAGTGCAGTGCCACCGTCCCGGCTTCTCCCATTGATGTCTGCGCCGTGTTCAAGAAGGAGTGCTACAACTTCTGTATGTCCCATCAGTGCAGCGGTAGCCAGCAACGTGCTTCCAGACTGTGGATCTTGCGCGTTAGGGTCCGCCCCATCTGCTAAAGCCTGTTTAACCGCTGTAAGGTCGCCGGTGAACACCGCTCCCGATAGATCTTGCGAGGAGGATATGCCCTTGCTGTCAAATTCTTTGACCCCGAAGAGTTTCGCAATTTCGTTCCGACCTGTTTTCATGGTTGCGATCTCTTCCTGTCCGACCTCAACGCCTACCAAGCCACCAATGAAAGTAGTAGTTCTCCAATCAAGATGCAATGAATCTGCTGGTGTTGCGCCATCATCGTTGCGTGCTTGGAAGTCTGCGCCGTTTTCGAGGAGAAGTTTCGCGACACCCGCTCTGCCGAACACTGCTGCACTGTGCAACGGTGTACTCTCCTTACCGTCTTTCATATTAACATCAGCACCATTTTCGATAAGGAGGCGAGCGGCTTCAGTTTGTCCGTGAAGTGCGCTCCATGCTAATGGAGATAGGTTTAAATCATCATCTGGTGCGTTGACATCGGCACCTTCTGCGATGTAGCGTTTCATCGCTGGAATATCACCGATGCGTGCGGCATGCCACAGACCTTCTTCAGGCAATTGGATAAATTGCTTCATGTCAAACCCATCGGGTCCCATAACAAATGGTGGGCGCGGTCTCTTTTTCCAGAGAGGCATTCCGTCTGCCATCTCCTGCAATATGTCGCTTTCACGGGTGCGAATAAAGTGACGGACTGTCTCAAGTGTGCCCTCAAAAGTAACGTTTTTCTCCGACCATCCTTCTCCCTTAAAGGCACGTTGTCCAGGTATCAGATGCGGCTGAATCATTGCAGCGATCCTGTCTACTTCAGATAACAGTTCTGCCTCGTTCCAATGATTTTTGAGGAGTTCTGTCATCATTTTCGCGTACCGTTCGCGTCCTGCTTCAAGTTGATACAGCCTGTACGCAATCAAGCCTTGCGTCTTGACCGAAATCGGTGCCCGTGAATTTTTAGCGAAATCAAGCATGCTGAACTTCATAAACAGCGAATCCGCTCCCCACGGTAAAAAGTGAAACTTGTCCGTATCAGGGTTGAGATAGATAAAGAAGTTGTTATTGTTTCCAGAATAACCATCCCAAAAGCCGAGCAAACTTTCCACTGCCCAAAAGCGGTAGAAGCTATCTAAATCAACGAGTTCGCCGATGGATTGTTCCGTCACCTGGTCATCTGCGAGAACATCAATCAATGCGTTTATTTTTTCTCGGCCGAGTGCATCATCGCCCCTTTTATGTTCAAAACTGTTCTCCCATTCCTTGTTAAAATCGACGACGGTGCCTTCGTAGAGTGTGCCTTTGCCTTTTCCGAATGCACGTTTCAGCATCGGTTTGCGTATGCTCTCCACATGAGAGTAGATGCCAAGATTTTTGCCGTTCACCGTTACCTTCGCGTAAGCGCACCGCGGCGCCGGGGATCCGATTGCATTAAACAGCGCGTAGCCCATAAATTGGCTAACTTGGCTCATATCTTGTTGGTTATTATTAAGTGTGAGGTTTGTTAATCCTTCAATCTCAGCTTGTTTGTCAATGTGATTTAATTTGATCTTGAGAGAAGGCCGTGTATTGCTTTGCGAACCGATGAACCCTTTTTTGCGGATCCCGACCTTCGGAAAGACCACACCGTCAATGCTCACGCTTGCTTCAACGTAGGTATACGGATGCTCGATCGGCTTAAATTGGCGACTCTCGTTCAGCGCGCTCATAAAATTCCGTGACTGATACCGAATCGTATTCCAATCCTGTTCCGAAACGGTGATCTGTACATCTATCACCTGATCGGTTGGGAAGATGTCATCTAATGTGAGTTCTTTTGCACTAATGTTGTGGGAAGCAGCAATACCGAAACAGAGAACGGTTGCTAAGCATATTATCCATTTTTTCATTTTTTTCTCCTATTGATTTAAATTCTAATTTACAATTAGTATAGCACATTTTGGATTTTTATGCTTGCAAATTATGAACAGAATTGGTATCATAAAAAGTGATCGCTGTAGGAGCGACCTCCCCTTCCCAGTAACGGGTGGGGACTCCGGTAGCACCCCTCAAATGATAATATATTTATAACCCAAGTTGCCACTAACGGATTTTAGGCATTTCAACACGGTTTTCAGACACTTTCCCACCCCAGAGGGGTGAAATGTCTATAGAAACGGTATATTCAAGCGACCGCACCCCGGATGAAGATTAAAAAATAACTTGGGTAATGTGTCCAGGCCCGGTAGGTGCGGTTTCCCAACCGCACCGGACTTGACAAAGAGACCTCCCAGAATTACTTTCGGAAAAAGAACACAATGTCAAAAACCTCCCGCATCCGAGACAACAGCATGTACGGCACCGTCGCAGATTTTTTGCGAGATAAAATCCAAGACGGTTTTGCCCTCTCCATTGTTTCCGCCTATTTCACCATTTACGCCTTTGACAAACTCAAAGATGAATTAACGGGTATCAAGGGGCTCCGTTTTCTGTTCGGTGAGCCCAGTTTTATCCACATTGATCCAGAAAAAACTGAAAGCAAGGCGTTTCAACTTACCGATGTGGGAAGAACTTGAAAAAACAAGTTGCCCAGTTTAGCACGAAGTTTTGCTTGGTGCGATGAATTCTACTGTTACTCGTGACTTTTTTAAGGGCAAATCGTCGCAATAATATCCACATCTACCCTGACGACTGGAAGCAGCTGCTGATTCCGGATGTGTCGCCTGAACAGCAAACCCCGATTGTTGAATTGGTTGATAAGATTTTCGCTGCCAAGCGGAAAGGTCTTAAGAAAAAGGTATCTCGCCTTGAAAATAAGCTATATGAAAAAGTTTCTGCGCTTTATGGAATCAACGATTAGGAATATGATATATGAAGATAAAATCGATTAAACTAAGGAATTTTAGACGCTTTACTGATCTGACTATTGAGGGGTTATCTGAAAAGGCGAAACTTGTAGTGATGATAGGCCCAAACGGAAGTGGTAAATCCTCGGTGTTTGATGCTTTACACGCTTATAGATTTTCAGGGGGTAGGAGCTGGGGTTTTGAGGAATCTTATGCCTATAGAGACAATTTAGATTACTATAGTAAATCCAAATTGCCAACACAAGATGGCAAACCGGTGGAGGTAAGGTATCACACAAAACCTAAAAATCCAGAAGTATGGGAAAAAAGTGTACGTATTCGGACCTCCTATAGAAATGATTCAATTAGTAGAAGTAGTTATTCCACTTCTCTTGGTCCTCCTCAAGAAGACCGTCAGTTTCTTAAGTTAGCAGAAAACGATGAATCTGTTACAATGAATTTATGGCGATTAGCATCTCAATGGTTAGAGCGGACCTCAGGTAGTGAACGACCAGAAAAAAGTTTAGAAGTTCTTCAAAACGACGCATTTGGCGAACTCTATCGGGCAATAAACAGGTTATTCAGTGATCAACAGATGATTTTGAATAACTTGGGCAATCCGGCAAATGGAATTTTCTTTCAATTTGACAAAGGAATAAGCAAACGATTTTCATTTCAAAATCTAGCCAGTGGTGAAAAAGCTGCGCTAGATCTGCTTCTGGATTTAATAGTTGCTAAGGTTGAGCTTACCGACACCATATACTGCATTGACGAACCGGAAGCTCACATGCACACAGAACTTCAAGGGAAACTCCTTGAGGAACTCTACAACCTTGTTCCTGAAAATTCTCAGTTGTGGATCGCCACACATTCCCTTGGCATGGTGCGCAAGGCACAAGACCTCTGGCGCGAAGATCCGGATTCAGTCGTATTTCTTGATTTCGGTAAGGATAATTTCGACGAACAAGTGATACTAACACCTATTGAACCGGATCCGGACTTCTGGACGCGCACCTATGAAGTTGCTCTCGGCGATCTCGCTGAATTAGTGGTAACCGGGAGGACTGTGTTCTGCGAAGGCGAAGAGTTTGATGAGGCGTGCTATAGGAACATTTTTAAGGAGCCATACCCTGAAGTTCATTTTATTTCTCTGGGGGCGCGAAGCAACGTAGAAAAGTCCGTAACAGCAGCGAATCTTGCAATCGGGAAGATTGCGAGAAACGCAAAGGTCATCGGGATCGTAGACAGGGATAAGGCAACGGATGGCGAAATAAAGAGGAACGCGAAAAAAGGTATCTACACTTTATCACGGACAACCATTGAAAGTTACCTGCTTGATGACGAGGTGCTAACTAAGTTGTGTGAAGACCACGACGCGTCCGATAAGATTAACGATTTACTTACTGCAAAACAAGGTGCCCTTGACAAGCATGGATTAAAATCGTCCGACAATCTGAAACCTATTGTTCAACAAGTCCATGGTGCTGCCCAAAAAGTTTTGAAATCAGTTAACTTGGGGAATGACAAGGAAAGTTTCATGATGGATATGCTCGCTCCGCGTATTCAACCCGGTATGAAGGTTTATGAGGAGCTACACGATGGCATCTTTGGTGAGTGATTCATTAATTGATCTGTTTGATTTTCCTGCAAGTTCCTGTTGATAAACGTCTTCATTTTGAGGGGTAGAATTCATGCGAATTCCGTTTAATCTATATGACTTTTTAGGGTATACAGTGCCTGGGTTAATCGTAATAATAATACTGGCGATTTTGATAAACCCCGCGCTGCTGTCAAATCTACCGAATGAATTAAAAGATAAAAACAGCGAATTAGCACAGTTCCTGCGTCCTACTGTAACGCAAGGGATTTTGTACGTGATAATTTGTTATCTCGTTGGTTTCGCTACTGATGGATTGATATATTGGCTCTTTAGACAACTGGTAAATATTGAGTCTCTTAAGAGATTCCATTCCCGTGACGGGTGGTTTGAGAGAGCTCTATTTGATTGTAAATACAGAGATGATTCTGAAGATTTTAGTCCTTATACAGATGAATTTGTAAAAAATTTCAAAACCAAAATTGAAGATGTTTTTGGCATTAAAGTAGAAACTGTACGCGAGGAGGCAGAAAAGGCGAAAAATAATGTAAAGTATATAGAGATTTTTGATCTGTGTCGAACTACTGTTCTAAAGCAGAGCCCAGACGTTTACTCGCGCGGTTTTACATTATTAGCTCAATATAACTCTGCCAAATTGATAGGAAGTATCTTTTTTCTTGCAGCAGTCGGATTTTTAGTTAGAATTTTTGTTCCACCACAGTACTTGCAATGGATATTAATCTTAATCTGGCTTTTGGTGTTTGTGTTTCTTTGGATAAAAAGGAAAGTTAGAGAAGAAGGCAAGCAAAACGTAAAAAGGCAATCTTTGTTTAGGTTATTTTGTTGGTTAATTGCGGGAGGACTTGGTTTCATTGCTTTTCAGAAAGAAGCGGTTAGTGTTCTATTTGTATGCTATTGCGTCAGTGCAGTTTTATGCCCTATATTTTTCCATCTTTATCATATGCGTCTTAAGTATTATCGTAACACCATACTTTATGGGTTTTATGAGTATGCCGTAACCCGCGAAAAATCAGGAAAATCCGAAAATAGCGAAAATTGACTTGAATTACTTAACATAAAGTGGTATAATTTTAATATGACAGAGCGTCCCCACGAAATGCGAGACCCCATTCACGGGTTTATCAAACTTTCTGAAAAAGAGAAGAACCTGATTGACACTCAAGTGTTTCAACGGCTTCGTCGAATTCGGCAATTGGCGATGACGTTTTTGGTGTACCCGGGTGCGGTGCATACGCGTTTTGATCATTCAATTGGTGTGATGCACGTCGCCGGGCAAATTTGTACCAAACTCCGGGAGTTGAATTCAACTAAGATATGTGATGAAGACATAGATCGGGTTCGGCTTGCGGCGTTGCTTCATGATGTTGGACACGGGCCGTTTAGTCACGTTTCAGAATATCTATTGGATGCCTATGCGTTGGATCGAACTGATATGGGGCACATGCGCGAAAAGATACACGAGAAAGTTACCGTCGATATTGTTCGGACGGATCCGGAAATCCGCGACATTTTGAGTGAAGAGGAATGTGATTTCGTAGCAGACATGATTCAGGGGCAAGATACACAAGATTGGCAACGCGACATCGTCTCCAGTGAATTAGACGCGGATAAAATGGACTACCTCCTGCGTGATTCCTATTTTACCGGTGTCAAATACGGGATATACGATCTGGAGAAGATTATTGAATCGTGTCTTATTGAGGTTGATAAAACAGAAACCTCCCTTGCAATTAGTAGTAAAGGGATCTATGCCCTTGAACAACTCTTGCTCGCACGATATTACATGACACAGCAGGTCTATTGGCACCGAGTCAGCCTCATTTCTAACGAGATGATTATCCGTGGGATTACCCTCGCAATTGAAGCGGGCAATACAAAAATGAAGGAACTTTATCAATACGACGAAAATGATAAAGAAAACTTCATCCAGAAGTATCTAAATTACCACGATGAAAATGTAGTAGACATCTTGAGAAACTGCCCACAAGAGAAAGCACATACAATTTTCAACAGACTTTACGACCGAAAACTCTTCAAAACGGTTGCAAACCTCCGGCTCAAAGATGAAACCAATATCAGGGTTAAGAGGCGACTTCTTGCAATGAAAGACGATCCGCAGCTCAGACAGCAATTAGAGACAGCAATTGCCGATCATCTTAGGATTGACGCGGATTACGTGATTATCAAACCTCTTCAGATTCGGAATCCTAACTACGGAAGCCGGAGTTACATCTTGAATCCGGAAGCGATCACAATCATTGACGAGTGGAGCTCCGAACCACGCACTATGAGCGATTACACAAGCGAACTATTTTTCGCGAGACCTCCTACCGACGACGAAACTTCTCTAGAGATGGTGCAAGTTTATGTCCCCCCGGACGGAGATAACCTATCTCAAAAGCAGCGGCGATTGGCACTTGAGCCAGAAATCCAAAACATTTTGCGCTCTGCATGAAAGGTGATAAAATGTACACAATAGATGTTCTTTTACTTGTGGTCAAGAGCGAACCCGAAAATAGATTACGGGGGAGAACCCTCCTCCAAAAGAAGGTCTACTTTTTATCGGTCCTCATGGGCGTTAATTTTGACTTCACCGCGCATCGCTACGGCCCTTACAGCAGCTTGCTTGCAGGACACTTGGATAGTTTAGTCGCCCATGGATTCCTTAATGAAGATGTTGAATCTTTCGATCGAAATGTCTTCGGTGAAATTCGCCGGCACACCTATTTTTTGACTGATGATGCCGAAGAGTTATGGAGCGATATTGAAAACGATCCAGAACTCCAAAAATGGAAAAGGGAACTCGATCGCATAAACGCTCACGACATCGCTCACGATTTTAACAAACTCTCTATCGCCGCAAAGGTTCACTACATTGTCAGTTGGCGCGGGAAACGCACAATAGAACAGGTTCAAAAGGTTGCCAAAGAGTACGGTTGGGACGTGAGTACAGAGGATATCGAAAGCGTCCTCTCCTTTCTAAAGGGGCTAGGGCTTGTAACAACCGATGAATCTGATGACATTCCGTTCTAAAAATGAAGGGTATTGTAATCATGGTAGGAGAACAACTGAGAAGATTTAGAATTGCCCGTGGTATGTCTCTCAGGGACTTAGAGACTGCTATTGATGGGCTGGTTAGTAGTCAAACGCTGTCAAAGTATGAACAAGGGAAACTGCAACCGACGGCGAGAGTCCTGAATCGAATCGCTTCCGCCTTTGGAATTAAGTCCGCCCAATTGTGGGGTGAGCCAACCTGTGATACAGAAGCCGAATCCCTTCTTAATCAGACGATGGATCCGTCTACTGATAAACCACTTAGTGAACGCCGTAAGTTTTTGCAATTACCAAAGGCGGAGAGAAACCGTATCCTAAGCGAACAAGCGGAGGAGATGGTGGATTTCTACGAACACGATACAGAGTGGCGGGAATGGGAAGGCGGTCCCATTATAGATTACGATATTCCGCTAAATTGACACATAATAGGGTGCGGTTGGGAATGCAGATCGCATTTGGGCGCGTACGCCGCAAAACCGCACCTACCGTTTTGGGATAGTTTGTGTACGGCACACGGCGTGTGCCTACTACTTTGTCTTGAGGGCACCCCATGTTGTTGTCAATTTGCCAGCAATGTCCACGGTCAGGATGTCTCTGGCGTTCATGACTGTTTCAACTTCCGCCGCTGTTAGCGCACGATCGTATACCGCCAATTCGTCGAGCAGACCTTTGTAGAGATTGGCACCGCCGTTCGTATCGGGTCGCCCACCAATTTCGATGTTGTTGTCGTTCCAGACCATCACGGGACCATTATTTGGCACCTCTTTCTCACCCGCAAGTTCCCCGTCGAGGTAGATCTGAATCTTCTCTTCGTCAAAGGTACCGACGACGTGATACCAGTTGTTCGGTTTTAAACCTAAATTCGGCAGTGATAGCGTTATATCGACATCGGCACCGTTAAACGGACCCATCTTCTTTTGCCCAGAATTGATATACCAATACAATCCCTCGCCACTACCGAGTCCAAATTCGACATTATCGTCGCTTGTACCCGATTTGTCGTAAAAGATGTTCCCGTAAACGTGTCCCGCGCCGAGAGCGACATTTGATATTTCAAAAGGGTGTATCCAAACCGCGACAGTCAAATGTTCAACATAGAGGTCGCTTTGACCACCCGGCTCGATTATCAGTGCAGGTCCTCCCGAGAATTCAATCGCGCCGCCGACCTTGCCTTTTGCGACGAATTTCGCGCTGTCATGGAGTTCCGCTTCAAACCCTTTCGGACCGACATCCTTGGCAATATCGCCTTTTCCTTCGTTGAACGGCATGTAGAAGTGTAAGCCTTTCGTCACTTGCGCTGTTGCCTCGAAAGTTAGAACACAAAACGCAAGAACCGTGAGCATCCAGAAATATTTTCTCATCTTCTTGTCTCCTTTTCTATTTCGCGTTATACGTGTTAAAATCAGCAAAAGTGTCGTGATAGGTGTTTCCATTTTAATAGCCGTGCCAACCTTAAATCAAGGAAAAATCGGTGTGTTCCAATTCCGCTGCCTTGATCGGTGTAGTATATGTATAGTCCGCAAGATTTTTAAAGCTAAATAACCCCAATAAAATTTCACTTATTTTTTAGATGAACCAATGTGGATTATGTGATAGAATCATGGAACCTACCTGATGTTTTTGGCAATCACAGATTTCAAAGATGATACTATCTAAGGAGAAAAAGACGTGAAAATGAGGCTTGCACAATACGGTATTTCCCATGACCACGCTTCGGGGAAAGCCCACGTGATGAAGGAAAGTGACGAAATTGATTTCGCCGGTGTCTTTGAGCCATCAGCAGAAGTCCGAGAGACCCTTGGTCAAAGCCCGGTTTACGAAGGCGTTCACTGGTTTACGTCCAAAGAAGAAATGCTTGATGATGAAACAATCGTTGGGATTGCGGCGCAGGGACGTGTGTCACAGAATCTCACCTTTGCACGGGAAATTCTTGAACACGGCAAGCATGTTTGGTTTGACAAACCTGCTGGTGATAACCTTGATACGTTTCGAGAGGTTTTGGACATTGCACGAGACAGAAAGCTGCTCGTTCAACTCGGCTATATGTACCGATATAATGCTGGCTTTCAGTTTATCCTTGATTGGGTGAACTCTGGCAAACTCGGTGATATTTTTTCGGTTCGGGCGCGAATCTCATCAGGATTTTCAAGCGAAGACCATTGGCAACGTTGGGATTCACTCGGCGAACACTCGGGCGGCATTATGTTTATCCTCGCCTGTCATCTCACCGATATTATCGTTGCATTGTTGGGACGACCTACACGGGTGACACCATTTTCGAGGCATGAAGGTCATGACGTGCCGTGGTATCGGAACAATACAGCGGCTGTATTTGAATACCCCAGAGCATTAGCGATTCTGGAGTCGACGGCGTTGGAAGTTGATCCGGGCAAATCGAGGCGTTTGGAAGTCTACGGAACACGCGGTAGTGCGATTCTTGAGCCGCTTGAACCCCCAGAATTGCGGTTGTGTCTTGATGAGGAACGGGATGGATATGCTAAAGGCTGGCAGACAGTGCTTGTGGAACGGCGCCCGCGTTACGTCGAAAGCCTTCGAGCGTTTGTCGCTGATATTCGGGGCGAGAAATCCCCTGACCGTTCACTTGATCATGAGTTCACAGTTCAGGAAACGGTACTGCGGGCAGCAGGACTACGATAATGCGTCCTTGCTTGCGTGCTTCTATTTCCTACTGTGACGCTGCGATCTGTTGTTTCACAAGGTACTACTACTGCCATTCATCTTCATCTTCAATAGCGATGATTGGAACAACTGTAACAGGAAATGCCGATGGTTTGTAGTTTCCATCTGGTGCTTTGGTCGGGAATCTGTATTGAGGGTCTGTCAGAAGTTCATAGACTGCAGCATCGCCAGTTCTAACCCGTTCTCTGGTATTCAATTCCCATTCGACTTCGAGTGCTTCGTGTCGCCCTGGAAAGTCCTGTGTCCCCAATATTGATGTCAAAGCCCAGTAGATATACTCTGTAACCATGCAGCCATAGTCACAGGTTTCATCCGTATAGTGATACCAGGCTTCTGCCGGATATCCGCTCTTGGGACCATCTTGTGGCACTTGCTCGAAATATCCGCCACGGGCGGCATCCATGCACTTCGCTAAGATGGACCCTCGTACCTCCCCGAACACCTCGGGGTAAGCGTTGGCATAACCATGTTGTGTAATAGGATGCAGAATTTCCTCTAATGCGCCGTCGTAGTACCCGCCATCGGGGGAGTTGATTTTGCCAGCAACAAGGAAATCTGGTTTGGTTTCTTCGCCATATAGGCCTTGACCGAATCGATAGCCGGCCTTGTCTACCGGATCCATTTCCAACTGCTTCATCTCCGCCTCTGTGCCGGGCATGATGATGAAGACGTTTCGGCTCACCAAGTGACTGAGAACCCGTGTGTTGTCAGGAATACCGTCTTCGTCGTTATCGAGATATTGTGCCAAAACGCCTGCGGCGTGAGAGAGTTTATCTTCAGGTGTCGTTCGGCTTGCGAAGATGTGAACGCCGAAAACGTTGACATATTTGTCACAACCGACTTGCCTGAAAGCAGAAAATTCGCGCGGTATTTCTACAATTTCGATTCTCGGCGTCACTTCGATGCTTTCCATTACGTTGTCGCTAACAATTTGGGCTGATGCAATGCCCATTAAAACCAGCATGATTCCAGCGGTCATGGTTATCCTTTCCTCCAAATTTACGCTCTTGCTTCCAGTTCCACAAAACGGATGTTGGTGAGTTTCGAGACATACTCGCATCTACTAAAGTTTAAGTGAGTAGAATAAAAAACGCAATAAGTAGCTTTGGACTTGAAAAAACTTTCATATTTGCCTTGCCAATGTCTATTTATTCAAATAACCGTTTAAGGAGTGCCCATAACGAGGTATCCGCATGGATCTCCCGACAATCCTTTATAATGTAATAGGCAAGGAGAAACGGATACAATCCGAGTTTGAGAAATTGCCAAGAGAACCATAAAACGCCAACGAAATCACTCTCATCCGCTCCGTATTCTTCAAACGATTTATAGAAGTGGTAAGCCCACAGAATCGGAAAAAGTGCTTCACAGACGATGAAAAACACACATATTTTTAAAAGACGGACACTGAAAGAGGCAACAAAAGGATTACCAAAAACGTTCCCTGTTAGGGGTTCAACGACGCGCGAGTTGGCTATAACGCCACCTGTTAGAGGTTCAACTAATGATGCACCATACTTTTGGTCATCGAGTAGGTAGGTGTAGTCAATGTTGTCATCTACACCAATAACGCGTTCAACATTGCCATGTTTATTGAACTCAACAAACACGTCTTTTCCGATAGTTGCGTTCCTGTTTTTCTCTACTAAAATTGCCTTTGTTGGGAATATAAAACGTTCCAATTTCGACGTTGGAAATATAAAATGTGGCAATTTCCACCTCCATTTTACACTACCGAAATCTCGTTTCCGTTTCTCTTTCCAGCCTGCCTTCTTGCGTGCTTTATCCAACCGCCGCATACGGAGGCGGTGTCGTCTTTTTTCGGGTGTTAAGTTCAACATGAAGGGTTCTCTTTATGCTACTTCTTGCGTAGATTTATACGAAATGAATTTAACGTTTCCCCATTTCAGCAGGTTCGTCTAAAAGTGTTGAGGGATTAACTTCAAAATCAAATCCGTACGCCTGAACTATTGACTCGATCGCTTTTATAACCCAATCGTGAGCACGTGGTGCTACAATTACCTCATTAATCAGCGTTTTGAGATCAACACATAGATTCTTGCCTTTACCTTCATTGTTTTTCGGATATCGCATTTTTCTTTGAAGAGTTTTTAGGTCAAATTCTTCAGGCCTTAGAGAAAAACCCTCTTTTACTCTGTAAAATCTCCTTTCTATATAAGGAGAAGCGTCTATCCTATACTCCGCAGTTATGGATGCGGATTTAAGAGATTTATGGTATGCTTGTAGCAAACAAAATGCTTGTGAGGCTATAATCTAATGACACCACCGACCTTTGCTACCCAGCGCTTAGATCATCTTGGGATAGTTGCTGGTATTTGTGATCGTATTGACTTGATTCAAACCATTGATACCTTTGTCGGTCAAACGCGGCGTAAAGTCTCCGTGGGCGAAGCCGTCATGGCGATGATACTCAATGCGCTTGGCTTTGTGGGGCGTCCGTTGTATTTGACGCCGGAGTTTTTTTCCAATAAACCTGTGGATCTCTTGATTCACCCACGCTTGTGTGCGTCGGACTTCACTGACGACACAGTCGGTCGCGCCTTAGACTGCCTTTATGAAAAGGGAGTCACGGAAGTCTTCGCGACGGTGGCAAGTCAGGCGTTATCCGCCTTTGACGTTCAGCATCGCTTTGTTCACCTTGATAGCACGACGTTTAGTCTCCATGGCTGCTATGATCAGCAAAGCGATGCTGAAAACGTGATACAAGTGGCGCATGGCTATTCACGCGATCACCGCCCGGATTTGAAACAGGTTGTTGTGCAACTAATTTGTTCCTATCAGTCTCAACTCCCGGTTTGGTTAGAGGTGCTTGATGGGAATCAGACTGACAAAACGAGTTTCCCGAAGACGATAGCGGCGTATCTTGAGGAACTTCGGGGGGATGCCCCCTATTTTATTGCTGATAGTGCGTTGTATACGGCTGCGAACCTTGCGACCTTATCCAATGTCCGGTTCATCACCCGAGTGCCAGAGACGCTTACGGCTGTCAAAGCCCTCTATGAAAGCCTCTCTATAGAAGATATGCGACCTGCCTCTGAAAATGGGTATCGTTATCACTGCGTTGAAAACACCTACGCAGGTGTGGATCAAAGATGGTTAGTCGTCTACTCTGAAGCGGCGTATAAACGCGAAGTGGCGACTTTGGAGAAACAAATTGCCAAAGAACGGAAAACTGCTGAAAAAGCGACCCAACATTTGAGGTGTAAAGAGTTTGGCTCCGAGATGGATGCCCACGAAGCAGCGCGTTTGATTTCTGCGTCGTGGCGATATCATAAGTTTTCAAAGGTTGAACGCGTCTGTGTGCCCCATTACTCGCATCAAGGGCGTCCAAAGAAAGACGCACACCCCACACGCATCGGTTTTCGCATCGTTGCTGAGATTCTTCAAGACGCTGAGGCGATTCAAGCCGTCAAGAAAAGTAAAGGCAAGTTCGTCCTCGCAACTAATGAGTTAGATGCCACATTACTTGACGAAGCTACCATACTTTCAGCTTACAAAGCACAAAACGTCTCCGTTGAACGCGGATTCCGATTTCTCAAAGACCCCTTATTCTTCGCATCAAGCCTATTTTTAGAAAAACCGCAGCGCATCATGGCATTGCTAATGGTGATGGGACTGGCTTTACTCGTTTATGCGCTCGCAGAACGGTGGCTCCGCACCGAACTCATAAAGCAAAACCAAACCCTCGTCAACCAAGTTGGCAAACCGACCCAACGTCCAACCCTACGGCGTATTTTTCAAGTCTTTGAGGGTATTGATGTTTTACTCACACAACAAGGCGAAGACATCCAGCGAGTGGTGGTAAATCTTAAACCCATTCATTATCAAATTCTCGACCTCTTTGGTGGAGACATCAAAAAATGTTATATTCCAGATCAATAACTGCGGAGTGTAGGGTCTATGATTGCACGCACTTCTTTCTCACATTCAAAAGCTTTTCTTTTATAGAAAAATGGGGTATATATCGTGTTCATATTAAGAATATCTGGAGGAACATCAAGATATTGATGATCAATGTACTCGACTTTGCCTATATATACATCCACACCTTCTTCACGTGTGAAACTGTCTTCCAAAGATTGCATGGTGGTTTTTATGGCTATACCGCTTTTGTTCATGTCATATCTTTCCCTTTCCCACATTGCCATTGATTCGTGATCGCCATGATGCCAACAGGAACACATGACCCATTTACGCCATTCTTCCCATAATTTTATTATAGCCTGACTTCCCTCTTCTCCCAAACGCTGTGTATGTTGTTTGTACAGTTCATCTATCAATGGCGGGACACGGCCTTCAAAAGGATCTTCAAATTGATCGGCTCTTGCAAAATATAAGGATTTTGTTGATAAGAGACCCGCAAATTTCTCGAAACTACCTTGTTTTTGTCCAATAAGTGTAGGAAACCATACTCGCTCTAATCACGCACAAACCTACACACGCATTGAGAAAACAACACCTCAAAAGGTGGCAAAGAACTTCTACACACCTTTGAGAGAAAAAGGAAACCAAAACCACGATTTTTATCGCTTTTCCGGCACCAAAGAGTCCTTGAAAAAGTTGATGTCCAGTTATGATAAGGGTTTCAAAGGTAGGCTGTTGTGATTTGAGACCTTTTAACCCCTCTTGAAAGCAGATACGGACTCGGATTGATAGCCTTTCATTGATCAACTGGATCCCCATGTGCTTGGACGAAAACAAGGAAACTAAGGTATCTCCACAAAGTATCTTTAGGGTTGGGACGGAGAATCCCAGGCAATTCTTTACGCATATTGATTCCTTTCAAAATACAGTTAATATGAAGTGAACCTAATGTTTACATTGAATACATTGTATCAGTGGAATTATGGACTGTGTGAAGTTAATCAAAACTTTTCTCTGTGTCTCCAGAAGTAAATTGTTCCAAAATCACTTCCAGTCGCGAGTGTCCTTCCATCTGGACTGAAGGATACCGACCATTTAGGGTCCCGAAACTTTCCATACTGATTTTCACGATATGCAGTGAGTATGTGTTTGAGAGCACCTGTGCTGGTATCCCAAAGCCGGATGTCTCCATCTCTACTTGCACTGGCAAATGTGTTACCATCTGGACTGAAAGATATGTCTTCGACCCAATTCTTATGTCCAGTGAGTATTTTTTCGAGTTTTCCTGTGTTAACATTCCACAATTGGATTGTTTTTTCACTTGCACTTACAAGTATGTTACCATCTGGACTGAAAGATATGTAATTTATTTCTCCGAATTGGTTAGTAGGTGGTAATGTTTTTTCGAGTTTTCCTGTGTTGGTATCCCAGATATCAATGTATTTGTCTTCACTTGAACTTGCCAGCGTGTTACCATCTGGACTGAAAGATATAGACTTGATCTCACCCCACTTATCTGGGTTAGTAAATGTTTTTTTGAGTTTTCCTGTGTTGGTATCCCAGATGTAGATGGTGCCCCAGCTTCCGCTCGCGAGTGTATCTCCAATCGGACTGAAAGCTACGCTCCATGTCCAATCTTTAGGTTGGGTGAGTGTATATTTGAGAGTCCCTGTGTTGGTATCCCAAAGGCGGATTGTCTTGTCCCAGCTGGCACTTGCGAGCTTTTTTCCATTGGGACTGAAAGATACGTACTGAACCCAATCTGTGTGATCAGAGAGTAGAAAAAGTTCTTTTCTTGTCTCTATATTGTATAGTGTAATACCATTGCCTCTCGCTACAGCAAGCATCTTTCCGTCAGGGGAATACCGAATTTTCTTTATTGAATCTCTATGTCCTCTGACAGTCGGGTTTGGAGGTAAAATCCATTTGCTTGCTTGGATATTATCTATATTGATATCATCTTCCCAATTCCAAGTATCCTCGCTTGTACAAGTACTGGTGGCAAGGATGGTAAGGATGGTAATTAAATTTACTACCTTCTTCAGCACTGATTATCTCCTGTATGTTATGTTTAATTAAAAAATTATGTGTTCTGACTACCTATCGTGTGGACGATTCTCGCAGCCCTTTTTATCCAATCTTAGCAATCTCCGCAGTTGTCTCGTCATCGTCCTTTAGTCTGGAGAGGTGGTAACCGCTGCGTGCCGGCTTTAAAAAGAGTGTTTCGTCGGTTGCTTTCAATGAGTTGGACATTTTGTCGTTATAGTAAAATCTACAATTAAGTTTACAGTATCTAATGTGGCGAGATCGGAAACCTCGCCAGCAGAGATAGATGGGACCTTGTTCACTGAATAACTGTCCACATATTTTCAGATGTAGGTTCCTATAGAGGTGGAAGTCATATGCGTGAACAACTTGATAATACTAAAACCCAAAGGACAAATTTCAAACACAGCAGTTATGCGAATCGAACACCTAACTTTACATTCTCACCCGGGTGCGTCGCTATCTTCGGATACTCGTCCAATAGGTCGTCAAAATCGACAACAGGATGTATAACCGGTTCAGATTTCAGGCTGCCATCGCAAAGGAGCCGCCAACTGATTTCAAAGAGTCTGCCTTCATTCCAATTTGGATATTCGGGATTCGGTTCGCTACATGCGCGTGAGAAGACAATAGTAGGTCGATTGAAATGCGCTTCGGCACCGAGATCTAATCCCGCTGGGTAGATACCGGGCCATGCCCCAGCGACAACCGTTCCTAAATACGTCACGCCGCGGATAGCCGCCTGTAGTGCTGTATGATGACCGCTATATTCAATACAAACATCAGCACCACGCTTGTTGGTGGCTTTTTTAATCTCCAAACCGGCATCATCTGTTGTGGGGTCAATAACCATATCAGCACCACATTCGAGGGCTACATTGCGGCGCAGCTCAAGGGGATCAACACCGATTACAGGGTAGGCACCCGCTAACTTGGCAAGCTGCAGTGCCATCAGTCCAATGCCACCCATTCCAAAGACTGCCACGGCATCACCAATGCGGATATGCCCGTCGCGCACCGCGCCGAGGGCAAAATCTGTCGGGTCTAAACAGACGGCTGCCTGCCAAGGCACACCATCAGGCAGTTTCCGTACACCTGCAGCACCCCAAACATTTTCCTCGCGGAAAGAACTGTGCCGAAAAACCCGATCTCCGACCTCAAGTTCGGTAACGTCCGCGCCAATCTCAGTTACCTCGCCGATACATATATTGCCGAGTCCTGAGGGATAGCGCACCATTCCGGAGGTGTTACCTTGAAAGACCTTATATTCTGAATCGTAGCCACCGCGTGGGCCTGCATAACCCTTATATGATGCCATCTCTGAACCGTGTTTGGCTGCACCAAACTGGCTCTTGACCCGAATTTCATTTGCTTGTAAGGGTGGGCTTTCATATTCTCGGAAAGCGACCTGTTCTTGTGCCGGTGCAATGAGTTCTCTTGGCATAATGATTAATTCCCTTCCTTCGTTTTTAGGTAGTGTTTACATTTCATCATCAAAATCGCTGGGAAATCAATGAACATCAGGTTACCTGCTGCAGATTGAATAGGTCCTTGCAGAATCATAGAAGTCTTACCATGACTGGATCCGGAGGCACAATGTAAACACAACCTAGTGGACGGAGAACCCGACGGAGCGTGCCTACTACTTTTAAGCCAAAATGTCGCGGACGACGTGTCCGTGGACATCGGTGAGACGGAAATCCCGTCCTTGGAAGCGGTAGACCAGTTTTTCGTGGTTAATCCCAAAAAGGTGCAGCATCGTGGCATGGAAGTCGTGTACATGCACGATGTTTTCAACAGCACTGTACCCTAACTCATCAGTGTTACCGTAACTGATACCACCTTTGGTGCCGCCACCTGCCATCCACATCGAGAATCCCTGAATATGATGGTCGCGCCCGGTACCTTGCGCCATCGGTGTCCGACCAAATTCGCCACCCCAGATGACTAAGGTTTCGTCCAGCATGCCACGTTGTTTCAGATCGTTGACGAGTGCCGCTGTTGCCTTATCGACATAGCCAGCGGTTGTCTTAATCGCGTTCTCAATACCACCGTGATGATCCCAACCGCGATGATAAAGTTGGATAAACCGCACCCCGCGTTCGGCTAACCGTCGTGCGAGCAGGCAGTTTGATGCATAGGAGCCGTCACCCGGTTTTGCTCCGTACATATCAAGCACATGCTGCGGTTCTTTAGCGATGTCAGTCAATTCGGGGACACTCGTCTGCATTCGGAACGCCATCTCGTATTGACTGATGCGCGTTGAAATTGTTGGATCATCTACAGTCTCATCAAATATGCCGTTCAACGTTTGCACGGCATCTACAACATCGCGCTGCTGTTCTGTGTTCACGCCGCCAGGGTTGGTGACATAATGAACCGGATCGCCGGTTGAATGGAATTGGACCCCTTGAAATTGACCTGGGAGGAACCCACTATGCCACTGCCGCGTTGCAATCGGTTGGTCCTGCCCACCACCAGAAGATGTAAGAACAACGTAACCCGGCAAATTTTCATTTTCACTGCCAAGTCCGTAGAGTAGCCACGAACCCATGCTCGGTCTACCAGCGATTGCAGTGCCAGTGTTCATGAAAGTGTGTGCCGGATCGTGATTGATCTGCTCGGTTTTCAGGGAGCGGACGATGCAAATATCATCGGCGAGACTTCCAATGTGTGGGAACGCTGTGCTCATCTCTTGCCCGGATTCACCCCATCTTTTGAACTCATGCGTGGGACCGAGGCATTTGAGTGAATTTGCTTGCCCTTGGAGTTGCGCAATCGGCTGTCCCTCGGTGAAAGACTTTGGCATCGGTTGCCCGTGCAATTCTGCCAATTTCGGTTTGTAATCCAAAGTCTCCAGATGTGAGGGTCCGCCAGCCATACAGAGATGGATAATGGTTTTTGCCTTTGGCGGCACATGCGGCTGGGTGATGATCCCTTGCCATTGGTCAATTTCCGTCGCTGCATTGATAATTGATGGGCTCAGTAAAGATGCGAGTGCAAGTGATCCGATGCTCCGTACTGTTTTCCCAAGAAACGTGCGCCTCGTAAGGCGAAGATTGGTCTCTTCGTGAATATCTATAGCCATATTTGATTTCTCCTGTTTGCAGAAGGGAGTAGGCATCCTCTATGGGTTTCCATCGCGCGCCGAAAACCCGTGTCATATACTGGTGCCTTTAGTTGTCAGAGAATCTTTATCATCCATGTCCCATCATGTGCGGGGTTATGGATTAACCCTTTTTTCATGTCAACACAGAGATCGAGGGCTTCCAAGATCATGTGCCCAAGGAGGACAGGCATATCCTGAGGAAGGTCTGTTACCCGGATGGAGTCGCTTCGTTGCAATACGGTATATTCCACCTCTGAATAAATGACGCGTTCCACGATGCCGTTGGCGGTTTGTGCTTGAACCTTTCTGAGTGGCATAAGTCCGAGTTGTTTGATGAGCGGTGCTGGTAAACAGAGTCCTGTGGCACCGGTATCAACGAGTGCGTCTTCGACGGTAAGTCGCCGGACATCTTCGGATCTCATAACGCCTAATCTAACTGCAACCAGATCGTCCTGATTTGCGAGTTCGATTCGTGTTGTCTGTTCCATTTGAGATCTCCCATTGTATAATCAAGGCGCGATTGAGAACCTTCCATGATGTGGCGTGCTGTAATTTTATCAAGCAGGCAGCGCATTCGGACGAACCTCCACTTCTTCTATGTCTTCAAGTGCTACTTCATTCCATTCGTCCCAAAGTTTCGCTCGCTCCGCCTCAGATAACTTGAGGTATTGTCCAAGGGTGAACCCATCTAAGAAAGGTTCATCCGAGGATAACGGTTCTCCGCCGAGTTCCGTCAAAATATCCTCTTTGAGTTGCTCAACAGTTTGATCCGCCTCGTCAAGCAACCTTTTTTCTTTGATTGCATCAGTAGCCAACTCCGGCACCATTGTCGGATTCCCTAATATCGAGTAATCGTCTCATGCAAATTCAGTATTACCCGTGAGATGGAAGTCCAAGCAGCAAGTTCGGCAGATTCAACACCTTCTATTGCGGGTGCCTCGCCGGCTGTAACCAACGCGCCAACAGCATCAAGATTAGCAGTATACTCGGCTTGATGCTTTTCATAGAGATTTGTCATAATCTCTAACTCCTTCGGCTGCGGCATCCGAGACAACGCCCATTGGTACGCCCAGTTGATACGCTCTGGGATGGATTCACCGCCCTCTCGGATAATTCGTGTCGCAAAGACACGTGCTGCCTCAACGTAAGTTGGATCGTTGAGTAGGGTCAATGCCTGCATCGGTGTATTCGAGGTTGTACGCTCGGCGGTGCATTCCTGACGGCTCGGGGCATCAAACGCCATCATGCTCGGATGCAAGAAAGTGCGCTGCCAATGTGTGTAGAGCCCGCGGCGATACTGGCTTTCTCCCTTGTCGGGCATGTAGGTACGCTTCGGGAAGTTTAGATTTGAGTAATAACCCTTTGGCTGGTAAGGTCGGACACTCGGACCGCCAATCTTGGGGACAAGGAGTCCACTTAATAGGAGTGCGTTGTCGCGGACGGTCTCTGCATTGAGTCGCCAACTTGATTGGCGTGCGACTAAGCGATTGTAGGCATCCTTTTCGCGCAACACCTCCGTCGCTTTCGAGGACTGACGGTAAGTGTTTGAGGTGACGATAAATTTCACGATATGTTTGACGTTCCAACCGCTCTCCATAAATTCCACGGCAAGCCAGTCAAGAAGCTCAGGATGGACCGGAGGTTCACCTTGTGCGCCGAGGTCATCTAAGACACGGGATAGTCCTGTTCCAAAATAGAGTGCCCAAAGGCGATTCACAAAGGCACGCGCCGTCAATGGATTCTCTTTTGAAACGACCCACCGCGCGAGTTCCAATCGGGTTGGACGGCGGTTTTTGATACCGAGGTCCCCAAGGAACGTCGGTATCATCGGTTCGACGATTTCACCAGAATCGTCCAACCAGTTGCCTCGTGGTAGCACGCGCGTTGTGCGGGGTAGCGTGGATTCAGTCGTGAGCGAGTAGGGAATCTGCTTTTCGATCTCGGTTTTCTGCTTCCGCAACTCCGCCATCTGGTTTCGGAGACCGTCAAGTGCAGGCGTGATACGGCGATACTCCGCTGCAATCTGTTCACGCTGGCTTGTTGTTCTAACAAAAGCATCTATCTGAATTGCTGCAATCACCTGTGGCGTATGTGTGTGTTTCACTGCAGACCCACGCGTTGTCGCAATGCCCGCAACATCCCAATAAGCAGTACCACCAGACTGTGCGAAGGCCATCCCGTTAAGCACACTGCCCGGCTTCAACCCGACATCTGCTGGATCTACTTCAAGTCGGACCCACTCGCCAGCTGCTGGTAGGGGCCCCATCGGTTTGTGAGCAGGCGTGTCATTGCCAATCCCTCCGGACTCAATTTTGTCTTCACCCCAAAAGGCGCGGTGATCCCAATTTCCGTCGTTCCATTGGAGCATGACTGTTTTTGGGGAATTTTCAGGATCAATCCAGACATAAGCAAACAGTTGATCGCCTTCGGCGAGAGTAAATTTCCGATTGGCACCTCGGAAAGCGTGCTGGACGGTCTTTTCAGCTGCCGCTGTCTGGCGACGTGATAACAGTTTACTGAAAACAGGTGCTTCATTTTTGCCGACAAACGTCCATGTGCCTTCAGTCCTACCACCGTTCGCCTGTGCATCGTCCACCCATGCGAAATCAGCAGGATCTGTTGATTCGAGGAGCGCACGAATCTCGTGCTCCCATTCCGTCTGCTCTGCTTCCAATCCGGGAGAAGATGCTTTGAATACCTGCTCTAATTTTGTTAATTCTTCGTCAATCTCACGTAACCCAGACTCCTGTGCCGGTGTAGGTAGCATAACAACGGGTTCCCATTTACTACCGCCGCCGTACACCCCAGGTCCCTTGACATCAGCGAAGAACGCTGCAAAACTGTAAAAATCTTTTGTGGTGAAGGGGTCAAACTTGTGGTCGTGACACTGGGCACAGCCGAGGGTCGCACCTAACCAGACAGATGCAGTCGTCCGTACCCGGTCTGCGGCATAGATAGCGAGATATTCTTTTGCTTGTGCGCCACCCTCTGAGGTTGTCTGATTCAGACGGTTATAACCGGAAGCCACCTTCTGTGCAGGCGTAGCGTTCGGCAGAAGATCGCCAGCGAGATTTTCGACCGTGAACCGATCAAACGGCATATTGTCATTAAACGCTTTTATGACATAGTCCCGATAGGGCCACACACTCACGTTTTCGTCAGCATGGTAACCGCTCGTATCCGCATAGCGCACGAGATCGAGCCAGTACATTCCCAACTGCTCACCATACTGCGGTTTAGACAGAAGCCTATTGACAAGTGATTCATAAGCATCAGGGCTTTCATCCCTTAAGAACTGTTCCACTTCAGCAGGTGTCGGCAGCAGCCCAGTCAGGTCGAAGTTCAAACGACGGATGAGCGTCTGTTTGTCCGCTTCTGCTGATGGTGCAAGACCTTCTGCCTCCAATTTCCCAAGTATCAACGCGTCAATAGGATTACGGATCCACGCGGTATCTGTGACAGTAGGGGGTTCAACCCGCTTAGGTAGATTGTAAACCCAGTGTTCCTCCCATTCGGCACCTTCGGCGATCCACTGGATGAGGGTATCAATCTGTTCCTGCGTTGGCTGCCGATTGGATATCTGCGGCGGCATTCGCTCGTCAATATTCTTGTGTGTTATACGGAGGACGAGTTCGCTATTTTCGGGTTCACCCGGAACGATGATCGGGTAACCGCTCGGTGCAGAGAACGCGCCTTCTTTGATATCAAACCGTAAATTGGCTTGCCGTACTGCCGGATCGGGACCGTGGCACGCATAGCATTTATCCGACAAGATTGGTCGGATATCGCGGTCAAACTGAAGTTTCTCGGCATCGGCAGATTGCAGTGTAATTGCTACCCCCAGCAGGAGTATTATAAAACCCAAGCAACTGGCGCGAACCCATATTGAAGCGTCTAAACGTAATAGCTGTGTCAGTGACATTATAGAATGTTTCCTCCATTTCTTCTACACAGGCAATACCACATTACTTGCCCGTTGTCTGCTTCCTATATCAATGTAAGCCCTATTATCTCCAAGATTGTTTAGTGTACTATATCATTTAAAGTGAAATATGTGCAAGGAAAATCACATAACATTTCAAGACAAACCCCAAAATGATAGGTGTTTTTGTGAAACTTCTTGTATTCTTCTTGACTGTACTAACAATGAGCATCATACCCGTGGAAGCGATATATTCATAGATGTATTTCGTTTTCATTAATTCGCTGGATTTTAATTATACTTTAGAGTATAATACTTTAGAGTATAATACTTTAGAGTATAATACTTTGCGCCGCATTTAGGGAGAAAAAATTCATGTTCATTGATCGGCACCAAGAGTTAGCAGCTTTAGAGCGAATGTTTCATTCAGAAGTAGCGGAATTTTTCGTGTTGTACGGCAGGAGGCGGGTTGGGAAAACTGAACTACTTACGCAGTTTTGTAAGGGTAAAAGGAGCATCTACTTTCTCGCCAGCCAATTGAAAGAACGCGACCACCTCAGGCAGCTCACCGAAACCGCTCGGTATCTTCTCGATGATCCGCTACTGCAAAACCTCGTTTTTGGTGATTGGGAAGCCGCACTCGTCTATTTTGCCCAACAGTCAGAAAAAGAACGACTGATTTTGGTGCTTGATGAATTTCAATATCTCTGTGAGGATAACACAGCACTTCCTTCGTTGATTCAACGGTTTTGGGATTTACATGGAAAAAATAGCAAACTCTTCTTGATTCTGTGCGGATCGCAGGTGCGTTTCATGGAACAGGAAGTATTAGCGGAACGGTCCCCTTTATATGGACGGCGTACAGGACAACTCCGACTGATGCCGTTATCCTACCGCGATAGTGGACGTTTTTTCGCCGGATATCCTGCCAAGGAGAAACTAATCGCCTACGGTATTCTCGGCGGCGTTCCGGCGTATCTCCATCGATTTGCGTTGCATTTCTCACACTATTCGCAGGAGGCTTCTCAAAGAACACTTGAACAGTATATCAAAAACGAAATGCTCATCCCTCAGGGGTACTTGTTTGATGAGGTTAATTTCCTTTTACGTACAGAACTTCGGGAACCCAGAACGTATGCCAGCTTGTTGCACGCGATCGCTGGCGGGGCTACGCGACTGAATGAAATTTCTCAACGGGCTGGACTTGCTCCAACAAACACGAGTAAATATTTGAGTGTCCTTCGAGAATTGGAATTAATCAGACGCGAAGTACCGGTGGCTGCGCGCGTACCGCAAAAAAGCAAAAAAGGGATTTATAAAATCGCGGATAATTACATCAAGTTCTGGTTTCGGTTTGTGCTACCTAATCGGAGTCTTATCGAATCTGGGAACGCGGATTTGGTATATCAGCAGATGATTGCCCCAAACTTACCTCATTATATGGGGAAGATCTTTGAAGACATTTGTTGCCAATACATCCAACACTATTGGGAAGAAAAGTTAAAGATTGCTCCCATACAGGTTGGGGCACATTGGGAATCAGATCTTGAAATTGACATATTGACAGAAAATGTTGACAGAAGCCATTGGTTTGGGGAGTGCAAATGGTGGAATGCTCCAGTCGGAGAAAATGTCCTAAACCGCCTCATCGAAAATGCTACGAAACTCCCTGACCGGTGGAATCGGAATCCGAGATATATTTTGTTTTCTGCCAGTGGTTTCACAGATGCCCTCAAACAAAGATCAGAGAAAGAAGGTGTGTTTCTCATTGAGGCAGACGATCTGGTTTAGTCCATCTATTCGAGTACACATTTTTTAACAACATGTGGAGAAATGAAAATGGCTAAAATTATAGCAGGACATCGTGTTGGACAAGATGGTACAATTCGTGTCGGGTGTTCGGCGGTTATTTTTGATAAGGATCGGGAAAAAATTCTATTGACGAGACGCGAAGATAACAATCAATGGTGTTTACCGAGTGGAGGGATGGAACCAGGCGAAAGCGCAAGTGAGGCATGTATCCGAGAGGTTGACGAAGAAACAGGTTTGCAAGTTGCAATAAAACGTTTAATCGGCGTTTACACAACCCCGCACGAGTTAGTCGTGTATCGAGACGGAAATAAAATCCAGTTAGTGGCTTTATGTTTTGAGGCGGAAATCGTGGGTGGTGAACTCCGGCTGAGTTGCGAAACAACCGAATATGGATATTTTTCCTATCAAGAGATACAAGAATTGGATTTGCTTTTGAACCACGCGCAACGGATCAAAGATGCATATAGTAGAGAAATGACGACTTTTATTAGGTAACGGATCTCTTACAGGACTTACGCAAACGTCATTTGGGAAGAAAGCGTCCGCTTCGGATTCTGTGAGCGAAACCGTGAAAAGAGAGGTCGCCGAGGCACGGGGACCTCGGCGAACAGACGCTTGCTGCGTAAGTCCTATCTTAGATAGAAAAATCTAAATTTGCGGAGTGCAACTTTAATTCGATAAAGTGATCGGACGATGTGGGTCGATGAACCTGTTGTTCTCATCTTTGCGTCGTGGTTCAGGCAGTGCAGCGGCTTTCGCTCGCAACCTTGAGAGTGCGTCGGCGTAGGCAGGCGCGTCAATGAGATTATTCCGTTCATCTGGGTCTTTGGAGAGATCGAAAAGTTGTTCGGGCCATCCTTTTTCGTTGTCGAATCGGAAATACTTTAAACTGCCCTCTTTGACCATCACAGAGGGTCCGTTCTGGGCGCGCCAAAGTTCGCTGTAAACGGTATCATGCCATCCCGTCGCATTTCCTTCAATGAGTGGCACAAGAGAGTTCCCATCAAGTTCATCAGGTGCGGGGATCCCTGCTAACTCACACACGGTAGGGAACAGATCGACTAACGAGACATTCTGCTCAACGATTTTCGGTTCTCGTCCAAACAGCTTCGGATACCAGATAGAAAGTGGTACGCGTGCCGAAGCCTCAAAGTAGCTCTGTTTTTCCCAAAGTCCTTTCGTGCCAAGCATCTCACCGTGGTCAGAGAGGAAAACGATGATAAAATCATCCAAAACGTTCAAATGTTCGAGTTTCTCAATAACTCGGTTGAACTGCGCATCCATCCACTCAATCATCCCGTAGTACGCTGCCGTTGCTCGATGTGCCTGACGGTAGGTAACATCTTGACCGACCCGGACCCTGAAAAAATCGTCGTATCCAAACTGCTCGTTCGGTTCTTCAACAATCGGCTCTACCCGCTGCATATAATAGTTAAACAGGTCAAGAGGACATTGATACGGATAGTGTGGTGCTATGAGGCTCACCGCCATACAGAGCGGGTTCGACTTAGGACGATCGTAAGGGGCGTTGACAAAATACTCCTCAAGAAACAGCAGCGCACCATCTACATTGTATTGGTCATGGAGCATCCATTGTCCCAAGCCGGGTTGTGCATCTCGCACCTCCTGAATCACCTTGTTCTGCTTCATACCGGTTCCGGGTTCTCGTTGAATTTGCGCGTAGTGTTCATCCTTAACAGGTAGATATGGATAACCGTTAGCACCGATAATATCGCGTCCGACCCGTTCCTGCCAGCCGTGCATCACATCCGTCCCGACAAAGTGCATTTTTCCTGCGCAGCAGGTGTAGTACCCGTAATTCCCCAACTGCCCTGGAATCGTTCGGACCTCTGTCGGCATCGGATCGCCGAAGTTGAGACTTCCACAGTTACGGGGATAAAATCCTGAAAGAAAGCTCTGTCGTGCAGGGACACAGACCGGCGAAGGCGTGTAGGCGTTACGGAAGTAGATGCCTTCGTCCATAAACCGAGAGAGTGTCGGCGTGCGGATAGCCGTGTCTCCTTCGATCGGCAGGACATCGGGACGGTGTTCGTCGTTGATGAGGAAGAGTATATGCGGTTTATTTTGTGGCATGGCTGCTTTCGGTTACGGGTTACGGCACGGCGGAGCGTGCCTACTACTTTAATAATGAGACATCAACCCTTCTGCACCAGGGATATGCTTTCGCTCAAATTCGGGTGTAATCCAGCGGGGACCAGCATCTTTGCCGGGATTACGATATCCGTAAACGACTGTCCATCTGGTGTCACTATCTTGTTTTCTTGGGGTTACTGCATGTGCAGCATGCGTCCACATCAATGCGACAGTTCCTGGCGGCACCGATAATGCCTCAATTTCTAACGGTTCACCGTTCTCAGGATGCGTTTTTCCTGCCAACCAACCTTCTCGTAATGCTTCATCTGTTGCCGCCTGAATTTTGGGATCGCGGTATAGATGGCTTCCAGGAACTGCCTTCAAACCACCATCATCTGCCTCAAATCCGTTGACATAAAAGAAGATACGGACGAAACCGTAGTGGGGATCGTCTTCAGAGTATCCGTGGCTATGCCAGCCGATACCACCATTGCCACCGAGGCGATTGAGACTCACGCAGTGGTCGTATCGGATTTCTTCGCCAAGCACTTGACGGACGAGTTTAAGCATTTGCGGATGCGGGATCAAATTTTCGAGATAACTATCATATTCAGCTGCAAATCTGTTCGGTTCATACCCTTTTTTGCAGCCAGATATGCGCGATTCAATCCGAGCCAAGGATTCTGTCAATTGTTGCTGAGCATCAGTAGTCAAAAGTCCGGGAAGCACAAAATGACCAACACGATCTAATTCTTTCCGTTCTTGATCTCCGAAAGTGTAATCATGAAAGATTGGGTTTTGTGGCATAAAAACTCCTAAGTTTACACTTTTATGGTAGACTTTAGAATTACTGGGACACTTTGCACCCGCCAAATCAACATCAAATGTGCGTGCAGAATACGCGTTTGGTATTTCGCCTAATTCGTCGCGACTACCCTAATAAAGGGACATCAAGCCTTCAGCACCGGGGATCGGTTTTCCTTCAAATTCGGGCGTAATCCAACGGGCACCGGACGGTTTACCGGGATTCCGATAGGCGTAAACCACTGTCCAACGGGTATCGCTATCGGGTTTCCTTGCACTGACTGCATGTGCTGCATGCGTCCACATCAGTGCGACTGTGCCTGGAGGTGCAGATAACGCCTCAATCTCTAATGGTTGACCTGTCTCCGGGTGCATTTTTCCCGCCAACCACTCTTCTCGCAGTGCATCATCTGTTCGTCCATGGATTTTTGCATCCCGATAGAGGTTACTTCCAGGGACTGCTTTTAAACCGCCATCGTCCGGTTCAAAGCCGTTAACATAGAAGAAGATACGGACAAAACCCAAACTCGGATCGTCATCGGAGTATCCGTGGCTATGCCACCCAATGCCGCCGTTACCGCCGGGTCTGTTCAGACTCACACAATGATCGTATCGGATATTATCACCCAACACCTTTCGTGCAAGTTCAAGCATCTGTGGATGTGCTATCAGACTTTCGAGATAACTGTCGTATTCAGCAGAAAACCGGTTCGGCTCATGCCCTTCTGCCGGCGTGCGTGAGAGTTCATGAATACGCGACAGCGAGCGTGTCAGATTTTCCTGTGCATCGGGTGTAAGCACACCGGGCAAAACAAAATGTCCATCCCGATCTAACTTTTCCCGTTCCTGTTCACCAAACGTGTAGGCATGAAACAGTGAATCTCGCCTGCCAAGACAGGCTTTCAGGGGGGGTTGTGACATAAAAACGCCTCCCATTTAGTGATACTTTCGACAAGACCGAGGGGGCGCAGTATTGAACCCCACTCGGTCTTGCCAACCAACGCAATTTTTGGGTTTCGGAGTAGGTCAATCGGCTTTAATGGCAGCCCAGGTCGTTGTGAGCTTACCTGAAGGTTCAATATCAGCTGCTGTTTTTAATCCGTCATTCATGATGGTTTCAATATCACCATCACTCAACGCCACATTGAAGATGGTAACATCGTCAATTATTCCACCGAAAAACGTACCCCACTGACCATGTTGTCCAGTGGCGAGATAGATACCTAAGAAAAGGGGTTTGTCGGTTAACGGGTTCCTTCCTAAGTTTGGTCCAGTTACACCAGAACCAATCGAATCAGCGTCCATATATATTTCAAACTCTTCACCATCCCAGGTAGCGGCAACATGATGCCAATCTGTATCTGGGTTCCAAGGTGCATCTATATAGTGAAGCGTGGCGGGTGGGTCATGCGTATGATGTCGGATTATAGCCCCATCCCACCAAAATCCAGGCGCCCAATCATCTTTGGTCACAACAGCCATGCCAGCAGCGGGAGGCTTATCTAATTTAAACCAAAGGGCAATCGTGTGTTCACCGCCAACGTTTAAAGAATCATCGTGCGCAATTTCGACGTAATCATCCGAGCCGTCAAGACTCAAACCCTTGCCAAATTTGCCATTAACCCATTTTGCCCCACCTTCAATCGTGCCGTCATTGCCTGTTCCAGAGGAGTCTTCGGCTTTGTTACCATTCCCCTCATCAAAGAGCCACATGCCGACGCAATCTCCAAAGTCAATTTTAGCAGAGCTGATACCTACAAACATCAGACTCATAACCATTAAACTGACACATAATAGTTTTAACCTTGTGACTGTGGTTTCCATCTTTTATTCTCTCCTTCATTATTCTCAAAGTTAGCGAATTACTCACTGGCTATTACTGAAAAACGAGTCTCACCCGAACAGAAAATTTCTTACTATTTAAGTGTAGCATGAGATACAATCTCTTTCAAATTAAATCTTGCTATATCGGAACGCAATTACCTCAGTTCAGGTCCGGGATTCCGATTCCATTTTAACGGTCCCGCGTCGTTTTCACAGATCGGGGCAAGTTCGGCAATTCGTTCCCAATCTGCTTCTGCCCAAGCAAGACTCTGTCGGAGTCTCCCGATATGTGCCTGCATTCTTGCAGGTAACAGCGCAAAAAATGGGTGATACCAGAGCGTAATCACCGTTCTGTGTTCATCTGATTGATTACCGTGTGAAGCGTGTAACAAACGAGAATCGCCGATAACCAAGTCTCCCGCTTTCACCGGTATGTCGACCTCATCCGGGAAATGCTGATATGCAGGATGGTCGGTATCATCCACGCGTTGCAATGCTTCTCCGTGGGCACTCGGCAATATGTCATGCAGTGGATGTCGATTCAGATGTGAACCTTTAATAACCCGGAGACACCCGTTGGATGGTGTTGTGTCAACCAAATAATACATGAGGAACAACTGTTGCGGCAGTGCCGTGTAGCTGCACGGATCGTTCCAACCCCACCAGTCCTGATGCCAAAATAGGGGTGGACTCTGCGGCGGTTTGCTGATGACGTATCCAGATGACCATTTCGGTCTCAAGAAACCTAAAGCCTCCATAGCCTGAAGTGTCCGTGGATAAACGACCAGTTCCGCGAAGAGTGAATGTGTATAGACGCTGATCATGCTGCCAGATGAACGGTAAGCATCGCGCGCATCTTCCGTCTGGGCATCAAGTAACTCACTGGTCACTGTCCGAAGCCGTTCAAGCATATCTGCCCTCAAGACACTCTCAACGACGCAATAACCGTCAGTGATTAATTGATCATATTTCTCTTTTGGTTTTTCGACTTTCATAACTACAACCTTTGATAATCTATAAGATTCTAACCGGAAGGCACCCTGTGCCTGTTGTTACTGTTACTTTTTAGCCACTACAGAGAACCCATCATCGTTCTCTGGCTGGAAATCTTCGAGCCTACGCTTCTTGTAAAAATGGAAATCCATAAATCCTGCTTCCACAAGACAGTCTTTGATTTCGTCCGGAGAGAGACACTTAACGAAATAGTCGCATCTGTAATGTTTCTGGGTTTCTAAATCTATTTTAAGCCAACTGCATCTTGAGCCGTCATGACTTTCGTCATATTCTTGACTTTGCAGGACAAACACGTTTTTCTTAATTTCACTCCAATTAGCCTGTGGAAATCGCTGCTTTTTTATTGATTGATTTGCATGAACAAAATAGAGTCTGCCGTTAGGTGTGAGTGCTTTATGGATTCGGTTTAAGAGCGACACCAACCCTTCCTTGGAACGATAAAAAAATGAGCCTTCAAAGAAAACAACAGAAAACTTCTCTTCAAAACGCATTTCATTATAGTCGCCGAGAATAAATTCTATTTCTAAATTTTCGAGTTGTGTGATGTTTTGAGCCTCAGCAAGAAAGTTCGGCGACAGGTCCATGCCAACAACATGATAGCCCTGGCGAGCGAATTCACGCGAATAGCTGCCAATGCCGCAACCTGCCTCTAATATGTTGTCATCTTTAGATAACAGCAGTGCTTTTTCATAGAAAGGAAAATGTTTTTCTACAAATTCTGATGCCTCAAAATTGTGTCTGGCATGCTCAAGATACCAACTATCATATACCTCGTGCCCAAAATCGGTTCTAAGAAACTCGCAAGCGAGATCGTTCATTTTTCCTCCTGAGATGAAGATAGGTTGTTCCTTACACAGGTTATTCGCTACTCTACTCATCAAACCACATTTACAAACAAATGTCAAATGAATTTCAGAGCGTTCAGTTAGCATGTTTGAGTGTACATTGTGGCTGAAAACGGGATTTACTTGAACGGAACAGGAGGATGGAAGTATGGGAGGCGTACTTATGAGGATAGGAAGGCGCGGTTAAAAAACCGCGCCTATGAGAAAACGGTCATTTGATACTATTTGAGGATAACCATTTTGCGTAGCGGGGATGTAGTATCTCCCTGCAGTTGATAAAAATAGATACCACTCGCAACAGGTTCACCGAAGGCATTTTTGCCATCCCAATATGCCGCTTGACTTCGACTCATGTAATAACCTGCAGACAGATGTCCCAACTCCAAATGCCGGACGACTGTGCCGTGCATATTATAGATGGTAATCTGGACATCGGCTGCCTTTGCCAAGTGATACCAAATTAACGTGATTTGTATTATTTTTCCATTTTGCAAATCCACTGAAAACCGACATGTGCCTGCACCTTCTTTGTGTTTTCAGAGAACCATTGACACCTTTTCACAACGGCTTCTTCAAGTGCTGAGAGCGTTGTAAAAACTTTATTCACAACCACCTCTCGCAACAAAGGCCAGAGCCGTTCGGCAGGTTGAAGTTCTGGTGTGTACGGGGGCAAATGAAATAACTCAATCCCTTCTGGGACTTCTAAATCCTTACCCGTGTGAAAACCGGCACGATCTAACAAAAGGATTATCTGTTTCTTGCCTTCCGGGTTCACATCACGCGCAAACTCTGCCAAGGCAAGGTTCATGACTTCAACACTCACACTCGGCATCAGCAGCCAATAGGTCTCACCTGTCTGTGGACGGACAAAACCGAAACCATAAAACCACTTATATGCCGGACACACGGGGGCTATCGGTCTTTCACCTCGCTTCGCCCAGACACGCCGATGAACCGGCAATAATCCCAAGCGCGTCTCGTCTTCTGCCCAGATCTCTACCGGTTTCTCTGGGTGCTGACTTTCAAGCGTAGCTACCCGCTCCTTGAGTTTTTTTTTAAATGTTTGCTGTGCCTCGGGTGTTGCGGCTGCCTGATGTTGCGGACGAGGTGTTTGTAAAGTATAACCGAGACGTTTGAGATATTTCCAACCTGACACGTCACTGACACGACGCTGGAGTGTCTCAGATATCCACGCAGCCACTTTCGGACCCGTCCAAAGACCCCCATCACCAGGAGGCGCAGAAAGGGCAGCTGCAAGGGCGGCTTGCTGTGTTTCATCCAAAAAACGCACACCTGTATTATTTTTGCGTTTATCTCGCAAAGCGGCTTCGCCTTCAGCATTATAGCGTTTGAGCAACTTGCGAACCCAGTCCGGCGTGCATCCTACAATCTCAGCGACTTGCCGGGGGGTGCGTGAATCTCTGGTATCCGCAAGGAGCCAAATAATATGCCAGTGCGTCCGTTCCCGAAGACATTCACATTCAAGATACCTTTGTTTAACAACTTCTACTGAAAAGTGGGGGAAAACCTCATGTTTTTGCTTTTTCATCTCTTCACAATAACATATCTAAAAAATATACACAAGAATAGTCGCGTTAATATGGTATGATACGGTATCCATGTCTCTGGATTGAAGGGGTTTGGATAATTCGCCAACAGCACCGTCTTGTCCGGACGTATTGATGCAAGAGTGCTTTCAAGCATTGTGATCGCTCGCTGGTACTTCAGAGACCCATCGCTTTCAACACTTAATTTGTGCAGCAGCGACTGAAGTGTTTCTCTATCTAACGTCTGAAGCACCGCTGGGTCCAAAAGGGAACTGATCCCGTTTCTATCCACTGTCGGAGCAGATCCTCCCAGAACATCAATATCTGCCGTGAGGTCAGCAAGCGGCGTAAAATCCTTAATCGGACATCCTGCGAGTGTTAAAGTTTCAAGACTAACTAACCCTGTGAGGGGACTGACATCCGTAAGTCGGGTATTCTGCGCCAGATGTAACGTCTTTAGGTTGGTTAAACCATCAAGTGATGTGATATCGTCTATCCGATTGAATTCGAGGCGTAAATCTGTGAGATTCGTCAGACCCACAAGCGGTTCAAGATAACCTATCCGATTGTCCGCGAGATGTAGCGTCGTGAGATTCGTCAAACCCGCAAGCGGCATAATTCTATCAACACGATTACCATCAATATGTAGCGTTGTCAGGTTCGTCAGACCGGTAAGTGGCGTGAGGTCGTTGATGCTATTGTAATCGAGATGTAACGTCGTCAGGTTCGCCGCGTGTTCCAATCCAGTGATAATATTTATCTCTGGCCTGCCTCTGTTGGCATTCAGTGTCGTTAGCTCCAACATTGCTTTTTTGGTAATATCGGCACGTGACCCTAACCCGAGTTTTCTACGAATCATCCTCGCCAAGACTGGATCTGGCACTTCGACAATATCAGCCAAAACATTAATAGTAACCAAAATGCTGTTGATCCGAGTACCATCCGAGACCACTACTTTCACCGTATGGACTGGCTTGGTTTGATAATCCAGTGCAGCCTTGGTTCTCAACTGACCCGTACCACTATCAATCTCAAACATATCCGGATCGGCATCGGTGAGGCTGTATTCTAAAGTCTCACCGATGTCCATATCTGTCGCTGAGACAGGCACCCCAATATTCGCGCCTACCTCTTCTTTTTGGTGTATCTCGCGGGTCGCCGCGTCTCTGTCTATAAACATGGGTGCGAATTCGTTTATGGGTTCAACAGCAATGTTGACCTCCATTTCAGCATCCATCGTACCATCAAAGACACGGACACTTACGAGATAGGCACGTGGCTCGTTGTCGAAAGCCTCATAGTCGAGTGGGGCATAGGTTTTCAACTGTCCCGTAGTACTGTCAATCCCAAACATATCCGCGTTCATGCCATTCAGGCTGTATGTCAAGGCGACTTCGGAGCCATCAGGATCGATCGCCGACACGGGATTCCCGATGTTTGTACCTGCCGCTGTATTTTCCGGGATCGAACGGTAGATATGACCCCCTCCACCGTTAGTTTCATCAATAACCTCAGCAAACATCGGCGCTTCGTTGACATCCGTCACCGTAATAGTCACGGTGATTGCGTCCCTGTTGTTTCCAACCGAAGATGAGATGATGACCTTCACTTGATAGGAGTCCTTGGTCTCATAGTCCAATGTGGACTTGGTTTTCAACTGCACACCACGGAAGACACGTATAACTTCGAACGCACTTGCATCGGGACCACGAAGTATCGCACTGGAGCAGCTATTGACTCCCTCTGCGGTATATCTCAATGATGCTCCAATGTATGTGCCTGCAGGTGTATTTTCTTCTATTTCGCGAGTGGTTGTATCACCTTCTGTGAACTCCAGATCAGCGTAAACTATACCTTGTATATTAAAAATAACTAATAGTGCCAAGAAAATGGATATGCTGATTTTTTGCGTCAAAATTTGCTGTTTCATGATATATTCCTTTTAGATTATGTATAATTTTATTTAGGAAACCGTAGTCTGTTTTTTAAATTTTGTTTTTTGTTAGGCACGCCAAATGATTGCGGCTAAAAAGTAGCACATATAGTGTTAAGATAATTTGTCCTATTTTTTCCTCGTGAAAATGCAATATTATTTACAATGAGGCGTAACCTGAATCTGAAAACGATGATTATGTCAAAGAAGTTTACCTTAGCAAGCTTTTTAACAGAAAACGAAAATGGAAGTCTATCTTATAAATCGGCAATTCATCTATGAGATGATTCCTAAATTACCCTAACCAGCCCCAGGGTTATTTAGTTTTATCAAATTTATTGAATTATTCGGATTTTGAACGTTCTTTTCCTATATCCGGTGCGGTTACAAACCTCACCATAAGCGTCAATTTAAGAAAAACTGCCTCGGCGCATCGTAGGTTGGGTAGAACGGATGCCACCAAAACTGTAAAAATCATAGAAAAACGATGTTTTCTCCATACACGCCACATCAATCAGAGACCGAGTGAAACCCAACGCTTTTGTTTTCAAGTGCCAGTAACTCTGACGGTATGAAGTTGGGTTTCACTCTGTTCTTGCGTGTATATGGCAGCCTATTGGATTTGAGGTGTGTTTGAAACACCGACATCTGACCTCTCAACACCGTTCTACCCAACCTACGGGAGCACCGAAACCCTAAATTGACACCTATGGTGCGGTTAGAAACTGCACCTACTGGGTTTGGTTACCCAAAAATGGAATAAAAATGGAAAACTAAATAGCCCTGACCAGTCTCAGAGCCATTCAATTGTCACGAATCACTTTTGTGGGAGGGGTTTGTAACCCCGATTTATGCGGAGAGCCGCGCGTCCCTATTCCGGAGAATGCACTCAGAAAACCGAAAACTGAATGACTCTGAACCAGCCCCAGGGTCATTCAATTGTACGATTCCTCATTTTATGAGGTTAACTGCGAGTTTAGGTTTGGCTGCGAAAAGTTGGAGTGCGTCGGTAATTTTTGTATGTCCAGTGCATCGTAAAACAGAGATGGCTGTGTTTCGCAGAGCTGCCATGACTTGAGGCATAACACCGGTTCGGACGCATGATGCATCTTCTTGAAAGACGGTATCTCGGACCCAGTGAAGTTTATTCTCAATGGTCCAATGCTCTCGCCGGAGTTTGAGCAAGTCAGATGCCGAGGCACGTTCGGGTGTCAGACTTGTGATACCATACTGCACGTTGCACTTGACGTGTGCTGTCTTTTTACACATCTGGTGTGTGGTGTATTGATAAACTTGCTGTAGCCCCGGCCAGTCGGTGTGTTCCGTCAAGAGCGTACTTGCGGTGAGGGTGCGTGTGGTAATCCTGCCTTTTGCGTCTTCTGTGTCCGTATAGGTTTGCAGATGTGCGCCGGCAACCTCTGCGTGAAGATTTTCAAACCGGCGGTGCTCCACTTCGGGTGGGTCTGTTTCATCAAAGGGTTCAAAGAGGTCTCGAATATCTTCATACAACTGTTTCTGATTCGCTTTGACGGGGAGGCAGTAATCTGCTTGATGCTCAAGGATTTCTTGACAGAACTTGCGTTGGGTCAAAAGTGCGTCCGTGGTGATGACGAGCCCTGTGATATCAAAGGAAACCTTCAAGAGTTCAATGGAAACAGGGATTTCATTGGTCTTTTCACTGACGGCACATTCTGCGACAGGGATACCTAACTCATGAAAGACGGCTGCGAGCAGATGTGTCCTGCGTGCGTCTTGGGTATGACTGTTGCCTAAGGTTTGGTTTCCATCTATCGCAAGTCCCTTCAAGTCAGACGTGGAAATGTGCGAACTTGCTAAAGTCTGTGTTGTCCACTGCGTAAGGGTCTTTTCTACAGTGTCGATGTCAAGCCGCCGATAGAGATAATGAAACGTTGATGCTGCGGGGGTTTGCTTCGCCGTGAACCCCAAAGCCTGTCGGAGGTCTGGGTGGAGGCGTGCCCATTTGGCAATCTGTGTATAGCTGCGTTGTCCACATAGGAGCCCGACAACCGTGAGTGCGAGCATTGCGGCTAAGGGGTGGCGGCGTCCTTTTTTCTTGCGTGGGTCTGGCACTTCTGCTAACATATTAAGTAAGTGGCAAGAGGAAGTTTTTGTCATGATTCACCTGAAAAACTTGTTAATTTTAGGGTGAAGTATAGCAGAAGTCGCGTGAAAAGTCACGCGACTTCTGCTTATCTGAAATATTAACACCTGTGAAAAATATGACACCAAAAACCTACAATTGAATGGCCCTGGAACCAGCCCTACTATATCTTGACTTTTTTCCCAACTATAGTAAAGTTTAGAATTAATTGGGCACTGTGCACCGGCGAGGTTAGGAAACCTCGCCTACCGGGGGATGAAAGTGTCTCTTTATTTTTAGGTTTTACTATAAATTACCCTAACCAGCCCCAGGGCTATTTATAGTGGATCCCAGAATTAATGGGACACTTTGCACCGGCACGGTTAGGAAACCGTGCCTACCGGGGGACTGCAGAAGTGTCTATTTATTTCTAAACTTTACTATAGTTTTCGGTTTTTAGTCCGATTTTGGACCCCCAGGCCCGGTAGGCGCGGTTTGCAACCGCGCCGGGCTTGAAAAAGAGGACCCAAAAATTTAGACAATCCGAGAATTTGTTTAAAACTAAATGACCCTGTAACCAGCCCCAGGACTATTCAGTTTTCGGAATTTTTTGTAATATTTTTCACATCTGTTAATATTTTGAGATAGCACATATCGCGTGATTTTTCACGCGATATGTGCTATCCTTCACCGTAAAAAATGAACCTATTTTTTGAGGTGAATCATGACAAGCAATTCCTCTTGCCACTTACTTGATATATTAGCAGAAGTGCCGGATCCGCGCCATAAAAAAGGCAAACGCTATCCTTTGGTCTCTATCTTGGCTTTGATCGTCATCGGTCTGATGACGGGACATAAAGGTTATACCTCTGTAGCGACGTGGGCAGGAAGCCAACCCGAACTGATCCAAGCATTAGGTTTCAGATCTAAGAAGACCCCGCGTGCGTCAACACTGCATAATCTCTTGAAGCGTCTTGACGTAGCGAGTCTCGAAGCCTCCCTAACGAAATGGGTGTTTTCAAAACTTGAAAGTCTTCATGTTTTGAAAACACAGCGTCTACAAGGCATCGCTATTGATGGGAAGGAGTTATGTGGCTCTGAAAACCCAGAGACGGGATACCGGACACATTTACTTTCCGCAGTCTGTCATGAGTTAGGGATTACCCTCGCACAACAGCCTGTCAGTGGGAAAACCAACGAGATTCCGATCTCAACACAACTCCTCAAAGCGTTTGATGTCGCAGAGAAAGTCGTGACGACAGATGCCCTTTTGACGCAGAGAACCTTTTGTAAAGAAGTTCTCGAACATCAGGCAGACTATGCGCTGCCTGTCAAAGAAAATCACAAACAGATGTATGACGACATTCAGCAACTCTTTGAACCCCTCTCGGAGACAGATGCCACAGAGGTTGAGACCCGACGCTTTGAAAACCTTCACACCCAAGAAGGCGCACACCTTCATACCTACACCCATGTTGAAACATCACACGGGTTGACCACCACACGCACCCTAACCGCAAGCACATTGCTCACAGATTACATCAAATGGCCCGGAATCGCTCAGGTTTATCAATACCAATCTCAGCGAGAAAACACAAAAACAGCCCAGATCTCCTCGCAGACGCAGTATGGCATCACGAGTCTCTCACCCGAAGTCGCATCCGCAGAAGACTTGCTCAAACTCCGACGCGAACATTGGACGATAGAAAACAAAGTCCATTGGGTCCGAGACACCGTTCTCGGGGAGGACGCTTCACAGGCGAGAACCGGGAGTATACCACAAGTCATCGCAGCATTACGCAACACTGCCATGTCTGTTTTACGCTTCGCAGGACACACAAAAATCTCTGAAACAATACGATTTCTCGCTTCAAAACCTTTACTCGCAGTTAAACTCATCCAATGAGAAATTGGAAAACTGAATAGCCCTGTAACCAGCCCTACTATTTCATTTACCCCCATTTTCTTTTTAAGGGTTGTGTTGAAAGGGTATTGAAAGAAAAAGTATAGGGAAGTCAGGGATGTTGTGATAAAATACCTCCATACAGAACAGAAAATTTTTTACAGAAAGTGTAAAAAACGTATGGAGGTATTTTATGAAATGTGGATATACCCCCAAATGGGTCCATCCAAAGAAAATGATAACACATTTTTCAGAAGTTTTCAAGGATGTTGATGTGAAAAAAACGAGCCTGCGAAACCTACTGTTCGTTATCTTGGCAGTCGCTGTTGCGAAAACGTTTCGCATCAACGCCATCGCCGCGCGTCTGCCCATCGTCGTGAAAAAAGAGAAGTCGAAACAAAAACGGTTGCTGCGGTTTCTTGAAACACCTTTACCCCTTGATGCCCTCATGGAGGCGTGGTGTCTTTTCGTCTGTCGCTGGGTCTGGAAACCAAGGACACAAGATTACTTCTATGTGCTCGTTGATGAGACCGACCTCCCTAACGGATGGAAAGCACTCGTCGCATCTATACCTTTTAGAAACCGTGCCATACCTATCTTTTGGGTGGTTTATGAAGATGAAGAGATCCGAAACATGACCTATAAAAGTCATAATACCCTCATTCAGAACTTCTGTCTGAAAGTCAATGCTCTGACACTCAGCGTTCTCGGAAATAAAAAACAGAAACCCTTGTTCGTCTTTGACCGAGGGTTCGCACGCGCACAATACGTCATTGACTTTCTCAAGTCAAAGCACATCGCCTTCGTCATGCGTATCTGTCGCAACGTTGGCATCACCCACCGAGGGAACACAAAGAAACTTGATGACATGGACAACGGCGGCTATTCAAACGTGCTTTATCATCAAAAACACCAGATCCCGCTCAACCTTTGTGTCGTCAGAGACCCCGCCTTCAAAGAACCGATGTATCTCATCTCAAATGTTTATCAAGACGCTGAAATCCATCAATGCTACAAACGTAGAATGCAAATCGAACACGGGTTCAGAGACATCAAGACCCGCTTCGGGTTCCGACACATCGTTTTGAAAAAGCCACAGAAAGCACGCATCGCACTTCTATGGTTCATTGCCTGTCTGACTTATGGACTGACATTTCTTTGTTATCAGAAAGACATACAACCCGTCGCGGAGCATCGCAATACGCAACGCAAACTTCATGCTGTGATTACCCTCATTAAGGATGTCTTGATGCAGACTTGGACTTCTCAAGCACTCCTGACTTCTATTGAAGATTGTCGATGCAGAGGCGATACACTCTTAGCAACCTATTGACTTTCTTACACATATCACAACCTATAACAACTATAGTCTATACTCACAAAAAAATGGGGGTAAATGAAGCCCTACTATATCTTGACTTTTTTCCCAGATGTGCTATCATTGGATTAACACCGTTTAAGTAAAGTCAGGTTATCAGCCGATAGGAGAAAAGAATGTCTAATATAGTAAGTCGCCAAATTCATCTTAAGAACCGGATTATTGGAATGCCGGAGGAAGATGATTTTGAGGTTGTTGAAGTGCCGCTACCTGCACCGGAGAAAGGGGAGGTATTAGTTCAAAATCTGTATACATCAGTAGATCCGTATATGCGGGGCGGGATGCGGTCCGCTCAACCCAGTCAACCCCTCGAAGGCGGATGTGCCGGGCGGATTGTGCAATCAAACAGCGATCGGTTTAAAGTTGGGGATTATGTGACAGGTGGACTTGGGTGGCGGGATCATTACGTTGCACCAGCACGGAGTGTAACCGCTGTTGATACGACAATTGCGCCGCTGCAGTCGTTCTTAGGTGCAGTCGGTATGCCGGGACGCACCGCCTATTTCGGGTTTCTGGAGATCGGTCAACCCAAAGCAGGCGAAACGGTTTTCGTCTCTGCCGCGGCGGGCGCGGTTGGCTCAATCGTGTGCCAAATTGCAAAAATAAAAGGCTGCCGCGTTGTCGCGAGTGCGGGTTCAGATCAGAAAGTTACGTGGCTGCTCGAAACAGCAGGCGTTGACGCGGCATTTAACTATAAGCAGGTTGATGACTTGGAAGCCGAACTCAGGAAACATTGTCCAGATGGGCTTGACATCTATTTTGAGAATGTGGGAGGCAAACATCTCCAAGCTGCGCTTGCAGTCATGAATATGCACGGACGTATCCCTCTGTGCGGCATGATCTCTCAATATAACGATATTGAACCTACCCCCGGTCCCACAAATCTCAGTTCCGCGATCGGCAAACGAATTAAATTACAAGGTTTCATCGTTACTGATTTCATGGAACGGAACTCTGAATTTTACAGTGATATGCGCGAGTGGATAGCTGGAGGCAGGATACAGTGGGAAGAGACGATCATAGAAGGCTTAGAAAATGCGCCAAAAGCGTTTATTGCACTTTTCACGGGCGAAAAACTCGGAAAGATAATCGTTAAAATTGGATCCGAATAAAACGTAGGGAGTCGCGACCAAGCTCGCTCCTACAATAGGAAGGAGTTTTACAATGGCAACCAGAACCGCACGTGCCACTGTGATGAGTGGCAAAAGTTTTGAAGTTCGAGAGTATCCGATAGTTGACCCGGCCCCCGGTACAGTTCTCGTGCGCCAGGAGTTGGGGGGTATTTGCGGCACTGACCTCCACAACTGGGAATTTCAGCACATCAATCACGATATTATCCTTGGACACGAGAACGTCGGTGTAATTGAAACTTTAGGTGAAGGGGTTGATACAGACTTTCTGGGGAATCCGATTAAAGTGGGTGACAGAATTGTCCTTTCTCCCAGCGGCGGTCTCGGCTTTTCTCCGTCGGAAGAAGCACCGTATCTGCGCGGTGGCTTCAGTGAATACATTTACCTATCAAACCCGTCGACAAATATGTTTCTTAAAACCGATCTACCCCCTGAAATTGCCGTTCTCGCGGAACCTGCCTCGTGTGCCGCGCATTGCGTCTCACGTGGAAAAATCGAATTCGGGGATACGGTTGTGATTCAGGGGACCGGTCCCATCGGGCTGCTTGCGCTTAATTGGGCAAGAGTTTCTGGTGCAGGCAGACTTATCGTCGTCGGTGGCCCCCCCGGAAGACTTGAGATGGCGAAAAGGTTGGGGGCAGACCTCACCATCGACATCGCCGAAGTACCGGATCCGGAAGAGCGAAAGCGGATTGTCCGAGAAAATACGTCACAAGGCGAGGGGGCGGATGTCGTCTACGAATGCACCGGTTTCCTTGCTGCTATCCCGGAAGGCTTGGACTATATCAGGTACGGCGGAACTTACGTTGTATATGGACATTTCGTGGATGTCGGCACCTTTGACTGCAATCCGAACCAGATGCTAATGCGCAAAAACTTGCGATTGGAAGCCGGATGGGGTTTTGAAAGGAAACATTTCCTACGTGCCATCCCGATGTTAGAGAAACACGCCTCCCTCTTTGATGGGTTTGTCAGTCACATTCTCCCGTTAGAGGATGTGTCCAAAGGTTTTGACGCGCTCCACGGCAGCTATCACTTAGAGGGGAAGGATGCGATTAAGATCGCTGTTAAAGGAGGGGCTGTTGGGTAATTCGGGGTTACAAACCCCTCCCACAGGTAAGCTGTGTTTTGAGTTGTAGGCGCGGTTTTCAACCGCGCCTGCAGAATTGCTTAGGCAAATGCGTCTTCTTCCACATCTGCCAGAAATACGCGTGCATTATTTTGCAAAGCAGACCTATGCACTGCCGCTTCAAACAGCAGTTCATTCCATGCTGCCTCACCATCCGCCGGGAACGATGTATCAGCATGCACCGCTTTGATCACGCCATCAGCCATCCGTTTGAAAGATTCTGGCATTTCGGGTTTGCCCTGCTCGGCTTCCCAGACTTCCTCTATCTCAGAGTTATTCGCTTTTCTGCGGGAGTAAGAGCCTTCCAACCCTTTTGCCTCCGCATAAAATTCATCACCAAGCACCTTGACTCTGAGCGGATGATCGTCGTAGCCCCACAGGTTCGTGCCGCTCAGGGAACCGATGACACCGTTTTCCCAACCGATATGAATTAAGCGTCCCCAACCCCTGGATTCATTTGGATCTCCGACAACACTCACCCATTCTGGTCTGCCAACCGTCCAGAGAATTTGGTCGATGACATGGGACCAGCAGTTGAAATGTGCCCGCGCGTGTACCATCCGGATCTCACCCAGCCGTCCCTCAGCAACATCGTCATGAAGTTTACGGAAATGGTGCATGAACCGATAGTTGAAATCAATCCCGAATTTAAGGTTGGAGTCGCGCCACGTTGCGATAGCAGGTGCCGCAATTCCGAGGTCTTCCTCGCGTAACCGTTCCTGTCCCTCTAATCCACAGAGCGGTTTCTCTGTGAATACATTCTGTCCGGCTTCGAGCAACTGCCGCAGCGGTGGGATCCGTCGGGTCTCATTAACTATGAGAAGTACAAGATCCGGATCACAATTCGCTAAGAGTTCCTCAATTGTCGGATACCCCGGTATCCCAAAGTGTTCTTTTGCTTTCGCGAGGAGTTCTGGGTCCATATCGCACACCGCCACTACCTCTGCATCAGGATGGTTGTGGAAGTTTCCACCGTGCATCATCCCCATACCTCTACCGCTGATAAGTGCACATCTTGTCATGGTCAAATTCCTTTCTGGTTATTGATTATTCAATTTCAGGTATCCTCAAGTGGTCGCAAGTTTACCTTCTGGTTGAACGGCAAGCCTTGTCGGATCAAAGTTGTCGGCGAAGATCTCTGCCTCATCTAATCTTCGGGGTGGAAACCCAAGTCTTCAGACTTGGGAGGAAAATCCGCTCCTATAAGTAAAGTTCAAGCGTCTTAGCACTTTGAAATCAGAAGTTTTAGCGTTTTGGCAAAGACGGGTGCCCGCTAAATCGTAGAGAGAAATACCGCGTTTTCCAAAACCACTTATACGCGTCAATCCATGTTTGATATGTTTGACGAGCGTGTTTTTTACCAATCCATTCTGAGTTGTTCCACCATAGCGTGGACGTTTACCGTTGTTTAGGACTTATACAAATCTCACAAATGTGTTAAAATGTATTAGAATCTATACAAATCTAACAGCATTGTTTGATTGTTGCCATAATTCCTGCTTCAACGTCCACTGCCTCTCAACGAGGTCTAACACGGACTCCACAGGCGTTTATCGTCTCCTCGCAACTCGTGGCGACGGTTAAGGTCAAGCGGGACACAGATTGATAGCAGCATTGAAGTCTCTATCACATTCAAAGCCACATTCGGAGCAGTGATAGGTGCGTTCAGAAAGCACCAAATCTACTTTCTTATGTCCGCAGTTGCTACATGTTTTGGAACTGGCAAAGAACCTATCTGCTTCGGTTATCGGTATGCCACGCCTATCTGCTTTGTATTTGAGCAGAGTTAGAAAACGTGAGAGTGCTGAATCAGACAACGCCTTTGCTAACTTCCGATTTTTGAGCAGTCCACTGATATTCAGTGTCTCTATACCGATAGCAGAGGCTTTACGGACAATGCGTAGAGTCGCTTGGTGGTGAGCGTCTTTTCGGATATTACCTATTCGGTTATGGACGCTGCTAAGCCTACGCTTCTGTTTATGCCAGTTTTGCGAACCAAGCACTTTACGCGATAAACAACGATTGGCACGTGCTAACTTGCGTAAGTATCGCTTTAGAGGGCGTGGATTGTTGTAAGTATCACCATTAGAACAGGTAGCAAGCGTATTTATACCTACGTCAATGCCTACCGGTTGTTTATCGTCAAACAGAGGGGGTTGGTGCTTATAGTTGTTGCCATCGAATCGTCTGACGGTGATAGAGGCATACCATTTGTCATTGTGCTTTGACACAACGACCTTGGTGATTTCACCAGTATATCGCAGTTCCTCACGCATGCGTATCCAACCTATTTTGGGGAGGTTGATGCGTTTCTTATGGACTTCAACAGTTCCTTCGCCATTGTCTGCTTGGTATGAACATTTACCACTTCGGTTCTTATAGACGGGAAACTTGTTTTGTCCTTTCTTCCAACGGGTTACAGCGTCACCGAGGTTGTGAATAGCGTTCTTGGACGCATTCTGTGAGAGTTCTTTACACCAGTCAAACTTATCGTATTTGACTGCGTTGAACTCACGCTTTATGTCAATATGGCTTCGCCATTGATCTTGGTCTAAACCGACTTTGAACGACGACAGAGCGAAGTTATACCCAACACGCGCATAGCCAGCATGTTGAGACATAAGCGTAGATTGCTTCTTATTTGGATTGAGTGCTATTTTCTGTGTTCGGAGTTCCAAATTGTAGTTCCAATTGTTCTTTTTCTTCGGATACGATATTCTCTATCTCTTGAGCCATTTTCTTGGACTTATGAGAACATTGTCCGTAGAGTTTCGCACAAAATACAGTCATGATTTCCATTACGTCACGTGTGAGTTCTTCCTCAAAAGAAGGTTGTTCACCTTTGTTGATAATGACAACTTCTATACCTTTGAGTTCGCAAATACGAAAAACGATCTCTGCACCAAATCGGAGAAGTCTATCTTTATGTGTGATAACGAGACGAGACATTTGACCCTGCACCATTAACTCAAGGAGGCGGAGGAGTCCTTTCTTATTATAATTCATGCCACTTTCGTTTCCCACCCTTGAAGGGTGAAGTTCTGGTGTGGCAACGACCACGTTATCAACACCATATCACTGGCAGTATAGCAAACGGCATAAAAAACCTCAAGAAAAACTTTTTACAGACGCGTCAAAACAGATTCGGTGCAACCGGATTTCTCTTGCGGACGCTTTCATAACATGGTATACTCTGACACCGTACAGTGTGTTTGAAAATGTGTGAAACAAGAAAAATGTGTGGAGAAGGCACAACACAATGAATCCAGAAACGACAATCGAAAACCTCCAAGAATATATTGGAAACGCTCGTGAATTGCGAGAATTACTTTCAGTGGACCCGCACCGTCCACGGTATCACCTGCTTCCACCTGAAGGGTTTTTCAACGATGCAAACTGCACCATTTTTTGGAATGGACGCTATCACGTCTTCTATCTTGGACGGATGCCAAACCCAAACGCAGATGAATGGCTGCCTGTACTCGATCACTCCTCCAGCTGCGATTTGGTGCATTGGATACACCACCCACCTGCAATAAAACCCGCCACTGATGGATCGATGCCGCGCGGGATATATAGTGGAGATGCTATTGAAAATGCGCCTGTCCCGACGTTTATTTATCACGTACCTGGTCAAGGCACCTGTATTGCAACCAGTGACGATGACAATTTAATTGACTGGACCCCTTCATCTGCCAATCCGGTCATTCCGATACCAGACGAACCGCAAGAGTATCACGTTTTTGATCCGTGTGCTTGGTACGAAAACGGCACCTATTATGCACTTATAGGCAACAAAAACACCCGAGACGGTTACGAAGGCGATGCCACAAGTCTTTTCCGTTCGGAGGATTGCATCCATTGGGAATACCGTGGTCCGTTTTACAAATCTTCACGGCGTTGGACGGACGAAATTGAGGATTGTGCTTGTCCGGATTTCTTTCCGCTTGGCGACAAATATATGCTTTTGATGCACGGGCATCGTCCTTACGGTATGGCGCACTACTACATAGGACGTTATGCAGATGAACGGTTCTATCCTGAAGCACACGGACGTATGAACTGGCAAGGCGGGCAACTCTCTGGGCCTGAAACGCTCCTTGATGATCAAGGGCGACGTATCTTCTTCGGTTGGATCCGTGAAGCGCGTCCATGGGAGAAATACGGGTGGGCTTCCGTGATGACGCTGCCGCGACTGTTATTTTTAAGTGAAGATGGAAGTCTTTGCATTGAACCCGCTCCAGAACTCGAAAAACTCCGCACCAATCACTACCACCAAGAAGCAACTCAGATTATGACGGATACAGAATTCAATATTACGGCGGTGAGCGGTGATTGTCTTGAACTAAAGGTGGAAATCAACCCACGAGAGGCAACAGAGTTCGGTGTGAAAGTGCGCAGATCACCGGACGGAGAAGAGGAAACGGCTATTGTTTGTTCATTGACCACCGAGACACTCAAAATTGATCTCACGAAATCGACTTTAGATGACGAAGTAAAATATCCGCGTCTCACACCACAAGATGAAGACGGAGGAGAACGCTGGACGAGTTCGCAGGAAGCACCCTTCAAACTGGTTGACGGGGAACCCCTGAAACTCCATATTTTCTTAGACCGTTCGGTGCTGGAAGTTTTTGCCAACAACCGACAGTGTCTAACGCAACGCATCTATCCCACGCGCGCGGATAGCCTCGGTGTCTCAATTTTCGCTCGGGGTGGCGATGCCCTCTTAAACAGATTGGATGCATGGACAATGACACCAACAGTAGCGTGATTGGAGCAATAGTTTCAGGAACTAATCGTAGGAAAATTATGAAATCTCAACAACTCCCGACAATCGGTTTTATTGGACTCGGAAATATGGGCGGACGGATGGCGAAGAATCTTCATAGTGTTGGGTATCCGCTCATGGGATATGATATTGACGCGGCAAAATGTGAGGCACTGGCTGCGACAGGCGCGACCGCGGGTAAGAATACGACCGAAGTCGTCAAAAATAGCGATGTCGTCATGACCAGTTTGCGTTCTTCCGATGTTTTTTGTAGCGTTGTAGAACAACACTTCATCCCTAATGCTCGTGAGGGGCACGTTTTCATTGACTTAGGCACGACAGAAATAGAGAAAACGCGGGACATTGCGATGGCACTCAACGAAAATGGGGCTACGCTTATAGATGCCCCCGTGAGTGGTGGACCGCATGGATCTGAAACAGGGACGCTCCGTATCTTTGTCGGTGGCGATGCTGCGGTTGTCGAAAAATGCCGTCCGATCTTAGAAGTGCTTGGAGAACCGAAATATGTGGTGTATTGCGGTCCGAGCGGTGCCGGTCAGATTGTTAAGGGGGTGAACCAATTGGCAATGGGACTCGGTGCTGCGGCGTACATGGAGGCGATGGCATTTGGCGTTTGTGCAGGCGTGGATCCAACCGCAATTCGCGAAGCAGTCGGTATGGGTGATGGTTGGCGTGGTGAATTTGACAGAATCGCTAAACGCATCATTGATGGGGGAGGTGAGGTGCTTGTCGTGAAATACCCGGAATTGCCGTATTTCCTTGCAGCGGCAGAAGCTGCGGGATTTGAAATCCCATTGACTGAAGCACTCTATGAATTTTGCAGGAACGAGAATTACGAGATGTTTGACAACATGAACCGTCCTTCACGTTCATTTTGGCGGACATTGCTAAAGGGTTTGGACACAGAATAGTTTAAGAAGGGTCGGGGTTACAAACTACTCTCACAGGTATGATAGAGGTTTCGTCTCAAAGCGTTTAGGGTGCGGAATAGTGCTAATCCGTATCGAACACCTTTGACATCTCAACTTGTAATAACGCTAAGAGTTCGCTTTTCAAGCGGATGAGGGCAGCATCGGTTATGTTCCGGGGACGAGATAACGGAACGGGAACCTCTGCCTTTAGTGTCGCGGGTCTCGCTGTCAGCACATAGATTTTATCTGCAAGCAGGAGTGCCTCCTCAACATCATGAGTGATGAGAAGGACAGTTTGCCGTCCTTCTGTCCAGATGTCGAGCAAGATGGATTGCATCACAGTGCGTGTCATCGCATCAAGCGCACCGAAGGGTTCATCTAAAAGCAGGATTTCCTTCCGAAACAGGAGCGTTCGGACGAGTGCGACGCGTTGCCGCATGCCACCCGACAACTGCATAGGGTAACTATTTTCAAATCCACTTAATCCGAGTTGCGCTAAACGCTGTTGTGCCTCTGCTTTTGCAGTATCAAGCGATTCATCCTGGATTTCTGGGCCGATGAGTACATTTTTGAGAACCGTTCGCCACGGTAAAAGGAGATCCTTCTGTTGCATATAGGCGAAGTCTCCGGTGTTGCCTCGGATTCGTTTGCCGTTGAGGTAAATTTGCCCAGTATCTGGCGCGAGCAGCCCGGAGATGATATTAAAAAGCGTACTTTTACCGCAACCGGAAGGCCCTAGCAAGGCGACAATCTGTCCCTCATCAACAGAGAAGTTCAAACTGTCCAGCACCTGCAATTGGGCACCCTTCTGAGCAAAGGTTTGGGTTAAATTCTTTACTTCCAGTCTACTCATAATTCCACAAAAACTTTAACTTCGGGCGGCACGTTGGCGGAAAAATCGGATCAACGGTTTTACGTATGGCTCATCTGTCCTAATATGAATAGAATCAATCCGACTTGCTCGGAAAATCTGTTGGCGTTCCGCATCGGCACGCTGATTCAGTTCTGTGTATAACTGCCGTGCTTCCTCAGAACGCGTATCAACAACCATAGTTTCTCCGCTCTCGACATCTTCGAGTTCTATCAGTCCGACATCCGGCAATTCCATCTCTCGCCTATCCTGTAGCGTGATAGCGATGAGTGAGTGTCGCTTGCTGCTCAAGCGTAACTGCTTTTCATACCCTGTATTCTTAAAATCAGAGATGAGAAACACAACACTATGCGGTTTAAGCACCTTATCAACGAATGTCAATGCCGTTTCAATATTCGTTCCGGGCTGCTTTGGTTGAAAATGGAGGATATCCCGAACAACGCGCAAGACGTGTCTTTTTCCTTTCCTCGGCGCGACAAAGTGTTCAACGGTATCAGTAAAGCAGATAAGCCCAACTTTATCGTTGTTTTTGATGGCGGAAAAAGCGAGTAAAGCCGCAATTTCGGCAGCGATTTCTGCCTTTGTCTCACTGATACTCCCGAAACTGGTTGAGGCACTCATATCCACAATCAACATCATCACGAGTTCGCGTTCTTCTACGTACTTTTTGATATAAGCTTGTCCCATGCGTGCAGTCACATTCCAATCAATGGTACGGATTTCATCGCCGACTTGATACTCACGGACTTCATCAAAGGTAATCCCTTGCCCTTTGAAAACGCTTTCATACTCACCCGCAAAGACAGTGTTAACCAAGCGATTGGTAAATATTTCAATACGTTGGATTTTTTTGAGAATTTCTTTTTCGTTCACTCGTTATATTTCCTGCTGTGCTTTTTTTACAACAAGTTTCTGCTTACAAGATGCGCTGAAAAGACTTGCTTAACTATCACAATGCCATTATACTATCACAAAAGAACAGACGGATCAACACCTTTTTAGCGGTTGTCAGTTGTCAGTTAAGCGTGTAGCATTTACCCACGTTCATAACCGTCACTAACGACTCTTGTCTGATAACCGATAACTGATAACTGATAACTATTCCAGGATAACTATGGAAAATCTATTTTTGGACAACACTACAATCGAAATCCATCGTGAGATTCAAACAGGGAACATCCGTCATGTCGTTTTCGATTTCGATGGCACAATCTCGCTCATCCGAGACGGTTGGCAGAACGTGATGGTACCGATGATGATCGAATGCCTCCAGACGGAAACGGATACCACCGAAACCGCAGAACAACTTGAAACACTTGTCGTTGACTTTGTGGATAGATTGACGGGCAAACAGACGATCTATCAGATGATGCAGCTAAGCGAGGAGATCGAGAAACGCGGCGGGACACCGAAGGAACCGCTTGCTTATAAAGATGAATATAACTGCCGACTGTTGCCCGTCGTTGAAGAACGAATTGCGGGACTTGCGGCAGGGACATTACCTGCGGATCCGCTTCGCGTGCCGATGTCACTTGAATTTCTCCAAAGCCTGCGCGAGATGGAAATAAATTGTTATCTTGCCAGCGGGACGGATGTCGAATTCGTTAAAAATGAGGCAGGACTTCTCGGTGTCTCGGAATACTTTGACGGTGGGATTTTCGGCGCATTGCGGGAATATAAGAAATTTTCCAAAGCCATGATTATCCAGAAAATCCTCACAGATTTTGAACTCAGTGGGAATGAATTGCTCATCGTCGGGGACGGGTACGTGGAGATTGAAAATGCGAAAGCGGTAGGCGCAATCGCTGTCGGTGTTGCGTCCGTAGAGGGCAATAGGTACAACATGAATGCCGACAAACGGGAACGTCTTATCCGTGCGGGCGCGGATATTATTATCCGTGATTTCCGTGAAGGCGCGCAGCTGCTGGACTATTTATTCAATCTATAAACGCTGGTTACGGCATAACGGAGTATGCCTACTACTATTAGACGCTGGTTACGGCATAACGGAGTATGCCTACTACTATTAGACGCTGGTTACGGCACGCGGAGCGTGCCTACTACTTTTTAAGACTCACAAGGAGTGCACTATGACAAAATACGCCAAAGCGTCCGTTCATCCTTCAGAACTACGCGAATTTCAAGACGACCAAACGGGCGCGCATATCTATCAACTCACAAACGATACCTCTATCAACCATAACCTCTACTTCCTGACATCCTCGTTCACACTTGATCAGAAACACCTCATCTTTACCTCCTACCGTTCAGGAAAGCCGAATTTTTTCAAACTGGAATTCCCCAACGGTGATATTGTCCAATTGACAAATGCCGACGATATTCACGGTTACTCCGGTGTAATCTCTAAAGACGGGACAGAACTCTTCTACACGCAAGCAGATGCTATAAAGGCGATTCATCTTGATACATTTGCGGAACGCGTGCTTGCAGAATTTCCAGATGGAGGTCTGGGTGAGTGCAGCGTCAGTGCAGATGAAGGGTTTATCGTGACAGCGATGAAGCGCGACGATAAATCGCACATTACTGTGACTGCTACCGATGGCAGCGGTGGTGAGATTATCTATACGTCACCGGATCAAACAATTATCCATCCCCAGTTTCATCCGAAACACCCCGACCTAATTGCATACTCCGGTGACCCGGCACCACGAATGTGGACGATCCGACGTGACGGCACAGAAAATCGCTCGCTCTATCAACACGACAACAACGAGTTTTTGGTTCATGAAACTTTTCTCGGTGCATTAGACGAACTGATTGTGACGCACTGGCCATACTCGCTGCGCCGGATGTCTCTGGAAACCCTACAGATGCGGACGATTGCTGATTTCAACGCGTGGCACATCGCCAGTAATCGCGATGGAACGAAGGTGTTGTGTGACACCGTCCACCCTGACATTGGTTTGCGGTTGGTTGATGTGGAGACAGGCGAACATACGTCTATCTGTTATCCGCAGAGTTCGTCAAGTGGGAGTCAGTGGAAAACCGACCGGTATGCGCTTGCTGAGGATTGGGCAGCGGCACAACAGTCAGGCGATCGAGAGAAAGCCCTGAGTTGGATGGAGATGAAGGTGGATACGGTCTATGGACCGCAGTGGACGCACCCGCATCCCTCTTTTAGTCCTGATGAAACGGCTGTCGTGTATACATCAGATGTTTCCGGGCATTCGCAGGTTTACGTTGCTGTGATTCCGTAAGGTGAGGATTATGAGACAGATTTTTATAATTGGCTTATGTGTTCTTGTTATGTGCAGCGTTGCATCGGCACAAGAAGAGTGGATGCCGGATCCGAATTTGCGGCAGGCAGTACGAGCAGCACTTGAGTTACCTGATGGGGTGCCCCTCACGCAGCCGGTAATGAACCAATTGACTGAATTGGAGGCTGTTGAGAGTGAAATAAAGGATTTGACTGGTTTAGAGCACGCTATAAACTTGACTTGGCTCCATCTCGGAGTAAACGAGATTTACGACCTTTCCCCACTAGCAGGATTAGTCCATTTAGAAGCCTTGTGGATTTTCGCGAATCCACTGTTGGACCTTTCCCCTCTGACAAATTTAGTGAACTTAAAAACACTTGACATGGGAGTATGCCAGATTTCAGACATCTCTCCGTTAGCGGGGTTAATCCATTTAGAATCCTTATGGATTTCCGTGAATCCACTGTCGGATATTTCGCCTCTGGCGAATTTAGTGAACTTAAAAACACTTTACTTGGAAGCATGCCAGATTTCAGACATCTCCCCGTTGGCAAAGTTGACAAAGTTGGAACTTCTCTACCTTCATTACAATCAAATTCACGACCTTACACCTCTGGCGAATTTAACAAGGCTCACTGAATTGTGGCTGACTGGTAATAAAATTATGGACATCAGTCCACTTGAAAATCTAACAACACTGAAAGACTTACGGATTCAAAACAATTGGATTACAGATTATAGTCCACTTGATACACTATCTTTGACTCATTTTGAACATGATGAAATTTGTGAATTATCAGGACTTCCAATTCAAGAACGGATCCATAACCGGAGTTTTCCGGCTGCTTTCAATGCATGGGAGGACATACTAAACAGACCCTCGCTATCGTATGAAACCCGATTAGCTCATCACGATTTGGTTTGGAGTCCCGAGTTCGGGTTACGTTTCCAAAGAACAAACAATGGTATTCAATTGGCCGGTAATCTCAACGGAGCAAGAAGGCACCGTGATGGATTGCTCGAAATGAACCCGAATATGATTTTCATACTTCAACAGCCTATGAGGGATGCGGATCCCGACTCGCCTTTTTACAAGGCTATGTATGACGACGATTTTCCTTGGATAAGAGATAAAACAGGGCAGAGGGTTTCAGGCAGTGAGGAATACACAGCCTCCTTGATTGATTTTACGCACCCCGATGTGCAGGATATAATAGTTCAGCAGGCCATTGCAGCAGCGAAGTGTGGATTATATGATGGCATTTTCTTAGATTGGTGGAATGAGGATTATCCGGTGCTTAGTGATGGCTACCCGGGAAATGAAGCTGAACAGCATGCAAGAGACACTATTATCCAGCGTATCCGTGCAGGTGTTGGCGATGATTTTCTGATAATCGCCAACACGAATCGGCGCAAAATTCCGCGCACCGGCTGGGCAATCAACGGCACTTTTATGGAAACGCTTCGGGACCATGACAGAGGCTATACACACGATGGTCTCGCTGAGATAGAAAGCACGCTGCTTTGGGCAGAGGAGAATCTTCGAGAGCCGCGTATAAATTGTTTGGAAGGTTGGGGCATTAAGGGCGAGCCTCCTGATAGTCTAGCGAATCGCAGGTGGATGCGTGTCTTTACCACAATGAGCCTTACCCATTCGGATGGCTATGTGCTTTACAATGATGGCATACAGCATGCCCACTATTGGTATGATTTTTGGGATGCGGATTTGGGTCAACCTATCGGTGGAAAAGCACAACTTTACGAAAACCGCGAAGGGGTCTTCATCAGGGAATTCACCAACGGGTGGGTAGTCTATAATCGCAGTGGAAAAACACAAGAGATTCGTCTACCGGAACAAGTAACAGGTGTGGAAAGTGGTTTGCGAAACACACTTCACATCATCCCAGACTTAGATGGCAAAATCTATCTGAAAAGAGTAGCGGTCAGGCACGATGTCAATGGTGATGGAACCGTGAATATTCTGGATCTGGTCGCTGTTGCCAGTGGATTCGGCACAAACGCGCCGGACGTTAATGGCGATGGTGTTGTTAACGTTCTGGATTTAGTCGCTGTGGCAAATCAGTTCGGACGGTAGGAATATTGGGTGCTACCAAAGAGCCAAAGCCTGCTTTTTTCTCATATTCAACGTTGCCATCTAAATTTTGGTATGGTATAATAGATGTCGTTGCAATGAAGCCTCCTGTTCCGTTAAGTGGAGAGCTAGTGCTTCGTCAAGTTTGAATTTGGAAGTCGCTTTACCGGAGGATCGGGGGTTTTTTCGTTGCAATTCGCCTGCAAATATGTGTATAAGTTGGATTAAAACTCACCATCCGCAGGAGGAAAATACAGTGCGTGACATCAAAGACATACATCCTACAAATGTCCACATCAAGGCACAGAATTTCGGTCCTATAGAGGAGGCAGAGATAGAGCTTCGTCCTCTGACGGTGTTCGTCGGCGAGAGCAATACCGGCAAAACCTATCTCGCAGCACTCATCTATGCACTGTACAATAATTTTGCGGGTTTCGCACGATTTCCTTGGTCACACCACGATGTTATGGATTTGCACTTAATGATGCGTGACTCGCTGTTTCCCAAGGACGAAGAAATTACAGCGGCTCTCGAAAAACTAAGGACAAGTGAGCTGCCGTTCAGATTTTCGGATTTACCTCAGGGGATACGTTCCCAATTGGAATCTTCCCTCAACGATTCCGAGATTTTCAGCAGCCAACTCAAACGCTGTTTCGATCTTGCATCTCTTTCAGATTTGATCCGTTTTACGGGTAACTCGGGCAATCAAATGAAAGTGTCGCTGAAGGTTCTCGAGAAAAATCAAGCCCTCTGGTCCTTTGACACACAAATATCCGCATCAGGAACCACTTTAAGTGCATCAATCAACAAGGATCTGGTCATTTGTTCTGAAAATGAGGGGGAGTTCCAAGAGACTTTCGGTGTTGAGTATCTTGATGCATCTCTGAGGCAACATAGCCGAGAAACCGCACAAGCGTACTACTTGCCTGCTACCCGGAGAAGCATCATGCAAAACTATGAGGTGATCGCCAAATCTCTTATAGAGGGTACTACTCATAATGGCTCAGGACACTGCCCTGAGATACCTCCTTCTTCGGAAATAGAAGTGGATTTTCTAAAGTGGATTAAACTCTATCAGGCACGCGATGAATCTTCAGATCAGATAACTTGTATCGCCAAAGCACTGGAGGACGAAATATTAGGTGGGACAATAGAAGTTGAGCGCGCAGTGTCGGGGAGACCTCTGGAATTCTTCTATCGCCCACGGAAAGCCGAACAGGCTTTGCCCGTGAGGCGTTCTTCGTCCATGGTGGCTGAACTTGCGCCCCTGGTGTTGTTTCTGCGCGGTGTTGTTCAGCCAGGTGATCTGCTCATTATTGAAGAACCTGAGGCACACTTGCATCCTCTTGCTCAAACCCAAATCGCTCTCACCCTCGCCCGATTGGTTCGAGCCGGGGTCCGTGTGGTTGTTACGACACATAGTGAATGGTTCATCCAGCAAATCGGAAATCTGATTCGTGAAGGCGAAGTGATGCAGTTGATAAAAAATAGTATAGAACCAGCGAATTGGTTATTAAAGGAAGAGGTTGGTGCCTGGTGGTTCAGCGGCGGCAAACCTATAAAAGAACTTCCGTTTGATCGCATTGAAGGCATAGAACCGCAGGATTACTACGACGTTGCTGATAAACTCTATGAGAGTTTCACTAAACTTGAACAACAACTCTTAGACGAGGAAGCAGCGAGTGCAATTGAGTAAAGTTCTTGGCAAAATCCGCGAGCGCGTAGGTGTAGAAAACCTAACGCATTCGTGCAGCGGCCGTGGATGTCGTGTGGACATGACTGACATCCCGGGTGATCGCGTTGTCGTAGACGTAGATCTAGCATTCAAAGCACATAGAAGGAGCGGCAAGCGATGCGATAGGATTCTCTTTTATGTAAATTCTGAGGAAAATCACCTTGTTACAGTTTTAATTGAGCTTAAAAGTGGTACCTTCAAAGCAACCGATGTATCCGAACAGTTGCGAGGAACCGCGGGCTTCGTTTCAGCTTTAGTTCCGAGAAACCTCAAAACTATCTGTATTCCAGTAGTGTTCCACGGTAAAGGGATTCACCCAGCACAACGGCCAAGACTGTAACATCTCACAGTACGTTTCCGTGACCAAGAATCGGTTATCCGGTTGAATAAATGCGGTGCCCCGAAAAATTTAGCGCACGTCTTATTGGTCTCTGTATAGTATGTGGTACTGCATCAGCATAAGAAGAGTGGATGCCGGACCAGAATTTGTAGAAGCCTACTATAATCGTGGTGCGGCAAAACTCGCCCTCAACGAGAGTGAAGCATCGCGTCCTGATTTCCGAACGGCGTTAAAATTGGCTGAACAGCATGGACATGAAACTATCAAAGCCAACATTGCACAACGCCTTCAGGAAACCAATAACACCAAATTAACTTGATTAGAAGTCTTGGCTCATGTAAAGACTGTGTGCTAATGAAGATGTCAAACCCGCGTGGTGACTACCTTCGTTAGAAACAATCGCACATACTTTTTACATGAGCGGAAGTCTTTTGATCAAGTCAGTATTGCGAGGCACAGGGACCTCGCGCTACAAATGGGGTTAATTTGGTATAAGGAGTCTCTCTAACTCCATAATCTATCGTGTGAACGTTCCGAATCCCATTCTGTCGTCGGTGCGAAGTATGCTGTCTTCTGCGAATGCAGATGCTCCCGGATGACCTCTTCGTTAAGATCAATGCCTAAACCGGGGGTGTCTGGGACATTGATATAGCCGTCTTGGATAATCGGATTCGGTAAGCCTGTCACCATTTCGTCCCACCACGGATTATCGACAGAATGGTTTTCTAACACCATAAAGTTAGATGTTGCTGCGGCGCAGTGGACGCTCGCCATCGCACAGACCGGTGTGCCTGCCATGTGGAGTGCCATCGCAATACCGTGTTCTTCCGCCAGATCTCCGATCTTCTTCGTCTCTAAAATTCCGCCGGATGTTGCAATATCCGGGTGCGCTACGGCGATGCCTCGGCTCTCGAACAGCGGCATAAAGTCCTCTTTACAGTAGATGTCCTCGCCTGTGCAAATCGGTGTAGCACACGAATTAGAGAGACGGACATATTGGTCGGTGTATTCCCACGGTACCATATCCTCCAACCACGCGAGGTTGTATTTTTCCAACGCTCTCGCGAGGCGGATACAGTCCTCAATACCGATATGTCCAAAATGATCAACCGAGAGCGGTATCTCATACCCAATAATGTTCCGAACCGTTTCCACATATTCGCAGAGCATAGCGATGCCTTTTTCGGTCAAGCGGATACCTGTAAAAGGGTGCTTCAGGTTGGAGGTTTCTAAATTTCCGTCCGGTGCGGAGAGCGTGCCGGGAGTTCCGCGAAGCAGCCCGACACCGATGTCCATTTTTAGAAAGGTAAAACCGCTATCAATGCGTTCTTGGAGTTTGTTACCCATTTCTTCTGCATCTCTGAGTGAAGGGGTATCGCTATAGCATCGGATTTTGTCTCGGAATTTGCCACCGGCGAGTTGATAACACGGCACCCCGTAAGCCTTGCCAGCGAGGTCCATCAGTGCCATTTCAATTCCACAGACACCGCCACCTTGTCGTGCATGGTGACCGAACTGTTTTATCTGTCGAAAGATTTTATCAACGTTACACGGATTTTCGCCGATAATCCGGTTCTTGAGCATTAGTGCATACGTTGGACTTGCACCATCCCGGACTTCACCGAGTCCATGGATGCCTTGGTTCGTATCCAGTTTTAAAATAGGACCACCTGTTTGGGTCCGAACGATACGCATATCTGTGATTTTCAGTGCTGAAGGCTGGGAGGCGGTATTGACATTCGATAATATCTGTTCCATTTATTCTTCCTTTTCCGATATGATGTTTAGCGCGGTATCCAGTATTGTCAGATGGAGTGCGGCGCGCTGTTCAAGCGACCAGACTGTCGGCGTTTCTGAGATAATAACATGTTCGCTGTGGAAATGCAACAGGTAAGGTGCCAAACCTTGGGTTCCCCACGAATCGGCAACTTTGTAAACACCTTCGGCAAGGTCTGGTGCATCCTCACCCGGGTCATCGGAGGCCAATTGACCAATTGCTTTACCAGCTGCGGTGAGCTTGGGTCCGATGTATTTCTCGTCGCGTTTACCCTCATAGAGATAAAAACCGGTCGCATCGTAGTCTTCGTGGAAGTCTATTGTGAGCGAGAATTGGGTTTGCCCAAGTGCCTTTTTGATGATAGCCACTTCTGCAATATCATCTGTTTCAAAAGCGCGGTTGATGTCTATGTCGCCACAGGTCTCACGTGTGTTATGAACGTAGCCATAAGGGTTGATACACGGGATCACTTGAAACGAGAACTTTTTCAGGAGTGCGGTATTGTCTCGTGCAAGGAATTGTAAGACAGCCTCAACACCTGCGGGTTCATCACCATGCATACCGCCAGTGATGAGGATATGTCTTGGTGTATCTGCTGAAGACGCTAAGCGAATTTGATGAATCGGGTAATCGTGGGCGATGCCGATCAGTTCTATCGGCACCCTCAAGTGTTTCAGGTGTTCGGTGATTCCGGCGTAATTGCGCAAACTTCAACGCTCCTTAACGGGATTAGAAAAAATTCTACGTATAGCATACCGTAACACAGTTTGGTGTGCAACCGATTTTCAGAATCATTTTGTGTTTGACATTCGCTGCCTTTTCTGATAGAATTTCGCTAAACTCTTATCTCAAAGGACACAAAAAATGCTGACCGAAACGGAACTTTACGATGCCGCGCTCAACCATTTTGCCGAAAATGACATTGAGGGGGCTGTGAATGCATTTAAAGAATTGATTGACACCTATCCAGACTATATTGAAGGATACCTTGGGTTAGGACATGCTTATGAACGGCTCAGTCTCTACGATGAAGCGATTGAAGCTGTTCAGAAGGCGATTGCTATTGACCCGAAGGATCCGCTTGCATATACCAGCCTATCTATCTGTTACCAACGAAAAGAGATGATCCAAGAAGCAGAAGATGCGATGGCAAAATCGCAGGAACTGCAATTGGAAGCGTCCCGTTCGTCTACATGATGCCTTAGGGGATTGGCGAGGTTGGGAAACCTCGCCAGCGAAAAACACTGGGATTGGCGAGGTTGGGAAACCTCGCCAGCGAAAAACACTGGGATTGGCGAGGTTGGGAATGCAGATCGCATGAATCAACGCCGAGTGCGCGTGTTGCCTCGCAGTGAGAGTCGTCGGGGTGAGTACACCGCAAAACCTCGCCAGCGAAAAACACTGGGATTGGCGAGGTTGGGAATGCAGATCGCATGAATCAACGCCGAGTGTGTGTGTTGCCTCGCAGTGAGAGTCGTCGGGGTGAGTACACCGCAAAACCTCGCCAGCGAAAAAACACTGGGATTGGCGAGGTTGCAAACCTCGTCAGCAAAAGAATACTGAGGATTTCAGAATGCCAAATGCTACCTTACTTGATCCAACCTCTCAAGGTGATGTATCCGCGAAATTTCTTGCACCGCGGCTCAATAGTCTTGATGGAAAAGTGATGGGTTTGCTCAATATCACGAAGAATGGCAGCGATATTTTTCTTGATCGGATTGCGGAATTGATGCAGGAACGGTTCGACCTTGCCGAAGTGGTTCATGTCAAAAAGCCGACCTTCTCGCGTCCTGCGCCGACCGAATTGCTCGTTGAATTGGCGGAGCAGGCTGATTTTGTCATTGAAGGGCTTGCCGACTGAGGGTCTTGTATATCGTGCAGTATGCACGATGGGAGTGCTTTAGAGGAACGCGGTGTGCCAAGCGTCGCAGTTTGTACGGAGGTTTTCTTTGCTGCAGGCAAAGTCCAAGCGCGTGTACTGGGTCATAGTGATTTGGAACCGCTCACCGTTGCCCATCCGATTCAGAGCTTGACACCGGATCAGATTCGTGAACGTGCGGAGAGTGCCGTTGAAGGAATCGTCGAGCGGCTGACAAAGAACAGTGAATAATTCGTAATTTGCTAAAACTAAGAAACGCCGTGAGGTATAACTTGTTACGGCACAACGGAGTGTGCCTACTACTATATCCTACGGCGTTTCATATACGAAATTGTAACACCATTGACGCTCCGAGTTGTAAATCTCGCCATTGCTGTAACAGTGATCGCAATTTCTGTCGCATCACTTCAAGTTGTTCATCTGTGATGCTTACGGGAAGCGTCGCGCTGTGTTCTCGAAATAACCCATTGGAATTAGCATCTTGGGCATACGACGTGTTAGGAAAGTCTGCCTGTAATAGTGCCACAATCGGCTCGGTTTCCGTCGCTTCTTTCGGAATTTCAAAAGGACGTGTTGCTTTGGGTTCACTGAAATCTGGGATGCCGTATCCTTTCGCTACAAGCCCGAAGAACGCATTCTCAAAGCCGAATGTTGTTTCAACAACATAGTGAGCGAAATCGTGATGCACAAACCCACGATGGAGATGTGTCCAAGTGACACTTCCATCATCCCGTACACAGGTGAGCGTATCGGGCTTGTGTTTCCACTGATTTTTTCCTTTCTTGAAACGGATAACCATCTGTGCTAACCACCCGCTAAGCACCTATTTGGAAAGCTTTAAAGAACCCCACGTCGTCGCGAGTTTACCACGCGCTTCAACATATAGGGTGTCATCGACCAAGTTGTTAATTTCGTTCTCATTGAGGACAGTGTTGTAGATTCTGGCATCTTCCACGCGACCGATCACCCAACCGTGTGCGGTACCACCGATGAAGGCGCGGGGCCCGAAAAGTGCTTCTACATCATCGGCTTCCCAAGATACGATTGGACCCATAGTATAATCACCGATGAGATCACCGTTGCGGTATATCATAATTTTTGCGTTTCCGCCATCATCTTCATACGAAATTGCCAGCTGAATCAACTTCCCTGTCTCTTTTTCTTCAAACCCAGGGTTTGCATCCTGAGTGCGTCTAAAGAAACTACTACCGGCCATCCAACGTTTCGGCTGGCGTTCGGCATAGACGATAGCATCAAAGGTATCTCCACTGCTTTTATTTACTGCCAGCGGTGCACCACGCGTAACGTTAAGGTCGTCCAGATAGAGCCACGCTACCAATGTTTTGTCAGGACCGATATCAGGTCCTTTGTAACCTGTAGTTATTGCCCACTCATTGTTGCCGATGCGTAATTTCCCGTCTTTCACATCGGCACCTAAGAGGTCAATTTCGCCAAAATTCCCTGTCAAGTCTTCCAATTCAACACCATTCTCAAAGGTCCAATGCCCAATTAGATCCTCTTTCTTCTCGCCCTGCGCCAATACTGGTACCACTAACCCGAACACTAGCAACATAGAGAAACTCAAAGTAAAATAGCGTTTCAAATGCCTCATCGTTGTGTCCTCCACCGTTGAAATAAATTTTCGGTTTTCTTAATGGGTTTTTCAAGGGTCATGGATTCCAAATCCGGTCAGCAAGCGTTGCAAGCCACATAAGAGATAGGTACGGCGAGGTCATAGACCTCGCCGTAAGGGTTCTTCAGGGTTGGTTTATTGGACAAAGACAAATGCCCGCGAGGAGATGAGTGCCCACAAGAGGTCCTCACTGCCTCCCCGGCGTTTAGGGCTCTCAGCGATGTAGGCTACAGCGGTTTCAAACTCTTCGTCCGTGGGAAACCGACTCAACGTGCTGAGGTACAACTCGGCAACGAGTTCGCGATCGTCAGTTCTTTCTTTTATCAAACGTGAGAGTACACCACTGGAACTTCTCAGCTTCTTATGAATATAACTGGAGTTAATCATGTGGAGTGCCTGAGTGAGTGTCGGTTCGAGTTTCGGATCCAAATCACCGAGGAACTCCCGATTGGAGCGCCCATAGAGCGACAAGAAGCGTGAACTCACCGGCAGTGGCAGTTCCACAGAACGCGTACCCATTGGATAACGTCCATATTTTTCTCCGGTCTCCGTAACGTCGTTTAGGACATCCAACAAGACTTGTGCCATCATCGGACGCGGATAGAAGCGCGAGAAAAACCGGTCATCCAATTGATTTGTCTCATTGGGTTCTGCAGAAAGTTGGTACGTGCGCGAATTGAGAATCCGTTTAATGACGTGCTTCGTATCAAATCCGCTTTGCACAAAATCGTCAGCCAACGCTTCCAGAAGTCCTTCAACGCTTGACGGGGTTGTCGCACGCATGTCATCAACTGGATCGACGATACCTCTACTGAAATAGTGGCTCCAGATCCGATTCACGGTCGCTTTCGCGAAATACGGATTCGTTGAGGAAGTCATCCAGTCTGCGAGTGCTTCCAGTACGTCTCCCTGATAATTTGGAGCGAGCGATTCACCCGCGAGGAAGGTCGGGAGTGCCACTTCACCGCGGTTGCCCTGCACAGATTGATTAATAACGCGTCCAGTGGGGTTATAATAGATAACCTGCTCGTTGTAGATTTCACCGCCGAGAGTTCCTACCTTTCCAGTAAAAGCAGCAAAATTCCAATAGTCATCGGTGGTCCATTGGTCAAACGGATGCTTATGGCATCTGGCACAACTCAGACGGATGCCGAGAAACACCTGTGCGGTTGTCTCAGCTCTGCCCGCGGGTTGCCGCTCAATACGGTAGTAGTTTGGCGGACCCTGCTGATAGGTGCTGCCTCGCGCCTCAATGAGATTTTGGACAAACTCATCGTAAGGTTTGTTTTTTGCGACTGCCTCATGCACCCACTCGTGAAAAAGTGTTGCACCACGCTCCCCAAATGAACCGTTTCCTAAGGTCCGCGGGTGGATGCGCAACATATCGGCTAATTTCAGCGTACGCAGATTTACCCATTCCGGCGTGTCAAGAAGCGTATCAATGAGGTTCGAGCGTTTATCAGGGCTGGCATTTGCCAAGAACGCTTTCACCTCGCCTGGGGTCGGAAGTCGACCGATGGTGTCCAAATAGATTCTGCGCAGAAAGGCATCATCAGTTGTCAAAGGAGAAGGCCGGATATTCAACTTTTTGAGTTTGGCAAGTACAAACTCGTCAATGAAATTATTGGGAGTAAATTCTGGGTCTAATGAGGCAAGATTTGTGTCGGAAGCCCGCGGAATCGTTACAAACGATGCATCGACAACACCTAAGAAACGTGCAATAATTGCAGTTCCTCCCCATCGGACACTCGTCACCTCGCCAGCAGGTGATACCTCAGCGACAGGTGCGTCTTTAGATTCATAGACCGCTTTCTCGGTTACATCTTCAACGGATCCGTCGGAAAAATAGGCGAGTACCTTCAGTTGTGAAGTTTGTCCGACATCGGACAGCACAAAGGTGCTCGGCTCAATTTCAAGTTTTCTCAGGCGTGGTTCGTCGTCGGCAAAAGGCGCACCCGCTTCGATCCATCGCAGAATAGTTGCGCCTTCATCTGAGTTCGGATCAAAGCGCAAACCTCCTTCATGCGGCACCTGTCCGGTGGGTTTGAGATAAAAGAGGCTCTGATCTGGTTCAAGTAGGTTGATGCGTCTACCGCGATTGTGGTGAACAATCGGTTCATGATCTGATTCCGGGTTTAAGGTCAACAGAGAGAGATTTAACCCACCCTGTCCGCCAAATTTCCCGTGGCACATGCCAGCTGAACACCCTTGCTTGTCAAGGATAGGCGCGATATCTTTCAGAAATTTAACAGACGATTCTGTAGCATTAGCGTCAGCGTCTTTAATAATCTCAGGCAATGTAGCTGCGGACACGGGGTTTGCGTTGTCAGTCGTGTCTGCTTGCGCAGCGAATGACATCACTACCAGAAACACGATAGCAAGTGTGGCAAACCGAGGAATTATGTGCACGGCACGTGGACCTTGCACGATGATTCTCAATAAGTGTCTCATGTGAATACCTCCGTGAAAACTTCGGTTACATGTTCTACAAACAGAAACTCAACACCTTTTTGAATGTCTTTGGGAACTTCAATGAAATGTTTTTTGTTGCCCAGTGGCAGAATGACTTTCTTAATGCCTGCCTGCTTCGCCGCAAGGATTTTTTCCTTCACGCCACCGATAGGTAAAACTCTGCCTCTGAGCGTGAGTTCACCTGTCATAGCGATCTCAGGACTAATCTGTTGCTGAGTGGCGATAGAGGCGAGGGCAGTCGCAATGGTAATACCAGCCGAGGGACCATCCTTCGGAATTGCCCCTGCGGGCACATGTACATGAATATCATCTTCTAATACACCCGGGTTAAATTGGAGCGCGTCGGATTGGGATTTAACATAACTAAGCGCGGCTTGTACAGATTCCTGCATGACATCGCCGATCTGTCCGGTGATGCGTAGTTGGGTATGCGCATTTGTCTTTTTGGTGGTGGCTGCCTCAATGAAAAGGATTTCCCCACCAGCAGGTGTGACAGATAGCCCTGTTGCCACACCGATGTCGGATTTACGTCCGGCAATCTCAGAATCAAACTTCGCGGGTCCCAAATAGCGTTGAATATCCCTAGTCGCAATAGTTGTCCGATCCGGCTTTCCTTCAGCAACACGGCGCGCCACTTTACGGCAAACGGTACCGAGTTCGCGCTCCAAATTTCGCACACCCGCTTCGCGGGTATACGCACTGATCACTTTATCAATGGCTGTATCTCTAATGTGAATCAAATCGTCTTTCAGTCCATTTGCAGTCAACTGGCGAGGAATTAGATACTGCTTAGCAATAATCTGTTTCTCGTTGGCGGTGTAACCGAGGAGTTCTATTGTTTCCATCCGGTCGCGCAAGGGTGGTGGAATCGTGTGCAGTTGATTCGCTGTTGTGACGAACATCACTTTCGAGAGATCAAAGGGGACATCGAGGTAATTGTCCGTAAATGAGTGATTCTGCTCCGGATCAAGGACTTCCAAAAGTGCAGAAGCCGGGTCGCCGCGAAAATCAGAACCGAGTTTATCAATTTCATCAAGCATAAAGACAGGGTTGTTCGATTCGGCTTGGCGTAACCCTTTGACAATTCGTCCCGGCATGGAACCGATATAGGTACGCCGGTGCCCACGGATCTCGGCTTCATCGTGCATGCCACCTAATGAGATACGCACAAATTTTCTGTTCATCGCGCGCGCAATGGATTTACCAAGCGAGGTTTTTCCGACACCCGGCGGCCCAACGAAACAGAAGATGGGGCCCTTCATATCTGCTTTGAGCATGCGTACAGCGAGATGCTCTAAAATCCGTTCTTTGATTTTTTCCAGATCGTAGTGATCCGCATCAAGAATCTCTTTTGCCGCAGCGAGATCTAATGAATCCTCGGTACTAACAGACCACGGTAGGTTTAGCAACCAATCTAAGTAATTCCGGGAAACGGTTGATTCCGGTGATAAAGACTGCATTTTGGAAAGCCGTTTGAGTTCTTTTTCGGCTGCCTGCTTCGCTTTTTCGGGTATCTCAGTTTCGCGCAGCTGCTCTCGCATCTCATCAATTTCAAGTCCGAGGTCGTCCGCTTCGCCAAGTTCGGTCTGAATAGCCTTAAGTTGTTCTCGAAGGTAGTATTCGCGCTGTCCTTTGTTAATAACTGCTTGTGCATTATTTTGGATTTTGCTTTCTAATTCGTGCAAGTCAAGTTCTTTTGCGAGAATAACTGCCAGGGTATTTAACCGTTCATGAATAGATACCGCCTCCAAAATGCGCTGCTTATCGTGGGACTTTAAATCCAATACAGCGGCGATGTAGTCGGCAAGGCGACCTGGCTCATCAAGCATAGTTTTGGTTATACTGCCGTATTCCTCTTGGTAGCGCGATGACATCTGAACAATGCGCTGGAACATTTCATCGTTGCTGCGCACAAGTGCCTCAACTTCCAAGTCCGTCTCTGAGTCAGCGGAAACCGAGTCTGAATCATCGTTTCCTATGATGCTGACGCGCGCCTTGACGAAGGGCTCTGTATGCAAGATCTCCTCAATTTGTACGCGTTCTCGTCCATGCGCGAGGAACAATACATCCTCATCATCGGTTTTATAGCGGAGGATATGGATCAAACTCCCGACTGGGCTGAGATCGTCTGCTTTAATGTCCTTGATATCTTCTTTGGAGAGTTCCCTTTTTGGACGAAAGATGCAAAGCACCCTATCAGCCTCCATAGCATGTTCAATAGCCGTGGTAGCCATCTTTCCAGAGAGCGCGACGTGATGCGGTGGAAACGGCGGCACTGGCGGCATGTACGGAAAAACGACAAGATCGCCCAGTGGCAGAATCGGAAGTTCCTGTGTAAGTTCTTCTTTTTCTTCTTCTTGATCAATGGTATTTTCAGACTCGTTTTCTTTTTCTTCGGTTTTCATGTTTTTCTCCTCTCTTATAGTTCTCGGTTGTCAGCAGTTTTCAATTAACGATTATCAATTTTTAGGAAGTGGATATCCGCCTCTTTAATAATTGGCAACTACCGTTCTGACAACCTCTTTTTCTACAATCAAGGCCAGAATTGGTAAAGTGTGGTATTCGCGAAAATGCTGCTAATGCTCCACAAACTTCCGCATATATAGTCCCCGAGCGCAAGCCCCAGGAAGAACGGTACAGCGCGTCTGTAGGCTTTGAGTCCCCCGTGATGCAATACGAGTGCCTTCATCACATAGGCAACAAAGATACAACTCCAGAGATTGGACATGCCCCAACTGTTTGCCATGGCATAGCCGAGCGGATGCAGGGGCCACCACAGAAAACGGGTTCTCAAGAATATTAATCCGAGTGAGACACCTACGCCGCCACCCATAAAGATGAGGGCAGGTATATCGGTCTCTTGTGGATAATTCAACCAGTTTTCAAGTTGTCTATAAACGCCTCTACCGAATCCTAATGCCCAAGGTCCATAATAGCCGGTCTCAGCACCATGTCTGTAGTAGCTATCCAAGAGCAGCCAGAATACGACGATAGCACCGACTAAGGTCGCTATAAGAATTGCAGCGGCGGTGTGTCGCGGATGTATCTGTCGCCGTTCTGAGATTTTTAATGCTTCCAGTTCCTGCGGCATCGGGTGTGCACGATACGCTCGGTTAAAGAACATGTACAACGAAAAAACCGCTTTTGTACTTGTTGTCAACCGTTGAGAGCCGAACGCTGTCACGATTAACCCGTGTGGATCCACCCTGTGTAAATCGTGGACTAAGAACCCTAACTCAGCACGAAGTCTGGCAATCATCGTCGCGAGCAGAAAGTAAAGCCCGAAAAACAGCGGAATCACCCAAAGCGACATTCCCGCCTTATAGGAAAATATCGTCAAAAACAGCATCCCGCCTAAAATGCCGAGGAAAGCGATATGATAAGGCATCGGTTCACGCTGCATATCTATCCGAGAAGTGCCCCGAAGTCCATCTACGACACCCGTAAAAATCCGTTTGACATGTGTTCTTCCGACCCAAGCAGCGGTGCCGAGTAGCACCATATATGCCCCGAAACTTTGTGCATCGGCGTAAGGATACCCCGGCAAATTCCGCACTCCAAGAACGCTGCCTGCCATCAACTCAAATTTGTAGACCCAATAGAACACCCAACATGAAAAAAGCAGATCCAGCGGAATAAGGAAACTTATCCCAATCGCAAAAGGATAAAATGAGAGGCGTACGCCGCCCATTGCATTCCAAGGACGACCGGTAAAGTACTGATGGATGTTTTGCCGTTTAACAGGCAAATACGGGACCGCCGGATAAATTGAGTTTAGCAAATTCAGGATACTAATGGCTGCGGCTATACTGAAACCGAACCACATCAGTTTATTCTTAAAAAAACTCGTATTCGTCTCTGTCATCGCGAGCGGCAGTTGGATAATCGGGTAGGTTAACCGTTCGCGCTCTGTCCACTGGAGACGGAGAAGTGTGTTGATACATAGCATAACAAACATCAACACAAGAATAAAAACGGTCCACCATGCAGCCGGTCCTGCCCAAGCGGTCAGGTGTTCCTTACGATACAGGCTTGATTGCCCCTCATAATAACCCGATAAAACACCAGTGTCCTGAACGGTTAGCCACGTCGGAAGCTCCTTCCAAAAGAGTTGTTGCCACTCATTTTCGGATGTAGCAAACCGAAACGGATGTCCAAGTATCGTGACCAAAATCTCCATCATATCGTGCGAACAGAGCGAGGAAACGATGCACAACATGACATAGATGGTAAGCAACTCCGCTGGTGTCAGCCGCAGTGTCGATGACAATTTCCCCAACACTGCACTGAGTAGCATCAGCCAAAAGATGATGAAAATGACGTTAGACAGCGGATGAATCAGCGTCGGATGTGTATAGCGGACTACCTCCAATTGAATGATCCAGAAAACGTTTAGAGGAATCAGAAGCATCGCTACGACAAATGCCTTAGGTGTTAAACCACGCTCACCTCTAAATACCGGAGATGAACTCTCTTCACTATGGGGTTGCGAGCTCGGAGCCATAACACCCTTATTGCTTGTCATATCTTTGCCTCTAACATACGCTATCTATCGAATCCATCCGCGTTCGTTCTCTATGAACACCTCCGTTTTCAATTCTGCGCAACGCCGCTGGTAGTCTTGTAAAGTTTCTATTGCTGCCTCTCCTGTGAGGACGCTGGGAAACTGGTTTTTAATTTCGGGTTTTACTGAGGTCTCCGCAGGTTTTGCAGGGCGTACCGGTGTCTTAGGCGGATCCGTCAAAATTGGAATTAGCTCGATAGATTTCAGTTCTCCAGCTTTAAACGTTGCTTTCGGGATCACTATGCGCGAGTGTTGTTTATCATAAGTATCATAGATAAAATCTGAAAGGCTGTAGACAATCGGTTTGCCCTGATACAACTCAATACCGCCAAACGTATGTAACTGCTGGCATAACACTACGTCTGCTCCTGCGTCAATGAGTGCGTGTGCAAAAATTCGCTGTCGCCCGATTGCTTCATTTGCTGAACGTCCTTGGCTTCCCCAATGTAGCCAAACGATCACGAGTGCAGCTTCCGTCTGTGCTTGCTTGACAGCTTCCGTCATCTCACTATAAACGGCGTAAGCGAGCGGGTCCTCGGTGTATCGGGCGAACGCATTCCCCCGATAATACGCCAGCAACGCGACCTGCCCAGGTTCAGTCTCCCCTACACCGATTGGCACCCATGCCGGACGTTTCGCAGTCTTAGCATCTGTTCCAGCACCGATCGGTTTGACATTATACCACTCCAGTTCAGTGATCGTATCTTCTAAAGCTTCAAAGCCGAAATCCATTATATGTGGTGTAGCTAAGGAGACAGCGTCAAATCCGGCATTCGCGAGGGCCCTTCCGAGCCCCGGTGCTGAGCGAAAAGGATGTTCAATACCGTATCTCGGTTCTCCGCGCTCCGAAATGCTCGCGTTCAACGAGGCAGTCGCGATATCCGCGGACTGAATTAAGGTGGCGGTTCCCTCAAAAAATGCACCGGCACCATTCCTTTCAATCAACGGTGTCATACGGCTGCTTATCGTAATATCGCCGACAGCCAGAACAGAAATCTCAGCATCAGAAACCGTTTCACTTGCCAAGGTGTCTGTCAACAACCCGTTGGCGTGTATCATGCACAAGAGACTAATGATCAGAAGGCACATTTGAAACTTCTGGCATCGTCGGCTATCTATGGAATTTTCAATGTGTTTAAATGTCATGATTCTTCTAAGTTCGTATCTAAGTCTTCATCCAAATCAAGATCCACGCCGAATTCATCAAACAGGTTGTCCTCTTTCAATTTCATTCCGAGTGTAATGAGGGTCTCAGATAAGGTTAACCGATCAATTTTTGTTGCTTCAAGTGTTTCGGTTTCAGAGGTTAAGTCTGCTCGCAGTGCTTCCTGGTTTCGGCGAGTCTGTTCTCGCAGCAGTTTCGTCTCGTTACTGAGTCGGTCAATTTGTGCTTGGAATTCACGGGCAAACTCGTCTACGAGTGCTGATAATTTCTGGAGATCCGCCTCGCCACGTCCGGTAATTCCATCAAGTCGGGTATCAATCCGTGTATCAATGAGTGTTTCAACTTTATCTGCCGTTAGCAACAAATTATCGCTTTCAAGCTGCTCGGAAAGTTTACGGATATCGGCTTTAACGTCCGCGATTTCCCCTATGAAGCGTTGCTCCATAGCTGCAAGTTTATCATCAACTTGCTGGCGTGTTTTTCCCAAATCTTGGCTGAGGGTCCGCAACCGTTTGTTATAGTTCCGTATATATCTTCCAACTATACTGTCGCGGAGATACTCTTCAAGCTGCTCTGCTTTCCGTGCATCCGTCTCAGTTTCGGTATTGTCAATCTCCGATTCATGAATATCTTCTATAGGTGCTTGCATACTCTTTATTCCTCTGTTCTTAGTTGCTTAGGCACATTTTAGGAGCTTAAGGATAATTATAGACGTTATCAGACTGCACTCGGGTATCGGAATCTTGGAAACCATCATCTGATTTAGAAGATGCCTCGCTGTTCGCGTTGAATTCGCGCAAGATACAACTGACGATTTCTTCCGTATACGCTTGAGCGTCAACACGTTGCTGATTTGCCTCCCACGCCATCCGTGCCGCGGCTTCAAAGTATTCGGCATGTTTGTAAGCATCAAGGATATCACTGCCGCGTGAAAAGGTCCCGTGTCCGACCCAATAGAGAATATGCCGCGCCGGATTGCCACCGTTTTGGAAGAGTTGTAGACTTGCATAGGAGAGTTCTGGGATCCCTGGCGCGCGTTCCTCGACGAACCCGATACCGCCAGATGGATCATATATAATAGGTGTTTCCGGCTCGTACCCTCTGAGAAAATCGTAAAATTTATCTGGCGCGCCGTGTTCTGTGCGAGAAATTAAGTTCAAAAACTTCGGTTGCAAGTGAACAAGCGCATTAAATCCGTGTTCCGCTAACTGCTCAAAAATGAGGAGATAATGGAACATCTCACTCGTCGGGGCTGGCGGCGCAATGCCATTTCCACCGCGATCCAAGGTCGTTTGATCTGGCGTACCGAACCGCATCCGATAATGAGTGCCATCTGGTTCCACCTCAACAAGCGTCAAATTGAGTGCCGGATGCTCAATGCCAATCATGTCCAAACGTGAACCCGATTTTGTGAGTAATACGTGTTTACCTGCTAATCCCTTCACAATAATCTGCGGTGGTAATTGGTAACGCGGCGATGCTTCATAAGAGATGAGACACGCATCGTCAACTGTTTCAGTTAAAATTGCACCCATATTACCAGCAGTCGCCCATAAATAGTCGTGAGCATGTGCATGTGCACCCACCCAGCCCATCTGCCCTATTAAAGTCCCAGATTCACTGTCAGGGGAAATGGGACGTAAGTCGGGATGGTATCCGCGTTCTCGCCAGCGTTCGTAGCGATATGTCTGCGGGGGTGGCGCTGTTAAGGCATTTATGAGATACGGATTGGCTAATGTTAAATCCACTCGCGACTCCACTCCTCAATTAGGATTACAGTTCAGTTTCTCGTGCGAACTTCCCGTCTAATTTAACTATACCATGTCTAACAAAAAATAGCAAATTTTAAGCATGCTTATTCACACCTTTGTCCTTCATCTCCGTGACGTACGCGAAATTTTATGTATCAAACCGCTCAGCAAAAACCCAGAATTTAATTGAATTAGGAGGCGAAAGTGTGCTAAATTCTTAAGAAATCTTAAGAGCAATCTTAAGAGCCAAGTACTGCTCTGGCGAAGGAATATCTGTATTCTTTGTGTAAATCAAGACTTACGCAATTTACGTTCGGCCTCACTATGTTCCGCAGGATGGCTTCGGCTTTCGTGCCTTGCGCGCGTTCAGGTTCCGACGGGCACGGGGACCCGTCCGAACAGCGTCTTGATGCGTAAGTCCTATAAATAATAAGACGTTTTCATGTCTAATACCAAATTAACCCAATTTGTAGCGCGAGGTCCCTGTGCCTCGCAATGCTGACTTGATCAAAAGACTTCTAATCACGTTAATTGGGTATAAAACGTTGAATAGAGAATTCACAAGTTAATGAAAGGAAATCTAAAGACTCTATGAGAATCGAAACAGACAGTATGGGGACGCTTCATGTTCCTGCTGACCGTTACTGGGGAGCACAGACGCAACGTGCACTCCAGAATTTTAAAATTGGTGACGAACGCCTGCCGCGTGCTGCTATATGGGCACTTGGTACTATTAAACAAGCAGTCGCACAGGTCAATGCTGACCTTGGTTCGCTTGAAACCCGACTCGCGGAAGCGATTAGCGCAGCAGCACAAGAAGTTATTGACGGCACACTGGATGATCATTTTCCACTCCGTATCTGGCAGACAGGCAGTGGAACACAGACAAATATGAATGTCAATGAAGTCATTGCGAACCGTGCAATTGAGATGCTCGGTGGCGAAATGGGCAGCAAACATCCTATCCACCCTAACGATCATGTTAACAAGTCTCAATCGACAAACGATGTCTTCCCGACATCTATCCACTTGGCAATGGTCCGGCAGATGCAGACACATCTGTTGCCGCGCTTGGTCGCACTGCAAGAAGCCTTCGGAGAAAAGGTGTCCGAATTTACAGAGATCGTCAAGATTGGAAGAACACACCTAATGGATGCGACCCCGCTTACACTTGGGCATGAATTTAGTGCGTATGCCCAACAACTTACCGCCGCCGAACAGCGCATTACTGCTTCGCTTCCGCATCTCTGTGAACTCCCGATCGGCGGAACAGCTGTCGGTACCGGGTTGAATACGCACCCTGACTACACTGCACGGGTCGTTGCACGGCTTTCGGAAACAACAGGTTATGAACTCCAACGCGCACCGAACGCGTTCGAGGCACTCGCATGCCGAGACGCGGTTGTTAGCGCAAGTGGTGCTTTGAAAACGTTGGCAGTTGCACTGTTCAAGATCGCGAACGACATCCGATGGCTCGCGTCGGGACCGCGGTGTGGACTCGGCGAACTGCAACTACCTGAAATGGAGCCCGGTAGTTCTATTATGCCGGGGAAGGTGAATCCGACACAATGTGAAGCCGTCACGATGGTGTGTGCGCAGGTGATGGGAAATGATACGACGTTGACGTTTGCAGGTGCGAACGGTGCCTTGCAACTGAACGTATTTATGCCTGTGATTGCGTATAACGCTTTACAGTCCATACAGCTTCTTGGGGATGCGTGTGAATCTTTCCGCGTTAACTGCGTAGAAGGTATCGTGCCGAACCGTGAGATCATCGGGCGACATCTTTCAGAATCGCTGATGCTTGTGACGGCGTTGGCTCCACACATCGGGTACGATAAGGCGGCAAAGGTGGCACAACACGCACACGAACAGGGGTGTACGCTCCGCGAGGCTGCCGTTGCGATGGAAGTCTTAACAGGAGAGGCTTTTGACGAACTGGTCGTACCGGGGGATATGACACGACCGAATTTGGGGTAAATGGTTTCTGTATCTTTAGCGGGAAATGCGGGTGAAATTCAATTCGTTTGCATTTCCTGTGTCATGCTGACTGTTTGGTCGTGTTTAACTTCGCTCAAAGTGAAAAATGACCAAACCGCCTCCAAATTATCTGCTCCTGTATAACTGCCGCCATAGGTAAAAAAATAGTTCCGGCGCGTAGCTGCCTCCAGTCTGCGACAGATATCCGTTATGATTTGAACATCACGATCAGCATCTGAGGTAACTTTATAGTAAAACCCACAATTAACTTTACATTGGCGAGGTTAGGAAACCTCGCCAGCGAGCGAGTGTATTCGCGGAATTGTTGCTCTTTAAAGTGTAAACATATTTTCGGGTTTTACTATAATAGATAGGCCTTCAAACCTCTTATCGCGATTAGGGCGCGCCTCATCATATTCCAGATAATCGTAGTCTTCCAGAATCTGCTTGAGATCCTCAACGATTTTTGGGTTTTCGGAGAGTCTCACAATGTGCTCCTTTTTACAGCAAGTTCCGAACGCTTATAATCTTTCGGAATTAGTCGTTTTGGACTTGCAAAAAGTTTTTGAAAAAGTGCGTTAAACCCTTGTAACCCTTGTAAATAAAGGGTTTATGCGATACAATATAGGTAAGAAAATAGGGATTGCTAGTCCCCTATTTGAACCCCAAAAAGCGGGTTGCTTTTTCGGATTCCACACTTATCTGATTATTGTATCAGAATGCATGAGAAAAAAGCAACTCCTAAAATAATAGAGGAGCATTTTCTGATGGATTTGATCAAGATTATGGAGGCGTTCCCGACGCAAGAAGATTGTATAGCGTATTTAGAACGTCTGAGATGGCAGGGGTCACCAGACTGTCCACATTGTGAGTCTACACACGTCAGACGACGCACCGAACACGCGATAGGGCGTATCGGACGCTGGAATTGCCACGATTGCCGATCCTCGTTCAAGGTGACACACGGAACAATCTTTCATGGGACGAAGATACCGCTTCAGAAATGGTTTCTCGCTATCTCACTGATGGCAAATGCCAAGAAAAGTCTCTCAAGTTGTCAACTCGCACGCGATTTAGGACTGAAGCAGAAAACGTGTTGGCGTATAATGATGGCTATCCGTGCCGAAATGGGGAAGGATAACGTCTTGCTACAAGGGATTGTTGAAGCGGACGAAACTTATATCGGTGGCAAACGCAAGAAAGACTACGATAAAGAGGTTGGCGAACCCCGTAAGCGCGGGCGCGGAACGGCGAAAGATGTCGTGCTTGGTGCGGTCGCAAGAGGCGGGAAAGTCGTCGCTGAACTTGTTGAGAATGTCAGGGGTAGCACAATCGCTGAGTTTATCAAGAAGTTTGTGAAAACAGACGATGCCGAACTCTATACCGACCAATATAAAGGCTATAACTCTATCGGTAAAGAGATGAAGCATGAAACGATGAACCGGAGTCAGAAATGGGAGCCTGATGGGATACATACGAACACAATGGAAGGTTTTTGGTCTTTTGTGAAGCGTGCGTGGTATGGATCGCATCACCACTATTCAACAGCATACACCCCCTTGTATCTCGCAGAGGCGTGCTATAAATACAACTACCGCCATGAAAATATCTTCGCGAAGTTTCTCACTGAAAGTATGAGCGGTGAAATCTGAAAAAATGAAAAATTCCAAGTCCAAAACGACTAATTCCGTAATCTTTTAGGCAGCAACTTGGTTTATTTGAAACATAGGTAAAGGCGTATGGCTAATCTCGTAAGCCAATTGGATTTCCGCATGTTGATCAAGGTCTACTTCTCTCAAAGTGAAAAACGACCAAACTTCATCCAAATTATCTGCTCCTGTATAACTGCCACCATAGGTAAAAAAATAGTTCCGGCAAGTAACTTCCTCTAGTTTGTGACAGATATCCGTTATAACTTGAACATTACGCTCAGCGTCTCGGGAGGTGACATTGATGTGTAGCAAACCAGGATTAGGCAGCGTCTCATCATATTCCAGATAATCGTAATCTTCTAGAATCTGTTTGAGATCCTCAACCGCATTGAGCCACAGGTACGCCTTGATTTGACTATCGGTTGGATCTTCATCAGCCAGGTTCGCTGCAACGTTAAACGGTTCTTCATTATAGAAAAAATCCTGTTGTACGACAGGTAGATTTTCAATTGTCTGTTGTAAGATATCTGCTTCACTAGGCGGTTTTGAAAAAACATCTTTCAGGGCCTTGCGAACCAATGTCCAATATTCCTCCACATAACTGTGAGGCAAGGGGATATTGTTGTCTTTTACGGGGGCCATTTGTTAGCTCTCCATATCATAGGTTGGTGTTCCTTGGCTATGTAGCATTGGCGCAGGGCAGGGCTATTTAGTTGTACATATTTACTTCATAAGTGTGGATACTTTTTACGAGATAGGACTTGATTTTCACGCTATATCTCGTAAAAACGTTAACATTCGTAAACTAAAATCGAAAGCGGAACCGAAAACTAAATAGCCCTGGGCGCAGGGAGTATTTTCAACGCGGCTTCCGTATGAAAACTTACTTGGTCGGCATCCTTTATAACGAACCGCTGTTTTCCAAGCGAAACAGGTCCGAAGACTACATCATAATTCCTATCGCTTTGTAACAAGTGTGTACTTGCTCCTCTGCGGCAATGGTGAACAAAATCCCAATAGTCCAGACTTGAACCATCTGTCACGAAACACAAACTTAACAAAGGTGCCAACTGATTTCTATCTACCTCAAACCTAATAACAGCTGAGCGTGCTGCTTGTTTGGATTTTGGGTGCTGCCTAAACTTTCGATCTGCCCAACTCTCTGCCTGCCTCAGAACCGTAGTTAGATAGAAGCCTTTCCCAAAATCTCTTAATGGTTTACAGAAGTTAAAGTCAATGCCATGAGGCCAGGCACGTGAAGGCTTACTTATAACAGCTGCTGCGTCATCAGTAGTGCCGTGATAAAGTATAAGCGGGCCATTTGTCCAAGGCAAAGGTTTTCTCCTGCAGGATTAAGCTGAACTTACGTTAAACACTTTTTAATCCTTCCTTGGCTTCCTTGATGCAGTTGATACAAGGACATAGGGGCAGGTAGGCGGGCCCACCCCTATAATAGAGAGGGTTAGTCATCATCCGAAGCCTTGATCTCAGGTTCAACAGCGGATATCTCTAAGTTCTGGAAACTGGAGAACCCACTGCCCGCAGGGATGAGGCGACCGAGGATGACATTCTCCTTCAGACCGAAGAGTTTATCGGTTTGTCCACTGACAGCGGCATCTGTTAGCACCTTCGTCGTTTGCTGGAAGGAGGCGGCAGAGATGAAGCTATCCGTGCTCAAGGAGGCTTTACTAATGCTCTGGAGAATCGGTTCACCCGTAGCAGGTGTGTCGCCTTTCTCCACAACTTCGCTGTTGATGTGCTCAAACCGTTTGCGATGCACCTCTTCATTCAGATAGAGGTCCGTGTCACCGGGTTCGGTGATGCGAATCTTGGTCAGCATCTGCCGTACTATTGCCTCAATATGTTTATCGTTGATAGTGCCTTTGCCATAGACTTTCTGCACTTCATCGACGAGATATGCCCAAACCGCTTCTTCGCCTTCAACAGGCACTCCCTCAATAGTGGTGCGTCCGATACTCAAAATATCGTGCGGATTGAGGAAACCACTGGTAAGAGGTTCACCGGCATCCACCCAATCCCCTTCAGCGACAAGTCGTTTCTCGTCAGGGATTTGGTAGACACTACTCTTATATTCTCCGTGTTCAATGCGATATGTCGGGACACCTCCCTTTGCGCCTGCGGATTGGACATATCCCTCAATTTCGGCGATTTGCGCGGCATCGCCGCGTTTTAGGCGTCGCGCCTCAAATAGATCGGTGACACGTGGAATACCGGCAACGATGTCAAGGTTCGCTGTTCTCTCATGGAGTTCGGCGAGGGTTTCTCCTTTACGGATACTATCGCCTTCTGCTAAAGAGAAGGAGTAGTCCGCCGGGATGACGTGCGGTACTCGAGTTCCATCAACTGTTTCCACCTCAATTCGCATCTGAAGGGATAATTCATCTACTTCAAATCCGCGGTACTTCGTCTTTGCCTCCTCGTACTGCTCTGATGGCAATTCATCGCCAACAGCATAGGTGCAATTCGGATGATAGACGGCAGTTACAGTATGGGTAACCTTCTTGTTCGCCTTCTCCAAGGCACGGTATTCTTTCGCCAGAAGCTCCGTGCCCGGTTCAAATGGTGTCTCCGTGTCCCGTTTGTCCGCAACGATTTTGTAGACAAGCTCGGTGTCAAATCCCTTGAACTTTCGATTGCGGGTTTGGTAATCTTCTTTAGTCAGTTCAGCACCGACTTCCAGTTCCAGTTCAGGGTGATGTACACTAACAACCTCATACAGGTCTGTAACTTTTTCTGTGAGTGCAGCGTCCGTCTTGCGGAGTGCCTTATACTCGATTTCGGTGAGACGGTTGCCTACATTCACCGTTGTGGTACCATCTTCAACGTTTGTCACTTCATAATGACGAGCGACTTCCAATCCCTTGTATTGTCGGCGTTTTGCGGTCGCGTCATGTTGCGTTAAAAGTTCGCCTACTTCTAATGGACAGTCCGGATGATTGACAGCAGTTATACGATATACGCGTTCTGCCTCAAAGCCGCCTATTATCGTCTCACTTGTAGAAGTAGTGAACCCTAAATAAGCCTCACGATGCTGTTTTGCCTCACTCTCACCGAGCAAATCTCCCAGTTTAAGTAGACAATCGGGGTGATGAACTTGTGTAACGCGGTGCCGCAGTTTTTGTGCTTTGAAACCTGTAAACCGTTTATGTGCACGGCCTAATGCCTCCTTTGTTAACTCTTCACCAACTTTAAGAGGGCATTCGGGATGATACACCTGTGTTACGTGATGTCGCTCGACCTCCTGCTTTTCAACCTTAAACGCCCATCCATTATCTCGATACGTAGCGCAGGAGCGCTCATAGTCAGTCGTGCTCAATTCGTCACCAATCTTAAGAGGCGACGTATCCGAACTCCTGCTATCACTTGGTAAAACAGTCTGTTCAAGAAGGGGTGATCCATTTGGGATGTCTTTATTCACAACGTAAATTGGCTTTGAATCTACCTCAAACGGGGTCAACCACGGCGTAATTTCTTCCGTTGGAACTTCTTGTCCCACCTTAAATGGGAAGTTCTTTCTTACCGTCTTGTCTATACTGGTTACACGATAAATGCGCTTGAAACCAGTATCGTCTTCTTCACTACTCGCAGATACATTCGTCTGTCCAGAGGCATTACTCGTTACCTTAAGGTCTTCTTCCTTCACAAGTTCGCCTGTTTCTGGATCTAAGTAATATAACTCTATATCAAACCCGTGTCGAATCTCATCCTTCAGCTGCTTTGCCGCTTCTTCAGTGAGCAGGTCGCCAGCAGCCACCGAGATGTCCGGGTGTTGCACTTGTGTCACGCGGTAGTGAGGCGTTACAAATCGTTGGAAACCGTATTCTGTGAGCGCTTTGGTGTATTCTGCCTGTGATAACTGATCACCTATCTTCAAACGGCAACCGCTATCCAAAACAGCAGTGACTTCGTACTGCCACGTCTTGGTATCAAAGCCTTTATAACGCTCTGTGTTTTCGCTATACTGTTTCTCACTGAGTAATTCACCTTCGCGCAGTTGACAACCGGGGTGGTTAACTTGTTGGATTTTGTAAGCGGGTCCATCAAGATTTGCCCTGTTTTCGGTGGCTATCCAGAGATCACGTTCCTCTTTGACCGTTCGTCCTGGTTGGAAATCTCGGAAACGCACGGTACCACTGGCTTTGGATAGAATTTTATGCTGACGGGCTTCCGAAACGTCCTCAACAGCACCACCTGTGTGGAATGTGCGCATCGTAAGCTGCGTTCCGGGTTCACCGATGGATTGTGCGGCGATAATTCCGACGGCTTCACCAACATTCACAAGGCTATTCGTTGTCAGATCGTTCCCGTAGCATTTGGCACAAACGCCTTCGTCCGTCTGGCAGGTCAGGACGGAGCGTACCCTCACCACTTTTATACCAAGATCATCAATCTGGTTCGCCACCTGCGTGGATATAACGGTGTTGGCGTGAACAACCACATCACCGCTCTCTGGATGCACAATATCCTCGGCAGCGGTGCGTCCACTGATTTTAAAGGCGAGATCACCGCCTTCTGTCGCAAACTTTTGGATGCTGTTCAGCGTATGGCAATCTTCAGTGGTAACGCGGACATCTTGGGCAACATCCACAAGTCTCCGGGTGAGGTAACCAGAATGAGCAGTTTTCAGTGCTGTGTCCACCAAACCTTTACGCGACCCGTAGGTAGAGTTAAAATAGTCAAGCACATCCAAACCTTCACGATAAGAACAAAAATAGTTCGGTAGACCTGCGTCTCCCTCACGATAAGTAGATGTCCCTATCGGTGGAATGAGGATATCACCATCCTGCTTTGCCTTCAATCCGATAAAGGCGCTGATTTGCATGAATGGATCTTTTCGCGCGCGAGCTCCACTGTCTGCCATGATATGCACTGGACTGAAGCCGACCACCGTTTTGTCGTCTATCTCTAATCCACTGGGATCGACGTAGGGGTGAACCTTACGCGGGTCCCCGCGCTCAACAAGGGCGGTTTCTAACTGCGGTAAGGTATTGAACATCTCATCTTCTATCTTGTCCTTTGCGTTCAGCCAGATGCGAATCTGCTCGTTTTCATATTCCTCACGCTCAGTTGCGGGAGCACTTTCAAGGAGGTCCTCAATTTCTGCCTTGGCCTTGTTCACCAACTCGTTCCGGTTGCCAGGTGTAATATAATCCGCGATGCCGGGCGAAATACCGCTCAATGTTGCGTACTCAAAAGCGAGTTTTTGGACATTTTCAAGTACTTCAGTTGTGACGCGGGTCCCCAACTCGCGGAAGCAATCCTCAATTATTTGAGATAATTCTCGTCCGCCGGCTTCTGTATTGAAAAACGGGATACGCCGCTGCGAATGTTCGTCTTCCCATTCTAATTCACGTGGGAGCACTTCGTTAAAGATAACTCTACCCACTGTTGTGAGAATCGGCTCTGTCGCTGCACCGTTTTCGCTATGTCCATTGGATGTGATGAAGAGTTGGATGCTGTCGTGCAGTTTAAGTTGACCAGCAGCATGGGCGGTGACGACCTCCTCCGGATGCGCGAAGCGCCGGTGGTACCACGGTTTGTCACGGAATACCTCAAAAGCAGAAGCATCACCTACAGTGTACGCCTCGTGCAAAAGTGCCGCATCCTCAGCGTACCCTGGTAACGTTTTTGTAAGGAAACTGGATCCAAGGACCATGTCGAGTTCAGGAACGGCGATCGGACGACCGTGTGAGGGCTTCAAAATGTTGTGACTGCTGAGCATGAGGAGTTTCGCCTCAGCCTGTGCTTCCACCGTCAGCGGCACGTGAACTGCCATCTGGTCGCCATCAAAATCGGCGTTAAACGCCTTACAAACGAGCGGCGGAATTCTAATTGATTTGCCTTCCACCAAGACAGGCAAAAATGCTTGAATGCCGAGTCGGTGCAATGTCGGCGGACGGTTGAGCAGGACCGGATGATCCGCAATTACTTCCTCTACGACTTCCCACACAGGTGAATCGGAGTCAACGTGTTCAGCGATATGCTTCGCACGCTTAATCGTCTGTGTGTAGCCGTACGCTTGCAGTCGCTCAATGATAAACGGCTTGAACAATTCAACTGCCATCCGTTTCGGTATACCACACTGATGCAGCCCCAATTCAGGTCCGACAACGATAACACTACGTCCAGAGTAGTCAACTCGTTTGCCGAGCAGGTTCTGACGAAACCGTCCAATTTTACCTTTAAGCACCTCAGCGAGGGATTTAAGGGGACGGTTACCGGGACCAGTGACACGTCTACCGTGTCGTCCGTTGTCAAAGAAAGCATCAACGGCTTCTTGTAACATCCGTTTTTCGTTCCGAAGAATCACCTCCGGGGAACGGAGTTGTATCAGCTTACGAAGTCGGTTGTTGCGATTGATAACACGGCGATACAGGTCGTTCAGATCACTGGTAGCAAAGCGTCCACCTTCAAGTGGAACAAGCGGTCGTAAATCCGGTGGAATCACTGGAATGACATCCAGAATCATCCACTCGGGTCGCTGCTCAGCGTCCGCAAAATCTGCCATCTGCTTCAACTGCTTGGCGACCTTAAGTTTTTTCTGGTGGCTTGTTGTTTCCGCCAACTCTTGGGTTAACGCTTCTATCTTCTCTGCAAGATCAATATTGCTAAGGATTTCTCGGATGACTTCTGCACCGGTACCAGCGCGGAAACCGCCCCAGTGCTTATTACTATGCTCTACGTATTCAACTTCGGTTAACACCTGCCCAACTTCAAGTGGACAATCTGGGTCGGTTACCTCAACGACAATAAAACCTTCAAAATAGAGTACACGTTCAACATCACGTGAAGAGAGCCCCCCACAGAAAACGCCGATGCGTGATGGGAGCCCCTTGAAATACCATATATGGGAGACAGGTGCAGCGAGTTGGATGTAGCCGAGTCGGTCCCTACGGACGCGTTGTTGTGTGATCTCAACGCCACAGCGATCACATATCAGTCCTTTGTGCTTAATACGTTTATACTTACCGCAGTTACACTCCCAATCCTTTTGTGGTCCGAAGATAGCCTCACAGAAAAGCCCTTCAGGTTCTGGACGAAAGGAGCGGTAGTTAATAGTCTCCGCCTTCTTGACCTCACCGCAGCTACACGTACCTTTTTCCGGGCAGATAAAGGGGCCATCTGTAGCTTCAGCAGGATTTCGGTGTCTACAACTCGTTTGTTTCGCCGAGTCCTTTATCTGATCAGGCGAGGCTATCTTTATGGAGATGCTGTCAAATGCCGTGTTCATCAGTCCTCCTTATGGTGGTTGTCAGTCGTCAGAGGAATGTTCATCTAAACTGAAAACTATTCTTCTTCATCTTGGTCGAGGGATACATGGAGTCCGAGAGTTTGGAGTTCACGGACTAATACCTTGAATGATTCGGGGGTTCCGGGCGAATCAGGGTTTAGCCCTTTCACAACCGATTCATAAATCTCTCTTCTGCCAAGAACATCATCCGATTTGAGCGTGAGCATTTCTTGAAGTGTGTGTGCAGCACCGTAAGCTTCCAATGCCCAGACTTCCATCTCACCGAGTCGTTGGCCTCCGTGTTGTGCCTTGCCACCGAGCGGTTGTTGTGTAACGAGAGAGTAAGGGCCTGTGGAGCGAGCATGCATCTTATCAGCAACGAGGTGGTTCAATTTAAGGAAATAGACGTATCCTACCGTCACTTCTTGGGCAAACGGTTCACCAGTTCTACCATCAAAAAGGATGCTCTTACCCGTGCGTTTACTCCGTTCCGGGAGATTGGTTTTGCCAAGCATTTCAAAAACTTCTTTCTCGGTCGCGCCATCAAATACAGGAGATTCCGAGTGGATACCGAGTTCATGGCACGCCCATCCAAGGTGAATTTCCAAGATTTGACCGACGTTCATTCGAGAGGGTACACCCAAAGGATTCAACACTAACTCAACCGGCGTACCATCTGGCAGATAGGGCATATCCTCAGCTGGCAAAATTTTGGCAACAACACCTTTGTTACCGTAGCGACCCGCCATCTTATCACCAATAGAAATAGGACGTTTGCTGGCAACATAGACTTTGACACGCTTGATAACACCGGGCTTGAGTTCATCACCCATTTCCAATTGTTGGAGTGCTTGCTCTTTCTCGTCTGTGTAAGCGGTGATCCTGCCCTGTGCCATCTCCTCAACGCGCTGAATGTGCTCTTTCGTCTCGGTATTGGTCACGTTGATGTCCGAGAACGACAAACTACGTGCCTTACGCGCTTTCTGATAGTCAGCATCAGAAGCATATTCTCCAACTGATAGTGTGCACCTCGGGTCGTAAACAGCAGTAATGTGCCAAGTGCTTTCGGCTTTTAGGTTTCTGGCAGTCTTATTGAGTGCCTCCCGCTCTTCCTCAGTCAGTCGTTGACCTGCTTCCACAAGACGTGCCGGATAATCGCTACACGCCTTCTGATAGTCAGCATCGGAAAACTCCTGCCCCTCGATCAACGGACACTCCGCGTCAAAGATTTCCTTAATTTGCCAAAATCGTTCTGTTTGCAAATCTGGATGGATTTCACTGTAGTCCGTCCATTCTGCTTCAGTGAGTTCTTCCCCTTCTACGACGGGACATCCGGCTTCCTCCAGTTGAGCAACAACAGATTGTTCAAATTCAGGGCGTTCTTGGGTGTTCAACACTGTGTTGTCCACCAGCTCATAGAAATTCCAGTTATCAGGTTCAGGATCACCTTCCGCCACCAATACCGCGAACCGAGCGTTCGCTGCAGTAAGCGTCTCCTTGAGTTGCTCGGTATCAGGTTCATCTTCGGAGTCTTCATCGTCGGCGTAAGCGTTCTTATGCATAGCAATAGCAACCACGCTGCCGTCGTAACCGAGAAGTGAAACATCAGCATGGACCGCTTGCGTACTTAAAGGTTCTTCTTCCTGCAAATGTAACTCACTATTTCCCAAGAGTGGCTTGCAAACTTCGCTCAAATATGCTTGCACTGTGTTGACGATTTCTGAAGGTGAAACTGAGGATATGCCTACATCTTCAAAATTCTCATCCGCGTCGCTGTCGGTAGTCACTGCTTCTTCGGCTAAGGCATCAAGCGTAGGCATCGCGATAGTAGGAACAGGTTCAGGAACACTCGTTACCCTATAGCACGGATCAGCAATGAAGGCCTCAGCGGCGGTATCCTCTATTACCGTATGATACTCATCTGCCGTGAAACCGGAGATATAGGTATCTAAAACTTCGGCGGTCAGGCTATCACCGGCATTGGCAAAAGGTTCGGAATCACCGACCGCATAAAGTGGATCAACAAGTTCACATCCGATAAGCGCGTTGCGAGTCTCCTCGGTTTTTCGACGGCGGATTGAAGCGGTTTGCTGACGCAAAGTCTCCTCAATCTCCTTACGTTTTGATTCATACCGTAATCCATCAGCCATCGACAACCCGGAGTCATCTTGCATCCAGTTCCCGCGCCGTTGCGCACCATCGGGTTTACGTGAAAATACCTTTACATCAATGACGACCCCTTCAACTCCAGGACGAACATAAGTAGAGGCATCCCGTACCTCTTTAACCTTTTCACCAAAGATCGCTCGTAGGAGTTTCTCTTCCGGTCCATATTCGCTTTCACCTTTTGGTGTAATCTTGCCGACAAGGATGCTACCGGCTTTAACAACGCTACCAACACGGATGATGCCTTCCTCGTCAAGCTGACCGAGTCGCTGTTCGCTAACGTTCGGGATGTCACGTGTGATTTCCTCCGGTCCTACCTTCGTTTCGCGCGCCTCTACCTCAAATTCCTCAATATGGATAGAAGTGAAGGTATCCTCTTTGATGAGCGTCTCACTGATAAGGATAGAGTCCTCATAGTTGTGGCCACCCCACGGCATGTAAGCACACAGAATATTCCGACCGAGGGCGAGTTCCCCATTCTCTGTAGAGGTGCCATCAACGATGACCTGATCTGCTTCAACCTTATCACCTACTGCGACGATCGGACGTTGATGGATACAGGTACCGCTGTTACTCCGCTTGAAAGTTTGGAGTTTATAAACATCGTAGCCCATCTCGCTAAATGTGTTTTCACCTTCATCATGGTGAAGGGTCTCGCCTGTGTATATGAGAATTTCGTCAGCAGAGACACTTGTGACAGTCCCCGCGCGCTTAGCAGTGATGAGCGCGCCCGAATACAGCGCGGCTGGTCCTTCCATTCCGGTTCCGACAAGCGGTGCTTCTGGCTGGATAAGTGGTACTGCTTGGCGCTGGTGGTTCGCACCCATCAATGCGCGGTTCGCATCCTCGTGTTCCAGAAATGGAACAAGTGCGGCAGAGATTCCAACGATCTGCTGCGGCGAGATCCCAATATAGTTCACCTTTTCCATCGGGAGAGACAGCACATCTTCGCCACTGCGGACAGGCAGGAGTTGTCCCGCAGCACCCGTGCCACCATTTATAGTTTGTGCGGCATTGCTCGGGGCTATCTTCGCAGCGATGTAGGCGGTATCTTCGCTATCTGCCGTGAGATATTCGACCGGTCCTAAAACGGATCCATTCTCTATTTTACGATAGGGTGTCTCTATGAAACCGTACGGGTTTATCCGCCCATAGCAAGCGAGAGACACGATGAGTCCGATTGAGGGACCTTCAGGCGTTTCCAAGGGACAGACCCGTCCGTAGTGCGTCCAGTGTACATCCCGAACGGCGGCTGTTGCCCGGTCTCGATGAAGCCCACCCGGACCGATGGCTGAAATACGGCGTTTGTGCGTCAATTCATCCAGCGGATTAATCTGTTGCATAAATTGCGACAACTGGTTTGAGCCAAAGAATTCGCGGAGTGCCATCATGAGCGGTTTCGGGTTTACAAGTGATGACGGCACCACTTTCGCAATATCGTTATTGGTACTTAGCCGTTCGCGCGTCGTCCTACGAATTTGGAATAATCCCATCCGAAACTGGTTTTCAAGGAGTTCACCGATAACGCGTACGCGTCGGTTGCCGAGATGGTCGAGATCGTCTTTCGGTGCTACCCCGTTATGTACTTTAAGAAGGTAATCTACCGTAGCAGCAATATCTTCCGGGCGGAGCGTACGTAATGTCTCTTCAGGAGGTGCTCCATAAACAGGTGTCTGATGAAATTTTCGATTAAGCTTGTATCTCCCAACTACGCCCAAATCGTACCGGTGTGAATCAAAAAGCAGCCATGAGAGGTGTTTACGCGCATTCTCTATATTGGTAGTATCCCCGGGCCTCAATGTGCGGAAAATCGTAAGTAGTGATGCGTCCTTTAAAGTATACTGATTGTCATAGTCTGCCTGTCGGTCGCGTTCCAGTGTATTACGTAAAAACCGGATGTGTTGGCAATCTTCCGTATCCAGAACAATGAGTGCTTCAACACCAGATTCTTTGAGACGCTCCAACTCAGTTTCGGTGAGGAGTGTATTCGCCGTGAGGAGCACTTCGCCGCTCTCTTGATGAATAACGTCTTCAGCACAGACTCTATCTTGACCATTTTCGGGCAGAATCTGTTCAGCCGTGAAAGCCTTTTTCCCGTAGCGGTCGCGCGCCTTTTCATATTCCGAATTCGTTAGCACCTGGCCAAGTGTCAACTCACACCCACTGTCGTGGGTATCAACAACACGGCGGAGCAGTTCGGTTTCAAAGCCCTTCCATTTTCTGCGGAAGCTTGTACGCTCTCTCTCCGAAATCTGTTGTCCTATCTCTAACGGGCAGCCCTCATCTGGTACCAGAGTAACGCGATAGTACTTCTCAGTCTCAAGATCCGGATAGTCCTTGCTCGCCTGCCGAAATTCTGCAGCGTCTAATAAGTCACCCGTTTTAACCTGTATTGCGGGTCCCTCTACATGCGTAACCTTCCACCCATCAAGCACAAGTCGTTCCGTCTTGGCGTAGAGTTTCAGGATATCCGCGTCTGACTCCCAACCGAGGGCACGAAGTAGCACTGTAGCAGGTAGCTTTCTCCGTTTGTCGATGCGGACATAAATCTGATCCTTCGTGTCTATTTCAAATTCAACCCACGCCCCTCGATACGGAATAATTTGGGCAGTCGGTGTCCGCCTTCCGGTTGGCAATGATTTCTCAAGAAAAATGACACCCGGCGAACGGTGCAGCTGACTCACTATCACACGTTCACTGCCATTGACAATGAAGCTGCCATTTTCAGTCATTAATGGAACTTCGCCGAGATAAACATCGGATTCTCGGATATCTACGACGTGTGGTTCATCCGCATCCGGATCCGCTTCACGTAGGACGAGCATGATACGCGCTGTGAGGGATACCTGATACGTCACACCGCGCGCAACGCACTCTTGTAATGTATATTTGGGTGTACCGAGGGTGTAACTGACAAATTCAAGGCTATTGACCTCCGAAAAATCTCGGATCGGAAACACTTCTTTGAATACTGCTTGGAGGCCTGTATCTATACGTTCATTGGGTGCGACATCTCGCTGTAAAAAGGCAGCATATGAAACCTTTTGGGTTTCTATAAGATTCGGGAGATCTGCCCGAATCTGTGTTTTGGCAAAAGATTTTCTGGGCGTTTTGTTCATTGAATGGAGTCCCCCTATTTGGCGGTGGTTGCGCAGCTTACGAGTAGATTCTTGAAAAAGCCTGCTTCCGCAGCTGCTTTTTCCATCTTAATATGGTGACGTAGCATAGCATAACAGAATATTATACATTATAATTTAAAAGATGTCAAGAAAAAATCAAAAAAATGCGTTTTTTTCACATTTTAATGAAATTTTGAAGTCTAATATTGTCATTTTAAGCCTCAATTTTTGACGTGATAAATGAACATTGACACTTGAAATGTTGTCTGCTATACTCAATGCATAAAATTTACGGTGGCGAGACACAAGAACCTCGTTTTACGGTTAGACTCTGGAGAACAACATGGGAATCGTTACAACACCACAACCTGTTAAAGCCGTTACCGGTGTGCTGACAACTGAACCGTGTCTTCTGTCAACCGTTTACGCGGAACTTACACAACATCTCGGGCCCATTGACTTCACAAGCGAACTGCTGCCTTTTACAGGCACAAACTATTATGAAACTGAGATGGGACCGGACATTCACAGGCAATTTATCAGTTTTGAAAGGCTCGTTGACGCAGGTACATTGACAGAGATGAAACTGTTTACAAATACGGTGGAGCAAAATTTCACAATAAAGAAGCCTGAAGGTGATGCACGGCGAGTCAATTTAGACGCAGGTTACCTCTGTTTAGCAAAGTTAGTGCTTGCATCAACGAAGGATCACGCCCACCGTATCTATCTCTGTGATGGCATTTATGCCGAAATTACACTCCGCTTTTATCGTAAGACGTTCCAACCGTGGGAGTGGAGTTACCCCGACTACCGGTTACCAACATATATCACTATCTTTAACAAAATTCGCGAAATTTATAGGAATCAATTGGAAAATGCAGAAATTTCTTAAACGGATGCGAGTTACTGAATCCTCGTATCATACGAACATATTGTACTATGTTATTATTATCGGTGTTCTTTGGACCTATTCTATATACAGGATAGGTGCTGAACCTGAAGAAGTGGATATCCGCGCACGGGCACGCGACATCGGTATCCAAATCGGGAGCCTTCCAACTGGCATTCACAATGCCATCACCGATGTCGCTGGTGTGAAGGTCGGACATGTCACCTTGAATGAAGGTGATTCAATTCGCACCGGTGTCACCGCTGTCATTCCAAGTGATGATATTTGGACTGCACGGCTGTTCGGTGCAGCATATACTATCCACGGCAACGGTGAAGCAACTGGTATCGCCCGTATTAACCAAGCTGGATGGATTGAATCCCCCATTTTACTCACAAATACGCTTAGTGTCGGAGCAGTTCACGATGGTGTTGTTCGGTACATTGTGAAAAGGTATCCTGACAACAATATTGTGCTGCCGATTGTAGCAGAGTGTTACGATGGCGGTTTGAATGACATCAGTGGACTCCATGTTACAGCGCAACACGCGATTGAAGCCATTGAAAATGCCACGAGTGGTCCCGTGGTCGAAGGCTGCGTTGGTGGTGGCACCGGCATGCGATGCTACCAGTTCAAAGCTGGTATTGGTACTGCTTCCCGTGTTCTGCCTGAAGAACAGGGTGGATGGACAGTAGGTGTACTCGTTAACTCCAATGGAGGTCGGCGGCATCAATTACGAATTGATGGTGTCCCGGTTGGTACGGAAATTACGGGATCTCCACCGAAACTTGGCAGAGATGGATCATTTATTATTGTTATTGCGACAGATGCACCACTAACACACCGTCAATTGAAACAGTTAGCGATCCGCGCAACACACGGACTCGCTCGCACAGGGACACCGAGTACGGATGGTAGTGGCGAATTCGTCATCGCGTTTTCCACTGCGAATATCTTTCTAAGCAGAACCGAAACTGGCACCTTTCAAATCGAGATGCTCGTCAATGGACGTTTAAGTTCACTCTTCCAAGCAGTGATTGAAGCAACAGAGGAGGCTATTGTCAACTCAATGACAATGGCGACGACAACCACTGGACGCAACGGCAGAACGATGCACGCGATTCCCTTGGCAGAACTACAAAAGGTAATGAAAGCCTACGGACGTTAAGCTGTGTCTAAGCCGAGACAACAGAATTCGCACCCGGCGCAAGAGATTCAGGCACCACTTCGTAATGTGAAAATTCCAATGTAAACGCGCCACGTCCTTGTGTCATCGAACGGAGACGTGTCGTGTATTGAAATGTCTCTGACAACGGGATAAAGGCGTTGACGACGTTCTGCGTTGATTGTGATACGCGGCCTGTATCGGATGCATCTTGCGTTGTGCTCTCGTTAATTTGGGCGCGACGTGAATTCAGGTCGCCGATCACCTTGCCGACATGTTCATCGGAAACAGTGATATGTATCCGCATAATTGGCTCTAAGAGCAACGGGTTCGCCTTTTTGATAGCGTTTTCAAAAGCGAGGGATGCCGCCGCCTCAAATGCCACCTCCGAGGAATCCGTTGGATGATAGGAACCCCCCGTGAGTGTTACCTTCACGTCTTGCATCGGATATCCAATGCGGGGACCTGTTCCCATCGCACCTTCTAATGCCTTCTCAATGAACGCGATATATTGCCGCGGAATCTGCGTCTCGTCGGTATTATCCTCAAACTGAAATCCTTCGTCGCGTTCTAACGGTTCAACCGTGAGTAGCACATCACCGTAGATGCCTTCCTCGTCCGTTTTATGAATGTGTGTTCCGCGCGCCTCCGCAACGGTACTTATAGTTTCGCGATATGCCACTTGGAGTTTGCTCACCCGAGCGTTAACCCCAAATTCACGGACCATCCTATCAGTCAAAATCTCCAAATGCAGCTCGCCCATCCCTGAGATAATTCGTTGCCCGGTTTCCTTGTCAATCCCGACGGTGAATGTAGGGTCTTCGTCCATGAGTTTTTCGAGTGTCTCCTCTAATGCATCTGCATCACTTGCACGCTCAGGCTCTATCGCAATAGAGATAACAGGATCCGGGAAGGTGATGGATTCTAAGAGAATTGGCTCTTTTGCATCGGTCACGGTATCCCCGGTCTTGGTATCCTTAAGTCCGACGAGTGCCACAATATCACCGGCGTAAGCCGCATCAGACACCGCCTCTTTATTGGCGTGCATCTGTAAAATGCGATTAACTCGCTCTCGTTTCTCGGAACGGACGTTATAGACTGCCTCCCCGCGCCGAAGCGTGCCAGAATAGACTCGACAGTAAACGAGTTTGTCAACCGTCGGATGACTTGCCACTTTAAATGCTAAGGCTGAAAACGGGGCAGTATCGTCTGCGGGACGCGTTATTTTACCTTCCTCGGAGGTTGTGTCTCCTTTGCGTTTGGAACGCGCGCCGCCAGAGGTAGAATGTGGTACAGTCCCTTCAATCGGTGGCACATCAACAGGAGATGGTAAAAAATTGATGACTGCATCAAGCAGCGGTTGAACACCTTGATTCTTCAAAGAACTTCCACACAGCACCGGCACTAATGCCCCATTTAAAGTCGCTGCCCGAACAGTCGCCAATAATTCGTCGTGCGTAATTTCTTCGCCGTTCAAGTATTTCTCAAGCAACATCTCATCCTCAACAGCAACACTCTCAAAAAGATTCTCCCGTGCCTGATCGACTTCATCCTGAAATTCAGATGGAATCTCCATCTCTGAATAGGTTTGCCCTTGGTCTGCTGCGTCCCAACGCATCGCCTTTTGTGTCACCAGATCAATAACACCCGCAAAGTCTGTGCCTTCACCGATCGGTAATTGGAGCGGAAGTGGATTCGCACCCAATTGCGCTTTCATCATCTCCAGAACGCGAGCATAATTCGCGCCAACCCTGTCCATCTTATTGACAAAAACAATACGCGGTACACCATAACGTTCTGCCTGATGCCAGACGGTTTCTGACTGAGGTTCCACCCCACCGACAGCACAGAAAAGTGCTATAGCACCATCCAAGACCCGCAAAGAACGCTCTACTTCCACCGTGAAATCGACATGTCCCGGTGTATCAATGAGGTGAATTGCGTGTTCACGCCAGAAACAGGTTGTTGCGGCGGCGGTGATTGTCACACCGCGTTCTCGTTCCTGCACCATCCAATCCATCTCAGCGGTGCCATCATCTACCGCACCGATCTTATGTTTTTTGCCGGTGTAGAAGAGAACCCGTTCAGTTGTAGTTGTTTTGCCAGCATCAATGTGCGCTGCAATGCCGATGTTGCGCACATTTTCAATAGGATATTCGCGTGCCATTTTTTCCCTTCAGATTAGCGTCTACATATCGTTGTTCCACTGAAGAACAACACCGAGTAAGCCAGGATTCCATTCCATGAGGAGTTGATATGCCTTCGGAGCCTCTTCTCCAGGAACACGATGGCTTATCAACGGGATAACATTGAACCGTTTCTGTGCGATGAGATTCAACAGCAAAAGGCTGTCATCTTCAAGCGTCCAGAAGTTCGGTGAGGATTCTTGGCGCGGGCGGATAGAATTGTGTGCCCCGTAAAGGATAAGACCTTTTTTATGCACATCCCGATAGAAATTCACTTTTGGTGTTTCCCCGCGTGTGCTCGCCAACAGCACCACGCGCGCACCCCATCCCGCTACATCTAAGGCGGTGCTGATTGCGTCTGGATGTCCAGTTGCTTCAATAACAACAGATGGTCCATCGCCTTTCGTAACATCGCCTAACTGCTCGGAGAAATTAGCATCTTCTGGGTTGAGTGCGCAGTCTGATCCCATACTTTTGGAAATTTCGAGACGACTATCAGTGAGGTCTGCAGCGATAAGTGGAGTTGCACCACTGAGTTTAGCGAGTTGCATCGCCAGCAAACCGATGAGTCCTTGTCCCAAAACCAGTGCCGTCTCCCCCAATTCAATGCGTGCCTTTCGGACCCCTTGTAATGCAATCGCACCGAGGTTAAAGAAAACTGCTTCTTCAGCTGGCACATCAGTGGATGCCACTTTCAGCAAACGATTCGGTGAAGTTACAAAATGGCTGGTATGCCCTTGTGTGGAAGCGACGCGTTCACCTACTTGAAGGTTAGTAACTGCCTTTCCAACTTCTATCACCGTGCCGATATTGCTGTACCCCGGATGGGATGGGTAGCTTCCTTGTGCATTGGGCAGTCCTAATAAAAACGCGCGCTCCGTGCCGGGACTGATAAGCGTACACTCTGTAGCGACAAGTACTTCATCGTCTCCAATAGGTGGCAACTCGAATGTTTCAACGTCAACTTTGGCACGACTCGGCCAAACAACCCTTTGTGCTTTCATCAAAAATCTGAGCCTCTTAATAAGAGAATAAGAGAAGGAAAGTTATTTTTGGGCAGTATACCACAGAAACAACTATCCGTCAAGTATTAATCTGCGAATCGCACAATGAAGTGGATGCTCATCACATCAATTACCGGTCTGACGCAGGAACTTTTATTGTAACATACCCACCACCCTGTCTATTTGGTGGTTTGACATAGAGGAGTACCTGTTTTTTATTTTCGTCTGTCAACTGTTCAGCAAGCCGGGAATACGTCTCAAGATTGTCAATTGGCATCCATTCCATCTCTTGAATGAGGGATCCCGGTCTGATACCTTTCCGTGCGGCATCGCTATCGCGCTCAACCTCCGTGATAAGCACGCCTTTTTCGTCCGACGAGTAGCCATAACGTTCAGCAATATCGGAAGTCAAGTTTCGGACCTGGAGACCCGCAAATGATTTTTGTTGCTCCTCGTTGAGTTTTGCCAAAACTGCCTCTGTCCGTTTCTCCAATTTAACGGACAACTGCTTTTCCTGATTGTCTTCCCGGAGGACTGTCAGATCAACAGACTTGCCAATTTTTGCTGCCCCTACAAGCAGCTGCAAATGAGACCTATCTCGGACTGTTTCGTCATTAAATTCAACAATAATATCTCCAGGCTGAATGCCACCTTTTTCAGCAGGACTGCCTTTGCCAACTGCCTTGACATGGGCACCGCGTGGCGTGTCAAGATTTCGTTCATCAGCCAAATCCGAATCAACAGGTGCCATACTAATGCCGAGCCAGGCGCGTTCTACTTTGCCGTTTTCAATAAGTTGTGGCAAGACCTGTTGTGCCAGATTACTTGGAATAGAGAAACCGATTCCGATATTTCCCGTGGTAAAACCACCGGTTGCGATTAAAGTATTAATACCAACTAATTCACCGCGGATGTTTATGAGGGCACCGCCGCTGTTTCCGCGATTAATGGGGGCATCGGTTTGAATAAAGTCACTGTACGGAATCTCCCTGAACTCTGCCCGTCCTTTCGCACTCACAATACCGCGTGTTACCGTTTGTGAGAAATTAAGCGGAGTCCCGATTGCTATAACCCACTCACCAACTTCAAGTGCGTCCGAGTCGCCGAACGGAAGCACCGGAAGTCCTTTAGCATCAATTTTCAGAAGTGCCAAATCAGTGCCGCTGACCTTCGTCCCAGCGGCATCCCTTCCGATGAGTTTTGCTGTATACTCTTTCTGATTCGCAAGGGTGACTGTAATTTCATCAGCACCCTCAATGACATGGTTATTGGTAAGGATATAGCCATCATCACTGACAATTACCCCGGAACCGATACCTCTTACAGGTTCTGTGAGATCACGCGGTGCGCGTTCTCGAAAAAAACGTCTAAATAGATCTTCTTCCTCAGGTGAAAATTGCTGTCCCTGTAGTCCGTCACGCCTATTTCTTTCTGTTATGGTTGTAATTTGTACGACAGCAGGGCGCGTCCGCGCTACCAAATTAATAAACGCCCGATTCGCGCGTTCCAGATACTGAAAATCTTCTGATGTTTCAAGTGTGTCGTTTGTCTGTCCAATTGCAGTTTGCAGGGTCAACTCATCGGTATCCCAACTGATGACAATCCCTGTTACGACGATGAGTGCTGCTAAAATCAATATTACCCTTACAGGGTTCCGAAGTGTGTTTCTGAGTTTCATGATTATAAACCTCCAGTATAATTTAGGAGTGAGTCCGATCTTTGAGGCGACCGGAACCCTCTTTTTAGATTTTTTGTGTTTGCGTCCTAAACACACCTATTGGAAAGAAAAGTTGCAAAAAAGTTGCAAAAAATATGATGTGTCTGAAAAAATGCATCGGATACGGCGATATTTATTCACTCTCTACGTGAAATTCGATCCACATGTTCACGGACAATAGGTTCAGGGCATAATTTAATAAAGAACCATGCACCGGGTACAAGGATCACAAAAGCACCAACAAGGAGATCATCAAGTTTACCAATGATAGGCAGAAAATCAAAGTCGAGTGGGTTCACGAAGTAGACAACAGCAAAGACAATCGCCAATAATTCGGCAAGGATGAGGACCGCCTTCCGATAGATAGGAACGCGTTCGTCAACAAACAGTCGCCACGCCAACTTGACGAAATTTGGGAAATGGAGGAGAAGACGGAAAAGCCGAAAGGAACCGAGCCCTTTACCGCCAAAAAAAGACTTCATCATAATTTAAAGTGTATCAAAACGATTTTTTATATGCAAACCAATTTTTTCAGAAGTTATTGGTTGTCGGTTGATTTTCATCAGCAGTTAGTAGTGTTGCATCCATTTTGAACTTTAGTGTAGGTTTGTAGTCGTGCGATTTTGCGGCGTACTCGACCAAATGCGATCTGCATTATCGCATGTCCGCAGGTCAACAACGGGAGACCATGAATGGTTTCCCTACTACGAACAAGGTTACCGCGAATTTGAACTGGATGAAACAGTGGTCAGCAGTCAACGGTTAGTGAGAATAGCAAGGCGGAGATCATTCCTACAAAGTGGAGCCGCAATCGGAAAATCGAAATTACAGGAGAACTGAATGGCTCTGGTTCACAATCCATATTAACTTGACTGGTAGACTCTATTTTGGTATACTATCCACAAATAGTATATGTTACAGGACTTACGCAAATTGAGCAAATATCGGACATTTAGACGCAAAAAGCGGTAATTTCCGTATTTTAAACCCCCTAAATCCCCCTTATCAGGGGGACTTTAAGAGGGAATGCGTAAGTCCTATGTTAGATAGAAGGAATGACTATGGCAACACAAAACGCGCTCTCTGCGAAGCAGATCGCAGCACAACTTTATACCGTTAGAGAATTTACTAAAACTGAGGCAGATATCGCAGAAACGATGAAAAAGGTTCGGCAGCTCGGTTATGAAGCGGTGCAATGCTCCGCACTCGGTCCGATTGAACCTGCAGCACTGAAAAACATCGTTGACGGTGAAGGGATCAGCATCATCGCAACACATACCAGTTACACTCGGATGCACGATGAACCGCAAGCAGTCATCGACGAACATCAATTGTGGGGATGCAAGCACGCCGCAATTGGTGGACTTCCCGGCGAATACCGTAGTGCTGAAGGGTACGCGACATTTGCGAAAGAGGCATCCGAAGTTGCGGCGCGTCTCGCTGAAGGAGGTTTGACCTTTTCCTACCATAACCATAGTTTCGAGTTGGAACGCTATAACGGACGGACTGGGTTAGAGATTTTGTATGCGGAAAGCGACCCGAACTATTTTAAGAGTGAACTGGATACTTACTGGATTCAGCACGGCGGCGGCGATCCAGCAGAATGGGTCCGACAGTTAAAAGGGCGCGCCGACATCATCCATCTCAAGGACATGGCGATACAAGGTTCCACACAACGCTATGCCGAAGTCGGCGAAGGTAATCTTAATTGGGCAGCTATTTTAAACGCTTGTATCTACGCAGGTGTTGAATGGTATATCATCGAACAAGATAGTTGCTACGAACGCGACCCGTTTGAAAGTTTAGGCATTAGCCTCAATAACCTGAAAGAAATGGGGTTCGCGTAGACGCGCAGGTTACATGCTGCATTGAGGGCGAGGCACGAAACCTCGCCCTACACGTCGTATAAAACAACAAACATGGAAGTACCCGGCTCGTCCTATATAGACTGAACATTTTTAGTGATCGTTAATTTTCAGTTCTCCGGAAGCACATTTGTGGGAAGGAAACCTTGTAAGCCCGATTTATGTCTGTCCCAATTATCCTGAAAATCCTGCTTCTGACAGTTCTTAATCTTCATTAAACCTTACCCACTGACAAATCGCTGACCGCTGCTAACTGGCTACTGACTACTGATAACTCATAACCGAATGCCTCTGAGTCCATTTTTTATTTGACATTCGCTATGACTTATGATACAATTAAATGGATTAATCCTGTTAACGGGGCGTGGCGCAGCCCGGAAGCGCGCTTGAATGGGGTTCAAGAGGTCGCTGGTTCGAATCCAGTCGCCCCGATCTCTTACATATAATTCGGTTTGTTAGCGTTCGATCACACGCCGCGCAGCAAGTCACAAGAAAGGAGGGAATTGTAGTAGTGGACAAGTCGTACATTAATGTTGGCATCTTAGGATGGGGCACCGTCGGCACTGGGGTTTCCAAAATCCTATTAAATCAGAATGCCCTCATTGCCAAAAACAGTGGTATCGAATTATGCCTAAAAAAAATAGTCAAACGGACACTTCCTGCCACGCGGGACGGCGTTGAACTTCCCGCGGATTGTCTGACAACTAATCCCGCGGAAGTCGTTGACAATCCGGATATTGATATTGTCGTTGAACTCATCGGCGGAGTCACCGAAGCACACACTCTCATTAGCCGTGCGATCCGAAACGGTAAACATGTCGTCACAGCAAATAAAGCCCTCCTCGCAGATCACGGCGGCGAATTATTCCAACTCGCTTCAGAGCATCAAGTCAGCCTTAATTTTGAGGCAAGCACTGCGGGTGGCATCCCGATTATTAAAACACTTCAAGAGAGTTTCGCTGGCAACCAAATCCATTCTCTCTACGGTATTGTAAACGGAACGTGTAACTACATCCTAACTGAGATGCATGAGCGCGGTGTCGATTTCTCGGACATCCTCAAAGCCGCGCAAGATAAAGGATATGCCGAAGCCGATCCAACATTTGACGTTGAAGGTATTGACGCTGCGCAGAAACTCATACTTCTGATCGCTCTTGCTTATCGGAGTAGTATATCACTATCGCAATTCCACGTTGAAGGCATCACAGGCATCACCCAAAAAGAGATCCAATATGCCCGCGAACTCGGTTACGTCATTAAACTGCTTGCTATCGCGAAGTTAGGCGATGGAAACCGTGTAGAGGCGCGCGTGCACCCGACACTCGTGCCGGAGCGGAGTCTGTTAGCGAACGTCGGCGGTGCATTCAATGCAGTCTGCGTCATCGGGGACGCGGTTGGTCCTACTCTTTTTTATGGACAGGGCGCGGGTGAGATGCCGACGGCGAGTGCAGTCGTTGCGGACATTATTGATGCGGGGAAATCCGTGCAGCAAGGTATAAGCACCCCAATTTCGCGAGCATGGCTTGCTGGCGCACAGGCAGAAGTTGATGTCTCTCCGATTGACGATATAGAGACGCGCTACTATCTCCGTTTTGTGGTTGCTGACCGCCCTGGGGTGCTGGCAAAAATCGGTACCATCTTGGGGAACTGGCAGATTAGCATCGCCTCTGTCATCCAAAAGGATCCGCACGGTATGGATACTGTATCGCTCGTTATGCTGACACACAATGCGCGGGAAAAGAATATGCAAGCTGCACTTGCTGAGATTTATACACTTGAAGACGTGAAAGGTGACACACAACTCATTAGAATCGAAGAAGAGGTTGATTTTTAATTTTTTAAACTACTAAGGATAGTTCCACGTGTTCGCCACCGTTGTATAACCACGGAAACCTGAAGACTGCCTGATAAATGCTTGAGGTGAAGTTAAATATGAAGGAAGGCATAAGAGACACGTTAGTGTTCGACATGAAAGACTTTCGACACGAGGACTTCAAGGAATACGAAGCACTTGTGCCGCCCGCTCTGCTCGGTTTGAGCTATGAGGAGGTAGAATTTAATAACCCCCTGTCCTGTGCAGTCCGCCTGTTGCGCTACGGCGACGACAATGTCTATGTGACAGCTAATATTGAAACGAACATTTTGGTAGAATGCGGACGCTGTATCACCCCGTTTGAGGTGGACATAACGACAACGGTTGAACAGCTATTCTCCATCGGTAGTGAATCGTTAGAACAGAGTGAAGCGGATGAGCGATACTATGATGGGGAAACCGTAGATATTTCAGAAGACGTTCGGCGGGCACTTGTTCTTGAAATACCAGTATGGCCGCTTTGTTCCGAAACATGCGAAGGACTATGCCCACAATGTGGTGCGGAACTCAATATCAAGGCTTGTTCTTGCGAGCCAATGGATGAGGCACCGGCATCTACCTCTAATCCGTTTTCGGTCCTGTCAAAAATGCTCGAAAATAGTTGAAACGATAACAGAGATCAAATTGTGGGAATGAACTTCAGATCCAGACTATCAAGACCACAAAGAATTGTAAGGAGATAACCATGGCGCATCCGAAACGGAGAACGTCAAAATCGAAAAAAAGAATGCGGCGGAGTCATAACGCGCTCCACGATAAAACTACAAGCGTCTGTTCATATTGCGGAGAAACGATCACTTCTCATCGTGTCTGCTCCGGATGTGGACATTACAATGGACGACCTGTGCTAAAATCCACTGACGAGGCGTAGGTAAGGTGTCGGTCAGAAAAACCGACGAGATTTCACAGCAAGTCACGGCTTGCAAGCAGGACCTTACAACGCCAAAAACGCCAAGAGAGACATAATGACGCAACTTCGACATGCAACCATCACGGGAACAGGTTCTTACCTCCCTGAACAGGTTGTTACCAACTTTGATCTTGAGAAAATGGTGGATACGAGTGACGAATGGATTCGTCAACGCACAGGAATTACCGAACGACGCATTGCTGAAGACGATGTCGCTACATCAGACCTCTGTATACATGCCGCACGATGGGCAATTAAAAATGCTAATATTGACCCACTTGACATCGAGATGATTCTCGTTGCTACCGTGACACCTGACACGTTTTTTCCCTCAACAGCGTGCTATGTCCAGAAAGGCATCGGTGCGAAGAACGCCGCCGCAATGGATTTATCTGCTGCGTGTGCCGGTTTCCTTTATGGGCTGGATTTAGCCGATGGCATGATTAGATCTGGACGATATAATACCATTCTGGTCATTGGTGGTGAAGTTTTTAACAACATCATCGACTGGAACGATAGAAACACATGTGTCCTCTTTGGAGATGGGGCGGGTGCTGCTATAGTCCAAGCCACGGATGAACCTAAAGGGATCCTTGCATCTTATATCGGGTCCGATGGAGACTATGCTGATATCGATCTCCTTGGCATCCCTGCAGGTGGATCCAGAATGCCGATCACCCCGGAAGTAATCGACCAAAAAAGGGACAAACTTCAGATGAATGGTCGAGAAGTCTTTAAACTCGGGGTGCGACTTATGCCCGAAGCTGCGCAACGCGTTCTACGTGAGGCAAATGTTAGCATTGAGGAGATTGACCTGTTGATCCCGCATCAAGCGAATTTGCGCATCATTGAGGCAGTCGGCGACAGACTCGGCGTACCGCGAGAGAAGGTCTATGTTAACGTTGATAAATATGGTAATACCTCCGCAGCAACGGTGATTATCGCGTTGGATGAGGCAATTCGCGAAGGGCGGGCAAAGCCAGGAGATCTGCTTCTGTTTGTAACTTTTGGCGCGGGTTTAACATGGGGAAGTACACTCCTACGATTGTAACCGAAATCTGAAAGCCTTGCATACACTTCAGAAGAAGATGACACAACTCGCCTTTATTTTTCCAGGACAAGGTTCACAACAGGTAGGCATGGGCGCGGAATTGGCGCGAGCCTATCCAATTGTCAATACCGTTTTTCAGGAAGCCGACATTGCCCTTGGACGTGCCTTAAGTCAACTCTGTTTCGAGGGACCAGAAGAAGCCTTAAAACAGACCGAAAATACACAACTGGCGATTTTGACCTGCAGTGTCGCAACATTGCGAATCCTAAAGGAACTCGGTATCACGCCAAACGCAGTCGCTGGGCATAGTTTAGGGGAGTATTCGGCACTCGTGGCGGCAGGTGTTCTCGACTTCGCCGATGCCTTGCGCTTGGTACACGCACGCGCAAGCCTCATGGCAGAAGCCGGGGAAACACAACAAGGCACCATGGCAGCAATCCTCGGCATGGAAACAGAACAACTGCGAGAACTCTGTGACGGGACCGAAGGGCCTGTGAATATCGCTAATTACAACTGTCCCGGTCAATTAGTAATTTCTGGAGAAGTAGATGCTGTCAATCATGTCGTCTCACTCGCCAAAGCTGAGATTGGTGAGCGACGGTGTCGCCTTTTGCCGGTAAGCGGAGCGTTTCATTCGCCATTGATGGCACCGGCGCAACAAAAGTTCCGATCCGCACTTGATTCGGTGACGCTGTATCCCCCGCAAGTTGACATCGTAATGAACGTAACGGGTGAGTTCGTGAAAGATGTGGAGGACATTCGGCACCTTCTCTTTCAACAGATAACACAACCCGTCCAGTGGGAGAAAACGCTGCGGACTATTGAGAAAGCCGGTATCACACATTTTGTAGAGGTAGGACCGGGGAAGGTATTGTCCGGCTTAGTGAAACGGACACTTCCAGAAAGTAGTACTGTGAACGTTGAAGACATTAAGACGCTGTCCGTCGTAGCAGATGAACACGGAAATGGTGGATAAAATGGATGTGACAACACAACAGAATGCCTTTAGAGAAGACCTACTGAGTGGTAAAACGGCTATTGTTACAGGCGCGTCGCGTGGCATTGGTGCGGCAATTGCGCAGAGACTCTGCGAAGCCGGCGCGAACGTCGTTCTTTGCTCGCGTTCTGCCGAGTCAGTCGCACAGATCGCCGATACACTGCAAGGCAAAGGCTACTCCACATATTCAATGGCCGCCGACATCTCTGAAAAGGCTGATGTCGAAGCACTTATTGAAAAAACGATTGAACAGTTTTCGCAAATTGACATTCTCGTGAACAACGCAGGGATTACCCGTGACATGTTGCTCATGCGTCTCAAAGATGAGGACTGGGACGCTGTTCTACAGACAAATCTAACCGGCACAATGTACTGCACCCGTGCTGTGCTACGCCCCATGATACGCCAGAAAAGTGGACGAATTATTAATATCTCGTCGGTTATTGGATTAATGGGAAACGCGGGACAAGCGAGTTACGCTGCAGCGAAAGCTGGGATCATCGGTTTGACGAAGGCTACAGCGAAAGAGGTCGGCGCGCGCGGTATCACTGTGAACGCTATCGCCCCCGGTTTTATCACAACAGATATGACAGCACAAATATCGGAAGAGCATCAGAAACAACTGCTTGAACTGATCCCAGTACGAGAGTTTGGACACCCAGAAGATGTAGCAGACGCTGCCTGTTTTTTGGTGTCAGATGCTGCACGCTATATCACCGGTCAAATACTTCAGGTTGACGGTGGCATGGTGATGTAATTCAAGTGCACTTGGAGTTTTCCAAAGGCACCAATAGAATGGACGGCTGGTTAACCCGTCCATAGGGCACTGTTTTCAATGCCCATAACCTGTATGACTGTCTTGACGTAAGGCTTTGTTCGTAAGTCCGTACCACAGAAACGGTCAAGGCACTATTTGCCCTGTAATATAAGGACAAATGCTGAACCGCAATACCAATCTTGCGGACAAAAATTTTATAGGAGATCAGAGAAACGCTATGGCAACAAACCAAGAACGCCTCGTCGAAATTATTGCGAAACAACTCGGTGTTGACGAAGATAATGTTACCGCAGATGCCTCCTTCATGGAAGACTTGGGTGCTGACTCACTTGATACTGTTGAATTGGTCATGGCACTTGAAGAGGAATTCGACATTGAGATCCCCGATAGTGATGCGGAGAAAATTCAGACCGTTCAAGATGCCCTGAGTTACCTTGACGAACATGTATAGGTTAAGACATATCACTGAGGGTGCGTAGCGGCACGCTATTAGCCCTCTTTAGTGCGCGCTTGGCAAAGCGTCCAAGCGCGTCTGCAACTATAGTAAAGCCGAAAATACGTGGACACTTTAGAAAACACAAAACCCCATCCTCGCTGGCGAGGTTTTGCGGCGTAAAGCCCCACGGAATGCCACACGCGCATTCCGTGTTGATTCATGCGATCTGCATCCCTAACCCCGCCAAGTTTTAGGTGTATAATTAATTGTGGGCTTTACTATAAAATAAAAAAGGATCGGTCTCGTGGAGCGTGTAGTTATTACAGGAATCGGTGTTGTCAATGCAATTGGCAACACGAAAGAAGAATATTGGGATGCGCTTGCCAGCGGTAAAAACGGAATCGGACCTTTGACGTATTTTGATGCCTCTGAGCATCGCACCCAAATCGCCGGAGAAGTAAAGAACTTTCAGGCGGAACAGTACATGGATCGCCGCGCCGCGTCCAGACTTCCGCTTTTCATTCAGTTCGCACTTGCCGCTGCAATCATGGCACACAAAGACTCCGGTCTGGAACTTGATGAAGTGGATCCTTACCGTGCGGGGACACAAGTGGGTTCAGGGATCGGCGGCATCGGTGTCCTTGAAGATAACGCAAAAACCCTTGCCGAAAAGGGGCCCAAACGCGTTAGCCCGTTTCTTGTGCCTCACATGATTATTAACATGGCAGCAGGGCAGATCTCAATCCGTTTTAACCTCAAAGGTCCGAATTCTACATCCGTCACCGCGTGTGCGAGTGCGAACCATTCTATGGGAGATTCGTTTCGCATCATTCAGCGCGGGGATGCAGATGTGATGTTCACTGGTGGCACGGAATCGGCGATTACGCCGTTAGCTTTCGCAGGGTTCTGTTCAATGCGCGCGATGTCGGCGCGGAACCATGAACCTGAACGCGCCTCGCGTCCTTTCAATAAGGACAGAGACGGCTTTGTTATGGGTGACGGCGCAGGGGTATTAATCTTTGAATCGCTTTCACATGCCAAAAAGCGAGGTGCACATATCTACGGGGAAATTGTTGGTTACGGGATGACTTCAGATGCCCACGATATGGTAAGCCCGCCTGAAAACGGCGAAGGTGCAGCGAAAGCAATGGAGTTCGCACTCCGGGATGCTGAATTGCCATTAGATGCTATCGACTATATCAATGCACACGGTACCTCTACACCTATTGGCGACATCGCTGAAACGAACGCTATTAAAACCGTGTTCGGCGAGCAGGCGTACAAAATCCCCGTTAGTTCCACTAAATCAATGGTGGGTCATCTGCTCGGTGCTGCGGGGGCTGTGGAGCTCATCGCCTGCTTAGCTGCGATGGAGAAAGGTTATCTGCCACCGACGATCAACTACGATACGCCAGATGAAGCCTGCGACTTGGATTACGTCCCGAATGAGAGTCGTGATGCAAAAGTTTCAGTCGCGCTTTCCAATGCGTTCGGCTTCGGCGGACACAATACCTCTATCGCCATCCGTAAATTTACAGGTTAGTCGGGTAAGGCACACCTTCCACATCGGTAAGCTCTATGCCCAGAAAAATACGACAACTCGTCGCAGACTTGAGAAAAGCGGGATTTATCAACATACGCGGAAAGGGAAGTCACAGGACTTACGAACATCCTAAAGGTCCAATAGTTGTTATTTCTGGAAACCTCGGTGATGATGCTAAGCCTTACCAAGAGAAGCAGGTTAAATTAAGAATTGAGGAATCTCAAAGATGAGTGAAAGCGCGAAATACATCAAGATTGTCGAATGGTCAGGTGAGGATGAATGTTTCATCGGATATTGTCCGGGAATCATCGGTCCGTGTTGTCACGGCGATAACGAAGTGGAAGTTTACCGGCAGTTATGCGAGATTGTTGAGGAGTTGTTGGCACACGCACAGAAAAAAAACCAACCTCTTCCGCAGCCGACTGTTGGTAGGAATCTTGAGGAACTATTAAAGACTGCCTAATCAGTTTGTGACACTCACGAATTGCCGGGGTTCAGCCATGTTGTCATCAACCGAAAATCCATTCCACTTAGTTTATATCGGCTTTGGAAGCAACATCGGCGACCGACAAGCACACATCCAGAATGCTATCCATGCCTTATCGAAGACGGAGGGGATCACGATACAAAAGATTTCCTCCGTTTATAAAACCGACCCTGTAGGATATGAGGCACAAGCACATTTTCTGAACGGTGTCGCTGCAATTCAAACCTCCCTTCCTCCCTTATCCTTACTACACACCTTGAAAAACATCGAAACCGCTATTGGTAGACAACACCGCATCCGCTGGGGGCCAAGAGAGATTGACTTGGACATATTAATCTATGGAGATATGTGTCTCCAGACTGAGAAACTCGTCATTCCGCACCCAGAGATGCATCTTCGCCGCTTCGTATTAGCCCCATTAGCGGAGATCGCGCCGGATCTTGTGCATCCAGTATTCCAAGAAACCATCCAAACTTTAGTTGAGCGTCTTGAAGATGATAAGTCCGTTCTAAAAAAAGAAGATTGTGTTTTATACCCTTAATAGTTCCTATAGTTTCGATTTTCCAATCAAGGTCTTCTCACTGTAGGATTAACTTTCCAGCCTCGACTCCCACCTAAAACGGATAGAAACCGTAGAAATAATAACTGCGGTTTCTTATAGACTTCCAGCCCTCAATCTGATATAATTCCCGTAGTTATTTAAAGGAGAACAAAAGATGAGATGGTTTGAAACAAGCGGTCCCGTGTATCCCGAGGATAATTACTTCGTTGCACGTACAGATGAACTCGCGGATTTTATCAATCGACTGAAAAGGGGCAGATACATCGTCCTCTTCGCGCCACGCCAGACAGGCAAGACCACGTTTTTCCGAAGCGCACTCAGTGCACTTGAAGACGAAGGCGGTACCTATTTCCCAATACACCTTAATTTTGAGGGGTACGTGGACAGTGATGCCGATGCTTTTTACGGGTCCCTCTGCAAAGAGATTTGTAAGGCAATTAAGAATGTCTTCCAGAAACGCCGCGAGAATCCTTCGGATAGACTCAACCGTTTCTTGGCGAGTGCGCAAATAACCGAGCCTATTTCGATGCGAGAGTTTTTTGAAGACCTTGGGGACTTGCTGGAAAGGCAGCGATTTGTCGTGATTGTCGATGAGTTTGATAGCATTCCACGAGATGCCATTAGAGGGTTTCTGCATTCGCTGCGTCAGATCTACCTTTCCGGGAGGACTCGGTGTCCGCATAGTGTGGGCATCGTCGGCGTCAAGAGCATCACTCAACTCAATTATGATCGCTCGATCTCTCCCTTCAATATCCAAGACGAGTTCAAATTGCCCAATTTCTCGCTTGAACAAGTGCGGGAACTCCTTTCACAATATACCGACGAGGTCGGGCAACCCTTTGTGCCTGAAACTATCGAAGCCATTCACAAACAGACTGCTGGACAACCTGTACTCGTCAATCGATTCGCGCAGATACTTACCGATGAATTGGACATTCCTAAAAGCGAACCGATTACGATGGAACACTTTTCAACGGCACACGTGCAGCTTCTTCGCGAAGGACACACTAACATTGATCACCTGATAACGAATATCCGTAGGGACCGGCGATTTGAGGCATTCCTTATGAAAATCGCTTCTTATGATGAAGGTGTAGGATTTAACCTTTACAATGAACACATCAATGAACTCGCCACTTACGGTGTCATTGCTGAAGGTGCTGACGGTATGTGTGAAATTATCAACCCAATTTATCACTATTGCATCATGCACGCATTCAAACCGATAGTGAATGGACTGGAGCAGGAATATTTACCGGAAGACAATCGCGCAGGATTTCAGGATTATCTCACGCCGGATGGGCAGATTCAAATGACAGTACTCCTTGATAACTTCCGCGATTTTATCGCACGCGCAGGTTTCAAAATTCTACAAGTACCGGATACGCCACGAGAATATGTCGGACAGCATCTCCTCTTCGCTTATCTTGAGCAGTTTGTCCAGATTGTGGGCGGAACTATGTATCTTGAGGTGCAAACAGGACGTGGTAGAATGGACATCCTCATTCTCCACAGAAACCAAAAATACATTGTTGAAACAAAAATTTGGGGAGGAGATACTCGGTATCAGGCAGGCAAAGCGCAGCTTGCCGCGTACGTTAAATCGGAAAGAGCTGTGGAGGGATATTACGTCGTGTTTGATCACCGTAGCACACCGGTCCCTCGTGTAGAGACAGAGATATTGGACGGATTGACAATCCGGAGTTACGTGATTCCAGTGATGCAAGAACGCCCTTCAGACTGATAGTTTGCATCCCATTTTTCAGGAAAACGTCCAAATTCTATTCACCTTGGGGAAGAATACGTTTGTAGCCAGAGGGTAGGTCTCTGTAGGCACGCTTACAAAGCGCACCCACAAGAAACTAAGTTTTTTATGAGATAGACCAAAGGATCAAGGCTACAAGCGGGACAGGACTTAAGCTGTCTCTTCTAACAGGCAAATCTTATCCATCACTACTTCAAGTGCTTCTGTTGACGGGAGCAGAACCGGATCTCGGTTCCGTAAGGCTGCCTTGAACAGATACTCAAACTCAATGCGGACGAAATCACGTTTGTGAGACTGTTTGAACATGCGGCGCAGCCACTTTACATCCGCCGTCATTGCGACTCTTTTAATGATACGTTCAAATTCCGATTCCGTGAGGATATACTCGTAAGCAAGCCGGGCAAGTTCGTTTTGAAGAATTTTTATCAAGCGTTTTGAGTCGTCCGGAACCAGTTTATCGGCAAGAGACTTAGCCGCTACTGTCCCGCCAATGCCAGCACCCAATGAACCTGCAATGCCACCAACGACAGCCCCCGCAGTCGTACCGATGACAGGCACTGCACTTCCCAGTGCCGCGCCTGCTGCAGAACCTCCAAGCCAGCCAGCAGTTCCAGCGGCAACGCCAGCCGCGTTGATTGAGAGGTTCTTTGTGAACTGTTGCCACGAAATTGAACGCTTAAAAGCTGCCCTATAGAAATCAGGTGAGCTTATTACGACTGTCGCGATCGGGGCTGTCACAGCATTGGTGCGGAGCAGTTTAGCGACATGATTGACGGCCACAGTATTAGTGGCCGATTTCCCCAACGAACCCGCGGCAACCTGACGGATTACAGCATTGCCAATAGAGGTCTGTGAGATAGCCTTTACGCCATTATTGATTGGTGCGGCACCAAATGACGCTATCTGGGTCCGCAACAGTTGAGCACTCACTATTCCGGCGACAAGTACCATACTCCCACCCACAATTGCCGACTCGAGTGCTGTTAGCATCGCATCTTCTACGCTCTCTCCACGCCAGCATCCTTGTGCAAACGTAACCACGAACGAAATCGCAAACACAGACATAGAGGTTACGGATTGCGTCTTCGCATCAAAGATGAGAGAATCGACATTCCCGGCACGGGCAATATTTCTCGCCTGTTTGTAGGTTACCGAACCTTTCAGGACTATTTTCTCTGCCTTACTTGGGTTGTAGACTCCCGGAACCTTGCCTTGTTGAATACGATCACGCATTAATTGGACACATTCTGCGTACTGATCCTTCGGCACTTCAAGGACTTGCCCTTCATAGCGGTAAAGTCCCGAAGACAAACTGAACGCTGCATCAATAGTGTTGGAGGCAGATCCACAATACTTAGATTGAATAAATACCCCATTAACAACACGATCTGGACCGTTCAGCGTATTTGAAGTCCCGACGACCTCAGCGATTTTACCACTGAGTTTGTCAGCGAGATTATTAGCATCTTCCGCTGCAAAACCGTGGCCGTATTTGGTGGAATACTTGAAAATCTGTGTCCCCGCCAAGTTGCCTGCTACAAGAGAGGATAGGAGCAGATCAACCTTATTCTTGGGCAGTTCCTCTACAAAATCGTGTTTGTCATCAAACTGTCCTGTTTTGTCAGACTTCTTCATTAGCAATTTACGCTCCTTTTTCGGGAAGTTAGAATAAAATTCATCATTACCCATGCATCCTCGACCAGCCGTTTTAAGCCGCATCATCGTTATTTAGTCCCTGTCTACGGATCAAAGCCAATCTGCGTGGCATTGTGTTTCTATTCTTCTGCCACAGCCATTAATTTGTTGGATTCACCTTCAAACAGATAGCGTTTACCATCCAAGAAACCGACGACATCACCGCGTTCTTCGGCACCGTCCGAATCAATCAGCTGCCAGTTCTGGGGTATACCGGCGTAGGTATTAGTTTCTTCATCAACTAAAAATAAAAATTCTTCGTTGTGTTCACCCTCTTTTGGACTGAAAACAAGGAACTCATGATAGGTGTCATCACTTCCTTCAACGCCAAAACGGGCTTTATCTCGAAGACACTCTACTTTTTCCATTGCCTGCACTTTTTGACTGGTTTTCGGATGATGATACGACCAATGGTATGCCCAATGTAATTGAAAAATTTTTACGAATTTTTGCCAAAATTGGATAGTTCTCATGATACTTTCTCTCTTTGTTGTACTGTCCATTCAATGAGACAATAACTGTTGTTTATATAGAGTCACCAAAGATCAAAAGGATAGTGAAAATTTTTACATGCACTACAAACAGACTTCGGCAGCAATGCCGACACGTTTGAAAAACTTGCAATTTTGCCTCAAGTGTGGTATAATTTTCTAACGAATTAACCCAGAATACGATGATTAGACATGCCATAAATACCAAAGGAATCCTACTGAAGAATCATCCAAAAAAATATGAACATCCATGAATACCAAGCCAAACAAATTTTAGAATCCCACGGTGTCAATGCGCTACCGGGCAAAGTTGCCGAAACGCCAGAAGAGGCGGAAACCGTTGCACGTGAACTCAATTGTAGCAGATACGTTGTCAAGGCACAAATCCACGCGGGTGGGCGCGGCAAAGGCGGCGGCATCAAACTCGCAAACTCACCCGCCGAAGTCAAACAACACGCCGAAACACTCCTCGGCATGCAACTCGTGACACCACAGACCGGTCCTGAAGGGAAGCAAGTCCGAAAAGTGCTTATCGCCGCAGCTGCAAAAATAGAGAAAGAATACTACCTCGCTATATTGCTTGACCGCGAAACCTCACAACTCACCTTAATCGGCAGCGAAGAGGGGGGTGTCAATATTGAGGAGGTCGCAGCGCAAACCCCCGAAAAGATCATTAAAACACAAATTGACCCTGCTTTCGGGTTAACAGAATTTCAAGCGCGAGAGTTCGCGTACAAACTGATTACCGACACAAGTTACCGTCCGATTATTCCAAACGCTACAGCACTGATTTTATCACTTTACAACGCGTTTATTGAATGCGACGGTTCACTGGTAGAGATTAACCCATTGGCAATCGTAAAAACAGACGACGCATTAGACATCGTTGCTCTCGACTCTAAGGTCAACCTTGACGATAACTCACTCTGGCGACACCCCGATATTGCTGAGATGCGCGATCCATACGAAGAAGATCCGAGCGAATTGGAGGCAAGCGACTCCGGTTTGAGCTATATCCGTCTTGATGGCGACATCGGTTGTATGGTGAACGGTGCAGGGTTAGCGATGGCAACAATGGACATTATCAAACAGAACGGCGGCGAACCCGCAAACTTTCTTGATGTCGGCGGTGGCGCAACCGTGGAGGCAGTCGCGCACGCCTTCCGTCTTATCCTCGCTGATGAAAATGTGAAGGCTGTCCTTGTCAACATCTTTGGCGGTATCATGAAATGTGACACCATCGCGAACGGCATCGTTGAAGCAGCGAAACAGGTTGAACTGAATGTTCCGCTCGTGGTTCGATTGGAAGGGACAAATGTGGAACTCGGCAAACAGATTATCGCTGAGTCGGACCTGGATGTTCAACAAGCAGAAGGGCTATCTGAAGCGGCACAACTCGCGGTAACGGCGGCGAATCCTGCATAAAAATAACACAATTGGCGACATAACTGTTTGAATTGAAAGGAAACCGGTTTTGGACAGGGTCCCTACCCGCTACTGGGTAGGCGGACAAAATCGAGCAGAAACCCGATCGTTAAAAATATGGAAAAAATTGAATTAAAGGACATAGACGTTACCGGAAAACGCGTTCTCGTACGGGTGGACTTCAACGTCCCGATGGTAGACGGGAAAATCACAGATGAAACCCGCATCACCGCTGCTTTGCCGACGCTCCTTGCACTCATCAACGCAGATGCCAGAATTATTTTGGTGACACACTTAGGCAGACCGGAAGTAGGTTCGGCAGCCGACCGGGAAACATTCTCTACCGAACCGATCGCCGTGGCTTTGAGTCGGAAACTCGGCACGCGCGTCGCACATGTTAACGATTGCATCGGTGAGTCAGCGCAAAGTGCTGCATCCTCTTTACGTAATGGAGAGGTCCTGCTCCTTGAGAATGTCCGCTTTTACGCTGAAGAGACCGAGAACAACGCTGCATTTGCCGAACAACTCGCTTCGCTTGCCGATGTCTATGTCAATGATGCCTTCGGCACAGCACACCGCGCCCACGCTTCAACTGAGGGCGTAACCCACTATCTCAATCCGTGTGTCGCGGGACTCTTGATGGCACGCGAAATTTATTATCTCAGCACGAGCCTTGAAAACCCTACACGTCCTTATGTCGCTATTCTCGGTGGTGCGAAAATATCCGACAAAATTATACTCATTGAGACGCTCCTTGAACAGGTGGATAAACTCCTTATCGGGGGCGGTATGGCATACACATTTCTGTCAGTGATGGGGTTAAATATCGGCAACTCGCTTCTTGAAACCGAAAAACTTGACGTTGCAAAATCGTTGGTCGAAAGGACAGACTTCTCAGATACCGTTTTATTACCGGTAGACCACGTTGTCGGACGAGACTTTGATCCCGAAACGGAGTCTCAGATTGTTGGTAAAGGGTATATTCCGGACGGATGGCAGGGATTAGACATAGGTCCTGGGACTGTATCCGCGTTTGCAGAACAGATCACAACGGCAAAAACGGTGGTGTGGAACGGTCCCTTAGGGGTCTATGAATTCGAGAAGTTTGCACAGGGCACGATCGCGGTGGCGAAACAGATTGCCGATTCGGAATCGGTGAGCATTATCGGTGGCGGTGATTGTGTCGCAGCGATACAACAAGCCGGTGTCGCAGATCGGATGACGCATATCTCAACGGGAGGCGGTGCCTCATTAGAGTTTTTAGAAGGCAAGTCACTCCCCGGTATAGTCGCTTTAACGGACAATTAATTTAGATCCGCAAAGGAAAACAGATGTTTGATAAAATAGTTCCCCGTAGTGAAGACTACGCAAAATGGTATACCCAAGTCATCCGTCAAGCAGAGATGGCAGATTATGCCCCCGTGCGCGGCTGCATGGTAGTGCGTCCCTATGGTTACGCGCTCTGGGAGAATGTCAAGGAGCAATTGGATATTCGTCTCAAAGCGACAGGACACCAAAATGCCGCTTTCCCACTCTTTATTCCGATGAGTTTTATTGAGAAAGAGGCAGAACACGTCGAAGGTTTCAAGCCGGAACTCGCTGTTGTCACCCATGGTGGTGGGAAAAAGTTGGAAGACCCGCTCGTAGTGCGTCCGACATCTGAAACGATCATCGGCTACATGTACAGCCAGTGGATCCAGTCTTACCGCGACCTGCCTGTGCTTATCAATCAGTGGGCAAACGTAGTACGCTGGGAGTTGCGTCCCCGTCTTTTCCTAAGAACAATGGAATTTTTCTGGCAGGAAGGGCATACCGCACATGCTACACACGAGGAAGCAGAAGAGGAAACACTCCGTATCCTTGATCTCTATACCGATTTTGCAGTCAACGAAGCCGCTATACCTGTTATCCCCGGACGCAAGAGCGACAGCGAAAAGTTCCCCGGTGCCTTGACCTCCTATACTATTGAGGCAATGATGGGTGATAAACGTGCCCTACAAGCCGGTACCTCGCATGACCTCGGGCAGAACTTCGCCAAAGCCTTTGAGATTCAATATCTTGATGCAAACCAGAAACAGCAGCACTGCTGGACAACCAGTTGGGGAGTGAGCACGCGGATGATCGGCGCGATTATCATGACACACGGAGACGACCAAGGGTTAGTCTTACCACCGAGACTCGCACCTACGCAACTCGTCATCGTACCAATTGTCCCTAAAAACAGAGACGCTGACAAACAAGCAGTCATGCAAGCGGTTGACGGCATCTGTGAAACATTGGGCGGTGTCCGATACCATGTTGACGACAGACATGAGTACTCACCCGGTTGGCGCTTCAACGAATGGGAACTCAAAGGCGTTCCATTGCGTATTGAGATAGGTCCCCGCGATTTGAGCAACCAACAGGTTGTCCTCGCCCGACGTGATATACTCGGTAAAGAAGGTAAATCGTTCGTTCCGATCGACAACGTTGCGGAGACTGTAACGCAGATGCTCGACACCATCCAATCGGATATGCTGAAACGGGCAACAGAGTTCCGCGATGCGAATACATCTGAACCTACCACTTATGAGGCATTCAAAGAGGTCATAGAAAACGGATTCGCTCGCGCACGCTGGTGCGGCGACGCAGTATGTGAAGAACAAGTGAGAGAGGAGACACAGGCAACTATCCGGTGTCTCCCGATGGAACAACCGGGTGGAGATGGCGAGTGTATTGTCTGCGGTAAACCCGCGGCGGACATTACTGTCTTTTCTCGTGCATATTAAATTAGTTATCAGTTATCATGCTTCGCAGTGAGAACAGTTGTCAGGCAATATCTTGTGGTAGACAGTTTTCTTGTGGAATCCACAGCATATCTGAACGCCACAACAAGGTAACTGAAAACCGATAACTGATAACCGACAACTATAAAAAAATATGAGCATACTCGTTAATAAAAATACAAAAGTGATTGTTCAAGGCATCACAGGTCGTTCTGGACGCTTTCATACGGAACAGTGTGCAGCTTACGGCACCCAAATTGTTGCCGGTGCGGTCCCCGGCAGAGGCGGGTCCGATGTAAATGGCATTCCTGTATATGATACTGTAGCAGACGGCGTTGCAGCGACAGGTGCAGACACATCGCTGATTTTTGTTCCGGCGCGCTTCAATGCAGCGGATTCGGTGATGGAAGCTGCTGATGCTGGTGTCAAACTAATTGTCTGTATCTCCGAACACATTCCTGTCCTCGATATGGTGAAAGCGAAGGCGTTCCTGAAAGGGAAACCGACCCGATTAATCGGTCCGAACTGCCCTGGTGTGATTACACCCGGCGAATGTAAAATCGGCGTGATGCCTGAGTTTGCGTATACTCCCGGTAACGTCGGTATCGTTTCCCGAAGTGGAACGTTGACATACGAAGCTGCTTATCAACTGAAACGACTCGGCATTGGTCAGTCCACGTGCGTCGGTATCGGTGGTGACCCGGTGATTGGGACAAACTTCGTTGATGTCCTCAAGCTTTTTGAGGCGGACGACGACACGCATGCCGTTGTTTTAATCGGTGAAATCGGCGGGACAGCTGAAGAAAGTGCAGCGCAGTTCGTGAAAAACGAGATGACGAAGCCAGTAGTTGGTTTTATTGCCGGACAGACCGCGCCACCGGGCAAACGGATGGGACATGCGGGTGCAATCATCTCTGGTGGACAAGGCACGGCTGCAGACAAAATTCGGGCACTCAGAGATGCCGGGATTACCGTTGCAGATAGCCTCGCCACCATTGGGGAAACCGTGGCAGATCTTTTAAGCTATTAACACCTGGGCATCGTTCCACTACGTTCCACGATGGTGTCTGGTTAATTCCGATGTGCTTGGGGAAGTGGACGGTTTTTAAGAGGATAGAAGAACCCATCATAACCCAGAGACGGTTGGACTTAGCCGAAAACCACCGTGAAATGAAATTATGCCTTAAATGGCATAATTTGTCTTTGCTTTACATTTGGAACGGTGACCGAATTCAATAGTTAAAAAAATGAAGAAAGACATCGCTTACCTTCACACTAAAAAACAGGAGCAGCAACCGATTACCGTGCTGACCTGTTACGATTACCCTACCGCTTGCTTGCAGGACGAGGCGGGGATCGATATCGTCTTTGTCGGAGATAGCGTCGGCACCAATATCCTCGGCTATAAAAGCGAGACGGAGGTGACAATGGCGGATATGCGTCATCACCTCAAAGCGGTACGTCGTGGTGTGACAGATGCCTATCTCCTCGTTGATATGCCTTACGCCGCCGATCGCGATGCCAAACAAGCCGTTACCAATGCCAAACTTTTCTTATCCGATGGTGCTGATGGTGTTAAGTTGGAGGGTGGTATAGAAAAGGTCTCCATTGTCACCACACTCACTGAACAAGGCATAGACACTTGCGCTCACATTGGTCACAATCCACAAATCCACGGCACGAAAGCGGCAACGCACGGAAAAACCTTTGCCAAAGCGAAACGGCTCATTGAAGCAGCATCAGCACTTGCAGACGCTGGTGCGAAACTCATCGTCCTTGAGAAAATCACCGAAGAGATTAGTCAAATCATTGCAGAGACCGTCGATATTCCCACTATCGGTATCGGTGCAGGACGGTTCTGTGACGGGCAGGTACTTGTTATCAACGACATATTAGGTATCGGTCCACCGTTCAAACACGCCAAACGCTATCAGGACTACAACCACCTGACTTTTAAAGCGATCTGCCAGTATCGCGACGAGGTAGCAAACGGCACTTTTCCAACAGACGCGAACACTTCACACATCCCACCAGACAAACTCGCACGAGTGCAGAAGTGGATAACTTCATTGAATCGCACTTACTCCGACGGTAGATAGCCGCGTTCAATAAGCATATCCCTTAAAAACGGGAACTCTGCTAAGAGTTCTTGCATCCCCGCATCATATCCATCCTCAAATGCAGCTGCCACCTCATCCGCTCGCTTTTCGGTTTCCTTCACCTGTGCCAATATTTCTGCAGCATCCTCAGAGTAGGCTGCGAGATTCTGAAGGGCTTCATTGCGTTGTAGTCGCGCTTGCCTAAGTGCTTCAGTTGCTGCTTTTATACGCTCATTATTTCCAGACTTAAGGGCTTCTTTTGCTATTTCCTGTGCTGTTTGGTACTCTGATTCTGCCGTAAAATATTTTTCAAAGGTTTCGGCAGCTGCCGCATCTTCAGCTGAAAGTGCCTCTTGCGACGTGGGTTCTTCAGAATCTGCGTCTTCGCTATGGACCTGGCTGTCGTCAATTTTTTCAGACGTTGTAGCATTATCTATACTTTCAACTTCTATATCCGTATCTTCTTCGCGAGGCTTTTGTATAGAGTCAGAAGGCATTGGTTTTACCGACAAACCTTCTGGTTGTAAGGAGGTGCTCTTATACACCTTTTGGGGTTCAGCCTCCAGTATTTTCTGAGCGGGACGATGATGCCCGAAATACCAAAGTGCGGTTGCCCCTATCAAGAAAAGAACAATATAGATGGGAATGAGATACTTTTTCACTTTCAGCCTCCTTGCTCACTGGTCGATAGATTTTCTGCTGCTCCAATGGGAAATTAAAATTTCAGTTTTTTCAACATCACTTCAGACAAATCCGATGTCTACACCTTAAGATACCTATAAGTAAATAAAGTTCCCCAAAAATATCACACAGACACGCTCAACTCCATTAAGTATCGGGACAAGACACAGTAAATGTTTCGCACATGCTCAGACAAACTTGAACGAGTCCAAAAGTGGTTAAAGAACATCTAAACGATCCGAGGCATTACTTGAAAAGCATTGCAATCACAAAAAACCAGATAACATCAAGTATAACAATCGCTTATGGAAGAGAGAATATCTTTGATGAACCGCTCTTTACCCTACTGAGACTTTTCTAAGATATCCTTGAGGTTGTGCAACTCATTCTCATATGAGCGTGTTTCAGAATCAAATTCTGCCCTCATTTCATCCGATCGCTTTTCGGCTTCCTTCATCTCTTCCAACAATTTTGCAGCATCTTCTGAGTAAGGAGCGAGATTTTGCAGGGCTTCCTTGCGATGCCGCGCGGCATTTTTAAAATTATTGTTTGCGGACCTTACACGCTCCCAGTCTATCGGTCTTGCCTCCAAAGCGGCTTGTAGTATATCTTGGGCAGCAAGGTACTCCGACTGCACTTCCTCATAAGCTTTTAAGGCAGCTACTTCCTCAGATGAAAGTGCCTCTTGTGACATTAATGCGTCAGAACCTGAATCCTCACTATGTTCTTGGCTGTTGTCTATTTTTTCAGGCGTTGCAGTATTATCCATATCTTCTGATTCTGTATCTTCTGATTCTGTATCTATGGCTTCTACCGCCATACCTATGTCCCCTTCACTTGCTTGCTGTGTGGCGTTAGAAGGGGTTGATGTCACCGGTAAACTTTCTGGTTGTAAGGGGGTGCTCTTATACACCCGCTTAGGCTCAGCCTCCAGTATTTTCTGAGCAGGACGATGATGTCCAAAATACCAAAGCGCGGTCGCACCGAGTAAGAAAAGCGCAACATATATCGGCATGAGATACTTTTTCATTTTCAAACTCCTTATCCATTGACGGATAGATTTTCTGCCGCTACAACAGAAAATCAGATTTGTTTCAACTTTTTTAAGGTCAGGACTCACGCAATGCGCAATAATGCACGTCGCATTTGGTCGAGTACGCCGCAGAATTGCGCTACTACGAACCGAGTTACTTTTGATAAACGCACGTACTTACAAGAAGTTTACTTGGAGTCAGACGATTTATCGGATGTTTGCGTAAGTCCTATCAGATAAAATCCAATATAATAGAAAGTGAAATATTTTTGATCAACCACTCCTTACGCTACTGAGACTTTTCTAACTCTTCTACCGCGTCACGCACGTTGCGTAAATTTGTTTCAAGTTCGCGTAGTCTACGTTCAGATTCAGTTCGCATTTCATTTTCTCGCCTTTCGGCTTCCTTCACTTGTGCCAACATTTCTGCAGCATTTTCGGAGTAAACTGCGAGATTTTCGAGGGCTTCATTGCGTCGTAATTTTGCCTCATTGAATGCTTCTACTGCGGACTTGATCTGATCAGTATCCATGCTTTCAAAGGAAACAAGCACCTTCCCGAGTTCTTCTATTACTGCTTGGTGATCTGACTCTGCAAGTGCTTTTTTGGCTTCTTGGGCTGCGGACATAGCCGGGTCAGTATCCTTAAAAGGAAATACCTGCTTGAGCCTTTCTTCTGCTGCTTGGTAATCTGACTCTGCCGTAAGATATTTTTCAAGGGCTTCGGCAGCTGCCGCATCTTCAGCTGAAAGTGCCTCTTGCGACGTGGGTTCTTCAGAATCTGCGTCTTCGCTATGGACCTGGCTATCGTCAATTTTTTCAGACGTTGTAGCATTATCTATACTTTCAACCTCTATATCCGTATCCTCTTCGCGAGGCTTTTGTATAGAGTCAGAAGGCATTGGTTTTACCGACAAACCTTCTGGTTGTAAGGGGGTGCTCTTATACACCTTTTGGGGTTCAGCCGCCAGTATTTTCTGAGCAGGACGGTGATGCCCAAAATACCAAAGCACTGTCGCACCTATTAAGAAAAGAGCAACATATATGGGAATGAGGTTCCTTTTCATCTTCAGACTCCTTATCTAAAGAAGACATTCTACCTTTATGGAACATAGAAAAGAGACAACAGTATTTAGAGGTACGCTGCACTCACCACAGCCTTCACTTTAAACCGACTGTGATGTGCTTAGGTGTTACAGAATAGTCTCATATCGAAAAGATTCGGGCTTTTCATCTCGTTCAGTAAGCACCTTATGTACGCATTGTGGACAGAACTCTTACAAATTAGAATACATTCTTTCACTTAAATATGCAACGAAAACAATTGTCCGCTGGGACAAAACAGACAAGCCTCCTTATATCATAAAGATTTAAGGAGACTTGAAGTGCGAGCGCGGAATCTTTTCCATCTGTCCACAATACGGCTGCTTTCATCCAATTACCCATCTAATGAGTTTTGACGTTCAAGTTGGGCAAAACCGGTGCCTTTGCCTGTTTGTTTGTTCGGGTCCCCGTGCCCGAACAAACACACGCCTCACAACATTACCCATTTTGAGTGTCAAATTTCATTAGGGACCACGTCAGCATAGACGTAAGTCGGTGATGTGTTGCTGCTTGTGTGAATCTTGTCATCATCATCTTTTTTAGAAACAATGTCTCGCTGGACAATTCTGCCAGGCTTTGCGGCGACAGGTGAACTGAACATCGGTCCATCAACGACACATGTATGGAATTCCCCATTTTCGCCGAGCGGATCCACACCGTCTGGTAAATCTGCGAGGAGTTCGGTATCGAACCAGCGTCCTGCAAAATCGGCAGGGACTTTGGTAGGATTCAGTGCAGTGATAATAGCGCGCATGCCAGAAGCGATCATTTTTTCTGCAAGTAGCGTTGTATCCTCTTCCCATACAGGGAAAATCGGCGTGAAACCGGTGCCTTTGAGTTTATCCTCGCGGTATGCACGGATGTCTTCCAGGAAGAGGTCCCCGAATGCAAAATGTGACGCTGTCAAATGCTCAGGCAACGCTTCCACTTCGGCAAGGAACTTTCGCATCGCCTCTTCGTAGATTGCGTTGGAGCACGGATAAGGGATCGGTATCTCATACAACGGCACCCCGAGCTTCTCGGCTTGCTGTTTCAGCACCCACGCCGGTGTCGAGTGAATAGAGACGCGGTCAAACGTCTTCGTGATGGTCGTAAAGATACCGCGCACGTCGTAGCATTCAGATTGTTGGCGCAGCGTATGAAGTGCCCACGCGGAATCTTTACCTGAGGACCAAGAGACCAAAACCGGCGTAGGTGTGGTGTCGTCTGTCTGTTTTGTCATGATCAAACCTCTCTGTTTGTTTAGAGTGCCAAAAAGTTTCCCAATAGACTCTTTCCAGCAGCTGTCAAAATCGACTCCGGATGAAACTGCACACCCCAGATAGGCAAAGTCTTATGCCGAAGTCCCATGATCTCGTCCTGTTCTGTCCATGCCGTGATCTCAAGGCAATCCGGCAGCGTCTCTTTCTTTACAATAAGTGAGTGGTAACGTGTCGCTTCAAACGGGTTATCCAGCCCCTTGAAAAGTTCAGCACCGTTATGGAGTATCATCGAGGTTTTACCGTGCATCAACCGATCCGCACGGACTACCTCACCGCCGAACACATCACCGATACACTGATGTCCAAGACACACCCCTAAAATCGGAACTTTCCCAGCGAAGTGTTGTATGACATCGTTGGATATACCCGCTTCTCGCGGCGTGCAAGGACCCGGTGAAATGACAATCCGTTCCGGTTGCAGCACATCTAAAGCATCTAACCCTATCTTGCGACTCCGATGTACCTCCAACTCAGCACCAAGTTCTCCGAAATACTGCACGAGGTTGTACGTAAATGAGTCGTAGTTGTCAATCATTAAAACCATCTTTTTGCCTCCTAAAGCTGCAGTCCTACAACAGGGCTATTCAGTTTTCCAATTTCTCATTGGATGAGTTTAACTGCGAGTAAAGGTTTTGAAGCGAGAAATCGTATTGTTTCAGAGATTTTTGTGTGTCCTGCGAAGCGTAAAACAGACATGGCAGTGTTGCGTAATGCTGCGATGACTTGTGGTATACTCCCGGTTCTCGCCTGTGAAGCGTCCTCCCCGAGAACGGTGTCTCGGACCCAATGGACTTTGTTTTCTATCGTCCAATGTTCGCGTCGGAGTTTGAGCAAGTCTTCTGCGGATGCGACTTCGGGTGAGAGACTCGTGATGCCATACTGCGTCTGCGAGGAGATCTGGGCTGTTTTTGTGTTTTCTCGCTGAGATTGGTATTGATAAACCTGAGCGATTCCGGGCCATTTGATGTAATCTGTGAGCAATGTGCTTGCGGTTAGGGTGCGTGTGGTGGTCAACCCGTGTGATGTTTCAACATGGGTGTAGGTATGAAGGTGTGCGCCTTCTTGGGTGTGAAGGTTTTCAAAGCGTCGGGTCTCAACCTCTGTGGCATCTGTCTCCGAGAGGGGTTCAAAGAGTTGCTGAATGTCGTCATACATCTGTTTGTGATTTTCTTTGACAGGCAGCGCATAGTCTGCCTGATGTTCGAGAACTTCTTTACAAAAGGTTCTCTGCGTCAAAAGGGCATCTGTCGTCACGACTTTCTCTGCGACATCAAACGCTTTGAGGAGTTGTGTTGAGATCGGAATCTCGTTGGTTTTCCCACTGACAGGCTGTTGTGCGAGGGTAATCCCTAACTCATGACAGACTGCGGAAAGTAAATGTGTCCGGTATCCCGTCTCTGGGTTTTCAGAGCCACATAACTCTTTACCATCAATAGCGACTCCTTGTAGACGCTGTGTTTTGAAAGCTTGAAAGTCTTCAAGTTTTGAAGACACCCATTTCGTTAGGGAGGCTTCGAGACTCGCTACGTCAAGACGCTTCAAGAGATTATGCAGTGTTGACGCACGCGGGGTTTTCTTAGACCTGAAACCTAATGCTTGGATCAGTTCGGGTTGGCTCCGTGCCCACGTCGCTACAGAGGTATAACCTCTATGTCCCGTCATCAGACCGATGATGATCAAAGCCAGGATAGAGACCAAAGGATAGCGTTTGCCTTTTTTATGGCGTGGATCCGGCACTTCTGCTAATATATCAAGTAAGTGGCAAGAGGAACTGCTTGTCATGATTCACCTCAAAAAATAGGTTCATTTTTTACGGTGAAGGATAGCACATATCGCGTGAAAAATCACGCGATATGTGCTATCTCAAAATATTAACAGATGTGAAAAATATTACAAAAAATTCCGAAAACTGAATAGCCCTGGTCCTACAAGAAGAGACCTTGTTCGGCCAACTCAATCGCGCGAAACATTGCCTTTGCCTTATTCACGGTTTCATAATACTCGGTTTCAGGCACCGAATCCGCAACGACACCGCCACCGGCTTGCACATAAGCCGTACCATCTTTGATAACCGCAGTTCGGATAGTAATCGCAGTGTCTGCACTGCCAGAGAAACTGAAATAACCGACAGCACCGCCATACGTAGCCCGACGCGTCGGTTCCAGTTCGTCAATGATTTCCATCGCACGTATTTTGGGAGCGCCAGAGAGCGTCCCTGCGGGGAGACACGCGCGGATCACATCGAAAGCGGTGAGGTTTTCACGTAATTGTCCAATAACGTGTGAGACGATATGCATCACGTGCGAAAAGCGTTCGACGATCATGAGATCGGTGACTTCAACCGTGTGATACTCACATACACGCCCGAGATCGTTCCGCCCCAAATCAACGAGCATCACATGCTCTGCTCGTTCCTTCGGGTCGGCGAGGAGCGTCTGTTCCAACTCACGGTCCTCCTCGGGGGTCTTACCACGCGGGCATGTTCCAGCAATGGGAACGGTCTGGACAATGCCATCTTCTACGCGCACCATCATCTCTGGTGATGCCCCCACAATGTCAAAACTATCAAGTTTCAGGTAAAACATGTAAGGGGAGGGATTCACCACCCGTAATGCCCGATACACATCAAACGGGTCCACGGATACCGGACGGCTGAATCGCTGCGAAGGCACGACTTGAATAATGTCGCCTGCCGCTATGTACTCTTTGGCACGTAGTACCGCGTCTTCGTAAGCAGCCTTTGTGAAATTCGATTGCGGATCGGATACGATTTCCGAACGACGACCTGAACGATCGCCCCTATTGCCTTTTAGATGTGTGTCGGAGGTAGCTGTAAGCTTTTCGACCAGTGCCTCAATTTTCGCAACAGCATCTGCGTAAGCAGCGTCTACATCTCCGTCAATATGCGCATTCGCTACAACCTTGATTTGATGGTTCACATGATCGAACACCAGAATCGTCTCAGCAATCATGAAGAAGCAATCTGGAAGTTGCATTTCATCTTCGGTATCGTCAGGTAATTCCTCGACGAAGCGCACCATGTCGTAACTCATATAACCGACTGCACCACCGTGGAATTGCGGTAAGCCTTCGATGTCAACGGGCTGGTAATTTTGCATTACCTCTTCAAGAGCCTTCAGCGGATCTTCATGTTCCTGTGATACGGTCTCACCTTTCGCCAAATACTCAATGGTAACTTGGTGTCCTTTACTCTGGAAAAGCATTGACGGCTGACTTCCTAAGAACGAGTAGCGCGCAACGTTTTCACCACCTTCAACGCTCTCCAATAAGAACGCATAATTATCGGGCATCAATTTGTAGAAAGCGGACACCGGTGTCTCCATATCAGCCAAAATCGGCCGATAGACCGGGACCGTGTTTCCTAATTTCGCTTTCTCTCGGAATTCATCCAACGTCGGATAATACATCAGTAACTCCTTTTTCATATCTTATACCAAATTAACTTGATTAGAAGTCTTTTGATCAAGTCAGCATTGCGAGGCACAGGGACCTCGCGCTACAAATGGGGTTAATTTGGCATTAGCATCAAAGTTTTTCGCTCTATAGCACCGTACCTGTTGGTACTGTTCTCACCTCTATGAAATCGCGACGATAGGTGAACTAAATCAAACAACTTCCGAGCGGATGCCAAGATACGGAATCGGGCTTACAAGGTTTCCCTCCACAATTTGGAGTCTAATAGACAGCATCTGCATCGAAAATCTTATCACCTACCACACGCGTTGACTCGCCATCGGGGGAGACTTCCCTAAAAAAGCAGGAGCGATAGCCGGTATGGCACGCTGCTACCTTCTGTTCAACCTTTATGAGTAGGGCATCGCCGTCACAATCCACTGCGACAGATTCAACTGTCTGTGTATGCCCTGAAGTCTCCCCCTTGATCCATAGTTTTTGGCGGGAACGACTCCAGAAGCAGACATGCCCCGTACTCAGCGTTTCTTTTATCGCCTCAGCGTTCATATAACCTACCATTAGAACTTCATTGTTTGTGTGATCCTGAATCACTGCGGCGACCAAGCCATCACTGTCATATTTAAGTTCGGATAAAATTTTCATTCGAGTTTTCCTCTTTAAAAACAAAAAACCCTATGCCACTCGGATTCGTGTGCATAAGGCTTCAACAGGACTTTAAAATTTCAGAAATAAAAAATGACGATTTTCAATCTCTATTCAGTTATCCGTTTAGGCGCACACTCCCCCGCAAGCAGTTGGACCGCCACCAATGCCAATGGTTAACTATGCTATGCAAGTTGGAATGTGAACGTATAAGGGTCATTTTTCTCACTTTGCAGTCAAATATTCAATTTCAAACACTAATATTAATAATACCACATCGAATCTGCATTGTCAAATTTTTTTAGGACTTACGCATCAAAACGCTGTTGGGATGGGTCCCTGTGCCCATCCCAACCTGAACGCACGCAGGGCACGAAAGCCGAAGCCATCCTGCAGAACATAGTAGCGACGAACGTAAATTGCGTAAGTCCTATTTTTGTTAGTATCTGCCGGACATCCTACAAAAATTTGCAAAAAATGTCGCAATGTGATATAATATATGCATTACATTTGAATAAACTAATGGTTCAGGTGCCGAATTACGGAGAATAGGGAAGCGCGGTGAAAAACCGCCACGGCCCCGCCACTGTGAACGATCGTAAGTATCCGCTGAAAAACCACTGTCAATTCACTGATGGGAAGGTCCAGCGGAATTTGTAGCACAAGCTCCAACTTGTAAACTACACCAAAAGATCGAAAGTCAGGAGACCTGCCTGAATCGTGTTTCACGCATCTGCTTTCGCGGGAAAGCGGTGGAACAGCGCACAGCAGTATCCTGTTAGAATAAGTATAGAAGTACCGATTCAGGTATGAAGTCTTCGGACACAATTGCAGGATCAGCGTTATATGGAGTGTCGCCTTTTCCTCTGTCTTTCTGATGAAAGCAGGGGTTTTTTGTTTCATTACGGAGGATTTCGGCGAAGCTTGCAAGCCGAAATTTACTGTTAAAAAGTATGAACAAAGTTTTTTCTTTTCGGCGACATTTCTCGTTATCAAAGTCTTACAGATGGCACTCGCTCCTACTTATAGGTGCGATTCTCTCCATGCTCCTCGTTAGTTCTGCTTTTGGACAAGCAGATTATCAGAATTTAGCAGTCGTTGTAAACGCCCTGACACACCTTGATCTGGGCATCACGACTTCACTCTCACTTATTGATCTAGATGAGCCGAATGCAAAGCGCGCCGTTGCGGACGAAATTCTCCCGCTCGGCAACGTCCCAAGTGATCTTCTCATTCATGGACATCTCGCCTACATCCCCAATGTCTATAGCGACAATATCTTGATTATCAATTTGGAACGGCGCGAGATTGTTGGGGAGATTCCTATCCGTGAGGGTGCGCAACCCCAGCAGCTTGCTCTTATTAACGACGATAAAATGTACGTTACCTGCGATGCCGCCCATGAGGTGCATGTCATTGACCTTCCAAATCGCAAGGTGACGAAAACCATCTTTGGGGGGTTCAACAAACCGAGTGGTATCACTGTCCTCAAGGGGAAGGCGTACGTCACCAATCCCGCATGGGAGTACGATCCAGCTGAAGGGAAAGTACACTATTATGATAGTAGCGTCATGGTGATAGATACAGAGACAGATGTGATTTTGAAGTCGATTCCGATGCCGATAAACGCGACGGGCATACTCAATGATGGCGACTCCACCGTAATTGTGAAAACAACGGGTGACTACAACTTGATTCCTGGAAACATTGTCCTGATCAACGCGGCTACCGATGAAGTCTCGAAAACGGTCAAACTCCAACTGACACCCGGTTCTTTTGCACTCAATTCGGAAAAACAGTTGTTTATCCAGGGCGGCTGGCTAAACCCCGGTTTGCTCATTTACGATGTAATCGCGCAAGACTGGATTCGGGATAAAGGTAATATGCTTGCCAATTTCAGCAACGACGAGGATGCACCTATCAGCGGTTCTCTGACTTTCGGACCGGACGGCAACCTCTATATTACGATGCCCGACTGGTCGGGCAGTGGACAGGATTACGTTCGCGTCATGGACGTAGTAAATGAGTCACTCTTACAAACCTATTACATCGGTCCCGGTGGCTCTATTCTGGCGTTTGCTCGGATTGTCCCGCGCCGCGAAGATGTCAACGACAACGGGTTTGTCAATTTGGAAGATCTGATAATCGTCGCTCGGTTCTTGGACAGTCAGGGACCTGGAATCATCGCCGATGTTAATGGAGACGAAGTAGTCAATATCCTTGACCTTGTGCTGATAGGGCAAGGACTTTAACTTAGCATTCGCGGGCGCGGTTTAGAACCGCGCCCCGTATTTACCGGTGAGATTTCCGATCTTACACCCTATGAAACGGTCAACGGCATTCTCAAAGGATACGGCATGACGCATTCTCTGAATCGAACGACAGCAATGGAAAAGGCACTCTGGTGCATGCTACTGCTCGTTTTCCTAATCAGTTGCGCTTCAACTCCGAAAGAAGAGCCGTTTTCATGGAGGGTGACGTTCTTTTCTTTGGGAGCAAAGGTGCAATTCAACACAGAGGCACCGATACAACGTCTGAGTGCCTTTAATGCAGACGGCGTGATGGTTGCGCAACTCAACTTCCCTGTACCACCCCGGCAGACGGAGTCCCTCTATTTTGAATGGAGCGAGGGGGAGACCTACAGATTCGAGTCGACCTTGTCAACAGGAAACGTCAATGTCCAAAAGGTAACCGCACCACACGTGTATACACAGGGAAATTTAGAGATTGCTATTCCATACGGTGCTGCGAAACAGTCGGATCTGGAAAATGCGTTAGAAAGCGATCAGAAGGCACTTGTTCTATACGGCAGCGAAATGGCAGCCACAGTCCTCGTTACAAATGGGAATGTGCCAACGACCTTTGACCTCAAACTCTGCCTCCCCGAAACGTTGACTGTCGTTCAGCTACCCACAGATTGGGAAAGTGAGACAATTGACAAGGAAACCTGTCTCTCTACCACTGGCAGACTTGACATCGCATCGGAAGTCTGGTATCGCGAGTTAGTTCTGAGAACATCTGAGGTAGACCGAACAGAGAGTCAAGAAATTTCAGGTGCTGTCCACTTTACAACAGACAGTGGACAGACATGGGAGCAGCAGGCGACGGTGCAGCTGCAGATCGCAACTATTCCAGAGGTTGCCGAACGCCTCTCTATAGAATCAATCGAGATGCCTACAGATGCAACAGGTAAGGCAGACCTCAGACAGCGAGAAGATACCATCTACTATGCACGTCCACTATTCAGATGGCTCGGAACGTCACAGACCAATGCGTATGAACCGATAACTTACCAGACGGTGCAGCTCCGCAATGCGGGTGAAGAGACTATCCATGTAGTCGTATTATCAACCAACACAGATACGAAGCGTGGTGAAACTATTCCGTTTCTCGCGCCACCAGCGACAGCGAATGGAGGATCAAATCGAAGTGTGGCGTTCGCGAGTTTACCCGGAGGCGTAGTTACAGAAATCCCATTGTCTATCTATTTTCACCCGATGTATATAGAACAGGGGAAAACGAAACAGGCAATCCCTGGGGAGTACGCGCGGGACATTACAGTGAAAGTTTGGGGAAGCGATGCGACCATCCTTCGCGAAAAACGTCCATTACACCTGATTGTTCCAAACCAACAGGCACTGCTCATCAGCCTATTGGCAATCATCGGCAGTAGTATCGGTTTCGCAATCGTCCTACGGTTTCATGAGCAAATTTTTGCGGGTTTCACAACGAAACAGATCATTGTTATCGCGCTATTCGGCACAACAGTTTTTGTGGCGGTGATGGTGCCGTCAACGCTGTTCCTCAATTTAATCAGTGCTGTCCTCGGACCCATTTCTGTGCTGCTGACCGGTTTGATCAATGAAACACTCTACTATGCCTTGCTAACTGCCTTGCTAATTTATATCAATGGGGATCCAGAAAAAGCAACAGGCGCGCTTACAAAGCGCACCTACCCAGAGAGGACTGATAGGAACGCTACAACTCCTGGGCGCGCCAAAGCGAGGCGGCACAGTAGCGGCAGCGGTGTAATCTTGCTTGTCTCGGTGGTACGGCTACTTCTTAGCGGTGTTACGTTCGGACTTTTCACACCCATGGCAATTGTCTACACCGGCACGAGTGTCCTTCTACTGGAAACAGGATTTCTATTCGTACGAGGACGACATATATTGGCGTGGGCAGTCGTGCTGGGGATCTGCGATGCGATCGCCGTTTATGTCGATTTCCAACTTTCTATACTGTTCTACCGGCTTTTCTACGCCGATTGGTATATCGTCCTCCGAATCCTGATAGAGGGGTTCGCCTATACGTTTATCGGCGTGCTTCTCGGCGCGAGATTAGGACGAGGACTCTGGCGTGTGGCGGATTAAGCCACCCTTCTCAGACTGGCAGGTGCGATTTTCCAGTCGCATTGCGCAATACACAAAGCGTTTTTAAAATCTGCGATTCAGACAATATGAGGAAACATAACTAATGAAGCGAATTCAATTTTTGAGTCTACTTTGTCTATTTGTCATTTTACCCATTAGCATTGCGACAGCCGAAATAAGTGTCAACTGGATCCGGACAGGTGTAGTGCTTGAAGCTGAACACAAAAGCACATTTGAGGACTCAGTTAGTGTCGGAACTGTGTCTAACGGCACAGTACACGAGTTAGTTGAAACACTAACAACCGTACGGCTTGATGCCAAGCGCATGTTGTTCCAATTTGCATGGCAACCGAACCAAGATTATCAATTTCACTTCCGCTCAAACAATAGTAAAATGATAGCAACCTCGCCGCTGAAGCCAGTGTCATATCTCATCCGCACGGTTGAATTAGATGCGCTTTTGTCGCTGATGGAAAACCTCCGCCAGCCCGCGAAACCGACCGCGGTTGTCTTAGGACACGGAAGCGCACCTCATACAGAGAAATTGGCGGTTGCGACAGACAGTGGACACCTCGCTGTTCTCCAGCCAATCACGGGTGAGGCACTCTGGAAAACTCGTATCTCAGAGGGGTACGTGAAAGGGATGGCGTTTAGTCCCGATAACTCTTTACTCTACGTTGGTGAACAGGCGGCAGACGGGTTTATCTATTGCTACAATCTCACAGCCAAAAAACCGACACTTCGTTGGAAATATCGCACTGCCGATGACATCGGAACCTCCACACCGAGCAATCCGGACAGCGTCTACGCGTGGGTCAACTACCCCGGTCCAACGTGCATGCGAACGTTGCCTAACGGAGATCTTTTGGTCGCAAGTGCACATTCATGGACACAAAATGATACACCTATTAAGAAATCGCAACTCTATAGGTTTGATAGTGTAACGGGAGATGTCATCTGGAGATGGCCAAGTGAGGGGGCATTGCCGAAGGTGATACGCTGGTTTGATGTAAGTGCTGACGGGAAGACGCTCGCGCTTATTACGGATGCCGAACACAATTTACAGGGGAGTACAGCGGACGGAGATGGTGCCGGTAATGGAACACTCTCTGTTCTCAATGCAGAAGATGGAACAGAGAATTGGCATGCGGACATTGAACCGTTGCGTGCGTATTTTTCGCAGGTCACTTTTTGGCGGGGGGTTAGCATGTCGCCCGATGGACACTTTATCAACGTAACAACAGATGATGGACGTGCGCTCATCTTTGATGTCAATGCGCCAGAACCGGTATGGCAGGAAAACTTGACGACTCCATTGGAGGTGAGCGGTATCCCTATCGTCGCGACTTCTGGCACAATCGGGGCAACGGATGCAGCCGCTCTCTTCGTCACTGGGGATACGTATATCCCATATCACCTCCGAAAGGGGGCGCAACGACCGTCAGCGGCACATCCGAACGGGATGACACTGTTCGCCTATTCGTGGTCCGGTGAAAAAATCTGGCAGTGGCAACTTGAGAATATGCCGCAAGGTTTACGGATTGACGAAAAGGATCGTTATGCCGTATTGTCTGTTTCCAAGCGTACACAAGATCCGAACGAGAGTCTTCACGGTGTGTCGGTATTCGATTTGACGGCGGAGGGCAGCGGCTTATCGAAATATCTGTACACCTACCGCACGGAGGGGCAACTTCCTTACGATACGCTTGCGATCAGTGCGGACGGCGCGCTCATCGTTGTCGTTGAGGTGCCGATAGCGTTGCCAGATGAGACGGTGCGTGGAAAGAATCGGGTGCATGTGCTGTATTGATTGCACCAAGGACAAACTAACCAAAGATGATGCCTTGACAAACCCAAACGCCCTCTGTATACTTATTGTAGACCTTTCGATTTTACCAAATTAGGTGGATATTCTGATGTCGAATTTCACAGACGAAGAACTACTGCAAATCATCGAAACCGGTGAATCTGATGCCGTTGAGTTTAAAGAGTCCTTATCTGGTAGTGCCCCAGAAAAAATCAGGGAAGTCATTTGTGCCTTTGCCAATGATCTACGCGACAGTGGAGAAGTAGGTCTTGTCATTGTTGGTGTCAAAGACAACACAACTATCGGAACTACACTGATCACGGATGAATTGTTGCGTCAGTTAGCTGATATGAAAACAGACGGGAATATTGTGCCGCCGCCATCACTGACGGTGGAAAAACGGGTAATCCAAGGCAAGGAGATTGCTGTTGTCACGGTGCAACCGTCCAATTCACCACCGGTTCGATGCAGAGGGGCAATCCATATCCGAACTGGGCCACGTCGAGGCATCGCTACTGCACAAGATGAACGGATACTCAACGAAAAACGACGATATGGTGACCGACCTTTTGACCTGTACCCGATTCCGACGACAGACCTGTCAGACCTTAACCTCGCTCTGTTTAGTTACGAATACCTACCTCAGGCATTTTCTGAAGAGGTTCTGGAAGCCAATGATCGGAGCCTGAATGAGCAACTCGCAGCAACAAAGATGATTGCTTCTGTTGACGACACGACTGCCACCGTGCTTGGAATCCTCACGATTGGGAAGATCCCACAAGATTTTCTGCCCGGTGCTTATGTGCAATTCCTCAGAATTGATGGGAATGAAATCACGGACGATATTATTGACAGCCAGCAAATCCGCGGCGCGATCTCTGATCAGATCCGCCGATTAGACGATAAATTGATGGCGCATAATCGCATCGCGGTTGACATTACGTCCGGTCCTATTGAAAAGAGAACTGCACTCTATCCCATAGAAGCGGTGCAACAGATTACCCGAAATGCAATTATGCATAGGACTTACGAAGCGACGAACGCACCGGTCCGTGTACATTGGTACAATGACCGGATCGAGATTTTAAGTCCAGGCGGTGTATTCGGTGCTATAACCACTGAAAATTTTGGCAAACCGGGATTTACCGATTACCGGAACCCCAATCTGGCGGAGGCGATGCGAACTTTCGGTTTCGTGCAACGTTTCGGCATCGGAATACCGATAGCGAGAAAATTGTTGGCAGAAGCGGGACACCCTGAACCAAAATTTGAAATTGATAACTCAAACGCGCGAGCGACGATACATGCGCGTTAGTCCGCTGCGCAGCGATATCTCTATCTCCCACTGTTTTCTATGAGGACTTTACCTTAAGTTGTGTTCCGTTTCCCGTTAAAGATAGCCTAAACACCAAAAACAAGGGGAACAACATTAATGTTGTTCCCCTTATCGCAACTTTATAGCAGACACAAAAGGAGTTGAAGATAGCGAATTTACTTTAAAACAGTCTGTTGAGCGACCGCGTTTTGCGTCGATACAATCACGCTTTGCAACGCCTGAAAGTAATTCATTTCAGCCATCTTGATCGTATGTTTATCCTCGGTTGCGCGTGCGCGTTTGAGGGCTTCCCAGTTCAACGCGAGCATCCGATTGGTTTTCTCTAAAACTTTCCAATTCGCGTTTGAAATCATTTTTCCTCCGGAAATTGGTTCATGCTATCGGCGGCATGTCGTTCCGCTCAAACAGCGCATTCAACGCTTGGCTCAGCAGGTCTTGAATACTCGTCTCCTTCTCCAATGCGAGCATTTTCAACTGCCGATGCACATCTTTATCAAAATGTCCCGAAATCATCTTTTTACCTTGACGAGATGGCGGCACCATCGCTGTCGGTTTCGGTGTCGTTGCCACATCAACCGCCTCTTGCCGAATTTGCTCGGTACCGCTAAATGTTTCTGCGAGTGTGGGTTTATTTGCCATCAGACCTCCAATGCGTTGGCGAGGTATCGATAGAGTGCATTCACCTCGCGTGATGCTTTGCCGTTTAGTTCAGTTGCTCGCGCTGTTAAACTTATCGTCAAAGCGTTCACAAGAACGATGCGCTTTCCGAGTGCATGCGGCGCGCATAGCACCTCGTAAGATTCTATTGCGCACTTCGATTCACCAGTCAGACTCCCAGCGGTAGGCACTGCCTCTAATACAACGTGTACTGACACCACTGTGAGTCGTCGGATGTCGATAGTCGTCCAGCTCGCTCCACCCTTGCTTGATAGAATTACCATAGCCCTGACAACTCCCACACCTATAGGAGTGGGGTTCTTTGATTCTTGCTTCAACGTCCATTGCCCCCAAATGAGGTCTTACACGGACTCCACAAGCGTTTAGACTCTCCGTTTGCCCAACGGCGAGATACTTTAAGTGAGAACGCCTCGCTAACGTGACTTATGGCGACTCACTCTATGTGGTATTATGATAATACCACAAAATATCCTAAACGTTTCGTCTTTTTTGACTTCCGCACAAGAAAAGCGGAATTGGACCCAAAGCTAAAGCGTTGGGATTGTTAAGGAAGTCCCTTCATTTACGCCTCCGCACATGTAGACATGTAGACCTGTGTACATGTATGAGAGTATAAACGTTGGGTTTGAAAATCGGTTACAGATTCAGGTTGAGATTTTGTTATGAGTAGGACTTACGCATCAAAACGCTGTTCGGACGGGTCCCTGTGCCCATCCGAACCTGACACACGCAGGGCACGAAAGCCGAAGCCATCCTGCGGAACATAACGGACGAACGCTATTGCGTAAGCCCTGATGAGGAAGAAACCTGTTGGGTTTCATTGATGAGATTTGGAAATTTGTACAGTCCATAGACATATACTATGATATGCGTATCATCAGAATTAGGGTCTGAAGACTCCATCCTTTAAGACGCGCAGGAAGTTCGACCTATTTTTTTCATGACTATTACGCCAAAATATTGTATACTTATTTCATAATTTCTGATTTTGGGTTAAAACAAAAAGATACGCCTCACGGTGACTTCTGGATGGTGCTGTTGAAAACCAAACCGATGCAACTTCAGTTCTACACCAAACCGGATTGCCCACTTTGTGACGAGGCAAAGGCAGTCCTCCAGAATGTCGGTGCGAAGGCATCATTTATTACGGTAGAAGAAATCGACATCACGAAAGATCTAAGACTATTCACGAAATATAAATATCGGATTCCTGTGCTTGAGTTAGATGGACAACCGCTTTTTACGCATCACGTTACACATTGGAAGTTGATGTGGCAGCTACGATGGCACCGGGTTCGGGGCTTTTTGGCGAAGTTTGCAAGCTAAAACTTGCTGTAGAAAGGAACAAGGGGGTAGACATGGCATTTCCATCTCATGGCACAACGCACCGTTCCACCGTAACAGGGACACGCGGAATGGTGACAAGTGCGCATCCACTCGCAAGTCTTGCTGGCGCACGTATGTTGCTCGCTGGCGGTAATGCATTTGATGCAGCAGTTGCTGTCGCTTCAACGCTTAACGTCGTTGAACCTTATATGTCGGGTATTGCTGGCAACGGGTATATGTTGACCTATAGTGCGAAGGAAAAAAGACACCGCGTGTTAGATTATCTGGGTACTGCACCTTACGCAGCGACACTGGATGTCTACCCGACACTCGAAAGTCAGCAGATTGGCATTCGTGCGGGTATGGTGCCCGGTGGATGTGGTGGGTGGTTGGCACTGCTGGAACATTACGGAAGTATGGATCACGCAGATGTCTTCGTGCCGGCAATTGAACTGGCAGAAAATGGGTACGCCGTCACCGTCAAGAATGCGGAATTCATGGCAGGTGCATACCACTATTTTTCGGAACGGGCTGCAGAGGTTATCGCCTCGCGAGGCAGAACCCCCCATCCGGGCGAAGTTTTGGTGCAGAAAGATCTCGCGCAAACATTTCGCACGGTTGCGGAAGGCGGCGCAGAAGCGTTCTATCGCGGCGATATTGCCAAGGAGATTGTCCGTTTTTCCGAAGAAACTGATGGGCTGATTACCGAAAAGGATTTGGCTGACTTTGAGGTAGAGTGGCAGGAACCTCTCTCTGTTACCTACAAAGATTACGAAGTTTACTGCCCACCTCCGCCGTGTTCAGGCTTTCAGTACCTGGAGACGCTGAATATCTTAGAGAACGACGCACTTGGTGAACTCGGACACAATACGCCTGAATACCTGCATCTACTGATTGAAGCGATTAAATTAGCGAGTGCGGATAGGGCGGAACACGCACCGCGTCCAAATCCACCGATTGAACAGTTGCTATCAAAAGAATATGCACAAGCACAACGCGAACGCATCGGCGAACAAGCAGCGGTGAGCGGTGGTGAGCGGTGGTCAAAGGACAAACTTCCCGGCGAAATTATCGCCGATGACTGGACAACCGAATGCACAACGCACTTTGACACCGCCGATGCAGAGGGCAATATTGTTGCAGTGACACAAAGCCTTGGTCAACCCTTCGGCTCAGGCGTAATTCTTGGTTCAACTGGAATGTTTCTCAACAATTTCATGAACTGGTTTGACAGGATTCCAGAGAGTCCGAACGCCGTTGAACCGCATAAGCGGATAGAGATGTGTATGTCGCCTTGTCAAGTTTGGAAAGGCGGAAATCCGTTCGCAGCAATCGGCACACCGGGCAGCCACGGGATCCTCCAGACAACGCTGCAGATGGTGTTAAATCTAATCGAACACGGGATGAACGTTCAAGCAGCGATTGAGGCACCACGCATCCGGTTAATCAATCCGGGTACCCACGTCAGTATGGAGGGACGTATTCCTGTCACTGTCCGTGCTGCACTCGAGGCGCGTGGACATGACGTAGAGGTTTTACCCGACTGGACAGCAACTGTCGGCGGCGGTCACGGTATCGCTTTTGATCCCGAAGAAGGAAGTTTCATGGGCGGTGCCGATCCGCGGCGTGATGGATACGCTATAGGTGTGTAGTTAGTTTCTAAGTGTATCACATTATGAACGTGAATTTAATAATAAAAGGGTAGGCATAGACGTAGGTTGGGTAGAGCGGTGAAGACCAAGACCTCTCCAGTTTATACTGAGAATTTTGTGTTTCAATGATCTGTTCATGTAGATAGATATAGCGAAACCCAACAATCCAACTTGGTAGGAGGAAATGTGAAAAGTTTTAACATCTTTGGAAAATACCTATTTTTAGGCTTAATACTTCTTTTAATCTGTGGTTGTGATATAGTTCAGGACGTAATCCTTTCTGAACCGTTAACCGAAACGGATGCTGCACCACTTCGCGTAACCATGATATATCCGAGCGATTGCATTGGCTCTGCTGCTTACTGTGATGCCTTCCATATCGGTGTAAGGACTGCAGAGGAAGCACTTGGAATTACGCTAATCGAAGTAAACGGTATGGAAAACGATCCCGTAGCCACAGAGATGCTTCTAAGAGATGCAGCGCAGAATTCAGAACTTGTTTTGACAGCGGGTTATCAGATGGGAGACGTTCTTGCTCGTGTCGCACCAGAATTTCCTGATGTCAATTTTGCAATTTTTGATGTTGTGCTTGATATTCCAAATGTGGCTTCTGTGAACTATAAATCCAACGAAGGATCATTTCTGGTCGGGGCAATTGCAGCTTTAAAATCGGAAAGTAACAAAATCGGTTATATCGGAGGTGCGGATGTCCCTCTATTACATGAATTTGAAGCAGGCTATGTTGCTGGGATTCACGCAGTCAATCCAGATGCGGAAGTCACTGTAGAATACATTAGCAAAGATGCGACAGGTTTTGGTCAACCGGAAAAGGCAAAAGAACTCGCTTTAGCACAATATGCAAACGGGATTGATGTGATTTACGTCGCTGCTGGCGGATCCGGTCAAGGGGTGCTTGAAGCAGCACAAGCACAACAAAAGTTCATCATTTGGGTTGACGCCAATGGTAACCATCTTGCCCCTGGAATTGTCTTGACAAGTATGACAAAAGAGATTCCGGCTTCTGTGCAGCGCATCATCCGAGAAACCGCTGAAGGCAATTTTATGGCAGGTACCCGATACTTTGGTATAGCAGATGGTGGTGTCAGTTATGCCCTTGATGAATATAACCAATCCCTACTTTCCGACGACATCATAGAGACAGTTGAATCCTTGAAAGCGAAAATCATTGCTGGCGAAATTATCGTTCCCAATACAATTTCACTCCCCCGCGAATAGTGCCTATGATAAGATCGTTGTAAAGCAGGGAACACTGCCCGTTTTCAGGCAGCGGGCAATTAAAATGGTAGTGTTTGAAAAACAATACCTAACCAGTCTTACATATTCCTTCAAAATGGAGAATTTTATGCTTAATCAATACCCGTATCCAGAGTATGAGGGCAAGCGGAATATCGTGGCCGGAATTTTGCTAAGTATAATCACTTGTGGTATCTATGGATTTTATTGGCAATACAAGCAGATGACAACGCTTAATGCTTGGCTGAAAAGAGATGAGTACTCTTTTTGGCTGTGGTTTTTTCTTTCGATTATCACTTGCGGTATCTACGGTATCTACTATGAGTACAAGATGGCAAGCGGCATCAATACGGTACAGGCTGACAATGATTTGATATTCGATTCAAATCTGCCAATCATCTGTGTACTATTAGCGATTTTTGGTGTTGGTATCGCTTCACTTGCCATTCAGCAGCACCAAATTAACAGGCTCTATGGACGAACTCCTAATGTTTAACCATACGTTTCTCGCTCGTCTACTTCTTATTGGGTTGGGTATAGTAGGGCTTTACACTGCAGTGTCTGAAATATCCCCCGAAGAGGTTTCGTTGATACCGTGTATATTTCATTCGTTGACGGATTTGATATGCCCTGGATGTGGCATGACACGGGCATGCATTGCTTTAGTTCAGGGGAAATTCGGCACTGCATGGAGTTACCACCCGTTCTCTTTTTTACTCGTTGGATTGGCTGTTCTATCAGCATTCTTCCCAATGTGGTTAAAGAATACTTGGACTCGTCATTCGCACGTAACCCAAAATTTGATTGTTATTGGGGGGCTTATCCTCTGTTTATCTATCTGGCTAATAAAAATTAGTTAGGGTCTGGAATCCTAATAGCTCCGCAGAATAGTTCCCTTCGCGCCGACGATCCATCCAGCGTTTTTGCGGAGGTGGATGTCCTGCAAATTATGTTGCGCAGGCGTAGGATAGCGGCTCCATAGGTTACCACCATCTGTTGTATGAAGGATTAAGCCTTTTTCACCAACTGCCCACCCGCGGTTCTCGTCGCGGAACGCAATATCTCGCAAACTTTGATTCATAGGGGTCTTCTGTCGGAGCCATGTCTTTCCGCCATCAATAGTGTGGAGAATCAACCCATTTGTGCCAACAATCCCCCCATGCGTTAGATTTGCAAAGTGGACAGCAAATAAGGGTTGCTCGGCATTACTTCTCTGGCGAACCCACCGTTTTCCACCATCTTGGGTATGGAGCACTTCACCCTCCTCTCCAACGATCCAGCCGTGTTCCGGGTCAACAAAATGGACACCCCATAAATGTTTATCTGAAAGACCCCTGTGGCTTTCCCAACGACTCCCACCATCTGTTGTGTGGAGAATAGTACCTGATCCACCGACTGCCCAGCCTTCGGTCGTACTAATAAAATACAAATCCAAGATCCCCGGCGGTCTTTTACCTTCGCCACGCGCTTGGTGTTGTATATTCCAAGAGGCACCACCGCTGCCAGTGTAATGCACCTTCCCGATGCTGGTAAGCCAACCGTTATTCGGGGTCGTGAAACTAACCTGTGTAAGTGTCTCTTTTGACACTGATGCTGCCGTCCAGCTCATGCCACCGTTGATAGTAGATAGTATTGTGCCAGCAGTCCCAACTGCCCATCCGTGTTCCGCATCTACAAAATGGATCCCATAAAGATGTTCACCTGTACCGCTTTCAATCTGTCGCCACTCAAATTGCACCGAATCTTGGGAACAACCGAGGTGGACAAGACTTGCGCATAGGATAAAGAGCGCGAGGTAGTTTTTCTTCTGCATTTTGGTCCTCTCTAAATAAATTTTTATCCTGTTTACGGACTGAAAACCCAATCCTTTAGGTTTGGGATGAAAGTAGGTTTCCCTCGTTAATGAGACCAAATGCTTGGGAAAAGCGTTGACATTCGGTCTAAAATATTGTATAATTTACGACTTGTGCTAATTAATCTTGTCTTCATAGATATTTCCTTATGCGAGAACGAGGTCTTTGAGTTTCATCAAAGGGCGTCCGAGGCATCGATTTACGAAAGCACCGAGAAGACAACTACCGAACTTATTGCTCATACGCGTTAGCAACCCCCAATGCTTCAAGGCACGAACCCGAGAAACATGAAACTGTTCTGTGAGTTGACCGATTGTCGTCTCAATACGACGACGCATCCGCACCTGAAGTTTGCGAAAACTCTCAGGATACTGTTGCTTTTGATTTCTTTTCAGCGTCGGTAATAAGACGGTTGCTTGGGTTTCGATGAGTTCTGCCTGAAGTTGTTGAGAGATATAACCTTTATCGCCAAGAACAATCGGATACTCCCCGCGTTCAGCAAGCAAGGGTAACACGTCTCGATCATCTCTATTAGCAGAGGTAATGCCGAAGTCAATAGGCACTCCGTTAGCTGTCGTTATCAATGTTCCGCGAAAACCGAAAAATGTTCCCAGGCTTTTCGTCGCACAGTTTCCATAAGTCGCGAGTGTTCCAGTGCCATCCGCCCACTTGAAATCAGACTTTGAAGCATTCGCACGTTTGAAATCGCAGACAGGGATCGGAAAAGAATCAACGATAAAGACATCTGCCTTTGGCAAGCAGTTCGTCAATGCCTGACGGATGACTTCACTCGCTGTAGAAAGGTTCCTTCGCCGACGATTGAAACGCGACCGCTCCGGTAAACCGGGAAAGACGGTTTTTAGTTCTGCCTTGATGCGTCGATACCCCGAGTTCTCGCTGTCTTCACCGATGTATTCAAGCAACCATGCGACCGTTAGAATATCGGCATCTGGGCAGTTCGGGGTGGGGCCCGGACGGCGTGCCTCAGCATTTGGGAAGTGAGCCTCATAAAGCGTTTTTATCATCTTTTGAAACACCCGTGCAACCTGCTTGAGGGTGCGGGATTTATTTTTCAGTTGCAACGCAATGCGTTCTAAAGTATACTGTAAATCCATCCTTATGCCTCCTTTTGTTTCTTGACTTATAGGATAACATAAGGATGGATTTATTCAGACAGAAAAGGCGTGCACTGCTTTTTCGTCTGGGCAACACTTAGATATTTGTGAAATCTAAAATAACAATCAGTTAACTGGCACAAGTCGTATAATTTACATCAGACTGGTCGCTTCAACGTTTCATAAACTCCTAACTCAAAAACTTGCCTTTGTGGATTTCATATACCAAGAAAGACGCGTCATGGCGAATCTTGGTTGAACATATTTTACGACTCAAGGTTGGGGTAGCAACCTTTGGAGGAGAGGGTATCAGACTTGCATAGCAAGCAACCTTTGTTGATACCACAAACGCTTCTGCATTACAATGCGGAGGTTTCCCAAGTCTTTAGGCTTGGGTCTATCACTGCATCCATTTCTGAATCGTGATAAACTACATTGTATGGAATTTACTGTGGATTGTCAAGTGCTTATCAGCGGTCAGTAATCGGTGGATGAGGTTTCAAACCTCGCCAGCGAAGAATTTTGAGCGAAAATCGGAATTACGGCAGAACGGTCTCTAATTGCTGACAACTGCGTACGATTGTAGCAAGTTTCGTGCCGATTTGGCTAATACCGCGCTGATAGGGCTCTCTACAGAATAGCCATAAGGTTCTGCACAAAATCGGGCATACTTTCGTTCCGAGTTGCACAAAATCGGGCAGTGCTGACAAGACCTCTACAGAGGTTTTCAGTTTGCGGTTATCGGTTGTCTGAATCAGGGTTTACAGGCTTCAAGGATTTTCAAGAGGAGAGACGTATCTTAATTGATACAGATTAATGCGGAACTGAATAACTCTGGAGGTGTTACTTACCATTGGAGTATTATGTACATCGTCGGAATTGATGGTGGCGGGACAGGAACGGTTGGTATCCTGACGACAGAAACAGGACGATGCCTCGCACAAGTGCAATCGGGACCATCAAATTACCACGTCGTTGGTGAGGCAAAAACGCAAGCGGTTTTGAAAAGCATTGTCGAAGAACTTTGTGAAAAAGCAGGAATCCCGTCAGCAAGTTCTATCCGCTTCTGTCTGGGAATGGCAGGCTTAGGACGCGCTGAAGATAGAAAAATCATTGGCAGGATTTGTGATGAACTCGGCATCAGCGAAAATCGTATCCTGACACACGATGCACATATTGCACTCGTTGGTGGCATTGAGAAACAGCACGGCGTAATTGTCATTTCAGGGACTGGTGCTATCGTTTACGGCATCAACGCTGACGGCAGAGAAGCACGCGCAAGCGGATGGGGGTATCTGCTCGGCGATGAAGGGAGCGGTTACGACATCGCTATAAGAGGGCTCCGAGCTATCGCTCGTGCCGCTGATGGCAGAGGCAGTCCAACCGGATTGACGAACCGAATTCTTAATGCGCTTGAACTGAACGAACCGGGTGACCTGATTCGCTGGGTGCATGCTGCAAGTCGGGATGCCATCGCGCAATTGGCTAAAGTCGTATTTGATGCTGCCCGAACAACAGACGTGACGGCAAAACAGATTGTTGATGAGGCTGCTGCTGAGCTCGTTTGCGCTGCAGAAAGTGTGGTTAAGCAGTTGGAACTCGTAGGGTCGTTTGATATTGTTCTTAGTGGTGGCAATCTTATCCACCAACCGATGTTTGTTGATAAACTTCGCCGACAGTTTGCAAGGATTGCCCCAGAGGCATCAGTGCTACTTCCAAAACATGAACCCGCGTACGGTGCTGTGTTGGTAGCGCAGGCGAAATTGTAGTAGAAAATTTTCACCGGCGAAGGAACGCATGCAATCCACAACGGAACAGCGAAACCTGAATTCCACTGATATTGATCTGAAATCAACCGCAGAGATCGTTCAGATTTTCCACGAAGAAGATCAGAAAGCGGTTGCAGCAGTGGAAGCAGAATCCGATGCAATCGCACACGCTATTGACCTGTGTGTCGCTGCGTTTCGCGATGGTGGCAGGTTATTTTATATAGGCGCAGGGACAAGTGGTAGACTTGGCGTGTTAGATGCTTCCGAATGCCCGCCAACTTTCAGTACACCTCCCGAAATGGTGCAGGGGATTATTGCCGGGGGTGATGTCGCCTTACGCCGTTCGGTGGAAGGTGAGGAGGACAAACCTGAACGCGGCGCGCAAGTTGTTCGAGAACGGCAACTTACACCACAAGATGTGTTTGTCGGAATTGCAAGTAGTGGACAGACACCCTATGTTATGGGGGCTTTGAAAGAAGCACACGCTATCGGAGCAACTACAATATTTCTCTGCTGCGTGCCACCCCCTGCACAATTGAAAGAATGGGTGACGCATGTCATTGCACCCATTGTCGGACCCGAAATTATCACTGGCTCAACCCGATTGAAAGCAGGAACTGCCACAAAGCTGGTGCTGAACATGCTCACGACCGTTTCTATGATAAAACTCGGCAAGGTCTATAACAATCTGATGGTAGACGTGAACGCCTCTAACACGAAACTGGTCGCGCGGAGCATTCGGATTGTTCAAGCCGTCACTGGCGTAGACCCTGCGGCAGCCGAGGCAGCTTTAGCACAAGCAAATGGTCGAGCGAAACTCGCTATTGTAATGCTCGTAAAAGGGTTAAACCCGGCGGACGCGAACGCACTATTAGAGAAGCATTCTGGATTTCTGAGACACATTCTTGATTAAAAATTTTTAACGATTGGGTTTCTGCTCCGATTTTTCCCCTTCCCTGTAACGGGTGGGGACCCCTGTCAAAATTGGGTTTTCGATGTGAATAAAGAACATCGGGATGGATTAGGGCACTAACAAAGATAAGGAGGAACCGATGGGTACCAAAGTTGGGCTTGCCAAAACCGGCAGGCGACGTTCTAACGTCTTTCAAGCGTTAGACAATATACGTCAGGATCTCACGCCGAAAGTCCGTGAGCAGGTACTGTTGAAACCGAATTTTCTCTCCAGTACAAATCAACTCGCTTCGTCGCATGTGGATGCGATGCGGGGCGCGTTGGATTTTCTGTTGAGCACACCACAGCCACCGAAAGAGGTCATTATCGCCGAAGGCGCGAATGAGAAATTTTCTGGTGAGGCATTCCAAATTTTCGGGTATGAAGCACTCCAAGCCGAATACGATGTTCCTATCCGGCTTGTCGATTTGCATCAAGAGACCGAATGGGTAGAAACCAGAGTCTTTCTTGCTGGACGTGAGGAAGATACCGTGCGGATGCCAAAGATAGTCCTGGATTGCCCTTGCACTATCTCTGTCGCTGTCGCTAAAACGCATGATGCTGGAGTTGTGACCCTTGGTATGAAGAATATGATTATGGGCACCCTGCATAAAGAGGATCGGATTAAAATGCACGGCTACCATAGCCACGCAGACCGAGTGCTACCACGCGAGGCACAGACCCTCAATATCAACCTACTCCGGCTTTCACGCCACCTCAAGCCCGATATCACTATCGTTGATGGCACTGTCGGACTACAAGGCAATGGACCCGGTGGTACCGATTCTGTTCCACTCGGCATCGCTGTTGTAAGTGGAGATGTGTTTGCTGCAGACGCAGTCACGTCAAAAGCGATGGGATTTGAACCCTTGGAAATCGGACTTTTCCATTACGCAAACGAAATGGGGTACGGTACCGCAGATCTGAATAAGATTGACATCGTCGGACCCGCCCTTGAGACGGTTGCAATATCGTTTAAGCCCCATGAAACGGCTGAACTTCAGTTCCAATGGCAAGAAGCGAGTCCCGCTGAATATTTGGCGGCAGACTAACAAAAGGAGAGTTATGAAACGTTCGTATAATATCATTATTCTGTTTTCGATACTCCTCACGACTCCTGCGTGGGCATGGTGGGGTGGTGGACACGATATCCTTACACAAGGAGCCGTCAAAGCACTCCCCGAAGAGATGCCTGAATTTTTCCGTAACGCCGAAAAAATGGTTGCCCACTGTTCCTACGACCCAGATTTATCCAAGGAGCGCAGCACACCACACGCACGGCAGGCTGAATACGGAGAACACTATATCGATATAGAACTGTTCGGAGAACACCCGATTCCGGAGGGACGCGAGGCGCACATTAAATTATGTGCGGAGTTAGGGCTTGCACCGCGAGCCGTCGGTACACTGCCATACGCATTGGCGGAATGGACAGAACGCCTCGCTGTTGCTTTCGCAGAGTATCGCAAATGGCCCGATAATCCGATGGTTCAAAATAAATGCTTTCTCTATGCAGGTTTCCTTTCGCACTACGCGCAGGATATGTGTCAACCGTTGCATCTGACCATTAATTTTGATGGGATTAAGCAGGCGGACGGAACACGCCTGCATGCCGGTATCCATGAGAAAGTTGATTCGTCAATTGAGCTCTTGAAACTCAATCCAATGGACCTCGCGAAGGCACAACAGATTGAAGCAGTTGACGATTTGATGCCCGCGATAATCGAGCAGATCAAAGCCGGACATGGTTTGGTAGACAGCGTTTACACACTCGCCGAAGACTGGCAAAACCTGAAAAATCCGACACCTGCTCTGGTTGATTTTACAAATGACCGAGCACGTGAATCGGTGCGTTGGACAGCCTCGCTCTATTTGACCGCATGGAAACTATCCGAAGGCATTAGGCTGCCTGGCTGGCTTGATCGTGCACAAAACGATGCAGACGCATCGCACTCACACTAAAAGGAGAAATAATTTTGCTACAACAGTGGAAACCTGACCCAACTTTTTACCCGTCGCCCAAGATGGCGATCGAAGCACCTGTTGAGGAACTCGCTTATGTCGCTGCACCCCGGGATGACGGAAGTCCCGATACGATGTGCGTTGTTGACCTCAACAAAGACTCTGACACCTATAGCCAAATTGTTAATGCACAGGAATTCGGGGTTGGTGACGAACTTCATCATTTTAACTGGAGCGCATGCAGTGCTTCATTATGCCCGTATGCACCCCATCCTTATATGGAACGGCGTTACCTCGTTGTGCCAGCACTGCGGAGTTCTAATATCTACATCCTTGATGTAAAACCGGATCCCAGAGCACCACAACTCGTTAAAACTTTGGACGTGAATGAAGTTGAGTCGCGTTCAGGCTATACCCGTCCGCATACAGTCCACTGCGGTCCCGAAGGCATCTACGTCAGTGCTTTGGCTTCTGCCGGTTCAGAAGAAGGTCCTGGTGGGATTTTCCTCATGGATCACTATAATTTCAACATTCTCGGACAGTGGGAGGTGGAACGCGGTCCGCAATCCCTCTCTTACGATTTCTGGTGGCACTTGGGATATGATGTCGCTGTCACCAGTGAGTGGGGCTATCCGGCAATGATTGAGAACGGCCTGAGCCTCGAAGACTTGGTTGAACGCAAGTTCGGGCATAAAATCCATATCTGGGATATCCGGCACCGGAAAAACATCCAGACGCTGGATCTCGGTGACGACTACCAAATGGCCTTGGAACTACGTCCCGCACATGACCCAACGAAGGCGTATGGGTTCGTCAATGCCGTGCTTAATATGAACGACCTCTCCAGTTCCATCTGGACGTGGTACAAAGATGGAGACGATTGGGGCATTCAAAAGATTATTGATATTCCGGCACAGGCACCAGAAAATCCAGATGATTTACCACCCGTTTTGAAGGATATCGGCATGATCCCACCCCTCGTCACCGACCATATCCTCTCGTTGGATGACAAGTTCCTTTACGTCTCCTGTTGGGGAACCGGGGAGATGTTGCAATACGACGTGTCCGACCCGTTTAATCCGAAGCATACCGGCACCCTTGAGATCGGTGGGATTACCAAATCGCACCCGCACCCAGCAGCCGGACCTGTAGGCGGTGGTCCGCAAATGGTTGAATTGAGTCGCGACGGCAAACGTCTCTACTTTACCAATTCTCTCTATATCGCTTTGGATAACCAGTTCTATCCAAATGCCGCAAACGGATGGATGGTAAAGGGGGATGTGAACGTGGAAGATGGCGGATTGGCATTGGATCCCGACTTCTTTGTCGATTTCGGTGAGAGCCGTGCCCATCAGATTCGGTTACAAGGTGGAGACAGTTCTTCCGATTCTTACTGCTATCCATAAGCGGACAGTGTAGTAATAGATCTAATAGGCGCGCTTTGATGAAGATTAAAATATTAATTCGGTAATATTGTTATTCGTGTTATCCTATTGCCAAAGGAGGTATTCTCTGATGGCAAAACACCATAAGTTGGAGTTAACTGAAGGCGAAATACAAGCCCTCGTTGATCTTCGGGATAAAGGCGAACCGGCTTATCTTCGAGAGCGTGCGACAGCGTTGTTGAAAATCCATGAAGGCTTTTCTCCACATGAAGTCGCCCGCAGAGGTTTGTTGAAAAAACGCGACCCCGATACCGTTTATGCTTGGCTGCGTCGGTATCGCGAACACGGTATTAGCGGGTTGTCTAATAAACCCGGTCGAGGTCGCAAACCTGCTTTTTCACCTAAGTCGCCCGAAGAAGCCGGGTCGGAACTCTTAGTGGCAATCGGTCAGGATCCGGGAAGCGTCAATGAGCATCAAACGCGCTGGACGCTCCGCAGTCTCGGTCAGGTCGTGCCGTGGCTTGAGGGTCTATCGCTCCCCGGCATTCATCAGATCTTCTCACGCTTGGGTCTCAGCTATAAGCGTGCCAGAGAATATCTGCGGAGTCCTGATACCGATTATGCTGAAAAACTTTCTCGCATCAAGCAAGCGTTAGAAGAAGCCCGTGAAAACCCAGAAACTTGCGTTGTCGTTTACCAAGACGAGTTTAGTTTCAATCTACAACCGAGAGTCGCAAAAGACTCGGCGGAGACAGGGACGAAATGTCCTTTGGCACGCCAGAGTTATCTCCCAGAGGAGACCTGCTATGGCATCGGGGCGCTCAACCCACACACCGGAGATGTTGTTTATCAGCAAGTCAAAAGCTGCACGGTTGTCGCACTCCATACATTTTACACCCAGATTTGCCAACGCTACCCAAACGCTGAACGCATCTATTTGATCCAGGACAATCGGGCGATCCACTTTCACGCGAATCTTAGGGCAGCGCTTCTGCCACAGACGACGAGGTTTGTTAGACCGACCCCACCGAATTGGAGCGAGAAACCGTCAAAGAAAATAGGCAAACTTGAGAAACTCCCTATTGAGATATTGCAGCTCCCAACGTATGCCTGTTGGACGAATCCGATTGAGAAGTTGTGGCGCTGGGCGCGTCAAGCCGTCATACATCTGCATCGTCTCAGCAATGACTGGACAGCCCTTCAGGAGAAAGTCAGCGACTTCATGGAACAGTTCAAAGGCGGGTCACAGGAGTTGCTACACTATGTCGGATTATTACCGAATTAATTATTTAATCTTCATGTAAGCGCGCCTATTTGCGAAAGGATGTTTTTATGGACACTGTCTCATGGTTGAGTTACACACTCCTCGGCGTGTTTCACGGTATTAACCCGGGCATGGGTTGGCTCTTTGCAGTGGCTTTAGGCATGCAAGAAAAACGGAGAAGCGCGGTTATCGGTGCCCTCTTTCCAATGGCACTTGGACACGCGATGTCTATTGCTGTCGTGGTGTTCGTTATCGCCTTGGCACAACGACAGCTGCCGGAAGGTGTGCTGCGCATCGCTTGTGCAGTCGTGCTCTTCGGTTTTGGAGCGTACAAGTTTTTCCGAGCACGGCATCCTAAGTGGGTGGGAATGCGTGTTAACTTCAAAGACTTAACAATCTGGTCCTTCTTGATGGCTTCAGCGCATGGAGCCGGTTTGATGCTCGCACCGCTGCTGTTGCGGATGCCCGCTGCCGAGGCTTCCGCACATACACACCACGCACCTGTAAGTATGACAGATAGCGCTGTAATGTTGTTATCCGCAGTCGGTGTGCATACCCTCAGTTTTTTCGTCGTGACCGGGATTGTGGCAGTTGTCGTCTACGAAGTGGTAGGACTTTCACTGCTCCGCAAGGCGTGGTTTAATCTGGATCTGTTGTGGTCTATTGCTTTGATGATTGCGGGTATTGTTACCCTTTTCTGGAAGCATTAGGAAAAGTTGGGTGTCTCTCGTTTGGGACGTTATATTTGGAGGGGTTCACTCTTCATTTTCCTTTATTTCTCTCTCAAAAATCACAATTGCGCTGGTTGAATCTCCAAAGGCTGCAGATGGTACAACAATCTCGCAGAGTCGCCAACCTTCCCTTCCTTCGCGATTAAGCGTCATTTCAAGGTCCGGAATTGATCGAGAAACAAACCCTAACCCTTTCTGTTTAAGGGTTAGGGTTTTGTATTCGTATTTAACCATTCAATGCCTCGCTTTCTAACACAGAGAATATCTGCAGAAACCGTAAGAAAATAATACCCTCGGTCCCCAGGTCCGGTAGGCACGGTTTGGAACCGCGCCGAGTCTTAGGCACAAACTTTTCATACCCTAAAAGCTCTCCTGAGCCCTTGAGGATCGGCATCCGCGTCGAAATATGCAGCCACCCAAAAACCCAAGCCTCAAGGGGCAGCATTTGTAGCGATGCTACTAGAAAATACCGAGAAAGACCCCTAAATTGACACCTATGGTGCAATTTGTAACTACTCCTCAGGCCCCCAAGAGAAAATTTCGTCCATCCGTGCCAAATCTGCCATCTGTGCCAAATCTATATGATGAATATTGCGTTTCCACACAACCTCAATCCATTCTCGTATTTCCCGTTCTCGCTCTTCAATTTGTGCTGCCCCCCATTCTCTTTTCTCTTGAATTGTCTGTGCGACTTCCACAGCAATGAGAAGTCCTGTCTTTTGATAGCGACATGCCTTATTTATAGGTTCTTTATCACTGAGTTCTGAATTGAGGCGTGGAGGTAGGAGTAGCAGGTTTCCAAGTCTATGGACGAAATCTGGGGCTGTAGGTTCCTGACTGCCTTTCGACTGCGGAAGGACGTGTTCAATAGAGTCAGAAGTGGATTTTTCCCAAATGCGATTCCATTGTTGGTTATTATAGTAAAACCCGTAATTACTTATACACTTTTATAATATCATCAATAGAAGTCTCAGCGTTGTATTGACGTATCCGCTTGATGTTGGCGAAATCCTTCTCAATCGGATTCAACTCTGGGGAATATGAGGGTAGAAACAACAAACTCGCACCGCTACCCCGGATCAATGCCTCCGTCTCTGAACCTTTGTGGAAAGAAGCATTATCCATAATCAGAACGTGACTGTCGTCAAGCAAAGGACATAACATCTCCGAAAGCCAAGTGTTGAAGGCAACCGCATCGCAACTGCCCTCGAAAAGCACAGGCGCAGTGAAACACTCCTGAAACCGCGCAGCAATCAACGTCGTGGTCTTATACCGATGACTTGGCACTTTCGCTTCAACACGAACACCTTTCGGCGCATAAGCATACCGACGGAAATCAGTTTCACTGAAACCACTCTCATCAATATAAACCGGTTTTTTCCGATGCTGCTCCGTCTCTTGCTGAAGGGTTGAGAGATACTCTTGGCGTTTCACCGGACACTGTTCTTTGTAAGTTGTCGTTTTTTTTTTCGCGTGATATTGAGTTTTGACAAGGCATAGAAGATGCCATGTGTAGAAGCACCGAAGTGTTGGGCGCGTTCAGCGAGTGTGAAATCTGGGAAATCGGCAACATGTTGCTGAAGTGCGTCGTAATCAATGTGTCGGGGACCTTTGGGGCCCGGTTTTTCGCAGGCGAAGGGGTCTTCTGCTTCTAACCAGTTATAGATCGTTCTTCTTGAGACACAAAAGGTGCGTTCAGCGGCGGCTTTACTGCCACCGTTATTGATGAAATCAAGCACGCGTTTGCGTAAATCTGTTGAATATGCCATAATCATAAACTCTAACATAAATCTCAAAAAATGTAAACTTATTTTCGGAATCTACTATAAAGGTTTGACCTTGCTGTGCAGCAAGATACTCTTCATAACGATAAAGCAGATATCGAAGTTCCTCCTGCCAACTTTCGTAACAGTCTCGATCTTGAGTAAATGCTTCATCAATATCGTACCTATCACCAATACGTTCTATCTTCCGTAAAATCTTACGAGCAGGGTATTTGTGGTTCAAGATTTCCCAAGCCAACCTCACATAATCCCCAACACCTGTACGAGCATCCTTCCTACATAAGCCAAATATTCGGAATGTCGTTCTCTCCCATTGGTCAAGAATTTTTCTTTCTTCTTCGCAGGGAAAATTCCGCAAGAGGATTGCTAACGCTAACAACCTCGCCTGAGAAATTTTGGTTACGGCTCGTCTTGAAGGTTCAGTATATTCCTGAAATTTGTTGATCGCTTTTGTGACTTCTAACAGCCATGTTGAAACCTCAATGGCTTTGGAAGTGCTAGTGCCAACTTCCTTCATCAAAATTTCCACAGCTTTCCCTTCACCAAAAGGTTTGCTAACTTCGGAAGGCGATCTGAGGGTCGCTCCGAATCTTAATGCCTCAGTGTCTATCCCCTCGCGAAGACCAATGGTTTCATAAATTTCACCCCAGATCTGATGAAGTTCGCCTATAAGTTCAGCACTATTGCCTTGGTCGTCCTCAAAAACGACTGCCATAAGCATGCTCTTAAGTCTATCCAACCAAGACACGTGAAGCCCTCTGTTGTTGAGAACTTCAAAAACCGTATAGACAGCCGCTTCATCATCAATTCCATGAAATATAAATCGAAGTTGATTCTTGATTATGCCTAACAATTCAATTGGATTATTCCACTTATTGACAAAAGATTTGCATTGATGGATCGCACGTAACAGCTCACGATCCGCAAGCGTTTGGGCTTCTGCAATATCTGTCGGAGCTGTCCCGTATCTAAGAAAGTTGGCAAAGTATTGGCCCCGGTCATGATTTGTTTGCAGCAGAATCAGACTTAACTCGTCAGGTTTGACAAGAAGTTCTTGAAGATCTTGTTCAAGACGAGCCTCGGAAGTACGCGCAGATCTGTCCTCATCAGTCAGCGAAGATGCCAATTCTTGCTCAATAGCTTTAAGGCAGAAGGACAAGCGTCGTCAGTCGTTGTTGCCCGTCTACAATCTCTATAACGTTATATTGGTCAGTTACGATTGTCTTAGTTTCACGATGCAGTCCAACTATCGTCGCCATAAAATGGGAATTATCTGGTTTATCCTTAAGCTTGCTAATATCTTTGAACATATCACTACGCTCTTTGCTCGTCCATGAATAGGCACGCTGATAATGCGGAATACGAAACAAACGTTTTGCAAGCAGTTGGTCTAGCGTAAGGTACTCAGGTCGAATATTCAACAATTTTTCTCCTTTGATGTTGTAATTGTGCTACTCACTATTGTATTAGCAATGCAACGGTCTGATAGTTGATGTTATTATACTTCAGTCTACAAGTGGTAGGACGTATGCTGTAAGGCTCAACGGTCTGATAGTTGATGTTAATTATACCCTATTTTCAAGCAAAATGTCAATAAACAAACAGCTGCCAACAGGGTCATTCAATTGTAGGTTTTTGGTGTTGTATTTTTCACAGGTGTTAATATTTCAGATATGTTATGTTATAAGTCTGAGGAAATCCAAATTAAAACAACACGCGGAAGCATTCGCAGCATTTCGCAAGAAGGTAAAACCATGAACACAGAACACCATAGGTGTCAATTTAGGGGATCCTCCAAGCCCGTTAGGTTCGGTTTTTGCGGCGTACTCGCCTGCCTCCTTGATAAAGGGGGATAAAGGGGGGTTGCGATCTGCATGCCAACCGAACCGGACTTATCCCAACCGGGTCCCCGTTTTCTTGTTTAGCGGAAACCCTGTTTGGCAAACGCTGCATCTGAAGGTTTTCGCACCGGATCCTGGAAAAAAAGACGTAAAATCCAATAATTTCTTAAAATTGAATGGCCCTGAGCCGCCAAAAAGACGCTCTCAAATTTTGGATCTTCTTTTTCAAGCCCGGTGCGATTCCATGAAGATTAATTTTTTAATTCGGTAATTTCTTGGGGAAGTCCGGTGCGGTTGCAAACCGCACCTACCGGGCCTGGAGAAAATATAGAATTACCGAAATATTTTCTTAAACTTCATCAAACCGCACCTACCGGGCCTGGGGGGCTAAAATTGGACGAAAAAACTGAGAATTGAATGGCACTGAGTGCTTCTACAGGGTGATTTAGTTTTACATATTTACTTTATCTATGTAAACATACTTCCCTTGTAGGAGCGAGCTGTGCTCGCGATATTTCGGAAAAAACGTTAACATCTATAAACGAAAACCAAAATCAAAACCGAGAACTAAATCGCCCTGAATGCCTCTACCGAAAAACTTGCTTTTTTTTCCTGTCTATGCTATAATGTTTTTCCAGTATACAGAAAGTTTTGCCCATTTTCTAATTAATATGGGCTTGGAAGCAATGCCCATGAATTGAGACTATCAAGCTGCACCCAAAAAGGAGAATCTTATTTAATGAACCTATATGGAGCAACGTATGACAGAATACAATTGCTTCGCCATGTCGGAGATATATCGCAAATCGCCCATGCGAAAATGTATCAACTCACGGATGGCAATGAAAAAGGTGTTGACGCAATTGACTTCCGAACCGGTAGCGGCTTAAATTTCACCGTGCTACCGAGCCGTGGGTTAGATGTCTCTTATGCCGAATATCAGGGGATTCCACTCTGTTGGCGTTCAAGTACAGGCGATGTCAATCCGGCGCATTATGAACCTCACGGACTCGGTTGGCTACGCGGCTTCTACGGCGGTTTACTGACAACCTGTGGGATGCGACAAGTCGGCGTGCCTAATGAAGATGACAATGAGGCGTTGGGACTTCACGGCAGGGTTTCACACATTCCCGCAAAGAACGTTTGGGTCGACAGCCGATGGGAAGGACAACGCTATATGCTATGGGCGCAGGGCAAGGTTAAAGAGACCGCCGCTTTGGGCGAAAACCTCTCGCGCACCCGCAGGATTTGGACCGAACTCGGATCGCGTACGTTGCATATTGAAGATATTGTTGAAAATTTGGGATACCAAGATTCGGCACACATGTACCTCTTCCATATTAATGTCGGATTTCCGATTCTCACGCAAGACAGCGAGTTACTTGCTCCCTCCTCACAAGTCACACCACGAGATGAACAAGCTGCCGCAAACTTAAATAATTATAACCTCTGCGAACCACCAACCGTCGATTTTCAAGAGCAGGCTTTCTACCACGAAATGGAACCAGATGTTGATAACCACATCCATATCGCGCTGGTAAACCGAAGATTCAATAATGGGCAAGGCATCGGCGTATCAGTGCGCTATCACAAGACGCAATTCCCAAACTTTGTCCAGTGGAAGATGTGTGGTGAAGGCACTTATGTCTTCGGTTTGGAACCCTCGAACTGTGGTGTAGAAGGCAGAGCAAAGGAGCGCGAACGCGGCACGTTACAGTATATTGAACCCGGTGGTCGTAGGCACTATGAAGTCGAAATCGGTGTGCTTACTTCCAATGCAGAGATTGATGCACTCCAAGAAAAAATCGCACAAACCCAAAATTGATGATACTATTTTCGTGGGAATATGCCGTTAGGCTACCCTACGACTTAGGAGAAATTAAAATGAAAAAATGTTTGTCTTTACCTCTCATCGCGTTAGCACTTCTCACAATGTGTATATGTGTCGGTTGTGGTGCGAAAGAGATACCTCCTGTTACAACCACAGCCACCGCTGAAGCACCGCCGGTCCAGGAATCGCAAGAAATGGACGAACTTCCTCAATCTGCGGAAGAAGCGTCAGAACACGAATCTGCGGAAGAAGCGTCAGAACACGAATCGGAAGAGGAACGCGAATCTGCAGAAGAGACATCAGAACATGAATCGGAAGCGGAACACGAATCTGCGGAAGAAACGTCAGAACACGGATTGGAAGCGGAACACGAATCTGCAGAAGAGACATCAGAACACGAATCGGAAGAGGAACGCGAATCTGCGGAAGAAGCGTCAGAACACGGATTGGAAGCGGAACACGAATCTGCAGAAGAGACATCAGAACACGAATCGGAAGAGGAACGCGAATCTGCGGAAGAAGCGTCAGAACACGAATCGGAAGAAGAAACGTCGGAACACGAGACTGCAGAAGAAACACTCCATGAAGCTGAATCTGAAATGGTGGAGATTCCCAGCGGTAGTGTGCTACATCTGATTCCAAAACAAACACTCGGACTTATCTATTGCCCCAGTTTGCTTGAGTTGGATTATCGAATTAATACATTGGTAACAGACTTGATCCCGACAGATGAAGACCCAGAAATCCTCGCCAAAATCTTAGCGAATAGTTTTGGTGCTGGATTTGAAAGTCTCGCGGAGTTAGAGGAAATCGGACTTGACTTGAACCAAGATTTTGCAGTTTTCACGACATCCTTGAACCCACCGCGACTCTCCGCAGTCGTTCATCTAACAGACCCTGAAGCCATGAAACAGGTAATCGCAGCAGAAAGCGAAGGAAGTGCTCCAATTGAATATAACGGCGTAACCTATTGGAACGCAACCGGAGGAGATGGCAGCTTCGCTATTTTGGACAATATCTTGGTCTTTTCTCAGTCCGATGAAGTGTGTGAAAGTGCTATTGATACTTATAAGAGCACCCAACAGTCTGTCACAGCCAATCCAGGCTACACTTCATTTCTCACTGATATCATGGAGAGCGACGCGCAGCTCGCGGCGCATTTCAATCTTGAATCAATTGCCCCTCTTATGACTGCTTCACTTAAGAGGGAATCGGAATCAATGAGAGACGGGCTTGAAAGCGATCCTGCCGCTATGGCATTCGCTCCGTTCCTTGCGTCTATGTTTGATTCAGCCATAAACGTAATTGAGCAGCTGGAATCTCTAAGCGCGACGTTTGAAATCAAGGGAGCCGATGTGCAACTTGCACCGTCCTTAAAATTCAAGAACGATAGTGAGATTCGGCAATCCTTGGAAGAGATGATACCTGACGATTTGGCAGTTCTCAACGATCTCCCAAACCTCGCCTTTATAAATGGTGCTTTTCAAGGGAATCAACAATTGCTACTTGACATGAACATGCTATGGCTAAAAATGTTTTCAGCAGGTTCCCCAGAGCAGCAAGAGAAACTGGAAGTACTCACCGAGCAGATGACAACTTTTTATAAATCTCTCGGCGACGAGTGGGGCTTCACTGTCAATTTTGGCGATAGTATTATCCCGGATTATCTAATTGTTTATGAGATGAAGGATAAACAACTCGCAGAAACCTACATGAATGACATGTTTCTTGAACAACTCCGCAACACAATGCAGATCATGCGGGATATGATGGGAAATATGCCACAATTGAGCATGTATGACGGAGCTCACGCCGGTCCGCCGTTCATGCACAACGACGTTGAGATAAAAAGTTTCGTCTTCCCTAATTTCGGTACAGTTTTTGGTGAGATGCCGCCTGAAGCTGCTGCGATGATGCCTCAGGAATGGCATTGGTACTATGCCTTTCATGAAGACCAACTGTTTCTTGCTATAGGCGGTTCTGATCTGGTTAAAGCAGCGTTGGATAGGAAATCCGGGATGGGCGGAAGCCTTTCTGAAAATCCGAGTTATCAGAAACTCGCTGGTGCGTTGGGGGCAGACAATAACCTGCTTTTGGCACTTTCCCCGATGACTATGGTTAACAGTCTCATGCCCATTATCGCGAAGGCGGATCCGAATGCTGGTGCAGCAATGCAAATGTTCGCAGGAATGCTTATGAATGTGCCTGAGACTTACAGCATCGGTTTTTCTGCTAAAGTCCAAGAGGGCGGGGTTGGCGCAAAGCTGCTTCTCACCCTCGGCGACTTCAAACAAGCTGTCCAAATGTTTATGATGATGCAGAATATGGAACAGATGCAATAGATGGATTTCTAACTCGCCCACAAGCAACTTGTGGGCGAGTTTCTTATGAGGATTATGAGTGTTTTCGAGCAAATTCGGAATTGTTCTATAGGTTCAATTTGATTTATAAGTTAAATTATATAAGTTAAATTAGAGAGTTTTCGGCTAAATAATGATATTTGGTTCGATCTGCCCGATTTTTAAGATGTCAAATACATCTCCATTGACGCGAAATTTCGCAAATAAGGCGACAGTCACGTTCACCATTTCCACACTCTTTGAAACGATAATAGACTTTCGCTTAAAGCGTCCGAACCAATGCCGCATCCGACAATTGTTTCGCTCGATGCGATGCGTCTCCTTTTTCGTCTGCACTAACTTATCTTTGGGGATCACGGCTCGGTAGGGATGCCAATCGTCAGTATAATAGACCTTGACGTTCCACTTTTCTAAGCGTTGGATGAGTTTTTTCAAGGTTGCTTTATCCCGATGACCACACTCCCATCCGATGAGTTCTCCGGTATCACGACACAAAGCTTTCCAAACTTAGAGTTTCTGCTTTTTTTTTTCAGATAATGCCACATCTCATCAAGTTCGAGGACGACGGTGTCAGTTTGGGGTTCAGGGGGTTGTGCGTGTTGGTTTCCGAAGTCGCGTATCCACTGGAGAATAGTGCTGGGTGAGGCGCGAAGGATTTTGGCGATGGCATTCATGGAAAGTCCGTGGCAATAGAGAAAGACGGCGAATGCGCGTTCAGCGAGGGGTCTCCCTCGGTGTGTGTGGTGTTCTGTCCACTGATAGTTGCATTCTTTGCACTTATAGCGTTGTTTTTCGTTGACGTGTCCATTTTTGACGAAGTGTTCGTGTTGACATTTTGGACAGTTCATAACAGGGAACCCCTTTGTGAAGTGAGGATTGATTTGCGATAAGAATACCTCATCTGTCTTTGTTCGTCAAGAAAAAAATCAGTCTGATTTTTTCTTGACAGTTTTTCGTAAATCTGTTTTACTTGTAAAAACTCAACAATGGTGTGGCGGCAGCGTTAGGACAAATTGCTAAAATATCATTATCTAACCGAAAACCCTCCTTTTGTTTATTATACACTTAACGCACATTATTACTTACCTAAGGGAGAAGAACCGGTGCATAAACGGATAAATTTCATATTCAGTTTCGTCATCGCATTTTTGCTAATCGTTTCTCCGTTCGCGATGGCTGCTGATACAACCGAAGAAGCGGCAGAAACAGTTGAGGCAGCAGAACCCAAGAAAAGTCCGATTAAGGTCGGTGGGGCGATGCGCGTAAACTACGCCTACGGTGCTTACGGCGATGAGGACAACCCACATCCCCGAGGCGAAAAAATCGGCGATGTAGACCTTGAGATATTCCGCTTCAATGCCGATCTTGACTATAATAACGTGAGTTTGATAATAAAATGTGAGTTCGCTCTAAACACTGTTCATGGCTAAAAAAGCGGTATTATTGTAGCATAAACTGTGAGTTTGTGCCGTTTTTTGCTAAAACTGATACAGGGCACTACGGGTAAAAACATTTTTCAAGCTCACGTTATAATAATATCACTAGTAGGCTTGAATACCGGTGGTATGATGGCTACAGCATGGTACATACCGCATGGTTAGGGTATAAACTCGGTGATTCCGGCACAGTTAAAGCAGGTATTGTGCGGGTACCCTTCGGTCCGACCGCCTACGGCGTTTCTACGAGTTGGTTTTTTGACCAGCATTTTTATGTCGGACTCTCCGACGACATGGACTTAGGGGTCACATGGAATGATACCTTTGATAAGCTGACGCTTGATGTAGGCTACTACCTTATGAGTGAACCTCAGCTGGTAAAGTATGGCAGTCTGGCGAGTTCTCGATACGCCTATGACATCGTCAAATGGGAAGAACATGCCGATGCAAACGGAAACGTTGAATGGGGTGCTGGTGAAAACGGGTTTGATGAGCAACACCAACTTAACGTCCGTGCTATCTACGCACTTGAGAATATCGCTGATGTCGGTGTATCCCTGCAATATGGCTTGTTGAAAGGGACAAATGTGGGTGACGATGATAGTGGTAACCATTATGCTGTCTCCGCACACATGAAGAATGCCTTCGCAGACTTCACCCTCTTTTCACAATTCTCTTATTACGCACATAATATCACTGATGAAACCCCTTGGGGCACTGGGGATTTAATCCCGATGGGGGCTTACGATTTCGCATGGCCCATCGCATCTGAGGGATTAATACCCGCGCTATCGCTGCGTTACGGCGGTATAGATACCTCAGGTATCTCATGGGTTGATAGCCTTACGCCTTATGCGGAGTGGAGCACTATCCTCAAAACCGTAGATGATTACAACGCCAGTACTCTTGTGACACTCGGCGCAAGCTGGACCATTCTGGGCGCACTCTATGTCTATAGTGATCTCGCACTCTCCGATGGCAACTTTTTTGTCGGTAACACGGGTGATGCCTACGGGAATATCCTTACAGGGGTGAATCACGTGGGTGCCAACGGAAATAACATCTTGCATTGGCGACTTAATTTCAACTTCGGTTATTATTTCTAATCGACTACGCGACCTTCTACCAGCGGCGCGCTTTGTAAGCGCGCATTTCGTTCCTTGCGCGGTTGAAAACCGCCAAATCAACTCTAATAAGGAGAATTTTGAAAATGAACGAAGAAGGAAAACAACCGCAATACATGGCGGAAAGGCAGTACAGGAAATTATTCGGTTTAGAGATTTATCTGACACCTGTATTCGTGATTTCCAGTATCGCTATTGTCGCCTTTATCATCGGATCTCTCATTTTCCAAGATGGTGCGACCAAACTCTTTGGGGATCTTCGCGTTTGGCTGACCACGAACCTTGATTGGCTGTTCATGATTACTACCAATCTCGTCTTTCTCTTTTGTCTGGTCGTCGCGTTTTCTCCGTTTGGCAAAGTACGCCTCGGGGGGGTAGATGCAAAACCCGAATATTCTTACTTAACATGGCTTGCCATGATCTTCTCGGCAGGCGTGGGGATCGGTCTCCTGTTCTTTGGCGTGTTAGAGCCGGTTACCTATTTTCAGGGTGGTAGCTATTCGCCGCTGGGGATAGAAACGGTTTACGACACAGAGACGGTCTATACCGCTGCAAATGTTCCCGACGCTGCAGATCCGAAGGTTCAAGCAGCGGCTTCCCTGGGGATAGCGGCGACGGTCTTCCATTGGGGGCTGCAAGGGTGGGCAATCTACGGAATCGTTGGGCTTGCCCTCGCGTTTTTCGCCTACAATCGGGGGTTGCCTCTGCTCATCCGCTCAGCATTCTATCCCATATTTGGTGACCGGATATGGGGGTGGCCCGGACACATTATTGATACGTTTGCTATATTCGCGGGGATCTTTGGACTCGCTACCTCCCTCGGTTTGGGCGTACAGCAGGTAACCGCCGGACTCGAGTATCTCTTTGGGATACCCGCGAACGGTCTCACCATGGTCCTCCTTATTGTAGGGATTACCGCCATCGCGATGGTGTCGGTGATGACAGGGATTAATGTCGGTATCAAACGCCTTAGCCAATTCAATATAATTCTCGCGTTTTTGTTGTTGTTGGCTGTTATCGTCCTCGGGCCGACACTCTACATTTTCCGCAGTCTCTTTACTGGACTTACTACTTATGTCATGAAGATTGTGCCGCTCAGCAACTGGATCGGGCGAGAGGACACTGGATTCTTCCACGGTTGGACGACTTTCTATTGGGCGTGGTGGATTGCCTGGGCACCATTTATTGGCACATTCATTGCCCGCATTTCAAAGGGGCGTACAGTTCGCGAATTTGTTATCTTTGTGCTGCTTCTACCGACCGTGATGTGTTTACTCTGGTTTAGCGCATTTGGTGGCACTGCTCTTCACCAGTTCCTCACTGGCGGATACACGGGTGTAACTGAGATAGTTGAGGCATATAAACCAGAACTGGCTCTCTTCAAAATGTTTGAAGGGCTCCCGTGGACAACGCTCCTTTCCTGTGTTGGTATGACGTTGACAATCATTTTTTTCGTTACCTCATCCGACTCCGGATCGCTGATCATTGACATCATCGCAGCGGGCGGTAAGGTTGACGCACCGATACCACAACGCGTGTTCTGGTGTACTGCGGAGGGCTTAGTCGCTATAGCACTACTACTTGGCGGCGGTTTGAAGTCTTTACAAGCTGCTTCCCTCGCAACGGGGTTCCCGTTCGCTATTGTGCTTTTAGGCATGGGAGGCTGTCTTTGGGTTGGGCTTCGTGACGAAGTCCGTCAATCACACTAATACCATTATCTTGTTGGCGCGCTTTGCAAGCGCGCCTTCTTGTTTTTTGCTCAGTGCGCGTTTGAAACCGCCAAATCAACGCTAAAGGAGGAATTTTGAAATGCCCGAAGAAGATATGCCACCTCAACAGATACCGCACCAGATGGATGAAAGCAGATACAGAAAATTATAGTAAAACCCGAAAATATGTTTACATTTCAATGAATAACAATTCCGCACTCTCCCTCGCTGGCGAGGTTTTGCGGTGTACGCACCCAAATTTGGTTTCCCACACGCGGAAACCAAATTTGTCTTTGCTTTACATTTGCGATCTGCATTCCTAACCTCGCCAATGTATAGGTAATTGTGGGTTTTACTATATTCGGCTTAGAGATTTACCTCACACTTGTATTTGTGACTTCGGGGATTGCCATTATTCTTTTTATCCTGTTTACGGACTGAAAACCGAATCCTTTAGGTTTGGGATGAAAGTCCGTTTCCCTCGTTAATGAGACCAAATGCTTGGGAAAAGCGTTGACATTCGGTCTAAAATATTGTATAATTTACATCAGATTGGTCGCTTCAACGTTTCATAAACTCCTAACTCAAAAACTTGCATTTGTGGATTTCATATACCAAGAAAGACGCGTCATGGCGAATCTTGGTTGAACATATTTTACGACTCAAGGTTGGGGTAGCAACCTTTGGAGGAGAGGGTGTCGGACTTGCATAGCAAGCAACCTTTGTTGATACCACAAACGCTTCTGCATTACAATGCGGAGGTTTCCCAAGTCTTTAGGCTTGGGTCTATCACCATTATATCTCTCATTATCCCATTGACGACGTTAATTCCTCTTGGCGGTAGGGAAAACGTTGACAACAGGATGCCGATGGCTGATCGCTGACAGCCGAAAGCCAATACAATGGAATCAAAACATGAACGCAACAGAACTTGAATTTGAAAGATCGCTCATTGAATTGGAACATCATCTCGCGCAATTGCAAACCTTCGCGCAAGAACATCCTGAGTTGGACCTCACTGAAGGGATTGATGCGCTAAAGCAAAATGCAGATACACTCACAAAGCAGACCTTCCAAAAACTAAGTCGCTGGGATAAAGTGAGATTAGCGCGCCACGCACAACGTCCGCAAGCCTCCTTCTATATCAACACGCTCCTTGATGAACCCATCGAACTTCACGGCGATAAGTTGTACGGTGACGACCGCGCACTCATTGGCGGTTTCGCATGGTTTGACGAACAGCCTATTGTTTATCTCGCACAGCAGAAAGGCACAAACCTTGAGGAGCGACAAGAGATGAATTTCGGTTACACGCACCCAGAAGGCTATCGAAAAGCAAGACGGTTGATGCAGTTGGCAAATAAGTTCAACCGTCCCATCATCTGTTTTGTTGATACCCCGGGAGCGCACTTTGATCTCCGTTCCGAAGAATACGGACAAGCAATGGCGATCGCTGAAAATCTCGCTGAGATGATGCAGCTGCGTGTGCCAATCCTCGTCGTTATTATCGGTGAAGGTGGGAGCGGTGGTGCCTTGGCAATTGCTGTCGGAAACCGCGTATTGATGATGGAGTACGCTGTCTACTGTGTCGCACCGCCTGAAGCTTGCAGTGGTATTGTCTGGAAAGACAAAGGCGAACACGCTCCAGAAGCAACCGAAGGCTATAAACCTACCGCTCCCGATCTGCTCAAGTTGGGTATCATCGATCAGATCATTCGTGAACCACTCGGCGGCGCGCATAGAGATCCCGAAGCTGCGGCACGCAGTGTCAGACGCTCCATACGTAAGCATCTTACCGAATTGATGCAGATGACCCCGCAACAACTCGTCCAACAAAGATATGAACGTTATCGGCACATCGGGCTTTATGGCGAAGATACTGTAGATGTGGCATAATCATGCTTTTTTCTCGGTGTGCAACAGAAACACAGCACCCTCCTTCGAGAAAGAAATTCAGTCTTGTCCAACGGATCAAGATGGATCCGGTAAAAGGGTGTGATTGTATCGAAAAGCCTTACCAAACGCTTTTCACCAGTTAAAAAATGAAAATCCGAACAATTACGACAGGCATTCCATTACCTTTTGCTCCTTACCAACTTCAACGTGCGGCAAAATTTAACACCGCCTGTCAAACTTACTTTGAAGCGAACGGTTACGAGGTCCAAACAACACGTGTCAGCTGCCAAATCTGGGATGAGGCACGAGATATAGATACAATCCTTACATTAGAGTCCGATGCACAGGCATTGGGAATTGAATTCCTTAACTTGGGGACAATCCTACCGGAGAAGCGATACACAGAAACGCATCTCGCTCGTGTCGCCGATGTAATTGTCCAAAGTGAGATGCTCTTTGCCACCGTCACCCTTACGACACAATCTGGACGTATGGCATCGGATATCACTGAAAACACCGCAGACATCATTCGGCAGATAGCGCATCGAACTGATGCTGGCTACGGAAACCTCCGCTTTGCAGCATTGATGAATTGCCCGCCAAATACCCCCTTCTTCCCAGCGGCCTACTGGCACGACACTCGGACGAACTTCAGCATCGGATGGCAGGCTATAGACCTTGTGCAAGACGCTTTCACAGATGCCCCGAATTTAGAAGTCGGTTTACAAAACTTGAAAGCCATCATGGAAGCAGAAGGACAGAAGATTGTCGCACTTGCACAGACGTTAGCACAGGAGTGGGGCATAAAGTTTGTCGGTATAGACGCATCGCTTGCACCGATGGGCGATGAAAGCATCGCTTACGCCATGGAACAACAACTCCCCGGTTATTTTGGGGAGCGCGGCACATTAACAGTCGCTGCCGGTCTCACACGTACGCTCCGATCACTTGCACTGCCGCTCTGTGGATATTCGGGATTAATGCTCCCTGTACTTGAGGATGTTGGTTTGGGAGAGCGCAGTAAAGCAGGTTATTTTAACCTTGACAGTCTCCTCCTTTATTCTACTGTCTGTGGGACTGGGTTAGATACGATTCCTATACCCGGCGATGCTTCGACATCTCAGATTGCCGCTATTCTGACGGATGTTGCCACGCTTTCCATACAGTTAAGCAAACCGCTATCGGTACGCCTTTTTCCGGTTCCCGGATGCAACGCGGACTGCATGACAGAATTTGATTCTCCCTATCTCACAAATACCATAGTAATGCAGATATAGTTCATAACCCTCCATGCTGTAGGAGCAACCTCCCGGTCGCGGCTCTCACTGACTGCTGATAGCTGATGACTGACTACTGACCACTGACAACCGAATACCTCTGAAACTTTTCTCTTGCCAATTGTCCCAACTTTTGATAAGATGATGTGCATGAAATTTGACGCGTATTGTCCATCCAATTGATATATTCGGAGGTGCTTCACAATGTATATGCGACATTGGTTACAGAGTCCTTCAAGCCTAACACACGGCAACATCATTAAACGTGAGATTTTTAGCAAACGTACAGAGGATTCCGCCGATAAAGAGGGCGCGATCCTAAGATATGTTGATAGTTTCTCTCGGTGCTACCTTGAACCGAGAATCGCCTCAGTTCCCACGGCACTCGATGACAAGCAGCTTATTTTTTATATCGTTGACGGTTCTGGGGTATTTGAAGCAGGAGACTCGAAACAGCAGGTTACGGAAGGGGATGCAATCTTAGTCCCCCCCAAACTTACGCACGTCTTGGACAATCCAGAAAACGAGCCGTTGGAGTTTCTGATGCTGGAAGAAGTCATTCCAGACGGCGTGGAGGCACCACGCAAAGACGCACTCATCCGAAACTACCGGGAACGTCCTTTAGGGCAAGGACATTGGACGCATCTGGTGCATCCGATTTTCGGTCAGGACGACGGCTTAGTGACGCTCCATTCAGTGCTAATGGTGCGGATTGAAGCGATGCAAACGCCTGATACGCATGGCCACGGTCCCGATATGGACGAGGTGTGGTATATGCTCGAAGGCAACGGCATCCACGTTGTCAGTAGGAATGTTTATCGGCAAATGCCGGGCGATGCTGTCTCTGTAGCTTCGTCAAACCCAGGGCATACCCTTATCAATGACACAGATGAACCGCTCAAAACTTTCTACTTTGCGCGCTACGATCGCTAAAAGGAATGACTATGGCTGACAAACCACACGTGCTTCTCATCGCAACAGATCATTGGCCCAACTCATTGCTCGGTGTCAGTGGGCACCCTGCTATCCAAACACCAACACTTGACTCACTTGCTCGGGCAGGAACCCGCTTCACGCGTGGATATAGCGAATGCCCTGTCTGTGTTCCAGCACGGAAGACGTTGATGACCGGCGCAACGACGCGTACGCACAAAGACAGGGTTTTCAATGATCGAATGGGAATAAATGGGCTCCCAACAATCGCACAAACCTTTCGCAATGCGGGGTATCAGGCTTACGCTGTCGGTAAGCTGCACGTCTATCCCCAACGAGACCGCATCGGATTTGACGATGTACTGTTAGGTGAGGAGGGCAGATTACAACATGGTGTTGTTGACGACTATGAGCTTTTCCTCGGCGACAGAGGCTATGCCGGTCAGCAGTTCGCGCACGGGATGTGCAACAACGATTACCTCAACAGACCTTGGCACCTCCCCGAAGACTGCCACGTTACGAACTGGAGCACGCAACAGATGGTCCGGATGATTAAACGCCGAGACCCAACCCGTCCCGGATTCTGGTACCTCTCCTATTGCCATCCGCATCCACCTTTGGCGCCGCTCCAGTGCTACATGGACATGTACCGCGATATCGACGTGGACATGCCCTATTGTGGCGAATGGGCAAAACAGAGTGAGGGTCTACCTTTACCAATAAAAGGACGGCAGAAACAGGACGAACACTTTAACGAAGATCTCGTCCGTTCGGCACGTCAAGCCTTTTATGCACTTTGTACCCACATCGACCATCAATTGCGTGTCGTTATCGGTACTTTACGAGAAGAAGGCTTATTGAACAACACAATTCTGCTCTTCACCTCCGACCACGGCGATATGCTCGGGAACCATCGGATGTGGGCAAAACGGCTCTATTATGAAGATTCCGCCAACGTCCCAATGCTCCTTGTCGGTACCGCAGGCGATGAACGGGTCGGACATCACAGAGTGGATAACCGGCTCGTCGGATGGCAAGATGTGATGCCGACGCTCCTCTACCTTGCAGGAATCGAGATTCCAGATACGGTGGATGGAATACCGATGGTCAGTGACGAAAAACGTGAGTGGTTATACGGTGAATGTGGTGAAGGTGGGAGCGCGACCCGAATGATCCATGACGGACGTTTCAAGCTGATCTACTACGCCACCGGCAACTACCGACAACTCTTTGATCTGGAAGAAGATCCACGAGAGTTGAACGATCTTGCCAATTCACCCGCGCACGCCGAAACCCTTGAGCGGTTAACAGATCTTCTGATAGGTGAACTCTATGGTGGTGATGAAAAGTGGCTCGAAAATGGCAAACTCGTCGGTTTACCTGACCGTGAGTATCGACCTTCTGCAAACCGAGCCTTATCCGGCCAACGCGGACTCCACTGGCCCCCACAACCATCTGTTGGACGTTAATCGGCATCTCAAAAACAGTAGGTGCGGTTTTGCGGCGTACCCATAGGTGTAAATTTAGCGATTTTTGACAGCGTTTTGGCAACTGTAGATATAAACATGCCGCCCTTACAGGGCTTAGGTCTTTGCTCGAAAACGCTGCTATAAACATGCCGTCCCTATGGGACTAAAGAGCCATTCACGGGACGCAAGGTTTTTATCTATGACCCGGCGTAGTTTCAAACAGTGCCTACCGTTCCTGGGGACCGCGACGGTTATTTTTTTTAAATTGACACCTATGGTGCGGTTTTGCGGCGTACCATAGGTGTAAATTTAGCGTTTTGGGAGCTGCGAATATAAACATGCCACCCTTACAGGGTTAGATTATTTTTTTCCATGCCTTTCTATAAACATACTGAAGAAACACCCAAGCAAATAAACCTTACAGGACTCAAGAGGGGTCTGAAGTATCCAAGGTTTGTGTGTAAAATCCGGCGCAGTTCAAACAGCACCGGGGCTTAGGCGCAAACTTGTATACCGCAAAACCCTCTTGAGTCGCGTAGGGACGGCATGTTTATAGCAGCGTTTTCGACCAAAGACCGCAGCCCTGTAAGGGCGGTATGTTTATATCTACAGTTGCTAAAACGCTATCAAAAACCGCTAAATTGACTTATGGTGCGGTTTTGCGGCGTACTGGCCCAAATGCGATCTGCATTCCAACCGCACCACCCAATCCGCATCCTTTCCACCATCCGATTAAATCCATAATTCCGACAATCAACGCCTACATTTCCGAATTAAAACCGTTGAATTCCTAAGCTAAATGTGGTATTATTTTAACGAATTGATTCATTATTCAAGGCGTTTTTGTACCGCAAACTGTTAGTTTGCGAGCTGCCAGACGCAATGAAATATGTAGACATGTGTTGATAGGCACGCTTGGCAACCGCCTCGTTCCCCAGACCCGGTAGGCGCGGTTTGCAACCGCTCCGGGCATCTTATGAAATTACCGAAATAGGACCTTGTAAAAAAATTATGGCAAAGAAAAAATCAGACACAAATTCCAATAAAAATGGCGCAATGCTCGGCTTTGAAGCAAAATTATACCAAGCAGCCGATAAACTCCGCAACAACATGGATGCCGCCGAATACAAGCATGTGGTATTAGGATTGATCTTCCTCAAATACATCTCAGATTCTTTTGAGGAAAGGTACAATTTTTTGCTTCAAGAATTTGCTAATCCTCAAAGTGAATACTACGTTAAGGAGAAAACCTTCCATTCCGAATACGCTGAGGATCGGGATGAATACTTGGCAGAAAACGTCTTCTACGTTCCGCAAGAAGCGCGCTGGTCTTATCTACAGGCAAACGCCAAGCAACCAGAAATTGGGACACTGATTGATAACGCCATGCATGCGATTGAACAGGAAAACCCACGACTCAAAGGTGTGCTGCCCAAAAACTACGCACGTCCAGGGCTTGACAAGCAACGGCTCGGTGAACTCGTTGACCTTATCGGCACAATCGGTTTCGGTGAAGAAGAAAATCGCTCAAAGGATATACTGGGCAGGGTTTATGAATACTTCCTCTCACAATTCGCAAGTGCTGAAGGCAAAAGAGGGGGTCAATTCTACACGCCTCGCTGTGTTGTGCAACTGCTTGTTGAGATGCTCGCGCCATATCAAGGGCGGATTTACGACCCGTGCTGCGGCTCAGGCGGGATGTTTGTCCAGAGCGAAGCGTTCGTCGAAGCACACGATGGGCAGCGCGATGATATCTCTATCTACGGGCAGGAGTCTAACCCAACCACGCGGCAATTGGCACTGATGAACCTCGCTATTCGAGGCATTGAGGCGAATCTCGGACAGGAACACGCCGACAGTTTTCACGACGATATGCACCCAGACCTGAAAGTTGATTACATCCTCGCCAATCCGCCGTTTAATAGCAGCGACTGGGGCGGTGACCGCTTGCGTGAAGACAGACGCTGGGTTTATGGCACTCCACCTACCGGCAACGCTAACTTTGCTTGGGTACAGCACTTTATCCATCATCTTGCGCCCAACGGCATTGCTGGATTTGTGTTGGCAAACGGCTCAATGAGTAGCAATACCGCAACCGAAGGCGAAATCCGTAAGAAAATTATCGAAGCCGACTTGGTGGACTGCATGGTGGCATTGCCCGGTCAGCTCTTCTATTCCACATCAATTCCGGTTTGTCTCTGGTTTCTCGCTAAGAACAAACAACACCATCGCTTTCGCAAGCGAACCGGAGAAACACTATTTATAGATGCTCGCAGGTTAGGGAAGATGATTGACCGCGTACACCGTGAACTCACTCACAAAGAAATAACACGTATTGCTGAAACTTACCACGCGTGGCGCGGTGATGAAGGTGCGGGTGAATATGCCGATGCGCCGGGCTTTTGCAAAAGCACAATGCTTGCAGAGGTCCAAGAGAACAGCAGCGTTCTCACACCCGGCCGCTACGTCGGCGCAGAAATACAGGAAGAGGACGACGAACCATTTGAGGACACAATAGCACACTTGACCCAAAAATTGACCGAGCAGATGACAGAAGCGAGGCGATTAGATGATGCCATCGCGAAGAATTTGCAAATGCTCGGTTTTGGAGATGAGTCATGAATTTCAGTGACGAAGAAATCAAACGCCACATACGCTTAGGCGAAGATAACCATTGGGAATTCAAAGAAATTGTGTTCGCGGAAAACAAACCGAAAAGTCCCAGCCGTGACGATTTGGCGGACGAGTTCGCTGCATTCGCGAATACGGATGGCGGAGTAGTCCTGTGTGGTGTAACCGACAGTGGCGATGTTCAAGGCATGTCGCGCGAACAAATGGATGAATTGGAAAGACTCTTGACCGAGATATGCACTGACACGATTAAACCCTCAATTCTTCCTGCTATTTTTCGTAGAGAAATAGAAGAGGGCAAACCGTTCCTGCTCGTTGCAGTGCCACAAGGATATGCACTGCACGATAGCCCTGGTGGTGGCTGCCATCGAGTCGGCAGCTCAAAACGCAAAATGACTAGTGATGAACGGTTACGTCTTGCACAGAAGCACGGACAAACACGTTTCCTCTGGTTTGATAAACAGCCGGTTCCGGAAACAGGTTTTGGATCATTGGGCGAATCTCTTTGGAAACCTTTATTAAGTGTCGAAGGGGCCACCGTTCCTGAATTGGCACTGGAAAAGATGGGGCTTCTAATTAAAGACGAAAACGGCATAACACACGCTACTGTAGCGGGGTTACTGTTGTGCAGTCATTCGCCCGAGCAATGGCTTCCCAACGCGTGCATTTCCGCAACCTGTTACCGTGGCACAGACCGCGCCTCCGGACAGATAGATGCCCAAACAATTACAGGGCCGCTGAACCAACAAATTGCTGGAGCAGTTGCCTTTGCTGTGCGTAACATGCGCGTCGGAGCATACAAGAATCCTGCTCGTATTGACCTGCCGCAATACAGTGAAAGAGCACTCTTTGAAGCGATCGTCAACGCTGTTGTCCACCGCGACTACGCAATTCAGGGCAGCCGGATCCGAATCTCAATGTTCGCAGATCGCCTTGAAATAAACTCGCCGGGCGGCTTGCCTAACAACCTTACAATTGATAGTATGGATGTCCGCCAATCAACACGAAACGAGGCTCTCACCTCGATGCTTGGAAGGATGTCTGTTGGGAATATACGCGGCTCGGATGACCGACAATTTTTCATGGAACGCCGCGGAGATGGTGTGCCGATTATCTTTCGCGAAACAAAAGCGTTAAGTGGAGAATCGCCACAGTATCAACTCATTGATGGTTCAGATCTTGTTCTCACAATTCCGGCTGCCGATACAAATTTTACGCCAGCAACCGCTCACATCTTTGCTCACCACAGCAGTAACCCCTTGCCCGGAGTTGAGTTATTGGTGTTATTTCCAAATAAAACATGGAGACGCACAACTACTGATGTGCATGGCGACGCGCAAATTGATTTACACACGACGCACCTTCCAATGACGGTGTTTGCAGCCGCCCCCGGCTTTGCCGCACACCTTGAGCAAGACTGGATGCCAGCGAAAGGGGGGCTCGCAATTGAAATGCAGCGTCTCCAAGAGGGTGGATCGGTAATCTTTCCTGAAGGGACAGGCAACATTCCAGGTTTATCTGGATATTTAAATCCAATACGTGATACTCGTGACCGAACCCATCTTCATGCTTCTAACATCGCCATAAATGAAGGACTGCAGCAACCCGTTCATTTCATTCTTGGCGAGAATTTGCGTCTCACCGATACCAATGGCAGAGAATTGTCAGTACGCATCGTTACTATCGTTGGTAAATCGGCACTGCTGGCGTATCGCCCTTATACCAAAGGAGATAAAAAATGACAGTAAAGGTAAGTTGTAGCACAAATTGTTAGTTTGTGGTGTCCCGTTACACTTTGAGATGAGTCGTAAATACTGAATATAATTTCAGAAATGGTATTAGATTATGGAGGAGAACAATGAGTTTACAATTGGACGGCTTAACAAAATCTATTGATATTTTGGATCGTTCTGTCAAAACAGCGAGCAGAATTGATGATTCTGATAAAGATTTACAGGAAGTAGTTCGTGCCGGAGTTATTCAACACTTTGAGGTTGCTTACGAGTTGTCGTGGAACATGATGAGGCGATGGCTTAAAGAAAATATTGGTGCCGATTATGTTAGTGGTCTTGACCGAGCAGACTTCTATCGTTTAGCTGCAGAAAATCGTCTCATCACCGACTCAGCACGCTGGATGGATTATCATAGAGCGCGTAATGCAACCTCCCATAATTACAATGAGGAGGCTGCCGAAAATGTATTTGCGGAAGCTATTGAATTTGTTCACGATGCCAAGCAACTTTTAAGTATATTAGAGGAACGCAATGATTGATCTCAATCCTAAGCACCTTAAAACAATTCAATACATATTGGCTGAGTACGTTCCGGATTACGAGGTTCGCGCCTTTGGATCGCGCGTGAAATGGACAGCGAAAGATTATTCCGATCTTGATCTTGCTGTAGTCGGTAGTAAGCCGTTAACCTTGAGACAGACAGGTCAATTAGCGGAAGCTTTTGAAGAATCTAATCTTCCAATTCGGGTTGATGTCTTAGATTGGCAATCAATATCAGAAGGGTTCCGACAAGTGATTTCGGAAAGATATGAGGTAATACAAAAAGCACAACCAGTTGACCAGAACGAAAATTCCGAAGGAATTAATGGAAAATGGAGTAGAAAAAGAGAATGGCAAGCAAAAACTTTCGGCGATTGTGCGACGTTGATCCGTGAAAACGTTTCACCTTCTGATTTGGGCAATACTCCCTACATAGGACTTGAGCACATTGGCGAAAACGCATTATCTCTTGTAGGACAAGGCATAGCAAGCGATGTCACGAGTACAAAGTCTCGTTTCAGAAAAGGTGATATCCTTTTCGGAAAATTGAGATGTTATTTTCGTAAAGTCGTCAGGGCACCCTTCGATGGTATATGTTCAACGGATATTTGGGTTACGCGCGCTAAAGAAGGAGTCGATCAAGGTTTCCTCTACTATTGCATGGCATCTCAATCTTTTGTTGACTTTGCAGACTCAGGTTCTGAAGGCACACGGATGCCGCGCTCCCAATGGGAATGGGTATCGCGATACAAAATCCCCTTGCCTCCTCTATTTGAACAACACCGTATCGCTCACATCCTCGGCACACTTGACGACAAAATTGAACTCAACCGACAGATGAATGAAACATTGGAAGCAACAGCACGGGCAATTTTCAAGTCATGGTTTGTGAAATTTGACCCCGTGAAAGCAAAGGTAAAGGGGCGCAAACCGCCATGCATGGACACCGAAACTGCTGCACTATTCCCATCAGCGTTCCAAGATTCGGCATTAGGAAAGATTCCGGAAGGTTGGGCAGTTGAAAAGGTAGGTAACCTTGTTGAAATAATCAAAGGACGATCTTATAGAAGTAGTGAACTTACAGAATCAGACACTGCTTTAGTTTCTATTAAATCAATTATGCGCGGTGGAGGTTACCAGCCAGATAATTTGAGACCTTACACCGGAAAATATAACCCTGAACAAATAATTACACCTGGCGAACTTGTTATCGCATACACCGATTTAACACAAGAAGCTGAGATTCTTGGTAAACCTGCAATTGTTCGCGGAGACGAAAAATATCAGACACTTGTTCCATCTCATCATTTGAGAATTATACGTCCCTTAAAACTAGATGTTTCTGTCCAATTTCTCTATTGCCTTTTTCGAGAACGGCATTTTCAATCTCATATTTATGGATATGCAACTGGCACAACCGTCTTGGGATTAAGCAAAGATGGTGTGCCAAGTTATCAATTTGCCTTACCACCAGAAAAAATACGAAGTTTTTTTGATTCGGTTGCAGAACCACTTTTCGCAAAAATTGAATCTAACGAAAATGAATCCCGTACACTCGCTCAAGCCCGAGACAGGCTGCTACCAAAACTATTGTCCAGTGAAATCCGTGTAGGTGAGGCAAAAGAGATGTTGGAGGGAACTTAGATGCCTCAGCAGACCGTTCCGCACATTGAATTACTGCGTGTGAAAAACTATCGCGCGTTACATAATATAGAATTAAAACAACTCAAACCGTTGTCTGTCTTTTTAGGTGCAAACGGTAGCGGTAAATCAACACTTTTTGATGTGTTTGCGTTTCTCGCTGAATGTTTCACAGTCGGATTGCGTCAAGCATGGAACAAAAGAGGTGGGTTTAAAGAACTGAGAACTCGCGGAAGTGATGGACCGATTGAATTTAAATTGAAATATCGTGAGGAACCTGGTACTCCAATTATCACCTACCATCTTTCTATTGACGAAAACGCTGAAGGTCCCTTTGTTGAAACTGAATGGATGCAATGGCGGCGCGGTAGTCGGGGAAAACCGGTTCGCTTCCTTGATTTTCATCGGGGGGTAGGAAGCATCATTGCTGGCGAAAAACCAGATGTAGCAGATACCCGAACTGATGAACAATTTGATGATGTCTCAATGATCGCTGTGAGTACCCTAGGGCAATTAACAAGGCATCCTCGCTTGAGTGCTCTTCGGCGTTTTATTACAGACTGGCACCTCTCCTACCTTTCTGCCGATACCACACGCAAGGTTACCGAAGCGGGACCCCAAGAGCGTCTGTCCGAAACCGGAGACAATCTACCTAACGTTATCCAGTATCTGCAGGAAAGGTATCCAGAACGTCTGGAAAAAATCATCTCTATTTTGTCGGATCGTGTGCCTCGTTTAGAAAAGGTGGACACAGAATTAACGAGAGATGGCCGCCGCCTGTTAAAGATTAAGGATGCCCCGTTTGAACAACCCATCTTGGCGAAGTTCGCTTCCGATGGTACATTGAAGCTGCTATCCTACTTGACCCTGTTTCATAACCCACAGCCACCGCAACTGATCGGCATTGAGGAACCCGAGAACTACCTACACCCTCGCCTGCTAACCGGCTTTGTCGGAGACTGCATTAAGGCATCTATGGGATCCCAATTCATGATTACCACGCATTCACCCCGATTTGTCAATGAATTTACTGCTGAAGAGGTGTGGGTGTTGTACCGGAATGAGCAAGGTTGGACAGTCTGTAAACGCGCCTCGGAGATGCTGGGAATTAATGAGTTTATGGAAGCAGGAGCGAAGTTGGGACAGCTCTGGATGGAAGGGTTCTTTGAATTCGGTGACCCACTAACCAATGCAGGCGGTCCGAAACGGGGTGTGTATGCACATTGAATTCTTGTTAGAGGAACCGTCCGCGGAAGAAACATTAAAGGCTATTTTACCCAAGATTCTTTCCAACGATGTCACTTTTGACTTCCTTGTTTTCGATGGTAAGGACGATCTGCTTAATAATCTGTCAGCGCGATTGAACGGATACCGATGGATACCCGACGACTGGCGAATTATGGTGCTTATTGATGAAGATCGGAGAGTTTGTCGTGAACTGAAGGCAAAATTAGAAAGAACTGCACGCGAAGCAGGTTTTGTGACAAAATCCAGTGTGCTCCCAAATAGCGATTTTCAAGTCATCAATCGGTTAGCAATTGAAGAATTAGAGGCATGGTTTTTTGGAGATATTGAAGCTTTGCACGCGGCTTATCCCAGAGTCTCAATAAATCTCCAATATCAGGCAAGATACCGAAATCCCGATGCTATTCGGGGCGGCACGTATGAGGCACTGGAACGTTTGCTGGTAAATGGGAATTACTATAGGGACAAATTACCCAAAGTAGAAGTGGCACAGGATATTGCGCAACACATGGAACCGAGTCGGAACAAATCGAGAAGTTTTCAGGTGTTCCTTGAAGGGCTTAAAGCATGCGTAGGAGAAGAATTGTTAATTTAACGCACATTGGGCAACAATATGAATCTCAATACAATTTACGAATCCGACATTGAAGAAGCCTCACTTGACTGGCTCACTGACTTAGGTTATGCCGTTTTACACGGTCCCGACATCGCACCAGACATGCCAGATGCTGAACGTTCCACTTACAAAGAGGTCGTTTTGACGCGCCGTTTACAAGATACTGTTACCCGCCTCAATCCACAAATACCCGCTGATGCACAAGAAGAAGCGATCCGCAAAGTGCTTAATCCAGATTCCCCCGCATTGGTTCAGAACAACCGAGCATTTCATCAGATGCTGGTGGACGGTATAGAGGTCGAATATCGCCAACAAGATGGGACAATACGCAGCGGACAGGTACGGTTAGTTGATTTTGATACACCAGAAAACAATGATTGGTTAGCAGTCAACCAGTTCACAGTAATAGAGAAAAGCGACCGCCGACCGGATATCGTCCTATTTATCAACGGACTTCCCTTAGCCGTAATTGAACTCAAAAACCCAACCGATGGAAAAGCCACTGTCTTAACAGCGTTTCGCCAAATCCAGACCTATAAGCAGGAAATTCCTACGCTGTTCACCTATAACGAAACGCTTGTTATATCGGACGGATTAGAGGCTCGCATCGGGTCTTTAACCGCCGACACTGAGTGGTTTCTACCGTGGCGAACAATTGAGGGAGAAGACGAGGCATCATCAACCGAATTAGAATTGGAAGTGTTGATCAAGGGTATCTTTGAAAAACACCGATTTTTGAGTTATCTTAAACACTTTGTCGTTTTTGAAGAAACTGAAAGCGGAGCGATTGCCAAAAAAATCGCCGGTTATCACCAATTCCACGCTGTCCAAACAGCAATTGAGACAACACTAAAAGCGTCATGTACCGAAGGAGATCAACAGTGCGGTGTCGTTTGGCATACGCAAGGCTCCGGTAAAAGCTTGACTATGGCGTTCTACGCCGGAAGCATCGTCCAGCACCTGCAGATGGAAAACCCAACCATAGTCGTTATTACCGACAGGAACGATCTGGACGATCAGCTGTTCGGCACATTTGCTCGGTGTCATCAACTTCTACGGCAAGCACCGATACAAGCGAGAGACAGGAGGCACGTACGCGAACTCCTGAAAGTCGCCTCTGGTGGAGTGGTTTTTACCACAGTCCAAAAGTTTTTTCCTGAAGGTGAGGAGACCCGTTTCCCCCAATTGTCTGATCGGCGAAACATCGTACTTATCGCAGACGAAGCACACCGTAGTCAGTACGACTTTATTGACGGATTTGCTCGCCATATACGCGACGCACTCCCCAACGCCTCTTTTATCGGTTTTACCGGTACGCCAATTGAACTTACGGATCGTAATACCGTTGCGGTTTTTGGAGATTACATCAGCATCTACGATATCCAACAGGCGGTTAATGATGGTGCCACCGTTCCAATATACTACGAGAGCCGCCTCGCTAAAATTGAACTTGACGAGAACGAAAAGCCCCACATTGACCCAGAATTTGAGGAAGTGACCGAAGCGGAGGAGGTAACACAAAAGGAACAACTCAAAACCAAGTGGGCGCAGCTTGAAAAGTTAATGGGAACAGAAAAACGAGTGGGGCTTATTGCCGAGGATATAATTGCACACTTTGAAGAACGGTTAGAGACTATGGATGGCAAGGGAATGATTGTCTGTATGAGCCGTCGTATCTGCGTTGACCTTTACAATGCGATTGTCAAACGCCGTCCAGAGTGGCACGATGACGATGACAAAAAAGGTGAAATAAAAGTCGTGATGACAGGCTCAGCTTCTGATAACGCATCATGGCAACCACATATCCGAAACAAGAAACGGCGAGAAGAAATGGCAGTACGATTCAAAAACGCAAAAGACCCGTTGAAACTTGTGATTGTCCGTGATATGTGGCTAACCGGATTTGACGCGCCAAGCCTTCATACTATGTATGTAGATAAACCGATGCGTGGACACGGACTGATGCAGGCAATTGCCCGTGTGAATCGCGTGTACGGTGACAAGCCGGGCGGTTTGATTGTAGACTACATAGGGCTCGCTTACCATCTGAAACAGGCATTACAGAATTACACGAATAGTGGTGGAAAAGGTGACGCTACCCTTGACAAAGCCGAAGCAGTTGCGGTAATGCTGGAAAAACACGAAATCTGCTGCGGATTGTTTCACGGGTTCGACTGGTCGTTGTGGGCTTCTGGGTCAGCGACAGACAGGATCAAATTACTACCTACAGCACAAGAACATATCCTGAAACAGAAGGATGGCAAAGCACGTCTGTTGGAAACGGTTTCCGCACTGACCAAAGCATTTGCACTGGCTGTCCCACATGAAAAAACAACCGAGATACATGACGATGTCTCCTTTTTTCAGACGATAAGAAAGGTTTTGGCAAAACCAACGGCCGCGGAAGAAGCACAGTTGGATGCCGCTGAACAAGCGATTAAGCAGTTAGTGTCCAAAGCAGTCGTTTCTGAAGGTGTCGTTGATATATTTGATGCCGCTGGACTGGAAAAGCCCGATGTTTCAATCCTCTCCGATGAATTCCTTGCTGAAGTACAAGACCTGCCCCATAAAAACGTGGCAGTTGAACTTTTGGAAAGACTTCTTAGCGGTGAAATTAAAACTCGCTCACAGAAAAACGTCGTACAAAGCCGTTCATTTGCAGAGATGTTGGAACGTTCAATTCGCGCCTATCAGAATCGGACAATTGAGGCAGCACAAGTAATTGAGGAACTAATTGAGATCGCAAGAGAGATGCGTCAAGCACAAGACCGAGGTGACGATTTAGGACTGTCAGATGAAGAATTGGCATTCTATGATGCCCTTGAAACTAACGATAGTGCTGTTGCAGTTCTCGGTGATGAAACCTTACGAACTATCGCAGTTGAACTCGTAGAAACCGTTCTGCGCAATGTCAGCATTGACTGGACAATCAAAGAGAGTGTCCGCGCAAATATACGAAGAATGGTGAAGCGCACCCTTCGTAAACACGGCTATCCACCTGATAAACAGGAGAAAGCTGCCGAAACCGTTTTAGAACAGGCAGAGGTATTGTGTAAGGATTGGGCAGTATAGGAAATTAGAGGCGTGCCTTTTTGAGACTACTCCAACCGAATGAATGGGAGCAATTTGATAAGGTCTAAAAAATAATTTGGTAATGCCGTAAAAGACGATTGTCAATCACAGAGGGTTGATAATCTTGCCAATCCTTTAATCCTGATTCTGACAACCGATAACTGAAAACTGAAAACTAAGTGCTTCTGGGAAAACTTACGAAAGTCTTGACAAAATTTCTGGAATTGACTATATTAATACAACAGTTTATCTCATAAATCGTGGAAAGGTTTTGTAAGCTGATGGACAATAAGCGCACACGGTATTGATTTAAACAAATTCGGATTTATGAGATATGATCTATATTAATATTGAAAATACCTTCGTTAGGGCATAACTCGAAAGCCCGTATAAGTTAATAACGCGAGCAATTAAGAAAGGAAAATAGATGTTAGCAGAAATACGTCGAAGAGAAGGGGTCATCGTTATTCGACCCACCGGACGCATGATCGGTGCTGCAAACGCTGAAATTCGGGAGCAGATTAATGAGGAACTTGAGGAGCATTTTGATTCTCCGAAGGTCATCTTTAACCTTGAAAATGTCACCCGTATGGACAGTAGCGGACTCGGCACGCTCGTCTCTGTGAACGTGACTGTCTCTCGTAAAGGCGGACGCACAGCACTTGTCAATGCAGGCGCGCATATCCGCAACCTTCTTATCCTCGGTCGCTTAATGACTGTCTTTGAGACTTACAACAGTGAAGAGGAAGGAATCCTCGCGCTCACCTCTGAGGAGACTTAATAGAAACAGTAGAGCCATTTAGGTCTCCATTTATGCGACTGTGGTCTATAGTTGTAAAACTAAATGGATCCAACGAATAGGGAATCACACCTTTCGCTCCTACGAAAATTTCCGAGAGGAAACCAAGATACGGAAAAGGAAATTTATGGCAAATCAGAACCTTCCCATGTTTACTGTCAACGCCGGTTTCCATGATCGAGATGGATGCCCCGTTAGTGCTAACGTTGACCATCCCGGTGTGAGTCAATTTCACGATCATGCCGTCACCTTAACAGATGTGGCATCTAATAGCACCGTTTCAGCGCAATGCTACCCCAACGAGGAGGGTATTACGACCTTAACCTGGATACTTGATGGACTCGCCGCCGGTGAGTCGCGTACCTATACCCTCGCAGAGGGAAGCGTCGCTAGCGATTCAGGCGTTCAGCTGAATGAGGAAGCCGGGACTATCGCCGTCACACTCAATGATCGACCGTTTACAACGTTCCGTTATGCAAAAACGCAGTTCCGACCCTACTTCTTTCCCGTCTTCGGTCCCGATGGACGCGAAGTAACACGCGGTGAAACGAGCGAGATTTCGAAAGATCACGTGCATCATCGTTCACTCTACGTCGCCTATGGCGAAGTCAATGATATTGATCTATGGGGTGAAGGGAGCAATTCTGGAAAAGTTGTGCATCAAGGCTTTACACAAAAGCAAGGCGGTGCTGTCGTCGGGAGGATTTATACACATAATAATTGGGAGACACAAGCCGGTGATGTCTTGATGATGGACAAACAGAACTTCCGAATCTATAACCTATCTGAGGATGCTGCGCTTATCGACTTAGATCTCAGTTTCATCGCTTCTGCGGGAGACGTTCATTTCGGAGATACCAAAGAAGGCGGTATCATGTCAATTCGAGTCCATCCCTCAATGAACGCGTCAGATAGTGGAAAGATAGAGAACGCTTTTGGCGGGATCAATGAGACGGAAACTTGGGGGAAGCGTGCTAACTGGTGTGATTATTCTGGCGTTGTTGACGGGACACCTGTTGGCATTGCTGTGTTTGACCATATCGTCAATCCACGCTATCCCACGTATTGGCATGTGCGTAACTACGGGTTAATGGGAAGCAATATCTTCGGTGGCGGCACCTTTGAAAAGGACCCTGCTAAAGATGGTTCCTACACGCTCAAACAGGGTGAGGAGATGCATTTTCGGTTCCGCGTACTGATCCATGCAGGCGATGCCACTGTTGGGAAGGTCGGGCAGAAATACCACGATTTCATCAACCCGCCTGCCGTTGAGGTTTCCTAACTGCGAAACTTATACCGAAATTGACCGAGATACTTAGAGAAGCCGCGGCACCGATCTTCGGCTTCCTTATGCTGCCTTAGCAGAACGCTGATGGTGTTGCCTAACTAATGCGGATATACGCAAAGTCCCCTGATAAGTGGGATTTAGGGGGTTCCTTCTGGTACGGATATACGCAAAGTCCCCTGATAAGTGGGATTTAGGGGGTTTCTTCCAAGACGAACAAGGAAACCAAACCATTATCTGGACAATACTCTCAGAACGCTAACTTGGTGCTATACTAAAGGAGATTCACAGATGCCTATCCCGACTATTCATGTGGGATGTACCCATTTCGCGCACGGTCGCCTACAAGCACAGGTCAATTCGCACGGGTTAGAGCCTGTCGCGTGTGTGGACATCAACCTTGAAGCCGCACGGGAAGGTGTCTCATCAATAAACGGTGCACCTGAAGGCTTAACAGAACGTATATACACGACCATAACCGAGGCAAAAGAGAAACACGATGCACAGGCATGTCTTATCTATGCCTCAACAACTGTTCACGCCAAGTTAATCGTCGAAAGCCTGAACCTCGGTATGCATACCCTCTGCGTCAAACCTATCGCAACAACACAGGCAGAATTCCACGACATTATCCGTGCACATAAAGCGAACCCCGGCTTAATGCTTGTCCAAGGTCAGAACAAACGCTGGAACCCAGCCGCAGCAAAAATGCGGGAATGGCTCCGTGAAGATGGTGGTATTGGTGAAATGTTAGCCGGTGAATGTCGATTCTGGATCCGACAAAATCTGTACACTGGACCCGATTCCCGACAACCCGATGCTTACGTTGACGGTCTTTTCTTCCACGCAGGCTGCAGCCATCAACTTGATCAACTTGTTGCAGCGAAGGGGCTCCCAAAGTCCGTCACCGCACATGTCCACAACCGCCGTGATCCTGAACTTGGGCAAATTGAAGCATGGGGGACAGCGGGTGGTAACGCACTCATGGAATACGCGAACGGCGCACCTTTTTCTTATGCTGGAACGCGCGCAGGACATGCCGGTCCCTTCGGTTGGAGTGGAAGTTGGAGTTTTCACGGTGAAGAAGGCGATCTCCGACGAGACGCTGGACATCTTCAACTTTTCCAACTCGGCAATAACGTTGAAGATTCAACGCTCCAAGATTTACACGCAGGACTCATAGAAGACGATCGACTCCAATTCGATGCCTTTGCACAGGCGATTGCTAACGGCACAGACCGAGACTGGATGCAGGACACGACCCTTGGCACATGGATACTGATGGAAGCGTGCAACGAATCCGCACGAACACACGAACGCGTTGATGTTGAAGCGTTCGCTAAGAAGATGCTTGCTTAATCAAAGGATGAAATTTCAAACTCTCAAATTTGTCTTCTTCTTGTTTTAAAGAGAGCGCAGCCCGTAATGAAATGGAGGGGTTTTTGCTTGGGCGTTTCTTCAGATATACGGGAAGGGACATCAAATGTCAAACCTACCTGAACGAACCGCAAGGAAAATTAAAAAAATGCAATCTCCACACGGCTCAGCGTTCCGTCCGTCTGTGATGGGTCGGAACGGAATGGTTACTTCTGGACACGTGCTTGCCTCGCAGGCAGGTATCCAAACGATGATGGCAGGCGGCAACGCCGTTGATGCCGCAATCGCGACTGCTGCCGCGTTAGGCGTGGTCGAGCCCGCTGGCTCCGGTATTGGAGGCGACGGGTTTATTCTTATCTATTGGGCAGAAACAGGTCAGGTTGTGGCTGTGAATGCTACGGGACCCGCACCACGTGCCGCGACCCGTGAGACGTATCTCAAAGATGGCGGAATCCCGATGAAAGGGATGCGGAGTGTTTCTGTACCAGGGCTCCTTGATGGATGGCTCCTCGCACATGAACGCTACGGCGCACTCAAGTTAGAGGACGTTTTCGCACCCGCAATTTCGCTATGTGAGGACGGTTTTCCAGTGAGTCATCGACTCGCTGGCGGTCTTAAAGGCGAAAACGCACGTTTTGCTGCAGAACCAGATTCGCGCGCCGTTTTTACAAACGATGGTGAACCGATCCCGGCAGGTCAGTTCCTCGCAAATCCGAATCTCGGTACCACTTTCCAAAAGATCGCAAAAAACGGTAGAGACGTGTTCTATAAAGGTGAGATCGCCAAAACTATTGGCGAATTCAGTCGCGCCTACGATGGACTCTTAACTGCCGAAGACCTTGCGAATTATCACGCACACTGGGCTGACCCAATACATGTCAACTACCGCGGGTACGAAGTCTATGAAATGCCTCCTAATTCAAGTGGGCATATCCTATTACAAGAATTGAACGTCGTTGAACTCTTTGATTTGCAAGCTTCCGGATGCAATACCCCGGAAAGTGTGCATCTGATGGTTGAAGCGAAGAAACTCGCTTTTGCTGACCGCGAGAAATATATGGCGGACCCGGAATGGGTGGATGTCCCGTTAGAGGGGATGTTGTCTAAATCCTACGCAGCCGAACAAGCCGAGCGAATTGATTTGGAGAAGGCATCTTTTGATGTGCCAGCCGGTGGTCCAGAGGCACACGAAGATACAACCTGCTTCTGCACCGCAGACCGCGCAGGAAACCTTGTCTGTATACTACAGAGTATCCAATCAGGGTTCGGTTCCAGTTTGATTGCTGGCGACACTGGTGTTCTCTTGAACAATCGGATGACCTATTGGCATCTGGAAGAGGGACATCCCAACTGCTTGATGCCGGGCAAACGCGTTCGACACACCATGAATCCTGTCATTGTTACGAAGGACGGGCAGCCATTTTTGACGTGCGGCACCCCTGGCGCGGATACACAGGTCCAGACAAATCTACAACTCGTTACCCATGTCCTCGATTTTGGAATGACACCGCAAGAGGCGGTCTCTGCGCCGCGCTGGCGTAGTTTACAGAACCCGATGGAATCCACGATTCCGCACACTTGCTCGAATGACCTACAGTTAGAAAACCGGTTCCCTTCGGATACCAAGGATGGGTTGGCGGAGAGGGGACACGAACTCCAAATCGTTGGGGATTGGGGCGGCCCGGGAAGCGCACAGATGATAATGGTTCATCCCGAATCTGGCGCGCTGATGGGTGGTTCTGATCCAAGAACTGATGGATACGCCGTTACTTTTTAGTCAACAGAAAAGTCAAAAGAATGCCAACTTCCTCTCACATTTTGCTGTTATTATTTAGTTACTCTAAATTGCTACTTTCTGCAGTTTTATAGAAAGCCGTTTGGGTTATTAAAATTTGAACATTGCCTTTTACAGGCTACAATTCTTCTAATAGTGTTCTGTGAGAACTCTACTATACGAATGTAATTGTCTCCGAAAATAAAAATATTTCGGGGACGATCAGGGGTGGGATGTTAGGAAGAAACGAATGTCACTAACTTAATCGATACCCCATAGGAGTAGTTCCTAAATAGTTCTTTTCCTATGTTTTTCTTGTTATTTTTAGGTAAAACGGTAAATGTGTGCCTGTTGTGCGGTTCAATTCCGTGCTACCGTATCCAGTAGTCTTGTGCAAAAACCAAGCACACCTGACAAAAACCACGTTGGATCTACTGTGAGAGGTTCATAAGCGAGTGAGACGAACCTTGACCCTGTGAGGACACTCGGAAACCGATAAAATAGAAGCGTTAGCACTTCGGTGCTAACTTTGTGGGTTCCACCACGCCACGCGTTTCCTTGTGGCGTGCGTGCCGTCTATAGCTTCTGCCCCGTCGCAGAGTTCCCCATAGGCTATAGGCAGGCTTAGGACACGACGGTGTCTGTAACAAGGGGTAGGATCCCTCTAAAAATCTATTATTTTTCATAGATATACACGGAAAAGCATAGGTTTTTAGGAACAGGATTATCATGAATAGCAGCATTATGGGAGTCGTTGGACGTGCAATCCTTATAACGACCTTTTGTCTTTCAACACCACTGGTGTGGGCAGCGGATACTGTTCTCTTTGAAGAAGATTTTGAGGATATAACACTCGAATCAAGCATAATGGAAGAGGTTAAAGATAACAAAGTCTGGTCAGGTACACCGCCTGAGGATTGGGAAATTACAAACGAGAACCCCAAAGACCTCGGTATGCCTGAGTGGAGAACCTGGGCGATTGTTGACCTTGAGTGGTGGACAGCAACGGCAGGAGACCAGCGGCGTAGCGAGTTCACAGGGGTACATAATGAATAATGACGGCAAAGGCATAGGTAACGGAGCCGTTTCTGACCCTGATGAGTGGGACGATTGGGAGGGAAATGGCGACCCTGACGCTATTAGCCGTTGGAATGGCCACTTAATTACGCCACCCATTAAAATCAAGGGTGCAGCAGCAAAGTCGCTCGTCTTAACGTTGGATTCAAGTTGGCGTCCTGAAGATACGCAAAACGGCGAGATAACTGTTAGTTTCGATGGCGGAAAAGCAGAACGTATTCTATTCTTCAAGAGCGTCGGTATCGACGCAGGCGCGCATACCCTTGTTACGATTCCTACTCTCGACATGGATGAGGAAGATATAAACGATGGGGAACAGATAAACGAAACGTTAGAAATCCCTATCGATAATCCCGCGAATGCTACTGAGATGGTTATCAGTTTCGGGGTCATTGATGCGCAGAATGATTGGTGGTGGGCAATAGATAATATAAAACTCATAAGCACTGCATTTGCTGTAGAACCAGGAGATAAATTAGCAGTGAAATGGGCAGAAATAAAATCCTTGCAATAAACTTCTTTGCTAAATTGTGAGTGACTCAGCACCGCTTACAATTCGGCAAAGATAACTGTCAAAGAGTACTGCACATCCCTCAAGTGCAACACTCTTTTCTTTCTATATCAAATCGTCAGAACGCTCGTGTGATCGCGCGGGCGTGTGTCAATTCTATAATAGGGAGTGAAAAACTTATGTTTCACCGTTTGTTTGCATGGTTCTGTATTTTGAACCTCGTTTTGAGCGTAATGGCTGTAGAAGCTGCTAAAATTGCTGTTGTTGATTTTGCTGATGAGTGGACAAAGGTTGACGCGTTGCGTCAGACACTGGATGAATTCAAAGTTGAGTACGATGATCTGACAAAGGTGCTTGAAGGTGGGGAGCTACCTCTCAAAGCGGAAAATAGAATTTTCTTAATCGGTAGCATGACGACCAACAATGCTGGATTGCACCAAAACCTTGACAAGAATGCAAAAGCGATTCAGGATTTCGTCGAAAATGGTGGTGTCGTCTGGGAACCGACCCAAGCTGATCAGAACGAAGCGAATGTGGATTGGTTGCCGTCTGGGTTGAGTTGTGTTCGGAGTGACCGTGATAGTGCAGATTTTAAAATACTAAACGCGGACCATCCGCTCTTTAACGAACCAAACCGTATGAGTGAGAAAACGTTTGAAGACTGGGGACATCAAGGCTGGCCTACTGTGTGGGAAGTCATCGCTTCTCAAACAGGATTTGACGTGCTGATGGAAAGTTTGGGACAACCTGTCATTATGGAAGCGGAATTCGGGAAAGGTAAGTTCCTGATGATGGCAATTGCACCTGATAAATACTATATCGCAGGTAACGATGACCATACGAAAGACATGGCAAAGCTTTTTATGGAGAATTTGCTGAACTATGTTGAAGAATTTGCGGCTGTCGAAGCAGAGGGGAAGCTCACAACGAGGTGGGCGAATCTGAAAATGTGATAAATGGAATACTTGTATAACGCGAGTTCGATAATAAAAATTGAAGGGACCCCGTAGGTTGGGTAGAGCGGTGAATGACCAAGAACCCTTCAGTCTACCAAGAAAACCCTGCTTTTCAATGACACATTCATAGAAATAGACATAGCGAAACCCAACAATCCAAAGCCGCCTGTGTGAGAATGTGTCGGGTTTCCAACGATACGCTTATGTCGAACTCACGTTTGTATAGCAAGCTGGCATAGAAAACGAATGCTTTGTCAACTTTCAAATTCAGGGTAAATCCAGTTCGTAGTAGGGAAACCATTCATGGTCTCCCGTTGTTGACTTGCGGACGTGCGATAATGCACTTCGCATTTGGGCAAGTACGCCGCAAAATTGCACGACTACGAACTCACTCTCAAGTTCAAACGTGACAAAGCACTGGTTTGTTGAGTTGCTCAAGTATAAGTGTATCAAACATACGCGTGAGTTCGTACAGGTTGGGCAGTGGACTGCCACGACAAAACCTTGTTCCGATTGTGGATTTGGAAACGACAATCTTTCTCTCTGATAGGCAGTGGACATGTCCGGATTGTGGTTCTCACCACGATCGAGACATAAACGCTGCTATAAATATATTGAGGCTTGCTTAGTTACGCCTCTGTGGAGACGACGTAAGACGCTCCTTCGGGAACGCTGTTATCTATGAAGCACAAGCCCAATCCTTTAGGTTTGGGTGCTATGACTCCTTATTGACTTTTAGGAGAAAGAGCCATGAAAATTTTAGTCACAGGTGGCACAGGCCGCATCGGATCGAACCTCGTCAAAAAATTATTGGAAAAAGGACACGATATTCGCAGCTTTGTCTATCCGGGTGATGTCAATCGTGTCGGAAAATGGGACGGCGCGGAACGCGTTGAAACGGTCCTTGGCGACCTGCGCGAATACGAGGATGTTAAAAAAGCCGTTGAAGGTGTTGATGCCATCTATCATATTGCCGCTGCCTTCGGTGGTCCCTTTAATAACCGTCAGTACTTGGCGATTAACGGCATGGGGACACTCAACATTTTGGAGTGTATCCGTGAGTTCAATCCGAACATTCACCGCCTCGTCTATGCCTGTACCGAAGCGATTTATTGGGAACTCACTGAAAAAGGTAGACTTTTCGATGAACTCATCACCGAGGATATGGTTGCCAAGTACCATCACATGCCTTATTTCCTTACCAAATGGATCGGCGAGGAATTGTGCATGACTTATCACCACCAATACGGTGTGCCTTCTACAGTCTTCCGGTTTACAACCGTCATTGAACCGAGCGAATTCCTCAATGAAGACGATTTGCCAAAGCAATTCGTCTTTAGTAATATCTATAACCGATACAAGAATTATAAAGGTGATGATCCCGCTGAGTTAGAAACCGCCGAGACTGTCAAACGCCTCTGGAACGGACAAGAGAAATTCATACTCAAACGCAACCTTGACGGACGACCCTACAAAGAACATTTCACCGATGTCCGCGATATCGTGCAAGGATTGGTTTTGGGGATTGAGAAAGATGCCGCTGTCGGTGAAGAATTCACGCTCGGTGGGAACGGCGTTTTCAAACATGAAGAAGTGATGCCATACCTATCTGAACGCTATCAGATGGATTTTGTGGATGTCAAACTCCCACAATCTCTCTATTTTGAATTTGATTTAAGCAAAATCAAAACGCTGTTGGACTTCAAACCCGAACACGACTTAGCAAGTATCCTTGACGCTGCTGAAGCGATGCGCCGTGGTGAAGATGTCGGCATTATTCCGACAGGCGTTCGATGGAGTTAATATCAATCTTCCTTTGCTTTTCCTTGACAATACTGCCAAAAATAGGTTAGACTTTTATAGTAAAATCTAAAAATACTTTGACACTTCCACGGGCAATCCATCCCGTTCACCGCATTGCTGGCGAGGTTTTGCGGTGTACGCACCCAAATGCGATCTGCATTCCTAACCTCGCCACATCAGACAGTGTAAACTTAATTGTGGGCTTTACTATAAAAAGTACATTGCCCCCAAATTGTGCCTCTTGGAGGTTATCTACCGTGAAAAAATCCTTTGGAATTACCGCTTGCTATTCACTTGCCTTGCTTACTTTTGCGCTTTTGACGCTGAATTGCGCCAAAGTTGCCGGCACGCCAACGCGACAAGTCTCCTCAAGCACAAAACACCTTGACCGGCACATCAATGCGGTGCTTAAGACAGAAGGTATTCAACCGTCAGGGATATCAGAAGATACGGAGTTTTTGCGCCGTGTCCATCTTGATCTGACAGGTAAAATTCCCACGTCTGAAGAAGTCTTAGATTTTCTCAAGGACGGTTCTCCCAACAAACGCCAAAAAAAGATTGATCAATTGTTAGGAAGCGAGCCATACATTGAATATTGGAGTGGGTTGTGGGTGAACTGGTTAATCGGCAGGCGCGGTGATAATGATGATCGGCGTGTTGGATTAACAACTTGGGTACGGGGAGCATTGACGAAAAATATACCTTACAATCAGTTCGTTCAAGAACTCATCGCGGCTGATGGCGAGTTAAAGGACAACGGGGCTGGCAACTATGTCATGCGCTATGAGCGATCCCCAGCCGTGCTAACTTCGCATAGTTCGCGACTCTTTTTAGGGCTGCCTATGCAGTGTGCCGAATGCCACGATCATAAGACCGAAGCTTGGAGTCAAGAGGATTACTACGGCATCGCCGCTTTTTTCGAGGGGATTGATAGTCAGCGGAAAGGATACATCCAGACGATGGATATGGCGGGTAATGAGAAGCGGATGGAAAATTTTCTGATTACCAACAAACCGAGAAAATCTATGTGGGTGGAAAGAATGGACGCAGAAGTCTCCCCACGCTTCTTAGGTGGCACAGAATACAAAGGTTCACTCATGAAAAGGCGCGAGGCACTTGCACAATGGATGACCGATAAATCAAACCCCTATTTTAGCCGAGCTATCGTAAATCGCGTTTGGAAACACTTCGTGGGACGCGCTTTTGTTGAACCCATTGACGGATTCGGTGAAGAGAATCTCCCCACTAACTCCGAATTGTTGGATTGGCTCGCCGAGGATCTCGTTATTTATGATTACGACTTACAGCACTTGATGCGGACAATCCTTAATTCGGAAACTTACCAGCGCACATCACAAACGAATGAGAGTAATAAAGATGACGAACTCTATTACTCGCATGCGTACATGAAACCCCTAAGTGCTGAACAGTTTTTCTACTCGCTCCTTCAGGCTACCGGTTTTGAAAGGCTTCAGCAGGTCAAAATGGAAGGCGCCAAAAAACAAGGTGGCGCGGATCGCATGGGCATGCTACGAGCACTTGAACAGAGAAAACGCGATTATCTCCAAAAGTTTCTTTTTCTACTCGATAACGGCGAGATGGAAGAGATTGAGGCTTTCAATGGAACCGTACCCCAAGCACTTATGATGATTAATGGAAACATGGTGAATGATAGTGCGAGTCACGGAGAACACGGCAGCTTTGTAAATTACGTCTTGGAAAAGTGGCGCGCACCAGCAGATCGCATGGAATATTTCTATCTCAACGTCCTCTCTCGGTTGCCAACTGCTAAAGAGAAAACCTATTTCCAACGCTATATGGAACGGAGTCTCTATCGTAACAAAGACCTGGCTTATGAAGACCTCTATTGGGTATTACTAAATTCAGCGGAATTTTCGCTCAATCATTAAACCAGTTGAGAGTGTACTTGGTGTTTACATACCAAGGACCTACATACGCGCTAAAAGGAGAATTCTATTATGAACAGACGTAACTTGTTCATTACTATTTGTACAATCACCCTCGGCATCGCCGCACTTGCGATGTCGCAGACCTATTTTGAGGATAATTTTGATGACCCAAAGGAATCTGAGAAGAAATGGGTCGCCCTCTTCGGAGAATGGGAACTCAAGACTGATGAATACCATCAACTCCAAAATACACCCAACTGCATGAGCGTCATCGCTGACGATTTCTGGGATGACGCGTGGAGTGATTACACTTTTGAGGTGAGAGGAAATAAAATCAGTGGTGCTGAAGGATTCCTAATTATGTTCCGGTGCCAAGGCTTGATGCAACCCCGCGATCAGGCTCTTGAAGACCACCCACCACGCATGGAGAAACTCAAACCTTCATTGGAATATTGGTGGAACCTCGGTGGCTGGGGAAACTCACGCTCACAAGTTGAATCTTGGGGCGGCAAAGGTGGTGCCAATAGCAATCACACCATCGATGAAAAAGAGTGGTATAGCATCAAGATTGTCAATGAACCGGGCAGCTACACGCTCTTCCTCAACGACGAAGAAGTAGCGACAGTGGACGATAATACCGAAGGCGGTGTTGGCAGAGTCGGGCTCGCAACTTGGAGCACGGTTGCGAAGTATGACGATGTCCTTGTTTACGGACCTGATGGACCCTCGTTACCAGTTGATGCAAGCAGCAAACTCGCGACGACTTGGGCGCATCTCAAATCCGTAAAATAGATTTTGAATACTGCTAATAACTTATAGCGCGAGGCCTCGCTGCCTCGCGCTACCTTTATGCAGAGAGTTTCAATGCAAAACTACTTTTTACCCCCACGAATTGAGTTTGGCGACGGTGCAATCCAAAACTTAGGCGAACATGTCAAGGCGTTTGATGGCAAAAAACCGCTCTTGGTCAGCGATATTGGTATTATCAACGCCGGTATTCTTGCCAAAGCCGTAGATGCTTTGGAGGCACGCGGTTTGCCGTCTGCTACGTATGCAGATATCGAACCGAATCCGACAGATATCAGCATTACACACGGCGTGGAAGTCTACAAATCGGAAGCGTGCAATGTCGTTATTGCTGTCGGGGGCGGAAGCGTCATGGATGCCGCCAAAGCTATTCGCCTCTTGACAAGCCACGTGCCGCCTTTGGAGCCTTATTACGCTGATGTCGGTGGAGTCGAGCGGATTCGCGGCGATATGCCACCGCTAATCTGTGTGCCAACGACGGCTGGTACTGGCAGTGAAGTCTCGCAAGGTGCTATCATTACAGATACATCGTTAAGTACAACCAATCGATGGCGCAAGCGGGCAATCGTTACGCCGTTCAACATGTCGGACATAGCACTCCTGGATCCAGGGATAACACTTGACATGCCGTCCGCACTCACTGCTGCCACTGGTATGGACGCTATTACACACGGTATTGAGGCGTATGTCGCAACGAAGTACCATCCTATTGCTGAAGGGGTCGCATTGCAGGCACTCAGAATGTTGAGCGCGAATATTCAAAAAGTCTATTACGACGGCGGAGATGTAACCGCGCGCGGAGAAATGCTCTTAGGATCGTGCATGGCAGCGTTTTCATTCCAGAAAGGGCTTGGTGCGGTCCACTCTCTGGCGCATCAGCTTTCCACGGATGCACCGATCCCGCACGGTGTCGCGAACGCTATTCTCCTCCCGCCTGTCATGGAATTCAACTTTTCCCATGCAACGGAGAAATACGCCGAGATTGCGCGTGCTTTAGGCATAGATACCAGCGGTATGGATAGCAGTGAGGCAGCACGCGCCGCTATTGATAAGATACGGGCATTCAACACGGAATTAAATATGCCGACAGGTCTCGGAGACGCTGGCTTAGATCAAAAGAAAATTCCGAAACTCGGAGCCGATGCCATGCTCGACCATTGTCACAAATTCAATCCGAGAGTGTGTACAGAAGAAGATATGGTAGCACTGTTTGAAGTGGCGTTTTGAAAAAAAATGACAAGCTCGCAAGAAGCTGCTAAAATGGAGTGAAAAAAGAGAGGAGGCATTAAAAATGAAACATACAGCAAAAATTGAACTCGCAAATAACGATGAACTCACTTTGGCAAGGGCTGGTTTTATGAACTCCAAGGACGTGCGGCGAATTACCGTTGAAGATGCACTCGTCGATACCGGCGCAACACGGCTCGGTTTACCACCAGCCCTTATTGAGCAACTCGGCTTAACGCCCTTCCGAAGTGAGCAGGTCCGAACAGTCAACGGTATCACGGAGTTGTGGATTTATTCACCGGTACAATTCACGCTGTTGGCGCGTGAGGGGATCACCACCGTCATGGGTGTACCGGAAAGCACGCCTGTCCTCATCGGACATATTCTGTTGGAAGATCTTGACCTCTGTCTTGACATAAAAAAGGGACTTATCTATAATCCTGCACATGATGGCGAATGGATGACAGAACTCTATTGAGGCACAGGAACCTGACACAGCAAAGTGAATTCAGTCGGAAAAGCCGCTAAAATTTATCTCATAATAATAATATAGGACTTACGCAAATGCCTTTGTGTAAGCCCTGTTCATGAGACCTCACTTGCAGTCGAAAATTTTGGATGACTCATTTAGTATGAACAGGCACGATCCACGCCTTCGTCAATGCCGGTTTATACGCATTATCGCGCAGATAGTCTGACGTTTGCCACAAACAGAGATGCTTGCCATCTGGTGTCCAGACAACGGATGTCAATTTCATCGCGGTTCGGGCGATAGGAGACTTCTTGCCACTCTCAAGGTCATAAACCCAGACCTTCCAGCGGATGCCTTCACAGTCTTCTCGTTCCAGATATGCTAACTGTTTCCCTGCCGGTGACCAAGCAGGCGATGTGTGTTTCAGGATTTGGCTCTGCGTTAGCGCGGGTGCCGACGCTGATATGTGCAACTGCTTATCAATTCGCTGACCGGGACGATTACTGCCGGACAGAACATAAGCCAGCTGCGTCCCATCCGCTGACCAGTTCAGTTGATGCACCTGTTGATGCTGTGTTTGAATTTCTTTTAAGCGTTGTCCCTCTATATCTTGGATACGGATACCCACATATTTTGAGTTATTCACACCGAAAGCGACGCGTGTACCGTCAGGTGCCCAAGATGGGGCGAGAAGATAGGTGGAGGTGCGCTGCCGGCGTTCAATCGGCACACGCGCAATCGCACGTAAGTCGCTGCCATCGCTATTGATGCGGTAGATAACATCCATCTCTTTTTCGCGTCTTCTAAATACCAAACGGTTTGAGGTAGGCGACCAAGCCGGTCCTTCGCCACGAACTAACTGTTTAATCCGTCCGAACTGCCAATTCATTGTATAGATATAGCGTTCCCCTTCTTCGTCAACCTCAAACGCCAAAATTCTGTTGTCCAGTGACCAGGAGATATGAGGATTGTAGAACTGTCCAGTGAAAAGTTTACGCGCTTGTTCCGCGTTCCGATCCATAATCCACAATTCATTCGCACGCCAATACCTACTGCCGACATCATTCCTTTTCAGAAATGCAATAAGTTCTCCATCGGGGCTCCAGCGAGGGAACTCCGCACCTTCAATCAATTGCATCCTGCGCGGAGGGGCAGTTGGAAGACCGTGCCTACGACCAACAGTTGTATTGAACACGATGCCATCAGTATCTTCAAATTCTCCGAAGGCAAACTGATCCATCCATCCCTGGACACCGTTCGGGAGTTCAACCTCATACCAACCATCCGAAGTTTGCACAATCGGCAAGTGCACTCCGTCGTTGAGGTTTAACAATATGGATTTCTCTTCGTTGACAGCGTTTGTAACCCCGCCTTTTCTCATATAAACCGGTGCCGTGTCATGCACCACAATACCCCTCTGTTGAGTGTCTGCCGCGCGATTCCCGTTAGCGAGGTTTGGAACCTTACTCGCGTTTGTGAACGCGTAAATACTACCATCGCCTGATGCAGCGTAAAGGATACCGTCAGAGATAGCAGGCGCAGCTTCCACAAAACCTCCGAGTTGATACGCCCAAGTTTGTGTCTTTGATGCCATGTCAAAGGCGTGAAGCTGCCCATCGCGTGCCCCAATATAGACAATACTATTTGCTATTACCGGATAGCTCTCGCTTCCTGCTGTCTGATCTCGCCACAACTTCGCGTTGTGTTTCGGGGAAACCGGACGGAACACCCCATTTGCACACCCATATTCAATACCACGGATCTGGATTGTCCGCTCACGCCTTGATTCAAGCGTACCAGAACGCGCATTCAGCACATAGATTGTTGACCGGAACGCGCCAACATAAACCCTATTGTCTGCAACAATCGGTGGCGCATCCATCCAATTTTTCGATTTGAATTCCCATAATTTCTCGCCAGTTTTTGTATCCAATGCATAAACTTTGTTATTCCGGGCACTGAAGTAGACCCGATCTCCGAGCACTGCGGCGGAATAGCGGATAGCATCTCCCGCATCGAACACCCACTTAATTCCCCACTGCTTAGCATCCAGCGCGTACAACTTGCCATCGGTCGAGCCAATATATAGAGTCCCGTTCGCAATCACTGGAGAGGCGTAGAGGGGACCACCGGTCTTGAATTTCCACAGCAATTCCAGCGGCGGTGTGAGGCTTTGATCAGGACTTATCCCAGAGAAGCCTAAATCGTACATGAATGTATGCCAATCTTCGGTGCGAGGGGGTGTGACGGGTTCCATCACTTCAGAGGACATCGGTTGCTGCCCCGCCGGTTGCTGTGTCTGCTTTTTTTCTTGTGAATCACATCCACACACCAGCAGGAACACGAGGAGTACTATGAATTTGGCACAGTTCGCAAGTCCAAATTTATTATACAAAAGTCTATTCTGAAAATACACATTGACCCTTTCTCTAAAGCGTTCAATCAGGAAATTGTGGCTATCGGAGAACCGTGATTTGAGGTTGCTAAAACATCTTAATTACCTATTAGATTATCATATTATTCAATAGTCTGCAACTGAAATACGATCTGCTTCAACAGTATATATCGTGAAGTATAAAAAAACGTAGAATCTACGGGTAGGCGCGCTATGATGAAGTTAAAAAATAATTCGGTAATCCTGTAAAAGATAATTGTCAGTTGCAGGCGGTCTCTAATCCTGAAAATCCTAAAATCCTATGAATCCTGATTCTGACAACTGAAAACTGAATGCCCAGAGCATTATAGGTGTCCGTTTTTTGAAGAAACTAAAACGAGACGCAACAAAAAACATGACAGTATTGAGCAGAACGACACCGATTTTGCGATAACAACCTTCAGAAATCAGCAAAAATTACGAAAAATTTGAATTTGTGGCAAATCTGTGTTAAAATTTATGTTCTAAACCTTTATAGCACAACATCATTTTAATTATAAACGACGAGCGAGAAAATGAACAAATTATTAGGTGAAATTGACCCACAGATCGTTGAAATCGTTGCTAATGACCTAACACGCCAGCAAAATTCTCTTATGCTAATCCCGTCGGAGAACTACGCCAGCCGTGCCGTTATGGAAATCCAGAGCAGTATCCTCGCCAATAAATACGCCGAAGGCTACCCAGGTGAACGTTACTACAACGGCTGCCAGTTTATGGATGATGTCGAATCACTCGCGATTGAACGCGCGCAGGCACTTTTCGGCGTTGAACACGTCAATGTCCAACCGCACGCCGGTAGCCAAGCCAACATGGCAGTTTACCATGCACTGCTTGAACCCGGGGACACCATTTTAGCAATGTCCCTCACCCACGGTGGACATCTCACCCACGGCGATAAAGTCAACTTCTCAGGCAGATATTACAATATTGTCGCTTATGGTGTTGATGCTGAGACCGAGCGTATTGACATGGAAGAAATCGCGCATCTCGCAGCACAACATCGTCCGAAACTCATCGTCGTCGGTGCAACAGCCTATCCTCGATACTTCGATTTCGCTGCATGGCGGCAGGTTGCTGATTCCGTAGGTGCCTATCTACTCGCAGATATAGCGCATATCGCAGGACTTATCGCGGGTGGCGTTCACCCGGACCCTGTTCCGTATTGCGATGTAATTACGACAACAACACACAAAACCTTACGGGGGCCTCGCGGTGCTATGATTATGTGCAGAAAAGAATATGCAGACAAAATTGACCGCGCTGTGTTTCCCGGTTTACAAGGTGGTCCTTTCCTCCATACAATCGCAGCGAGAGCTGTCGCTTTCAAAGAAGCCAGCGAGCCCGATTTTAAAACATATCAAGCACAGATTGTTAAAAATGCAAAGGCACTTGCTGCAAGGCTCATCGAAAATGGGTTCCGATTGGTGAGCGGTGGAACCGACAATCACCTGATGCTGATAGATCTCACCTCGAAATACGAGAAATTGAGTGGACGACAAGCTGCCGATCACTTGGAAGATGCGGGGATTATTGTAAATAAAAATACAATTCCGTTCGACAAAAGGAAACCAAGAACGACAAGCGGTTTACGTATCGGAACTCCGATGATTACCACGCGCGGCATGAAAGAGAATGATATGGTTCAAGTCGCCGATTTTATCACAGAGACACTTGAAAACAGGCAGAAAGCCGCTATCAAACGTCAGGTTCGAGAGAAAGTCAAGGAACTCTGCACACAATTCCCGATTTACGAGTATCTAAACGAGTAGGCACAACCGTATGCCGTACCCCGGAGCAGCACGAAAAATTGGACTACGAAGCCGCACTCGCTTATATTGAAGCGTTTATTGACTATGAAAGAAGTCCTGATTTTTCGCGGCAGGCACGGCTCTACAATCTCAACCGAATCTCTCTCTTGCTGAAATTACTCGGCAATCCACACAATAGATTGCAGGTTATCCACATTGCGGGGAGCAAAGGGAAAGGTTCTACCGCCGCACTCGTCGCGTCTGTACTTACACACGCAGGTTATAAAACCGGTTTGTTTACATCGCCGCATCTCATTACGCCGCGAGAACGATGCCGTATTGATGGTGAGCTAATTTCAGAGGCAGACGTTGCTTTCTATATTGAGAAGATCAAACCCGCAATTGAAACCGTTTCCGCTTCCGAATTCGGACGTGTTTCCTTCTTTGAAATATACACTGCGCTTGCCTTCTCCTATTTCGCCGACAAAGCGACTGATTTTGCTGTTATTGAAGTAGGCTTAGGGGGTAGGCTTGATGCAACTAACGTTGTCACGCCCGTCGCAACTGTTATCACGCCGGTTGGTTTAGAGCACACGGCGATATTGGGGGAAACTTATGCCGAGATAGCCGCTGAAAAAGCGGAGATTATTAAAGACGGATGTCCTCTCGCGCTCGCGCCACAACATCCTGAAGCGCGAGCAGTGTTTGAAAAGGTCGCAAACGAACGGAATGCACCGATTGTTGAAGTGAAAACCCACGACACAGATTGCAAGCCAGTTGTCAGTAATGTAGGACGAGATCATCCTGCATCCATTTTACATCTCGTCCAGAATGCCAATGGTGTCCCTATAGCACAACAATTTGACGTGGAAACAAACTCTGAGAGTTACCCGCAACTTACTATGCCGCTGCTGGGGTATCACCAGTTTGTGAATGCAACGACTGCTATCGCAGCGATTGAATGCCTGAAACAGAAAGGATACACAATCCCGAAAAACAGCGTTTATGCAGGATTCAAAAATGTGCAATGGCACGGACGCATCCAACGGATTCGGTCTTCCCCACTTGTTGTACTCGATGGAGCGCATTCCCCTGTCTCGATGGAGGCACTATGCTTGACACTCCGTGAGAGTTTTCGTTACACTCAGGCGATTTTTATCGTTAGTTTAATGAAAGATAAAAATGTTAAGGCAATTGGGGATATTGTCTCTAAAACCGCAGACTCGGTAATTGCCACACAAGTTTCCGAGAACCCACGTGTGATGCCCGCTGAAGCAATACAGGATGCATGGTCTGGTATATTATTATGTGAGAAAATTACAATATGCCCAAACCCAGAAAAAGCAATTGCCAGAGCGTTAGCATCCGCATCGCCGACGGACCTGATCTGCATTACAGGTTCACTCTACCTCGTCGGTCAGGCACTCGAATTGTTTAAATCGAAATAAAAAATAAGAATGAAAAATAGAAAAGAGAGGTTTTAAATGCTTGATATCACTTGCAAAAGGCGGTGGCTAAATTGGAAATCATTTCTGATATCCTTACCCATCCTTAATTTAGCCACCGAAGCTTTTGCTCAAAAAAGCCCTCGCCCAGATGTACCTCCGATATGGTGGATCGCCCCCGTTGGTGCACTCATCGCTTTGGGATTTGCTTATCATTTTTACCGCGCTGTAATGAAACAGGACGAGGGCAATGAAACAATGCGCGACATAGCACAATCCGTACGCGATGGCGCGATGGCATATCTCAGGCAACAATACAAAGTAGTAGGTATTGTCTTTGTTGTCCTCTGTCTTATCTTCGTCTTCATGGCTTTTGTCCTTGATGCCCAAAACAAGGTCGTTCCGTTTGCGTTTCTAACGGGTGGTTTTTTCTCTGGGCTCTGCGGTTTCCTCGGTATGAAAACCGCGACCAACGCCTCCGCTCGTACTACCAGTGCTGCCATGGAAGGACTCAATGCCGGTTTAAAGGTCGCCTTCCGCGCAGGGGCAGTCATGGGATTGATAGTTGTTGGATTCGCACTCCTTGACATCACCGGATGGTTTCTTATTCTCTACTACCTCTTCCCCAAAATATTACCCGGATTTTTAGAAGTAAACCCTCTACCGCAGATTACTGTGATTATGCTAAGTTTCGGCATGGGTGCTTCAACGCAGGCACTCTTCGCCCGCGTCGGTGGTGGCATCTATACGAAAGCCGCGGATGTCGGGGCAGATCTTGTTGGGAAAGTTGAAGCCGGAATTCCGGAGGACGACCCGCGCAATCCTGCTGTCATCGCAGATAACGTCGGTGATAACGTCGGCGATGTCGCAGGCATGGGGGCGGACCTCTACGAATCTTATGCGGGTTCAATCCTCGCAACAGCTGCCCTTGGAGTCGCTGCTGTCGCTGCTGTCGCTGCCAAAGATCTCAATTACGATCACAATAACCTTGTTGCGGACCAGCTTAAATATCTCTCGGCACCGATGGTTATCGCTGGCATCGGTGTGATCCTCTCCATTTTGGGCATCTATATGGTGCGAACAAAAGAAGGCGCGTCAATGAAACAGTTGATGGGCTCACTTAACTTCGGCATTAACGGTAGTTCTATAGGTATCGCAGTCTTGTCGCTCCCTGTCCTTATCTACCTCGATCTTCCCAACAAATGGCAGGTGTGGGGGGCGATTGTCACTGGGCTTGTTGCAGGCCTGATTATCGGCAAGGTCACCGAAATCTTTACCTCTCACGATTATGCCCCAACGCGTGCCATCGCGAAGCAGGCACAAACCGGACCCGCAACCGTAATTATTGAAGGCATTGCTGTCGGTATGGAATCAACAGCCATTCCAGTTCTAACTATTGTTGTTGCAGTTGCTATCAGCTACTATCTCCCCGGTGGAGCAACAGAACCACTGATGGGACTTTATGGTGTTGGTATCGCTGCTGTCGGTATGTTGGCGACGCTCGGAATAACACTTGCCACAGACGCTTATGGACCCATTGCAGACAATGCGGGTGGAAACGCTGAAATGGCAAAACTGGATGAAAGTGTCCGAGAACGCACAGATCAGTTGGACGCACTCGGGAATACCACAGCCGCAACCGGTAAAGGATTTGCAATCGGTTCAGCCGCACTAACCGCACTCGCACTCTTGGCCGCCTACTTGGAAGAAATCAGATACGGATTAACCCATTTAGCAGGTAAGAATACACTGGATATTCATCGTGACGGCACGGTTGTTATTGATATGGAGAAGGTTACCGTTAGTCAATTCATGGATTACTACGATGTTACCCTGATGAACCCGCAAGTACTCATCGGATTGTTCCTCGGTGCAGTGATGGCGTTCTATTTCTGTGCATTGACAATGAAAGCCGTCGGACGTGCCGCCGGTGCTATGGTAGAAGAGGTCCGCCGCCAATTTCGAGAGAAACCCGGCATTATGAGGGGCGAAGAGAAACCGGATTACGCACGGTGTGTTGAGATTTCAACCGCCGGCGCGCAGCGCGAAATGATTTTCCCATCGCTTATTGCTATCGTTGTGCCTGTCGCTGTCGGTCTAATTTTTGATGTCGGTGGTGTCTTAGGGTTGCTCTCAGGCGGTTTAGCAACCGGTTTCGTCCTCGCAATCATGATGGCAAACGCCGGTGGTGCATGGGACAACGCCAAAAAGTTTATTGAAGAAGGCAAACACGCGGAGGAATACGGTGAAAAAGGCTCCGACCAGCACAAAGCGACTATTGTCGGTGATACCGTCGGAGATCCCTTCAAAGATACCTCTGGTCCCTCGCTTAATATCTTGATTAAGTTGATGTCTATGGTGTCTGTTGTTTTTGCCGGACTCATCGCGAAATATGGTGGCATGCTTAACAGTTGGCTTGGCATGTAAGAAAATAATCGATCCATTAGACCCGTTTTGATGAAGTCTAAAAAATTTAATGGGTCCATGTTGCGTATACCTCTTATGTAGGAGCGAGCTGTGCTTGCGATTTCCGACGATTGCGTATATCTCTTATGTAGGAGCGAGCTGTGCTTGCGATTTTCGATAGGGGTTCACAATATGCGATTACTAAAAAACGTTATCGGATTTACCTTGGGTCTACTCATCCTCTTTACAATAGGGTGTGAGAAACAACTAAACGAGATTGTAACAAAATCTGATGATACCATCTTACCCGCTACTGCTGTTGATGGTGAACCAGATGGAAAACCAGACACAGAAAACGTTTTCATTGGCGATGCTGGTGAGATGTTCGGAACTGATAGATATGTTCTGAACGCTGCTACGGTAATAGATGATACACTGACGCTCAACGTATCCTACGGCGGCGGATGCGAAACCCATGAATTTACCCTCGTTGCATCGGATTTGTTTCTTGAGTCATTTCCGGTTCAGTTGCCCATTTCACTGGCACATAATGCAAACGGTGATCTCTGTAAGGCGTGGTTAACTGAAGAGTATCACTTCGATCTTACGCCAATCAAAACCATGTATCAGAACGCTTATCGACAGGAAGCAGGCACGATCGTTTTACGACTCAAAGATGCTCCAGACGGAGACCTCGTCTACGAATTTACCATGTAGTTGCGATTTCTAAATTTCGGCGTTGTAGGGAAACCGATTTCCCATGCCTCCGCCTTCTGCTCGTTTATTAATCTGTAGGAGATCATAAATAAATGTCCAATAAGTTGAAACCCCGAAGCTATGCAATTACCGACGGACCTGACCGTGCTGCTGCACGCACCATGCTCATGTTTGGTGATGGTGGGCTTTCACCTGAAGACCTTGACAAACCGATTATCGGGGTTGCCAATACATGGATCGAGATCGGTCCCTGTAACTTCCATTTAAGAAGGCTTGCCGCTAAAGTCAAAGAGGGCATCCGCGCCGCAGGCGGAACACCGCTTGAGTTCAATACCGTTAGTATCTCTGATGGTATCACCATGGGCACCGAAGGCATGAAAACCTCGCTCATTAGTCGAGAGATTATCGCCGATTCGATCGAATTAGTTTCGATTGGCAACATGTTTGATGCTGTTGTCGCCCTCTGTGGATGCGATAAAACCGTCCCCGGCACCGTCATGGCGTTGGCTCGATTAGACATTCCATCGCTCACCCTCTACGGCGGTTCAATCATGCCGGGTAACTTTCAGGGACGCGATGTCACCATCCAAGATGTATTTGAAGCGGTCGGGCAGCATGCTAAAGGCACAATAACCGTCGAAGAACTCGATGACCTGATCAGCAAGGGATGCCCCGGTCCCGGCGCATGCGGTGGGCAATTTACTGCCAATACCATGGCAACAGCCGTTGAAATGTTGGGTATCGCTCCCTTGGGAAGTGGGAGTGTCCCTGCTGTCTTAGAAGACAAGGACAATGAGGCATACAAAGCCGGACAACTCGTTATGGACATGCTCGCTGCTGACCGACGACCGAGCCAAATTATTACCCGTAAATCCCTTGAGAATGCGATTACCTCTGTTGCCGCGACCGGTGGGTCTACCAACGGCGTGCTCCACCTGCTTGCTATTGCATACGAGGCACAGATCCCCTTGACGCTTGAGGACTTCCATGCCATTAGTCAAAGAACACCAGTATTAGCAGATCTCAAACCCGGCGGACAGTTTGTCGCCACGGATCTTTATGAGGCGGGCGGCATTCCGTTCTTGGCAAAACGTTTAGCAGAGGCAGGTTTACTTTACACCGACGAGCTTACCGTCACAGGCAAAACGATCGGTGTAGAGGCAGGTGCAGCTGTGGAAACGGACGGACAACAAGTTGTTAGACCTGTAGATGCACCACTCAAACCGACCGGCGGCTTTGCCATCTTAAGAGGCAATCTCGCACCAGATGGATGTGTTATCAAGTTAGCTGGACAGGACAAAACCCTTCATCGCGGTCCCGCACGCATCTTTGAGCGTGAAGAGGATACTTTCGCCGCTATTAAAGGTGGGGAGATCAAACCCGGTGATGTCATCGTTATCCGTTATGAGGGACCCACCGGTGGTCCCGGTATGCGTGAGATGTTAGGCGTAACGGCAGCAATCGTCGGCGCGGGTTTGAGTGAAGATGTCGCTCTCTTAACCGACGGCAGATTCTCTGGTGCAACGCACGGTTTTATGATCTGTCATGTCGCTCCTGAAGCCGCAAAAGGCGGTCCTATTGCCATCCTCCAAGAAGGCGATGAAATCGTCATTGATGCCAAGGAACGGCGACTCGACGTTCAACTCTCCGACGCTGAAATCCAAGCACGCTTTGAGCAGTGGACACCTCCTGAACCGCGCTATGCCCGCGGTGTCATGGCGAAATATGCGAACTCAGTCTCTTCCGCTTCAGAAGGTGCTGTGACGGGATAGCCCTCGATTCGTTTCCTATTTGTGTTGAAAGGGTGTGAAATGCTTTGCCAAAAGTTTAAGTTAGCAAGGGAAGAACTGAAAGGGCGCATAAGTGGAAGAAAAACCCGTTAAATGCCGTTATCTTGGTGGTTAGCGAGTTGCTTATGGAGACGTTCTAGCTCAACTTCTGCTTCCCGTCGCCGTTGTGCTTCTTCTGCGGCGAGCGTTTCTGCTTCTCTTCGCCGTTGTGTCTCTTCTGCGGCGAGCGTTTCTGCTTCTACCCGAAGGTGCTGCTCCTCCATCCGAAGGTGCTGCTCCTCCATCCGAAGGTGCTGCTCCTCCATCCGAAGGTGCTGCTCCTCCATAGAAGTTGTAATCGGGGTACCATCCGGAAGATAAGGACGTAAAAGTCTGACGTGGCTATGAAGTTGATCCTCCCACCGAAACCAGAGATTTAACGCTTCGCTAAACAAGCCTCCCTGCACATCGGGGGCGATTTCGACGATATCCCCCACGGGATTGCGCCTCCATCCCCGAAACTCCGAAGGTTTCTTCATTTCAGGTTGGTGAATGTAGTACTCTTGAGCCCCCATATCCCTCAGATAGACTTGAACTTTTTCATGCCGATCCTGATTGGCTGTTGAATCGGAAAGAAATTCAAAAATAGCCGCAGGGACAGCACCTTCTGACCACGTATAAAAACTTCGCCGCTGTGGAAATTTATCAACACCAAGGACAACGTAAACATCGGGTGCTACGAATTTTGTGATGTCGCCTTCACGGTAGTAAATGAAACTGTCAACGCCAATGTAGATGTGTGCATTGATTTGAAAGTATCGCGTGAGTTGGTCAGAAAAGATAGAAATCTGGTCGGCGTGAAAACCTGTTGCTGCCATAGGCTCATCGTCCTCACAAGGGTATCCTTCGATGTAAACGGTCGGTTTTCCGCTCGCTTTTGGAAAAGTAGGCATGTATTTTCTTTGCTTGAGTTGAAAATCGTTTAGAGTATCCATGATTTCCTCCGTATCAGTGTTGGAATGTTCCTCACTTGATAAGAACGTGAAGTCTCCGTGGACCGTTTTTTGAAAGTTTCCAAAACACTTCACTATAATTTTAGCAAACCCCCTATTTTTTGTCAAGTAGAACATAACCGTCACTTACCCCCATTTTTATTTTTTCTCAGTGTGTGGTTGTAGTGGTCTGGTGTCTGTGTGAGAAAGTCTGTCATTGCGTAGCAAGAAAGTCTAAGTTTTTCAGACAAGTCTGTTGAGAAAATAAGAGGAGTTTCTCTTGTGTCCATGTATCGGTGATGACGGTCTTGATAACGTTTATGACGGAATATATCTTGCGTGTCGGGTGGAAGGTCTTCGCCCAGATGTCTGCCGATTTCTCATAAGTCACAAAGAGCAGTCCGTAAGCAAAAACGGCGATCAAGAAAAGTAGCCCGATGCGCGGTTTCTGCTTCTTTTTCAAGACGAGTTGCTTGAACTTGAAACAGGACTTGATGTCCCTGAACCCGTGTTCAATCTGCATCCTGCGTTTGTAGCAGGTGTGGATCTGCGGTCCTGAGATCCGATTTGAAATCAGATACATCGGGTCTTTGAAGGCGTTGTCTCGGACGACATAAAGGTTCAAGGGGAGTGCCTCCGTGGTATGGTAAAGTATATCCCGATGCGACCCCTCTTTGAGGTCATCAAGTTTCCTCAGAGACCAGGGCTATTCAGTTTTCGGAATTTTTTGTAATATTTTTCACATCTGTTAATATTTTGAGATAGCACATATCGCGTGATTTTTCACGCGATATGTGCTATCCTTCACCGTAAAAAATGAACCTATTTTTTGAGGTGAATCATGACAAGCAGTTCCTCTTGCCACTTACTTGATATATTAGCAGAAGTGCCGGATCCACGCCATAAAAAAGGCAAACGCTATCCTTTGGTCTCTATCCTGGCTTTGATCATCATCGGTCTGATGACGGGACATAGAGGTTATACCTCTGTAGCGACGTGGGCACGGAGCCAACCCGAACTGATCCAAGCATTAGGTTTCAGGTCTAAGAAAACCCCGCGTGCGTCAACACTGCATAATCTCTTGAAGCGTCTTGACGTAGTGAGTCTCGAAGCATCCCTAACGAAATGGGTGTCTTCAAAACTTGAAGACTTTCAAGCTTTCAAAACACAGCGTCTACAAGGAGTCGCTATTGATGGTAAAGAGTTATGTGGCTCTGAAAACCCAGAGACGGGATACCGGACACATTTACTTTCCGCAGTCTGTCATGAGTTAGGGATTACCCTCGCACAACAGCCTGTCAGTGGGAAAACCAACGAGATTCCGATCTCAACACAACTCCTCAAAGCGTTTGATGTCGCAGAGAAAGTCGTGACGACAGATGCCCTTTTGACGCAGAGAACCTTTTGTAAAGAAGTTCTCGAACATCAGGCAGACTATGCGCTGCCTGTCAAAGAAAATCACAAACAGATGTATGACGACATTCAGCAACTCTTTGAACCCCTCTCGGAGACAGATGCCACAGAGGTTGAGACCCGACGCTTTGAAAACCTTCACACCCAAGAAGGCGCACACCTTCATACCTACACCCATGTTGAAACATCACACGGGTTGACCACCACACGCACCCTAACCGCAAGCACATTGCTCACAGATTACATCAAATGGCCCGGAATCGCTCAGGTTTATCAATACCAATCTCAGCGAGAAAACACAAAAACAGCCCAGATCTCCTCGCAGACGCAGTATGGCATCACGAGTCTCTCACCCGAAGTCGCATCCGCAGAAGACTTGCTCAAACTCCGACGCGAACATTGGACGATAGAAAACAAAGTCCATTGGGTCCGAGACACCGTTCTCGGGGAGGACGCTTCACAGGCGAGAACCGGGAGTATACCACAAGTCATCGCAGCATTACGCAACACTGCCATGTCTGTTTTACGCTTCGCAGGACACACAAAAATCTCTGAAACAATACGATTTCTCGCTTCAAAACCTTTACTCGCAGTTAAACTCATCCAATGAGAAATTGGAAAACTGAATAGCCCTGCCTCAGAGACCCGTTGACATAGACACCGACGTTGCGTGGCACGCGCATCACGACGCGTATGCCTTTTTCGTCAAGAAACTTGATAACGTATCTTGCACGCGCAAAGCCACGGTCAAAAACCAAGACGGGTTCAACGCCTTTATCTCCTGACGCTTCAACGAGGTGTTTGCGCACATCCAGGCAGAAATCTTGGATGATCTCATTATGACTTTTGTAGGTGCCATCTGCGATCTCCTCGTTCTTATAGATATGCCAATAGATAGGGATAGCACGGTTGCGGAAGGGGATCGCTGCAACAATCGCTTTCCACCCCCCCGGTAAATCCGTCTCATCTATGAGAACCACCGCCTGTTGCGGTTTGCGCTTCGAGCGCCACACACACCCCGTGATATACGCCAACCAAGCAGCCATCACACTTTCCAACGGAAACGGCGTCTCAAGGAAACGCAGCACCCGTTTTTGTTTCGACTTCTCTGTTTTAACACAAATCGGCAATCTTGAAGCAATCTCGTTGATACGGAAGGTTCGCGAAACACACACCGCAGCGACCATCAAAAAGAAGTTACGCTGACGCGTCTTTTTCAACGAAACGGTCTTGAAAACTTCTCGCAAACCTGCTATAATCTTTCCCGGATGGACCCGTTTTTGGGAATATCTCATCAGAATACCTCCTTAGGTTCGGAAAAAAAAGGGTTGATCCTAAGGAGGTATTCTATCATAACACACCAGATTTTCCGACTTTTCTTTCTCCAAACACCTTACACAAAACCACTCAGGAAAAAATGGGGGTAAGTGACAAAATCAGCTTGAAACTTGATTTTTTCCTTGACACTTTTTTGTAAACTTGTTAGGCTATTCCTACTTGAACATTTTACTTGAACAAGTGTGGGCAGTGATGTTATGAAGGACCACTGTCTCATCATTATTTTACGGAAAATCCTCGTTTCATCAAATATAGAAGGGACACATGCATAATACAATCATTTATAGACACTGGCAGCCCGGTGATGACGATGCTATTTTAGAATTGTTGTTGCCTGCTGGGCAAGTTAACGAAGATGTCTATCGAAATAAGTTTGAAAATCCACACATTGAAGCAGAAGGAGTACGTTTAGCACTTGTCAATGAAAGAGTCGTGGGACATGTACAGGGTGCCCCTTATTCATTTTTCATTGAGGACAAACTTCAAAGGTTCGGAACAGTGGGGGCTGTCTTTGTTGTTCCAGATATGCGCCGCCAAGGTATCGCAACCCGATTAATGCAGGAGCTGCACGCATACTTCCAGAAAAAAGGGTATCGAGGTAGTATTCTTGAAGCTGATGAAAAAGAAGCTATTCGACTGTATCAGAAAGTTGGCTACCAAAAATTTACGCAAGAATTCCAAATCCAACTTCCACCACATCCGAATGAATCACCGCTCAGATGGATGCAGCCGAATCTAAAAGATTTAAGCACTTTCCCCCAGCTTGATGAAAGGTGGGGGAGGCAAAATTTTCCAGTTAATTGAGGGTGTTTCATAAATAATAATTGCCAAAAATCAGGATAAAGGGTACTCTTTGAATTAATTTTTTACCACTAAGAAATTAGTTTCAAGGAGATACCCATGAAATATCCTGACATGATAGAGTATATCACATTTCTTTTTTCGTTGTTAGATGAGTTCTTAACAACTACGGAAAAAGTCTCAAAAAGAGGGAGACCCGAGACGTATCCGGATGCTTCTCTCATCGTCTTTTACGCCGTCATGACACTCAAGGGGATTACCGCGATGCGCGCACAACAGGATTACTTATTTCACCATCCGCTCTACCTTGAAAGATGTCGACTTCCCCGGTGTCCCTCTCACGTGACACTCGGACGCAGATACAAAGCATTGACACCGACACTTCAGGCTTTCACTGAATACGTTGCGACATGGAGCATCAGCGATGGTGGACACTTCCCGCAAGAAGTCGTTTATGAAGATAAGAGTCTGTTCAAAGCGGCGGGGCCCGTCTGGCATCAGAAGGATCGCCTCAACAATGAGATACCCAAAGGCTTACGTGGTGTTGATACAACTGCCACTTGGTCGAAAAGTGGGTATCACGGATGGGTCTATGGATACGGACTCCATCTCACCGCCACCCACGGTGGATTTCCAGTGATGTTTCAGGTCGAACCCGCGAACGTCAATGAACGCAACGTATTGGATACCAAGAAAGAAAAACTCATTGACCGAGGCACGCGGTGTATCGTTGCTGATAACGGGTACGTCGATAAAAAACGCGCCACGGCTTTCGCGGAAGTCGACGTGCTTTTGTTAACACCCAAGACGACTTTAGACGAAGCCACCGCACTCTTGGGGGCAGACCCGCTCTATACAGCAACACAGGTCGCAACATACCAAGGCGCGCGAAAGATAGCCATTGAACCTGTCTTTGATTTGTTGAGCAAACTCTTGTCGATCACAGGGCAGCATAAACCTTTACCGGTGCGAGGTTTGGCATATGTTTCTACCTTTTTGGGACTCGGTATCCTACTTTTGCAGGTATCAATGTTAATGAACCTCCGATGCGGGATACCTACACGAAATGTTTCTTACATTAAAACCTGTTTTCGATAAAAAATAACCATTTATGAAACACCCTCAGTTAATTGCGATCAGTACAGAATAAAGGTGCATCAGTACAACATGAGTGGTTACCGTGTTTTGTTTCATGGTCAAAACATTGTCGGTTATACGAGATGGGATGAGCCGTCAGAACATTATCCACACGGGTTAATCCGTGACCCTATTGTGCCAGATGAGGACCCAATGGAGGTCATCGCATCCGTACAAGCAGCGATTCCAACACAACGACTGTGGATAACCGCTGAAGGGAGCAGATATGAAAGTCAACTTCGTTCCCTAGGTTACCCGCTTGAACCGATGAAAACGGTTTTAATGCTTTTATCCTTCGATCAAAAAATCGATTTAACCGGATATAACCGAAATGCTTGGTGGTAATTCCTAAAAACCTCTCTCAGATACAGAAATCTCAACAATTGATTTCACCGAACCGGATAATGTTTCAACGATTAATCAGAGTGTGAGTGACAACACCGATGGCAGGATTTCAAATATTATTGAGGCAATTGCGCCATCAACGGTGGTATGCCTAATTAGCGGAATTTATTTCAAGGGAGATTGGCAAGAAGAATTCGATACATCCCGAACCGTAGACAAACAAACCTTTCTATCTCGCGGACGGTGCCGACAAACAGGTCCCAATGATGCACAAGACAGATTGGTACCCCTACTATGTGGATGAAAACTTTCAGGCTGTGAGTCTCCCTTATGGCGATGGTCAAATGGGTATGTACATCTTTCTACCGGATGAAGACACGGATCTCAACACCTTCTTAGGACATTTAAATGCTGGGAATTGGGAGAGTTGGATGTCGCAATTCTCCGAATCGGAAGTGGCACTTGTCATGCCCAAATTCAAACTAAGATACTCAGCAGAGCTTGGGAGCCCGTTGGGCCAACTCGGTATGGGTATCGCGTTCGATGGTGCTAATGCAGATTTCAGCCGTATGCGGGTTTCACCGGTGCCTGTGTTTATTAGCTATTTAAACCATCAAGCGATTGTTGAAGTCAGCGAAGAGGGCACTGAAGCCGCGACGGGGACGTTTGTATTTTTCGAGGAAGACGTAGCAGTAACGGAGGAAGCGGCATTTATACCGCCTATTCCGTTTGTTGTAGACCGACCGTTTTTCTTTGCGATTCGTGATAACCAGACAGAAACCGTGTTATTTATGGGTGCCGTTGTGGACCCCACAATGTAGATGGAGTATGCCTCATGAATGAACAGAGACCAATCATCCTCAACGACGCAGAACTTGACTGGGAAACTTGGGAAGATCCAGACCTCGTCGCCAAGAGTCCCGTCCGTTGGAAAATCCTTATATCAGGTGAACGCGGACCCAGCAGTCAACTCTCTACCGGAATAGCAGAGATGACTCCGGGGACCCTGCTCCCACTCCATCACCATGCCCCTACGGAGACATACTATGTCATCAGTGGTTCTGGGTATGTGACAATAGACGATCAAGAGGCATCGCTCAGTCCCGGCGCATCAGTCTTCATACCCGCTAATGCAAAACATTCACTCCGTTGCACAGGCACTGAGAATTTAGTCTTCTTGTTCACCTTTGCAGCGGATCGGTTTGATGAAATCGTCTATCATTTTGATGTGTAGTACTCAGTTACCGGCGGTTTGGAAACGCCACTAAGGTAAATTATTGAAATGTCAACGTTAAAAACGACAGAGGCTAAACCTATCATTTCCAATGCGGATGCCAGTCTGATAGACCTCGGCGACGGTATCGCTCGACTTGAACTTCATGGCAAATTGAACATCATTGGCGACGAAATGCTGGAGATGTTTGATGCCGCGTTGGACGAAGTAGAAGCCAATTACGCAGGCATGGTCATCGCTACAGAAGCGAAGCATTTTTCGGTGGGACTCAACCTCATCCTTCTGTTGGAGCGTGCTAAGAGCCAAGATTGGGACGCTATTTCAGGAACACTCCGCAAACTGCAAACCGTCTGCACAAGACTCCGGACGGTATCAAAGCCGGTCGTCGCAGCGACAGCGGGTATGGCACTCGGTGGTGGATGTGAGCTCGCATTCGGTGCCGATAGGGTGCAAGCCTTCTCTGAAAGTTCCCTCGGTCTCGTTGAACTTCGCGTAGGACTTATTCCGGCTGGCGGTGGCACTAAGGAGATGGCACTTCGGTGTTTAGAGGGACAAACGCTGCCCGCACCGATTCAGGATCTGTTTCCGTCCGTTAATAAGGCTTTTGATACGATCCGCGAATCCACCGTTTCACAAAACGCTGCAGATGCGATGGAACTCGGTTACCTCCGTCACACGGATGCTGTCTCATCCAACCAAGAGACACACCTTGACGATGCCAAGCAACTCGTTCTCTCAATGCACGGAGCGGGGTATTCTCCACCTGAGCCGCAACAGATACTTGTCCTTGGTGAGGAAGGGATTGCTCGACTTAATCTACAGATGCATCAACTTCGGCAAGCGGACACCATTGACGATTATACACAGTACCTCGCTAATAAATTGGCGTATGTGCTATGCGGTGGTACACTTTCGGCTCCACAGTTCGTCACCGAACAATATCTGCTTGACTTGGAGCATGAGGTATTCCTCGGTCTTTGCGGAGAACAGCAGACGCACGCAAGGATAGAAGCGACGGTCCAGAAGAGGTAGAAATAATGCGAGCGACATCAAGCGTGGTTATCGTATCTGCGGTGCGCACAGCCGTCGGAAAAGCCGGTAGAGGCACACTGAAAAATACGCGTCCAGACGAACTCGCCGCCGCTGCGCTCCGCGGTGCAGTGGAGAGACTCCCACATCTGGACATGCATACCATAGACGATGTCATTATCGGGTGTGCTACACATGAGGGACCGCAGGGTTACAACGTCGCTCGTATTGCCAGTTTACGAGCAGGGTTTCCGGTCTCCATCCCTGCCCTTACGATCAACCGTTTCTGTGCATCGGGTTTAGAAACAATAGCGATGGGTGCCGAGCAAATTCTGTCTGGACGTGCCGAGATAGTTATAGCAGGTGGTGTGGAAAGCATGAGTCAGGTACCGTTCGGTGCTAACCTCTCGCCGAACCCTTCGCTCATCGAACACGCACCGGAGGCGTATCTAAGCATGGGATTGACTGCTGAAAACCTGACGCGGAAATATAGTATATCTCGCACTGCGCAAGATGCTTATGCGTACGAGAGCCACCGCAAGGCGATTGCCGCAATTGATGCAGGCAAATTCCGAGAAGAAATCGTGCCGTTGACGGTAAAAGAGACACACCTCAATTCCGAAGACACTCCTGAAACCGTGAGTGCTTTCTTTGATACGGATGAAGGACCGCGCCGCGATACTTCAACAGAAGCACTGGCATCCCTCAAGCCTGTTTTTCACGTGGACGGCACAGTAACGGCTGGCAACGCTTCCCAGATGAGCGACGCTGCCGCCGCAGTCGTCCTCATGTCCGAGGCGCGAGCAAAGGCAGAGGGTTATGAACCCTTAGCCCGTTTTATTGGTTATGCCACGGCCGGTGTACCGCCTGAAATTATGGGAATCGGACCGGTGCCAGCAATCCCTAAAGCACTCGCGGGTGCGGGATTAACTTTAGCCGATATAGATGTCATAGAGCTTAACGAAGCGTTTGCCGTGCAAGCCCTCGCCGTAATTCAAGAGGCACAACTACCCCTCGAAAAGGTGAACGTCAACGGTGGCGCAGTCGCCCTCGGACATCCACTCGGTTGCACAGGCACAAAACTTACTGTGAGTCTGATTAATGAAATGCGTAGACAAAATCACCAATACGGCATGGTAACAATGTGTGTCGGCGGGGGCATGGGTGCCGCCGGTATTTTCAGCCTTGCACCAAGCCAGGAATAATTGAGGTCCTAAAACGGAAGAATGCAATTATCCCAGAAAGAAATATATAGAATCACATCAAAGACCAGATTGACATATATGAAGTTTAAGTATTTAAATCGGTAATGCCGGTTTTCGCCAGGCCCGGTAGGTGCGGTTTCCTAACCGCACCGGACATCCATAAGAAATTACCGAATTATTTTTTTTATCTTCATTAAGGTCAATCTGCACGGAGGTCCATAGTTAAAAAATGCAAACGCACGTTTATCTCTCCATAGCAGGAGAAAACAGAATCGCCATTTACACATTTGATGTATCTAATGGTGACATCGAACTTCAAGAAAATATCAACGTCACGGGTTCTCCAGGTCCGTTAGCTCTTTCACCGTGTGGTAACTATTTATATGCCGGTCAGCGCTCCAGTCGAGAAATCGCAAGTTACCGTATTGATCACGAGACGAAGCATCTCTCACATTTGCGGACAATTTCGCTGGATGCTGATACGTGTTATATCGCAACGGACAAAACGGGGAGTTTCCTGCTTTCCGCCTATTACGGCGCGGGCAAGGTTACCGTGCACGCAATCGGCGACGATAAAACCGTCCAAGGTGAAACACTTCAGACCGTCGAAACCGATATACATGCCCACTGCGTCGAAACGGATGCCTCAAACCGATTTGCTTTCGTTCCGCATACTGTCCCTCGAAATGCTATCTATCAGTTTCATTTTGATGAGGGGACAGGCACACTCACACAGAACCCTGTAGGGAATCTCAATCCGGGTGCCCCGATTGGACCGCGGCACTTCTGCTTTCATCCGAGTAAACCGATTCTCTATTTCTCAAACGAACAAGGATCGAGTGTCTCGGCGTACACGCTTCAAGAAGGAGAGCATCCCGGAATCTTAGTAGACCTACAGGACGATCTCTCTACCCTCCCCGCGGATTTCGAGGCGGACAACACCTGCGCGCAAATTCACATTGATCCACAGGCGAAGTTTCTCTATGTCACCAATCGCGGACACGATAGCATAGCAGGATTCGCAATTGACGCAGATACCGGGAAACTCAGTGCTATTGGGCAGCAGTTGACAGAACCTACACCCCGAGTTTTCAACATTGACGGGACAGGCAATTTCCTTTTTGCTGGCGGTCAAGGGTCAGGCAAACTTGCCACCTACCGTATCAATCGTCAGAGTGGGGAGTTATCGCCGCTTTCTACCTATGAAGTCGGTGAAAGTCCGATGTGGGTGCTTTTTGTGTAAAAAGAGAGAAAATGGCACAGCGCGGAATCTTTATTACATTTGAAGGTGTAGAAGGTGCAGGCAAGACTACACAGGTACAACGGTTGGCGACAGTCCTCGGTCCGAATGTTGTGCTCACCCGCGAACCCGGCGGAACGACTATTTCTGAACGGATTCGCGACATCTTTCTGACCTCCGATGGAATGTCAGTGATGACAGAGTTGCTGTTGATCGCTGCGGCACGCGCACAACACGTAGACGAACGCATACGTCCCGCATTGGCAGCGAATCAAATTGTTATCTGTGACAGGTTTATTGATGCTACTGTCGCTTATCAAGGGTATCGTGGTGGCATTGACATTGAACTAATTCACCAATTAAATCGCGTTGCCACTGGTGGCTTGACCCCAGATATCACTTTTATCCTTGACCTACTGCCGGAAATAGGTTTACAGAGACAACAGCGGGGGGATACACATCGTGACCGTTTAGACAAAGAGCCGTTGGAATTACACCGCAAAGTCCGCGAAGGGTACCTGTACGCTGCAAAAACAGACCCACACCGCGTTAAACTAATAGATGCAACGCAGTCCCGAGATGCTGTCCACGCCGCGCTCTTCGCCGAATATCAAGCGTACCTGTCAAAATAGAGACACTCCTTGGAACCGAAAATGAAAAACCCAATCATTGGACATCAACAAATTGTCGAGCAACTCCAACATACCGTGGCATCGGATCGTATTGCCGGGGCATATCTTTTCGTCGGACCGACAGGTGTTGGAAAAGAGACGATCGCACTCTATTTCGCGCAGCTGATTTTCTGTCAGCAAGATGCACAACCACCCACGGTATGCGGCACATGTCTCGCTTGTCGGAAGGTGGATTCTGGAAACCATCCAGATCTACAGTTTATCCGACCAGAAGGCAGTCTACTGAAAATTGGACAAATTCGGGAGTTACAAAAACGGATTATCTATGAGCCTCTTGAAGCGAGTCGGAAAGTCTACATCTTGACGGACGTGGATCGCATGAACGCAGAAGCAGAGAACTGTTTACTCAAGACGCTTGAGGAACCACCTGCTTCCTCTGTTTTGATCCTACTCACATCAAACATTCGAGTGTTGCTGCCAACCACACGTTCCCGATGCCAAATTCTACAATTTCACCCGACACCGACACAAGAATTAGCCGAAATCTTGGTGGAAAAGTTTTCAGTAGCACCAGAGCAAGCCACAATACTCGCTATCGCTGCAGACGGAGCGATCGGAAAAGCACTCACGCAACTTGAAAAAGGCGAGGCATTCACGGAAGAAGTGCCGGAAATTCTCAAGGAAACAGATCCATTGGCGGCTTTCAGACTCGCTGAGCATTTCAAAAATAATCCTGATACTTTAGGCGAGTTAGTCACATGGTATCGCGACCTGCTCTTTTTACAACAGGGCGCACCCAGCGAATTAATAACACACATCCACTCCCTTAATGAACTTCAATCCATTGCACCGTACTACTCCCGACTGCGTATACAGCAAGCCATCCAGACGATCTTTGACACCAAATCCCTCATCGAAAACACAAACACAAACCCTACCTTGGCTTTAGAGGTAATGTGTTTGAAGTTACTCAAATAGGACTTACACAGCAGGTTTACATTGTTTGATGACTGCACCTCGGTGCCCGAAACACTGTTCGCCGAGGTCCCCGTGCCTCGGCGAACCCGATACTCAGGTTACGACTATCGAAAACCTACGCGCCCGCCTACTCCTCAAATAGTGTTTGCATAAGTTCTATTTCACAAAAGACGGTTTGTAGCGGCGAGGTTTCCTCGCCTGTCTTTCAAAGCGTGCCCTATTATTTTTAGATGTCACTATAAATGACCCTACAGCCAAAAAACTGTTCATTTACCCCCATTTTCTTTTTAAGGGTTGTGTTGAAAGGGTATTGAAAGAAAAAGTATAGGAAAGTTAGGGGTGTTTTGATAAAATACCTCCATACAGAAAACAAAATTTTTTACAGAAAGTGTAAAAAATGTATGGAGGTATTTTATGAAATGCGGATATACCCCCAAATGGGTCCATCCAAAGAAAATGATAACACATTTTTCAGAAGTTTTCAAGGATGTTGATGTGAAAAAAACGAGCCTGCGAAATCTACTGTTCGTTATTTTGGCAGTCGCTGTTGCGAAAACGTTTCGCATCAACGCCATCGCCGCGCGTCTGCCCATCGTCGTGAAAAAAGAGAAGTCGAAGCAGAAACGGTTGCTGCGGTTTCTTGAAACACCTTTACCCCTTGATGCGCTCATGGAGGCATGGTGTCTTTTCGTCTGTCGCTGGGTCTGGCAAAGGACACAACATTACTTCTATGTGCTCGTTGATGAGACCGACCTCCCTAACGGATGGAAAGCACTCGTCGCCTCTATTCCTTTTCGCAACCGCGCCATACCCATCTTTTGGTGCGTTTATGAAGATGAAGAGATCCGAAACATGACCTATAAAAGTCATAATACCCTCATTCAGAACTTCTGTCTGAAAGTCAATGCCCTGACACTCAGCGTTCTCGGCAATAAAAAACAGAAACCTTTGTTCGTCTTTGACCGAGGGTTCGCACGTGCACAATACGTCATTGACTTTCTCAAGTCAAAGCACATCGCCTTCGTCATGCGTATCTGTCGCAACGTTGGCATCACCCACCGAGGGAACACAAAGAGACTTGATGACATGGACAACGGCGGCTATTCAAACGTGCTTTATCATCAAAAACACCAGATCCCGCTCAACCTTTGTGTCGTCAGAGACCCCGCCTTCAAAGAACCGATGTATCTCATCTCCAATGTTTATCAAGACGCTGAAATCCATCAATGCTACAAACGTAGAATGCAGATCGAACACGGGTTCAGAGACATCAAGACCCGCTTAGGGTTCCGACACATCGTTTTGAAAAAGCCACAGAAAGCACGCATCGCACTTCTATGGTTCATTGCCTGTCTGACTTATGGACTGACATTTCTTTGTTATCAGAAAGACATACAACCCGTCGCGGAGCATCGCAATACGCAACGCAAACTTCATGCTGTGATTACCCTCATTAAGGATGTCTTGATGCAGACTTGGACTTCTCAAGCACTCCTGACTTCTATTGAAGATTGTCGATGCAGAGGCGATACACTCTTAGCAACCTATTGACTTTCTTACACATATCACAACCTATAACAACTATAGTCTATACTCACAAAAAAATGGGGGTAAATGAACCAAAAAACTGAGATTGACAAATCAGCATTCTCATGGTATAATTTTTAGCAAATGAGTTAATACTGCCTAACCGGAGTCCAGAAAAGAAATACAATGAGCACATTTTACGTCACCACACCTATCTACTATCCCAACAGTGAACCGCACGCAGGAAACGCCTATACCACTATCGCCGCCGATGTCTTAGCGCGATATCACCGGCTCAAAGGCAATGAAGTCTGCTTTCTTACCGGCGTTGACGAACATGCTGCCAATGTGTATAACGCTGCTAAAAAGGAAGGGCTCTCACCACAAGCTTATTGCGATAAGATCGCGCCAACGTTCGTTAAACTGTGGGAACGCTTGAACATCTCGCATGACATCTTTTTCCGTACAACCAGCGATTTACACAAGCGCGGCGCGCAAAAATTCCTTAATGTACTCTATGACAACGGTGATGTTTATAAAGGGAAGTACGAAGGGTATTACTGTCTCTCATGTGAGGAGTTCTTTTCAGAGAAAGAACTAACAGACGAAAAAATCTGTCCTATTCATAGACTGCCACTGCAATGGTTGGAAGAGGAGAATTATTTTTTTAGACTCTCCAAGTATCAAGATCGTTTACTCGCGCATATCCACGAGAATCCGGATTTCGTCTACCCTGTTGCTCGCCGTAATGAGTTATTAAATTTTCTGGAATCTGGATTACAAGATGTCAGTATTTCCCGTGCCTCCCTATCTTGGGGAATTCCGTTCCCGTTTGATCCGGAGCATATTATATATATTTGGATAGAGGCTCTGAGTAATTATATTACTGCTCTCGGTTATGAAACAAATAGCGAGCATTATCAAACCTTTTGGCCCGCTGATGTTCACATGATGGGAAAAGACATTACCCGTTTTCACGCGCTGCTTTGGCCTGCGATGCTGATGGCTGCGAACTTACCACTTCCTAAACATATCGTCGGGCACGGTTGGTTGACAAAAAATGGCGAAGCACTGAGCAAAACGCGGGGCATCTTCATTGATATGGATGGCGATATTGCCACTTATGGTGTTGATGTGTTCCGTTATTACCTCCTGCGCGAATTTAGTTTCGGCAACGATGGTGATTACCGTCCCGCTCGTTTACACGCGCGTTACAATGCAGATCTCGCGAACGATCTCGGCAACCTTCTCAATCGTGTCCTCGGTTTAGTCAACAAGAACTTTGAGGCAATTCCTACACCGACAACACCGGGTGAATTTGACGACGAAGTCAAAGAGATGGCACAAACGACGGTAGATAAATTAGATGAGCATATAAACACGTTCGCTTTTGACACGGCATTGGAAACTATCTGGGAATTCGTCAGGCGCATCAATCGCTATATCCAACAGACACAGGTCTGGACGCTTGCGAAGCCGGAGACGAAACCGAGAATGGGCACGATCCTTTACAATAGTTTAGAGGCACTCCGGCTCATCTCTGTGCTAATTTCTCCCTTTATCCCCGAAACTGCTGAGAAAATCCAGAAACAGATCGGTTTAGCGGATTTCGATACTGTCGCAGAATGGGGATGTTTACCTGCAGGTCTAACAGTCAGCAAGGGTGAACCTATTTTTCCACGCATCGATACCAAAGAGCAGAAACAACCACAACCGGAAGCGGCAGCCAAACCGAAGCAGCAGAAGAAAAAGAAAACAACCGATCTGGTCTCCTTTGCGGATTTCCAGAAACTTGATCTGCGGGTCGCGCGTGTCCTCGCAGCTGAACTCATTGAAGGTGCTGATAGGCTTCTCAAGTTGCAGGTAGACCTCGGCACCGAAAAACGACAAGTCGTTGCCGGAATCGCTGAATACTATACGCCTGAAGCATTGGTAGGAAAACAAGTAATAATCGTCGCAAATTTGGAACCCGCCACTATCCGTAACGTCGAGTCACACGGCATGATTCTCGCAGGAAGCGGGGACTCCGTAGTCTTAGCAACCCTCGAAACCGAAATGCCCCTCGGCACACAAGTAAGGTAGCAAACACACACCGTGTGCCGTAACAAAATGCAAAGTAGTAGGCACGCTCCGTGTGCCGTGACAAAATGCCAGATATAGAAAACACCCTCAAAACCCACATTCAGAACGATCAAGCAGGCTCCTTTGTCGTCATTGTGCCGACCGATGCCGCACGTTTACATCGCCAGCGTGAATTGGTAGATTATCATCCAAACCGCGCAGTTGCTAATTTACGCGTCTACACACTCGGAAGTTTCATTCAAAGGTTATATGACCAAGTTCGTCCAGTAAAATTACACATTTCCCAAGGAGTCCAGAATCTCTGGCTCCATGAAATCGCGAATCCTCAATCCGACAATCCTGATGCCTACCGTTATGATACGTTCCGGCCCAACCAAAACGTCCCTGTGTCGGATAGTACGCTTTCCCTCATGGCAGACACAATTAACCGCCTTAAGGAATACGGAGAAGACACGCTAAATATTGGAAATGGTGAATCACAAAATCCAACCGAGAATGATCTCGTTCGCATTTATAACAATTATGAGACCAAACTCAAAGACCGTTGGATAGATGAACAAAGCAAGCGTCTGCACCTTGCTAACACTAAAAATTTTGGTTCGCTTATGAGCGGGGCATTTCCAAGAGTCAATCTTGTTGTTGTTGAAGGGTTTACTGTGCTTTCCAAAGTCGACATCAAAATCTTGACCCACATTGCCAAGATGCCTAATATAGAGGTGTGGTTCCGTACCGACTGTGTTGCCGAAAACCAAGCTCTCTATAAAAATATTACCGACCTCGTCTCGCAATTTAGAGCCGTAAATGCCAATATTGATCCCGGCTACGGGCGCGAACCCGAACGGCATCAACATTACGCCAATAACCTGTTTCGGACGGATAATCCTCGCGTAACCCCAATTGCGGATTCTCACATTAAAGTGTTGGAACCCGCCGATCGTTCCGAAGAAGTAGCACAGATTGCGTACCTGATCCAAAAACATGTCTCAGAGGGGCACTGCAAGTTAAGTGAGATCTGTGTTGCCTCCTACAATATGGGACAGTATGAACGACGCATCGCTGAGATTTTTCCAACTTACGGTATCCCCTACTCGCTCGTAGAAAGGCTGCCCTTGACAAGATCAGAGGTTGTCAAAGCGATATTTTCTCGCCTTTCATCACGCCGAGTTCCGCTAAATGATACCTATTTCTCTGATGTTGAACCGGTATCACATACAAGTAGATTTCACCCCAATGAGTTTCAGAGATATGTTGATGACTTACTCAAAGACGGTGCGGTCGTCCAACACATTCTAAACCCGATGCTCCCCAAAAATAGCGAAATAGTTGAAGGTGAGGTTGAAGCGTATCGCCAATTCAAGAGGATTGTTAAAGAACTCTGTGGCGTGCTAAAATCGGAGAGCGAAAGATCGCGATCCCTTGATGAATATATTGAAAAACTCCATCACATTGCAAAGCATACAAACTATCAAAACAGGGCAACGACGAAGGAAGAAACCGTCAAAATTGCGCCGCAACTCAGTGAACTGAGAAACTTGGAGTTTAACACCGTCTTTTTATGTAATTTTGTAGAGGGCAGTTTTCCAGAAAATTATCGCCCGGATCCACTACTTCCAGACCACCCTTATCGTACTGAAGAAGAGCATCTGTACAATAATCGGTTCATGTTCTATGGCGTACTCAAGTCTTTTAGAGAACGACTTTATCTCCTTATACCACAACGTGAGCGCGAAGCGGAACTGATCCCTTCTCCATTTCTTGGACAATTAAAAGCAATCACCGACGTTGAGACGATTGAAGTCGCGAATCCTGAACGAGGCAGTGTCCCAGGTTTTCTCAGTACATACGGCAATCACGTATGGACAACACCTACCGCCTCCAATGGGCAATTCCCTGCTGAGATTGCGAATATGCGTCCTCTAATAGACCATGGCGTTGCAATTGAAAAGAGCCGCGAGACGACACATGAACATCTGGCTTATGAAGGGGTGTTAACGGCAGGGACCCTTTTAGCTGAAAGCCAAGAGCAGTTGGCAAGTCGGCGACAGCGGACCTATTCCGTAACAGAATTGGAAACTTACGCCAAGTGTCCGTTTCAGTACTTTGTCAATAACGTTTTGAGGTTCCGTGTTGAGGAGGACGAAACAGAAGATGAGTTATCCAGTCTTGAAAGGGGATCGTTGCTTCACAAAATTCTCTTCATATTCTACTACAATCGTCGGGAGCGGGAAGATCCTCCCATCGGACGATGTAATGATGCTGACTTTGAAGAAGCCATACAACAATTGGATGAAATTTTAGAGAATGCCTCTGAAGAACGCCGCGGACAGCGGAAAGAAACTCCTATCGGTGAGAATAATCTCTTTTGGGAGACCGACATCGGGAAACTCCGTGTCGCGTTACGCAAGTGGCTTGAAGCAGAACGAGTCTATGATTTGTCTGTTATGTCACGTTATTTTGAAGTCGGTTTTGGACCGGAAGGTGAGCCGAGAAATCCGGAAAGCAGGAGAGATCCAGAACTCAGTTGCACTACGCCGATCTCTATCGGCAACGTGCACATGACTGGCAAAGTAGATCGCATTGATATCGGTAACGGTGCCTTTAATGTTATCGACTATAAGACCGGCAGCTCCACCATTAGAATGCCGGAGATTCTTAGCGGACGCAGCCTTCAACTCCCCATCTACCTACAGATCGCAAAGAAATTGCTCGATGATCATGGAATCACAGGATTAGAATCAGCATCAGGTCTCTATCATAAAATCAGACTGGACCAATGCACAGTTGAACTCGGTATCGGAACGGAATTCTTAAACGGTGATGCATTCAAAAACTACAACGGTACAGATTGGAGATCGGTTAGTTCACGAAGTGGTCAGTTATTAGAGGATGAAATTTTCGATGATCGACTTGTGCGTATCAGTGGCTACGTACAACAGTACGTTGACAGCATATCTAAAGGCAACTTCCCTCTGATCACACGCGTCAAAACATTTGTAAGACCCAAAGAAGAATCTGAGGAAAATGATTGTGTAGAGATTGGCGAAATCCCTGAAGGATACGGCTTTGTAGAGACTGAAGCTGATGGCGATAAACCGCTTACCCCCAGCAATAAGACAGAACCCTGTAGTTATTGTGCCTATAAGCGTGTCTGCCGTGTCGGCGCAATCTCTGAAGTAAGCCAATCAGACGACTAACCTGCCTATCTCCGATCTTCGCTGACGGGGTTTGAAACCTCCGCCTTTCTAAACCCTACATATCAATTCGCACCAGAAAAAACTTGCACACTTCCGACAAATCTGCTATACTTTTTTAGGTTTTTAAACAGATTGTTTGCACACCCTTTGGTGTGCAACTTGCAAGCACACGTTAGAAAAATAAAATAGGAGGCTATTTTTTAAATGGCACACACATTACCAGCGCTCCCGTATGCGCACGATGCTTTGGAACCCCATATTGATGTACAGACGATGGAAATCCATCACGGCAAACACCATCAAGGCTACGTCAACAATCTCAATGCTGCCTTAGAAGGGCTTGGTGCGCTCGCCAACATGGATATTCACGAATTGCTCAGCAATATCGACCAAGTGCCAGAAGCCAAGCGTCAAGCCGTTATCAACAACGGTGGTGGACACGCCAATCATTCCCTCTTCTGGTCCATTATGAGCCCCAACGGTGGCGAACCCGGCGGAGAAATTGCAGCAGCGATAACCTCCACCTTTGGATCACTTGAAGCCGCGAAAGAGCAGTTTATTACTGCCGCAACTACACGCTTCGGTTCCGGCTGGGCATGGCTTGTGCTCGGCGACAGCGGCTTGGAAATCTACTCCACGGCAAATCAGGACAGCCCGATTATGCAGGGACATACCCCGCTTCTCGGAGTCGATGTTTGGGAACACGCATACTATCTGAAATATCAGAATCTGCGTCCAGCCTACGTTGAAGCGTGGACAAACGTCATCAACTGGACACGGGTTAACGAACTCTACGTGGCGAACGCCTAACTTTCCATAACAACTTTTGGGTGTGGTAGAGGTAGGCGCGAACAGCGTTTCAAACCTACCCTCTACTTCCCAACTATCCGCGCATAACAGGCTACCGCATTAAATTTTCTTGACATCTCCGTTTAAATGTGTTATACTTAAAATATAAAGATAATTCTTTTTAGCGCGCCTGTGAAACCGCATAAAACGGCGTGCGTAATTAACATCTAAATAGATTACCCAAAAAAAGCGTTGAAGGGGAGGAGTAAGTTGATCGGGCTTGCGAGAGATGGAGACTCATGGGCTGGAAGGTCTCCTCAAGTTACCACGACTGAAGGTCGCCCTGAAGCTGCTAACCTGAACAAACACCAGTAGGGTTAGTCGGTCCGATGCCCGTTATCGCATCCCAAAGAGTGCTCTTTCTCGTTACAGGATGGCTTTCTAAGCCTGGCACCTTAACTTAATGAGAAAGGGAATTGGAGTGGTACCACGGTAAGGTCAGTGTAAATGTCCTTCTCGTCTCCAGATATGGAACGAGAGGGTTTTTTTAATTTCATTTCTTTTCTCTGTGTACCCTCTACTCATTTTTCTCCGTTGTCGAAAAATGGGTGTCTGCTCTGATCTATGTGAGTATGTTGCTCGGTACGCCTGTAAAATCGCTACCGAGTTACGAAAAGGTGTCAACTTGAACCAAAATTTGGTTTTGGACAACGGACAAAACGGTCAAAACCCAATCTTTAAAAAAGGAAAATTGGCATGGAACTTTCAGGAGCACAAATCCTGGTTGATGGTCTCAAGCGGGAAGGTGTCGAATATATCTTCGGTGTGAACGGCGGCGCAGCGATGCCTATTTTCGATGCCCTGTACGGCGAGACAGAAGTCAAATTGATCCCGATGCGGCATGAGCAAGGGGCTTCCCACGCCGCTGATGGTTATGCACGCGCCACCGGGAAAGTCGGTGTCGTACTCGCAACCTCCGGTCCCGGCGCAACTAATCTCGTCACAGGGATCGCTACCGCCTATATGGACTCCATTCCGATGGTTGCGATCACGGGACAGGTTTTCACGCACTATATAGGCAGCGATGCTTTCCAAGAATGCGATGTTATCGGCGTAACACGTCCAATCTGTAAGCACAGTTACCTCATCAAAAGTAGTGACGAGATAGCAGATGTTGTCGCCGAAGCGTTTTACATCGCGAGCACGGGGAAACCCGGTCCCGTAATCATCGACATCGCCAAAGATGCACAGATACACAAAACACTGTTTCAATATCCAAAAGCAGTTGACATCCGTAGTTACAAGCCACAAGTTCATGGCGATCCAGCGCAAATTGCCAAGGCAGTAGCGCTGATTAAAGAAGCCAAACGTCCGATGATTTATGCCGGTGGCGGTGTGGTCCTTGCGAACGCCAGCGATGAACTACAACAGTTTACCCTTAATACGCAGATCCCAATTACCGTTACCTTGATGGGGCTTGGCGCGTTCCCTGAGACACATCCGTTGGCGATGGAGATGCCCGGCATGCACGGCTCTTGTTGCGCAAATTACGCCTTCACCGATTCAGACCTTGTTATTGCTGTCGGTGCGAGATTTGACGACCGCGTTACAGGTGATCTCGGTAAATTCGCCCCTAATGCTAAGAAAATCCACATCGATATCGACGCTTCTTGTATCGGGAAAAATGTACCTATAGATGTCCCGATCGTCGGCGATGCGAAAAATGTCCTAACGGAACTCAACAAACAGGTCAGTACAGCGGATATTGATCCGTGGCGCGACCAGATTCAGGAGTGGAAGCAGAAGTACCCGTTTGAATACGAGCAAAAAACCGATATAGTCATGCCCCAATTCGTTATTGAGAAAATCTACGAACATTACAGCGATGCTATTGTTGTCGCGGATGTCGGTCAGCATCAGATGTGGGCAGCACAATACTTCAAGTTCACTGAACCTCGACAGTGGCTCAATTCCGGTGGTCTCGGCACGATGGGATTTAGCCTTCCAGCCGCTATCGGGGCGCAACTCGGATGTCCAGACAAAACCGTCGTTAATATCAACGGTGACGGGTCCTATATCATGACAATCCAAGAACTCGTGCCAGCGGTTACGATGAAGCTGCCACTTAAGATCTTCATCATCAACAATATGTACTTGGGGATGGTGCGGCAGTGGCAGGAATTGTTCCACGGCAAACGCTATTCCGCTGTTGATTACCACGACAACCCCGATTTTGCCTTGCTTGCACAGGCATTCGGTGCCACAGGTTTGCGAGTCGAACACCCCGATGATGTTGAACCCGCATTGCAGAAAGCAAAAGGGATTACCGACGGTCCCGTCGTCATTGACTTCATTGTTGATGAAGAGGAAAACGTGTTCCCAATGGTACCAGCCGGTAAAGGGCTCGGAGATGTTATCCGCGGGTTATCCTAATCCAATTCTATGTGCGGTCCTCAACCGCACCTTACCCACGATCACAATAGCGAGGTAGGTTCCCACGCCGAGAATTTTGATGAATCCAGAAGAACGACATATTTTTTCCGTTTTAGTCGAAAACCGATTCGGAGTCCTTGCACGCGTTGCAGGACTTTTCAGCGGGCGCGGCTTTAATATCGACAGTCTCAACGTCGCTGAGACACATGACAAAAGTATCTCACAGATTACCCTTGTTACGCACGGGGACGCGCAGATCATAGAACAGATCTACCACCATCTAAATAGACTCATTGACGTTATTGAGGTGACCGACCTCTCCACTGCCGGGACTCATGTTGAGCGCGAGCTTGTGCTTATCAAGGTTGCTACCGATGATACTCAAAAACGCACCGAGATTCTACAAGTTGCGGAAGTCTTCCGTGGGCGGGTTATAGATATGAAACCTGCCTCCATTGTCCTTGAAATTACAGGTGATGAGGGTAAATTGAAAGCGGCGATTGATATTTTCAATACGTACGGTATCCTTGAGTTAGCGCGCACTGGCAAAGTAGCGATGCTGCGTGGATCCGAAAAATAGGATATAGTTTTCAGCGGTCAGTTAACCCTTTGTGGCATTGGGATTACAAACCCCTCCCACGATGGTTACAAACGTGTTACTGATAACTGACTACTGACAGCCAAAAAAGGAATAGACTTTATGGCAACGATTTATTACGAGAGTGATGCCAATTTTGATTTACTGAAAGAGCGCACAGTTGCTGTCGTCGGTTATGGCGCGCAGGGACGCGCACAGTCGCTAAACCTTAAAGACAGCGGTGCAAACGTGATCGTCGCATTGTACGAGGGCAGCCGTTCAAAAGCTCGCGCAGAAGCGGAAGGTTTGACCGTCAAGAACGTTGAAGAAGCCGCAGCAATGGCGGACATCGTCCAAGTTCTTATCCCTGACGAACGCCACGCAGCTGTCTATCGCGACCAGATCGCACCGAATATGGAAGAGGGCAATATGCTCCTCGTCTCACACGGATTCAGTGTCCACTTTGGGCAGATTGTGCCTGCTACCGACATTGATGTTGCGATGATCGCACCGAAGGGACCCGGTTCCCTTGTCCGCGAGGTGTTTGAAGGTGGTGGTGGTGTACCCTGTCTCATTGCTATTCATCAAGACACAACCGGTCTTGCACGCGATGTCGCACTCGCTTACGCAAAAGGTATCGGCGGTACACGTGCTGGTGTTATTGAAACGACGTTCCGTGAGGAGACCGAAACGGATCTCTTCGGTGAGCAAGCCGTGCTGTGTGGTGGAACCGCTGCACTCATTAAAGCCGCCTTTGATACCCTCGTTGAGGCCGGTTATCAACCGGAGATGGCTTACTTTGAGTGCCTCCACGAATTGAAGCTGATTGTTGACCTGATCTATACCGGTGGGTTGAGCAAAATGCGCAATGATGTCAGCAATACCGCTGAATACGGCGACCTAACACGCGGTCCGCAACTCATTGACGACAGCGTTCGGGATAAGATGCGCCAAATCTTGAAGGACGTTCAGGGTGGTGTTTTCGCACGGGAATGGGTCCTTGAAAATGAGGCGAATCAACCTGTTCTCGGCGCGCTCCGTCGGCAAGAATCGGAACTGCAGATTGAAGAAGTCGGCAAAAATCTCCGCAGTATGATGAGTTGGCTTGACGAATAGGATTTTCTTCTCTTGCAGGGTGCCTTAATTTTCTTCGCTGGCGAGGTTTCTAACCTCGCCCTTTTATGCGTCGCACGCCATTGGTAGGAACAACTCCTTGATTTTGTCTGATTTCTGGTATTTCTCGTTTCCATTCTAAAGATATGAATTCATCGGACAAAACAGATGCTTTCTTAATCCGAGAATGCCGTCCAGAAGAGGCTGAAGCACTCCTCGCATTATGGCAGGCTGCTGGAACATCTCCGAGCGTGACAGATACGATTACAGACATCCGGAGAGCAATAGAAAGTTCTGCATCGGTGTTAGTTGCTGAAGTGGGTCAACACATCGTCGGCTCCTTAATCGCCGCTTTCGATGGATGGCGCGGCAATATGTACCGTATAGCCGTTCACCCTGACTACCGACGGCGTGGTATTGGGCGCGCATTGGTCAAAGAAGGCGAGAAATGTTTAGCAAAACTCGGTGTTAAACGCATCACAGCACTCGTAGAAGAGAAGTATCCGTGGGCGATTGCGTTTTGGTCAGATGTCGGGTATGAGATAGAGCCTTGGATCGTGAGATTTTTCCGAAATCCATAGACAGGCATACCCCTATGCCATCACACGAGGAGGTCAACCGTGAAGTTCAAAGGATATCTACTGGACGATACCGTCAAAAGCGTTTACGGATTAGCAGTCGCTGATATAAACGGTGATGGTCAACTCGACATCATCGCAGGCTCCACAGGCGAACCCATCGTTGCGTGGTACGAGGCACCCCACTGGAAAAGACACCTCGTAACCGATCAGGGCAGCGGACACATCACCATTGCCCCTTACGATCTCACTGGCAACGATACCCCTGATCTCATCGTTGGAAGTGGCTTCAACCGCGGCGTAAACGCTGCCGGTGGCTACCTCCACTGGCTCGAGGCACCGGCACAAGACGGACAAAACTGGAAGAGCCACCATATTGCGGATGTCCCTTTCATCCACCGCATCGCACTCGCAAATTTGTCAGAAAGAGGGTCGAGCTCAACGCCTTTCCTCATCGTCGCCTCAATCCGCGGTGAAGACGGCAAACCCGGCGAATGGCACAGTCCCGGTTCCCTCTGGTGCTATGAACTGTCAGACACCCCACGAGATATAGCCTCTTGGCAATCCCACCTCCTTGACGATTCTCTTCATATCAATCATGGTCTGAGCATCAACGATGTCGATCAGGATGGACGCGATGACGTACTGATTAGCTGCACAGAAGGCTTAATCTGGTACGAACCTCCTGTTAACCCAATGACGGACAGCTGGGGCAAATGGATCATCAGCGACCGTGAGTGTAGCGACACATTCGCCGCCGACATTGATGGCGACGGCATCAACGAAATTTTAGCGATTGAGCCGTGGCACGGGAACAATCTCGTCTGGTATAAAGCCACCGGCGATCTACGGACCGATCCGTGGCAGCGTCACCTCATTGACGACACACTCAATCGCGGGCACTCCCTCGCAGCCGTTGACGTTGATGACGATGGCGTACTTGAAGTTATCTGTGGCTACAACGGCGAAGGCACAAGTTTGCATCTCTACCGTCCAGAGAATCTGGCGCATAATCACTGGCGTAAAGAGACGATCGACGATGGCGGTTTAGGCGTTGGACAGATGCAAGTGTTAGATATGACTGGAAACGGCAGATTGGACATCGTCGCTAGTGGTCTCAGCACCGGCAACGTCAAGTGGTATGAGAACCTACCCAGCTGAGAAACATTCGCCTCTCATCATTGCGAAATATCTCTCCAAAACAAGAAAACACACCCGTCGCTAGCGAGGTCTCCTAACTTCGCCACTATGATCCCAAACCTGGTAGGTACACTTTTCCATTAACATTAACGGATGGAGACCCCAGTTCGCACCCACTATAGGGGCAATTTATAGTAAAATCTAAAAATACTTTGACACTTCCACGGGCAATCCATCCCGTTCACCGCATTGCTGGCGAGGTTTTGCGGTGTACTCACCCAAATGCGATCTGCATTCCTAACCTCGCCACATCAGACAGTGTAAACTTATAGTAAAGCCCAAAAACATCTGAACACAATACGGCTTGATACTTCACCACCGCTGGCGAGGTTTCCTAACCTCGCCAATTCCTTAGTGTCCATTTAATTGTAGGCTTTACTATAATTGTGGGCTTTACTATAACAAAGATCAATTTGGGCCCTATGACCGGTAGGCGCGGTTTGTAACCGCGCCGGTTCGTCTCCAAAAACCACTCCATCAGTGCACATCTAAGCAAAGCGCATGCCGGATTTTGCACCAATTTTATTGAACCCACGTTATATTACGTCTTTTCCTGCCATTGATGATCCATTCTAAAAAGTTATGCCGATACGCAAAGGTATCTAATAAGCAATTTTTGCAGGGTCTATACGATTTATCTGCTATTTTCTGCAGTTTTTGCCTACTTAAAAATTCGGACAAAATCATAAATGGGTTCCACTATAGTTTTTTGAGGCGAAGAAATAGACGCTTCTGCTCCTTTGATAAACCCAAATGTAATCTGTGTTTCAGACGTATCACAATAAAATATTCTTGAGATTCCAGTGGTTTTGACACGTATATTATGTCTCGTTGCAGCCATTGGCACGAAATTTGCTACTGATATTTAACAACTAAATTTGGGTAGTATGCTTCAATTTTTGTGTGCTAGGCAATGACAGGAAGCAACAGGTCATAAACATTCGGTTTTCTGTCGATTCTATAGAAAATCAAGGTTAGGAGATTGTTTTACCTTCCACACTGCAGGATCCGCAAATATGGATTCCCTGGGAAACTGAATGTCTCGCTCGCTGGAACGGCTGCGGAACCTCCACAATAATTGACACCGCCATTATAGATGAAAGGAGAGTTTAAACTTGTTAACTCGACCTGATTATTTTAGCTTAGACCAACTGCTTACAAGGCGTTTGTTTCGTATTCCTTATTATCAGCGCGCTTACTCATGGCATTCCAAGCAGCGTGCTGATATGTTTAACGATATCGAAAACCTTAGAGGGAAGCCAAAGGGTTTCCATTTTATGGCGACAGTTGTCGGATTGCATCGTGAGACAATAACAATCGTAGCTGACGAGTATAAAAAGATAGAGGTTGTAGATGGACAACAGAGACTCACTACGCTCGCGCTATTGCTTAAAGCGATTGAGCGAAAGTTGAACTGCCAAGAACTGACTGAGGACGCTGCGCAGGAACTGCAAAAACTTCTCGTCAAACAGGACGATGTCAGTCTAATTTTACTACAGACGAATCATGACCAAAGTCAATACTTCTCTAACTTCCTTATAGATGGAAGTCGTCCGGATGATGTTGGGGAGGCCAGAACTCTGGCAGATCGTGAATTGTTAAAAGCAATACATGAATGTGAATCTTTTGTTGATAAATGGGACGATCGAATTGAACTGTTGAAGATAGTCAAGAATCAACTGGAATTTATATTTCATGAAATTGATGATGAATCAGCTGTTTATACAGTTTTTGAGGTTCTTAACAATAGAGGATTTCACGTTTCTTGGTTGGATAGACTTAAGAGCAGACTCATGTCAGTGGCTTTTGAAGACAATCAAGGCAATAGTTCTGAACATATTGACGAACTACATCGGATTTGGGGAAAAATTTATGCGACAATCGGTCTTCGTCAAGGTCTAAGTACAGAAGCTTTAAGGTTTGGGGCAACACTCTTGTCACCTTCCCGAATCAGCAAACCGCTTGGTGAGGAAGGTGCTGTTGAGAGTTTTACCGATCAAGTTGGAACGAGCACACCTAAAGCTCGAGAAGCTTCAAATTGGTTATTAGAAGTGACAAAAGCAGTTGATAAATTTCTGGGAGACATGGAACATTCTAGGGACGCTGTAACCACAATTTCTCACGCGAGACTGCTGGCAATAGCAATCATTTTGCGAGGTTTTCCTCCCAATCAAGAAATCCAGTTTCTTGATCAATGGGAGAAAACGACATTCCGTGTATTCGGTCTATGTGGAAAGGATGCGCGGACAGGGGTCGGCGATTATGTGAGATTGGCATGGGACATACGAAATAAGCAAGAGTTAAACACTGATGAAATCCTGAATCGTATAGCGAAGCTCGGCACCTCGCATAGCATCGACGAGGTACTGAATCAACCCGAAAATCGGAATTGGTACGAAGGATGGGAGGAAGAACTTCGATATTTACTATTTCGTTATGAGGAACACCTTGCTGAACAGCAAGGGCGGGGGTTTGATAACGAGCACTGGAACCATATTTGGGAAGAGTCTGCTTCTCGTTCAATCGAGCATATTCTACCACAGTCAAAAGGTAGTCAAGAACCCCTACAAGCCGAACAAGAAGGCATTTATGTCCATAGACTTGGAAACCTAATGCTTTTGCCACCAGGTATCAATTCAAAGTTAGGTAATCGAGAACCAGAAGCAAAAGTTAACTGTTACCGAGACACAGGACTGCTCACCGCAGCAGAGGTAGCCCTAACGATTGAGGAATCCGGTTGGGGCATAGGAGAAATTGAAGAGCGGGAACAGCGGCTTATAAAATGGATCCGGGAGACATGGGGACAAAGTGAACCTGAACCGGCCATTCACATCCCGCAGCTTCTGTAAGCTACTCTTCTCTGTGCAAAAAATAAAACTCTTATAATACAGTCCAGTGCTATTCTGTTCTTATATAGAAGCAAGGTGTAGATATAGCGATACCGAAGGTTGAAGAGGTTTCTGGAGTGGGACTTATTTCATAGGCTTGATAGAAAGCCTAAAACTGAAAGGCTTGGCAAAAGAGATCATTTTCTCAGCAGTTTCCTTTTTTTAGAAAAAGTGAACGCTTGGGCTTTTGATAAATCTGGTGTAAAGAACTGTGTTCTTCGTACCAACAACCGCTAACCGAGAACTACCCCTCAATCGCTTCAACGTTAGCACGAGGCAGTGTCGTCTGTTTACCGTCCGAGAGTTCAACCCGTAACACCCGCACCTGTGCCTCAGTCTCCAAATTCTGGAGTTCCACCGGCAGTTCCGTGACGCGCCCCAATTTCCCGAAATACGGTTCCCGAATAATGCGCACCGAACTGCCGACCTCCAGAATACCTTCAGTGGTGTCCTCTTGTGCATCGGATGCTGACCCTATAGCCTCGGGCGCGAACGGAATCAGGATCTCCGGACGGACAACCCCGGCACGAATCTGTGTCGCTCCGTTGATAGAGGTTTTCATGCCTTCGCGCGCTTTCAGGAGCGCAAACGTCTGCTCCGCCATCGCGATGCTCCCGAACCCCTCCGTAATAACCAATGTGATCCCTATCTCCTCGGAACCGGTAATCGCCACACCGAGTTCATAACCGAGAAGTTCCCGCAGATCCGCGTCATCAATACCGCCAGCGATGATACCTCTCACCCCATGCTGGATCGCTTTCTCAATTGCCGCCGTTGTAACCAGCGAACCCCCAACCAGAATATTATCCCGATGCTCAGGGAGTATCTGTTCAGCAATCAACGCATCATTCGGCGATTCCGCAACAATGGTTAAGTTTCCCACCGTCTCACCACCGATCCCAAAGATGCCTTGAATGTACGTGCCGAACGTCTCCACCGTGACACCTTCATTCGGAACGGTCTCTGTTACCGTGCCATCGGTATAGGCTTTGACTTCCACGGGGATAGGCGGCTCTCGAAGGATAACCTGTCCTGTAACATCCGATACCGCTTCAATCGTGCCGTCAATCGGTGAGCGTGCCTGCGATTTGAAGAGTCCGAAGAGTCCTTTTGTCGTGGCAATAATCTCGTCTTCTGAGACAGTTTCGCCTACAGGTTTGAGCATGTGTTCCGCAACTTCTTCCGGTGGGACACTAAGTAAGTTAGCAACGTTTACCAGTTGAACGTTGCCCGGCAGATCCGCCTTTGCGACGACATCCTCTGCCTTGACTGTTGCACCAGCTTCCACGAGGACCTCGCCCTCAAGCGGGAGCCGGCGTTCCTTTTGAATCGTCATCCCCTTGGTCACCTTAAGACCGGGGGTATATGCATGCGCCATTAATTACCTCAATTTCCAAACGTAGTGCTTTGTCCACCTAAAAATTATAGGTTCGTAGTAGCGCAATTCTGCAGCGTACTCGCCCAAATGCGACGTGCATTATTGCGCTCTTGGGTGTACTAATGAATTGTCCCACTACAAGCGACTTCCAAATTCAAACTTGACGAAGCAGTAGTCTGTTTCTATGAGTTCTATAAATATGATGTCCTTGTTGACTCGGTGTGGTTGAAACCTCGTCAGCGAAGTCTAAAAATATATTATACCATTTTGATTGTATTTATGCTAAAATGAAATCAGAATTTTGATAAGGTGAACTACAATGGCAAACCAAAGCGTCGCTTACAAAACTGGTAAAATCATGCCGACACCGGCACAACTCGCTGATATAGGGCGTGAACTCCAGTTTTATCCAAGCCTCACTGAGCGTCCGACGGTGCTAACCACGGAGCAGGTGACTAATTTCAATCGCGTCGGTTATATCAAAGGGATTCCAATCTTTGATGAAACAGAGATTGGCGAACACCGCCAGTACTTCGATGCCCTATTAGCGAATGTCATCGCTGCAGGTGGCAGTAGTTACTCAATTATCTCCGCTCACATGAAATACGGCAAGGTTTATGACCTTCTCACGCATCCAAAAATCGTAGCCTGTGTAAAAGATATAATCGGCGAGGACGTTATCGGTTGGGGCGCGCACTACTTCTGCAAAATGCCGCACGATCCGAAGAGCGTCGGATGGCATCAAGATGCCGGTTACTGGCCCCTCACACCCTCAAAAACCGTTACCGTCTGGCTCGCGATTGACGATGCCACCGTTGAAAACGGCGCGATGCGGTTTATTGCCGGATCACATCATTTAGGACACTTGACACCTCGGCACAGCACACCTGATGACAATAGCGTGTTGGGTCAAATCGTCGAAGACGCAGAACAGCTCGGCGAATCCGTGGATGTTGAACTCAAAGCAGGCGAAATCTCTATCCACACCGATCTGCTTTTACACGGGTCAAACGCCAATCCTTCACCGAAGCGGCGGTGTGGTCTCACATTACGCTACTGCACCACTGATGTCCAAGCATCTTTCCGCTGGGATCAAGAAGGGGTCGTCGTGAGTGGAAAAGATAAGAGTGGTCACTGGGGCAACCCGCCACGTCCTGCTGTCGATTAATCCCAACAGATTGTAAGCATCTATAACTGGGCATCTCGTTTTGTTAAAATGATACCACATTTCGCGGCAACAGTCAAAGGCGGGTGTAGGAGCGGGGTGTGTAAAGTTTTTGGCATTAGACTTTCTTTTTCTGTTGTAGGAGGGGTTTCTAACCCCGATTTATCCCCAATATCTGTGGGCATGAAGCGTTGATTTGACAGCAAGTTTCTTTAAAATCCGCGTCATCCGCGTCATCCGTGTAATCCGAGATTTGCGGCGTACTCGACCAAATGCGACGTGCATTCAGACAGAAAAATAATAAATCTCTGAGGTAATACGTCTCAACCCTAACTTTTGACAAAATATTTACACACCCGTTGGGAAGTAGGGTCATTTAGTTGTACATATTTGCTTCATAAGTGTGGATACTTTTTACGAGATAGGACTTGATTTTCACGCTATATCTCGTAAAAACGTTAACATTCGTAAACTAAAATCGAAAGCGGAACCGAAAACTAAACGCTCATGTAAAAAGTATGTGCGATTGTTCCTAACGAAGGCAGTCACCACGCGGGTTTTACATCTTCATTAGCACACAGTCTTTACATGAGCCAAACTAAATAGCCCTGTTGGCGCGGGGTGTGTAAAGTTTTTGACATGAGGTGTTCATTTTGGCTTGTGGGAGGGGTTTGTAACCCCGATTTTGCAACACATCTAAGCCCCAGAGGGGCGGCATCTGTGTAGAAAGCGCGCACACAAAAACCTAAGCCCCAGAGGGGCGGCATCTATGTAGAAAGCGCATCAACCAAACACCTAAGCCCCAGAGGGGCGGCATCTGTGTGGCATTTTGACAAAATATTTACACACCCGTAGGAGCGACCTCCCGGTCGCGATTCCTCTGTAGGCGTGATCTCCGAATCACGACTTCTTCAGTTTTTATTTATAGTGATGTTCATCATCAAATCTACTCTTCGTGTCAGCGCGTTCGGTTAAATAATCAGCCCATACTTGTAATACCTCAATTCTCGGTGGGTTCTCGGATGGCGAACCGAATTGGAATAGTCTACTGCTTTCCACGTATCGCTGATCAATTTCATCCAGTTTTGCCTGCTTTAACCGAGAAACTTCACTTCTTGAGGGAACCTGCTGAAAACCGCTTGCCAATGCCCCCATTGTATAGGTAATTGTGGGCTTTACTATAAGTGTCTATCTGTTGTTTATTAGGACTTGCGTACAATGCGGATATTAAGGAATGAAAGGATGCAGGGGTGAGGAATCTCTCCCTACGCTTCCAATTTTCCAGTCTTCCAATCCGGCAAGCAAACGAATGGATTTTGTGTCTGTCCTAACTTATACCAAATTAACTTGATTAGAAGTTTTTTGATCAAGTCAGCATTGCGAGGCACAGGGACCTCGCGCTACAAACGGGGTTAATTTGGTATTAGTAGGTTCAGGACTTACGCAAATTTAGACGCGATGGTAGATTTTTGCTTTTTAAACCCCCTAAATTCCCCTTATCAGGGGGACTTCTGAACGCGCTGCGTAAGTCCTAAGGTTTAAACGGCATCCAAAAATCCCAATTCACGCAACCGATCAATCCAACGTTGTCGCCTTTCACTGCCTGTTGGATTTGCAACCCAATGTGGATGATAAAGTGGCATGCCCGGTCGGTTAAAATGTTCCGGACTCTTTGCATTGCTGCGTGCCCGGTTGCGTGCAGCGACATCTTCTTCAGGTGTCTTTGGATTGTTATAGTAAACCACGGTACACATCCGACGGTCTTCACTACCGCCCCAGCTTGCATGCCAGCAACGCATATCAAAAGCGACTACATCACCCGGTTCCGATTTGCAAACATAACCCGGCACATCACAGATCTCCAGTTCCAGTTCATTCAAGTTCTCCCGCAGATCATCGTGCAGCGGATTTTTGTGAGAGCCAGGGATTAGTCGCAAGGCTCCGCTTTCGGCATCAACGGGTTCCAGATAATACGCAAATTTCACCCCATAGCAATCTTGGGTCGGATCGGCACTATGGTCGGGGTGCCAACCTGTATTGCCAACATAACGGTTGGCATCTGAAACCACGAAGAATGCGTCTTCGCCGTACAGTTGTTCTACCACCTCGCAGAACCGTGAGTCTTCCGGTATATTTGTGAAGAAGGGTGTTTCGGGTCCCATCATCGGCAGCCAATGTCGGTGCGTTCCATCAAATGGGGCATGATGATACGCCGCCTCCATCGCCGCGTCAAACTCCTCGCGTATTGTATTCAGCTCGTCTTGATTGAATAATTGCCGAAAAACGAGGAATCCCAAAGTATGAAAATGCTTGATTTGTTGTTGTGTGAGCATGATGTGCCTCCACGTTTTATGGGGTTTCCCAACTCTTAATAAAATCTTTGACGCTGAAATCCGTGGGCATATCGTTCGGATTATAGTCAGATGTCCGTTGGAATCCTGGCTGATATGCCTCCTTTGGGAGTTTCAGTTTTTCGTCGAGTGGTTGGAATCGCTGCCAGAGTTCGGTCACCTGTTCAGGCGTAAAGTGATTTCCAAGGTAGGTAATGTCTCGACCATTGCCCCACAAGGAGGCAGAGGTGACGCTTGTATGCTTCAGGCTATACAATTTGCCAGCCAGTTTTGAAAGCATCACAATGCTCACCATCTGGTCGTGTGGTGAGGGATGTAACGCCACCAGTTCAACACGGAATTGGTCTGTATCTCTATTGATGATGATATGGAAAATAGCGGCTATCTGGTCTAACTCCTGAAAAAAGAGCGCATCCCACGCCTCGAACTGTTTTCGTGCCGTCTTTGAAAGATGGTGATAAAACCCTGGCTCCCAGTGTCGCCAGTGAACATTGGGCAGAGCCGCAAATCCGAATGGACGGTAACCCGGGTGAAGGGTCCGCCGCATTTTACTGCTGTAGTAGCTTCCCCAATGCAACAGCAGATGTGTGTACACAACACCGTCCCCAGCATTCAGTTCAACAGGTATCCCGCCGGGCAGTGGGACAGACGGATTTTCTGCGAGTTGTCGGTGTTCTTCGTCAGTGTTAATTCGACGATGGCTGCGCGGAACAATCCAGAACACACTATCGTCGTACAGAGCGATGTTCCACTGCAGATAACTCGGACCGTGATGTTCCATGTTTGAAATCATCCCGCGCAGTGGAGCAGGTTCACCGGGACCGATGTCACGGTGCCAATGCATTGGACCGGCATCGCGACTTCCGCTACAGATGCAGGCGAATTGGTGGGGCACAACGTGTGCTGCTTCCATCAACTGCTGACTCACACCCAGCGTGTTTTCGTGAAGCAGAAATTCGATTGCAGAGGCAGACATGTCATCACAGTCTGTGTCAAATTGCAAGCGCGGTTGAGCAGAACTTTCCCAATCACCGCCTTGCGGATCAGAGGGAAAACGTCGTTGCGCAGAGATTTCTTTTCTCCGGTCAACTATATGTTCGATACTACGGCGCAGCGGTTCAAGTTCTGCTTTCGGCACAACACCGCGTAAGATATTGTAACCTTCCTCAGTGAACTGTTGCTGATCGACTTGCATGCTATATTACCTCTTCCGAACGCGATTTCAACGTGCCAACTTCTGCTGTAGTTTTGGGCTATCTATAACATCTCGGTTCACAATCCACGATGGAATTTTCCCAGAAGCGACGCTGATAATGCTCTCGCACGCACTCTTGCCGTTGCCTTCAAAACACTCATCCGTCCAGCAGATACTGTGCGGGGTGACGATTACATTGTCCAGACTTAAGAGTGGATCGTCATCACTAATGGGTTCCTGCTCAAACACATCAAGCCCAGCACCTTGAATCCGTCGATTCTGGAGTGCTTCTGTGAGTGCCTTCTGCTCAACGATCGGACCACGTGCGGTGTTAATTAGGTAAGCTGTCGGCTTCATCAGCCCGATACGTCTCGCATCGACGAGTCCGCGCGTATCTTCGTTCAAGGGACAGCAGACGCAGACAAAATCAGCGGTCTGCATCAAAGTATCCAAATCGACGAGTTCTACGCCGACCTCTTCTGCCTCAGCAGGTGTGACGTACGGATCACAGGTGATGTGACGCATCCCGAACGGTTTCGCCAGTTTAAATGCTTCTTTTCCGATATTGCCCATGCCGACGAGACCCAGCGTTCTGCCAACTAACCCCATGCCCATGTAGTTTTTCGTGTCTCTCCATCCACCGGCACGGGTGAGTCGATCCTTTATTAACAACTGATGACTCAGTGATAAAACAAAAGTCATAATAGAGGTGGCAACGGGGCGACGAACGCCATCGGGGGCAATTGTGAGCAGTACACCATTTTCGGTACACGCTTCCACATCCACTTTATCATATCCGACACCGAATCGAGCGATGACAGCCAACCTGTCAACACCTGTGAACGTTTCTGCCGTGATGCCCGCACCCAATACTAAGAGCGCATCATAATCCTGCACCTGTGCAGCTTGTAATACCGGTGTGTTCTCTGCGATATATTCCCAGTGCAGACCGGCTCGGTCAAAAAGTGAACCGGCGATGTCATCTAAATCAGAAGTGCCATCCGGTCCCACGAAGTCACGTGTGATACCTATACGAAATACGGATTTGTCCATTGCTATTCCTATTTAGTCTTGTTAATGTTTACTCCGGTTCAAGCGATGCCTTACGGAGATATTTCCAACCTACTGGCGACAGTTTAAGATTCTGCACCCGTCTATCAATAACCAAAAGTCGTTGCGCATGTGCCAAGGGAACCCACGGAGCGTCTCTGTGGAAGATGGCTTGTGCTTGCCGATAAAGGGCACTGCGGACATCTCGATCGGTCTGCAGCCTCGCGCCGCCTCTATCTATACCCTGCAGTTCCAAACCTATCTCAAGTTCGCTGATATCTTGATCCGTACTCGTTCTGGCCCGATCAAGAAGTGCCTGCATCTCATCGCTTCGATAAAAAGCGATATTATATGCAGGCTTCTCAGCGGCAGGGATACTCAAAAGAGAGTAAAAAAAGTTATCTGGGTCTGCCACGTCGGCAATCCACCCTAACATTGCCATATCGTGCTCACCGACTTCTGTTTTCGCAAGATAGGTTGCCCAGTCGTATGTCAAATTTTGGCGTTGATGCCGATATTTCGGAGTTCGGATTGAATGGCTACTGCCAGTGCCATCCCATCAGGAATGTAAGGACGCGGTACCGGCAATGCCCAGAGCGTTGTTTCAAATCCATCGGGATAGCCTGCCTCCGCGAGGAGTTGTTTCGCCAGTTCCGGGTCATAAGCGTAATCTTCAATCGTATCGTCATAACTCCAGAGCGTTGGCGGGATCGGATTCTTCGCAGGAATACCTGTGCCTTGATACAGGTGTTCAATAATCGGTGCTTTGTTGATGGCATGGTTAATTGCAAGTCGGACTTTGAGGTTGTCAAAGGGCGGCTTCTCCATATTCATTGCGTTGAACAGCTGCCGGACTCACGATGGAATTTTCAGTCCCTGCCAGTGTACTGATAAAAGGCGCGTAAGGCGTTTTAAGTGCGATCTGAACGGTAAACGCATCAAGGGCAGTGATCTGATCAATAAATTCTTGGTAAAAATTGCTCGACAGCGCATTAGGGCGAGTCAGTGAGAAGACGACTGCATCTGCATTCAACGGCATGCCATCGTGGAATTGAACCCCTTGTCGTAAGTGAAACGTCCACATTAATCCATCAGCGGAACTGTCCCATGTTTCCGCTAACGCAGGTTCGATGTCAGTTGTATCATCTCTATATTGGACGAGCGTATCGTAGAGCATGTCACAAACCTTCGCCGATTCGCCATCAACGACTTGCGTGGGGTCGAGGGTAAGGGAATCACCGCCGCGCCCGAAAATCAGCGTGCCACCTGTGGATGTAGTCTCGGGTTCGCTACCTCCCATAACGCTGGCGACGAGGACTAAGTCTAAAATGTTTACCGTACCGTCGCCGTTGACATCAGGATTCGGCACTTGTGTTGAATCAATACTCTCACCAAGATGTGAGGCGACAAGCACCAAATCAAGGATATTCACAACACTATCGCCTTGGCATCGCCAGCGGTTTTCACATCTTGTGCATCGCTTCCTGTCAAAAATATGAGTGATAAACCGAGTATTATTGCTGAAAAAATTAGTTTTTTCATACTATTTTTCAAGCCAGATTTGGCGGAAGTACCTCCATTTCAACGGATGGAGTTTGAGATTCTTAACCTTTTTGTTAATCACTAAAATCTGTTTTGCGTGCGCCAACGGTACCCACGGCACATCTTTGTGGAAGATCTGCTGTGCTTCTTGGTAGAGCGACACCCGCTTCTCTCGATTCGAGCTTGCTCTCGCTTGCTCTAAAACGTTTTGCATTTCATCGCTTCGGTAAAATGCGATATTTCCCGCGGGCTTCTCCGCTGACGATTTACTCAAAAGAAAGTAGAGGAAATTATCTGGATCACCGAGGTCAGCACTCCATCCTAACATTGCCATATCGTGCTCCCCATTTTTTGTTTTCTCAAGATAGGTGCCCCAATCGTAGGTCACGATTTTTGTCTCAACGCCAATATTTCGGAACTCGGATTGCAGCACTTCTGCAAGGGCACGTCCATCAGGAATATAGGGGCGCGGCACTGGCAATGCCCAGAGTGTTGTCTCAAATCCATCAGGGTATCCGGCTTCAGTGAGAAGCTGCTTCGCGAGTTCTGGGTCGTAGGCATAGTCCTCAATTGTATCGTCATAACTCCAGAGCGTCGGTGGAATCGGGTTTTTTGCTGGGATCCCCAAACCTTGATACAGATGTTCAATAATCACTGATTTGTTAATGGCGTGGTTTATCGCGAGCCGTACTTTGAGATTGTCAAACGGCGGTTTCTCCATGTTCATCGCCAAATAGCCGATGCTCATCCCGGGTTGCGATAGTAATTCAAGTGTCGCATCATCTCGAATCTGTTGCAAATCGTCTGGATTTGGGAACTCCATCGCGTGAAGACTCCCCTGCTGAAGTTCAATGAGCCGCACCGAGTTGTCAGGAATAGAACGAAAGATGACTCTATCTAACATAGGGCGTCCGCCCCAATAATTATCGTTTGCCTCAAGCACGATTTTATCTTGCCTGTCCCATCGCACGAACTTGAAGGGACCGGTGCCAACCGGATTGTTGAAAAATGCATCGCCCGATTTTTTCACCGCAGTTGGACTGACAATAGAGAACGGGGTTATGGCAATCGTATAGATAAACGGAGCATAAGCCGTTTTAAGGCGAATTTGGACGGTAAATTCATCAACGGCAGTAATTGTATCCACGATCTCTGCCAAGCCAGTGGCTATCCAATAAATATAAATACCACCAACGTTATGGAACGGGTGTGTTTCATCGTGCTGTCGGTTGAGGGAAAAAACAGCCGCCTCGGCGTTGAAAGGGGTGCCATCATGGAAGGTTACACCTTCTCGAAGGTAAAAAGTCCAGGTCAAACCATCTTCTGAACTCTCCCAACTTGTAGCGAGACCCGGTTCAAGTTCGGTGCTTCCATCTTTGTATTCAACGAGTGTATCGTAGATGTTATCACAAACTTTGAAAGATTCTCCATCTTCCTCAAGAGCTGGGTCTAATCCGACGGAGTCACCGCCGCGCCCAAATATTAAGGTGCCACCCCGCTGCTGATGCGAATCAGCATAAGCAGGTGAAAGCGTCGCAAGCGGTAGTATCAGGACAATGAGTAAAGAGACCTGTGTGAAAAACTTATTTTGCATAAATTTCTCCTATGTGTATTGAAAAGATATGTCCTATGATACATACTTTTCTGCGAAATGTCAAGCGGTCTTTTTTCTCGGTGTGTCAATATTTTGTCAAAATTTAGGGTGGAAGGATGGCATCCTGATGGGATTGTCAGCATCAGAATTTTTGAGTTTCTAAACTCAATGTCATGTCGCAAATAATGTCCACAAAGTGTTAACAGGATTTACGATTATGAAAAATGCGTTAATAAGCGCGCAAGTCTTTGAGACGCGGTTTTTAGGCGAGTCGGACTTGGCTTATACGTCTTATGAAACTCACAGAGATGCCGTTGTGGATCGGACGCTTTAGGCGTTAGTGAATGGGGTTTCCGTAGGTTGGGTAGAACGGCGTTAAGAAGTCGGATGTAAGCGTTCCAAACACACCTCAAATCCAATATGCTGCCATGTATACTCAACAACGCAGTGAAACCCAACTTCATGCCGTCAGAATTCCGGGAACTTCACAACAAAAGCGTTGGGTTTCGCTCGATTTCTGGTTGATGTGGTGCCTATGGAGAAAACTTCGTTTTTCTATGATTTTTACGGTTTTGGTAGAATCCGTTCTACCCAACCTACGATGCTATGAAGCAGTTTTTCTTAAATTGACACTTATGAAGCATTTGGATACAAGCCCTACCGTATTGCGGGGATTTGAAACCTCACTTCCGTAAAAGTCGTTTTATTAAAGGGGATAATGTCTTAACTAATAGTAACGAGGTTCCAAATGCACCTAATACCAAATTAACCCCATTTGTAGCGCGAGGTCCCTGTGCCTCGCAATGCTGACTTGATCAAAAAACTTCTAATCAAGTTAATTTGGTATAATACAATCCTTGGGTGCGTTCTATGGCATTATTAGCAGTGTATAGCGCGGCGCAAGCCTCGCGCTATGAATAGATCGCGTCCAAAAAATATGTTATCTTTTGAGCAACTCATCCAGAATCTAACAGATACAACGCAGCCGAGCATTGTGCGTAGTAGTGCCATCGCGGGTCTTGCCACCCAAGGCAGCCCACATGGCGTAAAGCTTCTAATTGAGGCACTTGCCGACTTAGATTCAATGATACGGCGTGAGGCGGCAAAGGCACTTCAGGACTTGGATGCTACAAGTGCTACGGAGCCTCTTCTCCGCGCGTTGCAAACGGAGTCAAATGATTTAACACTTTGGGCAATGCTTGAAGCTATCAGCGAATTGGGAACCCCCAGTGTGCTTCCTGCGCTTGAATCACTCCGTGAAATTGATTCTATGCTCACGCGGATAGAGGTAAAAAAAAGTATCTCCCGAATTCAGGCCCGCTATGCCGACGGATCTACCACATCTCCAGAAGTATCCAAGCCTGAAACGCATGATAAACAGACAGCGGTAGATGAGCCGCCACCGACAGTAAATTTTGGAAACCTTGGGTCCCCGTCTGTTGCTGCGGAGAGTCAAACTACTTCAAATAAAGAGAAGAGAAATCGCGGTCGGACATCGGCAAATAAAGAGAAGAGAAATCGCGGTCGGACATCGACACAAAATTCGCCGCTGTCTTACGTCAATCCTTCTATTGAAACAGAGACATCCGACGATACACCTATAGAAGAAGCGGAAGAAAAAGTGACGGATGAGGCATTCGCTGACGAACAGTCGAGTATCGCTATAGAGTTGACCTCTACAAATCCGCCTGCTGATCCAACTGAAACGACTTTAACAGGACTTGACGAGAGAACTGACACGGCGGACCGGGCACAGTCCGTTGACGAATCTGCTGAAATTATAGATGAAACCGAACCGACAGAAGCAGCGGAAACATCCGCAAGTTTGCCTAATGACCTTGATGAAGAGACGCTAACGGATTCAGAAGATGTAGGTGAAGCGACAGGTAATACCCAACTTGCTGATGAATCGGTTGAAATTATAGATGGAACGGAAGATACGGAAGCGGTAGCATCTGATACAGAATCGCCACAACGAGAAGATAAGGATATAACGAATTTATCAGAGGCAATCGCACGATCGCCTCGGCTTGCAGGTTCGTCTGTTAACCTCCCGGTGTTAGCACCGAATGCCGCCACTGTGCCGTACGACCCCAAGGGAACAGCACTTGAGCCGGCGCGTACTAATTTTTTCCTCACCCTATTATACCCAAGCAAGTATCTCTCTAAACAATGGGTGTTCCGGACGCGTGCCTACCTAATTTTGTGGGCTGTACTCATTGCGGGGATAATCGGGTTCACCCAACATCAGAAACACTTCAGAGCAGAATCAGAACATCTACCCCGCATTGGACTCTCCGCTGATAAACTGCCGGAATTGGTAAAACGTTCCTTAGCAGAAGGTGATTTCTATATTCAAGAGGGTTATTATAGAAAAGCCATTAGTTCTTATGAACTCAGCCGCGGGCTCGGTGCACTCCCTATTGACTTCTATAGGAAGCTCGGATTCGCATACTTCAAGGAAGGTCAGTACGCACTTGCTGTTGAAGCGTATGAGTTGTTTTTAGAGGCGCGAGATGAAGAGACACCGGATGTGTTTGCTGCCGAAGCGTCGCTTGTCGGTGTGTCCCCACTCACTTCAGTAGCGGAAGGGACTACACGGGACTATGAAACCTACAATATCCTTGGCACGGCGTATGCCAAACTTGGACGTGTGTTAGACGCGCAACGCGCTTATGAGAAAGCGATACGTATCGCACCCAAGTATGGCGAAGCATACAACAACCTCGCACACCTCTATGCAAGCAACTACCAGCAACCGTTAATGACAGGGCTTGGAGATCCGAAAGCTTCCCCAAAACTAAGACTTGCTGAAGCGTTAGCGTATACTGCTGTTACGCTGAATCCAGATGTAGCCGCTTATCATGATACCTTGGGCTGGATTTTGTCGAAGCGCGGACAGGTGAATAAAGCGATGAAAACGTTAGAACGTGCTATCAATCTTCAGAAAGATGCTATTGAGCCACACTACCATCTCGCACAAGTTGCATTGGAAGCCAACGAACGGAAAAAGGCGGTAGAAGCGATCCGTAACGTGTTTAAACTCAAACCTTCCTTTGTATCCCTCAACACGGTCAAATAGAAACCGTTTTGTAGGGGCAGCCCTTGTGGCTGCCCTCTTTAACGGACGACAGAGAGTTTGCCAACGCGCCGATCCGTGTCAGACGAAAGGACATAGATATAAATGCCGCTGCTGATGCCAGAGAGATCCCAAACTTTTTTCTCCCGTGCACGTTCTGTCTTAGTGAACGATGCAATACAGTTGCCACTGACATCATAGATGTAGATGTACGTCCCCGCTGGTAGGTTATCAAATGTAACCTGATCACATTCTGCTGGATTCGGATAGACGATTGTCTCTGCAAGTTTAGGGGCTGGTAGCGTTATCGTCAGCATTCTCGCGTCATCTTCGAGGTCAGCACCGTATATATCCGAAAGTTGTAGTGCCTCAATCTGATAGCGGTTGCCTGTGTGGAAGACTTCAGACGGAAATGTGAGTACGACCCGCTGCCGAGTTTTATCAAGAATCGCCGAACGAGGTGTATAACTCTCTAAGCCGCTTTCTGCCTCTCCTTGCTTGTACAGACGGTAACGTCCAGCGTATGTTGCAGAGATGCCCATTGGTTTGTCAAAATTCAACGAGATTTGATTCGGCGGTGAATACATCGCATCGCGCAATCGCGGTCGTTGGGTTGCTATTACAGCTACAGGGGTGGATAGTCCTGAAAGTTTACCGTTGAGATCCCGATCAAAGATGGTTAAAGTGTTATTGTTGTTAAACAACAAAACGTTCGTACCATCTCCATTGAGATCTGCCACAATCGGATTGAAAGTGTTTGTCGCTGCATGGTGCCAGATAGGACGATAATCTACGCCATCATATTGCACAAGGTAGAAATTCGGCGCGACAGCAATGCACAATTCATTCCGTCCGTCGTTGTTCGCGTCCGCAATAGTCATCCCATTCCCACCATCTTGCACATCACGAATCCGTTGCGTCCATACGGGTCGATAAGTATCATCTCCATCGGATGTGAAGACGGTTAAAAGCCAGTGATTGTACCGAATGTCAAGTGCTATGGTGCCGACCTTGGTACCTGTCTTCCCGCAGATAGCGAACTCCGCTTTACCATCACCGTCCATATCCCCAGCGGCAAAGAGTTCTGGGCTACCTTCGGGTAGTGTAGTTTTCCATGTATGTCTATATTGGTTGTCTCCAATCGTTTCATATACAAATATATCCCCGTCGCTATCCCCAATTAAAATCTCCAATCGCCCATCGCTATCAAAATCGCCGGTAGCGAAATTCGCGCTAATTCCGTTGCTGCCTAACGTCGGGTTTTCGAGTGTAGCGGTATTGCGATAGTTGTTATCGCTATCTGCTTCGTATACTGAAATAGAATTAGTGGTGTCATCGCGGGTGAAAATTTCGGGTGTGCCATCTGTATCCGCATCCGCAATTGTTAGACCCCATTGCCCTGGAGCTTCCCAGATACGTTCCGTTGGAAATTCGCCTTGTGCGGGTTGCTCCAGTAAGAACATCCCATCTGGCGGGTTGCACAATATTTCTATGAGTCCATCGTTATCCGTGTCCGAGATTGTCCTCGGCAAGAACGGTTCAGTAAATGAGAAAATTCGTCTGAAGCTGCCATTGTCCTCAATCTCAAAAATTTGTGCCAAGTTCGTCCCCATTTCCGCGGTGATAAGTTCTAATCTTCCATTTTTGTTTATATCTACCGGTGTACCGACAGCATGCAACGCGCGTTCAGTTGATGTACCTTGCAAGAGATGCAGTGGATTAATCGGCGCGTCTTGTACTTCAACCGTATACAAACTACCGTTGTTGTCATCAATTCGCAGTCCTCCGGCACGATTTTCCACTAACAAGCGATACATGTAAGCACCGGCGGATATACCTAAATCCGACAAGTTCACGATATGGAGAAGATTCTCTGAATCCGAGCGGACAGTTCTGACGATATTCCCGTTTGTCTGAAAAATCTCTATTTCTCCGATAGAAATCTCATCCGTCTGCCACAGAATCACTGACGCAACGCTGTGTCCAGCGAACCACGCTTGTGATTCATGCTTGGAAATCAGCGGTGCCGTGTGGTTCACTTCAACAACAGTTCTGTCTCTTCTGATTTCACCTGTTTTCGATTTGACACTGAGCCGCACTGTATATTTACCTTCTGCTAAGGCAGAGGTGTCCCACTTGTGCAGACAGACATTAAATTTCGGTTTCGTTTTCACAGTTCCTAAAGGAAACCATAAATCCGGCACTTCACTGATACCATATTCTAACCAGTACTCAGTGAATCCGATCCCTCCAGCACTACCAAAAATCTCAATTTTTTCAATATTACTGGATTCTGCATCTTGTGAGAACATTCGGGCGGTGTCAATTTGCACAATAAGTTCTGTTGGAGAGGTAAGTGCGGTGTATGCATTAAGCGAACCGGCACCAACGAGGTCACTTATAAAAAGTGAGTCTGCGGTTCTAACCAAGGTTTCCCGAACCGCTGCATTGGTATAATCCGGATTCGCAGCCCTAACTAAAGCTGCAACGCCAGATACATGTGCAGCCGCTATGGATGTGCCAGATAAATTTTGGTACCCACCGTTCAGATCTGTGCTAAGAATTTCCTCACCGGGTGCGGCAATATCAATTGTCGCCCCGAAGTTGGAGTCGCTGTTTAGCTGCCGCTCCTCGCTAAGCGCGGCAACTGAGATGACGGTTTTAAGTCCGGCAGGGTACCAGGACCCGACTGCCCCCTCATTTCCTGCAGCCGCGACCATAACACATCCACGAGCGTAAGCATACGCTACAGCGTCTTCTACGATGAAGGCGTTTACTGTGTCTCCCCAGCTCATGTTGATTACTTGTGCACCGTTATCGGCAGCGTAAACGATAGCCGCAGCGACATCGTCATTCTGGAGATACCCGCCGCCCCCATATTTGAAGTGGGCTCTCAACGGCATGAGACGACACCGCCACGCAATGCCAGCAATCCCAATTTGGTTGTTCGCTTCTGCAGCGATAATGCCAGAGACATGGGTGCCGTGTCCTATTTCATCTTCAGGCTCATTATCGCGTACTGTCCAATCGCCGTTACCCGGTAGCGTCGGCGCATCGCTGAAATCCCAGCCGTTGAAGTCGTCAATATAACCATTTCCATCATCATCAATACCGTTCCCCGGAATTTCACCAACGTTTCGCCAAAGTTGCGAACGAAATTCCGGATGTTGCATATCTATACCGCCATCTACAACAGCCACCGTTACTTCTGGGTTTCCCTGTTCAATATGCCACGCTTTTGGCATATTCATTAAAGCTAAATTCCACTGTGCACCATAGTTGGGGTCGTTCGGTACTATTTCGGCACAGGGTCGGTTGAGACGGTTCATCTCAACCGCTTCAATTGATGGGTGTCTCGCATACCGTCGCCGCAACGGTTCCAATGCCCATTCTGCTGGAAACCGAATGAGATAGTTACGACGGAGACGTGGATGTTGTCCGGCAGGTGTATTCGGTGAGAAAACGGGCGAAACGGATACCGCACCGAGTTTTCTACTCAATGTGTCGAGTTCCTTACGAGAAGCCTCTGGGTGTAGGCGTACAATCAGTTCACCGGGAGTGTGAGAGTTGCCTGAATTGCTTTGCGCAAAGACGAATTGCACATTTATGAACAATACGAGAATAAAGAAATAGATAGATTTTTTTGTCATGATTTATTGTATTATTGCTTGCTGGGGATCCTCCGTTTTGTTGACACTACACCGAGCGTGCCTACTGTGTTGTATTTAAAATCGGAATTAGTCGTTTTGGACTTGCAAAAAGTTTTTGAAAAAGTGCGTTAAACCCTTGTAACCCTTGTAAATAAAGGGTTTATGCGATACAATATAGGTAAGAAAATAGGGATTGCTAGTCCCCTATTTGAACCCCAAAAAGCGGGTTGCTTTTTCGGATTCCACACTTATCTGATTATTGTATCAGAATGCATGAGAAAAAAGCAACTCCTAAAATAATAGAGGAGCATTTTCTGATGGATTTGATCAAGATTATGGAGGCGTTCCCGACGCAAGAAGATTGTATAGCGTATTTAGAACGTCTGAGATGGCAGGGGTCACCAGACTGTCCACATTGTGAGTCTACACACGTCAGACGACGCACCGAACACGCGATAGGGCGTATCGGACGCTGGAATTGCCACGATTGCCGATCCTCGTTCAAGGTGACACACGGAACAATCTTTCATGGGACGAAGATACCGCTTCAGAAATGGTTTCTCGCTATCTCACTGATGGCAAATGCCAAGAAAAGTCTCTCAAGTTGTCAACTCGCACGCGATTTAGGACTGAAGCAGAAAACGTGTTGGCGTATAATGATGGCTATCCGTGCCGAAATGGGGAAGGATAACGTCTTGCTACAAGGGATTGTTGAAGCGGACGAAACTTATATCGGTGGCAAACGCAAGAAAGACTACGATAAAGAGGTTGGCGAACCCCGTAAGCGCGGGCGCGGAACGGCGAAAGATGTCGTGCTTGGTGCGGTCGCAAGAGGCGGGAAAGTCGTCGCTGAACTTGTTGAGAATGTCAGGGGTAGCACAATCGCTGAGTTTATCAAGAAGTTTGTGAAAACAGACGATGCCGAACTCTATACCGACCAATATAAAGGCTATAACTCTATCGGTAAAGAGATGAAGCATGAAACGATGAACCGGAGTCAGAAATGGGAGCCTGATGGGATACATACGAACACAATGGAAGGTTTTTGGTCTTTTGTGAAGCGTGCGTGGTATGGATCGCATCACCACTATTCAACAGCATACACCCCCTTGTATCTCGCAGAGGCGTGCTATAAATACAACTACCGCCATGAAAATATCTTCGCGAAGTTTCTCACTGAAAGTATGAGCGGTGAAATCTGAAAAAATGAAAAATTCCAAGTCCAAAACGACTAATTCCGTACCGAAGATTTCACGCCAGTCAGCGAGTTGTGCATCGTTTTTCAGAATTTGGGAGATGAATGTTTCGCGTTGCTTAGGATTATCTTTCGGAATTAGTCGTTTTGGACTTGCAAAAAGTTGTTAAAAAAGTGTAATAACCCCTTGTAAATAAAGGGGTTATGTGATACAACACAGATAAGAAAATAGGGGGTTAAAGCCCCCTATTGAAACCCGAAAGTAGAGTTGCTTTTTTCGGATTCCACGCTTATCTGATTATTGTATCAGAACCTATCAGAAAAAAGCAACTCCTTTTCACAAATAGGAGTATTTTCTGATGGATTTGATCAGGATAATGGAGACGTTCCCGACGCAAGAACATTGCATCGAGTATTTAGAGCATCTGAGATGGCAGGGATCGCCAGAATGTCCACATTGTGAGTCTACACACATCAGACGACGCAACGAACATGATATAGGGCGTATCGGACGCTACAACTGCCACGATTGCCGATCCACCTTCAAGGCAACACACGGAACAATTTTTCAAGGGACGAAGATACCGCTTCAGAAGTGGTTTTTGGCGATCGCGTTGATGGCGAATGCGAAGAAAAGCCTCTCAAGTTGCCAACTTTCACGCGATTTAGGATTGCCACAGAAAACATGTTGGCGTATAATGATGGCTATCCGTGCCGAGATGGGTAAGGATAACGTCTTACTACAAGGGATTGTTGAAGCGGACGAAACCTATATCGGTGGCAAACGCAAGAAAGACTACGATAAAGAGATTGGCGAACCCCGTAAACGCGGACGTGGAACAGCGAAAGATGTAGTGCTTGGCGTAGTCGCAAGAGGCGGGAAAGTCGTCGCTGAACTTGTTGGGAATGTCAAGGGTAGCACAATCGCTGAGTTTATCAAGACGTTTGTCAAAACAGACGACTCCGAACTCTATACCGACCAGTATAAAGGCTACAACGAGATCGGTAAACAGATGAAGCATGAAACGATGAACCGGAGTCAGAAATGGGAGCCGGGTGGGATACATACCAACACAATGGAAGGTTTTTGGTCTTTCGTCAAACGGGCGTGGTATGGATCACATCACCACTATTCAACAGCATACACCCCCTTGTATCTCGCAGAGGCGTGCTATAAATACAACTACCGAGAAACTGACATCTTTGTAAAGTTTCTCACCGACAGCATGGAAAATGATTCGGAAATTTAAAGTCAAATTTAAAAACTTCTCAAGTCCAAAACGACTAATTCCGAAACTAAATGCCCCTGAAACTGCCGGTAGAAAACATTGACTTACGAACGAAAGTGTGTTATAATTACTCTACGTTGTAATTGGCATAGATAAACCTATCGTTTAATAAGTATACCTATACCGACTTACAGATGTTCGATTCTAGCCGATCATTTGTTTAGGCTACTCAAGTGAACCTTTGAAAGGCATTACTTATGAAATTGGAAACCTCCTTCACTGCACTCGTTATTGTAGGTGGTTGGAACCAGCATATATTCACGCCGCACTGGATTAGGAAATACCTTTTTTCTGCGGAAGATGAGAAATTAACAGTAGAAATGCTGGCTCCGTTCTCCCCAAGTTTTAACGCACAATCTGTATCCCCAAGAATATCGTCCAAAGAAGTTAGAATTTTATTGCAAGGTAACAGACTAAGTTTAAGTCCCGTAAAAATCGAAAACAAAAACTTTAACCGGATCCAAGAAGTCGCTTTCCAACTCGCTGATCGTCTCCCACACACGCCTGTTTCCGAATACGGTGTCAATTTTCTCTTCACTGAAAACCATATCAATGAAGAGCTGATAGACTCTATACGTCCAAAAGATTTAGCAAAAATAGAGCAGGTTGAAGCGTCATTAACCGGTGAGGAGTATACTCGCCGTTTAGTGTTAAATGAGCATCCTCTTAATTTCACCATAGGACTTGAAGGTAAGAAAGCCACTTTTAAGTTTAATTTCCATTTTAAGATTGGCAATTTAGCTGCGTTTAAGGGAAAAATCTCGGAAACTTCAATACTGGAATTGAAGCAGGAAGCGGTAAGATTCCTTGCTGAAATCTATGATATGGAATTGGAAGGAGATATAGAATGAACAGATGGCACGACACAAGCACAATTCCGGAAGATGAAAGGGTTTCCTCAAAAGACGTGGGTGAGTATGCAGAACCTATAAGTACTTCCGATTCAGAGATTGATTCAGATCTTGACTTTGAAGAACTGTTTAATTTGGAAGCCGATCCAGACTTTGATTTTGAAGAATTATTTGATTTGGAGGTTGATGAAAATATTGATTTCAAAGGATTAGAAGAAAGGACAATTTGGAAAGAGCCCGAGGTGCTGGATCTTGAGATACCCCAAATCCAAGTCTTCGACGTTGCTGCCTATATTTTAGAGAAAATAGGATCAATGACCACTATGAAACTTCAGAAACTGGTATATTACAGTCAAGCGTGGTCATTGGTGTGGGACGAGAAACGGCTATTTGAGGAAGATATTGAGGCTTGGGCAAATGGGCCTGTGGTCAAGGATCTGTTTGATTACCATCGTGGAATGTACGAAATATCGGCGATGCCAATTGGTAACCCCCGTTTATTAAATCAGGTACAGCAGGAAACAGTGGATGCCGTACTTGAATATTATGGGGATAAATCTGCCCAATGGTTAATTGAACTAACACACATGGAAGATCCTTGGATTCAGGCAAGGAAAGGGCTACCCCCTCTGGAACGAGGTAATAGGGTTATACCCTTAGACACGATGGCAGATTACTATAGTTCCTTATCAGTTGAGGATACTTACGAAGATGAGGAATAAAAGAGCAGGGCGAAATCGTGACCCGAGGCCAGGGAAGAACCCCATATCGCCTCCTATAGTTTCTACTCAAAACAGGCAACTTGTGTGGAAAGTAGCACGGATTGATGACAATAGTCCATGGGGTTGGAACCAAATAACTTGTCCTGATTTCTTGAGGAATATATGGGAAAAGATGCACAACTTTGAAACTATGACATGGGGTGATATATTGGGACGGAGCCACCATGCAATAGAAGTTAAGGACATCATAGAACCAGCACGAAACCGTCTAGCAGAACTCGGACATGACGATCAGGCGGAATTAATTTCATTTCGCCTAACCAATAAGAATCGACTTTGGGCAATTCGATCCGGAGCAGAGGCTTTCCTACTCTGGTGGGATCCCAATCATGAGATTTGTCCGTCACACCTGAGGAACACGTAAACAAGCATATTTAATTCTCGTTTTCTATACACCTTTAGTCCCTCATGAAGATTAAGGATTTAAACGGGTAATTCTGGGACGTGTGATAAACGGTTTTTCGACGACAAGCAGATCGGTTCGTAGTAGTGCGATTCATCGCACGTCGCGTAACCACAATTACCCAATTTATTTGTTAAACTTCATCTGGGACTAAAGACCTCGGACACAAAAAACACCTAAAATCTGCGCAATCCGCGTAATCCGTGCCAATCCGTGATTTGCGGCGTACGCGCCCAAATGCGACCTGCATTCAGACGAATTAGCTATCAGCAGTCAGTAATTAAAAGCCATGTATCAATCCCACAGTCTCTCTAATCCTGAAAATCCTTGAATCATATAAATCCTGGTTCAGACAAATTAGCAATCAGCAATCAGTCGTCAGCAGTCAGTACGTAAAGATTTCCGTCCGTCAATCCTATAGCGTCTATAATCCTGAAAATCCTTGAATCCTATAAACTCTGATTCTGATAACTGACAACTGACAACTATTCCGCTGACGGCTATCCCATATTTCCCTTGCATTCTTACCTCGTTTCTGATAGAATTGCCTTTAAAGTCCACCTATAGGTGAAACATAAAGGACGGAAACGCATGGCACTTCCAAATATGACACGGATTCGGCAGCGGTTTGAGGCACCCGTTCTCACTGACCTCCCTGCAGCAATCCACACAGAATTAGATCGGATCAACGCTTCCGCTATTGTCAAACCCGGCGAGACTGTCGCCGTTACCGCTGGCAGTCGCGGCGTTGCAAATGTTGATGTCGCCGTCAAGGCAACTATTGATTATCTTAAAGCACTCGGTGCACACCCTTTTGTCGTTCCAGCGATGGGAAGCCACGGTGGTGCAACCGCTGAAGGACAGCGGAGCGTGCTGGAGCATTACGGTATCACCGAAGAGACAGTCGGCGCACCAGTGAAAGCAACAATGGAGGTCGTGGAGCTCGGCAAGACAGCATCCGGTTTGCCGGTTTTCCTGGATCGGTATGCCGCCGAGGCAGACCACGTTGTCCCGCTCAACCGCATTAAAGCACACACAGACTTCAACGGCTCTATTGAAAGCGGCTTGATGAAGATGATGGTGATTGGGCTCGGCAAACAGCAGGGCGCGAACCTCTATCACCGCGCATTCTTCCAGTACGGCTTTGAACAGGTTATCACCGCTGTCGGCGGTTTGATTCTCGACACCGGAAAAATTGCTTTCGGTTTGGGCTTAATTGAGAACGCACACGAAGATACCGCGAAAGCAGTAGCCGTGCCTGCGGCACAACTCCTTCAGACCGAACGCGAACTGCTCGTCGAGGCGAAATCGCTCATGGGACGACTCCCCTTCGATGAACTCGACCTACTCATCATAGACTGGACAGGCAAAAACATCAGCGGCACCGGTATGGATACGAATGTCATCGGAAGGATGATGCAGAACTTTGAACCTGAACCCGCAAAACCCGCGATCCTCCGTATATTTGTCCGGGACATCACCGAAGAGAGCGACGGCAACGCCACCGGCATCGGACTCGCAGATTTCACAACGACACGCCTTGTGGACAAGATTGACCGACACGCTACCTATATGAACGGTATCACTGCCCTCGGACCGCAGAAGTCGAAAATCCCGTTCTACTACGATACCGACAGCGAAGCGATTGAGGTAGCACTTGATACCATCGGTCTCACCGAACCGGAAGATGCACGGGTTATCCGTATCGAGAGCACATTGAGATTGACGGAACTCGACATCTCTGAGGTGTTGCTTGAAGATGCGAAATTGCATTCAAGGTTAGAGGTCATCGGCGAAACGAAGCCGCTTCCGTTCGACCCAGCAGGCAATCTGCTACCGTTTTAAGCGGTCAGCGATCAGTACTCCCGTAGGTTGGGTAGAACGGCGTTGAGAAGACAGACCTCGGTGTTTCAAATACACCTCAAATCCAATAGGCTGCCAGATACACCCAAGAACAGAGTGAAACCCAACTTCAGAATTAGGGTTTGTGAGAACGAAGAATGCGGAAACTTAAGATTATCCTTGAGATGATAAAATTTGAACACACCGTCTTCGCGCTTCCGTTTGCAGTCATGAGTGCCTTTATCGCATCGGACGGATTTCCGCCGCTGCCAAAACTTGGCTGGATTCTCGTAGCAATGGTAGGGGCGCGGAGCTGCGCTATGGCATTTAATCGACTCGCCGATGCCGAGCTTGATAGTAAAAACCCGCGTACCGCCATGCGTGCGATCCCTGCGGGTTTAATTAAAAAAGGCGCGGTGTGGTGTTTTACGATCATCTCTGCCGGACTGTTGATTTTCGCGGCGTGGCGGTTGAATCCGCTCGCCTTCGCCTTATCACCCGTCGCCCTGGCTGTAGTCATGGGCTATTCCTATACCAAACGTTTCACCGCATTCTCCCACTTCTGGCTCGGACTTGCGCTCTCCATCTCACCTATCGGTGCGTGGATTGCAATCAAGGGCAGCTTCGCGTTGCCACCGATAGCCCTCTGTCTTGTCGTGCTGCTCTGGACAGCCGGATTCGACATCATCTACGCGTGTCAAGATGTCAACTTTGATAAGAAACACGGGCTACACTCCGTCCCAGCGAAAATCGGGATCCGGTGGGCGTTATGGCTTTCCTCTACTTTGCATGTTATTGCCGTGCTGCTCCTTCTCGGCATCCCGCGCCTCGTCGAATTGGGACTGTTCTATTACATCGGTGTCGGCATCGTCGTACTAATTTTTATCTATGAACATGCGATCGTCAAACCGACAGACCTATCCCGTGTCAACCTTGCCTTCTTCACACTGAACGGCATGATTAGCCTTGTCTTGATGGCACTCTCAATCGCCGATATTTTATTGTAACTTTTCCAAGGGGAATAATGGCGTTACGAAAACTTTTTGGTAATCACAGTTTCACAATAAATCCCTACTTGTTTACAGAGACGTACAGACTTCATCAGAAACCGATGATCTAATCATCGGTCAGATCATAGCGAGGCACCATAGCTAAAAAAATGAAACTCTCACTTTCCGTACGCGTCGCAGAAACAGCATCTAAAAAAGATGCTACGCATACCTTCGCACAACTGACTGAACTCGCTGCAGGGCTCGGCTACGAAGCGGTCTGCATGCGCGCCTCCCAAGTCGGTACCCACTCGCCTTTAGAGCAGATTACCGCCGCGCGTAAACAGGCAGCATCACTCAATTTGAAGGTCTCCATGGTCACCGGCGACTTTCCAGTGCCACTTAACAACGAGCAAGGGCCAGACGGACTTCGGAATATCACCCCCTATCTCGATCTAACGGAACTGCTTGGCGCAGACCTCATCCGTATCGCAATGAAAGTTGAGGCAGACATCCCTTGGGCACAACGTGCCTCCGACGAAGCCGCAGAGCGCGGTATCCGTCTCGCACATCAATCACATACGCAGAGTCTATTTGAGACAGTAGACGGATCGGTTGATGTACTGAAACGCGTCGGCAGAAAGAATTTCGGGATTATCTATGAACCCGCCAATCTCGACCTCTGCGCACAGGATTACGGCGTTGAGACGCTCAAGCGATTTTCGCCATATCTCCTCAATGTCTATCTTCAGAACCATATCCACCGACCAGAGGGGAAGACGCGACTTCTGACGTGGATTCAGGGTGAAGTCCCGCACGATCCCATCCGTTTACAAGACGAAGGCGGTATTGACTTCCCGCTGGTATTTGAAGGACTGGAGGCAATCAATTACGACGGCTATGTAACCGTGCATCAAGCGTTCCGTGAGATAATGGAACCTGAAGACGCAGCAGAACAGAGTTATACGTATCTAAAATCGTTTTGTACGTATCAAAATCTATAATTCGTTCGAGCTTAAATTGACATTGAATTGTAGGAGGTAGTAATCATGGCGTTTAGCGATTTTAAGACAATTTCTGAAGTCCAAGAAAAATTCAGAATCAAATACGCGTCTAACGACTTTTTTGCCGTTGATGCTAAAAATCCTTCAGAGCAATTCTTACAAGAACTTGAGTTTAGTAGGCAGCATATTGATGTTTTTGCATCTGAGGGATCAAGGTGTGAAGTTGTTATATTTCCCATCTTAAGAGAGGTCTACAAGGATTACGCCGAAAACTACGGACTTTGGGTAAAGAAATCTATCATCTATGATGAGACTTTGAGCGGCACCCCGGACTATCTTATTGCCACACGGTCTGAATTAGGTATGACTGTTGTTGGCACACCTCTGGTAATGTTAGTTGAGGCGAAAAAGAACGACTTTGAACAAGGTTGGGGACAATGTCTGGCTGAATTGGTTGCAGCGCAAAAAATAAATGACGATTCCGATTTTCCGGTGTATGGTGTTGTTACCGACGGAAAATTGTGGGAATTCGGTCAGCTTGTTGGCGACACCTTCATTCAAAATAGAACTAACTTTACCATAGATAATTTGCCCATCCTATTCGGTGCTATGAATTCTGTCTTCAAAGCAATACAAGAACGTTGAGGCTGTCAAGGTCAAGAGAAGAAATGTCTATGAACACACAACAACCCAATATTCTGATCATCACAACCGATCAGCAGCGGACAGATAGTCTGAGCTGCTATGGGTCAGCGTTCACCGATACGCCACATCTGGACCAGTTCGCATCTGAAGGTGTCTGTTTCGAGCGCGCATATTGTGCGAACCCGGTATGTACCCCTGCCCGCGCCTCAATCTTTACTGGACGGTATGTGAGCCGTCATGGCGCGTGGAATGTCGGTATGAACGTCCCCGAAGACGAAACGATGCTCTCGCACCGACTTGCTGAGGTTGGGTATCACACGCACTATATCGGCAAAGCACACTTCCAACCTTTCGGAGCATCTCCAGAACAGTCCATCGAAACACGAAGCGATACGACGCGTTACCCGGATTTCCAAGGTCCCTACTACGGGTTTGAGACAGTTGAATTGGCATTGGGACACGCGACTTATGGCATCGCCGGACATTACGGCGAATGGGTTCGCTCTCAAGTGTCTGAGGAGACGTTCAACGGTTACAGTAAAGCGACACGCCTCGGTGAAAGGGGTTTTGGCGGTGAGGCTTATGATTGGGACATACCGCTGAAATACCACAACAGCGTCTGGACAGCAGATCGGACGATAGATTTCCTGTCCAATCGCGATGCATCTCACCCCTTCCTGTTGGCAGTCGGCTTCCAAGACCCGCATCATCCCCACTGTGTTCCGACTGAATTTGAGGCGCGCGTTGATCCCGCACAAGTGCCGCTTCCCGATTTTGTTGAAGGCGAGTTAGACGACAAACCGCCGCATTTCTTGGAGGCACGATGCGGGCAGCTTGAAAAGTCGGAGATACGTGGAACGTACGCTATTGCCGGACAGGGTGGCGGTGCCGATTTCAGCAAAGTGTCAGAAGATGATGCACGCCTCGGGCGGGCATATTATTACAATATGGTGAAAATCATCGATCAGCAGATGGGACGGATTCTGGAGCACCTTGATACGTGTGGGTTGGCAGAAAACACATTAGTGCTCTTTACGACTGACCACGGTGAGCTGCTTGGCGACCACGGACTCTGGATGAAGGGACCCTTTCATTACGAGCAACTTGTCCGCGTACCGACGTTGATGCGGTTTCCTGCAGCTATCCCCGCCGGACAACGCACACAAACACTGTTCAGCCATGTTGATATTGTGCCGACAGTTCTGTCTGCAATCGGCTTGCCGACCCCGGCAGATACAGACGGCGTAGACGCTATGCCGATGCTTACTAGAGAGACAGTGTCTGCCCGCGATTCAGTGTTAGTTGAGTGTGTGGACGATCCGCGCGGCTTGCGGCTCAAAACGATCGTAACCGATACGCGGAAATTGACATGGTATTGTGGACACACTTATGGTGAACTCTACGATCTGGAAAAGGATCCGGGTGAGCGGAAGAATTTGTGGGATAATGCCACGTACGCCGACGATAAGGCATCTCTTATGAGTGCTATTCTTGAGACGATGGAGCCTTTAGAGAAAAGAGTTGAGCGGCTGTCATACGCGTGAAATGAGATTACTAATTGTAAGACGGTGGTTCATAAATTATTGCATCTGCAATGGTAGTCATCAATACCTCAGTTCATAAGCGTCATACGATGCAATCCCCTTTGTAGCACAATCTGTTATACCAAATTAACGTGATTTGTATTATTTTTCCATTTTGCAAATCCACAGAAAACCGACATGTGCCTGCACCTTCTTTGTGTTTTCAGAGAACCATTGACACCTTTTCACAACGGCTTCTTCAAGTGCTGAGAGCGTTGTAAAAACTTTATTCACAACCACCTCTCGCAACAAAGGCCAGAGCCGTTCGGCAGGTTGAAGTTCTGGTGTGTACGGGGGCAAATGAAATAACTCAATCCCTTCTGGGACTTCTAAATCCTTACCCGTGTGAAAACCGGCACGATCTAACAAAAGGATTATCTGTTTCTTGCCTTCCGGGTTCACATCACGCGCAAACTCTGCCAAGGCAAGGTTCATGACTTCAACACTCACACTCGGCATCAGCAGCCAATAGGTCTCACCTGTCTGTGGACGGACAAAACCGAAACCATAAAACCACTTATATGCCGGACACACGGGGGCTATCGGTCTTTCACCTCGCTTCGCCCAGACACGCCGATGAACCGGCAATAATCCCAAGCGCGTCTCGTCTTCTGCCCAGATCTCTACCGGTTTCTCTGGGTGCTGACTTTCAAGCGTAGCTACCCGCTCCTTGAGTTTTTTTTTAAATGTTTGCTGTGCCTCGGGTGTTGCGGCTGCCTGATGTTGCGGACGAGGTGTTTGTAAAGTATAACCGAGACGTTTGAGATATTTCCAACCTGACACGTCACTGACACGACGCTGGAGTGTCTCAGATATCCACGCAGCCACTTTCGGACCCGTCCAAAGACCCCCATCACCAGGAGGCGCAGAAAGGGCAGCTGCAAGGGCGGCTTGCTGTGTTTCATCCAAAAAACGCACACCTGTATTATTTTTGCGTTTATCTCGCAAAGCGGCTTCGCCTTCAGCATTATAGCGTTTGAGCAACTTGCGAACCCAGTCCGGCGTGCATCCTACAATCTCAGCGACTTGCCGGGGGGTGCGTGAATCTCTGGTATCCGCAAGGAGCCAAATAATATGCCAGTGCGTCCGTTCCCGAAGACATTCACATTCAAGATACCTTTGTTTAACAACTTCTACTGAAAAGTGGGGGAAAACCTCATGTTTTTGCTTTTTCATCTCTTCACAATAACATATCTAAAAAATATACACAAGAATAGTCGCGTTAATATGGTATTAGATTGTGGTCTTTGTGTCGCGCGGTTTGTCGAATTGCATCTAAAAGCCCGCAAACTACCTATGTTTTGTCCAATAGTACCCACATTTCGTATTGTTGGAAAAGTGCCTTGCAAGCAGTAGAGACGTGCGTTATCATAGGATATAAAGGGTTGAGTCGTATGCAAACGACCTGCTTGCCTTCAAAGCAGACTTTTCCGGGGATGGCGAAAACGTCTCGCCTGAGTCGCTTCAGTCCTCGGGCTTGAAGCATCTGTCGGACAGTATGCCCTTGGGATGCGCGCTTTTCCGAAGTCTCGCCAGACGCAGCGACTGCCTCTGTGAACCACTTTTTCATCCAAATCATCAAGTTATGTGAGAGTTGCGCCAGCAAGAGCAAAACTTGCTGTGCGATAAACCCTGACTTTCGATATTTTCTCAGCGACAGTGCCTGATAATCTTGACAGAACGAGGATTCCGGCGTGCCACTGCGTTGGTCATATTCAAGCACGAGTTCTGCGAGCGTTGCGGTGGTGTCGGTTGAGACCAACACGGCATAACTCCAAGTGCCATCTTTTTTCGGTGTTCTCACAGCGACTTGCACGGTTCGCCTCGCATATCGATGCGGCTGTTTCACCCACCCGGCTTCTCTCCCACGGACACCTTTGCGCGTTGGCACAGACACCCAATCCTCTACGGTTGCCACTAACTTCTGGATCCGGCGCGACGTATACATCTTCCCAATGAGTTGGTAACCCCGCCATAACGCGTAATTGATATTAGCGTCTGTGCCAAATCCGGCATCAAAGCGGAGGCGAACTTCGCTGCGTTTCTCAGGCGTATCAAGTGCCAGAGCGGTCTCGAGTTTGCCAAGCATCGCCTTGAAAACCGCATCACTGCGGGTGTCGCCCGTGTATAACTGATTACAAAGTATCTCTTGAGTATCACTGCGCATCAGCCGCGCCAACTGACGCGTATAAGTGTTCCGCTTTTTCGCGACATAACCTTTCTTGGCACCCTCGGCATGCTTGCCAATCGGCAAGGCAGAGAGGTCTATGTCTATAGGCACCCCCGTTTGAGACCCTGAAGCCCCCAAAGCAGCAACGCCATGCTCGCTGCTCATACTTGCTAAAGCCGTTTCAAGTTCTAACACGGTGGCTTCTGTCGTCGCATCTAACGTCTGTTGGATCACTGAGGCATCCGCACACCTTTGATACCCAAACGCCTCTAATAACGCACGGTCCGGACGCACCTTCGTATTGATCTCAGAAATATTCTCTGCCCCCGACAGCATCCCTAACACCACAAAAACCAACTTGTCCGTCGGACGATACACCACCGTCTTCTGCGGAATGTTGACGCACCTGTGAAGATGCTGAAACACAGATTTCGACCGCAACACTTTACCCAGCGCACACAACGGCACCTGAGAGGAAACAACCCATTTTTTACGATTGCGCTTTTGCCGTTTTTTTGCTATACTCTTTTTTGCCATTGAAGACCTCCAAAAAGGTTTAGGTTCTAAACACTTATATCATAACCTTTTTAGAGCTTCAATGGCACGTTATTTCTACTTTCACACACCCTAAAGCAAGTAATGAAATCATGCCTCCATTGGACAAAAACAAGGAAACTAACAGTTTGCGGTACAAAAACGCTGTGAATAATGAACGCCCTCAATTAAAGGCAAAGATTGGTTCGCGAATAACCTCTTTTAGTTCCGCAATGTATTCTTCAGCAAGCGTCCGGTTTGCCTTGAGCGTCAGTTGAATTGCCTCGTGAAGGTTTGCCCGTGCTTCTTCAAGCGTCTTCCCTGCGTGTTTGCCCCGGGTAATTCTTCGACAAATCCGATATAGCCTTCTGGCACTTTTTTGAAAACCGCGTTGAATTGCATTTAAGAACTCCTGTTTAATTAGTGTGTTCGCCTCTGTTGTAGATGCTGTGAGTCTATCAAATATATTTTATCGTATGCGCTCCGCTTTCGTCAAGTGAAAATATAGGTCTTCATAACCTTTTAGGAGCAAACCGTATTCGCTGATGGGAGGTAAAACTGATGGCGTTTAGCGATTTCAAGACGATTCCTGAAGTTCAAGAAAAATTCGGAATCAGATACTCGGAAAACGACTTTTTCTGCGTTGAGGACCCCTTAAGCCCTTCAGAGCAATTTCTCCAAGAATTTGAATTTACAAGGCAACACATCAATATTTTCGGCTCGGAGGCAGCACGGTGTGAAGCCGTTATCTTTCCGGTTTTAAGAGAAGTCTATAAAGGGTACGCTGAGCACTACGCTCTCTGGATTAAGGAATCCATAGCCTATGATGAGACACTGAGCGGAACGCCGGATTACCTCATTGCTACAAAATCTGAATTGGGCAAACTCATTGTCGGAACGCCCTTGATAATCTTGGTTGAAGCGAAGAAAAACGATTTTGAGCAAGGCTGGGGGCAATGTTTATCTGAGTTGGTAGCTGCACAAAAAATTAATGATGACCCCGATTTCCCTATATATGGTATTGTTACCGACGGAACATTGTGGGAATTTGGACGGCTTGTCAGTGATACTTTTACGCGAAATAGGACAAATTTCACCTTAGCTAATTTGCCGGTTCTATTTGGTGCTGTCAATTCTGTCTTCAAAGCAACAACCAATGTCTCTCTCCGGTGAGCATCAATTGAGGAGATCTCATGCCATAGACTCAGGGTGCTTACAAAGGTTTATCGGGAGGTGAAATGTAGTCCGCTCTGTTTTTTATACTTGCTTTTAAAGAAAAGATTGGGTATCATTTAGACAGAAGAAATTGATTGTGTTCAACCTTGCTTCGTCTACGTCATATCCTACGCTAAAGAAGTGGGAACAAAACATTGGGGGCATCCAGATGGCACCTATGCTATCCATTGTGATTCCGATTTACAACGAGGTTGCAAGTCTAAAAGAGCTTTTGCAACAGGTTGCTAATATTGAAATCGGTATGAAAAAAGAATTAATTCTCGTCGACGATTTTTCAACAGATGGCACACGTGATATTCTAAAAGAAATTGAAGATATCCAAGAAAACTCAGACGACATAAGCAGATACCTCACGACAACCGAGATGCCGATAAATGAGAACACTGAAAACACAGACGAAATTTCGGTAAAGATCTTCTATCACGATGTGAATAAGGGCAAAGGGGCAACACTCCGTACCGGTTTCCAACATATCACTGGTGAGATTACCCTCATCCAAGATGCCGACCTGGAATATGACCCAAAGGACTATCCTCAATTGCTGCAGCCTATATTAAATGGCGAAGCCGATGTGGTATATGGTTCTCGGTTTATGGAGGGCAAACAGACAGGGTTGATGCGGAGTTATCTCGCAAATCAATTTCTCACGACCCTCGCGAATATCGTTAACGGTACAAAACTTACCGACATGGAAACCTGCTACAAGGTAATGTGGACATCAATTTTAAGCGAGATCTCGCTCTACTCGGATAGGTTCGGTTTTGAACCGGAAATTACAGCGAAACTTGCCAAGCGAAAGTGCAAAATTGTTGAGGTCCCTATCTCCTATCGCGGCAGAGACTATCACGAAGGGAAAACCGTTAGCTGGAAAGATGGTATTGCCGCAATCTTCCACATTCTCCGATTCCGATTCTTCTCGTAGAAGATTATACATACTCTAAAAATATGCCAAATTTGCAGGATTTGCTTAAAAAGGTAGATGCCATTCTGGAGTCAACTGATGCAGTAGAACCGGCACAAGACTGCGAGCCCCCGCCAGATTTCCTTCTGAAAGCACTCGATACCTATTTCAGTTATACGTTCTTCCGTAAGGGACAACGTGAGATTATTGAGGCGATTTTAGATAGCGAAAACGTCTTTGCTGTATTCCCAACTGGACACGGAAAATCGCTGTGTTATCAACTCCCGGCACTGATGCTTGAAAGCATCACAGTCGTGATCTCCCCACTCATCTCGTTAATGAAGGACCAAGTCGATGCTTTACGCGAACAAGGCATCGAGGCAGTTTCCCTAATAAACAGCACACAGACGTGGGAAGAATACCAAAATGAATTGGCACGTCTACGGCGAAACGAGATAAAACTGCTCTATGTCTCTCCAGAACGTCTCCGAAGCCGCCGATTTTTAGACATCTTGAATGCGTTTCCTATCTCACTGTTCGTTATAGATGAAGCACACTGTATCTCACAATGGGGGCGTGATTTCCGTCCTGCCTACCTGTCACTCAAAGATACGATTGATGTCCTACAGCCGCGTGTTATCGCACTTTTCACAGCAACGGCACCGCCAGAGATCCAAGAAGACATTCTCAGTGTGCTAAATATACCGATACCACTTGTTCTCACGCAGGGGATTGAGCGTCCCAACCTGAAACTGAGCGTCCAACACAATGAAAACGATGATGAAAAGTATCTACAACTCGAAAAGTTTCTCAGAGAGCAGGTTATGAACCTTTCAACCGCAAACGCTGGATCCGCAGAAACCAGTCTGAAAAATGGGATTATCTATGCTGGACGGCGGCGCGATACCGAAGAAATTGCTGATTTCCTCCAGAGGCGTGGGTTTCGAGCAGATTTTTACCACGCTGGACTCGAACCGCACGAACGCACACGTGTGCAAGAAGCCTTTTTCGATAACAGCGAGAACGGATTAGATATTGTCGCTGCCACAAACGCCTTCGGTATGGGAATCGACAAACCAGACATCCGATATATCTTGCATTGGACACTCACTGGCACGCTCGAAGAATACTGTCAAGAAGTCGGCAGGGCAGGTAGAGATGGAAAAGAGGCACGCTGCGTTCTGTTTTTCTGCCACGATGATCGCGGCTTGCACGAATGGTTTATCAAAGAAAACGCACCCGATAAGCAATTCTTGATTAAACTCTTAAAGGTCGTTGAAAATTTCAAGGGCAGCGATAGATACCGCACAATCTCTAACGAGGAACTGGAGTGGATGAGCGGAGGTAATTCGACAAAGATTCTCGTGAGTCTCAGCTATCTCGAAAAGCTTGGATTCTTGAAGCGGTGGTATAACGTTCCCTCTCAACTTTCGGTGAGATTCCGCGAACTCTGGATTGAAGAAGCGGAGCCAGCAGATGCAGCACAACAGGAACTCCTCCGTCAATTGCGAAGAGGGGTAAAAACGATTCTGGAACTCTGCGAAGCCATCGGGCAAAACCCGAAGGTAATCATGGAGGACCTCGCCGAGCTACAAAACGACGGTTATATTCAGTACTGGGGGCAGGAGGACTTATTACTCATCGAACTGCTTGAAGACAGTCAAATGCTCAGCACGTTGACAGAGGAGCAGATTGAAGTCGGCGACTATGTCCGTCGAAAAAAGAGCCAGATTGATCAGATGATTGTTTATGCATTAGAGACGACTTGCCGGATGCGCGTGATTCGAGACTATTTCGGCGAACCTATTGATGAAGGTTACCACTGCGGTACCTGCGACTTGTGCCAAACGCAAGCCGTTAATGGTTAGCCATTAGCCATCAGTGCGTGTCGCGTCCCAGAGGTCGCTCCTACAAAAAAGAGTCTGTGATACTCCTGATTTATGAATCAGCCTCATTTAATCTTCGGTGCGGAGTGCATCAATCGGTGAAAGCCGCGATGCCTGCATCGCAGGATAGACCCCGAAACTAATTCCCATAATGAGTGAAAAAACCACAGCAGTCAGCATCCACTGCCAAGAAAGCACAACGGGCCATTCCGATACAATCAGCACGATCCGCACCGCGAGCCGTGCCATTCCGTGCGCCGCAACCCAACCACCTGCGATACCGAGCACACCGCCACAGAAACAGAGACAGATCGATTCCGTCAAGAATTGCCAGAAGATGTGAACCCGTTTCGCTCCTACCGATTTACGCAAACCTATCTCCCGTGTCTTCTCACCCACAGAGACGAGGCATATATTCATGATACCAATACCGCTCACAAATAACGAGAAACCGGCAATACTCCCCAAAGCGATCTTTATCATCTTTTCAATGCGTTCAAGTCGCCGAGCCGACCGTTTTGGCACCCAATAGCCGATAAAATCATCTTTTCCGCGATGCCTTTTACGCAGAACATCCTTAGCGGAATCAATGACCTTGTAAGCATCAGCATCTTTTTGAAAAAAGATAAGGAGCTCTTCGACGTAGCGTGTCCCCGACATCCGTTGTTGATGTGTTGTCAATGGGATACAAACAGTCTCGTCTAAAGAATACCAGGAGTTGATACTGCTGCCTTTTGTCTCCATCACACCGACAACTCGCATTCTTACTGGGGGTTGCCGCCAATAATACCGGATTTTTACCTCTTGTCCAAGTGCGGAGGCTTTTCCAAAGAGTTCAGTGGCAGTGTCAGCACCCAGGACGCAAACCTGTTTTGCATCTTCAATGTCACTTTCGGAGAGAAACCTGCCAGCATGAACCTCCCAATGGAGACCGCGGGCGTAGTCCGGAGTGACACCTTCGAGCGTATGACGCGCTTGGCTGCCATCTGGGCTAGTAATAAGAGGCCTGTACCCTTCATTTTTCGGTAAGACAAATAGTACCTTGGGGCATTCTGCCTCAATAGCATGAACGTCCTCAAGAGTGTAACGTTCGGTTGTTCGCCGGACGAACCGTCGATTTCTCCAAATATATGAACGCGTCCAGAGTCGGACCTGGTTGGCACCACCGAGTTTCTCGATGTCTTGGGCAATGAGAAGTTTTGCGCCATCACCGATAGCCATCATGCAAAGCACACTGGCAATCCCGATGAAGATGCCGAGAATCGACAACCCAGCGCGGAGTTTATTTTGAACAAGGTGCGATATACCTGCAGTGATAGCGTCACGTAGTTTCATTTGATAAGATGATTTGCTCCGTATTGTTCCTCGGCTAAGCCGAGCCATTATAATTTTTGAGAGTGTTCGTATGCTGAAATCGCTGTTTATATCTGCGGACTTACAAGTTTCAATATTCCGGTCATTAATGACACAATTCTGGTGCTGAAAGGGTGCATAATTCTTAAATTGATCACACTTTAGCATACAGAGCCATTCGGTTTTCCATTTTTTGCGTTTTGCGCTTTCGCTGGCGAGGTTAGATGAAGATTAAATAATTAATTCGGTAATAATCCGACATAGTGTAGCAACTCCTGTGACCCGCCTTTGAACTGTTCCATGAAGTCGCTGACTTTCTCCTGAAGGGCTGTCCAGTCATTGCTGAGACGATGCAGATGTATGACGGCTTGACGCGCCCAGCGCCACAACTTCTCAATCGGATTCGTCCAACAGGCATACGTTGGGAGCTGCAATATCTCAATAGGGAGTTTCTCAAGTTTGCCTATTTTCTTTGACGGTTTCTCGCTCCAATTCGGTGGGGTCGGTCTAACAAACCTCGTCGTCTGTGGCAGAAGCGCTGCCCTAAGATTCGCGTGAAAGTGGATCGCCCGATTGTCCTGGATCAAATAGATGCGTTCAGCGTTTGGATAGCGTTGGCAAATCTGGGTGTAAAATGTATGGAGTGCGACAACCGTGCAGCTTTTGACTTGCTGATAAACAACATCTCCGGTGTGTGGGTTGAGTGCCCCGATGCCATAGCAGGTCTCCTCTGGGAGATAACTCTGGCGTGCCAAAGGACATTTCGTCCCCGTCTCCGCCCAGTCTTTTGCGACTCTCGGTTGTAGATTGAAACCAAACTCGTCTTGGTAAACGACAACGCAAGTTTCTGGGTTTTCACGGGCTTCTTCTAACGCTTGCTTGATGCGAGAAAGTTTTTCAGCATAATCGGTATCAGGACTCCGCAGATATTCTCTGGCACGCTTATAGCTGAGACCCAAGCGTGAGAAGATCTGATGAATGCCGGGGAGCGATAGACCCTCAAGCCACGGCACGACCTGACCGAGACTGCGGAGCGTCCAGCGCGTTTGATGCTCATTGACGCTTCCCGGATCCTGACCGATTGCCACTAAGAGTTCCGACCCGGCTTCTTCGGGCGACTTAGGTGAAAAAGCAGGTTTGCGACCTCGACCGGGTTTATTAGACAACCCGCTAATACCGTGTTCGCGATACCGACGCAGCCAAGCATAAACGGTATCGGGGTCGCGTTTTTTCAACAAACCTCTGTGGGCGACTTCATGTGGAGAAAAGCCTTCATGGATTTTCAACAACGCTGTCGCACGCTCTCGAAGATAAGCCGGTTCGCCTTTATCCCGAAGATCAACGAGGGTTTGTATTTCGTCTTCAGTTAACTCCAACTTATGGTGTTTTGCCATCAGAGAATACCTCCTTTGGCAATAGGATAACACGAATAACAATATTACCGAATTAATATTTTAATCTTCATCAAACCGCGCCTCTTTCCTACAGGCGCTCCGAACACAGGCAAAATTGAGGCCCGTTTCGAGTAATACCAAATTAACTTGATTAGAAGTCTTTTGATCAAGTCAGCATTGCGAGGCACAGGGACCTCGCGCTACAAATGGGGTTAATTTGGTATAAGACCACGACTGTGCTAATAGTTGACCGCTGAGGGTTTCTGACTGCTGATTGCTGACAACTGAATGCCTCTGCGTTAGCATAAGTCTTGGCTTACAAGCAGCCAAAAAGATTCCAGTAAAGATAGGATCAAGTTAATTAGGAGAATAGTAGGTTTGTAGAAACCTTCACTTATATGGATATTTGGATGCACTTTTGGGGTTCAACACGTTTAACGCAAGTGCTGATCTAAAGGAACACAGATGTTTAAACCTCGTTCTGACTCGAAAATTCATCAAAGTTTTTTCTGGTCTTGATTTCACAGTGAGGCTTACAATTACCGATACAGTGCAGAGGTGAGGTTAGCAAATCTCACCAGCGGCGTGCCTGTCCGGTAGATATCTACATCATATTTCTGGACTTTACTATAAGCGCGCAGGTAAAATCGTTGCGCTATAGTACGCAGTATTTAAAGGTAAACTAAGAGGAAACAGGTGAAAAGGTTAGACTTCAGGGTGATTTATACCAAATTAACCCCATTTGTAGCGCGAGGTCCCTGTGCCTCGCAAGGCTGACTTGATCAAAAGACTTCTAATCACGTTAATTGGGTATTACAGTATCAACAGGGGCGAGATTGCTGAGTGCCTCTGTATAGATTTGTCGAAGCGGGATGTTGTTTTGCTCGGCGAGGCGTTTGCAGTCCTCATATTCAGGAATGGTCTTGATAAGCGTGCCGTTGAGGTATCCGCGTTTCGCTTGGATCGCGCCCCACTGTGTTTCAACTTGGACAAAATCGCGACGCAGTTTGATCCGATCAGCGGAAGAGAGTCTAACGCCAAAGGTCGTGGTTTCGGTAAGGATGAGTTTGATGAGTTCGTCGCGACGCTCAGCAGGGCAGAGCACTGTGATTTGTGTCGCGGGTCTGCCCTTCTTCATGTAAACTGGCGCGAGAAACACATCAAGCGCGCCGTGTTCAAAGAGTTGGGAGGTAACATAACCGGTAATCTCCGGCGACATATCGTCTACATTGGTTTCAATAATATCAACACTGTCAGTTTCGGTGTAATGGTGGTTCGTCTTTGAATTGATGTCCGATGTTTTTTCACCGAGACAGAGGCGGAGGAGGTTCGGACGTTGTTCAAGGTCACGGGTGCCAGCACCATACCCCACACGGTCAAGCCGCATCTGTGGCATGACCCCGAATTCCTGCGATAGTGTCGTAATGAGTGCCGCCCCAGTTGGCGTGACCAATTCCTTGGGAATATCTGTTTGATGGATAGGTACACCTTGTAGGAGTTCCATCGTGCTGGGAACAGGGACAGGCATGAGTCCATGTGCACATCGGACAAAACCTCTACCGAGAGAGAGTGGGGATGCGTAAACAGCATCAACATCCAGATGCGCAAGACCGATGATAGAACCGACGATGTCTACGATTGAATCGATCCCGCTAACTTCGTGGAGGTGAACGTTGGCTTTCGTTGTATTGTGAACCTTCGCCTCCGCCTCAGCGAGCCGGTCAAAGACGCGTTTTGCGGTATCCCGAATCTCTGCATCCAAATCGCTATCGTCAAGCAGCTTAAAAATATCGGACAGGTGGCGACTCGGTCCGTGTGCGTGATGGTGAGAATGTCCATGCGTATGTGTATGCCCATGCGCCTCTTCCTCGTGTGAAGAAGTGTGCGCTGGATGCACCTCTACAATCGCGCGAGTGCCGGTGATGCCGTGTTTTACGGACTTTTCAAAGTGAAGACTGAACTCAGCATCAAGTTTGAGGGTCGCTAATCCATCTGTAAGTATTTCCGGTGGCACCCCTGCATCAACCAAGGCACCGAGTGTCATGTCGCCACTAATACCCGAAAAGCAGTCAAAATATGCAATCTTCAACGTGGTTATACCTCTTTTGGGGTCTTTGGTGTCGCGTAGGGACGGCACACGGTGTGTGCCTACTACTATATGCAAAGATCGAATTAAGAGTTGACGGGCACCTCAACGAGGTGACCCTCGCGATGCTCACGATTTAAGAAACCTGAAGCAACTCTTGGAGCAATTCTTTAGATTCGTGGCGTTTGAGTTTGAAAATGGCTTCAGCCTCTATTTGCCGCACCCGCTCCCGACTGATTCGGAGTTTATCTCCGATATCCGCCAGCGTGTATTCAGTGCCATCAATCAACCCATATCGTAAGATAATTACCTGTGTTTCACGTGGGTTGAGCGTCCGGTTGAGGATCTCAGTAATAACCTCAATTTTGGCGTAATCGAGCAAATAGTTTTCTGGTGTAATTTGAGATTGATCCGGAATAAGTTCAGAAAATGAGCCGTCCGGGGAATCTTCATTAATCGGTGCATCAAGGGGGACAGGATCCCTCGTAGCGTTGAAAATTTCGGAGACTTTTTTCTCTGTGAGTTCAACTGCACTCGCGATTTCGGTTGTCGTCGGTTCGCGTCCGAGTTCGGTCGTCAAATCCGACTGCGCCTGCTTAATAGCACGCCGGGCTTCGCCGATATAGCAGGGGACGCGGATCATCTGCCCTTGTTGGTCAAGTGCACGTTTGATGGACTGCATAATCCACCATGTCGCATAAGTACTGAAGCGAAATTTGAGGGTGTGGTCGAACTTATCCACGGCGCGCATCAAGCCTAGGCTGCCTTCCTGCATCAAATCGAGGAAGGTTAACGATGTTTTGCTGAAGTGATGTTGCTTCGCGATGCTGGCGACGAGTCGGAGATTTGCTTCAACGATTTTCAGTTTCGTGCCGTGTGTAACCTGATCCGCTGTCTCCAATTGATCCGCCAACCACTTGATATGTGCAAATTCGTTTTGGATATCTTCAAGAACGAACCATAGTGCGCGTAGCGAACGAGTAGCCATACCGTCCGATAACATATCGGGTGGCAATTCCTCCAAGAGTGTTTCAATCTCATAACGAATCACGTCGTACTCTTGAAAAGCGTGGGATTCTTGCTCCTCGTCAAACGGCGTAAGTGTGACACGAACAAAGTCGCGAACCGATGGTATTTCTGTAAGTGGAACCTCACGTGGCTGTTGCCTCGATTTCGCCATCTTTTCGTTAAAGGCACTAATGCTGCGACGAATCGTTTGCCGGGCATAGGTTCGGAATGCCGTCCCGCGTTTCGCATCGCCATCGTCAATAGCTTTCAAGAGCCCAAGGCTTCCCGCCTGCATTAATTCAGGCGGTGAGGTCTCGTCAACATATTTTTTAAGGAGATGTAAGTTCCCTTCAAAAATTTTCCACCGTGCTTGCTTAAGTAATTTCGCCTTCGTCTCTAATTTGTCCAATAAAACCCCAAGTGCCTGGATTTCGGCGCGAATTTGGCTCATGATTAATCCATGTTCTGATTGTGGGGGTTCAAATTTATGTTTGCTGTCTGGCACATCATATTCAGCGATGTCAAGTGAGGCTAACATCCACTTCGGAAATTCATTTAATTTAGTGGTGAACATCTGCAAACCGTCTTGGTATTTTTCAAAGAGTGCAGTTTCCTGTTCAGGATTCAACAAAGGTGTTTTGGCTATCTTTTGTAAGTACGCGAAAGTTTCATCCTTTGGTGCTTCTACTGGGTCCTCGTCCTTCTCCTCTTCCTCTGCAAAAAGTTCAGGTTCTACCGGGTACACCGGGTAATAGTTTCTCATGTCCTCACCTCATTGTAGCATCGATCTCCAGACCGAAGTATTTTTGAATTTGCTTCACACAGCGAAAATGATGAAAAAAGGTTTAACTTTTTAGTAGGTATATGGTATGCTATTAAGTGTAATCATCAAAATCTTTAGTGTGGAAACCCCTGTCTTTAGGCAGGGGAGGAAACACTGCTCCTTTTAAGTTAGTGACAGGTTTTGACTACCGATGCACCTGTCAAACATCGCTGTGCTATTAATATCGCCACACAGAAGCGACCTGTAGTCAGCGGTTTAACTCGTGGAGTGGACGTTTGGCATACGCTTCGCACAAGCCCCGTCCTTTAGGGCGGGGTTACTGACCTGATATATCTTAATATCAGCCTGCGAGTTTAGAAAGTCGCATAGACGAAAAGGTGATAGCACCCACAAGCTAAAGCATGGGGCTTCGGCTTCGTAGACAATAGCGGTTTTCTTGAAGGTCAACCGTCTTACGTTGTCTCCACCAGCAGGCGATTCCCCGTCGCGTGAAAAAATCGCTTCGGGCATATCAAGGCAAAATCTTGGAAACCATCCCCGCCTGCCTCGGTCTGTTAGACCGAAAAGTTGAAAAGTGGGTAGCAAACGCAACGTGCAGACTTTCACCTCTGCTCCGAAACTTTAAGCGTTAGCTGCCCAAATACTTTTAGAGTGGTATTGACACTTAGCACTTTTTGACTCCTTCTCACGGGAGCGGACACCCCCTACATAGGAAGTGTAGGGTGAGAACGGTGTCCAAAGTGTTAGTAATATTAGACTACATTTTTTCGCAATTGTCAAATCTTTTTTTGACACAACCCCTTTGCCCGTCTACATCCCGCAAGCTAAAGCATGGGGTCTTGACGGGAAGAGTGATAAAGCGAACTCGGTATAACCATTGGAGGTAGTTAATGGCTCAACTCACACAAGACGAAATTGTAAAAAGGTGCCAAGCCGGTGAATCCTGTTCTAGTGAAAATCTTGCAAACCTTGATTTAGCGAATCAATCGCTCGCGGGTATTGATCTGGCGGAAGCAGATTTGAGCGGTACCGACCTACGGAACACGGACTTGACAGAGGCGAATCTAAACGATGCAAATCTCACCGGTGCGGACCTTTCGGGTGCCACGCTACATCGAACGTACCTGGTCGGTTGTAATTTAACAGACGCGAACCTTGAGGCAGCGAGCTTACGCGGTGCTTTCCTGAGCGGAAGTCTGCTTTGCGGTACAAACTTCAAGCGGGCTGACTTGCGCCGTGCCACGCTCGGCTGCCCAAAATGCGAGGTGCCGGGCCCCTTCGGATCACTCACCAGTTTTGAGAATGCGAACCTTGAAGAAGCAATTTTTGGCGAAATCAAACTGAAAGGCACTGTTTTGCTCGGTGCTAACTTCAAAGATGCCTATCTATACGAGGTTGATCTCTCTGAAGCCGTGTATCGCGAATCCGATCTCAAAGGTGCTATCACCAAAAAAGGACGCAATTAAAAAATTAAGGAGCCTCTCCGCCCCGGTGCAACTTGCTATCTAAAGGTCGTCACAGCACTCACTGACATCTCTGCCCTTATAGTCTCAATCACCGGTTCGCTCCTGCGATTCCGAGGTTGAGACTAAAATACTTAATAGCACTTCCTCTTTTTTCTATTATATGTGACGTTAACATAACACAAGAGGTTTACCTAAAGTGCATTTTTTTCTCTGGGGCAATTCGCGTGCGATTTTCTATAGCGTGTTAACCTCTACGTAGGAAAGCGGGTCCGGTGGCAAAACGCGTTTACAATGACAGTAGTGCCGGTGGATTAACTGAATTGCATCTCACAGAATTTTTTATACAACCCGCCCTTCGCTAACAGTGTTTGGTGTGTTCCCGTTTCCAAAATCTCTCCATCCTTGATAACAAGAATTTTATCAGCCCGAACAACGGTCGATAACCGGTGTGCGATAATAAAACTGGTTCTCCCTTCCATCAGGTTTGTCAACGATTCTTGAATGAGTGCTTCAGACTGCGTATCCAGTGAAGATGTGGCTTCATCTAAAACAAGAATCGGGGCATCTTTTAGGAGGGCACGCGCAATAGAGAGGCGTTGCTGTTCACCACCGGAGAGTTTCACCCCTGCCTCTCCTACCGGCGTAGCATAGCCCTTCGGGATTTTTGTGATAAACTCGTGTGCGTTTGCTTTCTGCGCCGCTGCAATGATCGCTGCATCGGTAGCACCCGGGCAGCCATAACCGATATTTTCCAAAATCGTCCCATCAAAGAGGAATGTGTCCTGTGGAACGAGTGCAATATTTTGTCGCAACGACTCGAGTTTTACTTCAGAAACAGGCACACCGTCAATCAAAATCTTCCCAGAATTGACTTCATAGAAACGCAGCAGAAGGTTGAGGAGCGTCGTCTTTCCACTGCCGCTCGGTCCGACGAGTGCGACGACTTCACCCGGCTTCGCCTCGAAAGTTACGTTATCAATAACAGGTTTGGAAGGTGCTTGCTGGTTTTCTGAGTCTTGCGAATAAGAGAAAGTGACGTTTTGGAATGTGACGGCTCCGTGGATATTACGAAGTTCAATCCCATCTGCCGATTTTTCCGTGGGGCGGTCGCTTCCGTCTGTGCCATTTTGCTGACCTGCCTCAGTTCCGAAATCAAGGAGATAAAAAATCCGTTCCGCAGAGACGAGACACTGTTGTAAAGCACTATTAGCGTTGCCAATCGTCTTAATCGGTTTAAACATCAACATTACCATTCCGATGTAACCTATGAACCAGCCATGAGAAAGTTGCCCGCCAATAACCTGCCAGCAGCCTAACCCGAAAACAGTTGCGACCCCGACAGTCCCCAACCATTCAATCGTTGGTGGTAGGAATGCTGCGAAACGCGCACGCCGTATCGCTGAGCAGTATTGGCTCCAGTTAATGTCTCGGAAGCGTTTGATTTCCGCCTGCTCAGCGGTAAAACTTTTAATAATCTTGATGCCAGACAGTGTCTCCTTCAGTTGCGAATAGATGCTGGCACTCTGTTGCTGAATCTCTGTGCTGGCGGTGCGGATCTTTCCACCAATGAATGAAATTAGGTAAGCGAGCAAGGGAAGAATAAGTATAACAAAGAGAGTGAGTTTGAAACTCGTGATGAACATCGCAGAAGCAAAGAAGGTAACAAGGACAACGGCGCGTATAATACTTGCCATGGCGGCAACAAGTGCCTGCCACACTCGAACATCGTCCGTGATGCGTACTATGAGGTCGCCAGTGCGTTCTTCGCGTAAAACGGCTATGGGTGTAAATACGATTCGCTGATAGAGGGCATTCCGCAATCGAAAAGCAAGTTTATGCCCGACCCGTGCCATCACATAATCGTTGCCGTAAACGAAAAAACCTTTAATGAAAACGAGGATGAGCATACCGCCAAGCAACCATAGAAAGGCTTTGAGCGCGTCGTTCTCGCTCGCCAACGATATTTCAAAACCCTCAAAAGCGAACATGCCTTCGCGCTGCAAGTAGCGAATAGATACAGGCTCCTCAAATGAGTTTCCACCGACAACTGCCAGTCCGTTAACAGTATCAACAAAAATTTGGATAGCCCCTAATTCGCACAGAGCAACTACCATGGCAAAAGCCGTTGCTAAGAGAATAGACCCGGTGTAAGGTATGTGATACCGCACAAATCGGACAAAGGTAGGGTTTTCTGGGGAAGATGATGTCTGCATGCGTCTCTCTTCGTTTTTCTGAGCGTCTCCGATATTCATTATTTTAGTTGGTAAGCACCAAATTGAATGGCACGCGCACATTTTGCAGCGTCAGTTTTGCAGCGAATGCTGAGTTCTCGCTTTTGGAAATCCACAGCCTCAATGACTCCGATAGCAGAAGTATTACCACTACTATCGATTAATCCAACCAAGCGGCGTTCAAAGTAGGCACAGACTTCCACTGTAACGCGCGTCAAACTTAAATAATTTTTAATGTGAGTGATAGTTGCTTTGGAAAGGTGCTTTGATACAATAAGACATAAGGTGCGATGCCCCCACTCAGCATGGTAAACTTGTGTTTCCGCGAGCCGAGAGAGGATTTCTAACTCTTTCTCATTTGCGATACGCCCTATGAAAAAGGGAGCGCGTCCACCACGAATCTGTTCAAAAGAGAGTTGTTGCACGCGACTCTCAGAGAAGTACGTATCAAATCGGTCCTTTCGGTACCGACTTCGCATATTACTGCTTTTCAATCGGACACTCCGGTGTGGCACGAGATAATGAATGTTGAGCCACTCCTGTTGACTGTAGCACGCCGTTATCTGCTCCAATTCAGCAGAACGACCAATGCAGATGAGATGATTGGGTCTGATGAGTTCAATCTTATGCTGTTTGAGAACGACTGCGGGGGGATCGTGAATATAACCGGTGGTGTCAACAACAATGAAATCAGCATCAGCTTCGCGTGCGCTATCTACCATCAGACGTGTTCCGGTCAGGGTCTCAAGAAAATGCCCTTTCGGCGATACATCACCGACAAAATAGAACTGGTCAGCGGTGCCATCAAATACAATGTCATTTTCTACTCGGTTTTGTCCGCTGTCCAAAATCGGTTCTTGCTTTGATGGTAATTGGGTTTCGCTTCTCGGTACGAAGGACTTCACACCAATTGTGGTGGGAGGACCGATTTGGGACTGACCGACATCTGTATCTACGCAAGCGACTTTGAATCCCTTTGCGAGTGCGAAATCCGCTAAAAAACGGCAAAAAGTCGATTTTCCTGCATCGGTCGCGCCTATCACAAGTAAAATCTGTTGCGGCTTGACAACTCGACTCGCAAGTTTTCTCCAGTCCGGGTTAACTTGGTACGTGTCATCCATCTTCCTGTCTCATAGTGCGGAGAATTTAGTTGCCAAGGTTCATTTGATAACGGAAGGTGACACCGGGAAGACTGAACATCTCATCGAAAGGCGGCATCTGTTTAATGCCGACCAACTGTTCAAACAGAGATGTCTTTCTCTCCTTACGTAGCACCTTAGGTTTACCCTCGATGCCTCCCAATTCCCCAGCGATTTTAATCGCGTCAGGTAGGTTGCCAAGTTGGTCGATCAGTTTTGAATCCAACGCCTGCCTTCCAGAGAAAATCCGTCCATCTGCAAGTTCGACGACTTCCGCACGTGTTAAAAGGTTACCGCGTGCCTCAGAGATGGTATCCACAAATTGATTGTAAACATCATCGACAGTGGCTTGGAGAACCGCCTGTTCCTGCTCTGTCAACGCACGGAAAGGTGAACCCGTATCCTTAAATTGACCGCTCTTAATGACTTGGTGTTCTAATCCGACTTTGTCGTATAAGCCTTTCATCCGCGTGAACTGCATAATAACGCCGATGCTACCGGTTAACGTGCCCGGATTTGCGAGGATTGTGTCGGCGGCGCACGCAATATAATAGCCGCCCGATGCTGCGCTTCCTGCCATTGAAGCGACTATCGGCTTTTCTATTTTTTCTAACTCCGTGTAGATCTCTTGGACGGGTGCGACACTCCCACCGGGTGAATCGATTCTAATAACAATCGCCTTGACGCTGGAATCATCGCGATAGGCGTGAATGAGTTTAATCGTCGCATCGGATTTGGAGATAATTCCTGTAACATCTATCACAGCGACTTTCTGTCCAATTGATGCGCCACCGCTCATAGAACGTAATAAAATGAGCATCAAGAAGAACAGACCAACGATAGTACCTAAAATAATAAAAACGCGTCTATTTTTCATATTTTTAACTATTGGGTTTTCGCGCCGATTGGGCTTACAACCCAATCGGGTATTTTTAACTATTAGGTTTTCGCGCCGATTGGGCTTATACCATTTCTAAAAGTTTATATCGCATTAACCGCACTGTCCACCCTGACCCGGTAGGTGCGGTTTTGCGGCGTAAGGTTTCCCCACGGACTCTTACTGCAAGGCAACACGCGCATTCCGTGTTGATTCATGCGATCTGCATTCCAACCGCACCGGATTCTATCCACAAACTGTGTATACCCCAAAAACTCTCTTTAGTCCCGTAGGGACGGTATGTTTATAGAAAGGCATTGAAAAAAATAATCTAACCCTGTAAGGGTGGCATGTTTATATTCGCTGCTCCCAAAACGCTAAATTGACACCTATGGTGCGGTTCCAAACCGCACCTACCGGGCTTGTGGAAACCGGCATTACCGATTTAAATACTTAAACTTCATCAAACTGCACCTACCGGGCCTGGGAGAACCGGAAAAAAATGTAGGACTATCGCCTAACAATGACGACCCAAAAGGTTTTTAACAACCACCCTATATCGGATGCGATGCTCTGTGTCGCGACATAGTGAAGATCCAAAGCGAGTTTTTTGGGCATTAACTCTGTGATGTAGTAATGTTCCACATCCTGTTGTCCTTTGAGTTTTTCCTCTTCATCGCGGTTAGCGAGTTGCGACGGACCGGTCATCCCCGGTTTTACCTGCAGCACCTGTTTCTGTATTTCCGTGTAGTATTTAACGTAATCAGAAGCCTCCGGACGCGGTCCGATGAGACTCATCTCTCCTTTGATAACATTGATTAAATTTGGGAGTTCGTCAAGTTTCGTCCACCTCAAAAACCTGCCGATGGGTGTGACCCGTGTGTCTCGATAGGTCGTCAAGCTGCCACCGAGTGTATCCGCGTTGACGACCATCGTCCTGAATTTATACATTTCAAAGAGAGTTTCGTGCTTGCCAACCCGCTTTGCTTTGTAAAACACAGGTCCCTTGGCTTGCAACTTTGCAAGCAAACTTCCAAGTAGAAAAAAAGGGGACAGCAGCAGGAGTGCGATAATCGCAAACACGAGATCAAATGTTCGTTTCACCCAAGCGTGCTTGGGTACTATAGTAACATCTTGGAGATCTACGGTTTGCGGCATGCGATTACCGTACCTTATAGGGCTACCGACGATCCGCGCTGGCGGTTTTCGTTTCCGTGGGGAACTGAATAATCTCAGACCCGCTCTCCGTATCCGTTTCTGTAATGAACGCGCGGTTCGGTTGATATGTTGGAACCAACTCTTGGAATTTGGCGACAATCCCTTCTGCATCGAGTGTGTCTGCAAGCTGCGAGAGATCCTCAATCTGGGAGAGGAGTTGACGTTCTTCAATCTCTTCCAACTGTGCTACGAAAATACGCTGATGCTTCGTCGCTGTAACGCCTTCTTGCGGTGTAAGCAGTTCTTCATATAACTTTTCACCGGGTTCTAAACCTGTAAATTCGATCTTGATGTCTCTGTCCACCTCAAGTCCAGAGAGTCGGATGAGGTCTTGTGCAAGGTCAAGAATTTTAATAGGTTCTCCCATGTCCAACATCAGAATTTCGCCACCATTTCCCATAGCCCCTGCTTGAATGAGCAGTTGGACGGCTTCAGGAATCGTCATGAAATAGCGGGTTGCCTCGCGATGTGTAACCGTGACGGGACCACCTTTAGCTATCTGGCGTTTGAAATTAGGGAGGACACTCGCCCGGCTGCCGATAACGTTTCCGAAGCGGACAGCGATAAACCGGGTACCGTTCTGTCTCGCCTTACACTGAATCAATTTCTCCGTCACACGCTTGGAAGCACCATAAACGCTCGTTGGATTCACCGCTTTATCGGATGAGACGAGGATAAACGCCTCTACATTGTGTTTAATCGCGGCATCAATCAGGTTTTGGGTACCGAGAATGTTATTTTTAACGGCTTCGTCAGGATGATTCTCCATGAACTTGACATGCTTGTGCGCAGCGGCATGGAAGATAATATGCGGTCGATATTTGCGCGTAATTTGAGAAACCTTGGCATTATCTCGGATATCCCCGATGATCAAAGCGCGGTTAAGTTCCGGTTCAAACTCGCGAAGTTCTATATCTGTGTGATAGATGCTGTTTTCACCGCGTCCGAAGAGGATAAGGAGTTCAGGATCCAGTTTCGCCACCTGCCGGCAGAGTTCGGAACCGATAGAACCACCGGCACCTGTTACCATCACGCGTTTACCCGAGAGATATTTGGACACTTCGGCGATGTCCATTTGGGAGATAGAGCGATTTAGCAGATCCTCAAATCGGACTTCCCGAATCTGGCTGACGCTCGCGCGTCCTTCAAGAATCGCGTGAATGTTCGGCACAATCTTGAACTGGCATCCCCGATATTCACACTGCCGAATAATGTCACGGATTTTTCCGCCCGGTGCCGACGGGATAGCGATCACGACTTCGTCAACTTCCCGTTTCCGAGTAATATAAGTTAGGTCTCGGGTCGTGCCGAGTACTTCAAGGCCCGCAACGGTTCTACCTACTTTACGTGGCACATCGTCAATGAACCCTATTGGTACATACCCTTTTTCAGGGTGATTCCTGAGCTCGCGTAGTACACCGATACCAGTTTCACCTGCACCGACAATGAGAACTTTCGTTGGTGGTTTTCGAGTGGACAGACTCGACACAGCGTTTATACCGTTTGAACCTTTAGTGTTCTGGGAACTCGTGACCACTACCCGTTTATCTTTTTGAAGGATTTGTTTAGAAAACTTGGTAAATCCGATCAGTGCGAAGCTATAGAATCCATCAATCAAGAATAGCCCCCAAGCGATCTCCAGTAGTATGGACAACCCGATGAGCCCTACAGTCGCTAATATGATTGCGGTAGCCAGTTTGCGGAATTCCTGCCCAGCGGCGTGTTGCCACATTGGCTTGTATAGATTAAATCCTAATAAAAAACTGATGCGGACTATCGTGACGATAGCGGCGATAGCCAAAAAATGCTGATAGGCGGATACGTCTGCACTCTGCAATATGGCGAAGAGCGGCGTTGGCTGTTTTAAAAAGTCAAAACCGAATTGTAGACTGGTGAGGTAAGCAAATAGAAACGCGATATTGACGAGAAGGACATCAACTACTACTATAGAACTCCATTTTATTTTCGGTTTATCCATACGACCTCCTTAAGGATTTACAAATATGGGGTTTGCTCGTTTTTCTGGTCACTTTCTGGATCGTTAGGTGTTCTCGGACGATTGCGAATCTGCTTTGGATATCGGGGCATGGCCTGCTTGTGCGTAGACATGCTCTAAACGATCTCCAATAGCCTCCCAACTATAATTGGTTTCAACGCGGGTTCTGGCAGTTTGTGCAAGCATTTTTCGTAAGCTTTCGTTATCAAGTAAATGAATGACGTGCTCAGCAAAGTCTGCCGGTGTATCCGCGACGAGCAGCTCCTTGCCGATATCTGCTTCTAAACCCATAGCACCGACAGAAGTGGTAACAACCGGCACTCCCATCGCCATTGCCTCCAAATTTTTGGTTTGTATACCCGACCCAGCGCGTAAGGGGGCAACAAAAACAGATGCCTTCTCAAAATAGGGACGGACATCCGGGACATAACCAGTAACAACGACACCATCCTGACCTTCAAGCCGTTTTACAGGTTCCGATGGATGATTGCCAACAATATAAAAGCACACTTTCGGATGTCGTTCCCGGATGCGCTGGAAAATTTCATTACAGAAATAGGTCGCAGCATCAGCGTTCGGAAAATAGTTCATCGTTCCCGTAAAGAGCAGGACTGGTGCGGGTTCCGCTATCGGATTCGGTTGAAAATATCCAAGATCAACACCCATCGGGACAATCGATAGATTCAAGCTATCATCCTGTTTCAGCAAATAGTCACGGTCAAAGCGCGCGACAACGGTGCCGCAATCAAAAGCCTTCATAATATTGACTTCGTAACGTTGGACCCGCTTTTCCTCTAATTTTACCAAAAAACGTTTTGGAGTGCAATCTAATTTAATTTTTGCCAGCCAAGGATTGCTTTCAAGTTCGGCGCGTCGACTGAGATTCAATGCTAACGAATCACACAAATCCAGCACTTTGGCGGGTCCCTGTACGTCTGTCACGTATTGTCCCATCCGAAAGAGTTGCGCATGAATCAGGTCAAAACTTTCTTGCGCGAGGAGTTGGTTGATCTTACGTTGCATCTGCGGCGCGTACCAGTAGTGCAGCTGGAGTGGATGCCGCGATAAGCAGTGGAATCCAGTATTCAGATATGCAAAAGAACGATGGAACCGCACCCACTCTACACGTTCACAAAACGGTTCCAAGTGCTTCGCTGATTCAATATCTGTTTCGGACTCAGCAAAATAAACGAGCGTTATGGAATTTTGTTTCGCAAGCTGCTTGATAAAGTTGTACGATCGGATCCGATCACCTCGATGCGGTGGATACGGACACCGAAGACTTAAAAATAGAATTTTCATACGCACAAGGATCACGACTGCTGTTATTCACCGGGCATTTCTGCTTCATCAATGAGCATTACTGGGATACCATCTCGGATCGGGTAGCGACGCTGACACTCACCGATACACACCAGTTTCTGCGCCGTTTCATCGTGTTCTATCCCACCTTTACATGCCGGACACGCGAGGATGTCAAGTAGTGTTTTCGAGAGTGTATAAGCGTTTTCAGAATTCAAAGGTGTTCTCCATTATTAGTTATCAGCCATCAGTCGTCAGTTGTCGGTTGTCAGTTAAAAGAGGTATCGGGTAAAAGAGGTATCGGGTTTAGCAACACTTTTGGGTTATCCCAACCGCTCTTAACTGAAAACTGAAAGATTTTTTGAAAAAAATCGCTCTGAAAACTGACAACTATCCACCGTGGCATCTCTTATATTTTTTACCACTTCCACACGGACAAGGCGCGTTTCTGCCGACCTTCGGCATGTTCCCCATCGCCTGTTGCGAAGCGAATTCGGCTTCATCGCTGGCTGAAGCTGCGCTGTTTGCTTGGGCGCGTCTCGGCGGTTGTCTACGCGGTTTGCCCGTGCGCCGACCGGGAGCCCGGCGTGGTGCTTCGGTGTTGACACGAGATTTGAAGATAAATTCGCTGATTTCTTCCTCAATGTGTTGATACATACTCTCAAAGACAGCGAGTGCCTCGTTTTTGAAAACGACAATCGGGTCTTTACCACCGTATCCCGCCCCGAACCGGATACCTTCCTCGATGTAGTCAATATTATGGAGGTGATCCTTCCAATGATCGTCAATTCTATCAAGCAGGAGTAGACGTTCAAGGAGACGCATCGTCTCTGGGTTGAGTTCAATTTCGCGTCGTTCATAAGTCTCACGCAATATCGCCAAGGTCTGTTCCTCAACGTCGTTCGCATCCGTCTGCGCCAACGGCGTTTTCCAAATCGGTTCGACTGGGAACTTACTCGTCAACCACTGTTCATATCTATCCGGGTTTTCAAGGGTGTTGCCTCCCTTTTCCGGCAGATTGTCATCAATCGCATCTCCGACGACCCTCTCAACCATCTGCCAGATTGTCGTTTTGAGGGTAGCAGGTGCTCTGCCCCCTTTTTCAGCGAGCGCTGCAAGTCCCATCTCTTCTGGCACGCTCCCGTTTTCTGGCGATTCCGATGCGTCCGTTTCTGGCGCATCTACGTCCTCAGACAACACTGACATGTCAGTAGCAGATGTCAAGACCGTGTCGCGCAAGGTATAGATGGTGTCACGCTGTGAATCCATGACATCATCAAACTTCAGGAGATTCTTACGAATTTCAAAGTGCATCTGCTCAACACGCGTTTGTGCTTTTTCAATGGACTTGGTGACCCACGGATGCTCTAATGGGATCTCTTCCTCCATACCGACGCGTGTCATTAACCCTTGCAAACGTTCGGATCCGAATTTTCGCATCAATTCGTCTTCAAGGGAGAGGTAGAACCGAGATGATCCCGGGTCGCCCTGTCTGCCCGAACGTCCGCGGAGCTGGTTGTCAATACGACGCGACTCATGGCGTTCTGTACCTACGATATGGAGTCCGCCCGCGGCTAACACCTTCTCTTTGCTTTCGTTACAAATTTCTTCCGCTTTTTCGAGTGCTGCCTGGAATTCCTCAGACTCTGGATGCGGTTCCTGTACCTTCGTTTTCTGCTTGCGGAGCATCTCCTTCGCTAAACCTTCTGGATTACCGCCGAGGAGGATGTCCACACCCCGACCCGCCATATTGGTAGCGATCGTTACGGTTCCGGGGACACCTGCTTGTGCGATAATATCGGCTTCGTGTGCGTGTGCCTTGGCGTTCAGAACCTGGTGCTTGACATCTCGATGTTTGCTCCTGAGCATCTTACTCAATTTCTCAGAGTTTTCAATCGAAACTGTACCGACGAGTACCGGCCGCCCTTTTTCGTGCTGTTCGACGATATCTTTCAAGACAGCATCATATTTCGCACCCTCGGTCGCATAAATTTGATCGGCATTGTCCATGCGGATCATGGGTTCATTGGTAGGGATGACGGCGACCTCTAACCCGTAGATATGCGCGAATTCGTTTGCCTCTGTGGCAGCGGTTCCTGTCATACCGGCGAGTTTATCGTACATGCGGAAGTAGTTCTGATAGGTAATCTTGGCACTGGTTTCGTTTTCCTGAACGATTCTAACGCGTTCCTTCGCCTCAATCGCTTGGTGTAATCCCTCGCTCAACCGTCTACCGATCTGTTTTCGTCCGGTGAATTCATCAACGAGGAGGACTTCGCCGTTTTCGACGAGATAATCGACATCGCTTTTGTAGAGGTGTTGTGCAGTGAGTGCCTGATTGACGTGATGCACCATAGCGATATTCGTATGTTCATAGAGATTCCCGACACCGAGTCGGCGTTCAACTTCCTCAACGCCTTCATCGGTCAACGTTACAGAGCCGCGCGACTTCCCCTGCTGGTCGATCTGGAAGTGCTCCTCTTCTCGGAGTTGTGTAACGACACTGTTAACTTGCTTATAGAGTTCGGCGGGTTTACCGGCGGCGATTGAGATAATGAGCGGTGTCCGCGCCTCGTCAATGAGAATGCTATCGACTTCATCAAGGATCGCGTAGGCATGCCCGCGTTGCACCTTCGCATCAAGCGAGAGGGCACTGTTATCGTGCAAGTAATTGAATCCAAACTCGCTGTGAACACCGTAGGTGATGTCTGCCTTATATCCGAGTTTTTTCTGTTCATACGGTATTAGATTGAGTGTGAGTCCAACGGAAAGTCCGAGGAAGTTATAGACCTTCCCCATCCACTCGGCATCGCGGCTTGCGAGGTAGTCGTTAACGGTGGCGAGATGGACCCCTTTTCCGGTGAGTGCATTGAGATAGACAGCAAGGGTTGAGGTGAGTGTTTTACCTTCACCTGTCCGCATCTCCGCGATGCATCCTTGATGGAGAGCGGCACCACCCATAAGTTGGACATCGTAGTGGCGTTGTTTTAGAGTCCGTACTGCTGCTTCTCGGACGACAGCGAACGCATCTGGTAAGAGTTCATCAAGCGATGCGCCTGCGTCTAATTTTTGGCGGAATTCTGGTGTTTTGGATTGCAGTTGTGCATCTGTGAGTTTTTTAACATCCGGTTCGCGTTGGTTGACTGCTTCAACGATGTCACGAAATTTTTTGACATCCCGGTCTTCTTTACTACCGAAGACTTTTGTCATCACTTTTTGGAACATAGTTGCTATCCTATTTAAGGGCTTTCAGTTATCAGTTATCAGTTTTCAGAAATTGGCGTTTATCTGATTCTCAATAGGTTTGGGATCCTCCGTACTAACCAAAAAACATCCAAAACCAAATAGCCCTATTAAGGTTGCCATCCACTATTCAGTCGGTTCCGTGTTAAACGGCTCTAATAAATTTTGTCCATCAATTTTCTTGCGCAAAATCGTATAAACCACCGTGTTTCCGGCGGAAGCGATTGAGAACAGGTATGCGATCACCAACCCGACACCCATTAGCAGCGTGATTGTGAGAAAAATAGCTGTCACAGTTGTCGTGAAAGTAGATGTCTCTTTCATGGCAATACCGATGTTAAAGACACCGAAACTGTTAATGTATGGCAGCATCGCTAATTTTTCGACAGCCCCACCAAGCCATAGGTTTGCACAAGCCGTGATGTGCTCCATCTGTCCGGCGTGCAGAAAAGACATCGGCAGCGTCATGATCGAAAAACCCGCGAGGCAAAAAAAAGCCCAGATTGGTACAAAGATGAGTTTTATCAGAAACAACATCATCTCATAACACACTGTGAGCCACGATTTGTTCCAAACGATGGCAAACTGCTGATAGATTGTTTCAAATGCATCGGCACCTGTGGTGGCGACAACAGCTGGCACAAAGAGCAGGCTGACACAGAAAACGACCGCTATTAATACTATTAGCACACCGAGGAAAAATCCGATCGGCATGAACAGTGAAGCAACCGTGAGAAACGGTTTTCCGACGACCGGTAACTTTCCGAGTCCCGCAATGCTAAGCGGTATTAAGACGAGAAATATCTGGATGAGAAGTAAACCGATGAACGCGCCTAAAACAGATTTCCAATGTCCTTTGAGAAAAGTTACGGCATCGCCGACCGAAAAGAAGAAATCCCCGCGGAGTTGTTCGATGGTAATCTTGGAAGCAACGGTGCTTGCTAAGAAGAAGATGCATGCGAAGCTTACCACCCCTATCCACATTGCGATTTCAGTTATCGGTGCAAGTTCTGCATTACTGAAGGGCAGTACGGGTAGGAGTGCGTAAGTATTCCAAAAGTCCTGAGCAGCGGTGCCACCCTCAACGAAAAGACTGAGATACACCAAAAGTTCATAAATCAGATAAGCGATGACGAGTCCAATAAAATGAACAGCGATCTTTCGTCCACTGAATCCGTAACGGATGACTTGGAAAATATCCCTGAAATCGAAGTAGCGTTTTTCCATGAAGGATTCTTCTGCTTTTTTACGGGTGCTTATGTATTAATGATACTACAATTTACACGGTTTTGTCAAGTGTTTGTTTGGCTATCAGCAGAGCCATTCAGTTCTCCCTTTTTTGGTCTAGTTTTCACCCCAGGCCCGGTAGGTGCGGTTTTGCGGTGTACGCACCCAAATTTTGCCCACACGCGGCAAAATTTGTCTTTGCTTTACATTTGCGATCTGCATTCCTAACCGCACCGAAGCAACGAAAAAAAGGTGTAAAACCCGATAATTTCTTAAAATTGAATGGCTCTGGGTTGTCAGTTATCAGTTTAGAATAATGTGAGTTCGATAATAAAAATTGAAGGGTCCCCGTAGGTTGGGTAAAGCCGTGAATGACCAAGAACCCTTCGTCTACCAACAAAACCTGCTTTTCTAACGACACGTTCATGGAAATAGACTCAGCAAAACCCAACAAGTTCCAATGCCGCCCGTGTGAGAATGTGTCGGGTTTCCAACTATACGCTTACGTCGAACTCACGTTATACCATTTCCGAATAACCGTTTCTCATTAACGAAAACCGGTTCGTAGTTGCGCAATTCATTGCGCCTCTTACATGCGGAAACCTCATAGAGTTTCAAAATCTCTGAAATGCGAATTTATTTTTCAGATTTGGTATTAGAATAGTTATCAGCCATCAGTTTTCAGTTAGCAGTTCTCAGTTGGACAAATCCGTAGACGCGGATGCGGATAGGTAGGAGGTCTGCTGTGGTTAGGATTTGGATTTCCTCACGCAAAGGTTCTGGCGAGTTTGGCATACGCCACACAACTTTTAGTCTTTTCTGGTACTGTTTATCAGTGTTGTTCATAACACTAACATCCAAAGCGGCAGAGGTTTCAACTTTTAGCACCTCAAAAGGGGCTTCAGCGGAAAGCGTGACTTCTAACGATGGTTGTGTGTCTCGCACTACCACGCGATATGAGAGGGTTTGTGGATATGCTGTCACCGGTGCCACTACTTCAGCAGTGACAGGGAGTGTCAACGTTCGTCCGTTGGGAAATGCCACAGTGAGTAGCGATGAGAAGAGTCCCCTGTCTTTAATCGGACCGAGTTGAATTTTGATAAAAAAGTTGTCTGTGTCAAGGTCAGGTGTCATTTCCCATGTCAACTTCGGATGGTTTGATGGCAAGAGTTGGATATCCGATGTGTTAAGTGGCGCATTCACAGAGAGTTTCAGCTGCTTCTGATGCTTTGTTTCGGGCAGGATATTTCCAAAATCGCAGACATCCGGATTGAGTGTCGCAAATCGTTTAGCGGCGGCGACAAGCGTCAAAGTGAGGCTTGGGGTCTTCGGACTATCGGTGAAAATGGTGGCGGTTGCCGAGGTCACGTCAGTGGGTAGGATTTCGGGGTTGAGGACTATGTGGAACGCTGCTTCTTCATTCGGTTGAATTCGTTCCGGTCCCGTAATTTTTGCGTAACTACAGCCTGTGTGAACCCTTTGAATGTGGAGTGTGCTTTTTCCTATATTTCGGGCTGTCACAGATCGTGTTACGGGTCCTTCCCATTCTGGGAGGGTTCCGAAGTCAATGTGTTGTTGCGCAAGGATTAGCTCGGTTTCGGATTCCCGCGGATTGTTGATGAAGACGATGATCAAGCCGGAAATTAGCAGTGCAGGGATGATGATACGTGTGAGAATTGCGCGTTTGGACATGGTTTGATTTTATCTACGTTAATTGGTGTGCTGCGTCACATCACCGAGGACACTGGTGTTAGATTGTCTTCCGTCTGCTTTATTTTTATCTGAATCTCAGATTTTCACGGATTACGCGGATTGTGCGAATTTTAAGAGATTTTTTGTTATACCATGCCCGTTCCTTTTATCCATGTTTTTGGAAAACTCAAAAAGGTGCTACCTTGTTATTGTAACAGAATTCACAGAAAAAAAGCAAATGGCAATAGAGCCTGGATGTGTAAATATTTTGTCAAAATGGAAACCACCGAACGGATTATACACCTGTTGCCCCGCTGGAGCTTAGATGCGTTGCGAAATCGGGGTTACAAACCCCTCCCACAAGAGAAAAGCAACACCTAATGCCAAAAATTTTACACGCCCTGAATTTTCATTTCATTGACTTTGCGTGCGCCGTATGCTATGTTAACGCGAACTCGATCAGAAGAAAGAATAAAGTACTTAGGACTTACGTATTTCCTCTTAAAGTCCCCCTGATAAGGGGGATTTAGGGGGTTAAATACAACGAAATACTCTCACTGCAAGGCATTTTCAGCAAAATAGATCTTTTCTCTGTCCAATTTGCGTAAGTCCTAGTACTATCAATCCAAAGAGCAGCTCCGCTTGCCAACGGGATTTCGGAGATTTCAGGCAGCACGGGAATCTGAAGGTTCTGTGGTGAATAGTAGCAGCTTCTTATCTGCTTTATGGGAGGAAAGATTTAGTGAGTGTAAAAAGGGGTCGTGTTGTACTGTCGTTGGTGCTTTTATTACTCTATGCCTCGATCATTGCAACGGCAGAGACTGTAGAGTATTATCCGATGGATTTGGGTAATATCTGGGTGTTGGAAACCGAGGATGGGACTGAACGGATTACCTATACGATTGAAGCCTCCGAAGAACGTATCGACAGTAGAGAGATCGCACTCTTCAAAAGAACGGCAGAAACGGTAGGTGCAGACGAAACCACGGGTGAAACGTACTTTGTGCATTTTGACGACGACGGCGTAAAACTGCATAAAGTTGTTGCGGAACTCGGTTCAGTATTCGGTACAGCAACAGCTATATTATCGCCGCCTGTTCTGTTTTTTCCAGCATCATTAGCACTTGGGGATTCGTGGGAGTTTATGTTGGAAACAGAGGTTATTCTCACGGGTCCAGTTTCAGTTTTCAGTGTTTACGAAGTCGTCGCGGTAGAAGACGTGGTAACACCCGCGGGGACATTTGAGAAGTGCCTTAAAATTCAACTTGATTCAAGAAACGTCTATACGTTGTCGGCAAGCCGTTCTACCTCTTACCAATGGCTGGCACCGAATGTTGGGATTGTTAAAGTCGAGACTGATCAGGAGATTGTTTTTAATTTGATACACTCCAACTTGGTTCCAGATACTTCTACTTATGATGTAACGGGGGATGGCGTTGTCAATATATTAGACCTTGTCTTTGTCGCTTCTCGTCTTGGGGACGTGAATACGGATGCGGATGTGAATGCTGACGGTGTTGTTAATATTTTGGATTTGACACTTATTGCGCAGAATTTGAGCGATTAACCTAAGATTCGCCGCAGCGGCATTCAGTTTTTAGAGGAATGATTTTCAGTTTTCAGTCGTCAGTAAGGCAGCCATCAGCCATTAGTTGTAGGTTGCCAGTTGTCAACATCGGGATTTTCGGGATTACACAGCGGGGTTGGATGAAGATTTGACACTTATGGACTTCACTTCGTTTTACCCAACGGACGGAAACCGCAAGGGATCGCGATCGGGAGGTAGCCTCATCGAGTTTGTAGATATATCTATTTCAGTTTGAGTTGGCTCCACATCGCGGTTAATTTGACTTCTGGGGTGACGTTTAGTCCAGAGATGGTGAAGGTATCTGCCCATGCTTCGCCGACCCACTGGTTTGCGATATTAAGGCCCTCCATCACAAAACCGAGAATCTCAATCTTATCAAAATTCGCATCTTGGAATGCAGTGCGGAATTCGCCATCTGCAAATAGCACAAAATATCCTGAATTAAAGTACAATTCCATTTCCGTCAGGACATCGGTTTCCCAGCGGATGCGTGGCTCTCTGGAGAGTCGGTACCGGAAGGGATGGCTGCTTCCTTTGCCGTCAAAACGGCGTGCTCTGATTTCATCGGGGAAAAAGACGTAGAAAAAAGGGTCTTCTCCGGGGGTATCGGCAAAATGCCGTCCGACGCAAAAACCGAAACGCGTTTTGTCGCCGCCGAAATCCGTTATCTTGATCACGAAATCTCTGTAGGGCGGCGGGATTGCAGTGAATTGGTAAAGTTCGTATTGCACCTGCCAATCGCGGTTGACCTCTGCGCTTAGAAATCCGTCGCTTATTTTCCAGACAGAATCGTTTCCGACGATGTTCCATGCATCCGGATTTTCGGCATCAAAATCGTCGTGCCAATCCTCAGCGGATGCGAAGAGCGTGCAGCTGACGAATGCGTAAAGGAGTATGAAGATGCTTAGGTTTTTGTGTGGCATAGAAGAATACTTTAGTTAGGCGAGGTTAGAAACCTCGCCAGCGAAAACGTCTTAATCGGGCGAGGTTGCAAACCTTGCCAGCGAAAAACGGGCGATGAAGGGTTTCCCTACTACGAACCGATATGCTGAAGAGTCCAGCACAGTTACAAACCGCGCCTACCGGGTCTGCGGATGCACAGATTAATTGATTTTTATGCAGTCGTACCAGCGTTGTGTTTTCTTTCCTCTTCGGCTCAAGACACCGGGTTTGCGTTCAACGGGGGGACCGAAGTCTCTGTCGTTCTGTTTCAAGACATCCCAATCCGGTGGGAACCAAGTTCTTAGGGTTTTACAGTTAACCTCAATGGTCTCGCCTTCCCATCCACCGATTTTGTAATACATCGGGCAGACCCACCGCTCTGCGCCGCGTGCGTACCGTCGCCATCCGATGACAAAGGTTTGTGCGCGGATAATATCGCCGTCGCGCCAGTGCCGCTCAACGCCGCTCCACGGGTAGCCCGTTGTGCCACCACCGACACTAATTTCACTCCATCCCAAATCGTCTTGGAGTGTAATGTAGGAGTAATTTGTGCCCCACGGCGTATCGTCTGCAGCAAAACGCCACTGCTGTCCACGGTACCAATGGAGCGCGCCTCGGATACTTGAACGGGAGACCGCCGCACTTTCAATGGTTTCTACGATGTCAAACTGCCCTCTATTGTTGTAAGGATTATGGACACCCTCGCAGAGAGTGAGAGAGTTAAGCTCAGGTCCGAACCACTTTCCATTTACACCCGGAGTTCTATAATAGGAACCTGAACTGGCGGGTTGGGCGCGCTCCCCCGGATTCAAACGTGCTCTGGCGTAGGTGTTCCAAAACCCGATGGCAAGGACTACTATGAGTAAAAATGCGTTGAAGATGAGGTCTAAATTTTTTCGGAACATTTGTAGTTTTCAGTTGTCAGTTATTAGTAATTAGCAGTCGGAAACCATCAGCAGTCGCGACCGGGAGGTCGCTCCTACAGCAAGAAACTTTTCACTACCTTTCGGTTTTTAAATGTGACCATGTTGTCGCCAATTTCCGTATTGGTGAAACTGCGAGTCCGTCAATTGTAATGGTGTCTACCCATGCGCTGCCGACATTGACATCCTCCGTGACAAATCCAGCAAGCACAAAAGCGATAGTATCAATGTGATCGAAGTTTGCGTCCGTAAAGTCGATGCGGGATTCGCCATCGGCGTTCAGTTGGAATCTGCCGTCTTTAAAGTGTAATTCCATTTGTTGGAGCTCATCGGTGTTCCAACGTTGTCCGGGTTCGACAAACACATCGTCATCTCTTGATGGATACATATCGTTTGTGAAAAAGAGATAGTAGCCGTGTTCATCTATTTCGGTCACAGGGTCATGGAAATGCTTTGCGAGTGCGATGCCGAATCTGGCACGTGTTGCCCCGACGGTTTCGAGGGTAATTGTAAAGTCGTTGTAGGGACCGGGGTAGGCGATGAATTGATAGCGTTCAAATATAGCAGTCCACTGCTCTTGGGCCTGAATTTCCGCCTTTAGAAATCCGTCCTCAATTGTCCAGACGGAATCGTCGCCTTTGTGTTGCCAATCTTCTTCTGCTTCTTGGTCAAAATGGTCTTCCCAAAGCACAGCATCCGCGCTTCGCAGTGGAATGAGAGAAGCATAAACAATTATGATTGCTATCAGAATGTGTGCAACGGTTTTCATTTCAGGAGTGCTTCCTCTATGCAAAGGGCATTTAGAAAGTTCGGAACGGTCAGGGTTACAAACCCCTCCCACAAACTATTTCAGTCTACTTTGCAGATTTCAGTCGTATACAATCGTACCAGTTACTTGTATCCTCTGGCGCGCCTTTTTCACGGCGGCTGAACTTGTTGACTTCGGAACGAAATTTGGGTCGTGTAAAGTGTCCGTCTGTCTGTTTCAATATTTTCAGATTATGCTGGCTTTGTGCAGTTGTACAGGAATAACTCGAAGTCCCGCGTTTGTAGTACTTCGGTGCGATGTATTTTTCGCCCGCGTGCACATATTGGTAATAACCGACTATCTCCGCCTTAGATTTCACAGTGTCCCCGTCGCGCCAATGTTCCTCAAATCCGCTCCATGGAAATCCTGTAATGCTATCCGTCGCATCGATATCTGTCCACCTAATTTCAGATACGAGGGTGATATGGACAGTATCCGTGCCCCACGGTGTGTCAGCAGTTGCGAACCGCCACTCCTGTTGTCGGTACCACCAGAGCTTCCCGGGTATTGAGGAGGGCCAGACCTTGGCATCCTCTCTGGTATAGATAATGTCAAAAAAGCCGGATTCATTGAATTTGTGCGCGGTATCGGGACAAAGCACCTGACTGTTGATTTCTGGTCCGAACCAGCGATTTTCACCTTCGGATGCTACCACTTGACCGGGTTCTCGATAATAGCGACCCGCTGCTTCAGGGATGGAAATCTCCTGAAGAATGACTCTCTCGTCTTCTGTGTACGTCCCGTGCAAGCCCGCATTTGCGGGGAAGACGAGAAATTGGACATAGGCAACTACAACGAACACAACCAAGTGAACGGCACACAGCGTGTGCCTACTACTTTCCAACGCGCCCCTGTGAACGGCACACGGAGCGTGCCTACTACTTTGCGAAAGGGGTGCCATCTTGTTTCCCCAGATAGATACGGTATGCAGTGCCAGCAGCAGGAATTGCGACCTGTTTGTGAATGTGTGTCCGTTGATAACGTTTCGTGGTATCTTCAAATACTGCGTGGACAGCACGGATGTGCAGTTGATAGCGAGTTTCTGTGAGATTAGAGAATTTAAACTCGCCGTGCGCGTCTGTCTCTACCTCAAACCGATCCAGTGTCATCGACATGTCAGACGGATGCAATTCCCACGGATACCATGACCGCGAGACGACAGCATTCGGAACAGGATCGCCTGTATCCGCCCAGAGCACTTGACCCTGCAGCGTTGCAGTGGATTGATCCGCTACGATAAGGAGTTCTTCGGTATTCGTCGATGCGTCCACGTCAATACGTGCTTCGGAGATGCCATCTCCGAAGATATAGAGGGTGTATTTTTCTGAAAAAAGTCCGTCAATGACGAAAGCAGCTTCTGTTGCAGGAAAATATCTTGATAAGAGCGGTTTATGTAACGCCAACGGATTCAGGCTCGGTTCCATCTCTGTATCTGCAGGGAATACCTTCACAATGAACTGCGCATCCGCGGGGAGATCCTGTGGTAGGATGACGCGTCCTTTAACAGTAACTCCTTTTTCAAGCCGAACAATCGGCGGCATCTTTCCGATATCCACGTTCTCGTAGATTCTGGAAAAATAGCATCTCTTACTTACCTCAAGCGATAGAAGCTGCGGCTCGGTTGCTAACACCTGCATCTGAAAGTTGCCAGCATCGTCTGTCTGTGCTACTGCCAGGATTGCGCTGTGCCCGTATGGTGTTTCCGTGTGTCGCGTCGCGTAAATCTGCGCGCCCACTATTGGACGTTCGTATGCATCGACAACTGTTCCGCGTAACGTCTCCAGCCACGGCAAGCGGATAGAAACCTCTGCCTGCTTTTGCGGGTTAATAGATTCTACGTAGGCTATAATAACATCGTTTCGGGAAATTGTCAAGGTGTACGCAATCGGATAGAGTTCAGCAAAGTGGAAATTGCCCGTGGTGTCAGTCTTCACTGCGTGCTCAATCGGTGCGGCGGCACGAAAGAAGTCCGCCGACTTCGCGTGCATCTTTAGGTTCACGATAAGCCCAGCGAGATTCTTTTCTCCAGAAACACTGCCCTGTAGAGATAGGGTGCGTTTCAACATAATTTTCCCTAAATCATAACTATCTTTATCGGGCGACATCTCGTGCCGCGAGCGTTTCGCCTGATACTTCGGATGGAGTGCCATGAGTGAGAAGGCGTAGTAGATCTGCGGGTCATTCGGGATCGTCAGTGAAAAAGTGCCATCAGCACCTGTTGCTGTTGCGTGCTCGAATTCACGGTCAGGGTAGACCCGCGCGATCTTTTCAGCATCGGCGCGCACGAGAACATCGGGGATCGGTTGTCCGTTTTCGACATCGATGAACGTGCCGTGGAGGAATGCGCCATCTGGTGTTTGGCAGATGCCAGTGGCGGTAGCAAAAAAGAGCAGTAGCAAAATCAAATAAGTGATATTATTCATACAATATGTTCGCTTGCGTGGTTTGATGAGTGATTATAGCATGAAATGGAAAAAACATGGTTATCATACCATTTCTAAAAGTTTACGGAATTAGTCGTTTTGGACTTGAGAAGTTTTTAAATTTGACTTTAAATTTCCGAATCATTTTCCATGCTGTCGGTGAGAAACTTTACAAAGATGTCAGTTTCTCGGTAGTTGTATTTATAGCACGCCTCTGCGAGATACAAGGGGGTGTATGCTGTTGAATAGTGGTGATGTGATCCATACCACGCCCGTTTGACGAAAGACCAAAAACCTTCCATTGTGTTGGTATGTATCCCACCCGGCTCCCATTTCTGACTCCGGTTCATCGTTTCATGCTTCATCTGTTTACCGATCTCGTTGTAGCCTTTATACTGGTCGGTATAGAGTTCGGAGTCGTCTGTTTTGACAAACGTCTTGATAAACTCAGCGATTGTGCTACCCTTGACATTCCCAACAAGTTCAGCGACGACTTTCCCGCCTCTTGCGACTACGCCAAGCACTACATCTTTCGCTGTTCCACGTCCGCGTTTACGGGGTTCGCCAATCTCTTTATCGTAGTCTTTCTTGCGTTTGCCACCGATATAGGTTTCGTCCGCTTCAACAATCCCTTGTAGTAAGACGTTATCCTTACCCATCTCGGCACGGATAGCCATCATTATACGCCAACATGTTTTCTGTGGCAATCCTAAATCGCGTGAAAGTTGGCAACTTGAGAGGCTTTTCTTCGCATTCGCCATCAACGCGATCGCCAAAAACCACTTCTGAAGCGGTATCTTCGTCCCTTGAAAAATTGTTCCGTGTGTTGCCTTGAAGGTGGATCGGCAATCGTGGCAGTTGTAGCGTCCGATACGCCCTATATCATGTTCGTTGCGTCGTCTGATGTGTGTAGACTCACAATGTGGACATTCTGGCGATCCCTGCCATCTCAGATGCTCTAAATACTCGATGCAATGTTCTTGCGTCGGGAACGTCTCCATTATCCTGATCAAATCCATCAGAAAATACTCCTATTTGTGAAAAGGAGTTGCTTTTTTCTGATAGGTTCTGATACAATAATCAGATAAGCGTGGAATCCGAAAAAAGCAACTCTACTTTCGGGTTTCAATAGGGGGCTTTAACCCCCTATTTTCTTATCTGTGTTGTATCACATAACCCCTTTATTTACAAGGGGTTATTACACTTTTTTAACAACTTTTTGCAAGTCCAAAACGACTAATTCCGAAAGTTTATATCGCATTATTAACCGCACCATTCCCCAGGCCCGGTAGGTGCGGTTTCCTAACCGCACCGGGCATAATCAAAAACAGTAGACTCTTTATGAGAAATCATCAATTAGAATTGGTATCAGCTATCAGAGGGAGAGTTGTCAGCAATCAGCCATTAGCAGTCAGACGGAGAGTTGTCAGTGATTAGCAGCAGCAAAGGACGTTTACATATTTTATACTTCACCATAATTTTATGTAACCTTTTTCAGGGATTTGCATTCTTAACTTACGATGAAGTTTCAGATTCAAGAACATCAAACCGAAACTAAATGTTTTGTGAACACAGAAATTTTGGAGGTAAAATCGTGAAAGAAAACAGCGTAGATGTATGGGATGCCTTTCTCAATACACTCGAAAACCGCGGCGTATCAAGTGAGTGGAATGTCTCTCTGGACGTTCAGGAAGAACTCATCAATTACTTCAAAACCAAAATTGATACTGGTGTTGTTGACGGGAAAACTGCACTCCCATCGGATCTAATATGGGATGAGTATGTCTGGCGTTTTCCAGATGAGATGCGTCAAAAACTGACCGAGCATGCTGAACGTGTGCTGGAAACCGATCCTGACAATGGCGCAGCAGCCAAATTTTTGGCTATTGTGAGGTCAGGAACGTCTTACGATATACCTGCTGATGAATTCTGGCACCTTTGGGAGAAAGCCGCGACACTGTTGCCAAACGAGGTGGATATTTGCTATTTGGCGTTTGAAAATTCCAGTCTTGATATCTTCCTTGATGAAGGAGTCGTAGCACTTGAAAGACTCTTTACGCGGTACCGAGAAGGTGAAAAACCGACTTTGTACCAATGGCTATTTCGTTGTTGTTATGACTACTTGCATGTCACATCAAGACCCAACGATTTTTACCAGAGACTTAAAAGCGATGATCCGCTAAGTGAACGGTGGACAGCGGTGATGGAAAAGATTCAAGCCGTTTTTGAAGAACAGTTAGAACGGACTCCTGACCATTGGCATACTGTCCGCATGTTAACTGAAATTCTCGAAGCCTTAGGAAATATTGAGGCAACGGAAAAAGTTCTCAAGCAGGCACAAACGGTTTTTGAAAAACAGTTAGAGCAGGACGAAAATGACTGGAACGCTCTAAACGGATTAGCGAATACCCATGAGAAATTAGGAAATACCGAACTTGCAAGAGAATATAAGCTCAAAGTAGACCCCAGTTTGGGATGGGTCGGACAGATGTTGCCCGATTTCTCATCTGCGGTTGACCTTGATGGCAAGCCTATTTCACTTGCTGACTACCGTGGAAAAGTCGTTCTGCTCGACTTCTGGGCAGTTTGGTGTGGTCCGTGCCTTGGAGAGATACCAAGAATCAAAGCAGTGTATGAGAAATACCACGACAAAGGCTTTGAGGTTATCGGCGTGAGTTTTGATGAAGACGCAGCGGTGTTGCGCGAGTTTATCACCGAAAAAGAAATACCGTGGCGGCAAATTTTGGACGGTGAAGGTTTTGGTGGCACCTTTGCGAAGCGGTATGGTATCCGCGGTATTCCCGCGCCGTTTCTGATTGATCGGGAAGGTAAGGTTATCTCGGTTAAGGCGAGAGGTTCGCTCTTAGATGAACTTGTTGCAGCAGAAATAGAGGGTAAAAAGAGTTAGCTCCAAAATTGGGGTTACAAACCCCTCCCAAAAGGAGCCGACCCGTCAAGTGTTGACCTCAACAGAGGATGTATGGCAATGGACAAATCACGCGACGAAGAACTGGTGTATCAAAGTTTAGACGATGAAGATGAGGGTGCTTTTGAAATCCTTTATCACCGTTATGAGATGTCGCTTCTTAATTTTTTCTACAGACGCGTTGGCAGCTGGGAAACTGCGCAAGACCTGATGCAAGAAACATTCATCAGAGTGCACGCACACCTCGGAACCCTTCGGGATCGCAAAAAGTTTTCAAATTGGATGTTTAGTATCGCCAAGCAACTCATTGCAACACATATCAGAGAGAACCGGAGAAGCGTGGAGACAGATCCTGTTGATGAAATCTTTGAAACCCACACGATAGAACCTGAGCATCGCTCCCCTATAGAATCCATAATTGCTGAAGAACAGTTAGAAATCGTCCGTGCTTTGGCACAGCGGTTGCCGGAATCAGAGCGCAGTGCGTTTGAACTGAGACTCGATAATATGACCCTTGAAGAAATCGCCAAAACCTTAGAAATTAGCCCATCGGCAACCAAGGTGCGGTTGCATCGTGCAAAACAGAAGTTAGTTGCTTGGATGAAATCGGAATATCCCGGCGAGTTCGATAATATATTTCGGGACAAAGGTTAGAAATTGCATAGCAGATGTAACCTTTTTTGCCGATTTGCATTCTTAATCCACAAAAGGAGAATCCAATATGACACCGACGGATGTCAAGGAATTGCTGAAGGTCTTAATTGCGGAGGTGTGTCTCCCAATTGACGTTGTTGATATGGCACCCTCTCGAAATTTAGCGGCACAGTATTCTACAACAGAGACACGTATTAAGGATGTTATCAACCAATGGAACAAAGATGGTAAAATCCATGTGCTTCCTGCTGGGCAACCCGAAATTATGGAATTCTATACAAAAACCGATGCTGCCTCACCTGCCAAGGAATTACTGGAATTCTTATCGGTTGAAGTACTCCTTGAATCTGCCATAGAGGAACAGGCACTGCCAATCCGTTTCACAGACTGCGGTTTTCGGTTGATTACGCTAGCGGCGAATGACACGACGCGTTACCCTGTTAAAATCCTTCACGGCGGCTTCCGGTTAGAAAAGAGCACCGGTGTTGAGGTTCAGCCATCACAGCTTAAAGCGGTTGCAAATCGTTTTGAGGCTATGCTAAAAGGGAATGATGTAAAGGCGAAAATGTTCCATCGGGGTTTCCAATTTGAAAAGAGTGCGGAAGCCGAGATGCATCTTTCACAGGTCGAGAAGATAACAAAACTGATAGACGAGACCCTCAATATCAACTATGTACTGAATGCATACGAATACGCAAACCCTGATGAAGCCTCGGAAACGAGTTGGACGAGTGCCAGTATCTGTGTCTCTCCGTGGCGTTTTCCGCGGCGTTGAACTGAAACCGAACACAAACCTAATTCGATGAAAGGAGAAAACTCATGAGCCCAAATGATGTCAAAGAATTATTAGACACTTCCATTGTTGAACTCGGACTGCCTCTCATCGCTTCCGATAGTGGTCCAGTATTGGTTAGTGAGAAGTCAGATAGATTGACGCAATCAAGGGTGGAGAATATAGTAGAACAGTGGATGAATGGAAGTTCCCTAAGCTACTGTATCTCCGTTGGGAAGTCTGTGTCTAAGACAGATGAAGCGATAAATCGTCTCGCCTTAGAGACACACCGCGCCCTAGAAATCAAGGAGATACTGAAGTCCTTAATTGAGGAGCAGGTACTACCTTTGACAGTCACCGATAGCGGTTTTCGATTAGAAATTCTCGTAGATGAAGGGGTGGACTATCGCTATGACGATATGGTGAAACTGGAGACTTTATTAGAAGAAGAGGGCTTAGACGTACCTGTACGCCATAGAGGTTTTAGCCTATGTCAGGAGGAAGAAAGTACTGATAACCTCGAATTCTCACAGTTTGAGGCGTTGGCAAATCGCCTACAATCTAAGTTGAAAGGACAAGGACTGCAGATAAAATTGCTCCATCAAGGCTTTGAGCTACAAAAAAACGAAGCGGATGAGGTGGATATCGCAGAGGCGAAGGAACTCACCTATCGACTGGAAAACATGGTAGGTATCCCCTATGTCCAAGGCGTTTATGGGTACATAAAGCCTGGGTTGGTTACGGAAATCCACTGGACGATAGCGAGGATAACTACTGCCTTGCCGTAGTTCTAAAATAAAATCACTGGATTCAGACGCATACCAAAGTGAAGAACTTAGAAGTTAGGCGTAAGTAGCCTATCTGGTTAAAATACACAAAAAGGAGATTTATCAGATGACGTACGTAATTTGTGAACCCTGTATTGATGTAAAAGACAGCACCTGTGTTGATGTTTGCCCCGTGGATTGTATTCACCCACATCCGACTGGTGCGGCCGACGCATTCGAGGCGGTAAATCAACTCTACATTGATCCCGAAGAATGTATTGATTGCGGTGTGTGTGAACCGGTATGTCCTGTTGAGGCAATCTTTATGGAAGAAGATGTGCCTGAAGAATGGGAAGATTACATAGAAATCAACGCTGATTATTTTCAATAAATAGCTGCGGGCTGGCATACGAACGCCAACCCGCAAACACAGTTAGCAAAAAACAAGAGGAGAACATCAGATGGCTTATGTAATTTGCGAACCCTGTATTGACGTAAAAGACAGCGCGTGTGTTGATGTTTGCCCCGTGGATTGCATCCACCCACACCCAACTGGCGCAGCCGACGAATTTGAGGCGGTCAATCAGCTTTATATCGATCCCGAAGAATGCATCGATTGTGATGTGTGTACCCCCGAATGTCCTGTTGAAGCCATCTTTATGGAAGAGGATGTGCCGGAGGAGTGGGAGGAATTTATAGAGATCAACGCAGCGTATTTCGAGTAAGAAAAAAGGATAAAAGACAAGCCCCGTACGAATCGGGGCTTGTCTTTTTATAAGGAACGATAGAACGCACCTTTTTGCTTGCTCTATTTTGCGTTAAAATACCCCCGACGAGATTTGAACTCGTGTCGCCGCCGTGAAAGGGCGGTGTCCTTGGCCTGGCTAGACGACGGGGGCGTCATAGTACCCACAACCTAAAGGCTGGGGCTTGTGCTTCATCGCAGTCCGCCTTCCGAGGAAGGTCTTACGTCTGCTCCACAAAGGCGCACTAAGCACGCCTCACACCAAAGTGCCTTTTTATATGCCGGGGATTTTACCTCCCGTCCATATATAGAATTATAATACAACAGTTTTTGACAAAAGTCAAGTTTTCGCCCGCCTACATCCCCCAACCTAAAGGATGGAGTTTTGGCGGGAAGAGTGATAAGAAAGTGAGCCGTACAGGGATCGAACCTGTGACCACCTGATTAAAAGTCAGATGCTCTACCAGCTGAGCTAACGGCTCAAACCAATAACAAATTTTAATGATACCATACTTTTAGGTGGATGTCAAATTAAAATGAAAAATCTTATATTAGAAAACGTTGAGTTTCACTCCGTTAGGACTTACGCATCAAAACGCTGTTGGGATGGGTCCCTGTGCCCATCCCAACCTGAACGCACGCAGGGCACGGGGACCCTGCAGAACATAGTAGCGACGAACCTAAATTGCGTAAGTCCTGTCCGTTCTAACCAACCTACGTTCTTACCAGAGTGGCTGTCCTAACTGCACAATCTGATCTCTATCGGGTCCAATAGAGATAATCGGAATCGGGACGTTGAGATAATCCGAGACATAAGTGATATAGTCTTTGGTACGTTGCGGAATATCTGCAGCGTCTCGGGCTTCGGTTAAAGGCTGTTCCCATCCGGGCAGCGTTTCGTAGACCGGTTCGCATTCTTCCAACACTTGCAGGCTGCTCGGGAAGCGGGTTGTCTCTTTTCCTTTATAGCGGTAAGCGACACAGACCTGCAAATCGGTGAGGGTATCAAACACATCAAGTTTCGTCATTGCGATGGCAGTGAGTCCGTTAATCTGCGTTGCATATCGGAGTGCGACAAGGTCAAGCCAACCACAGCGTCTCGGGCGCTGTGTCGTCGCCCCGTATTCTTTACCAATTTGCCTAATTTTTTCGTCCAAGTCAGGCGGCATTTCGGTTGGGAAAGGTCCGCCGCCGACGCGCGTTACGTAGGCTTTGGAAACACCGAGCACCTCTTGAATCGCCTTGGGTCCGATACCGAGTCCGGTACAGACGGCACCTGCGGTACAGTTAGAAGAGGTGACGTACGGATATGTCCCAAAATCTATATCAAGCATCGTTCCCTGTGCCCCTTCAAAGAGAATCCGTTTCTTAGAAGCGAGGGCATCGTGCATGAAGGCAACGGTATCGGTTACATAAGGAGCGATCCGCTCTGCGTAGCCGTAGTAAGTTTCAAGAAGGACGTGTCGATCAGGTCCGTCTATCTGGAGAGCTTCCGATTTGGTTTCGAGGTTGTAATCCAATTTCTTTTGGAAAAAGTCAAACTCAAGCAGATCGCCGACGCGAATGCCAGCGTGCCGGTTCATCTTATCGGAGTAGGTGGGTCCAATGCCGCGCGAGGTGGTGCCGATTTTGGTAGCACTTCCCATCTGTTCCCACTGCTCAACAGCCTTATGGTATGGCAGAATGAGGTGGGCACGGTCACTGATTTTCAGGTTATCGCTGCTGACTTCAATACCCTGTGCCTGTAACCGGTCAATTTCACCGAAAAGCGTCTCCAAATTGATAACGACTCCGTTGCCGATAATGTTGACAGTATCAGGTCTGAGGATACCCGAGGGGATAAGATGAAGAATAAATGTCTTATCACCGAACACAATGGTATGCCCCGCGTTATCGCCGCCCTGATAGCGCGCGACGACATCCGCATCTCCGGCAAAGACATCGGTCAGTTTTCCTTTACTCTCATCGCCCCACTGTGCACCTAAGATGACAATGTTTGACATACAAAACCTCTTGCTACTCACAAAGACGTGTAGACGCGGTGTCCAGCAGCGCTCGTGCTAGACCCTATGCGTCGTCTTTCGCGTTATAGTAAAATCCGTGATTAAGGGGAACGCTGCTGCTGGCGGGTTTCAATATCCTACCAACGGTGAAATGTGCAAGGAAGCCGACAATTCTAACGTTTAGAGAATTGAAAGCGTGCGCGTGCGCCTTTTTGCCCGTACTTCTTGCGCTCAACCATTCTCGAATCGCGAGTCAAAAACCCTGCTTTTTTCAAGGAAGGCTTCAAGGCTTCATCAGCTTTGACGAGTGCACGTGCAAGTCCGTGAGAAATCGCGCCTGCTTGCCCGGTATGCCCACCACCTTTTACGTTAACGTGGACAGTAAACTCGCCGCTTTTCTCAACATGCTCAATGGGGCGCTGTGCTGCCTGCCAATGGTCGGCACGTTGGAAATATTCCTGAATCGGTTTTTTATTGACGATAATCCCAGCTTCACCACCGGGGATGATACGGACCCGCGCCACTGATGTTTTACGTCGACCGGTTCCCCAGAATTGTTCAATAGCCATACTGCTCATACTCTCCAAAGTTGTAGGAACGCTTCCTGATGGTGCCCCTTCAACTCAATTAAAACGTTAAGACTTCCGGTCCCTGTGCTTGATGCGGGTGAGATGGTCCCTTGTAAACTTTGAGTCCCTTCATCAATTGCCTGCCGAGGTTATTCTTCGGTAGCATACCCTTGACAGCATTCGTGATAATCACCTCAGGCTTGAGTTCCATCTGTTTATCGAAGGTTCGGTATTTATCACCACCGGGATAACCGCTATGCCTAAAATAGGTTTTCTGCTCCCGCTTGTTTCCCGTGACACGTACCTTCTCTGCATTAACAACAGCAACGCGAAAACCTAAATCGGCGTGGGGTGTAAACCGAGGGTCATTTTTTCCGCGCAGCACTTGTGCGATGCGGGATGCTAAACGCCCGAGCACCTGTCCATCCGCGTCCACCACATACCATTTAATGTCTTTAGCCTCTTTCGGAAAATAGGTTTTCGTTTTCAGTACCATGATTTTCTATCCCTTTACTAATAACCAAACTTTTTGTAGTCTATTGTTCGCATGCACCGCTCTTAATAACGTCCTGCCTAATTGCGAACATCACCGCATAATATTATACCATGAAAGGGAGCGTTTGTCAAATTTTTTGTATCAGTTCTCGGTTGTCAGAACAACACACAATAGATCAGGCGAGGTTAGGAAACCTCGCCTGCGATGGATGGAGGTTAGGAAACCTCGCCTGCGAAAGATAACGGATTTGCAACGTTAATCTACAGGCATTGCGTGGGTTGGGATTTCCACGCCTTGTTCACTCCAAAATTTATAGGCACCACCATGTAATGGAATTACAAACGCCTTCCGTCCGTTTTCTATCGTCATATCTGCCGCGGCTTGATTTACCAGAAGCATCGCCTGATGCCCTTCGGGTGAATAAACGTGCTTTAGGATGGCATAGATCGTCTCATCGCTCACATCTTTGTGCGCGATGAGTAGCGTTGGCATCAAAATAGTTTTTACGGGTTTAACTTTCCCCTCATACGCGCCTTCAGGCAAAGATCCAGGGAGGTAGAACGGGTACTTCTCGTAGAAGCCGTACTTCTTAGCAGGCGTGTCAAGATCCAACATTCGGATGGATTTAATCGCTGTCAACTCGATAACGGCACTATTCGGTACACTAACAAGCCACTGGAATCCATCAACTTGTCCGTCTCGGAGTGCCTCGGCAGCTGCAGTGCCGCCCTTGTAAATCGGCGTGAACTCTCCCCAGATACCCGCCAATTTTGATAACCGTTCCAACGTCTGTGCGGTGCCGGAACCACTCGCGCCCGCGGCGATTTTCCTGCCAACGATGTCTTCAAACCGCTGAACGTCACTGTTCGCTAACGTTGAGAACTGGTCATAGGCGATAAAGAGCAGCGTCACCACGCGGATATTGGTTTTCGGTCCCTCTTCCGCGAAAATATCTTTGCCGTGGTAGCCGAGATAACTTTCAGCCGCAAAAACAACTCCGAGTGCTTCCGGGTCTTCATTCACACGCCTCGTATTTTCGACAGAACCCGCGGAGCCGTCAACAGAGATTTTCAGGTGCGGTTCGTGTTTCGCGACAACCTGGCGAACGCCTCCTGCAAATTGCGAAAAACTACCACCAATCGTGCCGCCGAGAATCGAGAGCCACTCCTTTTCCTGAGAAGCGGTATCACCTGTTTTCGATTTTTCAGCCGATTGTTTATCACCACAACCGGACGGAGCAACGAATATAGCCAGCACGAGACATAATATAGATATATTATGTAGTAAATTACGGGACGTAGAACAGTTCATTGTAAACATAGGATTTCCTTTTTCGTTTATATTCTATAGGACTTACGCAGCAAGCGTCTGTTCGCCGAGGTCCCCGTGCCTCGGCGACCTCTCTTTTCACGGTTTCGCTCGCAGAATCCGAAGCGGACGCTTTCTTCCCAAATGGCGTTTGCGTAAGTCCTGTTCTATATAGCCAGTTTCGGCTTGCAGGTGGTACGCAATAACTTATATAGGACTTACGCAATTTACGTTCGTCGCTACTATGTTCTGCAGGGTCCCCGTGCCCTGCGTGCGTTCAGGTTCGGATGGGCACGAAAGCCGAAGCCATCCATCCGAACCGAACAGCGTTTTGATGCGTAAGTCCTATTATAGAAATGATACCAAATATCTCGCCATATTTCAACGTTTTCTGGCTTGGGAAGGTTAAATTTCCTTGCTAAATGTTCAAACAATTGTTAAACTATAACCGTGAAAGATGAGTAAACGAAAAGGAGGCTAAAATTACAGTGAAACGCTTCTTCTCATACCTATTGCTGGTAGGATTCAGTTTAGGTTTTATTATTAGCACTGCTGCCGTTAGCGAAGCTGCGCCGAAAAAACGGATTGCGGTGCTCTATTTTGAGGACAACAGTCGCTTTGATTCCCCGACGGGCTGTGGTTGCATACCCAGCTTTATCGGCAATATTTTCAGCACAAAGAAACGATGGGATCTGGAAGCAGGATTCGCCAAAATGCTCAACCGGAAGTTAGTGGAAACGAACATGTATGAACCGATTCCGAAAGACGAACTTTTAGATGCTATGGCACTCATGACGCTCTCGCGACATAACTTGAAAAAATTAGATCAGGCGCAGCGCGCCACGCTTGCGAAGCATCTCAATGCTGATGTAATTGTGTTAGGTAACATCCGAAAGTTTAATCAGGAACGGCTACGCACCAACGCTTCTCGGACCCTGCGGGAAGGCGGACGCGAAGCACGGCAAGGCTCAGCAAGTTACACGGCTCCCGTCATCTTGCGTGGGTCGCTACACCGTGTCACGATTCAGCTGAATATGAAATTTTACAACGCGTCCGGCAACCCTGTTGCTGAACCTCGGATTGCCGCTACCCGTGATCACTCATACGCTGGCACAAAATTCGCATCCCTTGAAGCGAGTGTGACAGAAGAGGGGACGAATCTCTCGTTTGGTCAGACATCAGACAAGCAGCGGAGAAATCCACGTCCGATCGTTAAGCCGACAGAACTCAATGAAATCCAATTTGCGAGTGCTGAATACGATAGAACACTTTTCGGCGTAGTGACGAACGAAGCGTTGATCAAAGTGGTTTTGGCACTCCGAGATAACGTTGGACCGAACTTCATTACGCGTTGGGAACGGCAACCTGCAGCCTCCGAAAAAGGAGAAAAAACCGCTTCAACGACAGCGGATAGACCCGTCAAAGGGAAAATTCAGTATCTCGACAATGAAAATCCGGATATGATCTATGTCAATATCGGCTCCGATACTGGGATAGCCATCAACCAAGAATTCACTGTCTATACGAAGGGCAAGCCGGTGCGAGATATAGATACCGGTGAAATCCTAACATACGTGCCGAAGCAGATCGGGACCTTGGCGGTCTCTGAAATCCTGACGGGTAAGGTCTCTATTTTCCGGGTCGTTGAAATAGCGGAGCCACTCAAAATCGGTGATGCCGTTAGCGAAGTTCCCATCGAACCCCCCGCTTCTGAAACGGATGCCCCTGAAAAACAAGAGTAACTCTTGAAAGGAGTGTTATATATGCAGCACCGTTCGACTTTTAACAGTATGCCTACCCCTAAAAGCAAGGTTTATCTGAGATTGCTCCCAATTTTCTGCGTTTTGACAGTGTGTCTCGTCATGCTATTCGGATGCGCCGATCCGAGCGCGCCAAAGAAAAGTGAAAAGGCGGATACGACTGTGACGCAGAAGATTAAAATCGGATTGTCTATGGACTCGTTGCGCGTAGAACGGTGGCAGAAGGATCGGGACATTTTCACGGCTGAGGCAGAAAAACTGGGTGCCGAAGTTATCGTTCAATCCGCTGATGGCGATGAACGGCGACAAAACGAACAGGCAGAAAACATGATTACGCAAGGTGTGGATGTTCTCGTTGTTATCCCGAAGGATAGCGTTGCTGCCGCCCAAATTGTCCAAGCTGCCCATGCAGAAGGGGTCAAAGTGATTGCTTATGATCGGTTGATTCGCGAGAGTTCCCCTGATCTCTATATCTCTTTCGACAATGAACAGGTAGGGTATCTGCAAGCTGAATACGTACTTCGCAAAAAACCGAAAGGTAATTACTTTCTGCTCGGTGGTGCACCAACTGACAATAATGCACAACTCCTCCGGCAAGGACAGATGCGGGCATTAAAACCCGCAATTGACAAAGGCGACATCCGATTGGTAGCAGATGGAAAACATTGGGCAGTGAATTGGGATCCGCGCGACGCACTGAAAAAGGCAGAACAGGTCTTGACACAGACGAACAACATGGTAGATGCTGTGGTCGCCTCCAACGACGGCACTGCTGGTGGTGTTATCCAAGCACTTGAAGGACAGGATTTGGCGGGGAGTGTGATCGTTTCAGGGCAGGATGCCGAGCTTGCGGCGTGTCAACGGATCGTTAAAGGCACGCAAACGATGACGGTCTACAAACCGATTCACCTCATTGCGACAAAGGCGGCACAAGCGGCTGTCGCACTCGCGAAAGGTGAGGCAATTGCCGAAGCCACGCAGACCGTGAACAACGGCAAAATTGACGTGCCATCCATCTTACTCACACCTATCCAAGTTGACAAAACGAACCTCGACGAAATTGTCATTAAAGACGGGTTCCATACACGTGAAGCAGTTTATCAAACTGAATAGTTGTCAGTACGATTTTTCTGCGAAAAATCTTTCAGTACTCAGTTATCAGTTAAGAGACAATTTATAGCGGGTGCTTTTCTCGTAAATGCCACAAGAATATAACTGAATACTGACAACTGATAACTGACAACTGATAACCATTAAAATGCCTATTTTTCTTTTAGGAGTAGATACTGAAGGTATCGGAATTGGGGACAGATTGAGTTGGGTCTGGCATTCCGATGCATATCAGAATATCATTGTTATCGCATGTCTCGTTGCTGCGGGGTGGCTCCTCCGATACGCCTCGCGGCAAGAGTATTGGCGGAATGCCGCGAGACAGATACGCGGAAACCGTCTTGCTATAGTCTGTCTCTTTATTCTCTTGGGGTATCTCCTCATCGGTGTATTGGATAGTATCCAGTGGCGCGACCCATTGATACGTCAGACGGATCAAACGCTTACTCGAAATGAGAAGGGTGCCGTCGTTTATAAACCGAGAGGCTTGAGCCTTCTTGATAGGCTTTGCACGCCACTTCGCAAACGGACCGAGAAAACCTATTCCGCGCCTTTAGCAACACACCTGTATGCCAAGACTACCGTTGAGACATCTGATGGCGGAACGGTTCGGGAGTATCCACCGCTTGAACATCCTCGCGCACATCTTTTAGGTACCGACAAGGTCGGCAGCGATGTCTTCTATCGTGCTTTAAAGGGGGTCCGTACGGGTCTCATTATCGGCGGATTTACCACCCTGATCGCTGTGCCGTTTGCCATACTTTTCGGTGTGATTGCGGGCTACTTCGGCGGTCGGGTAGACGATGCTGTTCAATACATCTACGCTACGCTTGCTTCGATTCCGAGTATCCTACTCATTGTCGCCTTCATGCTCCTTTTTGGACAAGGGTTATTCAATCTTTGTCTTATCATGGGGATCAGTAGTTGGACGGGGTTGTGCCGTATCTTGCGCGGTGAAACCTTGAAACTCCGAGAATTGGAGTATATCCAAGCCGCTGAAGCCTTCGGTGTGCATCGTGGACTTATTATTCTCAAACATCTCATTCCGAATCTCATGCATATCGTCCTGATCACCGCTATCCTACGGTTTAGCGGATTGGTGCTGACAGAGGCGTTGCTCAGCTACCTCCAGATCGGTGTTGATCCGACGACAGGGAGTTGGGGGAACATGATTAACACAGCACGCTTGGAGCTCGCACGCGACCCGATTGTGTGGTGGAATTTCGCCGCGGCGTTTACTTTCATGTTTGGGTTGGTGCTGCCCGCGAATCTGTTCGGCGATGCCGTCCGTGATGCCTTGGATCCAAGGTTGCGGACGGAGTAAGTAAACATGGCTGTAGAGGCTAAAATGTCGGTGCCACAAATCATTCACCAAATAGACGAGGTGATTAGAGATACGCACACGTCTCGGGAAAAAAAGATCGAAAATCTGCAAAGCCTTGCAATGACATGCTGGCAGGAAGTTATTCCAGAATACGAAAATCCAGAAACCTTTAACAAACTTGAAACAGATGAAGTACAGAAGCGTTGGGCAAGTGTCCGTGATGAAGTTGAGAAATACGAGACAAAATCCCAAATTTTGTATGTTCTTGACTGGCCGGCTTCCAGCGGTGATTTCCATTGGATAAAGTGAATGGCGTTTTGAATCTCTCCAGAAGCGAAGACGACTTTTCCTGACAGTCATCAAGCCGATCTAAAACAGGAAGGGAGGCATTATGAAAACGGTGTTTAAGTTTACGTTTTTTGTTTTGTTAGGTATCTCTGTCTTGGGTTTTGCGGCTACGGGTATTTTGTATATTTTCGCGCCAGACGAGGCAGAATTGGTGGAAGGTCCCAAACAAGTGGAGTCTGTTGCCGATTCAGTCGAGGATGAATCCGCGCCGATAGAGGTATTGGAACAGGAAACGGCACCTACGGATGAACTTATAGAACCGGAAACTCCACCTGAACAGGAATCAATAGCAGCAAAAGAAAAGGAAGAAACAGCACCGTCGCCAGAGGCTCAACAGATTTCTTGGGATTTAACGCCTGCGGAACAAGGATTGGAAGTCGGCGATTGGATTTCGATTGAAGGGTATCAAGATGATCTTATAGGTGCAACCGTTGAGAAATATGTTGCGACTCGCGTTTTGAAATGGAACGATCCAAGTGCGTTATACGGGACGAACGGTATGGTAGACCTCGCCAGTCAAGCGACAGGACTTTCTGCGCCAAGCGACAGAATTATAAGCGTCGTCGGACTCGTTGAAAACCCGCGTGAAAATGAGAAGGTTGTTCAGATTAATAAGGCATTACTGCGGGAGCAGACCGTTCTGATTCGTGCGACAGGTCAGATTGACCGAATCGGTGGGGATAAATCTCCAAACCGATGGATTGTGTTTCTAAAAAAGGGTGTTCATGTTGATTTTGTAGTGGAGTAAGGTGCATTCACCAGTGAAATCCGATTGCTTTACTGTAACGAAACGACTTGTGCTAGTTGTCTTCTCAGTGCTTTCGTGAACCAATGTTTGGAACGTTCCTTGATGAAACTCAAAGACCTCGTTCGCGCATAAGCAAAACGCTATAAAAACAAATTATCTAGCACAAGTCGTGTAACGAAAACAACTTATTCAGGAGTAGTCGCCATGAAAAAGTTAAACTATCTTCTCATATTGATGTTAACTATCACTACGTTTTGCTACAACGGATATACAGAGTTGGTGGTGACAGAGGGCCTCGTGAGTTATTGGACGTTTGACCAGCAGGACGTTGCTGGCGATATAGCCGAAGATGTCTGGGGCAAAATGATGGAACAGTTGTAGGATCCCCGAAAGTTGTCGCTGGACGGGTGAAGGATGCCTTGGAATTTGATGGTTTGGACGACTATGTGAACTTGACAAATCTCGGAGACTTTGGGAGCCAGATGGGTACATCTACATTTGAAGCCTGGATCAAAACCAGTTTCAAGGAAGACTGGACAACGCTTTTCAAAATTATTGACAGAGATTGTAGTATGGGGTGGGGACTGGATCTCAACGCCTCAAGCCACTTTGATCAAATTGTTTTCAAGAAGGATGCCATTAGCCGCTATATGCGGCATAAATTAGGAGAGAATGGATGCAAGAGTACAACCTCTGGAACCCCGGTTTCGATCTTTGATGGGAAATGGCATCACATTGTTCACGTAAATGACACTTATGTAGGTGATAGACCCAAGCCTAAAGACTTGGGCTTCCGCAATCTTAAACGACGGAAGCATTTGTGGAATTCAGAAGCGGACTACACGCTTCAACGGAGCAGCCGACAATCCTGTTGAACAGGAGAATCGGTCTTACAACGCCTAACCCAAAGGAAGCTACCTTGTTTTTGTCCAATAAGTGTAGGAAACCATACTCGCTCTAATCACGCACAAACCTACACACGCATTGAGAAAACAACACCTCAAAAGGTGGCAAAGAACTTCTACACACCTTTGAGAGAAAAAGGAAACCAAAACCACGATTTTTATCGCTTTTCCGGCACCAAAGAGTCCTTGAAAAAGTTGATGTCCAGTTATGATAAGGGTTTCAAAGGTAGGCTGTTGTGATTTGAGACCTTTTAACCCCTCTTGAAAGCAGATACGGACTCGGATTGATAGCCTTTCATTGATCAACTGGATCCCCATGTGCTTGGACGAAAACAAGGAAGCTACCCCTTCCTTGAGAATGTTCATTGCAGCGTTCTGGTCCCGGTCAAGGTGTGTATCACACTTTGGACACCGCCATTCACGGACTGCTAACGTGAGAGTTTCATTTTTATGTCCACAAACAGAGCAGCACTTACTTGTCGGAGACCACCGCCCAATCTTCAGCACAGAACGTATCCGCTTTTGGCTCTGATGTTTGAGTTTCTCAAGGAACTCACCGAAGGCAAGGTCAGAGACCTGTTTGCCAAAGAGGGCTTTCATACCCCGAAGGTTCAGGTCTTCAAAGAACAGCATATCAAACTTTTGGCACAACTCTATCGCAAGTTTCCAATGGTGGTCTGCTCTCTGGTTCGCAGTTTTCTTGTGGATACGGGCAACGTTCTTGCGTTCACGTTCACTGTTATTAGAGCCTTTGACCTTGTGAGAATGTGACTGTTGTGCTTTCGCCAACCTACCCGCGTTCTGTGTGTAGAACATAGGAGAGGTATATCGGTGTCCATCACTGGTAGTCAGGAAGTCTTTGATTCCAAAGTCGAACCCTTCAGCCTTACCCGTCTTGGGTTCTATTTTGACTTCGCTATAGTCTTCAGTGAGCGTGATCTACACGTCTCCGAGTGCGTCCCGTGTAACTTGAACTTCAACGATTTTACCTCGTATTTTTCTATGCAAGGCAAAACGATACCAACGTCCGTTGAGACGAATACGATACGTCGGGTGATTTCTTGCGTTTTTCTGTTTATCCAAAAGTTTTTCAATCTTAACCTGTTCACCGCGAAACGTCATGCCCCTGTGTTTCTTACACGACTTGAACTTTGGGTGACCTCTGCCAAGTGTTTTCATTTCACGAAAACTTTGTGCCAAACGCTTGAGGACATTTTGCAACGCCCACGAGTACGGGATATTCCAATGCTGATACTTCTCAAGTTTCTTCAGTTTCGTCAAATGCTTCGACATTTTCGCATACGAAAGTCCTTTACCATAGCGGCGGTAATATCGCATACAAAGTGCTACGAAGTGATTTTTGACGACGCCACAGATATCAGACTCATTGTGCAAATGACGCAACGCCTTATCCTTGAAAAGTTTATGTTTTGTGTTTCGCATGGTATCTCAAGTCTCAAGTCTTTAACCGCGTTCAAGTGGGTAGGCAGACACGTAACCTTGCGATTACGCTTGAACTGTCTGCCAACTTGATACTCTAATTATACCACATTTCAGACCGATTGTCAAATATATTTTTGGCGGTTTGGTCTAATTCAATAGGGCGGTGTCTACATCCCAAACCTAAAGGATTGGGTTTTGACACCGAAGTTTGATAAAGCCGGGCTCGAGTTGAGAGAACAACCTCTCTATATAGACGGTAAACTGCACCCTCCCGGTCTTTCTATTGTAACAGCATTAGACACCTTTATCCCGTTTATGGAAGCTGTCTATCTTGGTGCGGGGAACAATCGTGGCAAGGCAGAAGGATTTTTCCGCGGCATCGTTGATGAAGTCCGCATTTACAACCGACCGCTTACCGATGCTGAAGTATTCCAAAATTTTAGATCCAAAATCGGGCTTAGTGTGGAACCCGCGCAGAAGTTGCCGACGGTCTGGGGTGCGCTGAAGACAAGGTTGTAGCATCGGTCCTGTAAAGTGTGACGGCACACGGCGTGTGCCTACTACTGTGAGGAGAATAAATGATCCCGAAAAATTTTGTTATTCCAGTCCTACTTGTTGGTATGATACTTTTAGGCATGGTTGGCTGCGGTGAGGATTTGAAAACACCTGAGGAGTTAATAAAAGAAAAAGCTGAAGAATCAGCAGTTGAACCGTCTGTTTCGTCGTTGGCAAATGAAGAATTGCACGGTTCTTGGGAGGTTGTATCAATCCACGGCAAGACTCCCGAAGCATACCTTGAATCTTTCACAGTTGGCGGCGAAGCAGAAATCAAGATAAAACAACTTAACTACGTTTTTGCGGCTGATGATTCGTGGACTTGCGATTTTGAAGAAAGAACTGTAATTGATTTTCCAGATATACCGCCCGCCACTCTTGAGGCGACTGGAACATGGTCAGGAACTTATGCTTTCGATGGTCTGACGCTCTCCATATTTACAAAAGAATCAGAGGTGCACATAGCCCCTGAACCCAAAGATTTTTTTCAGGTAGCATTTGATCAGGCACTCGCAGAAGCAGAGCAAGATTATGACGAGGGCTTCAGGTCCGATTTCATCAAACCCTTTGCGCGTTCCGCTTGTACGAAACAGGGGGATACACTTGTCCTGATAACCCCTACCGGTGAAGAAATGGTGCTTGAGAAGCAGTAGGTTTCCTTTGCCGCGCATATTCTGACGTGCTTCCACGTTTTGCCTTATAGTAAAACCCGAAAATATGTTTACATTTCAGTGAATAACAATTCCGCACCCTCCCTCGCTGGCGAGGTTTTGCGGCGTACGCGCCCAAATTTGGTTTCCCATACGCGGAAACCAAATTTTGCTTCGCAGTGAGAATGCTTTACATTTGCGATCTGCATTCCTAACCTTGCCACTGTATAGGTAATTATGGGCTTTATAGTAGATTCCGTAATTACTTATACCAAATTAACGTGATTTGTATTATTTTCCCATTTTGCAAATCCACTGAAAACCGACATGTGCCTGCACCTTCTTTGTGTTTTCAGAGAACCATTGACACCTTTTCACAACGGCTTCTTCAAGTGCTGAGAGCGTTGTAAAAACTTTATTCACAACCACCTCTCGCAACAAAGGCCAGAGCCGTTCGGCAGGTTGAAGTTCTGGTGTGTACGGGGGCAAATGAAATAACTCAATCCCTTCTGGGACTTCTAAATCCTTACCCGTGTGAAAACCGGCACGATCTAACAAAAGGATTATCTGTTTCTTGCCTTCCGGGTTCACATCACGCGCAAACTCTGCCAAGGCAAGGTTCATGATTTCGACACTCACACTCGGCATCAGCAGCCAATAGGTTTCACCTGTCTGTGGACGGACAAAACCGAAACCATAAAGCCACTTATATGCCGGACACACGGGGGCTATCGGTCTTTCACCTCGCTTCGCCCAGACACGCCGATGAACCGGCAATAATCCCAAGAGCGTCTCGTCTTCTGCCCAGATCTCTACTGGTTTCTCTGGGTGCTGACTTTCAAGCGTAGCTACCCGCTCCTTGAGTTTTTTTTTAAATGTTTGCTGCGCCTCGGGTGTTGCGGCTGCCTGATGTTGCGGACGAGGTGTTTGTAAAGTATAACCGAGACGTTTGAGATATTTCCAACCTGACACGTCACTGACACGACGCTGGAGCGTCTCGGATATCCACGCAGCCACTTTCGGACCCGTCCAAAGACCCCCATCACCAGGAGGCGCAGAAAGGGCAGCTGCAAGGGCGGCTTGCTGTGTTTCATCCAAAAAACGCACGCCTGTATTATTTTTGCGTTTATCTCGCAAAGCGGCTTCGCCTTCAGCATTATAGCGTTTGAGCAACTTGCGAACCCAGTCCGGCGTGCATCCTACAATCTCAGCGACTTGCCGGGGGGTGCGTGAATCTCTGGTATCCGCAAGGAGCCAAATAATATGCCAGTGCGTCCGTTCCCGAAGACATTCACATTCAAGATACCTTTGTTTAACAACTTCTACTGAAAAGTGGGGGAAAACCTCATGTTTTTGCTTTTTCATCTCTTCACAATAACATATCTAAAAAATATACACAAGAATAGTCGCGTTAATATGGTATTATACGCTGGTATCGTCGTGTGAACTATGAAGTTGTGTGTTCCAATGGCACAGGCTAACAGCCTATGCTACAAGTGTAAACTTATTTTCGGATTTTACTATATTATAAAAACAAACAACGGGTATTGTTGCCCGTTGTTCGCTTTTTTCAGAAATTGTTTTCAGCCTGCTTTACTGGAATTAGTCATTCTCGTATTCTTTGAGAAAGCCTCTGAACTCCCGACGGTGTGTCTCTTCATCGGCGAGGAGTTTGATACAGAGGTCTTGCGTGACATAGTCGATCCCATCGCATAAGCGGATAATCTTATTGTATTGCTCGATTGCGGCGTTCTCTGCTTCAATGACACCGTGAATGACAGTCACAACATCTGTCGAATCTTCCGGCGGTTGCAGCGATGTCTGTTCGGGTTTAAAAACAAATGAGCCGGGTACGCTACCGCCGATCTCCTTGATGCGAGCGGCAAGTTCCTGTGCGTGCGTAATTTCCGTTTGGATATCTGCTGCCAGAGACTTCTTAATCTCTTCAGCACGGATACCGTCCAGATCCACCGAAATCGCTAAGTAATTGATTGTGGTTTCTATTTCCAACCAATACGCGCATGTAACTTCTTGGATGATTGCGTCCGTTCTTCCGTTTTCCATTGTTTTTCTCCCATCTATAGATTATTGCGTTTTAATTGAATGACTGGTATATCTATTAATATACCATACATTAGAGCAAATTTCAACCTTTTCTGTTTTTTAAATATCGGTGAAATTACTACAAACATTCAGAGCTGGCATCACCCACGGATAGCCATTGGGATGCGTCAATACATTAAACGGGATATCATAGACTTCTGATAACAGATCCAAAGTTAGTACCTTTTGGGGCGGTCCACACGCAACAGAAATTCCGCCTTTCAATAGCAACAACTGATCGGCATACATTGACGCAAGGTTCAGGTCGTGAATTGCGGTAATAACGGTTTTGCCTCGACTACAAATCGTTTTGCACAGGTTAAGTATCTGCACTTGGTGTCTCGGATCCAGATGATTCGTGGGTTCATCTAACAGGAACAAGTCTGGCGCTTGGGTGAGTATCCGCGCAATATCAACACGACTTGCTTCACCACCGGACAACGTTGGATAGAGCCGTTCCTCGAACATATCGGCTTCGACGCGCTGCAGTGCCTCTTTGGCAATTGAGATGTCCTTGGCAGTCTCTTTCGTGCCGTTGAGATGTGGATGCCGTCCAAACAGGACAACCTCCAAACTGGCAAATGGAAAGTTTATATCGCGTTTTTGTTGGAGGTAAGCCCGGAGGCGTGCCAATTTTTTCGGTTCATAACTATGAATAGGTTTACCGAAGAACCGGATTTCCCCAGTCGTTGGCAAAAGTTCCCCTGAAATCAGGCGCAGGAGTGTCGATTTACCAGCACCGTTGGGACCGACAAGTCCCCATAACGTTCCGTTCTCAATCGTGACGCTAATGTCTCGGACCAACCAATTCCCGCTAATGCAGTAACCAACGTTTTCCAATTCAATCATTGTGTCTGTCTCCAAACTGAATCTACAAGAATACCTCACGTTTGAATCTGAGCAGTAGCCACAAGAAAAACGGACCACCAATGAGTGCGGTAACGATGCCGACAGGTAATTCGGCAGGTACGACGACAGTTCGTGAGAGCAGATCCGCCAAGACCAGTAGTATCGCGCCACCGACTGCTGAACCGGGTAGGACATACCGATGATCTGCCCCACCCAGAAGCCTCAGCAGATGCGGAACAACGAGTCCGACAAAACCGATGCCACCCGCCGCGGCAACCGCCGCGCCGACCGTCAACGCGACACCAAAAACTGACCACCTTTTCAAAGTTTCCGTTGAAACGCCGAGGTGATACGCTTCAGATTCTCCTAAACTCATTGCATTCAGTGCCGCTGCCTGCCGCGACAATACCAATAGCCCCAGTATTGCAATCGGCAACGTTACGAAAACCACGTGCCACGTTGCGCCACCGAAACCACCAAGTAGCCAAAAAGTCAGGCTGCGCAGCTGCTCATCGTCAGCGAGGAACGTCATTAACCCGATCCCTGCACCAGCGAAACTGTTGAGGGCAATGCCTGCAAGTAATAACGTTAATGTGCTGACTTTTCCATCACCCTCCGCGATCTTCCATACACTGACAGTCACGAGCATTCCACATGCAAAGGCAGCAATAGGGAGTCCCCATATACCGAGCGCGCCTCCACCCATCAGGACGATCCAGAGCGTCGCACCCAACCCTGCGCCTGCGGTGACACCGATTAACCCCGGATCTGCCAGTGGATTGCGAAAAACACCTTGTAGTGTCGCGCCCGATATAGCCAACATTGCCCCGACAACAGCGGATAGGACGACGCGCGGAAAACGGACGTGAACGAGAACGGCGAAACCATCTTCTCGGAAAAATAGAACTCGCGGGATACGCCACGGTAGAATTTGATACGCGCCTACCCCTGCTGCGATACACATTGATATCGGAAGTAAGCCGATTAGGATGAGCAGAATCTTTGTTCGCTTTTGCATATTGCTTAAAAGAACGACACAGCAGGATCATTCGCCTATGGCAACGAAATGTCCATCCTTTTCGTAGATACCTTGAAACAGGTCAAGCGCGGCGCGTCCACAACGGGGACCGAATCCGGACAAATATTGCCCATCCAGCGTTACGACGCGTCTGTTTTGTCCTGCGGGTGTGTGTGCCAAGCCCGGTAGTTTGAGCAGCCCATCAACGCCACCGATTGATTCCAAGCCCGTAGTAAATAGGACATAGACATCGGGTTGTGCAGCGATCACCGCTTCCGCCGTCATCGGTTTGTTTCCTTTGATGTTGCCAGCCGCATTTTCAGCACCGACAATATCAAACATCGCCCCCGGTGCGGTATCCATCCCTAACACGAGCGTGGTTTGTGTGCCTCGCAGATAGAGAAAGAGTGCTTTCTGTTTCAGTTTCCTTTTCGCGCGGCGAGTTTGGTTTCCAACTTCTTGATGTCCACATCTAAAGCCTCCATCAATTCCTCAGCCTTTTTCTCGCGTCCGACTGCCTTACCGATCATTAGCAACCGTTGTTTGGCAGTCTCAAAACTACGAGGTTCTTTAAGCAATAGAACCGTTACACCCGCCATGCGGAGTTGTTGCACAACTTGTGGGGGTCTCACATCGTCACGCCCAATTATCAGTGTCGGATTCAAGGAGAGAATTCCCTCGGCATTTAGCCCATACTGATATCCGACACTCGGCAGCTGCTCCTTCACACCTTTCGGATACGATGACGAAGCATCACAACCGACGACTTTGTCCCCGACACCCAATGCAAACAAGATTTCGGTAGTGCTGCCGTTGAGACTCACGATACGTTCCGATGACGTGATAACGACGGTTTTGTCTTCCGCATCTGTGACCTCAATTGCATCTGCGACGGCAAGACAGAGTATAACCCCAAATAGAATAAAGATCGAAACGCTTAATATCCACGCCTTGAACATGTTTGCACAAACTATTTTATCCCAAGTTTTGGCTTGTAAGTTACGCCCAAAAAGCATTGTTTCCTCCCTTATGGAAATGAGTAGTTGGACATGGAACCCGTTTTTTGTTTAAGGAGATTTATGATGCACGATGCTCCACGCCCAACGCCTCATGAACTCGTTATTCAGTTGTTCAGTGTAAAGTTCTTTACCGCACCGATTGGCAAATTTCAAGTCGTCCCGAGAGTGTTGCTAATTTGTCTTCGATATCAACCGCTCAAACGGGATGACCTTAGAAATTATGACTGCCGTCGGGTTGATGGGCGTATTCAAACGTTACGAAGCCGCTGTCCTGCTTGTTTTCGTTATCCTTGTAATACCCGATAAAGCGGACTTTGGCGAAGGTTCCGTCTGCGGCTTTTATCACAAACACCCGATCCTCTAATGGGAGGATCCAGTGCGTCGGCGGCCCGGTATAGATATACCAGCCTTTTTCACTTTGCGGGACGATAGCGAGGGTATCTTCTGTATCCTCACGGTAACCGTCTGCTGGGGCAGCCGTCACCGCCTCAAAAATTGTCTCGGTGAGCATGACGACACTGCCCATTCCTGGTCCGCTGATACCCCCGTTAAGTTTGACTTGTGTCAACTTAAAGCCGATATCCCACGCTTCTGAATTTTCGGCACCTTCTACCTCAACAACGTCTCCGGCGGTAAAAGAGAAGTATACCCACGACTCTCTATTTGTAGCGTCGATCGTGAACGTTAATGTTTCAAGTCCGATGGGTTCTTCGACTGTTGCCTCAGTATCCGTCGTCACCAATGGCGTTGTTTCGTCGGTTTCGCTTGGCTGAAGCAGCTGTTCAACGTCTTCTTCACCAACGGGGCCACAACCGAAACTGAAAAGGATAACAATACCGAGTATTAGCATAAGAAATGGGAGGGCGTGTTGATTAACAAAACTTCTGATGTTTGCCATGATAATTCTCCTATCAAGTAGCGGCACAAGTGCTGTGCCTATCTTTTTACAAGGTTAAATCGGTGGTTTTCTTACACTCTGGGTTAAACCTTCACGAGCAGATCCATGTTTTTCAGATCAATCCCTTCGGTTACCGGTTCTTCGACTTTCTGTAAAACGCGCAGTGCTTCGACAAAGACTTCAGCAACTTGGTGGAAATCGCAGGTATCCATAGTGATGTCTAAAGTGCGATATTTCAGGTGGATATGTCCATCAAGACATTGATAGATAGCGCATACCTCAGCTTGCGATAAAAATTCTGCTTTGTAACCCATTTTTAGTCTCCTTATACCAAATTAACCCCATTTGTAGCGCGAGGTCCCTGTGCCTCGCAATGCTAACTTGATCGAAAGACTTCTAATCACGTTAATGGGGTATTACAGCAACGACACGGTGGAGCGTGCCTACCACTTGTTTACGGCATGGCGGAGCATGCCTACTACTTTAATTTGATTGATGCCCACGTTGTTGTTAGCTTTCCTCGTGCCTCAACACTCGTGGGTTCAGATTCGATAAAGGTGCGGGTGCCATTGTCCTGCAAAACATATTCTATACTGATGTACCCCGAACCTTCTTTGGTTTCGTTGTTTTCGTAGTAACCGATAAAACGGACTTTCGCGTAATAATATGGACCTTCGGACTCTGCTGTTGGATCAGCGGGAATTCGCAAGACATAGACTTTCGGGTTCGGTAAAATCCAGTGGCTCGGTGGCCCGGTGTAGGTATACCAGCCGTCGGTCCGTGCGAATGTCGCAATCTGTTCGGTGTCCGAAATGTACGCTCCTTCCGGGGCTTCAAGGACATCTTCAAAAGAGATGTCCTCCAAACCCAATGCCCCAGTTTTCCCGGGACCGCTGACACCCCCATTGACAATGACCTCAGTCCGTTTAAAACCGAGGTCCCATGTCATTGAAGTTGCCGGATCGGCTATATCAACCATTTCACCTTCAGTGAGATTGACATAAGCCCAATTTTCACGGTCAGTCGCATCAACCGTGAGGGTGTTTTGATGAAGTTCAGCAGATGCTGTGAGGACAGCAACGCTGACGGTGAAAATCAAAAGTAAGGTTGTGTATAGTTGAGGAGCAAGTTTCGGCTTGCAAGCTTCGCCGAAAATGAACCGTGTCATGCCTTGTGTATCCTTTCGCGTGTTAATAGGTTAAAGCGAGGCCGCCATAAAAAGAACGCCCCGTAAACGTGTAAAATGTAGGAATTTTGAAGTCAAAAATATTGTTGCATCCGATCGAGGCTTTAAATATCTTAAAAAGAGTTTTTGAAGCGCGAACGTTCCAGACCCAATAACTCGGTGCCAATTCTTCAGGCTCAAGTACCTTGTCGCCATCATCAAAGAATCCCCAAGGACTGGCGTATCGTCCGCGTAAGTCAACCTGAAAACCGCTATTGGCATGTAGATACGCTAATTTAAGTGTGCCGCTGTGTGTTGAACGGTTCAGCAATGCCAGTCCCGTCTCCTTATCCGCGCCTCGGAGGCAAGCGTAACCGACGGTTGAGGTAAACCCACCCATACTTCCGATAACGGCTTCAACATCAAACCCTTCTGTGAACGCTCTCCTGATGTTTTGGTATTCAAATTTGCTTCCGCCCGCTGCGCTCTGTCCGATACGCTCGGCTTCAATCAGATTGTGCAGGTCATTGCGATACACGTGGATTCTGCCAAGCAAACTGTCGAAGACCTGATACTCCGCCCCGATATTCCAGTTGTGTGAGGATTCAGGTTGAAGACTCGGATTGCCTAACACCTGGTAACCAGATGTTACATTTGTGAAGTCAAGATAGAGGTTTTTGAAATCTGGTGCGCGGAAGCCTTGTCCATACGAGGCACGAACTCGCAGATCGTCGGTCACCCGATACATGGTGCTCAACTTTGGACTGAAATGCGCGCCGAATTCGGAGTGATTGTCTAAACGCCCCCCAATGACGAGTGCGAACGCCGAGATAGGACGGAATTCGTCCTGTACAAAGAGAGCGTTGGTCAGAATTCCACGTTTCCCGCCTGTAATTCGCTGAGATTGGAGATTTTCAAGAACGACCTCCCCACCGAAGATGATTTGGTGTTTCTCCGAGAGCGCTGTGTCAAACTGCGCTTCGCCCTTGACAAGGTCTTGGATGTTGAGGTTTTGGGAATCTACCGCTGTTGTCTCTCTATTGATCACAGTTGATTCATCATCATATCGGGTGGCGTAGAGTTTTCCAGTCAGTAAAGTCGGAGGTACTCCGGGTATGCTGTCGCCAAATTCGTGCTCTATGCCCAAACTTCCACTGAAGTTTTCGATATCGCCGAGTCTGTCAAAAGCGATGGGACCATTTTCGCTGATCCCCTCTTGGTCCTGCGTGAAGTATTGTCCAGAAAACAGCAGACTCGTCGCGGGTGTGAGTTGATATTCTGTCCGCGCGGAACCCGTCACATTGGCATAACCGTCGATTGTCGTTGTGAGATCAGAGGTATCCAAATCAATCGGACTGCGGCGGTTCCTGCTAAGCGTTAGAAGGGCGTTAAGTTTATCGCGTTGTAATTCAAGCGTGCCTCGACTGTCAAGTGTACTGTTTTGCTCAAAAGTCTGGGAGACCTGTACTGAGAAGGGTGAAGTCGCTTTACGGGTAATGATATTAATAACGCCTCCGAGTGCAGCATTCCCGAAAAGAGAGGCGGTTGCGCCTTTGACGATTTCTATCCGTTCAACGTTTTCGACAGCAAGACGTGCCATGTCAAGCTTGCCTGCGATGCGTCCAACCTGTGGTTCACCATCTACAAGAATTAGCACATATTCGGAGCCAAGTCCCTGGAGTTGCACCCCGTCGCCGTGTCCATCGCGATGGATAATGATGCCTGCTGTATGCTCCAACACCTCTCCGATGTTTTCTGCCCCGGTTGCTTCGATCTCAGCGTGCGTAATGAGATTTGTAATAACGGGTGTATCTTTCAGGCGTTGCGGCGTTTTTGTTGCTGTCACCACGACAGGTTCTAATTCTACGGCACGCTCGGTTTCAGGGGTATCGTCCCCACTCTCTGCGGAACTCAGGACTACGAATAGAAGCAATCCGAACACAAGGGTGAGCAATATCCGCAAAAGCCAAATTTTCGTGTTTGAAATCATAATTTTCCCTCCTGAATTTGTTAGAAGACTCGCCAAATAAAGAAGATGGCAAGGGCTAAGGATCCGAGTCCGAGTGCTGCAGCGAACAGCCGCGGTCCGTGTAAGCGTGTCCAAAGCAATATACCGGTGAGTGAAAGGATGATGAAACTCCCTGCGATTGTATCAGCGAGGAGAATCCATGCAACGCCCATACCACTCGCCATGTGCAACCGATTGAGAAAGGCAAACAGATTCCTGTCAAATTGTCTGACTGTGGTATAAGCGTTGCCGACCCAATATTCTGCGCTGTAACCCCGTTTCGGATTGCTCAAACTGACACTCCATTTTTCAGGTTGCGTGACAGATTTTCCACCCCAACTAATTTCTCGGGGCTTCTGTGAACGGACACGACCCCATTTTTCATCAAGACCGAATTCTACTTGCAACCACGCGGCGAACACCTCAATATTTTCAGGCTTGGGGTCCGGCAATGAAAGTTCTCGCTCTGTCCGATCAGTTTTCGATGCGTTAATCTTCAGCGTTCCGCGGTGGTTGAGCAGAATACCAGTGACACCGAATAGAATGCCCAAAGTCGCACCCCATAACCCAAGCCATGCATGGGTTCGTCGAAGCCATTTGAGAAATGCACCTCTGCTCCACGCCAGAGGTAAAAAGGAATATGGCGAACGTCTGCGCTGTTTTTCGGTATTTTTCCTTGTTTTTTCAACTGATGCTGAATTTGTAGGACTTGGCATGTGAACCTCCGAATTCTCTTGACAATTCCAACACTCGTGGCGTATTCTAATTAAGGCAGAAAAGGCATTGGGCATGAAACGCTCCAACAAGCGAGTGCGAAAGCCCGTGACACGTCAAACGCTGTCGATTTTCAATCGGCATGTGTTGATTTTCCTTAGAAACATGGACAGCAGCTAACAATTGGCCGTTGGAAGCATGTCCTGTTTCTTGCGTCGCCTTTTCTGCTGTTATTTTCGTTTAGTGAACCTTGAAGGGACCACCCCGTGGTTCTTCTTTCAGATCTGACCGAGCGGAATCAAGAAACACCTCGTGAAGTTCGAGTTTGTTTGATTGTGTGAATGCTTCTTTCGGCAACGTGCCGGACTGTGCATGTCCTTTACGGAATTCCTCAGATTCTACCCAGTTTCCAAAATCCTTTCGCGATTCCCAGAGTGTGAAAACGATATACGGGTCTCCGTCATTGACGGGACGCAAGACCTGATTAGAGATGAATCCCGGCATCCCGTCAACAAGGCGAGCACGGTTTCGGAACCGCCTCTCAAATTCGTCCTGATATTCAGGTGTGACATAGATTCGGTTCGCTACAGTTATCATATATTTTCTCCTTATTGAGAATGAAACTCATTATCAAAATTTATGGTGAGGCGGGGTATTCTGTTCCCCGCCAACCGTGTGAAATATCATGTAGAAGATGAATATGGGAATCCACTCTATGATTATTATACACTTTATTCTTATAGTGACTTTAAGAACGCGATAAGCGCGTCGCGTTCGGTTTTTGACATCTGCTCAACGGTTTGTCGTGATGCGTCTGCTTCCCCGCCGTGCCAGAGGATCGCTTCCATGAGGTTCCGCGCTCTGCCATCATGGAGAAAGTTGGTATGGCCGTTAACTCTTTCCACCAAACCGATGCCCCACAACGGCGGGGTTCGCCACTCGCTACCACTGGCATGAAAATCAGGACGATTGTCTGCTAACCCAGGTCCCATGTCGTGCAACAACAGATCCGTGTAGGGGTGGATCGTCTGGTTGCTGACCGAGGGGACACCGGCTAAAACGCCGGTTCTTAGCGTGGGAATATGACAATTGGCACACTGCGCTTCGGCAAAAAGTTGCTCACCTTGTTCAACCTGCGGATCATCGATGTCGCGTCGCGCTGGTACCGCCAACGTTTGGACGTAGAAGGTCACCACCTCTAAAATCTCGTCGCTAACCTCCGGTGTTGCGCCATGTTCGGTGAGTTGCGGTTGTCCTGCCGAGTTTTCTGTTAAGAACAATGAGGTCGTTATCCCCATATCGTCATTATACGCCGCGGCGACCTGCTGAAGCAGTGTCGGTTGGTTCGCTTTCCATCCGAAACGTCCGAGGGTGTAACGCTGTTGGACGACATCCAACACAAAATTGGGCTTACCCGATATGCCATCTCCATCAGCATCTGCCTCGTCTGCATAAGCGAGGATGGCGTTTTCAGGAATCGCTTCCAGCAAACCGAGTCCAAAAACAGCCGGTGCGACGCGTGGTGATACTTCAACCTCCTCCGGCAGCGGTTGATAGGTTTCCGTCAATGTGTAGTTTGGGTAACGTAGATGTACACGCGTTCCATCTTCCGTCGTCAGCGTCTGCTCGGTATAATCAATTTTGACTTTGCCTTCTGGATTTGTCCCAACAATAGCGCGGTTATTAAGTTGCTTGCCGAAGCCGGGGACCGGAATTGGTGGCTTCCCGTCCATTGCATCTTCTGTCTTCGGAAGGCTGAGCCTGAAGAGTAATGACACAAGTCCTTCGTCAACACCCGGCGGTCGTCCACGCCCATCACGGGAATGGCAATTGATGCAGGAAACGTTGTTGTAGATGGGACCCAGACCGGGGTTTACGACCGCAGGTGCCGTGACAAACACGGCTTCAAATTCGACATCGCCTTCCAGATGCTTTTCAAGTGCTGCTGGCGAAAGATTAGGAGCAGGGATTGAGAAGGCGTGGCTTGACGCATCAAAGACAGTCGTCTCACCACCGGAAAGTTCGCTTGTCGAAAATACCGGTGTCGATTCTACAGTCACCGGGGACTCAGAGCCGCATGCGGTCAGCAGGATTGCCAGTAAGAGGATTAGGTAGTGTAAACTGTAAAAATATTTCATCTCTTTTGCCATTGAATTCACACCAAGGTATAGGTGTATAATGAGGGAACAGCACAAACGGCTGTTCCCGCAACAACGAAATAGCCCTTTCGTGTTGACATGAGTGGACGGAAACCCGATGGAGCGTGCCTACTACTTTAATTAAACTCACTCGATTGAACGAGCGGGAGTATGTCTTGTTCGAGTGTCTGTTGTACCTTGCTGACAGCATCAATAGCGACTTGGACAGCACTCCGGTTCACAGTAATTGAATCGCGGAACGGATCTGGAATTGCGCCGATAGCGTCAATTGCTGCTTGTACTTCTTGCTGGAAACGAACATCTAAATCTGCGTCCTTGCTGTTCACGAAGTCGTTGAGTCCTTGTCCATCATTTATAAATTGCCCCATGTAGACGTTCTGAATCCCACGGATATTGTCTTGGAAATCTGTGATAGAGTTGAAACTAAACTGAGATTCAACAAGGGTTGTATCCGATTCGTTGTAAGGATCAGATATTTTGCCGTTCGCGACTTCGTCGGCGATGACAATCATACCATTGATCATCTCTTGCACTGCGGCACTCTGCGATGGATAGACAGCACTGCCCGCGCCAGCTTGCGCGACGATGTTACTAAAATTTTCGCCTTCTGGTGCCCATGCCAACCGTAGTTGAGAGGTACTCGCCTTGAGATTCTCCGTCGTCGAAACGAGGTACGCCAATTCACGATCAGTTATATCCGATGCTTTGCGTTGGTCACCATCGCGGAACAGCAGAAACTCAATGGTATGAAATCCTTTCTGCGTATCTTCTAAACCGCTGACAAAATCCACTGTTAAGGCATCATTGCTGTCCAAGACAGATTGTAGATTGACATGGTCAACGGGCCAACTGTCTAACGCCGGATCGAGTCCTTGTGTGTCAACGGGACCAAACAGGAACGCTTCGCTCTGTTCCCAAGGTTTACGCGTGGCTTTCCATGCCTGTTGCGCTTTTTCGAGATTTGCTTGTGAGGTATCAGCTGCCAACGCTTTGACAGCTGCCAACAGTTCGCCTGCCTTGCTATCTAATTCGGTGTACGTGGCTAACACGACAGTATTGGCGAAATCGTTGAGCATCGTGCCTGCATCAAAAGCTTCAACCTGTTCCTCCTGATCATCTGCTTCATCATCGCTTCCACATCCAACAACAAAAGCGGATGCAAGTAATAAACAGCAGCACAATGTCCAAACTTTATAGAGTCTCATAAAAATCTCCATTGAATAGTTATCGGTTATCAGTTATCAGTGCTCAGTTAAGAGAAGATTTCTGATTACGGGAAAATTTCTTTTAACTAAATACCGAAGACTTATGACTGATGACTTCCTTTTGTTAATATTGAAAACCGAAGCCGAGTGCGAAGGTATTTTCTGTGTTTTTATCCTTCGTCGCTAACCGCCGGAGTGAGTAGTGGCTCTTGAAAACCACCTTTGGATGCACGTGGTAGTTAATCCCAAAAGTCCATGTACTTCTTTCCCACCTCGGATTGTCAAAGATAATCCCTTCAACGCTCGCCATCGTATCGTAATAATCGTAACGCGCGAAGACATCTAAGACCTTGTCTGGGGGCGTGTCCTCCAGGTCATGATGTTCCGCGCTGTTATTTGGTTGCCTGAAAAGTGATAAAATATCGTAGCCTGCCTCGATGTACCAACCTAAAGCTGAACTCCCTATCGGTGTCCGCTTCACATTGAGGTTATTAGAGAGGGTCCGATTGACTTTAGAGAGTCGATCGGCATTTTCAAGCGTTCCCCAAAGGAACAACCCTCGGACTTTCACGGCATTCGCCTCGTAAAATCCGTGAAGACTAACAATTCCGACGTGTGCATCGAAATCCACGTCAGGTTTCGGACGGTTCGCGGCGGTGTCGCCGTAGTAGCCAGAGACACCGATGGTTGCCTTCTCATGAAACGCATAATCAAGTCGTCCGACGAACGCGGGTGCCTCAGCGTTAGCTGTCTCAAACCGCAGCTGGTGTCCGCGAACGATCCAGTGCCGCGAACTGAAACCGGTTGAATCCAAGCCGTTGACAATCTGCGCTTGATACTTCAGCGAACCGAGTGAACCGAAAACTTCAATACCGGTTTCGTGCCAAATCGTTGGAATGAGGTGCGCTTCTGCTTCGGGACGGGTTGTGGTAAAGTAGTGTTGCGGTCGATGCCGTTTCGCAACGAGACCTACCGGAACAATGATATGTCCAACACGGAGGTTGAAGGACGGTCGGAAGGAGAAGACAGCAGCAAGTTTTTCGACGATCACTTCGCCACCCTTTTCAATTTCCGTCTCGAATTCGCCGAACTCCTCAAATTTGTCAAATTCCATCGTGCTACCGGTCCCGCCGTGTTCAAATTCCAGTTCCGATTCAAGGCGGATGGTATCGTTGATACGGTATTTTGGAGCGATGACGAAACGTTCTACGTCAATAGCGGCACGTCTGTCTGGATCAAGTTCCCAATCGAAGTGGGCGTAGTTAATTACGCCGTATCCAGAGACCGAGAACGGGTTTGACTCAGCAATAGCACCAGCCCTGAGTAAAACAGACAGTCCGCAAATAGTGAGGAGAACCAGATTTTTCTTCATAGACACACATTTCTCAAATATGATATTGAGACTCATTATCAATTTTAGTCGCTTGGGTAGCGTGGAATTTCAAATGTTTGTCCGAGATGCCGCCCTGAAAAATTGATAACGAATCTCATTATCGTTTAATTATACCCACAATTTTCGCGAATGTCAAATAAAATCTGCAAAAAATGTGAGAACTTCTTAACTGAGATGTGTAAATTGTTGGTTTGTTGGTTACTGTTTCACAAGTACCATTGAAGTGCCAACGTTAATTAGGGCCAAAATTCCGTAAAGTTAAGACAAGTTTTTTCGCTGAAATTCGACAGGAGTCAAATACCCTAACGCTGAGTGAGGACGTTTCTGGTTATACACCTGTGTGATAAAATGACCGATGCGTGCTCTCGCCTGGGTTATATCCTCATAGGCATTGAGGTGAACTTCTTCCTCCTTGAGGGTTTGGATCAGACGTTCCGCATATCCGTTCTCCCAAGGGCAGCCTCTCTGTGCTAATGAAATCTCAATGCCGTGGTGTTTGAGCGTTGAGATATAAGCGGTTGAAAGATACTGAACGCCTTGGTCGCTGTGATGAATCTCCGGGACGCTCTGCCGTAATGCGTCTTCTAAGGGGCTCAAGGTCAGGGCGTTCGTCAAGTGTTGACTCAGATGCCAGCCTCTCACAATGCGACTGAAGACATCCATGAGGACCGCGACATACACGAAGCGTCCTTTGAGTCGGACGTAGGTTATATCCGCCACCCAGACCTGATCGCACCGACAGATGTCAAGCGTATCAAGGCGATTCACCCAGGGACGCTCACCGTCAAGGGAGCGTGTCGTCCGACAGATACGTTTGTGGGTGACAGATAGGTTCTCGGCTTTCATCAATCGGGCAACGCGTCTATACCCAACGGTGTATCCCAGACGCACCAGCATCTGTGTGATACGCCGATACCCATATTTCGGATACTCAGCACACAGCTTCTCTATTTCCTCTCGGAGGTCCTCTTCAGACGGGTCGCTTTTCGGGTGATAATAGAGAAGGAGACCCCGGTTGAAACCGAGTGTCTCAGAAATCTGGTGAACTGAATAATCGTCCCGCAACGCCTCAACGAGGTTTCGCTTATCAGACGGTGTCAATGCAACCACGTCGAGGCTTTTTTTTGAATGTCAAGTGCCACGGTCAACCGCCCAACGAGGTGCTCAAGGTGCGCAATGCGTTCCGCAGCGTCCTCAGAAGCCTTATCCCTCGATTCAAAGAGAGCTGCTGCGTTTTCAACAAGTTGGCACTTCCACTTTGAAAGTTGGTCTTCGCTGAGGTTATGCCGCCGGCAGAGCTCTGCTTGGGAACTTTCACCGCTGAGTGCCTCAAGGACAACTTCGGCTTTAAACTCGGGCGTGAATCTTCTTCGTTTGCGTTTCGCCATCGGAGGCTCCTTTCTCTGAGATTGTTATTATATCACAATCTTGGTTTAGAGGGTGGCCCTAATTTCCGATGGCAGTACACATTTTCGCTTTTGAAGTACCTGTAGATTCAAGATTAATCGTATCTGCCTCTATAGTGATAAAGGTTCTCTGAAAGTCAGTAAAGACATGTTCATTGAATTCATCAATAAGTTCTTGTCGTGCCGAGACATCTTTAACACCAAATGTCTTCTCTAAAAAATCTTGAGGTACAGCTGTTAGATCCATATCTGTTTCTTGTTTAATCATGGATAAGACAGAGTCCTGAATGCTGTAACTTCCTGACCATGCTCCAACTATTTTAACTTTACCAGCCATTTCTGGATTCTTCCTATGAGGATCTTCTGGAAAATCTGCCATTTCAAAGTCAAGATTCAAAGTCCACGAACCATCTGCTGCAAAATGATAGTAAAAGTGATCCATATTTATTTTCGGACGGTCCTCTTCATCTGGTTCATCAGCGTTAATAAATGTCAAGGGAGGTTCGTCGTTGATTGACACCACATCGAAGGAACCGAGTAATTCTTCATTTGATAACATTGGTTCTGGCACGGTAGGCTTTTCAGGCTTTTCAGGTTTTTCCTCATCACTACCGCAACCCAAAATACCTAAAAGCGTCAAAGTAAGAAGTAGCAATAAGAAAGAAAACATTTTCCGTGTCATTTTTTTCTCCAGCGCGTTTTATAAATAGTTTGAGCGTATTGTTGGATGAGGATTCCCGATGGAAGAAACCCCCTAAATCCCCCTTATCAGGGGGACTTGCAACATCCCTTCTAAAAGAATGTTTCTTTCCTTTCGGAACATGCAAACTGGTATTTATGAGACAAACTCACTTAATTGTTTTGATTGCGCCCCAAGTTTCCACAAGTTTTCCGACTGGATCAACACTCTGCGGCACTTCCGCTGTGCCGTATACCTCGACAGTTGTAAGTGGGCCTCTAACATCAGCACTACTGCCCCCAAAGATGTAGATATTCCCGTTTATGACTTCAGCCGCATGTCCTGCTTTGCCAATCGGCATGTCGGGTTCCTGGGTCCAACGGTCAGTTTTCGGATCATAAATTTCGACTGTTGAGAGATACATGTATAGACCATTGCCCCGAAAGCCGCCCCCTATCACATAGATTTTTCCATTGATCACGCTTGCCGTGTGCCCTGATTTCGGGGCAGGCATCTCGGTTTTTTCAGTCCATCGATTGGTTTTTGGATCAAACATTTCAATACTGGAAAGAAAGGGACCTGGATGATTTGGAATCTGGGGCCATCCGGTTCCACCCATGGCATAAATCTTTCCATCGACAACACTGATTGCCGCTGCCAGAACGCGCATGGTTCATACTTTTAGCTTTTGCCCACGTATCCGTCGCTGGATCATATACATCCACGATATCCAAGCGCCACTCTTCTCTGTTGGCGGCTGATCCACCAATGATATAGATTTTTCCATCCAGGACGCAGGCACCGCCACTTCTTGGCACAGGTATGTCCGCTTTTGGTGTCCACGTGTTGGCGACTGGATCATACATTTCTATAGTCTTAAGCCCCTTACTACTGTACCCCCAACCGGGACCCACCTGAAATTTCTTTCTCTCTGCCCCACCAATGGCATAGATTTTCGCAATCAGTAGTTTCGGACTTGGATAAATTTTGAAAAAAGTGCCATAACCCCTTGTATTTAGTGGGTTTTTGCTTGATTTAACTCATGAAAATATGGTAGAATATAGGTAAGAAAAAAGGGAGGTTGCAGCCTCCCTCTGAACCCAAAAAAGCGTTGCTTTTTCTGGCTGTCTCTTACCTGATATTGTATCAGAACCCGTCAGAAAAAGCAACTTCTAAAATAGGAGTATTTCTGATGGATTTGATCAAGGTGATGGAACGTTTCCCGACACAGGAGACGTGTATTGCGTATTTAGAGAGCGTTAAATGGGGTAAAAACCCGCCCTATTGTCCGCATTGTCAGACAACAGACGTAAAGAAGCGGACAGAGACAGAAACAGGGCGTATCGGACGCTGGAACTGCCACGATTGCCAAGCCACCTTCAAAGTGACGCACGGAACAGTGTTCCACGGAAACCCGAAAATCGCATTACAGAAGTGGTTTCTGGTAATCTCACTTATTGCCAATGCCAAGAAAAGTTTGTCAAGCTGCCAGTTGTCACGGGGTGTGTAAAGTTTTTGTCATTAGGCATCATGCAGCGTTTGCCTGTTTATCCCAGAACTCGTCCCATGCGCGATTCTTTAACAAACATCTCCAGAAGAGGATGGCATTTATACCGGGTTTACTCCATTTCATAGCGGCTTGTTTACAGCGCTCAGCGACAACGTGTTTACAGGCACTTTCAATGACGCTACTGCCAATGTGATACCCGTTTTCTACAAATGTTTTATACTGCATCCGCTTTGAATGCTTCTGAAAATAGCGAACTTCTCTTTCGAAGACTTCCGAGAGTGCTGGGTTCCCGACGCCCAATGCTCGGATACACACGCCGACTTCTTGGGTATCCCCGGCATAGAGAAAAGTCTCTGTGGTTTCTACCCACTCTCCAATCGCCTCGGTGGCGGTTTCTCCAAAGGCCTGTTTCGCGATGTCATAGAGATGCGATTTGGCATGCATATAATCAACGATTTCAGTCGCACCGGGGAAGTATTCATCGGCTAAGTTCCAAATCCATGTCGCACCATCGCCGATGACGACGACCTCCTCGCTATCGGTCTCGTCTTTATAGATGCCACTGGCTGTCGCTAAGTCAAACCAGTGTTCTCCAAAACTCGCGGCATCGTTGCGAGTGGCAACATACCGCAAACTTAGCGGACGCGCAGACGGCACCGACTTTGAACCGAGTTGTGGATAATCTCTATAGACGCAGCCTACCTTCACCTCATGCCAACCCTGCGGCGAGTGCGTATGACACCCATCACAACTGACATACCATCGTGAATCTTCTTCAAGCGTCTGTTCTTCAACATAATCCGACACTGACTTGCCTGCTGACCATTCCCCAACCTTGTGTTGAAGCGTTGTATGACTCACCCTTATCCCGTGATGAGACAACTCCTCGGAGGCTTCCCTAAAGTCCAGACGCGCTGAGAGACGACACATCGCTTTCGCAACGCCTACCGTGTAGCCATCCTTGAGACCTTCATCCGAATCCCAGGGCACGTGATAATGACGACACGCATCACACCGATACACCCACCGAGAAACACGCACGACCCCACACAGGGTCTCTACATAACGCTTACGCTCCCGAAACCGAAACGACTCCCCCGCACAGACAGGACAGCTAACCGACTCCGAAACCTCTTGACGCGCTCTTTGAGAAACACACGCCTCTAACACCTTTTGACCCAACTCACGACTCGCACGCAACACCTCTGCCTCAAGCGTTTCTAACGAAACAGACGTATCACTGAACAGCGGTGAAAAAATCTCTTTGACTTCTTCGGTGATAATCGATAAAATATCCATCTGGTATCCTCTCCTACTTAGAATCTATGCTTGTTAGGAAAGGATACCAGTTTCTAACATATACTTCAACCCCTCTAACAAAACTTACTTGTGACAAAAACTTTACACACCCGTTGTCACGCGATTTGGACTTGAATCAAAAGACGGCTTGGTACATGATGACGCGCATCCGGGCAGAGATGGCGAAAAAAGGGGCGCGTTGCTACAAGGTAACGTGAGTTTGATAAATATTTAGGGCAGACGCATTTCGTCTTAAAGTCCCCCTGATAAGGGGGATTTAGGGGGTTATACCATATTAACGCGACTATTCTTGTGTATATTTTTTAGATATGTTATTGTGAAGAGATGAAAAAGCAAAAACATGAGGTTTTCCCCCACTTTTCAGTAGAAGTTGTTAAACAAAGGTATCTTGAATGTGAATGTCTTCGGGAACGGACGCACTGGCATATTATTTGGCTCCTTGCGGATACCAGAGATTCACGCACCCCCCGGCAAGTCGCTGAGATTGTAGGATGCACGCCGGACTGGGTTCGCAAGTTGCTCAAACGCTATAATGCTGAAGGCGAAGCCGCTTTGCGAGATAAACGCAAAAATAATACAGGTGTGCGTTTTTTGGATGAAACACAGCAAGCCGCCCTTGCAGCTGCCCTTTCTGCGCCTCCTGGTGATGGGGGTCTTTGGACGGGTCCGAAAGTGGCTGCGTGGATATCTGAGACACTCCAGCGTCGTGTCAGTGACGTGTCAGGTTGGAAATATCTCAAACGTCTCGGTTATACTTTACAAACACCTCGTCCGCAACATCAGGCAGCCGCAACACCCGAGGCACAGCAAACATTTAAAAAAAAACTCAAGGAGCGGGTAGCTACGCTTGAAAGTCAGCACCCAGAGAAACCGGTAGAGATCTGGGCAGAAGACGAGACGCGCTTGGGATTATTGCCGGTTCATCGGCGTGTCTGGGCGAAGCGAGGTGAAAGACCGATAGCCCCCGTGTGTCCGGCATATAAGTGGTTTTATGGTTTCGGTTTTGTCCGTCCACAGACAGGTGAGACCTATTGGCTGCTGATGCCGAGTGTGAGTGTTGAAGTCATGAACCTTGCCTTGGCAGAGTTTGCGCGTGATGTGAACCCGGAAGGCAAGAAACAGATAATCCTTTTGTTAGATCGTGCCGGTTTTCACACGGGTAAGGATTTAGAAGTCCCAGAAGGGATTGAGTTATTTCATTTGCCCCCGTACACACCAGAACTTCAACCTGCCGAACGGCTCTGGCCTTTGTTGCGAGAGGTGGTTGTGAATAAAGTTTTTACAACGCTCTCAGCACTTGAAGAAGCCGTTGTGAAAAGGTGTCAATGGTTCTCTGAAAACACAAAGAAGGTGCAGGCACATGTCGGTTTTCAGTGGATTTGCAAAATGGAAAAATAATACAAATCACGTTAATTTGGTATTAGATCCTTAAAAAACCGCCTATTTTGGGGTGAATATATCGCTTTATTGTGCAATTTGCGTCCACTTTGAAACCTCTAATACTTTTTTTCAAACTGGCGTTACAAGGTATCATTGAGGCAGACGAAACCTATATCGGTGGCAAGCCTCGTAAGCCAAACAAGCGTGAAGATGACGAACCAGCGAAACGTGGACGTGGCACAGATAAAGACGCGATCATCGGGGCTGTCCAACGAGGCGGGAAGGTCGTCGCGCAACTCGCGCCGAATGTGACCGCAAGAACGATCCTTGAGTTTATTCGCAGTGCCGTCAACCTCAAGGACTCCGAGTTGATAACTGACGCGTATCAAGCCTACAACCTCGTGGGTCGAGAAATCAAACATGCGGTCATCAACCACAAGGAGCAGTATGCTGATGGTGATACCCATACTAACACGATTGAAGGCTTCTGGTCGCTCCTCAAGCGTGCTTGGTATGGACAACATCACCACTATACCACCGGATACACACCGCTCTATGTCGCTGAGGCATGCTACAAGTATAACTACCGAGAAACGGATATGTTTTGGAAGTTTCTCAAGGAAACTATGAGGTAAAACAGGGATACTGGAAATTTGGCTATCCAACTTGACGTGTTGCCACACGGGGGTTCCTTTCAAACCTCCTGTAAAGTATTCGATATGTTAAACGAGGTATCGCTCGTAAGCGCGTATACACCTTCTCAGGGGTGCGGATAGGACCCAACACGCGAGGTGTTGCGCTGAGAATCCTGTCCACGATCCTAAGAATAGGAGACAAAAATTGTGTCTAAAAGTCAAATCCTAAAATTTTTTCAAGTCCAAAACGACTAATTGCGTAAATCTTTTGATGTGAAACTGAATAGATATGCAGATATCGTGTTCTCACCAGACGGAAAAACCCTTGCGATTGCACACGCGAACATTCGGAGGGTTGAATTGTGGGAAACGGAGACAGGTCAACTGCGACGTAAATTCACAACTACGGAATCGGTGGACTCCATTGCTTTTTCACCTGACGGAAGAACGCTTGCCAGTGGCAGTAGTGGCTGGCCGGACTATCTAATTGAATTATGGGATGTGCAAACAGGCAAGCTCCTCACGACCTTTACAGAGCATACTTGGCGTGTTAATGCAGTGGCTTTCTCTCCAGATGGAAAAACGCTGATCAGTGGGAGCGGAAATGGCACACTTCGGGTGTGGAATACAGAAACAGGCGAGAATCACGTTACGCTTCAAGGACATGTGAATTCGGTTGGGGATGTTGCGTTTTCACCTGATGGTAGAACCCTCGCGAGTGGTAGTCTCCCCCACACAATTCAATTGTGGGATGTGCATACCAGACAATACCTCACGACGCTTGAAGCCGATGCATTTCCAGTTTGGGCGGTAGTGTTCTCCTCGGATGGACAGGTGCTTGTTAGTGGTAGTTCAGAGGAGGTGTTGGTATGGAGCGCGCATACCGGAGCACTTCACGCAAGGTATCAAAATTGGTATGGGGCTATTGCTTTTTCACCGGACGGAGAGACATTTGCCACTGGGAGATTTGGCGGTGCAATCAAGTTATGGGATGCACACACGATTCAAAATTCGGAGGCTGCGCAAAGCAGTGCTATCCTTGATGCGCATCGTAGTAGTTTTAATAGCTTAATTTTTTCACCGGATGGAAAGATACTTGCCAGTGCAGGTACGGAAGGTTCTATTTTGTTGTGGAATGTCTCCACTGCCCAACTAAAAACGACTATCATCGGACATGAGAAACCTGTTAGTAGCTTAGCATTTTCGCCAGATGGTCGGACGCTTGCCAGTGGGAGTTGGGATGACACCATTCGATTATGGGATGCAGAAACTAACATGCTCAGACAAATCCTTAATGGACATACGGAGGGTGTAACTTCTGTCGCATTTTCGCCAGATGGTCGGACACTTGCCAGTGGAAGTTACGATGGTACGGTTCGGTTGTGGGATGTACACACAGGTCAAGATCACACCATTTTCACGGGGCATCAGTATGAGGTCAATTCGGTTGCGTTTTCGCCAGATGGTCGGACGCTTGCCAGTGGCGGTGGAGACGGCGCGATTCTTTTGTGGGAAGTTCAGTCTGAAGTGCCTGAAGATGTCAACGGTGATGGAAGTGTCAACATTGACGATTTAACATTCGTTGCTAACCGTATCGGGCAGGTCGGAAATGGAAATGCAGCAGATGTTAACGATGATGGGGTTGTCAACATCCTTGACTTAGTTGCTGTAGCAAGAAAGATAGAACTCGCCGCGGATACGGAAAACTGAAAACCCAATGGGGCTGTGTTTATAGTAGTAAAACCCAAAAATATGTTTACACTTTAAAGAGCAACAATTCCGTGAATACACTCGCTCGCTGGCGAGGTTTCCTAACCTCGCCAATGTAAAGTTAATTGTGGGTTTTACTAAGACATGTTATGCCTTACACACTCAGAGGCATTCGGTTCTCCCTTAGGAGAAATTTCTGAATGTTCCAAAACCTGCTGTAGAAGCACTCTCCGAATCGCGACTTCTTCGACAAAAACAACGAAAACCTAAAGCTGAATGGCTCTGCTTACAGCGGGAAACCATACAAAAAACACCTACGAACCCATATAGCGACTAGGTTTACGGCGCAAATTAGAAAGTTACCAAAAAACGAAAAAAGTTACCATTTGGTAACTTTTTGGGGCAAAATCTGTTCTTGTTATACCAATTCTGATTGACGGTTTCTCTTAAAAGAGTCTACTGTTTGTTTTTGGCTATGCCCGGTGCGGTTAGGAATGCAGATCGGAAATGTAAAGCATTCTCACTGCGAAGCAAAATTTGGTTTCCGCGTGTGGGAAACCAAATTTGGGTGAGTACACCGCAAAACCGCACCATAGGTGTCAATTTAGGGATTTCGTGCTCCCGTAGGTTGGGTAGAACGGCGTTGAGAAGGCAGATGTTGGTGGTTCAAACACCGCTCAAATCCAATAGGCTGTCCTATACACTCAAGAACACAGTGAAACCCAACTTCATACCTTCAGAGTTGCGGCACTTCAGAACAAAAGAGTTGGGTTTCACTCGGTTTCTACTTGATGTAGCGTGTATGGAGAAAACATCGTTTTTCTATGATTTTTACGGTTTTGGTGGTGTCCGTTCTACCCAACCTACGATGCCACGATCAATTTAAGAAAAAGTTACGCGCTGAATCCCTCCGGCCCGGTAGGTTCGGTTTTGCGGTGTACTCGCCCAAATGCGATCTGCATTCCTAACCGAACCGGGACATCCGCGAAAACCCGTCGCTGCGCGTATCTGAGAAAATGAATATCGTGATGCAGACCGATATGGACCCGACGCTGCGACGCTTCAGGCTTGGAGGTTTCACTCATGTTGGTTTCCGAACAAGCACGCGTTTTTCAGGTTAGGGGTCTCCGTTGCTCAAAGGAGCCTACAGTTCTTGGGTTAAGCCCGGTTCGGTTAGGAATGCAGATCGCAAATGTAAAGCAAAGACAAATTTTGCCGCGTGTGGGCAAAATTTGGGTGAGTACACCGCAAAACCGAACCTACCGGGCCTGGAGGACCACTAAATTGACACCTATCGTGCGGTTAGGAAACCGCACCTACCGGGTCTGGAGGATGGTGCGGTTAATAATGCGATATAAACTTTTAGAAATGGTATAAAGTTTTGAAAAATATACGAAATGTGATAAAATAGCATATAGGTTTAAAATCACTGTCTAACACGGAGGAATGACAATGAGCACGAATGAACCACAAGCGAAGGAAACTTACCGCGCGACTGCGTTCGCAGATTTCAAATCTGAACTTTCAGCTCCGGGTGCCACACCTGAAAGACTGGCGTATCTGAAGGAGCACGGTTTTGTTATCATCAACGATTTTGTTGATAACCCTTGGATCCCTATACTTCGGGAGGCAGGTCGGCGTGTTACTGAGGCGTGTGCCCCGGAACACGTTTACGATAAAATCGACTGCTCAAAGGGCTATGTCCACCGCGCTGGGCACAACGAACCGTGGGCAATCCGAGGACTCATCCATCCGGCTTTCAACGAGCCGGGTTTCGCCGAATTCCACGGTTCCTCGGATTTTCTCGATTTCATCAGTTCATGGTGTCATGGGAACCAGCCTGAGGATCTCACGATGAGCGGTATGCTATTGTGGGCAAATCCACGGAAACAGGAGAACGGACCCAGTTGGCACCGAGATGTGACATGGTGGGGGAGCGGGGAAAGCTACTTCTCACAGAAGGAAGTCCGCGGAGACACGCCTGAAGATTACTCTGAAGAGGTAGAGCAGATCCGTTGGAAAGAAATTCAAGAAAACAACGAGAAGCGAATTACCGAACGGAACGGCGTGAGCATGTTCTTGGCGCTCACAGACGACGAATGCCATGAGGTGATCCCCGGTAGCCACCACCGATGGCGCACCCCCTTTGAGCATGACGTGCTACTCCCACAGGCGATGAAGGATCAGGGTGTCCCATATACACCAAGTTGGAACAAGACCGACCCATTGCCCGATCAGGTCGCTATTCGGCTCAAGCCCGGGGAGGCACTCATCCGCAATGGCAATAACATCCACACAGGGCACACCGTGCCTGAGCGCGAGCGGAACACATTGTCGATCGGTTGGTCGAAATGGTCGGGTGAATTCACCGGCGACCCCTCGGTCGCGGACGCGCGCAACGCGTGGCAACTCGACCCCGCTGTCCGAGAGGCTTTGCCACATGCGTGGATGCAGACAGCATGGGATCGGTGGGCAGAAACGCAGAAACTTGGAGACACGCTTGAGGATCGATACGCTGGGTTTGATGTTCAGCAGATCAAATCAGGAAAAGTCGCCGGGTGGCGCACCGAGTTAGAACGTCAAGCCGCAGCAGCTGCCGACGCGTGAGAATCTTTCCAAACCGTTGCTAAACCATGACTATGTTCACACTTAGTGCATCAAGCAATCGGAGCGGTGCTGCAAATAGCAGCAGAAAGTAGATGATTTGCAAGACGCACTTAGCAACTTGAAATTACCAAAACACGAGTGAAACCCAACGCTTTTGCCGTTTCCGAGACGAAGTTGGGTTTCACTGTGTTCTTGAGTGTATAGGACAGCCTATTGGATTTGAGCGGTATTTGGAACACCGACATCTCCCTTTTCTATTCCGTTCTACCCAACCTACGGAAACTACGCTGGTTCGTAGTCGCGCAATTCTGCGGCGTACTCGCCCAAATGCGACGTGCATTATTGCGCCTTGCGTAAGTCCTGCGAGAGACAGGATAGTTTTCAGGCATCAGTTGTTAGTTTTCAGTTACCTTCTGATGTAATGATAACCTTTTGTAACTGCCACAACGACAATTCGATTGTGGGTGCACAAGAAATTAATCCGCATCACAAAGTAACTCTCACTGCGAGGTAAACCGATAACCGATAACTGATAACTACAAAAAAGGAATTTTCAATGACAATTGAAGCGTTTCAAAAACAAATTGAAGACATCTATTACACGCGCGATGCAGCGCGTGGGGTACCGCTTACCTTCACGTGGTTTGTAGAGGAGGTCGGTGAGTTAGCAAAAGAAATCCGCACACAGCCACAGGACATGGAACGCCTGCGTGAGGAATTCGCCGATGTGTTTGCATGGCTCGCTACATTGGCAAGCCTATTCGATATTTCCTTAGAAGACGCAGCGCAAATCTATGCCGAAGGCTGTCCTAAGTGCAATGGTACACCCTGTGATTGTTAGAACATAGTTAGCATCACTCAGATAGCGGACAGACCCCCTCAAATTCAAGAAGTGTAACTTCTTTATTTATATCAAGCTGCGACCGCCGTCCCCTAAATTTGACCTGTAACTCCGCAGAATTAAGAAGTTCCACATCCAATTGAAGTATATCTTCAGCCGTGTTTGACAACTTCAAATACAGCACTGAAATCAAACGAGCGAACCTCTTGAATCTCTCTGGCGTGTTTCCGAAATGCTGATACAGCTCTGGGATAGGTGAAGTGAGGGCTTGGAGCCTGTTTCCATATTGCGATGAGAGTTCGCCACGAATCTGATCCTCTAACAACATCTGATCAAAAACACTCGTTTGCATCAGAGAAGGGTTAACGGCTGTCAATTTTTCATCAAGAAGGAGTCGCTTGGCGCGTAGGTTGGCAATCTGATCTGGTGTGACATGCTCAAGATTTGCCTTTTCAGCACGATGCTTATATGCGCTGGTGACAGTTTCTTCCTTGAGACGGATCTCCCACATGGTCTCACTCTCAGTTGAAATTTGCGCGACCTCCCGAAGTTTTACCCACGCCGCGTCTTCCTGATGTGCAAAAGCGATAGCCTCCAGTTGGTCAATGGAACTCCCAGCAGGTACATTACGTAAGCACTCACGCAATCTACTCAAGAAAGCCGTTTGTGCAGATGAATTAGGGCAAAGCGTTAGAGAAATCTCCGTTGAATCCCAGCATACTTTTTGAAAAGGAATGAAATAGTGCTGTCCATCTACTGAACGGAACAGAACACATTCATCGCCTTCATTTGTCGGGGCATCAGCACTGTTTTCCTCGTGGTGTACTGAGGTTACAGAGATAGCGTTCAGGAGACGTGGGTGTGTAAAGTTTTTGGCACTGATTTTTTGGTGAGTTAGGGGTTGAAGTTTGTAGTAGAGAATGGTATTCTCTCTAAGATATTATATTTTTCAAGGAGAGAATACCATGCCTTCCATTGTAGCAAAGATTAACGAAGAAGTCCAAAAGATTTTTGAAGACCTGACAGGCGATCCGTCTGTCCTGATTTCCGATGTAGAGGAGCAAGTCTCTGCGGCTCTTGCTTCGTGGGGACAAAGACTTTCAGAGGGTATCCTTTCTGAACTCGCCAACGCCCCGGATATGACTCGAAAGTCTGTCGTGTGCCGAGAGTGTCAAGGGCGAAGTCGTCGGTATCGGCAAAGAAGCCGGAGTTTTACAACGCTGTGTGGTGTTTTGCGTCTGCCGAGATGGGAGTATAAGTGTCAATGTGGGGCTATTCATGTGCCTTGGGAGGCGAAGCAACACCTCAAGGGAAGGTATACGCAAAGAGTTGCTGCAGCGATGATGCGTCTCGCTGCACAGTTGAATTATCGCGCTGCCGCAGCGGAGTTAAAACATCAAGGCATTGAAGTTAGCCATACGACGCTGCATCAGAAAGTTCAGGCGTGGTCATCAGGTGAGTCGGTCTCTGATTATATTGCCGAAGCATCTCTGGATGTCGGTGAGCGGTGGTATGTCAGTTGTGATGGGTGCCAGACGAACTCACCTGTTGGATGGCAGGAGGTTAAAGTCGGCAGCATCGGTAAAGATTATCCGCATCAAAACGCGACATCGGTGATGAAAATCCGCCCACCGAGCCTGCGGTATGTCGCCTCCCGGAGCGGTGTGGCGGATTTTCGCCACCAACTCGCAGATTTAGCAACGCAGACCGGCATTTATCAAGACGAAAAAACGATCGCAGACGAAGAAGTCGTTGTGATAGGTGATGGGGCACCGTGGATATGGAACTTAGCGGATGAATACTTTCCGGGTGCCACTGAAATCGTTGACTATATGCATGCCAAGACGCATTTATATGATGTCGCTAAGCAAGCCTTCGGAGAAGAGGACCGGGAGGCCATCGAAACTTGGGTGGATACCACTGAAACACCTCTTTACAATGGAGAGACTTCTAAAGTCGTCGCACGTATCCGGGCTTTGGAGACACAAAACCCAGTTTCCATAGCAGATGTCCTTAAAAGAGAAGTCGGTTATTTTCAAAAACATGCCCATCGCATGCAGTATCGCACGTTCAACGAAAAAGGATATCAGATCGGCAGTGGAGTCATTGAGAGTGCTTGTAAACATGTTGTCGCTGAACGCTGTAAACAGGCAGGCATGCGATGGAGCAAACCCGGGATAAATGCAATACTCTTTTGGAGATGTTTGTTAAAGAATCAATCACTTGACGCATATTGGGATACACAAAAACTACAGGAGGCCGCATAAAAGGCCGCCAAAAACTTTACACACCCGGAGACGTTGAATACCTGTCTCCCAGTCTTCATGGAGGTCAACATATTGGAGAGTTCGTAAGGTTTCGTCTCCCCCGGTGTCAATATTGGGAATCTCACACTTGTTCAATTTTACCGGAATAAACCATATCTTGTCAACAGGTCGCCGATGCAACTCTTCAATCGCAATTTTCAACTCTTCACTCATATACGTTTGATTACGCGCGTTGGCTTCTGCTGAGAAACATGCGATAAAGAAATCTCCATGCTGAATCGCTTGCTGAATTGCTTGCTTCCACGGCGTGCCGGGACCTATATTGTCCCTGTCCAGCCAGATATGAATTTCGTGTGAGATAAGAGTTTGGCAGAGACGATCAACAATAGCTTTGTTCTCATGGCAATAGGAAATAAAGACGTGCTTCATCTCTCTGGCGTGTTTAATTTCCATGTTGACATGGTTGATCAATCGCGCTCTAAAGGCCTCGCGGCGTTCTCGACGTACTTCAAGCGCGGGACGAGCTTTAGATAGATCCGGCGGATTCTCCCGTGTGTAAGCTTCATAATCAAATTCGACTTCTTCTATTGTATCCATTGCGAATCTCCTGACTGGCCTCATACGCAGTGATTAAACGGTGAATTTCTGCATCTTCTGGAATGTAGATAATTACTAATATACGATTCGTAACACTTTTTCCTATGAACATCCAACGATCCTGATGCCCTTGTGGATCCGGAGCGTCGTACCCCTGCTGATCATCAAATGCTGAGACTACCTCATAAAAACTGGACGTTATGCTTCCTTTGTACTTCCTTATCAATCTTCCCGCCAAGACCCCATGCTTTAGCTTGTGGGATGTAGGCGGGCGTTGCGTTTGAAAGCCCAAAAAGATTTGACATTTAGTGAAAACTATAGTATAATTATAGTATCACAGTGGCAGACAGTTCAAGCGTAATCGCAAGGTTGCGTGTCGGTTTCCTACCCACTTGAACGGGGTTAAAACTGTGAACTGTGAAACCCTATGAAGACCTATAAATATCCGCTTGGTAAACAATCTAATACGATACGCATTGGCAACCTCCTTGACGATATGTGGCAAGTGCATGAGTATTTTCATACGTGGCAGCATCAACGGTATAAAGACGATTTTCCTTATGCGAACTATCACGCTATGTCTGCACACCTTACAGACCTCAAGGCAACCACTCACCCACATTGGAACTCTTTGCCAAGTCAGGCAATCCAAGAGGAACTGAAACGTATTCATAAGGCATACGAGCGATTTTTCAATAAACTTGGTGGCAGACCCAAAATTAAAAAGAGACACAAGTTTAAGTCTATCACCTTTCCCGGAGAAGCTGGGTGGTCTCTGAAAAACAATCGTATCACACTCACGTTCAGAAAGTGGGATAATGGTAAATGGCGGTTTGATAAAGTGCCTTATACTTTCCACAAACACCGCCAGTGGCATGGGACTCTCAGTCGTATCACCATAAAGCGTGACCTGTGTGGAAACTATTGGCTTTACATCATCACAACCTACACGGATTTTAAACCTCTGCCGACAACAGGTCAAAGCGTTGGGGCAGACAATGTAATACAAGGAATGGATTTGGTCTATTCCCAGACCAAATCCGGTATGAAAGACGCATACTTGACACTTAGCACGGGTAGAAAATACAGCACCCTCAACCTTTGAAACACTCCTTGAATAAACTTCGTAGTCTCAATAAAGAACTTTCTCGTAAGCAAAAAGGTTCTAACCGTTGGTGGCAGTGTGTCCGAAAACTCGCATGCCTCTATCGTAAAATTTCTAATCAACGCAAAGATTTTCATTGGCAACTCGCAAGCGAACTGTGTAAAAAGTTTGATACGATTGTCCTTGAAACCTTGAACCTTGACGGTATGAAACGACTTTGGGGGCGTAAAGTGTCTGACCTCGCCTTCTACCAGTTTGTTGAGATATTGAAGTATAAATGTACTAAGCATAAGCGTCTTTTTAAACAAGTCGGTCAATGGACTGCTACAACAAAACCTTGTAGCAATTGTGGTTTTCACAATGAGGAACTAACATTGAACGATAGGCAGTGGGCTTGTCCTGAATGTCGGTCTCACCACGATAGAGACATAAACGCTGCTATAAACATATTACGGGCGGGGATGGTTTCCGTTACCTAACGATATGCCTACAGATTCTGTAGGGAAACGCCCGTTGGTGGAGCGATAGTCAGACGGTGAACTCTTTTGAGTAAACCGCAGTTGCTATGAAACCGAAACCCCATGCTTTAGCTTGTGGGTGCTATCACATTTGTCTTCGTCCCATATAAACCCAATGTCCATGCAGCGGACTCCATACGTGTACGCGATAATTTGAACCGTAAAACATACTCTAAGGCATTCCAAGTCGCCAATTCGTTAGTTCCCGTTCAGAAACCGATCGAAATTTCCGCCGAACAGGTTGTTGACATCCCGTTCAATCTCTGACGTGGTGAGTGTCCACCTGACATCAAGCAGCGTTTGATATTTCTCCACCAAAACGTCCGCTATAATCCGACGTGAGTGTTTCCACTTGTAGACGAGCTGATCCAAGATCCGCGCATCGGAATGTTGTGGGATAACGCTCAAACCGAGCAGCTCGATCCGTTCTCGCGTGATCTCCTCAATCACACTCGGATTGTTCATAAACCACCAGCACCCGAATATCATCAGATTCTTGAATTTCCGCCCGATGACACATAGTTCATGCTGGTTTTCACGAGATAAAAGGGTAACGAGAAACTTGTTCTCAGGGTTTTCACGGAGTAGCGTTTCCAGACTCGTCAGATCCGCTTTTCCACTTCCGTCGCCTGCCATCTGGAGTTGTGGGTTAACCGCACGTTTCACACCGATCATCAGCGCGAATGGGACATTAAATTCACGGGAAATCGGTAATATGCAGTTGTTAAACAACCTCCCCAAGATACCGTCGTCGGGGTATTGGAAATCCGGTGGAAGCGAGACCGCCATATACTTCGGGTTCATCCGCTGAATCCACGTTTCTAAAAATCGGCGGACTTCCTTGTAGGTTTTCTCCGTTGATAGATTCGGATCGACATCGTAACCGAGGCCACGGAGATGGTCATAAGCGGTTTCCTGATAGGTATTGATGAGGACATCCATCCGAAGTGCCGCTTCAAAACGGGTGTCTCCAGTATCTCCGGATTCCCACACCGGTGCCTCTGCCGAGTCAAACGGGTCGTTCGTCATCACGACTTTGGAGACTTTTGCACGTTCAAAGACCGTGTCGATAAATGCCTCGACGGTCATATCCGCAAAGTAGTCGCGATAGTCCTGTAGATTGCGCGAACCGACATCCAACCCCAATTCGTTTAAAGTTGTCACAATCCCGCGGCACGCCTCACTCACCGGTGAGTTCTCAATGAAAAGTGTCTGCCAGATGAGGTCCGCCTGTTCCGTTTTCGTCATCGCCCAAAATTGCTCGTATGAGACATCTGATTTACGGAAGACTTCAGCGATAAGGTAGTGATAGGTGAGCAATTCATCTATACCCCACAGTAATAACTCACCAAAGGGGGGACTAAAGAGATGCGTGTGGATATCTGTGACGCTTTGGGTCTCAACCGCATCTAAAACAACGGTTTTCAATTCTTCTGTGGTAGCAATTGTCTGTGTGTGGTTTGTATTCATTTAATCCTCCAAATTCAGAAATAGTTTCAGGGATGCTGCCTCTAATATGACCTTGCCGATCTGTCCTGGGGGCTATCAAAAACAGAACTGAACGTCGGGTATGCCAACCCCCATTGTGCTCTGGCGACATCCATAGTCTTGACAATAGATAGGGACTCATCTAACGGCATCACTTCACTTTCGAGTTTGCCCTCCCGCAGACAGTTGATCACCTCAATGGCTTGGTATTCATAACCGTTTTCAGTAAATGGAATTTCAATCTGTAGAGGCTCTTTTCCAATGACTTCAAGCGTTGCGGAAGTGGCTCGCGAGAAGTTAGGGATATGGATCGCGCCTTTTGTGCCGAAGATACGTGCTTCATGCGAGGTCTGTGTCGTGATAGCGCAGGATAAGTTTGCGATTTGCCCAGCATCGTAGCCCAGCAGGATCGCGGCTCGTTCATCAACACCGGTTTCACCGATGTGTGCCAAACTCGTGATTTTCGTTGGTGTACCAAATACCATAGACGCTAAAGAGACGGTATAAACCCCAATATCGAGCAGCGCTCCGCCCGCGAGTTCCGGTACGAACAGTCTGCTCCCCATGTTCTCAATACTCAGCACCACGCGATTTCCGAAATCTGCCGTCAGCATGCGCGGTTCACCTATAGCACCATCAACCAGCCAATCCCGCACCTTAACCATCACAGGGATAAAGCGGGTCCACATGGCTTCCATGAGAAATTGCTTAGATGTTCGTGCAGACGCTATCAACGCTTCAGCCTGCTTTGCATCCACAGTGAACGGTTTCTCACATAAAACCGCTTTCCCGGCTTCCAGACAAAGCATCGCGCACTCTTTATGGAAAGGATGCGGCGTGGCAACATAGACAACATCTACTTCAGGGTTGTTCGCCAGTTCACCATAACTGCCGTGTCTATATAACGTGAGTTTGATAAATAATTGAAAGTTTTTGCCTAAAGAGAACACCTTTGGTATAATGAGGTTATCACATCTCTATAACCCAAAGGAGTTCTCTGATGAAAATCATAACACTTTTCTGTAAAATAGACGACTTTTTTCTGGCTTACGAGAAATGGCAGACGAGGCATTGTCTGCCAGAGACGACACCCCCGGAAACACGCGGACGTCCACGGCAACTGCATCCGAGCGAAGTGATGACGCTCCTGATTGCGTTCCATCAAAGTGGGTATCGGACGTTCAAGCATTTTTACGAAAGACACGTCTGCGTCTATTGGTGCGCCGAGTTTCCACATCTGGTGAGTTATTCTCGGTTCGTTCAACTCAAGAAAGAGGTGCTGACGCTTCTGACGATTTATCTTCATGCCCACCTCGGTGAATGTAGCGGTATCTCCTTCGTTGACTCGACACGGTTGCGAGTTTGCGACAATAAGCGCATTTCATCACATCGCGTCTTCGCAGAACGTGCCGGACGCTCAAAGACCTCAATGGGATGGTTCTACGGTTTTAAACTCCACCTAATGATCAGTGAGAAAGGGGATCTCTTAGGTGTTGAGTTGACCCCGGGGAATACCGATGACCGTCAACCGCTATGGGAGTTGTCGTCGGAACGTCTGTTCGGAAATCTTTATGGCGATAAGGGGTATATCTCCAAAGACCTGCGCGAGTTTCTCAATGAGCAAGGTATCAACTTCTGCTATAAAGTCCGTAAAAACATGAAACCGCTGCCGTTGTCTATTGCCGATGAGGTGCTGCTGAAAAAACGGACGATTATTGAATCGGTGATCAAGGAACTGAAAACACAGACGCAAGTGGAACACAGTCGGCATAGAAGTTTCGTTAACTTCCAAGTGAATGTTATTTCTGCGTTGATTGCGTATCAGCTTTTGGAGAGAAAACCTTCGGTGAACCTCTCGGAACTTCAAGCAAGCAACGATTTACCCGTGCTTTTCTAACTTATAAACTTTTTTCAAACTCACGTTATATAACACATTAAACGTGTCTGCGAATGCATCGGCTCTCTGGAGGTCGCGTGAACCAACGGCAATGATCTCAGCGTCAGGAATCGCCTTTAATCCAGTGGCGAATTTATGAGCAATAGTGCCGGGACCGAGTATACCCCACCTTATCTTTTTCGGCATTCGGATTTCCATGTCTTAGGTATTGGCAATCAACGATTCGTAAAGAGGCTCGCGGTATAATCTAACCACTCTTGCTGATGGCTGACGACTGACCGCTGACAGCCATTCCTTTGACTGCTTTTAAGGAGAAGATTCAGCGTCAATTTTGTTGGTAATAAAATTAATAACTTCTTCAGGGGAGTGTTTGCCAAATCGGACATAAATACCGCGGAAGTTTTCGAGGCGTGTTGGGCGGGCGAACGGACTGAGCAGCACCCCGTTCGCGTCGGTGTAAAAACTGCGAAATGTTTCCCAAGATCGTTCCAGCCTGTAGAAGCAGCAACTTGTGATGATAAGTTTGTCCGCTTCAAAGTAGTGGTGAAACGGCAGAAAATATTTATAGAGCGATCCGATCAGAAAAATAGCAGACAGGATAGCGACATAAATTAATTGGAACCCCAGATAGATGATAAGTAAGAGGAGTGCCAGAAAAAGCACTAATAGCACAGACTTGCGCCAATTCTCAACGAGTGGATGCACTGTCCATGAAAGCGTTGTAGGCGCGTCTGTCATATCCAGCCCTTTCTTCTGTAGGAGCAACCTCCCGCGTGACTACAGATTCAAACTTGGACCCTATCCTACGAAGCTACTCTGTTTCATCAGTAGTGCCACCATCAATCTCTGTCTTTGACGAATCAGTGGCATCGTCCGCGGTGTCTCCGTCTGTCGGAGTTTCAACCGTCCCTTCACCAGTGGTATCAGCAGGTTCGGTTGTGCTTCCTTGCGTCGTCTCCTGCTCGATCGGTGTGAGTTCACCGCCGGTGCCTTCACCATAGAAACGCATCAGGAAAAGCGAAATAACCATGAAAGCGATCGCGAGCCATGTCGTCAGTTTACCAAGGAAGGTCGCTGCACCGCGTCCTCCGAGAACAGACTGCATCTCTGCACCACCGAACGCGCTCGATGAAAGCCCTTCCCCTTTACTGTCCTGTAATAGAATAATCAGTGTTAGGACAACACAAACAGGTACGAAGAGGAATAATACAAAACCTATGATAATTTCCATTTAATAGTTCCCTCCTATTGGGTAAATTTCGGCGTAGCTTGCAAGCCGAAACTTGCTATACAAACTTCACGATTTGCGCAAACGACTCCGCCTCAAGGCTCGCACCACCAACGAGTGCTCCATCCACATCCGGTTGCGTCATCAGTTCCGACGCATTTTCCGGTTTAACACTGCCACCGTATTGAATGCATATCTGTGATGCGACTTCTGCTGAGTAGAACTTCGTCAGTAACCCTCGAATGAAACTGTGAACCTCCTGTGCTTGGGCAGGCGTGGCGGTTTTTCCAGTGCCGATTGCCCAAACCGGTTCATAAGCAATGACGCAAGATAACAGGTCGGCAGCGGATAAACCCGCAATGCCACCGGTAACATGGTCTTTAATCACCGCTTCTGTCCGTCCGGATTCCCGTTCTTCAAGTTGTTCACCGACACAGATAATCGGTTTTAATCCGTGTGCTAACGCCGCTTTCACCTTCTGATTGACGCTCTCATTCGTCTCACCGAAGTATTGCCGCCGCTCCGAATGACCGATAATGACGTAATCGCACCCGACATCCTTGAGCATCGGTGCGGAGACTTCACCAGTAAACGCGCCGCTGTCCTCTGAGTAGACATCTTGTGCAGAGAGGTGAATGTTACTGTCAGCTATCACATCACGAACCGCTGCGAGTGCTGTAAAAGGTGGGGCAACGATGATTTCAACGTCGTTAACCTCTACAACTAACGCCTTTAGTGCCGTTGTGAATGCGACTGCTTCCGAAATCGTTTTGTTCAGTTTCCAATTTCCTGCAATAATAGGTGTTCGCATATTTTTAACGATTGGGTTTTTGCTCCGATCAATGTAAAGCTAAGACAAATTGTGCCTTAACGGCACAATTTCCTTCGTCAAGATCGGGTTTTCGATAAATCTCAACGGTATTATGGGTAATTAAACCACTATACAACTACTGCCTTGGACTTATCTCTATTGATGGACCCAATACCATTTTTGACATCCGACAAAAGAATAAAAAACTGATAGTTAAAAGACCCGTGCGACGAGTTCGATGAGACGGTTCGAGTACCCCCACTCGTTGTCATACCATGAAAGGACTTTAATCAACCCGCCTTCAATCACCTTAGTGAAGGGACCATCAAGCACGGAGGAGAGTTTGTTCCCGTTGAAATCCGATGAAACGAGGTCGAGTTCTGAATAACCGAGGATTCCGTCCAAGCTGCCTTCTGCTGCTTCTTTCAACGCGGCGTTAACCGCTTCGGCACTCGGCTTCTGCTTGAGATCAACAGTCAGGTCAACCACAGAGACGTTGGGTGTCGGCACACGGATTGCAAACCCATCAAGTTTACCGTTCAATTCTGGTAGAACTTTCCCGACAGCGACAGCGGCACCGGTTGTCGTCGGAATCATGGAGAGTGTCGCGGCACGGGCGCGGCGCATATCGGAATGCGGAAAATCATGAACGCGCTGGTCACCGGTATAGGCATGCACAGTCGTCATCAATCCACTTTCAATCCCAAATGTTTCGTGCAAGACCTTCGCGACCGGTGCGAGGCAGTTCGTCGTACATGAGGCGTTAGAGATGACATGATGTTCTGACTTATCGTATTTATCGTCGTTCACACCGAGGACAATCGTGATGTCCTCACCTTTCGCAGGTGCGGAGATGATCACTTTTTTCGCGCCGCCAGATGTGATATGTTTCTCAGCGTCTTCCCGTGCCGTAAAGAAACCGGTGGACTCAATAACGGCATCCGCGCCGAGTTCACCCCACGGCAGACTGCCGGGGTCGCGTTCAGCGAGAACCTGTATCTCTTTCCCGTTGACCACCAAGCCGTTATCTGTCGCAGCGATTTCATCCGACAAGATACCGTGGATAGAGTCATACTGTAGAAGATGCGCGAGCGTTTCCGGGTTCGTCAAATCATTGATAGCCACGAATTCTATATCTAACGCGGGGTTCTGCAACGCCGCTCGAAAGGCGTTCCGACCAATCCGACCAAAACCATTTATACCTACTTTAGTTGACATAAGATAGATAGATCCCTCTATGAATATTTTGCCGTTACAGGGCGTTCTCTCAACAGCAAGTTCTATAAACCTGCAAGCCTAAAACACTTAAGAGCAACGAACATGTGGGGCTTTTGACAAATATCGGCTTACAAGCGATACCCCTTGATTTGCTATTATCCGATTTTCAAGATTTAAAATCTTTTTAATTATACCCCAAAATTCACTAAATTGCAAGTGCTTAAGCCCATAGCCATTCTGAAGCAGGGGCATTTAGTTTTAAACAAATTCTCGGATTGTCTAAATTTTTGGATTCTCTTTTTCAAGTCCGGCGCGGTTCCATGAAGATTAAAATATTAATTCGGTAATATTGTTATTCGTGTTATCCTATTGCCAAAGGAGGTATTCTCTGATGGCAAAACACCATAAGTTGGAGTTAACTGAAGGCGAAATACAAGCCCTCGTTGATCTTCGGGATAAAGGCGAACCGGCTTATCTTCGAGAGCGTGCGACAGCGTTGTTGAAAATCCATGAAGGCTTTTCTCCACATGAAGTCGCCCGCAGAGGTTTGTTGAAAAAACGCGACCCCGATACCGTTTATGCTTGGCTGCGTCGGTATCGCGAACACGGTATTAGCGGGTTGTCTAATAAACCCGGTCGAGGTCGCAAACCTGCTTTTTCACCTAAGTCGCCCGAAGAAGCCGGGTCGGAACTCTTAGTGGCAATCGGTCAGGATCCGGGAAGCGTCAATGAGCATCAAACGCGCTGGACGCTCCGCAGTCTCGGTCAGGTCGTGCCGTGGCTTGAGGGTCTATCGCTCCCCGGCATTCATCAGATCTTCTCACGCTTGGGTCTCAGCTATAAGCGTGCCAGAGAATATCTGCGGAGTCCTGATACCGATTATGCTGAAAAACTTTCTCGCATCAAGCAAGCGTTAGAAGAAGCCCGTGAAAACCCAGAAACTTGCGTTGTCGTTTACCAAGACGAGTTTAGTTTCAATCTACAACCGAGAGTCGCAAAAGACTCGGCGGAGACAGGGACGAAATGTCCTTTGGCACGCCAGAGTTATCTCCCAGAGGAGACCTGCTATGGCATCGGGGCGCTCAACCCACACACCGGAGATGTTGTTTATCAGCAAGTCAAAAGCTGCACGGTTGTCGCACTCCATACATTTTACACCCAGATTTGCCAACGCTACCCAAACGCTGAACGCATCTATTTGATCCAGGACAATCGGGCGATCCACTTTCACGCGAATCTTAGGGCAGCGCTTCTGCCACAGACGACGAGGTTTGTTAGACCGACCCCACCGAATTGGAGCGAGAAACCGTCAAAGAAAATAGGCAAACTTGAGAAACTCCCTATTGAGATATTGCAGCTCCCAACGTATGCCTGTTGGACGAATCCGATTGAGAAGTTGTGGCGCTGGGCGCGTCAAGCTGTCATACATCTGCATCGTCTCAGCAATGACTGGACAGCCCTTCAGGAGAAAGTCAGCGACTTCATGGAACAGTTCAAAGGCGGGTCACAGGAGTTGCTACACTATGTCGGATTATTACCGAATTAATTATTTAATCTTCATCAAACCGCGCCTACCGGGCCTGGGGGGTCCAAAATCGGGCTAAAAACCGAAAACTAAATAGCCCTGCATTCTGAAGCAATTCTACTTGACAATTTGTAAAATTTCAGATACCCTATTGATATGCCAATAAACACCGACAAAAAGACGATTCAACCGACTGGAAATTTCCGCGCCATTCCTGTTGAAGTACCGGAGAATCTCGTTAACATTCGTGTCATCCTCTTTGAACCACGTGAACCAGGAAACATCGGCTCTGTTGCCAGAGTTGTGAAAGGAATGGGACTGTCGCAGCTGTATCTGGTAAACCCTGTCCCGTTCCAAGAAGTAGATGCAGCATGGTATATGGCACACGGTGCGAAAGACATTCTCGAAAACTGCCACGTCGTTCCCGAACTGAAAGACGCACTCGACGGTATTCAATATCTGGTAGGGACGACGCACCGTCGCCGCGATATACGCCTATCACAGCCTGTGCCTGCGAAAGATGCCGCGCAGACCATCGCCACAATTTCACAAGACAAACAGGTAGCACTATTATTTGGACGTGAAGACTTCGGTTTGTCTACCGATCAACTCAGCCTGTGTCAGTTAGCAACAAGTGTCCCGATGGCGACCAAAAACCCGTCCTTGAATCTCGCACAGGCGGTCCAAATCTTTGCGTACGAGGTCTTCGTTGCGAGTCTGGACGAGTACACACCGTCCGAGATTGACTACGCCGAAGTGAACGCCTTGGAGGAGTTCTACGGGCGCGTTACACGCTTGTTAGATAAGGTAGGTATGTCGCCGTATAACCGTGAGTGGGAGACGTATCTGAAATCGCTACGGCGCGTTTTCTCTCGCGCTCCGTTAGAGTCACGCGACATCGCCACACTGGACATGATTTTTTCTACAACGTTTCGATACATTGAACGACTTGAGAAGATCGTAGAGGATAAATAACTTTCGTGGAGTGTGCTGACCAAATAGATACACCGAAAATATCATGGTAAAGAATCATGAAAACATTTAGTACTTATGGTCCCGTGAATCCCGAAAAGAATTACGTCGTTTCACGCACTGAGGAACTCGCTGATTTCATCAACCGCGTCAAACAGGGACGATATATCGTTATCTTCGCACCTCGGCAAACTGGAAAAACCACGTTCTTTCAATGGGCTCTTGAGTCCGTCGCATCTGATACTGCAGAAACCTATTTCCCCATTGAAGTCAATTTTGAAGTGTATGAAGACTATACCGCGCCCGATTTTTATGCCTCGCTCTATAAAAGGATTCACGAGGAGATTGCGCGCGTCTTCCAGAGACGCGGCATCGTGCCTTCTGAAGCTTTAAGCCGATTCTTGGAGCACACAAAACTAACGGATCACGTTGCGATGCTCGAATTCTTTCAAGAGTTCGGGGCTTTTCTCGGGGATGAGAAACTTGTCCTCATCATTGATGAGTTTGATGGTATCCCTCGCGATGCTGTAAGCGGTTTCCTTCATGCGCTCCGCAATATCTATGTTCACCGTTCTATGCATGCATGTCCCTATAGCGTCGGTATTGTAGGGGTTAAGAACATCACGCAACTCAATCTAAACCGCTCTATTTCGCCATTCAATATCCAAGACGAATTTAAATTGCCGAATTTTACGCTTGAACAGGTGCAAGAACTCCTTGGGCAATATACAGATGAAATCGGACAGCCGTTCGCCCCCGGCATCAGCGAATCTATCCACAAACAGACTTGTGGACAACCGGTGCTCGTCAACCGATTCGCACAGATTCTTACGGAAGAGATGGACATCCCGAAAAGCGAACGGATTACAATGGAACACTTTTCAGAAGCACATGTCCAACTCCTTCGCGAACGACACACGAACATTGATCACCTGATAACCAATATTCGTAGGGACCGGCGGTTTGAGGCACTTCTCATGAAAATTGCCTCTTATGATGAAGGCGTGGATTTCAACTTGGATAGTGACATTATCAGCGAACTCGCGACTTACGGTGTTATTGCTGAAGGTGCTGACGGTATGTGTGAAATTATCAACCCGATTTATCAGTACCGTATCATGCGGGCATTCAAACCGATAGTGAATGGACTGGAGCGGGAATATTTACCAGAAGACACTCGCGCAGGATTTCAGGATTACCTTACATCTGAAGGACATATTCAGATGAAAGCACTCCTTGATAACTTCCGTGACTTTATTGCACGTACAGGCTTCAAAATTCTACAAGTACCAGAGACACCCCAAGAATATGTCGGGCAGTATCTCCTCTTTGCTTACCTTGAACAGTTTGTCCAAAGTGTGGGCGGAACGATGTACCTTGAGGTGCAAACAGGACGCGGTCGGATGGACATCCTGATTCGCCATAATCACCGAAAATACATCGTTGAAACAAAAATCTGGGGCGGAGATGTCCGCTATCAAACAGGCAAGGCACAACTCGCAGCATATCTCAAATTGGAAAAAGCCGTAGCAGGATACTACGTCGTCTTTGATCATCGCACGCAACCAGAATCACGCGCAGAAACAGAAACAATAGACGGTTTGACAATCCGCAGCTACGTCATTCCTGTCGTTCAAGAAGCTCCCTCACAACAGACAGCCGTATAATCAGGCAATGGGGAATGTATCTGAAGTCGTTGCGGAGCGTTTCTCCCGCGCACCATTGGAGGCACGCGACATAGCCACATTGGACATGATTTTTTCTACAATGTTTCGGTATATTGAACGGTTGGAGAAGAAATTAGAGGATTCAACTTGAAATTTTGGGGCGTACTAACGTATCATATATGTATAGAAATTGAATAGTCCTATAAGTACGAAATGTTTATAAAATAGACGAAAAATGCGATACATCAAACCCATCGTTTGGCTCATCTTTATCTTCTCCGGTGCCAGTAGTCTCATCTATGAAGTGATCTGGATGCGGCAGCTGACGCTCATCTTTGGTAGCACCGTCTTCGCGACGAGTACCGTCCTGACAGCATTTATGGCAGGACTTGCACTCGGCAGCTACTACTTCGGTAGGAAGATCGACGAAAGCACAGAGTCGCCACTGCGAATGTACGCGCTTCTGGAAGCCGGTATCGGTGCGTTCTGCCTTGTCTGGCCCCTCATTTTAGGGGCATTGAGTGCAATCTATGTCCTGATTCATCGCAACGTCACATCGGAATTCTATACACTCTCGCTTATTCGGTTCGTCTTGACATTTGGTGTCCTGCTAATTCCGTCCACGTTGATGGGCGGTACTCTGCCAGTGCTGACCCGCTTCTTCGTGAAAAAACTGGAACAACTCGGTACAAACATCGGGATCCTGTACGCACTGAACACATTCGGCGCAGTCATCGGCACAGTTGCAGCAGGCTTTTTCCTGATTGAGGCGTTAGGTATCCGGTGGACGCTCGGTGTCGGTATCGCTATCAATTTTGCTGTAGCGGCGATTGCGATAGGATTAACGCGCAAGGCATCAGCAACAGAAGCAGACGAACCTCAAGAAGAAACACAACAATTGGAACCCGAAGATGTTACACATCAACCTGAAAGACTTCTGGTCCTGTGGGCAATAGGTATCTCAGGTTTCTGTGCATTGGCTTATGAGGTGTTGTGGACCCGCATCATGGTCTTCTTCCTCGGCAGTACGACTTATGCGTTTGCAACAATGCTTGCGGCGTTCCTGTTCGGTATCGCCTTGGGGAGCATAGTGCTTGCACGCTGGGTTGACCGAATCAAACAGCCTATAGCGATTTTCGGCATCGTCCAACTCGGCATCGGGCTATTCGCGCTCATCTTAATGCCCGCGTTTGAGGAATTGTACGCGATGAGCAGTGCGCTCCAATCCACCTTCGGGGCGAGCAGATTCTGGACATTCTTCTCCTGTTTCCTTGTGATGTGTCTGCCGACATTTTTGATGGGTGCGAGTTTTCCGCTTGTAACGAAAATCTACACTGGCAGCGCACGTCAACTCGGCAAAAGCATCGGAAACGTCTACGCCGTTAACACAGTCGGAAGCATTTTAGGGTCCTTCTGTGCAGGGTTTATTCTGATTCCGCTCTTGGGTATCCGTCCGAGTATTATCTTAACGGTAGCCTTGAACTCAGGTATCGGATGCCTGCTTATCTTGAAAAGTGGGTGGCAGACCGAGACCGGAAAATCACTTCTACAAGGGATAGGTATCGGAATGCCGATCCTCAACGCAGGGTTAGCAGTGATCCTGCTGCTTACGGTGAACCAATCACTTTTCCTGAAGAGCGCGATTTTCAAAACCCAACGTCCGGGTGATACGCTTGTTGATTACAATGAAGAAGTGGATGCAACAGTAACAACACTGAAAGATGATGAAGGAGTCTACCGTCTCTACGTCGATACAAACCAAGCAGCCGATGCCTCGCGTTGGGATTCGCCATCGCACCGCGTCATCGCGCATCTGCCGTTGTTATTACATCCACGTCCGAAACGCGCGCTCGTCGTCGGGTTCGGGATGGGACTCACCTCACACTCGATAACACAACACGGTGTAAAAGTCGACGCGATAGAACTGTCCAGCGGTGTGCTCTCTGCAGCGCGCCAGTATTTCACGCATGTTAACGAAAATGTGTTTGATAGCGCCCTGTTTAACTACAAACTCAATGACGGACGCAACCACATCCTGATGACAAAGACGAAATATGATATGATCTCTACAGGTATCATTCATCCGCTTGTTAGTGCCGGAAGTTCCAATATCTACACTGAAGACTTCTACCGCTTGTGCCGCAGGATTCTCACAGAAGACGGTATTATGTGCCAGTGGGTGCCCTTGCATCGTCTGCCAGAGGCACACTACAAAATGATTGTCCGCACGTTCATTGAGGTGTTCCCTGAGACAACGCTCTGGTATAAATATACACCCGATTTCGTGATTCTCATCGGCACGCGTGAACCGCTCCGAATCAATTACAAAAACTTCATTGACCGTGCCCAGATAGCGAGTATCCGCGAAGGTCTCGCCGCAGATGATTTGGACGGCATGTCACTAATTGATTCATTTATGATGGGACCGGAAACGGTACGCAAATACGTTGGCGTTGGACCTATCCACACAGACAATCGACCCCAGTTGGAATTCTTTCGTGGGGCAGACCTTGTGGGTACAACAACGCAAAACGTTAAAGGCATGGCTGGATATCGAGAACGGGTACTGCCATATCTCACAAACTACGGCACAACACTCGCAGAGATGAGAGCCAATCGTGAGAAATTGGATACCTACTTTAGAGCTACCGAGACATTAATCCGTGGGCAGATTGCTTACGCGAGTAGACAATATCAAAATGCCGCTACCCTCATGAATGAAGCCGTACGACTCAATCCTGCTGACGAGACAATCCGCTATAATTTCGGTGTTGTTGCAGGCTTAATTCGCGAAGGCGATCAGGAAGAACTTCAGGTGACGGAGCAACAGGTGCGGCAGACGATGGCGCAAAACCCTGACGATACTGAAGGTCACCTATATTTGGGGATCTTATATGAGGAGCAAGGCAAACTTAAAAAAGCAGCAAGGGAACTTGAGGAATTTCTCAGACACGAACCGAGTAGATCTGAGGTCTACCTAATTTTAGGCCCCTTATATGAACGCGAAGAACGCTATAAAGAAGCACTGCGCACATACAAACGGTTAGAACAGCAAGAGCCTGAATTACCTGCCCCAATTCTCGCTGCTATGGCACGACTCCACTTGATATTAGAAAATGTTGATGAAGCCGAAAAATACGGGCAAAAGGGGATCGCTGCAGACCCCAATTCATGGCGTTCCCACTACATTCTTGGACACGTATACACCGCTATGAGTCAACAGCAAAAACAGATAGCACACTTTGACAACGCTTTAAACGCACTTGATGAAATCATCCAGAACACCCCAAATTCAAGTGATTTACAGAATTTACAGAGTGAAAGAGAACATATCCAAAATGAACTTGATAAGTTGAAAAAATAAAAGGAGAACACAGAACATACCATGTCTCAAGAATCTTCCTTAAAACGGACCCATTACTGTGGTGACCTGCGTTTAACAGATGCGGGGGCCACTGCTCAACTCAACGGTTGGGTCAAACGTCGTCGCGACCACGGCGGTGTCATTTTTATCGATTTACGCGACAGAACAGGCATCACACAAGTCGTCTTTGACCCGCAGATCGACGAAAAAGCACACGTCCTCGCGGATGCTATCAGAAGCGAATTTGTGCTGAACGTCAGTGGTACTGTCCGCGAACGCGAACCCGGTGAATTGCTTTTCAAAGCAGATGCAGCTTATCAAACAGACCTCGCCGATGGCACGCTGTCCGCAGCATTCCGAACCCTGTTTTCGGATGCAGACCGCAAATACACCCTCTCCGAACTAATTGATGTAACGACCCGAGTCGAAGGTGAGCGGTGGCTCCTTACCGATCTCGAAAACAATCGGACATATCACATTGTCAGTGAAGATGTGGGGGGCGAAAACGGTCTCAACATCTACCAAGGCACAGTCAACCCCGAACTCGATACAGGCGAGATTGAACTCGCTGTGGATTCTCTGCACATTCTGAATACTGCTAAAACGCCGCCGTTCCCTGTTGAAGACGATATCGATGTCGCGGAAGACATCCGGATGCGCTACCGGTTCATCGACCTTCGCAGACCAGAGATGCAAAAGACTCTGGCGATGCGGCATAAAGCAGCACTCGCAGCACGCAACTATATGAACGAACATGGTTTCCTTGAAATTGAGACACCTATCTTGATGAACAGCACGCCTGAAGGTGCACGCGACGTACTCGTGCCAAGCCGTCATTATCCCGGTAGATTCTACGCGCTCCCGCAATCACCACAGCAGTTCAAGCAGATACTCATGATGAGCGGTGTTGACCGGTATTTTCAGATCGCGCGATGCTTTCGTGATGAGGATACCCGTTCCGACAGGCAGTTAGAGTTCACGCAGCTTGACATTGAGATGTCATTCGTAGAGGCAGACGATGTACTTGAGGTGACCGAGGGGCTAATGAAACGGATATTTGAGGATGCAGGCGGTATCCCCGTCCAAACCCCATTCCTAAGGCTCCCTTACCACGAATCGATCGCACGGTTCGGAAACGACAAACCCGATACACGGTTCGGTATGGAACTCACAGACCTCTCAGATGTCATGGCTGACTGCGATTTCCAGGTATTCGCACGCACCTTGTCAAGCGGTGGACAGGTCAAAGCCATTGCCGCACCCGGCGGTGAGGCATTTTCACGCAAAGACATCGACGACCTAACCTCGTTTGTCGCCACCTACCGCGCGAAAGGGTTGGCATGGGTCAAAGTCACGGAAAAAGGGTTCTCATCTGGGATCGTCAAGTTCTTCACGACGGAACAACTCGAAACGGCGCAAGAGAGAACAGGCGCAAAACCTGGCGACATCATGTTCTTCGTCGCTGACAAACCGAAGGTCGTCGCTGATGCACTCGGTAACCTTCGCCTCCATCTCGGAAAAAAGCTCAAGCTTATTGATGAATCCCGATACAATTTCTTGTGGATCGTCGATTACCCACTGTTCGAGTGGAACGAGGAAGAGGATCGTTACGAGCCATTCCACCACCTCTTCACAGGCGGAACAGAAGAGACATTGCCTCTGTTAGATACGGATCCGGGGAAGGTTCAAAGCCAACACTACGACCTCGTGTGCAATGGGTACGAAATCTGTAGCGGGAGCGTCAGGATCCACCAATGGGATATCCAACAGAAGGTCTTTGACATTCTGAACATTACACCAGAAGAGGTCGAAAGCCGGTTTGGCTATTTCATAGACGCGTTAGCGTATGGCACACCACCGCATGCCGGCATCGCACCCGGACTTGACCGGATGGTAATGCTAATGCGGAACGAGGAGAACATCCGAGAAGTCATCGCATTCCCGAAATCACAACAAGGACTCTGCCCACTGACACATGCCCCGTCCGCTGTAACGGAGGCACAGTTAGAAGAATTGTCGATCCGCGTTGATGCGGAACTCTAAGCACAATACCACTTTTGCTGGCGAGGTTTCATGAAGTTTAAGTATTTAAACGGGTAATCTTTGGTTTCCTTGTCGGGACCGGTGCGGTTAGGAAACCGCACCTACCGGGTTTGGGATTCGAGCTCTAATTACCCAATTTATTTGTTAATCTTCATCTAAGCAATATTAAATAATAAATTTCTAATTTAGTGGGTTTTAAGTTATACTTTGGGTAAATCTACTTCCCAAGGAGCCTTCCTTGTCATGATTTACGCAAAACTTGACGATGCCTCAGCACTTCAGCGTCTTGATGCTGCGCTTTGTGAAGCAACGAAACCCAAATGGTATCAACGTTTACTGATCATCAAACTCTCTGCCACCGAGCATATGTCGGTGCCGCAACTCGGAAAAATGTTCAATCTTTCGGATAAAAGTGTTCGTAGCTATATTCATAAGTATAACACCTCAGGTTTAGAGGCGTTGAGGCCCAAGAGTCCACCCGGGTGTCGTGGTAAGATCGCGCACTTTAGCAAATCCGACTGGCATCGACTTCTTGAGCAAACACCGAATCAATACGAAAAACTCCAGACGGATTCTCGGCAATGGACGCTTGACCTCATTAGTGCTTATCTCAAGGCGTATCACGAGATTTCTGTCACACCGCCCGCGATCTATTTCGCTTTACGGCGGACAGGTTATCGAACGGGTCGTAGTAAACTCCGTGTGGGGAGCCCGGATCCCGAGTATCAGACGAAACGGCATCAACTCAAGGAACTTGCCTCTTTGCCAAGACGGGACAATTGACGCATAAGGCGACTGAGTTGATTGTCCCGGATACCCAACTTCGGCGTTTAGAGCTGCCGCCGCCCGAGCATAGCCAAAACGCAGCGCGCCTGTTTTTCTTTGATGAAGCCAATGTGTCTTGGTGTCCGAAGACCGGACGCATTTATCGAGAGCAAGGCAGTGAATATAAGGTCAACACACCCGGCAAGAATCAGCGGAAATATCTCATCGGCTCCTTAGAATATCCGACAGGTGATGGCTTGTATGAAATCTATGCCAACAAAACGCATCTTCAGATGAAAACGCATTGGCAAAACCTCATGGCAATGTATCCTGATGAGATGTTGTTTATCGTTCGAGATAACGCTTCAAGTCATACGACGGCAAAGTTAGACGATTTCCTTATTCGCTACAAGGACCGATTGCGTTTAGTCCCGATGCCGACTTATTCTCCGCATCTGAATCTCATTGAGCGCTTATGGCATCTGATGCGCGATCAAGTCAACAGGAGTTATTTCTTTGAGAGTTTCGATCAACTCTGTGAAACCGTTATCGGTTGGCTCGAGAGATTACCTTTTTCACGATTCCAATCTTTGATGGGAATTCAGGCATCACAACAACTCAACTTGGAAAACTGTAAAATGTATATTTAATATTGCTTAACCTCGCCTCCTTGGAACGTCCTCTCAAATTCAGAGTTGGGTACACACTTTTAATCTAACCTATGGAACTTAGGAGATAGCACGATGGAAAGAAAAATAGGCGCTGCCCCCACACTCGTCTATCCCGAATCAGACGGTGAACCTATGGCAGAAACTGGAAGACATGTCAGAGCCCTCTTGGATATGATAGATATGATAGACTGGCATTTCCGGGACACCCCAGATGTGCATGTATCGGGGAATATGTTCCTCTATTATGAAGAGAGCAACCCGCGTAAAGTTATCTCTCCGGATGTGTTCATGGTGCGCGGTGTGGCTAAAAAAGAGCTCCGGACGTATAAGACGTGGGAACAGCAACCGTATCTCGATTTTGTGATCGAGTTCGCGAGTCCGAGTACATTTACGAGAGACTTTGCCGAGAAGAAGGAGATTTATGAGCAGATCCTACGGGTGAAGGAATACTATATCTATGATCCGTATCATGAGATTCAGCCATCTTTCATAGGGTTTCGTCTCGTAGAGGATTCTTATGAAGAGATAGCGTTTGTAGAGGGAAGGCTTCCGTCTGAGACGTTAGGTTTGGAGTTGGGTGAGCGTGATGGCGCGCTGCGGCTCTATGATCCTGTCAAGGGAACGTGGTTCGGTCCCGCTCGGGAGCATGTAGCTGAAGCGGAATCTCGTGCGCAACACGCCGAAGCCGAACTCGAAAAATTACGCGCAGCTCTTGAACGTTTACAAACTTCCGAGTAGGCGGTTCCTTCATAAAGGAGATTGATGGTGAAAATTGGCAAATACTCCGTTCTAATAATCTTAACACTCATCGGATTAGGATTTAGAATCGCAGAGGCGCAACAGAATCTTGCACAACAAGCGTACGCTATTTTTCAACAAAACTGTTTGAATTGTCATGGCGCATCCGGTGCCTTTAAGGAAGAACTCCTGATTGAACGCACCGCGCTTGTTGATACCAAGGTCATCATTCCAGGGGACCCAGAAAACTCAGAGTTCTATAAACGACTCCTTGGACCCACTGAAAATGGACCACAAATGCCTCTCAACCTACCGCCACTTTCGCCAGAAGCCGTTGAAACGATTGCCCATTGGATTACTATAGGCGCACCGGATTGGGATGTTCAGCACGACATCAATTTTATCACCACGGATACAATACTTGATACCATCCGAACCCATCTGGAATCACTGGATCCCTTTGACCGTCCCTCCGCACGGTACTTTACAATGACGCATCTCTATAATGCGGGTGAAAGTCCTGAAACACTCAGCGATTATCGGATTGCGCTCTCTAAACTGATAAATAGTCTCTCGTGGAAGTTTGAGATTACTAATCCGACACCTATTGATGAAGCACAAATAATCTTCCATATTGACCTGCGGCGTTATGAATGGAATACCACAACCGATGTCTGGGCACAAATTGAGCAGGCATATCCCTACAACATTGCGTTTGACCCAGAAACACAAGTGGGTTTACTTGAAAAACTGACACAACTACAGACTGAAACGGGTAGCACAGTGCCGTTTGTCCATGTCGATTGGTTCCTTGCGACCGCCTCGTTACCACCGCTCTACCACGACATTTTAGATCTTCCACTAACAGACCTTTTGTTGGAGACACAATTAGGGGTGAATGTCGCGAGTAATATCAGGAACGCACCGGGGGTAGATGTCTGGCGTGCGGGTTTCAACGATTCGGGTGTCTCATCAAACAACCGCGTTGTGGAACGACACACGTCTCGGTATGGTGCGTATTGGAAAAGCTACGACTTTGCGGGGAGTGTAGGTTCGCAGAATATCTTTACACACCCACTTGATTTCACATACGATGGTGGCGAAATTGTCTTCAATCTACCCAACGGGTTGCAGGCGTACTTGCTGGTTGACGCGAACGGTAACCGATTGGACGACGCTCCAATTAACATCGTTTCTAACCCAGCTGCCAGCGATCCTACGGTCAGGAACGGTCTCTCCTGTATTGGGTGCCATACCCAAGGCATGAAAACGTTTAAAGATAGCGTGCGCGCTGCGATTGAACAGGATGACAACCCACCGTATAACAAAGCACACGCCTTACGTCTCTATCCTGAGCAGTCAGTGCTTGATGAACTGCTGCAAAAAGATACGGAAAGGTTCCAGCAGGCACTGGAAAAGATTGGGGGGCCGTTTGCGAACGACGTATCCAGACAACGATTCTTCAAGCAACATGAAAATGAACCGGTCCAACGGTTTCATGAGTCGTTTCAAGCACCACTAAGTGCATCGGACGCTGCTGCCGCAGTCGGATTGGAAACGGATGCCTTCCTCACACAGATCCGTGAGAAGCAAAGCCTGAAAAACTTGGGACTGCAAACGCTCACAGATGTGAACGGCACCGTAAAACGGGACGCGTGGACCTCTAACTTTGAGCAAGTGATTTCTGCGTTGAATACCCCTGATAGCGTCCTTCCACCTATTGTGCAGCGTCCAGAGCGTATTCCTGGTGATGGTGTATATATTCCCGATCCAAACCTCCGCGCGGCAATTGCTGAAGCACTTGGCAAAGCATCCGGTGACGTGATTACGGCGGAGGATATGGCAATACTTACAAGTCTTTCGGCAAGCGAAATGGAAATTCAAGATTTGAACGGACTTGAGTTTGCAACAAATCTAACACATCTATACCTTCGTTCTAATATGATATCTGACTTATCTCCGCTGGCTGGATTAACTAACTTAGAACTTCTATGGTTTGCAGATAATGACGTATCCGATCTTTCACCACTACAAGGATTAATCAACTTAAAATTGCTACACTTTTCAGCGAACCCGATATCTAACTTATCTCCACTCACGAATTTAACAAAACTGGAAAATTTAGCTTTCCACGAACTTGACTTGATATCTGACTTATCTCCACTTACGAATTTAACAAAACTGAGAGTTATTAGAACTTGGAATTCCCCTGTATCAGACCTCTCACCCTTAGCAAAATTAGCACAACTCGAAATCGTAGACATTTGCGGCAGCAAGGTGTCTGACATATCACCACTTGCAGAATTAACAGGACTGAAAGAGTTGTATCTTTTCAGGAACGATATATCAGATGTATTGCCTCTGGCAGGTTTAACCAATTTAACACGGCTAGATCTTTCCGGGAACAGCATATCTGACATATCCCCTTTAGCGAAGTTAACCAACTTAGAATGGTTAAGGCTTGACAGAAACGAGATATCTGACTTTTCACCTATAGAGGAACTGAGTGATCAAATAAAGCTCATTTGGTATGGCAATCCAGCGTTTCCACAAGGAGGTCCGAAAATAGGAGGGCCGTGGTTATGGGCTTTACTGCCGGAGGCGAAACTAGGGGACAGATGGGACTTACTAAAGCGAGATTTACTATCGGAAGCGAGTGGGGGTCAAGTAACAGAGACGCAGATTGCGACCCATGGAGCAATAGAGGGAAGTGCTATCGGCAATAGCGTTTGGACATCGTATAAACTTCCGCCTACGGGGCGGATCACAGATATGCTGGGATATCCGTTTCCTGAAGGTGGGGTTATCTACGGTTCTACGCTCCTATTTTCGCAGCGAGAGCAGCCTACAAAGATATATGTTGGCAGCTATCGAGCACTCCAAGTCTGGCTCAATGGGACTTTGATTCACGAGCATGAACGTTATGAAAGAATTTGGAATGATTACACGGACTTTTATCCTGTTACACTTCAACAAGGTAAAAATGTTTGTTAATCGCGCTTAGTGCTGACAGCCATGATATGGGCTTTTTGGGGTTTGAAGAAGGCACGGAGTACATTCTTGGAGGAGGCTTCTCGTTTTCGGCAACAGCAACAAGCATTATTCCCGACGATACGTTCACACTGAACCTCAACGCAGAAAACATTACTGACTTAGCAGGATGGCAAGCGGATATTACCTTTGATCCCAATATCCTTGAAGCCGTTGAAGTCACTGAAGGCGATTTCCTGAAGGCGGAAGGTGGAGATACCTTCTTCCAAGATGGCACGATTGATAACACAGCAGGAAAAGTCACAGGTATCAGCGCAGCGTTAATCTCCGAAAACGGGGTCAGTGGTACAGGTACACTGCTCTCGGTGACATTCATGGCGAAAGCTGGAGGCGAAACCCAAGTGACGCTGGAGAACTTCGAGTTCGGTTCTATCACCGGTGATATTATTCCTGCTCTTACACCGAATATTACTATCACCGTGGGAGATTACCCGCCATGGGATGTGAATCAGGATGGACGTGTGAGTGTTTTAGACCTTATTCTCGTGGCGAAAGATTTCGGAGCAGGGATACGTGCCAACTTACGAACTGATGTAAATCGGGATGGCGTTATCAACATCCAAGACCTCACCCTCGTAGCGCAACATTTAGGTGAATCAACCGTCTCAGCGGCACCTTCCATTATTGCAATAGACGGAGAAGGCTTAACGCCAGCAATGATACAAGTATGGATAGCACAAGCACAGGCTGAAAACGATGGGTCGCTTGCCTTCCAACAAGGCATCGCCAATCTTGAACGGCTTCTAACACTATTCATCCCCGAAGAAACCACTTTACTTCACAACTATCCAAACCCTTTCAACCCGGAGACGTGGATACCGTATCAACTCGCGGAACCAGCGGAGGTTACCTTGACCATTCATTCTGTGAATGGGACTTTGATCCGAACGTTGGCATTAGGCCATCAACCCGCCGGTATCTACCAAACCCACAGCCGTGCCGCGTATTGGGATGGCAAAAACGAGGTCGGCGAATCTGTCGCGAGCGGCATCTATTTTTATACACTCACAGCAGGCGATTTCACGGCGACGCGGAAGATGCTCATTCAGAAATAGTATCAAATGACCATAGGATAGCTGGAATGCTGATGTTTATTAGCTTCGCAGCCATCGTTGATGAGCGGGTTGAGTTGGGTTCGCTGGCATCTTCTTCGAGAAATGATGCGCTGAGCGATCAACATGTCTAAAGTATAGCAAAACCGGTAGCGGACTGTCAAGCGTATTTTCAAGGCACCTGCCCCGGTTTTGCGAAGTAAAGTTCGTCGGGAACAGGGGGTTATGGTATCATTGGGCTTCTCCTTGGTGCGTTGCTTTATCGTTTGCAGCTGCATTGGCGAGGTTTGCATCTATGGCTTGGAGGTGCTGCTTGGGAATAAGGTCGAGATATTGAGAGATGACGCGTTTAGAAAGTCGGGTGATCTGTGAGATTTCGTCAATATCTCGGGTTGCGGTGCGAACGACTTTGACGCTCTCATAATCGCGAATGTATCGGTCAACTGCCTCCTTAGAGTGTTTGGTTTTCGCGGCAATACTCGGGGTGAGATGTCCTTGAAGATAGAGGGTTATGATCTCTTTCTTGTGGGTAATGGCCCCCGATAAATCATGGATATTACCACGAGTGGGCAAAAGTTCTCCAGTGGTTTTTTGCCATTCATTGACATAATCACTGACGACAGCATCACAGACATTGAGCAAAACTGCCAAGTCGAGTTGGGTCAATAAGGCACCTTGGTCATAAGCTTGATGACACCAGCGGACCAAGCGATTGATCCGCAATTGCCGAGAGGTAAAGCCATTGCGAAACGATTCAATATCCTCTGCAGCGAGGTATGTCAGGATGACAGGTTTCATTCGGGTTTTGACGATGGACTTTCCTCTTTGTGGATGTTCCTCAATTGGGACAGCCATCCAAACGAGATGTCCATAACTGAGGAGCCGCTCCTCCGGGAGTGCGTCACCCGTGGCGAGTTTCTCCAAAGGAAGGGTAATCACGAAATAGTCTTCAACGGTCTTAAGAATATCATCAACAATAGCCGTCGCCGTGACTTCGCCTTTGTCATAACCGTAGTCATTGAGAAAGCGATGGATCAGCAACTGTCGTAGGGATTTATCGTTGATGCGTCTGAACTTCTTCTCGTTGATTTGCGTGCGCGTCAAAGGTTTGCTCATCAGAGATCCTCCTTTTTTTTCTCCACGGGCTCTGGGTGAAGGAGCTGGGTCATGCGATCGGTGTGTTGGTATTCCTTATACAGCGAGAGATACTCCCGTATGAGTCGGTCAGAGAGGTGAGTGATGAGCCGTATCTGTGCGTCAGGAAAGCCTTGATGATGGAGCGTGGCGACTTGTGTGAAGTCTCTCAAGTAGCGGTAGACAGCCCGTTCGGAGTGGTTCGTCTTTTGCTCAATCTCGGTGAAGGTGTATGCTTTGAAATACAACTCGAGAATCTGCGTCTTATGAGACAGCCCCGGGCCCATGTCGTGTTTCGCCCCGCGCGTCATCACGAAATAGCCGGACTGCTTCAACGCTCGGATGTCGCGTTTGACGGTAGCCGGACTGGTGGTTAATAACACCGCCAAATCCTCATAATACCAAATTAACTTGATTAGAAGTTTTTTGATCAAGTCAGCATTGCGAGGCACAGGGACCTCGCGCTACAAACGGGGTTAATTTGGTATAACTCAGCAAGGCATCTTGGTCATAAGCTTCTTGGGTCAATCGGAGGATCCGATGCCGTCTGAGACCTGCGAGCCCATAAGTGCCTAAGACTTCAAGGTCGGCTTCGACATCGTTGAGCTTGAGTCGACAGGAAACTTTTTTCGCTAAAGCAATGTGTTTGCCTGCGGGTTCCTCGGCGGCGACTGCCTCATAGCAAATTTGCCCTGAGGACAGTTGAACATCGGCGTGCTGCTCAAAGTAGGTAGAAATCTGTTTATAGTAGGCTTCAGCCACGATAGGCATGAGATTAAAGTCTGAGGAAATCTTCTGAATAATAGCAGCTCTGGCATTCTTAGATTCGAGTCGTTTGATACCGTAGGCGGTATCCTTCTGGCGTGTCATATCGACCTCCATGAGTAGATTATCGGTGATGCAAATACATCTACTTGTTATGATAACTCATACTATTAGTTTAACTCATGGGGTCATTTGATACAAACTATAAGTAACAATTAGCGTTTCGTTTTTTAGCCATTGAAGATCTGTTGCCCAAATCCAATAGTTATACTTTGGGTTTGGGGCTTTTTGCTAACTACCTTCGGTAAAGAAAACAAGAAATGTTTGACTCTGCGGATGAAATGTGGTATTCTTAATGGTAACAATTTTTTTATAGGTGACCGCGGTGCCTATTCTGAGATTTTTCGATGCACCCGGGAATAATTTGAGTTACGCAGTAGCACGATCGTTATGCGTAGAAAGCTATAAGCAAAAGGGACCACAATAATAGTGTCTATAGAAACAGAGATTTCGCGTCCTTCCCATGAGGAAGACATCATTCACCCGCGCGTTCTACCTTTCGTAATTGTTCACCTTACATGTTTTGCAATTTTCTGGGTAGATGTTCAACCTATCGACTGGATTATATGTGGTGCGTTGTACGTTATCCGCATGTTTGGAATTACGGCGGGGTTTCATCGTTACTTTTCACACCGTTCATTCAAAACAAGCCGTGCGTTCCAATTTTTTTTGGCATTTCTGGGACAGAGTTCGGCACAACGAGGTGTCCTATGGTGGGCAGCGAAACATCGTCATCATCATAAACACTCTGACACAGAACAAGATATACACTCACCGGTCCAACACGGATTCTGGTTTTCTCATGTGCTTTGGATTTTCTCGAAACGCGGGCTTACCATAGATTACACTACCATTAAGGATTTCCAGAAATATCCAGAACTCGTCTGGCTTGAAAAATGGGAAAGACTACCGCCAGTCATCTTAGGTGTACTCGTTTGGGCAGTAGCAGGCTGGTCAGGACTTGTCGTAGGTTTCTTCGTGAGTACAGTACTCCTTTTCCACGGCACATTTACGATTAATTCTCTCTCTCACGTGTTCGGCAAACAGCCCTATGTTACCGGTGATGATTCTCGCAACAACCTGTTTCTGGCTATCATTACGTTAGGGGAAGGATGGCATAACAATCATCATCACTTCCCAAGTGCTACTCCGCAAGGGTTTCATTGGTGGCAAATTGATATCACCTACTATACTCTGAAAATTTTGTCCGTTTTTAGAATCGTCTGGGACCTCCGCTTACCGCCAGCACATGTGGTTGAGGGGAAACGTAAGTTGCCGTTAGTTGCCATAGAAAAAGCAGCCCAGCAGCTCGCTGGGAGTTTTTCGATTGAACAGATTGGCAACACAGTTTTGAAAGCCTGGGCACATACACCAAAGTTAGAAGAATTGCGTAACCGTGCTCGCATCGGTCAATCAGAGGTTGAAAATTTTCTCAAAGAGATGAAAATCCTTGAGTCGTCATCAGTTGCAAATCTGAAAGATCAAGCACAAAAAATGTTTGCCCATATCCCATCGTTAAATCCGATTGTTGAACGTGCAAACCAAATCATCGTTCAGGCAGTTTCGGTATGGCTCGTCCAGAGCGACGCGTGCGAAATAGCGGTTGCGGTGTAGTGAATATTGATGTAGGTTGGGTTTCTCTGACAGTGAACCTTACCTACATCACAATCCAGTAGGACTTACGCATTTCCTCTCAAAGTCCCCCTGATAAGGGGATTTAGGGGGTTAAATAACGGAAATAACGACGCTTTTGGTGAAATACCTTCGTTTTTACGCAATTTGCGTAAGTCCTGTCCAGTTTGCCTTGTAGATAGATGCGGCGCGCCAACTATGTGCATGCCATCAACTGTTGCGGTTCTCTCCAATTTCAAAGACTTCGTTTCAGGTATAGTGTAAATTCCAAAAACAAGCCGAATTCTTGAAATCCTTCATCGGTTTGCGTTCAATCTGACCCGGGTGCTGCCCTATTTCGTGCTATTGGATACAGAATATGCCCGATTTTGGGCAGGCATGTCAGAACGTTTCGCAAAGAATAGGATAGTATGGGGTTGTCCAAATTGGCACGGAATTTGCTATAGAATCAATCGAAAGGAGTTCTCCAATGGAAGCCAAACAAAAATATCGTGTTGCACCATCCGGATTTACAGAGGAACAGTGGAAAGCCTTTAACGAAGACGGCATTATCTTCATTGAAGACGCTATCTCCGATGCGGGTATCCAAACCTATATTGACGCGATAGACAGCGTTGCTGCTACCAACCCGAAATATAAGCCAGGCGACTATCTCGGCATGCAGAATATCGTCGAACGAGACCCTGTGTTCACTAACCTGATTGATCATGAGCGTCATGTTGGTTATGCCTACGACCTGTTCGGAGAACTCCTCAAACTCCATCAGAGTCAATTTTTTCTCAGACCGCCCGGCGGCAATCAATATAATCAGTGGCACCCAGATGGCGCGCGGGCACTCCCTTATGGTGTCTTTTCACCCAAACTGCCGTTGCAAATCAAAATCGGATATTGGCTGACCGATCTGCCGCACGAGAAGATGGGCAACCTCGTCGTGTTACCGGGGAGCCATCGTCAGCAGTACATGGACGGCTACGACACGCACAAGAGTATACCAGGAGAAAAGGTCGTCTGCCCACGTAAAGGCACAATGACGGTGATGCATTCCAGCATTTGGCATCGCGTTGAATCGAACGAGAGCGATGTGGTACGTTACAATATTTTTGTCGCTTATTGCCCGTCATGGCTCACGCCTGCTGACCGTTTTCACTCCTCACCAGAGTGGTTGGAGACACTTAACCGCGAGCAGCGTATCATCATGCGCAGCTACAGCAATGCGTATCACAACGCCAAACCGCCTGCATCCGATTTCCCGCTCTTCCTTGAACGCGACGCAGGTGTTGAGGCAGATGAAGGTGAGTATCTGGAACACGTCCAATTACACCGTCGTAAACGACAAACGATGCCCGAAAGGCTTACCGCTCTGTAAGGAACAGCATTTTTAACCCTTAATTTAGTAACGAGCAATGTACAGACTCATCAAAAACCGGTTTTGGACAACGGACAAAACCGAGCAGAAATCCAATCGTTAAAAACATGAAGACACTATTCCTCAAGGACATGCGTTATCGCCAAGCAAGAGTTGTGCTAACGGCACTCGGTATCACAGTGCTGATTTCACTGATTCTGCTGTTAGGTGGTATCATGAACGGGATGCGCATCCAAGCACGGCAATACGTGGAATCTACCGGTGCGGATGTCTGGATATCTGCTGAAGGGTCTGGCGGCGCATTTATTGGATTCTCTATGGTCGTTGAGGAATACATGGCATTTCTGAATTCAGGACCAGGCTTAGTACCCGATTCTGCGTCTCCCTTGGTTTTTGCACAAGCCCGCCCGACAGTCGGTGGGAAGTCGACCAAGGCAATCGTCGTCGGCTATAAATTCGGGCAACTTGGTGGACCCAAGAGTGTCGTTGAGGGAAGAATGTTCACTGGGAGCAATTTTGAAGACTATAGACCTGAGGATCCAGTCCCTTACGAGGTGGTCGTTGACGAAAAAATGGGACTGGAAATCGGAGAACAGATCACCCTTGGCAATGAAAAGGTGCGGGTTGTCGGAAAAGTGAAAAGCCTTATGTTCGTCTTGGATACACCGCTGCTCTTTATGGATGTCCGCATCGCCCAAAAACTTCTGCTCGGTAACACGCCACATGTCAATATGATGATCGCCAAAACGGATAAGAATGAACAACCCGTACAGATCGCCGCCGATTTAGATGCATTAGAAACCATTGAAGCACGCACCTTAAAACAGACGCTCGGCGACATTATCGCATACTATGTTGACGAACCGATGAAGGCAGTGCAATTCTTGCGGGTCATGCTCTGGTTAGCAGCGGGCATTATTGTCGGGATGATTACTTATGTGACGATGCTTGAAAAGACACAAGAGATTGGGGTGTTGAAAGCTATCGGTGCCTCCAATAACTATGTGATGGGATTACTGCTGAAACAGGTCGTTCTAATCTCTGCTGTCGGTGTAATACTTGGACTCATGCTATCTTACGTATTTGCGGCGGCAGCACCGATCTTTGTCGCAATTCATTTCGTTGAATCGATTATCGTCGCGTGCATCAGTTTTGTTGTCTGCTGTGGCAGCGGTTATTTGGCTGCGCGCAAAGCTATTACTGTTGATCCGATGATCGCGTTCCGAGGAGAAATCTAAATGGCAGCCATCGTAGAGGGAATCGGTTTAACGAAGCGATTCGGCACAGGCGATGCAACCGTTGTCGCAGTTGACGCAGTCGATATCAGAATCGAAGAGAGTGAACTGGTAATGCTCATGGGCGACAGTGGTTGTGGGAAAACAACGCTCATTAGTCTCCTCGGTTGTATTTTAACGCCGGATGACGGGGAACTCCGAATTGATGGCGCACCGATTAATACGGTGTCCGAAGACCTAAGTGTAATCCGCCGCCAAAAAATCGGATTTGTTTTCCAGTTGTTTCATCTATTACCCTACCTCACCGCGCTTGAAAATGTGATGGTTGCTATGGACATCGCCAGTACAAAGACCAATGAAGCCGAAAGCCGGGCGACGGAACTCCTCACACAAGTCGGTTTAATTGACCGGCTGCATCATCGTCCCGCCCAACTATCAGGTGGTGAAAAACAGCGCGTCTCATTTGCACGCGCCCTCGCCAACCGCCCGAAAATTATCTTTGCCGATGAACCTACTGCCAACCTTGACAGTCGTCAAAGCGACAATTTAATGAACTTGATTCAAGAACTACGCCGGGAACACCAAACCACTATCGCAATTGTGACGCATCATGAAGGCTTAAAAGAGAACGCCGATCGTGTTATCCAGATGAAAGATGGAAGGATTGTTAGCACATGAACAGAGATAAAGTTTTTACGCACTATAAAAGAGGCACCCTTGCTGCAACAATTGGGATTTTTATTTTTCTCCTTACCCTACCAACTTCTACCCTTGCTCAAGAAAATCCTGGCTTAGCCGCGATGCAACAACCCGACTTCCTGACAAGCGGATTGTATGGAGGCGGTCTCACCTTCATTGGCACAGATCCCTACATTCAGCTTCAAGCACAACCCGATATTCCACTCGGAAAGGTCGGTATCGGGTTAGACTTGGTTGTACTCTATAACCCTTACGCAACGGATACCGGTTCTCAATTCCTCGCCGAAGATGGTGAATCATGGGATAGCCCAAGCACATGGCTCAGACTCATCCGTTACGTCAGTTACGCACAACCTTATGACCCGTTCTACTTCCGTTTAGGAGAGTTGGATTATTTGACAATTGGACACGGCTCAATTATGTCCGGGTATTCTAACTATGACCGGCGCGGATTACGAGTAAACATCAGAAAATCCAATAACCGATATGGCGTTGAAACGATGGTAAATGACCTCGGACATCCCCTAATCTTCGGTGGACGCCTGTTTTATCGACCATTTCTACGCGAAGAAAATAATAACTTTCTCACACGATTTGAACTCGGTGGCACCTATCTCACCGATATCGATCCAAATCCGCAAGAAGTTGGGGAAGAACCGTTGACTGCTTTGGGCGTTGACGCAGGATTTCCAATTATTGAGAGAAGCACCTTTCGGCTTGATCTATATAATGATTTTGCCGTACTCAATACTTTATCCCCGGAACCGGAGGATATGCCCGAAGAACCCGAAGAACCCTTAGAAATTGAATCAACTGATCAGGAACCCACAACACGATTAGAAAGTATGCCGATAGGCGGAGAAACCACTACAGCAGCAACAACAGAATTCGCATGGGGCAATGCTGTTGGCGTTGGGCTGACTTTTACTAAAGCTATCTTCAAACTTGAGTACCGCGTCTTTGGGGAAGGATATATCCCTTCTGTCTTTGATTATACGTATGAGTCGGCAAAATCGCTGGCACCAGAGCCAGATATGCCTGATTTTCTGGAACTTGAAACCAGTTATGAACAGATCCGAGGTTTCTTTTCACAATTTATCTGGAAGCCAGGACCACATCTCCACTTCTTTGGGACATTTGAAGACTATAACAATAGTTCACCCAAACTTTATATGGTGGTGTCAGAATCGGGGTTAGTGCCGCGTCTCAGGCTTCGGGCACTCTATACAAAACGTGACATCGGTGAGGGGGACGAGACGAACTTCTTCGCAGATCTGTTTAATCTCAATGAAAAGTCGGCATTCCGTTTAGAAATTGGCTATGAAGTCTATCCGCCGATTGAAACGATTGTTACCCGTGAGTACAGGTTCCGCCGTGTCGAAACAGCGGAGGGGGTCTCGCAATTTGAACCGATTCATAAAACTTCATTCATGGTAGGCATCAGGACGGATTTTTAGGAGTATCTCCAAAAAATAGGAGGCATATCAATCCGCAGCGTCTCCTATTTCCGATTCAACAAGGTCACTCAGGCGTTCACCTCTCGCTTTAACTGAAATAACCCTTCCCTCCCGATCAATCAGAAATTGTGTGGGGATACTGCGCACACCATATTTTTGAACTAACGGAGTCTCCCACTGCTTCCCGTCAAAAACTTGTCGCCACCGCAACTGATTCTCTCTGATAAATTTGCGTAAGGCTGCTTCGTCAGAGTCAAGACTTATCCCTATGATCTCAAAGCCTTTGTCGTGGTACTTCTCGTATACTTCCTTGATATCCGGCATCTCTGCGATACAAGGACCACACCATGTTGCCCAGAAGTCAAGCAAAACAAGTTTGCCACGGTAGTCTGCAAGTGAAACCGGTTTGTCATCCAAATCAACAGCGACTGAGAAATCGGGCAACACTTTCCTTTCCCAAGCGAGGGTCGGATTTGCTTTCACTCGATATTCATGGGCGAGATCGGTATTACCCAACTTTTCATAGATATAGACTAACGAGCTCAAAGCCGTTCTATCGTCTGGATTTTCCTTCAACCGTTTCTCATACATCGGCTGTAGGCTTTTGAAAACCGCTTGCGATGCTTCAACATTTCCCATCATTTCATGAATATAGGCAATTGCGTTAAAGACACCTGAGTCGGGGGTCTGGACCAACTCATTTTCAAATACCGCGAGAATTTCGTTTAGCACTTTTTCCCAACGATCAATCACCGGATGTTTCTTATTAATCCGTAGGTAAATCTGGACAGGTGTAGCAGCGACATCAGAGGTATAAAGTCGCATCGTCCATAGATATGAAATTCGATGATCACCGCCCCTTAACCGCTCAAGCATCCTTTCCAGTGCAACAAGTGCTTCTTCCGTCATCAACTCGCCGAGTCGTGTGCATGTTGCGTACGCGAAAAAACAAATTTCAAAATCCTTAGGTGCTAACACCATTGCGTTTTCCAAAAGTGGGTACGCTTCGGAGGAAATTTGCGCATTTACCTTGTGGAACGCCGCAACTGCCAAAAACTTCGCCGCTGCGCCGTTGTTAGGATCTACTTCCAGAACATTTTCAGTATATGATTTGATTTCGCGCAGCATCTCTTCGGGAAAACGGTGAATGTAACTCGGTAGACGTGGTGGAAGTGATGTTAACCCATCAGAAACGCCAGCATCCATCTTCGCTTTGAAGTAGTCGATTAATTTCTCTTGAACGGCTGATTCAATTTCCCACTGCGGGTCAGACAACCCACGCCTGTCAAGCGTGTTGAGAAAATCTTCCCAAACATCTACGGAGTCCTGTTTCAAGGACTTACCCAAACCTTCTTCCAGTTGAGAAAACGCTCGGTTTTGGACAATTGGTGTTAAACAGAATACAAGCACTAAAAGCACCGGATATACACGAGTTTTCTTCACGACTTCACCTCAATTTTGATCTCATCGTCCTCAACAATCAACGGATAAGTCCTGATGCGGAGGCGTGGGTCAGTTTGACATTCACCAGTCTCTGTATTATAGGCATAACCGTGGACGGGACACACAGCAATACCGTTCCGAATCCTACCCCTACCGAGTGAACCCATGGCGTGCGGACAGGTATTGTCTACAGCACAGAATTTACCATTTTCATTGAAGATAGCGACCCGCCTTCCGTTGACGGTAAACGCTTTTCCACGACCTTCTCGTATTGCTTTCGTTTTCGTGACTGTAGTGTAATCAGACATTTTTACTCCTTGACGCTTCCTAAAGTAATCCCTTGTACAAATTCACGCTGCATCGCGAGAAAGAGAATAACAATCGGCATCAGCGACAGCAATGTTCCAGCCATTAGCATGCCATAATCTTGACGATAGATACCGACGAGATTCGCTAAGCCGATCGGCAGTGTATATTTCGCCTCATCTCGCAAAATGATGAGGGGCCAGAGATAGCCGTTCCATGAACCTAAGAAAGAATAAATCGTCAATGCACCAAGTGCCGGTTTGATAATAGGCAACACAATCCGATAATAGATGCCAAACTCGGAGCAACCATCAATACGCGCCGCATCAAGCAGTTCCGACGGAATCGTGACGATAAATTGACGCATCAAAAACACGCCGAACGCTCCAACTGAAAATGGGATGACAATCGCTTTGTAACTATTGAGCCATCCGATATCGTACATCAGTCCAAACAAAGGAACAAGTAGCACCTGAAAAGGCACCATCATGGAGGCGAGGAGAATGCCGAACAGGATTTTCTGACCGCGGAATTTATACTTCGCAAACGCATAACCGCCAAGGGAACAGAAAAACAGTGTGAGAAGCGTTGATGCAGTAGCGATGAAAACACTGTTGATAAAATAGCGATTATACGGTACTGTCTTCCACAAGTTCCGATAGTTTGAGGTTAATTTATCCCACACGATTGATGGATAAGAGGGTTGATGAATTGTTAATTGTAGGAACAATTGATTCCCTGCTCCCGCTTTTACCATAGACAGGGCTGCTTTGTCTGTTTCAACTTGATGCATCGTGATATGCAATGATTCTAACTCACCGGGGATGCCGTGTAGTCGCCACACCGTATCTTTCCATAACGAACTCTCTAAAACAAAAGGTCGTGTCGGTTGATAGGTAATTCCATTGGCGGTATTGTTTGTAGCCTCTCCAGACTGCAAGACAGACACGGTTAAAGAGAGACGGTGGTAAGAAGCATCGCCGCGGATAGGCAACGTGAGTCGCCGAATCCGATCAATCGGGATAGGTGTAGGAATAGTAGTCGTTATATGGAGGGTGTCCCTGTCTTGGAAATTGTAGGATAGATTCGCAACTGCTTGCGTATCCTCGGATGGACGAATCCGTGTACCTGTTCCTGATACTGTCTCCCATTTTACAACTTCAATCGGCGTGCGATTGAAGTCAATATCTTCTATCAGGAGCGTTCCAACTGCAACTTCGCGATACACCGACCCCCAAATTGTGTCAACCGCTTCTGGAATAACAGCGTCCTGCACGGCTGTAACGACGGATCTTGTTGTTCTATGCCATACCTCATCTGGCAAAGTCGTTACCAATTGTTGCCACAACCCTTCTGTTATTTCGGTTTGTAACTCCTCGGACTGAACGTAATTAGAAAACTGTGCGTTTGCTGCGATGTGGCGCTGCGCTTTCGTCCAGATTGCTTGTGTAAGTTCAGTCTGTAGTCCTTCCCACGCTGTTTCATCTACCACCATCGGTTTCTCAATTTTTGGATAAGCATCTTCGAGAACATAAGGCGATGCGGCAACGCGTGGGGGGAGGCTGGGAAACCACTGTATGGGAACTGCGAAAATCTCATTCGCGGTTTTAAAAGAGGAGGTCAACAACCACAGCAAAGGGATCATCGTGCAGAAAGCTGCAGCCACTAAAAGGAGGTAACCCGTTCCTCTAAAGATTTTTATTTCAACACGTTGACCTTTCCTACGCTGGTTCATTCTATAATCCCAACTCCGATAGTTCTACGGCGCGCGCCCGTTGGATATCATCCTGATATTTGAAAACACACCCAAGGGTCTCAGCGACGATATCCGCGTCCAGTTGCCCCTTACCGAGTGCGATGAGCGCCAATGCCCAATCCAGTGTTTCAGCGACTCCCGGCTTTTTATAGTAGTCTCCCTGCCGCCAGAGTTGCATCATTTGGCATAATTGCTGCGCGAGGTGCTCATCAATCTGCGGCAGTTTCGTCTGAACAATCGCCAATTCCTTTTCGATCGTAGGGTAATCGATCCACTGATAGAGACAGCGGCGTTTGAGTGCTTCATGTACCTCCCGTGTTCGGTTTGAGGTCAGCACTACGTATGGAATATGTTTCGCTTGAATTGTGCCGATTTCGGGGATGGTAATCTGGAAATCAGATAAGATTTCAAGTAGAAACGCCTCGAATTCACTATCGCTTCGGTCAACTTCGTCAATCAGTAAGACGGGTGGTACATCGCCATCGCTCTGGATAGCTTCGAGAAGTGGACGTTTCAGCAGAAATGTCTCACTAAAGAGGTCGGTGCCGATGTGTTCTTTGTCGCGACCGCGTGCCTCGTCAATACGGAGTTGCAAAATTTGCCGTGTGTAGTTCCATTCATACAATGCACTGTTTGCGTCTAACCCCTCATAGCACTGCAATCGAATGAGTTTCGCACCTGTAGCATCCGCAAGTACTTTAGCAACTTCAGTTTTGCCGACACCGGGTTCACCTTCGAGAAAGATGGGCTTTTTGAGGTGATGCGCGAGATAGACGGTTGTCGCTAAACCCTTATCCGCGATATATGCATGTTTCTCACAAGCGTTTTGAACATTTTCGATGGATTTGAACATAATTTATTTAGAATCCGAAAAACCTCACTCTTCTCGCAAGGCACGCTCATAATCTTCGCGGTAATCAATATCCCGCAGCACACTATCTGTATCTACGGTAACATAGTGAATATCATCGCCATACTTTTTGAAAAGCACTCGCACGCCGTCGCTCTCTGGAGTTAGTGCCAGAATATCGCTGGCATATTTCTGATCAAAGATGACAGGATGCCCTCGTTTATAATTATAACTCGGTAGGGCTATTCCCTTCTCTGTATGGACATAAGCATCAACAACCTGATCAATCAGGGCAGATGTGATGAAGGGTTGATCCACAAGCATGAGCGCAAATGCGTCGCTTGTTTCGAGTTCGCGGATACCTGCCTGTGCTGAGGTTAACATACCGTCGCGGTAATCTGGGTTGAAAACGGTTCTGATCGGACGTGTCCCCAGCTGTTTTTGAATCTCCGCTGCGCGGTGCCCCACAACGACGATAACCTCATCGAATTTGGCTCCGAGCATATTATCCACCACGGTTTCAACAATAGTGCTTTCTCCAAAAGGGAGTAGCTGCTTCGGTGCTCCCATCCGAGTGGAGAGTCCTGCTGCAAGGAGAATCCCAGATATACTTTTTTGGTATGCACTTGCAAGCGGTGTGCTACAGGACTGGGTATGCGTCATGACTTAATACCGGATACCGAAAGCCTTATATTCCCCACTGAAAGGACGTTCATCAACATCAAGCGAATCTACTCTCGCATAGCGCGGTCCCTTCTTTAATAAAGTGACTAACGCATCTAACTGTGCCTTATCACCTTCTGCGACGACTTCGACCTTACCGTTCGGTAGATTCTTGGCATAGCCGTTGATACCGAGTTGTTTAGCATTCATCTGTGTGAAATTGCGGAATCCTACGCCTTGCACCTTGCCACTAATTAGCACAAACAGTTGCATTTTCTGGTTGACTTCAATCGTGAGTATGACAGGTGTCCCAAGTTTAGGCATCGAGGCATCGTTCTTTTTATAGATGTTCTCCTCTTCCGATTCAGGAAGCGGATTCTGGAAGAGCGCACTTGCATCAAACCGCTTCAAGGCGACAATATCGTTGCTCATGAATGCCTGCGGTATCATCGCATCTTCATCATCGCTATCCAAATCTGCCACTACCCGTGAACCGGAATAGATCCAAGCAACCTGTTGCATCGGCTTTTGGGTTTTTACGTTGAAAATTAGTTCTTCAGCATGTACCTTTTTCGTTTTATCGCCATCTTTCCATTCAACATAAATAAGAAACTCGGTTCCCTTTGGTGGTGTCGGTTCATCCTTTTCCTCATCGTAGCCGGGAGGTGTCCCTACCGCAATGCTAAGTTTTTCAAGCGCATCGTAAATTTCTTTCGCTGTTGCCTCAACGACAACAATGCTCTCATATTCCTTACCGTTGCGACCACAAACGAGGTATTCAACGGATCCCTTCAAATGTGATTCGTACTCACCGAGTGCTTCAGAAATTTTACCCTTTAAGACAAGCTGCTTCTCCTTCTCCTTGATTTGGAGATGCCCGTCTGCCCATCCGATATTGGACAAAACGATAAGACACACGCCGATGTAGACTATTATTTTCACCTTCTGCATAAGATGCCTCCTTTTACAAAAGCATTCAGTTTTCGTGTAGGAGGGAACTCCGATTCCCGACTCCTCTGTAAGAAGGTCTTGACCCAGCACAAAACGGGTAGAAAACCGAAAACTGAATGGCTCTGCCTCCTTTTAGCCTTTTTAAAAAGTATACCGCAATCCATTAAAAATTTCCACATCATGTTTATGGATACCAACTGGTGGTTCACTATCGTATCGGAAATTTATCCGAAGCGGAAACGCTAACTTCGTCGTGAACCGAAATGTAAGGCTCCCCTCAAAAAGAATACGATAGTCTTCAAAATGTCGTGTATGGACCTGATAGTACCCGGTCGCACTCGTTGTGATACGTTCATCCAGCTGCCCGGTCCAATTGATATAGTTGGTTGATCGAAGGATACGGGTTGTAATCTCACCGATATCTGTATCATGAATGCGTTCATGTTCCCACATCGCACCGATACCGAGATAGAGATTAAATTTGGAACTCGGCGGATGCAAGGCGAACCGGACCCCACCACCTGCCAAATTCCGATCATTTAAGAGAATAGATTCATTGAATTGTTTTTGAACGAAAGATTCAAAAAGCACTCGCTGTGTCAGGCTTCGGATAATTCGCGCATGCGCCATGCCCTTATTAATAAAAAAAGCCCCACTTTTCCGACCTTGCTGGAGGCTCCCGAAAATAAAGCCGTGATACCTCTTTGACAGATAATCCGAGCGAAATCGGGTGCGCGTGGTAAACAGATCTGTATTGCCGGTACGATAGGTTAAATCCAAGTTAATGCTGTTATACCAACCGGGGTCGAGTCGCATCTGCTGCATCGTTTCACCCGTGAAGATATTAACCTGTGCCGTGAGCGGTGCACAAAAGACAAAGAGCAACAGGAGACAAACACCGATGACATGTCTATGTTTGCCCCGACTTGGAAAATGCGTTGGACAAAATCGCTTTGTGATGTTAAAATCGCTAAAGGAAATATAAAACACAAGCACCCACCTTATAGAAAGGCAGAAAATGAAACGAATCCTAATAGACACGGATCCCGGAGTAGACGACGCGTTCGCGATTTTTCTCGCAATGCGTTCACCTGAATTACAGATAGCGGCGATAACGACCGTCTGCGGGAATGTTCCAGTCGCGCAAGCCACACAAAACCTACTCACGATCCTTGGCGTGCTTGACCTTGACAAGTTTCCTATTATTGCCCAAGGCGAAGCAGCACCGCTCGTCAAACCCCTCGTGACAGCAGCACACGTCCACGGTGAAGACGGCTTAGGGAATACCAGCCAATTGCGCAGTGCCGATGGAAGTCCACTGTACCGTCCTGCCAACACAGATGTCTCATCAATGTCCGGTGTTGATCTCATTCTTGAGATGGCAGCCCGCTATCCAGATGAACTGGTTGTTGTGACGCTTGGTCCATTGACGAACATCGCGAAGGCAATCCGTAAAGATGCGCCTAAGATGAGACGGATTCGGAAGATTGTTGTCATGGGTGGAGTGTTTGAAGAATACGGCAACGTTACAACAACAGCAGAATTCAACATCTTCGTCGATCCACACGCAGCCCATGAAGTTTTCCACTTCGGTGTACCTGTCCATATCGCGCCGCTTGACGCAACACATCAAGTTATCTTAACAGGCGAACGGTTGCACGCCGAAGTCGATAAGCGAGACAGTAAGATTTCCAATTTTCTCAAGGACTCCACGCAAGCCTGTATGGAATTTTATCGTCAACACGTCGGGTTCTGGGGATTTCATATCCACGATGCATTGCCGATTGGTATGCTCACACATCCAGATAACTTTGAGAGTGTTGATGCCTACGTACAGGTCGAAACCGAGGGGACTTTGACAAACGGGATGACAGTTGCCGATCTACGACGAGAACGCCAACACCCTGATCCGAACGCGCAAGTGTGTGTTAAAGTCGCTGCCGAAGCGTTTTTGGATAACTTTTTCGATAGACTTCAGTGAAATTACTCTTGTAGGAGCGACCTCCCGGTCGCGATACTTCGACAGTTTCCGCAGCCAACACCCGTGTGATATGTAGTGTTTCATAAGTCACAAAATTCTTTGCTTTTTCAGTCTTGCAATTAATTCGGCTTGTGTGTCGTTGTTTTTTGTGGAGTTGCATGCTCCGCAGAGCAACTGTAGGTTTTCCTCGTGGTCTGTGCCGCCTTTAGAGCGAGGCACGATATGGTCTATGGTCATATTGCGAAATGGGAAGTGTCCCTTACAACCGTTGCAGTAGCCTTCCTGCTGACCGTAGAGTGTGTGCTTATGCGTGCGATAGTTTGGTAACTTCTCACTGCGTTTAGGTATATCTGTGCGTTGGATAACCTCGCCCAAAAAACCGACTTCACGCTCCAATCGCATAGTCACCAACTCAATCGCCCTTGGTGATATGTCTATGCCTACCCACTTGCGGTTAAGACGCTCGGCTGCCACACAAGTTGTAGCACAACCGCAGAATGGGTCAAGCACAAAGTCGCCTTCGTTTGACGAGGCTTTTATGATACGCTCTAACAACCTAACAGGCTTTTGAGTCGGGTATCCTGTTTTTTCAATTGAATCACCTTGTATTGAGGGTATGTCTATCTGTATATCAGAAATAGATTTACCTTTTGTTGCACTTAAATAGCGTTTAAATCTGGGTATAGCGTTATGTTTTTGTGGTATGTATATAAGTCCTACGCTATCATAATAATCCAATTTTTCTCTTACCTTAAATGTTTCCCAATTTTCTGGCAGTGATATATGAGGTGGTATTGTTCTTGGCACTACCCAATGTTTACCTTTATTTGTTGGGTCTATATTCTTCCATACTTCACCCGAATCACCATTGGTAGTGCCTGCTGCGAGTAAAGGCGATTCTTGCCAATAACCATGTTTATCTTTTCTATTGAAACGAGATTTGACATAATCGGGATCATATTCAATATAAATTTGGTTAAAAACAGATTTTTTAGACTTGCTATAAAAAAGCAAGCAATCATGGACTGCCCCAAATTTATTTTTTGTTGATTTAGGGACATTAACACGCTTCCATGATATATCATTCCGAAACATATCTTTCCCAAAAACACTATCCATTATAATTTTCAGATAATGACTGGCGGTCGGGTCGCAGTGTAGGTAAATGCTCCCGGTATCTTTTAAGACGCGTCTCATTTCCAGCATACGTACAGTTATCATAATGAGATATGACTTCATAGACTTACCGTGAGTGAGTTCTGCTGCGTGAATTGCCTGATACAATGCGGGCTCTCGCTCTGCGATCTCGCCGTGCCAAGCATTATCTACGTCAGAGAGTGTCCACGTATCTTTGAACGCCGCGCCTGCTGCCTTGCTTCCAATTGGTGCGGAGTAGTTGCGGTTAGAGTTGAAAGGTGGGTCAAGGTAAATCAAGTCTATTGACTGACTATCAAGTCCGCGTAGGATATGCAGATTATCACCTTCAAAGATTGTTCTGTTTTTTACATTCATTAACTACTTCTTTCCTTGGATACTAATCCTATAATCCATACGTGTCAATTTAAGAAAAACTGCCTCGGCGCATCGTAGGTTGGGTAGAACGGATGCCACCAAAACCGTAAAAATCATAGAAAAACGATGTTTTCTCCATACACGCCACATCAAGTAGATACCGAGTGAAACCCAACGCTTTTGTTCTGAAGTGCCAGCAACTCTGATGGGATGAAGTTGGGTTTCACTCTGTTCTTGAGTGTATATGGCAGCCTATTGGATTTGACGTGTATTTGAAACACTGACATCCACCTTCTCAACGCCGTTCTACCCAACTTACGAGAGTACGGAAACCCTTAAAAGTAGTAGGCACACTCCGTGTGCCGTAGATGGGTTTCCTGTAGCGTAAACTGTTTTGCGCCTATACCACATTGAACTAAGGGTTTGTGACACAACAGATAACACGCGAAATATTTAAGTTGAAATCACGTTCCCTAAAAACTATTGACACCACCAATGGGGAATTTCGGAAACCTGCAATCTGCATCAAAGGTGTTACCTTCAAACATTGCGCCTTGATTTGTCTTACCGCGGGCTAACACTGCCTTTCCATCTGTTTGGAAACAGTTGTTGTAGAAACGAATGTTGCGAATCTCTTCGCTCGAACAATCAACCGCAGCAGGATTTCCATCGGCGGATTGTGCCATGTAGATGCTATTCGCATAAAAAGTTGTGTCCGTGATACCGCTACTCGCACCAGTAGACCAGAGGTGGATGCCTCCATAACGATTCCGTCTACCGTCGTTTACACTCAGGTTATAGCGGAGAACGTTACCGTAAAACGGACGCGCTCCGTCAAACTGTGCCAGTAGATACCCAGCACCATCATTGTCGTGGGAATAGTTGTACTGAACGACTGAATTCGTCACACCACCATCCAGATCAAAGCCCGCCCCATCTTTACTGCTACCCGTACGGTTATGATGAGATTCGTTGAACTGAATCACAACACGATTAGCATCCCAAGCCCATATACCGACAGGACCCCCGCCTTCGTAGTCGTTTAAGCTGCCGTTTTCGTAAGCACGGCAATGCTCAACAGTTGCGCCATCTACTTGTGCGAGGACAATACCGTTCCCGGAATGACTGCCCTTACCGCGGATCCCCGCATTCCTATAGACACTACAGTTGCCGATATAAAAATCAGCGTGCGCGTAGCCTTTTTGATTTGGATTCCAAGCACCGATACAGTTGATACCCGCGTCGCTGTTGTCATGGCTCGTGGTGTTCGTAATTTTGACATCACGAAACCCGCTCCAACTCATATCAATCGGTTGTGCTGCAAGGCTAATCCCGGAATACTTGAAACCGCTGATATCTACCCGATGAATCCGAATATCTGCGAATTTGACGCTTTCCGGTAAGGTGTTAATGAATAAAATACCAGAGTTGGTATTTTTCGATGCCCCTGCCCCGACAAAATTGAGATTGACGAGGTGCACACCGCCTCTGTTTTTCGCTATGAAACCGGCACCGGAACCCGCGTCAATTGTCGCCCTGCCCGACCCGTAGGAGCCTATTGTTACGGCAGATGGCGTGTGTCTACTACTTTGCTTAACACTCACAAGACAAAGGTTACCGACGAAGGTCTGATCGGCTCGAAACCAGACCGAATCACCCGGTAAAAGCTGGGTAGCGTTTACCCGTTCAATACTTCGCCACGGTTGTGTTTCGGACGAACCGGTGTTTAAATCGTCCCCGAGTAAACTGACATAATAATCCATCGAAAATGCTTAAAACACATTCGCCCCGCCAAGGGGGTGGTTCGGGATATAGCGGAGTTCGCTGTAAGGATCGCTCTGAAGCATCAGCGGTACTTCCAATTTGGGGAGTTTCAGTTCAGCCAATTTAACACGTTGATCGTGTGTAAGTTCTGCTGCGACTTCCTCTATTAGATCTTTAATTTCGTCTAGGTAGATGTCACGCTGTCTTATAAATTTTCGTGCCTCTTCCCGAAATGCATATAGGTCCCGTCTCGTCCGTGTGTCCGTGAATCTGTCTTCATATCGACCGTATTGTCGTTGTGTTATGCCCGCACGAAACACCTGATAATCCGCCTCTAACTGTTTCTTCTCAAAATCGTAATCCTCGACAATATCACGGATGAGATTCAGTTTCGGGTGAACCGTCTGCTGCTGTGTTGTTGTTAGTTGCAATGCAGCGGAACTTTTGGAAACATCAATCAGCTTAAGCCCGCCACATGCTTGCAAAAGACCACAGAGGGGTAAAATGAGGAGCAACCGTGTGTTTCCCATAATTATAATTCTCCATTTAGACGATAGCAGGTTTATGAAGTACTCCCACCGGCCCACGTTTCCATCATCTCTACCCACTACTCTGGTCCACAATCGTCCAAATCGTATAGATCTCCATATTTTGAGCGCAGATACGCCATATAGGGTTTAATAGAAAGCGGACTTCCCGTTGCGCGTTCAATGATTTCTGGTGCTGTATACTTCGACCCATGTTGATAAAGATTCTCTTTCAACCAATTGTGCAGTGTACTAAACTCGCCTTTCTTCTTAATTTCAGTAGGAATTTCAGGATGCGCTTTGAAAGCAGATGCGTAAAATTGCGCGCCTAAGATGTTACCCAAAGTATAGCCTTGAAATGAACCGCCAATCAACCCAAAATACCAATGGACATCTTGTAAAACACCGTCTTTATCATCCGGTGGCACGATACCGAAATCCGCTTCAAACCGTTCACGCCATACATTCGGCAGGTCTCGAATTTCCAGATTCCCTTCCAGCATAGCCAATTCAAGATCGAAACGTAACATGACGTGCAGATTATATGTCACCTCGTCTGCGTTCGTACGAATGAGCGAACGTTCCACCTTATTGATTGCCCGGTTGAATGTATCCTTGGACACAGAACCGAGTTGCTCAGGAAAGACGCTTTGAAGTTTCGGATAGTAGTGATACCAAAATCCTCGGCTGCGTCCGACTAAATTTTCCCAAAGTCTCGACTGGCTTTCGTGGACACCGGAGGATGTGCCACGAGCGAGTGGCGTGCCTTCATAATCCATGCAGATGCCTTGCTCATATAGCGCATGTCCGGTCTCGTGCAACGTGCTGAACAACGCATCACCGAGAAAATTTTCTTTCGTCCGAGTTGTAATCCTCACATCACCGAGTGAGAACTTCGTCATAAACGGGTGGTGCGTCTTATCCTGTCGTCCTCGATTCATGTCGTAGCCGAACTGCTGAGCGACTTCCAAGCCGAACGCGAGTTGTTTCTCTTCGGGAAAGTATTGGTGTAAACACGCATCGTCAGCAGGTTCCTGTGATGTAATAGCAGAAACAATCGGAACGAGTTCTTGGCGCAATTCAGCAAAGACGCGTCGAACATCCGCCGCTTTCATTCCGTAATCGCTTGACTCAATAAGTGGATCCGCGATGTGATCATAGCCCGGGAAAAAATTAGATGCCTGCCTGCTATACTCCAGTGTTTTTTCGAGATACGGACGTACCCGCTCAAAGTCATTTGCCGGACGTGCCTCAGTCCACACTTGGTAAGATTCAGAAGTGTGATTCGCCACCTCTGCTGTGAATTTTGCTGGTATTTTAATAGCGCGTTCATATTTTCGCCGTGCGACGCGGAGAAGACTTGCCTCATCAGAGTCGTAGGCGAGGCTTTTTTGATATGGCTCAAGCGCATCAAGCAATTTTCCGATAGCTGGATCTGTAAATTTCTCATGCGCCAATCGTCCGAGTGTAGCAGTTTGACGCGCCCGTGCGGTAGCACCCCCCGGGGGCATATAGGTCGATTGATCCCAATAGAGCAGCCCGGCGGCGGACGATATATCATTCACCTCAAGCAGACGGGTTTTGAGTTCTTGAAACTTGGTTTCCACAATGTTATTCCTCTTTTGTAACTTAGTGTTGACTATCGCGGTAGACTCATATTTTATATTCCCATTGAAAGAACAATACCTTCGCCAATTATCTGAACTTGCGTTGACTGGCTATGTAATGAATATAGTCCATTGACATGTGATGTTCAAAGATTTCATGAATAAAAATACCTTCAGTGTTTGGCGGAAGTCGTTTTAAATCATGTCCATACTTGCATCTATAGGATCCGCTTTTTCGGACAGATCGGAGGTCAGAACGGAGGTTTTTACTTTCTCTAAAAGTGCCTCGATCTCTTTCTACGTCTATTGCGGCGTTGATTTCACACGACTCGGAAATCCTCCGATCTGCGTGTCGTATTCGCATCAACTTCCATTCCACTTTTGAGGACCGACGGGCAATGAGGTTGCGTCTTCCGATACCGCTCGGCTGTATGGGAAGCCCGTAAAGCCGCGGTGTGTTATAGACATCTCGCTGTGCTGAATCGTAAAAAATGACACGCCTCTGCTTTATCTGCCCATTTTTGGCGATGGTATTAAAAGAAAGATTAGCAATGCGTGTTGCCGTTGCTGCATATCTGTATAGCGGGGTCATTACTCTCTAATTTACTACAACCATGCTTAAAAATCAAATCTATTTTTCACTCGCACTAACTACCCAGAAAACGACTCTCTTTTTACTGTAACGTGAGTTCGATGATAAAATCTAAATATAGAAGTAGGTTGGGTAGAGCGGTAAAAGACCGAGAACCTTTCAATCATACAGAGGATTCCGAGTTCCAATAACCGATTCGTGAAAAGAGACATAGCGAAACCCAACAATCCACTGAAAACCGGCAACTGATAACTGACAATCATTCCGCTGATTGATGTGGAGGGTTCCACCGACAACATGGAGTGCTACATCAAACAATCATGTGCCACGCTCAACAAATTGCAAAAATTCCGAATTTTGTCTTATTTTCGTAACAATTGCGTGTTATAATTTATAGTATAATTCAGCAAGAGAGGTAGATTGATGCAAAAAATCGGGCAGGTAGGCTACACTTTTATATGCATTTTGGTGGTTTTGACATGCGGCTCTGTTATCGCCGGTTGTTCACCGAAAGATAGCGAAGGCTTTGGAAGTAAAGAAACATCACAAGTCACTATCAAGAATAAAGGCTCAGATACGATGGTGAATTTGGCACAGGCGTGGGCAGAGATGTATGTCGATGTCAGCAGCTCAGCATCAATAGAGGTATCAGGCGGTGGTTCTGGCACAGGTGTCGCCGCGCTTATTAATGGCACCGTAGATATCGCGAACTGTAGTCGTCAAATCAAACCGAAAGAGTTAGAACAAGCGACGCAAAATACCGGTAAAGTTCCACAAGAATTTATTGTCGGGTACGATGCCCTTGCAGTTTATGTCCACCACGACACGCCTCTTGATAAAATTACGATCCACCAACTTGCGGAAATATATGGTGAAGATGGCACGATAAGCAAATGGAGCGACCTCGGTATTTCACACAACGACTGTCCGAGTGACAAGATTATCCGCATCAGCCGGCAATCTAATTCCGGCACCTACTTCTATTTCCGAGAAGCACTGCTCGGTAAATCGCGCGACTTTGAACTCGGTTCTCTGGATTTACATGGCTCTAAAGACGTGGTTGAAGTCATTGGGAGAACTCCTTGTGCTATCGGCTATAGTGGGATGGGATATGCGACTCCGCATGTAAAAATGTTAGAAGTTGCTACAGTGCCCGGCGAACCCTATTACGCGCCTAATCTTAAGAATGTCCTTGACAAAACCTATCCGATCGCACGTCCATTGTATATGTATTCCCTCGGTGAACCAACGGGTGAAGTGAAGATATATCTCGATTGGATTATGTCAGCAGAAGGTCAAAAAATTGTTGAGAAACTCGGTTTTGTACCGCTAACGGGCAGCTAAAAAATATGAATATCCTGCGAAAAAGAAGAGCGGCGAATCTTCCATTTTCTGAAACTGTAATTGAACTGTTTATTCGCTTATGCGGAATTAGTTGTATTATTTTTGTCTTCGGTATCTTCTTCTTCGTGTTTCGGGAGGGGGCAGGTTTCCTTTTCAACGGCTTAGATTTAGGACAATTCTTGACCAGCCCAGAATGGTACCCGACCTCGCTGGGTAACAAAAGATATGGCACCCTTGCCTTGATTTTAGGTACCTTTAGCGTAACTGCGTTGGCGATGTGTATTGCTGTTCCATTTGGGCTCGGGGCAGCGATCTTCGTATCGGAGTTCTGTAGCCCAAAACTGAGAGAAACATTTAAGATTGTCATCGAACTGCTCGCCGCTATCCCTTCTGTTGTGTGGGGATTCATCGGATTGACCCTGATGAATCAACTGATTATTGCCGTGTTCAATGTCCCAGTCGGGTTAACGATGCTGAACGGCAGCATTATGCTGGCGTTGATGAGTGTTCCTATCATCGTATCTATCGCAGAAGATGCGCTAAAAGCCGTTCCGGACTCCTACCGCGAAGCAGCGGAAGCCCTCGGTGCAACCCGATGGCAGGTGATCTACCGCGTTCTTTTACCGGCGGCAAAAAACGGGCTATTAGCAGCAGTCTTATTAGGTGCCGCGCGCTCTATCGGTGAAACGATGGCTGTCCTCATGGCAACAGGACACTCCGTTAACATTCCATCGAGCCCGCTCTCTTGGATTCGCACACTCACAGCAACAATCGCCGCGGAACTCGGTGAAGTTGCGAGAGGCGGCGAACACTATCAGGTGCTTTTTATCATCGGCGTTCTGCTCTTTACCATTACGTTTGTAGTGAACCTCATCGCCGATTTAGTTATCAAAGGTATTCGTCAAGAGTAACGCTATATTAACGTGAGTTTGATAAATATTTAGGGCAAACGCGTTTTCTCTTAAAGTCCCCCTGATAAGGGGGATTTAGGGGGTTAGATCCCTAAAAACCGCCTCTTTTGGGGTGAATATATTGCTTTTTTGTGCAATTTGCGTCCGTTTTGGCTTCTAATATTTTTTTTCAAGCTGGCGTTATATTAGACAGCAATTTTGGGGCGTAACTCGCAAGCCAAACTTGCTATTATAAAGTCTCAAGGATCATACGGAAATATGAACACCGATATGCAGGTATCGCCAGAAGCGATGTTTACAGAAACAGAAATCGGCAGGCAAAAACGGTGGATAGAAAATGTAATGCGGATCTTCTTCCTTGCGATGACGAGTCTGATGATTATTCCGCTGCTTCTCATTATCGGCTATCTCCTCTACAAAGCACTACCCGTACTCTCTTTGGAGTTCCTGTTTACGAATCCGAAGGATAACATGCGTGCTGGTGGACTATGGGCACCTTTCCTTGGAACAATCTATCTGGTGGTCGTCTCGCTATTGGTATCTGCCCCCATCGGTGTATTCGCAGCAGTCTATCTCAACGAGTATGCTCGTGAGGGTTGGTTTACGCGTATTACGAATTTGGCTGTTGTAAATCTCGCTGGTGTGCCGAGTATTGTCCATGCCTTGTTCGGTGTCGGCGCATTTGTGCTATTCGCGCGTTTAGGCGAATCAATCTTAGCAGCGTCGCTCACATTGGCAATCATGACCCTTCCTGTGATTATCGCCAGCACAACGGAGGCTCTGAAAGCGGTGCCGATGTCCTTCCGGGAAGCGTGTTGGAACCTCGGTGCCACGCGCTGGCAAACGATCCGACGTATTGTCCTCCCGAACTCAATCAGCGGTATTTTGACAGGTGTGATTCTACAAGTATCGCGTGCAGCGGGTGAAACGGCACCGATTATGTTTACTGGAGCCGTCTTTTATAAAGCTATTGCAGAAGGTAACGTCTTCGCTTATAATATAACAGAGCAGTGTATGGCACTATCTCTACACCTCTTTACGATTTCAACGCAGGTTCCAGACGTTACGGAGGGCATCCCTTATGGAATTGCGGTGGTACTTGTAGGCAGTGTGTTACTTGTCAACGCAGCAGCGATTATTCTAAGGGTTTACCTCCGAACCCAGAAGAAGTGGTAAGGACAAAGGTTTATCGGGGTTGAAAACCCCTCCTACAAGACTGCGTAAGTCCTAATAGGAAGCAACTTTTATGAAAAGCAAAGACAGATTACGAGGAATCATCGAAGGAAACCTATGTAGCGGGTTTATCCAATTTCTGATTCTCGCATCTGCTGTCACTTTTGTGATTGAATCCGATAGAGAGCAATTAGAGGTGGACCCTTATGCAATCCATTTCATTATTTTAGATGTGGCTTTTCTGGTACTGTTTTCGATAGAATATGTCCTGCGCGTCTATATTGAGCCAAGGAAACGAGATTTCATTTTTAGTTTCTATGGCATGATCGATTTGCTTGCCATTTTACCATCTCTGTTCCTCTCCATCTGGATTGTTAGCATCCGTTTTGACAGATTTGACAGATTTGACAGAGTGCAGGGTTTTCGCGTATTGCGGATCCTTAGGTTCTTGCGAATTTTCAGGGTATTCAAGGCGACGCGGTTTATTTTAGCGGTAGACCGGCTCACAGAAGCACTGCATGAGATTCAACAGGAACTCGTAGCACTGGTAATCTTATCGTTGATGTTCGTCTACCTCGCTGCGTGCGGCATCCACTACTTTGAAAGAGAGGTACAGCCTGAGGCATTCGGTTCTATTCTTGATTCAATGTGGTGGGCTGTCGTGACATTAACCACAATCGGTTATGGGGATGTCTATCCGACGACCCCTGGCGGGAGAGTTTTCACCGCCCTCGTCGCGCTTGTCGGGGTAGGATTAATCGCAATTCCGTCCGGGTTGTTAGCATCCGTTTTGACGGAAGCGCGGGTGGAACGCAAAAAATCAGAAGAGGGTGAGGAAGAAGATGAAGAACAAAGCTGACGTTATAAAGAAACTCTTAGTATTCGTTGTGCTGCTGTCAGTATCAATTGTTCTTCTTGCTGCGTATGGTATCCACTACTTTGAAAGGGAAGCGCAACCTGAGGCATTTGGATCTTTCCTTGACGCAATACGCTACACCCTTCTAACATTAACAACGATCGGTTATGGCGATGTCTATCCAACTACAGTCGGTGGGAAACTTCTTACTGCCTTCGTTGGTGTTAGTGGCGACCTGATTAGCATAGCATGTTTCGTTGTGATTGTGTCTGGATCACTAACTTTGATTAAAAAAGTTCGCGTCGTTTTGACGAAAACACAGATGAGGTAATCAAAAGGTTAAACATACGAGGAAAACGTGGAAAATAAAATAGAGATTTCCCACCTACAGGTTCATTACGGAGACAAGCCTGCACTGAACGGAATTTCCTTTGATGTTCATCCAAACGAGATTCTCGGTATCATTGGTCCAGCACAGTCCGGTAAAACGACGCTCCTAAAAGTCATCAACAGAACTTTGGAATTCACACACGAGGCAACTATAGAAGGTTCTGTCAAACTTGATGGCGTAGACATCAACACAATTGGCGATGTGTACGGATTACGCCGGCGTATCGGCATGGTACTACCGTTACCAGTAGGGCTACCACTTTCCATATACGATAACGTCGCCTTTGCCCCACGGACAGCCGGGCTTCGCACAAAATCGGAATTAGACGAAATCGTTGAACGCTGTCTACAGCAAGCGGCACTATGGGATGAAGTGAAAGACCGTTTGAACACCCTTGGCACTAAGTTGTCAGGAGGACAACAGCAACGGCTGACAATTGCCCGCGCCCTTTCACATCAACCAGAGATTCTATGTCTTGACGAATTTTCTATCGCTATTGATCCTGTTACAACGATGCGTATTGAAGAGGTACTTAAAACGCTACAGACAGAAATGACCATTTTGCTCGTCACGAACTTGGTGCAACAGGCAAAACGGTTAGCGAACCGCACCGCCTTTTTTCTCAACGGCGATCTTATTGAGATTGACGCAACAGATGTAATTTTTTCCGACAATCCTGCAAATCAAGCCACTTATGACTATGTCAATGGCACCTTTGGATAAATCATTTGGAAAACCGAGCCGCTACGGTGCCGAGGAGCACTTTGGTAACTAATTGCAATATGGAATCGCAAACTACTCCCATAAATCATAGCATTGAAACCGAAAACCTCAGCCTTTGGTATGGCGATTTTCAGGCACTCATTGATGTTAACGTGAAAATACCGGACGGTCATATAACATCACTTATCGGTCCTTCTGGGTGTGGAAAATCAACGTTACTTCGCTGTTTTAATCGCGTCAATGAACGCTACGGCAACGTTACCACAAAGGGAAAGGTTGAGGTATTGGGGAAAAATATCTATGATCCAGATGTCTCCTTGCCGGAACTCCGAAAAGCCGTTGGGATGGTGTTCCAGAGACCGAATCCGTTGCCTATTTCGGTTTATGAAAATATTTTGTTCGGGTTCCGGATTCACTCGCCGATGCGGAGTATCACGCGAACAGAATCAGATCAAATTGTCGAAGAAGCACTCAAATCCGTTTTCCTTTGGGAGGATCTGAAGGACAAATTGAAGGTACGGGCGACATCGCTCCAGCTTGAACAGCAACAAAAGCTTTGTATCGCGCGCCTGTTGCCACTTAAACCCAAACTTATTCTGATGGATGAACCCTGTTCCGCCCTTGATGCAAAAGGGACGCAGGCAGTTGAAGAACTGATGGGCATCCTCACCGGAACCTATACATTTTTAATTGTGACACATAACATGGCACAAGCACGGCGAGTTAGTAAAGAGTGTATCTTCATGTTCCTCGGAGAACTTATTGAACATAGAGAGACGCAAGCACTATTTGAAACACCAGAACACGAAAGAACGGCTGATTATGTACAGATGCGGTACGGTTAGGGAAGCACTACACGAGCAACGATTCCATCAAAATTAGAAAACGCTGCTTGTTTTGCTATACCGGCATAAAGCATCTTCACAAGAAGTCTTTACACCATGAATTTCATGACTACTCGCGCAGCGCGAAAACAGAAAATCGTTTTGCAGAGCATCGCCTTTGTTATATTAGGAGTCGCTTTCATTCTTATATGGAATGTACTGAAAAAAACGCGTGTCGTCAGCATGCAAGCAGTGCCAGCAACACCACTACCAAACGTGATGCCTACCCTGTTTAACGATCTCTATATTGTTCTCTTGATGAGTCTCTTGGCAACTCTATGTGGAATAGTGTGTGCTTTCTACTTAGAAGAATGGCTTCCAAAAACCAATTGGATTCGGCGTTTGATTGAAAGTTTAGTCGCTATTTTGACTGGTATTCCGTCACTTTTGTACGGAATTTTAGCAATCGGTATCTTCTTTAGTTACGCTGGCACTCTCAAAGCGATTGGGGTCCTTCCCGGACCTCCGAATACAGAGACATCTGCGTTAGAGGCAATACCTTTTCAGCGTAATACTACGCTGTTTTATGCTGAAGCACTAACATTCGTCCTGATGGTAATGCCAGTAACAATCAAGACGACGCAAGAAGCACTTCGTTCGGTTGGAACCTCAATCCGTGAAGTGGCTTATGCACTGGGAGCAAGCAAATGGCAAGTACTCATGCGACAGGTTATGCCACTCGCCTTCACCGGTATACTGGCTGGCGGATGCCGTGCGATGTCTCGTGCTTTTGCCGCGGCAGCGTTACTCATTGGTATTTATACATGGTACTACACAACTGAATCCGGAGGAATCCCCGGTAGATTCATGCTATTTTTAAGTGGTGCACTGTTTTTGAGCGTTTTCTCCAGCACCCTTATAGAGATGTATCGGACCTCTTCGGCGCAACACAGATAACGTTCCCAGATTAACGGAGGCGCGAATTCCAACACCGCTCACGATGCTAAAGATGCCGACTGAAAAAATTAAACCTATCTTGAGTATTCGTAATCTAAATATCTGGTATGATGATAAGCAGATTCTGAACTCTCTCTCTTTTGAGGTCCAGCAGAAACAGGTAACTGCGTTCATCGGACCTGCAAACTGTGGGAAAAGCACGCTTGTACGATGCATCAATCGATTAAATGACTTTACGCCGAATTTCAGGTCCACTGGCGAAATACTTTTTAAAGACAGCCACTTGGACGCTTCAACAGATACCACTGCGCTTCGGAAACAGATCGGAATGGTGTTCCGAAAACCGACACTGTTCCGGTGCTCTATTTATGAAAATGTAGCTTATGGGGTTCGGATTTCGGGCGTAAACCAATCCACACACCTTGATAGCATCGTTGAGAAAAACCTCCGAAAAACAGGACTCTGGGGGGATGTTGAGAACATTTTGGACGAAACACCGGAACAACTCTCTACAGGACAGCAGCAGCTGCTCTGTGTCGCGCGTGCCTTGGCGGTTGAACCCGAAGTTTTGATATTTGACGAACCGTGTGGGGAACTGGATCCCATAGAGACCGTCAAAATTGAAACACTCGTGCGCGACCTTACAAACGACTGCACGCTCATCTTTGCCACCAACAAAAGGAGACAAGCCGCACGTGTCTCTGATGTTGCAGGGTTTCTCTATGGTGGTGAGTTAATTGAATTCGGGGCAACGGAAAAAATTTTTACAAATCCACAGGACAACAGAACTGAACAGTATGTAACAGGCAGGCTGGGGTAACCGAAACCTCAAGTCGCCTCGGAAGAAGATATGTTACAAGCAGAAATCAGAACCCTTCAGCACAAACTCTTGGAAATGGCGGGACTTGCCGAACAGATGTTACGCCAAGCGATCGAATCCGTCTTAACACGAGATGAAGCGTTAGCTGGGGTTGTAATTGATACAGATGACACGATCGACCAGTTTGAAAACGAAATCGAATCGTCGGGTATCCAGCTGATAGCACTCCATCAACCCGTTGCGTTTGAACTCCGCTTTCTGACGGTGGTGATGAAGATCAGCCACAACATTGAAAGGCTTGCCGACAAAAGCGTCGCTATCGCCAAACGGAGTATCGAACTCTTAGAATACCCACCTGTCAAACCGTTCGTTGACCTGCCGCACGCAGCACAGGTTATCCAGACAATGGTGAAGGATGTGATGGATGCGTTTGTCAATCGGAACGCTGAACTTGCTTTAGAAATTCGAGAACGTGATAATGAAGTAGACGAAATCTATGACAGAATGCTCCACGAACTTCTCACTATTTTAAGCGAGCACCCGAAACTCATCCAACCCGGTATCAGTCTTTTACTCCTCTTCCGACATTTGGAGCGCGTCGGTGACCTCGCTGCAAATATCAGTGAAGAGGTCTATTACCTCGTCAAAGGTGATATCATCCGACATTCCGATACACACTAAGCGTTGATATACCTAACATCAACACCGCTCCACACCAATCCCCAATTCAGATGCTGCGTTATTGTTCGCTTTCCGTCGGATAAAAATGGACATCCCGTTGTGGGAAAGGAATTTTTATACCGTACGCTTTAAATTTTTCCCAAACCATAAAATGAAGATCGCTTGCAACATCAAAACGTTGAAAGGAATCGGGAATCCATGCGAGCAATTCAAAATCTAAGGACGAATCGCCGAAACTAATAAACCGAACGAAGGGAACGGTGACGTTCTCGATATCCGGCATCGGTTGTTTAATCACTTCAGGATGCAGGTGCGCTGCCTCAAGCAGTGCTTTTTTAACGAGTGCTACGTCTGAACTATACGACACACCTACCGAGATGCGAATCCGAAAGCGATTGTTATAGTGGGTAAGGTTATGAACGGGTTCCGTAATTAATTGGGAATTCGGCACAATAATCTCCTTCTCATCGAGAGCGACAATGATCGTTGAGCGAAGATTAATACTACTCACTCTACCAAATATGCCAATGTCAATGATTTCCACCAAATCACCAATTTTGATGGGGCGTTCAAAAATGAGAATAAACCCTGAAATCAGGTTTGATGCGAGATTCTGTAACCCGAAACCGATACCGATACTCAAACCACCGAAAATAATTGCTAAACTTGTGAAACTGACGCCGATCGTACTGAGACTGATCACAATACCAATAATAATAATAGTGTAGTGAAGAAAACGGAGCAAGATGAATTGGGTATGCCTTGCAATTTGAAAGGCTTGTAGCACCTGTCTCCGCAGCATCCACTGTACGTATTTTGACAGGATATACATCCCGAAGACAATCACAAATCCATAAAAAAACCTCGCCAAGGTTAATTTCTTGTCACCTTCACCAACTTCTACGGGTGATTTTGCTTCTCCCGCTTCGGTTTCCACAGGTTTTGAGGGCGGTTCAAACAGTTCTGTGAGTGGGTAATTAAAAAGATTCCCAAGGAACCCCGTACTAATTTCAGCCAATCGGAACGATAAGCCAATACCAAATATTAGAACGATAAGGAACAAAACAGCAAGCAATCGATTTGCAAGGCCTTGCGGCATTCTGAAACTATTGAAAATACGACGGAACCATCGACGTAACAAACCTGCGATTACTAGTGAGGCTGCTAAAGTCCCAATTAATGTAATAATTTGGCTGACTTCTACAGGTTCTTCACCCAAAGTGATGACAGGTCTTTGAAGTAAATCCCAAAATTGTTGAACTAATTCATCCATCTAATGCTGTCCTACTCGTTGCTGGATATACACGAAAGGCAGGAGACCGTCCTAACCTACACACTTCAACATTGTTAGTCAATCGAGATCTGCTCAATTGAATGGACAAACAAAACATCGTTCGCCCCTTTGTAAGACTGCAGTGTTTGTGCTAAGTCATCGGAACCGAGGTTTTCAGCCGTTAACCCCACTATAGTCAAGTCAGCCTGCTCGGAGCGGCGTGAGACTTCTTCCTCTAAAGTTTCCTTGCTATCGTATGACACGGAAGTGACATTTTGCGTGGAGATCGGCAGCCTGCCTTCCGTCATGAGTGTTGAGAGTTTATCTGTCTCGCGTTCCACGTCCCTGGAATCGGAGCACACGAAGAGCCGGATTTCGGCACGTTTCCAATCTGGATGTCCGACAATGATATACGCCAGCAAAAGCATCATCGGAGCGTTTGTCAAGTTGTCCTCTGTCACCCAAACATGGATAGAAGATCTGTAGCCGAAACGGTACCCTGTTGATCGCAGAATTAGGACGTTGAACAGCGAATTTGCAGCGAGCTGAGATCCTTGCACAACCTCGTCAATCTCATCAGTATTCTCTTGGTCAAACTCAAGTAAAATACAGTTATTTGGCAAGCCCGAAATTCCTGGCATCTGCAGTATCTGTGCCAGCGCGAGTTGGAATGTCGGTGAAATAAGGGAATCGACAAAAATGCCTGCCCTACTCACCTCTGTCCGTTTAATTAAGTCATCAACTTTGATGCGTGCCTGGATCTCACCAGAAAACGAGTAATCTCCGTTGAACAATCGAATGAAGTGGCCAAACCCATGTCTATGACAGATCCAGCGGAGCAGATCGAAATGCCCTAATCGTCGTTCGCCGAATCGTGTCACCGCGACAATGGAAGGGCGCCATCCACCTTCAGACGAAATAACACGGCTTTTTTGCAAGGTCGTCTGTAGCCATCGGGTTAATTGAAACATCGCACCTTGGAAGATCGCTACTAAATCACGTTGATCCTGGTGACCGCGTCGCAGACCCAAATAGGCGATTGCCATGAGGACAATTGAGATCAAAGCGTACAACGGACTTATCCGGATCATCAACACACCACACATCACTGACCCTACCAAGGATAAGTACCAGCGAGAATGGAATGTCGGACGATAGGATGGATTGCTTGCGAAATGCTCTAAGAATGACACCGCACACAGCGCACCATAGGTTACCATGAAGAACATGGTCAAAATCTGGGCGATAAAGTCGAGTTCGCCGATAGCTACGAACACAACGGCAATAATGCCCGATACACATGTTGCGTACACCGGTTCCTGCGTCTTTCCCATGCCTTTTGCCATGAGACGGTTCAGTTTAGGGATAGGCAAGACGTTGTCCCGAGCAAGCATCTGCAGCGTTCTTGGAGCCACCATGATTGAACCGAGGGCTGAAGATAGTGCGGCTGCTCCTAATCCAATATAAATTGCAGGCCCCCATAGCGCAATCTTTGCCATGATGAAATAGTCCTCGGCAAGGGCTTCAGGTGTGGCACGCTGTGCCAACTTGATGGAGACAAGCACATATATGAACATACCAACGAATGTCGCTCCGATCGTACCCAGTGGTATGCTTTTTTGAGGGTTTTTGAGGTCACCGGATAGCCCTAAACCTGCAATCATACCGGTGAAAGCAGGAAAGCAGGTCGCGAAAACTATGCCAAAGCTATCAGGATCTTGAATAGTTGCCGTCAGATTTAGCCCCTCAGGCCGTAAAGCCATCTCTGCAGGCCCCTTGCCTAATAGGAATGCAGCGATGGATGCTGTGAGGATCGCACTAACAATCCACAAAATCCGCACACCAAGGTCCGCGCCTTTCGTCAGCATAAGTATAATGATTACAATAGTAACAGGGAGACTGACCCAGCGTGGATCAAGCTGCAACCCGCGCGTGGTTTCAAGCAATCCGTAGATGGGTTGAAAGGCTTCCGCGAACGCGACAATATAAAAAGCAACTGAGATCGCTTGCGAAATATACAGTGCGATTCCTATGGTGCCTCCGATACTCTCGCCGAAGGAACGGCTGACAATGTAGTACGCGCCGCCACCTGCGACGCGGCGGTTTGTCGCAATCTCGGATACCGCTAAGACTGTCGGAATCGTCACAAAATGCCCAAGCATGATAACCATCAGTGCCCCCCAAAGTCCGACGTGAGCGACCGCGTAACCGAATCGCAAGAAAAGAATCGCACCGAGAATGGTGCTAATCGAGGCAAGGAACACAGGGGCGGTGCCGAAACCGTGCCCTTGTTGGGGGTTTGAGGTACTGCTACCGCGTTCAGATCCGGATTGTTGTCCAGGGTTTGAAGACATCGCCAGTTTTCCTTTGGTTTCGTAGAATTGATACAGGCAAATACACAAGGGCACCGACACCTTAAAAGCGGATGATATATTAGATTATCCGAAATGCTGGTGCTCACTCGCTCTTATGCCACTACAATGTAATTCGTAATATTGATAAATACTTGTAATGCCAATTTTCTGTTAGTGGTTCACTATTATAAGTCACTGACCCACTTAAACGCAAGCCTAATCGAGTGGATAGGCTAAAAGCGATAGTGGGTTCTGCCGAAAACTGAAAGTTTTTAAAGCCAATTTGTGGCGTGAATTTTAACACTGTATTGAGTTTCTGCCACCCTATAGACGAAAATGCCAACCATCGAAACGTCGTCGGATCAAACTTTTTCAGAACAAGGTCTTTATGCGGTTGAATATTTTCAAGAAAGCAACCGATACCGCCAGATACACGGAGCGTGCCTTTCTCATAAATCCCCGGACGGATATAACTGCCAATCTGCGATGTCAGGGCAGTACCTTTGGCAATGTCACGCTCTAAATCCATAAATGCCTCAATACCAAATGTGCCTATACGAAAACCGCCTTGGGCACGTGCTTTGGCGATTTCAGATAGTACTGCCCCTTCACCGGAAGCGCGCGAGCCAAAGATACCCGCCCAACCATTAATTTTGCGGAGTGGTACGACAGTCGTTATGCTGAGCGTCTGTGAAGCACCGTCGCCGTTCACGCCGATGTCTACTGTTTTCGCATCATCCGGTAAATCTGCAAACTGGCAATACGCAGGTATTGTCCGAAGAATTAAACAGGTTACTCCGACGAGAAGTAAAGATAATCGTCCCAATCGAGTACTCTCCTGCAGCACGTTATCTAAAAATTCAGAACCATCTTTTGACTTTGAAATAGATAAACATAGCAATTCCAATGCCCCCCATGACTAACAGGACAGCAGGATAGCCCCATCGCGTTTCAAGTTCGGGCATGAACTTGAAATTCATCCCGTAAATACCGGCGATGAAGGTTAACGGAATAAAGAATGTGGCAACTATGGTCAACACCTTCATGACTTCATTCATCTTATGGCTAACCGCCGAATTATAAGTATCAAACAATCCTGAAACAGCCATCCGAATCATCTCTAACATTTGGATTACCTGAATGAGATGATCGTAAACATCACGGAAGTACGGGGAGGTGTTTTCGCCAAGTAACGGTGTTTCCTCATGTAGAATCACTGTGATAACATCGCGTAACGGGAGAATCGGTCTCCGTAGCAGCAGAAGTTCCTTTCTCAAAATATTGATCTTCGTGAGAACTTCTGGTGTCGGATGCACAATGGTCTCTTCTTCCAATGATTCAATCCGTTCGCTGAGTTCATCCAGAACTAAGAAATAGTTGTCAACAATAACATCTATCAATGCATACGCAAGGTAACCCGATCGCATCTTCCGAATTCTGCCTTGCGTATTCCAGAGTCTATTTTGGATAGATGTGAAGATTTCGCTACGGTTTTCTTGGAGGGATATAACAAAATTGGGACCGATGATAAGACTAATTTGCTCTCTGGAAACCGTTGAGGATACGGCGTTATAGTCGAGACTTTTGAGGATGATAAAGACATAATCTTTATGAATCTCTATTTTGGGAAGGTGGTTTGGATTCATCAAATCCTCAAGTAAAAGGTGACTGACACCGAAGTGTTCCCCAATCTCTTCAATGATAGGTGTCTCATGTACCCCTTCAATCTGAATCCATGTTACAGTTTCTGTATTTTTGAAAGGCAGGCACTCTTCAATCGTTTGGACTTCGTCCTCATGAATGTGCCCTTCATCATAATCAATGATAGTAATCCGAATGGGTTCCGTTGGCTCTTCACCGAGATAACCAAGGGTCCCTGGAGGCAGTCCTACCTTTTGAGAATATCCTTTAAATGGGTGTAATAATGGAATTTTCAATTACCACCTCTATGATATAGGAAACCACTTACAAAAACGGAGGGTATTGCCTAAATAATGATATTCGGTGACGTGTCGCCGATATTTAATTTGAAAGATTGGATTGACTTTGACCGAATCCGTTTGTATCCGGATGGTGAATGGCCCCTTTGGAGCGGGAAGAATGGGCATATTCTCTACTTGTACTAAAGTTTGGACAATCTGAATAGTATTTCCACCAGTTCATCAACACTAGTGGCTGCTTTCACCGAAAACCTGTCTAATATTACGCGTTTTTGTTTCCTTGACCCAACTCATAAAAAAAGGCATTTCAAAACAGAAAGCGCAGCCCCAGCGGGGCGGAATGTTTATAGAAATGCTATCCGGTCCCGATGATAAGCCCCAGAGGGACGACATGTGTATAAAAAAGATGTTGAGTTTCGACAGATGCCTAAGGTATTTCTCAATCGAGTTTATCACCTAAGGATTCTCAAAAATTGTCCAAAGTTTAGTACTTATAGTAAAATCTAAAAATATGTGAACACTCGCTAGGTAGGTGCGGTTTCAAACCGCACCGGATTTTAGGCACAAACCTTAATATACCCGAAAATCGCTCTTGAGTCCCGGAGGGTTTATTTGCTTGGGTATTTCTTCAGCATTTGTGTAGAAACTTAGAAGGCGCGGTAGTTGAGTACAACGGTAAAGTTGGTGACGATGTCTTCATCAGGCACTATTTCAATCTGTTCCGTTACGACTAAGTTGATGTTATTCTCAATGTAGTAGATGAACGAGGCCGCGAATGAATGACTATTCTCTGTATCCGCCTCTTCCTGTTTATCCAACCGAAACAGATGTCGGAGACGAAGGTCAATACGGTTGGCCAATTCGTAGGAAATATCGCTTGATAATGACAACGAGAATCCCGTTCCGAAGTTATCAAAGGGCGTGTTCATTGAAAGCCGTTCACTGATTTGCCATTTCCATCCTATCGGACGGGCATAACTCGCAGTCACATCGAGATTCGCGATTGGACGCTCCAGGTCGGTATAGGGCGTGGTGATATCGAATTTGGAACCAAGCGTCACGTCCCAGCCATAGAACCGATCTGCTATGTTCTCACGTTCAAGAATCTCCTCAATCCGAATAACGCCTATTGCACTGAGACCATTATCTTTCAGAAGACCTGATTCAGCCATGACTGCTTCCATGTCGTTATACCACTGTTTTTCGTAGGTATCGCCGAACTTGTCTTTATATTCGTCTTCGCGCTTGACAATCTTACTCAATTCAAGAATCGTGTCTTTGGGCAGATGACCGCTCAGCTCTCCCTCTTTAATAAGATATTCTTCAATGCGGACGGCTTTTGCCAACGCAGTCGCTTCAATAAATCGTCCATATCCAAGGCCGACAGTCACGGCAGAAGCAGGTCGGTCGTATATCCTGAGCATGTCTGAGCTGACACGGACAGAGCCGAAGCTATCTTCAAGCAACGGATTGTTTTCCATCAAATACTTTTTGATGCTGGCATCTCCATTTACTTGATAATTTGTTTCATACGCATCGGTCTCTATGTTTCTATCAAGCAAACCAGACCCAATAATGTCAATCGAATAGCCAAATGGCAAGGAATCATAAAACCTTTTGTAAATACCTCCAATATTTCCTTTGCTAGTTGTTGCATCCGATCCTGTTGTTGCATGGTTCATGGAAAAATCAATGAGGAACCGGTCCGCGGAACTGACTGGAACTTCATAGTCAGTAACGGATACCTCTTGTGCCGACACATTGCTCGTAACAAGGATTAGTCCCCCAAATAACGCGGGTAATACTCCCAAGAGGAGGACATAAACACATTTCTTCAACATGATAAATTTTTCCTTTTAAGTATTGTAACGTGAGTTTGATAAATAATTGAAAGTTTTTGCCTAAAGAGAACACCTTTGGTATAATGAGGTTATCACATCTCTATAACCCAAAGGTGTTCTCTGATGAATATCATAACACTTTTCTGTAAAATAGACGACTTTTTTCTGGCTTACGAGAAATGGCAGACGAGGCATTGTCTGCCAGAGACGACACCCCCAGAAACGCGCGGACGTCCACGGCAACTGCATCCGAGCGAAGTGATGACGCTCCTGATTGCGTTCCATCAAAGTGGGTATCGGACGTTCAAGCATTTTTACGAAAGACACGTCTGCGTCTATTGGTCCGCCGAGTTTCCACATCTGGTGAGTTATTCTCGGTTCGTTGAACTCAAGAAAGAAGTGCTGACGCTTCTGACACTTTATCTTCAGGTTTCCCACCTCGGTGAATGTAGCGGTATCTCCTTCGTTGACTCGACACGGTTGCGAGTTTGCGACAATAAGCGCATTTCATCACATCGCGTCTTCGCAGAACATGCCGGACGCTCAAAGACCTCAATGGGATGGTTCTACGGTTTTAAACTCCACCTAATGATCAATGAGAAAGGGGATCTCTTAGGTGTTGAGTTGACCCCGGGGAATACCGATGACCGTCAACCGCTATGGGAGTTGTCGTCGGAGCGTCTGTTCGGAAATCTTTATGGCGATAAGGGGTATATCTCCAAAGACCTCCGCGAGTTTCTCAATGAGCAAGGTATCCACCTCTGCTATAAAGTCCGTAAAAACATGAAACCGCTGCCGTTGTCTATTGCCGATGAGGTGCTGCTGAAAAAACGGACGATTATTGAATCGGTGATCAAGGAACTGAAAACACAGACGCAAGTCGAACACAGTCGGCATAGAAGTTTCGTTAACTTCCAAGTGAATGTTATTTCTGCGTTGATTGCGTATCAGTTTTTGGAGAGCAAACCTTCGGTGAACCTCTCGGAACTTCAAGCAAGCAACGATTTACCCGTGCTTTTCTAACTTATAAACTTTTTTCAAACTCACGTTATTGTAGCATCCAATCAAGTGCCAACAGTAATTTAAGCGAACATGTCAGCTACTTCTTCCCGCGTATCATGTCCATCATGAATCGCGCACTTAGTAACTATTGCACAATGTTCAATACCATTCGGAGGCAAGGGCCCCGCCAAGCGATGGAATGGAATTATCCTTGCCACCACGCTGTAGAATTAGACGTTTTCACCTATAAAAAGTTTCGGAATTAGTCGTTTTGGACTTGGAATTTTTCATTTTTTCAGATTTCACCGCTCATACTTTCGGTGAGAAACTTCGCGAAGATATTTTCATCGCGGTAGTTGTATTTATAGCACGCCTCTGCGAGATACAGGGGCGTGTATTGTGTTGAATAGTGGTGATGCGATCCATACCACGCACGCTTCACAAAAGACCAAAAACCTTCCATTGTGTTCGTATGTATCCCATCAGGCTCCCATTTCTGACTCCGGTTCATCGTTTCATGCTTCATCTCTTTACCGATAGAGTTATAGCCTTTATATTGGTCGGTATAGAGTTCGGCATCGTCTATTTTCACAAACGTCTTGATAAACTCAGCGATTGTGTTACCCTTGACATTCTCAACAAGTTCAGCGACAACTTTCCCGCCTCTTGCGACGGCACCAAGCACGACATCTTTCGCTGTGCCGCGCCCGCGTTTACGGGGTTCGCCAACCTCTTTATCGTAGTCTTTCTTGCGTTTGCCACCGATATAGGTTTCGTCTGCCTCAACAATTCCTTGTAGTAAGACGTTATCCTTCGCCATCTCTGCGCGTATACTCATCATTAGACGCCAACATGTTTTTTGTGGTAACCCCAAATCGCGTGAGAGTTGACAACTTGAGAGGCTTTTCTTCGCATTCGCCATCAACGAGATAGCGAGAAACCATTTCTGAAGCGGTATCTTCGTCCCTTGAAAGAGTGTTCCGTGTGTTGCCTTGAACGAGGATCGGCAATCGTGGCAATTCCAGCGTCCAATACGTCCTATAGCGTGTTCGGTCCGGCGTCTGACGTGTGTAGACTCACAATGTGGACATTCTGGGGATCCCTGCCATCTGAGACGTTCTAAATACGCAATACAAGCCTCTTGCGTTGGAAACATCTCCATAATCTTGATCACATCCATCAGAAAATGCTCCTCTATTATTTTAGGGGTTGCATTTCCTGAGTCAATTCTGATAAAATAATCAGATAAGGGGAATCAAGAAAAGCCACCCGCTTTTTTGGGTTCGATAGGGGACTCACAATCCCCTATTTTCTTATCTATATTGTATCACATAAACCCTTTATTTACAAGGGTTCATCGCGGTTTCTAACAACTTTTTGCAAGTCCAAAACGACTAATTCCGAAAAGTTTAGTTTTTTGAGGATGTTGTCCAAATAATGGTATCGCAGAGGTAGGCGGAGACCAAATTCTCCCGATAGTGCACTTCTGCAATCAACACTTATAGTAAAACCCACAATTAACTTTACATTGGCGAGGTTAGGAAACCTCGCCAGCGAGCGGGTGTATTCGCGGAATTGTTGCTCTTTAAAGTGTAAACATATTTTCGGGTTTTACTATAAAACGATAATAGACACGCTTTGCGTCCAGATACCACACAATCCTACCTAAAAAAGCAACTCTCGGAAAACTGGGGGCAGATGCAGATAAATAGGGCTATTTAGTTTTGGGGTTTTTAGCCATTTTGCTCGGAAGATCGCGAGCACAGCTCGCTCCTACAGGGATATATCGCGATTCGGAGATCGCTCCTACAAAAGAACTAAATGACCCTACAGATAAATCCCAAAACTTGCTAAAAAAACGTATCTGTGATATTAGACATTATAACGATTTACTTGTAAGTTATAGTTAGCGTATGATAAAATTGTAACAATTCTATCATATTGGAGGCCCCCTCATGACGCGTTATGAAAATCTCAAGGATGAACCGAAAAAGTTTCTGTCTCTGACAGGTTATACGCTTGAAGAGTTCGCAGCACTCCTGCCGTATTTTTCTCGGCTGTTTCTGGCATACGTTGAAACACATACGCTTGAAGGGCAACCGAGAAAAAAACGCAAGTATACGACTTACCAAAATAGTTGCTTACCGAGTCTTGAAGATAAGCTTCTCTTTATTTTGGTTTACCTCCGCCAAGCGATGAAGCAAGAAGTCCTCGGTGAGTTATTTGGTATGGCTCAACCTGTCGTCAACAAATGGATTCATCGGCTTTTGCCGATCCTCAACGGTGCTTTGGCAGACCTTGGAGAACTCCCATCGCGGGAGGCATCCGCCTCAAAAGTTGATACGTCTGTAGTCCCCTCAACAGATGCCAAAGCGTCAGATCATTTTTTTTCATGATGGCACGGAGCGTCCGATTCAGCGTCCGAAAGACCGAGAAACTCAAAAGGCACATTACAGTGGCAAAAAGAAGCAACATACCCTGAAAAACAACCTCATGGTGAATGCCGATAGCAAAGTCGTATTTCTCACAGCGTCGTATGAAGGACGCATCCACGACAAGCGTATCGCTGACATGGCAGGCTATTCGCCACCCCCTGGGAGTGTTTTGTATCAAGATACCGGTTTTCAAGGGTTTACCTGTCCCGGGGTCAAGATCATGCAACCGACAAAGAAACCCAAAGGTCGAGACTTGACGCATCAAGAAAAAGCGAAGAATCGAGAGATTTCGTCCATACGCATACGCGTTGAACACGTCATTGCTGGCATCAAGAGATACCGCATCGTCAAAGATAAGTTGCGCAACTACAAAAAAGGATTCGCTGATTTGGTCATGCAAACTTGCTGGGGTCTACACAACTTTAGATTAAACTTCAGACCTTGGACTTATCCTATACCTGTCGATTAAATCATTATAATGTCTATTGTAACGCATTAGACTCACACTTCTACCAAAAAAGGGGAAAATCATGGCGGTTCAAATTGCAATTATCGGATGCGGGGGGATGGCGAATGGACATCTCAACGCCTATCTCACAATACATCAAGCAGATCCGGGAAAAGTAGAACTCGTCGCAATGTGCGATGAAGTCAAAGAACGGGCGGACCAATTCGCTGAGCGAGTCAAAGAGGTAACAGGTAAAAAACCAGCGGTATTTGATGATACCGATGCGATGCTCGCAACAGCCGACTTGGACGGGGCAGATATCTGTACTTCACACGCGCACCACCACATCAACGCGATAAAGTGTCTCAACAACGGTGTTAATGTTATGATAGAGAAACCGATGGGGGTTACTGTCAAAGCGAGCCATGCGATTATTAACGCTGCGGAAGCGAATAACAAAATCGCTGCGACTGCTGAGAACATCCGTCGGATGCCGAGTCGGCGTACCGCGGAGTGGCTGATGAACGAAAAACAGATACTCGGTGACTTACGGATGTTTTCCGCACAGCACGCCAGTTATCGGGCACCGAATCCCCAAAGCGATTGGCACTGGCGACTTGATCTAACTCTTGGCGGCGGTGGAATGGTCATGGACTCCGGCGCGCACTACTGCGATACACTACGTTTCCTCTTTGGGGACCCGAGTAATGTCTATGCACGCGTCTGCCAATTCGAGGACTTACGCGTCACCAAAGCTGGTGAAATCGTCAAGAACGAGCAAGAAGATACATGGGTCGCAACTATTAACTTCAAAAACGGAGTCATTGGGCTTTGGACATGTACATGGGCAGCGGTCGGACACGATTTCCAGCACGTCGTCTACTACGGTAGCGAAGGTTGTCTGCTCGATAACGGAGACATCTTCCACGGCCCATTTGATGGTGGGGCAGTCATCCTCAAAGACGGGACTCGCCATAGCATGGAAAGCCTTATCGCCGAGTATATGGCAAGCCTTTCAGCGGAAGAAAAATCGCGGCTCTTCCCTCACAATTTCACCGACGGCGTAGTGCTTGAATGTTACGATTTTGTAGACGCAATAGCGAACAATCGTCCTCCCGAACTTGATGCCGAGGTAGGACTCCGCGCCAAATCTATCTGCGAAGCGATATATGAATCCAACGCATGCGGACAGGCAGTAGACTATGAGGAGGTGGTAGCAGGAAACGTTGAAGTTTATCAGAAACCGATCAACGAGCGGTGGGGTCTGTAATTGTCTAAGCAGGAACGCACGCCAATAAAGTCTGCGATAGATAACCAGCGGGAAACAGGAAAACCGATTGGGTATATTGAACTGATCCGGCAGAATTCTAACTTCCGCTGGCTCTGGTGCGGGCAGGTCGTCAGCTTGCTCGGAGATTGGTTTAACTTTATCGCTTCTGCGATATTAATTACTAAGTTAACTGAATCTGGACTCGCCGTAGGTATCCTGCTTACGATTCGGATGTTGGCACCCTTTTTCGTTGCACCGATCGCTGGAATATGCGCGGACCGTTATAACCGGAAACACCTCTTAATCATCACCGACATTGTGCGCGTTTTCATCGTTTTCGGTTTTCTCTTCGTCCGAGACGAAAGCGATATCTGGCTGCTCTATACACTCACAACAGTCCTGTTTGGGGTAAGCGGATTCTTCAGTCCTGCTCGGAGCGCGATTCTTCCAGATATCACCTCCGCGAGAGAACTCGGCACAGCGAATGCCCTCAGTGCCGCCTCATGGTCGGTAATGCTTGCCCTCGGTGCTGCTATCGGTGGATTAACAACAGGACTCTTCGGTAGCCAGGCCGCCTTTGTTATTGATGGACTAACCTTTGTGCTTTCAGCCGGTTTTCTGCTTGGAATTAAACTTCCCGAACAGCCATCCACAACGACCGAACATCCTGCACAGGCAATGTTAACAACCTTACACTATATGCGTCAGCACTCCGACATTTTCTTCATCGCGATGCATAAGGCAGTTATAGCCTTTCTACTCTCCTCAGGTTTTCAAGTCGTTCAAATTAAAATTGCTGAGAATCACTTTGTTATTGGGGTCGGCGGCGCAATCAGTTTAGGACTGATGTATTGCATGAACGGTGTTGGTAGCGGGATCGGACCGATTCTCGCACGCCACTGGACAGGCGACCGGGATAAACCGCTTCGGATAAGTATTAGCCTCGGTTATCTCATTGGAGCAATAGGACTTGTGATTATTGCCCCTCTCTATAGTTTGGCTGCAGTACTTATCGGTGGGTTCATCCGAAGCATCGGTGGCGGAATCGCCTGGGTGTTTTCAACGCAACTCCTCCTTCAACGCGCCCCGAACGAGATCAGGGGACGTATCTTCGGCACTGAGTTTGCACTTTTTACACTCATGGGTGGGATCGGCACGGCAATTGTTGGTTGGTTATTAGATCAGTACCACGTCCGAACGATTCTATGGGGCATGGCAGGGTTACCATTAATTCCGGCAGTCCTGTGGTGGTTATGGCAGAGGCATTATAGTCGGACAAAACAGGAATAGCACTCTGTACGCAAAAGAAAATCCAACCGCATCAACTTTAAAAGGTTGAATGTCTATTCTTTCCACCGCTGAATCAGTTTTGTATCTATTCCAAACTGATCTAAGATTTTTGTCACAACGAAGTTCAGCAGATCATCAACATTCTTTGGGAAGTGATAGAACCCGGGCATCGCAGGTAACACACAAACCCCCATACGCGATAACTTGAGCATATTTTCCAGATGAATAGCACTTAAGGGGGTCTCACGCGGAACAAGGACAAGTTTACGGTTCTCCTTGATACACACGTCCGCGGCGCGTTGAATAAGGTTACGTGAGATACCACCAGCGATAGAGGCGATGCTCCCCATGCTACACGGTACCACAATCATCCCCTCAGTGCGGAAAGAGCCACTCGCAATCGGCGCAGCAATGTCCGATTCATGGTGGTAAATAACTCGCGGTGAGGAGATTCCAATAAGCGACTCCAGCTCAAAATTATCAAGGTCCACTTCAATCTGAAGTTCTTCCCACAAGGCGCGCGCACCAGATGAAGAAATAGTCAAGTGTATCTCTATATCCTCGTGTTTCGTGAGAACCTCAAGCAGACGGACACCATAGACACCCGCACTCGCGCCAGTTATCCCAACAATCAATCGTTTCAATTATTATGCTCCCCTTTAAGAAAATTATGATCAACTTCAAACAGTAGGTGCCCTTGTAAAGTATGTCTATTATATCCATTTTTGAGAAAATATCAAGGATAAACCGTTGTGGTACGAACTACTTGACAGAAAAGTAAACAACGGGTAAATTAAGCACAGAAATCTATTTGATGTACGATGTCGCTTGCAAACATACGTTACGAGGAACATAATGAATATTGCTACCTTAGACACCCCGACGCTTGTTGCGGATCTGGATGTGCTTGAACGGAATATTGATGGCATGGCAACACACTGTCATCAACTCGGTATTCCGCTACGTGTCCATACCAAGACGCATAAGGTGCCAGAAATCGCTAAACTGCAAACCGCCGCCGGTTCACAAGGTATCACCTGTCAAAAGTTAGGCGAAGCAGAGGTGATGGTGGACGCTGGCGTTGACAACATCCTTATCCCTTATAACATCGTCGGAAAACCGAAACTGAAACGGTTGACTGCACTCGTCCAGCGCGCGCGAATTACCGTCGCACTTGATTCAGAAGAGACCGCAACCGGTATCTCTCAACAAGCAATTGCTGACAGTTGTGTTGTGCCTGTTATCGTGGAACTCGATACCGGAAGTGGACGCTGTGGTGTGCAATCACCCCAAGAAGCACAACGCCTTGCACAACAGATTATGAAAATGCAAGGCATTGATTTCCAAGGTATCATGACGTATCCGAGCAACGTGCGAGCGAAGCCATTTATCGAAGAAACGCTTGACCTGTTCTCAAGCGACGGGATTCCTGTAAATATTATCAGTGGTGGCGGTACAGGTTCGGAAGCGGCATCAAAAGAACTCGGCTGCACAGAGACCCGTAGCGGATCCTATGTCTACGAAGGCATGACCCGGATTGGTAATTCAGAGATGCTAACACCTGAACGGTGTGTCTTACGCGTTATAGTAACCGTCGTCAGCACGCCAACACCTGATCGGATTATTATTGACGGCGGTCAAAAGACGTTCACCAGTTATCCGCCGACACCTTATGGACATATCGTCGAACACCCAGACGCGAAGATTTATGGCATGTCGGTCGAACATGGACATGTCAATGTCAGTGAATGTTCACACCGATTTAAGGTGGGTGAGCAGCTATCGGTTATCCCGCTACATCAGGGAATGACGAGCAATCTTCACGACAAACTCGTAGGTTTACGAGGCGATCAAGTTGAGGCAATCTGGCAAATCGCTGGCAGAGGCAAAGTTTTTTAACCCAGCACAAGCGTATAAAGAACAGTTTTTCTGATAACCGTTTTCTCTTAAGAACCGCAGGCTTCTATTGTTGTCTGCTCATATTACCTTTACATCTCAAGAGGGAAAATCATGATTCTACCGACACCCGAACAAAAAGCACAATGGGAAGCAGAAGGGTATCTCGTCTTTGAAAACGCAATTCAAGGAGAAGATCTTACGCGACTCCAAACCGCTTTCGACTATTGGGCTGATGCATGCAAAGCAGAATGGCTGGATAGAGTCGAAGCGGGTGATGCCGCTGCGACCTTCTATGACATCCCGAATCCGTTGGAAAAAGATCCTATCTTCATTGATATTATCGATTATCCAAGCTACTACGGGGCATTGATGGATTTCACGGATCACGATCTGATCCTATTAGGACCGCAGGTTCGGACTGTGGCACCGTGGCCCGTGAGCTATACAGGGTGGCACCCTGATGTCGCACAAAGCAATCCGCTACATATCAAGGTGCAAATCTATGTCAATGATGTCCATCCCGGATGTGGGGAATTCGGCTTTGTGCCAGGCAGCCATAAACCAGATGCCGGTCCATATACGCGTCCGTTACGGCAAGAGAGTATGACAGGGCATAAGGCTTTTCCGGGTAAAGCAGGCACGGCGATTATGTTCAATTCCTGCGGATGGCACGTTTCGATGGACAATCACTCAGATGTGCCGCGTAAATCAATTATTCTAATTTACGAGAAGCGAACACCGGGACGCGTTGGACCGGAACAGTTTGCATCCATCTCAGCGTCCTGCCAAACTCCCGAACGTCGCAAGTTGTTTAGTTTAGGCAACTAATCAATGGAGGGTTATCATAATGCCACGAATTGATGCGCATCTGCACGTATTCACAAAGGATTCACCGGAATTCCCGCGAGAGACAACACCCGAATGGCCCCCGGAACGGGAAGAACCTGTCGAAAAACTGTTAGACGAGATGGGAAAACATCAGATTGATCAGGCAGTTCTTGTCCAAATGGCAGGAGCAAGTATAGCAAACCATCGTTACCTACTGCGCTGTCTCAAAGACTATCCGAATCAGTTTTTAGGGATCGGGCTTGTTCCAGATGGACATCCGAATCCCACCGAACACATGGCACAGTTGACAGATGACACCGGGATTATCGGCTTTCGGTTCTCTACATTTGGCGGACCGAGTGATATTTTCGCGAAGATGGATGTCCGAGAATTTGCGGCGTACCCAATCTGGGAATGTGCTGCTGAACGCGATTATGTTTTGTGGCTTTATCCGAACGCTATCAATGCACACGTCTTGCCATACCTAATACAAGCATTCCCACAGGTGCGGGTTGTGCTAAATCACCTCGGCATGTGTCCAGGAAAAGGAAAATTCAGTTGGGATGAATTCGGACGACCCCGGGTTCAAGTGACGGGTTACAACCTTGCTATGCACACCACCTACCGGTTAGCGCGGTTTGAAAACGTTACGGTGCATCTCTCTGGTCAGTATGCATTCAGCAAGGAGGAATTTCCATACCAAGATTTGGCAGGATGGCACCGGAACTTGTTTAACGATTTTGGTGTAAAGCGGTTAATGTGGGCAACCGATTTTCCGTGGATTTTGGAAGAACCGGGATATGGAAAACTGACGACGGTTATAGAAAAGTTACTACCGAATCTATCTGAACCGGAGTTAGCAGACATTATGGGTGGGAACGCGAAACGGTTTTTACGTTTTCCTGACTTGTAAGGTATTGAAACTGACAAAAGGCAGTTCAGAATCCAGATTCGGCTTGAAATTCAAATGCACTCTCAATCTGTTCAAGTTTTAGTAACTCAAGTTGTGGGGACAAATGAATCGCGATTACATCAAAACGGCAGGGCGCGTCAAAAAGGTTCTTGGTTTGTAGGTATGCCGAAGCAACTTTGGAAATCTGTCGCTGTTTTTGCGTAGTTACAGCCGCTTGAGGTAGCCCGAATTTGAGACTGCGTCGCGTCTTAACTTCCACAAAAACGATAAAATCGCCATCTTGTCCGATAAGATCAATCTCACCGCGTGCTGCTCGGTAATTCTGTTCAAGAATTTCATACCCACGTGCTTTGAGATGCGCCACCGCTAACGCCTCACCCGTTTTTGCGATGTTCAAGCGTGAATGCTCCATCCGTGCGCTTCCTTTACAAGTCGTGTGTGTTAAAACACGCAAGTCCTCTCATTTTAATCATTTGGAAGTAGTTTAAAGGTGTGTCGATGAATATCGGAGGCACCAAACTGAGCAATCGCATGCCGATGTTGTGATGTGGGGTAGCCTTTGTGTTGGGAGAATCCATAGTTGGGGTAGGTGCGATCCAACGCAATCATGAGTCTATCGCGGGTAGTCTTGGCAATAATGGAGGCAGCCGCAATAGAATAACTGCGGTTATCACCTTTTGTAATTGCTTCACCTTGGATATCTATTGCAGGAAAATTTATGCCGTCAACGAGGAGATAATCAGGTTGGGGTGTGAGTTTTTCAATTGCTTGACGCATTGCCAATAAGGTTGCTTCAAGAACATTCAAATTGTCAACAACGTGATTGTCCACAGAGCCAATCCCGACAGACACAGCAACCCTGTAAATTTCGTCGGACAACAGGTCGCGTTGCTTCGGTGTTAACTGCTTTGAATCCTTCAACCCGACAATGCCGCAATTGATTGGTAGAATGACTGCAGCGGCAATGACGGGACCAGCCAATGCACCTCGGCCCGCCTCGTCAATGCCCGCAATCTGTCTATAACCGCTTCGTTGGCAAGCACGTTCAAAAACGTCCATCTGCATCAGGTTATTATTCTCTGCGTTCTCTGACGCGAGCAGATCTACCGGTACGCTCGCGCAAGTAATACAACTTCGCTCGCCGGACTGCGCCGTATCGAACCACCTGAATGCTCTCAATATTTGGTGAATGAAGCGGGAACGTCCTTTCACTTCCGGCACCGAATGCCACGCGCCGGACGGTAAAGGTCGCGCTGAGGCCACCATGTGCGCGACGAATAACGGTTCCTTCGTACGCCTGAATTCGTTCCTTTTGTCCTTCGCGGATACGTGTATTCACCTTGACGATATCTCCAGGACCAAACTTCGGGATATCGCTCTTCATATATTGACTCTCAACAGATTCAATCAAGTTCATATTTATTTCTCCTTTTCACTAAGTCATAAAATCGATTTTATGATTCCGTATAAACTTAAAAACGTATTCTTTGGTTTACTCCGCTAACCCTGCTGCTTTAAGTATTGCGATATCTTCCTCGTTGAGTTCAAGTTTCTGGAGTAAATCTGGGCGATGTTTTGCCGTGCGCTTGAGTGCCTCGGCATACCGCCACTTCTCAATATTCTCATGATGTCCACTCAAGAGTACTTCAGGGACATTAAGGCCAGCAAACTCAGCCGGTCGCGTATAGTGCGGATGGTCAAGCAATTCCTGACTGAATGAATCAACGTGTGCAGACTCGTAATCCCCGAGGGCACCCGGAAGTACACGACCAATAGCATCAATCAAAACAAGGGCTGCAATTTCGCCGCCACTCAAGACATAGTCGCCGATGGAAAGTTCAGTTGTTATCAATTCGTCACGCACCCGTTCATCAACCCCTTTGTACCGCCCGCATAAAAGAACAAGATGCGTTTCCAAAGAAAGTGATTCCGCGATCCCTTGTGTCAATGGTGTACCTTGAGGGGTCAGATAGATAATGTGCGCTGTTTCTTCCGAGTTCAACGCTGCAACCGCCGCGAAAATAGGATCGGGTTTAAGAATCATTCCCGCGCCACCGCCATAAGGATAGTCATCAACTGACTTATGTTTATCAGTTGCCCAATCGCGAAGATTATGAAGATTAACGGTGAGTTTATCCGCCTCCTGAACACGTTTGAGTATTCCCGTCTCTAACGCGGGTGCAATTATCTCTGGAAATAGAGCGAGAACATCAATTTTCATTTTAACACGGGTTGGCAAGCAACACCCAATCTATAACCCTACACCTTCCGCTAACTGCAAACAGAGCATCTGTTACGCATCCGTATCCGATCGAGGTTCATCAATCAACTCAAGAATCACCTTTTTATTTGCTTGCAATCCGGCGGTATAGAGGACACTTCTAATGGCTTTCAGTGTTCGTCCATATCTACCGATGATTTTCCCCAAATCATCCTCTGTGACAGTCAACTCAATAATAACCACTGTTTCGCCAGTTACTTCACGGACCACCACTTTATCAGGATAATCAACGAGAGATTTTACGATGTATTCAATCAAATCTTTGAACATAGTTCACTTCAGATTTCAGTAGATGCGCCCACCGCCTGCATTTTCGGAATCCGTCAAAGTCGGTGCTATTCTTCTTCTTCGGCGGATTCGTCGGATGTTTCTTCTGTAAGCACGGTTCCTGCTTCAGGTTCTTTTTCTATTTCTTGTGCTTCGGTAGGTTCGGTATCATCCGTCTTTGCGACTTGTTCGGTGCTTTCATCTTCCGGCAACGGTTTCCCTAATTTTTCGTATTCAAATTTCATCAAAATTCCGCTTTTAGAGAGTAAACGCTTTGCCGTATCCGAGGGCTGCGCGCCCCGCCTCAACCATTTCAAGGCTTTCTCTTCATCAATAAAAACATCTGTCGGATCCGTTAACGGATTGTAATGACCGAGACGTTCTAAAAAAACGCCATCTCTCTGTGCTCGTGCATCAGCCGCGACGAGCCGATAAAAAGGACGTTTCTTTCTACCATGTCGTTGTAGTCTAATTCTAACTGCCAAAAAATACCTCCTAATGGTATCTGTGCCGCTTTTTTTTATAAGCAGGCGACCTAACTCAAGGTTCGCCTATCGCTATTTGCGGCGTTTTCGCTTCCTGGGCTTTCTTGCTGCCTTCCGCTTCGGACGAGGAAGCGCGCCCATCTTCTTGTTTAAAGATGCTCCCATTTGCGGCATTGCCATCGCCGTTTGCTGGTTTAACATACGATTCATCATCTGGAGCTGTGAAACCAGCATATTTATCTGATTTACAGTCGTGCCGCTACCTTTGGAAATACGGAGTTTGCGACTTCTATCTAACAGTCGAGGGGTCTTTCGTTCCTCAAGCGTCATTGACTGGATAATTGCTTTTGCTGTTCGCAAATGGCTCTCATCTGGTGTAAGGTCTTTAATAGGCAACTGATTCTTAAAGGGCATCAGATCCATTAATTGGTCCAAAGGTCCCATATTTTTCAGCTGCTCAAGTTGTGTGAGAAAATCGTTAAAATCCAGTCCTTTGTTTTCTATGAGTTTACGTTCAAGTTCCTTCGCCTGATCTTCGGTAAATACGTCTTCCGCCTTCTCAAGTAGGGTTTGGAAATCACCCTGTCCGAGGATACGGGAAGACATCCGTTCTGGATGAAATTCCTCCAGGGACGCTGCCTCTATCTTTTCACCGACACCGATGAATTTAATTGGCTTCTCTGTGATATGCCGAATCGAAAGTGCCGCACCCCCGCGAGCGTCGCCATCCATTTTCGTCAGAATAACGCCGTCAATGTCCAAGTCATTATTGAAGTTCTCTGCGACATTTACGGCATCTTGTCCCGTCATCGCATCAACGATGAGCAGAATTTCAGACGGATTGACGCTCGCTCTCATCTGCCGAAGTTCACCCATCAATTCATCATCAACATGCAAACGTCCCGCAGTGTCAATAATAACGCTGTTATACCCGTGTGCTAAAGCCTCCTTGACAGATGCCTCCGCGATCTTGACTGGGGAAACCTCGGTTCCCATCGAAAACACCGGTGTTTCAGTCTGTTCGCCGAGAACTTGTAGCTGCTTAATAGCGGCGGGCCGATATACATCCGCGGCAACGAGGAGCGGTTTCCGTCCCTCTTTGCGGAATCTCAGAGCTAATTTCGCTGCAACGGTCGTTTTACCCGCACCTTGCAAACCGACAAGCATTACCACTGTCGGACCGCTCGGAGCGATTTGAATCTTCTCTGCCTTGTTGCCCATCAATTGGGTCAGCTCTTCGCCGATAATTCGGGCAATCTGCAGCTCAGGCGTAAGGCTACCGAGTACCTCTTGACCGAGGGCACGCGCCTGAATCCGCTCTATAAACTCACGTGTGACTTTATAGTTAACATCTGCCTCCAGAAAAGCGCGCCGCACCTCACGCAAGGTATCAGAGATATTGGTCTCTGTGAGTTTCCCTTGCCCTTTGAGTTTTTTGAAAGTGTTTTGCAACCTATCGCCTAAACTCTCAAACATTGTTTATGCGTCCTTTTTCTGTAGGTGCCGGTTATGCTCGTGGTTTCCATTTGGTGCCTAAAATGTGAAATTACCTATTTATTATCTGCGACTTTATCAAAGCAGTGTATCAAAATGCGAAGAAGCGCGTAAAGACACACTAACCCCTAATTATACAATTATAGCAAATTTTACCACCGATGTCAAACTTTTTTTCATCCTTGACAGAAATCCGTGTCTATGGTAAAAATATACCATGAAAACAGCAACTATCAAACAACAACATCGGAAATTCGCGCCTTATACTGCTCTAATTTTTCTGATCTGTATCCTATCGGGATTCTATTGCGGATGCCAAGGCGAGACGTTCAAGCTCAATATAGATGGTGCCAGTTTTGAAATTGTAGAAAAATCCGGTGAACTGACTGAGAATGAGGTCTGGGACGGACGAATCTATATCACTGGCCCCGTCGTTGTGCCGGAAGGAATAACATTGACCATTCGTTCGGGAACCATTGTCGGTTTTGAACCGACAGATACACCGAGCGAACTCGTCGTGCATGGTGAACTTTATGCCGAAGGATCACCAGACCGTATGATTGTCTTCGGTTCCTTAGGGAAACAGCGGAAACGCGAACAAGAGCCAATAGTAGAAAAAACCACTCCCACATTTGCAACAGATCCCTCTGCAATGGGTAGACAAGGGGATACCGGCATCGGAATTCCGAGAACTGGAACAGCAGATCCGCCAAGAGCAGGAGATTGGGCAGGAATTCAGATTGAAGCCACAAGTCCGAATAGCCGTCTAACATATTGCCGGATTCAACACGCGATTGTCGGTATCAGAGCCCGAACGGACGCAGTCCAAATCGAAAGCTGCCTTTTTAGCGAGAATAATACAGGCGTACTTTGTGAAAGCACCAACCCGACAATTACCCGCAACGAATTTAACAGGAACGGCATAGGTTCAAAAATCCAAGGCAGTGCATCGCCAGAAGTCGAATACAATGAATTCACCGCCAACGAATACGGAATTTCATGCGAAGATGATTCCCGACCGCGTATCCAGTATAACGTGCTTCGTGCTAATTACCAGAACGCTATTACCTGTTATTCTACGGCTTCCCCAGAGATAGTCTCCAACAACATCATTATGAACATCGGTTGGGCGATCTACGATGGCGGTAGGCTTCGAGACAATTTCATTCAAGGAAATAAACAGGTTGGACCTAACATAACAGAACTCGGAATTGGGACACAGAGCGATCAGTTTTACGGCGTAGAGGAAGCGTTTGAACCGAGAAATTCTCCGGTGGCAGAGGCTGGTGTGCCGCGAGAAAATTTCTAATAGGAAATTGATGTATGAGCCGCCTCAAAGCCTATCTTGAACTCATCCGCTACCCGCTCTTTGCGATCCCGATTGTCGCGACACTTCCCGGCGCGCTCATCGCAAGTGACGGAAAGTTCACATGGCGTGTTGCGGTAGCACTGGTAATCGCGCTTTTTGGCTACTTCGCCGGAATGATAAAAAACGACTATTTCCATCACGAAACGGACAAGCAGACAAATCCAGAACGCCCGCTTCCCTCACAGCGACTGGCCCCACGGCAAGCGATTATACCGGCGAGTGTTATCTACGGATTATGTGTTATCGGCGGTTTCCTGCTCAACCCGCAGACAGGTTTTCTGGTAATGGGGCTGGTCGCGATTTCGCATCTCTACAACGCTATTTTTAAAGCGCAAGGCATCTTAGGTAGTCTTACACTGCCTTTGGGAATTGGGCTACTGAGTATCTTCGGGGCATTAGTCGTTAACGGGACTGTACCGCGTTTGGTGTGGTATGCCTTTGCTGCTACGACCCTTTACGATTTAGGCACACATATCACCACTACCTTCAAAGACATTTCACGCGACAAACAACTCGGAATCCTAACGACCCCGCTTCAGATCGGTATCCGTCCGGCACTCTTTGTCTCTGCGGTCGCAACGCTACTTGCTTTCGCTATCGCACTTTTACCATACTGGCTGGAGCCGGACGTTCAGAAGTCTTATATTGTTTGGGTCATCTTAGGTGTCATTGCCACTGTCGGCACCCGTATCTCACTCTATCTGGAACCGAACGAGAAAAACGGCTATTTTGCGCTGAAGGGTTCGATGGTTGGCTCTATTCTCTTTTTTCCGTGCCTTATCGGTGCGCAGGTATCTATTGTTGTTGCCGCAGCGATCATTATACCGTTGCTATTAGTTACACTGCTTCTGTTAAAAACGACGCGCCAAGAGGTTTAAGGTGCGATTTTATGTAAGACAAATTAAGGAGGCGAATTATTAAAAATGAAAAACATCGTTTTGCTTATTACAGATACCTTTCGGTATGACAACTTAGGTGAACGTGCGAGACGACCTATTCGCACACCAATGCTCGATAAATTTGAAGCAGAACGCGCAACCGCTATCGACAAATTTTATATGAGCAGTTTCCCAACAGTCCCTCACCGCACGGATATTATGACTGCAACAGTTGGGTGGCCCCACTACCCGTGGCAGCCAATCAATCAGAGTGGACGGAACATCATCGCGAAACTCCTCAGCGAGCAGGGATATGCAACGCAGCTCATCTGTGACACCCCGCACCTATTCAACACACGATTCCAGGACGCTTTCGATGCCGCTTTCCAGCACCGTGGGCAAGAGGGGGACAAGCCGCTCCTTCATCACAACGATGAAATGAAGATCATTATGCCGAATGAGAAGACGCGACCGCATCCGTCATATCGTGGGCATACACTCCCCAACACACACCGCTGGACGAACCGCTACTATCAATACGAGACGGAGACCTTCTCCAGCAGAACCTCCGAGACGACTGTGCGATGGTTGGAGGAGAACCACCGCTCAGGGCCGTTCTTCCTCTGGGTGGATTTCTTCGATCCGCATGAACCGTGGGATCCACCCGAATACCTCGTCAAACGCTACGATCCGGATTACACCGGTCCGCCGATGCTACACCCGAACTACGGTCTATCATCCCTCTTTACGGATGCGGAATTGCACAACCTCTGGGCACACTATGCAGGCGAATCCGAACTCATTGACCGACACATCGGCCGCGTTCTGCAGAAAGTGGAAGATTTAGAGTTATGGGACGATACTCTCGTCGTTGTGCTATCCGACCACGGGATGTCTATTGGTGAACACAGTCGAACAGGTAAATCCAACATCGATCCAGAAGATTCACGCTACTGGCCCACGTACCCAGAGATTAACCACGAGATGTTCTTGGTTGCTGGTGGCGATGTCCCGCAAGGGAAACGGTTGGATCTTATCGCGCAGCCGATGGATATTATGCCGACGCTCTGCGAATTGGCTGGCGTTACCTTGGATCCACCAAAACCGTTTGATGGACGTTCTTTTGCTGATGCGCTTCTTAAGGGTGACACACAACATAGGGAATATGCGGTAACCGGAGCACACATCGGTGCACAGGGTTCAAGTGTCCCCCGTAGAGCGACTACACCCTTCCTCGTCACAGAACGCTGGGGTTACGCACCCGTCGGTGAATACGGCAGACCGGAACTCTTTGATTTACCCGCAGATCCCATAGCCGAGAACAACATCGCTGCAGATAACATGGAGCTCGTCACTGAGCTGCATGAACTCTTTATGGCGCATCTCACGGAGCATAACGCGCCTGAGAAGTTCCTCGATCTCTGGAAAGAAGAACCTTCCGGCGACGGCAAAGGCAAATGGTCCATCGACTACCCAGACGAGTCGGATGAATAGAAATTAGAAAAGGGCGGGACACTGATGCGTTCTGCCTTTTTCTCTATCAATCAGGATTTTGGGTGAGTTTTGCTCCGTATCAGGTGTCGCAGTGAATTCAATGATTGCAGATGGATTGAAACGAGCAAGTGTTTCAAAAGAGAGCTCGGTTCGGGCGTTGTGTGCCTCGTCAACGATGACGAGCGGCCGTTTGACGCATAAAAGGTTCGCAAGCGAATAGATCGGCTTGCCGCTTTCATCGCGTTCAACCTCTGAGAGCATTTCATCTGAAAGATGTGTGAAATGTCCCATCAGCGCGCCTGAATCTTCATAAACCTTACGTCCATCTGTATCTTCAACGCGGAACGCTTGCATCGTGGAGACGATAATTGTAGTTTTCGTGTTGAGAATATGCGGAGACAAATAGAGTGCCTCACTGATGGTGCGAACTTCGACCCTGTGTCTTGCGGATTCAAAAGCATCTCTATACGGATGATTCGGATTTTTAAGGGCGTTGAGTGTTTGATCACGGATGGCATTTGATGGGGTCAACCAAAGCACAATTGGGCTCTCGGTCTTCAAGAGTTCAGATGCAGTAATCCCGACAGCGTGACATGCAACGAAGGTTTTGCCACCGCCCGTAGGCAGTCTGGGGCAGATATAAGGCATACCGGGCAAGCCGTCAACGGCGGGCATAAGGTCGCTCGGTAATATCGTAGAATGCAGTGTTGGCGTTCTGTAGACGCAGGCAATTTTGATAGTAGGCTGTTAATATTTCAAGAGTGCGTTCTTGGTATTCTTTGAGGGGTAGGTGCATTTTTTCATTTCCGGCGTTGCCTTTTTTTATACACAGATGAGCGGTTTTCGATTCGGGAGACTTTAACTGTTGCTGTTTTTCTATCGTAAATATAGACAACCCTGTGACCTTTACAACGCAACTTGCACTGTCCTTTGTAGTTGTGTTTCAAAGGCTTATGAATAGGGCTGTGACAATTTTCACAGATCCATTCAAGTTTTTCGAGAACTTGCCTTCGGAGTTTAGGGTCTAAACGCTGTAGATCCTGTTCAGCGTTTGAAGTCAGTATTAGCTCACACATTTCAACTCGACCCCTAACTTTTTGGCGACCTCCTCAAGTGTAAACATTTTACCTCCAGACTTGATGTACTCGTCCTCACGTTCTAACTCTTCAATGAATTCCGGACGTAGGTCCAATCCTTCGTCTGGGTCGTAATCATAGTTCTCAAGGAACAACTCCAATTCCAAGTAGCATACGAAAAACTCATAAAACTCAGCACGCAGACGCTTCGCTATCTTAACAGGGTCCGACGCTTCTATTAACTTAACGAGACGCTCCCGCGATACAAAAAGTTGCCAATTCCCGAGTTTGTACATCAAAGCTCGGAATTCATTAGATGGTAATTCCGTTACCTTTATCTCTGGCACAGGATCACCGTGTACGGATAGCCCCATTCGCCGGGCCTCACGTCCGAGAGGTGAGATCTTTCGTTGTGCCTCAACTGCCGAGACACGGTGCTTTAGGTATACAAATGCATCGTTTCCCTTTATAATTCCAAGGATGGATTCCTCATACTCCTCCAATTCAAAAGCAAGTTCGCAGTAGCCCTCGAAGAACTCACGAAACTCTTCTTCAAGTTCCTCGTGAGGAGCATCCTTTGCAAGCAGCGCGGTGAGTCGTTCACGCGATGTGAATATATCTCCATTGACAATAGACACGATCCAGTCATGGAACTGTTGGGAGGTTATTTTTGTAATATTTGGTGTCATTGGGTTCACCTTTATCTAAATTGCAATGTTAAATTATGTATAATTTAACATTGTTAGGACAGGAAATCAAACGGTGGCATCCGGCAAATTACGACATTCTCTCAAGTGAGAACTTCCAGCCATATTCAGGGTAAAGAAGTTTCGCTGGAACCCACCATTTGGCTTAAAGAGGTCGAATCCTCGATCGATTTGGATAATAGCGTGTTCGGCTTCCAAAAACCTTGCATGAAATATATAATCCGGATCATCTTTTATAGAGAATCTCACCGGCCAATAAGGAAATTTTTCCTTTAATGGCTCAATGAGATTTCGGATGACTCTTTGGTAATTATCCCGATTCCGCTCCAACTTACTTGTTTTGGCATGATCTGTCTCACTTTCCGAAATCCGTTCAGCACTACAAGTATATATTTCAACGCTCCCAATACCTTGTTGAGAGGCAAAAAAACCGTGTTCATACCAGAGAGATAAAATATACTCAATACCTTTTCGGAAACGACTTGTATTGCTGCCGGTCCCAATATACGCATCATAAAACCGCAGCCATTTCGCAAAACGGATTGAACGGATGAGGACATCTTCCACTTCCGATTTAGGAAGCGTATCTATAGGACCCACTCGGGTCTCATACATCTCTCGATCTTTTTCAAAATCGCTATCACGATATTCTGATAATGGAATGATGCTCTCATTAAACCTTCGGTCAGATTTTAGGGTTTCTAGGCTTTCCTTTCCAACAATTAAAGCATCGGCTCTGGTGTCCGCTTTCAGGTAATATGCTAAGTCCAAAAGGGGCACCGATGCTGTATCATTTGGGGAGACCAAACACGCAATGATTCGCTTTGATTTCTTTTTCAGGAGGAGCTCTTGAATTAAAAATCGCAATCGCTGCTGTGGCTTGATTGGAAGAGATACAACTTGTTTAACGAGAGCATCTCGCAGTCTATTTTCCGAATCAACAATCAATAGTCCGTTTTTTTGGATACCCTTTAAGAAATCTACCGCCTGAATTGTATAAAGCGCATCAAAATACTCTATATCAAACGCAGAAGGATCAAGCACCGCACTCACTAGCATTAACTTAACTCCTTCTGTTATCTCAATTCTCGAAGTCGTTCAAGGAAAAACCCGTTGGGCCATTCATCAATAAAATCACCTTCCTCATCAAGGTTTAAACGTTCTGCTTTTGCTCCTTCAGGTCCACGGCTGACATAGATAACCGAGACATCTTCTGGTTTAATCTGCTTTTCATAGACGAGGCGTTGCAGCCGTAAGATCAAATGTTCACTATGAGTTTCGATAATAAATTGATTTTGGCGTGGTTCTCTAACAGCTTCAACCAAAAGGTCACCGAGATCCGCTTGCAATCTCGGATGCACGTGAACCTCAGGCTGTTCAATGGAAATAATTCGTTTCTCTGACACCAAACTTTGAACAAGAAAAGGAAGGATCTGACTAATACCATAACCGACATCTGCCAGTGCTACACTTACAGGTTCTTTTCGGCGTCCATCTATGAGTCTCACTTCAAAAAGGTCATCCGAATCGGTTCCCACCGATTTCACTGTTAACTCATAGTCAATGTCAAGTCGTTTGAGCCATTTATTGGTTTTTTCAACCAATTCAGGGCGACGGAAGAGTAAATCTGGAAGTAAGTCCCCTTGGTATCCGACATGTTGAGGGGTGGTCCCCCCAAAGGTATACCATCGCTCTGGGGGTTTCCGAAAAGGTCTCATTGGAAAAAGCTCTTCTAAAGTTTGTTTCAGTGCCTCGCCCGCTATTATTGCTAATTCATTCGCAGCAGATACACCCAAAACAGTGGGACGAAGGAGGGAACGTATTGGAAAAAAACCGGACACTCCTAGTGAAATATCACGCTCCATCTCTTCCTTGTGCATCTTAGAAATGTAGGTTTCTAAATCGAAATCTGAAGAGAAAAATTCAATAAAATCCTCTAAGGCATCAAGGGAATCGTTCAAGAAGTGGAGATCTTTCTCGGAATCGTCTTTCAGGAGATTCTGTACTCTGTATTTCAAGAGTTGAAGTATAACTTCCTTACGCTCTTTGTGGTATCTAAACTGGGGTTCCCAGTACTCCGGTTCTTGTGTTAACCAAATATATCTTGCTGCAGTTAATGGCGAAGGAGGACGGGAATAGTCAGCAAAGTTTACACTTATCTCTGTCATTTGACCTAACGGCTTAAATTTGGCAATACACTTAGAAGATTTTCCGTCGTAAATTCCGATTTGATCTAAAAGGACATCTTCCTTAAGGGAAGGTCTCCTGAAACTCAATTCAATACCTATCTCGTTACTTGTGTAAATTGGCACCGGTGGATAGTCTATATCTAACGCATCTATCGCGATTTCAACGCGAATCGAAAGTGTCCGTTCCAGGTCATGGTCGAAAAGGAACTCCTGAAATTTACCGAGATCAACGATACCGTTTTCGGCTTGAAAAATCAACAATGTCCCCGCTTCTTGGCTTTCTAGTGTTTGTTTGAGCAGGTTGAGGGCTTGCAAGATCGTGCTCTTTCCGGCACTATTTTCGCCGAAAATGAGTGTTATCGGTGCAAACGGAATACGTGCCCGTTCTCCGAATGCTTTGAAATTCTCTAATTCTAATGATTGAAGCATCAAGCTTCTCCTAGCGAGTGCGGCCATGAGTGGCATTCTGCCAGCACGATTTGGATCGAGGTTAAATGATGTAATTTATGCTGAAGTGTTTTTGGATGTTGGTTGTTGTGGCAGTGTATCGCTTGAGGTTTTATTACTGTCAGATTCTTTTTCTGGTTTGCGCTTCTCAGGTGGCACATAATATGAAACAACTTTCATGCCTTTCCGTTTGCACTCTTCTTGAACCTTTCGCAAATGCGCGGAGAGTTCTTCGACGGAGTTGAATTGGGCGTTGAACTCCTCTTTCATTCGATAGCACTCTTCAAGGATAGGATCTGTGTAATTTTCAAAATCTTCTTCTTTCATCTGAAATTCCCCTATTAAGTCTGCAGGTGTACAGATAGTTGTTGGTTCAAAACCTGCCTCCCGACAAACTTGATTGATATGCTCACGTTTATTGGCATTTACAATATGTTTCTGGTTCCACGATGTGAGATATTCAACCTTGTGTACTGTAGCAATAGCGATATGCTCTGCATCCGACCGAAAGTTTTGTGGTACTGCACCGGCATCAAGCAATTTCTGTGTGAGTATATCAGCCTCAGGTAATATTTCCAATATCGTTAGATGCGATAATACTTCAAGCCGCCGCTGCGCTGCCTCTGGATTACCCTGACTTACCTCGGCGAAAACTATTGGTGAAATGACAAACGCAAATCTATCCGCATAATCTTCCCACAACTGCCGAGTTATCTGTTGCCAAGACGCTAACGTTGCATCGCTGCTTGTTCTGCCTGCCAGATAACTAATAACAGTCGTTTCAAGGTAGACTCTTGGTTTTATTTCTCCATAGTGTATCATGAAATGTTGTCGGTTTCAAGAAATAATTGATACAATTTAGGTGGTCTCTGGTGCGTCAAGCACGGCATCCAGTTGATCCATCACCTTATGGAACGCTTCAACGTACAGCCACATCAACTCAAAATCGTTGGGTGGATTAACATCAAAGATGTAGCAATGAGAATCAATGAATTCAACGGCTTTGGGATAGTCCTCTGTCTTGTATTCAACCGTTGATTGGTTGCATCGCCACGGGCAACCTGTCCCGTAACCGATTCGGTTCTGGAAAATCTCCTGAGACGGCACAGGTAACCGTTGCCACTGTCCCGTTGGCACACCCTCTGCGCGTAGTGCCGCTTGCACCTTCTCACGTAAGGTGCGTGCAGAAATGTCTAACCCCAACGCCGCAGGATTAAAACCGACGACGTAGTTGTAATACACCGGTTCACATCCCTCTGGCGTAAGAGGTGTTTCAATGCCATCAATTTCGCTAAGATGCATCGTGAGATAGTTACAATTTTCGATACGCAGCGCATTGTTTGCATCAAGCCGTTTGAGCTGGCTACGGATGAGCGCCTGACTGAACATATCGCCGCGATACATCCATCCAAGTCCGTAAGCGTTATATTCCTGTTCTTCGCGCTCCTGTCCTGGCACGACGATCTCTCCGAAATACTGCAACAACGCCGCGCGTTTATAAATTTCCTCATCATCTGTTGTGAACAAGCCACCTTGACAACCGCTGCTGAGCGTTTTCGATGCCTGCGTGCTGTACCCCGCCGCATCGCCAAATGAGCCACAAAGTTTACCTTTATAGCGCGCCCCGTGTGCTTGTGCAACATCTTCAATGATTTTCAAATTGTGTTTCTTAGCAATAGCAAGGATCGGATCCATATCGGCAGGCATGCCGTGAATATGCACCGGCATAATCGCTCGCGTTCTTTCGGTAATCTTCGCCTCAATCTCGTTAGGATCAATACAATAGGTCACCGGATCAATATCAACGAAAACGGGGATGGCGTTGTGATGGAGGACAGCCGCTGCGGTTGCCCAGAAAGTGAAGGCGGGAATGATAACTTCGTCCCCGGGTTCAATGCCGACCCCGGCGACGCATAGATGCAGCGCAGCAGTCCCGCTGTTAACAGGAATACAGTACCGGACCCCCATGTATTCCGTCCATTCCTTCGTAAGACCTTCGGATTGGATTCGCTGCTGTTCTGTAATTTTATCTGATGCGATGACCTCGGAAATAGCGTCTCTGTCGGATTCGGTAACTTGTGGCCACGGTTGAATCAAACCATCAGGAATCGTCCGTTTGCCACCGTGTATAGCGAGTTTCTCTGCCATGAGCGACCTCCATTCGGTGGGATTTCGCTGGTGCGGTGTGACGAAGATTAAGAATTTAGCGTGAAAACGTCTAGGGTTCTGTTAGTCTTGGAACGTATTCATCCTCATAATTTTTAATAAGGGTACCAACGAAATGCAGCAAGGCGGCCAAGGGATGACTTTCCTCCCCTACTATATCAAGCAAATCGTCTAATCGTGCCGCAACCTCCTGATATTCGATTTCTGTCAATAGAATAGGTATATGAGTTTCGCTTTGACTTACAATGTCAATTAAGTCGCATAACGCTTTGACAGAGGGTTGCAATTTGCTCTTGCTGCGCGGATGAAAGGCGATAGGTGCGTCAATTGCAGATACATTCAGCGTATTTTCTGTTTTGGGAACCATAGTTTACTCCTTCCACTTTCCTTTATCATACTCTGCATGTGTTAGCACATGCCGAATGTAGACTCTCTCTTCATCATATCTCATGGAAACGATGAGGCGTACGTTGTTACCAGCAATATTGAAAATTGTCAGTTTTCCTACGCGAGAGACGTGAGAAAATAGAGAACGCAACTCTGTAAACGAGCCAAAATTCCTTTCCCGCATCAGGCCATACCAACGGTTAAGTGATGGGCGTGTATTTGGATGTTTCTGGGCAAATTCAATAAGACGATCTCGCCTAACAATTTCCATCTAGGATTCTACAGCACCTCATAGATGCGCTATCGCTTTTGGGATTCGCTTTAAAACCTCGTCTCTGCCGAGCAGTGTAACAATATCAAAGAGACTCGGTCCGAACGATGTCCCCGTCAGTGCGATTCGCAATGCCTGCATCGCTGCGACGCGTTTGATATCGTTCTCATCCGTATATTTCCAAATTGCCGTTTCAACTGTTTCTACGTCAAACGTAGGTACTTCTTCCAAAATCTGTAAGAGATTCGTCAGAATCTCAGAGGTCTTCTCTCTCTTTTCTTCTGAACCACCCCACCATTTCTTAACCGCCTTCGGATCGTATGCAAATTCGTCGGTAAAGAAATAACGGGTCTGTGGAATAATGTCTTGAAATGTCGTGAGGCGTTCACCGACCGCTTCCACAATATTTTCCAGCCAGTCGCGCTTCTCAGTCGAATTGATTAATAAGCCCTCTTCCTGCCAGAACGGGATCACTGCGTCTGTCCGTGCTGAAACGCTGAGTTGATTTATATAGTGGGAGTTGAACCATTCAAGCTTCTTAATATCAAAAACACTACCACTTTTGCCGACCCGTTCGAGATCGAACTTCTCTATAAGTTCATCAACCGAGAATATCTCTTGTTTGTCGTCGTAGGACCAGCCGAGTCTCGCAACAAAGTTCAGCATCGCTTCGGGCAGATATCCCTGCTCACGGTAACGATTAACAGCGACCAGATCACCGTGATGACGTTTACTCATCTTCCTACCATTATCATCTAACACCAGCGGAATGTGCGCAAATTGCGGAATCTTTAAATCGAGAGCATTTGCGATCGCAATCTGTTTCGGTGTGTTGTTGAGATGCTCCGTCCCTCGAATCACATGTGTTATCTGCATCTCAGCATCGTCGATAATTGAAGTGAGATTGTAGTTCGGCATACCGTTTGAACGGACAATCACCTCATCTTCCTGAGTCGCGGGATCAATGTTGCGTGAACCGAGGACAAGGTCATCAACAAGAATCGGCGTGTCAGGCATCTTTATACGTACAGTCGGTTTTCTGCCTTCAGCGACAAAGCCATCTATGGCTTCCGATGTCAATTCTCGGCATCTCCCATCGTAAGAACGGGTCTGCTTATCAGCGCGTGCTTGTGCACGGATTCCCTCAAGTTCTTCAGGTGTGCAGTAACAGTGGTATGCGTTGCCACTTTCAAGCAACTGTTTAACGTAAGCGTCGTAGATAGGTTTACGCTCGGACTGAACGTATGGACCGTAGGGTCCCCCTTTATCGCCGCCTTCGTCCCACGCCAATCCCAACCACTGCAGCGCGGTATAGATCTCGTGCATGGATTCATCAGTAGAACGTGCCATATCTGTGTCATCGATTCGGAGGATGAACGTGCCATTGTGGTGTTTGGCGAATAGCCAATTGAACAGTGCTGTGCGTGCGCCGCCGATATGTAAGAAACCGGTAGGCGAGGGTGCCATCCGGACGCGCACCGCATCTGTCACAACGGAAACCGATGTCACGCTTGGTGTATCGTTCATTTCTGCCCCTTCTGGATCTTTGCCCAAGTATCTCTCAGTGGTACCGTGCGATTGAAGACCAATTTCTCCGGTGTTGTATCCGAATCAACGCAAAAATAGCCCATCCGAAGGAATTGATACCGACTTTCGGGTGGTGCATCAACGAGACTCGGTTCAACTTTGCAATTGTTTAGAATCTCCAAAGAGTTTGGATTTAAGAACTGTATCCAATCTTCGCCTTCTGCTGCATTTTCCGGTTCACGTTCTGTAAAGAGCGAATTGTAGAGTCTGACCTCAGTATCAACAGCGTGTTCAGCAGAGACCCAATGCAATGTCCCTTTAACTCTGCGTCCGCCTTCGGACCAACCGCCACGCGTTTCTGGATCATAAGTGCAGTGAATCTCAACAATTTCACCCGTGTTTTCATCTTTAACAACCCGTTCGCACTGGACGTAATAGGCATGCTTCAGCCGGACCTCTCGTCCGGGTGCTAATCTGAAGAATTTCCGAGGCGGATCTTCCATAAAATCTTCACGTTCAATGTAAATTTCCCGCGAAAATGGTATTTTCCGTGTGCCTGCGTTCTCATCTTCCGGATTGTTTTCCGCGTCAAACATCTCAACCTGCTCTTCTGGGTAGTTGTTGATAATCACCTTAACCGGATCGAGAACTGCCATAACGCGTGGTGCGCGGCGATTCAGATCATCGCGGATAGAATACTCAAGTTGCCCCATCTCAATGAGATTATCAGCCTTTGAAACGCCGATGCGGTTGCAAAAATCTCGAATAGATTCAGGCGTATATCCACGGCGGCGCATCCCGGAGAGTGTCGGCAGTCTCGGATCGTCCCAACCACTGACGTGTCCACCCTCTACCAATACCCGAAGTTTCCGTTTACCCAGAACGGTATAGGTAAGATTCAACCGTGCGAATTCAATCTGCCGAGGTTGATAAATCTCTAATGATTCTAAAAACCAGTCGTAGAGTGGACGATGATCTTCAAAATTCACATCACACAGTGAGTGCGTAATACCCTCAATAGAATCGGATTGTCCGTGTGTAAAATCGTAGGTCGGATAGATACACCAATCGTCGCCGTGACGATAGTGATGTGCACGAAGGATACGATATATAACGGGATCGCGCATATTCAAATTCGGGCTTTCCATATCAATTTTTGCGCGAAGTGTCCGGGAACCATCTGGGAATTCGCCGTTACGCATCCCTTGGAGCAACGCTAAGTTTTCCTCAACTGACCGGTCTCGATAAGGGCTGTTGACCCCAGGGGCGACTAAAGTCCCACGATAAGTACGCATTTCGTCTGGTGTCAGATCACAGACGTAGGCTTTCCCTTTTTCTATGAGCTTAACCGCGTACGAATAAAGCGTCTCAAAATAGTCAGAAGCGTGGTATTCTCGATCTTTCCAATCGAATCCGAGCCAACGGACATCTCGCTTAATCGCTTCGACGTATTCACTCTCTTCTGTGAGGGGGTTGCTGTCGTCAAATCTTAAATTGTAAAGTCCGCCATAATCTTCGGCGATGCCGAAACTAATACAGATAGCCTTAGCGTGCCCGATATGGAGGTAGCCACTCGGTTCTGGAGGGAACCGGGTATGCACCCTACTATCATATCTATTTGTCTTGAGGTCATTCTCAATTTCTTGACGGATGAAGTTTGTATCGGAGGTGTTGTTGATGTCTTCTTTTAAATGGGGATCTGAATGCTTCATATCTTATACCGTACCAATCATATATGTTCTGTTTTGGGCGTGTTACAGAGACCTCCGCTCTTGGGAGCGGTACGTCTATAGAGGTTGGAACATCTGATTAATATATTATACCCTCAAAACGCCCTAAAGTCAAGGTTATGGTACACTTTGGGTGTGTAAAGTTTTTGGCAGCGATTTATGCGGCTTGCTGTAGTTTTTGTGTATCCCAATATGCGTCAAGTGATTGATTCTTTAACAAACATCGCCAAAAGAGTATAGCATTGATCCCTTGTGTCTTCCATCGCATGCCTGCCTGTTTACAGCGTTCAGCGACGACATGTTTACAGGCAGATTCAATGACACCACTGCCGATCTGATACCCATTTTCGTTGAACGTCTGATATTGCATGCGATGGGCATGTTTTTCAAAGTAGCCGACTTCTCTTTTGATCGTGTCAAGTATCCCTGGGTTTTGTTTTCCCAAATCCTCAATGCCTGCTATAACTTGCGAAGTCTCCCCAGTGTATAGAGGTGTCTCAATGGTATGCACCCAAGTTTCGATAGTTTCGCGGTCATCTTCTCCGAAAGCCTGCTTAGCCATATCATATAGATGTGTTTTTGCGTGCATATAGTCAACGATTTCGATAGCATTTGGGAAGTATTCATCGGCTAAGTTCCATATCCACGCCGCACCATCACCGATAACAACGACTTCTTGGGTTTCAAGCGTGTTTTCGTCTTGATAAATGCCCATCTGTGTTGCTAAAGCCGTGAGTTGATGTCCGAAATCCTCCGCAGGGCTTCGGGAGGCAACGTACCGAAGACTTGATGAGCGGATTTTCAACACAGATGTGGCGTTCTGATGTGGATAATCTTTACCGATACTCCCGACTTTAACCTCTTGATAGCCAACAGGCGAGTTCGTGTGGCACCCATCACAACTGACGTACCATCGCTCACCGACATCCACTGAGGTTTCAGCGACATAATCGCAGACCTGCTCTCCTTCTGACCAGGCTTGAACTTTCTGGTGTAGCGTCGTGTGGCTGACTTCAATGCCTTGATGCTTCAACTCCGCAGCCGCCGACCGATAGTCGAGTTGTGCCGATAACCGCATCATCGCCTGAGCCACTTGATGTGTATAACACCCCTTCAGGGGTTGGCGCAGATCCCAAGGCACCTGAATATGACCGCACCGACATTTATATTCCCATCTCCGCACACGCACAACACCACACAGCGTTGTAAAACTCCGGCTTCTTTGTCAATACCGACGACTTCGCCCTTGACACTCTCGGCACACGACAGACTTTCGAGCCATATCCGGGGCGTTGGCGATTTCAGAAAGGATCCCCTCTGAAAGCCTTTGCCCCCACGAAGCAATAGCCGCAGAGACTTGCTCCTCTACATCTGAAATCAGGACAGACGGATCGCCTGTCAGGTCTTCAAAAATCTTTTGGACTTCTTCGTTAATCTTTGCTACAATGGAAGGCATGGTATTCTCTCCTTGAAAAAATCTAATATCTTAGAGAGAATACCATTTTCTACCACAAACTTCAACCCCTAACTCACCAAAAAATCAGCGCCAAAAACTTTACACACCCAGTACACTTTCATCAGGGTCATTTAGTTCTCCCTTTTTTCGTCCGGTTTTCACCCCAGGCCCGGTAGGTGCGGTTTCCTAACCGCACCGGATCCTCAACAAAAAGGCGCGAAACCCGATAATTCCTTAAAACTGAATGACTCTGACACTTTCATAGGGTCATTTAGTTCTCCTATAGTTTGGACAATTTCATCCTGTTAGGACTTCCGAATAGGTGTTAAATATGCTTTGTAAGCACTCTTGCATCTCTAAATTCTGTTGGAAATCACTGTATTTTAGACATTATTTTCAAATAATGGTAAAAATATATGAATCTGACGGCTTGTGCTAGTTGTCTTCTCGGTCCTTTCGTGAGTCAATGTTTAGGACATCCTTTGATGAAACTCAAAGACCTCGTTCCCGCATAGGCAAACTCAATACAAACAAGATTAATTAGCACAAGTCGTGAATCTGATCATTTTCATGTAGAGTCTTCAACGATTTTCAGATTTTTCTGTGAGGATTGTCTCAGATCGTAACTCGCAGAAAAACATTGTTGTTGGCGACATCGTTGCAGATAAGCGACCATCAGCCCGCGTGTGAGATATTTTGCTTTATACCAATGCTTATTGAGTGCGAGCAGCACGTCTTCTACGTCAACAGACCCATCCGCTTTCTGGGTTTCCGATGCTGTTTGGGGTGTTGTGTTTCTGAAACTGAGTTGTGTCAGAGTTGCTGCGAGAAAACTCAGTTGCACAAAACGATTCAAACTCTTTCGGTTTCGGAGTTGATATGTATCAAAGCCGAAATCTTGTTTGACGTCCCGAAATTCGGTTTCAATCTGCCAGCGATTTTTATAGTGTCGGATCAGCTCGGCTACTGGACGTTGTAAATCAGAGGTGAATAGGCAAAAATACCGATAGGGTTTAGACTTCTTCGGGCGTCTGCGTATCACAACGGGTTTCCTCACATCCACAGGAGACATCTTTGTCCGCACGACTTTGTTTGCGACAGAAAGTGTGTTGTCATTTACGACGATCTCTGTAAACTGAAGTCTCGGAAGACACACACGGTTGCCATAGCGCAACGGTCTGCCCTGTTTCGGATGCTTCGGTGGCTTGGGGATCTGATAGAACACAGCATTTGACTTGGCGCGACATAGTAAGTGATGTCCTTGTGAAAGGATATGTGTAAATACCTTACGCCTATTGAAGCCTCTGTCAAAGACGATGAGCCCGGGAGGCATCTTGGCACATAAACGCTTGAGCACTGCAAGACTGGCATCCCGTTTTTTCTGCGGACACATTACCCGAACACCTAACGGAAAAAGACGAGAACCTTCTGCTGTTTCACACAGCCACCCGATCGCACCAAACTCGTGTCCGTGGTGGAACTTCGATTGATTCTTGTTGCGTTTCTGATACCGAGTGTTTCTAAAAAAATGCGTGCCATATTGGTGAGCACCATCAGTGGTAGACTGGGTTTCATCATAGACATAGACTCCTTCGCTGAAAACTTCTTGAACTTGACGCGTCAGAACCGATGTCACTTTATCAACACACCATTTGCCACGAGAAAGAAACTTCGGAAGCACCCAATAGGTGGTTGATTGTTCCCCAGATTCATAGACTTGCGTCATCGTTCCACGATGCGGGGTATTTATCAAACCGGTCACAAAGGTCCGAAAATGGTTGAAATTGTTATGATTGAACAGAGATTGAAAATCTGATAACATATGTTCTAAGCGGAAAAGAGGATCCATGGAAAACATCCTTTCAATAAATGTCGAGTTTATTATCAAAGGATAACCTCTTTTCTGCTATTTGTCTCTAAGAAAGTTAAAATTGTCCAAACTATAGTATGTCTTACTATAGTTTCCTTGTTTTTGTCCAATGAAAGCATGATTTGATTACTTGCTTTAGGGTGTGTGAAAGTAGAAATAACGTGCCATTGAAGTTCTAAAAAGGTTATGATATAAGTGTTAGAACCTAAACCTTTTTGGAGGTCTTCAATGGCAAAAAGAAGTATAGCAAAAAAACGGAAAAAGCACAATGGTAAAAAATGGGTGGTAACGCCTCAGGCGCCGTTGTGTGCTCTGGGTGAAGTGTTGCGGGTTCGTGAGGTATTTCAGCCCCTCCATGACACGGTGAATATCGGGCAGAAAACAGTTGTGTATCGTCCGACAGACAAGTTAGTTTTTGTGGTGTTAGGGATGCTATCGGGTGCGGAGACGGTGTCTGAAATCCAAACCAAAGTTCGCTCGGATCGTGGCTTGTTAGGTGGCTTTGGCTACCAAAGATGTGCGGATGCGTCGGTGATCCAGCAGACGTTAGATGCCTCAACGGAGGCGACTGTTGCTTCACTTGAATCTGCTTTAGCGGAGGTGCGTCTCAAACAAGGTCAGGGGCGTCAGGTGTCTTTGGGGGCTGAAGATGAGATAGGTGTGGATATAGACCTCTCTTCCTTGCCGATTGGCAAGCATGCCGAGGGTTCAGAGAAAGGATATGTCGCGAAAAAGCCGAATACTTATACGCGTCAGTTGGCACGGTGTGTCTGCGGAGACACCCAAGAGATATTTACGCAGGCGTTATACCCCGGTAAAACCAACAGCGATGCTGTTTTCAAGCCGATGCTCGGCAAACTTGAGACTGTTTTGACGCTTGATAGCGTTGAGAAACGGAGCCGAGTTCGGCTTCGCTTTGATGCCGGATTTGGCACGGATGCCAATATCAATTATGCCTTATGGCGGGGGTATCGCCTCATCGGGAAGATGTATAACTCCCGCCGGATCCAAAAGTTAGCGGCCCCCATGGAGGAGTGGGTGTCTGTGCCAACGTCGAAAGGCGTCAAGGGTAGAGAAGCAGGGTGGGTTCAACAACCGCATCGGTATGCGAGACGGACGGTTCAAGTCGCTGTGAGAACACCGAAAAAAGATGGCACTTGGAGTTATGCCGTGTTGGTTTCAACCGACACGACCGCAACGCTTGAAGAACTGCTGCTTGAATATGACAAACGCAGTGGGGCCCCGGAGAACTCTTTCGCCCAAGATTATCAAGCCCTCTCTTTGCGAAAATACAGAAAGACAGGATTTATCGCACAGCAAGTTTTGCTTTTACTCGCAGAACTCGCCCATAACCTGATGATTTGGATGAAAGCGTGGTTCATAGAGGCGGTTAAGATACCTGAAGGGGCCTCGGAGCCAACCGAAAACGCACACCGAAAGGCAACGGAGATGCTTCAAAGCCGAGGACTGAAACGGTTGAGGCGAGACATCTTGGCGATCCCAGGAAAAATCTGCTTCGACGGTAAGAAGGTCGTTGGCATACGGATCAACCCTTTATATCCCTTCATACAGCACGTCTCCACTGCTACCAAGGCACTTTTCCAACAGTATGACATACTTGTGTTAATGGACAAAATGTAGGTAGTTTGGACAGTTTTTTGGATTTCCCTGTGAGTCGTTGGTTTCAACACAAGGGAAACCCGCACGGCTATAAAGTATCTTTCGGGATACACCTTTCGCTCCGCTGGGGCTTTGACCCCGGAGGGCGCGGTCTATACAGATTCGGTGGTGCTGGGTCTGTGCTTTCTTAGAGACGCAATACCTTTTTCTGCGACTTAGCGTGTCTGGGAAACTCAGAAAAAAATAACTGAATATAGCGGCTGCGCGTCGGTGTTTGTTAACAAGTCTCTGCGATGGAGGCACAGACTGACAGTCTATGCTACGGCAGAGGAGGCACAGACTGACAGTCTATGCTACGGCAGAGGGTTCTCAGCGGAGACCTTTGCCCATTTCTAAAATTGTCCAAACTATAGTATGTCTTAGGGCAAATAAATTCAGGGCGTTATCTGTTTTGTGTTGTGATCCGATTTCCTGATGGTGGGGGTTACCCTGTTACGGCAAGAGCAATGACCGACAGAGAAAAACGACGCTATAGACAATGGAGAGACCGATGAATCGTAAAAACATTCCAAAGACAGATTCTATTCAAGAACTCACACATTTTTGGGATACACACGACTTAACGGATTTTGAAGATGAACTTGAAGAGGTGTGTGAACCTATTTTTGAACTTGGAACCCAACTTATTATTCCCTTAGAGCCGGGAGAATTGGAAGCTCTTAGCACACTTGCTAAGTCGCGGGACATTTCTCCTGTGAATCTCATCCGCGAGTGGCTTATTGAACGTCTCAAGGCTTTATCAGAATCGACAACTTAATTGGTTTACCTTGATGAAGCACTGCCGGAATGCGGACGGAACCCTGGCAGCGCAGCATATCAGGTTGAATCGATACACCGAGGTAGTTTCCTGATCTAGCTCTTTGTGCTGATAGCTAGTGCCATGTCAACTTTATATTGACAGTGAGTTTTAAAAATGGTATCCTTAGATTCAAGTTCATAAGTCCGATAACTTGGAGTCTATTATGGCATCGAAAAAAAATCACGTCGTGCTGGATCAGGATCAGCACGTTTATCTGAAAAAGATGATCACTTCCGGCACCGAATCTGCAAGGAAACTCACGCATGCCCGGATACTGCTGAAAGCCGACACAGGTGAGTTTGGCCCCGCTTATACCGATAAACAGATCCAAGAAGCTGTTGAAGTCTGAATATCTACGATTGAAAGAACTCGTGAAACCTTTGCTCTTGAAGGGCTTGAAGCCGCACTGACTGCTAAAAAACGTTCAGAACCCTCAAAACCGCGAAAGTTTGATGGTGAAAAAGAAGCACATCTCATCGCTTTAGCGTGTTCCGCACCCCCCGAAGGATACGCCAGCTGGAGCCTTCGTCTCTTAGCTGATAGAAGGGTAGAGCTCAACCATTTTTCAAGTATCTCTCATGAAAGCATAAGAAAGGTCCTAAAAAAAACGGACTTAGACCTTGGGTGAAGAAGCAATGGTGCATTCCACCCGAAGCCTCAGAAGATTTCGTCTCTGCGATGGAAGACGTTTTAGAAGTCTATCAACGCCCCGAAGACCCAAACCATCCAGTCGTTTGTGTTGATGAGAAGAGCCAACAACACATCAGAGAAATACGGACCCCTTTGCCGATGGCACCGGGAATGCCAGTTCGATACGACTCTCATTACACCCGAAATGGCGTCAGTAACTTGTTCATGATCTTCGCACCTTTTCAAGGATTTCGGCATGTTCAAGTCACTGACCAACGGACAAGTATTGACTTCGCTCATATCTGTCGGGACTTAGTGGATGTGCATTTTTCAGACGCAGAAAAGATTATCCTCGTCTGCGACAATCTCAATACGCACAAGCCTGCTTCGTTGTATAAAGCATTTCAGACACAGGAAGCCGATCGGATTGCTGAAAAACTTCAGTTCTGCTATACGCCTAAACATGGAAGTTGGCTAAATATCGCTGAGATAGAACTTTCGGTGCTAAGTCGACAATGTCTTTCAAGGCGTATCGCAGACCAAGAGACCCTAAAGCATGAAGTTCAGGCGTGGCAAGACCGCAGAAATCAACAACGCGCCACTATAAAATGGCAGTTTACCACTGAAGACGCACGCATCAAACTAAAAAGACTTTATCCATCAAAAAATGATTGACATGGCACTAGCAGGATTGAGGTAGCACTCCGCGTAGACACGACACAGACCTTTAACCCCAAAAGCGTCCACAAGATTTCGGAAGATGAGATTAGTGCTGTACGGGGAGAATCGTTACGGAATTAGTTTTACACCCAAAATTAACGCGCTGTGCTAGTTAATTTTGTCTTTATAGAGTTTGCTTATGCACGAACGACATCTTTGAGTTTTATCAGGGAACGAGCGAACCCTTGATTCACAAAGGATCGAGAAAACAACTAGCACAAGTCGTAAAATTAGTGTTTTTTACATACTTCATTGAAAGGAGAAGTAAAAAATGGATCCGAAATGGATCCAATCGAATCCGTCTATCATGATGGGAAAACCTGTCATTGCTGGGACCCGCATTCCTGTTGAACTGATTTTGGAGAAGTTTGCGGCAGGTGAAACGATTGAGCAGTTGCTTGAAGCATATCCGCGCTTAACTGAGGAGGGTATCCGTGCAGCTTTTCGTTTTGCGGCGCAAGCCCTTCGCGCTGACGGGTGGTAGGATTGAGGTGGCACTCCGCGTAGACACGACACAGACCTTTAACCCCAAAAGCGTCCATAAAATCTCCGAAGACGAAATCAGTGCCGTGCAGGGGGAATAGATTAGAGGTCCTGACTAAAATAGGAGGCGAGAAGATTATGGAATGCAGCATCATGGACGAAGTTCGAGAAATGCGGCGTAAAATCTCTGTAGAATTTGGAGATGATCTTAACCAATTGGTTGCGTATTACCAAGAGTTAGAGAATGAAATGCGGAAGTCTGGCAAGTACAAGTTTGCAGCTCCGCCAAACGAAAAACCGGAATCTGAAGAAGATGTTTTTGACTCTCTAGTTTCTGTTCAGTTGGCCCCTGAAGAATTTGAGGTTATTGAAACACTTGCTAAGTCGCGTGGAATATCCCCTGCAAATCTAATTCGGGAGTGGGTCGTCGAACGTATTGATCAAACTCACGTCACATAAAAATATAGGAAATGGCACGATGCAGCAAAAGATTCACTCCGCGCCGACACTCACCTACCCTTCCTCGGACGGCAAACCTATAGCAGAAACAGACAAACATCGCAAACTGATAGTGGATTTTATCCAGACGCTTGAACACCATTTCCGAGAGACTAATGATGTTTATGTCTCAGGAAATTTGCTAATGTATTACGAAGACGGAAACCCACGGAAATCTGTTGCTCCGGATGTATTTGTGGCTTTCGGTGTCGGGAAAAAACCGCGCCGCACGTATCTGACATCGGAAGAAGGCAGCATCCTGGATTAGGATTGAGATGTATTACCTTTTCTGTCTGAATAGCGGATTACTCGGATTTTAAGGAAATCTGCTGTCAAATCAACATCTCATGTGTGCACAGTATTTCGGACAGATCAGGGTTACAAACTCCTCCTACAAAAGAAAGGGAACGCTTAATGCCAAAAACTTTACACACCCGTGAAAATAAAAAATTTGCAATTAACACACAAATATGGTATAATTTAAGGATAAATGGAGCGTTCGTGTTAAAACCTTTTTAATCCAATCCAGCGAGGTTGAAAAAAGGATGCCAGATCACAATTGGAATCGGACCCAAAATTTAGATTGTCCATCGGAATTGATTGGATGATGCCTTTCTCGTCACATCAGACGGGGGAGGCTTTTTTGTTATTAAGAGATCTTATAGGACAAAAAAAATGGAAATGCGTGAAAAGACACAAGTGATGAACGCCGAAGAAATTCGCCGCGCATTACTCAGGATCGCTCACGAAATTTTAGAGCACAACCATAAACACATCGAAGAACTCGTACTCGTCGGGGTTAAAAGTCGTGGCGATTTCATCGCACATCGCATCGCCGAGAACCTTGAACGCATCGAAAACATTGAAGTCGATGTCGGAGCCATTGATGTCACGCTCTATCGAGATGATATTAATCTCCATGAGACGCAGATTCAGGTTAGCAATACCGAACTGCCTTTTGACATTACCGGCAAATGGGTCATCTTGGTAGACGAGGTGCTCTATACAGGGCGTACCGTTCGCGCGGCAATGGACGCACTCATGGATTTCGGCCGTCCAGCCGCAATCCAATTGGCTACCCTGATCGACAGAGGACATCGCGAATTGCCAATTGCTGCCGATTATGTCGGCAAAAATGTACCCACCTCACGCAGAGAGTTTGTTCGGGTGCAGCTTGCCGAGGAAGAGCCTGGCGTAGACGCGGCAATTATTTATGAAAGGGACGGTGAATGAGCGACGCGTGCATCATTAACGGACATATTATCGATCCCGCTAATAACATTGATGGAGTCGGGAACCTCTCTATCACCGATGGCAAGATTACCAAGGTCGGTAGTAAAGAAGAGTTAACCGATCTCCAAAACGCCAATGTGTACGATGCTATGGGGCTGATTGTTGTACCGGGCTTAATCGATATGCATGTCCATCTCCGTGAACCGGGGTTTGAGCATAAAGAGACGATTGCTACTGGCACGGCGGCAGCAGCAGCAGGCGGATTCACATCTGTTGCTTGTATGGCAAACACGTCGCCAGTGATAGATACACCCGAAAAGATTGAACAAGTTTACGACATTGCTCGCGAGACGGCAAAGACAAATGTGTTTCCGTTTGGTAGTATTACCAAAGATCTTGCCGGTGAGGAACTTACTGATATGCGTGGGATGCGTTCCGCAGGCGCAGTCGGTTTCAGCGATGATGGCGTTACCGTCATGAACGCCGCCCTCATGCGCGACGCACTCGCCTTGAGTGCAGAACTCGGTTTTCCGATTATGGTTCACTGCGAAGAGCATAATCTCAACGCCGGTGCTGTCATGAATCTGGGAGAGACCTCCCGAAAACTGGGGCTTATCGGTAGTCCGAACGCTGCAGAGGACATCATCGTCGCACGCGACATCATGTTAGCAGAGATGACAGGCGGACACCTCCATGTACTCCATGTCAGCACTGCGGGTGCTGTTGAATTGATACGTCAAGCAAAAAAACGGGGGGTTCATGTGACTGCGGAGGCATGTCCACACCACTGGATCCTTACCGATACAGAGGTAGAGAAACAGGGGACGAATGCCAAGATGCATCCACCCCTCCGCACACAGACCGATATTGATGCGATCATTGAAGGTTTGTGCGATGGAACAATTGACGCAATCGCGACCGATCACGCACCGCACGCGCCCTCGGAAAAGGCACAAGGCATGCTTGACGCGCCTAACGGAATTATCGGTTTAGAGACATGCCTACCACTTGTGTTTACATATCTCGTGCAACCGGAACACCTCACATTGGGAGAAGCAATTGCAAAAATGACTGCTATTCCGGCGAATATACTCGGCATTGATCGGGGGACACTCTCCGTTGGCGCAGTCGGAGATGTTACTGTCATTGATGTTGACTCGGTTCATCCGGTCGACGTAACAAAATCTCGTTCAAAAAGTCAAAACACACCTTTCGCAGGATGGGAACTTAAAGGTTGGCAAACGATTACACTCCGCGAGGGAAGGAAAATATGAAAGCAATTTTGGCGTTAGCCGACGGAACAGTTTTTGAAGGCGAACATTTTGGCACGACGGGTGAAACTGTCGGTGAGGTTGTCTTTAATACCAGTATGACAGGCTATCAAGAGGTTTTGACCGATCCATCCTACAACGGACAGATCGTCACGATGACTTATCCTTTGATAGGGAATTACGGCTGCAACGAAGCAGACGTTGAATCCATTGGTCCGCAGGTGGAAGGGTTTGTCGTTCGTGAATATAGCGCATACCATAGCAATTGGCGTTCAAAATGGAGTTTAGATACTTATTTATCCGAGCATGATATCATCGGTATTCAAGGGATTGATACTCGCGCACTCACTCGTCGGCTCCGGGTTCACGGCGTAATGAATGGCTGCCTCTCTACAGAAGACCTGAATCCTGAAAGTCTCGTTGCAAAAGCCAAAGCGTGGCACGGATTGGTCGGTTGGGATTTGGTGCAACGCGTGACATGCCCGAATCCTTATGCATGGCAGAACCATAGCGATAACAATTCCGATTTTAAATATCGCGTCATCGCCCTTGATTTCGGTATTAAATATAATATCTTGCGTCAACTCACCGAACACGGATGCAAGGTGCAAGTCGTGCCAGCGAAGACATCTGCTGAGGAGATTCTCGCTGCGGATCCAGATGGCGTTTTTTTGTCAAACGGTCCGGGTGATCCTATGCCAGTCGGTTATGCGATCGAGACAATCCAAGGTTTGATGGGCAAAAAACCGCTTTTCGGGATCTGTTTGGGGCATCAACTTCTGGGGCTTGCCCTCGGTGGAAAGACGTTCAAACTGAAGTTTGGACACCGAGGCACGAATCAACCTGTCAAGCATCTTGAAACCGACAAGGTTGAGATTACCTCACAAAATCACGGATTCTGCGTTGATATTGATTCACTGCCGAACAGCGTTGACATTACGCATATCAATTTAAATGATGACACACTTGAAGGGATACAGCATCGGGAGTATCCCGTTTTTTCTGTCCAATATCACCCGGAGGCATCCCCCGGTCCGCACGATGCAAGTTATCTCTTTTCGCGTTTTATAGAGATGATGGAGAAAGAGAGTCATCAGTAGTCGTCCAAACGAGACGCTTCAACTGACAACTAAAAACAAATCATGCCAAAGCGAACAGATATAGAAAAAATCTTAATTATAGGGTCCGGTGCGATTATCATCGGACAGGCGTGCGAGTTCGATTACTCCGGAACGCAGGCGTGTAAGGCACTCAGGGAGGAAGGGTATGAGATTACCCTTGTCAACAGCAACCCCGCCACCATCATGACCGATCCGGATTTCGCTGACCAGACCTACATTGAACCGATCACAGCGGATACGGTGGAACTTATCATCGACAAGGAGCGTCCAGATGCCTTGCTACCGACGCTCGGTGGCCAAACCGCTTTGAACGTGTCTGTCGAACTCGCGGAATCCGGTGTATTAGATAAGTACAGTGTTGAGCTTATTGGTGCGAAATTGCCTGCCATCCAAAAGGCTGAGGACCGCGCGCTCTTCAAAGAAGCGATGACGAAAATCGGGTTGGAGGTTCCTGAGAGTGGCATCGCGCACACTGTGCCAGAAGCACTTGCCCTTGTCCAAGAGATAGGATTTCCGGCGATTATCCGTCCAGCATTTACACTCGGCGGCACTGGTAGCGGTATCGCTTACAATATCGAAGAATACGAAAAAATGGTCACGGCAGGCCTCGTCCTCAGTCCAATCAGTGAATTGCTCATTGAAAAGTCCGTCATCGGATGGAAGGAATTTGAACTTGAGGTGATGCGGGATGGCGCGGACAACGTCGTTATCATCTGTTCCATTGAAAATGTTGATGCCATGGGAGTCCATACCGGCGATAGCATTACCGTCGCGCCTATCCAAACATTAACGGATAAAGAATATCAGCTGATGCGTAATTCGGCGATTAAGATCATCCGCGAGATTGGTGTTGATACAGGCGGCTCCAACATCCAATTTGCTGTTGATCCGAAGACGGGTAAACAGGTCGTCATTGAAATGAACCCGCGTGTCTCCCGTAGTTCCGCGCTTGCCTCAAAAGCCACAGGGTTTCCTATCGCCAAAATCGCAGCAAAACTTGCTGTCGGTTACAATTTAGATGAAATTCCGAACGACATCACCGCTAAAACACCCGCCTGCTTTGAACCAACAATTGATTACGTCGTTGTCAAAATCCCACGCTGGGCGTTTGAAAAATTCCAAGGCACCGATGAAACACTTACAACACAGATGAAATCCGTCGGTGAAGCGATGGCTATCGGCAGGACCTTTAAAGAAGCATTACAGAAAGGACTGAGATCTTTAGAGAACGGGTGGCACGGATTGGATAACCATCCACTTGATGAACTCCCTCTGTCTGAACTTCCGAGCAAACTGAGCATTCCTAACGTCAAACGAATCTTTTATATCAAAGCCGCCCTTGCACGCGGGATGAGCATTGAAGAAATTCATGCCTACACGCATATCGACCCGTTTTTCCTCTACAATTTGAAGGAAATCGTTGACTTTGAAAAGGTTTTGTCCCAACCCGATGCGCGACAACATATAGGACAGCATTTGCAAGGCTCTGCTCCAAATAACGTGTCCCTAAACGGTGAACCTGAGGGTACTAACGCAAAAAAACTCATACAACAAGCAAAACAATTCGGATTTTCCGACCGCCAGTTAGGCGACATCTACGAGGTATCCGAAGAAGCCATCCGCAAATGTCGAAAAAAACTCGGGATTGAAGTAACTTTCAAAACCGTTGACACCTGTGCCGCAGAATTTGAGGCAGAAACCCCATACTATTACTCTACCTGTTCCAGCGAAGATGAGGTGCGTCCCTCCGATAAGCCAAAAATCATGATTCTCGGTGGTGGTCCGAACCGTATCGGGCAGGGCATTGAATTTGATTACTGCTGTGTCCATGCTGCCCTCGCACTCAAAACCGATGGCTATGAAACCATTATGGTGAACAGCAACCCTGAAACCGTTAGCACTGATTACGACACCTCCGATCGACTCTATTTTGAACCGTTGACGCGTGAAGATGTTCTGAATATCTACCATAAAGAGAAACCGATCGGGGTCATTGTTCAGTTTGGCGGGCAGACACCGCTAAATCTCGCTATTGCCCTCAGAGACGCAGGCGTGCCGATAATCGGCACCAGTCCTGAAGATATAGCACGTTCGGAAGACCGACGACTCTTTAAAGCAGTATTGGACGATATTGGGTTGATGCAATCGCCTAACGGTACCGCAACGTCAAGTGAGGAAGCTGTGCCTATTGCTGCCGCACTCGGCTATCCGGTTATCGTGCGACCGTCGTATGTTTTGGGCGGACGTGCCATGCAGATCGTTTACGATGAAGAACTCTTGCACGAATATATGAACTCCGCTGTTCAAGCCTCACCAGAGCATCCTGTACTTATCGACAAATATCTTGAAGAAGCAATTGAAGTTGACGTTGATGCAATCTCCGATGGAAACCTCACTGTCATCGGTGGTATTATGGAACACATTGAGGAAGCCGGTATCCATTCTGGAGACAGCGACTGTGTGTTACCGCCTTATACACTCGTAGATGAGCAGATTGAACAACTCAAAACCTTCACATACGACTTGGCGAAAGCTTTGCGCGTCCGCGGTTTGATGAACGCCCAATACGCAATAAAGAACGATGAAATCTATGTGCTGGAGGTAAATCCACGCGCATCCCGAACCATTCCGTTTGTCAGTAAAGCGATCGGTGTGCCATTGGCAAAACTCGCTGCGCGCGTGATGGCGGGTAAGACCCTTGAGGAACTCGGATTTACGCGCGAGATTGAACCCGCCTATTTCAGTGTCAAGGCACCGGTGTTTCCCTTCAACCGCTTTCCCGGTTCAAACACGCGCTTGGGACCCGAAATGAAATCAACTGGCGAGGTAATGGGAATTGATACTGATGTCTCCCGTGCTTTTGCGAAGGCACAGAAGGCATGCGGTTATACTTTACCGCTGAGTGGCAATGTTTTCATCAGTGTTAAAAATAAAGACAAGCGTGCAATCATCTTCATCGCTAAGAAACTTACGGATATGGGCTTTGAACTTATCGCCACACACGGAACTGCAAAGGTACTGCTCCGTAACGGAATGAAGCCAGAACTCGTCTTTAGCATCGGTAAGGGCAGACCAACTATTCACGATTATATCAAGAATCATGCGGTTGACTTGATTATCAACACCCCTACTGGCGACTTACATCGACCCAATGAACTCTTAATTCGTGAAATGGCGATAGCGCACGATATTCCAATTTTCTCAACGATACCCGGCGCATCCGCAGCCGTTAACGCGATTGATGCGCTACAGCGTGGTGATATTACGGTCACGCCGCTCCAAGATTATTTTCAGATGCTTTAAAAGGATAAAAAAATGGCGAATGATTCTATACAGAGAAACACCCGGTGGGTTCAAACCTTCGATCGGATTCTTGAGATGCTAAATCTTGACGCAGATCGCCCGGTGAGCGTCCTGCAAATTGAAGACGGTAGGGAAATTATCGTCGTGCAACCCAACGCTTTCACTATCTCGCGTATCTATGCAACCGGTCGTCCCGATGGCATGCGCCCACACGGTGTGGATTCCTATTACGATTACTTCATCGCAAAATTACGGACGTATGAAGAACAACACGAAACACGGGAAGGGTTCGAGTTGGAGTCAGACGAATGGGAAATCCTCTTTGAGGAATCTTTCCATCGGTATACCCGCTACCTTCTATTCGCAGGCATCAAACGATGGCAAGATGTCCAACGTGATACGGCTACCAATATCGACGTAACGAATTTGGCACGTGAATGCGCACCGTCCGAAATCGCTTGGCAGAGTTATCAGTATAAAGGTTATATGCTCATGATGCACAGCATCGCCAACGCAGAATTGAGTCTGCAAGAAGACGATAACGAGGCAGCGTTACGGCACATTGACGCTGGAATTCAACAGATTGGAGAGTTCTGTGGTGAATGCCTGCGTGAGGAACACGGAGAAGCAGAAAATATAACACGTGAACGCTATCTCAGCAACCTTATAGAATTTCGGTCCGATTTGGAGGCACTTGATACTGAAACGGCCGAGTCGGAGAGCGACGAGGAAGATATCTTGGCAGAATTGGAAAGATTGCTAAATGAAGACGACGCATAGCATTAATTGCTCTTAAAACCTTTCATCATTCGCTATACATCTTCATCGTGTGGTGCTTGTATAAGCACACCGCCAAGGAACAGAAACGCTATCCCACGGATGAGTACGTGCAGTTCTATTCCATAGTGTAGGTATCCTCTATGCTTTAGAAAAATACCTACTGGAAAGGCTATTATTGAAATAAAGAACAGATAGCTAGCAACTGGATTTCCCCATGCATAGAGTGCCGAACCATAACAGAGTGCCAGCAACGCGCACAAGAACGCACCGATCATAAAGAGTGCTTCGCCCCACTCCGTCCAGAGTATATAAAAGGATTCGACTATCTCAGTGCGGGCAGTCTCGCCTGCCAATTTCGATAACTCATTTATCGGCGCGGTTTGTGAGCAGTGGGCTACCAATTCTATGACAAGCCATAGGACAGCGATACTCGCTCCTAAAGCACTTCGGGTGTGTGCTTCCGAAGAGAGTAAACCATAACTCGCTAATAGCGTCGGCAGGAGCAAAATAAGTGTGACAACCCCTATTCCATGAAAAATTCCGATTTTTCCAAACTGTTCCGCCGATGGAAGTAAAACAACAGACGATAAACCAAAAATAAACCAAATACTTGACACTAACATAAGGAAGCCGCTTAAGATACCGGTGAGCCCGCCAAGTCTATATAGCGCGCTAAGCTGTTTATCCATTCATTCCTCCGAAAAGTGCTAACAAAGATATTTATGTCGTAGATTATAACTCTATAGTTTACCTAAATTGTTAATTTTAAACAATACTTTTTTGGATTAAAAGCTTTGATCAGAGGATTAGGATATTTTGGTAAAACTTGCAAGCCAAGACTTACTATAAAACGTTAGAAGGTGCTTTCACCATGAACGCTCAGAAAACCGTGCTTATTGTTGATGCCGATCAGGGCGAACGTGAGCTTGTCTGTGAAACGCTTGCAGGTAAAGGGCTTCGTCTCGTTGTCACAGGCAACATGTATCAGGCGTTTCATCAGATTGAGCACCTAAAGGTAGATATTCTTATTGCCCAATTAAAAGCGGAACGGATTGATGGGTTAGCACTCTTAGAAGCGGCGATACAGCACCATCCAGATGTCGGTATCGTTTTTATCACAGAACCGAACATCTTAGAGACTGACATCGGTATCAAAGCGATGCTTGCATATAAAGATACCTATTTCCTGCCGAAACCGGTTAATCCTGTTCATTTGGCGGCACTTCTACAGAGAACGCTCGAAAACCAACGTCTTGCGTTTGAGAACCGTCAACTTCAATCACAAATAGACGAAAAGGAAGGCTTACGCCGTCTCACAGGTAATTCACCCCAAATCATCAAAATTCGGGATATGATCACGCAGGTCGCACCGACAAAAGCGACTGTGATGATTCATGGTGCGCGTGGGACAGGGAAGGAATTGGTCGCCCGTGCAATTCATCACCGAAGTTTGCGGCACGGTTCTCTCATTGCTTTTAATTGTGCAACACTAAACGAAAATCTGGCAGAATCTGAACTCTTCGGACATGAACGCGGCGCATTTAGTGGGGCATATTACCAACGCAAAGGCAGATTTGAACTCGCACACGGCGGCACCCTATTTCTTGACGAAGTTTCACAACTCAGTCTATCCAATCAAGCACGCCTTTTGCGCGTACTTGAAGAACGTGAATTTGAACGGGTCGGCGGCGACAAAACCATTCAAGTGGATGTCCGCTTCGTATGTGCCACAAACCACGATTTAGAAACCGCAGCCAAAAGGCGAGAGTTCCTCCCAGATCTCTACGACCGACTCAATGTGGTGCCTATCCATCTTCCGACGCTTCAAGAACGTATTGAGGATGTTCCCTTGCTCGTGAAGGATTTTCTTGAAGAGTTTTGCCTACAAAATGGAAAATCTCTGATAACCATCGTACCAGAAGCCATTAGAACATTGATGAAATACGAATGGCCAGGGAATGTGCGCGAATTGAAAAACTGCATTGAGGGGATTGTTGTGATGTCCACTCAATCAACGATCCAACAAATTGACTTACCTGAACGCATCCTCAAAACAACCGGAATAGCGTTTTCAAACCTACTTTCAGTTCCCGATGTCTGGGAGTCAGTTGACACAGTCGAGGATAAACAGCGTTTAAATGTGCAAGTCGGTATGTCCCTTGATGAAATTAATCGGGAGGCACTACGCGCGACCCTTGAATCTGTGGACAATAATAAAGCAAAAGCAGCGGAAATACTCAAAGTGAGCCGACGCACAATCCAACGAAAAGCAAAAGAATATGGTTTGTCCGACGAACCAGAACTATAGCGTTGTGCCTACATCTCGGTCTTATAGTAAAACCCGAAAATATGTTTACACTTTAAAGAGCAACAATTCCGCGAATACACTCGCTCGCTGGCGAGGTTTTGCGGTGTACGCACCCAAATGCGATCTGCATTCCTAACCTCGCCAATGTAAAGTTAATTGTGGGTTTTACTATAATGGTCCTGAGACAACAGTTTCTGTTTATTCGTGTAAACCTGTTTGTAGTAGTCTACGCGTTTGAGTTGCCATGCCGCCGCTTCGTCAATGACGAGAACCGTTCGTGGATGCATCTGTAACACCGATGCTGGCACCTCCGCTGTAATCGGGCCCTCTACCGCGTTCGAGATCGCTTCTGCTTTTGATTCACCGCTCGCCAACAGTAGACACCGTCTCGATTCCATGATTGTACCTACTCCCATTGTAATCGCCATCTTCGGGACAGCATCAACAATGTCGCCGAAATGCGGCGCGTTCGCCTCAAGGGTACTCTGCGACAGCGTTTTAACGCGAGTCCGGGAGCCGAGGGAAGAACTCGGTTCATTAAAACCGATATGTCCGTCTTTTCCGATGCCTAGTACTTGGATGTCAATACCGCCAGCATTCACAATCGCCGCTTCGTACCTCTCACAGAATTCCTCATGTCCGACCACTGTACTCTGTGGAATATGGCAATTCTCCGCCGGAATATTGACGGCATTAAAAAAGTGGGTCGCCATAAAGGTATGGTAGCTAGACGGATGATTCGGTGGAATCCCGACGTACTCATCAAGGTTAAAAGTCGTCACGTCTGAGAAATCAAGTCCGTCTGTTTTATGCATCCGTACTAAGGCTTCGTAAAGCCCGATCGGTGTGCTGCCGGTGGCGAGTCCCAAAACAAGGTTCGGCTTTTTTAAGAGCGCATCTCGGATGATTCCAGCCGCGACCTCGGCAACCTGCGTATAAGTGGGTTGAATAATAACTTCCATTTATTTTCTAAGTCCGATTTCCAAACGTGATAACACAGTTTGTAGGGCAAGACTGTTGTGCCTCAGCCCTATACATTATTGTTCAGACGGTTTATTTAATCTGATATTACACAATGCCAGCGATAATTTTACGCATATCATCGCTGATGCTATGCACCCTGCCTTCCGGGTTGTCTCCATCAACGGGTAGTTCTGCTGTCATGTAGTCGTCATATCCGATATCTTCAAATGCTTCCATGACGGCGTTCCAATTGATTGTGCAGTCTTCAATCAGGTAGGTGAATCGACTCTCATTTGCGTTGAACCCTTTGACGTGTACTTTAGAGATACGACTCCCCAGAGAGCGAATCCAGTGTTGTGGGTATCCGTACAGTACGATGTTTCCTACATCAAAATAGGCGGTCACCGTTTCACTTTCAAACTCGTCAAGATAGCGACAAAATTCTATCGGGCTGAGCAGAAATTTATTCCAAACGTTCTCAAGCGCAATTGTGATGTCCTTCGCTTTGGCATCTGGAATCAGTTTATGAATTTCCGCTTGTGAACGTTGATATGCGTCCTCATAGCTGGTCTTATCATTGACAACGGCAGGAACGAGCAGCACAACGTCTGCTCCGACAGCCGTCGCGGTTGCTATTGAATCAAGCATTCCGGCTCGCGAATCGGCGCGAACATCAGCATCTTCATCAGAAAGCGGAGATCCCCAATGTTTGCTATTCATCACACTGATGACCTCTAAGCCGTGTTGTGTGGCAATCTCTTTTGTTTGGTGTCGATCGTCATCATTTCCGAGAGTGCCGATTTCAACACCGTCAAATCCTGCTTCTTTCGCAAGTTTAAACCGCGCTTCGGTCGAATTGCCGGGTACTGAGCCGATACATATTCCTTTTTTCATTTATTTTCCCTTTCGGCTTGCGCCGTTTGAATCTTTGAGCGTAGTTTGCTGTATGTATCCACATTTGGTGCTAACGAAATGGCTTGATTAATAGCGTCCAAAGCCTGCACATATTGTGCATTGCGGTAGTAGGTGTACGCCAGTGTGTCATAGTGTTTCGCCGTAGGTGCCAAAGCGACTGCCTGCTGTGCCAAATGGATCGCTTGTTGCATCTCTTTACCGAGTCCCGCATAGAGACGCGCGAGGTTGTTGTGTGCCTCTGCTGCTGTGTTATCAACAGCAATTGCCCATTTGAACGCTGCAATTGCTGGATCGAATTGGTGTTGATTGATATAGATAACGCCCAATTTTATCTGGATTTGCGAGTTATCTGGCGCAATTTCTGCGGCTTTCTCATACACCCGGACCGCTTTCTCAAGTGCACGTTGTTCGACAAATACCTCACCGAGGTGAAGATACGCTGGCAGATAGGACGGGTGCACCTGCGTGGCAACTTCATAAATCTGTGCTGCTTCTGTTAAGTTGTCATAAGCCTCATGGAGTTCGCCGAGTTTGATATATAGCATCGGCACGTTCGGATTTGTGTAGAGTGCCTCCCGGAATCGGTGCATTTGATCTTCGTAAGTCTTTAAGCGTTGGAACTGCGCCATAGCAGCTTCGGCTTGCTCTTTGTCTCCAAGCTTCTGGTACGTGAGTGCGCGTCTATAATGCGTCTGCGATGAGTATCGGTTTCGCACGAGCGCGGCATTGTAATATTCCATAGCCTGCTGGAGGCGATTCTGCATCTCTGCTACTCTTCCCAATCCGTAATAAGATTCAGTATAGTTTGGGTTCAGGCGGATACCCTCCCGGTAAGCCTTTTCAGCAGCATTGAATCTGCGTTGGAGAATGTATACATCGCCAAGATGGATATGTGCTTCTGCGGTTTCTGTCAACAGCGTGAGTGCTTGTTTGAGGTGGTTTTCAGCAAACAGTAACTCGCCTTGCGCTTTGTAGACGATCCCTAAATGAAGGTGTGCGTTCCCACGCACTTCTTGTGGTGCTTTAAGTGTCAATGCTTTCTGATATGCTGATGCAGCCTGGTCCAGGTTATTGAGTTCCTGATAGATAATACCGATATAGTATTGGGCGAGGCTGCTAATGTCCGCTGCGGTAGCAAATTCTTTTTGGATGGCTTGAAATTCGGCGAGTGCTAAATCATACTGCTCCGTATCAAGGTAACGGACACCGCGTTCAAATCGGGTGTTAACTTCCTGTTCAGCATCGCACCACTCTGCTGTCAGTGAAAGCGAGACAAGCAGGGCAAAAGAGAAGATAAGACTTTTCTCTATGGGGGGTAGAAAACATCGACGAGTAGACATGCAGAGATGAAAATGTGAATAGGAACAGCATGAGAGCCGTCCCTATATTTCGGGATGTGAAATTAATCACGACGCGTCTTCATTTGTCCCCACGTCGTGGCGAGTTTGTTCTCCGGTTCAACAGGCAGGAGCTTACCGTCCATAACATCTTCAACTTCATCGGCATCAAGTGCTCTATCGTAGACATAGAGATCATCAAGGTAGAACTTCGCAGAGTTATAACCCGTTTTACCGATATACATTTTCTCTGCTCCTTGCACATGATCTTTCGGGACACCCGGTTCCGCGACTTTTTTGCCATTGACATAGAACGCCAACTTGGCACCTTCTTTAACACCTGCGATATGATACCATTCGCCGATTTCAAACGTATCGTTTTCTCCATCAGGACCTGCACAGTCTGTGCCCTGGTTACCAGGTTCAAACCGATAGTGGATGTGCAGAGGCACACGGTTACAGGTCCATATACCGGGTGAACGGTCGGAGCCAGGTGCCTTTTTCGCGATAATTTGATCCCAGCCACCGGAGTTCGCTTTAGTGAAGTTGAGCCAGAAGAGAAAGGAGTTATCCGTATAATCTTCTAACTCTTTGAAGGTATCAACTGTCACACTGTCACCGGGTCCGTCGAATAATATCGCGCCTTTGCCGTGGACAACCTCATCGGTGACAATTTTCGCGCCATCAACCAGGTCACCATCATTTTTGCCACCGGTTTCATCTACAATCTTTCCGCCTTTTGCTGAATCGAAACTGAAGTAAAGGATTAAGCCGTCGTCTTGAACTGCGGCGTGTGTGGTGAGCGTGCTGCCTACCATTAGTAAGGCAACAGCGAGTACATACATAACTAAACGCATAAGTAACCTCCTCATGTCTTAAACAAATTAATGTGCTATGCGAGGACCCGTATTAGGGGCAGCTTCCAACCGTCCCTTGATAGAAAGGCTCGCGTTTTAACCCACAAAGGTATTTTAATAGAAACGCTTAAATATGTCAAGAAAAAGATGATGCCTGATTTCGGATATACCTACAATTAAGTAAAACGAAGGAAGCTCAAGATAGGTGAAATTCAAGACTGTTCCTGTATTGTAAGGAACAAATAAAAACCAAATAGGTATGGGTAGGAAAATGAATGTGGGACGGTATGAGAACCGTCCCAACATTTCAGGGTGTGAAATTAATCACGACGTGTCTTCAGTTGTCCCCACGTCGTAGCGAGTTTGTCTTTCGGTTCAACAGGGGTGAGATTACCCTCCATAACATTTACGACCTCATCAGCACTGAGTGCTCTATCGTAGACAAAGAGCTCGTCGAGGTAGAAAAGCGCAGAAGCATAACCCGTTTTGCCGATATACAGTTTTTCTGTCCCTTGTGCATGAGCTTCGGGAACAGTCTGTTCATCGACCACTTCGCCATTCATGTAAAACTTGAATTGGTTACCTTCTTTGATACCGGCAACGTGGTGCCAGTCCCCGATTCCAAATTCATCACCTTCACCATCAGGACCGACACAAAGGCTTCCGGCGTTTCCTGGATTGAAACGGTAGTGGATGTGCAAAGTTACGCGGTTACAGGTCCATATACCCGGAGAGCGGTCAGAACCAGGTGCCTTTTTCGCGATGATTTGATTCCAGGCACCGGAGTTCGGCACAACAAAGTTGAGCCAGAAGAGATAGGAGTTGTCCGTATACTCTTCTAATTCTTTGAAGGAATCGACCGCCACACCGTCATCGCCATCGTCGCAGTACAACGATCCTTTACCGTGGACGACTTCATCGGTAGCAATCTCCGCGCCAGTGATTAGGCCATCATTCCCGCCACCGGTTCCATCTTCAACGAATCCGTCTGTTTGTGAATCGAAACTGAAGTAAAGGATTAAACCCTCGTCTTGAACTAAGGCATGTGTGGTGAGCGCACTACCTACGATTAGTAGCGCAACAACGAATAAATACGTGATTAAACGCATGAGCAAACCTCTTCATAATCTTAAAGAAATTAATATTCTATGCGAGCAAATTGTATAAGGGACTTTCAACCGACCCTTTTAATTTAATGGAAAGGCTCGCGTTTTAACTTAGAATAATATTATAAAAGAAATACTTAAATATGTCAACGAAAATTGCATCCGTAACTTTCTAATCCAATTTCCCAATAAAAAATTAATGATGTCTGATTTTGGATATGCTATAATTAATAGTAAAACCCACAATTACCTATACATTGGCGAGGTTAGGAAACCTCGCCAGCGAGGGAAAGTGCGGAATTGTTATTCATTGAAATGTAAACATATTTTCGGGTTTTACTAAAAAGCAAAGCAACAGATGAAATTCGGGACATTTGCAGTATTGTTACTGATATATTGCTGTTCTGTGCTACCTTGAAATATAACCGTGAAAGTATTGGAGAAATTCTCATAGCCATGAAGTCTGTTGTACCCAGAATCTGTTTAGCAAGGGAGTATCGCTTTGAAAAAGGTTGCGAGTTAGTAATTGTTTGGTTTTACAGGGAGTTATGCCAAAAATGAAGCCTACCAATAACCAATCTATCTATGTCGTTGCCATCTGTGGAAGCCTGCGGGAGGGGAGTTCAACGCATGCTGCGCTCCAAATCGCACTTTCTGGCGCGAAAGATTCGGGTGCCGAGGTTGAATTGCTTCAACTGAGTGAGTATGACCTCGTTTTTCAAGGTTCTGTCGCTAACGAAGATGACTATCCACCTGGCGTGTTCAAGCTCCGAGAAAAGGTGCAACGCGCACACGGTATACTTCTCGGCTCTCCTGAGTACCACGGCAGCTTCAGCGGTGTCCTTAAAAGTGCACTCGATCTCATGGGCTTTGATGAGTTTGAGCATAAGGTCGTCGGACTCATCGGTGTCTCGGGTGGACGGATGGGAGCCGTAAACGCGCTTTCTATGTTGCGCACGGTTGGCACCGCGCTCCACGCTTGGGTCGTCCCGAAAGATGCATCTATCCCGAACTCATCTAAGGCATTTGATGCTGAGGGTAATTTGCACGACCCTGAATTAGCTGCACGTGTCAAAGCCGTAGGCGAACAGGTTACCGAATTCGCAGCACTTCGGAATTCAGTATAAATCTAAAACTATAACGAATTGAAATACATAGAATCCGGCAGGGTAAATGGACACAATACACAATTGGAACGCATGGATTGGCACAGATGAAGCGGGCAAAGGTGATTATTTCGGTCCACTCGTTGCTGCAGCCGTTTATGTGGATGCAGAATGCCGCGAAACTTTCTCAGATATGGGTATTACTGATGGGAAAAGGCTATCAAACCGTCGTATCCAAAAGCTTGCGGAATCGATGCGCTGTCGCTATGCGGAACACATCGTTGTCGTGGAAAAAATGCCTACTGAATACAACTCCCTTTACGCCACTCTCCGCAGGCGAGGGCAAAACCTAAACCATCTGCTCGCGTCGCTCCATGCTGAAGCTATTCGGACATTAGCGAACAGCGTCGGCGCGAAACACGCGCTTGTTGATCAGTTTTCTAAAGACGATCTGATCACACGGCAGCTAAACCAACGAACAAATAACGCCCCGTCTTTACAGCATGGAGATGCTTCTATTGCCTTTGGGATAGAAATAAAACAGGTCACAAAGGCAGAACGCGATATAGCGGTCGCCGCTGCCTCCATCATCGCCCGCGATGCTTTTCTAACCGGGATGGATACGTTGTCCGAAAAATATGAGATTTGCTTACCGAGGGGCGCGTACCAGGTTGTGGAAGCCGGTAGAGAATTTGTGAAACTGCACGGAAGTGAAGCGTTGGGAAAAGTAGCGAAACTCCATTTTAATTTGACCGATGCTGTCCGTGCCTCATAAACAGCATAACACGAGAGAAATTATGGAAGAATTGTTTAGTATTCATTACGCCGAAGTTGGACTCAAAGGGAAGAATAGGGCATTTTTTGAAAAAAAACTTGCAAACAATATCAAACTGTCCCTGCAAGGTACCGGTTATGCTGAAGTAAAGCGGCTTCACGATAGAATCCTCGTACACCTTGGTCAACACGCCGACATCACTGAAATTAAGGAACGGCTGCGGCAAGTCATGGGTATCGCCCATTTCGAGCTTTCATGCCGTACCGAAAACAACATCGTAGCCATTAAAGAGGCGGCACTACGACAAATCCAAGATGTTTCGTGCGAATCCCTTAAAGTTGAGACAAGGCGAGCAGACAAAACCTTTCCATTAACTTCCCCGGAGGTTAGTGCCGAAGTTGGCGGCCATCTCATCAAGGAAACCGGAACGCGCGCTGATATGCACAACCCCGACCTCATCTGTTGGATTAAAATAACACACAACGCGGCGTATATTTCCACAGAGAAGCTTCAAGGCCTCGGCGGTTTGCCAGTCGGTGTGAGCGGTAAGGTGCTCGTTATGTTGTCCGGCGGGATTGACTCCCCCGTCGCTGCATGGCAAATGATCAAACGCGGCGCGAAAGCCGTTTTTATTCACTTTTATAGCTACCCTTACACGGATAAGGCTTCTTTGGAGAAGGTCATTGAAATTGCCCAGATCTTAGCGGTATCCAACTATCGGAGCACCATCTATCTCGTTCCATTTGCAGATATCCAGCAAACTATTGTCACCGCAACACCCGCGCCGTTCCGGGTTTTGTTGTATCGTAGGATGATGACACGGATCGCTGAGCGTGTTGCCCCTATGGTTGATGCCGAAGCACTCGTTACGGGGGAAAGCCTCGCACAGGTGGCTTCGCAGACGTTGACGAATCTCCGCACGATTGAGGCAATTGCTGAAATCCCTATCCTGCGCCCGCTTATCGGTGAGGACAAGGCTGAAATAATTACAAAAGCACAACGGATAGGGACCTTTGATGTGTCTACACGTCCGCATCAAGACTGTTGCTCACTCTTTGTGCCCAAACACCCAGCCACGCGGGCATCGCTTACCGATTTAGAGAATGCAGAATCGGGTTTAGATGTAGACGCATTGGTTGAAGAAGCACTGAATAACCTCGAAAAACAGGTAGTCGATTAAATTTCGTTTGACGGTAGATTACAGGCGCGCTTTCTGTCAACAGCGCGATAAGACAGATGGCTTCTGAAAAAATACTACTTATTCGACTCAGCTCCCTTGGCGACATCGTGCTTACAACACCCGCGATCCGCGCCGCTCGCGCCCATTTCCCGGACGCGTATATTGCTATGCTTGTAGCAAAACAATCCGCAGAGATCCTCCGTGAAAACCCACACCTTGATGAGATAATTACGTTCGACCGGCTTGCTAAAAACAAGGATACCGGTGAGATGTTGCGGATTATCCGTCACCTACGTGAGCGAAAATTTACGCTGATCATTGATCTCCAGCGGAAATTTCGCACTGAGATGCTAATGTATTTCAGCGGTGCCGCCGAACGTATCGGTAAAGGTAGATTCTGTACCGTCCGCGTCCATGAGCAGGGTAACAAACACGCGACAGCACACTATTTCGACATGTTACATGCAGCTGGGATTCCGGCAGAAGATCAAAGGCTGGAACTCTTTCTCTCTGAATCTGAGCGGTTAGATGCGGCGCAGCGGTTTGATACTGCAGGCGTTGCCGATGGTGGATTGAAAGTAGGACTTTTTCCCGGTGCAGGATGGAAGTTGCGCGAATGGATGCCTGAACGCTTCGCTGCCATCGGGGATAGACTTGTAGAACATTTCAACGCCAATGTCCTGATTTTTGGGGGACAAAGTGAGGCGGAACTTGTGCAGACTGTTGCGAATCTTATGAACGCGCGTGCCATTCCGTTTGCGGGTGATCTTCAAATTCGGCAGTTAGCCGCCTGCATTAAAAAATGTGATCTCTTTCTCACCAACGATACCGGTCCGATGCATATCGCCGCAGCGGTCGGAACGCCTACTGTGTCTCTATTCGGTCCCGGCAATCACATCCGATTTCAACCGCTCGGAACATTGCATCAAACCATCCGCCACGCCGTACCCTGTAGTCCCTGTAAGCAGTTCACGGATAAGTGCAAAGACAATATCTGCATGAAAGGCATCGGTGTGGATGAGGTTTGGGAGTCTATCTCTCGTACCCTTATGAAAGTTCCTTAACTAACGTGAATTCGGTATCAGAAAGCAGTGTTGATTTGCCGAAAAATGTGGATAGGCGAGGTTAGGAATACAGATCGCATTTGGGCGAGTACGCCGCAAAACCTCGCCAGCGCAAAGGACAGGCACTTTGTCAGGCTCATCTGGAAGTGTGTTCAAGTGCAAGCAAGGACTGCAACCGTCCCAACACATCATTGATTGACTGCAATTTGATGGTAGACATCCCCATAAAAGCAAGAAACATAGAATATTCTACCGAGATATCAACCTTGGTTTTTGTTTTACCTGCTGGTTCAAAATCGTAGGTTATCGTCCAACCCTTGAAACGTATACGCGTGATGCTGTCAATCGCCGATTCATGGATAACAAGTTGACGGTTCTCAGACTCCTTCGCAATTCGGTCAGAGTATTCCCTTTTTCCGTGATGAAGTTCCCTATAGGCGGCGAGGAACTTGGGATTTACCATCGAGTTTTTCACGTAGGAATAGCATGTTGCCACTGGAACCTCGATATCCACTGTAGCGTACGTCTTTCTCATATTAATTCTTCCGTTATGTGTTCGCTATTGAATGCTTCCGTGCCGCATCTTTTAGACGAGAACTCAAAAATCCTGCATTTTCCAAGAATTGTCTAAACTTTAGTTAACCCGCAGCGAAACTATAACGAGAGCCAAACGAACACTTACCCGCACGCTGCTTCAAAGACGCGTAGATGGTTTTCACCGAGTACTTTTCGTATATCGTCATCAGAATAGCCGCGTTCGCTTAACCCTTCCGCAATTTTGATGAACTCACTGGCATCCTTGAGCAGATCTCCGCCGCCATCAAAATCCGAACCGATGCCGACATAATCGATACCAGCGATGTCAATTGCGTAGACAATATGGTTAAGCAATTGCACCAGGGGTGGCATTTTCTTCCATCCATCTACAGTAATAAACCCCGGGACAAAGGTGATACCGACAACACCACCATTAGCCGCTAAGGCTTTCAGCTGTTCGTTGCTCAAGTTCCGTGAGTGACGGCATAAGGTCTTGCAATTGCTATGAGACGCGATGACCGGGTGCTCAGAGATTTCGAGAACATCCCAAAATCCACGTTCGCTGATATGCGAAACATCCACGAGCATCCCTAAACGGTTCATCTCTTTAACTAATGCCATCCCAAACCGGGTCAAGCCGCCCCCCATATCCTCTTCATCATTTCCTGTTGATGCCCATGTATTCGGATTATGGGTTAAGCCAATGGATCGGACACCCAACATATAAAGCGAGCGGAGTATATTCAGACTCCGTTCGACTGCCTCACTATTTTCGATGACAAGCACTGCAGCGAGTTTACCCGCTGCCTTCGCCTCGCGAATGTCGCTCGCTTTCCGAACGATGCAGATGTCATCAGCGTTTGCTGTCACTTCTTCATTGAACCACCCGAACGCATCTAACGCATACGCGAGATGGTTTTTCCACGCACGCGTCACGTCAACGGCGAAGAAAGCAGCATCAATGCCACCTTGCCGCATTTTCGGGATGTTGAGTTGGATACCGATGGCTTTCTCTTCGGGTGGAACGGCACCGCGGAGGTAAGCGATCGTGCCAATCGGTTCCATCGGGTTTCGGGCATTCTCGTCAGCAAGACTCACGTTACCGCGACGAATGTGTGCGACTATGGCATCATTGTGCGAGTCAATCACGAGTGCCTGCTCGTGCAATTCTGCGATCCGCTTATCTAATTGGGGTTGTCTGTTTTTATTTTCCATAGTCCTCAGGCTAAATCCAATACTGTTTGTATCGTTCGTTTGGCTATATCAGGCGTAATCCGTAGTGTTGTCGCAACGGTGTACGGGAGCTTGTGTTGTGCGACATACTCGGATAGATTGATAAGCGTATCAGCAATTGCCTCAGGGTCGACAACTGACAGACGATAGTTAATCTGCAAACACTCCAATGCGTGACGATACTGCATCCACGGTTGCGATTGCAACGCAGCCATCAGTAAAATACCGAGCCCTACCAATTCGCCGTGTAAAATATCTCCACTGCTTGCAGATGTTAAGTGCTTCTCAAAAGCGTAAGTAAAATAGTGTTCGCTTCCCTCTTCAACACGACTATGCCCACATAGATTACAAAGCTGCACTTCCATACAGAGCAGGTCGAGTAGAAGTTTCAGTCCTTTCGGTGTACCGCTGCCGATTTCTCGTGCGTTTTCCAAGAGCGTTTGGAGAAGGGTCTCCCCTATAGCAACCGCCTGCGGTGTAACCTGTTGACCAGATGGGTTCTCGCCCATCTTCTCCGCCTCTTGCCAATCCCACAGTGCCGTTGCGATTGAGAGTACATCTGCTGCACCACTCACTCGCATTGCGGCGGGCGCGTTGCACAGCATATCCATATCTACGATAACACTATCAGGTGTCTTCGTACGGAGATATTGGACACATCCGTTTTCTCTAACACCTGTTGCATCGGTGAGGAAAGCATCTGTTGACAAGATGGTAGGGATGGCGATGAGAGGCAATTCGTTTGCCGATGCAACGTACTTAGCGGTGTCAATTGCCAGACCACCACCGATTCCGTAAACCACTTCACCTTCGCAGTCTTCAGCAAACGCAGCCATAGCTGCCGGTGTGTTTCCCTCAACGTAGAGAAGCTGATGTGGGTTTATATCAATGCCCTTGACCGCCTCCCAAGCAGGCTCAGTCGTCAAAACGACTGCCTCGCGCCGTTCCTTAATATCAGCAAACGCGCGTGTCAGAATACTCGGCAATCGTCCAATATCTTTTTCAGAATGCTCATCTAATAACATCAGAATCCTCTGGTCTTACTTCACTGACGATGTTAACTCCACAAGATAAATTTGTCGGGAGCCCTCATGAACTGAGTCAAAAGTAATCGTTTTTCCGTCCAGTGCCCAACGTGGGTGTAAATCACATCGGATGTCTCCAGTGAACTGCTTTTCATGATGGAACTCACCCAAGACAATCTTCCGGTTTTCAGCGATATTGTAAACCATCAGTTGCGCTAACCGTTCGGGACCTCGTGGATATGTATCGCACAGTAGCCACTGCCGATCAGGCGAAAATGAGGCGTGTCCATCGTGTGGTAGAACACCACGCCCGATAGGCTTGAAGTCACGTGTGCCATCTGTAAATTCAACAAACCCCATCTCGTCAACAATGTCTGAAGATACAAGAATCTGCATTGGGGTTCGCCAATCGAAATGTGACACACGATAACCAAATGGAATTTGCATTGCCAAATCAGAACCGTCAGGATTCACCGTCCAGAGTGAGGTGTAGAATCCTGTTTCTTGACGCACTCGACAAAAAAATAGGAGGCGCGTGCCATCTGTATTAAACAGAACATGGTTGAACCAAGTCCGTTTCCCTACCACCCGGGCATCACCACTTGCTCGGATAACATCGGCGATAGAGAGCACCAGTTTAGAACTTCCATCTTGAAGGTTAAGTTGATATAAACCGTCTTCCTCTGGTTGTGCTTCAATGTCGCTCGATTTGCTGTGGGTAGCGTAGCCGACGACAGCTCGACAGTGTGCCATCCGCCCATAGTTCAATCCAATCGCAAGCGGCGCAGTAGGAGACACGGCAGCAATCGCACCTTGTATAGTGCGCACAGCACCGGTATCCGGATTTAAGGCACGTGATACCAGCGCGCCATCCTCCCAATCGTTAAACGTGAATTCTGCAGCAGCGGTAGCGTCTATCCAATGCATCATGCTACCCTGTTGGAGGTTAAAAGCGGTTGTCTTCGTGTGCGGAATAAATTGATGCGTATCATGATCAACCAATCCGACAATCGCCACGTCTTCTGGCACAGGGCGGTGTGTATGAAAATCTGTCTCTAAGGCAAGATGATACCTCGTTGTGCTATCCCACGGATTAATGCCGTAGTACCCGAAAAAATGGTGCTTTGGAGGCATAGACAGTTTTTTTATGTTCATGTTATTTTTGGATTGAGAGGATACCTACAGCACACCTATCGGCATTATACCCTAACTATATGGTAAAATCTAAAATGGCACCAAACATAATTAAGAGGCATGTTTTCTTTCCCAAAGACATATTGAGACTTTGACCAACAGGCCCTATTAATTTTACTTTTAGTTCTTTATATTTTTTATTGGGTACAAATTTTGAAACCGAAATCCAACTTATATCGTTTTACCATTTAGTCTACATTCCAAGAAAGCCAAAAAAGCTAAGTGGTCACTTCTGAATGAATTCGGCACCTTCCTAAATATAGCGCGCAATAAGCCTTTTTGTATTCTTAACCACAAGCGATCCGGACGATAAAAGAAATGCAATTTGCAGTAAAAACGGATACAGGTAAACTTCGCGATAGGAACGAAGACTTATACTATTTTGATACGCAGCTCCAACTGTTTGCTATCGCCGATGGTATGAGTGGACACGAACGCGGCGACATCGCGAGTCGCATTGCTCTTGAAGTTATTCAAGAGTGGGCGGAAACCCAAGCGTCTCCGCAGAGCGACTTAGGCCCCATGAAACGCCTCGGTGTTCTGAGCGATCTTGCGGAGGAAGCAAATCAGCGTATCTACACTTCCGCCGAGAGTCAAGGCAAAGGTCGCGGCATGGGTACAACCCTCATCGCGGGTTTTGTTACTTTTAGTTACCTCGCCTATGTTCATGTCGGTGATAGCAGACTCTATGTCTTACGCGATGAAAAACTCACACAGATAACGACAGATGACTCCTTCGTTCAAAAAATGGTCGAAAAAGGTGAAATAACACCAGAAGAGGGACGCGTCCATGAAAAACGGAACATCATTACACAGGCTATCGGCTTGCAGTCAGTGGTTACCGTCAATGCAGACGCATATCCGCTTGTCCCCGGTGATATTGTCCTCGCCTGTACCGATGGGTTGCATGACCTCATTATCAACGACCGCGAGATTGCCGATATTCTCTTGTCTGCTTCCGGTATTGAAGAGGCATGTGAGAATCTCGTCAGCAAGGCACTTGATTATGGAGGCACCGATAACGTTACGGTACTTCTCGTAGCTGTTGATTAACTCCTACCTTCTCCGGCTTCTCTTTTTCAGATTTGTAAGTTCTCCAAAAACGCAATTATAGTTCCGAGGTACTTTCCCCCTGGTCTCCAAAAACCAACACACCGTCTGGGTCTGCCTCTTCTTTCAGTGCTTCCACATGTAAGGGCATTGTTAACTCCGGCAATTCAACCCGCCCCGCTTCAGCCCATAAGCGTTCGAGGTTATAATAAGCACGTCTTTCAGACAGAAAGACATGAACAACAAAATCAACGTAGTCTAACAGAATCCAATCTGCTTTACGTGCGCCTTCCTGATGCCAAGGTTTCTGTGACCAGTTGCTTTCAAGTTCTTCAAGAACGGCTTGTGAAATACCTTCTACTTGGATGTCCGAGACACCACTGAAGATCGCAAAGAAGTCCGTGAAACCATCAAGTTCACGTAAATCAAGAATAATGCCATCTTGTGCGCGTCGGCTCATCGCTGCCTCAGCCGCGGCTTTTACCATGTCCAATGTATTTTTTTCGTTTTCCATTGTAAATTCCTTTAAGTCTCAACAGTTTCTAACGTACTGTTGTAGGTATGAAGCGTATTCGGATGAATCATCACGCCTTTATCCAGGAGGTGTTCAATCTTCGCGCGAGCGACACGATGAACGGCACGCCCTAAGTCTGTGTATGCTAACTCCCGCACCACATGAACCGCATTATGTGTCCGAGTCAGTTCCGCAAAGTCCGCTACGTATAATACCTGTGATATAACCCCCATTGATGGATTCCCGGTTGTGTGGTTCCGAATGGCTTCGAGTACCTCAAGTTCTGTTACAGCAAACTGCTCAATTGCCAATTTCACGCCTATAATTGGATGCAAGAGCGAAGGGTTTACCTTTTCAATCGGATCAAGACGAATTTCATAGCAGCGTACTGCGCTATATAATTCTTCAGCGTTCATCCATTTCGCGCTGTCATGTAAAAGCGCAGCAAGACTTGCGTGCCAAACATCCACTTTATGAACACATGCGAGATCAACCGCCATCTCTTGTACGGCGAGAACATGCTGAAGCCGTTTTGCACTCAATTTGTCTGAGAGATACAGTTGAATTTCAATCGACTTCGGATGTGCCCGGAGTTCTGCAAGTGTGGTGTCTATCTGATCGTATACGTAGTCCAATTAATCTTTCTCATCGTCAATGCGAATCCCTAATTCGGCTAATTCAGCAAGAAGTTCTCGTTCAGTATCAGACAAAATTGTGTCCGGCAAAGGGGTGCTAATAGCATATTCCTCATTAATCCATTTGGCGAGATCCGCTGCCTTACACCGCGCACTACAGAATGGGAAATTTTTGGGTAAAGGGGTCCCGACTTCCCACACAAAGTCGTAACCTTTTCCGCACATACTGCATGTGTGTTCCACGTTTTTAATGTCCTTATTCTCTGATTTTGGTATCTCAATTTTTAAACGGATACTTCCAGTTATTGATACAACCGATACCGATGAATATAAGCTTCGACTGTTTCTGGCACGAGATACCGGATTGAAAGCCCTTTCCGAATCCGTTCACGAATGGCTGTAGCAGATATATCCACACCGGTTACCGGAAAGGTCGTAACCCGTTTGCGAACCTCCAATGGAACGCGGTTCAGGTCGTAATTCGGACGTGTCGTCGCAATCATAATACATCCTGCCAAAACCTCATCAAAGTCTCTCCAGACTTTATACTCAATGAGCGAATCCGCACCGATGATCCATGCGAGTTCAGTCGTCTCTCCGTAAATTTTTTGCAAAGCTTTCAGCGTCTCAATGGTATATGATGGGCCAGCACGTTCCAATTCTATCCGAGACACTTCAAAATGTGGATGCTCCGCAATCGCCAAAAGGACCATCTGATATCGGTGTTCCGGTTCAATAATATCGGCATCTGTTACCTTATGCGGGGGTCTGGCAGAAGGAATAAACAATATCTCGTCGTAGCCTAATCCGACCCGGACCTGTTCAGCACTAAGCAGATGCGCGTAGTGAATCGGGTTGAATGTTCCACCCATCACAGCGATTCTTTGGGTTGTTTTCAGCATCAGAATGTCCAGCAAATGTGAACTTGATGTAATAAGCCTCGCGCTTCTCCACACTCCTTAAAGTATACGGGTTTACACGAGAAAAGTCAACGGGAAAATCGTGGCGCGTTAAGCTCCGTGTACACGAGCCTTGTAATCGTCATAAGCCCGCTCAATTTGTTTCGCGGATTCTTCGGGACCGAGGAAATGCGCCCCGGTCAACACAACAGGCGGTTTCCCACGTTCTGTCAGCAGTTCAGCGACTCGGCACTTAATCGCATTGACAATCGATAGTGTCCCGATGCTCGACGTAGGTCCCACTGGATAAGCCAAATTTGGGATTTCTACAACTGCATCGCCCGGCGGATTGCAGTTGTCAATCGTTAGATCCGCGATTTCAAAAAGTCGTTTGCCAGAGGTGTGCTTTGAGGTAGATGAACGACTGTGCGAGATGGAACTCACCGCGATGACAGGTAGGTTCCGCGCTTTCGCTCCCATTGCTATTTCAATAGGCAGGATATTCGTCCCAGAATTGGAAAATACCACCATGCAGTCGTGAGGACCGAAAGTGAAATTGCGTAAGATCACTTCTGCATATCCTGAGATGTTCTCCAAAAAAAGTGCTTGGCGCTGACCGTTGCAACCGACGACTTGGTTGTGATACGTAACTGCTAATTCCACGATTGGAAAGAAACCCGGAAAACTTCCATAACGGGGAAACATCTCCTCGACTGCCATGCGGGAATGTCCCGATCCAAATAGGTAGACGAGACCGTCTTCTGCTATTGTTTCAGCACACATATCGGAGGCTTGTGCAATTACGTCGGTCTGCGTCGCTTCAATCTGTTTCAAAATGTCTTGTACAGTGTGTAGATAACTTAGATGGGAAGTACTCATAATTATTGTCTGCTCTAACCTCAGTCGCTTGATTTCTGATATTAAAAAAGTGGAACTCGTAAGCACATATTGCTAAAATGCCGGTGTCTATTCTATCACAATTCTGACATGTTCACAATGTTTTTCTGGAGATTTTCCAGAGCCATTCAGTTTTCGGTTTTTGAATACAGAATCGGGAATTTGATGTTCCCGAAGTTTAGTGTCAAGAACTTTACACACCCTCCGGATCAGGAGGATCGCGATCATCGGGGAGCGTCAGATTTTCGTTCTGTGCCCGCTTGTTATACCAAATGAACCCCATTTGTAGCGCGAGGTCCCTGTGCCTCGCAAGGCTGACTTGATCAAAAGACTTCTAATCAAGATAAGTGGGTATGATACCAAATGAACCCCATTTGTAGCGCGAGGTCCCTGTGCCTCGCAAGGCTAACTTGATCAAAAGACTTCTAATCAAGATAAGTGGGTATGATACCAAATGAACCCCATTTGTAGCGCGAGGTCCCTGTGCCTCGCAAGGCTGACTTGATCAAAAAACTTCTAATCAAGATAAGTGGGTATGATACCAAATGAACCCCATTTGTAGCGCGAGGTCCCTGTGCCTCGCAAGGCTGACTTGATCAAAAAACTTCTAATCAAGATAAGTGGGTATGATACCAAATGAACCCCATTTGTAGCGCGAGGTCCCTGTGCCTCGCAAGGCTGACTTGATCAAAAAACTTCTAATCAAGATAAGTGGGTATGATACCAAATGAACCCCATTTGTAGCGCGAGGTCCCTGTGCCTCGCAAGGCTGACTTGATCAAAAAACTTCTAATCAAGATAAGTGGGTATGATACCAAATTAACGTGATTTGTATTATTTTTCCATTTTGCAAATCCACAGAAAACCGACATGTGCCTGCACCTTCTTTGTGTTTTCAGAGAACCATTGACACCTTTTCACAACGGCTTCTTCAAGTGCTGAGAGCGTTGTAAAAACTTTATTCACAACCACCTCTCGCAACAAAGGCCAGAGCCGTTCGGCAGGTTGAAGTTCTGGTGTGTACGGGGGCAAATGAAATAACTCAATCCCTTCTGGGACTTCTAAATCCTTACCCGTGTGAAAACCGGCACGATCTAACAAAAGGATTATCTGTTTCTTGCCTTCCGGGTTCACATCACGCGCAAACTCTGCCAAGGCAAGGTTCATGACTTCAACACTCACACTCGGCATCAGCAGCCAATAGGTCTCACCTGTCTGTGGACGGACAAAACCGAAACCATAAAACCACTTATATGCCGGACACACGGGGGCTATCGGTCTTTCACCTCGCTTCGCCCAGACACGCCGATGAACCGGCAATAATCCCAAGCGCGTCTCGTCTTCTGCCCAGATCTCTACCGGTTTCTCTGGGTGCTGACTTTCAAGCGTAGCTACCCGCTCCTTGAGTTTTTTTTTAAATGTTTGCTGTGCCTCGGGTGTTGCGGCTGCCTGATGTTGCGGACGAGGTGTTTGTAAAGTATAACCGAGACGTTTGAGATATTTCCAACCTGACACGTCACTGACACGACGCTGGAGTGTCTCAGATATCCACGCAGCCACTTTCGGACCCGTCCAAAGACCCCCATCACCAGGAGGCGCAGAAAGGGCAGCTGCAAGGGCGGCTTGCTGTGTTTCATCCAAAAAACGCACACCTGTATTATTTTTGCGTTTATCTCGCAAAGCGGCTTCGCCTTCAGCATTATAGCGTTTGAGCAACTTGCGAACCCAGTCCGGCGTGCATCCTACAATCTCAGCGACTTGCCGGGGGGTGCGTGAATCTCTGGTATCCGCAAGGAGCCAAATAATATGCCAGTGCGTCCGTTCCCGAAGACATTCACATTCAAGATACCTTTGTTTAACAACTTCTACTGAAAAGTGGGGGAAAACCTCATGTTTTTGCTTTTTCATCTCTTCACAATAACATATCTAAAAAATATACACAAGAATAGTCGCGTTAATATGGTATTACTTGAGTTCGTGAGCGTTGATGATTTGAGGTAAACCCCGCTGCATTGTGCAAATTCAGATGCTTCAACTGGGCGATCGCGATGGCTTTGATATTCATCGCGATGATTTTTGGGTTCATAGCGATCAAAGACAAATATTGGAGGTGATTTTTTGAGAATCGAGATTCAAGGATTAGATGAATTGGAGCGTTAACTTGAGAAGTTGGAACAGATTGTTACGGATTTTCCATCTTTTTTCAGGAAGTGCCTGACGATGGATTTACTATAGAGCCGGTCGGTCATAATAAGTAGTTTTGGACTTGCTATTTCAGCACGCCCTGTTCTTTCAATCGTGAAACCAGTTCTGCTTGTGTACCATTACCTTTCGTTGAATTGCACGCAGCACATAACAATTGTAGGTTCTCTATATGGTCAGTGCCACCTTTGCTTTGTGGCGTGATATGGTCTACCGTCAAGTTGCGGTAATGGAACGGGCATTGACACCCATTGCATTTGCCTTGCTGCCTACCAAATAACTCCGGTTTGTGCGTTTGGTATCTGGGTAAACGCTTCTGAACAGATATCTCTTCAGCGTTGTCTGTCCGTTCCGGTGTGTCTTTGCGAACAATCACATCTGTCAACGGGTTGAATAAATCAGCGGCTTTGTCTACTTCATCCGACAACCGCAACTTCGTGATGTCCTCCGCATCGGGTGATATGTCTATGCCAATCCAGTTCCGACGTAAACGCTCTGCTGCTACACACGCCGTAGCACATCCACAGAACGGGTCTAATACTATGTCCCCTTCATTTGATGACGCTTTGATGATGCGTTCTAAGAGAGCGAGGGGCTTCTGCGTCGGATAGCCAGTGTCTTCTTTGCCCTTTACAGGTGGAGTATCAAGAACCAAGTCCCCTGCTACAACACCTGGCATCGCAGATAAATACTTCTTCCACCGCGGTCTGCCTATTTTACCTTTGGGCCAGTGCAGCAGTCCAGCATCATCAAGAACTTCACATTTTGCCAGTTGGTCGAGAGCTTCATAATTATCTGGCAACAGTGCCTGTGCAGAGGCAGGAAATTTCTTGCGAGCAGGTGGTGCCCATGCCCGACCGGGAGGAGGTTCAATGCCTTTCAATGGCATATAAGCTTTTCTGCTGCCTGCTTTTCCACCCGATAAATCAACTGTTCCGTATTTACCATGTTTGTCCCGACCTCGAAAAGTCTTCTGTATATATTCATCGTCATAGGGAGCATATTGTTGATTCCAAGTTGCCCCATTGGACTTGATATAGTAAAGAATTCGGTCGGTGTTTACCGCGTAGCGTTTCGCCAACGATTTCGTCGATGTCCGCTTCCAAATCACCTCATTCCGAAAGTTATTACTTCCAAACAGTGAGTCCATCACCATTTTCAGATAATGGCTTGCAGTCGGATCACAGTGCAAATAGATGCTACCTGTCGGTTTCAAAATACGGTGCATCTCAAACAATCTTACCGCCATTGCCGTTAGGTATATCCTCATAGACTTGTCATGGACAGTTTCAGACGCTTGAATCACCTGATAGAGTTCCTCGTGTTCAGAAGCGATCTGCCCATGCCATTCGTCTTTGACATCCTCATCTGTCCAGATGTCCTTGAATTCTGCCCCCTCTGCTGGTGAACCGATCGGTGCTTTCCACTGTTTGCCAGATTTAAACGGAGGATCAAGATAAATCAGGTCAATCGTATCTGAATCCATGCCCCGCATAATGTCAAGATTGTCAGCAATAAAAAGCGTTCGGTTCCCAAAGTTCATCGTGTACTCCATTTTCCATTTTTTGGGGTTTTGATTCGACTGAAAAACTATCGCGCACTAACAAGCCGGAGCAGCCGCCACGCGATTTCTCTTTTTCATCTGGTGGGGCATGCGTGCGCGCTTTTCCAAATACTGTGTTTGTTAGGGGTTTACAATTCGCTGTTGTTTGAGGGTTTCGATTTCCTGTGTAAGCACTTCAATCTGCCTTTCGAGTGTCTGATCTTTTCTGCTTCGCCATGCGATAAAGGCTTGTGGTAGGGCGATGAGTGCCATTAAAGCAATGATCAACCAGAAAATCAGGCTCAATTGCTTGTCGTTTTGCTCTATTTTAGCGTTGACGGTTTTTATTTCTTGAAAAATGTGCTCTTTCATACGCTTTTCGGATGCGGTGATCTGTACCTTGACTTCCTCGCGGACAATCAAGCAGATTTTATTGAGGTCCGCGTCGGTTAACTCACCGAGAGCAGGCAATGCAATCGCAGAAAAAAGTATCAAGAGGACGAGTATCGTTTTCATGGGGTGTTCCAGTGCCAGTTTGATTTATCCCCGCTACGGTGGGAGGGTGGCAGAACGGCAAGGGTTTCCGATCGTAGCAGTGCCACCCAAAACTGGACACTTCAATTATACCATAAATTTGGAATCGTATACTATAGAAATTATCATTTCTTACAGGGCTATTTAGTTTTCGGTTTTTAGCCCGATTTTGGACCCCCCAGGCCCGGTAGGCGCGGTTTGATGAAGATTAAATAATTAATTCGGTAATAATCCGACATAGTGTAGCAACTCCTGTGACCCGCCTTTGAACTGTTCCATGAAGTCGCTGACTTTCTCCTGAAGGGCTGTCCAGTCATTGCTGAGACGATGCAGATGTATGACGGCTTGACGCGCCCAGCGCCACAACTTCTCAATCGGATTCGTCCAACAGGCATACGTTGGGAGCTGCAATATCTCAATAGGGAGTTTCTCAAGTTTGCCTATTTTCTTTGACGGTTTCTCGCTCCAATTCGGTGGGGTCGGTCTAACAAACCTCGTCGTCTGTGGCAGAAGCGCTGCCCTAAGATTCGCGTGAAAGTGGATCGCCCGATTGTCCTGGATCAAATAGATGCGTTCAGCGTTTGGATAGCGTTGGCAAATCTGGGTGTAAAATGTATGGAGTGCGACAACCGTGCAGCTTTTGACTTGCTGATAAACAACATCTCCGGTGTGTGGGTTGAGTGCCCCGATGCCATAGCAGGTCTCCTCTGGGAGATAACTCTGGCGTGCCAAAGGACATTTCGTCCCCGTCTCCGCCCAGTCTTTTGCGACTCTCGGTTGTAGATTGAAACCAAACTCGTCTTGGTAAACGACAACGCAAGTTTCTGGGTTTTCACGGGCTTCTTCTAACGCTTGCTTGATGCGAGAAAGTTTTTCAGCATAATCGGTATCAGGACTCCGCAGATATTCTCTGGCACGCTTATAGCTGAGACCCAAGCGTGAGAAGATCTGATGAATGCCGGGGAGCGATAGACCCTCAAGCCACGGCACGACCTGACCGAGACTGCGGAGCGTCCAGCGCGTTTGATGCTCATTGACGCTTCCCGGATCCTGACCGATTGCCACTAAGAGTTCCGACCCGGCTTCTTCGGGCGACTTAGGTGAAAAAGCAGGTTTGCGACCTCGACCGGGTTTATTAGACAACCCGCTAATACCGTGTTCGCGATACCGACGCAGCCAAGCATAAACGGTATCGGGGTCGCGTTTTTTCAACAAACCTCTGTGGGCGACTTCATGTGGAGAAAAGCCTTCATGGATTTTCAACAACGCTGTCGCACGCTCTCGAAGATAAGCCGGTTCGCCTTTATCCCGAAGATCAACGAGGGTTTGTATTTCGTCTTCAGTTAACTCCAACTTATGGTGTTTTGCCATCAGAGAATACCTCCTTTGGCAATAGGATAACACGAATAACAATATTACCGAATTAATATTTTAATCTTCATGGAACCGCGCCGGACTTGAAAAAGAGGATCCAAAAATTTAGACAATCCGAGAATTTGTTTAAAACTAAATGCCCCTGTCATTTCTTACCCGTAAAAGCATGAAAACGGGTGAATTTTGGTGAGATATTCTTAAATTAAACAACACTGACCAACGCAATTCTTGTGGATTTTAAAGTTAGGGTTGTGTTATAATTTCTTTGGATTTGCTGAATACCTACAATTCCAAAGGTCGCGACTCGTATGCCCCAATAAGAAAAGGACACCGTTTTTAATGAAACACATAAAGATTCCCGGAGTCAGTAAAGACATCTCACACCTGATTCTGGGCAGTATGATGTTTTCTCCTGTGAAATTTGACTATAGCACTGAAATGCTTGACGCATTTTTTGAAGCAGGTGGGAATGCCCTCGACACAGCACACGGCTATGGCGGTGGCGATAGTGAGATGTTAATCGGACTCTGGATGCGGCAACGTGGGAACCGAAACGATATTTTTCTCATTGATAAAGGTGGGCACCCACAAGGTAGAGTGCCACGCCCGCGTCTCTCCCCTGAAGAAATCAAAGCCGATCTTGATGAAAGTCTCACACGGCTCCGCACTGATTATATTGACCTTTACATGCTCCATCGCGATGACCCGGTGATTCCGGTCAGCACGATTATCGATTACCTGAACAAAGAAATAGGCGCGGGACGGATCCGAGCCATTGCTGCCTCTAACTGGCAACCGCAACGTATTATTGACGCTAATGCCTACGCATCCGAACACGGACTTGCGGGTTTCGTCTCTTGCAGCAACAATATTAGTCTTGCTGTGCCGATGGAGCCGATGTGGGGCGGTTGCGTTTGCGTTGACGATGCCGCACGTGCATGGCATCAGGAGATCCAGTTTCCGTTGATGCCGTGGTCATCACAAGCACGTGGATTCTTTAGCGGTGCTTTTACACCGGAAAATCGTGATAACAGAGATATGGTGCGCGTCTATTACAATGACGAAAACTTTGAGAGACTCACACGCGCAAAAAAATTAGGCGAAAAATACGGCTATTCCCCAATTCAGGTCTCACTTGCATATTGCTTGAATATTTCATTTCCGGTTTTACCGATTGTTGGACCGGCAAATTTAACTGAAATGGACTCCTCCCTCGGGGCAATGAGGCTTGAACTCTCTGATGCTGAAATGGGATGGCTCAACTTAGAAACGGATGGCGACCCCCTATGATTATTCAAATTCTCTCTCTACTCCTCTGCCTCCAATTTATCTTTCTCCCGCTCGGCTTTGCCCAAGAAAGCTGAGGTGCCTGAAGCAATCCCGCGATTCCTCGTGGCGGGATCGGTGAAGTCAGTTTGACTTCAGGAGAGATGAAGAGATTTCAGAGTTCTTTCAGTATGATGCGATGGTTTGATGCACAAGGCGGACACTTAGAAGATAAAGGGATTTTCCCAGACGGAACATTAAAAAAGGTCCCGCAGCACCGACACGAAGTTAAACTGAACATTTTTCGCGTTGATGTCGGGTTGAAATATCATCTCGCCTCCCAGTGGGTGCTGGAAGCGAATGTGCCGTACGAGACCAAAATTCAAGAGGCAACTCTTGAAAAGATTGAGTCGGTCACGCCTGCAGAGTGGGACGCGATTGTGCGCAATCGCGACAATCACCATCGAAATGAAACTTACATCGGACTTACCGATGCGGATATTTTCTTAGGTTATCATACGCAGGGACTCCTTATAGAGAACGATTTTTTGATGGGACGGATCGGGACGACGATTCCGTTTGGAAAAACCGAAGAGGATCCGTGGAAGTTAGGGGATGCCGGACTTGAACATCTCCATATCCAATTCGGCACCGGTACCTTTAATCCGATTGCTGATCTGCATTACGGTTTGCCTCTCTACAAAGGTTTGCGAGCGAGTGCCAGTATCCGTGGTAAGTTGCCGTTCTATGAGAATAGCAAAACTTATCGCAGTTCAAGAGAGATTACCTACACAGGTGGTCTGAATTATAGTCTCAACAATTGGCTTTCGTTCCAAGCAGGCTATCTCGGTTTTTATCAATCCTTCGCCTATTGGGCAGGTGAACAGGACATCAACAGCGGACTCCGATTCAGTATGGCATCGTTCGGCGCATCGGTTACAACGCCCTATAACATCCCTTTGTCTCTAACCGTGATGCTGCCTTTGCACCAAGAGACACTTTATGATGACAGTGCTGCTTTACTTGATGGTACATACGAGGAGCAGGATGCCTTTGAATTCGGGCCTCTGATCTCCTTGACAGCTCTATATGCGTTTTAGAATACCGTTTCGCCACTGAAAAAGGGTGTTCCCACAAGAAGATGATAAAATTATTGAAACATCGCTACATAACACAAAGAATCAATTTTAGGGCATTGCTTTCCAGCAGATGTTGCATAGCTCTAATGGCACTCGTTTTTTTTGTCAGCTGTGGGGTGCCGAATAATCCGTATCCGAAATCTGAACAGGACGAGGAAATCTATTACAGCACATTCGCTGAAGAGCCAAAGCACTTCGATCCAGCTGTGTCCTACAGTTCAGACGAATACACTTTTATCCAGCAGATTTATGAACCGCCTTTACGGTATCATTACCTGAAACGCCCATACGAATTGATCCCGCTAACGGCAGAGGCGGTCCCACAGCCCCAATATTACAACACTGGCGGAAAAGAGTTATCATCAGATACCGCTGCAGCGTTTGTCGCGCGCGCTGTGTATGAGATTCGCATCCGTCCGGGTATTATGTATCAGCCGCACCCCTGTTTCGCAAAGACTGAAAGCGGCGTATTGCGGTACCACACCTTGGAAAAAGCAGACGTGAAGGGCTTTACCGAGATCAACGATTTTCCGATGACAGGGACGCGTGAACTTATCGCAGCGGATTATGTCTACCAGATCAAACGGATGGCGGATCCGCGTCTCGCCTGTCCTATTCTTAGCACTTTGCAGGATTATATCCTCGGGATGGAAACGTATTCAACCGCCCTTGCTAACGGACAGGAAGATGCAACCTTTCCGGGGGTGGAGGTTGTCGATCGGTATACTTATCGGGTTATCCTAAAGGCGAAATATCCACAGTTTATCTACTGGTTGGCGATGCCCTTCTTTTCGCCGATGCCGAAAGAGGCGATCGACTTTTACAGCCAACCCGTTATGACGGAGCGGAACATCACGATTGATAGATTTCCTGTGGGAACGGGTGCCTATCGGATAGAAACACTCCTTGCACATAAGGAGATAGTTCTCGTCAAGAATGAGAACTTTCGGGTCGAGCGTTACCCGTCGGGTGGAGAGCCGGGAGATCGAGATGCCGGACTTCTTGACGACGCGTGGGAAACCGTCCCGTTTATACCGAAAGTTGTCTACAAATTAGAAAAAGAATATATTCCGCGCTGGAATAAGTTCTTGCAAGGTTATTACGATAGTTCCGGTATCTCCTCAGATACATTTGACAGTGCCATTGCGTTCGATGATACGGGGGATCCGAGGGCAAGTGAGGCATTGAAAACGAAACATATCGTCCTGCGCACCAGCGTGGAACCCACAACGATTTATCTCGCTTTCAATATGTTAGACGATACCGTCGGTGGGTACACCCCAGAGAAACAGAAACTTCGCCAAGCGATTTCGATCGCCTTGGATTACGAAGAGTATATTGAAATTTTTCTCAATGGACGTGGTGTTGCGTCACACAGTCCGCTGCCCCCCGGTATCTTCGGCTATGAAGCGGGTGAATCTGGAATTAATCCGTATATCTACGACTGGGATGCAAGCACCAACCGTCCGGTTCGCAAATCTATTGAAGCAGCACGCCAACTCCTCGCAGAAGCAGGGTACCCCGGCGGACAAGATAGTAAGGGGAATCCGCTGATTGTCTCTTTTGACAACACATGGAATTCTGCAGGTGCAACATCCCAATTAATGTGGATGCGAAATAAGCTGGAACTACTCGGCATCACGATGGAGAGCCGAACCACCGATTACAATCGTTTCCGCGACAAAGTGAAAAACGGGAACTTCCAAATCATCTTCTGGGGCTGGCATGCGGACTATCCCGATGCAGAAAATTTCTTGTTCCTCCTTCACGGTCCGAATAGTAAAGCCTTACGCGATGGTGAAAATGCTGCCAACTACGATAATCCAGAATACAACCGGCTCTTTGAAAAGATGAAAAACATGGAGAACTCGCCGGAACGGTTGACACTCATTCGCGAAATGAACCGTCTGTTACAACGAGATGCCCCTTGGGTCTTTGTCTATCACCCTGTCGTTTTCGGTTTGTCGCATCAGTGGTTGAAGAACAGTAAACCGAGTGCCTTGGGGCGTGGAAACTTCAAATATCTCCGCATTGATGCCAGTCAGCGGACGGAAAGCCGTCAAGCGTGGAACCAGCCAATTGTTTGGCCCCTATGGGTATGCCTCGGATTGCTGATTTTAGGCACGATTCCGGCGGTCATCACAATTTGGAAACGAGAAAGACAGACAAAACAGACGCACATTGCTGACGAAGGGTCATAAAATTAAAAATATCGGATGTGTTTACTTGTCCCAACCGAAGTAGTCGCAGTTTCGTAAAAAATCTATTGCGCTGGTGAAGAATGCTCACTTATATTATACGGCGAATTCTTTATGCGATCCCGATCTTAATAGGCGTGAACCTCATCGTCTTTTTCCTCTTTTTTGTCGTCAATTCACCCGACCAGATGGCACGGAAGATTCTCGGTGAAAAGAATATTACGCAGGAAGACGTTGACAATTGGAAGAAACAGAACGGCTATCACTTGCCCCTCTTCTTCAATACTGAGGCATCTGGCGGTGCCCATTTTACTGAGACGATCTTCTTTCAGAAATCAGCGAAGCTTTTCCTCTTTGATTTCGGGAAATCTGATACGAACAACATTGATATAACATCACAGATCTCGCAGCGCATGTGGGCAAGTCTCGCTATTGCTTTGCCGACGTTCCTTGTCGGACTTCTCGTAAATATCACTGTTTCAATGATTGTGGCGTACTACCGAGCCACCTACGTCGATTTCTGGAGCACGATCATTGCGGTGATGGTTATGTCTATTTCTCAACTTTTTTATATCATTGGTGGGCAGTGGTTGTTTGGAAAAATGCTGCGCCTCTCACCGATCTCTGGCTATGATTCCGGTGTAGACATGCTGAAATTTGTGATCATCCCTGTGGTTATCGGTATCGTTAGCGGTATCGGTGGCGGCATCCGCTTCTATCGTACGATTTTCCTTGAGGAGGTAAACCAGGACTATGTACGAACAGCACGTGCCAAAGGCGTGAGCGAAGCGGGTGTTCTCTTTAAACACGCACTGAAAAATGCTATGATCCCGATCCTAACAACTGTCGTGTTGGCGATTCCGCTGCTCTTTATGGGAAGTTTGGTGATGGAGGCGTTTTTCGCTATTCCGGGTTTGGGAAGTTTTACGATCGAGGCGATTCAAGCACAAGATTTCGCTATCGTGCGAAGTATGGTCTATCTCGCTTCTGTACTGTATATCGTCGGTCTGTTGCTAACCGACATCAGTTATACTTTGGTTGATCCGCGCATCCGATTCGGATAAGAAAGTAGGTACATGATTTCACAAAATAGAAGTTATCAAATTATGCAAGGCGTGATGAGCCTCCTATTGGGATGCATCAGTATCGCCTTATTGGTAACACTCCGCGGTTCAGGGCATTCAAATGTAATTCTCTTAGCCTTTCTGGCTGTAGGTATCACCCTAATTTTTTCCGGTGATTATCTTCTCAACCCCTTCAAACTACCGGTCAAGCCTCTAAAACAGGAAATCGCAAGCGATATCGGTTTGATCGCTTACGGTGTCCTATATTTCAGCATCGCTATGTCAAAACTATTACAACCACGTTGGTTCACTGTTGGGTTGCCAGTCTTTTTACAACCGATTTGGGTGCGGCGCGGGTTAGCAGGTGTCGGGATCGTCCTGATCGCTGCAGGGATTTACGGAATTTATCAATCCTCCCGCCAAGACCCCATGCTTTAGCTTACGGGATGTAGGCGGGCGTTAGATTTTACAGTCAAAAAAACTTGACACACTCAGCAAATTGTGGTATACTATTAATATCAGGTTGGCGGGCATTACGAGCGTCGCCGCTTGGCGGCGTGCCTGCCTCCCACTCGTAAAGGGATAAACGCCTGAGACCTGATGGTATCCCATGAGAACTTTCAAATATGAGTTTCAACATCAATCGAATGTGATCCGTATCGGCAACTTGCTTGACGATATGTGGCAAGTGCATGAATACTTCCACAAGTGGCAACGCCAGCGATATAAAGACGGATTGTCGTATGCGAACTATAATGCTATGGATGCACACGTTAAACAGTTGAAACAGACGACACACCCACATTGGAAAGGGTTGCCGAGTCAAGCGATCCAACAGGAACTTATGCGTATTGACAAGGCATATCAGCGTTTTTTTGATAAACTTGGGGGTAGACCAAAAATCAAAAAGAGACATAAGTTTAAATCTATCACCTTCCCAGGGACCGCGGGTTGGAAGCTCAAAGACAATCGTATCACGATAACCTTTCGTCAATGGAATCCTGACACGGGTAAGTGGCAGTTTGATAGAGTTCCATTTACCTTTTTTAAACACCGCGAGTGGACGGGTGATATAAGACATATCACTATCAAACGTAATGCTTGCGGCGACTATTGGGTATGTATCACAACGAATGCGAACAACATTGAAGTTCTGCCGACAACAGGTGAAAGCGTTGGGGTGGACTTCGGTATGAAAGACGCATTTTTGACGTTGAACACAGGTGAGAAGATACAATCGCCACAATTTCTGAAACAGTCCTTGAAGGAACTCCGCAAACTCAACAAAAGTCTTTCTCGTAAAGTCAAAGGTTCTGGCAATTGGTGGCGTGCTGTTAGAGCACTCGTGCGGTTGTATCAGCATATTGCCAACCAACGCAAAGATTGGCATTGGAAACTTGCCACTGACCTCTGTCGAAGGTTTGATGTCATAGTGACGGAAACTTTGAATCTTGACGGCATGAAACGACTTTGGGGACGCAAAGTCTCCGATCTTTCCTTCGGGCAGTTTGTTGAGATATTGAGGTTTAAGTGTTCTAAACATAATCGTGAGTTCCATCAAGTCGGACGATGGACTGCAACAACTAAACCGTGTAGTGATTGTGGTTACCACAACGGGAATCTTTCTCTCAAGGATAGGCAGTGGGCATGCCCTGAATGTGGTTCTCACCACGATAGAGACATAAACGCTGCTATCAACATCTTACGGGCAGGCTTAGCTGTCCCTGTGGAGCAGATGTAAGACGTTTCCTCGGAAACGCTAACTGCGACGAAGCACAAGCCCTAACCTTTAGGTTGTGGGTACTATGACCATTTATACGCAGGGCAATTGTCTGAAGACCGACTAGAATAACCTGAGTAAGGAGAGACTTTACATGAAAAAACGATATTTCTCCATTTTTTTAACGATATTTCTCGGATTACATCTGTCTTCATTAGACATATTAGGGCAGAGTTGTAGTCAATTAGGCTTGCCTGAAAATGCTATTGCTCGTTTATGTAGACCTGATGGAGGCGTTGCAGTGGATTTAGATTACTCTCCAGATGGCAAGACGTTAGCAAGCGTAATTAACAGGAAAATAGTTCTGTGGGATGTTGATAATAAGACAGAAAAATTAACTATTAATGACGTTAAGGGGCAATCTGTCAAATATTCCCCAGACGGTAAGACGCTTGTATGTGGCGATGTTGTATATGACGCAATAACTGGAGCACCTAAATTACTTCTTTTTGATGGCGAAGGATATAGAGATTATGTAGTCTATTCTCCTGATGGAAATACATTAGCTGGGGGAGGTCAAAAAGGAATTCGTTTTTGGAATTCAACTACAGAACCAACTACAGATACATCGCCTGAAGATGGATTACCTATAAATATATTGCCTACAGATCCATCGGTTGTCGCTATAGATACTTCTGACGCAAATCCTGTAGTGAATCCTATAGCGTCATCGTCTACGACAGTCCCTGGGATTAGAGGATTAAGCTATTCTCCAGAGGGTAAAGAAATAGCTATAGCTTGTCAACTCGGTATTTGGATATACGACCCTGAATTAAATAAGGAGGTAGCATTACTGACTTTAGAAGTAGGTGGACATACAGGGGCAGTTGTAGCGGCAGTCTATTCTCCAGATGGAAATACTTTGGCGAGCGGTGGCAATTATGAGGGTGATAATACCATCCGTTTCTGGGATGCCAAAACAAAAAAACATAAGCTTACGCTTTCTCGACCGAAAATTCATGGTGGATTTTTTTATTATTTAAAATCACTCTCATTTTCTTCAGACAGCAAGACACTTATAAGTACTGATGGTAGTGGGAATAATCAAGTCCACTTATGGAATGCTGTTAATGGCGAATACAAATATACATTGTCCGGACATAGAGGCGGTGCACAATCTGCTGTATTTTCGCCAGATGGTAATACAATTGCAAGTGCAGGAGACGATCAAACAATTTTATTATGGGATTTTACATCCTATCCAATTGTTAGTATATCTCCAGATTCGGTTACATCTTTAACAGCTAGAGAAGAATTGACATTCGATCTTAAAATTACAAATGGGAAAGACATATCAGGATATCAGGTCACAATAGAATATGATCCCAACGCGCTTGCGTACCAAGAGACCAAATACGGGGATTATTTATCTGAAGAATTACCAGTTCAGCCTATTGTTAATAACCATTCAGGAACAGTTCAACTCGCGTCATTATCCTCATCTGGTACTAATAGTAACGGTGATGGAACACTTGCGACTCTTAAATTTAAAGTAAATGCAATTAAAGGTTCAACACTGGCTTTACGAGATGTTCTTTTATCTAACAATGAAGGTAATAAATCTTATGCCTGGATTGAAGGCACACAGTTATTAAATAGTGCTATTGCAGAAGGTTGTGCAACCTTTAATATCAAAGATGTGAATAAGGATTGTGTTGTTAACATCCAAGATTTAGTCCTTGTTGCTTCTAATCTTGGAAGAGGAGGGGATAACGTAGCGGATGTTAATGGTGACGGAACAGTCGATATTATAGATCTTGTATTAGTCGCTGGATCCATAGGAGATACGGCAGATGCACCAGCAGTCTATGCAAATACACAAGAGATGTTCTCTGTATCCAATGTGCAACAATGGCTGCGTGAGGCGCGGAAAGTTAACTTAACAGATGCCACATTCCAACGCGGTATTCTAACGTTGAAACAGCTCCTTATAGTACTATCCCCTAAAGAAACCGTACTTTTGCCGAACTACCCAAACCCATTCAACCCGGAAACGTGGATACCGTATCACTTGGCGAGTGCCAGCAACGTATCAATTACCATTTATGGTGTGCAAGGCACGGTCATCCGACGTTTAGAACTCGGTCATCAGCAGGAAGGTTACTATACCAGCAGAAGTCGCGCCGCCTATTGGGATGGCACGAACAATGTTGGCGAACGCGTTGCCAGCGGCATCTATTTTTATCAACTACAGACAGACAACATGTCCTACCTGCGCAAAATGGTAATTCTAAAATAGTATCAAATGACCATAGGATAGCTGGAATGCTGATGTTTATTAGCTTCGCAGCCATCGTTGATGAGCGGGTTGAGTTGGGTTCGCTGGCATCTTCTTCGAGAAATGATGCGCTGAGCGATCAACATGTCTAAAGTATAGCAAAACCGGTAGCGGACTGTCAAGCGTATTTTCAAGGCACCTGCCCCGGTTTTGCGAAGTAAAGTTCGTCGGGAACAGGGGGTTATGGTATCATTGGGCTTCTCCTTGGTGCGTTGCTTTATCGTTTGCAGCTGCATTGGCGAGGTTTGCATCTATGGCTTGGAGGTGCTGCTTGGGAATAAGGTCGAGATATTGAGAGATGACGCGTTTAGAAAGTCGGGTGATCTGTGAGATTTCGTCAATATCTCGGGTTGCGGTGCGAACGACTTTGACGCTCTCATAATCGCGAATGTATCGGTCAACTGCCTCCTTAGAGTGTTTGGTTTTCGCGGCAATACTCGGGGTGAGATGTCCTTGAAGATAGAGGGTTATGATCTCTTTCTTGTGGGTAATGGCCCCCGATAAATCATGGATATTACCACGAGTGGGCAAAAGTTCTCCAGTGGTTTTTTGCCATTCATTGACATAATCACTGACGACAGCATCACAGACATTGAGCAAAACTGCCAAGTCGAGTTGGGTCAATAAGGCACCTTGGTCATAAGCTTGATGACACCAGCGGACCAAGCGATTGATCCGCAATTGCCGAGAGGTAAAGCCATTGCGAAACGATTCAATATCCTCTGCAGCGAGGTATGTCAGGATGACAGGTTTCATTCGGGTTTTGACGATGGACTTTCCTCTTTGTGGATGTTCCTCAATTGGGACAGCCATCCAAACGAGATGTCCATAACTGAGGAGCCGCTCCTCCGGGAGTGCGTCACCCGTGGCGAGTTTCTCCAAAGGAAGGGTAATCACGAAATAGTCTTCAACGGTCTTAAGAATATCATCAACAATAGCCGTCGCCGTGACTTCGCCTTTGTCATAACCGTAGTCATTGAGAAAGCGATGGATCAGCAACTGTCGTAGGGATTTATCGTTGATGCGTCTGAACTTCTTCTCGTTGATTTGCGTGCGCGTCAAAGGTTTGCTCATCAGAGATCCTCCTTTTTTTTCTCCACGGGCTCTGGGTGAAGGAGCTGGGTCATGCGATCGGTGTGTTGGTATTCCTTATACAGCGAGAGATACTCCCGTATGAGTCGGTCAGAGAGGTGAGTGATGAGCCGTATCTGTGCGTCAGGAAAGCCTTGATGATGGAGCGTGGCGACTTGTGTGAAGTCTCTCAAGTAGCGGTAGACAGCCCGTTCGGAGTGGTTCGTCTTTTGCTCAATCTCGGTGAAGGTGTATGCTTTGAAATACAACTCGAGAATCTGCGTCTTATGAGACAGCCCCGGGCCCATGTCGTGTTTCGCCCCGCGCGTCATCACGAAATAGCCGGACTGCTTCAACGCTCGGATGTCGCGTTTGACGGTAGCCGGACTGGTGGTTAATAACACCGCCAAATCCTCATAACTCAGCAAGGCATCTTGGTCATAAGCTTCTTGGGTCAATCGGAGGATCCGATGCCGTCTGAGACCTGCGAGCCCATAAGTGCCTAAGACTTCAAGGTCGGCTTCGACATCGTTGAGCTTGAGTCGACAGGAAACTTTTTTCGCTAAAGCAATGTGTTTGCCTGCGGGTTCCTCGGCGGCGACTGCCTCATAGCAAATTTGCCCTGAGGACAGTTGAACATCGGCGTGCTGCTCAAAGTAGGTAGAAATCTGTTTATAGTAGGCTTCAGCCACGATAGGCATGAGATTAAAGTCTGAGGAAATCTTCTGAATAATAGCAGCTCTGGCATTCTTAGATTCGAGTCGTTTGATACCGTAGGCGGTATCCTTCTGGCGTGTCATATCGACCTCCATGAGTAGATTATCGGTGATGCAAATACATCTACTTGTTATGATAACTCATACTATTAGTTTAACTCATGGGGTCATTTGATACAAACTATAAATAGTATGCACATGCTGTGTTTATAGTAAAGTTTAGAAATAAATAGACACTTCTGCAGTCCCCCGGTAGGCACGGTTTCCTAACCGTGCCGGTGCAAAGTGTCCCATTAATTCTGGGATCCACTATAATATCTGTCACTTCGCGATAATCACGGCATAACGGAGTGGTGTCTCGCCAACGTTGCGTATCCCATGCAAAACTTGGCAATCGACATGAACGGCTTCGTTGTCACTGATACGGTGTGTCTGTTCGCCAAATAAGACTTCACCTTCCCCAGAAAACACATAGAAAATTTCTTGTCCATCGTGTGTATGCGGTGGATGCGCACGTTTCCCCGGACCGACTTCTGAGATGTGGAGATGAAGCTGCTCCCTGTCTGTCCCTGTTTCAAAGATAAAACGGTCAATACCTTTAATATCGGTTCTGATCTCTTTTTCCATGAGAATTTCTCCCTTTTGATATTGCTTGCGAAACAGTATTTGCTCTAAAAATTTGGAAATTAATGTAGCATGTTCACCAAGAATTGTCAATTTGCAAATCAAATCACAGTATCATTGACTGGAAATTAAGATTTTGATATGCTTTTTCACCAGAGCTTGCAAATTACCGCTCTCGGTATGGTAAAATTTATCTGATGGTTTAACTTCAAACTCAAGAGAGGTTCATGAATACGAAGAATTTAGTCTCCGAATTTATCGGCACCTTCGCGCTAATTTTTATCGGTGCTGGTGCAGTGGCGATAGATAAAGGAGGTTTGATAGGGGCTGCGCTCGCTCACGGTTTAGTCGTTGTGGCGTTTGTCTATGCTTATGGACACATCTCTGGCACGCATATCAATCCGGCTGTGACACTCGGCTTGCTGATAGCGGGAGAGATCGAATTTGCTGCAGCGATCGGGTACTGGATTGTGCAATTTCTTGGCGGGATCCTGGGCGCGGTTCTGCTTAACGTCGTGCTGCCGAACCCAGGCGATCTGGGTGCAACAATTTTGACTGAAGGTGTTACGCCAGTTCAAGGGCTTGTTGTAGAAATTGTGCTCACCTTCTTCCTCGTCAGCACAATTTTCAATACCGCTGTGAGCGGGAAAGCAGGCAATTTCGCTGGTCTCGCGATTGGACTCACACTGATAGCATGTATCCTAATGGGGGGTCCCTTGACACGGGCTTCTCTCAACCCAGCGCGGACATTGGGACCTGCTATTGTCAGCGGCAATTACGCCGACATTTGGCTCTATTTCGTGGGACCGTGCGTCGGTGCAATCCTCGCTGCACTTCTCTATATCGGTGTTTTGAAAGACAAAGGAGAAGCGTAGTACATTTATCACAAGCAAAAAGAGAAGGCTGGCACATTTACGCGCCAGCCTTTTTTATTCGGGTTTACTGGTTGTGTCTTAAGATGCCGTTGTAATCGGAACTTCGGTCGGTTTCGCTACTTCCGGTTTCGGAATGGAGAGCGTCAACACACCGTCACTGTATTCGGCTTTGATATCGTCTGTCGCTACTTCCGATGGGAGCGTGAATCTCCGTTGGAAGCTGCCGTACCGGCGTTCAACTCGGCGGTAATTTTGGGTATCGTCAACGTCTCCCTGCCGTTTTTCGCCGCTGAGCGTCAAGAGGTTATCTTTGACAGAGACATGGAGATCGTCTTTTGCGACACCCGGTAATTCGGCGCGGACTTCAAATTTGTCGTCTGTTTCCGAAATATCAACTGAGGGTGCCCAGTTATATGTGCCTGCGTCGGTTCTTGCGCGCGGTGGTGCAAAGAACGGGCTGTAAAATTTGAATGGGTTTCTTGCCGGTCTGTGTAAAGTCAAATAAGTCATTTTCTTCTCCTTTAGTATGAAGGCATTATGCCTCGTATATTTTTGTCCGTGTGCTATTGGACATGCCCCGTGTGCTATATCTAACAGACGAGGCACGCCCGAGTCGTTAGATTAGGAATTTACTGTAATCGGGATTTCAGTCGGTTTCGCAGCTTCCACCTTCGGAATTCCGAGTGTCAAGACACCGTCCTTGAATTCCGCTTTGATAGCATCGGTTTCGATGTGTCTTAGCAACGTGAAACTTCTCTGGAAGCTGCCGTACCGTCTTTCGACACGGTGGTAGTTTTTGCCATCCGTTTCCTCTTCCTGATACTTTTCACCTTTGATAGTGAGCAAGTTGTCGGTCACAGAGACGTTGACATCCTTTTCCGACACACCGGGAAGTTCGGCGCGGATCTCAAATCCATTTTCCGTTTCAGAAACATCAACCGTAGGCATCCAAGCGGTATTGTCCGTATCTGTTTCACCTTCGTGAGAAGTGAAGAGGTCGCTAAAAACCTTCTCCATCTGGTTGTGGAGGCTAAACAGGTTTTGCATGGGTCTGCGTGTGGTTAAGTAAGTCATCTTTTTTCTCCTTCTGAATTTTGTTTGTGGAAATGTTATGTGCAAGTTCCATGCCAAATAGGTTGCAAGTTTTATGCCAATCTTTTCAGAGGCAACCGACGATGTTGCCTTTCTGTTTTTTATAAAGCAATTCGCGTGCCAAAACTGCTTCTTATCTAAAATTGCGTATTTGGGAAAGCCACTGGCGAGGGTGTGAGTAAGGCTGATGTCTACGGAAGAAGGGTGTTGGTGTATGGTAAGCATCGCTATCAGAGTTTGTGCCTACCCAAAATGTGACAGAGTTGATAGAAAAAGGAGAAAGGCAGATTCGCCAAATTGGCACGACCCTTGCCACTGTGGCACTGAGGGCATGTCAAAATGACTATGAGGGTACAGGGCGTTTTCGATGTGCATTTACGAAGAAGAAACTCTACCTTCCTGAATTCGGGTGCGGATTCCGGCAACAAGTGTCTGCAAAGCGACCGGATTTTCATCTTGAAACGGGATAACCAAGTCTGCGTACTGTTTGCAAGGTTCAGTATAGACAGGAAAATTAGGCAGAACATCGCGCCGGTACCAGTTGATAGCCCACTCCAGATCGCCACCGCGTTGTGCGACATCACGGAGCATCCGTCGCAAGACACGCTCGTGCGCATCTACATCAAGGAACAGTTTGATATCCATCAAATTACGTAAATCTTCACTCCAATAGATAAGATGTCCTTCTACAATGACAACATCGCTCGGTTGAACGCTCGTCTTTTCGTCGCCGCGTTGTGCACCACGGGTACCGGGGGTAGGAACATCAATAGCGTCTCGTGCGCGCAGCCTCTTGATGTCTGTGATGAGGGCATCCCATAGAACAGCGTCCGGGTGATTAGCGGTAATCACGCGCTCGCGTTCTGCATCCGAGTATTCCGACCAGTCGCGGAAATAGGTGTCTTGGTTCAGCACAACAGGCGAGAATTCCGAGAGTGCTTCCGCCAAAGCACTGGCAAATGTTGTTTTCCCAGAGGCAGAACCGCCCATAATCCCAACAGTAATAGGTGTGAAAAGTTCTTCTTTTTGCATAGTTTCTCCGTCTACATTATATTGTGGGAGTTCAGTTTTGAATGTTAGCATACATCCATTCGGGGGTCAAGGCTATTATGGACATTTACCAGCACCATTCAATTATCAGTTGTCAGCAAGCCGTTTCCGTCAGCAGCCGATAGTTAGTAGTCGATAATCGAGGTTTCAAACCTCGTCAGCGAGGTTCCCGGAGTCTGGACTTGGAGGCTGTGACACTCACTGACAACTGATAACTGATAACTAATACCAATTCTAATTGATGATTTCTCATAAAGAGTCTACTGTTTTTGGTTATGCCCGGTGCGGTTAGGAATGCAGATCGTATTTGGGTGAATACACCGCAAAACCGCACCATAAGCGTCAATTTAAGAAAAAACTGCATCGGAACATCGTAGGTTGGGTAGAAAGGATGCCACCAAAACCGTAAAAATCATAGAAAATGAAGTTTTCTCCATACACGCTGCATCAACCAGAGACCGAGTGAAACCCAACGCTTTTGTGCTGAAGTATCCGTGCCTCTGACGGTATGAAGTTGGGTTTCACTGTGTTCTTGAGTGTATCCGATAACATATTGGATTTAGCGGTATTTGGAACCCACACATCTACCCTCTCAGTTCCGTTCAACCCAACCTACGGGAGCTGCGACACTCACTGACAACTGACAACTGATGATAACCATTAAAAAAGAAATTTGACTTGCATAAAAAAATGTGTTATTATATAATTAAAGTCAGTATATAGGGGACTTTGGCGCGCTGCTTACGAATTTTATACAGCATAGCGTAATTGCCCTATTACAAAGACTAAACGTTTTTTTGTGAATAACGTCTTAATAGCACAGGTTGTTTTTGAGACGTTATAGGTATGTCTTTTTGTTGTCTCGATTCGAGGAATTTGATAATGCGAACGCTTGAACGCAATACCATCGCAACACAAATAACCGGTTTAGGGATCGTTCAGAGCAACGTTCTCGACGCTTGGGCTCTTTTTACGCAGCTTGCAAGTAGCAGTTTGCTATTAAAAGGCGTGTTTGTGTTTTATCTGTACTTATATTTGTACGGCAACGATAGGTGGTGAAGGTTCGTAGGTAATGCCTCAATTGTACGACTAACCGATTCCAATATCACCACCCAGCGTTGAAAATAAATTCGATGTTGGGTAATTTTTTTTAACCGAATTAGATTTGGGACAGAGTTATTTCTTGGAGGTAGTTGAAAAGAATGGTAATCGTTACCAAGACCGATGCGACACAGTCAGATATTGATGCTGTTGTCAAACGGATCGAAAGTGTCGGGTTGAAAGCGCAAATCTCAACAGGTGAACGTCACACGGTCATCGGTGTCATAGGAGATAAAACATTGCTTGGTGATATTCCGATAAATTCAATGTCCGGTGTTGATCGAACGATGCCGATTACGGCACCGTTCAAGTTGGCGAGCCGCGAATTTCGGGATGAACCAACAGTTATTGCGGTTAACGGCACAAAGATTGGCGGAAAGCAGTTGCCTGTCATCGCCGGTCCGTGTGCAGTAGAGAGCACAGAACAAATTGTGACCATTGCCCGGTTGGTCCAAAAAGCAGGCGCAAGTTTCATCAGAGGCGGTGCCTTTAAGCCAAGAACGGGTCCCTATAGTTTCCAAGGCTATGGTGAAGAGGCACTCAAGATGCTAAAAGCAGCGAAAGACGAAACTGGACTCGGCATTGTCACCGAAGTCATGACCCCACACGAGGTGGAACTTGTCGGCGAATATACAGACATGTTCCAACTCGGGACCCGGAACATGACGAATTTTTACCTGTTGCGTGAGGTAGGATGGGCAGGGAAACCTGTCATTCTTAAACGTGGGATGTCGGCGACAATTGAAGAATGGCTCCTCGCTGCGGAGTATATTCTCGCAGAAGGAAATCCCGATGTCATTCTATGTGAGCGCGGCATTCGTACATTTGAAACCCATACACGTAACACACTTGACCTGAACGCTGTACCCGTCATTCACGAATTGAGCCACCTTCCAATAGTCGTTGATCCAAGCCACGGCACCGGTATCCGAAGCTTGGTGTGTGATATGACGAAAGCATCTGTGGCTGCAGGAGCCGATGGACTATTACTTGAGGTGCATCACGATCCTGATCATTCAATGACGGGAGATGGTGCACAATCGCTGTTCCCAGATCAATTTGAGACGCTCATGCGGGAGCTGCAACCTATTGCTATCGCTGTCGGTCGTGAAATCTAAAGAATAGTTATCAGTTTTTAGTTCGGTTTTTTTCAAAAAACCTTTCAGTTACTCTCTTGTGGCAGTTGCTTTTGTTGTGCCTGCCACAGTATGACTCTTAACTCTCACTGCGAGGTAAACTGACAACTGATAACTCTGATAACTGACGACTCTAAATTGGAGGAAAAAGCCTTGGACGATTTTGAAACCAACCAGCAGAAAGTCTATATCTTTGATACAACGCTCCGTGATGCCGAGCAGACACCCGGTGCTGCTCTTGGTATCGAGGAAAAACTCGAAATTGCCAAGCACCTCGCCAAATTAAATGTTGATGTCATTGAAGCCGGATTCCCAATTTCGTCACCGGGTGATTTCGACGCTGTCAAACGGATAGCGAACGAAGTTGAAGGACCGGAAATTTGCGCGCTCTCTCGCGTTGTAGAGAAAGACATTACTGCCGCATGGAAAGCAATCGAGGACGCACCGCGCGCCCGTATCCATACATTTGTCGGCACATCGCCGATCCACATGGGACGCATCACACGGACAACCCCAGAAGATACACTCCGAATGGCAACAGATGCTGTCGCCTACGCTAAGAGTCTCTGTGAAGGACACCCGGATGCGAATGTGGAATTTTCACCGATGGACGCAGGACGGACAGAGTTAGCGTTTCTTTATGAGGTCGTTGAAGCGACTATCGCTGCAGGCGCGACCGTTGTCAATATCCCAGAAACCGTCGGATGGACAGTACCAACGGAGTTCGGTAATCTGATTAAAGGTATCATGGAAAATGTCCCGAATGTTGACGATGCCATTATTAGTGTCCACTGCCATAACGATCTCGGATTGGCGGTGGCGAACAGCCTCATCGCGATTGAGCAAGGCGCGCGTCAGGTAGAATGCACAATCAACGGACTCGGAGAACGCGCCGGGAACACCTCACTCGAAGAGGTGGTCATGGCAATCCGAACCCGGCGTGACTACTTTAGTGAGTATTATACCGAGATTAACGCCAAAGAGATTGTCCCGATTAGTCGGCGTGTGAGCCGGACGATGGGCATTTCCGTGCAACCGAACAAGGCGATTGTCGGCGCGAACGCTTTCGCTCACAGTTCCGGTATCCATCAGGACGGGATCATCAAATCACGAGTAACGTTTGAAATCATTGATCCGAAAGAGATCGGTTGGAAAGAGAGTCAACTCATCCTCAGTCCGCGTTCGGGACGCAACGCACTCAGACACCGACTCAGCGAACTCGGCTACGAAGTGGACGCTGAACAACTGGATAAGGTCTATGAAAGATTCCTGAAGGTCGCCGATAAAAAGAAAGCAGTACAGGATGCTGACCTTGAGGCAATCATGAGCGATGAGATTCGTGCAATCCCTGCTGTCTTTGAACTCAATTATATCCAAGTCGTCAGTGGAACGAAAATCTCACCGACAGCGACGGTCGGTATTCGGACGGAAGATGGGATCGTTGAAAAAGCCTCAACTGGAGATGGGCCCGTTGATGCCGCGTTTAAGGCGATTGGTCAGGTTATTGACATTCAACTAAATCTCATTGACTACCAGATCCGTTCCGTAACCGAAGGCGAAGATGCGATCGGTGAAGTCTCGTTGAAGGTACAAGACAACGGGAATATCATCACGGGGCACGGTGCCAGCACTGACATCATCGAAGCGAGTGCTCGGGCATACATCCACGCTGTTAACAAACTAATTCAAATACGATCTGAAGGGTAAGAAAGTCAAGACTTACGCAAATGCCTTTGCTGGCGAGGTTTCAAACCTCGCCAGCGGCGCGTGATATATAAGGTCTCATAGAGAGATTGCTTGAAAACGGGATAAATTTTGTCAACGATAGGGTCATTTAGTTCTCCGATAAGGGCGAACGCTAAATCTTGAGTCACGCTGTAGGAGCGATCTCCGAATCGCGACTGTCCAACCAAAATGGCTAAAAAGCCGAAAACTAAACAGCCCTACGTCAACGATAATCTATCTGGACGCGAGTTTTTATGAGGGGAAAATTCAATGTTGAGAGCATCATTCCTATACATATTAGTAATCGTGACTTTCATTTCAATAGGAGGATGTGGAAGTATAGGTTTATCTAAACGAGATACAAGCGATCCAAATGTCGTCCTGTCTTTTACGGAGATATTAGACGATCCTGAAACATACATGGATAAGGTATTAACCTTTGAGGCAGTTGTAAAGCACACGCATTATGGAAGTAAGGTAGAGTTATACACTAATACCATATTAACGCGACTATTCTTGTGTATATTTTTTAGATATGTTATTGTGAAGAGATGAAAAAGCAAAAACATGAGGTTTTCCCCCACTTTTCAGTAGAAGTTGTTAAACAAAGGTATCTTGAATGTGAATGTCTTCGGGAACGGACGCACTGGCATATTATTTGGCTCCTTGCGGATACCAGAGATTCACGCACCCCCCGGCAAGTCGCTGAGATTGTAGGATGCACGCCGGACTGGGTTCGCAAGTTGCTCAAACGCTATAATGCTGAAGGCGAAGCCGCTTTGCGAGATAAACGCAAAAATAATACAGGCGTGCGTTTTTTGGATGAAACACAGCAAGCCGCCCTTGCAGCTGCCCTTTCTGCGCCTCCTGGTGATGGGGGTCTTTGGACGGGTCCGAAAGTGGCTGCGTGGATATCCGAGACGCTCCAGCGTCGTGTCAGTGACGTGTCAGGTTGGAAATATCTCAAACGTCTCGGTTATACTTTACAAACACCTCGTCCGCAACATCAGGCAGCCGCAACACCCGAGGCGCAGCAAACATTTAAAAAAAAACTCAAGGAGCGGGTAGCTACGCTTGAAAGTCAGCACCCAGAGAAACCAGTAGAGATCTGGGCAGAAGACGAGACGCTCTTGGGATTATTGCCGGTTCATCGGCGTGTCTGGGCGAAGCGAGGTGAAAGACCGATAGCCCCCGTGTGTCCGGCATATAAGTGGCTTTATGGTTTCGGTTTTGTCCGTCCACAGACAGGTGAAACCTATTGGCTGCTGATGCCGAGTGTGAGTGTCGAAATCATGAACCTTGCCTTGGCAGAGTTTGCGCGTGATGTGAACCCGGAAGGCAAGAAACAGATAATCCTTTTGTTAGATCGTGCCGGTTTTCACACGGGTAAGGATTTAGAAGTCCCAGAAGGGATTGAGTTATTTCATTTGCCCCCGTACACACCAGAACTTCAACCTGCCGAACGGCTCTGGCCTTTGTTGCGAGAGGTGGTTGTGAATAAAGTTTTTACAACGCTCTCAGCACTTGAAGAAGCCGTTGTGAAAAGGTGTCAATGGTTCTCTGAAAACACAAAGAAGGTGCAGGCACATGTCGGTTTTCAGTGGATTTGCAAAATGGGAAAATAATACAAATCACGTTAATTTGGTATAACAGGAAGCTTAGACAGTTTTCCATTACCACTCATGGTGCTGATATTCATAGCATAGATGAAAATGGTGAAGAAGTGGAAATTTTTCCGAATGAGAAATATAGGTTCAAATGTAGAATTTACGAAATTAAAATCAATCAGCATGGTATATGGGATATTCAAGCTGAATTTATTGTTTCAGATGAAAAGAAGATACTTTACCAACCAGAACTTGTAGACTAAACGGTTAAGTCTTTTCAATAGTAACATGTCAAGCCCTGTCGGATTCTCCAACAGGGCTTTTTGTTGATGTCTTTTACGGCAACTACCAATCCTCAACTAACTGCACCAACAACCGTACACCGTAGCCTGACGCGCCTTCAGGGATATATGTAGAGCCTTTCATACCCCAAGCAGTGCCAGCGATGTCAAGGTGCACCCACGGATAACCTTCCGCGAACTTCTTCAAAAACGCGCCGCCAGCAATCGTACCAGCACCGCCATCGCCGATGTTCTGGACATCCGCAACCTTACTTTTAACACCTTCATCGTAATCGTCCCAGAGCGGCAATTCCCAGACCCGTTCATGCGTCTTTATGGCTGCCGACTTCACTTTCGCCATGAGTTCTTCATCTGTACCCATTGCCCCGGCTGCAATGTGTCCCAAGCAGGTAATCACGGCACCGGTGAGCGTAGCTAAGTCGATAACACCTTTCGGGTTATACTGTGCCGTCCATCCGAGCGCATCTGCCAATACCAAACGTCCCTCTGCATCGGTATTGAGAATCTCAATCGTTTTGCCGCCGTAGGAGGTGATAACATCACCCGGTTTAACTGCTGTCCCACTCGGCATGTTTTCGGTTGCGGCAACCACGCCGATGACACGCACGTTCGGTTTGAGTTGACCGATGACTTGCATCGCGCCTATCACAGCGGCGGCACCGGACATGTCATGCTTCATCTCATGCATACCGCTTCCGCCCTTGAGCGAGATCCCGCCTGTGTCAAAGGTAATCCCTTTTCCGACAAGCACGACGGTATCTTGCCCTTCGCCGTCAGGTGTGTATTCGAGAATAATAAATCGTGGCTCTTCGGCACTCCCTTGAGCGACAGCAAGAAGTGTGCGGAAGCCTTTTTCCTCTAAGGTGGCTTTGTCAAAAATTTCGCAACCGAGTCCTGCTGCTGCTGCCACCGCTTCTGCCTTCTCAGCGAGTTGTGTTGGTGTGAGATAGTTTGCGGGTTGGTTGCTCAGGTCGCGGGCGAGCAGTGTACCGTTGGCTATCACTTCTCCGCGCCGGGCTGCTGCTTCTACCGTTGCCTGACTCTGATCGTTCTCGGCTAAGAACGTGAGAGATTCGAGTTTTTTATTTTCATCCTCATTACCGTTGCTCGTTTTATGTTCATCAAACTGATAAAGTGCAAGGAGACCGGCTTCCGCTGCGGCTTGTATCATCTCAGGCGTGGCTTCAATAGGAATCGGAACAGCGGCGTTTCTTAAACCCATATCCCGGATCGTCCGCACCGCGTGACCGGCTGTCTGACGCACCTTTTCAACAGTGAGGTCATGATATTCACCCAAACCCACCAGCAGCACGCGAGGGGCAGTTATCGCACCGTTTGTGTAGAGCCAACTGGTGGTTTTCAACTTGCCTGTGAAATCACCGAGGTTCATTAATTCGCGAATGCGTCCACCGAGTGCCTGATCTATAGTTTGGAGCGGTGCACTATAGAAATCCGGATTTTCCAGCACGCCGATGGCGATGACATCTGTCTGTTCTTGGGCAAACCCACCCGTTTTGACCGTAATGTTCATGAATTCTCCTTTGTATTTTTATATTTTGTGTAATTCTTACAATATTAAGCTTTCCGCATACCTGTTAAGATGACTAAAGGCTCCTTGCTTGTGACGGTAATCGAATGGTAAGTATTCGCAGGGACATCAATTCGGTCACCGCTTTCTATGGTCCCCTGTTCGTCAGCGACCTTCACATCTGCTGTGCCAGATAGGACACAGACGACTTCATCTTGCGTATGAATGTAATCGAGATAGGCACCGCCGGGACGACCTGTCCACTCGTAGGCACTGAAGCCTTCGGTTCCTAATTGCCTCTTTAATGCGTCGGTATCCGCATGCTGTTCTGACCACCGTGATTTCCAATTCATCTTTCAGCTCCAAGTACGTCTGTTGCGTTTTGTGTATCGTCATTTTCTGATAGCGTAACCCGACCTTCCATATAACGTTTCAACCGATCTCGAAAGTCAGAAAGGCATGCCAAACTGAAATGGTCATCGTCCCCGTTCTTGAGTTTTAAGATGTCTGCCGGGTCAACTGCCAAAAGTTTCGCCGCCTTCACGCGTCTCAGCCGAGACTTCTTGAGAAGTGTAAATACCTCAAAAGTCAACTTCGCCCGAAATGACAAAGCTTCGGCCTCTTCATCAGAAAAACCTATATCCTTAAACACGTTCCCACTGCTTTTCTCAAACTTCACATCATCAGACATATATTGCCTCCATTTCTATTGCACGCCTTAAGCGTTGCTTGATAAGGTCTATTTCTCTTTTGGGGGTTCTTACCCCTCGTGTTGATTTCTTCTCGAAACAATGCAATACATACACCCGCTCTCGGATGCTCACCGTGTAAACAGCCCGGTAAGCATTGGTAGAATGCCGAGTAACAATCTGTTGGACTCCTGTCCCGATACCTCGCATCGGTTTGGCAGCTGGGTGTTTATCCCCGAGCTGAGCGTATTCCAACGCCCTACCGATTGTTTGTCTGGCCTTTTTGGGAAATCGCCGTAGTCGTTCACGCGAATCCCCAACCCATACAACGTCTTTCATACACACTTCTTCATGGATACTTGCTTCGTAACAGGTTCCCCGCCAACACGCTGAGGATAATGTACGTGCCTAATCAAAAAACGACGATCCCCCCAACGCGGATGAGCGTAGCGATACCCCGTTTAAAAGACCTTAAAGTGGTTCTAACCTGACCGGGCATACTTTCAATTCAGCTGTGTGAGTAACAGGGTCATAACCCGAACCGGTCAATAGATTAACTGGGACATCTGCGAAACTGAAACTGGCGAAGACGGTGCCACGCGGCGAACGGTTCGTCACTTTTACTTTGATGTTGATACTACCGCGCGCGCTACTCATTTTACACCATTCGCCATCTGTTAATTCCCATTTCTCAATGTCGGCAGGATTGATTTCCAGCGATTCCTCGGATAAAAGGTAATCAATCCCCTGTGCCCTACCTGTCTGCGTTCGCGTGTGATAGGATTGCAAGCGTCTACCTGTTGTGAGCCATACAGGGAATTCTTCGTTAATTGTCTCGGCGGGGTCTCGGTAATGCACATTTGAGAAGATACCACGTCCGTTGATGAACCCTTCTTCATGTAGCCGAGGTGTGCCGGGGTGTTCTTTGTGCGGCACGGGCCACTGATACTCACCTTTGTCAATACGTTCCCAATCTAATCCTGCGTAAATCGGTGAAATCCGACAGAGTTCATTGAAAATCGGTTTTGGCGTATCAAAATCAAAGCCTTCAAGTCCGAGACGTTGTGCAATCTGACAAATAATCCACCAATCCGGTTTTGCCTCACCCGGTGGTGGTACTGCTGCACGCATCCGTTGGACGCGACGTTCTGTATTCGCGCAGACCCCATCCGTTTCACCCCATGCCGTTGCTGGCAACACAATATCGGCGAGTTCAGCGGTCTCAGTGAGAAAGATGTCGATAACAACGAGATGCTCCAATGTGCGGAGCGCATGCTCACAATGCTCCCGATCCGGATCTGAGAGAAGCGTGTTTTCGCCGTCAATGAGCATCGCATGGATGCTGTCCCCACAGAGTTCTAAGGCTGTCACTTTAGTGATACCCTTCTCCAAATCAACCTCTCTGCCATACTCCGCTTTGAACTTCGCCTGATACGCTGGATCCGTAACGGCTTGGAAGCCGGGATAGTTGTTTGGCAATGCGCCACTGTCCCCCGCGCCTTGAATGTTGTTTTGCCCACGCATTGGGTTGATGCCTGTTCCCTCTCGACCAATATGACCGGTCATCAAGGCGAGATTGCAGAGGCTCTGAACATTCTCAACGCCGCAGATATGTTCTGTGATTCCAAGCGTGTAGTAGATGGCGCCCTTATTCGCGCTGCCGTACCACATCGCTGCTGTCTCAATGTCCTTCGCGGGGACACCCGTAATCGTTTCTGCCCATTCCGGTGTCCACTGGCTGATATGTTCAAAGAATTCATCAAACCCAGTGGTGCGATTTTCGATGAACTCTTCGTCAATCAAGCCTTCTCGGGCGATTACGTGTGCCATACCAAGGAGTAGTGCTGTGTCCGAACCGACGCGGAGTGGTAGGTAGAGATGCGACAGATCCGCCAATCCGATGCGCCTCGGATCCGCGACGATGAGTTTCGCACCACGGGCGATTGCCTTCTTAAGTCCCGTCGCCGCGACAGGATGGCATTCCGTCATATTTGTGCCGATACAGAAGATCACATCCGGTTTCTGCATATCGACGAGCGGGTTAGACATCGCACCACGTCCGATTGTCGCTGCCAGACCGGCAACGGTCGGCGCGTGTCAGGCACGGCTGCAGTTGTCGATGTAGTTGGTGCCGAACCCCACACGGATAAACTTCTGCATCAGATACGCAGCTTCACTCGGTGCGCGCCCGGAAGCGATGCCGTAGATACTATGTCTACCGTGTTCAGCATTGACCTTCCGAAATCCTTCAGCGGCTTTGTCAAGTGCGTCTTCCCATGTGGTTTCGTGGAGTTCGCCATCGTCACCACGGATGAGTGGCGTTTTCAACCGATCCGAGTGATGCACGAAGTCGTAAGCAAACTGACCTTTAACACAGAGTGCTCCTTGATTCGCGGGGCCGTCCATAGCAGGGTGGATGCCAACGATTTTTTCATCTTGCGTGAGTATATCAACGGAACACCCGACACCACAATACGGGCAGATGGTGCGGGTTTTATCAGGAATAGCATCCCCTATCTCATCAGCTGCGCGGAGTGCTTTCTTGTCGGCAAGCGCACCGGTCGGACAGGTCTGGATACACTGTCCACAAAACGTGCAAGCAGAATCCTTGAGAAGTCCATCGAACTCCGTCGTAATCTGTGTATGGAACCCGCGGTTCATGACGTTGATGGCATGATCACCCTCTTGTTCAGCACAGACGCGGACGCACCGATAACAAGAAATGCAGAGTTCATAGTCTCTGAGGATAAACGGATTCTCATCGGTTTTATTCGCACCCGATTTCGCACCTGTCATACGGGTGCCGTTTACTGCATACTTGTCGCGGAGGTCCGCGAGTTCACTGGCGGCATAACCGCGCAGCGGAGACACATCAACTTCACGATTCTCGCTGACAACCATCTCAAGCAGCGTCTTCCGGTACGCCTCTATTGTATCGGTTGCCGTCCGCACTACCATCCCCTCTGTGGTTTTCGTCGTACAAGATGCCACAGGATTTCGCGCACCTTCTAACTCCACGATGCAGAGACGACAGCCACCGAATGGTTCAAGCCTCGGGTCGTAGCAGAGCGTTGGAATCTCTTTTTCATGGCGTTGCGCGACCTCAAGGATCGTTTCACCCTCAGAAAACGCAACTTCAACACCATCAATTTCCATTTTATGCGTCATAGTGCATACTCCAAAGACAGGATAGCATATATGCCATTGTTATTCCTTTTCTTCCTCTTCAGAGAAATAGGTTTGCGGTACCTTCAATTCGCCCGCAATAATCTTGGCTTTCGCCTCTGCAACGGCTTTTTGCACCGCTTCCGGCACCTTATCCTTTAACTGAGGATTATATACAAAAGTAATAGCCTCGTCAGTTCCCATTGTGAAGAGATATGGCTGTGGTTTAAAGTTTGCTTCCAGTACAACCTTAGCAACTTTAACAAAAACCTTCGGTGTAATAATAGCGTTAGCAAGTATTGTTGTTGAAGACACTTCACTCTGATCTCGATATGAACCGAAAGTGTAGACGACTTTCCCATCGGCTTGTGCAGCCTCTACGGCTTGAAATACCCCGAGTCCTGCGACATCCGCATTGGGAAATATGAAGTCAATTCCTTCATTAATTTGTGCAAGGGCAAGTTCCTTCCCTTTACCGATGTCCTCCCAATTGCCTACATACGCTCGGCGGACTTCTGCATCAGGGTTAACGCTTTTGACTCCATTTTCAAACGCTACAAACGTGCTGTTGATAGCGGGTATGTTTTGTCCCCCCACAATCCCAATTTTACCCGTTTGCGTCATCGACCCAGCTATAATTCCCAACAAATAGATAGGTTCCTCAATCCCAAATACCATCGGCGATATGTTGTCGGTGATAGTGCTACCAGTTGATGTAATAAAAACGGTCTCAGGGAAGTCTGGGGCAACCGCTTTCGCAGGATCCTGATACTCAAAGCCGTGCCCAAAGATGAGGTGATACCCGTCCAATGCATAATCGCGAAAGTGCGCTTCCTGATTTGAGTCCATCATAAGCCAAAGCGTTCCACCCACCATCAGTGATAGAGGCAGGTAGTAGCAGCGCAACCTTAAATTTTTCATGTCCTTTCGCGTATGGAGATGTATTTCCAATTAGCATGAATCCGATTGCGAGAAGACACAGATATAGGGTGTAGATTGCAATGCTATATCCTGATTTGTAAGGCATCTGTTTCATATAAATATTCCTCTGTTGCCTAATAACATAGACATATTATACCAAATTAACCCCATTTGTAGCGCGAGGTCCCTGTGCCTCGCAATGCTGACTTGATCAAAAAACTTCTAATCAAGTTAATTTGGTATTATAGAAGGTTTGACAAGAATTCTAAATTACTATTGTTGAGCTGCCGCCTGCAATTTCCCCATGCACTCACTGGCGCGCTTAGCAAGCACGCCAGCAACGTGTGGTTTTGGAAGATGTGTTAGTCTTTGTCGTCTTCCTTTTCAGTAAAATCGATTTGTGGTACTTTCAACTCGCCCGCGAGGATTTTGGCTTTTGCCGCTTCAACGGCTTTTTGTACATCTGCCGGCACCTTATCCTTTAGCGCAGGGTTATAGACAAGCGTGATTGCTTCATCTGTTAACATGTTGAAGGTATAGATCTGCGGTTTGAATTCGCCATTCTTGACAATCTCGGCAATTTTCACAAAAGCATTCGGTGTAATCACGGCATTCGCAATCACAGTTGGGGAAATATCACTCTTGTCACGATTCGCGCCAAAAGTGTATACCATTTTTCCCTCTTTTTGCGCGGCTTCAGCTGCCTCAAAGGCACCGAGTCCTGCTGCGTCTGCATTCGGGAAAATAAAATCAACACCCTCATTAATCTGTGCGAGTGCGAGTTCTTTACCTTTACCAATATCTTCCCAATTCCCGACGTATACCGAAGACACCTCTACTTCAGGGTTCACACTTTTCGCACCGCCTTCAAACGCCATAAACGTGCTATTCACAGACGGTATATTCTGTCCACCCATCACACCGAGTTTATTGGTTTTCGTCATCATGCCTGCGATCATCCCTAAAAGATAGGCAGGTTCTTCAACACGAAAGTTAACTGGCGAGATGTTGTCCGTGATGGTGCCACCGGAAGACGTTATGAAAATCGTCTCAGGAAAGTCGGCTGCGACTGCTTTCGCTGGGTCTTGGAACTCATAGCCGTGTCCAAATACCAAGTCGTAATCGTCAAGTGCGTAGGAACGGAATTGTTCTTCCTGATCCGCGGGAGTTCGGGTCTCAGCGTGGCTGGTCTCCGCACCGAGTTGCTTTTCGATTGCTACGAGTCCTTCATAAGCCAAAGCGTTCCAACCGGCATCACTGATTGAACCCGGTAGAAGCATCGCAACCTTGAATTTCTCATGTCCTTTTGCGTTGAGATCTATATTCCCAACAAGTATGAATCCGATTGCGAGAAGGCATAGGAGTAACATGTAGATTGCAACGTTATTTCGTAACTTGTGTAATAACTGTTTCACGTCAATAATTTCTCCTTTATTACTGGAATATTTACTTTAAAGTATAGCACGTTTATGCGAAAAATGTAAAGGGGTATAATTTTGCCATTCATGGATTTTTTGCGAGACATTATTGATCAGATACCCATTTTTTAACATAGACGTTTACCGATTTCTATTGACACACTTACGCAAATTACATATACTTTTTAGGACTATTTGTGGGAAAACGGCGTGGTAATTCAATTGACACTTTTTAATAAGAAGGGAACGCCTCATGGCGCATTCAACAAAGTTATCTGCTCAGCATCGGTTTGTCTATAAGGCATCGGGGCAGTTTGCGGGGTGGCCCGCTAACGGCGGTATCTGGCATTGGGGTGATGAAATCCTTGTCCGGTTTCAGATCGGCACCTATGATAATAGTGGAGGTGGACACGCCATCTCCCGTGATGAGCCGAGTCGCCAGATCCTTGCTCGAAGTTTAGATGGTGGTGAAACTTGGCAACCTGAGGAAATTGAGGTTTATCCACCGGAGTCTACCTCTATAGATTTCGCGCATTCGGATTTCGCGATGCAGTGCAACGGAAGCAAGTTTCGTATCTCTTACGACCGCGGCAAAACATGGATAGGTGATTACGATTTGCCAGACATCGGGAAGAAATTGACTTCACGAACAGATTACCTCATCAACAGCGTAGGTGATTGCTATCTCTTTCTCTCCGCGAAAGAGGATCGCGTTCAAGCGGGCATCCGAGATCGTGCCTTCTGTGCGCGAACCACAAACGGCGGCGAGAACATTGAATTCCTCGGTTGGATGACAGATGATATTGAAGTCCGTTCCGTGATGCCTTCAACGGTGCGGCTATCCGAAACGCATCTGGTGACAGCACTCCGCCGACGGTATGACACGGAACAGGACGGGACCCGACTCAGTAGAAATTGGATTGAGATTTGTCATTCAAAGGACAATGGGGAGACATGGTCTTTTTTGAGCAAAGCCGCGGATACCGATGGTGGTGCTGGTAAGAATGGAAATCCACCGAGCATGGTTGGCTTGAAGGATGGCAGGCTGTGTGTTACTTACGGTTACCGATCAACACCATACGGGATCCGAGCGAAATTGAGTGAGGATAACGGAAAGAGTTGGGGGGATGAAATCCACCTGCGCGATGATGGCAGGAATTGGGATTTCGGGTACACGCGGACAATCCAACGCTCAGATGGTAAGTTGGTGACACTCTACTATTACACAACCGTTGAAAACCCCGAACAACATATTGCCGCCACAATCTGGTCGGTAGATGAGAAGTAAGTCGTATCTGTGTTGAGGCTTCCAATCTTAACGTAAACGAGGGATTATGGAAAACAATTTTGAAGTTAGGGTAAATGCAAAAACACATTTAGTTGTTGAAACCGATACCAGCCGTTGTTTGGGCGGTGTCGGTGCGAATTTTTATCGTCCGTTTGTCTTTCCGTTCTACACACCGGCAGGACATACCGTCGTTCAGGAGTTTGCCTTTGATCACCCGTTCCACAACGGCATTTTCGTTGGGCAAGGACCGGTTCAAGTCGGCGACAGGGAAGCAGGTTTTTGGGCATCACCACCTCGCCGCTCCTTTACGGACAAAGTCTTCGAGAGATTGGGACGGATGGACACACAGAAAGACATTGACATCACACCACACGCGGATGGCGTTCAATTCGTTCAGAACGTTGTCTGGCGCGATGAAAACGAAGAACCGTTGATTGACGAAATTCGGACTGTCAATCTTCACGCGCTTGCGGATGCCACCATTTGCGATATGACAAGTGAGAAGATCGCCACTTACGGTGCTGCGACGTATCCACAGACGAAGTTCGGGAGCATCGGCATCCGCGTTGAACCGAGACTCTTGCCTGTTATGGGCGGTATCGTGCTGGGTGACAATGGACGCAGCGGCGGTGTCGATGTCGTTCACGAAGGCGAATCAAATTTCGTTGCTTACCAGAACGTGTTGGCAGGACATGGAGAGTTCGGTGTCTTTATGAGCATTCTTAATGAAGGCATTCGTGGTCCGTGGTTCATTCGGGATTACGGGATGGCACTCTATAACCCGACTTGGACAGGTTCCATATCAACACCTGAAGGTGAAAGTTGGAAAGTCTCACTTCGGGTTATCGCTTACGATGGAGAATTGACACCGGCGAGAGCAGAAAAGTGGTGTCTGCTGTAGATGGAAAAAGAAACCATCCTTGAACTTCGGAATGTTACGAAAACCTTCGGTGATTTTGTCGCAGTTGACAGTGTTGATTTTGCGCTCCAAGCGGGTGAAATTCACGCGATTTTAGGAGAGAACGGTGCGGGTAAGTCTACACTGATGAATCTTATCTATGGACTTTACCAACCATCGGCAGGACGCATCTATGTCACAGATCGTGAAGGCTGGCAGCGTAGGTTACGGGCAAAGTCCCCGCGTGATGCGATTGCCACCGGTATCGGCATGGTGCATCAGCACTTTATGCTGGTTGAAAATCTGACTGTCGCTGAGAATATCGCCTTGAGTCTTGGGCAATTGCGTCGGGGCACAGCGAGAGACGCATCTGAAAATGGTTCTTATAAGAAGTGGTTGCGGAAATTCCGCTTTAAGAAAGAAGACGCGATTCGTATTACCGAAGAGCTCTCCGCGCAGTTCGGTCTGGTTGTTGATCCAACTGCATTGGTGCGGACGCTTTCAGTAGGATTGAAGCAACGTGTAGAAATTCTAAAAGCACTGGCAGTTGATGCTCGGATACTGATTCTTGACGAACCGACCGCCGTTCTAAGTCCACAGGAGGTAGAAGGCTTCTTCACAATTCTCCGCAAGCTCCAAGCCGATGGCAGAGCAATCATCTTCATTAGCCACAAAATGAAAGAAGTTTTGAACATCAGCGATAGGATTACCGTCTTAAGGCGCGGCAAAAAGGTCTATCTCGGTCCGACGGGTGAACTGACCACACGAGAACTCGCAAGGGAAATGATCGGGGAGGAGGTCAACGAGGTTGAACGCTCAGGAGACACAGCCCTCGAAAATGAGACATCAGATAACGTGCTACAACTCTCAAATCTGACGGTACTCGGTAGTCGTAACGAAATCGCAGTGTCAGATGTCTCTATGGCGACCCATCGCGGTGAGATCGTTGGCATCGCTGGCGTTGACGGCAACGGACAACGCGAACTCGCCGAGGCGATTATGGGCTTACGGCACAGTGAATCAGGGACAATAAGCATCTTAGACACCGATCCGAAAGGAACAAAAGCGGTGCGACAGCGCGGGGTCGGTTATATCCCTGAAGATAGGCAAACGACTGGCGTTATCGCGTCCTTCTCAGTTACAGAAAACCTCTTGCTGAATGTAACGCACTTGGAAAGGACAGCACACTGGAATATCCTCAACCAAAAAAGAAAACGGAATACAACACAACAACTTATCACTGATTATGACATCCGTCCCCCTATCGGTGGCATTCCTGCCGCTGCACTCTCCGGCGGCAACCAACAAAAAATTGTCCTCGCCCGAGAAATCTCGCTTCACCCCGACCTACTTATCGCCGTTAATCCGACACGCGGTTTAGATGTTAACGCCGCTCGCTATGTACATAAGAATTTGTTGGCACAACGCGACGAAAAGAAATCTGTACTGCTCATCTCAACGGAGTTAGACGAAGTCCTACTACTGAGCGACCGACTCTTTGTGATGTCAAGGGGTAAGTTGATCGAAGCGACTGCGCAGCGCAACGATATTGAAGCTCTCGGATTGTTAATGACAGGAGAAACCCATAAAGATCTTGATGATAGCCTGAAAACATGATGTTAAAAGTAGCCAACATATTCAAAAGAATCAACATTCACTGGGTGGTGACGCCGGTTCTAATTCTCGCGAGTGCGTTTGTCACAAACGCCATTATAATGCTGCTCTGCAACTATAACCCGTTAGATGCTTATCAAGCAGCAGTGAGTGGTGCCTTCGGTAATGGAAGGAAATTCGGAGAAACGTTGGTGAAAAGCACCCCGTTTCTGATGACAGGGATCTCCGTTGCGATGGCGTTTCGGTGTGGGATTTGGAATATCGGTGCTGAAGGGCAGTTCCTGATGGGTGCGTTAGCAGCGACGTGGTTTGGGACGAAACTGGCTCCGCTTTTTCCTGAAACGCCTTGGATTGCAGTGCCAATGTCTCTCGGTATTGCTATACTTGCAGGCGGGATATGGGGACTCATCCCAGCAATTCTCAAGGTGGCGCGCGGGGTCAACGAAGTTATCAGTACGATTATGTTGAACTACGTCGCTATTCAGTTGGTGAGCCTGATGATAGACGGAGGTCCCTTGCAGGAAGCAGCGCAACGCGGTCCGCAGAGTGATCGGATTGTCAAGTGGGTATTTTTGCCGCGACTTTTCCCACCGCATCGGGTCCACCTCGGCATCGTTATCGCTGTGGTATTGGCGATTATCCTTACGTTTATCCTCTTTCGGACAGTGTTTGGGTATCAACTCCGCGCAGTAGGAGAGGGTTCGGCTGCGGCGGAAGCGGCAGGAATTTCGATTATGCAGAATACGCTCCGCGTCTTTTTCATTAGCGGTGCACTCGCAGGGCTCGGCGGAGCGATTGAACTGACCGCACTGACCCGTCGACTTTTTCTCAATTTCTCACCCGGATACGGCTACACTGCGATTGCTGTTGCCTTGTTGGCGAAGTTGAATCCGTTGGTAACGGTTGCTGCTGCGTTGCTGTTTGGCGCGTTATCGACCGGTTCATACAGTATGCAGCGGCAGGTAGACATCTCTGATAAAGTGACGTTTGTGATGCAAGCGACAATCCTGCTTTTCGTTATCGGTTATAGTTCCGTCCGGTTTTTCCGTAAGCGGGCAACTTCACATGCTGAGTAGGAGGGTTTAAAATCGATCCAATACCGGTAGGCGTGCTTTGTAAGAGAACAAATAACGTACTTATACCATTTCTAAAATTTTATATTGCATTAACCGCACCGTCCACCCAGACCCGGTAGGTGCGGTTTCCTAACCGCACCGGGCATAACCAAAAACAGTAGGCTCTTTTAAGAGAAATCATCAATCAGAATTGGTATTATTTTCGACATCGTAACAATCTAAGAAAAAACCGTTTTTCGACAACGGAGAAAAACGAGCAGAAACCCAATATTTAAAATTATGTTTGAAGAGATTCTTTCGGCAACGATTCGCGGGGCGACTCCGCTCCTGCTTGCAGCTTTAGGTGAGGTAGTCTCCCAACGTGCCGGTGTGCTTAACATCGGTATTGAAGGGATGATGCTCATCGGCGCATTCTTTGGGATGGCAGGTTCCTTTTACATGGCAGAATTCGCGGTGTTCGCACCGTGGTTCGGACTCTTGATGGCAGGTCTCAGCGGTCTCATTGCCGCCGCGCTCTTTGCGTTGTGTGCCATCAGGCTCCGTGGCGATCAAGTTATCATCGGCACAGCGATGACGCTTTTGGCATTAGGCTTGACGGAGGTCATCTATCAACGTCTCTTTGGTATAACGGGGATTGCACAAGGAGTCCCAGCATTTCAGCAAATCGACATACCACTGCTCTCAAAAACCCCTTTCTTAGGACGAGCCCTGTTTTCACACAATATTCTCGTCTACATCACGTTCCTGCTGATGCCGTGTGTCTATTTTTTTCTCTACCATACGCAATTAGGGCTCAGAATACGTGCTTGTGGCGAGCATCCGAAGGCGATCGCTACTACTGGCTCTAATGTACTCCGTTTGAGAACGTTTTGTCTGCTATTCGCCGGTGCGATGGCGGGTATGGCAGGTGCATATCTTTCCATTGCCGATGTTCCCTACTTTACACCGGGGATGACAGTCGGACGCGGGTTCATCGCTCTGGCGATCGTTATCTTTGGAAAATGGCATCCTGTGAAAGCATGTGGTGCTGCATTACTCTTCGGACTCGGTTCAGCCCTTGATGCGCGGTTCCAAGCACTGGGATGGGGCATCCCTTACCAGTTGTGGTTGATGTTGCCTTATGTCCTCTGCTTAGCGGTCATGGCGGGGTTTGTTGGACGTGCTGAGGCACCCCTCGCGTTAGGAAAACCCTACGGAGAGTCAGAATAGTATAGCGGTCAGCAGTCATACCAAATTAACCCCATTTGTAGTGCGAGGTCCCTGTGCCTCGCAATGCTGACTTGATCAAAAGACTTCTAATCAAGATAAGTGGGTATCATACCAAATTAACCCCATTTGTAGTGCGAGGTCCCTGTGCCTCGCAATGCTGACTTGATCAAAAGACTTCTAATCAAGCTAATTGGGTATCATACCAAATTAACTCCATTTGTAGCGCGAGGTCCCTGTGCCTCGCAATGCTGACTTGATCAAAAAGACTTCTAATCAAGCTAATTGGGTATCAGTCATCAGCCGTCAGTTAAGAGGTTTTAGGTATAACGCCTCTTGCTGAAGGCTAATGGTTTCCGATGGCTGACAGCCATTAAAAGGTACTACCGAGGCGGAAATGTACCCTTCTTGTATCCGGTGAACTCGGAACGGATACGAGTGGGATCGCATAGTCAAGCCCGACTGTGAGTGCGCCAAAATCTAAATAGAGTCCTGCACCGACAGCGGACGGTAAACTCGCCGAGCTACCCTCAATGTCCGCCAGTGAACCCCAGACGTTGCCAGCATCAAAAAAGAAGGCTCCGCGGACCACCGAATAGATTGGGAAGCGTAACTCCGTATTAAAAATGAATTGGACATCACCGCGATAAGTACCTGTGATATCTTCGGGACCGAGGGAACGCTCGGCGTAGCCTCTAACCGTCGTACTGCCGCCTGCCCAAAACCGCTCAAAAGAGATAAGTTCCGCGCTGCGATTTGAACCCAAGCCGGTAGTGATGCCGCATCGAACAGCGGTCGCTAACACAAGACTGCCGATGAGTTTTTGGTAATATCGGGTATCCGTTGTCCCTTTAATAAAACTGGTGCCGCCTTGCAAGAAGCCACCAGCGTACTCGAGTGTAATCTCGTTCAACATACCGCCTATCGGATTCAGATAGCGCACACGACGATCATAAGTCCAAGAGAAGCGTAGGCTACTCACGGTTGTGCTGAATGGGTTCTGTTCCTCAGGTAAACCGATCTCTGTCGGTGTCCCTTGCACGATTGGTGGAACCGGTTGGTTCAGATCTCTGTAACTGTATCGCAAATCCAAATGATGCGATTCGGCTAATTTCCTACTGAGGATGAAACTCCCTTGAAGGGCGCGAACGTTGTCATCCACCTCTAACTTCTTGGCAGATACTTGTAAGGTGCCCCGCGTCCTGCCAATCAACCACGGTTCAGTGAGCCTTGCATCCACAAAGTACCCTAATTCATCTCGCCACCCTAATCTACTGCGGAAGTACCCGCGGATGTTGCGCTTAAAGAGAAAGTTGCTATCCGTTAACTCCAGTGTCCCGTTCCAACCTTCTGCAAAACTATAGCCACCGCCATAACTATAGGTTCTGGGTCGCTGCTTTTCGACTGTTACTAAAACGTCGTATGTTCTGAGAATAGCGTGAGGGTTCCCGCTGTCAAGCATTTCTACACCGTTGTCTCCTTCTATCTTTTGGGTTTCGAGTGGTTCTGCTTGAACCTTGTCAAAAATTCCTAAACCGGAGAGGTTTTGCAAGGCACGGCTTAATCCGTCTGATGTCCACAGGTTACCCTCAAGATGTGCTACCTCCCGTTCAAGAACGTATTGTTTCACAACGTCCGTATCGCCTTCAAAATAGAATTTACCGAATGTTACCCGTTCACCCTCTGTCTCCACAGTAAGATTGAGGATACCGTGTTCAAATACCTCAAGATATGTCGGCTCCTGTTTGAGTGTATAGCGTGGATTGCCCTCAATATCTTGGATGCTCCAGCGGTTACCGACATTTGTTGCTATGAAAAGTCCTGCGAGTGTCAGATTGTGCCTTTTAAATTCATCGAGGATTTCCAAAGGGAGTTCACCCTCCGCAAGAGACTCCGAAAAATTACCTTCTACATCAAAAACTGGCGTTTCTGATGTGTCCGTGTCATCAACCTTTACCTTTACGTCAATGTATCCGAGTTCATGATACGCATTGCGGACTGCATTTTGGTAGACAGTTCTTTCAAACGAAGCGTTCGGTTGCGGGAACTGAAGTTCGCTTTCCAAACGTTCCAGAAGCGTGGCAGTATCTATCGCGCGATTACCGCTGATGGTACATCGGTGAATCACCTCTTTTCGGTCTTCGACAACTGAGACGTGTATCGTGACTTCGCCAATGTTTCGACCATTTAGAGGTTGTTTTTTAGGGGTTGCTGTAATGACTGCGTTCGGATAACCGGCTCTGTCGTATAAAATATCAAGTCGATGTTCATCTGTCTCAAGGTCTTCTGTATAAAAGAAGCGTTTCTGCTCTCGTTGCGATAGGAATCTGGCAATAATATTAGAGATTCGCAGATTCCAGAGAAATCTACCTGTCGGTTTCACTGACATTTCCCGTAGTAGGTCCGTGTCCGAAAAGGCGCGGTTCCCAGAAAAAGTGACGCTCGTAACCCGATAACGGGTCCCAGGATTAATCGTAAGCTGAACGCTGGAGGCATCCGAATTTTTTTCCTGTACAGTCGTCCCATGATAACCTTCGTTTTTAAAGTGCGCTTTTATCCTTCGTTCCCACAGAGAAGGTGCCCCCGTACTTATCACCTCGGCTATATCTTCTTTGAAGGTATCTTGTTGTGATAAAGAGAGTTCGCCAGTATTTGGAACGAAATTAAACTGGACCTGCTTGCCTTCATTGATTTGAAACTGCAGTAGACCCGTTTTAGAGGTAAATTTTGGCTCGATAGTTGCGGTAGGATAGTTGTTTTTACGGTAGAGTGCTTTCATTGCTGCCACATCGGTGCCAACATCAGCTTTGTTGTAAACTGAATAGAGGCGGCTAAAGTCGCACGCTCCTAAGAGGTGGTTGGTTGAGATAGCGGAATGTCCCTGAATTTGCAACCTCTTGATAGTTGACGAATCGCCTGCGGTTAGCTGATAGGTTAATACGCCATCTTCAGTAAGCGTATCGGCAACCGTAACTTGCGCGTCAAAATATCCATGTTCCCTGCAAATCCGCTTGATGTAGATAATATCTGTCTTAGCAATTGCAGGGACATATCTCCCATTCGGCTTCGATTTTACCGCATTTTCAATAGCCGCCCTGAATTGGTTCGGAGGAATGCCAGCGATGACAACCGCTTTAATGAGATCAAAAGATGTGAGCTGATAGGTTAAGGCAACGCCATTGCGGTGCTCCTGTGCGTAAACATGGATTTGGGAATATTGCTGTGTTGCGTAGAGTTTCTTAATACTCTGTTGAATAGCGTACTGAGATAATCTGTCCTCAACACTTACCGAGGTCTCCTTGCTAAGCGCGTTGTATTGTTCTGTAGTTTCCGCTACGGGTGCTGTATCAATGTAGTACTCAATTTTGTCTACGCGCGCCGCATCAAATGCCTCGCGCAGTGCGAATTTTCCTGTCCTTATATCACCTGACGTTTCAACTGTTTCGCTTGCTTCTAAAGATTGAACAAGAAAACAGCATAGCATTACGATGAAGAAGTTCCATGCTATTAATGAGCAATTTGTGCGCAACCTATACATTTTATTTTTTCGCAGAGTGTCGGATTAATTAAAAGCGTCCCTTTATCTCAAAGCCAACACCGTATTCGCCTTTTTCGTTGTTCTCAATCTTAATAGACATATTTTCTCTCAGTTGATATTCTGCGCTGATAGACCGCGCGTCTACATCATGTAGACGGTGAAAATTAAACGTAAAACCACCGAAGGCACGCGAAAACGCAGCGTTGCGCACAAGAAACGTCATAATTTCCTCATGCGAGAGGATTTGAGTCGCGTTAGGTGCGCTCAGAACAAACTCTGGGTTTTTTAAGGTGCCAGTCAGACTCGCGTTAATCTCAAGGTCAACTGTGCTTTCATCCCTCGGCAGGACACCGTGAATACGGTCCGGTGTTCGGAGAAAAATATTAAGCTCTGGATCAAAGTCGCTGGTACTTCGGTTGGTAATCCTTGAGCCTTCAATGAATTCAAAGGTCTGTGGAATTAGTGCAATTCTACCGCTGAGCACCGAAACATTTCCATTGAAAACTGGCTTTTTAATTCGACCGATGAGTTTACTGCCTGAACTGGAAATTTCAATGTCTGTTGGTCCCGTGATGGATGAGCGTACATGAAAATTGTTGGGGATATCAATATCAACATCCAAATATAAATCACGAAGGATGGGATAATCCAATATAACGTCTATTTCGCTTACGGAAGCACCTGCGAACCAATCTATAACTGCCTCCCAGTTTTGTTCATAATACCCCTGACTTATATTCAGATTGCCTGTTAAAGACGGATCATCAAAACTACCTTGTAAATGAAACTGGGTCGGATTAGAACTAAGCTTAACCTGATACTTTTCGGGTTGTTCAAAAAGTGCCGATGAGATGCTGGTCTGCAAATCCATCGTCGGTGGGTTTTCCCATACATGTCCATCTGGCGGTGCCTTGACGCTGCCGGTAATCCAAAAGTCACCATCATTCAATATGCCCTCAAGCTGCTTAACCGTCGCGCCTCTCTCTGATAACTCAACTCTGCCTTTTATCTCTTTAGCACGAATGTCTGCCTCTGGAAATTCAAAACCAATATTATTAAACAGCACAGCACCTATGGCTTGCGGTGCTTCTATCGTGCCTTTGAGTTCAACATGGATTTGACCTGTGCCTGTTGGAGATTCGAGACCCGGCACCACAGATGATAGCACGTCAAAATCATTTACCTTAATGTCCAAGATGCTACCCATCTTTGTTTCGCGGAATTCCTTCCAAACGACTTCTGGTGACCGTTGCAGTTCCGTCAGAAACGGGACGAGTTCCAGCTGATAAGGCATTTCCCATGAAAAGTTAAGCAGATTTTCACCGAACTTAACTTCAACATATCGTTTTTTTGAGATTTCCCATTTTCCGTTCTGATACCGAATCCTCCACCGGAGGTCAATAGGGATGTCATGCAGGTAGAGTTCCGCGGGTTCAGACCTATGTCGTCGCAAAGTTATCTTCGGATCTTCGCTGGTGCCGCTCATCTGTAAGCTTCCCGACAACGCACCTCTAATCCGGTAGGGCGCGGGCCAAGTGTCGGTTAACGCTGAGACATTGAAATTATTAAACCGCAGTGCCGCGTCAAATTCTCCATTAACTGACCATTGACTTCCGGCATCAATGCTGAGTGTTGTCTTTGCGTCTTCAACTGTGTATACGTCAACGTCATCAGCGACACCTTCTGGCTTCTCATCTTCATCGGTAAAAGTTTGCTCGACCGGAAAGGTGTACTGATTTTCAAGGATAAATGCTTTGGGTAAAGTTACTGTTCCCGCGTTCAGCACTATCTGAATCGGTCGCGGATCTTGGAAGTCGTATGGCTGATCCAGTACCTTAAAGGTGAGACGGACGCTGTTAATGGATAGTTTTGCGTTTGCGACAGCCACAATATCCGCGAGTGAAGGGACTTTTCGGACTTGTGGAAATGGCGTATTTTCTCCTTTTGTCAGAAAACTATCAAGAGGAACTGTTAATTCATTGAGCGTTGTACTTAGATGTCCGTCAATCTCTTCCAACACCTCTGGTGGCAGCACTTGCTGAACGGTTGAACCGAGTGGGAATAATTCAAATTTCAACCCTGTTAGCGTGAAGTCTTTAGGCGTTAATCCATCTAATGCCAATTGCGCCTGCTGAAGCATACAGTAACCTGTCCCCATATCAAAGCCGAGTTCTGTAAGATCAATCGCATCTTCGCGAGCGTTAAGTTTCATCTTCATATTCCGAATCGGTTCGTGGAAATTCTTCAGTTGGAGTTGCGCCGCCTCAAGCGATACGGTTCCTGTTATGTGAGGATCGCTGCTTGTGCCTTGTAGTGCTAAATCTATGTCAACAGTGCCGTCTCCCTCTGGAAAGAGTAGATCAATGCCGGGGAAAAAGTCAAGCGGTAGTTCACGACCCCGAAAACGCACATCAATCGGCTCATTGGGGAACCGATCCGATATGTCTATCCCCGCGAATGCCAAATTGAACGGAATTACACCGGTAATGGTTGATGTACCCGCACGGTTCCTTATCTCAATCCCTGCGAGTGTTATGCGTTCATCACGGTACTCGACTTTTCCGTTCCATTCCATCTCGTTGACATCGCCGCTCCATTCTGCTGTGATCTCTGGTGCCTCGAAAGTTCCAGTGATATTAACATTCGCCGTTGTCACCATTTCAGGCGACTTCAGTTCTAAGGGGAGATGCACAATAAGGTCCCCTCGCTCGGACTGGAATTGGAGCGGCGTTGTGTTGGTACAGTTAATACCATACCCCTGAAAATCCAACTCGCTCACTTCGCCGATTACTGAGACTTGGTGTGGGTGTAGATTTCCTTTACCGCTGAGTTTGGCATGTCCAGAAACGGTGCAGCGGAAGGGTGGGGTTTTCCCTGAGAATAAGGTCACAAAATCAGCAATCCCCAACTGGGATACTGACGCATCAATTGAAAACTGCCGTGCGTCTATATCTCGGGTTGAGAACGAGGCATCTCCTTGGACCGTGTAGCTGCCATCACCTATTTGTCCATTTGCCTCTACCAATCGGATATGTAGGAACTCCGAATCAAGAATGGCATCTGCCCGCAGACTTTCCAGTGTGATGGCGTGTACATTAGGGGCGAGGCGAATTGGGGACTGTGGTGCCGTTTGAGCATTTACGGCGATTAAGGTTTTGGCAGGGGTGCCTGTGATGGCTATTGAAGTCCCTAACGCGCCTCCTGTGAGATCCTCACTCTTAATGCTATTTGCGGAAACCTTTGCTATTAGTTCCCCAAACGTTGTGAGTTCCAATTCAGGAGCGTTGACGTTGAGATTTAGCCGCGACTTGCTAAAGTCTTCCGGGTGAACGTCTATCTCGCCACCTATATCCACCACGTTACCCAAAAGCTTCAAAGCAGTCTTTTCAAGGTGCATTAAGTTGTCTTGGTATATTATCGCACCGCCTGCATCGGTTATGTGAATATCACCCACTTCTGTTTTTAAATCCAATGTCGGAATTTCCCAATCCAACGCCACTATGGATTGTTTGGACGTGCCAGTTACTGTTGAGGTATAACGACCGGTCCCAACTTTTAGCACAGCAGACGGAAGTCCCAACGCTGCTCCAAAGGGTGCCAGTAAGAAGCCATCAGATTTCGCTTCAAAATCCATCACCTCGCCTCTCGCATTATAGGTCCCTGTCAATTCCATAAAAGGTGATTTGTCTTCTAATGTCCTTAGAGAAAGTGCATCAATAGTCCATTTGTCGTCTCTGAGGTGTAGACGAATCTGCTCGGCATTTGTGAATGCGGTCTTTGATTTCCCTCTTGGGTTTCCGTAGTAAAGTTGGCTGGTGTCAATTTCGATATCAACATCGTAAGGGTAAACCCGCTGTTTTTGACCATCAACTCGGGTTTCCTTAGCAAAAGTATCTGTAGACGAGTTGATGGTCAAAGATTCACCGCTTTTGTTCTCATCCGTTGGTGCGAGGGCTGCGACTGTTCCTCGTATTTCGGCGCGTCCATTGGCAGTCCCTGTGACCGCCTCAAGCGCAGGATGCAAGATACGCAGAATCGGTGTAACCTCAAGTGCCTGACTCTTCACCTCGAATTTATAAGGGTTGTCAGGTGCCATGCTAACATACCCCTGAATTTGACCATTAAACCCGTTTCCTGTAAAGTCAAATTGATCCGATTCACCGGTGGTATTTTTCAGTTCTACGAGTTTGCCGTGCAAGACTGCATCACCGAGTGGAAACCTCTTAACGTGTCCACTGTCTTCAATGTCTAAGTAGGTTATATTTGCGAAGTCCAGTTTGAGCTGAAAATCGACAGGTTCCGGCTTTTTGAGTGTGCCGACGACCGAGACATCAAATTGTCCACCAAAAGGGAAATTGGAAATTTGTGCAGCCTTGGAAAGTTCCTGAAAATTCACGGGGGCATCGCTTTCAAGCAACAAATCATAATCGGCATTCGATGCTACTGAAACATTGAGCGTAACTTTCTGACCGCGGGTGGTTATCTCAAAGTTGGGAATTGCAATGTTGTAATCCTCGATGCGTAACGGAAGCGTTAGCGGATCCAAATGGATACCCCACGCCACGCCTTCGGTGACACTGAAATCAGCGCTGCCATCAAGATTAAACAGCGTTCCATCTAATTTGAGTTCGCCTCTGATTTTACCGTCCACCGGATATTCCGTACCTAACAATACCCTTCGATAGTGTTGGACGTAAAGGGGATCTGCGACGATGCTAAATTCCGCCGGGAAATCGCCTTCAACATCTACAACGCCGGTAATTGTGGTCCGGCTCTCATACGCTGTCACGAGGTCCTTTTTGGTGTTTTTGGTGAGCAGACCGTTTTCAATAAATACCTGTCCGTTTTGATAGCGGAGGTCGCCTGCCAAAACGCCGATCGGAATGTCGTTGAAACTCGCATTCGGGATTCTCATAAACCCCTTCAACGTGCCATCGGATGATAGCTTCGCAGTGTATTCTCCTATCCCACCGAGATCCGCTGTGTTGACAATTTTCATCAGGTCGTCGAAATTGATTTTCGACACACGAATGTCCAGGGCATCTTGCTGTGCTAAGGGAAATGCACCAGTAATGTTAATCTCAGTTTCATCGAGGTTTCCATCGGCTTTCAATTCACCCGCATCAATCATGCAACTCAGCGTTGAATCCTCAAGTGCGACTTCGTTGAGGGTGGTCTCTATTATCTCTATTGTGCTATTGAGTTTGAAAGTTGAGAGGTCCGCACCGTTTCCGTTGAAAGTAGCAGTCCCTGAGAGGAGTCCTATGCTGTCTGAGAGATATTCAGGGAGTTGAACAAACATTGACAGCAGCGGTATCAGTTGCATATCTGTAGCATCCCACTGTCCCTCATAAACAAGGGGATGCGCTGTCAGTTTTTGAAGTTGCTTTATCACATTACCTTCTAATCCATTTTGGAGTCCGATGCTCCCGCCTCCGGTCAGAGTGCCATCGGCGACCTGCGCACTAAAGGTTTTTAGCGTGAATGTGGGGGTAGGGTATAAATTGAAACCAGCATCAATTTTTAGGTCTGTCAGTGCAATTTGTCTGTCGTTCTCCGCTTGTGTCATAGAAAACGTCGGCATTTCCACAGAGAGTGCAGCAGCGAAGCCGGAATCGGCGCCGTTCGCCGTTATCCTGCCTTTTACAATGCCTTCAAGTTCGGTGCCTTCACCGAAAAACCGCTCTACATCTGCAACATCCAATCGGTATAAATCCAGTCCGATACCCCAAGGTTTTCCCGTTGACCTATGCGGGAATTGACCCGTAACGTCCAATTTTGAGTTACCAAAGTCTAACTGGAGTCCATCCAATTGGCTACGTGTAGCTAAAATCCGAAAATCAACTTCAAACTTATCAATGAGTGTCTCGGAACTGTTGAACGTAAAACTGCCAGCATCAATCCTCAAATTACCCTTGTGGTTCCAAGTGTCAAGGGGTCCGTCCACCGTAAGCGTAATTCCTTGAACATTTATGTCAAGATTCCGTTGTGTGTCAACGTAATCAATCGTCCCCTGACTGAATCGAATCTTTTTAACAGCAAAACTGAATTTTGAAGTGTTTTCACTCGCTGGAGTTTCACGAAAGATATTGGACAGATTGAGACCGGCATCAGGATCATGTTTCACACGGATTTTCGGTTCAACTATGCTCAGTTCCCTAACCTCGAATTTGCGTGTAAGCAGCCCCAGCAAATTATATTTGAGTACGGCTCTCCTTGTTGAAATTATCGGTTCGCCTTCTTTGGATATTTTAACGTCACTGATGGTGACATTCCCGAAGATACTGCCTTTTATGTTGCCAATATCTGCCGTGTACCCCTTCGCTATCCGACTTTCCAGTTCTGACTCAAGCCGTGTTTCTACCCAATTCAGGAAAGCATCTGAACGGATAAAGAAAAAAGCCCCGCAGAGTGCAAGGATAATGAATATTCCGAGGATAATGGAGATTTTCTGGATTCTTTTTCGCATCTTTTTTCGCTATCGGCTATCAGCAGTCAGAAAAGAGGTTATTGATTAACAGAGGCCCTCTTTACTGATGGCTGATCACTGATGACTCCTAAAAAATTCGTGGGCATCCGCAACGACTTCAGCAATCGGCTGCTGGCGTGGCACGTAACTTTCAAATCCACTCGGCTTTGTCCCTCGATCAATTGTGAGCCAAAGTAAGTATTCGATATTTCCGATGTCTTTGTGGATTGGCGAATACGTCAACCCTCTCACCGTAGCACCAAGTTTATCTGTAACGAAAACACTGAGATTCTCTATTGTCTCAATATGCACCTGTTTATCAGACACAATCCCGCCCTTTTTCACATGAACTTTTCCGGCTTCAAACTGCGGCTTGAGCAGTGCAATAATATCATAGGAATAGTTTTGACCATCAACTCGCGCCTTATCAAAAGTATCTGTAGACGAGTTGATGGTCAAAGTTGTCAGTGCGGTTTTTCTGCGAAAAACCTTTCGGTTGTCAGAAAGATCGGAAGCGTCATCGTTCCCCTTTTTAACTGATAACTGACTACTGATAACTGATAACTTCTTTGTCTGCTGTGTCAGAATTTTGATGACACTCGGTAGTACTGTCCGCAGAGAAATAAAAGAGACATCAATCACAACGATAGAGATAAAATGATCGCTATCGTTCAGTGCTGCTGTCTTTAAAAGTGTTGGGGTTAAATGTCGGATATTCGTTTTCTCAATAGCCTGAACCTGTGGATGCGTCCGGAGTTTCCACGCGAGTTGACCGTAACCGACATCAACGGCATAGACGAATTTTGCGCCGTGCTGGAGGAGACAGTCTGTGAATCCACCTGTTGACGCGCCTACGTCGAGCGCAACCCTATTTTGCACATCTACATCAAAGATAGATAACGCCTTCTCCAACTTAAATCCACCGCGACTTACATATCTCTGTGGCTCCTGAACAACGACCTTCGCATCGGCAGGAACACGCTGCCCGGGCTTAATTCTGGTGTCTCCGTTAACGGTTACAGCACCTGCAAGGATAAGCCGTTTCGCCTGCTCTCGGCTCTCCGCTAAGCCGTGCTCTACCAGAAATATGTCTATCCGTTGCATTTTTTTGTCCAAGCAGTAAGAGCGGTTTCGGGTGCTTACTGTAGCATTTTCTGTGCAGCGCGAACAACAGCGTCAGCATCGCACTGGTAAAGTGCGTGAAGGTGCTGGACATCACCGTGCTCAATAAATTCGTCGGGGATACCGAGATTTGTAACTTGCACGTTTGCGATCCCCGCTGCAGCGAGTGCTTCCAAGACCGCACTTCCGAAACCGCCCATTATCACGCCGTCTTCAATCGTAATTACCTTGCCGATACGTTCTGCAAGTGGCAGAATCGTTGCAGTATCTAACGGTTTTACAAATCTCGCGTTGACAACTGCCGTTGAAATTCCGATATCAGCCAATGTTTGCGCGGCTTCAAGTGCAGGATAAACCCGGTTACCAATCGCGATGACAAGCACATCTTCACCCTCTCTGACGATCTCACTTTCACCGATAGGCAGTGCTTGTGGTTCCGCTGCGATCTTTACACCGATCCCTGTCCCTCGCGGATAGCGGAACGCAATAGGTCCATCTTCATAGACAAGCGCGGTTTTCACCATAGATTGTAATTCGTTCTCATCTTTCGGTGCCATGACGACTATGTTGGGAATAGAACGCAGGTATGCGAAATCGAAAACACCGTGATGCGTCGGACCGTCTGCACCGACAAGTCCGCTTCTATCCAACGCAAAGATGACTGGGAGGTTTTGGATACAGACATCGTGCAACACTTGATCATAACTCCGCTGGAGGAAAGTAGAATAGATAGCAGCGACAGGACGCATCCCTTGTGCTGCAAGTCCACCTGCGAACGTAACCGCGCACTGCTCTGCCAATCCGATGTCAAAACATCGACTCGGATACGCGTTCGCAAACTTATCAAGTCCCGTTCCGCCCAGCATTGCTGCCGTCACGCCGACGACCCGTGCATCGCGTTTCGCTAATTCAATCAGCGTTCGGCTGAAGACTTCGGTGTAGGAGGGTATCGGCGGTTTCGGTTTGATTGTTTTTCCGGTCTCCAAGTTGAAGGGACCGCTGACACTATAGAACCCGACTGGATCCTCTTCTGCCGGTGCATAGCCGCGCCCCTTTTCGGTTACGACGTGAAGCAGAATAGGACCGGAAAGGCTACGGATGCCTGTCAACACTGGAATGAGTGCCTCTAAATCATTGCCATCAAGTGGTCCGAAGTAACGGAACCCGAATTCCTCAAACAACGTTCCCGGTTTCAATGAAGCCTCAATTTTACTGGCTATCTGCTTCGCATCCGCCGAAATCAGGTTCATCAACCCTTTCGCACCAGACCGGAGAAAGTTGTAGTGCGGTGAACTCGTGAGTTTGTGAAAGTGCTTGGAGAACGCGCCGACAGTCGCGGAGATAGACATATTGTTATCATTGAGGATAACGAGCATATCGTTTTTGAAGTCGCCAGTGGTGTTCAACGCTTCAAATGCCATCCCCCCCGTCAGACCGCCATCCCCGATGATAGCGACGACTTTGTAAGTCTCATTAATCAGATCTCGAGCAGTGGCGATGCCTAACGCCGCGGCGATAGAGGTACTGGAATGCCCGGCACCAAAAACGTCATATTCACTCTCGGCTCTGCTGAGAAATCCGCTGATGCCACCACTCTGTCTGAGCGTTGGAAAGGCATCTCTTCTCCCAGTAAGCAGTTTGTGCGGATACGCCTGATGTCCAATATCCCAGACGACTTTATCGCGCGGCGTATCAAATACGGCGTGTAATGCTATCGCCAATTCAATCGTTCCGAAATTCGGTGCGAAATGTCCTGGATGCTCGGATAGAACTGTTAATAGATACGCGCGCATCTCCTCAGCCAGTATTTCAAGTTCATTGATCTCCAGTTTTTTTAAGTCAGCCGGACTATTAATTTTTTCTAAGAACATGTTTTTTAATCCTATTGTCTATGTGTTGTCTGTTTTGAGAACGTTTTCTACCCGCTGCTCCGCGTTTTCGAGCATCTCCCTGCACGATGAGACCAAGCCGACACCTTCTTCAAAGAGTTTGAGAGAATCCTCAAGTGGCAGTTCGTTGCCTGCTTCCAGTTGTTCAACGATCTGGGTCAGTTTTGTAAGTTTTTCTTCAAAGGTCATATTTTATCTCCGTTAGGGGTATTGAGTTATCGGTTATCAGTTGTCAATTATCAGTTTCCGTCAAGTCGGCTGTCAGCAGTCAGTAATTAGTGGTCAGAAACTTCTTACCTTTGATCTTCGTCCAAAAATTCTTCAACGCGACAGGCGAGATGTCCCTCTGCCAACTGAACCTCAATTCTGTCGCCTATTGACACCTGTTCTGTTGTGGTTAGTACTTCACCATCTGTTTTCCGACTGATGCTATACCCGCGTTTCAACGTGGCTAACGGACTCAAAGCGTCAAGCCGTTGGGCGAGGGTGTGAAGTCTGTTTTCACCATCGGTGAGGTTACGTTTCACTGCGTTACGGCACGCCGCGTCTAAGGTGTCTACTGTTTGATAGAGTTGGTAGATAGCGTCCTTACGCTGCGCCGGTGCAAGTCGCGTCTCAAGTTCTTGGATCTGTGTTTCGTGACCATTCAATTGATTCTGAATTGTTGTGCGGAGCCATACATCAAAACCGTCTAATCGAGCGAAAATTTCATCCTGATCCGGGACAATATGTTCAATTGCTGCCGACGGGGTCGGTGCCCGGTGGTCCGCCACCATATCCGAGATAGTGTAATCCGTTTCGTGTCCGACTGCCGACACAACAGGAATCGTGGAAGCAAAAATCGCACGTGCAACGCGTTCTTCATTAAATGCCCAGAGATCTTCAATCGAACCACCCCCGCGACCGACGATGAGTACATCTATATCGTCTCGCTGATTCATGACCTGCAGTGCGTTGGCGATCCCTTCTACTGCGCCATCGCCTTGGACAAGTGTCGGATGGATCAACACTTCCGCTAATGGGTATCGTTTGCGAAGCTGCTCGCAGATGTCTTGGAACGCTGCACCTGTTCCCGACGTAACTACACCGATTCTCTTCGGAAATTTTGGCAACGGCTTTTTGTAGATATTATCAAACAATCCCTCGTCTGCAAGTCGCAGTTTCAACTCTTCAAAGGCTCTCTGTAGCGCACCGATCCCGACCGGCTCCACGTTTTGACCGACAATCTGATATTGTCCTCTGGTAGAATAGAGGCTCAACTGCCCTTGTACAATCACCTCATCACCGTCCTTCAGCGAAAATCGGAGGCGAGAGGCGTTGTTCCGAAAAAGGGCAACCGAGATTTGGCTGTTCGCGTCCTTGAGCGTGAAATAGACATGTCCGGCACCAGAACGACTGTAATTGGATACCTGTCCTTGCACCCACACATTTTTGAATGGTGGATGTTGCTCTATCAACTTTTTCAGCAGATTTGTTATGTCACTGACGCTATGGACAGTTCTTGTTGGCATCGAAAATTCTAATTGCATATCCATTAATCTCGGTTTTCCCCAGACCCGGTAGATGCGGTTTCAATTAATTTTATTTTATAGTAAAATCCGAAAATATGTTTACACTTCAATGAACAGTTGTTACACAAGCACACTCCGTCGCTGGCGAGGTTTTGCGGCGTACACGCCCAAATTTTGCCCACACGCGGCAAAATTTGTCTTTGCTTTACATTTGCGATCTGCATTCCTAACCTCGCCAATGTGAAGGTAATCGTGGGTTTTACTATAAGAAAGTATTTTGGTAATCCTATAAAGGACAATCGTCAATCAAAGAGCGTCTCTAATCCTGAAAATCCTTGAATCTTATAAATCCTGATTCTGACAACGGATAACCGAAAACTGAATATCCTCTTGCTGACAACTGATAACTGAAAACTGATAACCAATTAATACTGCTCTTGCAGCGGCACAATGCTCACCGCCAGCCCAGTTTTTTCGTCAAGTTCTATCTCAGCACCGCAGAGTTTGACATTGCCTTTAGCGACAATGAAACGCGTGGGCATCATCGTCAAAAACCGTTCAAGTACAAGATCTATCCGCGTGCCGATCACCGAATCGTAGGGTCCCGTCATACCGACATCAGTAATATAAGCCGTGCCTTGCGGGAGAACGCGCGCATCCGCTGTCTGAACATGTGTATGGGTGCCAACCACCGCGCCGACCCTGCCATCCGCGTGCCAACCCATCGCGATTTTCTCGGAGGTTGCTTCCGCGTGAAAGTCGAGAAGGATATAAGGTGTCACCGCTTGTATCTCAGGTAAAATTGTGTTCAGGGCATGAAACGGATTGGTGTATGGGTTCATAAAAATCTGTCCGGCGAGGTTGATAACCGCAAGTTGTGTCTGTCCGTCATTGGAAGGAACGATGGTTATACCGCGCCCTGTTACTTCCGTCGGATAGTTCGCGGGACGTATCAGCTGCGGTGTTGTATCTATAAAACTGAAAATCTCTTTATTAGCCCAGACGTGGTTGCCAGTCGTAATTGCGGAGACACCTGATGCCAAAAGTTGATCAACAATTTCAAATGTTAACCCTTTCCCACCCGCCGCGTTCTCTCCGTTGGCGACAATAAAATCGTATTTGTCCCGATGCGCTTCCAGAAATTTTGTTGTTGCTGCTCTACCCGGATTCCCGACTATATCTCCGATAAACAGTATTCTCATTTTCCCCTATCACTTTCGTATTGGCTATCAGTTGTCAGCCGTTAGCTGTCGGTAAGAGGTTTTTGGTTAGACGAAACCGCTCTTTACCGATAACCGCCTACTATTCCATAACTGCTTCTAACGCTGTGAGAGTGAAAACGGATGCGAATGAACATCCGAGTTCATCAATTTTCGCCGCACCGCCTGCCTGCCGATCAATGACTGCTACAACATGTTCCACTATATACCCCGCTGCACGAATCTGTTCAATTGATGTGCAAACCTGTCCCGCTGTCGTAATCACATCTTCTATCACGACGAGTGTGCTACCTTCCTTAACACCACCTTCTATGAGGTTGCAGGTGCCATAAGTCTTCGCTTCTTTGCGGACATAGAAACATGGGATTCCTGTTTGCAGCGAAAGTGCTGTTGCGAGCGGGATGCCGCCTAATTCCAGACCTGCTAAGCCGTCACAACTCAACGGGAGCAGTTTCGCCATCTCTTCGGCGATTGCGGTAAGCAGTGCGGGGTCACTCTCGAATCGGTATTTATCCCAATAGAAATTACTGATATTCCCTGAGCGGAGTCTGAATTCACCTGTGAGATACGAAGCCTCACGAATCTGTTTTGCGAGTTCTGTTTTTGTCATACTTTATGGTTATCGGTTATCAGTACGCAATGACTTCGTCATTGCTTCGGTTTTCAGTTAAGCGTGTGGTATAGACGAACGTTTTTCCTGCACAAAAACCTCTTAAGGATCATCTTAATAATTACTATAGTTTCCTTGTTTTCGTCCAAGCACATGGGGATCCAGTTGATCAATGAAAGGCTATCAATCCGAGTCCGTATCTGCTTTCAAGAGGGGTTAAAAGGTCTCAAATCACAACAGCCTACCTTTGAAACCCTTATCATAACTGGACATCAACTTTTTCAAGGACTCTTTGGTGCCGGAAAAGCGATAAAAATCGTGGTTTTGGTTTCCTTTTTCTCTCAAAGGTGTGTAGAAGTTCTTTGCCACCTTTTGAGGTGTTGTTTTCTCAATGCGTGTGTAGGTTTGTGCGTGATTAGAGCGAGTATGGTTTCCTACACTTATTGGACAAAAACAAGGTAGTTTGGACAATTTTCCGTAGCATAGGCTGTTAGCCTGTGGTATTGTAGTCGTAGCATAGGCTGTTAGCCTGTGACGAGGTTCGCGAACCACCGTTATTTTTCTCCAAGTTCTGCGGTGTGTGAAGCTCGTAGAAAAATCCCTTGATCTTTGAAAATTCAACCGAAATGTAATACGAATTGTCCAAAGTTTAGTAATAATTATTAGGTTAAGAGATGGTTTCGTCAAATCAATAACCTCTTAACCGATAACTGACAACCGACAACTGATAACTATTAAAACACCTCAATATGTGCGGTATCTCCGGCTACTACTTCTCCAATGATAGCGGCTTCCGGGCAATCCGCGGCACGGAGTTCCGATACCGCTGCATCCGCATTCTCGGCAGAAAGCGTGAATAGCAGACCGCCAGACGTTTCCGCTTCCATCAGGATATGATGCATCGCTTCGCTATCCGTGTGGAACGTGACTTTGTCGGCAAGGAAACTCATATTCGCAAGATAGGCTTGCGTGTAAGTATCCTGTGCAACGAGTGCGGGAGCATCTTCAAAGTAAGGCACCGCTCTGCTATCTATCTTGAGATGGGCATCATTGCCTGCCGCCATTTCCGATGCGTGTCCTAACAACCCATATCCTGTGACATCTGTGCAAGCAGTCGCGCCATACTTCAGCATGACTGTAGCAGCAGAGGCATTGAGCCGAGTCATCGATTCAACAACTTGTGGGAGAACAGCATCGCTGATCTTGTCAAACTTCAAGCCTGTGGTGAGGATACCGATGCCGAGATTTTTGGTTAAAATGAGGACATCCCCCGGACGCGCGCCGTAATTCTTGACGAATTTTTCTGGATGCACGATACCGGTTACGGAGAGTCCGTACATCAATTCCGGTGCATCTACCGTGTGCCCACCGACAAGCGCAGCCCCCGATTCAATGGCTTTTTCAGTGCCGCCCCTGATAATATCACCGAGGATTGATAAGTCCAGATCAGCCTTGGGCCAGCAGGTGATGTTCAACGCCGTTTTCGGAACGCCGCCCATGCTGTAGACATCGCTCAGTGAGTTCGTCGCGGCGATCGCACCGAATGTATACGGGTCGTCAACGATGGGTGTGAAGTAGTCAACTGTGTTGACGAGGGCTATATCATCGGAGATGCGGTAGATCCCTGCATCATCTGAGGTTTCGGTACCGACAAGGAGGTTCGGGTCGGTGGATTTCGGGATGTTATCTAAAATGTGCGCAAGCTCCCCCGGAGCGAGTTTTGACGCTCACCCAGCGCATTTCACGGTCGCAGTTAAACGGATTTTCTGTTGTGTCATATTTATCCTATGTTTGCGTTGCGGCACGCGAACTTGGCGCAACAACTATTGCAGGTCTTAGCAACTCCCTTGCTGGCGAGGTTTCAAACCTCGCCAGCAGCACCGAACACGTAGGGCTCATGGAAAAATTGCGTAAGTCCTAACTATTGCAGGTCTGCCAAGACAGATTTTACGTACGCCACGCTTCTGCCATCTTGATGGAACTGGTCGCCGTCGCGGATACCTTCAATCGCCAGATAACCATCGTAGTTGACATCAAGCAACGCCGCGATCGCGAAGCGATAGTCGATTTCACCATCGGGCAGCGGCACTTGGACATAGATAGCCGTTTCCAGATCCGGGATATGCACGCGATAGAGGCTCTTGCAATGCCAATAGTTGACATGCGGTGCAACCGCGGTGATTGCAGCTTCACATGTCTCCTCTGGGATGTCGTAAGTCCAGTAGATATTACCTAAATCCGGATTTATCCCAACGTTCGATGCGTCAATTAATCCTAACAGCCGTAGCGTTGACGGACTGTTGTCCGCTATTGAATTTTGATGGATTTCTATGGAGATCTCAACGCCGAGATCTGCGGCGACAGCAGCGGCTTCACTCACAGCTTTCGCAGTCCGTTTATAATCTTCATCACTCGCTTGACGGCTTGATCCCTGCGAGACGGATTCGCCACGATACGTGCCTTTTCCACCCGGATCGTCGGGGGGTGTAGTGACTGTGGAATTAACAATACCCGCTCCCATCTTCGCCGCGAAGTGGACGGCATCCACCATCCGTTGTTTGTTCGCTGCAGCGACTTGTGGATCCGCAGCAGCACCACCGCCTCCGCGAATTGCGACACACGGCATACCTGCATCTTCAAGTTCTGAACGGAATGTTTCGATTTCAGCGTCAGGGAGACTCATCCCAGGAAGTTCAATCCCCTCGAAGCCAATCTTTTTGGCATGTTTCAAAAACCGTTGGCGATCTGCCGCATCGGTGGGTAATCCCCCGCCGTTATAGGGATACGATGCACATCGTCTAAAAGCGTACGCAATCTTCATTCAGGTGCTCCTTCAAATAAATATGCTACAGCCTGCTGGAATTCTTCAAAGAGTTGAGGGTTTACAACCTCAATTGGCGAGTGCTGAGGTGCGGTATCTTGGACACCGGATTGGGCACTCACACCACTATCATGCGTAGATAGTTTAGCATACACCCCGCTTTTTTGTAAAGCAGCATCTCGGTCTGCGATCGCGCCGAGAATACTCCGATAATACCACGCTTGGTCTTCAACCCCGCCGTGAAACCGATCCCAGACCGCATCACCGATGAGATCATACTCTGAAATGATAGTCCGTAGGTTGTGAAGCTTGTCAGCACACGTCACGATGCAGATTTCAGGGCTGGCGGTTCTTAACGCCTCAATCCGTTCAGTTTTACGGGCGCGCCACCGCAATGCCTTGTCCTCTGAACAGCCATCAACGATATTGGCGATAGCGTCCCCAAAATGTTCCCGAATAAATTCCAACGTCAGATCGGTGTCCTCAACAGTATCGTGCAAGATGCCCGCAATAATCACCGCTTCGGCGCATCCTGTTTCCATTAAGATGAGTCCGACAGCGTAAGGGTGTGTGATATAAGGCGTGTTAGTCCCTTTTCGATACTGACCTTGATGGGCTTCAGCAGCAACTTCTATCGCTTCTTCAATCTGGTTTTTTCCAGTACCGTTCTGCGTCATATTTCTATAGACATACAGTCCCTACGGACCAAACTTTGGTAGAAAATTGGAGACTTAAACATTGTTAAATGATACACTATTTCAAGTGTAACCGTCAAGATATTTTTGATTTACGGATTTTAAAAGTAGTAGGCACGCTCCGCCGTGCCGTCCACGCACTCGACTGACGACTGAAAACCGACACGAGGAAGCATTATGACAACGATTGCTATCGGCGGTATCATGCACGAATCCAATACATTCAGTGATACCCCCACTGACTACGCCGCGTTCTCTCAAACCTTCGCGAGCAATCTGATTAAAGCTTGGGGAGAAACACACCACGAAATGGGCGGGTTTATTCAGGGAGCAACGCAGTACGGCTATACGGCTTACCCAACCCTTATGACTTCGGCAACACCCGCAGGACGCGTAACAGATGACGCTTTTGACCGATTCACCGAGATGTTAATCCAGCACCTCAAAGCTGCACCGAAACATGAAGGGCTCCTGCTCGCACTCCACGGCGCAATGGTCGCTGAAAGCTACCCGGACGGAGACGGCGAAGTCTTAAGGCGACTTCGGGCAGAATTCGGTCGAGACTTACCGATCGTTGTCACGCTCGACCAGCACACCAACGTCTCTGAACAGATGGTCGCCGAATCGACTGCCCTTGTAATTTACAAGACAACGCCGCACATCGATCAACGCCAACGCGGGCTGCAGGCAGCAGAACTTATGATGCGGATCCTCAGGGATGAAGTTACGCCAACGCAAGCACTCGCTAAACCACCGATGCTCCTGAATATTCTCTATCATAATACCAACGTGCCACCGATGAAGCCCATTCTCACTGCAGCGAAGCAACTGGAAGAACGTCCCGATGTCCTTGTGGCGAATGTTGCAGCGGGGTACCCTTACGCCGATGTCTATGAAGCGGGTCCCTCTTTCGTCGTGGTTACTGATAACGATCCGCAACTCGCACAGACGGAAGCCGATCGGTTATCCGATATGTTGTGGAATGTCCACGGACAACTCACACTCGATCTCCCCGATGCAGCACAGGCGGTCGCGCAAGCCATCGAATCTGACCAACATCCGATTATCCTTGTCGAGATGGGGGACAACATCGGCGGCGGTTCACCGGGGGATAGCACTTTCGTTTTAGCGGAGTTGCAACGACAGGGTGCATCCGGATTCGTCGTTGTGCTCTATGATCCCGAGGCTGTGCAAACCTGTATTCAGGCGGGTGTTGGTGCAGCAGTCGCCTTAGATGTCGGAGGGAAAGCAGATAATCTGCACGGTGATCCTATCGCAATTCAGGGCAAGGTGCGCCTCATCCACGACGGACGTTTTATCGAGACGCAACCTCGGCACGGCGGACAGAGATACCACGATCAAGGGTTAACGACTGTCGTCGCTGTGGGTGATTCCCTAATCGTGCTGACAAGCAGACGGCAGACCCCGTTTAGTCTCCAGCAGCTGCTAAGTCTCGGCATCAATCCGACGGAGATGCGGATGATTGTCGTCAAAGCCGCAATCGCCTACCGCGCCGCCTACGAACCGATCGCGGGGCAGATTATTGAGGTAGACACACCCGGATTGACTGCGGTAAATCCGCTGCATTTCACATATCACAACGTCCGCCGACCTTTGTTTCCATTGGATTGACACGCGGTTTTTGTGCGCTGATGGAAACTGACCGCTAAATTGTCTGAATCGCGGATTGTCGCGGATTTCACGGATTTCGCGGATTGGAAGAGGTTTCTATGTGCGGATTATCTTATACCAAATTAACCCAATTTGTAGCGCGAGGTCCCTGTGCCTCGCAATGCTGACTTGATCAAAAGACTTCTAATCAAGTTAATTTGGTATTAGCCCCAGCGGGGCGACAGGTGTATAGAACCGCGTCTATTCACATCTCTTTAGCCCCAGCGGGGCGATAGGTGTGTAGAAACTTCATGTTAGTTTTCTATTCGGCTTCTATTATCTCGTCCCACAAGACTTCCTGTACATCCCCGGAACCATACCTTCTTAAAATAAGTGGTTCAGGCCCACCTAAGATAACCGAATGGCCTTTATCATGATTAACAGTAATAAAACTATTATGCGTGTTAAATGCTGATACTGCCGCTGACGCTTCTTGTTCGTTTTCAACCTTTATCATCGCTCTCGGACTTTTGATTGCAACAGCCGCACCATTTTCCCTTGTCCCAATTGATATCGTACTGGAACCGTTATCAATAGCTATGTCCCCATTATTTACATCGTTTATATTGCGAAAACATTGGTATTAATCACTAACATAGTGTTATAATAACTCACAGATATTCCATTGATTTGTAGGTGCAGTTTGCAACCGCGTTGGCTTGAATAGAGGGTAATATCATGGCATTTAGCGATTTCAAGACAATCTCTGAAGTCCAAGAAAAATTCAGAATCGCATACACTGAAGCCGATTTTGCCGAAGTTGAACCATTAACCCCATCAATGGAATTCCTCCAAGACTTTGAATTTACCCGGGAACATATTCATATTTTCGCCTCCGATGCCGCGCGACGCAAGACGATTATCTTTCCTGTCTTGAAAGAAAGTTATAAAGCCTATGCCGATCAATACGCACTCTGGATAAAGCAATCCATCGGCTACGATGATATCTTAAACGGAACGCCGGACTATTTTATCTCCACCCAATCTGAATTAGGTAAAACCGTTGTCGGAAGTCCATTAATACTTCTCGTCGAAGCAAAGAAAAACGACTTTGAGCAGGGGTGGGGCAGTGTCTGGCAGAGTTGGTCGCCGCCCAAAAAATAAATGATGATGCTGCCTTCCCCGTGTACGGCATTGTCACCGACGGAACATTGTGGCAATTCGGACGACTGATCGGTGATACCTTTACCCAAAACAGAACGGACTTTGCATTGGCGAATTTACCGACGCTTTTTGGTGCCGTTAATTCTGTTAGGGCTTACGCAGCAAGCATCTGTTCGCCGAGGTCCCCGTGCCTCGGCGACCTCGATTCTCACGGTTTCGCTTGCAGCATCCGAAGCGGACGCTTTCTTCCCAAATCGCGTTTGCGTAAGTCCTATTCTGTGTTTGAAGCTGTGACTGATGTGAGTTGAAACTTAAACAACAAGGAAAACGGAAATGAAAACCTTTGGAACACAAGGCCGCGTGTATCCGAGCCGACACTACGTCGTCCCACGCACCGAGGAGAAAACAGAATTCATCAAACGCGTCAAAGAAGGACGCTATATTGTCCTCTTCGCACCGCGACAGACCGGCAAGACAACCTTCTTCAGATTGGCACTCGACACACTGACCACCGAAGAGCCCGGCTACTTCCCAATCCAATTGAATTTTGAGGAGTACGAAGACTATGCCCCCGCCGATTTTTATGCATCCCTTCAGAGAGAAATTCGGAAAGAAATTGAGCGGGTTTTTCAGAGACGCGGAGAAATTCCGTCTGAAGCATTAGCACAATTCTTAGTGAAGGCGAAGATAAGCGATCATGTTTCAATGAGAGAGTTCTTTGAAGAGTTAACAAGATTTCTCACTTATCGTCACAAAACGCAGCGGGTTGTCCTCACTATTGATGAATTTGATGCTATTCCTCGCGCGGCTCTCAAAGGTTTTCTGCATTCACTCCGCCATATCTACCTGTCTGACGAGAATCGGTGTCCTCACAGCGTTGGCATCATTGGAGTCAAGAGTATTACACAACTCAGTTACGATCGCTCCGTCTCTCCCTTCAACATCCAAGATGAGTTCAACTTGCCGAATTTCACGCTTGAACAAATAGGTGAGCTGCTTGGACAGTATACCGAAGAGGTTGGTCAGCCATTTGAGGAAGAGGTCATTGTATCTATTCACAAGCAGACTGCGGGGCAACCTGTACTCGTCAATCACTTCGCGCATATCCTCACAGAGACGTTGGACATCCCGAAGACCGAACCGATTACAATGGTGCCCTTTTCCGAGGCACACACGCAGCTCCTGCGTGGACAGAATACTAACATTAAGCACCTGACAACCAATATCCGCAAAGACCCACGATTTGAAAGCGTCCTGATGCAAATTATGGCGCGGGAGGAAGGCGTAGACTTCAGTCTTGACGATGATATTATCAGTGAACTCGCCACCTATGGTGTCATCAAAGAAGGGATTGACGGAATGTGTGAAATCCTCAATCCGATTTATCTCTACCGTATTATGAGAGTCTTCAAGCCAGTCGTGAACGGGTTGGAGAATGCGTATTTCCCTGAAGATTTCAACGAAGGTTTTAGTGATTACCTCATGCCTACCGGACAGATTGACATGGTATCGCTGCTTGATAATTTCCGAGATTTTATCGCACGTGCAGGGTTCAAAATCCTACAGGTGCCGGATACGCCCCAGGAGTCCGTCGGGAGGCATCTGCTGCTGGCATATCTTGACGAGTTTGTTAGACGCATCGGCGGTGTGATGCACATAGAAGTCCAAACCGGGCGTGGCAGAATGGATCTCCTTATCACCCATAATCAGCGAAAATACGTTGTTGAGACAAAAATTTGGAGGGGCGCGGTCCGTTATCTGGCAGGTAAAAAGCAGCTAGCGGCATATCTCAAGTTGGAAGGGGCAACGGCGGGCTACTACGTCGTTTTTGATCACCGCGAAATGCCGGAGCCACGCGTAGAAATGGAAACGATAGATGGGATAACGATTCGGAGTTATGTCATCCCTGTCGTTCAAGAACGCCCCTCAGATTTTGACACCTAATCAGGAAAATCCCTTTTCATTGACTGGCGATTCAACGTAACAAGACAAGCACTCAGTTTATGTTCAACCTCCTGCCGCGTATCATTACGCAACGGACCCGATAGTGCTGCACGATAAAGAGAACCCTTCAACGACCAAACCCCTCTAATCCGCAAAATCCGTGTCATCCGCGATAATCCGAGATTGGCGGCGTACTCGCCCAAATGCGACGTGCATTCAGACAACCTACCACAAAACCGCATCAATCTCCGCCATAACCGCAAGCGTCTTCGCAATAGCCACCAAAATCGCACGATACTGCCGCACTTCCGCGTGATTTAACGCCTCTCCGTGTCGAACCCTCACGCCTCACACTCTTAAGAAGACGTTGACTTTCGCACAGCGATATGATAAAATTCTCTCAAGATGGGGAGCTATAGGAGAAAATGGAAATGAAAACCTTTGGAACACAAGGCCGCGTGTATCCGAGCCGACACTACGTCGTCCCACGCACCGAGGAGAAAACAGAATTCATCAAACGCGTCAAAGAGGGGCGCTATATTGTCCTCTTCGCACCGCGACAGACCGGCAAGACAACCTTCTTCAGATTGGCACTCGACACACTGACCACCGAAGAGCCCAGCTACTTCCCAATCCAATTGAATTTTGAGGAGTACGAAGACTATACCGCTTCCGAATTTTACTGTAACCTTTACGAAGATATTCGTGAAGAAATAGAAAATGTTTTTCAGAAGCGAGAAGAAGCTCCCGCCAAAGCACTCATCCAATTTTTAGAAAATACAGCACTAACCGACCACGTTTCAATGCGAAGGTTCTTTACACATTTCGATAGTTTCCTACCAGACCATAGAGTCGTTCTCATCATTGATGAGTTTGACGCTATTCCGCGCGAGGCTCTCAAAGGTTTTCTGCATTCACTCCGCCGTATTTATCTCGCCGATGAGAATCGGTGCCCTCACAGCGTTGGCATCATTGGAGTCAAGAGTATTACACAACTCAGTTACGATCGCTCTGTCTCTCCTTTCAATATCCAAGATGAGTTCAACTTGCCGAATTTCACCTTTGAACAGGGGCGTGAGCTGCTTGGACAGTATACCGAAGAGGTTGGTCAGACATTTGAGGAAGAGGTCATTGTATCCATTCATAAGCAGACTGCGGGGCAACCTGTACTCGTCAATCACTTCGCGCATATCCTCACAGAGACCTTGGACATTCCGAAAACCGAGCCGATTACGATGGCGCACTTTTTGAACGCACACACGCAGCTCCTTGAAGAGGACAACGTCAACCTTACGCATCTGCTTACCAATATCCGCAGGGATAGACGGTTTGAAACACTCCTGATGAAAATCGCTTCTTATGATATAGGGATACGCTTTACACGCCGCAATGAAATCATGAATGAACTTGCGACGTATGGTGTCATTAAAGAAAGCACTGACGGTATGTGTGAGATTCTCAATCCGATCTATCACTACTGCATCCTACAAGCATTTAAACCTCTCGTAAATGGGCTTGAGAATGAATATCTCCCTGCAGACAACGTTGCGGGCTTTCAGGATTATCTGACACCCGATGGAGATATTGACATGGTGACGCTACTCAATAACTTTCAGGCTTTCATTGCTCGCGCCGGGTTCCGCGTTTTGCAAGTGCCAGATACACCGCAAGAGTTTATTGGACAGCACCTACTGTTGGCATATCTTGACCAGTTTGTCCAACTTGTTGGCGGTGTAATGTATCTTGAAGTCCAAACAGGACGCGGACGGATGGATCTGCTTATTTACCATAATCGGAAAAAATATATCGTTGAAACGAAGATTTGGGAAGGTGATAGTCGCTACCAAGCAGGCAAGAAACAGTTAGCAGCATACCTGAAGTTGGAAGGGGCAACGGAAGGATACTATATCGTATTTGACCATCGTCAAGAGCCAGAGTTGCGTGTAGAGACGGAGACGATTGACGATGTAACTGTTCGGAGTTATGTCATTCCTGTCGTTCAAGAACGCCCCCCAGATTTTGACACCTGATCAGGAAAATCCCTTTTCATTGACTGGCAATTCAACGTAACAAGACAAGCACTCAGCAAATTCTCAACCTCTTGCCGTGTATCATCACGCAACGGACCCGAAAGTGCCGCACGATAAAGGTTCACTGCTCGACACGGATCCCCCGCCTTCTCATAACACGATGCTGCGCTGATCCGATGTATTGCTCCCTCCAATTCACGACCTAAGGCATCAAGCATTGGTGCAATATGTTCCTCATAGTTGGCAGCAGATAGCCAAAGCGGTTGTGCCGTTTCCGTCATGCCAATTTCCCAAAACGCCTGCGCTTTAGAAAGAATCTCTGATTTTCGGTGCATTGTCCCTTTGAGTGTCTTTGTGTAAGGTTTCGTTTTTGAATTATGCATGTGCTTATTCCATGCGGTCCCTAATAATTCATTTAAATTGGTAGGTGCGGTTTTGCGGTGTACGCACCCAAATTTGGTTTCCCACACGCGGCAAAATTTGTCTTTGCTTTACATTTGCGATCTGCATTCCTAACCACACCATAGGTGTCAATTTAGGGTTTCCGTGGTTCCGTAGGTTGGGTAGAACGGAACTGAAATGGCGGATGTCGGTGTTCCAAATACACATCAAATCTGATATGCTACCCCATACACTCAAGAACCCAGTGAAACCCAACTTCACACCGTCATACTCCCGGATACTTTACAACGAAAGAGTTGGGTTCACTCGGTATCTGTTTGATGTCGCATGTATGGAGAAACTTCATTTTTCTATGACTTTTTACGGATTTGATGGAGCCCGTTCTACCCAACCTACGATGCCATGATCAGTTTTTTCTCAAATTGACCGGTGCTGTTTCCTAACCGCACCGGTTTTAGATCGTAAAACCTGCTTGCCTAAACAATTGTTGCATGAAAAACACAATGCCTACTCTAAAGTAAAATTACCATTTTCGTCGAAGAAAGGAATCCATTGTTCGTCTAACCCAAAAAGGTCATACACATCTTTCACCAACTCGTAAGCAACGCGATCTGGATTAAAATCTGGCTCAACGGTTTGTTTTGAAACAATAGAATGTGAGTGCTTGTACACATTTCTTTCGTCTTGGAACGCAGCAAACCCAATATTTGATGGATGTCCTTTCGGTAACATAAAACCCCTGAGATTATGGTAGTCTTGTTGGATAATAATGCTTGAGTCAATACCAGATGCTTCATAGATTCCTTTAACTAATTTCAGGAAACTTACTGGAAACTCACACACCACATAAGGATATAACCATGGTGTAGAAATTCTGGACTCCGCACGCATCCATTGAAAGTGGCTGTTGGAAAGAGGACATCGGACTTCAAGAAACCCGTTCTTTAGTAAAAAGATTTCACCACTACCCATATTGCTCCCGTTAATTCCCTCCGGAGAACGTACCATATCCCTTTCCAGAATGCCTGTGACACCAAAGCCTGCTCGGCGTATATTCGGTGGATTTTGCAAGATGTTGCGTATATTTTCATTACGTGTATCAACTGCATCTGGATTGAGTTCTTTTGGCACAGCGAGGATTCGGTAATAAGGTTGGTCTGATGTAACTGCCTCGAATCTCAATCTCATTAGATCAAGCAGATTTCTGACTTCTGTTTGCTCTAAAGGATCATCTTCAGGCGATATTGAAGACCTTCTGTCCGCCTGCGCGTTTGCTAAAATAGTTGCTAATTTACTATCAATCTGTCCCATAATTGGTGGGTGATAGCGGAACAAAAGAGTCTCAATTAATTCGGATATTGGGTACTCCCTTGTGACATCGTTGTACCGTTTCACAAAATTGGTAGAACCTCCCCACTTGAAACTATGAGGATGCATTTCACTCGGTGGAATATGAATAATTACGAGTGTAATCTCATTATCGTTCCATTGGAAAGAGCTTAACTCCACCTCAAGATTCGGGATCCGCGGGTCAATAAATTGCAGACAAGTATCCCTAATGCTTATAGCAACCTTGTCAGCATCAGACACAGTGAAAAAGCCTTGTGCAATTTTATCCTTTTCATCAACGCCAATAAGGACGTAACCTCCGTCCGCATTAGCCATTGCCGTAACGTCCTTGCATATCTCACGTTTATGTTTTTCATGGTCATTAGGGTCTCTGTGATAGTCTTGTTGCTTGAAATCAATCCACAGGTTTTCTTCTTGACTCCCAATGAGGTCAATCAACTCTTGAGGGGCAATTTCAGAAACACGACGATTTTCAAATATTATGTTTTGCATTTTAATTTATCTCCTTTGTTTATTATGGTGCGCAGTTTTCCGCTTTGACTTCATTGAACTTTACTTGAGGTTTTTGTTTACAGAGGCCCAATATTCAATGTTACGCAAAAAGTGGGTAATTGCTCAACTTGTGCTTCAAGACAGCGGCCCCTAAACTTTTTATACTTTACCTATTATAATTAAACTGTATTTTACTAACGGTGTCAATTTTTTTCACAGAGTGGAGCATTCTGTTTTGAATAGCAACTGGAGGCATTCTGTTTTGGAACTCAGAGACAAGCAGAGAATACGGGAACACACTATAGACATTCTAGTCCACCAAAACGACTCCTAATATTTTTAGGAACAGGCTTAAATCGCACTACTATGAACCTGCTCAATTCCATCCGTTTCCATCTACGTCCTCTAATCCTGTGAATCCTGATTCAGACAACCTACCACAAAACCGCATCAATCTCCCCCATAACCGCAAGCGTCTCCGCAACAGCCACCAAAATCGCACGATACTGCCGCACGTCTGCATGACTTAACACCTCACCCCGCCGATCCTTCAACCACTTCTCACAGACCTGATACGCACCGATCTCATATTCCCACACTTCCGTAGGCACATCCGTGAAATGTTGTGTGGGGTTAATCCAGACCTTGCCATCCTCATAACGAGGCTTTAACACAACGCCATCACCTTCACCTTCAAACCGATGCACGACTGGAGTCTGTGCATCTTTCAGGAGATGCCAATCCATCAAACGCTGCCCCAACGCCGCGAGCGTACGGAACTGTTCAATATCCTCTGGCAACGGGATACGCGGAAAATCGTATTTCAGGAACTCATAATACCGTTCGCGATAGGTCGGACTATAGAGCACCGCATAGATATAGGCGAGAATCTCCTCCGGTGAAACGTCTTCGGGGAGGTTAAACGGTGCAGTCTGCGGGAGTTCCAACGCCTCCGAGAACGCGGTCAGAAAGGCAGGTTTGAAATTGAGCGAACGCTCTGCCGTGAGTTCCAATTCTTCTAAATTCGGATACAAATAGAGCGGGAATACATGTGCCGTAGGTTCACTTCTGTTTGAGATATAACTTTTCTCACTAATTTGATTAACTACCAAAGCGTGTTGCCATATAGGGCTCTTGATACCGCGATGTACACAGAGGGCAAGGTTTTCCGAAAGTAGATGTTGCATAATCGCGGAACGAGGTAAGCAATGAAAGCCACGTCCTTGTCCAGTGTAGTAAGTCCAGCGCGTATCAAACGGGCGGTAGTGAATCGGTTGGATATGTTGTATAGCATCGGGATGACTACGGAGGTCGGCTTGAGCAAGGTGGACTTTCCAATCTCGACTATCCTTTCCCAATTTGTATTTCCTGCGTGCATCGTCTTCAGAGAGTGAAACGAAATCCGTTACAGTTTCATGGAGTTTTTTCTCTGTCCAATGCAGTGTCAATTTATCTCGTCCGGTGACAATCCCGACCGAGTCTATTTGAAAGATGTCGGCAATTTGCCATCCCAATTCGTATTCTGCTCTCAATTCGGTTGCTTGTGGCACAAAAAGATAGTAGGGTGATGTTGGTTGTAGTTCAGCCCACTCCGTGGATTGGACATCCGTATCCGAAAGAACAGTATATTTTTCCTCTCGGGATCCCCAAATATCTGCATAATAGACCTTTCCTGATGCCGAATTGTCGCGTTCTTTGACACACAACAGAACGGAAACCCCTTGTAGAATGTCAAAGACATTTTCGTCATTTTCTGCCTCAGGAACAACTTCCGTTACTCTGTTACTGCCGTGTAGATTGAGCAGGTAGATAGTATTGAAACCATCAAACAGACTTTGCCGCATGCCACGAAAGGTAGGTCCGTCAAGTAAACTATTGTTGACAATATAGCCGATAATACCATATTAACGCGACTATTCTTGTGTATATTTTTTAGATATGTTATTGTGAAGAGATGAAAAAGCAAAAACATGAGGTTTTCCCCCACTTTTCAGTAGAAGTTGTTAAACAAAGGTATCTTGAATGTGAATGTCTTCGGGAACGGACGCACTGGCATATTATTTGGCTCCTTGCGGATACCAGAGATTCACGCACCCCCCGGCAAGTCGCTGAGATTGTAGGATGCACGCCGGACTGGGTTCGCAAGTTGCTCAAACGCTATAATGCTGAAGGCGAAGCCGCTTTGCGAGATAAACGCAAAAATAATACAGGTGTGCGTTTTTTGGATGAAACACAGCAAGCCGCCCTTGCAGCTGCCCTTTCTGCGCCTCCTGGTGATGGGGGTCTTTGGACGGGTCCGAAAGTGGCTGCGTGGATATCTGAGACACTCCAGCGTCGTGTCAGTGACGTGTCAGGTTGGAAATATCTCAAACGTCTCGGTTATACTTTACAAACACCTCGTCCGCAACATCAGGCAGCCGCAACACCCGAGGCACAGCAAACATTTAAAAAAAAACTCAAGGAGCGGGTAGCTACGCTTGAAAGTCAGCACCCAGAGAAACCGGTAGAGATCTGGGCAGAAGACGAGACGCGCTTGGGATTATTGCCGGTTCATCGGCGTGTCTGGGCGAAGCGAGGTGAAAGACCGATAGCCCCCGTGTGTCCGGCATATAAGTGGTTTTATGGTTTCGGTTTTGTCCGTCCACAGACAGGTGAGACCTATTGGCTGCTGATGCCGAGTGTGAGTGTTGAAGTCATGAACCTTGCCTTGGCAGAGTTTGCGCGTGATGTGAACCCGGAAGGCAAGAAACAGATAATCCTTTTGTTAGATCGTGCCGGTTTTCACACGGGTAAGGATTTAGAAGTCCCAGAAGGGATTGAGTTATTTCATTTGCCCCCGTACACACCAGAACTTCAACCTGCCGAACGGCTCTGGCCTTTGTTGCGAGAGGTGGTTGTGAATAAAGTTTTTACAACGCTCTCAGCACTTGAAGAAGCCGTTGTGAAAAGGTGTCAATGGTTCTCTGAAAACACAAAGAAGGTGCAGGCACATGTCGGTTTTCTGTGGATTTGCAAAATGGAAAAATAATACAAATCACGTTAATTTGGTATAACACCTTCACCGTTTTTATCAATGCGCCATTGTGCCCACCGGATAAACTTCACATAATCCGATTGAAGCACTTTTGTGTTTCTTTCCCCGAGTGGTTCTCCGTCTACCTGTTTATAGTCCTCAGTGAGTCTTCCAATAAAGGTTAACTCTCTTCCTACGCGACTCGGATTGGCGGAATCCTGCGGATAGGGTGGATTACCGAGGATAACAAGGAGCGGTTCGTCCGGGTGTGTAAAGTTTTTGGCACTGATTTTTTGGTGAGTTAGGGGTTGAAGTTTGTAGTAGAGAATGGTATTCTCTCTAAGATATTATATTTTTCAAGGAGAGAATACCATGCCTTCCATTGTAGCAAAGATTAACGAAGAAGTCCAAAAGATTTTTGAAGACCTGACAGGCGATCCGTCTGTCCTGATTTCCGATGTAGAGGAGCAAGTCTCTGCGGCTCTTGCTTCGTGGGGACAAAGACTTTCAGAGGGTATCCTTTCTGAACTCGCCAACGCCCCGGATATGACTCGAAAGTCTGTCGTGTGCCGAGAGTGTCAAGGGCGAAGTCGTCGGTATCGGCAAAGAAGCCGGAGTTTTACAACGCTGTGTGGTGTTTTGCGTCTGCCGAGATGGGAGTATAAGTGTCAATGTGGGGCTATTCATGTGCCTTGGGAGGCGAAGCAACACCTCAAGGGAAGGTATACGCAAAGAGTTGCTGCAGCGATGATGCGTCTCGCTGCACAGTTGAATTATCGCGCTGCCGCAGCGGAGTTAAAACATCAAGGCATTGAAGTTAGCCATACGACGCTGCATCAGAAAGTTCAGGCGTGGTCATCAGGTGAGTCGGTCTCTGATTATATTGCCGAAGCATCTCTGGATGTCGGTGAGCGGTGGTATGTCAGTTGTGATGGGTGCCAGACGAACTCACCTGTTGGATGGCAGGAGGTTAAAGTCGGCAGCATCGGTAAAGATTATCCGCATCAAAACGCGACATCGGTGATGAAAATCCGCCCACCGAGCCTGCGGTATGTCGCCTCCCGGAGCGGTGTGGCGGATTTTCGCCACCAACTCGCAGATTTAGCAACGCAGACCGGCATTTATCAAGACGAAAAAACGATCGCAGACGAAGAAGTCGTTGTGATAGGTGATGGGGCACCGTGGATATGGAACTTAGCGGATGAATACTTTCCGGGTGCCACTGAAATCGTTGACTATATGCATGCCAAGACGCATTTATATGATGTCGCTAAGCAAGCCTTCGGAGAAGAGGACCGGGAGGCCATCGAAACTTGGGTGGATACCACTGAAACACCTCTTTACAATGGAGAGACTTCTAAAGTCGTCGCACGTATCCGGGCTTTGGAGACACAAAACCCAGTTTCCATAGCAGATGTCCTTAAAAGAGAAGTCGGTTATTTTCAAAAACATGCCCATCGCATGCAGTATCGCACGTTCAACGAAAAAGGATATCAGATCGGCAGTGGAGTCATTGAGAGTGCTTGTAAACATGTTGTCGCTGAACGCTGTAAACAGGCAGGCATGCGATGGAGCAAACCCGGGATAAATGCAATACTCTTTTGGAGATGTTTGTTAAAGAATCAATCACTTGACGCATATTGGGATACACAAAAACTACAGGAGGCCGCATAAAAGGCCGCCAAAAACTTTACACACCCGGTTCGTCCCGTTTTACTGACAATGCTGCGTTCGCCTCATCGGTGATGAATCCTGCAAACGGTAGAGATTCCTGCATTTCTTGCGGTTGCTCCAGAGTATTCGTGAGATAGATACCGAGCCGTTCATCGGCACGCCAGCCTTGTGCTTGCAAGAACAGACTCAACTTCAGATGCGCGATCGTATACGGTGCGACGAGCAGTTCAAACCCAAAAATCCGTTTCACCAGCTGCGCGTTGACATACTGCGTCCAATCCCCCGTGCCGTAGGTCTCCGTGACATATTCGCGGATGTGATCCAACACTGTCAGTAGGAAACCACCCGTCCCCGTCGCAGGGTCAAGGATAAGTGTGTCGTCATCGGCGAGACCGTCCGGTCTATTCAACTCTGTTTTCAGGAGACTGTCCACAGACCTGACGATATAGGAGATAACCTGTGGCGGTGTGTAATAGACACCGCGATCAACGCGCCGCTGCGGATTGTATTGGGCGAGGAAGGTCTCGTAGAAGTGGATAACCGGATCTTCAAGACGGTTTCTTGCAACAAACGCCGTGCGGAGCATCTCTGTCGGGACGTTTCGGAGGAGTGCAGCGATGTCATCCAGAATGTAAGTGACGTTCGTCTCCAGTGTCGGAGAGGCAACGCGATAAAAGAGTTGGACGAGAAACGGGTTTGACTTCGGGAGTGCCTCGGCGGCGGTGTGTCGTGAGAAGTTGGTCGCGTTTGGCAGTGTGCAGCGTGCGGCAAACAACCCATAAGCGAGGGTTTGGGCGTACATATCGGCAAAATCAGCAGGGGTCAGCGTAGAGATGAGCAGCTCCTTGAACGCCGAGAACATCCCATAAATCTCGCTGTTTTCATCCGTGAGCGTCGTCGCAATCTGTGTCTGGAGTTCCCGCGTCCGTCTGGCGAGGTATCTTGCGAGTGTCTCTGGGGCGGTAATTGGGACCTGTCCTGCGTTCAGAAAGCGTTCCAACAGCGTTTCTAAACTTTCGGTTCCGTCCGCTATCCGCGCTTGTTCACGCAGCTGCCCATCCCGCCACAACTGAAAATCGATAAAATTGGTGAGGATGAAGTTATCAAGGTTATTGATAAAGCGTTCATTCTGTTCTCTGGCGTGTCCGGTGAGTCTGTTCAGGTCTCTGCCGTATCTCTCCGCTTCAATATAGCCGATGGGCAGCAACCCGTCCATGGCGATAAAATCCGGTCTCCCAATCTGATCCAGTTGTCTCGGTTCTTGTGTGAATGTGAGGGTCCCTCTGCGAAAATAGTTAACAGACAGTTCCTCAAGAAAGGCTTGGAGGTGCGGAAAGAAGGAGAGTTCGGGGGTCGCCTCAGCGGTGGTTCGCGTGTGGTTTATCCGCTGTAGGTAACGGTCGGAGTGTGTTTGGAAATCCATTATGTTATACCATTTCTAAAAATTTATATCGCATTAACCGCACTTTTCACCCAAACCCCGGTAGGTGCGGTTTCCTAACCGCACCATAGGTGTCAATTTAAGAAAAAATTGACGCGCTGAATTCCCCCGGCCCGGTAGGTTCGGTTTCCTAACCGAACCGGGACATCCGCGAAAACCCGTCGCTGCGCGTATCTGAGAAAATGAATATCGTGATGCAGACCGATATGGACCCCACACTGCCACGCTTCAGACTTGGAGGTTTCACTCATGTTGGTTTCCGAACAAGCACGCGTTTTTCAGGTTAGGGATCTCCGTTGCTCAAAGGAGCCTACTGTTCTTGGGTTAAGCCCGGTTCGGTTAGGAAACCGAACCTACCGGGCCTGGATGACCACTAAATTAACACCTATGGTGCGGTTTTGCGGCGTACCATAAGCGTCAATTTAAGAAAAAATAACCGCCGCTGTCCCAGGTCCGGTAGGTGCGGTTTTGCGGCGTAAAGCTCCACGGACTCTCACTGTAAGGCAACACGCGCATTCCGTGTTGATTCATGCGATCTGCATTCCCAACCGCACCGAATTTTGCACAAAAAACTTGGATACTTCAAAACCCTCTTCAGTCCCGTAGGGACGATATGTTTATAGCAGCGTTTTCGAGCAAAAACCTAAGCCCTGTAAGGGCGGCATGTTTATATCTATAGTTGCCAAAACACTGTCAAAATCCCTAAATTGACACTTATGGTGATGTCAGTATGCAAACCGATGTTTTTGCATTATATGCTTTCTGCGTCTTGAGTGCAAGGCATTTTTGGGAATAATAGAGGCAAAACCGCTTGACAATGAGATGTCTTCGTGGTATCTTTATTATTTAAATGGGTATGCTATAACCCAAGTTGCTACTTATAAGATTTTAGGTATGCAGACACCGTTTTCATTGAAAGCCATTGCGATTCTGCAGGTTTTTTGTAGCGTAAACTGTTAGTTTGCGTCCTTAGGTGCACAATCTAACAGATTTGCGGCGTACTCGCCCAGATGCGACGTGCATCATGCTACAAAGATGGCAACTTGCGTTATGCTATAAGAATCTTGGTGCTACGGTTTGAGGGAGAAAAATGAGACGCTTTGGAACGCAAGGTCCCGTTCATCCAGAGAAGAACTATGTTGTCAGCCGCGCTGCCGAACTTGCGGATTTCGTCATGCGTGTCAAAGAGGGACGCTATATCGTCATCTTCGCACCACGACAGACCGGCAAAACAACCTTCTTCCAACGCGCCTTAGACGTATTCGCAGACGAAGAACCGGCGTACTTTCCAATTCCGTTGAATTTTGAGGAATATGAAGGCTGCACGCCATCGGTTTTTTACACCAGCCTCTACGAAGATCTTCGCGAAGAGATAGAAAATATTTTCGAGCGGCGTGGAGAGGTCTTGTCTGAGATATTAATGAAATTTTTGGAGAACGCAGAGATAACCGATCACCTCTCAATGAGAAGATTCTTTAGAAAGTTTTCCCGTTTCCTTGACGACCAGCGCGTTATCCTGATCATAGACGAGTTTGACGGCATCCCGAAAGAAGCCGTGAAAGGCTTTCTGCACTCACTCCGCCGTATCTACGTCTCGAACGTTATTTCGCGATGTCCGCACAGTGTCGGTATTGTTGGCGTGAAGAGCATCACGCAGTTGAACTACGATAGAACTATCTCCCCATTTAATATTCAGGATGAGTTCGACTTGCCGAACTTCACATTTGAACAGGTGCAAGAACTCCTTGGGCAATATACGGAAGAAGTCGGACAAGCGTTTGTTCCAAAAGTAATTGAATCTATTCACAAGCAGACCGCTGGACAACCCGTTCTTGTCAATCGATTTGCGCAGATTCTCACAGAAGAATTTGATATTCCGAAAACCGAGCCGATTACGATGGCACACTTTTCAACGGCGCATGCTCAACTTCTTGAGGAAAACAATGTCCACCTTACGCATCTGCTTACCAATATCCGCAGAGATAGGCGGTCTGAAACACTCCTGATGAAAATCGTTTCTTATGATATCGGCGTTCGCTTTACGCGGCACAACGAAATCATAGATGAACTCGCTACGTATAGAGTAATTAAAAAAGGGTCGGACGGTATGTGTGAGATTCTCAATCCGATTTATCTCTACCGTATTATGAGGGCATTCAAGCCACTCGTAAACGGGTTAGAGCAAGAATACTTCCGGTAAGATGTCAGAGATGAATTTCAGAATTATCTCACCTCTACGAAGGAAGAGGAGTGGAAAATGCCTTATTGTACCGTTTGTAAGATAGGAACTGATTATGAATACGACATAGCACTTTCCAACGGGGACTACCTTCATTATGCGTGTATAATCACGTTGCAAATGCGAAAACATGAGATTGAAACCGCACTGCGCCAGCAGAAACCACAACTCATTTTGTCGCTCTTTGTGTCAACTGAAGTAGCACAACAAGACGTGGTCACAGGCACTGAGATTGAAGATTTACGTGCTAAACTCGCGAAGTTAGAATCTGTTTTAACCGAAATTTATGACTATCTGCCGAGTTGGCCCCCGGATTGGGAAGAACGGAAACAGCAGGTTATCCAGCAGAACGGTTCTATCTGTTCACATTGTGAGGAGGAGCAGGATGTCTATTTAGTGCATGATATCCCCATATTTGAAGGTGGGACGAACGAGTTAGATAATCTCACACTGATCTGCGCGGCATGTCAGGTGAGTATATACAAGGAAGCCGATATTTTTGGGGACTTTACGCTAAAGGCATCACAGTCAGAATTCTCGGAACAATTCTCGGAAATCAAATCCGCGATTGATAATCACCAGAAGATTCGGTTTGACTATAAAAAGCCGAGTGCCAAAAGGTGGATGACGCGCGTGGTTGTGCCGGAACGGTTTCTGAATATCCCGAACAGCCGAGAATCCGGTGAGACGTTGTGCATAGAGGGCTTTTGCGAATTACGGCAGGATACCCGCGTCTTCGCACTTGAGCGAATGCAAGCGTTAGAGGTTATTGAAGATTAATTTGTTGGTGTAGCAAGAACACGCAACTTAATTAGGACTTACGCATTCCCTCTTAAAGTCCCCCTGATAAGGGGGATTTAGGGGGTTTAATGGTGAAGCCTATAAATAAGTGGACATCTTTGTAGCATAAACTGTTAGTTTGTGCCAGTGTGAATGCTCGTTAGCAGCATTCACACTGTTTGAGAATGTCTAATTAATTCTGAAATCTACTAAAAATACGGAAATTGCCGATTTTTGCGTCTAAATGTCCGATATTTGCTCAATTTGCGTAAGTCCTGTTAATATTCCTAAATGACTGCCTCGGTCCCTAGGCCCGGTAGGCGCGGTTTGCAATCGGGGTACCCAAGCGCAATGAATTGCACGACTACAAACCACACTGCTTTTGAGAAACATACGTCCTTCAAAGGTATATCTGTTGGTAGTAAGGTGATTTATCGCCTGTCTGCGTAAGTCCTAATCTTACAGGATTTGCTAGTGTCCATTCAATTCAACCTATGATGAAGTCTGCTCTTAAATTGACACGTATGGTTGAGAGGAGTAACCAACATGTCTATTCTACCCCGCAGCCGAAAGCTGATCGGAGACAACCTTTCCGTCATTGATGGCAATATCTTTTTCTCCAAGCTTCAGACATTGACAGTTCCAGTCAACTTGTGCGGAGTAATGGGCAAAGGATTAGCATTGCATACCAAACAGAAATTTCCCGATGTTTATGTAGCATATCAGGATGCTTGCCGATCAAAGCGTGTCACGGAAATAAAACCGTATCTCTATAAGCGCGAAGGTTCGTTGGATGAGGAATTAGCAGATTTTGGTGCCGATCTTACCACACCTAATGCTGTAAAGTGGTTCCTGCTTTTCGCAACAAAGCGGAAGTGGAGAGAAAACTCACGTTTAGAGGATATTGAAGGTGGATTAGACTGGGTACAACGAAACTTTAAAGAGCAAGGCATTCAATCCTTAGCGATGCCAGCATTGGGGTGCGGGTTAGGCGGGTTAGACTGGAAAGATGTGGGACCGCTAATGTGCAAATACCTGCACGGCATCGGTATTCCTGTCGCAATCTATCTACCAAGAGAAAGGACAATACCACAAGAATATTTGACAGAATCGCACCTCCTCACATCCTGACACATAGCGGTAGGTCGTTGTGCCAACCCGCCTTTATCTACACCTGCACATAACTCTCTCGCGGTTCCGCTAAATCCGCAAGGACTTTCGGTCCCATCTTCAAAAACCGTCCGTTCAGCATAATGAATTGAACACCACCCGATGCATCTCTCCGTAAAAAGAGATATTCCCCGACAAATCGAATATCTTCAGTGGACATCTCCGCTAAGCCGTCGTCGGAAATTAGGGACGTGTCTGTAGTGTTAGGCAACTCAACGGTGAAGCCTGTCCCCAAGACATCAGCATCCGTACGAACTTCAAGGTCCGAAATAGTCGGATGTGCTTTGACCCCAGGTCCCATCGGAAAGAGAAGGGTGTTCAGCACTAAAGGCGTTTCCTTGTTACTCCGATAGATAACGCTGTCTCCATCTAACGCTACCGTGAGGTTTGTCGTATCGGCTGCACCGATAAAGAGGTTGCTACGGCGTGCGTCCTCGGTCCATGCATGTCCGGCATCAGCGTCAATGTGAGCATCTATCCCACCACCGAGATGGAAAGTCTGTTCCAGCGTCTGCGCTTCCTCGCCAAGAATAAGATCGTGCAAGATAAAATATTCACCTTTGAGGTAGAAGATGGCACGTTTGTGGTGAACCGCTGCACCTTTATACCATTTTTCAACAAAATCAAATGTAGCGGTTGTTATCCACTGCCTATCAAGTGAATCAAATGTAAGCAGTTGGGTGTCAAGCACGCGGACTGAGCCTGTCGTCAATTGTCGTCCGTGTGCATAGAGTGCCAGACTTGATATATCGGCGTTTTTAGATTGTCCCTTTGGCTGTGCATCAAAGAACAGGTATTGTCCGTCAGACTTCCAGTTATCTCTCATGATGTAACAGTCTGTCTCAGGGAGCGCGTGCGATGTGGTGTCGGGATACTTGAAGCTGCTATCAGCGATGGCACAGAGTTCAACGGCATCGAAGTTCGGAGCAGGCAGCGGACCGAGTGGCGGAAACGAACAGTCAGGAAGACTCAAATAGATACATGTTGCCACCAGCTTTTCGAGAAACGTTTGCATCTCTTCAAAGTAGTCGGCACGCGCCGGGTGGGTGTGGCTGCCGTCAACGGATAGGAATCTGGCGAAATCAGCGATCGCCTCAACTTGGGCGCGGAGTGTCCGGTCTTTGTGAAACCCGTCAGTATGGAAGAATGCGTCGATTATCCACTTATAACGCTGCAGTGCCAACTTACGGAGTTGCTCACTGCACCGAAATTCTGGGAACAGGTGCGTTGCAATACCGATTTCTGTCGTTGCCGTAATAGCCGGGGTCGGATGAATAGACAACCGAAGCAAACATTCAAGATAGGTTTTGGCGGTGGTATAGGTATCGGATCTTTCTGATAAAGGGACAGGTTTACCTTCAATCTGCGAATCCAGAAAATCTCTCCGAAAGGCGGTATACGCTGTTTGCGCGGCGGGTATATTGTCTGCTAAGACAGCGACTTTCACGGCTTCCAGTCCCGGAAAATCCAGATTGAGCGTGTCAAAAAAATCGCTATCGCTGAGAGGCAAATCAAAACGGTTTTGCGGCGTGAAATTTCGGTTGAGAACGGCGTTATAGGTGTCAATCGCAGATGCCAAAATCGGGAGGTCCTGTTCGTTTGCAAGCGAGAAGGCGACATCAATCGGTAAGGTAAGATGTGAATCCGTCGGCGCGGGATCAACCTCCGCAAGCACTGTGGAGATCCTCCCAAACCCAGCCAACCGCCAGAGTTCGGATTGTGGCAGCGATGCACAAACGCTACCTACCAATGCCAACGCGCTCCCTGCTTCAAGTCTCGGACGGGGTTCGCTATCCGGATAGGCGTAGAGATAAACGGCATGTTCTAACAGGATACGCGCGAGTTCTCGGTATCCCAACTCGGTCAGCGGTTCGTGCGCGGCAACTGCGACTGCTTCAATGACACGCGCCGCGACGGATTCCAACCGCCATGCCGGATGTTGGGGCGTAAATTCAACCGGTGTCCGATTCGCTTCCGAGAAAGTGAGCAGCTCCTCAAAATCGGCTATCGGATCAAGTTGCGCGATGAGAGGTATCTGCTGCTTCGCGAGTTCTTGTGCCAGTAATTGGATATGTTCAGTTCGGAGCGTCGTCCATTTTTCCAATCGCATGTTGTGCCCCTATGTTTCAGCCTGATGGACAGTTTGAGATATGATAACAGCGTTAAGGATGATTTGTCAACCAAAACCCAGTTTTCTTCAGACCCAGTAGGCGCGGTTTGCAACCGCGCCGGGTCTGACAACCGACAACTGACAACTGAACACCAACACAAAAAAAAGCGGGGGTGGTAAAACCACCCCCGTTTGACGTTCCATAGATTTTTGAGTTTTAGGCGGATAGTGCGGAAACTGCAGCAGCCTCGTTGTCGAATCGTTCAAAGAGACTCGCGAGTCGGCTAAGAATAATCAGGTTGTTGATCTGTTTGCTGACATTGATGACCCCGACACGACCTTTCTTGCGTGCGACAGCGGCACGTGCGATCATGAGGGCACCGAGTCCTGAACTGTCAACTCTATTGACATGCTCGAAATTGATGAGGATGCGGGGTGTATCGGATGCCGCTATCTGCGGCGAGATCGCGTCCCATAATTCTGATGCTGCGGGTCCCATTATTTTTCCGTTGGGTTCCAAAATTGCGATGCCGTTTTCTTGGCGAATTTTAGTAATCATGATTTTTTCCTTTTTTGTTTGGTAGATATTTGAAATATTAATTTACTTTTTTTAAATTTTTACACGATTTCAACGCTTAATTTAAGTGTTCGTTACCTTAGTCAGATACTGTTGAGAAAAAGTTCGTTTTTTGTGTGGTTATCAGTTGTCAGTAATAGCTGTCGGTTTCTATCAGCAGTCAGTTATACCAAATTAACCCCATTTGTAGCGCGAGGTCCCTGTGCCTCGCAATGCTCACTTGATCAAAAGACTTCTAATCAAGCTAATTGGGTATTATAAGCGTTCAGTAGGTGTTGCGTGTTGTTGAAAAAGCGGGGGCGGTTTTATCACCCCCGTTTGACACTCCACAGAATCTTGGGCTTTAGGCCGCTAATTCTGAAATCGCGGCATCTTCGGTCTCAAAATGTTCAAAGAGGCTCGCAAGTCGGCTGAGAACAATCAGGTTTTTGATCTGTTTGCCGACATTGATGACCCCGACACGTCCTTTCTTTTGTACGATAGTGGCACGTGCTACCATGAGGGCACCGAGTCCTGAACTGTCAATCTTACTGACGTGCTCGAAATTGATAAGGACGCGTGGGGCATCGGATGCCTCTATCTGCGGCAAGATCGATTCCCATAATTCTGATGCTACGGGTCCCATTATTTTTCCATTGGGTTCCACAATTGCGATGCCGTTTCGCTGGCGAATTTTAGTGATCATGATTTTCCTTTTTTTTGATGGTTATTTTGAGATATGAATCGACTTCTCTTTTGAATTTTACATTATTTGAAAGAGAGGAGGGTTTGACCATCCCCTCTTGGTGTTTCACTGAACCGTGGATTTTAGGTGGATAGTCCTGAAACCCCATCAGCCTCGCTGTCGAAATGTTCAAAGAGACTGACGATTCGGCTAAGAACTATCAGATTTCTAATGTGTTTGCCGACATTAACGACCCCAATACGACCGTTCTTTCGTGATGCAAGGGCACGCGCCTCCATAAGGGCACCGAGTCCTGAACTGTCAATCATATTGACGTGCTCGAAATTGATGAGAATGCGTGGTGCATCGGAAGCCTCTATCTGTGGCGAGAGTGCTTCCCGTAATTCGGATACTGAGGGTCCGACTATTTTTCCACTGGGTTCCACAATCGTAATGCCATCTTGCTGGCGAATTTGAGTTGCCATAATTTTCTCCTTATTTCGTTTGCTAAAACACTTGAAATGTCAATTTACTTCTTTTCTGAATTTCTACACTATTAGGACTTACGCAGCAAGCGTCTGTTCGCCGAGGTCCCCGTGCCTCGGCGACCTCTCTTTTCACGGTTTCGCTCGCAGAATCCGAAGCGGACGCTTTCTTCCCAAATGGCGTTTGCGTAAGTCCTGACTATTTAAAAAACGTTCAATTTAAGTATTTGTTACCTTCAATCCAGTACGATCAGAAACAGTTCGTTTTTTCAGTACGGATGCCTATCTTGGTTCCAGCATATTCTTCCTCGTTCAAAAATTTCAATTGCTTTCAATTGCTTTCAATTGTTAATGACGCAACTTGTAGGCAAAAAGGGTGCATTATTTTCAGAAAAATTGCAATACCAATTCTAATTGATGATTTCTCATAAAGAGTCTACTGTTTTGGGTTATGCCCGGTGCGGTTGGAATGCAGATCGCAAATGTAAAGCAAAGACAAATTTTGCCGCGTATGGGCAAAATTTGGGCGCGTACGCCGCAAAACCGCACCATAAGCGTCAATTTAAGAAAAAACTGCATCGTAACATCGTAGGTTGGGTAGAACGGATGCCACCAAAGCCGTAAAAATCATAGAAAATGAAGTTTTCTCCATACACGCTGCATCAAGTAGAGACCGAGTGAAACCCAACGCTTTTGTTCTGAAGTATCCGTGCCTCTGACGGTATGAAGTTGGGTTTCACTGTGTTCTTGAATGTATCCGATAACATATTGGATTTAGCGGTATTTGGAACCCACACATCTACCTTCTCAGTTCCGTTCAACCCAACCTACGGGAGCTGAGGCTTTGACCCCGGAGGGCGCGGTCTATACAGATTCGGGGTCTCCGCTGGGTCTGTGCTTTCTTAGAGACGCAATACCTTTTTCTGCGACTTAGCGTGTCTGGGAAACTCAGAGAAAAATAACTGAATATCGCCGATGCACATCCGTGTTTGTTAACAAGTCTATGCGAGGGAGGCACAGACTGACAGTCTATGCTACGGCAGAGGGTTCTCAGCAGAGACCTTTGCCGATTTCTAATATTGTCCAAACTTTAGTAGGACTTACGCATCAGCGATTTTTAGCATAGGTGATTTTATACCAAATTAACCCCATTTGTAGCGCGAGGTCCCTGTGCCTCGCAATGCTAACTTGATCACAAGACTTCTAATCAAGTTAATTGGGTATTAGTCGTTGACAGAGATATTCAGCAAGGAATCCGTGTTTGACTTGATAAAGAGTTTGACCTGTTTCATAAAAGATAAGGTATCCATCAGTGTCCGCCAACAAGTCGTTCTTGACATGCTCCCAGATCTGTATTTACAATACAGCATTATGTTATTTTATATTAAACTTTTAGTTAATAAATGCCCTTTGGAAAGTGCCACCGGCTTACCTTTTTTCCGGTAATCATTACCTACTATACAGACTCTGAAATCCGACCATTTTTTCAGAGTAAGGTTTTACCCTGAAATGCCGAGAAAGCACGTTTCACCTTGGCTCTTGCCTATTTTTTCGATACGCATTTTTCGCATTTTACTCTGAAATACTCTGAAATTCGGATACTTTTCCATAGTTTCATACACCGACAGTCCAATAATATTTTTTCACTGTTCACTTCGCGTTCACATTAAAGTCGCGATTCGGAAACCGCCCCTCCGTGTGTTGCAGGAACTCTAATAGGACTTATACCAAATTAACCCCATTTGTAGCGCGAGGTCCCTGTGCCTCGCAATGCTCACTTGATCAAAAGACTTCTAATCAAGCTAATTGGGTATTATACCAAATTAACCCCATTTGTAGCGCGAGGTCCCTGTGCCTCGCAAGGCTGACTTGATCAAAAGACTTCTAATCACGTTAATTGGGTATTACGCATTCCCTCTTAAAGTCCACCTGATAAGGGGGATTTAGGGGGTTTAAAATACGGAAATTGCCGCTTTTTGCGTCTAAATGTCCGATATTTGCTCAATTTGCGTAATACCAAATTAACCCCATTTGTAGCGCGAGGTCCCTGTGCCTCGCAAGGCTGACTTGATCAAAAGACTTCTAATCACGTTAAGTTGGTATAAGTCCTGTAGGGTTAAACATCTACCAAAAAGTTTAACGCTTTCCATGCAGTTTTATTCAAACAAAATCAAATCACGTTAATATCATCATATAGTAGTGCAGCAAGTTTCGTGCCAAGCCTTTAAAAATAAATAAGATATTGTGTCAAACCTCTTGAAATTCAAAATATTTTGTGCCATCAACCGTCTTAAACATAAGCACCTACTAAGTTTATCAAAAGCACTTCACTCTGTTGTAAAAAATATAGTTAAAGGGATGGAAACCTATTTGTAATCTACTACCTATTGCAAGACGCAAAAATTGTAATAGGCAGCGCAATATTTGCGTGTATCCTGAAATCATTGTTTCATTGAACGCGGTATTTTTGGGGAGGGTAACATTCAACTAAATCCCAAAAAACAATTTGACATAATCAAAAGATTATGTGATAATTTTGTATCTTGTATTATTTTTCCTGTGCGCGTTTATCCGACGCGCTTTTTCAAAGAAAGGAAGTTTTAGAATGGCATTTACATTTCACCACGTTCATCTCCGCTGCGAAGACTTAGAAGGAGCGGTTCGCTATTATGAAGAGATGTTTGATGGAAAAGTTGATGAGACTGTTGAAGTCCGCGGCTTAAAAATTATCCGTATGGATATCGGTGGCGAACGGATTTTCCTCTCACCAAAATTAGGGGCCCTGGAAGTCGAAGACACCAGCGGCAATCCGCGCTGGGGGGTCTACCAACTCGCTTTCACCGTAGAAGACCTGGACGCGGAGGTCGCAAAACTCCAAGCGAAAGGCGCAGAACTCGAAGATCTGAAACCTAACGGGTTGATGATGGCGTTTTTCAAGGGACCCGATAACGTTCAAATTGAACTCATTGAGGCTTAGCGTCGGCGAAATAAAGCCGCGTAGGCGGTACCATGAAATTCAGCGAACTCTTCCATACAATTCAGGGTGAAGGGCAACTCATTGGTGTTCCGTCTGTTTTTTTCCGAACGAGTTATTGTAATCTGAGATGTGTTTGGTGTGATACACCTTACACATCTTGGGAACCTGAAGATCGGGACATCACTGTTGCTGAAAGCGTTGCTGCAATCACGCGGTACGGGTGTAAACATGTCGTTATCACTGGCGGTGAACCTTTTATTCAACCCGAGCCGTTGACGGAACTCTGTCATGAGCTCGATAAACGCGGACACCACATTACGATTGAAACGAACGCTACACTTTTCGCGGAGGTCGCAGCGCATCTCATCTCAATGAGTCCCAAACTACGGAACTCCAATCCACCGGAAGATAATCGCTTTTTCAAACGCCACGAACGCGAACGTATCTGTCCGGAGGTTATCCATAAGTTTTTGGATGCGTACCCGTGCCAAGTAAAATTTGTCGTCGATACACCTGAAGATTTGACTGAGATCCAGACGCTACAGACAGAAATCGGTATCCCTGCCGAAACGATTCTGCTGATGCCCCAAGGCACAACGCCTGCTGTGTTACAACAGAAACAAGAATGGCTGGTCAACCTCTGCAAAGAGAACGGGTATCGTTATTCCCCGCGTGTACATGTCGATATTTGGGGCGATAAACGCGGGGTCTGATAGTTCGTAAACCATATCGGGAGACAAAAGTGAAGTATGACATCCTACTGAAAGGTGGCACTGTCATTGATGCCGCGCAAGGTTTGAATGCAGTGCGAGATGTCGCAATTGCTGGCGGTGTTATCGCAGCGATTGAACCCGACATTCCCGATAATGCAGCGACACAGACCGTCTCTGTTAAAGATAAATACGTAACACCGGGACTTGTTGATATCCACACACACGTCTATTACGGTGTAACGACATGGGGCATCAGACCCGACACAATCTGTCCGATGGCAGGGACTACCACTGTTGTCGATGCCGGTAGCCCGAGTTGGGTGACATTTCCCGGTTTCCGAGAATTCATCGCCGAACCCGCGCAAACAAATATTCTCACTTACATCCATATATCCGGTATCGGACTCGTCTACGGACCCGTCGGCGAAATGTTTGATATGGCTTACGCCGATCCCGGACGTGTCGCTGAAACGTTACAACAGCATCGCGATATCACCATCGGGGTGAAGGTGCGTCAAGGGAAGGGACAGGTGGGTGATAACGGTGTTGAACCGCTGAAACTCGCTATTGAAGCTGCCGAGCGCGCCGGAACATCTGTCATGTGCCATATCGGGGCAGGCGTGCCGCTTCCCGATATATTGAGATTACTGCGGCCCGGTGATGTGATTACGCACTGTTTCCAAGGCAACGGTGATAACATCGTTGACGAAAAAGGCAGGGTCATCCCCGAGGCATGGAAGGCGCGTGAGGACGGTATTATTTTTGATGTCGGCCATGGTGCTGGAAGCTTCCATTACGAAATCGCCCAACGTGCCATGGAGCAAGGCTTCATCTCCGATGTTATCAGCACCGATCTACATACTGGAAACATCAACGGTCCCGTCTACGATCTACCGACAACACTATCGAAATTGATGCACTTAGGTTTATCGCTTGAAGACGTAATTGACAAGGCGACCTTCAGTGCTGCGAAGGCTATCCAACGTGAGACGCAGCTCGGGAACCTGAAAGTTGGCACCGTCGCAGATGTCGCGGTATTTGAAGTCCTTGCGGGTGAATTTGAATACTTTGACGCGCACGAAAAAAAGTTTATCGGGAATAAAAAGTTGAAGGCAGCACTAACGATACGTGAGGGGAAAATTTAGGCATATCGTTGAAAAACACTGCTTTAATAAAAACAAAACTTACGCACAACGCGGATATTAACGGATGGAAGCCTCTCCGAACTTTTCCAGTTTTCCAATTTTGCAAGCAAACGAAGGAATTTTCCGTAAATCCTAAAAAATACAGATCTATGGCGAAAAAATAAATATGGCAAATATAATAAGCAGAAAACTAAGTGGATGCTATAAAAGAGTTCTGACTTTTTTATTAGTGATTGTAGTAGTCAGCTTGATTGCTGTAGGTGTGGTCTACTGGCAAGTCGGTGGGCCTGAAGGGGCACGCTATTGGATGGCAGAACGCGCGCTGAGCAGTGTCGAAAAACACCTTAAGTCAGAAGATCAAAGACCTGATGGCATTCCAGAGGAACAGATTGTTGAAAACTTTCAACGCGCTCGTGAAGCAACTCGGAAACGGCAAGTTAATCTGACATCACTCCATAAAGTGCTAAAATCGTATCAGACCGAGTTTAATGAAAAAAAACCGTCAACACCAGAGATTCAGGAGTTTCTCCGAACACTTGAGCGCACAGTTCTTACAGATGCTGATAGTAAGAACTGATACCGTAGTAAAGCCTGATAACATCTAACCCTTTTTTCAGAAAAAACTGAAACAACCTTTTACTGAACCCACGTTATTATAGCAAAGTATGAAAATGTGTGGACATTTCAGTAGGTAGCAGCTCGCTCTATCCGCGCTGGCGAGGTTTTGCGGCGTAAGGTTTCCCCACGGACTCTCACTGCGAGGCAATACGCGCATTCCGTGTTGATTCATGCGATCTGCAGTCCTAACCTCGCCCCACAATATCCCAGTAATTTAATCATAGATTTTCCCATAAACTTTTTATTTTACTTTTTATTAAACTTTTTTTGTTATATATTGTCATATAGAAGCATGAATGTTTTGTTATATATTGTCATATAAAATTATGAATGTAAATCTAATAATTTATTTGTGAATTCGCTTACGTATGTTTTATTGACCTCTCAGCATTTTATTGAAATCTACAGGTTATAACATATATGGATTCATTGAAAAATATTCTACAACAATGTAGGGAAAAACAGAATAGAACCTCAAGGCAACGGAAAACAGTGGTCTCGCCCGCGTTCCGTAAAGAGTTCTTTCATCTCACCGTTCATTGTGCAAACGGCTATTCAGTTCTCGTTGATGATCTTAAACAGGCCTCCATCGCCTGTATGCCGCTCGCGCGCGCGCCAAACAAAATTGATATGCCGCGCGGTTTTGAGGAGTGCACATACCACTATACATACAAAACAATCCGGCAATGGGGTATCTTCCAGTGGCACGCATCTTGGGGCATCCGCATTTATACCGGTGTGCCCTCCGAACGCGATGGTGCCCTCTGGCATGACCTGGAGTTCACTTACCAAGCGATCAACACAGCACCCGAAGCGGTCTCAGATTGCCTTGAAGCACTCATCAGTCTGACGAAAAACCCGCTCTTGACAATGACACCCTCTGGCGGATTACGCTTTTCCTGTCGTATTACGGATTACCTGCATCGCAAATCCGAACAGATCCATATCTACAAACATACACCGACCCCAGAAAACGCCGATCATAGAGATATTTATCTCGCTATCTCAGGCGAAGACTCCTATACGCAATGGGACACACGCCACGAAATCCTGATCGGTAACCTTATCGAACCGCCGATCTTTGAAAAAGATGTCCTTTTCGCCCCACTTGATAAACTCAAAGCAGAACTACATCAACCCGCCTCCTACCCAATTAGAGAAGAATTTGAACCCCCGGTACCCAAGTATAAAGAACCTGACCCAGAACACGAAGCGAAAATCATCGCTGTCAGAGCAGGGAAGCTTGCACCCCTCGCGATAAAACGCCCCAGACCGATTTTACACAAGCAGATACGTAACGCTCATACACACGATTTCACCAAACGGTTCCAGCAATGTGAGATCTCTGCCAGTATGATTGAGGATTGGTGCGCCCGCGGTAAGAATGACGTATTAGGTGCGTTCGCGAAAACACTGCTAAAAGTGCTTGCCATCCGGAGCCGATCACACGGTTATGCTGTCCAACGCATCCGAAACGCTGTCTATACCTTTGAGTGGCGGGAATCCGAGATCGTTGCGCAAATGCAGAGTGATAGCAAATATTGGCATAAACTTAAGAAATTTTTCGCGCATTACAAGCGCGACACCGATGCACCGATGCGATGGGATGACAACGTGTTAGGGTTCTGGCTCCCGAACGGAAAGATGGATACGCCACACCTCGAACCGAGAATTTGGCATCCAGGGAACCAGATATTCCAGATCCGCACCGGTTACCATGGATACCAATCACTCTTCAACTATAATGCCGGTAAATACTTCGTCATGACACAAGCAGCAAAGACTTTCTTAGATGCGATCGAAACGGAAGTTGCGCGCGATACCCGCATAAAGCATGCAATGGTCACACCACTAAAGTCTTTCAAAGGCGAAATAGATTGGGATACACCCGTCAAGGATGCGGATGTACTTTGGATTGTTGGAATCCCAGAATGCGGGTTACGTTCGCTCTGGCTTCAAGCACAATGCCTCTTCGGTGCTGACGAGACCCCTATTTCTTATGAACGCGATGGTTCAGGCTATTTTGAAGACAAACGGCTCCAAACCCTTTATGAACATACAGTCGCCACTGCAATCACCGAATACATCCAGAAGTTCCAGATACATCTGCCAAACAAAAAAGTCGTCTTACTCACTGCACTCCCGGTTCCTGGTATTACAGATAGATCGGAGACGCTCTTGTTCGACTGGGTAGACTACGAGATTGCCGGTAACCTTGATAACCTCGCGGAGACGCTCCGAATCCGTAGATGTTTCGAGGCAGATCGAGACGATCTGACTGCTACATCCAACAAAGAGGAGGTTCAACGAATTTTAGGGTGTTCATCGCGACATGCAAACCGGGTACTTATGGAACTTAGAGGCGGCGAACTGCTACGAGTCCCTATGCGAGAGCAAATCCTTGAAACACTCGCGGATGGCGAAAAGAAAACAGCGGAACTCGCAGAACAAATTGAGGGGCATCCGAAAGCTGTTATCAACGAACTCACACGCCTTGTCAAAAGAGGTGAGATTCTCAGAGTGCGATGGGGCGTGTATGTCCTAAACAAAGAGCAGTTTTCAATCAAGCAGGATGTATAGTCCTGTCCATCCTCTAATCCTAAAAATCCTGATTCAAACAATTATGGATCGTCTTGTCCGTACGACCTTAGACAGAAAAACCCGCTATTATCTCCCGTATCCGGTTTATAGAAACGTCGTCGCTTAAACGCGTATGAATAATATGTGTAAGTGCGCTTTGGAATCTCGCTTGCGCATCCGCCCATGCATCGAGGAGCATCCTATTTTCGGTCGCTTCGGGCTGCGCGGTAGCTCGCAAGAGTTGATGGATCACCGAGAGGTAGAACAACAGGTGATGACCGTCAACACGTGCTGCGACCTCTGCGGGTGGACAGGTTTCACGGTGTGTACTTACCCATTCGGCGTAAGTGTTGACGAGCTCTCTGTCTAAGAGGGACACGAAGTTAGCATTTTCTAATGGCGAGACAAGAAAGGCACCGATACTATTGAACAACTGCACAAGGCGCATCTCTTGCCAATTCCAACCGATACTCGCGAAGTCAATAAAAAACGCAGATTCGTCTCGAATGACGATATTTCGGGCGTTGTTGTCCAGATTCCCGAGTGTTGTCGGTGCATTCTGTAGACGGTTGGCGAATACGTGCCACGCGTTCGTGAGTGTCTCTGTTTGAACAGATGACATCGGTCTACTACTAAGATGTGAGAGATAACCGACGACTTTTTTGCCCTGTTCCAGTAAATCTCGCAGGGTTGTGTGTGCATCAAAACAGAAGATGTATGGCGCGAACTGTGCTGCGTAGATCGTGAAACAGGTCTCAATCTTGCATAATTCTCGGAGTATAGTGTTCAAAAGTGGAGTCAGGCGTTGTATGGATTTCTCTTCGCTTTGTGCGAGTGCGTCAAGCGTAAGTTCACCACACCACTCTAATAGTAAGGCTTGGAGATCTTCTGATTTCCAAATAAGTTGCGGCACTTGACAACCGTTTTCGTGTAACAGTGAAAGCACGGCGGCTTCAATCTGGAGAGGCGTATATCCTGCATCGACGACGGACGTAGTAATATCGTGCTGTTTTAGGAGATAACTTTCGGTGCCGAGTTTCAGGCGGCAAACGTTGTGTCTTTGCCGCATGCCGTGCCGGATGCGTTCAAGTTTGAGAGCATCAGCATCTGTATTGAAGTGTGCAGCAATGTGTTTAATCAGATATTCCACCTTTTTCTCCTCCTGTTAAGTTATACCACAGACACCGATAACCGACAACCGATAACTGATAACTGATACCAAATTAACCCCATTTGTAGCGCGAGGTCCCTGTGCCTCGCAATGCTGACTTGATCAAAAGACTTCTAATCAAGCTAAGTGGGTATGATACCAATTCTAATTGATGATTTCTCATAAAGAGTCTACTATTTTTGGTTATGCCCGGTGCGGTTAGGAATGCAGATCGCATTTGGGTGAGTACACCGCAAAACCGCACCATAAGTGTCAATTTAAGAAAAAATAACCCTCGCTGCCCCAGAAACGGTAGGCGCTGTTTGAAACTGCGCCGGATCTTACACACAACCTTGGCTACTTCAGCCCCCTCTTTAGTCCTGTAAGGACGGTATGTTTATAGAAAGGCATGGAAAAAAATAATCTAACCCTGTAAGGGTGGCATGTTTATATTCGCTGCTCCCAAAACCCTAAATTGACACTTATGGTACACCGCAAAACCGCACCTACCGGGCCTGGAGAATGGTGCGGTTAAATAATGCGATATAAACTTTTAGAAATGGTATGATAACCGACTACCTCCGAATTTCCCTTGACATCCACCTAAAACGTGTGTTATAAAACTTAAACTTGAAATTCAACCGTTTCTGTGGTAAAATATTTATAGTAATTCTGATGAATAATGGTTCATCAGGCGTTTAAACTTCAATCGTAATACAACACACCTCCCGATTTGCACAGTGGGTTCTCTCATGCTGAGAGTCTGATGCAAATATGAAGGCGGTGGACGCGGAAACCCAGCAGAGGCAGTGTCGCTTCTGCGAACCTAGGAGGTTTTCTTGGCAGTTACAATGAAAGAACTCCTTGAATGTGGAGTTCACTTTGGACATCAGACCCGTCGCTGGAATCCGAAGATGGCAGAGTACATCTTCGCCGAGCGGAACGGGATTTATATTATTGATTTGCAAAAGACGTTACGGATGCTTGAAACCGCGGTAGAATTCGTGCAAGACATCGCTGAGAAGGGCGGCGGGATACTATTTGTCGGTACAAAACGGCAATCCCAAGAAGCCGTACGAAGCGAGGCTGTTCGATGTGAGATGTACCACGTGAACCATCGCTGGCTTGGCGGTATGCTCACTAATTTCCAGACCATCCGTCGGAGTGTCAACCGTTTGGACAAATTGGATGCCGATGAAACGAATGGGGTCTTTGAACAGATGCCGAAAAAAGAGGTGATAAACCTGCGACGCCAAAAAGGCAAACTCGACAATAACCTCAGCGGGATCAGAGAAATGAAAAAACTCCCTGAAGTCATCGTCGTAACGGATACACGTAAGGAGCATACGGCTATTGCCGAGGCGAATAAATTAGGCATCCCTATCATCGCTATTGTTGATACGAACTGCGACCCCGACCCGATTGATCTGCCGGTACCAGGGAATGACGATGCGATCCGTTCGATCCGTCTCATCTGTACAGTTTTAGCGGAGTCAGTAATTCAAGGGCGGGGCGGTGCGTCAGAAGGTGCACAGGTCTCAGAAGAGGCAGCGCAACCCGAACAATCCGAAGCCGCTGCACCCGTCGATGCAGTGCTTACAGCGGAACGACATGAGGAAGAGAGTACCACGATTCTTAAAGAGGCGCAGTTGTCCGCGGAACCCGAAGCTATTGGGGAAAGTGAACAACGTCAGACGCGTGCCCCCCGTCAGCGACGGAGAGGGAGAGCCCCTCGGCGGCAATCCCCATAAAAGATTTTATAGCGCGATTGCTAATTAAGAGGCAATCGCGCCATAAATATTTACCAGTTCCGGCGCGGTCAGAACAGTATAACGCCTTAACTTATATGATAACCGTGCCTGCTGAAAAAAATAAAAGGAGGATGGATGGCAATTACAGCAAAGATGGTTAGCGAGCTCCGTTCGCGCACTGGCGCGGGGATTATGGAATGCAAAAAGGCACTAACCGAAACGAACGGAAATATCGACGAAGCAATTCAGAAGTTGCGGGAGCAGGGTTTGAAAGCTTCCGAACTCAAAGGCAGCAGGGTAGCAGATGAGGGATTGATTGTTTCTTACATCCACCCTGGAAGTCGTGTCGGCACATTAGTCGAACTGAATTGTGAAACCGATTTCGTCGCGCGGACGGAGCAATTCCAAGAGTTGGCGAAAGAGATCGCGATGCAGGTGGCAGCCGCTAAACCGAAATACGTTAAATCCGAAGATGTACCTGCCGAGGATCTTGAAACTGAAAAATCGATCCTGAAAGCACAAGCCGAACAAGAAGGCAAACCTGCCCATATCGCTGAACGGATCGTTGAGGGACGGATCTCTAAATTTTACTCAGAGACGTGCCTCTTACAGCAGCCTTATATTCGCGATACAGATCAGACCATTGAAATCCTTGTTAAGAACGCTATCGCCCAATTGGGTGAGAATATCGTCGTCAAACGTTTTGTCCTTTATGTTCTTGGACAGTAACGACACAGAACCGTTTAGTCCGGAATTTGCGTAGAGATTGCGCCAGCAGCATCAAGGATTGAGGCTGCGGACTAAATGGTGATAAGCTAAGAGGTAGAAGCACAGCTTCCATCGCGATACCATGTAGTTGAGGGCAGTATCCTTGCTGAGTTTTTGTATCGCCCCACAAGTGTCCGCGATGTCTTATAGGGAAAAATCAGATGCAACAGATACTTCAAGAGACTGAATCCCGGATGAAGAAAACAATTGAAATAACAGCGACGAAGTTGTCGCATGTGCAAACGGGGCGTGCTACGCCAGCACTTTTGGATCAGGTCAGTGTCACCTACTACGGCACCAAAAGTCCGCTGAGTCAGGTCGGTACTATTACGACCCCTGAACCGCGCCTGCTTGTCATTCAACCCTGGGATAAAACGCTAATTACAGAGATTGAGAAAGCGATTGCACACTCGGATTTGGGGTTCTCAACGAGCAATGACGGGAACATTATCCGGATCCTGGTACCCGAGCTCACAACAGAACGGCGGACTGAGTTAGTAAAGGTCGTCCGTAAACTTGCCGAAGAGGGTAAAGTGGCAATTCGGAATATCCGCCGGGATGCCAATGATGCTGTCAAAAAACTTGACAGCGATACAGGTAGCGGCGGCGGTAAAAGTAAAGGCCGTAGTGGTGATAAGAAGCGCGGAAGAACCAGCGGAGACCCAGTGCAGCAGCTCACAGATACACACATCAACCAACTTGAGGAACTGACGGAGGCGAAAGAAACGGAATTATTAGAAACTTAGACAGGACTTACGTAAACGCCTTGCTAGTGAGGTTTCAAACCGGGGTCCGCACCCGTTAGTAGGACGGGGTGCCAACGGAACCCGTAATACGTAGGACGCATGGAAAAATTCCGTAAATTCTATTATACCAAATTAACCCCATTTGTAGCGCGAGATCCCTGTGCCTCGCAAGGCTCACTTGATCAAAAGACTTCTAATACCAAATTAACCCCATTTGTAGCGCGAGGTCCCTGTGCCTCGCAAGGCTCACTTGATCAAAAGACTTCTAATCACGTTAATTGGGTATAAGCAAGTTAATTGGGTATTATATTAGGATGTTGGTGTTGTCTGATGTAGTTGGTCAAATCCTTAATGTTCTATTAGGAACCGTAAAACGCGAGTCAGAACTTCCTAACGAACACCCGAGCGCGGCGAAGCCTGAAGAGAACCCAAGGAATACGCCCTATAGTCCTATAATTCAAGCGGGATACAGAACCTATGTTTTGGCGGAGAGCCCTGAGTGTGGTTGTGCTGGTGCCGTTAGTTTTCCTGATTATTTATTGGGGAGATTGGCTCTACCTGCTACTTGTACTTATCGCTATGTTGATGATGCAAGTTGAGTACTGTCGCCTGGCACAACACTTCACTGAAAAATTTAATCCTGTGATGTCAGTGTTCCTAACTGGTGGGTTCTGTTCATTAGCCCATCTTTTGCCGAACCTAACAAAGACTGTATCCGTCTCGGCGGTAACGTTTAGTTTCTTTACTTTCGTGTTCATTTACGTTTTCGCTGAAAGCATCTTTAGAGCAAAAGTTGACGGTGAGTTGATCGCTGTCACGCTGAAATTAACCGGTATTTTAATAATCGGTTGGGTATTGGGGTACCATCTCATCTTGCTGCGGAACGCCGGATCGAACGGTAGCCAATTCATTTTTTTATTGGCTGGAACAGTCTGGTGCAGCGACACCGGTGCTTATCTCGTTGGCAGAGCCTTCGGTAAACATAAACTCGGTACACCCGTCAGTCCTCGCAAAACAGTGGAGGGAACGATCAGTGGATTGGTTGTAGGCACTTTAATCGGCACTGCGTTGGGGGTCATCCTCCTGAAAGGAACACTTTCTTGGATGAACGCCGCTTTTATTGGGCTCCTGTTGAGTGTTCTCGGGCAACTTGGAGACCTCAGCGCATCGCTTATGAAGCGGACTGCTGGGGTTAAGGACTCGGGAGACGTAATTCCGGGACATGGCGGCTTTATTGATAGATGTGACAGCCTGATTTTTAGTACGCCTGCCCTCTATTACTATTTGGAATTGACTGGGCATTTGGTGTAATTAGCCACCAGCGTTGACAGTCCTTCACAACATTCGTAGACATTACACATGAAGCATATCGCCATACTCGGTAGCACGGGTTCTATTGGGAAGAATGCCCTTAGCGTTGTTGAAACGCATGCTGACGAATTTAAAGTCGTCGGTCTCGCAGCGAACCGAGATGTTGATACACTTGAACAACAGGTTCGGCGGTATCGTCCGGCGTTGGTGGCACTAAATGAGCCAACTGCGGCGGGAATACTCCGGGCGCGCATTCGGGATATCAATGGGACGCAAGTGCTCGCGGGCACGGAAGGGCTTCAAGCCGTAGCGACAATGCCGCAAGCCTCCCAAGTCTTGGAGGGAATGGGCGGTAGCACAGGGCTCTTGCCGACCTTGGCGGCGATCAATGCTGGTAAAGACATTGCTTTCGTTAATAAAGAGGTTATGGTAATGGCGGGACCGCTTGTTAACACAGCGGTTAAGGCAAACGGCGTTAACTTGATACCGATAGATGGCGAAATGAGTGCTATCTTCCAATGTTTAGAGGGCGCACGCGACCAGCAGTCAGATATCCATCGACTCCTGATTACTGCCTCTGGCGGACCGTTCCGAGAGGTACCGAAATCAGAACTCTATTCTGTAACGCCAGAACAAGCACTCCAGCACCCGAATTGGAAGATGGGACAGAAAATCACTATTGACTCCGCAACGATGATGAACAAAGGGCTGGAGGTCATCGAAGCGAAATGGTTGTTTAATATAGAACTCTCAAAAATCGACATCGTTGTCCACCCGGAGAGCATCGTTCATTCTATGGTGGAATGGACAGACGGTTCCACGCTTGCACAATTAGGTCCCACAGATATGCGTATTATGATTCAATACGCTTTAACTTATCCGCGTAGACTCTCCGCACCGGTACCACGTCTGAATCTACAGGAGGCGCGCACACTCCACTTTGAGCCTGTCGATTTTGAAAAGTTCCCGTGCCTCTCGTTGGCGTATACCGCCGCAGAAGTTGGCGGTACACTCCCCGTGGTATTGAGCAGCGCGGATGAAGTGGTCGTGGCGGCGTTTCTTAATGCGGACATCGGGTTTATGGACATACCTGCTATCCTCGGACATGTGATGGATAAGCACACAGTGGTCACAGAGCCAACACTCCCAGATATCCTTGAAATAGATCAGTGGGCAAAATCAACAGCACGTTCACTGATAAAAAATCACACAAGCTCTAATAAAACAGGAGTGAGTTGAGGCATGAAAACCTCGCTCCTAAAGAAAAAGGGTAATAGACATGGAATTCTTGATTGACTTCATTAGCTCCGTCATTCCGTACATCAAAGCTGCGTTTCTCGCAATTATTCCGCTCGGTTTCCTTATCTTTATTCATGAATTCGGTCATTTTTATGCCGCGAAACGATGCGGTATTACGGTAAATACCTTCTCCCTCGGCTTCGGTCCGAAACTCATTGGGGTTCAGCGAGGTGAAACGGAATATAAAATTTCCTTGCTGCCATTTGGTGGATACGTCCAGATGGAAGGTGAAAATCCCAGCGAACAGACCGGGGCACCCGGCGAATTTGCGACTGCTCCGATCAAGAGTCGCGCGCTTGTTGTCGCGGCAGGACCTGTTGTTAATCTTTTGTTTGGTGTTTTGGTTTATTGGCTCGTTTTCGCTACTGGACTTAACACTGACGCTGCTCGGTTAATCGGCGGATTAACAGGCTTGCCGCTTGGTGAGAAAGAGGCAGTTCAGATAGGTTGGGTCGCTAACGATGGAGCGGGTGCTGATGGTGGCATCATGCCCGGCGACATACTCGTTTCAGTCAATGGGGACTCGATCCGCCATTGGTCTACATTCCAAACACGGATTTTTACAAGCGCGAATAAAACGTTGGAACTCGTTGTGGAGCGAGATGGTGTCCGCCAAACTCTCTCTGTCAAACCGGATCCTATACCGAGTGTCAGAGGTGATATCGGCGAAATTCGGGTGAGCAGCGGAGACGCAACAATCGTGAGCCATGTCAAAGAAGGGAGTCTCGCCGCACAAGCCGGCATTCAAGTCGGAGACCTGATTGAAAGCATCAACGGTGAGAGGCTCTATAGCGTCCCGTACTTTGGTTACAGCGTGTGGCACCCTTCAGCGAACTGGATTGATGAAAAATATAAGGCACTCTATAAAAGCATCAGTGAAAATCAAGAGGCATTAACGCTTGGCATTCGCCGGGGTGATGAAGTATTCACACGCCAACTGCCGGTGGATTGGCACGTGATCGCAGGTGTTCAAAAAGGGAGTCTCGCCGAAAACGCTGGGATTCAGAATGGAGATGTGCTTGTTACACTTAACGGAGAGACTGTAAACGAGACGATGCTCTACTCGCAGCTCATGGCAATGGCGAACCAACCGATTGAAATCGGTTTGATACGCGAGGGTAACCTGAAACAAATAGCCTTTTCAAGCGAGACACACAGTTCAGAGACAGACCCAGAAGAAGTCATGTTCGGATTGATGTGGCGGACCTCCCTCAGCGGCATGCAACTGGCTCCCAAAATAATACCTTTGCCGGAATATAATCTTTTCACGGGGTTTGGGAAAGGTATTGAAGCGACATGGTTGACCTTTACAGCCGTCGGTAGAACGCTCCGACAGTTGATAGGCGGAGAGGTATCACCGAAACACCTCGCCGGTCCCATCGGTATCGCGAGTGCTACAAATACCATGTTTAGCCGTCTCGGCTTGAGCAGTGTTATTTTCTTCATCGGGTTTATCAGCATCAATCTCTGCATCGTCAATCTGTTGCCGATCCCGATTGCTGATGGCGGGCAGCTCCTATTTTTTGCCGTTGAGAAAATCTGTGGAAAGCCAATGCCTCGAAGGGCACAAGAGGTTGTTCAACAGGTGAGCATCGTCCTTCTGATTGCGTTGTTCCTGTATATCACTTGGTTCGATGGCATGTCCCTTATTCACGATCTAAGGAATTAAACCTTATAGCCATCAGTGGTCGGTTTCCATCAGCAAAGAAAGTGTCTGACCTAATCAGAAACCTTTTTACTGACTGCTGAAAGCCAACTGCTGAAAGTCATCCCTGCTGAAAACCATTAACTGATAACTACGCATAGGCATAGACAAAAAATGGATACGGATAGCCTCAGAAAAGAGTACATAAAACTCGTTGCCAATGTGAGGGAATACATGGAAGATCAACTTCAACTTGGTTTCATAGAAACCGAACTACGCGAACCTGAACAGCAGTCGCCTTATGCGGATTTCGACCTGCCCGCATTGGCAACAGATGCTGGGAATTGCACCAAATGTCCGTTACACGAGACACGGAATAGCGTCGTTTTTGGTGTCGGGAATACGAACGCTGACCTTATGTTCATCGGTGAAGCACCCGGGGCTGACGAGGATAGGCAGGGTGAACCTTTTGTCGGTAGAGCCGGTCAATTGCTGACGCAAATCATTGAGTCGGGGATGAAACTTAAGCGCACGGATGTCTATATTGCCAATGTACTTAAATGCCGTCCCCCCGGCAATAGAAATCCTGAAGCGAACGAGGTCGCAACCTGTAGTCCTTATTTACTACGCCAAATAGAACTGATTCAACCGAAGGTGATTGTGGCACTTGGGAGTTTTGCCGCACAGATGTTGCTTGATACGAAGATTGGCATTACAAAACTTCGAGGTGAGTTCCATGAGTGCAATGTCGCCGGGCTGCGCGTCCTGCCACATAAAAAGCCGCCTGTTGTTATGCCGACCTATCACCCAGCATACCTTCTCAGAAATCCAAATGCCAAACGTGATGTGTGGGAAGACGTAAAAACGGTACTTGCATTTTTGGCACAATAGTAGAATAAAGAATGGCAGTCAGCCATCAGTAAAGACGCGTCTGGCCTAATCAGAAACCTCTTTACTGACTGCTGAAATCCGACAACTGATACCATATTAACGCGACTATTCTTGTGTATATTTTTTAGATATGTTATTGTGAAGAGATGAAAAAGCAAAAACATGAGGTTTTCCCCCACTTTTCAGTAGAAGTTGTTAAACAAAGGTATCTTGAATGTGAATGTCTTCGGGAACGGACGCACTGGCATATTATTTGGCTCCTTGCGGATACCAGAGATTCACGCACCCCCCGGCAAGTCGCTGAGATTGTAGGATGCACGCCGGACTGGGTTCGCAAGTTGCTCAAACGCTATAATGCTGAAGGCGAAGCCGCTTTGCGAGATAAACGCAAAAATAATACAGGTGTGCGTTTTTTGGATGAAACACAGCAAGCCGCCCTTGCAGCTGCCCTTTCTGCGCCTCCTGGTGATGGGGGTCTTTGGACGGGTCCGAAAGTGGCTGCGTGGATATCTGAGACACTCCAGCGTCGTGTCAGTGACGTGTCAGGTTGGAAATATCTCAAACGTCTCGGTTATACTTTACAAACACCTCGTCCGCAACATCAGGCAGCCGCAACACCCGAGGCACAGCAAACATTTAAAAAAAAACTCAAGGAGCGGGTAGCTACGCTTGAAAGTCAGCACCCAGAGAAACCGGTAGAGATCTGGGCAGAAGACGAGACGCGCTTGGGATTATTGCCGGTTCATCGGCGTGTCTGGGCGAAGCGAGGTGAAAGACCGATAGCCCCCGTGTGTCCGGCATATAAGTGGTTTTATGGTTTCGGTTTTGTCCGTCCACAGACAGGTGAGACCTATTGGCTGCTGATGCCGAGTGTGAGTGTTGAAGTCATGAACCTTGCCTTGGCAGAGTTTGCGCGTGATGTGAACCCGGAAGGCAAGAAACAGATAATCCTTTTGTTAGATCGTGCCGGTTTTCACACGGGTAAGGATTTAGAAGTCCCAGAAGGGATTGAGTTATTTCATTTGCCCCCGTACACACCAGAACTTCAACCTGCCGAACGGCTCTGGCCTTTGTTGCGAGAGGTGGTTGTGAATAAAGTTTTTACAACGCTCTCAGCACTTGAAGAAGCCGTTGTGAAAAGGTGTCAATGGTTCTCTGAAAACACAAAGAAGGTGCAGGCACATGTCGGTTTTCAGTGGATTTGCAAAATGGAAAAATAATACAAATCACGTTAATTTGGTATGATACCATTCTAAAAGTTTATATCGCATTATTAACCGCACCATCCTCCAGGCCCGGTAGGTGCGGTTTCCTAACCGCACCATCCTCCAGACCCGGTAGGTGCGGTTTCCTAACCGCACCGGGCATAATCAAAAACAGTAGACTCTTTATGAGAAATCATCAATTAGAATTGGTATGACAACTAATTATGCGTTATGCAAACGTTGCTTTTCCGCTATCAGTAGATCAGGTATTTACCTACGGCGTGCCACCGCAGCTGGACACAGTTTTGCAACCCGGGGTCCGAGTATTAGCACCGTTTCGCAGAACGAAGCAGGAGGGGGTCGTCGTTGAACGGCTTGATGAAACTGACCTCGCTCCCAATCTTATCAAGAATGTCTCCACCTGTCTTGACGAAACACCGATGTTCTCGTCTGATATGCTCACCCTTACGAAATGGATGGCGGACTATTATGTCTGTTCGTGGGGCGTCGCGCTCTTTTCTGCGGTGCCAGCCGCTGTGCGAAGCCAGAAAAAGGAGCAAGTCCGACTCGTACCCGGGTTTTCAGCATCACTCGGAAAAGTCCAAAAAAAACTCGTTGCACTTTTGGAGGCAGAGGGAGAACTTTCTCTCAATCAGCTTGCCAGACGGAGCGGTTTGAGTTATCAAGATGTCCGTCCGCGGATTACAGCACTCCGCGAAAAAGGTGTCGTTGAGACTGACGTTACCCATAAACCGAAGGCTACCACGCAGGAAACCACTGTCGCGCAATTAGCTTTACCGACTGCTGATATTGAGACAGAAATTCAGCAACTCAAGAACGAAAATCCAGACGGGCACGAAGATGTGTCCCCACAGCACTTGGTGAACCGTCGCCACGCTGCCGATGCCAAGCGCGCGGACATTCTGCAACTTCTCCTCGACGAAGACGTTCCGATAGCAACAGCAGACCTAATGAAGCGGGTAAATGCCAGCGTTTCGCTGTTACGAACCCTTGAAAGGCGCGGGTTTATACAGATCACACGGGCACAAGCGGTGCGTAATCCGCTGAGTTCTGAACCTATCGCGCCGACGCAGCCCCTCCGCTTGAATCCCGCGCAATCCGCAGCCTTCGCTGGAATTCAGAAGGCACTGGCATCACACACTACGGAATTCATCTCGGACAACGAAACTAAACATCCGTTGACTTTTTTACTACACGGGGTAACCGGGAGTGGGAAAACTGAAGTCTACATGCAGGCGATGGCAGAAGTTCTTAAGAATGGGAAGTCTGTCATTGCTTTGGTCCCAGAGATTTCGCTCACACCGCAGACGGCTTCGCTATTTGTGGGGCGATTTGGAGATCGCGTCGCGTTGCTGCATAGCCGATTGAGTGATGGTGAACGCTATGACCAGTGGCATCGCATCCAAAAAGGGGAAGCCGATATTGTCATCGGACCGCGTTCTGCTATTTTTGCCCCCGTCCAAAAACTTGGGATGCTGATTATAGACGAGGAGCATTCGGATTCCTATAAATCGGAGACTGCCCCGCGCTACCATGCACGGGAAGTCGCACAGAAACGGAGCGACCTCGCAAACTGCCTCGTTCTGCTGGGAAGTGCTACACCGTCGCTTGAAAGTTTCCATCAGGCGCGAAACGGGAGTTATCGGCTCCTAAACCTCCCCGACCGTGTTTTTGATAGAAAAATGCCCGATGTTCACATCGTTGATATGCGAACTGAGCTGAAAAAGGGAAACCGTACGATCTTCTCGAATCTACTCCGAAGTGCTATTGAAGAACGGCTTGTCCGGCGAGAGCAAATTATCCTGTTTCTTAACCGGCGTGGACACTCCACTTATGTCTTCTGCCGCACCTGTGGCTATGTCGAACGGTGCGACAACTGTTCTATCTCGCTAACCTATCACCGTGAAAAACAGCAGCTTATCTGTCACCATTGTGGCAGCAACCGTCCGACACAACCCCTGTGTCCACAGTGTAGTAGTGAGGCCATTCGATTTTTTGGTGCAGGAACAGAGGCGGTTGAACAAGAAGTACATAAGGCGTTCCCGCTAGCCCGTGTAAAACGGTTTGATGCCGATTCAACAGCGCGAAAAAACGCACATCAGCAGATTTTAGACGAATTTGGGCAACAGAAGATTGATATTCTGATAGGCACACAGATGGTGTCAAAGGGGTTAGACTTCCCAAACGTTACACTTGTAGGGGTCATCGCAGCGGATACAGCCTTGAATCTTCCTGATTTCCGGGCAAGTGAACAGACATTCAGTCTACTCACACAGGTCGCAGGACGCTCTGGACGCGCAGAACTTGAAGGAAAGGTGGTCATCCAAACCTACATGCCCGAGCACTACTGTATAGAGGCTGCACAGAAACATGACTATCTCGATTTCTATGCACAGGAGATTGTAGCGCGGGACGCGTTACGGTATCCACCCTTCGCCCATGTTGCGACCCTCTTACTCCGCGGTAAAGACGAACAAGCGGTTATTGAAGCCGCCCATACCACGCGAGATCAACTCGAAATTTGGCAGACGGATCAAGAACACGCTTCACAGGTTCCCAAGGTAGAGGGAACATCGGTGGAGATCCTCGGTCCCGCACCGGCACCATTATCGAAAATTGAAGGGAAATTTCGATGGCATCTTTTGCTCCGAAGTACCGATCCTAAAAAAATGGGGCAACTCTTTAAGCGTTTTACTGACGAACCGCCAGCCATCATTAAATCGAAGGCTATTGAATTTGTGATAGACATTGATCCAACGAATACACTATGAAAGTAGTCATCAGCCGTCAGTACAGATTTTTTTCAAAAATCCTTTCATGCTTCGCAGTGAGAACAGTCACAGGAGATGTTAGAATCATCAAAAACCTCTTGTAACTCTCGCTGCGAGGCAAACTGACAACTGATGCCATTTCTGAATAACCGTTTCTCATTAACGAAAACCGGTTCGTAGTGGCGCAATTCTGCGGCGTACTCGCCCAAATGCGACGTGCATTATTGCGCCTCTTATACCAATAGGACTTACGCATCAAAACGCTGTTGGGATGGATGGCTTCGGCTTTCGTGCCCATCCAGACATGAACGCATGCAGGGCACGGGGACCCTGCGGAACATAGTCGAGACGAACGTAAATTGCGTAAGTCCTGACCAAATTAACCCCATTTGTAGCGCGAGGTCCCTGTGCCTCGCAATGCTGACTTGATCAAAAGACTTCTAATCAAGTTAAGTTGGTATTATACCAAATTAACCCCATTTGTAGCGCGAGGTCCCTGTGCCTCGCAATGCTGACTTGATCAAAAGACTTCTAATCAAGTTAATTGGGTATTACATGCGGAAACCTCATAGAGTTTCAAAATCTCATAAATGCGAATTTATTTTTCAGATTTGGTATGATAACTGATAACTGACAACTAATTACAAGGAACTAATTATAGATGGGCAACCGGATATTTGAAAAACTTGCTGATACAGACCTGCTTGCACAGAACCCGATTCTGGTTTTCGCTGCGGATCCACTCGCATCCGCGGGGATTAAAGGGCTTGGACAGGTGCAGCATCCAAAACCTCACTACCGCACACATGCAGAGTTTTTGCAACTGCAACGCGACCTTGTTGCTGATGGGCAATTAGATGGACTTCTGATGACACCCGCCGATGCAGAAACGCTTGCGCTTGAAGAAAACCTATTTGAAAACACACCGATTACGCCGATTGTTCGGATGAACTCGGAAACAGCTATCTGGAACCCGCGGTTTGGGGTCTATACTTCCAGTCCATCAATGCCGTTTCAGACGGTATTTCCAGAGGATATGCAACGCTATTGTGAGGCACTCATCGGTCCCGCACTTGAATGTCGCGTGAACCTTGGGTTGTACTCCATTACGCTCAACAATGATCCCATCGCTGATGAGCGGATGTTGCAGGCGTATGTGCAATTTGCACATATTGTTGGTGAAATCGAAGGATTCGACCATCTCTTAGAGGTCTTTTTACCGAACATTAAACTGCCCGGAATGGATGAGGAGAAACGGGGCATGTATGTCGCCGATTCTATTGTTCGGACGATGAGTTACCTCCGAAAACACCAACGCCCGCGCTTTATTAAGACTGCCTATACGACCGCCGATGTCTGGACTGAGTTGTGCCAATTCGATACGACGTTAGTGATCGGTGCATTGGGCGGTCCTCGTCAAAATGCACGCAGCACATTCGCCTTAGCGCACAATGTCGCCAGCAACGGTGGACGCGCGATCCTATTCGGACGCACTATCTTCGGTGAAGATGATCCGATTGGCATTGTGCAATGCCTGCGCCGTGTCCTTGACGGTGAGGAAGATGCGCAGAGTGCCCACGCATCATATCAGAAGTTATTGCGAGGCTCCCGTACCAGTTAATGACAATTCTGATTCTCCAAGCCCGGTAGGCGCAGTTTGTAACCGCGCTTACTCTATAACCAAGCAGGAGGAGATTCCTAAATGCAGCATCAACGGTCAGAAAAACCCCGGATCCTTCTGCTCCTTCCAACACGCACATACCGAGCCGCCGACTTCTTGGAAGCTGCCTCAAAACTTGATGTAGAGGTCGTTGTCGCATCAGAAGAAGCCGCAACGACAGCAGACCTCTCGCCGCGCCACACCCTCGTGCTTGACTTCAGCGCGCCAATCGCTGCGACACAGGCAATTCTTGAGTTTACCGATACACACCCGCTTGCGGCAATAGTTGGTGTCGATGATGACACAACCCTGCTTGCCACGACTGCATCAGAGGCATTAGGGCTTCCACATAATCCTGTCGCTTCAGCAAAAGCCACGCGCAACAAATACCTCTTAAGGCATACATTAGCAACGAACAGCGTATCGGTCCCCGCTTACCAACGCTTTTCTATCTATGATGACCCCGCTGAGATAGTGAGAACCCAGTTCGACACGGATGCACACCTCAGTTTTCCGTGTGTCATCAAACCACTCTCCCTCTCCGCAAGCCGCGGTGTCATCCGAGCAGATACGCCTACTGAATTTATCAAAGCCTTTCAGCGGACAACGAAACTTCTCCACGCTTTGAAGGATGCCACCAACGTAGGAGAGGTTTGTAACCCCGATTCCTCGACGCACGCTTCGCAATATTTGCTCGTTGAGGACTATATTCCGGGGATAGAGGTGGCACTGGAAGGTATCCTCTTAGACGGTGAACTTAAGGTGCTTGCGCTCTTTGATAAACCCGATCCGCTTGAAGGTCCTTTTTTTGAGGAGACTCTCTATATTACGCCTTCCCGTTTATCAGCAGATATCCAAGACACCTTACATAACGCGACAGCGGAAGCTGCCGATGCTTTAGGGATGCGACACGGACCCGTCCACGCCGAATTGCGTTATAACGATAAGGGCGCGCATCTCATCGAAATTGCTGCGCGGACGATTGGCGGCCTCTGTGCAAGAACTTTGCGGTTCGGAACTGGAATGTCGCTGGAAGAACTTGTGATCCGACACGCGATTGGGCAATCGGTCGAAGGGTTGCAACGCGAGCAGCAGGCAGCGGGGGTGATAATGATTCCGGTGCCGAAGGCTGGCATTCTGGGTGAAGTCCGCGGCAAAACATCCGCGTATCACGTGGAAGGAATTGTAGAGGTCAATATCACAATTCCTATTGGTGGAGAAGTCGTACCGTTGCCAGAGGGGGCGCGATATCTCGGTTTCATCTTTGCGCGTGCCGAAACACCAGCGGCAGTAGAAATCGCATTACGTGAAGCACATCAACGATTGGAGTTTATGATTTTGCCCTAAGAAGCGATTAGCATATTGGGATGACATCATGTTTACGAAACTATGCGCTATCATGCTCACTGTTGTAATCGGATTTCTGTGGACAGCACAAGCGGAGGTAGATAACCCCTTATTTACGGAAGTGACCGCTGCGCTCGGTTTTTCACAGACGGAGGCATCTTGGTCACCAGGTACGCACGCCCTACCCGAGGTGATAGGGAGCGGGGTCGCACTCTTTGATTACAATAACGATGGCGCGCTGGATGTCCTGCACATCCGATTTCCGCCACCCGGTAAAGAGGACTCTCCTGCACCAAATCAGCTTTTTCAACAACAACCCGATGGAACATTTGTTGACGTTACAGCAGCCGCTGGCATCGGACACGAAGGATACGGACAAGGCGTAGCAATCGGCGATGTGGATAATGATGGCGACGTAGATGTCTATGTGACGAACTACGGTGCCAATGTTTTCTATCGAAACAACAGTGATGGCACGTTCGCATTAGAAGAGATAGGTCTTTCAAATGAGGCTTGGGGGACATCCGCAACCTTTGGTGATTACGACAGAGACGGAGACCTCGACCTCTATGTAGCCAACTACGTTCAGTTTGATCCAGAGACGGTGTGTCGTGGGAAACAGAGCGCGCCAGATTATTGTAACCCACAAGTTTTCGAGCCTGCCACAGATCGACTGTTCCGAAACGATGGCGACGGTACGTTCACAGATGTAACCGAGCGGGCGGGTATCGCTGCAATGTCTGGCAGAGGCCTCGGCGTTGTGTGTCTTGATCTGACGAGGGACGGGTGGGCGGATTTTTTTGTTGCAAACGATGGCGAAGCGAACCATCTCTGGGTCAATCAGACCGATGGTACTTTTGCTGAGGAAGCCATATTGCATGGACTTGCGTTTAACGCTTACGGACAACCCGAAGGCAGCATGGGTATCACTGTTGGGGATGTCAATGGCGATACGCATCCAGATCTGTTTGTAACGCATTTGTCTGGTGAGACAAACACGCTTTATGTTGCTTCACCCTATTCTGTATTCGTTGACATGACTGAGATCGCAGGGTTTGCCGGACGCGACCTACGTTTTACAGGCTTTGGGGGCGGTTTCCTTGATTTCGACAACGATGCTGATCTCGACATCGCACTCGTCAATGGACGGGTGAAGCGCGGGGGTATCCTGAAGAAGGCAAGCGTTGGCGAATTTTGGAACTTTTACGCCGAACCGAATCTCCTCTTCCAAAATTCTCAGACAACAGAGGGGTTCGCTTTCAGCGATGTGAGTTCGAGAGCACCCGATTTCACGGGACGCGTTGAAGTAAGCCGCGGAATGGCTTTCGGTGATATTGACCGAGATGGTGATGTTGATATTGTGGTGAGTAGTCTTGATAATCGGCTTCGCCTTTTCCGAAACGACGCACCGCCGCCGCAGCATCACTGGCTTTTCGTGCAAGCGATTACCGAAAATCGCGACGCACTCGGCGCACAAGTGACACTCCGCACCGAATCACGTACATTGACAGGCTACGTGCTGCCGGGATCAAGTTATCTCAGCAGCAGCGATCCGATCATGCATTTCGGGTTGGGAGCGATCAATAAAATTCAAGCGATTGACGTGCATTGGCAAGACGGAAGCCGCGAAAGATTTCCTGGGACAACTGCTAACCGCCGTGTAAAGATTTATCAGGGGAAGGGGGTGCCTTTTTGAAGAAATTGGTTATCTTTTTTCTTTTAATGCTGATCAGCAGTCGGATATTTGCAAATAACATTGATATCCCGGAGCCTGCCGACCTTGATTTGGTTGAGGAAAAGCTGCTTTTGCAGGCAATTGAGACTGCACAAGACGCTGTTCGGAGTTCTCCTGATGCTGCAGGTGTCTGGGGACAGTTGGGGCACGTCTATCTCAGTCACGGTTGGGAAGTTCCAGCGATAGCGTGTTATCGCCAAACTAACAGACTTGCTCCTGATGAATTCAGATGGCTCTATTTTCTGGGGCGTTTGACAAAACAGCACCAGCCGGAGGAGGCAGTCAAACACCTTACCCGTGCGCTTACATTGGATTCGGCATACGTTCCTGCGCATCTCTACCTCGCTTCCGCGCTGCGGATTTTAGGGAGACTTGATGAAGCACGACAGCATTTGGAACACGCGAAGCACCTCCAACCCAACAATCCGTTTTCTGACCTCTGGCTCGGCGAAATCGCACTTCTGAGGCAACAAGTACAGCTTGCCAGAACACATTTGGAACGCGCACTGCGTCTGAATCCGAGACAAAGTGAAGCGCACGCGCTGATGGTGCAAGTTGCTATTACACTCGGAGATCAACAAACGGCGAAACAGCACGCGCGAGCGGCTCGGCACCCGAGTCAATACGGTGAGCTATCTGATCCGCTGTGGTGGGACGTGCTTCGAGCGGGAGTCACTGCACCGCTACATCTGGAGCGCGGTAGACGTTATATGTCAGCAGGAGATTATACGAGTGCTGTTGCTGAATTTGAACCGCTTATCTCGCAAGCGCAAAAAGATGTGGAAGTTTGGCTTGACTACGGCATTGCCCTTCTTCATACAGAGAAATACAGTGAGGCACTTGCCATATTAGAAAGCGCGCAGATACTACTCCGCAGCGACGAAGATGTCCAGAAACAGAAAAAGCCTGATGAGATTTCCTATTCAAAGGCACAGGTCTATTCCTACATAGCACAAATCTACTATGAAACCGGACGGACCGACGCAGCCATCCACACAGCTCAAAAGGCGATTCGACTTTTGCATAATCTCGTTAAAAAATCACAATCACCTAAAGGAATCAGTGATTCAGGTCATTCCACGTTTCTGGCGAACGTCCATGCGAATCTTGCGATGGTGTACGAAGACACGGGACAGTTGGAACAGGCAATAAGACAGTATCAGAAAGCACTTAAACTGCTGCCAACGAAACCCTCGCTGCACCGAGATATCGCCGGTGTCTACTGGAAAAAACGGCGTTATGCTGAAGCGGAACCGCATTACAAAATAGTTGCAACCGATGACGCGACAGACGTACAAGCGATTTACAGATTCGGCTTAATATTTCTGACGAAAGGACAGTACGCGGAAGCGGTCACACGGTTTGAGAGGGTAATAAATCTTGACGCAGAATATATGCGTGCGTATGAGGCGTTGGGTATTGCGTATCAGGAACTTGGAAATATATCGAGGGCGATCAGCGCATTTGAAAAGGTGCTTCAGTTGGAACCGGGTAATAAAAATGCATTGGAGAGGCTCCAGCAGCTTCACGAGGCGAAATAGGTTATACCAAATTAATCCCATTTGTAGCGCGAGGTCCCTGTGCCTCGCAATGCTGACTTGATCAAAAGACTTCTAATCACGTTAAGTTGGTTAGGACTTACGCAGCAAGCATCTGTTCGCCGAGGTCCCCGTGCCTCGGCGACCTATCTTCTCACGGTTTTGCTTGCAGAATCCAAAGCGTCCGCTTTCTTCCCAAATGGCGTTTGCGTAATACCAAATTAACCCCATTTGTAGCGCGAGGTCCCTGTGCCTCGCAATGCTGACTTGATCAAAAGACTTCTAATCACGTTAATTGGGTATAATACCAAATTAACCCCATTTGTAGCGCGAGGTCCCTGTGCCTCGCAATGCTGACTTGATCAAAAGACTTCTAATCACGTTAATGGGGTATAAGTCCTATTTGGTATTAGAAGTGAAGATCGGGAACCTAATTTTTGGAGGGAATATGATTACATAGGCGCGCTTAACTATTTGCCAAGCGCGCCTACAAACATAAAAAAAACGGACGATTATGGGTTATTTGAAATGGTTGGTCGTCTTAATATGTCCCCAAGTTACACCGAGTTTCTCTCTCGGATCGACTGCCAAATATCCCTTAAATCCCTTATCCATCAGTTCCTGAACATCTTCTTGTTCCAAAGCGGAATGGAAAATAGCGACTTCGTCCATTGCACCCGGGAAGAAATTGCCAGCGGCATCCCAGACACCACACCCACCGATGTTGACGTTAAAGGCAGAAGTACCGTGGTTTGCCCAACCACCTTTTTTCTCAATGTACTCGCCGTCAATATAGACATGGACATACTCTGTCGTGGCGACACACCCGACGTGGTGCCATTCACCATCGTCGTGCTTGAATTTCCATGGGTTGGTTGTTCCACCTGCGGTGGGTGTCCAAAGGTTAACGGATTGGGGGTTGATAAAACCGAACTCCGGTGAATCGTTCTGTCCAACGAGCCCGATACGGTTCGCGGCAAGACCACCCGTCTGGACCCAAGTGAGAATGGTGAACTCTTCCCGGTTATCGAGAAGTTTCTGCCCGGTTGAAACGCAGCTGGCTTTTCCATCGAATTCGAGTGCCATGCCGAACTTACCTTTCACCCATGCAGGGGATTTGACCAACTCGCCATCGTTTCCTACACCGGAAACGTCACCAGCAACATTCCCTTTGCCTTCATCGAACAGCCATATACCGACCGCCGTCTCGAGGTCGATCTCGGCAGTACTGATATGGACAACGATGAGGCTGAAACACACTACACCGAGGATAAATAAAAGTTTTTTCATGGTGTTTTCCTTCTAATGTTTACCGTAAGCGTGTTAAAAAAACGCTACGGCGTTAGGTTCTTTTTAAATATAGTTTATCGTAAAATATATCGCATAAAATTGCAACAAAAAACCTGATTCAGACAAATTCTTCCGCATACAACGTGATGTAACTTGTCTAAATCGGGTTTAAGGATTTACACCTACTTCAAGCATAGGCAACTTTCAATGTCTAATAACTATCTTTCAGGTGTCCGCAGATTGTGGGAAGTTTATTGGTTGACTCAACGGCGAGTGCTTTTGCTGCGTCTCGGTTACACCGCCGTGGGATGGAGGGTAGCCTCATCCACTCGGTGATATTTATAGCGTTCCTCAGCTGCGAACAGGATGTCCAATTCGCGCTGTGCATTCTTCCGAGAATCCGATGCGTGAACAATGTTGTGCGTTATGTTGATTGAGAAATCGCCTCGGATGCTTCCCGGTTGGGATTTCTTTGGGTCAGTTTCTCCGTTAAGGATGCGTACCAATTCAATCGCGTTCCGTCCTTCAATAGCCAAGGCAATAATAGGTGCCGATGTCATGAATTCTATGAGTACATCGTAAAAAGACTTGCCATGATGGACAGCGTAGAGTGCTTCTGCTGTAACGAGCGGAAGCTGCAAAAGTTTCATTGCAACAATTTTGAGTCCTTTGTGTTCGTAGCGGGCAATAATTTCACCGACAAGTCCGCGTTGAACGCCATCGGGTTTGATCAAAACCAGTGTCTGCTCTGTTTCCATGGTCCCTCCGTATGAACCTTTGTGCGCGCCTCCATAGCACGCTCAGCGATACAACAAGCATTCAAGGCTTGACATCAAGCCTTTTTAAGTATACCATATTTTCAGCGGATTTGCCAATTATTTTTCCTCTAATAAATCTAATGGAGATGGCTATGTACGATAAACTTGGCGAGGTAGTACTCAAAACAGAAGAACGGATGGAAGTCGGTGTGATTACTGCGCCGGATGAACACTATGCCGAAGAGGTGAAACAGTTCCTTGGGCATAAACCGGGCAACTATAAGTGGCACATTGAGCGGTGCGTTACGGAAGTGCTTGATGCATTGGAAACCCGTTTCTATGTCGGTAAACTTGACGGACACGTGATTACCAACATTATGACGGTCGAGTATGAAGGCATTGGCATTTTAGGGCATGTCTTCACGTTGCCGGAACAACGTAGGAAAGGCGCGTGTAAAGGCGTGATGGCGTATCAGATGGAGGATTTTCGACAACGCACGGGTCGCGCACTCTACCTCGGCACCGGATACAACAGTCCCCCGTATTATATCTACCACAGTTTCGGATTTGAGAGTGTATATTCAGAATCCGGTTTCATGAAATATTACGTAAACGAAGACTTTGAAGAACGCTATTTCGCGCCCGCACCTGCGCAGCCGAAATCCGTTGAATGGCATGACTGGCCGAAAGTCACGGCGTTGTCAGGAATAGTAGGTTGGGACGCGCTGCGGAGTCTTAAGTGGGGAGTCTACGGTCCCACGAACCTTGAAGGCGGATTTCTGAGTTTCAAACACGCTTTGGAAACAGAGGATGTCTACGAAGATACCAAACTGCTCATTTCATCGGATGGTGCAATCGTCGGTTGGGCGACTGTCAGCCGTGATGAACGCTGGCGACCGGCGACTGCCGTGCTGGACCTCTTCTTCCATCCAAATTTCGCAGATGCTGTCCCCGCCTTGCTTTCAGCGGTAGACTTTCCCGAATCGAAGGTTCAGTGTTATGTTGACAGCGGTGCTGAAAAGAAGGCAGCGGTTTTAGAAGAGGCTGGGTTCACTTGTGAAGGACAACTCAAAAACCAGTTTGCGTATAACGGACAGGATTACGATGTTTTAGTCTTTGCACGAGGGTGAATGCGTCTGAACCGGGATTTATCGGATTATACCAAATTAACCCCATTTGTAGCGCGAGGTCCCTGTGCCTCGCAATGCTGACTTGATCAAAAGACTTCTAATCAAGTTAATTGAGTATTAGTGGATTTACAAGATAGGAGAATGCAAGTGGTAGGAAAACGGATATTGTTTGTCTGAATCACGGATGACACAGATTTCGCGGATGACGCGGGTTATGAAAGTCTTGTCAGCTGAGGCACCCACTGTGGAAACGTCTGCGTCCCGATAGGATTGGTCAACATTTATGCCTGCGAGGGTATCAGCAATGCGGCGATGTCTGCGGGCAATTGAATGCCTATTGTTTGCTCGAAGTTTGCAACGCTTCCATATTTCTTACGAAATAAATGGATAATATCCACACCGAGGGTTCTGGCAAGCATCAAATTTAATTTGGCTTCTGGCCAATTTTCAACTTGCATGTAAACCTCCGCTAAAAAGTAATGTGCCTCCTCAATCAACGGTTGCAGTGCTATGACTTTAGTATAGTCGGCAATCGCTTTATCTGCCTCGCCTTTTTTATTGTAAATCCCAGCTCGGTTGCGGTAAGCAACAGGATGGTCGGGTTCCAGTTCAATGGCTTTATTGTAGTACTGGATGGCACGCTCCAGGTCGCTTTTTTGGTCAAAAGCGTTGCCGAGTCCTACATACGCTAAGCCATGACTGGGTTCCAGTTCAATGGCTTTATTGTAGTCTCTGATGGCACGATCCAGGTCGCCCTGGCGGCAATAAGCGTTGCCCCGATTCGCATAGGCACCTGCATCTCCCGGCTTCAGTTCTATAACTTTGGTGTAGTTTTCAAGAGCTTTAGAATGTTCGCCTCTGACTTCATACACGTTACCGAGGGAAAGATAGGGATCAGTGAACTCAGGTTTCAGACTTATGGCTTTTTGGAAATCTTGAATAGCAGTGTCAAAATCGTGTTGCCTAAAGTAAGCCTGCCCGCGGCTGTGGTAAGCTTCAGCGAACTCAGGTTTTCGGCTTATTGCCCGATTATAATCATCAATAGCAAATTCAGAGTCGCCTTTGATGGCATAAGTTTCACCACGATTGTGATACGCTTCAGCAAGTTTAGGGCTGTGCTCTATCGCCTTGCCAAAGTCTTTGATCGCCTGATAAATCTCGCCTTTATCGCGATGAGCGAGTCCTCGCTTGTTATAAGCATCAGCAAAATTATAGTGATGTTTAATGGCAGTACTATAATCTTCAATGGCTTTATCTACTTCGCCGCTATCGTGGTAAATGATGCCGCGTTGGTAATAGGCACGAGAAAGCGTGGGTTTGAGGTCTATTGAGGTGTTATAGTCCGCCATAGCTTTTTCAATCTGTGCTTTATGATAGTAAGCGACACCGCGGTTGTAATAGGCTCCGGCTAAATCAGGCTTGCGGTCTATTGTCGTGTTAAAGTCCTCAATGGCTTTGTCAACTTCGCCTTTCTTTCGATAGGCAACGCCTCGAATGTGATAGGCATCCAAAAAACCAGGTTTTAGTTTAAGCACCTCGTTGAAGTCTTGGATTGCTGGGTCGTAGAATCCTTTTGCCAATCTAACGCTGCCGCGCATCATATAGTCAAGGTAGAGATTTTCTTCGCCCTTCAGTAAACGGTTTTTCATGATAGACTTCCTCCAGTGTCAGATTCAATTAGAGCAGAACCATAGGGATGCTGAGCGGTGTTTCTGTCGAAAAAGCCGAGCAGATCAGCAAACAGGGTTTGTTCCGAGATTCCCACTGTCGCTAACTCTATTCTCAATCGTCTTTTGTGATCATACGGGATTACGATTTCGCTGGCAACCATTTCACTCGCTACTTCAGGCAAACCGAATAGAAATACAGAATGCTGCCGAGTCATACGTTGCGTATCAACGAATTGGCTATCTAATGCTGGTGACCACAGGTGCCATTTCGCTTCACCAACACCAAAAAAGGTTTCCAAGTCACTTTCAAGTTTCTCTGGTGTCCCTATTTCTTCTATCACTTCACGATCATTTTCCAGAACAATCACTTTGCCATCTGTGCCTTCCTGTTGATATGCACAAGCAAACCAAAGTGCAACAAGCGGATTGAAGGTGAAATCGATTAGACCGGTAGCAACGCCGTTATGTTGTAAATGCGCCAGACATTCCAACGGGAACAAGTTTCTGTATGTAGACGGATAATTGAGTTTGACCTCATAGATAATCTTTAAAAGATACTCTAAATACACATAAGGAAACTCATCATCAGAGGCTGTGTATTCTTCTTCCAGTTCCAAGCGTCGGAGTGCACTGCTTCTCACTTGCCATTCGGTATCTTCTTGCCCACGATAGAGATGCCTTTTTTCCGATGTCGCAATATCGCCTATGTAATTGATGTAGTCTTCTAAATCAGTAATCTCAATGGGTGAATTCATATTCAAATCTATGGTGGAGTCAATAGGGCTGCAATGTCTGTGGGGAGTTGAATGCCTCTTGACTGTTCAAAATTTGCAAGGCTTCCAAATTCTTGACGAAATAAGGCGATAATGTCCAATCCTATATTCTTAACTGTTATCAAGTCATTATGTTATTGAACCGATGCTAATTATATTCCATCCATAAAAAATTGTCAAGCATTAACAATTCTTGCACATCAGGAACATTTAGTTTTACAGATTCACTTTAAGCAATATTAAATATACATTTCACAGTTTTCCAAATTCCCTTGCTGTGGCACATGAATGCCCATCAAAGATTGGAATCTCGAAAAAGGTAATCTGTGAAGCCACCCGATGACGGCTTCACAGAGTTCAGGGAAACTCTTGAAGAAATAACTCCTGTTGATTTGATCTCGCATGAGATGCCACAATCGCTCAATGAGATTCAGATGCGGGCTATAAGTCGGCATCGGGACTAAACGCAATCGGTCTTTGTGGTGGATGAGGAAATCGTCCAACTTTGCCGTCGTATGACTTGAGGCATTGTCTCGGACGATAAATAGCAACTCATCGGGATACATTTCCATGAGGGTTTGCCAATGAGTTTTCATCTGAAGATGCGTTTTGTTGGCATAGATCTCATACAAGCCATCACCCGAAGGGTATTCTAAAGAGCCGATGAGGTATTTCCGCTGATTTTTGCCAGGTGTATCCACCTTATATTCAGTGCCTTGCTGGCGATAGACGCGTCCAGTCTTGGGACACCAGGACACATTGGCTTCGTCAAAGAAAAACAGGCGAGATGCCTTTTGGCTATTTTCGGGTGGCGGGAGACCTAAACGCTGAAGTTGGGTATCTGGGAGAATCAACCGAGTCGCCTCACTCGTCAACTCTCCCGTCTTGGCAAACACGACAACTCCGTGAGTTGATGCCGTTTGGCTTGATACTCGGGATCCGGACTCCCCACACGGAGTTTGCTCCGACCCGTTCGGTAGCCCGTCCGTCGTAAAGCCAGATAGATCGCTGGCGGTGTTACCGAAATCTCGTGATATGCCTTGAGATAAACTCTAATGAGTTCAAGCGTCCATTGCCGAGAGTCCGTCTGAAGTTTTTCGTATTGATTCGGCGTTTGCTCAAGAAGTCGGTCCCAGTCGGATTTGCTAAAGTGCGTGATTTTACCACGACACCCCGGTGGACTCTTGGGTATCAACGCCTCTAAACCCGAGGTGTTATACTTATGAATATAGCTACGAACGCTGGCATCTGAAAGATTGAACATCTTTGCGAGTTTCGACACCGACATACCCTCGGTGGCACTGAGTTTGATGATCAGTAAACGCCGATACCATTGCGGTTTCGTCGCTTCAGAAAGCGCAGCATCAAGACGATCAAGTGCCGACGCATCGCCAATTTCTGCGTATATCATCACTCGAGACGCTCCTTGTGAAGTAGATTTACCCATAGTATAACTTAAAACTCTCTAAATTGATAATTTATTATTTAATATTGCTTATGCGTACATTTTTCTTTGTAGGAGCGAGCTGCGCTCGCGATATTGCGAAAAAAAACGTTAACATCTGCCAACGAAAACCAAAATCAAAATCGAAAACTAAGTAGCCCTGCCCTTTTCACATTTTTACTTGACAAATTTTTAACAGTTGTGATATGATAGGGGCATAATTGAGAGTGTACCCTGCCCCATGCAAACCCTTTAACCCACGGAATAAGTGATTATGGTAACGTATGAACAGTGGAACAAAGCAATCATCTCCTACTTTTTTGAAGATTGTGAGCCAGGTGAAATCGTTTTTTTACAAACCAATGCTGAAGGACTTGATGAAATTGCCGAACTTTCCGCTTTCAACGTCCCTGATGCTGCTGACAGCTTAAAAATGGCTGTACGGCATAAGGTTGTCCGCAGCGATGCAGTTAACTTTCGGGCAGTAAAGCCAATTTTGTGGAAAGACTACTCCAAAGAAGATCCGCCTCAAGCTGCTTTCCTTGCCCTTACTGTTTTTGCTGCAAGTAAAATGGAAACACTTAATTACTATGAGCCTTTAAATGACCTCTTTTTTGATGATCCTGACCGTGGTAGGTGGAAGCAAGGTGATTTAGAAAACATTGAGAAATTCTGGAAACACCTTCAAAACTGGGTGGAATATCAACATGATATTAAACTTCATTTGACCGAGGGGCCACCAAACCAAAGATTTGTCTGGTATCCAAAATCGCAATGTCTGATTAGCAAATACGACGAACATAAACTTCATGCTCTTTTTCAGGAAACCGAACTGAAACCTGGGGTATACCTTGCCGAGAAACAACTTCTTGATCTACTTAGTTCAAGTAGATATTTTGAAAATCTATTAGTAAAAATAACACGACCTATTCGTAAAAAAAAGATTGCTGAAACCCGATTGATTTTAGGGCAGATTCAATTGTTATTGGAAAACTGGGACGGGGAAGTTACAGAGAGAATCTCGCGCGGAATAAAAAGACAAAATCCAAATCGGATTAATGTTCAACTACGATTCAATAGATCCGGTGATATTGATGAGGTGCGCTATTGGTTGAGATGCAAACGAGGTGCTAAAACAACTTTCAAATATAACACCCTTGGTATTAAAACATTACGACCTCTGGATGACGCATGGTTTAAACCATGCGTTATGCAAGCCAATTCTCTTGCCTTTCAGATATTAAAAAATGGTGTTGAACTCAAATCGGAGGAAACCAAACCATCAACTTTTCGGTTAAAACCGTCTGAGATATGGATCTTTCGGCATGATTCAGAACCAGATGATGGATGGTTTAGCAAAGGCAATCTTTTGCTGTATGAAGATCACATTATCGTCTATCGTAAACGGTTAGAAAGAGGCCTCATATCATTTTTACATCAGATTTGCAACGAAAAACCTATACCAAAATCAATTTATATCGCCGACCAAGAAACAGGATGGCAATACATCAAGATAAAGCCAACTGCTTTATGTGATTCGTCTATCTTAGGGCTTCGGGTAACAACATCGAATCAAATTCGCTTTGTTGGCGGATTGCCATTTGACAAACGGAGCAACTCATATTTCGACTTTCATCTTCCCATAATTGTTGTTCCTAATCTCATTGACTTGCCCGGTAAGTCGTTTTATATCAACGGTCAAGTCACGGAGATTCCGGGTGACCGGAAAATTGAGTTGTCTGGCAGACCGAATACAAACGAATATCAATTTTTATACCTTGATTGTCAGGCAACGTTGCGAATTATTTCTCCAATTCGCTCCACCAATCATGAAAAGCAAACCCTCGCCATTAACATTGATTCTGATTCTAAAGATCTACCTATTTTTATGGATCGTCAGATTGCAGAGATTTCAGATGAGTTCGGGGTGTGGTTAACAGGGGCGAAGTTTTTCGGCATCAATATTCCCCAAGTATCTTGGAAGGATGTGGAAAAAATACCAAAACCTCCACCATCCGATCCATTTTTAAAAACTCCTGCAAACATAATATCTTCGGTCATAAAAGTAGCGATCGACTTCAAACGTGAAAATACCTCAGTACCTGAATGGTTTGACGAGGCACTTGAATACTTAGATCAGAACGTTGCTCTCCGAGCACTTGTTGAGAAAAAGTTGAATCACTATTACGAAACAGCTCTGTCTTACGTGGAACTCCGCAAACAAATAGGTAAGTAGATATGGAAGGGAAACCGTATCCAGAAGCGAAGCGAAGAATTTTAATAGAATTAGGTCCAGCAGATTTTATCCAGTTTTTGGAAGAGGTAACAGATCTCGAAGGAAAGTTGTTTATACGAAATCGATTGCTTCAACGTAGAGTACCTGGATTTCGAGATGGGCGTGCTCCATTCACACTAACGGTTCCGCAGTTGATTACTAAACTAAGAAGCGAACAGGAGCTTACGAATCCCGATTCTGTTGCCTGGAATTCGTTCGCGGATACTTGGATGTACTGGGTTAAATCGCACCAAGAATTGGGTAATACTCTAACTGCCTTCAACAATGGAGGAGACTTTGATGAGAATCACAATTGTATAAAGCCGCCGAATAGCGAGTTGGATATTGAGTGTTTCAAGTTTTTGTTACAAGCAAGTCACAATACCGCGATTCATCAGGGGGTAGTTAATCGTTTTTATGAATATGGTTACTTTAATGAAGATGAGCGGATCCAAAATTTAATTAACCAAATGCCTTCATGCAAGGAAATTGAACAAAGAGAACAATTAGCAGGACTCCCAGATAAGGTTGATGAACTGTTTCAGGCTATTGATAGATTATCTCAAGATATTACAGATATTAATTCGCGGATTTCTGCCATGGAATCTCCGGATGAATTGGAGCAAGAACTTACTGAACAAATAGCAAAGGTGCGTCAGGACTTTGATACGAGACTTCACAACCTTGAGCAAACAATCATAGACAAACACAATCAGTTTGATGATCGGATTTCCAGTATAGAGTCGCGTTCTACCCAATTGGTTGATTTGATGAATCGGATTGGTCCACTTGAATCAAGGTTCTCTGAACTTCAGGGATCAATCAATTCATTTGAGAACAAACTTACTGAAATTCAACCCCTTAATGAACAAGAAATAAGTCAATTGGTAGACCAGAGAGTGCCAGATGGGATCAAGCAGTTAGATTCGAGAATCTTGGAGGAGATTGGAACTCTGGAAGCAAAACTTAACGGAATTAGTCGTTTTGGACTTGGAATTTTTCATTTTTTCAGATTTCACCGCTCATACTTTCGGTGAGAAACTTCGCGAAGATATTTTCATCGCGGTAGTTGTATTTATAGCACGCCTCTGCGAGATACAGGGGCGTGTATTGTGTTGAATAGTGGTGATGCGATCCATACCACGCACGCTTCACAAAAGACCAAAAACCTTCCATTGTGTTCGTATGTATCCCATCAGGCTCCCATTTCTGACTCCGGTTCATCGTTTCATGCTTCATCTCTTTACCGATAGAGTTATAGCCTTTATATTGGTCGGTATAGAGTTCGGCATCGTCTATTTTCACAAACGTCTTGATAAACTCAGCGATTGTGTTACCCTTGACATTCTCAACAAGTTCAGCGACAACTTTCCCGCCTCTTGCGACGGCACCAAGCACGACATCTTTCGCTGTGCCGCGCCCGCGTTTACGGGGTTCGCCAACCTCTTTATCGTAGTCTTTCTTGCGTTTGCCACCGATATAGGTTTCGTCTGCCTCAACAATTCCTTGTAGTAAGACGTTATCCTTCGCCATCTCTGCGCGTATACTCATCATTAGACGCCAACATGTTTTTTGTGGTAACCCCAAATCGCGTGAGAGTTGACAACTTGAGAGGCTTTTCTTCGCATTCGCCATCAACGAGATAGCGAGAAACCATTTCTGAAGCGGTATCTTCGTCCCTTGAAAGAGTGTTCCGTGTGTTGCCTTGAACGAGGATCGGCAATCGTGGCAATTCCAGCGTCCAATACGTCCTATAGCGTGTTCGGTCCGGCGTCTGACGTGTGTAGACTCACAATGTGGACATTCTGGGGATCCCTGCCATCTGAGACGTTCTAAATACGCAATACAAGCCTCTTGCGTTGGAAACATCTCCATAATCTTGATCACATCCATCAGAAAATGCTCCTCTATTATTTTAGGGGTTGCATTTCCTGAGTCAATTCTGATAAAATAATCAGATAAGGGGAATCAAGAAAAGCCACCCGCTTTTTTGGGTTCGATAGGGGACTCACAATCCCCTATTTTCTTATCTATATTGTATCACATAAACCCTTTATTTACAAGGGTTCATCGCGGTTTCTAACAACTTTTTGCAAGTCCAAAACGACTAATTCCGAAACTTAATGCAGTAGAGAACACAATTTCCGAAATTAAGTCGAAAATGACTGATGAACCGAGAATCACCGCTCAACCTCTGAAACTGGCAGAATGGTACAAGACTGAATTAAAGGGAAAAACAGAACGCTACACAAACGAAAATGCGTATTTGAAGGATTTCGGTTATTATCTACGAAGGTTTAATATAACGGACCCTGAAGATGAAAATATGGCAGCAGCTATTCATATAGCGTTGAAAGCCTTTCCTGCGATTGAGATTGCCGATCCTCGAATAATTAAAGTTTGGAAATTAATGTGCGATAACCATTTCTACGACATAACAATCAATGTAGAAATGGGATGGCTTGGATTACAAGATTGGTTTCCGGAGTTTTTTGCCGAAGAGTGCTTTGGAATAAGGCTAGAACGAGTTGAATTGGAAGTTTCAATTAAGAAAATGCTTGAAGTCGGAGATATGCCATGGGTAATATGTTTTTGCAATTGTGACAAATCATTTCCGGAGGCTTATCTCCCTGGTTTTCTGGACTGGGTTAACGATTTTTATAAAGGTTTTATTATAGTAGAATCAATAATTACTTATACATTTTTATGATTTGGTCAATAGAAGCTTCAGGGTTGTATTGACGGCTTCGCTTAATGTTGGCGAAATCCTTCTCAATCGGGTTCAGCTCGGGAGCATACGGCGGTAAAAACAGCAAACTCGCCCCCGTTTCTGCGATGAGCCTTGCTGTCTCTGAACCCTTGTGAAACGACGCATTATCCATAATCACAACGTGCGTCTCATGAAGCAATGGACATAACTGATGCTCTAACCAGGCATTGAAGGCAAGCGCATCAGAAGCACCTTGAAAAAGCAGGGGTGCCGTAAAACTATCTCCTATACGTGCCGCGATCAAAGACGTGGAAGCATACCGATGTGAACCTGATATTTTATCACTGACACCGATACCCTTCGGGGCGTAAGCATACCGCCGGATATCTGCGTTTGAAAAACCGCTCTCATCAACATAAACAGGTGTTTTACCTGCCACTTGAACTTCAAGGGCTAAGGCATCAAGATAGTCTTGACGTTTTTTCGGACATTGTTGTTTATAGGTTAGCGTCTTTTTTTTCGAGTAATGTTGAGTTTCTCAAAGGCATAGGAGATACATCCCTTGGAAACCCCGAAATGTTTGGCGCGTTCTGTGAGGGTCTTATCAGGAAAATCAGCGACATGTTCCCGAAGGACATCATAATCAATGTCGCGGGGACCTTTGGGACCCGGTTTCTCATGGGCAAAAGGGTCTTTGGCTTCTAACCAGTTATAGATTGCCCGCCTTGAGACACCAAAGGTGCGTTCAGCTTCGGCTTTACTGCCACCTGTATTGACGAAATCAAGCACGCTTTTGCGTAAATCTGATGAATATCTCATAAGCATAAAGCCTAACATAAATCTCAGAAAATGTAAACTTATTTTTTGACTTTACTATAAAGTATTTCTGATCCGTTGTTCTGGAACAAATCGCTGCCAGACAAATGAAGACTTTTATGAACGTGTAGCACGCTTACCCAAACCCAAGAATCATGAACCCATTGAACCCCGGAACTTAAGACCTTCCGAGATTCCGCTTACATTATCTGAATGGCACTCTTGGTGTCAATCAAATCTTGACATCGACAACCAATACAACACACACTATAACCGCCTTGAAGAAATCACATCGGCTGTTGAAAATAGAGGCAGACAAATTCCGAGAGTGCTTCTTAGGGAAGTCAAACATTACCTTCAGCTTTCACATAACATTATAGCACCAACCCGTGCTTTCGATTGGGCATTAACTATAAGATTTTTACCGTGGATCGAAAATCAACCGAAAGTGATAGATAGTATTTTAAGTATATTGGATCAAGAAAATGATGACTTACAACATTTCTATAAAGGATTACAACAAGCACGCGAGAACATAAATGAACCAAATTGAAAACAACGTTTATGATAAACTCCTTTACTATTTATCCCACCAAGGGCAGCTAAATTGGGAAAAGTTCAAGGACGCAATTGACCGATTGACAGACAATCAACCCCGTTTTGAATATTCATCTACCTATCTCAAGTCACTTGCTCGGTTAGGACATCTTGATTTTGATCCGATGAAATTATCTCGTGTTGTAATTGCCCCTGCTGCTCTAATTGAAACAAGGGTAGAAAACCGCTATGTTCTCGTTGGAAGTCGAACACCTGACTTTCTTATGAATCTCAAAAAATGTGTTTTCGATATCGGAGTGAATTTTGAGGTCACTTCAGAACAATATGCTCCAACAACTATTGTGTTAAGCGGATTAACAGAAAATTCTTTTGCTGAAATTGAAAGTTTGGGTATTCATATCAGCCTTGCATTTTCTGCGAAACTGTCAAGTATGTTGCCAAGTCCAAAATATGCTCATTTTCCGCAAAGCGAAGCCGTATTTCCAGATTCATTTAGTAAGTTTAATCTCACTACCTTGAAGTATAATAAATCGGACAACAGCTTACTGCGTAGCGACGGGCTTTATGAAATTCCTCAATATGGGCCTGATGTTTACATCTTAAAATCTGGTCTCTCTCACCGGAGGGTACCACGAGACTGGGGTGAATGGCTCACTCTTTCTATTTCCAGTAGAAAAACTGGACTCATTTCTTACAAGGAAAAATCTCAAACATGGCGTGTTAGAAGCGAATTGCATGTGCCGCTAATTGTGGATCGGTGTGCGACACTTTGTTCAGGCCATCCACCGAAATTAATAGGTAATTTTGTTTGCTATTCTGACGTGCCGATTGGGATAGCATACCGATTGGCTCAATCACTTTATCAAGATTGGGAGGTTATTTGATGTTAGATCCTTTTGAAACTTACGAATTGCTTTGTGATTCCTACATCCGCTACATACAGACCATTATGGGTTTCAATAGTGAGAAGTTAGAGGAAGAAAGAGATAAGTTATTACGGGAAAAAGGGCTGCTTTTCCAAGAACCCCGTTTTGAACCCATATTTCCATATCCATCCTCAGAAAAAACGTTATCAGATTTGTGTGTGGATTTAAAACTACCTACCGAACTTGGTGAATTTCTCGCAGCAGGAGGTAAAGAAGGGCTTGCCCCAATAGATCGCGCACTCTATAAACATCAAGCAGAAGCGATTAAAGCATCAGCTATTGATCGTAAGGATGTCGTCGTTACAACTGGCACAGGTTCTGGAAAGACGGAATGCTTTTTACTGCCAATTTTCAGTTACCTCATCAAAGAGTCCCAAAACTGGAACGTTTACGAAGGAAGGAATCCAGAGCATCCGTGGTGGCAAACTCAGCAGAAGCGTGTTCCACAGCGTGAGGGGGAAAATCGCCCTTCTGCCATCCGAGCGTTAATTCTATATCCGCTCAATGCCCTTGTAGAAGACCAACTCATGCGGCTTCGTCGCGCTTGTGATAGTCCAGAGGCACGTCAATGGCTTACCAACAACAGGAGTGATAACAGGTTCTACTTCGGTCGCTATACCGGTTTGACACCAGTACCCGGTCAAGAAAAAAGTGAAAAAAAAACAAATCCAAACATCCGAAGACTCCAAAACCAACTTGAGAAACTACAGAAGCAAGCGGAAAAAGCTAAGGAAATCGAGGAAACGCGTTATTTCTTCCCTTCCACCGATCCTGACGCGTCTGAGATGTGGTCCCGTTGGGACATGCAAGATCACCCACCTGATATCTTAATCACAAACTATTCAATGCTTAACATCATGCTCACCCGCGATTTGGAGCAACCAATTTTTGAAAAAACCAAGGAATGGCTGGAAAAACCAGATAGTGTTTTCCATCTCGTTGTTGATGAACTGCATTCCTACCGTGGCACAGCGGGTTCAGAAGTGGCTTATCTGCTTCGGACGCTACTTAACCGCCTCAACCTTGACCCTAATTCTCCAAAACTACGCATCATTGCGTCAAGCGCATCCCTTGAAGGCGATGAAGGTCGCGAATACCTTCGCCAATTTTTCGCACGAGGGAAAGACTTCAAAATTATCGGTTCGCCTGCACACCCTGATAATAGTGCTGAACTTCAAGAGTGTCTCAAACACGCAAAACGCTTTGAAACATTTAATTCAAATGGTGATTCCTCTCATTTGGAAGGGGTTTTAGAGGGAGGCATCAAATCTGCTGTTGCACAACTTTGCAATCATAATGGCAAGTTGCACGCCTCAACGATTGAAGATATGTGTGAAGCTGCAAATAAAGTTGCTTCAGAACCAATATCCAAAAATGCGATTCGTGGGCTAATTCGCCACCTAATCCAACAGGAGGATTCGGAGACAGGAAGGGCTTTGTTGCCTCTTCGTGTGCATTATTTCTTTAAAAACTTTGAAGGACTATGGGCATGTAGCAATCCAAATTGCCAAGGTGCGAACAATGAAACTCCTATCGGAAAGCTGTTCGCAAATCGGCGTGTTTTATGTGACGATTGCGGTTCACGAGTCATGGAATTGTTAACCTGCGAAACGTGCGGGGACATCTTCCTTGGAGGCTACAAACAAAAGATATCGGAAGATGTTCATGGTTGGTACCTCAGCGGAGACTATCAAGATTTATCCGGTTTACCTGAAAAAGGGATTAGAGATCGAAGTTATGATACCTATGCCATATTTTGGCAGAAGACGCAAATACCGGCTCGCAAGAATCCTTGGACAAAAAATGGTATTATAGTAAAACCCACAATTAACTTTACATTGGCGAGGTTAGGAAACCTCGCCAGCGAGCGAGTGTATTCGCGGAATTGTTGCTCTTTAAAGTGTAAACATATTTTCGGGTTTTACTATAAAAGACAGTGGGCACCTGCCGTGTTTTCATATTCTGATGGGGCACTTACTCCGGATGCCTCATCTAATTCTAACGGTTATTACTACAAAATTGATGATTCAGAGGATTGGAGTTCAGAAATTCCTAAGTTTTGCCCCAATTGCGGTGATTTACGAGATTACAAATCGGAAAAGATACTTGTCAATGGCAGAGAGCAAGCACCCTCTACACTTCGAACCAGTAGAACTGGTTTGCAAAAAATAATCCAAATTTTCACCGAAACCTTGCAAACAACTGTTAAAGATCAATCAGATCGGAAGACGATTATCTTCTCTGATAGTCGACAGGATGCAGCAAAATATGCTGTGGGTATCCAGTGGTCCCACTACCAGGATATGATTAGGCTCATTGCTATTGAAGCGATGAAAAAACAGGCAGGTGATAAAGACTTAGAAGCCCTTCATGCATTTCAAAATGGTGAGGTAGATTTCCGAGTTGCCCGAGATGCAGCTCGCAATCTGCGCGAAAAATATCAGGACCAAAAGCAATTTTTTTACGATATTGAGGATGCTTTCTATGATGAAAAACCTTTAACACCTGATCAAAAAAATCAACTGAATGCACTTGGGGGCAACTATCCATTTACGGCTCTTCAGAATGATTGTTTTGATGCATTTATCAATCTCGGTATGAATCCTGGAGGCTACGGTAACAAGGTGGAAATCTCTCGAGATAAGGGTAGACTGAATACACGGGTTGATCATAAATGGGAAGAACTTTTCAAATGGGATGAAAACTCAGTATCAATACGTCCAGAACGTTTACTTGAAAGCCATCAAAAACAACTTGTGACAGACATTCGAGCCGAATTAAAAAGAATGATAACGGAACAACTTCTGTTTGCACGAAGAGATATGGGATTAGAAGGTCTCGGGCTCGCATGGTGTGAACCGTATACTGATTCAGACAAATGGCAAATTAAGGAATTTGATGTCTCTGAAATGATGTCCGCTGTTACCCGAATCCTTGCAGAACGTAGATACACAAAGATTTACTATCCTTACATTGATCAAATGAAAATTCCTACGTTTCTCCGAAACTATATCACGAAATCAGCGGAACAAATTGGGTATCCTCCTGATGAACTCATCAAAGCAGTCGAGGAACAGCAAAACTCATCAGAGAGTTTTGAAACTTGTCTCCTCCGCGTTGAAAGACTCAATCTTCGCCTTCCTCAAGGAGACATTATTTTTCAATGTCCCAAGTGTAGGCGTAAACATCTTTACAAGGCAGGTGGAATTTGCACAAACACAGTGTGTTTGGAAAAATTGGAGGAGATTGATAGGAAGGAGGACCCATTTAAAAAATATGGTGGTTATTACGCTAATCAGGCGGATTCAGATATGCAGCCTTACCGTTTCCATTGCGAGGAATTGACTGCACAAACAGATTCAGAAGAACGCCCTACCCGACAACGGTGGTTTCAAAATGTAATACTTGATGATGAAAATAAGAAGACGGACGAGATTGATCTTCTTAGCGTGACAACAACAATGGAAGCAGGTGTTGATATTGGCGCGCTCTCGATAGTTTTGTTGGGTAATGTTCCACCCCAACGTTTCAATTATCAACAGCGCGTTGGGCGCGCTGGACGACGCGGAGAACCTGTAGCATCCTCTTTGACACTTTGTCGTCTTAGAACCCATGATGACCACTACTTCTCCAATACAGATGAAATTACAAATACCCCAACACCCTCACCGTATCTGGATCTTCGGAGTTCGGATATTATCAAAAGGGTACTGGCGAAGGAAGTTTTGTTTCATGCTTTCCTCAAACACTCCATTGAAACTTCAAACGAGAGAAACGTCCACGGTGCATTTGGAAAAGTCTCCGATTGGACCACTAATCGTGAAAAACTATCCGAATGGATCAAAACGCAACAAGGACAGGTTCAGCAAATCGTGCAGGTGCTTACCGCGCAAACGGAATTAGGCCTCCAAAATGTAACAGATGAACTGATGAACTGGGTTACCAACGAACTTGAAGCCGATATTAATGAGTGCATTGAGAGTCATGAACATAAAGACGATGATTTAAGCCAAGTCCTTGCGGAATCAGGCTTACTGCCGATGTTTGGATTTCCAACAGGTGTGCGTTTATTGTATCATCAACAACCCCGTATTTCCAATTGGCCTCCAACATCCGGTGTCGTTGACCGCGACATTGAACTTGCGATCAGCCAATTTGCTCCGGGTTCAGAAACCATCAAGGATAAAAAAATTCATACCTCAATAGGTATTGTATCCTATAAACGAGAGCGAAACAAGGTAGTAACCGACAGTGGCATTTCGCATGAAAAGATGATAGGTTTCTGTGAAAATTGTAAAGCAGTCTTTGAAGAAGCACGTGAAGATGACAATTGCTGCGAAATTTGCGGATATGATAAATACAAGCCAATTCAAGGGATTGAACCAAAGGGTTTTCTGACTAATTTCATGCCTGATGATGCCCATGAATCTTTCAATTGGACACCACGTTCAACATATTCCCGTTTACCGTCGGATACACTTACAGACCTAAAACAGGAACATAATTTCTTATGGGAGACAGCAGAGAAATTGAAACTTCTTTCAATTAACACGAATAGCGATCGGTTGTTTACTCTGCAAAAAGTACGAAATAGCCAAGAACTTGTATCTCCTGAAGTCTGCCATGAATTGAATGTAGAACGCGATTTAACAGAAGAAAAATACGTAGCAGCACTTTATGCTGCTAAGACTACAGACGTTTTGTTAATCGAGGTTAACGAAATTCCAGTAGGTATTCTGCAGAATCAAGGCGAAGAATACTGGCGAGCTGCACTTTACTCTTTTGGGTTCCTGTTCCGTCAATTTGTGGCAAGTCAACTGGATGTATCCCCTGACGAGCTGCGAGTTGAAATTCGTCCCATGCCTGTAGCAGCAGAGGGAATTTACAAACAACAGGTTTTTATCGCTGACGCGTTAGCAAATGGAGCAGGATACTGCCGTCATATTGGCGAGGTTGATTCGGAGGGAAAACCGTTCCGATTGGTTAAATATTTACGTAATATGATTGATCCTAAGGATAATTTTGCAAAAGGGTTGATTGCACACGGAAATGATTGTGATTCATCTTGTTACAATAAAGGTTGCATGCGTGATTATTCCAATATGCCCTACCATCCGTTTCTGGATTGGCGCTTAGGGCTTGATGTGGCACAACTTTGCTTACAGGAAAGTTATCAAGTGGATCTCCAGAAAGACTATTGGTCTCCGCTTGTAGACTTGGTTGAAAAGAACCTCATAGAACTACATCCAAGTCTTGGGCGTAAGGATTATAATGGTGTGCCTGTTTTTGAGGATCAAACGCAGCAGAGAGCTTTCATTTTGCATCACCCACTTGCGTTGATTGGGGAGGATTGGGCAGGACCACACATTGCCGGTGCTATTGTTGATCTTGAGGAGACAGGATTTAACGTTGAATATATCAATATCTTTGATGCCATCCGGAGGGTGAGTGTTGTAATGAATACACTGAATAGGAAACCATAATATGAAACTTCAACCACTCCCAAAACTTCAGCCCATCACGAAACTCTCTCCGACACTGTTTGCAACCTTAAAACAGTGTCCACTGCGTGCAGGACTCCACCAAGCAAGGGCACAACAGACGACGAGGAGTTCAACAGCAGCACTGTTAGGCACGGTCATTCACCGCGTCTTAGAAAAAGCGGGTTCAATCAATAGAAACGGTAGAGACTTACGAACCCAAATAGAAGCAATGTGGGATAAGACTGTGGGAGAAGTGGAGGAAGGATTACAGGGTTCACCACTTGATAGGTACTTGTTGCCAATTAGAAAATGGAAAAAATACTTCCTGTTGCGAGAGCGGACTATTCGTCGATGTGAAGAGATTGCATCAAGTCATGGTAGAACTGAAACACAGGTTATCGCAAGTGAACGTAAATTCGATAGTGTTAAAGATGGATTTACCGGTAAACCCGATCTCATTCTCCGTAGAGAAAATGGTCTCGTAATTATTGACTATAAGAGTGCTGAACTCTCTGATGACTCGCAAGACCGAGAAGAAAAGATTGAATCATGGCAACAGCAGATTTTGTTCTATGCCGCAATAGTCAAGGAGGAATTTGGGAAATGGCCAGTAGGTGGAGAAATCAGATTGCTGAACAAAGAGGTAATCTCTATTCCAATTGACCTACAAAAAGTGAAAGCACTTTTGGCAGAGGCACAGACTTTAAAAGAAGATTATAACGCGAAAGTTGAGATGGGAGTGTCACATTCGGAGTTGGCACAGTATTCTGTTGACAATTGTGGATTCTGTGAATTTAAAGGGGCTTGCGACACATTTTGGAAAGAGAATTCACAACCAATTCCAGGAACCGATGATTATGGATGTTTGAGCGGTCGCGTCTTAAGGCTTGCTGGTGGGGCAACTAACAGATACTCTATAGTAATTGCGCCTGAAAAAACGGACGGAATTTCACAGGAGTGGGAGGTCTCAAATCTATCGACCGAGCAATTTGGAAACTTAGAAGAATTAGTAAAAGGAACTTTTGTCCGATTGATTAACTTCAAAATAGACTCTGACGGCACCTACCGAGCGAAACCAACACAAACCTCAATTATATGGTCTGTCCCGTCTTATTTTCTCACGAGCCTATAAATATTTTGCCGAAAGTTGTTTACCGGATTTCTATACACATGTCGCCCCGCTGGGACTGGCTGCAGGGCAATGAAAGCTATAGGTATGAAGCAAAAAATAATTCGGTAACTCTGTAAAGAACGGTTGTCAATCAAGCAACGTCCTTAATCCTGCAAATCCTAAAATCCTACAAATCCTGATTCAGACAATAAGCACCGTACATTACCCAATTATAGTAAAACCCACAATTAATTGAACAACCAACGATTGGCGGGGTTGGGAAACCCCGCCAGCGAGAAAAGTGTTCTGTGTTTTCAAAGTGTCCGCGTATTTTCGGGCTTTACTATAAGAGTCTTCAGGCTTCAGTTAAAAGGCACTTGATTAATCCAATCCCTCTTTGACTGACTGCTGACGACTGACGACTGATAACTATTTTCGCACGGCTATCTTTCCTACTTTTTGTTTACGTACTATATCGCCTTGGGCGTTGGTGAATCGGGCGGTGAATTTGTAGAGATACACACCGTTCCCAAGTGGCTCTCCATCGGCATCGTAACCGTCGTAGTGGAATTCGTTGTAGGAGACAGACGCATCAAGTGTGTCAATATTGACGATGCGGCGACCGGTTATCGTATAGATTTTCAGGGTTACCTCGTCGGCACCCTTGGTGAGATAGTAGGCAAAATGAGTTCCGCTTCTCGGCACGAAAGGATTCGGGAAGTTGGCGATGTTTTTGATTTCAAATTCACCGGCTACAGTCGCCGTTCGCGTATCGTCTGATGCGTTGCCGTTTGCATCTTGTGCCTGCAACCGAATACGGTACTCGCCGGGCTCCAAGACAGGCGTATAGGTTACGAGCATCAGGCTGTTGTTGGTAGGCGATGCGGCAATCACATATTCATCTTCTGGCACGCGCTGCCCGTTTTGGGTGAGGATTATGTGCGCTGGACGCGAATCAATACCGTTGGCATCCTCGATCCGTGCCGAAATGGTTGGCGTGTCAGAAACATAATCACCATCGACGAAGCCTTGATGTTCAAAGGTTAGCTCAAGCGCGGGTGGACTTGTATCGCTGTGAGATAACAACGCGAATGTCCCCGGCAGTTTCACTTCTGCTGATATAGTCTCTTCATTCGTTGTTTCCTTACCAATCAGAATCCAATTGCCGTTGTCGTCGCGCCGGTAGATATGTGGATCGTCGCTTCCGTTCTTTAAGAAAGTGGCAGTTGCTGTTAATTCCGTTTGTTCGCTCAAGTCAAGTTGATAGGCAAGAGCCGATGCGGGGATTGCCCCTACAATATCGGGTTGATTGGTGATGGTAAGTGCCGCTTCGCCGTAGGTCAGTACCGTAGTCACTTGGAGACTTTCTGGCGGAATAGTGACTCGGAGGTTGCCATCCTTGCTCTGAATTGATGGATTCGGTGTTTCAGGAGTCAGAACGATACGGTTACCAACAAACTGCCGATCGCCCCTGTTATTTCTTTCCCGTATTTCAATGATGCCTCCCTTTGGCAGCTCGGCAGATGGCATATCAACATAGACAGTGATAAGATAGTCTCCGGGTGCTGGCTGCCACGGCACACTTACGGTGATTTGACCATCAGGTGGGATTTCAGAAATTATCTGAACATCTCCAATAGGCGGCGTGCTTTGTAGTTCTTTAAGCGTAGGAACGGACGGGGTATTTGTGCCAGAGTCCTCAATTTCGGTGTCCACAGTTTTCTGAAAAAAGTGGACAGGCACATTCCGAGCGGTTTTGCTTCCCTGATTGCGGATCTGCGCTGAGAGCATGAAGGGTGGTGTGGTGCCCCATGCAATTGTCTGCTCCAAAAGGACAAGATCCACTTCAGGTTCAACATATCCAACATCATAAGTGACTGTCTCTGTTCGCAGTGTCCGTCCACCTTTTACTTTCACCTCTAAGTAATAATCGATAATATCTCCGTCAGGATGTCCAGGGATAGGTCGCTCGCTTCTATAGGTGGTGCCGTTGTGAGGTGCTACAGGAATTGCGAAAAATTCTCTACCATCCCAACTCCAAAAAAGGGTCATTTCGTCAATCGCACTTTCGTCAACCACTTTTGTGTAAAGATACGTAGGTTGGTTTGCTTCAACAGGAAACGGGGTAAGGCGCACATTATCGACGTATCGCGATAGGATGTTATAGGTGGCATGTCCGATTGCATCATTGTCTGAATGCCATGCGTAGGCTTGCACGCTGCCTGTATCAAATTCGGGGTCTGCTGGGAGTTGTATTTCTGTTGTGAACCGTCCGTTAACGACAGAGACGGTTTCCTTTTCCGGCGGTATATCGTTGCCGGTTTCAGTTGTTGGTACGACACTAACTTCGGCATCCCCGTTAAAACTTAGGTCGGATAGTGTTCCAGAGACAGTAATCACATTCTCCTGTTCAAAAGTGCCTTGGGCAGATGAATTATCAAAATCTATTGTCACTTCCACCTGCTTGTTCGGTATTTTCAACTGTGCTGCTGGGTCTCCGAAGAGCGTGAAAACTTCAGCCAAATCGAGAAATCCGGGGGTATTTATGAGAAACTGGGTTTTGGCTTGGGCGAAGATTGCCCCGATATCCTGGGTGTGTCCTTTGAAAATAACGTCCAGAATTTCGCGGTTGAGAACGTAGTCACCATCTAAGAGTCCGATACTGGTTGCTCCGATGACAGCGATAGCACCGCCGTTTTCCGAGCGGAGGAGTTCTTCGGCGAGACTGTTTTTGGTGCCGTCAAAAGCACCCGTGTAGCAGGTCATGCTGATGACCAACGGAAGTTGTGAAATATTGGTTAAATTCTGTTCAGGATCCTCAAAGTCAAGCATCCGGCTGTCTGACCAGATGCCACCACCACCGTGACCAATATAGTTGATCAGACTGGCACCGTTGTTGAAACCGTCGATAACTCGTCTGGCGATCGGAGTCGTAGTATCTGTATTTATGCTCAGATCCGGTGCGTCTTTATAGGGTGCGTAGATGCGTTCGGTCTCATATTTGTTGCTGAGCTGATTGTGAGAAATGAGTCGATTAATCTGAGAATGAAACGTGGAATCCGAACCTGCAAGCATCATAAGCCGTTTGTGCCAGGGACCCACCGATGAACTGGTTTCATGTTTAATTGTGCGTTCAACGAATATGCGCGCATCCACACGATTATTGGCAGGCATCCTCCCGATTAGCATGTCGGGGAAGTTATCTTCGCCTCGGAATGTGACGAACTGATGATCACTCGCACTCGATCCGTAGCCCGGGATTTGCACGCGTATCGTTGGCACAAAATTGCTTCTGTTTTTCATATCAATGTGCGTATCGCCTACAAGAAGGACATACGTTGGGGCCGGAGGCTGCCAGTTGTAGTAGGCATATTTAAGGAATTCACGGATGGCACTCGGATTGAAGATTCCGTGATTAAATTCGTCGTAGATATTTTGAACATCAACAACTTTGGTGCGCAGTCCTTGTTGGCTGCGAAAGTCAGCAAGTGGCTGAACATCGTGGATAAAGTCAGTGTGTGTGATGATGATATAGTCTGCCCCGTTGTGGGTACCGCGCAAATCGGATGGAGGGTCTACCGAAATTTTCGGTTTTCGGAATTGGTTCCGGGTAAGCGCGATGTATTGGATAGTAGGGTCGCCTGCGTCCTTAGGACGAATTTGAGTGGAACGGAAGATGATTCTGTAAGTGCCGGGCGCATCCTCATCAACGAGTGCCGACATGCCGACATAGCGAGTACCGTCGATCCCGTAAATCTCGATGTTGGGAGTAGAGAAGTTCTTTAAGATAACCTCAAAATTCGGATTGACCGCACCGGTTTCGTCTGGAAATGGCGTGATTGCAAAGGGCAGCACATCCGATTTTGCATCGAAATTTCGCCAATAGTCCACTTGTATCCAATTCAACAGGATGATGTCAATCAGCTCTTCAGGGCTTCCGGGGTTCATAATCTGAACAACGTTGCGTCCATTTTGAAGGAAGGATTGCGGGAGTTGTTGATCCTGAAGTTGATATTCGGTCTCGCCGCGCCATTGTGCTTCATCAAGTCTGATTTTATCGTTGAGCCATATATCGCAATCGTGTCCTGTGTTGGACCTACCGTGGAGGCTAACGCGGAGCGTTGCTGGACGGGCGGTATCTGCAAGACCGGAGAGGTTGAAGCCGAACGAATTTAATGCCGGGGCAGTCAGTTGTGCCCAAAACCAACTATCATCAGGGAGCGGTGGAAGTTCTGTTAGGGTAAATGAGCGTGTTTGTAAACCTGCGCCGAATTCTTCGTATGTTTGCCCTTCTGCAAGGTTTACATCACGGAACCTTCTAAAATTTAGATCTTTCTCAATATGGGCGCGTGTCAGAAAAAACTTATGATCTTGTAAGTTCCTTGTCTCTGCAAGAGTTGTTTTTGTTACCATCCGGCTTCCTGGTCCCGCGTTCCATGAAAGCCAATAAACATTCTCATCGGTGAATGGGTCAATGTAACTGGTTTCTCCGTGCTGACGTTCGCCGTAGAAAATAATCTCATCTGTTGGATCGAACCTATCATTGTTTTCGCCGCGAACATAGATCGGAATCTGTTTTCCTTTGTTTGTCAACTTCAATGTCCTTGGCATGATAGCCGTGACATCGGCACCCGCTGCCGCGAGTTCTGATGCCGTAATACTATACATTCCGGATTCCGTAACGCTGATCTTATACTGCGGATGCACGGAAGGTGCACTCGGTGCTGATGGTGCTCGTGCAATCGGTAAACGCCACTGCTCAGCGTTTTGTGGATTAATAAGCAGATCGTTGAAGATGGCATTATAAGCGGCGGATTCGGTGTGCAAGCCGGTCGGTATTGCGGATGGTGCAACGGTCACGCCACGTGTAACTGTTTTGATAAAACGCACTTCAACCACGATCCGGTGGTAGAGCCTCACTTCACGGCGGACAGGATTATACTGAACAGGATTGAGTTGGATGGGGAGGATACGGTTTTCTCGAATCCATGCGGCTTCCCTGATTTCAGCAAGGCGCTCTGGAGTGAAGCGGTCTTTTTCTGGCTGTGTTGCGCCTTGGGGTGCTAGCGTATAGCCAATCTTTTCTACGCTGCGCGTACTGAAACGCTTTTCGACAATCCGCAATTGAAAATCCACATCGGCGGGGACAGCGACGAGTGTGGTTTGCATGGGGAGGCGTGGTGTCCCCGGTTGAGTAGTGAACCGGCATCCGGGGAATGAGACCGTCTGACTCTCAACTTTCCCTGACTCAATTTCGGTGCCACTGCTATTAAAGTGAAAATCGGATTCAGGGATGACAAGTTGAAGGGTTACACCTTGCGCGGTAGCACTCACTAATTCAACGTTCCTTTGTAGAACAGTCCTACCCCTTGTACTTTGTAGAACAGTCCTACCCCTTGTAGCGGTGCGGGAGCGTTGATCTCTTGAGGTGAGCGGTGAGGCACCTGCTATTCTATCTCGGACAGGCCAGGAACCAAAATCTAAACAGAGGAAGAGTGTTATGAATAGCGTTGGTAACCATAGGTGCGCGGTTATGCGTATCTTTAGGGGAGACATTTGCATTAAGGAATTAACTCCATGGTGTTAGGTTTTCTCAATTAGAGGTGTAATTTTAAATATCCGTGTGGAGTGTAATTTTTTTAGGACTTACGCAGCAAGCGTCTGTTCGCCGAGGTACCCGTGCCTCGGCGACCTCTCTTTTCACGGTTTCGCTCGCAGAATCCGAAGCGGACGCTTTCTTCCCAAATGGCGTTTGCGTAATACCATTTCTGAATAAACGTTTCTCATTAACGAAAAACTGGTTCGTAGTCGCGCAATTCTGCGGCGTACTCGACCAAATGCGACGTGCATTATTGCGCCTCTTACATTCGTAGGACTTACGCAGCAAGCACCTGTTCGCCGAGGTACCCGTGCCTCGGCGACCTCTCTTTTCACGGTTTCGCTCGCAGAATCCGAAGCGGACGCTTTCTTCCCAAATGGCGTTTGCGTAATACCATTTCTGAATAACGTTTCTCATTAACGAAAAACTGGTTCGTAGTCGCGCAATTCTGCGGCGTACTCGACCAAATGCGACGTGCATTATTGCGCCTCTTACATTCGTAGGACTTACGCAGCAAGCACCTGTTCGCCGAGGTACCCGTGCCTCGGCGACCTCTCTTTTCACGGTTTCGCTCGCAGAATCCGAAGCGGACGCTTTCTTCCCAAATGGCGTTTGCGTAATACCATTTCTGAATAACGTTTCTCATTAACGAAAAACTGGTTCGTAGTCGCGCAATTCTGCGGCGTACTCGACCAAATGCGACGTGCATTATTGCGCCTCTTACATTCGTAGGACTTACGCAGCAAGCACCTGTTCGCCGAGGTACCCGTGCCTCGGCGACCTCTCTTTTCACGGTTTCGCTCGCAGCATCCAAAGCGTCCGCTTTCTTCCCAAATGGCGTTTGCGTAAGTCCTGATTCGGTTTCATAATGAGTTTCAAAATCTCTGAAATGCGAATTTATTTTTCAGATTTGGTATAAGTCCTGCTATAGTGTTTGTTGCAAGTCTTCTCGTTTTTCTTTAAAAAATGCGGCGTTTACGAAGTCAAGGAATTTATCGTAGATTGGACAGTTAATGATATGCTGTTAATTGGCGCGCTTTGTCCGCGCGCCTACGCTTTGCTGTAGGCGCGACTTTCACAGACCGCTAACCGATGCTGACTAACAACCATTTGATTGTCTACTTTTCAGCGAGGTGATAGATTTCAATTTCTCGGATTTGCGCCACTGAGGGTTGCATGACGCGGTAGTGCGGGAAGTACCTACCTGCAAGAGTTGTCCGCCGGTTAACAATTTTGTCTCCCGGTTCTGCCATTATTTTGTTCACAACTACATCATCAACCGTCCGAGTGACGGCGATGCGAATCATCTTTGTTTGGAAGTTCAACCTATCAAAGATGAACTCTGCTTGTGCCCTTTCGTCACCAACATTACGTCGCTGGATGACCGTATCAAACGTCTCCCATTCACCGGTTTCATTGTTCAGATAGTCCATCGCAAATCGAAAGAGATTTCCATTGTGGATGACGATTTTTCGGACGGGATGGACATTCGCGAATCGAATGATAAAATTGCGTTCGTTTTGCGCTGGAAGCGTCGCGAGTGTTTTGAGATTTCCATCGTTCACACCAGGGTGGTTCGCTTCGGTGCCGTAGGCGGCACTCGCTATATTCTGACTGTACTGTGTGGATAACACTTGGGCAACTCTACAAGCATTGAGGTGTAGAGATATGAATAAGAGGCAACAGATAGATATGGCAACACGTCTCATTTTTCTTCCTCCTGAAATGTTATATCAACCCGATCGACAATACCCATGACGAGTTCTCGGATGGGTGCGTCTTCAATACCGAACACTTCTTGTGCAACACCGGGACCTGCACCGACAATCACCGTGTCCCCTTCACCTGCACCGACGTAGTCAACAGCAATTGTCGGGGTGCGAACAAGCTCAGATTTGACGATTAACGGTTGGATGAGCAGCAGGGTGCGGTTTTCGTATGCAGGATGTTTAACGATAGAAACGGCTTTTCCGATTACTTTGGCTATGTACATTCTTCAGGACTCCGTTCCAGAAGGTGTTTTCGTTGACGAACTTGGTGTGTCAATCAGCGAGATAGAATCAACGATACCAACGATGGCTACATCAACTGGCATCCGTTTTCCGGGTATAACGCTGACAGCATCACCGCCCGTGACGATGTAGACTATCTCACCGACCCCTGCGTCGTGTAATGTATCAACAGCGACGATCGGCTCAGAAATGGGGTTCTGTTTCTCATCTAAAGGTTGCACGACAAGGAGGCGGGTGCCTGCTAAACTTGGGTCTTTTCGGGTTGCAACAACGGTGCCAATGACTTTTGCTAAATCCATTCGTTTTATCTTCCGCTATTCCTATGAAACAAGTTTATATTCAACCAGTTTCGTGTGAAGTGTGTTTCGGTTGATGCCGAGAATGTCTGACGCTTTACTCCGGTTTCCGTTGGTGTGTTCAAGCACAATTTTAAAGAGGGGTTTCTCAAAAATTTCTCGGATTTCAGCGTAAAGTTCCCCTAACGGCACATCGGATTCCATATACTGTTCAATGTGTGCTTGGAGCATCGCATGAACCTGGGCATTGAGATTGCCAGGCTCGCTTATTGGTGTCGATTTCTCTAAGATTGGATCGAAGTGTTCAGGTAATAGCATTTGCCCTGAACACATCACGAGTGCGCGCTTGATGGCGTTTTCTAACTCCCGTACATTGCCGGGCCAATCATAAGTCGTGAGTTGTTTGATGACCTCTGTAGAGATGCCGATTTCAGACAATTGATATTCTTCGACAAACTGACGTGTAAATAGATCTATGAGTTCCAGTATATCCCCTTTTCGTTCCCGTAACGGCGGGAGCGAGATTGGGATGACATTGAGACGATAGTAGAGGTCTTCCCTAAACGATTTCTGCGCGATTGCGGTTTCAAGTCGGCGGTTGGTAGCGGCGATAATTCGGACATCGACAGCGTGCGTTTGGGTGCCGCCCATAGGTTCTACCTCGCGTTCCTGTAGGACGCGCAGCAGTTTCATCTGGACTTCAATCGGCAATTCTCCGATTTCGTCAAGGAAGATTGTGCCGCTGTCTGCCTGTTGAAATTTCCCCTTTCTTGCGCTGTGTGCGTCGGTGTATGCGCCTTTGACGTGCCCGAAAAGCGCACTCTCAATGAGACTGGAGGGCATGGCACCACAATCAACAACGACGAAAGGATTGTGAACACGGCGACTGTTTTGATGAATCAATTGGGCGACGAGTTCTTTACCGGTCCCGCTTTCACCGAAGACGAGGACGGTTTCGTCGCTGACAGCGGCACGTCCAATCTTATGGTAGACTTCCTGCATTGGTGGACTCTGCCCCACCATTTTCCCGTGTCTGTCAAAATCAGGTGATGTTGATGTTTTAACGGTCTTCGTCTGATTCGTTGCAGCGGCGGCGCGTGACACGAGGTCAAGTAATTGCTTCTGGTCAATCGGTTTAGTGATGTATCCGTAGGCGCGTTGTTTCGCCGCGTCAATAGCGGTTTGGGTTGTGCCGTGTGCTGTGATTATAATGATTGAGGCGGTGCTATTATATTGCTGGATGTCCTCAATTAATTCAAGCCCGTTTGCATCGCCTAACCAGATATCAAGCAGGATGACATCAACATTTGTCTCCCTGACACACGCGAGGGTCTCCGCGCCGTTTCGCGCTTTTAGGGTGTTATATCCTGCCTTTTCGAGGGTGGCGGCGAGTATGTGTCGAAGACTATCATCATCGTCAGCGATAAGCACTAAATTTGACATGTTTTTAATTTTCCTTGCGGTTCGGTGAGGCAGTTTGATATTTTCACGTGCTTCTACGTTGAGCCGTCCCGGCGCGTTGCTTGGGACTACGATATTTTAATTTTCCTTGCGGTTAATTATGATTCCTCTTTATTGCATTATGTATGCGTAAACACATCTATGATACCAAATTAACCCCATTTGTAGCGCGAGGTCCCTGTGCCTCGCAAGGCTCACTTGATCAAAAGACCTCTAATCAAGCTAAGTGGGTATGATACCAAATTAACCCCATTTGTAGCGCGAGGTCCCTGTGCCTCGCAAGGCTCACTTGATCAAAAGACCTCTAATCAAGCTAAGTGGGTATGATACCAAATTAACCCCATTTGTAGCGCGAGGTCCCTGTGCCTCGCAAGACTGACTTGATCAAAAGACTTCTAAGCAAGCTAAGTGGGTATGATACCAAATTAACCCCATTTGTAGCGCGAGGTCCCTGTGCCTCGCAAGGCTCACTTGATCAAAAGAATTCTAATCAAGCTAAGTGGGTATGATACCAAATTAACCCCATTTGTAGCGCGAGGTCCCTGTGCCTCGCAAGGCTCACTTGATCAAAAGAATTCTAATCAAGCTAAGTGGGTATGATACCAAATTAACCCCATTTGTAGCGCGAGGTCCCTGTGCCTCACAAGACTGACTTGATCAAAAGACCTCTAATCAAGCTAAGTGGGTATAAGTCGTTAATGCGCAGGAAGGGACATGACAAACGCTGTGCCGACTTCAAGGTTCGGATCGACTTCAATGCTCCCTTGGTGTTCGGCAAGAATCTTTTGGCTAATGTAAAGACCAAGTCCGGTCCCTTTCTGTTTAGTGGTATAAAATGGATCAAAGAGCATTGGAATATCTTCAGGTGGAATTCCGGGACCGTCATCCTGAACCCGTACATGGATGACTCCCTTTTCTGATAGACATTCTGTCTGAATTGCTAACGTCCCTCCTGTATCCATTGCTTCAATGGCATTGTAGAATAGATTGAGGAGCACTTGCGTTATGCCGTCTTCGTTTATATTAACTTGTGGACAGTTGTTGTCGTATTGCGTGGCAACCGTGATAGCATGATGCTCCAATTCGGGACGGCAGATAGCGAGGCTACTCTCAAGCAGTTGATGAATGTCGGTACGTTTTGCGAGTTGCATCGCGGGTTTGCTGAAAGCGAGTAACTGTTCAATAAACCGGTTCAGTCTATCCACCTCTTTGATAATGATTGCGGTGTATTCCTGAATCTCATCTTGAGAGAGTTGTACTTTGTCGGGATAGGCTCCGACTTGTGAATCTGCTTCCGCCTCAGTGAGTTGGAGGAGTTGGGTGCCGAGTCGGATACTGCCCAACGGGTTTCGCACTTCGTGTGCAATAGTCCGGACTAACCTTCCGAGTGTTGCCATCCGTTCTGATTCAACGAGGGCATCGATTGTTTGCTGAATTTTGACGCGTTGCGCAATCGTTGAGGCGATAATTGTCAATAGCCGTCGGTCGTCCTCTGCTGAAAATTCATCCGAAGCCTTGTCAATCGTCAATGTACCGATAACATGCTCTTCCACAATAATTGGGATACACCAGAAAGCGATTACATCTTTAGATTCGACGCGCTCTGGCTCAAAGAATTTAATATAACTCCGCGGACTCCGGGTTTGTGGGACACCGATCGCTTTACCTGATGTAAGCACCTGTTTCTGGATGTCTTCCATCTGATTGTCGGTCCCGCGTTTCATTTCAGCTGGGGTGAGTCCTAAGACAGCCTCTACCGAAGTGACAACCTTTCCGTTTTCATAGAGGTGCAAAGCACCGCGGTATATGCCGAGGCGTTTGGACAAAATCTCAATGATACGCTGAAAGAGTCCCTGCAGCTCAAGGTTCGCGTTCGCTGCTTGACTCACCTCAAAAAGTGTAGAGATGTCCCTTATCTGTTTTTCTAAATTCGCGTTGACGCTATGGATCTCCTCCATCTCTTCGACACGGCTACGTCGCTGGGTCTGGAATTGACGGATGATACGGATAACACCAAACACAAGGAACGGATAGAGCAGTGCAATGATGATGCTCTCGGCCTGATTTGGGTAGCGGAAAACGTAGACCCAATTGGCTAATGCCGTGATGCCGAACAGAACGTTTTGTTCACGGGGTCGAGCATAGATGACTGCGAGAATCATCACCGCATAGTAGCAGTGGCTCGCCACGGGGTAATATTCCTGCATCTGGAACAGATGCAAACAGACATTGATGAGGAGCACAAATAATGCCAAGAAAAACGTTAGCATATTTTTTAGCCATCAGCAGTCAGCCATTAGCCATCAGTATTTCGTCGTCAAAATTTTCTTTCTTGATAAAAGTCAACTGTTCAACAACGTCCGCTGAGTTAATTAGAGATCCAGAAAATTATTGAGCATTTTTAACCCGACGCGTCCGCTCTTTTCGAGGTGGAACTGTGTCGCGACGAGGTTATCGTGTGCAATCGCGCTGCAGAATTCGAGTCCGTACTGCGTCTTTCCAATCACGATGTCCTCTGCCTCTGGGACAGGATAGTAAGAATTGACGAAATAGAAGTGGGCTGGATTTGGAACGTTTTCAAAGATTGCATGCGATTGTGTCTGATGTACTTCGTTCCACCCGATTTGTGGCACTTTTAATGTTTCAGTTTTCTTTTGCGTATCTATCGTTGGATATTTCTTTACGTATCCGGATAGAAGTCCTAAGCATTCGGCATTCTCTTCCTCACTGTGTTCAAAAAGGATCTGGATACCGATGCAAATACCGAGCATAGGTCTGCCAGTGCGGTAGAAGTCTGTCAAGACCTGATTGAGTCCACGTTTCTGTAAGGTTTGCATCGTGGCTTTTGCGGCACCGACACCCGGAAAAATGACGCGATCCGCCGTGAGTATCGTTTCAGCAGCAGACGTAATATTATTTTTATAGCCGAGGTGCGTCAACGCACGCGCAACGCTGGTAAGGTTGCCTGCGTCATAGTCTATAATTGCAATCATTTTTTCTGTGCTTTAAGCATCTCCGGTCGTTATTGGTTGTCTATTAACTGCAGATGGTTCGTATGTAGGGACATTCATTATGGATGTCCATAAATTTCTATACTGACTGCTGACTGCTGACCGCTGATGGCTTATTCCAAGACTTTTTCAACTGTTCTATAGAGGTTGGCTGTCTCAATTCCAGCGATGGCGGCTTCAGAGCCTTTGTTGCCTGCCTTGATACCGGCGCGTTCAAGTGCCTGCTCTATTGTATCTGTCGTGATGACTCCATAGATGACTGGGATACCCGTGCTGGCTGATAACTGGGCGATTCCCTTCGCGCTTTCAGCTGCGACGTAATCGAAGTGTGGTGTCGCACCTCGGATGACTGCTCCGATACAGAGAACAGCATCATATTTCTGACTCTCTGCAAGGCGTTTGGCGATTCCAGGAATTTCAAAGGCACCGGGAGTCCAAAAAACATCAACATCATCCAAATCAACTCCGTGCCGTTTTAGGGCATCTAAGGCACCGGCGAGTAGTTTTTCGGTAATAAAACTATTGAATCGGCTGACAACAATGCCGAATGTGAGTCCTTCGCCGAGAAGATGTCCTTCGTAGACGTTTGGCATAGTGTTATTTGGGAACCTGCAAGTAGGCTCCTACATTCTCCGTATTTTAAATGGGACTTACAAAGTCCTCCCATAATTTATGAGATAGACTGTTGTTGTGATCTTTGCACTGCGCAAACTAAGCAAGTTTCAATATTAAATTTATGTTTTTGATCACGATATCAGTTGGAAGATTGGAAGTATGGAAGCCGGGAAGATAACGAACACAGCGTTTCTTGTAGTCTTCCTGTTTTCCACCCTGCCTCAAAACCTAAAATCTATTTCTTAATATTGCTTATAGTAAACTTTAGAATTAATGATACATGTTTATGACTTCATCAATGGTTATATCTGCCTTGTATTCTCTGAGACGTTTGATATTCGCAAAGTCGTGTTCAATCGGATTGTAGTCAGGTGAATAAGGTGGCAAAAACAATACTTCTGCTCCCGATGCTTCTATCAACTCCCGGGTCCGATGGGTCTTGTGAATCTTCGCATTATCAAGAACAACGATGTCTGAGACAGACAGCCGTGGACATAAATAGGCTTCAAGCCATGCATTGAAACACGCAGAATCGCAGCTCCCATCAAACAAACAAGGTGCCGTAAAAGTTGAACCGATACGCGCAGCGACCAACGTCGTTGTTCGTGTCCTTGTGCCTGAGATCAAACCTAAAACACATTCACCTTTCGGAGCATGGTTTCCATGACGTCTATAACTCTCAGCACGAAAACCGCATTCATCAACATAAACTATCTTTTTGCCAGCGGTGTGTTTCTCGGCGAGTGCCTGACGGTAGACTTGACGTTTCTCATCGCACCGCTCCTTATATCCGATTGTTTTTTTTTTCGTGTGAGGTTTCCGAGTTTGCGCAGCCCATAAACTATAGAAGACTCTGAAACACCGAAATGTGAAGCCCGCTCGTTTTGCGTCAAGTCTGGGAAATCTGCGACATGTTTTTTCAGTGCTGCCTCGTCAAGCACTCTCATGTTTTTGGGACCCGGTTTTTGGGGCGAAAACGGGTCTTCAGCAGCTAACCATCTATAAATCGTTGAACGCTCAACGGAAAAACGACGGGCGGAAACCTCGGCTTTTTTCCCGCCGGCTTCAATAAAATCTAAAACGCGTTTGCGTAAATCTGTTGAATATGCCATAATAGACACATTCTATTACAAAATAGAAAAAGTGTCTCTTTAATTCTAATGGACACTATAAATGAAGTTTATAGTAAAACCCACAATTACCTATACATTGGCGAGGCTAGGAATGCAGATCGCATTTGGGCGAGTACGCCGCAAAACCTCGCCAGCGAGGGAGGGTGCGGAATTGTTATTCATTGAAATGTAAACATATTTTCGGGTTTTACTATAAGTATTTAATTCGGTAATGCATCAGCAGCCTCTTGTTGTAGGAGCGAGCTGTGCTCGCGATCCGTAAGGATTACCCACATAAACGATTACCGAAATATTTATTGAATCTTCATACAGTTTGCGCTACAAAACCCACCTCAATTATTTATTCCTCGTCGAGGAGGAGGTGTCCAAGTTTAGAACGTTTTGTTTCTAAATATCCGCGGTTAAAGGGGTTCGGTTTAGTTTGGAGCGGAACGCGCTCAACGATTTCGAGTCCGTATCCGTCCAAGCCTTTAACCTTTTGCGGATTGTTTGTCATCAAGCGCATTTTTTGAACACCTAAATCGGCTAATATCTGTGCGCCGATGCCGTAATCTCGCAAATCCGCAGGATACCCAAGATGTTCATTTGCTTCGACGGTATCTAATCCATCGTTGTCTTGTAGCTGATAGGCACGAAGCTTCTCCTTGAGTCCCATCCCTCTGCCTTCTTGCCGCATATAGAGGAGCACCCCTCTGCCTTCCTTTTCAATGGTTTGGAGTGCAAGTTCGAGTTGTTCGCCACAATCACATCTGAGCGAACCAAAGACATCACCGGTAAGACATTGCGAATGCACGCGAACTAAGAGTGGGGCCGCATCAGCGATATCGCCTTTTGTGAGTGCGATGTGCGTTTTATCAGTTTCGACGTTCTCGCCTGATGTATCTGTGCTCTCGTAAGCGTGGAGTTTGAATTCGCCGTGTGCTGTAGGTACATCCGCGGTTGCGACGCGCCTAATGAGAGTTTCTGTCTGACGACGGTATGCAATCAGGTCAGAGATCGTGATAATTTTAAGTTGATGTTGCTCAGCAAACACCAGCAATTCAGGGACGCGTGCCATGCTGCCATCTTCATTGAGTATCTCACAGAGGACACCAGCGGGATATAACCCTGCCATCCGTGCTAAATCAACGGTGGCTTCGGTATGTCCTGCCCGACGCAGGACACCCCCCGGTTTTGCTTCTAACGGGAAGATGTGTCCGGGTTTGACGAAGTCTGACGGAACGGCATCGGCATCAACAAATTTTTGGATCGTGTATGAGCGTTCTTGTGCGGAGATACCGGTAGTTACCTCTTTCGCGTCAATGGTGACTGTAAACGCCGTCTGCATCTGCGCCGTGTTAGAGGTGACCATGGGGTGGAGTTCAAGTTCGGCGAGACGTTCTGAACAGGTAGGTAAACATATCAACCCCCTGCCGTGTTTCGCCATGAAATTAATAGCCTCTGCCGTCACCTTTTCAGCCGCCATGATGAGATCGCCTTCGTTCTCGCGGTCGGGTTCATCAACGACGATAATCAGTTCCCCGTTTTCGATTGCAGAGAGTGCTTCAGGAATAGTATTAAAATTGTTTGGCATTCTTGCCTACCGTTTTATGGTTATCAGTCATCGGTCACCGGTTAAGAAGGTTTTAGTAAATCAAGATCTCTTTAACCGAAAACTGACACCTGACAACCGACAACTATTATTCGATATAGCCGTGTTTTGCTAAAAAACTTAAATTGAGTGTCTCGGAAGGGGGTTGCTCGGTCCACCCCTTCTCCGCTTCAGTATTTTTGAGAAGCGTTTCAATATAACGCGCAACGATGTCAACCTCAAGATTGACCCTTGTCCCGTTCCGTTTGGTTCCTAAAGTTGTGACCTGCTTTGTATGCGGAATCAAGGCAACCTCAAAGGCATCTCCGTGGATACCTGATACAGTTAAACTGATACCGTCAATAGTGATAGAACCTTTGTAGGCGATGTAACGTCTGATATTGTTGCTCATCGTTACCTGCATCAGGGAGGCATCGCCTTCGTCTTTCCATGCGTAAATGGTTGCGACTTCATCTACATGTCCGAGTACAAGATGACCGCCTAACCTGTCGCTTAACCGGAGTGAGCGTTCAAGGTTAACCTGTTCACCGACCAAGCGTTCGCCTAATGTTGTGCGGCGTAGGGTTTCAGCAGATATATCCGCGGTGAATGCCTCCGGTATAAGGGAACGGACTGTGAGACAAGCACCATCAACCGCTATACTGTCGCCGATTTCCGCATCGCTGAGAACATCAGTCGCCTGAATTTCAAGGATAGCACCTTCGGATTTGCGCTGGATATTTCTGATAGTTCCGAGCTCTTCAACAATTCCGGTAAACATGCTATAGATACCCCTCAATGAGAAAGTCGGCATCTGGCATCGGCGTGATACGGATTCGACGCAAGTGAGGGACATCCGTCAAACTGGGAACCCCTTTGCCGCCGATAGGTCCCGGAGCATTCCGTCCACCGATGATTTTAGGGGCAATGAAACACATAATCTTATCGACAATTCCGGCTGCGACAGCAGATGCGTTGATTTCGCCGCCACCTTCTATCAATATGCTCGTTATCTCACGTTTGCCCAATATCTCCATTAAACTCTTAAAACAGACGCTGCCGTGTGCTTCCGGCGCAGTTATCACTTCCGCACCTGACTTTTCGAGTGCCTTGACGTTTTCAGGTGGTGCTTCTGGTGTGACAGCAACGATAACACCGGCACCGTTTTCGGCGTTGAAAATGCGTGCGTCTGTCGGTGTTCTCCCGTGTGAATCCATCACAATACGGATCGCATCCTGCCCCTGTCTACCCTGAAGCCGCGTCGTCAGTGCGGGGTTATCACGCTCGACTGTGCCTCTACCGACGAGAATCGCATCTACAGCGTCCCGAATCTCATGACCACGTTGCCGCGATGCCTCGGATGTAATCCATTGCGATTCGCCAGAAGCGGTCGCTATTTTCCCATCAAGGCTCATGGCGATCTTAAGGATGACAAACGGCATACCGGTCTGAATGTATTTCGTGTGAACCTCGTTTAATTCTTCTGCTTCCTGCTTACATACACCTACATGGACACGGATGCCTGCCTTTTCCAGTTGATGAACACCCTTGCCTGCAACACTCGGATTCGGATCAACCGCTGCGATGTAGACATCAGCAATGCCCGCGCGAATCAGTGCCTCTGTGCAAGGAGGGGTTCGTCCCCAATGGCAACACGGCTCAAGGTTGGTGTAAAGCGTCGCGTCTTTGGCGTTCTCACTTGCGGCGTTCAACGCATGGACTTCGGCATGCGGGGTTCCCGCTTTTTGATGGTAACCTTCACCGATAACCTTACCGTCTTTTACAACGACTGCCCCAACGAGCGGATTCGGACTGGTGCGCCCCTTTGTTTGTCTTGCCAAATCCAGTGCGCGTTGCATGAAGGTTATATGTGCTGCGTCCATGGCGATATATTATCCACACTCAATACAGAAGTTTTCAGTTTTCAGTCAGAGCCATTCAGTTCTCTTGTAGTTTCGATTTTTCGCTCAAGATTCCTTCGTTGTAGGAGCGATCTCCGAATCGCGACTCTCACTAATCGCTGATAACCAATTCCTATTTCGCTGACTGCTGATGGCTAATTACTGACTGCTTCTGTCTGTATAGTATATCATATTTTCATTACAAAACAAAATCATTTCTTATAGGTTCGCCACCGCTTTCAAGGATTCGAGGATTTCTGTCTGCTTCGCAAGATCAAATTGGTGCGATCCGATGTACATGTATCTGATAATTCCCGCTTTGTCAATAATAAACGTTGACGGACGAGCGATGTTGTAAGCCTCAAGGCTGAGCCAGTGATAGACCCCGTAACTTTTGATGGTGCTTCGTGTTTTGTCCACCAGTAACCGGAACGTGATACCGTTTTTATCGGCATAACCGCGAAGTTCACGGGGCCACTGCCCTGCGATGGCAAGCGGTGTGGCTGTGTATGCTGCGTAGGCTTCAACATTTTCTTGGACTGCCGACAACTGGCGGCGACTGTTTGGTCACCAAGTCCCTCGAAAAAAAGTTAAGACGACATGTTGCGCGTCACGGTATGCTTCAAGAGAGATGTCCTCTCTTTGATGCGATGGAAGCGTGAATGAGGGTGCTGTATCACCGATGTTGAGAATTTTGTTTTTACGTGGCATGCGGATATTATACCAAATTAACCCCATTTGTAGCGCAAGGTCCCTGTGCCTCGCAAGGCTGACTTGATCAAAAGACTTCTAATCAAGCTAAGTGGGTATGATACCAAATTAACCCCATTTGTAGCGCGAGGTCCCTGTGCCTCGCAATGCTAACTTGATCAAAAGACTTCTAAGCAAGCTAACAGGACTTACGCAGCAAGCATCTGTTCGCCGAGGTCCCCGTGCCTCGCAATGCTGACTTGATCAAAAGACTTCTAAGCAAGCTAACAGGACTTACGCAGCAAGCATCTGTTCGCCGAGGTCCCCGTGCCTCGGCGACCTATCTTCTCACGGTTTTGCTTGCAGAATCCAAAGCGTCCGCTTTCTTCCCAAATAGCGTTTGCGTAAGTCCTAGTTAATTTAGTATTATATCGGAAACTACGGTTGATGTCAAATGTTTAGCATTCGGTGGGCAGGACTATTTAGTTTTTGGCTTTTTACCCATTTTGTTAGGAAAGTCGCGAATCGAAGATCGCTCCTACAGTGGCATATTGCGATTCTACGTTTGTTCTTATCAGAGAACTATAGTAAAACCCACAATTAACTATACATTGACGAGGTTAGGAATGCAGATCGCATTTGGGCGAGTACACCGCAAAACCTCGCCAGCGAGGAAGTACGTGCGGGATTGTTATTCATTGAAATGTCAACATATTTTCGGGCTTTACTATAAATGCTCCTAACCGTAAAAAAGAGTTCTTGACAAAATAAAAGATACACATAGAATAGTCTAAAAATAGCAAAAATCGTGTACATCTCCTGCAACTTTGAAAATGAAAAGGAAATAACTAATGATTCAGACGGCTTATAAGGAAACGTATCGTCCGCAGTTCCACTTTACACCCAAAACTAACTGGACCAACGACCCAAACGGCTTGATCCACTACAAAGGCGAGTATCATCTCTTCTTTCAACACAACCCGTCCGGTATCAATTGGGGTAACATGACCTGGGGACACGCTGTCAGTCGAGACCTCGTCCATTGGAAGCAACTGCCACACGCCATCCATCCAGATGAACTCGGTACCATCTTCTCCGGCTCTGGTGTCGTGGATTGGAAGAATACCGGTGGTTTCCAGACGGGTGACGAGGCGGTGCTTGTCAACTTTTATACATCTGCCGGTAGCCATGCTCCAGAGCCAGTGCCGTTTACGCAAAGTATCGCGTATAGTACCGACCGTGGGCGGAGTTGGACAAAATATGAAGGCAATCCTGTGATTGAGCATATCGTCGGCAGCAACCGAGACCCGAAGGTGATTTGGCATGAACCTACCCAAAAATGGGTGATGACGCTCTACCTTGATAAAAATGACTACGCCTTGTTCAGTTCTACAAACCTTAAGGAGTGGACAAGGTTATCCGACTTGGAAATCCCGGATTCAGAATGCCCTGATATCTTTGAACTTCCTGTTGATGGCGATCCCGATAATACCAAATGGGTTTTTTGGGGCGCGGCGGGGAAGTATTACCTTGGCAGTTTTGATGGCACAACTTTTACACCGGAAGGCGACGCGCATCGTGCTGACTACGGTGCTAATTTTTATGCAGCGCAAACATGGAGCGATGTGCCAGAATCTGATGGCAGACGCATCCAAATTGCTTGGATGAATGGCAGCAATCCGCCAGACATGCCTTTCAACCAACAGATGAGTTTTCCGTGCAGTTTGACCCTTCGGACGACTTCAGAGGGTATCCGTCTACATCGAGAACCGGTAGCGGAAATTGAAAACATCCATGCCTACACACATGCGTGGAGCGATCTGACGCTTACACCGGGGGAAGATCCACTTGCAGGATTAACGGGTGAATTATTTGATATCCGCGCTGAAATAGCACTCAACAATGCCAATGCTGTCGGTTTCAAAATTCGTGGACAAGACGTTCGTTATGATGTTGGTGAACAACAACTGACATTCCTCGAAAGAAGTAGTCCGCTTGCGCCACAGGATGGAAACATCCATCTACAAATTCTGGTTGATCGTATCTCTATCGAGGCATTTGGTAACGACGGTGAACTGTCGATGACCTCGTATTTCCTTCCAGATTTGGATAACGCGGACATTGGCCTTTATGCAGAGGGTGGCGACGCGACTTTAGTATCGCTGAAGGTGCATGAGTTGAAATCGTCATGGGTGTAATATGGCGGTGGGCAATCAGCAGTCGGTTTCCATCAGTAGGCGAGGTTAGAAACCTCGCCAGCGAAGATGGGAAGGAAGACAGAAAGAGGTGTTAAACGCTAAAGGACTCGCCGCAACCGCATGTGTTTTTAGCGTTCGGGTTGGTTATTTTAAAGCCGGAATCCATTAATCCATCATTATAGTCGAGAACGGAGCCAGCGAGATAGAGCGTGCTGCGCGGATCAATGAAAATCTTTAACCCGTGGAATTCAAACACTTTGTCTGTGCCTTTCGCAGCACCAAATTCAAGGCTATATTGGAAACCGGAGCATCCACCACCGATAACTTGCATCCGCAAGCCGAGTTCGGATTCAGTTGGAGCTTCACTATTACTAATGAGTATGATTGCTTTTTGTGCGGCAGATTCTGTGACAGTAATCATGATGTTTGCACCTCCTATTTGGACAAAAAATCAGCAATTGCGTTTTTTAGAACATTTTCGGCAGCGTTAGCGTAACGTTGTTTATCTTCTGGCAGTCCACCTAACGCATCAGAGAGCTGCACCGCGGTAATAGCTTGTGCTTCTCGGATCTGTGTGCCTGTAACGAGTTCGGTGAGGACAGAAGCACTCGCGATAGCCGTAGGGCATCCGAACGCTCGGAACTTCGCTGTAATAATCATGTTATCAACTATCTTGAGCGTTAATTTTACCATCTCACCGCTGGCAGGAGAACCGACAGTAGCAGTGCCATCGGCATCTGCGATAGTCCCGATATTGCGGGGATTTTCGTAATGATCGGTTACCTGTGGTGTATACATGACACATTAATCGGACTTACAAGGTTTCCCTCCCACAGTATGAAGTACACTGTAGTTTAGAATCTCAATCAAGAAGCCTATTTTGATATTATACGATATTTCCAGACGCATGTCAAGTTTTTTAAAGGAGGGTGTTAAATAACTAATGGTAGTTGGTTGTGTTTCGTCAATATGTGATGCCACCCACTACCTAAAGGCAGGGGAAACTTCGGTTTCATAGCGATTGCGTTCTTCCCAGAGGGTTGAACGTCTTATTATCGCTCCACCAGAGGGAAACCATTATTCCGTCTCCGCCGCATTCACGAAGTTGCGATCGAACGGTTTTATCAGGCATTCTTGTCCTGGGCACCCCAGCCCTCCACAATAAATAAGGAGGTAGCGATACAAGGCGTAGGGTTATTACTCCGCAGTCGTCTTACATCCTACACTCCGCACTTGTTTTGACACATTTTGGTATTTTTAGACAAACCCACGTCACGAAAGGATCCAAACAGTATAAATAAAATTTAGAGATGGTAAATAAGATTCATTTCGCACGTATATCTTCTCTGATCCACCTGAAATTGCTTGTTGAACGTTGGAACCACGTGGGTTTAGAAAATAAATACCAAAAATCCGAAATTAGAAGTGCGGAGTATAGGTTACATGAACGCTACCGATAATAACGATGTTTTACAAAGTCTCACTTGCAACTTGCCGCAAACCGTTCCAAAGGTTAGAATAGGACACTGACAGAGATTGTCAGCGTTGGAACTCCTATCCAGCAAGTTACATATAGGGTACCACATTTTCATGCAAAAGTCAATTTTATTTACAAACCGATTCGCCGTCTACATCCCACAAGCTAAAGCATAGGGATTTGACGGAAGAGCGTTAAAATGTCAAAGACATCAAAGGGTAACTCGCAAGTGCATATTGAGATTGCTCCTGTACTTCGCTGGAGACGTGCACCTCGCCCTTAGCGTTCAAGGCACACGCCTGAGAAAAAAACATTTGACGAAAACAGAAATAGCGTGTACAATTCACGTGCGAATGATCGGTGGACTTTTCAATAGAGGAGAAGTATATGACACCCAAACAGCGATACCTTTTTGATTTAACGGGGTACATCCACCTCAAAAATGTTCTCAGCGATGAGGAATTGCAAAACGCCCAGGATGCGGTCACACGATGCGTTCAAACACCGCAGGACGAACTCCCACCGGGTATTAGTTATGGCGGTGGCGGTTATTCCAACGGCTTTTCGTTCGACAAATCGCTTGAGGCACTCACACTTCACCCGAAAACGTGGCCTATTGTGAAGGAGCTGACCGGCAATAAACCCCGTTTTAATCGGGGGAGCCTTGTTGCCAAAAGCCCTGAGCATGACCAGATTATCGGCAAGTTGCACTGTGCCCGTGAAGATTGCGGGTGGCAGACGCGACGCTACGCTGTCAAAGATGGGCAGATTCACTGCAACGACTTTATCGTGTTTTTTTATTTCGCCGATGTCTATCCGGGTGATGGTGGGCTCGTTGTACTACCCGGATCCCACAAAGCAAATTTTGAACGTTCGGAGGGGCTCTTCTTCCCGGATCTGGAGGATCCACCCGATGAACTCCATCCCGCGTTAGTTAATGTGACAGCGCGCGCTGGCGATGCCATTGTCATGTCCGAACTGCTGACACACGGGGTACTCATCTGGAAACCGAAGGAGCGGTATCGGCGGTTTCTCATCCTGCGTTACAAAACACAGTTTTTTCAAGACACCAAGGGACATCGGGATCCGTTTCCACCTGAGGTGATGGAACGACTTTCCCCTGAAACCATTGAACTTGCGCAATCCGCATCTTATACGCATATCAAGGACATTGTCAAAAGTGAACAGGTCCAGCTAACCTAAAAGGAGTAAAAATGACACCAGAACAACGTTATCTGTTTGACGTTACAGGCTATTTACACATCAAGGGTGCAGTTAAAGGGGATGCACTCAAGGAGACACAAGAAGCTGTGGATCGATATATTCACATGCCACTTGACGAACGTCCTGAAGAATTCACGACGCGTCCTCGCGACTTAGAACCCGGTAAAGGCGGCAGATACGAACACGGATTCGCCTTCGACCGGTCGCTTGAGGCGATGGCGGTGCACCCCGCGATCTGGCCCCTCATTAAAGAGTTTACCTTTGATAAACCACGGTTTGTCACTGGCACGCTCACGCTTGAACAGCACAATCCGGACAGGCAACCGATGGGGACAAATCCGGCAGGTTTGCACTGCGCACGTGAGGGACGACAGTGGTCAACTCGCTATGAGGTCCAGAATAGCCAGATTTACTGCAACGATTTCGTGGCGTTCTTCTATTTGACAGACGTGCAGCCCGGCGACGGCGGACTTGTCGTCATTCCCGGTTCGCATAAGAGCAAATTCGAGAGACCTGAAGAGCTCCTCACTCCAGGACCTGACGGCATCGATCCCGAACAGGATGATGTGTTCACCAATCTCACGCCTAAGGCGGGTGACTTTCTCGTCATCTCTGAACTCTTGACGCATGGTGTTTTGCAGTGGAAACCGAAGGATCGAGACAGACGTTTCCTGATTCTCCGCTATCGTCCGCAATACGATGGCAAGCAAAGTCTACCGGAGACAATCGTCAACCGTTTAACACCTGAAGTTCAGGAACTGGTGGAAACCGCATCTTATGGACACACAAAGGAAATTGTCAAACAAGATATTGTAAAGTTAAGCATCTAACATGACATGAAAGAATCGGGAGAAAATTCCTATAGGAACGAATCAATATCGCGTTTGCATTGTCGGACGTGTTCGAATAATGGGTCGCACGATTGATGAAGAGGTTCGTGACACGCCACACAGTACCTTGCCGTATTCGCACGCTGCAGGCTACACCGCTGCAGATGTTGTCGAAGAGAAGGCACAATATGTCTGCAACAAATGGGATATCCGGAAGTATTATAGTAAAACCCACAATTACCTATACATTGGCGAGGTTAGGAAACCTCGCCAGCGAGGGGGAGTGCGGAATTGTTATTCATTGAAATGTAAACATATTTTCGGGTTTTACTATATTTAGACGCGAGATGATCGCCCAAGAGAAAAGGTTTTAGAACATTCAGAGACCTCTCCTAAGAGAGAACTGAATGCCTCTGGACCTGAAATCTTTACTTGACTGTTTTCGCCAAAAATGTTACAATTTTTGCAATTGATGTGGTGTTAAGCGGTTAAGTTAAGAGGGTTCCCCCTATTCCCGCATCATTATTTAACCAAAACCCTCAAGTTTTTTAAGGTTCCGATTCAGAGGCAATCAGTTATCGGTTGACAACTATAAGCGGTCAGCGACCAAAGTTAGCAGTTAACGACATACAGTATGAGCGGTTAGAGACTATCCATATCGTGCTTAGGAATCCAGCATCTAAATTCGATTAAATTAACCGTTTTAAACTGATTCAAAATCAGAATATGGAGGACGCGCAATGTTTCAGAAATGTCAATTGTCGTTTAGCTTAGTGCTCTGCTTGCTGCTGATGCAGCCATTTACAGGCTTTGCCGTAGAAGAATTCAAAGTCTCTGAATACGGGAAGGGCGAACAGGTCTGGTTTGAGGCGGAAGTCTTTGATGAAAGGGATTCCGAGGATGTCTATAAATTGGGCAAAGGCGAAGGGGCGGTAGATCCTGCTGACGGTGCCTTCGGTGATATTGTCACGAATGCCGGTGGACAAGGTTGGTTACTCTATAGGTTCGACATCAGTCGTGCCGGTGGAAAGGCAGGAGACTGGCGGTTTATCGGACGGCTCATAAATCCGAGCAACCACTCAGATTGGTTGTGGGTTCTGGGCGACGATGGTGCTAAGATTCCAGAGGTGGCTCCTGCTTTTGTCCGTCCTGACGATATTATCTTTGAAGAAAACGTTCCTGCATGGGCATGGATGCGGACAGGTGATTTCGGACAGGATGGTGGCACAGTCAATGCATTACAAGACGGTGAAAACGTTATGATGATATGGACGCGACAGAGTTCGATCCAGGTTCAGTACGACGTTTTCTGCTGGTCAAGCGATCTCGAGTATGAACCTACGGATGAAGACTACGAAAAAGCGGAAGAGAAAACACTGCCGGTAGAGCCTGATGGATTACTTACCACAACATGGGGTCGGCTTAAGCAGTAACTTATTTAGAATAACACAAAAATACTATTAAGGAGAATTATTATGTTTCAAAAATGTCAGTTAACCCTCGGTTTAATTTTCTGTTTCCTGTTGGTACAACCGTTTACAGGCTTCGCCGTAGAAGATTTCAAGATTTCCGCGTACGGAACAGGCGTACAGATTTGGTTTGAAGCGGAACACTTTGACGAACGAGATTCCGAAGATGTCTATAAAACAGGCATAGGTGAAGGGGCTCTCGAACCAACGGAAGGTGCATTCGGCGATATCGTCACGAACGCTGGTGGTGGGGCAAAAGGTTGGTTACTCTACAGGTTCGACATCAGTGCCGCTGATGGAAAAGCTGGTGATTGGCGGTTTATCGCGCGGCTCATTAACCCGAACAACCAGTCAGATTGGTTGTGGGTCCTCGGAGATGATGGTGATGAAATTCCAGATGCCGAACCCGCTTTTGCCCGTCCCGATGACATCATTTTTGAAAAAAGCACGCCTGAGTGGACATGGCTCACGACAGGCGATGGTGCCTTAGATGCTGGCACTGTCAATAAATTGACAGATGGCGAAAATGTCATGATGATATGGACGCGGCAAAGCGGGATACTTGACCAATATGACGTTTTTCTCTGGTCGAGCGACCTTGAGTATCAGCCAACAGACGAAGACTATGAGAACGCAGAAATTTTCGCCACGGCTGTTAACCCCGAGGGACTCCTCACCACAACTTGGGGAGATCTTAAGTCTCGGTAGCCGAGTGCATCAGTTGACTCAAGCTTGACTCAAGCTCCACTTGGCAGTCTGTATAATAACCGATTATTCTATTACGGAAGCGCGCGGCTTTAAAGTTGTGCGCTTCACAACCGGCTTTTATGGGACCTCGGGCATTCCACCTAGTGTTTTTCGGAATCTGCGTCGAGGCTTTTGCGTAAGTTCTATTAAGGTTCTAATTCAATTTTAACCCTTTGTAAACCGATTCAAAACAGAATGGAATGGAGAAAACGCACAATGTTTCAGAAATGTCTATTAACGCTCAGTTTAGTCCTCGGCTTGCTGCTGATGAGCACGTTTACCGGGTTTGCCGTAGAAGATGTCAAGGTTTCCGCATACGGAAAAGGGGTACAAATTTGGTTTGAAGCAGAACACTTTGACGAACGAGATTCCGAAGATGTCTACAAGTTAGGCAAAGCAGAAGGGGCACTTGACCCTGCGGATGGTGCATTCGGCGATATCGTCACGAACGCCGGTGGCGGGGCAAAAGGATGGCTACTCTATAGGTTTGACATCAGTCGTGCCGATGGAAAAGCAGGTGATTGGCGATTTATCGCGCGGCTCATTAACCCGAACAACCAGTCAGACTGGTTGTGGGTTTTGGGAGATGATGGTGATGAAATTCCAGATGCCGAACCCGCTTTTGTCCGTCCCGATGACATCGTTTTTGAAAAAAGCACACCTGAGTGGACATGGCTCACAACAGGCGATGGCGCCTTAGATGCTGGCACTGTCAATAAATTGCAAGATGGCGAAAATGTCATGATGTTATGGACCCGGCAAAGCGGGATACTTGACCAATATGACGTTTTTCTCTGGTCCAGCGACCTTGAGTATCAGCCAACAGACGAAGACTACGAGAATGCGGAAGAAAAAACGTTGCCTGTTGAGCCGGAAGGGTTGCTAACGACAACGTGGAGTCGGCTTAAGCTGCAGTAGTCTCGCCGTCTCGGTCAGGCGTTTTTGGCTCTAACTCTGCTTGACATTCAGCACAATAACCGATGATCTCATTACGGAAGCGTACGGCTTTAAAGCCGTGCGCTTCACACACCGCCTTTTGTAAGGCATCAATCTCCGGCTCTTTAAATTCAACAATCTGACTGCACCGTAGACAGATAAGGTGTGCATGTTCTCGCAGCGAATGAATACTTTCGTAGCGGGTATTCTTCTGCGCGTCAATAAACTCTGTTAACAACCCGCTTTTCACAAGCAAAGGGAGGGTTCGATAGATGGTCGGGCGCGACACGAGGTAACCGTTTCGGCGCATCTGCACCAAGAGATCTTCCGTTTGGAAATGGCCTGGATAATCGAAGACTTGGTTTAAGACATCCAATCGTTTTGGGGTCGAACGGAGTCCACAACTTTTAAGGTAGTCTTCAAACTGCTTTTCAAACTCAGCAATGTTCGTGGATTTCTCAGCAGTATCCATTTTCCACCCCTTTCAACTGGATGCAAAAGTTAGCGAACGGCACGTGGGCGCGAGGTTATTCTTCACAGCATACTTATAAAACATCTCAATGCCAGCGATTGCAGATTCGTCGAGATCATATTTGATCCGATTTTGCAAATAGTCGAGGCAGAGTGTTTCAGGTAAACCGAGCTTCTGTGCCTCAATTTGCGCGATTTCTGGGATTTGTGCGATACCACGCGTTTTCGATTGAAGGAGTACTTGCGGTAAGTTGCCGAGGCACGCTTCTTCTCTTGCTACCCAACAGGCATAGACGAACGGCAATCCCGTTAATTTATACCACACCTCGCCAAGGTCAACACTATATTCTGTTGAATCGAGGTGTCTGAGGGCTGGATCCCCAATCAGGAGAACCGCCTCAAAAGGTGGATACTGACGGTTTTGCAGTGCTGTGCTTGGAATTACTGTCGGTGCGCACGTTGTAAACGCGGGTGAAATCCCATATTTTTCAGCGAGTAAGACTTTCAGTAAGGCAACGGAGGTACGGGAACTCGTATCAAGAGCGATGCGTCGAATTTCCTGTATCGGCACACGGCTGAAGAGTTGGATGCTTTGGACACTTCCGGGCGATGCGATCGCCATATCCGGTAGAATGCGGTAATTGGTGCCTACAGGATTCGCGCGAAAGTATTCGATAATCGGAATCAACCCGACATCAAGCTCGCCTTCACTCAAAAGCGTTGCAATACGGCTTGGTACATCAACACTAAGCGCAATATCTGTCTGAATTTCTTTGTTCAATAAGGGATAAATGAGCGGTTTGGTGTTCAAAAACGAAACCGCGCCTACCCTTAAGCGGCTTTCCTGTACCACCGATTCCCCTCTCGAATAATTTCATTGTAAAGCGTGTCGCGCTCAACAGGCACGAAGCCGGCTTCTTCAATAAGATGTATTAGCGAGGAAACAGAGACAGCCTCTGGTGTGTCCGCGCCCGCCATGTGCGTAATCTTTTCTTCTGTCACGGTACCATCAATATCATCAGCCCCGAAACGGAGCGCAACTTGAGCGGTTTTCAAGCCGGTCATAATCCAATACACCTTAATATGCGGCATATTATCGAGCATGAGGCGTGCGACCGCGATATTGCGGAGATCTGTTAACCCGGTCGTTGAAGGCAGATAAGCCATACGGGTGTTAGCCGGATGAAAAGCGAGCGGAATAAATGTTACAAAACCGCCGGATTTATCTTGCTGTTCCCGCAACCGGATCAGATGATCTACCCGATCCTCATTCGTTTCAAGGTGTCCATAAAGCATTGTTGCGTTTGTGGAAATACCGAGACGATGTGCGATGCCGTGAATTTCTAACCATCCGTCCGCGCTGAGTTTTCCCGGGCAAATTTTTTCACGCGTTTCCTCAGCAAAAATTTCAGCACCACCGCCGGGTAAGGAATCTAAACCTGACTCGCGCAACGCCGTTAAAACTTCTTCTATAGACATTTTGAAGATGCGTGAGAAGTGATGAATTTCGACCGCGGTGAAGAATTTGAGGTGTACCTGTGGCATCCGTTCTTTGAGTCCACGGATAATATCAAGGTAATAATCAAACGGCAGTTTAGGGTGCAATCCGCCGACACTGTGAATTTCGGTGCATCCGTGCTCTATAGAATACATCGCCTTGTCCAAAAATTCATCAACACTCATTTCCCACGCGCCTTCGGTTTGCATATTTTTTCGTGCAAATGCACAGAAGTGGCACCGGGCGTGGAGGATACAGACATTTGAATAATCAATGTGCTGATTAATATTATAATAGGCAACATTTCCATTTACACGTTCACGGACATGGTTAGCGATGAACCCAACCCCGGTAATATCCGGGCTTTCGTAAAGTGTGACCCCTTCCTCAAAGGAGAGCCGCTGTTCTGCCTTAACTTTTTCGTAGATATCAGACAATTTCGGGTCCGTAAAACGACTATAGTTCTCCATTATTTTTTATCCCGATCTGTTATCAATTTAATGCGAAACTCGCAAGCCAAAACTTGCGATAATAAAGTGAAAAATTACTTGACACTTGTCTCTGACTAAAGGTATTATAGCACAATAACTTTAAAGATGCAAGTCTTTTTGTTGTCAGCAGTCGGAAACTATCAGCAGTCAGTGGTTAGCCGTACACCGTCCGGGTGGTTTGTAACCGCTCTTATACCAAATTAACCCCATTTGTAGCGCGAGGTCCCTGTGCCTCGCAATGCTGACTTGATCAAAAGACTTCTAATCAAGTTAATTTGGTATTACTGGATTTGGGTACCCAAAGAGGAGTAGATATATTTATGCCAAAATTAGGACTTATTCACTACAACTACGCGAGCAGCTCGCTTGATGATTTTCTGAAATTTACAAGCCAAACAGGTTTCGGCTACGTTGAACTTCAGATTAGCGATGTATGGAATTCTGAAACGACTGATCCTGAAAAGAACGCCGAAGCCGTGAGAAAACAGGTTGAAGGTTACGGTTTGCAAGTCTCAGCACTTGCTGCGGGGAACGACTTTGTTCTGCTGGAAGAGGAAACTATTCGTTCCCAAGTTGCCCGGATGGAACGCATCGCAGGACTTGCCAAATGCCTCGGCACCTCAGTACTCCGAACAGAAGGCGGCTCAGCGAAAGACGCTGTCCCAGAAAGCCGATGGGTTGAAGCGATGGCTGGCTGCCTGAAGCGATGCCTTGAATTTGCCGAACGCGAGGATGTCTACTTGGCGGTGGACAACCACGGTATCGTTACAAATGATGGTGATTTGCAGGTAGAACTCTTTGAGCAGGTCGGTTCCAAACATGTCGGTGCGAATATGGACACGATGAATTACCGCTGGGCGGGCCACGATTTAGAGACAGTCGGCAGATACTATGAAATCGTCGCGCCGTATACATTGCACACACATCTGAAAGACGGGACAGGTTCACGTGGTAATTACCGCGGTGAGGCACTCGGTGAAGGTGAAATAGATCTCGCGAAGGCGATTCGCTGCTTGAGAGAGGCAGGCTACGACGGGGTCTGGTGCTGTGAGTATGAAGGTAGAGAAAACGACGGCACAGGTCAAAGAAAAAGTTTTGCTTGGATGCAAGAAAATCTATAATTGATAATGAATGAAACAACCTGCATCATCACACTAATAACCGACTTTGGCACAAGCGATGCTTACGTCGGAATTATGAAAGGAGTAATCCTCGGTATCAACCCAGATGTGCAGGTGGTTGATCTCACACATGCTATCCCACCGCAGGATATCCACGATGCGGCACTTTCAATCCATTCTGCACATCGTTATTTCCCAGAAGGTACGATCCACACTATCGTAGTCGATCCGGGTGTAGGGAGCGACCGACGGGCGGTGGTTTGCCAAACAAATCGTGCCTTTTTTGTCTGTCCTGACAATGGAATATTGACCTATCTGCTACACGAGATTGAGAACGCTGGCGGACAGTCAATAAATGCAGTGGAAATCCAAAACTCGGCTTACTATCTACCAGAAGTGAGCAACACCTTCCACGGTAGAGATATTTTCGCACCTGTTGCGGCACACTTATCACTTGGTGTGCCGCCTGCGAATATCGGTCCACCGGTGGAAAATCTCGTCCAACTCCCGATTCCGATCCCTCAGGTCTCTGGGAACATGATCATAGGACAAATTGTCAAAATTGACAGGTTTGGGAATGCGATAACAAATATATCGGAAAGCGTGCTTGCTCGAATTGGGTCTACTTATGAAATCAGGGTCGGAAGTACGCGACTGATGCGGATCAATCGTGCCTACGTTGAATCTGGTATCGGTAAGCCTCTGGCAATTATCGGCAGCTTCGGGTTGTTAGAAATCGCTATTAATGGCGGGAGTGCCGAAGTGAGTTTGGGGTTAAAGTGGGGCGATGTCGTTGAAATTCAGAGGCATGATTGACATATCAACCTCAGCAGGTTATAATACCAAATTAACCCCATTTGTAGCGCGAGGTCCCTGTGCCTCGCAATGCTGACTTGATCAAAAGACTTCTAATCAAGTTAATTGGGTATAATACCAAATTAACCCCATTTGTAGCGCGAGGTCCCTGTGCCTCGCAATGCTGACTTGATCAAAAGACTTCTAATCAAGTTAATTGGGTATAATACCAAATTAACCCCATTTGTAGCGCGAGGTCCCTGTGCCTCGCAATGCTGACTTGATCAAAAGACTTCTAATCAAGTTAATTGGGTATAATATTGTCAGGAACAAAAAGGAGGATAGAAAAAATTGAGACAGATTGCTTTAACAGGACTTAAACCGACAGGTCCCCCGCATATAGGCAACTACCTCGGTATGCTTAAACCGTCGCTGGAACTGGCAGAAAAGTATCAGGCACTCTACTTCATACCAGACTACCATGCCTTGACTACAGTCAGGGACGGAAAGGAGTTGGCTAATCTTACCTATCAAGCAACGGCAACGTGGATAGCATTGGGGTTAGACCCAGATGAGGTAATTATCTACCGCCAATCGGATATTCCAGAGGTGTTTGAGTTGGCGTGGGTATTGTCCTGTTTCACAGCAAAAGGCTTGCTGAACCGCTCACATGCCTACAAAGCGATAGTTGACGACAACATTGCTGAACGTCGCGAAGGGGACAAGAATATTAACATCGGGCTCTTTACGTACCCTGTTTTGATGGCGGCAGATATCCTGCTCTTCGGCACACATGTTGTGCCGGTGGGGCTTGACCAGCAGCAACACCTCGAAATTACGCGCGATGTCGCGCTTACCTTCAATAATACCTATGGCAACGTCTTGACAATCCCGGAAGCGGTAATTCGGAAAGAGGTAATGACTATTCCCGGCATTGACGGCAGAAAGATGAGCAAAAGCTATAACAATGTCATCCCGATCTTCGCACCGTCGAACGAAGTACTCAAACCTGTCAAGCGCATTAAAACCGATTCCATGCGCCCAGAAGAGCCGAAAGATCCGGATGCATGTAACATCTTTGCAGTCTATCAGCACTTCGCGGATGCGGATGCCGTTGCTGCGAAGCGGAAACTCTATCTTGAGGGTGGACTGGCGTACGGTGCGATGAAACAGGAGCTGTTTGAGTTGCTGGAGTTCACATTTTCCACGAAACGCGACCGGTATAATGACTTGATGGACAACACCAACGAATTGGATAAAATACTTGAAAACGGCGCGGAAAAAGCACGTGCCATCGCAGTACCGATTTTGACAAAGGTCCGTAAAGCAGTTGGTGTAAAGTCATAAATAGTTTGAGCGTATTGTCCAATAAGGTTCCATTTTCGTGTTGGGTTTCACTTTCAGTTCAACCCAACCTACATCTATTGGTCATCTCGTAAAATGGGCAGCTTTGATGGCGGTAATACATCGACCCAATGTCCATCATTTCTATCATCTTCTACAAAGTCTACTTTCGACCACCATGAGTTCGCACCTGTTCTATGGTGCCCCCGGTCGAAGTTAATCCCGATATCAATCGGTTCAGTGGTCTCAGGGTAATTCAGCATCTCCCAAGGGATTTCCATCTCGACGATCCAGCCATCATCAACGATGCTCGCGGCGGCTTTCCACATTTCTGCTATATCAGCCCGGTCCGCAACTGGTGGCGGGTGACTCACAAACTTGCTACCAAGCGGATTCGCCATAAAGAAAGTGCGGTCTGTGAATTGGTGTGTGTGAAAAGGATCGATCGTAAAGGATATCCAATCTTCATTCCAAGGTCGGATCTGGTCCTCAACCTGCCGTGCCACGATGCCAGCGGGTTCACTATCGAAAAAATACCCTGCGAAATAAATCGCTTCATCCGTATAAACTAACATGATGGTAGATTGGTCTATAGCAGGGGCACCACCAGCATTTCTGTCGGTGAAGTCTGTTCCTTGTGGTGCATTTTGCCAAGCGATATCGTTGAGCTCACCGTCAATAACCGGTGGCGTGTCTATCTTTACCGCGGGGAGTTGTTTCGCGCTTGGCTGAGTCATAGCACGGGCTGCATCACCAATAGCGTCGAAGATATCCCCGACTTCTTTTGAGTTTTGCAGTTTCATAACTTCACATCCTGTGGTGAGAAATAGAATGAAAATGACGTTGAAAGAGAGTACTGCTTTCATAGGTTTGTGCCTTCCATAAACTGGTGCGGAAAGACCCTTGTAGGCGCGCCCAAAAACGGTGTCCGCTTACGAAGCACGCCTACTGAAGGTCTCACAAAACGCTTAAATCCTAAGACGTTAGACTTCTCGCACATCGGAATCCGAGATAGCCGTTTGTATTTGTAGGTTCATCACGTCCACGAGTCGCGGTATGCGCAGGTCCAGGTGTAGACCATGAACCCCCGCGCGCTGTCCGTTCTGTGCGAATATCAATGAAATTCGCTACTACTGTCTCAATATTGGAAGCACCCGCGATAGGGTTTTTGTCTGGCGAGCTGCTATAGAAGTTCGCATCATACGCGTCAAGACACAGTTCCCAGACATTTCCACCCATGTCATATAAACCGTACCCGTTCGGTGGATAACTGCCGACAGGCGAGGTGCGTCCGGGGGGACCATAGTTTCCTTGTTTTCGTCCAAGCACATGGGGATCCAGTTGATCAATGAAAGGCTATCAATCCGAGTCCGTATCTGCTTTCAAGAGGGGTTAAAAGGTCTCAAATCACAACAGCCTACCTTTGAAACCCTTATCATAACTGGACATCAACTTTTTCAAGGACTCTTTGGTGCCGGAAAAGCGATAAAAATCGTGGTTTTGGTTTCCTTTTTCTCTCAAAGGTGTGTAGAAGTTCTTTGCCACCTTTTGAGGTGTTGTTTTCTCAATGCGTGTGTAGGTTTGTGCGTGATTAGAGCGAGTATGGTTTCCTACACTTATTGGACAAAAACAAGGTAGTTTGACTTACTGCGATCGCGTGAATTGCCCCACACATAGCGTACGCCTGTCACACCGCCGCGGGCGGCTTTCTCCCATTCTGCTTCCGTCGGCAGTTGTTTGCCTGCCCACGTTGCGTAAGCCATCGCCGCATACCAACTGACATAGACCACAGGATGATTGCCTTGTCCATTCGGATAGTCGTTTCCATTCCAGAGTCTTAAGTAATTCCCGTTGTGATATTTGCTTGGGATACTGTCTTTGCTCCATTGCGGATTGGCATCAACGAATTCCTTATATTGTGCATTCGTTACCTCGTACGCATCAATAGCGAATTCGTCAACGTAGACGGTATGCACGGGTTTAGTATCCGTTTCACAATCGCCGCTGCCCATCTGAAATTCACCAGCAGGAATCAGAACCATAATAGGCATCCGCACGATTTCATCGTCCGTTTCTTCAGTGGTTTCTGCTTCTGACACCGTTCCAGGTGCCGGTCCACAGCCTCACCCACCGCCTGTTGATTCTTCAACTTCTTCAATAGTTTCTTCTGACACCGTTCCAGGTGCCGGACCGCAACCTCACCCACCGCCAGTCGGTTCTTCAGCGGACTCTTCTTCTGACACCGTTCCAGGTGCCGGACCACAACCTCACCCACCACCAGTCGGTTCTTCAACAGGCTCATCTTCTGACACCGTTCCAGGTGCCGGTCCATAGCCTCACCCACCGCCTGTTGATTCTTCAACTTCTTCAATGGTTTCTTCTGACACCGTTCCAGGTGCCGGTCCACAGCCTCATCCACCACCAGTCGGTTTCTCGGTGATTTCTTCTTCCAAGGTTGCATCTACTGTTTCTTCTGCCATGGTATTATCTCTCCTTTTTATATAGGACTTACGCATTCCCTCTTAAAGTCCCCCTGATAAGGGGGATTTAGGGGGTTTAAAATACGGGAATTGCCGCTTTTCGCGTCTAAATGTCCGGCATTTGTTCAATTTGCGTAAGTCCTGATAGTAATAGGCACACGCCGTGTGCCATCGTGAAACAACAAACATTCCACTGATACGCTACATATACACATTCACGAATACATTTTTAACGAGGTTTTCTGAAAAAACGGAAACAGAACGCACTATTGATTAAGTGCCATCGTCGTTAACTCCCACAATAGAACCGTGCCGTCGTCACTACCACTGGCAAGCGTCTTGCCATCTGGCGAATATGCTATTGTATTCACCCGAGATGTATGCTCTCTAAGAGTTTTCAATAATTCCTCTGTGTGCGGATCCCATAAACCGACGGTTGTGTTAGAATTCGCAGTCGCAAGAATTTTGCTGTCCGGTGAATACGCCAGGGTGTAAACCGTGTTTGTATCCGATGTGAGGGTTCTCAGGAGTTCCCCCGTGTGCGGATTCCACAAACGAATGGTTTTATCATTGTTCCCGCTACCACTTGCAATCGTTTCGCCATCCGGTGAAAATGCCACTGAATAGACACGATCTGTATGCCCGACGAGTGTCTGTGTCAACTACCTTGTCTGCGTGTTCCAAATAAGCACGCTGTTGTCGGTACTACCACCAGCGAGAAGATTGCCATCTGGGGAATACGCAATGGAAGGAAATTCTCTTTTAGGATCACCTGTTTGTCCCATGAGGGGCTTCTTCATTTGCCCCGACTTCAAATCAACTAAAAAAATTGTATTGTTTCGACTCGCAATGGCAAGCGTGCTACCGTCGGGTGAGTATTTAGCTAACGTGCGTGGACTCCTTGCTGACCAACTTTTCAGAAGTAAACCCGAACGCGCGCCCAACAGGCTGACTGTGCCGCTACGCCCACCACTTGCGACCGTCACTGCATTTGGGGCGTATGCTACGGAATAGATACTATAAACGCCATCGCTACCACCACTTGCGAACCTGTTACCATTAGGCAATTTCCATTGTGTAAAATCTTCGGCAGAGACACCTGAGAGAAGTAGGTCATTTTCATAGGCACTCTCCTGTCAATGTATTATTAAAGTAGTAGGCACACGCCGTGTGTTCTCCGTAACATACACATTCACGGATGCACTTTTAACAAGGTTCTCTGAAAAGGTGGAATTATTGGAGAAACGTCTTCTCTACAAGCACAAATTAGGCAAGCACCGGTGTCTGCTTTTCTGGCGAATGCGCAGCTTCACCCGAAGTATTCTGTTGCCCATCTATTAACTCACGACAGACATCAGCGATATAGCGCGCAGCACAACCGTTCTGAACAGGAGTCAATTGTCGGAGTTCGTCCATATCCAACACCGAGTAGACCTCTTTGCCGAGTGCTAAACCCACATAGATTGTTGATGAGTAACTGGTAATGAGTGCTTCGGAATTAGCAATCATCTCTTCGGCACTCCCGGAGGTATAGACGAGCGCGTCAGGTGCCTATTTCTTGATTTCAGCGGTGCGCTGCGCAAACTTTTCGTTCGGATGAAACTTGAAAATCAACTACCGTCCATTCGCAATTTTGAGGGAATTCTTGATGAACTTTTCCCGATTTTCATATAGATCAAATTCATTTCCTGTCCTACATCTTTGTAGACAGGAATGCCTCACGCTACGAGTATGTTATACCAAAAATCCTTGAACGCTGTTTTAAATTACATGATGAACCATATCCCTATTCGCGCCGTGACAATGCCAAGAACCGCGCCTGCGAGGACATCTGTGGGATAGTGGACCCCGAGATATACGCGTGCGATACCAACCGTGATTGCCCAGAGAAACAATGGGATTCGTAAAACCGGAAAGAAACTTGCCAAAAGGGTCATCATCAGAAAAGCCGAAGCAGCGTGACCTGATGGGAAGCTGAATTGATCCGGTGGACGGACTCGAAATTCGACATCCACGATCCGTTCACAGGGTCGATCCCGTTTCATCGACTGTTTAATGAGATGATAGAGGAGCCTCTCAAGCGGGAAGGCAATTGCCGCTGACAGCAAAAATGGCTTGCTAATGGTGCGGCTGAATGTTAGGTATATGTAAAACCCTAAAAATGGGTAGAACCATCCGTTAGCACTCCACGAGATAAAGCGAAATGTACGATTGCGGATGACTCCTTTGTCGCCCCAGCTAAAAATATGCTGGAACAGCAACGTATCCCATCGAGTCAGACTGTTTGTAAATTGTCTTAGCATAGTTTATTAAAGTAAGCAGGCAGGGTCATAAACCGACCCGCTCTATTTCCTTTTACTCTCCGTAAACAATGTTTTCAATCGCGCACTTTGCGTCTGGCAGGAGATTGCACCGCTGAGGCAGTGCTAATCTTTCGTTGATTCGAGGGTTTCCTACATTAAACAAAGTCCGTCTACGTTAATCATATTTGTAGTATTAACGTGTTTTTTATAGCGGTAATGTATCTTTTCGCCGCAATCTTTCCATTGCCGATCTCTCTTCAGGATAAACCCGTTTAACGCTATCGTCTAAGGAAGATTCAACTGTCCGATTTGGTTAAAATTGTAATCGGAATATGTTGCACATTTTTAACCATCATATCTTTTTATATAGGACTTACGCAGTAAGCGTCTGTTCGCCGAGGTCTATTTGAACAGGGTTCGTATGGCGAGGTTCAGATCGCTTACGCAGTAAGCGTCTGTTCGCCGAGGTCCCCGTGCCTCGGCGACCTCTCTTTTCACGATTTCGCTTGCAGAATCCGAAGCGTCCGATTTCTTACCAAATGGCGTTTGCGTAAGTCCTATTATATAGAAAAGGTTGGACAAAATTGTGTCAAAATACTAAAAAAGCGTTACATAATACCATTTCTGAATAACCGTTTCTCATTAACGAAAACCGGTTCGTAGTCGCGCAATTCTGCGGCGTACTCGACCAAATGCGACGTGCATTATTGCGCCTCTTACACGCGGAAACCTCCTATGAGTTTCAAAATCTCTGAAATGCGAATTTATTTTTCAGATTTGGTATAACAAATGTGTTTATAGTAGTTTGGTATCTGTGAATCATGACGAAGTGTGTGGGGTCACATAGTCCGCAAGATCGCGAAGCGCGATGACGCTGTAATCGTTTTCAGCAAGGTACGCCATATATGCTTCAAATTGTTCTGGTTCCGTATGAACCCATGGATGCTCCAGATCTGGTACCCCGTGGAACGTCAGAATCGCTATATTTCCATCTGTTGCTTGGGCAAGTGCCCACGTGAAATCATCAAAACTCCAATGGGGACCAGCGGCACCTGTCGTCGGAATTAAGAGCGGATCGTGCTGTGTGGGGTTATAAGCCGGTCCGCGCCCGCCTTCACCGTCGTAAGGAAATTCGGGGGCAACGCCGCGCCTCGCAAAATCGAAACCGTGTGCAGCAAGCACTTCAACAGCCGCTTCACCGTGGCTATAACCCGGGTAACAGAACGTTGTCGGCTGTGGAATGCCGTGAGTTTCACAGCGGGCATCGATATGGACCAGATCCGCATGCAGTTCCGCCGCGGATTGCTGCGTGACGTTTCGGTGGTGCCGGGTATGGTTGCCGATCTCGAAACCCGCATCGTGTAACCCACGTACCTCTTCCCACGTCATATAGGCTTCTTTATTCGTCAGGAAGTTCAACCCTTCGGTAATGTAGAAGGTTGCTCCGAATCCATAAGATTTGAGGAGCGGACCGACAAAAGTCGCCTGCGATTTGCAGCCGTCATCAAAGGTAAGCACGACGAGTTTATCAGGGATTGTTTTGTGTGAAATGTTTTTCATGATGCTGTGTTTATGTCTACAAAAAATTGATGCTATATTGCACTGCCAGATTATTATAGCCGCAGACTGCTGCTTAAATCAAGTAAAAAGTGACATCTGGATAGAACCATTTAGTTCTCCCATAATACCGATCTCCCATCAAAGTCTGCTGTGGGAGAGGTTTCCAACCTTGATCTTTTGAGGCGGTGGTCTCTTCCTATAAGAGCAACTTCTCGGTCGCGACACTCACTACCCCCTGATCACACGAATTGCTTTTTCGATGACTGCTGACTGCTGACCGCTGTTCCGTAGGAGAGAACTCCGATTCCCCACAATAGTGGAAACCATCGGAAACCCTCAGTACAGGTTGCTGATGCAACTTTTTCGGGGTCCGTCGGTGTGTGGTATATGAAATCATACGTGTCAATTCAAGAAATAATTTACGCGCTGAATGCCCTGGCCCGGTAGGTGCGGTTTTGCGGCGTACACGCCCAAATTTGGTTTCCCATACGCGGCAAAATTTGTCTTTGCTTTACATTTGCGATCTGCATTCCTAACCGCACCGGATTTTAACAGAAATCTTGTATACCGCGAGCCACCTCTTTAGTCCCAGAGGGACGGCATCTGTGTAGAAACTACATCAACCAAAGATCTAATACCAAATTAACCCCATTTGTAGCGCGAGGTCCCTGTGCCTCGCAATGCTGACTTGATCAAAAGACTTCTAATCAAGTTAATTGGGTATAAGCCCCAGAGGGGCGGAAACCTCTGTAGAGACTCTGCTACAAAATACCGCTAAATATCGCTAAATTGACACCTATGGCACTATTTGAAACTACACCGGATCATAGATAAAAACCTTGCGTACCGCAAAATGGTTCTTTAGTCCCGTAGGGTTTATTTGCTTGGGTGTTTCTTCAGAATGTTTATAGCAGCGTCTTCAGGCAAAGAATCAAGCCCTGTAAGGGCGGCATGTTTATATCTACAGTTGATAAAACGCTGCCAAATATCGCTAAATTGACACCTATGGTGTGTGGTATATGAGATATGCTCAACTGCCACAGTGTTCTCTTGCTGACGGCTGACGACTAATCCCCTGACTGCTAACCGCTGACCACTGATTGCCATAGAAAATGCTTGACAAAAATTCCGAAATGATTTAAAATACCCATAGGAAAATAATGGAGGTGTAAATCATGATTGATCGACGCGCATTTCTAAAATCACTGGCGGGCTTGACAACCGGTATTCTTTTGTCATCTGCATGCGCCGAAGGTGATGAAGAAAATAGTACCAGTGACCGCCTTGGTCCGCTCCTGCCGACACGACGATTCGGTCGCACAGGCGAGGCTGTGACAATGCTCGGCGTTGGCGGATGGCATATCGGAGATATGGCGGAAACTGAGGCTCAGAAAACAATCGAGACCGCGCTTGAAGGCGGTGTACGCTTCTTTGATACCGCAGAAGGTTATCAGACAGGGGGCAGCGAGAGTCGCTTAGGAAAACTGCTTGTTCCAAAATATCGAGATGATGTGTTCCTTATGACAAAGACGAGAGCACGAGACGTAAATGAAGCATGGGAACACCTTGAAGGGTCGCTCTCACGCCTCAATACAGACCGACTCGACCTCTGGCAGGTACATGCCGTACGGAACCCCGCAGACGTGGATGAGAGAATTGAAAACGGTGTTTTAGATGTTATGATCGAGGCTAAGGAAACCGGAAAAACGCGTTATATCGGGTTCACAGGACATTCAAGTCCCGCTGCCCATCAACGCGTCCTTGAAAAGACTGATATTTTTGATGCCTGTCAATTATCAATGAACCTTACTGATGTTAGTTACGAAAGTTTCATCGAAAGAGTCGTACCAACCCTCGTGGAGCGAAACATCGGTGTGATTGGGATGAAAGCGTTGGCAAACGGAGGGTTCTTTGGCGGTTCGCAGCACGGACGGCACGGTTCAAATCCGAAAGTCGTCCCGAATCGTGTCAGCGTCTCCGAAGCAGTTCGGTTCGTCTGGTCACTGCCCGTCAGTACGCTCGTTACCGGTCCCGACAATGCCAAACAGATGCAAGAGAAAATTGATATCGCGCGGGACTTCATTGGTATGGAAGACGACGAACGCCAGAAATTGATAGAAAAGGTTGAAGATATGGCAGGAACGACGGTTGAGTTTTATAAAGCCTAATCTCTTAAATAATAGGACTTACGCAAGGCGCAATAATGCACGTCGCATTTGGGCGCGTACGCCGCAGAATTGCGCGACTACGAACCACACGGAAACCTTTGAGAAACACACGTCCTTCCAAGGTGTATCTGTTGGTAGTCCGACGATTTGCCGCCTATCTGCGTAAGTGGTAAATAAAAAAGGCAAGAACGATGTGTTCTTGCCTTTTTGTGTCGATCCGTTATTTCTTTAGGGTTGCCCATGTAGTGGTGAGTTTGTCTGTGGGGGAAACGGCGAAAGCCGCGTCCAATCCATCATCCATGATACCCTGAATCTCATCCTCACTCAGAACCACATTAAAAATGGCTACATCGTCAATGATGCCTCTGTATTTACCAGCATAACCGGAGCCGATGAGCAAATTGAGATCGCTGGGACTGGAGTCTCCACAAGGGTGAGCACCGCATTTCGCCCATTTATCATTGGCGACAGCTTCACCGTCTTTGTACATCGCATACTCGCGATCTGAGACATTTCTCGTCTCAGCCAAATGAATAATGGTACTGGAATCGGCGGAGACCTCTCAACAGCGTTGCAGCATATTAATTATTGCAAAATCATAACAAATTTAGCAAAAATAGTCAAGAAAAAAACAGAGCCATTCAATTGTCACGAATCACTCTTTTAGGAGGGGTTTCTAATACCATTTCTGAATAACCGTTTCTCATTAACAAAAAACTGGTTCGTAGTCGCGCAATTCTGCGGCGTACGCGCCCAAATGCGACGTGCATTATTGCGCCTCTTGCTTTCGGGAATCTCTTATGAGTTTCAAAATCTCTGAAATGCGAATTTATTTTTTAGATTTGGTATAAGCAATATTAAATAATAAATTATCAATTTAGAGAGTTTTAAGTTATACTATGGGTAAATCTACTTCACAAGGAGCGTCTCGAGTGATGATATACGCAGAAATTGGCGATGCGTCGGCACTTGATCGTCTTGATGCTGCGCTTTCTGAAGCGACGAAACCGCAATGGTATCGGCGTTTACTGATCATCAAACTCAGTGCCACCGAGGGTATGTCGGTGTCGAAACTCGCAAAGATGTTCAATCTTTCAGATGCCAGCGTTCGTAGCTATATTCATAAGTATAACATCTCGGGTTTAGAGGCGTTGATACCCAAGAGTCCACCGGGGTGTCGTGGTAAAATCACGCACTTTAGCAAATCCGACTGGGACCGACTTCTTGAGCAAACGCCGAATCAATACGAAAAACTTCAGACGGACTCTCGGCAATGGACGCTTGAACTCATTAGAGTTTATCTCAAGGCATATCACGAGATTTCGGTAACACCGCCAGCGATCTATCTGGCTTTACGACGGACGGGCTACCGAACGGGTCGGAGCAAACTCCGTGTGGGGAGTCCGGATCCCGAGTATCAAGCCAAACGGCATCAACTCACGGAGTTGTCGTGTTTGCCAAGACGGGAGAGTTGACGAGTGAGGCGACTCGGTTGATTCTCCCAGATACCCAACTTCAGCGTTTAGGTCTCCCGCCACCCGAAAATAGCCAAAAGGCATCTCGCCTGTTTTTCTTTGACGAAGCCAATGTGTCCTGGTGTCCCAAGACTGGACGCGTCTATCGCCAGCAAGGCACTGAATATAAGGTGGATACACCTGGCAAAAATCAGCGGAAATACCTCATCGGCTCTTTAGAATACCCTTCGGGTGATGGCTTGTATGAGATCTATGCCAACAAAACGCATCTTCAGATGAAAACTCATTGGCAAACCCTCATGGAAATGTATCCCGATGAGTTGCTATTTATCGTCCGAGACAATGCCTCAAGTCATACGACGGCAAAGTTGGACGATTTCCTCATCCACCACAAAGACCGATTGCGTTTAGTCCCGATGCCGACTTATAGCCCGCATCTGAATCTCATTGAGCGATTGTGGCATCTCATGCGAGATCAAATCAACAGGAGTTATTTCTTCAAGAGTTTCCCTGAACTCTGTGAAGCCGTCATCGGGTGGCTTCACAGATTACCTTTTTCGAGATTCCAATCTTTGATGGGCATTCATGTGCCACAGCAAGGGAATTTGGAAAACTGTGAAATGTATATTTAATATTGCTTAACCCCGATTCTGGCAGATAGCAGCGCACCTATTCCCGATAATGCACTCAGAAAACCGAAAACTGAATGGCTCTGAAATGCCACAGAAAATGTTTGACAAAAATTCCGAAATCGTTTAAGATAAGCAGAGGGAATAACGGAAGTGTAAATCATAATCGATCAACGCGCATTTCTAAAAACACTGGCGAGTTTGACAACTCATATCCTTTTATCATTGGTATCCACAAAGGGTTGAGCTTTACAAAGCCTAATCTCTTGAAATCATTTTTAAGAAAACGCAGCATGCGGATTTTTGTTTTCTTGTGTGCCTTTATCTGTCTGTGTATTCGTGCTGGAGCGGATGTAAAGTTTACAGATGTCACTGACGCAGCGGGTATCGAATTTCAGCACTTCACTGGCGCAACTGGCAAACGTTATATGCCTGAAACAATGGGATCTGGCTGCGCCTTTTTGGATTACGATGCCGACGGGAACTTGGACATCCTATTCGCGAATGGGACAAACTTGACGCTCACAGACCCAGCGCATACCCCTCGCCTCTACCGAAACATCGGAAACGGAAAATTTGTTGATGCTACTGAAGCGGCAGCACTCAATGTCCCGATGTACGGCATGGGCATAACCGTTGCCGATTACGATAACGATGCTGACCCCGATATCTACTTTACCAATGTAGGCGAAAACCGTCTATTCCGAAATAACGGCGACCAGACTTTTACCGATGTTACCGAATTCGCAGAAGTGGGCGACCCCAGTTGGTCGACAAGTGCAGCCTTCTTTGATACCGACAATGATGGTTGGTTAGATATCTTTGTTTGCAACTATGTTGAATGGACACCTGAAACGAATATTCCGTGTACCGTGCAGCTGACAACTGGCAATAAACGATACCGCACCTATTGCACACCAACTGTCTATACTGGACAATCCTGTCGATTCTATCGTAACCGAGGTGATGGCACATTTACCGACCGGACATCAGAAGCCGGACTGTTCAACCCGATAGGTAAGTCGCTCGGTGTTACCCTTTTGGATTACAACCGTGATGGTTGGATCGATCTCGCAGTCGCAAATGATACTGAGCCAAATTTCCTGTATCGAAATAACGGAGATGGCACATTTACCGATGAAGCACTCGTCATGGGGATCGCCTTCAGTGAGACAGGGAAGGCTCGCGGGAGCATGGGGATTGACGCAGCGGATGTCTATAGCAATGGCGGCACCGCAATCGCTATCGGCAATTTTAGCAACGAAAAGTCAGCGTTCTTTTATGCAAAATCAGAGGACACTTATTTCACGGATAGAGCAGATAACGTTCAGATTGGCACCACAAGCCATCGTTTGTTGACGTTCGGCGTACTATTCTTCGATTGCGATTTAGATGGCGCGCTTGACCTGTTTTGTGTTAATGGACATATTGAACCGGAGGTGTTACGCTATCAGCAGCATACCCCTTATGCGCAACTGCCTTCACTGTTCCAAAACCGTGGAGATGGAACATTTCAAGACATCGCTAAACGCGCCGGGCTCACACGCGCAGAGGTAGGACGCGGATGTGCCTACGGCGATTACGATAATGACGGTGATCTGGACCTCCTTGTAAGCAATAACGGTGTTACCCAAGATTACGGCAAAGCGTGGCTGCTGCGTAACGATAGCGCACCTTCATCTAACTACCTCCGCGTAAAAACCGTTGGCACCCGTAGCAATCGTGATGGAATCGGGGCAAAGGTTCGAGTAACGTCGGGTGACAACGTCCAACAGCAGATCGTCCGTACCGGCAGTAGTTATTGTTCCCAAAGCGAAATGGTGTTAACCTTCGGGTTAGGGGAAAGTGAAACAGTTACGAACCTTGAAATCCAATGGACATCTGGTGAAATTGACCAATACGTGGAACTCAAAGCGAATCAACTTATAGAGGTGATTGAAGGAGCATCCGAAAAATGAGGTTACGCGTATATCGGTGTCTCTTTCTCATAGTTTTAGGGCTAATGAGCGGTTGCCAGAATAACGAAAGCATGCCTGTAGAGAAAAAGACTCCCGCCGCAACAGCCACAAAATCAGCGGTTTCACCCTCCGCACAAGACTACAATAACAGCGGAACTGCTTACCAACGTGCTGGTAGACTTCAGGAGGCGGCATTGGCTTACCAACGCGCGATTGAGATAAAGCCGACGTTGATTCAGGCACATCATAATTTAGGCACCGTGTATGTCATGCAGGGGAAGCTTACTGAAGCGATTGATGTCTATAAGCGTGTGATTCAGTTACGTCCCGACATGGCGGAGGCTTATATCGATTTAGGCAGGGCATACGGATTGGCAGGACAGCTTGATGCAGCGATTGCCGAATACCAAAAAGCATTAACGCGCGATGCTACGCTCGTCCACGCACACTATGGCATCGGGGTCGCTTACAAACATAAAGATATGTTTCCAGAAGCTATTGCCGCACTCAAACAGGCGATGCTCCTACAGCCTAACTTTCCCGATGCCCTGATGCAGCTCGGCTACGTCTATCGAGAAACAGAACAGTTCACGGAAGCAGTGGAAGCCTTCACTATAGTGACACAAATCCATCCTAAAAGTGCTAAGGCGTATCATGAACTCGGTGTGTGTCATACAAAACAGGGCGCGTACCCCGAAGCCATCAAGGCTTTTGAAAGATCTTTACAACTAAACCCTGAAGTGGTTGAAACGCAGAACCTACTGCGCGTTGCTCAGGCGCGTGTCGCGCGTCAAAAGTAACATTACATTAACCGCATCTATATTTGTAGAAGCGAGCTAAACTCGCAATTCCCGTTTATTTTTTAACGTCGTTCGGAAACCAAGTCCGTGTGCCGCATTTTCACATTATGGCACACAGCCTTTAGGTCTCCGAAACTTCCCAATAGAAAATCAGAACCAATTTATTAACAACCTGCCTAAATTTAATGGTTGAGTGTGTTAGTTTCAGTTATCTGTTCTCAGGACTTACGCACGCAATTTCCTGTCCGCCCCTGAAAAGAATGGCTTTTCAATAGGGCTGGTCGTAAACGGGTTTGTGGAAGTCCAATAATTCCGAAGGAGGAAAAAGATGCGTCAAGTTTTATTGCTGGCAATGTTGATAGCCGTGTTCTCTCTGCTAACCGTTCTCGCCAATGCTGCAGATATTGAGGATGGGCTTTGGATGTATCTACCCCTGAACGAAGGCGCAGGGGCAAAAGTCGCCGACCATGGACCCAACAATTTTGACACTGAACTCAGTAAAACTGCACCGAAGTGGGTTGATGCCAAACATGACGACATCGGAAAAGCGATGGAATTCGATGGAAAATCAACCTACGTCATGATTGATATGGCAGGTCAGAAGAAGGACATTGATTCTCATTTTGACGAGAAAAAAGGGATGACGATCTGTGCATGGGTGAAAGTGCTAAAGATCGGTACCGATGCCCATGGACAGACCCGTCAACCTATCGTCATGAAAGGTGGTGCCGATCAGTGGGAATTCTCGCTTTATGTCTACGACGACTTCGGCGCAGGGATGTCGGTTTGGACATGTCCGGGTTCTGGCGTTTCGGAACCGAACGGACCCGGTGCAGCACCACAAGGAACATGGGTCCATCAATGCGGTACGTTTAAGTTGAAGGAAGGCGTGCGCGTTTACGTAGATGGGGAAAAAGACCCCGTCGCACAAGCACCTGATAACGGCGGCGGTCCCTGCGAGGAGGGCAATCGTCCTGTATTCATCGCACACCGCGAAGATGGACAATGGCTAAATGCTGTTATTGCTGAAGTCTATATGTGGGACCGCGTGATCGATATTGATGAAATGAATCTCGCTATGAAAACAATTGGCGGATTGGCGGTTCAGCCGGGAGGTAAACTCGCAACCACCTGGGGCAACGTGAAACGCCGCTGACCGTTTTGATAAGGGACACGACTTGTGCTAGATAATTTGTTTTTATAGCGTTTTGCTTATGCGCGAACGAGGTCTTTGAGTTTCATCAAGGAACGTTCCAAACATTGGTTCACGAAAGCACTGAGAAGACAACTAGCACAAGTCGTAAGGGACGGGTGATCAACCCGTCCCTTTACAATTTTCGCAGTTATTCGCCAAAATGGCTCGCGACCAGTGTTAAATCTAAGATATTTACCACATTGTCCGCATTAACGTCCGCAGGCGTAACTCCCGTCTGCCCAAAATTCGCTGCTACCAAGGTTAGGTCCAGAATATTGATGACACCATCTTTGTTAACATCCCACGGTGGTGTTGCAGGTTCAACTATTTCACCGTCCTCGGTTGTCACAGGCAGTGATCTTCCCGCACGACTCGAAAGGATAACCTCGGTTAAGGTGAGCGTTGACGCTTTTATAGCAATCACTTCAAAGGTTATCGTTAAGAGGGTGCCTTCCATCTCGGTTACCATCGTGCCGGCAGTTGATGCGAAGGATACCCGGTTCTCTTCAACCTTTGTAGGAATGACAAAGATATCCCCGGAAAGGTAAGTCCCCTGCTCCCATGAAACATATTGGAGTGCCTCTGGGTCGAATTGCAGCGCTACCTGATAACCCGCTACATTTCGAGCATTACTGATGTCAACAGCAACACTAAACTGTTCTCCAATATTAGGGGACTCAATCGATGCTGGCACTACTCTAACAACAATTGCCGTCGGTTGGATGACACTGAGGAGTCTCGCAAGTTCATCGATTTCGACGGGGTTCTGGAGTAACGTATGAACATCCGGATCATTAATGAACGCCTTAACGTCCGCGTCTTCCTTGAGAAGCGTTATGAATCTATCCTCAATCTCTGGGACGATTGTTTTGAGTAAGTCTGGATCCTCCGCTACCAGTTTGATCGTAGCAGGTTGCAAAAGTTTCTGTGTATCCGGCTCCTTGAGTATTATGAGAACATCAGGGAGCAGCTCCTGAATATCTTCGCGTTGAAAAAGCGTTTGATACCTGTCAAAAATTAGCGGCGCGAGTATGGGTGCTTCTATTTCCAAGAGATTTGCAAGTTCATCAATCGCCTCGGGGTCTTGGAGTAAGGTTTGAACATCAGGATCCCTAAGCATCATCTGGATGTCTGTATCCTCTTTTAACAACGTTATAAATTCATCGCTGATATCCGGTATAAGTGCCTTAAGTACGTCCGGGTCGTCCAACACTACGTTTATCGTCGCTGACGTTAAAAGTGGTTGATTCTCCGGTTTCTTGAGTTCAATCAGGACTGTCGGCAGTATCTCATGGACATCTTCTCGTAGTAGGAGTTCTTGATACTCCTGAAATATCTGCTCAGCGAGCGAAGGCTCTTGGGCAGAAATCTGCATTGCACAGACCAAGCATATACAGAGCATCAAGAACACATAGAGGCGTTTAAAGAATATTCGAGACATTACGTTTCCGCTAGCGAGATGGAACCCCAGCCTTGTTGAGAAAGGGAAAAGGCTTCAACCTCGCCAGCACCTTTTTTAGTGAGTAGAGTTTAAACTTCTTGGTCCTAAGCCATGATCTCTCCAGACGTTGCATTCAGTTTGAATCCGCCTGCCATGATGTTGTTGTACGGGTCTTCAGGACCGCGACCGACAGGACGCATCTCTGGTGTGTGATACCCGAATCGAACCGCTTTCCGCCACTGATCTGTCCTATTGACTTCCGACCAATGGATGAGGCAGTAACTGAAGAAAATGACATCACCCGCTTTTGCAGGTATCGGAATTGAGTCGATTAAATCTGGATGGAATTTATCAGTGGGCAGATGTGGCGCAGTCCCTTCACCCGTGATATGTTCCCGAGGTCCCTCTTTATGGCTACCGGGAACAACCCGCAGGGCACCGCTTTCAAACGGCGCATCATCAAGATGAACGAGGCAATCAACGAAGTCGAGTCCATCGTGCGGATAGAATGGATAATCCTGATGCATCGGGAACGGCGTGCCTTTTTCCGGCGGCTTCGCATGGAGTACCGTATGATGCCACTGGATTGTATCACCGATAAGTGATTGCACAGCACCTGTTAACCTTTCGTGAAAGATCACTCTACCCCATGTAGCCGAGTAGAAATGAGGATTGTGCATAAAGACTGCCTTTGTCGTCTGCTGATCCTCTTCTTTGAGGTAGCGGGTACGCCAAGGTCCCGGCCAACCGATTGTCTCCTGTCCCCAGTTATTAATAATCTGCACCATTTCAGATGCCAGTTCTTTCGTCTCCTCTGGTTTGAAAAGTTGGTCAACTTTGAGATAGCCGTTCTCGTTGTAAAAGTTGACCTGTTCTTGCGTTAGCATGTCAATCTCCTTATTGCTATTGAATGTCTTCGCCTAAGTGCCAGAAAATGTTGGTTATTCTAAATTCTACTCTAAATCTCCATATTTTGTCAACTCTCTTTGTATAAACACCAGAGCCATTCAATTGTCGGTGTGGCTTCACAGAGGTAAAGGTAAATTATGCTATCAGAAATAGCGTGACTTTTCACGCTATTTCTGATAGCATACACCTCATTATACAACCACATATTTTGAGGTGAACCATGACGAAAACAACGTCCCGCCACTTACTTGACATATTAGCAGAAGTCCCCGATTCTCGCAACAATCAAGGCAAACGACACCCACTCTCTGCCATCCTCGGACTCGCCGTGATCGCTATGATGTGTGGCTCTCGAAGTTATGCTGCCATTGCCCAATGGGGACGCACTTATCACGCAGATCTCCCAAAAGCACTCGGATTCAGACGCAGAAAGACACCGTGTGCCTCAACACTCCATTATGTTTTCAAAGACCTTGATGCCACCGCTTTGGAAAACAAACTCACGCAGTGGGCAATAACTGTCTTTGAAGACTTACCCCCGGAAACCGATACACAAGCTCTCGCCATAGATGGCAAAACCTTATGCGGGAGTGATAAACAGGATGCCAAGATTACACATCTGTTGTCCGTCGTTTCTCATCAACTCGGCATCACCCTCACACAGCAACCTGTCGATGCCAAAACAAATGAGATACCTATCGCAACACAGATCCTTCAGACTTTCGATGTCTCCGGAAAGATCATCACAACAGATGCCCTCCTGACACAGAAGGCATTTTGCCAAACGCTGTGTGAAAAAAAAGCCGATTATGTCTTACCTGTCAAAGCCAATCAGAAACAGACCTATGAAGATATAAAACGTCTCTTCACACCCGAAATACCACCGAAAACTGACGTTGACCCCCAAGTCTATCAAGCACGCACATTTGAAACACTGCATCAGGAAAACAAGGCACACACCGACACGTTTTCCGCTGTAGAAAAGGCACATGGATACATTACAACCCGAACCTTGACGACTTCCACTTTGCTCAATGAACACTTGACTTGGCCGGGACTTGCGCAAGTCTATGAATATCGATCACAGCGGAAGCATATACGCACCCAGAAGATAACTCACCACACCCAGTATGGCATTACAAGTTTATCGCCACAGCGAGCATCTGCCAAACGCTTATTGGAACTCCGGCGGGGACATTGGGCAATAGAAAATCTCTCCCATCGCACACGCGACGTGCTGATGGGTGAGGATGCCTCACAGGTGCGTTGTGGCAACATTCCCCAAGTCATGGCAGCCTTGCGCAATACCGTGCTAACACTCCTGCGCATCTGTGGATATACACGCATCGCAAAGACGTTCCGATTTTTCGCCGCACACCCTACAGAAGCACTAAAAATTATGCAAAAAACAGAATCTGACAATTGAATGGCTCTGTATAAACACTCAGAGTTATACCATTTCTAAAAGTTTATATCGCATTATTAACCGCACCATCCTCCAGGCCCGGTAGGTGCGGTTTTGCGGGGTACCATAGGTGGTGTCAATTTAAGAAAAAATAACCATCGCGGTCCCCAGAAACGGTAGGCGCTGTTTGAAACTGCGCCGGATTTTACACACAAACCTTGGCTACTTCAGACCCCTCTTTAGTCCCGTAGGGACGGTATGTTTATAGAAAGGCATTGAAAAAAATAATCTAACCCTGTAAGGGTGGCATGTTTATATTCGCAGCTCCCAAAACGCTAAATTGACACGTATGGTGCGGTTTTGCGATGTACCATAGGTGTCAATTTAAGAAAAACTGCCGCGGAGCATCGTAGGTTGGGTAGAACGGATCCCACCAAAACCGTAAAAATCATAGAAAAACGATGTTTTCTCCATACACACCACATCAACCAGAGACCGAGTGAAACCCAACGCTTTTGTTCTAAAGTGCCAGCAACTCTGACGGTATGAAGTTGGGTTTCACTCTGTTCTTGCGTGTATATGGCAACCTATTGGATTTGATCTGTGTTTGAACCACCGACATCCGCCCTCTCAACGCCGTTCTACCCAACCTACGGGACCACGGGAACCCTAAATTGACACCTATGGTGCGGTTTTGCGGGGTACCCATAGGTGTCAATTTAGCGGTCCCCAGGCCCGGTAGGTTCGGTTTCCTAACCGAACCGGGTCTGAGACACAAACTGTGTATACCCCAAAAACTCTTTTGAATCCCAGAGGGACAGCATCTGTGTAGAAACATACATCAACCAAAAACCCAGGTTCCCCAGAGGGGCAGCATCTGTAGAGACGCTCCTACAAAGTACCGAGAAAAGTCCCTAAATTGACACCTATGGTGCGGTTTTGCGGGGTACCATAAGTGTCAATTTAGTGGTCATCCAGGCCCGGTAGGTTCGGTTTCCTAACCGAACCGGGCTTAACCCAAGAACAGTAGGCTCCTTTGAGCAACGGAGACCCTAACCTGAAAAACGCGTGCTTGTTCGGAAACCAACATGAGTGAAACCTCCAAGCCTGAAGCATGGCAGCGTGGGGTCCATATCGGTCTGCATCACGATATTCATTTTCTCAGATACGCGCAGCGACGGGTTTTCGCGGATGTCCCAGTTCGGTTAGGAAACCGAACCTACCGGGCCGGAGGGATTCAGCGCGTAAATTATTTCTTAAATTGACACCTATGGTGCGGTTTTGCGGTGTACTCACCCAAATTTGGTTTCCCACACGCGGAAACCAAATTTTGCTTCGCAGTGAGAATGCTTTACATTTCCGATCTGCATTCCTAACCGCACCGGATCGAAAAAAAAAGACGCGAAACCCGATAATTTCTTAAAACTGAATGGCTCAGTCCATTTTGAAAATTAATTTGACGTTCCTATAAAAATATAGTATACTTATAATAAGTATACTGGACATGGTTCTCACACCTTCCGACCTCCGAAGGTTCACATCCACGCAACACAGAGAAACAGAAAATCGAAGTGGAAAAGCACAACCCTGATAAAAACACTACACCGGAGGGCATTCAAAGAAAGGAATAAGACATTTTGTCTCAAACGCAAAAAAACGCAAACGGCAACTAAAAAAACCGCGGAACCACACGCTTTACAACGCACCCATTTTGCGTTCAGAGTCGAGAAAGGAGCAAAACGCAAACGCAAAAATGGTCTCAAACGCAAAAAAACGCAAACGGCAACTAAAAAAACCGCGGAACCACACGCTTTACAACGCACCTATTTTGCGTTCAGAGTCGAAAAAGATGTCAAAACGCAACCGTAAACGCAATCCATTTTCTGGTTTCCCAGTAAGTGCGGAAACCTGCTTATAGCAATCATGTTTCTTTTGGCGAAATATTTGCACACCGCTGACAAAGGGTGTGTAAAGTTTTTGGCGGCCTTTTATGCGGCCTCCTGTAGTTTTTGTGTATCCCAATATGCGTCAAGTGATTGATTCTTTAACAAACATCTCCAAAAGAGTATTGCATTTATCCCGGGTTTGCTCCATCGCATGCCTGCCTGTTTACAGCGTTCAGCGACAACATGTTTACAAGCACTCTCAATGACTCCACTGCCGATCTGATATCCTTTTTCGTTGAACGTGCGATACTGCATGCGATGGGCATGTTTTTGAAAATAACCGACTTCTCTTTTAAGGACATCTGCTATGGAAACTGGGTTTTGTGTCTCCAAAGCCCGGATACGTGCGACGACTTTAGAAGTCTCTCCATTGTAAAGAGGTGTTTCAGTGGTATCCACCCAAGTTTCGATGGCCTCCCGGTCCTCTTCTCCGAAGGCTTGCTTAGCGACATCATATAAATGCGTCTTGGCATGCATATAGTCAACGATTTCAGTGGCACCCGGAAAGTATTCATCCGCTAAGTTCCATATCCACGGTGCCCCATCACCTATCACAACGACTTCTTCGTCTGCGATCGTTTTTTCGTCTTGATAAATGCCGGTCTGCGTTGCTAAATCTGCGAGTTGGTGGCGAAAATCCGCCACACCGCTCCGGGAGGCGACATACCGCAGGCTCGGTGGGCGGATTTTCATCACCGATGTCGCGTTTTGATGCGGATAATCTTTACCGATGCTGCCGACTTTAACCTCCTGCCATCCAACAGGTGAGTTCGTCTGGCACCCATCACAACTGACATACCACCGCTCACCGACATCCAGAGATGCTTCGGCAATATAATCAGAGACCGACTCACCTGATGACCACGCCTGAACTTTCTGATGCAGCGTCGTATGGCTAACTTCAATGCCTTGATGTTTTAACTCCGCTGCGGCAGCGCGATAATTCAACTGTGCAGCGAGACGCATCATCGCTGCAGCAACTCTTTGCGTATACCTTCCCTTGAGGTGTTGCTTCGCCTCCCAAGGCACATGAATAGCCCCACATTGACACTTATACTCCCATCTCGGCAGACGCAAAACACCACACAGCGTTGTAAAACTCCGGCTTCTTTGCCGATACCGACGACTTCGCCCTTGACACTCTCGGCACACGACAGACTTTCGAGTCATATCCGGGGCGTTGGCGAGTTCAGAAAGGATACCCTCTGAAAGTCTTTGTCCCCACGAAGCAAGAGCCGCAGAGACTTGCTCCTCTACATCGGAAATCAGGACAGACGGATCGCCTGTCAGGTCTTCAAAAATCTTTTGGACTTCTTCGTTAATCTTTGCTACAATGGAAGGCATGGTATTCTCTCCTTGAAAAATATAATATCTTAGAGAGAATACCATTCTCTACTACAAACTTCAACCCCTAACTCACCAAAAAATCAGTGCCAAAAACTTTACACACCCCTGACAAACGAATGCTTGCATTAATTTGCAATCTGATATATCATATCCGCATCTTGTATCAAGGAGAACACAGCAATGAGTCTTTTGGGCATTGATGTTGGCACAACAGGGTGCAAAGTCATCGCATTTCAAGAAGATGGTACTATACTCGCACAGGCGTATGGTGAATATCCGTTGACCCATCCACAACCCGGTTGGTCGGAACTCGACGCGAATGTCGTCTGGGAAAACATCGCGACCGGCATTCAACAGGTTGCCGCACAAACAAAATCTGATCCGATTGAGGCAATTAGCGTCGCCTCGCAAGGTGAAGCGGTGACACCGGTATCCGCCACTGGACAAATTTTAGCGAACGCGATTACGACTTTCGACGCTCGCACAGCAGGCATCTGTGACGAATTAAAGCAACACATAACGCCTCTCGAAGTGATGCAAATCACAGGGATGCCGATAAGCGATATTCATACCCTTCCGAAATTGATCTGGATACAACGGAATCAACCTGACATCTATCGGCAGGTATCGAAGTTCCTCGGCTTTGAAGATTTGGTCTACTTTAAGCTCGGTATTCCACCTGTCGTGGACTATTCCCTCGCGGCACGCACGATGGCTTTCGACATTATTGACAAATGCTGGTCGGAAAAAATGCTCGGTTTGGCGGATGTTGATGCGACGCTTTTCCCAGAGACTGCACCGTCAGGGACTATTATCGGTGAAGTGAGTTCCAAAATCGCTGACGAACTCGGTCTCCCACAAGGTGTTGTTTGTGTTACCGGCGGGCATGACCAGCCGTGTGGTGCCTTAGGCGCAGGAATCATTCGCAGTGGCGAGGTCATGGACGCGACGGGCACCGTTGAATGTATCGCACCCGCCTTCACGGAACCTGTCATTAATCAACAGATGATAGATGGGAACTTTGCCTGTTACCCGCACGTCGTGGACGGGTTGTATGTCACGTTAGGTTTCGTATCAAGCGGCGGCGTTGTACTACGATGGTATAGAGACACTCTCGCACAAGCAGAAGTTGCGCAAGCGGCGACAGAAGGACGCGATGTCTATGATGTCCTGTTGGAAGATATTCCCGATTCACCGGGAACAGCGATGGTACTGCCGCACTTCACCGGTTCAGGAACACCGTCCCTTGATTTAGAATCGAAGGGGGCAATTGTCGGGTTAACGCTTTCGACGACTAAGAGTGAGTTGGTCAAAGCGATTCTGGAAGGCATCAGTTATGAGATTAAACAGAATCTCGCCATGTTGCAGGACGCAGGCGTTGTGATAAACGAGGTGCGCGCCATCGGTGGCGGTGCGAAATCTGAGAAGTGGCTGCAACTCAAAGCGGATATGTTTGGTAAAAAGGTCATCGCACTTGATATATCAGAGGGAGTCTGCCTCGGCACCGCTATTCTTTCTGGCACGGCAATAGGCAAGTACGACTCTATTGAAACAGCCGTTGAGCAGTTGGTCACGCCACGCGACATCTACTATCCGCGCGAGCAGATTGCACAACAGTATGATGAGAAGTTGAAGGCGTACGAACAGATTTATCCGGCACTCCGCGATCTGAATTATCAATTGTAAAACGGAGCATTCTGAAATTGTGGGAGGGCTTTGTACGCCCGATTTATACCCTTTGAAAATACCCTATATCGGAAAGATAAACCGATGAAAACATACGTTGTCGGAATTGACATCGGCGGTACTAAACTTGCCACTGTTGTGGCGGATAATACCGGGCAGATCCTTAGCAAAATCCGTAAACCGACACTCGCAGAAAAGGGACCGGAATACGCGCTCCAATTGCTATTTGATATGGTGCGTGAAACCGTTGAATTGGCAAGCTTGGAGCAGTCGTCGGTTTCGGCGATTGGTGTGAGTTGCGGCGGTCCGTTGGATACGAAAACCGGGGTCATCTATTCACCACCGAATTTGCCAGGGTGGGATGCCCTCCCTCTTAAAGCACAACTCGAATCCGAATTCCAAATTCCGGTGACGATTGAGAACGATGCGAATGCAAGCGCACTCGCAGAATTCAGGTTCGGCGGCGGACGCGGTTACGGTGCTGTCCTCTATATGACAATGAGTACAGGAATCGGTGGTGGCATTGTTATTGATGGACAGATTTATCACGGAGCCAACGATAGTGCTGGAGAGGTCGGACATCAGATACTGCTACCCGACGGTCCGCGTTGTGGATGTGGCAAACGTGGGTGTCTTGAAGCACTCTGTTCGGGGCCCGCGATCGCACGCCGCGCCCAAGCGGCGATACAAGCGCAACGTGCAGAAGGAAAAGCATCAGCGACAACACTCCTAAATCTTGCCAGTGGACATATTGAAGATGTCAAATCTGAGTATGTGCTTGCGGCAGCACAGACGGGTGATGCACTGGCTTTGCAACTCGTTGACGAAACCGCATATTACATGGGATGGGGTATCGCAAATTTGGTAAACATTTTGAACCCCGACATCGTTTTATTAGGAACGATTGCAATCGCTGCGGGTGATCTTTTACTCAATCCAATTCGGAAAACGGTTTCAGAATTCGCGATGACGCGCCCCGCAGAAGCCGTTAAAATCGCACCCGCACAATTAGGTGATGCCTTAGGCGACCTCGCTGCTATCGCATTAGTCGTTTGAAATCATTAGATGTGCCTACTGACAACTGATAACTGACAACCATATAGAAAGGAATTAAAAATCGAGATGGAGAGAATTCAGAGTTATATTTCGCATCTTCAAGGTGTTTTAGAACGACTTACGTTGGATGATGTCCGGTGTTCCATTGATGTTATTATGGAGGCGTATCACGCTGAAAAGCAAATTTTTGTGATTGGCAACGGTGGAAGTGCTTCTACAGCGTCACACCTCGCCTGTGATTTGGGAAAAGGCACGAGTGTCCCTGGGAAACCCCGTTTCCGAGTCATCAGTCTGACAGACAACGTCGCAACAATGAGCGCGTGGTCTAACGATGTATCCTATGAAGATGTCTTCGTCGAACAACTGAAAAATCTTGTGAATCCCGAAGATGTCGTTATCGGTATCAGCGCAAGTGGCAATTCAGAGAACGTGATCCGCGCAATGCGGCACGCCAGCGAGATCGGATGCAAAACAATTGGGTGGAGCGGATTCGGCGGTGGCACCTTGGCAACAATTTGCGATGTGAACGTTGTCGTGGATAGCAATCTCTATGGTCCCGTTGAGGATGTCCATTTAATTCTGAACCACGTACTTCACGCGTGGATCCAAGAAGAGTTAACATCAACCTAAAAGTGAACAGATATTCAGTTGTCAGTGCCCAAGCATCAGTTCCGTAGGGACAGCATGTTTATAGAAAAACTTTCCCCGCAAGTTCTCTAACCCTGTAAGGGGTTTTTGCTTGGGTATTTCTTCAGCATGTTTATAGAATTGTGAGAGAAACCTTGTCCACCCGATTTATGTCTGTCCCAATTATCCTGAAAATCCAGATCCTGACAGATCCTGATAACTGATAACTGATTGCTGACAGCCGATAGCCAAAAATACAAATAGACCTTGACGCATGAGAGTATCTTAAGGTATAATTTGATTAGTTGTAAATCCTTTAAATTACTTTACTGCACAAAAACATTTCAGAACCGAAAAAGGTGAAACTTGCAATCCGAACAGAGGGATGGACAAGGGGTGATCTCATGAGACGCAAAACACATCTTCTAAGTTACGTGTTCCTTTTAATGGGATGTTTTTTCTTTAGTGGCGACTTGCTCGCGCAGGACACCGCGCTGGTTTACGTGATTGATATACGGAACGAGATCGGTAGCGGCATCGGTACCTACATCAGTGAAGGTATTCAGCAAGCCGAGGAAGCCGATGCCGATGCAATTGTTTTTGATGTCGATACACCCGGAGGCAGAGTAGATTCTGCCGTGAATATCATTCGCGCAATTCAAGAAACACAGATCCCGACGATCGCTTTTGTCAATCGGCAGGCAATCTCAGCTGGGGCAATGATCTCTATCGCTTGCAATCAGATTGTCATGACTTCTGGTGGCACAATCGGTGATTCCGCGCCTGTTAATGTTCAAGGACAGGAAGTCGGTGAAAAAGCTGTCTCTTACATCCAAGGAACAATTCGCGCGACCGCCGAACGCGAAAACCGGAACCCTGATATCGCCGAAGCCATGGTAGACAAAGAACTTGTGCTCGTTAAACTGAAAGATGGGCAGATCGTCAAGCTGTTACCCGAGGAATACGCTACGCGTGACGAAGAAGGCGAGGAAATGGAAATCCTCTGTGCACAGGGAAAATTGCTCACTTTGTCTACCCGGCAGGCACTCGAATACCGGTTCGCTGATGCACAGGCAGAAACCCTCACAGAATTATTGGCACAGTACGAGATTGTTGAAGTTGCTGGGACCAAGATGCCTCTAACAGAGGAAGCGATCATGCAACGGCAGCGTGAATACGGGGTTTCACAAGTCAACCGTCTGAAAACGCTCTCAGGCGCGCGTGTTACTGAAGTGAGGACAACGCTTGCCGATAGGGTCGTCTTCTTTCTCACAAATCCTTTCATCAGTTCTCTTCTGCTTTCATTAGGGCTTCTCGGTATCTTTATAGAGATTCGATCACCCGGTTTCGGTGTCCCTGGTTTCATTGGTTTGCTCTGTCTAGGGCTCTTTTTCGGTGGACACATGCTGCTGAAAATCGGCGCAGAATGGGCGTTACTGCTCTTCCTTATCGGCGTAGGATTAATAGTTTTGGAGGTTTTTGTGATTCCTGGTTTCGGTGTCGCCGGAATTCTTGGCATTATAATGATGTTGGGGAGTGTCTTCTTTGTTTTCGACCAGGTCCATGAGTTCAGTACAGCAGTTCTGTGGCTCTCAATCTCTGTAATTTTGACTTCTGCCTTGGTGATTTTCGCGGCGTTTTTCCTACCTGAAACACGGCTCTTCCAGAGGTTTGCACTCTCAACAGTCATGGATACTGAGATGGGATACCACTCCTCCAGTGCCGAGGATTTTCAGGCGTATCTCGGAGAATCGGGTACCGCCTTAACACCGCTGCGACCCTCTGGAACAGCGCGAATCGGTGATAAAAGGGTAGATGTGGTTACCGTTGGTGATTTCATCGCACAGAATAGTAGTGTCAAAGTTGTCGAAGTTGAAGGTCCTAAAGTTTTCGTAGAGGCCGTTGAGGATATCTGATTTTATTTCTATCGCTTAATGTTTTTGGAGGACAATTATGTGGTTTCTAATTTTCCTCATCAGTTTCGGAATTTTATTGGTATTTATTGAGTTGTTGATTCTTCCAGGATTTGGTGCCGCTGGCGTACCCGGGGCACTACTTGTACTGATAGGCTTCGGTGCCGCGTGGTCGCAATTCGGTTGGCAGACCGCGCTTACTTCTACGGGGATAACACTAGTACTGGTCATTCCATTGGCGATAATCGGGTTATCCGTGCTGCGGAGAACGTCTGTAGGTAGAACCTTCATTTTGAGTGCTACGCAAAATAAAGAGGAAGGGTTCCAGGCACCCCCCTCAGAATTGGCAAGTTTGGTCGGGAAATCCGGGAAGGCACTCACCCCGTTGCGACCCGCAGGTACCGCCTTAATCAGTGGACACCGTGTTGATATTGTCACGCAAGGGGAATTTGTCGCACCAGAAACTGATATTGAAGTAATTTTTGTAGAAGGAAGTCGTGTCGTCGTTCGTAGTTTACAATAGAATAGTTACCATTTGTAGGTGTTTAGCGGGGTAGCTTGCAAGCGCATATTGCAAATCCAAGCGTATACACTACAAATCGGTAGGAGGCAGATAATGGATATATTTACTGGGGGAATCGCCCTTGTCGTCCTAATTGTTGTCATTGCATTCTTTTGGTTCGTTCCTGTTGGACTTTGGATTGCCGCTGTCGCAGCCGGGGTTCCACTCCGAATTTTTGACCTGGTCGGGATGCGTCTCAGGCGCGTAAATCCAAATGTTATCGTGAAAGGGTTAATCAGTGTCCACAAGGCAGGGTTGAAGGTATCAACTGCCGAATTAGAGGCACATTACCTTGCCAGTGGTAACGTCCTCAATGTTACCAGCGCGCTCATCGCTGCGGATAAAGCGAGAATCGATCTCACTTTTCAACGCGCCGCCGCTATAGACTTGGCTGGACGTGATGTCTTTGAGGCTGTCCAGGTCAGCGTCAATCCACGAGTGATCACCACACCGCGAATCAGCGCGCTCGCTTTAGATGGCGTTGAGTTGATAACCACCGTTCGTATCACTGTGAGAACTAACATCAATCGGCTTGTCGGCGGTGCTGGTGAAGAGACTATTATCGCACGTGTAGGCGAGGGCATTATCAGTGCAATCGGTGCCTCTGAAACCTATGAAGATGTACTTGAAAACCCGGACACCATCTCGAAGACGGTGCTGGACCGCGGACTTGATGCTGGAACCGCTTTTGAAATCCTTTCTATTGATATTGCTGATGTCAATGTTGGCAAAAATATCGGTGCCGAACTCCAAGCGGAGCAAGCCGAGGCGGATCTTGTTGTCGCACAAGCGAAGGCGGAAGAACGTCGCGCCATGGCGGTAGCTCAGAAACAACAGATGACTGCGAGCGTTCAGGAGATGCGAGCAAAAGTGGTTGAGGCAGAAGCGGAAGTTCCCCGAGCCCTTTCAAACGCGTTTCGTGAAGGCAACTTAAATCTTACAGATACAGAGCAGTAACCTACTGCTGTAGGCGCGGTCGGGCGATCGCGCCATCTCAATGGAGAAGAGGAAATATGACACCAACAATTGTTGCTATTATCGCTGTTTTGATACTCCTGTTCCTAATTATTATCAGTTGGCTCGTTCCAGTCGGCTTGTGGATTACTGCTATTTCAGCAGGCGTTAAGGTCGGAATTTTTGACCTCGTTGCGATGCGCTTGCGGCGTGTCCCACCCGCTGGGATTGTGGAACCCCAGATTAACGCAACCAAGGCAGGGTTAAGCCTGTCTCTTGACGACCTTGAAGCGCATTTTCTCGCAGGGGGGCACGTTGGCAGCGTCGTCGCGGCACTTATCGCAGCGGACAAAGCGAATATTACGCTCGGTTTCGCACAAGCTGCCGCAATCGACCTCGCCGGTCGGAATGTCTTGCAAGCCGTCCAAGTCAGCGTCACACCGGAGATTATTGATATTCCCAGTAAAGAGGAAGCTACCAGCGGGATCACTGCTGTTGCTCGCGATGGCATCCAGTTGATTGTGAAGGCACGCGTTACAGTGAGAGCTGATATTGACCGACTCGTCGGCGGTGCTACGGAAGATACGATTCGAGCAAGGGTCGGTGAGGGGATTATCACTACCATCGGTTCATCCGGAAGCCACAAGCAGGTTTTAGAAAACCCCGCACTCATTTCAGAAACTGTCCTCTCAAAAGGCTTAGCCGCCGGGACTGCCTTTGAAATTTTGTCTATTGATATAGCCGATATAAACGTTGGCGAGAACATCGGGGCAAAATTACAAACGGACCAGGCACAAGCTGAGCTCAAGATAGCACGTGCGAAAGCTGAGGAGAAACGCGCGCTTGCACAAGCAGAAGAGGAAGAGAATAAGGCACTCGTTGAAGAGATGACAATCAAACTCATTGAGGCGGATGCCGAAGTGCCGCTTGCCATCGCTGACACGCTTAACTCCCAAAGAATGAGTGTGATGGCTTATTATGAACTCCGAAATATCCTTGCGGATACTGAGATGCGTCAGTCCATCGCCACACCCATTGGTGAAGGACAAGATATAGACACAACCCGATCTTCACACTCCCTCGGACTTTCATAGCCGGCACTATAGGGGAACCATGATTCTGTCCCTTAAAGGAGAAATCGATGGATAATATAGTCCAATTAGCGGTGATGGCGGTCGTCATAATTCTGTCGCTCGTCGTGCGCAACTCGCGTCAACGGAGGGCACAACAACAGAATGCTGAAAGAAGAATAGAGGAAAGCACTCTCGCTGAGAGTGACGGTGAAGCAGCACCACCCCCTTTTATGGAAAATTTTCCGTTTGCAACCGAGTTAGAGCAGATGATGACCCAACAGGACGATGACGAAACGGAAGCGGTGCCCGCGGCTTCTGAAGAACCGGAACCACCAACACCACAAGAGCCAACTCAACCTGTTGAGGATCCGCGACCACAACCGCCGCCGGTGCCTGTAGAAGCCCGATCCGGAATCCGATCCATCCCTGCTACATCTCTGCTGGATTTGTCACCACAAACGTTCCGCCAAGGTATCATTCTCAAAGAAATCCTTGAACGTCCCCGATCGCGACGAACAAGGCGGAACAGATAGGCACGTTTACGCGGTGCTGAGTAAACTGCTGCACACCTATGCTGAGGTGCGTTCTCTGTTCAAACACATCTACTTGTCTGAGTCTTGAACAGAAGATATAGGATTTTAGATGGAAACCCGCCTCTTTTACAAAATTGCCGTTATTACCTCTGTTTTTCTGCTGTTCATAGGGTGTTCCCGCCGCCAAAAAATTACAGAACAGCAGACACCTTTCCACGCCGAGGTCCCCTCTTATACTCGGCATCTCAAGGGATTCAAAATTTGTCTGGACCCAGGACACGGTGGACAAAAACACATTTCTGATTACAAACGCGGTCCCACAGGCGTTCGTGAGGCGGATGTCAACCTACAGGTCGCCCTTCACTTACGCAACATGTTACAAGAAGTTGGTGCTACTGTCGTCATGACGCGTGTTGATGATTCTTACGTGGGGCTAGCGATGCGGAGTCAAATTGCCAACGAAAGTGATGCTGATTTTTTTATCTCCCTTCACCATAACGGCATTGACAATCCAGAGACGAACTATACCTCTACATGGTATCACGGCGATGCAGACGACTCGCGCCAGAGTCTTGACTTCGCTCGGTATGTTCAACAAGGGGTCTCAGACGCACTACGATTACCGAGTTCGCCAGCAACAGGTCTTTTTTCAGATAAGTTGGTGGCAGCGTCTGGTTTTGGGGTTTTGCGGCTAACGAAATGTCCCGCTGTCTTATGTGAGGCATCATTTCTCTCAAACCCAGCGGAAGAGGCGCGGTTGAAAAAGGACGAATACCTCAAAAAAGAGGCTTACGGCTATTTTCTCGGTATTGCCCGCTATGTTGCCGCAGGGTTTCCAAAGGGGGTTCTGGTAGCACCGCAACCGGAAACTGTTGTTCAGACCCGAACGCCACGACTTCAGATTCGGGTTATGGATGGGCTCCACCAACGCGGCGCGTGGATGCTTAAACGACAGCAGGTCTTCACCGATTCTATCCAAGTCAAGGTTGATGACGTGAGCGTGCCATATCGCTACGATCGCGATACGGATATGATCACTGTCGCTATTGAAAAACCGCTCGCAAACGGTGTCCATTTTGTCCAAACTGAATTGGTGAACTATTACGGAAATCACAGCCTGTCTTCGCGGCAGTGGTTCAAGGTCGCACCCGCAGCGGTAGGACTTCGCCTTAACGCGTGGACGGATGTGCTTCCGGCGGATGGTAAAAGTTACGTCGGTATTTCTGTAACCGCGCTTGACGCTGAGGGAACACCAATCGCTGACGGCGAACCGATCTACATGCAAACGTCAAACGGGACATTGGCAGAGACCCGTCAATTATCAAAGCGCGGTTCATCGAACTTCTATCTCTATGCACCTAATACGCCCGGTACAGCAACCGTAGAAGCCTCTTACGGTGAGAAACGCGCAACGCTAACGATTAACTTTACAGACACAGACACTGCCATTGTGCAAGGACAAGTTTCTGACGCGGACTCCGGAGAACCGTTGCAAGATGTACAATTACAGACTGATCTGGGGTTAACCGCAACCACAGATACCGAGGGACATTTCTTCATCACAACCGATCCTACTTCTAAAGCTCCAATCAAAACAACGCTACACATTTCCAAGGTGAACTACTATCCCCACAAACATGAAATTGACATTACCCCGAATCAGGCAACGGTTGCGCATACCAAACTTCATCCGATTGCGGGCGGAGCGTTTGCATCAACGCTCATCATTCTCGATTCACGAAGCGATACACTTGCCACAGAGAAATTGATCGAAACCTTGAGAAAACTACTCGAACTCGCCGGTGCAGAAGTCTATAATATTCATACCCCCGGACAAGAGTTGGCTATGGAGGAACGGATACGGCAGATTAACGCTATTGAGGGGAGAGGGTATTATTTGCAAATTAATCACGCCCCACAAAGTAAAGGCGAACCGCCCGTTGTTGCAGCGCACTACCGAGGCAATCAAGGGACAGAAACATTTCTAAAACGGATCCTGGAACAGTTCAACGAAACACTTTTTCAGACACCGATCGTCACGGTTCAAGATCGGACGACCCCTGAAATCCAACAGACGAACAAAATGGCGATGACCCTTGAAATCCGATCTTTAACTCGTCCAAACGCCCCCGCGGGCGAGGTTTCTAACCTCGCCCGTTCATCTGCTGTAGAAGAGGCACATGCTATCTTCTTCGGTGCATGGACTTTTCTAAACGCGGATGGAGAGATTGATGCCGAAGAACGGAAGCGTTTCATAGCATACTTAAAAGAAATGCAACAGTAGTAGGCACAGTCCGTGTGCCGTCACTGATTTAAAAGTAGTAGGCACAGTCTCTACGCCGTCACTGATTTAAAAGTAGTAGGCACAGTCCGTGTGCCGTCACTGACCGGAAATAGCATGGATATTGTCTCTCAAATTACAAATCTACAACTCAAGCATCCGTTCAAAATTGCCCGCCGTGCAACAGATGCATACCGACAGGTGATCTCCGTAGAGATTGATGACGGCATCGGTGAAACGGCACCGGCGCGGTTTTACGGTGAAACCGTTGAGACGGTCAGTATCGCATTAGAAACTATCGCCGCAGCACTTCCTAACAACCTCGATGCAATCCATGATGTGATGGCGACTGTTGAAACGACACTCGGCGGCAATTACGCAGCAAAATCCGCCATTGATATGGCACTACACGACCGACTCGGTAAAAAACTCGGCATTCCGCTCTACCAACTCTGGGGACTCGACCCGCAGAAAACCCTTTGCACGTCGTTTACTATCGGGCTTGATGAGCCTGAGGTGATGGCAGAGAAAGCCCGAAACGCTGACGCGTATCAGATCCTAAAGGTCAAACTCGGTACACCTCGCGATATTGAAATAATCGAGACACTCCGAAACGTGACGGATAAACCTATCTATGTCGATGCAAATACAGCATGGACACCGAAAGAAGCGGTTCGCAAGATTCGTGAACTTGCCCAATATGGTGTTGAATTGATCGAGCAACCGACAAAACCTGATGATCTGGCAGGACTCAAATTTGTCCGTGAAAACTCGGAATTACCAATCATTGCTGACGAAAGCATCAAACGCGCAAGTGATATTCCGGCACTTGCTGAGTGCGTTGACGGTATCAACATCAAACTCGTCAAGTGTGGAGGGCTGCTTGAAGCGCATCGGATGATACACGTGGCTCGCGCACACGGCTTGCTCGTCATGATCGGTTGTATGATAGAGAGCTCTCTCGGCATCACCGCCGCTGCGCACCTAACACCGCTCGTAGACTATGCCGATCTCGATGGGAATTTGCTCATCGCGAACGACCCGTACACAGGTGTGATCCTTGATAACGGTAAACTCATACTCCCAGAACGCCCCGGCATCGGGGTTAAGTAAGAAATGTTTCTTTCAGAACTATACACACAACCGCTAAACAAGATGGAGAAATTCAAAATGACAAAACAGAATCGCAATGTTCTCATCACCGGCGGCACCGGTATATTGGGCAGTGCCGTCACCAAAGCTTACCTTTCCCAAGACGACACCGTTGCTGTCACTTATCTTTTTGAAGACGAAGTCAAACGTTTCAAACAGTACAATCCGGGACTCAGTGAAGATGTTACCTTCCTGTTTGCAAATGTTACCGAGGAGACCGAGGTTCAGAAGACCATTGAGGAATTCATATCAAAATTCGGTTCGTTGGATGTCTTGGTAAACATTGTTGGTGGATTTGTCGGAGGGATTCCGGCAGCGGAACTTGAAGAAGATAGATGGGATTTCATGATGAATCTCAACCTCAAATCCGTTTTCCTCTGCTGTAAGACGGTGATACCACACATGACAGCACAAAGTTATGGGAAGATTATTAACGTCTCCGCACGCGCTGGCTTAAAAGGCGAGGCAGGTTTGAGTGCCTACTGTGTTTCCAAGGGTGGTGTCCGTACATTGACCGAGTCCTTGGCTGCTGAGGTGATGGATTCAGGGGTGAACGTCAATGCTATTATGCCGAGCATTATGGACACCCCCACCAACCGAGAAGCTATGCCAGACGAAGACCACGACCGATGGGTGGCACCCGCCGATGTCGCCAAAGTGATATGCTTCCTCACTTCCGACGATGCAACTATCATCAACGGTGCTGCCATCCCCGTTTACGGTAGGGCTTAAAGTGAGGATGATGCCTGCCCTATCGAAACGGTTTTTTCAGTTGCGTCTGCATAAGTCTCTCTAAAATTTGCAGGCGCAACGCCGTTTCAACGTCTGCAACCTCTGGTCTACCGGCGAGGTTCTTGATCTCATTTGGGTCGTTTTGCACATCAAATAAAAGATAGACTTCGCCATCTGCATTGAGTGCAGCTTTCCACTCCCGATTTAGCAACATAATTTCGCCTTGTATCTCAGAGATCGCAAAATCACGGTGTGTCGCTTCAGGTTCCGTTAGCACCGGACATAACGATTTTCCGAATTGACGATGCTCCAATTCGCCACCTGCCGATTCAACAAGCGTAGGACCGATATCGATCCATTCCACGGGGCTATCACAAATGCTCCCCGCGTTTGTGCTACCAGGACTCCGAACAAGTAACGGTATCCGGACTGCACCGTTGAGGAAGTTGCTTTTATAGATGAGTCCGTAATCACCGTTCATTTCGCCGTGATCTGAGGTATGCACAATAATTGTGTTTTCAAGTTCACCGCGTGCCGCAATCGTCTCAAGGATTTCACCGATCTGTGCATCAATGAGTGTGACATTGCCCGCATAATTAGCTCGTAGTTGTCCGATTTCACCCGGTTCAAATGTCGGGTTCATCCGCCGCATGAGCCTATCTAAATGCCCTTGAGGATGTTCTCCAGTAGGTGGGCGCGGTATTGCTGCTGGCATCTGCTCTGGATCGTACATGCTCGCGTAAGGTTCCGGTGTATCCCACGGCTCATGCGGGCCACCGAAGCTGACCCAGCAGCACCAAGGTTCCTCTCGATCATAGTCCTGAAGATATTGCTTTGCCTGTTGCCCGACGTAGACATCGGCATAGTTTTCAAGGCCTAACGTTGATGGACGCACGAGATGCGGTTTCGTGCTGAACCGTTCACGATAATCGGCGCGGTAGCCATCCCACAACCCTTTCGCCTCCCACTCCGCTGTCATGTGCGATAAGGTATTAGCACTTGCTCGCGGTCCACCGATTTCGTTTACATCGTCCAACCCGTAGGCATTCATTAAGTCCTCGCGTTCACGTAGGTCACCGCGGTGTGGATGAAGATGCGTTTTGCCGAAAAGACTCGTCCGGTAGCCTGTGTCGCGCACCGCCTGCATCCATGTCGGCGTTTCAGCAGGCATCTGATGCTGCATATTGTTCCAAACACCAGTATTATGTGGATACAAACCTGTCGCCAGACTAAGCCGCGTCGGGATACAGACCGGTGATGTCGTAACGCAATTGGTGAACTGTACGCCTTCACTTGCGATGCGATCCAGATTCGGGGTCTGCACCCAATCGCCGCTGCAACCCATCGCGTCCCACCGCTGCTGGTCTGTCATCAATAAAAGAATATTCGGGGTTCCCATTGCTATCCTCGTTCGATTCCTGCCTCCGTAAAGGCGTTTGATAATGTCTCATAAGAAAGCGTGGCAGCAGCGAGCGGGTCATAGTCTTCGCGTGCCTGCACCATAAAACTCACCTCTGCAGTGATAAACCCATCATAACCGTGTGCTTGCATCTCCTTGAGGTAACCCACATAATCGAAAGTGCCTTCGCCGGGGATAAGGAACTCAAAATCGGGTGCGATACCGCGCTGGTCCTTGACATGTGTGTGTGCTGAAACTGGTGCCAACGCTGACACCGTCTCTTCCGTCGGTATACCAACAATATCAAAATGGCTGATGTCGAAGTTGACTTTGAGATATGGCGAATTGACGATTTCCAAAAGCTCAAGCACTTTCGCTGGTGTGTCGATGATTGCACCGATGTGCGGCTCCATAGCGATGGTAACACCACGTGATGCACCATAATCGACAAGTTCTCCTATCCGTTCCGCGAGGAAATCTTTATTTCTTTCCCAATCCTCCGGTTTACCGCCAGGGGTCGTATTAACTGCAGGCAATTCATCGCCTTGTGCAAGTTCAACTGCTAAATCAACGCCTCCCTTCAGTCGCCACATATTCTTCGCATGTGCATCTGGATCCGTTTCCAGCAAACTTGAATGCGCCGCGATTGCTGGCAATGCCAAGTTGTGCTGCGCTAACAGGGACGCAATCCGTTTTCGTTCCGCAGCATCAAGCGTGCTGAGTTCAGTCGTAAAGCGCGGGATGATAGTGAGTTCAATGCCGTCGTATCCAAGACTCGCGAGATGCGAGATGGCGGTATCTATGGGTACGGTGGGCATCCCCCATGTGCTATATCCAAGTTTCATGTCGTTTTCTCCTAATTAGTAGCTGTGTTCATACATGGAATTGATATAGGACCTGTTCTTCCGAATGCTCCCAGCCATACGGCTTGGAGATCAGGGTGAGCTGTGCCATATAATTTGACCCTGTTCCTTTCCACGTGTAGAGCTCCACACCGAAGAATTTAAACCGGGCATCCGTTATTTCGTTCTGCCAATCAAGCGTTACACGATGCGGATCACGGAATTCTGTTGAGATCCAAACAAGGGTGACTGCCTGCAGCCCGGCTGCATACGTGAGAACTTGGCCAAGGTGTGAATGGTCGGATTTATCCAACTGGTTTTCGATAACTATTCGTGAGTTATCCGCTTTGTTCCGACACACCAAATCAGCTCGGAGCTCTCCAATAGTTTTTTCCCGCGCTTCAAACTCCAATTCTATGTTCAGGGCTCCGGCAAGGAAGGATAGATTATCTGCCAACCAAGGTGTAAAATCCCGCGCCTCGTGGGGCCAGATCTCGCGAGGCCTAAGGTTTTGAGATAAACGAGACAGCTGCATCAGTTATTATCATCCTCCGGGAGGTTAAATTCCTCAAGCCAAGATTCTACGTAGGATTGGTGTTGTTCGTCTCCAGCTGCACGTGCCAGTCTCAGGGCAGTTTTTAAATCAGCTATCGCTTCTGCATCGCGAACTTGGCGGATTTTCTCCTTGGCTCGGTACGCGTACGGATGAGCGAACTCTGGATCTACGCGAATGGCTTCTTCAAAGTCAGCAAGTGCTGCATCGCGCTGCCCCAACACCTCTTTTATTTGACCCCGATTGGTGTAACTGGCAGCTTGTGCCGGAGCGAGACTGATTGCCCGATCATAGTCAGCAATCGCTGCCTTGAATTGACCCAAGAAGAATTTTACATAACCCCGTATATGATAGACTTTCGCCATATCTGGATTGATGCAAAGTGCTTCGTCAAATTCAGCAATAGCAGATTCATATTTTTCCTGTTCCATTTTCGCAATACCGCGGTTGTAGTAGGCTTCCGCACAGTTTGGATTTAAACGGAGTGCCGCGGTGTGCTCGGCGAAGGCAGCCTTGTGTTCGCCAAGCCCGAACTTTGTAACACCCCGGGCAGTATAGGCTTCCGCACAATTCGGCTTTAGCCGGAGTGCCTCATTAAGGTCAGTGAGGGCAGCTTCATAGTGTTCAAGGGTGTTTTTGACTTTGCCTCGCTGGAGATACGCCTCTGCATATTTTGAGTTCAGCCGAATCGCGTTGTCGTAGGCAGCAAGAGCCTCCTTGATTTTACCGTGCCCTAACTTGCAATACGTACTTGCAAGCTGCACTGTCAGATTACCAGCGGTGAGCCATGCATAAGCCGCGAGGTCATTTTTAGTGCCCTCCACAATGTTCGCAATTGAACACCATTTTTCAACGGCCTCCGCGGTTTTTCCTGTTTTCTGCAAGGTATGGGCATCGGCTATTGCCTTATCTATGAGGAAAGATGCCGGATCCGCTTCGTACGCCCGTGCCGGCTCCTCTAAGGTTGGCGTGCTGTTTTTAGTTGTCATGATTTACCTCTTATTGGTTATTAGCCGTCGGTAAAAGGGGGTTTGTGAAAGCCACAGATACCTCTTCTACCGACGGTTTCCGAAGCCCGAAGACTGACAGCCATTCCCATGAAGGTCAAAAAATTGTGCCGAGCCAATCGTTTAGCAGAAAATCGACGCGTTGAATGAGCAGCGCGACACGTCCCATAACGGTGTTACCGAATGCCGAACCGAACCCTATCATAAGGAAGGCGATACCGACTTTTGAAAGCCATTTGACGGGACCTCTATGTTCTATGGAAAAGAAGAAATAAGTGAGTGTGCAAACAACTCCGATAACCATAAGGACTGCCTCGAAAATTCCCCAGCCAGTGAGCGTTCCTGCAGCAATCTCTGCAAACGGTGCAATCGTTCCGCGCGTCTGTTCAAAAATGTTCGCGCGTAGCACGTTCGGAATCGCAATACCTGCACCGAAACCAATAAGGATCGCAATAGGATAACGAATTAACCATGTGTGCCGAGGAGACAAACGGGCAAAGAACAGCAAACCGATACCGATCGGAATCAGTTTGATAAAGCCTATGCGTGAATCCCCCATTACCGCCGCTTCAAAAGGTTTCCAAGCAAAGGGGATAAGTCCTTGGTGGATAGAGAGGACAATCCCGTATCCGACAGATATGCCTACAAACAGGTGTTCTGCAAACCGGTAGAACGGGTTGTCCCGGTAAAGAAAACTATAGATACAGAGTGTTAAAAGTGCTGCAACCCAGATCCCAAAAAGTTCCATCAATTTACTCCTCTCGCTGTCGCTGATTGAAGAAAATAATATTCCCAATGATTACCAGTATTACAATCAGCAGGTGCACAAACGATTCAATATTTATCCACAATATCCCTTTTGCCGGGGCATCTATCAATCTTTCATACTCGGCAGCCCCCAAGATTCCGGAGATCAGACCTATCAACTGTCCTGTCTGCAAATACGGATACATTTGCGAGATAATCACACCCGTAACACCTGTAGCGATCTGTAAATCGTATTGTACGTTCGCGTAGGTGATCCATTCCTCTGTTGTACTTGATGAAGCGAGGTCAATGAGAAGGTCAATTTGGTCATAGTTTGTGACATTTTTCATCATCGGAATTTCGGCAGTCGCTTTTCCATTGTAGTCCGTCTCAAAGACGCTAGCGATGTCAGCACCCATGCCAAGGATAACCTGTGTCCTACCCGGACGGAAACCGAGGAAAACGTAATCTTCGCCATCCACTGCCCCTTTCTCTGCAGCGACTTCCTGTATGAGCGTACTTGCTAAAGTTGGGGCATCTGTAACGAGCGTGATAGCGACAACACGTACATCTTTATCAAAACACTGTTTTAGCAGGGCTTTTGCCATAGGATTAAGTTCTGCCAAAGACGAGGGACCGTAATCAAACGCAAGCATGACGGTTGACTCCGCAGGAAGCGCGTCGATATAATCGTAAAGTTTCTGAGTCGGTTCGGATATTGAGACAGGTAGACTGACGGGTAACAACATCGGGATGATAACTGCCAGCGCAACCAAAATAAAGACAATTCGCCGATCCATGTTTAATCTCCTCCGCCAAGATAAGAGCGTTCAATTCCCAAGATAATTCGAATGGACTGTGAAATTACACCTAAGCTAACGCCGAGGATAATCCCACGTCTCGCTGAAAGATTAGGATTATTTAAAATCCACTGGCGCCACCATGAAGCACCGTCCTCCCAAGGGGTCCAAGATAACACTGTGTTCCAGATAAGATCTCCTATGGGCACATTCCCCATCATTACGATCAAGGCAGTAATCAATAGTAGGCTTGCTTCAAATGTTCGGGCCCGGAAAGCGCGGTAGGCAGCTGAGGCGATGAAGAAAGCAAGAAGGGAAAACATCGTCGCGTCCATAGGGACTTGGACGTTGGTGTATAACCACTCAAAAACTGGATTTTGGGGACCAAACGGGACACCTATCATCAGCATCGTGATAAGTCCAAGAAACACAACAAAACTATACTGCCAATGCTCTGTGCGGCGGCGAATGCGTGTCACATGCGTTTGTATCAACGTCGTCGTTGCTAATACCAGCGCAAAAGGACCAATAATCAATATCCAACTAATAATTTCTTGGTAAGTCCATTGTGAAAATGAATGTGGACTGAACTGTGTGAAGATCATCACAATCCCAAAAACAAAGCAGAGTGCTAACGGAACTTGTCGTTTCATAAAACCTCCTAACCCACTCGCTGTAAGAGTGTTGTGATCCAGTTGACACCGAATAGTTCAAGAGCCACACCGAGTACGATAATAACGAAAATGAGGAGCTTTCCCCAATCCTGTCCTCTGAGGCTTCCGAGGAGCATCGGTTCTTTGGAGAGGTAAGCACTCGCTGCGTAAAGTTCTTCGCCAATTAAAGTATAGTCGCATGTGGATATGAAGAATGGGAGTTGGTGTTCCGAGTCTGTTCCAGCGATTTGAATAGCTCCAATAGAGTTACCAGTTTCAGCAAGAATGAGTGATTCTGCGTAAAATGTACCCTGTAAGAATATCGCTGCAGGTTTTTCGCGTAGCATTATACCATCTACACCCGCAGCGTAAGCGAACTGGCTTTCGGTGAGAAAAAAGATATTGTCCTCGTTATAGGCATCCGGACGCCCTTCGTCAAGATAGGAAGTCTTTACCATCTCGCGCACTACATTCAACACAATCGGGTCATTACAAGGCACGCGCAACGACGTTTCATAGTCCGCTGTCCGCCGCGCGACCTGCCCCAAAATCGTCATACTCGCAATAGTCGCAACGTTGCTTACACCACCCAACCCTAATATGTAGAGGATGGAGCGTCCCATTTCGGTTGCTCTACCGATCGCTTCGTCAACAGCTTCTAAGCCCGGGATACGCCTAACAAATACCTCTTTCCCACTCCGCGCGTCATAAATACTCCAAACAATCGCTGCGGAAAAAAGAAGCATAGCAATAAGCAGGGCGACTTTACCAGTGTGGAACCATTCGTCTTTTCCTTCAACAGGCGCAGTCTGTTCAGAATCTACAGTCGCCTCTGTTTCGGTAACACCACGCACAATGTAGATGTAAGCAATCCCCTGTTCGATGCTGGAATCGACGTAAGTTGTTGCCCCCGCAGGCAGTAAATCTCCGATTGTTTCCAATTCGCCGTCTGCTATCCGCCGCAGGATTTGGTAACCACTGATACCACTCTCTTCGGCTGCTGCATCCCACTTAATGGTGATACTGGATCCATCGTCGTTCGGAGTATCCACTGCCATGACGTTTGATGGCGGGGTAAGTCCTTGGCTGAACGCAGTGCTAACGCTTACGCATAAAACCAAGCAGACGACTATCCATTGAGTTGTTTTTCTCATAAATGTTATATTCCTCGTTTGTGACTGTCGGCTGTCGAGAAAGATCCATTTGTGGCAGCAACAAAATACGCAATTGTCACAAGCATTTAACCGATAACTGACAACCGATAACCGACAACTATTTAAAACATTGCGATAGAGCTTCTAAAACATGTTGATCATCCACATTGTTTCGGATAACAACTTCTCCAATACGCTTCGGCAAGATAAGACGGAGTTTGCCAGCAAGTGTCTTTTTGTCTAAATACATAGCACCACATATCGCTTCTGGGGTAAGGTCGGGGGGGAACGTGAGCGGCAATTTCGCACGGTTTAGAAGGGCGCGTTGTCGTTGGAAATCGGTTTCAGAAAACATCTCCAGATTAACCGCCAATTGCGCCGCACAATTCATACCGATAGAGACCGCTTCGCCGTGCCGGTATCTGTTGTAATGTGTCAATGCTTCAAGTGCGTGACCAAAGGTATGTCCGTAGTTAAGCACCATCCGCAACCCGCTCTCTTTTTCATCTTTCGCGACGATTTCCGCCTTGTTAACGCATGCACTTGAGATCATCTCAATAAGCATCGTATCTTCTAAATTTAGAATAGCGTCCAGTTTTTCCTCAACCATTTCAAACAACGGTTCATCGCGGATAACACCCATCTTGATAACTTCGATAAGTCCGGATCGGATGTCGCGTTGCGGTAAAGTTTTGAGTGTATCTACGTCGATGAGTACCAGTTTTGGTTGGTGAAACGCGCCAATGAGATTCTTGCCCTTCGGGTGATTAATCGCAGTTTTACCGCCAACACTCGCATCAACTTGTGCCTGTAATGTTGTTGGAATCTGGACGTAAGCGATACCGCGCATGTACACTGCCGCCGCAAAACCAGCTAAATCACCAATGACACCGCCACCGAGCGCAATGAGTGTTGAACCACGGTCAAGTTGATGTGCAACCAAACTATCCTGTATCCGTGAGAACTGCGCCAGCGATTTGCTTTCTTCACCGGCAGGAATTTCAATTGTGTTTACGTTAAATCCAGTATCGGTAAGGCTTTGGCGAACGACAGGCATGTACCGCGCTTTAACAAACGAGTCTGAAACGATAAGCACCTTATTTGATTTTATATGCGGGGTGAGAAGATCTTCAACTCGGTTCAGGAGCCCCGTTCCGACAACAATGGGATAACTGTCCGCTCCGAGTGCCACGCGTAAAGTTTTCGTCATTTTGGATCCCTAATGCTTTTCGTAAATACCCGTTTGATATACGCCATGACCTCTCCGAACGAGCATCCCGTTGTTTCTACCATATAGTCGGCTTCTACATAATAGGGGTGCCGTTCTTCCAGCATAGATCTAATCTTCGCGAGCGCATCGGGGGTTTGAAGCAGCGGCCGGTGGGACTGATGTCGAACTCGTTGATAAATCTCTTCTGCTGTCGCTGTTAGGCAAAAAACGATACCGTTACGCTTGAGTTCTACCATATTGGATTCTTTCAAAACAACACCGCCGCCTGTAGAGATAACGTGGTTATACAGTTTTGACACTTTACGGACCGCTTCGCTTTCCAGTTCTCGAAAGGCGGGTTCTCCATCTTCCGCGAAGATGTCACTGATACGTCGCCCACTATCCCGTTCAATGATGTCGTCTGTATCCACATAACGCATCCGCAGTTGCGTGGAAAGCCGTCTGCCTATAGAAGTTTTCCCCGTTCCCATAAAACCGACAAGCACAATATTGGGGTTTCTTTTGTCCTGTCGTTTCATCTGTTTCCGCCTTTATTGTGAGTCCTTATTTCTTCCACGAATGACCGGTTCTCAATTATAGCACTTTTGAAAAATATTGCAAAGGTTTTTGGAGGAATTTTTAGGGGTATGTGAATGTTTTGTCAGAAACTTTGGATAAAAAAATTGACAAAATGGGGCGATCATGCCAAAATAGCCGCTATGCCACGAAAACGGAATCTATTGTGATCCAAAAGGAGTACACCGTTATGAGTTGTTATTTGGGTATAACATTAGGATGGAAACCTCACTACAACAATCTTCTCGCGGTGATGAGCCTTCTCTTTACTGCTGTTGTGGTCCCTAACGCATCAGCACTCACCGCACAAACCGTGATGGATAACGTCTTGGAAGTTTATGAAGACGTTGAAGATTACGCCGCGGTTGTTCACACTTACAAAGCTGACTCTATGGAGGTCTCAGGAAGTATTTTTGAACACCAACCGCCACGTGTCGCCTTCAACCTCTTTTTTCGCAAACCCAATGAACATGTCGTTCAGGAAATTGGAAGTTCCGGTCGCGGCATATTCCGAATTGAGTTACTAAGCACCATTGGACATCTCAGAAACCTTGAGATGCAGCTGAAAGACAGCGCGTTTCTACTCGGAGAGAAGTGCCATGTGTTGGAATTCACTGATCCCGATAAACCTGGGGATAAGGCACTTCTCTGGATATCGCCTCGGAATTGGCGAGTGGTGCAACTCACCCTCTTTATCAAATCCATTGAATTGGCGAGGACGCAATTTAAATATCCCCTTGGAAACCGAGGCAGACATCTGCCGATTGAAACCCGGACTTTCTTTCCTCAATCCAAACAGATCTTGATCAATCGCATCATGAATTACGAGGTCAACACCGGGCTCTCACCCGAAATTTTTGCCGAGCCGGAGAGCAGATGAACATCTGTGTCATGGAGGATAATAGATAGATGAAGCACTTTAACAATACCTTCGCCAATTATCTGAACTTGAGTTGAATGGATATGTAATGAATACAACCCATTGATCCATGATGTTCAGTGGTTTCATGAATAAAAATAACTTCAGGTTTTTGCGGAAGTATTTTTAAATCGGCTAAAGACTTCAATCGACATCAGACTGCCTTGAGCACTAAGCGGCGAAACTTCGAGGCTTCTAAAGCGGATGCGGGTACGGGTGAGTTTTCTGATTCATCTACACATTAACAGCCCCATCACAGAGTTCATAGCAATTTGGCTGACTTATGAAGAACCGTCCATTTTTGGCGAAGGTATTGCTTTAAAAGTATCATTTACATCTTAATACTGGGATTCCTGTTAAGTTACCCACCTATTGTTAATTCCCAAAAGGTTATACCCGTAACCTACCGCGCTGAATTCAAACCTTTTGATAACAGATTGACCCGACAAGAAATAATTTCGCTCGGAGACGGTGTCTTCGGTCTTGAGTACGAGGTGGTTTCCAGTCCGAGCGTAACCGCGAAGCTCGTCGGAGAAATTCTCTTTCATGAAGGCAATAGAACAATTCAGGTGCGCGGTACTGACGGTGGACATCTCAGTAGCAACGGCAGTCTAGGATTGAAAGGATCCCTCGTCATGGACTTCATCGTCCCGCTGCCGGAAGCGTTTTTTGAAGAAGATGAGAGCATTCACATCAAGCACAAGGTGAAGATACCCGAATTAGACATCAATATAAATTTGAACATATCTACCGAGATTAATGAGATTCACTCCCTTCGTCTGAGGCGTTCCAATACGTTTTTTCCAAGCAATGATAGCTGGCGTGGCTTTCTACTGGGCAGACGTGGTGGAGGGATAGATAAGCGTTTGAGTGCTGTCGAAGTTGTCCCCATTGTCGCCAACGCGATCCTGTCGGGCTACGACGGCGACTTACCAGCTGCCGCAAAGATTTTTGTTGATAATCTCAGCGACTATCTGAAGGCTGGTATCTTCCTGAAAGGGGCGGTAGACTATGAGCTAAGCTTGCGTGGTAAAGCCATTATCGTAAATGGTACTGCTGTAACGCACGAAAGCGGGGCTGTCCGGGCCCCTGGCTTTGATCCGACTGAGGGGACGTATCATATCCAGAGCCGCTACGATGAAGAGTTCAGATGTCCACTGGATTTTGTTGCCAGCAATAATGCTTATATGAAGATTGCAGTTCTGAGAGGTATCGAGATATGGAGTTATGATAATCAGTCAGCAGAAAAGCGAGTTCCTATTATTCCGGAAAACACCTTCGATCTGGATTTCGGGGAAACAACTTCCTCAGTGAAAATTGACGTTCCACCAGATCCCGGCAATACAAAGCGTATACCCGGGCTAATACCGGACCCAAATTTATCACGTTTAGTACGATTGCAAAATGGTCTCGGTTTGGAGGAGCCAATCACACAGGAGACGATACTAAAAGTAACACAACTTTCTGCCAACTCCTCCGGTATAAGATCCCTCAAAGATCTTGGACATGCAGTCAATCTGACAACACTAATTCTTTCAGACAACGCCATCTCAAACGTGTCAGCCCTCTCAGGACTCACAAACCTGATAAAACTGGATCTTTCAGACAACGCCATCTCAAACGTGTCAGCCCTCTCAGGACTCACAAACCTGATAGAACTGGATATTGATAATAATCCTCTTTCGGAGGTATCTCTATCGGGTCTTCCAAACCTAAGGAGTTTGGAGCTTGAAAACCATACGCTTTCGGAGGTATCTCTATCGGGTCTTTCAAACCTGAAAAGGCTGATACTTAGCCGCAACACTATTTCAAAATTATCTCTATCAGGTCTTCCAAACCTAGAAGCCTCCCTTATTGGTTTTGGCTCCAATGTATTTACAGAGGTATCCCTATCGGATATTCCAGACCTGGAAAGGCTTCGCCTTAGCGACAATGTACTTACGAAGGTATCACTATCGGGTCTCCCAAACCTGACATTGTTGGACTTTCAGAACTGTGCTATTTCAGATGTGTCGTTTTTATCGGGTCTCGCAAACCTGACAACCCTGAATCTTGAGAACAACGCTATTTCAGATGTCTCGCCTCTATTAGCTCTCCAATACCTGACAACCCTGAATCTTCGAAACAACAGTATTTCAGATGTGTCGTTTTTATCGGGTCTCCCAAACCTGACAACCCTGAGTCTTGAGAACAACGCTATTTCAGATGTCTCGCCTCTATCGTATCTCGCAAACCTGACAACCCTGAATCTTGAGAACAACAGTATTTCAGATGTGTCGTCTCTATCGGGTCTCCTAGGCCTGACAAGGCTAGATCTTTCCAACAACGCCCTCACAGAGGTGTCTCTGGATTTGTCTCTATTGGAACTCCCAATCATATACCCAAGCCTGACAAGGCTGGATCTTTCCGACAATCCCCTCACAAAGGTGTCTCTGTCAGGATTCCGAAATCTGACAGACCTGACTATTACCAATGAGTCAGGTTACGGAACTTCGACAGACAAAGCCTCCCTCACAGAGGTGTCTCTGTCGAGACTCCTAAGCCTGACAGGGCTGACTCTTCGCGATAGTGCCCTCACAAAGGTATCTCTGTCGTTCCTCCCAAGTCTGACATATCTGTCTCTTTCCAACAATGCGCTTACGGAGGTGTCTCTGTCGGGTCTCACAAGCCTGGAAATTATGGATCTTCGTGACAATGCGCTTACGGAAGTATCTTTACCCGATCTTCCGAACCTCAAAGAGCTGCTGCTTGACAACAACAGTATTTCAGATGTGTCGCCCCTAACAGAACTCCCTAATCTGCGAACCGTGTATCTTTACGGTAATCCGTTGGATTCCGCCTCGCGCCACACGCATATTCCCGCCATGCAAGCGAGAGAGGTGGAGGTATGGTTTGACGAGCGCTGGACACCGATTCTTGTAAAAATCTCCGGTGAAGGTCAGACAGGCAAGCCTGGTACGGTGTTGCCAACCCCGTTCCTCGTGCAAACATTGGATGTGGAAGATAAACCGATGTCAAGGGTATCTATCAGATTTGTTGTCTACGAAGGTGGGGGGACCCTCAGTGACACAACTGCTACAACCAATACCACTGGAAAAGCGCAAACAACCCTGACGCTGGGACCCGACCCGGGTACCAACAAAATCGCTGTGATTGCCGAAGAGTTTAAAGCCGCGGTGAGTTTTACTGCCACCGCTACCCTTGATATAGTAACACCCTTGCGAACTGCCGAAGATGTCAACGGAGATGGTGTGGTAAACATTCAGGATTTGGTATTAGTCTCTGCAAGTCTTGGACAGGTGGGCGAAAATGAGGCGGATGTCAACGCGGATAGTGTCGTCAATATCCAGGATCTCGTCCTGGTTGCTGCGGCATTGCAGTAGTAAGTTGTTTTATAGTGAATTATAGAAATGAAATAGACGATAGGGACCCCGGTTTGCTGTGTGTCAGTAGTTGAAAAATCTACTATAAATGCGCCTATGAATTTTCAATATGTGGTATAATGACAGTACCAGCAAGTCTATCGCGAACGCAAGAGTAGCACCTAAAAGGAAAAGCAGATGCCACGACAGCTGAGAATGGTACGTCCCAATTTGGAAGATTTACCGGAACTAATACTGCCAGCAGGCTACGGTATGCGCACCTATCGCAAAGGGGATGAGGTGCACTGGGCGCGTATCATCAGTGACTCGTTCGGCGGCAGGGAACGTACTGCACAAGACACGGAGAATGAGATTACGGGCAGAGATGTTTTTGTTCCCAATGGACTCTACTTTGCAACACATCGTGATGTTCCTGTCGGAACTGCTTGTGCTTGGCGGCAATCTATAGATGAAAAAGATGCCGGATACGTGCACATGGTAGGCGTTGTCGCTGAACACACCGGACACAAACTCGGAAAATGGGTCTCGCTTGCTGTTCTCTTCTACTTCCGTGACAACGGGTTCAAATGTTCTATGTTGGATACCGACGATTTTCGTATACCTGCCGTTAAAACCTATCTGAATTTAGGGTTCATACCTGTTTACGTTGAAGAAGGGCAGCCAGAGCGATGGCGTGATATTTTTGAAAAATTGAAATTACCCCATCCGTCAGGGCAAATTGCAAACGTCAAAGAAACACTCCCTACAGAACTGTGGGCGAAGATCTCGAGTTAGAAAGATAGGGTTTATGCAACTTTTGTGGGAGGGGTTTTCAACCCCGATGTCTTGTGTAGGAGTTTCAATTGTGCTAAATCAGACTTAGAAGGTTTCCCTCCTACAAGAAAATCTATCACTAAATTGACATCTACGTATGGATGAGAAAAAATTTATGAGTAACCAGCCTGAAACCCGTATCACGAGCAAACTTGTTGATATTCTGGAGGAGATGCGCTACGGTTGGACAATCGAAGTGGAAGCGAATCCGTTTACGGTCGGTAGTAAGAAACTTGATGCTTTTGTAACCGAACGCGGACGTGAACCCATCGCCATTGAAGCGAAGTACGCAGACATGCACACCGAAGAAAAACTGAGGGAACAAGCAATAAGCAGACTCGTCCGTGAACTGGTTCCCGACCGCGCCTACGATAGCGTCACCAATACGCTCAACAACGTCATGGCGATCAGATATCCTATCCGTTTTAAGACAGAAGCCGGGCGCGACCTCCGACAAACACTCCTTGATGCTGAAGACCTCCAGTATAAACTTGTTAGCAACACCGGACAATTCCCCGCTAACGGCTGGGCGAAAGGTAAAGTGACAGACATCGCCAACGCACTCCATATCGGTGCAACGCCAAATAGCCAATTGGAAGCCGAAGCTGATAAGATGGAATTGAGTATCAACAAGGCGGCAAACTTGATTGAAGATGCGATTGCCGAGAGGCCCGGGATCGGAAACAGTGTTGAAAAAATCTTGCACCAAACGCGCGGGGAACAGACCTCTCGGATGGCGGCTCTCATCATCACTGATGCCTTTGTGTTCCAAAGTTCACTCGCGGGCAGTACGCAGATGGAAAATGTTCGATCACTCGGACAGCTGCTCCGTAACATGAACTCCGCTAATGTTATCACGGATTGGAACGCGATCCTCAAGGTGAACTACCAACCGATCTTCGAGGATGCTCGCGATCTCGTTGAGGCATTAGATACCGCAGATGATCTCGTCACACCGATGCTTAAACTGCTCTGTGGAGCTGCTAAGGAACTCGTCGATACCGGGCTTGCACAAATGCACGAGCTCACAGGGATGGTGTTCCAGAAACTCATCATCGATCGGAAATACCTCAAAGCGAATTACACGCTTCCTGAAAGTGCCGCATTGCTCTCGGCACTCGTCCTGCCAGAATTACCCGACGGCAAACTGCCAAAAGTTGCGGATTTCGCCTGTGGCACCGGCGCGCTGCTCAATGGTGTCTATCAGCGCGTCCTTGCACTGCACGAACAAGCGGGTGGCAACGGCAAGGATATACATAAGCAGATGTTAGAGCAGAATATCGGGGGAGCAGACGTGCTACCGAATGCTACACACCTGACCTTCGCTGCACTCGCAAGCACGTATCCCGATATTAAACTCGGCGGCACACGTGTGCTGACCGCGCCCTACGGCTTGTTAGACAGCGGTTACTACGCTGTTGGATCGCTGGAACTCCTCAGCGATCAGCCCCCGCTCCCCATATTGGACGAAGCGAGGGCAGAAAGGCTCGGCGGTGAAAAACACGAAGTCGTTGATTTCCATCAAGCATTCCCGCACACCGAATGGCATATCGTCATACAGAATCCACCCTTTACGAAGCCGAATGCTGATGCCAACGCAAGCGATAATAAAGGCCTCTTTAGAGGCCATGACCGCCCTGAAGATGACGCGGAGGCGATGCGTTTGGCGGTAGCCAGCAAAGACCGTCGCGTCTCTAAAGGTGCAGGTATGGCAGGCCTCGGTGCCTACTTCGTTGACCTTGCCGATAAGAAACTGAAACGCGGGGGTACCATGGGCTTTATACTCCCTGCAACCATCCTCGCTGGGACGAGTATGCAGAAAGTACGAGATGTATGGGCAACCGAATACCATAATGTCACCGTCATTACCATCGCTCAAGCCGATGCGGTAAACTGTGCATTCTCCGCAGATACAGGGATGGCAGAATGCATGGTCATTGCAACCAAAGGTATCGGCGATACTACCGGACGCGGTAAATTCGTTTGTCTTAACCACAGACCCGAAAGCCTGCTTGAGGCACTTGAAATTGCGAACCGTATTAACCGTAGCGACAGGATACGGCGAATGGAGGATTCTCCGAATAGTGGCGACACACTGAAGATCGGCGATGATGAGATAGGACAAGTCCTGGAATGCCCGCTTAATGTTGGAGAGGGATGGAGTGCTACGCGGACGAAGGCGATGGAATTGATTCAGACAGGCCATCATCTGATAAACGGGAAACTGAACCTCGCTGCAGAATTAAAAACAAACGATATACCGATGTGCCGTGTAGACGATCTCGCAACCGTCAGTATGTCTCCCTTGGATGTGTATGGTGATGGTGGAAGAGGGGCCTTTGATATGGCGGAAGGATGCTCTGACACGGATGCCTATCCTTGTCTCTGGCAGGTCAATTCTCCCGTCCAGCGGACGATGGAGGCACTTCCTGAATCCCACGGAGTACTGCGGCCCGGGGGAGAGGCAAAGCTGCAACAATTGCTCGCCCGCAACAGCCGAGCACACTATAATGTCAATATGAGATTTAACGCATCTTCAGCGATTGCTATATTCACAGAGCGACCTTCCATTGGTGTAAGATCGCTAAGCAATGTCGCTTTTAATAATCCCCGATATGAATACCCCTTCATGCTCTGGAGCAACTCGACGCTTGGCTTGCTCTGCCACTGGATACACGCCGGTAAACAGCAACCGGGGCGAGGTGTGTTAGGATTAACGACACTCGGCACTCTCCCCACATTAGACGTAACCGCGTTAACAGAGGCACAGCTTGTAGAAGCGGAGGCTATCTTCAACGCCCTCAAGCGCGAGAAGCTGCTGCCATTTAACGAGTGTTACCGTGTGAAACAGAAAAAGCACGATCCGATACGGGCAGAGCTTGACCGTCGCGTACTTGAACTGCTCGGTATCACCGATAAGGCGATCCACGATGCCATGAAAACATTGCGGATGAAGCTGTCACTCGAACCGAGTATCCAAGGGACAAAGCAATCGCAATGCAACCTCAAGGCAGAGCTCGCGCGCTTGAAGAAAAAAGGGCTGCCGTTCCCAAGTTGGTATGAGTAGGCGTAGTATAATTCGGAACAAAGCCTCTTGTTGTAGGAGCGAGCTGTGCTCGCGATTTTTGCAGGACAACTTCTTCCGTAGGAGTGAGCTGTGCTCGCGATTTTTGCGCTTCTTCTGTAGGAGCGAGTTGTGCTCGCGATCTTTCATAAAATTTAACTGGACAAAGCACTATCTGAGCATGAAAGGAGAATTGTTAAATTGATCTTTAATTAAATTGATCTTTAAATTGGGTTCGCTTTTCAACGAAAAAGTTATTGACGGTAAGGTTTGGACAAAAATGTCCCGCGCTAAAGCCCGTGCGGCACTTAAAAACATCAGCGAGTTACCCAATAACGTTATAAATCATTCAAACCAATTCTAATCTGTCCTAGAAATTCTTAGAGCAGGCAATTCCTGAATAGGCAGGCTGCTCTGTCCGGTGAGAAACGGATGTTCTTACTGATATTAACGGATGTTCTTACTGATATTAAGGGAAGCAAGTGAATAGACAAGATCCAGTTAATCCCCAAACCGAGTTAAACAGAATTTTGGAAATAGTCGGCAATATAGCGAAAATATCTGCCGCAGGCAGCTATATCTACCGAGGCGAACCGGAATGTTATGAGAAAGTATCCTCAACCCTCTATCGAAAACTGGAGGCTGCTAAGATGTTACACCTTAATATAGAGGAGGCTCAACAAGCAGAATTGGAGGCTGCTAAAAGTTACACCAAAAAAACAGACGAATTTGAAATTCTAACTGAAATTCAACATTTCGGCGGCAAGACTAACCTAATAGACTTTACAACTGACTATCGCATCGCCCTCTTTTTTGCCAGTGAGTCTTTCCCTTTTGAAGATGGCAGGGTCATCTTGCAAGACAAAACCAGGGCAATAAAGAACTGGATTAGAGAACCTCAGAATCTGGATCTGGCCAGGCGCGTCAGGGTGCAAAAGAGCATATTTGTTCAACCTCCTGATGGCTTTATTGAACCAGACAAGAAAATCGTTATTCCACAATCACTCAAACAGCCCCTGTTAAAGTATCTCAAAAGAGAATTCGGCATCTCTAATGAAAACATCTATCCTGACCTCCATGGGTTTGTTAGCAGTCAGGATGATCGCTGGAGTGCCCGCGCGAATTTTGCTAAGGGTATTACCTATACAGAACAAGCGGACAAATCAGGAAACCCTGAAGAAAAAACTCAGAATTACCAACAAGCAACTAAGTACTTTACTGAAGCAATAAACCTAATGCCGCAATTCGCTGAGGCGTATAGTACTCGCAGCTTCATTTCCCGCATCGAAGGCGATTTTGACAATGCTGTTGCTGACGCTACAAAGGCAATAGAACTGAATCCAAAGTCTGCTGTAGCCTATACCCATCGCGGTAGAATTTACAGTACCAAAGGTGAACTTAACAAAGCTATTGATGACTTTACGAAGGCAATCGCATTGGATCAAAGCAATGCTATAGCTTATAGTGCCCGAGGTGAGGTTTACTTATCCACGAATAATTTTGATAGTGCTATTATTGACTTTACTAAAGTTTGGACAATATTATAGATTTCATGCTGCCTTGTCAAAAGGCAGTGCGTTATCCTGTGGTGCCTGAGTCTGAATATTCTGTGAGTTTGTTTTTTCTTTGGAACTCGTAGAAAATCGGAGCCACCAGATTTGTGCTTGAAGATAAGCGACACGAAGGCCTTGCGTGAGTTTCTTGGGTTTATACCAATGAATGCCGAGCTGCTCAGAGACTTCCTCAACACTGAGTTGTTTCTCTGTCATTTCTGGCATAGAAAAGATCAACTTCGTTAGAGACGCTGCGACGAAACTCAGTTGGAGAAAACGATTGATGCTTTTGCGAGATTTCACCTGATAGCCGCTGAAGCCGAAGTGTTGTTTTGCGTCTCGAAATGCGGTCTCTATCTGCCACCTTTGGCGATAGTATTCAACGATCTTCGGTATCTCAAGCGTCAAATCGGTTGTAAAGACAGAAAAATACCGATACGGTTTTGAAGGTTTAGGTTTTGTTCGTATAACAACGAGACGAACATCTGCGGGACACATTTTCGTCCGGACGATCTGTGAAGCCACCTGATAGTCTTTGCCCATTATGGAGACGACTTTATACCGCAAACGTCTGATGTTTAGACGGTCTCCGTATTTCTTGGGGCGTCCGGGGCCGGGACGTTTTCGACGTTTAGGTATACGATAGAAGACCGCATTCGACTTCGCACGACACAAGATATGGTGTTTGAGTGCCAAAAGCGTCTGAAAGACTTTTCGGCGGGCGAACCCTCTATCAAAGATGACGAGTCCCCGAGGGAGCCTTGAAAAGATACGTTTCAATACCGCATCGCCTTTGTCTCGAAGTTTCTCCGGCACGACGAGTCTGACCCAAACCGGAAACAGGATCCATTGTTTCGCAGTTTCGCAAAGCAGCCCCAAGGCAGCAAACTCATGTCCGAAGTGAAACTTTGATTGATTCACACGACCCTTTTGATACTTGAAGTTGCGGAAGAAATGCAGTCCAAATTGTTTCTTGCCTGTTTTTAGGGCACTCGTGAGATCGTAAACATAAACCCAATAGGGAAACACCTCTTGTATCTTTTCAACAAGCCGTGCAGCAACAGCATCAACATCCCACTCCCCTCGCGAGAGAAACTTCGGAAAAGACCAATACTTCGTCTCCGAGAAACTCGATTGATAAAGACGGGTGAGGGTGCCACCGTGTGTATTGGCAATAAAGCCGCAGATCATCGCTTGGAAAAGTGCGAAGTTTTGTTGGTTGAATAAAGGACGAAAATACGATAGAATATCTTCTAAGCAGAAAAGGAGGTTCATTTTACTTACCTTTCAAAAGTGTGGTTATTTCTGAAAGGATACCTACTTTTCTGCTTTTTGTCATCTTAATTCATAAAATTGTCCAAACTTTAGTATTGACTTTAATAATTCAATAATAATGGGTATGAGGTTGCCCGAGGCCCATAATGCCCTCGGTTCCGCTTACCACGGCAAAGGTGATTCTGACAGTGCTATTGCTAACTTCAACGAGGCCATCCGCTTGAAGTCAGACCATCCGCTAGCTTATATGGGCCGAGGTTTGGTTTATTTGTCGAAAGGCGAAATTAAACTTGCAATTGAAGACAGTAGCATGGCTATAAAACTGAACCCAGAACTTGTTCCACCTTACTACATTCGAGGGGAAGCAAGGTTACACCTACAAGAATGGGATAGAGCCAAGGCAGATCTGAATGTAGCTAAGAACAAGGGATTGGATATCATCGACTCATTTCATAACAAATACGGAAACATTGCAATTTTTGAGCAGGAAACCGGTATCCAGTTGCCAACGGATATCGCGATCATGCTGACACTTTTGGATGTCTGACGTTTTACAAATCTAATGACCGGCTCCGATCTGCTAGTGTTTTGTCCATCTAAATTTTGTGATGGAAAAGATCGCGAGCGCAGCTCGCTCCTACAAGAAGATGTTGTGTTTCAAGAATATCGCGAGCACAGCTCGCTCCTACAAGAGGATGTTTTGTTGCGAACAATCGCTCCTATGATCTCGCCGATTCAGACAATGAACATTGCACATGCCTTAACCAGTGAAGTGCGTAAGTCCTAAAAAATACAATGGAAGATCAACTCAGAATGGTCCGGCACGGTTTAGAGAATCTGCCGAGACTTCAATGTCCTGATGGCTATCACATCCGAACCTATCAAAAAGGAGACGAAGTACATTGGGCGCAAATAATGGACAAGTCGTTTGTAGACAAAGATAGAACCACCCAAGATACATACACCGACGTTATCAGCCAACCTAACTTTGACCCGGACGGTTTTTGCTTCGTTGTCCACAAAGATGTACCTATCGGCACAGCGTGCGCTTGGAATAGGCACCTCCGTGGCAAACCGATTGGTTACATTGATATGCTCGCTGTACTTCCGGAGCACACTGGACATAAACTCGGAAAGTGGCTAACCGTGTTTCTCCTTCACTATTTTAAAGCACAGCACGTGTCGTATGTGATGTTAGACACTGACGATTTTCGCCTGCCTGCAATCAAAAATTATATCAACCTCGGTTTTGTTCCAGCTTATGTCCGTGAAAACCACGTGCTGCGTTGGCGGAATGTCTTTCAAAGACTGAGGCTTCTGTAAAAATGAGACTGCTTCTCGCGGTAAGAAACTATTTTAGTTCGCCCAGTAACTTTGTTATAGCCGCGATTCTCATCAGCGGTTTCGGTTTTCGTACGGTCGGTCTAAACGTTGGATTGCCCGATACGCCTGATCCGCGTGAGGTGATTATTGCACAAGATGTGCTAAACCTAATTCACTTCGCAGCACCACCGCAAACCTACAACTGGCCCGGAACGGCTTGGTTTTACATCATTGCTGTGGTAGGTAAATTGCTATCGATCGGCGGCTTACATCTAACGGAGGCTCGCGTCATTTTGTTGGCGCGCTGTGTCAACACCCTCTTATCCACTGCCACCCTCTGGTTCACCTATTCTATTGGACAACACGCTTACAACAGACGCGTCGGGCAAATCGCAGCAGGATTGCTGGCAGTCTCTATGTTGCATGCCACTAACGAATCACGTTTCGCGCTTGTTGACATCCCCGCGACCTTCTGCGTGACACTTTTTCTCTGGTGCGTCGTGCGTGCGCGCGCTTCTTCAGATTCACTTACATTTCAAACAGCAGTGTGGCTCGGTGTCGTTGCCGGAATCAGTTTCGCAGTCAAATTTACGACCGTTTTCGTCTGTCTTTCTCTGTTTATCTTCATTCGGAGTGAGCATTTTTATAGAAGACTCGCAATAATCATTGGTACTGCAGCCTTAACCTTTACGCTCCTCTGCCCTTACTGGCTCATTGATCTGGTTTCACCAACGTGGAATCTCTTCTTTGAGGATTTCTGGTATGAAGCCACTCACTACCACAGAGGACACTTCGGTCTCATTTCCACAGCAGAATCAGGATGGTTACAACGGTTTGTCTACCTCTGGACGCTCTTGAAATGGGGGATAGGGGTACCACTCGCACTCCTCGTCGCTTTTGGGGTGCTGTGTGCAATTATTTCGCTTAAGGACAAAACTGACGAGGCTCTTATATTGGAAGCACTTCTACTTGCTTTCGTTATTCCGTATCTACTATTTATCGGGATACACAAGGTCAAGTTCGCACGTCATCTACTGATACTTTATCCCGCACTGACGGTACTTGCCGCTATCGCACTCACACGCGTTCCGAGTGCTGTAGGTGGTCTCTTCAAGTTCGCGTATGGCGGTTCGCCACATCTTGTACTTGTAGAAGAAGAACCCAGGAGGCACGAGATATTTGGAAAATGGGGATGCGGAGTCGTCGGTGGGGTCGTCGTGCTTTATTCGTTCGTTTATACGGCTGCTTTTAGTGCTGTTATGCTTGCACAACCGACCCGAATTGCGGCATCGGAGTGGGTAGCCGCGCACATTCCGCCAGAGGAATTGATTTCCAGCGCGCCGGTAATCTTATTCGACTGGCTTCTTCCTGAATTAGATTTGGAAGCGGCAGATGAAGCAACAGAATGGGTTCTCATCCTTGTGCCGGACCTTGAGGTGTTCCGAAAATACCAAAACAATCCTCAGCAGTATCAGAACGAGGATTGGTATCCTCTCAGCGAAATTGAATTGGAAGAGACATTGGCGTTTTATGCGCGAGTGTTAGGGGAAGAAAGTCCGTACAAATTGCGTAAGACGTTCCGGCGTACACCACAGTTCTTTGGCATCCAAATATCCGATAGCGGTGCGCCGTTTCCGATGCGAGCACTCACACATCCTGAATTCTTACTTTATCGTCATCACGATTAAATAGTGTTGTGAAGCCTGCAAGGTGTGGATCGCCTGCTCTTTCTTGTAGGAGTAACCTCTGGGTCGCGACACCACACTGACTGCTGACTGCTAATTACTGAATGCCTCTGAGTTTACATCAGCGGTGCCTTGAAATATTTCTTCTGAATAGGTACTACTGTTGATAATATTTGGTGAAGTACGTCCGCTGCAACCGTGTCAGCATCAATGATCCGAATGAGTTCCTGCGGATAATGGTCAATCATCGGTTCGGTATCACGCTTGTAAAGGTCCCAGCGATAGCGAACGACAACTTCTTTGGAATCGTCAATTCGGTGCTCTTTCAGTGAGCGCCCACGAATCCGTCTAAACATCACCTCTCGGTCTTCACAGACCATAAAGATGACTTTAAAAACCGTTATGTAGCGATCTATCAAAGCCGCTTGTATAATGTTCCTTGGAATGCCATCAAGGATGAGCAGGTCGCGTTCTGGTGCGTAAAGTCCTTCACGCACCTTCGCTGCCATGTAATCCTGCCAAATTTTGATTGTAATATCGTCTGGAACTAACTTACCGACACTAGCATATTGCTGGAAGATTTGTCCGCATTTGGAATTGATGTCAAGTTCTCGGAACATATCCCCGCTGGAAACATGGAAGATACCCGGAATTTGTGCCAGCATTTTCCCCTGTGTTCCCTTACCAACACCGGGGGGGCCAACAAGCAGCACTGCTTGATAACAAAGTCCATCCGCCTCGTGTAGAGGGCTCTTATCCGTTGTCATGTCTGTTTTTGTCCTCTGCCGCCTTTGTTACTCTCCGTTGAGTTGACGCGCTGTACAAAAGAGACTCCGGCGCGCCTATAATAGACGTTACATACCGAGCAGGTGTTCAAGAATATAGAAATCCAAACCTTCATAGTCTCGAGATGCGATAAACTCCTGTTCGACTTTTTTATCAAATGTTCGCACCTTCTCAAGTAGGTTGAGGAATGTTCTTCGGCTGCTCAATAGATGTTTAGTTGAGATGTCGCGCGGTTGTGTTCGCATGACTTTCACATCTAATCCGATAAATTCACCGTTTCTACCGTATCCGTTCTCTTCAAGGACCCGGACTTGATTAAAGGCACGTCGCAAATTGACAGACCCGAATGCCTTATCTTGGTCGAATTTTAGTCCGTTCTGGTCGTTGAGATGTACACTCCAAAGTTTCTTATGATACAGCGCGTATCCCATCTCATCAGATGGTTCTAACCCCGCGAGAATAGCGTGTGCACTTTCAATTAATCCACCAACCCGTTCCGGCACATCGCTCGCGTACGCCAATCCAATGGCGTGTCCAATCGTCGGAATATAGGCAATGTCCATCGGTTCATTCGGTTTCGGTTCAATCAGAATGCGAATTTCCGAGTCGTATTCAAGTAAGGCGTTAATGGCATCCAGAATCTGTCCAACAGCGTCTGCCGACGATTTCGTTTCCCGGATATAGGTACCTTCACGGGCAAGCCACAACACGAGGTTTTTACACCCAATTTCATTGGCGATATCCACGCACCGTTTTGAACGTTCCAGCGCATACGCCCGTTCTTTTGGCGAATTAGACGTGTAAGCACCGTCAATCGTCTGTGCGGATTCCCATAGGCGTGGTGCAACCACCTCCGCTGTTAAACCGTGGTCGTCCAGTTGTGTTTTTACGGTTTTTGTCCGTGCTATCAATTGGGCGTATGTCTTTTCATCAATATCAGGTACAATGTCATCGTCATGAAATTGAATGCCAACGAAACCGAGATCACGGTAGAAGCCAACCTTCTCATCAAAACTAAACGACTCCCGAACAGGGGGTCCAAAAGGGTCTGCGCCTTCGTGTATGTTCCATGGACCGAAAGAGAAACAGTATTCTGTCCCTCCTTCAAAAGATTCGCGCATCTATCTTCTCCTATACGCAGCATTCACTCTACCCCTTCATTTTAAGATAATCACCTTCAAACAATAAAACGCTCCAATAACGGTGAAGGGTACGAAAAAACTGCTTGACTTTTCTAATAAGTATAAAGTATTATTTAAAATGTGTCAAGCAATTCTGTAGATATAGTCTTCAAACCGATGTTCCAATGCCACGCATCCTGAATTAAAACGAATTTTTCTGAAATATTGCCCATGTGTCGTACAATCTTATCTCCTCTATATCTATTTTATTCGTCCATGCTTGCACTGAACCTATTTGTCTTATCCGCAGGTGCAGTGGATCCGGAAAAGGCATCGGATGAATCTATTCCGCCCCAAGAACAGACGCTGATATTAGAGGCAACGTCGGCAGAAGACTTCAGTTCTGAGGATATTTACCGAATAGAACTCAACTTGGATATACCAGGGGACATTGAAATTATTGCCATGGAGAGCGAGGTCATCGGTGTCACCCTTGAAAAACAGACACAAGCGACAAAAACAACGCGTGATGTTCTGATTCGGAACTACTTGGAGAACATCTCCTTAATGGGAACACAGAGCAGTGGTATACTGCAGTTGAAGGTCAAATTGCCAGAAGCGGATACTACCGACGAAAAACCTAACCCTTTTCCCAATATTACGGATCTGCACACAACGCTCCAAAAGCAACTCCAGTTGAAGTGTACGATTAAGACCCCGCCAGATGTTTCTGTTAAAATCCAAGCGAAAACAGGAGATATACGCCTCAAGCGTATCCGAGGCAAAATAGAAATTGCGACAGAAACAGGGAATGTCAAGTTAGATGAGACATTGGGCAACTACAATGTTACACTAAAAAAAGGACGCATTGATGGGAAAATTTTGCTAACGCGGGGACAGAACAAATTGGAGACACAGGACGGTTCGATCAGTTTGACTATACTTGACACTGTTGCAGCACCGATGGATGTGACTGCACAAGGGGGCGGTATCCGATTAGAATTACCTGAAAATTACGCTGTTGATGTTGAACTTAACAGCGAAAAGCAACAGATTGTTATCAACCTCCCCACGCAAATTGATAATGATACATCGCTAACGCTTATTAACGATGGGGGTCCCCTATTTCGTTTAAAAGCTACCGATGCGATTTCGCTGTTACAGACTTCACCAAATGACGAGAATACCACCTCTGATATTGCATCGGATCCGTTTGAAGATTCTACCCAACCTGTACCGGAGACAGCAGAACCTCCCGTTGTTGATGGTAACTTATCTGAAATCGTGTGGCAGAAGGCGGTGGCACTCTCTCCGTTTCAGAACGCGGATAGCACAGGTGAACCACAGAATCCAACTGAAACCTTTCTGATGTGGGACGCTGAGAATCTATATATCGGTGTAAAGGCGTACGTCGCTGAATCGCAGCTTCCGCATATCTCACAGACACAGCCGGATTCGCCTATTTGGGAAGACGAGTGTATTGAAATCCTGATTGATCCCAACCTTCAAACTGACATTTACTACCACCTTGTTATCAACCCCATTGGCGCGTTCTTTGATCAAAAGGTTAACGTCCCCGGTCAACCTGATTTCCAATTTGCACCGCATGATGTCCAACTCACTTTGGATCGGAAGACTATGCAGACAGCGTTTGATGCCGATAGCAAATGGAATTTAGATGCAAAGATCGCTACCCAGATTAACACAACCTCTTGGAGCATCGAAGTTGCCCTCCCGCGTGAGATGTTGGAAAAACCTGCTAAGTCGGACTCGCAAGACGGACCTGCCTTTGAAAACAGATGGCTTTTTAACATCCACCGTAAGGCATATAGTAATGTTAGCAATACGGAAGACCTCGTGCCTAAGCCCCAAAGAGAATATAGTTATTGGCTACCAACTTATGATAGTGAACATCCGTGGTGGCCGCATGCACCGCATCAGTATATGGGTATACTTTCTGAACGCTATGCACCGGCGATGGGTGTATTGGGCTTGGTAAAGGCACCACCGATTTCCTCGGAAACCTTTGCATCCGAGGAAAAATTTCGAGTTACAGCGATCAAAATTGAAGGTAATACCAAAATTCCGACAGAAATTGTTCAACAGAACATTCCCATTCAACCCGGAGATGTTATCGCAGATTCGCAGCTTGCATGGCTAATCGCGGAATTGCGAAACCATGACTGGTTTCAGGATGTACGTTTAGAGACAAGGCAAGGGCATCTCGCGCCTGGGGAGCCCGGATTTTTCCCCGTTGTCAGTGTGCATATCCGAGTTACAGAAGCCCCTGTAGTACTTGCCCGCAAGATTAAGATCGACGGAAATAGAAGTTTTCTGTCACAATTCATCGCGGAATGGTTCCAGTTAAAACCTGGCTATCTCGCTGTCGAAGCTGCGAGACGCAAACAGCAGCTAATTGCCGATTTCTATTCAAACCGTGGATATGAATTCGCCACTGTTACGCATCAATTAGTTAACGATACCCTTGAATTTAGCATTGACGAAGGCACGTTACACGAAATTCGGTTCACGGGTAACGCTCGGATCTCGCGGGCAGAGCTGTTGTCGGCACTTAATCTAAAGACTGAAGACATTGCTGGAAAACAAAGTTCACAAACACCCGATATTTATCGCCATACCCTTGGACAATCAAAGATCAACCGCATGGGCAAGGAACTCCGTGAAAACAGTGAGCACTTTAAATCTGTTCGGGATTGGCGTGTCCAACGCGAGGGTGGGAAAAACATCATGGTTGTTGAGATTGAAGAACAACCTATAATCAAACCCGGTGGTTTTCCAATTATTCAATTCAATCGTGTTCACGGGTTAATGCTTGGGGTAGGTGGAACACTCGCAACTCGTTTCACAGGTAAAGAGCAGGTTTTCGGTTCAATCAGTCGTGGATTTTCAAGCAAAATATGGAACTATCACGTCGGTATTGAAAAAGGGTTCTTTAAGCGACAACCGCTTAAACTCGGTGGGAGTTTCTATAAACTCACTGATGTCAGTTCCAATATCTATCTACATCACGGTGATGCCAGCCTGAGTGCCGCCTATTACGGTTCCGCATTTCAGGATTATTATGAACGTTGGGGCTCCCAAGGATGGATTACCTACGCCCCCTCGGAATGGAGTTATCTTAGACTGGAATTCACAGGAGAACAACACGGTAACCTCTCCAAATCAACGGATTGGAGTTACTTCAACCGCCACCTAATCAAACGGGGCAATGCTCGGATTGATCGCGGGCAACTGAGCAACCTCGCTCTTGTTTTTGCGTTTGATACTCGCGACCATAGGTCAACAAGCATACAGGATTTCCACACGTTGTTTTCTGCAAATGAACGCACTCGGCGCGGGTGGCGCGGACAATTCGCCGTCGAAATGACGGGGCAACGTTTCGGCGGTGATTACGACTTCAATTTTTACCGATTTGAAATAGCACGCTATACACCGCTGTTCGGTTCACATCACCTGAACGTTCGGGTTGCGGGCGATTTTTCTGATGCTCCCTTGCCCAGGCAACGGCTCCTTCACCTTGGAGGAGGTGCCACTGTGCGTGGTTATGATTTTAACAGATTTACGGGAGATAGTCGCCTGCTGCTTAATCTTGAGTATAGATTCATCGATGAGACAATCCGTAGAGATCCTGATGTCGTATTTGGATGGGCACTCAGTTGCTTCTTGGATACAGGCAGCATCTGGTGGCATGGCGACACACCCTTTTCCGATTTTGAGACTTTCACAACGCAGCTTAAAACTTCAATCGGTGTTGGATGTTCCGTTTTCATAGATCCGTTTGGGACACTTTCACCGTGGAGCGTTGGTGTTGAAGTCGCAGAACCGCTTGATGCGTCATTTTCCTTACGAAATCCACAAATTATTTTACGCTTGGATCGCATCTTTTAGGAGATGTCAGTTTTGATCATCAACTCGCGCTATAATATGTTGAAGACGAGTTGACGATCAAAGTTATTGGTTATCAGTCTTAGGAGGTTTTAGTTTTCAGTCATCGGTCTCGTCGCTTTATACATAATACCAAATTAACCCCATTTGTAGCGCGAGGTCCCTGTGCCTCGCAAGGCTGACTTGATCAAAAGACTTCTAATCAAGCTAATTGGGTATAATACCAAATTAACCCCATTTGTAGCGCGAGGTCCCTGTGCCTCGCAATGCTGACTTGATCAAAAGACTTCTAATCAAGCTAATTGGGTATAAGACATTTTTATGCGTAAAAACACTAACTGATAACTGATAACTGACAACTATATGAAAACAACACCCCTTCATCACATTCATGAGCAGTTCGGCGCGACCTTCGCCGAAAGACATCAAGGTTGGAATATCGCTGTCCATTTCACCGATGCTGTTTCCGAACATCACGCCGTACGAAATAGTGTTGGTATTGTTGATGTCTCCTACCGAAGTAGGTATCAATTAACTGGCGATGATCGCGCAAAATTTCTACACCGCATCATCTCCAACGATATTGAAAGTCTCTCAGCAGGACAAGGTACCTACGCCATGCTCTTAACCCATCGTGGCAAAATTATCGCCGATTTAAATATCTATGTCCTTGAAGAGGCAATCACTGTTGACACTGCACCTGAAACCGCAGAAAATCTCTTCAGTGAATTAGACAAATATATCATCGCTGATGACATTGAACTGTCTGACGCAACCACTGAAACTGGCGCAATTGCTGTTCACGGTCCCAAATCGTCGGAGCTCGTTCAATCTGTGCTAAACATGAGCGATCTTGCTGCTTTACCAGAACGCCACAGCTGCGTTCGTGAAGTAGACACCCTTTTTAAACACCCGATCGTCTGTGTAAGGATAAATGCTACGGGTGAAGTCGGCTACATGCTTTATACTGCTGCCGAGGCATTGGCATCGCTTTGGGAAGCATTGATGACTGAAGGATCACAATTTAACGCACAACCTATCGGATGGGATGCACTTGAGTCACTGCGGATTGAGGCTGGCATACCGAGATATGGGACAGAATTGACCGATACTGTTATCCCTCTTGAAGCAGAATTAGAACACGCCATTGATTTTGAGAAAGGGTGTTACATCGGACAAGAGATTGTCGCACGGATGAAATATCGCGGACACCCGAATCGTCTGCTGCGCGGCATTGAAATTGATGATAACCCAACATCGCAAGACGACTGCGAACTTCGTCCAGGCGCGCGGATTTTCAATGCTGGCAAAGAGGTCGGTTGGATTACGAGTACGACCTTTGCACCAACGCTCGGGAAAAAAGTCGCTTTGGGGTACCTTCGGATCGCAGTCACAGAAGCAGGCAGTCACGTTCAGATTGAGACATCAAATGGGCATGTTGATGCTACAGTTGTACGACTGCCTTTCTCGGCGTAACTCGCAAGCCGAAAAAATCCGTATGTAATACCATTTCTAAAAGTTTATATCACATTAACCGCACCGTTCACCCAGACCCCAGTAGGTGCGGTTTTGCGGCGTAATCGCCCAAATGCGATCTGCATTCCAACCGCACCGGGCATAACCAAAACAGTAGACTCTTTTAAGAGAAACCGTCAATCAGAATTGGTATAATACTAAATTAACCCCATTTGTAGCGCGAGGTCCCTGTGCCTCGCAATGCTGACTTGATCAAAAGACTTCTAATCAAGCTAATTTGGTATAATACCAAATTAACCCCATTTGTAGCGCGAGGTCCCTGTGCCTCGCAAGGCTGACTTGATCAAAAGACTTCTAATCAAGCTAATTTGGTATAAGTAGCACGATCAAATTTCTATAAGCGCTCTATTTTAGTTATCCGTATGAGCGCGATCAAACTATGAAGGAGGTATTTTACGATGGAACATTCAAGGTTTTCCAAAATTTTACTCGGTCTGGACGGCTCTCCCTATGCACACGCAGCGATTGAATACGCATGTCAACTCGCACTCAACCACAATGCTTCAATTACAGGGGTCGCTATCATCAATCGACCGGGCATTCAATCTTCAAGTGGACCGATGCCGATCGGTGGGGCGCATTATGAAGTCCAACGTGAAGAACAACTATTGGAGGCAACAGAACAGAAGGCTAAAGCAATACTTAATGATTTCGCACGTATCTGCGATGACAGGAAAATAAATGTCGTTTTACACGCCGACACTGGCAGCCCTTTTTCCGAAATTATTGAAGAATCCAAATTTCACGATTTCATTGTCATCGGGAAGCGGACGTTTTTTGAATACGATGCCAATGAAACTTATGGGACGCTTGAACGTATTTTAAAAAATGGACTCATTCCTGTGCTGGCTGTGCCAGATTCTGTGCGGGAGATTAAGAAGGTCCTGGTTGCCTATGATGATAGTATCCCCGCTTCTAAAGTGGTCCACATGTTCCTGCTGCTCGGTATATGGAACGCTTGTGATATAACGCTTCTCACCGTTAATGATAGTGCTCAAGCCGCACAAGAGTTATTGGGCAATCTTGGCGGTTTCTTTGAGAGTTACGGGATTAAACCGAGCCTCGCCACGCGAAGTGGTCCACCCGATACTGCCGTTAAATCTTATATTGCGGAAAATGACATCGACATGTTGGCGATGGGAGCCTACGGTAGAAAGAGTGTCCGTAAATTTTTCGTCGGTAGCGTCACGCAGCATCTGATTCAGGAAACGGATATTCCTCTTTTCCTTTACCATTAACGCAGAATTGTGGATAACGCCACTAACAAATCAACTATGAGGGACATTCATTATGATACATAACTATTTCAGAACCCAAACGTTGTTGTTATTGCTCTTGCCAATATTCTTAGGTGGCTGTGGTCTTGCCAAGCTGTCAAGTATCCAAAAAGAGAGCAATTTAGTTGTTGTAGAAACCACCCTCGCGAATAACCTTAAGGGGCTTGAGCGTATTGCTAAGATTGGGAATACAGGACTCATTGTCAAGACTGCACGCGCACATTCATCTTACAGCGGTTTTCTTGAAGATAAGATGGAAGATGCTGAGATTGCCGGAGACTTTGAAACAGCAGACGAAATGCGATCACAAGCAATCGCACACTATGCGCGCTCAGAAGAATACGCCTTTAAGGCACTCGCGAAATCCGATAAAACCTTCAAGCAAGCAAGAACTGTCAAGATCGCCGAATTTGAAAAGGCACTCCAGAAACTTAAGAAAAAACAGGTTGAACCGCTCTTTTGGGCGGCTTACGCGATGGCACGTGGCATCAGTCTTCAGAAAGATGATCCAATGCAAGTCATTGACCTCGCTCGCGTCGAGTTGATGATGCGACGTGTCCTTGAGTTGGACGAAACCTTCTATTTTGGGAGTGCACATCTTTTTTACGCTGTCTATTACGGCGACCGGTCACCAGCCATCGGCGGTGATCCGGAGAAGGCGAAGGAAAGCATTGATAAGGTCGATAAACTCAATGATGGCAAGTTCCTGATGACCAAATTCTATCTCGCACGGTACTACGCCTATCCTAAACAGGACGTTAAACTCTACAAGCAAGCGTTACAGGAAGTTATTGATGCCCCAGAGGATATTTATCCAGGGGAAGAAGCTGCCACCGCGCTCGCAAAATCGCGCGCGAAACGTTGGCTTGCTCAAGCTGATATGCTTTTTGATCCAGAAATGGAGGAAGGAGACATTGAATAATGAAAAATAAGAAAACAGGCTATGTGGGAGGGGTTTTCAACCCCGATTCCCCTTTTAAATTCGCATGCGTATTTCTGCTGATTTTCGGAATGTTATGTTTACCAATAACACATCTTGCCGCGGACTCCATTAAGTTCGCAACGCTCGCACCGAAGGGTTCCACATGGATGAACAATTTTGAGGCAATGGGAAAAGAAATTCGCGCCAAAACGGATGGCGAACTCCTACTCCGTTTCTATCCAAACGGGGTCCAGGGAGACGAACTTGATGTTATCCGCAAGATGCGAGCCGGATTAATCCACGCAGGGGCTATGACAGCCACTGGACTCGGCGAAATACAGAAAGAGGTTCTGATTTTTCAACTGCCTCGGATGTTCAAAACCTACAAGGAACTTGATTATGTCCGAAACTATCTCCGCGAAGATCTTGACCAAGCCTTTATGGATGCTGGATATGTCCTAATCGGTATGGGCGATATCGGCTTCTATTATATCTTTAGCAATCAACCGATTACTACTATTGCCGATCTTCAATCCCCAACCGTCAAAATGTGGGCTCGGACAAGCGACAAAATCGCTCTTGAATTTTACAAGAAGGCTGATATCGCGACTGTACCGAGAGAGGTTACACAGGTCTTGCCTTCGCTCTACTCGGGGCAGATCAACGCCGTGACCGCATCACCGTACGTCACTGTAGCACTACAATGGCATGATAAATTCAAATATATGACTAAGCTTCCAGTAAGCGTTGGTGTCGGGGCAACAGTTATCACGAAGGAAAAGTTTGATCAACTTCCCCCGGAACAGCAGAAGATTTTGCGTGAAGTCGGGGATAAATACCAAAGCACCTTGATTGAACAAATTCGGAAGGATAATGATAGGGCGATTGAAGCACTACAAAAGAAGGCTGGTATTCAAGTCGTTGAATTTGAAGACGAATCACGGGAAGCGTGGGATGCAATCGCGATAGAAACCCATAAAGCATTGGTCGGTGAGATTTACTCACAAGCCTTTCTTGACAAGATTAACGCCCTTTTAGAAGAATACCGAAAAAGCAAATAGATAGAACTGACGCAATGTGTCGGCAACTATCCCCTGATAGGCGCGCTGCTAAGGCGCGCCTACTAATTTGTGTAAGTCCTGTGATAACCGATAACTGACAACTGAATACCTCTGATCGGACGTGAAATTCATTTGCCATTTTTTACGGTGTATGGTATTATATCCCTTTGAGGATTGAGGAGGCATTCAAAATCGTGGCATCTATTAACGACATCGCAAACGAATTTATCCGAGAAGAAATTGAAGAATTCTTAGAAGAACCTGATGAGATAGCATTTGCTATTGAGATGTTTGCACAAGCAACCCCTGCTATGCAAGACATCTCTGCTGCGCTCATTGATGGCGACCATCATACTGTTGATGAATTGACTGAAGCAGCTCTGGAGGAAGGGACAGAGGCGTTAGAGATTATGGATGACGGACTCATCGCTGGGATGGGCATCGTCGGTATCAAGTTCCGAGAGAACTTCATTTTCGTGCCAGAAGTCCTCGCATGCGCGCGCGCAATGAAAGCAGGAATGGCACATATTGAACCGATCCTCTCGGATGCAGGTGTTGAACCGATCGGCACAGTGATTATGGGAACCGTCAAAGGCGACCTGCACGATATTGGCAAGAACCTCTGCATTATGATGTTACGCGGCGCGGGGTTCGTGGTACACGATTTAGGGGTTGATACTTCTGAAGATGAATTCATTGAAGCTGTTGAGGAATATGGGGCACCGATTTTGGGGATGTCAGCACTCCTGACGACAACAATGCCGAACATGGGAAAAACGATTGATGCCTTTATTGACGAAGACTTGCGGGAAGAGGTAAAGATTATGGTGGGTGGTGCGCCAGTCACACAAACATTTGCAGATGACATGGGGGCTGATGGATACGGTAAAGATGCCCTCGAATGCGTCGCCTTAGCCAAGCAATTTCTTCTTGAAGAACCTGAAGAATGGTAAACTGAGATCAAAAAACCTGACCTCCGTTCGTTTGGGAGAATGGGAAAGTGCTAAATCAGACCTAACTTTTGCTAGAAATTTATGGGTAGATACCATTAAAGTGTTATAAAATGTACGAAGGTGATTTGGAAATCTATAACGGGGAAATGCATGCTGGCACAAACTATTTCTGATATCCTACAGTGCAGGCAAACAATTGAAAATCATAAGTTTGACGAAACTGCGACTAAACAGTATATTGTTCTCCCTATTCTCAGATCCTTAGATTGGCAGGATGACAATTTATATACTTTAGAGGTGTTTCCAGAAAAGAAGGTCGGCGATGGGAAAGTTGACTATGCTTTGCAGCAAGATGATACCTCTTTGGTATTCATTGAGTGTAAACGTTGGGGCACAAACATTGAGAAATATCAAGCACAAATTTGCCAATATGCTTTTCAAGCAGGGATAGAAATAGCTGTTATCACAAATGGAAAGATATGGGATTTCTACCTGCCCAATTTAACGAGTACGCCTGCCAGAAGGGTTATTCCGTGGGAAGACAGGATTTTCTGTTCAATTGATCTGGAGATACAACGGGAAGCAGTATCTGATTTCCAAAAATACCTCTCTAAGTCTAACGTTGAGCAAGGGAAAGCAAAAGTGGAGGCACGAGAAGCGTTTCAACCCCGATTGTCCGATACTCCTTTACCACGGCAGAATTATAGATTACCGATTCTGAGAGCCTTAGAAAGTCTTGGAGGTTCTGGAGCGACCCACCAAGTATTAGAGTTGGTCTATCAATTCATGGATTCGGCTAATGAGCTGCGAGAAATAGATAAGTCCCGTCGATCGGACGGTCAGTTTTATTGGGATAATCGGACCCAGGACATGCGACGAGAATTAATCAGTAAAGGTCTAATGAAAGATGATTCTCCGTGGGGTATTTGGGAAATCTCTAATGCTGGGCTTGAATACCTCTGTGATATGGATGTCCAAAAATCACCACAATCCCCAACACTGAATACTTCTTCGCACGAACGTAGTGCTGAACCTTCTGATACTCCACTTCCACGAACGAGTTATGCTTTACCTATTTTAAAAGCCTTAATCCAGTTTGGTGGCTCTGCAATTACCAGTGAGGTACTCAGAACAGTTCGCCAATTAATGGAAAATGAATTGAAACCAATAGATCTATCACAACGTCCGGCCGGACATTTGTATTGGGAAAATCGAGTTCACGATATGCGCCGAGAATTGATAAATAGAGGTCTGATGATAGCTAATTCTCCGCGTGGTATTTGGGAAATTTCTGATACTGGGCGTGAGTATCTTATTAATCTTAATAGTGAGGAAAATTTCGACAGTGGATAATACGACCAAACCTATCATAGCAGCCCCAACAGCACGTGGGGATCGCTCTCTTGACGGTAGGAGAAACATTCTTACGGATGCTCTTTACGAGATGGGATATGATGGCACGTTGGTAGACATCCTGATAGAAAGGAATGTCATTGATTTCAGCATTGTTGACTACACAAGCCATGTCATGGACCAACTCAGCGAGCATTATGGAGAATCCATTTTATGGGGTGACCTTGAAGATGCTGTTGCCTTTGAAGGTTTAACTATCTCCTTGACCGGAGAACTGGGAAAAAACTGGCGTACTGCTAAGGGCGGCACTGTTCGAGAAAGGATAAGACACATTATCGCCGAGGCAATTAAACAGTTAAGGCTGAAGGTGGTTAGCCGCTATGAATTAGAACGTAGCAGCACGCTCTCTAAAGAATTGGAAGGCGTTAAACGACATTTGACAATCGATTACGGAGAATTCAACTCTTACCTTCCAAATGTTGATCTCGCTATTTACATCCCAGAAAATTCGCGCGTTATTGCTGTAATCTCATGTGCAGTTAATTTGAAAAACCAGGTCATTGAGAAAGCTTATTGGAAACGCAAACTTCGGGCAGACAAAAATAGAGCCTCCATCAAATTTTACCTCATCACGGTTGACCTAGACGAAACCCTAAAAATTGTGGACTCACCAAAGAGAGAACGAATCATTGCAGAGGTAGAACTTGATGGTACTTATGTGCTAACGATGGAAGAGCTTGAAGAAAGCGACAAGGTCAAACTTTTCGAGCATTTTATTGAGGATTTGAAGAAACTGATCGAAGAGAATTAGTGCTTCATCCAGTTTCAAATTATGCGTAAAATGATTTAAATGCTTACAGACCGCCATCTTCTTGTAGGAGCGAGCTGTGCTCGCGATTTTTATACAGTGAAAATTTGACTGGACATGGCACTACTGAAAACCGAAACCTGATAACTGATAACCAATAAACATGAAAAAAATAGACAAAGCCGAATACGAGAAACGCCTCAATAAAATTACACAGATTTTTGAAGGATTGGTTGTCCACGCCGATGAACAGGCAACTTATCGGTGTCCCTACAAAAACCGATTTGACCACTGCACGGCGAAATTTGGCTGTCGAAACCAGCGAAAAATCGATGAAGGGACAGGGCTCCTATGTGTTGGAGACGATAAATTGGATTATCGCAGTGCATGGGAGACAGATGCACCTGACCAACCCGCGGAATCACAAGGCACGATCACATGCGACGGAAAAGCCTATCAACTCACCCCCGGAAAAACTGTTTTCGACTACGCTGATGACTTAACCGTCCAAGTTTCCACCTCTTGCTTCCGAACCGGACAGTGCCACGAATGCATTGTTGAGATTAAACGCGGGATGGACAGCCTCCAACCGCCTAATGAAGCCGAAGCCTTCCTACGAGATAACTACCGCCTCGCCTGCCAAGCGGTCGTTCTTGATATTAATGAAGATATTGAGTTTACCCCACTCCGACGCACACCGAAGATTCTGACACATACCGTTACAAATGACGACGAAGCACTGGAACTGAGTCCACGGGTTACCCACAGTGATGGGGTTGTCTATTACAACGACGAACCTGTTGACCGTTACCGAGGCCATCTTTATGGACTCGCCATAGACATCGGAACAACAACGGTGGTAGCAAATCTGGTGGATTTGGAGAACGGAGAAACAGTCTCCGTCAGTTCCTTTGAAAATCCACAGCGTTTTGGTGGCAGCGATATCATGAACCGCATCTCTTATGACGGTGAATTTCACGGTGAACTGCGCCGCTCGCTTATCGCCGCGCTAAACAGCGAAATCATAGAGATGTGTGTCCGACACAACTTCGTCCGACAGGAAATTTATGAAATCGTTGTTGTCGGTAACACAACAATGCGCGATATTTTTTTCAAACAGGATGTCCAAAGCATTGGACAAAAACCCTATAAATCCTTGATTGAGCATGAATATCGGGACGGCATCCGATCAACCACTTCGCTTACGGAAAAAACGCGTCGTTTAGGGATCCGTGCGAACCCGAAAGCGATGGTATGCAGCCTGCCGTTGATTGCCAGCCATGTCGGTGCAGATGTCGCCGCGGATTTGGTTTCAATTGACATCTCTTCGCAGGATGAGATCATCATGTTGGTTGATGTCGGGACCAATACAGAGGTAATTGTCGGAAATGCAAAGCGGATGGTCGCCGCATCGTGTCCTGCCGGTCCCGCATTTGAAGGCGGAGGGATTGAATACGGGATGCCCGCTTATCCGGGTGCGATTGAGTCTGTGAAATGGAATGGCAGCGAATTCAATTATACGACGATTGATGAAGAGCCACCGCAGGGTTTATGCGGTTCTGGACTGATTTCACTCCTCGCGGAGTTACGGCGGAACGATCAGATGAGTCCAAAGGGTGTTTTTGCAGAAAGAAAACAGCGTTTCATATCGCTTTTGCCGGAACACGGTATTACCTTCTCACGCGACGATGCAAGTAATCTCGCACAAGCAAAGGCGGCAAATTACTGTGGACAGTATATTGTCCTACGACATTTTGGTTGCGCGCCTGAAGACATTACAACGCTTTTCTTGGCGGGAGGCTTCGCCAATTATGTTAACCTACAGGATGCAATTGAAATCGGGTTTCTTGCGCCAGTACCAGAAGAAAATGTAGTCAAAATCGGCAACGCTGCAGTAGCAGGGGCGACGGCTGTCCTCCTTTCCGAGAAAAAACGCTCAGATGTTGAAGCGTTTGTCAACAATATTGAACACATTGAATTGGAGACCACACCCGATTTCTTTGACATATTTGTGGAAGGTTGTCAATTCAAACCGATGGCATAGGAGTTATCAGTTCGGATTTTCTACGAAAATCCTTTCAGTTTGCCTCGCAGTGAGAGTTTCAGTTACTATCTTGTGGCACTAACAAGGTCTGTACCCGCCACAAAGGTCTTTTAACTGATAACCTATCACTGACGATTCTAAATCTGACAACTGAAAGCGAAGCGTACTGACAACTGATAACTATTAAAACTGATAACCATTGAGACGAAGGAAAAATGAGCGAAAACCCAATAATTAAAAAATCCTTTCAGGAACGCTTAAAGTTTGATGAACCGATCTTATACGATGGTGGGTTCGGATCGCAGCTGTTCGCTCGTGGTATAGAACTCACTAACAGTGCACTCGCTAATGAATTGCATCCGACTGCTGTTGTTGACATTCATTCAGATTATATCAACGTAGGTGCTGAGGCTATTGGAACCAATACCTTTGTAGCATCACCACTTCACTTAGAAATGGCGGGGCAAGACACATCGGATGCACAACGCCTGACACGCCTCGCTGTTCAACACGCAAAAACGGCTGTAGAGCGGAGCGGGAGAGATGTATATATTGCAGGTTCCGTCGGACCCTCCCCCGGTGCAATTGAAGCCGATAGTGGGGATACGACTTTCGGTATACCGAATGCAGACGCGAGAGAGGCACATAAATTAGTAATCCATACACTCGCAGAAGAAGGCGTGGATTTTCTCTGCCTCGAGACGATGTTTTCTGCAAAAGAAGCAGCACTCGCTGTAGATGTCGCACGTGAGACAGGCATCCCTGTTGCAGTGAATTTGACCTACAAATGGACGAAGGAGCGACGGACAGACAAGATCGTTTATCGGACAGACTGGGGAAACTCCCCTGCCGATCTTCTTGAGATCCTCATGAACAACGGACTTTCGGATGGAGGTTCCCTCTTAGATGCCGTTAGTATCATCGGTGTGAACTGCGGTGCGGAATCCAGACGTGATGAACATACAGGGATGCCTTATGCGATTGCTGGTATCCAGCAGCTTGGTACAGCACTCGCTGAAACGGGTGTCAATGGGAAATGGATGATGGCATATCCAAATGCTGGTATGCCGAAACTTGATGAAAACCATAAAACTGTCTATACGCAAACACCCGCGGAGATGGCAAGCCACGTGCCTGCACTGATTGAAGCCGGTGCCTACTTGATAGGGGGTTGTTGCGGAACGACACCGGCCCATATTAAAGCCTTCCGTGAAACAATATCGTCCTACCGTTCAGCACGAGGCAACGGATAATCTGTAGGATGGACGTAATCCAAAGCCGCAAGCCCGTAATGAAATGGAGGGCGGCTCTACGGAAAAGCACGTCTTTTGCTAAGTCAACCTCAACGAACCGCAAGGAAATTAGAAAAATGGAGACTGTAACACTTACCTATAAAAGACCCCCTGACCGGGTGAATCACTTTCAACAGGAGTTGCTTTATCTGGACGACGATGTGATTGTCACGTCTCAACGGGTTAAGCCATCTTCACCGATAGTTCAAAATGGTGAGACAGTTTTAGGGGATAACTTCGCTGCAGTCTGGTTCGTGTTTACAGGGCTTTGGTATGATGTCGGCAAAGTTTACAATCTGGATAACGAGTGGACCGGCTATTATTGTGATATTATGAAGCCTGTCAAGCGGAGCGTAGATGGGACAGGAAAACTTGATTGTTTTGAAATAACCGATCTGTTCTTAGATCTCTGGATAAACCCAGACGGCACTCATGAAATTCAGGATGAGGACGAATTTGAGGAAGCCATCCAAAATGGCGCAATTGACGCTGAATTAGAAAGAAAAGCGCGAGATGTCATGACAGCATTAATCGCTGAAGTAGAATCAGGGGCTTTAGAACATCAGGTACAAGAGGTAATTAATAGGACGAAGTTCACAGATTTGAGAGATTATGTAGAAGTTACTTTAGGACTTGAAGGGGGATGAAAAGATGGCAACATTGGCAATAAACGGGGGCGAACCTGTCCGGACAGCAGGCTTCCCTGCATGGCCCACGCAGGACCCTGCCGATATCGAAGCGTTTGAAAGTATTTACAAGAGTGGACAATGGGGGGTTGGTGGACCGAAGGTCCCGGAATTTACGCAACAGTTTGCCGAATTCCAAGGGGCAAAGTATGGTGTTTGCGTCAATAGCGGCACATCCGCGCTCTATATCGCTCTGAAAGCGGCTGGCGTTTGTCCGGGCGATGAAGTCATTACCACCTCCTATACCTTTCAAGCGACAGTCGTCGCGATTCTGATGACACATGCCGTACCGGTCTTTGTCGATACTGCACCGGATAGTTTTCTGTTGGATGTCTCCAAAATCGAAGCGGCGATAACCGAAAAGACGAAAGTCATTTTGCCTGTTCACATCGCTGGATATCCTGCAGATTTAGACGCGCTTGTTGACATTGCGAATCAACATAACCTTGGGATTGTCGAAGATTGTGCGCAAGCACACGGTGCGGAGTGGCGTGGACGCGGGGTCGGCAGTTGGGGGCATTTCGGGTGCTTCAGTTTCCAATCCTCGAAAAACCTTTGCGCCGGTGAGGGTGGCATTGTCCTGATAAACGATCGCGAACTCTATGAACGGGCGTATGCATTGCATAACTGTGGTCGTACGCTGCCTGATGCCGAATTCGGAGACGCTGAACCTTTCGGCGGCAACTTCCGCATGACGGAATGGCAAGCCGGTCTTCTGCTCTCCCGTTTAACCCGACTTGAGGCTGAAACCAACTACCGACATAAGAATATGCGCTGGTTAGACGGTTGGCTTGGCGAGGTACCCGGCATTAAAGTCACGCCATTGGATCCGCGCGCGACGCGTGGTGGATGCCACGGCTATAAAGCGATTTTTGATTCCGAAGAGTTTGAAGGCATCTCACGTGAAACCTTTCTCCGTGCGATGCGCGCAGAAGGGATACCTATGGGATATTGGTATAGTACCCCTATGTATCGTGCCAGTTTCCTCGCCTCTAATCTTTTCGGTCAGGATCTCAATTTTGATGATGTGCATTGTGCTGAGACTGAAAAAATATGTCAAACAGGTCTTTCTCTAAGCCAAAACGTCCTCATGGCGAGCGAAGAGGACATAGAAGACATTATTAAGGCAGTTATCAAAATCCGCCGGAACGTCGCCGAATTGAAGTCGGAAACTGCCTGATGTCTCGGTGTCAGCGGTTAGCAAGCCTAATTAATTTTTCCACTATCCTTTTAGTCCGAGATGACTCTATATAGACGAACCCGATAGGCAACTTTTTAACGATTACTTCTGAAGATGCTGCCGGTGTTGTTCTTGCAGTATTCCAGTTGTTAAGAAACCTTTGATAACCCGGAGGCGTTTGGAATTAATCGAAAACCACCGTGAAACGAAGTGGAACGGTTTAACCATCAACTCGACTCCGTTATAAATGTTAAGGCACGAGTTGATGGTTAACAGATTTAATAGTTAAAAAATCATTTTTTACTATCCTTTTCAGCCTTGAGGGTCTCTATATAAGCAAATCAACCTAAAAAGGAGACAACCATGTCTAACGAACATGAATCTCAAAAGGAAATTCGCAGAATTCTACGGCTATTGGAAACCACAGCACGTATTGTGGAAACTTCTGCGATTACAGACAATTTTTCAGACGGTGAGGAGCGGTGCGCTCGGCAATTCAACAACGCGCTTACCCTTCTTGCTGATCTCAATGCTGTACCCGATGGACTGTTTGAACCCCTCGAAACGCATGCCTCTTTTGGCGACATCTGTTTCGCATGTCATCAAGTCGCGGCGTACGTCAGAGAAGGATGCGCTGATGATTTCGACTTTGATCACATGAAAAAAACCATTGGTGACGAACTAAAAGATGTCAAAGAAGTTGTGCGCCAATCAATGCCTTCCTTTTTTAAAGATATGTGGAGAGGACAAGAGCAAGATATGAATGTTGACGCTGCCGAAACCGTTGAGGTTACTTCGGATGCGGATGAGGATTTAGCATCAACAGCATCTGTCAAACAGCGTATTGACAAACTTGAAGGGCAAATGGAGACTGTTGTCGAGATACTCCAAGAAATCCGGACGCAACAGCAGAATGGCGAATCATAAGCTGCACCTGTCTGGGAAGGCGTTTAGAGCGTTCCAGACAGGTCGTGCTTTCCCTTTTACGCTACTGCAAAAAATCTTGAGGTAAAAATGTTTGTCGCGTTAGTCCTTTTTTGTTAGAACGTATCTCATAAATCCGATTTTTTCCAATCAATACCGTGTGCCCTTATTGTCCATCGGGCTTACAAGGTTTCCCTCCCACGATTTATGAGATAAACTGTAGTACGACTTCTATAGTGTCGGCTGCAGCAGTGGAGGAACTTATTTTGGAAAAGATTGAAAAAACGTATAGTGTCAAGAGCGGCGGGAATTTAACTGTTTTATCGGAGTTCGGGGCAATTGAAATCCAAACCGCTGCACAAGATAAGGTTGAGGTCGTTATCACGAAAGAATCAAAATCCAAATCGGTTGAGGCTGTTGAAAAAATGCTTGCAGATTTTGAGTTGGCATTTGAACACGAGGGTTCCGATGTCCATATTCGAGGAACTTTCAAACAGGGGTGGGAGCATTGGCAAAAACAGTTGAATCGCTCGGAAATTTGTTTTCTGGTAACAGTGCCACAACAGTACAACGTTGATTTGAATACCACAAATAGTGGTGTTTCGGTAGCCGACCTTACTGGTGATGTCCGTGTAAGGACCTCGGGTGGTAGTTTGTGCTTTCAGAACATTACAGGCGCAGTGTTGGGGCATACATCTGGTGGTAGTATTGAGACAGTCAATGTCGCAGGCGATGTTCAGGTGCGAACTTCAGGCGGCAGCATCCGCTTTGGTGCAATTCGGGGCTTTATTTCAGGTAGGACTTCGGGCGGCAGCATCAAGGTCGTGGATTGTAGTGGCGGAACAGATGTCCGGACTTCCGGAGGGGGTATTTGGTTAGGAGGCATTGGCAAAAATGTGAACGCGCGAACTTCAGGAGGTTCCATCCAAGCCGCTATGACAACACAACCCCAGAGTGAATGTAGTTTGCGCACATCGGGCGGTCAGATAACCTGCACGCTTATCCCAGATATTGCTGTTGATTTAGAAGCAAAAACAAGTGGTGGACGCGTCTCTACGAATTTTGCGGTAGAATCGGCTATTCAAGGAAAAGTCCCCAAAAATAGGTTGGAAGGTAGTATAAATGGTGGCGGTCCCTTACTGAAATTGCGCGCCTCTGGTGGGAACATTCATTTACAGAAAGCTACGGATTAAGCACTTTTTCGGATCGGAAATTGTGTTTACCAGATAAGAGGATTGTGTGATAGAATGTTAGATTTCACTCTTATGTCGGAGAGTGCAACCAGGCTCAATACCCCAAAATTCTTGTCTATGTCGGAGTCCTTCGTGTGTACCCGTTCAACCCAACCTACAGATTCATAATTATAGTAAAACCCGAAAATATGTTTACACTTTAAAGAGCAACAATTCCGTGAATACACTCGCTCGCTGGCGAGGTTTCCTAACCTCGCCAATGTAAAGTTAATTGTGGGTTTTACTATAAACTGACAACCGATAACTGATAACTATTTTACCAGTGCTTAAACGAATACATCCGTTGCCCGAGAAACAGTCCTAAAATTGCCCAGATACTTCCCATCACAAACTCACCGAGCATTGTCCCAAAAAACAAGGGCAGCGTTCGGCGATACGCGCCGATCCCACCGTGGCGAATCAGTATAGTCTTTATCAGCCAAGCGAGAAAGACAGGAAACCAGAGCCTACCGAAATTCCAATTGCCCGCGAGCGGATAGGCAAGTGGGTGCAGCTGCCACCAGATAAACCGCAAACGCATAAAGAGCGTCATAAACGTCAGCGAGATACCGAATCCAAAAAATCCGAGACGGCTCCAGTCTGTATCGTTAGGGAGCGTCAACCAGCGTTGTAAGTCGCTGAACGCCTCCTGTCCGCGCCATGTCCCCAAACTCCCATGTCGATAACCAGCGTGTAGGAACGCGATAAACCCGATAAGTAACCCGGTGACCGTTGCTCCCCACATCACCCAAAGGAGTTGACGTGTATTCACCTGCCCCTTGTCAGCGAGTTTAAATCCTTCTAATTGATTCGGCATCGGTTGCGAACGGTAGTTGCGGGTGAAGCCATAGAGAAAAGCGAACCCTGTCAACGTCGGTGCACCAATCTTTCTGGAGCCAAAAATTGAGGTAAGGAAAAGACCAGGACCCGCACGATAAAAGTCCTGTGTCGGTGTTCCAAGTTCAGCGCGCATCCGCGTGAACGCTAAAACAAGTATAAAATGGATACTGAAAAATCCAAGCACACCCCACCATGATATTCCCGCCTTCAGGCAAAAGCCAAACACAACTGCAATACTAATCAATAGTCCGATAAACGCACCACGATACCCCATCGGTTCGTTTACCGTATCGAGGTCCGTTTTCAAACCTAAGATATTACGGATAACCTGCCATAAATGCTTGTGTGTTATCCAGAGTGCAAAGAAACAGAGTCCGAAGTATGCACCAAGCGATTGCATGTCAATATGCGGATACCCGGGTGTCTGGTTCATTCCTGTCATTGCACCGAAAACAAGTTGTGCCTTCCAAAAGAGATAGAACAACCAACAAGAGAGTGACAGATCTAACGGCATTAAGAAACCGATACCGATGGCATAAGGATTTAGGTGAATAGGTATTGATCCGATAGCACTCAGCGGTTTTTCCGTGAACAGCATCCCGATGTCGTGACGGATCGGGATGCTCGGTACAAACGGATAGAGAAAACTGATACCGTTGAGCAGGTCGAGTCCGCATCCGATAGCGAAGCCTATCCAGAGGAGTCGGTTTCGGTAGAAACTCGCACCTTTCGTCATCTCAAAGGGGAGTAGGATGATCGGATAACTCAGTTTCTCATGTTCAATCCACTGTTTGCGGAGGATGACGCTGAGCATCATCATCGAGAACGCCAGTGCAGAGAAGAAAACCAACCATGCCATTACGGGGGTGAGCCACGCGCGGATATGCTCTACTTCAAAGAGGTTTGAGGTGCCTTCATAATAGCCGGTTAAGGCGCGCCGATTCATAACGGCAATCCAGTCTGGAATATATCGGAAAAAGAGGGACTGCCATTCGTTCTCAGGTGTAGCGAACCACGTTGCATGTCCCAAAACGCACATTGTCGCCTGCAAAAGATCGTGTCCACACACGACGCATGCCAGCGTTACCATGAGGTACACTGTCAGCATCTCTCCTTGCGTGAGCTTCCATTTCGGGAGGTAACGTGTTAAAAACAGGTTGAAGATTGCGACGAGGAAGAGCGTAAAAACGGCGTTGAAGAAAATCGCCATTGTGGTGGGATATTGTGTTGTCCATACTGTCTCTGTCTGAACAACGAGGTAGATATTAAGCGGAAGCGACAGGAACCCTAACAGGATAGCTCGCCATGTGATATTCTCAGTTGATGGGCGCGGAGGTATATCCATATCTGGATTCCGGTCTCTTGACAGGACTTAGAAGGTTTGGTTAATACCATAAAAAAATCGAGGTTCAAAAACAGACGCGAAGGACATATCAAGCGGAAATGCCAATCCGATGCGAAAGATGCTGGGACCGCTTACCTGAGAAAAGCTGCCTCGCAAACCGAAGCCAACACTCGATTTCGGTTCGCTTAAGTTAAAGGTGCGTTTCCCGTTCCAGATGTAGCCTACATCGGCAAAGACAGTAGCACTTAAGACAAGTCCAACTTTAACTGAGCGTTTGATGAACGGCTTCACAATGAACGTAGCAACCGCAGCAAGACCATCATCAATTTTACTGAAGAGTTTCCCACCACAGAGCGTTCGGCTTTCAATGTGCATCAACATCATTTTTTCACCGCTGAACTGCTGTGGATCATAACCTCGTAACCCATTGTCGGCTCCAAGAGTAACCTGATCTTCACCACTCCACCCAAACTGCATCTCCGTTGTAAATTGTGCTACAAACGTTTGATGAAAATCAAAGAACCCATTCTTACGAAACCCTTTGTCCACTGTATAGATATCATTACCCGTATTGAATACGTCTATGTAGTACCATAGGGTTTGTAATTGAATCTTAGAACGCTCAATACGCGTTGTGAAGGATGTACTGAGGTTTATAAGGGTTGTACTCAGTATATGGTTTCCTTGGGTCCACGCTGATACGCCTGTAAAACCTGCATAAGATTCTGCCATGTCTGAACCGTATAAAGGAGAGGCATATCCGATTGAAAAGGCATATTGTGAACCAGTGAAGAAATCTTCCTCTTGCCCCATTTTTCTAAGGAATCGGGTTTTGTGGTAGGCGACGCGCTTCCGTCCGACGGTAATGCCAACACGTTTGATGTCTCTATTTGACGGGGCTGCCTCGGATTCGCCGAAGGTTTCAATGAGTTCATATCTTGAACGTTGTGATTTTGCCCAGAGCCCTATATAATTTTGCCGCTCCCGATCCCCAAAATAGCGGAGAATATTACCAGACGCTGTTTGTAGATTTCCCTCAAAGATGTCTGTTTTCACGCCCTTTTCGTACCACCGTCTCCGATGAATCAACTCAGAGACTTGCAATCTTGCACTCCAACGACTTTTCAGACTATATTGTGGGCGTTCTAATAGGAAGATGTATTGCGGGCGTTCTAACAAGGAAGTCCAGGCATCCCCTTCTAATCGCTGTTCAAACTGACCATTAAAATTCCAATGCGAATTGAGAAGTCTCGGCATCTGATACCTACCCCGTATGAAGTGCCGCGTCTCTTCCTCTCTTTCTATTTCCCCTTCATAACTGAATTGCATAAAATGGCCAGAACCAAATAAATTGTAATCTTTGCCTGCTAAAAGAAACTTACCACCTTCAGGATTCAGCAAGGGCAGCGGGTCAAACGCCCCTTTAAGTGACCAAAGATCTGTAATATTAACGTGAATAGCCACCGTTTCTAAACTTGCATTCCATCGCGGCTCAATATTAGCGGAACCGATATAAGCCTTCTGTCGCAGAATGCGTTCGCTTTCTATCTTATCCGCCTCTATGTAGACATCTCCTTCTTGAAATAGCAATTCGCGGAGTATCACATTTTCTCTGGTGTTTGTATTACCGGACAACGTAATCTTTCCGATAATGCCCTCATCAATCTCAAAGCCAAGATAGATACCGTCCTCAAATTTCTTGACATAGTTTTGCGCTTCAACGACACGCGCAAACCGGTAGCCATTTTCCTTATAAAAATTTACGATTGCTTCAAAATCTGATTCCAGAACGGTTTCATCATATACACTCCATACATCTGTCCGCATCAGGGCGCGAATTTGCTGTTCGGAGAATGCATCATTGCCTTTGATAACAAGACTCCGCACAATATTTGATTCATCTCCAGAACCCATTGTTTTGTCCTGTGAAGCAGCCGCTGTTTCTGATGAAACTTCAATTTGTATGCTAATGCTGAGCAGCACAATTAAGCACAATGTTCCAAACGAGCGTGCAGGGTAACAAAATTCTTGCATTATACTTCACCTACAGTCAGTGCATTTTCGTCCCTTCCCAGTGACGAGTGATACCAAATTAACCCCATTTGTAGCGCGAGGTCCCTGTGCCTCGCAATGCTCACTTGATCAAAAGACTTCTAATCAAGATAATTGGGTATGAGTACTCCGGTTCGAGAGAAAACTTTCGAGGAGCATAAAGCAGACAGTCAAGAGAAGCAACTCACCCCATATTTCCCTACCGTGTCTTTTAACATTGTAAGCCTCAGCTGCCACCGTTGTCCCTTCAGTTTCCGCATTTGCTGTTGTTTGCGCATCGACTCGCGCAGCTGCCTGTTGAAGTGGAATCTGTGATAAGTCGGCTTCAGTCGCATCGACGTTGACCGCGAAAAAGTCTCGCTGAAGCCTGCCTTGTGTTCGCACCTCAACCTCATAGATGCCAGGACGTTCTGTGCCTTGAAATTGCAATGTGCCGTCTTCAGCAATCGGGACCACGCTACTATTATCAGCATCCGTACCATCGTTGTCCGGTGTATCAACGGTGGTTTTTAAGCCAATGGACGCTTTCCCGCCAGCACTATGAGGATAACGCCCTGTATAGGTGTCGCCGACATGTCCACTCCATGTTAAAAGATTACGACTCGCTATAGCCGTATAAAGCACACTCTGTTGAAGAATCGGGAGAAAATACGGATTAACGAGCAGGTCGTTTGTATCAACTGTAGCGCGAGAGGGTCCGGCATTTGCGCTTGGCGTGTTACGCTGTTGTATGAGCAGTCCACAGTTATAGAGTAATACTGTGCTTGTGCCTTGATTTCGCTCGACAAGAAAGGGTGTATCATCGTTGAAGTGTGCTATTACCTCTGACTCAGGGGTAGGACGTAGCACCACACCACTGTGAAATTGTGGAGCATATTGCGCAGAAAACCCTTCGTTCGGAAAAATATCAAAAATAGGATGTCCGTCTTGGTAGGCACGAACCTGCTGCGGTGGTGTCCATGTGAGTGTGCTACCAAGTTGGGCAGGCAACCAAGTATCGCTCAGTGAGTTGTAACTATCTGCATTGCTGTGCCTGCTCACAAAGGCTATAACGCTTTTGCCGTGTCGGATGAATTCTTGAAGCTGCGCACCGATCTGCCGGGTGATCTTCGGCACATCTGCCAAGATGATAACGTCGTAATCTTCAAGTGGAAAGGATTCAAATTCAGCAGGTGTGCATTGCGTCGGTAAAATCATTACGCCGTTGGTATCTATTGTATTTTGGCTTACATCTTTAGAAACCGCATCCCCGGTAACGGAGGACAGCAGAGGAGCATTATGTGGATTGAGTGCCAATGCCAGGTATTCTGTCTGTTCTCCGACACAAAGGACACGCACTTCACCGATGACATCCAAGGCGAAATAACGCTGGTTGTCGATGTTGAGTCGATCCTCCGTGAGTGTAAGGGAACCGATATGTGTGCCGGGTGTAGAAAAGTTGTATGTTAAAATCGTATTCAATGATTCGTTAGCTGCTGCAGAAAAACTCACAGTTTTCTGTTTTTCCGCGCCAATAAACAGCGTTAGCATATTCTGCGCCAATGGTGCTACCGAATGGTTCGCGGTAGTTACATTCAATTGGAGCGGTAGATTTATGCCTATTAGTTGGTTAGAGGGACGAACTGCTTCAATATTTGTGTTATGTGCTTCTCCCTCGGCAACAGGAATCAGAGAAACGCGCGCACCAGAGCGATTCAATTGTCTACTCCAGTTCTCCCATCCGTTTCGGGCGAAGTCTGAAATAAGATAGAGTTCTTTGTTCAATTGTTCTGATTCGGTGAGGATTTCGTGCGCAAGTTCAAGGCTCGGTTGAACATTCGTGGCGCGATAAGAGGCTGCCGCAGCGTTAATCGCTGCTGTGACACTTTCAAGATCAGGAGTGAGTTGTCGGAAAATAGGATTCGGAATGTCCGACATTAAAATAAGTGCGGCACTATCTCCGTGCCGCAGTGTATCCAGAATATCAATTGCCAAATTTTTTGCTTTTTCAAACCTGATGCCGTCAACATCTTGGTACGCCATGCTGTAAGAGTTGTCTAAAACGATGACTATGTCGGTTTTCGCACGCACGGATGCAACCGGCAGTCCAAGCGTCAAAAACGGACGTGCCAAAGCAAGCGCGATAAGCGCGACGATTGCCATCCGCAAAAGTAGGATGAGCAGCTGCCTGAGTTGGAATCGCCGGGCATTTTCACGATGCGCCGCCATCAGGAACATCAGGCTGCTAAAATCAATCGTCACAACACGACGACGGTTCCAAAGATGGATAACCAGTGGGATACCAGCGGCGAGGAGTCCAAAAAGAAAAAGTGGATTGAGAAATGCCATATAGTTGTCAGTTGTCAGTTAAGAGAGTCGTCAGTTTTAACCATCAACTCGTGCCTTAACATTTATAACGGAGTCGAGTTGATGGTTAAAGAGGAATAGTTTTCGGTCATCAGTTTTGGTTTTTGATAGATGTACACCTTCTTTTAAGGTGTTATCGTCTCTGAAATGCTAATGGTTTTAAAGAAGATTTGGGTTTATCAGGAACCTCTTTAACTGATAACTGATAACTGATGACTATTCAACGATGGCAATTTCAAGTTGATTGAGCGTACGGAAAACGCCTTCGGCGAATTCCATCAGGTTATCCGATTCTACGGTACTTCCTCCAAGTTGAATATGATTCGCATCGGCAATGGTCTGTCCCAATGTTGGATCCATCTGGACCCATCTGCCGACGTAAACTTCGGGCCAGAAGTGGTAGTAAAAGGCATCTTTCGCAAATACGATACCGGAACAGATCCGTGCTGGAATGCCAGCGGCACGTGCTAAAGCAATGAAAAGCACAGTGTGTTCCGTACAATCCCCCGAGAGCGATTCTAATGCAGTTAATGATGAACCGAAACCGCCACTCATTTTTTTATCGGTAATGGCTGTATGGACCCATTCGCTTAATTTTTCTGCCGCACGCCATGAATTAACTTCCCCGTCTAATATTTCCTCGGTTTTCGCACGAATTGCTGGTGCATCGGTTTGAATATAAGCACTCGCACCAAGGAATTCACCTTCTGCATCTTGAATAGGTAAGTTAGGACAGTCTTCCGCTGCAACTGTTGGCACTTGAATCGAAAGCCTACCTGCCTTCTCACTCGTTACTACCAGTTGTTGTTGGGAATTAGACATAATGGCATCAGCGATGTTTCCTGCTGGCAGTTTCAGCTCTGCTTTGAAGTTTTTTGCCTTTGGTGTAGGGCGTTTGCCGGAGGGAAGGATACGAGTTTTTAAGACCACATCAACTTCTTCAGTGTCGCCAAGCGCAGTTTCCTTATCCGTTTTGGTGGTTACCATCGAAAGTCCCATCATGGGTACTTCTGTTCTATAGTTCACCCCGTCAGAGTCGAGCCACACTTTCACGGTGATCCCATTCATCATATCCAGCGTCTGACGCAAAACATAAACCTGCTTTTCCTCTGACTGATAGGTTAAAGTATCTTGCCTTTCAACCTCAATTTCTGTTTTCACCGGCTTCAATAGATCGAAACTGAATATGTGAAAGTTCCGTTTGTCACCTATTTTAAGACCCTGTTGGAACAGTGATTCCACACCTATGTGTTCAGAAATTGTATCCGGTGGTACTGGGACTTCTGATTCAGTAGTTTCACCGTTGAGTGTTGTCTTAATGTAAGCAACACCATCTACAATCCGTCCCTCCACCTGCTTTAATCCGGATTCATTAGAGGTTGAGAGAAAGTGGCGTGGCATTAAATCGGAACCTGTATACTCAACGCGAGTGATTTCTAATGTTACATCGGTCCCGAGTGCCTTAAAATTCATAACCATATCAATTTTGTGTCGATCCACCTCTTCCTCTTGATACTCGGTTTTGTCTGATGATATATGCATATAACCGATCTTGGTATTCATCAAGGTGAGGTTGTACCAGTGCTCTTGTGAGTTTTGTGACATGTTCTCGGGGGCATTCTGTTTTTGGAATTTTTCGATGAAGGTGGCAATATTCGACTTTTGGGTCATCTTAAGCGGGACGTAGTGTTTGCCGCCATTAACAACTGTAACCGGTTTCCCAAGCCGATCACCGTATCCTTCCTTATAAATACTGATTAAGTAACGACCTGCGGGGAGACCCATCCGTTCATAATCACCATTTTCGTCAGTTGTTGCTTCATATTGTTTTCCTTCTTGATCAACAATCTTTACTTGAACGCCTTCAATCGGATTCTGCTTACTACTGGTATCAGTAATCTTACCCTCTACAGTTCCACCATTCGCACCTTCACCTTGCGCGAAGACGATACTAATGGACATCCCGGCACAAGCAATTAGCATTAACACGAAACTTAAACGAGCCATCGGTTATATTCTCCTTTGGGGCTTTTTTAACTGGGGAAGTGTTTTGATTGTTTGTGGTATCTACAATGTTATAATTATACCTAACGACTGTGCCTATGTCAAATCATTCTCAAAGCGTTCACAGTCCGTAGCAGCTTTGTAAGTACACAGTTCTTCAAACGAGGATAAAAATGCTACGCTCGAGTCGCCATCGCAACCGTATGCGTATTACGCTGTTTAACCTTCCGATAATTCCCGAAAACAGTCATAAAATTGCGCTTAATAAATTCTCGGAGCCCCGAAATCGTGACGACATAAAGTCGTCCATTGGGTTTGAGGTAGTGTTTGGTGTCCGCCAGAAAAATCTGTAGAAGCTCTTTACCAACATTGGCAGGGAGGTTAGAGACGATGAGATCGAATTGGATGTCAGACAGGTGGCTGAATCCGTTACTCAGGAGGACGTGGCAATTCTGAAGTCGATTCTGTTCCACGTTTTTACGCGCGTAATCAACTGCTACAAAGTCCTTGTCCACCATATAGACGGTTGATGTTCGGACGCTTTTCGCAAGCGTGATGCCGATAGCACCGTATCCACATCCGAGGTCAAGGCATGTGTCTCCCTCTTGGATGTCCAGATGTTCAATCAGTAGATGTGTACCGGCATCAATCCCTTTTGGTGAGAAGAGTCCCCACGTTGCGGAAAAAGCGAGGGACACGCCGCGCAATTCTGCCCGAAACGCAATTTCTCGTAAGGGAACGTCTACTGCCATTTTATCAGAACTCCAAGCGCATCACCTGGGGTATTCCAGAGGAGGTCGAATGCGGATTTTGCCTCAGTGTAGTGAAAGCGGTGCGTAGTCATGTCAGATGCGCGAATCTCGCCGTTCTGTATCTTTTCCAAAGCGCGTGCAGCAATCTGTGAGCGGGGTTCCTCTGTCAAGATACCAGCGACGAGACGTTTGCTCATCATCTTTGAGGAGTGTAGCGGGAGCGGTGCCTGCTGATAGAGCGCAATGAGTTGAATAGTACCGAACTGGCGTGTCATATCCTGTGCCTGCTCAAAAGATTTGACCCCCGCGTACCCACCGACGCAATCTATGACCAAATCTGCGCCTTTTCCATCGGTAAGACGACGTACCTCTTCAACCGGATCTATCTCGTTAGCATTTATAGATACATCTGCCCCAAGTTGCGTTGACAATTCACATCGAAGTGGCAGCGCGTCCACAGTGATAATCCGCTCAGGGTTATAGCCCCGTAGCACCTGCATCATCAGACTACCCACCAATCCTTGTCCCAAGACAACAACTGTGTTTCCTGCTCTCACGCCGGATGAGTCTGACCAAGCCACAGCACTCGTTGCAAGCGGGAGAAAAGTTCCCGCTTCAAAGCTGACATCGCCGAGCGGTACGATCCTTCCATCAGCTGCGTTGGGTTCAGCGACGACATATTGCGCATGCGGTGCGACGACCATGACGCGCTCCCCAACCTGATATCCTGTTACCTCCGCACCGACCGCGTCTACAATGCCTGTAAGAGAGTAACCCATGATTGATGGCGGAACTGCGTCTTCTCGGATATATCGCCGAAACAGTTCAGAACCGCGGCTAATTAACGTCGTATCCGTTTCCACTCGAATCTGTCGAGCATTTATCTCCGGTATCGGCACCTCTTCGAGTTGGATATTGCCGAAACCTTCTGGTTTGGTTACCTGAAGCATGTCTGTTTACCTCCGCAAAGTCTTTTCTTACTATTGCAAACGTTGAACTAAATCCTCACGCGTAACAGGTTCGTCAAAAGACATCAGATAGATATGGAAAGTATCACTTCTGTCAGAAACAAACACGAGGTGTCGTCCATCAGGCGAGAAAGCCGGTTGGATGGATCTGCCGATGTCGTTAGTGATTCGCCGTTCATTTTTACCATCTGCATCAATGAGGTGAATTTCCCAGTCGCCATCTCTCGCAGAGACATACGCAACCGTTTTTCCGTCAGGGGAAACAGTCGGGTTGTAGCAATCGTAGCGATTCGGGTTGAAATGTGTTTCGTTTTGTCCATCAATATCTATCGTATAGAGTTGATTCACCGCATTGCGCGAAGAGACAAACATGATGCGTTTTCCATCAGGGAAGAATGTGGGGCTGCCGTCGTCGGTTTCGTTGAAAGTGATACGTTTCGGCTCAATGTCCTCCGGTGTCAGCTGTGCCAGATTGACGCTTGCCAAATCGAGAAGGTATAATTCCAGATTTCCGTCTGTATTGGATTCGTAGACAACCTGATCGCCTGCAGGCGATGTGCGTGGCACACGCGCACCGAAACTCACCGGTAGAACCGCTCGCGTGATTTTACTGTGGATGTGCGTAAGATTGAACCCCGCGTAGATCGGTGTCGAACCGCTACTTTGGATAACGACTTTAACTTCGCGAGATGCCTTCGGTTCACTGCTATAAAAAAGATAATTCGGAGTCGTAAGAAATGTTGGTGAACTGTCGTTGAAATCCGTTGTGAAGGTTACGCGGCGTCGGATCCGTCCATTCAGATCCATTAAATAGATTTCGCCGTTGTCAGTTCGGAAAGATGCAAAGGCGATCTGTGTCCCATCCGGCGAGAAGGTCGGTGAATAGTTATCCGAATCGCCGTCCGTGAGTTGCTTTGTCCGATAGCTATCTCCCACAAGTTCAATGATTGTGCGCAGTGTTTCGGGGTCAGAAATACTACGTTGAACGAGCCTGAGCACACGAAAGGCGGAAGTTCTATCACCGAATCTAAGATAGGTACGTGCCAATTCAAGGCGCGCTGCGATACGTTCTTCAGGTTGCGCTGCATAGAGTTGTGAAGCCTTTCGTAGCTGCTCGACTGCGTCGTTATACCGTCCCAATTCGTTGTAGGCTTTCCCAAGTAATAGCCGTGCCTTCGGCTCCTCCGGTGTCGTTTTGATAAAAGCCTCTAATCCGTCAACTGCCGCTTGTGGCGTTCCGGCATCCAAGTGTTTTTCGCTCTCTTTCAGGACTGAATTGTTATCTTGACATCCAAGCACTAAAGCAACGAGAAGCATGCTACAGATTACTATTGAGGCGCAATTGCATCTGGTTTTACATTTGATTTCCATAAACATATCACATCAGTTTCGGACAGCGCATAGACTCTCAATTTTTGTTATCTAATCTTCCGCTACAAAACCCAATCCTTTAGGTGTGGGATGTAGTAGCGGAAACCAATGGGTTGAAATATCATAAAACTAACATTTTTTACAAATTGACTTGATAATACCTAATCTTTGTGGTATAATTAATAGTATGAAAATTACTAACAATGATCACAAATATATTTCAATAGGCACGACAATATATGCTTGTGAGTATCATATCATTTGGTGTACCAAATATCGTCGTTCTGTTCTTTCTCCCGAAATCCAAGAGAGATTGAAGGCATTGATATTTGAGCAACAAGAATCATATCAATACATTGTTCGTGAAGTTGAAAGTATGCCTGACCATATCCATTTACTTGCCAGTATTCCGCCTGAAGTATCTGTTACGAGCGTGATAGGTAAAATCAAAGGCTATACGGCAAAGACACTCCGTAATGAGTTTCCAACACTTACGCGACGATTGCCATGTCTATGGACACGTTCAAAGTTTGTCGCCAGTGCGGGAGACGTTACTCTTGAAGTTCTAAAGCAATACATTGAGAACCAAAAAGGTGTCTAAATGCCAAGTTTCTACCGCACCCAAAAACTAAAAATAGAAGAACAACCGATATTCTCTGAAGCCAATGCTGCGTCTGCTGCTGTTTGGAATGACTGTTGCTATCAAATGGATATGTACCAGTGGCAGCGTGGCTATCCTCACGCTCACAGAGACTTCTATTTCGGTAAAGACTGCGAAGGTTGGATAGACCGAAAACTATCTAATCCACTCTTGCATTCACAAAGTAGGCAATCGGTTCGGGAGCGTTACTTCAAGTCTTGGAAATCTTACTCCGCCTTGAAAAAGAGCGGTGGTGTTCAGAAACCGAAACCTCCTAAGAAACGCAAAAACTATATGACGACACGTTGGAAAAAGTCTGCTATCCGATTTGTTGAAGGCAGTCTCTTTGGTAAACGCGTTGAACTCTCTATGGCAGCAGGTCAACCGAAAATAGATATACCTTTGCCGAAAAACTTTGATATGTCCAAAGCAGCACATATCGCGACGATTGATTTGTGCTATAACTACGGACAATGGACCCTCCATTTTTCGTATAAATATGAAACCGAAACAACCGAAACAGGTAAAGAAGTCGCAGGCGTTGATATAGGCGAAATACACCCGATTGTCTCTCACGACGGGCAAGATACTCATATCTACAATGGACGGTATATCCGCTCACTATACCGCTATAGAAACAAAGTGCTTGCCGATTTCAGTCAGACGATCAGCCGGTGTAAACGCCATTCCAAACGCTGGTGGAGACTCACCCGCCGTAAGTGGAAGCGTATCAGAAAGATTGACAACCAGATCAAAGACGCACTCCACAAACAGACTACCAAGTTCGTCAAATACTGCCAAGCGAAAGGTATCAGCACGATTGTGCTTGGAGACCTCACAGGTATCCGAAACAACATAGACTATGGCAAACGTGCGAACCAGAAACTCCACCAGTGGGCTTTCGGTAAGATTGCCGAGTTGATAACCTACAAAGCGAAAGCGTTAGGTATCAAAGTCAAAGTCATTGACGAATCCTATACCTCTCAAACTTGCCCGAAATGTGGCAACCGAAAGAAACCTAACAATCGCAACTATACCTGCAAATGTGGTTTCAAATATCACCGCGACGGTGTAGGTGCTATCAATATCAGAGAAAAGTATCTGGGTCACTTCGGTGTCCCCGTAGTGGCGGAAATGGGTTCTCCCCGCATGACACCGCCCTTGGGCTTTAGACTTGAAGTCCCTGTTGCCTCGTCTTAGACACGAGGAATGTTTCTAAAAGGAACAAAAGAACCCCTTGCCTTTAGGCTTGGGAGTATGTCAGGCAGCTTGCAACCCGATATTTGCTACAATACAAATATGCAATTAGCGTTTGCTCCACCTACGTCTGCCTCGCCATCCATCGCCAATGGCATAGAGCCAGCATAAAATTCCTTGGATTGAACCGCTAATCTTCAGTTTCCAAGAGGGACGGTACATCAACTTCTCCCCATCGTCAAACGTCCAGATATGAATGGCATAAGCGGGATGCTTTTGAGGGGCTTCTGTGTTATCTGTTGAAATATCTTTTTTCGGGGCCGGTCCAAACCGAGTTAAATCACGCCACTCCTTTACTGGCATGGAATTGAGATAGAAAATCCCGAGTGCTGAAGCAAATACTAAAAAGATAATAAATCCCCTCAGGAATTGCCCCAAGTAGAGTTGACCAAGCCCGGGGAGAAGTGCCGACAATACCATCGCAACATAGGAACGTGGAGTTGTCGGTTTACTTCCGGTGTTACCAGAATTGCTGGATTGCGCGACCGGGGGCACCAGTTCTGCCATGGATTAAGACTCTCCTTGTGCGACAAGGTAGACACCAATACAGATGATCAGAGCACCAATTATGCGAACCTTCGGGATAGATTCTTTGAACAGAAACCAGGAAAACAAAATGGACAGCACATATCCAGAGCTTAACATCGGATACGCAATACTCAGTTTCACGCGCGACAAGATGACCAGCCAGACGAGCGTAGTAAAGCCGTATATCGCGATTCCGCTGAGGACGTACGGGTTCAGGAATGCCTGTGGCAGTTTTCCCAGAGCGTCTCGGATGTTGTTGATACGACCCACCATGTTCATACCTTGTTTGAACAAGATTTGTCCTATCACCGTCAATAGAACGTTGAAAAATAGCAGTATAAAGTCTTTCATACCTCTTATTATATCACACCTCTGTTCTTTTTACAATTTACAATTTTTACGATTCTTGCCAACCAAGAAGTGTCTTTAATCCTGAAAATCCTAAAATCCTGTGAATCCTGATTCTGACAACTGAAAACTGATAACTGAAAACGAATGCCCTATAGATTATAAAGATACGTTACTTTAACCACAACAACTCGGTTTTCCAACTGTAATTCACGACGTAAATCTGTCCCTACAGGCGCATCCCCCCAAGTTTCGTTATAGGCAACAAAAAGATGGCTCTTCGGACTATACTCCCATCCGAATAGAAGGCTTAGCAGATAATTCTCATGAATTTCCGCAGATAGCGGACGTTCCCGACCTGCTTGCGCGAACATCCGCAAAAACGATTCACGGGTGAATAAATAAGTCGCACGCAATGAACTGACGAAAAATCTGCCGTCAATGGCACCTTCTAAATCAAGACTCTGGGCGTAACTGCTATCTAATTCTATCGAAAAATTACTCTGTGGACGTAAAGTAGATTCAAGCGTGAGACTCCGCTGTTTGCCCGCCTGTTGTCGTCCGAAGTTAAAATAGTCCGAGAAGTCCATCCCTATACCAATAGCGATCGGGTTTGTGGAGTTCGTATCAATCGAAAACCCATATCCGTCTGCTATAAATATCTCAGTCAATTCTACTTCCCCGCTACGGTAGTAATATGCGGTAATATCGTCTAAAAGGGTTTCCCTAAACTCCATCCCAACGTTAGCACTGACGTTCCATCTGAACAGGTCCTCGTCAAATTCAGGTGAGAGGGATAGTTCTGGGTTGCGTTCTTTCCACTCGCTAAAATATTCTGGCGTGTAAAGGCTTTGTGAAAGACGAGTGGTGATACCAGCGAAAAACTGACGACTACCCCACTGCGGAGAATAAGATGTTCGCATATAGGCACGCTGCCAGCCACGGTTGCGTTCTTTCCGTAAAAATCCCGTCTGGTTAATCTCAAAGTAGGGTGCGACCCGTTCAAATCCGATACTGCTGCTCCAGAGGTAATTCCGCTGCGCGAAGTCAACGGTGTACGCGACGTTATCTTTGTCCTCTCCCGGATGGAAACTACCAGCGTACTGCCCCGTAAGATGATACGTTTTGCCAAGCGCAAGATTCATATCGATACCGCCTACTCTGCTGTGGGTCCAATTATCGTTATTGTCTTGCGGTTGCTCTTTGTTTACAAGCAGAATCCCGACATTTGAGCGTTTGAGGATGTCCCGTTTAATTCGGATGGCGGAAAACCACGCATCCTCTTTTTCGGATGAAGCATCCTCAGAAAAAGTGAACTCACCCGTTTGGTTGCCCAAAACGCCGATGGAATAGTTCCCAACTTTCCCCGTGAGTTTACCTCCCCAAAGGATATTCCCACGACTCCCGATGCGGCGGCTGAACATCAGGTCGTATGGCGTTTCAAAAAAACTGTTTCCCTCAACGAAAAACGGACGTTTTTCCGGAAAACGCGTCGGAAACCGAGTTAAATTAATCTCCAATTGGTCTGCCTCAACTTGTGCGAAGTCGGGATTGACGGTGAGATTCGCCTTCAACGCACTCGTGGGACTGTATTGGACATCTAAGCCAGTACCCAGTTGACGCGCTAGGTTCGCGTTAGCATCATCAGCAACACCGCCTAAAGCATACGGCGTGATTTCAAAGTTTTTCCCCGTCTCAATACCGTGAATGCCTACTATATGCCCTAAATCGGACATCCGCGTAACCACACCTGCTTGTGTCAACTGTTTCCACACTGTTACCTCGCTCTTTCGGCGGTTTGCCCGCTCTACATCAAAACCCCATATCTGTGTCGGTCCAGATTTATGTGAAAAGTCAGTGAATCGGAAGTTGGAGAACGGGATTTTAAACTCGGCACTCCACCCCAATTCATCAATGTTGCTTTCAACCCACCAAATGCCTTTCCAGTTGGAGTCGCGCTGGGTATCCTCATATCGGTAGTTATCGCTCTGAACACCACTGGGGGTCGTTGCGAATTTGTAGCCAGTGCGATGGTCGTGATGCGGATCAATGAAGAAAGAGATGACATCTGAGGCATAGACATCGCCGCGCCGCGTCATCCGATTAACAATTTTATCAGGTTCGGCATCGTAACATCGGAATGCGACGTAGAGGTTGTGAACATCATAAGCAATGCGGAATTCTGTGTCATCGGTTGCGAAGGCACCACGTGCGGGTTCAAGTTGAATGAAACCACTGCGAGGTGCTGCCTGCTGCCATGCCGCATCATCCAACACCCCGTCAATCTGTGGTGGTTCACCTTCAATTCGGTAAGCTTCAACGACGTGTTCGCCCGTCCCTTCTGGATGTGCAAAGAGAAGCGTAGGATATGAAATGGATAGCAGTAGAATAATTATGAGTCTTGGCATACGTATAATTATAGTCGAGAAGCACCCTCTTGTCAAATTCCGTCGTTTTCAGCGAGTTTTCCAACTTCGCTTTCACCAATCTTGGGATAATGCCAAGTGTCAAAAATTTGTTACTTTATCCTTGAAATAATCGTTATTTTCTTGTAGAATTCTTTAACTTTGGTTAGAGAGATGGCTTCAACCTTTTTGAACATACGCGTTATCGCAAAAAATTTCCGTCAGCACGTCTGGGGCGACTTCAACGAAGAGGGAAACAAGACAATGGTTGAACTTACACAGAAAGACATCGAATTTTTCAAAACTGAAGGGTACTTGGTGAAACGGAAGGTCCTTGACCCAGAATTAATGGAACGGGCACGGATAAGACTCTGGGAAGGCGCACCCGAAGGACGTAAACGTGAGAATCCTGAAACCTGGGTAGGTCCCTTCACCCCTGAAGAAGAAAACGTTGATAAAAACAATCATCGACGCGGCTACCGCTGGAATTTTCGTGAACCCGGTGGAGAAGATTGGATGGTTCAACTCCTCGCCACCGATCCGAATGTCTGGCGAATGGCGGAGCAGCTTTTAGGTGAGGGGAATCTGGTACGCCCCGAACGTGTGCGCGGTATCTATTGCACACTTCCTTACGGCGAGGTTCCGAAGAAATCAATCGGGTGTCATGTAGACGCACACCCGTTTCATCTCGGTGCGGTCGGCTATATTGACGATGTACCACCGGAAGGCGGCGGATTTACAGTCTGGCCCGGGAGCCATCAAGCCTTCTATTATGATTACTATTCGCAATACAAAAACGAACCGACACCGCAGTATGATGTTGACCGTGAGCGCATCAGCAGAGGTCCAGGGATTGAATGCTGTGGCAATGCAGGAGATATTGTCTTCTGGCATCATCGCATCGGGCATGCTGCTGGGCACAACTACTCGCAGCAGATCCGGCAGGCTGTTCTATACGACTTCCGAAAAATGGAGTTAGCGCAAACGCAAGAGGAACCGCCTAACGAAGATATGTGGCGGGATTGGCCCGGCATCAAGGCGTTAGAAAATAACTAACCTATCGGCTTATAGGCGCGGTGTATAACCGCGCCTCCTGATTTTATCTCAAACCCAACTCCTGCAACGTACTCGCCATCATGTCATGAGCGATTTGTGCCTTCTCCATCCGCATGTGCGGGAACGTTTCCACCGAGATATACTTGTCATACCCTACTTTCCCTAAACTCGCTGCGAAGGTCTGAAAGTCCAATTCATCATCTTCCTCCCCGGGAATCAGAAAAGTACTGTAGGGGTACATACCTGTTACGCCTTTTACGTGGCAATGCGCGGTAAGCGGTCCCAATTTTTCGGTGACTTCAGCAATATCCTCGCCGAGATGATAGAAATTGGTGATGTCGTTGAGCAACTTCAGCGCGTCAGACCCCACGTGTTCAATCAGAAGCGTTACTTTTGATGACGCATCAATTGTTGTTGCTTCGTGATTGTGGATGTTCATTGTCACACCGAGTTCTTCCGCACGACGACAGATCGGCTTTAGCACATCAACAAGGAGCCGCCATGCGAACGCGTCACCTTTATCACCGCCATACCCCGTGAGGAAGTTAACACCACCTGCGCCGAGTGCGACTGCTACATCTTGCAGAAGCGCGTAATGGTCAACTGCACCCTGCTGGTCCTCCAGTGCCAGTTGGTATAACCCTTTTCCGGTAAACGGGTTAATGACAGAGACTTTTAAACCGCTGTCGGTTACCATCGTCTTGACCTCTTTGAGCAAACCGTCGGTGATTTCGCCGGACGGGATGTGTGCTTCTGGACCACACATCATCTCGATCGCATCATAGCCAGCATCGGCGAGAATCGTGATAACCTCGCGTAACGGAATATCTTTCATCCCGCCAGCATGATAAGAAATACCAATCACTGTTTCAGCTCCTTTCGCCCTTCTTTTTATCATTCCCTTACAAGAAGCGAACCTTCTTGGGTCACGCATTTAAGTTTTACATCATCTGCCGAAAACGCCAACTCTCGGATAGCACCTTCCTGAACCAGAAACGATGATATAAGCTCATCGGCACCTACATCCCATAGTTGAATATGCCGATCTCTTCCGCCACTTACAAGCAGTTTACCATCGCCAGAAAATGCCAGCGCATCGACCGAGTCAGTATGTCCTCTTAATATAGAGAGCAGATGCTCACTGTCCACATCCCACAATCGAACGAGGGTGTCCGAACCAGCACTCGCCAGCACCTTACCATGTGGGGAAAACGCCAAAGCCAAAACAAGCCCGTCATGTGCCGAGAAAGTTGACAGAGATCTGCCCGTCTCAACTTCCCACAAGCGAATCTTGCCATCCGCGCTCCCACTCACAAGCGTTGTGCCATCCGATGAGAATGCCAAACTTCTAATTCGCCCAGGGGCTTCAGTAGCGTTTGCAAGCAACCGTTCAGTGCGCGGATCCCACCCAGGAAGTGGAACGCCATCCGGTGATGAAGAGGCTAACGCCTGTACTAAATTGGAGTCTCCAGCGAGTGTCAACACCTCGCGAGCGGTAGCCGTATCCCACAATCGGAGTGTGTTGTCTTCACTTCCACTCGCGAGTAAAGCGTTATCTGGCGCGAATGCCAATGCACGCACCCGTTCCGTATAGCCTGAGAGCATCGCAAATTGCGAACCGCTGGCAGTATCATATATCCAGATACGACCATCACCGTCTGCCGCGAGGCGTGTGCCATCTGGCGAAAACGTGATGTCCGTCACTTCACCTTTATCGAGCCTCAATTTAAGTCCCGGTGGCAACTTAGATTCGATGCAGTTCTGGAACAAGTCTGTTTTTTCCATAATGTCTTCTCTTATCAAATTAAGCGGCAGCAGTCCAATCCAGAACGACCCCTGTATACACATTCGGTTCATTGAGGAGACCATCATAAGCCTGCTTAATCTGCTCCGGTTTGAGACGATGGGAGATTAACGGTTCAACGTGTAGCTGCCCGCGCGCCATCCAGTCAAAGATAGTTTGCTGTTTACTCCATTGAGAAGTTCGGTTGCCGATGTCCGGGTACATCGGCACGCACCATTCCAATGCCCCACGGATGGTAATCCATCGCAAATGCGTTTCGGAAAGCAGATCGGTCAAATCTCCATGTACTGAGACGCGCGGCGAACCGAGAATGATAAGTTGCCCATGACTGGCGGTAGCACGGAGTGCCTGCATAACGACACCACTATGTCCGACCGCATCGACCGTGATGTTGCCGAGTCCGCCTCCGGTGATTTCTTGAATCTCTGCTTGTGCTTCGTCGGCACTGCCACCGACGGTATGTTCAATCCCACACCGCTCCGCGAGTTTCCGCCGCCCTGCTACCGGGTCCACACCGATGACGCGGCATCCGTGAATCTGAAACATCTGTGATGCAAGATTCCCGACGAGTCCTAACCCAAAAACGACAACCCACGGGTTCGTACCAATTTCTCCCACGACAATCGCAGTCATCGCAACGCCTGCCATCCGTGATGCCGCAACCACAGCCGGATCCACTGCTTCTCTGACAGGCGCGACCAGTCGGTCTTGTGAGTAGCGAATCGTTGAAGCGTGCCGTCCGTATGTAAAAACTTGGTCACCCGGAGCCGCGCGGGTAACACCTGAACCGACTTCGCGCACGATTCCGACATTCGCATAGCCAGAACGCCACGGATATTCGCACCAAGCACCCTTCTGAAAAACTTTCGGCTCTCTCCCAGTATAGTTAGCGAGTTCTGTTCCACTACTGATAAATGTGTACGCTGTGTCTATCAGTAATTCGTTAGAAGCAAGCACCGGCGCATCTATGTCAGTAGTTTGCAGTTCAACTTGGTTCTGACCGGTTACAACAACTTCCCTTATTCTCATAGCGACTCTTCCTTTCCTAATTCTTTGAGTTCTGCCTGTTTAATCTTGTGAATCAGTGCCCGCATCCGCCTGTATCTCACGAGTCCAACAAAAAAGGTAGCGATACCGAGTAAAATAAAGATGATGCCGATTACCTCAACGACATGTGAACTAAAGATAGCAACATGTGAACTAAAGATTTCTTGGAAGTGCACGAAGGATAAACCAGCAACGAATAGTGTTAACGCCGTACGAATATAGGCGAGGAAGGTACGCTCATTCGCAAGGATAGTCCGGTCTGCCGCGAGGTGATCGCGCAAGATGAGTTGGTCTTCCAAACCTATGTAGGGTGTTGATTTCTCTGACATTCGTCCCTTATCCTTTCCTTCATAGGACTTGCGCAGTTGCTTTGTCCGTCCCCCTGATCAGGGAGATTTAGGGGGTTAAAAATAAAAAACTCCCGGGCCGCGCGCTAAATTTTCGTAATACCAAATTAACCCCATTTGTAGCGCGAGGTCCCTGTGCCTCGCAACGCTGACTTGATCAAAAAACTTCTAATCAAGCTAATGGGGTATAATACCAAATTAACCCCATTTGTAGCGCGAGGTCCCTGTGCCTCGCAACGCTGACTTGATCAAAAAACTTCTAATCAAGCTAATGGGGTATAATACCAAATTAACCCCATTTGTAGCGCGAGGTCCCTGTGCCTCGCAACGCTGACTTGATCAAAAAACTTCTAATCAAGCTAATGGGGTATAATACCAAATTAACCCCATTTGTAGCGCGAGGTCCCTGTGCCTCGCAACGCTGACTTGATCAAAAAACTTCTAATCAAGCTAATGGGGTATAAGTCCTGCCTCAAAAGAGATTTAAAATGATGACCCCAGCAAGCCAACCATAAAAAGTCTGCATGCACCGTAACCGCTTTGCTGTGCGCCGATATTCCACCGTATAACGCGCAGGGTTTTGAAAATAAAGGGCTTGTCGCTTAGGCGTGGACAAGTCAATTGTCGGTGTTAAGACACTCAGGACAATGGTGCTTATGCCGAGCAGGACAATATTGATGATAGGCACGGTACTAAGAATCAATCCAAACAGTGTCCATCGCCACTTTGCGATGCTTCGCGATGCGTCTAATCTTGCCGCATGAATCAGCGATGCAGAAGGCGTTTGCGTTCTAAAAGCCATGCGTGATGTCCGTGTTGTTGACCGAACCGTCCTTACCCCGCGCCTTTACATTCATAAAAACGCACGCTGCCTCTAACACGCATTAACCCTCGTACTGTAGGTTCTTGCCGTTATCAGGACCGCCTTGCTGCCAAACCCAGACCCTGCGGAAATATGCCTGTTTTTCAGGAGACAATCCTTCAATCACGTGTTCCGGGACTGATGGTTTGTGAAATTGACACCCAACGAAATTGTAGCAATTGAAGATAGCTATCCGCGGTCGGTCCGAATTTTTCCATGCAACTCCCGAATGACACAGGTTTTCCGTGAAGATAATCACAGAACCTGGTGGGCAGCTGTATGTCTCAAAGAGTGGCGAATCTGTCTGCCGGTGCGTTTCAGGAATTCGGAAGTTCGCTTTATGGCTCCCCGGCAAGAATAGCGTGCCACCTTCACCTGCTTTGACTTCGTTCAGTTCAAAGACAACTCGCGTTAATGCCGAGTATATCTTCCCATCGTGACACTGGTAGTTGAAGTTCGGATTTACATTCCGCACACCGCCATGTGGCGGCGGGCCACCATTTCCTGCCTCACGATACGTGAACCAACTTGACTCCATCCGAATTTCTCCGAGGATCTCACGAAGAATATCAATTACGGTGGGGTGGTCAATTAAAAATGAGGCAGTCCCACCCGGAAACTGCCGTTCGTGGGGCGGCAAAGATTCCGGGTCAGTACGGATCGTCTCAACCTGCGCTTTCAGTGCCGTAACCTCCGAAGCCGTCAAAACTTCAGGAATTAGTAGGTAACCCTTGAGGTCAAAGATAAATTTCTGTTCTTCAGTCATAACACACCTCTCTAACAAACAACGCTTCTGATCATCTTACACTATTATAGCAGATTTTTCCTTTAATTCAAACGATTTTTCTTTCTTGTAGGAGCGACCTCTCGATCGCGACATTCACTGATGGCTGATGGCTAACTGCTTCTGGGTATTTTGCTGATCGCCGACGGCTGATAGCTAACTGCTTCTGGAAAAATTGATAGCCTTTTCTTGACACCGATGCATACTATATGCTATATTTAAAGACATGTCACAAAAAGCGTTTTCGGTGCAGCTTACAAACTCAAAACCTGCTATCGAAAGTTACGCTATGATGTTGAACTTTATACCATTTCTGAATAACTCTTTCTCATTAACGAAAAACTGGTTCGTAGTAGCGCAATTCTGCGGCGTACTCGACCAAATGCGACGTGCATTATTACGCCTCTTACATTGTGGCCTCATAATGAGTTTCAAAATCTCTGAAATGCGAATTTATTTTTCAGACTTGGTATTATTTATAGAAAAGAAATGGAGTAACCAATTTAATGGATTACAAACAAGCATTAGACAACAAAATCGCAGATTACAACTTACTCAACCATCCGTTTTACCAAGCGTGGAGTGCTGGCGAGTTGCCAGTCGATGCCCTACGCTCCTATGCCCGTGAATACGGTGCCTTTATCTCTACTTTACCAAAGGGATGGGAGACACTCGACGATGCCGAAACCACAGAGGAAGAGACGGAGCACATTGATATGTGGGCTGATTTTGCTGATGGACTCGACACAGTGGTCTCTGAAGCACAAATCCCACAAGTGAAGGCACTACTTGAGACAGCGGATGAACTCTTTTCCGAACCCGCAACCGCACTCGGTGCGCTCTATGCCTTTGAGGCACAGCAACCGGCAACGGCACAATCAAAACTCGCAGGCTTGAAAGAATTCTACCAACTCCCTGAAACGGTTGAGCCATATTTTGAAACGCATTCGCACAATGAGCATGAAGCAGAAAAACTGTTGGAGCGTATTGGTGCGTTGCCATCGGAATCTCACACCACTGTCGTGCAGGCGTGTGAACAGATGAGTGTTGCCTTGTGGAATGCGCTCTCAGGGATTCATGATGCCGAATGCGCATGATACAGTGACGGCATATTTTGACGCACTCGTTACTGGAGATGCTGAAACTCTCACTGCAATGATGCTCCCTGCTGCACACTACGTCAAGATCGGCACCGATGCAGACGAAGTTGTTGAGGACAGCACAGAAATCGCGACGTATTATCGAAACCACGTCGCGAGCACTGAGGATTTCAGCATTCAGTTTATTAAGCTTGATGTGCAGGAACGAGGCGATGTCGCGTGGTTCTACACACGACAAGTCTGGAAACTCAAATGGCTCGGCACACCAGAGGAATTCGTGATGCGGATGACGGGTGTCTTGGAAAAAACCGACGAGTCGTGGAAGTTCGCGCAGATCCACGCCTCAATCGGTGTATCCATAACGGAGGACAAATTGTGATAGCCCTTTCTAAAGAAATCCAACAAGCGATCCAAGATTCTCAGGAGACTCCTGTGCGGTTAGTGGATCCAGAAACAAATGTGGAATATGTTGTGTTACCTGCTGAAACATTTGAACAGATGCAGAAGGGGGTATACTACGATGACGGGCCAATAACGGAGGAGGAGCGACTCGCTCTATTTATTGAAGCGGGACTTCGCGCCGGATGGGACGATCCAGAGATGGACGTTTACAATGATCTTGATCCACGGAGGGAACCATGAATGTCAGACGCGGCGACATAGTTCTCGTGGATTTTCCTTATAGTAACGACTTGTGCTAGATAATTTGTTTTTATAGCGTTTTGCTTATGCGCGAACGAGGTCTTTGAGTTTCATCAAGGAACGTTCCAAACATTGGTTCACGAAAGCACTGAGAAGACAACTAGCACAAGTCGTTATAATAACCACACGGGAAGCAAAATACGTCCAGCACTTGTGGTACAGTCAGATGTTTGGAATCAGCGGATTGATGATACAATTCTTGCTCTCATTACTAGCAGTTCTCGGCGGAGGGTTGAAGCATCTACTCAATATTTTATTGATGTTTCAACGGTTGAAGGGCAGCGAACAAAACTTCGCTTCGATTCAATTGTTCAATGTGAAAATTTAGTCACTCACGATCAAAGGTTAATCCTTCGGATTATTGGTAGTCTTTCTGATTCCGCGATGCAACAGATAGATGCTTGCCTGAAAGATGCATTAGGCATTCAGTAAACGATGCTATCAGTGCCTTTTTGTAACGGAGAAACCATTGCAAATTTCAACGATTTCTTTTGATGGCGACATGACCTTATGGGATTTTCTGAAGGTGATGCAACATTCACTCAAGCAAACATTGGCGGAGATGCAAAGACGGATCCCAACCCAACGCGTCTTGAAGCTTACAGTCAAAGAAATGATTGCAATTCGCGACCAATTTGCTGAGGAAGTGAAAGGCGAAATCTGGAGTCTGTTGGAAATCAGACGACGTGCGTTTGAAAGGACGCTTGAACACGTCGGACACCCAGATAAAGACCTCGCTGCACATCTGGACGCGATATACCGTAAACATCGTTTTGAGGATATAGAGTTGTACCCAGATGTTATCCCGACCTTTGATGCTTTGGCTCCGCATTTCAAGTTGGGATTGCTTTCAAACGGAAACACCTACCCGGAACGTTGTGGACTCGACGGACGTTTCGCCTTTGTTGTCTTCTCTCAAGATGTGCAGGTTGAGAAACCGGATCCAAAAATCTTTCAAGTAACTGCCGAGAGAGCGGGATGTGAACTAACACAAATGCTACATGTAGGCGACTCCCTTAAAAACGATGTTGCGGGAGCACGAAACGTTGGCACGCCTTCTGTCTGGCTCAATCGCGAAGGGCTACCTAACGATACAGAAAACCAACCTGACTACGAGATCACTTCATTGACTGAAATTCCCAAAATTTTGGGGATTGATGAAAAGTGAGGGGTGCATTTGCACGCGGCGATTTCCTTCAAAATTCTGTCTATCTGCGGCTCTAATCAGCGACACGCGATAACTGAACACCTTTGTGCAATCCGTGAAAAATACCTTGCACAAGACCATCTCTTTGTAGTATTATGAAGTTCTACCGAAGGTACAAGCAAAGTGTCGAAAAAATAACTTAATCAATATTGGGCAAACATCAGACATGTCAGCACAAATAACGCCTCCAGAGAAAAATTCAATTGAAGATGTGTTTTGGCTGATCGCAATACACTATCAAATCCTTCAGGTCTTAAAACCAGATCCCAAGAGGAGTGTAGAAGTGTCAAATGAAGTGGTTGTAACCACAAATCCAAATCGCAGTGTTCCGGAAAAGGCGTATTCGCCGGTAAAGGTGAAGAAATGCACTTATACCTTAGATGATCTCTTAGCTCAGGTACCAGAAGATACCACGCAGTGTGAGGATTTAGAGGCGGAACCTGTAAATCGAAATTGTAACACAGATCCGTCTCCGACTCGTAGTATTCCGGAAGAAGCGTATTCGCCGGCGAAATTTAGGAAATCCACGCACACGCTTGACGATCTGTTAGCACAAGTCACAGAGGATAACCTGCCCGATGAGGTCAACGCAGATCCTTCAATGGAAAATGAAGCGTAAGGAGAGTAATGGCGTACGTCCCATGGCGCGGAGATGTGGTGTGGATTGACCTAGAACCGCAAAAAGGACCAGAGCAAGCCGGACATCGCCCCGCCGTAGTGCTATCAAGAAGCGATTATAATAGAAAAACCCATTTGGCAGTCATCTGTCCTATTATACCATATTAACGCGACTATTCTTGTGTATATTTTTTAGATATGTTATTGTGAAGAGATGAAAAAGCAAAAACATGAGGTTTTCCCCCACTTTTCAGTAGAAGTTGTTAAACAAAGGTATCTTGAATGTGAATGTCTTCGGGAACGGACGCACTGGCATATTATTTGGCTCCTTGCGGATACCAGAGATTCACGCACCCCCCGGCAAGTCGCTGAGATTGTAGGATGCACGCCGGACTGGGTTCGCAAGTTGCTCAAACGCTATAATGCTGAAGGCGAAGCCGCTTTGCGAGATAAACGCAAAAATAATACAGGTGTGCGTTTTTTGGATGAAACACAGCAAGCCGCCCTTGCAGCTGCCCTTTCTGCGCCTCCTGGTGATGGGGGTCTTTGGACGGGTCCGAAAGTGGCTGCGTGGATATCTGAGACACTCCAGCGTCGTGTCAGTGACGTGTCAGGTTGGAAATATCTCAAACGTCTCGGTTATACTTTACAAACACCTCGTCCGCAACATCAGGCAGCCGCAACACCCGAGGCACAGCAAACATTTAAAAAAAAACTCAAGGAGCGGGTAGCTACGCTTGAAAGTCAGCACCCAGAGAAACCGGTAGAGATCTGGGCAGAAGACGAGACGCGCTTGGGATTATTGCCGGTTCATCGGCGTGTCTGGGCGAAGCGAGGTGAAAGACCGATAGCCCCCGTGTGTCCGGCATATAAGTGGTTTTATGGTTTCGGTTTTGTCCGTCCACAGACAGGTGAGACCTATTGGCTGCTGATGCCGAGTGTGAGTGTTGAAGTCATGAACCTTGCCTTGGCAGAGTTTGCGCGTGATGTGAACCCGGAAGGCAAGAAACAGATAATCCTTTTGTTAGATCGTGCCGGTTTTCACACGGGTAAGGATTTAGAAGTCCCAGAAGGGATTGAGTTATTTCATTTGCCCCCGTACACACCAGAACTTCAACCTGCCGAACGGCTCTGGCCTTTGTTGCGAGAGGTGGTTGTGAATAAAGTTTTTACAACGCTCTCAGCACTTGAAGAAGCCGTTGTGAAAAGGTGTCAATGGTTCTCTGAAAACACAAAGAAGGTGCAGGCACATGTCGGTTTTCAGTGGATTTGCAAAATGGAAAAATAATACAAATCACGTTAATTTGGTATTACAACTAAAGCGAAAGGGTATCCTTTTGAGGTTTCCATTCCGGGAGGTTTAGCGGTGACCGGCGTTATTTTGGCAGATCAAATCCGTTGTGTGGCTTGGAGAGAGCGAAACACAACGTTTATTTGTCAGATACCCGTCGCTACCTTAGAAGAGGTTTGGCAAAAAATTGAACTGCTGTTAGAAATTCCCAGAGGACGTTAACTTATGTTCATTCTATCTGCATCTGAAGTAGGTAAAACAATTTAATGCCGAAACACAACGACTATTACGCGATTTTAAATGTTCTCCGCGATGCCTCTGAAGATGAAATCCGGAAGGCTTACCGACAACTTGCCCTAAAATATCATCCTGATAAGAATCCAAGCGATAAAACGGCTGAAACAAAATTCCGTGAAGCAAAAGATGCCTACGACCTACTTCGCGACGTTTTAGAACGCAGACACTATGACCAGCGTAACCTGCCAGAACCAGGACGAGATTTGGAATACAGTTTGGAGGTCTCGCTTAAAAATGCCCCGGACGGTAGCCAGGTACCCCAGGTACCCGTAGAGGAGATCAAGTTCAAGGTAGAGGGTAGGAAAATCAGACTGGCACTTGATAAAGGCGATGGCAGATATCGGTTGCGCGGTGCAGGGGGAGTCGGAGCCTTCGGTGGGGCTCCAGGCGACCTTTTCGTCATTGTGAACGCTGATGCGCGTGAACCTGATGTACCACAAACGATTCTCGGAAATGATGGTGCCGAGATGGTTTTAATTCCCGCAGGTGAGTTTCTGATGGGTAGCAATGATGAGGATGCCCGTGACGACGAAAAGCCAGTTCATACCGTCTACCTAATAGTCTTTTTTGACCACACGTTCTCTTCACTGGATATAAACAGGTTTTTGAATTCGGAATTTCAACGCATTGTGAAACGAGATACCCTGGTGGAGCACCTGCAAATTATGCCGCTGACGGTGTTAACAATAGAAGATCTTGAACTATTAGAACCGTATCTGAGCGATACACCGTTCCACGTTCACCTAGACAAATGGATTGCACAGTTTGCCCAAAGTGGTTCTATCCTAGGATTCAGGGCGTATCTCTACTCTTTGATCCGAAGGATGCCACGTAAACATTCGTTCATGGATGAGGAATTTAATCGGATAGCGGCAGACATGATAGAAAAATTTGACTCGTGGGGACTTAAGTGATAAACCCATAGACTTGCTCTGCCAATTTGGAAATCGATACCGAAAAATACTTATTTGAGGGGATGTTGCCTAATTCGTTGTCATTTGATGAGCGACATCTGTTTCAACGGCGACATTGTATAAATCTGCGTCTAACGTAGCCAGTGATAAGTCAAGACGCATCGCGAGTTCCAGATAACTCGCGTCATAAGTTGTTAGCCCATGTTTCTCTGCCAACTCACAAACCGTTTTCATCGGACTTCCTTGTGTTGCAGCGGCAGTATCAACTGTAACAGGCAGTATCGTTATCACGTCAAGATATTGCTGCAAAACATCTCGGTTTATACGCTTTCGCCGGTAAGCCATGAGCAGTGCATTACTGATTTCCTGATAAAATAATGAAGGAACAATTGCCACAGTTCTGCGGTGCTGTAGGTCTTCGAGAAGCAACTGCGCCTGCATTTCAACTTCATCAGGGAGAAGACCTGCTATTAGAACTGAACAGTCAACTACTATCATCAGCGGCCTTGATTTTTCCAACCTTTCACCTCACTCACTGTGCCGATAGGGAATTTTGTACGTAGTGCAATTAATTGACGGTAAGCGTCATTTGCTTTATCCGGTGCTATATCACGAGGTGGCACCATTACGGCTACCACTTTGCCTCTGTTCGTTATGGAAAAACGTTCTCCGCCCTCAACACGCTTGAGAAGCTTTGACAAATGCATCTTTACTTCATGAACACCTATCTCAGTCATCTATGTTCACGGTTTTTCCTCCGAATCCTTTAGGTTTGGGAGGAAAAACCGTCCTCCTTTTTTGATAAATGCAGGCTTTATTTACCTCGCGCCTGCGAACGAGGGTTCTACAGTCCGCCCGTTATTAATATCGCCACGGGTCCAGGCGACCTGTAGTCAGCGGTTTAACTCGTGGAGTGGACGCTTGGCATGCGCTTCGCACAAGCCCAACCTTTTAAGGTTGGGTTACTGACTTGATTGATACTCCTTATTATATTGAACTAATTAGGACTTACGCAAAGCGCAATAAATTGCGCTACTACGAACCATACCGCTTTTGAGAAACACACGTATTTCCAAAGTATACCTGTTTGTAGTAAGGTGATTTATCGCCTGTCTGCGTAAGTCCTACTAATGTTATTATACCGAATTACCCTATTTTTTTCAAATTTTTCACATCCCTTATGGACTGGCACTAATTCAGGATGGAATAGATTTTAAGAAAAATGTCTGCTCTGTTATCGGCCCGATCGACGTAAGTTGCGATTCAGGCTGTATTATCGCGGATCAATTTTTTAAAAAATTACCTTGCAAGGGACAGTTTTTTATGCTATCATAGTAAACATGGAGCGCACGAACAGCGTTACAACAAAAAACATCTTAAATATCACGAAGTCGAGTGCATCTCGAATCGCACTGGTAGAGAGTAATACACCAGATACCTTCCAAAAACTGTGCCGAGATTATTGGACTTGGCATTTCGACGAATCGTTGTCTGATGCCGCCCGGTTACTGCTGAGCACAGAACTTGGCTGGGAGACGATGCCGCAGCTCACAACGCCACCGGTCGGTGAAGTCATCTCACCACTCGGTTACGCACTCGCACACGAAGATAAAGATGTCCATGATGCCGCATTACAAGTGTTAGATGCAACCGTTCACATCCCCGCGGGGACAGCATATATCGGCGAAGAGTCTGCACCGCTTGAGATGGATGGGTTTGAGATCGGAGTCTACCCTGTAACCAATGCGCAATACCAACGGTTTGTTCAGGATACCGGACACACACCGCCACAGGATTGGGCAGACGGCATCTATCCAGAAAACAGAGGGGATCACCCTGTCGTCTGGGTTCCCTGTGAAGATGCTGAGGCGTATGCCCGTTATATCGGGGGCAGACTACCGACGTTTCCAGAGTGGCAATACGCTGCACGTGGTCTTGATGACAGACTTTTCCCATGGGGATATGAGATTGACAAGCCGCGATGCAACACCGCAGAACTTGGCGCGGGAACGACGACCCCAGTCGTTAGTTTCAGGGACGGCATCAGTCCTTTCGGTTGTTATGACATGGTAGGTAATGTCTGGGAGTGGACGGATACACCTTATGACGATGAAGGAAATTTCCGTGTGGCATGTGGCGGTGCATGGTACTACAATCATGACTATAGCACCTGCACGAGTTACGATTTTTTTAGCGACGGGTATGCGGAGTTTGTAATTGGGTTCCGCATCGCGCGGTAAGATTACAAGGAAGACGGATGAAAAACAACAAAACCGATGCAGAAAATGCCTTAGTACCTGACGATTCCGCGGTATCCTCAAGCCAGGCACAAAAGGAACTCATCCAGCGTGGACAGGTCGATATTCACACGCATCAGACCGCCGCGAAACACTTAAAAGACGGTGCGGATGCCTTAAACGCTCGGAACTACGCCAAGGCGATTGAAGAATTTCAACAGGTGATTCAATACAACAAGGAATCGGCAGAGGCGCATTTCCATCTCGGTTTGGCACATTTTATGCTCGGTGAATATGAAAAGGCGATAGATGCCTACAAAATGGCGGTAGCATGCGAACCGAGTGAAGCGACAGCGCACCTCAACCTCGCTGCAACCTATCGCTTGCTGAAACGCTACGACGAGGCAATTGACGTTTACACGCGCGCTATCCGTTTTATCCCAAATCACGCTGAGTTGCATTCTGAACTTGGGGCAGTCTATACATTTCAGGGCAAGCGGCGTGAAGCAGTCAACGCATACAAAACAGCAATGCGCATTAAGTTGAAACTTGCCTGAGATAGTTTCATGAGGCGGATATAAGGCATGAAGTCTACGGAGTGCCGTTAGGGAGAACACCATGTTTGTTTCCGATGAAGATTTGATGATGAGATGTCGTAAGGGGGATATAGGGGCGTTTGAGTTGCTCGTGCGACGGTATCAAAACCCACTGATTAACTATATCCACCGCTCTATCGACGACTATCACCACTCCGAGGACCTCTCCCAAGAAACGTTCCTTCGGGTCTTCAAGAACGCAAGCCGTTATGAACCGACCGCATCGTTCAGAAGTTGGCTCTATACAATCGCCACGAATTTATGTCGGAACGAGATTCGGAACCGTTCACGTCGGAATACCTGCTTCTTTGAGGATCTGGTTGCGGAAGGCGAGGATGTGTATCATACCGAAATCATGCGGGATACCCGTTATCTGCCGGATGTGATGCTCGAAAAAAAGGAACAGAGACAGATGATCCGCAAAGCACTCGCACAGTTACCAGAAAATCAACGTGTTGCATTGACGCTCATTACGTATCAAGATTTGCGATATGAAGAGGTTGCAGAAATTCTCGGATGCTCGGTAGGGGCTGTTAAAGCGTTGATTCATCGCGCTCGGCAAAAAATGAAAAAACTGCTTATCAAAGCCGGAATAGGAGAGGAGAGGGTCAATGCGAAAATATAGACAGACCGAATCTCCAGACATATACAGTTCGGAATGTGAAGCACTACTTGCAAATCCAGACGAACTCTCCGCTTACATTGACAAAGAATTGCCGGCATGGAAACGCCATCTCATCCGACGACACCTCAAAAAGTGCGAGATTTGTGCTGATCATGTACAACGGTTACAACAGACCGACAGTTTCCTCCGCAACGCTGGTAAGGTGGAAGTCTCTGATGACTTCTTAAGTGGTATAATGGCACGCGCATCGGAGGTCGCTCAACATCAGCGACAGCAGGAATCGCTCTGGTCCCACATTGGACGGTTTGTTGAAGCCTCCTTTGGATGGGCACGTCCTCTCGCAATATTGATTGGTAGCCTTCGCTACAATATTCGGACGCGGAGTCCTGTTTACATCTTCATACTGACCTTCGCGGTCTTTACGATGGTAGGGGTAACGCTTTACCCACCTTCTGATGATAAGTTGGTAGAGAAATCGCATGAATTGGATGCCGAGCAGTTAATTTATTTCGAGGTTATTCAGCCCGAACCGCCTAAACGGTTGCTTACTGTCTACCTTCAACAGAAATAAGCCTCGCATTTAAGGAAATGCTGCGATCTGTTTGCCAAGGTCCCTGTGCCTCGATTTCTACGTAACACCTTGTGGGAGGACTTGGAAAATGAAATCAGCAACTCGTAAAGCATTATCCGTTTCTCTGATATTTCATCTGTTTTTTCTAATCACAAACTTTTACGTCATGGTGCAGAATCAACCGATAGGGTCGGATAAGGCAAGTCTCGCAGCGGAGATCATTTCAGCGGAAAATACTGCACGACCAAAACCGATGCAGAAAAAGATCATGCCGCGTCTTCACACGCCTTCACGTGACCTTTCGGATGTTACAACTGCGGAATCCCCACCATCTCTGGTATCTCCTGTCGCCGTGCCGACTGAAAATCCGCACCCTGCCTTAGGACGCAGTTTACAAGCCGAACTTGAAACAGAGAAACCTTCAGCATCTCTCGACCTGTCGAAAAAGAGCTGGAACGATGTCAGCACCGCTGCCCGTACGCTTCGCGACATTGAAGGGAATTTATCGAAGACGGAGGCAGCAAGTCCGGCAGGCGATACCACCTTTGGCGCGAAACGCTCAGGACCACCGAGAATTCAACGCGCACCGAAAATTTCGACCCTTAAGATAGTGGAAGAGGAAGAGGATATATCAGCCGCGCTCATAGCGGAGATTCGGGAGAAACGGAAGGTGTTGCCCAAGATTTCGTTTCCACAGGTTATGAAAAAACTCGCGCAGGACATTGTCGAAACAAGTGAAGGCGGTCCTATTGACGTAGTTTTCGTTATTGATACCAGCGGTAGCATGAGGGATAATATCGAAGCTGTCACTAAACATCTCAAAGAGATGGTAGACATCTACAAAGCCTCCAAAATAGATTATGCACTCGGTGTAACAAAATTCTGGGCAGGTAAAGAAGGAAACAAAATCACAGTCGTTCAGTTGACAAAAAGTTTCACGGAATACAAGCGCACTCTCCAAGAAATCATAACCCATCAGGATGAAAATGCCTTGGATGCTGTCGTTCAAACTGTCAAAGAACTTCGGTTCCGCCCTACATCTAAAAAGCATTTCATTCTTGTGACCGATGAACCTTTCACAAGCAAAATGGGATTGAGTGTAGCAGATACCATCGCGCATTGCCGAGAGTTCGGTATCTATGTCAATGTCCTCGGTCTTCCACTCGATGAACATCAGATACTTGCCGCTGAGACAGATGGTAAATGGCATCTCATTCCTGAAGAACCACGACCGCAAATGGCACAGAGGCCCAACAGGGCGATGAGTCCGAGGAGCAAAGCAGTGTCGCTACGTAACGCACAGTGGTCGGATGTTCATACAAAAATCGGTAGCCATGTGCTCCAACGCAGCACTTACACACCGCTCGATATTATCCTATTCGTTGATAGTAGCGAGAGTATGGACGATAAACTTCCAAATTTTTTGCAAGAACTTGACATCCTCGTTCGGAACTGGGATAACGCTTTAATAGACTATCAGATAGGGGTCGTCCGTTTCCGGTCGCGTGCCTCTGTAAACATGATCAACGTCTACAATCCACCGCAAACGCTTGAACAGATTCGCAAAATCGTGGAATTACCGCGCCAAGACGATGAAATGTTATTAGACGCTGTAGCGGAAGGGCTGCGACGGCTAAAACTCCGTCAGGATGCACAGACCTATTTCATTCTGGTTACAGATGAACCCGCAGAAGGTGAATACTCATCACTCGCGATTATCCAAATGTTACAGCAAAAACAGGTACTCGTCAGCGTTGTCGGCACCTATGACGACTTTCAGCAGCAAGTGGCGACGAAAACCGGTGGCATCTGGGTGCCTATTCCAGAAGGGCAAAGGACAAAAAATTCGTATTGGTAAAGAATCAAAATTGATTTTCTGTTTAGCTTTGAAATCTGAAAAGAACAGCGCGTGATTAAGTAATACCAAATTAACCCCATTTGTAGCGCGAGGTCCCTGTGCCTCGCAATGCTGACTTGATCAAAAGACTTCTAATCAAGTTAATTGGGTATAATACCAAATTAACCCCATTTGTAGCGCGAGGTCCCTGTGCTTCGCAATACTGACTTGATCAAAAGACTTCTAATCAAGTTAATTGGGTATAAGGATCCCTTCTCAAGATTCACGCGCGCCCTTTGTCAACAGCTAACACTATTCTTAACCACTTTGCTCATAACTTATACCATATCCAATTGAATAATTTTCATACGTATACGCGTTATGGTAGTTAACATATAGTATATTTATACTTCACATATTCGTCTTATTTACATCTCATATTTGGGAACTTCTTCGCCTTCTATCACCTTTTACGACGAGAGGGGCCTAACAGGATCGCAGCAAAAGGAATAGATTCCAAGTTAGCCTCACAATATCTAAACAATCGTGAAACTAAATAAAACCATAACTTAACTCGCACACGTCATAATATAAACTTTGAGAATGGTACGACCCGTCGAGTCACAACAGAAAACAACAGAAATTTGACCGCTATGAAACTTTCTGAAATCGCCTCTCAGCCCTGTTGCTGCTTGACTTATATGCCAATTTCGGGATAGCCAAAATTTCTGTTGTTTTCTGTTGTGTCTACTTTTTTGTTTTGTTGTCAACACCGCGCGCATAAACGCTGCTAATGTAACATAAAATTTTAGAAATGGTATTATATTGTTGAAATCCATCGAAAACCCGATTTTGACAACGGAAAAATCGGAGCGAAAACCCAATCATTAAAAGTATGAAAATTGCAGTCCTCGTTTCAGGAAGTGGAACCAATCTCCAAACCCTGATTGAGCAGCTACATCAAGACGAAACAAGTGGTATTGAGATCGCAGTTGTGATCAGCGACCGACGGAAGGCTTACGCACTCACACGTGCGAAACGTGCAAGTATACCGACACACGTTGTTAAAGCCCAAGATTTTAAGAATCGTGTCGATTTTGATGCAGAAATTTCAAACATCATTGAACATTATGCCGCGGAACTCGTTGTCCTCGCAGGATTTATGAAACTGTTCCAACCGCCCTTCGTTCGGAAATATAAGAATCGTATTATTAATGTCCACCCCACGCTTTTACCTGCATTCCCAGGAGCGCATCCTGTTGCTGATACATTAGCGTATGGGGTGAAAATCGCCGGTGTCACCGTTCACTTCGTCGACGAGGGTGTAGATTCCGGTCCCATCATCGCTCAGGCGGCCGTCCCCGTTTTGGATACGGACGACCAAGAGAGTTTACACAACCGGATTCAAGTTGAGGAACACAAACTTTACCCTGAAGTCATTAAGTGGTATGCACAGGGCAGACTGAAAGTCAAAGGACGTAGAGTTATTGTACAGTAGTCCGTTCTCGGTCTTTAGGCTTCGATTACGGGGTTGGACACACACGTTTTGTGTAATCACCACAAAGAATTCTTAACCAACAACTGACAACCGATAACTGATAACTAATAAGATGTTAGCAATTTCAACAATCTGGAACGCCCTGAAACAGGCAGATGGTGCCGCCTTGTTCGATGAACTCAATGACCTCGGCTTTGAGGCAATTGAACTCAGCAGGCATCTGACACCGGATCAGGTCGAGCAGCTTAAGCCGTATCTCCGCGAAAATCCGCCCTGCTCCATCCACAATTTTTGCCCTATCCTGCCCGGAACCTCCCAAGCAGACGCAGAGAAGGACAAGATTTTACTTTCCAGTCTCAACACAGATGAACGAAAAGAGGCAGTCCGGCGTACCCTCCAAACGATGGAACTTGCCCTTGAATTGGAAGTTCCAACCGTAGTCCTCCATCTCGGTGAAGTTGATACCTACGACCGATCACACCTGATGAGGGATCTTTACACTTACGGCGAGCGCGAGTTTGAAGCCTTCAGTCAAAAGGTAACGGAAGCCACTGAATGGCGGAAGCGCAAGGAGGCAAAACACCGCGATGCCGTCTTACGGAGTCTTGATGAATTAAACGAAAGCGCGCTACGCATGGAACTTTGTATCGCTATTGAAAATCGTCCGTATTATTATCAAATCCCGAATTTTGATGAGGTCGGATTGTTCTTTGAGAAGTTTCACGGGAGTCCGATGCGTTATTGGCACGATGTTGGACATGCAGCACTACAGGAAAAACTCGGTATATGTTGGGCAGATGAATGGCTTGAGCATTATGCGGAGCATCTCGTCGGTGTAAATCTACACGATCTCCAAGACCTTGAGGCGTATCATCCACCAGGTACTGGAGACCTTGAATGGGACGAAATCTTTGAACAATTGCCTTCAGAGATTTTAAAGGTGTTAGAGATTCGTCCTTGCGAAACAGAACCTGTCATAGAGGCACGAGAATTGTGTGAGGCCTTGTCACAATCACGTGAACAATCTGATGCCTAAAACAGCCGCAAGTGCTACCTACTTTTTTACGCAAACTGAACACGAGATCCTCAAGTCCATGTGCGCTTATATGGTCGGTGTTCCATGCGACACAGCGTTGGATACACCTGTCATTGCGATTGACGCGTTCGTCAAGCAATTGCCCAAGGCATTACGGACACAACTCTGTTTTGCGCTCTTCCTATTTGAGTGGGGACCTCCGTTCTTTATCGGGAAACCGTGTCGTTTTACACAACTTGCCCCGCGTGATGCGGTGAGATATATAGACACTTGGGCGAAAAGTCGTTTCAGGGTCAGACGAAAGTTGTTCCGTGGTTTACGAGATGTCGCGTTTCTCGGTTACTATAGCGCCCGATAGAATTTGGCATTGTTGTAGTTATGCATCTGGTGAGGTTTCATGAAGTTTAAGTAATATCTCTGTAATTCTATCAATACCTTCGCTAATTTATGGGACGTTGAGTTGAGTGCGTATTTGCTGAACAGCCCCGATAGAACCGAGCTGTTCAGGGATTTGCTCAATAACAATAGGATCCGGTTTTTGCGGCAGTATTTTTAATGTTTCGCGCAAATACTTCACCCCTCGGTAGCGTGCTTTGAGATGAGAAGCAATCCACAGGCTTTGGTCATCTGTAGCGCATTATTGTGTCCAAAGTATCCATCAAGCACAAAGTAGCGTAGCGGTATCAAATCACCCATGCGTGCTAATAACGCAGTGAGCATCGTTTGACTATGTTTCAACGCATCACTCAGTCTCACCTCCACCTTGTTTCGGTTCCGACTTCCCTTGGGACGTCCACGTTTGCGTTTTTCGGCGGGTCTGTCAATGGCATCGCAGGGTTCAGCGGACAGCCTGGTTTGATTCGATGCGGTGTCGCCACGCACGATTGGCTCCATAAGCATTGGGTAGGAACGCCCCTGCTTGACGCTCACCAACGACAGACTAAAGAACGCTAAACCGGGCACTGTTTTACCATACACCGCGGAGAAGAAACGCGATAATCCATAGGTAGATTTCCCTGATTTTGATACCACTGTTTCGTCGCTAGCAAGGATATAGGTGCTTTCACGCTCAAAAAGATAGGTGCGAAAAAACACCCAGAACTCAATGGCTCTGATTGTTTCTGAAAAGTTACTTGATTTAAAACTAAAAGTAATATATAATCCTGTTTAAGATTATATAAATTATAATATTTTGCGATTTTATATGACAATACCTTACCAAAAATGGACGGTTTTTGGTAAGGTAAGCGACCACATAGAACTCTGCGATAGGTCTGTCAATCAGCTAACAGATCCGCAGGAAGACCCATTTGTAGCCGTATTCTGCCTATAAGACGCTAAAGTTAGCCACTTAGACCTCAAGGCAATCTGACGATCGATTCTGAGCGTCTCGGAGCAATACTTCTATTCAGGGCATATCCGTTCAACTCAAGTTCAAACTCAAATAATTGGCGAAGGTATTGAAAAACCTGATGCTATTGTTATTGAGCAAATCGCTGAACGGCTCGGTTCAATCGGTGCTATTCATCAGACACCCGCTCAAATCAATACATCATAATTTGGCGAAGGTATTGTAACCCGTGTTATGTAAATTTTTGTCTTGACAAAATTTTGGTAATTTTCAATAATTAAAAATAGATTATGTATTCAAAATTTTGAAACGCGAATACATCCACTTCAAAAGCCTGAACTTCAGCACCTATAACACCTATAACTAAGAAAATCCATAAGGAGGTATAAGCAAAAATGATTCGAGGAATGATTTGCACATGGAGTCTTGTCCTACTACTATGCGGGTTGTTGCCAATTATATCAGCGGATGCCCAACGGGATGAAGCGACAGTTGCCGCAAACTGGACGTTTAATGACGGCACTGCTAAAGATACTTCAAAAAAGAAACTAAATGGTAATCTTGTTGGAGGCCCCAAAGCCGTTGACGGTATCGCTGGAAAAGCGTTGCAGTTCGACGGCAAAGATGACGGCATAAAAATTCCGGATTCCGCGGATATAAACACAGGCGGTCCCTATACCAACCGAACGGTCGCTGCGCTATTCTACTGCGATGATGTCAAAATTAATGACCGGAAACAGGTAATTTATGAAGAAGGTGGCGCGACACGTGGCTTAGTCATCTATGTACATAACGGCAAAATTTACGGCGGCGGTTGGAACCGCGCTCAGTATAATTGGAACGGTGCCTGGCCCTCTGCCGATGTTAAGTCAAAGCGGTGGTATCACGTCGGCATCGTCATTCGCGACGCAGCCGGTAAGGTGGAGAGCAAAAAGTTTGAGATGTGGCTGGATGGCAAACGCATCGCGCGAGAGAAAGGTGGTCAACTCCATAAGCATGGGAGCGATATCGGTATCGGCCATCTCAATCAGAGCACTGCTTATCATGATGGTGGTGGTGGTGGAACTAACATCGACTGGTTCGCAGGTCTAATTGATGAAGTCATCGTCTACGGTTCTGCTTTTGATGGGAACGATTTTACTAAACTCGCGCAGCCCCTAAGTGTCGAACCGCAAGGCAAATTCACAACGACTTGGGCACATCTGAAAGCCCAACGTACACAAAAGTAACCTCAATATCAAAATTGCGTTATTTAACACAATAACAATCTATAAAGGAGATATGCCAAAATGGCAAAATATCGTTTTACTTTCGTTTTCAGCGTTTTACTCATGTTGGTAGCTCTAACGACTTACGCAGCGAAAGATGAAGCAACTGTTGAAGGCGTTTGGAATTTTGACAATGGCGATGCCGCAGATACCTCCGGAAAAGGCTTAAACGGAACGATCGTTGGAGATCCAGAAGTTGTTGACGGGATCGTTGGCAAAGCACTGCTTTTTGACGGTGTAGATGATGGTGTCAAACTCCCTGATTCCGTCGGTATCAATACACTCGCGAAACCTGATTTCTACAGCGATCGGACTATCGCTGCTTATTTTAACTGCACCGATGTGGATATTACTGAACAGAAGCAGACGATTTTTGAAGAAGGCGGACGGACCCGCGGTATCGTCATTAATGTCTTTGATGGGCAAGTCTATGTTGCCGCATGGAACCGTGCCGAATACCAGTGGGCTGGTGCCTGGCCCGCTGCTCCGGTAGAATCTGGGAAATGGTATCATGTCGGCTTGGTTATCCGAGATGCCGATGTTGTAGTTGAACCCGGTAAATTTGAGATGTGGCTTAATGGTGAACTGGTCGCGAGTGAAGATGGTGGAGCGATGTATGGTCATGGCGACGATATCGGTATCGCACACGTCAATTCCAACGCTGTTTTCCACGACGAAGATGGTGCAGGCAACAATATTCACTACTTCGGTGGTATGATAGATGAAGTCGTCGTCTACAATTCCCCTTTTGATGCAGCTGATTTTGCCGCTTATGCAGCACCCGTCGTAAGTGTGGAACCAAAAGACAAGTTTACCACTACATGGGCAAGCATCAAAGCACAACGGACACTCCGATAGAACGGATTTCTATTTGTGTTTATATGCTGTAGGGCGAGGTCTCTGTACCTCAGCCCTACATTGCTTTAAAGGACGACAACATGCTGGGCGCGATTATCGGGGATATTGTCGGGTCGATCTACGAACCTAAAGACCGCCGCATCAAAACCAAGGATTTCCCGTTCTTCGGTGAGAACTGCCGTTTCACAGACGATTCGGTTTGCACGGTAGCTGTCGCTGATGCCCTCCTGAATGATCTCCCTCCAGCGAAGACAATGCGCAAATGGGGGAAGCGGTATCCAAATTGCGGTTTCAGCCAAATATTTAAAACGTGGATTTATGCCGAGTCCGAGGAAGAAGCACCTAATTGCACCTTCCGCAACGGCGCAGCAATGCGCGTCTCACCGGCAGCTTTCCTGAATCGTGATGATCTTGATGCAGCACTTCTCGCAGCCGACAAAGTGACCACTATCAGCCATGATCACCCAGAAGGGATAAAAGGTGCGCGGGCAACAACACACGCTATCTGGCTCGCCTATCAAGGTGAAAATGTTGATGCGATCCGGGATGTTATCGCTACCGAATACGGCTACGACTTGACCCAGACGGTGGACGACATCCGTCCCAATTACGCTTTCGATATGACGTGTCAAGGTGCTGTGCCACAGGCGGTCACGTGTGCTTTGGAATCCGAAAATTATGAAGATGCTGTACGTAATGCGATCTCTCTCGGTGGTGATTCCGACACACTCGGTTCGATCGCCGGTGCTATCGCTGAAGCACTACATGGAATCCCCGCAGATATCAGAGAACAGGCAAAGGTCCCTTACCTTGCTAAAGCCCCTGACATCCTTGAAGTGATCACCGAGATGTATCACACAGTCGGCACTAAAATTTGATGAAACACGCACATTATGGATGCACTCGCGTCTAACGCCCTTTTAAAGCGAGATAGTTTTTACAGTTGCCGTTACTGTACTTTCAAATCTGGTTGGCTGGTTTTAATTATCGCAATTTCCACCCTATTCTTCACGCTGGCATCACCTCCTGCCCTGTCAATAGAATCTCCTATTCATTTCAGAGATGTTACCGATATTGCCGGTATTCATTTTAAACACGCAGACGGTGCAACTGGGGAGTTTCATCTTCCCGAGACGCTCGGAGCAGGTGGCGCATTCCTTGATTATGACAACGATGGCGACCTTGACCTCTACCTCGTCAATAGTGCTGCCCCAAGTATGCTCTACCGAAATAATGGCGATGGCACTTTCGCAGATGTCACTGCAGCTGCCGATGTCAGCAATCAAGGGAGTTATGGACACGGTGTCGCATGCGGAGATTACGATAATGATGGTTACGCGGACATTTATGTGACTAATTTCGGTACAAACAGACTTTATCATAACAACGGCGACGGTACGTTCACCGATACCACCAATAAATCAGGCACAGCGGATTCGCGTTGGAGCAGTAGCGCGACCTTTTTTGATTATGACTTGGATGGCTATCTTGATCTCTATGTTGTTAACTACCTCAACTATAAATTAGATGCTTCCTATCCTCCGTGTTTTGAGACTCCCGCGTTCGGTGCAACTGAGAAGGTTCGTGGTTACTGCCATCCGAAACATTTTGAAGGCGCGCCCGACAGACTCTACCGCAATAACGGCGACGGCACTTTTGCCGATGTCACCAAGGCTGCCAACATTCGAGATCCAGGCGGTCCGTTTCTCGGCAAAGGGTTAGGCGTTGTTGCAGCAGACTTTGATGCTGATGGTAACCCTGATCTCTACGTTGCCAACGATGACACACCCAACTACCTCTTCTATAACAAAGGCGATGGCACTTTTGCCGAGATTGCGATCCTCACAGGCTGTGCCTACAGCGCGGATGGAATCGCTCAAGCCGGTATGGGTATTGATGCAGGTGATTACAACGGCGATGGTTTTCTCGATCTCTTCGTTACCAATTTCTCTTATGAAACAAATACCCTCTATCGAAATAACGGTGATGGCACCTTCACAGATGTCAGTTATAAAGCACAACTCGGCGAAGAGAGTTATCTCTCTTTAGGATTCGGTACTGGGTTTTTCGATGCCGATAACGATGCGCACCTCGATATTTTCGTCGCGAACGGGCATATCTTTCCGACCGTTGAGCAGACCACAGATGTGCTTTCGTATAAGCAACCGAATCAACTCTTCTGGAATCAAGGCGATAGCACGTTTGCTGAGGTCCGATTTGATGAACATCCTGCTGTCAGTCGCGGTACCCTCTTCGGAGATTACGATAACGATGGCGACACAGATCTGCTCGTCACACAATTGAATGGCACAGTAACGCTCCTCCGTAATGAAAGCCAGACCCTCAACAACTGGCTCCGACTCAAACTGATCGGCACCGGCAGCAATCGTGACGGCATTGGGGCACGCATAACATTGACGCTCGGTTCTGAGTCCCAGACGCGCGAGGTACATGTAGGTTCCAGCTATCTCAGTAGCAACGATCCAAGGGTGCTTCTCGGGGTCGGGGAGCACGATGTCGTTGATAAACTTAAAATTCGCTGGCAGAGCGGTGTAGTACAGATATTGGAGAACCTCACTGTGAATCAAGAACTTGTCGTAACCGAACCGCTTTCAGACGAATAGAACGTCAAATGATAAATTGTCCTAATCGTAACTATTTTCCTGCCAGATTTGCAAGTTGGATGCCAAAGTGGCATGAACTTTGGTGTGCAATTGCTCATTTTCGACTACCAAGGGAAAAAGAAAATGGCATGAATCTTGCTCCAATATAAATATCGTTGCAATTTATATGAAATACGAACGACGAGGAGGTTCATCATGAGATTTGATAGACTTACAATTAAAGCACAAGAAGCACTCGAAACAGCACAGAATTTAGCAACGGATGCCCAAAGTCCTGAACTTAACGTTGAGCATCTGATGTTGGCACTCATTAGACAAACGGATGGGATTGTCACACCAATCTTTCAGAAATTAGGTGTCAATATTGCCGGAATTGCGTCAGCAATTGAAACTACCATTCAAAAAACACCGAAAGTGCAAGGTGCTGCTTCTGAAATGCACATTGCTCACGCGCTACAATCCGTTTTGGATGCTGGATTCAAAGAGGCGACAACACTCAAAGATGAGTACGTCAGTACAGAACACCTTCTGATAACCTGTACGGAAGCAAAACAGACCGAAGTGGGTAAAATCCTTCGGGAAGCCGGTGTAACCAAAGACAAGATCCTTAAAGCACTCGTTGATATCCGAGGCAACCAACGCATAACCGATCAGAACCCGGAGGACAAATACCAAGCACTGACCCGATTTGGCAGGGAGCTTACACAAGAAGCGATTTCTGGTAAACTCGACCCCGTTATCGGTCGTGATGATGAAATCCGACGCGTGATGCAGGTACTTTCCCGAAGACGCAAAAATAATCCTGTACTGATCGGCGAACCCGGTGTCGGGAAAACAGCGATTGTGGAGGGATTAGCACAACGTATCGCTGACGGCGATGTTCCAGAGAGTCTACGGGAGAAGCGACTTATCGCTCTCGATTTGGGCGCGCTCATCGCGGGCAGTAAGTACCGTGGTGAATTTGAAGATCGGTTAAAAGCCGTCCTCGCCGATGTAGAGCAGGCAGAAGGACAAGTTGTCCTCTTTATTGACGAACTGCATACCATTGTCGGCGCGGGTGCCGCAGAGGGTGCTGTGGATGCATCTAATACCAAATTAACCCCATTTGTAGCGCGAGGTCCCTGTGCCTCGCAATGCTGACTTGATCAAAAGACTTCTAATCAAGTTAATTTGGTATAACATGCTCAAACCCGCATTGGCACGCGGTGAACTTCGGTGTATTGGTGCTACAACCCTTGACGAATATCGCAAACATATTGAAAAGGATGCCGCCTTGGAACGTCGATTCCAGCCTGTGCAGGTTGAAGAACCATCAGTTGAAGACACAATCGCTATTCTGCGCGGCTTGAAGGAACGCTATGAGACGCACCACGGCGTGCAAATTCAGGACAACGCTATTGTCGCTGCCGCCACCCTTTCAAAACGTTATATCTCTGAACGTTTCTTACCGGATAAAGCCGTGGATTTGGTGGACGAAGCAGCATCACGCTTGAGAATCGAGATTGATAGCGTGCCAGAGGAAATTGACGAAGTGGAACGCCGTATTGTCCAACTTCAGATAGAGCAGCAGGCACTCGAGAAAGAGGAAGACAGCACTTCACAGCAACGTCTTGAAAAACTGATAGCGGAACTTGCTGAACTTAAAGAACGATCGGACGCGCTCAAAGCAGCGTGGCAGAACGAAAAAGCGAGTTTGACGCAGATTGGTGACTTGATGGAGCAGATTGAGGCACTCCGCATTGAATCCGAGCAAGCCAAACGCTCAGGAAATCTCGGTAGAGCCTCAGAACTGGAATACGGCAGAATACCAGAACTGGAATCGCAACTCAAAACTGTCCGAGAAACTTTGGAAACGAATACGCAAGGCACACAGATGTTGAAAGAGCGGGTAAGTGCCGAAGACATTGCCGAAATTGTGGCAAAATGGACCGGTATCCCTGTTTACCGACTCATGGAAGGCGAAACACAAAAACTGATTAGCATGGAAGAGCGTTTGCGTGAACAGGTTATCGGGCAAGATGAGGCAGTGAGTGCAGTCTCTAATGCGATTCGCCGCGCACGCGTCGGTCTCGGTGATCCCGATCGACCGCTCGGCTCTTTCCTCTTTATGGGTCCCACTGGTGTCGGCAAGACGCACCTCGCTAAATCCCTCGCCGAGTTCCTTTTCGACGATGCAAATGCCATGACACGCATCGACATGAGCGAGTACATGGAAAAACACACCGTTTCTCGATTAATCGGCGCACCCCCTGGGTACGTCGGCTACGATGAAGGTGGGCAGTTGACTGAGGCTGTCCGACGACACCCCTATTGTGTTATCCTGCTTGATGAGGTCGAGAAGGCGCACCCAGAAGTCTTCAACGTCTTACTCCAGATGCTTGACGATGGTAGGATGACAGATGGGCAAGGACGTACCGTCGATTTCAAGAACACGGTTGTTATCATGACCTCCAATATCGGCAGTCAATGGATTAGCGATCCGCTTTTGGATGGAAAAGAAATTCGTCGGAAGGTGATGGAAGCGGTACAGGCACATTTCCCACCCGAATTCCTCAACCGTATCGACGATTTGATTATCTTCGACCGGCTCGGTATTGAGGAGTTGAAACGGATTGTCCCCCTGGAACTTATGCAGCTGAGCAATCGCTTTGCTGAGAAGGAGATGACCTTGACACTCTCTGAATCTGCAAACGATGAACTGGTGAAACGTGGATTTGACACAGTATACGGCGCGCGACCCGTTCGCCGGACAATCCAGCGAGATATCCTCAACCCATTGGCAATCCAGATGTTAGAGGGCACCTTCCACAATGGCGATGCGATCACTGTTGATTTTGAGGGCGCGGAATTTGTCTTCCGAAAGGCATGATTAGTGGTTGTAGGGGAGATTTCCGTGCCTTACTTCTGTCTTATTCCATTCTACGGACGAGGTTTTCCAACCTCGCCCGCGAGCGTTTGACAAAATATTTACATACCCAGAGTATCTTCTTGACACGAAAATAGCCAATAGGAGGCACTGATAATGCTTAAACACATCATAGATCCCGAAGTTGAAGAATATGATGATGTCTACGGTGATCATGAATACTTCGCAGCCCAAGAGATGCAGCAACAGGAGGGCATGCTCTTGAAACAGGACAATGAATTCAAAGCCTCTGTTTGGCTAACACCTGAAGATGCTGAGGTTGTGATAACACTTGCTGAGGAACGCGGCATCCCAGCGGGTAAACTTATTGAGGAATGGATTCTTGAGCGTATTGATGAAGCGTTAGACCTTGGGACATAGCCTTTTACAGTCTGAATCAGGATTTACAGGATTATAGGATTTTCAAGATTATAGACGCTTCTGGATTGAAAATTGTCCTTCTATGATTACCGAAATATGTTCTTAAGCGTCATAGGAAAGCGTGATTTTCCTATTGCAAGGCGAGGTTTTTGTGCCTCGCCTTCTTTAATTTCAAAATATGGATATGACATTTTGTGGAGTTATAAGGTTTCGTTCCTACGAGAGAGGTTAATGTCAAAACTTTACACACCGACCTCGTGAATTCAATTTGACATTGCCCAAGTTTGGTGGTATTCTTTAGTTGGAAAGTCTCGGTCTCAGACTGTGCTTGCCACAGAAGGGAGGAATCAACAATGAAACACTCAAATTGGACAGAAGCCGATTCACGCAATGCCAAACGTATCTGGGCGGAATACCAGAAACAGCACGATATTACCGAACAGATTGGGCAGACAGCCGGTATCGATCCGAAAAGTGGCCGGATTTGGTTCGGCGACTCTGCTCTGGAGATTGTTAAGAAACGCGAAACTGAAGGCTTGACTTCTCCACTTTTCTTTGAACGGGTCGGCTATGCCGCTTATCTTTGGAAAGGCGGGCGGCGGTGATTCAAGGAACGGTGTCGGATACAGGGGTGCCAACAATTGTGCTCTCTATTGCCGGGCAAGAGTGGACAGCGACTATTGATACAGGCTTCAATGGTGATCTGGAATTACCTGAAACATTACGGGAAACCCTAAATCCTCAATATATAGGGGAAGTGACTTCTGTATTAGCCAGCGGACAAACGATCGAAGAGGAACTTTATCGGATTAACTTCCCTTTTGATGGCAAAATGATTTCCGCAGAGGCGACCTTTGTTGTTGGCAGTGAAATTCTCATAGGAACTCGCCTGCTGAAAGAATATCGCCTACAGATTGATTTTGTCAGACGAACCGTCGTGTTAGAAAAGGCAATTCATTAAATGACCTCGCGAACACGCCTGTAAATATCCCCTAAGGGTAGTTCGCATCCGATGGAAACGAGTGGTAGCAGATCTTCAGGCAATTGAAACTCGGTCTGCACCCACTGCGTCTGGGTAAGTCGATACTGTTCAACCCGAACCCTATCCTGTGAAACGAGGATGTATTCCTGCAAAGATGTGAGTTCTTGATAGTGCCTAAATTTTTCGCCTCTGTCATACACTTCGGTTGATGGTGAAAGTACCTCTATAACAAGGATAGGGTTGAGAAGTGTATCAAAAACGTTATTCTCAAATCGGGGTTCGCCACAGAAAACGACAACATCTGGGTAAAAATAGGCACCTTTCGGACCGGTCTTTACGCGCATATCGTTACTGACGACTTCACACTCCCGTCCTCTCAGTTGGATGTTAAGTTCAGTGACTATATCCGCTGTGATGCGAGTATGTGCGAGACTCGCACCAGACATTGCAAATATCTGACCGCTGATGTATTCGCTTTTGACTGTCGCCTTGCGTTCTGAAGTGATGTATTCCTCTGGAGTAAAAATGGTTTGTGCTGCGAGAGATGACATGTCTGCCTCCATGAATATTAATCAATCTGTTGCCCATTCACATTCTTCATAAAAGTATAGCATATTAGAACAGAGATTGCAACATGTTGTATTGTTCGCCCCAGGGCTATTCAGTTTTCCAATTTCTCATTGGATGAGTTTAACTGCGAGTAAAGGTTTTGAAGCGAGAAATCGTATTGTTTCAGAGATTTTTGTGTGTCCTGCGAAGCGTAAAACAGACATGGCAGTGTTGCGTAATGCTGCGATGACTTGTGGTATACTCCCGGTTCTCGCCTGTGAAGCGTCCTCCCCGAGAACGGTGTCTCGGACCCAATGGACTTTGTTTTCTATCGTCCAATGTTCGCGTCGGAGTTTGAGCAAGTCTTCTGCGGATGCGACTTCGGGTGAGAGACTCGTGATGCCATACTGCGTCTGCGAGGAGATCTGGGCTGTTTTTGTGTTTTCTCGCTGAGATTGGTATTGATAAACCTGAGCGATTCCGGGCCATTTGATGTAATCTGTGAGCAATGTGCTTGCGGTTAGGGTGCGTGTGGTGGTCAACCCGTGTGATGTTTCAACATGGGTGTAGGTATGAAGGTGTGCGCCTTCTTGGGTGTGAAGGTTTTCAAAGCGTCGGGTCTCAACCTCTGTGGCATCTGTCTCCGAGAGGGGTTCAAAGAGTTGCTGAATGTCGTCATACATCTGTTTGTGATTTTCTTTGACAGGCAGCGCATAGTCTGCCTGATGTTCGAGAACTTCTTTACAAAAGGTTCTCTGCGTCAAAAGGGCATCTGTCGTCACGACTTTCTCTGCGACATCAAACGCTTTGAGGAGTTGTGTTGAGATCGGAATCTCGTTGGTTTTCCCACTGACAGGCTGTTGTGCGAGGGTAATCCCTAACTCATGACAGACTGCGGAAAGTAAATGTGTCCGGTATCCCGTCTCTGGGTTTTCAGAGCCACATAACTCCTTTCCATCAATAGCGATGCCTTGTAGACGCTGTGTTTTCAAAACTTGAAGACTTTCAAGTTTTGAAAACACCCATTTCGTTAGGGAGGCTTCGAGACTCGCTACGTCAAGACGCTTCAAGAGATTATGCAGTGTTGACGCACGCGGGGTCTTCTTAGATCTGAAACCTAATGCTTGGATCAGTTCGGGTTGGCTTCCTGCCCACGTCGCTACAGAGGTATAACCTTTATGTCCCGTCATCAGACCGATGACGATCAAAGCCAAGATAGAGACCAAAGGATAGCGTTTGCCTTTTTTATGGCGCGGATCCGGCACTTCTGCTAATATATCAAGTAAGTGGCAAGAGGAACTGCTTGTCATGATTCACCTCAAAAAATAGGTTCATTTTTTACGGTGAAGGATAGCACATATCGCGTGAAAAATCACGCGATATGTGCTATCTCAAAATATTAACAGATGTGAAAAATATTACAAAAAATTCCGAAAACTGAATAGTCCTGTTGTTCGCCCAGAGCCATTCAGTTTTCGGTTTTTCGCCAATTTTATTGGAGCAGTCGCGATTCACAGAGTGCTTCTACACGAGGTTCTGGGAAATCCAAATATTGATCCTGTGGGACAACTGAATGACTCTGGTGTAACCCAAAACTTTTCTTGACAATTCAATTCGTGTGAGATATAATTGAGAAAACCTATTAAGAGAAAGCCGGAACGCAATCATATCCATGAATCGAATTGACAAAAAATTTCAAGAACTCCGAGACCGAGGTGCCAGTGCATTTATGCCGTACCTCTGCGCTGGCGACCCGAATCCAGAACTTACCTCCAAACTCTTGCTCACGCTTGAGGCAGCAGGCGCAGATCTCATTGAACTCGGTGTCCCCTTCTCCGATCCAATCGCAGATGGTCCCACTATCCAACGCGCAAGCGAACGCGCACTCACACACGGCATCTCACTCCAACAAATTCTGGAGATGGTGACATCCCTCCGTAAAAAGACGGAAATCCCAATTGCTCTCATGAGTTATTATAATCCAATATTTCGGATGGGGGAGGAAACATTTTGCAAAGCAGCGCAAGATGCAGGCGTTGACGGTCTCATCGTGCCAGACCTACCACCAGAGCAAGCACAGCCACTGCTTGAGATTGCCCCACAATATAACCTCGCCACTATCTTTCTCGTCGCGCCCACAAGCCCACCGGAACGGATGCAATTGATCGCATCCGTCAGCACTGGATTTATTTATTGTGTTTCAGTAACCGGTGTAACAGGCGCGCGGGCAATGCTGTCAGACGAAGTCGCACCGATGATCGCAGAGCTGCGAAAACATACGGATAAACCGATTAGCGTTGGGTTCGGTGTATCAACCTCTGAGCAGGCGAAGCAGGTAGCAGATTTTGCAGACGGTGTGATTGTTGGAAGTGCTATCATCAATGTCGTCGAGGAGAATATAGATGACGAAGCGAAATTGCTCACTGCGGTGAAACAATTCGCGTCAGATTTGGCTGCTGGTGTGAAAAAGTAAAAGTTGCCCACATTGTATCTATCTTTGAATCCCTCAAATTATAGTAAAGCCTACAATTAAATGGACACTAAGGAATTGGCGAGGTTAGGAATGCAGATCGCATTTGGGTGAGTACACCGCAAAACCTCGCCAGCGGCGGTGAAGTATCAAACCCTATTGTGTTCAGATGTTTTTGGACTTTACTATAAATGAGATGGCGCGGTTTGATGAAGATTAAATAATTAATTCGGTAATAATCCGACATAGTGTAGCAACTCCTGTGACCCGCCTTTGAACTGTTCCATGAAGTCGCTGACTTTCTCCTGAAGGGCTGTCCAGTCATTGCTGAGACGATGCAGATGTATGACGGCTTGACGCGCCCAGCGCCACAACTTCTCAATCGGATTCGTCCAACAGGCATACGTTGGGAGCTGCAATATCTCAATAGGGAGTTTCTCAAGTTTGCCTATTTTCTTTGACGGTTTCTCGCTCCAATTCGGTGGGGTCGGTCTAACAAACCTCGTCGTCTGTGGCAGAAGTGCTGCCCTAAGATTCGCGTGAAAGTGGATCGCCCGATTGTCCTGGATCAAATAGATGCGTTCAGCGTTTGGGTAGCGTTGGCAAATCTGGGTGTAAAATGTATGGAGTGCGACAACCGTGCAGCTTTTGACTTGCTGATAAACAACATCTCCGGTGTGTGGGTTGAGCGCCCCGATGCCATAGCAGGTCTCCTCTGGGAGATAACTCTGGCGTGCCAAAGGACATTTCGTCCCTGTCTCCGCCCAGTCTTTTGCGACTCTCGGTTGTAGATTGAAACTAAACTCGTCTTGGTAAACGACAACGCAAGTTTCTGGGTTTTCACGGGCTTCTTCTAACGCTTGCTTGATGCGAGAAAGTTTTTCAGCATAATCGGTATCAGGACTCCGCAGATATTCTCTGGCACGCTTATAGCTGAGACCCAAGCGTGAGAAGATCTGATGAATGCCGGGGAGCGATAGACCCTCAAGCCACGGCACGACCTGACCGAGACTGCGGAGCGTCCAGCGCGTTTGATGCTCATTGACGCTTCCCGGATCCTGACCGATTGCCACTAAGAGTTCCGACTCGGCTTCTTCGGGCGACTTAGGTGAAAAAGCAGGTTTGCGACCTCGACCGGGTTTATTAGACAACCCGCTAATACCGTGTTCGCGATACCGACGCAGCCAAGCATAAACGGTATCGGGGTCGCGTTTCTTCAACAAACCTCTGCGGGCGACTTCATGTGGAGAAAAGCCTTCATGGATTTTCAACAACGCTGTCGCACGCTCTCGAAGATAAGCCGGTTCGCCTTTATCCCGAAGATCAACGAGGGCTTGTATTTCGCCTTCAGTTAACTCCAACTTATGGTGTTTTGCCATCAGAGAATACCTCCTTTGGCAATAGGATAACACGAATAACAATATTACCGAATTAATTTTTTAATCTTCATCAAACCGCGCCTACAAGATCTTCTCAACATTCACCAAGTACATAGGTCACTCTAATCCTGAAAATCCCTTAATCCTGTGAATCCTGATTCAGACAATCTACATCCCGCGCCTAATGCCAAATTCCGTCTCAAATGCCTCCCAAATATCTGCCGTGATGTCAGTCGTCGCCGCTTCATACCCATCTTCCACTTGTGTTTTATCCGCGGGACCGAACATAACAACACCGTCTATCGGTGCAGCGAGACAAAACTGCATCGCCAAATGACGGATATTGACATCACGTTCCTGACACCATTTCCACATCGCGTATCCCTTCGGTTCAGCATCAGGGTTCCGTCGGCGTTCATCTTCGACGTTCGGCTCTGTCCCTGTCAGACTCCCCATGCCTAATGGACTCGCGAGAATAATGCCGACATCGTGTTCGCGTGCCAAAGGCAACGTTGTTTCTACTACAGACTGCGATAACAGCGTATAGTCTAAGAAGGTAAGGATAATGTCAATATGCCCCGTTTCGATCAGTTCTTTGTGGAATTCATGAGAGCGTACGCCAGCACCGATATGTCGAATAGCACCTTCCGCTTTCATTTCTAACAGTGTATCTAACGCTTGACCGGGTGCCAGCACACTCTCCATATCAATCGGATCATGGATAAGCACAGCATCAAGGTAGTCCGTGCGGAGGTCTTTAAGGCTATTGGTGACGCTCCAGCGTGTGCCGTCTGTAGAGAAGTCTTTCGATCGTTCGGGGTGCGTGCCGACCTTTGCTTGTAGGTAGACCTTTTCTCTCAATCCATCGGAGAGTGCTTCTCCCCAGAGATGTTCCGCGTGCCCCGGATAAGTGTCAATATAATTAATGCCGAGTTCAATGCCGCGACGAATCGCGCCGATGACTTCAGCATCTGGCTTCCGCCACAACCACGCCGCCCCGAGAGCAAGCGCGTTCGGACGCATTTCAGTCCGTCCCATCCGTCGGGTTTCTAATTTTGTGGTTGTCATAATTGTCCTATAGGTTACGGCACGACGGAGCGTGCCTACTACCTTGCAAGTGCCTCCCGTAACTTGTGTGTAGATTCGGCAAGTGACTCTTGTAGGTACGGGTAAGGAAAACCGCCCCACCGATCGGGTGGTGGCTCGTGTGCTTGCGCGATCTTCAGACTCACAAAAATCGGACCAACCTCATTCCAAATTTTCGGAAGTTCAGCTTCAAGTGCGTCCGAATTATCAAATTCATACACCTGTTCAAAACCGGCACCTTTTGCGATCATGGACCAACTGAAACCCGCCTTACCAACAGGTACCGGTTGATTACCGGTCACCTCGTAGGTGCCGTTGTCACAGACAAAAAGCAGATAGTTCGATGGTGGCGTGTTCAAGGCGGTAATTGTTGCTAACGTACCTAAACACATCAACATGCTACCGTCCCCGTTAAGCACAACTACCTTTTTGTCTGGTTTCGCAAGCGCGATGCCGAGCGCAAAATCGGCAGCGTGTCCCATCGCACTCCCGACGGAGGCGTAGTCCAACGGGTGTGTTGATATTTTGCCCCACGGCACGGTAGTTCCCATCGTTGTGACAACGATTTCATCTGTCCGTTGGTTTGCAATAAGTTGTAGGCACTCTTCCTTGATGATCATGATTTCTCCGGTTAGTTTGAGACTACTTTTCTTCCTCTTTCGGTAGGAACTTGATGAGTGGAGGGGTCTTCAGTATAGTCGTCGTTTCTTGAACGTGCTGTGCGAATTCCGTTTCTGTCTCAATGCCATCAATACCGCCACCCCAAATGGCGAATGTACGATAGTTAAGCCTGCCTTTCGCATCAGGTGTTAGGATGACCGGCAAAAAGTCGGCTTTCTCAGACCTGTTTGTATTATGTGTATCTTGACCGGCGGAGGCAATAAGTGCGATGCCGAGTGTATCTATGCCTCTTGGGTCTGTTCCCCAACTCCATATCCAGCCCTGTTCTCTGTCTTCTTTATAAGCACCGTTCAGATTTGGAATACCTGTGGCGATAGCGTATGTCGGTAAGTCTCCATCAATATGGATATGGTGCTCAATCCATGGGTTTTCTCCATAGATGAAGGTCGTTGATGTTAATCGGCATGTTTCACCGTTAATGTTCCACTCCGGGACAATCCTTTGAACAACAGAGCGAATCGAACCATTGGCAAGAATTCGGACGTAGTTACCTTCAACAGGGAGTGGAATCATCTTCTCTGTTTCTTTATGCCACAATGCGATCCCGCCGCAGCCTATTAAACCTTCACCGGGATTTAGTGCTACCATTTCGGTGGTTTCAGGATCAAGGAGCGCGTTCAGCGATAACCCAATTGATTTAGCGACATTCAATTGTCCATCTGTCTGCGTTTCCTGACCGAGATCGGAAACCTCGCTGTCGTACGATTTTCGGATAAAGTAGGTCTCTTGATTCTCAAGGTCGCGTACGACCCACTGTTGTTGTGGTTTCTGTATCTCTATTTGAACCTGCTGGGAGAGGGATATACCGTTACTCTCAAAGTGATGCCTGAGTTCCGGTGAGAGCGGTCTCTGAGGATCTAATTCATATTGAAACATTGCATCCATGCTGAAAAGTTCCACTCGCTTTTTTCCATAAGCGACAAAAGCACCGTTCGGCTTTAGCACGTACGCTATTAAATTTGATTCCATTGCCGCCACTGCGTTCAGTTCAGGAAAGATAGCCGTGCGCGTCTGTTTGTTGATATCAAGCGTTAATGTCGCTTTAACAGTCGGATCGTAAAGGATTGATATCTCTTTCGTCTCTTGGGCTTCTAAGTTTAGCAAAAAACAGAGTTGATCGCTTTCTCCATCGTAATCCAAGTCATCTGCTTGTGCTGGAATCATCACTTCTCGCGGGGCTTTCCCAGTGACGACAGAATAGGCTTTAAAGGAGAAATCGGGGTTCACCTTTCGGAGTTGAGCCCCAGTCAACACAATCGGAACGTTTTTCCGCTGGAGGGGTAACGTATTTTGAATGGAGAGACGGATCTTATTAATCTTCTGATTGCCACCCGGCATTGTACAAGCACCGAGCATCAACAGAGATCCAAGGATAAGCGATAGGCAGATTGTTAAGACTGTCCTCGCTATATGTGTCTGAATGTGATCTTGCGTATGTATAGTTTCCACTTTTTTTCCCTTAGTTTAGGTGTTGGGTATCTTTTCTATATGCTATCGGTGCTGGCGTTTGAAACTCCGTTGACCAAGAAGGGACGTTTGCAATATCACAGTTCCGGTAACACTTCAAGTAGACGTTCGATTTCAGAGGGTGTGTTGTAAAAGTGAGGCGAGACTCTGACACCACTCCCACGTTCTGCTGTAATTATATTCTCACCATAGAGTGTCTCATAGATTTCGGCAGGCGTGTACCGGTCGCTTTCAAAAATAACGATCCCCGCTCTATCTGCTTCTGTTTTTGGTGTGATGACCCGATAGCCTTTCGCCTCCAATCCTGCTATTAGGCGTGCCGTGAGTTCCAAAACCCGTGCTTTAATTGCAGGGATACCGATGTCATGCAGTAAATCTATTGCCGCTTTAAGTCCGTATAATCCGACGCTGTTGTAAGACCCCTCCTCAAAACGGGTTGCGTCCGATTTCTGCGTTAGGTCGTAGTTGAGAAAATCGCGAGGATTCACGACACTCGCCCAACCGACATTCGTGTTGATCAACTGTTCCCGTCTTTCATCGGCACAGTAAAATATCGCCGCGCCCTCCGGTGCCAATAACCACTTATGTCCATCCGCTGCAAGAATATCAATGTTACAGGATTTCACATCCACTTCAACGACACCTAGACTCTGAATAGCGTCCACGACAAACCAAATATCGCGTTCTCGGCACAGTTCACCGAGTGCCTTGATGTCGTTTCGGAAACCGGAGGCGAATTCCACATGGCTGATTGTTAAAACGCGTGTCCGTTCATCAATCGCAGCAGCAATATCCTCAATATAGATACGTCCATCTCGTTCCGGCACCATGCGCGTTTCGACACCGTAGCGTTCCTTCAAACACCACCACGGATAGACATTCGCAGGGAACTCAACCGCTGTTGTGACGACGTTGTCTCCCTCCCGCCAGTCAATACCGTTCGCAGTGATGAGAATACCTTGCGTTGTATTCTTCATAAAAGCGATTTCGGTGGCATCGGCGTTGATGAGCCGTGACGCTGTCACACGGCATGCCTCTGCTGCTTCTGCCCAATCGTCAGCATGCACTGCACCGTAAAGTGTGGCATCTTCTATGAATCCTGCCATTGCATCTCGCACCCGACGCGATAACGGCGCAACGCCGGCGTGGTTCATATAAATGTAAGTTGCGGTTACCGGGAATTCACCGCGCCAATTTTGCCAGATTTCGCTCTCAGGAAGGCTATTCACTGCGGATCCCTTCGTTGTTAGCATTCAAAAATGTTTCGACGGTGTAGTCTTTTACCCGTTTGGCATTCGCAAACGCGATGAGTTCACCGAAGAGTCCAAAGGAAAACACCAAAATTCCGGTTGTGATAGAGATAGAACTCAGATTTGATGCTACAATGTGTAACACTTTCGACGAAAGTGAACCCACCTGCGGAATTAATAGAATTCCGCCGAGTATCAGCAACATCACGCTGATGGGACCAAAAAGCCGAACGGGTCTCCGCTTACATCTAAAGATGAAAAAGCGAGCGAGTTTCCCCATCTCAGGTAACTTCTGTTTAGCCTGTTGAATTTTGTTCTCTGTCAGCCACCCAAGTCCCAGTAAGGCGACCGCTAAACTGAAGCAGCTAACTACTACGATGTTGGCACTACCAAATAAAATGCGTCCTAAAATGAAAAAAGGGAGACTCAGAATCGCAGCAGCGCGAAATGCTTTCTGCTTCGGGTTAAAAAGGACATCTGATAGCCGTTGCAATAGCCTTTTAGGTTTTTGTGGTTTCGGGCGCGACGTGAAGACAGAAATTATGAACTTGAAGGCAATAATATCTAATATAACGCGCCATACTCTTCCAAGTCCGTACTTGCTTTTTCCGAAACGTCTCGGGTGATGTGACACAACAATCTCGGCGATACGCGCCCCTGCCACTGTAGACATCGCAGGAATAAATCGATGCATCTCTCCGTAGAGCGGCACCTGTTTAATAACCGATGCCCGGTACGCTTTAAGGGAGCATCCATTGTCATGGATAGGAACCCTTGTCACTTTACCTATGATCCAGTTGGCAACGATAGAAGGGACACGCCGCGTCAAAAATTTATCCTGCCTCTCTTTTCGCCATCCACATACCAAGTCGTAGCCTTCGTCGAGTTTTTCAAGCAGCTGCGGAATATCGCTCGGATCATTTTGCAGATCCCCGTCCATACTGATAATCCGTTGTCCTTGCGCGAATTCAAAACCAGCCGCCATCGCTGCTGTCTGTCCCGCATTCTTTTGGAATCGGATAACTGCCAATTGCGGTGCTTGTTTGCTCAACTCTGAAAGCACTGCGAAAGTTTTGTCCTTACTTCCGTCGTCCACGAATAACACTTCGTAAGCATCACCGATTGCCTCACATACCGTTTGAATCTTTTCAAACAGCAGACGGATGTTGTCTTCTTCGTTGTAAACCGGGACCACGATAGATAAAATCGGTTTTTCGTCCATTTCCCTCTCTATGCTATCAATTCCCTTCGAGGTCATGGCACCGGAGAAGGGATGCGGATGTGTTACTGCCAATCCGAGGAATTCAGCAGAATCTGATGTGCTTCAGTAAGCGAGTCGAAGGTTCCTGCATCAACCCACTTACCGTGAACAAGACTATATTCAAGTTCATCGCGATCAATATAGGCGTTATTGACAGCGGTTATCTCGTACTCCCCGCGTGCTGAGGGTTCAACCGTACGGATAATGTCGAATACTGAAGCATCGTAGAAATAAGCACCTACTACCGCGTAATCACTTTTCGGATGTTTCGGTTTTTCCTCTATAGCGGTAATGTGATGACCATTTAAGGTGGCAACCCCGTAGCGTTTTGGATCTTTTACCTGTTTGAGCAATACACGGGCACCTCGCTGTTGTGCCTGAAAATCGTTAACAGCATGCTGGATTGAAGTTTCAAAAATGTTGTCACCTAACAAGACAACGATTCTACCGCCACCAGCAAACCCTTCCGCTAATGCAAGGGCATGCGCGATACCGTTCGCTTCCTCCTGCACCCGGTACGTGAATTCACAGCCGAAGTCTTTCCCACTTCCAAGCGTGTTCGCGAAATCTCCTACATATTGTGGATTTGTTACGATAAGAATATCTGTAATTCCCGCCAGCGTGAGTTGTTTGACGCTGTGAAAAATCATCGGTTCGTTACCGACTGGCAGGAGATGCTTACTGGTAACTTTGGTGAGTGGATGCAAACGCGTGCCGAGTCCGCCTGCAAGGATTATACCTTTGAGCATGGCTTAACTATTTTCTCCGCGTCCAGGGAAGGTGAGTTCAGCGATACCTGACTTATCCAAATCACCGAGTCCAAGTTCAATCATCCGATCATACTGATCCTTCGTTGCCTGTGCGAGGGGAAGTGCGATACCTGCAGCGTTTGCCAAGTCGAGGGCAATACCCGAATCTTTAGAAGCATGCGCAGCGGAAAAATAACACTCATGATCACGCGCTTCCATGTCTTCCCCATCTGTTTCCAAGACACGCGAATTTGCCCCGGTTTGCGAGAAAACCTCTTGCAACACCGCCAGATCTAATCCGAGTGCAGCACCTAATCCGAGACCTTCGGCGAGTCCCGCAGTGTTGATGTTCATCACCATGTTGACGAGTGCTTTGACCTGGGCTGCCTGTCCAGCTTCACCGATGTAACGGAGCGAAACGCTCATTGAATCCAGAATCGCACGTGCCTTGTCAAATGTTTCCTTTTTACCACCGCACATCAGGTAAAGCGTGCCTTCGCGTGCCTGTGTGATACTGCTTGCCATACACCCTTCTAAACTCTCCGCACCATGTTTCGCAGCTAAGGCTTCGATGTCAACGTGTGCTTGGGGACTAATCGTTGCACAGTTGATGAAAACTTTGCCAGATGCACCTTGAAGGAGACTATCATCTGCATTGTCAGAAAAAATCTTACGCATCGCCGCGTCGTCCGTAACTACGGTAATGATATAGTCCGCGAGCACCGTTACCTTTGAAAGTTCCCCGGATGCTGTTGCCCCGAGTTCTGTTGCAAGCTCTTGGGCGCGTTCACTTGCGACATCGTATACAACAGTCACGTCAAAACCTTCATCATTGAGGTGTCGAGCGATGTTCGCACCCATTCTTCCTACCCCAACAACACCAATTTTGTAGTCCGAATGTGCCATGTTTACCTCTTTTCTCATTGCAATCTTGTATTGAATGGCTATCCCCGATTGGGATGCTAACTATTTTACGCAAGTCCAATTTTTACATATTTGCAGATGTTTGTCAAGTTTTTCGTGTCTTTGATACGGTTTTGGATATCTAGGTCCGCATCTACCCTATATGACTGACTGCTGATTACTGTCAATTGATCACTGAAAACTGAATACCTATGTAAAGGATTTAAAAATATTGACATTTTTTGCAAATTTGGTATAATTTCGAGAACGATGAACGGAATGCCGGTCAGTTGGGTTTCTCTGGCTGAAAATATACCGGCATATTTCTATTTTCCTAAGGAGGACTCACCATGAACCGTTTTACATACGCCTTCGGTCTCCGAATAGATCGAGCCCATCTTCTCGTCCTTGCATTCGCTTGTCTCACAGTGACGATTATCGGGTGTGTAGGCGGCGTTAGTATTATTCCGCTCGGTGCCAAGCTTCAAAACGCCGACACTGCATTTGACAATGCAGAAACTACGGAAGTGCGCAACGACGACCCGGAAAAGATGGAGAAGAATCGCAAGAAGCAGCAGGAACATTACGATAAAGCGATGGCACTCTATTTGGAGGTTATTGAACGCGATACAAAAGGGAAGTACGCACAGCGCGCACATTACCAAATTGCCAGAATCTATAAGCGCCGCTACGATTGGGATAAGGCGACTGAACATTACCAAACAATTGTCGCCTTAGATCCTACAGGATATTACGCAAACGAAGCGAAGACTGGTACGGCCAATATTCGCAAAAACCGAGAAGTCATTAAGACGAAGCGGGCTGAATACCAAAACTATAAAGCCATTTACAATGATTCTCCGACAGATGAGACCTTTAATATTGCTGCAGAGGCACTCTACGAGGTCGCCGGTGCTTATAAAAGTTTAGAGAATTACACCGAAGCCATCCGCAATTACGAGCGTCTGGTCGAAGAATTTCCAGAGCATTCCAAAGCACCACAGTCGCAATTCGAGATTGGTAACGTCTATTTCTACACGCTTTATGACTATCTTAGTGGATGGCCCGCTTTTTTGGCTGTTAATGAGAAATTCCCCGATTCTTACGAAGCCTCCCAAGCTGTAACGCTCCTGAAGCAGACAGCCGAGATTCTGACGGAAATTAATAACCTCAAAGAGGAAATTAATAAATTTCGCAATAAGAAAGCGGTCCAATACCAAAAGACAGGTCGCAAAATTACGCCTGCTGATATGTGGGTGATGGGGTATAGTGACCAAGTCGTTCAGAATTTCCAACAGATTGCTGGTAACTGGGAGAAACTTCGGAACTATCCGCGTGCTATTAATGCCCACAAGACTTTGGCGAGAGACTTATCACATAAGAAATTCGCCGCTGCTGATGCACTGTACCGGACCGGAGCTCTCTTTCAGCAAAATGGTGACTACGAACGCGCAATTGACGCATATAATAATCTGTTTGAAAACGCTCCAGAGTCTACATGGCGAAACGAAGCCGTTTACCAACAGGCGGTCTGCTACCGTTCCATCCGTGAATTCGGAGCCGCTTATGAAGCCTTCAAAGCCTATATGAGCATTACAAAGGGAGATACACCGTATCTTCGTGAAGCAGAGCAGATTGTACGCCAGTATGAACTTGATCAGGATGAAGATGGATATAAGTTCTACGAAGAACAGGAAGCTGGAACGTCCGACCAAGATGCAAGTTCTCACCCCGGTATGGGAAGCTAATCCCAATTTTATGGAAACCACTTCTCTATCTCTCGGTTTCTCTAAGTTGTGTTAGCAGAATAATGGTGGTAGTGTATTGTAGGACGAGGTCACCGGACTTCGCTGTCGTTCATAGATATACAAAGATGAATGGCATACGGACTCGTCCTACAAACACAACCCACATCACTTCTTTAGTGGCTTATTTGAAGTCTACCCCGAAGGTGAGAGGGTTAACTATGTTTACTGAAATGTTTGAGAACAAAACTCCGTCCGATTGTTGCGTTGGATGGAGACTCCGCTGCATACTCTTGTCGCTTTGTCTCGTTATGTGCTTCAGTATCTCTGGTGCTGCTGACCTCCGCGATGGGCTGATTAACTATTGGCCACTTGATGGTGACGCTACCGACAGTATTGGTAAACATGATGGAGAGGTCATCGGTGGACCCACATGGGCGGATGCGCGTGTCGGTAAAGGCGTTGAATTGGATGGCGGGGCGCAGAAAATCCATATCCCTAAATACAAAGTTATTACTGAAACAGCTACCTATGCAGCGTGGATTAAAGGATGGAAAGCCTCCGATTGGGGCGGTATCGTCGGGTCTCGAACACCAACAGCGACTGAGCTCATCTTTGGAGACAATGACCTCCTCCATTACGTCTGGAACAATAACTCCGCTGAGACATGGCGATGGGATGGTGGTCCTGAAATTCCAATGGAAGAATGGGCACTCGCTGCAATGGCGATTGAACCGAAACATGCTACCCTCTATATCTATAGCGATGCCAACGGCTTGACGAAAGGTATCAACGATATTCCGCATGTTGAGCAAGAGATTGGCGTGTTGAATATCGGTTGGGTTGACTGTTGTGGCGGCAACCGCTATTTCAAAGGTATTATTGACGAGGTGATGATATTTGATCGAGCGTTGTCTGAAGATGAAATTATGAAACTCGCTACGCAGGGACTCGCCGTTGAGGCTTTAAATAAGTTAACAACGACTTGGGGCAAAATCAAGCGTTCTCATCATTAACCAACATTGTAACACGTGATCCTGTTTCTTAGGATTCTGTTCTATAGAGGAAAGTCCATGCAAAACGTATTGGAAAATGTGGGTGACGCAGCTGCAGCGACTCAGAAACCCGGACTTGTGTCAACGATTTTCAGAGAATATCGGAACAATTTCGGTCTGTTTTGGCGCGTGATGCTACCTATTATCATTGTCAGCCTCGTGTTTAATATTGCCCTGTTTCTGTTTTTCAAATTAAGTTTCCCAGAGTCGCAATGGATTTTTAGTACATCAGACGGTGTTGCTGCAAGTCATGGGGCTCTTCACACATCACCTCCGCAATCAGCAGATGTAGGTTGGGGGATGAAAATCGATGGTTCATCTGTTCATATCGGCTTTCTATGGTTAGCGATGTGTCCGCTCGCCTTTGCCATAGTGCAATGCCGTAACGGTGTAAAGGTGACTTTTAAAGCGGTTTGGCAATCCACGCTCCGTAAGACAGTGCCCATCTTAGGAGTCACTTTTTTAATCGGGCTACTGCTATCTGGAGCAGGCATTCCTTTGGTCTTAGGATTATTTATTTTTGAGCCGTTGTTTGAACGGTTTATCACGTCTTACGCTTCAATCCTAATATTTCTTTTCTGGTGCCTTACTGCTATTACGTTTGTTCTCGCCGTCTATTTTATGGTGAAATGGAGTCTTTACAACCAAGGCATTATTATTGAAAATCTACCAGCGATCGCTGCGCTTCGCCGAAGCAGTGAACTGGTTCGAGGCGCGTGGGGGCGGTTTTTCGGGATGTACCTACTGCTTGCTTGGGCATCCACAATATTCACTGCCGTAATGCTTGGTTTGACGTTAGCACTGCTCTCTTTTGCTGTGCCTGAATTTGCAGCACCTATGCGCGAGATGTTCCAACCGGGTAAATTCTTGAGCCTCTTTTTCTTTGGCTATGGAAGGATGACCTTAGAAAGTGCTCCGAGTTTTTGGACGATAGGCGCGATAGTTGGTGTAAACACGCTGATACATGCGATATTAGCACCCATCTGGGCGATTCTCACAACACATCTCTATATGGAACGAATGGGCGTGCATGAGCAGCAGGTTCCAGCATAATCTAATTCTGGGTGTTAGAGAAACAGTTGAACGCGGGAACGTTCTTCTGGCGGTAAGTAGTTATAAACTTTTTGACGGATGATCTCTGGCGTATAACGACGGGAGAAGTGAGTTAGGACGATATGTTCGCTCTCAATATCCGCTAACATCGGAGGTAACATCTCAAGGTGTAGATGCATTGTCTTCTTAGCACGTGTCCGATGTTCCGGTAGAATAAACGTACATTCACAAATCAGCACTTTGCACTGCTTCAGCAACGGATGCGCATCAATCGGGATACTCCGCGTATCGCCAAGATAAGCGACTAACGGCAATTGCACCTCCCTCGTGACTTCGATTCCTGATTGTTTCAATTCCACGATGTCACGTCCTGACAAATGCTGAAACTCCGGCTTCAGTTTCTTCCGAACTTCACAAATCAAATAAGAGACAGCGGGGACACTGTGGTTGCCAGGCAAAATGTGTGCCACTAAATTCTGCCGAAACGGAATCGCTTCACCTACCCGAACCGGCGTGATTTGATACGCCCAACTTCGACCTGTATCTAACGCGGAAATCTTATCAAGGATGTGCGTCAGTTGTTTAGACCCGCTTGACGGAACATAGATATTCCCCGGCGGTATACCAGAAAGCCACCGTTGACTAATATAGATAGGCAAGCCAAAATAGTGATCCAGATGGAAGTGCGAAATGAAGACGTTGCCGATCCCGATAAAATTCATCGGGCATCTACCTAAATCGAAAACGAGGTCTAGCTCTTTTACGCGAACGTAAGTAGCGACAGCGGAACTGGATTTTCCCTCAAGTGTTAAATTACCACAGTGCAACAATGCCATATTAAATCATATAATAGTTGTTAGTTATCAGGACTCGGTTCTCAGTAAGGAGTAAGAAGCGCGTCTCTTTGCCTGATAACTGAATACTGTCAACTATTCCCTCTCTCTTTCTGATAACTGATAACTATTCCTTGCGAAAGGACAAAAAATGCGTATCGGAATTATTGGCGGCAGCGGTTTTTATCAGATGGAAGGCTTAACGGATATTGAAGAAATCGAGGTCGAAACTCCATTCGGCAAACCGAGCGACGCTCTTATTCTGGGTAACCTTGATGGGAAGCCCGTTGTTTTCCTACCGAGGCACGGTGTTGGACACCGATTGCTCCCCTCTGATATTAATGTCCGTGCCAATATCTATGCTTTAAAATCGTTAGGTGTCGAATGGCTTATCTCCGTCAGTGCTGTCGGGAGTCTACGACAAGATATTGAACCTCGTCATTTTGTTATACCCGATCAACTCTACGACCACACCAAGGACCGGAAATCTACCTTTTTCGGTGACGGTATTGCCGCCCACGTCAGTCTTGCACATCCTTTTTGTTCACAACTAAGTGCTTTTTTATCCACAGCGGCTACGGAAGCCGAGACGATTGTCCATAACGGCGGCACCTACATCTGTATGGAGGGACCGGCATTTTCTACACAGGCAGAGTCTGAACTTTACCGGCACTTCGGATTTGACATTATCGGGATGACTGCCGCGCCAGAAGCCAAACTCGCTCGCGAGGCTGAAATCTGTTACGCAGTCCTCGCATGTTCTACCGATTACGATTGTTGGCACCCTGAACATGATGACGTGACAACCGAGATGATTCTTGATAACGTCCGTTTTAATGTTGAGACTTCCAAAAAGACGGTAAGGGCTGCTGTCGCTAAGATTCCAGAAGGTCAACGTACCTGTGCCTGTTCAACGGCTCTTCAATATGCGCTCGCGACGCACCCAGACAAAATATCGCCTGTTAAACGACACCAGTTAAAGCTCTTGTTGGATAAGTACTTGGCGTAGCGTCTCGAATATCCGATCCGCTTCCGATTCCGTCAAAATAAGCGGCGGCGCGATGTAGATAATGCTTTCCGGTTCCTCGACAGCATGACCTATTTTCCCGACAATAATTCCTTTTTCTCGGAGTTGCCCAATGATCCGGTTTGTCTTTGCTGTTGCGAGGTGCGTGCCATCAGCTTCAATAAACTCCACGGCGAGCATCAACCCTTTGCCACGGACATCACCAACGATAGGTAACGCGCGCAACGTCTCTAACTTCGAGAGCAGATACGTACCGACTTTTTCCGCATTCTCCCAGAGGCGTTCCTCTTGCAGAATCTTCAGATTCGCGATCCCGGCAGCGCATGCAACTGGGTGTCCGCCATAAGTACAGACCTGAGCAAACTCCCTGTTTTCATCGGTATCTCCAAGGAATGCGTTGAAAACCTTTGTTGAAGCAACGCAAGCTCCGAGTGGCAGATACCCGCTCGTCAGCCCTTTTGCTAACGTGATGAGATCGGGTTGTACGTCCCAATGCTCGCATGCAAACATCTTGCCAGTCCGTCCAAATCCAGTAATCACCTCGTCAAGTATGAGGAGTAAGCCGTAATCGTCACAGATTTGTCGGAGTTTTGGGAGGTATTCGTCAGGGGATACAATGACCCCACCACCACCGATGATAGGTTCTGCGATGATTCCAATTACGGTTTCGGGTCCCTCTCCTTGAATGATCCGTTCAATATCATCAGCACACGCAATGCCGCACGATGCCGGCTCCAAACCGAGTGGACATCGATAGCAGTAGGGCGGATGCGCGTGTGGAAACCCCGGAACGAGAGGCTCAAATGCTTTACGTCTTCGTGGCTGTCCTGTCGCAGACATCGCACCATACGTAAATCCGTGGTAACCACGGTAACGGCTGATAATCTTATAGCGATTCTCACCCGGATAGGTTTGTCTACCGTACTGCCGCGCGATCTTGATTGCGGTTTCGTTCGCTTCCGAACCACTGTTACAAAAATAGACATGGTTCAAATCCCCCGGAAGGCAAGCGGTAAGCTGCTCCGCTAACATCGTTGCGGGGACGTTAATCTGCGAGTGTGGATAGTAAGGTAACTTCTGTATCTGTTCATAGACTGCATCTGCGATCTCCTGCCTGCCATAACCGACATTGACATTCCAGAGTGCCGAGTAAGCGTCTAAGTACTCGCGTCCTTCTGCGTCCACAACCGTTGTCCCGTGTGCTGATTCAAAAACGGCTAACGTTGTTTCTTCAAGACGTTGATGTTGAAACAACGGATGCCATACGTGTGCCTTATCGACTTGTCTATAATCTCTTGCCATATTTTTTCCTATTGTTCGCAGTTTTATGCTTCCAGACCGCCTTTTACATAGATACAGGAGCGGAAATACCTAAAAGCGTCAGTCCGTTTTTCAACACCCTTTGCACACTCTGTATCAGGATAAGCCGTGCGTGCGTTTTTTCCATGTCAGCCGGATCCAGAACCCGATGTTGATTGTAGTACGGATGAAAAATTCCCGACAGTTCATATAGATAATGCGGGATACGGTGCGCCTCGCGTGCCTCTGCACTTAGGAGCACAATTGATGGGAATTCAGCTAACTTACGGATCAGTTCATGTTCCATCGGTTCAGTCAGTCGTTTTAGGGAGACCTCTTCAATAGGTTTCGGTGTAATTCCCTGTTCGTCTCCTTGTTCAAAAATGCTACAGCACCGGGCATGCGCATATTGAATATAGAAGACAGGATTTTCGCTGGCATGCGTGACCGCCAATTCCATGTTGAAGTCGAGGTGACTACTGTTGGCGCGCATGAGGAAGAAATAGCGAGCGACATCCACTGCGAATTGTTCTCCGACTGTTTCTGCCAGTTCGTCAATTAGAGTATCGAGTGTATAAAACTGCCCGCGCCGTTTTGACATATCTTGCGGGTTGCCTTCTGCGTCAACAAGGTTCACCTGTTGGATAATAGAGATTTCGAGCCATTCGTCCGGTAGACCGAGGGCTTTCACAAAATTTTTGAGGCGACTGATATGTCCCTGATGATCCGGTCCCAATAGATCAATGACAGTGCTAAAACCCCGGTCAAACTTGTCGCGATGATAGGCGGCATCAGGCACAAAGTAGGTATATTCGCCATCGCGCCGGATGACGACGCAATCTTTATCGTCGCCAAAATCTGTCATCCGAAACCATGTCGCATCTTCGGCTTCATACAGGTATTCCTTCTCTCGGAACAGTTGGATGATTTCCTCCGGTTTCCCGCTATCCCGAATCGCCTTTTCACTGGACCAGACATCAAAATTGACTCCGAAACGTTCTAAAGATGCTTTTTGTTGTCCTAAGATGTGTGCAATCCCTTTGTCTCGGAAGAGTGCTACCCGTTCATCTGTTTTAAGTCCGAGATGCTTATCACCCTCTGTCTCGACGATCGTTTGTGCAAACTCCCGGATATACTCTCCGTGATACCCATCCCCTGGAATTTCCAATCCCTCTTCACCGAGTACCTGTCGGTAGCGGACATCAATTGATTCACCAAGGCGTTCAACCTGACCACCCGCATCGTTGACGTAGAATTCACGTATTGCCTTATAGTCTATGGCGTTGAGAAGGTTAACAAGTGTATCTCCAACCGCTGCAGCGCGTCCACTAACAATGTTAAGGGGGCCTGTCGGATTGGCACTAACGAACTCTATTTGGACCTGCTTTCCGGCACCTTTGTCGCAGGTGCCGTATGCCGACTGCATTGCCGCAATCCTCTGGAGGGTGTCGTAGAGCCAGTCATCGGAAAGGTGAATATTAATAAAGCCTGCACCGGCGATGTCGATTTGGCGGATGATCGGATGCGCATCGGGATCTATGTGCCTAACAATTATCTCGGCGATGTCGCGCGGTGCCATCCGTGCTTGTTTCGCGAGTCCTAATGCAATTGGGGTGGCGATATCACCGTGTTCAGGCGTTTTGGTGGGCGAAAACGGGATAGTTGGAACTTCGGATATAGCGAGTTCTCCCGCCGCAACAGCGGCGTGGATTGCAACTTCTATAATATTGTAGACTTCTGTTTTTATTGCATCCATATCAGCAAAATCAAGATGTATATCAGCCGGTTTTCTTTTCAAGTTCACATTTTTCCACACGCAAAATTATATCACAATAGGAAGTACATGTCAAATATTCATTTGGAGGGATGCAGAGCCATTCAATTGTCGGTGTGGCTTCACAGAGGTAAAGGTAAATTATGCTATCAGAAATAGCGTGACTTTTCACGCTATTTCTGATAGCATACACCTCATTATACAACCACATATTTTGAGGTGAACCATGACGAAAACAACGTCCCGCCACTTACTTGACATATTAGCAGAAGTCCCCGATTCTCGCAACAATCAAGGCAAACGACACCCACTCTCTGCCATCCTCGGACTCGCCGTGATCGCTATGATGTGTGGCTCTCGAAGTTATGCTGCCATTGCCCAATGGGGACGCACTTATCACGCAGATCTCCCAAAAGCACTCGGATTCAGACGCAGAAAGACACCGTGTGCCTCAACACTCCATTATGTTTTCAAAGACCTTGATGCCACCGCTTTGGAAAACAAACTCACGCAGTGGGCAATAACTGTCTTTGAAGACTTACCCCCGGAAACCGATACACAAGCTCTCGCCATAGATGGCAAAACCTTATGCGGGAGTGATAAACAGGATGCCAAGATTACACATCTGTTGTCCGTCGTTTCTCATCAACTCGGCATCACCCTCACACAGCAACCTGTCGATGCCAAAACAAATGAGATACCTATCGCAACACAGATCCTTCAGACTTTCGATGTCTCCGGAAAGATCATCACAACAGATGCCCTCCTGACACAGAAGGCATTTTGCCAAACGCTGTGTGAAAAAAAAGCCGATTATGTCTTACCTGTCAAAGCCAATCAGAAACAGACCTATGAAGATATAAAACGTCTCTTCACACCCGAAATACCACCGAAAACTGACGTTGACCCCCAAGTCTATCAAGCACGCACATTTGAAACACTGCATCAGGAAAACAAGGCACACACCGACACGTTTTCCGCTGTAGAAAAGGCACATGGATACATTACAACCCGAACCTTGACGACTTCCACTTTGCTCAATGAACACTTGACTTGGCCGGGACTTGCGCAAGTCTATGAATATCGATCACAGCGGAAGCATATACGCACCCAGAAGATAACTCACCACACCCAGTATGGCATTACAAGTTTATCGCCACAGCGAGCATCTGCCAAACGCTTATTGGAACTCCGGCGGGGACATTGGGCAATAGAAAATCTCTCCCATCGCACACGCGACGTGCTGATGGGTGAGGATGCCTCACAGGTGCGTTGTGGCAACATTCCCCAAGTCATGGCAGCCTTGCGCAATACCGTGCTAACACTCCTGCGCATCTGTGGATATACACGCATCGCAAAGACGTTCCGATTTTTCGCCGCACACCCTACAGAAGCACTAAAAATTATGCAAAAAACAGAATCTGACAATTGAATGGCTCTGTGGAGGGATGCTGAACCATTCAATTTTCCACTTGCATTTTTTCCACTTGCATTTTAAGGGAGGCAGCTCTATACTGAGGGGAAAGCCTACGAAAAGGGGTAGAATAGTGCAAGTACTCATTATGTCGGATATGGAAGGTGTCAGCGGTATTGTCGTGTGGGATCAAGTAAACGGTGGCGCAGCGATGTTTGAAGAAGGTCGGCATCTTTACACAGAGGAGATTAACGCCGCGGTGCGTGGTGCGAAAGCCGCTGGTGCAACGGAAATTGTCGTCGTAGATTGCCATGGGGCAGGGCAAGGCTGGACCTTTAATTCGCTCATCCCTGATAAAATCCATCCAGATTGTGAATGGGTGGCACATCACGGATGGGGACGCTACGAAGATATGTGGAAAAACGGTTGTGATGCGTGCCTGCTCATCGGTATGCATGCCCGCAACGGCACACCTGATGGTGTACTCTGCCACACCATTTCCAGTGTACAATACCGGAACCTCTGGTTCAACGATGACCTTGTCGGTGAAACTGGGGTGAACGCTGCACTCAACGGATGCTATGGTGTTCCTGTCGCATTTGTTACAGGCGATGCGGCAGTCTGCCGAGAAGCCAAAGAACTCCTCGGCGATGCCCTGCCCACAGTCGCTGTTAAACAAGGCTTAAGCCGATTTAGTGCACGACAACTTCCTCCGGTTCGTGCCCGCCAATTAATCGAAGATGCAGCGAAAGATGCACTCACAGATTTATCGCGCGTTAAACCCTACATCCCTAATGCTCCGACGACAATCAAGATTGAACTCGCAAGCGTCGATAAACTTGCTGGGTTCAAGGGACGATCAGGCGTTGAGATAACAGGTCCAGTCACCGTTGAAAGCCGTGCAAAAGATTGGCTGACAGCGTGGAATCAGTTCTGGCCCTATGTCTAAGATTCGTCAAGAACGTCAAGCGGATCACCAGAGGCATCTTTCCGTTCTAAGATTTCAACCTCGTAGCCGTCAGGGTCGGTGATGAATGCCATTTTCATTCCACCGGATGTGAACTGCTCGCGCCATTCATCGGGCCAAATTTCCAATCCCGCTTTTTCTAACCCATCGCAACATTCGACAATATCTGGGACACCGATAGCAAAGTGCATCAAATCTTCTTGGACCTGAAGTTCAAAATCCGGTGAATAGGTTAACTCCAACGTGTGTGCATTACCCGGGAGTTCGAGGTGTACGATCTGGTTACCTGCCGGAGATTTATCGCTCCGACTGAGGACTTTAAACCCCAAATGATCGCAATACCAATTGATAGAACTGTCAAGATCGCTGACGCGAACCCGTGTATGTAAAAAAACTGCCATGTGAGTCTCCTTTTTGAGAATTATGGAAACATAATAACATACGCAGTAGATTTTGGCAAGAAGTTTGGGCGTGTTTTTAGACGATTTTTGTTGAAAATCAACACGCTCTAATGTATAATTTAGATAACAAAATAGGATAACCATATTGACGACCTAAGAGGACATCACATGACGAAACAAATTGCACTTTTCAATCACAAAGGCGGTGTCAGTAAGACAACGACTACCTTCAACCTCGGTTGGATGCTGGCACATAAGGGCAAGAGGGTTATGATTGTCGATTGCGACCCACAGTGTAATCTGACAGGCATGGTACTCGGATTCAGGGATACCGAGGCGTTTGCTGCAATCTACGAGTCGAAATCAGGGAAGGTACGTAATATCCGCGACGGTCTCGCTCCCGCTTTTGAATCTCGTCCAGTCCCCCTTGAACCTGTCGTCTGTGAGCCAGTCAAAGGGCAACCCAACATGTATCTATTACCGGGGCATATTGGATTTGCTGAATACGAAGTCGTCTTGGGTATGGCACAGGAACTGTCAAGTTCACTGGTAAGCCTCCAGAACTTGCCGGGTTCCCTCCACTATCTCTTTATGAAAACTGCCAAAAAATACGAAATTGATTTCATTTTAGTGGACATGGGGCCTAGCTTAGGCCCGATAAATCGAAATTTGCTAATGACGAGCGACTATTTCATCGTCCCAATGTTTCCGGACTATTTCTCTATGATGGCGACGGAGAGTCTCGCTTCAATTTTGTCTCAGTGGTCGGCCTGGGCAAAACAAGGTAGAGCCCTACCAATTCTAAGAGAGGCAACTTATCCTTTCCCGGATAAGATTCCTAAGTTTCTTGGAACAATCATTCAGAAATACCCGGTGAAGCAAGGAACGAAGCCTGCTGCTGCCTTCAAAGCTTGGATTGACGCGATAGGAGTAGCAACCAAGCAAAAGCTTATACCTATCTTAAGAGAAAATCACATGTTACTTCCTATGGAGTTGTACCAGAAAGTAAAGTGGACTCAATTTGATCAAATTAGTTTGTTTCCAGATGATGCTTTAGGGAAACCGCTCCTTCAGATGCCGGATTTCAATAGTCTCATTGCACTCTCACAAAAACATAAGGCACCAATTTTTGATCTGACTGATGCTCAACTTGAACGTGATGGAATAGTGCTTGAGCAAACCAAAGAATCCATGCACCGTTTCCGTGAACTATATTCTGAGGGAGCTGACCGAATAATGATGCTCGTTGAGAATGCTTAGTATCCTTCAACAATTTCGTGAAAATATTAAACGAGTTCAAGCCCTCGGTGAATTATATGATGTACTCAATCAGCAGACAACCTCTGCTCTGGATTTGGCAGACCTGTTACGATCACAAATCGTTATGGTTGTCAGTGCACTCGACCACTACATACATGAAATCACTAGGGTAGGTATGTTGGAGGTTTACGGTGGTAAACGCCCTCACACGCCTGCTTTCCTGCGTTTTCAGGTTACAATGGAAGCAACACTACAGGGAATTGCCGCAGGGCAAGCGAACGATGGATGGCTTGATGAAGAAATTCGCAAAAAGCATGGATACCTCGCTTTTCAACACCCAAACAGAATAGCGGACGCAATCCGGCTTTTTTCTTCTTGCACGTTGTGGGTCTCTGTTGCTTCAGAAATGAACTTAGAAGTTGAGGACGTAAAAACAGAGCTCCAGCTCATTGTTGACCGGCGAAATCAGATTGCACATGAGGCAGACTTGGATTCACGTGTACCTGGTGGTAACCGATTTGCCATTTCCCCGTCTGACACAGAGAGAATAATTGGTTTTATTCAAGACCTGGGGGAGGCTATTTATGTTGTTGTGAATTAAAAAGTGGAATGGTATGTTTTTGGAATCAGAATTAAAAATATTTATGTATGGCATGGAGAAAAAATGAATCGAAAAACCGATAGACCAAACGTTCTCTTTATCATGTCGGACCAGCACCGATATGACTATCTCGAAACTGCCGAAAATGCTCCAACTGCCCTCAATACCCCGAATTTGCGACGGTTGGCAGAAGCAGGAGTCAGTTTTCCGAACTGCACAGTGAATGCCCCGGTCTGTGCACCATCACGCATTGCGCTTGCATCCGGACTGCAACCTTCTCGAATTGGGGCAGTGGACAACGGGAGTTTTCTACCTACCACCGTGCCAACCTATTATCAGCAACTCCGCGACCACGGTTATCGCGTCGGATGTGTCGGAAAACTTGACCTCGCCAAACCCGACGGCTATAACGGACGCTACGGCGACCGACCTCGCACCTACAGTTGGGGATTCACGCATCCTGAAGAGTGTGAGGGCAAGATGCACGCTGGGAGTTCACCAACACCTATCGGTCCCTATACCCACTATCTTGAAGAAAAAGGAGTGCTTAAGGCATTCCACGAAGATTATCGGAAACGCAGTGGCGGCTGGATTAAGAATGGCTCTCACGATTCTGTCCTCTCAACAGAAGATTTCGCTGATACTTACATCGGCAGGCGCGCAACTGAATTTATTGAGACCATCCCCGATGATTTCCCGTGGCACATGTTCGTGAGTTTCGTCGGACCGCATGATCCCTTCGATCCACCCACAGAGTATGGAGACAAGTATCGGAATGCGGAGATGCCTCCGGCTATCGTAGACGATATGGAAGGAAAGCCTGAGTGGGTGAAGCAGCGCGTCGTTAATGTCAGTCCTGAGGAGATTACCGTAACACGACAGCAGTATTGCGCAGCGACAGAACTGATTGATGACCAAATCGGAGAAATGCTGCGTGCACTCGAACAGCGTGGAATGCTTGACAATACCTATATCATTTATTCCAGTGACCACGGTGAAATGCTCGGTGACCACGGACTTTACACCAAGGGTGTCGCTTATGAAGCGTCGTTGCGAGTGCCACTTCTTGTTGCTGGACCCGATATCCCAAATAATCAAATTTCAGATAGTTTAGTTGAACTGATTGATCTTAATCCGACAATATGCGATTTAGCGGGTGTGCCGGTATTGCCGCGAATTGACGCACGCTCTATTGCTCCTGTTCTGCGTGGTGAAACTGAAACGCACCGCTCCGAAACGGTCAGTGCGCTCCGAAACTTCCGATGTATCCGTACGGCAACCCATAAACTCATCGAAAACTATAACGATGTCACCGAATTATACGATCTGGAAAACGACCCTGAAGAACTGCATAACATCGCACAGTCGGAACGCAAAATTGCCGGAGTGCTCAAGGGACGTTTAGGCAGACGGTTCCGGTCTGAGTTAGGGACAGAGTGATAAATTAGAATGGATACTAATCTGACTTATGATGCAAAACGTGCATATCACCACATCACGCGACTTGCTATTCCAAGATTGGTGGGCAGCGCGGGTGAGACAGACGCGCAAGACTATATCGTCCAGCAATTCAGAGTGTTAGGACTCGATGTTTCATGGGAACCGTTCTCATTTACGAAATTCCCCGCCGAAGTATTACCGCGTATACTTTGCAGTCTCTTTGTGCCCGTGGTTTTATCTGTGCCGTGGTTCGGTGAACGGTTTCCGATATCTATATCCGTCGCCTGCTTACTGAGTCTTTCTATAGCAATGTTCTTTACTCAGTGGCAGAAACGGTTTGAAGGTTTGTATGATGTCGGTAGGAAGCATCGTTCAGAAAACATCGTCGCAACAAACGGTGCGAAGCAAGACGATGATACCCCTGCCTTTTTGTTCGTCGCTCACTACGATTCCAAATCACAGGTCCTGCCGATTGCTGTGCGGATGGTGGCTTATGGTATCGCAATTTTCGGACTTATTGCATTGACGATTGTAATGCTGGTTAAGATTATTGTCCTCATTTGGCTACCTAATTACATTGTCTGGAGTATTACTGGGATTACAAGTTTTTGCCTGTTGCTTTTGCAAATTAATTTGACGGAGAACCGCTCTCCTGGCGGGTTTGATAACGCTTCTGGTGTGGGTGTTATGCTTGAAGTGGCGCGCGTAGTGATGGCGCGCGACGAGAAAAAATCCGTAACCTTCCTCGCCACTGGTGCAGAAGAATACGGCATGTGCGGTGCATTGCGCTATATCCAAGCGCATGCCGATGAATATGACCGAGAAAATACCTACGTTATTAATTTAGACGGACTTGGTGTTGGGAACGGCGTTAATCTCGTTACACGCTATGGGATTCCACCCATTCGCACGACGCGGACATTAGGAAACCTGTTTCGGACACCAAGTGAAGCACTCGGTATACGGGTCTCGGAACGTTATTTACCTATTGGTGTCGGATTGGACAGTATTCCGATTGCGAGTCGTGGATTTGAAACAGTTACGTTAACGGCAAGAGGTGTGGGCAGTGTCGCCTTAAAGGTTCACTCAAAACAGGATCGGACTGAGCTGCTCAATGCGGAAAGTCTGCAACAGGTAGGTGAGTTAATTGTCGATGTCATTGAACACGCATAATAAAACGCTTCCCGTTACGGGCGTTATTCTTGCTGGCGGTAAGAGTCGGCGGATGGGACAAAATAAGGCGTTGATCCAACTTGGTGATGACACGCTCATTGCGCACGTTGTCCGCCGCATGCGCCTTGCCACAGATGAACTCCTACTTATTACCAATAATCATGCTGAATATAGGCACCTCGATTTACCGATGCACAGTGATATGATTCCAGACACCGGAGCGTTGGGAGGCATCTATACCGGCTTGATGCACGCTTCGCATGATGTGGTGGTCTGTGTCGCATGTGATAGCCCGTTTTTACAACCTAAACTGCTCACTTATCTTGTCGCTGTTTTAGGTGAATATGATGCAGTGATGCCTTATACGTACAATAGTAGGCGGACTCCGTTCTTCCGTAACAAGGCCCTCGGGGTTACAAACCCCTCCCGCAGCGATAATCAGATAACCCTCCAAACTTTGTGTGCCGCCTATTCCAAACGTTGTCTACCTATTATTAAACTGATGCTACAAGAATCGGAGTTGCGCGTCCATGCCTTGCAGGAACGGGCTCATATACACAGTATTTCGCCTGAAATCTGGCAGGCGTTTGATCCTGAAGGTATATCCTTTTTCAACATCAACACACCTGAAGATTTTGAGAAAGCAGATTCCTATATGAGATCTCAAGCTGCCCATTAAGCCTCTTTGCACTTTGTCCAAATCTTGCATTTGTGTTTAGATTTTGCTGTCCTTTACGTTCCCAGAAATCTGAATTTTCATTTTAAACATTTTTGCTGAAAATCTCCCTCTTTTAGGACTTACGCAAACGCGATTTGGGAAGAAAGCGTCCGCTTCGGATGCTGCAAGCGAAACCGTGAGAATAGAGGTCGCCGAGGCACGGGGACCTCGGCGAACAGATGCTTGCTGCGTAAGCCCTATCTTTGTAACGATAGCAACCTCTACAATTACTTGGGCATTGTGGGGTGAGGTTGCAAACCTCGCCAGCGAAGGAGGGATTTGTTCGCCAAAATTTCCACATATTTTTGGATTTTACTATAAAATATGCAACCTTCCTCCGTGTGATGTCTGTCACGTGTCACAAGGCAGTGTTATTTGTTGAAAGATAAACATGAAAAACCGAAATTACGAATTTGCAACCCTCTCTCCTATAATCTCTGTCACGTGTCACAAGCCAATGTTGACGATTGGAGGATACGTATGAAAAACGACGATGCGAAATGGGTCGAACGCATCTTGGCAGGTGACGAAGATGCTTTCACGGCTCTCGTGAAAAAATACGAAAAACAGGTGCACGCGTTCGTATGGCGGAGGGTGAGGGATTACCACGCCGCTGAAGAGATTACGCAGGATACTTTTCTCAGGGCTTATGAAAAACTTGGCACGCTGAGAGACCCGAACCGGTTTTCAGGATGGCTATATATGATTGCCACCCGCCGCTTTCTCACATGGCTTGGGGAAAAAAGAATCCCGATGCAATCCTTGGAGGCGATGAGTACAGCAGAAATTGAGGCACTTTTCTACACCCAGTATATGGCAGAACAGACTGAAAATTTGGCGACAGAAAAGCAACGTGAAGTCGTCGAATACCTCCTTCAAAAGTTAACGGAGCGTGAACGGACAGTGGTGGCACTTCACTATCTGAGTGAGATGAGTTGTGAAGAAATCGGAGACTTTCTGGAGATGTCGTCGAACACGGTCAAGAGTCGACTCCATCGCGCCCGGAAGCGATTGAAGAAAGAAGCACCTATGGTTCGCAAGGCCTTGGACGGTTTCCAAGTATCAGACGATGTCATGGATGATATCATGAAATGGATTCAGATGAATGAACCCGGTGTAGCGGCTTCAGTAGGGACATTAACTAAAACATCGGATAGGACAGTCTATGCAGTGATGGGTTATGAGAACATTTACAAATTACCAATGGGTGAAAATGAATGGCAACTTGTTAACGCAGATTTTTTACGTCAAGATACTCAAGGTAATATACCTATCGCTGAACACAACGGAACGCTCTATATTATCCCATCTGATGAGTTGTTTGCTTCAATTGATGGGGGCAAAACTTGGAATTCTATCGGTCCTTGCCCAAAAGGATATGTAAAGGAATTGCTGATTACGGAAGAGGCTTTTTACCTTTGCCTTGATAATGGTATTTTCCGGTCTGACAACGCTGGCAATTCGTGGAAAAACATGAACGACGGTTTAGACAACCGCTTCACAAAGAACTCGGGAATTTATACATTACACTTGAGCCAAGACACTTTGTTTGCTGGTACCTCTCTCGGTGTATACCGTCTTAACACGGAAACTTGGGAACACCTGCAGTTGCCGGTGGACAATACTGTGGGGGTATGTTCTTTGGCAGTGTCTGAAGATCATATCTATGCCGCGGTAGCGGTAAATATTATGGAAGGTGACGGAACGCCTACAGAAAATTACCATAATCTGTGTGATATCAGTAAGGATTCGTGGTGGGTATTCCGATCAACCGATTGTGGTGATTCTTGGACAGATATAACACCTACGGATGCCCGGAATCTAATGCAAACCTTGCCTCCGATAAAACTGCTTGCATCTGGAAAAACACTTTTGCTGATAGGTGGAGAGGATGGTGTTGTTGCTCGCTCAATTGACTGCGGAAACACTTGGGAATCCGTAGAATCTTCGGGTATTACACCTATGCAGTTTAGCGTGAACTGTGCTGCAGCTTTAGACGAAAACACCTTTTATACGGGTGGAATCGCTGGAATTCATCGTTCAATGGACGGCGGTCAAACCTGGCACCGGTTCAATACAAGGTTTGAGTGCCGTGTGGATAATTTAATCAGTTTAAAGACGCGTCCAGATTCAAAAAGGTCAAATACACTCTACGCCACAGTTGCTGGGAGTGTTGTCAAATCAACAGACGCAGGTAGTTCGTGGGCTGCTGTTGGCTTCAAACTGCCGATGTATACTGAGACAGTACCAAAGTATAATGCAAAAGTGAAAGGTAAGGAAGATACGCCGCAAATTGTGCAGATTTCCGAAGCCGACGGTGTTCTGTATGCCAAAGGAATTCGACGTAATTCTGAGACGGCTTATTATCGTTTAGTGCCAGATAAAAATTGCTTAGTTGCTGTTGAGGGTGAACATTGTTTAAGGCCTATTGAAGGAACGGCGCCTCCTTCGCGAGATTCAGCAAGACTTATGTGGACCGTGTTCGGGTACTACACACTTCCTTTCGATTTCGATCGGCTACCGGGACAAGAGGAACAAATTTCCTTTTCCTCTACCTTCTCTACAGATCCAGACGCTGATGTTGAGCCTTTATCAACCCAGATAATACGGGAGAACCCAAAATTTGGTGCTGAATGCTTTTTAAAACTGTTGGAACAAGTACAAGGCGAGCATCAATTGGCTTACGCATTGATGTTAGAAGGTTTATACGGCAGCTTCGCGGTGAGTGGAGAAACGTACTACATGGAGTACAACTATAAACTCTTCCGATGGAAACCTGGTGACGCAAGATGGTCCGATACAGGCGTAGAAGAAACTTGTGAACTCACACGTGATAATATGTCGCGAGGTTTTAAAATTGCTACAGCGGGTGAAACAGTATACGTCGGTAAGCGGGATGGACAACTCTTTCAATCGCTTGATGGCGGGGACAGCTGGAACGACATTACTTCTAATCTTCCACTATCCGTTGAGCATTTCAAAGAGATAGTTTTTGCTGGTTCAACGGTTCACGTCGCAACCGACAAAGGGGTCTTCAATTCAAAAGATGGCGTTGTTTGGAATGTGCTCACCGATAAAGCGGGGGAAAACGTAATCATCAAGTCGTTAGCAACAGCGGAAGATGCTGTTTATGGAGCGAATGATGACGGTCTCTATCAATTAGAAAAGGAAACAGAGACTTGGGAACAGATTGTGCCTGAAATTCCAGATGCGATAACTTCTCTGGTTGTTGATGGAGATACCTTTTACGTTGGTACTGAACATCGGGGTGTGCTTCGTTTTGAAGGGGCAGAGTCATAATGTCTAACCCTACAGAGGTATAATTAATGCTAACAACACTCATCCGCCGAGAACTCCTCGATAATCTAATGACGTTCCGATTTGCGGCAGCAGTCTTGATTATGCTGTTGCTTGTTGTTGCTACGACTGCCGTGCTTATCAAGGATTACGAGCGGCGATTGGCAAGTTACGACACCGCTGTCAAAAAGCATCAGCAGGAAATGCTGAACCAGACAACTTATTCAATGGCAAGCTTAACGATTGATCGTCCACCCAACCCGTTGAGCATCTTTAATGTCGGTTTAGACAAACGGTTAGGGAACAGACTCGGTGTTAATCACTTCTTCGTGCCAACACTGTGGGATGCTGGAAAACATGGCGCGAATAACCCGTTTCTCAATCTCTTCTCTTCGATCGATCTTGTCTTTATCTTTCAAGGTATTCTGAGCCTATTGGCACTCGTCTTTGCCTACGATACGCTTGCGGGGGAACGCGAGCGCGGCACGTTACGACTCGTGCTGACACATCCTGTTCGGCACGGTCAAATCCTATTTGCTAAATACATTAGCGGTATGATATGCCTGCTGATACCTTTACTGATGTGTATTCTCCTCGTGCTAATTATGCTAACGACATCCGCATCTGTTTTTCTGAGTACCGATGATTTTCTGCGCATCGGTGGGGTTATTTTTACGTCATTTGTCTATCTGTCTCTGTTTTACCTTATCGGCATGCTGGTTTCAGCGGCGACTCGTCGAACAAGCACTGCCCTCATGCTTGCGATGTTTGTCTGGGGTTTTTTAGTGCTGGTGTATCCAAATATGATTCTGACCGCGATTGAAACTGAGCCTCACCCCGATACGAGAATCTCAGCTTACAACCAAATCAAACAGATATGGGAGGAATTTGATAGAGATCGGTTGCAGTATCTCGCTAATGACCCTGTGCCCGGCGAACATTGGAGATTTAGTTTGCAGGGTGAAGGCTACACCCGTCGGGGTTTCTCGGACTATCCATCAAGTTTATTATATTACTATTTTACTGGATTCAATTATAAAGCACTTAAAGCGGAATCTGAACCGCGGATGCCGCACGCTCAGAATTATCATCGCTTTTTTGGTACACAGGTTACCAACACCGCAGAACGCATGTGGCTTGTCCGAAAGCCTGCGCTGGATGCGCTTTACACACGCCCCGCAAAAATGGAGCAGATGTTATTGAAGTTTTCACCCGTCGGACTGTATGACGCGGCAACCGAAGCGTGGACAGGCACCGACTTAAATGGACTACAAGATTTTTTCACTACGATTCAACGGTATCATCAGGCGGTCATTGACTATTATCTCGATAATAAGATATTTGAGTCTCGGTTATGGATCGTTGGTGCCGAGGGTGAAATTGATTGGGACCTGCTTCCACAGTTTTCATTTAAAAGGAGTGATATTGGCATCAACGCTAAGCGAGCGTTTCCGGATTTATGTCTGCTGCTGATGATTAATCTGGTCCTGTTCGCAATAATATTCCTGATTTTCGTTAGGAGTGAGGTTTAAGATAACTGTCGGAAACTATCAGCAGTCAGCAGTCAGTTAATTCTTGTGGGGAGGGTATCCTTCTTTTGTGGGAGGGCTTTGTAAGCCCGATATTTGTGCATTGTATCGGAGTTGAAGACCCCTCCAACAAGAATAGCAACAACGGACAACAAATAATATGATATTACATATCACAAAACGCGAACTCTACGACAATCTCAATAGCCTCCGATTCGCACTGACAACTTTCTTGCTGTTAGCATTGATGTTAACCAATGCCATCGAACATCTCCGCGAGCATCCAAAGCGGATACGGAAGTATAACGCTGCAGTCGCCAAATCTCTGGATCTCTTGTCGTCTCACGCCGACGACAGTTTGTATAAACTCGCACAACAGGGACCGGGAAAACTCTACAAAAAGCCGTCACCTCTACATTTCTGCACAGAAGGCGGAGAACACTTGTTGTCAGACATAATTGAAGGCGGTAGTCCTTATGTATACTCTTCCAACATAATAGGTGTCTGGCAACTGAGATATCCGAATGCCAACATAAACCTGAAGCGTGTTGGACCGGATGTTACCAAAGTGGATTGGGCATTTATCATCGCTTATGTCTTGAGTTTGATTGCGCTTTTATTCACTTTTGATGCCATCTCCGGTGAACGCGAACACGGTACGCTTCGGTTGATGTTAGCGAATTCAGTGCCACGCCACACCGTATTGATCGGCAAGTTTTTAGGAGCGTTGATAAGCGTTAGCATCCCATTTACGCTTGCGGCGTTGATGAACCTTCTGATGATTTCCACCGCAAGTGGTGTTCACCTCAACATAGAAGCGTGGGGACGTTTAGGTATCATTTTCTTTATCGCACTCCTATACACGTGTTTCTTTCTTGCGTTGGGGCTGTTAGTATCTGCGCGCGTGCAACGGAGCGCTGTGAGTTTGGTGATACTCCTATTGATTTGGGTCACCTTTGTTGTTTTTATGCCAAGCACGCTGGCTTCAATCGCAAGTAAATTCTCACCATCAATGCCCACTGATGAAAAATGGGAACGGTATAGCCAAATGCGAGAAGAAATCTGGGATAAATACAATTATGTGGCCTGGTCAGATGCAGTAGACAGAAAAACGCTGACAGCGAAGAGCGCGTTCTTCACAGAAAATGCAGAAATGGCAGAACGTTTAAACCAAGAATTCCTCGCCAGCAAGATTGCACAGGTTCAACACGCGCGTTCTATCACTCGCGTTTCGCCCGCTACACTCCTCCAACATCTCCTTGAATCTTTTGCCGGAACGGGTTTTGAGCGGCATTTGCAATTTGTGGATAATGTGGAACGTTACGCTCGGCAATATCGTGAATTTGTCGTTGACATCGATAGATCGGATTCGGAGAGCCTCCACATTATTGGTGTCCGTGAAGGTATGACAAAGAAGCGGGTCTTGCCAGCGGCAGTTCCAAAATTTGAGGATACGCTGAGTCTCAGTAAGGATTTTAACGACTCGGCGATGGAGATGCTGTTGTTAACGATGTTTGTCGTGGTGCTGCTGTCGGGTGCTTATCTCGCGTTTGTCCGCGTCGAGGTTTAGCGCAGGTGAATCTTTCTTGTCTAAATACCGGGACTTACGCAAAATCTGCTGCCAGCGTTATATATGCTGATGAGACGGTACGCGGAGCGTGCTTACTACTGTAACAACAATTGTGGTATGACTTATGGCAACACTTTGGCTGATTATCCAGCGAGAATTCGTCTCAAATGTCCTGACATCCCGATTTATGATCGGTTTTGTTGTCTGTCTGATTTCGACCGCTGCTGCCGTTTTTGTTCAGGTTGAGGATTACGAAAAGCGGTTGGCGGCGTATCACACTGCCGTTCAGGAGTATCAAGAAGAGACGCGAACATGGGACCTCTAGCCAAATTAATCCGAAAGCACACAGAAAGCCGAATCCACTTAGTATCTTTAACGTGGGGACAGAAAAATCTGGTGCGGATATGGTAAGTATCGAACTTGCAACACCTATTTGGGAGAGAGAAGCACAGAAACAAGGATCGGACAACCCATTCCTCTCAATTTTCCTTTCTGTTGATGTCATTTTGTCTTCAAAATCGTACTCAGTGCGTTAGCGATCTTGTTCGCTTACAATACGATTTCGGGGGAAAGAGAAGATGGGACACCAAAACTGGTATTGTCCAATCCGATTCCAAAGGATACTCTCGTGCTTGGGAAATACCTTGGGGGCATGTTGTCTCTATTCCCGATTGTGGTGATTAGTTTCATCGTTGGACTCGTTATCGCGTCCGCCTCTCCCGCGACTACTTTCAATGTGGGTGATCTGCTACGCCTCGTTATGATCCTTGTTATTTCGTTGTTATACGTGTCAATCTGCTATCTTTTAGGGCTGCTCTTATCTGTATGGACAAAAGAGGCAGCGACTACGTTGATTCTTTCAATGTTTATTTGGGGGATTCTGACGATTGTCCATTCAAATATAGCAATGTTTGCGGTCACGAAATTCCCGCCTTATAAGCCTCAGCCTCCATATCTATCCAGTGAGGGAGGGTTGTCTCAGAAACCGGTGGATCCGGATGCCGTGCCAAAATTTAAAGAGCGTATCTCGTATCAAAGCGTGATTTTTCCGGTCGGGCTGTTGATCCTTTTTAATGTCCTGTTCTTTACTGCAGCACAGCTGTCCTTTCTGAAATGTGATCTCAAATAAACTCTTTTTTGACTCTTTTCGTTAAATCTGTTATAATCTTTGTAATTGATGTGGTGGCACGCGGTTAAGAGTATTTTCGCTATTTCCGAAACCATTATTTAGCCAAAACCGTCTTATTTTTCGCTAACCTCTCAAAAGGAGTTTATCATGAAAAGAGTTTTTGTGATTTTCGCGGTGACTGGTATACTCATGAGTTTCGCCCTGTGTAGTAAAGCCAATCCGCCGGACGGATTAGTGCTGCATCTGAGTTTTGATGAAAATACCATTCAAGGCGATACCGTAAAGGATCAGTCTGAAGAAGGCAATGATGGAACGATTAACGGTGGCGCAAAGCCTGTCGCCGGAAAGCACGGCGAAGCGTTGGAGTTTGATGGCCAGGATGACTTTGTTGAAGTACCACTCGAAGATTCGATTACCTTTTCCACTGGTGATTCATTAACAGTCCAAGTGTGGGTAAAAACAGATGATGAGCCTCCACAGAACGATGGGATTGTCGGGAACTATCGTCCCGGCACTGATGCGGTTTGGATAGTCTCTGTCAGCGGCGACGACGCAGCGGCTCGTGGCAAGATGGGTTTTAGTGTCCGGGATAAAGGACGTGCTAATAGTGCTGGCGTAAGGTCTGTGAACTTCCTGAACGATGATGAATGGCATGTCCTCGCTGCTGTTCGAGACCAGAAGGCAAAAAATATCCGATTCTACGTAGACGGTGAGTTGATTGGTGAAGCCGATGACAAGACGCAGGACATCAACAGCGGACAATCGATTTGGGTTGGAGAGCATCTGAACCGATTTTACAAGGGATTGATTGATGAAGTGAAGGTGTGGAATCGTCCCTTGACTGCCGAGGAACTTAAACAGTCCGAACTGCAACCGTCTCCAGTTGATGCCTCCGGGAAGTTGACAACTATATGGGGAGCGATCAAAGCAACACACCGATAACACCGCTAAAAATTGAGTTTATACAGAAACTTCACGTTCCGTCCCGGTTCCGGCATCACTGCTTTGATGAGGGAAAGGTGTTCACGGTATGTTGTATTAAAGAGGTTTTCAATCTCGAAAACCAATGTGTTCTCAAGCTGCCGCCACCACAAACTTAGATAGACACCGACATCATGGACGAGATAGTTGTCTGTGGGTTCCTCAAATTCACCGATCCGGGTTTGGCTTCCTGAAAAACGGGATGTCACGTGAAAATGGAAGGGCCATGGGGCGTAACTGAAGGCAACTTTACCGTTGAGGGGTGGAATTCGGTCTAACGGTTTGCCACTGGCTTCGACTGTTCCGTCAACGTAACTCATATTGAGTTGTAGGTGGAGATTTGGCAATACCTCACCATCAATTCGGACTTCCGCTCCGTTCATCACAACATCTTGCCCAGTATATTGATAAATCCACAACCATCCGGCGGTCCCGCTTCCCCACTCTTTTTCCCCAGTATTCGTCGGCGTGAGATAACCATGTATACGGTTTTGGAAGATGGCGAGATTTACACTGAATCTTTTCATTGTGTAGCGTCCAAACACCTCGGTGCCGTACCCGTGTTCGGCTTCCAGTTGTGCGTTACCGATTTCATACGAGTAAGCTGCCAGATGCGGCCCATCGCTAAAAAGTTCTTCGATACCGGGTGCGCGAAAAGTTTTCATTAAAGTGGTACCGGTGCTTAAGTTATCCGTCCAACGATAAATGCCGGAGGCTGCACCCGAAAATCCGTTAAAGTCGCGCCGGTGCACAGTTCCGGCACGGATGACTGTACCCTCATCTTTAAACGGTTCTGCACGCCTGATGTCATAGCGGATTGCGCCTTGTAAGGTGAAACGGTCAAAATCTCGCTCATTTAGATAGAAACCTGCAAGAGCAAACTCACGTGTATGTGGTGTCCAATAAAACCCACCTGTGGCATGGTCGCGATACTCACCCCAAACACCCATGATAGCGTTGTCAAGCACGTGTGCCATCGCCGAGAAGTTGTAGGTTAGCACCCCGAATTCCACACCGAGTGCGCCATTTGATTCCAACTCTTGATGTTGGTAACTGGTGTAGGTGCCTTGGAGTTTGACTTTATCAAGCCCCGGACGGTTGAAATGATACTCCATCTCTCCCTCATAGCGTTGCCGGTCCAGCGCGATGTTAACACCGCTGATATGTCCCTCAGGGGAACCGGGGATACCGTAGTCTGAACGGTAGTCGCCTCCTGAGATGCCAATATAACCCCAGTCCTTGATGAGGGAGGTTCCCGCTGAAAAATTCACGTTCGAGAGACTGGTATTTTCTAATGTTCCGATGGGTGTTTGCGTATCTGAGGCGAGTCGACGATTCAATTTAATTTGATGCGCAAAGGGACCGAGTGATGTAAGGCCGCCTACCGTTGCTGTCCATCCTGAATTCACAGATTCGCCTTGGAACGTTAGATGCATGTCAGTACCTATTGGTAGGGTTTGTGGAATATTATTACGTTTGACGTTGATAACACCGCCTAATGTACTTGAGCCGTAAATGAGTGCTCCGGGACCACGCGTGATTTCGACCCCCTCAGCAGTCGTTGGGTCAATGGATACGGCATGGTCAGCGCTGGATGCGGATTTATCGCCCGTGCGTTCGCCATTTTCAAGAATGAGCAGTCTGTCACCGCCTAACCCTCGAATAATAGGGCGCGCCGCTGCTCGCCCCATCGTCCGTTGTGAGATACCAGATTCATCTGACAACGTATCCGCCAAAGTCATGCCAAGTTTTCTTTGAAATTCTGCGTCCTCCAATGCCAAATCGGTTGTTTTCTCAAATTTCGATAGATCGCCGGTTGAGTCGTACACCCTAATGGTTTCTAATTGATAAGTTAATGTCTTCAGTTCAGTCTGGATGTAAGACGTGGAACTATTTACATCAACCACCTGTTCAAGTTCTTGATAGTCAGTTTTCCTGAACTGAAGTGTATACTGTCCTTCCGGTACCGCATCGAACTGAAACTGCCCGTTTGTGTCGGTACGGACCGTCTTTTCAAGGCCAGCAATATGGACGACGACTTCCTCAAGTCGGGCGCGACTTTGCGCGTCGATAACCTCCCCGCGTAGTGAACGCGTTGTAACCTGTTCGTTCTGGGCATCGCCGGAGGTACTGAATGCACACATAATCCCGACTATTAGTACAAATAGGTAGGTGTGCCTAAAAAGCGCGCCTACCTGAAAAGCAATCTGCGCAGAAGCATAAACACTTAGCTTCTCAATAACTTGCATGGGGATTCCTCCCTATTGGACAGTTACCGGTATCGGGAGTGCCGCTGTGAAGTCAGGATGATCACCATGTAGCAGTTGAAAGGCGATCTGTGTTGTGCCTGCTTTTAGTCCAATGACTTCAAATCGCCACTCTTCTTTTTCACCATGTTCCTCTTCAGCATGTGCATCTTCCTCTTCAGACAGATGTATGCTAATGATATCTGCATCATAATCTGTCAAACTCAAGCTGAAGGTCTCCTCTTCACTATGTCCATGTTCGTCTTCCTCCGCTTCGCCAACGTGAGTTTCCACACCGCTCGCGTCAAGGAATGCGACATGGACCTCAATTTCTTCGCCGACTCCAACGCTAAGATCACCGGTTTGATCGCCTTGAAACTGTCGGTAGATTTCTACTTCGTCAACTTCCAGCACAAAGCCGTCCGCATCCGCATGAGTTCCTGTCTCTTCTTCATGGTCGTCATCATCAACAATAGGGTTGTCATCTTCACCACAGCCTCCGACAAAAGGAAGCACTGCGATGAAACTGAGTAACATTAATCGAGAAATAGCGACAGAGAAGTCGCGTCCCAAAACGTACGTAAACATTGTATTCTCCAATATTTTTATCTCATAGCACAGGCAGTGCGCCTACTTTATAAAAAGAAATCATACGTAACAGGTAGTATGGCGCGTGTAAAATGTGAAAGCGCGCATTAGCATACCGTGAACACCTCATACTTTTTTGTGCAATGATAAATCCTATAGGTTACCCAAAATAAATTTCGTTGATACACATAATCAGGTGTTGATGCCTACGAGATAAGCATTACCACGTGTTGCAAAGCAGAGGTATGCAAAGGAAAGGAGGGATATAGGTGCTCCCTAACCCTTTGGACACTATAGAAATATAAAGCGAAAACAAATTTTGACTTTATCAGGCGAAATCTGAAAGTTTATTGGAGAATATAGGTGGGGCACGACTCCGCGCGTTCGCGGTGAGTCTTAAAGGAAGAAAAACGGCTTCATAAAATGGGAGTGTGGTACTGAAAAGCAAAGGAGAGACGAGTGCGGAGGATTCAACTTCAACGCCGACGTGCTGGCTGTTGTAGAAACAGGCTGTACAGGTGTTTTCAGAATGGGAATGTTCGGTATGATCGTGTGTTAGTGCAATGACACCCAGCAGCGCTATATAGCAGCATAGACTTATTGCAATGCAAATTTTCAAACCACGCCCAAATGTTAGTGTATTAGGGAAAGTCATGCCGTTTCTCATAAACCAGAACCTGTGTTATGATTAAAGAAAAGAATGCCAATAAACTTGCGATAAATTATATCATACGATTGTGTCAATGTCAAATGAAGTTTGAAAATAGAGGCTTGCACTTATTAGCATGATGCTTTATTATATTGGGTATGAGATTATCAAAGGAGAAAAAATTAGATGCTAAGTGTTGAAGAAGCCCGCCAACGGATGCTGGATACCATTCCAATTTTACCCTCAGAAAAGCGGGAGATTCTGAACTGTACCGGCTACGTTCTCGCAGAGACATTGTGTGCTACGGAAAACATCCCGCCATTTGACAATTCAGCGATGGATGGATACGCCGTTCGCGCAGCCGATGTAAAAAACGCCTCCGCGAAGAATCCGGCTATGCTTTCAGTTGTAGAGACTATCGCCGCGGGCTATGCCCCTACAAAACAGGTTGCAGCAGGGCAAGCGGCGCGGATCATGACCGGTGCAATGATGCCTCAGGGTGCCGACGCTGTTGTTATGCAAGAGGTGACACAGCAGGACGCAGATGAAGTCAAAATCTTTGAAAGTATTGACAAAACTGGAAATGTCCGTTTCACTGGTGAGAGTGTCAGGGAAAGTCAGCAAGTGATGGAAAAGGGGAAGCACCTGCGTCCGCCAGAGGTCTCAATGCTTGCTTCTCTCAATTGCGCAGAAGTTACAGTATATCAGAAACCTACCGTTGCAATCGTTTCGACGGGTGATGAACTTACACCACTCGGTGAACCGCTTGAACCCGGGAAAATCCGGGATAGCAACCGTTATGGGCTTTATGCGCAAGTCGAAGAAGCTGGGGGTATACCGATTGATATGGGCATTGCGCCTGATGACGAAGCAGAAACGGAACGAATCTTTCGTGCAGCACTCGCGAAGACTGACGCACTTATCACAAGCGGCGGCGTTTCGGTAGGTGAGCATGACGTAGTGAAAAGTGTCTTGGCGAAATTGGGTAAGATTAATTTCTGGCGCGTCGCAATGAAACCCGGAAAACCCCAGGCGTACGGTATAGCAGACGGAAAACCAATTTTTGGATTGCCGGGTAATCCAGTCTCTTCGCTGGTTGTTTTTGAACTCTTTGTCCGACCCGCACTTCTCAAAATGGCGGGACATACAAATCTATTCCGTCCAACTTTCAAAGCCGTTTTAGCGGAATCTGTCACCAATAGAGATGGTCGTGTTAATTATATGCGTGCAATTCTCTCGGTGTCTGACGGACGTATCACTGCCGAAATAACCGGACCACAAGGCTCAGGTATTCTGCATTCACTTGTATTAGCGAACGGATTAATCACCATTCCATCCGGGACAACGTTAGATGCCGGGGAAACAGTGGATGCACAGTTTCTGTTCTAAATATGGTTGAAGGAGCCTTGAATGATTGTAGATACACATGTACATGTCTGGGAAATTGATCCCCCCAAATACCCTGTCGGTCCTACAGCACCAACTTGGAATTCCTATCCAGATGAACCCGGTACCGCTGATGAACTCTTGGCAGAGATGGATGCACACAGTGTAGACTGGACAGTATTGGTGCAAACCAGTTGGTCGACTTGGGATAACGGCTACATCGCAGATTCGGTAAAACGGTTTCCAGACCGATTCATCGGACACGGATTAATCGATCCACAAGACCCAAACAATGCCGAGCAGGTCCGCTATTGGATAAAAGAGCGAGGTTTGGTTGGGTTCCGCTTCCATCCGATGTATTACTCCGATGAAAAGATATTGTTAACCCAACAGAATGTACCGATGTGGGAAGAAATTGCGGTACTGGACGCAATCATCCAATTTCATCTTCGCGCTGAGTTCGCAGATCAGGTCGCGGTCATTGCCCAACAGTATCCACATCTGACGCTTATTCTTGATCACATGGGGTACCCACAAGTAGATGACGACGCAGCAGCTTTTCAACTGATCGTGGATCTCGCACAATATGATAATGTCCATTTCAAGTTATCGGATGTTGCCGGACGTTCGCATCAAGATTTTCCATACACAGATGTGCACCCGTTCATTCAAAAATTGCTTTCAGCTTTCGGGGCAGAACGGACAGTATGGGGGACAGGATACCCCGGTCATCATAGACAGAAGCACAACTGGCCATCTTTAGAACGGGAACTTCTGCTGATTCGGGAAGGACTTCCGTTCCTGACAGAGAACGACAAGGAGCAGATTCTCGGAGGGACAGCCGCGCAGATTTGGAATTTAGCAGCATAGAAGATTTATAGGAGTACATCCTATTGGAACAACGCTACTATGGCAACAATCTCGATGTCTTGGGGAGAGATGGCTTACCTTGATTCAGGTAGTTCAATGCCTCCGCTACTTTTTTTGCACGGCACGGGATGTGATGCGTCGGATTGGATACCGGTGACCGAGAGGTTACCGCGCAACCAGCGGTGTATAGCACTCGATTTTCGTGGACATGGGCAGAGCAGTGTGCTTATACAGTCGTTTACATTAGGCAGCCTTGCTGAAGATGTTGAACACCTTGCAAATCATTTGGGACTTCACGAGATGGTGATTGTTGGACATAGCCTTGGCGGTATGGTTGCTATGGAAGTCGCGCGGCGTTCAGCCTGTGTTATCGGGCTTGTATTGCTGGAAGGGTGGACAAGCCTCTCATCTGCGGGCAGTGCATTTGATGCTGGCAGGTTTTACGGTTCGCTATCACAGACAGCGATTGCTAAGATTCAGCGGAAGGCTGAAGCGACGCGAAGCCGCTTTCAAACCGAAGTCTGGCACGATTTCTGGGAGTCTGTCAAGAATTTCAACGCCTATACCTATCTACAGCACGCATGCATCCCTATCTATGAAGTCTTTGGCGGTATGGGACGGAATGATTTAACTGAGCAGCTGCTGCGCATTCCGTCCAATCCGAGTATTCAATGGGTATGGGTCCCTAACGCCGGACATTACCTTCCCCACGAATGTCCATCCGAAGTTGCTAAAGTAGTAAGCAAAGTAGTAGGCACACTCCGTGTGCCGTAACTTTTCTCAGTGTCCCTAACCTTCAGGAATCTCGACCGGCAGATCCAGCCGGTCACCCCACTCTTTCCACGAACCTATGTAGTTACTCACTTTCGGGTATCCCAAAAGCCGCAACGCCAAATAGGTTTGGGAAGAGCGGTATCCGCCCTGTCAGTAGCACATGACTTGCTTGTCCGGTGTAATACCCACTGCCTCATACATCTCCCGGAGGTCGTCAGCAGTTTTGAAAGCCCCCACTTCATCAAGATTATTGAGCCACTCGATGTGAATAGAACCCGGGATCGCACCTGCACGTTCTGCCCGAGCCACTCTGCCGTAATGTTCGTCATCTGTGCGGGTATCGAGAGGGACAAAATCCGATCGGTTTAACAGCACACGGATCACATCCGCATCCATGTGTGTGTCGTGCTGTGCGTTTATCGGGAACGGTTGGACCTCCGGTGGTTCGGCACCTTGGGTGCTAATGGGTCCTTCTGCGGCTAACCATGCTCTAAAACCGCCATCCAATAAACGGGTCTCGGGATGTCCCAAGTACTCACAGAACCAAAGCCCACGCGATGCTCTGGTTCCAGAGATGTCTTCATACCATACAATCGGCTTTGTCGGGTCAAGCCCGCGTTGCTGAAATAGATACGCTATCATCCACATAAAGGCATCAAAAGTCTCTTTGCGGGTATCGATGAGGCTCAAACCGAATAGATCTAAATGAAGTGCACCGGGAATATGTCCCCGAATATATTCATAAGTCGGTCGCGTATCCACGATGCAGAACGTTCCATCGTCAAGTGTGCGTTTCAATTCTTCAGCAGAGATAACCAGTTGTGGGTTTTCATAGCCTTTATAGGCTTCCATCGTCGGCTCCTTTTAAATTTTGTTATAGGGTATTTATTCCCTATACGACTCTCGGCTTCCTTTTAACAAGTTTTATTGTCTTCCACTTTCCAGTACGATACCAAAACCACATAGCGATGCCTTGGACGACGTTTGAGAGAGCGATCCCTAACCAAACGCCGTTCAGTCCGATGAAGTGCGAAAGTAGAATCACAAGTCCCAAACCGACACCTACCTGTGCGGCAAGCGTAATCACCATCGGCGAGAAGGTATCTCCAGCACCATTAAGTGCTCTTCCTAAGATGAGAGAAAATGCGATAAATCCGAACGTCGGAGCCAGAAACCGTAGGTAAACGATACCGGTTTCAATGACCTCTGTCTCCGTTGTGAAAATCCGAATGAAGATCTGCGGAAAAGCGAGAAAAACGGCACCGACCACAGCCATAATTACAGTACCTAACAGGTTCGCAACACGTGTCGATTTTTCAGCGCGTTCTATCTGGTTCGCCCCTAAATTCTGTCCGACTAAAGGGGCAACTGCGTTCGCAATGCCGAAGCCGGGGTTCATCACCAGAATCCGGAGCCGCATACAAATCGTATATGCCGCAACAATAGTTTTGCCATAAGGTCCGATGACCCATAGGAAACCGAGTCGCGAAATGTGTCTCCAAAACCCTTGCATAGAACTATAAACGCCGAGCCGTAAAATGTCAAGCATTTCCACAAGGTCCATCTGATACTGAACACGCCGCAATGAGACAGGTGCGCGCCCACTCCAGCAGAGATAAAGTAGAATAATTACACCAGCCCCGCGCCCGATAAGCGTCGCGTACGCCGAACCTGCTACACCTAATTTCGGGAATCCCCATAAACCGAAGATTAACAACGGATCGAGTGTGATGTTAATCAGCGTTGAGAAGATCAGAACTATCATGGGGGTGATTGTGTCCCCACCGGCACGGAAGATAGAACCCAGGGTCATTGACACGAACATTGTACTAATACCGGCGAGAATGATATGCATGTAAGTGGTGCCGAGCCTTAGTACCTCTGGATCTGTCATTCTCACAGCAAGCAATCCATATTCCGCTAACGGATAGCCGACAAGAGATACTCCAATGGAGAAAAAAACGGCTAACAGGATTGACTGCATGGCGATGTGTTCAGCTTGCGCGAGGTTCCTGGCACCTAAATACTGCGCTACCATAATCCCCGATCCTGTTGAAATTCCGAGCGAGAAGACCCCGATTAACCGGATTAAGTTCCCACTTACGCCAACAGCCGCTATCGCACCAGCTCCAAGCCTTCCAACGAAGATCATATCAACGATGTTAAATGCCTCTTGGAGAATGTAGCTGAGTATTATTGGTCCGGCAAGCCGTAGGAGGTGTCTCAGAAGACTCCCTTGTGTCAGATCACTCCGTGCTTTTTTCATATTTTCGTGTTGTTGCCCCTGCTTAGTACTACCCGGTTTTCCTTAGCACAGATCTGCAAACGAAGTCTTACTGGATTGAAATCCGACAATAAATGAAAAGGTGGAGCCAGATTGATAGATGTAGCATTGATCTTGTCCATATTAGCAGAATCTGGGTTCGGAGTCAAGACGAAAACTGGGTTTCCCCAGAGCCATTCAGTTGTACATATTTACTTTATGTATGTGTGTGTTTTTTCCTCTGTAGGAGCGAGCTGTGCTCGCGATATTGCGGAAAAACGTCAACATCTGTAAACGAAAACCAAAATCAAAACCGAAAACTGAATAGTCCTGTGGGTTTCCCAGAGGCATTCAGTTATTGGTTGTCAGTCATCGGCGATCAGCAAGCCATTAATTGCACACGGTAAGTGCGGTCTGAAATCGCACGCGGTAAGACCAAATCCCTCATATCTTCTTTGCTAGTGAGGTTTGCAACTTCGCCTGAGTCGGCAGGTATACTGGAAAAAGCGGGGTTCAAAACCCTGTTAGCGAAACCGGGGCAAGGCATAAAATAGAAAACTGAATGTCTCTGTGTTTATAACGTTTTTTTTTGACAGTATGCCCCAAAACCTGTTATAATGTCTTATATTTTTTAAATTTGGTTCACATCTACTCAAAAATGGTGCTACATAGCGGAGAAAAAAATGTTTTGGGACGAAGTAAAAAAACACTACGATGCAGGTTCTGCCCACCAATTTCTGCTCCATTTTAATGTGAATGACTTGCTATACGACGATGTTTACGGTTATCTGCCCGCTGTAGATTATCTCATGGAGCAGCTCAATGTATTAGGTTGTGATCTCGTCCTCGGATATAATACGTCGCACGGAATTCGACTTCCTAATGTTGGACGGTGGCGGAACACACAGAGAATGCTCAAACTTATTCCGGAAAAAGAAAAAGAGGCGGAGAAGCAGAGCGAACGTCGAAGAATTAATTCCAGCTTGGCATTCAACGAAGTACATAAAGATCCGTTCTTAAAAATAGACCCTTCGCCCTCCAAAGAGTTACGCGAAAAGTTAAATAGTCTCTTAGGACAAGGCAGAACGAAAATCGGGTTGGTTATCAATTTTTTGGAGCAGCTTGTTCCGAACGACCCTTCACTGAGCAATGTTGCGAGAGATGAATCACAGCTCTTGTTCAATCAGATACAAAACTGGGCATCCGACCTTAATATCCGAAGGCACAAGCATGTCGTTCTACTCGTTACTCACAACGTATTTGACATACACCCGAACCTCACCGTGAATCCAGAGATTCCTATGATAGAAATCCCGTTTCCAGACTATAGCGAACGCTTGAAGTTTATTGAACATCTACACGACATTTCAGATAGTTCTTCACAGATGCGTAAAACCCTCGGAAATAATCGCGAGCGGGAGAACTTGGCACGGGAAACGATAGGTCTGAACCTATTCGGTGCCCATGATGTTGTGCAACAAGCAGAATTCACCCAGCAGAAAGCAGGCGGTGAACCACTGGTCAGATACCGGCGCGAGAGTATCAAGACCTTCAGTCACGGTGTTCTTGAACTTGGTGAAACTAACAGAAACCCTTCTGGCGATGGTTGGTACGTAACACGGACAATTAGGGATATCGCAGACGGTATGAAAAATGGAGATCTGCGACGCGTGCCACGCGGTATGCTTTTCCTCGGTCCGCCTGGGACCAGCAAGGCTTACGCCGCAAGGGTACTCGCTGGTGAGGCGAACATGACTCTCGTCCAACTCCGCTACGCCAATCAGGTTGGTGAAGTCACAATAAATATCAATGAAAATGGGAACACTTATGAACGGAACCTGAATGCGGGCATCAATTTTATCCGTGGTATTGCCCCGACGGTTGTCTTTATGGATGAAATTGAGCAGGCATCGCCACATACCACGATGAATCCGGATGATCACGAGCAGACGTTCCCTCGAGCCCTCGTGAATGCTATGAGTGATACGTCATTGCACGGCAGCGTGATATGGGTAGGAACATCGCAACGACCGGACTTAATGCCACCCATTTTTCGACGGTACGGCATTTTCGACACCAAATTAATCATGCTACCGCCTGTGAGTGGAGGTAGAGTCGAGATTTTGAGAATATTTTGTCAAGGGCAAGCATCAGGCAACATCAATTTCCAGGCACTTGTCGGCGGTTCAGAGACAGACGGATTGACTTGGCGGGATTTGTTCTTGATTGTCCAGCGTGCGAATAATATCGCAAGACGTGATGGTCGTGATACCTTCACAGAAGCCGAGCTCCGTCAAGCAATTGAGGACTTCATTCCAGATTATTCACGGGAGATGCAAATCTTCATGGGGTTATTGGCGTTGAGGGAAGCGAATTCACGCATGATGGTCCCAGACGGGTTGTTACCGGAATACCAAGAATTTGTTGACGGCAATCGAATTGACAAAACAGGAATTAATAAGCGTTTGATGGAGTTGAGCAATCAACTCGGTTTAGATGATTGATCGGTAGAGACGAAATCATTAACAAAAGAATAACTTCTTAATTTCTCACACTACTGTGTTTTCAGAGCCATTCAGTTGTCGGTTTTTCGTTGTTTCTATTGGAGCAGTCGCGAATCGGAGTTCGCTTCTACAAGGGTATGTTGAGATTTAGCGTTCACTTTTATCGGAGAACTAAATGACCCTGACTGTGTTTTTGACAAATATTACATTACTTGTTATAATACCTTACCTATTAAAGGCTAAATTCTGACAAAAAAGATGCCTGAAAATTCAAAAATGATCTCATGTAGAAATTGCGACACACAGATTTCGGCAGAGACATTTGCTGAGAATCTGAATGTTTGCACACACTGCGACTACCACCACTATATGAGTGCTTACGAGCGACTCAATCTCATTGTAGATGCAGATAGTTTTGAGGAGTACGATGCGAACCTCTATTCTATTGATTCACTGGAATTCCCTGAGTATCCACAGAAACTGGAAAGGGATGTCGCAAAAACAGGACTTAGATCCGAGATGCTCTCCGGTATAGCCAAAATTGGTGGTTACCCTACTGCAATCGCGATTGGTGATGTTGGATTTATAGGCGGCACGTGCGGTTCTGTTATTGGCGAGAAAGTCACCCGATGTATTGAACGCTCCCTTGAAAACAAGTTGCCGTTAGTCATTGTTTCCGTTAGTGGTGGCATGCGGATGCAGGAGGGCACACTCGCTTTGATGCAGATGGCAAAAACCGCTGCCGCTTGTGCTGAATATGCTAAAGCGGGGGTCTTTTATATCTCTGTTGTCACTGATCCAACATTTGGGGGTGCCACTGCAAGTTACACATCGCTTGGAGATGTAATTATCGCTGAACCCGGTGCTCGGATCGGCTTCGCGGGCCCGTTGGCCGTTGCCAGCCTCCGAGAAGAACTGCCTGAAAACTTTCAAAAGGCAGAGTCTCTATTAGAGCATGGATTCATTGACGCTATCGTTCACCGCACTGATATGCGACAGATGCTTACCGACCTAATTGCTTTTGCGTCCTGATCAGTGAAATTATCTTTTCCCGGTCTCAAAAAAAATTAAATTCGTGCCGACCTAACATGAAACCGTTATCAACATTAGTCGTTAATAAAAATGTATAGTTATTGCATAATTGCGCACTGTTAGAAGGATTCGCGTCAGTGTAGTACCCTTACATATTTTTTATCTTGGCAAAAACTGCTGATACTAAATCGAAAACCGATGCACATTTAATCGGTGCAATTATCAATCCAAATATAGGAAAATAGGAATAAAACATGCCAAAGTCACTCGTCGTTGTTGAATCGCCGGCGAAAGCGAAAACTATCAAAAAGATTTTAGGTAAGGATTACATTGTTGAATCCTCCGTCGGGCATATCCGAGATCTGCCGACGAAAGAGCTCGGGGTTGATATCGAAAACGCCTTTACTCCGAAATATGTTCTTATTCGCGGGAAAGGCAAGGTTGTGAAGTCCCTTCAAACCGAGGCACTTAAAGTTGACAACATCTATCTCGCCGCAGATCCCGATCGGGAAGGTGAAGCTATCTGTTGGCACCTCGCTGAGGAACTCAAGAAGACAAAGAAGCCTATCTATCGGATAACCTACAACGAAGTCACCAAAAGTGCTATCTTAGATGCCATCCAAGCACCCGGTGAAATCAATATGGCACTTGTTGATGCGCAACAGGCGCGACGCGTTTTGGACCGACTCGTCGGATACAAGATCAGCCCTATTTTGTGGCGTAGTGTCAAACCTGGGCTAAGTGCAGGGAGAGTCCAGTCTGTTGCGGTACGGCTTATCTGTGAACGCGAGGCAGAGATTGAGGCGTTTAAACCCGAAGAATATTGGACACTCACCGCAACCCTAACACCCGTTGAACTTGAGCACCCTTTCCTCGCAAAGTTACATAAGATTGGCAGCAAGAAAGGTGAGATTAATAACTACGGGTTCCGTATAGACGAAGCGCGGGCAAAAGAACTCGCCGCAGACGCAAAGACACACGCCTACATTGTCGAAAAGGTCCAAAAACGGGAGCGGAAGCAGAGACCTGTGCCACCGTTTATCACGAGTACCTTGCAACAGGAGGCATCTCGAAAACTCCGATTTACTGCCAAAAAGACGATGCTTGTTGCGCAACAACTCTATGAAGGGTTGGAGATCGGTAACGAAGGTTCGGTCGGGCTTATCACTTACATGCGTACCGATTCGACGCGTATCGCCCAAGAGGCACTCCAAGCGGTGCGAGATTACATCAAAACAACGTATGGCACAGAATATTTGCCGGGTCGGGCAGTTAATTATCCCAGCAAAAAAGGGGCACAAGACGCACATGAGGCAATCCGCCCGACCGTCCCCTTACGCCTCCCGGCAGAATTAAAGTCTTATTTGAACAATGATCAATATCGCCTCTATGAACTTATCTGGATGCGATTCATAGGGAGCCAGATGAATCCCGCGATCTTTGATGCGACAACAATTGACATCAAAGCCGGTACCTATCTTTTCCGATCCACCGGTTCGGTTATCAAATTTGATGGATTCAGGCGTGTCTATATGGAAGGTAAAGATGACACCACTGCTGATGAAAACGATTCAAATGAAGAGAACGTCAGTTTGCCCGTTCTTAAAGAAGGAGACACGCTTGATCTCCGCAAATTAGAACCGAAGCAGCATTTTACGCAGCCACCGCCACGCTACAACGAAGCGACACTCGTCAAAATGCTGGAGGCGCAAGAGATTGGACGGCCCAGCACCTACGCCTCTATTCTTTCAACAATTCAGGATCGTGGGTATGTGAAAAAAGAGCGCGGGCGACTCTTACCCACAGATGTTGGTAGACTCGTCAACCATCTCCTAATTCACGGGTTTCCGAACATTGTTGATGTTAAATTCACTGCAAAAATGGAAGAGCAGCTTGATAGCATCGCTGATGGCGAAGTTGCGTGGGTACAAACTTTAGGACAGTTTTATCCGCCCTTCCAGATTGCCCTCCAAGAAGCTCCTGATAAGATGTATGAAGCGCGAAAAGCGATGGAAGAGGAGTCCGACGAGAAGTGTGAAAAATGTGGCGGAAACATGATTGTCAAATGGGGGAGATATGGTCGATTTCTCGGATGTGCTAACTATCCAGAGTGTCAGAGTATTAAATCGTTAAGTACAGATGATACACCTGCTCCGGAACCAGAACCGACCGACACACCGTGTGACAAGTGTGGTGAACCAATGGTTATCAGGGTGAGCCGCGCCGGCGGTAAGTTTTTGTCTTGTAGCACATACCCGAAATGCAAAAATGCCAAGCCTATTCCAATAGGTATTGACTGTCCTGAACCTGATTGTGATGGCTACCTCGGTGAGCGTCGCAGCCGACGTGGGAAAGTCTTTTACGGATGCAGCAACTATCCGAAGTGCGAATTCTCGACATGGGATAAGCCTGTGCCTGAAACTTGCCCAAAATGTGAAGCACTATTTCTCGTTGAGAAAACAAAAAAGGCAAAAGATAGTGAGACTATAACCGTGTCGCTGAGTTGTCACAGATCGAATTGTGATTATACAAAGGAATAGTTATCGGTTATCGGTTTTCAGTTACCTTGTTGTGGTATCAAAAAATCTTGTGGACATCACAGCATACCTGAACACTATAGCATATTAACTGACAACTGAAGACTGACAACTATAAAAAATGATACAGATACACCAAGTCAGCTTCAGTTATGATGAACTTAGCGTGCTTGAAAAAGTCAGTTTTCGCGTAGAGCGTGGCGAGTTCGTATTCCTCGTAGGGCCCAGCGGCTCTGGGAAAACAACACTCTTACGGTTGTTGTACGCCGATTTGATACCCGTGGCGGGAGACCTGAGTGTGATTGGACAAAAACTTGCTACATTGGACAAGGTGAGTCTGCCTTACTTTCGCCAGAAAATAGGACTTGTCTTTCAAGATTTCAAATTCTTGGCGGATAAAACGATTCAGGAGAACCTTGCACTGCCACAGAGGCTGGTAGGCATGGCACCACAGATAGCGAAAGAGAACGTCAACAAGCTTCTGCATCAAATGGGTTTGAGCCATCATCAACGTGCGCTACCCACTGAAATATCCAGCAACGAACGGCGACGACTGGCTATAGCCAGAGCCGTTATCAACAATCCAGTATTACTACTTGCGGATGCCCCTACAGAAGGTTTAGATTTGCGACTCTCGCTTGAGCTCATGTCACTTCTCGATGCCCTTAATTTTCAAGGTATGACTATCTTTGTAGCAACCTCGGACCGCCAACTCGCTGAGAAATGTAATAAGCGGATTATTGAATTGCGAGATGGCGGTATCCATTGAGACAGATCGTAGGATGTTTCTAACTATACGCCTTGTGTTAGTTAACAGTTAGTATGTTTTGGTTTCACATATTCATCTTATTTACTGTTCAAATTTGGAAACTTTCGCTTTTTGATTCCTTTTTAGAACACGAATATTCCAATGCAGGAGCAGCAGAAGGATTAAACTCCTATTTGTCCAGACAATATCCAGATATATGTAAAATTGAAAATAACAAAGAGTTAACTGGCACAAGTCGTTAACTATAGTAAAGTTTAGAAATAAATAGACACTTCTGCAGTCCCCCGGTAGGCACGGTTTCCTAACCGTGCCGGTGCAAAGTGTCCCATTAATTCTGGGATCCACTATAAATTATATGTGAGACATCTACGCCTCGCCAGTATTCATTTTTACGCCTGCTAATATAGAGAGACTCTACGGAAAATGCGCTATCGTCTTACAAATGCCATATCTCATATCACACGTGCTGGCACTTCGAGTCTGATAGGTATTGTCGGCATCGGGTTCATCACTACTTTACTCACTACCTTGCTGTTAAACCACTCATTTATTTTGCGACAGTCTGAATTTAAAATGCACGCCCCTACCCTCGTCGCGTTTCTAAAAGACACCGTGGATGAGTCAATGGGGCGCACATTAGTTAGCCAATTAGAGAAGAATGGACAGATTCTCGCTGTAGATTATGCTTCAAAGGCTGAGAAACTTGCGAGCGGAGAAACCGAGTTTCAGGATTTGGGTGTTCTGATTAAGGAGGCATTTTCAGAAACCCGCGGCGTAAACCCATTTCCAGCATCCCTCAATGTCTATGTGGACGAAGAATTAATAACCCGTAAAACGTTAGAACACATTGTGTTAGAGATTAAAGCACACGACGAAATCGAAGATATCTTGTTGACTGGACAGGGACAACTGAGAGATCGATGGCGCGACTCAGAAAGAACAACTCTCGCTGGCATCGGTGTGTCTATCATTGCCATCTGGTTCATTATCGGTTCGATTATCAAGAAAACAGCAATTACCCGCACTGATGAAGTTCACCTCATGAAACTTCTTGGTATGTTCCGACGCTATCTTCTTGCTCCTTTTATTGTTCATGGACTCCTCCTCGGTGGGCTTGGTGCTTTATGTGGGCTTGGGTGTTTCTATGGGATGCTGCATGTGTTCAGATCTCAATTAGGCGGCGTTCATTTCCTTACTATTTATCAAACTATTTCGGTTGTTATCGCTGAGATGCTAATTGGACTCATCGTCGGTTTTGCTACACATCGGAAATTCGCATAGCAGATCCTGCCTACTGGGGACCTCGCCTGTTACTGGCGACGGGGAGATCGTTGAAAATGACAAATCGTGAGATCAGTGCTGTGTTCAGAGCTATCGGATCCCTCCTACAAATCCGAGGTGACGACGCATTTCGCGCGAGGATTTATGAGCGCGCAGCCGATATAATCGAAGACTTTCCATACGAACTCGCTTCTGAAGCCCCTGAGCAGAACACCCCCGGTTACAATAAGAACGCAGTTGAACAGCTCCGAGCTACACCCGGCATCGGGAAAGCTATCCAAAATAAAACGGTTGAAATGTTGGAAACCGGACGTTGCAAATACTATGATGACCTCACAGCGGAAATGGGGACAGGAATACTTGAACTCCTTGAACTCCGAGGGATTGGGGTGAAGACTGTCGGTAGATTCTATCAGGAACTCGGTGTCCAGAGTCTCGAAGACCTCAGAGAATTGCTGGAGAGCGGAAAGATGAGAGGTATGAAGGGGATCGGAAAGAAGACCCTTCAAATGATATCCGAGAGTTTGGAATTTCGCACGCAGCTCCGAAAAGCGCGTCCACTGTGGACTGTTTTGCCGATCGCACAGCGGATTTCCGAGAACTTAGCGCAATTTATTATAGAGGATGGATGGATAAAACGGAAACCCGAATTCACTGGACATCTACGGCGGTATGAAGAGGTCTGTCGAGGTATAGAATTGATTGTTGAGTGTCAAGACGAGACAGCGTTTCGATTTGAGAATGGTATCGTACCCGCTCCGCTCCAGTCGTTTCTTGAGTCCTATTCACAAACCCAGATAGTTTTCAAAACAGGCAATCAGATCCAGTATTTATATGACAGCAACAGCGCATCTCTTATAGAAAAAAGTCAAAGCGAACCGACAAGTGATGTCCGCGATGTGCTTCCCGCAATTCAATTCTATATTGACCAGGATTTTCCAGTCTCTCTCTATCTGTGCACTGCTGCCACATACCAAATAACCCTATTCTTAACGACAGCAGCGGACGCACACTTTGACGCGCTACCCGATTGTCCTTCCCCACAAACGACTGAACATGGTATAACAGAAGCAGAAATTTACGAAGAACTTGGACTCTTCTATATTCCACCTGAGCTTCGACAAGATGGCACCTCAGTTGCAGCGGCTAAAGACAATACCTTACCAGATCTCGTTGAATTTACCGATTTACGAGGGGATTTACACGCACATACCGACTGGAGTGACGGACGGAATACGCTTCAGGAGATAGTGGAGACAGCGAAAGCAGAAGGTTTTGAATACTTCGCTATTACTGACCATTCGGTATCTTCCACCGTCGCAAACGGTTTGGATCAAAAACGACTCCTTGAACAGGTGAAGCAAGTCCGTGAATTAGATGCAGAAATCGAGGGTATCACAGTCCTTGCGGGTTCTGAGGTAGATATTCGGCGGTCCGGCACCCTGGATTTCCCCGATGAGATTTTAGCACAACTTGATATTGTTGTTGCAAGCGTTCATAGTCATTTCACACTAACGGAAGCCGAGATGACGCGGCGCATCATTCGCGCGATTGAGAATCCCTTTGTTAATATCATCGGTCATCCTACAGGTAGAATGCTCGGGCGCAGACCTATGTACCCGCTCAATCTTGAGGAGGTCATTGCAGCCGCCGCAGAAAATAGGACAGTTTTGGAGATTAACGGATCACCGAGTCGATTGGACCTCGACCCTCAGTTTGTGCGGATGGCAAAAGACGCGGGTGTACTGTTAGCAGTCAACACCGATGCACACGCTATTAGGCAATTGGCACACCGACAATCCGGCTTGAATGTTGCCCGTCGTGGATGGTTAACAAAAGCCGAAGTCATCAACACATACTCTTTAGAAGAATTGCGCGAGCAATGCAGCATCGGTGTACCTTCTTAAAACACGTGTCCCTTTGTTGTTTACTCCAAAGCGGCAAGTTGCGTCAAATGCCAATTCGGATCCTCTAACGCCTCGTAAACGACACCACCCTCTACCTTATCAGGCATTGGAAGTCCCAGGAGGTAGCAGAGCGTCGGTGCAACATCAACAACGCGGACCTGCCGCTCCAACGCAACCCCTTGTCGAACCCCTGCCCCCGAGAGAATAAATGTAGAGTGCTGTCCGCCGATGCCGAAACTCACTGAAGGCAACTGTTTACCGTGCGCACCATCGAATTCGGGACGCAGTGCATAGACGATATCACCGACTAATTCTCCTTGTAGGTTAAACATCTCAGCGTCTGCATGACTGACTGCTAAAGTGAACGGGTGCCGTCCAGTTTTGGCATCCTTATAGGTATGCAACGCGGCGATGATTTCTCGTTGTGTCTTTTCGTACGCTTCAGGCGGAACGATGCCATCCGGCTCGCGTCCTGCTAAGTTAATGAAGATATGCACCAAACCGACGTTAACGGCACGTGTTTTTGTCCAGTCTATTTCCCCGTTTGCATCTTTGACAATAAACCCTGTCTCTTCCAAGACCGATTCAATGTCCACGGCACGGAATTGGTTCGGGGTCCCGCCGTGGTCGGCACAGACGAGGACAACCGTATCGTCATCAGCACATTCTACGACACGCCCAATCATCCGATCAACGGATTCATAAGTGCGCCGTAACCCTTCACGGCACCGATGGATTGTTTCCGGTGGTGCGCCGCTAATCTCATCCGCTTGACTGAGGAAAAAATGGCTGGCGTAGTCCGGCGCGTGGCTCTCCACCATCAGGATATCCCAATCGTTGTTCATAGCAAGATGTGTTGCGACATCGGCGAGACGTTGGTGGTGGTAATCTAACACTTCAAAATAGGTATCGTCGTCCATTTGTCCAAGTGCATCACGAGCAGGATTTTGAAGGAACGAACCGATTTCCGTATCAATCGTGTTGGCAACTGTATGGGGGACGGTATATCCCACTCTCGGCCAGATTTGTGGCACAAAGAGTTCAAAAGCATCAGCCGTTGACGTGAGCGTCACGAGTTTCATTCGGACGTAACCCTCTGCCTCGTTCCCGTCAATTTCAAAACTATCTAACCACCACTCGCTCCATTCACCGACACCCAAATCGGCAACGCTATCCGCTCCAGATCGGCTCTTGCAAACCCTCACTCGGTCGTAACCGTTGTCGCCGGAGGCGTAAATCAACCCATAAAATGGTTTCGGAACACGCCCAACTTTTTGACAAGAAGAGTCGGATGCTTCGCCTTCGGAGTAGACGGAAGGCATCACATCCTCTCTGCCGCGTGCCAAAGGTCGGATAGTAAGCGCGACTTCTTGCACCGGTTCAGTGGAATCAGGCAAAGCACTCCATTTTTCATTGTTAACGGGTTCAATAGTAACGGGATCGATATGTCGAACCTTCTGTAATGCGCTCGGATCGAGTGTTTCCGGGTCGCGCTGCCCACCGATGGGACGCGGTGCCCATTTTCCGGCGACAAAGAGATGATACCCTGCAATCTGATGGTGATTCGAGACACCTGGCCCTGTTCCCTCCACCTGGATACCATTTTTCACTGTGGGGGGCCAAGACATTTCCCATTTCACTAAAATCGGTTTTCCGCCCGCACGTTCTACAAGATTCCATAAGTATTCGGATTGGCATAACCCTGTGTTGATGCCCCACACTGTTTTATCAAGACGTTCCCCGACAGCCCGAATATTAAAATCCATCACCTGATGTGTGCCGGGCCATGAACCCGTCGAGAGTGCTGTCCATCCCGGAGGTGTCAATGTCGGAAATACGCCGATCATCGGACGGTAGACTCCCGTTTGGAGCAGTTTCGCCATATTCGGGGTATGTCCCCAGTCAATCATATTCTTAACCAATTCCATGCTTGCCCCATCCATGCCGACGATAATTGCCCGTTTTGCAGGGGCACGTTGAGTTCGCTTGGTTTGCATAAAATCTCCTCCTTGTATTGGTTATCAGCCTTCGGCTTTCAGATGAATGGGTATCAGCCATTAAAACCGTCAACTTTCAGTATGAGGGTTCTCGGTTTACCAGACTTCTCTTCTACTGACGGCTGATAGCTGATCGCTGAGTGCTTCTTTTAGGGAATTTGTTCGATGTAAATGTCTTCGTCTGAACCCCGGGCATCACCCCAGACGATGATTGCAGCGTTAGCACCTGTGGGGATGGCGCGTGGCGTAATTTGTGCTTTTGGGGCACTGCAGACAGGGATCCCGTTAATTTCCCAAAGCGGTTTGCCATCAGCGTCAAGCCTTTGTGCGTAGATCGCATCCTCAGTTGAATCTCCAAAATCTTCGCGGTAATCGAGCCAATAAACAATCGCTCCCGCCTCGTCAGTGGGAACGAGTTGCGGAAGACGTTGAACACCTCCCTCGGCACAGACAGGGATCCCGCCCTTTTGGAACTGTGAGTTTTCGTCGTGCCACAACGCTTCACCATTTGCGTTAATACGTTGCGCATAGATATCCGCGAAAATGTCTCGCTCGTCCCACCACGTGACAATGAAACCACCACTTCCATCGGGAATACAGTCAGGTTGTTGCTGATTGACCCGCAGTTCGCAGACAGGGATGCCGTCCTTCTCCCACAGCGCATCCCCTTGAGCAGTTATGTGCTGAGCATATAACTGCGCACTCGTATAAAAGTTCGGATCGTTCCGATAGTCGGACCAAATGAAGAACACACCGCCATTTTCATCGCTCACCGCAACCGGCACCCCTTGGTTACCCATCGCGGCACAGACTGGGACAGGCGCGCCTTCTGCACCATCAACAGAATTCCACATAGGTTTACCCTCAGCAGACAGGCGTTGCGCGAAAATATTCCAATCGGGAGTGCTGATATCCCACCATGCGAAAATAGCACCCCCTTGTCCATCTGCGATTAAAACAGGGTCATACTGATCGCCATCGCCGCTATAGACTGGCACACCGTTCGCTTCCCAAAGGGGTTTTCCGGTACTGTCAATTCTTTGGGCATAAATATCTTGGTTTCCGTTTCGCCAATCCTCCCATACAACGATTACACCGCCCTTGCCGTCGGCGATAGCGTTCAAATCATCTTGCAATGTTGGATGCGTGCAGACTGGTATGCCTTCAGTATCCCATAGTTTATTGCCGTTTGCATCGATGCGTTGGGCATAACTGTCTTGATTGCCGTGTCGTGTATCGCCCCAAACGAGAATAGCACCGCCCATCGTGTCGTTGACAATCAGGGGCCAGCTTTGCGATGAAGGCAAATCGCAGATCGGTATACCGTTCGCGTTCCATTGCATATCTCCTGTCGCGGTGACACGCTGGGCGAAGATATCGCGATTCGCATGTCTTGCATCGCTCCACGCGACGATAGCACCGCCTTGTCCATCAGCAATAAGAACAGGGAAGCGTTGCTCGTTTTCTGCTGTGCATAATGGAAGGTTTTGTGTTGCTGAAGATGACCATTCCGCACTTGATGTGTCTATTGCAATCAGCACAGAAAGGATAGTGAGCGCGAGGTATATCTGGGATTTCAGAGGAGAACCGTCGGTTGAAATGGCTTTGGAATGCCGCACACATATTCCTGCTTTACCAACAGCAATCCGTATATGCCGAAGAAGGTAATTCATCTTGTAGGGGCAAGCTATGCTTGCGGCAATGCTTTAGGAAATAAGCAGTTCGTCTCCAATTGGGAAGAACTGATCTGCGATTTGTTGTAAATCCATGGAGGTATTGTGTTCAAAAGCGACGACCTCCACCCGTTTATCTTGTTGCTTAATGAGTTCGGCGAGCGGGCAGAAATCACCGTCACCACTTGCCAAAATGACAACATCCAATGAACCAAGCATTGAGACGACATCCACAGCAATCCCGACATCCCAATCCCCTTTGGCTGAACCATCACCGCGCAAGCGTAAATCTTTACTCTTAATTGTGTATCCGTTGTGTTCAAGGAGTGACAGAAAACTGGATTGATTGATTTCCGGGATCTGGACTACATAAGCGTAGGCTACCATCAGGTAACGCGGTCCGACTATCAGATCAAGGAGTTTGATATAATCGACTCTTCTTCCAAATCGATCCTTGGCAGCGTAAAACATATTTTGGACATCCACAAAAACGCCGACCCGCGGTTGTTCTGGTGTTATACCATAGTGGGTTTCCCCATCGGTGATCTGTTGTGTGTCTAAATAAGCCAAGGTTTGGCGAATCTGGTTCAGCGCGCCACGCGCGACTTGATGGCAATTTTCCAAGGAATCGAAATGGCTATCTAAACTGGTCTGAAAATCTTCAAGCCCCTGGTGCCCTTTGTAGATTGCTTCCTCAACTAATTTGAGGTCGGTAGTAAAGGTTTCTTTGGCTGCCTTAATCTGTTCATATTCTTTCAACTGTTCTGCCAACCGTTCTTTTTCTACCAGAAGGGCTTCGCGTTCGTTAGCGAGTTGCTGTAACACCTCAATGTCTTCCGTATATCGCGTTACCTGTTCACGGAATACACTATTTTCTTGTTCAAGTTTCTTCAACCGTTTCTCATTTCCGTGGTGGGTTTCCGCTTTGGTTTTCAGTCCTTTATTCTCCTCTAAGAGGAAAGCGCGCTGTTGGTCTAACCGAGTGTGTTTCTTTTCAAGCGAGATATAGTCCGCTTTTGAATCTGCTAATTGTTGCTCAAATTGCTCGATTTCTCGGACCGGGTGTCTCGACTGTTGATTTTCGTCTTCTAAATTGTAGGCAACCTGAGTCCCCATTTCTTCCAACTGCTCGCTACTTGTGGGGACTTCGTACCCGTTTGTGTGTGCTACGTTTATAGATTCGTACGTTGTATTAAGAAGTTTATAACCGTGCTCGACAACAGCAGTACGTTGGTCAGTGAGGAGTGCCCATACAATTTCGGCGAAGTCGCCTGCTTCGATGAGGATATCAGACGTTTTGAAAAACGTTTCGATTTCGGATACCTCCATGTAGCCGACTCGCGAAATTGCTGCTTCTGCCTTCTCGCTAAGGAACTGGCTAGCTAAGATTGAGGCTTCTCCGTTGTTTATTTCAGGTTTGGGTGTGCGAGCGTCGCTATTTTCAATAGTAGGTTTCGCGCTGCTAACTACACCCAAAAACGCGTCCGTGAGATTTACCAATAATTCTCGCCTCGACAAGGCATAGAGTTTGTCCACATCAGGAACGATACCGGTAGAGGCACTCAGTTGGAAAATCTCCCTTTCATCTAAAAGCAAGTCCAGAAACCAGGTGAATTGGTCCCGATGTATCTGTAATTTTAAGTTTGGGTATGACATTAATTATGCTCCGAAGAATATGATAAGCATTAAATTTTAATAATCTTCTCCTGTCCGTTCTGCACACCGCGTGTCGCGTTGCGCGTATCAACAACTGATTGGGCATGTTCGACAAGCCAACTGTAGTCTATGGCACCATGATCGGTCAGAATTACAACGCAATCGACACTTTGGACCAAATTGGCTGTCAGGGGTTCTGAATGATAGGTCTCTCTGCTATTGAGAGACAGATTTTCTACATACGGGTCATGATACACGAATTCTGCTTTTTTGTCAAGTATTAAACGAATTACCTCAAGCGCAGGCGATTCGCGTGTGTCACCGATGTCTTTTTTATAAGCGACACCTAAGATTAATAGTTTTGCCCCGTTAAGGAGTTTACGCTGGAGATTCAAGGCATCGCTAATTTTGTCTACCACATATTTGGGCATTTCACTGTTAATTTCGCTGGCGAGTTCAATGAACCGGGCATGATATTGATACTTCTGTGCCTTCCAGGAGAGGTAATGCGGATCAACGGGGATACAGTGACCTCCGAGTCCGGGACCTGGATAGAAAGGCATAAATCCAAACGGTTTCGTAGCAGCAGCGTCAACGATTTCCCATACATCTAAATCCATCCGGTCACAAATCAGGGCAACCTCGTTGATTAGGCCGATATTGACGCTCCGAAACGTGTTTTCCAGCAGCTTCACCATCTCCGCTGTCCGAGATGAGGACACGGTATGTGTTTTATTGATGAATTGTGAGTAAAAGGTTTGGGCAACTTGGGTACAGCGCTGTGTAACCCCCCCGATAATTTTAGGGGTATTTGTCATGTAGTAGGTGCTATTTCCGGGTTCAATACGTTCGGGGGAGAAAGCAAGATAGAAATCGCGCCCGACTTCTGAAGGCTGAGCAGATACGTTTTCATTGAAATGGGCAGTGAGTATTGGTAGCACAAACTCTTCAGTTGTGCCGGGGTAGGTGGTACTCTCGAGGACAATCAACTGTTCGGAATGGAGGTAGTGAGCGATCTGTTCCACTGCGGCAACGATAAACTGCATATCCGGAGTGCGGTTTTCATGCAAAGGAGTTGGGACACAGATGTTGACCGTGTCTAATTCCTGAAGCACACCGAAGTCTGTTGTTACTTGAATCTGTCCAGACGCAATCAGCGGTGCTATCACTGTATTGGCGACATCGGGCACATCTGAGATGCCCTGTTTCAACCGCTCAATTTTTTGCGAATTGATATCAATACCTGTAACTCGAAAGCCGGCACTCGCAATGGCAACCATAAGCGGTAGCCCAACATAGCCAAGACCGATGACACCCGCGTGAGCAGTCCGGGTTTCTATTTTTTCAAGTATCATTTTTTAGTAGCCAACGCGTCGCTGCATAGAGGTTGGTGAAAATTTTTTCGGGGCGGTATTTAGAAGAACGCGCGAGTCCTTCATCCCCCGTACGGGGACTGCGGCTCCCAATAGCATCCGTATCTGATCGTTGACAAGGTGTAGCCTTAATGTAATGTTGGTAACTTTTCTTTCCATGTCCAGTTAGTACAAGGAATGCTGCGGCTCCGGCACGCTGTCCCGCCTCAATATCTGTCGTTGAATCACCAATCAAATATGCATTTGGTAGTTTAATATTGTGTTCGCGTGCAGCGCGTGTTAGCATACCGGGTTTCGGTTTTCGACACTCACATCCTGCATGCGGATGATGTGGACAGTAATAAACAGCATCGATTGATCCACCTGCTTTCCTAATGCCAGCCACCATTCGACAATGGATATCCTTCAGGCTCTCTTCTGAAAAAAATCCTCTTCCAATCCCGGCTTGATTGGTTACCACAATAACGCGATAACCGTTCTCTGCCAGATCCCGAATCGCTTTCTGCGCGTTCGGAATGAAATCGAATTCTTCCCATGTTCGGACGTAGCCCCAGTCCGGTGGATTCTGGTTGATAACGCCATCTCGATCTAAAAAGACTGTTTTCATCCTTTATGCCTACAATTCAGAGACAGATGCTCCGGTTTCAATTGCGTTCAGCAGTTCCTTTGGCGTGACGGTCGCACAGCCCATCTTTCCAACAGCAATCCCACCGGCGAGGCTCGACAATACCGCAGCACTATAAAAATCGGCGTTTGCCGCGAGCGCGAGTGTGAAAACTGCGACAGCCGTATCCCCCGCGCCTGTCACATCTGTCACGACATTGGAATGTGGTGGTAGGTGCTCTATTTGCAGGCTTCCATCAGGCTTGCGTTGAAACAGAGACATCCCTTTTGCCTCGCGTGTAATTAACAACGCTTTGAGCGATAGCCGGTTTATAATTTTCTCACCAACAGTAAGAAGCTGCCGGACATCGGTGATCTCTACATGGATAGCGGCTCCTGCCTCTTTGTGATTCGGTGTAACGGCGGTCACACCTTTATAATGCCAGAAATTATCTTGCTTCGGATCGACAATAATGGGTATATCATAGGATCGGGCATGTTTCATCACGTCTTGGATGAGTTGTGCGTTGATCACGCCTTTATCGTAATCTGCGAAGATAATTGCATCACACGCTGGCAGCTGAGAAATAACACTATCCAGTAGATGTTTCCGCACCCCTACAGAGATTTCTTGTTTGGATTCCCTATCAATGCGAAGTAGATGATGCCCCGAATCATGCTCGCGCTCTGCCAAAGTGGTGGTCCCCGCACGGGCAATCACACGTGTTTTCGTACTTGTTGGTCGCTGAGAATCTATACAGATTCCAGTGGTGGCAAGATTCATTTCGGTTAGCATCTGGACCAACTTTTCGCCTTCCCTGTCCTTCCCGATGACACCGACCAGGATTGCATCACCGCCCAAGCTAGCGACATTCTGCGCGACATTTGCCGCACCTCCACATCCGGTCTTTTCTGCCTCGATTTCAAATATTGGTACAGGGGCTTCAGGCGAAATTCGGTTTACATCCCCCCAGATATATTCGTCCACGATAACATCACCGATAATCATTACCCGTTTGCCTTGAAGTTGTGCAAAAGTAGCTTTTAAGTTCACAACACTATATTAGCATAAATCTATAGGTTAAAGCAACAAACATTCTTGGTGACACATTTGGTTTCTGAAAATGCCGTTCTACCTCCGATTGATTTTCAGTGAACTTGATGTTTTTGAAGAGAACGAAAACGGTTTACAACAAACGCAATATAATACCATTTCATTTGTATGGTTTTCATACAAGTAGTCTCCAGAAGTCCCCTGATAAGGGGAGATAAGGAGGGGTTGGGGAATTTAGAGGGTTTCTTACACCGATAGCACCTTATTTAGGAAATATCTTCCGTAAATGAAATATATTAGAAATGGTATAACATGAGTTTGATATAATTTTCCAAGCAATATTAAATATACATTTTACAGTTTTGAGGCAAATTGGAAGACGAGAAAAGACGGAATAAACCCTCTGTTTGCTTGCTTTCACGCTTCCCTCTTTCAATCCGTATAGAGATCAGAACTGAAGTTTTAACGCTGAAAATTGCTCAACCGACGTTAAATAATAAATTGTTTGGAATCTTCTAACATGAAGTGGTGTAGCTAAGCTGCCCAACGATTGCAAGTTGTTTTAGGACTACTTGTAGAAGAAGAAACATTAACAGCATTGATCTCAGGAGGTATCACAGCAGTGGAAGTGAAAACGCACATTAAAATAATCGTCGGTATTGTTGTTATTCTTGCTGTCGGATTCGTCGGGTTTCAAGTGCTAAGGGTTCAATCACCTGACATAGAGAAGGCAGAATTGGTAGTTAAGGTAGTCGAGTCAGAGGGACGGCAAATCACTGCGTCTCCGTTTGCCCAGGGCCCTTCAGAAACGGGAACGAAAACACGACAAGAGGAGCCAGACATTGGGTCTCCTGAGATAAAAACGACACCTGTGCCAGAGACCGTGCCTACGACTCAGAGCAGCGATGATGATATCAGAGAATTTCAAGCATGGCTTTTTTCGACCCTTGAGCAGTCAGGTACTCTTGAGGAAATAGAACCGGGGGCGTTCACTGCGGAAAATGATAAAATTGATTACGATTTAGAGAAATCCGTGATAAAATCCGTGATTGAGGAGCAATGGCAAAACAGTCTCGAATCTTACGATATTGAAGGGTATATGTCCGCGATATGGGAAGATGACTTCTTCTATATCAGTGATATGGGCACACCTGATAACCCAGATGATGATCTAATATTTCGGAGCGGTCTACAGGAGCGCGAAGGGACATTGAAAATGTTCGATACACACCATAACATCGAATTGAATCTCTTTGAGAATGGAGATATCGATTTCTTGAGTAAGAAGCTTGCTATAGCTGACTATGATTACGGACTCAAACTCGCCTCTACACATGGGGTATTCTATCCATCAGGACGCATGATTTTCATTTTGGAACTTCGGGAAAATGGGGAATGGCGCATTCTTGAATGGTATGACTACGCAACACCGGATCCATAAAAGTTTCCACCTCTAAAAATGGTTGTATTTCGTTTCAATAGTCGTAAAATTTGGGATCCATTTTATCCTTTCCCGATACCGCCTGTACATTATAGTAAAGCCCACAATTAATTATACACCCAAAACTTGGCGGGGTTGGGAAACCCCGCCAGCGAGGATAGGGTTTTGTGTTTTCTAAAGTGCCCACATATTTTCGGGCTTTACTATAATATTGACTTTTGAAGTTGAACCGAAAAGCCAATCTACTGCCGAAAGAGAGACTGGCAAATTTGGAAGAGGAACCCGTCAGGAATATCATTGTCAAACCGATTGTTACAGCCAAGTAGAACCTGGGTATCAGTTAGAGAACCTTGATTGGCAATTTGCAGATACTCGGTTGGATACCGAAGAGTCGCCCGACTGATGAAAGAGGTTTTCATTTGCGTTTCTGACAGATATCTGTTAAAATATTGAGCAATGAAAAAAAATGACGAAGGACCTGGACCTGAAAATCAACGAAAGAAACAAATCTTCTGAAAAAGGTTGATAGTAATTTTTCATGAACATACTCTCTTTATGCCGACAGTTTTTTGGAGGCATCTGTTGTTTACCAAAACTTCCCGCTAAAAGTTTTCTACTATTTTTGCTCATTTTGATACAATTCAGTTTTTCTCTCCTCGTTTTCGCAGCGGGCACCGCTGCCGAAAATCCGGTAGTCGGTACGGAAGTTGCGCCGAAAGCCTCACAGCCCCCGGAATTGTCTACATATAGATTAGAAGTTGGCGATAGTTTTGTTGTCACCGTAGATGGCTATCCTGAATATAGCAAAGATCGAATTCCAGTGCCGGTTCAACAAGATGGCTATGTTTCCTATCCGCTTATTGGGCTTATCAAGGTCACCGGTCTCACGGTTTCGGAACTTGAGGCGCGGATGCAGTCCGCTTTTTTGAAACACCTCACGACAGCACGTGTGTTTGTAACGCTCATGCAACCGAAACGAACTATTCTCGTATTCGGCGCGGTTGAGCCGCGAGGGCGCGGAAACTTACACGTCTTTGAAGTCGGGCAGGTATATCTCCTCCAAGCTCTCGCATCAGCCTCGATCAGTTATGAACGTGCGGATCTCACGGATATTTCTATCTGGCGTGATGGAAAATTGTTCAAAAGAGTTGATTATGTTGATCTCATCAACACGGGAGGTCCCGATATTCTGCTGAAAGACTATGATACGATACTCGTTCCTTCTGTTTTTCAACAGCGGCCCGTGCGTGTCATAGGTGCGGTCGTTGCTCCTGGTGCTTATCCGATAACCGAACCGACAGTGCCAGCGACTCAAGCGTTGAAACTCGCTGGCGGGTCGAGAACAGATTTCGCAGACTTGCACAAATCGGAAATCATCACCAGTAAAGAACGGATTTTAGTCGATCTCGCTGCGGAGAACGTTGATGCGATGTTGGGACCTGGCGACACATTGTATGTGCCGTTGGCGGAAGCAAAAATAAGTATTACGGGGGCAGTAGAGAAACCGGGACAGTATGTCATTACCGAACCGGTTCTTTTGGGACAAGCCATTGCGATGGCAGGTGGATTCAACGAGGAAAGGGCAAATCCGAAAAAATGTCTGCTGACGCGGGCTGATGGCACAGAAGAGGAATTGAACTTCAATTTGGTGCACTCAGAGGTTTACCTGAATCCGAAAGACCAACTCCGTATTCGTGAACGGACACGTTTGGATTGGCGGGTGATTACCTTCGCAACATCATTTGTGAATCTGCTTGTCACTGTCCTCATCAGATACAACAACTAATTGCGGATATACGCCTGGGAAACATACCTATAAGGTATTAAGAAAATAGAACGAGGTTACAGATGCCAGAGACAGCCGATAGGCACCTTGAAGAAGTTAGAGAAATTCGATTGTCAGACTATTTTTGGATACTCTTCCGCAATAAGTGGAGTGTCCTTCTCATTTTTTTACTTTCCGTTTTCGCGGCGTTTCTCGTAACCGATCTCACGCCGCCAGTGTTTCAATCCGAAACTACAATTCGTGTTTTAGACGGTCAAACCGCCTCCTCTCTCCTCTCACAGTTACCGATATCCGGATTACTCGGTGGGACATCTGTAAGTGCTTTCGCCGCACAGTTACAGTCACGTGACCTTGTGATTACACCGGCAGTACGCCAACTCAGAGACGAGGAACTTCTTGATCCACTGCCCGTTCATCGCGGACGGATTGTCGTTTGGCTTGCAGATGTGTTGAATATTGCCCTTGATCAGGATGCTACAGAACAAGGGGAACTGACAGACACCGAGTGGGAAGATTTTTTCATAAAAACGCTTATTGACGAGCAGTTAAAGGTCGAAGAATCACCGGATGGAAAAGTGATTACCGTTACCGTGCAACAACGGGACCCGGAACGGGCACAGAATCTCGCTAACAGAATCGCCACAGTATTTCAGGCAGGTGTCGAAGCAGAAGCCACTGAAAAAATGGAGTGGTGGCAAAAGCCACTGCCGCAAACTATGCTGAATCAAACGGTGCTGGACCTTGCAGACGCTGAGAAAGAACTCTTTGCATTTCAGGAAAAGTATCCAGAGATTACCTTGAACGCAGAAGGTGGAACGCAGGCACAGATCATTCTGGCACTCCAAGTCAGAGAAAATGAATTGATAAACCTCTTAGTAGGTGCTGAGTTGAGACGTACAACCTATCAAGAGGAGTTGGAGAAGTTGTCGGAAGAGGTCGTCTCGGAAACAACCGCACGCAATCCGTCGCATGCCAAGTTGCAAGATAGTTTAAACCAATATGAAATTGACAGGGCGGAACTCTTGGGCAAATACGATGAGACGCATCCTGAAGTGGCTGCGATTGATGGAAAAATTAGGGAGACGACGGCACGTCTCGCTAAAGAGGAGAAAGAAATAAAAAGTACGACCTCTTCCTATAACCCGCTTCATCAAGTACTCACAGAGAAGGTAAATGAGGCGGAGGCAGCTTTTATAAGCTTTAAGGAACAGAAAGATAAAGTTACTGCCCAAATTGACGACCGCTTTACTGAACTCCGTAAATGGTCCCCTGACCAATTGGAATTCTATCGCCTCAAGCGAGATGTTGAGATTTACAACGCCCAGGTAATCGCTTTACAGACGAAAATGCGGGAGGCAGAAGTTTTCTCCCAAGCCAGATCGGAAAGTCTTAAAGTCTTAGATAAAGCACGTGCGTCCGAAGAACCGCTGAAACCACGACTAAAGCTGAATCTCGTTTTGGGAGCTTTCGTTGGAATGCTACTCGGTATGACGTTCGCTGTCGCGAAAAATTATTTCAAAGACACCTATCTCCGCTTAGAGGAAGCCGTCCGGCAATTAGATGCACTCCCGGAATCGCCAAGTTTCCTTGGTGTACTCCCTTCTATCAAAAAGCGCAGTTCCTATCGACTCCCGCTAATGGTTCACGATGCTCCGAGTTCCAGGACAGCCGAGGCGTTTCGTGTGCTACAAGCCAAACTACCGTTTCTGAATCCTGGTGCCTCTGTTAAAACGATCCTCGTTACAAGTGCCACTCGCGGCGAGGGCAAAAGCACCATCTCCTCGAACCTTGCTGTTACACTTGCACAGAGAGGTAATAGGGTTTTGCTAATTGATGCCGATATGCGGCGCCCTTCGCAACACAATACCTTTCCGAGAGAACAACTTCTTCAGGGAGAGGGCGCGGCAGGTACAGATGCGTCTGAATTGCCTGTACCTCGCACTGACGCACGTAAACCGGGATTGAGTGAAGCCCTCATCCATCTAAACTCGGAAAACGGGTACGACGTACTCCACACAACAGTCAAACAGACCGGTATTCCCGGTTTATATCTGGTGCCGAGCGGGACTGTGCCGCCGAATCCAATTGAACTTCTCAATTCTGAAATGATGACTGAGTGGTTGGAACTCGCAAAATCCGAGTATGATGTCATAGTCATCGACTCGCCACCTGTGCGTGCTGTCGCTGATCCGATGATTTTGGCAAACATCGTTGATGCCATCGTCTATGTCTTTGACATCACGAAAACCCGCCGATTTGACGTTCTCACAGGGATACGGCATTTGACAGAAGCCTTCCCAACGAAAGGCATCGGTGTGCTTTGCAATATGATCAATCCGAAACACGCCAAGTCCTACGGTTATTACAGTCGCCATGGCAGCTACTATGGGCTTGCGGATGAAGACACCGAAACCGAATAGGTTTTGTCCGATAGTGTGCTCTACACTGCTATTTATAGTAAAGCCCACAATTAAGTTTACACTGTCTGATGTGGCGAGGTTAGGAAACCTCGCCAGCAATGCGGTGAACGGGATGGATTGTCCGTGGAAGTGTCAAAGTATTTTTAGATTTTACTATAAAAGCCTACGACTTCATCTTTCCCAAACTCGCGGGTGGACGCGATGTCCCTACGAACCCGACCAAGACGACCATTGTTAAAATATAGGGTAGACTGTATAACAGTTGTCCCGGAATATTCCATCGGTTTGCGAGTTCCAAAGCGGTAGCGAACCCGAAGAGAAAACACGCCGCTACCCCGCCTAATGGTCGCCAATTCCCGAAGATGACAGCTGCAAGCGCAAGGTAACCACGTCCGGCTGTCATCCCTTTTGTAAAGTAATGAACTTCAGATGCAAGGAAACATCCACCGGTTCCGGTTAAGAGTCCGCTTAACAATATCCCAAGATATTGCCATTTTGCCCGGCTTAAACTCAGAGCCGCAAGTGCTTCCGTTGATTCGCCTGCCGCGCGCAATCGCAGACCCCACGGTGTTTTAAACAGAAGGATGTGGCTCACCACCATCAAAACCGGTAGTAAATAGACGACAAAGTTGTAAGAACCGATAAGTGGCAGCTGCCAGTGCGGAAGTCCACCTACCTGTTTAGTGGCAGGTAGCAGCAACTCGGTTATTCCCAATGCCAAAATGTTAATGCCGATCCCGGTGACAACTTGCTCCGCGTGAAATGTGACCGTTGCAATAGCATGTAACAGAGCCAATGCCATCCCGAAACCTATACCGACAAGCAACCCAATCCACGTTGAGCCAGAACCCTGCGTTCCGACAACATAACCAAATGCGCCAATCAGCATCATCCCTTCTAAGGCGAGGTTGATTACGCCGGCGCGCTCCGAATAAATCCCGCCGAGCGCGGCGAACCCTAAGGGTGTTGCCATTCGCAAAGCACTTGGAATCAATTCAAAAATCATTCTTTTTCCTTGATATGCCTTCTATGCTAACTAACCAGATGATTAACATACCTTGTCCCGCGAGGAATAGACCGCGCGGGATCCCCAACAAAATGTCAATGTCCAAGGCAACTTTATTCAGTAATCCGAATAACACAGCTGCAGCCAAAATACCGAAAGGATTGTTTCTCCCCAAGAGCGCGACCGCTATTCCAGTGAAACCCCAACCCGATGAAAAATTATCCAAAAACCGATAACGGTATCCCATCACCTCAGCGACACCAGCTAATCCGGCAACTGCACCGCTTAATGCCATCACCCATACAGTCACAATACGTGGATTGATCCGACCATAAGAGGCAACATCGCGCGCGTTTCCTACCAAGCGGAGTTCATATCCCCAACGCGTGTAGGTCAAGAAGATATAGGAAAGCACAACACACCCGCAGGCAATCAAGAAACTCATGTTTAATGGGTTACTCTGTGGGAGGAAGGGGACTAAAGATGCCAATCGTGGGATTCGCGCCGTTTCATGAATCTGTCGGGTTTGGGGGATCATCTGCCCTGGTTCTTGATAGACTGACGTGACGAGGTAGTTCATGAGGGCAAAAGCGATGAAGTTCATCATGATTGTATTGATAACTTCATGCGCACCGTATCTTGCCTTTAAGAAACCCGGTACCGCGCCCCATCCAGCACCGGCAATCATTGCTGCCACTACACAGAGTGGTACCAGCAAAAAGGTAGGCAGATTTAGATGTATACCTATCCACGCAGCAGCGAACGCAGCAACGTAGAGTTGGCCCTCGCAACCGATATTGAACAATCCGCTCTTATAGCCGATAGCGACAGCGAGTCCGGTAAAGACTAAAGGGGTTGCGTTAAACAAGACATATCCGAAATCATCAAAACTTGCGAACCCGCTCGAAAGAATGATCCTATAGAACGCTAACGCATCTTCGCCTCGGATATGGACTACAAACCCACACGAGAGAAAAAATCCAAAGATAGCAAGTAGCGGAGGTATACAGCTTAGGAAAAACTTTCTGGATTGAGAGGTTCTGCCTCGCAACAGCGAGATGAGCGATTTTCGGATATTCAAGAGTTCTCAGTCTCTCTACTAAATTTGACAAAAGTTTTCGGAACGTGTTATTATAGATAATATTGATTCCACCCGCAACACACCTGTTAGTATAACACAGGTGTCCGATTAAAACAAACCGCTGATTGCCAAGGCAATAGTGAGGAGAATACAGTGGAGAGAAACACAACACAGTCATCTCATCGTGAGAGTAACCCAGCAGATATTCCTGTCATTTTGGGTGGAACACCTGTCTTTGAACAAACACCTGACGTGCCTTATCCGAAACTGGACGAATGGCACCAAATCACTGAGGAAGAAGCGCAGGTTGTTTATGAGATGACACTTCGGAACGAACTCTCTGGTGCCTCTCCAACGGTTCAAGAATTTGAGCGAATCTGGTGTGAACGCCACCAAACCCAATTCGCTTTGAGTCTTACCAACGGTACGGCAGCCTTACATAGTGCTATGTTTGGACTGGGTGTCGGTCCCGGCGATGAGGTTATCTGTCCAACCTACACATGGATGGGGTCAATCACGCCAGCGTTGACGTTGATAGCGACACCCGTTTTCTGTGAGGTGGACCCGAAGACACTGCTTATTGATGTAGACGACGTTCGGCGGCGCATTACGTCACGAACCAAGGCAATCGTGGCAGTGCATCTGTGGGGCAATGTCTGTGATATGGACGCGCTCATGGCACTCAGCGAGGAGACAGGCGTTCCGGTCATAGAGGATTGTTCTCACGCCCACGGAGCATCTTACAAAGGCGCGCCTTGTGGAAGCATCGGACAAGTCGGGGCGTGGAGTTTGCAAGGCAATAAACCGATTAGCGGTGGTGAAGGTGGAATGCTTGCTACCAATGACGTAGCCGTTTTTGAGCGGGCATGTCTACTCGGTCAGGTCAACCGTTCTCCAAATGTTGTAGGAGAAGCAGCGGAAGCACTACAATACACGCATCTTCCGCCGATGGGACTTGGCGTTAAATTTCGTGCCCATCCGCTTGCTATTGGTATCGCTTCGGTACAGCTGAAAAAACTTGATGAACTCAATGTAAACCGTCGTACTTACATACGAGAAATTTCCAACGGATTACAGGAAATTCTGGGCGTTTCTCCTATTGAGACTTATGAAGGAACTGCACCTGCCGGGTTCTATGGTTTTCCTATCCATTACCATGAGGACGAGATGCATGGGCTGTCGGCACCACTATTTGCGGAGGCTCTGAGAAAAGAGGGCGTTTTGGCGAATAATAACCCTTATCCGCTCCTTGTTGGGAATGGGGTGCCGCTTTTTTCCGAGAGTCTACCCACCAATAGCAATCCATATCCACTTCTGCATACTTTACCACTCTTCACGCATGGACTTGATATCTACATGAACAGTCGAGGTTCTCTCTGCACCGCCGATATGGGGGGTGCATTTAAAGGTTATGCTGCAGGAGATTTACCCGTGACTGAAAAAGCTTGTTCACAGCTTATATTTTTGCCACTATTGACGAAGCCGGTAGCAGGTGCAGCGTCGGGAATCCTGACTGCTATTCGCAAAGTCTCTTTACATAGCCGTTTGATAGCTGCTGGATAAGTAAACAAAGATGTCAACAGAATTTTCAGTCCGAACTCGAGCCAACAATATTAAAACTTTCAAGACTGAACCCTTGGATGTTTTGGTTATCGGTGGTGGTATCGTCGGAGCAGGTCTAATTCGTGATCTTGCGCTCAACGGGGGCATCAAAGCTGGATTAATTGAGCAAGGTGATTTCGCAAACGGAACCAGCAGTGCGACCTCACAACTTGTCCATGGCGGTTTTCGCTACCTGCTTAAACGTGATATTGACCTTGTAAAAAAATCACGTAAGGAACGTGAGATTCTCCGACGCATTGCGCCGAATCTTGTCAAACCGATGCCAATAGCACTGCTCAGTTACAAAGGCGATCCGTACCCGTTGGCGGGGATACAACTCGCTGCACATTACTACAATCGTCTCTTTAAAGCAGATGAAGCGGAGAAAACAGTGGTAATTCGTGATCGGCAAAAAGTTCAACGTTTGGTGGGACCTATTGCCGCTGATACGCTAAAAGGATGTGTCCTATTATGGGATAGCACTGTTGATGATGCAAGGTTGACGCTCGCAACTCTCAAAGACGCACACCGACACGGTGCTATAATCACAAACTATGTCCGTTTCCTCGATTTTGTCAAGCGACCAGATATAGGTAATGCGGGGAACCAAGTGTACGGGATAACTGCTGAAGATGTTATTTCTGGGCAACGTTTTGAGATCACCGCCCGGAAAATTGTGGCAGCTACGGGTCCTTGGAGCGACGAAATGTGGTGTAAAGACCCGAGTTACGACGGAGTGCCGCGCCTGCTGACGAAAAATGCGAAAGGTATTCATCTCGTCGTGCCGCGCTGCGGAAAGCAGCACGACTCAGAAGCGTATGGTCTGATTGCCTGCACACGCTCGGAAAAACAACGCAAACGTAATCCGCGCGTTATTTTTATTTTGCCGGGTGCTCATAATACTTCTATTGTCGGTACGACTGAAACAACACCGCAGGAGGAACTTGCATCCGTCCGTCCGTCAGCGGACGAGGTAACATATCTGCTTTCAGAAACACAACGCATTTTTCCGAAAAAAACACTTGATAACAACGCGGTCATCGCTGCTTATGCTGGGACCCGCCCGCTCATCGCAGCGAACAGACATGCGCGAGGATTTGCAAGAGCAGGTTTTGTTTCAAGGGACCACTTAATCACAGAGAGTCCGAGTGGTGTCATGTATCTCTATGGTGGAAAACTTACCACACACCGTCAAATGGCAGAGGAGACGGTAGACCACTTGGCGACGTTTTTGAATGTCCCTCGCCACTGTAAGACAGATACCACTTCCTTGTTCAATGTGTCAGCGGAGGCACTGAATGGAGACGTGAATCGCTCTTTACAATCAAGCACTGACACGGAGCGTCTCATTAAACGCTATGGGGACGGGTATCAGATGATTCTAAAGTTTATCAACGACGATGCCGCACTTGCTGAACCGATAACCCCGTCTCTTCCATTCACGAAAGCTGAACTCCTCTACGCATATTGGGGCGAGATGGCGATCACACTTGATGACCTCCTCTGGCGACGTACTCGTATCGGTTGGACACCGGGTCAAGGGCTTGACATTGCGTCTCAAATTGCTCAGTTCTTAAGCGAGAAAAACAACTGGGATCAAGCGAGGATCACAGCAGAAGTTGAGGCATATCGCCAACACATCCAATGGCTGAATTTTAATCTCTAAGGCGCGAAATTATGGACGTTTACCGTTGGGAAGACCGGAAATTTGGGAGGCTTGAGCCTTTACGTTTTGGTGCAGAGCGCGACTTTGAGGACCTCCTCGAAAAGGATGCGACGCTGATCCTTGGTGAACCCCTCTGTGTTATCAGCAGGCAACCCCCCCTGAGTACGTCAAAGCAAAAAATTGACCTACTTGCACTTGACCGGCTGGGTAATTCAGTGATTATTGAACTCAAGCGTGGAAAACCTTCAAGGACGGCGATCACGCAGATTTTAGAGTATGCTGCCGGTGTTTCTCAACTCTCTTTTATAGAATTAGAACAACTCGCTTACCGATGGTGCCTACAGCACGGAAAAGAGTTCTCAACACTCACCACGTTGCACAGCGAATTTTTTGGATATGAACCCGGCGATCTCCGTAAATCGGCATTCAATCAGCGACAACGATTGGTGCTTATTTCGGAGGGGGTGGACACACGTGTTTTAGAAGTCGCTGAATATCTGCGGGCATTGGGATTAGACCTCACTTATATATCCTATTTTTCTTATCACGCGCCTGACGAGATTTTGGTCGCAACCGAAACTGTTCTGGGAGGGACAGTCGTCAAGGAGCAAGAACGGAGTTATGGCAACACCGCGCAGCAGTTTATGACGCTCGCGTCGTTCATTGAGACGCTACAGGTGAACGAGGCACTCCTACAAATTGCCAACGAATTTTTAGCGTATGTTGACACATGCGGTGCAACGCTTCGACCTCGCATCGCGAAACTTCGGATGACTATCGGTGGATGCTGGTGGCTTGACACGTACCCTTCAAGAAGAGCTACTCATTTCAGAGTGGATATCCACGGTGACTTTACGCCGCTTCATATCGTTGAGGGCAGAGCCAACTTGCCTAACGTGACAGTCAAAAATTTCGGCATCTCTTTCAACATCGCTACTAAAGCACATCTGGAATATGCGATTGAGATTTTTGAGCGTGTTCGGAACTCTATCCTATTGTCATTGTAGTTCTCTAACCATCTAAATTTGTAGTTCAAATATCGCGAGCACAGCTCGCTCCTACAAGAAGATGCGTTGTTACGAGCAATAGAACCCGCGGTTTAAAGAGTCTTACCCACAATTTGAAACTGGATAAAGCATTGGTATTTATATCCGTGTAGACTTAAGGGTGGTTTCATTAATAATCTAACCTTGGGCTTAATCATTTTTCGATTGATACCATACTCGTCAGAAACCCGTTTTTGACAACGGAAAAAACGACGCGAAAACCCAATAATTAAAAAAACGGAAAAAACGACGCGGAAACCCAATAATTAAAAATATGAACTGGCTCCGTTTTGGAAATCCTGAATACCTCCATTTTCTATGGGCGGTACCCCCTTTAATTTTCCTGCTTCTTTTTGGGCTTCGCCAGAAGCAGAAGGCACTGCTACGATTCCACAGCAATGTGGACCCCACGCATCTAAAACATCACAAGGTTCAGGCAGGATTATTGCTCCTAAGTTATCTCTGCGTCACACTCGCAATAGCACGTCCACAGTGGGGGGTAAAACCCGAATCAGTCGTTGAGAGGTTGGATGTCATGCTCGCACTTGATATTTCAACCAGTATGCTTGCGGAAGATGAGAAATCCGTTCGGCGACTCGACCACGCTAAAGAGTTCATATTCTCACTGTTAGATGCGCTTGGGGGGGACAGGGTCGGATTACTCTACTTTGCAGAGGCAAGTTTCGTGGTATGCCCCCTGACGAGCGATACTGCTACCCTTCAAGAATTCTTAGCAGCGATAACCGCAGAAACACTTGCGCACAGCGGGACCCGTATCCCGAACGCGATTGAAGCAGCAGTCGATCGACTTATTTCAGATCAAAACCGTACAGCAATAGCGTCCGATTTCGGTGGACAAAAGGTTCTGATTCTTTTTACAGATGGGGAGGATCACGGGGAAGAAGCAGTGGAGGCAGCAAAGGCGGCGACCCAGAAAGGCGTACATATCTATTGCGTCGGTGTTGGCAATCCTGCCAGGTCTGTACCTATTCCACTTCAGGGAGATACCGGTGCAGCAACTACGCCGTACAAACGCGATGCTAATGGACAACTCGTGCTGACGGCGTTAGATGAGACGCGTCTGCAAGAGATTGCCAAAGCCGGAAACGGTAACTACTACCATGCAACACGGGGAATTGCCGAGTTAGCAGCTGACTTAGCGCGACTCGAAAAGCAAAAGTTCAGAATCAGTTCTGATGGCAACTATCAAGAACGCTTCCAATTATTTGTCGCTGGTGCACTAATTCTGCTTATCTGTGAGTTATTTCACTTTGCGATATGGACTCGTAGATCGCGTCGTTAAAAAACGGGACATATTGCGACTACGGTATATGCCAACTTATCGGATGGCATTATGCCTTTTTAAAAATCAAACCGTCCGGACGATAGCGCATCATTAAAATTAAGATAATGCCAAAGATCAGATAGCGCGCACCCGCAAATTGAGGGAAATTGGAAAGAATTTCTCGCAGGATTTCACTTAGGGAACCGAGAATAATTGCCCCTATAACGGATCCCTTAATGCTTCCCTTGCCGCCGAGGATTACCATACAGAGAATGAGGATGGATTCCCAAAATTCAAAGGTTCGTGCGCTAATGATTGACCCAAATGGTGCTAAAAAAGCTCCACCGAGTGCTCCAATAGCTGCACTGACAGCAAAGGCGAGCGACTTGTATCGGCTGATATTGATTCCCATAGACGCTGCGGCTTGTTCGTCTTCTCGGATAGCGACCCATGCTCTTCCGACGCGAGAATGCTGTAACCGGTATGTAACGAATATGACCAAAGCGAGTAAGATAAGAATATGGTAATAGTGGTGCCAATTTTGATCGAGTTTTATCCCGAAAATCGTGGCGTGTGGAATGTTTTTGACAAATCCGTTGATATCGCCAATCAGCCATATTTCGTTTTTCACGATACGGTAGAGTAGTTCTGCGAACCCGAAGGTAACGATTGCGAAGTAATCGCCAGTGAGTCGTAAGGTGGGGGCACCGCGCAACAATCCCCAAAGCGCGCCGTTGAGAACGGCTAACGGCAGGACCATCCAGTAACTAAACCCGAGTCGCGTCATCAAAAGTCCTGCGGTGTATCCTCCCACGAGATAGAACCCAACGTAGCCGAGGTCTAACAACCCTGTAAATCCACAAACGACATTTAGGCCGATCGCGAGGAGTGTGTAGAGACCGACTTGAACAGCAATGAGGAGAATATAATCCCCGCTCGGTGTTGGGAGGTAGATATCTCGGTAGGACAGTAGCAGGCTAATGTAATCCACTGCATACATAAGGAGTGGAAAGAAAAAAATGAGGCAACAGAAGATTATATTTTTCGGTGTTAACTTGTCTTTCATGGTTTTCTCGGGTCGTAAACGTAATTCTACCCTTGACCTCAATTTAGGCGCGGGTTGCGGTTGATTTTCCAAACAGCCCAGAAGGACGGATTAAAATGACAGCAATCATGACAATATAAGCGATAGCTACCCGATACCCGGAACCGTATCCGTAGGGGATATAGCCAGTTCCAAACACTTCAGCGAATCCTATAAGGAGCCCTCCAAGCATTGCGCCGGTAATATTTCCGATTCCACCGAGGACAGCAGCAGCAAACGCTGCGACTCCCTTGTAATATCCCATCGTCGGTTCAATAATTTCCTTCACCCCGACCATTACCCCCGCAACAGCACCTAAAGCGGAACCGATAGCGAACGTTATAACAATGATTCGGTTGGTATTGATACCCATCAAATTGGCGGCAACCCGATTTTGGGCACAAGCCCGCATCGCTTTGCCAATCTTTGTTAAAGAGACCAACCGGTTTAGTGCGATCATTAGCACGAGTGCAAGGAGAATAATAGATAAGTCCCGATAAGGTAGGTAAGAACCACCAGGGAGTGCAATCGCGGTCTCGGTCAACGAAAATGCCGGTAGGGCTTCGGTCGGAGGGGCACCTTGCCTCAAAAACGCTGGTAGAGATTCGGGTGGAAAAGGATGTTGCCTCGCACCCCAGATAATTCGGGCGAGGTTTTGCAGACCGATTGAAACGCCGATGGCTGTAATTAATGCTGAGAGACGCGCGGCGTTACGGAGCGGTCGATAAGCAACTAAATCCATCAACACTCCGATCCCAGCACAGAGGAGCATGCTGATAGGGAGTGCTACCCAAAATGGTAGGTTGAAAACCGTAACCAAGGTGAACGCGAGGTAAGCACCAAACATGAAAATTTCGCCGTGGGCGAAGTTAATCAACTGAATAATACCGTAAACCATGGTATAACCGACAGCAATAAGTGCATAAATCCCACCGAGAACAAGGGCATTAATGAGTTGCTGTGAAAATTGCTCCATAATTCTTAAATTCCTGTTGTTTGTGCTTTATAGTAAAGCCCGAAAACATGTTGACATTTCAATGGACAACTGTTCCGCAACACACTCCGTCACTAGCGAGGTTAGAAATGCAGATCGCAAATGTAAAGCAAAGACAAATTTTGCCGCGTATGGGAAACCAAATTTGGGCGAGTACGCCGCAAAACCTCGCCAGCGAAAAAGGAGGGCTGCTGTCCTCTCCTCGGATTTTACTATAAAAGAATTTGCGAAAATTTCAATTTTTTCATTCTTGAGATTCTCAGTTAAGGATTTGCTTAGGAGCAGTCGTGAATTTACCATCTTTAATGACTTTGACGTAGGCCGGTTTATTAACAGTGTCACCGTTTTTGTCAAAATAGGTTAACCCGGTAATTCCTTTGTATCCTTTTTCTACCGTATCTAATGATGCCAAGTGATCGCGAATGGCTTTTCGATTTTCGGCGAGGGTTGCATCCTTATTATAGGTTTTTCCAATTGCATCTGCGATCATGCCCATTGCATCGTAAGTTAACGCAGCCCATGTATCGGGTAAAACCCCGTAGTCATTTTCAAATGCTACAGCGACTTGCTGTGCCTTCTCTCCACCTAAATCAAACGTAAATGGTGTCGTAAGGTATGTTCCCTCTGCGGCTGCACCTGCGATTATGAGGAAATCTGGAGAATCCACGCCATCAGCCCCGAAAAACTGAGCGGTGATCCCTGCTTCACGCGCCTGTTTAGCGATTAATCCTGCTTGACCGTAAAGACCAGAAATAAAAATAATGTCTGGATTTTTTGCTTTGATACTGGTGAGCTGTGCTTTAAAATCCGTATTATCCCGGTCATAGGCTTCAGAGGCAACAACATTGAGTCCAATTTCTTCTGCAGCAGCGCTGAAACCGTCTCGAAGCCCGCGTCCATAATCGTCGTTGTCAAATAAAATGGCGACAGACTTAAACACTTCCAAGGAATTCTTAATATATTTGGCGATGAATTGTCCCTGAAAATCATCTCGATACAAATTCCGAAATGTCCAGTCACTTCCTTCACAAACGCTTACATTTGTTGAGCCTGGGGACAATGCAACGATGCCATTCTCTTTATAGATACCCTTGCCAGCTAAAGAGCATGCACTGTTAAAATGCCCAACAACCGCGAGGATTCGCCGGTCAGTTGCGAAGCGTGTGGCAACAGCTCTCGCCTCCTTTTCTGTCCCGGTATCATCTCCGAAAATGAGCCTTAACTTCATGCCGTTAATGCCGCCCGCTTCATTGATTTCTTTTGCCTTGAGTTCAGCACCGCGTTTAATCATCTCCCCGAACGCCGCTGCATTACCTGTAAACGGTCCCGCCACAGCCACTCTTACCTCGCTCGGGGCTGCCTGTTTATCTTTGCTGGGAGGTTGGCATCCCAAAACGGATACAAACCCTACTACCAACAATCCTACAAGCCAATTCCTCATGTTAGGTATACTCCTTCATTTTCTGGAAAATCTTGCGTACTATCAATCCGAATATAGTTATTTTACGGCAAGACCTGCTTAAAGTCAATTTTAAATTCCAATTTATCTTCTTTACCGTTTGAACGGATGATCCGAACGCCCGGCACAACAATTCTGAGGTCCGTAGCATGACTCTCAAGCCGGTCAAAAATTAAGAAACCGCTCCGTTTCGCGCCAGAGAACAACTTACCGCTTTCAAAAATGCTGTCCTCTATCACAACGCGTCCCCACTCTAACGCCTCAGCATCTACATAAGACTGATAATAGCCGTGGTAAGAAGGATAAACAGTGGCGGCATAGGGATAAGCTGCCCCCCAAGGATCACTATGCGAGAGGTTCACGTTGTCGTAAAGTGAATCAAAGTAATCGTTGGGTAAATTGGCGTATTGCGGGCCATTTGCATCAATTAGCACGGCTGTGTCATTGACGACAACCCTACGGTTATCACGGTTGTGAACTATAATTTCAAACACGGTGTAGATAGGCTCAACGGTGCCATTCCTCTCAACGATGAGGTACGGGTTTATCTTCGGGTCTTCAGTGAGTGCGAACAGTTCCACCTCATCAAGCGGTTTGATGGTAACGGCGACTCCGTTTTTCACAACGGTTGCGGCACCTGTCTCTGCATTGATCTGGGCATTAAAACGTCCGGCAATGGGCTCCATGTAGACATCGATTGAGGGTTGTGGTACAACAGCACATCCTGCCAACAGTGCCCCCGTTAGAAGAAGCAAACCGATGCTGCCCATAGTCTGATACCGGAAGAAGATGCGATTTTTCATAGAAATCATGACTTTCACCCTCCTGTGTAATTATATTTTACGCGTTGTGAATTTTGTTGTCAATAGTTTTAATTTTATTGTCCGTCTAAAGTTGGTTGAACTACAAGTAAAACCCGACTTGTCCCTAAAACTCCCATTTTAACAACGTAGCACGGTTATGCCAGACGAGTACCCCCGTTGCGGTACCGATTGCCGCGCCGACGACTACATCTGAAGTATAATGCCGTCCTAAATAGACTCGCGAGAAACTGACGAGTCCCGCGCCGATATAGAGTGGAATTCGCCATTTTGGATACCGATATCCTAAAATAGTTGCGACACTGAACGTAATAGACGCGTGTCCTGAAGGCATTGCTGGATTGCCCAATGTTTCATCAAGCGGTCGCTTCCTGCCAACCAATCTTTTCATACCAAACGTTATGATCCCTGCTCCCATGTATGCTGAAGACAAAAGTTTTCCGGTTTCCCGATGTGATTCATTTCCATAAGCCATAAGGAGAATTGAGGCACCCATCACCCCTCGATAGTCCCCGAGCTTTGAGACACCTTCCATGCCTGTCCATATCGGTTCCTGATGTGGTGGGGCATCGTAGATGCGATCGAAGAGTGTTTGATCCCAGCGCGATAAGAAAGTTTCGGCATCTGCTTCTAACCCTGTTATAAAGCCACAAAAAATCAGCGTACATATAAGCCACGATTTAAAGCATTTCGCGAAGACGTAACTCTTACACCGGTGCTGCATTGTGAAACTCCATGCCACCTATGACGTTGTATCTCCTATAGTTTGCGAAGCACAGAATCCTTCATTGCAATAGCAAGATGGAGATGAAAGATGCAAATACGCAATGCCGTGGTTGAGTATAACTTGGCGGAAGCGGCATCGATGCTTGATATCTCAGCTGAAGTTCTCAAATGGGCGGTGAACGCTGAGCATCTGCAGTGCTATTATCGACTCGGCAAAAATGATTATCGGTTCCATGAAGCGAGTCTCCGTGCGAATAAGGAATTGCTCTCACAAGACGATTATCTCACCGAACTACTCAACGCGTTTTCGATTTCAGAGACTACCACGGAGCCTGACGCTCCGGAAGCGGATCCACCGTCCAAGCCATCCGATCTATAACTCGCTCCTGCATTTCCAGTTTGATAGCCGTGCAGTCAGGGGAATCCCAGAGATTATCTGTTTCGCGTGGGTCCAAATCCAAATCGTAAAGTTCTCCACCGCCTGTCCCGTGGGCAACCACTATCTTATGTTGTCTGCTCCGCACCATAGTCGCATGTGCGGCAGGTTCTCGGTGCCATCCCATAGCGTTGTAATACTCGCAATAGACATCGTCGCGATGTGTATCTAACGCTTTTTCACCCGTCAGCAGTGGCAATAGACTTTGTCCTTGCATACCGGCGTAAGGCTGCATATCGCTTGCCTCAAGCAGAGTCGGTGCCATATCTACTAATTCCACAAGTGCGGACGAACGTGAACCGTTGTTTAGCATGCCCGGTCCAGATATAATCAACGGCACGCGGACAGCGGGTTCATAAAAGTAGGGTCCCTTTAGGTAAATACCGTGGTCACCGAGCATCTCTCCGTGGTCTGATGTGAAGATGACAATCGTATTCTCGCGCTGACCCGTTTTTTCCAAAAAGTCCAGCAAGCGTCCGATCTGTGTGTCAATGACATCAATCATCGCCCAATATGCGGCGCGTATCCACCGATGATCTGTATCGCTCATTTCTGTGTAGGGATATCCAGACTTGTTACCGTAAGCACCGCTGTGGTCAATCCGTTGCCAGATCGGTTTATTTTTCAGTTCACCTTCAACATAATTAGGAAGCGGAATATCATCGAGTCTATCGCGATATCGTTCGAGTGCTGCTACGGGTGGATCAAATGCGTGGTGGGGGTCGAACATATTTAGCGAGAAGAGCCACGGCTGTTTAAAACGTTCAGCACCGCCGATAAACGACATGGCACGCTCGATGGACCACGTTGTTTGGCTGTGTTCTTCTGACGGAATCACTTGGACGTATTTCGATTCTTGGAACGGTTTGCTATCTCGGCGGAGGCCTTTATCGCGTAGCCACTGGATATAGTCGTGTGTGAACCAAGCGTCGCTCGGATCATGTGACCAGAAGAACTGATCATAACCGTCATCAATTCGTTCCTCTGTTCCCTTACAGACGCGCGGGTTGCAGGGTGCAAGGTGTAATTTACCGGCTAAACCGCAAGCGTATCCTTCATCACGGAACAGTTTCGTCACCAACACCTCGTCTGGTGGAATTGCTTGTCCATTTTGCCGACATCGTGTTGTGCGTGGGTACCGTCCGGTGAGAAAACTTGCCCTGCTCGGTGTGCAGACCGGACTTTGTGAATATGCGTGTTCAAAGAGGACCCCTTCTTGTGCCAACTTGTCCAAATGTGGTGTCTGGACAAACGGATTGCCATAACAACCTAATGAATCAAACCGCTGCTGGTCGCTACAGATCCAGAGTATATTTGGCTGATTTTCCATGTGTCCTTCTCAGTAGGATTTACGCGAATTTGATAGGCGCGCTGATGCAGCGCGCCCACCGGAAAATGGTTGAACCTTTCCCATTTTCGTTAGTTTGCCTTAAGCCTACCCCAGGTAGTTGCGAGTTTGCCTTGTGCCTCTACTGCGGTGAGTGTTGCTCCAAGGCCATTGTTCATGATATTATTGACCTCTTCCTCTGACAAACCGCGTTTCCAGATGTTAAGGTCATCCATCAATCCAGTGAAAGGTCGGTTGTCATCAATGTTATAGCCGACGCGAGCCCCCGAATCCCAGTCTGGTGCGATAGGCGTGTCGACGCGAGCCGCTTCTTCACCGACTTTTTCACCGTTGATGTAAAGCACCGCTAATGCATCCGCTCGGCTGAATGTTCCGGCGTAATGCATCCATTCATTGGCTTTGTTTACGCCAGCCTTGATGTCGAATATCGTTGTGCCACCGGGACTCCGATTGAGCCAGCGATAGTTTCCACCGCCGCGCGCTTCGGGGTGTACAAGCCATGTATTATCACCTGCGCGAGCGTTGAAAATCGCCATATCCGATACGGCTTCAACGTTAATCCACGCGAGAATACTCATGCCTTCGGTAGGGATGTCCTCAGCCTTAACATTGGGACCGTCTAAATCCAGAAAACTGCCGGCTGCGAAAAGGGCGGCTTTTCCGAATTTTCCGTCATTAGATTGTGTGACACTTCCATTAATCGCACCATCGTAACCACGTCCAGATTTTTCAAGGACGGTATCTCCGTCGAAATCTTCATAATCGAAATACAGGACTAAATCCGGGTCTAAAACCTGAGCGGATACGTCCTGAATTTCTGCTGTAAGCGTACAGAGAGCACCTATCAGAAGTAGACATACCAGATAGGGGGTTAGTTTAAGATTCCGTTTCATCTTTGAAATCCTCCTTTAGATGAACCATTCTTTACTTTTTTACAACATATAGCCACTGACACGTCAAACGAAAATCAATTAAATCTCTTTTCACGGGTTTCGCCTTACTTTGATGCTTTAAGGTTGCCCCAGGTAGTTGCCAGTTTACCGTGTGCCTCCACAGCAAGAAACGCGTCAACACCATCGTTCATAATAGCATTGACTTCTTCCTCTGTTAAGCCGCGTTTCCAGACGTTGAGGTCATCCATCAATCCGGTGAAGGGACGTTTATTGTCAATGTTGAAGCCGACACGTGCCCCCTGCCCCCAGTTGTCTGCGATAGGCGTGTCAAGGCGAGCCTCTTCTTCACCGACCTTTTTACCGTTGATGTAGAGAACGGCTAATGCGTCAGCGCGACTGTACGTGCCAGCGTAATGCTGTCATTCGTTGGCTACGTTTTTACCTGCCCGGATATCAAATATCGTCCTATTGGGGTTAGGACCCCGATTGAGCCAACGAAAATTTCCATCGCCACGTGCTTCGGGGTGTACAAGCCACGTGCCATCAGCTGCGCGTGCGTTGAAAATCGCCATATCCGATATGGCTTCAACGTTAATCCACGCGACGATACTCATACCTTCAGTGGGAATATCTTCTGGCTTAACGTTGGGGCCATCTAAATCAAGGAAGCTGCTAGCTGTGAAATGACCGGCTTTGCCAAACTTCCCATCATCGGATTGTGTGATCTTGCCATTAATCTCACCATCGTAACCGCGTCCGGACTTTTCAAGGACGGTACCGCCTTTAAAGTCCTCATAATCAAAATACAGCACCAAATCTGGATCTAAAGCCTCAGCGGACGCGTCCTGAATCTCTGCGCTGAGCATATAGAGAGTGCCTACCAGAAGTAAGCACACCAGATAAGGAATTAGTTTGCAAATCGGTCTTGTAAATATCAGATTCCGTTTCATTTTTAAGGTTCTCCTTTAGATGAACTATTCCTTTTTCATCCTACTTTGATACCTTAAGTTTTCCCCAAGTCGTCGCCAGTTTGCCTTGTGCCTCTACGGCGAAAAATTCTTCAATACCATCGTTCATGATACCGTTGACTTCTTCTTCAGTCAAACCGCGTTTCCAAACGTTAAGCTCATCCATGAGTCCGGCGAAGGGACGGTTGTCGTCAATGTTATAGCCGACGCGAGCCCCCGAATCCCAGTCTGGTGCGATCGGAGTGCCGACCCGTGCCTTTTCTTCACCGACGTTTTTGCCGTTGATATAAAGAACAGCTAGTCCGTCCGCTCGGCTGAACGTGCCAGCATAATGTATCCACTCATTGGCTTTGTTTTTACCAGCGCGGATGTCGAAAATCGTTGTGCCACCAGGACTCCGATTCAGCCAACGATAGTTTCCGTCGCCACGTGCCTCTGGATGGACGAGCCATGTATTATCGCCGGCACGCGCGTTGAAAATTGCCATATCTGTGACGGCATCAACGTGTATCCACGCCACGATACTCATTCCCTCGGTAGGAATATGGTCGGGGTCTATATTCGGACCATCTAAGTCAAGAAAACTACCAGATGTAAATTCAGCAGCTTTTCCAAACTTGCCGTCGTCCGACTGTGCGATCTTCCCATTAATTGCGCCGTCGTAACCGTGTCCAGATTTTTCAACGACGGTATCTCCTTTAAACTCTTCATAATCGAAATACAGTACTAAATCCGGGTCCAAGGCATCAGCAGAAGCGGTCTGAATTTCAACTGCCGTGTATAGACAAAGAGCGGATATCAGAAGTAAACACACCAGATAAGGTGCAAGTTTGCAAACCGATATTACAGATATTAAATTCCGTTTCATGTCAAAATCTCCTTTAAGGAACTATTCGTTTGTTTTTTTACGAACGACTACTCGTATTAAAAGTTTACCACTTTTCCATTCGTATATGCAACAAAAATCGAAAATTTTCTTGATTTTAACTTCGTTTTGGGGTAGACTGATTTAGAATATGAATGGAAAAATTTAAGGGGTCAAAAGGGAGTTAAGGTTGCAAAGTGTAGGAATTATTCCGGCTCGCTATGCCTCAAGCCGTTTTGAGGGAAAGCCGTTGGCGGATCTCCTCGGGAAGCCGATGGTGCAGCATGTCTATGAGAATGCGTGTCGCGCAGAAACGCTGGATGAAGTGATTGTCGCAACGGACGACCAGCGAATTTACGACGCTGTAACCAGATTTGGTGGCAACGTCCAGATGACCGGCGAATGCGAAACCGGCACCGAACGTGTCGCTGTTGTCGCAGAACGGCTGACATGTGATATTATCGCTAATATTCAGGGGGACGAGCCGTTACTTAAACCCGCACAAATAGACCTGATGCTGCAACCTATCCTTGACAAACCGGAGGTCCAGGTTTGCACATTAAAACAGCGGGTTAAAACCGCGATAGATTACCGGGATATTAACGTCGTGAAAGTTGTTACAGACCTTCACGGCGATGCGTTATACTTTTCGCGCGCCTCTATCCCCGGGAAAATCACTGAAACGGAACTGCACAAATTTCCTGTATATCGGCATGTCGGGTTGTACGCTTACCGACGCGAGCAGCTCCTCGCCTTCACAAGCTGGAACCGGACACCATACGAACTGGCGGAAGGTTTGGAACAGCTACGATTTTTGGAAAACGGTGTCCGTATTCATGTCGTCGAAACGGATATGCCACTTATCGGGGTTGATGTGCCCGCCGACTTGGAACGGGTAAAACAAATTTTGAAGTCTTCATAAGGATTTTTTCATGACAAAGTACATTTTCGTGACAGGCGGGGTTATCTCAGGCATCGGCAAAGGAATCACAACAGCATCCCTTGGTAGATTGCTTATCAATCGCGGGTTCAAAGTGATTGTGGTCAAAATTGATCCATACCTCAACGTCGATGCAGGTGTAATGAATCCATTCCAACACGGCGAGGTTTTTGTCACCCATGATGGTGCAGAAACCGATCTGGACATAGGCAATTATGAGCGGTTTCTTGGCATAGACCTGAACCAATATTCTAACTTCACCACCGGTTCCGTCTATAGTGAAGTGATCGCCAGAGAACGACGGGGCGACTACCTCGGTCAAACCGTGCAGCTGATTCCACATATTACGGATGAAATCAAGCGGCGTATCTATCAGATCGGAGAGAATAACAAAGCGGAGATCGTCATTACCGAGATAGGTGGAACTATCGGCGACTTTGAGATGCCGCCTTTCGTTGAAGCCATCCGACAAATGGCAGTTGAGGTCGGGCGTGAGAATACGATGTTCCTCCATGTGTCACTCATTTACACCTTACCTAATGGCGAAAGCAAGAGCAAACCGACACAGCATAGCATCCGCGAACTCCAAGAGTTGGGGGTTCAACCAGATGTGCTGCTTTGTCGGAGCAGTCAGACGTTAGATGAGGCTTTCCGCCAAAAGATCGCACTCCTCTGTGGTATTGCTGAAGAATGTATTTTTGAGGGATTGGACACAAAATGCGTTGATGAAATCCCACTGAATTTTGAACGACAAGGGATGGGACATCTTGTTTCCAAGAAACTCGGACTTGAAGCACGCGCGCCGATAGATGCTGAATGGTCTGCAATGATCGAAAAACTGAAAAACCCGAAGCAGCACGCACGCGTCGCTATCGTGGGAAAATACACGACCGGCAGCGATGCCTATATCAGTGTACAGGAAGCTCTCAAACATGGCGGAATTGCTAACGAATCATCTGTTGAAATTGAGTGGATAGAAGCTGAATCGCTCACGGCACATCCGAACCTTGATGCTGTTTTTGAAAATGCTGATGGGATACTCGTCCCAGGTGGATTCGGTTATCGCGGCATTGAAGGGATGTTGGTTGCTGCACGATACGCACGTGAAAATAGAATCCCGTATTTGGGGTTATGTCTCGGCATGCAGTGCCTCGTCATTGAGTTTGCTCGGCACGTTGCGAACCTTAAAAAAGCAAATAGCACAGAAGTAGACGAGAATACACCTTATCCTGTTATAGATTTAATGCATGAACAACGTTCGGTAGCTGACCTCGGTGCAACGATGCGACTCGGCATTTATCCGTGTGTCCTCAAAGAAAACACCAAAAGTTATGATGCGTATCAACAACCTATTATTGTAGAGCGACACCGTCATCGCTATGAGTTAAATAATCTATATCGATCGCAATTAGAATCGGCGGGACTCTCTTTTAGCGGGGTGTCGCCTGACGAGAGTCTCGTTGAAATTGCCGAGGTAACGGATCATCCGTGGATGGTGGGTTCACAATTCCACCCCGAATTTCAATCGAAACCACTTGCGCCGCATCCCTTCTTCCGAGAATTTATCGCGGCGGTGCTCTCTTATCAGTGCCAAGATGAAGATATGAAAGGAGAAGAAAAGTAATGGACAACGCAGCTACAGTCCGTTCCCGTGCTTGGTATGGGGATGAGGAACTGAGGCTGAATTTTCCAACTGGTTGGGATGTTGAAGTATTAGGTCCCAAAGACGCGCCTGAACTTTCCGATGCGCAAATTGAAAAGGCATTTGCTGAACCGATCAGCACCGGTCGTATTTCGGAACTCGCGAAGGGTAAAAAAAGTGCCGCTATTATCGTTGATGATCTAAGCCGCCCAACCCCTGCAGCGAGAGTTATCCCGTTTCTCCTGCGCGAGTTAGCTGCGGCAGGTGTCCCGAAATCCGAAATTCGGTTTGTTGCCGGGGTTGGTGCGCATCGTCCCCTAAGAGACGAAGATATAACGAAGAAGGTTGGTGCAGACATCGCCGCAGAATATGAAGTAACAAACCATAACTTTATGAGCGGTGATTTACGGGCATTCGGCAATCTTGAGAATGGCATGCCTATCTATCTCAATCGTGTTGTCGCAGATGCGGATTTCAAAATCTGTCTTGGCGGTATCTATCCCCACAGTTCCGTCGGTTTTAGCGGCGGTGCAAAGTTAATTGTCCCCGGTATCTCAGGATTTACCACGATGTTCTATTTCCATACATTCCCACCTGGCCGCGGACCCGCAATAATTGAAGGGGAGAGTGATGAACCCGATCGTCGCGACTGTGCTGAATTGACAGCAGGCGTTCTCGGACTTGATGTTATCGCCAATGTTGTACTCAATAGCCACCGTGAAATTTGTGGCTTGTTCGTCGGTGACTTTATACAAGCGCATCGTAAAGGCGCGCATTTCGCGATGGATACCTACAGCACGGAGATACCGGAAAGGAATCAAACAGAATCGGATTTGGTCGTGATTAACTGCTATCCGCTTGATGCTGACGCGATTCAACTTGATAAGGCACTGGGGGCTTTAACCTATTTTGAAAACGCTTATACAATGGCACTCTACCCCGCGAGCGATAGTAGCTGCTACCACGGACTCTTTGACCGGATTGATTACGCACGCTATCTTCGGCAGCGAGCCGAGCAGATTCCACCCGAACTTCCGACACCGCAAATCGGGCGTCGCGGGCAACTGCACGTCTGGTCTGATCATTTTCTGGCAGACGATTTCTACAAGGAGTATCCAGCCTCGCTTCTCTTCCGCGACCTACAACAACTGATTCAACTGTTCACAGAGAAGCTGCCCGCACGTGCAAAGGTTACTGTTTTGCCTGTGGCAGGGATTCAGGTGCTAATTCCGGCTGCTTCTCAGTAAAGTGCTTCGGTTATCAAAGTTAGCAGCATCAAATGCCTCTGGCGAGAGCACCGATGTTCCTTCAATAGAATGGCGCATATTTTTTCTTATTCAGAGATGGAGGACAATCATGAACAACACCGCTACAGTCCATTCCCGTGCTTGGTACGGCGATGATGAACTGACCCTAAATTTCCCAACTGGCTGGGAAGTCGAAGTCCTTGGACCCAATGATGCTCCCGCGCTTTCTGATGTCCAGATTGAACGGGCATTTGCTGAACCAATCGGTACGCCTCGTATTGCGGAACTCGCAAAGGGCAAAAAGAGTGCTGCTATCGTCGTTGATGACTTGAGCCGTCCAACACCTGCAGCAACAGTAATTCCAGTGCTTCTGCGTGAGTTAGCAGCGGCAGGTGTCCCAAAATCCGAGATTCGGTTTGTTGTCGGAGGCGGTTCACACCGACCTCTCACCGATGAAGAAATCGCGAAGAAGATCGGGGCAGATGTCGCCGCTGAATATGAGGCGACAAGCCATGACTTTATGGACGGCGATCTACGTGCATTGGGCAGCCTTGATAACGGGATGCCTATCTATCTGAACCATGTTGTCGCAGATGCGGATTTCAAAATCTGTCTTGGTGGCATCTATCCGCATGGTGCTGTCGGTTTCGGAGGCGGGGCGAAACTGGTTGTGCCGGGAGTCGCAGGGTTCGCCACAATGTTCTATTTCCATACCTTCTCACCGAGTCGCGGGCATGCTGTCATTGAAAGAAAGGGTAGTGAACCGGATCATCGCGATTTCTCCGAAGCCGTTGCTCGTGTCCTCGGACTTGATGTGATTGTCAACACCGTACTCAATCGTCGCCGTGAAATTTGTGGACTGTTCGTAGGCGATTTTGTGCAGGCACACCGTAAAGGCGCGCACTTCGCTTTAGACACCTACAGCACGGAGATACCGGAAGCGAGTCGAAAAGAAACCGATCTAGTTGTGCTTAACTGCTACCCGCTTGATAGTGACCCGATTCAAACAGGCAAAGCGTTGTGGGCAGCGTGTTATTTTGAGAAGGCGCATCAGATGGCACTCAACCCCGCTACCGACGGCATCTGCTATCACGGGTTGTTTGATCAGATTGATTATGCCCGCTTCGTACAGCAGAAAGCGGAAAGGACACAATCTGAACTCCCAGCACCACAACTTGGCACCCAAGATCAACTACACGTCTGGTCAGAACATTTTTTAGTGGATGATTTTTACAAAAAACATCCCGGCGCGCGCCTCTTCCGGGATCTTGATGAGTTGATTGCGCTGTTCGCTGAAAGACTTCCGTCACACGCTAAGGTTGCTGTACTGCCTTCCGCTGGGATTCAGGTATTAGCACCGGAGAAATAGATGCCGATACCTAAAGCACGTTCGACCGAAGCCTTTTTCCTACAAAGCGTTAATACCTTCCTCGGTAAAGTCGAAACCGGCGGTTTGTGCCTCATTATCGCCATGATGTTGGGGCTTGCAATACTCAAAATCGTCATGCGTTACGTATTCAGTGCAAGTCTGTTGTGGAGCGATATGATGCTGCAGCACTTGACACTCTGGCTCTGCTTCTTCGGTGCCGCGCTCGCTACTTGCGAGAGACGACACATCAGCATTGATGTACTGAGTCGGATTCTGCCCGAAAAGGTTACACGTTGGACCAATCTTGCGGTTGATTGTGGTGCTTTGGTGGTCGTTGGGATTTTAGCATATTACGGCTTTCTCTTTATTGAAGATGAGAAGTCGAGCGAGGCTGTGTTAATTGGAAGTGTCCCTTTGTGGTGGGCGAAGATTATTATTCCCTACGGTTTTGTTCTCATCGGCATCCACGTGGTGCTGCAAATTGGTATCCATTTAACGGGAAGTGGGCACACGCTTGATGCTGCTGTTGAAGGAGAGTCGGACTAATGGGATTAATAATTGGCATCGGTTTGATAGGCTTCGCACTTCTCGGTGGCGCGCTTTTCGTCTTGCTGGGTGGGGCATCGATTATTGGATACGCCATGGCAGGCGAACCGATTTCGACAATCCTAATCGACTTCAATCGACTCACTCGGAATTCCACAATTTTAATTATCCCACTCTTCACTTTTGCGGGGTATATTATCGCTGAAGGGAAGGCACCGCAACGATTGGTCGCCTTCGCGCGTGCCAGCGTCGGTTGGTTACCGGGTGGCATCGCTGTGGTTGTCCTCGGCACCTGTGCTTTCTTTACCACTTTCACAGGTGCGTCCGGCGTAACGATTATCGCACTTGGCGGGTTGGTCTATCCGATTCTGCGGCAAACCTATAACGAAAAGTTTTCACTCGGATTGATAACGGCTTCTGGGAGTATCGGGCTGCTGTTTCCACCGAGCGTCCCGCTCATCCTCTACGCGATTATCGCTCAGGTTCCCATTGACAGGATGTTCCTTGCCGGTATTATTCCGGGTCTCCTTATTCTCGGAGTTCTTAGTCTCTACTGTTGTGGTTGGAGCGTCATCAAAAAGACTGAGACGACACCATTTGATGGCAGGTTATTCGTCCGAACGTTCTGGGATGCGAAGTGGGAGCTGCTCCTGCCAATTCTGATATTAGGTGGTATCCTCTCTGGTAAAGTAACGCTTGATGAAGCCGCAGCATTAACTGCTATCTACGCCTGTATCGTGGAAATGGGTATCCACCGATCAATCTCGTTGAAAGTGTTACCCCGTATCGTCAAGGAGAGCACCTTGCTTGTCGGTGCAATCCTTATTATTCTTGGTATTGCTTTAGGGTTAACCAATTATCTCATCACGCTTGACGTGCCTACGACTGTCCTTGATTGGATTCAAGCGACAACAGAAAACCGAGTCATTACGCTCATCGGACTCAATATTTTCCTGCTTATTGTTGGGTGTCTGATGGACATCTTTTCGGCGGTAATTATCGTGGTGCCGTTGCTGCTTCCTATTGCTGAACAATTCGGGATTGACAAGGCGCATCTCGGCATCATTGTCTTGACGAACCTCGAAATTGGGTATTTGACCCCGCCGGTCGGAATGAATCTGTTCATCTCCAGTATGAAATTTGATCGATCTGTTATACTGCTTTACCGTTCTGTCCTGCTCTTTATTGCCCTGTTGCTGGTGGCACTTGTGTTAGTGACTTATGTGCCAGAGTTGAGTCTCTGGCTCCCGCGTGTGTTGGGGAAAACATCGGAACCGCTTTTCTAAACTACTCCTTCTTCCCAGTTTAATACCCAATTAACGTGATTAGAAGTCTTTTGATCAAGTCAGCATTGCGAGGCACAGGGACCTCGCACTACAAATGGGGCTAATTTCGTATAATACCCAATTAACGTGATTAGAAGTCTTTTGATCAAGTCAGCATTGCGAGGCACAGGGACCTCGCACTACAAATGGGGCTAATTTCGTATAATACCCAATTAACGTGATTAGAAGTCTTTTGATCAAGTCAGCATTGCGAGGCACAGGGACCTCGCGCTACAATGGGGCTAATTTCGTATAATACATCCTGCAAGTCCTATGGTGTTAATCGTCTGAATCAGGATTTTCAGGATTCAAGGATTTTCAGGATGATAGAACCGATAGGAATATCATCTAAATTGTCCAAATTTTCGTATAAAAAAATAAGTCTGGCGATGGAACCGCCAGACTTAGAAAGCACAATTTACATGTCTGTATTTAGAAATATGGTTTACTGGGTTTTCTTCAATTCACCCCACATAACAGCCAGTTTTCCTGCCGCTTCGACATCCAAGCTGACCTCCATCATATCGTGAACCTCGTTTTCGTCCAACGCACGTTGCCAAAATGAGATTTCGTCAATGATACCTTCTGCGCCGTTGTTCATGGCGACATACTGAATGGTTTCCCATCCGAATCTCGGTTTTTCGTGAAGTGCCGGAAAGCCGCCCGTAATCTTACGACTCGTCGCTTGCTCTTTACCATCAATGTAGACAAATGGAGCATCGCCAGTGAAATCCCATGTCACAGCAAAATGAAACCATTCATCTTTTTTGATGATGCCTACTGGATCGAAATCAACGTCTTGCCAATCGCCATCGTCTGCGGCTTCAAAATAGAATCCGAATTCTTCCGGTCTGATGTCCGGGTGCGCAGATCCCTTCCCTATGAAGAAGTATATGCCACCAAGACTGGCATCAAAAAGCCGGTAGTCTTTATCATCTTTGCCATCCCAATCCGGTTTGAACCAGAAGAGCAGGCTTCCTGCCTCCGTAATAACGTTGGGTACTTCAAGGAAAGTTTCCTTGCCTCTGAGGGCAATGCCAGCAGCATATTTACCTTGACCAGCAACCCATTTCGCTGCGCCGCCAAACGTTCCATCGTTCCCGTTTCCTGTGCCATCGAGTGCTGTATTGCCACTACCTTCGCCGATCCACAGCAGTATATCCTCATCGTCCGAGATTCCAGCAAATGCAGAAACGATGACAAATGTGCTGATAAGTAAAACCAAATAAACTTGTTTCATAGCATCTTAACCTCCGAATGCTTAGATTTTGAGGGAATTTTAGCGGCATTCGTGAATTAGATCAACTACTTTTCTCCGGTGCTGCGGCCCCTGAATCAACGACCACCTCTGGTGAAATGTTCTGCCCTGGTCTTACTGTCGTTGATGGCAAGGCTTGTTTATTTGTAGCGGGTTGTGCTTGACTTAATTTCGGGCGGGCACGGAACTGGGGCAGTGGTCGCGGCGGTTCATAAGTCGTATGTATGGGCCGCTGACCTACCGAGTGCTCAACACCGTTTTCTCTGGTTTCAATGGGTTGTTCTTTCATACAATCATATCTCCCATCTGTTGATTCAACTTTTCCTGAACCCGCTGGCGGCGACGGCGCGTCAAAAGGAAATCTTCCTTTAGCATTTGCGAACCGACCAATAACCATTCTCGATACTGTTCAAATGTGGTTTTGAATGGTTCCAGCGAAAAATCCGGATCCACTTCCATGTCATAGATGAACCGTTCCAAATTGAGGCGTAAGCTCTTGAAGTACTGCACATTGTGACTCAAATCGGTTATACGATCTGAAATTTTAAGGATAATGTGCAAAAGTGCTAAGAATGCAGCGCATCCAGCTATAATCAGCCATGTTAATTTGCCTGTTGGTGTTCCCCATAACATCCATCCTATCATGACCGAAGCGATGGTTGTAATCGTCACGATGCTCTTAATGAACCCATCTATCGGTCTCCAGATCTGAAGCACTGAGGTCATGAGACTTTCGGCGTAAGCGATGCGGTAGAAAGTTTCAAGTGCTGTCTGCCAAAGTAGGTCCTTCTGATATTCTTCAGCAGTTTTTTGCATATAAAAAGGTCTCCTTTTAAAGATGCGTTCCACCACAATGGTAGGCGCATCTTATGTGCCGGCACATAGATTTTTTGTAGGTTCTACGTCCATTGATACTTAACGAAAAGAGTTGAGATTCGGTGACACATTTCTTCTTGCTGTCCCCGAGTAGCGAGAATATATAGAAAAGGTTAAGATTCGGAGATTGTTTCTCCAGTTTTGTGATCACACGCGGTGGTGCTTTAGCAACTCCCAATTCGGCTCAAAACCGATGCCGGGACGAGACGAAACGGTAACATACCCATCAGGTTCTAAAACCATCAGTGGGAGAAACATTTCACCACGTAGCGGATCCACAGCCGGTGGATAGTATTCTAACATCAGACCGTTATTTCGGCTTGCAGCGATATGGATTTGCAATTCTTGTGCGCCGTGTGGGGCAATCAACTTTTCGGCTGCTAACGCTTCTTCGACGACTTGCATCGCTGGTTCATAGCCGGGGAGGATCGCGACATCCAGGTTGAATACATCCGCGCCATCATAATCAATCAGTGTTTGGAAATAGTGTAACCCGTACCCGTTTTCTCCGGTGGCGATTCGTATACCATAATCCTGCGCTATCTCCCGCAACGCCTTATGTCCCCTATAATCATGGCTATGGATCGGCTCTTCAAACCAGAAGATGTCGTTCGCCTGAAGCGCGGGTAGGTACGCGCGTGCTTCTTCAATAGACAAGGCACAATTCGCATCTACCATCACGGTAATATCGGTGCCGACTGTTTCGCGAACCACCTCAATCCGTTTGATGTCTGTTTCAAGTCCGGCATCGGGGTCTCCAATCTTCATCTTAACCGCGGTGGCATTGAATTCGTTGATGTTACGTGCCATCTCTTCTCGGAGTTCATCGAACCCTTTGTCTCTACCGTAGTAACCACCGGCGATGTAGGTGCGGATGCGTTGCTGCGTACCACCGAGTAAGGCGTGAATTGACTTTCCCTCTAATTTCCCGCGAATATCCCAGCACGCTTGGTTTATCACTGCGATTACTTGTGTGTGATACCCACCGGGTCCATAGATTTTGTAGTTCTCGGCTAACCGTGAGACGTAACCAGTATCCGTTACATCGCGTCCAATCAAGGCAGGACGGAATAGATCTACAAACTTTGGAAATACTGAGAGTGGACGGGTCGCAGCGGTGCCGCCATTGAAGCCGTATCCGATGATCTCTTCTGTCCCACTTTTTGCAGTCACCTTTATTAGATGCAGTCTGCCTTTATCGTAGACGTGCATGCCGTTCCAGATAGGCGGCTTGTCCCATTCGTAGAGCTCGCTTTCAACGGCTGTGATTTTGAAGGTAGGTGTAGACATTATTTTTCTATTTCTTCGTTACTGGCGGCGGTTTTGCTGCGAAGATTGTCAAACGCAATTCTTCGTCAAAGACTTCATAGATAGGTGTCTTTCCACTCAATTCTTCACTTTCGTTCAGAATGATACCAACACCTTCGCCTCTACGTTCTAAAAAGTGTCGCCGACTCACCTGCCTACCCATGTCATCGTCCAATGTAACTTCTGACTCGTGCATTAGCAAAAGCGGCGATTTCGTCAGCAAGGCTGTTTCTGTGCGGCAACTCTCTTTTGAATTCAATCGTTGCATCTTCGCCGAGATGTATTTTTTCAATGAGTTCATTTAGACTGTCAAACATGTCTTCTCTCCGGTTGTCTTATTGAAAGTATACCATTATTGCTGTGTAATTTCAAGAAACTTCATGCTTATGAGAAGGGTTTTTTGCGAGCATTATGTCCCCTGGGTGTCACCTGCAAAAAATATGTTGACGCGAGTCTAATATAGGGACATGGCGTTATAATGGGAATCATGTCAATTGGAAATATTGCGCGCGATGTGAACGCAAAGTGAACAGTAAAAAAGATCTATTATGCTCTTGGAATGGGTTCCTCTGATTTGAAGTGGCAGATGAAATATATTAGCGGATACGGTTTGGAGAACTGTGAAAAAACGCGCGAATTTCAGAGTATTCAGAGTAAAATCAGAAAAATGGGTATGAGAAAAACACACGAGATACAAGGTGGGCCGTGCATTTTGGACATTTCTCAACAAAACGCTACTCTGAAAAAATGCGCGAATTTCAGAGTAGCGTATGATTCCTTAAAAGATGATTAAGACACTAATGCGGTAGGCATTGTCGAATAGGGGAATTATTACTATAAGTTATTTTTAGAATAACTAAATCGGTGCAGATGGTGAGGTGGCGGGCGTAGATGTGTTGTTTTCCTTTGAATTCGAGTGTGGACATAGGTTCCTTTGGTATAAGCAATATTAAGAAATAGATTTTAGGTTTTGAGGCAGGGTGGAAAACAGGAAGACTACAAGAAACGCTGTGTTCGTTATCTTCCCGGCTTCCATACTTCCAATCTTCCAACTGATATCGTGATCAAAAACATAAATTTAATATTGAAACTTGCTTAGGGTCAGAGTGTATCCTTAAGAAAGAAATGTTGTTCGTATCAATAGGGGAGCCTGCGTTTTCAATTTGTGTGTATCTTCTCACTGGTCTTTTCTTTACTCGGAATCAAGTTTGGCAAGGTTGTTCTGCTATCATTTCCCTCTATTTTCACACTAACCCGATAGGAGTTACCGAGCCAAGATCAACAAACCAACACTTGTAGTGACAATACCTTCGCCAATTATCTGGACTTGATTTCAGGACTTAGGCAATGAATACAACCCATTGGCATCAGATGTTTAGTGATATTCGCAATAAAAATCAGATCCGGTGTTTGCAGAAGTATTTTTTAATAGTTCGTGTAAAGATTTCACCCTGAACAGTGGTCCTTGAGGGGCGAGACACGAAACGAGGTGTATTCATCCTTGTATCCGTTGTCAAAGGCAACCCGGGGCGTTTATCCCTTGAAATGTGATAAAGATGCCTCTGTATTTTTCACAGAAAACGAGTTGACATTTATAAAACTCGCCATTTTTTTGGCGAAGGTATTGGTAGTGAATGATATCTCTATAAAGAACGCTGGCTCCACCATTATCTGGGGTGAATTATATGCGCGGGATTTCTAATTGCTTACAAATTTGCTTGGCAAGTACATTTTTAATCTCGGTGTGTCTGGGTACCGTGGCGTGAGTGCCTAACTCTGGATGCCACCATCGCGAATGTTTACTACCTTCTTTATAAAGCTCACAGCCATGGTCTTCAAGATGGTTAATCAACTGCCTGCGTTTCATACACCAATTCTTACTTCCTCAAACCCGCCTTCTGTTTGATGCGATGCTCCCGGCACACCGAATTCCAAAATGTCAGAGTTTCTTACCGCTTCAGATTCACTTTCCGTTCGACGAGACACTTCAAGCGTTTCATCTTCTAAGATTTCGCGAAGCGTGATTTGCAACGTATCTAATAATTCATTCCTCGTTCGTTCTTGACAGGTAACACCTGAAACTTCCAATATCCAGCCGATCCACCATCCCTCACTCTCTCGGATAAGAGCCGTATAGGTTTGTGTCGTCTCTTTACGATCGAGTTCAGTGTTGTATCTTTCCCAAAATAATAAAAGATCCGATTCGTAAGTATCGGTGTCGCGACTGCGTTTATGAATAATCAATGGATGCTTCTCCACCAAATCAAGATAGGCTGTGACAAAGATGACTGGCACGCTAATAGACAAATCATGGAGTCGTCGGACTACCTCATTTCCACCTTTATGATCGTTGCCTAACTTCATGTCAATAATTATGCCATCGTAGGAATTATCTATTTTCTCCAATGCTCTCGAAGTATCTGCCGCGATATCAAGTTCAATATTTAAATTGTGATTTTCGTTGAAAGCATTTACAACATCTTCAAAGATGTGCTGCTGATCTTTTGCGTCTTCAATAAACAGAATTTTCATCGTATTCATTTTTCGTTCTCCATCTTAGACTGAAGTATCAAATGGAGCACCTTCTTTCCGATTCAAAACTTTCAGTTAAAGCCTGTTTCGCTCTGCGGCTTTCGCAAACTCCACGTTGATGTTTTGCGGAGATACTTGTTTGTTGTTCTTTGCGTTCATCCAACGCAAAGAGTGAATCAAACTTTATAGGTATTTTCCCTTCTTCGATTGACTGATGCTGTGCCTCAATATCTTCATCAGTGAGATGTGGTGGTTTTTCCATCGCTTTGATGAGGCGTTGTGCAGCGGAATTTTTTCTTGTTGCAGGTCCCTGTTTCCGCCCTGATTCTGGTTCCATCGAATGTATATATTTCATACAGCGATTTTTACCTCCTCATATTCACTTTCAACTCTCAGTGAGTCACTGGGCGGAAATCTAAAATTCTCGATCCCATGATTGTCTTTCTGACTTGATATAAGCGTCAATTTCTTCGACGGTATTCCCCCATGTCCCTTTCATTGAGCCACCCATCTTCTGGATCAATTCTTTTTTTCTTCGCGGGAAAGTTTATGCGGAGTTTTTAGGAGAACTCTGAATTTGACTTCAAGCTCTTGTCCTTCAGGAAGGTTGATCTTGTGCAACGGTTCAATCACGCCGTTTCTGTATGTTGCTTTGATTTTTTTTGTTTTCATCAGCTTTAGCCTCCGTCTTTATTTTACTGCAATTAGCGATTTTTGATTCCTCATACTCGCTTTCGACTCGGAAAATCGCTTCCTACGAGTCGTATCCTAAGACTTCGAGAAGCATGATTCTTAGTGTTTTCAGCAATTCTTCTCGCGTCCTTTCTTGACAAGTACCCCCGGATTTTTCTCGTATCCACCCGATCCACTACTCACTGCGACGTTGGATCTGTGCCATCTGTTTTTCTCTGTTGAGATGTTGAAATAAGTATAGCATTAATTTAGGAAGGTTTCAAGTCACACATCAAGAAAGTCAGAACCATTCAGTTTTAAGAAATTATCGGGTTTCCTGTCTTTTTTGATGACCCGGTTCGGTTAGGAAACCGCACCATAGGTGTCAATTTAGGGACTTTTCTCGGTATTTTGTAGGAGCGTCTCTACAGATGCCGCCCCTCTGGGGCTTGGGTTTTTGGTTGATGTATGTTTCTACACAGATGCCGTCCCTCTGGGACTAAAGAGGTGGCTCGCGGTATACAAGATTTCTGTTAAAATCCGGTGCGGTTGGGAAACCGCACCTACCGGGCCAGGGCATTCAGCGCGTAAATTATTTCTTAAAATTGACACCTATGGTGCGGTTAGGAATGCAGATCGCATTTGGGCGAGTACGCCGCAAAACCGCACCTACCATTAAGAAAGCCCAGGGATAGGAAACCGTACCTACCGAGATTAGGTGTCCGCTAAGAAGTTATCAACTCAATGTTTCAACCCACTCACTAAGAACCCGTGCCATCTCTACGAAAACGTCTTCGTCTGACTTACGCGAACGTTTGAGGGTTTTGAATCCGTGGTCTGCTGTGTCTAACAGGTGTAAGGTTGCTTTGTCGCCGAGTTTTTCGCAGACGGGTTCCAATAGATCAAGCACTGCTAACTTATCGCGGGTGCCGGAGAGGAACAGCATCGGAATTGTGACATCAGCAAGGTGTTCTGCACGTTCTATGCCTTCTCTACCAGCGGGATGCAACGGAAATGCAAAAAACACGAGTCCTTTGACCTGCTCAATCGGTTCTTTCGCTGCAGACATTGAGGACATGCGTCCGCTATAGGAGTGTCCGCCGACGAGGATGGATAAATCGCTTGTAGCCTCGTACGCAGCAGCCGCAGCAGATCGGACAGTTTGGAGTGCTACCGCCTCCGCCTCCCTACCACCGCCTCCGCGTTCCATGTAGGGGAACTGGTAACGGAAAGTTGCGATGCCAATATCTGCTAACCCTTCAGCGATCGTTTGAAGTGTTGAGTGGCGCATGTTTGTGCTTGCACCGTGTCCGAGAACGAGCAGCCATTTCGCGTCGTCTGGACGCATCAGGAGTGAGGAGACTTCGCCTTTTTCTGGGGTTGCGATAAACTTCGATTCAATTGCTTCATAACTCATTTCTATACCTCAACGGTTTTCATAAGAGTTGTGATTGTATCTCGTTTGTAGCACAATTTGTTAGATTGCGTGTGGTAGTCGCAAACTCACAGTTTGCGGTACAGAAACTCTAAGTATCTTGGATTCTATGCTAAGCACTGTCGCACGATGTCTCGGTAGGTTTCTAACGCGGGTGTGTTTAATCCGCTCATTTTTGATAGATCGTCCCAGCGTCGTAAGGTGAGCGCGTCTCGGAAATGCAGGATCTGTTCAAATGCCTCCAGCTCCTCGTCTGACATGATGCCTCCCTGAACTATGAGACTCTTTTTTGATGCCTCGGATAACCCGTCATGGTAAGAGGCATCGGTTGCACACAGATACCGCTTCGCAGGGACATGCAACCGGATCGGCGTTGTGACGGCTTCAGGGAAAAACGGTTCCAGATACTGTGCGCCAATCTCCTCATGATTCAGATCCATGGCAAGGAAGGCTGTATCCGCATTGTGTTCGTCTAAGATAAAGTGTCCGAGGTCGTGGAGGAGGGCACTTGTAATGAGTGTGGGACTCGCATCATTTTGCTGTGCGAGGGCTGCGCATTGGAGTGCGTGTTCCAACTGCGTCACGACCTCATCATAAAAAGACTGTCCGCGTTCTTCCATGTAGCTGAACAACGTATCAATCTTTTGTGATGCTGTCGCGTTTTTCATATCTGCCGCGAGACTTGGGTCAATGTAATTTTGGATCATGATTCACTACTTTTCCTTGAAAGTGTGCAATTTTGCTAATTTGTGTGTCGCGATTTGAACCATCTTTCGCATATTGCGAGAATGCTTCCCGTTTGTCGGCATAATACTTCTCTCGCCAGTCGCCTTGTGAGATGGCGTTGTAAGTGAGATAGATGATACGTCTCGGTTGCTCTGAACGATTTGCCGGACTCTTATGAGGGATATAGGATCCGAAAAGGAGAATGTCCCCAGGATCTGTCGGCACTGCGACCCACTCCATCGCTGAGGCGGTTTCGGGGGCAACGCAGCCCTTTTCGTCCAGCGCGATAAATCCTTCCTGATGCCTGCCCGGTGAAAAATAGAGGCATCCGCTTTTTGCTGTCGCTGAATCTACCGAAATCAGACACGTGATATGGTAGTCGATAAATTCGTAGGCGGGCGCGTCCTGATGGGCGGCATAGCCGCCGCCACCCGGGTATTTGTAGTTGATTTTCTCTTTGTAGAGGACTGCGGATTCTTCCATCAACTCGGAGACAACGGCTAACACTTTGCCGCTCGTCACAGTGGCTTTCATATCAGTGTGGTACGGTACAAAATTTTCTGAGCGGGAAAGCCGTGCGCCGTCCGGCGTGGATTCGTAGTGATGCATCCACTTGTCGGATGTTGGTTCCCAATCTGAGATTTCAGAGACCCATGCTTGTAGATCCTCCACCTCTTCGGCGGAGAAAAAGCGCGAAATTTTCAGATAACCGTTCGCTTTCCAGTTTTTATGAAGTGCCGGATTCAGGTAAGACATAACTCTTTTCCTTGCGGATAGGATAATTCTCTTACATGCCAGTATAGCGTGTAGAAGTCCTTTTGTCAAATTTTGAAAGATGTATCGAGTCAACCTCTTAATCTTGGGAATCGGCGGGTTTCGTGCTGAACTGTAACGCATTTGTAGCGTCTGCAACTTCCATCCGATAATCCCACCATCCATTATAATCTCCAGACAGGATCGTCAAGGTGTTCCAACCCTGTTTCAGAGGTAATTCAAAGTGTGCCCACCAAGAAAATAGATGTTTGCCCGGGATAGCAGCACCGGAAATCTCAACGCCGTTAAGATAGAGTTTTCCGAGATTACTTCCCCATCCGATCTGTGCAAAAACACGCCGCGCATCAGGACTCTTGATATAGGAGGTGCCGAAACCATACGCCAATTCAGCGTTCCCGAAAGCATCATTTAAATTGACACGTTCCGATTCCGAACGATGTTCTTGCCAAGTGATTTCCCCTGTTTGCCCTTGATAAGTCTTATCAAGATTGGATTCCGGTAATGGTATTTCAAGAAAGCTTTGTGGGATATTGTTCCGATCTGCGGGTGCCTCTGTCACACCGAGGGCAAAGGGTCCGAGGAGCATCCAATCTTTAAGGATACGCATATTTTCTCTGTCGATCGGGTGGAACAATTTCCTACTGTTTAACAATTGTTCACCCCCATATAGTGCTGAATAATTGTAGGTAGGAAGTGGGAGGAAGTCATCCGATGGGACTGAAAAGGCGACAATTGTTTTTGCGGTTTTCCCCGGTTTGGCTTGAAGGGATAGTTGATTTGGGGAGATTTGCCAATTCTCACTTGAATTGAAAACTATTTCAAGTTTGAGTAGTTTTTCAAGCGTGTTTTCGAGGGTTATTTCAAGGTTCCCGCTGGAGAGTGGCTGATCTCTATTGAGGTTGAATTGCGGTTTAAAAGTGAGCAAGCTCCCAAGCCGATCTTTGAACGCTGCCGTTGAGATGTCCGCGGGATGGATATTTCCGGGTTCAATAATCGCGATATTAACCTCTTCGTCATCTACGGTTACGATACTATAATGGTCAAATGCGCCGTATTCTCGCACCTCCTGCGGTGTAAATCCACCACCGGTAGCACCGAGGACGAAGTATCGATGGTCGTTGCGTGTATGAAGTGTTAGATTATGATAGTGCCCTGCGAAGACTGTGTATGCGCGTTCGCCGAGTGCCGCTTCAATTTTTTCCCAACCGGAGTGTTCCTGAAGCCATAGCGGTCTGTGCAACATCACAAACGTATGTCGCACATCCGGATGTTTTGCTAATTCATCTTCGACATACTTCGTCTGTTCATCTCCAAACCAGCCTTTCTCCCAGTCCCACTCCTCTGCCTGTGCAGGATGATGCCATTCCTCGGTATTCAGCATTATAAACAGACAATTTTTGTATGTAAACGCCGAATAGGTACGTCCGAGGTGTTCTTTCCAATATTCAAACATCACTGGGTTGGTAATGTCGTGGTTACCGGGTAAGGGCAGAAATGGGACGATTAAATCGGATTCATGTTGCCAAAATTCTTTCCATTCTGTTGCGAGTTGCTCAAAGTCTCTTGTGTCGCCTTGTATTAAATCGCCGACCATGATGGCGAAATCAGGTTTCAGTGTGTTGATTTCATCTATCGCGCGGTCAAACACTGGCCACTTATCTAAACCGCCGCCGGTTTTATCGCCGATAATCGCGAAACTGAATTTGTCGGGGTCGTCCGAAAAGGGTCGTTCAATAATTGGCATCCGTTCTGGAAAATTGGGTGTTTGCGCTGTCGTTATAGCAGCAATGACGAAGCATAAGACGGATATTGCTATAATCTTGGCAAAGCTTGCCGATTTCCAAGATTGTATCATCTGTTTGTATGTGCGAAACATGTAATTATGTGCCTCCTCCGTATACGAAGTGAAGGGTATCTTTCGATAGGCGCGCTTTGTAAACGCGTCAATAGCGAAAATTGACTGACAAATTACGTAAATCCTAAATATCATAGCGATAGTATATCACAAAATTATTTTGTTTACGGACTGAAAACCCAATCCTTTAGGTCCCCTTCCCAGTAACGAGTGGGGACCCCGGGATGAAAGTCCGCCCTCGTTAATGAGGCCAAACGGTAAATCTGAAAAAAGATTTGAATTTTGTTCTAAAATGTCACTATAGTTTGGACAGTTTTTTGGATTTCTGTCCGAGTTGTTGGTTTCAACACAAGGGAAACTGGTACCGCTATAAAGTGTCTTTTCGGATACACCTTTCGCTCCCCTGGGGCTTTGACCCCGGCGGGCGCGCGGTCTATACACATTCGGGGTCTCCGCTGGGTCTGTGCTTTCTTAGAGACGCAATCCCTTTTTCTCTGAGTGAGCGTGTGTGGGAAACTCAGAGGAAAATAACCGAATATCGCGGATGCGCGTCCGTGTTTGTTACCAAGTCTATGCGGTGGATGCACAGACTGACAGTCTATGCTACGGCAGAGGGTTCTCAGCGGAGACCTTTGCCTATTTCTAAAATTGTCCAAACTACCTTGTTTTTGTCCAATAAGTGTAGGAAACCATACTCGCTCTAATCACGCACAAACCTACACACGCATTGAGAAAACAACACCTCAAAAGGTGGCAAAGAACTTCTACACACCTTTGAGAGAAAAAGGAAACCAAAACCACGATTTTTATCGCTTTTCCGGCACCAAAGAGTCCTTGAAAAAGTTGATGTCCAGTTATGATAAGGGTTTCAAAGGTAGGCTGTTGTGATTTGAGACCTTTTAACCCCTCTTGAAAGCAGATACGGACTCGGATTGATAGCCTTTCATTGATCAACTGGATCCCCATGTGCTTGGACGAAAACAAGGAAACTATAGTAAAATGTCAGTATAATTAAAGTATCAGGTTGGCAGGTCTTGTCAGCGTTACCGCATGGTGGCGTGTCTGCCTCTCACTAACAAGGGATAAACGCTTGACACCTGATAATCCACAGGCATGACAATCGGTCATTCCTTTGGGAACGTGTGCTTTTCTCTCCACCGTGGGTAATCATCTGCGAGGAGCTTGGCGGCCCAGCCACCGTAGTAGGCGTATCCGGTGCGGCGTTCCTGCCCGATCTCGGAAAACGAGTAACGGACCACCGAGTCGCGGTCGAGAAAGATTGGACGGTTGCTGCCGATCTCGTAAAAACGCGCCCAGAGCGATCCCGCGTCGGGATCCGCTACGACCCGCTTATCGTCCTGCTCCTCTGCGTCGGTGAACTTTTCTTGGCGGATGCCGTTGATAGCGACGCTCCTGAACCACTCAACGGACCCTTCGACAGCGGCGATGATCTCTGGCGTGGGTTCTTCGACTGACATCAGGAATCGCACGATGCCGACGCTTTCGGCACCTGAGAGCGACGGTGGCTCATAAGAACGTGCCCACGCAGGCTCAAGCGTTTTCTCGTCATGCTGCGCGCACCAGACCGTGAGTTTGCCATTCTGCTTGATTTGCGTGCGCAGGATGCAGTCGATGCCCTTGGTTACAGCAGCTTCAGCCTTAGTGCGGTCCTCCGTTTTCAGGAACCGATAGTCGGAAGATTCAGAGGCATCTCGGAGAAGTTCGAGAATGCGGACCATAGCATTGTCATTGAACGTGATGTGACGAGGGTAGCCTTTGCTTAGCGGATAAAACTGTGGCCACCCGCCATTCGGGTATTGCGCTTCAAGGATATGAGAAAGTCCTTTGAGAAATGCTTGTTGGTAGCGCGGCTCGTTTGTCGCACGAAACGCACGGACAAGAAACCGTAGTTCGTCAATGGTCGCACTGTTGTCGAACGTTGCGCGCAGATCCTCACTTTTACCATCAAACGGCTCAGATGCAGTGTCTCTACTCTTGGGCCAACCGCCGTGCGGTGTCTGCCAGGTGAGGACGTTGTCGGCAATACGGCGACCTTCCTCGCTCTGGAACCATTCAACGGATTGCCTCGCGTATTGGGAAGGAACGGTTGCATCGGAAGATGACAGAAGCAAAAGAAGCAAGACATAGACGATAGTAAGTCGTAGTTTCATGATAGTGCCCTTCGTTAGTAGTCAATCGGATTATAGAGTTGATATAACGTCACGTTGAACTTCATCTGCCATACCGGGGTAGGTTTCACCACGAATCCACATTGGTGGTCGTTTCTTATTCACAGCCTCAGGACGGGTCCATTCTGCTTTGGCACTGATATAATGTGCTATGTTAGCACGTCTGAAACGTTCACTGTGGTTATCTGTGCTTTTATGTACTAAACTTTGGACAATTTTTGAGAATACTTAGGTGATAGTCTGGATCGAGAAACACCTTAGGTATTTGTCGAAACCTAACATCTTTTTTTCTACATATGTCGCCCCGCTGAGGAAACCAAGAAGGTGTGGAAACGCTTTTCTATAAACATTCCGCCCCGCTGGGGCTGCGGTTATTGGCACATGAGCTCCTTTTTCTGCGACTTAGCGTGTCTGGGAAACTCAGAGAAAAATAACTGAATATCGCGGCTGCACGTCGGTGTTTGTTAACAAGTCTCTGCGATGGAGGCACAGACTGACAGTCTATGCTACGGCAGAGGGTTCTCAGCGGAGACATTTGCCATTTCTAAAATTGTCCAAACTATAGTTTTACGGAATTAGTCGTTTTGGACTTGGAATTTTTCATTTTTTCAGATTTCACCGCTCATACTTTCGGTGAGAAACTTCGCGAAGATATTTTCATCGCGGTAGTTGTATTTATAGCACGCCTCTGCGAGATACAGGGGCGTGTATTGTGTTGAATAGTGGTGATGCGATCCATACCACGCACGCTTCACAAAAGACCAAAAACCTTCCATTGTGTTCGTATGTATCCCATCAGGCTCCCATTTCTGACTCCGGTTCATCGTTTCATGCTTCATCTCTTTACCGATAGAGTTATAGCCTTTATATTGGTCGGTATAGAGTTCGGCATCGTCTATTTTCACAAACGTCTTGATAAACTCAGCGATTGTGTTACCCTTGACATTCTCAACAAGTTCAGCGACAACTTTCCCGCCTCTTGCGACGGCACCAAGCACGACATCTTTCGCTGTGCCGCGCCCGCGTTTACGGGGTTCGCCAACCTCTTTATCGTAGTCTTTCTTGCGTTTGCCACCGATATAGGTTTCGTCTGCCTCAACAATTCCTTGTAGTAAGACGTTATCCTTCGCCATCTCTGCGCGTATACTCATCATTAGACGCCAACATGTTTTTTGTGGTAACCCCAAATCGCGTGAGAGTTGACAACTTGAGAGGCTTTTCTTCGCATTCGCCATCAACGAGATAGCGAGAAACCATTTCTGAAGCGGTATCTTCGTCCCTTGAAAGAGTGTTCCGTGTGTTGCCTTGAACGAGGATCGGCAATCGTGGCAATTCCAGCGTCCAATACGTCCTATAGCGTGTTCGGTCCGGCGTCTGACGTGTGTAGACTCACAATGTGGACATTCTGGGGATCCCTGCCATCTGAGACGTTCTAAATACGCAATACAAGCCTCTTGCGTTGGAAACATCTCCATAATCTTGATCACATCCATCAGAAAATGCTCCTCTATTATTTTAGGGGTTGCATTTCCTGAGTCAATTCTGATAAAATAATCAGATAAGGGGAATCAAGAAAAGCCACCCGCTTTTTTGGGTTCGATAGGGGACTCACAATCCCCTATTTTCTTATCTATATTGTATCACATAAACCCTTTATTTACAAGGGTTCATCGCGGTTTCTAACAACTTTTTGCAAGTCCAAAACGACTAATTCCGTAGTTTTATGTAGGGCTTGGCTATTAAACCAAATGACCGCGCCAGCAGGAACTTCTACCGCAACACCATCTTCATCACGAGCCCCCTGTGCTTGTCTAAACTCTCCTTGTTGTGAACCTTCAAGTTCTTTGTGTTCTTGAACGCCATACTTGTGGCTTCCGGGGATAACGTATAGACACCCGTTTTCTTTATCAGACGCATCAATCGCCGTCCACGTTCCGACTGTGGTTTTGGTTTTAAACTGAGGCCGAGTATACCATCTATCTTGATGCCACGGGAAACCTAAACCGATTTTAGGAGGTTTCCAAATATAAAGGCTGTTGAGACCGAGGATATCTGGACCGAGTATGTCAACAACGGGGTCGGTTAGACGCGGATCACGTGTACGTGCGAGAAATTCAGGCGAATAAAGATTCATTTGATGGATACTGTGCATCGCGTAGATACCCGATGCTTCAACTTTTCCGTCTCTGACTAATGCGTTTTGAAAGATACGATGGTCTGGGAAGGGTATTTTTCCGATAGCAATGTCATCAGCGACTTGACTTAAAAGGTCGTTTTCTGCTTCGGTAAAAACGCCGTGCCGGACAAAATACCCGTTTTCGTTCCAAGAGGATCGTTCTTCTGGAGTCAGTCTAAACTTCCGTTGTTCGGATGTTGTATTTGTATCCATTAATGATCCTATTCATAAATTTTATATGGTATTGTTTCATAGTGAAACCCAACTCATTCTCACGCTGGCAGCGTTTGAATCGTTGGGTTTCGCTATATCAATTTAAACGAATGTTCATCGGAAAGTGGAATTCTCCATATAGACCAAAGGGTTCTCGGCATATTATCGCTCAACCCAACCTACGGTCACATTTGGATTTTTATTATCGAACCCACGTTAAGTAGGGTCTGTAACTGCCACCAGCTATGGGGCAACTACAGACATCAATAGGTTACATCGAGAAATCGCCAACAAAAACGTTGTTCTCTGTCCCGCCTTGCTGCCACGTCACCGGGAGGTGCGTGTCTTTATAGCGATAGATTTCAGACTTGCCAACGATGGCGTTCTGAATCGTTGTCAGCGGTTTATACCAAATCTGATGTGGCTGTGTGCAGCCGGCGCACGGATAGCGGTTCGCAGAGAGCGCGAGGATGTCACTGACCGTTACATCATATTTAGTCCCTTTTTTCGTGAACGCAATAGAAGCCGTTTGGATCGCAACAACTTCGCCTAAAACGTCAGTACGTTTTGTTGTTAGCAGATCCTTGAGTGCTGCACGCTGTTCTGGGGTGGTGCTTACGTCTACATACAACACGCTCTTACGGATTGCGGAATCGATTGCCAAGTTGTCTTTCGCGCTGATAACGGCGACGACGGTTAAGTCGTTCAGCGAAACACCGTTCCAATTTCCCTCATGGATGTTCCAAACGGCTGTCGCTTCTCTTCCACCTTCCACATATTCGGCACCGAAGTGGCACGCGCCAACATACACACTCGCCGACCGGGCTTCAATATATTCACCTTGCACCGTCGAAGTTTCGGTAGCGAAGGCAAACCCTGCTACGAGCATCAGGGCGAGTGTTGTCAAAACAAGTATACCTTTCATGCACTGTTCCTCCTTACGCTTTGCTTTAGTGGCGTGTAGTTTGCAAATCAGGTTCGCGTTACGGGTCGCGAACAGAATACTACACTGTTTAATGTTATTATACCGTGACGCGTGCAAAATGTCAACTTTTTCTCAATCACGCCGGAGCCATTCAATTCTCTATTTTTTGACCTGATCCGCTCACGGTGCTTTATATTTTTTATCAACAAAGTATTTCGACCCGTTGATTTGATGAATGTGCCATTCACCTGACTTTTTTGTGAGGTAAAAATGCCCGATGGCGTTGTAACATTCGTTAGTTACCAGGTTGTAGTAGAACATGGGACCCTTCGCACTCGCTGCTGTCCAAGGCGTACTAACATTCTCAGGACGAATATAAAAGTCTGTCAGTTCCCAATTCGGATCGCTCTGACAATCTGCTCCCTCTTTCTCCCAGTTTGCTTGAATATAGATTTTGACATCGTTCCACCCATAGACAATGCCTGTAGAGGTCCCGTATTCAATGCTCTCTGTGATGTCCAATGTTTCTTGGAGTGCCGTCATGTCTTCTGCTACATAGGCTTTAATGAAAGCACTGTAGACCTGCTGAATCGCTTGTTTTTCGGTTTCAAAATCAATTCGATTAACTGCTACTTCCTCTTCCGGCACTTTTTCTACGTAGGACTTATCGACGTAGGGTGCTGTGGGAAAAAGGACAAATTCAATAAATCGGAGTGGTTCCTCGGTTTGTTCTTGGTCAATGTCGAGATCAATATCACCACAACTCAGAAGGCATACCGATACGGCTATCATCAATAGCACAGTCATCCCAGTTCCAAAACTTCTTTTAGGGCACATGATTTCACCTCCAGAAAATGTGCTAATAAGCGAGCATATTGAGATTTACTGAAAAAGTGAGAATCTCATCTGTGAATGCGATTTCACTTGGGTCATCAACTCTCGTCGTGGTAGCGTTCCCGAAATTGGCTGTAAAGTCAATACTCCAGTGCGAAAGGATTTCGTAACCGATGCCTCCCGTGACAGCGACTCCGGTCTGTCTGGCGTTTTTCAATGTAAGCGGGGGTTGCCAAGTTACGAGCGTTGCTAACCCGATGGAACCGACAAGGTAAAGACCTCGCTTTCGGAATGGAAAATACATGAGTCCCATCCCGGCTGCACCGTTGGCAATCATGGTGTCTTTGTAGAAATGCTGAAGCGGGAGCCATGAAATGCGGCTCGTGTAGTAGAGTAGGAACTGATCGGAGAGTCCATGGCCGATTTTCAACTCTGTTACCAAGGCGGATCTTGTTAGACGCTCGGTTGACCAGTCGGCTTCCTGCATCCCTCTCCAATAGTATTCCGCGAGCGGTTCAGTAAAATTGGTCCTACCAACACCGACACCCAAGCCAAAAATAAAACCTTTACGCCTTCCACGGTAGTTTTTCCTTACCAACCGGACAAGAGTGTCTTGGCGTTCATTGATGAAGCCATGCTCCTGACCTCTGAATGCGTGGACATTATCGAACGGATATACGACAAAAAGAGTGGCTATTAATACCAAATACCGCAGCTGTAATGTGATTGTTTTCAATTGCATCTGCTGTTCCTTCAAAACTTGATATATCTACACGACAGCAGACATATCTTGTTTTAGTTTTCCTGCTTCAACGTCCACTGCTTCCAAACGAGGGCTTACACGGACTCCATCAGGCGTTTAGTTCCTCTCCACTGCTTAAAAATTGCAATGTTAATCCGAAGTTCTATAGGCAGCATTTAGCAAGATTGGTGCCAACGTCACTTTCTCTAATTTATACCATTTCTAAATGGTAATTTATCATAAACCGTATCTTATATTAGTGTCTCTATAGATGTCACCCCTACGGGGTTCAAGAGATTGGCAGAATATTTTCTACAGAGATGCTGAAGAAATACCCAAGCAAATAAACCCTACGGGACTAATAGCAAATTAACCAGATTCGGCTTGTTTTCCGCTCCAGATGAAGTTTAATAATTTAATCAGGTAATTCAGCAGCAACGGCTTCTTGTAGAAGCACGCTGTGCTCGCGATTCCTACGCGTGTGAAAAATATGGAATTACCCGACTGCTGATGATTGAATGCCTCTGGTCTTTTATCTATTCGTGCGTGCGAAAATTAAAATCACTATAATGACACAAAGGATCAGCACCCAGTACATAGGGACGGGGCTTTGGAAAAAGGTGATGATATTGTCCTTTTTGGTCATCTTGAGCGGGAAGAAATGATCTCCGCCATTAACGACTGTAACGGGTTTACCCATTCGATCACCATATCCCTCTTTATAGATACTGATGAGGTAGCGGCCTGCCGGGATGCCTGAGTGTGCGTAGTCGCCATTAGCATCCGTCGTTGTTGTGAATTCCGTGCCGTCTGCAGCCACAATTACGACTCTAACCCCCTCAATCGGGTACTGCATTTCAGTTGTATCACTAATCTGTCCGCGGACGGTTCCTCCTTGTTGTACGGAGTCGTCTTGTGCGAAGACAATGCCAATAGATGTAAGAACGCATACAAGGAAAATTAACGCTAAATTTAAACGAGTCATCGGATGGATTCTCCTTTAATTTCGCTGACGAGGGTCTGGCCTGTTACTCGAAAAGGGACGCATTCTCACACTGACAGCGTTGGATTGTTGGGTTTCGCTATATTTATCTTCAGGAACGGGTCATTGAAACGCGGAATTTTCCGTATAAACCGACGGGTTCTTGGTCTTTACCGCTCTACCCAACCTACTTGTACAGATGTGTTTTTATTATTATAGGACTTACGCAGGGCGCAATGAATTGCGCTACTACGAACCGTGCTTCTTTTGAGAAACACAGGTATGTCCAAGAGATGTGCGTTTGTAGTGAGGCGATTTATCGCCTGTTTGCGTAAGTCCTAATTAAATTCACGTTAGATTAACTATTTTCCAGCGTCTGCTAACAGACGTTGGAGGGTGCCGCCTAAAATCTCCGCTTTGTCGGTTTCTGGGATAAAAGTGCAGTGTGTCCGAAACGCTTCAAGGGCGTGCTGATAGGTCATAAAGTTGCGAACAACCGGATAGTCAGATCCCCAACAGAGACGACCCGGGCCGAAATGTTCATAAAGGGCGCGCACAATCCAGTGTGTATCTGAATGCGGATAATCCCACGAGACTTGCGAGACATAAGCAAAACCTGACATCTTAATATAAATATTCGGGACATTCGCTGAGGCGAGTACCTGCTTGAGTTGTGGATATGGGTGTTCCTCGCCTGCCCGCGCACCTCCCATGTGATGGCACAGGAATGGAATACTCGGAAACTCTGCAGCGATTTTACGGAGTGCCTCATGTTGATGACTTCCCATTGCGATGCTGGCGATCAGTCCCATTTCGGATGTTGTGTGAAAGAAGCGTTCCCCCTCTTCCGAGAAAAACCAACTCCCATCGTCATCACCCCTAAGGTAATGGGTATAACCCTTGAGACTATACCGCTCTGCAGCGGTTTTCAACCGATCGGCTGCGCCAGCTGTGTGATACGTGTCTGTCCATGAGCAATCCACATCGGCGAATTGAATCAACCGTTCAGGGTAACGATTGATGCACGCTGCGATGTAATCGTTATTATCAGGGTTTCTGTCAATGCGTGCGCAGACAAGCACCGCTTTGTCCACGTTATGCAAATCCATTTCGTGGAGGAGCTGTTCAATCTTGCCACGGCTTTCGTCATCAGGAACAGGCGGTTGATAGGGCCATCGGGGCCAGGCGTGTGTGTGTGAATCAATTATCATTGTTATCTCCTGAGAGTGTTCATCTTCGCTGGGTTTCCAACCTCGTTTAATTCAATCCGAGCATCAAGGCACCTAATTCTTGTTTATTGGTCTCGGTGGGTTTCACAGTCCCGACAATCTTGCCATCATACATGACTGCGATCCTGTCACTGAGATGGAGCAATTCATCTAATTCAGAAGAGACGAGTAAAACCGCTTTGCCACGGTTACGGGCATAAATCAGTCGCGTATGAACAAACTCCGCGGCGTGAATATCCAATCCGCGCGTCGGATGCGCCGCAATAATAACTTCAGGATTTGCTTCTAACTCCCGCGCGACAACGACTTTCTGTTGATTGCCACCAGAGAGCGTTCTAATGGGATGTGTGATGTTCCCGACACGAATCTGGTATTTATCAAGTGCGTTCAAGGCAGACCGCTGAATTAATTTTCGCTGCAGCAGCCCGTTGCGACAAAACTGTCTCTTTTTGTGGTGACCGATGATAAAGTTATCATCAATGCGATCGTTCAAACTAATACCGTGTCGGTGTCTATCGGCAGGTATGTGCGCAACCCGTTCGCCGTTTAACGTGAGTGTGCCGCTATCAATCTGTCGTAGACCTGTCAGTACCTGAACCAGTTCTGTCTGTCCGTTCCCTTCCACGCCTGCTATCCCGACGATTTCACCGGGAAACACTTCAAGATTGATGTCATTGAGGTGACGTTTGCCGGGGTTTCTATTTGACAGGACTTTTTTCCATTTATGCTTTCTTACGACCTCTGAATTTCCAGAGAGCGTAACGCCTTCCATCCGAACCATTGGCGTTGTATTCTCTGTTGGTTCGCGTGTTACAGCGGTTGGAATGATAGGTTCACCGAGCATCATTTCTGCCAACATTTCCGGATCGGTGTCGGCGATGGAACAGTTGTGGACGAATTGCCCGCGTCGCATCACTGTGACAGTGTCAGCGATTGCCATCACTTCATCGAGTTTGTGTGTGATGATAATGAGGCTCTTCCCCTCACTTTTGAGGCTACGCATACAATTGAAAAGCCCTTCGACCTCTTGCGGTGCAAGCACTGCTGTCGGTTCGTCCATGATGAGAATGTCTGCACCGTGATAGAGGACTTTCAAGATTTCGGTGTGCTGCTGTGTACCAATCGGGAGAGATTCAATAGGCGTGTTCAGGGGAACATCGAATCCGAGCTGCGCTGCAAGTGCTGTGATCCTTTTTTCTGCCTGCTGATAGTCAAGTAGGGCACCGAATTTGCGAGGTTCTTTGGCGAGAACGATGTTCTGAAGTGCTGTGAACACCGGAATAAGCGTGAAGTGTTGCTGCACCATTCCCAAACCGAGACGCATCGCACGCCGCGGAGATGGTATATTTACGCGACTTCCATTGACGAAAATCTCGCCTGCATCGGGTTGATACAGACCATAGAGGATCTTCATCAATGTAGATTTACCAGCACCGTTTTCACCAACGATCGCATGAATCTCACCGCGTTGGAGCGTGAAATCCACCGAGTCGTTTGCTTGTACCTGTCCAAACTGTTTGCTGATGCCGTGCATCTCGATGATGGGGGCGTGTGCCATCGCTACTGCCGTTCATACGGAACGACGATGTCGCCCGCGATAATTTTCGCTTTGAATGCCTCAACCTGTTTCAAAATCTCGTCCGGAAGAAGTTCACGGTTCGCATCGTCAACGATATACTCAACGCCACCTTCTTTGAGTCCGTAAGCTTTTAGGCCGCCAGAGAAATTTCCTTCTTGGACGCTCTTTATCGTTTCATAAACAGATATTTCCACACCTTTGATGACACTCGTGAGCACTAAGCCGGGGGCGAGGTTATTACCGTTAGAGTCAACCCATATAATCGATTTTTCTTTGGCTTTCGCGGCTTCAAGCACACCGAGTCCACTTGCACCCGCTGCAGCGAGGATAATATCTATTCCGCGGCTATATTGCGTGAGTGCAAGTTCTTTGGCTTTCGCGGGGTCGTTGAACGCTTGCGGGGTAACACCGACATAGTCTGCCAAGAGTTCTATATCAGAGTTCGTTGCCGCAATACCAGCACGGAAACCGATTTCAAACGCCTCAACCAGTGGCACCTTCATCCCTCCGATAAAACCGATCTGTTTTGTTTCTGTTTTCAAGGCTGCGATGACACCAGCAAGGAACGTCCCTTCGTGTGCACGGTAAGTCAGTGAGGCAACATTCGGTTGTTCTATGACAGCATCGATAAGCGCGAACTTGACATCAGGAAAATCGCTTGCGACGCGTTTCATCGGCTCTTGAAAAAGAAAGCCAACACCAATGATAAGATCGTATTTTAGTTTAGCGAGCCTGCGGAGCGTTAATTCGGTATCTGTGCTTTGGCTTGGGGTAACCTCCGTCAATTTAAATCCGAATTCGTCCTCTGCTTTTTTCGCACCTGCATAGGCAGCGTCACAAAATGAGAGATCGCCGCGTCCGGTGACATCGTAGATAAGACCGACCTTCAGTGCCGCCGGGGCTGTCTTTATCACAGCAAAACAGGCAATAAAAACCGTAACCAAAATCCTAATAGGCAAAATATTCTCCTTTCCATCTGGTAATTTTTGATAAATAGGGAAGGACGTGGCTCGATACTATCTATAATATATCATAGCAGCTTCAAATGCAAGTGTTATTACTTCCTGAAATTTCTGTTGACTTTTTTGTTTTTTAACGTTATTCTATTTGCAGAATTCCCGCTGTTGTTGTAATAGTGGCGAATGGATTGGCGAATGTCTAAATTAGATTGACAAAAATGGAGGAGAAACTATGAGAATGGCTATCACAGTGCCGAAGTTAGCGGCATTAAGTTTAGTTGTGCTTTTTGGTGTGGCGTTTTCGCTACCAACGTACGCGGGTACCCAATTGTGGGACTTCGAGGAAAAGCACGATGACTGGAAAGTTGCCAATGGGGAATGGGAAATCAAAGGCGGGATCTACCATCTTAACAGGGGTGGAAGAGCTGAACACTCTCTCGTTGGCGAAGAAGAGTGGGACGACTACACCATTGAAGCAAAAGTCCGATTGGATGAGCACAATTGGGCAGGTATCGTTTTTCGAGCGCAAAGCGAAATGGAGTACTACGTCTATTACCTCAACGTTCCGAATAACATAGTAGAACTCTGGCGACACAAAAAAGGTGACTGGACTGCCCGTGACAATATCGTGAAAACCCCTCCTGTTCAAGGGGTCAAGATAGAAAACGGCGAATGGATTGATATGAAGGTCGTCGTTGAAGGCAATGAATTTGCAGTGTATCTCAACGGTAAACTTCAGTCTGAGGATAAAGATGATGTCTACAAAACCGGTCAAGTCGGCGTGTGGGCATGGGAAACCGAGGCGAGCTTTGATGATTTCACTGTTAGCGGTGATAATATCATAGATACCCTTGCCGTTGACCCGAGTCACAAACTGGCTACCACGTGGGGTTATCTCAAACGGGTTTACTAATTTTTTATAGGGTTCAGCCTCAGGAGTTTTCTGCGTGAAAACCGCGTCGGAGGCTTTTGAGGCAACTTTAATAATTTGTGCCTGTAGGTGCGCTTGGGCGTTTTCAAAGTGCGTCTACAGATAGACTGTCATAATAGCGAGGAATGTTTTGACGCGTTCCGAAATTATATTGACGGAAGACAAGCGGAGAGAATATGAGAATATCTATCACAGTGCCGAAGTTAGCGGCATTGAGTCTCGTTGTGCTTTTCGGTATCGCCCTTTCGCTACCGACGTACGCAGGCACCCAATTATGGGACTTTGAGGAAAAGCACAAGGACTGGAAAGTTGCCAATGGGGAGTGGGAAATCAAGGGCGGGATCTACCATGTCGACAAGGGTGGACAAGCTGAACACACGCTCGTTGGTGAAGAGGAGTGGGATAACTACACCATTGAGGCGAAAGTTCGGTTAGATGCTGGCAATTGGGCAGGTATCGTTTTTCGTGCCGAAAGTGAGATGGAATACTATGTCTACTATCTCAACGTCCCGAATAACAAGACAGAACTCTGGCGACACAAAGAAGGCGGATGGGCTGCCCGCGACAACGTCGCGCAAATCCCCGCTGTCGAAAAGGTCCAGATAAAGAACGAGGAATGGATTGATATGAAGGTCGTCGTTGAGGGTGGTGAATTTGAGATCCATCTCAACGGTAAACTTCAGGCTGAGCATAAAGATGATACCTACAAAACCGGTCAAGTCGGTGTGTGGGCATGGGAAACCGAGGCAAGCTTTGATGATTTCATTGTTAGCGGTGATAATATCATAGATACCCTTGCTGTTGACCCGCGTCGCAAGTTAGCAACCACATGGGCGCGTCTCAAACGGGTTTACTAATTTTTTAGAGTTCCATCTCAAGGGTTTTCTGCGGGGAACCCTGTCGAAAACTTTTGAGACGGCTTTATTAATTTGTACCTGTAGTCACGTTTGAGCGTTTTGATATGTGGATATTTATGAGCAGGCCCGCTTTGTAAGCGCGCCTACCAACGATGGTTCATTAATTCTAAAATCTATTATAAAAAAAGGAGCAATGTTATGAAATATCTGTTTCCAACTGTTGTAAGTTGTTGCCTCATACTTGTGGCATCTTTTGCTTATGCAGGCGAACAGTCTTGGTCATTTGAAGCGGATGCAGCCGATTGGACACCCGCGAACGGTGCTTGGAGCGTTGAGGACGGTACTTATAAACTCGCTAAAGGCGGTAGAGCCGAACACTCCCTCATCGGTGAAGTCGGATGGGAAGATTACACCGTTGAGGCGAAAGTTCGACTTGATGAAGGAAACTGGGCAGGCGTTGTCTTTCGCGCCCAAAGTGAGATGGAATACTACGTCTACTATCTCAACGTCCCGAATAATAAGACGGAACTTTGGCGGCATAAGGAAGGCGCGTGGGACGCTCGCGACAAGATCGGCGAACTTGCAGGAGCTAATATCACTATCGCCAACGGCGAATGGTTCGATATGCGAGTCGTTGTGGAAGGCCCTTCAATGAAACTCTGGATTAACGGTGAAGACCAAGGTGAACTCGCCGATGAAACCGGTGCCGGATACGCCGCGGGTCAAGCCGGTGTCTGGGCGTGGGAAACTGCTGCGAGTTTTGATGATGTCAAGGTCTCCGGTGATGAGGTCATCGGCGGCGGAACCCCGGTCGAACCCCAGGATAAATTGGCTACCACGTGGGGACACATCAAACAGCGTTTTTAGGCGGTGCTCATTTGACCGTAGGGACGGTGGCAAGTGCGACCGAAACTTTCCTATTACACAGTTGCATGGGTGGCACTCATAGGGTGCCACCTTACGCTCTGGCAGCTTCCAGGCGCATTTTGCCAAGAAACAGGTACTGCAGACATCACAGCACAGATTCGTGCCTATAGGACACAATTGGCTGCGGATGGTACTCAGGTTGAGATTCGCTTGAAACTCGCAAAGGTTTACCTCCAAATTGAGGCTTATGCCGAGGCGATTGACGAGTATCAACAGGTAATAGCGACCACGGAACCAAACATACCGCTGGGAACCACAATTACTGCACCCGATTCGGATATTCCGGCGGCCTACTACGGTTTGGGATTGGCGTATACTGGACTTGAAAAGTTTGAGGATGCCATTGCGGCATACCAACGCGCGATTGCGTCCGCTCCTGATTGGGCATATACACACGCCGCTTTAGGGAGTGCTTACGCGAACACACACCGTTACGCCAAGGCTCTCGACGCTTACAAAGCGGCGGTTGCGTTAGATTCGGATGATGAGATGATTCATCATCAAATCGGGAATGTCTATAGTAAGCGCGGGGAACACGCAGCAGCGACCCGACATCAACTACGGGCAATTGCTATCGCACCCCAATTCGCAGCTGCACACTATCAGTTAGGTCTCCTCTACGCACACGAAAAGCGATGGACTGACGCTATCAACGCGTATCGCACCGCATATCAGAACGATCCAGCACTTGTTGAGGCACTCTATAATCTTGCACAGGCGTATCTCCGCGCAGGGGATGCTGCGGCCGCACGCGAACAGATGGCTCTATTTGAGGAACGGAAAGCAGCTCTCACTCCCCTCCACCAGTTGCGCGGCGCATTACAGCGGACACAAGGCGCGACCGAACGCGCGCAGGTTCTCGTCAATATCGGTAGGCTTTACCTCAAAGACAGGCACTATGAGAAAGCAGTCTGGGAATACCAAAAAGCAATCGGTATGGATCCACAACTGGTCGCTGCTTATAACGGTATCGGTGTCGCCTATACAATGCTTGAGAAATACGAGGCGGCGGTCGCTGCACAACAGAAGGCGTTGGAACTTCAACCAGACTTCGCAAAGGCGCACGCAGGCATTGGATTGGCGTATTTCAGGCAGGATAAGACGGGACTCGCTTTAAAACATTACCGACAGGCGATCACATTGGACCCCCAATTTTTAGAGGCACATCTAAAAATAGCCACGATTTTGCTGAATCAGAAACGTTATGCGGAGGCAACTGATACATATCTAACGATTATCTCGCTGAAGCCGGATGATGCAGAAGCGTATCACAACCTCGGTTTATGTTATGCGTATCAGGCGAAGGGGGAGGGTAATCCGCGTCAAGAACCAGATCAAGATTTGACCACCGCAGCACTAACAGCACTTGAAAAGGCTGTTGACCTCTCGTTATCTGTTACTGGTAATTTGAAACCGACAGGTCAATTCCCTGTTCAACCACCATTTTTGACAGAAACCTATTACCTCATCGGTGAACTTCAGGCGGTTAAAGGCGATTTCGGTGCGGCAGAGAAGGCTTACCTTGCGTCTGGTTTGCCGAAGGCGTATCATGCTTTGGCGCAGTTAAGCGCGAAGGTTGCCAGCGGAGATAAAGCGGATACCAAACGCGGCTTAGAAACGGCGCGGCGTTACGCACAGGAGGCAATTCATCTGGATCCGAATGTCGCCAGTTACTACAATACACTTGCACTCATTGATTTCCGTCGCGGTGATTATCGGCAAGCCGAACAGGCGATCCGAAAAGCTTTGGAGCTTGAACCGAAAAATCGGAACTATCAGCAAGGACTGAAACAAATTTCTGGTAAATTGGCGGTAGAATGAACATGAACAGAGGACCGAAACTGATAGGCTCTTGTACTAATATTGGCGAGAGAGTACACCGACGTAAACCGGTGGTATTTTGCCGTACAGGAGATATTGGGTCATATTGGGCAGTTCACTAAAATCAACCGCAGGCGGAACCCTTTTCCTGGAACTCGCACGCCGAGGATACGATCTCTCAAGTCTACGGGAACATGAAAAAACATCCGAGATGATCACCATAGCCGTTTGACACCTACCAGAAAAGGAACATCTATGTACGAAAACCGCACACTCGTGCGCGGCGATAACCTTGAGGAGATGCGAAAATTCCCCGACGCAGGCATCGACTTGATCGCCACCGACCCACCCTTCAATTCCAAACGCGACTACTTCGTACCCTACCGCGACGCACGCGGGCAAGAACCCGATACCCTCGTTAGAGCCTTCACAGATACATGGACATGGGGCGAAGCAGCAGAGGATGCATACCGGCACCTACTCGTAGAAGAAGGCGGACAGATAGGGGATACCCTTCAAGGACTCCGCCAATTCCTCAACGAAACGCCGATGATGGCATACCTCGTGATGATGGCGATCCGAATCGTCGAAATGCACCGCATCCTCAAACCCACCGGAAGCCTATACTTGCATTGCGATCCAACCGCCAGCCATTACCTCAAAATCATTTTAGATGCGATCTTTGGTACAAGAAATTTCAGGAATGAAATTGTGTGGTGTTATCGAGGTGGTGGAGTTCCCAAAAAAGATTTTTCAAGAAAGCATGATATTATTTTTAGGTATTCTAAAACTAATGACGTGACTTTCAATGTTGATGACATCAGAGTACCGTATTCGCAAGAAAGCCAAGAAAGACTTAGATATAGGGCGAAATCTTTCAGAGGAAACAGAGTTTACAACAACTACGATATGAACGAGAGAGGAAAACACCCTGAAGACTGGTGGGTCATGCAACCGATCATGCCCTCATCCGGAGAACGCACCGGCTACCCGACTCAAAAACCGGTTGAACTCTATAAACGCATCGTCACAGCTTCGTCAAACGACGGCGACCTTATCCTTGACCCGTTCTGTGGATGTGGCACAACGCTCATGGCTGCGGAAGACCTCAACAGACACTGGATCGGAATCGACTTAACCTATCTCGCGATCGGTGCTGTGAGACAACAATTTGAACGGTTGTTCCCGCAACATCGGGATAGCGTCACCATCGCGGGAACGCCAGAAAATGTAGAGCAGGCATTAGTACTTGCACGCACCGACCCACAAGGTTTTGAGGAATGGTGCATTACCCACGTGCTGCATTTCAAATCCAATGCAAAGAAAGTAGCAGATGGCGGGATCGATGGCACTTTCAGATTCCCAATCGGTAGGGTAAAAGGCAAGCAGGAATATGGCAGAGCTGTTGCACAGGTGAAAGGTGGAAACTATACACTTGGGCATATCCGCGACTTCCGCACTGCTATGCAGAATGCCGAGGCGGATTTAGGCGTTTTTGTCGTCACATCGCCGCCATCAAGTGGGATGCGGACAGAAGCAAGCCGTGCTGGAACATACCGACATCCATTTTTGAACATGGAAGCCCCATGCCTACAAATCTACGAGATTCAAGACTATTTCAGCGGCATTTTACCGAGACTCCCCTTCGGTGAAAGGACTGTGTTGTAACGCTAAATCCTCACTCAATAATAATCAAGCCATCTATCGCTCACAGCTTCTCTGAAACCTTTAACGCGCCCGATTGCCATCTTACGGAATCGGGTGTCACATTTTTAATTTGACACCCACAAGCAAATATGATTTACTATACACAAAGGAGACCCACGATGAAAACCATTTTCGCCCTCTTGATACTCTTTTCTGCGATTACGTTGCCTGCTCTCGGTGAGTTAACCGACGCTGACCTGAATAAAATTCGCTTGATTGTCCGCGAGGAAGTCAAAGCAGAAATCACGGCATCCGAAGCCCGTATGAAAGAATATATTGACTTGAAACTTGACAATGTAAGCACTGAATTCAAGCGTGTAGACAGCCAAATCAAGACAAATAATAGCGAAATAGGTGCCATCAGAAGCCAAATTAACATCTTTATAGGAATCCCTTTAACTATTATAACGATACTTTTCGCATGGCGTGCTTTCAGAGACCGAGCCACCGATAAACAAATACAAGTGCTTATCGCTGACAACGAGAATCTCAAAGCGCAGCAGACGATAACCCCATGAAAGGCAGATACGTTTATTGCCTGAAAACAACAGGGTCGTTAGGCAAGCAGACAGACGATGAAAACCTTTCTCGTGATGATACTCTTTTCTACGATCATGCTGCCGGTGCTTTGTCAAACACCACAGAGTTCTGTAGAGACTGACATTGCAGGGATTAAGACCGAAATCAAGAACCTAAAAGAAACTATCAATAACGGCTTTGACAATATTCAGAAGAATTTTGACAGACAAAATAACATCATCATTGCCTGCATTGGTATCCCTTGGGCGATTCTTGCGATCGGTGCAACTGTGTGGGGCATATTAGTACGTAGACGCAGCAGAAAAGATCACACACTTGAAAAGCAGATTGAAACACTCACACGAGAAATCGAAACACTCAAGCAACAGCGGATTCTTAACCCATGACAAACGTCGCTGGTAAGGTGTTCCTAAAGGTAATTGCGTAAGTCCTATTTAAAATAGAAAACCACACAGTGCCATTCCGGTGGTGTCTGATTGCTGGATTGTTTCTGCCAACTGCATACAGTGCTACTGTTTCATCCATTTTGATTTTTAGGGTAGGTTCGTAGTAGTGCGATTTTGCGGCGTACTCGCCCAAATGCGAAGTGCATTATCGCACTGCTTCGCAGTGAGAACAACGGGCAATGAATTGCCCTACTACGAACAAGGTTTACCCCCAATTTGAAACTGGATAGAACACTACACTAAACAATGATGTATCATCCCGCTTAAAATGAAAGGATTCGCATGGCATACGATAGCCTCGCAGAGTTTGTGAAAGCCTTGGATCGTGCAGGCGAACTCAAACGCATTAAAACGACTGTATCCCCGGACCTCGAAATTGCCGAAATCACCGATCGCGTGAGTAAGGCAGAGGGTCCCGCCCTCCTGTTTGAAAACGTTGAAGGCAGCGAGATGCCGCTCTTGATTAACACCTACGGCTCTTATCGGCGGATGGCGATGGCACTCGGTGTTGAGGATCTCGGACAGGTCGCATCCGAAATTGAGAGTATGATTAAATTAGATGCGCCTGATTCTCTCCTCGATAAAATTAAAATTCTCCGGATGCTGTCCCAACTGACGAACTTTCCACCGAAAACAGTCAAAAAAGGTGCTTGTCAAGAGGTCGTGCTTACCGGTGAGGACGCATCTTTAGATGTTCTGCCACTTATTAAATGCTGGCCCCTTGATGCTGACCGATATATCACCTTGCCCCAAGTTTTTACGCATAGCCTCAAAACAGGTCAACGAAATGTCGGAACTTATCGTTTGCAGAGATTAAACCCACACGCATTGGCGATGCATTGGCAGATTCACCACGATGGTGCCGCGCATCATCGCGAATATCGTCAAGCAGCGCAACAGATGCCTGTGGCAATTGCACTCGGCGGCGATCCGATCATGTCTTATATCGGTACGGCACCGCTGCCATCTGGCATTGATGAACTTCTATTTGCAGGATTTCTCCGTAAATCCAATGTCGAAATGGTGCCTGCTAAGACGATTGATATGCTCGTTCCGGCTGATGCCGACATCGTGATTGAGGGGTATATTGATCCAGATGAAACCTGTATAGAAGGACCGTTTGGGGATCATACGGGGTTTTATTCATTAGCAGATGAGTACCCGCTGCTTCACATCACGGCGATTACGCATCGTAAAAACCCCATCTATCAGACGATCATCGTCGGCAAACCGCCGATGGAGGATTGCTACATGGGGAAAGCGACTGAGCGAATCTTTATGCCGTTGATTAAGACGCAACTCCCGGAATTGGTGGATATGAATCTTCCTTTGTTCGGCATATTCCACAATTTCGCGTTGATTTCTATCGACAAACGCTACCCTTATCAGGCAAAAAAGATGATGCACAGTTTCTGGGGACTCGGGCAATTGATGTTCAGCAAAATCATCATTGTTGTTGATAAAGATGTTGACGTTCAGAATGTCGAAGAGGTGCTTTTCTATGTCGGAAGTAATGTCGATCCGAAACGGGATGTAACAATTGTTGAAGGGCCTGTTGACGTGCTGGATCACGCTGCCCCGCTTATGGGTGCCGGTTCTAAGATGGGTATTGATGCCACAACGAAGTGGGCGGAGGAAGGCTATCAACGCGAATGGCCTCAGGAGATTCGGATGTCTGACGAGGTGATTGCGTTAGTTGATGAAAAGTGGAAAAAGTACGGGTTTTGAGAAATAGGGTTTAGATAGACATCGGGGTTACAAACCCCTCCTACAATGAGACGTTAGGAGAAGAACAATGGCAGAAACGATTTACGATGTCGCAGTCATTGGCGCGGGACCTGCTGGCACACAAGCCGCAGTCTCAGCGAGCCATCAAATGCGACACGTTTTGGTACTACACTCTGGAAAAGTCAGCTTTAGTCGCGGTCGCGCTTACTGGTCAAAGTCGGTAGAAATTGAAGACGCACCGGTTTTTCCCGGTATCATCGGACCGCATTTTGCAAAAGAACTCATAAAGTGGATGGAGAGTCGACCGGTTGTTGACTTCATGCTCGGATCGGAGAGACGCAAAGCCGGCATTGACATACGCGACGGTTTGGTGGCGAAACTCACGCGCAACGGCGACATCTTTGAAATTGAAGCATCCACAAAAACACTCAAACAAAATACACCTTTAGAGACGGTACATTTTAAATCTCGCACCGTTGTTGTTGCTGCTGGGTTTGATGACAAATGGCCAGATATCGAGTTTGATGCCAATCCTGAGCGGTTATATAAGCAATATGTGACCGTGTTTCGCTATGCGGGTAACCGAAAAGGGTGGCACGTCTGCATCCGTTGCGATGGGCATCTCCACGTGAATGAACATCTCGCGCTCCTCGGTGTCGGTGATTATATCTATGAGGCAGCGATTGGCGCGCAAGACTTTACCGATAAAATCACAATCCTGACAAACGGCAGACCTCACGGTATGTCGCCGCCTGTGTTAGAACAGGTGAAAGCACGTAAAATTAATATCATTGAGACGAAGATTAAACGACACATTGGTGAAAAAACTGATCTTTTGGGGTTCGAGATGATTGATGGAACTGAGCTGTTTTTCCACGGTTTCCTTGTTGATGAAGGGTTAATCCCGAATACGAAGTTCCTTGAAGGATTGGATTACCAGAAAGACGAAGAAGGTTTGATTATCGCAAACGAAGATATGCAAATGTTGGATAGCAATGGGGACCCGATTTCTGGGCTCTTTGCCGCGGGCGATATTATATCCGGTGAACGAAACCTAATTGCAACGGCGTTCGCACTCGGACAAGAGGCGGGTTTATCAGCATCAGACTCCTTGCGCCGCTGGCATTATCCGCATTAGGAGGCACCCATAGAAGTAATGCAGAACGAGCAAAAAGACACTGTCTATATTATTGATACACACGCCGAAATATTTCGGTCTTATTACGCGATTCGTACTGGATTGACAAGCAGCGTCACCGGTGAAGCGACGCATGCTGTCTTCGGATTTGCCGGAACGCTTATTAGAATTTTAATGGAACTTGAGGCAAAGTATATTGTTGCTGCGATTGATACACCCGGCGACACCTTTCGCAATGAACTCTATTCGGAATATAAAGCGAATCGATCACCCGCGCCTGATGATCTCGTGACACAGATTCATCGCATCCTCCAATTGCTTGAGGCGTTTGGTATCTTGACGCTTGGTAGACCAGAATTAGAGGCAGACGACATCATCGCCTCTGTTACACAAGCAATACTTGACGATCCTGAAGCAGGCGATGTTGATGTCTCTATCATTTCCAGAGACAAAGACCTTGAGCAGCTTCTTTGTGATCGTGTGACGATGCTCGACCTCCACAACGATAAGATTGTTGACGAGCGATCCTTGTGGGAGACAAAAGGTATAAAACCGTCACAAGTGATTGATGTTCTCTCATTGATGGGGGATACCTCAGACAATGTACCCGGTGTTGATAAAATAGGTTTGAAAACCGCTGCACAATTGATTCAGCAGTACGGTTCTATTGACGGTATTTTTGAAAACATTGATGAGATTAAAGGGAAACGTCGTGAGAATTTAGAGAAGGCACGCTCGCAACTTGCTCTCGCACAAGAATTGGTAACCTTAAAGCGAGATGCGGCTTTGGATTTTTCTTTAGAGCAGGCACGCGTCAAACCGCTTGACCTCCAGAAAATCCGCCCGCTGCTTCAGGAATTGGAACTCAAACGTTATGAACAGGTTGTAACGAAACTTGCAGGCGGAGATACTGAGTCTGTAACTGCACCGGCGACGCGCAAGGAACGAGTTGCGGAATTAGCACAGAAAACGGATGCTATTTTGGACCAAGGCAGCTACGACACCGCTGAAACAGGTGACTATTCGGCAGTTGTTACGCTTGACGAACTGAATGATCTCGTTGAGACGCTATCAACACAAGAAATCATCAGTTTTGATACCGAGACAGATGGCTTGGATCGTGAAGCGAAGCTTTGTGGGTTAAGTTTCTCTTGGCAACCGAAACAAGGCGTTTATGTGCCGGTGCGTTCGCCGCAGCCTGAAAACCATTTAGATACAGACACCGTGCTTGCGGCACTCAAGCCGATCCTCGAGAATCCCGCGCTACCGAAATGTGGACATAACCTGAAGTTTGATACAAGTATTCTTATTAGGAACGGTGTTAAACTTCAGGGTGTCGCTTTCGATACGCTGCTCGCAAGCCAATTGGTCGATGCCCGGACACCGTCCCACAACCTTGATACGTTGGCACTACTCCATTTAGAGCATAAAATGATTTCGTTTGAGGAACTAACGGCGGATCCGAGCGATGCAACGCCTACTGATGAAGTGGCGGTCCCAGGCGGATTGTTTGAGGCAGAAGGCACACGGCAGAAGACAATTGATGAAGTGCCTTTGGCGCAAGCCACGGTTTACGCCGCTGAAGATGCGGATATCACGCTGCGTCTCTATCAATTCCTTACCCCGAAACTCGAGGCATTAGGTATTACAGAATTGGTGCGCGAGATAGAATCGCCGCTTGCACCTATTCTCGCTGAGATGGAATATAACGGTATCGTTTGCGATAGGGCAGAACTCAAACGTCAAAGCGGTGTCATTGAAAAACTCGTTGATGCTCGGCAAAAAGAGATTCACGAAATAGTCGGGTATCCGTTTAATATTGATTCACCAAGCCAACTCGTGCAAATACTGTTTGAGGAACTCGGTTTCAAACCGGTGAAACGTACACGCGGTGGTAAAATCTCCACGGATGTCACCGTGTTAGAGGCACTTTCCTTAAGAGAGGATGTCAACGACCCGAAGACGAGTGTGCCACGCTTAATTATTGATTACCGCCAATATCGTAAGTTACAGAGCACCTATCTGGCACAACTTCAGAATGCTATTGATGAAAGAACAGACCGTATCCATACACACCTCTATCAATTAACGACTGCAACAGGTCGTTTGAAGTCCGATGGTCCGAATCTACAGAATATCCCTGTCCGTACAGAGATTGGTAGACAGTTACGGCGTGCCTTTAGGGCACCAGAAGGGCATAAGTTAATCTGCGCGGATTATTCGCAGATTGAACTCCGTATCTTGGCACACTTTAGCGAAGATGAAAGCCTACTTGAGACATTCACCCAAGATTTGGACATCCATACGGCAGTTGCCTCGCAGGTGTTTGAGGTGCCAGCTGAATTGGTTACGCGGGAGCTGCGTGATAAGGCAAAGACGATCAATTTTGGTATCATCTACGGGGTCTCTCCAACAGGTCTCTCGCGTCGGATTAAGGGGATGACTGTAAAGGAAGCAGCAGCTCTCATTGATGATTACAAAACACGTTTCCCGGGGATAGATCGTTTTCTGCAGCAGTGTGTCCAGCAAGCATCGGATCACGGGTATGTGAGTACACTCACCGGCAGACGACGGGCAATTCCTGAAATTTATTCCACTAACCGAAGTCAGCGCAGCCTCGGCGAACGGCTGGCAATCAATACCGTCGTGCAAGGTTCAGCTGCGGATCTGATGAAGGCGGCGATGGTAAATGTGCAACATCGCATTGATGCGGATAAATTGCCGTTAAAAATGCTCCTACAGATTCATGATGAATTGGTGCTTGAGACACCGGAACCACTCGCGGCAGAACATGCAGGTATTGTTTGTGAAGAGATGGAGAATGCAATGTCGCTGCTTGTCCCCCTGCGAACAGAGGCAGGAATTGGGGATAATTGGATGACCGCGAAGTAAGATTTTGCTATCAGTGAAAATTAAAATTGACAAATGACAAAGAATGTGTTATAATGTACGGTGAATTCTGTAAGGGAAATGTGATAGTGTACGCTAGCAAAGTTACGAGTAGTGTTTTGACAGTTTTACGGTTTGGAACCAAATCACTCTCATTATGGGTGTGACAAGGTTCCGAAGAGATTGATAAGAGTTAATTTTTGCCAATCTTTCCTACGCTTGCTGCCAAATTTCTGCCTTTGAAAATGCTGACAGTGCTCAGTCTTCTCATTTTCCCGTATTTTGATTCCCTATGCCGGTGTGCTGAAAGATATCGGTGCGCGTGGATGCATTGTGTGTTCATGCGGTATCCCGGATGTCCTTATAGTGTCGGTTAGGGTACATATAATTTCTAAAAGGAGAAAAGAGATGAATATCTACGTTGGCAACGTGCCTTACACAGCCACGGAAGAAGACCTCGAAACGCTCTTTGGTGAGTATGGATCAGTTGCTACCGCTACGATTATCCGTGACCGGTACGACGGTCGCTCTAAAGGGTTTGGATTTGTTGAAATGGAAAACCAAGAGGATGGCGAGCGAGCGATAGAAGCGTTGGATGGCCAAGATATGCAGGGACGTCCGCTGAAAGTCAACCCCGCGCGCCCTCGCACAGAACGTCGCGAGCCGCGTCGGTACGACGACAGAAACGACATGGAAATGTAGATTATTTCCTACTGGCTTCGGTGCTACTGCACCTGCCTGAATCTCTGAAGTAGGAAGAAAAAAGCGCCGCGAAAGATATAATGTTTTCTGCGGCTCATAAGTTTGCCCCGGTCTCGAACCGGGGCTTACCTGTACAACAGATAGGACAGAGTGGGGAAGCAGTACCGAGTACCATTTCCCCGACATTTCTGTCCTCTGCTCAGAATTGTTTAATAGTCTATCCGCTTGAGAGAACCCCAAGTTACAGCAAGTTTACCCGCCGGTTCTACTGCAACACCTAAAGCCGTCAAGCCGTTATTCATCAGGTCAACGATATCTTCATCGGTCAAGGGCGCGTGGAAAAGGCCGACCTCGTCCATTGTACCTGTGAACCAGTTACCAGTGCCGTCCCAAACGCCGCATCCACCGATATTTACATTGAAATCGGACCTGCCGTGATTCACCCAGTTCCCGTTTACCGTCGTCGGATTGCCATCAATGTAAACCTTCGTGAACGTTCGGGTTCCAACAGCAGCAACATGGTGCCACTCACCTGGTGGATGTTCGTAAGGATTCTGGTTACCACCAGCTGTAGGTGTCCATAGCATGACGGCCGTCGGGTTAATAAAACCGAATTCTGGGGAGTCGTTCTGACCTATCACCCCAACACGGTTCGCGGTGATATTCCCCGGTTTCACCCAAGCAACGACTGTAAATTCACGCACACCGTTGAGGAGTTGTACGTTGGTATTCACACAGTTACCTGTGCCATCAAAGCCTAAGCCACCGCCAAATCGCCCATCTACCCAAATCGGTGCGTTGACAACCGTACCGTGATTATTATTGCCTGACGAGTCCATGGCTATGCTTCCTGCACCATCGTCAAACAGCCAAATTCCCTTAACGCTACTCTGGTCGATTTCGGCGTTACTGTTATTCACAGCGACGAGACCCAAAGCCATAAATCCGAGACTGAACAGGACAACTGTTAAAGCATTAAATTTCATTTTAATTCCTCTCACTTTCTTTAAAGATTTGCCGCGACGCAGCGCGGATCTGTTTCATTGCCTAATCCGCTATTTGTAAAACTATCAGTGCGCGTTAGATTGCCTGATGTTCCCCGCAACGTTAAAAACAGGAGATACAAACATTTTCACACATTTTGCATAAAAATGCAAGTTTTTTTTATAGCGACGCTATTTTTATAATTATAACATATTTCTATATTGATTTTCAACGCAAATTAATCCTTCGGTTTATAAAACAGCAATCTATTATAACGTGAGTTCGATAATAAAAATCCAAGTGTAGACGTAGGTTGGGTAGAGCGGTAAAAAACTAAGCTACCTTTAGTTTATCCAGAGCAGGTTTCCGATTTTCGACACCCTGTTTCGCTTAGGTAGATATAGCGAAACCCATAGGTGTCAATTTAGGGATCATCCAGGCCCGGTAGGTTCGGTTTCCTAACCGAACCGGGCTTAACCCAAGAACAGTAGGCTCCTTTGAGCAACGGAGACCCCTAACCTGAAAAACGCGTGCTTGTTCGGAAACTAACATGAGTGAAACCTCCAAGCCTAAAGCGTGGCAGCGTGGGGTCCATATCGGTCTGCATCACGATATTCATTTTCTCAGATACGCGCAGCGACGGGTTTTCGCGGATGTCCCGGTTCGGTTAGGAAACCGAACCTACCGGGCCGGAGGGATTCAGCGCGTAACTTTTTCTTAAATTGACACCTATGGTGCGGTTAGGAATGCAGATCGCATTTGGGCGCGTGCGCTGCAAAACCGAACCTACCGGGGTTTGGGTGAAAAGTGCGGTTAATGCGATATAAACTTTTAGAAATGGTATTAGCACAATTTCAAACCCCGCCAGCGACAGAGGCGCGTTTGTGGACTGAACTATCAACATATTTTTGGATTTAACTATAAAAATTCTAAACTTTGGACATTTTTTTTGAATTCTATGTGATAATTTGGGTTAAAAAGGAACACCGAAGTATCCTGCTAACCCAAATTTTTCTATACATACGTCGCCCTGTTGGGCTGTTTTTTGCTGCTACCGAAGCACCTACTTTCGCGAGTTGACATCAGAAAACGAAATCGCGTTAAACACTCTTGTGAATCCCTTACGCAATTCCGGTAGACGACTGGAGTCGCGCCTAACAGAAGCGAATTCTGAAAATTAACGACCAGATTTTCAAAAGCAATTGGGAGGGGTATGATGAATGACAGATTTGAAGCCACTACTATCGAAGAAGTTGATGAAGCCTTAAAGCATTTTAATCATTTCCATGATGATCACGTTGCGGAGATTGAAATTAAGTTTGAAAATTATAAAGCCTTAAATGACGATGGTGCGTCTACTGGGATCAGACACGCTGATAAGACGATTGTTCTCACTGTCAACACCGCCCCTTATCGCAAAGAACATATACAGTCCGTTCAAGTAGAATTTAAAGAGGTCAAATCCTTTGAAATGTTATCTCCGTTGGAAGATCATGGTCCAAAGGCGGGTCCAACATGGGGCACTTTAAACACATACACAATGCATGAACCTATACCTGATGGCTCTGATATCAAATGGGAATTAGAATTCATCTGTGGTGGGACGAAGTTTTTAGTCATCTGCTCCAAAATTGTCTTTCTCAAACAAATTTCTTGAAAGATACTGTGCTAATGCGGCTGTCTGCTTAAAGATGGACAAACCACTCGGGTGCGTCTGCTCACAACAATTTTACACTAAACCGCGGAGAAAAAGGAGAAAAAATGTTTTGGGATGAAGTCAAAAAACACTATGATGCAGGCTCTGTCCACCAATTTCTGCTCCATTTTAATGTAAACGATCTGCTATATGACGATGTTTACGGCTATTTGCCCACTACGGACTATCTCATGGCGCAGCTCAATCTATTAGGCTGCCAACTCGTCCTCGGATATAATACATCGGAAGGGATTCATTTCCCAAAAGTTGGTCAATGGCGAAACACACAAAGAATGCTTAGGGTTTTCCCACAATATAACAAAACCGGTGTTTTTCATTTCCAAAGTATAGCGACATGGCTTCAGACTTTGCGGCGCTTTAGAGAGGTTGAAGACGTTAATATCGCCGAACAGGAAGTAGATCCGCAGCTTGTACGTCGAAGAATTAATGCCGATTTAGCGTTTGATAAAGAACATGAAGATCCATTCGTGATGCTGGACCCTTCGCCTTCTATGGAATTACGGAGAAAATTAAACCGTCTCTTGCGGCAAGGAAAAACAAAAATCGGGTTGGTTATCAATCCTCTGGAGCTGCTCACGCCGAACGATCCGTCACTGAGTAAAGTTGCTGCGGATGAGGTACAACACTTGTTTAATCAAATCCTATATTGGGCATCTGACCTTGATATCCGAAGGCGTAAGCATGTCGTCCTGCTCGTCACTCACAATACATCTGACGTACACCCGAACTTCACCGTGAATCCAGAGATTTCTATGATAGAAATCCCGTTTCCGAACTATGACGAACGCCTAAGGTTTATTGGACATCTTCATGACATCTCGGACGGTTCGTCACAGATGCGTAAAACCCTGGGGAATAATCGCGAGCGGGAAGCCTTGGCACGGGAAACAATTGGGCTAAACCTACTCGGTGTTCACGATGTTGTGCAACAGGCAGAATCTGCGCAACGGAAAACAGGCGGCGAGCCATTGCTCAGATACCGGCGTGAGAGTATCAAGACCTTCAGCCGTGGCGTTCTTGAACTCGGTGAAACTCAAAAGGGGCCTTCTGACGACGGTTGGTATGTCATGCGAATAATCAGGGATATTGCAGATGGTATGAAAAATCGAGATCTGAGGCGTGTGCCGCGGGGCATGCTCTTCCTCGGTCCACCTGGAACCAGCAAAGTACACGCTGCAAGGGTCCTCGCTGGTGAGGCGAACATGACTTTCGTCCAACTTCGCTACGCCAATCAGGTCGGTGAAGTCACAATAAATATTAATGAAAGCGGAAACAGTTATGAACGGAACTTGAATGCGGGACTCAACTTTATCCGCGGAATTGCCCCAACGGTCGTCTTTATGGATAACATTGAGCAGGCATCGCCGCATGCCACGATGAATCCAGAGGAGCACGAGCGAATGTTTCCTCGTGCTCTCGTGAATGCCATGAGTGATATGTCGTTGCACGGTAGAGTGATATGGGTGGGGGCATCGCAGCGACCCGACTTAATGCCGCCCATTTTTCGACGGTACGGTATTTTCGACACCAAATTGATCATGCTACCGCCTACAAGTGGTGGTAGAGTAGAGATTTTAAAAATATTCTGTCAAGGGCAAACATCCGGTAACATCAATTTCCAGTCACTTGTCGGCGGTGCAGAAACAGACGGGTTGACTTGGCGAGATCTGTTTTTGATTGTTCAACGCGCAAATAACATCGCGAACCGCAATGGTCGCGATACCTTTACAGAAAATGAACTCCGTCAAGCACTAAACGACTTCATACCCGACCATTCACGGGAGATGCAAATCTTTATGGGGCTATTAGCGTTACGAGAAGCGAACTCCCGTATAATGGTCCCAGATGGCTTGTTGCCGGAATATCAAGAATTTGTGGATGGAAACCGAATTGATAAAACAGCCATAAATAAACGTTTAATGGAACTCAGTAATCAACTCGGCTTGCGCAATTGATGTGTAGAAACAAAATCGTCAACTACGAGATAACTTCTGGATTTCTCGTACGGATGCCATCAAAATCGTGAAAAATCATAGAAAAAAGGTGTGCTGTCGAAGTTCGCCTACCTTTTGAGGTAGGTTGAGTGCACACTGGCATTGGGCGGACAAGCCTTTTGCCAATCAATAGCTTCTCGACTTGTTTGGACAAAAATTAGGTAGTTAGGCAACACTGTCGAAAAATGATGTTTTTCCATACATGCTACGTCAAACAGAGACTCAGTGAACCCCAACTCTTTTGCTTTGAAGTTCAGTGGACTCTGACGGTGTTAAGTTGGGTTTCACTGGGTTCTTGAATATATATGATAGGATATTGATTTTGAGGTGTGTTTGGAATACTGACATCTGACTTTTCAACGCCGTTCTACCCAACCTACGGGAGTACGGAAACCCTAAATTGACACCTATGGTACGCCGCAAAACCACACCTACCGGGCCTGGAGTAAAGCCAGACCAGAGAACTAAATTACCCTAAGAAAAATACGAGATTGCTTGATAGCAACATAGATGTGTGCTAAACTTTAAGTGTCAAAAATGCCATCCTTACAGGGTTGGACTTTCTTTTCAGCAGGTTTCTATAAACATGCTAAAGAAATACCCAAGCAAATAAACCCTACGGGCCTCAAGATAACACACCTACCTCATGTTTTACCAGACACATCTGGTAGCACGCCAGACAGGAGTAAACTCCCGCTGGTCGAAAATAGACTTTGAAAAAGATGATAAAACCATGGAGACTATCTAAATGTGTCACCATTACCAAAGTTGTTCGTCACGCGAGACAACCAATAAGTGAAAAGAAAACTATGAAAACAGTGAGATTTTTTAATGCAACCCTTATCCTCTTGTTAACCGCTGGGTTCTTCCAATCCAACGGTTCTGCGCAAGACTATGTGCGATGGCAGCTGCCACAAGGAGCCATCGCGCGTTTAGGGAAAGGTAAGATCAATGAGATTAAATATTCACCTGATGGCAACACGATCGCAGTAGCGAGCAGCATCGGGATTTGGCTATATGACATAGACACTGGCGCGGAAGTGGCATTGATAACAGGACATACAAGGAATGTCTATTGTGTCGCCTTCAGTCCAGATGGACAAACGTTAGCCAGTGGGAGTAGCGACACCACAATTCGACTGTGGGATATACAGACGCGAACGCGGAAGGCGACCCTTGCAGGACACACAAGCCGAGTGAGAGCCGTTGCTTTCAGTCCAGATGGTAACACACTTGCAAGTACAGGTTCAGATGATACAGTCCGTTTGTGGAACCTTCGCATCAGAAGGCTCAAGAAAACCCTCACTGGACACACAGATGTTGGACGGACAGTCGCCTTCAGTCCAGATGGCAAGGTGCTTGCGAGTGGGAGTGAAGATAGCACAATCCGGTTGTGGGATGCACACACCGGACAGCCTTTGAAAACCTTGACAGATCACAAACGGACCGTAACCTCTATTGCCTTCAGTCCGGATGGACGGACACTCGTCAGTGGTTGCGACGACAGCACAATTGGCGTGTGGGACATAGGCACAGGAGAAAACATGCGGACCCTCACCGGACACACGTGGTATATTGCATCGGTGGCCTATTCTCCGGACGGAGAGACAATCGTAAGTGCGAGTTGGGACAACGCCATCCATCTGTGGAATCCGTATACCGGCAAACTTCTGCGAAAACTAACGGAGCACACAGGTCCTGTCATCTCGGCGGCGTACTCTCCTCACGGAGAAATGATCGTGAGTGGGAGTTTGGACGGTACCATTCGCTTGTGGGACACACAGACGTGGAAAGCGAAAAATACCATCGCTGGACATACGGGGGATGTCAAAGCGGTCGCGTTTTCGCCGGATGGAAAGACGATCGCGAGTGGGAATACAAGACATACAATCCACTTATGGGATGCCGAAACCGGCAAATATAAAAACACGCTGACCGGACACGGTTGGACGGTTGCTGCCGTCGCCTTTAGCCCCGATGGCAGCACACTTGCGAGTGGGAGCTGGGACAACACCATCCGCTTGTGGGACCCAGAGACAGGGGAACACAAGCAGACCCTGAATGGGCACTGGGATTATGTTGTCGCGTTGGCTTATTCACCGGATGGTAACAGACTCGCGAGTGGAAGTAATGATGATACCGTCCGTTTATGGGACACCAAAACAGGCGAACCCTTGCATATTCTCAAAGGACATATAGGGGATGTTAGAGCAGTCGCGTTTTCACCAGACAGCAGAACACTTGCAAGCGGAGACGGCGGTAATAACGACATCCGTCTATGGGATGGACGCACCGGAAGATACAAACTAACGCTTGAGGGGCATAGTAGCGATATTACAGGACTCGCCTTCAGTCCAGATGGCAGCACGCTTGCCAGTGCTTGTGATGATAGGACAGTCGGTTTGTGGAATGCGTATACCGGAGGGAACATACAGATGCTCCGGGGGCACATGAAGTACGTTTTAACGGTTGCGTATGCTCCGGATGGTGACACGCTCGCCAGTGCAAGTTGGGACATGATGGTTCGCTTGTGGGATACTAAAACCAAGAGACCTAAATCGGGCTTAATTGGTCATACAGGGTACGTTTTATCGGTAGCGTACGCACCCGACGGGCGGACGCTCGCAAGTGGTAGCACCGATGGCACAGTGCTTTTGTGGAATATGACACGGTTCCGTGCTAAGACCGATTAAAGTCAACCATCAGCAGTCAGCCGTTAGTGAGTGTCGCTATCGGGAGTGCTTCGCAGTGAGAATCCTACAAGAAAGAGACCGCGATCAGAAAATCGAAATTACAGGAGAACTGATGAAGAACCTGAACCTGCTTCCCATCCTGATAATCTCCATCCTTCTGCTGTCATCCTTAGGCAGTTCTGCGCAAGAGTATACCCGATGGCACCTTCCTGAAGGGGCTATAGTCCGCTTTGGAAAAGGGAGGGCCTCTGGTTTCACATATTTTCCGGATAGTACCCGACTCGCCGTTAGGAGTTCAATTGGCACCTGGATCTATGATGTGGACACAGGAGAGGAAGTTGAGCTGCTTACGGGTGATATGTGGGATATCGGTACTATGGCGTTTAGTCCTGATGGAAAAACACTTGCTGTTGCGAGTGACCAGAACATCCGTTTGTTGGACCCACACACAAGAAATCAGAGAGATGTCCTCGCAGGCCACACGTTTTCTGTCTATTCGCTAGCATTTAGTCCGACCGGAGAAACACTCGCCAGCGGCGGGCATGATACCACAGTTAGATTGTGGAATGCAGATACCGGTGAATTGCTGCGAACACTCATAGGGCATACAGACAGGATCGCGTCCGTGGTATATTCACCCGATGGCAAGATGCTTGCGAGTGCCGGGCGTTTTGAAGATAATACGATCTGTATATGGGACGTGCAAACAGGAGAACTCCTGAGAACGATAACTGGACATCCAGTTAGAATCTACAGTGTTGCCTATTCTCCTGATAATCTGACACTCGCCAGTGGTGGGCGAGATTCTAAGATTCGTTTGTGGGACGTGAATACTGGTAAACTCTTAAAAACGATTACCACCGACATGAGGTCCGTTACTTCTCTCGTGTATTCACCCGATGGTGGAACACTTACCAGCGGAAGCTGGTCGCATAATAACATCTATATGTGGGATGTTCACACAGGCGAACTCTTAAAAACGCTTACGGGGCATACCGATCAAGTTGGTGCTCTCACGTATGCCCCAGATGGTAAAACGCTTACCAGTAAAAGTGACGACGGAACAATCCGATTTTGGAATGCTGACACCGGTGAACATCTCAAAACCATCAGTGGACACACATTCTTCGCAAGAGCAGTGACGTTTTCACCGGATGGCGAAACACTTGCCAGTAGTGAGAGGGCAGACAATGCGATTACACTGCGAGATGTCCAGACTGGAGAAATTTTAAAAACACTCGCCGGGCATACAGATCACCTCAGTTCTGTAGCATATTCGCCGGATGGAAAGATCTTAGCAAGTGGAAGTTGGGATGGACAAATTCGTCTATGGAACGTGCAGACAGGAGAACTTCTGAAACTCCTCGCTGCACATGAGAGAGGCGTTCCGGCTCTCTCATTTTCAATGGACGGTACAACCCTTGCGAGCGGAAGTTGGGACAATACAGTCTATTTGTGGTATGTGCCAACCGGACACCTCTTACAAACCATCACCGGAAACATCACAGCATCAGAACGAAACAATGGGGTCAGATCTATTTCGCTTAACCCTGATGGACGGACCCTTGCTGTGGCAACTGACGAGAAAATAATTCGACTCTGGGATATCCGCACAGGCAAAGTTAAAACAGAGCTCATAGGACATGAGCGGCGGGTGGCTGCTGTCGCATATTCACCAAATGGATCGATACTTGCGAGTGGTGGGGATGACCGTAAAATCCGATTGTGGCATGCTGCCACTGACGAACTTTTGCTAACCTTTCCAGAACTGCCGAACAGTGTCATGTCCATCGCATTTAGCCCCGATGGTCAAACAATTGCCAGTGGCGGTTTGAAGGAAATCCATATATCGGATATAGTCGCTGGGGAACATATTACTTCCCTCAGAGGACATAGGGGTTGGGTTCGATCCGTAGCGTTTAGTCCTGATGGCCAGATGCTTGTCAGCGGAAGCGATGACGGCACGGTGATGTTATGGGATTTGATACAGTTCCAACCCCAAAATGATTAGATCCTATTCCATAAATATCAGTCTGAGTTATACCACCGTTCGACAATGTAAGAGAAAGTCAATTTGAATTTTTGAGCTAAATGTGTTACCATATATTGTGAACATGAAACGAAATTCCCTCAAAGTTTCATAAAAACCATAGCTTGTAAAACTGGTGGTGTTGAAAACCCCACAACTCATTTTTTCAAGCATCTCTCCTCAATGCGAAATGCCTATGAAGGCATTCCTTCACTGGATTCGTAAGCGTTTCAGCGAACAGATCAAAGTCCATTTCCTACAGATTTGCAGTTCTTGACAGTGTTCGCCCAACCGCTAAATGCCTGCGAAGCCGGTTCCCTACTGAATTCCCAACAAAACCGATAGAAATACGCTTACAAGAAATTTGTCACAATATCGTGACTGCTTAGAAGTCATCTCCTAAATATTATTTTGTCGGATGCGCTCTCCGTGCAAAAGACTCCTACAATCTATTTATGAGATAACTTGCAAGGAGAATTGACCATGATAAATCTAAGTCTGTTTATTATTTTGATACCCCTCTTTTCACTACTGTCGTTATCAAACAGTTTTGCCCAAGATTATACGCGATGGAAACTACCCGAAGGGGCTATAGCCCGTTTCGGGAAAGGCAGTATAAGAGGATTGGTATATTTTCCAGATGGCACCCGACTCGCCGTCAGGAGTTCAATTGGGATCTGGATATATGATGCACACACTGGAGAGGAAGTTGACCTACTCGCCGGGGATATGTGGGATGTCAACGCTATGACATTTAATCCTAATGGAAACACACTTGCTGTTGCAAAGGACAGAAGCATCCGACTGTTGGACCCACAGACGCGAAAGGAGAAAAACGTTCTCACAGGACACACAAATGTTATCTCTTCGCTGGCATTCAGTCCAACTGGCGAAACACTCGCGAGTGGTAGTGCAGATAACACAGTTAGATTGTGGGATATCCACACTGGCAAGCTGCTGCGAACCTTCATAGGAGGACATACCGACAGCGTCAAATCGTTGGCATATTCACCGGATGGAAAGATGCTTGCGAGTATCGGAAACAGCGACGATAATACGATTCGTTTATGGGATCTGCAAACTGGTGCTCCACTTCAAACCATCACTGAGCATCCAGAAACTATTTACAGCATCGCCTATTCCCCGAATAGTTTGACACTTGCGAGTAGTGGACAGGATGGAAAAATTCGGCTTTGGAATGTCCGTACTGGACAACTCCTAAAAACTCTCACAGGACATACAGAGACCGTTCTTTCTCTCGCGTATTCAATAGATGGAGCAATCCTCGCCAGTGGCGGTTTGGACAACACAATTCGACTTTGGGATGCACACACAAGCAAACCCCTAAAAACGCTTACTGGGCATACGGATTACGTCCGATCTATAAAATACTCACCAGATGGCGGAACGCTTGCCAGTGGGAGTCGTGACGGAACAATTCGTTTCTGGGGCGCGGACACCGGCGAACTGCTGAAAACTATTACTGGACATACAACCTTCATTGGCTCCGTGACGTATTCGCCAGATGGTAGGATACTTACTGCCGGAAGTTCAGATGACAAGATTCGCTTGTGGAATGTACAAACAGGTGAACTCCTGAAAACACTTACAGGACCAAGCGGTGCTGTGACGTATTCGCCAGATGGAGAGATGCTTGCCGCCGGAAGTTTAGATGGCAGGATTTGCTTGTGGAAGGTAGAGACCAGCGAACTCCTGAAAACTCTCACGGGACATAAGGGGGGAATCTCTTCTCTTGATTATTTTCCGGATGGTGCAATACTTGTGAGCAGCAGTCGGGACAATACAATCTGTCTCTGGGATGTACGCACTGGAAAACTTCTGCGAATTTTCACCGAGAACCTTACGAAAAAACCGAGTATTTCACTCAGCCCAGATGGGTATACCCTCGCTGTCGCAACTGATGAAAACGTGATTCGGTTGTGGGATACGCGCACAAGCAAGGTCAAAACCCCCCTTATTGGACATGCGCATTCAGTGATCTTCGTCGCTTTTTCGCCAAATAGGTCGGTGCTTGCCAGTGGTGGTAACGATGAAAAGATCCGGTTGTGGAATGTTGCCACTGGCGAACTCCTGTTAACGTTTCCAGAGCATCCGAGGTGGATCAGATCCATTGCATTTAGTCCGGATGGACAGACAATCGCGAGTGGGTGTTGGATGGAGGTCTATATATCAGACATAAGCACTGGCAAGCACACAGCTATTTTCACTGGGCATACGCGTGTTGTCAATTGTATAGCGTTTAGTCCTGATGGACAGACAATTGCCAGTGGAAGTAACGATGACACAGTCATTCTGTGGAAAGTCCCCAGTGAACATGTCACAGTTATCAAATAGACTTACTGAAGCGCGGTTGTCACGTTATGGTGCTTTGTAACTACCGCGCTTGAGACAACAAATGTTCGCTAAAAGGGTGTTTCCCGCGTTGTGAGTGCACACCAACGCGAAGCAAACAGATGATTGAAGAGTGCGTCCTGTGCCTCCGATGTATTAATCTGCTTCAACGCTAACGCCGCATGAAATCGAACGTATCGGTCCTCATCTTCAAGTTGCGTAATAAGGGTAGGCATTGCCGGTTCAGCAAGCGTTCCCAATTTCGCTAAGGCACGGGCAGCGTTATCGCGAACAGGATAATGGTCATCGTTCAACCCGGTTGCCAAGACCTGCACAGTCTCAGACAAATCCATCTCGTCAGACACCAGTTGTCCGATGAGTCCCAACCCCTCTGTTGCGTGTCGTCGGACCCACTCGTGGGGATCCCGTGCGGCGCGGGTCAACGCAGGTATCGCTTCCTGTGCGGCTTTTCCCATATCCGCCAAGGCAAACGCCGCGCTTGCTCGCACCGAATCATCTGTCGCTTGCATGGCATCAATGAGTGTCGGAACAGCGGGTGCGCCGGTGAGGCTCAAAGCGTATCCTGTATATTCTCGGATAGCATCAGATTTACTACGTAACATCTGCTTCAAGGCAGGCACGGCATCGGCACCAACTCGTCCCAAGCGATAAGCAGCATTCAGTCTATCTCTCTCATTATCGCTGTCCAAGGCTTCAATGAGGGTATCTACCTGAGCGCGCGAAACACCGTTAGTAGTCCCGTTCTGTTTCCCATAAGACCAATCCCATAGCGATTCCCATAATTCTGGGTGTTCGGATTTTTCCGCGTTACCGAGGGTGGGCCAGTTGTCGATATCACTCTTCCATAAAGGTGCTTGTGGTTCATCAAGTCGGATAAAGAGAAACTTCAACATATAGCGTTTCTTGTCACTCTGATTCGGCATAGCGCGATGCCATAAATCATAGTGAACAATTGTCACAGTCCCTGCTTCACCACAGAGTGCAAGTTCGGGTTGCTCGTGTGCGCTTTCACCCGTCTCGTAATATTGGGAACCCGGCAACACGGCGGTAGGTCCCATATCTTCCGTGACATCCTGCGGATAATAGAACGCCATCGTCCAACGGCACCGGTGTCGACGAATCTGTCCGTCCCCTGCATAGCTATCTTTATGAAAATTCTGACCTTCGCTGCCCTGTTGGTTGAAATGGCAGTATCGGTGTGGATGCATCACATAGTCCGAACCGAGTACACCTTGCATCGCACCGTGGACAATAGGATGATCAAAAACCTCCTGAATTTCGGGGATAACAGGGAGGACATTGTTGCCCAAATTGCCCGTATGTTCAAACATCACGTTCAGTTGTTCATAAATGTTCTCATGAAAACTCGCTGGAACATCGGTTTTCACCTTGACGTAGCCGTTGATGATGAAATCCCGCATCTCTTCATCGGTGAGTTGCAGTGCTGGTTTATTCATTTTGCGCGCCCTCCTCTATTTCATGCGACAAGAAGTAAAATTCAATTAAGAGCATTTAAGGGATGTGCTCTAATAGGGTGTTCCGCGCGTTGTCAGCACACACCAACGTGAAGCAAATAGGTGATTGAAGAGTGCGTCCTGTGCCTCCGATGTCTTAATCTGCTTTAACGCCAATGCGGCGTGGAAACGGACATATCGGTTCTCATCTTCGAGTTGCGCGACGAGGGTAGGAATTGCTGGCTCAGCGCGTGTGCCTAATTTTGCCAAGGCACGGGCTGCGTTATCGCGAACCCAATAATAGTCGTCTTGCAATTCGCTTGTTAATACCTGCACAGTCTCGGACAAATCGATCTCGTCGGAAACTTGCTGTCCGATGAGTCCCAACCCCTCTGCCGCGTGCCTTCGGACCCATTCGGAGGGATCCTGTGCGGCGCGTGTCAACGCAGGTATTGCCTCTTGTGCGGTTTTTCCCATATCAGCCAAGGCATACGCCGCGGTTGCCCGAACGGAATCATCTGTCGCTTGCAACGCGTCAATCAATGTTGGAATAGCGGGGGCACCAGTAAGGCTCAACGAATATCCCGCGTAGTTTCGGATAGCATCAGATGTGCCATGTAACGCCTGTTTCAAGGTAGGTACGGCATCGGCACCGACCCGCCCCAAGCGATAAGCAGCATTTAGTCTCTCTCGTTCATTATCACTGTCCAAAGCTTTGATGAGGGTATCCGCCTCAGTGTGCGAAATACCGTTGGCAGTGCCGTTCTGTTTCCCGTAATACCAGTCCCATAAAGATTCCCACATTTCCGGATGCTCAGGTTTTTCACCATTGTGCCAACCAGTGGTATCGCTATTCCACGAAGGTGCCTGTGGCTCATCTAATCGAGAAAAGAGAAACTTCAACATGTACCGTTTCTTGTCACTCCGATTCGGCGTTGCGCGGTGCCATAAGTCGTAGTGGACGATCGCGACAGTGCCTGCTTCACCACAGAGCGAAAGGTCAGGCTGCTGGTGTGCGCTTTCACCCGTCTCGTAATACTGGGAACCAGGTAATACCGCGGTGGGTCCCATATCTTCTGTGACATCCTGCGGATAATAGAACGCCATCGTCCATCGGCAGCGGTGCCGACGGATCTGTTCATCGCCTTCATAGGTATCCTTATGAAAACCCTGCCCGTCACTTCCTTCAGGATTGTAGTGGCAGTACCGGTGTGAATGCATAACATAGTCCGAACCGAGTACCCCCTGCATCGCACCGTGGACGATAGGATGGTCGAAAACCTCCTGAATTTCCGGGATAAGCGGCAGGACATTGTTGCCCAAATTACCCGTTTGTTCAAACATTGCGTCGAGTTGTTCGTAAACGTTTTCATGAAAACTCGGCGGGAAATCGGTCTTTACCTTGACGTAGCCGTTGATGATGAAATCCCGCATCTCTTCATCGGTGAGTTGCAGTGCATGTCTACTCATCTTAGGAACCTCCATTCATCGTTTTTTCGGATTTGACGCTATTAACCTAAGTTGCCATCTAAAAGTTGTATGTATTTTAGCAGCATTTCTGCTTGAAATCCACGAAAGTTTTTAGATACACCATTCGCTCCGCTGAAGCTTTTGTTCAATTTAGGGATATTTCGCTGAATTGGGTAGGAGTGTCTCTACAAATATCGTCCCTATTGGACTAAAGACTATACATTCACATCACATTACTTGTCTACGGCACGCGGAGCGTGCCTACTACTTTTAATGTATTTTCACTTTTTCACTGCGCCAAATGTTACGCCTCTGAGTAGGTGTCCTCGCATTAGGAAGGTAAAAACAGCGACGGGGAGCAGAAAAACAAACGTTGATGCAGCGATTTTTCCCCAATCCATTCCAGCAGAACCGGTCGCGCTTGTAATTGAGGGAGGTGCGGTCACGGCTTTGCCGCCGACTTCCGTGAGAACCAAAGCAAAAGCGAACTCGTTCCACGCTGTAATGAGACAGAATACCGCAGTCGCGGCGATGCCGGTGACGGATTGCGGTAAGATCACCTTCATGAAGGTTTGGAACCGTGAGTAGCCATCAACGAGTGCTGCATCTTCATACTCCTTCGGAATTTCATCAATGAATCCTTTCATGAGCCACACTGCAAATGAGACGTTAAAGGTGGTATAGAGCAGAATTAGCCCGAAGTGTGTATCGCGCAACCCAAGCGCGCTATACATCAGATAAATTGGAATGACGACGACAACAGGCGGCAACATCCGCGTACTGAGGATAAAAAAGAGTAGGTCATCCTTACCGGCTACGTCGAATCGGGAAAAGGCATAAGCTGCGAGTGTTCCAAGCCCTACAGCGAGAATTGTGCTACCGCCACCAATGATAATACTATTGAGCAGTTGGTAGAAATACTTGGACCCACCATTAGCCAATGCGACACAAATAGCAATTGTTCCAAAGACGCTCGGTAAAACAAGAGTCAGTCGCAGTTTCTTCTCAGTTTGCGATGCTATGCCACCTGTTTTCTTTAACGGGACAATCAAAAGATAAGCGATAATTGTGCAGACGATCAGTAGCAGAAAGTTGAATCGGGCATCCGTTTGGAGACGACTCTGCAGCGGTGGCAGACTTATAAAGCTATAGAGACAGGTTAAAACGAAAATGCTATTCCAGACCAGACCGAGATAACGGGGTAACTTCACCTTAAACAGAGAGAAAACGCTGAACAGCAGGAGCCCTATAAACACCTCTACCAGAAAAAGATACGTTACACCGGGCACTCCCTCTGAAGGCATCAACTTTTGATAGTTTTCGAGCGATATTTTAAAAACGAACTTTGGCAGTTTCGTGGTAATATCCGCTAAACCTTTCAAGGACGTTGCCAAAATCCAATAAATCGGGGCGATGTAGATAATCACAGCAACGGCAATGAATGCAATTATGAGGTAGTGCCCAAAACCTTTCCGATTTCGCATATTCCTTATGCTTCTCCCTTAACGCGGTTGAGGTATTTCACGTAGATATTGCTCAGTGCAACGATAATGATGAGCAAAATATATGCCATCGCGCACGCTTTGCCAGTATTGAAGTTCCGAAATGCAAGTTTATAGAGATTCATTGATACTGTCTCGGTAGCAGTGCCGGGTCCGCCTTCCCGGGTAAGGACATAGACGATGTCAAACATCTTGAAGGCATCCATAGTTCGGAACAGCAGTGCGATGAGCAGAAGGGGTGATACCAAGGGCAGCGTGATCCATCGAAACTTGAACCAAGCGGAGGCTCTATCAACATCAGCGGCTTCATAGAGAGATTTCGGCACAGCACTTAATCCGGCTAAAGCGATCAGCATCATGAATGGTGACCACATCCACGTATCGACAATAACGACAGCCAACATTGCCACTTTGGGATTGGTCGTCCAACCGATGGGTGATTTCAGAAAAGGTGTGAGAGTGAGGAAAAAGTTCAGCAATCCGGAGTTATCGGAGTAAAGAATAAACCGCCAAAATAGCCCGACTACCACGGGGGATAGCATCATCGGGAGCAGGAGGAGTGTCGTAACGAAGCCTTTATAGCGAAACTCGCGATTCAGGAGCAGTGCCAACCCGAACCCGATAAAGAATTGTGCCGCCACTGCTAACACCACGAAATAGGCAGTGGTTTGAAAATAACCCCAGATCTCTGGATCTTCAAGGAGGCGTGCATAATTACGAACACCGATAAACTTTGCGGCCGCGGGCATTGAGGCTTTGTAGCGATGAAAACTCAGGTACAGGGACCAGAGCAGCGGAAAGATGTTCATCAAGATGAGCAAAATCATGGTCGGCATGATAAATGCCATCTTCAATTGGTAGTCGCTCATCCCACGCGACGTTTTATACGGGGGGTTGGTTTGCATTTTATTTTTCAGTTATTGTAACAATCTGGAGCCAATCTCATTTGTTAGCGTGAGGTAGGGAAACCTTATCTATTGATGGACGACGATTCCGGCCCTGTAGTTTATTGAGATGTATGCATATTTTACTAATTTGCTATAATATTTGTGATCATCAAGCGGATTGCCTTTCCGGTAGAAGGGCGTTTGTCAGTCCTTAGATTTTTCCTTAAGCTGCTCAATAACCGCCAAAGCTTTGGCAAGTTCCGTTTCGGCGTGTTCTCGTGCTTGTGCCTCTTGTGCAGCGCGTGCCTCCGCCTGTGAAACGCGTGCCTTCGGTGGTGGAACCCACGCAGACTGATTTGCATCGTACAGACTCAGAACACCCTCACGTTCTCCTAACTCCAAACCGAGCACAACTGAAGGTAAACGTCCATCTACCAATTCTATCGCTTGATACGCGCCATCTATAAGACGATACCCCTGAAAATGTGGGTACACCTCCCCATACGGGTCATAGATGTAGTACTCCCGGACACCAAGAATGGATGCATATAAAGATTTTTTGTCGGTTATATCTTTGTTATAAGTGCTTGGACTCACAACTTCCAACACAAAATCGGGAGTGCATCCCTCTTCCCACGTCCGATACGTCCGCCGCTCCTTCTTACTGACACCGAAGACAACGAACACATCGGGTGCCACAGATTTGCGAGTGTTGCCCTCTTCATAATACATCAGTAGGTTTCCTGAGACATAGACATCGTTGACATCCTCAAAATGGTCTTCAAGCATGAAAATAAAATCCATCATGAGATTTCGATGTCGATCGGTTTCAGCCATAGGTTTACCATCTGATTCAGGATAGATGATTGTCGGTGCTGCCTTAATCTGTTTCTGCATTGTGCTACCTCTTGAGTTATAGGGAGCGGTCTCCTTGTCATCACACGCGACGATGATTGTAGGCAGGATATATCTGTGGTTCCTATCTCATAAATACCTTTTGATGACCAAGGTCCGCGGGTTTCTCGAGTCCTAAAATCCATTTATGAGATGATTCGGAAAAATGGTGCATGGAATGGAAGGGTGGAAGGATCGTAGGAATGTACCGTCCATGCTCCCACCCTTTCAATTTTTACTTGTCGTAGTAGCCTGCGTCCTCAAAGATCTCTTCATGTTTGCGTGCGATAGCGTCCAGTGCTTCCTTGGGGGACTTGATTTTGGAGATCGCTTCACTCCAATTCGTCTGGCAAGCCTCTAAGAGTTCAGCATATTCCGGCACTGCCCAGAAATCGCGAAGGTATGGGAAACTCGCGGCGAAGGCTTCGTTAAAGGGGGTTGCCATCTTAAATGTATCTGACTGCAACACCTCTTTGTGGGGTGTGAAACCACCAAGAGCTGCCCATTTTTCCTGAACAGGTTTCTGCATAAACCATTTCATGTATTGTTTGGCAAGGTTCTTATTTTTAGAATAGGAGGAGATAGACATGCCTTGTCCACCGATGCTGATATGGTGTCCTTTCGGACCGGCGGGTGCGATAAAGAAACCACTCTTATCGTGCGAAATCGGATTCGTTTTAGCATCAACCACGCCGGGGAAAAAGGCGAAATAATTCATTGCCATCGCGACCTTACCAGAGTTGTAAGCATTCAAAGTTTCTGCCCAATAGTAGTTTGGAGCATCTGGGGGTGAGAACTGGAGCAGGTCGGTGTAAAATTCGAGTGCCTTGACAGTGTCTTCAGTGTTAATGTGCCCGGCAACTTTATGGGTTTCTGTATCGCCATAGGCACCGCCGTAACTCCACATTACCTGTTGAAAGCCCATCGTAATGCCATCGTATTCCTTGCTATACCATGTTGCGATACCGTAGAGATCATCGTCCGGACGTGTAAAGAATTCGGAAATATCGCGGAGTTGCGCGTAGGTTTTTGGGGGCGCGAGGGCGTAGCCGTATTTTTTCTCAAATGCAGCCATTTCCTTCGGATCTTCAAATAGGTCTTTGCGATAGACGTACCCAGCAGCGTCAACCTCTGCGGGCAATGCCCAGTATGTGCCGCTGCCTTTCGGATATTCAGCAAACGCTGTCATCGCTGGTCCATAGATAGAATCTACATCAATATTTTCATTAATCCAATCTGTTAGATTGATATAGTTTTCACCTTGAGAGTTCCTGCCGAGCCATTGACTATCGCCAATGACGATGTCGTAAAGATCACTTTTCCCGACAAAAGCTGTGAAGATCTTATCTTGGAAATTGGGCCACGGAATCTGGATAACATCAACCTCAATTCCGGTTTCAGCGGTAAAGTCCTTTGAGAGTTCCTGCAAATAATTAGCCGGATCCCATTCCGCCCAGACAATAGTTAAGGCTTTCTGCGTTGGCTGGCATGCTACGAACGCAAGCGCGACGACCAGCACTATCATCAACAGCAAGTTTCGGCTTGCAAAACGACTTCTGTGAACACTTTTCATGTTTTCTTTCCTCCATATAGAGATCATGCAAGTTGTTATCAGCACCAATAGCGTCTAATACGCAGTTCAGTGCTTTAACCGAGCATTATAAATGGACAACAAAATTTTTGCAAGAAAATTTGTTTGCAGTGCGGATATCCCAAACTACAGTAAAATAATCCAAGTTGTCACGCAAAGGGATACTATGTCTAAGGTAGTAACTTAGATGCACACCACAGAGCGAAGCATTTACTGGTGGGCGCAGTACAAGCAGTGGAAGGAAGCACTATAGACACTTGGTTACACAGGAGCACATAATTTTAGAGTCAGACCCGCTCACCGAGAATAAAACTATAACAGGTGCAGGAATCGAACCGACCTAACTGCATTTATAGTTCACCGATGCAGAACACGGTATTCTTTGCTTCTAAACTCCGAATTTCGGAATAGTGGTAAACTTGGGTAACCTCCACTCCATTTTCAATGATGGCAGTGGGGCGTTCGATAACGAAGTCAGCGAAGTGCGGTGCGTTGAAAGCAACGTAAGCGAGGCTGAACGTCTCAATCTGCCGATCGTATCGCTTTGACAGATCTGGAAATAGAACAATTCCTGTATCAACTTGGTAGATGCCCGCGTTTTCATCTATGTTCATCGTTTTAACCGGACACTCGATAATTGCCCGCTGATGTGTATTGGTATCCCATATTTCTGTGTGCGTTACGATGGGTAGACATTTTTGTGTCGCCTCAAAAATGGCTGCGTTGTTATCAAGGACCCGGACCGGCGATGCCTCTTGAACATCAAACAGGGTGCCTCCCCAATAATCCCGCGCCGGTCTATACTCGACGTAGTTATCGTTGCAGTAAGCATGCCTTCTGAATACGGCTGTATGTTCTTTGCCAAAAACAGGGAGGAAGTCATAGTTTCCTTGTTTTCGTCCAAGCACATGGGGATCCAGTTGATCAATGAAAGGCTATCAATCCGAGTCCGTATCTGCTTTCAAGAGGGGTTAAAAGGTCTCAAATCACAACAGCCTACCTTTGAAACCCTTATCATAACTGGACATCAACTTTTTCAAGGACTCTTTGGTGCCGGAAAAGCGATAAAAATCGTGGTTTTGGTTTCCTTTTTCTCTCAAAGGTGTGTAGAAGTTCTTTGCCACCTTTTGAGGTGTTGTTTTCTCAATGCGTGTGTAGGTTTGTGCGTGATTAGAGCGAGTATGGTTTCCTACACTTATTGGACAAAAACAAGGTAGTTTGGATTTATGAAGAGATTTTTCTCCGCAAAGGTGTGTTCACTCTTACACGAACCACATTGGTAATAATCGCTGAAACTTCCATTTGTGTTATCTATTATGCGGCATCGAGATTCGACCCAAAAGCGGGGGGCATTCCCGTTGCCAACAGTGTTGATAAAAGAAAGTCCATAATCAAGACAATTCATTGATTTTCCTTTCGGTGTGGTGTATTATTCATTAGATCCATTTTATCCCAACAGTATTCACTTGTCAATCGGAATCTCTTGTTTCACAGAGTCATTCAGTTTTCCATTTTTCGGTCAGATTTTCAACCCCAGGCCCGGTAGGTTCGGTTAGGAAACCGCACCGGATCGTTGAAAAAAGACGCGAAATCCAATATTTTCTTAAAACTAAATCACCCTGCTATCATCTGGTTTTTCCTTGACATTGTGTTCAGCCTTATGTTAGACTTATGATCATTGAATGAGGATGGGACGAGAGGATTACGAAGGATCTCTATCTCATCATTGTTAACCGAAAACCCTTAATAAGATAATGGATCAGGTCGAGTAGGAGTCAAAAAATGAAAGCTGTAACTGTCACATCTGCTTTACTATTACTCATTGGACTCACCGCGCAACCTGTGCTATCCCAAAATGTTACTGATGGAATAGTAGCATATTGGGCATTCAACGAAAAAGGTGGCGATACTGCAACCGACTCAAGCGGCAACGGACATGATGGTAAACTCATGGGAGACCCAAAATGGACTGATGATGGATACTTCGGCGGCGCACTTGAATTTGATCAAGACGGCGATGAGGTGAACGTTCCATATCATGAGGATCTTAATCAAGAGATCTTTACGATATGTGCGTGGGCAAACGTAGAACCGGGGAGCGCAAACCATCGGGCAGTTGTTTCTTCTCGTGCTGACTTTCCGCAACGCGGGTATATCTTCTATGCTGAACCCGGCAATACGTGGGAGTTTTGGATTGGTGCCGGAGCGAATCATTGGAAACCTGTTCGGGGCCCAGCTGTGAATCTCGGTGAATGGGATCACCTCGCTGGCACTTATGCTGATGGTAACCATAAGTTCTACGTAAATGGTGAATTTATAGGGGAACAGAACTTTGACATTGATGTTAATCCCAGTGAGGAATTCCTCATAGGTGCAGGTGGGAATGAACGTCCTACGCATACGTACCTTTTCCAAGGCATGATTGATGAAGTACGCCTTTATGATCGTGTGCTGGACGAAGACGAAATTGCAGCGGTAATGGAAAGTGATTCATTAGCTGTTGAAGCCGTTGGTAAGCTTGCAATGACGTGGGGAAAACTCAAACGAAGGTGAGAAATAGTGAAGCACTCCCAGAGATTTCGGCGCGGTTGAAAACCGCGCCTACCATATCCAAGATAACCTGATACGGTCGCGAAACTTTATACGTTCTGCGTTTGTGTTTTTTCTTTCTCTTTTCCATGGATTCTCACGTATCACGCTCTTAACCCCGTTCAAGTGGGTAGGCAGACACATAACCTTGCAATTATGCTTGAACTGTCTGCCAACGTGATACTAAGAGTATATCGCATTTTTAAAGGAAAGTCAAATCTTTTTTTTCAAAGGTTTGGCCTAATTCACGAGGGCGGTTTTTCCTCCCAAGTCTCAAGACTTGGGTTTCCAAACCGTAAACTTAGATGATTATTCTCCAAATTATGATTATACGTAAATCGGGCTTACAAAGCCCTCCCACAATTAAGGCTATTTAGTTTTAGGTGTTTTGGTTTCCATTTGGTTAGAAGATCGCGAGCACAGCTCGCTCCTACAATGTTACTCGGAAGATCGCGAGCACAGCTCGCTCCTACAATGTTACTCGGAAGATCGCGAGCACAGCTCGCTCCTACAATGTTACTCGGAAGATCGCGAGCACAGCTCGCTCCTACAATGATCTCTCGCGATGCGATGTTCGCTTTTAGCGGAGAACTAAATGCCCTACCTACAACATCTTGCCATCTCACAATTTATGAGACGACTTGTATACGTTACACCTCTTCCGGTTTATCTTCTTCTACCTTTCTTAGAATGATATTTCCACCGACAGAACGGAGTTTTAGCAGTGGACCGCCGCCATTAATAGCCCCCTGCAACTGATCAGGTTTTACAGTACCCGATGCTTCTACGGTTACCGGAAATTCCGTCGTTACTGAGCCACCGAGTACTTTTGCCTCGACAGTCGCAGCAATATCTGGGACGAGTGAAACATTGATCCCGCCGCCCGTTGTCTCCAAATCCAGCAGTAAACTTTGACTTGCAGACACCTCTTGTAGTTGGCAGCGGATAGAACCACCAGCGGTTTTCGCGAGGACAGGTCTGTCGTTTTCTACCTCTATACTCCCACCAGCCGTTTTCAAGTCTGCTCCACCTTTGCAGCCACGTAAGGTAATATTACCGCCAGAGGTTTGTCCGTTAACCGCACCTGTGACATGTGCAACATGTAGGTTTCCTCCGGAGGTCTTGGCTTTGACATCACCGGTGCCATCCGCAAGCGCAATATTCCCACCCGTCGTCTGAAGAACGACATCACCATTAAACGCCTTGAGATCAATGTTCCCAATGGATGTGGTCGCATCAATATGTCCCGTAATATCTTGAAAACGGATCCCCGCGCGGAATGTCTCCGCGTTCACGTCCCCTGTAACATTCACGACGGAAATGTCGTCACATGCAGTTTTCAAATCAAGGTTATAGTGCCGCGGCACGAGGATCTCAAACTGAACATCAAGACCGTTTTTCCGCTTCTGCCAGCGTTTTGCGTTTCCTACGAACTTCGCCTCAATTTTAACATCGGATGCCTCGTGGGTTATCTGGACATCTAAATTCTTGAGGATTTCCGCTGCGCGCCGATTCGCTTTTATCTGCGCGGCGCGTTGAACGCGGACTGAGAGGGTGTCGTCCTCTGTGGTCTGCACGTCAATCTCACCGCAGTCAGCATCAATTATTAGTTTTCCACCCGCTGTAACAGGAAAGGCTTTGACGATGTCTTCAAACGTTGCCTCGGTTAAGAAATCTGGAACGGCTTTGCGGATCAAATCTCCGAGCGGCTTATCTGTGAGTTCTTCCGCCAGATTTTCCATGAACCGTTTTCCAAAAAAACTGGTGAACCATCCCTTGAAATCGGCGGTTGTATCCAATTCTTCATTCAGGTATGCTGCGAGCTGATGGCAGGCAATTCCGATTTGACTAAAAGACGCATCAGCGTGTAGTTCATCAAAAAGTCCATCAGGTACCGCGTTGAGGTCATTCAAACGTGCAAGCACGTTATTGAATTGGGTGATGCACCGCGTTTCGCCATCGCTAAAGGCACCCGTTAAGGCTGCATCTTCTGCGATCTTTGCGGTGTGTTCTAACATGTGGAACAGACCTCTGAGTTCCTGTTGTCGCTCCTGTTCCTGTTGTTCCATAACTGCTTTCTCCTTATAATCAATAAGCAAATTCTCTAAAAGATTGTCACATATCCTCGCCGTAGCCGTGCTTTTCTAAGATCGTTTTGAGCAGTTCCTTCGCCTTGCGGAGCCGCCACTTCACAGTCGTCAGTGGCAGAGACAGGAATTCAGCCATCCGTTGCTGAGGCATCTCTGCCCAATAATAGAGTTCAATAACCGCCTGATAGTCCGGAGGGAGATTCTGAATAGCGTCTCTAATTCCTTGCTGTGTCAATTCGCTCTCCACAATATGAGCCGGATCTGCCGCTGATGTATCTGATACCCTATTCAAATAGGGTTCCATATCCTCCTGCGGTTGGTAGCGACTGGTATTTTTGTAGTAGCGCAAAGCACGGTTACGGGTGATAGAATGAAGCCACGCCCCAAACCGATTCAGATCAGCGAGTTGTGGTAATGCCTCAAAAGCCCGTAAAAAGGCATCCTGTACGACATCTTCTGCGTCTGTGGCGTTTCGGACAACTTGTTGTGCGACTGTCAGCATAGCGCGTCGGTAGCGGTTTACTAACACATCAAATGCTTGCGTATTACCAGCAAGTGCAACGACGACTAACTCGGCATCACTCGCGTCAATTAATTCTTCAGAATGCATGACAATTCTCCCTCTTCTTGCTTATTAGAGACATGTCATCTGAAAAGGATAGTGAAAAGTGCATTTTGTGGCAAAAATGAGCGAATGGAGCGAGGAAAGAGATAACGGATTCAACCGCCGCCTCACGACACATGATAGTAAAGTCTACAATTTGGCGGGGTTAGATGAAGTTTAAAAGACCAATTCGGTAATTTCCTAATGATGTCCGGTGCGGTTAGATGAAGATTAAAATATTAATTCGGTAATATTGTTATTCGTGTTATCCTATTGCCAAAGGAGGTATTCTCTGATGGCAAAACACCATAAGTTGGAGTTAACTGAAGACGAAATACAAACCCTCGTTGATCTTCGGGATAAAGGCGAACCGGCTTATCTTCGAGAGCGTGCGACAGCGTTGTTGAAAATCCATGAAGGCTTTTCTCCACATGAAGTCGCCCACAGAGGTTTGTTGAAAAAACGCGACCCCGATACCGTTTATGCTTGGCTGCGTCGGTATCGCGAACACGGTATTAGCGGGTTGTCTAATAAACCCGGTCGAGGTCGCAAACCTGCTTTTTCACCTAAGTCGCCCGAAGAAGCCGGGTCGGAACTCTTAGTGGCAATCGGTCAGGATCCGGGAAGCGTCAATGAGCATCAAACGCGCTGGACGCTCCGCAGTCTCGGTCAGGTCGTGCCGTGGCTTGAGGGTCTATCGCTCCCCGGCATTCATCAGATCTTCTCACGCTTGGGTCTCAGCTATAAGCGTGCCAGAGAATATCTGCGGAGTCCTGATACCGATTATGCTGAAAAACTTTCTCGCATCAAGCAAGCGTTAGAAGAAGCCCGTGAAAACCCAGAAACTTGCGTTGTCGTTTACCAAGACGAGTTTAGTTTCAATCTACAACCGAGAGTCGCAAAAGACTCGGCGGAGATGGGGACGAAATGTCCTTTGGCACGCCAGAGTTATCTCCCAGAGGAGACCTGCTATGGCATCGGGGCGCTCAACCCACACACCGGAGATGTTGTTTATCAGCAAGTCAAAAGCTGCACGGTTGTCGCACTCCATACATTTTACACCCAGATTTGCCAACGCTATCCAAACGCTGAACGCATCTATTTGATCCAGGACAATCGGGCGATCCACTTTCACGCGAATCTTATGGCAGCACTTCTGCCACAGACGACGAGGTTTGTTAGACCGACCCCACCGAATTGGAGCGAGAAACCGTCAAAGAAAATAGGCAAACTTGAGAAACTCCCTATTGAGATATTGCAGCTCCCAACGTATGCCTGTTGGACGAATCCGATTGAGAAGTTGTGGCGCTGGGCGCGTCAAGCCGTCATACATCTGCATCGTCTCAGCAATGACTGGACAGCCCTTCAGGAGAAAGTCAGCGACTTCATGGAACAGTTCAAAGGCGGGTCACAGGAGTTGCTACACTATGTCGGATTATTACCGAATTAATTATTTAATCTTCATCAAACCGCACTATAGGTGTCAATTTAGTACCGTAGGTTGGGTAGAACGGAACTGAGAAGGCAGATGCGGGATTCCAAAGACACATCAAATCCAACAGGTCGTCGTATATACTCAAGAACGTAGTGAAACCCAACTTCATACCCTTAGCCTCTGAGAAACCGCAAAAGCGTTGGATTTCACTATGTTTCTGTTTGATGTGGCATGTATGGAGAGATTTGATTTTTCTATTGCTTTTTAGGGTTTTGGAGCATCCGTTCTACCCAACCTACGATGCCATGATTAGTTTTTTCTTAAATTGACAGGTATAGTGCGGTTAGAAACCGCACCTACCGGGCCTGGAGAAATAGAGATTACCGATTTAAATGCTTAAACTTCATCAAACCCCGCCAACAAAGGAGGGGTTTACAGCGGCTTTTCTGGAGATGCTATGAGGTAGGTCTATAAAACATTACCAAACAACCGCCAAGTGCAGCGAGCAGGATACCTGCCACAAATTGCCATCGGACTGCGCCCCAACCTCCGGCAGGTGGATGGGAGAGTGTCGCAACAATAGCGTTCACAATGGGTGCGCCAGCGAAAACGATGGACATTACAACAGCCGGTCTACCGCCTGCACCAAAGGCGAGTAAAACGCCAAATGCACCGATAGAACCGACAAGTCCGGCAATAAACGACCAAGCGATTCCGCTTCCTGTGAATTGCCAGTTGGAGCCATTAATGACGAGCATCAGCGCGGAACCGATGACTGCTGCAAGAAGGTAGGCAAGTCCGACAAATAGGAATGCTTTGTAGCGTCCATGCACGGGATCCGCCATTGCAACTTGCCCTTGATGTAGAAATACCCCGTAAAGCCCCCATGATGAGACGGTCATGAAAACAAAAACCAGCCATGTTTTAGACATAATTCACTTCCTTTTCGATTTTTCTGGCAACACGCTTGCGAAGCGCGCCTGCGGTTGAAACGTCAGGTATACCTTTCAAACACTTTCAAGAGTTGCTCTGCTACGGTTGCATCGTTAAACTTCTGATGGACATTCATTTTCCCTGTTTCTCCGAGGCGTTCACGCTGCTCGGTATCGTTAAGGAGTTCTATGATGCCCGCCGCCACTGCCTCAGCAGATTCGGGTTCTACGAGGATTCCACCATCAGTTGCGCCGATCATTTCTGGAAATGTGCCGTGTTGAGGTTGGACGACCGGTACACCGTTGGCGAGCGACTCTATAATCGATAACCCTTTGGATTCACCGTAAACAGTGGGAACAGAAAAGACATGTAGACGGTTGAGAAAATCAATTTTCTGGGTACGCGTTACTTCTCCGTGATGTACAAAACTGTCTGCCAAACCAGATACTTGGATCTGATTCACGAGTTCCTCAAGATACGGTTCATCTTTCTTCCCGAGGTAGCCAGCCACGTGCAGTTGAACATTATTAGCACCGAACGCTTTCGCCACTATGTGGAAAGCATCCACTAAGATGTGTAGCCCTTTTTCTGGACAGATGCGCGCTAAGTAACCGATAATAAAGGGTGGTGGGTCCGGTTTTTCGACAAACAATCCGTGTCCGTCCATATTTAATCCGAGCGGTACTACGTCAATCTTATCAACAGGTACATCAAGATATGCGTCTGCCATAAATCGTGCATAGTAGTCACATGGTGCCACGAAGCCGTCCGGATCTGCTGCACGTTCTTGGAGGAGGGCTAACGCTTCTGTTTTGTAGGGTTCAATCAGATCCTGTAGAAAGATGTCTTCGCCTTGCAGTGCGCAGATAACCGGCACATCCAAGGCCTTCTTTATTTCTCTCGTGAAACCTACGAGCATGGAATTGGTGAGATAGACGATATCGGGTTTATTCTCCTCAGCAAGCCATTTGACTAACTTCGCTAATTCCTTTTTTTGATACCCTTGCTCAGCACGGAGCATAGATACAGTGAGTTCTCCAAGATCGCGAGCGTCTGTTGAACCGCTGAACCGTGCCAATCCGTTTAACAGTGCAGGGTTGTCAAGTAGTTTGTCAAATGTCCATGGGGTGTGCCTAAAAATAGAGAGTTTCTGCTGAAGATAGACGTTAACACCGCCAAAAAAGACGCGGTTCATGCTGACATTTGCCTCATCTGTCCGGGTAGGGGTATAGGTAGGAATTAGCGAAACGCTATGTCCCTGCTTCTTTAAAACAGTGGCTACCATATTATCGTGGATACAAGTTCCGCAGTACATGCCAGCAGCACCTGCGGTAATATAAGCAACTTTCATATTCTCCGTTCTGGTGCAAGGGGTTCAAGGAATGAAATCGTTTCTCCTGTATTGCAAGTGCGGTCGTAATTTCTTAGGTAGTATACCAGATCCTCGAAAAAAAGTCATGTCTATTTTCTGGTAGCGGTCAGGGGTCAGCAGTCGGCAACCAGCAATTATAGTAAAGTTTAGAAATAAATAGACACTTCTGCAGTCCCCCGGTAGGCACGGTTTCCTAACCGTGCCGGTGCAAAGTGTCCCATTAATTCTGGGATCCACTATAGTTTCAGCTATCAGTCCTAATAGATGGAATTTGAAACCGAACCGTGCCAATATTGTCTGAATCACGGATTGTCGCGGATTACGCGGATTGCGCGGATTTGTTTGCGGTCCCGTGATATTTTTGGTTTCCCTGTAGCGTCAGCATTTATTCGGTGTTGAGTAGAGCACAGACATAAATCGGGCTTACAAGCCTTCCCACAAGAGTGCTTCGCGAGAATTGAATGGCTTCGGGTGTCGCCTAGGGTCATTTAGTTCTCTGATAAGAGTGAACGCTCAATCGCAACATTCCTCTGTAGAAGCACTCTCCGAATCGCGACTTTCCTAAAAAAATACATAAAAAACCTAAAACTGAATGGCTCTGGATATTGCTAAAGAAAATTTGCTTTTTCGCCCTAATTGTGGTATCATTAATGTTTAGGTTTAACCAACACTTTATAGAGAAAAAAAGGAGAGAACGAGATGTCACGCGTCTGTACCATCTGTAGCAAACGCCCGATGGCGGGTAACCAGATTAGTAAATCCTTTCGGCACACAAAGCGGCGTTGGCTTCCAAATCTTCAACGGGTTCGGGTTCAAACGGAGGCGGGTCCGAGGCGGGTTCGCGTTTGCACGAGATGTCTGAAGAGTGGAAAAGTGGCCAAAGTTATATCAAGAATGCCTAACCCTGTATAGAGCAGCACAATCCGTAGCGTGTTTCCCCAATATCATGAAATTGAGATTACGATATGTTGGATTTAGGATATGCGGATGGCGTGTTGTACGCCTTTTAGCTGCCGAATCGCTTCCATGACTTTATCCAGCTGCTCAACACCTGTTACATCTATTGTCAGATTATCAGCAGCTGTAGCATCGAGATGAATAGTGGAAGGTTGGAAGTTTCCACAGCGGATGTTCACCTTGTATTGTGCGATAGCAGTCGTGATTTCACCAAGCATTCCAGGTTGGTCATCGCATTCGACGATGATTTTAACGGGATAGATAGCAGGTGGGTGGTTTCCGTTTTCGGATGGGGATTTTTCGCTCCATTTGACAGCCAGCAGTCGTTCCGGTTCATCCAAGATGCGGATGCATCCAGATCTATGCACAGAAACGCCGCGTCCACGGGTGAGATAACCGACGACTTGGTCTCCCGGGATCGGGTTACAGCATTTCATGATCCGTATCATACCTAAGTCGATATCGTTTTCGAGTTGGATATCCGGTGCTGCTGATTTCCGTTCGGGTTTAACCTCTTCGGCAGGTTTGACTTTAGTTTTGGGGACATCAGGTTTCAAGAGATTGACGACATGGATAGCCGATTCATCCCCGTTTCCGATGCGTACGAAGAGTTCCTCAAGATTTTTGAGTTTGAGTTGTTTAGCGATATTGAGCAGTTCCGGGGAATTGAGATAATCACGAGCGTTAAGATAGAAGGTACGCAATTCCGCTTCAAGAAATTTCTTACCTAATTCCAGTGCGTCCGCCCTATCCTTTTCGCGGAACCAGTGCTTAATTTTTCCCCGCGCCGTAGCAGTTTTCACATACGGTAACCAACTTCGACTCGGTTTGCCATTTGACTGCGTCCGAATATTGACTTGGTCTCCATTCTCAAGTACCCGTCGGATCGGTGCGATAGCCCCATTTACCTCCGCCCCAACACATGTATGTCCGATGTCCGTATGGATTTTATACGCGAAGTCGATAACAGTCGCGCCTGCCGGTAACTTAAACAGGTCTCCTTTCGGCGAAAAAACGTACACTTCATCTTGGAAGAGTTCCAACTTCATCGATTCCACAAACTGATGCGGACTATCTTGTGTTTCCTGTATGTCTTCAAGTATTTGCTTATAACTCGCGAAAATAGAGCGTCCCTGTCTACTCGTTGGCACTCCCTCCTTATAGCTCCAATGCGCAGCAATACCATCCTCAGCGAGTTTATGCATCTGATAACTGCGGATCTGTATCTCAACGGGTTTACCGTCATCTAAAATCGTGGTATGGAGTGACTGATACCCGTTTTTCTTGGGTTGTCCGATCCAATCTCGAAGCCGGTCAGGATGGTAATTCCATCTGTGGTGGAGAGCACCGAGTGCTGTGTAGCAGTCAGGTTCGGTTTTAACAAGGACTCGGAGGCCGACGAGGTCTCGGATCTCGCTGAAGGGCATACCTTTCTGTCGCATCTTCTGGTAGATACTATAGATATGCTTTGTTCTACCGTGGACATCGGCATAGACACCGCGTTTTTCAAGTACTTGGCGAATCTGCTTCACCATCTTATCACAGTACGCCTCGCGCTCAGCGAGTTTCTGGTTCAGGAGATCGGCAATTTTTCGATATTCGGCAGGATAGAGATGTTTGAATGCCAAGTCTTCAAGGCGACTCATAATACGCCATATTCCCAATCGGTGTGCGATCGGTGCGTAAATCTCCAATGTCTCCTTGGCAACGCGTTGACATTTCTCGCTGGTGAGGAACTTCAACGTCTCCATGTTATGAAGTCGATCAGCAAGTTTAATCAGGATGACCCGCATATCTTCCGCTGTTGCTAAGAGGAGTTTCCGGTAGGTTTCTGCTTGGCGTTTCCGGTGGACGCGATCCTCAACCGTGATGGGTGTGCTGGTAGCCGGGGAACCGACACTCGGTCTATATTGCCCAATTTTCGTGACACCTTCAACAAGATTCGCAATGTTCGCACCGAAGCGGACCTGCAGTTCCTCGCGAGTGATGCCTGTATCTTCAAGTACATCGTGCATGAGCCCGGCACAGATTGTGTGGGTATCAAGGTGGAGTTCTGCGAGGATATCAGCGGTTTTGGCGCAATGCGTAAAATAAGGTTCGCCAGACTTTCGCTGTTGTCCTTCATGTGCTTCTTGCGCGAAACGGTAGCAACGCTCAAGAAGTTCAACTTCTGCGTCCGGATTATATACTTGAATCTGGCTTATTAGCGATTTGACACTCATGTTCTATGCACTCCCACATAGATTCAATGTTCTCTTTCAACTGAAACTCAATAAAAGAGGGACTCGTCTGCTTAATCCGTTCCCCTCTCAAGTAAGTTGGCGAACGAGATAAATCACTTTTCTGAGCAGGACGGAGTTTCACGAGTCTATGTCCTGATTCCGCATACCGCTCAATAAACTCCAATTCTTCAAAGATAGTGAGTCCGGTTTCAACTGTCGAGGGTGCTCCGAGCGTGCCATTCAGCATTGCTGTCTCAGCGTATCCCTCCGCTCCGTTGGACTGTATGGCTTTACGTATGCCGCCGTACAATTGCTGTAATTCGGCTTTCTCGGGATACTTTTTAGTGACCCAATTCCGCATCTCCGCTCCATCTGCATCGCCGTAGATGAGATGCAGGTAGGAGGTTTCTTCCGTTGCGAAAGCAGGCGCGCATCGCTTGAAAAAGAGGTCTGGACTCGGCGTGAGGTGGCAAAAGACGACGTGCTTCACGAAAGGAACTGCTTCGCAACTTGATAAACTACCACTTGAGGCGATTGTCCTGAGTTCACCACCCTCCAATTGTTTCAATAACGCTGCTTCCTCTTCACGGGATGTTGTCTCATCGTGCCTCGCAATGCCCTCAATGCTCTCCGGTAGGAGCTTTGTGAGCAAAAAGTCCAGCATTTCTTTATCCTGTACATAAATTATACAAGATTCTTCTCGCGCAAGCAACTTTAAAAGATAGTTTTTTTTCGTGGTGTTGCGTCTATCAACAAGTTTTACGGAAGATTCATCGTCAATTCTCGGAAATACATCCCAGTTCATGTCTCTGCCTTCGGAACGAATTTTCCAATCGTGAAGGTTAAGTTGTACGGAACATGTTCCTTGCCATTCGTTAATTTCCGGTGAAAAGGCGATTTTAAAAGATGTCTTGGGGCGATTGAAAGTGACAAACTCATCCCTTGTGTTCCATGCAATAACTCGTATCTTTCCGCCACCCTGGCTCATATTCATCGATAAGTGTTGTTTCTCTTTTCCCATCAGCCTAGGTGTCCCAATAATTTCGACGTGACGGGTGCAAAAACGAGGCGGATTATTTTCTCGGCCAAATGGTTCAAATTGCTCTAATTCTTCTAACGTTCGTAACGTTAAAACAGGAAAGTAGGTTTCAAAATCAAGTTTCAACTTCGGTTGGAGCTCGTCCCCTGCCAGCTGTTCACAAGCGTATTCCTCAAAAGCGTCCTTGAATTTGCGGATATTTTTGGTTTTGATAGTTAACCCTGCTGCCGCTGCGTGTCCACCGTGTTTCACTAATAATTCTGTGCAGGCGACAAGACTATCAGCAAGATTCATTCCCTCAATACAACGTCCAGATCCGGTGGCCTCCTCTCCATCAACAGCGAGAACAAACACAGGCTTATGGTGGATTTCAAGCAAACGAGACGCAACAATACCAACCACGCCTTTTGCCTTTTTGCTCCACTTGTCACTGTAAACAACAATACTTTTTTTGGTAAGGTCTATCTCATTTTCAATAATATCTTGTGCATGATCTCGAATTTGTCTTTCCAACTCTTGTCGCCTCTGATTTGCCTGGTCGAGTTCGGAGGCAATCCGAGTCGCTACATCATCATATTCGGTAGTCAGCAATTTAACCACCTTACGTGCCGTATCCATCCGCCCAGCGGCGTTGATACGGGGACCTAGCCCAAAAGATAGGGATTGGCCTACAAGTTTCTTTGTGGCATAGCCTGCTACATCGCATAACGCGCGGATACCTAGTCGTTTGCGTTTGTACACACCAGGGTGTTTCTCTGTATTAAGTTCATCTAAGCCAACACGACTCAAAGCGCGATTCTCTCCAGTCAGTGGGACAAGATCCACAACGGTCCCCAACACCACTAAATCCAGCAATGATCTTAAAAACTCCTCATCATCGTGTAATCCGTGGGCAAGTTTAAAGGCTAAACCGACACCAGCTAGGTCAGGATAAGGGTACTCATTTCCTTGAATCTTTGGCGAAATTAAGGAGTGCGCCGGTGGCTGATCTATCGGATTGGGTTGGTGGTGATCGGTGATAATGACATCCATACCCAGTTGATTGGCTAACGCGACCTCCTTGACAGATGTGATACCACAATCCACAGTAATTAGCAACTTTGCTTTGTTTTTTTTGTGAATCTCTTCTACCGCCCCTTCGGTCAGTCCGTAGCCTTCTCTAAAACGATTCGGGATATAGTAGTCGGCAGGAGCATCCATTTCGCGGAATGTGTCAAACAATAGCGCAGTCGCGGTGGTACCATCGGTATCATAATCGCCATAGATACAGATTTTCTCACCGCGTGAGATCGCCTTGCGTATTCGTTCTACGGCTTTGTCCATATCGGCTAATTTAAAAGGGTCGTGGAATCCTTTAAGCTCCGTAAACTTCGGATAAAGGTAAGTTTTCGCATCTTCAGGATCTGTTATTTTCCGACTAACGAGCAATTGCCCAGCCAGCAAAGATACTCCCAATTCTGCTGCCAACTTTAGACTTTTCTCCAGATCTGGAGTTTCAAACACCCACTTTTTGTCGCGCGGACGTTGTCTCATGATGTGCCCTTCTTCCTAAAATGGGAATCTACAAATTACAACATAAACTTGCGTTTTCCACTCTTTTCCACTCTATAACGTAGGAGTTTGCAAGCAACTTCTTTTTTACTTCCGATATATTACCCGAAAAGTTAAGATTTGTCAATTTTTTTTCTGCAATTTTACTCAATTCTTGTTTAGCACTAAAGACACTTGAGCACCTAAACACCAAGATACATTTGGATAATGCCTGAAAAAACAAAGAAGCGAATCCAACTCGCTCCCAAAAAGAATGGATTTCCTATAAGCAACGTCTCTAACCTGAAAACGTAACTTCTATTCCGCGATTGGAATGTTAAAAACGGCCCAATGTGCTTGGATGACTCTCTTTCCATTTGAGTTTGAGACTGAAACACATCATTTGTTATTCTTCTCTGGGACTTCAAAACTTTCTTGGGTCCGCATGTCATATACGCTTGCCCCGGGAGGTGGCTCAATGGAAAAGCGGGATTCAGGGATGGGTTCGTTAATCCGGATGTTTGTGAATTGCACAGTTGTGGTTTTGATATCGATTTTCGCGACAGTGGTAACCCACTTGGCAGCTTCCGGAAACCAGAGGTCGGGTGCGACCTCTTTGAACTTGAAATCCTTTGTCATCGAAAGCATGAGATTAGAAACTCTAAAGCGTTCGGGGCGGTAATTTTTCTTCGGGTTCAGCCACAATTCTATAGTGCCACCAAACAACTTTCCTTTAAGATGATAGACCTCACTATCATTGAAACGTACCTCTTTAATACTTTCGATATCAAGTCCATCAATAAACATTACAAGGGATTTTTCTCCACCACTGAGATTCCATCCCCAGGAGCGTGGATCATTAGAAGAGTCATGGACGACTTCGCTTCTTCGCTCCAACAAGATATTGTGAAACGGAATTAGTCGTTTTGGACTTGAGAAGTTTTTAAATTTGACTTTAAATTTCCGAATCATTTTCCATGCTGTCGGTGAGAAACTTTACAAAGATGTCAGTTTCTCGGTAGTTGTATTTATAGCACGCCTCTGCGAGATACAAGGGGGTGTATGCTGTTGAATAGTGGTGATGTGATCCATACCACGCCCGTTTGACGAAAGACCAAAAACCTTCCATTGTGTTGGTATGTATCCCACCCGGCTCCCATTTCTGACTCCGGTTCATCGTTTCATGCTTCATCTGTTTACCGATCTCGTTGTAGCCTTTATACTGGTCGGTATAGAGTTCGGAGTCGTCTGTTTTGACAAACGTCTTGATAAACTCAGCGATTGTGCTACCCTTGACATTCCCAACAAGTTCAGCGACGACTTTCCCGCCTCTTGCGACTACGCCAAGCACTACATCTTTCGCTGTTCCACGTCCGCGTTTACGGGGTTCGCCAATCTCTTTATCGTAGTCTTTCTTGCGTTTGCCACCGATATAGGTTTCGTCCGCTTCAACAATCCCTTGTAGTAAGACGTTATCCTTACCCATCTCGGCACGGATAGCCATCATTATACGCCAACATGTTTTCTGTGGCAATCCTAAATCGCGTGAAAGTTGGCAACTTGAGAGGCTTTTCTTCGCATTCGCCATCAACGCGATCGCCAAAAACCACTTCTGAAGCGGTATCTTCGTCCCTTGAAAAATTGTTCCGTGTGTTGCCTTGAAGGTGGATCGGCAATCGTGGCAGTTGTAGCGTCCGATACGCCCTATATCATGTTCGTTGCGTCGTCTGATGTGTGTAGACTCACAATGTGGACATTCTGGCGATCCCTGCCATCTCAGATGCTCTAAATACTCGATGCAATGTTCTTGCGTCGGGAACGTCTCCATTATCCTGATCAAATCCATCAGAAAATACTCCTATTTGTGAAAAGGAGTTGCTTTTTTCTGATAGGTTCTGATACAATAATCAGATAAGCGTGGAATCCGAAAAAAGCAACTCTACTTTCGGGTTTCAATAGGGGGCTTTAACCCCCTATTTTCTTATCTGTGTTGTATCACATAACCCCTTTATTTACAAGGGGTTATTACACTTTTTTAACAACTTTTTGCAAGTCCAAAACGACTAATTCCGTTGTGAAATGTTTCCCGGAGGGTCTCAAAGGTTTCGCCATCATAAGCGTATTGTTCCGTCCCCTTAAATGGAATGTTTCGGTCAGGTTCGTACTGAATAACATCTTGTGTCACAATGCATCTCATTTTGCGTCCTGAAAACTCAAAAGTTCCCTTCCAAGTACCGCTGGGGGCACGTCCCATTCCAGGAAGTCCATCAGAGGCAACACTGGTAGTCTCCCGAAGAAAGTCAACACTTCCGCTTTCAAGCAGGCTATCGTAATAGGTAATTCCTTCGCGGATGAGTTGCAATAACTCTTCCTCACTTTTTGGCAGCACAGGCGAGGTTGTCGCTTCCTCACTTTTTGGCAGCACAGGCGAGGTTGTCGCTTCCTCACTTTTAGCAAGAACCTCAGGATCTATCTCACTTCGGATTAATGGAATCTGAGATTTTGAGCTATCTTCATAGCGTTGATCTGACGCTGTATCAAAGTGGTAGAGTCCTATGGTGTCGGTATCTGTGTTGAATGCGCTTGTTGGCACGTCGTAGTTGCCTTTATACCGGACGACGCTGCTGATTCTCAGTTCATCAATATAGACCCCTGAAGCGAAACGCATTTTGTCCGGCAGCATTGGCATTTTCGTCAAAGTTGGCATACCGCCAAGCACAAGACGATTCTCATTTGGTCCTGGCAGTTCGCTCCCCTCAGCACCTCCTCTAATATGACCGTCGCTGCCAATGGCGGCCCCGCGGTCAATTGTAGCTACATAATGCACCCACTGACGAATCGGCAGACTTTCCATCTTCGTCACATGTGAAGGTTTTTTGGTACCATTGGAAAAGACACCGATCCGAGTATCCATAACATTATCTCTATTTTCATCCACAGGCATTCCAACCATAAAGCAGCCGAATCGGTCTGTTTGACCAACGAGTGAAAAGGTGACTTGCTTGGGTAACGTCTCATCTACGTAGATCCACGCTTCAATCGTGAGTTTACCGAAGAGTTCAGGCAACCAAGGGTCATCCGTTTGGATTTGCCCGAGTTTCGGATCAAGCTCAAGCCAACCGCCGCCAGCAGGAGACGGTTCGTGCGGTGCGGCAAATAATGTGATCGGATTCATTAAAAGAGCCGTTAGAATTATGAGAAATGTACCACTGATATATTTCATGGGATGTCTCCTTAAGTATTTTCAGTGTATTCAGACGCGAAATGTTTCTACTTTGTGACAAATGCAAAAATCGGTATCTTGATAAGACGCATCTTCGGATGGCTTGTATGGAGCCGAACTTCGCCTTTCAGGATCCCTTTTGCTAAAACGGGTGGTAACGTTAACGTCAATTGATAACGGTTACTGTCCGTTTGTCGTTTTACCTCAATTGTTCCGATATCTGCTTCGGTTTTCTCAATCTGAAGTTCATTGCCACTCAAGTTGCTAAGCACTAACACTTTTGTATTTTCCTCAGCGGAATTGACTTGTCCGAAGAAGAATCGGTTAGGCGAGAGTGTATAGGTTTGATTCACTTCCCCCGATATGGGCAGCGTGATACTCTTTAGTTCCCCTTTGCGATCCCTGTAATCAACCGTGAGTTTCTCGTTAAACCCACCTTTGGGCATCTGATCCGTTTGAAAAATTAGTTCAATGTCCGCGGTGCGCCATGGATAAACGACGTTGTCACTACGGAGAACGGGTTGAATCCATGCTTGTGAACTTTTAATATTCTGAATCATCAAAGCCGTCTCACGGGGGTTTTTAAGCCCGACAGTTTTCTTTAGTTGTGATGCACCAGTACTTTCGACATAAACATTCTCAGGAAGAAAAACGACAGGCAATTCCCGAGCACGTCCGAAGGAGATAAAAGTATACGGACGTTGCGGAGTATCTGTTTGAATATGGACAGTCATAAAAAAAGTTCTGTGGACTGCAACTGCAGTCGAACCGATCCCTAAAACAGCGTCTTTCCCTACAGGGATGACACCTGCCTTTGGTTTATCAACCACGGAATGTCACGTATTGGCTGCAACAGAGACAATTTGTATTGGCGTATCACCTCGGTTTTTCAGTCGGACGGGAAATTGATACCCCACTAAGTCCTGATCCGCGAAGTTATGCCGCAGTGTGATTAAGGCATCTAAATCCAGCAGCGTAGGTGAAACACCTAAAACCGGTTGTCGTTGCTGACGTTGGCTTTCCGAGAGCGCGAGTACACGTCCTGTCCAGCGATCCAAAAAACGATCTCGGGAGACAACAGTGGCTGCCTGATATAAAAATCTGCTTGGTGTATCAAAGAGGCGCACCCACTTTTTGTTTGTGTACTCAACGACAATGAAATGTTCAACGGCAGTATCCGCTTTCACAGGGTTTTCGTCTTCAAATGCAGCCCTAAGATGGGCAATGACCGGCGTTTTAAACGTTTGGAGTTCTTCATAAGTGAGATTGCGTTCTTGCAATTCAAGTCCAATTGCTTTGGCAGCGTCAATGAGATTCGCAAAATCGGTGACACGATGCTCCTCAGTCTTCTGAATAAGGGTGTTTTCGATTTGTGCCAATGATACCTGAATGCCCAAGATATTGGCGAGATGGTAAAGACTGGTAACATCAGAAGTGTGTTTGTCTTCCGCTGCGAAAGCGGGAGAGAATATAAGTAGGGCGATAAGAAGGGGGCTTATTAAAACTCTCATATTTTTTCTCCTATGGTAAATCCCATAATATGTCTGATACCAAATTAACTTGATTAGAAGTCTTTTGATCAAGTCAGCATTGCGAGGCACAGGGACCTCGCGCTACAAATGGGGTTAATTTGGTATGACACGGTACTGGTGAGGTTGCATGAATATTAAAAAATTAATTCGGTAATTTCCTAACAATGTCCGGTGCGGTTAGGAATGCAGATCGCAAATGTAAAGCAAAGACAAATTTTGCCGCGTATGGGCAAAATTTGGGCGAGTACGCTGCAAAACTGCACCTACCGGGGTCTGGGAAAGATCAGGATTACCGATTTAAATACTTAAACTTCATCAAACCTCACCAGCAAAGGGTGCCCGTAAACTCTGAGATAGTAAAAGTTACCTCATAACTCCTATCCACTCTTCTTCTCCAAGCGAGATGTGAAACATACCGCGTTGTTCGGTAGCAATGTAAAGTCTGTCGTTGCTAACGACGAGTGATATGACTCTATCTGGAATTTCTGGGGAAATCTGCTGCCATTCGCCTTCTAAGCGATAGACACCGGTATCCGCAGCACCATAAACAGTCGTGCCATCCACAGCAAACCTATCTATGACGATACGCGTATCCATTTTATCGGTTATCACGCGCCAATGTTCTCCGGTCTGTGAGGATAAGACCCCTTCGTCCGTTGCGACGTAAACCGTTGATTCTACAAATACTATCTCGTTGAAACGAGTAAATTGAAGTGGAAGATTTGAAGTAACGTCTCTCCAACTGTCTCCGCCATCCAGCGATTGAAAGAGTTGACCATCCCGTTTACCGACGTAGACGGTCTCTGCTGAAACCGCCAACTTGAATCCGCTATCCAATTCGCTATCAGGTTGCTCACTGGTATCTATCAACTTGGTATTTTTCCATTCCTGACTGTTGGGTTTCCATTTGAAAAGCCGCCGTTGGCATTCCATGTAGAACGTCTCACCACTGACAGCAAACCCACCAGCTTCCCAATGTTTTTTCATAAAATACAACGTAACCGGCAGGCTATCGCCTTCTTCATCACCATCAACTAAGTGCGACTGTTCCACCTCTTCAACGCTGGTCCACACCTCAAAGGCTAAGGCTTTTCTTGTCCACACATTAAGGGAGGGTGATCGCCCTGCGAAAGAGGGTATCCTGTGAACAGGGACGAACATATCACTACTTATAGGTAAATGAAAAACGCGCAGGTCGTCCTCTTGAGGTATAATTCCATAAAGTGCGTCGTTAGCCGCTACCAATCTTGAATTAAGCGAGAAATTGCCTTGAGACTGTTCCTTCTTTACCCATCTAACCGCAACACTGCCCGGATTAACTGGAACGTTTTTCCACGATGTGCCCCCATCGGTTGATTGGAAAACGTCGCTGCCGGTATGCATGTATAGTCTATTGTTGAACGCTATTAAATCCAACATTCTGGTCCCTGTCATCCCGTTCATAAACGGTTGCCACGATTCACCACCATTGGTTGTGCGATGAACACCGGATGCGCTAACGTTGTAAAACGTATTCTCGTCTATTGCTACAATTGAAAAGTCTCCGCGCGTAAACAAATCTCTGTCAAGTCCGAGATCTGTCCAAGTTCGCCCACCGTCTCTTGATCGTAATTCGTTAATACCCAGCAGTAAAAGTGTATCACCAGCAACCACAAGCTTCATACCCGTTGGTGTCGTTACAAACGGAGATTTATTTCTCGGTGTTATCTCAGTCCACGCCTCTCCCAAATCAGTCGAGTAGAAAATCCTACTTGAACTTGCGTTGTAGTCGCGTATTATTTGCCCCTCATCCCTCAGCCTTGATTCAAGCAATCCCAAGGTAAAAAGGTCATGACCTGTCACGACATAGAGATTGTTTTTATGAACGACTAAAGAATGAATAATTTCGGAGACAGCAACAGGTAATTGTTCCCAAGCATCTGAACTGAGGCGGTAGAGTCCGCTGTTTGTACCAGCAAATACCGTGTTCCCGATTGCAGCTACCGTAGAAACCTTTTCACCTGTCAATCCATCGTTAAGGAGGGTCCACTGTGCACCAGCATCCATGGAGCGGAAAACGCCTTTATCCTGAAGGGCAAGATACATTACAGGACGTGCTTGTGAACCGTTCTCTTGTGTTTCATCTACTATTATCAACCTAACAGCATGTCCGTTTGGACGGGATCCGAGTGATTGCCACGTATCACCATGATTGGTTGAAGTAAACACCTCATCAGTAGAGACAATATAGAGGATGTCCCCATACGCTGCCATCGGCATTCGGGACTGACCGATTGGGACACTGGTGTTGATGAGCGTCCACGCAGTTGCATCAGCTGTCAATCTGTAGATACCTGACGGTGCAACAGCGTAAAGGATCCTTTCAGATGTAGCAAAGATGTCAAGGACAGTGCTACCTTGAGGTCCATCTGTCTGGGTCCACTGCGAAGTAGAAAACTTGGCGGAATCTTCCAGCATATCGGTTGCTAAAACCGCCTGAGAAACTTGTAAACTGTTCCCACTGCCTTTACCGGCGGTAAAAGCACGCCCAACTTGATTGCGTACAGCCGGTTTTGCGTCAATCTCAAGCGTGATAGGCGCATCAACAATTTCAATCGTGGGTTCAGATTGTGCCTCAAAACTATACGGTTTTTGGAAATGGGCGAGGTATTGATTGCTGACACCGAGAAGCAACATGACCAAAACGGCAGCTGCGCCAAAAGCCGCCCATGGTAGTAACGGTTTCCCAACCGGAGCGGGTGCCTGTTTTATATTGGCAACTTGTCGTATGATGCTCTCAGTTAGGTTGGCAGGTAATTGAACACTCCCAAGCGTTTTGCTAATTAAGAGTTCTTCGTCGTTCTGCAAACGCTCTTTCGCCCGGCGAATCCGACTCTTAATAGTGTTCACTGACACCCCTAAGAACTTGCCAATCTCCTTCGCTGTCATTTCACCGAGATAGTACAGTGTCACTACTGTGCGCTCACTCTCCGGCAATTTCTGAAGAAGTTTTTGGGCAATTTCGCAGTGACGATCAGAGGCTTTTACCTCATGTTGCTCTGATAGATAATGCACATAAGAAGATTGCTCTATCTCTTCCATAGGTGTGTCTTCTAACGATTGCATCACTGGACTGTTTTTTTGGCTCCAATTAATGCAAAGCCGATTTGCGATGACATAAAGCCACCCAGCAAACAGATTGGGATCTTTGAGTGTTGCGAGGCTTTTGTATACTCGGAGGAAGGTGTCTTGCGTAATCTCCTCAGCAATATGGAAATCCCCAATCTTCCGCCACACAAGGGCATGGACGCTCTTTTGGTATTTCTGGACTAAAATACTGAATGCCTCGTCATCGCCTGATAAGATTCTGCGAATCAGTTGAACATCGCTTTCTACCATCAGGATTCTCCATGATTAGTGAAAAGATTTGAAACGGTTTAAATTTAAAACGCTGCTTTACCCTTTAATAATTAAAGACCTAAATTTCGGTTGGAAAGGGTGCATCCTACACTCCGCACTTGTTTTGACACATTTTGGTATTTTTAGACAAACCCACGTCACGAAAGGATCCAAACAGTATAATAAAATTTAGAGATGGTAAATAAGATTTCATTTCGCACGTATATCTTCTCTGATTCACCTGAAATTGCTTGTTGAACGTTGGAACCACGTGGGTTTAAAAAATAAATACCAAAAATCCGAAATTAGAAGTGCGGAGTATAGGGTGCATAATATGAAAGAATCGTAAAAATCTGAATTCTAATCTAAAAACCACTCAAGTTGCCACTCAAAAAACCGTAAGCATTTATAGTAAAGCCCATAATTACCTATACACCGACGGAAGGGTGAGGTTACAGACCTCGCCAGTGGAGGAGAGGTGTTTTGTGTTTTCTAAGGTGTCCACATATTTTCGGATTTTACTATATATTTGCCACCGTATTCTCCGGATCTCAACCCAATTGAACATGATTTTGCCAATATTAAGAGACGTTGGGAATACAACAATCAGCAACCCAATGTATAAGTAATTACAAAATTCACTATATTTATCAATCTTCCCGCCAAAACCCCATCCTTTAGGTTGGGGGATATAGGCGGGCAAAAAACTTGACTTTTGTCAAAAACTGTGGTATCATATTCCATATATGGACAGGACGTGAAATCCCCGGCATATAAAAAAAGGCACTTTGGTGTGAGGCGTGCTTAGTGCGCCTTTGTGGAGCAGACGTAAGACCTTCCTCGGAAGGCGGACTGCGATGAAGCACAAGCCTTTAGGTTGTGGGTACTATGACAGTGTCCTGATCGCAACTCAGCAGACATAGCAAAAAAATCCGCCATATATGACGATGTCTCTTTACGCCTTCATCAAAGTGGTCTAACCCCACTAATTGCGTGAAGTTGCCCCAATGTGACATGGAGGCTTTTACTATAAATCAAGCGGAAAGGAGTTTCCCAACATGACGTATGTGATTTGCGAACCGTGCGTTGACGTTAAGGATAGTTCGTGCGTTGATGTGTGTCCAGTGGATTGCATTCACCCCCTACCGGACGCTGACGAGTTTGAGGAGTTCAATCAACTCTACATTGATCCAGAAGAGTGCATCGACTGTGGTGTATGCGAACCCGAATGTCCCGTCGAAGCTATCTTCATGGAAGAAGACGTTCCTGAAGAATGGGAAGAGTTCATTGATATCAACGCGGAGTACTTTGAATAACGGATAGCAGGAGCAATCCTTAGATCGCGACTCCCTGAACGGTTGTCGATTTGCGAGACTGCTTGCGGTCACACAAATTGGCAACCGTTTTTTATGCACGCAACCTGTTTGAGGCGTTATCATGGAAAAATTTCAACCGACTCGCATTGAAAGAGGCAGCACGAGTTTGGAAATTCAGTGGAAAGATTCGTACCGTAGCGAACTGTCCTACCGCCTCCTGCGCCAAAAATGCCCCTGCGCCCATTGCGATGCAGTACGTTTGGGAAAAGACCCGTTCCATATTTTACCCCGTGATGACTTTTTTGAAAATTTACGCCTTGTGGATATTCAGCGAGTCGGACGCTATGCGGTGCGTTTGGCGTGGAGCGATGGACACCGTACTGGGATTTATACTTTCCAATTCTTACGCGAATTAAGCGAAAGCTCGTCTAAAACACCTGATGTGTGCTAATCATCGTCCCAATCTATATTATAGAATGAGATACCTTCTGCTCTCGCCTCTCGATATTTTTCGAGGATGCGTAGCGGGCCCTCCGCTACAATAGGCCAGACCTGATCCACTGCTTCAAACATAGCATAGTATACGTATTCATAAGTTGAGTTAAAGGCAGTATAGAGCGCATTGTATGCCGTAAGATAGGAACGGCATTCCTTGTCTGCTCTTGGTAAATCCAGTTCCAATTTTCTCAAAAATTCGATAATCGTGTTAGCTTCCGGAATGTTACCATGTTTTTGAATTAAAAAGGCGCGCATGCTTTTTACCCAAGCTTCAGGGTCTTCTATTCTGAGCTGATCTAAGAGGCGAAGTTCTTCTTTTTCGAGACTGTGTTCTTCTTGTTCTATTATAGCCTGTAGTAGGTTTCTTATTTTTTCAAATGTATGTTGATTGTCAGCATTCGGAAAGAGAAAATACATTGCTGCCGAATCAGCAACGAGTCGCTTAGCGACCTCAAGTGTTACAATTCCACCTCGCCACATTCGATCAAACTCTACGATGTAACGAACCTGTGGGATGTCTCCGAACTGTTGGAAGAGCGTAGCTTCGTGATGTTTTTTGCGTAACGCTTCGTCTGCCGCCTCAAAGGCCCAACGTTTCGGAATCTTGAGGTTCATGAGTTCTTTGACTTCCGCGTCTGTTAACCTGATCCAATCTTCGCCTTTCAACTTTTCCCAATCTTCGTCTTTTAAATTTTCCCAGTCTTTGAGCGTTAAGTGTAGCCATTGTTCAGCGTCTTTCAAGTCTATGTCTGTCAATTGTGGTGATTGATCATCAGATTGTAGTGGTTGTTCATCAGGTTCGTCGAGGAACGTATTATAGGTCGGGTTGGTTACTTCTTGCTCGTCTTCTGTGTCTCCACAACCGAAGCAGAGCAGGAGACTCAAGACAGATGCAAGATAAAAAAATTGGAAAGGATAAATCTGTTTTTCATGGTGCCTCCACGGGTCCAAAAATGGTGTGTCAGGCTTTTTACTCCGATAGCAATTGAGAAACAAGATAACAGTTCGGCGTTTTTTGCGTGGCACCCAATTCGATGCTAAGGTTTTGACACGTCTGCCAATAGTGGTTATAATTGAGGGGGCGGAAGCGACTGCGTTGACCGAGGAAAGTTTTGTGGCAGCAGGCTAAGTCATTGCCGTTATGAATTGGATATCCCCAAACGCGGCAGATGACCGGACGATGTTCATAAACAGAACAGACCCCACCGATGAGCATAGGGCATTCACCCTCAGGTGTGCCCTTTATCACGCCAATTGCTTCCATACCCGTATCCGGCATGATAGTTTCAGCACTATAGCCGTGTGCTTCCAACTTTTTGATGCTTCGTTCTGCTTTTGCACGGATATGCGCACGAAGCTGCGTTGGAAGTGCGTCTAACCCTAACTTTAGGTCTCGAGCTTCAACCTCACTAATCGCCATTGTCGCTGTGTTATGGCAGCAAGCAAAACAGGTAGATGGACACGGCACCCCTCCGGATTCTTCGCGTAAGCGTTTCACATCACGCTCAATCTCATTAAGAAGTTCAGAATATGCCTGCATAGGACCCCCTAATCTACGGAAAGGTTGTAGACAGCATGTCGGAAGATGACGACCTTTGCTCCATTCTCTAAAATGAGTTTAATTTCATAAGGACTCACCCAGTCTACAGTCCCACGGAAGGTTTCTCCGCCTCGGAGCGTAATCTCAATTGCGGTTCCATTTTTGCGGGCATGCCGCACGGCTTCCGTATCAACTTCACACAGCTGTGCGTCGGGTGGTAATTGCGTCAACTCTTGCGCTTTGACATCTTCCTCAATCTCAACAGCTGCTTGAACTTTCTCTGCGTCAAAGTCTTTGTAGCAATATTTGACATCTGTTTTAGCGATCTGCTGTTCCTTGCCATTGCTATTGAGTGTCAAACTGGAAAGTGTCATCTCAAGGACGGTAGCAGGAAGTTGTATCGCGTTATACAACGCGAAGAACATTGATGTTTCAAAGTTAATCTGCTTGAGGATATAGAGGTCACCGAAGCTGAGTTGCTTTGAAGCTTGTTCTTGCCCGTCTTGTGTGGGTTCATCTGCATCGCCAGAATCTTTTGTTGAGGTGGGTTGATTAGGTAGTTTCGATGCGGGTTTTGAGGATGCCACGGAGATATCACGGCCTCGCATCGGCTTTGATTCGCCCGCTCCGTAATTAGGGGCAGGCACTGCCTCATCACTGATAAATTGACCTTGGTTCTGACCCGGGAATCCAGCGTACCCGCGCGGGATAATCGCCTTCCCTTGCCGCAGCCATCGGCGTTCCGTCGGTGTCAATAATACTTCAACGTTTTGAGCAACGAGTCCTTTCTCACCTTCGACGACACTATATTTTACTCGCTGCCCGACGCGGAGTTCTTCATATTCGGGATGCTTAATGGCAGAACTGTGCAAGAAAACATCCGCGTCACTGCTATCTTGCGCAATAAATCCGAAGCCTTTATCGAAATTGTAGTACTTAATCCGTCCTGTGGACATCATATGCTCCTGTGGTCTGCTCCCTCATCAAGAAGGCGACAATAACCATTCGTGTTCCTGCTCGAGCATTTCGCATTTATAGGGAGTCTACACCTGAGCCTCCCCAAATTTGTCAGAGCCACTCAACCTTACCGTAAGCACGCTGAGTGATGTACGATCCATCGTTGGATCGCAACCTCTCATTTGAAAGCGGCGAAAAGTTGAAAACAAATAACTCTGCCGAATGTACGGTTTTTCTTGACACAAACCTCCTACTCTCTTATAATAGAGCGAATCTCGTCTTCTTGTTCAAGGTTCCGCTCTACAATACTACAAAGAGAGGCAAATTGCCAAGACCTTATATATTTATTAAATCATAACTTAACACATTTGTCAAGTACGAGACTCTAAAGACTTAGTTTCAATTTTCATAGGAGATTATGCATGGCAACCACCGATTTGACACATCACATTCAATCTATCCGCCTCGTTGATACACACGAACACATGAAACGCGAAGCCGACTGGGTTGAGAATGGCCCCGATGTTCTCCAAGATTTGTTCGGCAACTATGTCCCGGCAGACCTGGTAACAGCCGGTGCTTCCTCAGAAGCGATGGGTAACCTGATGGACGCTTCTCAAGACATTGCATCACGGTTTGAAGGTATCCGAGACGCGTGGGAAGCGACGCAGTTTACTGGGTATGGCGAGGCCGTCAGCCTCATCGCGAAACATATTTATGGACTCGATGAATTGACCGGTGATGCGCTCGCCCTTGCACAAGATAAAGTAAAAACGATCCGTACCCCAGGGAAACGCCACCATATCTTACACGATCTTGCGAACCTTGATCATATTCAAACTGACGATTTCAGCTGGCAATGCACACCCGATACCTCCGGTCCTGATTTCTTTCTCTATGATCTTTCATGGGCAATATTCTGTAACGGACAAGTTGATCCGAGTGCTATCCACGCCGAAACGGGTGTTGAAGTCAAGGACCTCGCTTCTCTTAAACACGGTATGGATGCACTTTTCGCCAAACATGCCCCGTGCGCTATCGCCGTAAAATCGCAACACGCTTACAACCGGACACTCAACTGGATCAAAAGGAGCGATGCTGATGCCTCCGCCGCACTCAATGCTGTGCTGACACAACCCGCTGCAGACCTTGATGAAGCGACGCGTCTGTGTCTCGGCGATTGGTGCTGGGCACGCGGTGTTGAACTCACAATTGAACACAACCTCCCCTTCAAAATCCACACCGGTTACTATGCGGGCAACAACCGGATGCCAGTGCACCGTATCCCTGCCGGGAATATGTGCGCCTTGTTCTCGGAGTATCTTGACGCGAAGTTTGTGCTGATGCACATCGCTTACCCTTACAACGATGAACTGGTCGCGCTTGCGAAACATTACCGCAACATCTGGGTTGACTTCTGCTGGGCATGGAGTATTGATCCGTATAGTTCGCGCGATTTTCTTCGCCGGTGCATTCACGCTGTCCCGTCAAATAAATTGTTCGCTTTCGGCGGTGATACGGGTTGGCCCACGAGTGCGATGGCGTATGCGATTCAAGCACGGAACGAAATTCGACGTGCCCTTGAAGCCGAAATCTCGGACGGTTATCTCACCGAAAAACAGGCGATGGCACTTGCGACTCGGATTATGAACACGAACCAGTACGACTGCTTTGATGTCCACGGCACCCGCGCGAATATAGCGAAAGCAGCGTGAGCCACAAGTTGATTCATCCAGAGGTGCCAGTTTAATGATACACCTATCGCTTCGCTGCGGTTTTGGCGTTTCAAATCGGGGTTACAAACCGCTCCCGCAAGGAGTCAAAACAGTTTAGTTCACCCAATAATGCCAAAAACTTTACACACCCATCCAGCTTACGAATCTCGTAAAGCATTCAGGTTCTCCGTGTAAGGGGCGCGTGCTATGCCTTTTTCGGTAATAATCGCTGTGACTAACGCTGCAGGTGTGACATCAAATGCGGGGCTATAGACTTTCACACCTTCAGGCGCGGTTAATTTTCCGAAGCCCTCTGTTACCTCTTCCGCCGCCCGCTGCTCAATAGGAATCTCCGCACCGGTTTCAAGGGCAAAGTCCAGCGTTGAAGTTGGCGCAGCAACATAAAAGGGGATGCCGTGTGCTTCTGCAAGGATAGCGACATTATAGGTACCGATTTTGTTAGCAGTGTCGCCATTCGCAGCAATCCGATCGGCACCGACAATAACGCATTGGATTTTGCCCTCTTTCATGACCTGTGCCGCCATGTTATCACAGATAAGGGTTACATCAATACCTGCTTGCATGAGTTCCCAAGTCGTGAGGCGTGCGCCCTGTAACAGGGGACGCGTCTCATCGGCGTAAACTTGGATCTGCTTACCGGCTTTGTGTGCGCTAAACATCACAGCCAACGCCGTACCATAGTCGGATGTGGCTAATCCGCCAGCGTTGCAGTGCGTCAAAATGGTGTCATTTTCGTTCAGCAACGCCATGCCGTGTTGTCCGATAGCCCGGCACATCGCCTTATCCTCAGCGATAATCTCCAAAGCCTCAGCGAGCAGCACCTCTTTGAGTTCAGGAATTTGGAGGCATCTATTTTCTTCCGCAGTGCGGGAGATTCTATCAAGTGCCCAAAAGAGATTAACGGCTGTCGGTCGCGATGTCGCGAGATAATCAGCAGCGGATTTGAGTTCAGCGGCGAATGCCTCATAGGTTTTCGCGGCGGAATTCCAAATTCCGAGTACTGCGCCCAATGCCCCAGCGATTCCGATAGCGGGCGCGCCCCGGACACGCAGGGATTTAATTGCCTCCCAAGTTGAGGGGAGGTCATCACAATAAATGTACTTAAATTCGTTGGGCAACAGCGTCTGGTCAATCATCCGAATTCTGCCATCTGCCCACTCAATTGTTGAAACTGCCATATTTTAGTATAGCATCCTCCTTTAGAAAAAACGAAGCATATCCGAAAGCAAATAGACTAAAACCAAGATTAGCGTCTGAAAGATGATAGCATTTTCTATGCGATAGCACAACCAAAATACATGGTTTGGTTTTTCGACATTAGATGGGGCATGTCAGTTGCCCAAGTTCATTGGTCAAGCGTAGGTTTTCTGCGTAGTTGACGGGGCAGTCAATGACCGAAGGGACCTTCTGACTGAACGCATCGTTGAGTATAGGAATGAGTTCGTCACTCGCTTCAACTCTATAACCCTTGGCACCGAAAGCTTCGGCGTATTTGACAAAATCGGGGTTAGTGAAATCAATATGTGCGGGTCTGCCAAAACTGTTCATCTGTTTCCACTCAATAAGCCCGTAAGCCTCATCATTGAAAATAAGCGTCACAAAAGGCACACCGGTTCGGACAGCGGTTTCGAGTTCCTGTGAGTTCATCATAAACCCACCATCACCGCAGATTGCCAAACATTTACGTTCCGGGTAGATAAGTTTGGCGACGAAAGCCCCCGGTAGCGCGATGCCCATGGCGGCGAACCCATTGGAAATGATACATGTATTGGGTTGATAACAAGGATACATGCGCGCAATCCACATTTTGTGTGCGCCGACATCAGAAATGACAATATCATCCTCAGCGAGTACAGAACGGATGTCGCTTAAAATCTTTTGGGGTTTCATCGGAAAATCTGCGTCATCCCGATGTTCGTTAAGTTGGTCGAGTATAATTTTCCGCAATGTATTTGAAGCATACTCCGCATCTTTGGGAAAAATTTCTTGTGCCATGAGGTGTCTGAGACTCTGCCGAATGTTGCCAACCATTTCGACATCCGTGACATAAGCGGCATCGCTTTCGCTCGGTTGTGTGTCAATATGGATGAGTTTTTTATCTCGATTCGGGTTCCAGAGGCTTGGATGGTATTCGACGATATCATAGCCGATAGCGATGACGAGGTCTGCCCGATCAAATCCGCAGGAGACGAAATCGTTTGCTTGCAAACCGACACTCAGAAGAGAGAGCCGATGGGTCCAGGGAATGCTCCCTTTGCCCATAAAGGTGTGCGCAACCGGAATATTCGTCATCTCTGCGAATTGTGTTAACATGCGAGAGGCATTTTGACGGATGACTCCGTTGCCTGCAAGGATAATAGGTTGTCTGGCGTCGTTAATCAGCTGTGCGGCGCGTTGCAAACAGGCGGCAACAGGTTCTGCTTCACTTGGGAAATCATGAGGTACAGGTTCCGCGTCGATTTGCATCCTTGCTACGTCTTCAGGAAAATCGATGTGGGTAGCACCGGGTTTTTCGCTTGTCGCTATTTTGAAGGCTTTGCTTATGGATTCGGGGATGATTTCGGGCAGATGGAGGAGCGTATTCCATTTCGTCATCGGTTTGAAAACAGAGACGACATCCATGTATTGGTGCGATTCCTTGTGCATCCTGTCAAGGCTGGCTTGTCCGGTGATTGCGATGAGAGGTGCCCTATCCATATTAGCATCAGCAACTCCGGTGACAAGGTTCATGGCTCCGGGACCAAGGGTAGCGAGACAGACACCTGCGCGTCCAGTGAGGCGACCGTAGACATCTGCCATGAAGGCGGCAGCCCGTTCATCGCGCGTCTGAATAAATTGAATATCGGATTCCAATAAGGCATCCATTAGATCCAGGTTTTCCTCGCCCGGTATTCCGAAAATATAGTCAACATTTTCGTTTTCCAAACATTTAACGGTGAGTTCTGATGCTTTCATAGGAGTATTCCTTAAATTTTTCTTTGACAGGACTTACGCAATGGACGTTCGTCTCGACTATGTTCCGCAGGGTCCCCGTGCCCTGCGTGCGTTCATGTCTGGATGGGCACGAAAGCCGAAGCCATCCATCCCAACAGCGTTTTGATGCGTAAGTCCTATTTGAGCATACAAATAATTTGTTTTTTCACGCTGAATCCCATACCATATAATATAGCAGATTATTTTTAGAATTGCAATTTTAAACGGAATTAGTCGTTTTGGACTTGAGAAGTTTTTAAATTTGACTTTAAATTTCCGAATCATTTTCCATGCTGTCGGTGAGAAACTTTACAAAGATGTCAGTTTCTCGGTAGTTGTATTTATAGCACGCCTCTGCGAGATACAAGGGGGTGTATGCTGTTGAATAGTGGTGATGTGATCCATACCACGCCCGTTTGACGAAAGACCAAAAACCTTCCATTGTGTTGGTATGTATCCCACCCGGCTCCCATTTCTGACTCCGGTTCATCGTTTCATGCTTCATCTGTTTACCGATCTCGTTGTAGCCTTTATACTGGTCGGTATAGAGTTCGGAGTCGTCTGTTTTGACAAACGTCTTGATAAACTCAGCGATTGTGCTACCCTTGACATTCCCAACAAGTTCAGCGACGACTTTCCCGCCTCTTGCGACTACGCCAAGCACTACATCTTTCGCTGTTCCACGTCCGCGTTTACGGGGTTCGCCAATCTCTTTATCGTAGTCTTTCTTGCGTTTGCCACCGATATAGGTTTCGTCCGCTTCAACAATCCCTTGTAGTAAGACGTTATCCTTACCCATCTCGGCACGGATAGCCATCATTATACGCCAACATGTTTTCTGTGGCAATCCTAAATCGCGTGAAAGTTGGCAACTTGAGAGGCTTTTCTTCGCATTCGCCATCAACGCGATCGCCAAAAACCACTTCTGAAGCGGTATCTTCGTCCCTTGAAAAATTGTTCCGTGTGTTGCCTTGAAGGTGGATCGGCAATCGTGGCAGTTGTAGCGTCCGATACGCCCTATATCATGTTCGTTGCGTCGTCTGATGTGTGTAGACTCACAATGTGGACATTCTGGCGATCCCTGCCATCTCAGATGCTCTAAATACTCGATGCAATGTTCTTGCGTCGGGAACGTCTCCATTATCCTGATCAAATCCATCAGAAAATACTCCTATTTGTGAAAAGGAGTTGCTTTTTTCTGATAGGTTCTGATACAATAATCAGATAAGCGTGGAATCCGAAAAAAGCAACTCTACTTTCGGGTTTCAATAGGGGGCTTTAACCCCCTATTTTCTTATCTGTGTTGTATCACATAACCCCTTTATTTACAAGGGGTTATTACACTTTTTTAACAACTTTTTGCAAGTCCAAAACGACTAATTCCGTTTAGTTTTAAACAAATTCTCGGATTGCCTAAATTTTTGGATCTTCTTTTTCAAGCCCGGCGCGGTTCCAAACCGCGCCTACCGGGCCTGGGGGGTCCAAAATCGGGCTAAAAACCGAAAACTAAATAGCCCTGCCGGCAGTTTACTGGACACGCGGGGATAAACTGCTGGTTGTGTTGTCCCTTATCAAAGCAACCTCAGACGATTTTGTCTCTCTTCCCAATCTGGGAGATAGGCAGACATATAACCCTTAAATAACTTGCCGTGGTTCGGGACAAGCAGATGCACCAATTCATGGACAATCACGAATTCCGTTAACGGTTCCGGTAGGTTGAGCAGATCGGTGTTGAGCGTCAATCTGCCATTGGTAGATATAGATGCCCACTTCCGCTGCATACTACGCAGATGAATCTCCCGCACCTTCACACCGATCCGGTCTGCCCACTGCTGTACTGCCCCTTTCAAATCCGCTCTATTGGCACTCATACGCGTTCCAACCTCAACAACTTGTTTGTTATTTCGATCTTGGTTTTTATATCGACTGAGAGCTCTAATGTTTTATAGAGTGTACCCCGCAATTGGCTTTGTTGATGGTCATCCCACCGATAATCAGGAAATTGCGCGAAGACTTGATCAACGGCTCGGGCTTGCTCAGGGTTAACATCGTCTATAACGTTCCTGAGAACCGTATAAACCGCGTAGGTGTTCTTGTCCAAATCCATCTGCGCTTGTTCTCGTGCAGCGCGTGCATATTCCTCCGCTGATCTCCTAAACTCGGCTAATGCCTCTTGCGTCGTCATTTGGCGATTTTCATAAGCCTCTGTGATTGCCTCTGCACGTTCACCTATTGAAATCAGGTACGGGTTGGATTCGCCTTCATCTATTACTTTTTGATGCAGAGCTTTCCGTAAATTAATGACCTTGACAGCATCGGATGTATCGCTCTGATCCATTTCCTGCAAGGTGGTTTCGTTTAATTCATAAACAGCATTTGGTAACGCAAATAGATCGCCTTCCGTATACTCCTGTAAGAGTTTTTGGGTCTTGGCTGTCAATTCCTTATCAACGTAAATATGCTCAGAGTATGCGTTCCGAATCAATCCATAGAGGGTTGCCAGTGCCTGATAATCTTCTATAAAGGGGTGTAAAAAGGCATCTGGTGAGAGAATGTTGTAGAGGTTTTGCACTTGTTTGAAAAATTTGAAGAATGCCCCCCGAACTGCCTTATCCTCAAAGTACTCAATTGCCTGCTCTTTCGCTTTATCGTCCGAACCTTTGGCGAGAGGCAGATACTGCTGCGCGTCTTCGAGAATCAAGTTCATAAAAGCTTCCTTAAGTACGTCAAGGTTCTGGATGACACTTTCAACCTCATCAGAATCGAAGGCGAGTGCTTTTTCAAGGTTCTCAAAGATGCCGACAAAATCCAAGACGAAACCGGCGGGTTTTACCAAGCCGTCCTCGTCCTCATAAGGTCGGTTGACACGCGCAATTGCCTGTAATAGCACATGGTCGCGCATCGGTTTATCGAGGTACATGCAGTAGAGGATTGGCGCATCAAAGCCTGTCAACAACTTTTGAGTTACAATAAGAATCTTTGGCTGTTCATTTTTGTTGATGAATTTTTTGCGAGTATCCTTTTCTTCCTCAGAGGAGCGATGATACGCTTTCATAAACTCAGCGTCTTGATTGTTTTCCGAATAGACAACCTCTGAATACTCTGGTGGTAAATAGATATCCAGTGCCTGCTTATACAGCGCACACGCCTCGCGGTCTACAGCCACCAGAAACGCCTTGAATCCCATCGGTTCTACGGTGTCTTGGAAATGTTTGGCGACATACTTAGCAATGCCATTTATTCTGTCAGGTGCCTTCATTATCTCCTTTAGTTGAACAGCGCGGTCAAGGATTGCGTTGAGTTCCTCCAGATCACTTATCCCTTCGGTTACTGCAAGGTTTAAAAATTCCCGTTCCAACGTCTCGCGGTCAACTTGTAAATCGGAGGCAGCAAGGGTGTAATTCAACGGCACAGTCGTGCCGTCTTCAATGGATTCCGAGATTGCGTATTTATCCAAATAACCTTGTTCGTCGTCTACACCGAAAACCTTAAACGTCCCTTCTCCTTTGGAAAGTTCGTCGATCGGGGTGCCGGTAAATCCGATATAGGTTGCATTGGGGAGGGCAGCCATCAGGTAATTTCCAAAATCGCCGCCGGTGGTGCGGTGTGCCTCGTCAATCAGCACTGCCACGCTCTCACGGGTGTTGAGGTTCGCCGGTCTCTTGTCAAACTTATGAATCATTGACACGACCAAGCCGCGATAATCGGAGGCTAAAATTTCTTCCAAGTCATTTTTGCTTTGCGCGACCTCAAGCGTGGTGATGCCGTAACCGGTGATGTTTCTAAAGAGTTGGCTCTCCAGTTCATTGCGGTCAACGACCATCAGCACGGTAGGCTTTTCCGTCTGTTCACCACCTCGCAAGAGTCGTGCTGTAATCGTTATCATGGTGAGGGTTTTGCCGCTGCCCTGTGTGTGCCAGACAAGTCCGCGCCGTTTGTTCGGATCGTGAATCCGCTCAATAACTTTCTCCACTGCCCGCGTCTGGTGTTGGCGTAACACGATTTTGGTGAGTTGGTCGTCTTTGCTCTGGAAGATAATGGACTGCTGCAGGACCTTCAGGAAGCGATCATGGTCGAAGAAGGTTTTGACTTTTTGCTCGTAGTTGGTGGGTTCGTCAATTTTCCAGTTGAACAGATTTTTTCGGCTGGTGTTCCATGTCACGCCGTAGAAAAAGTCAAGGAGTTGTGTGACACCGAAGAGTTGTGCTGTGGTGAACATCTCTGGTGTCTCGTTGTGATAACGGCGGATTTGCTCAACACCGAGTGCTAACCCGTCCGATTTGCCAGCATTTTTGGTCTCCACGACTGCCACAGGAATCCCGTTAATCAGGAATACGACATCGGCGCGATTGCGATGCGCTGCGTTTTGCTGTTCCCATTCGTCGGTGACGTGAAATAGGTTATTATCGGGATTCTCAAAATCGATCAGGGTAACGTTGCGCTCAAGGCTCTTACTCGGCACGAAAGTTGATTTTACACCGCGCATCCACAACAGTGCTTCCTGATTTCCTTCAAGTGTCGCATTGAGCAGACCGAGTTACCGCATAACATCGGCACAGTTGGAGTCGTCTACGATTCCTTTGTTGAGTTTGAGTAGTTGCGCTTTCAGTACATCGGTAAAGTAAAGCGCGGCGGTATTACCACCACGCATCTGCGTGGCTTCTGATGGTGAAATAGATTGCCAATTGATTTCATCGGCGTATTTGAGCATTGGCTCCTGTACTGCGGAACGTTCAGACATAATGTCACCGACTCATATCTTAATCAGAGAATATGACGCGTGTGTAGATATCCCGCAAAGGTAACTTGCATTCAATTGAATCGAGCAACAGAACTTTAATAATTATGACGCGGGTTCAATACAATGCGATCTCTGAAAATTTCAGAGTATTCAGAGTAAAGTGCAAAAGTGATTGTCTCTTAAAAAGTGTTGTAAACCCTGATTAGAACTGACTTTATCGATATTTTTTCGGTATAGGTTTTCAGAACGTACTCTGAAAATTTCAGAGTACTCTGCAAAAAAGGGAAACAAACGTTTACGTTGAACTCACGTCTTTGGGTTTCACGGCGCGGCATGAAGTGAAGCAGATAATCAATCATTATGTGATAATTATTTTAACATAAATAACGCTTATTGTTGAGGAAATCTGTTAGTTCACCAATTCGGTATCAATTAGTGGGACCGCAGACCGCTGTCCTGTCATCAGTTCTTCAAGTATGGCGTGGAACAGTTCATCCATAAGTTCAACTTCTCGTTCAAGGGCATCTGTTTTTTCGTCAATTGCTCGGAAAATGTTGGCAATAGCGCGTTGTTCAGAAAGTGGGGGTAGAGGAATTAGAAATTTTGTGAAGATACTTTTTTTAACAATAGGAACAGCTGCCCGTCCAGCTAAAGAAAACAAAAAACGCGAGCGATAACTAACAGCATAATATACGTAGTGAGAAAAAGCCTTTGCATTAGGAATTATCGCGTTAATTTGCTGGTTTGTCGCACTTCGTTCGGCAGATGTCATCGCAGTCTTGCCAATTGTGGAACTAATACACACAACAAGTACCGAATCGCGAGGTAGTGGACGTAACACCTTGAGTCCTTCGGTTGAAACATGTTTATTCGTTTTAGTTACGTACTGAGGTTCTGAGATGTCGCCGGGCGATATAAACATATAAGGGCCACCATAATACTCCGGCACAGAGGTTTTGGGCGTATTGCCTGTGACTATTTTACCTACATCTTCAGTTTGAACCACATCCCAACTCTCAGGAATCTCGCCGATTTCCGTCTGCTTGCGGGGTTCATCCTTCGTGCCGTGTGAAAAGAGGAAATCCATCAACGCTGCCTTGCGTTCACGTTCCAAGGCAATTTCGCGTTGTCGGGTAAACTTTGCCTCTTGGATTGTTTGTAAGACGTGGTTGATGGCGCGTTGTTCAGAAAGTGAGGGCAGAGCTATCATAAGTGATTTCATTCGACTTTGATTGATTGATGCTTGCCCAACTGACCTTGATGCCAAGGCGACAAATACACCGCGATTTCTATAAAATTTGAAAATAAGATTAAGAAAAAAAGGGTCCAGTATTTCTGTATTTACCCGCATTCGTAATAAGTTCATACCATGAAGCAAAAATTCTGGTTTTCCTTCATAAATTACAGCTCGTCCCAATTGCGGTTCGCTATTGATATGACTTACAAGAATATCACCATAACGAAGACGATATTTCTCTATTTTATTATTTGTTAAGGTGTTTACATATCCAACTTTCTCAGCATTTATACAATCGTCAGATATTGTCTCAATTCGTGTAACAGAATACCCGTCATTAGTCTTGTTTTGTTTATTCGTTAGCCCATTTCCTATGTAACTCAAAACATCACCAAGATTCACTTTTTCCCAACAATCTGGCAGTTCAAGATTAATAACCATCATAGTCCCCCCTCGCTAAGTCCAAGCTGAATTAACAGATTCTCCAAAACTTCATCCGCCTTTTCGCGAGTAATACGTGCGTCCCCTAAGTCTGCCAAAATTTCCTGGATAGGACGGTGTTCTATCTTGCCTCCTACATCTACAAACAAGGACGGACTCAGATTGTAATCGTTTTTTCGGGCATCCTCAAGTGTGATGATGCTACTCAATTTCTCACGAGACTTCCACTCTTGATAGTCCGCTGTTGCCTCATTAATCCCTTCATCAGTAAGGATGTTTTTCGGTTCTCCCTTTTCAAAATACTGAGAGAGGTTGATAAGCAGTATCTGTTCTTTGCGTTCCTCAGGTTTGCTACAGTTCAGCAGCAAAATGATACCCGGCGCGGTTGTATTGTAAAACAGGTTTTCGGGTAAAAATATCACGCCTTCGATCAGGTCTTCCTCGACAAACTCTTTGCGAATATCACGTTCTCGATTGGTCTGTTTACTACCAGAACCACGAGAGACTGCACCGGTATCAAGCACGATCGCAGCGTGTCCATTTTCCTTTAAGGACGCGAGCATATGCTGCACCCACAACCAATCTAAATTTGAGAGAGGTGGAACACCATACTTATAACGACTGAAGCGATCATCAGTAAAACGGGATTCATTATAGCCAATCTTTGTGCCATTCTGATTCCACATCGGATTGGCAAGCACGTAGTCGAAGCGCTGAAGTGTTGAATCATCAGCAACGAAACGAGGGTTGCGGAAGGTGTCGCCGATTTGCATATTTGCGCCGATAAAATCGTGTAGAACGGCATTCATTTTTGCCATGGCGTAGGTGGTGGGAGTCAGTTCCTGTCCGTAGATTTGGGGTGCTTGGCTTTTATCATCTGGGTGCGTTTGCTCAAACAGCAGGCGAGGTTTGATAAGCAGACCGCCTGAGCCGCATGCAGGATCGTAGATGGTGGTGTAGGGTTCAGGGTTAATGAGTTTTGCCATTAACCATCCGACCTCTTTTGGCGTGTAGAACTCGCCCGCGCTCTGTCCCTGTCCTTCGGCAAACTTCCGCAACAGATATTCATACGCACGACCGAGGATATCCGGCTCCGTGTCTTGCAGTCCAAGTCGATGCCGACTCAGCACTTCAATCAACACCTCCAGTCGTTCCTCGTCAAGCGTGCGTTGTCCGCTCAGGCTTTCGTTGAAGTCCTGCATGTCAATGACATCCTGCAGCCGCGGGTTAAGATGTGCTACCTCGCGCATGGTTTCAGTGACAAACTCACCCAAGTGACCGTTAGCGGAGTGGTTGCGAAGTGCCCCCCAACTATATTTTTGTGGAATGTAAAAACGGACAATCGGGTCCCGTCCGGATTTGAGTGCGTCCTCGTGGTCTGCCTCAACAATTTCCCGTGCTAATTCTTCACTGCCGAATTCTTCTATCTGTTTGGCAAATTCGTCATCAAACACATCGGAGAGTCGTTTATAGAAGATGAGAGGTAGGATAAAATCCTTGAATTTAGGAGCCTCCTTTGCTCCTCGAATGGTATCAGCAGCGTCTGATAACCAGTTTTCAAGGGCGGACATACTTAAGTGTTCCTCGTCCTCGGATGGAAAGGGGAGCGTGATTTGGACTGTATTCACTTCGGTTTTCTTTTTTGGCAATGGTTCGTTTCCTTTGGTTGATGGTTGTCAGTTATCAGTTGTCGGTTTTCAGAAGGTGTGGTTAGATGAAGTTTCAATAAATATTTCGGTAATCGACGGGAGACCATGAATGGTTTCCCTACTACAAACAGGAGGGTTCGTAGTAGTGCGATTTATCGCACGTTGAGAAATTACCGAATTAAAATCTTAATCTTCATGAAACCGCACCCACCAGGTTTTGGATTAGCGTTTGAGATCTGCCCATTGTGTTGCGAGTTTACCTTTCGGTTCGACCGGCAAGAACGTCTCAACGCCTTCCATTATCAGACTGATTTCATCCTCGTCCAGATCGCGGGTGAAGACTGCGTAATCGTCCATTAAACCCGCAAAAGTCTCGCCGCCTTCACCGCCAAGATGATAAGTGACGTTTTCTCCACGGGTCTCTTGGAAATCCGTCTCGGCGACTTTCTCACCGTCGGCATAAATCCTGAATTTATCGCCGTCGCTTTGGACAAGTACATGCATCCATTTATCTGCTTCGACAATCCCACCCTCGGACTGACACAGGACTGTCCACCCACCGACCTGTCCGCGCCAAGAGAGGAGTCCTTGGTTTTTTGTTAAGGAAGAAGGTATTGTGTCCGGAAGCACCGGGTAGACTCCGCCAGATATGTTCCCACTCAGTGCCTTCAAAGTTCGGATTAATCCAAGCAGAGATTGTAAACGGGTCGGTTTTGAAAATATCTCCGTTTAGAGAGTCGGAGACTTGCAGCCCAACAAAGGCTCCCGGGTCTAAGTGGATGGCATCTCCAAATTTGCCTTTAACCCACTTAGATTTGCCTGTAATCTCGCCATGGTTGTCATTTCCAGATGCGTCTTCAGGATTGCCTTCAAACGGGAAGTATGCCACTAAATCTGGGTCTTCACCAGTAATCCCTAAAGTGGCACTCATTAGTAGGAGGGTGGCTGCCAAAGTTAACGTAAAGAGTTTCATCGGAATTGCTCCTTTTAAGTAGTTCGTTTTGAAGTTGGAAGGTTTTGCTCAAGTTGGTTAAATATTAACACATTTGATAAGAAAAATCAACTCTTTGGGTTTTTACCAACAGAGGCATGCAGTTATCAGAATTGGGATTATAGAATTCACGGAATTATACAAGATGCTGGATTGATACACAGTATTTGCGGACTAACCGCTGATGGCTAATCCGTCTTGATGAGGGATTCATAGAGGGTATGGAGTTTCTCACCAATGCTGCGCCAATCGTAGTCTTGTTCTACGCGGGCGCGTCCGTTTTCCCCGATCCTACGGCGGAGTGACGGGTCTGTGAGCAGTCGGGTGACTGCATCGGCGAAGGCATTCGGTTCGTCGGCGATAAAGATTTCCTCACCATCTTCGAGATCTAACCCCTCCGCGCCGACTGACGTAGAAACAATCGCTTTGCCCATCGCCAACGCTTCGAGGATTTTCAGGCGCGTGCCGCTCCCGATCCGCAACGGCACAACAAAAACCGTTGCCTCGGCGAAATAGGGTTTGATCTCCGGCACTCGTCCGGTCACAACAACCCCTTCTCTCTCGGCTAATCTTTGCACACGTGCGGACGGGTTCCCACCGACAATCGAAAATTGGACATCGGGGACCTTCTCTTGAATCCGGGGTAACGCCTCATCGGCGAAGAAGGCGACCGCGTCTTCATTCGGGTACCAATCCATACTCCCGATATAGATGAGGTGTGCGGGGGCTTCAGACGTAAAGTCGGGTTGGTAATGCGTAACATCTACACCGTTAGGGATGATCTCAATAGTCTCTTCCGCGCAGTGTTGTTGAAAAACGGCAGCATCAATGTCGGAGGTACACGTGACCGCGTCAAACTTCGGGCTTAGCACCCGTTCATAGCGTTGGAATGTGAGTTGCTGCGTCCAATACGCGAATTTATAGAACGGGTTGGCAGTCTCACCGCAGAGTCGCCGCCAGATCGCAGAATCGACGTTCTGCTGTGAAAGCACGCCGGGGAGGTCGGTGTCCGTCCGAAACTGTGCCGTATGGAACATCTCATAATGGACGAGGTTGAAGTCTTCAGTTGCAATCAACTCCCTGAATTTCTGACGATAGGCAGGCAGCGCATAGCGTGCAACGGTGATCGGTTGCCGTTTGAGGAAAGCGTTAACAAGTGTACTGAGCGATACGCGTGGGAGTGTTGGTGCGTTGGGGATGAGGTGAACCTGAATGCCTAACTGTCGTAACTGTGCGACTCCGTCTGCATCTGTTGGTTGTGTCTCCAAAGCGAGCAGTGTCACATCGCTTTTCGTTGCAATCTGTTTGAGGAGGTTAAAAACCCGGATACGTCCGCCATCGGTGAGTGGAAATGGCACGGTAGGGGAAAGAAAAAGAATCTTCATTTTTTTAATTTATCGCCAAGCGTGTAATCAGAATCCGTTGGCAGGGTACGAGTGTCTTTCAAACCCGCAATGCGCCGTTGTTGCATTGCTGCGTGCCTTGGTTAACTTTTTTGTGTTATTCTTCAATAACCGCTGCCTCGTCAATGGCGATCTCTTGCTTGGCAGAATCAATACGAACTTTTGTCCCGATCGGAAGGACGCACATCGGATCTGTGTGTCCGAAGTCCATATTGGTGACAATCGGTATGTCGTTTAACCCATACTCCTCTCGGACCGTCTTACAGAGTGCATCGTCGTACTCGTGGAAAGTATCGGGATCAACGCCTCCGCCGGGTCGTCCGAGTAGAATGCCGTTAAGTCCTTGAAGCACACCCATCGCTGCAAGGCATCTGACAAACCTTGTTAGAAATGAGGGTGGTGGCATCTCTTCGGAGGTTTCCAAGAAGAGTACAGCACCATAAAGGTTCTTGGCAGAGGGGAAGTAGTCAGTGCCGCGCAGCCAGTCCAAAACGTCAATGCAGCCCCCAAAAAGGTGTCCTTCAACTACACCCTCCTCCTGATGAAATCTCCAGCCAGTGCAAGGGTTCAGTTTTCGACGAATTAACTGGTTTTCAGGGTTTTCCCAGGGCAGATGTTCAACTGTCCATCCTGTTCGGTTTGGTTCAATAACGCCAGTCGGTTGGGTAGAAAAGAGGGTGCGTCGGACAGAATCCACCATGTATGGGAACATGCCTCCGTTTTCGGCAAATCCTGCCATAAATGAGGGACCGTAAAATGAAACGATACCTGCTTTAAAACAGGCGGCGTGGGAAATAGTGGTATCCGAAAATCCCATAAAGACCTTGGGGTTCTTCCGAATCAGGTCCAAGTCGAGGTATGGTAGCGTGCGAATTGAGTCTTCGCCGCCAATCGTTGAGATGATACCGTCGATTGTCGCATCGGCAAAAGCTGCCATCAAGTCGTCCGCACGTGCTTCGGGGTTTTTGGCGAGCCAGTCCGCATCGCGCAAGGCGTATGCTGTTTCGATAACCGTTACGTCGAATGCTTCTTCAAATTGCCGTTTACCTATCTGGTAACGGTAAGAAATAGCCCCGGGACCACCCCAAGAGAGCGAAATCGCTGCGATACGGCTACCGGGACGCAGTATCTTGGGTTTTATTTTCTGCATTTGAAATTCCGATTTTCGCTTTTAACGTGTCAATGGCAACGAGCAACCGTTTTTTCGCTAACTGGCGTGAGCTTAGTGTTGGCGGCGGTGGTTCAAAAATTGTGCCGCGTTCACTTTGTACCCAACCTTTTATGTTATCATCAACCCTAACACGGAGCCATCTGCTCTCAAGATCAAGGTAAACCTTTAATCGATCGTTCTCGCTTCGGATGTTATATTTCAGCGGAAGATCGGTTACCTGCCAACTCACACCCTCTTCGATTGTTGATACTTCTGCCCGTCCAGCCAGTGGTATTTTCGCTGCTTTGAATCCTTGGCTCAGTTCCTGAGACAATTTGCCTTCTGCGAGGGAAGCCTGCGATGCTAAACCCACTTCAAACAGCAACGTCAGAATTTCATACTTAGATTGCTGGTAGACAATGAGATGTTCCTCGCCGTTCGTGATCCGATAAGTCTGCCCGTGTTTTTTATCTTTAATGAACCACTCTTTGTTTATCTGTTGGGTGGAGACTTCCAGATCTGTTGAGAGTTCAAGTTTGTTTGTCGCAAACGCGTCTTTTAGGTTAGGGAGATAGATGTCAATCTGGTTACCTGTTCTGATGACTATATACCCGGCACCGGGGGCATTTCTGAGCAACCACTCCTCGCCACTTAGCAAAACTTCAAGGATAGGCGTACTCGGACCGAAGCGAATATTTTCTGTCATATTAACGAACATTTTTTGCCAATCGATCTCCGTTCTCAACGCGTTGTCCAAAGCTGCCCCTTTGAGTTTTGCACGATGCGTCAATGCCGCGCTAAACAGAAGTTCACGTTCCAATTTACCGCTATTCAGGTTGCTGATATATTGCCTATCCAAATTGAAGCGATATACATCTTTAGTGTAGGCGAGCGGTTTTGAAGTGACTACTGGTCTTCCGCGCACTGCTGTACGCGTGTGAATCTGTAATTTCGGAACCTTCGTCTGTTCAACTGGTGGTGCTTGCAGGATATAGGCACCGATGCCGAAACCGATTGCGAGGATAAAAATGACACCGAATGTTAGGCTTTTCAAAAGTGCTTTCATGTTTTTTTGTCCTATTGTCGAGCAATCTGCCTTAACTTTTCTTCTTGAACGGGTATCAACAAAAATCAGTTGACATTAAGTCGCCGACAGTCCAGAATTGACGGGACGTTGTTGTTAGCACCCCTTTCTAGTAACGGGTAGGGTCCCGGTTTGAAACTTCGCTAACAGCGGGGCGTTGTCTTTCACATTTTATACTGTTATTATCCATGATTTAGGAAAAATATGCAAGCGTTAAATCCTTTAGCGATTGAATTAAACGAACAACTTCGGGATACTGCGCCAGCGGTTTTCGCACTCCTCTCCGAGTTAGGAAAACGCATCTACCTCCCGAAAGGTATTTTAAGTCAGACCGCGGAGGCGAACACGAAAGCCCATCGGTTCAATGCGACGCGCGCGATCGCCTTAGATTTTTCACAGGATGGGGGCGACATGATGCACCTGCCGGTCTCGCGGGAACTGGTGCCGGAACTCACACTGGAGAGCATCTATGGTTACGCGCCCGTACTCGGTCAACAAGCGTTACGGGAAGCGTGGAAAACACATCTTTTGCAAGAGAATCCCACACTCGCGGGGAAAACATTCAGTCTTCCAATTGTGACAAGCGGTATGACGCACGGGTTTAGTCTGCTCGCGGAACTCTTCGTGGATAGTGGAGACACCCTCGTGCTCCCAGATAAAATCTGGGGAAATTACCGGCTCATCTTCCAAACCAAAGCGGGTGCGAATATCCAGACCTACCCGTTCTTCAACGCTTCAAACGGCTTTAACACATACGGGTTTCGTGAGGCACTCGCCAGTGCTACTGCTGAGAAGTTGCTAATCCTCCTGAATTTTCCGCACAATCCGACCGGCTATGCGATTACCCGCGTAGAAGCACAGCAGATTGTGGACGCGATTGTGGCGCGTGCCGACACTGGATGCCACATCCTCGTTATGATTGACGATGCCTACGCCGGTTTGTGGTACGATGCAACAGTCATGCAAGAATCGCTTTTCGGGTTGTTGGTTGGGGCTCACCGGAATGTAGTGCCTGTGAAGATAGACGGTGCCACGAAAGAGGAATACGCGTGGGGTTTACGTGTAGCATTTATCAGTTTCGGACTCGGAGAGGCGGCGATGCAACCGCTTGAACAGAAACTCAGTGGACTCATCCGAGTGAATACTTCCGGTGCATCACAGGTCTCCCAAACGCTTATCCTTGCGGCGATGAAGGCACCGGGGTATGCTGAACAGAAGCAACGCAACTATGAAACGCTTAAGGCACGTGCGTTGAAAGTGAAGGCGGTCGCGTCTGATGTGCGGTATGCGGAATTATGGGAGGTGTATCCGAGTCATGCAGGCTATTTCGCGTGTCTGAAGCTTAAATCTGGGAACGCAGAAGTTGTTAGACAGCAGCTGCTTGAGGAACACGGCATCGGTACGATCGCGCTTGGTGAAACGGAGTTGCGGGTGGCTTATTCGTGCCTTGACGCATCGGATATTGAGACGATCTTTGCAGCAATTGCCGGAGTTATTGAGCAAGCGTAAGGAACGGCACAGAAGCCGTTCCCTACAGAATTGGGTTTATTGTGCCTTTAAGGCACCCCATGTTGTGGTGACTTTCCCACCCGGTTCGACAGGAGTTGTTGGCGGGGTTCCGACGATTTTTCGGAAATAGATATCGTCTTCAACATCGTTGGGACCCGCCCAGACCCAGTATGCAGTTGAGTCCGGATCTTTCAAGGTTTCGCGCATCGTGTCTGCGCCGAATCCCCAGATACCTTCCCCGAACGGATCAAGTTGTGTCGCATTATCCCAGCTGCTGTCATCAAAATCGGGTTGTTCCCAACCGTCTTTCCGGTCTGCAAGTGGCGCGCCGGCATCTGCTTTCCAAGTATCATCGGAAGGGATATAGGTGCCGTCGTCAAGGATAACATCAAACAGTGCACCCCCGCGCCCGGTATCACCCGGTTCTGCGTCGTGTACATAGACACCGATAACGGCGTAACCGTCGGGCATGTCAAATTCGGTGACGCTCGCTTGCTGCCAGTTATCGCCTTCAGCAACCTGTTCGCCGTTGACAAAGCCTACCCAAGAATTGTCGCCATTGATACGGAGTGTTGCCGCCCAAGTGCCTGAAGCAACTAAAGCGAAAACCAAGACCAAAATTGTTGGAACGAAAAACTTTTTCACGTGATTCTCCTTGTTTGTTGTGTATGATAGAACTGGTCAGAATTACTTCTAACCGAACCCTAAAGTTTTATGGTCAAGCGACCACGATTAACCGGGTTACTTAGTCTCGTTTTTAATACGCGCCCACGTGGTGGCGAGTTTGTCTTGCGGTTCAACCGGAAGTGTGCCGATCGTATATCTGAAATAGATGTCGTCTTCGACATCGTTAGGACCGCACCATACCCAATTGGCTTCACAATCTGGGTCTTTGAGAATTTGGGCCATCTGTGCGGCACCGAACCCCCAGATACCTTCCCCGAATTTTTCATAAATTTCGAGTTCGTCTTCCCATTTGCTATCGTCGAAATCGACTTCTTCCCAGCCATCTTTCCGACTGGCGATCGGGTCGTCAGTATCGCATCGCCAGCCATCTTCACCTGTCCCGATGTAGTCGGGTTTATCGTCAAGGATAATATCGGCGAGGAATCCGCCTCTGCCGGCGGCTCCGGGCTCCGCGTCGTGGACGTAGACAGCAATTACAGCAGACCCATTTTTCAGTGTAAAGTCGCTGACAGTGGGAGCTTGCCAGTTCCCACTTTGTGCAACTTCTTCACCGTTAATAAAAGCGGTCCATGTATTGTCGCCGCTAACGCGCAATGTCCCTTTTTTCGGCTCAGCATTTGTCATTTGTATCGGAAACATGCTGCTTAGGAAGAGCGTGAGTGCTAAGCAGAGCATTAATCGGTTGTTCATAGAAACCTCCATAAAGACGCGGTGTAAACCGTGCCTATTGTTGTTTGTTACGGTTACGGCACGCGGAGCGTGCCTACTACTTTGCATTTGACTCAAGTGCTAATTGCCCAGCGAGATCTGCAACGAACTGGTAGGCGACGCGCCCTGAACGTCCACTTGAGGATGCTACCCATTCCAACGCTGATCGGCGTAACACCTCCGCTGGAACCGAGAGTCCCCGTTTTTGTGCGTAATGGGACACAATCTGCAAGTAAGTATCTTGCGAAATCCGATAGAAAGCGAGGCGTACCCCGAAACGGTCGCTCAATGAGACCTTTTCCTCTGTCGCTTCGCGTGGATATAACTCATCTTCATCGTTCTGAGGGAACTGGTTTTCGCCTACCTGCCGAGGCATCAAGTGCCGACGGTTTGAGGTGGCATAGATGAGCACATTGTCTGGACAGGCGGAGATGCCGCCTTCTAACATCGCTTTCAACTCACGGTATTCGGGTTCATCTTCGTTGAATGCGAGATCATCACAGAAAAGGATATAATGTTCTGGACGTTCCCACAACACCTCCGCAATTTCCTGTAGATGCACAAGTCCCTCTTTGCCAATGCCTATCAACCGGAGTCCTTTGTCAGCATAGCGTTCCAACATCGCTTTGACGAGCGAGGATTTCCCGGTGCCACGGTCTCCCCAGAGTAAAGCGTGGTTCGCGGGCAGCCCTTGTAGGAACTGCCGCGTGTTCCGGTCTAATGCCGTATATTGTGAGTTTATGCCGATGAGATCCGTACTATCAACGAGATGCGGATGTTTAACAGGCACGAGATATCCGGTCCCGTTCTGTGCGCGCCACTGAAAAGCGATGTAGTCGTCGAGACACTCATTCGGTGTCTGTGCTGTGCGCGCGTCCAGTCGGTTTAGCAAATTATCGGCTTTTTCAAGCAATTCCGTGAAAAGTGGCAAAATGCTTTCCATCTCTTGGTTCTTTTTAGACATAGTTTAATTTGATTGGTTTGAAACGTTGATGGCGGATTTGGATATTTATTATGGGTCTGGTTTTTCAGATGCGTTGAGGACCCGTTTCAGCCATGCTTCAAGTTCAGAGTCCTTGGAAATCTTTTTCAACGCCCACGTCAAACCCCATCTGATACCCCATGCAATACCAGCAGCAAGCATAACGACTGCTAAAATAGCCATTGCTACATAGATACTAAAGTTTGGACAATTTTATGAATTAAGATGACAAAAAGCAGAAAAGTAGGTATCCTTTCAGAAATAACCACACTTTTGAAAGGTAAGTAAAATGAACCTCCTTTTCTGCTTAGAAGATATTCTATCGTATTTTCGTCCTTTATTCAACCAACAAAACTTCGCACTTTTCCAAGCGATGATCTGCGGCTTTATTGCCAATACACACGGTGGCACCCTCACCCGTCTTTATCAATCGAGTTTCTCGGAGACGAAGTATTGGTCTTTTCCGAAGTTTCTCTCGCGAGGGGAGTGGGATGTTGATGCTGTTGCTGCACGGCTTGTTGAAAAGATACAAGAGGTGTTTCCCTATTGGGTTTATGTTTACGATCTCACGAGTGCCCTAAAAACAGGCAAGAAACAATTTGGACTGCATTTCTTCCGCAACTTCAAGTATCAAAAGGGTCGTGTGAATCAATCAAAGTTTCACTTCGGACATGAGTTTGCTGCCTTGGGGCTGCTTTGCGAAACTGCGAAACAATGGATCCTGTTTCCGGTTTGGGTCAGACTCGTCGTGCCGGAGAAACTTCGAGACAAAGGCGATGCGGTATTGAAACGTATCTTTTCAAGGCTCCCTCGGGGACTCGTCATCTTTGATAGAGGGTTCGCCCGCCGAAAAGTCTTTCAGACGCTTTTGGCACTCAAACACCATATCTTGTGTCGTGCGAAGTCGAATGCGGTCTTCTATCGTATACCTAAACGTCGAAAACGTCCCGGCCCCGGACGCCCCAAGAAATACGGAGACCGTCTAAACATCAGACGTTTGCGGTATAAAGTCGTCTCCATAATGGGCAAAGACTATCAGGTGGCTTCACAGATCGTCCGGACGAAAATGTGTCCCGCAGATGTTCGTCTCGTTGTTATACGAACAAAACCTAAACCTTCAAAACCGTATCGGTATTTTTCTGTCTTTACAACCGATTTGACGCTTGAGATACCGAAGATCGTTGAATACTATCGCCAAAGGTGGCAGATAGAGACCGCATTTCGAGACGCAAAACAACACTTCGGCTTCAGCGGCTATCAGGTGAAATCTCGCAAAAGCATCAATCGTTTTCTCCAACTGAGTTTCGTCGCAGCGTCTCTAACGAAGTTGATCTTTTCTATGCCAGAAATGACAGAGAAACAACTCAGTGTTGAGGAAGTCTCTGAGCAGCTCGGCATTCATTGGTATAAACCCAAGAAACTCACGCAAGGCCTTCGTGTCGCTTATCTTCAAGCACAAATCTGGTGGCTCCGATTTTCTACGAGTTCCAAAGAAAAAACAAACTCACAGAATATTCAGACTCAGGCACCACAGGATAACGCACTGCCTTTTGACAAGGCAGCATGAAATCTATAATATTGTCCAAACTTTAGTACATAGATAAGGAATACGATTATGCGTGCTCCTAAGTATTCCATTAGTAACTCCTTACATGATAATGCTGTTGCCATTAATTGGATATGCTGCTATTGATCTGGTTTTTCTGGGGGATTGAGTACCCTTTTCAGCCATTCTTCAAGTTCAGGATCGCTGTAAATGATTTTCAGCAGCCACCTGCCGCCCCATCTGAAACCCAATGCAATACCAACCCCAATCATGACTGCCCCGAACATAGCCCCTAACGGATAGACCAATATCAGGAACATGAATTCTACAATACCAATTCCCATCATCAGGACCCCCTTACGTAATTGTGAGATCTCCCATAATTATAAGACAGGACTTACGCAAACGCGATTTGGGAAGAAAGCGGACGCTTCGGATGCTGCAAGCGAAACCGTGAGAATAGAGGTCGCCGAGGCACGGGGACCTCGGCGAACAGACGCTTGCTGCGTAAGCCCTATATAAGACTTACGCGAAATCCTTCGTTTGCTTGTGGAATTGGAAGATTAGAAGGTTGGAAGCGTAGAGGAGGTTCCCCATTCTTCCGTTCCTTCCATTCTTCCATCTGTCAATATCCAAGTTGTGGGCAAGTCCAGAATTGCTGTGGTCAACTCACCTACATGCTGCCAAATTTATGGAACGAATTTTTTCAACGCTCCCCACGTTAGCGTTAACTTGCCTGTTGGATCAACGGCGAGGGGACCGCCAAACGTTAAGGTGCCAAGGTTCGCGGATTCGTCTGGATTCAGACCGTGCCAATCCATGAACACAAGCCCACCTTTCTTCTCCGGATCATCCGTTCCTTCCTCATATCCGGGGGTGAATCCGACTTCGGTCCCTTCCTTGACTTTCACCTTCGTGAGCGACGTAAACGGCATCGCTACCTCATAAATCATACCGCCTTTGCCCAATTCAGGGGTCGGTACGATCGCGATATCGGACTTCGGGAGATCTGGATTTTTGTTCGCGCTGAAGTCAGTAACAATGGCTTTCTTGTTGATATACGCGAAATTGGGTTTGCATACGGGCACTCCGACTCCCACTTTCTCCCAATCAATATACAAAAAAATTGTATCGCCTAACCAAGATTGTCCGGCATCCGCCGCTGGTGCGAAAATATCGTCGCGTACTGCTGCTGCGAAATAGAAGGTTTTCGCGTCGTACATGGTGGACCAAGTCATCGTGAGGTCATCTTTCCCTTCCCATGCACCTTGTCCACGAAGCAGCTCATCCTCCGAGTCAAACGCGACCCAGATGGCGTACTTCCAGTCATCAAGTTTTCCATCAATTTTGGGTGTGTTCGGGATAAAACCAGTAATGGATTCTCCATATTCCAATCCAAACGCATCGCTGTTGTCCTCTGGCAGGAAGTCTGCATTCGCTGAAAAAACGAGCAGAAGCCCGAGGATAGTTGATAAAAGCATCGTTTTCATCATCTGATTCGTCTCCTTTGCTATGTGTTGGGAGCAGTTTCAGTATTGTGTAGCGATAAAAAGATAGAGACACAAGCGGACATTTACCTTTAGACTTAAACTTTCTTAGACACCCGTTCTGCAAGTCGGGCAAGGGCAGGCGACATGTCTAATTTGTCAATTTCTGCCTCAATCAGGACAAAATGTTGCGTCTCGGTAAGCGCGGTCTTCATGGCAGCGTCAAATTCGCCCTCGGTCTGAACAGAAAATGCACTTCCCGCGCCGAAGAGTTCTGGCATAAGCGTATAGTTCCAATTCTCTATATTGTTAAAGGGGCCTTCAACGAGAGGACGAATGGTGCCATACCCCTTGTTGTTTAAAATCAGAATGATCGGATTGAGTCCGTAGCGGATGGTCGTTGACAACTCGGTGCCTGTCATTTGGAATGCCCCATCTCCGACGATCACGATCGGCCGGGCATCGGGTTTGCTGAGTTGTGCGCCAATAGCAGCAGGAATTGCAAACCCCATTGAGGTATAGTATGCTTGAGAAATAAATTCCGTGTGTTCTGGCAGACGTAAATCCACAGCCCCCCAAAGGCAGTCTCCCACATCGGGGATAACCATCAGGTCATCACGCAGAAATTGATTGAGTTGTTGGAACAAACGCTGCACAGTTAACGCTTGGTCAGGGACCATCACAAAGGGGTCTGCCACTTCCAGTACCCATTCCAAGTTGGCTTCGGGGCGTTTGTCGAGTTGCGGCGCACACAAACCGTCCATAAAATCCTCGAAAGTAACATCTTCATAAGTGGAATAACCGACTGTGATTTTATCCGAGATGGCATAGACACTACGGCTTCGCGCAAGGTTTGCCGTGTAAATCCCAAGGTTGACATCGGTCATGAATGCACCAAGCATAATAATACAATCGGAAGTTTCAACAAGCGTTGTGATTTCTGCTCTGCCCATTGCGCCCCCATAAATACCCAAGTAGAGCGGATGCGCTTCCGGCATCACTGATTTACCCAATAGCGTTGTCACCACTGGGATCTGTTTTTCTTCTGCAAGCCGAAGTAATTTGTCTCGAAACCCGAATCTATGCAGTTCAGCCCCCGCTAAAATGACTGGATTTTCGGATTGATTTATGAACGCAGTCGCATTCGCTAAAGCAGCATCCAACGTTTCGGGGTCACTGTGGTGCCCACCGGTTGAGGGGCGTTGGTGGACGGCTCCTTGTATATTTAACATATCGCGTGGGAGTTCAATGTAGCCCGGACGCTTATGCCAATAAACTGCATCCAACACTCTGTCTATCTCGTTAAAGGCGGTAAAAGGTTCGTCAAGTAGTGCTGATGCAACCGTTATTTCGTCATAGATACGCTGCTGTGTGTAAAAATCTTTACCTTTATGGTGCAAAAGTGCACCCTCAGTACGCTCCTTCATCCCAGGACTACCGCTAATGACAACGAGTGGTGATTTCTCAGCGTAGGCAGCAGTGACAGTGTTAATCATAGATAAACCCCCGACACCATACGTCACACACGCGGCCCCCATGCCATTTGTGCGTGCATACGCATCAGCAGCGAATCCTGCCGTCTCTTCTCGCGTTGTGCCGATGTGTTGAATCGGACTCTGCTCAATCAGATCAAAGAACTGGACTACATAATCGCCAGGGATGCCAAAGATGTGGTCAATACCGTAACTTTCTAATTTTTTTAGAAGGTACTCACCAATAGTAGGTTGTCTATTTGGCATTGGCACTCCTTGCTTGGGAACTTGTCAAACCTCTAATACCCAATTACCTTGATTAGAAGTCTTTTGATCAAGTCAGCATTGCGAGGCACAGGGACCTCGCGCTACAAATGGGGTTAATTTAGTATAATACCAACTTAACTTGATTAGAAGTCTTTTGATCAAGTCAGCATTGCGAGGCACAGGGACCTCGCGCTACAAATGGGGTTAATTTAGTATAATACCAACTTAACTTGATTAGAAGTCTTTTGATCAAGTCAGCATTGCGAGGCACAGGGACCTCGCGCTACAAATGGGGTTAATTTGGTATAAATCCAATAATCCAGACACATCTGCAAGGACCGCAGACACATTGTAATCCTCGAAAGCTGACCGTGGCGTGACACCCGAAAGCACAGCGATAAAGTCGATATTAGCCCTCTGTGCGGTTTTGGCATCGGTTATGCTATCGCCAACATAGAGGCAATTTTGGCGGACACAATTCAATCTCTCCATTGCCGCCAATAAACCCTTTGGGCTTGGCTTGTGCTCAGATACATCTTCGGCACCGATGATGATTTCAAATGCGTCTAACAGACGTTCTCGCCTGAGAATTGATTCGATACGGTAACGATACTTCAGTGTAACAATACCGAGCTGGATACCCAACTTCTGCAACGCTGTGACCGTCTCCGGAACAATATCAAAGAGTTCTGTCATATCAACCATTACTTCATCAGCGCGTTCAACAAACAGTCGTGTAAATTCATCGGTGTACCGGGTGTATTCTTTCGCTACTAACATCGCCAGTGTATCAGGCAGTGGTAAACCAATTGTTTGTCGGATCTCGGCATCGGCAGCGAGCGGAAGACCGAGTCTGTCAAGCGCGAAGTTGATACATTCAATGACACCCTCTGAAGAATCTGCCAGCGTATAGTCAAAGTCGAAGATGATGGCTTGAACGGGCGGTTTCAATTGTCTCAAAACTTAAGTTCGGGTATCCCGACCTCCGCTGCTGTCTCTTGAATCTGTCGCCACGTTTCGTTGTCAATAGGGATGCCTTCGTTTAAACGACGCTCCGTTTGGCGTGCCTCAATCTCACCAGGGGTTAAGATTTCATCGAATCCTGGCGCGGTTGGTGAAGCTTTGACGTGTGCGACAAGACCATCCACGTGTTCATAAAAGTCGTCGAGAGGCGTAAAATTGGCGATGTCCAGTACAATCATCAAGATACCGTTCTGGAGCCGTGTGTTTCCTGATCCGCTACAGCCCGCGCCAGACAACGCGCCCCCCAAGATGTCAATCATCAAACCGAGGGCATATCCCTTGTGTCCAACAATCCCACCGAGTGGTAACAAGGCACCCGGCGGAGATTCCATCAAGTCTTGTGGGTTCTGTGTCGGTTCACCCTCGCTGTTCATGAGCCAACCGAGTGGCACGGACTCCCCGCGATTCACCGCAACCCGAATCTTGCCCTGCGCGACAACGCTGCTTGTGATGTCCAGCAGCATCGGATGTCCCTCGCGGGTCGGTGTAGCGATTGCGATAGGGTTTGTTGCCAATCGTCCATCTCGTCCACCAAACGGGGCAACGTACAGCGCAGTTCCGCCAGCGTTCACCATCGTGATGCCTACCATATTGGCATCGGCTGCCATCATCGGGTAACTCCCGATTCGCCCGATATGATTACAGTTGTAGACACTTATTGCGCTAATCGTGTTTAATTTTGCCTTCTCAATTGCGAGCGACATCGCTTTCTGTGCGATGACATGTCCAAACCCCCAATTCCCATTGATGAGTGCATGCGACAATGTTTCACGCTCAGTTTCCATCGGTGCGCCAGGCTGAATGAGTCCGGATGCTATGAGACCAATATACTGCGGGATGCGGATAACGCCGTGCGAATCATGTCCTGCGAGGTTTGAAGCGACAAGCAGCTCGGCGATAATCACTGCCTCGTCGCTTGGAACGCCTCCGGCTTCAAAGATGTTGGTCGTGATCGTTTGTAACTGTTCTTGCGAGAAATTTGGCATATAGTTCTCAACTCTCTGTGTCCTATATCAAGAAGTCGCGATTCGGAGATCATTCCTACTCAAGAAGTCGCGATTCGGAGATCGCTCCTACTCAAGAAGTCGCGATTCGGAGATCGTTCCTACTCAAGAAGTCGCGACTCGGAGATCGTTCCTACTCAAGAAGTCGCGATTCGGAGATCGCTCCTACTCAAGAAGTCGCGATTCGGAGATCGCTCCTACTCAAGAAGTCGCGATTCGGAGATCATTCCTACTCAAGAAGTCGCGATTCGGAGATCGTTCCTACTCAAAAGTCGCGATTCGAAGATCATTCCTACTCAAGAAGTCGCGATTCGGAGATCGTTCCTACTCAAAAGTCGCGATTCGGAGATCGTTCCTACTTAAGAAGTCGCGATTCGGAGATTGTTCCTACTCAAAAGTCGCGATTCGGAGATTGTTCCTACTCAAGAAGTCGCGATTCGGAGATCGCTCCTACTCAAAAGTCGCGATTCGGAGATCGTTCCTACTTAAGAAGTCGCGATTCGGAGATCGCTCCTACTTAAGAAGTCGCGATTCGGAGATCGCTCCTACCGTATCTGCTATGCTGCGTCAAACAGCGATGGGAAATGACGATACGGGTCGGCAGGGTCACGGAAAAGGATCTTTTGACGTTCAGTTAATTCTATATCCGCTGGTGGTGTCACGCGCCGTGAGGTCCACGCGATGTGTGAAACACAATATTTGTATAGCAAGGACCGGCGTTGATGTTTTCCGTTCCACGCCGCGGTGCCGTGTGTCAGTGCCTCAGTAAAGAGGATAGCTGAACCTGCGGGCGCGTTCGGAATGGTAACACAGGGCATCTTTTCAGGTGCAGCAGCTATCTGTTGTGGCAATTTATAATTGCTTTTGTGGCTCCCCGGAATGCAGCAAAACCCGCCGTGTTCGGGTCCAGTGTCCGCGAGATTCCACGCCACAACGACGAATCCGTTGTGTATCTCGTTGTTTCGGAAGGAATAATATTCCCCCGGTTTCGCTTTTGCTGTCGGTGATGTCGCACCATAGTCGGCGTGCAACCCGCCTCTCGGCATGCCTTCCTTCATATACATGCCGTAAATCCGGTCAAGACGAAAGCAGTCGCCTAATCGGAATTGAAGTGTCGGCATAATTTTGGGGTGGTCAAGTAGATCGCAAAACGGTTTCCCCCACTGCAGAAAACCGGAGCCGTCCGGCGCGCTCCCAAATCTTTGGGCTTTGCCGGGTGTGGGGAGTTGTTGTTCGTCAATGTGCTGATTGAGTGCTGCAAGTTCATCTGGACTCAAGACATTTTCGATGACAAGGTAGCCTTGCACGTCGAAAAGGTACTCTTGCAACTGTAGATCGCTCATGCGTTTACTCTCCTATTATCTACAGGCTTCAAACTTAACTGCGAAATTGTTCCAATAAGCGTTGATAGTCAATTTAGCACCTTAGTGAGACTGTGTCAAACAAATTTTACTTCTGTCGCGTGTGGATGCCCTATATCGTGCATCACGAATACCGATTTGCCCACTTTTGTGCAGATTGTCCGTTTTGATACTGGGAATAGTGATATATTCAGCGTTCAGATGTTGGCATATAAATTGCTGAAGTTATGACAAGCGTCTATTGCTTGAAAAGGAGGCACCCACTTATGAAAAAGAGAATCTCTTTTATCTCCGTGCTGCTACTGATTTCTATACTGCCTTTGCCGAAAAGTTTCGCGCAGGATTTTTCTCAATGGAACTTGCCTGATGGTGCCATAGCGCGGTTCGGTAAAGGCAACATAATTGACATCATATATTCACCAGATGGCACTCGTTTTGCTGTAACGAGTACTATCGGAGTTTGGCTCTACGATGCGCATACCTATAAAGAAACTGCCTTACTTACTGGTCATCCGTGGGAGGCATCTGCTGTAGCGTTTTCTCCAGATGGCAAGACACTCGCAAGCGCAAGTTGGGATGATCCGGTCCGATTGTGGGATGTCCACACTGGACAACTCCGTGTTACGCTAACAGGATATGTGAACAACGTTAACGCTATTGTGTTCTCGCTGGATGGAACAACGCTTGCTATCGCAAATGCTAATGAGATTCTATTGTGGGACGCGGAAACCGGTAAACAATGGGCTATCCTTCAAGGACACACTGGCTTGGTGAAAGCTATTAGATTCATGCCGGATGGAAGAAAATTAGTCAGCGCGAGTTCTGATGGAACGATTCGAGTGTGGGATTTGCTGACAGGGCAACATAAATCTTCGCAATCAGTAGTTTCGGACTTGGATAAATTTTGAAAAAAGTGCCATAACCCCTTGTATTTAGTGGGTTTTTGCTTGATTTAACTCATGAAAATATGGTAGAATATAGGTAAGAAAAAAGGGAGGTTGCAGCCTCCCTCTGAACCCAAAAAAGCGTTGCTTTTTCTGGCTGTCTCTTACCTGATATTGTATCAGAACCCGTCAGAAAAAGCAACTTCTAAAATAGGAGTATTTCTGATGGATTTGATCAAGGTGATGGAACGTTTCCCGACACAGGAGACGTGTATTGCGTATTTAGAGAGCGTTAAATGGGGTAAAAACCCGCCCTATTGTCCGCATTGTCAGACAACAGACGTAAAGAAGCGGACAGAGACAGAAACAGGGCGTATCGGACGCTGGAACTGCCACGATTGCCAAGCCACCTTCAAAGTGACGCACGGAACAGTGTTCCACGGAAACCCGAAAATCGCATTACAGAAGTGGTTTCTGGTAATCTCACTTATTGCCAATGCCAAGAAAAGTTTGTCAAGCTGCCAGTTGTCACGCGATTTGGACTTGAATCAAAAGACGGCTTGGTACATGATGACGCGCATCCGGGCAGAGATGGCGAAAAAAGGGGGCGCGTTGCTACAAGGTATCATTGAGGCAGACGAAACCTATATCGGTGGCAAGCCTCGTAAGCCAAACAAGCGTGAAGATGACGAACCAGCGAAACGTGGACGTGGCACAGATAAAGACGCGATCATCGGGGCTGTCCAACGAGGCGGGAAGGTCGTCGCGCAACTCGCGCCGAATGTGACCGCAAGAACGATCCTTGAGTTTATTCGCAGTGCCGTCAACCTCAAGGACTCCGAGTTGATAACTGACGCGTATCAAGCCTACAACCTCGTGGGTCGAGAAATCAAACATGCGGTCATCAACCACAAGGAGCAGTATGCTGATGGTGATACCCATACTAACACGATTGAAGGCTTCTGGTCGCTCCTCAAGCGTGCTTGGTATGGACAACATCACCACTATACCACCGGATACACACCGCTCTATGTCGCTGAGGCATGCTACAAGTATAACTACCGAGAAACGGATATGTTTTGGAAGTTTCTCAAGGAAACTATGAGGTAAAACAGGGATACTGGAAATTTGGCTATCCAACTTGACGTGTTGCCACACGGGGGTTCCTTTCAAACCTCCTGTAAAGTATTCGATATGTTAAACGAGGTATCGCTCGTAAGCGCGTATACACCTTCTCAGGGGTGCGGATAGGACCCAACACGCGAGGTGTTGCGCTGAGAATCCTGTCCACGATCCTAAGAATAGGAGACAAAAATTGTGTCTAAAAGTCAAATCCTAAAATTTTTTCAAGTCCAAAACGACTAATTGCCAGGGCTATTTAGTTTTCGGTTTTTTTGGCAATATTTTTCACATCTGTTAATATTTTGAGATAAACAGGTGCAGCGTGACTTTTCACGCTGCATCTGCTATACTTCACCATAAAAAATGACCATATTTTTTGAGGTGAATCATGACAAGAAGTTCCTCTTGCCACTTACTTGATATATTAGCAGAAGTGCCGGATCCGCGCCATAAAAAAGGCAAACGGCATCCTTTGGTCTCTATCCTCGCTTTGATTGTCATCGGTCTGATGTCGAACCATAAAGGTTATACTTCCATAGCGACTTGGGCACGGAAGCAACCGGAGTTGACGAAAGCGTTAGGTTTCAGGTCTCCGAAGACCCCGTGTGCCGCAACGATTCATAATCTTTTAAAGCGTCTTGATGTCGTGCGTCTCGAAACAGCCCTAACGAAATGGGTGTTTTCAAAACTTGAAGACTTTCAAGTTTTGAAAACACAGCATTTAGAGGGGGTCGCGATTGATGGTAAAGAGTTATGTGGTTCCAAAGACCCAGAGACCGGTTTCCGAACACATTTACTCTCCGCTGTGTTTCATGAGTTAGGCGTTGTCATAGCACAATCTGCTGTCAGTGGAAAGACAAATGAGATACCAATATCAACCGAACTCCTGAAAGCCTTTGATGTCGTTGGCAAAGTTGTGACAACTGACGCGCTTTTGACGCAGAAAACCTTTTGTGAAGAAGTGCTTGAAAATCAGGCGGATTACGCACTGCCCGTCAAAGAAAATCAGAAAAAGATGTATGATGATATTCGTCAACTCTTTGCACCCCTTTCGGAGACAGACCCACCAGAAGTTGAGGAACGAAGGTTTGAGAACCTACACACCGAAGAAGGGGCACATCTTGATACACATACCGATGTTGAAAAAGCACGCGGTTGTATCACAACGCGCACGGTTACAGCAAGCACATTGTTGACAGATTACATTGACTGGCCAGGGCTCGCACAGGTTTATCGCTATCAAACTTATAGAGAGAAGACGAAAACAGGTGAGATCAGCCATCATACGCAGTATTGCATTACAAACCTCGCACCCGAGGTTTCCGCCTCCGCAAAAGATTTGCTCAAACTCCAGCGTGGACATTCGACGATAGAAAACAAGGTGCATTGGGTCCGAGACACCGCTCTCCGTGAAGACGCTTCACAAGCGAGAACGGGAAGTATTCCACACGTTATGGCAGCATTACGCAACACTGCCATGTCGGTCTTACGTTTTAACGAATATACAAAAATCGCTGAAACAATGCGACTTTTCGCTTCAGAAACTAAACTCGCAGTTAACCTCATCCTCTGACAAATCTTAAAACTAAATGGCCCTGGACTAATTGCGTTGATTTTTCCATCTACAACCAAGACAAACAAGCCAGAGCGGGCTGTCGGCATATCTGCCTTTCGTTCCCATGTATCGGTTTTAGGGTCGTACACTTCTACCGTTGCAATGGATATATCACCAAACTTGTCAACTTCGCCGCCTATTACGAATACTTTTCCGTCTACAACACACGTGTCAAAGTTAAATCGGGCTGTCGGCATGTCTGCTCTCGGTGTCCAAGTTTTCTCAGCAACCAGGGTATTCACATTGATAACCAAAAGCACACACACAATCAATATACCTAAGCCCCAACGAATTTTCATGGTTTGCCTCCATTTAAGGCTTGATGCTCCAGTCCACAAGCTGCATCTCCAATAAGTATCGCGACTTAATCTTATACCTCTAACAGTTTACGCATTGCCGCTTGATATAACGCTCTGCCTTGGTTTCCAAACGGTCCTGGATTGGATAGGTTTTCTGGGAATTCCGAGAACAATTTCGCTTCACTAACTTCGTTGAGGTCCAATGGACTCCCTAATTCTTTAATCTCCCCTAAGTAGGCCATCCCCCAATATTCAAGGTTGTACATAAAGCAGTGTATGTAGCACAGAACTTCAATGTTTTCCAGCGTCGCACCCGTCTCTTCCAAGAGTTCTCGGTGCGCGGTTTCTTCTGCCGTTTCCCCTGGGTCAACGCGTCCACCGGGTATCACCCAGAAGTTATTATCGCGCCATTTGCAGAAGAGTATCTGGTCTCGTTGATGTGCTACGCAATTGACAAATTCGATTTTTCCTACATTCTCTGGCGGAGCACCAAAGTGGAGAAACATGTGTCCGTCTTGTTCTTTAATCTTTTGAATCAATCTTTATTCTCCTCACAATTTGAGTCCGATTCTCTTTGATGGCGAGGTTTGCGACCTCGCCAACTTTCTACTTTACTGTTTCTCCCAGATTTGCACGTTATGTCCTGGCAAATCGAAAGGATACTCGCCGTAGGCAAGCGTCGGCAGTCCGTTATCATCGACTGTGACAACAACATAGATCCGATGCGGCGAGACGCTTGTGTCCACGCGTTCCAAGAACTGCCATTGGTCACCTTCGTTAGATGTTATTTTCACCTTCGTCCAGAGGACACCTTCACCATCCGTGTATGTTCCATCTGATATAAGCACACTGTGTGGCGGGTCCGGCAGTAAGGTGAACCTTTCACCGATTGTAGATTTGAATTCAGGTGTGTATGCGACACAAGCACCCAGGTTCCCGGTACAGGCACCTCAACGCCGTTCTGATCGACGACCCAAACGTGGTCGCGTTCTTCCATCAGGACATCTGTTTCAAAGGTCTCCGGTTCTATTATTTCGTGAACCCGATCACAGGAGGAAAGTCCAGCCATTAAAGCGATAATCGCCAATATAAGTGCGAATTTTGCAGTTTGTCTGTTTTTAATGTTCATAATGAATTCCTTTGCTTTTTTGAATGAAAAAATTATATCGCTTATGTTTTTTCTTTAGAAGCCGTAGGCTTGTTTATATTATATCCACAATTTTCCTGAATTGCAAAATAAGCAGGACCATCTCTTTATAGTATAACGTGAGTTCGATAATAAAAATTGAAGGGGCCCGTAGGTTGGGTAAAGCCGTGAATGACCAAGAAACCTTCAGTCTACCAAGAAAACCTACTTTTCAAGGACACATTCATAGAAATAGACATAGCGAAACCCAACAATCCAACGCCGCCCGTGTGAGAATGTGTCGGGTTTCTAACTATACGCTTATGTCGAACTCACGTTAGTATAGCCTATCTCATAAACAATCCGTAAGAATCTTCGGGTGGATTGAAGTTTCCTTCAAAGACTCAGCGCGGTTGCAAACCGCGCCTACTGGGTCTGCGGGAATGATAAGTTGTATAGACAGTGGAAAATGCCCGTTTAAAACTCACAAGTTATAGAAATCATAGAATATCTCAATGGAGCATTCGGGACTCAGGACTTGGTATGGGAAGCACTGGAGGCAGTCTTCGATCATTTGCTGCTTACTAAGACACTCTAAGAATTGCGAGGCAGCGGGCTCTCGAATGGATCCATTGCGTCCAACAAATTGTCCCCACAATGCCCAGAATGTAGTTTCATAACCGACCGGCTTTGCTGTCTTAACATAGTCTGGCGGAAAGAGTCTAAGGTAGGCGGGGATGTTGTAAAGCCACGAACCACCCCGCACTGTTTCCACATCAGGATGATTGGCTTGGATGTATCGGAACATCGCCGCCAACTCCGATTTTCGGAATGTCATTCTTGCCTTGCTCAATGCACCGTGTTCCGAGGTTTCACGATTTTCAAAATGAAGCCGAAGTTTTCTCGTGTTGCGCCATGGATAGACATAGGAGAAACACCCAAAAAATCGCCGTTTATCAGAAGTATCTGGGTTCACGGTCATGCGCTGGAGATAGAAATCGTATGTCCAATCTTCAAGGTTATCGGACAGCTCAAGACCTGTGATGAACGCATCCCACAGTGGATGAGAAATATCGTGGGAGATTCGCAAATTGAACAGCGTTCGCAAGATTGTGTAATCGATTAACACGTCTGGGAGTGCTTGCTTGGAGACTTCGGCGATTTTCTGGGCGAATTTAACTTGCAGTGTCAGAAATTTCTTCGCGTATTGTATCAAATGGTTATTCCTCATTTCTGTTAGGTGTTTCAGGAATATCTACAGCGCGTCTCATAAATAGTTTGAGAGTATTGTCCAATGGAACGTTTTATAGAAGAAACCCCTAAATCCCGCTTATCAGCGGACTTATACCATATCTAATTGTATAATTTTCATATATACATACGCGTTGTGATAATTAACTTTTAGTATATTTACACTTCACATGTTCGTCTTATTGCGTTTCAAAGTTGAGAACTTCTTCGCCTTCTATCACCTTCTTAGGACCAGAGCCTCCCAACACGATAGCAGCAGAAGGAATAGGTCCCAAGTTCATCTCACCATATCTAAACAATCGTGAAAATTAACAAAACTATAACTTAACTCGCACAAGCCGTAATATAAACTTTGAAAGTGGTACGACCCGTCGATTTACAACAGAAATTTGACCGATATGGAATTTTTGAAAATCGCTTCTCAGTCCTTGTGCAGCTTGACTTTTCTGCCAATTTCAAGAGAGCCCAAAATTCTGTTGTTTTCTGTTGTACGCGATTTTTTTGTTGTTGCTTCACCACCGCGTTCATAAACAGGATTATACGTTTTCGCTGCTGCGTAAAAAACGTTCTAAATCCTCCTTAGCAGCGGACTTCTGGAAACTACCTATTATGAAGAAAACCGTCCAAACAGAAATCGTATTACAAAGCAACACCTACATCTCAACCGACTGTTTTATCCTTTCGTTGATGTATGATGACCCGATTGCCATCAGGGTCTTCGATAATCGACCAGAAACATACAGCGGATTCACCGAGAGGCGACTGTATACGAATTCCTGCTTGTTCTAATTCTTCTACGGCAGCCTTTGCATCAGCAACCGCAAGTGCGACCGTCCCTCCACCGGGATGTGTGAAATCATAACCCTGTCCTAACACCAGTGTGCCCGGGTTTATTTCAAATTCTGCCCATGTACCTTCATGCACCAAACACGCCAATGGTATCCCAAGCAGGTCACGATAAAAGGTGAGCGATTTCTGCATATCGCTCACCGCAAAGAAAGTAAAGTCAATCCCCAGTACATTCATAGTTACCATCTAGCAACTGCTCCTCAATATTAACCCAAACGATAGGTTAAACAGCGACGGTTTGGATCGGATATTCACCATCGTATTCTGGTGCTGTCCAGAAAGCGCGCCAATCTGTGGCTCGATCCTTTCCGATGTAAAGCGTCTTTCCGATAACTGCCCACGCTGTTCCATCGGATGTAAACGCAATATAGCCCGTGCTAATCCGATCAGTGGATTCTGTGAGCTGATCGTTGAGTTGCGTCCACGTCGCGCCGCCATTCTCCGAACGACAGAGCCAAGCACCACCGCCTCTCGGTCCGTTTTGGACTGTGGCGATCATTAGGTCTGGGTCTGTTGGATGTACAGCAATAGCGGTGCCGTAGCGACGCGGCAACCCTTCGATCCGATTCTCCCAGGAGTGCCCACGGTCGGTACTGACATAAACACCGTTTTGCGTGTTTGCATAAACTCGATTATCGTCTGCAGGACACGTAGTGACTTGATGGACATCTTTATGGAGTTCCGGCGTGACGGGTTCCCAAGAAATCCCTTCATCGGGGGAACGCATGATACTTCCGACATGGACATCTGCGTAACAAAAACCGTCTTGGGTTTTGGCAAAAGTCCGTACGGCGGGTGGGCCGCCCCACGGTGTATACCATTCTTCTCGACACGGTAATTCATCAAACGCGACGACGCGTTCAGCCGGTCCTTCCTCCCCAACGAGGCGATAGACATAAGCACCCTCATCCGTTCCGATGAGGAGTGTCAACGGATCCTCACGAACAACGAGCAACGAAGCGATCGGATCTTCGATACCTGTTGGAATCCGTTTCTCATTACCGTCTGACAGAATCAGTAGCGTTCCATCCGACAAGGCGGACACCACGGCTTGACCGTTTGACAGTGAAACCATTGCGCCATGGGTCCCCCTTCCGCCGAGATCTTGATGGTCTGTGCCTTTATAAACTTGGATGGGTTCACTATCCCCATTATCTTCAATTGCATAGATGGCGTTATAAGTGGCAATAAACATTATGTTATCTCCTTTTAATGGTTCTCCTACATTAATACTGAACTGCATTCGCCTGCAGCTGAATCAATCCCATTTGTCGACAAGGCGATAGTATTTCAACAGGTCACCAGACTTATAAGTTTCAATCTTGTCTGGTATTATCTCATCCTCGGTTACAGCAATCTGCCACGGATCAATGTAGATTTTCTTGTCATCTAAGATTTTTGCGAGGTCTACAAAATAGATATAAACCGTCTCATCTGGGTCAAACTGATCAGGATTGTCAAAGGAGATGAGCCGTTTTGTCAGATCCATATTAGAAGTCCCCGGTGGACCTGCCGCGCAAGCCAATGCGAAGAGAAAATCAGGCGTGAGATAGATTGCATCCAAAGCTTCTTCGGGCGGTCTCCCCGGTGGTGCGTGCGCCTTCTGTTTTTTCAATTTCGGAACCGATTTTTTGCTTCCGTGATATAAATACATTGTTTGTCTCTCTATTAGGACTTACGCAATTTTCTTACGAACAGCGACTACCACACGCCGCTGGCGAGGTTTGAAACCTCGCCAGCGAGGAAGCCGCGTAAGTCCTGTCTATATTAGGCATGTAGCATTTTCATGAATGTATTGTAGTTTGAAAAGTCTTCGATCCAAAATTCGCATTTTCCCTTTAATCGCGCGCCGACTCCTATGAAGTGCCATCCGAGTGTTTTGGTCGCCTGCATATCCCATTCAGCATCACCCACATATACGATGCGTTGAAAGCCGTTTCCTAACGCAAATAAGCATTTCTGCATAATCACCACGCGTTCATCACCATCATCACTGGAAGTTAAAACCGTATTCTTCAAGTTAAACCCTGCGTGCCGAAGTTTCATTTTGGCGGTATGTCTCCAACCGCCTGTCGCGAATCCAACTTCGTAGTCCTCTGCAGCGAGAAGTTTACTAATCAAATGAATAGCCCCTTCTTTTGGGCGGCATTTGCCACCGTTTTGAAGATGCTGCCTAATCAATTCACCGAATTTCGTGCGAACTTCCTTAATCTGTTCCTTTTCCTGAATTTTATTCTCTTCCATGATTTGTCGCAAACTACCTGTGTCGGTTACATTCTTGTATTTGCTCCAATTATCATGGATGTAAACTTCCCCCAAGACTTCTCTTACTGCGGCGACGTAACAGGCATCATCAAAGCCAAAACTTTCCACCAAGGTGCCGTCAATATCGAATATTGTGGCGATCATCGTTACCACCTTCTTGATAGGTTTTGGTAGGACCTATCCGTACGCCATTTCAGGGTGTTTGCCGAGGACGCGTAACAGGCGTTCATCAGCACCTTCCAAGACATAATCGGGCATACGGTAGTTTAGATAGGGCCAGAACCGCTGTGCGACGAAGCGTTGTCCGTAGACTTGGTGGAACAGGTAACGCACCCGATCGGTCTGGTTCGGCGCGCCGCGATGCCACGTCTGCCCGTTGAGCAGATAGAGATCCCCGGCTTTCATGAGGAGTGAAACCGGTGTTTTACCATCAAACGTTGGATCCTCTGGGTCATCAGGTTGTCGTCCAGAGTAGTGGCTACCCGGAACGAATTGGGACGGACCATATTTGACTTCGTCTTGGTCGCTCAACGCGATCTGTACGGACATACGCAGCACCGGCATCCGGAGTCTCGGGTCGTGCCGCTCCATTTCGGGTGTGATAGGAAACTCTACACCATCGTCAATGTGGAATCGGTTGATGCCTAAATCTTTTCGGTTCAAAATACATCCTTGGGCAATACAGTGGCAGTGCTCACCAAGCACTGCCTCGGCGATGCTGATAATCGGTTCCCGCACGAGCAGGTCTCGGAACATCAGGTCGCACTCAAAGAGACGGTGTACCACAATCGGATCTTTACCGTCTTGCCGGGAGCCTTTGACATTCCGCATCTGCATGAAGTACGGTTCAGCGAAAATTTCGTCAACGCGCGCAACGATGCGTTCACACGCCTCGCGTGAAAGCACATTTCGGACAATCGTCACGCCGTTTTGGTAGAAATCCTCTAAAACGGCATTCAGAGTATCTGGTGGCAGCGGTTTTGCAGAAAGCGTCCGTTCTTTTGCCATATTTCTGCGTCCTATTCATACGCTGTAACAATCAGCGGAAGTTTCTCACGCTGTTTACCGAGTTCAGCACGGACACCGTTTGGGTTCAAGACCGTGACCGTTCCCGTGATGTCGTGAAGCGGGAAATCGCTCTGCGGTTGTGTGAACTCGACAGCCGGACGGTCGTGCTTGTCCTCAACAAAACAGTCGATGAAATCAATGCCGCCCATGCTTTGGACTATGTCCGTTTGCGGCAAAGACAAGGAAATTGGGGACCATTCGCCACCGAACTGACGATCACTGGCGGCGTTGATGACACTGCAATTAGTGAAGGTCACCCGTGCGCCTTTCACTGATTTTTCTTGAACTTTGATACCGAAACCGACAGTACTCTCAACTGTGCAGTTATCAAATTCAATGCTACCGCCCGGTCCATCGTCTCTAATTTTCGATACACGGATACCTGTCCCGTGCCTACTGCTGATGTAACAATTTTCAAAGCGCATTGTCACGTCATCAGTTTCGTCAGTGGTGTGTGCCAAGAAGATTTCAATACCATCTCCAACGTTATCGACAAACTTGCAACCGGAGAATGTCACATTCTTTATTCGCTGTTCGCTTTTGTCCGGCTCAATATCTACGCCAGAGCAAGGTGGCGTTCCCCACGTGTTTGAAAACGAGCAGTTTTCGACTTTGAGGTTTTCAGCACTAATAACACTGATGCCTTGTCGGTAGTGGTTGTTGCAGACGATGTCGCGTAGATGTACATTTTCAGAGTAGGAGCGTTCCTTACCACCGTTAACATAGATACCGTCTCCACCGCTATCTTCGAGTGTTAAACCTGCGACAGTTACATTTTTACTGCCTCGAATCGCCAGCGTCATCCGCCACTCCGCCTTCTCATACTGCCCGTACCATCGGTGCCAGCCCAACTGTTCAAGCACAAGCCCGGTGATATAGTCCTGTTTCCACATCCTGAAAGTTGCACCGTATCCACGGATAGTGAGGTTCTCGACATCTTGTGCAATGAACATCGAGTCGCCTCTGCCGCGGTACTCACCCCGTTTTGCCGTGACGACCGTCCCGGGTTCAAAAATTAACTCTTGATTTCCAGCAAGTTTAATGGGTCGAACTATCCAGTCGGCGCGCATATTGGGAACAACCAAGCGTTTCGCGCCGGAGTCAATAGCGGCTTGTAAGGTTTCTGTCGCGTCCTCTGGGTTGAAACCCCACCATGCGGCATTGGCAACTCTGGTTTTCCCAGACTGTACATCCGCGATTGCTTCAAGGTTTTTCATCGTTAACACCACCTCGTCTTGTCCATGGAAGTGAAGAAGTTGGGTTTCGCTCAATGCTCCACCCAACGGACGTTTGATCCAATCACTTTACAGCGCAAAGGTTTTCTCATCGTCAAGGAGCATCAGCGCAAACCATGTATTGATGTCCGTACGGTCTGGGGCAATCTGATTGAGCATCTTTGCCATCATTGCTTTGTGTCGCTCAGTCGTGGGGCCCATCTGCGTCATCTGTTCGTTATATGCCCTGATGTCCGTTTCGCTTTTCGGATGATCTGCCTTTAACCATGCCTCAACTTCTGCATCGGTTGACAACGTTTTTAGTGCTTCAGTGAACTCTGCAGGGGAAACCCCCAGAAAAGCGAGCGTTGCCCGGTCAATCCCGGAATCCTCACCATAAAAATAGGCACCGAGTGTATTGCTATTGAATGCTCTGCCTTTGTCAATCAACCGTGCGAGTTGAACCATTCCGTAGACATCGGTATTATAAGGGCTTCGTGGTGCGCGGCGGTTGAGATCGATAATACCGAAACTCAATTGGTCGTCCAAGTCTTGCAGTGCGACCCATGTAGTGATGTCCGTGCGACTCGGATCTATTTCTTGGATGCGCGCGTCAAACCGTTCCTGTGACGCTTCATTGGGTCCGTAGTTTACCAAGGTTTCGTTGAAGGCATCAATCTCATCCTGCGATTTACTGCAGTTTTCCGACACCCACGCACCGATTTCGAGATCGTTCGGATTGTTAACCGCTGCTTCCTGAAAATCTGCGGCTGAAATACCGAGGAAGGTAAGAATGCGTACATCTTGCCCGGAGTCGCCGCCGTATTTGTATTCCCCGATTTTCTCGGCGCGCTCGGCGCGCGCTTTGTCTGCCATGCGTGCAACACCGCAGATGCCAGCAATATCTTTAGCGCATGCGCTGCGGGGCGGACCGGCAGTGAGGTCAACCTGCCAGAAACTCCCCCAATCGTCGAGTTCCATCGACTGCAGTACCGTTGTAATATCGGTTCTACCGGGTGCGAAGCGAGCGAGCCGATCCTTCAAGCGTTGTTTATGCGCATCGGTATCGGGCAGTTGGCTAAGGGCGGCATCGTTAAACTCGGCAATCTCTGCCGCTGTCTTTCCGCTCGTTTCAAGTACCCAGTGCCCGAGGGCGGTATCATCGCGTTCTCCAGCAGCTTCGGCGAAAGCGTCGGCTGAAATCCCTAAAAATGCTAAGACGCGTTGATCTAAACCGGAGCTCTCACCGTAGATATACTCGTCGAGGGTCTCCTCGTTATGCGCGCGTGCTTTGTCTGTCATCCGTGCCGCACCGACAATCCCAGCGACCGCGAGGTTTGAGGGACGACGTGGCGGTTGACGTGTCAAATCCATAATTAATGTCCTTTCAATTCAAAAAGAGGCATTCAGTTATCAGTTAAGTTATCAGTTAATTGAGTCTTTAGCGAATATTGTATTCATATCTAAAGGAATGTCAACAAAAAAGGTACTCAGCAGTTAACCATCGGAAACCATCAGCGGTCAGTGAGTGTCGCGACCGGGAGGTCGCTCCTACAAAAAAGAACCCGCGACCAGCAAATCGAAATTTTCTTGACATTTTTCATGGAAAATGCTATATTTGTCCCAAAAGTGTATGGAGGCACGCGATGGGATTTCCTGTTTACGATTACCGTACAGATGTCCGCAACGTGTTGGTGACACCGCAAATTCGTTCACGGTTCTTGAAGATGGAGCCTGGGCAGAGTGCCCAACTTCATAGCCACGACTTAGGACATGAGATTTTCCTGATTCTGGAAGGACGTGTCGAATTTGAGATTGATGGCGAAACCGAAGAGTTGGGACCGGGGCAGATGTGTGTTGCTCTGGTAGATCAGCCGCATACGGTGCGCGTTCTCGGTGATGAACCGATGACGATGTATTTATCTGTTACACCACATATCCACCCGACCCACACGCCACGTACAGAAGAAGGTGAACGGTTACCACACAATTTCGCATCTGCTCACGCTTACGATGTCGAGTTGGATATGCGGGTGTCCGTATCGGAACTCGTTGCGCGCCAGAGCCATGCAGCACAATTGCTTGCGGAACTGACACAAACGTGCGCAGCCGTCCAACAAGAGATGGGCAATCAACTCAAAACAGCACTTGCCGAAGGCGATGCGGACGCTGCTACTGCAGCACGCAAAGCGATGTGGGAAGCACTCTACCCGGTTTACAAAGCTACTGCTGAATTAGCCGATGTTTGGAACGCGCTTGCACCGCGTGTAAATTAACCCAATTTTCCACTTGAAAGACTAAACGTATTCAGATCACATCTTTGCCTGAATCTCACGCGGATTCCTTCTCATTTTGAAATTATAGATGGATTTAATTTGACTGATGCGTCAAATTAAAGTATAATCGTCTATATTATACCAAATTAACCCCATTTGTAGTGCGAGGTCCCTGTGCCTCGCAATGCTGACTTGATCAAAAGACTTCTAAGCAAGTTAATTGGGTATTAGGGCAAATTTATGAGTAAAAAATATTTAATAATATGTCCTGATATAAGTTTTTGTGATATATCTGCATTTTGCTTAGGTGGCAACTTAGGTTAAATTAGTAATCTGTTTTTAATTTGTTTTATATCTAAGGTTTATGGTATACTTAAGATGACAATAAAGGTATCTTCGTCCAATTGACGAAAATTGTCCAATTTAAACTTTAAACCGAATTTGATTTGACAACGTTATAATATTAGGGTAAATTTACCTTAATTAAGAAAACCTCGTTTAAGCGAACCACCTTTGTGCCTTTGACAAAAACATACCACTCTGGAGGATACCCCATATTCGCGAACGAGGGACTGACCTCTATACCACTATGGTAAAGAAAACGTCACAATATCAATGAATTATTATAAGGAGTGTCTTATGAAAGACCAGCTTTTTAATAGGAAAATCCTGTTTTCCTTATTAGCTGTTGCAATGTGTTTAGGATTTACAGCCATGAGTTACGGTGCACCCGTTGTCTCTGTGGATCCTGCTACAGTTGAATCCCCGGCAGTCGGGGAACAACTCATGGTGAATATCAATATAATGGGTGGCGCAGGTGTCGCCGGATACCAAATGACCGTCAATTTTGATGCCACTGCACTGAGTTATGTAGAAAGTGCGAACGGCGACTACTTACCACCAGGTGCCTTCGTCAATCCGCCCAAGGCATCTGAAGGTAGCGTTGAATTGGTGGCGGCTTCTCTTGCTGGTGCCGCGCCCGATGGCGATGGCACACTCGCTACGGTAACGTTTGAAGTTGTTGAAGCGAAGGCATCCACCATTAGCCTCACAGGCGTTATTATCACCGACTCCACTGCTACTGACTTGGGAGCCACAACTGCAGATGGCATGGTGACTGTAGCTGCTGCTGAAGAGGTAACCGAGGAAACCACTGAAGAGGTAACTGAGGAGACTACCGAGGAAACTACTGAAGAGGTAACTGAGGAGACTACCGAGGAAACCACTGAAGAAACTACCGAGGAAACCACTGAAGAGGTGACTGAGGAAACTACCGAAGAAACCACTGAAGAAACTACCGAAGAGGTAACCGAGGAGACTACTGAGGAAACCACTGAAGAAACTACCGAGGAAACCACTGAAGAGGTGACTGAGGAAACTACCGAAGAACCTACTGAAGTAGAAATGCCGGTTAGCCAGATGTTCGAGATTAAACTCACGAACCTCACCACAGGTGAACCCGGATCGGGCGGACAGGTCTTTTCACATCCTATCTTCGTCACACACGCTGCGGGTATTAATCTTGCTGAAGTCGGTCAACCGGCGAGTCCAGCACTTGTTGCACTTGCTGAAAATGGAGATCCCTCTGGTCTCGTTTTACTTGCAACAGCTGCTGGCGCGAACAGCCTCGTTGCTGCTGATATGGTTCCGCCCGGTGGGTCTATTACCGTTACAGTAACTGCTGATGCAGTGAACTCTTCGCTCTCCGTTGGATCTATGTTAGTTTCAACGAACGATGCGATCATCGCCGCTACCGACGTACCACTCTTTGATGAAGCAGGTATGCCTGTTTCCATGAGTATCGACCTGAATTCTTACGATGCTGGTAGTGAAGATAACACAGAGATGGCTTCCGACATTCCGGGTCCGCTCGGTTTAGATGCTGAGGCTGATCCCGCAGGCAGTAACGCACGTGTTCCGACCGAAGGTGGCGTGATTATGCCACACGCAGGTATCCAAGGTGGTGCTGATGTCGGCGAAGCGTTTGCATGGACAGAACCGACAGCAATGCTCATGATCACACCCGTTGACGCACCTGCCGAACCGGTTGTGGAAGAGCCTGTCGTGGAAGAGCCTGTCGTGGAAGAACCCGTTGTGGAAGAACCGACGGTAACCGAAGGTCCTGGCTTTGATGTCACGCTCACACCCGGCTTGAACATGGTCTCTATCCCGTTGATGCCGGAAGAGCCCTACACCGCGAAATCGTTAGCAGACATGCTCGGCGCAACGGTCGTTATCCAACTGGATGCCGTAACACAGAGTTTCGTCGGTTACACTGTCGCTGAGGAAGGCGATGGGTTTGGCATTGACGGTGGCATGGGTTATATTGTTAATACCCCAGCTGGTGGTATGGTGAAGTTCACTGGTAGTGCGTGGGACAACCAACCTGAGCCGGAAGAAGCTCCTGTTGTTGAGGAACCCGTCGTCGAAGCACCCGTCGTTGAGGAACCTGTCGTTGAGGAACCCGTCGTCGAAGCACCCGTCGTTGAGGAACCTGTCGTTGAGGAACCCGTTGTTGAGGCACCGGCAGCCGAAGAAGCTCCTGCTGAAGTTGTTGCCGAAGAAGCTCCTGCTGAAGTTGTTGCCGAAGAACCCGCAGCTGAAGAAGCACCTGCTGAAGAACCGGTCGTTGAAGAAGTTGCCGCTGCACCTGCCCTTTCCACCTTTAAGAGTGCATGGGCGTTTGTGGTTACCAGCGATATCCAAGGCATGGATACAGGCACGGGTTACACACTCGTCGCAGAAAACCTCCGCACTGGCATTATCGCTACAGAAAATGCCACGAGTGCTGTGAACCGTTCTTCCGCTGTCTGGGCAGACCTCAATCGTAAGAGCGTTGTTGAAGCAGGCGATAAACTTGAAATCGCGCTCTACGACGAACGCGGGAATATCGTCTCGGGTCCCTTCCAGCGCACCGTTTCAACCGATGACATTCGTAATGCTTTCCTGAGTCTGCAACTGAATGTCGGTGATGTGCAGCCCAAAGACACGATTCTGGCGCAGAACTATCCGAATCCGTTCAACCCTGAAACATGGATTCCATATCAGTTGAGCAAATCGACTGAAGTGTCAATCCATATCCATAATGTTGCGGGTCATCTGGTTCGCACACTGGATTTAGGTCTGAAACCGACAGGTGCCTACATGACGCCTGCGACTGCAGCGTATTGGGATGGTAAGAACTCGGTTGGCGAGCGCGTCGCGAGTGGTATCTACTTCTATACGCTCCAGACACCAGACTTTGCTGCAACCCGACGGATGGTTATCCTGAAGTAGGAAACGCAGCGAAAATGATTTAGCATAACAAAACGCCCCAATCCACCGATTCGTTGTCGGTATTGGGGCGTTTTGTTATGTATCAGGACTTACGCAAATTTAGACGCGATGGTAGATTTTTGCTTTTTATAGTAAAGCCTACAATTAAATGGACACTAAGGAATTGGCGAGGTTAGGAAACCTCGCCAGCGGTGGTGAAGTATCAAGCCGTATTGTGTTCAGATGTTTTTGGGCTTTACTAGAAACCCCTAAATCCCCCTTATCAGGGGACTTCTGAACGCGCTGCGTAAGTCCTATTAAGAAAAACAATCGTCAGCACCATACAGAAACGGTAGGTGCTGTTCCAACTGCGCCGGATTTTACGCAGAAACCTTGTATACCCTAAAACTTGTCAACGGTGTTCAGATAATTATTTTTTGTCTAATCTTAACACAAACCTTGTATACGCTAAAACCCTCTTGAGTCCAGTAGGGTCTATTTGCTTGGGTATTTTTCAGTATCCCTGTAGATACCGCAGATGAGATAAATATCAGGTTCCCCAGAGGGGTGACATCTATCATGTAGGCATACCAACACCTATTGATCTTTCCTACCGCGATAGATGTCACCCCTACGGGGTTCAAGGACATTGGGGACGTATTTCTACAGAGATGCCACCCCTATGGGGTTCAAGAGACATTCGCCGAAAGAATCTGTAGAGCCCTACAACAAATACCGAGAAATATCCGTAAATTGACACCTATGGTACGCCGCAAAACCGCACCATATATGTCAATTTAAGAAAAAGGGCAGTCTCAGTCCCAGACTCGGTAAGCGCGGTTTGGAACCACACTGGGTTCTATCCACAAACCGTGTATATCCTAAAACCCTCTTGAGTCCCAGAGGGACGGCATTTGTGTAGAAACGTATATCAGCCAAAAATCCAAGCCCCAGAGGGGTGGCATCTGTAGGGACGCTGCCACACAACGCCGTGAAAATCCCTAAATTGACACCTATGGTACGCCGCAAAACCGCACCTACCGGGCCTGGGATTACCGATTTATTTAAATAATTAAACTTCATCAAAGCGCGTTTATGAGTAGATATCTACATATTTTTGTATTTCACCACAAATACCACTAAATTTTAACTAATTTAACTTGACAAAATTTTGACATTAAGATAAACTTATCTTTTAAGGAGACCACGTTTGAGTGATTTACCTTTACGCTTCTCAGGGCAACGCGCCGATGTAAAGAATGTCCGTTATTTTTCTCAACCTCAAACGAGGCACCTAAATGTATACCGAAAGGTAGAAACAAACAAGTCAAAACGATAAGGAGCGTCTTATGAAAGACCAGCTTTTTAATGGGAAAATTATTTTTTCTGTATTAGCCATTTTGCTATGTCTGGCATTTACAACGGTAAGTTACGGTCAAGATAATGGAGAGGTGCCTCCCGAAGACATTGTAACTGGTGACAATACAGGCGATGACGGTGCCGATGCCGATGCCGACGCTGATGCTGATGCCGACGCTGATGCCGATGCTGATGCCGATGCTGACGCTGATGCCGATGCCGACGCTGATGCCGATGCCGACGCTGATGCCGACGCTGATGCTGATGCCGACGCTGATGCTGATGCCGACGCTGATGCTGATGCCGACGCTGATGCCGACGCTGATGCCGATGCTGACGCTGATGCCGATGCCGACGCTGATGCCGATGCCGACGCTGATGCCGACGCTGATGCTGATGCCGACGCTGATGCTGATGCCGACGCTGATGCCGATGCCGATGCCGACGCTGATGCTGATGCCGACGCTGATGCCGATGCTGATGCCGATGCTGACGCTGATGCCGATGCCGACGCTGATGCCGATGCCGACGCTGATGCCGACGCTGATGCTGATGCCGACGCTGATGCCGACGCTGATGCTGATGCCGATGCCGACGCTGATGCTGATGCCGACGCTGATGCCGACGCTGATGCCGACGCTGATGCCGATGCTGATGCCGATGCTGATGCCGTTGTTGAAGGCGAAGATGATGTTGAAGAACCGGTTATGCCTGAAGAATACGGTTTCGATGTGACTTTTGAGCCCGGTTTGAACATGATTTCTATTCCGCTGATGCCGGCAAAACCGTACACAGCGAAATCGTTAGTAGAAATGCTCGGCGCAACAGTCGTCATCCAACTCGATGCCACAACGCAGCGTTTCACTGGTTACACTGTCGCTGAGGAAGGTGATGGCTTTGGTATCAACGGTGGCATGGGTTATATCGTCAATACGCTTACTAGCGGTATGGTGAAGTTCACCGGTAGCGCATGGGACAACCAACCTGAACCGGAACCGATGCCAGATGAACCAGTTGTTGATGCTGATGCCGACGCTGATGCCGACGCTGATGCTGATGCCGATGCCGACGCTGATGCCGACGCTGATGCTGATGCTGATGCCGACGCTGATGCTGATGCTGATGCCGACGCTGATGCCGACGCTGATGCCGACGCTGATGTTGATGCCGATGTTGATGTCGCTGCTGCACCTGCCCTTTCCACCTTTAAGAGTGCATGGGCGTTTGTTGTTACCAGCGATATCCGCGGCATGGATACAGGCACGGGTTACACACTCGTCGCAGAAAACCTCCGCACTGGTATTATCGCCACGGAGAATGTCACGAGTGCTGTGAAACGTTCTTCCGCTGTCTGGGCAGACCTCAACCGCAAGAGCGTCGTTGAAGCAGGCGATAAACTCGAAATCGCTCTCTACGACGAACGCGGGAATATCGTCTCGGGTCCCTTCCAGCGCACCGTTTCAACCGATGACATTCGTAATGCTTTCCTGAGTCTGCAACTGAATGTCGGTGATGTGCAGCCCAAAGACACGATTCTGGCGCAGAACTATCCGAATCCGTTCAACCCTGAAACATGGATTCCATATCAGTTGAGCAAATCGACTGAAGTGTCAATCCATATCCATAATATTGCGGGTCATCTGGTTCGCTCACTGGATTTAGGTCTGAAACCGACGGGTTCCTACATGACACTTGCGACAGCAGCGTATTGGGATGGTAAGAACTCAGTTGGCGAGCGCGTCGCAAGTGGTATCTACTTCTATACGCTTCAGACACCAGACTTTGCTGCAACCCGACGGATGGTTATCCTGAAGTAGGAAACGCAGCGAAAACGCTTTTTGGCGAAGCTTGCAAGCCAAAAATTGCTATTGAAAAATAAAACGCCCCGATCTGCCGGTTGAGCTAACAGCGAATCAACGCCGATTAGCAGTCGGCGTTGGGGCGTTTTTCATCGTATAAACAAAGGAAAAGTTTTTGATGAATCTAAAAAATATCTTACCTGTTTGGGGAGTGCTTGTGTTGCTTTTCGCTGCAAGCGGTGGAAGTGTATTCGCTAACTCCTTCGGCCCCTTAGATGCCCTTACGGGGGCTCCCGATGAAGGCGATTGTACACAATGCCATGTTGGTAATGACCTCAATGCCGCAGGTGGCTCACTAATGCTCACAATCCCCGAAACATACATACCGAATGAGGTGTATACGATTGTTGTCAATCTGGCGCGTGATGGACAGAGCCGTTGGGGATTTGAGATGGCTGCACTGGATGCCGATGGCACACGTGCTGGTACCTTTGCTGCTGACGCTGCAGGGAACACGCAGCTATCGGAAGCAAATAGTAAACAATATATTAAGCAAACCTCAATTGGAACTGCTCAAGGCACAAATGATACGCACGGTTGGGAATTTCAGTGGACCGCTCCGGACGCTGATATCGGACCCATTACCTTCTACGCCGCTGGAAACGCTGCCAACGGAGATTTTTCCCCCGCAGGAGCTGGAGATTACATTTACACGTCACAAGAGGAATCGACACCCCCAGTCCCCGTAGTTGCTGGTGTGTCATTGGAAGTTGTGGGAGACACGGCACTCTCTACGATAGATGCTGTCGCAGGCGTGAGTTATACCCTCAAAGTCACAAATACCGGTAATATGATGGATACGGTATCGCTTGAAGCCTCAGCAGAGGTCGGCATTGAAGGGAGTGTGCTCGGCAGTTTTAGCGAAAATTCAATCGAACTTGAGGCGGGTGCATCCGCAGAAGTGACATTAATGGTCGCAGGCGACCTACTGACAACACCGAGTGATTACGCCATCAGTGTGACAGCAACCTCTGGCACCGACAATACAATGACTGCTGAAGTCACGACGACAACAACCATAGAGATGCCGGTAATCGCGGGCGTGTCGTTGGAAATCGTCGGAAACACGGCACTCTCTACGATAGATACTGTCGCAGGCGTGAGTTATACTCTCAAAGTCACAAATACCGGTAATATGATGGACACGGTATCGCTTGAAGCCTCCGCAGAAGTCGGTATTGAAGGGAGTGTGCTCGGTAGTCTCAGCGAGAATTCAATCGAACTTGAGGCGGGTGCGTCCGCAGAAGTGACATTAATGGTCGCAGGCGACCTACTGACAACACCCGGTGATTACGCCATCAGTGTGACAGCAACCTCTGGCACTGACAGTACGGTGACTGCTGAAGTCACAACGACAACGACCATAGAGATGCCGCCACCGCCGCCGACTCCTTGGGATGTTAACGACGATGGGACTGTTAATATTCAGGACTTGGTGCTTGTCGCTGGTCAATTGGGTGAGTCTGGTGAAGGTCTTAAGGGGGATCTGAATGGTGATGGCACGGTGAATATTCAGGATTTAGTCATTGTCGCGTCGCATCTCGGTGAAGATACGAGCAATTAGTTAGTAGTGCCCTTTTACCGTCCACCAAGGACACCATAGGCGGGTGTGGAAATATTTTGTTAAATTTTGGCTGAAAGTATATACTTGTCGTTCGCTGGGGTTTTGGCGTACCAAAATCGAGGTTACAAACCCCTCCGACAAGGTGTCGGTACAGTTTGGGACACTTAATGCTAAAAATTTACATCGCTATAGGCAGAAGGCTACGATGGACTTAACCATTGTAGCCTTTTATGCCACTTAATCTTGAAACGAATGATCGAATAATTTTGAAACGCTGACCGGACTTAGGAATGTCTGGAAAACCTGACAAGCACGTTAACCCAGATGACAGCGAGTGCTATAAGGAAACTCATCTGTATTTTCCTCATCTTTGATAATTCTATAAAATATGACAACGTGCTCTGTAATACGCAATTTCTGTGAAAAGGTAACAAAAAATTTGCTTTTTTCAGAAAATTTGTGTTATTGTCTGAATCCGGATTTATAAGATTATAGGATTTTCAAGATTATAGACTTTCTGTGATTGACAATTGGCTTTTATCAACGGTTAGCCATCAGTTGTCAGCAGTTGGTTGTCAGTTGTCGGTAGGCGAGGTTGAGCCCTTCTCAATAACGAGTGGGGATCCTACCATCGCCAGCAAAGCCCGGAGTCGCGACCGAGAGGTCGCTCCTACAGTTAAGACCCCTTGATCGAAAAACGAAACTGCAGGAAAACTGAACGGCTCTGTCTTCTTACCCACTTCATTGCCGCTATGTAAATCCATAGAGTGGCAGAAATATAGGAAGTATGAATATGGGAACCTCTAAATATCGCGTTGGAATTATCGGATGTGGTGGTATTGCCAATGCCCACGCCCGCGGCTATCAGGGTGTTGAACAGACAGAGATCGTCGCGCTCGCCGACCCAGTTCAAGCAGCACTTGACAAGTTTTCGGACACCTACGGTGTTCCTGCTGAAAACTGTTATTTGGACGCGCGCGAGATGTTAGATAACGAAAATCTTGATATTGTAAGTATCGCGACGTGGCATAAACTCCACGCGCCTATGACTATCGCCGCGTGTGCACGGAGTCCAAAGGCAGTACTCTGTGAAAAACCGATGGGTGTAAACCTCGGTGAATGCGATGATATGTTAATCGCCGCCAACCGAAACAGTGTTAAGGTCGTCATTGGGCACCAACGCAGGTTCAATTCTGCATGGACAGATGCCCGAAACCTCATCGCTGAAGGAGCGATCGGTGAACCGAGACAGATTGTCTGTCACGGGGGACAGGGTTTATTGAATGACTGTTCACACCTGTTTGATATGATGCGCTACGTCCTCGGGGATCCTGCCTCGACGTGGGTGATTGGCAACGTTGAACGTAAAACCGAGCGTTATGAACGCGATATTCAGATTGAGGACCGGAGTGCCGGCATCATCGGTTTCGAGAACGGCTGCATCGGCATGCTTTTGCAAGAAATCGGCAGGCCGAATTACCAAGGCGGCATCGTCTACGGTACAGACGGTATTGCAGATGTAACGGAGGGGCGCGTCCGCCTTCTCAATAATAAGGCCGCCGAATGGGAAGAACGTCCGTCTGATGGTGCGAACCAGCATATCGCGCAAGCCGTTGAACTCGTCGAGTGGATTGAAGGCGGTCCCGAACACCGCGGGGAAGCCAAACACGGTCGGGCTGCTATTGAGATTATCATGGCAATCTATGAATCCGCCCGTATGCATGAAGTGGTTCAATTGCCGTTGCGGACGCATGCGAACCCGCTCGATTTGATGATCGAGAACGGTGATTTACCGATTGAACGCCCTGGGCGTTACGACATCCGCGCATTCTTGTTGCACGGCGAATCTATGAAACCGGAGTAGCACAAGTCTCTTACAAGAATTTAGGAACCCATGCAGATTACCCAAGGCGTTAGCGTCGGTTTGGCAGCGCTTCAACGGAATAAATTGCGGTCCATCCTCACGACGCTCGGCATTATCATCGGTATCGCCGCTGTTGTTTCGGTTGTTTCGGTTGGTGGCGGTGCCGAACATCTCATGCTCGCCGAATTAGAACGTATCGGCGGTGCAGGCATGATTGTCTGCTTTCGGAAAGATGCAATTCGGAGAGAGGACGGATCGTATATCAAAAATAAACACCCAGAATATATTGAATACGAAGACCTCGCTTTTATCACTGAGAACTGTCCGTCTCTTAAACTGGCTACGGCACAGTCACAGATGAACCTTCGTGTGTCACACAAACATGTTAATCAGTCTCTTGAGGTCCACGGCACTACCGTCTACTATTCAGAAGCCAACAATTGGTACATCCAAACAGGTAGGTTCATTACTGAGAACGACATTGAGCGAAGGGACCCCGTGTGTGTGATCGGGTCCGAAGTCCATAAAGATCTATTTCAGATGCAGAATCCGATTGGGCTTGAACTTAGAATAGGTCCAGAGCGGTTCACTGTGATTGGTGTCATGGAGGAGAAAGGCAATAGTATGGCGAGTGAGGGTTGGGATAATCGGGTGATTATTCCGATCACTACAATGGGGCTTCGTTTTATCGGGAAATATAAAGGCTGGATCTACCTGTTTTGCCAGGCCGAGAGCTACGAAAAAGTCGAGCAAGCTGTTGCTGAAATCAAGGTCGCTATGCGTCAACAACACGGCGATGAAAATTATTTTAAATTTTTCACTGCGAAACAGATTATAAAACAGGTAGGCAATGTCAGCAGGATTGTCCAGATACTCCTTGGCGGTGTTGCGAGTGTCGCTCTGTTCGTTGGCGGCATCGGGATCATGAATATCATGTTGGTCTCTGTAACAGAGAGGACTCGCGAAATCGGCTTACGTAAAGCGATCGGTGCGAGACGGCGTGACATCTTGACGCAATTCCTGATTGAAGCGATTGTTTTAAGCGTCTGCGGCGGTCTCATCGGCATTTTCATTGGAAGCAGCCTCGCTTCTATTTCTGGCTTGATTATTTCAAAACTCATGAAGGCGAGTTGGCCTGCCATCGTCTCTATTGAAGCTGCGTTGATTGCGTTTGGGGTTTCTGCGTTCATCGGTGTATTTTTCGGACTCTATCCAGCAAACAAAGCCGCCGGTCTTACCCCCACAGAAGCACTGCGTCACGAATAGAATCACATAGTTGACCGCAGAAAATTCGGTAGGCGAGGTTTTGCGGCGTACACGCCCAAATTTGGTTTCCCATACGCGGCAAAATTTGTCTTTGCTTTACATTTGCGATCTGCATTCCTAACCTTTTCAGTTATTAAACTCACAAAGCCCGGTAGGCGAGGTTTTGCGGCGTAAGGTTTCCCCACGGACTCTCACTGCAAGGCAATACGCGCATTCCGTGTTGATTCATGCGATCTGCATTCCTAACCTCGCCCGTTATTAAACTCACGTTGAATAGCAAGTTTTGGTTGGCAATTGGCTGTTGGCTATCGAAAATCATCAACACTCAATAGAGCGTATGGCAGTTGGGAACTCTTACCTACCACAAAGCCTCTTGCTGACGGTTTCCAACGGCTGACGGCTGATGGCTAATAAGTAAAGGAACACGTATTATGTCAAGTCAAACAACAAAAGTCCGTGCGGCTGTCGTTGGTCTGGGTTGGCCCGGGATGCAGCATCTCAAAGGCTATACTGCCGATCCGCGTTCAGAGGTTATTGCTGTCTGCGATTTAGACAAGACGCATGCCGAAGAGGTGGCAGCACAACATAAAATACCGAATACCTACACCAATCACTTAGAGATGTTGGAGAACAAAGATATTGATGCTGTGAGTGTGTGTTTGCCGAATTTCCTCCACGCGCCCATTTCTATTGATGCGTTGAATGCCGGTAAGCATGTGCTATGTGAAAAACCTCCTGCTCGGAGCGCGCAAGAAGCAAAGGCTATGGCGGATGCAGCTGCCGAAAACGGTAAAACTTTAATGTACGCCCTCGTGCAGCGGTTTGATGGTAGTTCCCAGCGGCTGAAGCAGCTTGTTAAAGCAGGCGAACTGGGTGATGTTTATTTCGGTAAAGCCGCTTATGTCCGGCGGCGCGGCATCCCGATTGGTAAAGAAGGCTGGTTTGTCGATAGAGCACGCTCTGGCGGCGGTGCGCTCATTGATATTGGAGTCCATGCGTTAGATTGTATCTGGTGGCTAATGAACTCTCCAAGACCGGTTGAAGTTATGGGTGCAGCATATTCTCACTTTGGGCATCTCGTGCCAGATGACGTTAAATACGATGTTGACGATGGGACCTTCGCGCAAATCCGCTTTGAAAACGGCGCGACCATTATCCTCGAAACAACGTGGGCACTGAACCTGCCGGGCGATAATTACATTAAAATCGCTGGAACGAAAGCAGGAGCGACGCTCAACCCGTTTACTCTTTACACGGAGGAAAACGGCAAGGAAGTGGATAAACCGCTTGACGCGCCTTCGATTAACAGCTTTGACGAAGAGGTAAAACACTTCGTGGGGTGCATAGTGGACGGGAAGACCCCTATCGCTTCAGCGGAACAGGGTATCATGCTGATGCAGATGCTTGACGGTATTTACGAATCCTCAGAGAAGGGGCAATCTGTGTCTCTCGCTGACCTCAACACTGCTAAGGGATGAGATCCCTCTATCTGACCTTTCATGTCTATCTGGCGTTTGTGACGAAGTCATTCCAAAAGCGGATGCAATATCGGGTTGCAAACCTTGCGGGTTTGACCACCAATTTCTTCTTTCTGCTGGTGCAGATTTTTGTCTATACTGCTTTTTATGCAGCGCGTACCGGTCCCCAACCCCTCAACCTGAATGAAGTTATTACCTATTTCGTCCTCTGTCAGGTTTTTTTTATGGTCATGCCCTTTTGGGGGGCTCGTTCTGAAATTACGAACGCGATAAAAGATGGTAGCGTCGCCCTCCAATTAACCAAACCGGTAGACTTCCATGCATATTGGTTCGCGGATGAATGTGGCAGAGCCAGTTATTACTTATTCATGCGGGGCCTCCCGACCTTTCTTATCAGCATTATCTTCTTCGCTGTTGCGATTCCGCAGCAGCCCACCACCTTAATAGCTTTTACAGTTTCAATGATGCTTGCTATTTCTATGAGTGCTGCTATCACGATAACAATTTTTAGCTCTGCGTTCTGGACGCTGGATACAACAGGAATTTCTGGACTGTCCTATTCCTTAATCACCTTATTTTCCGGGATGCTGGTCCCGATTGCGTTATGGCCCGAATGGATGGCACACATTACGGAATGGCTACCATTTGCGGGGTTGATTGATGTCCCGTTTAGTATCTATTTGGGTAAAATCACTGGTGGCGGAATCTGGATTGCTATAGGCAAACAGATGATATGGAACCTATTTTTTCTCGGGTTGGGCAGAGTTCTTTTAAAACGAGGGTTTTCCCGGCTCGTCATACAGGGCGGTTAGTAGGTATTTCCAAAAAAAATGCACTATCTTTCACTCTACTTCCATTTTGTCAAACTTCGCATCCGATCACAGATGGCGTACCGAGTCTCGTTTATCTTTGACCTATTTGCCCAAGCGAGCGTTTCTGTCATCGATTTTTTCATGATTGCTCTGCTCTTTAATCGTTTCAAACAATTAGCAGGATGGAGTCTATGGGAGGTCGGGTTTCTCTACGGTATGATTGGTATATGCTTTGCTGTCGCCGAGATGATGGGGAGAGGCTTTGATGTCTTTCAGAGAAATGTTGTGCGCGGTAATTTTGATACAATACTCATTCGCCCGCTCGCTACTTTTTTTCAAGTCTTTGCACAGGATTTTCTCCTCCGCCGAGTCGGTCGGTTCGCGCAAGCATTTGCCGTCCTGCTTATTTCCAATTCGCAGTTAACTATTACCTGGTCGCTTACAAAGGTCGGGTATCTGCTGGTTTCATTGGTCAGTGGCACCTGCTTTTTTATTGGACTTTTCGTGATTGGCGCGACAAGTTGTTTTTGGACTATCCAATCCATAGAAATCATTAATATTTTCACGCACGGTGGCACTTTCATGGGGAGTTACCCGTTTTCGATTTATCGGTGGTGGTTTCGGCATTTTTTCACTTTTATTATTCCACTCGCGTGTGTCAACTATTTTCCGTCCCTTTTTCTATTGGGAAAAGTTGCGTCTTCTGGTGCCTCACCACTTGGTGTGCAATTAGCACCTTATGCGGGTTTTCTCTTTCTGGGTGTTACCATGCTGTTTTGGCGATGGGGTGTGTTGCACTATCAAAGCACAGGGCATTAGTTTCACTGTTTATGAGTTGTCAGTTGTCAGTCGTTAGTAAAAGAAGGCTTCAGTTAAGTGAAAGTCTCTTTTAACCGAAAACTGAAAACTGAAAACTGAAAACCAACAAAGGTAAATCCATGATCAAAGTTGATAATCTCAGCAAATCTTTCAAAGTCTATCACCACCGCAAAGGGTTTTTCGGAAGTTTTGTGAACCTCTTCTCTCGCAAACATCGCCTTGTTCAAGCGGTGGATAGCGTTTCATTCTCCGTAGCACGTGGTGAAGTTGTGGGGTATTTAGGACCGAACGGTGCTGGAAAGTCAACAACCATTAAGATGTTGACCGGTATTTTGGTGCCTACATCAGGTAGTGTGACAGTGAATGGTTATATCCCACATCGTCAGCGGAAGGAGAACGCCAAACATATCGGGGTTGTGTTTGGGCAGCGTTCGCATTTGTGGTTTGATCTACCGGTACGAGAATCGTTTGAATTGCTGCAGCGTATCTACCGGATTCCACGGGCACAATACCACCATAATGTGGAGGTGTTCGACGAATTACTGAGTCTTGGTGATTTCTTTCAGACCCCCGTTCGTCAGTTGAGCCTCGGTCAACGGATGCGTGCAGATATTGCCGCGGCACTTCTCCACGATCCGGATGTACTATTCCTTGACGAACCGACGATCGGGCTGGATGTGGTTGCCAAGGCGCGTATCCGCGAGTTCATTCAAAAAATTAACGCCGAACGGCAGGTCACAGTCGTCTTAACAACACATGACTTAGATGATGTCGAAAAACTCTGCAAACGCGTCATTCTCATTGACAACGCGAGGCTCTGCTTTGACGGGGAACTCGCCGCACTCCGGCGGTTGCTTTCAACGGAACGGATTTTGAGTGTTGATTATGCCGAAACCTATCCAGACATTAGTATCCCTCATACGCACATCATCTATCAGGAGGGGACTCGCGTGCAGTATCGATTCTCTCCAGAGGAGATTAGCACGGCGGACCTCATCGGTGCGATACTCCAAAGATTCAAAATCGTAGACATATCCGTTCAGGATCCCGATATTGAGGAGTTAATCAAAACTGTCTATGAAGATAACCTCGCGCTTAAGCAGAAACTTGCCGAAACGGATGCAATTGACTTGACAAACCGACAAAGCATAAGGTAAAATGTATGAACAGGTTTTAGTAAACTAAGGGATTGAGAAATTAAAACCGGAAACTTACAGTAACCGAAACGCCGATTAGACTTGTCGGGTGAGGTCCAACGCCTCAACTAAAAGGAACAATTCATCTGAAAATAACAAAGTAGCGATCGTCCGATTGCGACTGTCAGGAGGAACAGGAATGTTTTTGATAACACGCTATCTGAATTATACACTCACTGCAATTGCTATTATTGCCCTAAGTTTCGCGATGATAACCACAAGCGATGCGAATCTTGATGAAAAGACAATTGCTGGGATGTGGACATTTGAAGAAGGCAAAGGTAAAGTTGTAACAGACCTTTCCGGTAACGGAACCGATGGTGAATTTGTTGGCGACCTGAAATGGGCGAAAGGCAAATTCGGCGGCGGGTTGGAGTTTAACGGTCAAGACACTTGGGTCAAACTCGGCACCAAGGGTGAAGATAAAACGTTAGCGGCTTTGGATTTCAAAGAATCCGAAGGGTTCTCCGTCCACGCCTGGGTCTATGCGGCAGAGGACCCGACCGGCAAATGTGTCGTATGGAAAGGGCTTGGATGTTCAACCTGGTCGCAGTTCTTACTCGGAACGGGTGCACACGAAAACGGTGAAAATACCACGAAGGCATCGTTTCATATCCGAGACAACAACGGTGGCGGTAAGTTGGAAGTCCTTGGCGATGAACTCCCGGCGAAGGAATGGGTGCACCTTGTCGGTACTTGGGATGGAGGTCAAAATCGGATTTACGTCAATGGGGAATTACAAGGGACCGAGGATGCTAAGGGACCGCCTTGGGCATGTCCGGAAGAAGTTTACATCGGCGCAGACCCCGGCTGTGGCAAACGCTGTCAGTGGAACGGTATCATTGACGAAGTTGTTATTTTCAACGTGACGCTCACTGACGATGAAGTCGCACAACTCGGAGATGGTATTGAAGGTGCATTAGACGTTGATGCCGCAGGAAAAGTGGCGACGACTTGGGGTAATCTCAAATCCGCCCAATAGGGCCCCTTGAAATATGCACTGCTTATATGATAAATAAACGGTGCACTGAAAATGAGATGTCCGCCAAACTTAGGCGGACATCTTCGCTTAAGGTCAAACCCCATGAAACCGATTCAAAAAGCGATCATCCCCATTGCTGGATACGGGACACGTCTTTTTCCCGCAACGAAAGCCGTGCCGAAAGCACTTTTTCCAATTATCGCGGCAGACGGGATTGCAAAACCGGTCATTCAGTTGATTATTGAAGAGGCTTTATCGGCGGGTGTGGAAGAGGTGTGTATCGTTGCTCAACCGCAACAGGTCGATCCGATTACCGATTATTTCTCTGGTACCGTTGCCGATGCGATCCTTGAAAAGGTGGAATTGGCAGCGCAGGCATACCGATTGGCGGAAATAGGACAACGGTTGCATTTCGCTATTCAGGAGAAACCGGAAGGTTTCGGACACGCCATCTACTGTGCAAAGGATTTCGCCGCGGGTGAGCCGGTTATGATTCTGCTCGGTGACCATCTCTATATTTCAGAATCAGAGACCTCATGTGCCAAACAACTAATGGATGTCTATTCACAGGTTAAGCAGTCTGTGACAAGTTTAGATCTCTGCCATGAAAACGAACTCTCGCTCAACGGCATCGTCCACGGAAGCCCTTCTGCTGAATCCGCTCGGCTTTTTACATTAGCACAAATCTCCGAAAAACCGACAGTTGAATTCGCACAAAAACATCTCCGCGTCGAAGGGATCCCAGAGGCACAGTATCTCTGCAACTTCGGCATAGACCTTCTCACACCGCTCCTCTTTGACATATTGGACTACAACTACAGACACCGAATTGTGACGCACGGCGAGATTCAATTACGGGATGCAATGGCAGAAATGATCAAACAGGAAGGGATGTCGGGGTACCGGGTCGCGGGTCAGCGTTACGATACAGGAAACCCACAGGAGCTGCTCAGGACTGTGAACGCTTTTGGTCTCCAAGGTCCTTATCGGGATGTTTTACTTCGGTGACTTTTGTACTTTTGCAGGGTCATTTAGTTCAACGATAAAAGTGAACCCTAAATCTCAACATACCCTTGTAGAAGCACGCTCCGATTCGCGACTTTCCTAACAAAATACATAAAAAACTGAAAACTAAATAGCCCTGGTACTTTTGTAAATGCATTTGACATGAGTTGCCAAATGTGGTATCCTAATCTTATCCCCAATCTTTCGGAGTTATCCCATGAACCGCGATACAATTTTCACTGTAAGGAATGAAGACCTTAGCCGGCTTAACCCAACTGAAGCAGTGCTTTTCTTTAGAGACCTGCTGTGGGCAGAAGCGCGCCGGATCGGCATAGACATCAGTAAGATTAATGTGTCAAGTCGAGTTAATGTCCCTGATGGTGGCGTTGATGCTGCTGTTGATGATGTTCACATTGAAACAGGAAGCGGCATCATAAAGCAGGGGAAAACGAGTTATCAACTTAAAGCAGGAGCCTCATTTAAACCGTGGCGGAAGTCAGACATTGAGGATGAACTCTTCGGTACCAAGGAAAATCTTGGTGAAAGTATCCGCGCCTGCCTTGACACTGATGGCACTTATGTTTTGGTTTGTACTGGGATAGATTTAGTTGATTCCCAACGTAGAGAGGCTCTTAAACATGTTGAGGATTTTCTAAAGCAGTGCGGTTATTCACATCCCAAAGTTGAGGTATGGAGTCAGAATACGTTAATCGGTTTTTTGCAAGTGTTTCCATCTTTGGCATTAGGGGTGAATGAACGCGATGATTCAAACTTTCAAACACATCAGAGTTGGGCATTGGATGCTAACATGCACGTTCCTTATGTTTCTGGGGAAGTGCAAGAAGATTCTATTGCAAAAATCAGGGACGAATTGCGTGAAAATTATGACACCGTTCACGTGCGAGTGTTAGGTGAACCTGGTATCGGTAAAACAAGACTCGTTTTGGAAGCCACAAGGACAGAAGATTTAGCTCCACTTGTTATCTACTGCACCGCTGCTCAATTTCGTGGCAGGGATTTAATGCGTGAAATCCTCCGAGAAGATAGTCAATTCTCCGCCATTGTTGTAATTGATGAATGCGACAGATCTAACAGCTCGGATTTCTGGGATAAACTGAGACATCGAGGCCCTCAAATTAAGTTGATTAGTATCTATAATGATCACGAGGATAGGGCCGGAGGCATTACCTACCATGACACTCCATCCCTGAATGACGATCAGATTCGCAGCATCATTCAGAAACATATAACTACTATTTCTAATGCTGAAGCTGACCGATGGGGTGAACTCTGTGGCGGTTCACCAAGAGTTGCACACGTCATCGGTGAGAACTTGGTAAATCATCCCGAGGATTTACTTAAACCCCCAAGCACGGTTAATATCTGGGAACGTTATGTTGCTGCAGGTGATGACCCAAATAGCGAAAAGACAGAGCACCGACGATTGGTACTCCAACATCTCGCGCTTTTTAAGCGGTTTGGCTACGATCGGTCTGTTGCCAAAGAGGCCGAGGCCATCGCTAAAAAGATTGAGGCAGCTGACGATGACATCACATTGTACGAGTTTGAAAATATCATCTATGAACTCCGAGAGCGTAGGATCCTTCAAGGCGAGTCTACACTCTATATCACACCAAAGGCACTCCAGATTTGGTTATGGACACAATGGTGGGAGAGACATTACAGACTATTTGATCTTGAAGATTTCACCGAAGGGTTAACCCCGAAATTGGTTGAATGGTTTTACGAGATGTTTGTCTACGCTGCTGAGTCGGACGCGGCATCAAGAATTGTTGAAGACCTTCTCGGTCCAAATGGTCCCTTTCGGGATGATGAATATCTGAAGACAAGGTTGGGTAGCCGTTTTTTTCTCGCATTGGCTGAAGCGGATCCCAAAGCAGCCTTAAAATGCCTGATGCGTACGATGGGGACCTGGGATAGGGAGACTCTTTTCCAATTCACAACTGGCCGAAGGGACGTAGTATGGGCACTTGAAAAAATTGCTATGCAACGTGATCTGTTTGTTGATGCCGCGCGGTTGCTCCTTGCCCTCGGCGAAGCAGAAAATGAAGGGTGGTCAAACAATGCCAGTGGTGTATTTGCTGGGCTCTTTTCACCCGGACGTGGCAGCGTAGCACCGACCGAAGCATCTCCAGCAGAGCGTTTACCTGTCTTGAAAGAGGCATTTGAATCAGGGTCAAAAGAACGACGACTACTCGCATTGAAAGCTTGTAATGAGGGTCTGGAGTCTGACCATTTCTCACGGATGTCTGGTGCAGAATATCAGGGACTACGTAAAAACGCTGATTTTTGGGAACCTAAAACATACGGTGAACTTTTCGATGCTTACCGTCAAGTATGGCAACTCTTGTCGGAACAATTAGAGTGTTTGCCGGAGGATGAGCGTGAAGAAGCTATAGGGATTCTGCTGCAACGTGCGCCTCGGATTGCAAGACACCCCAATTTAAGTAACATGGTTTTTGACACAATCCAGATATTTTCGGAAAAAGCTTGTGTTGATAACAGACTGCTTATTAAAACCGTCGTTGAGTTCCTTCATCATAATGGAAAGGAACTACCCGACGACATAAGACAACGCTGGGAACACCTCAAGGATGAATTAATTGGTTCCGACTTTCATTCCCTGATGCAACGGTATGTTGGGACGAATTTACTTGTAGATGCCTTCGACGAAAACGAAAATTACCTTGAGCAAGGGCACCCACAGATTCATACACTCGCTCAGCAAGCTGTTGAAGAGCTGCACCTTTTGCAATCGGAACTACAGTGGCTCGTTACGACTGAGGCACATAACGGATACGCTTTTGGGTATCAACTCGGTAAGAAAGACGATGGATTTGTCATTCTACCAACCCTTCTTGAGGCACAACGAAATGCGGGGGAAAATGTAAGCGCGTTCTTTCTGGGTGGTTATTTCCGAGCACTCTTTGAAGACAACGTAACAGAATGGGAAGAGCAGCTTGACGCACTGGTTGAGGATACCAGACTAAATGCGCTGATACCAGACCTCACATATCGTTCAGGTATAACAGATCGAGCAGGCTTGCGTCTTCTCAAACTTGCCAAAGAGGGGGTTATGCACATCAACTCCTTCGCATCTTTCTTCGGTAGTCGTGTGACAGACAACTTATCAGATGAAGTCTTCACCAAATGGATTACGTTTTTGCTGAATTGTTCAAACGAATTAGCTGTCCCAATTGCCCTCAAATTGTGTTATTTCTATTATGTTCACGGAAAGCAAGAGTTCACTTTACCATGTAACTTGACGTTCCAATTGCTTGTTCGTCCAGCTCGGTTTGAAAACTTGATCCCGAATCAGATGAACTCTATGACAGGTGGCTATTGGACAGATATTGCAAATGCTTTCCTAAACCTCTATCCGGAAAAGGGTTTAGCGTTTATTGAACAGGTAATCCCCCATTTTGGAAAAACGGGCACTATTTTTGGAGCATTCAACACGGAAACATGCTCTGTGTTAACTGAGTTGACAAAACAGCATCCAGAACAAGTTTGGAAACACATTAGCAAACGCCTAGAGGAATATGACTTTTTCTTAGAAAAGTGGCTTAAAGAAGGGGATTCCAAAAAGCCTTTCTCAACAACGGATGAAAGAGGAGCGTTAACCTTCATTCCACGTGAAAAAATTTGGGAGTGGATTGATAGGGATGTGGAAAATCGCGCTTGGTATTTCGCCTATAAACTTGTCTCCAAAACCCTTTCAGCAGAGGAGTGGCAGAATTCTCTCGTCCGCGCATTTCTCGTTCGTTACGGTGACCGAGAAGATGTCCGCAGAAATCTACGTGCGAATTATGCAACAGAGTCTTGGACAGGAGAACGTAGCTTGTACCTTGAGTCGAAAAAGGACAAACTGCTTCGTATCAAAACGGACGAAGATAACGCGAATGTCAAACAGTGGCTTAATGAATTTATAGACGAGTTGGAAGAGGACATTGAGCACGCAAGGATTGAGGAGGAAAGAGAGTTTTAGAAACTGTCTCGCCTCGCTTATGTTACATCGTAGGAAACAAACAGTTTATGCTACAAAAAATCTCTTAATCTAATGTTTCCCCGACTTCTAACGTGACAATTTCCACATCTTGAGAAGCAGTCAACTCACGCAGTTCTTCTGGTGTTCCTGTTAAGAGTGGGAAGGTACCGTAATGGATGGGTAGGATCGCTGGCACGTTGAGCAGTTGCGCGGCGTATGCGGCTTCACGGGGTCCCATTGTGAAGTGGTCGCCGATAGGGAGTAGTGCCAGATCAGGTTGGTAGATTTCACCGATAATTCGCATGTCGCCGAAGACATTCGTATCCCCAGCATGATAGATCTTGTAGCCGTTCGCAAATTCAATTACATAGCCTGCCGGTTCACCCAAATAGACCGTTGTGCCGTTTTCCTCTGTGAAGCTGCTGCTGTGGTTTGCTGAAACCATCGTCGCCTTCGTGCCGCCGATTGTGACGGTGCCTCCCTTGTTCATCCCAATCGTGTTGTCAACACCCTGCTTACCGAGCCATCCCGCGATTTCGACAATGGACACAACCGTCGGCGTATGTTTCTTGGCGAGTGGCACCGCATCGCTAATGTGGTCGGCGTGTCCGTGCGTTATGAGTATCACATCAAGTGCGTCAAAAGTTTTAAGGGCATCGGGACAGACGGGATTGTTTGTCACCCACGGGTCAATGAGGAGTGTTTGTCCATCCGCTTCGATTTTGAAGGTGGAATGTCCGAGCCATGTTAGGCGAATACCGTTGTTAAGTTTCATGGGACGCTATCTAATATCTCCTTTAGTCTTTGTGCTATAATTTCTACTTCCCCCGGCATCAGGGTTTGCCCGTTGATGAGAACACCGTTTGCGCCTGCACCTGCAATGTCAATAGAGGGTTCACCTCCCGCGAGTTGCTGGAGGATTTCATTTCGTGTGATGCCGAGTTGTTCTTCGTCAAATCGGATTTCGGTGCGCGGCATCGGTTGCCCGGCTTCGGAGGGGAAACTACGATGGACTGTAACGCCCTGAGTGTCGGAGAATACTTCGTCATAGTAGGTAACCTGATCCTCATAAGATTGCTGTAATTCTCCGTGGTCATGGTTCAGGTACCATTCCACTGCGGCAAGCAGCCCCACCATCTCTTCTTTACCTACTTTCATGCCTCTACCGATGAACGGATGCGGTGGTCCGTTGAAGGCGATTGCCTCAATCAGCGATTCCTTGCCGACGATTAATCCGCTACTCTGCGGACCGCACAAGCCTTTTCCGCCGCTAAAGAGTACCAAATCCACTCCCATTTGCGTGAAACGCCATAAGTTCTCTGGTGGCGGCAACTGCGCTGCAGCATCAACGATAAGTGGGACATTGTGCCTTTTTGCAATTGCGATGGCTTCTTCATAAGGGACCCAGAGATGTTCTCTACCGGGATTCGCGAAGTAGAAGATGGCAGCGGTTTTTTTGGTGATGGCGTTTTCTAATTCGTCGGGGGGTGTTCCGTTTTCATCGCCTATCTCCACGAATGTGACACCGACTTGGCGTACGGCAAAGTCGTATCCGACGCGACCATGGCGATGGACAATGACTTCGTTCTTCATTGACGCGCCGAGATGGGGCAATTTCTCACGCTTCGCGGCATCAAGTCCGGTGATACATGCAGCGGTGCTGAGTGTCAAGCCAGCGGCAGCACCACAAGAAACATAAGCTGCCTCGTTGTGGGTGAGTTTTGCGATCTCTTCACCGACTCGTTTTTGGAGTTCGATAATGTCTACGAAGTGCTTGGAAGCGTCAGCCATCGCGGCAACGACTTCAGGTGGCATAATAGAACCACCGAGTCGCGTGAGCGTTGCGTTGCCGTTAATAACTGTGCGGATGCCTAAACGTTTATAGATAGTCATTTTGATGGAATTAGTTGTTGACTATCGGCGTATTGGTTATCTATCAGTTATCAGGTCAGAGTTGTATGGATTCACCCATATCATTTACGAATACCGAAGCCTTCTTAACCGACGACTGATAACTGATAACTGATAACTATTTACCCGACTTCTTCACCGTCTAATTTACCGACGTGGAGGTCAATCTCATCGCGGGACTCGATTTTTTCCACTTTACCGTCCGCCATGTGGAAGATACGGTCAGAGACATCTAACATCTTGTGGTCGTGGGTCGCAGTGATAATAGTTACGCCGTTTTCACCGTTGAGGCGACGGAGTAGGGCGATGATTTCTAACCCGGTTTTGGTATCGAGGTTTCCCGTCGGTTCATCGGCGAGGACAATCGCTGGATCGTTTGCGAGGGAGCGTGCGATAGCGACGCGTTGCTGCTGTCCACCGGAGAGTTCTAAAGGCTTGTGCTGCACGCGGTCCCCGAGTCCAACGAGTGAGAGGAGTTCAACGCCTTTCTCTCTACTTTCATCAGCACTCATACCCGCGAAAATCATCGGGAGTGAGACATTTTCGAGTGCTGTCATAACAGGGATGAGGTTGAACGACTGAAAAATGTAACCGATCTTTCGGCAGCGGAGCCATGCAAGTTCGTAGGCATCGAGCTGTGCGATGTCCACTTCGTCAATGTAGACTCTGCCTTCAGTGGGTTTGTCGAGTCCGCCAATCATATTGAAGAGCGTTGATTTCCCGGAACCGGAGGGTCCCATGATTGAGATGTATTCACCGCGCTGAATTTGGAAATTGACACCGCGGAGCGCATCGACAGTCTGCGTACCCATCTCGTACCGTTTGATGAGGTTTCGGACGCGGACTGTGTTTTCCTTAGGAATGAGACGCTCGAGGCGTTCCGGTGTTTCGGCGAAAGCTGCACCAACATCACCAGTTTCTATTTGTTCGTTCATTTTTTCTCCTTTTGTGGGGTGTACCTCTGCACAAAGAATAGTTTAGGGATTAGAATTTGTCGAACTTGAGTTGGAATGATGTTTCTCGTATAGTTTGTATTAAGTAGTTTTTTGTCCATGCAAGGGCATCTTGTAGATCTACAGGGGCATGAGGTTGCATGTATTCCTCCCGTTTATTTTCTCTACGAAGTGCGGTAAGGCTCATTGTATTTGACTTCTTAGTGTTGCACGGCTGGCAGAGTAGTGCGCGGTTATCTATATGGTTTGTGCCACCATCAGTTTTTGGGATAATATGGTCAAGGTGTAAATATCGTTTGTCGGGTGGTATGAAGTTACACCCCCAACATTTAAGTCCGAACTGATTGACAAGGATTTCATGCATTTCAGCATGGGTAAGTGGGTTTTCGGGTTCGGTAGAATAGACGTGGGCTAATTTAGGTGAAATTTTCTTGTCTTCATCTGTGCGTTTAGGAGGTTCAGTTTGGTAGTGCATTTCGTAGGGTTGCATTTGTTTATCAAGCCATTTTTTATTAGTTGCGTGTTTTTCAAGATACTCTCGCTCTTTGCGTGAAATTCCCATGAGACGGGTGATAATATGGTAACGTGCGTCTTTACGTCTGTCAATACCTATCCAACGACGGTTAATATTTTTTGCGGCGATAATCGTTGTTGCGCACCCACAGAATGGATCTAATACAAGATCGCCCTCATCGCTACTGGCTTCGATGATGCGCTCATAAAGGGCAAGAGGTTTTGGGTCGGGAGAACCGGTGCGCTCGTCATCCCTACCTTGCATCGTGAGTTCCTTTTCTGTCCATAGATTTCCAGCAGCCACTCCAGGGTGAGTATCAAGATAAACTCTTTTGACAACACCTTGTCGGAATTTGCGTCCGCGGGGTATTGAATAACGTCGCCCATTTTCGTCAACGTGTTTATACTCGGACTTAATCGTTTGTTCGGACAATGGACAGAATATTTGATTGAAAGTGTAGGTGTCAGATGTAGAATAAAAAAATAACGTATCGTTTTCTGTCGTAAATTTTAATTTAGCTGTATTCTTATGCCCACCATATTTTCTCCAAACAATCTCATTCCGAAAATTCTTCTTGCCCCAAATCGCATCCATACACATCTTGATGTAATGACTTGCAGTAGAGTCACAATGTAGATAAATCGAACCGGTAGGCTTTAGGATACGGTGCATTTCAAGCAGTCTAACACTAAGGAAGCAGAGGAATGCCGCGGTATCCTCCCCTTGGGAATGTTTTGCGGCATCAATTGCATAATAGAGGGCATTATGGTTGTCTTTGATTTCTTCAAGCCATTTAGGGTGGACTTCGTTCCATTTCCATTGGTCAGGTAGTATACCGGTGTCCCCCCATTTCCAGTTATCAACGTAGTGGCCTGCTGTTGTACTACGGTTTCGTTTCGTGTTAAACGGTGGATCCGTGGCGGTAAGGTCTACAGTTTCGCTATTCATTCCGCGAAGGACAACCAAATTGTCCATTTCATAAAGTGTGTTATCTAAGAAGTTTTGTGTCATACAAAATGCTCTTCTAAGAAGGTATTGACAGTTCTTTGATTTTCCTACAACATTTCATAGAAGCGAAGCAGTTGGATTACTTTAAGACTGAGAACGGTTTTCAGTTCTTTGCTTTACTTCTTGAAGTTTATTATATCGCTTCAGAAATTCAGTATGTGCCTGTTGAACCTTTTCGAGTAAATCTCCATACCTTTTGATATAAATCTGTGCTTTTTCCAAATTATTACTTTTCCCTGTTACTCTATAATTACCAACCAAATCTCCACAAAGAAGATATCCCGTGGCTGTCTCATATTGGCGATCAGGACCAGTTGTTTTGTCAATTTCATTTCGTACAAAATTAACATAATCTTCAATTTGTTCGAGTGCTTCTATAGATACCTTCGACTGTGGACGTTTTATTTCAACAACAACTAAATGTGTTCCCTCGCTCACACATAGAAAATCAATTCGCCTATCCACCTCTGGTATAGTATCACTTTCTGGGAATGTATCACGTAGCAAGTCACTATATCTACGCTCGTCAGCCACCAAGGTCCAACGTGGATCAATTACCCAAGGAAATTCTTTTAGGAAATTATGGAGTGTAGGTACCTCCAAGGCATTAGTCTCAATAAGGTGCTGAAGTTTTTCAATAGTTGTTATCCGTCCTTTGGTAACCCTTGCCATTTCTTTCGCTTCAACAATTTCCCATTCCCTAAATAAATTAAGGAGCGTTTCAGTATCCTCAAATGCTGCTTCCGTTAAGTCTTCAGCGATTTCCCAAAAGGCATCAAACTCTAGGAAGTCGAGGCAAGTTTGGATAAGTGGTTCAATTTCCTGAGCGTCCACATTCGGATTTTTTTCGATTGTTTGGCGGACTAATTTGTCTGCGATTCTCAAGGCTCGTCTATTGCCTGTTTTCTCTGCTTGCTCCCGAAACTCCCTATATGCCTCGTTCTCTTGCAATTGCTGTTCATTATCCTTACGGCGTTTCTGGGACCATAAACGAGCAATTCTGCTCATTTCTTTTCGGAATTAGTCGTTTTGGACTTGAGAAGTTTTTAAATTTGACTTTAAATTTCCGAATCATTTTCCATGCTGTCGGTGAGAAACTTTACAAAGATGTCAGTTTCTCGGTAGTTGTATTTATAGCACGCCTCTGCGAGATACAAGGGGGTGTATGCTGTTGAATAGTGGTGATGTGATCCATACCACGCCCGTTTGACGAAAGACCAAAAACCTTCCATTGTGTTGGTATGTATCCCACCCGGCTCCCATTTCTGACTCCGGTTCATCGTTTCATGCTTCATCTGTTTACCGATCTCGTTGTAGCCTTTATACTGGTCGGTATAGAGTTCGGAGTCGTCTGTTTTGACAAACGTCTTGATAAACTCAGCGATTGTGCTACCCTTGACATTCCCAACAAGTTCAGCGACGACTTTCCCGCCTCTTGCGACTACGCCAAGCACTACATCTTTCGCTGTTCCACGTCCGCGTTTACGGGGTTCGCCAATCTCTTTATCGTAGTCTTTCTTGCGTTTGCCACCGATATAGGTTTCGTCCGCTTCAACAATCCCTTGTAGTAAGACGTTATCCTTACCCATCTCGGCACGGATAGCCATCATTATACGCCAACATGTTTTCTGTGGCAATCCTAAATCGCGTGAAAGTTGGCAACTTGAGAGGCTTTTCTTCGCATTCGCCATCAACGCGATCGCCAAAAACCACTTCTGAAGCGGTATCTTCGTCCCTTGAAAAATTGTTCCGTGTGTTGCCTTGAAGGTGGATCGGCAATCGTGGCAGTTGTAGCGTCCGATACGCCCTATATCATGTTCGTTGCGTCGTCTGATGTGTGTAGACTCACAATGTGGACATTCTGGCGATCCCTGCCATCTCAGATGCTCTAAATACTCGATGCAATGTTCTTGCGTCGGGAACGTCTCCATTATCCTGATCAAATCCATCAGAAAATACTCCTATTTGTGAAAAGGAGTTGCTTTTTTCTGATAGGTTCTGATACAATAATCAGATAAGCGTGGAATCCGAAAAAAGCAACTCTACTTTCGGGTTTCAATAGGGGGCTTTAACCCCCTATTTTCTTATCTGTGTTGTATCACATAACCCCTTTATTTACAAGGGGTTATTACACTTTTTTAACAACTTTTTGCAAGTCCAAAACGACTAATTCCGTTTCTTTTTGCCCCCACACCTTCAGAGCAGTATTAGCTTCCGTATCCCATACTAATGAATTGCGGGTTGTCGCAATCGTATCTTCTACTTCATTATCAACAAATTCGGCGTTAAGTTCACCAATAAGATAAGAAAGCGCGAACTGTTGACCAACAACTGCGTCGAAAACGAACGGCTCTTGTACGAGTTTCCCACGCGCCATGAGAACAATTCCGCGCTCTACTTTGTCAATACTTGGGCTCGTACGACTCAGCGCGCCGATCCAACCAGACACTGTCCATCCAGTTTCAGATTTTATCTCTGTTTCATTATATTCCCACAAATACGGATCCCCGTTCATATCCGTTGCAATTAGGCGTTTCAAGTCTCGATCTTCAGGAGAGATTAGGGTACCGTTAATCACAACTTCAAAGTCTTTAGCTCCAATGACAGCAAATCGCCTAGCAAGTCCTCGACGAAGTATATCAATCGAAATACGGCGCTTTTTGAATTTTATGATATATTTGAGCGTAATCTTTGTCCCTTTAGAGACCTTTCCCGTAGCAGGTAACTGTGGTAATTCAATAATCCGTTCATCTGCTTTCGCCAATAGTTCGTCATAATTCATTCGGAAATGGCTGGCATCGTTATTTTTCACACTTTCTACAACGATTTCCTTAGCAATCCCGAAAGCTGAAAATTTCCCGATCCCTTTTCTTCCCATGACTTTGCGACCATTTTCGCCTGGCGTAAGATCGGTCTTTTCATCGGCACGTCGATCTCGGCCTATAATGAGATATTTGTTTCGTATATCCTCATCTGACATACCGATTCCATCATCGCGAATAATGATTTCCGAAGTTTGTTCGTCAATTTGATCTTCTGGAATTGTAATCTCAACTTTGGTCGCATTTGCATCCCAAGCGTTCGCCACCAATTCTCCAATTACTGGAGGTAATGTCGAGTACATCTGCAAACCAAGATGTTTGATGGTCCCAATGTCAAACTTCATTTCATATGAGGTTTCAGTCCGAACTGTATTAGGACTCATAAGACACTCCCTTCCTAATGTCCATAAGAATCAAGGATTGACTTACCTAATTGCTCTGCAAGTTTGACTGGAACAGCGTTCCCAATTTGTCGAGATATTCCAGAAATGGAGGTACCGAAGAATTTGTAATTATCTTCAAACGTTTGCAGCGCAGCTGCTTCACGCAATGAAATGCCTCTGTTTTGTTTGGGATGTATAAAGCGTCCAGAGTAAACATCCGTACAGCGAGAGGTCAACGTTGGCGCAGGCTTATCCCATGCCATCCGTCCGAACACATCTCTATGTGCATTTGGTTTCTCTTGATGACACTTTAGTAAGATAGAAGTGTCAGTTACGTCTCGACGGCTACCGCCATCTTCCGGTACAGCTTCCACAATGCATTTATGATGAGGTTGCAGCTTCCTCGCAATGTGATTTGGATAATCTTTTGATTCTTTTCCATCAACAATCTTGGGATACTTCTTGATACACTCCTTGACCGTTACAAACTGATCTGGATCTATCTGCGGGATGGGTAGCGAAATTGGGCCTTGTTTAGAGGCAAGGAGGATGAACCGTTTTCGAGTTTGCGGAACTCCAAAGTGTTTCGCATCAAGCAAATCTGCTGCAGGATCCGAAAATTCACACTCCGCCAGAATTTCCAAGAATTCTTCGTAAATTTCCTTCCCGCAACCGTTGTTCAACCCAGGCACATTTTCAACGAGAATAAAATCAGGTGGGTGTTCTTTTACGATCTCAGCGAAAGTTAAAAGTAGTCCCTTTTTTTTCTCATCTGTCCCCTTCCGTCTGTTGAGGGTAGAAAATGGTTGACATGGCGTGCAGGCAGCATAGAGCGTTGTATCTCCGTTCTGAATGCCGAGCTCTTCGCGGAGTTCGCCGATTTTAATTTTATTGATGTCTTTATTGATGAAGCGGCTAGGTTTATTGTTATAAGTATAAGTTTCTTGCAGACGTTCATCATTGTCTACTCCTGCGAGCACTTTTATTCCGGAATCTAACAGACCTCTCGTTAAACCACCTGCGCCACAGAAGAAATCAATCGCTTTAATTTTACTCATAAGACTTTTCCCCACATTGAGAAAGGATATATCCAAGGTAATCTTTGTATATTAATAAACGCACTTCTCATACATAAAGTTTAACCTTTACGTTAGTTTACCGCAAATTTACCTAGAATGTCAAGTAGCCTCTCACATTTTTCGGGAGATGTCATATTTTTTTCTATCTTTTCTGTAGGAATCCAAGAAGTCCCGATTTTGCAGGTTCGGGTTCCAGGGTTGCTGATGGTGCGTCCTGTTTCGGGATAGCGAACTGTATGAAGTTCCGTTTGCCGAGCTGCTGCATAAATGTAAAGAGCGAGGTTTCCGCCTCTTTTCGTGTCAATTGGTACTGATTTTGGATTCCCTTAATAATCTGCGAAATCGTATGCTTGCCGTCGCACATCCGCCACACGTAAGTCCCGATAGAATCAAGCACAATCACCCTTTTTCCAGGGAGCATGAAGAGTTTACTGACGAGTCGTAGCCAGAGTGTCTCTTTCTGTGGGATGACGAGCGCGGCTTCGCCTTTGTCGTCTATTTCCCAAGTTATCAGTTGATTCCGCACAGGGAACGCCTTCATGACCTGTGTTCGGTCCATGTCCGGACGTTTTTTGAGTTTGAGTGTGTAAAGGAGTCTGTTGATCATTTTTTTATAGTTATCGGTTTTCGGTTATCAGTTTTCGGTCAGACTAGTAACAGTCGAAAACCTGGGTAACAGTCCCATCCTGTTTGGAGTCTCCAGACAAGGGTGGATTATCACCCCACCCCTCCTAACTGACAACCGAAAACTATTAGTGGCATTCAATACTTTCAGCGACCTTTTGGACAATCGGGTACGCATTGTTGCTCCCGATAGACTGGATGACATAGATACGGTTGGAATGATTGCATCGCCAGAGATGAAACACAAGTGCTGTTCGTTTGGAAAACTTATCAAGTATCAACACAGGACTGAAGGGTACACCATCGTAGAGTCGTGTCTGTTCGCCAATAAGTGTCAGGCGTTCATCTTCCGAGTCAATATGAGATGTCACCTCAAATCCGTAGCCGCGAATCGCTTTTGCGTATTTGGCGCGAAACCATGCTTCCAGTGGGTTCGGATCGTTTTTATAGTCGCCGAGCATTACCTCAGCCGGTCCGTATCTTTCAACACTCAGGCGTCCTTTGTCGGGTGGTGTAAAACCCATGTTTCCGCCAGAACCGTTCGTCTTTTGTAGGCGGTTCCCTACCAATTTAGCGACCTTTATAGCAGTTTGAAAACGCACCGGTTTTGCGGCAAACGCAAATAGTAGATAGCCGCTGAGCAGCTTCTGACGTTCCAATTTGTATTCTTTCGGCACACCCAACTTGAGTCCGTAGGCACTCCACAAAGTCTGTGATGCCTCACTACGGTCTACAATTGATTGGAAAACTCGGAGTACCGTGGGTCGCCAGTTCTCTTTGAGCCGTCCCATCACCTGTACGATTGTGACCCGTTTTCCGACGTGGAAAATCAACCCGTTGGCACGGATGTTCCCCTTCCAACTAAAACCGAGGACAGTATATCCGTCAAAGAGTTCATCGTCTTTAATGAGGTTGACGTTCCGGCGGAAAGAAAGTTCGGTGCCTTTTTTGTAGGTCTTGCGAATCAACTTAAAATATTCGTCAAGTGTTGCCTGGAGATCCGGCTTTTTGCGTCGAGTATGCGCCCATTTGAGTTCAAGGCGTGGCATATCTCCGTCATCAAGCCGGAGATATCCTGTTTTCTGATCTCCGCTGAGTCCGCTAAGTTCCCATGTTGTGGGTATTTCGAGTTGTATGCCCGCCCAGCCAAAAATAGTCCAATCCATGTTTAGTTATCAGTTATCAGTTATCAGCGGTCAGCAATCAGCAATCGGAAAACCGTCGGTAGGAAGTCTCCGATAGTTTCCAACGACCAAAAGCCGACTGCTGAAAGCCAATTAGAACGGTTTAACGATGACAGCTTTAGAGACGAGGGCAATAGCAACGGTTCCCATACCGATGAGACCGACCCCACAAGCAAATCCAGCTGCAAGCACCGGATTGAACATATACCAGCGGCGCATCCCGAATCGCTTGATCATGTAGAATCGCCCGATAATCGCGCCGAGTAGCCGTGCAACCATACTGCCCGGATCAGCACCAATACCACCGATAATGCCGTAGAACCACATTGAGGGTAGTTTGAAGACCCACAACATGCCATAGATGGCGAGGCTTGAGGTGAACCCGGCAGCAACATAATCGCCGCGAATTGCTTGAAGCATCTGGCTATTTCCATCCCGCAGCGAAGTTTTCCAGAGACATTCGTTTGTGGCGTTAATGGGCCACATCATCTGTGCGAACGGGTACTGTGCGCTCGGAATAGGTGCAATCTTCCAGATAAAATGAAGTACCACAACTCCACTAACGATCAGGATCGGCATAATCAGGAGTTTGCCAGCAAGGTTTGAAGTGAAAGTTGTGCCTGTCAATTCAAGTACTCGCCACCCCTGTGTACCACGCCCGTAATCTTCGTCTGGCAGTGGTGCGAACCAGATATCTACCTCCTCGTATCGGCTCAAAATAAAGGTAATTTCGTGCAGGTACGGTATTTCAAAGAGGTCGCGTCCTAAGACACCGAAAGTCCGTGCGGTAATATACGAATTAAGCGGCGTGTAGAGGAATGCATAACCCAATAAGAAACTCAACGGGAAATTAGGCACCATCCAGTGGATAAGCCATACGAATCCAGCCATACCGATGAGCCACATTAATCCCATCAACCATATCGGGAAATCACCACGGTTCGGAGGCGTAGCGAAGGAGCCGCGTTCGCCTGCGGTCTTTTTGGATCTCCGCAGTTTAAAGAGCATCGGGATCGAAGCCGCCATGCCGACAAGTGCGAGGCTAAAAGATTTTCCCATACCGTAACTCATCCAGAAATCCAGTCCGTTGAACAGCCCGACACCGCGAACATCCAGACCAGGTTTCCACTGGTGGAGAACCTCAAACCGGTAGAGAATTTGCGGGTTCAAGATGAATTGCGATGCCATTGCGCTGATGAACTCTGCCATGACAATCGGGAAGGGCATCACGAACCCGATGAGCATCTGTCCAAAGTCAGTTCGGACAGCGAACACACCTGTTGGTGCAAAACCTTCAATACTCTGTGTAAAATCTATCCACGGGATCTTCAGAATCTGAATCGGTTGGCTCATCATGACACCGGTGAGCGCAGGTACACCGATATAGAGGAATCCCCAGATGAGTCCTGCCATAGATCCGATAGAGAAGACTCGCCATCGCCAAGTCTCTTCTTTTCCAGTTGTTTCAGCTAATGCGGTTGCCCCTTGTGCACTGATTGGTGCCATCGGATATGGAAGTCGTTCAAGGTCCGCCGTGAGCCGGAACAAAATGTACTCCCCACTGACAGATCGCAATGTTCCGAGGAGTTTACCTACAAGGTAGATACCAATAGGTAGGAGCCAGTCTGGATGTAATAGACTCCGCGTAAGCACACCAACAGAATCGCCTGCGGGTACAACCCACTCCGGTATTTTGTCTGCGATTTCATAGGAAGCCGCCTGCGGGGTATTGATGAAGTAGGCGTACCAGATAAAGTTTCGGTACTGCATCCCACTCCCGACGGCTGCGCCTGTTAACCCGAGGAGCATATAGAGCTCCTGTCGCCGGGCGGTTGTAAAGGAACGCCGTGCGAGTTCAGTGAAAAGAATTACCGCAACCCAAGGTGCTGCACCAGCACCGGATTCGCCGGATACATAACTGAGATAAATGGAACCTGGCATCATCAGCAAGCCAACGAAAAGTGCTCCAATAAACACTTTAACCGTCAACCCCGACTCAAAGGTACGAATACCACCTTCGATGTCGTATCGCTGTGCCCAAGCTTGCCATTCATCTGCTTGTGATACTCTTTCTCTCGCCAAATTGAATGTTCTCCTTTTATTAATTATCGGTTATCGGTTATCAGTTATCGGTAAGAACCCATTCTTTCTGACAACCGACAACTGATGACTGACAACTAATTCTCACTCGTCACCTGGCTCTTTGGTACTGTCGGTGTCTCGTAGCTCTTCCCAGAAATGTGCGCAGAAGATACCAACTATCAACACAAGAGCCGAGAACATCTGCCACTGCCAACGCCCTTCAAGTGCTAAAATACTGAACAGCCATAAGAAGGTGCCGATGATAATGATACTACTTGCTACTTTTTCCATTTTTTAACTATGGTCCTCTGAGCATCGTTCCACTACGTTTCACGATGGTTTCTGGTTAATTCTGTGTTGGGTTTGGAAACTATTACAGGGCCCTAATTTTCGTTTGGACTTCACCGAAAACCTGCCCGAAACGTAGTGGAGGGCAGCCCAGATTTAATAGTTTAAAAAACCTCAGTCCGCTGGTGTCAGTGCTGGATCCATTTGCGATGTTTCTTCAGTTGATGTATCTGTGCCTTCGGTTCTACCACGTTCATGGAATTCTGAACGAATATCAACACTGAACGTCCGCCAGATAAGCAGCTGCTTCCGTAGCAGGTTGAGGAATCGGCGGTTGACACGTTTCCAAGAAGCGATCTCGCCACTCTCTCGATGTACATCCAATGTGATTTTGAAGAGATCTTCCTCTTCGCCACCGACCAGAGATGTAACGAATTGAATTGATTGGCTCACACCCAAGTCGTAGGGTGCCAACCATACCATCATACCGATTTGGTATAAGTCTTCTCCCGTTTTGCTGAACGCGACCTGGTCGGTGTAGAAGTCGCTTGCGGATTCATCTGAGTGTGCCTCAAAATAGTCACGCATGAAAATGTTCAAGCCGAGTGCTTCCTCTTCTAGCACGGTGAAAGGTAGGTTGAAGTGCCATACGTCGCCTTCGGGTTCTGGGAGTTTCCACTTACGTTCAATATCAGGGACAGCCATCTGTGAAGCTTTGACCGCTGGATAGAGTGTACTCAGCAGGACCACAATCATGACGATAATCGTTGCAACAACGGTTGACATCGATGAATAGTTGAGCGTCAACCCAGCGAGCCATCCGAAATGTACAAGAGTTGTGGCAATTGCTTGTCCCATGAGGTAACCCAACACCGCCCCGACGATAGCGTATACACATGCCTCGGCAAGGAAGAGGAAAGCGATATGTACAGGCGCGAGGCCGACAGAACTGTAAATACTGATCTCTCGGACACGTTCATAAACTGCCCCGAGCATCGTGTTGAGTACAATGAGTGCGGCAATCAAAATCGGCACGAATAGGTTGCCCATTCCACTGAAACTGGTCATCCCGATACTGCTATAGAGGTATGTATCTTTATCGCGTCCGACGAAGAAATCAAGTGCGATACGGTTCATGAGCGGTGCCATGATGAGATCCAATTTATCAGTTGCTCCCAGCAGTTTCGGATCATCTTCTCGCGGTTCCATGTTAACGGCGACGCTGCGGAGCGTGCCGCCTTGGTTCATGACAACCTCATAAGGCAGAATAGCGATACTGTCTGGCGTGAGGTGGAGATATTTCTGCAATTCACCCTCAAGTGTCTCATCACCAGTAGCACCCCGACTGCGTTGTTGTTGCATCAACTGATAATCGACGGGTGTAAGTTCTTCTCCATCGTTATCAGTGAGGTCCTTGAACCCAATGCCAAGAACACCGACGACGGTGAAGTCGGCGCCGTAGACAGAAACGGTAGCCTTACCCATATCGCTTTCGGTAATTTTCAGCAATTCTGCCATCCCTTTGGGGAGGACAATCGCATAGGGCCACTCTGTGGGCCATTCGCTGGCATCGGCAGGATCAAACCACTTTCCATATTGCAGGTATCTATTAATACCACTGACAGCGGGTTCTGATTCGTCCATTCCGACGAGCATATTCGCAGCGAAGGTCAAAGCTTCACCAGTGAGTTGATGCGTCGGGGGTGATGTATCTGCCGTGTTTGGTGTGCGTGTAAGTTGCACAAACGACTGATCCCCAGTCCCTGAGGACTGATACCAAGCACGTGGTGCGACGATGTTTCGGACGGTCACGACGGATTCTTTGTCTCCCTGTTTAATGAAGCCCCCCTGGTTTAAAACGGCGACCATTTCTGGAATATTAATCGGCTGCTGCCCGTCTTTGATAAGGATTTCATTTTTCCGTTCCAGAAGCCTTTCTAAGGCAGTAAATGTGATCTGCGTTTTCTGCAGGTCGTTTAGCACAGAGGTAAGCACCGGTTCCTCAAGCGGACGCCAGTACTGATCTCGGATGAGGAGTCCTGTGTAGCGTGGTGTCACCTGCGGGAGACTCGTTCGATTCGGATGCATAAACGTCCGTACGGAAGTAAACGAGATAACGGTGAAAGTAAGAATTACCAACGTGCAACACGTCAGGATCGTCCGTCCTTTCCGTTTCCGCATGTTGGAAATCCCTAAACTAAACGCTGCAGCACTTGCGCTCAACCTGCCGACATCAGCCTTGTAAACCTTGCTGCCCTCTTGCCGAATTTTTTCGAGCTGCTCCTCAAATTTTCGGACGATGATGCTGATGACGATAACCGTCAACGCAAGCACAACGAACGCGATTAAAATAATCACAGGAGTCGTCGTAATCTGGAAGGCAGGGTGAACTTGGCTTAGGAAGAAAAACACGAGTAAGAAGATACCGAACGAGCCGAGAATTTGCTTGTGGATGTTTGGGAAACCGAAGATGAGCCGTTCCATAAAGTAGGCGAACGGCATCAGCAGTGCGAGATAGAACATCACACCGTTGACGACATCGTTACCAGTCTGTTTAACATCTGGGTATGCGCGAGACTCATAACCCCATGCGGCGCGTGCGAGTTTGAGTGCTTGTTGATAGTCATTTTGGAGCAGCTCAGTCTCAGCGCGTGCAAGGTATTCATTCGCGAATTGATGCAGTTTGTCGAGCCGGTCGCTGGAGATACCGAACCGTTTATAGAGCCGTGATCGGTTTTCGTCGAGCCACCACATATCTCGGACAACGACGTAGGGTGTGAGACGGATCTGTCCGTTTTCACGGACGACAAACCCTTCGCCCGTATAGAGCGTGGGGTTTTTCATACCACTCTTCGTCGCTTTGATAAGTAGGAGGCGTTTACCGATCTGCCCGTAAGCCATTCCGATTTTAATACGTGAGTTCGGTTCGCTGTAGACGAGGGCGATGGGTTCAGCTGCGGAAACCCCTTCCTGTTGCCACGGTTTGGACATCCCAAACTTCTCCGGTGCGCTATCAGTGAGTGCGTCATAAATCTCAAGTTCCCGCAAGGTTCGTAGATACCGCTGGTCAACCAAATCGTAGATAGTTGTGGAAACACACGGGAATGTGACGACACGACACCCACGTCTACGAGTATTAATAGGCACTTTATTCGGGAGAAGTTTCGCACCATAGTTCCCTAAGTCAGGTGCGTAGACGATGTCCCCTGAATCCTTGTCAAGAATGTATGCTTCGACCTCTTGTACACCGCCGAGCCGACGTGTGGCTCTTCCTTCCATGGCTAACCCGGCAACCTCAAAGTTGCCTTTGTTATCGCCCATAACAAACAGGTCGCCGCGTACCCCCATCATGGTTTTATGTTTTCTGCGAAGTGTCAAGATGGGATAAGGTATCGGTTTATTGGGAAGTGCGGACTCACGTGCATCGAATTCCACGACATCACCGAAGAGGTTGCAGTAGAAATTGCCGACGCGAGCGGCGGTAGGCATCTTTTCATCTCGGAGTGCTTGGATAAGTAATGATGCCAGTGTCTGTGCCTGTTGATGGAGATTACCACCTTCGCGCAAATCGACGCGATCAATTGTGTCAAGTGGGGTATCGGTTAAGACGCGTGCGTCTTCAATAGTTGCAAAAGCGATTCCGGTTTTCCCAACAAGCGTTGCCACTTCACTGTCAAAGGCGATTTTACCGGGGATGTAGGTTTTCCACGTCTTTCCACCACTTGCGGATATGGCGTTAACGAAGTTGGATTTTCCGCCGAGTCCTGCGATTGAGATGAGGGTTTTGATGTCCTCAATCTCTTCCTCAGAGAAGGTGTCTGGATCCTCGTGCCGGAGTCGGAGCATTGTGTCGAGTTGCTCACGTGTACGGATACTGTTCTTCCGATTCTTCTTTGCGGTGCGTACATCGTTTCGGATGAAGCGCTCCACCTCTTTTCGGATATAATCCATATCCTTAAGCATATCCTCAGAAGGCTCGCCTTGATTGCGCCACTGCTCAAACTGCATCTTCATGAGTCGGCTCACACCGCTGAGTCCACTGAGTTTGTTGAAGTGCGAACTGAGTAGGGTTTCAAGGGTCTTTCCTTCGAGTGCGGTTTTGTTGGAAATCCCATTTGCGACCGTCCATTGGCGTGCCATAACGGCCTGTCGGATCTGGTCATCTGTCCATTGCCAAAGTTTTCGTATACGGACACCGAAGTCGGCATCTTGGGCGTAGGTGGCGAGTTTATTACCGATACTGGCAAACTCACGACGCAGTACAAATTCGGGTTCTTGGTCGTAGAACCAACCCTTATTGAAGACACCGAACTGATTCGATTGAGACGAAAGATCAATACTAATATAGAGTGAGGTATAATAGCGGTTGAATAGGTCTTGGAGGGCGGTAGATGCTTCAATCTGCCCAAGCTTCCGATTGTACTCGCTGGTATCAATACGCAACATCTTTTCAATACGACTCTGGATGTTGCGGAAGCGGGAATTTCGGAGAGTTAGCATGTTATCACGTAGGAGCGTCTTCGTCTCTTCATCGAAATCTGAATATAATGTCGGAAGACGCTCAATAAGATTTTCGAGTGCTATGATGTCTGTATTCGCTCGTTTCTTGACGATTGCTAACAGTTCTGTTTCGTTAATCTGTAATGAGATGCGTTTGCGTAACGCGAGTGCCTGTTCCACCTCATCGTTTGATAGATAGTTTTCCAAGATGAGGTGTTCTTCAGCCAAATATTCGCGTCCTAATGTTCCTGAAGTTGCGATCAAATTCTGGATACGTGTTCGCTCCAACCTTGCATTCCGAAGGGCGATTTCAAAGATACTCTGTTTGTCTTTGAGTAGATCAGCTATCAGTATACCGGGGTCAACAGTGTTCTCGGATTCGGCTAAGCGTTGTCGGAGCTGGGTATCAATAGTGTTTAGCCGTTCTACACCGGCTTTCGATAAGAACTGCCCACCGTAAATCAATTTATCGGGTTCTTGTGACAATGCTGTTTCCTTGAGTTTCCGAATGCTTGCCTTAATTCCATCTTCAATAGGCTGGCTATCAGAGATTTGTGAAAGAATCTTCTCAAGTAGTTGGGTTTCGCGTTGGATTGCCACTGCTTGGGTGTTGGTGGCATCGCGTAAAACGCTACGTGCCTCTTTCATCTTATTAAGTCCGTGCAAGTCGAGATGTCGGTCGAGTACTTTTTCAGGGGTCCACATCAGGGCAAACTTACGTTTGTCGCTCATCTCCCAGTTTGCGAGGACTTTGTTAAGCATTTCGATATCAGGGACGAGTTCTTGGAGGAGATCTTCAGGAACAGGTATATACCAGTCCGAACCCTGTTGTACAGGCAGAAGATATGCGTCATTTGGGTGCTTGGCATATTCGTCAACAGCACCTGTTTCCACAGAACGAATGAGCTTATCCACCGCCCATATATCAAGGCGGGCTACCGGCAAAGCCAACTCCACAAGTAATTCGTGCTGCGCTTCTCGACTTGTGTTGAGTGCTTTGGTGCGTACTTCAGCTAACCTTTTAACAATGTCTCGGAGGAAGTGTGTTGTTTGTAAAGCCTCTTTCTTTGAGCGGGCAAGGTTTGCTAACAAGCGACTCTTCTCTTCACCGGTAAAACCTTGCTTCTCTCGTTTTCTGTTTCTATCTGCCTGCTTCTTCTGACGCTCTGAGAAGTCGCGCTGCTGATTCGTGAGACCTTCGATTTCAGAGCGGGTTTTCGCCAAGCCATCAAGTGTTGTGCTAAGCGATTCGAGATCAGCCTTTACCTTGTGTATACCGTGGAAGAAATCGGCGGGGAGATCGACGAGCACGCTCCGATCAATAGAGAGTAGGAGCCTTCTGCCCAATGCTTCAAATTCCATGATGTCCGTAGAGAGTCCACGGCGGAGCCCGTGCATTGTCGGTGTACCGGGTGAGTCTGTAGCAGTCCCGACAATATCCTGCCCGATGCCTTCCATGAAGGCACGCATGCCAGCGAGTCCTTGGAAATGACCGTCAACTGCGACAAAAAGGACGGAGTAGCCTGGACGATATTGTGGCTGACTAAAGAGGCGCGCGAGTTCCATCATGGTTGCGATCCCGCAAGTCGGATCTGCGCCAGGTGCCATTGCTGGCACAACAGACATAGAATCGTAATAAGCGGTGACGACGACGAGTTCATCGCGTAGTGTCGGGTCTCCACCCTCCAAAAACCCGCGTATATTCTGTCCGACGCGGCGTTCCCAAGTCATTTTACCCCTGACCCGGACATCGACTTGATTGCCTTGCGCGTGCTGTTCTTCAAGCAAATTCGTGAGAACGTCAGCATCTTCTTTAGAAATCCAAAACCGCGGTATGTTGGCGGGGACGGTACCAAACTTGTTTTCGGCTTCTCCGCGAATGGTTGTTTCAGGTTGGATGAAGATGACAGCGGTGCCACCGAGCATTGCGGCGTTGATGTAGCGTGTACTGGAGTTAAAGTCAAGGAGTACGATCGCGCCTTTCGGGATAAAGATATTTGATTCGCTGGCGGCGACGAACTCGCCAGACTCATCAATTTGTCCATCGTTGTTGTTATCAATGCCATCAGTTGCATCACCCAGCATTTCATCTGTCCAACCATCGGCATCATTATCAATGCCATCAGTTGCCCATCCTCGAATTTCAGAGAGCAACGGGATCTCACCATATTCATCAATAGTGCCATCTTCATCGTTATCAATGCCGTCGGACGCTTTTTGTAGGTGTTCATTAAGTATATCGTCGGTGATGCTGGATTCAGTGATACGATAGCGTCGAGCGAGCGTTGTGAGAGTATCTCCATCTTGGAGTTCATGCCAAAATCCGCCGATGTTGGTGCCGTTGAAATCAGCGAGTTCGCCATCATCAGCGTAAAGGAGCGGACCGGATAAACCACCTGTCGGAATAAACACGGTACTCCCTTCAACAACAGGGGTTGCCAAAAATTCGTTTCGGTTGTCTGCGAGGATAGTCGCTTCGTCAACTTGGTAACTTTCGGCGATGTCTTGCAGTGTTTCCTCTGCTAACACGATGTGTTTAATCGCATCTGCTAACAGTGAAGTGCGCACAAGGTTGGGCCAGAGCGGTGTGAGTTTAAAGGCATGTAGAACAGCGTCAGGCGAGAGGACCTCAATGATACTATCACCATGGTCAATCGGTACAGTGACGGGAAACTCTCGGCTTTCCACGTTTTGTAAGCCTATTCCAACGAATCGGTCAAAGATGTATTTGCTGCCACTTGCGGCTTGGGGATAACCCGTTACACGGCTATCAAGGCTTGACAGACGCGCGATATCCTTCCGCATGTTGCCGATAGAGAGGTCATCCCGGATCTGGATAGCGGCAGTTTTCATGCCGGTACTGGAAACCGTTTGTGCATGCACGGGATGGTGCAACAGGATAGCCAACATCATAGAAAGAGAAAATGTTAATACACTTATTAGGGCAGTGAAGTGTCGCGAGAAATATTTGCGACGCCTACGAATTCTCATATTGTAAAGTCTCCCACCTTTTCTGGTTTCTCACATTTCCCACAATAACACATTAACAGATTGGGGTATTTTGCCGAGGGTGCCTATAAAACCTACAAAGCCACATTGTGCGAATCGAATCCGCCATCGGTTTGTAATATGGAATGTGACCTACTGATCCTTTTCTTCTTCTTATCGACTCGGCATCATTAGCTTCTCCAAATATCTGCTTTTCGGAGTCTTTTATAATATAATCTTGGCAATAATTAGGTACATTCTATACTATTACTGTAATTTTTGTCAAATTAAAATTTGCATTTACGGTTTTTTTGGGTTAAAATATAATTCACGTCTTCGTCTCTCCACTGCAGCAGATAATAAATAAAACTGCACCTCACAACAATTATGGAAGCGATGCCAAAATTACAAAAGAACCTCAGAGGCAGTTCAACGATGCCTGCCTGTCTGAGCAAAAGGAGTCACACGTGAACCAAGACCCGCAAAAATCAAAGGTTGATAAAGTCGTCTCACGCATAAAAATGCGTCGTCGTGAACTGAAATTGACGCAAACGGAACTCGCTAAGGAAGCGAATCTAACGCCTGCCGCAATTTCGCAATTTGAATCGGGAACTCGCAAGCCCTCGTTTAAGACACTTTCCAGCCTCTCTGACGCTTTAAAAGTTACCACCGACTATTTACTCGGAAAAGCAGAGAAAAGCCACAATGATCTCTTAGCCGACCCAAAGGTCAATGCCATGTTCAAAGGAATGATGAAATTTACAGAGAAAGACAAAGAAACGCTCTATGAGTTCTATGAATTCCTCAAAACGAAAGCAGAAACACAGGCGGCATCAAGAGAAGAAACATCTTAGGATACGGAGTAGGGTCCTACGCATTAAACGAGATTCAGTCGTTGCGCGAGGATGCGACTTTAGTATAGAAGATGGACCCCAATTTATCTTTGCTTAGATCTGTACATTCCTGGACGCATTGCCTGTTTACGTTGCTTCAAAAGGGTTTGGTGAGATTTACACAGTTTTATTTAGGGCATTATAGGGTATGTACCGTTCTAAGCATTGACTAAAATCACCTTACCGAAATTTTGACGGTTCTCTAACAATGAATGCGCCTCGCCGGCACGGTGGAGCGGCAAAGTCCGGTCTATAATAGGCTCCAATTTTTCTTGTGCAGCGAGATGGACAAGCGTCCGGAGCTCAGTTACTGTGCCGAGTGCGGAACCCATTACGGTTAGCTGTTTCTGATACAATTTTCGGATGTTAATTGTCCCGATGTTGCCTGTTGTAACACCACAGGAGACGAGCCTTCCATTTTTAGCCAGACTGGCAATACTTTGCTCCCACGTCGCAGCACCGACGTGTTCAAGCACAACGTCCACCCCTCGCCCGTCTGTTGCGTCAAGCACAACTTCTGAGAAATCTATGTCTTTGTAGTTAATCGTAATGTCTGCCCCCATCTCCCGTGCGCGTGCGAGTTTCTCATCACTACTTGCTGTCGCCAAGACTCTTGCACCGGTCAACTTTGCGATTTGTAGTCCCGCGCTTCCGACACCACCACCTACCCCAAGAATTAAGACATCCTCCCCAGGGCGAAGCTGGGCACGTGTCATCAGCATGTGCCATGCCGTCAGATACGCAATCGGCATCGCAGCGGCATTAATGAACGAGAGGGTCTCTGGTATCTGAATCGCGTTTTGGGCAGGTACTTTCACATATTCTGCGTACCCACCGTTGGTTTGAAAGCCGATGAGTTCCTGCGTGTCGCACAAATTTTCGGCACCGCGATGGCAGTCACTACAGACCCCGCACGGAATACACGGCGCGAGGACAACCCGTGTGCCAACTGTAACACCGCAGCTCGTATCACCAACCTCAGCAATTGTTCCGGCGATATCGGATCCGAGTATATGCGGGGTGTCTCCTCGACTGAGTTTCGCTGCGATCTCCGGTCGGTTGCGCCGGGCATGGATGTCCAGAAAGTTCACTGCACAGGTTTCGACTTTAACAAGTACCTCGTTAGCGTCAAATGTTGGCTCCGGTACATCTGTATACCGAAGTACCTCCGTGCTGCCCTGTTCTGAGAAAACAATCGCTTTCATGTTAACTTTCAGCTTTCAGCAACCAGCGGTCAGTAGGCGAGATTAGGTAACCTCGCCAGCGTTGGTGAAGTGTTTTTGTTTGTAGGACACGGGTACAGAACCATCTCATTAACCAAAACCATACGTATGAGATACGGTCTACAAACTGAACCTACAGTGGTGAAGGAACACGGAAATTAGCCGTATGCACCGTGATTGAGGAAGCCGAGTAATCGGCGTAAACGGGGACTCGCGTCTTTGTAGACAGAATCCGGCATATTGTAGTTCATAAACGGATAATATTTATGCCCGACGAGTCGGCGTGCGTAAGTCACCTGCGTGATATATCGGATATGGTCGCTCTGGTTAGGTCCCCCGCGATGCCATACTTGATTATTGAACATGATAACGCTGCCCGCTTTGCCAAGATTATACTGAACTTTTTCTTCCCACTCTGTTCCTTCTATCGGATTCGGCGGTGATGCACCAAAAAGATGTGAGCCCGGGACAACTTCTGTCCCACCGTGTTCAATCTCGGTGACATCGGTGAGGTAGTAATTCGCTGTAAAGAGTAGCACCGGTAGCCGTACGTTTTTGGGGGGTTCGCCCTCCGTCACGATATAGTGCAGTGCGTCGTCTTGGTGCCAAGACGTAATACCGCCGCCTGGGAACGTCTGGAACGAATTGTTGTGAATAACGTGGCAGTTTTCCGCGACAAGTGCCTCAGCGAAGGAAACAATCGGTTCGAGTTCAAACAATCGGCGATTGGCTTCGCTGTGTTCAAACATTCGATGGCTCAAGTGCATGCGACCTGCCGGGCTTCCACCATTTAGACTATTTGGGTCGTTTTCCAGTGCCCACTCTAAATCCTGTCGAAGCTGCGCACATAGATCAGCGGGCAATACATTTTGCAGAAACAGGCAGCCTCGCTGGTTGAAAGTCTCAACCCATTCCTGTATTTGTTCATCACTGACAGCCTGATCTGCCAAATAGGTTGTTTGTGCCATTGTTCTATCTTCCTTCGTTTTTTGCGCGTGGATATAGATAAATACAGTCTCGCCGGTTGCGGGCGCGATTTTCACCGCGCCTTTCGTGAGGTGTGCATGTTCAGTGTCGCTACGACGACATTTCTATCCACCCATTGCAGCGGCGACGATAATACCAAGTGATACCAGAACACCTGCAACCGCTATACCCGCAGCTGTGTTGTTCTCTTCGGCAATCTGACGATTTAGGTCGTACGGAGTCGCCAAATCGAAGACTTTGTAGCCTATCATCAGAATTATTAAACCGACGACGCTAAAGACAACGCCTTCAACGATAATACCGCCAAGGACTTTGAAGTCCACCATCGATGCAGCTTCGGACGCGGCCGCGTCAGCTTGGGCACTCGCATTATGTGTAAACATAACGAGCGCAACAATTGCCATCGTAACCAGAATGAACGTGGTGAAAACAATCTTTTTAGCCATTTTACAACCTCCATATTTTTCTCGGTTCCTAAAAGGTACGATTAGAAATCGTACCTACCGGTCTAAGAAAGACACCGGTGCGGTAACACAATTGTTAAGTGATATTAAACTGCACATCCATGGTGGGGTGCAGGTACTTTACCAATATGGCATCCTTATCTTCAATATAGAGCCATCCAGATTCAACATCTTCAAGCGTTTGCACACCCAGAATCTCAGTTTCTGCGTATTTGTTTAGTAAGTTGGCCGTTTCAGAATCGTTCGGAGGTGCCTCCGTATCCGGGCTTGGAGCATCATCCGAAGGCGATGCGAACTGGTAACGTGCCCGAAGCGTTTGTGGGGCGCGTCCGAGACCAACAATGACAGAGTAACTCGTCTCGTTCTCGACATAACTGAGCTGCCACTTCAGTTGACCGTTGTCGGTTAGCGTGAGCGCATCTACCTTCGCTCCCGAACTCAGGTGTATATCACCAGCGATAGCGGTTTTAATACCCGGATCGAGCCCTCGGAGCGCATAAACGTTAACCATAATATCCTCAGGATTTAGATGCGGTCCCTTACCTTCGGTACAGAAACCGTAGAATCCATCAGGATAAGTGCCTTTGAGTTCACCGTCTTCCCATTGCTGGTACATCGCGCTTATAGTAATGCCTTCAGCAATTTGATGCCATCGCTCATCCTGGGTGTGTTGATCCAAACGTTGTAAATAATAGGCAAGCACCAATCCATTCCATTGGACAGGTACACCAAACCAAGGGTGTGTATAGAAAGTCGTTCCGAAAACCGGAATTGAAGCGAAATGCATGCCGGGTCGGTCAGGCAGATGCCAATGGTATAGAAACGGTAGTGCGGTTTCTGCCCAATACATTGCCCGCTTGAGGTGCCCTTTCTCTTGGGTAAGTTCATAGGCTTCAACATAAGCCCCGATTGCGTGTGCAGCTGCGAGAACATCTGGTTGGTACATCGGGCATTCCCACATTTGTGCGCCGCGTGGCAGCGAGAATTGCTTCATGAATTCAAGTGCCTTCAAACCCGACTCACGCGAGGTTCTGTTTCCGGTAATCCGCGCGTGTTTCAGGAGTAGAAGTGCCGATTCTGCACAGGTGCCGAGTACCGCTTCACCTGCTTTTCCGAGGATAGTAGTTTTCTCGTTTGTCGGATGCCACCGCCAACTTCCATCCGATTCTTGCGTAGCGATGCGTTGCTGCATTTCTGCTTCCATGTAAGCTAACGCGGCATTAAGACTGCCGATATAGAACGGGAACTCCCATCTCAAGATGTGACAGGAACCCCGTGCCGCCAAGCCTCCTGGACCAGCATCGGCTACGGTATTACTTATAATTTCCAGCACCCGTTCCTTGATCCGCTCATCTTTTGTAGCGAGGTAGTCATACCAGAGCAGGGTACCGAAACCGGGTTCGTTGTGCGCTGCCCAATCAACACAATGACGGGATTTTCTTGTATTTTCGTCCCATGTCGTGTGCATAAATCCGTGCCGTGAAAGCAGTATCTCTTCTTCATCACTACGAGGCGGTTGCAGCGGTTCAGGGGTACCATAAGCGTCCGTCCAGTGTGCCACAGCGTCTAAAATAGAGGCATTTCCATCAACAATGATTTCGGTTTTGATGGATATCGGACGCGACGATATCAGCGGGTAGGGAATAGAAGCCTCCGTATGATTCTCCTGAACCCACGTCGGTATCGTCGGTAGGAACACACCAAGTGCGTGGTTTTTCTGACGCTGGTGCCAATTCGGTGAGGCGAATATCGCAGAGAGCATCTGGTTTTCCCCATCCCAAGTTTCCAGCGGATTCCAGATAATACCGACGAGCGTCTTTTGCATCTCCACCGCCAGGACCGGCACCGTGATTTTATACGGATGCGGTACGAGACGGTTGTTAAGTGGAGGCGCTGCATCACGCGCGCTTGAAGAGCGTTCATCACCCTCCAAGAATTCAAGTCCAGGGAAGAGTGCTGCTGTCTTCTTTTCGCGATTCCGTCCTTGCCCGGCATAAAGCACCGGACCGCGGAAGGCGAGAAGTTCTCTGTTGCCATCAGTTTGTAACTGACATTCTGTTTTAATCCGTTTTGCATCTTCAGCAAGCGTCCACTGCATCTCATAGTTCCACGCCACACCATCAGCATCAACATCTGCACCGCTTAGCCGGATGGTGGATTCGCCGCGATCGTTCCCCGCAAGTTGATAGGCTGTAGGAACAAGTTGGACAGTTTGGCGGTTTTGTGACGCATCAAGGTAGGTAACCTCGGAGAGTGCTGGACAGGTTGCCACCTGTTGATAGTTGCCACCTTTCGCGACAGATAGCACATAGTATTCAAAACCACGATCCGTAGATTTTTCGTTGAGACCAGTAGTGTCTTTAACTTCTCCGTTATCAGTTTTTTGTGTCGCTTCAGGTCCTCGAACAAAAAGGATACGAAGATTTTTATTTCCCATTACAACACTACCGTCTTCCGCCGTGTAGGTGTGCAGTTCTTTCACCACTTTGGATTCAAGTTTGGGAGATGCAGGACGAATCGCAACACTGCCTTGAACTGTGTCCCGCGCTTCACCGGCTGCGGTTTGGCATTTGAGCGAAACTGAGGCAGTTGCTACAGTCGGTTGTGGAAAACGACGCGCTACCCAGAAAAGAGAAGTTTCTTCGCCCAGTTCAAGCTCTCTAACTGTTTGTCTGGGGCGTCCACGCCTTAACTTCACACCGCTAATAGAGATTCGGACATCGTCCGTCTTACCGAGCGGCGCGGTGCCGGTATTCCGAAGGGTACATTGTACCTCAAAGTCTTCACCTGCAGCAACGATAGCGGTTGTTGCACCGACACTTACAATCTCTAATTTGGGTAGTGCTGTATAAAGCGATATTTTGACGGGCGGTTCTTCTGATTCTATGGATTCGATGCAAAAGTCGGTTAGCGCGGAAACTGCTGTTGATGTAGGTTGGTTGAATTCAAGGAACTGTGTCCTTTCATCGCTGAAGTGTAGGATCGCAATGCCGCATCGGAGTTGTGGTTCCGAATCTCCTTTCCCTGTTCGGAGGGAAGTCTGTTTGAGTTTACGTAACTGCGGTTTGCCCCATAATGCCCAAGCATAGTTGCTATTGTCCTCTACGTTGCATTCCGTCAAAAATGATACGACGATCTCTTTACCTGCATAGTGCGTCAGATCAACCCCTTTTTCCGCCCAACGACACTCCGTAGACACCGATTGAAAACATCTGTTTGGTGCGGCTTCTAAACCTACATTATTCTGAAGGTCGAAAACTTCAATAGCGAACTTTACGCCACCGGGCTGTCGCGCCTCGTCGTCAAAGACGACACCGTCCCGCAAGCCGATGGAAAAGTGTAAGAAAAGTTTTTCTTGGTCATTAACATCGGGCAGTGAGAGGGTATAGTCGATTTTCGCGGTTTCTGTTGGCGTTGGATGTTCAAAGATCGCAGGTTTTGTAACACCGCCTGCGCAATCTGTTCCGCTTGCAGATGCCTGCTCTGTCCCAGAAACAGTGCTTTGTCCAAACACCTCCACAAAGTCGTAAATCTCCTCAACAATCCCCAGTTCCAATTGTGGAGGTTCAGGTGCTGTTTTGGCATCATCGCTTTTGTCTATTTCGTCTGTTTCTGGCGTTTCAGTTTCTGCGTCTTCGCTATCGGCAGCTTGCGGACTGTCCTGAGTTTCATGTTCAGGCAATGCAATCTCTGGCTCTGATTTTGTGTCGTCTTCGGAAACCGAATCAGCAGATGCTAATGATTGGGGACTATCACCACTGTCGGAGGGAGCGTTGTCGGAAGTCTCGCCGATTGATTCATCAGAAACGCTATCAGCGTCTGGTTCGTCAGTCTCGGCATTACTGTCCATAAGCGTTTCGGTGCTCTCGTCTGTAGTAACAGTAGAAGTATCGTCCACCAGAGGTGCTTCCTCCAGCGGGAACGGTGTCCCATTTTCTTCGGTTTCCGAGTTTTCGGAAACCGCTGTAACCGTTGGTTCAGTATCATCTACGGAATTATCATCGACTGCGATTTCTAATTCCGTTTGAGGTTCGTCATCGCGCTGTGCATCGTCGGGTTGATCAGTCTCTTCCTCTGTTTGTCCGATACATGCGTCTAAAAACTGTTGAAAACCGGTGAGCATCTATTTTTTCTCACTCCATTTCTGTTTCATCTGCTTCATCTCATCGTTGAGTTCAATCTCTACTGAAGGTGTTTGCGCAGACGGTTCAATTTGCCATGTTCCCGATTCGTTCTTCAGCACCGGCTTGCGTTGTGCGACGGGTAAAATGCCGAACGGAGCATGCGGTTCAATTTGGTACCAATAGGCGACAGAAGACATTTCATTGCTGAGGTGATTGCCGTGCCCGTGCTCAATCGTAACCCGAATTTCCTTTTCAAAACGGATAGGGTTTTCGATGTGATAGACGTATGAGGTCTGGTAACCATCGGTATTATTTTCGTGAATCGCGGAGCCGTTATGTGCAAACGCGTTCTGTTGCATCCCCCAGGCTTGGTTGAGATAATCCTCTGAGCCGGTGCCGTGCAAATCGGGGGGCCACTTATAACCGTCTACCCAGATCATATCATCACCTTCACCCCACCATGTGCCTTGGAAGTTGGTAACCGACAGGTTACAACCGATATAGTGTCCTCTACCTTCGGCGGATAGGATCAGGTAATTGTTGTCCCATGCAAGCCGTTCTGCATTGATGATATTGGCTTCCGGCGTATTCACTCGGATTTCATGGCCCCATCCGTCACACGGGTTTTCACGATGGAATTGTGCGTGTAAATAGGCGACATCATCGTCGTGTGGCTCGGGGTACAGCTCATAGTCGATATAGAAGTATTGACGATGGCTTGTATCGCCTTCGTTGACGAGTTCAATTCTTGCGCTGCGGTTGAAGGGCATCTGCAAGTAACTGTTGAGCGCGCAGCCTGTATTAAATTGGTTGTTTTGGTGCGTAGAGGCGGAGAACGGGATGGAATCGTACGAGTTAACAATCTCGTTGCCGAGTCCGAAGAAGTCGCCTAATGGACATAGGACACTCGGATGTTCCTCATCATCCCAAAACATTTGAATTAGTACGTTTCGATAACCGTTTGGTTGGGTCATCCAGATGTGATTGATACATCCCGATCCTTGAATATCTGCGATGACACGGGTCTCACCGGGTGCGATATCCCAAGCATCATTATTCCTGCCTGTGGTATCCCATGAGGCGGCGCGTAATGAGCGTGCTTTTTTGACACGCGTCAACGATGACAATAATCCGTCAACATAAGTCATTCAACTTTTCCTTGTTAATTAACCTCGGTCGGGAAATCAAGAATACATTTAGAATATGCCTTCTATTATTATAGCACATACGCGTGGAAAATCAAAACTTATTTCTCTACATAACCAAGATTTTTCAGTTATTTTGTGGTTTTCCCAATTCCTCGGTCAGAGTTTTTGCGCGATAGGAGCGAAATGTGCTCGCTGTACTTCACTTACTAAACTTTGGACAATTTTAAGAGTTTCGGTATAGCGAACATCATAGTGGGACCTCTAACATTTTGTATACACCTGTATACACCTATTGCCTGACTGAAACTCCGATGTGATGCCCAGGCGCTCGTTGTTGCTGTGAGTGAGAACTCGGCAGCAAACGCAGAGAAAATGTGTCGCGTAATATCGCGTATTCAACGCATATAAACTCGGAGGCCTCACGTTTGTAGATCGGACGTTAGATCGGACGTTCTATGCGACCGAAAAATGCCTCTATTCCCTCTCTACGCCTACTGTGGCTTTGATTTTGATTTCCTCGAAAAAGTCCGATCTGTGTGCGCTTTTCAGCCGTTTCCGTTTCCAGTTCTGGATGCTTCTATTTCATTGCTTTAGAGTATTTAGGACTTACGCATCAAAACGCTGTTGGGATGGGTCCCCGTGCCCATCCAGACATGAACGCACGCAGGGCACGGGGACCCTGCGGAACATAGTCGAGACGAACGTAAATTGCGTAAGTCCTGAGTATTGTTTATGCCAGGCTTGAGTTTTGGGTCATCTCGCGCCTTGTCATCGGGGGTTTCCTTGTCTGTCAGATGTGTTCTCTACATCTTGCGTAGGACGAATGGCAATCTATACCCCTGGGATTTGCTTGCGGGTGCTGCGTATCAGCATTTGCGTCTCTTTTTCTATGAGTTCAGTTTGTGTGAGAAACGTTCAGAAAAATCAGCAATGCTTTGAAAATAAGTCATGAACCTCACTGAAATTGTCCAAACTACCTTGTTTTTGTCCAATAAGTGTAGGAAACCATACTCGCTCTAATCACGCACAAACCTACACACGCATTGAGAAAACAACACCTCAAAAGGTGGCAAAGAACTTCTACACACCTTTGAGAGAAAAAGGAAACCAAAACCACGATTTTTATCGCTTTTCCGGCACCAAAGAGTCCTTGAAAAAGTTGATGTCCAGTTATGATAAGGGTTTCAAAGGTAGGCTGTTGTGATTTGAGACCTTTTAACCCCTCTTGAAAGCAGATACGGACTCGGATTGATAGCCTTTCATTGATCAACTGGATCCCCATGTGCTTGGACGAAAACAAGGAAACTACCTACATTTTGTCCATTAACACAAGTATGTCATACTGTTGGAAAAGTGCCTTGGTAGCAGTGGAGACGTGCTGTATGAAGGGATATAAAGGGTTGATCCGTATGCCAACGACCTTCTTACCGTCGAAGCAGATTTTTCCTGGGATCGCCAAGATGTCTCGCCTCAACCGTTTCAGTCCTCGGCTTTGAAGCATCTCCGTTGCCTTTCGGTGTGCGTTTTCGGTTGGCTCCGAGGCCCCTTCAGGTATCTTAACCGCCTCTATGAACCACGCTTTCATCCAAATCATCAGGTTATGGGCGAGTTCTGCGAGTAAAAGCAAAACTTGCTGTGCGATAAATCCTGTCTTTCTGTATTTTCGCAAAGAGAGGGCTTGATAATCTTGGGCGAAAGAGTTCTCCGGGGCCCCACTGCGTTTGTCATATTCAAGCAGCAGTTCTTCAAGCGTTGCGGTCGTGTCGGTTGAAACCAACACGGCATAACTCCAAGTGCCATCTTTTTTCGGTGTTCTCACAGCGACTTGAACCGTCCGTCTCGCATACCGATGCGGTTGTTGAACCCACCCTGCTTCTCTACCCTTGACGCCTTTCGACGTTGGCACAGACACCCACTCCTCCATGGGGGCCGCTAACTTTTGGATCCGGCGGGAGTTATACATCTTCCCGATGAGGCGATACCCCCGCCATAAGGCATAATTGATATTGGCATCCGTGCCAAATCCGGCATCAAAGCGAAGCCGAACTCGGCTCCGTTTCTCAACGCTATCAAGCGTCAAAACAGTCTCAAGTTTGCCGAGCATCGGCTTGAAAACAGCATCGCTGTTGGTTTTACCGGGGTATAACGCCTGCGTAAATATCTCTTGGGTGTCTCCGCAGACACACCGTGCCAACTGACGCGTATAAGTATTCGGCTTTTTCGCGACATATCCTTTCTCTGAACCCTCGGCATGCTTGCCAATCGGCAAGGAAGAGAGGTCTATATCCACACCTATCTCATCTTCAGCCCCCAAAGACACCTGACGCCCCTGACCTTGTTTGAGACGCACCTCCGCTAAAGCAGATTCAAGTGAAGCAACAGTCGCCTCCGTTGAGGCATCTAACGTCTGCTGGATCACCGACGCATCCGCACATCTTTGGTAGCCAAAGCCACCTAACAAGCCACGATCCGAGCGAACTTTGGTTTGGATTTCAGACACCGTCTCCGCACCCGATAGCATCCCTAACACCACAAAAACTAACTTGTCTGTCGGACGATACACAACTGTTTTCTGCCCGATATTCACCGTGTCATGGAGGGGCTGAAATACCTCACGAACCCGCAACACTTCACCCAGAGCACACAACGGCGCCTGAGGCGTTACCACCCATTTTTTACCATTGTGCTTTTTCCGTTTTTTTGCTATACTTCTTTTTGCCATTGAAGACCTCCAAAAAGGTTTAGGTTCTAACACTTATATCATAACCTTTTTAGAACTTCAATGGCACGTTATTTCTACTTTCACACACCCTAAAGCAAGTAATCAAATCATGCTTTCATTGGACAAAAACAAGGAAACTATAGTTCACTTAGAAAGGAAACCAAAAATTGGGAGTTGAAAGATCCTTGTTATTGAAGACCTGTTATCAAATTAAGGTCGCTGATTAGCCTATCAGATTTTCAGGTTATGGTCAAGTTTTTTCGCGTTCTATTGGATATTTTATAGCGTGGTGTCACGGAATTTGGAAAAGGAGATGAGTTTGGAAACTTACGTGCGTGTCGGCTGCTTTTGTAGATGGATGGGCATGGAAATCTCGCGTTCACAGTTTTTGAGGTTTCTATGCCCACCCTATGGGAGGAAATTTACTTGCGTATCAGCATCTTCTTGGTGGCGGTGAAATCGCCCGCTGTTAACGTATAGAAATAGATGCCGCTCGCTACGGGTTCACTCACCTCGTTTTTACCATCCCAATACGCGGCACGGCTGCGGCTCTGATAAATGCCAGCGCGTTGATTGCCTAATGCCAATGTCCGGACCAATTTTCCATCGGCAGTATGGATAGCCACGGTAACCTCTGCGGGCTCTGCTAAGTGATACGGTATCCACGTCTCTGGATTGAATGGATTTGGGTAGTTAGGTAATAGTGCTGTCTCTTTGGGTGTCAACGCGGCGAGGAGCTGCTCTAAGAATTCAATGCCCCGTTGTGAAGTGGTATCGGTGAGATTTAATTGCTGTGCTTGGGCTATCCACTGCTGCAAGGTTGTCCTTGTAGGAATGCCTTCCATGTTGCGAATCCAAGTGGAAGGCGCAGTTGCAGTGTCTCCAAACGCCGCGGCTACCAATACCAAATCTTGGATGTTGACGACACCATCGCCGTTGACATCCGCGACGTTTTCTCCGGTCTCTCCGAAGTTTGCCGCAACGAGGACTAAATCTTGGATGTTGACGCTGCCATCAGCGTTGACATCCGCTGGCAGCGTTTGTTGCGGTTCGAGGAGCGTATATTCCGTGCCATCTTCAAAACCGAAAAAACCGCTCCAAGGCGAAAAATAGGACCGGTAGATAGCGACGAATAAACGATTTTCACCCTGGTTCAGTGCGACACGGAAAGCCGTCAGGTAATCGTTCGCGCTATACCGACCAAAAACATCAACATGAACCAGTTCACCATTGAGCCAGACCTTGACAGGAACCCCGTTTCCAACGTACAGTCTTGTGTCTTGTTCTCTCGGAGACTCCACAGAGACGACACCGTAGGCGACAGGGGTGTTTATGTCTGTCCGTAAGCCGAGAGTGATTAGCAACCCAATGATGTTATTGTCGCCTGTTGGTGGGAGGGTACCGGGTGTCCACATACTATCTCCAACGACAGATCCGGCAGTGGCACCATTCGCGGCAATATACGCTTCGGTCATCGCGCCACCACTCGCCTCTGACAGATAATCTTTCCCCGAAGATGCTGCAGTGCTACCGTTTTGTTCATCTGTCGGTGTAATTGTCCATAACCATGGTCCTTCTATTTTGGGACCGGGTGTCTCAAAAGCCAGGTTACCTTGAAAATATACAACTGTCTGCGCAATGAGGGCTGCCAACGTATCGCGATCCGACACCTGGTTATTCGTCAGATACAAGAGCCTCAGATTCGTCAAACCTACGAGTGCTGAGACATCTGATACCTTGTTATTCTCCAGAGACAAGTTCTCCAAGTTTGTTAAGCCCGCCAGCGCAGAGATATCCGATAACGCGTTGTTGTTAAGATTCAGGTTCGTCAGATTCGTCAAACCTGATAGGGGCATGATATCCGATAAATCGTTGTTGTAAAGACTCAGCCATGTCAGATTCGTCAAACCTGATAGAGGCGTGATATCCGATAACGCGTTGTTGTAAAGACTCAGCCATGTCAGATTCGTCAAACCTGATAGGGGCGTGATATCTGATAACTCATTGGAGGAAAGCCTCAACCATGTCAGATTCGTCAAACCTGATAGGGGCGCGATATCCGATAAATCGTTGTTGTAAAGATTCAGATTCGTCAGATTCGTCAAACCTGATAGGGGCGTGATATCCGATAACCGGTTGTTGTTAAGAACCAGCATTGTCAGATTTGTCGCCGCCTCAATGCCGCTCAGATTGCTAATATTGGCAGAATCTCCACGCAGGGTGGTCAGTGTCTCCATTTCCGCCTTTGTGATTATGGCACCTGCATCCTTGCCGAGAGCATTCTCAATGGCAGCACGGAGGTTCGGATCCGGAATGTTGACGATTTCCTGTGCCGTCGCAGAGAGGTGTAGTGCGAAAAACATGACACAGATAGCCAAAATCAGACCGAAAACGTGTGGAAGCGACACCGCTGGACTTCGTGATTCTGTGCGTTTGAAACGTTTCATCAAAAGCCTCCTTTTTTAATGGAACGGGGTTACCTAAATTACGGACGCAGCGACGCACTGGAAAAACCGGGCAACCTTTTTCTTTCGATCAGCTTTAGGGGAAATGGTCTGTTGAAAAGATTTTGCGAGCGATACGGGAATGCTCAGGCGACCTTGGTAGGTCCCACCATTGTTCGAGATGGAAGTCGTAGCAGACTAACTATTAACCCAAGTTGCCACTTGCAAACCCATGAGGTTTCTTTTGTAGTATTTTATCCTTATAAACAAACTGTGGGTAGCGGGGTTACATGAAGATCAAGAATTTAAATGGGTAATGTGTAGGGTCCATCGTCTGAATCAATTTTCACGGGATTACAAGACTTACAAAATTATAGACGCATCTTGACTGAAAACTGCCCTTATATAGAATTACCGAAATATTTCTCAAACTTCATCAAACCCCGCCCGCGAAGAAGGGTGTCTGCGTTTTCCACACTATTTAAGAACCGGACAAAACAGATTTCATTTTCTCTAAGCCAATTTGTGCGACTTCTGCAGGGTCTTGCTCCCAATAATTTGGGTTGAACAATTCCAGTGAGATGACACCAGCATATCCAGCATCTTTCAGAATAGAGATCATCTGTCCGAGGTCGAGAATGCCGTCGCCAGGGTATACCCTGTCCGCGTCCGATTGCGCCTCGCGTGTGGGTTGTGCAGGTGCGTCGTTAAAGTGGAAGACTGCGATTTTCTCGCCGGGGATGCCTTCCATATCTTCTATCTCCCCACCACCGCGATAGATATGGAACGGATCGAGGACAATCGTGCTGTCTGGATGATCTGCCACCTCCATCACTTCCCACGCATGTTTGACTTGGTTAACACCGTCCACGAAACCGAGGAATTCCATAGCCGGTTTAACGCCGAATTCGCGTCCAAGTTCAAGGAGTTCGCGGTAGTTCTCGCCGCCTAATTGAAGATCCGCCACTTCACGCGGTGGACTTGAGATGATGTAAGTAGATCCGACAGCGGCGGCTTGCACCATCCGTCGTTTCGCTTCCTCAATCGCTTCCTGATGTTTCGTACCTGTCGTATTGAGCCAACCGTGCAAAGCGATGACGGTAGGCACCGAAAGCCCGTAATCATCAAGTACTTTTTTCACATCGGCGAGTGAGCCGCCTTGTTCCTCGTGAGTCGTTAAATCATCGTTCCACAACTCAATCGCTGAATAGCCGGTTTCGGCAGCGATCCGAATCTTATCCATTAACCCAGCAGGACGAATTGTGCTGGTATTTAAGCCTAACTGAAATTGTGCCATTCTATATTCCCTTATTTCTCTAATAATCTCGTAATGAAGCGGACATCTACACGGGCGAGATCGATGACAGTGTCCACGGGTTCTCCGCTGTATTCGCTATGGAAACTCACGGGACCTGAAAAACCGATGGTTTGTAGCGTATCTACTGCCGTTTTCCAATCAACGAAACCTTTTCCCATTCGGACAACGCTGCCACCACGTGCGCCGGGGGAACGCGCCAAGTCCTTGAATGCCATAACTGCGAGATGTGATTTGACGATATCGAGTGCCATGTTAATCGGTTCCCCGACGATAGACAGATGTCCAGTATCAGCAAAAACACCGACGTGTTGCGGGTTGAAACCCTTAACGAGATTCATCACTGCGCACGAATTCAGACCCATAGAGGTACCAGAATGATTATGGATGCATGTCCGGGGTCCGTATTGTTCAGAGAGCTTCGCGAATCCTTCCAACTGCGATCGGATAAAATCGACTTGTGCCCAGTAGCCGCCATCTTCGGCGTGCCAATGCCAATATCCCAATTTGATATTTTCAACACCTGCTTCACCGGCAGCGGCGTAGACCCGACGCGTCTCTTCCTGCTCCGGGTCGAGAAAATCACCCGGTGTCGTGACGAGGGGGATCGATAAGTCTGCGGCAGCAAACTGCTTAGCGGCGGCCGGTAATGCCTCTGTTGCATTTTCTGGGTTCACCGGATAGCCGGGCCGGACACATAGATCCGCGCCACTGACACCTACCGACTGTAATGCCGTGATAATCTCTGGAATTTCTAACCCTTCCAGATGTTTTGTGAACATGATAAACTTCATAATTATTCCATAAATGTGCATTGGCACGGTAGCGCGTGCTTACTACTTTGTTATACGGCACGGCGGAGCGTGCCTACTACTTTACCAATCGACAACGGAGCCGTCATCAGGGTGGTACGACGTTGGATTCTGCCAATCGTGGTCAATCTTATCTTCGAGTGCGTCTTCATCGAGTTCAATACCGAGTCCAGGACCGGTCGGCAGTTCGACGAACCCGTCTTTGAAGACGAAGGGGTTCTTGAGATACCCTTCACCGAGCGTCGTATACTCCTGCATCAGGAAGTTCGGGATAGATGCATCTAACTGGATGCACGCCGCTAAAGAGATGGGACCGAGCGGATTATGCGGTGCGATACCACCGTAGTAAGCCTCCGCCATGCCTGCAATAATGCGTACTTCATTGATCCCGCCAGCGTGACAGAGATCGGGTTGGAGGATGGATGCTGCCTGTTTCTCCAGAATTTCCCGGAACCCCCACTTTGTGAAAACCCGTTCGCCTGTCGCAATCGGGAGGTGGGTGCTCCGCGCGATTTCGGCGAGTGTGTCCACATTTTGACACTGAATCGGTTCTTCAACGAACATCGGTTGGTATGGCTCCAACGCTTTAATCAGCACCTTTGCGGTCTGTGGGCTAACTGCACCATGAAAATCGATTGCAAGATCAACTTCTGTGCCTGCAGCTTCACGCAGCGCTGCGAAGTGATCTACGGCTCTGTCGATGAAGGCTTTGTTTTCGATGATACGTGCGGGTCTGCCGCCTGCAACACCTGTTTTAAAGGCGGTAAAGCCTTTATCAATCCACTCTTTGATACCGTCTGGGTCGCCGCCGCCTTTGTAAAGCCTAATGCGATCGCGTGTCGGTCCACCGAAGAGTTGATAGACAGGAACACCGAGCGATTTTCCAGCGAGATCCCAAAGTGCCTGCTCTACGCCGCTCAGTGCGCTTGTGAGAATGGGACCGCCGCGATAGAATGCGTGGCGATACATCGCCTGCCAGTGATGGACAACGCGCCTCGGATCTTCGCCAATGAGGTAGGGAGCAAGCTCATCAACGGCTTGGGCACACGTTTTCGCACGACCTTCCAAAATGGGTTCACCGAGTCCTACTAAACCCTCATCCGTATGGATTTTAAGAAAGAGCCAGCGTGGTTGCACCAGAAATGTTTCCAATTTTGTTATCTTCATTAAGATTCCCCAAAAGAATATGGCTTGCAAGCAGCAGCCTGCAGCCCGAAACGGACTTTTGTAGACTTTAAATGTCATGTTAGCATCCACCCTGAATTTTGTCAACATAATTAATATCAGTCAGAGACATTCAGTGGCCCTCCGTCGAAATCGCGAGCACAGCTCGCTCCTACAAAGGAAGGGCTGATACGCATTATCGCGAGCACAGCTCGCTCCTACAGAAGAGGGGCTGATATACATTACCGAATTAAATTCTTAAACTTCATCAACTCCCGCCAGCGAAGACGGGGATAAGGGTAAAAAATAGAAAACTGAACGGCTTTGTATCAGTGTAACGTTCATACGATATCAGATTTTGACAGTTTTTCTGAAATTATGCACCCTTTTCGCCCACAAATTGTGTCTTTATTTAAATACTTGACCCGTAGAAGAAATATGCTGTAACGAAAATAGATGTGCGTAGCATTTATCTCACAAACGGAAGCAAGCGAACCTCGGCAAACCAGTCGTATCTACGTGATAACCTCTAACGCAATTAATGATTCATATTGCCAATAACTGACGCAAATGTTAGAATATATTTTATCTGACACACATGCACTCCAAGTTTTTCACCCACACTCACAAAAGGAGGCGTTTACCATGAAACGTTCTTACTTCACACGCTTTGTATTTTTCGTCGGGAGTGTTGCACTTTTACTTGCGACCTCTCTTCCAACTGTAGCGTCAAGCTTCTCAGGCAGAGTTATTGATGAGGCGGGGCAACCGGTTGAAGGTCTCATCATAGCTCTTCCGTCATTCCCAGGAAACATCGTTCCCGGTCAGCACCAGCGGATGCAAGGTATGGGTATGTTTCCGCCTTCGCAACCGAGTGAAACGGATGCAACCGGTGCGTTCTCAATTACTGACATTGTTTCACCTTCGGTGAGTAGATTAACACTGTTCCCTGAACGCAATTCAGATTATGAAATCCGCTCTGTTGAGATTGAAGGCATAGCCTTCCATTTTGACCAACACCAGCAGCATTTTGGCGGACTCAATTTTGCCATAGCGTCGGACACAGATATTAAAGACGTGGAGATAACCGTGCGTCTTCGGATGCGTATTCGTGGGCGCGTTCTTTCCGCGGACGGCACCCCGCTTCGCAACGCAGGGGTTAACCTCATGGTCAGACACCGCGACATAGATGGTAGGGGCGGAGGTGGCGGCGGCGGTACAAGAACGCTTGATGACGATGGTTACTTCGTGGACTACGTGGATGATGGATCTGCCTATTACACCGTCACTGTAACATACAAGGGACAGACCGTGGAATCGGAAGAGATTCTGCTTGAGGAAGGACAGCGAATTGATGGACTCGTTTTGAAACTTGGCGGTGAACCGGAACCGCCTACACCCGAGAGAGTCGTTGTAGCCCCTCCCGCTCACGATCCAGCACGTTTTGAAGCGGCGCGAAAGCGGGAACGCGAAGGCGTGTGGGCAATCAATCCCGACAATCGACACGCCTACAAAATGATCCGCTGTGAAACCCGTGAAGAGGCACTGGAGCAAGCAGCAGCTCAAGCGGCGCATCTCGTCGCTATCAACGACAAAGCAGAACAGGAATGGTTCCTTGAAGTCTTTGGAAAACGAGAAAACTTTTGGATTGGATTGATCAACGGTTCAGAAGAAGGGAAACGACAGTGGGACAACGGTGAACCGGTCACCTATACAAACTGGATCTCGCCACAAGAGGCTGCCGAGATCACCAAATCCGCTCAAGACAGCGATGTGAACCCGAATTACATTGTCCTTGTTGGGATGACAGGAAAATGGCAGGTGGCACGTCCGGGCAGCCCGCTTATACGCATGACAGAGAAAGCCATTCTGGAAAAAGAGAATTTCATCATCGGCGCGTCTGAGGTAGAGGATGATACCGAAAAACGCTGAGCATATCAACACACAAGGAGATATAGAAATGGGTCGTACCTACACTATACAAAAACTTGCAGTGTTAGCACTGACACTTTTGTTCACCATAACATGCATTGCAGCGGCACAAGATCCTGAGAATCCAGCGTTACAACCGCCGAGTGGTATGTCGGGCAAAGTCGTTGACCCAGAAGGAAATCCTGTTGCCGGGTTCACGTTTGCAATTCAACCTATGCAACTCCGCGATGGGCATCTACAACCAGAAGGCGGTTTTCGCCAATTTCAGATACCTCCTGAAGGTATGGAAGATCCGGGAATGCCACGGACCATGAGTAAGGTGAAAACCGATCCAGATGGCACCTTCACTGTCACCAATATCCGACCGGGGCTTGTCCAATTAAACGCTGTTTCGAGTGATGCGTCGGATGCAATTGAAAATCTTGACCCTGAGAAGATTCGTCAAGGAGAGCAGATTCCCCAAAAATTGATGCGGATTGACAGGCTTGAGTCAGATATGGAGATTCTCTCTATTCAAATCGGGAAAGTCACCTTTTTTTCTAAGAGTGAGAGGCACGTTCCTGCTTTTATGAAAGGACTCACATTTGCGCTGAAACCTGGTGTGACGCTCGAAAACCTCAAGATCACTGTTAAGTCAAGGATGCGGATCCGCGGGCGAATTGTTTATGCCAATGGTACCCCCCTTGTCAACGCCAATGGACGCCTCAGAATGCGACAACGAGATGAGACAAACCCGAACAGCGGTGGCAGCTCCAATACAGACTTCTTTACCGATGTTGATGGTTCCTTTACCGAATATAGAGATGAGCCAGGATTTTACACACTTTCTGTCGAATATAACGGTCTCTCTGGAGGCGCAGGTCCTTTCCTGCTCAAAGATGGGGTGGAACCAGAGAATCTGGTTATAACACTTGACGGGAACCCCGTTGACATTGCTCCTCCGGTTGGTCGGAAAGTCGAAGCCGGTGGTAAGATTGAAAAGGGTAAAGTCCCCGTTGGTGCTGAAAACATTGTTATTGAAGAGAGGGAAGTCCCACCTAAAGTCCGAGCGGCTGTGCCACCGCAAGCACCAAAGCCACCAAAAAGCGTGTGGGTCATTAACCCCGCAAATGGGCACGCTTACAAAAAGATACAGTGTCAGGACTGGCACGATGCACAACAAAAAGCTGTTGAAGAAAACGCGCATCTCGTCTCCATCAACGACGAAGACGAACAGCACTGGCTGCAGGTAATCTTTCGGAGCCACTCCACATGGATTGGACTTACCGATGTAGAAAAAGAGGGAAAATGGCAGTGGGATAGCGGTGAACCTGTTACCTACACCAACTGGACGACTCAGCCGGTTTTCCCTGACGGACAACCAGAGACCGAAAAAGACTATGTTGTGATTACTTTTAGAGATGGCGAATGGCAGTCTATTGGTCCCAAAAGCGATTTCTGGCAAATGGCACGAGAAGCAATCCTTGAAAAAGACGGATTGATTTCTAAAGTGCCGAATGTGGAAACGTCTGATGAAGAGTAGGTACGCTTTATATCTTCCTAACGTTTCTGACACACCGTACAAAAGGAGAGATTCCAATGAACCGTTCTTACTTCGCTCCGCTTTTAGTTTTCGTCGGAAGTGTTATACTTTTGCTTTCTGTATCTTTGCCAAGCGTTGCAGCAAGTTTTTCCGGCAGAGTGGTGGATGAAGCGGGAAAACCAGTTCCAGGTATCATCGTGTCTCTCCCACCACAACTCAACGAGACAGATGAAACAGGCGCGTTTTCAATTACCGACATTGACCCATCTTCAGTTAATACACTGATGTTATTGCCTGTACATAAAGCTGAATATGAAATTCGCGCCGTTGAAATTGAGGGCGTAACCTTCTACCATGAACTGTATTACCATTGGTACGACAATAGATTCCCTATTGCGATTGAGCCCGGAGCAGATGTTAAAGATGTAGAGATAACCGTCCGTCTTCGGATGCGTATCCGTGGGCGCGTCCTTTCCGCAGATGGAACGCCACTTCGCGATGCTGAGGTTAACTTGGAGATAAATCGGCGTAACGCAGACGGTAGACGCATACGGAGCGACAGCGGTCCAAGAAATCTTGATGCTGATGGTTACTTCGTTGAATACGTTTCAGATCCCGCCTACTACACCGTCACCGTAGCGTATCAAGGACAGTTTGCAGAATCCGAGAAGATTTTGCTTGAAGATGGACAGAGGCTTGATGGACTTGTCTTAACACTTAGCGATGATCCCAATGAGCAGTCCCGTTCAAAAGCCGTGGTCAAACCGGTATTTAAACCGGCAGTATTAGTCCCAATTAAACCGCCAGTTAAACCACAGGTCGTAATACCCCCTCGTGCCTACGACCCACAAAGTGCCGAAGCCGCTCGAAAACGCGAACGTGAAGGTATATGGGCGATCAACCCTGAAAACCGACACGCTTACAAGATAATTTATTGCAAAACCCGTGAAGAGGCACAAGCGCAAGCAGTCGCGCAAGGCGCACATCTCGTCGCCATCAATGACGCAGCAGAGCAGCATTGGCTTTTTGAAGTCTTCGGACAAGAAAGCCGGTTGAATGATGCAACAGAGCAGACATGGAACTTAAAAGCCTTTAGGCGAGAAAGTCATTGGATTGGACTGACTGACAAGACAAAAGAGGGTAACTTATACTGGGATAACGGAGAACCACTCACTTACACCAACTGGGGTTCTCCACAGAAGATTGTTGAAGACGCTGCCCACAGTCAAAATGGCGATGCGAATCAGAACTACACTGTCCTCATTGGAAGAACAGGCAAGTGGCAGATGGTGCGTCAAGGGAACTCCGTTGCAGGTTTAATTGAGAAAGCGATTCTGGAAAAAGAAAATTTCATCGCTGGCACATCTGAATAGGAAAGGAGGAAAAGCATGACAGGTTCGAGTTTCAGGAGACAAACCTTCGTCCTTTGCATTGGCATTGTAGCATTTTCTCTCTGGGTTATTTGGCATAGTCGTGCACAGGAAGGTGCGTTAACGACTTTCTCTGGACGCGTTATTGATGAATTAGGCAATCCGATTGCCGAGTGTACGGTAACCGTTAGACCTGTCGTAGACGGAAATGGCGCGTGGTTTCTAATTCAAGAGCACAACCTGCCAATGGGAGATGCCGCGCCATTTCACGCGGAAAGTGGTGCAGACGGACGTTTCACCATCTCCACTACTATTGATGGTCCCGTATTATTATCACTATTTCCATCCCGTAAATCCGGGACCCTCATTTTAAAAACTCAAATTGAAGGATTGTTTCTCTATCCAAGCGGAATGATGGAGCGCGGCATTGTGTTGGCCACCAGCCCAGGCAGACACATTGAAAACATTGCAGTTACAGTGCAGCAGCCATATATCCGCGGAAGGGTACAGCACATAGACGAAACACCAATCGTCAATACGAAAGTCAGACTCCGCTTGCGAACAGTGAGTTTACACGGAAATTCTTCCAGCGACAGGAGTGTTCGTACAGATACCGAGGGGTACTTCAGGTACTATGCGGAGAGGGATTTAGAGGGACCAACATTTTACATGCTGTCCGTCGCATATCAAGGACAGACAGTAAACGTAAAACCGATTATCCTTAAACCTGGCGATCAAACGCACGACGTTGTTTTCACGTTTGACAATATGCCAGAATTGCCTTTGCGTGCACGGCGTGGGAATTTTGCGAGCGCATCAGCCTCAACAACAGATCCCCGCCCGATAGCAAGTTCCAACCTACAAGATGTATGGGTAGTCCGCCCAGAAAATGGTCACGCTTACAAAAGGATTCAGTGTGCGGATTGGAAAGAAGCACAAGACCAAGCTGCCGCCGAAGGTGGATATCTCGCTACAATTAACGACGAAGCCGAGCAGAAGTGGTTGCAAGCGGTCTTTGGCGGTCAACCGAGTTGGATTGGACTCAACGATATCGCGCAAGAAGGACAATGGGTATGGGACAACGGTGAACCTATCACCTACACAAACTGGGGACTTCAAGAACCTGACGATACCAGTATCGGAGAAGAGGATTATGTCATTTTAGGGCCTTCAGGGAAATGGGAAGACTTTGGACCCGGGCATGGCGGAATATCCCTAATTCGGACAGCACTTATTGAAAAAGAAAATTTGCCGGTGAAGAAGTAAGTCTTATGTTCTACCCAAAAGGAGAAAAACCATGAAACATTCATCCTACACAAAAGGGTTTTCCTTGTTAATAACAGTTGTTTCGCTTTTCATCGGCTTAGGTTCACGCAGTATCGCTCAGGAAACGGAAACAGGAACTTTCTCTGGACGCATAGTTGATGTGGAAGGGAATCCGGTTGCCGAGTTACCAGTTATGATTGGACCTGCGAGGGTTATCGGACACGGGATTCGACCTGCTTTTTTCCCCACGAATTACCCAGCCACGCGACGCGCCCTCACAGATGCAAACGGGCGGTTTTCCATCACAGATATTGCGCCTGGGATGTCGTACTTCAGCGCACTCCCTCAGAATGTGGATGTGCTGTTTCCAAGTGATCTTGAGGCGAAAATTGCGAAGGCTATAGAAGAGAAGGATATGGCTGCGATTTACGCAAGTGGGATTACGGAGATGGAAACGGACGATTTTGAACCTGACTTTGAAGTTTTATCTATTGACATCCGAGGTATAACCTTCTATCCGCGTGATGACTTTAGTCGGATCGGGTTTAGTGTTGAACGGGGGTCGCATATCAAAAACGTGAAGGTTACTGTGCAACCTCGGATGCGAATCCGGGGACGTGTCCTCTTCAAAGACGGGACACCGCTTCCTAATGCACGTCTTCGCCTCGGTTTCAATTACACGCTTGAAAATGGAAATGGAGCCGGGAGTTCAGGGGGAAGTCCAAAAACAGATAGTGATGGTTATTTTCTCCATTACCTGGACGAGAGAGATGAGACTGCGAACTACACATTTACGGTGAAGTACCAAGGACTTGAGGCAAGAACGACTAAACCTGTACTTATTAAGCCGAGGGACCGACTTGAAGGCTTGACGTTAACGTTCAACAGCGAACCGATTGCCCCTAAACCACCACCTCATAAAATGGGATTCAATCCGCCCGCTACGCCACCGGCACCCAAACCCATATCAATACCAGCATTTGAAACAGTTTGGATAGTCAATCCCGCAAATGGACATGTCTATAAAAGGATTCCATGCAAGTCTCGGGAGGCTGCTGTTGCCCAAGCTACCCAAGAAAAAGCACATCTCGTCACGATTAACGATGCAGCCGAGCAAGCATGGTTAACGGCGGTCTTTGGACATGAATTCTATTGGATCGGACTCAGTGATACCAAAAAAGAGGGGCAATGGGAGTGGGATAACAGCGAACCTGTCACTTATGAAAACTGGTTACCCGATGATTTCTTTTCTGAATCCTCAGATGCCAACGAAAGAGATTACGCCGTCACGACCTTCACAGACGGGAAATGGTATGCCGTTAGTCCTAATAGTCTGCTCTTGCGTATGACAGCGATGGCGATCCTTGAAAAGACAGATGTGTTTGACAATTCCGCCACCGAAGAAGAATGATAACTTGTAGAACCATTCCTATTCAAATAAATAAGGTGAGTTCGATTTATGGTCCATTATGAACGTAATTGAACATTTCAACTACTCTGGAACACAAAAACGCCCACCCAGCAGGTGCGGTTTTGTGGCGTACTCGCCCAAATGCGATCTGCATTCCTAACCGCACCTATTAAGCAAGTTTCAATATTAAATTTATGTTTTTGATTCCTATATCTGTTGGAAAATTGGAAGTATGGAAGATAGCGAATACAGTGTTTCTTCCTGTTTCCTTTTTTCTACTCGTCCGCAAAACCTAAAATTTTTTTCTTAATATTGCTTATAAGCAATATTAAATAATAAATTATCAATTTAGAGAGTTTTAAGTTATACTATGGGTAAATCTACTTCACAAGGAGCGTCTCGAGTGATGATATACGCAGAAATTGGCGATGCGTCGGCACTTGATCGTCTTGATGCTGCGCTTTCTGAAGCGACGAAACCGCAATGGTATCGGCGTTTACTGATCATCAAACTCAGTGCCACCGAGGGTATGTCGGTGTCGAAACTCGCAAAGATGTTCAATCTTTCAGATGCCAGCGTTCGTAGCTATATTCATAAGTATAACATCTCGGGTTTAGAGGCGTTGATACCCAAGAGTCCACCGGGGTGTCGTGGTAAAATCACGCACTTTAGCAAATCCGACTGGGACCGACTTCTTGAGCAAACGCCGAATCAATACGAAAAACTTCAGACGGACTCTCGGCAATGGACGCTTGAACTCATTAGAGTTTATCTCAAGGCATATCACGAGATTTCGGTAACACCGCCAGCGATCTATCTGGCTTTACGACGGACGGGCTACCGAACGGGTCGGAGCAAACTCCGTGTGGGGAGTCCGGATCCCGAGTATCAAGCCAAACGGCATCAACTCACGGAGTTGTCGTGTTTGCCAAGACGGGAGAGTTGACGAGTGAGGCGACTCGGTTGATTCTCCCAGATACCCAACTTCAGCGTTTAGGTCTCCCGCCACCCGAAAATAGCCAAAAGGCATCTCGCCTGTTTTTCTTTGACGAAGCCAATGTGTCCTGGTGTCCCAAGACTGGACGCGTCTATCGCCAGCAAGGCACTGAATATAAGGTGGATACACCTGGCAAAAATCAGCGGAAATACCTCATCGGCTCTTTAGAATACCCTTCGGGTGATGGCTTGTATGAGATCTATGCCAACAAAACGCATCTTCAGATGAAAACTCATTGGCAAACCCTCATGGAAATGTATCCCGATGAGTTGCTATTTATCGTCCGAGACAATGCCTCAAGTCATACGACGGCAAAGTTGGACGATTTCCTCATCCACCACAAAGACCGATTGCGTTTAGTCCCGATGCCGACTTATAGCCCGCATCTGAATCTCATTGAGCGATTGTGGCATCTCATGCGAGATCAAATCAACAGGAGTTATTTCTTCAAGAGTTTCCCTGAACTCTGTGAAGCCGTCATCGGGTGGCTTCACAGATTACCTTTTTCGAGATTCCAATCTTTGATGGGCATTCATGTGCCACAGCAAGGGAATTTGGAAAACTGTGAAATGTATATTTAATATTGCTTATCAGCAAGTTTCAATATTAAATTTATGTTTTTGATCACGATATCAGTTGGAAGATTGGAAGTATGGAAGCCGGGAAGATAACGAACACAGCGTTTCTTGTAGTCTTCCTGTTTTCCACCCTGCCTCAAAACCTAAAATCTATTTCTTAATATTGCTTCGCACTCACCTTAAATATAAAAAGGTCTGTATTAGGTTGATTTATTGACCAAATGTATCAGTGTTGCAAAAGGAGAATCTAACATGAATTTTCAAATTTTCAGGCAAAATCTCAGATTTCTTGTCGGGATTGCGGTGCTCTCCGTTTTAGCATCATCTCCGACCTTTGCGCAAGGAGGTGCCTCGGTTTCTGGACGCGTTCTTAATGAAGTCGCGGATCCGGTTGTCGGTATTACGATAGCGATCCAACCGTATAAAGTTATGGGGAACAGACGAGAAGAGGGATTCATTGAACGCTGGCAAAGGCAAACCGATTCAGAAGGCCGTTTTTCCATCACAAACATTATGCCAGCGGAATCTGTTAGATTTGTCGTAGGAGGTGAACAAGGTGCCCAGACGGAAATCCAAATCCTGTCTATCGAAATGGGTGAACTCACGCTTTATCCGCACGATCATCCGCATTTTGGCAGTATGCAGTTTTCCTTAGAAGCAGGGATGGAAATCGAAAACGCCGCTATTACGGTGAAGACGGATATCCGTCCACAGGTACGCGCGCGCGTTGTTTTTGCTGATGGAACACCGGTTACCAACGCTCAAATCCGTACTCGTATGCTACGTAGAGATCTGGACGGTAGCGGTTCCGGGAGTTCAAGTGGAGGAAGTCAAACCGATGACGAGGGATATTTTGTGGAAAACCTTAGAGTAGATGACGATCCTCAATTCTATACGCTTGGTGTTGAATATCAGGGGCTTCTCGCGAAAGCACCGCCCTTTATTTTGCATGACGGTCAACCGCAAATCCATCTTCTTTTGACCCTCAACGGCAATCTCGTTCCACTGGCTGAACGCCCTCCGGGGCCGCCTATGTCCGATGCATTAACAGCATTTCTTAACCCACCAACTGTGTGGGCAGTGAACCCCGCAAATGGACACGCTTATAAAAAGATTTACTGTTCCAATATAATGGATGCAATGACCCAAGCTACTGCAGAAAATGCCTACCTCGTTTCCATTAACGATAAAGCGGAAAATGAATGGCTACAAGAAATCTTTGAGCGAGGTCGTTTTTGGATTGGACTCAACGATGTTGCCGAGGAAGGACAGTGGGTCTGGCACAGCGGCGAACCTGTCACATATACCAACTGGGGAGAGCATCATGGACGAGACGGTGACAACACTGAGATGAAAGATTACGTTATTGTCGGATTCGGCGGCAGATGGGAAGTGGTTGCACCTGGAGCTGGTGGGCAGGCACATTTTATCAAAAAGGCAATCCTCGAAAGGGCAGATGTGCCTGTTGAGACATCATCTGAGAACGATTAGCAGCAACACAGTGTTAGGTATCATCTTCAGTCAATCTAACCTACACTTATCTGTTTTAAAGGAGAATTTACGATGGACCGTTTGAATTTCATTCACATTATATGCCTCATCGGAATTGTAGTATCACTCCCCCTCATTGCCTCAGTACTTTGTATCGCACAAGAGGAGACAGGGACACTCTCCGGTGTCGTCCTTGATACGAAGGGAAAACCGATTGCTGGATTTACGATCAATCTGTCACCAGTTTTTCAAATGTCAAAAACCGATGAAAACGGAGCATTCAGGTTCACCGATGTGCCTGCCGGACCGGTTCAAATTATGATTCCGCCGCCGCAGTTCGGGCAAAATGAAAAATCTTCATTCAACCTCGAACCAGACGATGAACTTGTCTCAATCAAAATCGGCGGAATAACGCTTTATCAAGGCATGCGTCCGCCTTTCGGAGGCATCAGATTTGCTATTAAACCAGGTAGTCATTTCAAAAATATAGAGGTTACTGTGCGTCCACGGATGCGGATTCGGGCGCGAGTTGTCTTCAAAGACAGAAAGCCATTAACCAATGCTTCTATTTCTACAGTAATCACGGGTAACGGCACGTGGAGCGGAGGTGCTACCACGGACTCCGAGGGATATTTTGTGCATTACCTTGATAACAACGATGAATCCGCACTCTATATAGTCTCAGTGAAGTATAAAGGATTGTCAGCAAAATCGGAACAGTTTGAACTTGAAGCGGGTGGTCGCTATGACGATTTGGTACTGACGCTCGATGGCGAGGCACCACCTGCTGCCGCACCAACGCGACCCAAACGTTCTAAAGAGTCACTGCCCAACCTCCTACGTAAATTGACTGGTGGATCAACACCACCTGATAAACCGGCACCTGCCCAAACAAACCGTCCTGCACCAACTATACAGGGGCAACCCGGTGTCCGTGTTGAACAGGGGCAAGTAAAACCTCGTGTAACAAGTACTGCACCAAATAGGCAGATGCGCCCTCCATGGGAGAAAGATGCATGGGCAGTGAACCCCGCAAATGGACACGCCTATAAAAAGATACGGTGCAGAAGTTTGGATGATGCGAAAAACCGAGCCGCTGCTGAAGGTGCGTATCTCGTTGCGATTAACGACGAAGCGGAACAAAAGTGGCTTTCAGGATTCTTTGGGAATCATCTCTATTGGATCGGGCTCAGCGACGCGGAAAAAGAAGCGGAATGGGTATGGCAAAACGGCGAACCGCTCACCTATGCGAATTGGGGTTCCAAGAATAGGTTTCCTCGTAGTACCCTCTTACCGGAAGAAAAAAATAATGCTGTGATGACGTTTATAAATGGGCAATGGCATGCTGTCGGTCGCGGTGATTTGTTTTGGCGTATGACAAAAATGGCGATCCTTGAAAAGGCAGATATGTCTGACAACTCCCCCGGCGAAGAGGAATAATAGTTTGTAAACCGGGGCCATTTAGGTGCCGGTTCCCCATCGCACCATAGGTGTCAATTTAATGGTCATCCAGGCCCGGTAGGTTCGGTTTTGCGGTGTACTCACCCAAATTTGGTTTCCCACACGCGGAAACCAAATTTTGCTTCGCAGTGAGAATGCTTTACATTTGCGATCTGCATTCCTAACCCCACCGGATTTAACAGAAATCTTGTATACCGCGAGCCACCTCTTTAGTCCCGTAGGGACGGTATGTTTATAGAAAGGCGTTGAGGAAACATATCAAGCCCTGTAAGGGCGGCATGTTTATATCTACAGTTGATAAAACGCTGTCAAAAACCCCTAAATTGACACTTATGGTGCCGGTTCCCCATCGCACCTACAATTTTCAATTAATGCTACCAATCATTACCACAAAATCTATGATGTGTTAGAGGCCAAGTTATACATTTTCGATCAAAACTTTAGTCCTGGACAGGATGCTTGGCAACCCGTCCACAGGAAAAAAAGAAGTACCTGTGAACTACCGAAACCTTTTACATAGAATTGTGGTAATTCCCCTTGTGATTGCGGTTTCTGCCTTGCTGGGTTGTGGTGAAACTATAGAAATAGACAGGGCGAGTTTTTCAGGACGCGTTGTTAATGAAGCTGAAAATCCGATTGCTGGACTTGCGTTAGTCATTATACCCTGCGAAGTTGATGATGATACCGAGATAGCGGTTTACGACGCAGAGACCAATGATACAGGTCATTTCTCTATCACGGGTATCTATCCCGGAAAAGCTCAGTTCATGTTAGTTCCTGAGTATCAGGAAGGTCTGCCTCTTGAACCGGAATATCAACTCCTTTCCTTTAAAATCGGGGTTCTTGCTTACTATCCGAAAGACCTATCCTTTGTGCCTTGCACTCAGGACACCTTTTTTATCGAGCCGGGCGCGCGAATCGAAAACGTAGAAGTCATAGTGCGACTCCGGATGCGAATTCGCGCGAAAATCGTTTTTGCAGATGGCACACCCTTAGTAAACAAAGAGGTTGACATCAATATAAGAGCACAAGATTTACATGAAAATAATATTGGGGGCATCCAGGGGTCAGTGCAGACTGATGCTCAAGGATACTTCGTGCAGTACGTAGATAGGGACAGGGCAACCCGCTACAGAGTGTCAGTTGAATACAATGGGCTTTGCGCAACGTCGGAGATTTTTGTACTCAGAGTCGGGGAGCGACGCGAAGATCTGATTTTGAAGTTAACAGGTGCTTCCAAGTGAAGTGTGTCCTTTTTAAGTCCGTAAACCGGTGAACTGATTTGTGTGTTAATTTGGACGACAAGCACAGAGAATTCCACCTACATAAAGAGGATGAGGTAACTATGAGTTGTCGAAACATTTTACGTAGAATAGTGGTAATTTCCTTCGTAATTGCAATGTGTACCTTGCTGGGGTGTGGTGAAACTAAGTACGCATCCCCCTTCGCACCATCAGAAGACGATACGGCAATTTTTTCCGGACGCGTTGTTGATGAAAACGGAGATCCAGTTGCTGATCTCGCGTTAGCGATTCAGTCAGACGCGGTTGGTGATGACACTAAATCGCAGATGTCTGATACCGATTTAGACGTGGAAACCGATGCGTCAGGCCGTTTCTCCATAACTGATATTCGTCCGGGTTCATGGCGATTGTCTGTGGTTCCTTACGTTGGAATTGATACTGAACCATTTTATGGGATTCTGTCCATTAAAATCGGTGAGATTTCCCTTAAACCAGATTTTGATCTTCATACGTTATCATCTTTTGATCGAACTACTTTTTCCATCACCCCGGGCGTGCATGTCCAAGACGTTGAAATTGTCGTACAACGGCGGATGCGGATTGGCACGACCATCGTTCTCACCGATGGCACACCTTTGGCAAACAAGGAGGTTAACCTCAGTATAAAAACGCGGAATTTAGACGGACATGGTAGTGGGGGGCTCCGGGGACTGGCGCGTACTGATGCCCGAGGCTACCTTGAACGATATGTGAATAGGATAGGATTCTACACGGTGTCGGTAGAATATAATGAGGTTTCTACAACGTCGGAGGAATTTCTACTCAACGCTGGGGAGCGACGCGAAGATCTGATTTTGAAGTTAACAGGTGCTTCCGAGTGAAGTGTGTCCTTATTTAAGGCTGTAAACCGAATGTGGTTGCCTTACGAAAATAGGTTTCCACAATACGCGCAAGCGTCTAACTTGACATCACTCTTGAACCTCTCGCGCTCCAAGGTTAAGTAGGTTTCATGGTTAGTAACGCAATTTGAGTTTTCACACGTATGTGTAGAAGCAGCGACATCTCGTTTCGGGGGTTGTGTCAAGATAAGTTGTTCCAATCCCATAAGACTGGCAATCAATGCCATCCGAACCGGGACTGCGTTCGCGGACTGCTCAAAATAGGCTGCACGCGGGTCGTCATCCAACTCGTATGCGAGTTCATTGACGCGCGGGAGCGGGTGCATAATCATCGCGTCAGGTTTGGCGTGTTTCATGACCGCTGCATTCAACAGATAACTTCCACGTACAACGGCGGCATCCATATTCGGCGGGAGTCGTTCCTCCTGAAGCCGATTGACGTAGATAACATCCAACCTATCAATCACCTCTGTAACGCCTTCTACCTCAAGGGGGATCTCTCCATAGCACTGTTCAAGTTGCGCAAGCACCCAAGGTGGCATTTGTAAAGGTTTCGGCGCGATATGAATCAGGTTCCCGCCGAATCGCGCGACTGCGAGAGCAAAAGAGTGTGCCGCCCGTCCAAACTGAAGATCTCCACAGATACCGACGGTTAACCCCTGTATCTGCGATTTACGCCGCATAATCGTATAGAGATCCGTGAGTGCCTGTGTCGGGTGTGTGTGGCTGCCGTCACCACCGTTGATAACAGGAATATGTGCGTGGCGTGCAATGACACGTGCCGCGCCTGCCCAGTTGTGTCGCACGACGATGAGATCGACGTAATTCGTCACCATCCGTGCGGTATCGGCGAGGGTTTCGCCCTTAGTTGCGGAGGTCGCACGCGGATCAGAGAAACCGAGAGTTCTACCGTTGAGTCGCTCCATAGCACTCTCAAAAGAGAGCCGGGTACGTGTGCTCGGCTCATAGAAGAGCGTTGCAAGCAATTTACCCCGACAGATCCCCGCCCACGTTTCTTGTTGCGACTGCATGCCCCCTGCAAGTCGAAAAATCTGTTCAATTTCAAAATTCGACAAATCGTCGAGTGTTACCAGATGCCGCATTTTCCTCCCTGTGCGCGTATTGTAAGCGTGCTTTCTGAGTTTGCTAACGTTCTATCTGCTTAAAGACTGCATGAACGTTTCGAGACTATCAGATTGAGGGACTGCAAGTAGCAATTGCCGTAAATCTTGCAAATCGTCTATAGATTCAAGAGCAGGTTTTAGGGCTTGGACAGCATCAGTCTCAAACTGCATCCCGAGCAATGCGATAATGTTTTCAATGGTGCCTTTTTTTTCACCTTGTTCGAGACCTTGTTCGAGACCTTGTTCGAGACCTTGTTTGAGACCTTCTTGCTTAGCTTCTTCCTTTGCCTCTTGAATATAGTGTTGGAAAAAAGGAGATTCTTGCATGATACCCTCCGGTAAAAGTTGTTTAATCAGTTGTGGTTCGTAAACCAAACCGCTAAAGATACCTAATGCTGCCAGTAAGATATCCCGTGTATGCTGGTCTGTGCGCGCCGATGCCGTTACATCAACACATTTTTCCAACCAATGATTCGGATTTATTCCTTCTGGCGGTTTCATTAAGGGCGTGAAAGGCAGTAACCCCGGTGCCTGCATTTCCAAAATTGATTGTCCGTCTAACTCAATCAACCTGATCACTTTATAGCGTAATGTATATTCATAACCGTGTCCCTTATAAGCATAATAGCCTTTATCATCTCTGCCTGCCTTGGGGTGCAGATAGAGGACGTTGGAATAGACCGGTATCTCATGTAAATTCATGAGAAAACCGTTATACCCTACAACCCGGGACCACATCGGTTTTCTGCTTTCATCTGTCTGCACTTCGGTATGGAGTATCACCGTTTCGTTGCCGAGCTGCACCTTCAAAGTGCTATCATTTTGATGCGTCTTGAGTGTCGGTTCCTCAGTCTCAAGTCTCTCCAGAACAGTGATATTTGGATGCCCCACCATGAATTCTGCGAATTCTTGTGAGTATTCCAGCATGATATATTTCGCTGCACTATCATAATACTGTGCCATATTGTTACTATACACCAAATTATCAGGAAATATCAACTCTTTTCAGTATTGATTACGCACCCACCTGCAAACTCCCGACCAATTCTTCAACCGATTTCATGTTTGCGTTTTTGAGATAGGCATGTATGCCTTTTATGACTTCCATTGATGCCTGTGGATTGACAAAGTTCGCTGTCCCCACCGCCACAGCGGATGCGCCGGCGATGAAAAATTCTATAGCATCTGTCGCGGTCATAATACCCCCCATCCCGACGATCGGGATAGAGACGTTTTTGTAGACCTCCCAGACCAATCGCAGTGCTACAGGCTTTATTGCGGGACCTGAGAGTCCACCTGTAACGTTTGCGAGTTCCGGCTTCCGCGCTTCTGCGTTGATTGCCATACCGAGGAGTGTATTGATGGCAGAGAGCGCGTCCGCACCGGCATCCTCAACGGCGCGTGAAATTACGGTAATATCTGTGACGTTCGGGGATAGCTTCACTAATAAGGGTAGGTGTGTCTTTGAGCGAACTTCTTTGACAAGCTGATGCGCCAATGTTGCATCAACACCGAAACTCATACCGCCACAATCCAGATTTGGGCAGGAGATATTGAGTTCTACACCAGCAACACCATCCGCACCGTTTAGTTTTTCAATGACCGTCAGGTATTCTTCGACTGTCTTACCGCAAACGTTAACGATTACGGGTACATCAAAATCGCGTAGGTACGGCAGTTTCTCCGAAATAAAGCCGTCTACGCCGACATTCTGCAGCCCAATCGCATTGAGCATGCCGGAGGGCGTTTCCATGATCCGCTGCATCGGATTGCCGGGCCACGGTACACTCGTAACGCCTTTAACCACCACCGCACCGAGTCGGTTCAGATCCACGAAATTGGCGTATTCACTGCCGTAGCCGAAGGTACCAGATGCCGTCATGACGGGGTTTCGCATTTTGATCCCGCCGATATTCACACTGAGTGACAAGTCTGTTGTGTCCATCGTGAATAATAATAGCAGGTTTGCATAGAAATTTCAAGACTACATTTTCAGTCCACTTCATAGAAGGTGTTTCAATTTCGCTTGCCCTCGGTTGTCCCGCCGATAGCATTACCAACTCAGATAAACAACACGAAAATCGAAAATCAATCCCAGAATACTGATTATCGATGCAACGATCACATCACCGATAACCAAACCGATGAAAAATGGGATCGAACGGCGATATAAGCGAACACCGCCTGTTGAGAGCAGAATCCGTTTGACCGTCCAACTGATTAAGATCGGAAACCACAATCCAGTAAAGGTCCACCAACTTGAAACGACATATCCAACAGGATGCAGGGGCCACTGAATGAACCGCCATCGCAAGAGCAAGAGACTGACGGCAAAGGCAAATCCACCAGCAGTGTAGAGCATACCGCTGATGCTCGTTTCGCTCGGATTGTAAAGCCACCCTGCAAGCCTGTTGAAAGCGGCGCGCGCATACCACGAACGCGCTTGCTCTAAGCCGACTTGATAGGAAAGGTGGAGGTGTCCCCACGCTGCAGAGAGTGCACCTACGAAAATAGCGATCACTAATACCCAGAGCAGTTGGGACGGATTGAAACGGGTTTGATGCGCGAGTTTCAACCCTTCCAGTTGATGTGGCATTGGGTGTGCGCGGTAAGAGAGATGGTTTAACCAAAAAAAGAGCGACATCACCGAAAGATTGCGATTGCCGATGCGCCGTGTGCCGAGTGCGTCTGTTAGGAGCAGGTCGGGACCGGCGTTGTAAAGGTCGTGTGCAGGCGGACCGAGTTCGGCACGGATACGGGTGATCGTCACCGACATCGCGAAATAGAGCGCGAAAAATAGCACTGCAAACCAAACGGACATCCCTGCCTTGATGCAGAACGCCAGAATCAAGATAAATCCGATGATCACCGCAATCGCTGCTGTCCGATAACGCAACGCTTCACCTTCGTCGTTAGCAGTGGGTGCGTGCCTACTGAAAACGGTTTGCAGCACTATCTTGACGTGTGCGCGCCCCATCCATAGTGTCCAGAGAAATAGAGCTATCCATACACCGCGAATTTGTGCCATCTCTTTTGGAAATCCGATAGCCCCTCGCCACCCGAAACTCTCACCAATAATCCTTTGAAAGTGCCAAAACAGATGAAAAAACCAGCAAGAGAATCCCAGATCAAGCGGTATTAGGAAACCGACTCCGATAGCAAACGGGAAGAAACTAATACGGAAGCCCGGGTTATTCATCGCGCTCCACGGTTTGTCGGGAAGTCGAAACTCGTGATAGAGCGGAATTGTTGGAAAAACAGGGTCAATCTGGTGTAAACTATAGAGCAAGTTTAGGACAGCGGCGATGCCCAAACCGACAGCCATCATCCGCCGATTAAAAAATAGATTTGGTGCGGTTCGGAGATTGCCAGCATTTAATGCTGCGCGTGTAATTTCATAAGGGAGTTGCGCAATTGGGTAGGTAAGCCTTTCGTGCTCCTGCCACTGTTTGCGTAAAAGCACATTGAGGCAGAGCATTGTTACGCCGATGACGAGGCAGAAACCGACCCAGATCAGCGTTGGCAGCAGCCATGCGTGTATGTGTGCTTGAAGATAGAGGGTGCTTTCGCCTTCATAGAAGCCACGTAATACCTCTTGCTTTCCGACAACAAGCCATTCCGGGAGATGCTGATGAAAGAGTTGTGCCCATTCGTTCTCGGTTGTCGCGTACCAAAAGCCGTTGCCCATCAATGGAACCAAGACTTGTAACATATCGCGTCCAGCGAAAACGGAGGCTTGGCACAGCATTGCATAGATCGTTAGCAATTCGCTCTGCGTAAACGCCAATGCCGGACGCAAACGCCTGAGTATCGCACCGACTCCGATAAGCACAAGCAACGTAAACAACACATTGAACAGCAACGCCAAACTCGTGGGACGGTTGGAATCCCAGATATAACTGAGATGTAGAACCCAGTAACTATTAAATGGAATGAGGATGATGCCGATCAGCGTTGCGCGTAGGGTGATGGAGCTTTTTGAAGGGTGTCTCATATTAGCGAGGGTTGCAAGTTACGCTCTTCGGAGGAGATAACAAAAAATGCTGACAATGGTGGTATTCGGTCTCGTCGTTATAATTATGATATGTGGAGGCATGTTCCTCGCCCGTTTGGGAACAGCTGCCAAACCCAAAGGTTCATGGATGTGGGGATGCTTCATTCTCATCGCGCTGATCTGTGTGCCGCTTTTTCTGTTAGGACTCTGTGTGTGGTTTATCTTCTTCAGTGGCGTATCGTCTGAAAACTTTAGTCCGTTTGGTTGATATAGGACTCATGAGCGAACATGCGCGTTGACCGTTAGCGTCCTCGCACAATTAGAGATTTTCCTCGGTAGCGGTTGGTTCGACAGCCGTGATAGGTTTACCTGCAAGGTAGAGAAACCATAAAGTGAAACCGATTGCGATGAGAATCCAGAGTATACCCCAGAACTCAGTTGGAAGGCCTGTCGCTTCTGAGAGCATCCGTGCATCTGAACGCAGATGCGATCTGTCAAGGATATCGCTCTTGATGTCGAGAATCGCGTAAAGGCAGCTTGTCACGCCGATGACACGTAAAATCCAGTCATTGACAACTTCCGGCAGAAAAAACCCGACAGCGAGCAACACGACCCCGAAGCCTATGCCGAACAGGTAGGTAAATGTACTTTCACCGAAGCCGATAGAGATTGCCACCATGCCCAAACCGATAAGAATGCTAATCGCTTTATCAAGATGCGTCCTCGCTGCCAGAAGCAGGATAAGCCCACCCCACAGTAGGCTGCCGAGATAGCCTGCAGTCAACGTCCAGAACCGTGAACCGCCTTGTGTAAGCGCATGCCCACCCTGCTGTGGGTTAATCTGAATTTCGACGATCCTGCCCCCAGTAGCGATTGCGGTAAGCCCGTGACTTACTTCATGCATAAACACGACGAAGATCTTAAGCGGATACACAAACAGTGTATCCCACAAGAACACAATACCTATAAAAATCAGAATCAGGGCGATATAGCGTTTAAAAAGTGCCAACATAACTCCTCTTAAATTGCTTGCATTTTACGACAGCATCTGCTATAGTATATCATAAGATGTCTAAAATATACAATTCTAAAAGCAAAGGGCGCGCTTCCAAAGTGCCTATGTAACTAAAAATGAATACGTTCGGTCATCTTTTTCGGATTACAACTTGGGGTGAGTCGCACGGTGGTGCTGTCGGCGTTGTCGTTGATGGATGCCCACCGCAGATTGACCTGGATATATCCGCTATACAATTTGAACTTGACCGGCGGAAGCCGGGGCAAAGCCATCTCACGACACAGCGTCAAGAAGGTGATGAAGTCGAAATACTTTCTGGGGTCTTTGAAGGAAAAACACTCGGAACGCCTATCTCCATGTTGGTATGGAATAAGGATGCCCGTCCTTCAGCCTACGACCACCTGAAAGACCTCTACCGACCCTCACACGCCGATTTCACGTATCAACAGAAGTACGGTATCCGAAACTGGCAGGGTGGTGGCAGGGCAAGTGCGCGGGAAACCATCGGTCGCGTCGCTGCGGGGGCAATTGCGAAGCAAATCTTACGCGAGAACGCTGGAACTGAGACCCTCGCTTATGTCAAACAGATTCATACGCTGACAGCCGAAGTGGATACAGAGACGGTAACGCTTGAGCAAATAGAAGAAAGTCCAGTGCGGTGTCCCGACCCGATTGTGAGTCCAAAAATGGCGGAACGCGTTGATCAGGCACGGCGCGACCGGGATTCTCTCGGTGGTATCATCGAGTCTGTTGCACGTAACGTTCCTGTTGGTCTCGGTGAACCGGTTTTCGACAAACTCAAGGCAGATTTAGCGAAAGCGATGATGTCCCTCCCCGCGACGATGGGTTTCCAAATCGGATCGGGGTTTGACGGCATTACGATGACAGGTTCTGAACACAACGATGCCTTTTATGTAGAAAAAAACGACGAGGACAGGCGAATTCGGACCCGCACGAACAATTCCGGTGGCACACAAGGAGGTATTTCAAACGGCGAAGATATTGTATTCCAGATCGCATTCAAACCGACAGCAACGATCGGCAAGCCTCAACAGACGGTCGATATAGACGGAAACGAGGTAACGTTAGAGGCAAGCGGACGACATGATCCGTGTGTGTTAGTGCGTGCACCTGCGATTGTGGAGGCGATGGCGGCACTTGTCCTCACAGATCATCTGCTCCGCCAGCGTGCGAAATCTTAATGCAGGGCCAAACAATCATAACCACACACGATGTTGATGAACTGTTTATTTCTACGATTGTTCGGTTGATCCAACGGCGCGCTTTCCCGAACCTCCGAAAGATCATCGCCAAAACACATTCAGCCGACATCGCTCGCTGGTTTCCGCGGCTCCGTACTGAAGAAAAAAGTAGCCTCTTCAAGATTCTGGTTGAAGAAAAACGGATGGGAGAGGTGCTGCGGGATCTGAACGGTGCGGATATCAGCGAGTTCGTTGAAGAAACAGAACCGCTTGTTGTAGCAGGTATTTTGCACACAATGCCCGCGGATGACGTGACGCGGATTCTCTCTGATCTGCCTGAAGACGACAAGACGGAACTGCTTAATCTCATTGAAGGTGCGACTTCTGCCGATGTTGAACGTCTTCTCGAATATGAGGAGAAAACCGCGGGGTCAATTATGACACCGAACTTCTTCGCATTGCCTGAAGAGACAACAGCGGCTGAAGCTACGGAACGTATTCGTGAACTCGCCAACGTTGAGATGGTTTTTTACGTCTATGTTGTTGATGAAGAAAATAAATTGAAGGGTGTAATATCGTTACGACAGTTGGTAGCAACAAAGCCTGATACACCTCTCAAAGCTCTGATGACTTCGCACCTTTATACCGTTCACACGGATATGCTACAGGAAGAGGTGGCACGTGCAGTGGCACGCTACAATTTGCTTGCCATCCCGGTCATCAATAGCATCGGGCAGCTGGTCGGCATTGTTACGATTGACGATATTGTCGATGTTATCCGAGAAGAGAATACGGAAGATATGCTGAAGATGGCAGGCACTGGCGCCGTGGATATAACCTCGCGTTCCATCTTTCGTAACACACGGGCGCGCTTACCGTGGCTGTTGGCGAGTTTTGCAGGTGGACTAATCGCTGTCTATATCATCGGTGCTTTTGAGTCACAATTAGAAAAGATCGCTGCCTTGGCTGCGTTTATTCCGATCATCATGGGAATGGGTGGCAACATCGGCACGCAATCTTCTACGATTATTGTCCGTAGTATCGCTGTTGGCGAAGTTGACATCAAAGACACTTGGCAGGTGTTGTAGCGTGAATTTAGCACCGGGGCTTTACTTGGAACGGCTTACGGGCTGCTGCTTGGTGGTTTCGCAAGCCTTTTCCCTCACTTCCGAGAACATGCATGGAAGTTGCCGCTTGTTGTCGCGCTCGCTATTTTCGTGAACATGATCATTGCGGCAACGGTAGGCACATTGATACCGATGTTCTTCAAACGGATTCGCGTCGATCCGGCTGTTGCTACAGGACCGTTCGTTACAACTGCGATTGATGTTGCTGGTATTTTCACCTATTTTTTCTTGGCAAAGATCTTCCTTCCTTTGTAGGAGATCGGTGGAAGAATAAACAATGGCTACAGAATCGGGAATTAAAGGGATTTCACCTGACGAGACACTGGAAGTTTGCGCGCGGCAGATCATCGTTAACTATTTTCGTCAAATGATGTCCTATAAAGAAGGCGCCAAGGAGGGTAGTGATATTGAATTTGTCCACGAGATGCGCGTCACCTCGCGTCGCTTACGCGCTGCAATGGACAATTTCATTGACTGTTTTCCAGAAAAGGCGTTTAATAAACACTACAAAAAAATAAAATCGATAACCCGAACGTTGGGAGCCGTACGTGATTTGGATGTCCTCATCGCTCGGTTTGAAAAAGCGTTAGGCACTTTATCTGAAACGGAACAGACGGACATCCTAAGGTTAATAGAAAATCTACAGCACGAACGCGAAGAAGTCCGAAAACCGATACTGACACTCTTCGCAAAACTTGAAGAAACCGGCTTTGAGGCAAAGTTTTTGGAATATTTTAGCGAATAAAGTGTTATCCCGTCTGGGAGGCATAAAGATGGCGAAAGCACACAAAATCACTGGCGTTAAGCCGCTGCGCAGCTATCGAGAAAACGCACGCATTATTCTCCTGCAGAAGGTTGAAGAGGTTTACACATGGGAGCCGTTCATTCGGGACGTAGCGAGGCGCGAAGAACTCCATAACATGCGAATTTCAATTAAACGCCTCCGGTATACGATGGAACTTTTTTGCATGGCTTACCGGTATCCGAAAAAGCATTCCAAAAAACTTGCCACGACTAACGACAAACGTTTTGCTGAATTCCTTGCGGTGATCGTCGATTTGCAAGAGATACTCGGTGATATCCATGACTCTGATGTTATCTTGGAAGTATTAACTGATTACGGGACGCAATCGGGGCATGAGGCTGTAGCATCAGGCGTTGCTAAGCTTATCGCTCAGACAAAAAAGACCCGAAACGCGGATTACAAAACATTTTTGGAAAAATGGGAATACTTATCTGCAATAGATTTCAAACAGAAACTGTTATCATTTTTGGCATCATAATCAATTCAATTTAGGACTTACGCAATTTTTCCATGAGATCCTAAGTATTGCGCACCGCTGGCGAGGTTAGGAATGCAGATCGCATTTGGGCAAGTACACCGCAAAACCTCGCCAGCAAAGGAAGTTGCGTAGGTCCTGTGTAAAAGGACACGTGGAAAACGTGCATACGGGAGACTATTGAAATGAGCACTAACGTTGTTGGTGTAGATATGGGTGGCACCAAGATTCTGTCGGCTGTCATAGACGCAGAAGGCAATATCTTAGGCACAGCCAAAGTTCCAACGAAGGCGGAGGAAGGCACATCTGTTGTGATCGATCGAATTGCCAACTGTATACAGAAAGCAATCGACGAATCAGGTGTTGCCTCGGATTCAATTCAGGCAGTGGGGATCGGTGCGCCGGGACCGCTTGATCCGACAACAGGGGTTGTCATTTTCGCACCGAACCTCGGTTGGAGAGATGTCCCACTGAAAGCGGAACTTGAAGCACGCGTCGGCATTCCGACGTTTGTTGATAATGATGTGAATGTTGGGACACTCGGCGAGCACGCGTTCGGCGCGGGAAAAGGTGTCCAAAACGTCGTAGGGATTTTTGTAGGTACTGGCATAGGTGGCGGCATTATCCTGCAAGGTGAGTTGTTCCACGGCGCGAGTAAGACCGCTGGCGAAATCGGGCATATCATCGTTAAAGCAGGTGGACCGAGATGCGGATGTGGCACCCGTGGCTGTTTGGAGGCACTTGCAAGCCGAACCGCTATGACAAAGCAGTTCCAGAAGGCAATTCTGAAAAAGGGCAAGAAGAGTGTGCTTTCCAAACTCACTAATGGCGACCTTAGTGCTATTCGAAGTGGCGTTTTGGCGAAGGCGCTTCAGTCAAACGATAAGCTAACCCTGAAAGTTTTCAAAAAAGTGACGAAATATCTCGGTGTCGGTATCGGGTCCATCGTGAATTTCTTAAATCCTGAGATGATTGTGTTAGGTGGCGGGGTCGTTGAAGCACTTGACGATACGTTTTTAGATAATATCCGCGCCGCGGCGGAAAAATACGCGCTCCCGAACACGTTAGACGGGGTCCAGATTGTGCGAGCGAAACTCGGCGACAATTCCGGTATTCTTGGCGCAGCAGCACTGGCGCGACAACGGTCTGCAGTGGTATAGGGTAACCGAGACGCAGCGGCATCGTTATATTTTTGTATAGCAAGTTTTCGCTTGCAAGCTGCGCCAAAATCGAGGGAGGGGACATCCATGTTAGTAGATGATAATAGAGAAGAACATCGGATGATGATTTTCGGCAACGATAGCCATCTCGTCCAAGATCGGTTAATCGTGGAAAATGACGCAAAGCGCGACGGAATTCTGGCACAGAAGGTCCATGAGGATTCCCATACCGTCACGTTGTATGTATTGCTGAAGGATTATGGGCTCACGCCTGTCTTTCGCATCAAGCCACGCATCCGCTTCCATCGCTCTAACTACGATAACCTCTCTTCGAGCTCACCGCTCCAGTACAGCCTTGATGATATCATTCATTTCGCCGAGTTGAAACGCGGTCTCGATTTAACAGAAAAGATTGACGATACCAAACTCGCTGAGATTCTCGGTGACGCGCCTACACTCAATGATATGGCAGATGATGCGGCGTTGCAGTTAGTCTCGCAGCGCGACGTATCTCTCGGGAACCCACCATTCAAAACGAAAACTAAGATTTTTGGAAAAAGCGAAGATGAAGGTGTGGAAGAGGGGGGCATCCCTATTGGACATTTTCTTGATGCCTTGCATCAGCCGCAACAGACCGAGCAAATTTTCAAACGGTTTGCACGTGGAAGCGAATTCGCACGCGATTTGCGGGAGGCTTTGGCACCCTACAAAGACTTTGAATTCCAATTCGGGCTCTACTCTCGATATGAACGACGAGATTGCGTCTTGGCAAATGGAGATGCGGAAAGTAGCGGTAACTATCGCGCAACCTTTGATCCGTGGACAGCACTCGGCTACATCCGAACTGCTGGCAATACACAGCAGTTCCAAATCTTGGCACACGAGCGCGGCACCCGATGGGAACACAAAGTTATGTTGGAGCAGATGGACACTTCAACGCTTGAACGGCTTGCTACGGAAATTCCAAGGCTCCGCCGCCAGTATCTGATTGGGCGGGTCTTGTCGAAAAGTCAAACAGCGTTGACCCGCTTAGCCGAACTTCGCCAATCACAGCTAAATCTTACAACTGATTTGCACACTGGATATACGCTCCAGTTAGAGATACCTGTCCCTGAAAAGCGGTTTTCTGTGATCGAGCACCGCCGAAAATTGCGGGAAACGTTTAACGGAACCGGCACCTATCGCCTCCATCCACTGAACGGTGAATTTGTTGAGAAACACCATAACATGGCAAAAGGCATCCGAGATGGTATTGTTTGGACCTTGGATTCTGTTGATCTGCTCACAGGGCAACCGTCGTTAGAGGCACAAGATGAAGGCTTCCTTATTATCAAAATACCGCATCAGAACAGATTCGTGGTGCGTTCTGCCGAAGAACTCCGTGAACGTTTGCCGAAAAACGGATTTGAAAAGTGTTGGAACGAAACCGTTGACGCGGGCGGTTATACGGTGCTCAGCCAAATGAGTGGCAGGGTTTATAACGTAAGTTATGGACACAGGAATACCGGCAGCATCCATGAAGGTAACATTACCGAAGCGGGGGTTGCGCACTACTTCTCAATTGAATATCTGGGGATAGAACCGTCACGTACAGGGACTCCGCACTTCGGGGTGCCAGTGCCTGCCCAGCGAAGTTTCTTTGACAGACTTTTCAATAGGCAACCCGTGCCACCTCTCTTTAATCATCTGATTAAAACCGAGGGGCAGGTTATCACTGAAATGAAGATGCTCGCTCGGCATTGTAAAGAAAAACTGGAGATTCCATAGACATCCAGATTTTACGTTGAGAGCTATCTCTGTGAGGTAAAATAGATGATACGATATCTTAAGGTTAAGGGACTCAATAAGCGGCTTGATGGTGAATTTGAGTTCAATGAAGACTTGAATATTATTACCGGAGCAAATGGCTCAGGTAAGACGACGCTCCTCAAGTTGCTGTGGTATCTCATCAGTGGACACCTTGAGCAAATCCTTGCTGAAATTCCATTTCGTTCCATTTCAATGCAAACGGATCTGTTCGCTTTGAGCATAGAACGGGTTAAACCCGACGAAGTTATATTTGATTACAGATTCGGTAAAGAAGAAGGCATATACGAACCTATTGCCATAGATGCAGAAACCGGAAGGGTCAACCGGACAGATATAGATAGAGTGAATTCGCTTGAGAAGCGGATCGCTGAATCGTCCAAGGGAAGTCTTTTTTTTCCCACGTTCAGGAGAATTGAAGGTGGTTTTTCAATTGGTTCCAAAAGTTCGGCAGATACTGAGGACGTGGCTGTACTAAGATTATTAAGTTCAACGACAGAGAAACTTCTGAATGCGATATCACAACTATCAGAAGATATGTCTACTGATAGACATAGGTTCATATTCTCAGTTTCAACTATGGATATAATAAAATTACTACCGCAAAAATACCTTGATATTTATCAAGAGATCAGCAACCTTCAATCTCAGGTATTAGAAAATATCTCAAGAGAAATACAAAATAATCCTGATAAAGACAAAGTTGGTGAGATTCCTAAAAGTGCTTCCGCTCTTCTGGAAGCTATCCAGCAGGTTGATAAGGAAACAGAACAGTTGAGAAAGCCGTTTTCTGTGTTGTCTGAGTTGACTCGAAAAATTCTACGATACAACGCAATTCAGGTTACCGAAAAGTTAGTTCTTGGAGAAACAACCGATGGTATTACCTTTGGAGAAGAAAGAGATGACATTGCAATTGGGGAAATAAATGATGCAATCTCCTCCGATAAACTTTCTTCCGGTGAAAAACAGATGCTCAGTTTTTTGTGTTACAATGCTTTTTACAAGAATACGGCTATCTTCATTGATGAACCGGAGTTAAGCCTGCACATTGATTGGCAAAGACTACTTCTACCGACTCTCCTCGATCAAAGCACTGGGAACCAGTTTTTCATTGCAACGCATTCACCTTTCATCTTTTCTGGGTATCAGCATAAAGAGATTCCACTGAAAAGTGATTGAGCGGATAAAGGAGGAGATATCTGAATGTCATTGCCCGATCCTACTTTAGAGAATTTAGTTATTGCTCTGCGTCTCTCTAACAAGCCAAACATTATTGTTGAAGGCAAAAATGATGAAATCATCTATGGGACATTGGTGGAGCGTTTAGGAAGATTTGATGTAGGTTTTTTCAGCGCGGGTTCCAAAGACACTCTACTTCATCTTTATGAGGAACTTTCTGAATATGAAAATGCGGGTGACTTCAGGCATGTCCCCGTTGCTTTTATCGCTGACCGTGATATGTGGTTATTCAGGGGTATCCCGGCTTGCTATGATAATATTATTTGGACAGAAGGGTATAGCATTGAGAACGATTTGTATTCATACGCCAAGTTAAGGGACCGAATAGGAAATAATACCATATTAACGCGACTATTCTTGTGTATATTTTTTAGATATGTTATTGTGAAGAGATGAAAAAGCAAAAACATGAGGTTTTCCCCCACTTTTCAGTAGAAGTTGTTAAACAAAGGTATCTTGAATGTGAATGTCTTCGGGAACGGACGCACTGGCATATTATTTGGCTCCTTGCGGATACCAGAGATTCACGCACCCCCCGGCAAGTCGCTGAGATTGTAGGATGCACGCCGGACTGGGTTCGCAAGTTGCTCAAACGCTATAATGCTGAAGGCGAAGCCGCTTTGCGAGATAAACGCAAAAATAATACAGGTGTGCGTTTTTTGGATGAAACACAGCAAGCCGCCCTTGCAGCTGCCCTTTCTGCGCCTCCTGGTGATGGGGGTCTTTGGACGGGTCCGAAAGTGGCTGCGTGGATATCTGAGACACTCCAGCGTCGTGTCAGTGACGTGTCAGGTTGGAAATATCTCAAACGTCTCGGTTATACTTTACAAACACCTCGTCCGCAACATCAGGCAGCCGCAACACCCGAGGCACAGCAAACATTTAAAAAAAAACTCAAGGAGCGGGTAGCTACGCTTGAAAGTCAGCACCCAGAGAAACCGGTAGAGATCTGGGCAGAAGACGAGACGCGCTTGGGATTATTGCCGGTTCATCGGCGTGTCTGGGCGAAGCGAGGTGAAAGACCGATAGCCCCCGTGTGTCCGGCATATAAGTGGTTTTATGGTTTCGGTTTTGTCCGTCCACAGACAGGTGAGACCTATTGGCTGCTGATGCCGAGTGTGAGTGTTGAAGTCATGAACCTTGCCTTGGCAGAGTTTGCGCGTGATGTGAACCCGGAAGGCAAGAAACAGATAATCCTTTTGTTAGATCGTGCCGGTTTTCACACGGGTAAGGATTTAGAAGTCCCAGAAGGGATTGAGTTATTTCATTTGCCCCCGTACACACCAGAACTTCAACCTGCCGAACGGCTCTGGCCTTTGTTGCGAGAGGTGGTTGTGAATAAAGTTTTTACAACGCTCTCAGCACTTGAAGAAGCCGTTGTGAAAAGGTGTCAATGGTTCTCTGAAAACACAAAGAAGGTGCAGGCACATGTCGGTTTTCTGTGGATTTGCAAAATGGAAAAATAATACAAATCACGTTAATTTGGTATAAGGCAGAATACGACCAAATTCTAGACGCAATTAGTATGTGGTTTGCCTATAAAGTGGAAGAATATTTAGAGAAGAACCCACCAGAAAAAACTTTTGAGTCTATCCGAGATGAGGAACATGTGGATGTGGCGTATCATTTAAATCGAGTTGTTCCGCCTGAAAAGACTACTCTGGCACCTGATTTGGAATTTCTTCCGTCAGACCATGAGAGGGTTAGAGAGGTCAGGAGAGTATATCATCTTCAACTTCGAGGAAAGCTGCTTTTTGAGTTACTCGTCCGTTTTTTAAATAAACCCAAGCACGGCTTTCTGGGTGCTACCGTTAGTTATTACGCCCTATACAACGATGCAATTACAGTACCTGAATCAAATCAGCTATTTTCTCGAGTAGAAAAGGAAGTACAGGAAAAACTGGATAAGCAAAAGCAAAAAATAGCATCACAAACATCAACTTCCTGATAACTCCGCCAAAATAATAACAGAAGGAGACACTCCAACATGCCAAACCCCAAAAAGTCCTTATCACTGGTGCATCTGGTTATGTTGCCGGACGGATGCTCCCAGAACTTCGTGAACGCTATGAGCTCGTGCTATTAGACGTGAGGACCACCAATCGGCAGGGCGAAGAGGTCGAAGGTATCCAGATTGCTGAACTCACCGATTCCGACCGAGACGCATACCGACACCATTTTGACGGTGTTGATGCGGTCGTCCACTGTGCTTTTAAAGGTGGTAGTTTTGAGAACGAACTTGCCAATGTCCAGATGGCATACAACCTTTACCAAACCTGTGTTGAAACCGATGTTCGACGCGTCGTTGTCTGTAGCTCTAATCACGCCGCCGATTATTATGAACGGCTCATCTGGGCAGATAAGTGGGATGTGGTGACCCCAGAGATGCGTCCACTCTCGGATAACTTCTATGGTTGGGCAAAAGAGGCGTATGAACATCTCGGTTTTGTCTTTGCGACAGGACACGTTGATGGTAAGAAATTACAGAATGTGCAGTTGCGTATCGGTGGACCGCGGGAGACGGACATGGAAAGAGCCTCAGCCGACGATTTGAAGGCGATGCACCGCGGACTTGGTGCATATCTAAGTGTCCGGGATCAGGTGCAACTTTTCGTCAAGAGTATTGAAACAGAGAATATAGAGGACGAGAACGGCATTCCATTCCAGATCTTCTACGGCATCAGCGACAATTCGCATAAGTTTTGGAGTATCGCCAACGCGCGGAAGGTAATCGGCTATGCGCCAGAGGACAACAGCCAACTCCGTTTTGCCGATCAGTTGGCAGAGGTGTTAGAACAGGCGAAAGAGGCGTAGACCTTTTCTTAAGGATAAGGAGCCGCGCAATGCCGCACTTTACAGCAGAAGAACTCACCGAAATTTGCCGCAACGTCTTTCAAAAACTAAATATCCCAGCAGCTGAAGCGGAAATCGTAACCCGTTCCATGGTGGATGCCAACCGCGTCGGACACGATTCACATGGCGTTATTCACCTCGCAAAATATGTACGTGAATTGGAAGCAGGATTAATTCAACCTGAGGTTCCAACAGAGACGCTGCATGAATCCGCATCAATTGCGGTGTTAGATGGGAATTGGGGCTTTGGTCCTGTCATTGCGACGCGTGCTGTTGAATTGGCGATTGAGAAAGCAAAGCAGACAGACATCAGCTCAGTCGCTGTTTCACGGTGTAATGAGGTGGGTCGGTTAGGCGGATACGCGTGCCTTGCTGCAGATGCCGAGATGATTGGACTCCTCATGGCGAACGACCACGGCGGTGGTACATGTGTCGCACCACACGGTGGCGTTGAAGGAAGGCTCTCTACTAACCCGATCGCGTGTGCCGTACCGATTGACGGACAAGACCCAATTGTGTTAGATATGTCCACGAGTGTTGTCGCATCTGGCAAGATACGGGTTAAACAGCATCAGAACGAAGCACTTCCGCACGGATGGCTTATTGATGGAGAAGGTGAGTCAACAACAAATGCGGACGATTTCTATGGCGTACCACCCGCTGCTCTATTGCCGTTCGGTGGGATTGCTGTTCACAAAGGATTTGGTCTGAGCGTTATTGTTGATATTCTGGCAGGCGCGCTTACAGGTGCCGGGTGTAGCCAAGGCGAGGATGCCCGCGTCGGTAATGGGTTGTTTGTGCTTGTAATCAACGTTGCGAGTTTTAAAGGGTTTCCGGGTTTCAGTGCCGAGATAGAACGTTTTATAAAATACCTCAAATCGGCGAAGCGCGCTGCTGGCGTTGACGCAATTCGGATGCCGGGGGAACGTGGTTGGGCGGAACAACGCAAGCGAGAACGGGAAGGTATTCCAATAGACGCGGAGACGTGGGAGCAAATTAAGGCATTAAAGTAGTAGGCACGCTCCGTCGGGTTTTCCGTCCACCATTCAGCCAACACCTATGCTACTGTCAACGATTCGCCTGTTTCTGGGTGAAACAGATGCGCCTTCTCCATATTGAAGTTGACTGTCAGTGGCGTATTGTGTTGCGGCATATCAATGAGATCAGATTGCGCAACAAAGTTGCTTTTTTCCGTCCGCAGATACAGAAGCGCATGGTTTCCGAGCGGCTCAACCAGTTCGACCTGTGTACGAACACAGTTTATCTCGTTTTCACCAAGGTGAATATCCTCCGGACGGATACCGAGCGTTACTGCGTCTCCGGGAAGTATGTTCAGTGCCGACTGGAGATGGGTATTCAGTTCCACCTCAAAACTTTCAAACCGGAGTTTTGAGGGACCTCCGTTACTCACAATATACGTCTCTATAAAGTTCATCGGTGGTGTGCCGATGAAGCCGCCGACGAATTCATTTGCGGGCTTGTGATAGAGTGTCCCCGGATCGGCAATCTGTTGGATTTTCCCTTCATTGAGAACGACAATTTGATCCCCCATAGTCATCGCTTCGACCTGGTCATGTGTGACGTAGACGATAGTCGCGTTGAGTCGGTCATGCAGTCGGCTGATTTCCATCCGCATTTGCACGCGCAACTTCGCGTCAAGATTGCTCAACGGTTCATCGAACAGGAACACCTTTGGATGTCGCACGATTGCCCTACCGACAGCGACGCGTTGGCGTTCGCCACCGGAGAGATGTTTCGGTTTGCGGTTCAAGAGATGCGAAATACTGAGAATTTCCGCTGCTTCGTTGACACGCTGTTCAATCTCCGCTTTCGGATATTTGCGGAGTTTTAACCCGAACGCCATGTTCTTATACACCGTCATGTGTGGATAGAGTGCATAGTTTTGGAAGACCATAGCGATGTCCCTATCTTTAGGCGGCGTGTCGTTGATACGTTCGTCGTCGATATAGATGTTGCCTTCAGTAATCTCCTCCAACCCGGCAATCATTCGCAAGATCGTCGATTTACCACACCCCGACGGACCGACGAGCACGGTAAACGACTCATCCGGAATCTGAAAATCCGCTTGTTCAACTGCGAGGACATCACCATCGTAAACCTTAGTGACATCTTTCAAGGTGACCTGTGCCATAATTTTTGCGTTAACGATCTGCTGCGAATAGGCGAGGTTTCAAACCCCGCCAGCAGCGTGTATAAGCGTTACGTCTCTCGTTCTATTCTCCCAGACGAAACAGTACCTCATCAACTTCAGCGTTCAACTCGATGTCGGTAATCAAGATTTGCCGATATTCCCCATTCTTTGTGGCACGATGATGTGCGATTTTAATGCCATCTACATCCCGATAATCTTCAAAGAACGCTACCACGTTTTCCACGCCGCCTCCTATCTCAACGTCATAGCTAAACTGGACTACATAGTGAGTTGTTTCGCTAATGAAAACTTTTAACTTTTTCCCAGAAGGCTGTGTAACGAGGAGAACGGATGTAGGGATACCCTTTACCTCCTCTGTTCCTGCGTATTGAACAGGAATGTCGTCTTTTAAGAGTGCCGGTAAAAGCCAAATCGGTTCTCGAAAAAGACTATCTTTAAAGAAGACAAGATAAGACGCAACCTCTTCAGGGGGAATAGGTTTGACCTCTCCATCCGTTAACCGAAATAAAGAATTACCGTCAAAGATTAAACCGCCTACATCGCCATCTATATCCCAATCGCTACGGAATTTGTCAGGATAAAAGTAGGCTTTAGAGCGTCCCTCATCCTGCACATCCCCATCAGGAAAGTGTTCAAAACTATGAGATTCTGTCACGATATTTTTCACCGCTTGTAGTTTCTCAAGTCCACCGTGCGCAGCGACAGCGGCATCAATGATTTCTCTGACATTCGGTTCCGAATTTTGTGCGCCTTCGGGGGAGTCGGAAAGTGTACTTATAGGCGCATCATCGGGTCGTGCGAGATTCTCTTCCACCAATTCAGCAACAGCAGATTCAACATCAAAACCGCCGAGGCTTGCCTTCCGGATGATACCTTCACCGTCAACAAGAAAGGCTGATGGAATTGCCCACACCCCATATAGATTCCTTAGGTCGCGGCTTTCATCCCAATAGTGCATCCACGCGATCCCCTCTTTCTCAATGTATGCCGCAAGCGGTTCCTCTGACCGGTCCAAACTAATACCGATAATCTGGAAATTCTGATCTTTGTACTTCTCATAAGCCTTCTTAACTTTAGGCATCTCGGCAATGCAGGGTCCACACCACGTTGCCCAGAAATCAAGAAGTACAATCTGTCCACGATAGTCTTTCAAAGAAAGTGCTTCACCTTTCAAGTCCGTTACCTGAAAGTCTGGCGCCGGTTTACCGACCCACTCACTTGGATCTGCTCTGAGAGACTTAGTTAATTCATCCTTTTGAGGTGTTGTATCCTGTTTAATAATCTTTGTTGCAGGTATCGACTGCGATCGCGAACCGTCTTCAGGCGTTTCGGTGGAAGTATCAGCAGGTCTCGCGAGATTTGCCTGCACTAATTCAGCGACGGCGTGCTCAAGTGCGTGACCACGGAGGTTCGTCTTGCGGATAACACCTTCACCATCAATCAGAAAGGTTGACGGAATGGCTTGAACCTTGTAAAGATTGCTAACCTTGCCGGTGTTGTCCCAATATTGCCGCCATGCAAGTCCCTCTTTTTCAATGTAGCTCTCAAGCGGTTCCTTTGACCTGTCGAGACTGATACCGATGATCTGGAAATTCTGATCTTTGTACTTTTCATAAGTCTTCTTAACGTTCGGTATCTCAGCGATACAAGGTGGACACCACGTTGCCCAGAAGTCGAGCAGCACAACCTGTCCACGGTATTGTTCTAAGGAGAGTTCTTCACCGTTCAAATCCGTCACCTGAAAATCCAACACAGGTTTACCGATCCACTCACTCGGATTCATTCCGGGTGCGGGTTGTGCGCTAGGCGGTTTCATTAATTCGCCCTTTCGTTCGGTTCTCTCCTGTTCAAGAATCTTTTTTGCAAGTTTTGCCTGCGATCGTTCTCCATACTTCGGGTGGTTTACCAATTGCTGATAGGCACCGTCTGCTTCGTCGTGCTTGCCGAGTTTGTCATACGCCAATCCCAATTCTAACAGGCAGCGTTCAACGTAGCGCGCATCCGGTCGGTCCTTGATAAGCTCCTCAAAAACTTGAATCCCGTCCTCAACACTATCCAATTGAATTAAGGCGTTACCGAGAAGATAGTAAACTTCATCCACCCGTTTGTATTCCGGATGCGCCGCAACAAAGTCTCTGGATTTCTCCACCAACTTCTCTAAATCTTCAGATTTGCCCTGTTTCCGAAGATTCTTAGTAATTGCCTTAATTTCCTTATATTTGTCAACGGGTTTTACCGAGTAAGCACCAGCGTGGTTAATACAAAAACCGATTAGCACAAGGCTTGTGAGCGCGCCAACGAGGACATTGCGGAAACCTCTGTTTCCTCTCTGTTGTGAACCTATTTTATTTCGGGAGAACATTTTAAACCTCCTCAGCTTTGTTGAACCTACCTGTTTGAATCTATTTGTTTATAGCAATATTTGATGAAAATCTCGCCAGCGAAAACAGCATTTAATTTTCCAAATTCTCGCGCACGAGTTCAGCAACAGCCACCTCAAGCGCGGTGCCACGCAGATTCACTTGGCGGATAATACCAGCACCATCAATGAGAAAAGTTGATGGAATTGCGCGAACGTTGTACATATTGCTAATCCTACCACCATTATCCCAGTATTGTCGCCACGTGATCCCTTCACTCGCGATGTATGCTTCAAGTGGTGCTGTTGACCGATCTAAACTGATACCGATAATCTCAAACTTATGGTTTTTGTACTTTGCGTAAGTCGCTTTAACGTTCGGCATTTCAGCGATACAGGGTCCACACCATGTCGCCCAGAAATCGAGCAGCACAATCTGCCCACGATACTGCGATAGCGAGAGTGCTTCGCCTTCCAAACCCGTCACCTGAAAATCGAACGCGGGTTTATCAATAAATTGACTCGGAGTTGGGTATGCCCTTGGACCAGGCGCGTCGGCTAATTCGCCTATTCTGGCATCCCAATCCAGTCCAAGGAGTTGCCGCGCAGTATTAGCAGCCCATCCACCACGGTACTTTGTATGATTTACCAGTTCTTCGTAAAGCTGATCCGCCTTATGATGCTTACCGACTTTATCGTAAGCCAACCCTAATGTTAAAAGACTCAGTTCAACATAATCAGCAGCTGGGTAGTACTTAATGAGTTCTTCAAAGACCACAATTCCTTCGTCAACACGGTTGATATAGAGTAAACTGTTTCCGAGAAGATAGTAAACCTCATCAACGTGTTTGTATTTTGGGTGCGTATTGATAAAAACCGCTGATTTCTCGACTAACATCTCATAAGCAACCGGATCACTGGTATCTTTAAGTTTTCCAGCAATCGCTTTGATTTCGGCGTATGCTTCGTTATCTGTCATTGAAGTTGAACCAGTAGTGTTAAGAATTGAAGCTGAACCAGTAGTGTTAAGCGTCGAACTCACACAAGAACTGAACACTACCAATCCTATAAGTACAGTAACAAAATAGGACCAACGGTTCGCCCCGGTAGTCTCATTTCGGATAAACATTTCAGGCTCCTTCAGATCAATCGGCGGGCATTAAACGGCGTTTCGATAGGAATACGCCAGTAACAGTTTAATTTCTTCCGCCTGTACCTGTTGCAAAAAACGGGTTACATCATCAGACGCACCTTCGGCTGCCTGACACCAATCAATAAACTGGTAAGCATCCCACTTCTCTTCCGTCTCAATCGTTTGCGCAATGCGTGCCAAAGCGTCTGATGGATCCGGTGTTTCTTCCAAAATCGCGAGTGCGCGTTCGCGGAGTGCCGGAAAAATCGGATGCGTGCCGACTCTGCCGAACCAATACTTGGAATTGCTGTAGTCCGGCTCACGACGGTGCATAATACCGTGCCAGTAGCTGCCTGTCTGATTTTCGAGTCCCTGCGAAATATTATGCGATTCATCCAATGCGTCGTTCCACAAAAGCAGACCGCTCTTGATAGCATCACCAAACGTGTTGTTTTTCAGCGATTCACCCTGAAAGAGTTCGTCAACGGATGTCGATGCCAACGCATCCGTCAGTTCGGTGCTCCACGCTTTCTGCGGGACGAGTGTCGGTAGTGGGTTGCCTGCTTCTAATTTTTCGATAACGTCGGCGATTGCCGGTGTGTATGTTAGATCCATGGAAAACTCCTTAATCCTCAAATTGGTTAGATGAAATTTAGTTTAGCATCTTTTGCTGAATATATCAAGTGTTTTCAGATTTTTCGTAGATATAGCAATAAATTTTGCTATCGCCCCTGCTAATATGTTACAATTGTCGAAAAGCGATTTGCAAGTTTGGAGAAAGTTTTAGTTGAAATGGGAACAGCGTTTAAGAAAGCACTATTTGTTTTCCTCGGTTTTATTGTAGTCTTGGGTGGCGTTTTAGTCGGTGTTATCCTGAACTACTCTCACGATTCGCTCCCGGAAACGATACAGATGGTAGACTTTTCTGGGATACTGTTAGCGGTTCTGGGCGCGTGCGTCCTGAGTTTAGTAAGTGTCGCGTTAACTTTCTGGTTAGCACGTGCTTGGGCAAGCGAACAACCTGAACTTGGCGATCGGATTATTCGGCTCGCTCTCGTAGCCAGTATCAGTTTAATCGTTGTTTTCGGAGGTTTAGCAGGCGGCTTGATTATTTTACGCACGTTATGGACGATAGGATTTTTTTAACTTGCATTTGTGTTACCTATATGGTATAATTAGTTAATTGTGATTCGGACGTAAGGCTCTAACCACAGATTCGTTGATATTCAGCTAAGCTGTTTTAGACCCAGTGGCACGTTTCACAACGTTCGAGTCGATGCAAAGCGTTTTGTGGATAGAGTACTCACATACCTTAGTGCAACGCGTAAGTTTGTCGCTTTTGTTTTAATATGGGCAGGCAAGCGGTGCGTTATGGGTTATATGAGTCTGTAAGCGGCGCATTATAGCGCCTTACTTGGGGGTGTGAAAAATACACTACAGAGGCAAACGTAATCAGAGAACGAAGGAAAGACAGAGTCGTTCAAATTATCAGATTCGAGCGAAAGAGATTTTAGTGATAGATCACGAAAACAAGCATCTGGGAGTTATGTCTCCCCGTGACGCGCTGCAACGTGCTGAAGAAGTTGGATTGGATTTGGTAGAGGTTTCACCAAACGCCAAACCCCCCGTTTGTAAGATCATGGACTACGGGAAGTATCAGTATGAGAAGAGCAAGCGCGCGCGTGAGGCTCGAAAAAAACAGACGAAGGTAGTCCTAAAAGGGATGCAGTTCCGACCGGATACTGCAGAACATGACTATCAGTTCAAGAAACGGCATGTTGAGGATTTCCTGAAAAATGGGTGGAAGGTCCGCGCAACAGTCCGGTTCCGTGGTCGCGAAATGCTTCATACCGATCTTGGTAAGAGTTTACTTTCACGGCTCAAAGACGACCTCGAAGAAATTGCCGATATCGAACAACCGCCACGCATGGAAACACGCCTCATGTCGATGATCCTTGCACCAAAATCTGTGTAATGTTTTGTCGTTGCACTCTTTCTGTAGGAGCGGCCTTCCCTTCCGAGTAACGGGTGGGGACCCGGTCGCGATATATTTCTTTTTGTAGCAGCGGCCGTTGGTCGCGTACTGAAAACAAATGGCACTTGCAAGCGAACGCTTGCTGTCAAGGATATTCTAATGCCGAAAATTAAAACGCATAAAGGCGCGGCAAAACGTTTCAAATTCACGGCAAAAGGTAAAATTCGTCGCAATCGTGCTTATGCTGGACACCTATTTATCTCAAAGTCGTCAAAGCAGAAACGTAGATTGCGACAAGCGACCCTTGTTGACCCAAGCAATGCGAAACGCTTGAAACGCCTCATTCATAAGTAGAAGTGAATGCCCGAACGGACAACGTAACAATGCGTCTACGGGCGAAATAGTGGAAGCGATCGCGAACAGCAACGTTGGTCGTGATAGGAGTTTTAAATGGCACGAGTAAAAACAGGGACTGTCCGACGCAAACGGCGCAATCGGATACTCAAGCATTCCAAAGGCTACCGCGGCGGGCGGAACAACCTCAAGCGTACCGCTAGAGAAGCAGTAGAGAAGGGCTGGAACCACGCCTACGCCCATCGTCGCGCACGCAAACGTGATTTTAGACGACTTTGGATTGCCAGAATTAACGCCGCCGCCAGATTGCACGGACTCTCTTACAGCCTATTTATACACGGACTCAAGACCGCTGGCATCGAATTGGATAGGAAGGTCCTCGCCGACATCGCTATCAATGACGAATCCGGTTTTGAGCAGCTTGTCGCCCTCGCAAAGGGGTAGGCTCACAGACTCACCGTGAATTTGCACATTAAAATTAACATATCAAACGGCTATGAAGGGACATACGTAAGCTGTTGAGACCTCCCAAATAGAGAGACTGCGTCATCGGTTGGAAGCGCGGTTTTGAGAGCAACAGCCGAATTTCATCCTGGAGCTGAGGTCCCCGCCCGTTACTGGGAAGGGGTGGATTAGAAAATGAAGCGGGCAGATTGTAGGAGCGACCTCCGGGTCGCGATAATCTGCCAAGCGGGGTGGTACCGCGGAAGTAGATGCCTGTCGCTTTCGTCCCCATAATAACTTCAACCACGAGATTGAAGTTACGGGGCAGAGTGATAGGCGTTTCTTTTTAAGAGGGACTATGAAAGCAGAACTACAAGCGATTCAAGCAGAAGCACTTGAAGCCTTACAGTCGGTGAGAACACCAGACGCGCTTGAATCGCTCAGGATTACGTATTTTGGACGCAAAGGAAAATTGACAGATGTCATGAAAGGTATGGGTAACCTTTCCAAAGAGGAGCGTCCGGAGATTGGAAAACTCGCCAATGAGGTGCGTGCCACGTTAACACAAGCGTTTGAAGCAGCAACCCAAGCACTGCATCATCAACAACAAGAACACCAACTTGAGGCAGAAGCTGTTGACATCACGCTTCCCGGACGAAAGCCTGCTTATGGGAAAGCACACCCCGTGATGCAAACCTTAGAACGGATTGAGGCGATTTTCCGCCAAATGGGGTTTGAAGTAGTGACCGGACCCGATATTGAGACCGAGTATTACAACTTCGATGCACTGAATACACCTGCCGATCATCCGGCTCGCGACTTACATGATACCTTTTACCTAACGGATGGGCACCTCCTGCGTACACATACATCGCCAGTGCAGATCCGCACGATGGAGAATCAGAAACCGCCGGTCCGCATTATAGTGCCCGGAAAATGCTATCGGGTGGATTACGATGTCTCGCACACACCGATGTTCCATCAGGTAGAAGGTTTACTTGTGGACAAACATGCCACTTTTAGCGAACTAAAGGGAATTTTGACCTCCTTCGCTCGACAGATGTTCGGTGACCAGACACAGATGCGCTTCCGTCCGCATTTCTTTCCTTTTACAGAACCGAGTGCGGAGGTGGATATCTCCTGTACTGTCTGTCAGGGAAACGGATGCCGGAGTTGTGGTGGCAGTGGATGGATTGAAATCTTGGGTGCTGGTGCCGTTGATCCAGCAGTATTTGAAGCGGTAAGCTATGACCCGAATGAAGTTACCGGATTCGCCTTCGGTATGGGGGTGGAACGGATCGCGAACCTCCAATTCCGGATCCCAGATATCCGCACCTTCTATGAGAACGATCTCCGTTTCCTACGCCAGTTTTAAAAGTAGTAGGCACACTCCGCTGTGCCGTAACGCAGGACCACCAGTTTTAAAAGTAGTAGGCACACTCCGCTGTGCCGTAACGCAGGATCCTATCTATGAACGTAACCCTAAATTGGCTTAAAAACTATATCGATTTTGAATTTTCTCCAAGTGAACTCGCCGACCGGTTAACGATGTTAGGGATTGAGGTTGAATCCATCAAGCAGCTTGGAGCCGAACTCGAAGGCGTAGTCGTCGGCAGCGTCACCTCTATTCAACCGCATCCAAATGCCGACAAACTTGTTCTCTGCCAGGTAGATATCGGTGAGACGGAAGAACTCCAGATTGTCTGCGGTGCGCCAAATGCCCGAGAAGGTATGCTCGCACCCGTTGCAACAATTGGTGCAACGCTGCCCATCGGTTTGACAATCAAACGCGCGAAACTGAGAGGCGAAGTTTCACTCGGAATGCTCTGCTCCGAAAAAGAGTTAGGACTCTCTGAAGATGCCGCGGGTTTAATGGAATTACCTACAGACACACCTCTTGGTACATCACTTTCAGAAGCACTCGGGTTAGACGATGTCGTGTTTGAACTGGAAATTACGCCGAACCGTCCAGATTGCCTTAGTCTGATCGGTGTTGCCCGTGAAATCCGTGCGGAGACAGGAAATGCTTTAAAACTGCCACAAGTTGACTTCAACGAAGATGAAACCGATATTCGAGAGATGACATCTGTGACAATTGAAGCACCTGACCTCTGTCCGCGTTATGCTGCACGTGTTATCCGAGGGGTTAAAGTAGGACAGTCTCCAGCATGGTTACAGCATCAACTTGAATCTGTTGGTGTTGGCGTTATTAATAATATTGTTGATATTACGAACTTTGTATTGATGGAATACGGGCAGCCGCTTCACGCTTTCGATTATCACAAACTCACCGAAAACCGTATCGTCGTGCGGCGTGCAACCGCGGGTGAAAACCTAACAACGCTTGATGAGATAGCACGTGAACTCACGCCTGACATGCTTGTTATCGCGGATGCTGAAAAACCGGTCGCGCTCGCAGGGATTATGGGTGGATATGATTCCGAGATTACAGAAACCACGTGTGATGTGTTGTTGGAGAGTGCTTATTTCAATCCATCAAGTATCCGTGCGACCGCTAAAGCATTGGGAATTAGCACGGAAGCCTCTTACAGATTTGAGCGTGGTGCCGACCCAGGCGTAGTCCTTGCTGCACTTGACCGTGCCGCACAACTCATCGCTGAATTAGCGGGTGGTAGCATCTGTAAAGGCATCGCCGATGTCTACCCGGGACAGCAGCCCCTGCGTCGGATTCAACTCCGTCCGGAACGTGTTAATTTTATATTAGGGACCGCACTTGAGGCAGCGGAGATGGTGCAGATTTTAAGGCATCTCGGTTTTGATATTGAGGAATCGCGACCAGAGGTCGCTCCTACAGGGACAAAGAAAGATCGCGACCCGGAGGTCGCTCCTACAGAAAAGAGTGTTTTTCAGGTCACTGCGCCGACGTTCAGATCTGACATTACCCGTGAAATTGACCTTATTGAAGAGATTGCGCGCGTCTACGGCTACGATAATATTCCGACAACGTTGCCCAAGGGTGATATTCCCGTACCTGTCCCGAATCCGAGTACAGAGGTTCGCAAGCATATCAAGTATTTTCTCCTCGCTGCGGGAATGATGGAAGCGATCAACTATAGTTTTTGTGATCCGAACTGTTTCGACAAGATCCGTTTTACGGCAGACAACCCACTTCGCGATGCCTTGAAGTTGCGAAATCCGTTGAGTCCAGAAATGTCGGTGCTCCGTACAACATTGATACCGAGTTTACTCGAAAACGCGCAGCATAACCGTAATCACCAGATAGACACCATCGCGCTCTTTGAGATAGGAAACGTTTTCATTCAAGATGGCGGAAGTAGTAGAAGCGATCTCCGAATCGCGACTCTTGAGCCGGAACGGGTTACAGGCATTCTCGCTGGGCAAATCGGGGACGGTGTGTATAGCAACCCTTACCGAGAACCGGATTTCTATGACATCAAAGGGCTTGTGGAAGGGATACTTGAGGTATGCGGCATTGTTGATTACACGCTGCAGAAGACGGACGCGCCAACCTTCCACTCGGGCAGAAACGCAGCGGTGTTATTGGACGATAGACAGCTCGGCACGTTCGGTGAGGCACATCCAGAGGTGCTCGAGAATTATGATCTGCCGTATAAGGCGTATCTCTTTGATTTTGACATGGAAGCGTTAGTAGATGCTGCCATATTTGCCAAACGCTTTGAACCTATCCCCGTCTATCCGAAGGTTGAGCGTGACCTTGCGATCGTCGTGGATAAAGAGTTATTGTCAGATATACCGACAGGACTTATCTACGCGACGGGTGGCGAATTAGTTGAATCGGTCCGCCTGTTTGATGTCTATGAAGGTGAACAGGTCCCGGAAGGCAAAAAGAGTCTTGCCTACGCTATCACGTATCATTCTGCAACTGAAACCTTGACAGACAAAGCAGTAAATGCCCTTCACGACAAGGTTGTCAAACGCCTCAATCAGGAACTTGGTGCGGAACTACGGATGTAGAAAAGCCGTCAAAATTATGCAAGCAGATCGAATTAAAAACCTATTTTCTGTCATCGCGCGTCATTACGATTTTCTTAACTCGCTATTGAGCCTCACGCGCGACAAGACTTGGCGACAGGAGACAGTCAAGGTGAGTGATGTCGAACCGGCGAGCAAGGTGTTAGATGTCTGTACGGGGACGGGTGAACTTGCCCTTGCATACTCGGACAAAATCACGGCGGAGGGTTTTGTTATCGCCTCAGATTTCTGCTTTGAGATGCTCGTTATCGGTGATCAGAAGGTAGATCGGAATAGTAGTAGGCACGCTCCGTCGTGCCGTAACACAAACTTCTTGGCAGCGGATACCCTCACGCTCCCCTTTTTAGACAATACCTTTGACGTTGTGTCTGTCGGTTTTGGGATTCGGAACGTTTCCGATTTAGAGATGGGGATACGCGAAATGACGCGTGTTGCTGCACCGGGTGGCAGGGTCGTTATCTTAGAGTTTACGCAACCTGTGAATCCGCTGTTTCGGAACCTCTACTATTTCTATTTCACGAAGATCTTGCCTTTCGTGGGGAACTTAATCTCCCGCAACAAAGACGACGCGTACGGGTATCTCCCGCGTTCTGTTATGAAATTTCCGAATTGCGGTGCCTTGAAAGAGGTGATGGGACAGTGTGGACTTACAGATGTGCGGTTTCATCGGAAAACATTCGGTATCGTTGCGATCCATGTAGGGAAGAAACCGAGTAGTGCCTAATGTAACCGTAGGCAAGTTTTATCCAAATCCATAGAAACACGATCAATTTCCCTCACCCCGTATGAACGGAAATAACTTGGGTAATATTGGGAAGAAACGTGCGATGAATCGCACTACTACGAACGGTTCTACTTGTCGTACGGAACTATACGACTCAATTTTTAAGCTTTATTCAATCGCTCAACGTGCGCCACGACGGATTCAGATACCCCCTCTAAACTATAACCGCCTTCTAATGCCGAGACAACACGTCCCGATGCGGTTTCCTCGGCAAACACAAGCGTCAGGTCCGTGAGTGTGGCAAATCCGTCTGCTGTGATTTCAACCTCGGCGAGCGGATCGAGGTAGTGCGCATCAAAACCTGCTGAAATTAATAGAAATTCTGGCGAGAAGTCTCGAAGTGCCGGTATAAGAGTATCCGTAAAGACTTGGATATATTCGTCATCTCCACTTCCGGCGGGCATCGGCACATTTAGCGTCGTGCCGCGCGCTTTTCCGCTACCACCTTCGTAACTTGAGCCGGTGCCGGGATAGAGCGGCGATTGGTGGATAGAGAAAAAGAAGACGGATTCATCTTCGTAGAAAATGTCTTGTGTGCCATTGCCGTGGTGGACATCCCAATCAACAATCGCTACTTTCCGGACACCGTGTTCACGCTGGAGATAGCGCGCTGTAATGGCGATGTTATTGAATAGACAAAATCCCATGCTCTGTCCCGGCGTGGCGTGATGTCCTGGCGGACGTACCATAGCGAAAGCGTTTTTTACTACGCCTGTAGCAACAGCGTCTGCCGCACGTAGGACACCGCCTGTTGAAAGCAACGCAATATCAAAAGATTCAAATCCGACGGTGGTGTCGTAAGTGAGTGGGATTTCTTTCTCACAGTGTTGCCGGATATGTTCGCTATAGGCAGGGTTATGCGCGTAAGCGATTTGTTCAACGCTTGCCGGGGTTGGTTCAATGTGGTGCAATTGATCCCATACATCGCTTTGTTGAAGTGCTGCTAAACTCGCACGTAACCGATCCGGTCGCTCAGGATGTCCCGGACCGGTATTGTGATTCAGGTAGTCTGGATGATAGGCGAAACCTGTTTTTTGTGTCATATACGTCTCTTTGCCTTCATAAAAAAGTTGACCGCAGCATTTCAATATGTGATAGGATATATTTCAGCATCACGAACATTTATGCCAATCTGCCGTTTTGTCATAATTCTCCCTCTACTATATCACAAAGCCAGAATAAATCAACTCGAAATTGCTGACAAGGAATTTATCTGAGGCACTCAGATAGAGATGAAGATAAAGACTTCTCAATTACCAAACACTAATATCGGAAAGGTTTTTACACCTTTGAAATGGGCAGAGTGGCTCATCAATAGATGGGGCATTTTTGAGGCATGGCTTGATGGTGCGCATATTTGCGATCCCACTGCAGGACAGGGCGCGTTCCCGTTTGCAATGCTCCATATAGCGAGGCAAAAAGGGGTTTCTATTACTCCTGAACGCCTGTCACGGTTGACGCTTATTGAGATAGTCCCCTCATATCTTGAACAGTTTAGAGAAAACGTCAAGCGAGAATTCGGTGTTGACTTCCCTACTTCTCAAATCTTCTGCCAAGATGTCATCACGGAGGCTCATGAACGGAAATATGACATTCTCGTTGGGAACCCGCCGTGGGCAAACTTCGGAGATTTACCGACAGCGTATAAAGCACGTGTAAAACCCTTTTTCCTTCAAGAAGGACTTGTGCCAGATAGAAAGAAAACGCTTCTGGGTTCTTCTCGGACTGATATAGCAGCACTGGTGCTGAAGGTCGCTTTGGGAAGATTGCTCAAAAAGAACGGAGTTGGGTATTTCTACCTCCCCACATCTCTCTTTTTTGGCGACGGTGCCCATAGTGGTTTTAGGGATTACAGTACCAGAGACTCGCAAAACGACGTTGATTCCCGTATGGATTTTGCCGTAGATACCGTCTATGAATTCACATCGACGAAAGTGTTTGATGGCGTTGGCACATCGTATTGTTGCGCTAAATTTTGTGGAGATACACGGCAGGATTTCCCAGTCTCGTATTTCAAGGAATTGGACGGCGAATGGGTTGAGCATAAGGCACTGCCGCTCAAAAATCCCACAGATCCGTGGCGAATTGTGAAAGACCTTGATGAATTGAACAAGGATACGACGCTTGAAATCAGACTCTCACCAGAACAAAAACCGCGACAAGGTGTGAATACATGCGGCGCGAACAGTGTCTTCATCTTTGACAGCAAACCGTCGCATCTTCCTGAGCAGTTCCTATATCCACTCGCAACAAAGGAGATATGGCGGCAACAGACATTACTACCCCACAAATGGATCTTATTACCGTATCATCAGGAAACAGGAAAACCGCTCATATCAGAAGAAATTGAACAGTGGGATACCTTAAAAGAGTATCTTCAGAATGCACAAGAGGTGCTAAAAGCCCGGAAAGGAACGCTTCTCCGATCTACTATGAATAGAGGCAATTGGTGGACACTGCTCGGTGTGGGTCCTTATGCGTTCGCGCCTTTCAAAGTGATCTGGCAGGCATACGGGAAAAGCGATTTCACACCGGTCGTGCTGAGCAGTGTAGAGGGACAGATATGGCAAGGGAATCAGGCAATGCACGCATTTGTTCCGTGTTGGACTGAGCATGAAGCACAACGGATTAAGACCGCGCTTGAGAATCCCGAAATCCCGACTTTGTTGCGGCAACTCAATGGGGCAGGAAAATGCAATTGGGCACAACCGGGTAAGATTAAGAAGATACTGGAATTTGATAGAGAGGCTTGAGATGTTGTGCGAGGACGGCACTTGAGCGTGTCCTCGCACATCGAAAATGGTCTTGCTTCACTGCCGAGATTATCGGGTAATTTTCAGTCTTCCCCATGTCGTTGCCAATTTATCTTCCGGCTCAACGGGGAAAGCCTCATCCCAACCATTCATCAGCTGCTGAATTTCTTCCTGCTCAAGGGCGCGGCTGAGAAGGACAATCTCGTCAATGGCACCGGTGAACGACTCTGGACCGAATTTGAGTTGCAATACCTGACCCGCAGCGACCTTACCGTTCCATTCCGGTTTCCAATCCGCCTTAGCGGAATCCAACGCGCCCTTTTCACTTTCCGGTTCACCATCGACATACATCTCAACGTTTAAGCCGTCGTACGTCCCAGCGAGGTGGTACCATTTTCCCTGTTCGAGTTCTGTTTTGCCGTAGAATCCAGGGGTGATACCAGCATCTGTCCAGACCCTGAATGAGAAACCGTCCGGTATCGGTTCACCGGCAGATTGGTCTTCCAATAGAAAAGCACCATTTTTCCTGACACCGGTGTCTGAGTCGGCATCTACTCGGAACCATGCAGCAACGGTCAATTCCTCACTGACACTCTGGATGCTTTTTGAATCTTGAACATCAATACTGCCGCCTCCAGCTGCGACGACTGCCTTACCAAATTTACCGTCTTCAAATTTAAAATTTCCGACAATCTTTCCATCATTGCCGTTGTCTGTTGCATCTTTAACATCGCCATCAAAGAGCCATACACCAACAATCGCCGCGTCATTCTCTTCCAATGCCGATGAAACGGCGCAAAGGCATAAGAGTAACGCAATACTTGAGGTTAGTAATTTCATTTTAACTCCTCCATATCCAAATTTTTTTTGAATTAAATAGTAACAGTTTTAAGATGTCAGGATAACAGGTTTCCCTATATCCCGTTCATGTAAAGTATTATATCACACCCTTTTTTCTTTTATCAAACGTATTTTCGTGTAGCGGATTGGCAATCAAAACCAATCTCCGTTTTTTTCTTGTAGATTCGCGTGAGATATGCTAAACTTTAAGACATCTTTGGAATCTATACGATGAAGTCAAGTAAAAAGAGGACAATCAGATGGTTCAACACAACACACCGCGCGCATTTCATGTGATGACAAAGCCCATCGGGCCGATATGCAACCTGGATTGCGAATACTGCTTCTATCTCGATAAAGAGAAACTCTATCCCGAAACGCGATCCTTCCGGATGGATGACGCAGTCTTGGAAAATTACGTTAAGCAGTACATCGAAGCGCAGGAAGTTAACGAAGTCACGTTCGCATGGCAAGGCGGTGAACCTACACTGATGGGTGTGGACTTCTTCCGACAAGCGGTCCGATATCAGCAGAAATATCGCCGTCCGGGCATGCAGATCCAGAATTCGTTTCAGACGAACGCAACACTCCTCGACGATGAATGGGGAGAGTTTTTCAAGCGTAACAAATTCTTGATCGGGGTGAGCATTGACGGACCGCCAGAAATCCACGATAAGTACCGCTACGACAAACGCGGCAGGCCATCGTCGGATCAAGTAATTCAGGGACTGCGCATCTTACAGGAACACAAGGTTGACTATAATGTGCTGTGTGTAGTTAATAAACACAACGCCGAGTATCCCAAGGAGGTTTATAACTACTTCAAAGAACTTGGCACAGAGTTTATGCAGTTTATTCCCGCAGTTGAGAATTTCGGTGGAAAGAATGTGTCGCCGCGTTCTGTCACAGCACGGCAATACGGCAAATTCCTCTGCACGATTTTCGATGAATGGGTGGTAAACGACATCAGCAGAATTTTTGTCCAGATTTTCGATGTTGCGTTGGAGGCGTGGTTGGGCTATAACCCCAGCCTCTGCATTTTCAATGAGACCTGCGGTGATGCGCTCGCAATTGAGCATAACGGCGACCTCTACTCCTGCGACCATTTCGTTACACCTGACTACCACGTTGGAAACATTGAGGAGAACACGATCGCGGAGATGGTGGATTCGACATTCCAACGCAAATTCGGTACCGATAAACGGGACACCCTCCCCGAATACTGCCGAAGTTGCGAGGTGAAATTTGTCTGTAATGGCGGCTGTCCGAAAAACCGTTTTATCAAAACGCCTACCGGTGAAGATGGCTTGAACTACCTCTGCGCTGGCTATAAGCAGTTTTTCAATCACATTGACGAACCGATGAAGATGATGGCTGCTGCGCTGCAGGCAGGACGACCTGCGAACAGTATTATGCCCATCCTACGGCAGCGTCGGCAGGAAAAAACACAAGGCAATACCCCGATAGCCTCACAAGACTCACAGAAAGTCGGACGCAACTCGCCGTGTCCGTGTGGTAGCGGTCGGAAGTACAAGCAATGCTGCCTGAACAAGAAGTGAACCTGTCACCTTAGTTAGAGAGGCAAAACTTTGCCAAAAAATGCGCTGATTATTGCTGGACCAAATGGGTCAGGCAAAACGACGTTCGCATCCGAATATCTCCGGGATTCAGAGACTACTGAATATATCAGTGCCGACGCGATCGCTGAAAGACTGGTATCCAGACCGGAGGACTTGGACAGCGTTAAAATTCAAGCAGGACGACTTTTCTTTCAGGAAATCCACCGTCTTATTGAAGCAGGAACAGATTTCGCTGTGGAAGTAACGCTTTCAGGAAAAGGATTTGATCGGATAATTTCTCGGTTAAAGCATGCTGGATACTCAATCGCTATTGTCTTTATCTTTCTCAAATCCGCTGAAACGTGTATCGCTCGTGTCCGAAATCGGGTGAAGGCAGGCGGACATCATGTGCCGACAGAAGACATCGTGCGTCGCTTCTATCGGAGCAAGCACAACTTTTGGTATACCTATAGAAATCTGGTGGATGAGTGGCATCTATTCTACAATTCTGCTGAACATCCTCAGGAAGTCGCTTCTGGTGAAAAGAATCATTTTACAGTAATAAACAATGATTTCTTTGAACTATTCATGCAAGATATTCGCAATGGAGGTGCATAATGCGTCAAGACGAGTTAAGCCTTGAAACATACAAACAAGCACGTAAGTTACTGCAAATTGCCAATCGGGCCGCGAAAAGGGCACAAGAGGAGAACCGCAAAAAAGGGATTCCGAACGTTTATGACTTCAACGGACACCTCTACTATGAACTCCCAAATGGCGAACTAACAACAAAAGACCCCTGTCAAGGCACCCAAACCTAAAGGATTGGGCTTCTGCTTCGTAGCAGTTAGCGTTTCCGAAGAAGCGTCTTACATCTGCTCCACAGGGGGACCCAAGCAGCCCCTCAGAATGTTTATAGCAGCGTTAATGTCTCTATCGTGGTGTGAACCACATTCAGGACATGTCCACTGCCGATCCGAAAGCGAAAGATTTTCGTTGTGATATCCACAGTCTGAACAAGGTTTAGAAGTCGGTGTCCATTGCCCCACTTGATGGAACTCACGATTATGTTTGAAACACTTGAACTTCAATATCTCAATAAACTCTCCAAAGGCAAGATCGGAGACTTTTCGTCCCCAGAGGCGTTTCATCGCATCAAGGTTGAGCATCTCAGTGGCGATCGCATCGAACCTTCGACACAGATCCGTCGCAAGTTTCCAATGCCAATCTCTACGTTGGTTGGCGACTTTACGGTAAAGTCTCGCGAGTTCTCTGACAGCACGCCACCAATTGTGAGAACCTTTAACTTTGCGGCTAACGGCTTTGTTGAGTTTTCTCAGTTCGCTCAAAGAATGCTTCAAGGGTTGCGGGTGTTGTATCTTTTCACCGGTGTGCAAAGTCAAATAGGTTTCCATACCGAAGTCTACCCCTACACTTTCACCCGTAGTGGGCAGCACTTCTTTTCTCGAATCATCGGTAACAACATAAAGCCAAAGCGTTCCGACAGCATCTCGACCAATTTGGATATAGCGGACATCACCGTGCCAATCGCGATGCTGATGATACAGGATATTGCGACGTTTGAACACAAACTTTTCTTTGATGGGACACCATTGCTTGAAGGACAGGCGAACCGTGCCTTTAGGAACTTTGGAAGGTTTTCCGTCTTTGTGTGCTTCAAAAACCTTGTAGCCTGTTTGGAACTTCGCAGAACGGTATTTTCCTCGATTTTTGAACTTCGGGGGACCGACACGACGACCGCGCTTACCATTTTCAAGCCAATCAAAGAACCGTTCGTATCCGATATGGATACGGATTATCACTTCGTCAAGCGTGTCGCGGGGGATCCACACCCAGTGTTGCTTGGTCCGTTGGAGCAACTTCGTCAAGTGCGGTTGCAAACGATACCGACCGGCATACTTGCCATAGATGCGGTAATATCGCTTCTCCAAAGCAAGGAAGTGGTTATGCACATCACCCAAGTCATCAAGCATATTTCCCAAGCGTTTATTCTGCGGATGGTTGCGTATCTGATATTTCTCCGTTCTCATGGGGCTACCAGCTACCAGTCTTTAACCCCGTTCAAGTGGGTAGGCAGACACGTAACCTTGCGGTTACGCTTGAACTGTCTGCCAACTGGTATGTAAAGAGTATAACATTTTTGACGCTTTTCGTCAAGAAAAAACATAGGAGCGGGCATTCCTCCCACATCTAAAGAAGTGGGTTTCCTGCCCGAAGATTAGATGACGAACCCGAGGAAACAGATTGAAGCAGCAATGCATCAAGGCTCTCAGGAGAACTTCCCAACCCGCTTTAGCCCTATAAGGGCGAAATGTTTATAGAGAGGAAAAATGTTAACTGTTTGTTACGATCCTTACGCTGGCACATTGGGCAAATTTACCCGTGCTGAAATTTTTGATCTCGTCGCTGATGCAGGCTACGAGGGCATTAATATTCCGGTAAACTCCGGTTTTCTCGGTGAACTTTCGACCGCGGAGATAGACGACGCAGTGAACCTCGCCGAGAAACACGGACTTGTCGCGCCAACAATCGGCTTCGGCAATCATATTCTGACTACACCTGACCGAAAAGCCGAGGCGTTGCAGCACTTTGAGATTGTGCTTGAAGTCGCTCGCCGATTCCACGCCGATGTCATTGGAGTGTGGGTAAACCCATCAGAAGGTGTGTCGCGACAAGCGTCTCTGGATGCACTTGCCGATAATCTGTCTCAGATGGTAGTCCCCTGCGATGAAAACGGAATGAAAATTGCGCTTGAGTTTGAGAAGGGATGTCCGCTCGATAATTATCGCGAAGGTGTTGCATTCATCAAGGACACAGGATTGCCTGTCTATTTGACATGCGATACGTATCACCTTTTCAACGATGGTGCGGAACCACACGCAGCGGCACACGCGATGAAGGCATGCCTCGGTGATGTACATATATCGGGGAGCAATCGCGGTGAACCCGGTGGTGGCGTTTTCGATTTTGAGACGTTTGCGCGAGGTTTGAAGGAGATCGGTTTTTCCGGTCCCCTCGTCGTCCAATATAAGATGGAAGACGTGGCGAGCATTACGCGCAGCTGCGAATTTACCAAGAAATTTCGAGCGATGATACAAGCATAGAGAGGAGATTTCGGAATGAGACAGGTTTTCTATTTGATTGTCTTTGTTACCTTCATAATCGGACACGCTTATGCACACGTAACAGAACACCCACCAACTGAGACGGAAGGATTTCAGTTCGTCGCGCATCACGAGACAGCACCGGATACAAAACTCACCAGTGGACAAGGCGCGCTTAAGTTTAAAGTTCTCTATACGCGTGATCATTTTCCAGCGGAAGTCGTCACCGCGATTGACAAGGCGCACGGCGGGTTTGACGTAGATCGGCGGGAAGGAAAAGGCGAAACCTATTTCGCGCTGCCCGGAGTCGGTATTATCCAAATCAGTGCCGACCTGAAAACGACACGGCTGATTGAGACTCCCGCCGCGTTGAAAAAAGCCAATGCACACTATGTGACCGTCTGGGAAACGTCTGGTGGGACACCCTATCTCTCTTTCCCCGCAAACGATGTCGGTAAAATCTTCACAACGACATTAGATGGGAAACTTGTGCATACATTGGAAGCACCGGACGCAATGACGGATTTCAAGCATCAGGCGGTCAACACCTATTTCAGTGAAGGCGGAAAGTTTGTACCCACCGGCATAACGCATGTTGATGGTATGCTTTACGTTACCACGGGTTACTCTGATTTAGATTACATTCTGGGTGCGAAACTCACGAGTCTTGACCCGCTTCAAGCAAGTTGGTATCCGTTAGCGTTCGGCGGCAAAGGCGATGAACCCGGACAGTTCGGCACGGGACATCATATTACAGTGCCTTATGGAACAAACCGATTGGATGCCTCCGATCGGGCAAATGCGGAAATCGAACGCTATTCACCTGATGGCACCTATCTGGAAACACTTTCACTTATCAAAGGCTCATTTCCGTGTAGTATTGATTATGAGGCAGGGTATGCTGTCGTTGCCAGTCTCTTCGGACCGAATAAAGATAAAGGCGCGCCGCTTTATATATTGGAAGGAAACAATCTCGTCTCAACCGTTATGTTAAAAGAAGAATTGGGTGTAGAAACCTTCCAGCATCTGCACGGCGCAGTGATTCGTAAGATTGATGACAAGTTCTACATCATCGTGCAATCGTGGAATCCTGGAGACATTATCATTTTGGAGCAAGTGATGTAGGCTCCTACCACTCGTGAAGCGTTCATTCTACTTCAGTTGCTTAAGACTATTCTCACCGGGTACATATAGATATGCGCTTCTGCCGGTGAAATATTGCGCGTATACATTTTCCCAATCGCTGTTTGTTAGTTTCCAACGTGGCGCGGGACCGAGTTTAAAATAGACGATGTCCGCCTCTTGGAGACTCTTAAACGGATAATCGCCTATCGGCGCGCCCCGGTGTCGAGACACGAAAATAACGGCGTTGTGAATGTTTTGCTCCGCTACCATCGGTGGCAGCTTCTGATAGACATGACCCCAATTCTGGTATCTTTCCCCGATGCGGACATAACTCCATACCGTGTTAACACTCAACAACAATAAACACACACCGACAGCAAATGCAAGCCCACGCCTCTCACGCAGTTTGAACCGTTCGTATAGGATAAACATCCCACGTGCTACCAACGGAATGAAACCGAGAAATGTCGATTCGGTGTAATAGCGCGCATTTACTGGTGTGTATCCCCATGTTGAACCTTCAAAATAGAAAAAGGCGTAAAGTAACAAATTGGCCACGAGCAAGGTAAGACAAAACACATCGTATCTGTTACGTGAAGAGTGGAAAAAGGGAACAAGTAGCAGACACCACGGCAGAATTAATGGTACAAAGGCAATGATCCACGTCAATGACAACGCAGCCTCCTTCAACAAATTGTGGTGATAACTTCCCCAACCGAGCGCGTTGAAACTGATGCACGGGAGAATGTGCCGCCATGTCCTTTCAATTGCCCATGCTGGTGTGAAAATACGAGCCTGTTCAATATTAGGTTCGTAGCCTTCTGTCCGAGCACCGAATCCGATTTTATCGTAAGGCTGTGCAACCGTGTGTGTGAACATGAACGGATCTTCCGTGAAATGTGCGTTCCACGCCATGCACACACCAAGCATTACCACAAACGGAATAAAGAAGAATCCAAAGCGTTTTATCGTGCCGAGTAGTGCTTGCCGATGCTGCAATTGGGTGAACAGATGATAGATTGTCAACCCCGCGCCGACAACGCCAAAGACCACAGCAGAGAGTGGACGCGTATTAAACGCATATCCCAACGCGAACCCTGAGAGCAGCGGATAGCCGATCCGAGCGAGGAGCGGTGCATCGCTTTTGCAATTTAATGTCTTGAGGAGTGTAAACAGGAAGAGCGCGAGGTAGAAACGACTCACCGGTTCACTGAACCACGTTGACCCCATACCGAGTGTCGCCGGTGAAATGAGTCCAAGCACTGCAGCGATGAGTGCGATTCCGTTGTGGATATCCCCATATATCTCTTTCACAAACAGGTAAAGAAATAGTAGCGCACCACCCGTTGCGAGCGCAGGAATCAGCCACGGCGCGTTGATAAATACACCGAACATTAGCATCAAGGCGTTTCCGAACGGGTATTTTGAATACCATTTACCGTTTAGAACATTAATATGTGGTGAAGAAGAGAATCCGTGTTCCGGGGGTGCGGGGAATGAGAGTTTACCCTCCGCAAACAACTTCGCTTGGAATAGATACGAGACAGTGTCTGGTTCAAAGTAGGTGAACTGGAAGTAGATACCGCATAGGAGTACCGATAGCAGTACACCGAGTATAGCGATAATGAAAATAGGTTTAATTCTCATGGCGTTATTTGGTAGCCTTTTAAAAATTTGACATTTACCATTCAATAGGGTATAATATCATTAAGTGTAAATTAAAGTCACTAACTTTTTAGTAGCAAGTTTTGGCTTGCAAACGATACCGAAAAATGCTTAACACTACTACATTTAATACCCATCACCATCATTCGGTCCACTTTTGAGTAGAGCGGATGAGGGAATGTAAATAAATATCTTTGATACGAAGCAAGTTTAACTTGTTTGGACCCTAGTAAACGAGCCGCTCTCCTCCGTGCCATGTTATTGGCACGCGCGAGAAAAGAGCAAGAGTTTACTGGGTTTTTTTTTGACTTTTTATCTATAAAGTTTTCGCACCGTTTTTCCTTTACCTCAAAAATTGAAACTGTAGTTTTCTCATAACAATAGATGGAGGTGTACCACTCGGGTACATGAATAAAAAATGGAAAAGTTTAATAAGCCCGCTGGGACGAGCGATTTTTTGTCTGAACAGATGGCTCAGCGAAATTTCGTTGAAAATATCGTTCGTGAAACCTTTGAAACCTACGGATATGCACAGGTTCAGACACCTCTGTTTGAATCCTTCGCACTTCTGTCCGCACAAGCTGGCGAAGAAATCCGGCACAAAATGTTTACGTTTGTCGGTTCGGATAGGGTAGATTATGCCCTGAGGCCTGAGTTGACTGCCCCTGTCTGCAGGCTCGTTGCCAACGGTGAACTAAAACACCTTCCTTATCCGTATAAACTCTACTACATCGGGCAGTGCGTCCGACAGGAACCGATTACCGACGGCACCGAAGTCAAGCGGGAATTTCGACAGGCGGGTATCGAACTTGTTGGACCGGCTTCCGCCCACGCAGACGCTGAAATCATTGCGATTCCAATCCGAATCCTTGAGAAACTCAACATCTCACAGACAAAGTTAAAAATCGGCAATACAGGGGTTTTCCGCGAGATTTTCAAACAGGTCGCGCTGGATACCAAGGACCACGGTGAAATTATATGGGATATTGACTACCTCGCTCGTCTCCGTAACGAAAGCCACCTATGGGATCTGGAAACGCTTCAAGACGCGCTCAACATGCTGCGTCGGTCACAAGGCTCCGACTACCAAGGTGCCTATAAAATTGAGACTTCCACAGTTCAAGAATTAACCGATAGTACTGCGCCTACTTATGTAGAGAAACTACCAGTAATTGCCGAGGAGACCTATAAAGCACGGTGGCTCCGCTATTTTAATGTTTCCGAAGAGACTGCGCAGCTTTGTATAGATGTCTCAAAGATTTGTGGCGATAAGGAAACTGTCATGGCGGCGTGGGAGACACTTCTCGGCGACACTGCCAAAACAGCACGTCAAGAACTGCTCACACTATGTGCCTGTTTGGAAAACTACAACATTACAGATTTTGAAATCAATTTGGGTATCACGCGCGGGTTTGATTTCTATACCGGCACGGTTTTTCAGATTGAATCGTCCGAAAAACGTTTACCCCTCTGTGGTGGTGGGAGATATGATGGACTCATCGCTTCTTTTGGCGGTCCACCCACACCCGGTGCTGGGTTTGCGTTCCAATTTGAGGCACTTGTCGAAGCATTTGCCGCCACAGGGAAAGCGACTGGTAACGGAAGAAGAGACTATTTTATCGCTGCAGAAACCCCAGAATGCGTTGCTGAAGCGCAACGACTTGCTGAAACACTACGAGGGCAAGGTAAGAACGTGGAAGTGGATTTGATGGAACGCGATCTGCAGGCACAGCAGGATTACGCCAACCAAGTGAGTTACGATTATCTGCTCCGCTTAGTCCCTGATGAACCGATATGCCGGATTCAACTCAAAACTGGCGACACACAAGTAGTCACCGTTGACGATCTCCTTTAGATGTTCGCGCTTGCCAAAAACTGGAAAGGAATACAATTACCCCGAGACACCTAAATCTGATCAGAGAAAGGACAACAATTAAAAAAATGCAAACGGAATCACAACGGACGCTGAATCTACTTTTACCGAAAGGGAGTCTACAATCAGAGACCCTTGAACTGTTTCAGCGTGCCGGTTACGAACTCAACGGTTATACCGAAACTGACAGATCGTATCGCGCGACCTTCCGCGATGATAGCGAATTTCAGATCAAGATTTCACGTCCACAAGAGATCCCAGTCTATGTCGGTATGGATGATTTCTATGATTTAGGGATCACGGGTCAAGATTGGGTTGAAGAGACGGATTCAGACGTTGAAGAGATCTTGCCTCTGGCATATGGACACATTGATATTATTCTCGCTGTTCGTGAAGAACGAGAAGACATCAATACATTTGAGGATTTGATGAACCTCGCTGATGGAGACATCCTCATTTCTACCGAATACTTGAATATCGCCGAGAAATATATCCTTGAAAAGACAGAAAATAGGGTCGCACCTGCAATTTTGACACCGTGGAAGCGACTTAACACCCGTGGCACTTACCAGTCTCCCATTACGCTCATGCTGTCTTTTGGGGCAACCGAGGGGAAACCCCCTGAAGAAGCCGATGCTATCATCGACAATTCGACGACATCACGGCGTACAATCAAGGCGAATGCACTCAAGGAGATTGAACTCTTACGCGAATCCGAATCTACCCTTATTGCCAATCCGAAGGCACTCAGGGACGCATGGAAGCGGGAAAAGATTGAAGAATTCAAGCAGATACTCCAAAAAGGGCTGCGGAGACGGCGGAGCCAAGCACTTCCCGGACACATTTAACACATTTAATTAAGGAGCAAAACTCATGGCAACCCCACTCATTAAACCGCGCGTCCCGCGCGGGATGCGAGATATCTTACCTGAACAGATGATTCGCAGGCAGTACGTTATAGATGTGATTCGTGACGTGTTTGAGGAATTTGGCTTTGAACCTTTACAGACCCCTGCCCTCGAATTATCTGAAGTACTCACAGGCAAATACGGGCCGGATGCAGAGAAACTTATTTATCAGGCAGGACACGTCGGTGGAAAGGAGGACATCTCCCTCCGCTACGATCTTTCGGTGCCACTCTGTCGGGTGATTGCGATGCACCCGCAACTTCCGAAACCGTTTAAGCGATACCAGATCGATCCGGTCTGGCGAGCGGAGCGTCCGCAAAAGGGACGCTATCGCCAATTCTTCCAGTGCGATGCAGATACGGTCGGCAGCGAGAGCATGCTCGCTGATGCTGAAAACGTCACTCTCACTTATCAGGTACTAACACGCCTCGGTTTCAAGCAATTCGAGATTAATATCAATGACCGGAAACTTATCACCGGCATCGGACAATTTGCTGGCGTGCCAACTGAACAACTTGGCGGTCTCTATCGCTCTATTGATAAACTGGATAAAATTGGGTTAGCAGGAGTTAGAGCCGAATTAGCAGAAAACCAGATCCCGGAGCCTGTTATTGAGAAACTACTTGCATTGCTTGAGATTGAAGGCGATGCAGCGACAGTACTGAATGAACTCAATGCGCAACTCGGTGATTCTGAAGAAGCGCGAGAAGGTATCTCGGAATTAGAGGAACTGATCAGTTATCTCACGACTCTTGGTGTTCCAGAAGAATTCTATAGGGTGAACGTCGCGATGGTGCGTGGCTTGGAATACTACACCGGTCCGATCTATGAGACCGTCGTTGAAGAACCGAAAATCGGGAGTATCACCGGTGGCGGTCGATACGATGAACTTATCGGAAGTTTCAGTAAACAGGGGTACCCTGCAACAGGCACCAGTTTCGGGATTGAGCGGATTATTGATGTGATGGAAGAATTTGATATGTTCCCGTCCGCAGTCGGGAAGACAGTGACGCAGGTGTTAGTCACTGTTTTCGATGCCGATCTTGCGCAAGAATCCTTGAAAGTCGCGACGCTTCTGCGTCAAAGTGGTATTCGTACAGAGGTTTACTGCCGTCCGGCGCGCATTAGCGCACAGATAAAATATGCGGATACCAAAGGAATTCCGTATGCAGTCATCCTCGGTTCGGATGAAGTAGAGGCAGGCACAGTTGCAATCCGAGACCTCCTGAATAGAGAGCAACAAATTGTCCCGCGAGGAGAAGTTGCTGAACGCATCCGAGAATGGACAAGCATGTAAAGATTACCGCATTGAATATTGTAAACGACAATAGGAGTGTTATAGAAAATGAAGCGATTTTACCAACGTCCTAATTTCACCCGCTATATCATTCTACTCTGTTGCATTATTCAGGCGATACAGTTGACAAGTGCGGGGTGTAGTCATACCAAGCCGTATTACCATCCTGATATACTCGATAGCGAGAAACATGCGGGTAAAACAGAGAGCACTCTCCAGTATCGCCTTTTATTACTTGGCGATGGTGGGACCCCAAAACCGGATGAACCTGTTCTGAAAACCCTCAGCGAATGGGCGCAAAAGGACGCTGCGAAAACGAGCATTGTCTTTTTAGGGGACAATATGTACCCGGAGGGAATGACAGAACGCCGAAAACATGAAGCAGCGGAACGTATCGGACCACAACTCTCTGTTGCCAAAGATGCTGGTGTTCACGGACTGTTTATCCCCGGAAACCACGATTGGGCAGGTGGAGGCGTGGAAGGGTATAACGCACTTATGGCACAAGAAAAGTTTATCAATGATGCACTTGCTGGCGAACTGAATTTTCTGCCATCTGGAGGCTCACCCGGTCCCGTTGCGCTCGAACTCCCGAAAACCAATCCTGTAATCCGGATTATTGTGCTGGATACACAGTGGTGGCTTCACCAACATGAAAAACCAGAGAAATCACCTGAAACGGTTATAGAAGAACTCATAGCACTGTTAGATACGGAATTGCCGGTTATTGTTGTAGGACACCATCCACTGCAAAGTTACGGTCCACACGGCGGCTACTTTGACTGGAAGGCACATCTTTTCCCTGCCAGACTTATGAAAAAATGGCTCTGGATTCCGACACCGATCATCGGCTCAGTATATCCGTATACAAGGGGGCACTTTTACAAGATCGACCAAGATATAGGCGGTAGAAAATACAAAAATATGGTGGCGCAGCTAAACCGAGCATTTGCCGCGCGGCAGTCGTCCGACCAAGGTACACCACTTTTAATCTATGCTTCCGGACATGAACACTCTTTACAAGTCTTGAAAGGCGATATTGTCGATTATCTCCTTGTCAGTGGGAGTGCCGCGAGTCGAAAGGTGACGGAAGTGATGTCTGGGGAAAATACTTTATTCGCGCATCAGCATACAGGTTTCATGGTGGTGGATTTTTTTAGCGATGGAAAGGTTTTGTTGCGTGTAGTTGAACCTGAGGACAAAGAGGTTCTCTTTCACCGGTGGTTGTTTTAGAATTTAACATAATAGGCAGGACAAGAGGTGTCCTGCCTACGTTTCAGTTTTTTGCTGCTTTACGATTCTGGCGGGTGTACTTTAAAAATTCCATATTCCGTAGATGTGGCTCAGCCTCCTCCAGTTGAGAATGGATTTCCTGCAAATCCCCAACCATCTGTTTTAAATCCGAGTCAACTTGACGATAGGTTTGCTGAGCGGTTTTCGATTCATATCCGGATTTTTTGAGGTAATACGACGTGGACACCCAGACGCACGCGAGTATAGTGACTGTTGTCGTCCCCATAACTACTGCCACAATAGCGGTAACCGCAGCAGTAAACTTAATAACAAAGAAGAACATCAGTCCAATAAAAATCAGTAGTAGTAACATCGACATATCTGTTCCCCCTACTCACCGACACCTTTAGCGATTTCGATGAGCCGTTTCACTTCATTTTTCAGAACATCAATTTCTTCGTGAACGTTGTTTACTTTCTGATGCAGTGCTTCTACCTCACGTTGCGATGCTCCCTTTTTCAAGCCCTTTTTCTTCGCAAAGTAGGACGTGCCCATCCAGACGCATCCGAGCGTCGTTATAGCGATACTTCCAAATATAATAGTGATAATCAGAACAACTTCTCCCATTTTTAATGCCTCCAACTTTTTAATAAAATGTAGTTTCATTTTATTAGAGTCAGCAAGATTGAAAAGGAGAGTAAAAAATGGAAGTCAAATTTCCCCATTGCCTGTATCGCTGGAAACTATACCAAAACCTATAATTACTTACACATAAGAAAACTGGCGGAGTTACAAACTCCGCCAGCGAAGAAGGGAACTATTGTTTCCCCAAATGTCTACATATTTTATTTCACCGTAGTCAGCCCATTCTACTTATAAAGGTCACTTTCGATTGATAGATCTTCTTCTGTGATCGGTTGAAAAGGTTCTTTTGACTCATCCTTCTGAAGCAGGCGAGCCACGTCATACCCTCTACGGAGCAATTCAACCAAAAGCACGTCATCCGCGGCATCATTGACCGAACTTAACGTTTTCGTACTTACGTTAAGTTCAGAATGGATCGACATCGCCTCCGATGCATCCCGAACACTGGCGTAATTAACACCCAAGTACCGCTGTGTCGTCACCACGCTTTTATGCCCTAACATCTCTTGCACGGCATAAATATCGTTCGTCTGTTCATAAAGACGCTGGGCGTAAGACTTCCGCAGGGAATGCGTGCCGAGCTTTCCATTTAAACCCGCCGCTCCAAACGCTTCCTTTAGCGCATTGTGTGCTGCTATTCTCGTCATTGCTTTCGCGCCTTGTCCATTCCGTGAAGGAAACAACGGACGGCTGGCACTGAGATCTCCATATAACTCGGTATGCCAAGCAATGAGTGCTTCAATTGCGTGTCTGCCATCCATATTTACAGGCACCGCTCTGGATACCTCACTGCCTTTCACGATACTCAGATCAAACAGTAAATCTTTGATGGACTTGCCATTCTGCCATACATCGTCCACCTTCAGGGCAAGCAGTTCGCTAATCCGTCCCCCGACGGATACCCCTAACATAAACAGACTCCGATTCCTAACGGCAAATGTCCCGCCAAAAGCTTCCGATACTTTTCGGATTTCGATGTTATCTAAAGGTCTTGTGCCTTTCATACAAGAAACTCCTTATTTTTATGCGTACATACACGTAATAAAACGGAAGATAAACTGTGTCGGTTTCCAAATCCCATCCATACGTGTGTTAGAGAGTAGCCGATCTTCTCTCTGTTGAGGCAGTGCAGAGTTCACATACTAATTGCTCCAAAATACACGTGGTATCTGTTTTGCTCGTTTTCAATTGGACATCTACATCTAAGCTTTTTTCAAGGGCAGTGACTAACTCATCAATTGTAAATGCGTTGAGCGTCTGAAAAATTTTATATGCGACATAAGGATTTTGCTTCAGAATGTTATGGGTAGCCGTTTTAGGTAAGGCACTTCCTGCCTCTTCCGCAAGCGGTTGGAATATATTTGCTGTAAATTCACGAAATGGCATCCGGCTGTGGACGGTTCGGAGCTCCTTTCTTTCAGCGATTAACTTAGCTTGGAGCGCAAATCGGAATTGGCGCGTGATTGATGCGTTAACCACTATAGGTTCTTGACCGCTTGCTAACACCTCGTGAAGCCCTTTCAACGCCTGTCCGATTGCGCGTTTTCCGATGGCATCAGTGAGATCAAAAATGCTGTCAAATGTATCCTGTGTCACCATGTTCCGGACATCTTGTTCGTCCACCTGGGGTTTGTCGCCAACAAAACTAATAATTTTGTTGATGGCTTCAGCAACAGTGCGCATATCGCCACCGGTTCGAGTCCGTAGTAGAGAGAACGCTCGTGGCGTAATCTGCTTACCAAATTCAGTGAATTTGTCCGTGACCTTTTTATAAAGCGGGTCTCGATTCAGCGACGATCCAGCCTCAACGGGGTCGAAAGATCGGTAGCGACCCACAGTTTCAATGGCTTTCATAACCCTGTTCCGCTCGTTCACGGATCCCTGTACCGTAAATATCAGAACACTATTTTTCGGTAGATCGCCTTGAAGCCATTCAAGCAATACGGCTACGTCGTCGGTATCATCAACTTCTGTAGGGTATGTATCCAGTTGTTGGGCAATATGCGGTAAACGTTCCAGAAAACCGCGCTCTTCATCGGTGAGTTTCGTACCGAGTTCATCAATGAGCGAATCGACAGCATTTGTGTAGTTTAAATGATTTTCGGCAATGTGCTGTGGACTCACTTCCAAAAGTTTTTCCAATGTAGAGATAGATTTCTGTGGGTTTGTAATTTCGATTTTGAATGCGTTTCGGACGATTGTTATCGGTATTGTACGTTGCTGAACCTTAAAGAAGGGGGCATCTCGGACAACCACGACTCTCCAATCTGACATGACTGGATAGAGATCTGCCTGACTCATAATTTCTCGAATTGTTATATTAGTATCCTCTAAGAAAGTGAGATTGAAATCGCGTGTATCAGGTGTAAGCAAATGATCAAGCATCTGTTTGAGGGTTCCCTCAATGAGAAAACTTTCCTCACCACAGAGCAGATACACCGGCAAAACTTTATTCGCTTGGATTTCTCGGAGAATGTTTGGTGGAGGGTTTGTCGGTTTCTGTTTCATCAAAATTTTCCTTTAGGTATGGTTTAGGGGGATACCGGCTATAGTGTGCATAAGTGTTTATATTATAATAAACATGAATTTGATAATAAAAACCCAGTACAAGTGAAGTGCCAACGTTTATTTAGACCAAAAATTAGAAAAGTTAAGACAAGTTTTTTTGCTGAAATTCTATAGGTGTCAAATACCCTAATGCTGAGTGAGGGCGTTTGTGATTATACACGTGTGTGATAAAATGCCCAATGCGGCTCCTCGCTTCATGGATTGTCCTCATAGGCGTTGAGGTGGACTTCTTCTTCCTTGAGGGTTCGGATCAACCTTTCGGCGTATCCGTTCTCCCAAGGACATCCTCTCCGGGAAACCACAGAAATCTCGATGTCATGACGCTTGAGCGTTGAGATGTAAGCATTTGAAAGATACTGAACCCCTTGATCAGAATGATGGATCTCTGGCACGCTCCGGTGTAATGCTTCTTCCAAGGGTTTCAAGGTCAAAGATTGCGTCAAATGCTGACTCAGATGCCAAGCTCTTATCATACGCGTGAAGACATCCATGACCACTGCGACATAGATGAAGTGTCCTTTGAGTCGCACATAAGTGATATCGCCAACCCAGACGTGATCGCATCGGGAGACTTCAACGGTCTGAAGTCGGTTGACCCAGGGAGACACCTCCCGGAGCGACCTCGTGGTTTGACAGATACGTTTGACAGACACCGAGAGGTTCGCAGATTTCATCAAACGGGCAACGCGTCTATATCCGACAGTATATCCCATACGCAGTAGCAACTTTGTGATACGCCGATACCCATACGTCGGATACGCTGCAGCTAACTTCTCTATTTCAGTTCGCAGGACCTCTTCAGACGCGTCAATTTTCGGTTGATAATAGAGGGTGCTCTTGTTGAAACCCAGCGTCTCACAGATCTGTCGCACCGAATAATCTGTCCGCAACGCCTCAACGATTTGGCGTTGTTCAGACGGGATCAGTTCAACCAAGTCAAAGCTTTTTTTTGGATATCTAACGCCACGGTCAACCGCCCAACGAGGTGCTCAAGGTGTGCGATCCGCTCGGCTGCCTCGCTCGATTGCTTATCCGTGGAGGCAAACACAGAGTCCGCATTTTCAAGGAACTACTGCTTCCATTTTGAGACCTGGTCTTCGCTGAGGTTATGTCGGCGGCACAATTCCGCTTGTGAACTTTCACCGCTGAGTGCCTCAAGAACAACTGATGCTTTAAACTCAGCAGTGAATCTTCTTCGTTTGGTTCCCATCGGATACTCCTTTCAGATAGATTGTCATTATAGCACAATCTTGGTTTAGGGGGTGGCCCTAATTTCCGATGGCAGTACACAACAACACACAAACACAGGTTTATTGCGGTTAGTTCTCTCTATAGGTCAAATTGATGTAAAAAGTGTTGACGTTACTTATTATCAAGTTTCGGTGTCAAAACCCAATCCTTCAGGTTTCGGATGTAGTAGCGGTTAGTGGATTGTGTGTAAAAAAACACTTGATATTTCGTAAAAGATGTCGTATAATGTCTATATCTATGGGTTGAGACATGCGACTTCGGTATCCTTACCGATGATCTCAACCACCCCTTCACAGGGGTTCGGAAGTATCGGTAATATCCGAAAAGGTTTAGGATATTTCCGTAGTGTGCTTGATGACCCGCACCGCAGGATCGCACCTGTGTCGCCTGAACTTGATTCGGGAAGGACTCAAAAAGAGTTCCAAGATGGCTCAATAGATGGGAACTGGATGTGCCAGTCGGTCTAAAACCTAAAGAACCGCGTGTGGAAAAGTTCAAAAGAACCCACTCCTTTAGGTGTGGGAGCGGTCAGTCAAACTCACGTATTTAACGCGAAACTCACGTAAAAGTGAGATTCATTTCTGTAGGAGATTGAACGGCATGAAAATTATGATGGTATTAGCAGGATTTGTGTTGATAATAGCCTATTGTGTTATCAGCACGAGCGACATGGCACAGGCGGAGGAAGTCTTGGGAACTGGAACAGATGAACTGTTAGGAGGAGACCTAACCGACCCAGAAGACGATGGTGACCCTGAATCAGATGACGATTACGACGCCATTTTCTCAGCCAACGATGAACCCGGATTCGCGGGCGGGGAATTTGCATTTAACGTCTTCGATAACCGCCTTGGCCCCAGCAATGACAAATGGTGCTGCGGACGTGGGGGCGGTATTCCGGATGAAGGTCTACACGTGACAGCTGAGTTTGAGGAGCTGTACGCATTGACACACTTCACCGTATCTTCAGCAAACGATGTTCCTGCAAGGGACCCTACAGTGTGGGAGATTCAGGGGTCGGTCGACGGCGATGAGTTTGAGACCATCTTTGCTCACGACGGGGATAGCTTTTGGGATCAGCGACTGCAAGTCGTCCTTTTTGAGGCAGGGGAAGATTACGACGTTCAAAAAAACGGGTATCGGTTTTTTCGGCATGTTACTTTTGACACCGCATCGAACCCGGCTGGGGCGTACTTTCAAATTGGCGAAATTGAGTACTTCGGCGATGATAGTTATGCCGTAGACCCTAAAACCAAGCTCACAACCACATGGGGAAGCCTCAAAAACGCCCGATAAGCGCAAATATCAGACATTTTCTAAATCGGAAACCTGAATCCAGTAATAACTTGGTTTGGGTTTCCGTTTTTCATATCCGCTTGAAACCGTATGGACTCTACTGGGGAGGACCTTTTCGATTATGAACCGCGAAAATCTTCATGCTCATATTGATTATGAACTTATAACAGCGGTTCATCTTGGCGCAAATGCCAGCAAGAAAGCGAAGTCAACAACGAATGCAACGATCGTGAGCCGTGCCGCTGTGGGTAACCTAATAGCATATTTCAGATGATAAATCAAGTGGGGGCTGCTAAAACTTTGTTGGAGATATTATCCACTGATGCATTGTGTTTGTATCGCCATTAGATGCTTTTTTAGCATATCCGAGAAATCTCACATCGTGTAGTCCCAGTATAGTAATGTTCCGCAATTTGGGCATTTTGGAAGTTTGTTGGCATCACGTGCGCGTTCAAGCACTTCAAACTCAGTTTCGCAGTCGTTGCAATGGTATTCAAAAATTGGCATTGTTTTCCTCTAAGCCGCTATGGGTTTAATAATCAATTTTACCTTTGTTCCTTTGGGCGGAATCACATCGGTATTGACGCGATACGTTCGGTCATCTGTACCGGTGGGTAAGGGATGATTGAAGAGGGAATCTGGATCGCGGTAGACAGCAATAATATTATGGAAAAGTTGGGATGTCAGTTGATTATTTTTTATCCGTCCACCTGTAAAGACCCATGGTGTTTTTTGCATCGGTTGCTCTGTGAAAGCGTTCCATACCAATTCGCGCGCACGCCGTGAAATCACCTCATCACCTTGGTTCCATTGTACCCAGATTTCAACGGGTGCCCCTCTTGGAATTCGTGGATCGCCTTCAACATCGAGGTTCCTACCGGGTTCTAACTCCAAGGCACCGAGTGCAAAGAGTATATGGACTGGTTCTGCATCAACAATCAAGATGCTCTCATGCGTTTTTCCGAGTTTACCGCAGGCAAAAAATTCAATATTGGCATCACCACCGACAATGTTAATTTCACCCGGCACTGTTACCTCACGTTTACTGGTGTCCAAAACGACATTGCCGAGTCGGTGAACGTTTTCACTAATTTTCTCAGGCTTCATTGACAGAGCATCCATCACTGCGGTAGATTGTGGATAGACAGTGAGTTTTTCCGAAGCGGTATTGTCACTTTCATCTGCATCTGTGATCTCCACGCGTGCGATCACTTCTATCTCACCCTCAGTTGTAGGTGCCCAATCCGCTGAAACGGCAGTTTCCCCTAATTTGGGAGTCCAAAGTACTTCGGTTGTGGTAACCTCTTCGTCACCTACATAAAACCGGACGTTGAGGATCCCGTCGAAAGGCGTTCCAGTATTACGAAGGGTTGCGCTGAGTCGAACCGCCTCGCCGACGCGCGGGGAAGGTGGTGAAAACCGGAGGCTCCGTGGGACAATCCCGATATTAGGTTCTGTTGGGCCGGCGAGCGCATGACTCAAAGACATCACAGCAAAACAGGTCGATAAAAAGTCGCTTTCAGAGCCACGCCATCTCCCGTCAGCCTCTTGCTGTGCCACCAGCATCTGTGAGATTTCATCGTACCAATCATAGCCAGCAAACGTGTCTAAGGTCGGGGGGATGTCACAGAACCGTTGCAAGGAGAGCAGATAATAGTAAAGCCATGAGTTAGAACCGGGGTTCCGAGTTAAAGTCCAATGTCTTTTCACCCATGCCATGCCCTTCTGGACCTGTGGATCCTCGACTGGAACACCACATGCGCGAAGTGCCCACAATCCAGTTGCTGTCATACTGCCGTAGACACCGATCGCCCAGGGTGAGCCGTCGTCAACTAAATTATAGAGCCATCCGCCTGTTTCGGTTTGGTTTCGGCGAATCCACTGTTCGGAGCGTGCCCACGTATCCTGCGGAATATCAAGCCCCCACTGCTTTGCAGCATAGAGCGCATAGATAACCATGTTCATGTGCGCGCCATCGGCAGTAAAACCGTAACCCCAGCCGCCATCGTCCCTTGGGTCAGCAAACTCACTACCGCTGATAGGGAGTTGTTTTTTGATTAACTGATTTATAGCAAATTGCGCACGTTCCCTGTACGTTTCATCTTGGGTTGCTACCAGAACTGGAACAATAACTGCAAATTGGTAAACAGCGAACTCATTCCAATTCTGCGCCAATAGAAATTCTAAGCCTCTTTTAACGGCTGGATGCGAAGGGTTGCGTCCGGCTGCGAACAAAGTTTGCAACGCCAATGCCGTCTCCTGCGTTTGATCTTCACCGAAATTCCATACAGCATCGGGAACGAAGTTTTCAGCCAACCCTTTTAGGCTCGCTTGGCAGATAATACAGATCAAGATGAGTTGGTTTTCAGTACCACATTGCAAACAGGTCCGGCTATGCTTTCCCTGTTGTGCTTCTATCCAAGCAACACCCTTTGTTATCGCGTTTTGGATTTGTTCGGACGTGACAGAAGGGAATGTCCGCGTTTGCGCGACAAGCGTCGTATGCGCAACGTTATTTCCCGTATCCGCTTCCTCAATATGTTTAGTGCCCGCGGGGTTAACGACAGCATAAATTTCCGTCTTACCAGGGGGTGGCTGCCACTGTGCTTTCACCCTGCCGGTCTTCCCGGATTTTAATTCTATGATCACATCCTTACAGACGACTTGGAGCGGTTGTGTTGATGGATCGCCTTCATAAAGTTCAACAACGAGATCCTCGTTCATCGTCGGGGTGCCATCCCCAACGTTCTTCACCTCCACCCAGACGGTAATCTCTTGCCCTTCAACGGGGGTCGGGTTGGAAAAAGTGATACTGGCATTTCCGACCTTGAAATCCGGAAGCTGCGCGAATCCACTCGCGGCGCACAATCCAACAACAAACATTCCGATTGCAAATTTTAACAGGAAATTCTGAAAACCTGTATGCTGTGCCGAAAAGTGATACCTAACCATAGTACACCTCACATTTACTCATCAGAGAAGTTGTAATCATGCCCGCGAGTGCCATCAGAGATGCGTCATCCTTTAGGAAGGCGAACGTGGCAACGCAATCCGTGGCGGTTCTGGATTAGTTTCCTACCCAATATCCGACTGAAACGGAGGAGGGTTGCGGAATAGGATTCGCGAAGAGTTTCGTTCCGTCTGTAGAAAACTTACTGACTTCGCCTGTAAATGTTGCGCCGAGGATGTCAGCGACCCAAATACCGTCATCTGCAGGCGAGAGACTTATTCCGACAACAGCCATGCCGGCAGGAAATTCAGTCGTCTTTGTGCCGTCTGCTGATAAGTTTAGCAGCATTGACTGCTCTGAAACCACCCACACACTGCCATCCTTAGGATTGACGCGCGGAGAAACCGGACTGGTAATAGTAAGTTTTAAGAGTTCTTGACCCGTTGGTGAAATCCGAATGAGCGTGTTAAATTGACTGTCAGCGACCCATGCATTTCCCTCATAGTCAACGGCCACACCGGCCTTCGGTTCTCGCATTGTCGGGCCGGTTGCAATTTGATTGCCGTTTGCATCGTAACGATTAATGGGACCCCGTGCGTCTGCTATCCAGCAGCTTCCGTCCTTCGGGTTCACAGCGACATTGAACCTACCTGTCTCTACGTTGGGAGGACCACCATCTGGGATTACCTGCGCAAGAATTTGTTTTCCGTCACTTGACAACTTCGACACCCCGTTTAGCCATGCCACCCAGACGGTGCCATCTGCTGGATTCACAGAGATCATGTTTGGGCGTTCAATCACTGGTGCTTGTGTAAACTCATTTGTGGACTGATCGAATCTAAAGACAGCATTCGATGCAGAAATAGCGATCCAAGCGACACCATTGGTAGGATTCACCTCCGCAGCACTGGCTTGCGTCAGATTCGGAATGACCGTCGGATCGGCGTTGCCATTCGCATGCAATTTGTAAACTGTATCCCCTCCACTTACAACCCAACATTCACCGTTATATTGCCCGTAACTGGTAGCAACACACATCATGAACAATGCTACTACCAAAAACATTTTTTTCATTGTACATCTCCTGTTTTGTCCTATATATTATCTGACTTAAAGCTTATGGAATAGAGTCCATTTCTTAAATGTTAGCATATTTTTGTGTAATTTTCAAGGAATTTGTACATTCACCCAGTATCAATAACATGCCCAATGCACTATCAAATTCGGTTTGATTTAATTCTACACCGTTTTTTCTTGATTTTTATCGGAAAATTTTGTTATACTTAGTAGAAAGCAGTTGAACGTGTGTGAATTTCGCTTTCAGGAGACGAGAGGATGAAATTTCTTTTGAAAAGAAAAAAGAGTGCTGCCATCCCTTTAATTTGGCTACTCATTTATCTTATCATAATTCCGATGCAGCTGTCGAACTATGTTCTATGCATCGGCGCAGATGGTCACGTCGCGCTTGAAGTCTCCACCAATGGACGCTGCACCGACACGCATGCTTTCGATTCGGAACACGCAGAAGTCACGATTGCTGGAACTACCACGGAAGAAGACCATTGTGGCTCATGTATCGACCTCGCCATTTTTGTTCCATTAAACACCGAATTATACACCGTTCCTGCCAACGATGGGTCAACACATCCGACTGTTTCCTCATTTGCCCTCGTGACGCATCAAAAGAGCACCTCTACGATTTTACCCCTTACGCATCTCCAAGATTTCTCGCTGTTCATTAACCCGACGCTCATAGCCCTTCGTACCACAACCCTTCTCATTTAAACCTTGCCTCCATCCTGTCTATGTCCAACACCCTTTCAATTGATTTTTCTGTTGCTTAGATGTAGCAAATTCCGTGCCAATCTGAACAATACCACACCGACGCGATTCTCTACAAAACGCAGAGAATGTACTGCACAAAATGGGGCATTCTTTAGAATCAATTGCACGAAATGGGGCGCACTTAATAACCTAAACTGCCTAACCCTTTAGGTAAAAACTTGGGTTACTTTACATGGAGGAGAGCATTGCGTACAAAAACTACATTCAACCACATCCTCATAGCCATCGGAATTTGTCTGTCAACATTAAGTATGACGCAAATTCCGTCTGCCTTTTCAAATGGAGAGAGCAGGATTTCACTTGAGATAGCCATTGAGACAGCATTGCGCGAAAACCCAGAACTCAACACGATTCGCGAAAAAGTTAAAGTCGCTCGTGCTCGCATTGACGGTATCGCACTGCTTGGTAACCCAGAACTCGAAACCGAGTTTCTTGGAGGTGCCCATGCTGAGCAGAAGCTTGAATTAACCAAGGCTTTCGAGCTTGGCGGACAACGCGGACATCGGATACGAATTGCAAAGACACAGCTCGAAAAAGTAGATACCGAACTTGCTAAAGCGTCCCAATCCGTTACGAAATCGGTGAAAATCGTTTTTTATGAGCTGCTACTTGTCCAAGAGAAACTTAAGTTAGCCAAAGAGATTGTCCAACACAACGAACAGATGCGCGACATCGCGCAGACCCGATTTGAAACCGGTGATATCTCGGTGACACAAGCAAATCTGGCGAACATTCATTTGCAATCGGCACTGCGCGAAGCAGTAACGTTAGAGAGCGAATTGCAACTGGCACAACTGGCACTAAACGGGTTGATGGGTACCCCGCTTGAGGCGGCACGTATCGCTGTCGGGGACTTAGGTAAAAAAGCATCACCAGATACACTTCAGAAATTGACACTCGACGCTTTGAAGACGCAAGCACTTGCCCATCGCAACGACCTGAAGTCGCTGCAGTTAAATGCGCAACTAACTGAAAGCGAACTCCGACTCTCGAAAGCAGCGAACATCCCGGATTTGAGTGTTGGGGCACTTGCCGAACGCAGTGTAGGCGAGAGCGCATTCGGTGTGAAGTTTTCAATTCCATTGCCACTGTTTAATAGGAACCGTGCCGAGATTAATGCCACAAAAGCCCAACAGCAAGTGGACACTGCACAAATTAATAATTCTGAAAAACAGATTGTTCAAGAGGTCATGGCAGCATTTCTGTCTCTCAGTACCACGCAAAAAATGCTCACGTTTTATGAAGGCGATTCACTGAAGTTACTCAACGAAAACCTTAAATTAACACGTACCGCCTATGAATTAGGGGAAACAGAACTTTTAGAGGTCATTTTGATGCAAAACGAGTTCATCAAAACACGATTTGCCTATCTTGACGCGCTCGCAGCGTACCATAAGGCGTTGGCTGAACTTGAAGCAGCTGTAGGTACATCTCTCGAATCCGTACCATAAAATCGCAATGATTGATGGACAATATAAGGAGAAATCGAAATGTTACGTTATTCTCATATCACACCATTTTTAGTAGTCCTCATTGTCGCTATAGGGGCCTTGGTTTCACTAAACCTCACACTTACATTGACTTGGGCTGATGATACACATATTCACGACGAACAAGACGGTCACACGCACGCAGAAACAGAGGACGATGGGCAAGCACATACCCACGGCGAGCAAGCCGGACAGGCACACAGCCAAGAGAATACGGTGACGCTTACCGATAAAGCGAAAGTTAATATCGGCCTGAAGACTGATGAAGCGGATATTCGTGCGATTGAGACGGTTGTGCCCGTTCACGGAAACGTAATAGCCCACCCAGAACGGCAAGCCATTGTCACACCAAGAACCGGCGGTATCGTGAAGCGTATCCATTTCAGCGTTGGCGAAACCCCTAAAAAAGGCGATGTGCTGCTTGAACTGGAGAGCCTTGATTTACAGATGGCGCAGATTGAACTCATTGAAGCGGCAGCTCAACAGAAATCGCTTGTATCCAAATTGACGAGACTGACAGAGGTTTTCGCCAAACAAATTCGGCGGGAATTACAAACTCGGCAAATTGACTACTTGCAATCGCTTTCCGAGCTACAGCAGCTGCAAATGACAGTTGAAAAACGTAAAGCCCTCGCCGTAACGCAAACAACCTCAGCATTAGAACAGATGCGCTTTAGATTGGTCAAGGCAGACGTTGAACTTCAATTGCTTGATAGCACACTCAAAAGGATTAAGACCCTCGCAGAAAAGCGTATCTCGGCACAGAAGGAGCTTATTGCGAAACAGGCAGAATACAAAAAAGCGAAAAATGAGTTAGCAGATGCGAAGCGACAATTCCAAATCCTTGGTATCGACGAACAGACGTTGGAAAAGGTCCTTCGTGACAGCGGCGAGACATCAATCCTTTCACTATTGGATATAGATAGACAGGACTCAGAAACTTTACTTGAAAGATATGCGGTGCTTAGTGAGGAAACAACAGGATTGGTTGATGCAGAAGTGGCGTACGAACTCGCTGCTATCAAGGTTGCAGCAAACAGACAACGCGCTTTGGCTGCTGGATTAACGGAAACACTTCTCGAAAATTTGGCTGAAACTGGTTCAATCACGTCCTTTGACGATTTATCCACCGATGCATTGATTGAAAATTACCTCGCTTTTGTAGAAAGTTCGGAAGCACTGGAGGGAGTCCTTCAGTTAGAAGAGGCTTTGCGCAATGCGAACATCACCTTGAACAAAGTTCGACAGAAACTTCAAGTGTCCGGACTCACACTTGAGGACATCAACAAAGTTATTCAAACGGGTCAGCCATCGACGATGTTCTACGTCAAGGCACCAGCTTCCGGGCAAATCACTCAGCAGCATGTAACAATCGGCACGACAGTTGAAAAGAGTGATACACTTTTTTCAATACTGGACACTGACATCGTCTGGATTCAAGGTGAAGTTTACGAAGACGCGCTGGCGCGCATTCAGGACAAGTGGCAGATAGGCAGTGAGGTTCGTATTCGCGTTGATGCTTACCCGGAAACGACTTTTACCGGTAAGGTTTCTGGAATTTCGGATGTTATGGATCCAGAAAAACGGACTGTTCACTTTTGGGCAGAAATCGAAAACCCTAATCATCAACTCAAACCAGGGATGTTTGCAGAACAGACGATTGTCCTTGAAAAAGGTGCTGAGGTCTTGAGCGTTCCTTTGGACGCAGTACTTGAAGACAGAGGGAGTCGTTTTGTTTTTGTTGCGTACGGTGCCGCTTACACCAGACATGAAATTGTGGTCGGGGTCAAAGATGATCAGTACATAGAAATTAAAGATGGTCTGATTCCCGGTGAACGAGTGGTTGTTCAGGGAACACATCAACTTATGAAAGCTATGGCAGCACCGTCCGAAGTTGTTGATGCACACGCCGGACACAATCACTAAAACGTGCAGAGGAGAAGAATCAATGTGGTCAAAAATCACCGAGGTTTCACTCAAAAACAGACTCCTCGTCATCGCCTGTACGATTGTAGCGGTTATCATCGGCTTTAGAATGTTTCAATCGGCACCGATTGATGTCTATCCTGACATCAACCCGCCACGCATTACCGTGCTGACTGAGGCACACGGTTGGTCACCCGAGGAGATGGAAACCCTTGTGACGCTACCGATTGAAAGCGCAATGAACGGTACACCGGATGTTACACGGGTAAGGTCTTCGTCCGCGATCGGTTTGTCGCTTGTTTTCGTTGAATTTGACTGGGGTATGGATATATTCCTTGCACGGCAGATGGTCTCTGAGCGGCTTCAACTCGTTGCTCCGAATTTACCTGAGGGTGTTGATGCCCCGATTATCTTACCGACTTCTTCGCTTTTGGGCGAGATTATAGAATATGCGCTCGTCGATGAAACAGGCGAATTTGATGAGATGGAAATGCGGGACCTGGCAGATTGGATCATTCGATACCAGCTGCAATCGCAGGGTGGCATCGCTAACGTGATTAACATTGGCGGATATGTGAAACAATTCCAAGTTTTCGTCAACCCTGAGCAGTTGATCAGCCACCAACTCTCACTCGAAGATGTTGCCTCTGCGCTTGAGAAGAGCAACGAAAACTCCGCAGGCGGTTTCCTCATCAAAGAATCACGCGAGTTGATGATTCGAGGGTTGGGGCGGATTTCTACAGTCGCCGATATTGAAAACGTTGTCGTTGATGTGCGCGGACACAGCACACCAATTCTCGTTAAGGATGTCGCAACAGTGACAATCGGGTCGCTCCCAGAAATTCGGCGCGGCGCGGGAAGCCATAACGGCAAAGAAACCGTCTTAGGCAAGGTAGTCAAGCAACCCGGTATCAATACGATTACCCTTAGTGACAAAATAACTTCAGTGCTGAGGTCATTAGAGCAGTCGATGCCTGAAGGCATAAAGATTAAAGTCGAGTACTCACAAGCAGACCTTATTCGCCGTGCCGTGGATACCGTCAAAGATGCCTTACGCGATGGTGCTATTCTCGTCGTTATCATTCTTGCCATCTTCCTTTTTAACATCCGCACCGCACTGATTACCCTGACAGCGATCCCGCTGTCTCTGATCATAGCAGTCATTGTCCTACTTTCCCAAGGGGATACCCTCAATATCATGACGCTCGCCGGTTTGGCGATTGCTGTTGGAATGGTCGTTGATGACGCGATTGTCTACGTTGAAAATATCTTCCGACGACTACAAGAATATTTCCATCTTCGTTATATCGGTGAGGAACCTGACGAAACGCCAACACAGGTTGTGACACGCGCAAGTAATGAGATTCGGTCATCTATTGTTTTTGCAACGCTGATTATCATTCTCGTTTTTGTGCCGCTGTTCAGCCTCAGCGGCATGGAGGGTAGAATGTTCCGTCCACTCGGTTGGGCAGTTGTCATTTCGATGGCAGCCTCATTGCTCGTTGCGCTCACAGTGGTTCCGGTATTAAGCGACTTGCTATTGACCCGTTTCCGATGGCAGCGCATGAAAGAAGCATCCGACTCAGAACCTCCACCCCCGAAAGAGAGTCCTGTCGTTGTTTGGATTAAACGGGCTTATCGTCCGATGCTCGCTTTGGTTATGCGGTTGCGTTGGGCGGTTGTAGTATTGGCACTGTTATTGGTCGTATTGACTGTAGCGGCAATTCCGCGTTTGGGTCGCGAATTTTTGCCCGCTATGGATGAAGCGACATTCATTATTAGCGTCTTTTCACCGCCCGGAACCTCGTTAGGAGAATCAACGCGTATCGGCAGAGAGATGGAAACAAGGCTCTTGACAATCCCAGAAGTAACGAGTGTCAGCAGTCGGACGGGACGTGCAGAAGCCGATGAACATGCGCACGATGTGAACACGCACGAAATCCTTGTGAATTTCATTCCGCCGGATGAACGCGAAAAAACACGGGAAGAACTCCTCACCGAAGTACGCGCATTGCTATCCCTCGAAAACTTCCCAGGGGTCTTGGTATCCGTAGGGCAACCGATTCAACACCGCCTGGATCATCTTTTGTCTGGGGTCAGTGCACAAGTGGCTTTGAAGTTGTTCGGACCGGATCTCGACATACTCAGGCAGAAGGCGGAGGAAATTAAAGCCGTTATTTCTGAGGTTGAAGGCGTAGCCGATTTACAAGTTGAACAACAGGTACAGGTGGAACAACTTCAAATTAAGGTCAAGCGGCTTGAAGCGGCGCGCTACGGTTTACGAGTTGAAGACGTGACGCATTTTGCTGAGAATGCGTTCATGGGTGAAACCGTCAGCCAAGTCATCCAAGGGCAGCGTCAGTACGCCCTTCTGATTAGGGTTGATCCGGCACTTGTTAACACTGTCGAATCCATCGCCAATCTAAAAATTCGGACCCCTTCAGGGGCATTCGTCCCGTTAAAACAGGTTGCCGATGTCGGCTTCGACTACGGACCAAATACTATCAATCGCGAGAACGTTTCCCGGCGTATTGTCATTCAGTGTAACGTCCAAGATCGGGATCTCGGCAACTTTATAGCGGAAGTCGAGCAAGAGATTAAGGAACATATTGACCTGCCCGAAGCGTATTTTCTTACCTACGGCGGGCAATTTGAAAGTCAACAGTCAGCACAAAGAAAAATTTTGATTCAGACAGGCTTTGTCGTTGTCGGTATCTGTGTTCTGTTGTTTCTGGCAATGGGTTCATTCCGGCTTTCACTGCTGGTGATGCTGAATCTACCGTTGGCGTTAATTGGTGGTGTCGTCAGTATTTTCCTCACTGGCGGTGTGCTGAGTATTCCGTCGATGGTCGGCTTCATTCTACTGTTCGGCATCGCAGTCCGAAATGGAATTATCCTTGTGACGCACATCAATACACTGCGTTCAGAAGGGATGTCGCTCTACGATGCTGTGATAAAGGGTGCCGAGGAGCGTATCAGTCCGGTATTAATGACAGCCTTGACTACAGGGTTAGGGATGTTACCGCTCGCACTCGCACACGGTTCGGGAGCAGAACTCCAGAAACCGCTTGCGATTGTTATCAGCGGTGGGATGATAACCGCTACGCTCTTAACGCTACTCGTCTTGCCGGTCTTGTACTACATCGTCGAATTAAGCTGGGTAGCGAGTTCTCAACGTAAAAGTGAAAAGTCGTAAATTATCTGACACCCTTGTAAACTTCTTTGTGACGTTGAACGTTTAGATTTTTAGATAGTCAAACTCAGGTTGTAAAACGTAGAATTTTGATTTTTTCTAAAATTATGCACCCTTTTCACCGCGATATCGCGTCATTATAGTAAAGCCCGAAAATATGTGGACACAATAGAATCTAATACCTCACCACTGCTGGCGAGGTTTCCTAACCTCGCCAACTCCTCAGTGTCCGTTTAATTGTAGGCTTTACTATAATAGTTAGATGACATCTGGGAAAATATCATCAAGTACAGCTTGAATCAAGTTGCATTTTACGTTATGGAAGCCATCGGACTGGACCGCAGTAATTTTTTGTGCAACTTTTTTTATCGACTGGTGTATAATGCAAACAAGAACACATTTCTAATTATATGGTCTATGCTCGGTTTTTTCCACTGTCAAAGACCAGTTTTCGCTCAGTTAGATGACTTCTCGAGGACTTGTTCGGGTTCCATCTTTTCATGAAGAAAAAGATAAAGGTTCTCACCTAATCTATAAACTTGAAGAATTAAGTGAGAAAATCAGGAGGAAATCAGAATGAAACGTGCACATTTCTATTGGCTTACTTTTCTGGTGGTACTTCTAATTGTTGGTATAAGTATAGTAAGCATGGCTGAAGAGGCGGTTGTCTTGAAAATAGAGATTTCCGATGTTGTCAGCAACGCCGATGCGCGACAAATTAGGCGATTGTTGAAACCGTGGGCGGACCCGAAGGACGTTACCTTCAGTACACCTGTTGACAAGCATGGTAGAAAGCGACATTTCACCACCGTCGTGGAAGTCAAAGCCAGACAAGGTGTTACCGAGTACAGCGAAACACATACGTTTGATGTGTACAACATCATGCGGCAACTCAACGATTCGCGCTTCCGGGGCCGTCATGGACTTGGTGGTGCCCGTGTCCTTAAAACCCATGCGACTATCCGCGGCAACATGTTTGCACACCCCGGTTTCGCCCGGAGTTATATCCGAAACGTTCCGTCATGGCGACGCTGGCGACCAGAAACCTCTAATATCCATCATGCGATGGTCACAGAGAATCAGGGGCAGAATTTTGTTTTCGACGCGAACCCTGAGTTCGATCAACTCCGGATTGATGTTGGAACTACCGGTAAACCGGTTGAAGTCCAAGGTATCGTCACCGGATTTGACGGTCCCTATCCAATTATATCGGTGCAGAAGCACGAGGTAGGCTATCACCTGAAAAACAAGGCAGCTGAAAACGGAGAGGAAACGGAAGAGAAACCGACCTATGATTATCTTGAAAACCGGTAGCGATTTTCCTTTACCCCTGATAACCACCGGTATTGAATAAGACAACGCGTTCGGAAGGATCGATCATCCCTTTCACGACGAGTTGCTTGAGTGCAGCGACGGTCGCTGCACCTTCAGGGCATGTTAAAAGTCCTTCGGTTGCAGGAAGCAGTTGCATTGCCTCACGGATATCATCGTCTGTGACGGCAATCGCAGCACCGTTGCTCTTACGAATCGCCTCTAAGATAAGGAAATCACCAATCGCTTGTGGCACACGTAAGCCACTTGCTATAGTGTGTGCGTCCTGCCACGGTGCTGCCTCAGCCGCACCTTCCTCCCACGCCTTAACAATCGGTGCACAACCTGTGGGTTGCACCGAAATAAAACGGGGTCTTTTCTTACCGATCCACCCGATCGCCTCTAATTCCGCAAAACCTTTCCACATACCTACGATACCCGTGCCACCGCCGGTAGGGTAGATGATAACATCGGGGAGTTCCCACGCAAACTGCTCCGCAAGTTCAAACCCCATCGTCTTTTTGCCTTCCACGCGGTACGGTTCTTTGAGGGTTGACACATCAAACCACCCTTCATCCGTTTTCCGCTCCGCCACGATTCTGCCAGCGTCTGTGATTAAGCCATCAATTAGAGTGACGTTTGCCCCTGAGAGTTGACACGTCTCCTTATTGAAGGTGGGTGTATCTTGTGGCATAAAGATGTGCGCGGTAATACCTGCGGCGGCGGCATAAACCGCGAGCGCTGTAGCGGCATTACCTGCAGACGGGATTGCCAACTGCGTCAATCCGAGGGATTTCGCCTTGGATACTGCCATCGCCAAGCCGCGCGCCTTGAAACTACCAGTGGGTAACCGCGATTCGTCTTTTACCCACACTTCCGTGAGTCCAAACCTTGCCCCTAACCTTTTTGTATGGATAAGCGGTGTCATTGTCTCGCCAAGCGTTACTATGTCCGTTGGGTCGGATATAGGAAGGAGTTCACTATAACGCCAAAGTGAAGCGGGTCGCGCCAAAAGGGTATCGCTTGTCCAGGTTCCTACCAGTTGTTCAAGTGCGTAACGAGCGAGTAGCGGTTTCCCACAAGCGGTACAGACGTTCTGCGGTACCGTGTGCGGATAGGTTTCACCACACTTGCTACATTCAAGGTTTTTTAACGTTTCGCCATGTGAGAGAGAGAAATGTTGGTCCAAGAAAAATTTCCTTGTTAGAATACACAATTTCCTTGTTAGAATACACGGTGAATTAGGCGTGCGCGAGCAATTTGAGAAGGATCGCTTTCATACTATGGAGGCGGTTCTCGGACTGTTCAAAGATAATTGAGCGTTCATCGTTGACGAGTTCACCTGCGATTTCATATCCGTGATGCGCGGGAAGGCAGTGCATAATCTTGCACTTGTGTCTGTCCAACAGTTCGGCATTCAATTGATACGGCATCATCTTTTTTAGCCGACGTTCCCGTTCTTCAGCAAAAGATGGATCTGTGAAGAATTCCATGTCCACCCACGTATCCGTATAGACAATATCGCTTTCGGCAATGACTTTTTCCAGAGAGGTATCTGTATCAAGTGCCTTATAGAGCCCTTTTTGAGCGGCTGCGCCCCATAACTCCTCATCAACAGCAGCTGGGTTCACCTCCGGTGCAACGACAGTGACCTCAATACCGACCTTCATACCAGCGGCAATTAGCGAATTGCAGACGTTGTTATGCACGCCGATGAAGCACAATTTGACTCCTTTCAGTCTGCCAAGATGTTCCTGTATTGTCATCAGATCACCAAGAGCCTGCGTCGGATGATACTTGTCGCAACAGCCGTTAATGACCGGTACTGTTGCGGCAGCGGCAGCTTCAACGAGGTCGGCGTGTTTCAAGAAGCGGGATAAGATAATATCAACGTACGCTGAGAGGACACGCATTTCATCACCGAGATCGGCTAAAGCGAAATTCGTCGAACGCCAATCGAGGTAATGTGCGTGCCCACCGAGTTGCGTAATACCGATCTCGCCTGCGCAGCGCGTTCGCGTGGATGTCTTTTGGAAGAGCAGACAGAGACTTTTCCCACCTACAGCGTGTCTATATTTTTCTGGATATTTTTTTATGTTCAGACTGTTTTCGACTGTTTCAAGAATGTCTGTTTCTGACCAAGGATTCAGCGTAATTAAGTGCATAATTACCTCCACAGTAGATAGATTATCCGCAAGTCATAGGAAAACCCGCCCTTACTGTATTATTTTCAACCGCTATTCGCAGGAAATAAGAAATCATAATTATACCCAACTTTTAAAGGAATGTCAAATGTTTATTCAGTTTTCAGTTTTCAGTTGTCAGAGGGATTGTAAATCGGGGTTACAAATCCCTCCTACAAGGTGCTTAACGCCAAAAAACCTTACACGCTTCACTGCCTGTCCCACGGAATTTCAATATCCAACTCGTCGGCGAGTTGCTCAATCACTTGCAACGGTTCCCTGTGAAGTGGGATTCCGTTTGCGAGGCGTTCTTGCGTCAATTCCGACTCAATCTCACCGGGAAGAGTGACGCGCGTAAAGCCGCTGCGTGGTATCGCTTGGCGTGTCATCCGGATCTGTCGATCAATCTCAGTCTTGAATTCTGCAATAGCGGTAAAACTGGCAATGTTAATCGCGAGGAAAAAATGCGCCGATACGCGCTTCTCTGGTGGTGCATCCCCGGGTTGATACTGCTTATTGATTCCCATCAGTCCACCACCCAACGGACCGCATAAGACATCCATCACAATCGCAAGCGCAGAACCTTTCGGACCTGCAGCGGGTAGAATAACGGCAACTTTCCCAGGGTCGTCGGTCTCGTTGCCATCTGCGTCGAGTGCCCAGCCCAACGGGATTTTCTCTTCGTATAACCTCGCAGTGCCAATCCGTCCAGCGGCAGCAGCACCGCACGCCATATCCAATACGATCGGTGGTTCATCACCTGCCGGGATTGCAAAGGAAAACGCATTATTTCCGATCGAAGTGCTCCTCGCACCGAAGACAGCGGTATTCACACCAAGTCCATTGGTTGTTGCGAAACCGATCATATCGTGCGGAAGGGCACGCATTGCATGACTGGAGGCAGCCCCGAAGTGATTGCTATTCCGAACAATAGCCACACCAATCGAAGCGGACTTCGCCTTCTCAATCGCAAGGTTCATTGCACGAATACCGACGAGATGTCCTAACCCGCGGTCACCATCCAAAAGAACAGAGGCAGGATTATCCTCAAGCGTCTGGAGTTGTGGATTCGGATTAATGTTCCCACCGATGATGCCCCGGACATAACCGGGCATACCGCGTGTCGCGTGCGAATGAACGCCACGCAAATCCATCAGTACTTGCATTTCCGCGACCGTATCCGCATCTGATTGCGCAACGCCGACTTTCTGGTAAAGCGCACTACAGACACTTTGCAACGCTGTTGCGTTCACAATTACTTCTTGTTCGTGTTGATTCATGGCTGTGGATACTCCCATCATATTTCATAGGGCTTACGCAGCAAGCGTCTGTTCGCCGAGGTCCCCGTGCCTCGGCGACCTCTCTTTTCACGGTTTCGCCCGCAGAATCCGAAGCGGACGCTTTCTTCCCAAATGACGTTTGCGTAAGTCCTGTTTCAATTCGCTGTGATTTTAGTGCTACCATTTTAGCAAAGCCAGTTAAAAAAAAGCAAGTTTGAAAACTGAATGTCCTTCACTTTTCACTTGACTTTACATATAACGTTACGGTATTATTATCTCTATACCCATGTACATCAATACAGCAACAAACACAAAGTAATTATTCAGAAATAAGCACAAATCCCCAATTCTGCAACTTGTGGAGTCTACCAATGATTTCGCTCAATCACATCCCACAACGTCTCTGTTTAACCTTAGTATTAATCCTCATTGCCTTCGCCGCTAACCCGGGTGGAGAGGAAACCTCCAGTTTCTCGCAAGAGGGTATCCCATTCTTGAAAGAATACTGCTTCAGCTGTCATGCTGGCGATGAACCCGCCGCCGAACTCGCACTTAATTCATTTTCAGATGATCTGTCGCTAATTGAGAATCGTGATGTTTGGAACCGAGTCTTAGACATGGTAACGACAGGCTACATGCCACCATCGGATAGTGAGCATCAACCAACAGTAGAAGAGTCAGATGCCTTTGTTGCGCATATTGAGGCGATTTTTGAACACGCAGATCGTACAGCGAAACCGGATCCAGGTCGAATAACAATACGACGACTCAATAAAGTTGAGTACAAAAATACTGTACGAGACCTACTCGGCGTTGATTTCGATCCCACCGAAAATTTTCCCGCGGATGACGTAGGACACGGATTTGACAACATTGGAGATGTGCTAACCATGTCGCCGCTCTTGATGGAACGCTACCTTGAAGCAGCAGAAGCCATCGCGACGCGTGTCATTTTAGTGGAGCCGCCGCCACCATCCAAACGCTACCAAGGAGCGTCGCGCCTCGATCCACGCCACGATGATGTCCCTGATCAACGTTTCCGGCTACTTGATCCAACGGCTACAGAGGCGTGGAAATCTGGACCCTTTACGACAGGTGCGAAATATTTCAAGATGTTCCCAGATGAAGAAATCATCTACAAGGCAACGCTCTACGTTGAGACTGACAGTGAAACCCCTGTTGCTGAAACTGAAACTTATAGTGAAACCCCTGCCGCTGAAACTGATAATGAAACCCCTGCCGCTGAGGCTGATAGTCAAACCCCTGTTGAAGTCGCCCTATTTATTCAGGGTGAGGCACTGGCAGAGGTTTCTCCGCCAGAAGAACTTGCACGGTTAATCGGTGTGGACCCAGCAGCAGACAACAACATCAAGATTTTAGAGACCTTTGAGATTACCGCTCGCGACCCCAAAAAGACACAAACTGTTGAGTTCCTTGTTACCGGAATCCCAAACATCGAAAGGGCAGGGATTGCGGTGGTTAAGCCTACAGAGGGTGAGGCATCCGCCAAGCTCCAGATTCGGACACTCTGGGCGGAAGGTCCGTTGGACACTCGCCCCGATACCCAACTCGAAATTTTAGCATGTACACCTGACATCCCGCAAGCAGCACAGACGCGTGAAGTATTGACTCGTCTGCTCCGCCGAGGGTATCGCCGACCGCCGACCGAAGCCGAAGTAGAACAGCTTGTGCAGTTTGTAGCATCAATTCAAGTCGATGGTGCAAAGTGGGAAGCAGGGATTCAGCAGGCGATTAAAGTTATCCTCTGTTCACCTAAATTCCTATTCCGATTGGAGTTAGATGACCGTCCACAGCGTCCGGATCCATACCCGATTGATGCGTTCCAACTCGCGTCGCGACTCTCCTATTTTCTGTGGAGCAGTATGCCAGATGACGAACTTTTTGAACTCGCGGCGAAAAATCAGCTGACTAACAATCTTGAAGCACAAGTTAAACGGATGTTGGCGGATCCGAAAGCGACAGAATTGGCACGTGACTTTGGTTCACAATGGCTGCAAATCCAACGACTGACAACGGTTACCCCTGACCCGGAACGATTTCCAACCTTCGGTCGTAGATTGCGAGCCGCGATGTTAAAGGAAACAGAACTCTTTCTTGAATCAATCTTTCGTGAGGATCAAAACGTCCTTGACTTGCTTGACGCAGACTATACCTTCCTCAATAAGGAATTGGCAAACCACTATGGCATTACCGATACACAAGGAAACTGGATGGGGCAGGAAAAAACTGTTCTCGGTGGCGAAGAAATTAAAAGAAGAGAATTTCGACGCGTTGCGTTGCAAGGTGCCTCACGTGGCGGTATACTTACCCACGCCAGCGTCCTGACGGTGACTTCTAACCCAACGCGTACCTCCCCCGTCAAAAGGGGACGTTGGGTCTTGGAGCAGGTACTCGGTTCACCGCCACCACCGCCACCACCGGATGTCCCGGAATTGGAAGAGGACCATGATGCCATTACCGGAACCACCTTGCGAGAACGCCTTGAACAACACCGAGAAGATCCGGCGTGTGCCAACTGCCATGCCAAGATGGACCCAATCGGATTCGCACTCGAAAACTATAATGCAATTGGGGCGTTTCGGACTAAAGAAGGCGAATTAGAGATTGATACAACCGCCGAATTACCAGATGGCACCCCTTTTGATGGTATAGCAGACTTGAAACAGATTCTCAAAGATAGAAAACAGCACTTTGCACGCTGCCTAACGGAGAAAATGTTGATTTACGCATTAGGCAGAGGATTGGAATATTACGACCAGCCAACTGTTGACCAGATTGTAGCACAACTTGAATCTGAAGGTTACAGAAGTTCCGTCCTGATTACTGAAATTGTTAAAAGTGATCCCTTCCGTTTGCGGCGTGGCACTCAGGATAATTGATGATGCGAGTTATCAATAATTTCGTTCTTTTTGCTATCATAATTCTACAACCCAGTTGTTATATATCTCAGTATAATACACTAAATAAAAACCCCACTTCACAGCGGGAGAAAAAATATTCTTCTCACTTAGCGTTGGAGGAAAAATATTCCGTTTATTTAGATGCTACATGGACGACAAAAGACGCTGCTGCGCTTTTAAAGGTCTTTAAATCTATGCCGCCAGGTCTGAATCTGCAGTTTTCCAGATGGAATATAAGTGATGAAGACTTAGAAAATGGTATTAAGATTGAATCTAAAGATCAGTTAAAATTCATTACTATTAGTAGAAATATCTTTCCAGTTGAAGACTCTCAAGAGGTTTTGTCACCGGACAAGGACCTATATTATGCCGTCGTTCAATTCATAACAGAAAATGGGACAAATAGATCCATAATAGAATTTATATTGCAAAATAGGTATGGTATATATGTACACGCTTCATTAACCGGGATCTCCCTAAACAGAACATTAGAACGCTACTCGGATTTTGAAAATGACGATCTGATGCTCATTATATCAGTATTTGAAGAATTCCCTCAGGCATTACATAAAATACCGCAATTAAAGTATATAGTCCGCAGAATTGATACGGAAGAAAAAGGAATGAGTTATGCGCGGCCAGGTCGCGGTTCTATAGTGTTAGCTGAATCTATTCTCATGCGCCGTGGTCTTTATAATGTTAATGATACGCGTAAAATAATTGCCCACGAAAAGGCACATTTTTTATGGTTTTATGTTTTTAATCAACAACTTAGAGCGGATTGGGCGAAACTTGGAGGATGGTCCCGAGATTCAAGTGAATCCGGTTGGTCAACGACTAAAGAACGATCAGAGTTTGTAACAGATTACGCTTATGAAGAAAATCCAAATGAGGATATGGCAGAAAGTATCGGATATTATTTTGTGTATCCCGATAAACTCCGTTCCTGTTGCCCTGAAAAATATGAATTTATTCATAATCGGATTATGCTTATGTATGGCAAACGTTGGGGAACGTCTAATTTGATGTAAATAGAACTTCCGCCGCCCTTGGGAATTTTTCCCTTGTGGTGTATAATTGTTTCATGGATATACGGATTTACCGAATGAAAGAATACAAGAACTACGAAGAGAGCCTCAAGGTGCGATTGGCAGATTCGGCGTATGCGAAGGAATATCTTACCGTAGCACTTGAGGAATATGAGGAAGATGGTAATATTGGAGCGTTTTTGCTCGCAGTCAAAGACGTAGCAAACGCTCAAAGCGGTTTATCAAAGTTAGCAGATCACGTCCAACTGAGTCACCAGAGCCTTTGTAAAGCGTTATCCGAAAATGCGTAACACAGAACCGAGAAGACTACAAGTTTACCGGGGGCAAAACGGACGAGAGCCATTCACGGAATGGTTTTACGCAATTCAAGATACAAAGACGCGAACCAGAATTCGCAAACGACTGGACCGGCTTGAAGATGGAAATTTTGGTGATTGTCAACCTGTCGGTAGTGGTGTTTCTGAGCTGCGTCTCCACTTTGGTCCCGGCTATCGGATCTATTTTGCTGAAATTGATAACAAGTTTGTTCTTCTACTTTGTGGTGGGGACAAGTCATCACAGAAACGGGACGTTGGGCATGCAAAGAATTATTGGTTGCAATATAAGGAGTCACAACAATGACAGAACTGAGAACATGGCACGAAATTTTAATCGCGGATCTTGCTGCCAATCGGGCGGAAGCCATTGACTATCTTGATTTGTCCCTACAAGAATACCAAATTGACGGTGACACATCCTTCTTTCTAAAAGGGATTCGCAACATCATAGAGGCACTCGGTGGGGCTACTGAAATTGCGAAGCAAACAGCTACGGACCCCGAAGTCCTCTTTGAGGTGCTCTCCAGTGACGATGTACCTCACATTGGTACGCTCAACATTATAGCTAACGCGCTGGGGTGTCGGCTGTCAATTGAACCGATAGCGGCTGTGAGCCCAAGTCTTGAAGTTAAGGATAAGGATCATCCAATTGGGCGGGGGCCTACGCGCGAGAGTCTTTCAGTCGCCACGGACTCATAAACTGAATTTTAGCAACGGAGATGCTCATGAACACATTAAAACAACTTTCACGTCGAACATTTTTACGGGGTTTGGGTGTCAGTGCCATTCTACCGGTACTCAATCCCCTGACCGCTCTGGCAGATATCCCTTCAAAAGAGGGACCGATTACCCGTTATCCCGATCCAGCGGTTGAAGTTATCGACCCGCGTTTTGCGAAATATAAAATCGGAAACGCAGTTGTAGAACGCCTATGGACAGGCGCACGTTGGTCCGAGGGACCCGTCTGGTTCGGTGATGGTGGGTACCTCCTCTGGAGCGATATTCCGAACAACCGTATTCTGAAATGGCAAGAAGCCACCGGTAAGGTAAGCACCTACCGCAAACCATCTAACTATACCAACGGTCACACGCGCGATCGGCAAGGCAGACTCATCAGTTGTGAACACGGCACACGGCGCGTCACTCGCACCGAATATGACGGAACGATTACCGTCCTGATTGACAACTTTGAAGGCAACCGGTTCAACGCACCGAACGATGTGGTCGTCCATCCCGATGGACATATCTGGTTTACCGATCCCGGATACGGTATCCTCTTCAATTACGAAGGGCATAAAGCACCGTTTGAATTGCCGACTTCCGTCTATCGTCTGAATCCGGACACTGGGAAAGCAACCGTTGTGACGGAAGCACTCGAAAGACCGAACGGTATCTGCTTTTCGCTTGATTACGATAAACTCTATATTGCTGACACAGGGACGGCGAAAAACATTGTTGTCTATGATGTCGTAGATAGCGAGCGGTTGAGCAACAAACAGGTGTTCCATAATATGGCACCCGGTGCCGCTGACGGTCTCCGGTGCGATACTGATGGTAATCTCTGGGCAGGTACAGGCTGGGTCGGTAAAGGCTATGATGGCGTGCATATCTTCGCACCGGACGGAACACTTATCGGTAAGATTCACCTCCCAGAAATTTGTTCAAACCTCTGTTTCGGCGGTGTGAAGCGGAACCGGCTCTTTATGACAGGCAGTCAATCCCTTTACTCGGTTTATGTCGAAGCACAAGGCGCACCGCTGTTTTAATTTAACGATCTTCCCGCCAAACCTCAGCAGCAATATCCGAATGTTCCCAAACCTGCTGTAGAAGCACTCTCCGAATCGCGACTGCTTCGATAAAAACGACGAAAAACCGAAAACTGAATGGCTCTGGTTTCCTTGAAACAAAGACTTGACATTGATCTAAAAATGTAATATAATTATACTAATAACGTTATGATGAGGGCTGCGGTGTCCAGAACAAGAAACCTGATAAGGTTTCCGTTTGATCATAACAACGAATGTTGTGTCAGAAACGGAATGTGGAGCAACACTAAGACGTTTGACCGTTTGGGAAAGCGCAGTCGCTATGAAACCGAGGTTTTCCGCGTCTTTAGACGGTAGATGGCATCACAAAGGAAGAGTTATGAACACATCAAAACAGCTTTCACGTCGAACATTTTTGCGTGGTTTAGGGGTCACTGTCGCCCTACCGTGGTTAGAAGTGATGGGCCCCGTTACATCGTGGGCAGCCGCGTCCGCAGGTGCAACACAGACAGTACCCAATCGGATGGCGTTCCTCTATGTGCCTAACGGAAAGATCATGGAAGATTGGACCCCGAAACAGGTAGGGGTTGACTACGCGCTTACAGATATTCTGAAACCGTTAGAGAATGTAAAGGATAAAACACTGATACTCAGCGGTTTAACAGCTGATAAAGCACGTGCCAACGGCGACGGCGGTGGTGATCATGCCCGAGCGATGGCAGCCTTCCTTACAGGCGCGCAACCTCGTAAAACTGACGGTGCTGATATTCATGCAGGCGTTTCTGTTGACCAAGCCGCAGCAACGCACGTCGGTACGCAGACCCGTCTCCCGTCACTGGAACTCGGAATTGATCCCGGTTACAGATCAGGAAACTGTGACTCCGGTTATAGCTGCGTCTACTCCTCAACGCTGTCGTGGCGTTCTGCAACGCAGCCGCTCCCGAAAGAGGTAAATCCGAAACTCGCCTTTGAACGCCTGTTCTCCACGATGCCAAATGCCGGACGCGTCGAGCGCGATCAACAGCGAAAAAGTATCCTCGATTTTGTCATGCAGGACTCGAAGGAGTTGATCCGTCAAGTGAGCGGAAACGATGTGCGTAAACTTGATGAGTACTTCTCCGCTATTCGGGACATTGAACTGCGAATTGACGCAGCCGAAAAATTCCCGCCAATCGAAAGCCCCGATTACACCGCACCGGAGGAGATTCCCAAAGATTACCAAGAACATGTCCGACTTATGACAGACTTGATTGTCCTCGCGTTTCAGACAGATGTGACCCGTGTTGTGAGTTTTGTGTTAGCAAATGAAGGAAGCAATAAGTCGTATCCAACTGTCAACGTCACTGAGGGACACCACAATTTGTCGCATCACGGTGGTGATGAAGAGAAGAAGGCAAAGATCAAACGGATCGATATTTTCCATTCACAACAGTTGGCATATTTCTTGGAAAAACTTGATGCGACTCCCGAAGGAGACGGTTCGCTGCTGGATCATTCTATGATTCTGTATGGTAGCGGAAACGCAGATGGCAACCGACACAGCCACCACGATCTCCCGATTCTACTCGCAGGCAACGGCTGCGGCACGCTTAAAACCGGTCGCCACATCCGTTACCCGAAAGAGACACCGCTCAACAATCTCTGGCTATCAATGCTCAACCGTATGGATGTCGATTTGGCACAAATAGGCGATAGCACCGGTAGTTTGCCAGATCTTTCCTAAAGCCACAGTTTCCCGTGTATTTGCTGGCGAGGTTTCCCAACCTCGCCATTTTTTTGCCCATTTTTGCCCACGTCCTACTGTTTCAATTCCTTATCCTAACCTATATGCTAAAACAGTAAACTCCTTTAAGAGAAACCGTCAATCAGGATTGGTATAAATAGCCCTAGTGTTCTGTCACTCCAAGTTTGAAGGGTAAAAAGATCGCGAGCACAGCTCGCTCCTACCAGAAGAGGCGTGTGTATATCGGAATCAATCTGTAAAATAAATATTTTATACCCTTCACTTTAGATGTGACAGACTACTAGTAGTCAGTTATCAGTTATCCAGGGCTATTTAGTTTTCCATTTTTATTGCGCTTTAGATAACCAAACCCGATAGGTGCGGTTTTGCGGCGTAAGGTTTCCCCACGGACTCTCACTGCGAGGCAACACGCGCATTCCGTGTTGATTCATGCGATCTGCATTCCTAACCGCACCCATAGGTGTAAATTTAGCGATATTTCGCGGTATTTTGTAGGAATGTCTCTACAAATGTCGCCCCTCTGGGGCTTGGGTTTTTGGTTGATATATGTTTCTACACAGATGCCGTCCCTCCGGGACTCAAAAGGGGTTTTGGAATAGACAAAGTTGTGGCTAAAATCCGGTGCGGTTGGGAAACCGCACCTACCGGGTCACGGCATTCAGTGCGTAAATTTACGGATATTTCTCGGTATTTGTTGTAGGCCTCTACAGATGCTTTCGGCGAATGTCTCTTGAACCCCGTAGGGGTGGCATCTCTGTAGAAAAGCTGAAAAATACCCAAGCAAATAAACCCTAAGGGACTCAAGAAGGTTTTAACTGATACAAGTTTTGTGTTATAGTGAATCCCGAAAATAAATCGACATTTCAGTAAACTGTGGGAGGGGTTTCTAACCCCGAACTCCCTTGCTTACGCGGTTTTGCGGCGTACACGCCCAAATGCGATCTGCATTCCTAACCTCGCCAACTCAAGTGTATAGTTAATTGTGGGCTTTACTATAAAATCCGGCGCAGTTGGAAACAGTGCCTACCATGTTTCGGTGCCATGATGGTGCGGTTTTGCGGCGTACACGCCCAAATGCGATCTGCATTCCTAACCACATCGGATCCGTTAGCGTGCGATTTGTGTAACCGAGGTCCCACCCGTTTTTGGAGAGACAGGAACAATCGATTAATGTCCGTATAAATTTATCATATTGTGAATTTCTGCCGAATCGAATTCATGCCAAATTTTACATCCTCACCAACATTTTCCCGACAATCAATCTCAAATAACAAGATCCCAACACTTCCGATCCGCTTAGAAGTGTTACACCAACCACTCAAAATTTAAGTGTCAGATTTTCGGAATTAAAAGTCTATAAACCCATATCTCACGTAGGTTTATGACCAAATATCATTACTTTGGAAAAATATATTTGATAATGGGTTTCATTATCAAAACGGACAAATTGCGATAAATTTAGATGCCGAAATTACGTGCAAAGGTGAATTACCAGTCCTTAAACGGAAATATTCGAGTTTCTGTTGCCATGCCGTAGAAACTCCATAAACTGCCCGCGACGAACTCACCAAGGATTAAACCGAGGAAGAAAGGAGCTGCTTTTCGATGGAGCTGCAATCCACCGTGCTTAATAATCAGCCATTTAGCGATTGTGCTAATCATGAGTGAGATCCAGAGCCAGTTCATACACCAATCCGCTGCCCCAGAGACAGCATAACCGACAGCATGGAAGGGCCACCAAAAGAACCGCATCCGTAGAAACATCAACAGAAACGTGAATCCCATCCCGATACCCATAAACGTCACTTCAGGAATGTTCGTGTTTGTTGGGAAATTGAGCTGCTGTTGGAGTCGATTGAAAGGATGATGTGCAAAGCTGCCTGAAGACCCGAAGCGGTAGACATCATGCAGATATGCCCAGAAAGAACCGATAGAACCGACAAGTACGGCTAATAGCATTACCCAGACCAACGGTTTGGAATTAAATCTCGCCCGTGATGCAAGTTGGAAGCCCTCCAATTGATGCGGCATCGGATGGCTGCGGTGTGCGCGATTGAAGAAAAATAGAAAAGAGAGTGCCGTCAGATTGGAGCCACCCAAGCCACGTGATCCCAAAATCGCTGGTAAGGCGTAATCGGGTCCCATAAAGTGCAAGTCATGTGCGGGAGCACCGGATTCCACCCGCATGCGCGTGATCCCCGTTGACAGTGCGAAATACATCACGAAAAATGCGATACCGAGCGAAATACTGAGGCCTATCTTCACAGAAAACGCTATAAGATAGACGCAGCCTAACACAATACCGATAATAGCGGTCCGGTAGCGCATCGGCTCAACGGATTCGTCAAGACTTGAGCGTCCCGTGGCGACTTGCTTGAAGACTTCAGCGAGATATTTACGACTCGCCCATACCGCGAAAATCGCAAGTCCAAGATACGCACCGAGGGATTGCTGACGGTCATAAGGAAATCCCGGTAGACTCCGAACGCCGATGATTGCGCCACTGACACGTTGCATCTTGCGAAACAGATAAAAGAACCAACAGGAAAAGGACAAATCCAACGGCATGAAGAATCCGAGTCCAATCACGAATGGGTAAATAGAAAAGGGTGTCCACCCGATGGCATTCCACGGTTTTTCATTAAAAAACTGGCTGATATTCCGAAACCGAACGCCGATGATCGGAATTGTCGGAAAGAGATAACTTAATCCGTTAACAATGTTTAGGAGTGAAACAAGGATGAATGCTGTCCAAAACACCCTTCCTCGGAAAAAGTTTGCACCGCTGTCCCGCGTCATTTCTAACGGCAGTTGGATGATCGGATACGCAAGCTTCTCGCGTTCTGTCCACTGTTTGCGTAGTACAACATTGATACACAGCATAACAAAGACAAGCACCAAAATAAAACTTGTCCACCACAATGTCGGACCTAACCACGCCCGTAAAATCTCTGTGTCATAAACTGTGGATTGCCCTTCGTAAAATCCCTCCAAAATCCGTTTATCTTGGACTGTCCCCCACGTCGGCATGTATCGATATAAAAGTTCTCGCCACTCATTTTCAGGCGTATCAAACCAAAAAACGTGTCCGATCATCGGGATAAGCACCTGCGCGTGGTCGTGTGAGGCAATAGCACTTGCCATACAGAGCATCACATAGATAACGAGCAGCTCGCCGTGTGTCAATGCCCACGACTGTTTTATTCGCCGCAGCAATAGATTGAAGAGTGTAATAATAAACAGAAAAAAGACTGCATTGAAAAAGAGCGACATCGTCGTCGGAAAGAGGCCCCACCAGACCATCTCCGTATACATAATCCAATAGCAGTTGATCGGAATAAGGATAAGAGCTAATGTAACTGATTTTAGGGTAACACCGCGGGTCAGAGCCATTTAGTTCTCCAATTGGTTCCTCAACCTTCATAGGCGTTTTCTATTTCATTGCTGCCTTGAGCATCTCCAGGATTTCCAGATGTCCCTTTGATTCCGCAAGTGTCAATGCCGTATCGCCCTGCCTATTTCTTAGGGTAGCATCGGCGCGATTCTCAAGTAGAAACCGAACGATATTTACATGTCCGCGCCACGCCGCATACATCAACGCCGTTTCACCAGATCGGTTTTGTGTGTTTACTGCCGCGCCTTTTTCAAGCAACAGTTCAGTTATCTCCAAATTCCCTGTCTTATTGATAATGAAAATCAGGGGAGTATTACCGTTGGCATCTGTTATGTTTACATCCGCCCCCTTTTCAATGAGAAACGTCGCTACATCAAGGTCCCCCTTTTCCGCTGCAATGCGTAAGGGAGTCCGTCCTACCACATCTTTTAGGCTTACATCTATGTTCATACCACGAAGGGTTGCAATATCTCCTGTCCATACTGCTTTGAAGAGCCTATCCTCTGGTGTATCGGAAAATTCAGAAATGATGTGTTCCTGATTGGCGGGTAGATTTTCAAAGATTTGCACAACGCCGCTCTGCCACCGCAGCTCAAGTCTATCAACAGTTGTGTTTGGTCCTAACCCAAAATAGCACCGAGCGTCGTGGGTAGACATGTAACTCGATCCTGGATTTACTTCCCGCATCTGTGTGTGCCCACCTGCCGTCATAGTGAGACGTGTGCCAATACCATCTCGATTGCTGACAACACCAACAGTTTTAATTGACACCCAGTTGTTTTGCGTTTCCGTTTCATTTCGCAATAAAGTTACGGGACCATTATTTTGTGTAACGAGCATGTCAACATCGCCGTCGTTATCATAATCACCGAAGATAGTGCCTCGGCTCACTGCGGGACGCTGAAAATAGTCACCTGCGCTATTAGGAATCTCCTGAAACGTGCCGTCTCCGTTATTACGGAACAGTTGATCCGGTTGGCGATACGTAAGAATATCGTGTGTGTCTTCAATGTTATCAATGATATGTCCATTTGCAATGAAAAGGTCAAGCCACCCATCACTGTCCGCATCCAAGAAACCCGTGCCGAACCCGACATATAGATAACTCTCTTTTCCGAGATGTGCCTCATAAATCACGTCTGTGAAGGTGCCATCGCCGTTGTTACGATAGAGGGCATTGGTTTCGTATGAGAGGTTCGTGACAAAAATATCGAGCCAACTATCGTTGTTGTAATCACCGACGGTAACGCCCATACCTGCTTGTGCTACACCGTTGAAGCTGTAAGCACATCCGGCAAGGAGCGAGATTTCACTGAATGTACCATCACCATTATTATAAAAGAAATCGTTTCGGGTATCGTCATTTGCAACGTAAAGGTCGGGAGCACCGTCATTGTTAAAGTCTGCTGAGACAACACCTAAGCCTTTCCCGTGAAACATGCCACCAATCCCACCAACGCCAGATTCTTGACTAACATCGGTAAAAGTGCCGTCACCGTTGTTGCGATAGAGTGTGTCGGGAGCCCCTTCAAATAGGGATGGATGGCAATAGGTGTGTATTCCGTCTTCTCCACACGGTAGATAGGGAACATCGCGTGAATACACAAGATAGTTGACAACAAATAGATCAAGGTGACCATCAGAGTTGTAATCAAGAAAACAAGCACTGCTGCTCCACCCCGGATCACCGACACCTGCAGAGACCGTCACATCTGTAAATGTGCCGTCGCCGTTGTTTCGGTAGAGAACATTCGTACCGAAATTGGTTACATATAGATCCACATTTCCGTCATTGTCGTAATCTGCACACGCCGTCCCTTGTCCATAGTTGCCGAGGTTTGTCACCCTTGCAGTCTTTGTGATATCCGTAAAAGTTCCATCACGATTATTGCGATAGAGTGCGCTTATCACCTGTTTTGCTGATGGAGGCTCATTCCAATAACCGCTGTTGACGAGGTAGATGTCAAAAAATCCGTCGTTGTCTGCATCAAAGAACGCGCCGCCAGCACCGAGGGTTTCGGGCAGATGGTATGCGCCTTCAGCACCGTTGACGTGTCGAAAATTGATGCCTGCTTCTTCGGTTACATCAACGAATTGAATCGCTGTAGATGGCAGCAACGGTGAGACACATATAAGGAGTATTATCAGGAAGTGTATGTTTTTACTTTTCATACAAAGGATCTGCATCTTTGGCGAGTCGGAATCCGATGAAACTTGTGCCGATCGCTGGGTATTGACCGATCCGCGTGGAGCACCTCGCGAGCTTTTCTGGGTTCAACCACGAACCGCCTTTCACGACACGCCGACTACCAACTGGCGATCCTTTCGGATTTCGATCTGGGCTACGGTGGTAGAAGGTTTCAGAATACCAATCGGCTACCCATTCCCAGACATTACCTGCCATATCGTGTGCACCGTAAGGACTTATTCCTGTAGGGTAGGTTCCGACGGGTTTCAGATGTGCCCCAGACTGTTTCCAAACGTTTGCGTGGACAGTTGCGTCTTCAATGCGTTGTGTGAACGTATTTCCCCAGGGCCATCGTCGAGCAGTCGTTCCGCGAGCGGCTTTTTCCCATTCTGCTTCAGTGGGCAGTCGCATGCCTCGCCACGCCGCATAAGCGACGGCAGAATCCCATGAAACACCAACGACAGGATAGTTCGGCTTCGTCTTCGCGATCTCGGGCCAAGTGCCGAATTCCCCTTCATAACTGATAGGGGTATGTTCACTGTCGGTGCCACCGTTTTCAAGCCAAAAGGGATAATATTCGGCGTTAGTTACTTCGGTTTTACCAATATAGTAGGCATCCAGATAGACTTTATGCGTTGGTGCTTCATTCGGAAGGTCGTCATCACTGCCCATTGTGAAGGTGCCAGCAGGGATGAGACACAAATCAGGTTCAGCCGACGCATAAGGTAAGAATCCCACAATTATGAAAAGTAGGATTAGGAATTTTGTACACGGGCAGACACGCGGATCTGTCCTTATATAGTAAAACCCGAAAATATGTTTACACTTTAAAGAGCAACAATTCCGCGAATACACTCGCTCGCTGGCGAGGTTTTGCGGTGTACTCACCCAAATGCGATCTGCATTCCTAACCTCGGACTTTGTAAAGTTAATTGTGGGTTTTACTATAGTTGTTTTATTTTGACTTTGATGTAAGACGCTCATATTCTTTATAGGTTTTCTCGGCTTCTGTATATGCCCCGGCGAGCTCATAAGCTTTAGAGAGGTTCAGATAGAAGCGTGGTTCGGAAGGCTTTAAATGAATAGCGGTTTGGTATTGTTCTATCGCTTTAGGATACTGCTCTAACATCAAGTAAACACCACCGAGACTGTTGCGGTAAGTCGCGACGTTCGGTTTCTGCTGAATCACTTTCTGATACATCGCCGCCGCTTGCTTATAGTTTTGCCGTTGAAACTGAACATAACCGAGCACTTCATAGCCGCGCGTCTCTTGCGGCGCGAGTGTGACATAACGTTCCAAAGATTGCGTTGCCTCGCGCCATAGCTGCCGCTTTAGTTGGATTCTACCAAGTCGGTACCACGCTTCGGCATTGGTAGGGTTTTGCTGCACAAATCGCTTAAGATGTGTCAACTGCTCTTCCTCAATAGACAGCACCTCAAAACGTTGTAAACTCTTCTGTGCTACTTCTGTTTCCCCAATACGGCGATACGCGGTGCCTAAACTAAAATGTGCCTTCACGTGGAAAGGATCAATTTCAATTAGTTTTTTGAAAGTATCAATAGCGGATTGCCACGCTTCCCGTTGAAGAAAGGCAGTACCGAGCGTGTAGCGTGCCGTTTGTGATGTAGGATCGAGTTTTATAGCGTGTTGGAGTTCACTAATGGCAGCATCAGTTAGATTATCACGAAAATAGGCGATACCTAATAGAGTGCGTGCACGTGCATGATCGGCATCTATCGCTACTGCTTTCTGTAGGACTTGTGTAGCCTGCGCGGTGTCTCCTAAGTGAATGAGTAGTACATCACCGAGTTCATAATACGCCTCAATATAGTTTTCATCAGCGATTGTCGCCCGTTGAAACGCTTCAGCCGCGGCATGGGTTTCCTCGGCACCTTTATAAATCAATCCCAAAACGCAGTGTGCATCCGCTATTGATCCATCAAGTTCGACTGCCTTCTCTAAAGCGGTTCGCGCTTTTTCCTCTTCTCCATGTGTAAGCGCACGTATCCCGGCATCATACAATCGTGCTGCTTCGGGATGATACCGCGGCGCGCCAATCGCAAGTAGTGTGTGGAGAAATATGAAAAGCGTGAAGGTGTATTTGAATAGTCTCATACGATTCACTTGGATTGCCTAAACAGACCGTTGAGGTGTCAATTTCCCCTATTTTATTAGAAGGTACGCGCAATGTCAAGCGGAATCTATTTTCTTTTACGGTCATTTAGTTTTCTGAAATTTTAGATTTTCGGTTACAGATTCTCCGCTGTAGGAGCACGCTCCGATTCGCGACCTCCCTCACAAACCCCGGTAGAAGCACGCTCCGATTCGCGACCTCCCTCACAAAATGGATAAAAAACTGAAAACTAAATAGCCCTGGTATAGCGAGATCCAAGTATTGTCGCTATAGGAGAACCGAAGGACGCTATTTTTTACAAGTTTAATTAGAATTTACGCATCAAAATTTGTTATAATTTCATAGTAGATCAGTTATTCCTAAACAGATTATCCACCACCGTAGAAACCTTAGTTTCTTATAAGTAATTTCACGCGGCTACATTACTTGTCCCATTTTTAACGCTATAGTTGCGTTCTTTAAGGAGAAAACCATGGACGGCAAACTCTTACCTTGGCATCTACCTTTGACAGATTGGTGTATAGGAGCAATGGTTCTATTCGCGACGACTGGCACTGTTATCCTGTGCCGATTTTTGTTGCGGAAGTGGCAATCATGGCGGATTCAACGGTTTCTCGACCAACGGTCAGCACTTGCATCTCCGGGCGAGCAGAAACTGACAACTCACGATAAGCAGGTACTAACGAAAAAGGTTCGGCAATCGGGAAATGAACGTTTGGAAAAAAGCTTTGCCTTCCAAGGGAACCTTGATCTTTACCTTGCTATTGGGCCCTTCGGGTTAGCGATGATTGCTTTGGTCGTGTTAGCCGTCGCCAATGGCTTCCATAAACACGGAGGCCCATTCTGATAGTATCTAATCTGAGTCGTAATTTCAAAAAGCGGAGATCCTTATGAAAGTCGTTGCAAAATTCGGTACCGAAAGCGCGGGATTAATTGACAAACCAGACCCGGTTGCTAAAGGTGAGTTCGTTGCCGTCAAAATCCATTCAGCACCTATGTGTACAGAATACAAAGGCTTCAGAAATGAAGATAAGAGCGACAATTTCGGACACGAAGCCGCTGGTGAAGTGGTAGAAATCGCACAAGAGGGCACTGTCAAAGTAGGCGACAGCGTTGTCGTGATGCCACACTACCCTTGTGGAAAGTGTTACCTCTGCTTAGCGGGTGAATATGCCCACTGCCAGAACGATCATAAGCCCCCAAACGTTCCCGAACAGACGGGTGTGACAGCAACTTATGCGCAGTACATCCTCAAACAGGACTGGCAACTGGTGCCTATTCCAGAGGATCTCTCCTATCATCACGCTGGAATGGCATGCTGTGGGCTTGGATCAACGTTTAATGCTATGCGGTTGATGAATGTCAACGCGTTTGATACCGTCCTAATCACAGGGATGGGACCTATTGGGCTTGGCGGTGTGATTAATGCTGTGTATAGAGGTGCACACGTCATTGCTGTTGAAAGCCACCCGTATCGCGCAGCCCTCGCGAAAAAACTCGGTGCAGCCGAAATTGTCAATCCACAAGATGAGGATGCCGTCAATCAGATTCGGGATTTGACCGGTGGCAGAGGCGTTGACAAAGGGATCGAATGTTCAGCCGCTTCCGCAGCAGTCCGATTATTAATTGAGGCAGCACGCCCGAAAGGACATATCTCATTGATTGGTGGAATTGGTGAAGTGGCAATTCAGGGTGGTGAAATTATCAATAAAGGTTTGACATTACACGGCACGCGGCATTATAACCTCGTAGACACACCTGCTATGATGCGGATGATTACACAAGTGAAGGATCAACTGGATACATTCATCACGCACACCTTCCCTATGAGCCAGATTCAGGAAGCATGGGCATTGCAGTGTACGCATAACTGTGGGAAAGTTGTCCTGGACGCGTGGAAATAGGAAATGACAGGACTTACCCAATTGCGTTCGTCCGCTATGTTCCGCAGGGTCCCCGTGCCCTGCGTGTGTCAGGTTCGGACGAGCACGAAAGCCGAAGCCATCCATCCGAACAGCGTCTTGATGCGTAAGTCCTAAATGATACCAAATTAATCTGTCCTACTTTAATGAAAGGGAATTGTTATGAATTCTGGGACAAATAACCTACCACTCTCAACACCGTTAGACATTCGTCTCGATCTCACAAAGGCAAGTGATGTAGCGTTCCCTTTACGATGGGGCATTCTCGGTGCTGGTAGAATCTCAGGAATGTGGGTAGAGGCTCTGCATGCCTGCGAAGGGGCAACTGTAACCGCTGTCGCAGCCCGCGAAATAGACCGGGCAAAAGAATTTGCAAAACAATACCGGGTTACTACCGCCTACGGCGATTACAGGGAAATGGTGGCAGCCGACGATGTAGACATCGTATACATTGGCACGATCAACCGGCTGCACAAGGAACATACCCTTCTCGCGATTGCAGCTGGCAAACACGTTTTGTGTGAAAAACCGTTCACGGAGAATCTCTCCGATGCGCAAGAGATGTATGCCGCCGCTGAAGAGAAAGGCGTGATGCTGCAGGATGGGGTCTGGACCCGCTTCTTCCCCGCGGTGGAACACGCTCGAGCTGAGATCGAGGCAGGCACTATCGGTGAAGTCGTCCTTGTTCAATCTGATTTCTTCGATCCGATTTATGCGATCCAGGCTGTCCCACTCGGCTTTGGCACGGATGCAGTACCGACAGCGATTGTCGCGACGGGTAGACATGCGCGCGGTGCGATTGTGGAATACGGTGAAGATAAGTGTGCTGTGCTAACATTTCCACCCCGCAATTCCGAGTTACCAGAGGTGACAGAACTCGTCGGTACGAAAGGACGCATCACGCTTGAGCGTCCGGCGCACTGTCCGACCCGTCTCTCTATCCGAATCCCGCCACCGGACGGTGTGCCTTCCCAGTACAGAACAGGAAACGCACCTGCTCCACTACACTCCTTTGAGTATCCGTTACCGAGGACGGTAAGCATGCGAAACGCCTCCCCAAACCAGCACGGTTTCCTGTACCAAGCCGAAGCGATTCACCGGTGTCTTGCCGTAGGTTTGCATCAGTGTCCGCAGTACAATAAAGAAGAGTCGTTGCACGCCATGAATTTGCTGACAGAGATTTACAAGGCAAATCCACCTATACCCCGGCGTTAGTGGTATTCGGCACTTGACAGACACGGTTTGATCAGTTTCAATTTGCGCATTCAGTTGGATGAGTTACCTTCGTTTTCTTCTGAATCAGCAGATTTGATTTCATACTTTTTTAATTCAAGAGTTTTGACTGTGGTTGAAGCCCGAATTTGAGGTTCAGGAATAGTTTTCAGAAAGATATCTTCCGCTTCTTGGTGATACTTGACAATTCCGACGTTGGGTGCCAACCACACCGTCGTAACAGATTCGCCAGGGGGATTTATTTCCCCTGCTTCCGCTGCTTCAGGAGGCAATATTGCTATTGTTGTCTCTGTCCGATATTCAATCTTCAAACAGTTTTCAAAGGTGCCAGTGGGGGTCTCAACGTTGTCCGTGCCTAAGACCTTGCCTTTTTCAACAATAGTGAATTCAAGTATGATTTCTTCAGGATCTCCTTGCGGTGGATCAGGTGTCATCGTGATTTTGGCTTTTATCTGCGTTGCTTCCCATTTTTCGTTGAAGGCGGCAGGCGTTGGAAACATATAGAACTGGTCTTGCGCCTCTGTCTCAATCTCGTAGAGAAGATTAAAACCTGCCTCCGTCCCCGGTGGTGCCGCTTCCTTCATCATTTTGAGGAGAGCCCCCATCTCTTTGGCAAGGCGTGCCTGGACTGATTTTCTTGCCTCATCGCCGACCCAAAACGTAACCCCCTCTCCACCAACTTTGTAGAGATTCGGGTGGATGTGATAGTCATAATCTATCCGGTTCTTCAAAGCAGGTTCATAGTCAAAAGCAAGGTACGTCTTCCCTGCAATTTCTTCACCCTCAACGGCACGACGTGTTAATTCGTTTCCATCTTGGTCTACGTAAATCCAGTAACTTCCGAGTGTATCTGGAAAATATTGAGTAGTTTCCGATTCACTACTTACCAGCATTGCGCTGAAACCGAAGATGAGTAAAAGTGTAAAGACAGTACGAAATCTTTTTAACATGCGTAGTTCCTCCAATTTTTAATTCGCCTCAATATCTTTTTTACGATAGTTTGATTAGATAGATGCCTCTCAGTCCCGTAGGTTGGGTAGAGCGGTGAATAACCAAGAACCCGCCAATCTATCAGGAAAATACCGCTATTCAATGATCTATTCATGGAAATAGGACATAGCGAAACCCAACAATCCAACACTGCTCGTGAAGAATGCGTCGGGTTTCCAACCTACACGCTTACGTCGAACCGACGTTTTTTGACGATGGTTTGATTAGATAGATGCCTCTCAAGTTGAAAAGATAAGACATTATATTGGTTTAATTGTGTGTCTGTGTTCATCTATTTTTCGCTATCTTATAGGCACATTTTGCTTAAAATGCGAAAAAAATAAGGACAAACTAGCAAATTACAATCTCTAAGAAATAACAACGTGAAATGTGAATTTACTAAAAGTTAATTAGCAGAATGTGTTTTTAAATCGCTATAATGTCTATAGTAAAAAGTTGGTTGGAAACCGGAAAATTTCCAAACTGTGAGTCATAAAAAATTATTGACATACTTAAAGTTTTATTTTATCAAATCTTTCGCTACAAAACCTCGCCTTTTATAGTAAAACCCGAAAATATGTTTACACTTTAAAGAGCAACAATTCCGTGAATACACTCGCTCGCTGGCGAGGTTTCCTAACCTCGCCAATGTAAAGTTAATTGTGGGTTTTACTATAAGGCGGGGATGTAGTAGCGACTCATCGGTTGTGTCAAGAAAAAACTTGACAATTAGCTAAAAATGTAATATACTCTTACCAATACCGTGTGAGAGAACGCTAACTTGAGGCTTCCTGTCTCTTGTCTCTCGCAACCCATTAGTGTGGGTAAGGTATTCGGTAGTATTCACCGTGAACAATCTTTAGTCCTGAAAAGACTAAAACCACAACTTTTGATAGGATCGCTATGCAACATTGATTGTATATCCCCATGAAAGCTTCGTGAAGGTTGAGAAAACGGACGTGTCGTCTCAACGTATCTGTGGAAGTCTATAGGTTTCTGATGACCACCGTAGTGCGCCCCATGGCCCGCGCCTTTGTTTTTAGCGAACATTGTTCCTTTGGCTTAGACCCGAAGGAGGATACCTCAAAAGGTAACCAGACGGCCCCATACTTGCTGGACGCTAAATGAGCGTAGCGGTAACCTCTGAGAAACTCGGTCGGGAGTTCTTTGAAAAGAACCCTCGTCCTTCAGGGCGGGGAGCGGTCAGACTTGATCTATCCGTTAAATAATGTTAGTCGTCCTTGTCCACTGTATTTGTCATTATTTATTAGACACGCTTTGCACGCACTGAAGATGAGGTGAACCATGCTAAAGACTATTGAAACCCAAAGCGATGTGAAATTACGCAAACCGACTCAATTGTCAAAACCCAGATGGACGTTTGTGACAATTTTCAGGGAAGAACTTCAAGTTCCTGAAATTGCTTTGCTAAGTGGAGTCGCGCTCAATGAACATTGGCTTCGCCCCGAGGAAGATACCACACGGGCACACCACCAACCGGAATAGTTTTCTAACACCCATTGGATTTACGAGCGGTTGTTCAACAAGCGTTTACCAATAAATCATAACGAATAGCATTTGTCAGACACGGCGCGCTTACAGAGCGCGCCTACTTTTATTAAGGATCATGATATGAACAAACCAAATATAGTCTATATTCATTCTCACGACACGGGACGGTATGTACAACCCTATGGGCATGCGATCCCGACACCGAACATACAAAAACTTGCGGAAGAGGGTGTCCTGTTTCGGAACGCATTCTGTGCAAACCCAACCTGTTCGCCATCGCGCGCCGCACTCCTCACCGGACAGTGGGCACATAGCTGCGGTATGGGCGGATTGGCAAACCGTGGTTGGAGTCTCCCGGTCCCGGACCATCTCATACCGTACACCCTGAATCAAGCTGGGTACACCACCGCCTTGGCTGGGTTCCAACACGTCGTGCGAGATCTGAAAGAGACAGGTTACCAGCGGCTTTTATCTCAAGGCACCGTTCGCGCAGGCGCAGAAGAAAGGGCAAGAGACTTCATTTCCGAGAAACATGATGCTCCCTTCTTCTTAGATGTCGGTTTTGGTGAAACACATCGACGCGCGAAAGGGTTCGATCCGCCGCCAGAAGGTGAACCGAAAACTGATCCGCGCTACGTGAAACCTCCAGTAACCTTCCCCGATACGCCTGTCACCCGTCAGGATATGGCGGAATACATAGATGCAGCACGGACACTTGATAGGAAAATGGCCGTGGTTTTTGATGCGCTTGAGGAAAATGGGATCGCTGAAAATACGCTTGTGATATGCACGACCGACCACGGGCTTGCCTTCCCCCGAATGAAATGCCATCTTAGCGACCACGGTATCGGTGTGATGCTCATCGTCCGCGGTCCCGGCGGTTTTGATGGTGGACAAGTCGTGGACGGACTGGTTAGCCAAATTGATCTGTTTCCGACTATCTGCGAATTAGCTGGCATTGAAGCACCTGATTGGTTGCAAGGCACTTCCGTTCTTCCATTAGTTCACGGCGAGGCGGATGATGTCCGAGATGCCATTTTTGCTGAAGTCAACTATCACTGCTGCTACGAACCACAGCGCGCTGTCCGGACCAAGCGGTGGAAATACATCCGACGCTATGATGACGCGGAGAAGTGGGCACTGCCGAACTGTGACGATAGTATCAGTAAAACCTTTATGCTGGAGCACGGTTGGGCGGACCAACCTGTTGAATCGGAGCGGTTGTACGATGTGGTATTTGATTCGTCGGAAGCGCATAACCTCGCGGAGGATCCCGATTATGCAGATGTCCTTGCAGAGATGCAAGACCGTTTAGAACAGTGGCGCACAGAGACCGACGATCCAGTGAGTGAGAACCAGATTATGATGCCACCAGAGACAGCTGTGCTGAACGATCCAACAGATGTGTCACCCGGTGATAAGCATTACCCCGCGCGTGAAATGGTGTAGTGTCCACATGGAGGCTACGTTCAGGCGGACACAGGGACCCACCCGAACATAAACTTTTGTTGCGCAGGGTCCCCGTGCCCTGCGCTCATTTATATGGGTATAGGGATTGACTTTTGTTGCGCAGGGTCCCCGTGCCCTGCGCTCATTTATATGAGTATAATGTGTATCTTAGGTTCGGGCGGACACAGGGACCCGCCCGAACATAAACTTTCGTTGCGCAGGCTCCCCGTGCCCTGCGCTCATTTATATGGGTATAATGGGTATCTTAGGTTCAGGCGGACACAGGGACCCACCCGAACATAAACTTTTGTTGCGCAGGCTCCCCGTGCCCTGCGCTCATTTATATGGGTATAATGGGTATCTTAGGTTCAGGCGGACACAGGGACCCGCCCGAACATAAACTTTTGTTGCGCAGGCTCCCCGTGCCCTGCGCTCATTTATATGAGTATAATGTGTATCTCAGGTTCAGGCGGACACAGGGACCCGCCCGAACATAAACTTTTGTTGCGCAGGCTCCCCGTGCCCTGCGCTCATTTATATGGGTATAGGGATTGACTTTTGTTGCGCAGGCTCCCCGTGCCCTGCGCTCATTTTAGCGAAACTTTTGTTGCGCAGGGTCCCCGTGCCTTGCGCTCATTTATATAGGTATAGGGATTGCCTAAAGCCGATTGCCTGCCCACAACGCACCGCGGTGAATAACCATCTGAAAACTCGAATTCTCAAGTACTGCCATATCGTGCCCGAGTGCGAAGTAGAAGACCCTACCCTCGCCGTACGTATGGTGAAACGCCATAACATGCGTTTCATCTTTCGTCTCATCGTACGCATGCATCAGATGATGTGATGCGTCAGGATTGTGCTTCAGGTAATAGAGTTCATCTGTCGCCTCAAAATCGGCTAACCCTTCAGTAATCGGGTGATCAGAGTCGCTCACATTAACGGTGAAGTCCATATACGGACTGTGCCCGTTGAAAAACCCGTTGAGCATGCCGTGGTAGCCTTCAGACTCCCTGAATGAAGCGGCTGCGGTATGCAGTCCGAAAAACCCACCACCTGCTCGGATATAGTTGAGCAAACCGTTCTCTTGTGCCTCCGTGAGTTCCCCAATGTCGGTGTAGAAAAGCACAGTGTCATATCTTTCGAGTCCATCTGCGAGTACATCGTAGTCTTGCGAGAAATCGGCTTCAATAGTGTCGGTGCCGTTAAGCATTGATGTGAGGAACTGCCCGTTCCCCGCGTGATCGTGATAAATACCTTCCGTCCCGACAAATATGAGTAATTTAAGTGTTTCCATTTCGTCTCCCTTAATTGTTGGGCATCACGAGAACTTTGACAGATCCGTGTTCATCGCGCCCCGCGGCGACAGCGAACGCTTCTGTAATATCGTCTAAGTCGAACCGGTGCGTGACGAGCGGGTTCGGATCAAGTTTGCCAGCGGCGAGTAGATCAATAGCGACTTGGAACTCGGTTTTCCCGCCACGTCTGCCGTAACAGAACGACCAGATCACTGTCAGCTCTCGACTCCGTGCGAACCGTTCTGAAAAGGCGAGCGGTGTCCGATGTCCACCGACCATGCAGACACGACCTCGTTTCGCCGCGATCTCTGTCGCCTGTTCCAGTGTATTCGCGGTACCGCCGACTGCCTCAAAGACGACATCCGCCCCGCGTCCGTCGCTCCAGTCCTTGATAGCCTCCACAGCGTCTGTCTTATCCACATTGATGGGTACAGCACCCACCGCTTCGTGGGCAATCTGTATAGGTCCATCCGGTTTTCCTAACATAGCGATAGAGGTTGCGCCTGCGACATCTGCTACCTGTGCAATCGTCAATCCGACAGGACCACTGCCGATAATAGCGACATGATCCCCCGGCGATACCATCGCTCTGTTAACAGCATGAACAGCCACTGCGTAGACCTCTGCCAATGCACCACCTTCAGAGGAAACACTCTCTGGTAATGAATATACACTTGCGCTCCGTGCGACCATAAACTCTGCAAAACCGCCACCACCATGCCGTAAATTCCCGCAAATATTATAGTAGCCGTTATAGCACTCTGGACAATCGTTGCACGGGCTAATCGGTTCAACTGCCACACGCGCGCCCTTTTCATACCCCGTAACACCTTTACCTGTATCAATAACGAGTCCTGCCAACTCATGTCCGCCGATGCGCGGAGATAGGGGATTCTCGGGTTGGTGATGATACCCGTGCAGATCACTACCACAGATCCCTGATGCCTCTACTTGGACCAAGACTTGCCCTTCTTCAGGTGTAGGGTCTGGTACTGTTTCGACCCTTATATCTTTTCCACCGTAAAATTGTGCCGCTTTCACAGATAATCTCCTCTAAAGTTAGTAGTCTGTTTGAAATATAGCATAGGTAGGGAATTGTGTCAACGGGTTATCCCTTTTGCTTTCGGTTCACACGAGTTCCATTTGTTTGCAGGCAAGATTTTCAATCGCGTTGATTGAAGGTTGGAAATTTCTCTTGACTTCTAAGCCAAAAATGCATTAAAATCAAAAGAATACAATACGTAAAGAATACAATACGTAACGAGGAGACAAAAATGAGAACAGTTAAATTAGGTTTGATTGGGGCGGGTGGTATTGCACAGGCGCACTGCGGCACACTTGCTGACATTAAAGGTGCTGAAATTATTGCAGCCTCCGACCTTATCCCGGCAAACCTGGAACGGGCAAAAGAACGGTGGGGCATCAAACGTACGTTCAGCGATTACAACGAAATGCTCAAAATGGACGAGATTGAGGCGGTGTACGTGTGTACACCGACAGGTGTGCACGCAGCCCCCACAGTCGCTGCGCTGAACGCCGGCAAACATGTTTTCTGCGAGAAGCCGATGGAAGCGACGTTGGACGCTGCCGCTTCAATGTGGCGTGCCGCAAAAGAAAACGATAAAATTTTGATGATCGGCTTAAAACTCCGTTATTCGCCACAGGTTATTAAGGCAAAAGAGATTGTTGATGCCGGCACCCTCGGCGATATCTACTACGTCGAAACCGTTGCAGACCGACGGCGTGGAAATCCAGGTGGCAGTTTCATCCGAAAAGCAACAGCCGGTTTAGGCGCGTCTGCGGACATCGGCGTTTATGCCTTAGATACTGCCCTCTACCTGATGGGACATCCCAAACCTGTCGCAGTTTCTGGTATCACCTCTAACTACTTGAGCCTTCATAACACATGGAATCCTGCTCTTAAAGAGACTGAGGTAGAAGATTTCGGTGTCGGTTGGGTGGTCTTCGAGAACGGGGCGCGCATGGTATTCAAGACGTGCTGGTGCATGAACATGGATTCGCTTGGTGGGACGATCTTCCTCGGCAAAAAAGCTGGATTACGTCTCGGTATTGGCGAAGTCCGCGGACCACAGGACGGTGTACGCGTCTATGGCGATAAAGACGGAGAGATTTATGATCAAGAGTTCACCGAGTTTGAATCGGTAAGTGTATTCCACGAGGAAGATTCGGCGTTTATTGATGCTGTCCGAGAAGGGAAACCTGCACCGATCGACCCGTACGGCGTTATGCTTACGAACGTTATCATTCAAGGAGTCATTGATTCCTCAAATGCAGGCGGACGTGAAGTCGCAGTAACAGTGCCGACCCTGTAACGAACACAACATCATGGTGCGAGGTCGCTGTGCCTCGTACCTTCCTCTGGACTCTATTTCGCTATCTTTTTTTGCCTTTGCTGACTCTACATATATATACGTATAACAGAGGTTTTCAGGATGAAGTTTATTGAGGTTGCGAGAAAAAAATTCAAATTGGCATCCCGATTTACGCGGTTGTTCGCGTTTTTCATAGATGGAATGCTCGTAGTAGGTGTTCTATCGATTTTGGTCTTTCTTTTCGATGTAATGGGTTCCGGTATTGGTTCCAGTCTTATTCGAATTGGATTGCTCAGTGTCCTACTGTGGACACTGGGTCCTAAAACTAAAATAGATGAAGATGTATTACCTCTCGTTCAAATGGCTTTAATCGCTCTTTTCGGACCGTGGGTGAACTATAGTCTTGATACTTTACTATGGGGCGGTACAGCGATAGGGGCAGCCATTCTGTTTTTTATGGATGGCTTCAGCGATGGACAGGGACCCGGCAAAAAACTGCTGTCCCTACAAGTGCTTCGATTGAAAGATGGTAAACCCTGTACTGTTAAAGATTCTTTTATTCGCCGTCTGACAAGCATCTTTCAACCGCTGGATTCCTTCTGGACCTTTGGAAAACAACGGCAGCGAATGGGAGATAAGTTAGCAGAGACTGTTGTGGTAAAACTTGTCCCAGAGTCAGAAGCGTTGGAAACCGAAACCGAAGATCCTGAGAAAATTTTAGAGAATGTCATCGTTGAAATGACAAACAGGCTTTCAGATGCACGCCAGAAAGTTGATGCCTCTATCGGGGTCGAAAAACTATTTCAGAATGCTTATGAAGGTGCTGTCGCCCAAGCGAGAGAACGGCATGATCGCGCCGCTATTAACCTCAAGGCAGAACGTGAGGATTTGGCACGCGAAGATTTGGAAAAACGGAATGAATACCGCCGATTGGCAGACCAATACAAAACGCAGTGGGAAGATCAAAAACAGGTCGTTCAAGCACTCAGCAACCTTCTCGAACACCTTCAGCAGAAGATGACTGAGGCTGAAGGGAAAAAAGCAGTTGTCGTCGCACAACACAGAAACGTTGATGCCGAAAGTCATCTCCGTGAGATGCTGAAAGCAATCCAAGACAGTAAGGCGTTTGAAACGCTCGCAAAAATGGAGCAGAACGCGACTGAGGCAGTTACTTTGGCAAAAGCTGCGGCTGAAGTAGATGTTGCATACCAAGACGCGGAATTAGCGCGTGAATTCTCGGGTTACGCTGAAGAAGCATCAATTGACAAAGACCTCACTGAATTGAAAGCGAAAATGCAACAATAAAAGTTCATTCGGCGGGCACCGTACAAACACAAAAGATTTTTAGGATTCAAAGATGAAGACTATCAAAATTGCAGGAAAAAAATTCAAATTAGCATCCCGACTGACACGGCTATACGCCTTCTTCATAGATGTCGCACTGATTGGTACCGCGCAATCAGTTTTAGCACTTTTTGTCGCGTTGGTAGCATTACTGTTTTTTCGTGGAGAATTCTGGGTATCTGGAATTGGACTCGGTATCTTTATCTATCTGTTCAGTACTGCTTTGTGGATATTCGGTCTGTTTTTTATGGATGGCTTCAGAAAAGGGCAGGGCATAGGAAAGAAATTGTTGTCCCTACAAGTCCTTCGTTTGAAAGATGGCAAACCGTGTACTTTCAAAGATGCTTTTCTTCGCCGTTTCGCTGGTCTCCTCCAACCATTTGACTTACTTTGGTTCCTTGGTAAAAAACGGCAACGCCTCGGAGATAAGTTCGCAGAGACAGTTGTTGTGGAATTTGAACCGGAACCGGAACAGACTGAAGTTGAAACCGAAGATCCAGAGAAAGTGTTAGAGAATGCTATCGCTGAGATGAAAAATCGTCTCGCGGAGGCGAGCGAGAAGGTTGATGCCTCTATTGGGGTTGAAAAACAGTTTCAAGATGCTTACGAAGGCGCAGTTGCTCAAACCGATCGGTGGCAAGATCGCGCTGTTATCTCCCTGAAAGCAGAACGTGAGGATTTGGCACGCGAAGACTTGGAAAAACGTAACGAATACCGGCAATTGGCAACGCAATACAAAACACAGTGGGAAGAACAGAAACAGATCGTCCGGTCTCTTAGCGACCTCCTTGAGCATCTCCAGCAGAAGATGACGGAGGCACAAGGGCAAAAGGCAGTTGTGGTTGCGAAACATAGAAATGTTGATGCCGAAACTCATTTGCGTGAAATGCTGGAAGAAATACAGGATAACAAGGCATTTGAGACGCTTGCAAAGATGGAGCAGGAAGCGACTGAGGCGGCTACTTTGGCGCGGCTACTTTGGCGAAAGCAGCTGCTGAAGTAGATGTTGCATACCAAGACGCGGAATTAGCGCGTGAATTCGCGGGTTACGCTGAAGAAGCATCGCTCGACAAGGACCTTGCCGAATTAAAAGCAAAAGTGCAGTAGTAGATATAAACCCGCATCGCCAATTTTATATACAGACAGTATAATACGCGCTGTGCTAGTTAATTTTGTCTTTATAGAGTTTGCTTATGCGCGAACGACATCTTTGAGTTTTATCAGGGAACGAGCGAACCCTTGATTCACAAAGGATCGAGAAAACAACTAGCACAAGTCGTTATAATACTTGTTCAGAGAGAACTTTTTGACAGCGATTTGGTTAGCTTATCATATCATATAGAATTATCTTTCTAACCCAGAACGCTCTGGTTCTTATACTGGGCCCATGTTGTTCTATTTATATCATAAAAAAGCCTAAAGGAGCTTCATAATGTTTATTGAGATCATCAATCCGGATGAAGGGTATAAGAACTCTTATCGGGGGATGGTGAATATTGAGTATGTCCATCAGATTAAGATAATCAGAGGGAGACATCGCCAGTATGAGTTACATATTAATCTGTCAAACTCACCCAGCATAGAGTTGCTCGGTACAAAGGAAGAGTGCGAGCAATTCTATGAGGAATTGCAAGAGGTATTGAAAACGCATAAACAATTGTCCACAACCGATACGCTTATTTTCCCACCACAATTGCCATCAAAACCGCCAACAGACGCTGATGAAGAATGAGGTATGATCATGTCTTACTCTCCTTCTGAAACCGATCCGTAGCACTCATTACCGTCCACCTAGACCCGGTAGGTGCGGTTTTGCGGTGTACTCACCCAAATTTGGTTTCCCACACGCGGCAAAATTTGTCTTTGCCTTACATTTGCGATCTGCATTCCTAACCGCACCGGGCATAACCAAAAACAGTAGACCCTTTTAAGAGAAATCGTCAATCAGAATTGGTATAATACATAAGGAGGTGTTTCCAAGAATGTCCATTATTAAGATTGCAGGGAAAAAATTCAAATTGGCATCCCGATGGACTCGACTGGGCGCGTTCTTATTAGACGTAGGACTCTTGGGTTTCTGTCAAGCCCTTTTAATTTTTCTCGGTTTTCTACTATTTGAAATTTTTGATGGTTTTAGAAACTTTCATGACGCGTCAAACATGACATCAGTGAGTGTTGCGACTCTAAGTGTTATTTTATGGGGATTTGGTCTGTTTTTCATGGATGGATTCAAGAAGGGAGGCGGGTTTGGAAAGAGACTTTTATCTCTACAGACAATCCGTTTGGAGGATGGAGAACCGGCGGACTTTAAAGATGCCTTCGTTCGTCGTTTTGCTGGCATATTCCAACCCGTTGACTGGTTATTTGCAACCGGAAAAGAGAAACAGCGGATGGGCGATAAGCTTGCCAAGACAGTTGTTGTCAAATTAGACGCAAAACCCGTTGAATTTGTAACTGAAGGTGAAACCGAGTCTGAGGTTAAAACCAGAGCCGCAACAACTGATCTGGAAAAGGTCTTAGGCGATGTAATCCATGAAATCACAAATCGGTTTTCGGAAGCAAAACAGAAGGTCGATGCCTCCATTGGAATTGAAAAACAGTTTCAAAGTGCCCACGAGGGAGCGATTGCACAGGCAGAACGGTGTGAGGAGCGAGCAACTATCGCTATCCAAGCCGGACGCGAGGATCTCGCACGCGAAGATTTAGCGCAACGGAATGAATACCGACGACTCGCAAGCAGCTACAAAGCCCAATGGGATGAACAAAAACGGGTTGTAGTACATCTTACAACGCTCTTTGAAACGCTGCAGCAAAAAACCGAGGAGACAGAAAGAAAAAGGGACCAAGTCATCGCACAGCACACAAATGTTGATGCTCATGACCACCTCCACCAAGCGTTGACGGAACTCCAAGATAGCAAGGCTTTTGAGATTCTTAGAAAAATGGAACAGAACGTAACTGAAGCTGCCGCCTTAGCAAGAGCGGCTTCTGAGGTAGATGTAGCGTTCAAAGATGTGAAATTGCATCATGAATTCGCAAACTACGCCGAAGACGCATCAATTGACAAAGACCTCGCCGAATTAAAGGCGAAATTACAATAGGCGCGATGTTTTATCGCCATACCCTACTCAGGAGCTATCATGGACACACACACCTCTCCAAACATTGTCTTTATCATGGCAGACGATATGGGATACGGCGATGTCGGCTGCTATAACCCAGACTCAAAGATTCCCACCCCGAATATGGATAAACTCGCGGAGGAAGGCATCCGTTTTACGGATGCACATTCCCCTTCCGCCGTCTGTACGCCGACACGATACGGCGTTTTAACTGGTCGATATTGCTGGCGAAGCCGTCTCAAACATGGTGTACTTTACGGGTACGAACCACCGCTTATTGAACCCGAACGCTTGACAGTTGCTGGATTACTGAAAGATGCAGGGTACAATACCGCCAGTATCGGCAAGTGGCATTTAGGGCTCGGATTTTCGACAGTGCCGGAATATGACTTCGATTTCAATGCCCCGCTGCCTTGGTCCAATGCCGGACGCGAACTTGAAGAACACGTCGATTTCACCGCACCACTCACCGGTGGTCCGGTAGATATCGGGTTTGACTATTTTTACGGGAATTCCGGCTGCCCGACCTGCCAACCCCCTTACGGTTTTATTGAAAATGACACATTTGTCGAAGTCCCGAGCGTCTATCATGAAGTGCCAGAGTTTACGAGTCGCCCCGGAATGATGACTCCCGGATGGGAACATAAGGACGCAGATCCTATCATAGCCCAGAAAGCCGTCGAATATATTGAGAAACAAGCCGATGCGGATGCTCCCTTCTTCCTTTATCTGACCCCTTCTGCACCCCATGAACCTTGCACAGAGGCAGTTGTGCCAGACTTCGCACGTGGGCAGAGCAGTGCCGGTCCCCGTGGTGATCTGGTATGGCTTGTGGATTGGATGGTCGGTGAAGTGATGGATGCGTTAGAACGCACCGGCAAAACAGACGAGACGCTGATTTTTGTCACGAGTGATAACGGCGCATTGCCCGGCGACCGAATTCAGGGAGATGGAAGTCCGATGCCGTATCATCTCTACGACCATAAGTCGTGCGGCGACTGGCGTGGCTACAAGGCACATATCTGGGAGGGTGGACATCGTGAACCACTGATTGCGCGTTGGCCCGGTGTCATTGCTCCGAACACCGAAACCGATACGTTAACCTGTCTTACCGATTTGATGGCGACCTGTGCAGCGATTGTTGGGACGGAAGTGCCAGACGACGCAGGACAGGACAGTTGTAACATCTTGCCAGCGTTATTGGGTGAAGAGATAGAAACCTCCCTGAGGGAAGCTATTGTGCATCACTCCAGCACAGGCGTTTTTTCCATCCGTCACGGTGATTGGAAGTTAATACTGGAGACACAAGGTTCAGGTGGATGGCCCCCACCGAGGGATGGCAGACCTAAACCGGGGACACCAGGGCAGTTGTATCATATCTACGACGACCCGAGTGAAACAAACAATGTATGGGAAACATATCCAGAGATTGTGGAACGACTGACAGCGTTGCTGGAGAGATTTAAGCAGGATGGACACAGCCGGATGCAAGGGCTATAAATTGTCCGCAACTCGCCACGCAGCATAGTTAAGAACTTGACGAATATCCTCTTCTTCTAAATAGGGGTAGGCTTTCAGAATATCAGCATTGGAATAGCCAGAAGCGACCAAGCCAACAACCGTACTGACGGTGACTCGCATGCCACGGATACATGCTTTGCCACCCATTACTTGTGGATCAAACGTTATCCGATTTAGATTTTGCATCATTTTCCTCCTCACATCAAAGTTCTAAGTATCGGTGTATTCAACATAGGAAGCCGCGAGTGGCTACTTAAGCATTTTCATGCAGGACTCAGCAACTGTTAGAATTATACGCGCAAACAAACTAAAAGTCAACTAAACTTAGGAAACGCAACAGAGCCATTCAGTTTTCGGTTTTTCGCCAATTTTATTCGGGTTCCGTCGCGATTCGGAGATCGCTTCTACACGAGGTTCTGGAAAATCCGAATATTGATCCTGTGGGACAACTGAATGACTCTGGGAAACGCAACTACTAATACCAAATTAACCCCATTTGTAGTGCGAGGTCCCTGTGCCTCGCAATGCTGACTTGATCAAAAGACTTCTAATCAAGCTAATTTGGTATAATTACTTACGGAGTTACAACTATGGAAAACACCACTACACTTGATTCACTTTTCCGATTATCAGGTCCGTCGCAAGCGGATATTGACTCCTTCCATAACGATGGTTACATCGCTTATCTGGACGTGTTCACGGACGACGGCAGAGAAGGGTTGATTGAGGAAATCACACAGCATTTTGAACCGACACGTCAGTACATTGAGACGTTGAATAACGGCGAGAAACCAGAGCGTGCCTATTTTATTCGTCCGTGGAACGATCGCCGTGAATACAGCGACCGGCTTATCGATGATCCCTTCATTACGGCTTTGATATGTGCCACTATTGGCGACGCGTACCACTATTGTCACTCCGCACTCAACATAGCACCCCGCGGCATCGGTCCAATCCCGTTCCATCAAGACCATCACCATTGGAAGCATGAGAACCCTATCAACCTCGCAGAACGAGATAACTACTACATCCAGATCCTGTACTACCCGAACGGCTTCACACGTGGTGATCGGAACCTCAAAGTTATTCCGGGTAGCCATAAGGTAGCACCGACGAAAGAGGCGACCCCGGAACGGATGCTTGCAGGTGACTATGACAACGAAGCTGGACGCAAATTGGAAGAGAAACGGCTTGAATTGCCACCGGGTAGCATGGTCTACATTGACGCGCGCATCTTCCACGGAGTAGAGGCAAAACCTGTGGATTCTCCGCAGCCCTATCGTATTTTCAACATTGACATCTTCAAGGAGGCGGGACCGCCGCATCGTTACACGCAGGAGATCCCTGAGGAATGGATAGCGTGCGCAACACCGTCCCGCCAGAAGCTATTTGATCGTCAGGCGTATACAGAAGGATGTTGGAACTCGTAAAGATTCTCAATTCTGTGACCTCAATTTCGGATTGGAATGGAACTCGTTCCAATAACAAGAACTTGCTGTCTTCGTGGATTACCGCTCCTATAACTCACCACAGTTCTTTGCAACCCTATTGACTTAAACCATCGTTTGGGGTACAATCGTTATCAAAAATAGGGAGTTGTAATGAACACATCAGACCGTCCAAACATTCTTTGGATCTCGTTAGAGGATACAACACCGCGTTTCGGTTGTTATGGGGATATGCTTGCGCGTACGCCGAATATTGACCGGCTCGCCGCAGGAGGGTGTCGGTTTCCGAATGCGTTTTCGACTGCCGGGGTCTGCGCCCCGAGTCGTTCTGCAATCATTACCGGTATGTACCAGACCTCCATCGGTACGCACCACATGCGAACAGCGCACACGAACCAAAACACACCTGACATGCCGACACCGTATTCCGCTGTACCGCCGCCTTATGTCAAGACCTTCACGGAATACCTCAGAGGCGCAGGCTATTACTGCACGAACAACAGCAAAACCGATTATCAGTTTACGCCGCCAATCACGGCATGGGATGAATGTAACAACACCGCACATTGGCGAAACCGCGATGCAGGACAACCCTTCTTTTCGGTTTTCAACCCGCCTGTTACGCATGAAAGCGGTATGTGGGAACGGGAAGATCGTCCATTGACGACGACCACGAACCCCGATGATGTGCAGTTACCGCCTTACCTACCGGATACACCGAAAGCGCGGCAGGCGTTGGCGCGCCAATACGATAACCTTGCGACTGCAGATGCCCGCGTCGGTGAGTTATTAGATCAACTCGAAGAAGATGAGCTTGCTGAGAATACCATCGTCATTCTCTGGAGTGACCACGGTGAAGGACTCCCGCGCGGAAAACGGTGGCCCTATGATGCTGGCATCCGCATACCGTTGATTGTCCGCTGGCCCGGCACGCTAAATCCGAGTAGTGCGAGTGAACAACTGGTGAGTTTGATTGATCTCGGTCCAACGGTGCTATCACTCTGTGGTGTGCAGGCACCGCAACATCTACAGGGACAGCCCTTCCTCGGCCCGGAAAAGGTAGAACGCGACTATATCTTCGCGACGCGCGATCGGTACGATGAATCTTACGATATGGTGCGTGCTGTGCGTGATAAGCGGTATAAATACATTAGAAATTATTATCCCGAAAAACCGTATCTGCTCTGGATTCCGTATCGGAATCGGCACCCGATCATGCAGGAGATGTGGCGGTTGTATGCAGCAGGCGAATTGGAGGGAGATCAGGCGGTTATGTTCCGTTCCCCGCGCCCGGCTGAAGAACTCTACGATACCGAAAACGATAGGTACGAGCTCAACAATTTGGCAGAAGACGCTGGACATCACGATGTACTGCAACGGATGCGTGGTGCGCTGGCACAGTGGCAATCCGAATTCGGCGATATGGGAGATATACCCGAAGAGCAAATGGTTGCCACGTGGTATCCAGATGGCACGCAACCGCAAACGGCAGCTCCAATTTTCATTCCGATTAACGCCGAAAAACCCGGTACAGAGGTGGCACACGAAGATGGTGAGTGGGCGGCTCCTCTTGTTTTACAACTTCACTGCTCCACACAGGGTGCATCTATTGCCTACACAACAGAGCACGGAGATGATGCACATTGGCGGTTGTATACCGACCCGCTGCGTCTACCGGAAGGCGAAACCACCGTGCGCGCAAAAGCGATCCGCATCGGCTATCGTGAAAGTGAAGAGAAAGCGATTCATTTCACAGTTTCATAAGGAGACTACCAATAATGGCACAACAGAACAGCCAAGACTATTTCGTTTACGTCGGCACCTACACACACGGAAACAGCGAAGGGATTTACGTCTACCGTTTAGATGGTGCAACGGGTGCATTGGAATATAGCAGCAAAATAACAGGCGTTGAAAACCCATCGTTTTTGGAGATACACCCGAGTGGACAGTATCTCTTCGCTGTCAACGAGCTTAGTGAGTTTGAGGGCAAAGCCAGCGGCGCGGTTACGGCATTTTACATTCATAAAAAGACAGGAGAGATTAGTTATCTCAACCAACGCGCAACCGGTGGTGGTGCCCCGTGTCATCTGAGCGTGGATTCGACCGGTAAATGTCTGCTCGTGGCGAATTACGGCGGTGGCAGCGTTACTGCTTTCCCAATAGGGTCGGATGGTAGACTCGGTGAAGCCTCCGATTTCGCGCAGCATCAGGGATCCAGTGTCAACCCACAACGGCAGATGGAACCTCACGCACACTCAATTATGATTGATCCAGGCAATCGCTACGCTTTTTCACCCGATCTCGGACTTGATAAAGTGCTCACTTACGAGTTGGATGCGAAAAACGGAACGCTCACACCTAACACGCAACCCTGGGCACGCGTGCAGCCCGGTGCGGGACCTCGGCACTTTGACTTCCATCCGAATGGAAAGTACGCTTATGTGATTAACGAGATAGATTCTACCTTCACCGCTTTTCGGTACGATGCGAAAGCGGGAACACTCACCGAATTCCAGACAATTTCCACACTCCCTGATGATTTCGATGGCACCAGTCATTGCGCCGATATCCACGTCCACCCTTCTGGAAAATTCCTGTACGGGTCGAACCGTGGACATGATAGCATTGCAATTTGCGCGATTGATGCAGAAACGGGGATGCTGAGTCCCATCGGCTTTGAATCTACACAAGGACAGGCACCTCGTAACTTTGGACTGAATCCGGAGGGTACGTTCCTATTTGCAGCCAACCAACAAACGGATACAGTTGTTACGTTCGCTATTGACACTGAAACTGGCGAGTTGAATGCGACAGGGGACGTAGCAGAGGTGCCGACACCTGTCTGTTTGAAGATGTTGGCGTGTAGTTAGTTTACAGGGACAGGTGGGCACAGAGCCCACCTGAACAGCCGAGTGTGGTTCGGGCAGGTCCCATACCTGCCCGAACCATAGGTGTCAATTTATAGTAAAACCCGAAAATATGTTTACACTTTAAAGAGCAACAATTCCGCGAATACACTCGCTCGCTGGCGAGGTTTTGCGGTGTACGCACCCAAATGCGATCTGCATTCCTAACCTCGCCAATGTAAAGTTAATTGTGGGTTTTACTATAAGAATAATTTACGCGCTGAATGCCCTCGCCCGGTAGGTGCGGTTTCCCAACCGCACCGGAACTTAGCCAAAAACTTTGTATCTTCAACACCCTCTTTAGTCCCGTAGGGACAGCATGTTTATAGAAGCAGTTGCAAACAAAGCCTCAGCCCTATAAGGGCGGCATGTTTATATCCATAGTTCCCAAAATGCTGCCAAAAATCCCTAAATTGACGCTTATGGTCCCATACCTGCTCGAACAGACAACACAATTTTTAGCGTTCGTGGCGACGCTGTCTGCGGTGTTCTTGGAGTTTATCCCAGGGGTAGATAAGACAGCGATCCGCCCAGTCTCGGTAAAGCCCGGTGAGTTCTTCAAGTTTTTGTGGATGCTTAGCAGCGAGATCGTTAATTTCTGTCCGTTCTGCTGCCAGATCGTAGAGTTCCCAATCGCCGGGGAACCGACAGACCAGTTTCCAGTTATCTTGACGGACTGCGCAATTGCCTTCGTGTTCCCAATAAAGCACCTCTTTACCGTTATCTTTCCCATCAAAAACCGGCACTAAACTTATTCCCTCTAACGGCAAAATCGCCCTCGTGTTAAACAGTCCGTCGTGTTCTTCAGGGTAAGTTGCACCCGAAACCTCAAGGCATGTTGCCATGATGTCTGGTAGTTGCCCGGGTTGATGACGTAATTCGCCTGCGGACTTTATGGCATCTGGCCAATGCGCGATCAACGGGGTAGAGATACCACCTTCGTGCACCCAATGCTTGTATTCACGAAATGGTGTATTGGACAAGTTTGCCCACGGAACGCCGTAACTCTGATAAGTGGTTTCGGGACCTGGCATAATGCTTGGGTCATTCCCACGATAGACGGGTTTTCCATCAGAAGTAGTATCGGTGCTGATGAGTGAACCTTTGTCGCGTATTGCGGGGGGACCGCCGAGTTCTTCCGCGCAACCGCCGTTATCGGCTAAAAACAGGATGAGCGTGTTGTCGAGCTGCCCAGTCTCTTCCAACGTGTTAATAATGCGTCCAATGCCTGCATCCATCCGGGTGATTTGCGCCGCGTAGACTTCCATGCGGCGTTGGTTCCACTCTTTGTATTGTGCCTCGCTCCAAGGAGGTTGGGAGGGATCTCGTGCTGTAAGCTGCCAAGCCTCATCTAAAATCTTCATCTCCCGCATCCGTGAGAGGCGTTCTTCTCGGAGTTCGTCCCACCCAGCGGCAAAACGTCCATTGTAGCGTGCGATGTCTTCTTCGTGCGCGTGCAGGGGCCAATGTGGTGCCGTGTAAGCGACATAAGTGAAAAACGGACGTTCTGGTGTCTTTTCAGTATGATTTTGGATATACGTCGCCGCTTCATCACTGACAGCATCTGTGAAGAAATAGTCTTCAGGGAGTTCATCGTGCTGAATACGGGTATTATTGCGTGTTAGAGTATTTGGTTTCCAGAAGTTCGCGGCACCCGTGATAATACCGTAGTACTCGTCAAACCCGCGCTGGCAGGGCCAGCTGTGTTTGGGCCCATCGGGACCGGTGTGGCGAGAAATGTGCCATTTGCCGCTCATATACGCGCCGTAGCCTTCTGATCCAACGGCATCGGCAATAGTGATACAGCGGTCATTGAGGTCCCCACGATAGCCCTCAAGCCCATCGTCGCTCATCATGTGCCCTACTCCAGTCTGGTGGGGGTTTAGCCCGGTGAGCATGGAGGCACGGGATGGGCAGCAGCGTGCAGTATTATAAAATTGCGTAAACCGCAGCCCACCCGCGGCGAGCCGGTCAAGATTCGGAGTGTGGACTTCGCCGCCGTAGCAGCCTAAGTCCGAAAAGCCCATGTCGTCATTCAAAATGAGGACGATATTGGGTTTTCTGTTTTCGTTCATAGAATAAGCACCTCTTCTGTTTGAAAATTGATGTTGTTTTTGGCGAACCAGTATGCTACTATTAAAAGATAGACCCTAAACCTAAAAAGAAATGACGCAAGGAGATCCCATCCGGCAAAGGAGTAAAAACATGATTGCGAATTTAATTACGCTTTTCCGCCTGATTCTCGTCTTTGTTGTGATTTCCCTTTTTGGACATCACATCTACTTAGACATTTTGCTTGTCGCACTGATCGGTTTGATCCTGTTTCTTGACGCGGTTGATGGTTATGTTGCTCGCAAACTCAATCAGACTTCCGCTTTCGGGGCATTGTTTGACATCGTCGGCGACCGAATTGTCGAATGCGTCTTCTGGGTTTACTTCGCCGTCGTTGGGTTGATTCCGTTCTGGATCCCAGTGATCGTGATTGCACGTGGCTTTTTTACAGATGGTTTGCGGAGTGCCGCCTTTGCACAAGGCAAGACTGCTTTCGGCGAGAACTCTATGATGTCTTCCAAATGGACCCGTGCCCTTACCAGTTCACGAATAAGCCGTAGTATCTATGGCATTGCGAAAGCAGTCGCTTTCATCTATCTTGGCGGTGTTATTGCTTTCAAGAATTCTGGCATCCATCCGGAATTAGTCGTCGGTTTGGAATTAGCAGGCGTAATACTCTCTGCTGTGACTGTCGCTATGTGTCTCATTCGCGGACTTCCTGTTTTGATTGACGGTTGGAAGTATGTCAAAGAGTAACTTCGTAAGCCGAACAGCCATCATTTTCGCGACATGTGATTATCGTCACCAGTCTTTAACAACACATGACTTCCATCTTCGCTCGCAAGAGCCGTAAAAAGTGATCTTGCTGCTGAATACGCAGCCGCTGGAAATATCCGATTTTTAAGCGTAAAAACGAGTTGATAAGTGATAACATTCCCAACCTGTTTGTACTGCCGAGTAAGTTCCGCATTCTCTATAATGTGGTGAATGTCCTTCGGCAGTGTAGCTGCCCATCCATCTGGAATCTGGATGCGGATTGCCTTTTCAATTTGCATTGGGTAGCCTAAATCCAATGAATAGGTGCGTTGTTCGTTAGCAAAGGTTTCAGCGTAGTCCGCGAACTCATCAATCGGTAAAGGTAATAGCACATCGTTTCCCACCCACGTCCCGTAATTCTCAACATGAAAACCGAGATTGATTGTCACCGGCACGTTTAGATCGTTAAGGTCGGAGATGTCGGACCACGTTACCTGGATGCCCGGAAATTGATGGCTGAGTTCAGTGGCTAAGGTGGTTTTCAGGGCATTAGGATGTATCTGTTGGTATGCCCATCGGGTATTCAGGTTATACTGTCCGTTTGTTTGGATGTAGAGAGTGCCTTGTACACTACCGTCGTTGTCTAACGTCAATTCTGTTGTGCTTACAAGCCGATTGGATTCTGGTGGGTAAACAGGTGTCTCCACAAACTCGCCGTGTGTATCGGAGATAAGAAACCCTGTGCGTCCTTGCGTGTTATACGGGATATCGCCATAACTACAGGTTGTAGATGTAGGATCCAACCATATATAAGTATCTGGACTGGTAGGAATTGCGGTAACCATGTGGTTAAACTGGCTGAGCGATGGTAGTGTTGTATCAACCCGTTCGTATGGTGCGACACTCAGCAAGACAGGATAGGCTTTGATACCCGCTAAATCGAGCATTGAAATCAGAAGTGTGGTTTTATCTTTGCAATCCCCGTATTGCATTTGAAAAACCTCGGTGGCGAGTGAGGGTTGGTAAGCACTCTGTCCAAGTTCAATACCGACGTATCGGATATTTGTAGCAACAAAATGATAGATAGCGCGTATCTTAGCATCTTCTGTCATCAGATTATCGATTAGCTGCTGGACCTTTGCCGCAATGTCGGCATCCGGGGTATATCTTTCTTTCGCGAGATCTTTATACCATGTGTAGACGCTGTCCCAATCTTTAATCGAGGAATAGCGCAAGCGTGGCACGATGTCGTTAACGTGCGGCATGCCTCCTTCTAATGTCAGCGCAGGTGTCTCGCCGTACTTCCAAATATAGATGACGGTATCATTTTCTGTGTGTAATATATCGGGATCCTGTGGACGTGGGTCGTTAGCAACTTGCCATTGAATGGGCCACGATTCCGGCATCTGAAGGACAAAACTGGTTTCCAGTGTCGCCTCTGTTGCCTGAAAATTGTATCCTCCTGTAATCCATGTCTCGCCGCCTGGTACTTTATCTTCAAGCGTTACCTGATACTCGATACAGACTCCGGGCGCGAGACCAACCATAGAGATAACCTTCCACATAGCGTCGGAGTAGAGGTTTTGAGACAATAATCCGGGCGGTGTTACGTCGTTAAACGCCTCATTTGGTGGTTGTAGGACTGTGCCGTCCACTGCGATTGTTCTTGCGATGTTCACACCGATATTTTGCGCCGCAGGTTGGTAAGGTATCGCAATGTCCCCGTATCTCTGGATGCCTCTTTCGGTGAAGATTTTAACGACTTGATGTGTTGTGTAACGCGACTGTCCGGTCGGTAAAACGTCGTGGCTGAAATGGTTAAATAGCACCAACGTGTCAGCGTCAGGATAGTCGCTCGCATCTGGAGCGTTTGCGATAATGTGCTCAACGTCCGGATTCAGGAGTGTGACAGGCGGTACATCGGTGACCTGGACCGAACCAAGATTTAGTTGCGCGAGTGCTTGGAGTCGTGTTAAGGCGAGGAGGTTGTCCGGATCAATTTCCAAAACTCGTTGGTATTGCAGCTGTGCCTCAAAGTAACGCTGTTGATCTTCATAGAGTGCAGCGAGTTGTTCTCCTGCCCAAGTATCCTTCGGAAACAACCGAATAGATTCCCGTAATTCGGCAATTGCCTCGCCGAGTGTGCCTTGTTCCAGATAGATTAATCCCAAGTAATTGTGCAAATTTTCACTTTCAGGACGTTCACATTTCGGATCAACCGATAACGCTTTGTGAAGGACCTCCGCCGCTTCATCATAACGTTCGAGCTGTTTGTAGGCTAAACCGAGATGGTTCAAGGCATAGAGGTTGTCTACTGAAACACGGAGGACTCGTTCATAATATCCTGCAGCGGCGGCATAGTCGATTAATTTTTCAGAAATGTATCCAGCATAGTTTAGAGCCGTGATATTGTTCGGTTCAAGTGCCAAAAACGCAACAAATGCCTTCCGTGCGTTTTCGTATTCCTCAAGTCGGAGGTATATTTCCGCTATTTTGTGCTGCACTGCACTGGCATCGGGTCGGATTGCGACAGCGGCTTCGTAAGCGACGAGTGCTGCGCGCAGATCCCCCTGTTTTAGTTCATCATTGCCTGTCTCAACCTGCTCCTGCCACTGACGATTGCGCTCAACCAATGGATCAACTATTGGTGGAGAGGATGAATTTTTCGAGAAAATCGTGCATCCGGTGATGAGAAAAAGTAGGCTTAACAGCCAAAATGTGTGGTTTTTCTGAAACATCATTGTTAATCTCCCTCAGCGGTTAGGCACCCGACACTCAGTTTTTCTGAAGTTTCGGATTTCCGCTGTGGCGTTCCTTATCTCGGCGTGTCTTTTTCTCCAAGTTTCTTTTGAATGCATCTTCAAGTTCAACTCCTGTTTGATTCGCAAGACAGATAAGCACAAACAGGATATCCGCCATTTCCTCACCAAGGTCTAAATCTTTCTCGTTTTCCTTGAAGCTTTGTTCGCCATATTGACGCGCCATAATCCGTGCCAACTCTCCCACTTCTTCCATGAGGATGGCGGTATTGGTTAATTCTGAGAAATACCGGATTCCGATGTTATGGATCCAGTCGTCTACAAGTTTTTGACAATTTTCGAGTGTATAGTCCATATCAGTTTATCTCCATTTTGGTGGCGTGTGCTCAGGACCTACGTCCACTCTTTTAAGCGTTTAAGCGCGGCAGCACCTGTGGCACGGGATTCGCATCTATTTTAACTACTCATATTTTAGCAGCGTTTGCGATGAAAGTAAACTTTTTTCTATCAGTGCCCGTTCAAGTGCACAATTAAAACGGAAATCCCTTGATTTTTCTGGAACCTTGATGTATACTTTTAAATGCAAATTTCATTTAGGAGGAGAGATTCACACCATTTATACCAAATTAACCCCATTTGTAGCGCGAGGTCCCTGTGCCTCGCAATGCTGACTTGATCAAAAGACTTCTAATCAAGTTAATTTGGTATTAGTGATTACCCTAAATGGGTTAAGGAGAAATCGTATGGGATTTACGAACGAAGAACAACAGTTTTATAAGACAAACGGCTATCTCTTGAAAAAAGGGCTTGTCTCTTCAGAAGATATTGCGAGAATTCAGGAAGAAATCGAAGATATACACAATCGTATGGCAGAACAGCCTACTGATGGGATTGGAATTTCGTGGGAGGTCTACGATTCGGACGATCATCCGCCGCGTATCAAGCAGTTAATGCATAGTGAGTTGGTGAGTCCGACACTCAATCGTCTGCTTCGCTCCGATGATGTATTAGATATATTGGAAGCAATGATGGGTGACAACATTTCCCTATATCACAGTAAATTGCTCCCGAAAGCGGGTGGTGATGGAACAGCGATCCCGTGGCACCAGGATTACGCCTATTGGAAAAATGATAACAACAAACCTGTCATGATCAATTGTCAGTTGGCTATCAACGAGGCGAACCTTGAGAACGGGTGCATCCAGTTTGTTCCGGGAAGCCACAATTGGGGCTTGCAAGAACACGAAAGAAAACACCAGACCTTTGGCGTATTTTTACCTGGTCACTACCAAGAGCGCGAAGATGCTGTGGCTCTCGAAATGGAACCAGGAGACGGTGTCTTTTTCAACGCGCTGATTATCCACGGCTCTGCACCGAATAATTCGGCAAACGATCGGTTGATGAACACCTTCGCCTACAATGTGACAGGAAATGGCGCGACCCAATCTCGTGAGGTCTTACGCGGTAAACTTCTTGATGGATAAAAAGCGTAAGGACGAAGGTATCAATCGTCTAACCGAGGATATTTCCTGGTGGCACTTCTGCCGAAATTTATAAGATATTTTCTGGAGAAATGGCTCATGTATGTGGAGGAAATATCATGAAAGTCGAAAAAATGACCGATGCCTGGAAAATCCTTTGGTTTCTACTCATAGGGATTGGATTAGGCTGCGGTGTTGACGAACCGCGCAACTCAAATCTCGCGCCACGCATTTTAACCTTTGAAGCAGAATCAGATATAGTTGCCCCGGGGACGGAGGTGGCAATCCGCTTGGTAGCGGGTGACCTTGAGAATGATGTCTTGTCATATACTTGGTCAGTTACAGGTGGCGAACTAACAGAAAATACCTCAGGTGTGCTCTGGCGTGCCCCCGAAACCGAACGGAAGTATCAGATCGAGGTTACAGTCAGCGACGGCGAAAACACCACAACCAGCACACTGGATATCCAAGTGTGGCGGATCCGGCCCGGTAATTATTATCCATTGGCTGTAGGGAACACCTGGCACTATCGCGATGAAAACGGTAGTGAAATTACGTTTGAGATCATAGATACCATTCAGATCCAACAGGCAGGTGGAAAGACCATCGAGAGTTTTGTGCTTCAGAAATCCAGTACGGATGCGGGTTTGGAGAACATTGTGAACTATTCTTACCTTGGACCGCGCCTTGACGAAAAAGGCGAGGTTTCAGGTGTTGTGCAGCACGCGCAGAATACCACATCCGGGACAGGAGACACAATTCTGTTCGAGCCGTTCCTCCCGCTATACCAATTTCCGCTTATTCCGGGTGAAAAATGGGATACCAATTTTCAGGCTAAATTAGTGCCGGAACTTTTCCCGATTGGCGGTGGACTTGACGAATTTGAGGTGATTTCGGAAGAGACATTGACAGTACCAGCCGGAACTTTTGAACATGTCTTTCAGGTTCAGGAATCATTTCGATGGGGTTTCGATATTGGAAACCAAGATTTCCCACTTGATGTCACTGTCGTGAAAAAGTGGATTGCACCGGATGTCGGTATCGTCAAATTTACACAATCGCAGACTCGAGGTGATTTGACAGTCGACACCGTTTTTGAACTTGAATCCTTTGAGTTGATGAACAACTGAGGTACCGTGCGGGTGAAACATCTATCAAACAAACCAGAAATCTTAACCACAACTGTCGGTTCTTATCCCGTACCGACGTGGCTTCTGTCAATGCCGACGGAACAGGCCCTTCTTGATGCAACACGGGTTGTCGTGGATATTCAGCGGCAACGTGGTATTGATCTGCCGACAGACGGTGAACTTTATCGTTTCGATCCGAACCACCCAGATACCAACGGAATGATTGACTATTTCATCCGCCCCCTTTCGGGTATAAGGGCAGAAGTAGGGAGACAGGAATGGCATGAGTTTCGGCAGATGCAAACGATGTCTTTTCGGGCGAAACCTGCCGGAGTTGTTGAGGGACCGTTAGAGGAAGGCTCGTTAAATCTCGTTTCCGATTGCGAGCGTGCCGTGGACACTGCTGGTAAAAATATAAAATTTACGGTAACAAGCCCCTATATGCTCGCACGGACGTTATTGGATAAACACTACGGCGACTTTGACGCACTCCTTATTGCCTTAGCGACAGTTTTAGCGGCACAGGTGCAAGAACTCGATTGTACCTGTCTCCAAATTGACGAAGCAAATATACCGGGGAACCCGCAAGACGCGCCCCGCGCTGCCGAGGCTATTAACATTGTCCTTGACGCGTTTGAGGGAGAGAAGGCGGTCCATTTCTGCTTCGGCAACTACGGGGGCCAGGTTATCCAAAAAGGCAACTGGAAAGCTCTAATTGACTTCTTGAATACGCTCCGATGCGATCATCTCGTTTTAGAGCTGCAACACCGTCCTGATGCTGATCTTGAGACACTTAAGGCAGTTACGTCAGATATTGTACTCGGTATTGGTGTGATTGATGTAAAGGTTAATCCGATTGAGACACCTGATGACGTAGCATCCAGCATAGAAAAAGCTGAAAAAGCATTGGGCGCAGGACGGATTGGCTGGGTCCATCCGGATTGTGGGTTTTGGATGCTTCAACGCTCCGTGGTAGACAGGAAAATAGAGGCACTCGTGCAAGGCAGGGATAAATACTTAGGGCTTACTTAGCGAAAACGATAGAAAAGAAGGGTACAGATGTTTGAAGTTCAACTGCCAGCGTTAAAAAAATTTCAGAATGTCGCTGGCATTGCTGCAGGGATAGGTTTTGTCCTCGGTTTATTGATTCCTGCTGTGGCTATTTTCAGCCTACACTGGCACTGTCCGTTTGGAGACGGTATTCTTCAGGTCAGCGGTTTTATGGCAATTACGGGGCTCGGTAGTGCCATTGTTTCAGGCAACCTTGTCGCCGTTTTTTTAATTGGGATTGCGAAAATTAAACAGAGACGTACAAACCGTCCTCATGGTCGTAAGACTTCACGCCGAATGTTACGGGAAGGAAGGAATTCGGATGGGGTTTGAAATATTTGGTCTTGATCTTCTGTATATTGTCCTGCTTTTCGGAGTCGGTTCTTTTGCCGGATTCCTAAACACAGTCGCCTTTGGTGGTTCACTGATCACCTTGCCTACCCTCATATTTCTCCTGAATCTACCGGGCTTAACTACCATAACACAAGGTGTAACCAACGTGACAGCAGTTGCCAATGGAACGAATAGAGTCGCGATCCTTTGCCAAAACTTCAGTGCGATCTTGGGTTTTCGGCGTAAAGGGGTCTCAAACTTTCGTTATGCGATTGCGCTTACGCTACCTGCACTTGCAGGTGCAACGCTTGGGGTAATCCTTGCAACCCGTACGAGTGATAAAGTCTTTGAGCCGATTCTTGCGGTGGTCATGGTGAGTATGCTGTTTTTAGCACTTTTCAATCCAACAGAATGGTTACAAAGTAGGATTAACCCGGGTGGCACAAACCACAAAGTTATCACTGGCATTGCTCTTTTTTTTGTGGGGATTTACGGCGGGTTCATTCAAGCGGGAGTTGGGTTGCTAATTATCGCTGCATTGCGCATTCTTGACAACAGTGACTTGGTTATCACGAATTCGCTAAAAGTGTTCATCATCTTCTTCTACACTATTATTGCCCTTGGCATCTTTATTAGTCAAGGACAAGTCAATTGGGTTTTAGGGATCACTTTAGCCACTGGAACCGCTACTGGTGCCTGGCTCGGCAGTCACTGGGCAGTAAAAGCGGGTGATAAATGGATTAAAGTGGTTCTCGTTGTAACTGTGCTTGTCTTCGCGACGAACCTTGTGCTAAAGCCCTTTAATTTAGATATTATATCGCTTCTCGGGCTAGGTTAGCGTTCCAATTCGTGATAGGAGAAAATCAAACGGTAAACGGCAGTAATATGTGAGGTGAGCGTAAGGATACCGAGTGTACAGAGCAGAATCATTCCAGTGCTTTGGATAATCGGAAATTTGTACCAGAGCACCCCTTGGATCAGTGTACCAGTCCCGAGTAAGATGATACGTTCGGGTCGTTGCATGAGTCCCACCTTACAGGTAACTTGGAGTCCCTCGGCTCTTGCTCTCACATAACTGACGAGTATCGAACCGAACCATGCCCCAAACGCTAAAATTATCCCCAGCAGGCTCTCCAAACTGTAAAAATAGATAAGTGCTCCGAGGAAGAGAAAACCTTCCGAGTAGCGATCGATAACAGAATCCAAGAGTGCCCCAGATGCTCGTAAGTTCCTTTGGGCACGTGCAACGGCTCCGTCTATCATATCAAAACTTCCACCAAACAGAATAAGAATCCCACCCGTAATGAGGTGCCCAGTTGCGAAGTAAAAGGTCGCGATGAGGTTCACGAAGAATCCGAAAAGCGTTACCATATTCGCAGTAATACCGAGTGCTACCATTTTATTGGCAATAGCAGACAGGATTGTCTCAAGGCGGGGTTTTAATTTCGCTTCAAACATTGAAACGTCTCCTCATTGTAGAGTAGGTTAACTTTTCACGAGGAAATGTAAGGATTCTCGCCGGTTTTTGATCAATTCTGTGGCGGGAACCGCCTCTGCTTGACACAGAAGTTCCAAGATTGCGGGCGCGATGTCCATAGGGTGCTGTGCTATTTTGATCTTTTTCTGTTCAGAAAATTGTGCGTCCGGTGATACGACAAGTACAATCCCATCATTCCATATCAGTTCAGGAGCGGTATGATCAACATTATCAACTTCATCAAAAATGGTAATGATAGGGTATGGCAGTCTTAGCAGTTCCAATTCGGTTTTCTGAACAGTTTGCGCACAAGCTAATGAAGTTCTACGTTGTATCGGTGCAATATGCGTGACAGGCAGATCCCACAAAAGGATAGGCTTTTTGAGGCGATGCGCGAGTGCGGTTAGGCGTAGTAAACATCGCCATTCAGCGGCACTAATTAGGCTATGCGCGTCCCCTTGGACGAGTATGACCTTCGTGCGCTGTATCCACGCGAAGCCGGCAAATTTAAAAGTCCCTTTACTTCCAGCTCTATCGCCATAAAGTTCAATCGCCTGAGTGAAGGGAGGTTGCGGGTATTTAGCAGTATTTGATGACATATACCCAGGACCTTTTACCGAAAGCGTTGGTGGGGTTCAAACCCCATCACAAACGGTAGGAAACCGTATAAAAAAAGCAGGGAGGTGCCTATAAAACACCTTCCCTGCCTAACAGGTGATGCGTTGGGATTACTCGCCGCTGCGTCCACCGATGGTACTTAGAGCGAACCAACCGATGCCAGCTGCGACTGTAGTCAAGAACACCAAAGCACGCTTGGATGTGGAAAGTTCCTCGTGTATACCCTTGTTGGCATCCTCAAGCATCATCTTAACTTCGTTGATAGCCTTCTGGTTGGTCTCAACCTGCGTCAAAAGCATCTTCGCGTCCGCTTGAATAGCCTCAATGAGTGCATGTGTTGCTTCCGCCTTCATTTTACGGTCTTCGAGCATCTTATCTACCCCTTCGAGATGCTCGTCAAGATGAGCGATGTCGTTAAGGATAGAGGTTTTAGTGGCTTCAAGAGATTTTTTGACACCAGAAGCGATTTCGTTTCCGGACTCTGTGACAGCCATCATCAATTCTTTTTGTGATTTCAGGCTGTCCTCAAGGTCTTTGAGTTGTCCCTTGAGTTTGCTCATACTCTGATTGAGACCGCTAATTTCTGCCTCAAGTTTATCCCGCGTCGCTTCGGATTCGGCTAATTCCACCTTTAACTTCTCAAGGCCCTCCTGCTGCATAGTGAGTTTTTCTTCAGCACCATCAAGAGCATCTTTTACCATAGTGAGCGGAATACGCAATGTTTCGCCGGGGTAGATGAGGTGCGGGTTGGTGAAGTCGTTGTACTTACTCAACTCGCGCCACTGGAGCGGGTCTTCAAGATGTTCTTGGCAGAGATCCCAGAGGGTGTCGCCTTTTTCAATGGTGATGAGCATAGTGCCATCATCTCCATCATGTGGTGTAATTCGTGCCGAGGCGGACAAGACATAAACGCCGCTGAGTGCTGCACAGATGTACAGAACCAGTGCCAACTTCAGAGTGCCTCTTATCATTTTCATAAGTATTCTCCTTTAAAATCTATAAGAGAGGGAAGCAAAGTGAGTTGATCCGACACCATTGATTTCACTCGCCATGCCATCTTGGATGGCATAGTCAACCTGCAGCCCACCTATGTTCACACCAAACCCACCAAAGAGGTTCTGCGTGTCGCGAGAAGCTCTGACCCCGCCACGGATAGACAAGGCAGTGGATTTGTAAGTGACAATCGTGTATTCAGCCCCGAGTCGCAGGCTCGTAGCACTCTCGTCGAGATTGACGAATTCCTGCTCCAGATCCGCTGCGAACGTAACGACATTGCCCATATAGAGGTTGTAAGCTAAACCGACATTGACCACCATCGGGACGATGTCATCGCCGATGGATGCGCCGAGATATTTAGCAACAACGCCGTAATGGAAAGTCGGTACCTTCTCTTCGCCGACATCTATGTGCAAGGCATGTCCCATTAATCCAACATCTACACCACCAAATCCGCTCTGGTTTTCAACGCTATCTAAACCGAAGTTATCAGCGAGCATACGACCGGTTAAACCGACGCTGAAATTTCCGATGCCGATGCCGTAAGAGAGGGAATAGGCATTCGCACTATAGTCGAACTCGCCGCCGTAATTTTCATTGTTATCATACTGTTGGATACCACTGACCCCTGCGTTTGTGACTGCAAGCCCGATAGATCCAGCGGAACCGAGTGCTTTCGTCAATGCGATGAAGTTGTGGCTTCTATCCAAGTCGAGCTGCTGGGTCGAGAAATTGAGACTTAAATCCGGTGCGGATCCGAGGCCCGCCGGGTTCCAGACGGTTGCGGTAGCATCATCAGCGATTGCTGTGAATGCTCCGCCTAAACCGATTGAGCGTGCACCGGCACCAAGCCGCAAGTGCGGCATGGCATCCACTCCGGCAAAACTGACCGGCGACACCGCTAGGATAAGAAAGAAAAGTGGGATTAAACCGCATAGCAATTTCGGGCATTTTCTGGAAGCCCATTTAGCGATTTGTTTTGTCATTAACATTATATCCTCCAAAAGACTGTCCACATCGGGAACTGGACAGATGTCCAATTCCCGATATGCGGACTGCCATTTACTTAGCGCGTCAGTGCAAGTTTGAGAATGGCGTATTCTGGCTCGAAACCGTCTGCCACAATAATCTCACAGAAGTAAATACCTCGAGCTAAATCCTCGCCACTGCTTGATGTTCCATCCCAACCGATCGCATCTGAACCGTTATCCTTACGGGTATAATTCCCAGCATCGAATACACGGTTATCTACAAGCACGCGAACCGGTCGCAACGTTGCGTCATAAATGACAATCGAAACAGTTGCCTGCCGTGCAAGCGTGAACGAGATGCGAGTCTTGTCCTTGAACGGATTGGGGTAGTTAAGCGGCCGCGCTGCCAATATGGGTCCATCCTTCTCTTCAACAGAGAAAGTGAATTCGTAAACAGCCATATTAGCTTCACGGGCACCTTTACTTTTATCAGAGACATTACCCTCTTCATTCGCTCTGTCAAACACTTCCAACTTAACCGAATATTGCCCTGGATCAAGATCTTCAGGCGGTATATAAGTTACCTGGGAAGCTGACTTCTGCTCTGGCGTGAGGTTAGTCAGTTTGTCATTGAAAATGAACCTGATAGACTCAACATTTATTCCAGTTTCAGCATCCGCGTAGGATATTGAAATAGTCGGTCGGCGTGCCTCACCCTTAGCATACATCAAGCGTGCGTTGTTCTGTGGCGATGCCATCGTGATAATCGGCGCGGCGGTATCGAAATCGATTGTGAAATTCCCCTTTGCTGTGGCAGAATTACCAAGCGTATCCGTTGCGCGGACTGCAATCGTGTAGGTACCCTCTTCAAGAGGAACGTCAGGATTGAAATCCAAACGGCTGATACCTTTGGCAGTGTCTTCACCATCGTCTCCGGTTTTGCCTTTCACCTCTTTACCTTTGCTATCCATGACGGTGATAGTCATTTTATCAATCCCCGACTCGTCGCTGGCACTCGCGGAGATGACCGGGAGTCCACCACGGAAAGTTCCAGAGGGAGTGATTGAGGTGATTGTAGGCTTGACATCATCAATAGCGAATGTGAAGGTCCACACATGTTCCGTAGTACCACCCTCACTAGTTGCTTTGAGTCGCACGGTGTACAGACCGGGACCATGTGTCACGAAGTCGATTGGTGCCTCAATTATTCCTTCAGCGATATTCAATCGGGACACACGAATCACCTGGCCGTTTATAGAGAATTCCACAGCCGAAATAGCGGATTGTTCGTCCGTTACAACCGCTGAGGCCCTTGTGCTTCCTAATGCCTCATGATCCGCACCTTTAATGAGCCCAGTGGGAGCAACTGAAGAGATGACTGGCGGCGTTGTATCTTTTGGCGGCTCAGGTATATCCACCATGAAGACGACAGATGTCCGCGCCGTATTGCCATCACCGTCAGTGACTGCGACAACAACCTTGTAATCACCATTGACTAATGCTTCCTCAGGGGTATAAGAGAATTGGTTCCCGTCTACCTCTGGTGTAGCATCAACATCGTTGATGGTAAAGGTTGTTACCTCAACAGTACCTGTGCCGGAAAATTCACCACTGATAAGCGGTTCGCCATGCTCAAAGGTTTGCCCTGCAGCCGGTGAATGAATCGCAACCATTGGTGCAGTACCATTGACTGCAAACTCAGCGGACCCTTCACCAACATTGCCGAGATTATCGGTAACTTGAACAGTCACACGATATGCGCCACCGGCGAGTTCTTCGCGGCGAGTGTAAACCAAACTTGCGGCATCTTTTTCAAGTTCCGCTTGGTCAACAACCACTTCGACTTCGTTTGGCTGGAGACGTGCCAATGCGAGGCTTCCAGTCGCCCCGTCAACACCAGATCCGGCACCGTCATGATAGGTTGCGCGGATGGTCGGCAGGCTATCTACCGTCTCATCTTCCGTAGGTGATTCAATGGTAACCATCGGACCGGTGTTATCCACATTAACCGTTGTTAATGGGAATGCAACCGAACCGTTCCGTTTCGTGACCACGCCGTCAGGTGTATAGACACCGTCTACGAGTGCGCCGACCTCTACCTTAATCGAGAAGGTATTTTCCGGATCTTCAGCACCCTCACTCGGCACTGCACTTCCGTTTACTGCGCCACTAAGTTCTTCAGCAGCTAACGAACCGTTTGCAACCATGAAACTCACAGTGACTGATTCACGAAGTGGAATCGGTTCTGCGGGTGGTTCCGGAACGTCCGTGCCATCTACGGCACTGACTCCTAAGTCAGTAATATCAGAGACTCGGAAGTTCAGCACTCCAACAGTGATTCTTGATCCGTCGGTTTCGGACATATCATCTTGCACATTAACGGGATCAGCGTCATCAAAAGCGAGGGCATGGAACATATAACTTCCGTTTGGAACCTCAGCTACATCAACGGTGATTTTGAAAACGCCATCTTCAATTTCAACTGCTTCTTCAATGACAGCACCTTCAGCATCCGTTACCAACTTGACCGAATCGTAGGTTTCCCGCTTGGCTTCCGGTTTGATGGTAAAGATAGCTACCGGGTGCTGAACCGTATCATCAACAATTCCGCCGACAGTATAGCTGCCATCTTCGTTTGCCTCAATGTCCGCTTCAGTACCATCAGCAAGAATGTCAGAAACAGCGACAATGTTCGTCGGGCCTACCGGCGGGACATCGTCAACGTTGTCAACCGAGAACATAGCAGTAACACCGTCTGCGGATAGAATTTCACTCCCGTCCGCTTCAGCGATTGCGACTGCACGCACCATGTATTGGTTGTCGTCTTTAGAAGCATCGCGTGCTGCAGGACTTTCAGCAGTAATGGTATCCTCAAGCGTCGTTGTATCGACCTCAATCATCCATTGTTGATAGGTCCGATTGATGGCTACAACGGTCTCTCCAGTACTCTCGTTTGCTTCTGCTGTGCTGACAGCCACATTGGCTAAGTAACCAACGAAGTCGGCGAGATTTGCATCCGAAACTTCGGTAGTAGCAACACTTTCAGTGGCAGTACCGACACCAATCCACTCTGCGTCGCCTGGACGTTTGACTTCAATGCGAACAGCATTCGTGGGCGGAGAGCTTATTTCGTGTGAATAAGCGTTGATTGTGATAGACCCCTGAGGCGCACCACTATCTGGGTTCGTCTGGGTAATACTTTCCGGATCCACCGCGATCGCCAAAACTTCTGGTGCCGGACGGTAGCTGTTTTCAACAGTCACCGAGATTTTGGAGTCATCAGTTTCCGCTTCCACATTGTCGAACTCATCATAGGTGAGTGCTTGGAACACATAGGTCCCGTTTTCCAGGTATGTCTCACCATCAGCGAGCGTGCCGACATCAACAGTTACCGTGAAAACACCACTGCCTTCGGCGGTTTCGGTTATCTCACCGATAAGCACACCTTCAACATCCGTTGTGAACTTGACCGACTTGTAAGTCTTCCGTTCCGCTATCGGTTCAATAGTAACTGTAGCCACCGGGGATGCGACAGCGTCATCATATTTATCGACGAGTCCACCAACGGTGAAACTGTTACCATCTTCAGAGGCTTCAAAGACGACATCAACTCCGTCAACACTTGTTACACTGACGCTTGTCGGATCAAGTGGTGCGACATCGTCAACGTTGTCAAGTGAGAACATTACCGTGGCATCAGAGGGCCACTCTTTTCCACTTCCGTCAACGGCAAAAGCGCGAACTGTATACAGGTTATCATCCTTGGAAACATCCCGTGCGCCGGGACTTTCCGCTGTGATGGTATCTGCCAGTTTCAATGCTACCGTATCTACGGAAACAGCCCATTGTTTATTGGTTGCATCAATGGCGACAACTGATTTATCACCTGTCTCGGTACCTTCAACGGCAATACCGGCCAGGTAATCAAGAACACCGGGTAGTGCTGCATCTTCAATATCAATAGAAGTGCTGGCATCGCCGGTGCCGATTGTTGTCCAGTCTGTATCGTTTGCGCGTTTTGCCTCCAACCAAATGGACATGATAGGCGGCGAATTCTGCTCAATAGTGTAGCCTGTGAACATAAACGTTCCCTGTGGGCCCTCACTATCTGCGTTCTTCTCTGTGCCAACATCCACCGCTATCTTGAAGACAGCTGGGTCTGGACGTAGGTAATTTTTGACGTGAACCGTGCGTTCCGGAGAGGCATCGGTTTGGATATTCGGTTCTGGTTCAACTTGGTCAAAAGCCAAGGCGTGGAGCGTATAGGCACCATTTCCAGCGATACCCAGCGCACCTGCGTCAACGGTTATCTCAAAGACCCCTCCGGTGATTTCGACTGGATCTCCGATGGCATCAGCATTAATTTCAGGTACGGTTACCAACATCACCGATTTGTAAGTTTTCCGAACAGCTGTAGGTTCAATGGTAAACTTCGCAATCGGTGAAACGACGGACGAGTCATGTGCGTCAATGAGTCCACCAATGTTGTAACTTCCATCAGGATTTACTTCAACCGCGCCATCAGCATTGGCAATAGCGGTAATGTTTGTTGGCCCGAGAGGCTCGACATCATCAACATTGTCAACGGAGAGCGTTGTCATAGCATCAGATGGCCATTCTGTTCCGTCCATACTGACAGCAAAAGCGCGGATTGTATACTGGTTGTCATCCAAGGATGCATCCCGTGCACCGGGACTTTCCTTTGTGATGGTGTCTTCCAGCGTCGTCGTATCTACCGTAATCGACCATATCAGATTGTCACTATTGATCGGAGCGTCAGTGCCACTAGCGGCGGTATTGACAGCTTCTTCAACAGCATCAACGATACCTGCATCACCACTTTGAGTAGCAATGCCGAGAGGTATCGGCACTCCATCGCCCTGTGTGGCTTCAAACCGAACGGAGACAGTCCGTGGACCTGTCAGCGGCAGAGTGGATGCGTTAATAGTGACTGTGCCTTGTGGGGCATCACTATCTAGATTACGCATCGTGATGGACGCTTCATCTACTTCAATTCTCAACACTTCAGGTGGGTAAACACCAGCATCCAGCTTAATTGCGAACTCCATCGGTGCCGCATCTGTGAGTTGGAGAGCATTTGTCGCCTCGGCATGCACCATGACAGTATCGCCTGCAGCTATTAATGCGTCGAAATCGGTGACGGTCCAGTCGATTTCAAACCCTGAACCCGTGAGCGTAGCTTCACCAATGTCTTTCCAGACACCGCCAGCGTCCTTATATCGGACCATTAGAGATACAAGCGGGTGTTTTAGGTTCTCAACAACACCGGTTATCTTCACATCTTTCGTATTTGTGTAGATAATTCCAGTTTCGTACACTGGATGAACCATACCATCATTATTGAAGTCGCCGATATTAGCATTCATAATGCTTGCGCTATCAACACTGATGCTTGGATCAACGATCCTCAGATGGGTAGGCGTAGCATAAGCACCGACGTTGAAGAGGGTATCAATCCCCATTGCGCGGATACCATAGTCTCCAACCAGAGGCATTTGCGCACCTTGAAATTGGATAGGCATCACCACATAATCAGATGGACTAAAGGTGACCGGCACGAGATGATCAACGATGTCTATTGTAGCACCGAGTGCATCAATAATCAATTGCGCGTGGCTATCGCTTAAGCTGCTGAACCCTATATCCAAATCCTTTAGGAACGGATCTGCGAATTGCTGTATCAAACCAGCATTCAGGATACCCAACACACCACTTAGCGGCAACGCCAAGGCTGTCTGAAGGATTGGATCGGACGGCGCGTCTATTCGTCCTTCTGCGACTGCATCCCGAACCGCATCCCAAATATTGGATACCAACATAGTAGAATCAACAGTCAACGGCATCCAAGTGTTGGGGCGTTGGGTCGATGGTTCTCCGAGGTAGGGTGTCCCATCTTCATTCAATCCAATCAATTGATATAATAGGTAACCTATACCTGGACCTACGTCAGTAGCCGTGCCGCTGATATTGAGCATTCCAGCAGTACCGGCAGTAGGCACAGTGGCAATAAAGACATCGCCGTTCTGATAACCGGTAACGTTTTCACCTAACCCAATGTTAATACCGCCTTCCGGTGCACTCGTATCAACTGTGATATTCTCTTGAATTCGATCAAGAACGGTTCCGTCAGCATCAAGTACATCCGCTTTCAACTGATAGTTACCATCAGCAATATTAGCAATGCGTGCAGTCCAGAGTGAATGTGTTTCCAAATCAACGCGCGGAAGGGTGAAAACAGAAGCCAACATCGGGTCGAATTCATTCTCAAATTGAGTTGTCAGTGCGTTCGTGTTCCGAAGTAATATGTTCTGGATCCTGCGCAGTTGCTTCGGTGTAGCAACACTCAGAATCTCATTTATATTGACTTGCTGACCCGCGAAGGCTTTTGCGACTACATCAATAACTTGCGGTGAAGTTAATATGTTGGAAAATTCAGCTGCCAAATCAGGTGTGAATAACTGATTAACAATACCGCGGTCAACTAATTGGAGGTTACGCGGATCTGGCATTGCCCAACCGTCAATCCTAATTTTATGTAGATTCGCTGGGTCAAAGATATCTGCTAACGTAACAGTAGTCGGGTCCAAGGCTGCAATAGCATCCCGGTCCAGTGCGGTGAACAGCAACGGCTCAGCAAGCACTACTTCAAAGTAGTAAAAGATACTGCTGTTGCTACGAGGGGGTATACCTAACTCTTTTTCCCAGACGACACCATTTCCAGTATCAGTCGCAACCATTACATCAGAGAGGTAATCTCCCATCGGACCTGTAGTTGAATACCGGATTCTAACCTCTGAGAACAACTGTGCGTTAGCCAGACCTGGCCATGCCGGTAAGTTGGTAGCAGCAAGCGTCTCCTCTAAGCGGAAGGTATAAGGGATGGTATCGGCTTGGAATTCATCCATTGTAACCTCTGTGCCTGGAACGGTTGTACCATCTGAGAGGCTAAACTCAACACCAGCAACTTTCGCTGGAACCCGTGTATAAACGTGCAGACCATCGCTTGTCAGGTATTTTTGGTTTGGTGCTTCGCCAAAATCGGTGTAGAGAAAATCAGCAAAATTTGGCGTTATAGCATTTCCGAAGTTCTCAGGATCTAATTGACCTGCTTCTTTCGGGAAAGCAGTGAGACGCTTTGACAGTAAAATCTGCCGAATCTGCTTTTTGGGAAGAAACCCTTTTGGAACCGCATCGAGGATTGCATCCACCACGACCTCTGCTTCAAGCGTTATTCCGTCGGGTGCCAGTGCAGCGATAAAATTCTCTACGAATGCCCTTGCAGAAGCGTTGTTTAGCGACAGACCACCCAGTCGTGATTTGCCCGAAAGGTTTGTCAGTGCTGTTGACTCAAATGGTTCTACCATGTCAACCGGTGGCGGCGGTGTAACTTCTGGTTCAGGTGTAACTTCTGGTTCAGGTGTAACTTCCGGCTCAGGTGTAACTTCTGGTTCAGGTGTAACTTCCGGCTCAGGTGTTGTTTCACCGGCCGCCAGCAATGCTGCAAGTTCGTCAATCGCGTCTACATCCGCAAGCAGCGACTGCACCAGCGGATCGCTGAGCATAGCCTTAACTTCTTCATCTGTTTCCAAAAGTGTTATGAATTCCGGATCAAGGTTCACACCGAAATTTGCAAGGATAGCCGGATTCGCAACGACAAGATTGATAAGTGCAGGGTTTCCACTCAAGACATTTTGAACTTGGTCTGATTTCAACCCCTCCAGAACATCTGGTAAAACCGCTTGGAGATCCTCACGTTGAAGCAGTTCGCTGTACTTCTCTAAAACCTGTGCAGCGAGAGAAGCATCCTCTTCTTGCCCGAAAACTGTGTTCGGAATTGCGGTGTAAAAAACACACAATGTAAAAATCAAAAAACAAACGAGTGTTCGTTTTTTCATTAACTCATCCTCCTCGTTAAGTCTGCGCGCTCGCAAGACTAAGTACTGAGTTTCTTAGATGGGCAAGCGAGAATACAACAAAGACGACCGGGGTATGATGTTTGCCCATCTAATTAACATCTTACCAACGAGCATTAAAATTTCCCGATACCGATGTAGCCGTAGGGTAAAGTTGGTATATAACCTAAGGCACAGGTCAGAACAGATGGAAAGGGGCATCTAACTTCCATGTTTGACTCTGCGGGAATTTTTCTATTATTTTAGCAAAAAGTAGCAAAATTAAGCAAGCATTTAATCTTACATGTCAGAGACATTAGCGTTACAGGTGCGAAACCTGTAACCAGAATCGTCCTGCAGTTGTGTGATGTTTTATGCAATCGGTAAAAATTTGTTCCCGCCGCATCGGTATATCATCGATTAAATTGCAGTCCGCTTATATATGATACCACAATTAAGAAAACATGTCAAACCAAAATTGGGATTTTGGATGGAGAATTCTGACGATTTTAATCAGAAATCAACAATCTATTTGACATATTACCAGAAAACATTTAAACTGTCAAGAAAAAAATCGTATTTGAGGAAAAAGCCTATGTTAACTGAATCTGAAAAAGCACAATTGGATCAGAACGGTTTTCTACTTCTCGAAAGCCTGATACCGCCTAATACAACGGAACAACTTCGGGAACGTGCTTTGGCACTCGCTTCAGCAGAGCAAGAAACCGGTAAAAGCCATACATACCTCGCGAACGACAGTGCACAACGCGTCTGGAATCTCATTGCCAAAGGCGAGATCTTTGAAGAGGCTATCCAACAGCCGAAGATGCTTGCGGCGATGGCGTATCTACTCGGCACCGATTGCACATTGAGTTGGGTGTGTAAAGTTTTTGGCGGCCTTTTATGCGGCCTCCTGTAGTTTTTGTGTATCCCAATATGCGTCAAGTGATTGATTCTTTAACAAACATCTCCAAAAGAGTATTGCATTTATCCCGGGTTTGCTCCATCGCATGCCTGCCTGTTTACAGCGTTCAGCGACAACATGTTTACAAGCACTCTCAATGACTCCACTGCCGATCTGATATCCTTTTTCGTTGAACGTGCGATACTGCATGCGATGGGCATGTTTTTGAAAATAACCGACTTCTCTTTTAAGGACATCTGCTATGGAAACTGGGTTTTGTGTCTCCAAAGCCCGGATACGTGCGACGACTTTAGAAGTCTCTCCATTGTAAAGAGGTGTTTCAGTGGTATCCACCCAAGTTTCGATGGCCTCCCGGTCCTCTTCTCCGAAGGCTTGCTTAGCGACATCATATAAATGCGTCTTGGCATGCATATAGTCAACGATTTCAGTGGCACCCGGAAAGTATTCATCCGCTAAGTTCCATATCCACGGTGCCCCATCACCTATCACAACGACTTCTTCGTCTGCGATCGTTTTTTCGTCTTGATAAATGCCGGTCTGCGTTGCTAAATCTGCGAGTTGGTGGCGAAAATCCGCCACACCGCTCCGGGAGGCGACATACCGCAGGCTCGGTGGGCGGATTTTCATCACCGATGTCGCGTTTTGATGCGGATAATCTTTACCGATGCTGCCGACTTTAACCTCCTGCCATCCAACAGGTGAGTTCGTCTGGCACCCATCACAACTGACATACCACCGCTCACCGACATCCAGAGATGCTTCGGCAATATAATCAGAGACCGACTCACCTGATGACCACGCCTGAACTTTCTGATGCAGCGTCGTATGGCTAACTTCAATGCCTTGATGTTTTAACTCCGCTGCGGCAGCGCGATAATTCAACTGTGCAGCGAGACGCATCATCGCTGCAGCAACTCTTTGCGTATACCTTCCCTTGAGGTGTTGCTTCGCCTCCCAAGGCACATGAATAGCCCCACATTGACACTTATACTCCCATCTCGGCAGACGCAAAACACCACACAGCGTTGTAAAACTCCGGCTTCTTTGCCGATACCGACGACTTCGCCCTTGACACTCTCGGCACACGACAGACTTTCGAGTCATATCCGGGGCGTTGGCGAGTTCAGAAAGGATACCCTCTGAAAGTCTTTGTCCCCACGAAGCAAGAGCCGCAGAGACTTGCTCCTCTACATCGGAAATCAGGACAGACGGATCGCCTGTCAGGTCTTCAAAAATCTTTTGGACTTCTTCGTTAATCTTTGCTACAATGGAAGGCATGGTATTCTCTCCTTGAAAAATATAATATCTTAGAGAGAATACCATTCTCTACTACAAACTTCAACCCCTAACTCACCAAAAAATCAGTGCCAAAAACTTTACACACCCCATTGAGTTCCTTTACGGTGAATGTGCTTTATCCCGGCGCGCCGGATGCCGGTCTCCATATTGATTATCCACTGTCTGCCTTGCCGACACCACGTCCGAGTTTTCCGCTGGTTGCTAACAGCGTCTGGTTCTTAGATGACTTTACGCTTGAAAATGGAGCCACCAGTTGTGTGCCGGGAAGCCACCGACGGCTTGAGGCAATGCCTGAAGCGGGTATTGAATACACCGACGAGTTGCAAATTTGTGGACCGCGAGGCTCTGTCTTAATTGTTAATGGAGCAACATGGCACGGTTCTTCAGAAAATGTAACGCATGAACCGCGTGTTGGGTTACTCGGTTTTTTTTGTCGCTCTATCCTGAAACCGCAGCAGGCGCACCTCAAATTGGTATCCGACGAAGTTATCGCGCGCGCAACCCCAACACTAAGGCGGTTACTTGGTCTCGATTCATTGCCGAATATGAACGCGTAAACTATGGCACAATGTGAGCTTTCTCTGCCATCAATACCCATTTGGCTTTCGGTGTATTCGGCATCAATTGATATATCAAGCGCGCCCTGATCGTATCGCCGGTTGCAGCGGATACCATATCAAAAGGGTAAGTTCTATTTTCGTTTGGAAGCAGTCGGTTCTCACCCTTGGCAGAAATTGAGATTTGCTGTTTCTGACGTTCCGTACCATCTGGTGCGAGAAGTGTTACCTCAAGCATAATAGTGCGCAACGTCCCCCCCGGTAAGATGTGTCCCGTCTTACTCCGAAGTTTCACATCCACTTTTCCGTCTGCGTATCCAAGTTGAAGGGTTGCTGCACGCTTGAGTTGTGCAACGCTGCGACTGCCGCGCCAGGTATGCTTTCTGCCTTTAATGCTTTCATGGCTCGTTGTGCTTTGTAGCCGCGTCACAACAGGCATGTGACATGTCGCGCAACTCGTATCCCCTTCGGCGAATTTGCTATTTAGGAAACTTGAGACTTGGTCATGTTCAGGAACGCTTTGTTGCCCGTGACAGGTGCCACAAAGCGTTGTCGGTTCAGTATAGATGGAATTGGTAACGTTGGCATGAAAATAGGTTTCAGCACTTGCTGCCGGTCCATTCATCGCGCCGTGTGCATCGAGGTGGCAGACAAGACATGAAACGCCTGCTTCCCGTTGTTTGTCCCTCAGCTTCGGCATCTTCCCAACACCTGTGATGAGAATCGGTTGAGGGGCATGGCACTGATCGCATTTCGTTTCCCTGTTGGCGACCTGCTTTGCGGCAGCCTGATAGATTTCATCAACCCATGCCTTCGCGTGCATCGAACTTTCCCACTCCTGCCAGATAGCAGGGTGGCAGCTTTTACACTTTCCGTCCTGAAACCCTTGATATGCATCTGTCACGCGATGTGTATTGTCTTCAGCATAGATCGCAAATTTAGCAGTTAATATTATCAGCAACACACATCCGAAAAACCCCAAATTTACGCCGATGATGCGCCAGCGCGTCATTGTAAAATTCATCGCCTCTCCTAACAAAGCGTGTCCAAGAGCGAGATCGCTGCGGTCTCCCCGCTTCGGATACAGTCGGGGATGCCTATACCGTGGTAGCCATTTCCTGCGAGAGCGAGGCCTTGCAATTCGCTCGCGAGCCGTTCTATATCACCGACAACATCTTGGTGACCTACCTGATATTGCGCCATTGCCTGTGTGTGTTTGCTAATAGTGGCGAACAGCGGCGTGTTTTCGATGCCGAGAAGAGGCATTAAGTCTGCTTGACACAATTGAATAAGGTCGGCTTCCGCGTTTTTAGAAGTAGGTTCGCCGACAAAGGCGCGTAACAAGATGTGTTCTTCTGGCGCGCGGTTCTCAAATTTGACGCTACTGAACGAGCACCCAATAACGGATAGGTTTTCTGTAGCAGGAACAACAAATCCCATACCGTCTAACGGGTGTGTAACATCCGTACGGCGGAATGCTAAATTAACCGTTGCAGAAGAAGCATACGGAATGGTATTGAGTTTGCTGGCGAGTGAATTTGATAGGTTCCGGACGAGCGCGCTTGTTTGCGCCGCGGGGAGAGCGATGCAGAGAAGTTCCGAATTTAAAGTTTCTCCGGTGGTAAGTGTGATGTGCCATCTGTTGCCATCGACATCCTGCTGGATATGTTCTACACGGGTATTTAATTTAATATTCTTCAATAAGGTTTCGGCAAGTGTATCGATCAATGTCTGCATGCCTGATTTGAACGACAGAAAGAGACTATAACGGGGACCACTGGTGTCTCGGCTGGTTTCGGCTGTCTGCTTTTTTTGAGCACGGAGTGCTTTGATAATGCTTCCGTGTGTTTTTTCCATCTCCAAGAATCTTGGAAAGGTCGCCTTTAGGCTTAAATTTTCGGCATCCGAAGTATAGATACCCCCTATCATCGGTTGTGCCATCCGTGTAAAGGCTTCGGTACCGAGGCGACGCCTGACAAAATGGGCTACGGCTTCATCCGTATCTCTTTCTCGGCGCGGAATAAAGAGGTCGAGTGCCATCCGCAGTTTACCGTGCCAACTGAAGAGCGGGGTTTTTAGAAACGGCATCAGGGAGCCCGGTGCCATCATGTAAAAGCCTTCAGGGACAGGATGCAGTGTGCCTTTTCGGGTTACGAAACTCCGACGGACTTTTGGGTTGGTGCCTATGAATTGATCTGTAATTCCGAGTTCTTCGCACAACACCTTTGCCGCCGGTTTTGTTGAGATAAAGGCATCAGGACCGTGTTCAATGAGGAATCCATCTCGGTGTTCAGTTTGGATAACACCACCAACGCGTCCGGTCGCTTCAAGGAGCGTGACATCAAGCGGAATATTGCGGAGTGCTGCCTCCTGCTGTAAGCGATAACACGCGGCTAACCCTGTGATGCCGCCTCCGATAACAATAGCACGTTTCCTACCAGAGTTTTCCGGCATGAAAAGCCTCAATCCTAAGTAATTTCGTTTACGATGTTGTGTCTTTATCCACCGCGGGCGGCACGTGAAATAAGGAAATTGCCTTTATCTACTTCGCAGATTTTTCATACACAAAATCCGCTAACATGTTGATGAATTTGGGGTGGGCACCGACAGTTCTTGCCCGAATAAAATCAATTCCGCAGGCTTCCGCTGTCTCAGTTGCCTCTATATCAAGGTCATAGAGTACTTCGACATGATCACAAAGAAAACCGATCGGTGAGGCGACAACGGTGTCAACGCCTTCTTCTTTTCGGGCTTTAAGCCAATCGTTGATATCAGGCTGTGTCCACGGGATAGGACTGTTTTCTACTTCGCTTTGGTATGCCAAGCCGAATCGGGTTTTACCAATCTCTTGGGCGACTGCTTCGCCTGTTTTTGCGAACTGTTGTGTATAGGGAGAGGTATCCGCCGCTGATTGTGGAATTGCGTGTGCTGTGAAAACAAGCTCGGCACGTTCCAGTTTGTCGCCACACGCGGTTTTGATAATTTCAGCGATGGCACCGACATAACCTTTGTGTGTGTACCACGGGTCAAGATAATCAATAGTCGGTTTTTCGCCATCAATTGCGTCAATTCCTTTTTTCACTGCCCGTTGATACCACTCCCAACTAACTTTAGATTGGTGGGGTGCCATGATAATGCCGAGTATTTTACAGTGTCCTTTTTGTGCCATTTCAGCGACGACTTCCTTTAAATAAGGTGTCCAATGTCTAAATCCGGCATAAACGGGGAGCAATAGATCGCGCGCTCGTAATGCGTTTTCTAAAGCGTCGGCTTGTTTGAAAGTCAATTCGTTAAATGGAGAAAACCCGCCCAATTGGACGTAATGTGCCGAGATGTCTTTTACACGTTCTCTTTGAGATTCGGCTGTTCCAGCAATTCCTTCAACAAAGCAGTAGGCTTCACCGGGACATGCATCGCTATCATATTTTTGGCAGCATCCGGGTGTAGGTCCACCGAATGCGACGAGTAAAACGCTGTCGTATCTCATCCCGATTTCCTCCTATCTCGTAGTCTTTAGGCGTAGGACACCATTGCTTTAGTTCAGTGGTGTTACGCCTACTTTAGCAGTATTTGAAGTTTAGTCGTTTGAGTATGCGATACGTGTTTGGTTTCGCGCCTCTAACGACTTGTTTACTGCTGGTTATTTCACTAAGGTTGAGTCCGCCTGTTGCGTTAAACCCAGTGCCGCGTAGCAACCCATGTTTTATGTGTTTGACCAGTGTATTCTTGACCACTCCACTTTCTAACACGGTTCCGCCGTATCTGGGACGCTTGCCACCTTTCTGCGGATTCTGCCTGTGTAGTTCACGCCTTCGTATCGGTATAGGCGAAATGCAAAATATATCGGTATTATCAGGCACATTATATCCGCCAACTGCACGATATGCCAAACACCAACTATCTACACAATGTGCGTCGAATGTTTCTGCCAACTTGTTAGGCGCTTTCTTCAGTCCGAGCCTATCTCGGATTTCTTTGGTTTCCCAGCCTTGAAGTGTTAGCAATTCCCAACGCTTTTGGATTTCGGTATAGAACCCGTTTTTACCAACTTCTAACGGACTGAAACTGCTATTCCATTTCTTAGCACGTTTGATAGTCCGTGCTTTGATATCCTCAACCACTATCTGCGTTATCGGATAGAGTTTAGCAAGCCAGTCTAATATACGTAGTTTCCAGTCCCAACGTGCGCGTGTGCCAGCAGGAATACGCTGCTTGTTTGCAAGACGGTTCATTCTGTGCTTGCGGTTCGGACACTTCCGTGAACGTCTGCCTCTACGCAACTCGCGACGCTTTTCCACTTTCTTACCCACTTTATTATGTGCGTCTGCTTGCACATTCAAATAGGTGTGCGCTTCCGATTTGACGGTAAACCCTTCCTTCTTACTGCCAGGGTCAACACCAACAGCGATTTCTTGTTTGAATCGTTTTGATGGCACTCTGTTAAGTCGGATACAGAACACGCCATTATCCCAGTAAGGTGTGGCATCTCCGCATTTGATCATCATACCCGCACGCGTTGGTGTCGTCGGCATGAGTCTTTCGCCATCTTTACTTTTAACAGGCACGAAGTTCATCGTAAATTCCCTTTCAGGTTATATGTTGCCCCATCCAGATCACAACACGGAGCAGATATAGACTTGGGGAGCATCCATACCATCCTACGGACTGCCACGCCCAGTGCTGCGATATATTACTGTAGTAAAGAACTTGATCTTCAACAGGGAACGCTTGGCTACGCTATGTCAAAGCACCGACGCTTTAGCGGGGTGATCTTTACGCCATGTTGGCTAATTGTGCTGGCATGAACCGTGCATCAGCGGTGATCGCCTTCGCGAAAGCTTCACGTGCCAGTGTTTCGTCTCCATTTGTGCGATGTGCAAGTCCGATGCAAAAGTATGCTTGCGCGAGTTGTATGCCGTGAAGACCGTTAACTAAGGCTTTATAAATGGACTCCAACCCTGTTTTTGTTTCATCACCGTTGCGGTAAGCAGAAAGAATATGGTTGTATCCACGCAAAAGATGCGCTGGTGCGTAATCGGGGTCCAATTCAAGGACGATATTAAGTGCCTTTTTTGCCTCGGCGAAGAAGTCGCCCTTTTCAAGGACGCTTGACACAGTGCGGGACACTTGTGTAAGCAAATTAGCGTATTCTGTCCATGCCTCAGGAAGATTAGAAAATTTTTCCGTTGATTTTTTTAAGATAGCAATCGCTAAACCGAAATCATTACCCTCCGCGACCTCTTCGGCAGTTTCTCGGTACGCTTCAAATTTTTCAAGTTCGTATGTTTTTTGGTGAAGTTTTTCGGTATCCGCAGCCGGAATAGCCGAAGGTTTCAGGTGTTGCCAGCCCGGTTCGGGGTCGTCAATCAACCCGCGGTAGACCCTTAAAATCGCATAGCGGGGTGTTCCCCAAACTTCGGCGATAGACCGAATCCAGTCGGGTAGGTTAGCTTCCATTTCAGCGAGGAGTTCGGCTAAAGACACGCCTTGTTCGACGCGTTTTCGGACTTCCGTTAAGAAATAGGATTCTATCTGCAGCAACAAGTCTATCTCGGCATCTCGTGCTAAGGGACCGTGTCCGGGTAGCACACATTTGGGTGTGTACGCACGGAGTTCCTTAATTGTGTTAATCCAATCGTGGTTCGCCATAAGCCCTTCATTCATAACAGGTTGTCCAAAGATAGGAAAACTCCCTGTCATAACGGTGTCGCCAGAAACAATGCACTCTTCTGCCGGAATCCTGATAGCAGTAGCATCATCTGTCTCTGCCTTCCCTAAGTGAACGAGGTGCAAGAGTTGATTGCCTAAATCGAGTTCGGTTTCGTGTGTGAATGTCTGCTGTGGAAGGAACGGAGCATCCCCTAACGTAAAGCCGCGAGAACGGAGGAACGCCTCCTGCCGCGGTGCCCTATTCACAATGAAGTCCTTTGTCATCTCGCGTGCAACGACGGTTGCGCCTGCCTGATGAAAAATAGTATTTCCGTTCGTATGGTCCCAGTGATAGTGTGTGTTAATCGCATACAGAATTGGCTTGTCTGTGACAGTACGGACCGCGTTGTACAGTCGCCGTGCCATCATTTGGTTTACCTGTGTATCAATTACGGCAACCCCATTATCTCCAATGATAATAGAGGAGTTGACAATATTACGAAACAGATACACGCGTTCTGTTACTTTAACAAGTTGTCCGTATTGTCGTGGTGCGAAAGGGTTCTCTGTCATGTTTCTCATTGTATTCCTAAAGTGTTTTTGCGATATTTACAAAATGTTTAACGTTTTCAAAAGGCGTGTCTCTGTGGAGTCCATGGCTCAAATTCAATATATGTCCCGTCTTTCCGCCCTGTTTTAAGCAGGTTTTGACGGCTGCCGTGATGTCGTCGGGTGTCCCATCCCGGAGCATATCATTATCCACGTTTCCCTGAAAAGCGACCGTGCCGTTAGTTTCGGCTTTCGCTTTGCCGAGGTCTACGCATTTCCCGACACTCAGTACACCTGCCCCACTTTGGTGCATTAAATCAAGATAAGTGCACTCTTTTGCGAAAAGTATCCCCGGTGCCTCTGGATTGAGTTCAGCGAAAATTTGTTGGTGATATGGAAACGCGAACTCCTCATATATGTGTCTCGGTAAGACATCCGCAATGGACTCGAAAAGTTGTACAACTTGAACACCTTCGCTAATTTGATAGTTCAAATAATTAACGGTCATTTCTGTTAATTTGCTCAGCAATCGATGCATAAGTTCAGGTGCTTCTTCAATCATTTGGAAAACAGGGGTCGCCTTTTCCGATACGCCAGCACCACGTTTGATAGGGCTCTCCCCCGCAATGAGGAAAAATGCAAGTGTCAAAGGTGCCCCAGCAAAACCGATGAGCGGTAGTTCTCCGTTCAGGGTCTCGCGTAGTTTACGAATGACTTTCCCTGTGAACGCTAACTGTGAGGAGGGTTCATTGACCGGTTGGAGTGCGTCTATCTGTGCTTGCGTCCGAATCGGCGGGCTTAAAATGGGGCCTGGGTTAAACCGGAAATGTGCGCCCATCGGTGCAAGAGGCGTAAGAATATCTTTGTAGACGATGATGGCATCAACACCGATACGTTTGGGTAGTAACGAGATTTTGACTGCCGCTTCGACATCTGTTTGTGACATCGGTGCTGGGCAGGTTCGGAAGAGTTGTTCCAAAGGGAGGTTAAGCTCTTGCCGAATCTGCCGATAAAGCGGGTCTGACCTGCCTGCCTGTCGCATCATCCATACAGGTACGCGTTCCACCGGCAGACATCGCGCTGCGCGAAGAAGTAAGTCGTTTTTTAATTGTTGTTCCATGCTGACAGGGGTTACCTCTTCAACGCGCGTTCAGATTCTCCGATGTCGTTGCCATTGGCCGGTATACTAACGAAGAATCTTATGAGAGATCTCATTGTGAAACGTTTCCCTTCTGACGCCGTTCGAGAAACTGCCGTAATTTGGTAAAACTCTTAACATTTTTCATAATCCTACCGCTCTCTCGCTCCTCAAGATAGAGGAGAAAACCCATAACATAAAGGCTCACCAGAAATAGTAGAAACCCTGAAACGCATCGTCCGACTGCCGAATAATTGGCTTGTAAACTGAGATAAGGGGTGCCAGCCACGGTGTCGCTATTTGCATCGAGTGAGTCCTGATCAGGCCACTCTATCGAAACAAAGTCACCCCACCCAGTTATCCCAAGCGATAGAAAAGCGATCGAAAGGACAAAAACGATGAAAAATGGGATACCCATATTAGATACCGGTTAGGGAAAAACCTTTATCAATCCCTTCGTGCAACTATCTTCGCGGTTACGGACCTTTGTTATCCCTTCAACAAGCGATTCGAGAGAGAACTCGTGGCTGATGATTTTGTCCATGTTGACATCGCCACTCGAAATAAGTTGAACAGCCTCTTCCCATGTATCGGGTGCAAGCCAAGAGAACCTGATAGTTTTATCCATGAGGATGGTATCAAGGATAGGCACCTGCATCACATCTGTATCGCCGGGGAGTCCGAAGATAACGACGGTTGCATGCCTACCGGTAACTTTTAATGCCGTATGAATTGCGTCAAGTGAGCTGGTAGCCGTAATTGCGCGGTCCGCCAGTTCTCCGTTATTGAGTTCCTGAATTGTAGCTCCCAAGTCTTCAACGTAGTGTGGAGAGTTGGTATCACTGACGTTGACGACTACATCTGCGCCGAGTTCCTTACCGCAATCCAAGCGATAATCGCGAGTTCCGACAAGCAGCACATTTTTCAAGCCGCGGCTCTTTAATACCTGCACCATCATCAAACCGATAGGTCCCGGTCCAAAGACAACGGCGGTCTGTCCTTCTTCAGCGTTGAGATTGTTGACAGCATAGAGTCCACACGCAAGAGGTTCTGTTAACGCCCCCTGGTTGTATGTAACATTATCGGGTAATTTGACCGTCCAGCGATAATCGGAGACTGCGTACTCAGCGAAGCCGCCGTCAACTCCTACACCTAAAATGCGTTTTTCAGGACACAGGTTGGACAATCCTTTCTGGCTCCAAAAGGAGTCCGGGTTTGATTGGACGGGATTGACGACAACGCGGTCCCCTACTTTAAATCCACCTGTTGCTCCTGCTTCACTGCCGACTTCGACGACTTCGCCGGTAAATTCGTGCCCAAGGATAAGGGGTCCTTTTCCGTCGTCTGTTTCAAGCGAACTGTTACCAAAATAATATGCGACATCCGAACCGCAGATGCCTACCGAACGTACCTGAACTAACAGGTCAGTATCACCGGCTTGCGGTATGGGCCGGTCTTCGAGGCTCATTGATTCGGGTTCATAAAAAATTTGAGATTTCATTATGTGCCTCCTAAAGGTCTTTAATAGATGCAGTTATTTTAGCACGTCTGAATTTAAATTACAACGAAATTCACAATATTAGCAGTCAGCAGTCAGCCATCAGCAAGGTAGTCAGCAGCAGTCGGCTAAGGGCTAATTTCGAGATTTACGCAAACCCTGAAGATTAGAAAATGAACCGCATCTCCAAAAGCAAAAATCGGCTGCAAAACTCGCCGAGAAAGACTGTAATAATGGCAATAAAAAGGAAACCGGTTGCAGCGCGTGTCGCGCCAAGCACATCGCGGGCGACAGACTTAGGGCGTAAACAGTCCCACGTAATAAAATAGAGGAGCAACGTGCCAGCGATGCCTATAAACAGCCGCATGCTGAAGATGATTTGGTAGAAGAGGTTAAAAGGGACAACATCCATGGATTGCTGTCTGAAAAAAATGTTCAGGCAGAGCAGCAGTGCCATACCTGAAAGGGTATAGAGTAATACACTATTAAACCGTTTCAGATAAATCACTGGCAGATCAGGTGTCACGAGGTACCAATGCCCAAACCACATGCCGCTGTGGACGGCACCGAGTAACACAGCAGCTGTCAAGAATTGAAGCGGGAGTAGAAACATTTCACCGGGGAGTTGAACAATTTCGGAATAACGCTGAGCACTCAAAACGATCCACGTAGCCCCACAAATTACCCCACCAAAGAAAAGGAGCCGCGTGAGCAGCGGGACTTTGAACCACCAACTCAGTGTATAGATGAGGAGGATAAGAACGAAGGAGATGACCAAAACGGACTCGGGGTTCTGCCAGAATCCGAAAAAATTGAGAAATGTGACAGGTTGCCGATGGAGAGCCAAGTCCGCACAGCGCGATAAACCGCTTACAAGCAAGTAGATGCTTCCCATCAAACGATAGAAGTTTGCCCCAACTAATCCTTTTGGGACTAAAAAGAGAAGAACAAACCCGCCGACTGCAAGTTGGCTGAAAACAAGATAAAAAATGTCGAGAATACTAAACATCGGTGCGACTTGGTAATGACTTGGTAATTTTCAATAGGGCAGTTTCAATCCGCGCTACCGTTACGCGGATTATTTTTACAAAAAACAGAAACCCATTATAGTTCGCCGTAGCAAATCGCTATGCTCAAAACCATAATGGGCTTCCTATTCATCACGCGGTGTCTGGGTGTAAACGGTGTTTACCACCTAAATGATTTCGACGACTGCGCCAAGTTCTTCGAGCTGCTCTTTCGCCTTCTCAGCATCCTCTTTAGAGACACCTTCTTGAATGACGACTGGTGCGGATTCGACTTTTTCTTTTGCTTCTTTCAAGCCGAGTCCGGTCAGGGAGCGAACCTCTTTGATAACCGGAATCTTGTTGGCACCGAACTCTTTGAGTTGCACATCAAATTCGGTTTTCTCTTCCGCTGCGGCTTCTTCTTCACCAGCTGCGGCACCAGCTGCGGCTGGCATCATGCCCGGCATAGCCATTGCGGGTGCCGCTGATGCGCTGACTCCGAATTTATCCTCTAATGCTTTGACCAGCTCGGAAAGTTCCAGAACGGTCATGTTGCTAATTTCCTCAATCATTTTTTCCATATCTGCGGCCATGTTTATATCCTTTCTATAAGTAGTACTAATTTCTATAAGTAGTACTAATTTCTATAAGTAGTACTAAATTGACTTGATTAGAATCTTCCGATCAAGCGGTGTAGGAAAAGAGAGGCACAGTGCCTCGGTTCCCCTGTGATATTTAGTATAAGCGTTAGGCGTTTTCTGCCTCTTTCTTCTGCTCGGCAACCTGTGTGAGTACGGAGGTTACCTGACGTATTGTTCCACTAAGTACATTCACTATCCCATTAGCGGGGGACCCTTGATGTAGGGTTCGCACAAGTCCAATGAGGGGTGCGCTGATAAGTCCAACGGTCTTAGCGATGAGGACTTCTCGTGACGGCATATCCTTAAGTGCCTCAACGCCCGCTGCGTCAATCACCCGTGTCCCGAGAACCCCGCCTTTGATTTTAAAATTTTCGTGTTCCTCGCCAAAGGCGAGCAAGATTTTTGAAGAGGCCGCCGGATCTGTGCCGGTAGCGAGGGCTGTATTTCCCTTGAGATAAGGTGTCAACCCTTCAATGCCTCTCTCTTCAGCGACGACATTTACTAAAGTGTTCTTACAGACCTTATACCGGATATCTGCTGCTCGGAGTTGATTCCGTAGCTCGTTAATTTCTGCGACGGTAAGTCCTTGAAAGTCTGTCAGCAGAACAACGTCGGCACTGTCAAAAATCTTACGAATTTGTTCTGTTTGCTGAACATTCGCCTGATTCGGCATGTGTCAGCTCCTTTCTGCGTGGGTTGTATGGAAACAGCATCACGTCGCTTCGGTTTCCATACAAACAGGTTAATGGGGTATACGATTGCATGCAAAAAGCCCCCAGGTGCCTGGAGGCTCACATAAACAGAGAAAACAACAGTGGGCAATAAGGTTGGATATGCCCTTTGAAAAGCACGCCCGTTGTTTCCATTCCATTCAAGCCTCGGTAGGCAATTAAGCCGATGGCACCTACGTTCTACGACTCTATTCAGTTGTACAGGCTATTTCCATATCGTATCCCGTGTCGTTTATACAAACTGTTGAGGGTCTATCCGGATACCGACTCCCATCGTTGCCGAGATAGCCACACTCCGAAGGTATCTACCTTTTACGGAGGACGGCCGAGCGGCGATGAGTGCACCCATTACAACATTAAGATTCCCTTTAATGCTCTCTTCCTCAAAGGAGGTTTTGCCGATCGGGACGTGAACGATACCAGACACACGTTCTACTCGATATTCGATTTGACCTGCTTTGATACTCTGTATTGTGGCAGCGACATCCATTGTGACAGTGCCAGCCTTGGCGTTAGGCATCAAACCTCTCGGTCCGAGAACCCGCCCAAGTTTAGGCATAATACTACGCATCAGATCCGGTGTCGCGATTGTTGCGTCAAAATCAAGCCATCCGTCAACGATTTTATCAACAAGTTCATCTGTTCCGACGAAATCCGCGCCAGCTTCTTCAGCCTGTCGTGCTGGGTCGCCTTCGGCGAAGACGACGACACGAACTGATTTCCCTGTGCCATGGGGCAGTGTAACGGTGCCGCGGATATTCTGATCGGCATGTTGTGCATTGATGCCGAGGCGTGACGCGAGATCAACTGTCTCGTCAAACTTCGCGCCGCTCGTTTTTTTCACAAGCGAGACCGCTTCATCTACCGTGTACAGCTCGAGTCTATCCACATGCTCTTTGATCTCGGTGTATCGCTTCCCTTTTTTCGCCATGTTGTTCTCCGATAGTCAGTGGGGCATATCTCTGTAGCCCCGTTCCAAAGCGAGTTTATGTGTATGCAAGGGTCATGCGCCTCGTCATACGACTGAGCCTCGCTATCCAATTGTAAGCCCCATACTGTGAGCGGTGCCTTCTACCATCCGCATTGCAGCATCTAAATCTGTTGTATTTAAGTCAGGTAATTTCGTCTGCGCAATCTCGCGGATTTGATCCATTGTGACAGAGGCAACCTTGTCTCGGTTAGGTTCACCTGAGCCTTTCGCAATCTTCGCTGCGGCTTTGAGTAAAACTGCCGCGGGCGGCGATTTTACGCTAAACGTAAACGACCTGTCGCTATAACAGGTAATGACGGTTGTTACTACCATGCCGGTTTGATACTGCGTCTGGGCGTTAAAAGATTTGATAAACTCCTGTAGATTAATCATATACGGAGCGAGACTTGGACCAACAGGCGGCTGTGGTGTTGCCTGTCCGGATACCAATTGGAGTTTAACTTCACCTGCTACTTTTTTTGCCATTGTTTTTCCCTATTGTGGATTGTGAGAATTCTAAAGTGTGTTTCCTATAAATCAAGCGGCGTATGAGATTAGACATGAACTCACAACCGCGATCCCGTATTTAGACAACGCCGTTTAATTTAATTCAGTTCTTCCACTTCAAGCAAGCCCAAATCAACAGAGGTTGAACGACCAAAAAGCGAAATGCTGAGGCGTAACCGTTGGTGTTCCATATCAATTCCTTCGATTTCGCCAGGGAATCCACTAAACGGTCCGTTGATCACTTTAACCTTATCGCCTATCTCGTATTCCATTGCTGGAATTGGTACAACTTCCTCTTCCTCAGTCGACATCTGGAGCATTGTTTCAACATCATCAGGACTCAAAGGCGATGGGTGTGAGGCGGGCCCTAAGAAATTCATGACTCCTGGCGTTTCTTGGATGAGTGACCAACTTCTTTGGCCAATCGTGCTCTCAACATGCGGGCCGAGTTCATGGGTGGTATTAACAAGGACGTACCCCGGATAGGAGGGCCGGACGCTAACTTTTCGCTGGCTGTCCTTAACCTCGACCACTTCGGTCTCTGGGACATTAACCTGCAAAATCTCGTCCTGCAACTCTTCCCGTGCGATCATGTTGTCGAGGGTGAGTTTAACCTTTTTTTCATGTCCGGTGTATATCTGAACAACGTACCAGTATCCATTCATATTCTAATTCACCCATGTACGTTAGAAGTGCTATTGAAGTACAAAAGCGTTAACTACGAATAAAAAGAGTTCTGAGAAAAGCCATACCGAAGCCCTCAAGTGAGGTGTTCAAGACATATTGGCTTACAAGTACAGCGATTAAAGGGATGCAGGCTACAGCCGCCGCGATCACCTTCCGGTTTCCGTCAATGGAAGCCTCGGCATCTCTATTGCTTCGTGACTCGTTTTCCCAACTTTTCACGATAAAAAAGACAGCGATTGGAAGAGCTGCGAGAAAAATCCAAGATAAAGGGTGTTTCCATTCTGGGAAGGCGGAGTTGCCATCGATTATCCCGATATAAAGCCCTAATAGGGCGGAGGCGACAATGACGGTAATGGTACTTCCCCGTACCTCTTTGACATCCGGTTTGGTCACCTTCTGCCATTCCAGATGGATTCCCTGAAGATATTTTTTCAAGCGAGTTATCATAATAAAATTATAAAAGGCAGGCCAGGAGGGATTTGAACCCCCAACATTCGGTTTTGGAGACCGACGCTCTACCGTTGGAGCTACTGGCCTGTAAGATTTTTGTAGTGTGCCACAGGCTCACTTAACAATTAAGGCAGTGTTGCCCGTTGCACCGACTAAAAAACTATCGTGTTTCTTTATGAGGTGTATGTTTTCGGCAGAACCGGCAGTATTTTTTCCGTTCATACCGATTTTGCTGCGTCCGGCGGTTCCGAGTTGTTACATAATTCCGCTGATTGCATACATCACATGCTAATGTTACAATGTCTCTTGGCATAATAAAACCCTACTTTCAGTGAGTGGAGCCGACGACCGGAATTGAACCGGTGACCTCGTCCTTACCAAGGACGCGCTCTACCGACTGAGCTACGTCGGCAAAAATAAAATACTTCAACAAGCGGGAGACGGGAATCGAACCCGCGACACATGGCTTGGAAGGCCAATGCTCTACCAGCTGAGCTACTCCCGCATAACATAAGTGATAACGCAGCGTACCACTGCGTCACGTCCATCTGGATTTTTGTGGGAAACCCGCTCCCAAGGCTGATTCCGCTACGATTCTACTCAGTATAAGAGCAGATTGGGGGCAGATGGATTCGAACCACCGTAGGCATAGCCAACAGATTTACAGTCTGCCCTATTTGACCGCTCTAGCATACCCCCATAATAAAAAGCTGACGAGAGGAATCGAACCTCCAACCTAGTGATTACAAATCACTTGCTCTACCATTGAGCCACGTCAGCAACACTTTATAATTATACTCACTTTACTCAATATTGTCAAGTCAACTACCCCAACCTACAAGGCTATTTAGTTTTTGGTCTTTTGGTTTCCGTTTTGATTTGAAAGTCGTGAATCGGAGTTCGCTCTTACAAGGGTATGTTGAGATTTAGCGTTCACTTTTATCGGAGAACTAAATGACCCAGTCCATCCTAAAGCATAGGAACCTGTTAAGAGCGCGCCAAACAACGAAAGTTAATTCGGGTTCTTACAGGCACATACAGCATGGCAATTTCTCGTTTCACAGAGGTTGGTAACCCAACGCTCTCCACAAACGCCCGCAGCAGGCGTATACTTTGTTATTTTCAGCATTCGGTGTTTCGGGAGCGACGGGTTTATCTCCCACCCTGCGGGTCCCGCTTTAGCGGTATAGGACTGCGAGTTATTTCACTTCGCTCCAGTCGGGCGAAGTCGGAATGCCTCTACGAGTTCTGTAACCACGACATCCAAGAACATATCAACCGATAGTGCTTGTACTAATTATATCACAATTTTAGCAGGTTATCAAGTTTTTTGATAAAAAACGCCGGGGTCTAATTCACGAGAGGGGACTTCCCTCCCCGCCCTAAAGAGCGAGGCTTCCAGTCCGTATTTTCGGTGATTTCCATTTTTCGCGATAGGTTTTCTGATAGGAGCGATTTACGCATCTCAGCACCACAGTTCATCAGAACTATAGCCCCTCTTCGCGTTCCACCGCTTCCGTATCGCTTTCCTGTTCAAGGATCTCTTCATCAAATATATCGCTTCCGTCTCCTGGTTCCTCAACATCTGTAAAAATGGAAGGTGTCTTGGAATCAGGAACTTTTACTTCGCTCTTTTCAAAGTGGAGTTTCCCGTTAATCAATTCTTGTGTTGCAATAGCAACCGGCTTCTTTTTTTTCTCTGCCGTGTTTGAAGGAGCGAGGGGTAAGCCATTTGCATTTATATCTCTGGCGCGCTTCGCGGCAATATTCACTGCAAGATACTTATTTTTTACTGTTTTCACCAAGTCTTCATTGTAAACGACTTCATTCATTTTTAATCCTCCGCATTATAAATACAGATTTAGACGAGCGTATTATAATTATACCCGATTTCTTTCAAAAGTCAAATTAAAATAACGGAAAAGTTGACAAACTGACTTATAAATGTTAAAATTGAAGTATTAGCTTTAGAGACTGAAGGAATTCCTAAATGGACACAAACATCCAGCCTATCCTCGAAAAATCGCTTGCGGGGGAACGGTTAGACTTTGACGACTGCCTCACACTCTTCAAGAGTCATGATCTCCTTGCTTTAGGGCACGCGGCGGATGTTATCCGGCAACGGAAGCATCCTGAAGGTTATGTTACGTACATCGTTGACCGGAACATCAACTATACCAATTGGTGCTATGTTGATTGCGATTTCTGCGCTTTTTACCGCCATCGTCAGGATCCTGATGCTTATGTCATGGAACGCGATGAGTTAGGAAAAAAGATACAGGAGACGCTCGACCTCGGTGGCGAGTTGATTCTGATGCAGGGCGGACTACACCCGAAACTCAAGCTTGACTGGTACGAAGACCTGCTCCGCTGGATTAAGGCGAATTATCGCATTCATATCCACGGGTTTTCGCCACCGGAGTTGGATTGGTTCGCCAAGATAAACCGTATGTCGTTGCGCGAAATGCTCATCCGTTTGCAAGATGCTGGCCTTGATTCGATTCCGGGGGGCGGCGCGGAGATCCTCACTGACCATGCCCGCAATGAGATTAGTCCCAAAAAATGCACCGCTGACGAATGGCTGGAAGTCATGCGCCAAGGACATCTCGTTGGACTCAAATCGAGTGCGACGATGATGTATGGGCATGTAGAAAGTTATGCCGAACGTGTTGAACACCTCGTCCGCTTGCGTGATTTGCAAGATGAGACGGGTGGGTTTACCGCTTTTATCTGCTGGTCCCTGCAACCTACCAACACCCGTATGGAACACATTCCACCCGCTGGAAGTTTTGAGTACCTCAAAACCCTTGCGATTTCCCGATTATTCCTCGACAACTTCAACAACTTCCAATCCTCCTGGGTGACGCAAGGTCCAAAAATTGGGCAGCTATCATTAAAGTTCGGAGCGAATGACATGGGCGGCACGATGATAGAAGAAAATGTTGTCAGCAAAGCGGGCACAGTCTACTGCATGCCGATTGAGGAGATTGAACGGACTATATCGGAACTCGGATATATCCCCAAACGCCGCAACTTCTTCTACGAAATCCTTAATAATTAATTACCACTTGAGCCTTCGCTCCGACAAAATGTCGCGTCACAGGTTTGATGTTTTCCCACCTGGAGTTTGAGATGCCTAATACCCGTCCGAACATCCTGTTAATTACTACTGACCAACAACGCGGCGACTGTCTCGGCTTGGATCCCGACGGACCGAACTGCCTACAAACACCAAACTTGGACTGGATCGGTCATACCGGCACGCATTTTCGCCGCGGGTATGCTGAATGTCCGAGTTGTATTCCGGCACGCCGCAGTCTGATGACTGGTACCGCGCCCGCAGCCAACGGTGGTGTAGGATTTAGAGGTGCGCAGTGGAACCCGCCGCATACCTTGGCAGGTGAATTGTCCGCAGCCGGTTATCAAACCGAAATGATTGGCAAACTGCATCTGATGCCAGCGCGTAAGCGATACGGCTTCGATCATCTCCAGTTGGCGGATGCCACTCGCGGAGATGACAACGACTACGTCGATTGGTTGCAGCAATACTACCATCGGAACGACGTTGATCCTGGCATGGCTCACGGTGTCTCCGCCAACGGATGGGTCGGTCGCCCACATCATCTCCCCGAAGAACAGATGCACACCTTCTGGTGTATCGATCGCTCCCTCAATTTTCTGCGGAAACGCGACCCGACGGTCCCCTGTTTTCTAAATATCTCTTTCATAGACCCACATCCCCCGCTGACTCCACCGGCACACTATTACCAGCGTTACATTCAGCGAGATCTGCCTCCACCTGTGGTCGGCGATTGGGCACCCGAATTTGACGGTGCTCAGAAAGGACTGAATCCAAACGCTTGGGAAATCTGTCTCGACGAGCACGATATGCGTTGTGCACGTGCCGCCTATTATGGGATGATCAATTTCATCGATGATCAGATCGGCCGTCTGATCCAGTCCGCCGGCGGACTGAGGGATTGCTTGGTCATTTTCACTTCCGACCACGGTGAGATGCTCGGTGATCACAACCTGTACCGCAAAACCTGGCCCTATGAAGCCTCAGCCCGAGTACCTTTTCTAATGCGGGCACCGGCAAAATGGGGTTACCCGCAAGAATCTGTCTGTCAAAGTCCCGTCGGTCTACAGGACATCATGCCGACTATTTTGGACGCGGCTGGAGCTGAGATACCGAGCACCTGCACGGGTAAAAGCCTACTGCCCATCATGCAAGGCGATACCGACCGGGTGCGGGACTACCTACACGGTGAGCACTCCGGCTGTTACGATTACAGTCACGGGAACCACTATGTGACCGACGGACACCACAAGTACATCTGGTATTCCCAAACTGGTCGAGAACACCTCTTCAATCTGCAGGACGATCCACATGAAACATGCGATTTGGCGAGGTTGAGCGAGGCGGAAACGCTTCTAACACCTTGGCGGAACCATCTGATCGAAATTCTCCGTCACCGTCCGGAAGGCTTTACCGATGGGACACGTCTCATCGCGGGACAAACCCACAATGCGTTGTTGCCAAACTATCAGCCCGATGCTACCTATCCTTATTTATAAAGCGAAACCCAACATCCCAAACGTCATTCGCGCGCAGGGTTGTTGGGTCTCATTCGGGTCTTGCGTGCTTTGGTGATTTCGGGTTTCTGGATGCACCTTGAAAGTAATCTGCGTATCTAACGATAATCTTGATGTATCCAGAGTTCGCTTGCCTCTTTGCGTGCGGCGAACCAGTTCAAGTATGCTTCTCGCTTTTTGGCTTGGATGAGTGCTTGACGGTGCCGGGCTTTCTCCGCCGGATCCGTTTTGAACGCCTCAACATCCGGTTCTTCCCGTTCAACGAGCTGAATAATGTAAACGCCGTTGTTGCCTTTAAAGGGACCAGCGATACCATCGACTTTCATTTGAAACGCTGCAAACATGGTTTCCGCTGAATTTCCCACACCGGCGATGTAATCGCTTGTCGGGCTGAGCGAAAACGGATTGCTCTCTTGGACAGAGAGCCGGTCTGCCGCTAAATCTTCAGGGGCTTTATACTTTTCGAGTAAAGTATCCAAAGATGCGGCATCGCCGCGTTGATTGAACAAGTTTTGTGCATCCGCAAAGGCACGTTCCTTCGCCTTTTCTTTCTCTAACCCATCAATATTGCTTGTTCCCTCAATCACCTCTTTTTTTATCTCCTCAAAGGGTGGGATAGCCGCAGGTTTCTTATCAAGGATGGTAGCGACAAAATAGGCTTCCACCTCCTGCCCAGTTCGTTTCTTTGCTTCAATCACCTGGCTTACGTTGACTTCCATATCAAAAAGTTCATCCACTAAACCTTGATAGCCCCATGTCGCGCCAATCTGCGGAATAGTCGTGGCATCTCGACTGAAAAATCCTGTTTCCAGCGCAGCGAGAGAAAGTTGCTTATACGCTTCAAGTGCGAGTGCCTTATCATAGTCCTGAATTTCGATATCAAACAACAGGTCCTCAGCAACTTTTTTCGCCTTGTCAACGCCGCTCACCTGAACAAGTTTTTGTCCAATCTCAAATTGTGCCTGCTCAAAAGGTTGTATTTCCGGCGACTTCTTCTCCTCCAATTTGATAATATGATACCCGTAACTGGTTTCGACCAAACCGCTGACTTCTCCGGGTTTTAGGGTATCAAAAGCTGCTTCTTCAAAAGGTTTTACCATATCGCCACGTGCGAAATAGTCGCCAGGTGGGAGTTTTGGATTTCTGCCTCTCAATGCCCCGCCTTGTGCTCCGGAGGGACCCTCCGAATGCTTTTTCGCGAGTTCGGCGAAATCCGCGCCGGCAGCGAGTTCTGCGTTGATGGTTTTGAGCAGCTCTTCCGCGGCGGTTTTGGTTTCTGCCTTCTGTTCGTCCGTCGCGTTGTCAGGGAACTTTTTCAAAATGTGGCGTGCTTTAACGGCTTCCGGTGTCGTAAATTCTTTCTGATTTTCCTCGTAATATGTCCTAATATCTTCATCTGAAACCAGATCCGCAGGATTCACCTTGATAAACTTGACATTTACCTGTTCTTCAACTTTATAGTTATCCCGATTTTCCTCAAAATAGGCTTTCGCTGCTGCGTCGTCAACCTCAATCATTGAGGTGTAGTCGTTGTATTTAAATTCGATAAACTTGATTTTCGCTTTATCCGCTTCAAGTTGGTAGGCTCGTTCCGCTTCAGTGTCGGTTACCAATTCCAGAGCCTGAACACTATTTCGGAGCGCATCGGTACTGAGTTGCAAACGGACATTGTCGGTATAGAGGTCTGCTACCCCCCACTGTTGGTAGAGGTTGTACTCTTCAACCCGACTCGCGTCACTTCGGATGTAGTTTTTTACTTCCGCGTCGCCAATATCCACACTTCCGAGAATAGTTTGTTGAACCCAACGATCAATCACGTTTTTTTGTATCTGATCCTTGTCGGGTGCGCCGAACCGTTGGTTCTGCCTTTGAGATTCCATAGCGTTGGCAACAGCACTTTCAAACTCTCCGCGCTTAACTTCTGCGTTATTGATTTTGAGAACGACTTCTCCCTCGGGGTCTCCATCTCCGCCGCGCGTGTTGCTGTAGAGGAAGACTGTCCCGACCAAAAACACAATAGCGATTATCCACATAAAAAGTTGCGCAATAAATTTTTCGCGTAGAAAGATAATCATGTCTTAAAGGTGTCTCCTGTTTGATTCTGCTAACAGATGCTCATATTATTTATGAGGAGGTGTTAATATATTATACGCGCAAACGCGATGAATGTCAAATTATAGAACTTACCTTTGGGAAGTAGAACCTACGCAACGCAATAAAAATTTGCTAATTTTTGTAATTTGCTATATACTTATAATAGGTAACATCAAGAGGTAACATCAAGGGCATTGCCTACAAACCTTCATTAAAACCCGGCAAGACGCACGATGCAAATTCAGAACGCAACAGATTTCAGTCTGAAATATACCTTAGAATCGGGACAATCATTTCGATGGAACCGAATAGATAATGCCTACTACGGTGTTGTAGAAGGGCGCATCCTCAAAATCTTCCAAGAAGGAACTACTTTGTGTGTTGAGAGTTCTACCGACGAAGATGAGACCCGTTTCGTGTCATATCTCCGTCACTATCTTGACATTGGGCGCGATGTTCCAAAAATTCTTGCTGAAGTTAACAACGATGCCTATATGCACCGGGCAATTGAGAAACTTTGGGGAATGCGCATCCTGAACCAAGAACTCTGGGAAACGGTGGCATCGTTCATTTTATCGCAGAATAACAATGTCCCTCGAATTCGTGGTATTATCCGTCGGTTGTCCGAACGTTTCGGTGAACACTTGACACTTGCTGGATATGTGGATTACAGTTTTCCGAGTCCGGACGCACTCGCAACAGCAACAGACGAGGAACTTCTTGCATGCGGCACTGGCTACCGATCCAATTATCTTCGCGATACCGCACAAGCAGTCGTTAGCGGTGAACTTCCGCTCACATCAATGAAACAGATGCCGTACTTTGAAGCGAAACAGGAATTAATGCGTCGAAACGGTATCGGCGAAAAGGTCGCCGATTGTATCTGTCTGTTTTCGCTTGGGCATCTCGCGGCATTGCCGATTGATGTCTGGATAAAACGGATTTTTGAGACGCTTTATCTTCGCCGACGCGCGACACATCGCGAAATACGCGAATTCGCTCACAGTTATTTCGGGGACGGTGTAGGGTATGCCCAGCAGTATCTGTTTCACTACGTTCATGAATGTTCAAATTGGGCAGATGCCGAGCATTTGTCGCTTATTGAATCAACCGTTACCGCTGTGGGAAAAGTGTGAATCCACCACGCATTAATAAAGATAACCAAGTTTCCACCTAAAGCGTTGTAGGTGTACAGAGGTCATCTCGCTTGAAAATCATGAGATTTCTTTTTACTTTTATATTAAAGTCATAGGGAAATTAACCTCTACAACTTAGGTAAGTTTTGTTTTTAGCAAATTCGGTATCCTTTACTACAGATTTTTAATTTGTATTGTAACAGAAAGTAAAGTATAATTCAGTCATGTTGACGCATAAATAGAATTTTATATTATATCAGTATACATTAGATATAACATAATTGAATGCGTTATTTTGATTTTAGGTAGAGACTTGGATTAAAGATACTAAAAATGACCTTGGAGGAGACCACAATATGTCTGAATCATTTGAACAGAGTATTGTATCGCTTTTGGAAGACCATGTTGAACTTGCAATTTCGACCGTTCAGAAATTGAGAGCAGAGAAACTGGAGCTTGAGGCTGAAATCGCGCGTCTCAATAACGATGTCCTACAACGCGACATAAAGATTCAAGAACTCGAAACCCATAATAGCGAACTTGAGGAGGAACTCGACTTAGAACGGTTAGGCACTTCTCAAGAACGTTCCGAAATCAAAGAGAGGCTTGAAGGTTTAATGAATGTCCTCGCTGCATCAAATGAGACAGAGGAGGCAGATACCGGTGCCGAGATCGCCTTTACAGTGACGGATGACGAGTCAGACGAAGCATCGCCGTCGTCTGTAGCAGACTCGGAACACTCCGAGTAAAACCGATATAATTAGCACCTTGCGTGTCTTAGTCCTTTCTCATTCTTACATTATGAAGCCGTACCGGCGAAAGTTCGCGCTCATTGCGGAACGCCCGGATGTCACACTACGTGTTATCACACCAACGCGTTGGTATGAAAGCTTCCAAGATATTGTCTTTGAACCGGAACCAGACACACCGTGTGAAGAATTTCCGTGCCCGATCCGATTCTCCGGTTATGGTAGCCGTTTTTATTACCACCGTGGCATTAAGCCTCACTTCAGGGACTTCCAACCGGATATTATTCACTTAGAGGAGGAAGCGTGGAGCCTTAACGCACTACAAACGGTTCGCTTGAAACGGAAATATTGTCCGAACAGCCGTTTCATTTTTCGCACGTCACTGAGCATACCGACGAAGCAGCGGTTTGGTGTATTGCCTGTATGGATTGAACGCACTGTCTTTCGAGAGACGGATAAAGCCTTCCCGCTGAGTGCAAATGCTGGAAAAATTCTAAATGAACGAGGCTACACTGGAGAACAGACCTCATTTCCAAACGGCGTTGATATGCGTCATTTCTATAAAATGGATGTCAGTCAGCTGCGAGATTCATTGGGACTCAGTGACTGTTTTGTAGTCGGTTATGTCGGCAGGCTCCTTCAAATGAAAGGGATAGATACACTCTTTGAAGCCTTAGCACACCTTGTAAACCGTGATAACTCGCCCATCTATAAACTTTTAATCGTTGGGCAAGGTGAAGATAAACCGATTTTTCAAAAAAGTGCGGAAACCCTCGGTATTTCTGAACGGATTGTGTGGATAGATGCGGTGCCACCCGAAGAGGTCGCCGCCTATATTAATTGTATGGACACAATCATCCTGCCTTCGCGGACGACAACAGGATGGGTTGAATTCTTTGGTAGAGTGCTTATCGAGGGAATGGCGTGCGAAGTCCCGGTCATCGGTTCTGATTCTGGCGAAATTCCGCACGTAATTGATGACGCAGGGCTTGTCTTTCCTGAAGCGGATACGGACGCTTTAGCGGAACGGATACATCGAATTGCACACGATGTACACCTCCGAAATGATCTGGTTGCGCGCGGGCTTGACCGTATCGAAAATTTTACGTGGGAGACAATTGCAGAACAGACCTATCAAGTGTATCAAGAACTGCTTGGGGAGGTTACGGAACAATAAAGATGCCCCCGACTGGACTCGAACCAGCATGCCAATTAAGGCACAGGCCCTCAACCTGCTATGTATACCAAATTCCATCACAGGGGCATTGTGTGGTTAATTATACTTTATTTAGATAGTAATGTCAAATTTTTTAAGATTTTTTAGAAACCTCCAGCGGTTGTGAACACGGTCGCTTTGAACAACAAATATGGACACTTCCACATCGGAAACCCTTGAAGCACATTTATCGAATACACTTGCAGGCGAGGTGCGTTTTGATCTGTATTCTAAGGCACTCTACAGTACAGATGCAAGCCTTTACCAAATACAACCGATAGGCGTTGTAATTCCGAAAGACAGCCAAGACATTATCAAGACGGTGCAAATTGCCTCAGAACATAACGTCCCGGTCCTTCCACGCGGCGGTGGTACAAGCCTCGCTGGACAGAGCGTCGGTAAGGCTATCGTATTGGACATGTCCAAATACATGAATCAGCTGCTTGAGGTAAACGTCGCTGAGCGTTGGGCGCGTGTGCAGCCCGGTATCGTCTTAGACGAGTTGAACCATAAGTTAAAACCGCACGGTTTGATGTATGCACCAGATGTTGCCACGAGCAGTCGCGCGAACGTCGGTGGCACTATCGGCAATAACTCCGCAGGTTCGCATTCTCTCATCTACGGCAAAACCATCGATCACGTCATGTCGCTTGACTTGGTGCTTTCCAACGCTGACGAAATCACAGTATCGCCTATCTCACTTGAGACATTAGAGACTAAAAAACAGGGAAACACATTAGAGGCAAACATCTATCGCGAGTTATGCCGTATCTGTGAGGAGAACGAAGCAGAAATTCGTAAACGTTACCCGCGTATCTTGCGTCGTGTCGCAGGCTATAATCTTGACGAGTTTGTTCCAGATGCCGGTTCAAAAGAGGTTACACCGTATCGCCGTGACGGATGCGATGAAAATCACCCCTTTAGCCTGACAAAAATTCTCGTCGGTTCCGAGGGAACACTCGCAACAACTGTTGAAGCGACAGTGAATCTCGTTCCGATTCCCAACCTGACCGCGCTGTGTGTCGTCCATTTTGAATCCCTCATTGCATCTATGGAAGCGATGCAACCCATCCTGGAATGTAACCCCACTGCTGTAGAACTTATAGATAAAACGATCCTTGATATGGCGCGAGATTCATTAGAATTTTCACGACTTACTACTTTCATCCAAGGCGAACCCGCTGCGCTCCTCGTTGTCGAATTTTACGGTGAGACTCAGGCGGATTTGGAGTCGCAGTTAGAAAAGCTTGAAAAGACATTGAAAGGTGCCGGTTTCGGTTATGCGTTCGTGCGCTGTTCCACCGCCGAAGAGAAATCACGTGTCTGGGAGACCCGGAAAGCTGGACTCGGCTTGCTAATGGGCATGAAAGGCGATGCCAAACCCGTGGGGTTCGTTGAAGATGCAGCAGTGCCGATAGAGCATCTGCCGGAATACATCCGCCGATTTGACGAGATTGTCACGGCGCACGACACCACCGCCGCCTACTATGCGCATGCAAGTGTCGGGTTATTGCACAACAGACCTATCGTCAACCTCAAATCCGAAACCGATATTCAGAAGATGCACGACATCGCACGCGAAGTCCGGGATCTGCTCATGGAATTGGATGGTGCTATGAGTGGAGAACACGGCGATGGTCTCGTCCGGAGTGAGTGGATAGAGAGCATGTTCGGTTCACAGATATATCAGGCACTCACTGAGGTAAAAAAAGCGTTTGATCCGACTGGTATCATGAATCCGGGCAAAATTGTTGACGCGCCACCGATGACAGAAAACCTCCGCTTTGGTGCAGATTACAACACCATTAAAATTGACACTTACTTCGATTTTTCGAGCCAAGATGGATTTGGCAGGGCGATTGAGATGTGCAACGGTGTCGGGGCATGTAGAAAAACGCTAACTGGCACCATGTGTCCCTCCTTTATCGGTACGCGCGAAGAAGAGCACTCGACGCGTGGGCGTGCGAACGCGCTCCGCTCCATTATTTCGGGTGCGTTGCCACATACGGAATTCACGAATGAACGGCTCCAAGAAGTCCTGGATTTATGTCTTGGATGCAAAGCCTGCAAAGCAGAGTGTCCATCTAATGTAGACATGGCGAAGATTAAATACGAGGTCCTTGCACACTACCACAAAGCAAACGGTTTACCCTTGCATCGGCGGCTGTTTGGTGAAATCGGTGCGCTCGCGCCACTCGGTTCGATGTTTTCCCCGTTCTCCAATTGGGCAGTCAACAACGAGATTTCAAAATGGATCGCTGAAAAATTAGTTGGCGTTGATCGGCGGCGGGATATGCCTACCTTCGTGCGTCCTACTTATGAACAGTGGTTCCAAAAGCGTCGTTCCCGACGGACATCAGATAAAAAGGTTGTGCTCTTCTCCGATACCTTTATGAACTACAGCGAGCCTTCTATCGGTAAAGCTGCGGTGGAGTTACTGGAAGCGTGCGGATTTGAGGTGCTGCTACCTGAGAAGCGATGCTGTGGTCGTCCACTTATCTCAGAAGGGATGCTTGACCGAGCAATTGAGAATGCGAGTTATAACATTGACGCGCTTCGGGGGTATGCTGACGAAGGAATTCCGATTATCGGATGTGAGCCGAGTTGCACCTCTGCCATCACAGATGATTACGTTGAGTTGATCAACACACCTGATGCGAAACGTGTTGCTGAGGCGACCTGTTCGTTTGAGGAATTTTTTGCGCAGCTGGCTGAAAAAGATGAATTACCACTGAAATTCTCGGCAGAACCCCGTGACATATTGCTGCACGGGCATTGCCATCAGCGTGCACTCGTCGGTATCCAACCGACTGTCCAGATGCTAAGTCTACCTGTAAAACACAACGTCTCAGTGATCGATTCGAGTTGTTGTGGTATGGCGGGCGCGTTCGGGTATGAAAAGGCGCATTATGATCTCTCTATGAAGATTGGCGAGTTACGACTTTTTGGTGCCGTCCGTGAAAAACCACCGGGTAGTTTCACGCTCAGTGCTGCTGGGTTTTCTTGCAGACACCAACTTGAACACGGAACCGGTGTGCAACCGAAGCACCCGATTGAAGTGTTACGCGAATCAATGATAGAAGATTAAAAGTTACGCACCAGAGGAAGACATAATGGCTAAAATTTATCAACCGCTTGACGATTTCAAGGTCGTCGAATTGCCAGAAAAACAATTGCCATTTTGGAAGATTGCGGGTCCCGGTGCTATCTTGGTTGGTTTGTCGATCGGTGCGGGTGAGAGTGTGATTTGGCCCCGTATCGTCGCGGAATATGGTGGCAACATGATTTGGGCGGCGGTCCTGGGTGTATTTCTTCAACTTTGGATTAACTTTGAGGTGGGACGCTGGACGATCGCTACAGGTGAAACAGTATATACAGGGTACTGTCGTATCTGGCGAGGGTTCGCACCGTTGTTCATTCTGCTCACTGTAGTAGGATGGATTGCACCGGGGTGGGCACGGACATCGGGTCTCGCACTCAAAGCACTCGTGCTTGGACCCGGCGGTTGGGGTTCCGACACCTTCTGGACGGTAGTGACGTTTGCAGCCGTCGCGCTCATCCTCTTCGGACCGAAGATGATTTATCAGTCTGTTGAGAATACCGTTGAGGTGCTAGTCGCTGTCGTAACTATTGGCTTGATTCTGGTTGCTATCGCTGTCGGCTCAATGGATACGTGGAAGGAGCTCGGTGCGGGCCTGATAAATGTCGGTTATATAGACCCAGGTATGTCCGTGAAACAGTTATTTATTGCCTTAGTTTTCGCGGGTGCTGGTGGGACAGCGAACCTCTTCTATACCTTCTATCTACGCGACAAAAACATCGGCATGGGCGCGCAGTTGCCCGGACTACAGAATCCACTTCGAGGCAGGAGCGAGAAGGTGCCCGCAACAGGGTTTCTCTTTGAAGCGACAGAGGAAAACCACAAACGTTTCACTGCATGGTGGCAATATGTGAAAAATGACCAGATACTTTTCTTTTGGGCACTCAACACATTTACGATTCTGCTCTTCATTTTCGGTGCACTCGCGGTTTTACACCCGCAGGGGATTGTCCCTGAAGCAGGCAAACTTATCTACGACGAAGCACAGATATTAGGTAAAATCTGGGGTGTCCCGGGGCAGAAGATTTTTTTATTGGTAGGTGTCGCAACGCTTTTCGGAACGCAACTCGCCCTGGTTGATGGTGTATCGCGCTCTATTTCTGATATTATCTATACCAACTTTCGAGGTGCACAAAAACGGGATTTGAGTTGGTGGTATCTCCTCATCGCAGGTATCTGGATCGTCGGTGGGTGTGTGATTACCTTTGTAATGGAGCAGTTAAATGTTAGTGAATTAGGGTTTCTCTTTAATGCGGCGTACATGGGCGGTTTCGCGATGGCGATTTATGTGCCCCTCACACTCTACATGAACTACCGCTTTCTGCCTGACTTCGCAAAGCCGAAACGGCTTTCTACTGTCATGATGGTAATTGTTTCATGTGTCTATATTGGGTTCGCGATTTCAAGCATCATTTGGGAAGTTAAACAATTGATTGGAGGCTAACATGGAATTGAAGGCGCGAAAGGCGTTTTTTGAAAAGGAAGGTTATCTTAGCGTTGAAAATCTGTTGTCGGCGGAAGAGGTTGAGGCGTGCCAAGCAGAGATCCAGAGATTGCATCAGTTCGCTGCGGGACAGGAATCCGACACAGAAAAAGAACGGGCAGAGGTTGCACGCCGCCATGTACAACATGAGCCGTTTGCAAAAGACGAAACACAAGGAAACGACCTACCGGTGTTACGGAAAGCAGAAAATACGCGGCAGTACTCCGAAGTGTTTCGGAACCTTGCACAGCATCCGAAACTCATCGCGGTCGTCCAAGAACTCACCGGATCCGAGGATCTATTGCTTTTTAGAAGCACACTGATGTTCAAACCTGCGTTCCACGGTTCCTCACATGGATTACATCAGGACTCGGCATATTGGCCAATGGAGCCACCGAACCTTGTTACCGTGAGCATTGCGCTTAACGACGCTACGCCGGAGAACGGTTGTTTCAAAGTGATTCCGAAAAGCCATCTGTGGGGCATTCAGTCCTGGGGACACATTGCACGTCAGCAGGGTGAGGAACTCACCGATCGGAAAGAGGTTGCAAAGCAACAGACGGACGTGCCACTTTCGGGGGGGAGTGCTCTGTTCTTCCATAGCCTGATGGTGCACGGTTCCGGGCCCAATACCACGCCGAGCCCTCGGAATACAGCATTGTATGCCTACTTCTCGCCGCAAGTCAGATATGTCCCGAAAGACGGGAAACCAGGTGAAAAAACGTTCCCTGTCGTTGCAGGACTCGGCGGGCAAACGGAACTGACACTCGTTGCCCAAACATAGTCTGCAAGGTGAAGGCATCCGCAGCATTCTGAACTTATGGTATCTGATTTCCATTTGCGGATGTCTACCTTTATTCAGTGAGCGAGGTTTCCTAACCTTATTGGTCTTGTATTCACCTATATTTTTTACTCTGATCTGTCTAAAGGGCATCTGTAATTGCAAAATCTACTATAAAAACCCAAGTTATACCATTTCCAAATGGCAATTTATCATAAACCTTTACAATGTTTGCCAACTTGACTCACTTCTCGTATTTCATAAAAAATATTAATGCAAGATAGTCTTTCAGAAATGATATTACTATCTCAAAAATTGCCACTTTCTTCTTGGTTTATTTTTAAGATTATGCTATTATTATTAATAGGAAGACGGTATTATTAAGCAATATTAAGAAACAAATTTTAGGTTTTGCGGACGAGTAGAAAAAAGGAAATAGGAAGAAACACTGTATTCGCTATCTTCCCAACTTCCATACTTCCAATTTTCCAACAGATATAGGAATCAAAAACATAAATTTAATATTGAAACTTGCTTAAATAAATTACAATATAAATGATACGGTCTTGATACGATTTTAGCAATTGAATCAGCGTTGTTTGCTAAGGTAGCAACTTAGCAGGGCTATTTAGTTTTCGGTTTTTAGCCCGATTTTGGACCCCCCAGGCCCGGTAGGCGCGGTTTGGAACCGCGCCGGGCTTGAAAAAGAAGATCCAAAAATTTAGACAATCTGAGAATTTGCTTAAAACTAAATGACCCTGAGCAACTTAGGTTCTTATATTGATTTTATATTAATTACACTGGTGCGTGGTAAAGAGGGTTTCCACACGCTTTCGGAATATCATTATCATCAACTGATTAAAACCCTCCAAGGGGTTACACTATCATTATGAACGACACTACAGAAAAAAAGGATCACTACACGCCTGATGTTAACAGTAGAAAAACAGAGTTAGTCAAATCTAACGCACTTGTTGCCTACGACGAACAAAAAGCCAAGGCTGAAAAAAAAGGCATAATGGGAAACTTGAGAGGGAAGACAAGTCCCTCTCGCGAACAACTTGGGAAGTTACTTCTGGAGAATATTGGAGTTTTTCCCGAACATGAAGCACGATTATTACGCGCGGTCTTCGATTTGAAAGCGTTGACAGCACAGGAAGTGATGGTACCCTTGTCAGAAATTACCCCACTGACAATAGAGTCATCACCCTCTGAAGTTCCTAAGTCTTGTCGAGATTTCAACTATCGCTATATACCTATTTTTAATGGGCGTATTGACCAATTGATCGGCGTCGTTGATGCTATGGATGTGCTTACAACCGATCAGCACGACGACGGTTTAGCACCGTTTCTGAAGAACCTGTCTTATGTGCCCCCACTGAAATCTGCAATGGATTTATTGGGTGAACTCCGCCAATCTGAGATACCAGCTGCAATTGTGGTTAACGAGCACGGAAGTTGTATCGGGATTGTAGAATTGATAGATATTTTACAGAAGATTGTAGGCAACATAACGGCTAATCGCAAACGAGATATACCTCGTATGGAAAAACTTGGAAATACCCAATGGCGTATTGATGCACGCGCGTTAATTGTCAATGTCAATATAACGTTAAATACCCAAATTCCTACAGACTGGTGTGATACCATTGGCGGCTTTATCCTCGTGTTGCTCGGGCGATTGCCACAAAAAGGTGAAAAAATTGAATATGCAGGTTACGAATTTATTATAGAGGAAGTCTTCACGTACGGTATTTCTCAGATTCAGGCTATGAAAAAGCCACAAAAAGCTAAGCGATGAGGATGTTGAATTTAATCTCGGGTGAATCTCACAGTACGGGACGTGTATTCAGGATTTACGCCAATTTCATTCTTTTATATTACAAAATGAAACAAGAGGAGAAGGCATGAAATTGAAACGTTCTCGTCATCACATTTTCAAAAGAACGCGCATCCGAACATTGATTGTGTGGTATCTCATTTTGCTTGGTGCCATCATCATTCTCGTCTGGAAGATGCCAGCGATTGTCTCGCGCCTATAAAGATGTTTCCTCAAAGATGTGGAATCCATCAAGCAAATAGTCGGGTGTGTAAAGTTTTTGACATGAGGTGTTCATTTTGGCTTGTGGGACGGGTTTGTAACCCCGATTTCGCAACGCATCTAAGCCCCAGAGGGGCGGCATCTATGTAGAAAGCGCATCAACCAAACACCTAAGCCCCAGAGGGGCGGCATCTGTGTGGCATTTTGACAAAATATTTACACACCCCAAATAGCAGGGCTATTCAGTTTTCCAATTTCTCATTGGATGAGTTTAACTGCGAGTAAAGGTTTTGAAGCGAGAAATCGTATTGTTTCAGAGATTTTTGTGTGTCCTGCGAAGCGTAAAACAGACATGGCAGTGTTGCGTAATGCTGCGATGACTTGTGGTATACTCCCGGTTCTCGCCTGTGAAGCGTCCTCCCCGAGAACGGTGTCTCGGACCCAATGGACTTTGTTTTCTATCGTCCAATGTTCGCGTCGGAGTTTGAGCAAGTCTTCTGCGGATGCGACTTCGGGTGAGAGACTCGTGATGCCATACTGCGTCTGCGAGGAGATCTGGGCTGTTTTTGTGTTTTCTCGCTGAGATTGGTATTGATAAACCTGAGCGATTCCGGGCCATTTGATGTAATCTGTGAGCAATGTGCTTGCGGTTAGGGTGCGTGTGGTGGTCAACCCGTGTGATGTTTCAACATGGGTGTAGGTATGAAGGTGTGCGCCTTCTTGGGTGTGAAGGTTTTCAAAGCGTCGGGTCTCAACCTCTGTGGCATCTGTCTCCGAGAGGGGTTCAAAGAGTTGCTGAATGTCGTCATACATCTGTTTGTGATTTTCTTTGACAGGCAGCGCATAGTCTGCCTGATGTTCGAGAACTTCTTTACAAAAGGTTCTCTGCGTCAAAAGGGCATCTGTCGTCACGACTTTCTCTGCGACATCAAACGCTTTGAGGAGTTGTGTTGAGATCGGAATCTCGTTGGTTTTCCCACTGACAGGCTGTTGTGCGAGGGTAATCCCTAACTCATGACAGACTGCGGAAAGTAAATGTGTCCGGTATCCCGTCTCTGGGTTTTCAGAGCCACATAACTCTTTACCATCAATAGCGACTCCTTGTAGACGCTGTGTTTTGAAAGCTTGAAAGTCTTCAAGTTTTGAAGACACCCATTTCGTTAGGGAGGCTTCGAGACTCGCTACGTCAAGACGCTTCAAGAGATTATGCAGTGTTGACGCACGCGGGGTTTTCTTAGACCTGAAACCTAATGCTTGGATCAGTTCGGGTTGGCTCCGTGCCCACGTCGCTACAGAGGTATAACCTCTATGTCCCGTCATCAGACCGATGATGATCAAAGCCAGGATAGAGACCAAAGGATAGCGTTTGCCTTTTTTATGGCGTGGATCCGGCACTTCTGCTAATATATCAAGTAAGTGGCAAGAGGAACTGCTTGTCATGATTCACCTCAAAAAATAGGTTCATTTTTTACGGTGAAGGATAGCACATATCGCGTGAAAAATCACGCGATATGTGCTATCTCAAAATATTAACAGATGTGAAAAATATTACAAAAAATTCCGAAAACTGAATAGCCCTGCCCCAAATAGTCAGTGGACTTGTAAACATTTTTGCATACATTCCAAGTTGATGTGAACGGGGCAGAGGTTGTAAAAATTTCTGATTGTACTTCTATCTTTTCATAGCTTTTAAATTTTTTATAACCAATTAACCGCATTAGTATGTCATATAGATATGAGTGAACATTTCCAACATACGAAAACAGGCAGCTGCGTAAGCCTTAAAACGCACAATACCACCGCGGATTATAGTAAAACCCGAAAATATGTTTACACTTTAAAGAGCAACAATTCCGCGAATACACTCGCTCGCTGGCGAGGTTTTGCGGCGTACGCGCCCAAATGCGATCTGCATTCCTAACCTCGCCAATGTAAAGTTAATTGTGGGTTTTACTATAATTTTGATACTATGACTTTAGTCGTATACCTTAAAAACTTTTAAATTACAAAGGAGGGTTTGTTGAATGTACACACTTATCTTCATGTCATCTCGTGGAGATTCAGTCCGCCAGCATCCCATCAGTCAAGGGCACGTACTATTTTTCTTTATTGCTATCTCTGTTTTATGCTTGGCAGCGATTAGTGGGTTAGGCTATGGGCTCTTCCAAAAGCATCGAAAAGCCGTTACCGAAAAGAATCTGCAGACGAGCATGGAGAAATCCGAGGAGTTGCTACGTGTAAAACTCCAAATCGAATCGGAATTCGCTGCTATTGATGAGGAAATGTACAGTATCCGCCAGATGACAAAACAGATTCAGCAGACCTTGGGAATCTTCGGACAAGGTGGTGGGGCTGATAATCTTACTTGGACACCCGAAGATACAGAAGAGCAAATTGATGATGAACAAGAAAACCTCCCTACAATGCTCAACACTGCGATCTATGCACACGACGATCAGGAACCACTTACACCTAAGACATTGAAACAAGAGATTCAACCTCTCTATGAGCATGTCATCGCACATCAAAAACGACTTGATGGATACCCTTCAATCCTACCAGTGAAACTTCAACAGGCGAACGGTGAGAAATATGCTTTTTGGTACTCCTCTCGGTTTGGGCGACGCACCCATCCATTAACGAAGCGGCGTGAATTCCACCAAGGATTGGATATTAAAACCCGTGCCGGAGTTCCTGTTATCGCTGCTGCCGATGGGACAGTTGTACAGGTTGAAAAGAGTGGCTATTTGGGAAATACAATTGAGATTAGCCATGAAGCATCCCAATTCAAAACATTGTACGCGCATTTGAAAGGTTACGCGGAAGGACTCAAAGTTGGGCAAAAAGTAGTACGGGGCCAGACCATCGGCTACGTCGGAAATACAGGGCGTAGTACTGGTGCCCATCTCCACTATGGCATTTATGATACAGGAAAAGAAAAGTGGGTGAACCCTACCCTGTTTATCCTTGACCAAGAGCCGACGTTCTCACCGTAACTGCTGATGAATCATGGCTAGCTGGGTATTATACCAAATTAACCCAATTTGTAGCGCGAGGTCCCTGTGCCTCGCAAGGCTGACTTGATCAAAAGACTTCTAATCAAGTTAATTTGGTATTACTGAACCTATGACAAAACGTATGACAAAAGGAGTATCAAAAAATGTCCTACTTTAAGCCCCTGGTCCTGGCGATAATATTATGTCTTTTATCACTACCGGTTCTCTCACTCGCTCAAGATGAACTCATCATTATCTCCCCCCACCCAGAGGGCATTGAGACAGAATTTGGCAAAAATTTCGAGAAATGGTACGAGGCACAGACAGGTAGGACCGTCGAAACCGATTGGCGAGATGTCGGTGGCACCTCTTCTAACTATCGGTTTATTGAATCGGAATTTAAGCGCGTGCCGGATGGCATCGGTATCGATATCTTCTTTGGTGGCGGCACTGACAACTACCTCCGCCTTTCAAATATGGGATGGTTGCACGCTTATCAACTCCCAAGAACACAACTTGAACAGATGATGCAATCGTTCCAAGGGATTCCACTCTATGATACCGAACATCAGTGGTATGGTGCAGCGTTATCCAGTTTCGGTATCATGTACAATGAAGAACTTCGTGAACTGTTGAAACTCCCGAAAACCACAGCATGGCAAGATCTAGGAAACTTAGAATTGATCGGCAGAATTGGCGCAGCTGATCCGAGAGAGAGCGGTTCCGCACACATGGTATATGAGATCATCCTTCAAACCTTGGGGTGGGAAGAAGGGTTTGCACTTTTGACGAAGCTCGGTGGCAATGTCCGCGGCTTCTCCGCGGGTGCCAATGCTATTCCGACAGATGTCGTTGCGGGGCAAGTCATTTACGGACTCGCAATCGATTTTTACGCATACGGTCAAATTGCGGTTGTCGGGGCAGATAAGATTAAATACGTTGTTCCGGCAGACGGCGCAGTCGTTACTGCTGATCCAATTGCGATCTTCAAAGGTGCTCCGAATCTGCCGGTCGCGCAGAAATTTCTTGAATTCGTCTTATCGGAAGACGCGCAGAAACTCTGGATGCTCCGTGATACCGACCCAGAGGGACCTGAATGGAAAGGTGGTTTGAACCGCGCGAGCGTGCTGCCAGCACTCTATGAGAAACTCGGCGAAAGATGCATCGTTCCAAACCCATTTGCCATGGAAGGCTCTCCATTTCAATACGACTCAGCTAAAGGCAGCACTCGATGGGATATCGTCGATGGCCTCTTCGGTGTCCTGATTATCAATTCGCATAAGGATCTTGTCAATGCATGGAAAGCAATACGGAAGTGTAAAGATCCAGCAAAGCGCGACGCGGCAATGGCAGTTTTAACGAAGATACCAATAACCGAAGAAGAGGCGATGCAGCTGGCAAGCGGTGCTTGGAAGGATCCAACAGTCCGCAACGAAAAAATCAAAGAATGGGGACAATTCGCTAAAGAGAAGTTCAAAGAGGCAAGGAATCTGGCAAAATAGTCTCGTAACGTCAGTTCATCAAAGATGCCATCCGCGTACCCTACGACGAGCAGACTATTGTTGAGTTGAAGGGTAAAAAGTGAAACCCAACAACTCAACCCAACCTACACGTCTACTAAACACCCGGAAGAGAATCAAACGCCCCGCTCTTAACAAGGCTTTCAACGGCGCGCTCATTCACTCCGTCTACTCGCGCACGGAAATCTTCCAACGATGTGAACACACCTCCAGAGTCTCTCGCCTCTAAAATCTGATCCACTACTTCATCGCCAATTCCTTCTGCAGCAACAAACCCGGAACGGATAGCAGGGACCTCCGTTGTGTAACCTTTCTCACTACTGTTTACATCCAGCGGAAGCAGGTCAATTTCTACACCCAGAAAATCGGCAAGTTTCCTACACTCATCTCGGTAGCGGGCAATTTTCGTTGAATCGCCTGCCTCCCCAGTCATCATTGCTGCCATGAATTCGTGTGGATAGTGGGTTTTCAGGTATGCCATACGGTATGCCAACATTGAGTAGGCAACAGTGTGTGACTTATTGAAGGCATAGCGAGCAGTAGGTTCAAGCAGCCCAAATACCTCCTCTGCTTCCTCTTTAGCGAACCCTTTTTTCATTGCCCCCTCAACGAATTTCTCACGTTGTGTAGCAAGCAACTCCTCGTTCCGCTGCCCTATTGCGGCGCGGAGTATATCCGCTTCAGCGAGCGTAAAGCCTGCAATATCGTGTGCGATCTGCATCACCTGTTCCTGATAGATGCATACACCGTATGTGCTTTTGAGTGCCCCCTCAAATGAGGGATGCATGTACACTATCGGTTGCAACCCATTCTTCCGATCTATGTACTGTTGCATGTCCCCATTTTCTATCGGACCGGGACGATAGAGTGCAGGAATCGCTGAGAACTCCTCAAAGTTATCCGGTTTGAGTTCGGTAACAACTCGATACATACCGGAAGAGCCTTCCAACTGAAACAAACCAGCGATGAGTCCGTTGCCGATTAGAGAATAGGTCTCTTTGTCATCAAAAGGAATCTCCTCTAACTTGATCTCAATGTTCCGGTTCGCCTTAATCATCTGGAGGCAGTCATGCGTTTCGGTAAGACTTCGTAAGCCGAGGGAATCGAATTTGACGATACCGACATCTTCAACGATTTTACCTGAAAACTGTGTCGCGACTTGGTCATGCCTATCTTTGAAAAGTGGGACGTAGTTTGTCAACGGACCGTCTGAGACAACGATTGCGGAGGCATGACAGGAAACGTGCTGTTTCATACCCTCAACCGCTCTGCTCAAATCCATCAACTCCCTATTTTCGGGGAGATCCGCGAGTGCCTGAAATTCGGGCACCTGTTCCAATGCCTCGTCAAGCGTGATTCCAGGAAAGGTGGGAATCAACTCCGTTAACTTTTTGACTTTTTCGAGAGGCACGTCCAGTGCACGACCAACATCCTTGACCGCAGCTTTTGCCCCCAACGTCGCAAAGGTAGCAACCTTGCCGACGGAATCCGCACCATACTTTTTCGCTAAGTACTCAATCACAGGTTCACGAGCACGGTCAGCGAAATCAATATCGATATCCGGAGGGTTGAGACGTTCAAGGTTTAAAAACCGTTCAAACAGACAACCGTAATCCATAGGATTGAAACCAATCACATCAAGTGCATACAACACAAGGCTGCTGGCAGCAGAGCCGCGTGCAGAAAGCGGATACCCCTGTTTGTGGGCGTAGTTGACATAATCTTCCACAATCAGAAAATAGTTGGCGTATCCTGATCGTTTGATTATATCCAGTTCATAATCAATCCGCTGTCGGATCGGTTCAGAGAGTTCACCATATTTTTTTCGCAAGCCTTGGTAGCACAATTCCCGGAGGTAACTGTCGTGTGTGTGTCCTTCAGGAATCTCATATTTCGGCATCGAGTCTTGTCGATAGTCGAGTTTAAGGTTGCACCGGTTCGCAATTTCAAGCGTGTTACTGATAGCTTCCGGCGGATAATCCTTCAGTGCCTCGCGCATTTCGTCAATGCTTTTAAAGTAGAAATGGTTGTCAAACCGAGGCCGCTCTTGATCCTTGACAGTTCGCTTCGTCTGGATACAGAGGAGGACATCGTGCATCCCGTGATCGGACTTGCGGAGGTAGTGGCAATCGTTTGTACCGACGAGTGGGAGATTGAACTCCTTCGCCAACTCGACCATCACCGGATATGCCTCAAGTTCCTTGTCAATGTAATGATTCTGTATCTCAACGTAGAGGTTCTGTTCCCCCATTATCTCCATCAGCACTTTGAAGTTCTGAACGGCTTCGTCCCGCCGATTTGAACAGAGGAGTTGCGGCACCTGTCCTTGGATACACCCCGTCAGTGCGATGATTCCGTCCCGGTGCTCGCGCAAGATTTCCATGTCAATACGTGGCTTACGATTGAATCCCTCCGTGTATCCAAGTGATACCAGCTCTAAGAGATTCTGGTAGCCGGTTGCATCCTCTGCAAGCAGCGTGAGATGATAGGGACCGCCCTGTTCCTGCTCACGTGTCTTTCGACTCCCCTGTGCGACATACACTTCACAACCGATGATTGGGTTGACCCCCGCTTCTGTTGCTTTGTTGTAGAGTTCCCATGCACCGAACATGTTACCGTGGTCTGTAAGTGCGACAGCGGGGACACTATTTTCAACTGCCCAATCCACCATATCTGGAATACGGCACGCGCCGTCCAGCATGCTGTACTCACTATGGTTGTGTAGATGAACAAATTCAGAACCGCTTGTGGACGAAATGTGAGTGCCGCCGTCAGGAGAGGTGCCACGCCGCTGCGTAGAAGGTGTGGTAGCGGGTTCGCTTTGTGTTTCAATCCCTGTTGCGAGGACAGTGACAATAACCGTGTCTTCAGGCTCAGGATCGTCGTCTCTGTAGACCAGTCCAAAGATAATCAGTGCCTCGGATGCCACGTCTTTGATGACCGTCATCGCCGCATCCAACTCATGCATCATGAAGTCGGGTGGCGCGCTAACATTGACAATCATCCCAGGGGCATCCGCCATTTTTCCACCATCTAAGAGCGAGGAGGAGACAGCGTTCTCTGCAGCGATTCGCGCCCGATTTTCACCTTTCGCCTGTCCTATACCCATCAACACCATACCAGCATCCCGCATGACGCTCGCCACATCCGCAAAGTCAACGTTAATTTCGCCTGATTCTACAATAATATTGGAGATGCTTTCAACGCCGCGTAACATGGTTTCATCGCTCATGTGGAGTACTTCGCGCGCTGATAGTTCCGCATCCACGGTATCAAGCAGCCGCTGGTTCGGCACGACGATGACGACATCTGCGTTCTCTTGGAGTTCATAGAGTCCATATTCTGCTTGTTCAGCGCGGCGTCGTCCCTCAGAATCAAACGGACGCGTCACAACACCTATCGTTAAAGCCCCGTGCTCTCGTGCAAGGGATGCAATCAAGGGGGCGGCACCTGTCCCTGTTCCACCACCCATGCCTGCTGTAACGAAAACCATGCTTGCGTCCACAACGGCGGCGTTAAGCCTTTCAATATCTTCCTCAGCCGCCCTTCTACCCACCTCTGGATTCCCGTCTGCACCAAATCCTTGCGTAGTATCAGCACCGATCTGCACCTGCGTCGCTCCATGGCATGTGCGGAGTGCCTCAAAGTCAGTATTCACAGCGTAAAATTCAACGCCTTTCAACCCGGATACAATCATCTGTTTGACAACGTTGCCACCCGCGTCGCCTACACCGAAAACCTTAATTTTGTTTCGTGACGGCTTGGATACTTCTTTCTCATGTGTCATAGTTTTTCCCCTCTTAACTTCTTCAACACCAAATTCCTCGCGCAGGAGTGTCCGAATTTGGCTGAGTCTTGTTTTGACGGTACCGTCCGCCAAGTTGAGTTCCTCTGCAATTTCTTTGACAGTCCACATCTCTAAGTAGTACAATACAGCGACAGCGCGGACCCTCTCCGGGAGGTGATGTACTGCTTCTGTTACAGCCGCGCGAAGTTCCGTCTCTCGGAAACGGGCAAGCACATCCCGATCAATAGTCTCAGCAAGTGCCTCGGCACTCTGAAGAATTTCACTTCTGGTGTGCGACTTAGCAGCGTAGTACCTTCTGCAAGTCGTGTACGCTATCTTACGGAGCCAAGCACCGAAACTGCTGACTTCGCGTAAACCGCCGATGTTTTCCCAGACTGCAACCCAAATGTCTTGAAAGATCTCTTCAGCATCGCGGATCTGGCGGGAGTTAAAGACAACCAGTTGCCAAATTCTGGAACTGTGACGGGCTGCGAGTTGCGCAAATGCCACCTCATCCCCACCTTGCACGCGCTGAATGAGTTCTTCGTCTGTCAAGTCTGTGTACGTCGATGAATCGTATTGCATAGACAAATTCCTAATAAGATTTCGCCAATTAGACTGTAGTTATAAAGAGGGGAATTTATGGGGAAAGGGTTTAAAAAAATGCAAACAGTCAGTTTTTTTACGCTATCGTCGTCGTGATGCCATGTCAAAACCGACCGCTGCGACAAGCACCACGCCTTTAATAATATCCTGCCATGAGGCATCCATATTTGCCATGCTCATTCCATTGTTGAGGCTTTCCATAACGAACGCACCTAAAATCGCACCGAAGATGCTCCCGCGTCCACCCATTAGACTGGCACCCCCGATAACGCATGCAGCGATAGTGTCTAACTCCAACAACCGTCCGGCTTCTGGACTGGCACTCCCGACGCGCGCCGTCATGACGACACCCGCGATTGCCATCAAGGCACCCATTGTCGCAAACACCCGCAACGTAATGCCGCGCACGTTGATTCCAGAGAGGTAAGCCGCTTCCGCGTTCCCACCGACTGCATAGACATAACGTCCAAAACGGGTGTGATTCGCAATGAAATGAAACACGAACGCCAGTCCGAACAGAATACATACCGGAAACGGAACCCCTTTGTGAGTATTCATCACGGCAATGAAGGCGACAATCAGTGCCGATATTCCGACTATCTTTAATAGGAACATGTGCAAAGATGCTTGTTCCGTGCCGTATTGTAGCCGGGCGACGCGCTGCCGGTAAAATCGGTAGCCACTGATGCCGAGTCCGACAACCATGAGACCCCATCCGAATGTCGGCGAGAGGTAGGCGTTGCCAATTGCTTTGAGCCAATTGTCTGGGAGCAGGATGGTCTTACCTTTGGTAAATGCCAGCATCAAGCCGCGATACGCCAAAAATCCGCCCAGTGTGACGATAAACGCTGGGATTCGCTGATATGCGACGAGGTAACCTTGCATCAGTCCCATCAGGATGCCGATGCAGATAACGATGAAGAGCGTCACAATAATCGGTTGTCCCCACCACACGTGCACAATCGCTGCGATCGCACCGAGCAACCCGGCACCGTAGCCGACTGACAGGTCAATGTTCGCAGAGACGATGACCAAGGTCATACCGACAGCGAGAATGGCTGTGACCGCTGCTTGGCGGGAGAGATTCGACAGATTCCGAGTGCTGAGGAAGGTGCCGCTGGTCAGCAGTGTGAAAATCACCCAAACACAGACGAGCGCAAGCACCATCGCATACATACGGAGATTTAGCTGCTTCATTCTTTTAACGATTGGGTTTCCGCTCCGATTTTTCCTTCGTCAAAATCGGGTTTTCGATGAATTTGAAGCGGTTGGTTACGATTAAGTTGTTTAAGAGTGATTCAAGCAGACAATAACGGCAGCCTGCGGATCTTAAGGGGAGATCTTTATTTAGGAGGTATTGTTGTTTTCATGCCTTGTGTCCCATTAAAAGATCGAAATTATTTGTTGTTGTTTTGCCGATTGCTTCTGTGTCAGTCCCGCGGAGTTCCGCAACCTTTTCCGCCACAGCGCGGACGTATGCCGGTTCATTCCGTTTGCCACGCTGAAATTGCGGTGCCAACCACGGACAATCTGTCTCTATCAGGAGTCGATCTTCAGGCACCTCTTGCGCCACCGCTTGAATATCCGCTGCGTTTTTATAGGTTACGATGCCACCGATGCCGATGTAAAATCCGATCGCAAGGCTTCTGTGCATCAATTCAACATCGCCAGTAAAGCAGTGCAAGACCCCTCGGATTCTTCCATGCCGTGTTTCTAAGATAGGCAGGATATCCGTATATGCGTCACGGTTGTGGATGACGATGGGCATCTGCATCTCTTCGGCGAGGTCCAACTGTTTTTCAAACGCCTCTTTTTGCACCGGGCGCGGCGAGAGGTTGCGGTAGTAATCCAATCCCATTTCACCGAGTGCAATCACCTTAGGATGTGCGGCGAGTTCGCGAAAGGTTTTAAGGACATCGGGAGTCAAATCTTTTGCGTCGTGCGGATGCATCCCGACGGTAGCATAGATGTGCGAATGTTTCTCCGCCAATTCCACTGCGCCGAGACTGGTTTCCATATCAAATCCAATTACCAAGATATTGGAAACCTCGGCTTCGTGTGCACGCTTGAGTACCGCATCTCGATCACGATTGAATTGGGAAAGCTGAATATGTGCGTGTGAGTCAATAAACATTTCGGACCCTAATTCCGGTAGGTGCGGTTTGATGAAGTTTAAGAAAATATTTCGGTAATTCCATAACGGACAATTGTCAATCAAGAAAACTCTATCATCCTGAAAATCCTTGAATCCTGTGAATCCTGATTCTGACAATTAATATCCCACATTACCCAATTAAATTTTTAATCTTCATGTAACCGCACCGGATTTGAAAGGGAGGCTAAAACTCAAAAAATTACATTAACGGCGTTCGGATAACGGTTTCAAGCGTATGTGCGCGGGGTGGCTGCGTCGCGAGAAACAGGATCAGATCCGCGACATCCTCTGGAAGCGTCAGATGCTCAATCACATCGTCCGGGTGGTTATCGCGGCGCATCTTGGTATCGACTGGTCCCGGACAAACAACCGAGGCTTTCACACCATGTGGTCTTCCCTCATTGTTCGTTGTCTCAGTGAAACCGATAACGGCGAATTTGGAGGCACAATACGCACCGCCGTTGACGTGTCCGAATTTGCCAGAGACTGAGGAAACATTGACGATATGTCCGTACTTCTGCTCGCACATGTGGCTGAAGACGGCTTGTGTGCCAAGAAACACGCCTTTGAGATTGACCGCCATTGTCAAATCCCAGTCCTCTTCTCGAATCTTCGGAATCGGGTTGTGGAGTGCCACACCTGCGTTGTTGACAAGGATGTCCACTTTGCCGAAAGTATTAAGCGTTCGAGCAACCATGGCATCGACATCGGTCTTCAACTGAATATCGGTTGTGATAGCGAGCGCGCGTCTGCCGAGTTGTGTCACCTCTTTGGCGACAGCGGAAATTTCAGTGTCAGTCCGTGCGGCGAGCACGATGTCTGCACCTTCTCTGGCAAATGCGAGAGCGGTTGCGCGACCGATGCCGCGTCCGCCACCTGTAATAATAGCAATACGGTTTTCAAGTTTCACAGGTTTCCCTCAAGATAGTAGACACACACCGTGTGCCGTTTACAGTGTTCTACGATATTTGATACGCCGCGAGTTTCTGCTTATCGAACAAAATGCCGTGCCCCGGGCGGTCCGGCGGTGAAAAGTGCCCATCTCTGAGCGTCAAGGTATCCTCAAGCACCAGATCAAGTGACGGTATATATTCCACAAAAAGCGAATGTGGCACCGCGGCAGAGAGATGTACATGCAAATCCATCAAGAAGTGTGGGGAGACAGAGAGTCCAAAACATTCCGCGGTGTGTGCGACCTTCATCCATTCAGAGATACCACCGACACGCACAGCATCCGGTTGTAGAATGTCCACTGCACCTTGTGCGATGTACTCTTTAAAGACGTACTTATTATAAATCGTCTCGCCGATAGCGATTGGGATCGTGGTTTTCTCGCGCAGCGTCACATGGCTATCCACATCATCTGCCTCAATGGGTTCTTCAAACCAGAAGAGGTCTGCCTCTTCGACCCGACATGCGAGTTGAATGGCTTCGCGTGCGTTCCACTTCATGTTGGCATCAATCATGAGGTAAGGCTCTTGTCCAATCGCTTTCCTGACAGCGAAGATACGTGCCACGTCTTCGTAGAGGCTGTCGCGCCCGACTTTAATCTTAATACCTTTGAAGCCTTGCTCTACAAATTCCACGGATTGCCTGACGAGCTCATCCTCGGAGAGATGGAGCCAACCGCCATCTGTGTTGTAGACCGGAACAGCGGATCTCGCGCCACCGAGGAGTTGATAGAGCGGCAACTCAGCGCGCTTTGCCATGAGGTCCCAGAGCGCGATGTCTACTGCTGCCATGCCTAAACCGACGATACCGCCTCTGCCGACCCAGTGTGTCTCCATCCACATCCGATTCCAAATCCGGTCGATGTTGGCGGCATCCTCTTCAAGGAGGATAGGCGTGAGATAGGCATCCATAGTCTGTTTGATCGCTTCCCCACCTTTGCCGATAGTGTAGGAGAACCCAGTGCCAACAACGCCATCTGCATCTTCAATCTCAATGAAAGGAAACTCCATAGAGACGAAGGCTTGAATAGCATCAACGCGTTCGACCTGGGGCGGAATATCGTATAGAGATGTGCGAACTGCTTTAATTTTCATTTGAACGTACAGTATTCCTCCACCTGATAGCACGGCGGAGCGTGTCTACTACTCGGTTACGGCACGGCGGAGCGTGCCTACTACTTTAAGTTTTCGATCATCGCCAGCACTTTTTCGATACAGATGCGCGAGGCTTCCTCACCGGCTTCAGAAAAAGCCTGTCCACCGGGTCTATTGAGGATGGCATCGTCAATTTTGAGTGAGGGCCGCCAGTGTGTTTCAAGGCAGAGATGTCCTTCATACCCGTCATCAATAAAGGCTTGCAGCTGCCCTTGCCAGTCGATAACACCATCGCCGACAGGGACGGATTCCATCTCACCGGTATCGGGGCTCGCATCCGCGTCCTTGAGATGCGCATGGATCATCGTCAATTTCATGCGATTGTAGGCATCGGGGTACGGGGTTTCACCACCCTTGGCATGCGCTTCGTTGGCGGGATCCCAGATACCACGGATATTCGGGGAATCAATCTGCTCAATAAATTCAGCTGTGAGTTTGGCGGTGCGGAGTGAGGTAGTGGATTCGTTTTCCATGCCGAGTACGATGCCTTCGCCGTCTATCATCCTGCGCGGCTCGTCGTAAGAGGCAATAATGTCGTCCCAACGTTCCTCGGTTTCGCCGGTGTCCCAAAAGACAAAGGTACGGATGAGATTGGTATCAAACGCCTTTGCTGTGCGGATGCATCCTTTCAGTATATCAAGGTGCTCTTTCCGTTCTTCTGCGTTGTCCATATCGCATTTAAAAAACGGGGATGCAACGCCGATAATCTCAATGTCAGTGCCGTCAAGTAGACGTTTCATCTCGTCAAGGTCGGCTTCGGTGAGTTCGTGCGGGAGTTTATCCCAGACGGAGCGAATTTCGATGGACTGTAGGTTGAAATCTTTGACAAAATTGACAACGGTGGCGAAGTCCTGCGAGACTTCGTCGCCGATAACGCCGAGTTTAAACATAGTTACATATCTCCTTTGAAACTTTACCGATATATTAGCACAGCGTAATGTTAATAGCAAGCAGGATTTTATCCATTTCAACCGCGCTGAGGAACAACCGATTGTCGGTAATCATTACCTGCCTGAATCGTGTGGATTTATTTAGGAATGTCGAAACAATTTGATTTTCTTTGACCGTTTTCCTGCGATATGTTATTATGACGGCAACTACAAGCAACAAAAAAGAAGACCGTGATAAACCTCGAAAACCGACGCGATTTGCAACCTTTTTGTCTCTATAGTGTATTATTATAAACAGTACTATAGTTTGGACAATTTTAGAAATGGGCAAAGGTCTCCGCTGAGAAACCTCTGCCGTAGCATAGACTGTCAGTCTGTGCCTCCAGCGCATAGACTTGTTAACAAACACGGATGCGCATCGGCGATATTCAGTTATTTTTCTCTGAGTTTCCCAGACACGCTAAGTCGCAGAAAAAGATATTGCGTCTCTAAGAAAGCACAGACCCAGCACCACCGAATCTGTATAGACCGCGCTCTCTGCGGGGTCAAAGCCTCAGCGGGGCGAAAGGTGTATCCGGAAAGACACTTTATAGCCGTGCCGGTTTCCCTTGTGTTGAAACCAACGACTCACAGGAAAATTCAAAAAACTGTCCAAACTACCTTGTTTTTGTCCAATAAGTGTAGGAAACCATACTCGCTCTAATCACGCACAAACCTACACACACATTGAGAAAACAACACCTCAAAAGGTGGCAAAGAACTTCTACACACCTTTGAGAGAAAAAGGAAACCAAAACCACGATTTTTATCGCTTTTCCGGCACCAAAGAGGCCTTGAAAAAGTTGATGCCCAGTTATGATAAGGGTTTCAAAGGTAGGGTGTTGTGATTTGAGACCTTTTAACCCCTCTTGAAAGCAGATATGGACTGGGATTGATAGCCTTTCATTGATCAACTGGATCCCCATGTGCTTGGACGAAAACAAGGAAACTATAGTAAACAGTATAGTAAACATCTAAAGCCTACATGATTTCGACACCTTACTGATTCAAGCACAGTAACATCTCTAAAAGCATTTAATTCCCAGATGAATAGTGCGTCAGCACCCGGAGGATATCATGAAACAATGGAATTGGATAACAGTATTACTGAGCACCGTGATAATGCTCAGCATGTTCGGCAGCACCGCTTCTACCGAAACCCTGCAACCCATAACTTCCATAGAACAAGAGGTCTCACAAGGTGCATTACGCGTTGAGATTGACGAACAGATTATCGAATGTCCGCTAAAACACACCGATGTAAAGGCAAACATCTCAGGCTTCATTGCCCGCGTCACCGTAACCCAAACCTTCCACAACCCTTATGACGAAAAAATTGAAGCAGTCTACGTCTTTCCGCTCCCACATACCGCAGCGATAGATGATATGACAATGACAGTCGGAGACCGTCGGATTGTCGGATTAATCAAACGCCGTGCTGAAGCGCAAACCCTCTATCAAGAAGCAATCCGACAGGGAAAAACAGCGAGTCTGTTGGAACAGGAACGTCCGAATATCTTTACACAATCGGTTGGTAATATTCAACCAAACGATGAGGTCCGCATCGAAATCTCCTATGTTGATGTGCTTGATTACGATATGGGCACTTATGAATTCCACTTTCCAATGGTGGTAGGTCCTCGATATATTCCCGGCACCCCAACCTCCAAAATTCCGGAGTTACCAAATGAATTAAAAGGGAAAGTTGGCGAATCCGAGGCACCCTTGGATGCTCCGGCGGACGGTGCTGACCCTTCAGGTACAGGGGTAGCACCAGACACAGATCGTGTGTCGGATGCGTCGCGTATTACACCGCCGGTGCTCAAGCCCGGTTACCGCACAGCACATGACATCAGCCTCTCGGTACTGCTTGATGCCGGTGTGCCGATTCAGGATATCCAGACTGTCAATCACACGGCGGAGGTAGACCGTATTGAAGCATCCGGTGCTACCGCAGTGCTTTCACCCACTGATTCAATACCGAACAAGGATTTTGTGATGAAATACGCCGTTGTTGGTAAAAAGCCGGAGATGGCAGTTTTAGCACATTCCAACGGACTCCAGCAGGGCTACTTCATGCTTATGATCCAGCCCAAACTTGATGCGGAACTTGCTGAAGCACCGCCCCGCGAAATTGTCTTTCTCGTTGACATTTCAGGTTCAATGCGCGGAGAACCGACCCAAAAAGTGAAAGAGACGATGCACCACTTCCTCCGACTCACCAAACCGAACGACACCGTGCAGGTCATCACTTTCGCAAGTCGCGCAAACAAACTTTTTGAAAAATCGGTGCCAGCGACCCAAGCAAACATTGAACACGCCCTCAATTTTACACAACAGATACGAGGCGGTGGCGGGACGGAGATGCTCAACGCCATTAAGTTGGTGCTCAACGAACCCGTTGACCCGGAACGGGTCCGCATCGTCGTCATGCTCACCGATGGCTACATCGGCAACGAAGCGGAAATCATTGCTGAGATTGACAGACAGGCGGGAGATCAGATCCGTTTTTCGGCTATCGGCATCGGCTCATCGCCGAACCGCTACCTGATTGACGGTGTGGCAAAACACGGCAGCGGGATGGCAGACGTGATAGAACTCAACACCGACCCTGGACCACTTGTCGCGCAGATCGCTGAGCGTATCCATCGCGCACAACTCGCCAAAATCCAGATTGATTGGAATGAACTTTCTGTCTACGAGACCTATCCGCGGCGAATCCCTGAGCTTTGGCCAGGCCGCCCCGTCATTATGTTTGGACGCTATGCAGCAGGCGGTAGTAGAGAAATTCGACTCTCTGGCAGTGCTGAGGGTAAACCGCTAAAATATAAACTACATGTGACACTTCCAGACGCGCAACCGGCACACGATGTTTTGTCAAAAGTGTGGGCGCGCAAGAAAATCGAAGACCTCTCTGCACAGTTATATGCTGCTGATGCGCCGGAAATTATTGAGGAAATCACGAACATCGCGCTCAGCCATCGGTTGATGACCCAATATACGAGTTTCGTCGCTGTAGATGAGAACGACATGCAGCCGATAAATCAGGAGGCGAAAGCACCTCGGCAAGTTGTGGTACCCCTGCCCTTGCCGGAAGGCACTGATTTTCGAGGATTCTATGGTCAACCGAACGTACGACTCGCTGCTACTAAAGCAATAACTACGCCAAGATCTAATAAATTAGCCAGGGGTGCTTCTGCGCCTACGCAGGTGAGTGCGAGCAGAAAACAGTCTGTTGAGGCGTTGCAGGTAGATACCAGCCCTCAAGCCTCTGAGATACTCTCCGAAGTAGAGAGAAACCCTGTGCAACCGGAATTTTTAAGAGGATCTTTGATCGTACCGTCTTGGAGACTTTTGGCAGGTGCAATTAATGGTAAAGTTGACAAAGAAGCCCTCACGACACTTCAAAAGGCTTGGGAAGATCCGCTGCTTGAAACAGTTATCACAGGCGGAAATCAGTACATTGCCATGCGGTCCGCATGGTGTATCCGCACGGCAGCACAAGCAGTCCCAACCGATGCCGAACTAACAGCACTCTCCAAACACGTCCTCTCAAAGGTAAGCAAGATCAAACTGTTGAATCTGCAGGATGATTCCTTATTCGCTTACCTTAGCACACTGTACGTGGTACTCACACATCAAGAAGATGTTGACAAAGATCTGGTGAAGTCGCTGTTGATGAAAATGGATAAAAACACGCATATAAATATGAGGACAGCACGCCTGATCGCTGAAGGCTTGCTTAAACCCTCTGCACGGAATGATAAGGTACTACAAGAAGTCCTCTCAACACATCAGATTTATGGAGACGATCTTGTACTTCTTACCTGTCTGCTTGCCAAAAGTCGCGGCGGACAGTTGTGGCAAACCTTCCGTGAGGAGTTTCCCAACATAGCGAGGCAAAGTCGATTGAACGGACATGTTAGCGTTATTATCAGTCGTATTGAGGCAATGCCCGGGAATATTCCGCTTTCAGCCAAGCACTAAAAAAGGTCGTGAAGCAACGGTAAACTAACACCGATAGGTGTATAGTTAACAAGATTCAAAATCTCTTGCTGGCGAGGTTTGAAACCTCGCCAGCGGAAACCCGTAAAGCGTAGCAGTTCATGAAAAATCGCGTAAGCCGTGGTTAAAAAGACTTCAAGGAGTAGCACCCATGAAAATCACAAGCATTGAATACCGTACCGTGTCCATCCCGTTTCTTCCAGCCATACAAGAACACTCGGGCATGGTGTATCCAACAACGTTGATTTGGGTACACACAGATGAAGGTCTCACAGGGTTGGGTGAAAGCAATTCTCTGCACAGCGATATTACGGATCAAGCTGACAGCATCGCTGAAAGATATGTCGGCAAAAATCTTTGGGATATTGACCTTTCGTCCGAGTCATTTACCTTCCAGTCCGCCTTTTATGATTTGGCAGGACAGGCGTTGGGCGTACCTGCACATAAGTTAATTGGCGAAAAACATCGAGATAGCGTTGAACTCGCCTACTGGTCGCCACCGATGCCGCCGGAAGCGACAGCGGCAGAGGCAGAACGTGCCGCGAACCTCGGTTTCCGCGTGCATAAACTCAAAGCACGCAAAGCAACTATCGTCGAAACGGCGCGCTTAACCAAAGAAGCGTGCGGACCCGATTTCCAGATTCGCGTCGATCCGAACACAGAATTCGGAGACTTGGAGACCGGGCTACGGCTTGCCGATGAATTGCTCCCGTATAACATAGAAGTCTATGAAGACCCGATCCGATTTGAGGATTTATCTTGGTATCGTCAGATGCGGGAAAAGGTGGAGGTGCCAGTTGCACGGCATGTCGGGGGACCCCAAGAGATTTTAAAGAACATCCGCGCAGAGGCAGTGGATGCGATCAATACGGCGGGGAACGTCGCCGGACTTCGTAAGAGTGCCGCCGTCGCTGAAGCCGCTGACTTGCCGATCTGGGTGCAGATCTTCGCCTTCGGTTCATGCGTCGCCTCAACTTTTGCTGCACACATGGTATGTACCATACCAAACTGCACGATGCCGATTGACGAACTCCCGCATATCCGCATCGACGACCTATCCGGCGGTAGCATGGATCTCTCTAACGGCGCAATCAACTTATCAGACGCACCCGGATTGGGTATCAGTCTTGATATAGATGCCGTTGAGCGGTATCGAATCCGTTAGATAGTTGTCGGCTATTAGACCTGGTAGGTGCGGTTTGATGAAGTTTCAGTATTTAAATCGGTAATTCCAATTCTCCCCAGGCCCGGTAGGTGCGGTTTCCCAACCGCACCGGGCATGATTATGGAATTACCGAAATATTTTATTAATCTTCATGTAACTGCACCTACAAGGATAGGATTATCTCAAAGCGAGGTTGGGAAATCTCACCAGCAAGAAAAAAGAATTTACAAGGCAGGCAATTTTTTTACAATATCCACCGTTTTCAGGCTAACGGTGACGACGCGGGCGATGAGATCGACAATATACTGCGGCTGATCGGCACGGTTCGGGTCGTTCACAATCCCGCTCCGTTTGTCCGTCTTGACGCGATACTGGTCGATGACCCACTCCAATGCCGACCGGTTGCCCAACCGATAGTCATACACCGCTGCGGGGATACCGTCGAGTGTGAGGAAGTCGTTGTATCTCAGCTGCGTCTTGTCTTTGGATAATTTCATCTTCTCAACGCGCCAGTCTATCGGCACTCCCGGCGTTTCAATGTGTTTCAGTTCGTCGGACTTCGGAACCGATTCGTAGTTGACGTGGAGGTCTGCTAATGCCGCACCCGCGTTGGCAAAATCCCAGAAATCCTCGGCAAAGGGGATATGTGGGAGGTCACGCTTGAGGTTCGCCTGATACTTTTCGCGATAGTCGGGATGGTGCAAGAGTCCGTAGTTATAGTGGAAGATGTCCCACTTATACCAAATTAACGTGATTTGTATTATTTTTCCATTTTGCAAATCCACTGAAAACCGACATGTGCCTGCACCTTCTTTGTGTTTTCAGAGAACCATTGACACCTTTTCACAACGGCTTCTTCAAGTGCTGAGAGCGTTGTAAAAACTTTATTCACAACCACCTCTCGCAACAAAGGCCAGAGCCGTTCGGCAGGTTGAAGTTCTGGTGTGTACGGGGGCAAATGAAATAACTCAATCCCTTCTGGGACTTCTAAATCCTTACCCGTGTGAAAACCGGCACGATCTAACAAAAGGATTATCTGTTTCTTGCCTTCCGGGTTCACATCACGCGCAAACTCTGCCAAGGCAAGGTTCATGACTTCAACACTCACACTCGGCATCAGCAGCCAATAGGTCTCACCTGTCTGTGGACGGACAAAACCGAAACCATAAAACCACTTATATGCCGGACACACGGGGGCTATCGGTCTTTCACCTCGCTTCGCCCAGACACGCCGATGAACCGGCAATAATCCCAAGCGCGTCTCGTCTTCTGCCCAGATCTCTACCGGTTTCTCTGGGTGCTGACTTTCAAGCGTAGCTACCCGCTCCTTGAGTTTTTTTTTAAATGTTTGCTGTGCCTCGGGTGTTGCGGCTGCCTGATGTTGCGGACGAGGTGTTTGTAAAGTATAACCGAGACGTTTGAGATATTTCCAACCTGACACGTCACTGACACGACGCTGGAGTGTCTCAGATATCCACGCAGCCACTTTCGGACCCGTCCAAAGACCCCCATCACCAGGAGGCGCAGAAAGGGCAGCTGCAAGGGCGGCTTGCTGTGTTTCATCCAAAAAACGCACACCTGTATTATTTTTGCGTTTATCTCGCAAAGCGGCTTCGCCTTCAGCATTATAGCGTTTGAGCAACTTGCGAACCCAGTCCGGCGTGCATCCTACAATCTCAGCGACTTGCCGGGGGGTGCGTGAATCTCTGGTATCCGCAAGGAGCCAAATAATATGCCAGTGCGTCCGTTCCCGAAGACATTCACATTCAAGATACCTTTGTTTAACAACTTCTACTGAAAAGTGGGGGAAAACCTCATGTTTTTGCTTTTTCATCTCTTCACAATAACATATCTAAAAAATATACACAAGAATAGTCGCGTTAATATGGTATTAGTGATGGTCTCATCGCCGTAATGATTTTGGAATTCCGTCAATGCCCAATCGGTGATGTTCTCTCGGCGGTTTGTGCCGTCCTCATTATAGGTGTAGAAGGGGAAGGATTGTTGTGGATCACCATAGAGGTTCACGTCAGGAACACATTGGCTCATCAAAGCAGCAAACTCTTTTCGACCATAACCACCAACACAAATCACCCGATTTTCCATTTCTGTATCAGAGGTTGGAAAGATAGATGGAAATACATATACAGCCTCATCTATTGTTCTATCAAAGTAGAGGTGCGATTTCGTAAATGGACGGTAAACAGATACCCGAATGTTTTTCTCCGAAAACTCAGCAAGTTTACCCGCTTTCAACTTTCGTTTTAAACCCGAACTCCAACTGATTTCTTCATTGTCATACGTTACGAAATTATCAATGTTTATAATCGATTTCTCTGGTGCAGCTAACCATTTAACCACCTGTGTGTTGTAGAACTCCATCATTTGCTGAACGTTCTCTGTGAGTCTGTTTGCGTTGAAGTTGTAAGCCCACGCGTCGCGGCAGGTTGCAACCCCGCGACCATAGGTTTTGAAAATTACATTCACCGCTGGACCTTTCTGTGCCTTCATCTCCTTAGTACCCATCGGAATAAAGGTATCAAATTCGGCGTGGAGCCCTTCAGTAAGCCACGTATGCCGCTTGTCAGGTGTTATCCGCTGCCAGTCAATGTTTTGACAATGCTCTTTTGAATCGAGATAGTGATACTTCTCTTCCTTCCGCCAAAATTCATCAACGCATGCATAGAAAATTTCGGTGGGTTTTGCGTCAGGTTTTGAACTTGCACCATCAACACTTTTCTTGACGAAAAAATTGATGCTCACACCGACCTGAATCCCAAAGACGTTGTGCGTTGTCCCTGACAACTTCGGATTCTTACGGACGTTTCCACCCAAATCTAAAATGTAAATCGCGTCATAATCTTGTGTAAGATGTTTTCGCATCCCATCAAACGCGATGCCGTCCAGAAAGCCGTTGTTCGTTACAAACGCGACAACGCCTTCCGCTCCAATCCGCTCCGATGCCCACAGTATCGCTTTCACATACGGATCCGAGAGTGCGTTCTTATTCGTCGCTTTTGAGTCTTGCGAATACGTCTCCCGCAGTAGTGCGTCCATCGTCTCATACTTCCGATTTTTGTTATTGTCGTTCTCGTTGACTTGATGGATATTGTACGGAGGATTTCCGATGACGACAAACATATCCGCTGCTTTCTGCCGTTCTACGCGTTCCGTGTTCTCCTGTGTGAAAAGTCGTCTCTGCCGTTCCTCAAGCAGCTCGAAGGTATCCGCAAGCGCAATCCCTTCAAACGGTTGGTACGTCTGTGCCCGTTGAAAATATTCGTGCTCAATGTTCAGACTCGCGATGTAGTAGGGCAGCAGCAGGACTTCGTTGCAATGGAGCTCGTTGCGGTATTTCTCCGCCAGTGTGCTCCCTCGGATGTCCTGCATCAGACGAACGATGAAGTTGCCGGTGCCAACAAACGGATCGATGATATGAACCCCGGTATCCGACAGCGAGCGATCAAACTCGGTTTCGAGGATATGTTCAACGCTTTTCACCATGAAGTCAACGATCGGTTGCGGCGTGTAGACGATGCCATGCGTGTCTGCCATCTCCACGGAGAACCCTTGAAAGAACTGCTCATAGACGGTGTTGAGGAACTGCTGTTTTTGGGAGAAGTCTTTGCAGAGGGTTGCAGCGTTCTCAATAGCGATGTAGAACGGGTTCAGCGGACTGAGAAACTCATCGCGACTGAATGCGTTTTGGATGAGCACCTCAATGACGTTTTCGATCTCGCGTGCGATGATATTCCGGCGGGTGAAGTCGGGGTTATCAAAGACGGTTCGGAAGATGCGTTCTGTGAGTAGGTGCTGGATGAGCATCTCCTCAACGGCAGCTGCGGAGAGATTCGGGTTGATTGCGGCGCGGCACTGTTGGTAGAAGTCTGTGAACGCGGTCACAAATTGCGGGTTTGTCTCATGCTGTTCATCTATCAACTCTGCGAGTCTCTTGCCAAGTGCGGGGACCATCTCCTTAAATTCTGCGATGGCGGCGTGCCAATTTTCAAGCGCAGCAGGAGGCGCAGCGAAGAGGTGTCGGAGTGCCGTAATCAGGCGTGTCGGGTCGGTGATGTCTACGTCAAAGACCATCTCTCCGTTTTGATAGAGGATACCGCGCTGCGGGGTTTGGAAGAAAATGTTGTCAAATGGATAGCCTGCGTCCCGTTTCTCCTGCACTGCCTTGTAGAGGTCGTCGTCCATATCCTTTGCTTCCCAATAAGCAAACGGAATTCGGTATGCGTCGAGTATCACGCCATCAAGGACGATGCGGTTGCCTGCTGGTGTGCGCATCGGGTATTGCGGGACGAGCGTGGCATCCGCCTGTTTCGCACAGGCATTAAGTAAAAAAGCAAAGGGATTGCTGACCGCACCTTCATGCGTGATGTCGTACTGTTCGTACTGCTGCAGCGTTGCATAGTAGTCTCGGATCGCTTTGTGACTGGGCTTTAGATTGAGTTGCGGCATAGAAGTAGAGTAGCAGGTTTCGGGAGAAAAGTCAAAGGAAAATGGATGAGATTCAAAGACATTCAGTTTTCCCATAGGAGAGATCCCCACCTGTTATACCAAATTAACCCCATTTGTAGCGCGAGGTCCCTGTGCCTCGCACAGCAGGGTCATTTATACCAAATTAACCCCATTTGTAGCGCGAGGTCCCTGTGCCTCGCAAGGCTGACTTGATCAAAAGACTTCTAATCACGTTAAGTTGGTATTATACCAAATTAACCCCATTTGTAGCGCGAGGTCCCTGTGCCTCGCAAGGCTGACTTGATCAAAAGACTTCTAATCACGTTAAGTTGGTATTAGTTCTACGATAAAAGTGAACACTAAATCTTAACATACCCCGGTAGAAGCACGCTCCGATTCGCGACTTGCCTAACAAAATACATAAAAAACTGGAAACTAAATAGCCCTGACACCCACAGCAAATTACTTTGCAATGAAGGCGAAAAGTGTGGTAAAATAGCACTACTTGTAGCGTTGCTTATGGAGAAAAAAAAATGATGAATCACGCCGAATTGCCGCTCCCACAACGTCAGAGAGAAGAAATTCATCGGATTTTATCAGACGCTGCTGACCGTGCTGGTGGCGTAGACAACGAATCTATACTACGAAGTCTACAAGAACTCACCACCGACGATACGGACATTCAAACCTGTTTTTCAGACATCGTGATCCGGTTGCTGGAAGCCTCCGTAAATTCCCCTAACCCTGAATCCGCCTTAAACCGTTTCTCACGCTTCGCGCAAGTCGCGTTTAGCCGCAGATGGCTTTATCAACTGCTGCGAGATGCACCTTTTCTTATACATACCGTTATCTGGGGGTTCGGCGCGTCCACGTACTTGTCCGAAATCCTAATCCGCAAGCCTGAATACTTCTATGACATCATCGACGCAAATGTAATGGGAACACCGAAAACTTCCGAGAGAATGTACCAAGAACTCGCGCGATCGCTCTCGCAATTCGATTCAGTAGAGCAGAAACTCCGTATCCTCCGACGATACAAACGACGAGAGACACTCCGTATCGGGCTACGCGATCTACTCAAAGCGGCGGATGTGGAGACAACGACGTTGGAGTTGAGCAATCTCGCAGAGGCAGCGTTGCAACATTGTTACGAGATCGGACGTGACGAGATCATGCAACCGAAGTTCGGCACGCCGCTCAACGAAGAAGGCACCACACCGTGCCATTTCGCTATTATCGGGATGGGGAAATTAGGCGGTTATGAGTTAAACTTTAGTTCCGACATCGATCTCATTTTCGTGTATTCAGATGATGCACAGACAGATACCGGAAACGACAATAGTGAGTACTTCTCACGCCTCTGCGAATTCATCATCAAGGCGATGAGTGAGATAACACCAGAGGGTTACGTCTTTCGGGTTGATATCCGTTTACGTCCTGAAAGTAGTGCAGGCGTTATTATCCGTTCTATGGAAAGCTACGAAAGTTACTATGAAGGTTGGGGTGATCTGTGGGAACGTCAGGCTTTAATCAAAGCCCGTTCTGTCGCGGGCGATATGGCATTCGGTGACGAGTTCATCCGCATGATTCAACCGTTTGTGTATCAGCGCTATTTAGACGGTGTCACGCTTGGCGAGATTAAGGCGGACATCTGGCGCACTAAAGCGCGGATAGAGGAACGACTCGTTGGTGAAGGCGCGAATCTTGAAAAGCATGTGAAACTCGGTCCGGGTGCTATCCGTGATATTGAGTTCACCGTGCAGTGTCTCCAGATGATCCACGGTGCCAAGCGGAAATCGTTGTGTACACACAATACATTAGAAGCACTTTCCGCGTTGAAAGAGAATAAACTACTTAACCCAGAGGATGCCGACGCGCTCACGGCTGCCTACAGGTTTTTACGCACTGTTGAGAACGGCATTCAGATTGAGGGAGATCAGCAGCGCTATTCCATTCCTGAGAAAGAGACAGAAGAACGGGAACTCGCGCGACGCGTCGGTTACCAAGACACAGCGGAAACCGATGCTCTTGAAGCATTTTGGAAGGATTACCGCGCCCATACCGAACAGGTCCGTGACATTTTTCAGAAGATTACCACGACTTCAATTGAATCTGAAGACGGGATCGACATCGCCGTCCTGCTTGCCGAAGAGGATGCACACCAATTGGAGAGTTTCTTAAGCACATTTCGTTTTGAAAACGCGAGAGACGCGCAGCGTCTATTAAGACAACTCGCCAACGGTGGTGACGGTATCCAATTCTCGCCGAGTGTACGGCGTACCTTCTTTAAACTCGCGCCGACACTCCTAAATGTCTTACGTGATTCTCCGAACCCAGACATGGCACTCCGCTACCTTTCAGCGTTCACAGATAAAGTCGGTGCAAGGAGCAGCTACTACACGATGTTCGCTGAAAAGCCGTCAACGCTTGAAGCACTTACGCGGGTCTGCGGCACGAGTCTGTACCTCGCGGATATGCTCATCGCAAGTCCTGAACTCTTTGATTTGTTGACGGTGCCTACGTTGATAGAGCGTTCTAAAACGCTTGCTGAGAAACAAGAAGAGGCGTTACAAATTGCAGAGGAGGCACCAGAAGGACGGATGTTGTCCATGTTGCGGCGGTACAAGAACGACGAGATTTGGCGTATCGCCTTGCGGAACATCCTTGGCAATGCAACACTTCCGACGACGACTGAAGAACTCTCCGATTTAGCAGAGGCTGTCTTGCAAGCGATTTATCCAGAAATTGAAGCGGAAATGCGTGAGGCACACGGCACACCGCTCGCTGCTGACGGCACCCCCGTAACGTTTGCGATCGTTGCGATGGGTAAATTTGGCGGGCGCGAGCTGAACTTCAGTTCAGACTTAGATGTTATGTACGTCTATTCGGCAGATGGTGAGACAACGGAAGGTATGCCGAATGTAGAGTATTTCTCAGCTGTCGGTTTAGAATTAGTAAATCGGCTTGCAGGAAATCAGGGGATGGGTATCTATGAAATTGACCTGCGGCTCCGTCCACACGGGTCAGGTGGCGCGATTGCTTTGCCGTTGACAGGGTATCAGAATTATTACGATAACACTGCGGAAGTTTGGGAACGTCAGGCGTTAACACGGGCACGTGTTGTCGCTGGAGATACAGAAGTACTCGGAAACCGATTTTTAGAAATTGCCCACGCTTTCAGCTATAGCGATGCACTGACATCTGAGGAAATCGCCGAGATTGTGCATACCCGCAAACGGAAGGAAGCGCAAGCCACTCGTAGAACATCTACACGACGCAGAGGACGCGGTAAAACACTGACACCGATTGCCAACGTCAAATCAGGTTATGGCGGGCTTGTCGATATTGAGTTCGTCGTGCAAACCCTCCAACTCGTGCATGGTGGTGATGCGCCTTCTATCCGTGTCCAAAACACACCCCTCGCGATTGAGAGACTGCACAATATCGGTGTGCTGACAGAAGTTCAGCGCGATGGACTCTCGGAGGCGTACTTATTCCTGAGACGCGTCGAAAACGCGTTGCGGATTGTCCATGATCGTCCGTTGGATGCGCTCCCGAAAAACCAAACAGAATTGGCGCAGTTGGCACGACGCCTCGGATACGTCGAAACTGAAGGGATACCTATTGCAGATGCTTTTTTGCAAGATTACGGAAAGTGGACGGAGACGACGCGTGCGCTTTTCAATCAAATCCTTGTTGATTGAAATTAGCCGTCAATCATCAGCCAAAACTCGTAGGGCAACATCTGCGTAGAAACTGATAATACCAAATTAACCCCATTTGTAGCGCGAGGGCCCTGTGCCTCGCAATGCTGACTTGATCAAAAGACTTCTAATCAAGCTAATTGGGTATAATACCAAATTAACCCCATTTGTAGCGCGAGGGCCCTGTGCCTCGCAATGCTAACTTGATCGAAAGACTTCTAATCAAGTTAATTGGGTATAACTCATAACTGACAACTGATTGCCTACACACTCCCTAAATTTCCCTTGAGAAATCGCGATAAACCTGTTAAAATAGATGCCAATTCTTTTTGGAGTAGGGAGAAAATCTATGGTTTTTGGACAAGGAACACATCAGTATACGGTACAAGAAGATTGGTGGACGCTTCCAGAAGGTTGGGAATTCGGATGGATTCCCGCTGTCGCTGTTGACTCACAGGACAGAGTCTATGTCTATAGTCGAAGCGAACACCCGATGGTCGTTTTCGATCGAGACGGTAACCTTATTGACTCTTGGGGTGATGACATCCTCAAGGATGCCCACGGGATTTTCATTGACACCGATGATAATATCTATTGTACGGAACGTGAAACGCACGTCATACGTAAATTTAACGTGTCAGGTGGACTGCTGATGACGCTCGGCACCCCCGATGCACCCGGTGCGGAAGGTGAACCTTTCAATCTTCCGACAGATTTTGCGCTCGGACCCGATGGCGAAATGTTCATCAGCGACGGATACGGGAATGCTCGCATCCATAAATACTCACCCGATGGTGAGTTGATTAAATCGTGGGGGCAACCCGGCACAGGTCCCAGCGAGTTTGACCTACCGCATTGCGTCAGGGTAGACCCGCGCAACAGACTCATGGTTGCAGATCGGGAGAACAATCGTATCCAATTTTTCACCCTTGATGGAGAGTACATCGAGGAGTGGGGTGACCTATTGCACCCGGATACGATCTATATTGGCGATGATGATCTCGTCTATATTGCTGAGTTGGACCAGCGTATCACTATTATGACATTAGACGGTGAGGTTGTTTCCCAATGGGGCAGTGAAAGCGGCAGTACCGTCCCTGGCGAGTTTCTCGCAGGTCCACACGGAATATGGTTAGATTCACACGGTGATATATACGTCGGTGAAGTTCAAGCAGATGCCCGACTGCAGAAATTTATCCGGCAACGATAGAACAGATTTTATGAGGCGAAGTGTTTGTGCCTCACTATCATAGTTCTATATTATAGGGCGAGGTCTCTGTATCTCGCCCACTTCTACATTAAGGTCGAAGCACTATGGCAGAAAACTTCTCGTTTTTCCAGAAAGTGAATAGAGACTTTGACAAAGCAGCCAAATTCACTGACTATCCGCATGGACTTTTGGAGCAGATAAAGATTTGTAATAGTTCCTGCCACTTTACGTTTCCGATAAAGCGGGACGATGGCACTATTGAAACCCTTCACGGATGGCGTGCGGAGCACAGTCACCATAAACTCCCAACGAAAGGTGGCATCCGTTACAGCACCCTCGTCAACGAAGATGAGATCATGGCACTCGCGGCGTTGATGACCTACAAGTGTGCGCTGGTCGATGTCCCGTTCGGTGGTGCGAAGGGCGGTATCCAAGTCGATAGGAACCAGTATTCAGAAAGCGAATTGGAACGTATTACCCGCCGTTACACCTACGAACTGGTCCAAAAAAATTATATCGGACCCGGGATAGACGTGCCAGCCCCGGATTTCGGGACCAGCGAAACGGAAATGGCGTGGATTTTCGATACCTATCTCACAATGGCACCCGACAAACTGAATGCAATGGCATGCGTCACGGGTAAACCGATAGAACAAAGCGGGATTCAAGGGCGAAGGGAGGCAACTGGACGCGGTGTTGTCTTCGGTTTGGAAGAGGCGTGCAGCATTGCAGAGGATATGAAGCCGCTCGGTTTGTCACCCGGTTTACATGGAAAAAGGGTCGTTGTCCAAGGCTTTGGGAATGTCGGGTATCATGCGGCGAAGTTTCTAATGGAGGCGGATGCACGCCTTATCGGGATCATTGAGATAGACGGTGCAATCTATAACCCGAAGGGACTTGACGCTGAGAAAGTTGCTGCTCATCGCGCGGAAACCGGATCTATCTGTGGGTATCCTGATGCTGAACTCATTGAGAATCCGAACGATGGTTTAGAGATGGAATGCGATATCCTCGTTCCGGCTGCGCTTGAGAAGCAGCTCACCGCGGAGAACGCGCCTCGGATTAAAGCTGCTATCGTCGCAGAAGCAGCGAACGGACCCACAACACCACCTGCCGATGTGATCCTTCAAGAACGCGGGATTATGGTTATACCAGATACCTACCTCAACGCGGGCGGTGTCACCGTCTCCTATTTCGAGTGGCTTCGGAATCTCTCACACGTGCAACTCGGACGACTCGGCAAACGGTTCGAAGACAGCACGCAGCACGCGATGCTCCACGCTGTTGAAAAAGCGACGGGCTATCAATTCTCTAACGACGAGCGTCAGTTAATACACGGTGCCGATGAGAAAGATCTGGTGAACTCTGGACTTCAGGATACGATGATCATTGCCTATCAGGAACTGCGTGAAACCTTTATGCAACACAGAAGCAAAAACGATGACGTGGATTGCCGAACAGCGGCATTTATCAATGCGATCCATAGAATCGCGCAATCCTATATGCAGCTGGGTATTTTTCCGTGAAAACCAATAAAAAAGGAGGAGAAATGATCGCTTTAAGTGTCAATGTCAACAAAGTCGCAACATTGCGAAACTCACGGGGTGGTGATATTCCGGATATGCTCACCGCCGTTGATACCTGTATCGCTGCTGGGGCGCAAGGTATCACTGTGCATCCGCGTGAAGATGAACGCCATATCAGACCTACAGATGTGAAGGACATCGCCGAACGATTAATAGAAATCAATACGCAAAAAACACCCACCATTGAATATAATATTGAAGGCGATCCGAGACCAGACCTTATTGATATGGTACTCCGCACGAAACCGACGCAATGCACCCTCGTTCCGGTTGTGACGGGTGAGATAACGAGCCATACCGTCTGGGATATCCGTAAAGACGGGGACACGTTGAAACCGATCATCACAGCGTTGAAAGATGCTGATATTCGTGTCAGTCTATTTAGTGGAACGGATGTTGAACAGATAGCGAGGACACGCGACATCGGTGCGGATAGAATTGAACTCTACACCGCCGCCTATGCGATGGCAGAAACAGCAGAAATTGAACGCGAATTCGCGTTGTTGGAAAAAGCAGCGGCGAAGGCGGTAGATTTAGGGCTTGGTGTCAACGCCGGGCACGATCTGAATTTGGACAACCTACCGCTGATGCAGAAACTATCGGGGCTTCTTGAAGTCTCTATCGGGCACTATCTCATGGCAGACGCGCTCTATATTGGCATGGAAGCTGCCGTCAAAGCGTATCGACGCGCATTGGGGCAGCAGGTAATATGAAACAACCCAGAACCTGTGCTATTTTCGATTTAGATGGCACGATTATCCGCGTCTCCTCAGAGCAGGTTTTTCTGTCATATCTGCTGAGCCATGGTGAGATTCCAATACCGAATCTGCTTGCATGGGCATCGAATTTTTTGAAAGTGAAGTCCGTGCCAGTGGCGAAGTCTAACAAAGTCCATCTTCGCGGTTTGGTGCAGGAACGTCTCCATGAGATCGCGCGATGTTGCTTTGTTGACACACTCCGTCCAAGCATCGCGCCTCACATCTCCGACTTGATACACGCGCACCGCGCCGATGGACGCACAGTTATTCTGATGTCGGGTTCGTTGTCGTTTCTCGTTCAGCCATTCCACGAACACTTTCAAACCGATTTGATGGTTTCGCACGAACTGGAGGTGGTTGATGGGAAACTTACGGGCAAGCGTGTCGGATTGCACCCTTTTGCGGAAAACAAAGCGAAACTCGCGCAACAACTTGCGACTGAACACGGGTTTGACCTCAGCCATTCCTACGCGTATGGCAACCACCACACAGATGCGTACAAGTTGGCGTTGTTTGGACATCCAGTTGCCGTTAACCCGGACCGGCAGTTGCGGCGAATCGCGACGGAGCAGGGTTGGCAAATAGAAATGTAGCAAGTGGTCTATGTCCATTCTATACAGATGCCGTCCCTACGGGACTGAAGAGGGTTTTGAAGTATGCACGGTTTGTGGACAGGACCCGGCGCGGTTGGAATGCAGATCGCATTTAGGCGGGTACGCCGCAAAACCGCACCTACCGGACCTGGGGATCGAGGCTATTATCTTGCTTAAATTGACACATATGGAGAGATTACAAACCGCACCTACCGTATCTGGAACCGACGCGGTTGAAAACCTCGCTACGCAAGGCTTACACACAAAAAATGCGACTTGAAAAGTATATCGCTACTTCTGGCATCGCCTCTCGGCGAGCGGTGAAAAGGAGTATCCAATCCGGATTAGTTACTGTCAACGGCGAACCCGTTTTCGTTCCCGGACACCCGATTAACGTGGAGACCGATACGGTTGAATTTGCAGGGAAACGGGTTGAACCGCTAACGGAACACATCTATCTGATACTGAACAAACCCGCGGGGTACGTGACAACACGTCGTGATGAACGCGGCCGTCCGACTGTCATGAATCTCGTCTCAGACCTACCCGATAGTATTTATCCCGTTGGACGTTTAGATTTGGAGACCGAGGGGCTTCTCCTCTTCACGAATGATGGAGATTTTGCCTATCGGTTGCTACATCCGAGCCATGAGATAGAGAAAACCTATATCGCGTGGGTGAAGGGAGTGCCGAACGATGACGCGGTTCAACGCTTGCGTGAAGGTGTCACGATTCCGAGCGGGACAACGGCACCAGCAAAGGTCAATCGGTTAAAGGTAAGCAGAAATGGTGCGTCAACGAAATTTGAAGTGGTAATCCACGAGGGGAAGAAACGGCAGGTGCGGATGATGTTTAAAGCCGTGGGACATCCGGTAATTCGTTTGAAGCGGGTTCGGATCGGTAATTTGCGATTGGGCAATCTCCCACAGGGGCAGTACCGATTTCTGACCCCGGGGGAGATTACGGCGTTAATGGAATTGTAGGTGCAGTTGAAAACCGCACCATAGGTGTCAATTTAGGGAAAATAAGGGTGTTTTTCTTCTAAGAAAAATGCTGTAAATCGGAAACACCTCTTGTATAATGTAGAAAAGTGCATAGTGGTTATTTCTACAAAAAAAGAGGTATTTCCAATGTCCATTTTACAACAAGTGCCAGCTAAAATGCAAGCCATCCTTGAAACTGTCGCAGATGAAGTCGCCGTCACTACCGGGCTCGTGAAAAGAAAGCGAAAACTTACGGGGAGTGTGCTGACGCAAATCCTCGTCTTCGGGTGGTTGGAAAATCCCGAGGCGAGTTATCAGCAACTCACTGAAACTGCTACCCTGCTCGGTATAAAGGTCAGCCGCCAAGCACTTGAGCAACGTCTGACCCCTGAAACCACTGAAATGTTGAAACTCACACTTGACGCAGCCACTACAGAAATACTTGAAGTTGCCGGTCGGCGAGAAGCCCTGCCTTTACTTCAGCAGTTTAGTGGCATCTATGTTCAAGATAGCACGTGGATAACACTCCCCGATGAACTCCACGAGACTTGGAAAGGACAACCGAAAAAGAATCATCCACATAAAGCCGCTTTGAAACTTCATCTGTGCTTTGATGTGCTTACGGGTCGCTTTCAACACTTCCAACTCACCGATGGCATGACGGCTGATAGCACGGCTGCAAAAGCCGCGGACCCACTGCCACAGGGGAGTTTACGACTCGCAGACCTCGCTTATTTTTCGCTCGATGAACTTGAAAAACTCACTGAAAATGGTATCTACTGGATCTCGCGTTTGAAAGCTAACTCTTATCTCGCTGATGAGACGGGTGAACGTCTCTCTTTAGAAAAGATGCTCAAGGCAGAAGACAAAAACACCTTCATCCGTAAGTCTATTCGGATCGGAAACCAAACCAAGCAACTTCCGGTTTATCTCGTCGCTGAAAGACTTTCTCAAGCAGAGACAAATAAACGCCGACGCTCCATCCGACACCGCGCCAAACGCAAAGCCAAAACACCTTCAAAAGCACTCTTACAACTCGCCGGATGGAACCTCTATATCACCAATATCGAACCCCATCAGCTCACGCCTAAACAGATAGGTGTCATCGCCGGCATCCGCTGGCAGATCGAGTTGATCTTTAAGTCTTTCAAAAGTATCTCAAAGATTCATGTCTCGCAAAGTCAGAAACCCTATCGCATTCTATCTGAAATCTATGCTAAACTTATTGCCGTTCTGATTCAACACACCGTCATGTTAGTTGCTGGATACCGGCATATACAACAGAGTTTCATCAAGACAGCAAAGCATATCGCAGGCTATGCGAGGCTACTCACTTTGAACTTTCAGCGCTCAAAAACAGCACTTCTCGAAACTTTGAAAATCATAAAGTGTTCATTTGAAAATGGAGGCACTTTCCAGAGAAGCACTGGAAAAAATACAACCTTTCGGAAACTCCAAGAGGAAACCACTGAAAACCCCTAAATTGACACCTATGGTGCAGTTGAAAACCGCACCATAAGCGTCAATTTAAGAAAAACAACCGTCGCGGTCCCCAGAAACGGTAGGCACTGTTTGAAACTGCGCCGGATTTTACACACAACCTTGGCTACTTCAGACCCCTCTTGAGTCCTGTAAGGTTTATTTGCTTGGGTGTTTCTTCAGTATGTTTATAGAAAGGTATGGAAAAAAATAATCTAACCCTGTAAGGGTGGCATGTTTATATTCGCTGCTCCCAAAACCCTAAATTGACTTATGGTGCAGTTGAAAACCGCACCATAAGCGTCAATTTAAGAAAAACTGCCTCGGAGCATCGTAGGTTGGGTAGAACGGATCCCACCAAAACCGTGAAAATCATAGAAAAACGAAGTTTTCTCCATACACGCTATATCAAACAGAAACCGAGTGAAACCCAACGCTTTTATTGTCAAGTGCCCGCAACTCTGATGGTATGAAGTTGGGTTTCACTTTGTTCTTGAGTACATATCGCAGCCTATTAGATTTGACGTGTGTTTGAAACACTGACATCCGCCCTCTCAACACCGTTCTACCCAACCTACGGGAGTACGGAAACCCTAAATTGACGCTTATGGTACAGTTGAAAACCGCACCTATCGGAGATTGTTAGTTAGAACTCGCCAAATCTTTCACCCGTTCCAACATCGCTTCAGCGTTCTGTTTGATATTCTGGTCAGAGGTGTGATGGATTAGTTTCTCAAGCACCGAGATTGCGTCATCAAACTTCCCTTTGATAGCGTACGTCACACCGAGATAATATTGGGCGGGACCATTGACATCGCTTTTCGGGTACTCGTCTATCACAGTTCTGAAGTGAGAAACCGCCTTTTCAAAGTACATCTCGGCTTTTTCAGGTTCTCTAACCATAGTCGTTTCAACCTTTGTGGCGTAAGCGACTGCAAGTTGGTTGTGCAAGTTTGGCATAAGACCCGTGCTATTTTTCGGGTCGTGTTCAAACGCCTTCTTACTGAACGGGAGTGCCTTTTCAAGCTGCGTCCGTTCGAGATAGGTGAGTGCAACCTGCGCGCTCAGTTCAGCATCGTCCGGTGTTTTTTCAAGTTTGGCAAGTTGTTCAACGAAGGCTTGCTCTTTTTCCAATGCAGTTTCTACCACCGGTGCGAAGTCGTTAGGATAGATGAACCCTACCTGTTTCGCAATCATACCGCCATCTGAGCTCGTGAAGACAATCGTGGGGTATCCGGTAACCTGATACCTTCTAACGGCTTCCATATTCTCAGGGTGTTCTTGGTCTTCTGGGTTTACCTTGATCGGAATGAATCCTTTGGACAACTCAATGATGCGCGCATCCGTGAATGTTTCAGCATCCAGCTGACTGCATGCGCCTCACCAGTCGGTGTAGAAATCGAGCATAACGGGTTTGCCGGTTTTCTCGGCTTCTTTCATACCGTCCTCAAGCGATTTTTCCCAGCCGATCTCAGCACTTGCGATGAGTGCTGGCATCATGCCTATCATCATCAGTAAAACACCGAGTGAGACACGGCGAAAAACGGAATTAAACATGGGTTTCTCCTTTGTTGGTTTCAGTTCTCAGTTTCAGTTGTCAGTAAATAATGGCTTTCAGTTACCTACACACGAGAAGATCGGCACCCCTTCCCCGTAACGGGTGGGGACCCCGGTTACAAACCGCACCTACCGGATCTAGGAAGTGGGTTATTCTTCCGTTGCAGCGTCTTCGTTTTGCTCAAGCGCAGCTGCGCTGGTTGTTTTGCTCGATAGCGTTGTACGACACTTGAAACAGGTCATAGTGATTCTGACGAGTTCTTTCTGTCTGCCAATACTGGACTGCTTCTGTTCTGTTTGGACGTGCCTTTGGCAGCGCGGGCACCACTGTTGTTTTGCGCCTAACATAATCAATCACTCCTTTGTGAGAATGTGCCTCTCGCTTGCGAGCAGCAATAGACACACTACATCACGATAAAAGTTCCCATAGCCAATTTAGTGATTTTTCGCGGCGTTTCGTAACGTGCTATAAATATGCTGAAGAAACACCCAAGCAAAAACCCCTTACAGGGCTAAATAAAAAAACTTTATGCCGCTATAAACATGCTGAAGAAATACCCAAGCAAATAAACCCCACGGGACTCAAGACACCGAACTCACCTCACATCTTCTATACGATTCTGTCTCAACAAACGTTACTTTCCGACACAGAATTGTGAGAAAATTCTATCAAGAATATCTTCAGTCGTTGTTTTACCGACGATGTCACCGAGGCCATCAAGACTGATTCGCAGATCAACAGCGATGAGTTCAGGGGGCATCCCGTTTTCGAGGCTCTCTATCGCATAATTGAGCCCTTCATTCGCACGTCGGAGTGCTTCTTGGTGGCGAGCGTTTGTCACGATTGGCGATTCACCGATGACCAATTCACCGCCGAGCAGTTCCTCAGAGACGGAGGCTTTTAGTTTGTCAAGTCCTTTACCATCGGGAATTGCTGTTTCGACAACCCGTTTTTTCGGGCAGTGCGCAAGCAGTGCTGTTGGTGACGTTACAACCGGTAGATCCATCTTGTTCAGAATAAGAATTGCCCTGGATGACTGTGCTGTCTTTAAGAGTTCCAGATCGGCATCATTGAGCGGTTGCGATGCATCGAACATCAGCAATAGCAATTCTGCTCTATCCAGTACCACTTTGCTCCGTTCAACGCCTTGTAGTTCTATAATATCATCTGTGTGTCGCATCCCCGCAGTATCAATGAGTTTCAACGGGATACCGCCGATGTTAATCATCTCCTCAATTGTATCGCGCGTTGTGCCGGGTATATCGGTGACAATTGCGCGTGTCGTTCCAACAAGCGCATTGAGTAGACTCGATTTTCCGACGTTCGGTTTACCAAGTATTGCGACGTTAACACCTTGGGTAATAAGTCTGCCCTCGGTGGCGGTCTCAAGCAATATAGTTAAATCGTTCTGAACTGCGCGTGCCGTTTGGAGTTGCGTCTCCACTTTCATGAAATCCAAGTCTTCCTCTGGGAAGTCAATAGAAGCCTCGATTTCTGCGAGTAAGGCTGCGAGCCGGTCATTCAACTCGTTGACGGTATCAGAGAGTTTTCCGGCGAGTGCCTCTACAGCGATTTTTCGGCTCAAGTCTGTTTTTGAGGCGATGAGTTCGGCGACGGCTTCGGCTTGTGCGAGGTCAAGTCTTCCGTTTAGAAAAGCGCGTTTTGTAAATTCACCGGGTTCTGCGATACGTGCGCCGTTCTTCACCACCACGTCTAACACTGCCGTGAGAGGTATCGTCCCGCCGTGGCAGTTAAATTCGACGATGTCTTCTCCGGTATAAGTCCTGGGTGCATGCATGACCCCGAGTAGGACTTCATCAATAATCTCATCGGATGCGTTTGCATCTACGACATGTCCATAAGTAAGTGTATGCGTTGACAGTTGTGTCGGAGACACACCGCGCGGTGATCGGAACACTTCAGCGGCGATGGTCAGTGCAAGTGCCCCGCTTATTCGGACGATGCCGATACCGGCTTCACCGCGTGCTGTTGCAATGGCTGCGATTGTATCATGGAATTTCATTTCATTAGACCGAACACAGAAGACGGACAGAGGCATTCAGTTGTCAGTTGTCAGTTGTCAGTGAGCATCGCGAGCAGCGCTCGCTCCTACAAGAAGAACCTGCCAAACTTGGCGCGACAGGCACATAGGAAAAACGGATATTAGCACCCCATTAAGGCTGTTGTGTGGTGACGACGACGCGTCGCATTTCACCTTCACCTTGACTGTAGGTAGACACAACATCGTCTTCTTTTAAGGCGACATGAATGACCCGCCGGTCGCGTGCGGACATCGGTGCGAGGACAACCTCCCGGTCAGTATATTTGACTTTTTCTGCGATTTGATGCGCCATTTCGACGAGTCGTTCTTCTCGACGTTCCCGGTAGCCTTCGGTATCAACAAAAACGCGTCTTTTGACGAGCGAGGCTTTATTGATGATACAATTAAGGAGGCGTTCAATAGCGTCAAGCGTCTGTCCATGTTTTCCGATAAGCAAGGCGGGACTGTCTGTGACGATATTGAGATGCGTGCTCCCGTCGATAAAGTTCGATTCAATTTCTGCGTCAACCCCAATTCGGTTAAGAATTTCGTTTAGGATTGTGTCTGGTGCAGTAGAGACATCTTGTTTGAGAGTTGCTCGGATTTTCGCCGGTTTCGCGCCGAAGTTCAAAATTCCCTTCGTCGGTTCAGTGACAATGTCGATTGTAACCTGCTCTCGAGTTGCCTCAAGTTCACCGAGTGCCTGTTCAATTGCTTCCTCCACTGTGTCGCCTTCAGTTTCAATATAGTGTTGCACAGGTTCATGTCCTCCTAAGATGTAGGTTTCCGGCAGTGAAGTCGCTGCGGCGGATGGCTGCGGTCTGGAGAATTTGCCTCATAGTGTCGGTTTATATTGCTACTTTTGTTTGGCGTTGTTCCGTTTTCTGGTATCTACCACTGCGATTTGCTCATCGTCAGCCGCGCCTCGGTTTTGCAAGTACTGTTGCGCGATCGTGAATACATTGTTACATAACCAATACAACACAAACCCGGATGCCCAGTTGTAGAAGATAAAGATAAAGATGAGCGGCATAAACTGCATCAATTTCGCTTGTGTATTATCCGTTGTAGGTGCCATATTACCGACGAACTTCTGTTGGAGCCAAGTTGTCAACCCGTTTATAATGGGCAACAAGCGTATCGCATCGATCTGCGTGACGATCAATGGGATCGTGAAAGGCAGTTCGATTAAAGTATCGGGTGCAGAGAGATCATCAATCCAAAGAAAGAAAGGCGCGCCACGTAACTCGACAGCACCTCCGAGAAGTGCGAAGAGTGCCCAAAAAATTGGGATTTGTGGGAGCCACGGGATACAACCGCCTAACGGGTTGACACCGTTTTCCTTATAGAGGCGCATCGTTGAGCGATTGAGTTTCTGTGGGTCGTCCCTGTATTTCTCCTTTAGTTCCACCAGTTGCGGTTGAAGATTCTGCATCTTCTTCATGGAATTGTGCGCTTTGCGCGTGAACGGATAAGAGATTAACTTCACTAAAGCCGTCAGAAGGATAATCGAGATGCCATAGTTTCCGAAGATGCCGTGTAACCCTTTGAATATCCAGAGCATGCCCCATGCGATGAACCAGAAAAATCCGAAGTCAATAATTTTGGACAGTCGGACCGGGTCTTCTGGGGCATTCGGTGCTTTGATGCCCTTAAGAATAGTATCGTTTTTGGGTCCGACGTACAGTCGAAATGCTTCCGTCGTTTTTTGCTCCGGTTCCAGATGCGGCTTTGGTACCACGAGCTCGGCTATTTCGTTTCCCGCGGTGATAGTGATATCTGTCGCGGTGTTTGCATGAGATCCATCCAAATTGTATGTAGCATTGAGTGCGGGGTCTGGAATTATCAGTGCGCTGAAGTACTGATTATCCATACCTGCCCAGAGGACAGAGGTTAAGGCTTGTTCTGGCTTGAGTTGGCGTCCAGGTTTCCCCTCACCGATGTAGGCTTTCGCCCCTTCCGTGCCGCGTCGTCCGCGTTTGCCGCTCTTTTTTTCGTGCGGTAGCAGATCGGCATTGATACCTGGTCCCCATCGCAGTGTGTACCCGTTTATAGGTAACTGTTGTTGCTCGGACTTGTTTTGGAAAGTTACCTCTATGTCAACGAAATAGGTATCCGGGATGAAGGTGAATTGCTTTGTTAACTGTAGGCTTTCTCCAATGGTGGTCGTAAACGTGAGCGTTTCAGCGTCTTGTCCATTTGTAATGTCGATTTCGGATTTATCTGCCTGCCATGTCGCTAAGCGGTAGTTAATGTCATTCTGCAACAGTTGATTTCCCAATCGAAGTTCAAGGCAGTTAAGTGCATTCTCAGGAATCAGATTCAACGGGGTATTAGCGGTATCTGAGCGGTCTGGAAAATGTTTGAGTCGCCACTCCTTGGCGATTGCGAGTTTTTCGTTGAAGACGATACTATAGTTATCGGTTTGGACGTTGACCATCGCATCGTCCGGATTTTCATTAGCGATTGTCTGCTGATCTGAGTTAAAGGGTGCATCGGCTCCGTCGGGTGTTGCCTGCGTTGTAGGATTGATTGGTGTTTCGCCTGTATCTGACGCTACGGGTGTTTCCTGGGTAGTTGGAATTTCATCCGGTTTCGGTGCGAAAAACAGGCTCCATGCGATCATCACAGCAACCATCAGAACCAATGCGAAAATGTAACGTGCGCCCATTGAGATTAGGTGCTCCTCATTTTTTGTGTTTTTCAGATATTTATTTCCGAAGTCGACATCCGTTATTTCAACGGATCAAAGCCACCCGGATGATATGGGTGGCATTTTGAGAGTCGTTTAAGTGTTAGCCAGCACCCTTTGAGCACTCCATAGCGTTCTAAAGCCTCAAGTGCATATTGCGAGCATGTCGGGTAGAAACGGCACGAGGGCGGCAAGAACGGTGAAATAAAGTGCCTATAAAAACGGATCGGGGACGTAAGTATCATCCTTCTACTCGACGGGCCGTCTGCTTGCTGCTTTTCAGGCTGTTTCATATCTCTTTGATGCTGCTTACAATGTGACACACCTGTTTCCTCATTAACCGAGTGGTTACTCAAGTAATGATGTTTTCAATAGCCGTCAGCCAGTAGTAATCAGCCATCGGCATTCCGTCGTCAACAGTTTTTGATTAGCGTTCACGCCGTTTAACAACCTCGCAGAGGCTTAATTTTATTGCGAACTTTTTTCGTTTTTTGGTAATTTTTCAAATTGGTTAGAAACCCATTATCTATCTGGTTTCAGAAGCATTTTTTCCTGTTTTCTGTTGTAAAAAAAACAATTTAGCGGAAAGGTTAACATTCCTGGTTAATGTCTACATATCCGAGATTTTACTATAAGAACTATGCGGTATCATTAGTTAGGTAAAATCCGCCATTAATTATTCCGGGTTCCGCCCTGCTGGTGTGAACCGTTCAAGATCGTCGCTTTCTGGAACAGATGAGACAACGCCTTCTGTACCTCTTGACATGTGAGCCGACAAGCCGGTGTCCTGCCGACAACGACAATATCGTATCCAGTTTTTACGTGTGGGCGTAACTGGCGAAACGATTCACGAATTAATCTCTTGACCCGATTCCTTTGGACACTCTTCCCGACTTTCTTGCTAACGGTTATCCCTAATCGAGGTAGGCTAAAGTCGTTGTGGAGCACGTATATCACGAAAAAGCGATTCCAATATTTACTGCCCTTCTGATAGGCACGCTGGAATTCCCAACGTTTTTTCAGTTTTTCGGGATCTTGCATGATTTAGTTGATATACAGATATTTTCTCCACGACGGGTGGCACCCGCGAAAATTACGGTTGAGCTGCAAATATGTCAAGATTGATGGTGTTTTGGGTTGACGTGCAAGTTTTAGGCGCGTCTCGTAGAGCATCTTATTCCCTTTTTTGTTATTACATTTTTTGCAGGCTGTCACGACGTTTTCCCACGTTGTCTCACCACCGCGAGAGATCGGGACCACGTGGTCAAGTGTAAGCTGCACAGTCGGCAACTCCTTGTAGCAGTATTGACACATATACTGGTCACGGACGAGGACGTTCCTTCGTGAAAATTTGACGACACTCCGCGGGACGTGAACATATCTCACTAAACGGATGACATGCGGTGCTTTTATTGCAGCACTTGGCGAATTAATTTCGATATCTGAGGCTTCTTCCGTCTGTGCGGTGCCCTTGAAAACCATTTTCATAGCACGCCGGAGGTTGCAAACGTTGATCGCTTCGTAACTTGCGTTGAGTACTAAGACAGACATTTCCACTTGCAGTCCCTCTAACTTGAACGATTGGCTCTACCACATTATCTCCTATGTATTCTAACACATTTTCAGGGTAATTGCAACTAAAATCTGTGTTGGAGGCTGTCGGCTGTCAGCGGTCAGCGGTCAGCGGTCAGCAGTCAATTTCCATCAGTAGTTGTTGCTTCGCGAGAGAATGTAGTATTGGGACCTGGGGATACGCAAATGAAATTAAGATACAACCGACTCACGGTTTTGTGTATAATATGTGATTACAAACACACTCAGGTACGTGGAGAGGGTTCTGAATGCAGCATAGGCTACGAAATGTTATTGTAATTTTGAGTTGGGCATTTATATTGAATAGTTATGCATCCGACATCCAATTCGTGGATGTTACTGAACAAGCAGGTATCCATTTTGTGCATGCTGGCGGTATTGATCTGCACGTGGTGCCAGCACTTGTCGGTTCGGGTGCAGCATGGCGGGATTACGACAATGATGGCAGGCTGGATCTTTATATTGTCAACGGTGCCTTGGTGCGTCCTGCGCCAGACGCGGTGCTACCGAAAAACGCGTTATATAGGAACAACAGCGACGGCACTTTCACGGATGTAACGGATGCCGCTGGAGTTGGGGACACCGGATGGGGTATGGGCTGCGCCTTCGCAGACTACGATAACGATGCCGATGCCGACCTATACGTCACGAACTACAAGGCAAATATGTTCTATCGGAACAACGGCGATGGCACTTTCAAACGCTTCTCCTCTGGTGCAGGTGGGGTTGGCCACAACGGTTTCGGTGCGGGCATCGCATGGGGAGATTACGACGCTGATGGGTACTTAGACCTCTATATCGGCAATTATATTGAATATACAAAAGTTCCACAAGGCGATGAGGTCTTCTTTCCTTACGATTTTTTCGGGCAGGCGAACATTCTTTATCTAAACAAGGGGGACGGGGGTTTCATCAATATTACGGATGCTGCGAAGGTGAACGGCGGGTTTCATCTGACGCTTGGGGTCGCCGCGGCGGATTACGATACCGACGGCGATCTGGACCTCTATCTCGCGAATGATACCGATCAGAATATCCTCTATCGGAATGATGGTGAGTTAGTCTTCACGAATACGAACCGTCCAGATGCGAGGAGCCGTACCGGCGACATCCGAAGTGGGATGGGAGTCACTTGGGGTGATTATGATACCGATGGCGATCTGGATCTCTTTGTTACGAATTGGCTTGATGAAAACAATGTGCTCTATAGAAATGACGGTGATGGCACGTTTACAGATGTCTCCGCGCAGAGCGGCGTTTTTGAGTCCGGGTTGGATAAGACGTGTTGGGGGACGGCATTTTTTGATGCTGACAACGACGGCGATCTGGACATATTTTTTGCGGCGGGTCACATCGATCCTGCTGCATGGGAAGCACACGGGCAAGCGGATGTCTTTCTTCAAAACAACGGCAACGGCACTTTTACGGATGTTTCTGAGGCTGTCGGTCTCCGAGAATCCGATGGTTATGGTGTTGGCAGAGGTGTAGCGGTAGCGGATTACGATGCCGATGGCGATTTGGATCTGCTGATCGTCAACAGTGGTGCAAAACCGACCTTGCTCCGAAATGACGGCGGCAATCGGCAGCACTGGCTTCAGATTCGCACGGTTGGCACGGTGAGCAATCGGGACGGTGTTGGCGCGCTTGTGAAAGTGAGTGCGGGGGATCTTCATCAGGTCCAGCAGGTAACAGCGGGGGATAGCTACCTCTCACAGAGCAGCCTCGATGTCGAATTCGGGCTTGCACATCACAAGGTAGTGGATCGGATTGTTATCCAGTGGCCGAGCGGTATTGTGCAAACGTTGACGGATGTACAGGCGAATCAGTGGATCGTTGTGGTTGAGCGTGCGGAATAATCGGAGTAATAAAAAAAGGTTGAAATTGTAATGTGAATTTGTTATCTTTAATATAAGTGGTTTTAATGTACGTGTTTTTAACGCACAATTGAGGAGAAAAATATGAGACAAAGTCTATTTTTGCTTGTTATGCTTGCCGTATTCGTTGCGGTAACGATTGTCCACGATGCACAGCCTGCCGAAGAGATTCGGGTTTGGGGCGGTAAAGTGGATGATTTCAAGGATTCCAAGGGCCGTATCTGGCACGGTGGACAGAATGAGAAAAAAGATTGGGGCGGTTGGGTCGACCTACTGCCACTGGTAGCAGAAGTCCAAGCCCTTACCAAAGATGCCGAAAAACTCGCGAAAGCGGAAGGCTACGATAATGAGATCTTTTATGCCGTCAGCTGGGCAGCGTTCCCTAACACTGTCAAGATGGAACTGAAAACCGGTAAGGGTATGTTTGATGTTACCTATCTTGTGGGTGAACACTGGTCGCCGAACAACCGTGGCTACGATATTATTATTGAAGACGAGATCGTTGAAGAGGAATATGTGACACCGGGTAATAATGAGATAGATATTAAACGGTATCCAGGCATTGAAGTTAAAGATGAGACAATGAGTCTTGAATTTGCCGGTAATCCGAAGACTGGCAAGGGCGATCTCAATGCGATGTTTAGTGGAATAGAAGTGATTCCTGCATTAGCCGTTGATCCGCAGCAGAAAGTCACCACAACGTGGGGTGCGCTGAAATCAGAACGGCAAAATTAATAATAAGTGGAGGCAATTTTGATGAGAGTATTTAGTGTTTTAGCAATAGTGTTTTTACTGGCTGTGTTTGCACTGCCGACGCTGCTTCCGGCGGAAGAATTCAGGGTGAAGGGTGGCACGGCAGATGACTTCACAGATTCACAGGGTCGCGTCTGGAACGGTGCGCAACAAGAGGATCAGGCCTGGGGCGGTTGGATTGAAAAATTACCCAACGTCGCTGCAGTCCCAACCTTAACGGCGGAGGCACAAGCGCAAGCAGACGCTGCTGGCTACGATCACGATCTCTTCTATGCTGTCAGCTGGGCAGCGTTTCCTGATACTGTTAAGTATCAGTTCAAGACCGGTAACGGCACTTTTGACGTGACGTATCTCGTCGGTGAACACTGGTCGCCGAACAACCGTGGCTTCGATATTTTCATTGAAGAGGAGAACGTTGAGCCGCTCTACATAACACCGGGTAGTAATGAGATCGACATCAAGACCTATTCAGGGATTGAGGTGAGCGATGGTACCCTCGATTTCGACTTCGCAGGCAATGGGGAAACGGGGGCAGGTGATCTCAATGCGATGTTTAGCGCTTTGGAGGTAGTGCCTGCTACAAGCACTGCTGTGGATCCGCAGCAGAAAGTCACAACAACGTGGGGTGCGTTGAAAGACGACCGTCGATAAGCGTACATGTTGAAGGTGATAGCACCCACAAGCTAAAGCATGGGGAAACCTCGGCTTCATAGACAATAGCGGTTTTCCTGAAGGTCAACCGTCTTACGTTGTCTCCACCAGCAGGCGATTCCCCGTTGCGTGAAAAATCGCTTCGGGCATATCAAGGAAACCAAATCTTGGAAACCATCCCCGCCTGCCTCGGTCTGTTAGACCGAAAAGTTGAAAAGTGGGTAGCAAACGCAACGTGCGGGATTTCACCTCCGCTCCGAAGTATGACGCGCCGCTACCGATATATGTTTTTAGCAAGGTATCACTTGCAACTTGTTTATACCACCTTTCACAATGGCGGACAACTCCTGCACAAAGGTATGTGCAGGGTGAAAGCGTTGTCCAGCAAGTTACTATAATTATACTATATTTTTGACTAAATGTCAAATCTTTTTTGGGCTTTCAAACGCAACGCCCGCCTACATCCCGCAAGCTAAAGCATGGGGTCTTGACGGGAAGAGTGATAAAAAAGCCCGCGGTATTTATGTTACCGCGGGCTTTTTGTTTGTGGATAGTTGTCAGTACTGATAGCTATTTCACACCTTCGGTGTCGTTAGATCGCCGCTCAGGATTGTGGGACACCAGAACTTCTCAATGTATTCGATGATTAACTGCGTGCCTGCTTCGTGGCTAACATACGGTGGTTTGAACGGATTATACATCGCATCGGTGAGGTCGCGTGCGAGCACTGCGTTAAAACCCCAGCGCACCATCTGTTTAATCGCAAAAGAGCGTCCAAGCACGCACATATTTGTGTGTACCCCCATGAAGATGATGTTCTTGATGCCGTTGTGATGGAGTAGGTTGTAGACCTCCTGCCCGTTGTCGCTGATGGCATCGGTATCGTCGATTTCAATGGCTGGATGCTGGCGATGCCACGCTTTGAAACTTTCGGCTTCGCCGGTATCTGAGCCACCGTCGGAGGCATCAACAGGTTGAGGCGGATCGGGCATCTCGCGTTCGGCGGGCGGGTCGGCGGGTGGGAGTTCCAAGACTGAGAGGCGCGCCGGGTGTGCTTCGTAGAAATCCATCGTGTCGGAGGGTGCATGGATAATCTGCACGCCGTTCTGTCTTGCGCGTCCAAGCACGATGTTCATCCGAGGTGCCATCACGTTTACGCGTTCTGTTGCGCCCCAGGACCAGTGTTCGTTCCACATATCGACGACGATGATAGTGGTTTCAGAGGGATTCCACTGTACCTCTTCTTCAATGACGCGCCAACCGTTTCTGCCGACGGTTCGTGCCTCTTGTCGGCGGGTTGAGAGCGATAGGGTTGGGGTCGCTGAGATTGTATGGCTTAAGAGGTTAAGTAGCATCGGTGTCTGCTCCTTTGCGATAGACGTAAGCGTCTTTATAGCGTCCGTAGTAGTTTTTTCGGATGCCACAGATGCGGAACCCGAATTGACGGTAAAGATATTGCGCCGGTAGATTGCTGACGGCGACTTCCAAGAACACCTCGTGTTCGTCATCTGCCTGTATCATCTCTAAGGCTGAAGCGAGCAAGTATGTGCCGATGCCTTGCCGCTGATTGGCAGGTGGTACCGCGATGTTCAGGATATGTGCTTCTTCATGAAGGACGTTAAAGATGATGTAGCCGACGACGGTATCCTCACGCCGTGCGACGTAAAAATGTTCATACGACCTGGGACGTTTCAGGGACACCGTGAAATAGGTATTGCTCCACGGATCCTCAAAGCATTGGTTTTCGATTTCTAAGACTTGTTGCAGATCGTCGGAATGCATCGGTTCAAATGTGAGATCAGGGAGCGGGTTTCGGACTGTCATTTCGGTAAATGCGTGTACGGTTCTGTTTCTAAAAAGATAGCGAAAGTATAGCACATTGTGGAATTGGTGTCAAGGATGCGCAGTCAGCTGTCAGGGCTATTTAGTTTTCGGTTTTTTTGGCAATATTTTTCACATCTGTTAATATTTTGAGATAAACAGATGCAGCGTGACTTTTCAGGCTGCATCTGCTATACTTCACCATAAAAAATGACTATATTTTTTGAGGTGAATCATGACAAGCAGTTCCTCTTGCCACTTACTTGATATATTAGCAGAAGTGCCGGATCCGCGCCATAAAAAAGGCAAACGGCATCCTTTGGTCTCTATCCTCGCTTTGATTGTCATCGGTCTGATGTCGAACCATAAAGGTTATACTTCCATAGCGACTTGGGCACGGAAGCAACCGGAGTTGACGAAAGCGTTAGGTTTCAGGTCTGCGAAGACCCCGTGTGCCGCAACGATTCATAATCTCTTGAAGCGTCTTGATGTCGTGCGTCTTGAAGCCTCCCTAACGAAATGGGTGTTTTCAAAACTTGAAGACTTTCAAGTTTTGAAAACACAGCATTTAGAGGGCATCGCGATTGATGGTAAAGAGTTACGGAATTAGTCGTTTTGGACTTGCAAAAAGTTGTTAAAAAAGTGTAATAACCCCTTGTAAATAAAGGGGTTATGTGATACAACACAGATAAGAAAATAGGGAGTTACAGCCCCCTATTGAAACCCGAAAGTAGAGTTGCTTTTTTCGGATTCCACGCTTATCTGATTATTGTATCAGAACCTATCAGAAAAAAGCAACTCCTTTTCACAAATAGGAGTATTTTCTGATGGATTTGATCAGGATAATGGAGACGTTCCCGACGCAAGAACATTGCATCGAGTATTTAGAGCATCTGAGATGGCAGGGATCGCCAGAATGTCCACATTGTGAGTCTACACACATCAGACGACGCAACGAACATGATATAGGGCGTATCGGACGCTACAACTGCCACGATTGCCGATCCACCTTCAAGGCAACACACGGAACAATTTTTCAAGGGACGAAGATACCGCTTCAGAAGTGGTTTTTGGCGATCGCGTTGATGGCGAATGCGAAGAAAAGCCTCTCAAGTTGCCAACTTTCACGCGATTTAGGATTGCCACAGAAAACATGTTGGCGTATAATGATGGCTATCCGTGCCGAGATGGGTAAGGATAACGTCTTACTACAAGGGATTGTTGAAGCGGACGAAACCTATATCGGTGGCAAACGCAAGAAAGACTACGATAAAGAGATTGGCGAACCCCGTAAACGCGGACGTGGAACAGCGAAAGATGTAGTGCTTGGCGTAGTCGCAAGAGGCGGGAAAGTCGTCGCTGAACTTGTTGGGAATGTCAAGGGTAGCACAATCGCTGAGTTTATCAAGACGTTTGTCAAAACAGACGACTCCGAACTCTATACCGACCAGTATAAAGGCTACAACGAGATCGGTAAACAGATGAAGCATGAAACGATGAACCGGAGTCAGAAATGGGAGCCGGGTGGGATACATACCAACACAATGGAAGGTTTTTGGTCTTTCGTCAAACGGGCGTGGTATGGATCACATCACCACTATTCAACAGCATACACCCCCTTGTATCTCGCAGAGGCGTGCTATAAATACAACTACCGAGAAACTGACATCTTTGTAAAGTTTCTCACCGACAGCATGGAAAATGATTCGGAAATTTAAAGTCAAATTTAAAAACTTCTCAAGTCCAAAACGACTAATTCCGAAGAGTTATGTGGTTCCAAAGACCCAGAGACCGGTTTCCGCACACATTTACTCTCCGCTGTGTCTCACGAGTTAGGCGTTGTCCTGGCACAATCTGCTGTCAGTGGAAAGACAAATGAGATCCCGATCTCAACGCAACTCCTGAAAACCTTTGATGTCGTTGGGAAAGTTGTGACAACTGATGCACTTTTGACGCAGAAAACCTTTTGTGAAGAAGTGCTTGAAAATAAGGCGGATTACGCACTGCCTGTCAAAGAGAATCAGAAAAAGATGTATGATGATATTCGTCAACTCTTTGTACCCCTTTCGGAGACAGACCCACCAGAAGTCGAGGCGCGAAGGTTTGAGAACCTACACACTGAAGAAGGCGCACTTCTTGATACACATACCGATGTTGAAAAAGCACGCGGTTGTATCACAACGCGCACGGTTACAGCAAGCACTTTGTTGACAGATTACATCGACTGGCCAGGGCTCGCACAGGTTTATCGCTATCAAACTTATAGAGAGAAGACGAAAACAGGTGAGATCAGCCATCATACGCAGTATTGCATTACAAGCCTCACACCCGAAGTTTCCGCCTCCGCAAAAGATTTGCTCAAACTCCAGCGTGGACATTGGACGATAGAAAACAAGGTCCATTGGGTCCGAGACACGGCTCTCCGTGAAGACGCTTCACAAGCGAGAACGGGAAGTATTCCACACGTTATGGCAGCATTACGCAACACTGCCATCTCGGTCTTACGTTTTAACGAATATACAAAAATCGCTGAAACAATGCGACTTTTCGCTTCAGAAACTAAACTCGCAGTTAACCTCATCCTCTGACAAATCTTAAAACTAAATGGCCCTGGTCAGCTGTTCAGGGTCATTTAGTTCTCCGATAAAAGTGAACGCTAAATCTCAACATACCCCTATAGGAGCGAACTCCGATTCGCGACTTCCCTAACAAAATACATAAAAAACTGAAAACTATAGTGAAACCTAAAAATAAAGAGACACTTTCATCCCCCGGTAGGCGAGGTTTCCTAACCTCGCCGGTGCACAGTGCCCAATTAATTCTAAACTTTACTATAAATAGCCCTGGTCAGTTATCAGTTGTCAGTAGGCGAGGTTAGAAACCTCGCCAGCGAGGCGGAGGGAAACTCAGAGTTTCTGATGGAAACTGACGGCTGACTGCTAACCGCTGACAACACATTGATTTTTTTCGGGAAGTTTGTTATAATTAGACGTTAAGAGGCATCTGTCTACAAGAAGGAGCATATTATTTATGAAAGATTTTGCTTTTACAGGCGGTCGTCCGGATCCGTATACGTTCCCGACGGAAGGGCTCATTGCGGCGAGTGAGAAGGCACTCCGAAAATTGGGCGGTGATTTAGTGAACTATCCGGGTGAATCTGGCTATAGCGGTTTGCGTGAACTGGCATCCATGCGGTTTGAACGGCGTGAAGGTATCCCACTGCCGATAGATAACATCTCAATTACCTCCGGTTCCATGCAGGCACTGGAATTGGTGCTTGGCACATTTATCAACCCGGGTGATACGGTGCTAACAGAAGAATATACTTATAGCGGTACCTTGGGCATCATGCGGCATTTCAAGGCGAATATCGAAGGCGTATCAATGGACTATACCGACGGTATGGATATGGACGCGCTGGCATCGAAACTGAAGGAACTCAAGCAGAAAAACATCCGTCCCTCGTTGATTTATACGACATCGAATCATCAGAATCCGACGGGTGCAATCCTCTCGCTTGAACGCCGAAAGCGGATGCTGGCACTGGCGGAAGAATATGATACACTGATTGTTGAAGACGATTGCTACGGCGACATTGACTTTACATCAACACCGACCCCAGACTCGCTTTTTAAGTTAGATACTTCAAATCGAGTGATCTTCATTGCGACTTTCTCCAAGATTTTAGGTGCCGGTGTTCGGCAGGGTTACTTTGTGGCGAGGCAACCGCATTACGGTCAAATCCACCAGAACCGCTGGGACGGTGGGACGAGTGCGTTGGCGAGTGCAATTGTTGCTGAATTCTTTACGGAGCATCTTGAAGCGCACCTTGTGAAGACGAACGCTGCTGTCGGTGCGAAATGTCGGGCAGTGGTAGATACACTTGACGCGCACGTGAGTGATCTCTGTACGTGGACGCGACCGCGCGGCGGACTGTTCCTCTGGATAGATCTGCCGGAATCAACAAATATGGAGACGTTACAACGGTTGGCATCTGAAAAAGGGGTCGGCTATAGCAACGGGAGTGCTTTCCACTATGCGAACGCCCCAGTGAAGGCAATCCGGTTAGCGTATGCGTACTGCCATGTCGATGATATTACCGAAGGGATTACGTATCTGTGTGAGGCGATCCGTGCGGCACAAGGTTCAGCGGTGGATGTTGCAGCGGGAGATTAGTTGTCAGCAGTCAGTTTCCATCAGCAGTCAGCAGTCAGTTATAAAATTCGTGTCATCCGTGTGCCTGATAAGAGCGTTATAGTAGTTAGTTGATAACTGATAACTGACAACCCATAAAGGAGTAAGTTTGCGCAATATTATCCTCATCTCATTGGATACACTCCGGGCATCAAGCATGAGTTGTTACAGGCATTACAATCTAACAACACCGCACCTCGATGCACTGGTGGAAAAATCGACGCTTTTTGAGAAGTGTATCAGTCCACATATCCCGACGCATCCTGCGCATACCACGATGTTCACCGGTAAGGATGTTTTGTCCCACCAGATCATCACACAAGGTGGGCGGCTAAACTTGTCGGAAGATGTTAAAACTGCGCCGGAGTTATTGAGCGAAGCGGGCTACTTCACTGTCGCTGCGGACAATTTGGGTCGCTGGTTCCAGCGCGGTTTTCCTGAAGGTCAGTACCGAGGCTATCAATGGGAGAGCGGTTACCGGAAAGCGCGAAAAGCGGAAGCGGTTAACGAGACAGCAATGGCACTTTTGGACCTTGCGCAAGCACAAGATAAGCCGTGGTTCGCTTTTCTCCACTACTGGGATCCACATACACCGTATCACCCGCCGCTTCCGTTTGAACGGATGTTTTATAATGGGGACGAATGCGATCCGAATAATCGGAGTATGGATGCCGTTTATGCCTGCGAACCCTTCACGGACTATTTCCGGCAGTGGATGTGCACACCAGACCCTGCGGATCCCGAAAACATTGCGAAGAAACGGCTCTGGCGAGATAGACGGTATGTGAATTCGCAGTACGATGCTTCGATCGCCTATATGGACGCATGCCTGGCGCAGCTTTTTCGGTATCTACAAGATTCTGGGCAGCTTGAAGAGACACTGCTGATTATTACGGCGGATCACGGTGAAGAACTTGATGAGCACGAGCTCTGGTATGACCATCACGGGCTTTACGAAACGAACTGCCACGTGCCGTTGATCGTTCACTGTCCGGCACTTGTTCCAACAGGTCAGCGACTTGGCGGTCTCGTGCGTCTCACCGATATTGCGCCGACGATCCTTGATTATGCGGGGCTGTCTGCGGCGGTAGACCGCGAAAAGATGGAAGGGACAAGTCTACGTGGACTGATGGAGAGCGGTGCACACGACGGCGCGACAGCAGCGGTCTATCTTACCGAGTGTGGATGGATGAAAAAGCGCGGGTGGCAGACCGAGAAATGGAAATTGATTGTTGAAACTGGTGGCACACCTGCTGTTTACAACACGCCAGATTTGGAGCTTTACGACCTTGACGAGGATCCCGATGAGGTCTACAATCTCGCTGAGGAGGCGGACGATGTCGTTGCGCGTTTGAAAGTGGACATGGCGGCTTTTCTCGAACGCAGGCTCGCCGAGACCGGGCTGCCCGACCCGACGGTTGAACAAGAGATTACCATGCGCCGCATCGGCGATAAATCGAGGGCGGTGCCGCTCTAAGAGGTGCATCATGAAATATAGAAGTCCATTACGCCTTGTTGCTACCTTTCGGTGCGTGCTGCCGACACTACTTGTAGCAGTACTCGTTTTCAACGGTTGCACTGCACTGAAAGAGGCAGGGCAGCGGCGTGAGAAACGGCTGCTTGAGAAGCGGAACGCGAGTTCCCTGATGCTTAAACCGTCAAATGCAACGGTTGAAATTGCAGAGGGCGCGCTATTTGGAGAAAGCGATCACTACACGCTCAAATTTGCTGAAGATTTGCACGGGCTTCCAAAATTTGACGAGGTCCCGGAGCGGAAAGAATTCGCCGAAAGCGCGCTCGGTTATATGGAGAGCCTTTACGATGCGATGAGCGAACTCTTCGGGTTTCATCCAGAGCATCAGATCCATGTAACGTTGCATGATGCCTATAGAGGCAATAGACTCTCAGCATTTACGAGGACACAGTATCGCTCTGGCACTCCAAGCGGGCGGTATATGAAGTCTATTAGCGGCATACAGATGGACTTTCCGATGCAGATGTATGAAAAACACGGGGTGCGGGCCCATGAACTGACACACGCGTTCACGAATATCTATTATATACCGGTCTGGTTTTCGGAAGGCATTGCCGTCCTGATTCAGACGGAGTATGCCAAAGGGGGGTTGCACGCTAAACTTGATAGCCTCAAGGCGGATGTGCGCGTTGATCTCAATGGTGTGAATGAACTCGAAAATTGGAGAGGTCATACAGAAAGCAGTCCGTTGACACAGTGGCGGTATCGATACGCGTACACATTGGTGGCTGAGTTGTGGAAACGATACGGTAACGATTTTTACATTAAGGTCTTTGAATTGATGGAGGCGGATGGGCTTCACCAACAGTTAGAGTCCTTGATGCCGACGAGTGTTCTCGTTTACTATTTCAACCAAGCGGCAGGTGAGGATCTGGTACCGTTCTTTAGGCAATTGCATTTTAATGTGCGTCCCTTGACGAAAGCGGACATCATTAAGCAGATTGAGGAATTGAACCGAAATCGGAGGTGAAGATGCGTATCAAATTCAACGTCCGGCGTATTTATACATTGTCACTGTTGGGACTGATGTGTCTATGCTACGGTTGTAGCCTCGGGCAGCAGTGGAGTGAGAACTACACGCTTCAACCCGGTGTAACAGCCAGTGACCCCGTCCTTATCGACGGTAAGTCTGAAACGATTGGGCAGTCCCAACGCAAGAAGAGTTCCGGGAGTGCACTAACAGATCTCAATATTCCATCAGAGGCGATTATCTATCTGCCGGAGAAGCGGTCAATTTATCGTATCGTCATCCACTCCACGAATCTGGAAGAGTTTGAGGTGCATGCGTTTGACTCGCTCGGAGAATGGAAGAAGGTCTATGACCGGCGGACGAATAAGGATCGGATCATTGACATCCGTCTCAACAAGGCTGTCACGACGACGGGTATTAAATTGCTGGTGCGACGGACGACAGATGATGCGGCACAGCGGCGTGAGAACCTGAAACTCAGGCGTGAGAATGTAGAGACACCTGACGGCGGCAGGCGGCGCGGGCGGTATCTGTACCATCTCACAGGTCCGACGACGGCGTTGGCGAAGATCGCAGAGATTGAGTTGTATGGGTATGCGACGGCGGTCAGCGATTAGCTGTCAGAGGAATGGTTGTCAGTTTGCTTCGCAGTGAGAATACGATTTTTCTGCGAAAAATCTTTCAGTCATCAGAGGAAGAATTGTCAGTTGTCAGTTAAGAGGTACTCTGGTGAATCAAACTTCTCTTTAACTGAGTACTGACAACTGAGCACTGACAACCGAAAACTATTATGCAATCCAACCGTTTTCAACAGTACTTAGACCGTTATTTGGGCATACCGCTTTGTGGTATGCTCAGCCTATTTTGTAGGCGCGCTTGGATACCTTATACACCGAAAAAAATCCTCTTCATCCAACTCTCCGCATTGGGTGATACCATTTTGGCTGTTCCGACGATCCGTGCGATACGGCACACCTTCCCTAATGCGGAGTTCACAATGTTAGCGTCCCCAACCAATCTTAACTATTTGGCGAGCTGTCCGTACATCGATAAGCATATCTCTTTTCGGATGCCGATGTATCGCTTGTTTGCGTTGCTGCGTCGCGAACAATTTGATTGGGCAATTGATTTGGAGCATTGGCCCCGGTTGAGCGCGCTGCTTGCATACATTAGCGGGGCACCGGTACGTATCGGGTTTCGGACAAAAGGGCAGTACCGTCACTTTCTCTTCACAGAGACAGTGCCACATATTCAAGGACGGCACGAAGTGCGAAATTTCTTGGATCTTGCGACGCGATTGGAATGTCCAACACAGGAATTTACGCTTGAGACGTGGTGCGGTGAGACAGCACGGACGTGGGTGAGCGATGCCTTGGTTGCAGAACAGGTTTCGCCGGATCTGCCGTTTGTGGTACTACACCCAGAAGCGGGGAGACGGGGTGAACCGCGCAGACGGTGGCCCCAAGAACGCTACGTCGCGTTAGCGGATGCGCTTATTGCCCGCTATGGGGTGCAGATTGTCTTGACGGGCGCGCCTGATGAGGTCCACGTCTCCGAAGAGATTGCGGCGCGGATGAAGCATCGGGTAGTTGTGCTTGCGGGGCGGACAGATGTTAATCAACTTGCCGCACTTTTTGCGGCTGCGGCGTTAGTGGTGAGCGGTAATTGTGGTCCGATGCATCTCGCGGCTGCGACGGGCACGCCGGTTATCGGGTTGCACGGTCCAACGCGTGCTGCGCAGTGGGGACCTTGGAGCCGTGATGTGGGTATTGTTCGCGCAAAACTGCCGTGTAGCCCTTGTCTGAATTTAGGATTTGAATACGGATGTCAGGCGTTATGTGATGGAACTTCGCCGTGTATGCATACCATCGAGGTTGCGGCTGTACTTCAGGCATGTGATCGGTTTTTGGAGAACCATCAGTAGTCAGAGGGATAGTTTTCAGTTATCAGAGGGGTGATTTTCAGTGGTCCGCCATCAGTGGTCCGCTATCAGCTGTCAGTGGAAGAATGGAAAACGGGATGAGACACAGACCGGATGAAACCGGGTGCCGCTTCCCAGTAACGGGTGGGGACCCCGGTTTCAAACCGCGCTTACGGGGTCCCAGGATTATTGGGTGTCACCGTTTTGCAAATGAATGTCATCAAGCGTCTCTGCATCAAGGATTTCGTCAAAGAGCATATCCAGCTGCGCAGGGTTTCGTATAGCATTGATCTGCGTGGCGAGTGGCTCTGGAACACTACCAAATTGAGACTGCAGAAGTTTGAGAATAGCGGCGCGTTTTGCGCGTGTTTCGCCTTGTTCTATGCCTTGTTCTATGCCTTGTTCTATGCCTTGTTCTATGCCTTGTTCTATGCCTTGTTCAAAGAGTGTTCCTGCGATTGCTTCTGCCATGGTATCTACCTCCATTTCATCTGTATATTCGTTGAGGATCGTTATCAAGCCAGTGTGTTCTTCAGTCGGACGGCGATGCAGAATCAACAGGAGGAGATACGCTATCGCTCGGCGCATCTGTTCAGATCGTTCTGTGCCAAGTTCGCTCAGGCGCGTCATCGCTCGCTGCAACGCGCTGCTGATCACATCTTTGTCCGCATGCTCTTGTTGAAGAACGGTTAGTAACCACCCGAACGGATGATCGGTTCGCGTCAGATCCGATGCCTCCGCTTCCTTTACACTGAGAAATAGCGTGTCAAACGTCGGGACAAACCGAGCCAGCGCGTCCGGAATGTCCATTATTCCAGTGAGGGACAACGCGGTATTCCAACGTTGTGCCCCCGTGTAAAATACGATCGGGAGAATCGGACGTAAACGCCACTCACTTCTCGGAACTTCGTCTGATTCCCACTCCCGCCGTTGCGAATCCCAAATCTGCGTCATATAAAACAGCACCCGAAATCCCATTGTCACATCAACCGTGGATTGGTGTTCAATGAGGATATAAATAACCAGTTCCTCGGTTTCGGACTCCCTACGAAATGGAACACTAAAGATGATGTCGGATTCCTGCTCTCGGAGCGTGTCGGAAACAAAACTTCTATTGAGTTGAGCCAGTTGGGTAAAATCAATTTGCGATGCCAGCTGGACTGCAACGATTTCTATCAATCCCCGAACGTTCTCTTTATCTTGGAGTAACCATCTGGCACTTCTATCAGGGAAGTGTTGGATTGGGAAATCGAAGATATTAAATATGTCTGTTTCTGTGGTTTCCATAACCGCTCCTATGCTACGACCTATATTATATAGCATAGCAGGTTTTTGGCGGAGAAGTCAAGGAGGTTTTGAATTGGTTGTCATACCAAATTAACCCCATTTGTAGTGCGAGGTCCCTGTGCCTCGCAATGCTCACTTGATCAAAAGACTTCTAAGCAAGTTAATTGGGTATCAGTCGTCAGTGGAAGAATAGAAGGCGGGATGACAGCGGCGCGGTTGAAAACCGCGCCTACTTTATTCGGGACCGCGCCGACTCTATTCGGGACACGTTAAAAAAAGAAAGGCGGGGTTTGGAACCCCGCCTACCACAGTCTTAGAGTTCGGTGCGGTTAGAATGCAGATCGCATTTGGGCGCGTACGCCGCAAAACCGCACCTACTGACTCAGATGCAGTGGTCTAATACATGTCACCACCCGGAGGCATCGGTGGTGCCGGTGCTGCCGCCTCAGGCAATTCTGCGATGAGGGTTTCGGTGGTGATCATCAACGCTGCGATACTGGCTGCGTTCTGCAGTGCGACCCGTACAACTTTGGTCGGATCGGGGATACCGGCTTCAAACATGTCGATAAAACGGTCTCGATGCGCATCGTAGCCGACATTTCCGCCTTCGTCTTTGACTTTGGCGATGACGACGGAGTCTTCTTGCCCAGCATTCTTCGCGATTTGACGGAGCGGATCTTCAAGTGCCCGTCTGACGATGGAGACACCAACGGTTTCGGTAGCATCGTCGAGTTCGATCGAATCGAGAGCGGCTTGGCATCTCACGAGTGCGACACCACCACCGACAACAACGCCTTCCTCAACAGCGGCGCGTGTGGCGTGCATAGCGTCTTCAACGCGTGCTTTCTTCTCTTTCATCTCGACTTCCGTCGCGGCACCGACGTTAATGACGGCGACACCACCGGCGAGTTTTGCGAGGCGTTCCTGCAATTTTTCGCTGTCGTAGTCAGAGGTTGTGTCTTCAATCTGCCTGCGGATCTGGTCGATGCGTCCTTGAATAGATTCGGTGGTGCCTTCACCTTCAACAACAGTCGTGTTGTCTTTGTCAATAACGATGCGTTTGGCACTGCCGAGGTCGTTCAAAGTAACGCTTTCGAGATTAATACCGAGGTCTTCGGAGATGACGCGTCCGTTTGTCAAGACTGCGATGTCTTCGAGCATAGCTTTACGACGGTCACCGTAGCCGGGTGCCTTAACGGCGGCACAACGGAGTACGCCGCGAATCTTGTTGACGACGACGGTTGCAAGGGCTTCGCCTTCAACATCTTCAGCGATAATCAACAGCGGTTTGCCCTGTTGTGCGATGAGTTCAAGCAAAGGCCTGAGGTCTTGGAGACTGCTGATTTTCTTTTCATGGATGAGGATTGCGACATCTTCAAGAACGGCTTCCATCCGATCGGCATCTGTGACGAAGTAGGGTGAAAGGTAGCCGCGATCAAACTGCATCCCTTCAACGACATCCAATGTCGTTTCAAGGCTTTTTGCTTCTTCAACAGTGATAACGCCATCTTTGCCGACTTTTTCCATAGCGTCAGCAATAAGATTTCCGATATCGTTGTCGTTATTTGCGGAGATAGCGGCAACTTGTGCGATCTCGGCTTTTTCAGAGACCTCTTTGCTCAAGCTGTGGATCTCATTGACGACGACGTTAACGGCTTTTTCAATACCGCGCTTGAGAGCCATAGGGTTATGCCCGGCGGCGACGTTTTTCAAGCCTTCACGATAGATGGACTGTGCGAGAATAGTAGCAGTTGTGGTACCATCACCAGCAACATCGCTGGTTTTAGCTGCGACCTCTTTGACCATCTGCGCGCCCATATTTTCGTAGGCATCTTCAAGTTCGATCTCTTTTGCGACGGTAACACCATCTTTGGTGATCGTCGGTGCGCCGAATTTCTTATCAAGTACGACGTTGCGCCCTTTGGGGCCCAACGTGACCTTAACAGCGTCAGCGAGTTGGTCAACGCCCTGTTTAATAGCGCTCCTTGCCTCTTCATCAAACGCTAGTTGTTTTGCTGCCATGTGTTTAACTCCTTTCCTAGTTAACCTTGGCTAAGATATCATCTTCGCGCAAGATGAGAAATTCGATATTGTCATACGTAACTTCGGTGCCGCCGTATTTGGCGAAAAGCACCAAGTCGCCCACTGCCACATCAACGGGCTGCCGGTCACCGCTGTCAAGCGTTCTACCACTGCCGACAGCAACGACTTCGCCTTCCTGCGGTTTTTCTTTCGCGGTATCCGGGATAATAATCCCACCGCTGGTCATCTGTTCATCGTTATCTGAACGTTTGACGAGAATCCTATCGCCAAGGGGTACAAGTGCCATGTCGTTGAATTCCTCCTTGAGTTTGGCGTAAAAAAAATTATAAGGAGAGGCTCGAATGCCTCTGCTTCATACCTGTTTGTAATGAGATGGTAAAATAAAGACCATCTTCATGTATATCCTTAGCAATTTTCGTGCCAATCACTCAACCTACCAGAGAGTCAGTGTTGCCTTGGAAACCGTGACATTTTGGCAGGGTTTTGACTGCGACAAATTGACGCTTTAAAATTGGGGTTGGCTATACTGTGCCATTTTGGCACGGGTTGACGATAGAAATACAGCCCCAGATGAAGTTTAAGAATTTAATCGGGTAATTCACGGTTATCTTGTCATGTCCGGTGCGGTTAGGAAACCGCACCATAAGTGTCAATTTAAGAAAAAATAACCCTCGCTGCCCCAGAAACGGTAGGCGCTGTTTGAAACTGCGCCGGATCTTACACACAACCTTGGCTACTTCAGACCCCTCTTGAGTCCTGTAAGGTTTATTTGCTTGGGTGTTTCTTCAGTATGTTTATAGAAAGGCATTGAAAAAAATAATCTAACCCTGTAAGGGTGGCATGTTTATATTCGCAGCTCCCAAAACCCTAAATTGACTTATAGTACACCGCAAAACCGCACCATAAGTGTCAATTTAGGGGTCCTCCAGGCCCGGTAGGTTCGGTTTTGCGGCGTACACGCCCAAATGCGATCTGCATTCCTAACCGAACCGGAACTTAGCCAAAAACTTTGTATTTTCAGCACCCTCTTTAGTCCCGTAGGGTTTATTTGCTTGGGTGTTTCTTCAGCATGTTTATAGAAGCGGTTGCAAACAAAGCCTCAGCCCTGTAAGGGCGGCATGTTTATATCTATAGTTCCCAAAACGCTGTTAAAAATCCCTAAATTGACACCTATGGTACACCGCAAAACCGCACCTACCGGGGTTGAAACTCGAATCGGAATTACCTAATTTATTTTTTAATCTTCATGAGGGGCGGCATCTGTGTAACTGCTAACCATTATCCTGCAGCGGGGCACGGCTCTACTTGACCGGTTTCGCCTGAACGATAAGCCGCTGCGAGAATCTCGTTCGCTCTTAACCCATCAATGCCGGTCGTGATGGCTGGCACCCCGTGTTGCACACAGTCTGCAAAATGTTCAAACTGATACTGATACAAGTCTTCGTATTGTGAGGGCAGCAACTGTTTTTCGTCTCCGAAGTAGGATTTGACTTGCCAACCGTCGTCGTTGTAGACCCAGACAGCACCTTCTGTGCCATAGAGTTCCAAGACAATGTCGCACTGTGGGACTGAGAAGCTGAGGTCTGTGAACGCTTGTGCGCCGTTATCAAAACGCATGAGGATACCCCCGGTCTCTTCAACGGCGGTGCCTTGGGTTGTAGTGTTATAGAATGCGCTGACGGCGGTCACCTCGCCAATGAGATAGCGGAGCAGGTCCACGCTGTGCGGACCGAGGTCCATAAAACATCCGCCGCCACCCTTTTCGGGTTGTGCGCGCCATTCATCAGGTGCGAGTTGGTACTGTTTCAGGAACGGCATGCGTCCGTGGACGATCTGCCCGAAGCGTCCTTCGTCTATCCATGTCCGAATCTGCTGGAAACAGGAGTGGAATCGGAAGAGGAAACAGATCTGTAGGTGTACGCCGTTGGCATCGCAGGCAGCGATCATCTCCGTGCATTCGTGTGGCGTGAGTGCCATCGGTTTATCGCAAAGCACGTGGAGACCGCGTTCGGCTGCGGCGATGACCTGTTCGCAGTGTAAATGGACAGGGGTTGAGACATAGATTGCATTGAGTGCGTCGTCTGAGAGAAGTGCATCGACGGTGGTATAGGCGTTGGTTGCGCCGTGTTCGCGGGCAAGTCGTTCAGCGCGTGCGGTATCGCGTGAGAGCAGCGCGTGGAGTTCCGCGCCGTCCGCTTTTTTGATGGCTGGCATCGCCCGACGTTGGGCGACACTTCCCGCACCCAGCACGCCCCATTTTAAGCTCATTATTTTTCGACCTCATCTGTTTTGTTGTGGACTGTATTATACCAAATTAACGTGATTTGTATTATTTTTCCATTTTGCAAATCCACTGAAAACCGACATGTGCCTGCACCTTCTTTGTGTTTTCAGAGAACCATTGACACCTTTTCACAACGGCTTCTTCAAGTGCTGAGAGCGTTGCAAAAACTTTATTCACAACCACCTCTCGCAACAAAGGCCAGAGCCGTTCGGCAGGTTGAAGTTCTGGTGTGTACGGGGGCAAATGAAATAACTCAATCCCTTCTGGGACTTCTAAATCCTTACCCGTGTGAAAACCGGCACGATCTAACAAAAGGATTATCTGTTTCTTGCCTTCCGGGTTCACATCACGCGCAAACTCTGCCAAGGCAAGGTTCATGACTTCGACACTCACACTCGGCATCAGCAGCCAATAGGTCTCACCTGTCTGTGGACGGACAAAACCGAAACCATAAAGCCACTTATATGCCGGACACACGGGGGCTATCGGTCTTTCACCTCGCTTCGCCCAGACACGCCGATGAACCGGCAATAATCCCAAGCGCGTCTCGTCTTCTGCCCAGATCTCTACCGGTTTCTCTGGGTGCTGACTTTCAAGCGTAGCTACCCGCTCCTTGAGTTTTTTTAAATGTTTGCTGCGCCTCGGGTGTTGCGGCTGCCTGATGTTGCGGACGAGGTGTTTGTAAAGTATAACCGAGACGTTTGAGATATTTCCAACCTGACACGTCACTGACACGACGCTGGAGCGTCTCGGATATCCACGCAGCCACTTTCGGACCCGTCCAAAGACCCCCATCACCAGGAGGCGCAGAAAGGGCAGCTGCAAGGGCGGCTTGCTGTGTTTCATCCAAAAAACGCACGCCTGTATTATTTTTGCGTTTATCTCGTAAAGCGGCTTCGCCTTCAGCATTATAGCGTTTGAGCAACTTGCGAACCCAGTCCGGCGTGCATCCTACAATCTCAGCGACTTGCCGGGGGGTGCGTGAATCTCTGGTATCCGCAAGGAGCCAAATAATATGCCAGTGCGTCCGTTCCCGAAGACATTCACATTCAAGATACCTTTGTTTAACAACTTCTACTGAAAAGTGGGGGAAAACCTCATGTTTTTGATTTTTCATCTCTTCACAATAACATATCTAAAAAATATACACAAGAATAGTCGCGTTAATATGGTATTATACAGGATTCTTGGAAATATCGCAACGGTTTTGTCAGTACTCAGTTAAAGAGAGGTTGATTCACCACAGCACCTCTTAACTGAAAACTGATAACTGAAAACTGAAAACCATTCCTCTGACAACTAACCAAAAAGTAGATGTAACCCTGTGGCGAATAGGAAGAACAAAACGATCCTTGAAAAGAGACGTTCCGACACGCGGTTATTCAGCGAGATACCTGTTAGCACGCCGAGTCCGATGAACGGTAGGAGCGCGACGGCTTCAACTAAAATCTCGAAAGAGAAAAGATCGAGTTGGTAATAGAACGGGATTTTGATGAGGTTGAATGAGAAATAGGTTACGGTTGTTGTCGCGACGAAGGCGGTGTTATTTAAACGTTGCGGGAGGAGATACATGACGATGACGAGTCCACCCATGTGTGCGAGCGTTGAAAACGCACCGGCGAGCAGCCCGGCGAGCAGCCCTTGCCACACCTTGAATTGGAGTGCTGTGCTGGTTGACTGTTCCGAGTTGCCGAGCAACGGTTGCCAGTACGGACGTAGGGATTCCAGCACGGCAAATAGACACGCGATACCACCGATCATCTTCTTAAGGTGCACGTCGGAGATGTCCTTTAAAATCAAACTTGCAAGGACGATACCGAGGACGGAACCGAGAATCAATCGTGTGACGCTTTGGCGGTGCCACCGTTTCCAATAGTGGCGGAGCGAGATGACATCTGTTGAGAAGAGCAGCAGTAGCATGAGTCCAATGACGTTTCGGGCACTGCGGAAATGCGTGAACATAGGGACGACAACCATGCCGATGCCGCCGCCGAACCCGGCTTTGCTTACGCCAGTGAGCCATGCGCCAAAGCAGAGAATAACGATTTCTGTGATAGTGCTGCCTCCTTTTAGGTGGGATAAGTATAGCGGATTGTAGATAAATTGTCAAATAGTACTCAGTACTCAGTACTCAGTACTCAGTTTAAGAAAGGTTTGATTCAACGGAACACCTCTTTACTGAAAACTGATACCATTTCTAAAAGTTTATATCGCATTATTAACCGCACCATAAGTGTCAATTTAAGAAAAAATAACCCTCGCTGCCCCAGAAACGGTAAGCGCTGTTTGAAACTGCGCCGGATCTTATACACAAACCTTGGCTACTTCAGACCCCTCTTGAGTCCCGTAGGGTTTATTTGCTTGGGTGTTTCTTCAGTATGTTTATAGAAAGGCATGGAAAAAAATAATCTAACCCTGTAAGGGTGGCATGTTTATATTCGCTGCTCCCAAAACCCTAAATTGACACCTATGGTTCGGTTCGGAAACCGAACCTACCGGCCTGGAATAAAACCTAACCAGAGAACTGAATGGCTCTGCGAGAATTATTTGACATCTCCCCTGAAATGTGATACAATTTATAGTACTGTTCTCAAGATTTTAAATTCTAATGGAGGGTTAAAGCAATGGTTCAAGTAGAAGTAAGTGTGGACTCAGGCGAAGCGTTTGATCGCGCCCTGGCACGTTTTAAGAAGATGTGCGGTAAAGCCGGTATCGTTACAGAAATTAAAAAGCGGAGTTTCTATGAGAAACCGAGCGAGAAACGGCGTAGGATTGAGATGAAACGGCAGCGGAAAGTGAAACCCCGCAGTGAGCGTCCCCAGTATTATAACGGTGGCAGAGGTAGCAGCGGTGACAGCGGTAGCAGCGGTGGCAGCGGTGGCAGCGGTGGCAGCGGTGACAGCGGTGGCAGAGGTGGCAGCGGTGGCAGAGGTGGCAGCGGTGGCAGAGGTAGCAGCGGTGGCAGAGGTTCCTTCTAAGATGGCACGAGGACGGATGCATGGTAGATTTGGTGATTGACGAGGCTTCAGAAAATTATAAAGGACTTTTGATTCAATATTGTCAAGAACGGGGGTTGCAGCAACCGACGTACACCGAGACACAGCACGGTCCGGCGGATGCACCTCGCTGGCAGGTGACCGTGTCTTACGGCGACCACGTCTATGAGACACCGGAACCTGTCCCCGGTTCAAAAAAGTTTGCGCACCAAATCGCCTCGCAGCAAGTATTAGCCGAAATCAATTCGCGGCGCGAAAATTTTTTGGCAGGTGATACGGCGGGAACGATACCCGTTCCTGCACCTGAAGAAAATGGTGCGCCTGCGTCTGTGCCGATCGAAGTGCCTATGCCGCTCGCGTCAAGTGCGTTGACAATTGCCAATGAACGGCTTACGACATCACAACCTTCGCGATATCGAACGCTCACGGATGCCGAGTTTTCGGAAAAACTCTCTAAATTAACATTACAGATTGTCCGAAGCCTGCTTGAGCAAGCAGAGAAGGATAAGATTACATTTCGGTAGTATAGTTGTCAGTTGTCAGTCATTTTATCTGTAGCCTACTTTTTTCGTTGGCGGGGTTTGTAGCCTCGCTTTTTTTTTTGAACCTCTGATCACCAAGACCGATAGGTGCGGTTTTGCGGCGTAAGGTTTCCCCACAGACTCTCACTCCGAGGCAACACGCGCATTCCGTGTTGATTCATGCGATCTGCATTCTAACCGCACCGGATTTTGCACAGAAAACTTGGATACTTCAAAACCCTCTTCAGTCCCGTAGGGTTTATTTGCTTGGGTGTTTCTTCAATATGTTTATAGCAGCGTTTTCGAGCAAAAACCTCAGCCCTGTAAGGGCGGAAACCTGTTTATATCTACAGTTGCTAAAACGTTTCAAATACCCCTAAATTGACACCTATGGTGCGGTTCGGAAACCGCACCTACCAGGCCGCTGAAAGACGACATGCGCTTTGCCGACCCTTGAATGCTAATAACTGATTGCCAACAGCCACATTTCTTTTGACACCGCTTCATAAAATACTATATAATACGGATGCGTCCGGGTCAGCGAGGCACCATAGTGTACGTGGTCTACTTTTTCCCGAAAAAATAGACGGCTGATGCCAAGATATGGGCATCCTTGTGTCGCGATAACACTGCATCTAAGAGTAACAATGGAAATGTTAGCCATCCGACAAGCAGTGAAACTGCCTTCGCAACGAGAAGACTCCCAAAAGAACAGATAAGCCCAACATACTCTCGGAAGATCCAGTGTAAAGCGGTTGTCGGACCGGCACATGCACCGCTCTCGATTTCGGAGAAGGCGGCACACAGCTGCACAATACCGGGGACTGTCCATCGCTGATAATCGTGCGGGGAGGCGTGGTAGCCTTGTAGGAAGGGGACCGCGACGCAGATATAACCGCCGAGTTTCAGGACACGATAGACCTCCGAGACAATAGTATCAGGGGAATGGACATGCTCCAGCACGGCTTCAGAGATTACGGCATCAAAGGTGTCATCTTTGAACGGTAAAAGATGCCCGTCTGCGATGATATCGACTTCCGGGGTCGCTTCGATTTCGAGATTGATAACATTCGGGGCGCGTCGTCTGTTGCCGGCACCGAGATCTAAGACGTTCGCGTCAGGACCGAGTTGGTGAAGGAGCCGTTTGACACATCGGTTCCAACGCGGTGCGGGATAGGGACATCCGATGAGGTAAGATAAGAACGGGTTTTGTCTGAGTTTGCGTTTTATGCGTGAAATCAGATCCGGTTTCGAGTCTGGCATAGGAATAGTTTTCAGTTTGCTTCGCAGTGAGAATACGATTTTTCTGCGAAAAATCTTTCAGTTGTCAGGAAAGACTTCTTAACTGAGTACTGACAAACTGACAACTGAGTACTCAGTACTACTATTATGAACAACCTTGCGAATAAATATGGGGACCACCTTAGTGATTTCCGGACGTTAGTGGCGCGCCTGAGTGCGAACGTCTGGCATCAATTCAGGGAACACAACTGCCTGCAGCAAGCGTCGTCGTTGGCGTTTAACACGTTGCTGTGCCTCGTGCCGTTGTCGGCTGTTGGGCTGTTCCTCTTGAAGACGTTTGGTGCTTTTAAAGATGGTAACTCGCCGTTAATCGTAGCACTCCGTGATAATTTCCTGCCGCACTACGGTGCCGAAGAGATTGTAGCAGAACTCTCAGGATTTGCCAATAGAAATCTTGGCAGTCTCGGGGTCGGTGGGTTTTTGCTGTTCCTTCTCGTCTCAACGATGCTGTTCATGTCTGTCGAGCAGCATCTCAATGACATCTGGAGTGCGCGGCGGCGGTTGCCGGTCGTGCGCGCCTTCCAGAAGTACGCTGTCTTCTATACGTTGTTAACAGTGGGACCACTGCTCATCTTCCTTTTCTTTTCGACTGCGAAGAACTGGGTGTTCGCACACGTGTTCCCGTCGATGCTGATCTACTGCCTCTTTTTCCTGATGTACATTGCGATGCCGAATACGACCGTGAAGTGGCGTACGGCACTGCTCGGCGCGTTTGTGGCGGGGACACTGTTCCAGATCGCGCGGCTCGCGTTTGGACGTTATTTTGAAGTCGTGTGGAAGAACTATAGCAACATCTACGGCGCATTCGCGATGCTTATCATCCTCGCGATCTGGACCTATGCGGCTTGGGTGATTATCTTGCTCGGTGCGGAGGTCTCGCATGCGTTTCAACACTTAGGACAGCAGGGTCTCGCGCGTGGCAGGCATCGAGACGGTAGCAACGGCTATCTGAACAGTTCTGGCGTTATCGCGCTGTTCCTGATTGTGGCGGAGCGGTTCTCGAAAGGTGAGGGTGCGTGTACAACGGAGCAGGTGGCGATGTCTGCCGGTGTTTCGGAGGAAGTCGTGCATGAGAGTTTTGAGCGGTTCAAGGCGGCGGGATTAATCTATGAGATCCAAGGGGATACAGAAGGGTATCTTCCGGCGCGTGCGTTGTCAGCGATTACGTTGGATCAGCTCGTTGCGGCAGTTGAGGGTGAGATGATGGCACATTTTGTGGAGGGTCTGTCGTCTGAAGCGGGTGCGCGTGTATTAGGTGTGCTGGCAGCGTCGCAGCGGGCGTGTTTGGCGGATGTTACGGTTGCTTCGTTGTTGTGAGGGTGTCTGGGTCCCCAGGACCGGTAGGCGCGGTTTGCAACCGCGCCGGGTATACATCAAAAACGCCAAACCTTTCCACATCATTCAGCAATCTATAACCCCAGGACCGGTAGGCGCGGTTTGAAACCGCGCCGGGCATACGCTGAAAACGCCATGGTTATCCTAATGAAATTACCGAATTATTTTTTAATCTTCATCAAACCGCGCCTACTTTTTTGGGGACCAGCACTAATTCGGTGAGAACTCGCTTGCTTTTACGTAATAGAAAAACCCGATACACATCTCATCCGTCGTTTTTTCGCCCCAGCCGACGGGGACAAGTGGATCATGCGGGTTCGCAGGGTTCTCCGCTGAATTGTCGAAATGCGCAACGAGGTTGATACGCGTCCCTGCCGGTAAGAACAACGGCTTCTGATAGTGATAGACATCCTGCCAATTGAAATCCCAATCCTTAATCCAGATAAGGTCGTGCGCTTCACCTTCCGGGGTCATCGCCACGAGCCGCATATCCCGTCCGAGGAGATGCATGTGCGGCATCGCCCCTAAGAGATAGGTATCCTCCTTGACATTCCGAGACGCTAACACCTCATGCCACGCGTCGCCCGGCGGAATGACGAATTTCGAGTTCGTCGCGTCACCGATGTGCAACTTAACCGTGTTCGGGGTCTTCGAGAAATAGAGTCCCAAACGCGAACGATCGTATTCGACGTGTCCGGTGCGGTAGTAATGTACCTGCATGACGATGTCGGCACCTTTCGGTAAGAGGTACCCGACACCATCGGGTAAGACAATCGGCGTAATACCGGGTGCCCAACCGCCGAGTGACCCGACAGCGTCAAACCCCGGTCCCGTGCCTTCGGTGACGTATCCCGGTTTCGGGTCCTGTGCGTCGAGTTTACGCGCCGCGCCGTTAACATCCAAGTAAGGAATGACGTGGTGGACGGTCCTCCGGTTGCCGGGTTGTACATCAACAGATTGGATGTACATATCCATCTCGAAGTTAGTGGGAATGATGAACTGCCGATACTCGTCTTCGCCTTCGGGTCCGATCTCGTATTCAACGGGCATCTCACCGATCCAGTCGGGTGCACCGAGTGCCCAACCATCGTGGAATTTCGGTGCGGGTGGGACAGCATCAAGGTCGCCGGAGGGTGTGCCTGCGTCTACCCAGTGCGCGATCATCTCGATTTCAGTGTCTGTGAGCCGCCGTTCGTTCTTAAAGTGTCCGTAGCCGGGTGCGGGTTTCCACGGCGGCATGAGGCGTGCCTGTGTGTATTCAGCGATCTCGGTTGCCCACGCCTTCGCATCGCTGTAGTCGGCAATTGTGAAGGGCGCGACCTCGCCTTGGCGATGACACGTCTGACAATTCTTTTGGAGTATCGGCGCGATGTGTTGGCTATAAGTAACCTCTACGGGAAACGCCGAGTCCGAGAGATGGAGCGTGCAGCCGAATGCGGGTGTCTCTGCTACGAGGACGGGGTTACCGGTGTGTGTTGCGAGGAGCGCGTCGTGTAGGTAGTGGTGTTTGACGCGGGTCTCGTAGCGGTTATCGTCGATGGGACCGCGGTAGCGGAGCGTGCCGGTTGTGTCGATAACAACGGCTTGCGGGGTCATCGTCGCGCCGAGTGTGCGCGCGAGGCGACCATCTGTGTCTTTGACGATCGGGAACGTGTAGGCTGCCTTCGCGACGTAAGCCTCAATATCCGCAACGGCATCGTTTTCGTTGGCGTAGACACCGACGAAGGTGGTGTGCTTTTCTGTCGTGAATTCGGTGTGTAGCCGTTTCAGGCGCATCGCGTAGCGTTGGGCAACGGGGCATTCGGTTGCGAGGAATGCTAAGACGACGGGTCCCTGTTCGGTGAGGGTATCTAAGGTGTGTGTATCGCCGTCAAGCACCGTGAAGTTGAGGCGTGAGAGTTGCGTGCCGATGGGGACGCGGTTCTGGTTGAGGGATACCTCTTCAATGACGCGGTGTTTGTTCGTAATCGTGTAGTTAGGTGCTGCATGCAGTACAAGTGGCAGCATAAGTATCAATAATAACGTTGTTATATATGGTTTCATGTGGACCTCCATTTATGGGTTTATTTACCGTTTTAGTATAGCAAGTTTTTTGGGGGAAGTCAAGGCGGTTTTGGAAATCGCAGGGCTATTTAGTTTTCGGTTTTTAGCCCGATTTTGGACCCCCCAGGCCCGGTAGGCGCGGTTTGATGAAGATTAAAATATTAATTCGGTAATATTGTTATTCGTGTTATCCTATTGCCAAAGGAGGTATTCTCTGATGGCAAAACACCATAAGTTGGAGTTAACTGAAGACGAAATACAAACCCTCGTTGATCTTCGGGATAAAGGCGAACCGGCTTATCTTCGAGAGCGTGCGACAGCGTTGTTGAAAATCCATGAAGGCTTTTCTCCACATGAAGTCGCCCACAGAGGTTTGTTGAAAAAACGCGACCCCGATACCGTTTATGCTTGGCTGCGTCGGTATCGCGAACACGGTATTAGCGGGTTGTCTAATAAACCCGGTCGAGGTCGCAAACCTGCTTTTTCACCTAAGTCGCCCGAAGAAGCCGGGTCGGAACTCTTAGTGGCAATCGGTCAGGATCCGGGAAGCGTCAATGAGCATCAAACGCGCTGGACGCTCCGCAGTCTCGGTCAGGTCGTGCCGTGGCTTGAGGGTCTATCGCTCCCCGGCATTCATCAGATCTTCTCACGCTTGGGTCTCAGCTATAAGCGTGCCAGAGAATATCTGCGGAGTCCTGATACCGATTATGCTGAAAAACTTTCTCGCATCAAGCAAGCGTTAGAAGAAGCCCGTGAAAACCCAGAAACTTGCGTTGTCGTTTACCAAGACGAGTTTAGTTTCAATCTACAACCGAGAGTCGCAAAAGACTCGGCGGAGACGGGGACGAAATGTCCTTTGGCACGCCAGAGTTATCTCCCAGAGGAGACCTGCTATGGCATCGGGGCGCTCAACCCACACACCGGAGATGTTGTTTATCAGCAAGTCAAAAGCTGCACGGTTGTCGCACTCCATACATTTTACACCCAGATTTGCCAACGCTATCCAAACGCTGAACGCATCTATTTGATCCAGGACAATCGGGCGATCCACTTTCACGCGAATCTTAGGGCAGCACTTCTGCCACAGACGACGAGGTTTGTTAGACCGACCCCACCGAATTGGAGCGAGAAACCGTCAAAGAAAATAGGCACACTTGAGAAACTCCCTATTGAGATATTGCAGCTCCCAACGTATGCCTGTTGGACGAATCCGATTGAGAAGTTGTGGCGCTGGGCGCGTCAAGCCGTCATACATCTGCATCGTCTCAGCAATGACTGGACAGCCCTTCAGGAGAAAGTCAGCGACTTCATGGAACAGTTCAAAGGCGGGTCACAGGAGTTGCTACACTATGTCGGATTATTACCGAATTAATTATTTAATCTTCATGGAACCGCGCCGGACTTGAAAAAGAGGATCCAAAAATTTAGACAATCCGAGAATTTGTTTAAAACTAAATGCCCCTGGGAAATCGTCCGAACCGAGATTTAAAGGATTACAGGATTGACAGGATAAATACAGCAAACAGACTCCAATACGTGCATGCTTAACACACACCTCTTATCTTGGTAATCCCTAAATCACAATAATCACAGTTCCGTAGGTTGGGTAGAACGGCGTTGAGAAGTCAGGTATTGGTCCTCCAAACACACCTCAAAGTCAATATCCTGCCCATATACTCAAGAACCCAGTGAAACCCAACTTCATTAGGACTTACGCAGCAAGCACCTGTTCGCCGAGGTCCCCGTGCCTCGGCGACCTCTCTTGTCACGGTTTCGCTCGCAGAATCCGAAGCGGTACTACTTACGCAGCAAGCGTCTGTTCGCCGAGGTCCCCGTGCCTCGGCGACCTCTCTTGTCACGGTTTCGCTCGCAGAATCCGAAACGGTACTACTTACGCGGCAAGCACCTGTTCACCGAGGTCCCCGTGCCTCGGCGACCTCTCTTTTCACGGTTTCGCTCACAGAATCCGAAGCGGACGCTTTCTTACCAAATGGCGTTTGCGTAACTCCTGTTCATACCCGCAGAGTCCCGGAAACTTGAAAACAAAAGAGTTGGGTTTCACTGAGTTTCTGTTTGATGTAATGTGTATAGAAAAAACTTCATTTTTCTATGACTTTTCATGGTTTTGATGGCATCCGTTCTACCCAACCTACGGTACTACTTACGCAGCAAGCACCTGTTCGCCGAGGTCCCCGTGCCTCGGCGACCTCTCTTGTCACGGTTTCGCTCGCAGAATCCGAAGCGGACGCTTTCTTACCAAATGGCGTTTGCGTAACTCCTGTTCATACCCGCAGAGTCCCGGAAACTTGAAAACAAAAGAGTTAGGTTTCACTGAGTTACTGTTTGATGTAATGTGTATAGAGAAAACTTCATTTTTCTATGACTTTTCATTGACACCTATGGAGATCGCTCCTACAGAACAGTCGCGATGCGGAGATCGCTCCTACAGAAGAATGCCATCATTCCGACTATAGCACTATTCAGAACCGTTTTGTGGCACGCCGGGGGGCGGTTCTGTGAATTCCTCGCCGCGCGCAGCTGCTTCCCTTCTCCGGCGATCCCATTCCACGATTTCTCGATAAACCTCTGCCTTGCCCTCTGTCTTGCCCTCTGCTTTGGCAGCCTGAATCCGCTTTTCTCGTCTGTCAAGATACCAGTCTGACAGTAACATAACCACGTCTATACCTCCTACCATCATTCCGACTAAAACCCCACCAACGGGGATAAATGCCGAAATATCCTTTAGGACATTTTGAACCGATTCGTGTCCGTTCCAGCCCTTCGTTATTTCATATTCAAAATATCCTCCGTTAATTTAAGAATATAATAACAGACATCACATAGATTGTCAACCTAAAGAGATAATTTCATTTACCCCCATTTTCTTTTTAAGGGTTGTGTTGAAAGGGTATTGAAAGAAAAAGTATAGGGAAGTCAGGGATGTTGTGATAAAATACCTCCATACAGAACAGAAAATTTTTTACAGAAAGTGTAAAAAACGTATGGAGGTATTTTATGAAATGTGGATATACCCCCAAATGGGTCCATCCAAAGAAAATGATAACACATTTTTCAGAAGTTTTCAAGGATGTTGATGTGAAAAAAACGAGCCTGCGAAACCTACTGTTCGTTATCTTGGCAGTCGCTGTTGCGAAAACGTTTCGCATCAACGCCATCGCCGCGCGTCTGCCCATCGTCGTGAAAAAAGAGAAGTCGAAACAAAAACGGTTGCTGCGGTTTCTTGAAACACCTTTACCCCTTGATGCCCTCATGGAGGCGTGGTGTCTTTTCGTCTGTCGCTGGGTCTGGAAACCAAGGACACAAGATTACTTCTATGTGCTCGTTGATGAGACCGACCTCCCTAACGGATGGAAAGCACTCGTCGCATCTATACCTTTTAGAAACCGTGCCATACCTATCTTTTGGGTGGTTTATGAAGATGAAGAGATCCGAAACATGACCTATAAAAGTCATAATACCCTCATTCAGAACTTCTGTCTGAAAGTCAATGCTCTGACACTCAGCGTTCTCGGAAATAAAAAACAGAAACCCTTGTTCGTCTTTGACCGAGGGTTCGCACGCGCACAATACGTCATTGACTTTCTCAAGTCAAAGCACATCGCCTTCGTCATGCGTATCTGTCGCAACGTTGGCATCACCCACCGAGGGAACACAAAGAAACTTGATGACATGGACAACGGCGGCTATTCAAACGTGCTTTATCATCAAAAACACCAGATCCCGCTCAACCTTTGTGTCGTCAGAGACCCCGCCTTCAAAGAACCGATGTATCTCATCTCAAATGTTTATCAAGACGCTGAAATCCATCAATGCTACAAACGTAGAATGCAAATCGAACACGGGTTCAGAGACATCAAGACCCGCTTCGGGTTCCGACACATCGTTTTGAAAAAGCCACAGAAAGCACGCATCGCACTTCTATGGTTCATTGCCTGTCTGACTTATGGACTGACATTTCTTTGTTATCAGAAAGACATACAACCCGTCGCGGAGCATCGCAATACGCAACGCAAACTTCATGCTGTGATTACCCTCATTAAGGATGTCTTGATGCAGACTTGGACTTCTCAAGCACTCCTGACTTCTATTGAAGATTGTCGATGCAGAGGCGATACACTCTTAGCAACCTATTGACTTTCTTACACATATCACAACCTATAACAACTATAGTCTATACTCACAAAAAAATGGGGGTAAATGAAAAAGAGATAATACCAAATTAACCCAATTTGTAGCGCGAGGTCCCTGTGCCTCACAACGCTCACTTGATTTGTAGCGCGAGGTCCCTGTGCCTCGCAACGCTCACTTGATTTGTAGCGCGAGGTCCCTGTGCCTCGCAAGGCTCACTTGACTTGTAGCGCGAGGTCCCTGTGCCTCGCAACGCTCACTTGATTTGTAGCGCGAGGTCCCTGTGCCTCGCAACGCTCACTTGATCAAAAAACTTCTAAGCAAGTTAATTGGGTATAAATCACAGTTCAGAATTTCTCAACATCTGAACCCAGATGCAAAGGTTTACAAGATTCACAAGATAAATACAGCAACTCTACTCCAATACCTCCATGCTTAACACACACCTCTTATCATGATAATCCATAAATCACATAAATCATAGTTCAGACTTCAAATTAAAAAACCGCAGGCGATGAACCGAAGTTCACCGCCTGCGGGTTTGGGGTAGGTTAGTTAGAATATCCCTGAGTTAATCTTGTAATTTCAAGTCGCCCCATGTCGTGGTCAACTTACCAGAGGGAGAGACATAACCTTTGATACGGCTCTGGCGCAAGGTTTGCACCCGACCGTCTATGGAAACATCCTGAATCTGGTAGTAGTAAGCGACATTGGGTTTCGCAGTCGTATCGGGGAACGAGTAAACGGTACGTTCGCTCGTTGTGCCCTGACCTGCGATCAACTTCGTGTTAAGTTGCGTGAATTCACCGTTTCTGGTTTCACTACGGAGGATATTAAATCCAGCGTTGTTCAATTCAGATTCGGTAATCCAACGGACAACAATTTCGCCACTGTCAAGCAGTTCCGGACGGAACTTCGACAAGGACACGGGCAGAGGACCACCACCACGGAAACCAGGAGTACCGAAGTCATCCGGATCACCGTAATAGGTTTGCGAAATAGCGAACGCGAGGTTCGTTGCATCCGCGGATGTCCATGCAGCTGCCAAGGTTCCTGTAACCGCTACACCGTCATCGTAGACACGAATCAAGGAGCTGCGGCGACCATCGTCTTCACCTGTCGGAATCGCCCATGCGGCATCATCCCGCGTGCGACGGTTACCGTCAAGGTTCCCGCCTTCGTCAACAAGTTTGTTGTCTGCATCGGTCAACTTGAAGTGGAAACCGGTTGCGCTGAAGACTTGGTCCGTGCGACGCACCATTTCCAACTCGTCCCGGTGTTTCTTCGTCGTCCAAAGGTTAACAACACGGTTGCTGGGGAAATTATCCGGATCGGAAGTTCTACCGCTGGTTGAAACAATCAGAACCGTTTGATTCGGTGAGATAGTCATGCCATCAAGCGTGAGCGTCGCATTGAGAGCTGTGTCTACATCATTAGCGTTCTCAATGGTCAACTTCCAGCCGCCGAGGCTGACAGCTTGGGTCATAGAACTGTTGTAGAGTTCAATCCACTGCGCCAAGTTCTGACGACCTTCACCCGTATCAACCATGATCTCGCTGATAGTAACGGAGGCAGCAGAGAGATCTGCGATCTTGCCTTTGACAGCACCGTTCTCGTAGCCGGGCGTACCACCGTTCGCGTCTGTAGCGGCAGCGACACGGTCATAACCGACACCCGTGTAACCAGCTCTTCCGAGATGATGTTCACCGGTACCGCCATCCGCATTTTTCCGAATATAGACGTATCCTGATTTTAAATCCCTGCCATTCGCTTCAACGACATCACCGTGCGGTCCGCCTGTTGCGACGAGAGGCCACAAACTCGTACCTTTGGTATTGTCTGTAACGACCAGACCACCGATAACATCCATGAAATGGCTCGATTTTTTCAGCTTATCGTGCGCATTCCGCAAGGTGAGGTTGAATTTCCCGTCATCTGGCAGCTTCAAGTTGGAATTGATGTAGTAGCGACTCGTGGCACCCGTGAGTTCCTGGTCTTCTTCAGCAACAGCTGCGTTTCGACCTGCAGCGATGCCGGTATTCTTCGGATCCGTGTTCACGAGCAGAATCACACCGTTTCCGGGAACTTTGATGTCCTTGTCCTTGAAGTTGACTAAGGAAGTATCCTTGTCAAATCCTGAGACGTAGCTGAGATGATAGTTCTTCAGCGACGCTTCGGAACTCGTAACGTTACGGATTTCGACCCAGTCGTTGGTATCGCCGGAACCGTTGCCAATCTCGTTGATAATGAACGGGGAACGCGCAACAGCACTCGCCGTCAGGATCGCAGTGGTCGCAAAATGCTTGCGTCCTTTAGAGGAAAAGATCCCGTTCGCAGAGGCTCTTAGAGAAGGATCCCAGCCACCTGGACCGTTAGCACCCGGAATACCTTTCAGTTGTTCCTCACGACTCGGATCCGCTGTTCCATCCACCTTCACCTTCTCAACTTTCGTATAATTGATCTTACGATACATTGAGACGATGTTGATCGGTGCCGAGGTGCCACCACCATCAGCAGTGGTGTTCGTAACGCGTCCACTCTGACCGATATTGACATCCCAACCCGCACCTGCACGGTTAGAGACCTGATCGATATCCTTGGCAGGAACGGGTCGCCCTTCCGTGAAGATGAGCTTCCAACCGGCAAGATCAATCGATGCGCTGGTCGTGTTGTAGAGTTCGATGAACTGGTGCTTATTCTGCAGGGCAATATCAGTTTCACCGTAATCAAGACCCCACAGGATTTCACTGATAACCACGGATCGCGCGTTCGCGTCGGCAATGGCATCACCATTATCCACGCCAATCGTACCACCAATAGTGAAGAACTCTTCAAGATCGGGAAGATTTGCGGATTCAACAGTAGCAAAACCGTTCGCTGCGATTGAACCTATCAAATTTGTCGATTCCGTGGTAGCATCATAACTTGCACTAAAACCAACAGCTGCCGGTGTCATCGTTCTTGCTGCTAAAGCGACAGCAATAGACTGGCTCGCTGAGTTGCCCGCAGCATCCGTGACTGTCACGCTAATCGTGAGAGTTTCTTCAGCAATATCAGCAGTCGTCGCAGCAGTCGGTGTAATTGTAACTTTATACGTATTTGCTACAGTACCTGCGGTAACAGCTGACACTGTGTACGTCGCGGCTCCAGTGTTTGAAGACGTATCGGTAACGCTGATGTTGGCTGCCGTGAGCGTATCTATATTATCTGTAGCAGTGATAGTAACATCAAATGCTGCAGATTGTGCACCAACAACCGGGGTAACAGCTACAGTTGGATCTGTAGTGTCAGTAGTCATTGGAGTATACGTCCGTTCCGCTAAACTACCTTGTTTTTGTCCAATAAGTGTAGGAAACCATACTCGCTCTAATCACGCACAAACCTACACACGCATTGAGAAAACAACACCTCAAAAGGTGGCAAAGAACTTCTACACACCTTTGAGAGAAAAAGGAAACCAAAACCACGATTTTTATCGCTTTTCCGGCACCAAAGAGTCCTTGAAAAAGTTGATGTCCAGTTATGATAAGGGTTTCAAAGGTAGGCTGTTGTGATTTGAGACCTTTTAACCCCTCTTGAAAGCAGATACGGACTCGGATTGATAGCCTTTCATTGATCAACTGGATCCCCATGTGCTTGGACGAAAACAAGGAAACTAACGGCGATGGACTGGCTGGATGAGTTGCCTGCCGTATCTGTGGCTGTCAAGGTAATTGTGATCGTCGCAGCAGCAACAGGAGTTGCTGTAGCCGTCGCAGCTTTCGGTGTAACGGTTACCTTATACGTAGTATTACCAGAAACGAGCGTAGCCGCTGGTGCAGCATCTTCTACTGCCCCCGCTGGCGTAATCGCAGCAGTAACACCACCAGTAGCGAGATTCGCTTCTATAACGGTGAACGTAACATCAAACGCTGCAGATTGATCACCTGCAACCGGGACAATAGCCACAACAGGATCCGTAACGTCGCCAGGATCATAAGTCCGTGCTGCGAAAGGAACACTGAGCGTCATCGCTGCTGAATCCACAGTTCCGTCGTTAGCAGTTATGGTTATAGTGACCGTCGCCGCCGGAATACTCGTGGTAGTCGCGTTGGGTGTCGGCTGTGTAATTGTAACCATACCATTGGCAGGTGGTGAAACAGTATACCCTGCAGTTACTGAAGCAGCGTCTAAGGCAGCTGTTACATCAACCGTATCGCCAGTATCTGTGTCTGTGGCAGTATACATAACAGCAAACGATCCAACAGCTACTGCTGATGCGGGTGCCTCTGTGCTTATAGCGACAACCGGTGCAGCGTTCATGCCGTCCCCGTCCCCGTCACCATCATCCATACCGACCATACCCGCGGCATCCATCGTAGAATCACTGGTATCTTTATAATCTTTAATGGTTATAGTCAGCAGTAGTGTCGCTAATTGGTCATACTTCAGGATTGCAACATACGTTTGGTTAGTCGCAGTCGGTGCCCGTTCTGCTTCTACTGTAAGTAGGACCGTTGCCATATCTGCGTCTGTGACTGTAAGCAGACTGGAATCAAAAGCCGTGACAGGATCACCAGCAGAACCATCGGATTTCATACCCACTGTGAACGCGACCTCAAGCCTAAAACTTCTGTCGGTTTCGTTAAGACTACTGATCATGACTTCCGCTGTCACAGGAGCAGGATCTGGGTCGGAAACCGGCGGCAACGTTACAGAAGCACCATCCTGTATGGCATAACCAGAAGATATGCCTACCATCGCGCTCGTAACACCAAACTGGAGCTGGAAGGTTACCTCATACGCGTAACCATTAGTAGCATCCCCAGCCGTTTCTGTCGGAGTCCCTACAATCACTGCACTACCTGCTGGTTTAATACTAATATAGTGATCAGTAGCACTAGTCCAAAGTGCAGGGCTTGGTTCAGAAGCAGTAGCATCACCAACTGTAAAGGTTATTTTATACTGACCTTTTGGGTCTGTATCCACACGAGTGGGATCGCTAAGGCTTACCTCTGTGGCTTCAAGCAAATGCGGTAAGGGAAACGTTTTGGGAACAGCAGCCTGATTGCCCAAGAACTGTCCAATCGCACCTGTTTTAGCAGGGTGTGTAAAGTTTTTGGCGCTGATTTTTTGGTGAGTTAGGGGTTGAAGTTTGTGGTAGAAAATGGTATTCTCTCTAAGATATTAGATTTTTTCAAGGAGAGAATACCATGCCTTCCATTGTAGCAAAGATTAACGAAGAAGTCCAAAAGATTTTTGAAGACCTGACAGGCGATCCGTCTGTCCTGATTTCAGATGTAGAGGAGCAAGTCTCTGCGGCTATTGCTTCGTGGGGGCAAAGGCTTTCAGAGGGGATCCTTTCTGAAATCGCCAACGCCCCGGATATGGCTCGAAAGTCTGTCGTGTGCCGAGAGTGTCAAGGGCGAAGTCGTCGGTATTGACAAAGAAGCCGGAGTTTTACAACGCTGTGTGGTGTTGTGCGTGTGCGGAGATGGGAATATAAATGTCGGTGCGGTCATATTCAGGTGCCTTGGGATCTGCGCCAACCCCTGAAGGGGTGTTATACACATCAAGTGGCTCAGGCGATGATGCGGTTATCGGCACAACTCGACTATCGGTCGGCGGCTGCGGAGTTGAAGCATCAAGGCATTGAAGTCAGCCACACGACGCTACACCAGAAAGTTCAAGCCTGGTCAGAAGGAGAGCAGGTCTGCGATTATGTCGCTGAAACCTCAGTGGATGTCGGTGAGCGATGGTACGTCAGTTGTGATGGGTGCCACACGAACTCGCCTGTTGGCTATCAAGAGGTTAAAGTCGGGAGTATCGGTAAAGATTATCCACATCAGAACGCCACATCTGTGTTGAAAATCCGCTCATCAAGTCTTCGGTACGTTGCCTCCCGAAGCCCTGCGGAGGATTTCGGACATCAACTCACGGCTTTAGCAACACAGATGGGCATTTATCAAGACGAAAACACGCTTGAAACCCAAGAAGTCGTTGTTATCGGTGATGGTGCGGCGTGGATATGGAACTTAGCCGATGAATACTTCCCAAATGCTATCGAAATCGTTGACTATATGCACGCAAAAACACATCTATATGATATGGCTAAGCAGGCTTTCGGAGAAGATGACCGCGAAACTATCGAAACTTGGGTGCATACCATTGAGACACCTCTATACACTGGGGAGACTTCGCAAGTTATAGCAGGCATTGAGGATTTGGGAAAACAAAACCCAGGGATACTTGACACGATCAAAAGAGAAGTCGGCTACTTTGAAAAACATGCCCATCGCATGCAATATCAGACGTTCAACGAAAATGGGTATCAGATCGGCAGTGGTGTCATTGAATCTGCCTGTAAACATGTCGTCGCTGAACGCTGTAAACAGGCAGGCATGCGATGGAAGACACAAGGGATCAATGCTATACTCTTTTGGCGATGTTTGTTAAAGAATCAATCACTTGACGCATATTGGGATACACAAAAACTACAGCAAGCCGCATAAATCGCTGCCAAAAACTTTACACACCCGTTTTAGCATCTGCGGCTACATTCACAATGATGCTAACCGCACTTTGATTGCTGATAGTAAGCGAATCCTCATACACCGATCTGCTGCCACTCATCTGACCAGCAGTACCTGCAGCCGCTTCAGCCGCGAGCCTACCGCCTTGACTATCAACAAGCCAATATGTATAAGCCAATTGTCCATTTGTAGCATCAACAGTTTCGACTGGATCCGAGAAAGTGAACGTCAATTTAAAGGCATCACGGGTCTGTACGGGATCTTTATCCTCTGTGATATCCACCGTCGGCCCACCCGTTGCCGCCATCGCCAATGGCGCGACGAAAGCGAGCGCGAAAATCAGAACTAAACTTGCTAAGGAAAATGTCAATTTCTTTGACATGCTCATTACTTATTCTCCTCCTTAGAAAACAAAACAATTAATTTATCATTTGGGAACGCCGTAGTGGAAGTTCCCACTCTAATCAGCAGGAACACCGTTTTCGCGGGGTTCCCATCAAAATCGAAAAATCAAGAACAGATTCAGGGATGAAATCTATTCCGAACTAACCTTTGAAAAATCGGGTTTGGGTGTTATATTTGCGTTATGTATATCAACAAAAATAGCCAAACCACTCGTATAAACGTTGTGAATTGTAAAATAGTTACGGAAACGTGTCAACTATTTTTTTGTGTGCGGTGCGTTTCGGTGGTTTTCGGTCGCCATCGTGTCTGCGCCGCTCTGGGTTCGGATTGTCCCGCTTTGTTGTTCGGGTCGCGAGTGAAACTCGTTTCTACAAACAGTTGCGGTTTCCGTACCCTTCCTTTCGTGCGATATCTTGTAAGAGGGTTTACGCCTCTAAAGCGTCAATTGCTCTTATGTATTATATTATACCACATCAGCAATATGATGTCAAGATTTTCTTCAGAAAATTTGCGTTTGGTGTGAAGTTTATGCGAAAATCGGCAAAACATATCTAATTTTGCGTTCTTCCGCTTAAACATGAGTTAATTATACCTTTAGTTGCGTTTTTTGTCAAATTTTTTTTTCAAAAAACTTTGTTCGTGGTGGAGAATTGTGTTTTTCAAGGGTATCGCCCGTATAATTAACGGGTTCACTTTAGGAAGAAACCCCCTAAATCCCCCTTATCAGGGGGACTTGCAACACTTTTGCGTTTTTCGGTTGCCGATTTCTCGTATCGGCACATCGGTATGCAGTTCTCCGTATTCTATTTAACACCGTTAGTCCAGGGCTATTCAGTTTTCCAATTTCTCATTGGATGAGTTTAACTGCGAGTAAAGGTTTTGAAGCGAGAAATCGTATTGTTTCAGAGATTTTTGTGTGTCCTGCGAAGCGTAAAACAGACATGGCAGTGTTGCGTAATGCTGCGATGACTTGTGGTATACTCCCGGTTCTCGCCTGTGAAGCGTCCTCCCCGAGAACGGTGTCTCGGACCCAATGGACTTTGTTTTCTATCGTCCAATGTTCGCGTCGGAGTTTGAGCAAGTCTTCTGCGGATGCGACTTCGGGTGAGAGACTCGTGATGCCATACTGCGTCTGCGAGGAGATCTGGGCTGTTTTTGTGTTTTCTCGCTGAGATTGGTATTGATAAACCTGAGCGATTCCGGGCCATTTGATGTAATCTGTGAGCAATGTGCTTGCGGTTAGGGTGCGTGTGGTGGTCAACCCGTGTGATGTTTCAACATGGGTGTAGGTATGAAGGTGTGCGCCTTCTTGGGTGTGAAGGTTTTCAAAGCGTCGGGTCTCAACCTCTGTGGCATCTGTCTCCGAGAGGGGTTCAAAGAGTTGCTGAATGTCGTCATACATCTGTTTGTGATTTTCTTTGACAGGCAGCGCATAGTCTGCCTGATGTTCGAGAACTTCTTTACAAAAGGTTCTCTGCGTCAAAAGGGCATCTGTCGTCACGACTTTCTCTGCGACATCAAACGCTTTGAGGAGTTGTGTTGAGATCGGAATCTCGTTGGTTTTCCCACTGACAGGCTGTTGTGCAAGGGTAATCCCTAACTCATGACAGACTGCGGAAAGTAAATGTGTCCGGTATCCCGTCTCTGGGTTTTCAGAGCCACATAACTCTTTACCATCAATAGCGACTCCTTGTAGACGCTGTGTTTTGAAAGCTTGAAAGTCTTCAAGTTTTGAAGACACCCATTTCGTTAGGGATGCTTCGAGACTCACTACGTCAAGACGCTTCAAGAGATTATGCAGTGTTGACGCACGCGGGGTTTTCTTAGACCTGAAACCTAATGCTTGGATCAGTTCGGGTTGGCTCCGTGCCCACGTCGCTACAGAGGTATAACCTCTATGTCCCGTCATCAGACCGATGATGATCAAAGCCAGGATAGAGACCAAAGGATAGCGTTTGCCTTTTTTATGGCGTGGATCCGGCACTTCTGCTAATATATCAAGTAAGTGGCAAGAGGAACTGCTTGTCATGATTCACCTCAAAAAATAGGTTCATTTTTTACGGTGAAGGATAGCACATATCGCGTGAAAAATCACGCGATATGTGCTATCTCAAAATATTAACAGATGTGAAAAATATTACAAAAAATTCCGAAAACTGAATAGCCCTGCCGTTAGTCTATAAAAGGTTACAAAAAATGTCAACCTTTTTTTGGTGTCAGTTATCAGTGGGTCAAATCCCACCTTATTTTTAATTATAGAATAAACGCGGTTTTTTGTCAAGTATCTTTTTTATTTAGGACAGGGCTATTTAGTTTTCGGTTTTTAGCCCGATTTTGGACCCCCCAGGCCCGGTAGGCGCGGTTTGCAACCGCGCCGGGCTTGAAAAAGAAGATCCAAAAATTTAGACAATCTGAGAATTTGCTTAAAACTAAATGACCCTGTTGATAATAGTTGTCAGAATCAGGATTATATTGTCTGAATCAGGATTTGCAGGATTAAAGGATTTCCAGGATAAGAGGTTGCCCGTGATTGCGGGTTACCTTATTATAGGATTATAAGATTGTCAGAATCAGGATTCGCAGGATTAATGGATTTCCAGGAGAAGAGATGCATTTATGGTGAACGAAAAAGATGTGGCATCTGGTAGCAGGTGTGTTTGGATAACGATAGTTATTTTCGTCTGAATCAGCATTTACAAGATGCTGAAAACTAATAATCCTGAGAATCCTAAAATCCCGAAAATCCTGATTCTGACAAACTCCTGTGCTGACAATCAACCGCTCGCATGCCCCGAAAAGCCCACCATTCTCACATACACTTTACAACTCACAGAAACCTCTTATCCTGAAAATCCTAAAATCTTGTAAATCCTGATTCTGACAAATTAGCAATCAGCAGCCGGAAACCATTAAATGAATCGAGCAACTACAAACCTCAATAACCTCTTATCCTGAAAATCCTAAAATCCCGAAAATCCTGATTCTGACAAATTAGCAATCAGCATCTTGTAAATCTTTGAATCCTGTAAATCCTGATTCTGACAACTGAAAACTGAAAACAACCAATTTGCGCCACACAACAAAACTATGTTATAATTAATGTATATAGGAGGCTCTTCATCATGACAGCAAACATCGCAATCGCACAATTAGTACTCAGCGCGCTCCTCGCGAGCGTTACCTTTATCTGGGGTATCTTCCGATACCGCCGCGCCGACTACCACCGGCGGGATCGGTACAAGAAATTGCAGGCATACCTTCTCTGGGGTTTGAGTGGACTCATCACAATCAGCACTTTTTACCCGTTATCGTTCTTATATACAGAGCATCTCTGGTATGAAAACCTGGGTTACACCGACGTGTTCTGGGGACTCCACAAAATCCGTTGGGGGTTCTTCGCGCTCTGCTTCATCGTTGCGGCAGGGTTTATGAACATAAACGCCGCGATTGCGAATATACTGTGTCCAGAATCGCGTGAGTTCCGACGCTGGACGCATATACGGACGTTCTCTTTCCATCGAACGGTGGTGGGCGGCACCATCGTGCTCGGGCTGCTGATGGCGACCCCGATGCTCCTGCTCGACGACATCGTACTCCGGTATCTGCATCAACCGAGCGCGGAAGCCGCAGCCGTCGCTGGCGAGCCTGATGTAGCAGCACCCGACGGCGAAACCGGTGCGGAAGCGGAAGTGGTACCTACGGAAGAAGGTCTCCACTTCGGAAAAGACCGGAATTTCTATCTGTTCAGTTACCCGATGCACAAATGGATGAGCCTCTGGATACAGATTCTGCTGTGGGTGACAGGCATCGTTGCCGGGTTGCTGTATAATTTCTACTACCGTCGGGATGCACACACGATGGCACGTGTGAAACGGCACATCATTTTCCATGGAACGGCACTATGGTTGTTGTTGCTGCTCGTGAGTGGGTGGCGGAGTTATGTGGATTTGTGGGACAAGGTTTACACAAAACCGTTGACAGTCGGGCTGCAGAGGCTCCACGGCATGTTTTATGTAGACTTCCACCTTGCGGGTGCGACGCAGATTTATTGTGGCGTGCTGGTAGGCATTGCCATTGTTATCGTGTTTAACATTTTCTGGCGGCGCCGGCTGCTGTGGTATGTGACCGCAAGTGTCTGGGGGTTGAGTTACGTGCTGCTGCTTCACGTCTACCCGTTAGGTCTCCACGTGGCGCGGATGCGCATAGAGCCGATTGTTAGAGAGAAACCGTACCTCCAGCGACACATTGAGGAGACGCGCCGTGCCTTTGAACTCAATACCATCGTCAGTGTGGACTACGAACCCCGTGTCGCAACACTGGATATGATAACAGAAAATGAGATGATTAAAAAGAATATCCAGATCTGGGACCGACGTGTACTTCATGAGGCACTCCGTGAGCAACAGATTAAACCGCACTACAACTTCCACCCGTACACCGATGTGGACCGTTACACCGTCAACGATGAATATCGGCAAGTCCTGATAGCCGCACGCGAGATTGACCCCGAACCCGATATTACAGGCTGGGACCGCTTGAAAACCGATCTCGGTACGTTTGTCTACGGCTACGGTGTCTGTGTCGCACCCGTGAATGAATTCGTCGGTGAAGGTTTACCGAAACTTTGGGTCAAGGATACACCGCTCAAGAGCGACTACACCGAACTCGACATCGAATATCCACAGATTTACTACGGCGAGATGATCCGAAACTATATGATTGTCAACACCGAAAGTACCGACGATGCCGCAGCCCCCGAAATGCCGGAATGGAAGCTGCACGTCTATGACGGCGACGGCGGTATCCCGTTAGGCGGTTGGTTCCGCCGCCTCTGTTTCGCACTCCGATTCGATTTCCTCCCGATACTCATCTCAGAGACATTGACACCTGAGAGCCGAATCATGTTCCGACGGAAGATCGGAACCCGGCGCGATAAACGACTCGTCAAGGACCGTGCCTCCTATATCGCGCCGTTCCTCAATTACGACCCCGATCCCTACATCGTGATTAACGCAGGGAAATTATATTGGATCATCGACTTCTACGTGACCAGCCGATACCACCCGAACTCGCAAATGTATATCGACGATCGGACGGAACTGCGGACCACCGAACCCTATGACGAGCCGGATTTTGATACGTTCAACTACATCCGTAACTCAGGTGTCGCCGTCGTTGATGCTTACACCGGCGCGGTCGATTTCTATGCTGTCAAGGAAGATGAAGAACTAATGCAGACGTATCAGAAGGCGTTCCCGAACCTCTTTAAATCGCTCTCTGAAATGCCGGAGGGTTTGGCGGCACATCTGCGGTACCCCGACTACCTGACGCGGATCCAAGCGCAACTCTATGGCGATTATTACCAGCAAGCGAGCGGTTTTTTTGACAGGACAAGCCGTTGGGCGATCCCGAAAGAAACATACTATTCCGCGGAGCCGGATCAGGAGATGATGCCGTACTACACCATGCTGCAGCTACCCGGTGAGGAGAAAATCGAATTTGTCAACATCATTCCATTCGCGCCCCGAGATCGAGAGAAGCAGTTGAAGGCGTGGATGGTCACACGCTGCGATCCACCGCACTACGGTGAACGTACCGTTTATGTGCTACCGGAGAACGCCGGCGTCGCGGGCCCCACACAGGTCGAGGATGACATTAATAAAAAGATCGGAGATCTGCAGCGCGGTTGGCGAGAAACGAACGATGTCATTCGCGGGAATCTGTTGATTATCCCCATTGAAGACGCCCTCTTTTACCTTGAGGCGATCTATCTGCAAGCAAAGAAACCGAAACCGAAGAAGGGTGAGAAGGCGGAAGCCGATGATAACAAGGCGCGGCGTCCGAAATTAGAGATGGTGGTCTTGAAATCAGGCGCGAGTGAACTTGCGGCAGTGGAGGCGAAGACGTTTGATGAGGCATTGAATTACTTAGTATTGGGGCTACCGATGAACGGCGAGGGCGCAGAAAACGGTGAAGAAACATTGACGGTGGTGGATATATTGCAGAAACTCCGCCGGGCACATGATCAGAACGGCACGGAGATGGGTGATCTCTATGAGCAGCTTGAAGAGTTGATCAGGGGAGAGGATCGGTAGAGACTGGCTAATCTGTCTGAATCAGGATTCACAGGACCGTAGGTTGGGTAGAACGACACATTGATGGATGATAGAACCTGCAGCTCAGCCCCAGAGGGGCGACAGGTGTATAGCAAGCGCACCACCCCCGACGACTCAGCCCCAGAGGGGCGACAGGTGTATAGCAGCGCACCACCCCCGACGACTCAGCCCCAGAGGGGCGACAGGTGTATAGCAGCGCACCACCCCCGACGACTCAGCCCCAGAGGGGCGACAGGTGTATAGCAGCGCACCACCCCCGACGACTCAGCCCCACCAGAGGGGCGACAGGTGATAGCAGCGCACCACCCCGACTCAGCCCCAGAGGGGCGACAGGTGTATAGCAGCGCACCACCATAGGTGTAAATTTAGCGGTATTCCAGGTCCGGTAGGTTCGGTTTTGCGGTGTACGCACCCAAATGCGATCTGCATTCCTAACCGAACCGGACTTATCCCAACCCAGGCCTCGGTTTCTTGTTTAGCGGAAAACCCTGTTTAGCAGACGCTGCAGCTGAAGGTTTTCGCGGACGATCCGATGCGGTTAGGAAACCACATCTACCGGCCTGGGATATTCAGCACATAACTCTTTTCTTAAATTGACACTTATGGTGTATAGCAGCGCACCACCCCCGACGACTCAGCCCCAGAGGGGCGACAGATGTATCATGCTTCAGATACGTCATCCGGATCAAATACATACTTCGGATTATACGGAACATCAAAACGCTTCAGAAACGCGAGATATTCCTCCCTAAACGTCTGATGCGAATGATGCGCCTCCTGATTTTTAATATAACGGACAACCGCATCCAACTGCGAATGCGAATATGAGAACGCACCAAAACCTGTCTGCCATTCAAATCTACCTACGATCCACCGCTTTTGGTTAATGAATTTCGACGAATTTGCCTTGATGTCCCGTACTAAATCAGACAGCGCAATATCAGGCATCATGCCGACGAGTACATGAATATGATCTGGCATTGAATTAATGCGGATGACCGTCTGTTTTTTGTTGGTGATTATGCGGGTAATATATTGGTGCAATGCTTCTTTGTGTTCTTTTGGAATAAGAGATTGTCTACCTTTGACGGCGAAGACAATATGTACGTAGAGTTGGGTATACGTATCAGCCATAGTGTTCTCCTTTGTGAAATTGTTCACCTGTCGCCCCGCTGGGACTAATTTGCTTTGCCAATGAACTTCCTATACACCTATCGCCCCGCTGGGGCTTGATGTTATTTGTGTCAATGGATCTATACACCTGTCGCCCCGCTGGGGCTTGCTTCTCTATATGAAATATTTGCTATACACATGCCGCCCCGCTGGGGCTAATCTGCTTTGCGAAAAAACTTTTATACACCTGTCACCCCGCTGGGGCTAACCTACTTTACGAAAAACCGATTTGCTGAAAACTGGTAACTGAAAACTGAAAACCATCCCTCTGAAAACTGATAACTGACAACCAATTTACGGCACAATCGCATCTCGGCGGAGGGCTTCATAATGCGGTGAACACGCCGCGAACACCTCTTCTAATTCCGCAGGAAACGGCTCCGATTTCGGACGGTAAGGCGCGAACCCGGTACTCCGATGCACGTTGCCATACCAATATGGTGCCCAGACCCCGTCCGCAGGATTACCACCCGCTTCCCACGACAGCATCGACACATCAAAGCGTAAACCGAGCCGTTCGCAGAGCTGGCACAAGACACGACGCGGATCCTCTAAAAGCAACCGAGCATCGAGGATCAACGACACTTGTCCCGCAGCGCGCAGCGAGATAAGCAGATCGTGCTGCGTTTTGAGTCCGGTATCAGCGAGCGTCGGGGTACCGATGACTTTCGCAAGGGAGGGGAGCATCTCTTTCGGGTCACGGATGAGGAAGATATTAACGGTCTGTTCGAGGAAACCGAGATCGATCTCGATGAGGTGGTGCGCCATCTGTTTCATGAACAGCACAGGTTTGTCGCAGGGACCGAGGATGACATCGCGGACGACTTCCGTTGCGTCTGTTGCCATCGATGCAAGGACTTCAGCAGTACCCGGATGTGTGCTATCAGCAGCGTGCGCGCCGTATTTCGTGTGGAGGTAGTGAGCGTAGAGCGGTTCGTCAATGATCTGCGTATCGCTGCGTTGTGCGAAAGCATACATGAGTGCAGTGGAGACGTTCCGGGGTCCCGACCAGAGGCAGATCCGTTTTGTTTGCACGTTTCTTTGGGGTTCCTCTTATATAAGGTATATAGTTATCAGTACTCAGCACTCAGTACTTCAGTTAAAGAGAGGTTTGATTTACCAGAGCACCATAGGTGTCAATTTAGGGTTTCCGTACTCCCGTAGGTTGGGTAGAACGGCGTTGGGAAGACAGACCTCGGCCTTTCAAACAAACCTCAAATACAATAGGATCCAGATACACCCAAGAACACAGTGAAACCCAACTTCATACCCTCAGAGTTGCTGGCACTTCAGCACAAAAGCGTTGGGTTTCACTACGTCTCTACTTGATGTGGCGTGTATGGAGAAAATTTCGTTTTTCTATGATTTTTACGGTTTTGGTGGCATCCGTTCTACCCAACCTACGATGCGCTGTTCGCCGAGGTCCCCGTGCCTCGGCGAACTCTCTTTTCACGGTTTCGCTCGCAGAATCCGAAGCGGACGCTTTCTTCCCAAATGGCGTTTGCGTAAGTTCACTACGTCTCTACTTGATGTGGCGTGTATGGAGAAAATTTCGTTTTTCTATGATTTTTACGGTTTTGGTGGCATCCGTTCTACCCAACCTACGATGCGCTGTTCGCCGAGGTCCCCGTGCCTCGGCGAACTCTCTTTTCACGGTTTCGCTCGCAGAATCCGAAGCGGACGCTTTCTTCCCAAATGGCGTTTGCGTAAGTCCTGTAATTTTATAAACATGCCGCCCTTACAGGGCTATATGGTTCGTTCACACGCTTTGCTATAAACATGCCGCCCTTACAGGGCTAAAAAACTGATTGCAACCGCTGACCGCTGACTGCTGAAAACCAATCACCTTCTCCTGCGGCGTTTGCGGGGTGGCGATGCCTGTTTTGTGGGTTCCGCTGCAACGGCTTCTGTCACTGCTTCAACAGGCGGACGGGAACGCGCCCAGAAAATCAAAACGATGCCGACGATGAATAAGACAATACTGAAAAGCTGCGCCCCTGTCATCCATCCCAATACGCGTGGCGTGATACGCCAGAACTCCACAAAAAATCGCTCCACACCCAATAGAATAAGACTCACACCGGACAGCATGCCGTAGTTCGCTTCCAACTTCCGGCGTTGCGACCAGAGGATCCCGAAAAATGTGACGGATATGAGCGTCTCATAGATAGGAGTCGGATGGACAGGGACATCTGTCGGGACAGTGCCGTTCGGGAACGCCATCGCCCACGGGAGATCCGACGGCGGTCCATAGTCACCATCGCCAGCCAAGAGACAACCGATGCGACCGATCCCGTAGCCGAGCAGGACTGTCTGACCGATAATATCAAAAGTGGCGAGTGTCGGATTCGGCGAACGGACGACGACGATGATGACACCGAGAATCCCGCCGATGAAACCACCGTACCAGACCACCCCGCTCGTTGAGAAAAGCTCGGCGAGCGTGATCCTGCCATCTAAGAGTGCCGCATAGATTTTCGCGCCGACAACCCCACCGATAGCCGCTGCGAAGACGATAGTCCGTGCGACATCATGCACAAAACCGCGCCGTTTCAGCTCGTGTTGGATCACGAAGCCAGACGTAATAAAGGCAGTCGCTAACATCAGCCCGTAACTATGGATGCCGACGAAACCGAAATCAACGAGCGTTGGATACATGGCTCTCTATTCTCCTAAATCAAGGGTTTACAATCCGCTGCTGCTTCAGTGTTTCTATTTCCTGTGTAAGCGTTTGAATCTGTCTTTCAAGTGATCGCTCTTTTCCGGTGCGCCATGTCATGATAAGTTGCGGGATTGCCACGGCTGCAACAATGAGAACGATGAGTCCATACACAAAGTTAGTAAGGCGTGTGATTTGTTCTTTTACGCTTTTCTCGGATTTGGCAACCTCTGCTTTGAGTGCCCCATTGACACCAGCAATCTCTGCTTTTAGTTCATGCTTGACATCAGCAATCTCTGTTTTGAGCTCCTGCCTGAGTGCGGTGATTTCCGCTTTGACTTCCTCTTTAATACGCTTTTCCGAATCATTGACAATCAACCGGATTTTATCAAGATCCGCGTCTGTTAACGCACCGAGAGCGGGCAGGGCGATTGCACAAAAGAGTATTGAGAAAAAAATGATAGTTTTCATCGCGTGTCTCTTAAATTGCCCAAGACTGATCTATTCTCCAAGATAAGCCTGTCGCACGCTTTCATCAGCTAACAGGTCGGCAGAGGCACCTTCGATTGTGATTTCGCCGGTCTCCATGACATAGCCCCTGTTGGTTACTTGTAACGCGATTTGCGCGTTCTGTTCAACGAGGAGGATCGTCGTGCCATCGGCGTTGATCTGCTGGATAATCTCAAAAATCTGTTTAACAATGAGGGGGGCAAGCCCTAAGGAGGGTTCGTCGAGCAGGAGCAGCCTCGGACGGCACATCAGTGCACGTCCGATCGCCAACATCTGTTGTTCACCGCCGCTGAGGCTGCCACCGCGCTGTTTCTGCCGTTCTCGGAGCACAGGGAAGAATTGGAACATTTTGTCGATATCTTCTCTGATACCTTGCTTATCGTTTCGCGTGTAGGCACCAAGTTCAAGGTTTTCGAGGACAGTCATATCCGCGAAGATGAGCCGTCCCTCTGGCACTTGCGAGATGCCGAGTGCGACGCGATCTTCCGCCGAGGTTTGTGTGATGTCGTGATCCTCAAAATAGATACTGCCTTCAACCGGTGTATAGATACCGGAGGTCGTCATCAGGGTCGTCGATTTTCCGGCACCGTTTGCACCGATCAGGCAGACCATCTCGCCGTTGTTAACGATGATGGAGATGCCCCGGACGGCTCGGATGCTGCCGTAGTAGGTGTGAATGTTTCTGAGTTCAAGCATGGTTTTTTAGTAGTTGTCAGTACTCATACCAAATTAACCTAATTTGTAGCGCGAGGTCCCTGTGCCTCGCAATGCTGACTTGATCAAAAGACTTCTAATCAAGTTAATTGGGTATCAGTTGTCAGTACTCAGTCCTTGGTTCTGATATTCCTAAGTGATAGCACCCAACGCCTAAAGGCGTGGGCTTCGGTTTCATAGCGACTGCGGTTTTCTCAAAGAGTCCACCGTCTGACTGTCGCTCCACCAGCGAGCTATTATCCTGTATCAGAACAGGTTTATCGTGTATCAAGACACGGCTACCCCAGCTCGCAAAATGTTTATCGCAGCATTTATATCTCTATCGTGAGACGTGCCGCAGGAAGGACACGTCCAATATCTATCCTCAAGGGTGAGTGTTTCATTTTTATACCCGCAGGCATGGCAAGGTTTCGTAGTGGGGGTCCACTTGCCTGCTCTGGTAAATACTTTGCCATATTTGGCACACATCCATTGAAGAATAAGGGCGAACTCGCCAAAAGCAAGGTCAGAGATCTTCCGACCCCACAGGCGTTTCATGCCTTCAAGGTTCAGGGTTTCAATCGCAATCGTATCATACTTTCGGACAAGACGGAGTGCTAACTTAAAGAACCAGTCACGTCTTGTGTTAGCAATCTTCTTATACAGACGTGCCAAGTGGCGTTTCGCACGATACCAAGCACCAGACCCCTTCTGTTTACGAGAGAGGGCTTTATGGGCGGATCGTATCGCATTCAAACTTTGTTTCAAGAACTCAGGGGATTCTATTTGGATACCGTCTGAAAGGGTGAGAAAAGTTTTCATACCGAAGTCAGCCCCTGCCACATTACCGGTCAGTGGGAGTGCTTCGGTCACTGCTGTATCCTCACAGACGAGATATAAATAATAGTCGCCTACATTATCACGTTTGATTGTTACTGTCTTTATCGTCCCCGTCCAAGCACGGTGTTTCCAAAAGGTGAACGACTTTTTCAGACACTTGATATGGATACGATTGTCTGCTATCTCATAACCCGATTGTGTAAAGGTCAGGGAGTTATATTTGTGTTTCGGCTTAATTTGAGGCTTACCGACTTTACGAACACTTCTGCCTAATCTGCGGTCTTCAATGTTATCAAAGAAACACTGGTAGCCTAAATCTATACGACGCGCAACTTGCTGAATCACTTGACTCGGCAAAGCATTCCAATGCGGTTTCGTCCGCCGTTTCAACTTTGTTATGTGTCAGCATATCCGAGCAAAAGACGCATACTTGCCATAAATCCGATAGTAACGCCGCTGCAACTGAAGCAAGTGGACATGCACACCATGCAAATCGTCTATCAGATTGCCAATCTGTAGGATATTAGATTGCTGATACAACTCATATTTTTCAGTTTTCATGGTTTTTCACGTATCACGCCTTTAACCCCGTTCAAGTGGGTAGGCAGACACACCACCGGGGGCCCCGCCCGTTACTGGGCTTACTATTACCCACAAGTATCTCGTAGTATTTCTATGAGGGTGATTTCCGAGTTTCGCTGTCTTCTTCAAAGTTCTGAAAAATGGCAAAGGCGTTAGAAATATCATTCAGCCTTTGCCACCCCCGCCAGAGAACCGTCACCCCCGGATTGCCATCCGACTTGCGTGCTAAAAAACCACCGAGTTTAGCAATCCAGATGACGGCTTGAGAAACAGTCGGTATCTTTTCAGGCAACTTCTCGGTCTTATGTGTCACATAGTAAAGTGCCTTCCATTCATGGTCGTGTAAAATGTGTGTGCAGTCAGCGTCGGGGGTGAACCGATTTATCATCGTCAACCAGTAAAGTCGCCACGCAATGACACTCAGTAAAGCAATATAGCGAAGCAGACGGTCTTTGGTTGCCAAACGGGTCTGCTGAACCTGTGTGCCGGACTTCAACACTTTGAAATACACCTCAATCTGCCAACGTTGTTTATACCAGTCTATGCGTTGAAGCGCATCAGAGAAGGTCGAAACTTTGACGTTCGTCAGGAGCAACCATTCCAACGGTGTTGCGCCATCAGGCGGATCCGTTTCCAGCACCCAGACAACAGACATCTCAACTGCTGGCAGAGTTTTGGAACTCGGAACCCGACGACGTGGTGGACACAGCGTCGCTTCTGTAAAACGAACACTCAGCGTCGCCTCACGGGCAGGTTGATTGCCACGACGGGCAACTTCCAACCGAAACTCACCCGCAACTTCTTGACGTCTTACCAACTCAGAGAGTTTACTCACAGAGGCATCCACACGACGGTCTTGCGCAGCACGGATCACGAAAGGTGTTTCTCCTGCTTCAACGAAAAACTCATAAATATCAGATTCACGATCCGAAAGAAAGATCACTTCAACGCCTTCGGGGATCGCAGATTTAACTTCCGATAAGGCTTCAATCCATCTGTAGCTCTCTTTCGCTTCAAGACGCTTGGACTTATGATCCTTGCCACCAAAACCATCACGCACCCAGACTTTATCTGTCAAACATCCTAATGGAACACCCGATTCATTTACCATCAACGTCGTATGTTTAACAAAACCAAAACGGTTCTGAGACTTCGTGCCAATCGAACCTAAACCCTCGGTTGATGGGTGATCCGTGTAATCAAGATACGTCGTATCTTGGATCGCAAAAACACGACGATGGTCTGACACCCGTTGAACCGTCTTTTGAAAGTGGGGCGCAAGAATGCCTTCCGGCGACACTTTATCATTAGACATTATATTAATTTAATCTTGAGGTATAGGATACTCCCAAGGTCTGAAGTTTAATCTAAAGTTGTGTAAGCCACAGCAAGTTTCCATGACGAAATCAGCGAATCCTTTCTTGTAGTTTCGCAACTTATCTTTGACGATGCGAAACCTTTTGATGCCAGCAATAGCGTGTTCAACGCGTATGCGTATTGAAGAAATCTCGCGATTCTTCACTTTTTCTTCAGGTGTCAAGTCTCGACCTTTTAGCTTCTTTTGCGGTTGAATGATCTTGACATCAGGACAGGTAAACCCTTGAAAACCGGTATCTTGATACAAAACACTCCCAGGCGGTGGCGAATAACCCGCCATGTCAGCAATACGCTTGTCGTGGATGCGTCCTTCATACGACGGTGTAAGAAACACGACTTTGCTATCGGCATTGATCAGGATATTGTTTTTCACGGTATGTTGCTTCTTTTTACCACTATAATATGCCTGCTGTGCTTCTACATCTTTGGGACGCTGAATCGGACGCTCTACACCATCATGAAAAAAAAAGATGTGAAACCGGAGCGTCAACCGAAGGGGTTTGCGAAGATTCATCAGAAACTGAGGGCTCTCTTTCCCGAGAAGGCAGCTCTCCAAGATCTGCCAATGCCTCATTGACGATCGGTAAAAGTAAATGAATCCACTTGTTCGCAACGGGTTGATCCATACTAAAGACCGCACCCAGGACATCTTGCGTCATCGCTTTTCGCAGGTACATCAAGATAAAGAGCAACATGTCTTCAGTGCTTGGAAAGCAACTATTTTTATAGAGCGTATATTGCCGTTTCTTCCGGTCTTTACCATCAAGCGTTTTTGCTTCAACGAACCCCAAGAACCGCTTGGAGAACGACGGCAAGAGTGCTGAGAACTCTTCGGGTGTAAAGCCTGTCAGCGACAGAAGTTGTTTCGGTTTATCCTTGAGAACTTCATAACGAATCATCTGTTGGTCTCCTATACTTTATTTTTTCTCAGTCTATCATAGACCAACTAAAACTTACAACTAAATCATTATAATGTCTATTGTCAAATAAACGATACGCCGCTTTCGCCGATGCCCAATCACCACACGCCGCATTGATCGTTGAGGTCGGATGCGAAACTAACGCATCCGCAACATCAATAAGTCTGTCATTCAGACGGATATCCCCCAAGTCAAGACCCGAAAACTCTTGACGACTCCAAGAGACAGATGATACACTCTCTGCTAACATGATTCACTCCTATTCGTAGAAAGAAAAATCTCTGTTTTTATTCATCCCGGCTCTTGAGCATACCACACACCACCCTACAAGGCAAGAAAATATAAACACCCACTATAACTATTACATTCAGACTTATGGGTAATAGTAAGCCGTTACTGGGAAGGGGGCGGTGGCGCTTGAACTGTCTGCCAACGTGATACAATCATTATACCACAATCAAGCGGATTTGTCAAGGGTTTTTGCGGTCTTATACCCCATTAACGTGATTAGAAGTTTTTTGATCAAGTCAGCGTTGCGAGGCACAGGGACCTCGCGCTACAAATGGGGTTAATTTGGTATTATATCCCAAAGCTGAAGCATTGGGCTTTACGACCAAAGTCCCGTAAAGAAGATAATACCCTACACTCCGCAGTTATTGATCTGGAATATAACATTTTTTGATGTCTCCACCAAAGAGGTCGAGAATTTGATAATGAATGGGTTTAAGATTTACCACCACTCGCTGGATGTCTTCGCCTTGTTGTGTGAGTAAAACATCAATACCCTCAAAGACTTGAAAAATACGCCGTAGGGTTGGACGTTGGGTCGGTTTGCCAACTTGGTTGACGAGGGTTTGGTTTTGCTTTATGAGTTCGGTGCGGAGCCACCGTTCTGCGAGCGCATAAACGAGTAAAGCCAGTCCCATCACCATTAGCAATGCCATGATGCGCTGCGGTTTTTCTAAAAATAGGCTTGATGCGAAGAATAAGGGGTCTTTGAGAAATCGGAATCCGCGTTCAACGGAGACGTTTTGTGCTTTGTAAGCTGAAAGTATGGTAGCTTCGTCAAGTAATGTGGCATCTAACTCATTAGTTGCGAGGACGAACTTGCCTTTACTTTTCTTGACGGCTTGAATCGCCTCAGCGTCTTGAAGAATCTCAGCAACGATGCGAAAACCGATGCGTGTGGGGTGTGCGTCTTTCTTTGGACGCCCTTGATGCGAGTAATGGGGCACACAGACGCGTTCAACCTTTGAAAACTTATGATATCGCCACGACGCAGAAATCAAACGCGCTGCTTCGTGGGCATCCATCTCGGAGCCAAACTCTTTACACCTCAAATGTTGGGTCGCTTTTTCAGCAGTTTTCCGTTCTTTGGCAATTTGTTTCTCCAAAGTCGCCACTTCGCGTTTATACGCCGCTTCAGAGTAGACGACTAACCATCTTTGATCCACACCTGCGTAGGTGTTTTCAACGCAGTGATAACGATACCCATTTTCAGAGGCAGGTCGCATATCTTCTATAGAGAGGCTTTCATAGAGGGCTTTGACAGCCGTAAGCGTCTCTGGCACTCGGGTGATGAACCGGACATTGGATAAGGTCGCAAGGTTCGCAGCCGTATACAACGCACTATCAGCAATAAAATAGGGGGCATCCCCCCGAAGTTCCTCAAGATACGCCGCTATCGTCTTCGGGAAACTCGTTTTGTCAGTCTGATTCCCATCAAGCACCTCTAACCAAACCGGGAGTTGAGACTGATAGGAACAAATTAGTTGCACAACAACCTGTTTCAAATCCGGGCGGTGATCGCGTGAATAGCCATGCGCCACTTGTATCACGTTTTCAGCATCGCTTTGCTGATCATAGCAGCCATGGAGACTAAACGTCGTGCTATCAAGGTGAACAAAGCGATGCTGAACGTCAAAGGCGGATAACGCCTGACTTGCCACCGTCGCGAAGACTTCCGTGACTCCCTTTTCATAAAGGCAGTCTAAGGCGCGACCGACTGTGTCGTCAGTGAAGTCCGACGCACACAAGCGTGGGTGAATCAAGAGATCCACAGGTTTATTGGAAAAAAACTCCGGCGTCAAATACAACGGACGCCCCACAAAGCCAAGCGCATTGAGTATCATCGCCATGACGGCTTCGCCCACGGAGACTTTACGCCGCGTTTGACCGACAAAGGTATCAATGGTTTGAATCAAGTCAATACGATCACAAATACCAGCAACTATCCCAAGATGATCTAAGCGCTGGGTAGCAAAGGTCGGTGGTGTCATTAGATTATAGCCTCACAAGCATTTTGTTTGCTACAAGCATACCATAAATCTCTTAAATCCGCATCCATAACTGCGGAGTATAGGTAATACCATTTCTAAAAGTTTATATCGCATTATTTAACCGCACCATTCTCCAGGCCCGGTAGGGGCGGTTTTGCGGCGTACCATAGGTGTCAATTTAGTGGTCCTCCAGGCCCGGTAGGTTCGGTTTCCTAACCGAACCGGGCTTAACCCAAGAACTGTAGCTCCTTTGAGCAACGGAGACCCCTAACCTGAAAAACGCGTGCTTCTTCGGAAACCAACATGAGTGAAACCTCCAAGCCTGAGGCGTGGCAGCGTGGGGTCTATATCGGTCTGCATCACGATATTCATTTTCTCAGATACGCGCAGCGACGGATTTTCGCGGATGTCCCGGTTCGGTTAGGAAACCGAACCTACCGGGCCGGAGGGATTCAGCGCGTAACTTTTCTTAAATTGACACCTATGGGGCGGTTTTGCGGCGTACTCGACCAAATTTGGTTTCCCATACGCGGAAACCAAATTTTGCTTCACAGTGAGAATGCTTTACATTTGCGATCTGCATTCCTAACCGCACCGGGCATAACCAAAAATAGTAGACGCTTTATGAGAAATCATCAATTAGAATTGGTATTAGTTCGTATATCTTCAAAGTTAGGTCGTGAGACCTTCCCCACACCTGCAGCTTCCTAAAATCCTGCATACCCACTCCTAATATAGTTATCAATGGTTATCAGTACTCAGTTGTCAGTACTCAGTTAAAGAGAGGTTGATTCACCACAGCACCTCTTAACTGAAAACTGAAAACTGAAAACTGAAAACTATTCCTCCGCTGTTCCTAAATACGCCTCAATGACGCGTTCATCGTTTTGCACATCTGCCGGTTCACCTTCGCTGATCTTCTCACCGTGGTCCAAAACTGTGACCCAATCGGAGATTCGCATTACCAGTTTAACATCGTGCTCAATGAGGAGGACGGTGATACCTTGCTCACGTATCGCATAGATGAGATCAATGAGTTCCTGTGTCTCCTGTGGGTTCATTCCGGCGGCGGGTTCATCAAGGAGTAAGAGTCTGGGTTCGGTCGCCAACGCTCTGGCGATTTCGACGCGTCGCTGATCGCCATAGGAGAGGTTGCCAGCGGTCTGGTCGCTGATGTTGTCTAATCCAACGAATTCCAGCATCTCGTGTGCACGTACGGAGATGGCTTCTTCTTCACTTTTCTGAACGTCCGTGTGGAAGACTGCACCGATGAGTGCGCTTTTCGTGCGCGGATGGCGACCGATCTTGACGTTATCAAGGACGGTGAGTTCGGCGAAAAGTCGTATATTCTGGAAAGTTCGACCGATACCGAGCATCGTGATCTCGTCGGGCCGGAATCCAGTGATAGATTTGCCTAAGTACTCGACAGTCCCGAGCGTCGGTTTATCCAATCCAGTGACGCAGTTAAAAAGCGTCGTTTTCCCGGCACCGTTGGGTCCGATTAGGCTAAAAATTTGTCCGGGGTGCACTGCCATCGTTACTTCCGACAATGCGATGACGCCACCATAGTACCGGCTGAGTGCGTTCATTGAGAGCAGGCGTATCGGGGTGTTTTCCATTTCTGTCTCCTCATCTGGGTGTCTGCTTTTAAGTATACCTTAATCAAAAGGTGCAAGTCAATGAGTTTTTTTAGCAGTTATCAGTTATCAGTAGGTATGGGGACAAAACGCATCACATAGGTCTCAATTTAAGAAAAAACTGATCATGGCATCGTAGGTTGGGTAGAACGGACTTCATCAAAGCCGGAAAAGGAATAGAAAAATGCGGTTCTCTCCATACACGCCACATCAAACAGACACCGAGTGAAACCCAACGCTTTTGCGGGGTTAGAGATGATGACGGTATGAAGTTGGGTTTCACTGCGTTCTTGAGTATATATGGCAGGATATTGACGTTGAGGTGTGTTTAGAGTACCGACATCCGACTTCTCAACGCCGTTCTACCCAACCTACGGAAACCGACAACTGATTAATCAAACCGCTCTCTAAAAAAAACAACTGATAACTGAAAACTATCCCTCTAACATCCATTTGACATCTACCCGCATTTGTGCTATACTTTATCAAGTACCTCACTCATTTTTAACTTCATGTACCCTCGCTTATATACCTCTATATAAACATGACAGACTCACAAGAAAAAACGCCTCTCGAATACTGGTTAGCACTCGCCTCTGTTGAAGGGCTCGGCAGTGTGCGGATCAGACGGTTGATAACACGTTTCGGGAGCGCGCAGGCGATCTTTGAAGCAGAACTCCCAGAAATCGCACGGTTACCCTCCTTCAACCCGGTGCTCGCATCGCGGATACTCACCGTATCAGGCAATTTCCCAACGTTCCGCGAAAGACTCAACGCACTCAGAGATCAAGAAGTCCGGGTGATGTGTCCTGAAGATGCCATCTATCCGTCACAGCTGAAGCATCTCCCCGACGCGCCCGGAATCCTGTGCAGTGTCGGCACATTAACCGAACTCGACGAACGCTGCGTGGCGATTGTCGGGAACAAGGAGCCGAGTATAGAAGGCATTCAGTTGACGCTCTCGCTGGCGACGCAGCTGGTACTCGCTGGGTTTACAGTTGTCAGTGGACTCGCTACCGGTATTGATACGTATGCGCATTCCGGCGCGCTTGCGGGAATGGGAAAAACTATCGGGGTCGTCGGCACAGATTTATCCGCGATCTATCCAGCGCGGAACAATCCCCTCGCGATGAAGGTCTATGAGCACGGTTGCCTGTTTTCGGAACACCCGTTCCCGACAACACCGTCGCCGGGCAATCTGATTCAGCGGAACCGTATTATTAGTGGGCTTTCTGTGGCGACAATCGTCGTTGAGGCACCGAAAACTGGCGGTGCGATGCATACGGCGCGATATGCCCAGCGTCAAGACAGAGCGGTGCTTGCCTGTCGGTGGGAGACACGGCACCCGCTGAGCGAGGGACCACGCGAACTGATCAGGACTGGCGCGTTTCCGTTCGCACCGACTGAAGTTGATAAGGTCGTTGATGTGCTGACACACCCCGAACGTCTTGAGACGTACGCAAGCAGCACTGCAAGTGAACAGATGGGACTGTTTGAGGCGGAGTAGTTGTCAGTTATCAGTTGTCAGTTATCAGTTGTCGGTTTTCAGTTAAGAGGTGCTTCTGGTGAATCAAACTCTCTTTAACTGAGTACTGAGTACTGATAACTACATAAAAAATTTATTGCTTTTTTTCGTGATTTGTGGTATACTATATACGTCCTTAAGCTTGATTGTTATCGAAATTTTCCGAGTCAAACCCGATCCTTTAGGTTAGGATGTAGGCTCGGCGGATGGTGTTAAGTTCGAGTGACCCTCAGTAGTCAAAAATAGGACTTTGATAAAACACAGTTCTCAACTACAAGATCAGACTGAGCAAGGCGTTAGTGCCAATAAGCACTCAAATAATGTGAGTGGATTGATAAAGGTATATATAGCCCCCTAGTCTGTCTGTGGAAAGGTATGAAAACCCCAAGACGTGTATCTTTTTTCTTGACAACGTTTAAATTTAAGGTAAAATTTGCGTAATAATGAAGTTTTTTCTTGACAGAAGAGACTAATTTTCGTATAATTTCGGAAAATCCGTATTTTACCTTTACAAAGTTTGCAATTTTTGCTAAACTTTAAGGTACTCGTTTAGATATTGACTTTCGGGCGAGGCATTTAACATGCCAATGGAATCTTTTTACAGTTGACTGTCCTCGCGAAATTCTGTTCTCAACGTGTCGGTTTGTTCTTTGCGCACTGCGGAGAGAACAACAAACGAAATAGCCCTACGTTACTCGACTTAACGAGAATATGATCGTGGGTTCCATTCGGTGTTGAATTGTACAATCAGCACTGGCAGCGGAACCAAGAATTTCCCAAGGATACAATTTCCTAAGTGTCTATGGGAAAGGACCGAAAGTTTTAGGACGCCCTCTCCGAAGGGTGTATTTTGATAAATTTACAATTTTTTAAGGAGTTAACTCTAATGGCAAAAATGTTTAGAATCTTCGCTTTAGTATTGGCAGCCTTGTTTGCTCTCTCGCTCATAGTCGGTTGTGGCGGCGGTGAGAAAGAAGACGACGAAGTTGCAGCAGCTGAATTTTCATCAGCAGCCCCGGCGGGCGGTGAAACGATTGCTGCGAACGCTACCATTACACTTACCTTTAGCAGCGATCCCGGCGACGTAACGTCGAGTGGAGGAACCGTCGCAGGTTCCGGTAAAACTCGGACAGTCGCGGGTCCGTTCCCAGAAGGTGCGCTCACGCTCGCTATCAGCTGGACAAATGGCGACGGTAGCACTTCGCTTAGCTACACCGTTGCTGCCGCCGATAACACAGCTCCGACCGTCACTGGCGGAACCGTCTCAGACGGCGACGAAGATGTTGATCCCGAAGGGATCAATAGTGACGGGACGATCGAAATTACCTTCAGTGAAGATGTCTCCGGTAATATCGCCCTGCAGACTGAAGGCGGCGACGATGTCGGTTGGCTCGGCAAAGTTGAAGGTACCACAGGCACACTCGATCTCGTCAAGGGCAAAGAGATTGGCAACGAGACTACCTATGTTATCGCAGGTAAAGTTGCTGACGCTGCCGGTAACGAGACTGAAGTTAGTGTAACCTTTACAACCAAGGGTAAAGAGTAAATTCGAGGCTATTTCGACAAAAAGGGCAGCGTATTTTTAATGCGCTGCCCTTTTTTTGTGGGATGGCAGTCAGCTGTCAGAAACCATCAGCCATCAGCATGCAAAGATTTCCGTGTGTCAAGCCTGTAGCCTCTCTCATCCTGCAAATCCTTGAATCCTGAAAATCCTGATTCTTATACCAAATTAACCCCATTTGTAGCGCGAGGTCCCTGTGCCTCGCAACGCTGACTTGATCAAAAAACTTCTAATCACGTTAATGGGGTATAATACCATTTCTGAATAACCGTTTCTCATTAACGAAAACCGGTTCGTAGTGGCGCAATTCTGCGGCGTACGCGACCAAATGCGACGTGCATTATGGCGCCTCTTATACCAAATTAACCCCATTTGTAGCGCGAGGTCCCTGTGCCTCGCAACGCTGACTTGATCAAAAAACTTCTAATCACGTTAATGGGGTATTACATGCGGAAACCTCATAGAGTTTCAAAATCTCTGAAATGCGAATTTATTTTTCAGATTTGGTATAATATAAACTTTGAGAATGGTACGACCCGTCATTTTACAACAGAAATTTGACCGCTATGAAACTTCCTGAAATTGCCTCTCAGACCTGTTGCCGCTTGACTTATCTGCCAATTTCGGGATAGCCGAAATTTCTGTTGTTTTCTGTTGTGTCTACTTTTTTGTTCTGTTGTCAGCACCGCCCTCATAAACGCTGCTAATGTAATATAAAATTTTAGAAATGGTATAACAACATTGGCGAAGTTAGAGAATCTCGCCAGCAAAGAGAGTGGCGGCGATGGGGTTTCTGATGGAAACCGACTGCCGACGACTGACGGCTGATAGAAACTGATAGCCAATTTGCTGACGGCTGATCGCCATATTTTTCTCTTTACACAATTTCTGTATTAATGCTATAATGCAGTGGAAGCGCATTTGTCAAAATATTATGCAGCCTGATCCTAATAAACATCGGTGTGGTTAGAATGCAGATCGCATTTGGGCGCGTACGCCGCAAAACCGCACCATACATGTCAATTTAAGAAATAATTGACGCGCTGAATGCCCTGGCCCGGTAGGTGCGGTTTCCCAACCGCACCGGATTTTAACAGAAATCTTGTATACCGCGAGCCACCTCTTTAGTCCCAGAGGGACGGAATGTTTATAGAAAGGCATTGAGGAACATATCAAGCCCTGTAAGGACGGCATGTTTATTTTATGAGTTCCCAAAATGCTGCGAAAAATATCGCTAAATTGACACCTATGGTGCGGTTAGATGAAGATTAAATAATTAATTCGGTAATAATCCGACATAGTGTAGCAACTCCTGTGACCCGCCTTTGAACTGTTCCATGAAGTCGCTGACTTTCTCCTGAAGGGCTGTCCAGTCATTGCTGAGACGATGCAGATGTATGACAGCTTGACGCGCCCAGCGCCACAACTTCTCAATCGGATTCGTCCAACAGGCATACGTTGGGAGCTGCAATATCTCAATAGGGAGTTTCTCAAGTTTGCCTATTTTCTTTGACGGTTTCTCGCTCCAATTCGGTGGGGTCGGTCTAACAAACCTCGTCGTCTGTGGCAGAAGCGCTGCCCTAAGATTCGCGTGAAAGTGGATCGCCCGATTGTCCTGGATCAAATAGATGCGTTCAGCGTTTGGGTAGCGTTGGCAAATCTGGGTGTAAAATGTATGGAGTGCGACAACCGTGCAGCTTTTGACTTGCTGATAAACAACATCTCCGGTGTGTGGGTTGAGCGCCCCGATGCCATAGCAGGTCTCCTCTGGGAGATAACTCTGGCGTGCCAAAGGACATTTCGTCCCTGTCTCCGCCCAGTCTTTTACGACTCTCGGTTGTAGATTGAAACTAAACTCGTCTTGGTAAACGACAACGCAAGTTTCTGGGTTTTCACGGGCTTCTTCTAACGCTTGCTTGATGCGAGAAAGTTTTTCAGCATAATCGGTATCAGGACTCCGCAGATATTCTCTGGCACGCTTATAGCTGAGACCCAAGCGTGAGAAGATCTGATGAATGCCGGGGAGCGATAGACCCTCAAGCCACGGCACGACCTGACCGAGACTGCGGAGCGTCCAGCGCGTTTGATGCTCATTGACGCTTCCCGGATCCTGACCGATTGCCACTAAGAGTTCCGACCCGGCTTCTTCGGGCGACTTAGGTGAAAAAGCAGGTTTGCGACCTCGACCGGGTTTATTAGACAACCCGCTAATACCGTGTTCGCGATACCGACGCAGCCAAGCATAAACGGTATCGGGGTCGCGTTTTTTCAACAAACCTCTGCGGGCGACTTCATGTGGAGAAAAGCCTTCATGGATTTTCAACAACGCTGTCGCACGCTCTCGAAGATAAGCCGGTTCGCCTTTATCCCGAAGATCAACGAGGGCTTGTATTTCGCCTTCAGTTAACTCCAACTTATGGTGTTTTGCCATCAGAGAATACCTCCTTTGGCAATAGGATAACACGAATAACAATATTACCGAATTAATATTTTAATCTTCATGAAACCGCACCTACCAACTTAGTGGATAACGAAGTAGACAATTAACTGAGTACTGAAAACTGAAAAGCGACGCAGTCGCCGTACTGAAAACTGAAAACTGAGTACTAAAAACTATTTTTTTTGAACGGTTTTTGAAAAAATGTTGTCTAACCTGACGAATCAGTTAGAAATCTTGAGGAGAAAGTTCGGTGGATAGAACGGAAACTTTGCTCATTGCCGATCTCTGTGAAGGCGACGAGACAGCCTTAGCACCATTGGTGGAAAGATATAAACGGATGGTGTACCGCCTCGCCGTGCAGATTACCAAGAACCATGCTGATGCTGACGATGTGATGCAGGAGACCTTTATTAAGGTTTACCGCTCAATTCACACGTTCCGGAGAGATGCCGCCTTTGAGACATGGCTCTACCGGATAGCCGTGAACGAGGCACTCAATTTCGTCGGGCGTAGAGAACGGCAGCGCGAAACCACAATTGAGAGAACGCCAGAAGCGGAATACGAGGTGTCTACCCGCTACCGGGCGCAGCTTGCAAATGACCCGCACGCACAAGCAGAAAAAGCAGAACTCCGGCAATACGTCACAGAGGCAGTCAACAGTTTGCCGCTTAAGCATCGGACAGTGGTGATCCTCCATGAATTTGAGGGGTTAACGCACGCCGAGATCGCTTCAATCCTTAACTGCTCCGAGGGGACAGTCCGTTCTCGGTTGCACTATGCACGCAAGAAGCTCCGAACTTTACTCAAACCCTACATGGAAGCGAGTGCGATTTAGCACCACAGTTTCAGTTGGACACCGCTGAAAGTATTTCAAACACTGCCAATAATTAATTAGATGCACGCAATGTCGTGGAGAATATCAATGAGAACGAAGTGTCAGAAAATAGAACACCTTGTCTCTGACTATATAGATGGAACGCTATCCGAACGGCAGACCTCTGCTGTCGCATCGCACATCCGTTCCTGTCAATCGTGTCAACGAGAGGTCGCCGACCTGAAAAAGACGCGGCACCTCCTGAAGAACTTCTATGTTGAACCAGAGGCATCCGATGCCTATTATGCTCAGTTTACAACGCAACTCCAGCAACGTATCAAACAGAGTGCGCCGACTGCGCCGCATCAACGGTTCGCTGCAGCAGCGACGCGTCTCGGATGGCAGCTGCAGACACAGGTGTACCGATACACGGATCGTTTCCGTCCGAGCAGATTTATCTCCATCGGACGACACGCTCTACCGTATTACGTTCTCGCATTAGCGATGACGATGTTGATTGCGGTACCGTTCCTTTTAACACAAGTCTCGCTGCAAGATAACGGAGAACATGTCCGCTTGCCATCCGCTTCCGTACAGCTTGCCGGCACACTTGCCATCCAGCAGGATAAGACTACGACGCACTCCGTCGGCATGCGCCGAAACGTGAATAGTGAACGCACAACGGAGACACCTGCTGTAGATTCCAGCTCCGAGGCCTGGAAATTCACTGATGAACCGATGGTAGATGGATATATCTTCGCTAAACTCAGTCAGAATAGTTCGGATGCGGTTCCGAGCGTCGCCTTGGACATCGATTCGGAATTGCTCGCTTATGCTGAATTTCCTGCGCAAGGTGCTATCTGGGCACGTCTGACGAGCCGAGATGTGTTGACTGAGGGTAGGTATGCCCTGCTATTGTTGCGAGGTATCAACACAAGACAACACGCGCTTCAGCAGTATGAACGGAAACGGAATGAATCCAAAGGTTTTTCACAAATTTCACAAAAATTGTTAGATGTGCCGCTGGAGATGTTATCTGTCGCAGCGGTTTACGATCCAATAGAGTTGTAGGAATTAACGGCCAGCCGTCAGCTATCAGCGGTCAGTTAAGAGACTTACGAAGAACCAGATGTCTCTTGCTGAAGGCTGAAAGCCGACAGCTGAAAGCTATTTTACAGAACATTTGAAATTAACTAAGTATCTAATCATTTAATCTCGTAGCGCGTTTTCTGGGTGCTACGTAAACAAGGAGAATATATAATGAACCCAAGGATTTTGGGCATTATTGGTGGTCTCGCCTTAGTGGTTGCGCTCCTTTCACCATTCATGATGGGCAGTTCCAAAAAGGTTGAGCAGCTTTACAATGACGCTGAAGACTTGTATGGACAAGCGGATTATGAAGGGGCAATTGCCAAGTATACCGAGGCACTTGAGGAATCTACGAAGCGTGGTGTGAAAACCGAAGTTATTGATAAGGATTTTCCCACGCTCGCCAATTATAAAATCGCAGTCAGTTACTCACGCCTCGCTGAACAGTCTGGCGATGTCAATCACTACGATACTGCGATTGAGTATATTGAAAAAGTTGCACCGATAGCAACGATCCCGAAACACCAAGAGGGGTTAACCTATCTCTGGGGACACATCCTCTATCGGACAGAGCAGTTTGAATTGGCTGAACCGAAGTTCACGCAGCTGATTGAGAACTTCCCCAACAGTCTCTTCGTTGAGAACGCTTGGTATGCTATCGGGCAGCTCAACTATAAACTGCAGAACTACGAAGACTCGCGCCAGGCATTCAAAGCCGTGCTTGACGGCTTCCCGAATTCGGATTTTAAGGACGACGCGCAGCACCTCATCGCACAGTCGTTCCTCAATGAGTCCAACTATGAACAGGCTTATCAGGAATTCGATAAGATCGCGACTGAGGAATTCAAGAACTACGCCGACCTGCAAGCCGAAGCGATGTATAAAGCCGCTTATAGCTTGAACCAACTCAGTCGGGATGATGAGGCGATTGGTCGGTATACCAATTTCATCACGCAGTTCCCAGAGAGCCAATACGTCACAGCAGCGTACTTTGACCAAGGCGCGATTTACGCCCGTCAAAAAGACTATGATAATGCACGCGTCAACTACGAGCTGGCACTCCAAAACACTGCCGATCGCGGACTCCAATCGGAAATTCAGTCTGCCATCGGTCGGACTTACTCCGATCAGGGTGACTACGAAAACGCGATCGTTTCGTATAATACGCTCCTTGAACAATACCCGGAAAGCGATTTCATTGCTGAAGCGAAACTCGGTATCGCTGACAGTTACTACCGTTTAGAAAATTGGAGCGAGGCAACTGTCGCTTACGAGCGCGTCATCAACGAACACCAAGAAGAGGGGGACTTCATCCCCTACTGTTCCTACCAGATTGGTGAGGCGTACTACAAACTCGGCAGCGATCAGCGGAAAGCTGGAGAGATGGAAGCCGGCACAGCGACACTCGAACTCGCCTTGCAGTGGTATCAGAAAACCATTGATGACTACCCGCAAGACCCCGTCGCACCCCACGCGCTCTATGGCGCAATTTGGGCACTTAACGACTTGGAACGGCAGGAAGAACTCGAAACGGTGGCACGCGAGTTCATCGAAAAGAACAAAGACGATAATGAGTTCGACATCCTCGCCGCAGAGGTACAACTCCGGTTCGCTGACATCAAACGGACGGAATTCAAACAGTACCTTGAAGCCGCGGGTGAATACGCCAAGTTGTGGGAGTACCGTGATCTACCGAAGTTCCATCTTGTCAAGTTGATGGGTAAATTCTTTGAAGGTCGATCCTACTATGAAGCCGCCAAACCTGAAGAGTATCAGGAAGGTGATGCCGGTGAAGGCTTCAATCAAGAATATCTCCAGAAGTCTGTGGCATCCTATCAACAAGCGGTCACCACGTTTAACGATGATGCCTTCCTCCCCGGTGTCGCTGAGGAACGTTATGACGATTTCAGTGAACGGGGCGCGCAGATAGAAGCATGTCTGATGAACGAAGCACTCTCACACGAGATGCTCGGTGACTGGACGCAAGCCCGTGATCGGTATGCCTCCATACCTGAAACGAGCGAATACTACGAACGCGCACTGCTCCTTGTCGCGAACAGCCACGTCAAAGAAGGCGATAAAGAGGGCGCGATTAACTACTACAACAGCATTTTAGATAAGCTCGCTAGTGCTGACAATCGCTCGTTAGCAGAGCTTAAACTCGCAGACCTGCTCCGTGCAGAGGAACAGTTTGAAGAAGCGGCTGTCCAATATCAAGCTGTGGTTGATGGCAATCCGACTGGTGAATATGCTGACGATGCGCTCTATCTCGTCGGGCTCTGCTACTATCAAGTGGCTTCCGAAAACCCGGAATTCTTGGCAGCCTCCGAAACGGCTTTCAAAGGCGTGATTGCGGACTATCCTGATAGCCCCAATACCGTTGAGGCTTACTACGGCTTGGCTCTTGCCTATCGTGATGCCGCACAAAATCAGAATGATACGGAAAAATGGACCCTCATTCTCGCGCTTGTTGACGAAGCGCACGACAAGTTTGGTTCGAGCGACGATGAACAGGCTCTTAAAGCACTCGGCCAAATTGAATTGATTAAAGCGACTGCGATTGAAAACACAGGCGGAGAGGTTGACCTTGCTATGCTCGTGTCTTCTCTGAAGCGGATTGTTGACAACACCGGCGCATCGGAAGAGGTACGCAGCCGTTCACAATTGAAGATTGGGCACACCTACTACGGTGAAAAACGCTACGACGAAGCACTCGCGGAGTATCTCTTCTTTGTGCAAACCTTCCCCAATAGCGAATTGGCACCGAACGCACAATACCAAGCAGCGGTGTGTTACTATCAAATCGCACAAGAGGCGACAGATGCGGGTAGCAAGAAACTGAGCCTCCAGAACGCCGTTAGTGCCGCTGAAAAAGTGCCGACCCTGACGAACGAAGCGAACAACCTGATCAGTGCTAATTACACTGCCGGTTTAGCCTTGTTAGGGTTAGAGGACTCCAAAGGTGCAGCGGATGCGTTCCGCCGAGTTACGGCGCAGGAAGGTAAGACCGAGGACGAAGCGCGGAAGACGCTTGTTTTCCAAGCACACTCACGGCTCGCTGAACTCAATGGCACTCTTGGCGAATACGCCGCAGCGGTGCAAGAGTATCAGTATATTATTGAAAACTCTGAAGACGTTGACCTGAAGGGGCGTTCCTACTTCGCAATGGCATTCACGCAAGAGGAACAACTCCAAGCAAATCAGGAAGCGTTGATGAACTACCAGAACGCTATTGAATTGGTCACGGATCCAATCACAAAAGCGCAATCCTATTACCGGATGGGTCTGATTTATCAGGACAAACTGAAAGAGGCCGATAAAGCGTTGGAAACCTTCCAAACCCTCATCGGTGAGCACAGCGGTTCAGAAAATGCGAATATTGCCTCGATGGTCGCTGATGCTGGGATCCGTCGCTCAACGCTTTATGTTGAATTGGGACGCTTGGACGAAGCCATCACCGAAGCGGTGGAAGCTCTTAATCGGACGAAGTCGAACCCGAACGCGAGTGTCGCAGAAAAAGCCGCCGCGCAATATAACCTCGGTTTCCTCTATTCCGACAAAGCGCGATCCCTCTTCTCTACCGAAACCGGAACCGACCTACAGCCCTATATTGATAAGAGCCGCCAAGCTGCAAGTACCTTCTTTGAAGTGAATACAATCGCAGCACCGGTTGAAAAAGCGGATACGAAGATGGTGATTCCGTATGTGCAGAACTCGTTGTTCCAAGCCGGTCAGATTTCTTACTCTGTCGGTATCGGCGTGAAACTTCCAGAAGACTTGGTGAGTGCACTGGCACCGTTAACAACGTTTGTCAGTTACGTTGATAAAGGCTTGTTCCCGAAATCGGATTCGCTCAGTAAAAACACAGAGACCTCTCTGAACTACCTCGCCGCCGCGAACTTCGAGTTGGGACGGATGCAGGTAGGTATGGACGGCGAGATGTCTGAGAAAGCGGTCAATTATTTCGTTGCCTCTGCAGACGTGTTCCGTGATATGGTGCGCCGCTATCCGAACGCTAAAGATGCAGCTTACTGGCAATATCACGTCGGTGAATCCTACTTCGCTTCGCAACAATTTGAGAACGCCATTGCAGAATACGAGAAGGTTCGCCAAGTGGACAAAAACCACACGAGCGCGCCTGAATCTTTGTATGCGATCTCAACGTGTGCGCAGCTGCTCAGTGAAGCCGCCGAAGATGCAGGCGATACCGATGCGCAGCAGCGTTGGTATGATCGACTGTTCGCCGCCAACGAATCACTCGCTGCGGAGTATCCGAATAGCAAGTACACAGCCGACGCGCTTATCAATATCGGTAACAAGTACTTCAACGCCGGTTCGGAAGAAAGCATTGAACAATCGGAACGCATTGGCCTCTATCAACAGGCGATTGAGCACTACCAGAAAGCGATCAATACGCCGGGCATCGGTGCTGAATCGAAATCGACAGGGCAAGGCTATCTCAATGATACCGCTAATGCGCTTGCCTACTACGAATACGACGTAGCAAATCAGATGCTGAATCAGGCGAAACTTGCGAGGGGTGATGAACAGAAAACGCAGATTGAAGCCACTGTCGCCGCATTCAAGAAGATTCTTGAAGCCTATCCGACCAGCAAATATGCGGACCTTGGTCTCGTGCAGATCGGTGAAGCGTATATGGTATTGGCAGATGGCGATGATGCGTATTTCAACGACGCTCTGGAACACTTCAACCGTCTGTGGGCAAAATACGAGGTTATCCCGCCCGCCGATCCAAAAGTTAACAGTGCACTCTCGTATGCTCAGAACCAGGTCCAGATAATCCTGAACTACATGCGAGCAAATAATCTGGAAATTCGCGAGGGCGCTGACCGCTCTGGCGGTGGCGAGTAATCGCCAGAGTTTCCGGTTTCTTGCAGTCTCGCTCTCCTGAGTGTGGCTCTTTTATCAAAGGAGGATGCCGTCAGGCATCCTCCCTTCTTATCTTATGAACTCCCCTTAACCCTGAAACCTCTAACTCCGAAAATTCGCGATTTAGACGATGTCTGAGGAACCTTTAAAACAGTGTATGATGAATTAATAGTGCCACCGCGCGTGCTACTCGGTCCCGGACCGAGTGATGTCAATGCGCGGGTTCTTAAAGCAATGACAACCCCGATGTTGGGGTACTTAGATACCAAATTTGTAGAAGTGATGGACGACACGGTGGCACTGCTTCGCCAAGTCTTTGGAACCAAAAACAGATTGACTTTGCCCGTCTCTGGGACTGGTACCGCTGGTATGGAAGCAGCACTTACCAACGTTATTGAACCCGGTGATGGGATCGTTGTGGGTATCAACGGCTACTTTGGCGAGAGAATCGCCAATATCGCCACACGGTGCGGTGGTGTCGTTACAACGGTAGAAGCAGAGTGGGGCACACACATCCGTGCCGAAAAGATTGCCGAAGCCGTCGCCAAGGTTTCTGCACCGAAACTGGTTGCATTGGTGCATGCAGAGACCTCTACCGGTATCCTTCAACCCTTGGCAGATGCGATCGAGATCGCACACAGCAGTAACGCGCTCTTTCTCGCCGACTGCGTAACCTCCCTCGGTGGACAACCCGTGGACATGGATGCACGCGGCATTGATATCGCCTACAGCTGCACACAGAAATGCCTCGCCGGTCCGCCCGGACTCTCACCTATCAGTTTCAGTGAACGCGCCGTTGACGTGATTCGGAACCGAAAAACACCCATCCAGAGTTTTTATCTTGATATGACGCTCCTTGAAAACTATTGGCACGGTGAGAAGCGGAGTTATCATCACACCGTTTCGATGTCAATGATTTATGCGTTACGCGAAGCACTGCGTGTTGTCTTAGAAGAGGGATTAGCTGCCCGCTATGAACGGCATGAACTTAACGCTCGCGCGCTTCTTGCAGGCGCAAAATCGATCGGATTGCAGCCTGCAGCCGAGGACGGTTACCGCGCACCCATGCTAACCACGCTGCGTATCCCTGAAGGCATTGATGATACAACCATTCGGAAACGTCTAATTACAGACTACGGGATAGAGATAGGTGCCGGTTTCGGGATCTTTGCTGAAAAGGCATGGCGAATTGGGCTGATGGGTGAATCTGCTAACGAACGGAATGTCATGCTTGTCCTCAACGCATTAGAGAAACTGCTGATCGAGTTTGGGCATAACGTGGAAACCGGTACAGCGGTTCATGCGGCATCACAAGCCTATTAGTTGTCAGTTGTCAGTACTCAGTTATCAGTTAAGAGGTGCTCTGGTGAAGCAAACTTCTCTTTAACTGAAAACCGACAACTATTCCCACTCAATGGTGCTTGGCGGTTTTGAACTAATATCGTAAACGACGCGGTTGATGCCTTGCACCTCATTGATGATCCTATTCGAGATTCTCGCGAGCACATCCGGCGGTATGCGTGCCCAATCCGCTGTCATCGCATCGCTGCTGGTGACAGCCCGGAGTGCGACGGCGTTTTCGTAAGTACGCGCATCTCCCATCACCCCGACACTCTTGACAGGTAAAAGCACAGCCAACGCCTGCCAAATCTCGTCGTACAAGCCTGCCGCTTTAATCTCAGAGATAAAAATCGCATCCGCTGCTCGGAGTACTTCCAAACGTTCATAGGTTACCTCACCTAAAATTCGGACAGCAAGTCCAGGTCCAGGAAACGGGTGTCGTCCAAGGACATGTGATGGAACATTTAGTTCTGCCCCGACTGCCCGCACCTCATCCTTAAAAAGTTCCCTGAACGGTTCAAGCAATTCAAACGGCATATCGGATGGCAGCCCGCCAACGTTATGGTGCGTCTTAATCGTAGCAGATGGTCCCTTCACAGAAACGCTTTCTATGACATCAGGGTAGAGTGTTCCTTGTGCAAGAAAGCGAAAGTTATGCGCCATCTCTGCCACCGATCCCTTGAAGGTTTCAATGAACTGTGCCCCGATGACCTTTCGCTTCTGCTCCGGGTCTATGACCCCTGCCAATCCATCGAGAAACGGCTTTACTGCATCAACAGCAACAAGGGGAATGCCGATCTGTTTGCAAGTTTCAATGACCTCGGCGACTTCGTTTTTCCGGAGGAGCCCATTATCCACAAAGACAGATACGAGTGCGTCGCCTATCGCCTGATGGAGTAGCGTCGCCAGCACCATTGAATCGATGCCGCCGCTGACTGCACAGAGGACGCGTTCACCACCGATCTGTTCCTGTATTTGTGCTGTCGCGCGTGCGATGAAAGCACGCATCGTCCAAGTGTTGCGGCATCCACATATCTCCCTCGTGAAGTTCGCCAAAATCCGGTCAGCATCTTGTGTATGCTCGACCTCCGGGTGGAATTGTAAACCGTAAAACGCGCGCTCGGTATCCACCATAGCGGCGATAGGTGCGTTCTCCGTCTGTGCAATTGTTTGGAAACCGAGCGGGGCTGCCTCAATCCGATCACCGTGGCTCATCCAAGCAGAAAAGCAGGAGGAGAGTCCTTCAAAAAGTGGATCTGTTTTACTGAGCACTTGAAGTGGTGCGTGTCCGTATTCCCGCTCAGTGGCTGGGTGTACCTTCCCGCCCGCTAATAGTGCTGCCATGAGTTGCATGCCGTAGCAGATGCCTAATACAGGTATCCCAATGTCAAAGAGTTTCGCATCGATTTTCGGGGCGTCCACTTCATAGACGCTTGCGGGTCCGCCACTGAGAATGATCCCCTTCGGGGCGATGGCTTCTATTTCGGGCAGTCTTAGCGTATATGGATGAATTTCGCAATAGACGTTCTGCTCTCGGACGCGCCGGGCAATCAGCTGCGTGTATTGCGAACCAAAATCCAAAATAAGGATAGTCTCTTGCTGTGTTGATGCCATGTTGTCGGTGTAATTCATATGCTTGATAGATTGCGTGTCTGTCTGTATATTGCCACCATCTTTTAGGGGTTAGGCGTTGTTTCACAACCGATAATATCGCCGGTCTGCGGCCCAAAAATTACACCATAAAATCCACGGGGTGCGAAATCAACATCGTTTAGCATAGCCAAGCCGGTATTCGCGTCCTCTAAGTAGTAGGCCCCTCGATGCACGTGTCCGGGTGTGTTGATACACCGCACGTGGTAGCAGTGGTTGTGGAACTGAATGGTATTCCCGTAAATGATAATATATCTGTCCCCAAACAGATTCATCGCAATCTGATGGACGACATAAGGATCTACGTGTTGCACAATTCTTCAGTTTGTCTTGATGATAACATCAATCCTGCGGTTTTGTTCTTCTTTGTTCGGTCCATCCTCAACAATAGGTCGGGTCTCCCCTAAGCCAACTGCGGTAATCCGTTCTATGTCCACCCGCCCGTCTCCAGTGAGGTATCTCTTAACTGAATCCGCGCGCCCCATACTTACATTTTGATTGACCCTCGCATTTCCCAAAGAACTGGTGTGCACCTCAATTCGGATGGGATATTTACTGAATCCAGCCGTTCGTAGGACTTTTGCAAGCTGCGCAAACGTATCAATAAATTCTGCTTGGATCTGTGTACTCCCGTAGGCAAACACATTGCCGTTAATACGGATTAGCACGCTATCCTTCCGTTCCGTGACGGTAGCGTTTGGGACCTGCTTTGATGCGAGCAGCAAATCCGACTTCGCCGATGTTAGCTGCTTCGCGTTTGCAATGGCGCGTTGTAGGTAATCTTCTCCCTCTGCAGCTGCTTTAATCGCCTTGTTATATTCCTTAGATGCTAATGCGGTTTTAGCTTTTTCATGCGCCGAACTTGCGAGCTTATAAAGCTGTGCTTCCAGCTGCGGCACTGGCGTCTTCGCCTGCGCGGAGATCTTCTCACCTAAACCCTCAACAGCCCGTCGGGCACGTGCGGTCAGCGCATTTAATTCCTGCTGTGCGCGTTGTCTATATTCCATTGCCTCCGCAGTTGCGACAGTTTTGTCAGCGGATTGCTGTGCCTGTTGTGCGGATTGTTGTGCCTGTTCATACCGATTCGTGTCCAATGCCTGTTTCGCGCGTTGCAGTTGCGCACTCGCCTCTTGAAGCTGCTTCGGGGCATGCCGATTGGCGTTGAGGATTTGCGCACGTTGGATGATGACTTCCGCCTGCGCGATTGCGATCTGCGCGTTCGTCTTTGCCTCCACCTCTGCTTCTCGGTTTCGCACCGCTAATTGGTACAGATCGTTTACGAGTGTCCGTGCATCAGTAGTGGCGTTCTCGGCATCAGGAAATGCCTTTTGCGCAATGAGGTTCGTGATTGAGGCAATCGCTGCCTGCACGCGTTCATAGTCAGCAGTCTCTTTAATGGCGGGATAGATATCTACTGTAATATTGACGAGCAACTCTAAACTCGCAATGGGGGCACGAAGTTCTGCTTGACGTAGCCTTGTTTTTAAATCAGTGATTTCGGCTGAGAGTTGTTCTGTCTGCTGTTGTCCTTCATCACCTGCTCTCAAAGCGCGAGCAAGCTGCTCTTCGGTGATCGCTTGGCGGATACGTTCGATTTCGAGTTCATGCTCGTATGCCTTTATGATCTGTTGATATACCTGTTCTCGGATGGAGACAACCTTTTGCTTTGCGTGGTGTTGCCGTGCTTTCGCGATAGCGATGTGCGCGACCAATTCTGCCTGATACGCGAACTCAGCACTTTGCGGAATATCCGCCTTTTCTTGCGAGTCCCGAGCGAAATTCATGAGCTTCACTGAACGTCCGAATTCCTCCGGCACCAAAGATTCAGCGTCTAACGCCGCTGCATTACTAATAGCTTGTTGCGCGTCTTGGAATTGCGTCGCCAGCATAACTTCATCAATCTCTGGTTTAGTACATCCGAAAATAATGAGGCAGATGCCTAAGAGTAGCCATGCGTAAAATTTCATGAGTCGTCCCCAACCGTTATATTTTGACTTTCTTAGTAGTCTCGTAATGCATCAAGTTCTGCCTTTATCGTCTCAAGCCTCTGGAGCACCTCAGCGACATCCTGTTCGCTAAGCGTGAGTTGTGCTTCTGCCTCTTGAACGAGTGCTTCCTCACGCACCGCGATCGCGGTCTCGGTTGCGATGCGCGCGTGGAGGTATGCGCGTAGTGCCAACCGATATGAGCGCTCCGCATCGCCCGCGTTCATTGCGTTTTCAGCAGTCATAAGCATCTCTTGCGCGGTACTTAGAGGTGCGCCCGCGGTTTCCTGTGCACCCATCGCTTCCGCTGAGGAGAGTGCAACTTGCGCGTTTTGCATTGTTTCCACGGCGAGTTGTTGCAACTGTCCGCCGCACCCGAGCATTCCGAGCATTGTTGTTAGGGTAATGAGGCAGATTATCCATCTCATGTCAGTTTTCCTGTCTGTTTTGCAGCGATGGACTGCTTTAAAGTCGTGCGAACATTCGGGAGTTTGGAGTAAAAAAGCCTCGCTTGGGTGGCGCGCGATGCAGCACCCTAAGGCGAGGCTTCTGGTCGTTCGTTCCTGGTGCGGATGTTTTCGCTAAAATTCAGGACGTTCTGTATAGACACTCACCTTCCGGCGATACTTGTCTTTCCGCTCAAACCATACGTATCCCTCAATTTTTGAGTAGAGCGTATAATCGTTTCCAACACCGACATTGTTGCCCGGGTGTATATGAGTCCCACGCTGTCGGGCGAGAATGCTCCCCGCGGTGACATAGTTCCCAGAAAATTTCTTGACACCGAGTCGCTTTCCGATACTGTCGCGTCCGTTCCGGGTGCTTCCGCCGCCTTTCTTATGAGCCATCAGATTCTTCCTCCACCGCGCCGATTGCGGTAATTTTCACGCGTGTAAACGATTGACGGTGCCCTAACTTGCGTTTGTAACCCTTACGTCGTTTCGATTTGAACACAATCGTCTTTTTCGTGCGTGCCTGTTGAACTACCTCGCCTGTAACGGAGGTGTTTTCAAGATAGGGCGAGCCGGCTTGCAACTGACCGTCATCGTCAACGACAGTCAAGACGGATGGGAACGTAACGCTTTCCCCAACATCCACGTCGAGTTTTTCCATATCGATCAAGTTTCCCACCTCTACACGATGCTGTTTCCCACCGCTCGCAAAAACTGCATACATTTTGAATATCACTGTTCCTAAAAACCTATACTTTTCTGTGTATATCTATGAAAAGCGATAGATTCTTAGAGGGATCCTACCCCCTGTTACGGATACCGTCGTATCCTAATCCTGCCTATAACCTATATGAACCCTGCGACATAGCAGAAGTTATAGGCGGCATGCATACCACAAGGAGACGCGTGGTATCAACGAACCGTCAAAGTTAGCCTCGAAAGACTAACGCTTTTGATGTTTTACAAGGTCTCACTTACCACTTGTCACATACCGTATCACCGGTAAGGATAGGACTCTACCAAGCCGTAGAGGTGATACTCCTATCCAGTAAGTTACATATATGATACCACAATTTTTGACCAAAGTCAATTTGTTTTTACGACAAAATCTAATGCCCGTCTACATCCCGCAAACTGAAGCATGCGGATTTGACGGGATGAACGTTAAATTATACCGAAAAAACGCGTCAGCGTCAATGTCAATTCAGACTTACATTTTGTGTAAAGGCAGTCAGTTGTAGGTTATCAGTTATCAGTTAACGGGTTGATGATACATCAATACGTTCTTTTAACTGAAAACTGACTGCTGACAACTGATAACCCTTTGCGTTAATCCAAAAATAACTCTTCACCTCTGCCGACGAAGATCCGATAATCTTCGAGGTGCAGATCGGCATCCGCTTCCAGCGTTAAATCTAATTTCAACAACTTCTTGAGATCTTGCAATTTATTCGCCATCTGCGACTTGATATGTGAGACGACATAGTCGTTGGCGATAACGCGTAATTCTGAGTGCCCCGCCTGGTTATGTGCCATTTTAATCGCACGGAGCAGCTGAATGACAACGGTTTCAATGGATAGGACAGTGCCATGTCCATCGCAGTAGGGACATTCCTCCATAAGTAGCGTAGAGAGACTCGGTCGGGTGCGTTGGCGCGTCATCTCAACGAGTCCTAAGTCCGAGATGTGGAGGATGTTGGTGCGTGCGCGGTCCTTCCGGAGTGCCTCCTGTAACAGCTTGAAGACGCGTTTGCGATGCGACACCTCTTCCATATCAATGAAATCAACGACAATAATCCCGCCGAGATCGCGTAATTGAATCTGGCGGACGACCTCCTCGACAGCCTCAAGGTTCGCACTGAGAATCGTGTTGTCCGGGTCAGATTTTCCGACGAAGCGTCCAGTGTTGACATCAATGGATACCATGGCTTCGGTCTGTTGGATGATAATATGTCCACCACACTTGAGCCAAATTTTCTCACTGAGCGCTTCTTTGAGTGCCCGCTCAACACCATAGGCATCAAAAAGGGTTGCAGCGTCCTTATAGAGCGACACCCTCGGTTTCAAGTCAGGCATCACAGAAGAAACATAGTCGATCGTCTCTTGATAACCCACCTTTGAGTCGATGAGCAGTTGCTTGACATCCTTGGTCAGCATATCCCGAACGATCCTGTTCGTAAAACTCAGGTCTTTACTCACAAGACTGGGAGCGGATTTCCGCTTGGCACGTTCACCGATCTGCTTCCACTGTTTGATGAGGTATCGGATTTCAGATGAAAATTCGGATTCGCTTAATCCCTCAGCGGCAGTCCGTATGATAAAGCCACCCTCAACATCCGCTTTAATCGTCTTTGCCATATTGCGTAGTCTGTCTCGCTCAGTAGCGGACTCAATCCGGCGTGACACGCCAATATTAGAGGAATTTGGCATATAGACGACACAGCGTCCAGGGAGTGTAATGTTACTGGTGACGCGTGCCCCCTTTGTCCCGATAGGTTCTTTTCCGACTTGCACGAGAAGTTCTTGCCTCTTTGAGATGAGGTCGCTAATGAGAAATGGAAACCCGCGCCCGCCTCGGGATTGTTTAGCAGGCTTTGCTTTCAAATCCAATGTACTCACATCTTTGTCGAGTTTCCGGTTTCCGTTCACATTTTCATCTTCAGTTTCATCTTCGTTAGCACTCTCGTATTTGAGATCAGAAATATGTAGAAAGGCGTGCCGATCCAACCCAATATCAACGAAGGCTACCTGCATTCCGGGTAAAACGTTCTCGACTCTTCCTTTGTAAAGATTTCCCAATGTCTGCGCCGCTGCTTTCCGTTCAATATAAATTTCATTCAGCACCCCCTCTTCAAGTACCGCACAGCGTGTTTCATACTCATCATCAGAAATAAGTATCTCCTTTTCCATTATTACCTCCTATCGTGCCTTTTTTACGAGGCACCTCGGTTTATAGTAAAGCCCGAAAATATGTGGGCACTTTAGAAAACACCATCCTCGCTGGCGGGGTTTTGTGGCGTAATCGCCCAAATGCGATCTGCATTCCTAACCCCGCCAAGCTTTGGGTGTATAATTAATTGTGGGCTTTACTATAATTATCATGTCAAAAATCGGCAGCGTTGCAAAAAGCAGTGAGAGCTACAAAATAGCGTCAAATGTGCGGTTGCCCCCGGCAGGAGTGGTACCAAATTCCCCTGTAGCGAGACGCTCCTTCCGCGTCTCAATGCTCCGCTATTTTCAGTGAATTCGGCATAGATTATAGAGTCGTATACTACTATATTTAATCTGAACTTGCGAGCTGCGCCTTACAGCCTCGGTGTCAATGTTACGACGGGTGTTATCAGTTCACCCATTGAAATGCCACCGTGCTGGAACCCTCCTTGAAACTGCCGTTTATATTTATAAAAATCGTTTGGATAGACGAAATAGTAATCGTCTTTCGCGAGAATGTAATCCTTACTTGCGGTTTCCGCGGGAAGCCGGTATTCCCCTGGTTTATGGAGATGTACGGCTTTGTTTTTTTCACAGCCGAGGTTCGTGCCAATTTTAAACCGGAGGCTGGTGGTGGTCTCGCGATTACCACGTGCGCGGGTGGCGCGGTTGCAGAAGACTGACCCGTGGTCGCTGGTAAGAACTACTGTTGCGTTCTGCGCTGCAATCATACGCAAAATATCAAAAAGTACGGAATGTGAAAACCATGAACGCGCGAGCGCCCGGAAAGCGGGTACATCAGGGGCAAGTTGTTGTAGAACGTCTGACTGTGAACGCTGATGTGTCAGGATATCAACGAAATTGACAACCAACGCCGAAAGTCCGACACGTGGATTCGCAGCGACCCGCTTTTTGTAGGTGTTCCCACCCCGCGTGTCAAAAATTTTGAAATATTGAAGTCCGGATTTCAGTTTGATGCCGCTGCGCTTGAGATGTTCTTCAAGGAGTTGCCGTTCGTAGCGATTCGTACTGGTATCGCCATCAGATTCCTCTTGCCAGTACTCTGGATAGCGTTCTGCGATCTCTGCGGGGAACAACCCACTGAACAGCGCGTTCCGTGAATACATCGTTGCACTCGGTAGGATTGCAAAACTATACTCACGTTCAATAGAAAAATAAGGGTACAGCAGTGATTCCACTGCCAGCCAATGGTCCAAGCGAAAGCAATCGACCACAATAAAATAGACGGATTTTCCGGCTTGAAGTTGGGGAATGACGTGTCGATCCAAGACATTAACGGATAGGGGCGGCGCATCCGGGCTGCCAGCGACCCAGTCACGGTAATTCGCTTCCACAAAATCGGAGAACTCGGTATTGCACTCCTTTGTTTGCCCAAGATGTGTCTCTTCTAACCCACCTTCGGCAAGTTTTTCAGACACTAAATCCCACTGTAACAGTTTGAGGTAGATATTCACCCATTCCTGCCAGTTGGGTGCTGAATCTTTCACAGCGCGGATCGCATTGAAATCCGCGGTATACTGGCCCGGGATCTGATCTACAACGATCTGTGTCTGATCAAGGATACGTTTTAGTGTAGAGACGATCTGGGCAACGCCGATCGGTTTTACCAGAAAATCTGTTACCTGTTTACCGAGAGCCACCTCAATAAATTGTTCATCGCTGGATTGCGTGACGAGAATGACTGGAATTTGTGCGTTAATCGTACGGATTGCCTCAAGCGTTGCCATTCCATCTTTACCGGGCATAACCTGATCAAGTAGAATAGCACTGTATTGTGTATCGCTATTCGTTAAAAGCGCGATGCCATCCTCGCCATTTGTGACAGGCGTAACGGTGTAACCTCGTTCGCGTAGCACACGAATGTGCGGTTGCAAGGCTTCTATTTCATCATCAATCCATAAGATGTGGTGTGCTTGTGCCATACTCAAGTTGTAAAAATGCCCAGTCGCGGTTTAGAAAAGCAGGACAGAGCAGTCACCTCTGTTTCTCTACAATACGCGTTACTTTGTGTTCACGCGACCGGCAATCGAATTTCAAAAGTCGTACCTTTAGGGCTCGTTTTAACCATGCGGATACCGCCGTGATGGTATTCACGGATGATACGTTGTACCACTGTCAACCCGAGTCCCCATCCGTGTGTCTTCGTAGACATCCCCGGTTCAAAGATTTTTCGCTGATTCTTACGGTCTATGCCGCTCCCGTTGTCGGCGTACCGTATAACAATATCGCTGTGTCGCTTGTCGTGTGTCGGTTCAATCTGAATCCACCCGTCCGCTTTATCCATAGCATCCAGCGAATTACGTATAAGGTTTTCAAACACCCAGTGCAACAGTTGGGCATTTGCGAGGACAGGAGGCACTTCGTGTAGCATCAGTTGAATTTCAACGCGTCGGCTAATGTGCGGCAGCCGCTTCTCAAAGTACGCTCGGACTTCTTCAAATATTTCAGCCGTGTTCACTTCGGCCAGTGGCGGTTGAGTGCCAATCATACCGAAGCGCGCAGTTGTTTTCTGTAAACGCTCCAGATCGTTTTGCATACTTTCGGAGAGTTCGGCGAGTGTTGCATCGCCTGTTTCTCTGCTCCGTTCATGCAAGAGTTCTGCCCATGCCAACAGCGACGAAATAGGTGTTCCGAGTTGATGCGCCGTCTCTTTAGCTAAGCCTCCCCAAATTGCCGAGTGTTCATAAGACTTTATCCGTTGGTAAATGAGGAAACAGACAATCCCGAATACTAATAAAACTATAGGAACTATGAAAGGCACGACTAACGCATAGTACACTTTGCTTTCATAGTAGAAGTAGCCGTTGTGACTTTCAGGTGTTGTTACAATCATCGAAGATGCCGGTGCGTTCTGAACGAAGATTTCCGCCCGTTTCCGTTCCTGCGCGGTCGCGTTACCCGCGGTAACGACATCACCCCATATCTGCCATTTCTGTGGCGCGCCAGCAGTATCGGTTATTACAAACGGCAGATGTTCCATCTCGCTGGGTGCGGCATCACCGTAGTAAATGTAACCCTTTAGCTGCCTATCTTTGAAAAGTATAAGTATCTTGCGGGGCGGATTCTTTTTCTGCATGCGCGCTAATGTTGATCCCAGCAACGCCTTTTCATCTTCTGTCAACGAAATTTTCTCATCTTCGTTTACCTTTGTCGTATCCAAATTGTCGATTTTTGCGTCCAATTCTGGGTCAACGCCTCGCGTAATCAAGACGTTCCCTTCGGCATCCGTGATAATAAACGAAAACGCGCGCGCTCTGTCTTTGGCAGATAATTCCTGTTTTACTATCTCATTTAGTTTCTGTTGTAAACCCCGATCTTCAACACTCGGGATCACCTCTGCAAGATTGGCGAAGATGTCTATCTGTGCCTCTATATCCGCGTCCAGCTGCGAGATCTGCTGCGTGTAATAAGCAAACCCCAATATGAGTGTCCCGAGTCCAACGATGAAGTAAACTAACATTAAACGGGTGGTCGTATACCTTGGGATAATTCGACGATTCAACCGCAATTTCGTATTCCTCCGTACAGATCGGACGCAAATCTACTCTAATTAATAATATCACCTTTAAAAGGAAATTGCAAACCTATTTTAATTCGCGCGCGTTGCCCTATTTGCCGGAACGCTCTCCACGCATACCCCTTTAGTGGTCAGGAAACGACATATTATTTGACTTTTTTCGACAAATAGGGTAAAATAAAATTAGGAATTATAAGGTGTGTTTTTTTATGTTTACTGTTGCGTTAGCATTCAGAGACGTTGTGCTATACTATTCAGAATAGAATAAATTCGCAATTATAATTGGAATGCAATGCAACTTAAAAGAGAGAATCCTTGATGCTTAAAGCGATTACATTTGATTTTTGGCAAACCCTTTATGCAGATTCTGAACAGAATTGGCGAACACGTCAGGCGATACGTGTTAAACAGTGCCACGCTTATCTGAATAGCCGTGGCTATGCTTGTACATTAACTAACGTGGAATTCGGGCTTGAAGAAGCATACGATTTAGTGATGTCCTTATGGCATCAACATAAAGGGATTTCAGTAAAGCGATGCATGCAGCGATTTGCGGACGTGCTTGAGATTCGGCTTGAAGAGGTAGATCTTGATCAATTAATCGAGTGCCTTGGTGCTGCTTTCTTGGAGGCACCGCCGCGGATGATAACGCATGTTAAACCCGTTGTTTCTCGGCTGAGTGAAAACTATCCGCTCGGAATCATCTCAGACTCAGCACTAACACCCGGGAGTTTTGTCCGGAAACTGATGGCGCGCGACGGTATTTTGCAATGCTTTACAGTTTTCACCTTTTCTGATGAAACAGATTATACAAAGCCTCAAGTTGTGCAATTCCATTCAACACTGACAGAACTGCATGCCAAACCTGCGGAAGCAGTGCATATTGGCGATATTTTCCGAACGGATATCGTTGGCGCAAAAAACGCAGGAATGAAGGCGATTCGCTTTTCAGGGTTCAACAAAGGAGATGGAGATGACACACTCAGTGATGCCGTTGTTGATGACTATAGAAAATTGGAAACCGCCATCACTGAGCTGTCAAAATAGGGAACATTACGGAGAAAAAAATGGCAAATGTGTTGGTCACCGGCGGTACCGGATTCATCGGTAGTCGAGTCTGTACTGCCCTCCACGAACAAGGCGATACAGTGCATGTGTTATCCCGAAACCCGTCACGTGCACAGAGTAAATTGAAATCAGCAAGAGCGGTCTACGGTTGGAACCCTGAAACCGAAAAACTGCCTTCGGAAGCCATATCCGATATGGCATCGGTCGTTCATCTGGCAGGTGAGACAATAGCAGGAAGATGGAACACCGAAAAAAAACAGCGGATACGGGATAGTCGAATTCTTTCTACGCGGAATCTGGTTGAATCGTTCGCGGCAGCAGACACAAAACCCGATGTGCTTGTCTGTGCCTCCGCAATTGGATACTACGGCGACAGCGGTGACGAACGTTTTACAGAGGTTTCGCCAGCTGGCACCGATTTTCTCGCTGAAGTCTGCCAAGAATGGGAGTCGGAAGCCCAAAAAGCGATTGCACTTGGGATTCGGGTCGTCATGGTTCGCATCGGGCTTGTGCTTGGGTTAGGCGGCGGATTGTTGACACAGGTACTCCCGCCTTTTAAAATGGGAGTCGGGGGTATACTCGGCAGCGGTCGGCAGTGGATGTCTTGGGTTCATGTTGACGATGTGGTCGGTATTGTGCTGCACGTATTAGAGAATAGCGAGATTCGCGGTCCACTGAACGCGACCGCACCTACGCCTGTCAGAAACACAGAGTTTACAAAAACACTCGGTGCGGTGCTGCGACGGCCAACTCTGTTGCCCGTCCCAACGTTTGGCTTGAAACTCATGATGGGTGAATTTGCTGACTTTGTTGTACTGAGTCAGAATGTGGTTCCAGAGAAAACGGAAGTTAGCGGCTACGAATTTCGCTACCCGACGCTTGAATCTGCTTTGAGGAATTTATTATAAACGCGCAGATATTCAGGTTTGTCCCAACAACGCGGAATCCCAACGCAATATGAAGATTCGCGATGTCCTGCTTTCTGAATACGGGAAAGCTTCAAGTATCCCGTCCCCGGTTAATCAATTGATGACCGATTTTGCTGTCGGTTTTCGAGATGGTTGCGACATCAATCTCGGTGTCGGATATGTCAATGAACGAACAATTCCACACCAACAAATCCAGCTTGCGTGTGAGCAAGTGCTCGCGCACCCTGAAAAGTATCGCGCTTCTCTTAATTACGGTGGCGCGCAGGGGTCCCCCAACCTGATCGAATCGCTCAGACGGTTCCATATTGAGAACCGGATTGGCGGTATAACCGAACAACTCTTAAACAGTCGAGATATTGTTATCGGAGCGAATGGTGCGACGAGTCTGTTAGAAAGCATCACGCACCTCCTTCCTCCTGGTATCATATTTACCGCAAACCCAATGTATTATATCTACTGCAATGATTTGGAGCGGAAAGGTTTCAAGGTTGTAGCGATACCCGAAGATGACGAAGGACTTGACACCGAACTTCTGAAGGCAAAACTTACAACACTCGGTGACGAAAGCGCAGCGATCCGCTTCTTCTACGTTGTGACTGTCAACAACCCTACCTGCACGATCCTGTCCAATAACCGTAAAGCGGAACTGGTCGATATTGTTACTCGGCTATCATCCGAAGTTGGACAGAAAATCCCACTCTTTTTTGATAACGCCTATCGCGATCTCGTGCATGACAGCACTGTCGAACCTTTGGCATCAGCGTTATGCTACGACAATCTTGGCATCGTCTACGAGATCGGCACGTTGTCAAAAATTCTTGCCCCAGGGTTGCGTATCGGCTACCTTATCGGTTCCAAAGGTCCCTTCCTCAACAGCATCATCCAGCGTACAAGCGATATCGGCTTCAGCGCGCCATTAATCAATCAAGAAATTGCCAGCTACCTGCTCGACAACGGTATTGAAGCACAGATTGAGAAGGTCAATAACGGGTATCAGCAGAAGGCGAAACAGGTCAAAACATGGATAGCAGAATTGCTTGGCGATAATATTCAGGAGTGCCGGGGTGGGAGTGCCGGGTTCTACTTCTATTTGACACTGGCAAATACGGCAACAGGTGCAACCTCCGATTTTTTCAAATTTCTGACGCGGACGACTGGACAGGAAGCGGTTGACGGACCGTTAGATTCCCAACATCCCAAGGTGATTTACATACCCGGTGAGCACTGCGTCCATCCAAACGGCGATATGGTCGAGGTCGGAAAGCGACAATTACGCATATCTTACGGGTTTGAAGAACTCCCTCAGATTCACACAGCGTTGAAACTCATGAAATCTGCGATAGGCTATAGCCAAGAAAATTTATAGCCTTTGATAGGCGCGTTTACAATGCGCGTGCCCAATAATACCCAGAAAGGAAATTGAGAATGCGATTGAAGGATAAGGTTGCGTTAATCGCTGGTGCCGGTTCAAATATGAGCCGTGCGACTGCGTTACTTTTCGCCCAAGAGGGTGCGAAGGTGGTCCTTGCCGCACGCACGACAGAGACGATGGACGAAACAGCGGAACGCATCCGTGCCAACGGTGGCGATGTGCTAACGCATCAAACCGATTTGACGGACGCAGCACAAGTAGACGCGCTGGTTGACGCTGCCGTAACGGCGTTTGGCGGTGTTGACTGTCTTATCCACGCCGCGGGCGGATTTTTCTCAACCGAACACGACATCACCACGATGGAACCAGCATATTGGGATGGCGCATTACAAAACAATCTGCAAACATTGTTCAATCCTGTGCGTCGGCTTGTTCCAGTTTTAGAAGTGCGCGGCGGTGGATGCCTGATTACTATCTCCGCAGGTGAACGGGTACGGCAAGACGCTAATAGTGCGTATGCTGTTGCGAAAGCCGGAATGGTGGCGGCAGCAAAGAACCTCGCGAAGGAGTTGTATGCTAAAAACATTCGGGTTCACGCGTTATGCCCCGGTATTATTTGGGATCCGTTGCCGGACGGAGAAATCGTCCCTGCGGAAGCGCAGTTGGAACGGCTCGGCAACCCGATTGATGTGGCTTATGCGGCACTTTGGCTCTGCTCGGACGAGGCGGCGTGGGTTACAGGCTTGGAGTTGACAATTGATGGTGGGGATTCACTGTTTATTGATTCGCCGGTTCGGCGGGAGGTTCTGGCGTAATAGAAATTTGGAAAATATAGGAATGGGTAGAGACATCGGTGGCATTTTTTAGTCGCTGGTCTCCACCCGTTTATCAATTTTCATCTTTCCTATTCATTTGTTCAAGATGCTTCGCAATCTTGGACAAACTTTTGCTGCTATTCTTGAGTGTTTTCGCTATTTGAGCCAACACAAGCAAGAGGCAGAACATCATTGCGACCAGACAGAATAATAATGTTATTACTACACCACTCCCCATTGAATTGCTCCGCCTCCATTGAAGTAGCCTTGAACAACACCTACCACTGTACCTGACAGAATTCTTCATAATCAATCAGTTCATGGATGGTGGGATTTTCACCGCACATCGGGCAACCGCTATCTTGACGAAGCTTCAGTCGCTTGAAATCCATCGATAACGCGTCGAAAAGTAGGAGAGTTCCGATTAACGGATCGCCGATGTCCAATAGGACCTTAATCGCTTCAACAGCCTGGATTGTTCCGATGATACCGGGTAACACACCAAAGACACCTGCCTCCTGACAGCTTGGGACCATTCCGGGTGGTGGCGGATCAGGATAGATGCATCGGTAACACGGACCTTTGCCCGGATACAGGACAGTCACCCGCCCTTCAAACTGGAAGATACTTCCATGCACAACCGGTTTGCCTAACAGAACGGAGGCATCGTTGAGGAGGTAACGCGTCGGTATGTTGTCGCACCCGTCCACAATCAGATCGTATTGTTCCAGAATCTGGAAGGCATTTTCTGAGGTAATCCTTTCATTGTACGGAACCACCTTGACATCGGGGTTCATCTCTGCGATAGTGGCTTCTGCGGATTTTGTCTTCGGGATGCCGATGTCGCTGGTGCCGTGCAAAATCTGACGTTGCAAATTACTGAGATCAACCACGTCATCGTCAATGATGCCGAGTGTACCGACCCCTGCCGCGGCGAGGTAAACGCCAACTGGAGAGCCGAGTCCGCCCGCACCGATGAGTAGCACTTTTGATTCAAGCAGCCGTGTCTGCCCCATCCCACCGACCTCTTTGAGGATAATATGTCGGCTGTAGCGTTCAATTTGTTCTTTGCTAAAGTCAAACATCTTAGCCTCCCAAATTGGAGAGGAGTTCCGAAATCGGTTTATCCGAATTCGCTGAAATTCGCAAGGCGAACCGTTCGCGTGTGTCCTCGGAGGTGCGTTCCACGGTGAAATTGTCATCACCGTACATCTGTTGTAAGACAGGTGTTAAGTCTACCTGAATGGATGCAGCGGTTTCGGGTGTATTCGGTGCGATATGACGGTTGTTTATCATAAATAGGAGGTCTGCACCGTTGAAATGCACTGCATTTTCTAACTCCGCCGACGCTTCGAGTTGTTCGCACTTAGAGAGCACCTCTGTAAGTGCTTGGCGAATCTTATCAGCATTATCGCCTTCGACTGCATGCTTCCGATTGTAGAGGAATCCGGACTGATGATAAGCGTCATCAATACTATAGTTAGCTTGCTTCAAAATCAATAGCACACTCGGTCCCGCCTCAACGTGCGAATAGTCGGCGTAGTTCAAGTAGTCGTCAGAATCGGCTTCCTCCATCCAACGGTTGAAAACCTTGATGAAGTTGGTGTAGTTGACTTTGCTATCTTCGGTTGCGAAAACCTTAATATTAATCTGTTGTAGATCCATTCTGCTAAAAAAAGTTCCTTTCATGAGTGAGTAACAAGGCAGTTAGAGGCATACTCTATAAAAAGAGCACTGAGATTATCTATTCGGATGCGAGTTCTTGGAGGTTCTGTCCATCAATGCTTACAACGGTAACTTGTGTCGCCTCTAACCAGAAAATCTCGCCTTTGCTATTACAGACACACACTAATGCGTACTCTCCCTCTTTCACATCAGCCAGCAAATTGCCGAGAAACATGTTTGGTTTCGAGGATTGAAAGACACCAAAACCCGCACCGAGCAGACAGTAACGTTTACCTGTCTCATTATGTTTAACGATTGTTGCCATCTATTTCTCCGTAGGTGTGTTGCGTTTCAATATCATCAGCCAACTTTCTGCTTTTTATTATACCGTAAGTTTTCGGGAAAGTCAATTTTATTTCTTTACAGTCGGAGGGTTTACTGAGGTGCTATCATTGGCAGAAACGGAAACTATTCTTCATCTCGCAGTGCCTTTCCGAGTTCCCGAGCTCTATCCAGTATGAAATTCCATAAAACTTTTGGAATCAGGACAGCGTGTGTCAAAAACGCTGCGAAGATTGCGATGGGAAGACTTTGAGTGCCGCCTGCAACAACAATAAAAACTCCCACTGACAGTAGCGTTGAGATAATGACCCACTTATAACTATAGAATTTCATTATTCACCGATCTTAATCTCTAACAGAGCATGCACACTTACATACACATATTATCATTTCGTCACGTGGTGTGGCACCGTTGGGCTTTCTGCTACATGCGCCGTTTGTACGGTATCGGTTTCAAGGTTAGGGTTCTCGTTTTCTAAGGGTTTGATTGAAAGTTGATATCCGAGTGCCCTGAGAACGATTTGAAGTGCATCAATTAGAGGCGTATCGTCATTGGATAGCACTTTTGAGAGGATTTGCGGGTCCATATCGGTCTGCTTTGCAAGTTCGGCAACTCCTCCCTGAGCTTCAACAACGGTATCGAGAGCATCTCTGACTACAGCAGCCCCCCGTAGATATAATAGTCGTCAAGAATCGCTTGGATGTGACCGATTGCTTCATCCCGGTTAGCAAGTACTTCGATGAGATACTCGCGCCATATTCCCATTTTTCGCATAGGTTTTCCGCCTTGTATTCTAGCCAACTTAACGAATCCGTACGGAAGTACAAGACACTCATTACTGCGTTCTACCTGCTTTATTTAATCGTCCTCGGACAATCTCAACAACATCTGTTGTGGTGTTAGAATTCGGATATTATTGCCTGTAAATCCTGAAAGATCACGAGTGACAATTACGTCAAGTTGTCTACTCATCGCGCAGGCAATTTGCAGATTGTCTTCAAAGTCGTTCCCTGCTAACCTTGTTGCCAATTGTAGTTCGCGGGGACCGACCGAGATAACGGGTAATTGATTCAATACAGCGTGAACGAGTCGCCAGGCCTTCTCAAGTCCTCCATAGCGGCGGCTTATATAAAAAATGTCGGTTAGCGTCGTTGCTGTGACATAAGCAACAAACTGCTTGTCTAATTGCGCTTGCCAGATAGCATTTGCCTGAATATTCCAAGGGGTTCGATCAAGCAGTGCATCCAGAACTACGTTTGTATCCAATAAAGCGTGAATCATCCGTATTTCTTCAGGCGTTCCTCTTCAAGGATTTTTTCGCACTCCTCGTCAGTAGGCGGACGCTTATCTGTTTTCATAATCGCCTGGACTTCTTCCAACGTCATGGTCTGTGCAGGAAGAGGAGGTTGTGGCGGCACGACAGTTTCCAAAATCTGACGAGCGAGATCTATCCGCATCTTGGCATCCCAGGTTCGCACGCGGTTAAGAATTTCATAAATCTGTTCGGCATCCATGATATGGCACTTCCCATTGTAAAAAGGCGATTGGTCGCTCATACCTATTTTAGGTACAAACGACAATCGCCAGCGATGTAAAGTCCAATAACAGGCAGATATCCACGAGATTCGCCTTACGCTGAACCGCGATCTTAAAATCTACTCACCTTTCCGGACGGTAAGGCGGTAGTGTTTTCCGACCTTCTTAGTGTCAAGGATCTCATGCCCATCGTTGGTAAGGCTCTTCGGTACGTTCTCGAACGGTTCACCATCATCAATGGTGACCTCCAGAAGCTGCCCAAGTTGCATCGTTTCCAATCGGACTTTTGCTTGGACATAATTGAACGGGCAAGCGACCCCTTTGAGATCAAGGCTATCGACGATTTCCTCAACCGATTTCGTCTCCTTGACAACCCTCGGCTTCCGTGCCGGTCGTGAGCGACGTGTCTTACGACGGCTCTCTTCCTCTTCCTCTTGTTTGATGCGCATACGTCCATAGACATTATGCGATTCCTCAACAACGAGCGTCGCTTCTTCAACCCGACGGTGTGCCAACTCGTGGTCAAACGTAGAGGCATCTTCCTCCGTCGCCTTGAAGATATGGGCACCGTAACCCGGGAAGAAGTTACCCGGTTCAAAGAAGTGGGTGCGGAATTCATTGACGGTGGTCGCGTCGTCGATATATTGCAAACCTACCGTTGTCAGAAGTCCGTCTGCAGCTTTGATCATCGCATTAAAAGCCATCTCCGCAGAATCTTGATATTCACCGCTCTCCAAATTCAAACCGGATTCATAAATAAGCCGATCTGCTTCTTCTAACTTCATGGAGACAAGTGCTACTACCTCTCCTGCACACTCACCGACACCCGTTTTGAGTTGGTAATCTTTCGTGTCGCCAGTGTCCACGTAGAATTCCGGTGCTTCCTCGTAGGAAGGAATCGTATCGTACTTGGACAGAATCGTCTTGATTTCCGCTTTACCGAGCCGTGCGACGTAATCGGTGAAGGATTCTTCCTCATTTCGTTCCGCTGTGTACTTACCGGTTAATTCCTCGATGAACGTCGGAATATATTTGCCGTGGATTTTTCCAGTGGCAAGTCCGTAAGAACTGGCGTTTTCAATCATGTGTCCACCGAGTAGGACCAGATAGAAGGGAGCACTATGTGCACCCATCCGGCGCGAGGAACCGAAGAAGCCTATATTCGCGACATGGTGCTGTCCGCATGAGTTGGGGCATCCGCTAATCTTAATCCGAAAGTCTTTGATTTCATTCTGTACACCGGTTTCAATGAAATGGTTTCGCAGGTGCGCTGCCAGACCCCGTGAAGAAGAAACACCGAGTTTGCAGGAGTCAGTACCCGGGCAAGCGGTAATATCAACCATAGACTCTGCCCCGGGGTCGCCGAGACCGATCTCTTTCAGTTCGCGATAGAGTGCTGGCAAATCCGTCATCGTTACCCAGCGGAGAACGATGTTCTGCTCAACTGTAGCGCGGATGGTGTCTTTAACGTATTTCCGGGAAATGTCTGCCAAAGCACGCGTTTGGTCTGCGGTAATATCACCGAGCGGCAGCGTAGTGGTTACAAAGGCGTAGCCGGGCTGCTTCTGCAACCGCACATTAGATGCATACCATTCCTCAAACTCTTCAGATTTCGAGGTGCCGTTGAGTTGCGTCGGTGCCTTGAGTGGACTTTCATTGTAAGCGTCGAGATTGTCCAGATAGTCCGTCCATACAGGGTCATACCGTAGCGTTTCTCGATCTTCAAGCACCAGTCTGCGGAATTCCTCAATGCCGTGTTTAGCGATGACGAACTTTAAACGAGCCTTATTCCGATTTTTGCGTTCACCTAAACGGGTGAAGACTCTGCAAATTGACTGTGAAATCGGTAGGAGTTCCTCTGCGGAGACGAAATCATCAAAGATTTTCGCCTGATGTGGTACTGCGCCAAGTCCGCCGCCGACATAGAGTTTAAAGCCGCGTTTGACTTCACCATCAACCTCTTTGACCGCGGCAACGGCACCGATGTCGTGCATATTTGCCAAGCCGCAAGCGTGTTCTTCGCATCCGGAAAATGCGATTTTGAACTTACGACCAAAGTCCTGCGCATCTGGGTGTCCTAAGAGGAACGCTGACAACGCTTTCGAGTAAGGTGTCACGTCAAAAGTCTCATCTTGGCAAACCCCGGTGAGAGGGCATGCTGTGACATTTCGGACGACATTACCGCACGCTTCTTTTGTTGTGATGTCAACGCTTGCGAGACGACGCATCAGTTCCGGCGTGTTGTTGATGTCCACGTAGTGGTACTGCACGTCTTGACGGGTCGTGATGTGAATGATGTTATCCGAAAATTCTTCGGCAACATCTGCCAACATTTCGAGTTGTGTCGCTGTGAGACCACCGAAGGGGATTTTGACACGGATCATCTGCGACCGGTCATCGCGCTGTCCGTAAACCCCGTGCCGAAGTCTAAATTCGGTAAAGAGGGTTTCTTCCACCTGGCCGGCTTGTACCCGACCGAGTTGGATCTCATAAATCTCAATTTCGCGGGCAACATCAGACAGAATTGCCGATGCATCATAGGGACCCGCGTATTCAATAGCCATTCTATACTCCTTATACTTACCTCAGGTTCATAGTGTGCATTAATTGATGTCCGATTGATATCTATTTAGGCGAAGTTTGCAAGCCGATATTGCATAGCATCCCCCACCAGAAACCTATTAAATAGTATAGTATACCGTAAAATAGAATAAAAATCAAATCTAATTCTCAATGCGAAGTGGGCATCCTGTGTAGATGCCCACATTTTGGAAACAGTGGGATTGGTAAAAAGGAGAAAGAAACACAATCCGTTCCTGTCCATCCGGACAACAGCAAAGCGCGAGATTGCCCGCAAACACCGAAAATTGCCAATTAACGCAATCTTTAGGTTTGGAAGCAGATCAATCGGCTTTAATGGCAGCCCAAGTCGTTGTGAGCTTACCTGAAGGTTCAATATCAGTTGTTGTTCCTAATCCTTCAGTCATGAGCGTTTCAATATCATCACCGGTCAACGCCGTATTGAAGATGGCAACATCGTCAATTATTGCACCGAGAAACTCACCCCACTGACCATGCTGTCCAGTGGTTAAATAGATACCTATTAAAAGGGGTTTGTCAGTTAACGGGTTCCTTCCTAAGTTTGCGCCAGCTACACCAGAACCAATCTGATCAGCGTCCAGATATACGCCAAACTCTTCACCATCCCAAGTAACAGCAACATGATGCCAGTCTGTATCTGGCTCCCAAGAGGCATCTACATAATGAAGCGTGGCGGGTGGGTCATGCGTATGATGTCGGATTATAGTGCCATCCCACCAAAATCCAGGTGCCCAATCATCTTTGGTCACAACACCCATACCACCAGGGGGAAGTTTATCTAATTTAAACCAAAGAGCAATCGTGTGTCCGCCGCCAACGTTTAAAGAATCGTCGTGAGCAATTTCGACGTAATCATCCGAGCCATCAAGACCCAAAGCCTTACCAAACATGCCATCAACCCATTCTGCCCCCCCGTGGATTGTGGCGTTATTGTCCTTTCCAGAGGAATCTTCGGCGACATCACCACTCCCCTCATTAAAGAGCCACATTCCGACGCAAGTTTCAAAGTCAATTTCAGCAGAACCAATACCTACAAACATCAGGCTCATAACCATGAAATTGACACATAATAGTTTTAATCTTACAACCGTAGTTTTCATCCTTTATTTCCTCCTTCACTATTCTCAAAGCGATATTCAGTGAATTATCAACTAGCTATAGTTTAAGCAATACCTTCGCCAAAAAGAGTTGAATAAATAGGGCGAATGTCCTAAAGTTATGTGTAACAAAAACAAATAACTGAGAAAGGACATTTACCCATGTATGACATTCTATCACTCTTTAGTGTTTTGTATCCACACTTATCAAGGACGACGGTGCGTCAGTTTTCTCGCGTGGTCATCGGATTGCTTGCGATGACGGGTTCGGTGAGTATGCGAAATATCTCACGTTGGACGTCAGAAGGGGGTAGCTACCGGACGCTGCAACGCTTTTTCAACACGGTTATCCCTTGGGGGACTGTCTGCTGGTTGTTTTTCAGGACGTATCTGCTGGATCGTGAAAGCCTCTATATTCTCGCTGGCGACGCAACCACGGTGTCGAAATCGGGTCCATCCACTTATGGTTTATCGCGTTTCTTCTCGTCTACGGATGGTAAAACGCTTCCGGGTTTAGCGTTCTTGAGTTTGTCGTTAGTGAGCGTCAAGGAGCGGCGTTCTTACCCGATGGTTATGGAGCAAATCGTGCGTGGCGACACCGGCAGCTCAAGTCCGGCCGCCTCCGAACCCCGTGGTGAGACGCAACCGCCCTCACCGAGACGCACCCCTGGGCGTCCCAAGGGGAGTCGGAACCGAAACAAGACGCAGGTGCCGCTCAACGATACATTGAAACACCTTCAAACGATGGTTAAGGCGTTGCTCACACGTGTTGGTGATTTGATACCCGTGCGCTACCTGGTGCTTGATGGATACTTTGGACACAATAATGCGCTACAGATGACGAAACAATGTCGGTTGCATCTGATCTCAAAGTTGCGCGTCAATACTGTCCTTTATTTTCCATCCACGGAGCCCTACGCCGGACGTGGACGCCCACGTATATACGGGCAACGTTTCAAGCCGCAGCAGATGGATACCAAATACCGGGTCTCTACCGAGACGCAAGGAAACATTACAACTGAAGTCTATCAGGTTTCAAAGATGCGCCATAAAAAGTTCCCTGAACCCCTAAATGTCGTCTGTATTCTCAAGACGCATCTACCGACAGAGAAAAAATCACACATCTTATTGTTCAGTTCTGACTTAGCAGTGGACGCAGAAAAAATGATCGATTACTACTCGCTTCGCTTTCAAATCGAGTTCAACTTCCGAGATGCCAAACAGTATTGGGGGTTAGAAGATTTTATGAATGTCAACAAAACACCCATCAACAATGCGGCGAATCTGTCAATGTTCATGGTCAATGTGTCTGCGAAACTTTTAGCACCCTTGCGTTTAGAAAACACCGAGGCAAGCGTCTTAGATCTCAAAGCACACTACCGAGGGATGAAGTATTTGCGCGAAACATTAAAAATACTACCGCAAAAACCTGATGCTATTGTTATTGAGCAAATCGCTGAACGGCTCGGTTCAATCGGTGCTATTCATCAGACACCCGCTCAAATCAATACATCATAATTTGGCGAAGGTATTGTTTAAGGTGAAGTACGTTTTACCAATTCTGATTGGAAGTCTTTCAATCGGAATTGGTAAAACATACATAAAAACATCAAAATCGTTAAAACAGACTTAAAACCTATACTCCGCAGTTATGGATGCGGATTTAAGAGATTTATGGTATGCTTGTAGCAAACAAAATGCTTGTGAGGCTATAATCTAATGACACCACCGACCTTTGCTACCCAGCGCTTAGATCATCTTGGGATAGTTGCTGGTATTTGTGATCGTATTGACTTGATTCAAACCATTGATACCTTTGTCGGTCAAACGCGGCGTAAAGTCTCCGTGGGCGAAGCCGTCATGGCGATGATACTCAATGCGCTTGGCTTTGTGGGGCGTCCGTTGTATTTGACGCCGGAGTTTTTTTCCAATAAACCTGTGGATCTCTTGATTCACCCACGCTTGTGTGCGTCGGACTTCACTGACGACACAGTCGGTCGCGCCTTAGACTGCCTTTATGAAAAGGGAGTCACGGAAGTCTTCGCGACGGTGGCAAGTCAGGCGTTATCCGCCTTTGACGTTCAGCATCGCTTTGTTCACCTTGATAGCACGACGTTTAGTCTCCATGGCTGCTATGATCAGCAAAGCGATGCTGAAAACGTGATACAAGTGGCGCATGGCTATTCACGCGATCACCGCCCGGATTTGAAACAGGTTGTTGTGCAACTAATTTGTTCCTATCAGTCTCAACTCCCGGTTTGGTTAGAGGTGCTTGATGGGAATCAGACTGACAAAACGAGTTTCCCGAAGACGATAGCGGCGTATCTTGAGGAACTTCGGGGGGATGCCCCCTATTTTATTGCTGATAGTGCGTTGTATACGGCTGCGAACCTTGCGACCTTATCCAATGTCCGGTTCATCACCCGAGTGCCAGAGACGCTTACGGCTGTCAAAGCCCTCTATGAAAGCCTCTCTATAGAAGATATGCGACCTGCCTCTGAAAATGGGTATCGTTATCACTGCGTTGAAAACACCTACGCAGGTGTGGATCAAAGATGGTTAGTCGTCTACTCTGAAGCGGCGTATAAACGCGAAGTGGCGACTTTGGAGAAACAAATTGCCAAAGAACGGAAAACTGCTGAAAAAGCGACCCAACATTTGAGGTGTAAAGAGTTTGGCTCCGAGATGGATGCCCACGAAGCAGCGCGTTTGATTTCTGCGTCGTGGCGATATCATAAGTTTTCAAAGGTTGAACGCGTCTGTGTGCCCCATTACTCGCATCAAGGGCGTCCAAAGAAAGACGCACACCCCACACGCATCGGTTTTCGCATCGTTGCTGAGATTCTTCAAGACGCTGAGGCGATTCAAGCCGTCAAGAAAAGTAAAGGCAAGTTCGTCCTCGCAACTAATGAGTTAGATGCCACATTACTTGACGAAGCTACCATACTTTCAGCTTACAAAGCACAAAACGTCTCCGTTGAACGCGGATTCCGATTTCTCAAAGACCCCTTATTCTTCGCATCAAGCCTATTTTTAGAAAAACCGCAGCGCATCATGGCATTGCTAATGGTGATGGGACTGGCTTTACTCGTTTATGCGCTCGCAGAACGGTGGCTCCGCACCGAACTCATAAAGCAAAACCAAACCCTCGTCAACCAAGTTGGCAAACCGACCCAACGTCCAACCCTACGGCGTATTTTTCAAGTCTTTGAGGGTATTGATGTTTTACTCACACAACAAGGCGAAGACATCCAGCGAGTGGTGGTAAATCTTAAACCCATTCATTATCAAATTCTCGACCTCTTTGGTGGAGACATCAAAAAATGTTATATTCCAGATCAATAACTGCGGAGTGTAGGTTAAAACTAAATGTCCCTCTCTGGAGCATCTCCCCAATCCGGAATCGGAAGTAATTCGCCGTCTCGTAGCGCGGATTCATGTGCGACAAATCCGGGCGCGCAGTACCGAACCGCCTCCCAAACGTTGACGCGTGGCAATCGCTGACGATTAACAGCATCCACGAACTCATGTACGAGATACGCGTGTGAACCGCCGTGCCCACCGAGATCCGCCGCGAGTGCTTCTGGAAGGTATTCGTGCGTTTGTGAAGGCTGGACAATTTCCCTTTCGCGTTTGCCTGCCCACACGCTGCCTGCAAGACTCTGCTCGTAACTGCCCTCTGTCCCATAGATACCGCTGATACGTTCGGATCCAGGGTGCCCAATCCGTCGGAACTCACAGATTTGCATCGTCGCGCCATTGCTCATTGTGAAAAGCCCGACTTCATTAGAGAACGGGTTCTTGTGGATGGTATCCTTCCGAAACCAGTCATCATTTGGATAGACATACCCCTGTGCTGAAACCGATGTCGCGTGTGCCTTCATCACAGAGATCGGAAAACAGGTTGAGTGCGTAGGATAGTACATAGGAATCCCGCCACTCTTGTCGCGTCCCCATTGTGCACCCCACCGATTTTTCGCTACATCGTAGAGTCCGTGGTCCATATCGTGAAAGTATTCGGCACGGCAGTGAACAAATTCCCCAAACGCACCCTCCGCTGCTTTCTGACGACAGAAAACCGCCTCCGGACGGAAATAACTCGTCTCGCCGTTCATATAGATCATGCCGGTCCGCTCAACCGTTCTAACGAGTTGTTCGCATTCATCTAACGATGCAGTGGCAGGGACTGCCGTATAGACGTGCTTTCCGGCTTCCATCGCTTGAATCGCTTGCGGCGCGTGTATCCAGTGCTGTGTAATGATGACAAGTGCATCTAAATCAGACTTGCAGATCTCATCAAGGCTTGAATACGTCTCAGAAATCTCAAACTGCTTTGCCCATTTCGACAACCTGTCTTCGTGCAAATCGCACAAGGCAAGCCGATGTACATCCGGATGCGCTTTATACGACTGGATAAACGACGGTCCGAACATCCCTAACCCTACCATCCCGACACTGATACTCATCTGTTATACCCTCCTGCAGCACTGTTTATAATATGAGAAAATAGCATGTACTGGGATTACTGTCAAGTATATTTTGAAGATATTTGTTGACAAAACCCTGAACAGTCTTATAATAAGTGCAAAGTCGCTGTAGGGTGTACGAGCAAGAGTAGATTTAGATTGTTGGTTTTCCCTATAGGCGAGATTAAACTTCATCTATTGGAAGGAATAATATAATGGCATTAAAAGTTGGCGTTGTCGGCATGAGTGGCATCGGTAATAACCATGCAAATTGTCACGCGAATGACGACTTAGCGGAACTCGTTGCGGTGTGTGATATTGTGAAAGAGCGAGCGGATAGCGCGGCAGAACGTCTCAGCGTAAAGGCATACTATAGTTTAGCCAATATGATTGACGGTGAACCCGATCTGGATATCGTTGATGTCGGTACTGGCGGTAATGAGAATGGTAGTTGGCACTATGAACCGACGATGGAGGCTCTCGATAAGGGGAAGCATGTCCTCGTCGAAAAGCCGATCTCCAACGACATCGGACAGGCACGCGAGATGATCGCGAAAGCTACCGAAGAGGATCTCTATCTCGGTTGTAATCTGAACCACTATTTCACGCCGCCCGCGGAGCAAGCAAAGAAATATATAGACGATGGACATATCGGGGAGATGGTTTATTGTCTACACAAAATGGGATTTGCTGGTGGTGAATTCAACTATAGTCACTCAAAAGCCCCACGTTCTGATGGATTTCCTTACTTTCACGTGAAAGCATTCCTATCGCACCCGTTTAGTGTGATGCGTCACTTCTGTGGCGACGTGACGCACGTGCAAGCTTTTATGGAACGTCCACATTTTAGGCGCGGCGCAGGCGACCTAATGGTCTCCATTAACGGCATCCATCTCCGGTTTGAAAATGGTTGTATCGGCTATCTGCTAAGCCAACGCGGTGATGCTACATTCGGTCTCGGTGGCTGGTGGAGTGTCGAACTCGCTGGTACGCGCGGCACGTTCTGCATTGAGAATTGCATTGAGAAAGTAACATATTGGCCCTCCCCGGGTGCCCCTGATTTCTCCGGTGAACCCGTTGTCACCGAATCCGGAATCAGCGACTTCGGTCAGACGTTCCCGTTGAGGATTCATGCGTTCTTAGAGGACATCACAAACGGTGTGCCGAGAGAGCAACTGCGTGCCTCGGGTAGAGATGCACTTGCGGCACTTGAGTACACTTGGGCAGCGATGGAGTCTTATGAACAGGGTGGTATTCTCGTGCGTCCGCATCCGCTTCCGACGTTAAACGGATAATTGTAGAACGGGCGGCATAATAGCCGCCGCTACAGAAGGAGAAATTACATTTGAAGTTAGGAGCAAATTCGGTGCTATTCGGTGGTTACGATATGGAAACCGCCTTCAAGCACATCGCTATGGCTGGTTATGACGGCGTTGAACTCTCTGCGATTGATGGGATGAGCCAGCACCTCGTCCTCGCAAACTGGCAAGAACTTGCTGACGACATTAAGGGTTTCGCGAAAACGTACGAATTGGAGTTGTTAGCGATGGAGCAGCCCTCACGCGACCCAGAGAGAATGGAACTTGCATTCCAAGCGGCGGTTGAGATAGGCATCCCAATTGTCAACTGCGGTCCCGGTGGCTCGTCAGACGATGAATCCGCATGGCCAGAGGTTATTGATTCATTGGGTAACCTCTCTGCACGTGCCGAACACTATGGGGTAACACTCTGCGTCAAGGCACATGTCGGCGCGAGTATCTATAACACACCGACAACCCTCCGTGCAATGGAAGCGATTTCGTCTCCGGCATTCGGTATTGATATGGATCCGTCGCATATCCACCGGGCAGACGAAAACCCTGTGGAGGCGATCGCCGCTGTGGTCTCGCGTGTCAAACACGTGCATATTCGGGATTGTAAGGGTACAGAACGCGGTCCCGGTGCCCCGGAATTGCAGGCGAACGGACGTGGTGAAATTGATCTCGTGGGTTATATCCGTGTTTTGCATGAGAACGGCTATACCGGCCCGCTGAATCTTGAGGTTATCGGTGCGCGAGAATATAGCTTAGAGCAGTGTTGCACGATTGCTGCAGAATCGCGCGGGCACATGCAGGCATGTTTACAGGCGTGTGGTGCACGTTAAAACCCCCTCTTTTATAGCTTACTATTACCCACAAGTATCTCGTAGTATTTCTATGAGGGTGATTTCCGAGTTTCGCTGTCTTCTTCAAAGTTCTGAAAAATGGCAAAGGCGTTAGAAATATCATTCAGCCTTTGCCACCCCCGCCAGAGAACCGTCACCCCCGGATTGCCATCCGACTTGCGTGCTAAAAAACCACCGAGTTTAGCAATCCAGATGACGGCTTGAGAAACAGTCGGTATCTTTTCAGGCAACTTCTCGGTCTTATGTGTCACATAGTAAAGTGCCTTCCATTCATGGTCGTGTAAAATGTGTGTGCAGTCAGCGTCGGGGGTGAACCGATTTATCATCGTCAACCAGTAAAGTCGCCACGCAATGACACTCAGTAAAGCAATATAGCGAAGCAGACGGTCTTTGGTTGCCAAACGGGTCTGCTGAACCTGTGTGCCGGACTTCAACACTTTGAAATACACCTCAATCTGCCAACGTTGTTTATACCAGTCTATGCGTTGAAGCGCATCAGAGAAGGTCGAAACTTTGACGTTCGTCAGGAGCAACCATTCCAACGGTGTTGCGCCATCAGGCGGATCCGTTTCCAGCACCCAGACAACAGACATCTCAACTGCTGGCAGAGTTTTGGAACTCGGAACCCGACGACGTGGTGGACACAGCGTCGCTTCTGTAAAACGAACACTCAGCGTCGCCTCACGGGCAGGTTGATTGCCACGACGGGCAACTTCCAACCGAAACTCACCCGCAACTTCTTGACGTCTTACCAACTCAGAGAGTTTACTCACAGAGGCATCCACACGACGGTCTTGCGCAGCACGGATCACGAAAGGTGTTTCTCCTGCTTCAACGAAAAACTCATAAATATCAGATTCACGATCCGAAAGAAAGATCACTTCAACGCCTTCGGGGATCGCAGATTTAACTTCCGATAAGGCTTCAATCCATCTGTAGCTCTCTTTCGCTTCAAGACGCTTGGACTTATGATCCTTGCCACCAAAACCATCACGCACCCAGACTTTATCTGTCAAACATCCTAATGGAACACCCGATTCATTTACCATCAACGTCGTATGTTTAACAAAACCAAAACGGTTCTGAGACTTCGTGCCAATCGAACCTAAACCCTCGGTTGATGGGTGATCCGTGTAATCAAGATACGTCGTATCTTGGATCGCAAAAACACGACGATGGTCTGACACCCGTTGAACCGTCTTTTGAAAGTGGGGCGCAAGAATGCCTTCCGGCGACACTTTATCATTGTCAAATAAACGATACGCCGCTTTCGCCGATGCCCAATCACCACACGCCGCATTGATCGTTGAGGTCGGATGCGAAACTAACGCATCCGCAACATCAATAAGTCTGTCATTCAGACGGATATCCCCCAAGTCAAGACCCGAAAACTCTTGACGACTCCAAGAGACAGATGATACACTCTCTGCTAACATGATTCACTCCTATTCGTAGAAAGAAAAATCTCTGTTTTTATTCATCCCGGCTCTTGAGCATACCACACACCACCCTACAAGGCAAGAAAATATAAACACCCACTATAACTATTACATTCAGACTTATGGGTAATAGTAAGTCTTTTATAGGCGGGACTACTGGTTCCGCCTACCCAGCCTAAAGATATATTGCTTGTCAACATCGCTGGTGCCTACTGACTTGTCCCGTTACTGAAGACGGATTTCTGACAACGGAATTCCGCTGTTAAACATTTGTACCGGTGGAATCGGTTCTTCCACTTCTGTCAATCCGCATAGCCAGTTCCATATCAATTCACCCCTGCGGCGGTCGCGGTAGGATTCTATCTCCGTTACATACGGATGCCTCCCTTGGTGTTGGTAAGGCGGAATCTCATCGGAATCACGCGCCCAATCCCGCTTGGGCGTTGCTGTTCGGTAATAGGAGAACTTAATCATCCCGCGTCTGTCGGCATTGAGTTTCGGACCCGCTTTATGCCAGATGCCATAACGCGTCATCGCAACGGTGCCAGCGGGGACAGTGAGTGAGAGTTGTCCGAGAATATCGCCGTAATGCGCGATTGCCTCCCTGTCCACGAGTCGATGATGAGAACCCGGCAATATCATCGTCGGTCCATCTTCGATTTTCACCGCTTTCGGGTAATAGTAGCACTGGAGATGTGTGATACCGTACCCGTACTCGGTGATCCCATCGGAGTGCCACGTTTGTCCACGATGCGGTGCTTCAAAGAGGTGATGGTGTGCACTTGTTGGCACGAGAAAATTCGCACCTAACAGCGAACGGGCAACTCCGGCAACTTCTGGATGGAGCAACACGTTCCGGCGAAATTCATCTGTGAGCACAAAATCGCTGAGATGTCCGCCGTGCATTGAGTCACATTTCTCATTGAAATCCGCATCAATGATGCTCTCTAAGGTGATATACCCGTTATGGATAAACTGCATGACCTGAAGGTCATTTAGCGTCGGTTCAATGTTAATCATTTTCTAATTCCTTTAGACATATTTCTCTAAAATGAACTCAAAAGCGAGGTATGCGTTATCAACATCCGAAAAGTTGTGGAGTTCGGGACGCGGAAATTGGACGATCCGCCACCCGTCACGAACCGCGTCAAGCACGGAGGTATAAGGTGCATCTTGCGAGGGTAGCACGGGTTCATCCGGCGCTGTTGCATCGTACAACGCCCATGCACCAAGCGGTGAACGTAAGTTCGTCGATTTGGAATAGAGATAGAGGAGCAGCTGCTTCTCCGAATTCAAGAGGGTGGTCACACCGCGCAGGTCTGCCTCAGTCAACTCGCCTGCGTTGAGTTTTTCTACACAATTGTCAAGCCATTCTTTTATCGCTGATTTCACACGAATGTCTCCCTTCATTACAATTACTAACATTATAGCATAAAAACGAAATCTATGGTATAATGGTTGAAAAATTGATAGCAGCAGACTTTCGCACTATATTTTTTAAAGGAAGGGTTAGGTTATGGCTAAGAAACGTCCGAAAAAAAGAAAAAAACGCCCGAACAAGCCTCCAGAATTCTATAACACAACAGGGCTTTCAAAAGCTTCGCGAGGGAACTACACGAAAGCGATTGCAGATTATAACAAGGCGATCCAACTCAAGCCAGATTATGCTGAGGCGTACTATAATCGGGGACTCTCAAATATTGGGTTAGAGGAATACGATGAGGCTATTGAAGACTTCAGTCAAGTCATCGAGTTAAATCCGGAGGATGCTAATGCCTATGCACGGCGCGGTTTTTCAAGAAGCCTGATCGGTGAAGCATCCGCCGCTATGAAGGACTTGGATACCGCTATCTGTCTAAAACCGGACTTAGCAGAAGCCTATAACGCCCGAGGTGCTGTACACTATAATTTAGAGGACTATGCGTCCACCATTGAAGACCTTAACGAAGCAATACGTCTCCGACCAGATTATGCCGAGGCATACTATAATCGCGGGCTTGTAAAGAGCGACATCAAGGACTATGAAACCGCCATTGCTGACTTTGATGAGGCAATACGCTTAGAACCTACAAATGACGAGGCGCATTACATGCGTGAAGTCGCCATGGCAGCATTACAAAGCAGTAATCCAGTTTTCCCAAGTCTACAACTCGCAAATCCCTTAAACCCTGATGATATGCCGTTTGATTTCGAGGAATTTCTGGGGCTTGACGAAGAAGAAATAGAAGAATATGAGGCTGCCGTTGAAGCCGCTAATGAAGCAATACGCTCAAACCCCGAAAATACCGTAGCCTACTACAATCGCGCTGTCGCTCAAAACAATCTCGCCGATTTTGAGGATGCCATCAGCGACTTTGATGAAGCGATACGTCAAGAACCAGAATTCGCCGAGGCTTATACTGGGAGAGCCTTCGCGAAGGATAAAATTGGACACACCGAAGCTGCTATCGCAGACTATGACGAAGCAATTCGACTAAAACCAGACTCTGCTGAGCCATATTTCAATCGAGGAATCATAAGGGCTGAACTTCAGCAATACGAAGCTGCTATCGCTGATTATGACGAAGCAATTCGACTTGAACCAGAGGTCGGGATAGTCTACTTTACTCGAGGACTGATAACTGCCACGCTTGCCGGAGAACCTAACAAGGATAACATCGAACTATATGAAACTGTTATCGCTGATTATGATGAAGCAATTCGACTTGAACCAGATTTCATGCCAGCTCATTTCAGTCGGGTTGCGACGAACGCCATGCTTGGCAGAGAGGATGCCGCTAACGCAGCCTTGGAAAAGATGTTACAATTTGAAAATCCTTTTACACCTTTTATAGATATAGAAGACATCGAAGATATGGAAGACATGGAAGATATAGATACAAGTATGATAGAGATTATAGATACAACAGATATAGAAGAAGAGGAATAATCAATATTCCAATAGCATCATGCGGATGCGAAATCCGGTGGATATTTTGGAAATATTGTGGCAAAATTACTAAAATCGAGATGTGAGTTTTAAGGCGTTGTTTTCTACATATTTCGAGTACACGCATCTGCTCCGTTTCTGAGTTTGCTGCCTTAATTGGTGTAGGCGTACATTAGAAATGTCAAAGGGGAGGGTTATCATGAGATTGGAAGGAAAAGTTGCGATAGTCGCCGGTGCTGCTTGGGGCGGTATCGGCGCGGCAACCGCTTACAAATTTGCTTGCGAGGGTGCGAAAGTAGTTGTGAACACGCGCCGCCGAGAGGAAAAACTCGCTGAGACCGTCCAGCGCATCCAAGATGTCGGCGGAGAGGCTGTCGCTGTTATGGGGGATGTCGCCAATGAGTCAACTTGGCAGACACTCGTCGAAACCGCTTTGTCAAACTACGGTAAAATAACAACGCTTGTTCACAACGCGGCACACTCTTACACCAAAAAAGCAATTGAATTTACAATGGAAGAATGGAACGAAAGTCTCGGCGTGACACTCGGCGGACCGTGGCTCGGCGCAAAGTATTGTATCCCAGAAATGATTCACAACGGGGGCGGTGCTTTGGTCTTCATCTCTACTGTTAATGCCACGATCACGAATCCCGGATTCGGGCTCTATGGTGCTGGAAAAGGCGGTTTGAATGCCTTGACACGCAGCATTGCACTCGATTACGGTCGGGAGGGTATCCGTGCGAACGCTATCGCCCCTGGACAGATCGTCGGGGAACGCGGAGAAGCCTCTCTCGCTGAAGATGCTCTGGAAGAACAAGCCTCACGTGATTGCTACCCGATTGGACGCTACGGGAAACCTGAAGATATCGCTAACGCCGCACTCTTCTTAGCATCCAATGAAGCGGATTTCGTCACCGGCATCGTGTTGACCGCAGATGGCGGCTTGACGCTCCAATCACCAGAAGCACTCGTACGCCCATCCTTCCGGCTCCGCTGGAGAGATGATATTCTGGTACCACAACCGAAAGGGGATGCATAGGACAAATTCCCATCTTTTTCAGGAGAATTAAAAATGTGTGGACGATTTACCCTTGCGAGTGACACCGAAACCATGAGCCAAACCTTCCTCGATTTTGCGATGCCGATGAACTTGTCTCCGCGCTATAACATCTCACCGACACAAGACGTGGTTGTTATTACTAATACACCGACTGATACGGAGATACATCCAGAAATGGGGCAGGTAGAGTTCTTTCACTGGGGACTCATTCCATCTTGGGCGAAAGATCCGAAGATCGGAAACCGGATGATTAATGCACGTTCGGAAACCCTTGCGGAAAAACCTTCCTTCCGAAATGCTTACAAGCGTAGACGATGCCTCATCTTATCAGACGGCTACTACGAATGGAAACAGGTACCGGGTGACAGACTTAAACAACCGGTCTATATCCGTCTTAAATCGCAAAAGCCGTTCGCGCTGGCGGGGTTATGGGAAATATGGCAGGTAGAAGGGATGGATAAACCGCTCCGCTCTTGCACTATCATTACATGTCCACCTAATGCTTTGTTGGAAGAAATCCACCACAGGATGCCTGTGATTCTACCGAAAGACGCTTATGCGGAGTGGCTTTCACCAGAAGCAAAGTCCTCGGACGCACTTCAACGGCTTCTCATTCCCTACTCCGATGAAGAGATAGAGGCGTATCCGGTATCACGGTTTGTCAACCGTCCTACGAATGATTCGCCGGAGTGTATCGCGCCATCTGAGGTCACACAGTCCTTGAACTAAATAACTATAAAACTGGCAAAACGTCCCGAACGTTTATATCAAGATAGAAAATAGGAAAGGAATTATGTCAAAACCGAGTAAAGATCAGATGCTTTATATGTATCGCAAAATGATAGAAATCCGCCAATTTGAGGAAGCTGCTGGAACACTTTATCAGAGCGGTCAACTCCCCGGTTTCCTGCATCTCTATATTGGTGAAGAAGCCACAGCCGTAGGTGTTTGCGTCCACTTGCAAGATGAGGATTACATTACGAGTACACACCGCGGACACGGACACCTGATCGCCAAAGGTGGCAGACGCGACCGGATGATGGCGGAGTTATTCGCGCGTACGACCGGCTATTGTAAAGGTAAAGGTGGTTCAATGCACATCGCTGATAAGGAGACAGGGATTCTGGGTGCCAACGGCGTTGTTGGTGCGGGGATTCCACTCGCGGCGGGTGCTGCACTTTCTGCCAAACTCCGCGGCACGCAGCAGGTCGCCGTGTCTTTCTTCGGCGACGGTGCGACGAACCAAGGCATATTCCATGAGACGCTTAATCTCGCTGCCGTGTGGGAACTCCCTGTCGTTTTCGTCTGTGAAAATAACCGATTCGGTATGGGAACGCCACAAAGCGAGCATCAACGGATAGAGGATATTGCCGTTCGTGCACCATCTTATGATATACCGGGTGTTACCGTTGATGGAAATGACGTGCTCAAGGTTTACGCTGCAGCAGATGAAGCTGTCGCGCGCGCACGCGAGGGTGGCGGACCGACACTTCTCAACTGTGATACCTACAGGTTCCGAGGACATCACATCGGTGATCCAGGTACCTCCTACCGCGACCGTGAAGAAGTTCAAGAGCAGGAACGGCAACGCGATCCCATCCGACGACTCACCGAAGTCCTCACCGAAGAAGAGGGTGTGAGTGAAGACGAACTCTCAGCACTTGAGGCGGAACTCGCAAACGAACTTGAAGCGGCTCTTGAGTTCGCCAAGAACAGTCCGGAACCGCTCCCCGAAGATGCCCTGAATGACCTCTATGCTGGCTCAATTCAGCCGTAAATGGTAAGGTAAATCTCAGGCAAATGTAGGCGCGGTTTTCAACCGCGCCGGAACCAAAAAGTGTTCTGTGGACACGTGGTAAAAACAACCAGATAGCACGGAGGTTCCAAACATGCATAACACAACTACAACAAGTGAAATGTCTCCATCAGAACTCGCGAAATGCAGAGAAAACCTCAAACGCCAATGGGAAAATCGTCGGGTTGACAAAGAGCTGCTCCAACGCGCCTGGGAGACCGCGCATCGCCTCGCCACCGTACTCTATCGGGACTTTGGCGCGACGAAAGTTGCAGTCTTCGGCTCCCTCACTGAACCGGAACGGTTCACCCAAAACTCAGATATTGATATGGTTGTTTGGGGGGTCTCATATGACAAATGCCTGGACGCGCTCTGGGAGACAAAAGGCTTGAATCCTGAGTTTAAGATAGATATTATCAATTTTAAATCCATTAACAGTTTGTTCCGTGAGCGGATTCTAAACCAAGCCATCCCTATTGACAAAGCAGGAACGGACATTCTCACACTGGTGAACGCATCGGACCCAGCAAATGGAGAAACTTACATAGTGAATCGGAACAAACTCATTCAACGCATCTCTGATGAACGCACAAAAATAGAACGAACTGTCCGAGGCATCGCGAATGCATTACAAGATATTGAAATCATTGCCGCTAACCACAAAAAATATGTAGAAAAGACAATCGCTTCTGATCTCGCTGAAGTTTACAGCGGCATTGAGAGAATTTTTGAGCGAATTGCCCGTGAGGTAGATATGCAAATACCGAGAGGGGGTCGCTGGCATAACGATCTACTTGAACAAATGGCAGAACGGCGACCAGAACGCCCGCCCGTGATTTCCCCAAACACTTTACCGAGATTAAAAGAACTTTTAGACTTCCGACACAAAGTTAATAATATTTATCGCGACGAGTTGATTTACGAAAAAGCCGAAGAACATGCCAAACCGATTGGGGACCTATTTGCAACCGTTTCTAAAGAACTGGATACGTTGATCGCTTTTTTAACCGAAACCGAAGGCACTCATGAAGGTTGATGAACCGCCAAAATCACACGGTGTCACATGGAAATCTATCACTATCACGCTCGTGCTGATTCCGTTTAATTTCTACTGGATCATCGCGGGCGAAGTCGGACTTGTCGGTTACGCCCTGAATACGTATGCGGTACCATTTTACAACGTCGTCTTTGTCGTCTTCGCTTTCACGCTCCTCAACCTCGCTGTTCGCCGCCGTCTATTCACCGATGCGGAACTCCTCACAATATACATCCTCCTCAGCACTGCTTGCGCTTTCCCGTCCATCACCCTAATGACGATTCTCGTCACAACCGTCGGACACGCCTTCTGGTTCGCGACCCCTGAAAACGAATGGAAGCAGCTTTTCTGGGATTATCTCCCCAAATGGCTGCTCGTAGACGATCCCAAGGTCTTGGCGGGCTACTATATAGGCGAATCCAACCTCTCCACATTGGACATCCTCAGCGCGTGGATAGTGCCAATCCTATCTTGGGCAGGGTTCATGACAGTACTTGTTCTCGTGATGTTGTGCATCAACGTCATTTTGCGGAAGCAGTGGGTAGAACGCGAACGGCTCGCCTATCCGATCACACAGATTGCGTTTCACGTTACCCATAACACGAAATCGCTGTTTTCGCACCGTATCACATGGCTCGGTTTCGGGATTGCCGCATCCATTGCGATCCTCAACGGCTTCAGTTTTCTTTATCCGACACTCCCTACTTTACCGATTAAGCGGATTGGCGGATGGAGCGGGTTTGGACATCTGTTCACAGAAAAACCGTGGAACGCCATCGGTGGTATCAGTATGTCTTACTACCCGTTCGTTATCGGGCTTGGACTGTTGATGCCGCTTGATCTTTCGTTCTCCAGTTGGTTTTTCTTCTTTTTTTACAAAGCACAGTTGGTATTTGCGAGTGCCGTCGGACTCTCCAGCCTACCCGGATTCCCGTACATTGATAGACAATGCTTCGGTGCTGCCATCGGGATTTTCATTTCCGTGTTAGTCTTGAACCTGCGCCATTTCCGTGGCGTGTTCCGTATTGCACGTCACCAAACAGGCGAGGATGCCAATGAACCTGTTTCCTATAGATTTGCGCTCTGGGGTATCGTTGGCGGACTCGCGCTGCTCTTTATCTTCTCCAAGCGTATCGGCATGTCACTCTGGCTGATTCCGATCTTTTTTGGAATCTATTTCATCATCGTCTTGGTGCTAACGCGGATGCGCGCCGAGCAGGGATTCCCGGTGCATGCGATGGAGAACATGCCGAACCACCATATCCTTATTGATGGCTTCGGCACACGGGCGTTAGGCACGAACAACCTCGTTGCCTTGACGCTCTATCGTTGGTTCAACCGGAGTTATACGAGCAACCCGATGCCTCACCAGTTGGAAGGCTTCAAACTCTCGGAACGTTCAGGAATATCGACGAGGCGGTTGTTCTTCGCGCTCTTAGGGGTTTCAGCGTTCGCCGCCGTGATGGTATTCGGTGTTATCCTCTACCTTTTTTATACTTACGGTGCATTGAACATGAGCGGTAGCAGCAGTTGGTCAACCGGTTTCGGTGGGCGCGTTTTCAACGGACTCCAACGCTGGCTCTATTACCCCACCGAACCGAATTTCTATGCCACCGGCGGCATCCTTTTCGGTCTACTCTTTTCGACGCTTCTGATGTTCATGCGGGCGCGTTTCTTCTGGTGGCCCTTTCACCCAATCGGATTTGTCGTCTCCAGCGATTGGGGGATGCGGTACTTGTGGAGTTGTATGTTGGTGAGTTCGATTATCAAGTGGAGCGTCTTAAAGATTGGCGGTCCGAGGACATCACAGCAACTGGTGATGTTCGCGATTGGGCTGATGTTGGGCGATTTCACTGTCGGCGGTATTTGGAGCCTCGTCAGTGTTGTGACGCAGCAACCGATGTACAATTTTTGGCCGTAGGCGAAAGGGTGTTTGCACGTATTCGCCTGATTTTAGGGGTTTTAATTTGAGAAATCGTTAGAGATATGCTACAATTCAATATCGGTTGGGAAAATACACTGAAATGGATTTTGAAATTATTGGAGAAATTACACAAATCGAAACAATTAGTCGCGGTAGCGGCATCCGAAATCACGCGCGGTTACAACGTCAGTACGGTCAAGGCAGATGGCGTAAGCTAAAGGGAGTAGCATACGTCCGTCTAGTTGATGGCTCAGTGCGTCTTGCCGAAGTTCATTGGTATCAAGCTGACAACATTGGCAAGAGAGAATTTAAGATTAAACTCCCGTTCCTCGATTAAAGATGACCACAAAAGAGAACCAATTTCCACAATTTGGTCTATGTCTTAATAACGAAGGATACACCGCTTCTCTTGAAGTAGGGAAAGTGTATCGCCTCATTCCTGATGATGATGCAGCGGTTCACGGCTATATTCGCGTTATAGATGAAAGTGGCGAAGATTACGCCTACACAGTTAGCCGTTTTCACCTCATCCAACTGCCCATTGCTGTTGAAAAGGCGTTGTTGTCCGCCTCAGGAGCATAGGTTCAGCGGATTCAGTGGTTCATCACCATGACTGGGACAGATATGCTTTCGGGTGCGGTGTCACTATTCTGTGCCATAGTATCAAGCCGATCCAACGTTGAAGCCGTATAATACCGTTGACCGCACTCTTGGCAAACACCTACTGGAACATCCTTAATAATTATCAATTTGCCTTCATACCAATGATCAACGGTAACTTTCTTCTGACGAATCTCGCCACTGCAATATTCACATTCAGATGCTTTCATTATTCTGTTCCCTCTGTCGCGTAAACTGTTATAATTCGTAGTGCCCTGAATCTAAAATTCGGCAAATCACGTTAACTTCCCTTCCGTCGCGAGCGGGGCCTCACAATCTATACCGAATACCTCTCCGGTCATACGTGAATCTCTGGACTATCTGCCCTCTCCGAATTGCGTGTTTCACATCAACTGTTGACAAGGAATCCTTTCGCATCTCATCCAAGGCATGTTCAGTTACCTGATAGAAATTCCTAACGATTTTCTGCTGGATCGATTGAAGAACTCTACTTCTTCTCACATCTATTCCTATAAGTTCAACTTCCAGATATCGAATCGCGGTGGTGTACGTTACAAGCGAATTATATCACGAAGTATCTGAGAAGTCAATTGTTTTTGATAATCACTTTCAGTTTTAATTTGAGAAATTGTTAGAAGTGTGTTACAATTTTTTTCATTAATGATGAACACAAAAGAGAACCAATTTCCGCAATTCGGTCTATGTCTTAATAACGAACTATAGTTTGGATAATTTCAGGGAGGTTCATGCCCTATTTTCAAAACATTACTGATTTTTCTCAAAGGTTCTTACATACCTCTAACGCCTCGAAAATCAAATAAAAGCATCCAGAACTGAAAACGGAGATCGATAAAAAATGGACACAGATCGGACTTTTTCGGGGACAAGCAAAATCAACGCTGCAATAGACGTGGAACGGGCAGAGAGGCATTTTTAGGGGGCAGCGGAACCTCCGATTTAAAGTCCGATTCACGGAAGTTAGCAGTCGGCTTTTATGTGGCTTTCATAACGGATATTCAGGGGCATATTTCCGCTGCGTTTAGTGTCTATAGGTGTCTACAAAATGTGAGATGTTCGCCTATAGTGTTTCTCTTGAGCCGAACTGCTATACCGAAACTCTTAAAATTAAAATTGTCCAAACTACCTACATTTTGTCCATTAACACAAGTATGTCATACTGTTGGAAAAGTGCCTTGGTAGCAGTGGAGACGTGCTGTATGAAGGGATATAAAGGGTTGATCCGTATGCCAACGACCTTCTTACCGTCGAAGCAGATTTTTCCTGGGATCGCCAAGATGTCTCGCCTCAACCGTTTCAGTCCTCGGCTTTGAAGCATCTCCGTTGCCTTTCGGTGTGCGTTTTCGGTTGGCTCCGAGGCCCCTTCAGGTATCTTAACCGCCTCTATGAACCACGCTTTCATCCAAATCATCAGGTTATGGGCGAGTTCTGCGAGTAAAAGCAAAACTTGCTGTGCGATAAATCCTGTCTTTCTGTATTTTCGCAAAGAGAGGGCTTGATAATCTTGGGCGAAAGAGTTCTCCGGGGCCCCACTGCGTTTGTCATATTCAAGCAGCAGTTCTTCAAGCGTTGCGGTCGTGTCGGTTGAAACCAACACGGCATAACTCCAAGTGCCATCTTTTTTCGGTGTTCTCACAGCGACTTGAACCGTCCGTCTCGCATACCGATGCGGTTGTTGAACCCACCCTGCTTCTCTACCCTTGACGCCTTTCGACGTTGGCACAGACACCCACTCCTCCATGGGGGCCGCTAACTTTTGGATCCGGCGGGAGTTATACATCTTCCCGATGAGGCGATACCCCCGCCATAAGGCATAATTGATATTGGCATCCGTGCCAAATCCGGCATCAAAGCGAAGCCGAACTCGGCTCCGTTTCTCAACGCTATCAAGCGTCAAAACAGTCTCAAGTTTGCCGAGCATCGGCTTGAAAACAGCATCGCTGTTGGTTTTACCGGGGTATAACGCCTGCGTAAATATCTCTTGGGTGTCTCCGCAGACACACCGTGCCAACTGACGCGTATAAGTATTCGGCTTTTTCGCGACATATCCTTTCTCTGAACCCTCGGCATGCTTGCCAATCGGCAAGGAAGAGAGGTCTATATCCACACCTATCTCATCTTCAGCCCCCAAAGACACCTGACGCCCCTGACCTTGTTTGAGACGCACCTCCGCTAAAGCAGATTCAAGTGAAGCAACAGTCGCCTCCGTTGAGGCATCTAACGTCTGCTGGATCACCGACGCATCCGCACATCTTTGGTAGCCAAAGCCACCTAATACCAAATTAACTTGATTAGAAGTCTTTTGATCAAGTCAGCATTGCGAGGCACAGGGACCTCGCGCTACAAATGGGGTTAATTTGGTATAACAAGCCACGATCCGAGCGAACTTTGGTTTGGATTTCAGACACCGTCTCCGCACCCGATAGCATCCCTAACACCACAAAAACTAACTTGTCTGTCGGACGATACACAACTGTTTTCTGCCCGATATTCACCGTGTCATGGAGGGGCTGAAATACCTCACGAACCCGCAACACTTCACCCAGAGCACACAACGGCGCCTGAGGCGTTACCACCCATTTTTTACCATTGTGCTTTTTCCGTTTTTTTGCTATACTTCTTTTTGCCATTGAAGACCTCCAAAAAGGTTTAGGTTCTAACACTTATATCATAACCTTTTTAGAACTTCAATGGCACGTTATTTCTACTTTCACACACCCTAAAGCAAGTAATCAAATCATGCTTTCATTGGACAAAAACAAGGAAACTATAGTATTCTCTAAGGAGATAGCGATATGCATCAATCTACAGCCACCCATCTCACAGCGAAAGATTTATCGCCAGAAGAATTAGCGGAATACCATCAGCGGCTCGATCAGCACCTCCAAAACCGGAAAGTAGATGAGGCGTTGCTGCAACGCGCCTGGGATACCGCGCATCGGGTAGCAGCCATGCTCTATAAAGACTTCGGGGCGACACAGGTCGCTGTCTTCGGTTCTCTTACGGAACGGGAGTCTTTCTCAAAAGGGTCGGATATTGATATTACGGTTTGGGGCATTCCCTCTGATAAGTACTTCCGGGCAGTATGGGCAGCTGAGGCTATCAGCCGATTGTTCAAACTGGATCTGGTTGATTTTGAAAGTTGTAAAGGGTTGTTTCGGGAGAGAATTGAAAGCCAGGCCGTTAGAATCGGAAAAGGTGAAACCTATTCTGTGGACCGGAGCCAATTGATACAAGACATCTCCGAGGAACGCCCGAAAATAGAAAGATCTATTAGCGGAATTAAGAAAGCGTTACAAAGAATCGAAACCGCTCCAGCGGAATACAGAATAGCCATAGAAGTTACGATGGCTAAACGTGTCTCGGATTGCTATATGGGCATGGAGAACATTTTTAGACAAATTGCGCTTGAGATTGACCTGTGCCTACCTGATGGAAGTAGAGGACACAAGGAATTGCTTGCACAAATGGCAAAGCCCTACGCTGAACGGCCACCCGTAATTTCCAAAGGAACTTTCAAAAACCTACAAGAATTTTTAGAGTTTCGCTACCTCTTCATGCGTTTCGATACCGATGAACTGGATTATCAAAAAACAGAACAGAAGGCAAAGCAGGTTAGTCCGATATTTGACATCATCTTCAAAGAACTTGATGCGTTCATCGCATGGCTGAAAAGGCAGGAGTTGGATGAGTAGTCAAGGAGATAGTAATATGCATCAACCCACAGATACCCATCGTACAGCAAAAGACCTATCGCCAGAAGAATTAGCGCAATACCGTCAGCGGCTCGATCAACACCTCCAAAACCGGAAGGTAGATGAGGCATTGCTACAACGCGCATGGCAAACGGCACATCAGGTTGCGACTATGCTTTATGAAGACTTCGGTGCGACACAGGTCGCTGTCTTTGGGTCACTCGCGGGACAGAAATGGTTTTCAAAAAGGTCAGATATTGATATTGCAGTTTGGGGGATGCCATCTGACCTATATTTTCGTGCTGTTGCACAAACTATCGGGTTTAGCCAAGAATTCAGAATCGATTTAGTCAATTTCGACAATTGTAAAGGCCAGTTTCGAGAACGTATTCAGAATCAAGCCGTGTTTATTGAAAAAAATGGAATCTGCTTCGCCACAACCAGTAGACCTAACTGCCAAGCAACCCTGATAAAAAGAGAGGAAACTAACGTAGTGAACCAGGAGGCATTAATACAGCGCATTTCCGATGGATACACAAACGTAGCGGATGCAGTTCGACTCATCGGGGAAGCTTTACAAAATATTGAAGATGCCCCCGCGCGGTACAGACGGAGTATAGAACTTGAGATTGCCAGGTACCTCTACGATTTCTATAAGCAATTGGAAAATATTTTCGAGCACATTGCACGCGAGATTGACAAGGCATTGCCTGCGGGGGAAGAGTGGCATAAAGCTCTCCTACAGCAAATGGCAGAACCAAGAACGACACGGGTACCTGTATTGTCCGAAAAAACTTTTACGGAACTACAGGATCTTCTAGGATTCCGTCACGTTTTCGTCTACATCTACGGTGCTAAATTAGACTATGAACAAATGCTCAAAAATGCCGAGCGAGTGAACAAAGTATTCCCGAGCGTCTCCAAAGAACTGAACGCGTTCATAACGTGGCTGAAGAAACAAGAAAATGACTGAACAAACCCTCCTCCAACAGATTACAGACTTCTGCCGATTGCTTCGACAGATGGACATCAACGTGACGACAACCAACCAACTGAGTTGGTGTAAAAGCGTTGAACTAATTGACATCGGTGAACGGGAAGCGTTTTATCACACAGCGCGGACGAACCTCATCACTAAGGAAGCAGATTTAAAGACGTTTGACCTGGCTTTCAATCTGTTTTGGCGATACCCGCGCCCAGATTTCCAAGCCGTTGATACGGGCAACGAGACCGCCGAACCGTCCAGTCTCCAAGATATCTCGGATGCTACCGATGAGCAGGACATGATAGAACAGTGGTTGGATGCCGAGACAGAGGACGATGAGGAAGAAGGTGAAGAAGATGATCCGCTCGCTTATAGTGTAGAGGATGTCCTGACCCGGAAGGATTTCAGTGAGTTTACAAGGGAGGATATGGAGAAAGCACGGGAGATCGTTGCGAAATTGGCGGCGGTGTTGGCGACAAAGTTGAGCCGTCGAAAAGTTGTCGGTAAAAAGGGCAAAATTATTGATTTTCGACGGAGTTGGCGGAAAAGCCTCGTCCACGGCGGCGAACCCCTCGAATTAATTCGGAAACAGCAGAAGATTAAGAAAACCAAAATTTTGCTCCTCTGTGATGTGAGCGGTTCTATGGATTGCTATGCCAAGTTCCTCATCCAATTTATCTATGGCATGCAACAAGAGTTGAGAGAAGTGGAAGTTGCGGTTTTCAGCACGCACCTGACGAACATTACTGGACTCCTCCAACGGAAAGGGTTAGCAGAAGGCTTGAACGAAGTGGCGAATGTCGTCCCCGACTGGTCAGGTGGGACAAAGATTGGTGAAAGTCTATTAGAATTTTATCGGCAGTTCGCACCCTCTTTCTCGGCGTATCGTACTGTAGTCATTCTCATCAGTGATGGTTGGGATCGCGGCGATGTAGATGTGCTGCAGCGTTCTATGGAGATGTTGCATCGCCACGCCTACCGGTTGATTTGGCTCAACCCGTTGCTCGGCAGCGAGGGTTATCAACCGATTTGCCGAGGTATCCGCACGGCGTTGCCGTATGTGGACTATTTCCTCCCCGCACACAATTTGGAGAGTTTAGCGCAGTTAACAAAAGTATTAATTCCGCTCTGGTCACGATAAAACAAACTACAAAAAATAAGATAAGGAATCCTAACTATGCAAGTTCAAGCGGCGGTGATGCTCCAACCGGGGCAGATAGAGATCCGCGAATTTGAGAAACCGACACCCGCAGATGACGCGCTCTTGCTACAAGTGGATCGGGTCGGCATTTGTGGAAGTGATAAACACATGTACCTCGGGCACACTGCCCTCAAATTTCCTGTCATCCCAGGGCACGAAGTCGTCGGTACAGTTGCTGAGATCGGCAAGAATGCGAATCAGGTGATGAATGTGATGGGCGGTCCCATCAAAGCCGGTGACCGCGTGACAGTGGTACCGGGTTCAAAAAACTGTGGTAGATGCTACTACTGTTTGCATGTACCGGGCCGTCCGACCTTATGTTCCGGACGAACCATCTATGGGTTTAGCAACAGCGAAACGCCGCCGTATCTGAACGGCGAATTCTCGGAGTATACCTATATCCACGGCAACTCTTGGGTTTATAAGATGCCCGCCGGTGTCCCAGAGAAGATTGGAGTATTGACAGAACCGGTAGCAGTTGCGACGCGCGCCGTTGAACGCGCGTGTGCACCCGGACTACCGCAGGTTGGAGATGGCTATAGCATCGGGAGCCGTGTAGCAGTACTCGGATGCGGTCCCATCGGTCTACTCGTTGTCGCTGTGTTACGGGATAGCGGTGCTGGCACTATTATCGCTACCGACCTCATTGATAGCCGGTTGGACATGGCAAAGCAGATGGGCGCGGATGTAGTTATTAATGTCGGAGACACAACGCCTGAAGAACGAGTGGAACAGATTCAGGAGCTCACAAACGGTGTCGGCGTGGACATCGCGATTGAGTGTGCAGGGTTACCGATGGTTTTCTCCGAAGCATTAGACGTGGTGCGACGTGGCGGGAAAGTTATCGAAGTCGGACACTATACAGACTCCGGGGATACTCGTGTGCGACCACACCAAATTTGCAACAAGGATCTCGATGTCTGTGGTGTATGGGCATACCCACAAATCCAGTTTCAGACAGCATTGGATTATCTCCAGATAACACGCGCGCCGTTACAGGAATTGATCACGCATCATCTGCCGTTGCACCAGTTGGAAAAAGGCATTGATATGCTTGGACAAGAAGGCGTTTACAAAGTTGTGATAGAGCCACAGTCATAGTGTGCTAAAGTTATCAGCGGGGTGAAAAGATGAGAAACCACAAAACTGTTTTCATGCTGGTCTGTTGCTACATACTGTTGAATCCCGTAATTGGGGTTAGCCGGAGTGCTGCTGCGGATACCAAAGTTCCTAGTGATACCGCGTTTAGCAATATCACCTGCGATGCCGTTTTCAGCAACACGCAAATAAAGCACGTAACTTTTTAAGCACTCAGGTGTTCTTAATGAAAACGGCGTTGTAAACAGTAGAGAAGATCTACGGATATAGATATTGATTCCTAACCTGAAGATTTGTGTAGATGGAACGCTCACGCGTTAAAAAATAAAACTGAGTTGTTAAAGTACGGTTCCGGTGCCTTATCCATACAGCACTTTATGAGATAACTTGTAGAGACTTGCCACAACGTAATCGGCAAGTCCCCTAAGGAGGACCAAAACGAATGATTCGTTTTAGTTTTGTTTTAATGTTAGTCGCTTGTGTCGGTATGTCTGCTGGCCTCGTTTTCGCGCAAGACGATGCTGGAGCAGGCACTGCTTCTAATAAAGTGCCAGAGGGACCTCCGCTCTTCAAAACCATAGAGGGTGCGAAAACCTATATTGTGCAGCACCAAAACCGAGATGGTGGATGGCCCCTGGTCCCCGGTGGAGACAGCAATGTAGAAAGTACTGCGTTTGCTATTTGGGGATTGATTGACGCAGGATGGGGTACCGGTTCACAGGTAACCCGAACAGGGGTCGCGTATCTGCGAAATACGCAAATGGATAACGGGAGTTGGAACAATAACACCGCACACACTGTTTTTGCACTTATCGCTTTAACGACAGCAGAGACGGATCCCGAAGTACGTTTCAAAGGACTGCGTTGGCTGAAAAAAGTACAGAATCGGAGCGGTGGTTGGGGTAAAAAGGAACGAAACCCTGACAACGTTCTGTATACTGCCGCTGTTTTAGCAGGATTCAGGAGACTCGGTTTCAAACAGAATTTTGACCCCGTCTCTAAAGGCGCAGATTGGTTGGCGGGAGCCATCAAAATTGATGGCGGTTGGGCATTGCAACGCGGCATGCAATCCGATGTTTTCTTGACATCTTGGGTGATACAAGGTTTAGAACCTGTTTACGACATTGATGCACAAATCGCATGGTTAAAGCAGCTACAGAACAGTAGCGATGGTGGGTTCGGACGATATAAAAATAGTCCAAGCGACCCGGAAATCACCGCGATTGCGATTATGGCACTTGCGGCTGGAAACGATCCATTCAATACCCGCCGTGTTGCAATTAACTATTTGACAGAGGCACGGCAAGAAGACGGCAGCTTCGTCAGCAATACGCCGATCGAACTGACGGAACCGACTGCGAATTTGCAGTCCACCTGTTTCGTCCTTATCGCTATCCACGCCAAAACAGTAGATGAACTCGCTGTAGAGTGATAGGCAAGCACCGAAAAGATTACACAACACGATTACCGCCGCTCGTCAGCACCGGTGCCTCGCCATATCAGGGCACCCGGCATAACATAGTGTTCACCTTTGGTTACCTGAGCGACCTGACGCTGGAAATTATCCGTCATGGAGCTGCTTCGCATAGAGGCGACACCGCCGATAACATACACCTTCGCATGCACACCCCGACACACTGAAATCGCTTGCCCTACGGTATATTCTTTTTCGGTGCGTTTGCTCGTTGGTTCGTCTGTGACGATGATGAGCACAAGGTCGCGCTCCGGTGCTGTCCGAAGTTTCGGTACTCCCTCAATGACGGCATCCAGCAGGTGCTCATCACCGGATTTTGGGAGCCGAAACATCGCCTTCACCTGTTCGGGCTCCAACGGAGGCTTGGTTACGACGATAGTACTTTCGCCGCCACCTACTGCTGCCCAAAATCGGATAATCCCAAACCGATAATCTAATCCCGCCGATTTAAACACAGAGACCATGAGATCCAAACCGTCACAGGCAGCGTCCGTTTTGGTTTGCATACTCAGACTGTAATCGAAGACGAACACAACATCTACTTTGTCCGGTCTACTCGCAACCAAGTGCTCAGCAATGCGCTTAAATAACCCGTCCACCCGAAGCAGTGCTTTATCAGCGACTGTCTCGCCACTCTGAATGCGTTGTCCGTCCATCTGCCGCTGATATGAATCAATCGGATACCATTTGCCACCCGTTTGGTCAGTAAGTTCCGCCTGGACCTTCTCGCTTGTACCGATAAAGTTGAGCTGCACGTTGTTTTGTCGGCATAGGTTGACGATCTGTTCACTAATTCTGTTCTTAGCATCCGCCTCTGTCCATTCAGTGCGCATTCGTGAGTTGGTAATCACAACAAATTGTGTTGTAACGCCTTCGCGGAAATCTAACGTATTCAAACCTTTCACGACTGCATCAAGTCCATATCCAGATTCAGTGCTATTGTCAGACTGGACCCTTATATCCCGGAAAGCGTTTTCAATACCGATGTAGTCAAAGGTCCATTGATGAATTGTGTGGCGCGGTTCCCCCTGCACCGATTGAAAGTTTATGAGGGCGAACCTATAGTCCATGGTTTTCGCCTCTATAACAGTAAGCATGTCGACGAGTCTCTTTTCAAGGTCTGTGAGCACTCCTGACATCCGTTTGCTACCGTCAACGACAAACACGACATCCACCTTCGGCAGCTGGGAGTGTTGCGTTGCGCGTTTCGCAATGTCTTTGAGGCTCGCCCCTATATCCGCCTTGAGGGTATCTTTCTTCTTCACACTCGGATCTACCAATATTCTATGTTTGCGCCGAGGTGGACGGACCTGTGCTGCTGCTTGCAGCGTGCCTACTAATACGCATATTGCACACAAGCAGCATATCCAGCCCTTTTGGTGCAGCTTGCAAACCAAAACTTGCTTAACAAAAATCATGCTTCCTCCATTCAAAATTCAACCAAAAGCTGCGGGACGATCATCGCACTTCGTGTCGGTTCCTCAACGTTAGTAAAGTTTTGCGCACGATAGATACTTTTTAACGGTATAGGGCGGCAGAGACCGCTCCCACGAAGTGTTTGTAACTAATATGTATCAAAATCAATCTCTTCTTCGCTAAACCGGAGGTGTGCCTGATTGACTAATTCAACAATAGCGTCCCACTGCTTGCGCGTCTCCTCAGAAATTCCTTCCTGCTCAAGCGTTTCAGCAAATTGAACAAGGGTTTCACTAAACTTGTCTTGGAGGTAGACATATTCCTCCGTTTGATCCGCGTTCTTCGGCGGTTCAAAACTTGAGATGCCTTTTGCATATCTGGCAAGTCGTTTCACCGCTTCAACGGCTTTCGTTTTACTCTCTTTGTCATCAAAGTAGTCAACGACCACGAAATAGTCATCTATCATCAACGCCATGAGGGATTTCAAGTCTTCGACCTCAGGCATCTCTTCCTCTGGTGTATCAGACTCTGGTGTTTCCTCCGGCGTAGGTTTCAATTCCTGCTTTAAGAAGAGGGCATAACTCATCACCAACGTCTTTTTTGGAAGTAGGGCGACTGCGTTTGAAGCATCTTCATGTCCTTCAGCAGCTTCAACATCCTCCCCAACCTTGAAAGCGTCGTCTATACCCATACCGACGAACTGTTTGAGAAATTTTTCGCTTGCAATCGCGTCTGATTCTTTGTGCTCATAGACCGCAACTTTCACGACTTTCCCCCTCATGTTCAGTCCAACAGCACCATCAATAACACCGCTCGGACCCTCTACGTCAACGAACAGGATCAGCCCTATCGGCTTATTCGCGTCATTGATCGGGATGTAAAAAATTGGTTTTAGGTCCGCCGTTCGGAGTTTAACCGCGATGCCCTTTTCAATTGACGCAATTTTATCCGGTGTAAGCACGGCACTCTTTTGAACAAATTTATTCGCTTTCGGGAAAATAGCCGCCAGTCTCTGCGCCGGAAATTCTGCATCTTGAGCACCACTGAACAATGGTGCACTTACCATTAAAAACACGAGTGTTAATAGAACACTTATTCGCCGACAGCAATAGATTCGGAAAAACATTTACAATCTCCTTATCCGTTTTTTGGGCATCCCTATAAGTTTACCAGAAATCCTTATTTTTGCAAGGACTTTTACAACCCCAAAATCTCCAACCGGAAGGTAATGCTATGGCGGTTTAATGACAACACTTCAACGTCCGGTCTGGCAGGTACGCTCACCTTCGGTCTCAAAAAACTGAACTGATAGCCAAATGATCCATTCAACTGAGCCACCTCAAAGATGCTATCGATAAGTCTTATACTGAGTCCAGTAGACGCTTCCGCACCAAAAGCATTCTGCATATTCGCTGGTGCAGCGAATTGCTCAGTAAAAGAATAGAAATTGGCTCCGAATCCAATAAAGGGTGCCCATTTCCCACGTCCACTCAGTGTCAACATCGTGCCAACAGTCTCAACACCCAACATCCCGAAGGGCAGGATATCTGTATTACCTCCGCGAGTATCCACAACGTAACTACCGAACGGAACTGAGAACCGAAGTGCAGGTGTCAATTGAAACCCGATAGAGAACTCTTCGGTGAGTGCGGTTTCCAGTTCGTTGTTGGTGACCGTTAATCCGCGACCAGTGCTTACTACACCGCCTTTTGCGACATGCAAGTACTTTTCAAGTTCAAATGCAGTACCAACAGTTGGTAACCCCATAAGACCGACAAATATACAGATACTGAATGTAGTCAGACGTTTCATGATTCCTCCAATACTTCCTGAAAGAAAGTAACCCTCACAAATTCTTCTACCGCTGGTGAATCCAACGTTCAACCGGATAGAAGAGGGAGAACAACACAGGTGCCAAGATCAGGTTAGCCACTGTTGCCGAGACCATGCCACCGAAGGTAGGTACCGCAATAGGTTTCATCAATTCCGCGCCGGTGGTAGTACTGATTTCTGCCAACATAATTGGCAATAACGCCAGCACTGTAGTTGCTGTGGTCATGATGATGGGGCGGACGCGCAATAAGCCGGCATTGACTACCGCCTCGTCAATAGGTTCACCGCCCCGGACACGTTCCAATAGATATTCAATTAAAACGATTCCATCTTCAACGGCTATGCCAAATAAGGCTATATACCCGACCCACACTGCTGTACTGTATTTAATGGCGTAACCGCCGCCGAGTGTCTCCGGTATGTATTGCATTAACCACTGCATCCACATGCCTCCGATGAATGCAAAGGGAATTGCCAGGAAGATAGAAAACATCGCAGAAGGCGACTTGAACTGAAGGTATAGCAATATGAAAATGACAACAATACACACTGGTACTACAATGGTTAATCGATCGCGAGCTTCCAGTTCAGCTTCGTACTGACCACTAAAAGCGTAGAAATAGCCTTGAGGTAAAGTTGGCTTAATCTTTTCATCAAGAGTTTTTTGGGCTAATGTGACGAAGTCAACCAATCCAATAATGTCAACATCTACATCACAAAAGACGCGGGAAAAGAGGAGTGTATTTTCGCTCGCGATTTTCGCGGGACCAGGTCGCCTTTCGATTTTCACGAGTTGTTCAAGCGGAATATGGAGTCCTTTTGGTGTTGGAACGAGGACACGCTTGAGTGCTTCAATATTATCCCGCAACTCTCTCATGTAACGGATACGAATCGGAAATCGCTCCCGCCCTTCAACGGTATAAGTCAAATTCATGCCACCGATTGCCGTCATGATGATTTGTTGTACCGTTTGGATTTGGATGCCATAGCGCGCGGCTTCCTCTCGGTCAATATGAAATTCGAGGTACGGCTTATTTCCAATGCGCTCGGCATAAGGCCCCTGTGCCCCTTCAAGTTTAAGGAGTTCCTGCTCAATCCGTACCGCAATCTCTTCAATCTTCGCGAGGTCATTACCAAACACTTTAATTCCGATTGGCGTTTGTATGCCTGTTGCAAGCATATCAACGCGATTGCGTATGGGCTGCGTCATAATGGGCGAAACCCCCGGCATTCGGGTAGCCTCTGTCAGTTCGGCGATGAGTTCGTTGCGGTTTTTGGTCCGGAAGTAAGTCTTATGCTTGAGGGTAGGTTCAATTTCCTCGGCGATTCGATGAAGTTTCGTCTCAGTTTCAGATTCACCAATTTTGACTTGTTCCAATCCCATTCCGTCAGCCCGCTTTTCACCTAAAAGTTCTTCAAAAAGGATTCGTAATAACCAGATGCGATAGAGTTTCTCGCGCTCGTCAACTGATAAATAAGAATTGTGATATGTTATCGCTAAAGTATCAAACCGCTCTACGGTCGCTGTAACAATGTCATCCAACAAATCGGTGTTAATATGGTTCGCATGTGCCGCGCTTATAAGTTCCGCGCGTCTTAAGCGTTGGACAAAATGTTGCACAAGTTCCGTTGTTGAGTCTCGTTTAATAGCCCGTTGGGGCCACTCCGTCGGGTCAACTATATTAACAATGGTTTCAAACATGCCAATTGGAGCGGGGTCGGTCGCTGTTGTCGCCCGTCCCAGTTTCCCTACTACAAGCGAAACCTCTGGGAATTGATTCATAATCAAGTCCTGCTTTGCCATTATATCTTTTGCTTGCGTAATTGAAGCACCCGGAAGCAGTACCGGCATAAATAGCAACGTCCCTTCGTTAAGTGGAGGCATGAATTCCTGCCCAATATTTTTATAGAAAGGGGTCAACGGGATACTTACAGCAAAAGCTAGCACCGCCAGAGCAACAACGGTGAGTTTAGTCCAAATATTCTTTACAGCCAACTGAATAATCGGACGATAGCCAGTTCTGAGTATCCACGTAATCCCATCCGCTAACTTTCTCAAGGGCCAACTTAGTAGAGCAAAGAACTGTGCCACTCGTTTGGAAACTACACCTGTCCGTGTACGGGTTGGGTCCGTGAGTAGAAATGATGCTAAAACTGGCACCAGACTAATCGCTATGAGAGCTGCACCAAGCATAGCAAAAGTTTTTGTATAGGCAAGCGGTTTGAAGAGTTTACCAGCTTGGCCGGTAAGCGAAAAGACAGGTATGAAGGCAACGATAACAATAAGCATTGCAAAGAAGATAGGTGGGCCTACCTCTTTGGCGGCACGGGTTACGACTTGAAGTTTACTTTCACCTGCGTGTGGTTCCTGTAAATGGCGCGTGATATTTTCTGTCATCACAATACCTGCGTCCACCATAACACCAATCGCGATAGCAATGCCACCCATCGACATAATGTTCGACGGTAAACCAATAATCCGCATACCCACAAACGCAAGCAGAACCCCCATCGGTAAGACAAGTGCTATTATCAGACTACTTGAAACTTGTCCTAAGAAAAGCAGGATAATAACCGCCGCGACGATGATTTCCGCCGTTAGTGTTTCCTTCAGTGTATCCGTTGCGCGGTGAATGAGATGGCTTCGGTCATAGAATGAGACAATTCGGACCCCCGGCGGGAGTCCAGGTGTAAGTTCTGCTATTTTCGCCTTGACGTTCTCGATCACGCGCAGTGGATTATCACCGTAGCGCATTAGCACGACCCCACCGGTTGCGGGGATGCCAGCCTTGTCTAAAGCACTGCGCCGAAAGTCAGGACCTTCGCTGACTGTTCCAAGATTTTTGACGTAGATAGGCACCCCGTTATGTGCTTTGACAACGATGTTTTCTATGTCCTCAATGCTTTTGATAAAACCCAAGCCCCGAATCAGGAATTCCATTCCGCCTTCCTCAATAACCTTTGCCCCAACATCAAGGTTGCTCCCACGGATAGCGTTGTAAACAGCGGACAATGGTACATTATAGGCTAATAAAGTATTCGGATCGATGTCAATCTGATACTGTTTAACATATCCACCGACTGAGGCAACCTCGGAGACACCATCAGCAGAGGCAAGATAGTAACGAACCGTCCAGTCTTGAAGCGTCCGAAGTTCATGAAGCTCTAAATTAGAGGCAATCAGTGTTTCTCCATCTTCCGGACATTTACCAGGCTCCGCATAGCGCTCTGTCGGATGATTAGGACAATAGTACCCATTTTCAACGGTATACCAGAACACCTGCCCAACACCGGTTGCATCGGGACCGAGGATCGGTACAACACCCTCTGGCATCTCTTTTTGCGCAAGATTCATCCGTTCCAGTACCCGTGTGCGTGCCCAATAGAAATCAACATCATCTTTGAAGATAATGTTAATATAACCAAAGCTAAACATTGCGTTTGAGCGAACATCTTTGACATCGGGAATCCCAAGCATAGTAATACTCAACGGATAGATAACCTGATCTTCAATATCCCGAGGACTTCGTCCGGGCCAATCCGCGAAGACAATAACCTGGTTTTCGCCGATGTCAGGTAGCGCATCAATTGGTGTCCGGTTCAATGCCCACCAACCGGCCATTGTGACGAATATAAAGATAACTAACACCAACAGGCGGTTCTTCATACAGATTTCAATAATTCGGTTAATCATGTTCTTTCTCGCTTTTTGTAGATGTATTTTGTTAGCACAATCTTTCCCTAAGAGTAGTTTCCTTGTTTTCGTCCAAGCACATGGGGATCCAGTTGATCAATGAAAGGCTATCAATCCGAGTCCGTATCTGCTTTCAAGAGGGGTTAAAAGGTCTCAAATCACAACAGCCTACCTTTGAAACCCTTATCATAACTGGACATCAACTTTTTCAAGGACTCTTTGGTGCCGGAAAAGCGATAAAAATCGTGGTTTTGGTTTCCTTTTTCTCTCAAAGGTGTGTAGAAGTTCTTTGCCACCTTTTGAGGTGTTGTTTTCTCAATGCGTGTGTAGGTTTGTGCGTGATTAGAGCGAGTATGGTTTCCTACACTTATTGGACAAAAACAAGGTAGTTTGCACTCACAATTTCAGATCCCGGCTAAAGAAATCCTCAGATTAATGCTGATGGACAGGGGTTTTTGATTCTTCACCGCCGAGTGCCCCTCCATAAGCACCTGATGCGGAGCCTGTTAATTGCGTCTGCGAATCTATCAAGAAGTTGCCATGGGTAACAACGATATCACCCGGGGTCATCCCGCTAACGATCGGATAGTAGCGGCGGTTCATTTCTGAATTGTCATCTGTACCCCAAGCTTCCGGCCCGACTTCAACTTCAACCTGCTCATATCCCGATTCACCGCGATCCACGAAAACGACTTTCCGTAAACCGGTGTCAATGACTGCACTCTTCGGAATAGTTAGAACTTCTCCTGTCATAGCGAGCGGTTTTCCATCACGTGGACATAGCCCTGGCACGGTCGCATATTCATCAGGATGATCAGGACACACGTATTTGAAAACGAGAACCGGTAGATTCGGCTGGATGGCAGGCGCGGTATGTGTATGAGAGGCATGCGCTTGCGCGCCACTGACTGTTGCTGGTTGTTTTTCAACGAGATCCATACCGCAGATGGAGCATTCACCAAATTCGTCGGATTGCACTTCCGGATGCATCGGGCATGTCCATTCAGGTTTTGCTTCGGGGGAGTCAGGTGTTAAACCTGTTTTGGTGCTCTGTTTTTCGACGAGATCCATACCACAGATAGAGCATTCGCCGAATTCATCAGATTGCACTTCCGGATGCATCGGACATGCCCACTTTCCCTCTGTTCCAGACATCGGCTCGGATGCCATGACATCGGAATGTGTTGGCTCTAGATCCATACCACATATATCACATTCGGTAGCGTGTTCGGACATAATCCATGGATGCATTGGACATGCATAAGGAGCCTCGGATATACTTCCGCGGGTATAGATTTCTGCGAGCGTCGGTTTCATGCGGAGTGTCACATACATTCCTGGACGGAGTTCCTCGTTCGGATTCGCGACAGCGACCTGCACTTTTTGGGTGCGGGTGTTAGCGTCAAAGAACGGATAAATGTAAGTGACTTTGCCGGAGAACGTTTTTCCTGGCATCGATTGTGCCGTAATTTCGACAACTTGCCCCATGTAAATCCACGGCAATTCATACTCGTAAACGTCCGCCATAATCCACAAGCTGCTGAGGTCTGCGATGCGATAAAGATTTGTCCCTTTGCTGAGGTGTTGCCCCTGCATGACGTTCATGTGAACAACTGTACCCGCGATAGGTGCATAGAGCGGCAAAATGGTGCTGACTTCGCCGCGGTTGCGGATATTCTCTATTTGGTTTCCGGTTAATCCGTACAATTTCAGCTTGGATTCAGCAGCGGCGAGGTTTAGTTCAATCGAGCGGAGGAGATCCACATATTCTGTATTTTGGAGTTCTTTCACACTTTTGAGTGCTGTTAGATATTCCTCTTGCGCGACGACTAACTCTGGGCTATAGATAGATAAAAGTTCATCGCCTTCGCGCACCTTGATCCCGGTGAAATCAACGTGCAAATTCTCAATCCATCCGGAGATACGAGTTGACGCATAAGCCACTCGGGTTTCGTTGTAATCAAGAACACCGACAGTTCGGATTTCACGCGCAACTTTGCGAAAAGCGACAGGCTCAGTGCGCACTGGAATCAGTGCCTTCTGTCGCTCAGTTAGTTCCAGTCCTGACCCCTCGTACACAGGAATTAGATCCATCTTACAAACTGGACAACTGCCAGGTTCTGGCATTTTGACTGTGGGGTGCATAACACACGTCCAGAAACGAATCTTTTCTTCCTCGTCATCAGACATCACCATTTCCACATCAGACATCGCCATTTCCGCATGACCAGCGTGTTCATCCACACCTGTGGTGTCCTCCTCCGATTTTGTGTCAAGTTTTTTGCTAACATCGTGCTTCATTTCAGCGTTCTCTTGCTGACCACAGCCAAATGTAAAAAGTATAGTGATTATCAGTGTGGTTGCGAGGCAAAAATTTCTAAGCATTTTGTAAACTCCTTGTATTGTCCGTGTTGCAGTTTTATAGCTTAAATGCGCCTTTCAGAAGGAATTCGGAATCGGTAAACCCCAAAATTCTATACAAGAAAACGCTACTTTTCGGTCAATGGTTGTTTGGACAGTACCACGCTGACTACCTGTTCTAATTGTGCGAGGTGGTGGCGATAATCGCGCAACGCTTGCTGTTCCTCAATTCGCAATTTTAATAAGGTACGTTGTGCATCAAGAAAACTCAGAAAATCAACTTGCGCGGCTTGATAAGCAGTATTTGAGACATCTAAGGCTTGTTGAGCCTGTGGGAGCAGCGTATTACGATAAAGGTTTATGCTTCGATTTGCAGTCTCCATACCAAAATGATGCTTTTTGACAGCAAATTGCGTCCTGTTTTCGAGTTCCTCTACCATGCTCTCCATCGCCTCAATTTTCAGATCTACTTCATGAATATAGGCATTTTGGTGTCCAAACTGCGCGCTCTTGGCTGGATTTAATGTCCGTTTTGTAGCAAACGTCATCGACATTTTTGGAGTGCCTTTTATATCAGGCATGCTCCGATTTTCAAAGTAACTTGTACCAAGACTTGGATCTGGATAGGTCATCCGCTTCGCCATCTCCACCGCCAAGCCCATCTTACTGATAGCCAACTTCTGCTTTTGGATTTCATGCCGGTGTTCAACAGCCAACTTATACAGGTCAGCCAGGGTAGCGGTTACGTAGACATCCTCAATAGGTATTGGAGCACCGAATGGCACATCCGTTGAAAAATCCAACAATGTATTAAGACGCGCAATGGTAGTTTCTCGTTGCTGCTCAAGTGTAATAATTGAATTTATCAATTTCGATAACTCTACCTGTGCCATGATGATGTTTGAATATTTGCCTTGCCCAACACGAAATTTCGTCTGAGCAATAGCAATCATCTGCTTCAGTAATTCTTGATTTTCTTCGTTAATACGGGTTGCCTCAATGACAAAAAGATAATCGTAGTAGGTTAACTTGATCTCAGTCACTATATCTCGTAGTGCGATCTCAAACTCTTTTTGGGCAATTAGCACATCTTCAGTGATAACCTGCCCTTTCAACGCTAAGGCCCCGGGGAACGGAAATTTCATTGCCATCATCTCTTTATGGCTCAACGGTCCAACTTTCGTATCAAGTTGTTTTGTGAAAGCGTTATACTGACGTAACACATTCTCTAAGTAAACAGCTTGCGGATACTGCTCCAGTACCGCCCGAATTTTTTCATGGGCAGATCTCAAACCCGGATTCCATTCGTATCCGAGTGCCACAAGGAGTTCTAACGCAATAGGTCGGGCAAGCTGGGCTCTCGCTGCTTCAGGTGATGCTGCCAATTGTCGATAGGCTTTCATGGAGTCCGTCGAAAAATCGTAAAATAGATTTGGCATCGGTGTTTCACTTTCTAATAGGGCTTGCCACTGTTTCTGGTATTTCAACACCTTCGCTTCAATCTCGCTGAGAAACGGGTCGGATTCTACGATGGGCTCGCTTTCAGTACTGGCAATCTTTTTTTCTATTTCTGTATGGTAATACGCCGGCTGTTGCAGCTCAGTGCCACGCAATTCTTGGTACGTCTCCAGTCGATGGCTCGCACACCCACCAACCAAAACAGTGAGCATTATGAAGCCCATGGATAAGGTAGCAGGGTGCTTCCAATAGCGGAAAAGGCGACGACATAGTATGTTTGAGGCGAAGTTACGCCGGAAGCACTTGAAAAGCAGAGCCACACGAGTAAACAGATATCGTAGTTTACCTTTACTGCACAGTATGTGAATCATCGATCTTTCCCCCAACGAGCTGCTCCAACCGAGCTACATTTTGTTGATAGTCTGCAATCGCACGCAGTCGAGCAAGATTAAAATTCAACCAAACACTCTGCGTCTCAAGAAATCCCGTAATGCTCTTGGGACCTTCCTGATGCCACGTCTCAGCAACTTCAATAGCAGCGGCAGCTTGCGGAATAAGTGTAGTTTCATAGAGCTCGATGAGCCGCCGCGCGTTTTCAAGGCGAAAATAAATTTTCCGGAGGGCAACCTTCGTTTTATCCTCCAGAGAGTGCTTGTTCGCCGTGACAACCTCACGGTTTTGCTGAGCTTCGCGAACTTTGCTGCTGTTCTTCAGACTTGACCACGGAATTGTTACACCAATACCGATGCTAAATGGATTTTTACCACTGCCCGGTGCATTTAACATCAAAGCCTCACCTGTTTCTATTGACATCAAATCAAGCTTAAGCATAGGCTTGGTTTGGAGTTCGGCAAGGGCAATTCCCTCGGTGGCTTTTTGGATAGTTAACTCCGCAATTCGCAACTCCTGCCGTTTTGCTAATGCCTGTTTTTCCACATCGGCTAACGTCACATCAAGCGGCTCGTAGGCAACAGGTGCCGTTGCGCCAAGCGGTGTTGTTGAAGGAACAGACAGGATTCCATTGATGTTAGCATGTTCAACGCGCTGCAATTCCTCCAGCAGCACAAGATCGTATTCCAACTGTGCCAGTTGACTTTGTGCCTTCAGCACATCATTGAGTGTCACTTTTCCTTCCGCATAACGTGTGGTCGCAATCGCGAGAATAGAGGCTATCAATTCGTGATTTTGCCGTGTCAGTTCGACTGCCCGTTGGAGATACGCCAACTCGTGGTAACTCAGTTTCAGCTCAACAATGAGATCTCGTATCACCTGCTCGTGCCTCACGCTTTCAATCTCAATTGCTTTTTTGACGACCTCTCCCGCTGCATCAAGGGTACCGGGATATGGAAATGCCTGTGAAAAACTAACCCGATGGCGTTGAGGTCCGACCCGCGTCTCCACGCTTCGCAAGAAGTACCCATACATGAACATCGGATCGGGCAATGCTGTCACTTGTGGATACTGTTCAATTGTCGCCTGCCACCGTGCTTTTGCGGCTTTAACTTTTGGATTACGGTTAACAGCGACACGAATTAAACTCGGCAGTTCAAGGGTTTCAGCAAATAGAGTTGTCATATCGGTTTGTTCCGAAATTGACTCTGTCTGAGCCATCCCATGTACTTCCGTTTGCACCAAAGCATCTAACATCAGCATGCTACCGACAACGATTACTACCACTTTGTAGATTAAACTAACTGCACGCATCATCGTCTCCTTGACAGGGTGAGGCAATTCAGTTCTCAGAAGAATAGCCATCAGCAATCAGCAGTCAACCATCAGAAAGAGGACTCCGGTTTATCAGGAGACCTCTTTGCTGATAGCCGACAGCCGATAGCCACATTAAAGTGAAATCTTGACAGCTTGGCTTGTCACGCGAATGCGAACCTCGTGTTCTTCACCTTTTGGCATAGTAATGAACCCTTCGTAGGTGCGCATCATTTTGCTATATTTCAGTAGTGCCATCCTCGTCTCCCCCTCAGTATTGGTAACCTGAACGGCGAGTTTAACATCACCTAACGCAATCTCCTCGGGGTTTTGCGTTGGATATACACTGAAATAGTGCGTTTTTCCCTTAATCTCATCGGCTTTTATCATGCCCCCCATTCCCATGTGAGACATCATCATCTTGTACGCATCTGTTGTTAGCACGTTGAGATCAAATGTCAAATTTCCCACTGAAATTGTTTGGAGGTACTTATCTGGATTCGCCTTGAACATCTCTGCCTGCATCTTGTTACAGAAATAGTAGGCTTTTCCGTCCTGTTCAACTTTAACCATTGCCGAAGGCTTCATCATCATGCCGTCAACTGCGCAACGCACTTTGTCATTAACAGTCATGTGGTCCCCGTGATCATGGGTGTCATGACCTTTGGGTGCGTCTTCTGCCTTAATCAAAGAGATTGAGAACAGTAGGACGGTGGTAATTGCTAAGAAAGAGGCGGTAATTCGCCTCGTCAATTTCATTTTCATCTGTTTCTCCTTTTATTCTGCATTCATAAGTTGTCTGGTCTTATTACGTGAAGGTCCTCTGGTAGTGGGCCGTGAGGTGTGCTGACAAACAGATGCAACACATCAGGCAGCATAACTTAAAGGTTCCTTGCCAGCGAGGATGATATACTAACGAAAACATCCACTGCTCGGGACATAAGAAAACGCTATAACACTACAGACAGACCAGGTCAATCGCTTTCACAATAGTGTCTTCCTTACGAGGCGTTAAAAAATGCGTTCCTCGGAAACTCACCAATTGTGTAATTATAGTTCCGCCTAATGAAGATTATACTGATGAAGAGTTAGTTATCTCGCAGCCATGAGTACCCACTGCGGCCACAGTAGGGAAACAATGAATAAAATAGCTACAAAACATTAGAAACTAAAAACTGAATGATTCTTTATGAAGAAGTAAGGTAGGGAGGGCCTCTACGGGATAGGGCGTAGTCGGGGAAAAACGTGGTGATTAAAGATCCCGGTAGAATCTGGAGCGACTCACGCGGGGTAATAGATAAAGTTGCTGAGAAAGGAAGAATCGAGACGAGAGACTGCCCGATCGATTCACGGAACTCGGACCTGTTGTGTCCGTCGTCTGGAAGAACAAGCTCTAAATTGGTTGCGCAACACAGTTTATCGCTTTCTGATGAAGTTTCGGCTTCACCTGCTGCACCTGTTTTGCTCTTTTGGCAGCAAGTCAATTGGGTTTCAGTAGCTCCGCTCATGACGTTTTGAGGTGCGTCGTGGCAGAACTTTTGTTCAAAAACGGCACACAGAAACGGACATACCGAATAAATGTACAATAGTCCTACAAGTAGAATGAGAACTTGCCGATGTTTTTGTAACATTGTTCAATAAACTCCGCTGTTTCGCCAAAAAGTGGAAATCGGATAAAATGCTTTAAAGTATTATACACCAAAATCTCAAAAAGTTGCAAGAAAAATGATTTTTCCATACTATACACCCAAAATCTCAAAAAGTTGCAAAAAACATGCAGCGCAAAGTATTTGACTTCAAGCGTTTTAACCATAAAATCGCGACCATTGTCAACCCCGTTAGAATACATACCGTTCCTTATAAGACTGATACATCTCTATAGGCTGTAACATTTGTTGATGAAAAGCGAATCAAGTTGCAACAAACATATCAAACACGCCAATTTCAACCTGCATCGCTTGAAATTACACAGAAGAAGAATGCTATTATATCTATCATTTGGAGCATAACGAAGGAGCAATCTTATTTATCAAAAGACATACTGATGAAGTCGGACCCAAAAAACCAAGAACTTATACCCAATTAACCCCATTTGTAGCGCGAGGTCCCTGTGCCTCGCAATGCTGACTTGATCAAAAGACTTCTAATCAAGTTAATTGGGTATTAGAGTTAGTGATAGGGCAGACACGTTGGGAAAGCTCAGAACCATTCAGTTTCAGTTTTCTGAATGCATTATCGGGAATCGGTGCGCGGCTATCCGTAAGAATCGAGGTTACAAACCCCTCCCACAGGAGTGATTCTGACAATTGAATGGCTCTGGGGAAAGCTGGACTTTAAGTTGCACTTCAGGTGCAAATGGTATATACTATTTGGCAAGTTTCTGTGCTAAATTTGTGCTATTCCGAAGTGTCGTCCTCTGTCTTCTAAGCAATATTAAATAATAAATTATCAATTTAGAGAGTTTTAAGTTATACTATGGGTAAATCTACTTCACAAGGAGCGTCTCGAGTGATGATATACGCAGAAATTGGCGATGCGTCGGCACTTGATCGTCTTGATGCTGCGCTTTCTGAAGCGACGAAACCGCAATGGTATCGGCGTTTACTGATCATCAAACTCAGTGCCACCGAGGGTATGTCGGTGTCGAAACTCGCAAAGATGTTCAATCTTTCAGATGCCAGCGTTCGTAGCTATATTCATAAGTATAACATCTCGGGTTTAGAGGCGTTGATACCCAAGAGTCCACCGGGGTGTCGTGGTAAAATCACGCACTTTAGCAAATCCGACTGGGACCGACTTCTTGAGCAAACGCCGAATCAATACGAAAAACTTCAGACGGACTCTCGGCAATGGACGCTTGAACTCATTAGAGTTTATCTCAAGGCATATCACGAGATTTCGGTAACACCGCCAGCGATCTATCTGGCTTTACGACGGACGGGCTACCGAACGGGTCGGAGCAAACTCCGTGTGGGGAGTCCGGATCCCGAGTATCAAGCCAAACGGCATCAACTCACGGAGTTGTCGTGTTTGCCAAGACGGGAGAGTTGACGAGTGAGGCGACTCGGTTGATTCTCCCAGATACCCAACTTCAGCGTTTAGGTCTCCCGCCACCCGAAAATAGCCAAAAGGCATCTCGCCTGTTTTTCTTTGACGAAGCCAATGTGTCCTGGTGTCCCAAGACTGGACGCGTCTATCGCCAGCAAGGCACTGAATATAAGGTGGATACACCTGGCAAAAATCAGCGGAAATACCTCATCGGCTCTTTAGAATACCCTTCGGGTGATGGCTTGTATGAGATCTATGCCAACAAAACGCATCTTCAGATGAAAACTCATTGGCAAACCCTCATGGAAATGTATCCCGATGAGTTGCTATTTATCGTCCGAGACAATGCCTCAAGTCATACGACGGCAAAGTTGGACGATTTCCTCATCCACCACAAAGACCGATTGCGTTTAGTCCCGATGCCGACTTATAGCCCGCATCTGAATCTCATTGAGCGATTGTGGCATCTCATGCGAGATCAAATCAACAGGAGTTATTTCTTCAAGAGTTTCCCTGAACTCTGTGAAGCCGTCATCGGGTGGCTTCACAGATTACCTTTTTCGAGATTCCAATCTTTGATGGGCATTCATGTGCCACAGCAAGGGAATTTGGAAAACTGTGAAATGTATATTTAATATTGCTTATATATATATAAAATAATAAACAACCGAATCAAATTGCAACGGAGGAAAATCTCATGGCGTATATTAAGATTCCAAAGGGATGGGAGATCCCTGAAAATCAGGTAACATCTGAGTCAGACTATATCAATCGCCGGAAGTTCATTAGAGATTTGGGTATGGCGAGCGCAGGTACATTGCTGTTCTCTACTTCAAACGCTTGTGCGCAAAATAGCGGTGTTGAGAAACAATTAGATCCCTTCCGTGCGCAAACACTTGATGTCGAAAACAACGCAAACTTCACTGTGGAAAGGCAGATGACTGACGAAGTGGTTGCTGCCACCTACAACAACTACTACGAATTCACTACTTCAAAGAGCACAGTTTGGAAAAAAGTGGAAAAATTTAAAACGCGCCCTTGGGAGATCGAAATATCTGGGCTCGTCGAAAAACCGATGAAATTAGATATGGACGACTTGATCAAAGAGATGCCACTTGAAGAACGGATTTACCGGTTCCGCTGTGTCGAGGCGTGGGCGATGGTAGTGCCTTGGATCGGTTTCCCGATGAAAGCGTTGCTTGAAAAAGTGCAGCCTAAAGCTGAAGCGAAATATGTGCGAATGCTCACATTCTTGGATGCTGATATAGCACCACAACAAAACGATTTTCGTTTACCGTGGCCCTATTTTGAAGGGGTAACGCTCGCTGAGGCGATGAACGATCTGACACTACTCACTGTCGGCATCTATGGACATATTTTACCACCGCAGCACGGCGCACCTGTCCGGCTCATCGTGCCTTGGAAGTACGGGTTCAAAAGCATCAAATCCATCGTCAGCATTGAGTTGACTGACCAAAAACCGCGCACTTTTTGGAATACGCTCGCGCCAAGAGAGTACGACTTTGAAGCAAATGTCAACCCAAACGTCTCACATCCGCGTTGGTCGCAAGCCAGCGAAAGAATGATTGGCACTGGCAAAAGGCACCCAACGTTGATTTACAACGGTTACGGTGATGCTGTCGCACACCTTTATGAAAGGTAAACACCCTCTCGAGACGGAGGAAATAGATGAACGGGAAACAGTCCATTCGGAGAACTTTTCTATGCTTGACGTGTCTGGTTTCACTGATGTTCACCGGATGTAATGACATTGGCTCTATCTTCCGTGACGCGATGCAAAATGACCCTGAAGTTGTCCTTATTAATACAAATGTCGTCACAGCCAATACACGATTTGGCTTTAACCTGTTCAATGACATCCGCAAAACTGAGCAGAATAGGAATATCTTTATCTCGCCGTTCAGTGTTTCGGTTGCCTTGGCAATGACGCTAAATGGTGCATCCGGTGAAACCGAGCAAGCGATGACCAATACGTTGCAACTACAAGGGTTAGGTGCCGAACCAATAAATACCGGCTATGCCGGATTGCGCCATGCCCTTCAGACCTCAGACCCGAAAGTGACAATCGCGATCGCAAACTCACTCTGGGCGCGCCAAGATGTTCCGTTCAAGCTGGATTTCCTGCAGCGCAATACCCAATTTTTCGGAGCGGAGGTCTCAACATTAGATTTCACGGACCCAAACACCCTAACAACAATTAATCAGTGGGTAAACACCAACACCAACGGCAAGATTCCAGAAATCCTTGACGAAATCAATCTGGATGCAGTGTTATTTCTTATTAACGCTATCTATTTCAAAGGGTCATGGCAAACAGAATTTGACCCATCGCGCACGCGCGACGGAACCTTCCATCTTGCAACTGGTGACGAAAAGCAGGTCCCGATGATGACAAGGACCGGTGATTACCTGTACCACGAAAACTATGAAGAAAATTTTCAAGCGATTGGTCTCCCTTATGGCGATGGTCGAATAAGTATGTACATCTTCCTCCCGTACCGCGAATCTAATCTCAATACCCTTTTAGATAACTTGAACGCCGAGAGTTGGGAGCATTGGGTGTCGCAGTTTCGTGAACAGGAGGTGTCGCTCGTCATGCCCAAATTTAAATTGGAATATGAAAAAACGCTTAACACCCCGCTGGAATCACTCGGTATGGGTATCGCGTTTGCGCCTGGGCTTGCAGATTTCAGTCGGATGGCAGATTTAGAGGTTTTGGGTAAAAATTTGTATATCGGAGAAGTGCTCCATAAAGCCGTCGTTGAAGTCAATGAAGAAGGCACCAAAGCCGCAGCAGTAACCAGTGTCGGGATTCGCGCAACCAGTGCGCCACCGGCGTTTATTGTAGACCGTCCCTTTTTCTTCACGATTCGTGATAACGAGACAAAAACTGTACTATTTATGGGCACTGTCGTAGATCCTTAGATGGCATACGAATCACAATTTAGATAAACGCGCGGTTATTAACTTGCTTCTGTACTGATCAATCGCACTGAGAAGATTATTGGCACTTGAAAAATACTCAACAGTAATTTACAACGGCTATAGTGACGTAGACACACACATGTACCAATAAAAAAGGAGCTATTTCTGATGAAAGTAGAACTTAAAATCCTCTATACATTAAGCTTTGCGCTCATGATGTGTGGATTGATGCTTTTTACCTACACGGGCTGTGGCGGCAGTGAAGATGCTGAGGAATTTGCAGCGGAATCTGACTTTGGATATATTCCACCAGGTTTAAATCCGCCAAACGGTGCCGCTTATGACGATGTCTTTTTTAAAGAGTATGGTACGAACCCCTTTATTGATACGGAAGATGACCACTTGTCGACGTTTGGTATGGATGTCGATACCGCCTCCTATTCCGTTACGCGACGCTATCTCCGGGATGGGCACCTTCCTCCGACGGAAGCCGTGCGCGTTGAGGAATTCGTTAACGCCTTTGATTATAACTATGCCCCTCCGTCGCAGGACGCATTTGCTGTTCACATTGAGGGCGCGCCGTCCCGATTTGGTGAAGGCAAACGGCTGCAATTGCTACGCATCGGTATCCAAGGCCGCGTCGTTCCCGACGAAAATCGTAAAGACGCGACGTTGACTTTCGTGATTGATGTCTCCGGTTCAATGGCTATGGAAAATCGATTGGGATTGGTGAAACGTGCCTTAACGCTTCTGGTTGAACAACTCCGTCCAGGCGACGAGGTTGCTATTGTTGTTTACGGATCGAAGGCGCGAACTGTCCTTCAGCATACGGGAATCGAGGGACGTGAGGAGATTTTGGAGGCGATCCATTCCCTTGAACCAGGAGGTTCCACGAACGCAGAGGAAGGACTTCGTTTAGGGTACAAGCATGCCCTACAAAATGCGAAGGTTGGGAACATCAATCGCGTCATTCTCTGTTCGGATGGTGTCGCGAATGTTGGAGAAACAGGACCCGATGCCATCCTCAAAAAAATTCGATCCCATGTTGAGGAAGGGATTACGTTAACAACTGTCGGATTTGGAATGGGTAATTACAACGATGTCCTCATGGAACAACTCGCCAACAAGGGCAACGGCAGCTACGCTTATGTTGATACCTTCAGCGAGGCAAAGCGTATCTTTGTTGAAAATCTAACAGGGACATTACAAGTCATCGCTAAAGATGCTAAAGTTCAGGTCGATTTCAATCCTGAAGTCGTCAGTCGCTTCCGCCTGCTCGGCTATGAAAACCGTCGCCTTGATCATGAAGATTTCCGTGATGACGATGCAGATGGCGGGGAAATTGGTTCAGGTCACAGTGTCACAGCCCTCTACGAGATTAAACTCCATGAAGGTGCCACCGGACAAGTGGCAACGGTCTTTATCCGTCATGAAAATCCAGATACCCATCGTGTATCGGAAATCAACGAGGATATCTTCACAACAGAACTGAAAGGCACATTTCAAGCAGCGTCCCCTGAATTCCAACTCGCCGCAACTGTGGCGGAATTCGCAGAAATTCTGCGTGAGAGTTTTTGGGCTCAAGAAGGCAGCTTGGAGGCAGTATCGCAAAGTCTCAAAGGTATCGCGCCTCAAATCCCGAATGCGTCGGTGGATGAACTCATGAATCTGGTGAGTCAAGCAACTCGGTTTAAGGCACTCAATAGTGAATAACTTGTGACATGCCAAGATTATGAAAAGCCTTGTTCTCCTTTTATTAATGCTGCCCATAACTTCTGCATCTGCTACTTGGGAATCTCTGGAAAGCCCGCATTTCCGGGTCTATTATCAAGAAGGGACGGCAGACCCAACGTCAATCCTTCAGATTGCGGAGGACTTCTATGCCGAAATGCCACAGTTGACAAACCGTATCCCCGCAGGAACGATTGATATTTGGGTCTGCGATACACAAAAGGATTTTCAGGCTTCCGTTCACGCCCCAATTCAGGATTGGGCAGTCGGGTGCGCTTTTCCACTGAGTCGACGCATTGTTATCCAAAACCGGACACACATCGCGTTAGCGAAATTGCAGTTAGCACAGGTCCTCCGGCACGAGATTGCCCATGTTCTCTTTGGACAGTGTACACGCAAAGCTGTTAAAGAAATCCCTTTATGGTTTGTGGAAGGCATCGCGATCTACCTTGCTGAAGAATGGGTGCCGAGTCGCCACGAAACCTTGCTAAAGCATATTTTCTCCAAGTCTATCCTACCACTTCAAGAGTTGGCGGACGGTTTTCCACGTTCGCAAACCGGTGCGGATTTGGCATACGCGCAGAGCCAAGACGCACTCCGTTGGTTGGTCGAAATCAAAGGTCGAGACGTGCTGTTTGCACTTATCGCGGAACTCCATGCAGGCAACAACTTCGATACCGCTTTTGAAACCGTAGTTGGCTGGGATCTTGCTACCTACGATGTCCTTTGGCGCGAATCATTAGCGGAACGTTACCGGTGGGCATCCGTCTTCTCCAATTCCTACTTTTTGTGGGGAGGACTTGGCGGGTTAGCACTCCTCGGTTATCTGGTCCGCCGGAATCGTAGACAGCGACACCTCAATAAACTCGCACAACAAGAAGATACTGTGGACACATTCTTCAGGACTTAAAACTAATGAATACCTCTCTGATTTACGCTGCCTTCTGTTTTATCTGTCTCGCTTCCGTGGCGACAGCACAACCCAAATTACTCGCACAGTACCCGGATCAACTCACGCGCGACGGGCATATCCTTGTTTTACCCGACCACGGTACCGTCTACATCGTTTCCGATCTGCATGCACATTGGGACGACTTTAATCAATGGTTACGACTCACAAAACTTGTTGAACGGATTCAAGCAGGTGAAGATGTTTACGGATTGATACTCGGTGACGCAATTGACTATAAGCCCGGTGAACCGAGACACCCGCCTTATGGTGATACTTTAATTATTGACAGGGTTATGGAACTCCAAAAACAGCTTGGCGATAAAGGCAAAAGACTCATCTATCTCAGAGGTAACCACGAATTTGCTGCTGCAGATGCATACGCGATGCTGAAGAAACAAGGGATGACAGCACAAAATCAGGATATCTTCATCCGGGCATTGTACAATAGCCCATCCGGTGCCTACTATGAACAATTCAATTTCATTGAGAGAATGACAGACACGCACTATGAATTTCTTGTGAATCTACCAACAGTCATTATTGCAAAAAACGGTTTTGTCGGTATTCATGGCGGTCCGGCACGTTTCATCACCAGTCTTACTGATCTCGTTAATCCAAGTCCTAAAACCCTTGAAGAACTCCTCTGGCATCGTCCTACTATCGCGTATAGTGGCGGATACACTGTAACACATATTGAAAATTTTCTTGAAACCATCCACGCCAATCTCCTTATTGTTGGACATACCCCAATTCATTATTTTCCCTCACAAAACGTCAGAGACGGTATAGCGACATTTGGTGAAAATCAACTCATCTTTTCAACGGGCTACAGTGGCTTGCCGGGTGTTCCAACCTATATCGAAATTGACTTAACAGAGACATACACCTCTGTCCACGAACTGAAGTTAGGGGTGAATATTCATCATCTGTACGACAAAATTGGAAAACCGAAATCGGACTAACAGACCCACATCATGCGACCACTCATTTACATCATGATCCCCGTATTGATCCTCACGATCTTCCTCGCCTCTCGCTTTGTAACATGGGATGCGATAAAAGGCGAGAATCAGCAAGCACAGACATACGTTCAAGAAGGAACAACAGCACTCAGGACATGGAAACTTCCACAAGCAATAGCAGCATTTACGCGGGCGATTGAGGTTGAGCCAAAGTATGCTGAGGCTTACGTGAAACGTGGACTCGCTTATTACCGTTCTGCACAGTACAAAACCGCTATCGCAGATTACACCCAAACGTTAGGACTCAACAGGTATCATGCCGATGCTTATGCAAGTCGTGGCGATGCCTATCGCGCGTTAGAGGATACACAAAGCGCTATTGAAGACTACTCTGCCTCGCTCAAAAGAAGATGGAACGCATACGTCATGCAGAAACGTGCGGAAACCTACTTTGAGGGAGGCAATGTTCAGAATGCACTCGCCGATTACGATACTGTAATTAAGCGACAACCGACTATGACAGCGTACTACGCCCGTGGTAACGTCTACCTCCAACTTTCCATTCAAGGTGATAAGAGCCGTTTAAAACTCGCATTGGCGGATCTAAATCAAGCCATTGCTTTGGAACCGCGTTTCGCCAGTGCCTATATCAGTCGCGCACAGACTTATACACACTTGGGAGAACATGCATCAGCAACTCAGGATTATACATACACTATAAAACTCCTCACCAACGCAATTCAGACATGGCAAGGCGAACCGAATGCCCTCATACAAATCTACTACTGGCGCGCCTTTGCCTACCAAAAATTGAGCAAAGTTGACAAAGCAGAAAAAGACACCAATGAAATACATAAACGCGTTTTTAGTTTTTTTCTTGAAAAAACCGGGAAATTGTGATATACTTTAAAGGTGTGGTGTTTAGCATTTGCTTGACTGCCCTCAGTTTTTGCGCGCGAAAATTTACTTTCATTTGTTATTGGATTTTCAATAGGAGGCTGCAAGAATTAATATGATAGGAGATGCATTGGGTTTAGTTGAAACGAGAGGCTTGGTGGGGAGTATTGAAGCTGCCGATGCAATGGTGAAAGCGGCGAATGTCCAACTTGTCGGTTACGAACAAGTCGGCGGTGGTTATGTGACCGTCATGATTCGTGGCGATGTCGGTGCGGTGAAAGCCGCAACGGATGTCGGTGCTGAAGCAGCTGCACGCGTCGGCGAAGTTGTTTCTGTTCACGTAATTCCACGTCCACATGCTGAAGTCGAAACTATTTTAAAGAAAGCGTAAACTATTCGTAAGTGGATTGACCACACGTTGCCTAAGAACGTTTGGAACATCCTAACAGAAAAGGCGAACATAGATGCCAGACCGTGCCCTTGTTGAGTTGATTACCCGCCGTGTCGTGGACAGACTGACGACGGACCAAGCGTGTAGTGGTTGTGCTTTGAGAAGTTGTGATGCCGGAAACCGCGCATGTGACGCTGTCACACAACAGCAACAGATTCCCGTCGGGGTTTCAGCACGACATGCCCATGTAACACAGGAGCACCTTGAGATTCTTTATGGTGCCGGATACCAACTCACCGTCTACGCGCCTCTATATCAACCAGAAGCGTTTGCAGCGAATGAGACACTGACCATCGTCGGAAAACGGATGCGTGCTATTGAAGCCGTTCGTATCCTTGGGCCCGTACGCGATTACTCCCAAGTAGAAGTTGCGCAAACAGAAGCGATTCGGCTCGGCTTAAGCCCTCCTATTCGAGACTCAGGCGACCTTGCTGGTGCCGAACCTATTACCCTTATCGGGCCCGCAGGAAGTGTCTATTTAGAGGAAGGGGCTATTTGCGCTGCACGGCATATCCACATGACACCAAGTGATGCTGACGCACTTAATATTCGCGAAGGAGATCTTCTAAAGGTACATTTCTCTGGTGAGCGTGCCTTGACGCTTGAAAATGTTCGTCCGAAAATTTCTGAAGGTTATGTGCTTCAGATGCACTTAGACACTGATGATTCCAATGCCGCAGGTTTGAAGGGTGGCGAACCTGTTGAAATCATGCGTTAGGCTCCCTACACTTTGAAGCAACATGAACCAAGAACTGATTGACCAAATTCGGAAAATCGTAGAGAGGGTACTCGAGGAGCAAGCATCTACCATTACGCAAATTGCAAACGAGAAACGACTACTCGCTATCTTCGGTGCGACACAACTCGAATTGGATAAACCACTCCAGCAGCTCCATACCTGCATGCAAGACGGATGGAAAATTACAATAATTCTATCTGATCTCGCAACTAAAGTTGTAAATCTGGAACCGATTCATGCGATATTTGGCGAAGAGAATATTCTGCAGGAAAATGACCTAACTGATATATCAGCTTTCGTGGACAGCTACCAGCAGATCGTACTCCCTGTTTTCTCGCATCCGATGGCTGCAAAACTCGCGTTAAGGTTAGTGGACACACCGTGTACCTATCTTGTGTTTGAAGCACTCTCTAAAGGAAAAACAGTCATAGCGGTTACCGATGCCCTTAATCAAGATAAGACATCCGCAAAAATTAATGCTATTGAGGTTGAATATGTAAACGTTTTATCCGAACTTGGCGTTCAATGGGTACCTATGATGCAGATTGCCGAGTCGATTAAGAACAGAACAAACGACTCACCCACCAGTTTGGACAAACCTCTAATTAGCGCAACGACTATTTCAAATCTGGACGCGAATGTGCAAGAGTTGGTTTATGCAAAACAAGCGATTATTACACCACTTGCCCGTGAGCATGCGAAAAAGAGAGGTATTAAACTAATACCTAAAAGTTAAGAAGTGCCGGAGCTATTAGTTTTTGTCGGCATTAATAGTAAGTCTGTCCATCCTAAACTGGGAATTGTGATCAGGACATCGGAACTATAGGTGAAAGTGATCGGAGTCACGAAAGAATTAGTTAACTTCAATTATCCTTGACAATTTTTGGAGAAAATTGTATCATTTCCGTAATAGTTTTGCGATTAAGATGATAAGGGAGTTTTGACATTCACGCGGCACCGCGCGCAATAGGTATAAAAGCCTATCGGTAATGCCAAATGAAGGACACGAACACAGGAGGAAAATACCATGAAAACCCGGATTTCGATTTTAAGCGTAGTATGCCTCATCAGCTGTTTTGTAATTGCTGGGTTGTCAACCCCCGCGAATGCAGATTACGATTATTACGCAGACCGACTGAGTCGCGAGCATCGCATTGCAAGCGATGTTGACGAATGGATAGAGCGCGGGAATGCCACGATCACTGCTAGTCCACGCTTTGAAGACGGTGTTCGACTCACTGCTTGGGCAAATGACACTCAGAACACGGAGAACACAGACGACTACGAATTCGCAATTGCCAGCGCGGTATATCTCTTTGAAATTCCAGCAGGGACACAGTATATTGAAGTTTTGGTGCGATACCGAGGGGAACCGCATCACTTAGAAATTGAAGACTACGACGAACCTATCGCAGGTCGCGCATGGATCCGTAATACCAAGCGCGAGACAACACGCAGCGGTTACTACGACGAAAACGCTAAAGAGACACGATACGGCGACACTTTTGTCCTTCGAGCGAAAAACCGCTCCGAACACATTAAAATTCCTGCAGTCGGTCATGTCAAAGATGGATGGATGGAACTTCATATTGTCGCCGAAGGCGGCGAGCAGATTGATGTAGAATACCTTGAGGTCTCCACGTATCACAGACAGCCGAAAGTTAGGGTAATTCAACGCTACACACCGACCTACCGTTGGCGTCCGTGGCATCGTTACACTTACCTCTACTTTTATGATGGTCCCGTCTATTACGCGACGGACTCCGACCACTATCTCCGATGGAGCTATCCGGTTTACGACCACCACTATCTCTCAATCCGTTCGTATTATGGAGGGTATCTCGGACGTTACCGCGGCTACTATCCAAGTGCTTACTACCGCTACTATTCACCGTATTACGGTTCCTACCACAGTTACTACCGTGGTACGCCGAAAGTTTATCAACAACGGACACAGTTGAATCGTTGGAGTGCGCAGCACGAAACGACACGCCGGCAGTACAGTCGTAGTCGATTATCCGCGAATAGTCGACAAGAAGGTCGAACAGCAGTACGGAGGAGCGTCCGCACCACGCTTGAAAACCACCGGAGACAGACCCCAGCGACAACGGAACGGGTTGCGCGCCAATCAATTATTACGCAGAAACTACGCACCCGTGCTTCTGCTGCCTCGACACTCCGCCAAAGCAACGTCCGAAAAAGCACTTACGCTGCAGGGAGTACAGCGAGTACGCTCAGTAAGCAGCGGCGTTATTCTACTGCTACAACGCAGGACGTGAATCGCTACAGAAGGCCTACACAGCCGACTACGCCGCTCTACAGACGTTCTTCTTCTTCGTCGAACCGGTCGTTCTCGTCGAGCACAAGCAGCAACTCGCGCCCGAAGTATAGAACCACGACATCAAATTCAGGTTCGTCTCGTTCGCGATCAAGCGTGAGCCGTTCAACGACAAGTTCTTCGCGTAAGAGCTCAAGCGTAAGCCGTTCAACGACAAATTCAAGTTCTTCGCGTAAGAGCTCAAGCGTAAGTCGCTCCTCTTCTACAAATTCTACAAAGACCCGGACGCGTCCGACGACATCAAGTTCAAGTTCTTCGCGTAGCAGTTCGAGCAGTAGCAGCGACGATGACGATGACGATCGAAGCAAGACAAGCAAGACAACGCAACGCACGAAACGGCGACGTTGATAGGAGCAGTACTGGCTTCGCATAACCGTTTGGATGTGTGAAGTCTACATACCAAATGCGGTTTTTGCTAATTATTTCACTCTTGTTGTTCAGCCTCCATGCCAGTTTTGCGCAGGAGGCTGAAAACAACATAAATACCGAACAGCAAACGCCTGAAACAGTGGAACAAGTCAAACTTGTTTCGCCAATCGGAGCTATCGTGCGTTCCGCTGTTTTTCCGGGATGGGGACAATTTCATAGTCGCAGTTACTTCCGAGGGAGCCTAACTGTCTTGGGGGTAGGTGGCTCCATCATTGGTGCCTTTTTAGCACAAAATTCCTTTAATAATCGCTACAAGACTTATGAAAGTCTGGTGTGGGACGGCTTCTCTAATGAAAAAGCGATATTAGAAAGTTACGAATATGCAAACCAGAGGTACAAACTCAAGACATTTTTTATGTATACCGGCATCGGTATTTGGCTGTATAGCCTTATTGATTCTTACGTGAGTGCCAACTTTTACAATGCAACTACCCTGATTCAATCTATTGAACAGGATGCACGAGATATTGAAAAATTGGGGATCGAAATCGGCGCGACCCCTTCACATTTTTATTTTGGTATTGTTAAAACCTTTTAAAACATTTAAAAAGGAGGATGCTTACTATGTTCAGGAATTTCGCCAACGTCAGCGGCGTACTCATCTTACTCCTACTCGCAAATTTTATGGGGTGTGGAGACGCTGATAAGGTCGGAAAAATTCCGGCTGAAGAAGTCCTTCAAATCAGTAGTATCTTAGACCAGTGGCGAGAAGGTTACGAAACGGAAGATGTTAACACCTACATTAACACATTCTGGGAAGATGGCTTCCTTTATGTCTCTGATATGGGAACAGACGGCGATAAAACAGACGATGTTGAGTTTGATGATATCCGAGAGGAACGCGCCTCTGCCACTCGCGTCTTTGATCGGTTCCAGGATATTGAGATAGAGCTCTCTTCACCGCCGGAGATTACTATGAATGATGATGGCACAGAGGCTGAGGTTCGGAATCATTACAGAATCCAATTCTTTGTGTCGGATGGTCAAACACTTGAGGGTGGATATACCGGCGCGTATGCCGAAGGTGATAACATTTTTATCTTTGAAAAGAGAAATGACGAATGGCGTATAGCCGAGTGGCATGACGAAGCCTTTAACGAGGAAGAAATTCGCGTTGCCAATAACTTATAGGCTCAGAAAAGGAGGGCAATTTCTAGCCCAAAGGGCGGGTAGAAATACAGTACATTCATGCCGCAACAGGAGGAACACCTACGCGATTACTTTCAACTCATCCGAAAGCATGACTTTACGCTCTGTCTAACCATTCTGTTAGTGTTAGGAACCGCCCTAATTATCTCACTCCGCTTGCCCAAAACTTACGCTGCTTCCACCTTAATGTTACTCGTCCAACCCAGCGCGACATCTTCCCTTCCGTCAGCAAATCTGTTTCAAAATGTGCTCTCCAGCGGTATTGACCGACGAGAGATGGAAACAATCAGCACCCGATTTTCCACGGAATCAATGCTAAACACAGCAATAGAAAACCTTGAGGAAAATGGATACATGGATGCTGCTGGGCTTTTCCCGCCTATAGGTAAACTCAAACAAATGCTGAAGGCACAAGTAAACCCTGATTCCGATTATATCAATCTTTCGGTTGCCTTGACCGAGGCAGAAGGTGGGGAACGGAACGCAGCACTCCTCGTTAATCAACTCGCAAAAGACATGCAGATGTTACGGGGTGGAGATGAAGAAACGAAACTCAGAAAAGGCATGGAGTTCCTCGAAAATAAACAACAAGAAATCGAAGTAAAAATAGAACAAGATTTAGATGAACATCTCAAATTTGCTCGCGAAAACGGAAGTCCGGAAACATGGGTGCCTATTCTAACTAATTTGCTGGAACGCTATACGAGTGCCCGAGAAAAGATTAAAGCAAATCAACAGCGACTCTACGCAACGCGCACTCATATCACGTATCTACAGGATCAACTAATAGCATTGCCCAAACAGACGCAACTATCTGAAACCTCGTCTGATAACCCTGTTTGGCTCTTTCAGCAAGAGAAGCTTTTCAACCTCGAATCACAGCATGTCGCGGATAGAAAAAAAACAGGCAAGAACCCATCAGAACTGGAGGGGCTTAAGGCACAAATTGCCGAAATTCGTAAGAAGAACAAGGATACCTCGCCGATAACTACGACCATCACTTCCGGCACCTCTGCCCATTACACCTATATACAGAATCAATTGACAACGTTTATTCCAGCCCTTTCAAGTTACGAAAAGGCACAAGAACGTCTCACACAAGAATTTGAAACATTAGAAACTGAATTGGCGAAATCGCTAGAACAGATCCCCGAAAACCAAATTATTCTCACGCAAATACAAACCAAGATTCAGAAAATGAATCTGCTGGCTGAAGAAATTGCCAAACGCATCCTTGAAGCTGAAATATTATATGCCGAATCCAAGATGCCTGCTTCTCGTAACCAGATAGGCGATATTGAAATCATTGACCGCGCTACACCAAGAAAAATTCCTGTTAGTCCCCAACTTAGATTTATCCTTGTTATCGCGGGAATCACTGGCTTAGTTTTGGGTGTTACAGCTGCTCTATTCATTGAATATTTTAATAGGACCGTTGCGAATTTAGAAACCTGAACATTTTGTTTAAAAATTTTACAGCCTCGAATTCCGGTTCGAGGTTTCATTAATTTAATAACTTTGTAAAAAAAATGTCAATTTTTCTTAAATTGTAGTATAATTATATTATGCCCAATGCGCAGCCGGGTATTTATACATCCGTTGGCATTGTGGTATTTACATAAATTTATGTTTGGGCCTGTCGGTATTTTCGACGCGTGCCTAAGAAGAAGTGCCCGATTCCGATTTAGTTATCGGTTCTACTGTCTTCAGGGAGGCAGTAAACAAGCGGGCAATTATTAATTAGTCCGACATTAGGGATATACCCTCGTTGTATAGCGTTTATTGGCGTAATTTCGCCGAAAATGTTTAAGTGCGCAACTTTCAAATTGCAACGCATCCCTAAAACAAGAGAGAAATCGAAAATGAATAGTACTGATATTAAAATTGAAAATATATTACATTTGTGGTATGCTTATCTGGAATTCCACCCCAATGCATGCGTTTTTTCTGTTAAAAATAAAAGTTGACAGAAATTTGAATCAGTGCTATTTTAAAGGCTAAGAATAGTTTTGCAGGCATTTTATCACGTGTTTATTGAAAATTTCGCAAAACAAACCCCTAATTTGTTGGAAGGAGACTCGCTTTTTATACGCCTCGCGCGGTATTCGCGATTTACGGATATTCTATCTGGCAGTGACGAAAAGCAAGAAATTGAATAGGTGTTATTCTCAACTAATGCAATTTTGACACTTTTCGTTTACACGCAAAGCAGTTTTCGTCCATTTCCTAAGGTTTTTTTCGGAAACCGGGGTATGGAGTGCGAATGATGAAATACTCATATCGCAGTTCCGTTACCTAAACATCCGATTCATTATCTCCAAGGAGGAAAAACAAAGTAATGAACAGGCTAAAACACTCACTTGATGTTTTACTTGTAGCGACCTGTATTCTGAGTGCTTTCGTGCTCTATGGTTGTGGCGCACAGAGCCTTGGTCCACAAGAACCCCTATTGCCAACGATTGAGGGGAGTTCTAAATTCTCAGCGCGTTTCCAATTAGAAGAAGAACCGCAATTCTTCTATGACCTGTTTGGAAAAGAGTTGCTTGAAGGTAACGAGGTCTATAACTATCGCGAGCAGAAAGAGTTTGACCAGAACGGCGAATTGTTCGTCGGTTGGACCGGTCAACTTGATAGTGAAAGATTTTCGGCACAGTTGGATAGAACGGTCTTAACTGAAGACAGTTATCGTGGACGATATACCGAGTTTGCTATCGGTGATAGCATGCGTTTTAAGCCGTCTACGTTATTCCCAAACCGCTACATTCTCTACAAAACAGAGTTTGATGGTCTTCGATGGGATATCTCTTTTGCGCAGGAACGACACCTTTTCACGCTCATCAATTCTCGTATTTCAAACCCTGTCCAATTGACAGACGCAGCGGCAAACCTCGCACCGACACTGGGTCGTCGGAATGGTCTAAACGAAGACGCTGGGGTGCGGCACCTTGAAAACGCACGTCTTGTCGGTTTCCGGGCGCAAGGACTTTTGGGCGACATCTTCCGTATCGGGTTCACTTATGTCAATCTTCACAAAGAACACCCCGAACGCGTTGAAAACCCACTCATGGGTACTGTGGCAAATACACCCCCAGAATCAATTTCAGTTGTCTTACGAGATGACTCACCGGAAGACAATCATGGTATTGTCAGCCAATTTTCTGGCTTTGATGAAGTTCTACATAGCGAGAATATTCAGGGGGGTGTCGGTGCGGCTTTCAAAAGCATGACAGTTACAATTGTGACCCAAGCTTTGGAAGAATTGACACCCGAAGAAATTGAAGAAGGTGCTGAACCTACAGCACTACCTACAGAAACGCAAAAAATTGACATTTATACTGACGATGTCATCCCGATGCCTGTCGGAGGACTGCCTTCTGAAATTCGCGATTCTGTTGACGGAGAGTGGAAGATCGTGGATGGCTTCAATAAGATGAAAGTCGTCCTCGCTTTTGTCGATCCGGATGGTGCGCCTTCTCCCGATGTCGCGCAACTCCTTTCAGAAGGGGCAGTACAAGTTGAAGTTGATCCGCGAACTGTTCAATCCGTCACTTTTGAAATGATTGTAGCAGGTGATTACAACATCGCCATTATCGGATCCAGCCCTGCCAACAAAGCCGAGTCAGATCCCGAAATCCAAGAATGGATTAAAACTGAAGATGGCCACATTCAGACACCGTACCGCGATGTGATTGAAGCACCCGGTAATTATGGGCAATCCGCAGATTACACCAGTAATCGGGCAAAACTCCTAGATAATCCCAGTAACTGGACAGGTGAAGGCAGACCGCGTAAAATCCGTTACCAGTACGGTGCAGCACGTGCAGCACTTCTCTATGGACTTGACTTAGAAGGCACTATCGGTAACGTTTTTCTCAGAGCACATTACTCTATCAACGGTAAATATAAGCAGTATCCCACCATTCCCAAAGGTCAGATCGGATTTAGCCGACTCAAAACGACCATCCAAGGCGAAGATGGCGAGGAAGAAACCGGCATCTCCGTCGATCCAGCAACTGGCTTGCCGTTAGACGCAAATGGGATACCTACCTACTCTGAGACCGAGGGTGAAAGATTTGAAGCCATGTTAGGTGGCGAAGGAACTGATGAAAGCGGCGACGGAGCAATGGCAAGAGAAACCGCATGGTTCCTCCAACTCAAATCTCGCTTCGGAAAGTTGTACCTTGAAGGGGTCTACTATCATATCGATCCTGGCTACACGACAACTTATCTCAATTTCGGTTCTAATTCTGACAGGGATCAACCCTACTCCCTGCCACGGACACCTGAATCACAGTCTGAACAAGATCCGTGGGATGAAACTAATTACGCCCTCATTGAAGATGACGATGATGACGACGATTGGCCGGATGACATCGACTTTGATGGAGTCCTACCACGCGCCGATGATAGAGATCAGAACGGCATTTTGGACTTCCAAGAAGACTTTCTCATCTTTGATGCCGATCCACCCGTCTTCACTGACCTCGTTGATCTGAATAACAACGGCACGATAGATTCGCTTGAGGACGATTTTGAACCGCAGTATGAGTACGGGGTAGACAGGGAAGGATACCATGTTTTTGCCGAATATGACCTCCTTGATAATCTTTCACTCAAAGTCGGGTGGCTCAACGAACACGAAGTCTCAAGCCGACGGAAGAATGACTCCAAATACTTACATGTCACTTATCAACGTGACATTCCTGACTTCGGAACCGTGCTCTTCCAAAACCGTTTCGTCCGAGTCCAAGACGATATTCCAGATTATACCATTACGCTGCGTGTTGGTGAATTGGAACCCGTTCAAATTTCCGACGAGCTTGATTTCTACAACGCTCGTGTGAATACCACAACGCTCCAGTTCCTTTATACCGCTGTTCCGAACCTCACCTTAGAAGCAAAATTCCTCGTTGTGCTGCAAAAACAGTTTGAGCAGGATGAGGCAGGGGCTATTTTCTTAGATGCTGAGGCACCGGACCCCGATAACGAAGACGATCCGCTTAATGCCGATCAACGTGTCGATTTCATGGTACCCATTGAACAGGTTCGTGCTGGTGGTGAAAGACGCGAATACCCGTTCTATCCTGATCATGGGATTAACGCACTTGACCCTGACGATCCGGGTTTAATCTATGATTCCGAAAACTGGAAAACGCGGCGCTATCCAGAACGCGATATTCGCAATCAGCAGACGATTCTCAAAGCAAGATACGAGATTCCTCTCGGTGAACTTCCATTTGTTGATAGAATCGGCGAAGATTTGACACTCACACCCATGGTAAAGTACATCTGGGATCGAGCGTTCGACCGTGGTGCTGAGGAAATTCCTGATTCCCTCAACCCACGTCAGTTCGTTCCTACTGATAACGAACCCGTCGAATACTTGCGCTTCAATCGTAGAAGTCGTGAAGATGTACTCGGCGTACGGCTTGACTATCAGTTCTCGCAAAGGATGAACATTCTTGGCGGTTTCCAATACCGGAAATTCACCAACCGGGATAATAACTTCAAAAATTATTTGACAAACTTCCCGGAAGATGAAGATGTCCCAATACTCTACAGACCGGATTTGCGAACCCGAATCTTTGAAGTACAAGCGATCAACCGCGGTGAATGGCTTGGGTTCAATATTGTTATCCTCGCGGGTTATCGGCGAACCACTATCTTGCTCGATCACACGACGAGTAACACCACCTTCGTGCGAGCAATGATGGGCTTCTAGATGGTTTATGTATCGCTGGACACAATTTCGTGTCCAGCGATACCGCATTTAGCAATATCAACTGCGATACCGTTTTCAGCAACACGCAAATTAAGCGCGTAACTTTTTAAGCACTCGGGTGTTCTTAATGAGAACGGCGTTGTAAATAGTAGAGACGATCTACAGATATAGATATTGATTCCTAACCTGAAGATTTGTTGTGTAGATGGAACGCTCACGCGTTAAAAAATAAAACTGAGTTGTTAAGGTGCGATTCCCGTGCCTTATCCATACAGCACTTTATGAGATAACTTGTAGAGACTTGCCACAACACAATTGGCAAGTCCCCTAAGGAGGACCAGAACGAATGATTCGTTTTAGTTTTGTTTTAATGTTAGTCGCTTGTGTCGGTATGTCTGCTGATCTTGTTTTCGCGCAAGACGGTGCCGGGGCAAGTGGTGGAACCGTCCGAGGTCAAATTGTCGATACATCCACAGCACAGAGCCCAATTGAAGGCGTTGAGATCAGAATTGTTGGTGCAGACGGAGCAGAACATACCGCAACAACTGATGCCAGCGGTGAATATGAACAATCAGGTATCCCTGCAGGCCGCTACCTCATTAGTATCTATAGAGACGGATACGGCCCGCGAGAAGGGAAACCTGTAACGGTCGTTAATGGCGGGGACCACTTCTTCCCGCTCAAAATGACCAAAAAGGACAATATTGTTACCTTCTTCCAGAAGTTCGGATTCGTCTTCTGGCCACTCGCCCTCTGCTCCATCACGGCATTAACCTTCATTATTGAAAGACTTTTCACTTTTGTGCGGAGCCGTTCTCGAATTGGAACTGAACAGTTCATCGCCAGTATCGCCGACTCATTGCGGAAAGAGAACATTATGGAAGCCGTCTCGACTTGTGAAGAAGCCGGCGGACCGCTTGCTAATGTTCTTAAAGCAGGATTGCTGAGATACAGCCAAGCCCAGATTGAAGAACGAGATATTAGCAAAGAAGAAATTCAGGAAGCCATTGAGGAAGCAAGCCTCCTTGAAATCCCTGAACTGGAAAGAAACCTGCCAGTTCTCGGTACGGTCGCAGTTGTTTCTCCGCTGTTCGGCTTGCTTGGAACCGTTACAGGTATGATTAGTGCATTTACCACAATCGCACTCGAAGGTACCGGTGACCCACAACAACTCGCAGGCGGTATCTCACAGGCACTTCTCACAACTGCTGCTGGCTTGACAGTCGCTATTCCGTGCTTGATTTTCTTCCAACTTTTCGATAGCTGGGTTAACAGACACATGGTTGAAATTTCACAGGTTTCTACCGAAATTGTCAATCAACTGATTGTTGGTGAATCTAACTAGCAATAATGCCTAGTCTTGGAACAGAACGGGCGGGTGATTCTACTCGCTCGCTTCTGAAACGAGAAAGGAGACTTTGAAATGCAACAAGTCGGTGAAGCCAAATTGAGTCTGATTGCAACCAGAATTAGGGAACGTAAGCCTCCAACGCTCAGTATGGCACCTATGATTGATTGCGTGTTCCTGCTCCTGATCTTCTTCATGGTGTCAACAACCTTCTCGCCGATTCCAGGCCTCCGCGTGCAGCTTCCCCCACCAGGGAAACCTTCACCCGACAAACCGAAAGGTTTGACTGTCCGGATCGCGAACCCAGAACCGGGCGAGGATAAAGGCACTATGGTGTTGAATGATGTAGTCGTCCAAGTTGAAGAAATGTTCAACCAATTCATCAACGCACCGGATGAAGCTAAAAACATGCTAATTATCCAATCTGAACGGGACGTACTGCATGAACAGATCGTGCAGGTGATGGATATTGCGAAACAGTCAGGTATAGATAAAATTGGATTTGCAATTGTCGCGAGAGACTGACAACCCTCAAGTGATAGCAATAGTAAATCCTCTTTCTATAAAAGGAGAATTCAGATGGCTTTAGATTTAGCTCGACGGCGGAAAACACAGGATGATGATGACATTCCGATGGCTCCAATGATCGATTGTGTCTTCTTGTTACTCATCTTTTTCATGGTATCCGCTATCATGAAGGTTCCTCCGCCTTTTACCGTCACCTTACCGGATTCTGCAACGCAACACGAATTCACGCGAAAGAAATTTAACCTCTTCATTAACAGTGATGGACGTATTTCGATTGATGACCAAGAGATGTTGACGCTGGAAGATATGGAGCTTTACATTGCAGCCCACGAAAATCAGATCAGCACCCTGATTATCAAGGCGGACAAACGTGCGAAGCACGGAGATGTCATTGATGTCGTAGAGCGTGTGAAAATGCGCTCTAGTAAAAGGGAAGGTCTCGAAATTGCTTTCGCGGTGTCGGAAGAAAACTGAGGAACGCAACATAGTTAAAAAAGGCAGCGTTTGCTGCCTTTTTTTTTGCACTATAAATCGCTTTAATTCAGTGATAACGAGGGGTGTGTAAAGTTTTTGGTAGGTGTCCCTTTCTCTTGTGGGAGGGGTTTGTAATCCCGATTTTGCAACGTATCTAATACCAAATTAACCCCATTTGTATTGCGAGGTCCCTGTGCCTCGCAATACTGACTTGATCAAAAGACTTCTAATCAAGGTAATTGGGTATAAGTCCGAGCGGGGCGACAGGTGCATAGTGCTTTCGGTGGTTTCTATTATGACAAAATATTTACATACCATAGCGAGGTTTTCATGATAAAGCGTGTTATAGTAAAATCCGAAAATATGTTTACACTTTAAAGAGCAACAATTCCGCGAATACACTCGCTCGCTGGCGAGGTTTCCTAACCTCGCCAATGTAAAGTTAATTGTGGGTTTTACTATAATCAAAAGCGGAGAGCTGTTGAAGAACACACGTAACTTCATAAACTCTCAGGTGTTTTAAAGCTAACAATAGTATGAATGAAATGTCATTCTTTCGTACAAACGGAGGCACATTAGCATGAAACATCTCAAGAGACACAAACCCCCAACGCTTAGTATGGCACCTATGATTGATTGTGTGTTTCTGCTCCTGATTTTTTTTATGGTGTCAACAACCTTTTCCCCTATCCCCGGGCTTCGGGTACAACTCCCTCCACCGATTGATAGACCTATAACACGCGACCTTGGAATTGTCGTAACGATCGCCGACCCTGCACCGGGTGAAACTGAAGGTACAATCATCATGCACCAAGGGAGTAGAGAAGAAATTGTGCAAACGGGAGATATGTTTAATTGGCTTATCAACGCGCCTGAAAATGTCAAAATAATGGTGATTATCCAAGCAGGTAATGAGGTTTTCCATGAGCAAATCGTCCATGTCATGGATATACTCAAACAAGCGGGTATTGATAGAATTGGGTTCGCTCGCACTGCTAATACTACTGTCAGGATTGCTAATTAAGATCGGTAATGAAATCAATCAAGGATGTCAATCAAACAGATACGCCGTGTTTGCTGGATTTCGCAAGCACGGCGTTATTTATTTCTAACTCTAAGTTGTTGATTAATCAGGAATCTATCGCTTCCGCTCTCTCCGAGTTGCGGCTCTCCTTTTAAGTTGGACCGGTGCTGGCAATGGTGGCGGTGGTGGTGTTACAACCTTCCAAAAGTGTGGAAGGAACGCCTCCCAATTGCTGAGAATATTCTCAGCATGTTGACTACCCGTGTATGCTGCGTGATTTTGTATAAGTGCCATCAGACTCTTAATATCCATCTCACCCGTTACCTTTTCTATTTTCACCCAATCCGCATTGTACTTCTTCTCAAACTGCTCTTTTTCGTCCAAGATATAGGTAGTGCCGCCTGTCATCCCGGCTCCAAAGTTTCTACCCGTTTCGCCGAGAATTACGACTGTACCCGCGGTCATATATTCACAACCGTGATCACCGACACTTTCAACGACAGCAGTAGCACCACTATTTCGGACGCAGAACCGTTCACCGACACCACCAGCTGCATAAAGTGCCCCACCTGTCGCACCGTACAAGACCGTATTTCCAATGATCGTATTCTCATAAGTTCGGAACAGTGCGGTTGGTGAGGGTTTGATAATAAGCTCTCCACCTGCCATGCCTTTGCCAACGTAGTCATTGGCTTCCCCTATCAGCACGAATTGCACACCGCTGATACAGAAGGCACCAAAGCTTTGTCCAGCACTGCCCTCAAAACTGCACTGAATCGTTCTGTCAGGCAAACCAGCGTCGCCATAATGCCTTGCGATTTCGCCTGATAACTTCGCTCCTACTGTCCGGTGTATGTTCCGGATAGAATAAGAAAGTTGGACGGATGTTTTCTGCGCGATCGCTTCTGCTGCATCCTCTAATATCTGATCGTCGAGCGGAATATCTTCTCGGTTGTTGCGTTCCTGTAAGTGATAACGGGGCTGTGTGCCGGTTGGATCAGCAGGTGTCAGAATTTCGCTCAAATCAAGCATTCCGGCTTTCGGATAATCTGCAAGGTCTATCGGTTGTAGCAATTCAGGACGACCAATAATGTCGTTCAAACATCTGTGTCCGAGATTCGCCAGAATAGAGCGAACCTCGTTCGCTACACCGAGCATGAAGTTGACGACCATCTCGGGAGTACCGGGATACTTCGCCCGGAGTGCCGGATCTTGCGTGGCTACACCGACCGGACATGTATTTAGGTGGCATTGGCGCGCCATAATACATCCGGTTGCTACCATCGCTATTGTCCCGAATCCGTATTCTTCTGCTCCCAACATAGCGGCGATGACAATATCGCGTCCGGAACGCATCCCGCCATCTGCCCGTAAAACAACACGATCTCGTAATTCGTTTGTGACGAGTGCGCGTTGCGTTTCTGCGAGTCCGAGTTCCCAAGGCGTGCCTGCGTTTTTAATGGAACTGAGCGGGGATGCGCCGGTACCACCTTCATGTCCACTCACCTGTATGACATCGGCGTAGCCCTTTGCTACGCCAGAAGCAATGGTTCCCACTAAAAATTCGGATACCAGTTTTACGGCAACCTTTGCCTGCGGATTTGCCTGCTTCAAATCATAGATGAGCTGCGCCAAATCCTCAATAGAATAGATGTCGTGGTGCGGTGGTGGCGAAATTAGCGGAACTCCCGGCACGGAGTGGCGGATAGAGGCAATTTCAGCGGTTACTTTGTGCCCTGGAATTTGCCCTCCCTCTCCAGGTTTAGACCCCTGCGCCATCTTAATCTCCAATTCTTTCGCAGAAATTAAGTATGTTGGTGTCACACCGAAACGTCCGGATGCTACCTGTTTGATAGCACTCGAAGCGAGATCGCCATTAGGCTGCGGCTTGAAGCGTGTAGCACTTTCACCACCTTCTCCACTTCCAGATTTTGCACCGAGGCGGTTCATTGCGATTGCCAAGGTTTCGTGTGTTTCACGGCTCAACGCTCCGAAAGACATACTACCCGTTGTAAAACGACGCACGATATCCTCCGCGGGTTCTACCTCTTCAATCGGGATAGGCGTGCTCGGCTTGAATGCAAGCAGATCACGTAAACTGGAAGGCTCACCGGTCTCAACAGCGTCAACATATTTCTCATAATCTTCCGACTTACCAGCCTTGACGAACTGGTGGAGCGATTTAAACACCGTTGGATTGTACGCATGGAATTCGCCGTTTCTACGGAATCGGAAATAGCCTGCCTCTTCAAGCGATGCGTCGTCTTCGCTTCCTGAAAACGCCTTTGTGTGGAAATGGAGCGTTTCCGCAGCAATTTCGGCAAACCCAATGCCACTTAAGCGTGACGTAGTGCCTGTAAAGCACTTATCGATAACCGTTGCATTGACACCAAGTGCCTCGAAAATCTGAGCACCGCGGTAACTGGAAACCGTCGAAATTCCCATCTTCGCCATAATTTTCAAAATACCTTTTTCGACGGTTGCCTTATAGGTTTCAACTGCTTTCGTTGCCGTGAGTCCAGCGAGTTCGTCGTCCTCAGCAAGCTGAACGATCGTTGAAAACGCGAGATAAGGGTTGACTGCGGCTGCCCCATAACCGATCAGGACAGCAAAATGGTGTTCTTCCCTCGCATCTCCGGTTTCAGCGATAAGACTTACCCGCATCCGTTTTCCTTCTCGAATCAGATGGTGATGAACGGCACCAACAGCAAGCGCCATCGGAATCGGAGCGGAATCAGGGTTAACATCTTTATCGCTTAGCACGAGAAGTGTTATTCCGGCATCAACTGCCTCGGAGGCACATTGGCATAACGCTTCCAGCGCGGTTTCCAACCCTTGTTTACCGGAAGATACTGGGAAACAAACAGAAAGCGTCGTTATCTGAAAATCGGGTATATTCAACTCCTGCAACGCTTGTAAATCTGAATTTGTCAGGATTGGTGAAGGTAACCGAATAAGTCGAGCGTGTGCTTCAGTTTCCGTGAGCAGATTATGCCGCCGCCCAAGGTAAGTTGTGAGCGACATCACTAAACGTTCCCGGATCGAGTCGATAGGAGGGTTCGTTACCTGCGCAAAACGTTGTTTGAAGTAACTGTAGAGCAACCGGGGATGCCGAGAAATCACAGCAGGCGGTGTATCATCTCCCATCGAACCGATCGCTTCCTTCGCTTCCGTTACCATGGGTTTGATAAATCGCTCCACATCCTCGGTCATATAGCCGAAGGCTTTCTGGTACATCGGCAGCTGCTCAGGAACAGTTTCCGTCGTAGCAGAAGCGTCGTCTTTTTCAGTAGGAAGCGTCACGATGCCTTTCTGTACCCATTCGGTGTAAGGTTTCTGTTCGGCAATACTATGCTTAATCTCCGAATTTTTCAGCAGTTTCCCTTGCGTTGTATCCACAGCAATCATCTGTCCGGGTCCCAAACGTCCCTTTTCCACAACGCAACTGTCGTCAAGTTCAATAATACCGACTTCCGAACCCATGACAACGGTTCCGTCTTCTGTGACTTTGTAGCGTGCGGGTCGTAAACCGTTTCTATCCAGACTTGCACCAACGACAACACCATCCGTAAACGCGACCGCCGATGGTCCGTCCCAAGGTTCACTGACACATGAGAGGTACTCATAACAGGCTTTGAGCACATCCGGCATATCCGGAATCTGTTCATACGCCTCGGGGATCAGACACATCATGGCGTGTAGGATACCGCGGTCAGAATGTGTTAACAACTCCAACACGTTATCCAAGCTCATTGAATCGCTACCGTGTTGGTTGATAATGGGAACAAGTTTTTGGATATGTTCGTTCCAGAGGGGCGACTGCAAGTCGGCTTCGCGCGCCCGCATCCAGTTCCGATTGCCCATCAAGGTGTTGATTTCACCGTTGTGTGCAAGCGTATGGAAGGGTTGAGCGAGCATCCACGTAGAAGAGGTATTTGTGCTGTAGCGTTGGTGGAAAACAGCAAGTGCTGCCTCAAAATCTGGATTTTCTAAGTCCGGATAAAATTGCGTGAGCTGCGGTGCTACTAGCAACCCTTTGTAGACAATCGTTCGATGGGAAAAGGATGCGATATGGAATTCGTCAAGTCCTGCTGCTGTGATACGATGTTCTAACTCTTTGCATATCAAGTACAAGCGTCTCTCAAAAGCGTCGTCTGCAAGTTGCTCTGGCCGCCCTACCAATACCTGTTGAATTTCCGGCATGGTTTCTAAAGCCTTGGTCCCAAGCGCAGAAAGGTCCAGAGGCACCGAACGCCATCCGAGGAGCGGAACGCCGTATTGTTGTAACGTCTTTTCGACGAGTGCGCGTCCTTGTGCTTGTGCGCTCCGGTCATGCCGTGGCAGGAAAATCATCCCGACACCCATATCATTTATCGACGCTAAGTGGACTCCAAGCTTCTCAAGTTCTTTTTGAAATAATTTTTCCGGGATTTGTGTTAGGATACCTGCCCCGTCGCCTGTCTTTGCGTCCGCCGCCACCGCACCCCGGTGCGTCAAATTTGTTACCGCTTGCGTCGCCATCTTGATAATCTCGTGGCTCCGATTTCCGAAGCGGTTCGCGATAAAACCAACGCCACAAGCATCTTTTTCGTTTAAATCCTTGTACATTTGTAAACTAACTCTCCATACATTCTTCTATATTTCTTTTCCATTAGCATTGTAGAGCGAGTTCTTTATGCCTCGCCATTTCGTGTTTAATTTGCGGGGCGAGGTTCGCGTGCCTTAGCCATACCCCTTTTTATTATGGATACAAACAAATCGGAAAACGGACTTCGCTTTCAGGGTTGGATAGGTCTGTTGTACGGCTTAAGTCGGACGCTGACTACTCGTATCTTGCCGAAAATAGCGCGCCCCAAGGCAAGAGAGAGCCTCTCGAATCAACAGCGATCCGCGATCGCATCAACGGTGATTCGCGACCGGCTTGGCGGGCTTACATGCTTCGGTTTAGTCCTCTATTATTGAGTCAAAACCGACTGTTAGTCTTAATATTATACCCTAATTTAAACCGAAAGTCAAGTAAATTACCCCTCGCCTCAATAGCCGACGGCACACCCATCACGCCTCGGATCTGAACCTGCGACAAGCGTGTCAAAAGACGGATTGATAAAAATCGCTTGCCCTCCCCCAAAAAAAGTGTTCCCCGGTTTAATATGGTGTCCCTTCTGTGCCAACGCGGCTTGTGCATTCATTGGAATACCTGTCTCCAGCATTATCCGAGAATCGTCCATCACCCGAAACCTTGGAGCATCTAATGCATTTTGAACATCCATATTGAAGTTTATGAGATTACATACAAACTGTAAATGTCCTTGTGTTTGCATCTGCCCTCCCATGATCCCAAAGGTAACCAATGGCACCCCATTTTGGGCAATCATACCGGGGATAATCGTATGTAACGTCCGTTTATGAGGCGCGATACAATTGGCATGGTTCGGATCAAGCGAAAAACCTGCACCCCGATTCTGCAACATGATACCTGTATCACCAGCAGTCAGACCTGAGCCAAAGCCAGCAAAGAGACTGTTAATGAAAGAGACAACGTTTCGATCACTGTCAACGGCACTGAGGTATACCGTATCGCTTCCCATTGCGGGAATACCGGCACTCGGTTCTGTGTTCGCACGCTCTGGTGAGATACGCGCACGTTGGCTTTCCGTATAGTTCTCAGAGAGCAATCCGGTTACGGGTACATCTACAAATGTCGGGTCTGTCACGTATTTATAGAGATCCGCGAATCCCAATTTCATTGCTTCAATTGCGTAGTGTAGATGTTCAGGACGGTTATGCCCCATCGCCCCGAGGTCGAAACCCTCAACAATATTGAGTGCGATCAGTGCAGCGATGCCTTGTCCATTCGGCGGAATTTCATAGATATCATAACCGCGGTAATTCGTAGAAATCGGTTCAACCCAATCAGATCTGTGGTCAGCGAAGTCTTGCCGTGTGAACAGCCCGCAATTTTCATCGGAGAATCGGACGATTTTGTCGGCAATCTCACCTTGATAAAAGGCATCGCGTCCGCCTTCCGCAATCAATCGAAACGTCCGTGCGAGGTTAGGTTGACGAAAGATTTCACCGGGCACTGGTGCCTTGCCATTTGTAAGATATGTCTTTGCCGTATCGGGATACTGCGCTAACATCGGTGCGCTCCTTTGCCACGCGAGACTAATCTGTGGACTGACTGGAAATCCATTCTCGGCGTAATCAATAGCAGGTTGAAGCACGTCTGCCAATGACATTGTTCCGCATTCGTCAAGGAGCGTTGCCCATCCATCAATTGTGCCAGGCACCGTAACGGGGTACATGCTCCCAAAAGACGGAATACTGCTTAACCCCTGCTTGGTAAAGAATTCCAGTTCTGCGGCGTGCGGTGCCCTACCGCTTGCATTCAAGCCCCGGATTACACCGTCTTTAGGCTGATAAACCAGCATGAAGGCATCGCCACCGATGCCCGTTGACATCGGCTCGACGACGTTGAGTATCGCGGCAGTCGCTACCGCTGCATCAATAGCATTTCCACCGTCGCGTAGAATCTGCAGTCCCGCCTGTGCCGCAAGCGGTTGGCTTGTTGCAACTGCACCATGTTGGCAAATGACAGCAGAACGCCCAGGTCCAAATTGGTTTGGGGAGTACCCATCAAACATCCGCATTCTCCTACTTCAAGACTGCTACCACTGTAGCACCCCTCGCCTTTTTTGTCAAATTTAGAGAATTATGTTGATATTCCACAGATATTTAGGAAATTTGAAAGGAAAATGCGGAAAAACAGCGAATTTTGAAAAAAATCTGTGAAAAAATGCAAATTAGGCCTTAACTTTTGCAGTTTCAGATGTATATTAATATGCAAGGGAAGGCGAAACTTTCCCCAAGCGAAATTTAGGTTAGCATCTAACAGGAAAGGATTGCCACGAAGTAGATACCTTACCTTTTGCCTTCGGAAACAATCCGCGAAAAATCAAGGAGAAAACCAATGACAAATAGGTTTCAACGCATGGGAAATCCCATCACAATAATGATCCTCGCCCTTTTCACAGTAATGTCCCTTGGTATCTCTACACACTCGGATATACCCGAGGCCTCCGTCTCCTTTGAAGTCGAATTTGAAGAAGACGATGTCACCAAATATGGATACGGTTATGCATGGTGCGGGGATCTCAGCTACGTTCAGCAAGAAGGTAACGCACCTTATGTCGAAAGTGGGCATGATGTCTCATTTTACCACTATTTGGAAAATGATGACGTGAGTTGTAGTTATAAATTTTGGACCCAGGTAGATGAACAACCTAACTATAATACCTCCAGCTCTGGCAGTGGGACAGCCCGTCGGTACAATCCTGTCACAAACGAGACACACACTTTTAGTTATGGCACGACTAATTTCCTCTCGTTAGCCGGTTTACCCAGACGTGATGAACCATACACGCTCTCCGCATATTCTCGTCTGACGGTAGGCGAGGTAACTAGGAAAGCAGCAGCCTGGATTGGGTTCGATCACAATTAATGCTTTTATTTTTTAATGGAGGCTGTCACCAGCAGCCTCCATTCCGCTAAGGAGTGATCCTAATGTATAGACTTTTACCGAGCATCTGTCTCCTCTTGGCCTTGACACCACTTGTCGACGCGAAAATCGTTTTTAAATCCAAACGCGATGGAAATTATGAAATCTACGTGATGGACAACGATGGCAGTAACGTCCAAAGGTTAACAACCCATCCAGATGCTGATGGGTCCCCTGTCTGGTCTCCCGACGGCACGCATATCGCGTTTGACAGGATCAAGCATGCCTCGAAAACCAACAGGCGCATCGAGAAATCAGAGATATTTCTCATGAATAGTGACGGAAGTGCACAGCAGAACATCACCCCCCCAGAATTTGTAATCGCATGGCATCCGGCTTGGTCCCCTGATGGACAACGTATCGCGTTTTCAGGGGGACAAGACGATAAAAACCCTTCAAACAATATTTTTACGATCCATCTCGGCAGCAAAAAGTTGGCGCAGTTGACGCGTAATAAGACACTTGGAATTGATGCATATTCCCCCACCTGGTCTCCGGATGGCGGCTATATCGCCTACGTGCAAACTGCCCCGAAAAAGTGGAGAACCATCTACACGATGAAATCCAACGGAACAAAACGGCAAGCACTTATCCCTGAAGATGGTGTTTTCCAGTATTCTCCACAATGGTCGCCTGATGGTCAGCAGCTACTCTTCGGTGAAGGTGAAGATGGGCCCGATCGGATAATCCTTCAAAATTGGAATACTAAGGGGCATCGGATTCTAAAGACACCGCGAAGTTGGGTAGCGACCTCTCTTTGTTGGAGGGGCAGAAACCACGTTCTCATCTCAGCATACGAACCTGAGAAACCAGGCAGTGAGTATGATATCTATCAATACAATCTCACCACAGATAAAATCATCAATCTGACAAACAGTCCGGGACACGACTTCGCGCCGGACTGGAGAGAAGGTGCGTTGTCCGTTTCACCGAACGAAAAATTGACAACGCAATGGGGAGAGATAAAACAGCCTGCACACGTTGACTGATGGGCCAACGAAGGGATCATCAGTGAAAGCAGTTTCCGTAATTTCAGAAGAGCTCTTCTACAAAAAGTGAAGGTTGCTGATTTTAGTTCGGCTTTTTCCGTTAAAAGAGGTATAATAGATTATCGTAGCAAATATTGGTATCTAATCAATTTTCAATGGATACAAGACAACTCTTCTTTCCAAATGGGAGGGTTAATTCATGAAATTGAGATGTCAACTGAAGGGCATAAAATGCCCGTGTTACAAGCATCAAGGGATTTTCCGTCCCAATGATGAAATGGTAAAATCACTTTTGCCGGATTTGCATCAATGTGGGGCGTGCATGGCATACGCTGCACCGCGACACCCCGATCTCGAAGACGATTTGTTCCAAACTGCTTCCTTAACCCTTATCAAAAAGGCCCCTGCGTTCAATCCAGCACATCATAGTGGGGCGAGTTTCGGTACCTTCATCCGTCCACGCATCTGTGGAGCCTTGATGCATGAAAAAGATAGGGAGATCACTCATAGCACGCGCGAACACCCCAGTTTTGATGGCGCGTGGGATTTGTCCGAAGATCCGGAGGCTGAAGTCAATGCGGATGTCGGGCGGTTGTGGGAGGTTCCAGACTCTCACGCTGAATTTGAGGAGGAACTCGTCCGGAACATCAGTTTTGCGGCTGCCTTGCCAGAACTCCTGCAGATGTTGACCCCCCGGGAACGCGACGTTTTCGCCTGTATTCGTGAAGATCAACAAAATTACGAGATTGCCGAAACATTGAAAATCTCGGAAGCGCGCGTCAGCCAATTGGTGACTCAGATGACGCAGAAGTTGAGAAGCGCAGGGAAAAGCCTCGGATTGGCAGAATAACTATTTTTGGAGACACTCTCTTGGAAATATAACCACAATTCAAAGGTAGCGGCGATTGTAGCTGCCGGTAGTGAAGGCTGGCACGCAGTTGACTCAAAACGGAATGCGGGGGCATTTCGTTTTCAAAGTGGGGATATTTCATTTTTTCCATTTTTTTGAGAAAATATCGCCTATTTTGTCGGGAAAACGAAAAAAAACGAGAAATGCCTCATAATTCTGCAAGGGGCCCTTAACTTTTTCCGTTTCATCTCTATAGTTAAGATAGTGGGTATTTCATGTATCATGAATTGATATTTCAACTTCCCGAAGGAAAAAGGAGAAGACCTATGGCAACTACAATTCGCCTGACGGGCGGCATCGTAATTTTGGAACCGAGTGGTAAGATAATTGGAGCCGCAGTATCGGAATTGCGAGAGAAACTCACTTCGCAGTTAGATGCCTCCAATGCGGCATGCATTCTCATCAATTTCGAGCACGTTAACAAGATGGACAGTTCCGGACTCGGCATGCTGGTAAATGCACATGTGGTTGCAATGCAGAAGAAAAGCCGCATCGGGATTATCAATGTTGAAAAAAAGATCAGGAACTTGATCGTCCTAAACCGGCTCGTCAGCCTCTTTGAACGTTTTGATACCGAGGAGGCTGCAGTTTCGGCATTCAACCGCGAGCAGCGGGCCTTTCCTATGAAACTGAATGGCTCTGAATGAATGTTAATAATACCATTTCTGAAATATAATATTTCATTAGGAAATTTTATGACATATTGGTATTCATACAGAAAGCGAATGTAAGAGGCGCAATGAATTGCGCGACTACAAAAGGTGTTTTTGTTAATGAAAAGTAATCATATAGAAATGCAGAGCCATTCAGTTTTCGGTTTTCTGAGTGCATTATCGGGAATAGGAACGCGCGGCTGTCCGCAAGAATCGGGGTTTCAAACCCCTCCCACAAGAGTGATTCGTGACAATTGAATGGCTCTGTATAGAAATGCAGGGCTATTTAGTTTTCGGTCTTTTGGTTTCCGTTTTGATTTGAAAGTCGCGAATCGGAGTTCGCTCCTACAGGGGTATGTTGAGATTTAGCGTTCACTTTTATCGGAGAACTAAATGACCCTGATAGAAATGCAGGGCTATTTAGTTTTCGGTCTTTTAGTTTCCGTTTTGATTTGAAAGTCGCGAATCGGAGTTCGCTCCTACAAGGGTATGTTGAGATTTAGCGTTCACTTTTATCAGAGAACTATAGTAAAGTTTAGAAATAAATAGACACTTCTGCAGTCCCCCGGTAGGCACGGTTTCCTAACCGTGCCGGTGCAAAGTGTCCCATTAATTCTGGGATCCACTATAAATGACCCTGATAGAAATGCAGGGTCATTTAGTTGTACATATTTACTTCATAAGTGTGAATACTTTTTACGAGATAGGACTTAATTTTCACGCTATATCTCGTAAAAACGTTAACATTCGTAAACTAAAATCGAAAGCGGAACCGAAAACTAAATAGCCCTGGATAGAAATGGTATAAGTATTAACTTTTCTCCGCAAAAGCGGTATAATAGATAATAGTAGCGGGGCCTTGCACCTCATAGATTTTGAGAGATGCACGGAAACCTACATCCTTCCGAAATGGAGGACAATAGATGACTTTGAAATGTCAATTGCCAGGTATAAAATGCCCGTGTTACAAGCATCAGGGGGTTTTCTGCCCTGATGACGCAACGATAAAACGGCTGCTGCCGGATTTGAACCGGTGTGCGGATTGTATAGCGTATGCTTCGCCGCAGCGCCCCGATATCCGGGAAGATTTGCAGCAAATTGCCTCCATGGTGCTCCTCGACAAGGGGCCTCGGTTCAATCCTGCACATCACAGTGCGCAACTTTCGGTACCTTCATCCGCCCACGAATCTGTGGTACTTTGATGGACGCAAAAAGCAGGGAACTCACTCACAGCAACCGTGAACTGCCCAATCTCTATGCAGCGTGGGATTCGTGCAAGGAGCCAGATGCCGAAGTCAATTCGGATGTCGGAGGGTTGTTGGAAGTTCCAGACCCCTCCGCTGCATTTGAGGATGAACTCATCCGGGACATCTCCTTTGAGTGTGCCTTGCCGGAACTCCTGAAAATGTTGACCCCCCGGGAACGCGACGTTTTCGCCCGTATTCGTGAGCATCATCTAAATTGGGAGATTGCCGAGGCGTTGGAAATCTCTGAAGCGCGCGTCAGCCAACTAATACCATATTAACGCGACTATTCTTGTGTATATTTTTTAGATATGTTATTGTGAAGAGATGAAAAAGCAAAAACATGAGGTTTTCCCCCACTTTTCAGTAGAAGTTGTTAAACAAAGGTATCTTGAATGTGAATGTCTTCGGGAACGGACGCACTGGCATATTATTTGGCTCCTTGCGGATACCAGAGATTCACGCACCCCCCGGCAAGTCGCTGAGATTGTAGGATGCACGCCGGACTGGGTTCGCAAGTTGCTCAAACGCTATAATGCTGAAGGCGAAGCCGCTTTGCGAGATAAACGCAAAAATAATACAGGTGTGCGTTTTTTGGATGAAACACAGCAAGCCGCCCTTGCAGCTGCCCTTTCTGCGCCTCCTGGTGATGGGGGTCTTTGGACGGGTCCGAAAGTGGCTGCGTGGATATCTGAGACACTCCAGCGTCGTGTCAGTGACGTGTCAGGTTGGAAATATCTCAAACGTCTCGGTTATACTTTACAAACACCTCGTCCGCAACATCAGGCAGCCGCAACACCCGAGGCACAGCAAACATTTAAAAAAAAACTCAAGGAGCGGGTAGCTACGCTTGAAAGTCAGCACCCAGAGAAACCGGTAGAGATCTGGGCAGAAGACGAGACGCGCTTGGGATTATTGCCGGTTCATCGGCGTGTCTGGGCGAAGCGAGGTGAAAGACCGATAGCCCCCGTGTGTCCGGCATATAAGTGGTTTTATGGTTTCGGTTTTGTCCGTCCACAGACAGGTGAGACCTATTGGCTGCTGATGCCGAGTGTGAGTGTTGAAGTCATGAACCTTGCCTTGGCAGAGTTTGCGCGTGATGTGAACCCGGAAGGCAAGAAACAGATAATCCTTTTGTTAGATCGTGCCGGTTTTCACACGGGTAAGGATTTAGAAGTCCCAGAAGGGATTGAGTTATTTCATTTGCCCCCGTACACACCAGAACTTCAACCTGCCGAACGGCTCTGGCCTTTGTTGCGAGAGGTGGTTGTGAATAAAGTTTTTACAACGCTCTCAGCACTTGAAGAAGCCGTTGTGAAAAGGTGTCAATGGTTCTCTGAAAACACAAAGAAGGTGCAGGCACATGTCGGTTTTCAGTGGATTTGCAAAATGGAAAAATAATACAAATCACGTTAATTTGGTATAATAACACAGATGACACAGAAACTGAAAAGCACAGGGCAAAGGCTCGGGTTGGCAGAATAACTATTTTGGGAGACACTCTCTTGGAAATAACTACAATTCAAATGTAGTGGCGATTGTAGATACCAGTAGTAATGCTGGGACACAATCGCCTTTTTTATTGTCGTGTCGACCCAAAACTGAATATTTTGAATTTGACAGCCCTCGGCCTTTGTGATACAATTCAATCCATTCCACAGAACAGGAGCAGTTATGTCTACATACAATGTCGGGATTATCGGCGGAGGACCGGGTGGATACGTTGCAGCTATTAAAGCTGCACAGCTTGGTGGTAGCGTCTGCCTTATAGAAAAAGGAGAATGGGGCGGCACCTGCCTGAATCGAGGATGTATCCCAACGAAAACCCTCTTTGCTGTTGCTAACCTCGCTACCCAAGTTCAGGCAGCATCTGACTTCGGTGTGCATATCAGTGGTGAGGCGACAATTGACTATCCACAGGTGTTGGCTCATAAAACCTCTGTTATCCAGCAGCTAACAGGCGGAATAGCCCAACTGCTAAAAGCAAACAAGGTTGACACCCGCAACGGAACAGCAACACTTACCGATAAAAACACCATTATCGTCAGTAAACCCGACGGCACAACCGAACAGTTACATGCGAAAAATGTTGTCATCGCCACAGGTTCTGAACCGGCAGAACCACCTGTTTTTGAAATTGATGAAAACCAAGTCTTGACGACAACAGGCGTTCTTAACCTGACAGAACTCCCTGAAAGCCTGCTGATTGTTGGTGGTGGCGTATCGGGATGCGAGTTTGCCTCAATCTTTAATGCACTCGGTTGCAAGGTAACTGTGTTGGAACTTCTTCCGACTATTTTGGCGACTGAGGATGTCCAAGTTATCCGTCATATCCAGCTTTTCATGAAGCGGAAAGGTATCACTATTCACACTGGCGCTAAACTCACCCACGTTAAAAAATCGGACGCAAGTGTAACAGCAACACTTGAATCCGGTGAAGAGATTACAGCAGAAAAAATGCTCGTTTCGATTGGAAGACGTTATAACACTGAGGGGATCGGATTAGAAAAGGTTGGTGTTCGCACCGAGGGCGGAAAAATCGTCGTGGATGCCAAGATGCAAACGAACGTCCCAGGTATTCATGCCGTTGGGGATGTCGCCAGTCGGTATCTGTTAGCACATGTCGCATCGGCAGAAGGAAAGATTGCGGCACAAAACTGTCTCGGCAACCCTACTGAAATGGATTACCAAGTTATCCCGTGGTGTGTTTTCACTTTGCCCGAAATTGGACACGTCGGCATGACAGAAAAAGAGGCAACGGATGAAGGTTACGAAGTGAAGATAGGACGATTTCCTTACGCTGCAAATGGGAAGGCATTGGGACTACGCGAGACGGACGGGTTCGTTAAGACCGTTTCTGACGCGGATAGTGGGGATATTCTTGGGGTTCATATTGTCGGTGCGCAGGCTTCAACGCTTATCCATGAAGCTGCTATCGCGGTGCGTTTGGGAGCATCTGCCGCGGATATAGCGCACACTGTTCACGCGCACCCGACCCTCTCAGAAATGATGATGGAATCCGCTGAAGCGGCATACGATAGGGCGATTCACAGTCTGCACTAAAAACGGGCAGCTTCTTGAAGTTCACGATAACGAGACGAAATCTCGGAAAACTCTACACGCTTTTGCCGATCAACGCTAAAATCTTCAATATTAAAAGAGGCGACAACCGCTCCATATACCATAGCACTACGTATCGCTGCCTCTGACGTATCTCCAACAGAAGCGAGGTATCCCATCATCCCACCCGCGAAACTATCGCCTGCGCCTGTCGGGTCGGTTACTGCCGTGAGCGGATATGCCGGTGCATTGAAGTAAGATGATTTCGTAATACTTATGGCACCGTGCTCACCCTTCTTGACGATAACCCGCTCTGGACCATAGTGCAGAATCGCTTCTGCGGCGCGCACCAAGTTAGAATCACCCGTCAGTAGTCGCGCTTCACTATCGTTCAAGATGAGGAGATCCACACGTGCTAAGAGTGCCTCTAACGCCTCTCGTTCTTCATTAATCCAAAAATCCATCGTATCACAGACAATAAGTTTCGGATTTGTCGCCTGTTCAATGATACTCAGTTGCAACACAGGTGAGTTATTCGCCAAGAAAAGATAGGGGGTATCTTTGTAAGTTTCGGGCAACACCGGCTGAAAACCCTCAATAACATTTAATTCCGTGAAAAGGGTATCGCGCACGTTAAAGTCTTCAGCATAACGACCGCCCCATCGAAATGATTTGCCATCCTCAACCCGCTCTAATCCTTGGAGATCAATGCCGCGCGTTTCGAGGAAGTCCGTGTACGCATGCGGAAAATCAGCACCCACGACACCAACAAGTTGAACAGTGTTCCCAAAAAAACTCGCGGCGACAGCAGCATAGACACCAGAGCCCCCAAGGACATCCTCAACCCTTTTGCTTGGTGTCTCTACTGTATCCAAAGTAACTGTTCCGACGACCAAAACCCCCATATTGTGAATCCTCTTGTGACATGCCTTGAATTATCAACTACCTTCTTTTTTTCGCATCATGCCTCTGGACAGCAGATTGGCTAACTGTCGGCGTTTGCCTCAACATATTCCCGAAGGACTGTGTTAATCTGCGTTTCATAGTCAAGTGCCTGTGTCTTAAACCACTCTAACAGGTCCAGATCAATAGCGACAATATTTTCCGGCATCACCACGGTTGCATCTTCCCAGAAGGTTGCATCCGTTTTAGGGTCGTCCTCATCAGAGGCTGCAGCAGTATCAATGTCCGCATCCGTTAGGGCATCAAAGCGATTCCATTTGGTCTCATCCGACTGTGTGTCTATCTCAGAACGACTGTATTCGACGTATGTATTCTGCTCTTTCATGGGTGTTCGCCTTTCTGGCTGAAATGATATGGATGCATGAGTTGCGCCGTGTATAGACGACACGAAGAATCCGTCCTTCACTTCGGCCCAATGCAAGCATCCGTTTTTCGCCATAGTCTCTACGGGTGTCTTCTTTTTCCAGGCGCGGACCATCAAAGATTTTCGCTGCCTTGGAAAAACTGATGTGGTGTTTTACAATGTTGGTCCGGTTCTTTCTCGGATCCCAAGAAAATCGTTGTTGTATCAACATACTCTGAAATGTACAAAAACATTTCAATCCATTTACTCAGCGTTTCTAACGTATCTAAAGTAACTGTACCAACGACCAAAACCCTCATAAATTTACCAAGACTTACGCAACGCGCAATGAATTGCGCGACTACAAACCCTACGGAAACTTTTGAGAAATACACGTATTTCCAAGGTATATCTGTTGATAGTAAAGAACCTTTTATCGCCTGTCTGCGTAAGTCCTATTACTATAAAATCAGAAAGGACCCGGTCTATTTTTATTTTCGCGAAACGCGCGGATAATCCGTCGCAATCGGCGAACGAAAATCACACCGAGTACGATGACTAATGGATACTGCAAAAAACTCAGCACTTTTAACAACGTCGGCGGGAATTGTATTGCCTGAGAAGATGCCGCCCAGATCAGTAACAATAACACTGCCGACAGAAGTATTATCACACCTTCCAAAATTTCTGATTTCTTCATACGTAGCCCTCACAAAGCGAAAATACCTAAAGTCTTCTTAAAAACTAACGAGGTTTAAAACCTCGTTAGCAAAGACTATACTTGAACTTATAAGGACAGACCATGTACTACAGTATATGAAACAGTGCCAAGAAATGATGCTAAGTTCCCATTTCCCATGAGTTGAGATATTTCTCCTGCTCCGCCGTGAGTGTGTCAATTTCAATACCGAATGCTTGCAGCTTCAACAGTGCAATGGCATCGTCAATAGATTCAGGAACATCATACACGCGATTCTCAAGCTGATCACGGTTTTTAGCAATGTATTCAAGCGACAGTGCCTGGTTGGCAAAACTCATGTCCATGACACTCGCGGGATGCCCCTCAGCAGCAGCGAGATTCACCAACCTACCTTCACCAATAAGGTAGAGTTTCTTACCATCTTCAAGTGTATATGCGTCTACATAAGGGCGCGCGCTCCGCTTATCAACGCTCAACTTTTCGAGCGCGGGAATATCAATTTCGACGTTGAAGTGACCGGAATTCGCAATAATCGCTCCATCCTTCATCGCTTCAAAATGTTCCTTACGTAAGACATGAATATCGCCTGTGAGTGTCACAACGAGTCCCGCTTCCTGAACGGCTTTCTGCATCGGCATCACCCGGAACCCGTCCATCACCGCTTCCAAAGCTTTCAAGGGGGTAACCTCGGTTACGATAACGTTTGCCCCTAAGCCACGCGCGCGACTCGCGACACCTCTACCGCACCACCCATAACCAGCAACGACAACTGTCGTTCCAGCAATCAACAGGTTCGTTGCCCTGATGATACCGTCCAGTGTGCTTTGCCCGGTGCCGTATCGGTTATCAAAAAAGTGCTTCGTCCGCGCATCATTTACAGCGATAATCGGATATTTTAGCACACCTTCAGCCGCCATGCTCTTGAGTCGGATAACGCCGGTTGTTGTCTCTTCCGTTCCTGCGACAACTTGCTCAACCAAAGCGGGGTTAGTCTCCTCAGAATGGAGTCTTGAAACGAGATCAGCACCGTCATCCATGGTAATGGTGGGTTGTAAATCAAGCGTAGCATCAATGTGTTTGTAATAGGTTTCTGTATCTTCGCCGTTGATGGCAAAAACGCCGATCTCCTCGTCAACAACGAGAGATGCAGCGACATCGTCTTGGGTACTGAGCGGGTTTGATGCACAGACAAAGGCTTCGGCACCGCCTGCTTTCAATGCCTTCATCAAGTTTGCTGTTTCAGTTGTGACGTGTAGACAAGCGGCTACCTTTAACCCGTCTAAGGGACGTTCATTTTGGAATCTTGCACGGATGGAATCCAAAACAGGCATGAATCGGTTTGCCCAATCAATTCGTTGTTTGCCTGCCACTGCGAGTTCTGTTGTTTTAATATCGTAGTTCATTAATTTCCTTTTGTTTACCGGTATTCTCGAATGTTTTTTAATCTACCGGAGTTTTTCTATGTAATCGGTCTCTTCCCAAGTAAAACCGGGCTCCTCGCGCCCAAAATGTCCATACGCAGCAGTGTTCTGATAGATAGGCTGGCGCAATTTCAACCGTTCAATAATACCCGCCGGGGTCAAGTCAAAGTGCGCGTTGACCAGTTTGGTGAGTGCTTCTTCATCACCAGTCCCAAACGTGTCTACCATAATAGAAATAGGGTCTCTTCTGCCGATTGCATAGGAGATCTGAATTTCACACCGTTCTGCGAGTCCCGCTGCAACGAGATTTTTGGCGACGTGTCGTGCCGCATAAGTTGCACTCCGGTCTACTTTGGTTGGATCTTTTCCTGAAAGTGCACCGCCACCGTGGCGTCCCATTCCGCCATACGTATCAACGATAATCTTTCGACCCGTTAACCCGGCATCTCCTTGCGGTCCGCCAGTCACAAAACGTCCTGTTGGGTTAATATGATATTTAATATCTGGGTGTTGGAGATTTTCAGGTATTATTTTTTTTATAACTTCTTCAACAACCGCTTCTCGCAACTCAGTATCCGCAACATCCGGATCGTGTTGTGAAGAGATAACAACTGTAGTTACTGCTTTAGGTTTATTGTCAACATATTCAACAGTTACCTGAGATTTTCCGTCGGGACGGATAAAGGGGAGGGTGTCATCTTTGCGAACTTTCGCCAACCGCCGTACCAATTGATGGGCGAGAGTAATTGGCAGCGGCATCAATTCAGGGGTTTCGGTGCAGGCATATCCAAACATCATTCCTTGGTCTCCAGCACCACCAGGGTTCACCCCCATTGCAATATCGGGAGACTGTTTATCAATAATACTCAACACAGCACTTCGTTCGGCATCAAAACCATATTCAATATCAGTATAACCTATATCGGTAAGGACTTTTCGTGCGATTTGTTGGGCATCGTAGTCTGCGGTAGTCGTGATTTCACCCGTGATGACAGCAAGTCCGGTTGTAACCAAGGTTTCACAGGCAACTCTACCCATCGGGTCTGTTGTGAATATCGTATCAAGTACTGCATCAGAGATTTGGTCCGCAATTTTGTCCGGATGTCCTTCAGTGACAGATTCGGACGTAAACAGAAAATTCTTGCTCAATTCCGCGTCTCCTACTCTACGTATCTATTTCTGCCCTGTTTTGTAGGGCAAGGTCTCTGTGGCTTGCCGAGTCTTTCGCACAAGAGATAATGGGTGGGTCCATAGACCCACCCGTACAATTAATAACGAAAACGGAAGCAAACAAACCCCGGTCCATATTTAGCGGGGTTTTGTCTTTGGTTTCCCCTCCGAAAGCAAGGATCTGAGACAAAGGAACGGAGAACTCTAATTCTCAGAGTTTTCCGTGTTTTCGGAATTCTCCGTATCCTCAGAGTTTTCCGTATCCTCAACACTCTCAACGTTTTCGGCATCTTCAGTACTTTCAACGCTCTCAGCAACCTCAACGTTTTCGGCATCTTCAGTGCTTTCAACGCTCTCAGCACTCTCAATGCCTTCAACGCTCTCGGCACTCTCAACGATTTCGATGCTCTCAGCACTCTCAGCACTCTCAGCGTTTTCAACGATTTCGATGCTCTCAATGCTCTCGGCACTCTCAACGTTTTCAACGATTTCGATGCTCTCAACGCTCTCGGCACTCTCAACATTTTCAACGCGCTCAGGGCTTTCAACGTTCTCAGCGTTTGACTTGCCCATTTCCTCCTTGAGTAAGGCACCCAATGTAGTGACAGTCTCTTCGTGTACCGGCAATTGTCGTCGCGGTTCCCGTTCTCGTCGCGAGCGAGATGGGCGTTCGGGACGCGTTCTTGCTGGTTTTTCCTCTTCATCAGGTGCTGCAGCGCGCTCTTGTTCGGCGAGGAGTGCTTTTAAACTCAGCCCAATGCGCCGATCTTTCGGCGATAGGTTGATCACTTTTAAGTCTAACTCATCGCCTACGGAGACAATTTCCTCCGGCTTTTCAATTCGCCGGTCAGCGAGTTCAGAGATGTGAATCAGACCCTCAATGCCTTCTTCGAGTTTGGTGAACGCTCCAAAACTGGTGAGATTGACAACTTTACCTCGGACCACAGAACCAACTTTATACTTCTCGGGTACTTCTCCCCACGGATCAGGTTGCGTCTGCTTGAGTCCTAATGAGACCCGGCGTTCAGCCGCGTCAATCTGTAGTACAACGACCTCAATCTCACTACCTTCCTTAAGTGCCTCATTGGCTGCGGCACCGCGTTTAGTCCACGAGAGATCAGAAGTATGAATTAACCCGTCAATTCCCGGCTCAATTTCAACAAACGCACCAAAACTCGTTAAGTTTCGGATACGGCCGGTGATCTTGCTACCAACGGGCGACCTTTGTTCCAAGAGTTCCCATGGGTTATGCTGCAGCTGCTTGAGTCCCAGTGAAATGCGTTTGTCTTCCCTTGAGATTTCAAGCACAATGGCTTCAATATCATCACCCTTATTGACGATTCGTGAGGGGGCAACATTACGACGCGTCCATGCCATTTCAGAGACATGAATCAAACCTTCAACGCCTTCTTCCAACTGTAAGAACGCGCCATAGTTCACAATATTGACAACGACCCCGTGAACTGTAGAGCCAACTGGATATTTTTCCTCAATGTTTGCCCATGGGTCCGAAGTCTTCTGTTTCAAGCCCAACGAAATTTTCTCGTTTTCTTGGCTGATACCGATAACTTGGACTTCAACCTCTTCACCAACCGAGACGACATCAGACGGATGATGGATGCGCTTCCACGCCATATCTGTTTTATGGAGTAAACCATCAACACCACCGAGGTCAACAAACGCACCAAAAGCGGTTATATTTTTCACGACACCTGTCACAAGTTGACCGACTTCCAATGTATTGAGAACTTCTGATCGCTTTTGGACAAGTTCAGTTTCCAACCATGCACGACGAGATAAAACAATGTTATGCCGCCGCTTGCTCAGGCTGATAACTTTCATATCCAGCGTCTGTCCTACATACTGCTCAAGGTTTTGGATAGGACGCAATTCAACTTGTGAAGCGGGTAAAAAGCCGCGTAGGGATCCGACGCTCACTCGCAATCCACCCTTAATCCGTTCAGTGATATGGCCCTGCAGCGGGGCACCGGTCTCATGCGCAGTCGCTATCTCGTCCCAAATGAGTGTTTGGTCGGCGATTTTCTTTGAAAGGACTATTTGTCCTTCGGAATCCTCGCGACGCACGATATAGACATCGATTTCATCGCCAGCCTGTACAGCAGGTGCCCCCTCTTGCCCAGGCTCAAATTCCGATGCGGGGATATAGCCTTCAGATTTAAAGCCGATATCAATCATTACCTCATCACGATTGACATCTACGACAACACCTTTAACAATCTCTCCGTCCGTAAACGCTTTTATCGAATTATCATACGCTTCCTCAAGAGATTCCGGACTCATCGGTTCCGACAACTCTTCCGGTGCAGCCGCTGCCTCTTCAGGCGCGGTATCATCGGTAAGCGTTGCTGCTTCTTCAGTATCAGCATCAACAAAAACGACTTCTGCCGCCTCTTCAGACGCTGTATCATCGGTGAGCGTTGTTGTTTCCTCAGAATCAGTATCACTCGCGATTACTTCTGCCGCCTCTTCAGACGCTGTATCATCGGTGAGCGTTGTTGTTTCCTCAGAATCAGTATCACTCGCGATTACTTCTACCGCCTCTTCAGGGGTAGTCTCATCAGCTTGCTTAGAATCAGTATCGCCAGCAGGCACTTGCTCTTCACTACCCGTGACTTCTTCTTGACCCTCAACGTCTGCATCGGTTGCTGAAGCTGCTTGCACAGCTTCTGGAGTCTCCGTCTCGCTCACTACTTCCTGATTCACGTCAGTTGATTCTTCAGCTGAGTGTTTTTCTTCTTCCACATCAACGGTGGACACATTTGTATTTGCCTGTTCGTTGTTCATTAAGATACCTGGTCCATTTAAAAACGCGTGACCGCGTTAATCCGCCAGTTCCTCCTTATATTCAAAGTGCTTTTAACACTTTCAAATCGGTTAAGCAATAGTATATCATAAATATATAAAGAAAAGCAACAAGAATTTTCTTCATCGGCACAATTTAATCTTTGGATAGACTTCCCACCGGGCAAATCTTTCTAATTCGCGAATCAACCAAAGAGGGTGTGTAAATATTTTGTCAAAAGCAGTGCGTGGATACAGATAGCGTTTTTTGCGTTTGCGTTTTGCGTTTTGCCTCTTTTTCGACGCAGAACGCAAAATGTGTGCGTTATCAAGGCAGTGGTCCCGCGGTTTCTTTCATCGAAGTTTGCGTTTTTTTGCGTTTGCTACAATCTGTGTTATTTCTTCGGAGGCTCTCCGGCGTAGTGCTTTTATAGGGGGTCTGTGTGTCCGCTTGGGTTTTCTGCTTCTACCTGGGGCGGATATGAACCTTTTGAGAACGCAAAATCTGAGAACCCTCTACATTCTACTTATTATAATTATAGTGTGTTTTTGTAGGAATGTCAAATTAATTTTCAAAAGAGGCCCCGGGTTGAACGCAAGTGACACCGAACCTTCAAAACGGATGCCTTTGTTCTGTATGAAGATTAGAGTTTCAAGTGGGTAATGCGGGTGTTGATTGTCTGAAGCGGGGCTCTACCGGTTACTGGAAAGGGGATTCACAGACTTAGAGGATTTGCGGGATTAGAAGGGTGTGTCAGTCAAAAGTGTAGAACTGAAGGGGTTATGATCGGGATACATCGGGGTTACAAATCCGTCCGCAAGAGAAAGGGAGCACTTAGTGGTTGACTCGCTAAGTATCTATCCTATATTTATCCGTGGTAGAACGGTATAAAACCCTATATTCCGTTGCATTTCTGTTGGATGAACAGAAACACTATATCATATAATATTGCCGAGTGAACCACTTAGTGCCAAAAACTTTACACACCCAACCAAAGAATTTTATTTGACTTTTTTATCGATTTGCGATAAGATTAAAATGTTCCTAGCACCCTAACCCAGGTCGCTACCTTTAAAAGTTGTTACTTTCATCTTGGTTTATTTCTTGGGTTATGTTATTATTACCATATAAAGATATTATTATTAAATAGCTTTCAATGTAAATAATGTTGTCTTTCTACGGTTTTAGGAATTGAATCAGCGTTGGTTGCTCAGATGGCAACTTAGGTTACCGTAACTATCGTAAAATATGAAAATACTTGGACATTCCAATAAACAAACAGCAGGACCACTCCACCCTTCGTTGGCACGGAGACCCACCTATTCGTCACCGGCAATGGGCTTGTAACCTCGCCAATCTTCTGATGTATAAGTAAATGTATATTTTACCATAGTTTCGATCTACGAGAGGTGATTTCTATGGATTCGACAAAATTAATGAAACTCCGGGAGGAGTCTGGAATCAAAATCCTTGAGATAAAAACAGACTTGAGTAGTTACGCAGCATCTGATCTACGGAAGGTGCTTGAGGATTTATTAGCAGAAAAAGTCGAGAGAGTTGTTGTCAATCTCAGTCAGGTGAGTCATATTAACAGTACTGCTGTGGGTGCCCTCGTGGGTGTTGCAAAACGGCTTCGCCAAAACGGTGGCGACCTTAAGATTTGCGCGCTCGCTGATAACCTAACACGCACTTTCAATCTGATCGGCGCTTCCAGTGTCGTCGAAATCTATGAGTCAGAAAACAGTGCACTTGCCGCATTTTAAAACGAACAGATTTTAGCACATGGCAAAAGTAGACATTAAACTTAAAATTCCGAGTGCTGTCTTCTATATAGAACCTATCCGGGCATTTATTGGAAACCTCGCACAAAACCTCGGATTCTCCAGAAAACGCGTGGCAGACATCCAACTTGTGCTCGATGAAATCTGCAGCAACGCAATACATCACGGTTCGGTCGATGCCACGGTTGGCGTTAAATTACGAATCAGGATTGACACGCATTCGCTTGAGATTTTAGTGAGAGATACCGGTTCGCCATATAGGGGGGAAAAAAGTTGGTTGACACACGAAAGGCTCTCGGAAATTGAAGAGAATCGTTCTCCAAGCAATGAAAGTGGACACGGTATTTTCATCGCTAAATCGCTCGCGGATACCCACGAGATGCATCCCAACTCGGCAGGTGGAACAGATGTCCGAGTCGTTTTTGGTCTCCTAAAACCCAGCGACCTTAAACTTTAGTTCTCCCCCGCAACCTCAATAGCAATAAGCGTTAGATCGTCTTCTTTAGGACAGGTCTCGGTAAAGACATCAATAGCCTCCGAGATGTTAACGATGAGTTTCGCAGCAGACTGTTCTGTACAAGCAGACACTAATTTTTGGAGACGTTCTACCGTAAATTCTTCACCTTGCGGGTTTTTCACTTCATAAGCACCGTCTGTATAGAGAAACATTTTACTCGACAGGTCGAATGGATAATGTATGGTTTCATAAACCGATTCCTGCCAAATACCCAGTCCGTTTCCTGTGTTCTTATCACCAATAGTGTCGTACGTCTGTCGGTCTGTATTGTACAAAAATGGGAATGAATGCCCGGCATTTGCACAGATGAGCTCACCTTTGTCGAGATCAATGATACCGCAGAAGGCGGTTGCAAACATAAACAACCGTGAACTAATCAAATCATTAAAACGAGTATTTAGTATTTCAAGCAGGTATCCTGGATTATCCACAACCTGTTGCTGGAATTCCGCCAAAACCGTTTTAATAAAAACTGTTACGAACGCAGCTGAAACGCCGTGTCCCATAACATCAGAAATAAAAACGCCGAGACGGTTCGGCGCGACTTCCCATATATCAAAGAAATCTCCACCGACTGCCATTTCAGGACAGCACCGGGAAGCGATACGGAATCCCGATAATTCCAATACTCCATTCTGCGGAATCAGTATCTCCTGAATGCTCCGTGCCATTTGGAGATCTTCTTCCAATCGGGCGTTATGTTTTGCAAGTGTGTCTTGGTATTGTTTAATTCGTAATAGCGATCGGACCCGTGCCAGCACTTCCAAGCTATCAAAAGGCTTCTCAATAAAATCGTCGGCACCTGCTTCAATGGACTTAATTCGATTTTCGCGTGTATCGCGTAGCGCTGTTATCATCACAATCGAGATAAACTCAGTCGCTTCATTTGCTCGAATTTGTTTAACAACTTCAAAACCGTCCATTTTCGGCATATTGATATCCAATAAGATGAGATCGGGCATCTCTTTCTCGACAACATCAAGTGCCTCAAGTCCATCTGCGGCTGTATAAACCGTATACCCTCGCGCCTTGAGTTGAATTTGGAGAATTTTGACATTTCTCGGTTCATCATCAACAACAAGGATTTTAGCGGCTTCTTGCAGTTCAGAAGTCATTTGACACCCCCCACAGCTAAAGCAGTGGGATTCCTCCGTTCTTGTTTCATAGTTTATTGCCTTCACTTGTGAAGGACTTACACAAACTCCACAAGCGTTTTAACTCTCCGTATGCCCTACGGCGAGGTGCTTTAGATTTATAGCAGCGTTTTGGTCTCTGTCTATAGAGATACCACATGCGCTACATTGATAGTGTCTATCTGAAAGTGTAAGCGTTTCTTTCTTATGTCCACAGTTACTACAAGTTTTACTTGAAGCATAGAATTGTGAGGCTTCTTCAACAGGTATACCGAATACTTCTGCTTTGGATTTGAGCATAGCAAGAAAACCACCTAACGCACTATCTGATAACGCTTTGGCAAGGTTCTTGTTCCTAAGCATGTTTGTAATCTTGAGCGTTTCTATTCCAATCACGCTTGCCATATTGACGATCTCTGTTGTCGCTTTATGGTGAGCGTCATTTCGGATACAAGCAATCTTATAGTGGATACGCTCCGCTTTGCGTTTCTGCCTATACCAGTTATTTGATAGATACTCTTTCTTACTCAACTTACGTTGTTCACGTTTAGTTTCTGCTCATACTTCTTAAGCAGTCTTGGGTTCGGATACTGCTTACCTGTATCAAGGGTTGCCAGTGAGTTGATACCTACGTCTATTCCGATAACAGGGAGTCCACGTGTGTCTCGGGGAGCATTTGGTTTTCCTGTGTCAACGGTTATAGATACCAACCAACGGTGTGCTGTCCTTGATAGAGTTATTTTTGTAATCTCACCTTTATGTCGTAACTTCTGATACATACGCACCCACCCGATTTTAGGGAGGCGTATACGCTTACCTTCTATCTTTACTGTGTTCGGGTCGGTACTATAGGATTGACGGTTTCTACGTCTCTTTTTCTTCGGTCTCCTATTTTGTCCGCCTTTCCAATGGCTGATAGTGTCTCCAAGGTGCTTTATGCCAAACAACGCAGCACGCTGATCCATCCCACTCGCCCAGTCAATATCACGCTTGGCTATATTGAAACGTTTATTGAGTTCTTTCCAATGACGGGGTTCGTTATTGTAGTCGGATAAAGCGTAGTTGAAAGCAAAGCGAGCATAACCGCATTGTTGTGAAAACCACGTGCATTGGTCGTCTGTAGTATCTAATGCTATCTTATGTGATACAATCATTGGGTATATCTCGTATCCGGCATTTTATCCCCTGCTAAGTAGGAGGCAGACACATTGTCTTGCGACAATGCTTAGCATGTCTGCCTACGAGATATTGTAATTATATCACATTATCAAGGCAAGGTCAAATCTTTTTTTGACTTTAGCACGGGCATTACGGGGTTGGACCCAAACCTAAAGGATTGGGATTGTTAGACTATGCCCTTCATGGTTCATGTTTCCGTCCTTCTGAGATGGGTTTCTACACGTTCGACGAGTACCTTAATATCAATCGGCTTACTGAGATAATCATCGCAACCTGCTTTGAGGATACGTTCTTTATCGCCAGACATCGCTGCAGCGGTTAGCGCGATAATCGGTATATCTACCCACGCCAGATTCGCTTTGATCCGTTTCGTTAAATCTTCGCCGCTTTGTCCGGGTAAAGCAATATCCATGAGAATCAACTGTGGTATTGCGTCTTCTAAACTGGCGAGTGCCTCGATAGCATCAGTCGCTTCCACAACTGTATAACCTTTTGATTGTAGGACAATCCGCACAACTTTTCGGTTCAACTCCTGGTCTTCAATTACCAAGATTCGCTTTGGCATCTGTGTCTGTTCTTCAGCTGAAGGTGGGTTTTCAGGTTTCACGAGTTGTCCTCTGTTCAAACCAGCAGTAGCGTGGTATCAAGCCACTGGACCTTGGTTTCCTATGCCGTTTTATCAGATGTAGCGTCGGTGCCACCGTCTAATTGTTGCAGAGGGATTCTGAAAGTAAAATTGCTCCCTTTCCCTTCTTCGCTTTTGACGCTGATTTCACCGCCGTGCAATATGATAAGCCGGTGCGTCACTGCCAAACCGAGACCGGTTCCGCCATAACGCCGAGATTTTGAGGTATCAATCTGTGTAAATGGTGCAAAAAGTTTCGCCTGATCTGCTTCGGCAATACCTATACCCGTATCAATAACCTCGGCGCACAGTTCTGTCTCAGTGACTTTCAGCTGGGTCGTGACTTTTCCGCCTTCTGGGGTAAATTTTACTGCATTGGATAACAGATTGTAGAAGATTTGCTTAAATTTAACCCTGTCAGCTTCAATCATACAATTCCGGTTATAGGTCAAGGTGAGGTCCAAATTCTTCTTTACAGCGAGCGCATTAATAATCGCGTTCACCTCTTCAACGGCTTCCACAATAGAAAATGTCTCCAATTGCAGCACCATTTTCCCGGCTTCAATTTTTGAAAGATCGAGAATGTCGTTAATCATCTCCAGCAGATGTTGACCACTAATATGAATATCATTGACGCATTCCTTCTGCTCGGCGTTGATACTTCCGACAAGTTCATCTCGCAGGATCTCAGCGAAACCGATAATCGCATTCAACGGTGTACGCAATTCATGGCTCATGTTTGCGAGGAAATCACTCTTCGCGCGACTCGCGTATTCGGCAGTCTCCTTGGCTTGTTGCATCACTTTTTGGGTTTTTATCCGCTCTGTAATATTCAGTGCCATACTAATGCCAAGATGTCTTTTATCCGGAAGTGCTCCAAGCAACGACGAACTAAACTCCCAAATCTGCCTTTCACCGGACTGGGTAATAATTACATACTCACCCTCTGCCACGCGTTCTGTGGAACGGTACAACTGTGCAAGATGTGCTTTAATTTCCTCAGCTTCCTGGCTATCCGCCTGCTCTAACCATTTTGAGATTGTAGGTATATCTTCGAGTGTGTACCCTGTTAATTCCGTCCATGCCCGGCTAATTTGCAGGACTTCACCATCCTCGGCATGAATCATGATAGGCAGTGGCGCGTTCAGAACTGCTCGACGAAAACGTTCTTCACTATGTTGTACCTCAATTTCTGCTTGCTTTCGATCTGTGATATTCGTTGATGCCATCACGAATCCAACGAGTTCTCCGTCCTGCTGAATCGGACCGATGCAGGATGCATACCAATATCCACTTATCAATCCCTGAATTTCATAGGTAGCAAGTTCACCGGTTTCGACTACCTTCGCGCAGGCCTCTTTAAACCGCTCGTGATGTTCTTCAGTGAGGAAATCAAAAACGCTTTTTCCAACGAGATCTTCAGGTTTTAATTCGAGGGTAGGCGGCAGTCGGTTGACAAATTGAAGACGATAATCAAGGTCGATCGTTGAGATAATATCCGGTACACTTTCAACAAGAGAACGCCAGTTCACTTCAGAATCACGAACTGCCTGTTGTGCGCGATAGTATTCGGTTATGTCTCGTGAAATGCCACATGTTCCTTTAATACGTCCATCTCTATCGAGAATCGGCACTTTCGTCGTTGATACCCACGTATCTTGTTCATCGGGCCATGTCTCTTTTTCCTGTTTTCCTTCGATCGGTTTCCCGGACTCAATAACGTTTTGCTCGTCTTGGTAGGCTTGTTGCGCATGTTCACGCGTAAAGAAATCAAAATCTGTTTTATGGACCGCATCTGCTGGATTATCTAAACCAAACTGGTCTGCCAAAGAACGGTTAATTCGGATGAACCGACTCTCCGTGTCTTTAAAGTAGATATGGTCCGGGGTATTTTCCATCAGCGTATGTAACAGATCCCCCTCTTGGACATGTTTGACCGCCAATTGCTGGAAGCGAGTTTCACTCTCTTTCAATCTCGCTTCCAATCGCTTTTGCCGGTTAATATCTGTTGCCACGAGGTAACAGAGTTGTTTTTCGGGGGCTTTTGTTACGCGCCACCTTAACCACTTGTAGGCTGCATCTTTGCACTGAAAGCGGTTTTCAAAGATAACACTGTCGCGTTCGCCTGTTTCAACCTTCTCAACTCTGTCGAGCGTTTGCTGTCTGTCATCTGGATGAACAAACATCCACCATTGCTGATTTTGGAGTTCCAACTCGGTGAATCCAAGTGTATCTTCCCAGACCGAGTTGAGGGGGACGAAGCTGCCGTCACAACTGATACACCCAAACATATCTGTGGAAATCTCCAAAAGACAGTGAGAATCGATGGATTCCCCTAATAATATGTGCTTGTGAGTTGCGTCCTTAAGCTTCATTTTTGCCTCCACAAGGTACGAGGTAGGAGTACTTTGTGATTTGCACGAAGTTTATCTTGTTACTAAAACCGCACGGTTTGCGAGTTTGACAACGGTTTGTGTAGTGCTTTGGAAAACAAGCTCGTACAACCTACCGTGATGGCTTGCACTCAACGCGATGAGATCGCAATCATTTTCCTCTGCGTTTTCCAAGATATTTGTTACGGTAAAACCACGAGCGGTAAGGAAATCGGTTTGAACGTCATAGTATTTCAAGTATGCTTCCATCTGCTGCTTAATCTGCGCTGCTTCGGGTTGTGTACTTGAAAGTGCGAGTCCAACAATGCCAGCCTTTGTCAATTCTCCAATCTCTGCGACAAGCCCCAAAGCGTGGTCAGAATAGGTATCTCCGTGATGGACAGCGAGAATTTTTCGTAAAAGCGTGCACTGTTCGTGTACCACGATGATCGGTCGTGTGATATGCTGTAGGACATCGTCAATTTGGTTCTGAATAAGTTTGAGTCGACGCTTTCTCACATCTTCAGGAAGTCCAACAACAACGAGGTCAGCGGAGTGCGCCTGTTCACATATCATCTGTCGCGGATTACCGGCGACAGCCTCAACGTGATAATCGAGAAAATCGTAGAGGGAGCATTCCGCTTCTGTTCGACGGAGCACAGTCGCTGCGACATCAGCATTTCCGCCATGATTGCTGTCTTGAAAGAAAACGCACGATAGATGTGTACCTAAAAGTACTGCCAATTGACCAGCGTACTCAAAGGCATTTTTTTCGTAATCCGTATCGCCGATGGCAACGAGGATATTTTTTATCATGAGGCACCCCCTTATCGGTGCAAGGCAGCTGAGTGTTACTTAGAAGGCATCTGTGTTAGCTTAACACAAGTTGTCTCGCGAACGCGCTACAATTAAACCTAAACTACGGATGGTGCAGCAAGGCGGTAACAGCGTCATCTTCGTTCTCAAAATTTTTGAAGACGGTGATCAATCGAGCCATGACAATGAGGTTTTTGACATGTTTGTTCACGTTAATCACCGCAATCTTCCCGCCGTGCGGACGAATGTCGGAATAAACTTTCATGAGCGCACCAAGACCAGAACTATCCATCCCGGTTACCTCTTTAAAGTCAAAAACCAATCTCGGTGGTGAAGTGCCCCCCGCAAGTGTCTCCGCTACGGTTTCCGAGATTTCCTTGATACTTGGGGTGATAATTCTACCACTCAGTTTAAATATAACGACCCCTTCTCTCTCAGACACGGTGATTGCCATAATTAACTCCTAAATACTACCGCCGGTTTGGGTTGTAGGCGCGTTCTCTCAATTGTGCTGATTAACCTCCGCTCGATAGACCAGAAACTGCAGCATCCTCGTCGTCAAAATGTTCAAAGATACTGACTAACCGGCTTCGGACAATCAGGTTTTTGATGTTTTTTCCAACATGGATGACACCGATACGACCATTCTTCCGCGTTGCAGCGACATGCGCACCCATTAGGGTACCGAGGCCCGAACTGTCCATCATAGTAACGCGCTCGAAGTTGATGAGGATACGTGGTTCATCGGAGGCATCTATTTGCGACGTGATAACGTCTCGTAATTCCGATACTGAAGCTCCCATTATTTTGCCGTTCGGTTCCAAAATTGCAACGCCATCTTGTTGGCGAATCGTAGTTGCCATGAATATTCTCCTTCTTTGCATGTGTTAGGAAACAGATAGTACCAACCCACTACTTTTATTCTACACTATTTTCAAATTATTTGTCAACTCTCAATTGTTAAGCGGCATTAGATTTCGTTTGTTTTTATTCCGAAAAATTGCTATAATTGCCGTTAAGTTCTCTATTAAACTGAAAGGCACTCAATGGATAACACATACAAACCACGAATCAAGGACCTTCCCGAAGACGAACGTCCACGCGAGAGACTCCGCAAATACGGCCCGGAAAACCTGAAAGATTCTGACCTTTTAGCCATCATCCTCAAGAGTGGCTTCAAAGGAACAACTGCTATTCAACTCGGTGAGCAGATTCTTGTGGCGTTTGAAGGGGATCTAAAACGGATGGCTGATAACAAATCCAAGCAATATGAGAAGATTAAAGGGGTTGGTGAAGCGAAAGCAGCACAAATCGTTGCAGCGTTTGAACTTGGAAAGCGATTGGCACGTTTCCACGCCGAGCGGGATAAGATTACCTCACCCAGCGATGTCGCCGACCTGATGATGTCTAAAATGCGCTACCTACAGAAGGAAATTGTCTGCGTCTTATGTCTTGATACCAAAGGCGGTGTGACAACCAAAGGTGTCGCCGGCGATCTTAGCAACGATTTAACTTGGGGCAAAAAGTTAGCAGAAGCAACAGTCTTTGAAGGGACGCTAAACGCCAGCGTCTTCCACCCACGCGAAATTTTTCGATTCGCGATTGAGGAATCCGCAAATTCAATCGTCCTCGTCCATAACCATCCATCTGGTGACCCCCAACCGAGTCAGGAAGACATCCGGGCAACAAAACAATTGATTGAGGCTGGCAATCAAATCGGGATTAAAGTATTAGATCACATCGTCATCGGCGACGGGATCTTTGTCAGTCTAAAGGAAGAGGGATTTATTTGAACGGTTCACTTTGCCTCACGTTGCCGAAGTGCCTCGTATAGCAGAACACCGGCTGCAACTGAAACGTTAAGCGACTCAATTTTCCCGAACATCGGTAGATGCACGAGATAGTCACATTGCTGTTTGACGAGTCGTCGGATGCCTTCCCCTTCGCTTCCTAACACGAGACATAACGGGACGCTAAAATCTGCATCGGTGTATAGGAGCGACGCATCCCCGGTAGCACCTGCGACCCAGATACCTGCTTTTTTAAGCGTGTCTACGGTGCGCGCAAGGTTCGTCACTTTGACAATAGGGATATAGGCAGATGCACCTGCTGATGCTTTGTGGACGGCGGCTGTGATACCGACAGCACGGTTCTTTGGAATAATGACAGCGTCGGCATTCGCAGCATCGGCAGTTCGGAGGATCGCCCCAAGATTCCTCGGATCCTGAACCCCGTCTAACATAATCAACAGCGCATCGCGCTTACCGTGTTGCACCTTCGCGAGTATTGATGACAGGTCACTATATTGCAGAGCCTTAACAAAAGCAATAACACCTTGGTGTGGCACAGACGGTTCAAGCCTATCTAATTCGCGCCGTGTGCAGTGTTTGAGGGGAATGCCTGCCCGTTCCGCCATCGTGATAATTTGGTGGATGCGCGAGTGCGTGCTTCCTTCGGCGATACAGATTTTTTCTACATCTTGAGACTCACTCTGTAGGCGTTCTATGACTGGGTTTCTGCCAACGATGTATTCAGGCATAGTTAAATGCGGAAGGGCGGATAGGATCTCCGCCCCTTGGCGTTAGTCTCCGCGGACGAATTTAACATCGGGTCCACGCGGCGTGATTTTGATATCTGGGTCTGCCTCTTGGCATTGGACGCAGGTTATATCGCCAACGTTTGCATTTTCCATCCGCGGCGCGAGTTTCTCCAATTTAAACACGAAACCTAAAATGTCTGCCGCTGGGATTTTCCCATCACATGCACTGCAAGGGATCGCTTCCCCGGACTTGACTTTCGCTAAAAGTTCTGAAGCTTTCATAATTTCCTTTCGTTTCAGAGCAACTCAATTGTCTACAGGAAGTAACGTTCCTTCTGCTTATCCGATTCGTACGCTTTGTACGCCTCTTGCGCTGTATCTACTTCGGAGACTTCGGCAATAGGCACATCCCACCAAGATTCGTAGCCTGGGACCTTTTCATAGTAATCCACATCAATCTTTACAACGGTTGTGTGCGCTGCTTCACGTGCCTCATGCAGGGCAGCTTTTAGACTCTGCAAGGTTGTCGCTTCAATCACTTTGGCACCGAGGCTCGCGGCATTCGCTGCAAGATCCACCGGTAAAAAATCACCGGAAAGTTCGCCGCTTTCTTCGTCCCGGTAACGGAAACGGGTGGCAAATCCCTGTGCACCAGTCGCACGAGATAACCCACCGATGCTACTATGTCCCTCATTATTGACGAGTACAATAATCAATTTGTAGCCTTCCTGAATAGATGTGATAATTTCCTGCGCTAACATCAGGTATGAACCATCGCCTACCATGACATAGACATCACGGCTCGGATCCGCCATTTTGATACCTAACCCACCGGCGATTTCATATCCCATACACGAGTAGCCGTATTCCAAATGGTACTGTTTCGGATTACGGGTACGCCACAACTTATGCAGATCACCCGGCAGGCTGCCCGCAGCACAAACCATAACATCTTCAGGACGCGAGAACTCATTAACCACGCCAATCACTTCGCTTTGGCTCGGCAAGGGACCGTGGCCGAGATGGTAAAGCCGATCTACCTCTTCCTCCCACTCGGCACGATATTTCTCAATCTGTGCAGCATAAGCCGCGTCAACGCGATAATCTCCTACGGCGGTAGCAAGTTCCGCAAGCGTGACACGTGCATCTGCAACGAGGGGTAGCGCAGCATGCTTATAGGCATCAAATTCAGCGACATTAATATTGATAAAACGGACGTTGGGGTTCTGGAAAGCCGTTTTGGAAGCCGTCGTAAAATCACTTAAGCGCGTGCCGATGGCGATGACCAAGTCTGCCTCTCGCGCTGTGATATTTGCACCCGGCGTACCGGTCGCACCTATTGCGCCGAGATTCTGTGGATGATTATACGGTAGCGACCCTTTACCAGCGAAGGTTTCACCAACAGGGATACCTGTCTGCTCCACAAATTGTGCAAGTTGCGTTGTAGCTTCACTATAAATAACACCGCCACCGGCGATAATTAATGGGCATTTGCTCTCACGAATCCATGCCGTTGCTCGATTCAACAAACCTTCGTCTGCACGAGGACGAGAGATGGTATAGACGTGTTTATCAAAAAGCTGTGTGGGATAATCGTACGCCTCGGCTTGAACATCTTGAGGAAGGGCTAAGGTTACAGCACCTGTTTCTGCCTGAGATGTTAGCACCCGCATCGCCTCTGGCAACGCTGTGATTATCTGTTCTGGGCGGTTAATTCGGTCCCAGTAGCGTGAAATTGGTTTGAAGCAATCGTTCACCGAATAATCTTGTGAACTCGGGGACTCCAGCTGCTGTAAAACTGGCGCGACTAAACGGGTCGAAAAAATGTCACCCGGTAACAAGAGAACAGGTAATCGGTTAATTGTCGCGCCAGCGGCACCTGTAATCATGTTCGTCGCGCCCGGCCCGATAGAGGTCGTGCAAGCAAAAGCACGCAAACGGTTGTTCATCTTGGTAAATGCAGCAGCGGTATGCACCATTGACTGTTCATTCCGGGTCTGATAGAAGCGAAAGGTATCAGAGTACTGGTGCAACGCTTGCCCGATCCCAGCAACATTTCCATGTCCGAAGATGCCGAACATCCCAGCGAAGAATTGGATTTCGTTCCCGTCTCTTTCAACGTATTGTTGTTGAAGAAATTGAACGATGGCTTGTCCCATCGTGAGTTTTCGTGTTTTCATGAAAATTGTTCTGCACTTTCCATATTGGAAAATGTTCTCCTTTGATAAAGTGGTGTATGGACTGCGGATAAATATCTAACCTGCCATATATGTCAGAATAATCGCGTTTACCATCCGCCGCGTTCAGCGACAAATTCATCAACTTCGGGCATTGTTGGCATAAAGTTAGCGCAACCGTGCCGTGTTACGACAATAGCACCAGTCGCATTGCCGAGACGGGCAGATTTCTCCCAACCCCAGCCACTGAGGTTCCCATAAATAAAACCGCTCGCGAAGGCATCTCCGGCACCGAGAGTATTGTAGACTTCAACAGGAAATGGTGCTCCGTGAATAATTTCACCGCTCACCAGATGGACATCTGCACCTTCAATACCGCGTTTCACTATTAGCGCATCTGGACCAGCACCCAAAAGCGTTTCAATAGCAACCACCATATCTCCCTCAATTGTAGGATTTGAAATTTGGGAGTGTTCAATTGTGAGTTGCGAAAGGTCCGTAAGTGTGGCTGCTTTGATCTCCTCTTCCGTGCCGATAGCAATATCAATATAACGTAACGCAGATCGGACAACAACACCGAACGCTCTCGGATCATGCCACTGATCTGCCCGAAAATCGAGGTCCAAAAAGACTTGGCAACCGACGGATTGTGCCTTCTCAGCAGCATAAAGCGTTGCGCTGCGACTCGGTTCTTTGCTCAAGCCAGTACCGGATATCAACACCGCCCGGCTTTCAGTGATTGGCGCAGCGAGAACATCGTCAATAGTGAGTTCAATGTCCGCACAGTTATCACGGTAATAGATGAGTGGGAACCGGTCTGGCGGTTCAATACCGAGTACAACAGCACTCGTTCGGTGTTTAGGCTTATAGGGGATAAACTGCGTTTCAACGCCTTCGTTCTTCAAGAACTTGAGTAGGAACTCTGCAACCGGATCCTCACCGACAGCCGTCAGTAGCACAGCCTGAAGCCCAAGTCGCTGAACACCGACGCTAATATTGGTAGGACACCCTCCGACGAAGGCACCGAAACTTTTAATGTCTGGAAACGCGGCACCGATGTCATTCGCGTAGAGATCTAAAGAACTCCGTCCGATTGTGAGAATATCGTATGATTTCATTTCAAAGCCGCCGCGTTTTTGAATTTCTGATGTTCCTCGGCAAATTTACGAGTTAAGAGGAAAGCATCATTTCCACATGCAATGAGTTGAACACCCAAGTTCAACCACTGTTCACCACTCTCAAAATCATTGACATAACAACCTAAAGCGATATCATGCGTCTGTGTAAGTTTGATAATTTGTTTTATAGCGTCTAAAAGTAGCGGATGGTCGAGTTCGCCAGAGATGCCCATAGATGTTGATAGATCATAGGGACCAATGAATATAACATCTAACTCACCAGTGGTGAGGATGTCATTTAAGTTTTCGACAGCTTTGACGGTTTCGATTTGCCCAATGGTGAGGATTTCCTGATTCGCGTTGCGTACGTATTCTCTGGTATCAAGTTTTGTGAAATCTCCATAATCGGTGTGTCCGATTCCGAATGCAACCCCTCGGTCGCCTTCGGGCGCGTATTTTGTCCACGGTTTTATTTTTTCGATATCGTTGCGAGATTCAACCCGGGGAATCATCACGCCAGTCGCACCAGCATCAAGTACCCGAGAGATAAAATGGCGTTCAAGGGCAGGCACACGAACAATACAAGGAAGATTTGAGCCGCGTGCGTTCCGAATTATGCGTCCAACGGCTTCTATGGAAAAGGAACTATGTTCCAAGTCTGCGATAATAAAGTCTGCGCCGGCACTCGCGAGGAGTGTCGCAATCGCGGAACCGCCAAATTCCAGTACAAAGGTCCCAACGAGCACCTCTCCACGCTTCAAAGATGTTTTCACGTAAGACAGTCCCTTCAATCGACAACCGGGATTTCTGAGATTAATTTTTGTGCTTCGCTAACCATTTTTGTTGGCGTAGACATTTTTTCACCGATTGCCAAGATCAACATGTAAAAGTCGTAAGCGGTTTGTAACTCGTTATTGAGGTGAGCACTTTCAGCGGCGTTGAAATAACAGACAGTTGCCATTCTGTGACACTCCTCGACAAGCGTGGGCATATTCACATAGCCATGATTGTAGGCGGCAAGGATATAAGATTTGCCTGCTTCTTCCCATGAACGTTGGAGTTCAAATTGCCGTGCGAGGCGGGTATAGTAAACCGCACCTCTTTTAGCGTTCTTTCTCGATCGACGCTGTTTCTCTGCAACTGTGTAAGCGAACCGAGCGCGCGTGTAGCAGTTGGCAACGAGCTCTAATTCGTCTTTCTTAACAAAATTGGCCGCCTGTTTTTGATAGAACTTACCTAATTTATTATAAAACGCGAGCCACTGTTGGGTGCGGCCTTGTTGTTGAAAAATCTGAATTTGTTGGAAGATATGAAGTGCTTCTTCTTCATGTGGATACTGAATATCACTATGAACTTGGTCGAGTAGGTATTCCGGGGACGCTTCCTCAATTACGAGTCGATAGCTGCCCGATGCCTTGACACGGGGTTGTATCGGCGTTACACCCGTCGGTTCTTCTGGGACTAATTTTTGATGCTCAAGCCATGTACGAAGGTCAGTACTTTCACCGTCCGGCAAGTTCTGAATGAGTGAGACGACTTCCTCTACAGTCGGATTTGCTGAGAGTGGCACATTTACCGTATTAAGTGTCTGAAACAAATTATCAGCAACTTTAGTTAAACCCTGGTCGTCAATACAGAGGTGGCTTACCTTGTGAAGTTCAGCAAGTACGCTCGAATAGTCTCGGTTTTCTGCGTGGCGTATAGCACGCGTATAATGCCTTTCGACTTGAGCTAACAATTTTTCGCGTTTGGTATTTTCCTCTTTTTGGCGCCGCTGGAAAAATAGATTTTGATTCATCCGTTCTGCGTCTGCAAGCGACAGACGGAACGTTTTCCGGTAGCGTTCAAGTGCTTCTGCTAATCTTGGATTACTGGAATTGACGCTTGCATCAATAAGCTCCGAAGCCTGTTTGACGTACTCATCTTGCCGGATGCGATCCAATTCTTCGTACATCTCGGTAGCACTTTGATGGCGTTCTGAGAGTTGCCGATGGAGGGCTTTTTGTAAAAAGTGGCGGAGCACCTCCGGACATCTGTCAATTTCTTCTATCTCTCCGGCAGCTTTCTTTTTATCTATTTCTTTATTTTCACCTGAAAACGGAAAGCGCCCGGTTACGGCTTGATATAGGATGAGTCCTGTGGAGTAAAGGTCCGCTCGATAGTCATAAGATCCATAGGTTTGTTCGGGTGCCATGTAGCGTCGCGTGCCTGCCATGGTCTCAGCGAATTCGGTCGTCTCTCCAAAGATACGAGCGATGCTGAAGTCGGCAACTTTTGCCTCTTTGTCAATTGTGAGCAAGATATTTTGCGGTTTGATGTCCCGGTGCATAATCTTGTGAGCATGCGCTTCTCTCAGGCCGCGACAGATGTCCAAACCGATGTTGAGCGCATCCGTTAGCACGAGTGCACCTTCCTGCATGAGATCGTGAAGACTTTTCCCTTCAACAAATTCCATCACGATCCACGCGACGTAGTCGTCCTCGCCGGGTTCAACGGTATGAATGGAGACTATATTCGGATGCTTCCAAATTTTTGACATCGCTTGAAATTCGTTCAGCAAAAACTTCATTCTGCTTGCAGGATAGGCAGTTTTTGCTAAGGCTTTAATCGCAACGATTCGGTTTGTCATCTCTTCGCGGGCGCGAAAAACTGAGGAGAAGCCTCCTGAATTGAGAAATTCAAGCAATCTATATTTACCTAAGATTAATTGATCAATCTGCATAGCGGTATCTTACAAGTGAACAGTATATAATCCTTGGTAACAAGATTAACAAAATTAATACGAATTGTCAACACAAAAACACATTTTCAGCGGGTTTAAGCGCAATTAGTGTCTGAACGGGCGCGTTGTACCTCCTTGACAAGCTGCTCGGCTCTTTCTGTGAGTAGGGCAAATTCCCCGGCTGCAATCAATTGATTATTAACCAGCGCACTACCAACTCCCAAAGCAGTAGCACCAGCAGTGATAAACTCGGCGGCGTTTTCAGCGTTGATACCACCCGTTGGAACAAGCGGGATCTGGGGAAGCGGTGCTTTCACATCTTTTATATAGGCGGCACCGACACCACTCGATGGAAACACCTTGACATAATCTGCCCCGGTTTCCCACGCTGTCAAAATTTCTGTTGGTGTAAAGGCACCAGGGATAACGACTTTGCCGTAGCGGTTACAGATCTCAATGACATCCGGTTTTGTAACCGGGCTGACGATGAACTCCGCGCCTGCCAACATCACAGCGCGGGCTGTCTCTGCATCTAACACCGACCCGGCACCAACCAAAACGGCATCACCATACGCTGATGAAACATCGCTAATGACTTGTAACGCATTCGGTGTCGTCATCGTGACTTCAATCACGTTAACGCCACCCGCATGAATTGCTGCCGCTGTCTGAATCAATTCATCCGCGCTGTTGGCGCGAATAATAGCGACAATACCACATGTTTCGATCCGTTGCATCTGTTCTAATTTCGTCATAGACTTCCTCAAAATCAGCACCGCACATCAACCTTCACTCAGGTAATTGAGGCTAAAGGCACACAGTTTGCAGATAATGCCTTAAAAGTGGTGATATTTTTGTTGCGATTTGTCTGTCAATATGTTATAATTAAAGCAATGAAGCGAACAGATTACAGACTATCGCTAATTCAGTATCATTAATAGCAACTTTCGGTTCGCAAGCGTGCCAAAAATTGCTTTCAAAAAAAGAATGGAAGTTGTTCCACTACTCCCCTATCTAATCGGCTTGACAGGTTTACTTGTCCTCTCCGGCTTTTTCTCCGGCTCCGAGACGGCTTTATGCGCACTTACCCAAGTCCAAATTGAGCGGATCCGTATTGAAAAGGGCAGCGCGTCTGCGATCGTCAATTTCGTTGACAATCCGCGCAAATTGTTTATTACCGTTCTGCTCGGTAATAACCTTGTCAACGTCGCGTTCGCAATCCTCATGCTCTCGTTTATCGGGCGAATGCTTCCGCAACACCCCGAATCCATCCGCTTTGTCATAGCCTTAGTCCTCAATGTTTTCCTCATGCTCATTTTGGGTGAGATGACACCAAAGACTTACGCTATTAAACATGCGGAGTCTTTTGCGAAAATAACGGCACCGCTGTTGTGGGTATTTTCTGTTTTCATCTCCCCATTACGCGGGTTGCTGCGCAAAATCATTGACTTCCTCGTCCCGATATTTGGTGGACACCTACCGCCTACCGAACACCTCACAGCAACAGACTTTATAGAAATTCTCAATACTTACCACGAAGAAGCACTCCCCTCTGATGAACGCGAAATTGTTAGTAATATCCTCCAACTGCGTGACATCGAGGCAAGAGAGATTATGGTGCCGCGAACCGAAGTCGTCGCAGTCCCTACATCAAACACGATTCAAGCAATCTTAAAGCAAGCAAAAGAATCTGGGTTCTCACGGATTCCGGTTTATCAGGAGCAGATTGATAATATCTCTGGTATCTTCTATGTCAAAGATCTCGCGTTGTGGCGACACGCGGATGTGAATTCGCTCACGATTGATGCTTTTCTCGAAAAACGGGACCGGATTTCTGAAGATCCGTCCAGTGCCTCCCTCATTCGAGAACCTATCTTCGTTCTTGAGACCCGTAAAATCGGGATGTTGTTACTACAACTCACACGCGAAAAAACCAAAATGGCGATTCTCCGAGATGAGTATGGCGGTGTTTCAGGAATTGTTACGACCGAAGACATCATTGAGCAGGTCGTCGGGGATATCGTTGACGAACATGACAGAGATGACGCTCCACCCGATTTTGTCAAACACTCTGAAGCACCCTTATTACTTGAAACTTCCGGACGCATGAGCATCAGGAAACTCAATCAGCAATTTGAACTAAAACTCAGCGAAGATGACGTGGACACCATTGGTGGCTATGTCTTTGGACTTTTCGGACGAATTCCCTCCGTCGGTGAATCCTATACAGATGAAGACGGCATTGAATTTGAAATTACCGCTATAGAAGGAAATGTTATCACAGGTTTGTTCATCAAAGTACCGGTTACCGATGAAACTGAAACGGAAGCTTAACAACAGATACCTGATACAAAACAATTGAGAATTTTTTTACTATCCCTCTTTTTAATCGGTGCAAGTAGTACAGGACAGATTATCGTACTCATTTCACTTGTACTCGCGGTGCTTATCTGCCTTGTACTTTCAGCCTTCTACTCCGGTTCGGAAACAGCACTCGTATCTGTTAATAAAATTCGGATTAACCAACTTGTTGAATCTAAAGATGCTAAAGCAAAAATCATTCACCGCTTGGTTGAATCTCCCGATAGAATGCTCGCGCTGACTTTAGCTGGAACAAATCTTGCGAATGTTCTGATTTCACAATTCGGCGACCGATTGACTGCGAGAGTCTTCCCTGACGTTGAGAACCTACAAGGACCGATCGCTATCATCTGGGTAACCACGCTGCTCCTCATCTTCGGTGAAATTTTGCCGAAAACGATTTTTCGTGTTAAGGCAGATAGCCTCGCGCTGCGCTATGCCTATCCGTTACAGATCTCTGAATCGGTATTAGCCCCTTTAATTTACCTTGTACAAACTTTGACAAAACTCATTGTCAGGATTGTGGACAGAGGTGCGAGTACACCGAGTCCCGATGCCCAACGTGAAGAGTTACGGCTACTCGCAACGATGGGTGAACGCTCAGGCAACCTACTTACAGACCAACGGCGGATGATTCACAGTCTACTTAACTTGCAAGATCGAACCGTCGAACAAGTCATGGTACCGCTTGTCGATATCGTCGCAATTGAAAGAAATACCAACCGCGAAGACTTTTTGCAAATCGCCACTGACGCTGGTTTTTCAAGAATCCCCGTCTACGAAGAACAGATTTATAACATCGTCGGGATTGTCAATCTCTTAGATGTTATTTACGATGATGTTGATTCAGAAACCGATTCAGATCCATACGAAAAAACGGACACCCCGCCTGCGACAATTGAGCCGTTCATCCGGACAGACTTGCACTTTGTGCCTGAATCGAAAAATATTAACGCACTTCTTAAAGAGATTCAAAATACCCGGCACACGATGGTATTCGCCGTCGATGAATATCGAGGCACTGTTGGACTCGTTACTGTCGAAGACCTTGTTGAAGAAATCGTCGGCGAATTCGCCGATGAACGTGATGTTCCCGACCTCATCCGTTTAATCGCACCTCATATCCTTGAATGCGACGCGAGAACCGAAGTCGATCTGCTTGAAGAATACTACGGACTCCCGATTCCCGAAGGTGACTATGAGACAGTGGCTGGCTATATCCTCGATCGGACTGGGACGATTCCAGAAACCGGCACTGAACTCAATTTAGGCGATGCCATCATCACTGTAACAGATGCCGATGAACGTGGTATCCGTAAAGTTCGCATCCGGCGAAGACTCGGACGTTTCACCTCTTAATCACGCTTGTGGATATAGCGACCCGTCCCCATACATACCAATACGCATAAGTCTTATTAGAGAATTCCAAGTGGCGGCATCACGACAATTTCTTCAGTCACCATACCGGGCGGTTGCTGACAGATGGAAACAACTGTATCTGCTACATGCTCAGGTTTAAGCATCTGTTCAAAGTCCGGATGTTCTGGAACGTCATCCCAAAATGGGGTATGCACCGAACCCGGTAGGACCGCAGTAACTCGAATATTCTGCTGACGGACCTCACTGGCTAAAACCTTTGTCAGTGCTAACGCGCCTGCTTTCGCTGCGCAATAAGCCGCTGAGGCTTCAAACGCAACCTTCGCTGCGATCGAAAGCACATTAATAATCTGTCCACTGCCCTGCGCTAACATAGGTGGAAGCGCGTACTTCGCGCAGAGATAAACCGCCTTCAAATTGGAATTGAGAACTGCATCCCAGTCGTCAGGTGCAAAATCAACGACCGGTCCGAAATAACCAACACCTGCGTTGTTGACCAGTATATCCACGTGTTGATATGCATCGAGTGTCTGTTCAATTAATCGCTGCACGGCATCTACATCAGTGACATCCGTCGGAACAGCGAGTGCTTCAGCACCACTTTCTCTAAGGTCCGCTGCAACTTGTTCGAGCGTCTCATGTGTTCGGGCGGCGAGCACAACCTTCGCGCCTGCCCCTGCGAAAGCGGATGCAATTGCTTTACCAATCCCTTTTGACGCTCCGGTAACGACAGCAACCTTTCCGTCAAGTTTCACTATTTCTGGTGCATTCGGATGGCTCGAAGAAACCATGCTCACCTCTACATTCTATTACGTTTCTGAATCTGTTTACAATGACAAAAAAGTTAGGACTTGCGCAAACCTACTCCAGTTGCCGGCGCGGTCGGGAACCTCGCCGTTTATCAAAGGCACCAGTGGGAGATTAGGATGCGTAAGTCCTGAAAAGATGTATTAGGATATTTGGACGCACCTCAAAAACTCCGCACGCGTTGAACTATCCTCGCGGAACGCTCCGCGCATGACATTCGTCGTCATTCTTGGTGCCTGCTTTTCCACGCCACGTGCCATCATACACAAGTGTTGTCCCTCCATCACAACCGCAACACCGCGCGGGTCAAGTGCAGTTTCGAGTGCCTCGGCGATCTCACGTGTGAGACGTTCTTGGACTTGCAACCGCCGGGAAAACATATCGACGATACGCGGGATTTTACTCAAACCTACAATCCGGTTCCGTGGAAGATACCCGACGTGACATTTGCCCCAAAAGGGAAGGATATGATGTTCACAGAGACTGTAAAATTCGATCTCCTTCACAATCACCATTTCATCGTAATCTTCATCAAAGATCGCCCCGTTCAAAATATTATCAACATTTTGATGGTAGCCGCTTGTCAGAAATTCCATTGCTTTCGCGGCACGGAGCGGCGTTTTCATTAAGCCTTCACGACTCGGATCCTCACCTAAATTTTCAATAATTTTGGTGAAAAGATTCTCTAATTCTGGGTTCGGAGGCTCCTGTTTAGGCTTCATTGTGTTTAAAGTGTATCTCCATTGCGCTGTTTTGCCGCACTTCTCGGATAAAATAGATTACGCGCCGTAGTAATCAAAATGATTTTTCGGCGTTTCTCTTAAGCGTAGGCGATGTAAAACTACCGGACGTAAATTCGGCACTAATACATCCCAAAGTACTTTGACGAAATTTTCCGAGGTCGGGTTAAGCGTCTCAAATTCAGGCGTATCAACATTGAGATGCTTGTAATCAAAGCGCGCATAGACCTGTTTTTGAACGATTTCATCAAGAAAATTCAGACCTGCAACCAGCCCTGTTCTCTTATCTACGTCTCCCTTTACGGTAACTTCAAGGACGTAGTTATGCCCATGTCCAGCCGGGTTATTGCACTTTCCGAAGATGTCTTGATTTTCCTCGTCACTGAGCACGTGGCTATGTAAGCGGTGGGCTGCGCTAAACTCGTAAGCCTTGGTCAGATAAACCATCGGTCCGTCCCCATAATAATCGGCAAAATTGGACGTGCTCTCGTAGAGTCGCACCCTGTGCAACATCCCCTCTGGCAGAGAAGTCACGAGTCGTTGCCAAATCTCCATCGTGATGTTCTCACACGTCGGTTGCAGGTGCGGATTTTTCGCGAAAACTGGGTGTTGACGGTTCAGATGCTTGTGATCGTAATTGGCAAGTACTTCCGTCTTCAACAAGGCATCCAACGTTACCAGATTGATAACCATGCCATCATCCGCATCTACATCCCCTTTGATCATTACTTCAAGCACATAGTTATGTCCGTGGCTATTTGGATTTGCAGCAGCACCGAACAACGCAAAATTCTCGGCATCGTCCAATTCATGGATACGATTGTAATGTGATGCTTCAAACGCGGTCTGCCGGGTTAAGTAATACATCGGTTTTTGCGTCGCTATCTTGCATACCTGCGTATTTACGGGTTATGCCGCTGAGGTGTCACGAGTTCATCGTCTACAGATTCATATTGGACTGCCATGAGCCATTCGCCTGTTCCGCGTATCTGGACGTTGCACTTTTTCAGCCACTCGACTAAGGCAACGCGGTCACGTGCTTCCCACTCGCAGACCATTCTGCCGGACAGCGTATCACACAAGACTCGGATATTACTAACATCGGTGTTTTCTTCTTCTTTGAACCGCTTCAGCAGTCGCGCCACATCTTGGCGAGTCATGCAGGCAATAGCATGGGCAGAAACGAATTTAGGCATATTTTTTCCAGGCTATCTCATAAATTGTGGGAGGAACCTTGTAAGCTCAATTTACAATATGAGATATTATAGGACTTTTATCTCATAAACAGGTTCGGGCGAGACACAAGTGCCTCGCCGAACAAAACTGTATTTATGAGATAGACGCTACAAGTTAATCGCGTGCGATGGGGGCACCAACAAGATTTCCCCATTCCGTCCAACTGCCATCGTAGTTGCGGACTTTCTCATAACCGAGTAGATACTTCAGCACAAACCACGTATGCGATGAACGTTCGCCGATACGGCAGTAGGCAACCGTCTCTTTACTATTATCAACGCCTGCGCCGCCGTAGATGGCTTCCAATTCGTCGTGCGATTTAAAGGTGCCGTCTTCAGCAACAGCAGTCGCCCACGGGATGTTCGCTGCGCCGGGGATATGTCCGCCGCGTTGCGCGGTCTCACTCATCCCAGGTGGTGCGATGACTTCGCCAGAGAATTCGGCGGGTGAACGGACATCTACAAGATTAACAATGCTTTGTCCAAGTGTGTCGCGAACGTTAACCGCTGTGGCACGGACATTGTCATCAGGAAATTTCGCCTGATACCCTGTACTGGGATAATCTGGAACATCGGTGACAAGCTCTCTGCCTTCATCAATCCATTTTTGGCGACCGCCGTTCATCACCTTCAACAGGCTTTCATCGTGTTCGTAGTAGCGGAATTGCCATAAAGCGTACGTTGCGAACCAGTTGTTATTATCGCCATAGAAAATAACGGTGGTATCATTAGCAATACCGCTGTCGTTGCAGAGTGCTTCAAATTGATCTTTTGTAAGAATATCGCGGCGAATTTGGTCACATAGTTGTGTCTGCCAATTCAGTCCGACTGCACCAGCGATATGTCCTTCAGCATAAGCAGACGTATCAACATCAACCTCAAGGAGCCGGATACCGGCATCACCGCCGTGTGCGGCTACCCATTCTGTACTCACCAAAACATCAGGATTAGCGTAATCAGCCATTTCTATTTTAATCCCCCTTGTTCTTTTTCAGGCTTGCAACACAGGAAATTTGCAAGCTGCGTCCTATTGACAAATGAAATAGTACTTCCTTATATTATACATTTCTAAGGGCAATTTGTCAAATGGAGATGCGGTTTTACGACTATCTTGCTTGTTTTTGCGCAATTTGTCAAGTTTTTTCTGACATCATAGGTGCTACGAGAAGATGATTAGGAAAATTGCGCCATCCTATGGGACTTATACCAAATTAACCCCATTTGTAGCGCGAGGTCCCTGTGCCTCGCAAGGCTCACTTGATCAAAAGACTTCTAATCACGTTAATTGGGTATTAATCACAGAACGCAACTTTGTTCTACACAGAGGTCGTCTTAAGAAAAAAGTTAAAGAGGAAGTATGGTAATTGAGAGGGCACCAGTGAGTGCGGTTGGAAGCTGCACTCACTGGATATAAGGATGGTTTCTGGGTAGGATTAGAAACCACATCTATCTTACTTTGGGTGAGGCGAGGTTAAAAACCTCGCCAATGATGAGTCTACCAGATTCGCGTGAGTCCTGACATAACAGCATCACAACCGATTTGCGGCATTCGGTACGGACTGCGGGACACTATCTGCCTCTCCATCGGTAAGGGCTTCTGCTGGGATGTAGTTGCTGTAATCCGAGATACTTCCGTGTGTTACCGCGTAGACAACTATGTTGATGAATTGTCTCGCAGCAGCAGGTGCAAATTCATCTAAAATCTTGTTCCGGTCTTGGTAGTGACCGAAGAACGGTTTCTGTACTGCGCCGTCCATCACGTGTATCATCGCTTCTGTATCAACGAGAATCGCGAGTCGACCGTCTATGAAAACACCTCGTAACTGGCTATAGGGACCGTGATGGAGAATCGTGCTCCCAATCTTCCGGACAGGAAAACGCAGGGGTCCATTCAACTCATAGAAACTGTTGTAAACCTCGTGGTCACGAGGAATGGTCGTCAGGTGATATTCAGGCAGAACTTGACGCAAGACGCGCCGTGCAGGACGCATCGCCTCTTCCGTATTTCCGTGCGTGGGCATATAGATAAACCCGCCACGATTGATGACATACTCACGGATGCGTTGAATTTCCCGTTCGTTGTACGCTTGAGAACCGCGAACCTGCCAAACAGCGTTATTGGCAAGGAGAGACGTATTCTGCGGTCCTAACACGGAACCGGAAACAGGTTCCATAAAGATAACAGGCGACTCAAAAAACGCCGCATCGGTAATTTGGACTGCGTCAACAAGTTGTGTCTGGATGCCGGTTTGTTCATTCAGCGACCTGACTAAGTAGGGCAGACCTGCCCCAAATCGGAGATGTCCGATACCGCTGCCTCATATATCAAGGTTCGGATGCAGCGGATCATCAAGACGGACGAGGTTGAGTCTACCAAGGATCTCTTTGCCGCGACCTTGAATAATAGCACCCGGACTCCCCTTCGGGAGCGGTGGTATACCGTTACCGAGCACAATGTTCTCCGTCACGTCTGACAACGAAGCGTTGATATTCGCAACACCCGCACCTTCCACAAGCGAGTCTAACCCAGCATGGTTTTGGCCGCGACCTTGTGTGATACCTACTTCGGAACCGAAAGCACCACGTCCGGTGCCGGTCCCTAAATTATCACCGATGCCTGTACCAATGCCGTCTGTTGTTAAGCCGCTGCTACGCAATCCGGCGGTAGGCAGCGCAGCCGATGTTGTCGGGAGCACCGCGGCGGTTGACAGCGGTTCTGTGGTGTGCTGGAGCACGGAAGAACTGTTTGAAACGTTAACCTGTTGCGTCCTTAGTGCAGCTGGTGAACCTGCGGTCAGTGGTGCAGTAGGTGCTGCAGCCATGGACGTTTTTACAGTGCGCGTTGTGCGACGTGGTGTCGCTTCAGTTTGGGGCACTACCTTCAAATCTGGAACTGGGGTTGCTACAACAACGGGTTTAGAGATAGGATCCCTTTCGGCTGCTTGTGGTGGTGTAACGATGAAAAAACTCACATCAATGGCATCTTGTGCCTTCTGCTGATTGGACGAGATAGCGACGTACCCTACAACGATTGCGAGACAGAAGTGTAGGACAAGCGACACCATCCAAGCCAGAGGTATCCGACGCGATTTCATGATACGCACCTCCTATGTACAGGCCATCTCATAAATTGTGGGAAAGCTATGTAATCCCAATTTACAGATTTATAATACCTGCACTCGGTGTTGATTTGAACAAATTCGGATTCACGAAATACTCTTTAGGTAGTGTTTACATTTCATCATCAAAATCGCTGGGAAATCAATGAACATCAGGTTATCTGCTGCAGATTGAATAGGTCCTTGCAGAACCATAGAAGTCTTACCAGGACTGGATCCGGAGGCACAATGTAAACACAACCTAGTTAATCGTTAGCAATTGTTATATCTGATTTGTTGCTATAGTAGCAATTTACACATTATTTGTCAAGAGAAATTCATTTTCCCCCCAGAGCCATTCAATTGTCAGATTCTGTTTTTTGCATAATTTTTAGTGCTTCTGTAGGGTGTGCGGCGAAAAATCGGAACGTCTTTGCGATGCGTGTATATCCACAGATGCGCAGGAGTGTTAGCACGGTATTGCGCAAGGCTGCCATGACTTGGGGAATGTTGCCACAACGCACCTGTGAGGCATCCTCACCCATCAGCACGTCGCGTGTGCGATGGGAGAGATTTTCTATTGCCCAATGTCCCCGCCGGAGTTCCAATAAGCGTTTGGCAGATGCTCGCTGTGGCGATAAACTTGTAATGCCATACTGGGTGTGGTGAGTTATCTTCTGGGTGCGTATATGCTTCCGCTGTGATCGATATTCATAGACTTGCGCAAGTCCCGGCCAAGTCAAGTGTTCATTGAGCAAAGTGGAAGTCGTCAAGGTTCGGGTTGTAATGTATCCATGTGCCTTTTCTACAGCGGAAAACGTGTCGGTGTGTGCCTTGTTTTCCTGATGCAGTGTTTCAAATGTGCGTGCTTGATAGACTTGGGGGTCAACGTCAGTTTTCGGTGGTATTTCGGGTGTGAAGAGACGTTTTATATCTTCATAGGTCTGTTTCTGATTGGCTTTGACAGGTAAGACATAATCGGCTTTTTTTTCACACAGCGTTTGGCAAAATGCCTTCTGTGTCAGGAGGGCATCTGTTGTGATGATCTTTCCGGAGACATCGAAAGTCTGAAGGATCTGTGTTGCGATAGGTATCTCATTTGTTTTGGCATCGACAGGTTGCTGTGTGAGGGTGATGCCGAGTTGATGAGAAACGACGGACAACAGATGTGTAATCTTGGCATCCTGTTTATCACTCCCGCATAAGGTTTTGCCATCTATGGCGAGAGCTTGTGTATCGGTTTCCGGGGGTAAGTCTTCAAAGACAGTTATTGCCCACTGCGTGAGTTTGTTTTCCAAAGCGGTGGCATCAAGGTCTTTGAAAACATAATGGAGTGTTGAGGCACACGGTGTCTTTCTGCGTCTGAATCCGAGTGCTTTTGGGAGATCTGCGTGATAAGTGCGTCCCCATTGGGCAATGGCAGCATAACTTCGAGAGCCACACATCATAGCGATCACGGCGAGTCCGAGGATGGCAGAGAGTGGGTGTCGTTTGCCTTGATTGTTGCGAGAATCGGGGACTTCTGCTAATATGTCAAGTAAGTGGCGGGACGTTGTTTTCGTCATGGTTCACCTCAAAATATGTGGTTGTATAATGAGGTGTATGCTATCAGAAATAGCGTGAAAAGTCACGCTATTTCTGATAGCATAATTTACCTTTACCTCTGTGAAGCCACACCGACAATTGAATGGCTCTGATTTTCCCCCCAGGGTCATTTAGTTCTCCGATAAAAGTGAACCCTAAATCTCAACATATCCTCGTAGGAGCGAACTCCGATTCGCGACTTTCAAATCAAAACGCCTAAAAGACCGAAAACTAAATAGCCCTGATTTTCCCCCGTGGACCTACCTAATGGTTGGAGCAATTTTCATGCCAAAAGCGACTTGCTTGTGAGATCACGTCCAGAATAAGACTTCTTGCTGATTCCGCCTGATGAAATAGCTCTCCGTCGTCCAATTTCTGGACAGTTTTGTTCAAAAATCAAGTTTCAAATGATACCGAAAAGGACAAGTGCAGCTACATCCCAAACCAATACCGGCATTTAATCAGGAAAATGTTCTTCCCTTCATCCGTGAAACTGCTGCGCAACCGGTGAAACGGACGAAACTCAAGCTCCTCTGCACCCACCTCCTCTAACGCAACCGCACGCGATTGAGACCAAACCAAAAACAGCGTACTCCCAGGACGGAATTCCCAGCGAAGGACGGCGTTACCTCTCAACGAACGCATGTGGAAATCGGGGTTCCGCTTCAGCGGATACGGTTTGAATTGGTGATAGCACCCACAAGCTAAAGCATGGGGCTTCGGTTTCATAGCGATTGCGGTTTACTTATAGAGCTCACCGTCTTATTATCGCTCCACCAGCGGGCGTTTCCCTACAGAATCTGTAGGTATATCGTTAGGTAACGGCTATCCCTGCCCGCAAAATGTTTATCGCAGCGTTTATGTCTCTGTCATGGTGTGAACTACATTCAGGACATATCCACTGCCTATCGTTCAATGTTAGCGTTTCATTATGAAAACCGCAATCGCTACAAGGTTTAGTTGTGGCAGTCCATTGACCGACTTGACGGAACTCACGCTTATGTTTTTGACACTTATACTTCAATATCTGAACAAACTGGTAGAAGGCGAGGTCAGACACCTTACGCCCCCAAAGTCGTTTCATACCCTCAAGGTTCAAGGTTTCAATGACAATTGTATCAAACTTCTTACAAAGTTTAGAGGCGAGTTGCCAATGAAAGTTTTTGCGTTGGTTTGTGATTTTCCGATACAGACGTGCAAGTTTTCGGACACACCGCCACCAAGCGTTAGACCCTTTTTGTTTACGGCTCAATTCTTTATTGAGACTATGAAGTTTGTTCAAGGAGTGTTTCAAAGGTTGAGGGTGTTGTAGTTTCTCACCCGTGCTTAGTGTCAAGTAAGCGTCTTTCATACCGGATTTGGTCTGGGAATAGACCAAATCCATTCCTTGTATTACATTGTCTGCCCCAACGCTTTTACCTGTTGTGGGCAGAGGTCTAAAATCTGTGTAAGTTGTCGTGATACAAAGCCAATAGTCCCCGCAACTATCACGCTTTATTGTGATACGACTAATAGTCCCATGCCATTGACGGTGTTTATGGAAAGTATAAGGCACTTTATCAAGTTGCCATTTACATGTTTTCGGATTCCACTTACGAAATCTGAGAGTGATACGATTATTTTTCAGAGACCAGCCCGCTTGCCCTGGGAATGTGACAGACTTGAATTTATGTCTCGGCTTGATATGCGGTCTGCCCCCCAGTTTATTGAAAAAACGCTGATAAGCTTTGTCAATACGCTTGAGTTCCTCTTGGATCGCTTGACTCGGCAAAGCGTTCCAATGTGGGTGTGTCGTCCGTTTCAACGCCGTAAGGTGCGCAGCCATCGCATTGTAATTCGCATACGGCAGTTCGTCTTTATACCGCTGACGCTGCCACTTATGGAAATACTCGTGCACTTGCCACATATCATCAAGCAAGTTGCCAAGTCGTATTGTATTAGATTGTTTCCCAAGCGGGTATTTATAGGTCTTCATGGATTTTCACAGTCTCACAGTTTTTTACCCCTAATCAGTGGGTTGGCAGACACGCAACCTAGCGGTTACGCTGATTATGTCTGCCACTGTGATACTCTAATTATACCACTTTTTTTCGCAATTGTCAAATCTATTTTGGCTTTCAAACGCAACGCCCGTCTACATCCCGCAAGCTAAAGCATGGGGTCTTGACGGGAAGAATGATAAGACTTCGGCTCGACTAACTCCTTGAAGTCCGTATAGTCTCCGATGGTAATGAAGGGTTGCACGTAGAATTGGAGACTCAACGTCGGGGTAAAACTAATATTCGCGCGCGTCGTAAAGTCGAGCGTCTGGCTCGTTAATTCACCATAGACGTAGTGCTTTTCGATGTGTCCATTGATATTTTCTTCGACTAACTCGACCCACTGTGCATCGTCAATCCGGTAACGATACATCGGTCCAATGCTAAACTCAATGTTCGAGACTGGACGAATTTTCAGGCGGAGACTGACCTCTTTTTCAGAAGTTTTGTTATCATCGTCCCATGCGAAGATCGGATTCAGTTCAAGCTGAAACATTTTACGGCTATCGGTAGAAAGTCGGGTAAAGATCCACCAGCCTGGCGGATTTTTGATAAGGGCACCACCGCGTAGGACATCACCATCATTGAAAGATTCTAAATTTCTGCCCACCCACAGGTCGTATTCCCAATAGTTTTTCAGTTTGCCATCTGTCCAGATCTCGGAGTAGCGACCGATGCTAACGCCGTCATAATTCCATTCCCGCCAACCGTAGAACCCTAAACTTACTTCTCGGAAGATGCTGAACGGATGCTCTTTCTTGATGATGAAGTCATGGAAACCTCTCATCATATCGCCGCGCCGAGCATAGCCTATGTCATTTATTTCTAACTCTGGAGAGAGCACGTTAAAATTGGTATAAAGTCTCCACCAACCCCCCTGTTTCTGAAATACGATGTGCGCAAGATAACCCGACTTACGCGCCCCAAGTTCTCCCGCTTGACTCGCCGCTACCATTCCGCTTATCTGGTACCGTTCCTTCGCAAACTTCAAGCCCCAATCAAGACCTCCTACATAAGCAGCGTTAGAAGTCTGTCGATTTACTGCCGTCGTTATCAGTCCGACGCGAGAATTCCCTTCTAATACATCTTGTGTCACTCTGCCGACAAAGTAATTTGTGAGCGGTTCAATGAGGTAATCGCTGCTCTTGCCTTTTTCCTTAATCTGCACATACTCCGGTGCCGTGACAACCTCCATGATACCGAAGGAGGTGCCGCTATTGGTTCTTCCAACGATTTTGGCAGCACCCAGAATGGTTGTCGCTTCTGGACGACTCAGTTCAGTCGTACCCTCTGGGATCTCAAAATGCCCCGGTTGCCGCCCGATCCGTCGCGAGTAAAAGAATTGATTTTCTCCCTCTCCGAAGTTAAAAATAGATGCCCCTTTGACAAAAAAGGGTCTGCGTTCCTCAAAATACTCTTCATAGGCAGAGAGATTCAAAGTAGCAGGGTCCGCCTCCACCTGTCCAAAGTCGGGGTTGATAGTGGCGTTGAGGGTTGTCCCAGTGGTAATTCCATACTGGACATCGCCGCCAACATTTCCCCACAAATCAGTCTCGCTATTCAGCGTTGTTCTACCCATAGTGTATGGTATCAATTCCAAATGCCGAGAGGGGTGAATATTCTCTATCCCTACTAAATCACCAAAATTCGATATCCAACCCAGTTCACTCTTCTTAACCAAACGCCAATGGGCGCGCTCTTTCCTACGGCTAATCTCCCGTTCTACCTGTAGTCCCCACGTGTATTTGTCTTTCGGTGAAAAGCGGAACATATAAAACGGGATTCTGCATTCTACTGCCCACCCGTTTTTGTGGATGCGGGTCTTTGCTTCCCACACGCCGTCCCATGCATTGTTCCAACCGTCCCGACCACCACCGCCAACAATACCGTCTATTACAGAGCCAGAAGGATAGATAGTAAAAGAGAAGCCGCGCTGCCGGTTGTAGTGTGGGTCAAGGATAATCTGGATTTTATCGGATTCAACGTAATCGTCCCGCCTGACGAGGCGAGAAACGATTTTATCGGGTTCACTGTCATAGCATACGATTCCAAAATAGATTGCTTCGTCGTCGTAGGCAACTTGGAATGTGGTGCGTTGGGAAGCGGGTTCTCCTTCATCAGGATCGCGCTGACGAAAGCCTTCGTGGAGTGGTGCGGTTTGCCAGATGTCATCGTCTAAAATCCCGTCTAACTGTGGTGGTGTGTTGGTGATTCGGATGGCAGTCGCAATCCTATGCGCGGATTCTGTTTCTGTTTCAGCCTGCGCTACGCTTGAGGGTTGTAACGCCAAAAATACCGCGAACAACACCCAAACGCGCAAGAAGTCTGATTCTATTTTCAATTATTGCTCCCAATTTCTGCGGAGTTATACCCAATTAACTTGATTAGAAGTCTTTTGATCAAGTCAGCATTGCGAGGCACAGGGACCTCGCGCTACAAATGGGGTTAATTTGGTATTATTTATTACCCACTGAAACCCCAATCGGACAAAAAACTTCAGAATTTTGGGTAGCTATTCAACGACTTCTGCACCACACTTCGGACAGGTATCCTTCCATGTTGAATGTCTGCCTTCACCACAGACACCACACACACCGAGTGGGTATTCATCCGGTTTCGCGCGACTGCCACCTTTCTTATAGGTGATGATGCGCCATACCGTTTCGCCATCCTCTTCCCAACAGTACCAGACTCCCTCTTTTCTACCATCAGCCGAGCCGCCATCATGTTCTCGGTACGGACCGCCCCATTGACGGTTGCCGTTCTCATAATAGCACACATAGTCGCCTTCGTTCTTGCCATCGCGGAAGGAGGCTTCGCTTGCCTTGTTCCCGTTTTTATGGTACTGGATCCAAAGCCCTTCCTTTTTGCCATGGATATATTGACCTTCGCTCCGCTTGAGTCCATTCGCATAATAGGTGACCCAATAGCCGTGTTTCTTGCCATCAACCATTTCACCATCTGTAAGAGATTTTGCCATAATTAAATTCTTGGGACGCACCACATTTGGCATGTGCTTACAAGCAACGCCTTGATGGTGCGCCCCAATTTCCCCTATTGATTTTAAGTAATACCAAATTAACTTGATTAGAAGTCTTTTGATCAAGTCAGCATTGCGAGGCACAGGGACCTCGCGCTACAAATGGGGTTAATTTGGTATAAGTCGCGATTCGGAGATCGCTCCTACCGTTTGAGGTTACCCCAGGTTGTTGTCAATCTGTTGACGGGTGAAACATCAAGGGCTTTTTCAAGTCCATCTGTCATAACAGTATTCAGGTCATCTTCACTGAGTGCCACATTGAAGATAGCAATTTCGTCAAGGACTCCTATGAAATCCCATCCCGCACCACCTTTCCAGCGAGTTAACCAGATTGAACCGCCATCGTTATTCTGGGTGAAAGTCGGTTTTCCCACCTTCAAATCCGCGACAATTTCGCCATCAACAAAGAGCGCAAGTATATCACCGTCGTGGGTTAAGGCGACAAAACTCCACTCCTCCATCTCCCATGTTCCGCCCCGGACTTGGCTGTTATCTATCGCACCGTTGAATAGAAAACTACCGTAAAAATCATTTGGACCGATAATAATGTTTGGATTGTGCCAATCCCGTTCTATGAGTCGAACGTGTGGACCCGAAGGCGCACCAAGCGGTTTCACCCAGAGCAGATATGTAAATCCGTCGAGGAAGTCATCTGTAGTCTCGCTCGCTGGGATAACGACATGATTACTTCCATCAAATTCGATCCCCATGCCTTCCTTGCCTTCGACCCGTTCAGCATCAACAATTTTTCCATCGTTCCCGTTCGCAGAGGAGTCTTTAACTGTGTTTCCTTGCCCCTGATCAAAGTGCCACATTCCCATCAAGGATTCTGGGTCAATCTCCGATGTGCTTTCCTGAACCCATACCCCTGAAATAAAGAGAACCATTATAGCGATCAAAGTACCTATAACTCTCATCGTTTTACTCCCTTTTTCAACTATGCATTCAGTTGGAAAATATTCACACAAAAATAGACAAATCGATCCGTGTCGTGTAGAAACATATTCCAGAGTCTGTTCACCCACATAACAGCTGGATTAGATTTTCTACCTTCCTTTTCCCGATATTATACCCTAAATCCATCTATGAGGCAATACGCTACAACTCAGCACCAGGGTCATTTAGTTGTACATATTTACTTCATAAGTGTGGATACTTTTTACGAGATAGGACTTGATTTTCACGCTATATCTCGTAAAAATGTTAACATTCGTAAACTAAAATCGAAAGCGGAACCGAAAACTAAATAGCCCTGACTCAGCACCGCACTTCGGACAGGTATCCTTCCATGCCAAACGCTTAACATCGCCGCAAATATCGCAGACACCGAGCGGGTATTCATCCGGTTTCGCACGGCTGCCACCTCTTTTGTAGGTGATGATGAGCCACACCGTTTTGCCATCTTCCTCGTAATTGTAAAACGGACCTTCCTTTTTACCATCGTAGGATTTGCCTACATGCTTTGGATAGGCTCCGCTGGATCTGAGGTTGCCATTTTCATGATAGGTGATGCAAGCACCTTCGTATTTTCCATCGCGGAAGGAGGCTTCACCTGCCTTGTTGCCGCTCTTGTGGTAATTGATCCAAGGCCCCTCTTTCTTGCCATAGATATATTGACCTTCGCTCCGCTTAAAACCGTTCGCGTAATAGGTAACCCAATACCCATGCTTCTTGCCATCAACCATTTCACCAGTTGTTAATGAATTCGCCATAATTTCACCAATAGAAGTGTACTTCAGCCCCCGACTGCCTTGAGAATCCACCTACAATGCTGTATCAAGATACGCCTCAAATTTCTCTAAAGTTTTCTTGCCGATGCCACCGAAACCCTTGAGTTTCCCTTCATCAATTGCTGTCCGAAGTGAAGCGAGACTATCCACACCGACCTCTTCGTAGAGCCGCTTAATCGTCTTGGCACCGAGTCCAGGTATAGGGACAAGCTCAGCAATTGTGCGTGGCGTATCGCCAACGCATTCTTCCAATTTTGCGCTCGTGCCAGTTTCCAGAAATTCGGTAATAATAGTCGAAACTATGCCGCCAACCCCTCCAATTTCTTCTATCAACCGCCCTTGAGCGACTAAATCCGACATCGGTTCTGGAAAACGAGAGATAGAATGTGCCAAACGGGGATATCGCGATGCGTGATCCTCTGGGTAACCTGAAATAATCAAAAATGTATGAAGTTCCAAGAGTCTTAGCGCGATTTCATCGTTTTCATGCCAACGCGTACGCTCTTTTTCATCAATATAAGACCCCTCTTCTAAATTTTTCTCACCGTTCACTATTCTTTCCCCCAATGTAGAATCTGAATTGTGGCATCCCACAGCGCAACAGCGAGATATTCACCGTTCGGTGAGAATGCTAACGCTTGAATGCCGGTCGGATAGGTTTCCCAAATCGCCGATTCACCGTCGGAGAGGTCCCACACCCGCAGATTACCCGCTTCATCACCCGAAGCGAGATAATCTGAAGTTGGCGAAAAGGCAAGCGCGCGCGTCCAATACGCTTCAAAGCCACTTTTCGCAAGGCGTTGCCTTCCCGTCCCAACTTCCCAGACACGGATTCCGGATTGATAATTCTTCTGTGTGTCAACGGCTACCATTGATGCATCCGGTGAAAACAGCACGTTCCAGACACCTAAAATCTCACCAGTATTGAGAACTTGGATGGGGTGTCCATCAGTTGCGTTCCAAATTTCAATGACTGTCTGATGCCCCTCACCGTCTCGGTAACTCCCTTCTGCTGCCGCGATAAATTGACCGTCATCAGAAAGCGTGAGGCCGTTCCTAACAGGAAGAGCTGTCAGCAGGGTTTTCAACTTCTGGGCAGATCCCTCACTTTTCACAATCTCTGGACTTTGCTTAGCGAGTTGCCATATCTCAACTTCGTTATCACCTTTTGACAGCACTGCAAGCGTGCCATCCGTAGACAGACTACCGCTTTCATACTGCCCATGTGTCAGCAGTGTTTCATCACCACTTCCTACGGAGAGGACGGTAATGTTGTCATTTGCTTTTCGGACTAACAGTTGATTCGCGCCGGTGGAATAGGCGAACCATCGCTTGGCAAGGATGTTGCCGATATCTCGTTTCTGTCGACTCTGGATATCCCACTCTACTACAGCACCACCCATCCGTTTTGTTATCAACTTCGTGCTATGCTTGTTAAATGCTATCTGTCGCGCGACATCGGGGAGCAGTTTGTCGAGTTGAGGTGGCTGCTTCTCGCCGAGTTGGAAAGCGAACTCCAAAGTCGCTCCTTGCACCGACAAGCATAACAAATTAAACAGAAGAAAAACAAGTAAATTTTTCATGTGATAAAAAAGAAGTAGGGCTGAGGCACAAAGACCTCGCCCTACTATACCGGTAGATTCTACTATTCATAGAGTTCCGTTGCTGTTTCACCCCGCGCGAAACGGTTTGCAGTTTGTACGGCGGAATCGTTTCCTGCATTTCTGCGGATATCCGTCGCCCATCGTGCCAACCCAACTATCAACTGGTTTCTGGCAGGATGCGTCTCACACCTTTTCCACTCCTCAGACACTATGTTAATTGAACTGAGGAGATTATCACCTCTATCATCCTTGAGGATACATAACCCCATTTCAACCATTAACCGCTCCGCTGAGCATCCTGCATTAAGATACTCGCGGGTCCGTCGCCCAATTTCTTGGATACGGACAGATTCAATCGCATCTATAATTTCGGAGAGTGCCTTGTCCTCATCAACGGCTTTAGGCGTTGCAGATGTCCTTAACTCTGTGAGCGGTTGATGGCGAATGTTAAGCCATCGGTTGTTGAAGAATCGCCATGCGGCATGGTAGAGTGCCTTCGCAGCAACTTTGGTGCCGCCGTACCGAAGCACCTTTCTCACGGTTGACCCCAATTCCATCTCCTCCTGTAAATCCCACCAACCGGGACTCATATTCACAGGCGTTCTTGCCATCCTATCACCCGCAGCCATGACCATAGTCGTTGCGAGCGTGTTAATCGGGACACCGGCGGTGAGCATTTCCGTCACAGCATCAAATACCTCATCGAGATCTCCACTCACGAGAGCCGCTGAGAATTTATCTTCGTCATAATCAACGGAACTCTCGGTTGATGTCTCCTGTGGAAGTTCATCAAAAATATGATCAATTTCTTCCAGTTTTTGGATGGCTTCACGGTGAAGTTCACCCGGTCTACCACGTCCTTGCCCAAGAATCTTTGCGCCGAGGCTGCAGACTAATTCTCCAGTGAGCTCCCATCCAAATTGTTCCTGCAATTCAGCCAAGTGTGAAAGATAGATGAAGTTGTTAGTATGGCTGAGGAAGAAGGGTTCAGCTGCACACGCAAAGAAAAGCGGAATGATTTTCTCATCATGTCCCCCCAAATCTCTCGCGGTGATAAGACACTTTTCGATGCCTTCCCACTCTTTATCAGCGGTGAACACTCGAATCCAGTTTTCGAGTTTTTCCCAGTCAACAGGTGGCGGTAGAGGTTGGCGGTCCGGTCGGTCACCGAGCGTCCCCGCTGCGCCTGACGCAGCCATCATCAGCGGAATGAGACGGTCTTCGGGTTGATACATGTGCGCGACCTTAAGTCCGTTCATCATCATTGCGAGGCTGCCGCCACCACCGTCCGCATCCTCACTCGTAGAAATATGTCGCACCATGTGCTTAACCATTATCTCTAACGTCTCGTCTTCGGAAACGCCTTTTGCTAACATAATGGCAATAGCTTTAGAAAGCGTCCAGCTGTCATGGGATAGTAAGCCCTCTTTTAATAGAAGGAAATGGGCATCGTCCCGTTTCTTTCCACCACTGCCGACATCTATATAGACATCCCCATTGCGAACTTCAACGGGAAACGTGGCGAGATCATCACAACCCCCTGTGAAGCATCCGCCGCCTTCCATGTCGTAGCTCCAACCGTGCCAATCGCACGATAAAACACCCTTTCTGACGCGCCCTCTTATGAGTGGATATCCCATGTGGGGGCACTGGTTATCCGTGGCGTAGACAGCACCTTCATGCTGAAAGAGGGCAATGCTATGTCCTTCAACTCTGACTGCCCTCGGTTTTCCATCTACTACATCGCTGCGGGCAGCAACTTTGACGAAATTGGTATTCTCTGCTAACACTGTATTTATCTCCTATTATATCCTCGTAGGACTTACGCAAACGCCATTTGGTAAGAAATCGGACGCTTCGGATTCTGCAAGCGAAATCGTGAAAAGAGAGGTCGCCGAGGCACGGGGACCTCGGCGAACAGACGCTTACTGCGTAAGTCCTATCCTCGGTTAGAAGTATTCGATCTTACCCAAAATTAGATTATAGTAAAGCCTACAATTAAATGGACACTCAGGAATTGGCGAGGTTAGGAAACCTCGCCAGCGACGGTGAAGTATCAACCCCTATTGTGTTCAGATGTTTTTGGGTTTTACTATAACTGCAGCGTTGGGCTGCTAACTCTGTCAGAAACGTTGTGACTGATTTTCGCTTCGCTTTCTTGGCATAATCAAGCGGGGTCTGTCCGGCATTATCACGTGCGTTTAGATCGCCGCCGTATTCAATCAGCAATTGGACTTGGTTCTTACCAACACCCTTCTGCGCAATGAAGTGTAGAGGCGTTTGCCCTTTATCATCGGTCACATTCGAGTCAGCACCGTTTGCCAATAAACAGGCAATACCGTTCGTCAAACCACGTTGGGCAACCCAATGTAGAGGTGTCCACATACCACGCCGATGCTTTTGAGAAGCATTGATATCCCAACCTTTGGCAAGAAACCCTTTTACCAATGTATCAAACCGCTTAGGTCCCTGCCCAACAAGTACATACCAATCTCGCAGGTTGATCTCATAACCTGCGTCAATCAGCAGATCAATTATTGCTGGCTGCTTGAACTGGAGTGCTATCTCAAGCAGCGGCATGGTGGGTCCAATCTGATAAACATAGACATGTCCACCCGGAACGCTGTCTATTTGGTCATCGTTAACCTTTGGTGATTTAGGCGATGGAATAATATAGCCTTCGGATGCTCTCATATTTATCCTAAGATTTAGTAACTCAGGATTCTTTTCAAATTCCGCCTTTGCTCGTTCAACGTCGCCTATCACGCAATAGAGGACAACATCCGCTTCAGCACCTTGTTCAAGGAGATAGCGACACACTTCAGGTCGTCTTCTCATCGTCCATTGCGCTGCAGTGCCATAATGGTCTCGGTCGCGTAGATTTATGTCCGCGCCGTGCTTGAGGAGCAGTTCAGCGATTCGGGGTGTCCCTGCGAAATGAAGCGGCGACATGCTATCACATCCGGGTGCGTTCACAACATCCGGATTTTCACGAATCAACGCCTCAAGCGTTTCTGCCATATCCAAACCAGCGGCGGCATGTGCGTCAATCGTTGCGCCGCGTTCAATAAGATACTCAGCTAATTCTCTGTTGTATCCCAGCATTGCGCCCGCTGCGTGCTGCAGTGCAGAAGTTTCACCTGCCCACCAAGAACTCTTGACATCAATGTCTGCCCCAGCATCAAGTAGCACCTCTACGAGCGGACGATTCACCATTGAAGCAGCAAACACAACCGCGGGCGCATCAAAGGCGAACCAAGGTTCATCAATGTGCTCAATAAGTTCATCGTTAGCTGTTAACACAGATTTGACCCGATTTGCGTCCGCTTTATTTACTGCTTCAACAAATTCTGCACGTGGCGAGTACCGCCCGTTTCGGTCCATAAGAATTACTCCTCAAAGACCTCAATAGTTGTTCTCCCTTCGGCAAAACGCATGGCGGTCGTCGCTGCAGATTTGTTATCGGTGTTCGATCGGATATCTGTAACATAGCGAGCCAATCCGACCAACAGTTGATACTGTGCGGGGTGACCTTCCGCTCGCTTCCATTCTTCAAACACAGTACGCAGTGTCGGCAGGACTTCACTTCCCGTATCGTCCCAGAGCACTGTATGCCCAATCTCTTCGATCAACCGTTCACCGCAATAACCAGCGTTTAGATAGCCAAGTACCTGTGTTCCGACCTTTTGAACATCGAGCGTCTCAATTGTCGCAATAATCTGCTTGATACCCTCTGCCTCATTCGCGACATCCAGTTTTTCTTCAGGCAAGGGTTCGCTGAGAGGTCGCGAGGGAATATTTATCCAGCGATCTGCGAAGATTTGCCACGCTACGTGGAAAACCCCTTTCGCAGCGACCATGTTGCCACCAATCTGTTGCGTACTCCGCAAAGATGCAGCAAGGTTGAGTTCCGTTGTTAAGTTCTCCCAACCCGCATCCACGTTCACCGGCGTACTCGCCATTCTATCTGCAGCGAGAAGCACAAGCGTGGTAATGAGCCGCTCTAACTTAACACCATCAACCAAAACTGCTTGCACCGCCTCAAATGATCGTTGAAGATTGACACTCGTGAGTGCTTCGACAAAATCATCTTCGTCAAATTTAACGGTTCGCTCTAAGGCAGCACCTTCAACAGTAGGGAGCATCTCTCTCATAAATTGGATTGCGTCTCTACGGTACCGTTCTGGGTCATCTGGACGATGTCCGACGAGTTGTGCCCCAAGATAGAAAAACAGTTCCGAGGCATGTTCCCACCCAAATTCATCAACGACTTCAGCGAGATAACTAACATAGAGCGGAATATGCGGTGCGTCAATAAAATGAGGTTCAACTGCACATTCAAAGAGGAGCGCGGACAACTTATCTGCGTCACCCTTGTGATATGCTGTGAACAAGCATCGTTCGATACGTCCCGACTGCCCTTCATAAGAGAAATTACGAACCCATCGACTTATCTTCTCCCATGCAACAGGCTCAGGCAACGGCACAACCTCAAGCCGTTCTGAAGCGGGGCCCGCGGCAGAACACGCGGCAGTCGTAACAGCGATGAGTCTATCAGCACCGTTATATCTGCGTCCGACTTTGAGTCCATTGATGAGTTTGGAGACATCGCTCCCACCTTCTGCCTCGTGGAAGGTCGCAATGTGGCGACTGACGTGTTCCAGAATTGAACCCATAACTTCTTCTTCTGGCACACCCCCATTTAGTAAGAGCGCTATTGCTTTGGACATCGTCCATCGGTCTTCGCTTAAAAGACCTTCTCGGAGCAATTGTTTATGTTCTTCAGCGCGCCGGTAGGTCAAATCTCCCGGTTCTATCCAAATCTCGCTACCGCGGACATCGACAGGAAAAGTACGCAAGTCATCGCATTCAACGTGGAAGCAGCCACCACCTTCCAAATCGAAACTGCGCCGGTGCCAATCACATGTCAGGATACCGTTTCGGACCGTCCCGCGTGTTAGTGGATAGCCCATGTGCGGACACTGGTTATCCGTTGCGTAAACCTTTCCATCAACATTGAAAAGCGCAATGCTACGTCCTTCCCCCATCTCAATCGCTTTCGGTTGTCCTTCAGGTACCTCACTTAACTCGGCGACTTTCACCCAGTTTTGTGTTTGATGCTCCATAATCTTGCGTTCCTCCTATATTGCGTTTCGATCATCAAAACTTAACTACTACAAAGTATTATACCACCATAAACTTAATATTTCAATAGGAAATAAAGAATAATTAAAAATAAATTAGTATTTGAAAAGCGTGTTTTTGAGTGGCACTTTTCATTGAAATACACGAAAAAAATTGGACAAGTGTTACAAAATATTACGTCGGCATTAAACATTTTTCTGTGCGAGATTTGTATATTCCGTTAGAAAATATTCAACAGATTTTCTCCTTATTTTCTGAATATAGACGGGCAGTGTTTTGTCATCCTTATTTCAATTCAGTACCGCTGTAATTAATGCCAATCTATTTGTACAATATCTCCTTTTAACATACATATTTTTGCTAAATATGTATTAATTATTATATCATATATATTATTAAGTGTTAAGTAAAATTAATCCGTCATATAGACGTTTAATTTTTCAGTTTTCTATAAATTTCGCATTTTCGCAGAATTATGCATCTATTTTACCCGTAAGTCGCGTCACTATACGTTTAATTGTGGGGTCATGAAACTATCCTTTTCTGGAGGTGACTGATGAAAAACGACGATGTTGAATTGATCCAATGCGTTCTCGCAGGTGATGATAACGCCTTCGCTACACTCGTGAGAAAATATCAAAAGCCGGTTCACGCGCTCGTGTGGCGGAAAATCCGAGATTTCCACATCGCTGAGGAAATTACGCAGGATGCCTTCCTGAAAGCATATAAGGAGTTGGCAACGTTGAAGAAACCACACCGCTTTGCTCATTGGCTGTCTGTGATAGCGACGCGCGGCTGTATTGCCTGGCTCCGTAAAAAACGGTTGTCAACGCAGTCGCTGGAAGACACAAGCCACGCGCAATTGGAAAAGGCAACATATTCGGGGCATGTGATTCAGGAGAACGAGCGAACGGAGGCAGAAGCACAGCGCGAAGTCGTCCAAAAGTTGCTTGCGAAACTGCGGGAAAATGAACGCACTGTCATCACGCTCCACTACTTTGGGGAGATGAGCTGCGAAGAAATCAGTGAATTTTTAGGTGCCTCGGTGGGTACGATTAAAAGTCGGCTCCGTCGTGCGCAGCAGCGTTTAGAGAGAGAAGAACCGATGGTTCGAGAGGCTTTAAGCGGTTTCCAAATTGCGCCGAATTTCACAGAGAACGTCATGCGCGAGATTTCGCGTATCACACCTACTCCGCCTACTGGTGGAAGCCAACCGTTCGTGCCGTGGGCAATCGCTGCTTCGATTTTTGTTGTGATGTTATTGGTGTTAGGCATCGGGTACAAATACTCAGATCGTTTTGAGCGGCGGTTCGGTTCCGGAGGCGATCCTGTGACGAAAGCACCGAAAACAGGGAAAATCGTGTTTTCATCCAACCGAGACGGTAATTCGGATATCTGGACCATGAACCCCGATGGAAGCAACCCTGTGAATCTTACACAAGATATCGCATACGATTTTCACCCAACCTGGTCACCCACAGGTGAGCAGATTCTGTTCGTCTCCTTCCGAGAAGAAGGAAAAGAATCAAGCCTTTACCTCATGGATGCCGATGGAAATAATATAAGAAAAGTTCTTGATAATTGGTACAGCCGATCCCCTACAGCGTGGGCACCGGACGGAAAACGAATCGCGTCTGTGCGCGACGGTGTGCTTTACATTATAACGTTAGATGACAAATCAGTCGTGCCTGTGGCGGAGACTGGCTTCGGAAGTATTGGATACCCCACTTGGTCTCCAGACGGAAAGGAAATTGCTTTTATCTATCTTTGGCGGAAACAAGGCTATGAACTTCGCCTTCTCAACGTCCAAACGCACAAACAAAGAGTCCTTCTCGGTGAATTAGAGAAGTATCCAGTTAAGTCTGATCCAGCGTGGTCTCCCAACGGAGAACAAATTGCTTTCGTTCTACAGAAGTTCAGACCCATATTAAGCCACACAGACGCGTTTGCTTGGCAGGATGAGGAAACAATTTACATTATCAACCGCGATGGGAGTAATTTGCGCCAACTTGTTTCAGAGAAGGGACCCGATGCACTCCATCCGACCTGGTCTCCACACGGAAATGAAATTATTTACCAGCAGGGAATCCATCTGCCAGAAGTTGGAGACATCAGGCAACTTTTCAAAATTCATGTGAACAGCCGTAAGAGGACCCAGCTTACACACGATGGGGTCAATAGGGATGCAGACTGGTTTGGATCTCCGACGTTGCCTGCCCAACCTTAAGTGGCATCGTTAAAAGCATCTTCGGAAAATTGAAAGGGAAGTAGCCAACTTTCATCAATATTTTGACAACCTTGAAAAACTTTAGCGATGGTATTATCCAAACGCCCGTTGCAGCTGATACTGTTTTTAATCATTTCAAGTACAACGACTCATGTCTCTCTGAAAATTGATTCAACTGGAAGTTTGAACCTATCCTCTTGGGTGTGAAACGTCCAGTAAAAAAGGAGGGTATTGTCCACATAATGGTTTGGTTTCCTTGTTCGTTTTAGAAGAAACCCCCTAAATCCCCCTTATCAGGGGGACTTTGAGTATATCCGTACCATTAGTTAGGCCATACCGTCGAAAAAAGAATGGAGTAAACCTAATGAGAAGTTTCAAATTCAAAAGGAGTCCCACAATGAACGTTAGACTTTTTGCCTTGTTTTGTTGCGTCAGTTTCTTACTACTCAGTAGCAGTGTGTCCACATGGGCAAAGGCACCGACGACCGCAAAAATCGTATTTTCATCCAACCGAAATGGCAATTGGGATATCTGGACGATGAACCCTGACGGAAGCGATCCTGTAAACCTTACACAAGATGCCGAGGCAGACTTCTCACCAGTCTGGTCTCCGACTGGTGAACAGATTCTGTTTGTCTCCTTCCGAAAAGGCGGAGAAAGTTTATATCTCATGGATGCTGACGGGGGCAATATACAGCGAGTGCTTGATAATTGGCACAGTAGATCCAGGGCAACATGGTCTCCCGATGGGAAGCGAATTGCGTCTGTAAGCGACGCGGTGCTTTACATTGCAACGATAGATGGCAAATCGGTTGAACCCGTAGCACAGACGGGCTTTGGAAGTGTTGGTGATCCCGCTTGGTCTCCGGATGGAAATCAAATTGCTTTCATCTACTATAAACCAAAACAAGGCTATGAACTTCGCTTTCTTAATATCCAAACTCGGAAACAAAAAGTCCTTCTTAGTGAACTCGGGAAGTATCCACTTAAGAGCCATCCCGCTTGGTCTCCAGATGGGGAACGAATTGCTTTCGTTCTACACAAATTTAGGGCAATACTAAACCAGGCAGACGCAGACGCTTGGCAGGATGAAGAAACAATCTATCTTATCAACCGTGATGGAAGCCAATTACGACAACTGGTTTCAGAGAAGGGACCGGACGCACTCCGTCCTACCTGGTCCCCGTACGGAGATGAAATCATCTATCAACAAGAAGTCAAAGGTGCCACACAACTCTTCAAGATTGATGTGGGCAGCCGTGTGAAGACACAACTCACACACAAAGGGGACAATAGCAGGGCAGATTGGTTTGATCCTGCATCGTTGCCTGTCCAACCTCAGCCACAATTGTTAACAACGACCTGGGGAAAATTGAAAAAGAAATAGTTTGCTTTTAGAAGTGGAAGTAAACCCTACAAAGCAGATGGGTTCCAATCATTTTATAGTAAAGTATACAATTACTTAGGTGGTGTTTACATTTTTTTAGCAGTAATAAGTATAGCTGCAAAATAAATGAATCCGAGGTATCTGTCTGCGTATTTATCATAGCGGGTGGCAATGCGACGATACTGCTTCAATCTCGGATTGCTTCAGAGATTTTTGTATGTCCTTCAAAGCGTAAGACAGACAAGGCAGTGTTGCGTAATGCCGCCATGACTTCTGGGAGACTCCCCGTTCTTGCTTGTGAAGCGTCCTCACCGAGAATAGTATCTCGGACCCAATGAACCTTGTTTTCTATGGTCCAATGTTCGCGTCGGAGTTTGAGCAAGTCTTCTGCGGAAGCGACTTCTGGTGAGAGACTTGTGATGCTATACTGCGTCTGAGAGGTAATCTCACCTGTTTTAGTATTCTCTCGCTGGGATCGGTATTGATGCACCTGAGCGAGCCCGGGCCATTTAAGGTGTATCGCGCTGTCTTTAACATCCCTGTGTCAATCCCTGACTCAGTGCCATAAGGTAAAATTTCAACGGGGGTAACTTTTTTAATTGACATGGACTCCGAAGATGTTAGAATAGACCCATACACATTTTTGGGATTAGAGTCAACAAAGTAGACAAAGATGTTGATTATCAGACTTACAGTCAAATGATATCCGACAGAGACCGAAAATGAAAAACTCGCGTATTTTACCTCTACTCTTTTATCTCATCTGTCTTTTCGTTCTCTGCTCCCTCGCCTGTGGGGGCAGAGAAGATGTGGAATCTGGGGCAACCAACCCGTTAAATCCAACAGACACATTGACCGACAGCATTGAAGAGTTGGATCCTTTTATTTTACGCGTTGAATCTATCTACACCCAGCTCAACGAACGGAAAATCGATGTTCCCCGAAACTGGGAGAAGGTGGAAGACCCAGTCTTACGCGCCGCATACGCCCGCTTCTTACTCAGCAAGGGGAAACTCGCAATTCCACGCCATTGGATCCATACAGAAGATCGGATTTTACACGCCGAATACTACCGTGCTCAACTCGTTAAACAGTTTGGAGACATTCCCCAAGTTCACACCATCGCAACTTGGGAGTTAAAAGATGCAATAGGTGCAGCAATGGGCATTCCCTGGTTCAAGGCAAAACCTGGGGAGCATATTGCCTATCTTGAGGCACTCTATCACCTTTTCCCCACTGAAACCAATCGACAGACACTTGAAAACGCTCGGAAAGACGCGGCGAAGCCTACTTATGAGGAACTGAGGGAGAAGAATCCCGAACTATGGGCGCAACTTGAACGCGAACGGCTCATTGAAGAACATGGCGACAATCCGCACACGCACATCGTGGCGGAGTTTCATCGAAAAACTGCACTCGGGCTTCACACTACAGAAGATGAGTACCTCACTTACCTTGAAGCAGTCGTTCATCTCAATCCGGACGATGAAATAGGACCGCGTCTCCTTGAAAGATTCCGAAAAGCAAAAGCCGATGGTATCCCGTTTAAAGACGTAAAAACAGATGATATTGTGCCACCTAAAGAGGAAGATGACGAGTAAGAAATGCCCGACAACAACACTTTTTATTTAAGTTTTACATTTGAGAGCACATACTCGCTTCATAATAATCCAAAGGTGAATTTGTTCACCTAACATCTATCCCAACATGGCGACACCGAAGTCTTTAATCCCTTGGTGCGAAAATACCACCCCAAAATCTATACTCACATTAAATAGCCCTGACTAATTTCTGTTTCTTCTTGACAACCAATCTCCTGTGACCTCTTCAAACGGCGCAACAGGTTCAAACGCCTCATCATAATCCCCACCATTATGACTAACCTTACATGAGCGGAGCCATTGACGCAGGGACTTGCGGGTTTGCCCTAATCGCTCGCGTTGTTCATCTGCCAAGTTGATGGTTTCTGCGCGGTCTTCAATCATATCAAAACACAAATCTTCGCTGCCATCATTTGATAGATTGGTCAAGCACTTATATCGGTTATCCATCATAGCGATGGTCGGTGCGTGAAACATCGCGTTTTTTCCACTATTGAACCGATACGGAATAGGGGTCGGACGTTCTGTCATGTTTCCTTCAATGGTCGGTAGCAGACTGATACCGTCAATGGGGCGATTATCGGGCATTTCAAATTGCATGGTTTCGGCGATTGTCGGGAAGTAATCCAGGGTGCTGCACGGCATTTCCACCACACGTCCGGGGTCTGCATGACCCGGCCAGTGCAATAGTGCAGGCACGCCCACACCGCCGTCAAACAAAGAACGTTTGCGTCCGCGCAAGCCACCTGTTGAGCCCCGGTTACGACCATTCTGACCTGTGCGTCCTTCGGGTCCGTTGTCCGAACAGAACCAGATCATCGTGTTTTGGGATACGCCCCATGCTGCCAAAGTGTGATACAACCGTCCCACCTGATCGTCTATTGCGGTAATACAGCCGTAATAGTGTTGCTCATTTTCGCTGTATTCGGCGTACATTTTGCGGTATTCCGGTCCGGCAAAGACTGGGGTATGAGGCGCGTGAAACCAGATTGTCGTAAAGAACGGTTCGCCCTTTTCAAGCGTTTGTGCAATAAATGCAATTGCGCGATCCATCAACACCCGGGAATCGCATCCTTTTAGATTCTCCGTAGCCAGTTTTCCATTCTCGTAGTAAGGCGATGCCCACGGGCGGTCCGAACGTCTACCACCACTCTGGACACCTACTGCGGGATCCCAAGTTGGAACTGCATACTCCGTGGCAAAAGACGCATCGTAATCCCGCTCCCACGGCGGCGCGTAATTACGTGCCGGATTACGATTAGGCTTCCCCGAATAATTCGGGTCCAGCGTTCCAAGATGCCATTTTCCAAAATGTCCGGTTGCATAGCCAAACGATTTTAGCATTCGCGCCACTGTCATTTCCTGTGCGGGTAAGTGCCCACGATTGGCATGTGTTATGCCGTATCGAAAATAATGTCTCCCGGTCAAACACGTCCCCCGCGTCGGGGAACAGACCGGTCCTCCCGCATAAAACCGCGTAAATCGGATCCCATTACTCGCCAGCCTGTCCAAATTCGGAGTTTTGATAATTTCATTTCCGTTAAATCCCACATCGCCATATCCAAGGTCGTCGCACATCATTAAAATTATATTGGGTGAACGCATTTTTACCTCCATTCTGTCCCACTGTTGTATCTCCTAAGATTATCAAATCTGCCATTTTATTACAACATATACTTTATACCCGCAGCGTTATTTAGTCTCAAGAATTACGTTCTGTAGCACAATCTTCATGAAGATTAAGTATTTAAATCGGTAATTGCCGAATGCGCTATAAAAAGCCGGCCTACAAGGAAACCCGTTCGTAGTAGGGCGATTCATCGCACGTCAATTACCGAATTATCTCTTTAAACTTCATCCAGATTGTGCATCTTGTGGGAGGGGATTATATCCACGATTAACTCTTACATTGTGGGAGGAGTTTTCAACCCCGATTTCAATAATCGCACATATCGCACCGCTGGTGCTGATATACAACAGTCTCAGAGAGACGATATGTGTATAGCAGCACAAGCACCACAACCCACCAAGCCCCAAATCAACGGTATGAATGCCATTATAGTAAAGCCCAAAAACATGTTTACACTTTGGTTCGCAACAACCCACTCCTTTGCAGGCGGGGTTTGGAACCCCGCCTTTTGTGAGTGTATAGTTAATTGTGGCTTTACTATAAAAGTATGGGTTGGAAGGAGAAAGACTGAAAGATTGGAAGGCGGGTTCATTCCTAACGTATATCTATATCCTCTGAACCCAAATTGACAAAATTCGCGGATGGGTAAAATCCACAAAGATTTGGACATTGCGGGGAGGCGAGGATACTAGGGGAAACACCTAAGCAAAAACACCTCGCCAGCGGTGAAGTAGCGTCAAATCCTACTTGTTTATACGCTTCTCTTTTTACTCGACGGTGAACAGGATTGTATCGAAACGACATGCTACTTTTGCAACCTCCGGCTTGAGTTCTTCAGAAGTCCCACCGGAAAGTGCTGAGACAATACATGCCGCGATGTCCGGTGCATCCGCCGGTGTCATCCCCCAGCGGGTGACCTCTTGAACGCCGATACGCAATCCTGATGTTCCGATTTCCGGTGATAATCCTGCCGCGCCTGCAATAATATGGCACGCCTCCAGATGTGTCGCAAGCGCGCCGCCTTCCCCATACTTATCTACAATCAGTATCAAGGTATGCGACTCCGTGAAGCCGAGGTCGGCACCGAGCATCGGGACACCGCGTTCCACTAACGCTTGACCGAGTGCTTTTGCGTTCGCAACAATCGCATCTGCTTGTGCTTCACCGCATTCCATCCACTCTATAAATGTTCCTGCTAACGCCGGGAGCCGATTCAGGTGGTGATTGCTCATCAGTAACGGATAGACACCCCTCGCAACTCGCTCAGCAATAGATTTATCGTTGGTTAAAACCATTCCTCCTTGTGGTCCGGCAAGGGTCTTATGCGTGCTGGAAATGATGACATCCGCGCCTTCTTCAAAGGGTGACTGAAACCGCTTACCGGCAATGAGTCCGATGACGTGTGAGGCATCGTAGATAAGGTAGGAATCTGGATTCGCTTGGCGCATCGCCTTTTTCAACTCTCGTACAGGTTGCGGGAAGAGAAACACGCCGGAGCCGACGTTGACGATTTTGGGCTTGTGTTCCGCAATTAGCGCAAGTGTTGCATCAAGATCAATGTTTGAACGCGGTCCGTCCCACGGAATCGGAATTGATTGGAGTTCTATCTTGAGCGGTGAAGACAGTAGTTTTTCAGCATAGTGGTGTCCGTTATGAACCTCTAACGCCGTATCGCCCGGCTCCGCTAACGCGAACGTGGTTGCAATCCCTGCGATGTTCCCTGATAATGGGCGGAAATCGACGTGCGCAGCACCGAAGAGCTCCTTTGCTAACGCCTGCGTGTACGCCTCTATTTCGGCAATATAGCGGTTGCCTTTGTAATTCCGCTGGTAAAGGTCAATGCCAGAATAATTCCCATACCGCCGTGCCAACCGTTCGTCAAAGAGTTCTTCTACTAACGGCGAAGGCGTGTTCTCCGAAGCGATGAGATTGAGACAGGTGTCCCGATACGTCTGATGTTTATCGAGAAGTGAAGTGAGTTCTTGGACTTTTGCATTGTGATTCATAGAAGAAAGCCTCCATTCAGTTATAGAGCAGGAAACAGAGAAATTGCTTGACGTGTCGTAGAAGATCGATTACTATAAAAGAAAACAGACATTGCAATGAGGAAATTATGCCAAAACCGACAGATATCCGCATCCTTGACGTTCATTACGATTTTGAAGAACACCAATACCGCACCCCACTCAAGTTCGGCGGCGTGCCGACAGATCACTGCGTCCTCTTTAACGTTCGGATGCACGTTCAAACGCGCGACGGAAAAGAAGCAGAAGGCAAAGGCTCGATGCCACTCGGCAATGTCTGGGCATTTCCACCGCGCTACGCACCTTTCGACCAGAGCCTCCCGGCAATGAAAAAACTCGCCGAATTAGCAGTAGACGCAACACAAGATTGCGAATTATGCGCACATCCACTCGAACTCTCCGAAGTGCTTGAACCCGAATTCTTACGAATCGCCGATGTGTTGTCTCACGATATGCAACTCGCATCGCCGATGCCGAAACTTTGTGCTGTCGTTACGACAAGCCCCATCGATGCCGCGATCCACGACGGGTTCGGGAAAGCAAACGGTATCAATAGTTACGACGGCTTAAGTGAAGATTTCATTCAGGCAGATCTATCTCACTTTTTGAATGAACAGTTCACCGGAAAATATCTCGACCAATATACTTCACGCCAACCGAAACCTAACATGCCGCTCTATCATCTTATCGGCGCGCTGGATCCTCTCACCGACGCTGATATCGCAGAACGCCTCAATGACGGTCTACCGGAGACACTCCCTGAATGGATTGTCGCCGATGGATTGACGCACCTGAAAATTAAACTGAACGGCGACGATCTCGACTGGGACGTAGCACGCGTCCTCGCAATTGATAAAGTCACCGCGGAAACACAAGCGAAACGCGGAATTGACATTTGGCACTACTCGGCTGATTTCAATGAAACATGCCAGAACGTTGAATATCTATTGGAATTTATCAACCAGATTCAAGAGGCAGACAGTAACGCCTTCCAACGCCTTGCTTATATCGAGCAACCAACCGATCGAGATCTGAAGGCACACCCCGAAAATAGGATGCACAAAGCCGCTGAGATAAAACCTGTGGTGATAGACGAATCATTGACCGACTTCGAGACCTTCCTATTGGCACGTGAGCAAGGGTATTCCGGTGTCGCACTCAAGGCGTGTAAAGGGCAGTCTCAGGCATTGCTGATGGGTGCCGCCGCCGCAGAATACGGTATGTTCCTCGCCGTACAGGACCTGACGTGTCCCGGTGCATCGTTCTTACACTCTGCCGGACTCGCTGCGCGTATCCCGGGCGTGACGGCTATCGAAGGCAACTCCCGCCAATTTTGTCCGGGTGCCAATGACGGTTGGCGAGATGAATTTCCATCAATCTTCAACATCACCGACGGTACTGTCGGAACAGAGGTCCTCACCGCGCCGGGGCTTGGACATTGATATTCCGTGTTCTTTATTTCAACCAACGTTGCCTAAGTTAAGGATCACTTTGGGTTCGGCGTACCTTTTTTGATCTGACCCCATTGCGTTTGCATCTTACCCTTTGGGGAGACCGGCAACGTATAACCGCTAACCCAATCGACTTCATAATCACTTCCGGGGTGATCCGTCAATCGGGTTATCTTCTTTGTTGCAATATTATACTTATAGATATTATAGTGGTGGTAATCGTTTAATATAAGTTTGTTTAGCTTAAGCTCTGCCGCACTCAAAAGTACGGATTCACCGTTATCCATCCAATCAATATCTTGAGACTTCCACTTCTTTGAGATGCTCAACTGAAGTATGTGTTCGCCGTTTTGATCACAAATTAAATAGCGATTCGCCTTCAGAAAAAGGAATTCTATATTTAATATATTGCCTCTGTTCTCAAATGTATACTCGGTTTCGGTATAAAGTATCTGTTTCCCATCCGGCGACCACCTGGGGGTCCTACGATCAATTATCCTGCCCTCAACAGCCGGCGGTGGCAACAGTTTCCGTACGTTTTCGCCATCCGCATCCATAATCCAGATATCCGCAGCAGGACCACCGGCATTGGCAAATGAGGGGCTTGCGAAAACAATTTGCCTACCATCCGGTGACCAATCTGATGCGTTAGCGACGATGTCGGACAGTTGAATCATCTCACCGCTCTCTAAATCCAGTATGTTTGTGCAGTGCTTTTTGAATGTAGATCTTGTAAAAAGAACCCGCTTTCCATCTGGTGAAATTGAAGGTTGGTCATCTATCCCAGTGTGTCGCTCAGTGATCGGACGCGCATTTGTGCCACCAGCACTCATCACGAAAAGATGATACTCACGATTTTCAGGCGGATTCACTTGCATCCGAAATATAATTTGCGTTCCGTCCGGCGACCACCGCGGATGATGCGGAGAATTACGCACCAGTTTATTGGTCAGTAGCGTTGCGTTACTGCCATCGTCGTTCATGACGTAGATTCCAGAACCACTATCGCGTCTAGACCCAAAGACAATTTTGGCATTTGCAACGGTTGAAAAAAGCAATAGAATAAGGCAAAAAGTCGTTAGAATAATCCGCATAACTGTCTCCTTTGAAATATCTGAAAACCTCATCAAGAAAACTTGGCTCATGTAAAGACCGTGTGCTAATGAAGATGTCAAACCCGCGTGGTGACTACCTTCGTTAGAAACAATCGCACATACTTTTTACATGAGCGGAAAACTTTTGAGATGGTTCTGAATTCCCCGGTTCACTGCTCTCTGGATCAGCAACGGTGATATTCCTAACAACGTTCCGCTGTTCAGGGAGCCGGACCGGAAAATCTTTAATCACGTCATCAATCAATTGTTTGATGACCGCTTTGACCGAGTCGAAAGGTATACATTCAAGAACAATAATAGCGCGATGTTTTGATGGCGCGATGTCATACGTCAGCCCATACTGGAGTCCCAATTGCATCAGTTCCGGCTCGACGCTGATAGAAATCTGCCGACGTTCCTGATCCGTGATGAAAAAACTATCAAGGATGAAGTGCGTGTGAATCCACGCCTCCCTTTCTTCAACAATCTTCATAATTGTGTATTATAGCATTGGCAAAAGACTGTGTCAATCCTGTGAAAATGTTATAGACTGGCGAATCGGTACTTCACCTAATTGCTGAACCTCTCCGTTGTGCCAGCGAATCTTGAAACTATCTATGCGTGAGGCACTGCCTAACCCAAAGAAGAGGCGGAGGTCATTGCCCGACAGATAACTTGCACCACAGACGATCTCTCTTAAAAACGTCGTCCCACCTGCTTCCAATTGAACCCGCGCACCAATCGCATCGGTGTTGCCATCTGTTCCTACCAATTTCACCGTTAGCCACGCGTTCGCATTCCCGACCTCGTTACGCAAGATAACCGTCGGACGGTTCGATTGACACAAAACAACGTCCACATCGCCATCCATATCTATATCCCCGAAAAGCATGCCGCGTACTACATAATAAGGCGTTTCATTCAAACCCGCTTCAGCGGTAATTTCAGTGAACACTACATCGTTCTCTGAGGTGCTACCTCGGTTATGAAATAGTTGCACAGGTTGCGCGTAACTCATCTTCGCGTCAATCTGCTCCACATTGTCCCAGATATGTCCATTCCCGACGAGTATATCTAACCAACCGTCGTTATCGAAGTCAATGAAACGGGTACCGAAGCCGAGTGAATAGAAAGACGGGTCAGCGAGATTTGTGTCAAACGTCACATCCTCGAAATAGCCATCGCCATCGTTCTGCATGAGGCAGTTCGCCTCCAACGAAAAATTCGATACCCAGAGATCGATGTCGCCATCGTTATCATAATCCGCTGCGTCTATCCCCATAGAACCATTTGCCAAGCCGTCGCCGTTGTAGGCAACCCCGCGGAGTACACCTTCCTCTTGAAAGGTCCCGTCGCCTTGATTGATAAAAAGTGTATTCGGAGACATATCGTTTGCAACGTAGATGTCCAACCACCCATCGCTGTTTACGTCTGTAAAGACAACGCCTAACCCACGCGTTGTCGGTTCATAGACACCAGCGACTTCGGTAATATCTGTGAATGTGCCATCACCGTTGTTACGGTAAAGCACATCGGCGATGCCGTGATATTCATTGGGACCACAGTAGATGCGCAAGGTGTTCTTGTAATAGCACGGGATATCGGTTTCGAGCGCGTATTCGACGTAGTTGCAGACATAGAGATCTAAATCACCATCCCTATCAATATCAGCGAACGCGGCACTCGCACTCAGTAGCGGACAACCTACCTGTGCTTGCTCAGTTACATCGGTAAATGTGCCATCACCATTGTTGAGGTAAAGCACATTGCTCCCTAAATTCGTTACGTATAGGTCGCGGTACCCATCAGAATTGTAATCCGCAGCGACAGCACCGAGTCCATAGCTGGTATCACCGACGTTTGCAGATGCCGTGATGTCAACAAAAACACCAGCATCATTTCGATAGAGTCGATTTGGGGGTGGTGGTTCTGTTGATGCAGAAAGTGAATTGCCTTGAACGAGGTAGAGATCAAGGTCTTCGTCGTTATCAAAGTCAAAGAGCGCTCCGCCGCTGCCCATCGTTTCAACGAGTCGGCGTTCCGCGGAAAAGCCGTTGACATGCTCGAAATCAAGTCCCATAGCATCGGTTACGTCGCGAAAATAAGGTTCACTACTAACAAGCAGTGGAAGCATGAAGAGGAAAAGAGGGACTAACAGACGGAACAAGTAGTGTTTTCGTTGGAACATGATGATAGGTAGGTTAGTTTTTGATTTCTGGGCGTGGACGAACTACCCGAAACCCAATTGTATGTGTTGAATCCAGAGGATAAAATTTGAACCGCAAACTTGAACGGAGGAACGCTCTGCCGACATCCCACGCACCCCCTCGGATCACTCTTGAGCGAAGTACATCGCGGAAACGGAGGTTGAGCGGATTTTCAGACACACCTTTCCCGTTTCGCTGGTAGGCTGTCGGACTGTATTCATCAAGGCACCACTCCCACACATTTCCAGCGAGATCCGCGATACCGTCCGGCGATTCACCTTTCGGAAATTGACCCACCGGTATAGGACGATTGTAGCGGCGTGCGAAGTTGGCATGCTGACGCGCTTTCGGCGGTGTGTTTCCCCATGGGTATATTCGTGCCTCTGTGCCACACGCGGCGCGCTCCCACTGTGCTTCAGTTGGCAAACTTCCGCCAATCCATTCTGCAAACGCTTGCGCATCAAACCATGTCACACCGACAACGGGTTGCGTATCCTCATTGAGCGATTCATCTGCCCATGTATCTTCACCATTGTGTCCGCGTGGTGTCGGACGATTCGTTGCCTCAATGAAAGCGCGATATTGAGCGTTGGTGATCTCATATTGCGAGATTTCATAAGCACTCAGATAAACCTGATGTTGTGGCAGTTCGGTATCAAAGGTGTGCTGTTCGAGCATGGAGCTGCGCAATTTCGCGTCCTTGTATGCGGCGTTTGCTTCTTCAGCGGTTGAGCCCATCAGAAACGTGCCTTCTGGGATAGAGACCCATTCTATAGTAGCAAGGATTTGTTGGGCTACGTCGTTCACTTCGGTAATAGCGAAATCGCTACAGACAGTAAGAAAAAGCCCGACTATAAGGCATGAGCGTTTCATTTTCCTCCCAAATCCCTCATGTTCCGTTGGGTTTAGCTTCTCGAAAATCGAACTTCCTTAAAGAGAATCTGCTCCAGGCTTCATCAGGGTTATCCCCAGGGCTAGAGGAACCACCGTATGCTACTATATAATTCTCGCCGGTGGCGATGCGTAATCTATCGGCTATTTCAAAAATATCTTCTACATCCCGTGGACTTTTGGGCTTGGTAACACGGCACTTCAAAACATCGGGCGGTTTAGAGGAGCTTTCATCATACGCTAGATAAGCATAATCTTTTAAAATACGTCTAAGAATACTAGCAGTATCCGGTTCTTGTCCCAATTCTTTCCGGGCAATCTTAATAATTTCTACTGCCGCCTTTTGCAAAGTCTTCTCCAAGTCTTCACGAGAGATTTCGCCGAGTTCTTCAAGCTCTTCATCCTCAAGCGTTGCGGTAAAAATTCCCTTGCCTAAGTCCATCGGCAAGCCGTTTTCTTGTTCATCGTGCTCCCCGTTTAAAGCGTACCGAACTCTACCGAAGCGGCCAGGACCATAGCCCTTCCTTTGGGGTATTTCTATCCTCAGGAACTTGATGAAATCGTTGCCTGGCACCTTTTTCAGGTCAATATTACGAATTTCAAACATCATAGTTTCTCCTATAAAAGCGGCAAATCTGACCGAGAGAACTCTACTTCAAAACGGTGCTTTACTTACACAGAACGGAGGTATATAACCGTGAACTAATACTTCTGCATCCCGCTCTGCAAAAACTAATGCTATTAATTGCCGTTCAACATCGGGTGAAAAACCTTCCTCCGGATTGGGCGGTTGAGGTGTTTGCCCCCCGAGAAGATCTTCCATATAGTCTAAGATAATTAGCGAGACCCCGGCACGCTATGCCTTCGTTTTAGGTCGCCCCAAGCGATTGGCAATTTGGCACGAGGCGAAACATCAAATGGCACGAGAAGGTCTTCAAAGTACTCATACTGTGCAATCTGTTTGCCTTTGCTGTCACAGATACCAGCGTAAATTCCAACCTCAAGCGGTTCATCAAACTCCTGTTCGGTTTCGCCGATGTCAATCCATGGATCGTTCGCTTTCCGTTTCCACCACGCTGTGAAGGTGTTATCCTCACGGCGGAGTCGCATGTAAATATCCATTTCACCCGCTGGGTCTTGGAAATTGGGAACGGTGCCGGCCAGTCCTTCGCCACCATCAAACTGCCGTTTTTGGTACTGGATAACGGCATTATTTCCGTTTGCGGGTCCGCGTCCCCAAAGTTTAATCGTTACCCATTCACCCTCGCGACCTTGACGGTCCTTCGTTGTTGGCGAATAGGCAGCGATACCTGCAACCACACAGGCATCTTCGTAATTCATATAGAGATGCGTTTCTACATCAAAATTACCTTCATGTTCCTGATAGAGTCGGTTCGTTGTGTCCGAGGGCCAGAGATTCCGATTCAGTTCACCTGTGACGTGAAGCCATCCGGCTTTCGTTTTGCCCATGTCCCATTTTTTCGGCTCAACGCCTGCTTCGTCAGAAGTTTTCCACTTCCAATTTGGATTTTTCAAAGCGTTTCCATCAAACGGATCGCCAAGAGAAGGTGCCGCTTCAACGGAAAGCATACTGCAAAGCATCACAACGCCGATAAGCGATAGAATAGCTGCTATTTTCAAACTGTGTCTCCATAAAAATGCTGGCGGCATCGGGAACCGCCAGCGATTTGGAAAAGTTGCAAACAGGGTCTGCTGCTACTGTCTTTTCAATTCACCCCATGTGACTGCAAGTCGATCGCGCGGATCAACTGGGGTTGCGGGGCTTGATGCTTCCCGGAAGTAGTCAAACGTGACCGTCATTTGGCCCGTGCCTTCGGCATCGGCAACACCAACGTAGATGCCGACTTCAACCGGATCTTGGAGTTCGTTTGTGACTCGACCGACGGAAACCCAATCGCCTTCCGCATTTGGTTTAAACCATGCTTCATACTCGTCGCCTTCGCGCTTAAGGCGCAGTTCAATGGGGATAACACCTTGTGCTGGGTTGTAATCCGCTTGTGTGCCGACATATCCCAAAGCGGCATCATCATTTTGACGACGTTGGTATTGGAGCACCGCATTGTTGCCTTGCGCAGCACCACGACCCCACAACTTCAGCGTCACCCACTGACCATCACGGTCCTGGTGATCCTTTGTTGTAGCTGAATAAACGATAAGACCGGCAACCGTAGAAGCGTCACCGTAGTCAACAACCATTGACGTTTCAATGTCGAATTCTTGCTGGTCGGTTACCTGAAAGAACCGTGTGCTTGTATCGTCAGTCCATACATTCTGGTTATAGCCAGCCTCAGCAGAGAGCATACCACCTTTCAGTTCCCACGGGCTTTTATCGCCATCTTTGACTTGCCAGAAGGATTGAAGGTCTTGACCGCTGCCAGCGAATTCATCGCTCATCAATGTTTGCGCGAAAACGCCGGGAATGAGGCATGCTGACAGAAGCAAAATTGCAACTATACATGTAATCCGTTTCATTACATATCCTCTCTATTTTTTTGTACAGAACAGTCCCTGTCAATGTTGAGTGAACTCTTTCTTCTCTCAAATAACGCTTGGTTCCGTCCGTAGTACAAGTGATAAATTTCATATATATTAACCCAAGTTGCTACCCAAGCAAAAAATGCTGATTAATTGCAAAATCCTTAATAAAGACATAATTTTAATCTGTAATTTTTAAAAAATTACGTCTTTATATGGGTGATTATACGCGAATTCGATTTATAAGTCAAGTTAAATCTGTGTATGACTTCAAAATGCGGGAATCTACATACGGTTCAAGCGAGAATGAAATCTGAACCTCTATAATCTTTTAGGTGGCAACTTGGGTTATATTAGCACATCAATAGGAAAAATTCAACTTTTTTCTCGCTATTTCGTACTTAACAATTAGTCGAAAAAAATTGCAGATTGCCTTGCAATTCGTGTTACGATTATGTTAAAATTCAGAATTAATCGAAATTCGGTCTCAATCGTAAATTATTTCCTTTGGGAGGCAGATTATGAAGGTAGGTATTCGGGACGGGATGCTACCCGTTTCCTTTGAAGAATCGTTTCAGAAAGCAAAAGATATTGGGTTCGATGGCATCGAACTTTGCATGGGAGTCAACTACCGTGAACATCCACTCTGGCAGGATGGCGGGATTGATCAGGTGAATAGTTTGGCAGCGGCTGCCGGCGTTGAGGTCTCCTCACTGTCACCGGGTGGTTTCACCGCTTTTTCGTTTATGCATCCGACTGACAGCACACGCAGCGAGGGGATTGCGAAGTTGCAATATCTCGCAGAGATTGCTCCAGAACTTGGTGCGAAGGTGATTCTGGTACCCTTTTTCGGAGGCGGCCAGATCCAAGATGACCACATCAACGCGCCACGGTTTATTGATGGACTCAAAGCCGCTGCGGAAACCGCTGAAAAACATGGGGTCTTTCTCGCAATCGAATCGACACTCAGCGCGGAACAACATCAACAAATTATTGATAATGTCGGTTCATCAGCCGTTGGTGTCTATTACGATATGGGGAACGCGACCGGGTTCGGCTACGATTCACCATCTGAAATTCGGAGTTTAGGGACCGCAATCACGCAGATGCACATCAAGGACACTGGTGGCAATCACGCTGGCGAGGGTGATGTTGACTTTCCCGCAGTCTTTGATGCCGCGCATGCTGTAGGATACGATAGTTGGTTTGTACTCGAAACGCCCGGCAAAGACGATCCCGTTGCGTCCGCTGCAAAAAATCTCAATTTTGTTAGGAACAATTTTTGAGCAATGACAAAGGTGCCATCTGTTACCGGAGATTTGTACATTTCAACATCGGAACCCGTCTTATATGGAGGAGTTGGCAATGAATAGTCCAAAAACGATAGTCCCACGCTCCGAAAGTAAGAAGCTGCTGTCCCTACCGACGCGTCAAGCAGAGCAACTCTTTCAAAGCTACGAAAAACAACAGCAATTGGAGATTCTCAGTGCAACCCGCAACCCGAGAGCACGGGAGCAAATCTATTACCTTGTGCCCGATTGCACGGAACTTATTCAGGAAAGCCCTACTGAGGATGTGCTCCAAGTTTTGGACACAATGTTAGGCACAGGTCTCGCCTCAGTACTATTGCCCTGTCTCTCAAACGATCAATTTGAGGAACTGTTAGACATTGCCGTCTGGCGCGATGGAAAACTTGATGAAGAATCATTGGACCTCTGGCTATTTGAGCTTGCTGAATGTGAGCGAGATGACCTCGGAAGGTTCCTCAGAGAGTTAGACATTCGTCTACTCGCAGCCCTCCTCCACGGACGCATCAAACTTCAAGATGAACACGCTGGATTACTCCTTGAAAGCGGACTTCTGGATCCAACTTCTCAAGCGATTGATTACATCGACGAACGCGCCAAGGCAATCTCTGATGCTATCTGGGAAGCAGATCATGAGATATTTGAAATACTCATCAGTGAACTCTTCGCTATCGATACCGAGGGCGATGTTGAGGAAGAACTTGCCGCTATTTTCGATGCCGCACAAGCAGATAGAGCCGAACGCGTTGTCGAACGCGACAAGGCAGCAGGTATTGATGTCACTGAAGCCGACCTCATGGAAAAAGTTGACCTTGATTTGATTACATTTGATGAGGACGAGGAAGACCATGACGACGAATAAGTTTTCCCTCGTCGCTGAGGCAAGCCTTGACGGACGGTTATTCCTTGCACGAGCACTGGCGCACGGTGACGCCCGCGGTCGCATTCCGCGCGAGCAGGCAGATGCACTCTATCAAAGTATTGCCGCCATTGCGCATAAACTTATCACAATGAAGACAGCAGACCTCTCCGATGAATCAGCACTCCGAACACACATCCAAACTGCCTTTACGCTCACCAGCCTCGGGTTGGAATACGGCAGCAAAGGCGATCTGGACAAAGCGGCTCAACTACTTCGCCAAACCCGGACCGTTAAGTTTTTCCAAATCGGTAATACGTTAATGGAGAAATTGCTCGATAGAGCACGCCATCTTTTAGAACATGCCGTGATTCTGCCACCCAGTAGAGATGAGGAGCGTCCACTTGGTGCCACTTACACCGACTTAGAGACTGAAGGCATCCAAATCTATACACAAGCAGAACTCGAATTTCTAAAGGCGTTGCTGATATATCGGACCTCCATTAGGACGCTCCAGGTGACAATCAGGGATACCGATACCCCGCGTCCGCTCCTCCATTTGGCTGAAATCGAAATGATTGACCGACAATTGGCATGCATAGAGAACCGATGCGATTATGTGAAAGCCTTGCCGTTAGATAATCTGTTCGCATTAGATCCGCCGCTCAGTATTTTTCCGAATCCAATTGAACACCTCACGATCGGATTGATAGCGAATCTTGTGCTTTATCGTCAAGTTGACTTTCACTTAGACGAAGACACACGTCAGGATTTTTACCAATTGGCTTATGTTGACGGTGAGATCCGAGAATCATTCCGGCAACAGCTGCTCGACTGGATTTCAAAGTATCTCGAACAGACACAACAACCTGAACCTGTGAAAACGTATGCTGTTGCCTATTGGGATGACTGTCTCCGCATTGAGGGACAGGCAGTTTCATCTCAATAGCCTCAGCGATCAGAGGGAAATTGTCGCTTCACATCTGCGATTGCTCGGCGTGCCTGTGGAGTACCAATGTCGTTTAAAGCGCGCTCTGCCATACGGCGAAGGTCAGGATCATCCGAATTAAGTGCTTGAATTAACGGATCAATAGCGGGAGTCCCTATCCTAACCAAGGCACGCACGACAAGACGACGGACGTTCCACTCAGGGTCCGTAAGGGTGCTAATGAGTGCCGGAAGAATTGTATCAAGCGGTGTGCCGATTTCGCCCAACGCGTAAGCCGCATTCAATCGAATCTCCGCTGATTCGGCTTTTAAGGCATCAATGAGATACGGTGCAGCAGGTTCACCCAAATTCTGTAGGGCAACAGAACCGACGACGCGAATATTTTCGTCCGGATCGGCGAGGGTTGAAATAAGAGCAGGCGCGACGCGGGCAGTAGGAACCCCGATTTCGCTGAGTGTCCACGCCGACATCTCTCGAACCTGCCGGTTCTCATCGGATAATCCTTGGATGAGGGCATCAATCGCCTCGGACCCTATTGCTACTAAAGCTTCGGACGCTTCAGTACGGCGAGCGGCATCCGTTGCACCAAACTGGGCAACAAACGTCTTTGCCCGCTGTTCCTCTGATTGACATGCTATCAGACAGAGAAATATGGGGATGAAGAGAAGGCGTTGCATAGAACCAAATATACCACAACTTCCTGCTTTTTGCAAGTTACAGTGTTATTTCAAGCAGACGTATTCAGTTTTCCTTAATTTCGATTTTCTGTTGGTAGGCTTTTCGCTGTAGGAGCGACCTCCCCGTCGCGACGCTTTCCCTAAAATCGGTAAAAATCGAAAACTGAATGGCTCTGCCATTTCAAGTAATACGAGGTTGCAAAGGGAAGAAAGGCGAGATCAGAAACCTCGCCAGCAAATCCACGTTACAAGACATAAAAGGAGAAGTACGGGTTCGCCACGGTGCGAAAACCGTTAACAAAAAGATGCAATTAGAAACAGCAACGTTCGGCGCAGGCTGTTTTTGGTGTGTTGAGGCAGTCTTTCAGCAATTGGAAGGCGTTCACGAAGTGGTCTCAGGATACACCGGCGGCACCACCGTCAATCCGAACTATCAAGCAGTGTGCATGGGAATGACAGGGCACGCCGAGGTGATTCAGATCAGATTCGATCCGACGGTTATCTCTTACGAGGAATTGTTGGAAGTTCTTTGGCACACGCACGATGCGACAACGTTAAATCAACAGGGTGCTGATGTCGGTACCCAGTACCGTTCCGCAATTTTTTACCAAACAGAAGAACAACGGCAAATCGCCGAACAATCTAAAACAGAGATGGATAAATCCGATATGTGGGACGATCCGATTGTCACAGAGATCACGCCAATTGACACCTTCTATCCTGCCGAAGATTATCACCAAAACTATTTTCTATTGAATTCAAGGCAGCCATATTGCCAATTTGTAATCCATCCCAAGATGCGAAAATTCACAAAGGATTTTAAGGAAAAACTTAAAGATGAGCAGTAAACATGTTTTAAAAACACAGTTGCTATGGCTTCTCGTCACTATCTGTTGCTTCAGTGTTAGCACCGTAGTGGCGCAAAACACAGCATCACCCGTAACTGTGTCCGTTACAACACCAAGGCGTGGGACATTTGTCTCCGCGAAGGACTACACCGGACATCTACAACCCAACGCCGAAGTTAAAGTATTTGCCAATGTTTCGGGTAAACTTGTTTCACTCGAGGCTAAAGTAGGGCAAAGTGTGGCAAAAGGCGATGCGCTCGCACAGAGCAGCTCAAAAGAAGCTGCGCTCGCTGTCATACGCGCGGAATCCTCATTAAGCAGTGCACAAGCGCGACTTGCAACGACGCAAGCCAGTGCGCAAGCGCGTGTTGAATCCCAATTAGCAGTTGCACAAGAGTCGTTAATGGCAGCACAAGCAACACTTGTAGAAACAAGATCTCTCGCTGAAATGCGCATCCGCAATCAACTCACACAGGCAGAGATAGCATATCAAGCAGCCAAAGAAACAATTGAAAAATCTAAAACAAATGTGGAACAAGCGTTGGAACGCGCGAAAGTGGAGCGTGATGATGCTAAAGCGAATTTTGATCGAAACAAGTCACTTCACGACAAACAACTCATCAGTGATAGCAATTTTGAAGCAGTAGAAAAACGCTTGAAATTGGCGGAGACCCGTTTAGCAGAAGCGAAGGTTACAGCAGGGCAGTTTGAGGAAGACTCGACACACCCGTCCGTGGAGAAGGCGAAAGCAGAATTAGCGGTCGCTCAAAAGATTGTGGAGAGCCGAGGCTGGGAACGCGAGATCGCTTCAGCAGAATCGAAGGTTACCCAAGCACAAGCCGGCCTCAACACGGCACAGAAACTCGTCGAAGCAAAGTCCTGGGAACACGAGATTGATATCGCCAAAGCCGCAGTAACACAAGCCATAGAACAACTGAAGTTGGCGCGGGAGCAGTTAAGTGATGCAACTATCAAATCCCCAATTGATGGTGTTATCGCAATGCTGCACCTGAACCTCGGAGATTACGCACAACTCGCCTCATCGCCTACAGGAAAACCGGTGTTTACAGTCGTTGCAGTAGATGTGCTCAAAGCGGTTTGGAATATGCCCACTGGAGACGTGCGGCGCGTCAATAACGGCGACCTCGTCTTGATCTCTACGGATTCCGGTATTCGGAATATTGTCGGCACGATTGCCTTTATCAGCCCAACAGTTAACAGTAACACTGTGCTTGTCCAAGCGACAGTGCCGAATTCTAAAAACTACCTAAAACCCGGAACCGCTATTACAGTCTCTATCAAAACCGGTGAACGGAAAAACGTACAACTGCTTCCGTTGCGCTCGGTCTTGAATATCCAAAATGGCAGTGGCACTATCTTTTCTGTTGAGGGGAACGTGGTACGCACGAAACAGGTAAATGTCGGAGGCGTTTACAGCGGTGAAATTGAGGTCACCTCGCAACTCGCCAAGGGAATACAGGTGATTGTGGATGAACAGCACCGGTTACAGGATGGAACATCGGTGTCCATAGTTCAAGATTAACCTTGCTTATAGCCTCGATCTCCGGATCGGGGCTGCAATAATCTTTCAAGCTAGATTGGGCATCTTAGACTCACGGAGTGAATGAATTTCTTTCCTCTGGATTGTTTCTTCGCTAAGGATCAACAATCTTGGCAAACTATGGTAGATTTCAGAATTAAGTGGACACTCTGACCCTCTACACCGGCGAGGTTAGGAAACCTCGCCTACCGGGAGGAAAAAGTGTCTATTTGTTTTTAGGATCTACCATAAACTATTCAAGTTTCATTGATTATCGCCTAAGACTAAGGAGTTGGTACTTCGTCTTAATTTCATCCGTAGTTTCACTTCTTTCAGTTATTTCTTGAATCTCTGCAGTGTAGATTCGGCTCAGTGTCGCATTCCGCACAGTTTCAATAGCCTGATCTGTGATTTTTCCTTTATAAGGTCTGTCTGTAGTTTCTATTTCAAATGTTTTGTTACTTAGAAAGGCACCAGTTAACTTACCCGTGACATTGAATATTAATGGTGTCTCTTCTTGAAATCTCTCAAGAATTTCAATTACTTTTTGTATTTGCGGTTTAGACAGGTACGCACTTCCACCTAGATCCGGATTAGGCGATTTCCATGTAAATCTGGTATCCGCTACAGATTCACTAAGCGATTTGAGGAACTTGGTATAGTTCTTGGCAACCTTTAATTTCAGTTGTCCTACGAGTTTTTTAAGTTCGTCATTATTGCTTTTGGCATTGAGGAGTTCAAAAAATATTTCTATTGCCTTTCCACAATCAGAATTGTTAAAAAGGTCAAGTTAACTGACTTTTGGCAAGGCAAGGCGAATATTGAATGATCCAGCACCAACTTGTAATAGTGAAATTTTCATGCTCTCTCTGATTTTCTCAGTGATTTGATCCGAATTAGAATAGATCATTCCAATTGTGTTAATCACACCTTGGAGTTCTCCAAAAACATTGCTTAAAAACCCTATAGGTGCCTCCGTTTTAGGACCTTCAGCAAAATTGACGGTTAGATCTAAAATGTCTTGATCCTTAATCCTCACTATTTCTTCCGCATTGCTTAGCACAGGGAGTGTTTCGATTTCAAGATTAAGACATTCACCCGGCATTGGCAGCATATCCTCAGAGATCAGATCTGGTTGGATCGGTTCCATCCGGGGTTGGGTTTGGTCGTCGTATGGAATTATTTCCTGGAGCAAAAAACCATCTTCAGGCTCAGCAAATGCGTCGTGGAGATCAATTGCGCCAGATCGGATGAGGTTGAGGCGTTCAGCGGAGACCCCTACATAGAGCCAAGTTTCATGTTCATCGTTTTTATCAGTAGCCACAACAAGGTAAAGATGACCTGCCGCACTTTTACAAGAGAAGAGGACAGGCTGATCGTAGTATACGTAGGTTTCTACAATTTCCAGTCTGCCTAAACCTGTAATATTGAGTATATCGGTTTCCATCATTTGCCTCCTTTCACAATTATTGTTTACTTCCTTAACTCAGTATTGATCGCTACTCCACGTCCTTCCACGTTTTTCGCCGTACAATATTCCCGATAGCAGTAGACGATAAAATGTTTAATAAAAAAAAACCACCTTTTTGCGGGGTGGCTTTTGTAAAGTGGGGCTTTTTAAGGTAAACCCCAAACCTTTTTACTTACTCGAGGTAATTCTCAATGTCCTCAATACCCGTTAACACCGAGAGCTTGCCGTTATATTCCCATCCGCCCTCAGCGGATTTGAGGGACTTAATCCGCTCAATAACTGCGTTGCGGTATCCCTCGGATAAGCGGATAACTTTGTGAAACTGGTCATTTTTGAGCCCCAGTTTCTCGCGGATGCTACGCCAGCTTAACCGTTTGGACCCCATTATGTTTATCCGCAACTCCGCAACCTTTACCGCTATCTCGTCCCGAGTCTCGACTGTCGTTTCCGTTTTGTAACGTTCCGAGACGCTCGGTTTTTTCTCGCGCTTTTTGTTGAATTCTTTAGCAAGATCACTGTTTGATTCACCGGATGCGCTCCGAGACCGGATTTCGCTAACATCTTCCACAGTTACTTTGGCATTGGCACGCGGAAGCTTGGGAGTGTGATTTGCCTCGGCAGTCTCGTTGTTCGCTGCGCTGCTATTTTCAACCGCCTCAAAGAGTTTGTCTCGAATGATCTCAACCTCACGTTGGACATCCGATCTCTTAATTTTTCCCAGTATCTCAGCAATAAGAAACAGTTGAGACCGTGTGAACTCAGGATCCAACTCCCTCAATAGTTGATGAGACACTTGATTTCGACCCTTTATTATCAAACTTGTTACACTCCGGGCATCATAATAACGGATATCATCGCGATCAATAATCTTAAATCTCCCTTTAAAAGACCATGACCAGCGTTCCCTAATAAGTTTTGCAATATCTTTAACCTCCATCTCTTTTCTGAGGTCATCGCTTGATTGCAACCTTAAGATATCTCTGATTGATTGTTCATCTAAACATTCACTGACGAACTGGAACATGGCATCTAAGTAGTGATCAAGTGCTCGATTAAGCGCATATCGGTTGGGATATTTTGCTTCGCTCAAGTTTACAACCTCCACAGATAGATTTTTCTCAGCATACCATTTTCTCGGTTGCTTGTCAACGAAAAAGCAATATTTGAGCAAAGCATAAAACCGTTTTCCACAAAGTCAAATGGGAAGTTTGCTGCCTCTACTTCCGACGTAAAACATACACCCGAATCTGCTCCCACTTCCGTTTCGACCTATGCGTCGCAACCCGCCTCTTAAAGACCGCATTCTCCCTAAAACCGGCTTCCGCAACGATCGCCTCCAGATTCTCAATCGCCTTAGGTCCTGAGGCATCTGCATAGCCCAACAAAACAGTGCCATCAGGCTTCAGAAAATCTGAGACCTGTGCAAAAAATCGTTTCACTGTTTCCTGTTTTTCATCGTGAATCGCGAGTTCAGCGCGGTTACGCACGCGAGCAACCACCCACGGTGCATTGAAGATAATGACATCAAATTGATGTGAAGAAAACGGATCAAACAGATCACCGGCGGGCACAACCGCTATAGCGTCTGAATCTGGAAGGAGGCGTTGGATATTCAGTTTCGTCGTTGCCACCGCTTCTGGAAGCAGGTCAGATGCATACACTTCAGTCTGATCACCTAATTCCTGTCGTGCTAACAGGGTCAAGCATCCACTTCCACACCCGATGTCAGCAACTGTAGTAGACGGATCTGGTCGGCGGACATGCTGTAACGCCTCCTGAAAACACGCAACTGTTTCTTGTGAACGCGGCGCGAGAACGTTTTCGGAAGCGACAAGCGAGGCATCAAGGGCACGGATAGGATAGGTCTCCGCGAGCGCGCTTTGAATCTGTTGAATCTTTATGAGAGGGAGAAGAAAAGGTTTCCCTTGATTCGCTGCCGCCGGTTCGCCAGCAAATTCCAATAAATAAGGAAAGACGGGCGCGGGTTCAACCTGCAAGATTCCGTCAGCATCTGCCCAACATACGAGTCTCGCTAAGGCTTCTTTCAAAGCATGGCTTGCTGATTTTCCACGCGAATCTCTCCGATCTCGCTGTTTAGAATTCCGATGAGACTCTTCTTGGATCAAATCCTGTTTGTGGCGTTGAATATAATCCATAACAGTGGTAATTTGTTCCCACTGTCCCTCCACAACCGCAACGCCACCGTGCCGAATGTGTGTGAAAATTCGGTTGAGATGTCTTAACTCCTGATCAGCGAACAACTTGACGCGCGCGCGCGCGAAAACCGCATCCCGACATTCAACGGGAACATAGAGTTCACCGATGTTACTAACGGAGTAGAAAGAGTTCATTGTGTAGGAGAAAATTTCGGACTATTGGGCTAACGAATAGGGACAATCTCACCAGTTCTAACGGACTCCGCCTCTTTATAGCAGAGCAGTAGCGCGTCCCGCGCACCAACACCGGATAACGCCGCCGGTTCGCTCTCCCAATCAATCGCCTCAATAGCGTATTGGAGTTCACCCACGAAGGCATCAATCGGATCGACATCTCCCAAATCTACCTGTTCCACCTCACCTTCGTCGTTCAGAAGTGTCAGCGGCACTGCGGTGGACGCTTCACCCGCTAATGTCGAAAAGTCATAGAGGAGTGTGGCTTTTTCAAGGAAGATTTCAAACCCGTGCGAGAAAGCACGCCCGCGTTGCGAGACCCCGCCAGAAGAACAGCTGACAGCGATCTCCTTATCGTTGTAGATATACTGTGTTGTCAGGTAATCTATATAGTTGCCACCGGCGCGTTTGCCCTGTGAGAACACGGCATCGGGAACACCGCAGAGGAGTTGAATGAAATGTGTGTCGTGAATATGTAAATCGATACCCGGACCACCGCTCTTTCCGAGATCAGCAACATCCCGTGACCCACTCGGTTTGGAGATAATCCGCTTAAAATGTGCGCCGAGGAGTTCACCGTATTTTCCCTCTTCAACGATCCGTTTCGCATAAGCATATTCCGCAAAGAAAGGGAGGACATGTGCCACCATCAGATAGCACGGACTTTGATGTGCTGCCTTACGCGCCGCGCCAATCTCTTCGGCGAGTTCAACAAGTTCGTTCGCATCATCAATCGAGATGGAAATCGGTTTTTCGACGAGGGTATGTTTTCCCGCTTTGAGGGATGCCATACTGACGGGTTTGTGCAGATGCGTGGGCAGGCAGATATCGACGAGATCAACTTCTTCATCGGCGAGGAGTTCGTCGATTTCACTATATTTTCGGACATTTGAGAGATCTTCTACGCCGCCTCGGGGTCCAAAATTACCTTGAATGCCGGTCCAATCGCCAGCGAGTTTCTTTGGATCTCGTGTGCAGATGGCAACGACCTCGGCACCCGTAATACGCTGAATCGCGTAGTAATGAATCATACCCATAAACCCGATACCGACAATTCCGATTTTTGTCATTTTTCTGCCCCTATATTAAGAAGGCACAGATGCTTAAGGAACACCTGTGCCGTTTAATGCGCGAGAACAGCATTTAGTACGAGAAGGTTCTCGATTTAATACTGCCCCAAGTTGTTGCGGTTTTATCAAGCGGTGAAACTGCGAGGAATCCTTCATTTGCTATTTCTTGGATTTCATCTTCGCTGAGTGCGCGCCGCCAGACTGCCGCTTCGTCAATGGAGCCGTTCTCAAAGGTATATTGCGGACGGTCCTTGGAGCATCCGATTCGCAAATCTTGATCATTGGTGCCCGTGAAGTCAAACTTCTGTTCTTGTTCAGCTGCAACTTCGCCATCAACGTAGACTTTCATGGTCGACCCATCATAAGTTCCAACGACGTGATGCCATGTTTTCGCATCCAGCGCGTGCGGCATGTTTAACGTCGGTCTACTATTACCTGTTCCCAAGAACATATTGAAACTTGCGCCATCGCCGAAAATACCAATGCCGTAGGAGGAATGTTCGCCTCCGTTATGGCAGTTTTTATCGAACCACTGGGAATTATTGTTCCAAGCGTCCTGGTTGATCCAAGCCGCCATGGTGATTTCACCCTCGATTTTCAGTTCCTCGGCGGCTGGCACATTCACACAATCCGGACCTTCTTTGGTAATACGAATCGCATCCCCATATTTGCCTTTCACAAATTCAGTATTAGCGATGACATCCGCATCAAGCCCGTTGCCGGAATCGTCAACAACCGTCTTACCGTTGACATTGTCAAACGTGAAGTAAACAACGAGCCCTTCAGCGAGATCTGCTGTGGCGTAACCTGCTGTAATAAGCATCAGCGCGATAAGCACAGCACAACTAAATAACTGTTTCATTTGTTTGTCCTCCTGTGGAATCCTCTTACATCAAAGATATAAACTTGTTTGGAAACAATTAGAGTGTACAACGAAACTGAGAAGAATGCAATATATTTTCTTTACCATCGCGAACAACTATAACTTCGGTACCTGCGTTTCTTTTGCGATTAAAACGCCTTCCGCTTAATATTCCCCCACGTCGTCGCGGCTTTATCAAGAGGTGAAACAGCGGTGATGCCTGTATCCATTATTCCTTTGATTTCATCTTCGCTGAGTGCGCGCCGCCAGACTGCCGCTTCGTCAATCGATCCGTTCTCAAAAGTATACTGTGGGCGGTCCTTGGAACATCCAATCCGCAAGTCCTGGTCATTGGTGCCTTTGAAATCAAACACTTGCTCTTGTTCAAGTGCAACTTCGCCATCAACGTAGACTTTCATGGTTGTTCCGTCATAAGTTCCAACGACGTGATGCCAGGTTTTTTCTGTCAGTGAGTATGGTGCGTTCAATGTAGGTCTACCGCTTCCTGCGCCCAAAAACATGTTGAAATTCGCGCCATCACCGAAAACGCCGATGCCGTAAGAATTAAGTTCACCGCCATTATGGCAATTCTTATCGAACCATTGCGCATTTCTGTTCCAAGCGTCCCGATAGACCCAAGCCGCCATGGTGATTTCACCCTCGATTTTCAGTTCCTCGGCGGCTGGCACATTCACACAATCCGGACCTTCTGCTGTAATCCGAATCGCTTTCCCATACTTGCCATCCACAATTTCGGTATTAGCAATGATATCCGCATCAAGCCCGTTACCGGAGTCGTCCAGAATCATCTTGCCATTGACATTGTCAAACGTGAAGTAAACAACAATCCCTTCAAAAATATCTGCTGTGGCGTATCCCGATGTGATAAACATCAGAGCAATAAGCACAGCACAACTAAATAACCGTTTCATCTATGTATCCTCCTGTGGAGATTCTTGGCTTTCTGTGTAACACGAGAAACTACTTGTAAGTTTCATTGGATTAGATTGTATCAAAAACTCGCGGAGAAATCAACATCTTTTTGTTTTCCAATGCAGAGAGGACAGCCTTCATACCTACGCATCAGAAGCAAGCACATTGTTCATAATCTCTTCCCATCTGCCTTCAAACTTTTCGCCGAACTCGGTTTCGCCACCAGTAGCAAGCGGACCCCGGAGCATCGGTTTGGTTGTATTATTCCGCTCCCAGAGTTCTTTACCGCCGAAATCATTGTGCAGGAAGTGGAGTGCCACGCCTGCGCGTTCCTTATCAGTGAGGTTCGACTTCGTACAGTGTGCAACGCCGTAGCAGAAGAAAAGGACACCACCCGCCTTTAACTCAATCGGCACAGCGCGTTCTTCAGGCGGATCGCACCGAATATGGTGGTCACTCAGTGGGTCGCGGTAGTGCTCATAACTCTCTCGGTGGCTGCCCGGAATGACGTGTATACATCCGTTTTCAATATTTGCATCGTGGATGGCAACCCACATGGCTGTACCACGCAACGGGTCCGCTATTTTGAAATAGGCGTTGTCTTGGTGCCAACTCGTACCAACACCGACTTTCGGGGGTTTCCAGAACGCCTGATCCAATTCCAACATAAATTCATCACCGATGAGTTGTTCGACAGCAGAAACAACCCTCGGATGAAAGGGCAACGCTTTGTGCAAGTCGCTGCGGTTGTTGAGCGGAATTACCTGAAGGTTTTGCTTTTCGCCTTCGTTGTCTCGCTTTGTGCCGTCGGATTGCACAGCACAATTAATACCGCTCCCGTTTTCGAGTTCAGTATCGTAAATCCGTTTCAATTCAATTCGGAGGGCTTCTGCTTCAGTCGGATTAAAAAACCCCTCAATAGCAAGGTATCCATTACTTCGGAACTGAGCAAGCTGCTTCTCACTTAATCGCATTATCAAATCACCTTCCTATGTGTATTCGCATAAGGCATGTGTCTATTACTTTGGTTGCATCTGTGCACATGGCACAATAATAGAATCCACCATGCCGTGTATAATTTTCTTGTCAGCGGGGCAGACTGCAGCTTGCATACCACCGAGCTTAACAGTATCTCCGGCGACAAAATAGTATGGACGGAGCAGCGGACGGCACGCCATCTCTTGCATATCGCCTGCGTCAAAATCGTAATACTGCATGCGTACCCGTTTCGCAGTATGAAACCGCTGTAAAACGTGTGGTGTTCTTTCAAAATTCTCAAGACTGTTTTCAATAACGGCTTCCCACTCTTCCGTCGGAAGATCGTGTCCGATTGCTACACCGCGGCTCCCCCACGCGAGTTCAGAAAAACCGGACGGTTTGATAACCAATTCCCGCTGTCGTTGCGTCACGGCACCGAGCTGATGCCAGTCTGTCACGGCATCTCCTTCTACCTCCAAATCGGGAATAACCGCATGCGGTGGTAGGGGACGCGCATCAATAATCCATGTCTGAGGGATCGCTTCTTGTAAGAACGGGTATGTTTTCTTGCCGAGTTGGCGTTTCCAAAATGGTTGGAGTGTAGGGTGATGGAAAAGGGCAAGACACAATTTCTCTTCCAGATAGGCTTTCGGCGGCGGGGTCATCACAACAGTGCGTTTCTTCGCACTATAAAACATCAATTCTGATTTCGGGATATTCGGCAGATCAAATAATTCATAAAAGCGGTATAGCACATCGACTGCCAGTTTACTGTCTCCGTGTTCAACAAGCAGGGCATCTTCAGTAAAAATGATTTCGTGCGGCTTAACAGCGCGAGTATTTACCCCGACTTCACACAGCGCATCGGCGAGCCATACCATCTCCGCCCAATAATCTTCTGATTCATCTGAGACAACAATGGCAAGCGTTGGATTATCTTTCTTCGCTAAACTGCGAATCATCTCGGCATATCCGTTTACCATCCCGTCGCTGCCACCGATGATAGAATAGCCGAGTTGTTCATAGAGCCTCGCCAGACAACCTGTCGCGCCGATGAAACCCGGAATCGAATCGAGTTCCGTAATTGCCATACCGTCAGCAGTCGGAAGGATGTCAGGACGTAGCACACCCGGTAGCTGGGTCTTAAAACGGTTCATGCGTCCATACTGGATGACTGTCTCCGGTTTCCCGATTTCCAAGTACTCAGCAACCCAAGCGGGCTGAATGCCTCGCACACTCTGTGAATAGAGCAGATTACACGCCCGATAAAAATTTAAAAGATGTGGACCGAGTTCTTCAAACCACCTCAAATCTGTTTCGGAAACCCAGAAGGGTTCCGGTGAGATACGCCACGAGGTGTTGCTATCGGGATGGACATCCCGTTTCTCGCCTTCAAATAACTTTGCCTTCGGAATTTCATCATTGATAAATAGGCTTTTCTGTTTAGCATCCAAATTTCTTGTCCTTTTTTCGTAGGATTATCCGTGCTGACAGCGGTCCTAACCTCGCGTTTCCATGTCATCGTTAGCGAAGTCTTCAATCTCGCCTTCTTGCCCCGGAAGGAAAACCTGCTTAACGAAGTCAATTTTCTTTTGCGAAGCGATCGTTTGCAAAACGTGCCGAGGCACAGGACTATCCACGTTGATAAGCGTCACGGCGAGTTCCGATAAGCGTGAACGTCCGACAGTCATATCGGCGATGTTAATATTGTGTTCCCCCAAAATCGTCCCCATTAATCCTATCATCCCAGGTTGGTCGCTGTTATAGATGAGGAGGATATACCCGGTCGGTCTCACGTTTATATGGCGTTGATCAATGCGAACAATGCGGATGTCTTTTTTCCCGAAAGCGGTGCCTTCAATCTCTGCCTCACCCTTATCAGTTGTAACGGTAATAGCGATGGAGTTCGCGAAATTTGCTTCCGATTCGCTCTTTGTCTCTGTAACGGAGATCCCGCGCTGCTTAATCAGAAAAGGTGCGTTTACATAGTTCACGTTCGCCAATACGGGATCTAAAAGCCCTTTCTGTAGAGCAACGGTTATCGGTGTGACATCCTCTTTCTGGAAAAGGGTTCCGTTATAATGAATCTTAATCGCTGATATTTGCCCGTCAACAATTTGTGCGTGAAAACTGCCAATCTTTTCGGCAAGCTCCAGATAGGGACCTAAAATATCGAGTGTCCTCGGATCAATTTTCGGTTGATTTACAGCGTTGGCGACCGGTTGACCATAGAGTGCATTTTTTACCTGCTGTGCGACCTCAATCGCAACGTGTTCCTGTGCTTCTGATGTTGACGCCCCGAGGTGAGGGAGTGCCAAGACATTTTCTAAGTCTAACAGCGGTGTATCTGTCGCAGGTTCGTTTTCAAAGACATCCAGCGCAGCGCCCGTAAGTTCTCCAGTTTTCAAAGCGTGATAGAGCGCATCTTCGTCGATGATGCCACCACGGGCACAGTTAATCAAGCGGCAACTCGGTTTCATTAGCGCAAACTCCGACGCGCCGATACTATGATAGGTCTCAGCGTTAAGATGTGTATGGACGGAGATATAATCTGACTCCTGAAAAAGTGCCTCTCGGTCAACAAGTCGGATACCAATTTTTTCCGCAGCACTCGCTGAAATATACGGATCGTAGGCGATAACCTGCATGCCAAACGCTTGCACGCGTAGCGTCACCTCTCGTCCGATGCGTCCTAACCCAATAGTGCCAAAAATTTTCCCATACAACTCGACACCGATGAAGTCGTTGCGCCGCCACGTCCTGTTTCTCAGTGAAATGCCTGCTGGTACTATATTGCGCGATAATGCTAACAACATCGCGATCGTATGTTCCGCCGCCGCAATCGTATTACCGGTCGGCGTGTTGACAACCAAAATACCGTTGCGTGTTGCCGCTTGCACATCAATGTTATCCACGCCAACGCCGGCACGTCCAATGACTTTTAACTGTGTCGCTGCGTCAATAACATCCGCGGTCACTTTGGTTGCACTTCTGATCAGCAGCGCATTGTAGTCAGCAATCCGGTCCAACAGTTCCTCAGGCGAGAGATCAAGGATGACATCTACTTCAAAATCGCCACTTTCCGTCAGAACATCTAAGCCTTGCTGTGACAGCAAATCGCTGACCAGCACCTTATTCATAATCCAAACTCCTCCGCAGTTATCGTCTCAAAACGACCCCTTACCTTAATTTCACCTGCCTTTAAATTATAGCATGTCAGAAGCCGCCTGTCAATTACATTTTGTTTTTCTTCAGGGGCATTCAGTTCCCTTCCTTTGTAGGAGCGAGCTATGATCGCGATACGCGATTTCAATCCTATTCCCCTGTAGGAGCGAGCTGCGCTCGCGATACGCGATTTCAATCCGGCTCCTCTGTAGGAGCGAGCTGTGCTCGCGATACGCGATTTCAATCCTATTCCCCTGTAGGAGCGAGATGTGCTCGCGATACGCGATTTCAATCCGGCTCCTCTGTAGGAGCGAGCTGTGCTCGCGATACGCGATTTCAATCCTATTCCCCTGTAGGAGCGAGATGTGCTCGCGATACGCGATTTCAATCCGGCTCCTCTGTAGGAGCGAGCTGTGCTCGCGATACGCGATTTCAATCCTATTCCCCTGTAGGAGCGAGATGTGCTCGCGATACCCAAGCCGCAATTCCGTCCCTGTAGGAGCAAGCTCCGAATCGCGACCTACCTACCAAAATGGCTAAAATGCCTAAAACTAAATAGCCCTACCAACAACTAAATACTATTGGATATATTTTTTTTTATGTGATAGTATATACGCTAATATTTATCGTGCATCACTTCAGTGCGCGAATTATGTCGAATGGAGGTACACATAAAATGGGTATGCCTGGACTCCCAGAATTACTTATAATCTTAGTCATCGTCTTCTTCCTGTTTGGTGCGAAGCGACTCCCTGACTTGGCGAAAGGGCTCGGCAAAAGTATTACTAACTTCAAATCCGGACTCAATGAAGAACAGCCGGACGAAACCGAAACGACAGCACAACAAGAAACAGAGCCGCCACCAAAAGAGAAAACTGGATAACAAGCCGACATGGAGAATTTTTGATGAATGATAAATTACCAGATTTTCTTCAAGATGTCATTGAAGAATACCCCGAAGTCTGGAAAGCGTATCAGGCATTGGGGGAAGCGTGCGGCACCGCCGGACCCCTCGATCTCAAAACTGTGAGGCTTGCCAAACTCGCATTGGCTATCGGGGCAAAGTCTGAAGGTGCGGTGCATTCACATACGCGACGCGCGCTCCGAGAAGGGATCACACCAGAAGAATTGCAACAGGTAGCACTGCTCGCAGTGACCTCTATCGGTTGGTCATCGAGTATGGCGGCGTTGTCTTGGATTCAGGATGTGGTGAACAAACAATCGCAGTCTGATTCAGAAATCCAAGTCTAAAGACTTGGGATTGTAGTATATCCGTAGCCAAGCGGGGACCCTGCAACGAAGGTTCTGAATAGAGTAAAATATCGCAAGCCTCAGCGTGGCAGCTGTGCAGATGTTTCGGATGCTCCCCAAGTCTGATTCCACTCTGGTTTGTGATCTCGATGGGGCAACATATAACCCGTGAGGGAATTTACGATGAATTTCGTACCAGTAAAAATAAAGATGGCGAAAGACTCATGCCTACGACACCGACTCGTGCGGGCATGATGATAAAATGCGGAGACGCTACACCCTATTGGGACAACGGCATCTTCTGCATTCGTCTAAGTCGTGAACCAAGTCGTCGGTATAAACAAGAGATTGCTGTCGGTGTAGACCCTGGGAGTAAAAAAGAAGGCTTCAGTATAAAGAGCGATGCTCACACGTATCTAAACGTGCAGGCTGATGCTCATAGGCACACTGCAAAGAAGTTAGAAAATCGTAGTCAGTTACGTAGAGGTCGGCGTTCTCGGAAGTGCCCAATCGTCAGAATAGAACAAACCGACTTGCTAACAGGGTGCGTATTCCTGCTGGCACGCGTGCGAGATAGGATTGGAAACTGCGGATATTGCGATGGTTGTCGAAGCTCTATCCTGTGACGCACGTCTGCGTAGAAGATATTGCGGCACGCACGATTCAGCGAGCACGTCGCTGGAATGAGTCATTTAGCCCGTTGGAAGTCGGTAAGCAGTGGTCTTACGATGAAATTCGGAAGCAATGGAAGTTGCTAACACTGCAAGGTTGGGAAACAAAAGAAATCCGTGATCGGTTAGGTCTACGGAAAAATAGTAACAAAACAGCAGAGACGTGGGATGCCCATTGCGTAGATGCATGGTGCCTTGCATACTCTGCTGTAGACGGCGATCTTAACGATAACGAAAAAGTGTTTTGCATAGAGCCGTTCCAAATAAAACGTAGGACTCTGCATCGTCAACTACCACAAAAGGGAGGCAAGCGTCCCCGATTCGGTGGCACGATGCATTTAGGTTTGGCAAAGAACACGCTGGTGCGTCATGTAAAGTATGGACTCGGAGTGATATGCGGACACCAGAAAAACGGAATCGCACTTCAGCCGATCATGGGTGGCAAACGAATCTGCGTTAGCACCCCGATTAGTAAATGCAAAATACTAACCAGACAAAACTTTAGATACCGATGGGAAACCGGCTAAGGTTTCCCCCAAACCTAAAGGATTGGGATTCTTTTGCTTATTTGTTAGGAAAATCGGCATGCACGTAGGTTATCAACGCCATCAGATGTTTGCAAAACGCGTCTGTGGGGTTTTAATTCTCACGACGCTCTTATCACTTATTCCGTCTGTGAGTAGAACTGAAACGACTTCGGCATTCCAAGAAGGCGTGGAATATGTTAAACTGCGACTCTATCCACAGGCAGTAGATACCTTTAAGTCGATTTTATCACAGCAACCGACACATGTAGACGCGCTTTTCCAACTCGCGAATGTCTATAAATTGCAAGATGAATTAGAATTAGCGATTGAGACGTTTAACCAAATTTTTACGGCAGCTGCAGACTTAAAAAATGTCCCGACACATGAGAGGATTTACGGATTAACACACCTCGCGCTGGCAGAAATCTATTGTAAACAGAGCAAATTAGACATCGCAGAACAGCACGCGAAAGAAGCCGTTCAGATATCCCCGGCAGATGCGGATACACACTACCGGCTCGGTTATATCTACACACATCAGGCAAAATTCGACGCAGCACTCGCCGTATTTAAGCGTACCCTTGCGCGTAACCCCGATTTTCCAGAAGTTTATGAATGGCTCGGCTTAATTGCCCTCATGCGGAACGAACCGCAGCAAGCAGTGGCACACTATCAGACTGCAATCGAGAAAAAACCTTACGTCCAGAGTGCCTACTATAACCTTGCCAAGGCGTACCGACTTCTCGGCGATACGCCAGCAGCAACGGAACAACTTAAACTATTCCACCAGATGAAAGCCTACTATGACCGAACCTACGCCATTGAAAGTGCTTTGGCAGAAGAACCATTGAACACGACCCTCCGATCGGAATTAGCAGAAATTCATCTGGCGCACAAGCATATCTCCGCAGCAGTCACGACCTACCAAGCCCTGATTCGGTTGCATCCGAACCTGACAGTCGGATACGATAAATTGGGGCGGCTTTACATGAATCTCAATATGTCCCAGCGCGCGATTCCATTCTTCCTGAAAGTCCTTGAACTAAATCCAGACGCTGTAGAAGCACATGTTCGATTGGGGTGGCTCTATACCAAATCAAAGGCGTTTGACAAAGCAGAATCGCATCTGCAAGCGGCTATAAAGAAGATGCCTCAACTTAGCTTGGCATATCACGGGTTAGCTGAAATTTACACGCAACAAGGGCATCTTCAAAAGGCAATAGATGTTTATCAACATATCACAGAAATTGAACCTGACGATAACGACGCTCGGAAAGCTTTACACAACTTGGAACGTCTAAAACGATCATCGCAAACAACGCGATAAATCTATCCTTATGCCAAAAAATGCCCGTAATAATAATTTCTATCGCTTTTTCGGATTCATGCTCATAGCGACGTTTATGACCGCTCTATATTGTTCAGTCGCATTACCAGAACAAATTTTCATTGATGTTACGGAAACCGCAGGGTTAACCTTTGCGCACACCGATGGTAGGAGCGGTTTAAGACTTTTTAATGAATTCCTCGGATCCGGTGGTGGGTTTTTCGATTATGACGGCGACGGCGACCTTGACATCTACCTCGTCAATGGCGCAATTCAGACAGAGAACGTACAAAACAAGACTCCGCATAACGTCCTCTACCGAAACAACGGGAATAGCACCTTTACAGATGTCACTGAAGAGGCAGGCGTTGGGAGTACCGCCTACGGCATTGGTGCCACCGTCGGCGATTATGACAATGATGGCGACTTGGATCTTTACGTCACCAACTTCGGTACAGACCAGCTCTATCAAAACAATGGCGATGGCACTTTTACAGATGTAACGACACACGCCAAAGTCGGTAACCCAAACTGGGGCACCAGTTGTGCCTTTGCTGATGTCGATAACGACGGACATTTAGATTTGTACGTGGCGAACTACGCCGCGTATACACCGGAAAACGATAGACGCTGTGAAGAGCGTGGCGTTCATGTCTATTGCGGTCCGCACGCATATCCTGCGGTTCACGATACTTTTTACAAAAATAACGGAGACGGCACGTTCACCGATGTGTCAACTTTATACCGTCCGACAGACCTGATCCCTCAGCACGGGTTAGGCGTAACGTTCGGCGATTATGATGCCGACGGGAATATCGACCTCTACGTCGCGAACGATCAAGATCCGAACTTTCTATTTCAAAACAGCGGTGACGGTAATTTTTTAGAGGTTGCATTAATTTCAGGCGTTTGCTATAATGATATGGGGAAAGAAGAAGCTGGGATGGGGACGGATTTCGGTGACTATGACAATGACGGGAAACTCGACCTCACCGTCAGCAATTACCAGACAGAAACCAATACCGTTTATCGCAATCACGATAGCTCCTTCTTTACCGACAATACGATTACTGCAGGCATAGCAGAGGTAACACACGGCTATTTAGGATGGGGTATCAAATTTTTTGATTATGACAACGATGGACACCAAGACATCTTTGTCGCGAACGGACACCTGATGGATAATATCAATGTCCTTGAGAAACACGTAACCTATCCGCAAAAGAATCTGTTATTCAGAAATTTAGGCGACGGAACGTTCGCCAATGTCACGTCGGAGACTGACGGTTTAGCACTGAAAAAAGTCAGCCGTGGCACCGCTATCGGTGATTACGACAATGATGGAGACCTTGATATCCTCGTCACCAATTGCAACCAACGTCCAGATCTCCTGCAAAACGCAGTCGGCAATCAAAACAATTGGATACAAGTTCAAGTCGTCGGACAAAAAAGCAACCGTTCTGGCATTGGTGCAAGAATTAAGGTCGTAACTGGAACACACGTCCAATATCGGGAGGTGCAGAGTGGCGGGAGTTATCTCTCTTTCCACGATCTACGCGCCCATTTTGGCGTTGGCAAAGCGGAACAGATTGATCTCCTTGAGATTCGGTGGACCAATGGACATATTGACACGGGGACACATCTCCCTGTCAACCGAAGGTTTACCGCAGTTGAAGGCGGAGAAATTGTTCCCATAGATTAGCCTATAATAAAATCCCGCTAAGGGAAATTTTTCTGGAGGTAAAATGAAGAACCTATTTGTAATACTTACCCTTATCACGTTTGCGGCATCTTTTGCCTATAGCGCAAACGAACCGGAGGATTCACTCATCCTCTACTTCTCTTTTGATGAACTTGACGGTGAAAATACCATCGACCATTCAAAATATGAAAACCACGGTGAGTTGGTCGGGGACGCTAAACTTGCTGACGGTAAATTCGGAAAGGCACTGGAACTCAACGGTAAAAGCGACTGGGTTGTAGTGCCACACGACGAGATCCTCACCGTTGACAACAGTGTAACTGTCATGGCTTGGATCAATACCGAACGCCATCAAGGACCTGCTGGGCAGCGGTGGCAGGGCATCGTTGCGAAGAGCAACGGACCCCGTTCCTATAGCTTCTACACCGAATTCCCGAGCGAATGTTTGCACCTCTCTGTCGGCGGCTCAGGCAGTGTTTGTAACAAAAAGGTTCCGTTAGACGAATGGGTGCATGTTGTCGCACAGGTGGATGATGGCACAACACACCGGTATTGGGTAAACGGGGAAATGGCAGGCGAATTCGGTGGTAAAAACGCGCCCCCCGGTAAAGCCGATACAGCGGAGGTCCTCGTTGGTAAAACACACGAAGGCAATCGCGAATTTCTCGGTTTGATTGACGAAGTCCGCATCTGGAACCGAGCACTTGACGAGGATGAGGTCATCGAACAGATGGAGAGCGGTTATTTTGAGATTTTCGCTGTGGACCCGAAACAGAAACTCGCAACGACCTGGGGACATCTGAAGAAAACCCCACAACGATAAAACCTGTCCGTATGCGCGTTTCTGATGCTTGTGGGCGTTCGCGTCCTATGGTATTCAAGCGCGCATACATCTGCTTATAAACAAAAGGAGAACGAATGAAAACTTTCATTTTTATGTTGACAATTACAGCGATCGCGGCATCCTTTGCCTACGCCGCTGATCCGTCCGACGACTCACTCATCCTCTATTTCTCTTTTGATGAACTTGCGGGTGATATGGTTACCGATCAGTCACAATACGGGAACGATGGCACGCTTGCTGGTGCACCTGAATTAGCATCTGGAAAATTTGGAAACGCGCTCAAATTGAACGGTGAAAGTGATTGGGTTGAAGTGCCGCACGCCGATATTCTCACCGTTGATACGAATGTCACAGTAATGGCATGGATCAATGCTGGCAGACATATGGGTCCCAACGAACAACGGTGGCAAGGGATTCTCTCAAAGGGCAACAGCCCACGTTCTTACAGTTTCTACACCGAATCACCGAGTGAGTGTTTGCACCTCAGTGCTGGTGGCAGCGGTAGCGTTTGCACCGGAAAAATTGCGCTCAATGAGTGGCAGCACGTCGCTGCGCACGTTGAGGACGGTATCCATCGGTATTGGTTGAACGGTGAAAATGTTGGCGAATTCGGTGATAAAAATGCTTTGCCGGGTGCTGCCGACACGTCTTCTGTCTTTATCGGTAAAACGCCTGAAGGCAATCGTGAATTTCTTGGACTCATTGACGAGGTCCGCATCTGGAATCGTGCCCTCAATGAGGAAGAAATCCAAGCAGAAATGAATTCAGCAGCAACACCTGTTGAGCCGATGGGGAAACTGTCCACAACTTGGGCAACACTGAAATCCCAAAGGTAACAGAATCAAGTAACCTTTGTAGGCGCGCTTAATAGCGCGCCTACACCGCGAATGAATAGGAGGACCCATAACATCGTGAACGGAAAATTTATTGCGTCCGACAACGTAGAACGAGACGAACTTGACTGGGGAACCATCGGTTGGCTTAGCCGTCCAGAGAGCACAGGTGCGAAAGACATCGTAGCAATGGAAGTTAGCCTCTCCCCGGGTTATGGACATGATTTCCACAAACATCCTGATCAAGAAGAGGTTATCTACGTTATTGAGGGCAGCGTGGAACAGTGGCTCGAAGATAAGAAACAGACACTAAATACAGGTGACTCCGTTTTCATCCCCGCGGATATGGTTCACGCTTCCTTTAACGTTTCTTCTGAATCCGCGAAGTTGTTTGTAACCTTGAGTCCTTCCAAAGGAGCAGAGGGATACCAACTCATTGATGTTTATGACGAGGCACCGTGGAATAAACTCCGCTCGTAACGGATATCCGTGTTACCGTGCCGACAAACGTGTATAATATCCTTGGGAACCGGACGATATGATAGAAACGCCGATGCCTGAAACATCATCACCAATCCGCCAACGGATGCGCGAATTCTACGAAACATCGGAAACCTATAAAGGTCTCTTAGCTGCACACGACGAAGTCTATCTCCGGCACTACGTAGAATTGGTAATCCGTTACGCGCCCCCTCGTTCCAAGATACTTGACCTCGGGTGTGGAAACGGTATCTCCGCGCGGCTGCTGAATCAGGCAGATTTCGATGTCGTCGGCACCGATATTTCCTCGCTCTTTCTTGAAGAAGCACAAAACTGGGAAAATCCAAGTCTCCGATACCAAGTCTGTGATGTGATGGAACTCCCGTTTGAAAGTGAGTCCTTCAATGTTATCTGTTCAAACGAATTAGTTGAACACCTGCCCGATGTCGAAACAGCTTTAAACGAGATGATACGCGTGGTGTCCAAAGGCGGACGCATTGTGATCTCTGGACCGAATCTCTGTTCACCGCTAATCCCGCTGCTGGATTGGCTCAGCCTGATGTCCGGCAAACCCGGCAGACCTGTTTGGGGTGAAACGAAGCGGCAAGCGTTGCAGCAATTTACGCGAAACTGTCGGCTCTATCTAACGAAACGGTTCTCCACCAAACCGCCGCATTTCATTTACCGCGAACCCGATTTACAAGCAGATGCAATCGGTGGCGATTCAGACAGTGCATACTATGCCAGCCCGATTGATCTCGCCCAATTTTTCCGACTCAACGGATTCACAATCATAAAAAAGGCTGTCGGATTTGGCATAAAAGGTAGAATCATCGCTGGCACGTTTCCGTACCTGAGTCCTTATATTACGATGGTTGTAGAGAAATGAACATCCGTCCGAACGATTTTGTCTTAGAGATAGGGAGCGGTCACAACCCGAAGGCACGTTCGGATGTCTTGTGCGATAAATTCATAGGCGATGACGAACAGCGCGGCGGCGCAATCGTTACCGACCGTCCGATGGTGGAAGCGGATGGACAGTTCCTACCGTTCGCAGATCGGGCGTTCGACTATGTCATCTGCTCACATGTGTTGGAACACGTCGAAGATCCGAGGCGATTTATCTCCGAATTAATGCGTGTTGCATGCCGAGGCTACATTGAAACGCCGTCTGAAATAGGTGAGCGAATTTACGGGTGGCACTATCACAACTGGGTCGTCAACTTGGTCGATGGCTGTTTGATGCTACGGAAGAATAAAAAAAATTCCCAATTTGGGCAACTTTTCCACAGATTGGTGGTAACAGATAAGCATTGGAAGCGGTTTCATATTACGCATCATCATCTCTTCTTGGTTCAATACGAATGGGAAGATGAAATAGCGTATAAAATACTTCTCGAACATGAGTCAGCACTGGATTTGGAATGCCACGATACGCTTGATAGGCTTGTCGCATCAGATGGTAATGGTCCGAGACATAATGAGTGGTTACTGCTTCTTAAAAGCGCAGTGCCGCGAGGCATCGCTTCCCGTGCAAAATCGCTTTTGGCGCGGCTTGCAAGCCAAAACTTGCTGTCAAAAGTGACAAAAGGTAAAAGTCGCCAGACGAAAACATTGCAAGAAATTCTCGTCTGTCCGCAGTGTAAAGGTGAGATTACGTGGGAAGAACACAGTCTCCACTGCAAAATGTGCGAACAGTCCTATCGGATTGTTGATGGAATTCCGCGTTTCGGCAAAGCTCGAAGCCAAAACCTGCGATAAATAATGTCCTAAGTAAACCAACAACGGTGGCTTGCGGAACTTAACCGAAAACCCTTGTGAGATCAACACCGTAATTTAACGCTTAGCGCAAAATTAAAAATACTTGGTGGAAGAAAAATATGAATGTAGTTCCAAAAGAATTTATCCGCGTTATGCCAGATGTAATGCGAGGCTTCGTCAGTGAAGCTTTCCAGAAGGCGGGGACCTCGGCGGAGGACGCTGCGCATATAGCCCACCTGCTCGTTCTCACGGATCTGCGCGGTGTGTTCAGTCATGGCACACAGCAAACACCGGGATATGTGGGAATGATGCTTGACGGCAAAGTAAATCCACGTCCAAACGTCCGCTGCATCGATGAATCCCCGACGACAGCGGTCTACGACGGCGATGGCGGTATGGGACATTTTGCCGCGTATCATGCTGCAGAGGCAGCGGTCGAAAAAGCCAAAGAGATGGGACTCGGTGCCGCAACGAGTCGGAATCACTTCCACTTTGGGAGTGCTGGCAAGTATTCACGGCTCGCGCTTGAAGCGGATTGCGCCGGGTTTGCGGTCTCTTGCCACCGTTTTCGACACAGCCCCGGCGGTGCGATTGTCACCGCAACTGGTGCTTCGCCGATGAGTTTTGCGATTCCGGCAGGCAACCAGCCACCCATAATCGTTGATATGGCAACCGGTATTGATGCCAAGCTGCCGTTGGAACAGGCGTTTGAACAGAGTCCCGCTGCGTTCTTCAAGATGTTGGGTTTGAGTCATGTGAGTCATGCACTCGGTGGGTTTATGGCAGGCATCTGGCTGTTCGATAAACCGCCGGATCCCCCAACAATCTGGGAAGGTGCCAATCAAGGTGCTTTCATTGCAGCGATTGACATTTCCCGATTCCGACCGATTGACGAGTATAAAGCGGAAATCGACCAACATATCCACGATGCACGACAGATGCAACCGGCACCGGGTTATGACCGATCAGATCTACCCGGCGGCTTAGAATGGGAACGCGAACAGGAATGGGCTGAAATCGGCATCCCGGTTGGTGAAGGACATCAGGCACAGTTGAAAACAGTTGCTGAACGCGTTGGCATTCCGCTTCCATTCTAAATGCTGACTTCAATTTTATTGGCACTACTTAAGCTTACTAAACTTTGGACAATTTTAAGAATCTTCGTGTGATAGTTTGGATTCAATGGACATATCTTAGGCACTCCTCTAACTGGACATCTTCTCTATACATATATCGCCCCGCTGGGGAAACCAAAGAAGGGTGTTTTATTGCGTTTCTATAAACATTCCGCCCCGCTGGGGAAACCAAAGAGGGTATTTTTCTACGGGTTTCTTTGAGTTTGTAAACTCACAGGACTTACGCATTTCCTCTCAAAGTCCCCCTGATAAGGGGGATTTAGGGGGTTAAATAACCGAAATAACGACGCTTTTGGTGAAATACCTTGCTTTTTTACGCAATTTGCGTAAGTCCTGAACTCAAAGAAAATACAACAAGTTTTTACGAGAGCAGATACCGCCTTTTGAGAGATTTACTTGAATCGCTTGTAAGTTGTCCAAACTTTAGTTAAACTAAGCGGTATCAGCAAATCGCTTTATCAATCTTTGCATAATAAATACTCTCAAATTTTTTAAGAATGCCGTAAGCACGCCGACAACGGAGGCTTGCGGAACCTAATCGAAAACTTTTGTGCAACTGACGCTGTAAGTTAACGCTTGGCGCAAAATTAAAAAATTATGAATACTAATACAAACAACATAGAAGATCGAAATATCGTGATTATTGGCGGTGGCACCGCCGGATTCGCCGCAGGCGTCTATACGTCTCGTGCGATGCTTGAGCCTATCTTGATTACAGGTGATGCACTCGGCGGACAACTCTCTTTGACACTTGACCTCGAAAACTATCCCGGTTTCTTCGGGAACGAGGCGGGAGTCTTTATACAAGGCATGCAGGAACAAGCTGAACGGTTCGGCACCGAAGTTAAATTTGACACCGTAACCGCCGTTGATTTTTCGCAACATCCGTTTGCTGTCACGACTTATGAGAAAGAATACCGTGCGAAATCTGTAATCATAGCCACGGGCGCCTCACCACGGATGCTGGACATCCCTGGCGAGGAAGAATACGGCGGACGCGGTGTCTCTTACTGTGCCACTTGTGATGGGTTTTTCTTCCAAGATCAACGGCTCGTTGTCGTTGGTGGCGGCGATGCTGCACTGGAGGAAGGCATTTTCTTAACCAAATACGCCTCCGAGGTATACATCGTCCATCGACGCGATCAACTTCGGGCGAGTCAGATTATGCAGGAACGCGCCTTCAAAAACGACAAAATCAAGTTTATCTGGGACACGGTTGTTGAGGAGATTAACGGCGACACAGAAAAAGTGACCGGTGCGACCCTCAAAAACGTCAAGACCGGTGAGACGCAACTTTTCCCGATTGACGGTGTATTCATCTTTATTGGACATATTCCGAACACAGAACTCTTCACAGATGTCATAAATATGGACGAACAGGGATATATCATCGTAGACGAGATGCAGCGCACAAACATAAACGGTGTTTATGCCGCTGGTGATGTTCACGATCATGTATTCCGTCAAGCGATTACCGCTGCAGGGACAGGCGCAGCGGCGGCTATCGCTTCCGAAAAATTCATCGCTGAATTGGAGAACCGCGCCTATCCCGGGAACTGATTCACTGAATAGGTGAACTGTACCAAGCAATTGGTGGTTTTCTATCGGAGGCAGTCATGCAAGAATCTTCAGTATACAAACATCTCGTAGAGACAGCCGGAAAAGAATATTATCAACAGGGAATCCAACAGGGAACTGAACAAGGTGCACGACAAAGCACTATTAGAGGCCTCTTTGCGGTACTTGAATTTCGGTTCGATGGGCGCGCAGTTCAGGCTCTTAGACCTGCACTAGAAAGCATCCAAGATCTGCAACGGCTTGAACAGTTGCATAACGAGGCTTTACGCGCAGAAACCTTCGAGGCCTTCGCCCAAAATTTAGAAGCAAGCGGGAACTAACGCTAACTGGTTTAGAGTGAAAGGGAAATGCTTCAGTGACTAAACACAAAAATCAACGCCTTGCCCTCGGTTTAGATTCAAGCACACAAAGTCTATCTGCTGTCGTTATTGATATAGACACAGCGGAAAAATACTTTGAGCACTCGCTCGATTACCGCGCCGACGCACGACTCAACCGATTCGGTATCGGAGAGGACTATATCTTACCGCCGAGAGAAGAAGGCGAAGCCGAACAACCACCGCTGATGTACCTCGCCTCGCTCGATGCCATGTTCGCTGATATACGCGAGGCAGGCGTGCCACTTGAATCGATTCTCCTCATCAACACGTCCGGACAACAACACGGGCACGTCTATCTGAACGGCGATGCTGATGCGCTTTTGGCACAGCTGGCGAGTTTCCAAAACTTCAAAGAAGATGAACGCGACTTGCAAACCCTACTCAAGGACGCGTTCGCATATCCGAACGCTCCAATCTGGATGACCGCGAATACCGTCGCACAAACCGATGCCGTCCGAAACGGAGTCGGCGGGAAAGCGGAGATGATTGACCTTTCAGGTTCGGATGCGCCGCTTCGGTTCACGGGTACTGTCATGCGGCGTGTCGGGGAACAGTTTCCAGAACACTATGCGGCGACAGCAAAAATCCAGTTGATTAGCAGTTTTATCCCAGCAGTGCTAACCGGGAATGCAAACATCCCTATCGATTACGGTAACGCCTGTGGAATGTCGCTCATGAACTACCGGTTGAAGACGTGGGACCCTGCATTGCTGGCAGCAACCGCACAAGGATTACCGGGCGACGCGGAAGAATTTCAGTCGAAATTGCCGACGCTCGTGCGTCCAGATTCCATTGTCGGTAGTCTCGCCGCGTATTACATAGAGAAATACGGCTTTGAGGGTCGCTGTGCAGTCATCGCGGGTTCAGGTGACAATCCACAGGCGAAAGTACCTGTCGGCGGAGATTTGCTGAGCCTCGGCACCAGTTTCGTCAACATGGTATCAACTGATGGAGATACACTCGACCCAGAGGGATTCGCCAATGCGATGTATGACGGCATCAATCGTCCGTTCATGTTCGGGTGCCGTACAAACGGTGCTATGGTCTGGGATGCGGTGAGAAGCAATTACGGTTTAGCAAAAGAAGAATACGTACCTGCAGAGGCGGCATTGCAGGAGGTCGCGCCTGGGCAGTTTATGACGTTTTGGCAACCCAAGACTGAGTCTTTCCCTGTCTCCGGGGCATTTGAGTTGATCCGTGCCGATGCGCAACCGACATTAGCAGAAGATTATACCGGCATTATTGAGACGAGCCTCGCTGCCGTTTACGTCTACTCCGCTGTCTTCACGAAGCAGACGCAAACACCGCTGTTTGTAACGGGTGGCGCAACCGATAGTCCTGAGATCATGCGGCGTGTCGCAGGAATTTGGAACAGACCGACACTCCCAGTAGAAAAGGGTGGTGCAGCATTGGGTGCTGCTGTTGCCGGGGTCAAAGCACTCTACGATGCAGATCCCGATACAGAAAACGAACCTTTTGACATTGAAGCGTTCAGTGCTTCTGTCTTGAAACGCGGCGAACCGATTCAGCCACACCGCGAAGATGTCGCTGCCTATCACGGTGAGGGGAAATATCTCCAGCGGTTTCGTGAAAAATACGAGCAGATTATGACAGAACATCCGGTATAATAGTTGTCAGTTATCGGTTTGCCTCGCAGTGAGAGTTGTCAGAAAGAAGGTTTCGTATAACCCATTGCCAATTATTACGCAGTTTAATGCTTGGTGAACGGTATTTGTGAACCCAAACTCTTTTTAACTGATAACTGTTTTTCGGTTTCCATACACGCAAAATGAAAGAACAATTAACGCACTTCGACGAAAAAGGCAATACACGGATGGTGGATGTCAGTGGCAAGGAAGAAACATTGCGCATCGCCGTCGCCTGCGGGCATATTACTGCCCGTCTTGAAACACTCCGATTAATTGCTGAGCAAAAGATGAAAAAGGGTGATGTTTTAGAGGTCGCACGGCTTGCGGGTATCATGGCGGCGAAACGCACAGGCGAGTTAATCCCGCTATGCCATCCGCTCGCATTGACTTCAATTCGCGTTGAACTTGCAATTGCAGATGATGATAGACCACGAATCGAGATTGAAGCAGAAATTCAAACAATTGGCCGCACCGGTGTAGAGATGGAAGCACTTACCGCTGTCTCAGTCGCAGCGTTGACCGTCTACGATATGTGTAAAGCGGTAGATAGGGAAATGATCATCGCTGATGTCAGACTCGTCAAAAAGACGGGTGGTAAAAGTGGTGATTTTATATCCGCTTCCGATACGCAGCTACCTTAGAGAGGACACATCAATGGAGAAGAAGAAAATGCGCCAAACACTAATTGTAATTCTCACGGCTATTCTGATTTCCACAACAGCGTTTGCAGCAGATCATGTACTGATCATCGGCGGTGCTGCCGGTGAGAAATCCTTTTACGACGCGTTCTGGAGTGCAACCTCCGGATTCCACCAACTGCTCACCGACGAATACGGTTACACACCGGAGCAGATCACCTTTCTATTTGAAGATATGGGCGCGTCTGAAGGATCAGGAATCGTTGATACTGAATCAAAGCGCGAGCAGGTTTTAGCAGCATTCGCTGAACTCGCTGAGACTGTCCAACCCTCAGATCAATTTCTGCTCTTCATGCTTGGGCATGCATCTCGCACCGGCAAAGGAGACCTGAAGTTTAATTTGCAGGGACGCGATATTACTGAAGCAGAATATGTAACACTCATTAATACCATACCCGCTGAACGTCAAATTTTAATCTTCGGTTTCCCTTATAGTGGTAAGCTTGTGCCGCAACTGAGTAAATCCAGACGAATTATCCTTACTTCAAGTTCACCAAATGAAGGCTATTCGCTACAAGCAGGATTCGGTGATGTCTTCGTTGATGCCTTCTTTTCCGCAGCGAATGATACCGACAGGAACGGCGACATCTCTCTGTTAGAGGCGTTTCTATCACTACAAACACGGACGAAGGACTTCTATGAAAAAGACGGAAATTTCCAATCTGAACATCCTCACCTTGATGATAACGGCGATGGGAAAGCGACTCGAAATCTAACAGGTGTAGTAGCAGGCACAGATGACGGCACTCTCGCCGAAAAAACGTTCTTGGGAACACGCCGTTCAGCCTTACAAAGTCCACCGCCCGAACCAGAGGTTTTAACTGACGCACAAAGTCCAGAGCCGCGCAAACCGCCGCTTTTTACCGATGCATTGCCCACTGTACCGTCCGAAACCGACGAACACAAGCGTGAGCTTGTAAAACCTGATGGTTCTATCCCTCCCCCCAGTCGATCATCACTGCCGTACAACTTCATTAGCGAAGCAGATGAACAAGCAATCCAAGATACCATTGATAACCTACCCTCTCAAGAAGCCCATCTAAACGATGGTGCCGTCATCCTTTCGGATAGCGTTGATATCAACATCGATGAAAAGAGTCGCTACATCTACTCTACACGGCGGGTCGCTAAAATCTTTAACGAAGATGGCAAAGGTCTTGCCGAGGTCAGCATCCCTTATATGCGTGGCAGAGACGATGTCACTATTCATCATGCCCGAACATTGACCCCTGATGGCAAAATTGTCGAACTCGATACAAACAAAATCATACGCGATGTGCCGCCGCCGAGTGCTGTAGACGCAGGGTTGTACGTTGATGCACGTTTGATGTACTTCACACTCCCGGAAGTGAGCGATGGTTGTATCATAGACTACGCCTATTCCACGAATAACCTCGGACACGTCATGCAAGGCGAATTTTGGCGGCAAGTCTATTTCCAAGGGCAGCATCCTGTCCAATATTATCGCTTCACAGTACATATCCCAAAGAAAAAACATCTCTATTATCAGGTTTCAGGGGCACCAGCGGCCTCCACAGACTCCGAATCGGGTGGTTCTTTCCTTGATATTAAACCCACGACTACAGAGAATAACTATACCCGTACCTATACCTTTGAGGCGCGAGATGTGCCAGCATTAAAAGATGAATACTTGATGCCCGCACCTCAAGACCTCGCTTATAACATCAGTATCTCCTCCCTCGATTCTTGGGATGAACTGGCGACGTGGTATGCAACACTGATTCGGGAACAGGATGAGATTACACCTAAAATCGAAGAAAAAACAAAGCAACTCCTTAGTGGCACCTGGTCCCGAAAGGAAAAAGTAAAACGGCTTTATGAATACGTCGCAACGAACATCCAGTACCTCGGTTATGAACTCGGCATTTGGGCGATCAAACCCTACCCTGCTGATTTTGTCTTAGAAGTCGGTAAAGGGGATTGTAAGGACAAAACAACACTCCTTTCCACGATGCTCGCATCTGCAGGCATTAATGCTTATCCTGTTCTCATTTCCGCTGGAGATATGCGTGGGGTCAACGCCCATCTTTCTGATGGCGGTTCAGAGGTTGAAGCCGTCCCGTCGCTCGCCTATTTCAATCACATGATCCTTGTTGTCGAAGGCGACAAAGACGACGAACTCATCTGGCTCGATCCGACAGCCGAGACGTGTGCATTCGGTGATCTACCCGCCGGGGACCAGGATAGATGGACATTGATTATTAACCCGCGTTTTTTAACAGACGATAAAGCTCCTGAAGCAGAAACCGCTAACCGTGCAGCTGGCGATATACAGAACGAACTCTACCGCTTTCAAAAAAGTCCATCTCTGGATGCGACATCGAATCTCAAACGGGTTCACACACACGTCAAGGTCAAAAAAGACATGAGTGTCTCTGTTCGCCAAGAATTAACGGTTACAGGGAGTTTCAACATGAAACTACGTAGCCAACTCGGACACCTTCAAACTGCTGAGGAGAAATCGGAGTTCCTACACAAAGCATTGGAATTGGACGCTCGCGCCAAAGTAGAAGATTTCAAAGTCTCCAAACTTTCGGAGTTGGAAGGCGAATTGAAGGTTGAACTCACGTGGAACTGCAAGGAATATCTCTATGCGATCGGCAGCCAGTTTGTCCTTGAATTACCGCTCGTCAAGCATCCTTACGCGGAATTACTGAGCGAAGAACGCCGAATGTATCCCGCCGCTATTGGCAAGGCACTCACTCTTGAGAACAAAATCACTGTCAGTACGGAAGCACCCTTTAAGATAGATATTGTCCCCGAGGAGCAGACACTAAAAACCGATGTTGCGGAAATTCAACTCCGATACTCCAAATCCAAACGCAAAGCCGAAATGCATCAGACGATCCGTTTCCTGACCCCAAGGGTCACACCGGACAACATCCTGCATCTCAAAGATGTCGTCAGAATCGCTTCAAACCGAGGCACAAAACGGTTCATATTAACACAAGAGTTTTAATAGTTGTCGGTTGTCAGTTGTCATACCATTTCTAAAGGTTTATATTGCATTAACCGCACCCTTCATCCAGACCCCGGTAGGTGCGGTTTCCTAACCGCACCGGGCATAACCAAAAACAGTAAACTCTTTTAAGAGAAACCGTCAATCAGAATTGGTATCAGTTGTCAGTTATCAGTTAAAAGAAGGCTTTGACGAATCAAACACCTCTTTAACTGACGACTGAAAACTGATAACTGAAAACCAAAAAGAGGTAAACAAGTAAAAAATGCCAGCAACAGAAGAAGTTCAAGCGATAGAAGAATTGATGGAGAGCCAAGAATTAATCTTGGCACAACTCAAAAAAGTTATAGTTGGGCAAGAGGAAGTTATCAATCAGATGTTGATGGCACTTTTTGCTGGGGGGCACTGCCTGTTAGAAGGTGTCCCAGGGCTCGCCAAAACCCTTATGATTCGGACTTTGGCGCAAATTCTGAACTTGAAATTCAAGCGAATCCAGTTTACACCGGATCTGATGCCTGCCGACATCACCGGCACAGATGTACTCGAAGAAGACCGAACAACCGGGCATCGCTCGATTCGGTTTATTCAGGGACCGATTTTCGCAAACATCCTCCTCGCTGATGAGATTAACCGGACACCACCGAAAACGCAAGCCGCACTCTTGGAAGCGATGCAGGAGTATCACGTCACCGCGGGCGGCAACGAATTCCAACTGGAACAACCTTTCTTTGTGCTCGCCACACAAAACCCGATTGAGCAGGAGGGAACATATCCACTTCCAGAGGCACAGTTGGACAGGTTTATGTTCAAAATCGTTATCAACTACCCGACAGAGACAGAGGAAACTGACATCGTTTCAGCAACGACCGGAGCGGAGATTCCTGAACTTGAAACCGCACTGTCCGGGGACGCTATCGTAGCACTTCATAATATTGTGAGGCGTGTGCCCGCCGCTGACAACGTGGTGCAATATGCTGTGAAAATCGCGCGTGCGACGCGTCCGAAAGAGGAAGATGCCCCCGATTTCATTCAACAGTGGGTACGCTGGGGCGCGGGACCCCGTGCTGGGCAATACCTCATCTTAGGTGCTAAAGCCCGAGCAATTCTACGCGGACGTTACAACGCCTCTTGTGAAGACGTGAAATCTGTCGCGCCCTCAGTCTTGCGCCACCGTGTTTTAACCAATTTCCATGCCGAGGCTGAAGGTGTTGATTCAGACACCGTCATCCAACGTCTACTCGATACGGTGAAAGAACCCGCTGCAAGGTTGTAGCATTCATGGTGAACTATACGCTGGTAGGCGCGGTTTGCAACCGCGCCATCAACGAGGCATCTGTGTAGAAAATCGTCACCTTAACCTCTTGAATCCCGTAGGTTGACTAACCATCTTTTCTTGTAGGAGCGACCTCCTGGTCGCGACTTCCCATACAAAACCTGCAAAAACGAAAACGAAATGGCATCGGGCAAGAGCGACATCATGCCAACAGTCTCAGTCATCATCCCAGTCCTCAACGAAGAGAACGCCATTGCCAAAGTCATCGCCGATATTCCCAAAACAGGGTACAACGAGGAGACCACAATCCAAGAAATCATCGTCGTTGACAACGGTTGCACGGACAACACCGCCGCAATCGCAGTGCAGAGCGGCGCGCGGGTTGTAACCGAACCGCGGCGCGGATACGGATATGCCTGTCTCGCAGGAATTGCCGCACTCGCGACGAAACCACCCGATATCGTCGTCTTCCTCGATGGTGACTACAGCGACTATCCAACGGATATGCCACAACTCCTACAACCCATACGCAACGGCAAAGCCACACTCGTCATCGGCGCAAGGACGCAGGGTGACGCACGAGACGCGTTACTCCCACAAGCACGATTCGGCAATTGGCTCGCCTGTTTCCTGATACGCCGTTTCTTCGGGGTCCGCTACACAGATTTAGGTCCCTTTCGAGCCATCCGATACTCTGAACTACTGAACCTGAACATGCAAGACAAAACCTTCGGATGGACAGTCGAGATGCAGCTCAAAGCCGCGAAACTCGGAATCGCTGTGTGTGAAGTCCCTGTCCGTTATCGCAAGCGCATCGGGACCTCCAAAATCACAGGCACCCTCACCGGCACCCTCAAAGCAGGCTACAAGATCCTCACAACCCTCATCTACCATCGCTTTTTGAATAGGCAAAATTGAACTAAATTCATGGCATCTGCAGCGAATTTTGGTGTTGACAATTAGGCTATCAGCATGTATAATTAAGAATATCGTCACAGGATATTGACAGCAACCGTGAGGAACAATCACCATAAATACGAATTCACAATCACACAGGTTGCGCGATTATATTCCTTAGGCAAGACGCTGACCCTTGTTCAGAGCTATTGAGTTTTCTTTCTGGAGAACTAAATGTCTCTGAACCGAATTAACAACAGGAGCTTATTATGCCAACGGATTATACTGCACAAATCCAATGCCGCGGTGAGTGGTGGATCGGTTGGATACGAGAAGTATCCGGAGTCACTTGTCAAGAAAGGACGCGAGAAGAATTATTGGAAACGTTGAGAATCACACTTCTCGAAGTCCTAGAATATGACTCGCAGGAAGCAGATCGCCGAACTGAAAGCAAGTATGAGGAAGTAAAAATCGCTGTATGAAACGTGTACAGTTGATCAAACATCTCAGAAAGCACGGGTGCGATCTCCTTCGAGAAGGCAGCAAGCACTCTTTATGGGGTAATCCAGAATTAGGCACTCGTACCGCCGTGCCGAGGCACACTGAAATTGACGATGTACTTGCAAGAGATATCTGTAAACAGTTAAGAATTCCACGTCCATAATCTACTGACCTCATTGGTGCATATAACGGTGAGGTCAATATTTTTATACACCAACAACTATTTGCACACCACTTGAACTTTTGTTCGAGGCTTCTTGAAATGTTGAAAGACCCGATTATTGAGGAGATTCATCGGATTCGCGATGAGTGGGCTGCCTCTTTCCAGTACGATTTACGGGCACTATGTGAGGACATAAAACGGCAAGAGAAACGTGATTTCCTCACCGACGAGCACGGAAATTTTATAAAGGATAAAAAGGGCGGCTTGATTCTTAAGCCTGAAGTTGCTGCTGGACGGGCAGTCAAATCTTAAACAAGCGCGCTTACGTGTCAATTTAAGGAAAAATAACCGTCTCGGTACGCAAGTTCGACAGGCACTGTTTGAAACCACGCAGGACATTGAGCGGGCATTGGCCTTTCCATCTTCGCTGGCGAGGTTTCCTAACCTCGCCATCCCATTCTATTGAACGACGCAATCTCGGGCCCGGTAGGTGCGGTTTGATGAAGATTAAAATATTAATTCGGTAATATTGTTATTCGTGTTATCCTATTGCCAAAGGAGGTATTCTCTGATGGCAAAACACCATAAGTTGGAGTTAACTGAAGGCGAAATACAAGCCCTCGTTGATCTTCGGGATAAAGGCGAACCGGCTTATCTTCGAGAGCGTGCGACAGCGTTGTTGAAAATCCATGAAGGCTTTTCTCCACATGAAGTCGCCCGCAGAGGTTTGTTGAAAAAACGCGACCCCGATACCGTTTATGCTTGGCTGCGTCGGTATCGCGAACACGGTATTAGCGGGTTGTCTAATAAACCTGGTCGAGGTCGCAAACCTGCTTTTTCACCTAAGTCGCCCGAAGAAGCCGGGTCGGAACTCTTAGTGGCAATCGGTCAGGATCCGGGAAGCGTCAATGAGCATCAAACGCGCTGGACGCTCCGCAGTCTCGGTCAGGTCGTGCCGTGGCTTGAGGGTCTATCGCTCCCCGGCATTCATCAGATCTTCTCACGCTTGGGTCTCAGCTATAAGCGTGCCAGAGAATATCTGCGGAGTCCTGATACCGATTATGCTGAAAAACTTTCTCGCATCAAGCAAGCGTTAGAAGAAGCCCGTGAAAACCCAGAAACTTGCGTTGTCGTTTACCAAGACGAGTTTAGTTTCAATCTACAACCGAGAGTCGCAAAAGACTGGGCGGAGACAGGGACGAAATGTCCTTTGGCACGCCAGAGTTATCTCCCAGAGGAGACCTGCTATGGCATCGGGGCGCTCAACCCACACACCGGAGATGTTGTTTATCAGCAAGTCAAAAGCTGCACGGTTGTCGCACTCCATACATTTTACACCCAGATTTGCCAACGCTACCCAAACGCTGAACGCATCTATTTGATCCAGGACAATCGGGCGATCCACTTTCACGCGAATCTTATGGCAGCACTTCTGCCACAGACGACGAGGTTTGTTAGACCGACCCCACCGAATTGGAGCGAGAAACCGTCAAAGAAAATAGGCAAACTTGAGAAACTCCCTATTGAGATATTGCAGCTCCCAACGTATGCCTGTTGGACGAATCCGATTGAGAAGTTGTGGCGCTGGGCGCGTCAAGCTGTCATACATCTGCATCGTCTCAGCAATGACTGGACAGCCCTTCAGGAGAAAGTCAGCGACTTCATGGAACAGTTCAAAGGCGGGTCACAGGAGTTGCTACACTATGTCGGATTATTACCGAATTAATTATTTAATCTTCATGGAACCGCACTGGATCCTTTCCAAACACTATTGTTCACCTCTCAATTTAACGCGTTTTTAGAAATTGACCCTTGTTAAAGTGGCAATTTTTATATTTTCTACGGCTTCCACAGAAACATAATTTGTTTAGACGCTGCCTTAGAAATTCAACCTCGTTAAACAATACCTTCGCCAAAAAGAGTTGAATAAATAGGGCGAATGTCCTAAAGTTATGTGTAATCAAAACAAATAACTGAGAAAGGACATTTACCCATGTATGACATTTTATCACTCTTTAGTGTTTTGTATCCACACTTATCAAGGACGACGGTGCGTCAGTTTTCTCGCGTGGTCATCGGATTGCTTGCGATGACGGGTTCGGTGAGTATGCTCAATATCTCACGTTGGACATCAGAAGGCGGTAGCTACCGGACGCTGCAACGCTTTTTCAACACGGTTATCCCTTGGGGGACTGTCTGCTGGTTGTTTTTCAGGACGTATCTGCTGGATCGTGAAAGCCTCTATATTCTCGCTGGCGACGCAACCACGGTGTCGAAATCGGGTCCATCCACTTATGGTTTATCGCGTTTTTTCTCGTCTACGCAGGGTAAAACGCTTCCGGGTTTAGCGTTCTTGAGTTTGTCGTTAGTGAGCGTCAAGGAGCGGCGTTCTTACCCGATGGTTATGGAGCAAATCGTGCGTGGCGACACCGGCAGCTCAAGTCCGGCCGCCTCCGAACCCCGTGATGAGACGCAACCGCCCTCCCCGCAACGCACCCCTGGGCGTCCCAAGGGCAGTCGGAACCGAAACAAGACGGATGTGCCGCTCAGCGATACATTGAAACACCTTCAAACGATGCTCAAGGCGTTGCTCGCACGTGTCGGCGATTTGATACCCGTGCGCTACCTGGTGCTTGATGGATATTTTGGACACAATCATGCGCTACAGATGACACAACAATGTGGGTTATCTTTGATCTCAAAGTTGCGCGTCAATACCGCCCTTTATTTTCCATCCACGCTGCCTTACGCCGGACGTGGACGCCCGCGTATCTACGGGCAACGTTTCAAGCCGCAGCAGATGGATACCAAATACCGAGTCTCTACCGAGACGCAAGGAAACATTACAACTGAAGTCTATCAGGTTTCAAAGATGCACCATAAAAAGTTCCCGGATCCGCTAAATGTGGTGTGTATTCTCAAGACGCATCTACCGACAGAGAAAAAATCACACGTCTTATTGTTCAGTTCTGACTTAGCATTGGACGCAGAAAAAATGATCGATTACTACTCGCTTCGTTTTCAAATCGAGTTCAACTTCCGAGAGGCCAAACAGTTTTGGGGGTTAGACGATTTTATGAATGTCAACAAAACACCCGTCAACAATGCCGCGAATCTGTCTATGTTCATGGTCAATGTCTCTGCGAAACTTTTAGCACCCTTGCGTTTAGAAAACACCGAGGCAAGCGTCTTAGATCTCAAAGCACACTACCGAGGGAGGAAGTATTTGCGCGAAACATTAAAAATACTACCGCAAAAACCGGATCCTGTTGTTATTGAGCAAATCGCTGAACGGCTTGGGTCCATCGGTGCTGTTCATCAGACACCCTCTCAAATCAATACATCATAATTTGGCGAAGGTATTGGTTAAAGTGACAATTTATATACTTCTTGCCACTTCTACAAGGGCACGATCTGTACCTACTTGGATTCTGCCTCGCGATATTGAGGAGCTCCACTTCGTACTCCCTTAGACCTGCATTGCCGTGGGAATATTCGTCCCAAAGGTCCCTGCGGCTCGCAGTGATCCCAAATTTCTCCGTGTAAGAAAGGCGGTAGAAAAACGGAATAACCAAATCATAAATGAACCTGTCAATGCGCAATCTGCCCTTGGGTCCGTATTTGATGCCTAAACAACAGTTGTCACCATCCGAGTAAAAGTGCAAATCAGCGGTGTTGACATTGTTTCTTTTAGCAATTTGATAGTGTCGACCACCGATTTCATACACCTTTGGCCATCCGTTTTCATCAGATTTGTCTAAGCAGATTTCGATCTCAAAGGTATCGCTGAGAAACAATTCGGCTTTTCTGGCCTCCTCACCCATTATGACTTTTCCTGATTTATTATCATACGCGGCATCAAAGTCAAGTTCCCCCACGATTTTTGAGGAACTTGACTCGCAGCGTAGGAACGGAAAGCGTGAAGCCAACCATTCTCTATCATGCTTATTTATCTTCATCGTTGATATTACCTCCCGAAGGGTTTTCTGGGAGTAACGATTACTGTCTCAGTCCTCTCACCAGCATCTTTCCTTAGGGGGCTGGATGATTTTGCACCAAGAATTACGGCAGAGCCCCTTTGTGCCTCATGGAAATTTTGGAGTCCCTTGTTGATAACTCGCTCACCCAAGCGCGATTTTAAGGATTCCGCTGCCCTCTGAATATCAGGCTGCTCCAGTGCTACGTTAAGATCTTTCTGCACCTCCGACAACCACTTATAGAAATTATCTTCTCGCTGCGGGTGCTCTGCCCATTTATCCGCAAAATTCTCAAGTGGATTCACCGGGTTCGGTATCCATACTACCCCATTGTTTTGCTGTATGTAGCGTGGCATGTCTGCCACAACATTCTGTAGAGCAGCTAGAATATCGGGTTCGTTGTTGTAGGCATGACCTGCGAGCGTCGTAATAATTATCGAAATTGGTTTGTCGTCTGGCGCATTGGCGAACATAATGTCTCGGTGCCGTTTCAATATCTGGACCACCCGTTGAAGGGGTGTTTTGATCTTATATTCAGGTACGTCCTCAACCCGCAGCCGCATTGATTCAGCGAGAGACTTACGCCTCTCATCAAACTGTGTTTCCATCTGACCTCTGAACCAAGCAGCATATCCCCTCGGATTACTACAAGGCCAGTCAGGATCAATACGATTGTAATTGGGGAGTGTGTTGTCTGTAATCGCAATCGCGAAATCTGACAAGTTAGACAGTGAATGACCTCTTGACTCAAGGAATTCCTTGAACAGTTTTGCATCCGGAATCGAAGGCAAGATATCAATGTGGAATTGGACACCATCAGCATAATGTAGTGTCCAACAACGTTTACCTTCTTCCACCGGGGAATTCATGTTGTGAGCATTGGCATAAGACTTAATTTCGCGCCCGACCAACTTCTTTAGATCAGCTTGACTGATGAAGTTTTTCTGCAGATTTAGCTCGCTGACGAGGTCTAGGTCGTACTCATCTTTCTCTGATATAGGTCTCGTAACCGTCCCAAGTAAAAAGGAACCTTGTGGATAAATCAAAGGACTATATTGAACAACAATAGATCCTTCGCGTTCAAGCCATTCGCCAATAGATTCGTAGCGTTTTACCGCTAGTTCATAGTAACTTTCAGGTATGTCCAATGCTGCGGCTACTTCTTCAAGCACTGAACTGAATTGTTGTGCATAAATGTTCATCTAACATTCCTCCATTATTTGTGAAACGGAACAAATTGTTCCGCATGATCACCGAGAAAAACCTCGCGAAGTTTTGGTAACGCGTGTCGGGCTTGAGAAGCACCTAAACCCTTCAACGAGTCAATCTCTTTTGTTTTATCTAAACCAAACTTACCCTCGGACACATCTTTGTCAATTCTGAGGACGTTGTCATGCCCTGCAAGAAGTAGTGCTGTACCAAGAGAGGCATGGGATTGGACGTGCATAAACACGTCAAGTAGTTTGAACGCCCAATATGACCTACCGAGTGGGATTCTTCTGCCTAAATTGACATTTAATGGCTCAGTTGTACAACCCAAACTCAAGACTTTTAATGAATCCCTTGGCCAATCAAGTAACGTAATCGCCTCAACAACGGACATCCCTACTGGATTATTCGCCCACATACCACCATCTATCAAAGGTATGCCTGCAATAGATCTGTGTGTAGGAAAGTACGTTGGAGCTGAAGCGGTTGCCAGTGCTACATCAACGGCACTTTCTTTATAATCCATCTCTAGCCGAGGATGATGAGCAGTTTTGTAAATGTGAACTTCGCCATTTTCAAGATTCAATGATGGAATAACAAGCCGCTTTTTGCTATCGCCCAGTTTCTTATCGCCAAAACAGGCTTCTAGTGCTTCCTTGAAGGGTGCGCTACTGTATTTTGAAAAACCGAACCACCTAAGCCACCGCAATGACCGATTGCCGCGAAAGATGAGTGGACCATGTTCTTCGTAAAACGTTAATATTTCCTTTGCAGGCAACCCCAGGCCGAGACCCAAGGCAATAATTCCGCCCGTCGAAGTTCCAACAATTAAGTCAAAATAATTCGCTATATTTTCTCCTATTGAATCTTCAACCGTAGCGAGAAAGGAAGCCGGGGATGCCCCCTTAATTCCGCCCCCATCAATTGTCAAAATGCGCTTCATATCTTTACCTCACATCGCAGAAAAATATATGTTCGTTATAACGAATATAATTGTATGTTATAACGAACAAAAAACTTAATGAAAATTAAGGAAACTTATCTTCACAAACGTAATTATACGCGATTGCGAACAGAATGTCAAGAAAAAATTTGTAGTAACGAACAATTTAGTGTATAATTGTAAAATCACTTACTATTAAAAAAAAGGAGGAAATTGACATGAACCTGAGTCAAAAGATCAGACAACTCAGGGAAGAAAAGGGATTCTCATTAAACAAACTGGCTGAAATGGCAGAAATCTCCAAAGCCTATTTGTCGCAACTTGAGAACAACGTGAGTAAGCAACCTTCAGCTGAAATTTTGTTCAAAATTGCTTCGGCACTTGGTACAACCATTGCCGATCTTCTTGATAAACCTATTCGTGTTCACTCAAAGGATTTCCAAGAGGTACCCGCGGGTTTACGCAAGTTAATCGATGAACAAGGGGAAACACTTGATATTCGAGAAGAAGATGTAAAAATGTTAATGAATATTCGATATCGCGGTAACCAACCCAAGACTCCTGAAGACTGGGAACACATTCTGCGAACTATCCGAATAGTGATGAGGTAATAATGAAAAAAAAATACGTCAAAGTTGGCAAACAAACTTATTCTCATAACTCGGTTTTACGCCTTATCGAACTCCATCAGCAGGTTTCTCAGGATCCGGAAAAAATCATCCGAAACTTAATCCAGGATAAGCTCGCCGAAGCTAGAATTTGCCTCTGGAGCGGTCCACCTTTCAACCCACTAACTCTTGCATCTATAATGGGGATCCCGTGTGAGAAATCCGAAAAATTACTTCGTAGTGAGGACGCGGAACTACACCCTATAGAAAATGGAAGGTCAGTAATCAGATACAATCCCAATAAACCTAAAACACGGCAAAACTTTTCAATTGCTCACGAAATCGCTCACACTTTCTTTCCCGAATATCAGGATCAATACAAGGCACGCCATAAAATTGGTAAATTTAATCCTGATAGTGAGGTGGAGTTTTTGTGTGATCTTGGAGCAGGCGAAATTATCATGCCTACACCCGAATTTGATTTACATGTCCAGAACATAGGTATCTCATTGGAATCTCTGGAGGAACTTTCTAAACTTTACGAAGTCTCCCCAGAGGCAACAGCTATCCGAATGATTAGAACAGATCTTTTTCCTTGCGCCTTAATAGTGTTGGATTACAACCATAAACCTATAGAGGAATCCAAAATTGAACAAGAGAAATATCAACAAAAACTGTTTGACGATTGTCCGTGGAATCCACCCCCAATGCAGTTGCGAGTAAAGTATTCCTTTCAAGCAAAACATTTCTCGGATTATATACCGAAGCATAAATCCATTGATAAATCTTCTGCCCTCTATGAAGTGTCTATGACCCAGAAACCATTTCAAGGGAACACTACTCTTAATTTGACCAACCAGAGTCCTGAAGCTTATGTTGAAGCAATGGTCTTACCCGGAACCCATAAACCTAACCTCGGTTCTAGTGTCTTGGTCTTACTATTCCAGCGGTGATACAATCTATACGTATTGAAAAAACGCGAAAAATTGCTTGATCTCTGACCTCAATTTACGTTAAATTTCAAGAAAATACCTTGCTGTTTTCTCATTCCTAAGTGAGGTTATCCAGACATTTTGACAGTAAATTCGTAGCCAACTCTAAAATCATATACCTCTTTTTCATCGGAGTTACCCCATGCCCACACTTGAATTCAACGGAAAACACCATATCTACACCCACCACCTCACCGTCCCCTACCGACCACTTGAAACTAACAAAAGTCGTTCCTGTAATCTAATTGGTGAAGACGATAACCTTATCACTTAAGGTTGGCAAGAAAGGCGCATTTATCCAGACTTTGTCGCCATGGCGAAGGAAGTTGAAGGCATGACACGCGTCCTAATTTTTGAGACCAAGGGACAACACCTGGAAGGTAACCGGGACACCAACTACAAACAAAAAGTGTTAAAAACACTTGAAGAAGCATTCAATGCTACTAACGACACGAAAATGCGCGAAGGTACGACACGGACAGGCATCTTTCAATTAGTGTTCAGCGATCAAGAATTTCCAGAGATTTCTGCACAGTTGAATGATGGTAGGTATTCTACGGAAAGTTAGTATAGCGAGACATAGGAAACGGATAAAAAGATGATATATCAACGAACTTTCAAAGTATTCCACGATTACAAATTATCTGATTATCTTGGTGGAATAACAAATCATATACAATCACTAATTGGAAACAAATCAGAAGATTATATTCTTAACGTAAATGAAACAGAATACATCAATTCCCTTGTTGATGAGTACACCGTTACCCCAATAAACATTAATTTTGAAAAAATGTTTATTACTGACTATGAAAAAAAGATTCCAGCTGAAGATTTTCCCAGAGACATTATTGTTCATGAAGGTAAAAGTTCCCCAAGGCAAGCAATTGTTTACCATCTTCCTTACACAGGTAATCAGTACTTGCTTGAATGTTCCGCAACACATCAATATCTAATGTGGACAACTGAAGTATTTCTTGATAACCAGTTGAAGTGCTACCGTTTATTCAGACCAAAATTTAGCAAAGTTAAGACAAGTTTTGTTGCTCAAATTCGACAGGTGTCAAATACCCTAACGCCGAGTGCGGGCGTTTGTGATTATACACCTGTGTAATAAAATGCCCAATGCGGGCTCTCGCTTCGTGGATGTCGTCATAGGCGTTAAGATAAACTTCTTCTTCCTTGAGCGTGCGGATAAGTCTTTCAGCATATCCGTTCTCCCAAGGACACCCTCTCCGGGCGACTGAAATCTCAATGTCATGATGCGTAAGCAGTGAGATATACGCATTTGAAAGATACTGAACACCTTGATCAGAATGATGGATCTCTGGGACACTTTGACATAATGCTGTCTCTAAGGGTTTCAAAGTCAGAGATTGCGTCAAGTGTTGACTGATATGCCACCCTCTGATCCTGCGAGTGAAGACATCCATGAGCAGAGAAACATAGATGAAATGTCCTTTGAGACGGACGTAGGTAATATCGCCCACCCAGACCTGATCACATCGGGAGACATCAAGGTTTTCAAGGCGATTGTCCCAGGGACGCACACCCGCAACGGAGTTCGTGGTTTGACAGACACGTTTGACAGACACCGAGAGGTTGGCGGATTTCATCAATCGGGCAACACGTTTATACCCGATGCTGTATCCGCTCCGCACCAGCAACTGCGTGATACGCCTATATCCGTATGTTGGATATAGCAGAGATAACTTCTCTATTTCATCCCGGAGACCCGCTTCACACGGGGCCTGTTTGGGGCGATAATAGAGATTACTTCGGTTGAAACCGAGTATCTCACATATCTGCCGAACCGAAAAATCTGTCCGTAATGCCTCAATCATTTCTCGCTGCTCCATCGGGGTCAACTCAAGTAAGTTGAGGCTTTTTTTTGGATGTCAAGTGCCAACGTCAACCGCCCAACGAGTTGCTCAAGTTGGGCGATCCGCTCCGCAGAGGCATCAGGCTGTTTATCAGCAGGTTCAAAGAGGGTTGCGGCATTTTCAAGAAGCTGTCGCTTCCACTTTGAAAGTTGTTCATCGCTGAGGTTATGTCGTCGACACACTTCTGCTTGCGAACTTTCACCGCTGAGTGCCTCAAGAACAACTTCGGCTTTAAACTCGGGCGTGAAGTTTCTTCGTTTGCGTTTCGCCATCGGATACTCCTTTCAAGTAGATGGATATTATACCACAATCTTGTCTTAGAGAGTGGCCCGAATTTCCGGTGGCAGTACAAGTGTCTTTGCTTTGAGGTTGTTAGCCTACGTGATAATGCAGAAGAAATAAAAAGGAAAGCACAGGAAATTATTGATAACCTTAAAACTCAACTTGGATATTTAGTGTCTGAAGTTGATAGATTCAATGATAGTCTACCAACGGTAGTCAAACAACTTTTTCAAGAACGGAAACAACGGTTGCTCAACAAGAATCAAATGGTTGCATCTCTCGGGGTGCCAGTAAAAAAACGGGAAGACTTACCAGAAACCTATGCAATTCCCACACCAGAATTTCGGAAAAGCGTTAACGTCGAACCTCAAGTGACAGAAGTTGGGTATAAACCGGAACCAACGTTACCGGACTCAGTGTATCATGATATTCTTCAGACAATACACGATGTTGGTAAAACGTTTGAGCGACTTCCAGCAACCTATAGGGACAAAGATGAAGAAGCCCTTCGAGACCATCTACTCCTTTACCTTGAACCCCGCTTTGAAGGTTCGGCAATTGGTGAAACGTTTAACAGTGCTGGAAAAACGGATATTCTCATTCGACATGAAAACTCAAATGCGTTCATTGCCGAATGTAAATTTTGGAATGGAAAAAAGGGGTATTTAAAGACAATTACGCAATTATTAAGATACCTAACATGGCGTGATTCAAAGTCTGCAGTAGTAGTGTTTGTGCCGAACAAGGATTTGTCATCAGTACTACAGATTGCCGAAGAGGTAACCCCTAACCATTCTAACTACTTAGGTTTTGTAGATAGAGAGGAAGATACATGGTTTAACTACCGATTTCATATCAACGACGATCCGAACCGAGAAGTAAAACTGGGTGTGCTATTCTTCCACATCCCCGAGCAAGAAAAACCTTAACTTCCAGCGATAATCGGCATTTTTCCAAAGTAAATCCTCTACTCCTGAAAATCCTGATTCAGACAATTAGCATCCTACATTTGCAGCATATTATACACCTGTCGCCCCGCTGGGGCTTAGTCGTACGTGGGTGATGAGCTGCTACACACCTATCGCCCCGCTGGGGCTAAAACAATGCGATGAAAACTAATGACACGATACAAACAATGCCGTTTGTAGGTGTCAACTTGGATCGCCTAATGTAGGGCTATTTAGTTTTAGGCTTTTTATGCATTTTGGTTGGAAAGTCGGGATTCGGAGATCCCTCCTACAGAATAGAAAGTCCCAACCATATTTTCCCTTGCTTTATTGGCAATATATTTGGTATAATTAACTAAAGTTTGGACAATTCGTGTCGCGTGTAAGTTGAGTTTTCAAGGGACTCTGTATTTTTCCGCGAGTTTCGCATACGCATGGAACTTTGAGAAAAATCCCGCACTCCATCGGTGTCCCATTGCTTCGCAGTGAGAATAGTAAAAAGTAGAACCAAACTCCCGCACTCCTGCGGAGTGCTATGTGCCGTGAAAGGAAAGGCACTGCCTCTTTACCAAATATAGAAGTTCTGGGGAACCTGTGTTGGGTTTAACCCAACCTATTGAAAACTGTCCAAACTACCTTGTTTTTGTCCAATAAGTGTAGGAAACCATACTCGCTCTAATCACGCACAAACCTACACACGCATTGAGAAAACAACACCTCAAAAGGTGGCAAAGAACTTCTACACACCTTTGAGAGAAAAAGGAAACCAAAACCACGATTTTTATCGCTTTTCCGGCACCAAAGAGTCCTTGAAAAAGTTGATGTCCAGTTATGATAAGGGTTTCAAAGGTAGGCTGTTGTGATTTGAGACCTTTTAACCCCTCTTGAAAGCAGATACGGACTCGGATTGATAGCCTTTCATTGATCAACTGGATCCCCATGTGCTTGGACGAAAACAAGGAAACTATAGTCAATGTAGAAGATACAACCCAAAATCGTGAACACCTTGGCGGACGAATGCGAACCGTCAACCCAAATCGACCCGAATGTGATGAGGAAACTAAAAATGAAATCCTACACGAAATTGATAACAGGTCTGCATTTTTACGAAGCGAACAAAACGCACGTCGAAACACGGACCGACTCGTTTTAGATGAATTATCGCCAAAGTTAAAAATGCAGTGTTAAATGCAGACCCACCAAACTTTAACGTCCGAGACCTCATCGGTTTTCAATAGACTATAGTTTGGAGAATCTGAATACTATTGCTACCCATTCATCAACAGTCGGAGCCGCTTTCACCGAAAACCCGTCTAATATTACGCGTTTTCTTTCGTTGATCCACCGCATAGAAAAAGGCGTGTCAAAACAGAAAGCGCAGCCCCAGCGGGGGTTTTGCTTGGGTGTTTTTTCAGAATGTTTATAGAAACGCTATCGCCCCCCAAGGACAGGTTCCCCAGCGGGGCGATATGTGTATAAAAAAGATGCTGAATTTCGACAGATGTCTAAGGTATTTCTCAATATAGTTTATCACCTAAACATTCTAAAAAATTGTCCAAACTACCTTGTTTTTGTCCAATAAGTGTAGGAAACCATACTCGCTCTAATCACGCACAAACCTACACACGCATTGAGAAAACAACACCTCAAAAGGTGGCAAAGAACTTCTACACACCTTTGAGAGAAAAAGGAAACCAAAACCACGATTTTTATCGCTTTTCCGGCACCAAAGAGTCCTTGAAAAAGTTGATGTCCAGTTATGATAAGGGTTTCAAAGGTAGGCTGTTGTGATTTGAGACCTTTTAACCCCTCTTGAAAGCAGATACGGACTCGGATTGATAGCCTTTCATTGATCAACTGGATCCCCATGTGCTTGGACGAAAACAAGGAAACTATAGTATAATTAAGGACAAAGCAGACTGAAATTTTTCGGCGAGCGGTCACAGTCCATAACCTCAAAAGTACACACGTTTAACCAGAAACCGACGGAACGATCATAGCATGGTGACACAACAAAAAATCCCAGAAAGATTCTGGTGCGTGAAACAGATACATATCTTCCGCGACCTTGCCGAGGACGACGCAAACGCGCTTGAACGGATAACGACCTTCAAACAATTGAAATATGGCGACACCATTTCTACCGAAGGCGTTTACCTGCTGAAGGAGGGACGCGTCAAAATCTATGAAACACCGTCTGAAGGAGAACCTGTCACCTTAGAGGTGCTGGAACCGGGTGAAATCCTTGGCGCAGTCAAGTGGGACGACAACGAAGCAAATCGGAACGTCACTGCCGAAACACTTACGGAAGTGGTTGTCGGTATCGTTAGCGCAAAGAACTTCCAATTCTTTCTGAAACGAAAAATTCATTTAGCGATGCCGTTTAAACGTCCACTGCTTCAGCGTATCCGGTCTGTTATAGATGCTGTAAGATGTCGTTTACGGATTTCCGATATTGCAAAATCCAAGTGGGCATCTGCTAAAGCATCAAACGCCATTGATTTAACCAAGACACGAGGGCAATCGCGAAGTGGAATAACCAACCCGTTTCCAAACATTGCGTTTCGGAGTCCCGCATCGCGGCTCGCACTGGTGTTACAAAACTACGCCAATGCACCGAAGCGAAATCGCACAACTATCGGACGCGGTTCACAATGTACCTTACGCAAACTTTCGACAAAAAAAATAGCACAATTAATCGGTTGCTCTGTCGAAAATACAGAAGCACTCCTAAATCAGTTTAAAGAGCACAAAATCCTTGAGAAACGGTTTCGACGCATTCAGATATTAGATCCGTGGCATCTAAAAAAGATTGCCAACGCAAGAATGGCATCGCTACCGCCCAAAACTGTCGAAAATCAAGAGAACACCGAAACTTATGAGCAAAACGAACCCTTACTTGCAGATCGACCAACAGATGGTCGGTGATATCTATACTTCACAAGAGGTGATGGATAATCTGACTGTCTTATGTGATGAATACGGTTCTCGATTCGCTGGAACCCCTGAGGAATGCGAAGCCGCGAACTTCATTGCAGATTGCTTCAAACGATACGGGCTCCAGAACGTCGGACTTGAAGATTATCCTTATGCCGGTTGGACGCGTGGCACGGCAACCCTTGAGGTGCTGGAACCTATCCGCCGAACATTGCACTGCATCTCGCTCCCATACTGCCCCGCTGGCGACATCACGACCGAATTGATCTCTGCCGGATATGGAAGTCCCGCGGAATATGAAGCACTTGGTGCTACCGCTGCCAATACCCTTGTTATGGCGAAAAGTTCTTCACCACCTGACCTCGGAAGATGGGTACATCGCAAGGAGAAGTTTGAACGCGCGGTCCTCACTGGTGCGAGCGGGTTCATTTTCGTCAGCGAACACCCGGGTGTCGGTCCCGAAACAGGGAGTCTCCAAAATAATAGACCCGCACCAATTCCGGGTATATCTGTTTGCAAAGAGGACGGCGAATTCTTGACGCGGCTTTTGGAACGGAAACAAGGAAAAGTGACGCTGAAACTTCAAACCACGGACATTAACGAACCGCGCACATCATGGAACGTCGTTGCGGATTTACCGGGTTCTGAAAACAGTGAGGAGATGGTGGTTGTCGGTTGCCATTACGATGGACACGATATTTCTCAAGGGGCGCATGACCCTGCCTCAGGCATGGTATCCGTAATAGAAGCTGCCCGTGTCCTGTCCGCATACGCTGGTGATTCGCTTAAACGTACCATCCGGTTCATCGCCTTTGGCACAGAGGAAATCGGACTCACAGGCGCGTTTCGGTATGTCGATGCACATGACTCGGAGTTGGATAACATCCGGTTCATGCTCAATATGGATGCAGCGGGTGGTGCAAGTCGTAAAGGCATCGTTCTACACCGTTGGGACGCATTAGGACCGTTTTTCAATACAGCGCGCGAGCAGATGCATGTTGAAATGCCAATCGGACAGAAAGTGCATTCCTATTCCGACCACTTCCCATTTTTTTTAAAGGGTGTCCCTTCGTGCCACGTCGGTGACCCGGAGGCACCGCCCTCTGGCAGGGGTTTCGGTCATACGGCTTATGACACACTGGAAAAGATAGAATTAGAGGATTTACGTGCCGCGAGTGCAGTCGGCGCAAGGATCGCACTACGATGTGCGAATGCCGATGATTTTCCCGCCAAACGGCGGACATCGGATGCTGTCCAAGAAATCGTTGATACTGATCTGGGGTTAGAGGGGTATCGCATCTCTCTGAAGTTGACACATTAAGGTGTGGAAAAGTAAAAGTTGCGATAAAAAGTAGATTATGATACGTTTATATCGTCATTATAGTTGTATCGTCCTGCTGCTCCTGTGTCTGTCTCCTATATTTGTTAGTACACTTTGTAGGAGTGCCGACAGCGCGGAATTCAGCAAAGAGGCTGCACAAAATGCAGTAACCACATTACGACGTACCGCAATCGTTACGTCAGTAGCAAAAGCCAGTCCAGCAGTCGTTAACATAAGTGCTGTCCGTGAGAGACAAACCTCATTTGATGAATGGTTTTGGGGCGAAATTCCTACGACGCGCAGGCACTCGCTCCGAGAAATCGGTTCCGGTGTCATTATTGACAAGAAGGGACATATCCTGACGAATCACCACATCATTGAAGGCGCAGATAACATCACTGTTACCATCTCCGATGGACAGGAGTTTACAGCACAGGTCATGGGATACGACTATCTCTCAGACCTTGCGCTTTTGGAGATAGACAGAGACACAAACCTACCGGAGATCCAGTGGGGAGATTCGGATTCTCTCTTGATAGGGGAGTGGGTCGTTGCTATCGGAAACCCGTTCGGCTTATCAATAGGCAACGCTCAACCTACTGTTACGGCTGGCATTGTGAGCGCAACGCAACGCGCCTTGACCGTCGAAAACCGCTATCATGAAAATCTGATTCAGACAGATGCCTCCATCAACCCGGGTAACAGTGGCGGCGCGTTGGTAAACATACACGGTGAACTCATCGGTATAAACACCGTTATTCGTTCAACCAGCGGCGGTTCACAAGGTGTCGGTTTCGCCATTCCTGTCAACAAGGCGAGAAAAGTCGTCCAACAGATTACCGAATACGGCAGCGTTATACCACCTTATTTCGCTATGGAAGTGCAAACCATAACTGAGGAATTAGCAGAAAAATTGTCAACACCGCTTAATATCGGGGTTTTGGTGTCAGAAATAGAGAAACGGAGTCCTGTCGCAAAGGCAGGTATTAAACGCGGTGATGTTATTGAAAGCATTTCAGGGCACCGAATAAAGAATAAAGAGGACTTTTACACACTCACACGTCTGCTCCCGCTCAATCAACCTATAAAGTGCGAGTTCAACCGTCGCGGTCAAAAGCGGCAAACTGAATTCACGCTAAAAACTCGACAATGGAATTATACACCCCCCGGTTGGGGAATTACACTTGCCCAACCTGACAAGGCGATGGCGCACAAATATCAGATGCCCGGCATTATTATCACACACGTTGATAAAGAGAGCGGATTGACGAACGCGCTTAAGCGCGGGGACCTCATCTATCAAATTGACGACACTAAAATTCATTCGCTCGAAATTTTTAAAATCGTTGATGAAAATATCCGGTCACAATACAAGACACTACTCTATTTTGAGCGAGACGGTGTCCATCAAGCCATCCCTGTCACTTTTAATAGAAACAATCGGCGGAGATAAGTGTTCTTATAGTTATCAGTTAAGAGGTTGATGTAGCAATTTACTAATTCTTGGAGCACGCCAAGTTGGAGTAGATGTTACAGAATATAGTAAAACCCGAAAATATGTTTACACTTTAAAAAGCAACAATTCCGCGAATACACTCGCTCGCTGGCGAGGTTTTGCGGTGTACGCACCCAAATGCGATCTGCATTCCTAACCTCGGACTTTGTAAAGTTAATTGTGGGTTTTACTATAAATCATCAGGGGGAATGATTAAAAATATGAAATTGCAACTACCAACACTCATCGCTGTCTGTCTTGCTATTCTTCTCATTGGCAGCATCTACTTTTTCGTCGGGGACAAATCGGAGTTGGGCATCGCTGTCAATTTGGAAAGCGAAGAGTTCAAACAGATCCGCACCCATGCCACAGATGCCTTCAACGCCGGACAATATCAACAAGCCATTGAACTTTACACCCAAGCGATGAAGATGCGTCCCGAAAACGCTGAAATCTTTAACGACCTTGGAGCCGTGTACTACAAACAAGGACTTAAATTCGCTGGACCGAATTGGCCCTCATGGGAAAAGGAATTGAGAGACGAAGCACCTGACGAAGCGGTGGCAGAGCTCAAAATCGCTATTGATAAAACAACATCCGGCGCAATTATGTTCAAAACACGCGATGAAGCCGTCGCTGACGCTATCGAGGATGAGGCGAAACAACTCGGTGGAGAGGTATATAGACAACGGTGGGAGAATGAAATCACGATTAATGTTCTCATTGGAGAAACGAAGGTTTACCTGTTGAAAGCCCGTGACAGCTACTTGTACGCCTTGGATCTGAAATCGACGCACAGCGTTGCTTATAGAAATCTCGGTTCATTTTTTATGAGGGTAGGCAAAACCGATACAGCAATCGATTACTATCAAGAAGCATACAAGTTGGATCCACGCGATGCCGAGTTGGGAGAATACCTGAATCAATTCAGGAAGTAACGTTTCGCGATAGTGAAAAGAAGTTCTTCTGTGCATGACAGTTTGGAGGAGGAGGAGGCCGCGTATGCAGCACAAACTCTGCGCAAGTTGTGGTTTTTTGAATCCACCGTTCAAATTTTGCGGTGAATGCGGTATGCCACTCGATGGCACCTCGCGTTCTCACGAATCCTCAACATCAGATACGACCTCTATTGAACAGACGTTGCCACACGGGGCAGAACGCCGACAGTTAACTGTCCTTTTCTGCGATATTGTTGACTCCACCGCATTCACCGAACAACTGGATCCTGAAGAACTCCGAAATCTTTTAGAGGTATATCGAACCTGTATCATGGAGGTGGTTTTAGCACAAAACGGGCACATTGCTCGCTATTTCGGTGATGGTGTCCTCGTTTATTTCGGCTATCCGATCACACACGAAGATGCCGCGCATCGTGCTGTGAGAGCCGCGTTAGGTATTGTCGCCGCTATAGAAACCCTGAATCCGTATCTCCACAAAACCTTCGGCGTAGAGATTAACGTTCGGATCAGTATTGATACAGGACGTGTTGTCGTTTGGCACATCTCAGCGCAGGAATCCCCCGAAGCGATTGACATCGTTGGTAAAACACCGAATCTCGCAGCGAGAATGCAAAAATTGGCAGCACCGAACAACATTGTGATTGGCGATACAACTCATCAATTGGTTGAGGGCTTTTTTAAGTGCGACGCACTCGGTGCTTCCGCGCTCCGTGGTATTTCACAGCCTGTGAACATCTACCAAGTGTCAGGTGAAATCCCGGTGCAAAGCCGACTGGATATTGCCAGTGAAAGCGGATTGACACCGCTTATCGGACGGGAACGAGAGGTTGAACTTCTCAAACAAGGTTGGGCACAAGCACTTGCAGCCAACGGACAAGCACTCCTTATTGAAGGAGAAGCCGGCATCGGAAAATCGAGATGTGTGCAGCTGATTCAGGAGCATGTTGAGAGCCACCCGGATGCAGTTACCTTAGAAGGTAGATGCTCACCGTATTACCAGAATAGTCCACTGTATCCTATCCTTTCGCTGTTCCAAGAACACGTTGTACAGTTTACAAGCACAGATACTGCACAGACAAGACTTGAAAAACTTGAAAATTTGCTGCGTGACTATAACATCTCGACTGTCAGACAAGATGCAGAAACCCAAGCGCATCCGCCGGAAACACTGCCACTCCTCGCTGAATTATTGGAGATACCTTTTGAGATACAGCGGCAAACGGAAACCGGCACCGGTGCCCGTCCGTACAGTAGACCGATCGAGCGAGATACATATCCATCAGAATGGAGACGAAGACAACGACGGCAACAGATGTTGGATGTGCTTGTCCAAGTACTACTGAAGATGTCAGAACAGAAACCCATACTCTTCGTCGTGGAGGACCTCCACTGGGTGGATCCGTCGAGTATAGAATTTCTCACACTCTTAATCGAAAAGATCGAAAACGCCAGAATTTTCGCAATCCTGTCTTGTCGCTCTGATACACACCATTTTCGGCACAATGTACAGGCTAATGAAGATGGAAACTCACAGACCGTTCCTGACCGGAATGTTACAAACGCTGCTTTAGACAGAGAAACTTTGGAGAAACTGCTGCAACCTGCATGGGCGAAGACACTGCCGTTGGAGGCACTCACACCGCCCGAAGTCGAAACAATGATTCAGCACGTTGCAGGCGATACGCAACTGCCATCAAATCTATTGACGAAGATCGTCGAAATGACCGAGGGTGTCCCGCTGTTTGTTGAGGAACTCACGCAGATGATGCTCGAAGGCGACGCGTTGGCTCCTTCCTCCGATGCATTGGAGGCAACCAGTCCGCAGTCCCAAACAATGCGGGTGCCTGTGACGCTACAAGATTTGCTGACAGCACGTCTCGACGAACTCGGGACCGCGAAGGAGATCATCCAACTCGGAGCAACGCTCGGTAGAGAGTGGACAGCGGAGTTACTTCATAAGATCGCATCCGGAGTTGATCTGGGAAATAATATCTTTACCGATTTCGCATCCCTGAAAGATGAGTTGGACAAATTAGTTAACGCATACATCCTCAATCGCAATGAAATGGCTGACAACCAGTTCCGCTATACCTTTAGGCACCCGCTTCTGCGTGAGACCGCTTATCAATCGCTGCTAAAAAGCAGACGTCAGCAATATCATCAACAGATTGCAGAGGTGCTGGAGAGCGCGGACGGCTTCCAACCGGAACTCGTCGCGTATCATTACACCGAAGCCGGACTTCCCGAAAAGGCAATTGACTATTGGCATAGCGCGGCACACCGTGCTTTAGAACGCTCCGCAAACGTAGAAGGTGTTCGCCACATCATGCAAGGACTCGCGGCACTTGAAACACTTTCAACGAATATCAATACACCGGAACTGCAGGAAGCCGTCGAACGCCGTGAATTGGAGTTGCAAACAACACTCGGTACCGCACTGATCGCGACCAAAGGATATGCCTCGCCGGAGGTGGAAGTTGCCTATACACGCGCACGCGAGCTGCTGGAAACACTTGAAAAAAGGGAGGAGGGCTCCTTAGTAAATGGATCCGAGGTCTTGCTTGATCGGATAAAAGATCTCCGATTCCCGGTGCTGTTCGGGTTGTGGCTCTCTCATCTCGTCCGCGGACGACTCCTCTCCGCCCGTGAACTCGGCGAAGCTTGCGTTGCTATTGCCAAGCAAGCAGAAAACCCAGCGTTTGAAGTCGAGGCACATCGCGCCCTCGGCGCGACACTCTACTATTTGAGCGAATTCAACAGTGCATTGGCACACTTGGAGGCAGGCATTGAACGCTATCAGCCGCAGCACCATCCGGTCCCGGCTTTTCTTCACTATGTGGCAGAACCCGGAATGACGCTCCTCGCCTATTCTTCACCACTTTTGTGGTGCATCGGCTATCCTATTCAAGCGGAAGAGCGCATTAATCAGGCTGTGATCATCGGAAAGGACACGAACCACCCTTTTAGTGAGGCAGTATCACTCCACTTTAAAACCGTGCTTTATCAGTACCGAGGTGAAGTGGAGAAAGTAAACACCTCAGCAACGCAGATGCTACAGATATGTCAAGAGCACGGGTTTTCCGCATGGGAAGCCGCAGCAACGGTGATGAAAGGTTGGGCATTCGCAGCGCAGAACTGTCCTGAAGAAGGCATCGCGATGATTCGTGAAGGCATTGCCGCTTGGAAAGAGACAAGGGGTGAGTTACTGATGCCTCTCTTTCTCGCACTGCTTGGACAAACCTACCAACGCGCGGGGCAATATAGTTTAGCCTTGCAGACACTTGATGCTGCATTGCGTGTCATCACACGTACAGGAGAACGCACATATCATGCAGAACTCGCGCGACAGAAGGGAGAACTCTGTCTTATCCTTGCCAAGGAAACTGAGACTGGCAGCAACGAGAATACTCAATCAACCGTTGCACAAGCGGAATCCTATTTTCAGGAAGCGTTAGCGATAGCACGACAACAAGACGCAAAATCATGGGAACTCCGAGCTACGCTCAGCTTAAGTGAATTATGGCACACCCAAAATCGTGGCAAAGACGCATACAATTTACTAAAACCGATATATGCATGGTTCTCAGAAGGTTTGGATACAAATGATCTTATGCGTGCCAAAAACCTCTTAAAGGAATTGGAGGTTTTTGCACCTACACCTAAACGAGATCAAAAAAATTGCGTTTAATAACGTGAGTTCGACAAAAGGCTTCTACTTGTACCGCAAACTGTTAGTTTGCGCGGAATACGCCACAAACTAACAGTTTGTGCTACAATTTATGTCTTTGATACGCGAAAACGGAACCTTTAGATGGACGAAATGTTTAAGTCGAACTGACGTTTTAATAAGGAAAGGACTTACGCAACCTCCTTTGCTGGCGAGGTTTCAAACCTCGCCAGCAGTGCGCAATACTTAAGATGTCATGGAAAAATTGCGTAAGTCCTAAAGGAAAAAATATGAGACTTGGCGTTGTTGGACTCTGCGGCGACTTCCGCACACTTACATCAGATGAAATCGCAAACATCAAGGCTTTGGAATTTACTGGATTAAGCTTCCATTTCCGCAGCGCGGAAATCCCGTCTGTGCCACCTGATGCTTGTAACCGCTGTGTGCAAATGTTAGCAGCAGCAAAACTCGACCTTGTGCAATTCGGTATAACTTACGACGAATGCCTCTTTCATCCAGATGCCACCGTTCGAGAAGCCGCTATTGAAAGCGTCCAACGCGGTATGGCAACCGCTGTCTCTCTCAACGCACACCACTATCTGTTCCGTCCTGGCAGCCTCAATCCCGATGGTGCTTGGACATCTCACCGAGATAACCATCTCCCAGAATCAATGGAACGGTTGATTGAGACCTTGAAACCAATTGCAGCACATGCCGAACAACATGAACTGACGTTTGTTATGGAGACGCATGCCGTTTCTATTATGGGTTCACCGGAAATCTGTCGCGAAATCGTAGAGCGGGTCGGTTCCGATCGGCTTCGCATCGTCATGGATTTTGTCAACCACTTTCAAACACTCCGACAGGTTTATGACAGCGCAGACCGGCTGAACCACATTTTTGACGTAATGGGCCCCGTCGCACCGATGGCGCATATTAAAGACATCAGCGTTCAGAACGGTTTGGTACTCCACCTCAATGAAGAGGTCCCCGGCGAAGGTGAATTAGCACTCGGTGTGGCACTAAAACGTTTCGACGCACTCTATCCAGATGGCTACGGATTGATAGAACATCTACCCGCGGAGAAGATTCCGCTCGCGAATAGCAATGTTCGGCGAATCGCCGCCGAAAACGGAGTTCATATCTACTAATTTCTTTTCGGAATAGTTATCGGTGTATTAGCAATCAGCAATCAGCAAGACTACTCTTATGAAACCAACAGCCTCTTTTCTGACTGCCGACAACTGACAACCAACAACTGACAACCAACACGAAAAGGAGAATTAACACATGCTTAAAAACGTCAGGATCGCACATCTTTTAAGGTGCCACTTTTGCCCCTATATGCTGACCGCTATTTTTCTCTTCCTTACGCTTTTGTCTGCAGCCTTTGGGCAAGATGATACGATCACCGAAACGGTCACGGAAGGGACACGAAGTATCTGGCCGCAAGCACGGGTCTACGGGGGCGTGATCTTAATTCTCTTCCTTTTCAGTGGGATATTCTATCTGATAAGGCTCTTTCAGAAGGATAAACTCCTCAAGACACTCCTTAACAAATATGTCGTTTTTCAGATGAGGGACGGCAGACGTTACCGAGGGACAATGCGGCTTGAGCTCACAGGTATGGAAATTATATCTGAGGAATCCCGACAACGCGGGCATGCCCCGAGTTATATCTTCACGAACAAGGAACGTGATGACCAAATTGTCGCATACATCCGCTATCATGATACGATGAACGAGCGAGAATTACAAGAACGCGTGTGGGAACTGGAGCGGGTCTATCACCCACCATTTATCTACAAAGTGAGGCGGAAAATCCGAAATATGTTCGTCGCTCTCAGAGAGGCTTCATCAAATGCTATCAGCATGTTGTCTCAAAGTGTTAAGAAAAGTGTAGGCGGACAGTTTGCACAGTACAACAAAGCATATCAAGACGCACTCGGCGGGAAAGGCGATATAACAGGGCTCGATAGGCTGGACAAATCTACCGAATATTTGGAGAAGCAGGAGACCTATGAGCGTTTAATTGAGCGGTTGGTCGGTACCCGCATCAAAGTCCGGGTCCAGTTTCGCGCCGGTGAAGAGAACCATACGGCTGAATACACCGCTATCCTCAAAGACTATAATGAAAAACATATAACATTGATAGGGGTGAAAGATGGCGACAACAACGGTTACAGAGACCTATGGAAATATGAATTCGAGTTTGCCCACGATATTGCCAAACTTAACCATCGTGATGACCGAGGTTTACGGGTTCGAGCAGAAGGCGATGATGAAAATGGCTATTCTCTCGTTTTTGAAAACAATACGCCTTACCAGATCCAGCTTGGGCACATCGTGCTGTTTGAGGACGCACCCCAATGGGGACATAATTTCGAGTTTAAACACCATATTAACGCCTTTAGTGTTCAGAAACTTCCGATTCAGCCGGTCGCAAGGCATAAGGTAGGGCCATTTGAACGTATTGCCAAACCTGAGAAACTTACAATTAGAAATTACAAAAAAATTAGGATCGACTTTCGCTCTTTTCGCGATGCCGATATCGTTTTCCCGCGAACCTGTTGCACTATCGTCGAAAGCGCGGAAAAATATCAACCCGAACTCTTCAGTTTAAGCGGTTTGACCGACACAATTTTAGACATGAGCGATACCGAGGACATCGCCATCGCAGACAAAGAGGGTAAGCCGATCCACGGTATCAATGTCGTTCACGGATACGTGACCAACGTCAATGAAGAACGCATTGATTTGAAGACGATTGATACCAGCTACAGCCGGCGATGGGATGTTGAAAACGCCTTCCGCCGTTTTGATAATAAATTCCGTCATGGATTTCCTATCCATAAGAGACTCCTACCCCTAAATCGCGCCAAAATTACAGCGCACGCCTCTATCGTTGAGCAGATCCACAATAACGCCGTTCGGCACGAGGCGTTAGCACCGCTCGTCTATCCGCAAGCACGCAGTCTAAATACTACAGAACAGCGCACACGCCGCCTAAAGTTGATCCGTAACCGAATCGTCGGGAATATCAACGCTACTTTTAACAGCAAGTTTTGGAAACCGAATACCAGCAGGGTGCCCAGGACACCCGGTGTCACGCGCTCAGAAGTCCAGATGGCAATGCCAGTCAGACTCATGGCACTTACGGGTAATACATCTACAGTCGAATTCCCCGTCCTGGAGCGTTTTGAATATATTCAGGAACATCACATGATTTACAAGGCAGTACAGGATTTGCGAACTGACCGACTCCCGAAAACCGATATTTTGTGGATCGGCAATGGCGAAATTTACAAATCAGGCTATCGACTGAATATTGATGCTGAACACCGGATTAAAAACTTCGTCAGCCAAGGTGGTGTCGCCATCGTTTCTGGACAAGATGTCAAAGCCAGTGCTAAACAACGCCGTGGAACCGGATGGATCCCGGAACCACTCACCGGCATTGAATGTGACGAAACTTATGAGTTATTCCCCACATTGCAAGGGAAACGCTCTCGTATCTTCCAACACCCGAATCCACTCAACGGAAACCACCATACCGATCCGAATGCGATGGAGCAGCCTTTTATTCGACTCGATGATATGTGGCTCGATCCAATCGGGAAATGGACATCTCTCGCTAAAACCAACACCGCTGCAGCCGGACAGCCAAGTGCCAGGTTTGAAAAAGCATCTGCGTTGCTCCTCCTCCCCTTCCAGAAAGGGTTATACATCGTTACCAGCTTGAAGAATGAGACAGAAGAGGATGTGCAAGTCAACGACAAAATCATGGAAAACCTACTCCATTATTCTGTCAAATGGCTCGACAAACAACGTTCACAGCGCAAACCACAGAGAATCGCAAACTAACGTAAATTCTATACAAATTCCCACCAGTAGGCGCGCTTTGATGAAGATTAAAAAATTAATTCGGTAATCCCGTGATGATGTCCGGTGTAGTTACAAACTGCACCATAGGTGTCAATTTAAGAAAAAGTTACGCACTGAATCCCTCCGGCCCGGTAGGTTCGGTTTTGCGGTGTACTCACCCAAATTTTGCCCACACGCGGCAAAATTTGTCTTTGCTTTACATTTGCGATCTGCATTCCTAACCGAACCGGGACATCCGCGAAAACCCGTCGCTGCGTGTATCTGAGAAAATGAATATCGTGATGCAGACCGATATGGACCCGACGCTGCCACGCTTCGGGCTTGGAGGTTTCACTCATGTTGGTTTCCGAACAAGCACGCGTTTTTCAGGTTAGGGGTCTCCGTTGCTCAAAGGAGCCTACTGTTCTTGGGTTAAGCCCGGTTCGGTTAGGAAACCGAACCTACCGGGCCTGGAGGACCACTAAATTGACACCTATGGTGTAGTTACAAACCGCACCTACCTGGCCTGGGAAAAACATAAAATTACCGAAATATTTTCTTAAACTCCATGTAAGCGCGCCAATCAACTCACTAACGAGTTGACAACAGCACTCCTGTGAGTTCCTCAACGCCTTCCGTGATGACCAACGCGATCTCAAGCACAAATATCGGGAGTTCCCGGTCAACCGCAAACGCCGCCAGTTTCTGCTCATCTTTTTGTGTTGTGACAATCAGATCCGCCTGCGCAGCTTGAAATGCAGTGTATACCTTCCCTAAGTCTGCCTCAGTATAAACGTGATGATCGGGATACGCTAACAATTCCACACTTTCTGGGGAACACTGCATGAGCGTCATGGCAAACGCGTCTGGGTTTCCGATCCCGCAAACTGCAAGAACCCGTTTTCCCTTAATCGCTTCCGAAGCGGAGAGGTAATCTGCTCCTTCCGCGTTTTTTGCAGATGCTAAAGGATAGAAATGGACGGGCTGATGGATGCTCTCCAGAACCAGTGCATTCGGTGCTAACCGCTTCAGTCCCTCTTTGGCAAGTAGGATGTCTGTTGCATCTGTATGCGTCAATAGAATGATGTTTGCGCGTCGGAGGGACGTAGGAGGCTCACGCAAGCTCCCTGCGGGTAGTAATCTCTCTCTTTTTTTAAAAGGATATTCTGGTGCAGCTGGCAAGCCAACGACTGAATGCGCAGGAACGGTGAGAATATCAACATCACGCGCAAGCTGCTGGTGTTGGAACCCATCATCCAAAAGTAAGACATCTACACCAAAACATTCAAGTGCGACCTGTCCTGCCTGATAGCGTTGACGACTTACAACAATCGGAATACCGTTAAGATGTCTCGCCATCATATATGCTTCATCGCCGCTCTCTTTTAAGGAAGCACACACCGTTTCACCGTCTGAGACGATTGTCACTTTTTCACGCGACTGGCGTTTATAACCGCGCAGCAGAATAGCGACGCGCACCTTCTCTTTTTGAAGATGTTTCGCAAGCGCAATAACAGCAGGTGTTTTGCCCGTCCCGCCAACAGTAATATTACCGACACTAATAACCCGACACGGCAGCCTGCGCGGTTTAAACACGCCGAATGTATAAAGTTGATTTCGGATCCAAACACTCACACCGTAGAGCCAACTGAGCGGAATTAACCAGAAGCGTAATGGGGTGGTGAGAAGTCTCTCCTGTAAAAAAGCAAGATCGCGGTAAGGTACCAATTTCATCGGACTTGTTCCAATACCAACTCGGCAGTGCGTTCAGCGGCACCGGCTGTACCGAGTTGCGCATAAACTGCTTGAAGTGCCTCTCGTTGTTTTTCCCGTTTTTGTGGATGCTTCAGAAAATCGAGTGCCAACGCCGTCAAGGCAGTCGGTGTCAGTTCCGTCTGTAGCAGTTCCGGGACAATGTCACATCCAGCAATAAGGTTGGGGAGCCCGCTCCGGTTTAGAGGGGTCAACGCCTTGATGATGTGCCAGTTGAGTGCTGCCATGCGAAAGAGAATAATCATCGGAGCACCGATACAGGTTGCTTCAAGCGTCGCTGTGCCGGAAGTAACCAGCAGAAGGGTTGATGCCTGCATTGCCAGATAGGTCTGATTTTCCACAATCTTAATGGACGGGATCTCAGTACCTAACAGTTCCTGCTGGTGTTCCGCAATGAGGTCACGCGAAATTCCGGGGGCTAACGGGAGAATCCACTGTGCGTTCGGATAGACCTTAGCGATGTTCACAGCGGCTTTTAGCATGACCGGAAAAATGTGGTGGATTTCGGAACGACGACTCCCCGGCATCAATCCGATAATAGGAGCCGCCTGATCGTCTTCCGTTTCACATATATTAAGACTTTCGCGTGCTTCGTGTACCGTTAAGGATGTTTGTGCGAAATCGACGAGGGGATGTCCTACGAATTCAGCGTTTGCACCTGAGTTTTGGTAAAATTCCGCCTCAAAAGGGAAGATCGCTGCGACGACGTTTGCCCACTTTGCCAGTTTCCGCGCACGGTTGGCACGCCATGCCCACGCTTTCGGGGGAATGTAATAGACAACTGATACACCATGCCGCTGCGCAAATTTCGCTAACGGCATATTAAACTCAGCAAAATCCACAAGGAGGAGTACATCGGGGTGTTCCTCACGGATACGCTGTTTCAGATATGCTTGTTTCCGAAGGAACATTGGTAGGACAGTGATGACATCGGCAAATCCCATGACAGCGGAATCTCGGATGTGAAGATCGAGTTTCACCGACACCGATTCCATCTGGTCGCCACCCATGCCGAAGAGTGTTATATCGGGACACAGTGCCTTGAGTTGCCGAGCAACATGAGAAGCATGCAGGTCACCAGAGGGTTCTCCAGCAACAATCATAACGTTTGGCACAAGCGTCTCCGATTGTTGGTTGTCAGTTATGGGTTTTCAGTAATCAGGAAAAGGCTATCAGTTTCCGTCAGCCGTCGGCTTTCAGCAAGAGATTTTGGGTTCACCAGACCCCTCTTCTACTGACTACTGATTACTGACTGCTGACAACTATTCTACGGCATCATCCCAGGCACCTTCAGTCCATCGGTTTCATTGAAACCGAACATCAGATTGAGATTCTGCACAACAGCACCAGCAGCACCTTTACCGAGGTTATCAATCGCTGCCATCGCGACGACGCGGCGGGTCCGCGTATCCACTTCAAGCCCAACATCGCAATAATTACTACCAAGTACTGCTTTCGTCTGCGGGTATGTACCCGACGGAAGCACCCGAACAAACGGTTCATTCTCGTAAAAACCTGAATATATGCCGAGGGCTTCTTCAGTGGATATCTCCTCGGTGAGACGCATATAGACGGTGCTGAGAATGCCTCGCGTCATGGGGACAAGGTGTGGCGTAAAGGTCACGCGAACCGGTTCTGATGCGACAGCCCCTAACTCCTGCTCAATCTCTGGTGTATGCCGATGCACACCGATGTTGTAAGCGACAACGTTAGACTCCCGATTCGGGTAGTGCGTATTTCCACTGGGTTTCGGACCGGCACCGGAAATGCCAGATTTTGAGTCAACAATAATAGAATCTAATTCGACTACATCTTGCGCGACGAAAGGCATCGCCGCAAGTATAGCACTTGTCGGATAACATCCTGGATTCGCGACGAGTTGGGCAGTACGAATTTTGTCACGATACCGTTCCGGCAACCCATATACCGCCTGCGGCATCAGTGCCGGACTTGTATGTTCAGTATGGTACCACGTTTTGTATGTTTCGGCATCTCCAAGGCGATAGTCAGCACTGAAATCCACGACACGTAAGCCTTGCGCCAAAATCTTCGGAGCGAACGACATCGCGACTTTGTGTGGAACGGCGAGGACAACGGCATCCACTCTCTCTTTGAGGGAGTCAATATCTAAGGCTTCAAACTTGGCAGAGAGAAACCCGCGGAGGTTCGGGAGCACACTGTCAATACACTGACCCGCGTAAGTTTCAGAAGTGCAGAGTGCGACCTGCAGCCCTCCAGAGTGGTTCGCGAGAAAGCGTAACAACTCACTGCCGCTGTATCCTGAGGCACCAACAATTCCAATTTTTATCATTTACGTCCCACCGTGTGTTTTTTATTACAAACTTGTAAATTATGATGGGAATTTTAGCACATTTTGACGATAAAGTCAAATTAGCATGCACCGAGGGGTGTGTAAAGTTTTTGGCACTGATTTTTTGGTGAGTTAGGGGTTGAAGTTTGTAGTAGAGAATGGTATTCTCTCTAAGATATTATATTTTTCAAGGAGAGAATACCATGCCTTCCATTGTAGCAAAGATTAACGAAGAAGTCCAAAAGATTTTTGAAGACCTGACAGGCGATCCGTCTGTCCTGATTTCCGATGTAGAGGAGCAAGTCTCTGCGGCTCTTGCTTCGTGGGGACAAAGACTTTCAGAGGGTATCCTTTCTGAACTCGCCAACGCCCCGGATATGACTCGAAAGTCTGTCGTGTGCCGAGAGTGTCAAGGGCGAAGTCGTCGGTATCGGCAAAGAAGCCGGAGTTTTACAACGCTGTGTGGTGTTTTGCGTCTGCCGAGATGGGAGTATAAGTGTCAATGTGGGGCTATTCATGTGCCTTGGGAGGCGAAGCAACACCTCAAGGGAAGGTATACGCAAAGAGTTGCTGCAGCGATGATGCGTCTCGCTGCACAGTTGAATTATCGCGCTGCCGCAGCGGAGTTAAAACATCAAGGCATTGAAGTTAGCCATACGACGCTGCATCAGAAAGTTCAGGCGTGGTCATCAGGTGAGTCGGTCTCTGATTATATTGCCGAAGCATCTCTGGATGTCGGTGAGCGGTGGTATGTCAGTTGTGATGGGTGCCAGACGAACTCACCTGTTGGATGGCAGGAGGGTTAAAGTCGGCAGCATCGGTAAAGATTATCCGCATCAAAACGCGACATCGGTGATGAAAATCCGCCCACCGAGCCTGCGGTATGTCGCCTCCCGGAGCGGTGTGGCGGATTTTCGCCACCAACTCGCAGATTTAGCAACGCAGACCGGCATTTATCAAGACGAAAAAACGATCGCAGACGAAGAAGTCGTTGTGATAGGTGATGGGGCACCGTGGATATGGAACTTAGCGGATGAATACTTTCCGGGTGCCACTGAAATCGTTGACTATATGCATGCCAAGACGCATTTATATGATGTCGCTAAGCAAGCCTTCGGAGAAGAGGACCGGGAGGCCATCGAAACTTGGGTGGATACCACTGAAACACCTCTTTACAATGGAGAGACTTCTAAAGTCGTCGCACGTATCCGGGCTTTGGAGACACAAAACCCAGTTTCCATAGCAGATGTCCTTAAAAGAGAAGTCGGTTATTTTCAAAAACATGCCCATCGCATGCAGTATCGCACGTTCAACGAAAAAGGATATCAGATCGGCAGTGGAGTCATTGAGAGTGCTTGTAAACATGTTGTCGCTGAACGCTGTAAACAGGCAGGCATGCGATGGAGCAAACCCGGGATAAATGCAATACTCTTTTGGAGATGTTTGTTAAAGAATCAATCACTTGACGCATATTGGGATACACAAAAACTACAGGAGGCCGCATAAAAGGCCGCCAAAAACTTTACACACCCTGCACCGAGTGTATCAGATTTGCAGACTTCACGAGAACTTTGAAGGCGAGGAGAAAATAAAAAAGGCGATTGTAGCCCAGCCTCACTACTGATACCTACAATCGCCGCTATGGTTGAAGTGTGGTTATTTCCAAGAGGGACCTCCGAAAAAGTTATTCTGCCAAACCGAGCCTTTGCCCTGCCTTCCTCAGTTTCTGCGTGACTTGTGTCACCAGTTGGCTGACGCGAGGTGCAGAGAGATTCAATATTTCGGCAATCTTGCAATTTTGCTGATTCTCACAAAGGTAGGCAAAGACTTCACGTTCACGAGGTGTCAGCGTTTTCAGGAGTTCCGGCAAGGCAGATGCAAAACTGATGTTCTGGACGAGTTCAGTCTCAAATTCAGCGTGAGGGTCTGGAAACTCCAAAAGGGATCCGCTCTTCGGATCGCGCGCTGCGTTGGACGTTCCGTGATCATCGCACGCCTCATCAGAGACAAGTACTTCGCACACGTTGTGTCTCTCTTCTTTCTTTTTTTCATCCATCAGCGCACCGCAGATACGCACGCGGATAAAACTCCTGAAACTGGCACCGCTTTCATGTTCTGGCTCGAACTTCGGCCCCTTATCAATGAGCGTTAGGGCGGCGACTTGCAACAAATCGTCATGGAGGGCCGAGCATTGCGGCGCAGCGTTCGCTATACATGCTGCGCAGTAAGTCAAATCCGGCAAAAGGGATTTCACGGCTTCATCGTCTGGTTGGAAAATTCCCTCATGTTTATAGGGCGGACATTTTATTCCTCTCAATTGGCATCTTAAAGCCATGGGTTCGTCCTCCATTTTCGGAAGTACACAGGTTGCTGGACATCTGACAAAAATCAGTTGTGCCCGCGCCTGTTACCATTGTTCGTTATTATAACTGCTTTTGCGGGACAAGTCAATCCTTATTCGGCGTTACTCCATCTGTTTGATACGCCCCCATAACCCTGTGAGTTTCCCCTTTGGCGAAACATAGAGACGACCAGGCCGCCAATCCGATACATAGTAGTTGTCAAGCGGGTTGGTCAGAGGTATCAGTTCTCGAGTGTCAAGAGGATACCGGTAAATGACATCCACGGTATTCACATTCCTATCGGAAGCGGAGAAAAGAATCTCCCGCCCGTCAGTCATCCAACTCACTTTTGAGACGAGAAACCCTTTCGGGAGGGGGTGTATCTCTCGGGTTCCTGTCAGCACGTTTTGAACGATGAGCCGCATCTTAGGTAGCCCACCGTGAAAGCCATACACCGCCTCGGGATACAAGATATGGACACCATCCGGGGACCAGCGCGGGAGGTATCTGAGAATAGGAACATCCTTGCTGGGTGGGCTGCGGCGCTTATTATGTTTGCCATCGGCAGTCATCGTCCAGATGTTGCGTCCAAATTCGTCGCTATGTTCAAAAACGATCTGCCTGCCGTTCGGCGACCAGTGGGGACTCTCTGAGAGACCACCTTCTGGATTGTTTATCAGTCGTTTTACCTTTCCCGTTTGCAGGTTCATCACAGCGATATCCGTTTTTCCGGCTTCTCCGACTGAAAACGCGATGTGGTTCCCATCGGGGTGCCAGGCGGGTCTTCTGTAATCTGCGGGTGTATCGGTGAGCAAGTATTCATTACGTCCATCCACGTTCATGATGAAAATCTTCCGATTTTCATGTGTGAGTGCGCGCTCAAAAACAATCTTTCTACCATCGGGTGACCAGCGCGGGACCCTGTCTGCTAACGGATTGTCCGTTAACCTTTGAATACGGCTTCCATCATCGTTCATCGTGTAAATCTCATGGTTACCCGTGCGAGACGAATAAAACAAGATTTCCGCAGCGGCAAACGTTGAAACAAGCAGCGTGAGGCTGCAGATAACAGATAACATCGGTAAAAAACGTTTAGGAATCATAAAGCACCGCCTTGATTGGAAGACGTGGGGATATAGAATATCCCCACGCGTAGGAATGAAAGAGATACGTTCCGGGTGTCAGTTGTGAAGAAAATTTGCTGGTGCCTCTAACTCCTATGTAAGGAATCATGTGGGAGGCATGAAATTTACATGAATAATGAACCCCCCCCATATATACTATAGATACGAAACTCAAAAAGTTAAGACCTAATTTCACTTTTTTGCGGAATTCTTAGAAATTTGACATCTTAATGCCCATTTAATTGTAGATTTTACGATAAATGACCGTAATATTATGCACCATGCATCAGTCCAATTCCGCTGTAGGCGCGACCTCCCAGTCGCGACTTCTGATAACTGAAAACTATTCTTACTGACAACCATTCCAAAGAAATAAAACGAATTGTAGACAAAATGGTAGACATATAGCCCCTACAAGGTGTGGGGTAGGCACAAGACCTACCCCTACAGACCATCTATGCTAAGGAGCGTCGAAAAGCAGCATCTTCCGTATAAATGAGGTAGGCACAAGACCTACCCCTACAGCACTCGGATTGTTGGGTTTCGCTACAGACCATCTATGCTAATGGAGCGTCGAAAAGCAGCATCTTCCGTATAAATGAGAAAGATCGTCGGCTTTTACCGCTCAACCCAACCTCCGTCTAATTCCATTTTTATTATCGAACACACGTTACTTAAGAAATGAATTGACAGGCCACCGTATACACAGTAAAATATGACATACCTCGGTTTGTAAATTACGCCAGAAAATAAAAAGGAGTTTAACATGAAATTTGCGCGATATGAATTAAATGGCACAATCGGTTACGGCATTGTCTCAGGAGAGAATTTGAACGCCCTATCGGGCTGTCCATTTGGAGAATACAGCGAGACAGGAGATACCGTCGCGTTGGCGGATGTCCAACTCCTCGCGCCGACAACGCCGACAAAGGTATTAGCTGTCGGCTTGAATTATCGGAGTCATTTAGGCGGGGCTCCTGAACCGCAAAATCCTGAAATCTTCATCAAAACGCCTTCCTGTATCAACGATCCAGGTGGCAACATTGAACTACCAGATGGTGATGATGAAGTGCACGCCGAAGGCGAACTCGTCGTCATTATGAAGGAACAGACCCGGAAAGCAACACCTGAAGAAGCCGCCGCCAACATCTTAGGCGTAACCTGTGGCAACGATGTCAGCGCACGTACATGGCAGAGCAACGACTTACAGTGGTGGCGCGCCAAAGCATCCGACACCTTTGGTCCCATAGGTCCCGTCATCGTCACTGATCTTGATTATACGGACGCGCAATTGGAAACCCGTATCAACGGCGAAGTCGTTCAGAAGCAGACAACCGCAGACCTTATCTTTCCAGTGACAACCATTGTCAGTTTCATTTCACAGGCAATAACCCTTGAACCAGGGGACGCAATCTTTACCGGCACCCCGGCACAACGACGGCGTTGAAAGCCGGTGATGTCGTTGAAATTGAAATTGAAGGCATCGGCGTTCTGAAAAATCCAGTCGTCGCACAATAATTTCAGCACAACTTGCAAACCGACACCTCTTCCGGTAGGAGCGAGCTGTGCTCGCGATCTTCTGTTGTTGTGCTCGCGATCTGTAATGACCACTGCTATGAACGATTATCGAAATACTTATTCAATCTTCATCAAATCTCGTCCCATTTCAACAAGGAGAAGACAATGATTTTCAAACATCTATCTCTTTTTCGATACAGCCAAGTTTCTCAAAAGATTAAACTTGCGCTCACAATTGCCGTGCCGCTTCTATGTCTCAGTATAGCAATACAAGCATCGGCAGAACTGCTGTTTCACGACGACTTTGAGAAAGACACCATCGGCAAGGAACCCGGTAAGTGGGAGGTCGGCCACGACGGAGACACAACTGCAGAAGTCGTTGCCGATCCGAAAAAAGCGAGTAATAAAGTCCTTGCAACTACCGACAAGGCATCTAACGCATCACGGCACGATGTCGGCGGTTCCATCTATGTCGTCGGTGACGCAGGTTGGGACGATTACGTCGCTGAATGGGATATGATGTTCCCCGATGATTTCTACATGGGTGTCGTCTTCCGTTTTCAGGATGGCGAAAAATTCTATCTCAGCGACCGGCGGCAAGGTGGTAGAGATTATCACTTTTACAAACGGCAAGGCGGTTGGGCACTTGTCCAAGGCGGACTGGTGGAAAATGACCCCGAAGTCTGGTATCGCGCACAACTGATCCTCTCCGGGGATAAGTTCACCTTTAAGTTGAAAGAACGGAAAGACAACCGCTCGTTTGATAAAATCGATCCTGCGACCGAAGGTCAAGATGGAAACTTCAAGACCGGTCAGTTCGGTCATTACGGGCTTGTTTATATTGATAACCTCTTTATCGGTGACAGCGTTGAAGACCTCGTTCTACCTGTCAAACCACAAAATAAGTTAAGCACGACCTGGGGCACCATCAAGGATGCCTATTAAAGATAGACGTGCTAAGGAAAGCGTGGAAGGCTGGAAGGTTGGAAGGAAGTCCCTTGACAAAATAGTTCTTCCCTTCTTCCATCCAGCCCTGCTTCCGTTTTCCATTACAAGTAATTTTGGATTTCTTTGGTCATTGCACGTAAGCGCAACCAGCGGGCGCGCTGGATATACGGGGAGAACGTTATCACTACTATTCACCTAACCGAACCGCAAGGGAAATTAAAAAATGGATTTCTTTGACCATTGCGCGTAAGCGCAACCAACGGGCGCGCTGGATATACGGGGAGAAACGTTGTTACTACGATTCATCTAACCGAACCGCAAGGGAAATTAAAAAATGTCGACTTATATTGCCCACGGTGGAAAAAACACCGTCATCACATCCGAAGAAAAACGCACCTTGCTGCATGAAGCACTCCTCAAATTGGGCGGTATCCCGAAAAAGATTCTGGTTATTCCGCCAGATATAACACGCCTCCACTCGAACGCTGGCGAACTCACCCAAATTCTTTACGAGTTATGGGACACCGCAAACGGCACCACCTTTGATATATTGCCCGCTATCGGCACGCATGCGCCTATGACCAAACCGCAGATCGCCGAGATGTACGGCGATTTGCCTAAAGCAACATATCACGTCCACAACTGGCGGACCGGACTACACCACTTCGGCGAAGTCCCATCCGAGTTCGTCCAAGAGGTTTCAGGAGGCAAACTCGATTATAGTATTCCTGTCGCCGTAAACCGCCGACTCGCGGAGGGCGATTACGAACTTATCATCTCCGTCGGACAGGTAATCCCGCACGAGGTCATCGGCATCGCTAACGGATTTAAGAATGTCCTCGTCGGTGCAGGTGGGGTTGAGATGATCAACAAATCCCATTTCTTGGGTGCTGTAGACGGTATGGAACGGTTGATGGGACGGACGGATACCTCTGTCAGGAGAGTCCTGAATTACGCGCATGCAAACTACCTAAAACAACTCGGCATTTTATATGTCATGAGCGTCATGGATGCTGATGCCTCTGGAGAACGGGTGATGCGCGGGCTTTACGTTGGTGATGATGCTCGGACTTTTGAAACTGCAGCGGAATTGAGTAGAAACGTTAATATGACATTTTTAGATGAACCTTTAGAAAAGGTAGTTGTCTACTTGGATCCGAGAGAGTTTAGAAGCACATGGCTTGGTAACAAGGCTATCTATCGCACGCGGATGGCGATGGCTGACGATGGAAAGTTGATTATCATTGCACCCGGGCTACGTGAATTCGGTGAGGACGCGGAAATTGACCGGCTCATCCGAAAGTATGGCTATCGCGGCACACCCGCGACGCTCAACGCTGTCTCTGAAAACTCTGAGTTGCAAGAAAATCTCTCCGCCGCGGCACACCTGATTCACGGCAGTACCGAGGGACGTTTCAAAGTCACATACGCGACAGAACATCTCACCCAAACTGAAATTGAGTCAGTCGGCTACCAGTGGGCACCCGTCAATAAGGTACTTGCGGAATACAATCCCGAAACGCTTGTTGATGGTTTCAACGACGACTTTTTCTACATCAGCGAGCCCGGACAAGGGTTGTGGGCACTGCGCTCACGGTTCAGTGAGTAGATTTGCCAAAGCCTCTACTTTATGGTACAATATACAACAGGAAAACCGAAAGTTTACGTTGAAACCACCGTGGTCAACTATTTGGTTGCGCGTCCTAGCAACGATATAACGGTATCCGATCGACAACAAGCTACTCGGCAGTTGTGGGAAGAATATTCCGATGCTTTTGAGTTTGTCACTTCGGAGATAGTTCTCGGTGAAACTGAACGTGGCGATTCAAGAGAAGCCCAACGTCGGACTACACTGTTAGACGGCCTAAGAGAATTGCGCTTGTCACCAGAAGCTGCCACTCTTGCACACAAGTTGATAAATGCTGGTGCGGTACCATTGCAATTTCTACCGGACGCGCAACATATCGCTATTGCCGTGGTTCATAGCATTGAATATCTCGTTTCTTGGAACTATAAGCATATCGTTAATGAAACCAAACGGCAGCATATCACTGACGTTTGTCTCGCCGCTGGATACCAACCGACAACTCTCTGTACACCCGCGGTGTTAATTGAGGAGATACAGATGAAAGAGCAATTTGAACCTCAGACGGATCCTATCCTTGAAGAATGCTATCGACTGAAAGAAGAGTTTGCTGCCCAATTTAATTCTATAGAGGAACTTTACAACTATTTGAAGGCAAGAGAGAAAGAGGGTGAAGCCCAAGGTAGGGTATATATAGATCCACCTCCACCTCCTGCGGAACGGAGCACATAGGACTAAAACAATTTACGCCATTGCCTCATTTTCTAACAGAAACCGAAAAGGAGAACAGCATGCAACAACCGTTCAAGATTATCGTAGAAAAACATACTGATGGTTATGTTGCTTATCCGCTTCGGTTGAAAGGTGTTGTCATAGGACAAGGCGATACATACGAAGAAAGTGTTGAGGACGTAACCTCTGCAATTCGGTTTTATATTGAGACTTTTGTAAAAGAAGAACTCGAAGTTGAGGAACCTGCCTTAGACGTTTTCGTAACTGAAGTGAATATCTAATACCAAATTAACCCCATTTGTAGCGCGAGGTCCCTGTGCCTCGCAATGCTGACTTGATCAAAAGACTTCTAATCAAGTTAATTTGGTATAATGCCTCGTTTTCCAACAGATGCCCCAAAAAACAGAGTTATCCGCGCGTTAGAGCGATTAGGATATCGTCCAATTCGCGAACGGAACACCTCACCCAAACCGAAATTGAATCAGTCGGCTACCAGTAGGCACCTGTAAATGAAGTACTCGCCGAATACAATCCTGAAACGCTGGTTGATGGATTCAACGACGACGGCTTTTTCTACATTAGTGAACTGGGGCAAGGGTTGTGGGCTTTGCGTTCGCGGTTTGGTAGGAGGGGTTTGTAACCCCGAAGTGAATTTCCATAGAAAGAAGGAAAATAGCATGCTACTCTCGAAAATTATCGTCAACTGGACACCCAAAATATGGTTTCCGTTAGCAATTGTTCTGTTGAATGGTGTGATTAACTTTTGGGGGAGGCGATATCTTTTTGTATATTTGGATTTATTCAAAATCTTTCCTAATATTCAGATTATCAGTGGATTTTTCGTTATCACCAGGGCATTGATCAATTGGATCCTGATAAGCGTTCTCCTCTTTTTTGGATGTCGGTTATTTTACGGTGGCGAAGGTGTTTTCCGAAATTTCTTTAAGATTATAGGTATGTGCCATCTCGTTCTGTTGGTAGCCACATTAGGTCATTTCATTTTCATTTTAATCAGTTTACCTCCTGATCTCATGACGCTCGAATATAACAACACGACAAGTTTACAAGAGCCATCAGAAGCGACTATTGAGGCGTTGGCTTCAGTCAAACTGCCAGTCCAACTGATTAACATTGTAGGTCACATCTGTTTCGCGCTTATCCTCGTAGTAGTGGTTCAAACTTTTTTTGAAATTAGGTGGGTCCAGGCCTTTTGTATCACATGCATCTCTTATGCTATTTATTGGGCTTTGAGCAAAGCCTTATGGTCCGTTTTTTCGTATGTTTTTGTCTTTTTTTTCCAACAATTCTTTGTTCCGAGTTGGCAGCCAAACGACCCGATTTTACCATAACCTAATATGGTATTAGCATTTCAGGCAATTCAGTGAGACTCTGAATCGTTTCATCCCATCTGCCGGCTTGGGTGCCGTCTCGGTCTATAAGGATAGGACGAATCCCAACATTTTGCGCCCCGACGATGTCCGCCTCGTAGGTATCTCCGACGTGGACGGCTTCTGCTGCCGAAACCCCAACCGCTGCGAGTGTATAGTTGAAAATATGCAAATCCGGTTTCTCAGACCGGACGCGCACATCATGTGAGGCGGTGATTGCATCAAAATAGTCGGCGATCCCCAACCTTTCAGTGAGTGGATCCAAGGGTGTATCCCAATTGGAAACAATCGCTAACTTGAAACCAGCGTCTCGCAAACGCTGAAGGGTCGGGATAACATCGTCATAAAGTTTCGCGTTGCTCGCAGCAAAGAGTGGATGCCCAGATTGCAACAACTCCCACGCTATCTGTTCCACATGCTCCTGAATACCGAGTTCCCTCACAAACTCACATTCTCGCAGCATCGTAGCCATCACCAATTCCATCAAATAATCAGTATCAAGATTGGGTAACGGTGTATCAACAAAGAGACTTTCCACTGCTGCTTCATAGCGTTCCCAATTGATTTCAAAGTGATATCGCGCTGCGATTTTTTTCAGGCTCGCTTCAAACGACTGTTGTCCCCAGACAGCCAACGTCTTGTAAAAATCAAAGAAGACTGCTTTTACCATAATATCCTTGCCTATTCACTACAGCCAGAACCAGAAAGCAGCTCCGGTAATTCAGACAGGTCCCGAATTGTTTCCTTCCATCTTCCTGCTTGTGTGCCGTCTCGGTCAATGAGTATTGGACGAATGCCTGCGTTTCTTGCCCCGATTATATCCGCTTCGTATGTATCTCCAACATGCACGGCTTCTTCTGCCGAAACGCCGACTGCTGCGAGTGTATAGTTGAAAATATGTGAATCTGGTTTTGCAGACAGGACGCGCGCATCGTGTGAGGCAACAATTATATCAAAATAGTCGGCGATGCCGAGTCGCTCCATAAGGGGATCCAACGGCGTATCCCAATTGGAAACAATCGCTAACTTGAAGCCTTCGTTTCGCAAATGCTGAAGTACCGGAACGGCATCATCGTAGAGTAGAGCAGCGTTGGCAGCAAAAAGCGAATGTTCAGATTGTAACAATTCCCACGTCATCTGGTCTAAGTGTTTCTGAACGCCGAGCTCTCTTAGAAAATCACGGTAGCCATCAATCATTTGTTGCATCGCCTCTAACAGATCATGGTTAGCAGGATCGGAACCTGACGCATCCGAATAGAGATTTTCTCGTGCCGTTGTATAATGTTTCCAGTTAATTTCAGCGCGATACCGCGCTGCGATTTTTTGGAGCCTTGGTTTAAGGGATTCTCCCCAAACGCCCAAAGTCTGGTAAAAATCAAAGAAAACAGCTTTTATCATTCTAATGGTTGTCAGTTATCAGTTATCAGTTATCAGTCAGAGAACACTTTTCTTTCTGACAACCGATAGCTAAGCACTGATAACGACTCCTTTTTTACAGAAAAATGGCAGGAGAGGCGGGTTTTGTAAATGTGCCCTGCGCCATTCATAGTTGAATACTACACGTGTTGAAGTATCCTAATAATACCAAATTAACGTGATTTGTATTATTTTTCCATTTTGCAAATCCACTGAAAACCGACATGTGCCTGCACCTTCTTTGTGTTTTCAGAGAACCATTGACACCTTTTCACAACGGCTTCTTCAAGTGCTGAGAGCGTTGTAAAAACTTTATTCACAACCACCTCTCGCAACAAAGGCCAGAGCCGTTCGGCAGGTTGAAGTTCTGGTGTGTACGGGGGCAAATGAAATAACTCAATCCCTTCTGGGACTTCTAAATCCTTACCCGTGTGAAAACCGGCACGATCTAACAAAAGGATTATCTGTTTCTTGCCTTCCGGGTTCACATCACGCGCAAACTCTGCCAAGGCAAGGTTCATGACTTCAACACTCACACTCGGCATCAGCAGCCAATAGGTCTCACCTGTCTGTGGACGGACAAAACCGAAACCATAAAACCACTTATATGCCGGACACACGGGGGCTATCGGTCTTTCACCTCGCTTCGCCCAGACACGCCGATGAACCGGCAATAATCCCAAGCGCGTCTCGTCTTCTGCCCAGATCTCTACCGGTTTCTCTGGGTGCTGACTTTCAAGCGTAGCTACCCGCTCCTTGAGTTTTTTTTTAAATGTTTGCTGTGCCTCGGGTGTTGCGGCTGCCTGATGTTGCGGACGAGGTGTTTGTAAAGTATAACCGAGACGTTTGAGATATTTCCAACCTGACACGTCACTGACACGACGCTGGAGTGTCTCAGATATCCACGCAGCCACTTTCGGACCCGTCCAAAGACCCCCATCACCAGGAGGCGCAGAAAGGGCAGCTGCAAGGGCGGCTTGCTGTGTTTCATCCAAAAAACGCACACCTGTATTATTTTTGCGTTTATCTCGCAAAGCGGCTTCGCCTTCAGCATTATAGCGTTTGAGCAACTTGCGAACCCAGTCCGGCGTGCATCCTACAATCTCAGCGACTTGCCGGGGGGTGCGTGAATCTCTGGTATCCGCAAGGAGCCAAATAATATGCCAGTGCGTCCGTTCCCGAAGACATTCACATTCAAGATACCTTTGTTTAACAACTTCTACTGAAAAGTGGGGGAAAACCTCATGTTTTTGCTTTTTCATCTCTTCACAATAACATATCTAAAAAATATACACAAGAATAGTCGCGTTAATATGGTATAATACCAAATTAACCCCATTTGTAGCGCGAGGTCCCTGTGCCTCGCAATGCTGACTTGATCAAAAGACTTCTAAGCAAGCTAATTGGGTATAACACATATAGCGAGTCGGATCGGGGATACCTGCCTCTTTAAAGCCTTTCCTACGAAGCAGGCAGCTATCACACCCACCACACGCTCTACCATCCATGTCAGGATCGTAACAACTTAAGGTGAGGCTATAATCCACACCAAGTGCTACGCCAATTTGGATGATCTCCGCCTTCGTTTTATCCATCAGTGGAGCGCGGATTTTCAATCTGGTTTTACCTTCAACCCCTATTTGGGTTGCAAGGTTTGCCATAGTTTGATACGCCGCTATATATTCTGGACGACAATCCGGATAGCCACTATAATCCACAGCGTTAGCACCGATAAAAATAGTATCGGAACCGAGCACTTCAGTCCACGCAAGCGCATAAGAGAGAAAGATTGTGTTTCGGGCGGGAACGTAAGTTATTGGTATGTCATTTCCCATTTCCACATCAGATCTATCCTTGGGAACTTCAATATCTGCGGTCAATGCGGATCCTCCGAAGGTCCGCAAGTCAATGTCAACTATCGTGTGCTGTTTCACGCCTAAGGCATTCGCGACCTTCTCTGCACACTGCAGTTCTACCGTATGTCGTTGACCATACCGGAAACTCATCGCGTAGGTCTCGTAACCTTCATCACACGCGATAGCGAGTGTTGTTGTTGAATCTAAGCCGCCACTCAGTAAGACGACCGCTTTTTTACGCAATGCTTTTCCTTTTTTGGCGTAACTTGCAAGCGAAAACTTGCTATTATTGTATTGAGGGACGGCGCGCAGCCGTCCCTACGAAAATCCAGCGGATTATTCCTGTTCAAATTCTAATTTGGCGAAACGGAGAAAGATACCGCCACCCGGTCTGGCGAGGGGACCGTTGATAGCCAAACACGCGATGACATGTTTCGCACCGGGTTCCGCGCTTTCGGTGACAACGACGCGCTGCGGCGCATTGAAACCTGAAGCAGCACCGCGCCCTGACTCCCCGAATGCTAGGTCAATTTCGCCATCAACCCAGACTTCACCGTAGTCATCAATACATGTGTGGAACCAGACCTTTGAACCAGCGACTGAAGTCCCATCAACCTCCTCTGGAAGTGTCACGGTGATCCGATACCAGCCGAAGCAGAGTCCTTCTAAAACGACTGCTTGGATGTCTTCACAAATTCCCCAGTCTGAATCGTCATAATCGGCGAAGCGGGCGGGAGTCTCTTTCATCAGATTAACTAAACCCCCATTGGGTTCACCGGGAACGAGTCCATCGGCATAACGCCACTGGGAATTGGTGAGTTCGAGGTGTTCTGCATTTTCTAAATCAAGTTCTGCAATAATCATTAGCATTCCTTCCTTAGTTTGAAAGTAGCACAAACTGTTAGTTTGTGCCCCCAATATTCGTATACCAGAGTCTGTAAGCAATACCTGTCGAAAAAATCAGGGAAATTCCTGCGACAATAAATGGAACATGAACAGAGATGTTAACCAGAAAACCGCTTGCAACGTAACCGAGAAGAAATCCGGTGCTCCACGCCAAATGTGTGAGCCCTACGCCGTGTCCCTTCTCATCAGGTTCAGTAAATTCATTGATAAACCGCGGGATAGTCGTCGAAAGTGCCCACGCCGCGCCCGCACCGAGTATCCAAAAAACCCCCAGCGCGATAGAAGAAGTATGAAAGAATGCCATACCAAAAGCGAGAAGTGTAACGATTGCATTCGCTACGAGAGCAGGCGCACGGTGTCCAACTGTATCACATATCCGTCCAACAACCAGTTGACATCCGAAAGCAAACAGTAGGCTGACCGCACTGTAATAGCCCGTCGCTTTCACCCCAACGAAACGCTCAATCAGAATCGGCATCAGCAAGTTCACGGAGCCCCAATAGTAAGTCGGAAAAACCCGCAAACCGATCAGCATCCGCATTTCCGGCCGCCGACTCAGGTTTAGATACGCCGCAACGTTAAGCGTTGATTTCCATATTCCACCGCGTTCCCATTCGGTATCGGAAGACCATTGTCGCGCCAACCTCGGCAAAAAGAGGCACGCCCCCACAAACAGCACGCCTGCCAGAACTATAGCACCGGTTCCGAAAACGCTATACCCCGTCCGGCTAATGACTTCGCCAGCGACAGCACTGCCGATTGCACTCCCCACAGTACTACTGATGAAGTACAGTCCTGTTGCCCACCCTAACCGACTCTGAGGCACAGCACTGATGAGATAGGTCTGCCCACCCGCAGTCTTGAAACCGGAAGCGATACCCTCATAACAGAGAACGCCCCAAAGGAACAACGGTGTTTTTGTCGTGAAAAGCGCACCTACGACGACTGCGCCCGTCATTCCGATCAGCACGGTCGGTTTCCGTCCGAACCGGTCGCTGAGTGTCCCGCCAATCAGTGCTGAGATACCACCAAGCCCGATAGGAAGGGCGCGTAATAACGCTGCAAACAGGGCACTCTCTCCTAAAACCGTCTCCGCGTAGACCGGAAACAGCATCTGAATCGGTCCCGTCACCAAACCGACAACAAACACGATGGCGCAAAGAAGTATAAACCTGCGAGTCCACATGCTTTGTTAAAAGTAGCGCATCAGACTGTCCGTAATATTAGGTGCAGCGGTACCAAGTCCACAAGCACTCGTTGCCCTCATGACTGCCCCGATTTCCGAAATAAGTGCCTCCGAACCCGGTCCCAGTGGTGCAGACAAAAGTTCCGTCAACCGATGGGTGCCGATCCGGCATGGAAAACATTTACCACAGGATTCTTCAGCAAAAAATTCCATTGCGTTGCGTGCCACATCAAGCATATCTCGCGTATTATCAAACACCATAATCCCTGCCGCTCCAAGCATCGCACCGACCTTTTGAAAACTCGGTTCATCAATCGTAATGTCCAGATCGTCGCCAGCGATAAACCCACCAGAGAGACCCGCTGTCGTAATCGCTTGAATTTCGCGTCCCTCCGGCGCACCACCTGCCCATTCATAGAGGAGCGTCTTTAGTGGCAGTCCAAACGGGACCTCGTAATTCCCCGGTCTCTGGATGTCTCCAGAGAGGCTAATAATCTTTGTACCTGCTAAATTTTCGTCATAACTGAGATTTTTATACCATGCTGCACCGTGTCGTAAAATCTGTGTCGCGGCGGCGAGTGTCTCCACATTGTTTACAACAGTGGGTAAGTTCTCAAACCCGTGCGTCACCGGATAGGGTGGACGATTCCTCGGAAACGGATGCTTCCCCTCAAGGCTATTCAATAGCGATCCCTCCTCGCCACAGACGTAAGCCCCTGCCCCGCGTCGAATGTAGATGTGGAAGTTGAAGTCTTCACCGAGGATAGCATCGCCAAGCAGTCCCGCTGCCTCTGCTTCCGATAGTGCCCGTTCAAGCGTTTTTAAGGTCTCTGGATACTCATATCGGAGATAGATAAAGCCGCGCGTGGCACCTGTTGCATAAGCGGCAAGCGTCATCCCTTCAATCACAGCGTGCGGGGCATAATCGAGGATAACCCGATCTTTGAAACAGCCCGGTTCGCCTTCATCTGCGTTGCAGACGATCGTTTTCGGTTCACCGGGGGCATTCAAAACCGATTCCCACTTCATACCGGTTGGAAATCCTGCTCCGCCTCTGCCCGCGAGTTGACTCTCCTTGAGTATGTCAATTACATCTACTGGTGTGCGTGTTGTTACTGCGCGTGTCAACGCTTCATAGCCACCGGTGCGCTGATAACCTGTCAACGTCCTGCGTTCGGGTTCGCGTATCTCGGCGAAGATACATTCTTCGCCATCACCCGGATATGGCGGGGGTAAAGGGGAGGGTTGTACAGAAAGGGTATCTGCTTGCTTCCCAACGAATACCTGATGTCCTTTCAGTACTGGTATGCAATCGTCGCATCTTCCAGCACACGGCATCGGGGTCGCGCCTTCGTCTTTGAGTGCCTCAAGGATTTCCAAACCGCCTTGTAAACGACAGACAGGTCCGGTACAGACACGTGGCGCGTCCTGTCCTGGGACTTCGCGCGCAAAATGGTGGTAAAACGTTACAGTGCCAAAAAGTTCAGCGAGTGGAATCCGAAGTCCGACTGCAATATCGCGAAGGACCGCCTCCGAGATAAACCCGTCTCGGTCGTGGAATGCGTGTAACAATGCGAGCAGTGGGGCGGGTTGGTCACGCCACTGGGCAATCACTTCTCGATTCGTCGGGGCTGCTGCCATCTATGTCTCCAATACTAACACAAAGTGTGGTTTCCTTGTGTATCTTATCAATTTTCCGACTTCAGGTCAACGCTTTTCTGAAATTCTCTATCGGTAGAGTCTTCAGTCGGGAACATCATAAGTGTCAATTTAAGAAAAACTGCGTCATAGCATCGTAGGTTGGGTTGAACGGATACCATCAAACCCTGACAAGCAATATGAAAATGAAGTTCTCTCCATGCCTGCTACATCGAACGGAGACCGAGTGAAACCCAACGCTTTTTCGGTTTCCGAGACGCTGTGGGTATAAAGTTGGGTTTCACTCTGTTCTTGAGTGTATACGACGACCTGTTGGATTTGAGGGATATTTGGAACACCGACATTTGCCTTCTCAGCTGCGTTCAACCCAACCTACGGTACTACCTTCACTAAATTGACGCTTATGGGTCTTCAGTCGGGAACGTCCACTTTGAATGGGTCTATGAGTTCAACTAATGCCTTCCGTTGCCCGTGGTCACGGCTCTCAAGTTCGTGAAGTGCAGTTGGGATTTCGTCCTTATGTGCATCAAACGGAAACCATTGTGAGGAATCGACATGATGAAACTGCTTCGCGTAAACCCACCGTAAGAACACCGTCATCCGCGGATAGGCTTCGTGATTCCACCGTCGTCCGGCATGCCGCGTATTTGGCAAAAACACGATGAAGTCGCCAGCGTTTACTGGAATATTGTGAACCATCGGCGGTGGGTCATCCATCGTGATGTGTTCTGGATACTGGAAGTTGGACTTGTGACTTCCCGGAATGCAGGCAAATCCGTTGCTGGGTGGGACATCCACTAAAGAAACGGAGAGATTGAAGAAACTTGCGAAGATTTCATCGTTGGCGACTTGGTATTGGTGATACGGACCTCGGAACCCCCCTTTATGTCCGCCGTGCAGTTCCAAACCGTCTGCGTTGGGATAGCAAATATTCGCGACGACATCGAAGACTCGCGGGTGGTTCCAAGTTAGGGCGGTTGCCACGCGCAAGATTTCTGGATTCAGGATGAGTCGTTGGAACGCCTCATGCCCGTAATGCATGTTGTACACCCACCACGGTTTTCCCTCCGGCGCGTTGATTCGCATGGGTGGCTTGAAATCTGTCTCATTCCATTCGGACCACTCAAACATCTGTGCCTTCATCAGTTCAACATCTGCTTTCGGCACAGCGTTACGCACCACAAAATAACCGAGCAGATCGAGGTGCCATTTTTCTTCCTGTGTTAGCATAGTTCCTCTCCGCTATCAAGTTTTTTGAGAATCCGCTTGGCAAATCCCTTTTCGTTTCGTTGTATTGACTCCAATTCGTATTGATCGTCAGAAATGCAGTGCCGGTGTGCTTCTATAGGGAGGTTATAGTTCTCATTGAAGTAGAAACTGAATTGATACCGATTGAAAACGACTCGACGTGGATAATCTTCTTTCCAAAATTTGGCACCGTGCATCAGTCGTGATGAGAAAATAAGGCAATCCCCTGCCTTCAATTCAAAAGTGATCGCAGGTGCCAACTCGTTATCAATATCAAGCGTCGTGGGTAGTTTAATTTGTGATTTATGTGTGCCGGGGATGCACATAAAACCGTTGTCCTTCGGGACATCGACGAGCGTTATGGCAGTGTTGACGTAATTGCTGTAGATCTGCCCGTTTCCGGCTTGGTAGTCGTTGTGCGGGTTATGGAATCCATCAGGGAAGTCAAAACCGCTTGTATCCCGATGAAGTCTCTCCTTCTCACCTTCAGGAATAGGACGTTGCTTCTGTAAGACGAGAGCGGAATTGAAAAGTCTCGGACGGTTCCACATCAACCCCATCACTATCCGTAAGGCTTTCTCGTTGAGCGATAACCGCTCGAAAATCCGATCACCGTACTGAATATTACCCAACACGCCGCTGTATTCGTCTTGGGTGACATTCACAGGTTCAGGTGCTGCTTTGGGCTGTGCAAACCATCCGTTTGCAATCTCAAGCATCTGTTCTACTTCTGCTGGCGACACCACCTGCCGAACCACTAAATAGCCAAACAAGTCGTAATGCCATTTCTCCTCTTCCGTTAGTGTGGAGGGGAGATCAATGGCACTGTCTTCACCACGAATTAGCATACTGTCTCCTAATCCGAACTAAACTCAAATTGACTGAAAAGATTTGACTTGCTGACAACTTTATCTCCATTTGTATCAACCAGTTTGCCTTTGAAGCCGAGTTCGCCACCACCACTACCAGAAAACTCTCCTGTCAACAGGTAAGTGCCGCCAGCCTCTACATTAGCAGAAAACCTTGACTGGATTTGGTGGTCACTTGGTGTGTCTCCATGAAAAGATTCGTACACGACAAGAACTGACATCTCATGTTTTCCCGGGGCAACCAATATTTCCGCAAAAGACACTTCTTCAAACGACTCAATTTTCTGACGCAAAGTTAATTTGCCATCAATTTGGAACACGATCAAATTGGGTCGTTGGATCCACTCCCCGTCTGTGTCAATTTTGATAGTGGCGAGTTCGGATTTTGGCAATTGTGGTGCTCCATACTCACCCATTGGCATAAATACTCCGCAACCGACAAACGGCAGAGACAAGAGTATACCTGCAAGTAGAATAAGGATGCTCAATTTGGGTTTCATCTGCTGAGTTCTGGTGTTATTGATGTGATGGTGTATCCACTTATCGCGTTTCATTTTCTTTTCCTCCAACCATTTGGATGAACTTAATCTGCCATAACTATACTACTCAACTGAATCGTTGTCAATTGAAATTTATGGCATCAGCAAGGGTTCCATTATTTTTTCGCGTCGCAGATCCGCTCTCCTGCTTGACTATGGATAAACTCCCTAAGTAATGTTTTCACTGCACCGGGTTTTTCTATCCATGGATAGTGTCCTACTTCTGGAATTGATGCAAATTTACCGAGAGGCAATTTGGAGGCAAGTGTTTCTATAAAATGACTCGGACGAGGGTCGCAAGCCCCATGAAGGAAAAGAACAGGCACCGGTAGATTGTAAACGGATTTCTGAAATCTTGCACCTGTGGTGTGCTCCTTCCAGTCTGCGCCGACCTTTTCGTTCGCTTCACTGCTCACAGGATATGCATCAAAATTTGGAAGATTATCAACTTGATCTGGGTCAAATACATCTGTCCTGCGACTCAAAGCACGAAGCCTGTTTAGCACCTGTTCCTTCTCAGCTCCCTTAGTGTGATCCCTTTGCTTCCGCAGACGTTGATACGCTTCACGTTCTAATTCATTCAGCGCATTTAACCTGTTTTTGCTATATTCCTCGTGCCATCGCGCATCAATACCCGTGCCTGCAATGTGAAGAACCGCTGTCGTCCGAGTTGGAAACCGAACTGCATAGGCTAAAGCAAGACCCGCACCCCATGAATGTCCTCCAACAATCCAACGTTCAAAGTTGAAATGCCTTCTCAATCCCTCCAAATCATGGACAAATGTGGATACATCGTAAGGACCTACCGGTTGTGAACGTCCACTTCCACGCTGATCATATCGGACAACTTGACACAAGTCAGAGATCATGTCAGCGATGGGAGAGAGATAGTCGTAACCACCGGGACCTCCGTGGCAAAGCACTGTCGGTATCCTGTCGCCTTGAATGGCTGTCCAAAGCCGAACACCGTTAATCTGAAGTACTTGCTCTTGGGACACTTTCATCCCCTGTCTTTAATGATATTAATGAGTTGTTATGAGGATACAAGTTTTAGACACACAAGTCAACAAAAAAATCAGTTTGATTTTTCTATTGACAATCTTCGTCAAATTTGCCATTATAGCGACAATTAAAGTGCGGTAAAAGCGATTCAGAGGGTATCTGTTAATTTTTCACATCGTATTGCTGAACTGGAAAAATGGAGGCGATCATGAAGCCGAAACGTTTAAATTGGCGCGCTATTCAAACCTGTTTTATCTTTCTCTGTACTTTCACCTTAATTATTCGGGTGGAGGCTCAAGTCGTCACGGACGGCTTAGTGAGTTATTACACGCTTGACAAAAACGACATCGCCGGCGATACGGTTAAAGACATCATTGGCGACAAGGATGGAACAATTATCGGTCAGCCGAAGTCCATCAAGGGCCATCTCGGCGATGCGCTCGATTTTGGTGGAAAACCGGATTGTGTGGAGTTGCCGAGTATCTTCAAAATCGGGGAGAATCCAGCGTCGTATGAAGCTTGGTTTTTGAAAAGCCCCGATAGTCGCGTCGGTTGGCAATATATCCTGACAAATAAAACGAATTTCTTTGATCATTTCTTTCGGCTCGGCTTTAATCAGAACACCGGGCAACTCCGATACTATACCGAACAAGCCAACAACGTTAGAAAAGCATGGATAACCGATGAGGATTACGCCGATGGCAAATGGCACCATGTAGTGGCGACACGCGAAGACGATAGGGCACAGGTGTATGTCGATGGTGTGCTCGTCAAAGAGGATGAGGCAATGTCCGGCGATATAGGCGGCGGTGAAACGAACTGGAACATCGCTCAAGATGGCAATACCGATGGGTACTTGATAGGCGCGGTGGACGAAGTGCGCATCTATAAGAAAGTGCTAACGCTGGAAGAAATCAGGCAGAACTTTGAATCCCAGGGCTTGGCGATACAGCCCATCGGGAAGTTGAGTCTCACCTGGGGGCAGATTAAAGCCGCGCAATCTTATCGTTAATGATTGTCGAATTCAGACAACATAACAGGTTCTTTTTTTGTTTTTGCTCATTTCTTGACGGAAGTCCGGAGGGACGTAGAAACTTCTCAAGGTACTGAACCTTCGAGGGGTTCCACTAAATTCTATTCGTTAGAAACGAGGACTGATGATGAAGGTAGATCCACAGCAACTCATTGATGATGGCTATATTGTGCTGCGACAGGTTGTCCCGCTTGACCAATTGGAAGCATTAAGGACGAACTTTGAAATCCTCGTTAAGAAGCAGAAAAAGGTTTGGGCACGGGAACGGAAACCTGGAGAGAAACCGGGTGGTGTTTGGGAGATGAGCGCACAACCGAGAGTGTTTTTCGATGAGGTTGTTGACGCAGCGACTGCCAATACCATTGAATTTTGTCTGCATGAGAACACCCTCGGCGTGAGTCAGCAACTCATGAGAGCACCCGAAGCGGCGATCACACTGATGGCACTGATGTGTAATCCAGTACAAGACCACGGTCCCGCCAGTTGGCATCGTGATATTGATCCCACGGTACAGGCACCGCTAAAGGGCATGCAGATGGATATAGTCAAAAACGGACCAGGCTACGTTCAATGGAATATCCCACTTTACGACGATAGCGTGTTCTGGCTCGTGCCGAAAAGTTATTGTCGCCCAAACACACCTGAGGAACATCAACACCTATTGACACGCGCACAGGAACCGATGCCGGGTGGAATTCCAATTGAACTTTCAGCCGGCGATGGGGTGGTTTATAGTCACATGAGTTTGCATTGGGGTAGCGACTATAGCACAAAATTGCGACGGACTGTTCACCTCGGATATCGCGCCTTCGGTGGTGACTCGTATCCAATCGTTGACCATTTCTATTGGAGTCTGGCATTCACACAACATCTTCCCGTCGAGGCTCGCGCCCAATTTGAACATTTCTTCCGACTCCATCAACAGCAGTGCAATGTAATTGAAGCAACCTTCCACGCGATCCGTAATAAAGATGCTGACGGTTTTCGAGATGGGTTGGCGAAGCTGCACCCGGGTGAAGAGGAACGCATGGTCGCGGTCGTATTTCTCTCAAAACTCGCAGACAAGGTCCGTAAACTCAATGACCCCGAGATTAGCAAGTTATCAGTTGAAGAACGCATCGCGGCAATCTCCGCACATCGACTCAACTTCCATCTTTATGAGGATTTCGCCCGTCGTTTTTCCGCTGAAACCGCCGAAAGTATCTGGAAACGGTTTTCGACGCTATATGAAACAATTGAGACAGAGATTGCCCGATCTGTTCTGGACAGAACATCACGCGTAATGCGCTATCAACTGACGGACATGCCAGCGAATTTCGAGGTAGAGGATTTCATTCAGAGTTGGTAGAAATGTAGAACAACTTTCAAACGACTTGAGTCAATCAGATGTGTCCGTCGCACAATGGGTATGCGACTTGCGCTGGACGATTGAACAATTTCACCGTGAAGCGAACAGGAGCTAATCATTGACACAAAATCGAAGTATAATCATCAAAATTGAGGCAGGTTCGGTCAAGCGGCACAATGACCTCGTCCGCTTGCGTTTCAAGCCGAAACGTTACTTTCCCGATTGGCAAGAAGGGATCTCAGTGCTTGCGATGTCCAGAGCTGAGGCAGACGGTCACGTCTCCGGCGAGGATGTCCGATGTCAATTCGAGCCGACGCTACGCGAGCTTGCATGGCAGACAGGCGAACTTCCGACGGGGACATCGGCACATTACGCGATCCGACAGATCAATGGACCGCCACCAAAAGCCCGTTATCAAATCGAACAGAAACCCGCGCATCTGCTCATTTCTGCCGATGACGCGTTATTCGCACGATACAACTTTCTCGGTGTCTGGAAGCCTTACTTTTGGCCCCTCAACGGGAATCATGGGACTGTGGTCCGCGGGGCTGGCGGCGGCGACCATCCGCATCACACAGGGCTTTACCTCGCCTACGGCGGGCACGGTGAAGGTGGGTCTGCGAATATCTGGTCTGATTGGGATGAGCCACCTTATGGGCCCTGCGGGAAGATGTTGCACCAACGCTTTGTCCGAATCACTGAAGGGAACGTCTACGCTGAATTTGTCGAAGACCTGATCCATGTCAACGGAGATGGTGAAGTTATCATGACAGAAACGCGGACCGCCCGGGTATGGTATGCGGACGATACACGGCGGTTTCTGGAAATTATTCACGAAACAACACCACCGCTGGACATCGGTGCTCGGCAGTTCCTCTTTGTAGCGCGTTTGAATCCGTCAATGGGTATCCCAGAGAAAGGGCATGTTGAAAATTCTGAAGGACAGATTGGCAGAACAGCGGTGCATCATCAACGCGCACAATGGTGCGATCTAGGAGGCACAGTGGGAGATGGAGTGGCCGGTATCGCGCTGTTTGATCACCCAGAAAACGCTGAACATCCCGGCTTTTTCGGGGAAATCGCTGTACCGGAACAGATGAGCATCCTCCACCATCCACCTGATGAGCTGGAAGATGACCGTTTCCGTCTGCAATTTGGGGTCTATGTCCACGCAGGTGTTACGCCAGCGGCAGATGTCGAACAGCATTATCAGTGCTACATAAATCCGGTGCAGGCGGAGGTCTTGAGGGACTCAGAGTTTTAGGCGATAACAGGACCAAACCACAACTAAAGCGATCTGTCATCTCACATTGACGTGCTGCATTGTCCTCATTATTTTTGACAGTTGTTCGCCTTCATTAATACAATCGTTTTGTCGCGACCCAGAGGTCACCCCTACAAAGAAAAATCACTGCAGACCGTCACCAATTCACTGCCGCCGCCTGTGGTACTTGACATCCAGTTCGCGAAGGAGTGCCAAAGTGTCCTCAAACGGCAGTTCACTCATTGAAGCCGTGTGTTCGAGGTAATCGCGCGTCTTGTTGTTGAACACACTATAAAAGGCACGCACCTCAGGGTCGGGATGGTCTCGCCAAAGTTCGACAGGTATCAACGAATCCTCGCTCAAGTACTGACGGTTCGGATGCCCGTAATAGACTTGCATCGTCTTGCGTTCTTCCTGAGTGGGACGGGTCGTAGCGGTGTGTAAAACACCGATGTTGAATAGCACGGCTGTCCCGGCGGGGCCATACAAATCGACAATTCCGCCACGCTCCAACTGCGCGTCTGTTTCGAGAATCTCAGTTTCCACCGATTCCGGTGATAAGGAGAAACAGTGCGTCGTTTCATCAACATCGGTCAGATACAGCATCAACTGTACGAACCCGATACGTAACGGATGTTCAAGCCAGTACCTCGGGCCATCTCGATGCCAGCCACGATTCAGTTCATCATCGTACGGTGCCATGTGCCGGATGCAGATTTCCGAAAAGCAAGGGGCATTGCCCATCAGTGTGTGTAGGCAATCCATGACGATCGGATGCCGAATCACATTGTCGAATTCAGGTGAAGTCAGAAGTGCATCGCAATTCGCGGTCTGGTAATATCCAATACGATACCAGTGATCTTCAACTTCAGTGCGGTCCCGGTCAAAGATATGAACAAAATGCTCAACCTCGGCATCGCTCAGAATCTTACCGAGTGAGATATAGCCATTTTCTTTAAAAAACGCATAATCTGCTGGTTTCATGTAATTTTCCTCGCCTCGATTCTCTGCGGTCGCGGTCGGGGGACCGCTCCTACAGCAGTCGTGGGTTCATTATTTTCGGGATTTTGTAGCGCATCCGCGACTTCGATCAACCTGCTTGTAATCGCCGAACTCGAGCCGGCGTATCGTCGCCCTGAATCTCCGACGATAGAATCTGGAGGCTCCTATCTTCAATTGGTAGGTTCACCTTTACACCGCCACGGCGATGCGATTCTCGGAGTGCAATGGCTACCTCTAATGCCTCTCGTCCGTCTTCACCCGAACATTTTGGCGAACTCCCATTCTCAATCGCGTTAATGAGATCCTCAACGATTGTCAATCCCATACCTTGCATCCGCACGGGCCATGGGAACGGACATTGTGCAGGAACGCCGCGTCCACGCCGTCCACCCGGAACCATACGGATCAACTCAAATGTTTCGGCATTATTGACTGAACGGATACGTCCGGTTGTGCCGATAACATCAACCTCCCACGGTGCTGCACCACAGGATGTACTCCTGAGATACGCACGCACACCGTTATCAAAAACGAGGTATCCGTTCCCCATCAGATCGTTTTCACCTGCGGCGGCTTCATCGGACTGCATTTCACCGAAAACCCACTCTACATTTCCGCCTGCCATGTAGCGCAGAATGTCAATGGCGTGGCTGCCGTTATGCGAGAGTCCACACTGTGCATAGACTGTCACCTGAAGCACATCTCCGATTTCGCCTTCGTCAATGAGTTTTCGAGCCTCACTAAAGAACGGATTCCAGCGTCGCGCACAATTTATCGCCAGCGCGACACCTTCTGCTCGGCAGACCTCCACCATTTCATCTGCTTCGGCGAGACTCAGCGAAATCGGCTTTTCTGCCCAGATCGCTTTGACACCGGCGCGCGCTACATCTTGTACGATAGGCGACCGCCCCCGTGCTGTCGTACATACGCTAACAATGTCCAGATTTTCCTTCTCCAGCATCTCACGATAATCGCCGTAAATATGTTCCGAACCTATCCCCCACCGTTCACCGAAGATTGATGCCTGTTCGGCGTGCAGATCTGCGCCTGATACTAATTTGACATTCGGTGCGGCGTGGTAAGTCGGACCGTGACAATACGGCAGAAAGAGCGAACCGCCTTGTGTGATTTCGTCGTCGAAGGTGCTCCCCATACGTCCTAAACCGATTACACCTGCTCGATAAGTTGTCATCTTTCCCCTCCAAGAGAGTTGTATTAATAAATACCACGAACCAAAGCAGTACTACATTTACGAAATATCATCAGCTTTCAATACAGAGATTGGTCCACGAATACCATTTTGTGCCAGGATCTGTTGGTATTTGCCTCTTTTCACGCTTGATGTAGTTCTTCCGCTAGAAACCCAATGATAAGTACTGCAATACTCCAAATCTTCAAGACTTGGCGCAGAATGCCTACGCCACTGCTTTAACCACCCTAATTTCGCTACAATCCTTCCGACTTCGCCAGTGCTTCCCGCTGGATGGATTTCCATGTAGCAGATCCGGTCTTTATATCCAAATACATAATCCCATCGAGATTCAGTCGGGTAACGCTTTTTGAGGCAGGTGTCTATATCAACGCTTCCTGTTAACTCACGTGTCTCGCGTACTTCTACTTTACTACGATTTGCCCCCAATGCTTGTAAACCGGCTTTTAGACACCCGGCAATCTCAGGAGTGCCTTGAACAGCATTGGTAAAACTCACAAATCACTCTCCCATACAGCTTCTGTAACAATGTCAGCTGTCTTAGTACTAAATAGTGTGAGCCCACCCCAATCTGAGACTGCTTCCTCCGGATCTTCCGGATCTAATGTTGAAATGTCTTTGACATTCACAATACTATCTTGTCGAGAGAAATAATAGGTTTTGAATGTCTTTTCGTCTAAGACTGTTTCCGAGAGATCCTTGGAAAAGACATTTGGCTTCAAATCTAACAGTTGCATTAACCGTGCTGGAGCGGCTTTTGATTTAGCAATGAGTCGAATTGCCCATATCAGTTCAGGGACTTGTGACGAATGGGTAGAGATGATGACTTTGTAGCCACGCCGCAAGAGCTCAAAAAGGACAATGAGTAGGACTGAAATGGACTGAGGATGTAAACCCATCTCCGGTTCTTCAATAACAACCCAGTTAAAATTTTTTTTCTTCCGCGCACCGCCTGAAGGCATTAATCGGTACAAGCCCATCAAAAGCGGCACAAATTCTCTTTGCCCCGTAGACCACACCATAAATGGCAGTTGATTCCCAGCAATATCCAACACAATACGTTTGCGCAAACCAGAACGATCTAGCTTGACTTGGGCCCGTCCAAAAATACTCGCCCCAATCGCATCTCGTATCGTTTTATTCATACGATGTGCCTTCGGAAAGATAACATCTTCACCTGAGCCTGAACTGGTTTCTAGCAATAAACGTAGATGCTCACTGAATTGCTTAACGACGTACGGGTCACCAATAGCGTAATCAGTAAAAGCGCGAGGCCATCCATCTTTGAGTGTCATAACTCGTTGCGCGGGGATCAGGAAGAGGGTCTCTGCTTTTTTCTTGCTTTTCTTAGATAATACTTTGTCAAGTTCAAATGCTTCGTTGTCAATCTTTATTTTCGTCGAGGCATTGTCCCAAATACCTTCCATTCCTTCACCGAAATAGAGCGACAAAAAATCCTTGGGGTCTCCATGCCAATCAAAACCGTGTTTTTTGAGGGTTTGGACAATATCGTCCCCATCTAAGATTAACTTCACAAGTTGGAGTAGAATGCTCTTTCCACTTGCTTGTTCACCGACAAATACCGTCAGATCTCCAAATGAGATATCTGCTTCACTAATCTGTCCCAACGAAGTTAGTTCAATGCGTTCCATATTATCCTACTCCCTTCCGACTAAAATCCTCAATGAGGAAAGCGGGTACGAATTTGGTCCAACGAACTTGTCTTAATCTTTATTTTACCACAATTTCGCATTTAGGTTAACAGATTGTGGCAGAATTCAAGGATACTCAGTTCCGTTTACGGATTTTCTCATAGACAAAATCCAACCACTTGTTTTGTGGTGGTATAATTTCGGGTTTCGGTGAAAGCGATGTCCAGTATGGTTTGAAAATGTGCCCTCTATCGCTCTTTAATTCCCACGCATCCGCTGTTTCCTCTTGTGTGGACAAATGGAAAAAATGTCTTTTCTTCTGAGCACTTAAGTTTTCGTTCGGTACCCATCCAGTAATATTATAGCGGATACATGTAGGGTTAGGGTATTTGTCGTATTCAATATACGACATAAGTGTGAAATCCCCGTGTGTAGAATGATAATCGACGGTGAGTCCCTTGGTAAGTTTTTCCTGATATGGTATTGCGTTTAAGTTGGGTTCAATGTAAACCTGAGTTGTCTCCGCTATGATTCTTTGGTTATTTTCCAATTCATTCTCAATACAGCCCAGATATTTTTCGATTTCCACAAGTTTTAAGCCTGTTTCTTCGTACGCTTCTCTCTTTACAGCAGTTTCAAGATCCTCACCCGTTTCAACAGTGCCAGCAGGAATTTGGACCCCCGCAGTCGGATGTTTAAACACGAGTAACTCTTTGACACCACGCCTCTCACGCACTATAAATGCAGTAACTTTCTGGACAACTTCATTCACTCCGATTTCTCCTTAGACCGTATTCGACAGCTGCAGTATACCTATAACTCCCTTGTTTTTGTCCAATGGAGGCATGATTTCATTACTTGCTTTAGGGTGTGTGAAAGTAGAAATAACGTGCCATTGAAGCTCTAAAAAGGTTATGATATAAGTGTTTAGAACCTAAACCTTTTTGGAGGTCTTCAATGGCAAAAAAGAGTATAGCAAAAAAACGGCAAAAGCGCAATCGTAAAAAATGGGTTGTTTCCTCTCAGGTGCCGTTGTGTGCGCTGGGTAAAGTGTTGCGGTCGAAATCTGTGTTTCAGCATCTTCACAGGTACGTCAACATTCCGCAGAAGACGGTGGTGTATCGTCCGACGGACAAGTTGGTTTTTGTGGTGTTAGGGATGCTGTCGGGGGCAGAGAATGTTTCTGAGATCAATACGAAGGTGCGTCCGGACCGTGCGTTATTAGAGGCGTTTGGGTATCAAAGGTGTGCGGATGCCTCAGTGATCCAACAGACGTTAGATGCGACGACAGAAGCCACCGTGTTAGAACTTGAAACGGCTTTAGCAAGTATGAGCAGCGAGCATGGCGTTGCTGCTTCGGGGGCTTCAGCGTCTCAAACGGGGGTGCCTATAGACATAGACCTCTCTGCCTTGCCGATTGGCAAGCATGCCGAGGGTGCCAAGAAAGGTTATGTCGCGAAAAAGCGGAACACTTATACGCGTCAGTTGGCGCGGCTGATGCGCAGTGATACTCAAGAGATACTTTGTAATCAGTTATACACGGGCGACACCCGCAGTGATGCGGTTTTCAAGGCGATGCTTGGCAAACTCGAGACCGCTCTGGCACTTGATACGCCTGAGAAACGCAGCGAAGTTCGCCTCCGCTTTGATGCTGGATTTGGCACAGACGCTAATATCAATTACGCATTATGGCGGGGTTACCAACTCATTGGGAAGATGTATACGTCGCGCCGGATCCAGAAGTTAGTGGCAACCGTAGAGGATTGGGTGTCTGTGCCAACGCGCAAAGGTGTCCGTGGGAGAGAAGCCGGGTGGGTGAAACAGCCGCATCGATATGCGAGGCGAACCGTGCAAGTCGCTGTGAGAACACCGAAAAAAGATGGCACTTGGAGTTATGCCGTGTTGATCTCAACCGACACCACCGCAACGCTCGCAGAACTCGTGCTTGAATATGACCAACGCAGTGGCACGCCGGAATCCTCGTTCTGTCAAGATTATCAGGCACTGTCGCTGAGAAAATATCGAAAGTCAGGGTTTATCGCACAGCAAGTTTTGCTCTTGCTGGCGCAACTCTCACATAACTTGATGATTTGGATGAAAACGTGGTTCACAGAGGCAGTCGCTTCGTCTGGCGAGACTTCGGAAAAGCGCGCATCCCAAGGGCATACTGTCCGACAGATGCTTCAAGCCCGAGGACTGAAGCGACTCAGGCGAGACGTTTTCGCCATCCCCGGAAAAGTCTGCTTTGAAGGCAAGCAGGTCGTTGGCATACGACTCAACCCTTTATATCCTATGATAACGCACGTCTCTACTGCTTGCAAGGCACTTTTCCAACAATACGAAATGTTGGTACTATTGGACAAAACATAGGTAACTCACAGTTTCCCAAGCATCTATTGCACACTCGATGGTTCTGCACCAATAAGTGCTCGTCCCGTTTTTTCTTCAGCGCGGAACACCGCGAGGTTGTCACCATTTACGTCTTTGACGAGCCAGATATGTCCTGCAAACGTGTGTTGATTCACAAAGGTATCAACAGCAATCTTGCCATAGTACTTTTCTTCACCGTTACCATCTACCCAATAATAGGCAATCTCAGCCTTTGTACCATTCACAAAAATGATTGCGGTTTCAGTATCACTGCCTCCGGATCTTAGATTTGGAAGCAGACTCGGATCGTGTTGCTTCAAGTCTACCCATTTGTCACCACCGTCGCTGTCTGGGTTTTTCAATTGCTGATGGAATTCTGTCAACTCTATCAACTCGGCAGGCCATTCAAACTTTGGGGACGCTTCAGGATTAAACCCTTGAAGATGTGAGAGATGCGCGCGGGTTATCGCCTGATTATACCGCCAGTCCATATCGCCATAAACTTCAGTGAGCAGTGTTGCGAGTGCGGGATCATATTCTTTCAACTTGTCGCGGGTATCTACATGGTTATGCTCGCTGTCGTTTGCTCGGTTCGTATCAAACCAAGATTGTGTGCCTTCAGCCCAGTACTCCGCTTTATTTGTAATAGCGTAGGTGTTTTTCCACAAGCCTTTTTCTTTCGCAGCGTCAAACGTTGCCTCAAGACGGTCATCAAAACCGGGATCCACCGTATTCAATCCCATCTGGTGAATCGCATGAGCGAATTCGTGCACCAATATATTTTCACTAAAATAGGGATCACCTTGATAATTAAGTAGATTTTCCTCACCACAACTCGTCGCTGGTCTTGCTGATGTGGGACCCAAACCGCGTGCTCGCCGGTCCCAATAGTAGTCCGGTTGGAGATCGCTGTGTTCGGGGATCTGTGTCGTCAGTTCGTTATATGCCATCACAGCGAAACGCACGTTATTTTTTGCGAGTGCCTGCAACACATCTTGACGATGCCCGATCATCTGCCGAATGAGCCATGCTGCTTCTTTCACGGCATAAGGATTCACCTTTGCCGATGCTATAACAGGCAATCCTTCCACATCAACCCACTGCACGTAAAAAGGATCCAAGTCAAAAGTTTTGCGAACATCATCTGGCGGAGGTACAGGTTCAGAAATATTGACGCTCTGCGCTATTGCAGTCAGTTGGATTGAGAAAAATAGGATATAGACTGTGAAAATAACAGTTAAATAGAGCATAGGATAGTCTCAGTTTAGCATCAGAAACTGTTCATTTTGATTCTCGAAATAGAAGCATCTGAACAGATTCCTGCTTGATTGGATTCAAGGTGTCTCCCTTTTCGGAAATGTAGGTGCTGATGCAACGTGCAATGTACTCTGCCTGTTTCACTGGTACAGCATTTCCAATCATCTGCTCCAAATTGGTTTTCGATCCAGTGAAACGAAAGCCTTTTGGAAAGGTCTGGAGATAACTTCGTTCTAAAGTTGTGAGTGGACGGACTTCCTCTGAAATAGGTGCAGTGTCTTTCGGGTGTGCTTTGTAGGTTTTCGGAATTGGACGATTAACCCCTCTCACCGTTGGACTCGGCTCACCCACACTAAAGACTGCACGGCGGCTATAATTGCGTGGATGTCGGTAGTAGTGGGCAACGCCGAGACTATCCCCGAGGTAATCACGCACTGTCATCGGTTCTACAGTCAGATTGTTGTCCAAATAACTTGCAAGTGCTCTGCTACCCACAGAAATAGATAGTCCTAATTCACCAATGAGAAAAAGCCGTTTTCGTCTTTGAGGAACGCCACACTGATTCGCATCTAAAATCCGCTGTGTTAGTGAATATCCTGCTCCTGTGAGAATCTCACCTGCGCTGCGATATCGTTGGCTTTTTACAGTTCTATCCACATTTTCCATGACAAACCACTTCGGTTTTGTATGTGCGACAATTTGAGCGAAACTCACGGTCAAATCCGCTCTTCCCAAATTTTCGTCCCGTTTACCTGCATGTGAAAAATCTTGACAGGGAGGTCCGCCAATAATCATATCAAATTGATATGATTTTAATGCTACTAAACTTTCTTCCCAATTACCGAGATCAAGTTTGTGTATGTTATGCGCAAAGTTAGTACGATAGACTTCAATTGCCGGTCCCCAATTATCAAAAGCAGCTACTGCTTCAAAGCCAGCATTTTGGAATCCGAGTGTCATGCCACCACACCCAGCAAAGAGATCTATAAACTTCATAGACATTTGTGTATCCTATCTTTTCTCAGTGAACAGTTCAGGAGAATTAGCCAGAATAGCATCAAACCGTCTTTCTGGACTAAGTAACTTTTCGCCTTGTCCTAGGATAATGTTTTTGATTTCAGTTTTTTTGACTCGTGGATGTACAAGTTCTGGACAAAACATATACGGGTGCGTTTTTCTGCCACTCAACGCAAAGGCTTTATCTGTTTGTCTAGAAAATCCAACACTAACTGTCTGTGGGTCAATTTTCCCATCTGCAGCAAAGTCAGAAAGCATTTTCATAACCCACAAAACTGACCGCTTTGCTCGTGAGAATTCTTTAGAACGCCCTTGTTCAACTGTATCTAATAGCAGCTTCACAAAAGCGAATGTACTCCAGACAAAAACATCCAAACAATTCTCATGAAGTTGGGCAGATTTCCCAACAGTCTTCCAAATAGGCTGTATAACTAACGGAATCTGATTGTCCACTTCCGCGACTAACAAATTGAAGTGCTACCGTTTATTCAGACCAAAATTTAGCAAAGTTAAGACAAGTTTTTTTGATCAAATTCCACAGGTGTCAAATACCCCAACGCCGAGTGAGGGCGTTTGTGATTATACACCTGTGTAATAAAATGCCCAATGCGAGCTCTCGCTTCGTGGATGTCCTCATAGGCATTGAGATGAACTTCTTCTTCTTTGAGCGTGCGGATAAGTCTTTCAGCATATCCGTTCTCCCAAGGACACCCTCTCCGGGCGACTGAAATCTCAATCCCATGATGCGTAAGCAGTGAGATATACGCATTTGAAAGATACTGAACGCCTTGATCAGAATGATGGATCTCTGGGACACTTTGACATAATGCTGTCTCTAAGGGTTTCAACGTCAGAGATTGCGTCAAGTGTTGACTGATATGCCACCCTCTGATCATGCGAGTGAAGACATCCATGAGCAGACATACATAGATGAAGTGTCCTTTGAGCCGGACGTAGGTAATATCGCCGACCCAGACCTGATCACATCGGGAGACATCAAGGTTTTCAAGGCGATTGCCCCAGGGACGCACACCCTCAAGGGATGTCGTGGTTTGACAGACACGTTTGACAGACACCGAGAGGTTGGCGGATTTCATCAATCGGGCAACACGTTTATACCCGATGGTGTATCCGCTACGCACCAGCAACTGCGTGATACGCCTATATCCGTATGTTGGATACAGCAGAGATAACTTCTCTATTTCATCCCGGAGGCCCGCTTCACATGGGTCCTGCTTGGGGTGATAATAGAGATTGCTTCGGGTGAAGCCGAGTGTCTCACATATCTGCCGAACCGAAAAATCTGTCCGTAATGCCTCAACCATTTCTCGCTGCTCCATCGGGGTCAACTCAAGTAAGTTGAGGCTTTTTTTTGGATGTCAAGTGCCAACGTCAACCGCCCAACGAGTTGCTCAAGTTGGGCGATCCGCTCCGCAGAGGCATCAGACTGTTTATCAGCGGGTTCAAAGAGGGTCGCCGCATTTTCAAGAAGCTGTCGCTTCCACTTTGAAAGTTGTTCATCGCTGAGGTTATGTCGCCGACACACTTCTGCTTGGGAACTTTCATCGCTGAGAGCCTCAAGAACAACTTCGGCTTTAAACTCGGGAGTGAAGTTTCTTCGTTTGCGTTTCGCCATCGGATACTCCTTTCAAGTAGATGGATATTATACCACAATCTTGTCTTAGAGAGTGGCCCGAATTTCCGGTGGCAGTACAAATGCTTGATAATTTGGATAATATCGGGTATTTTTTCCAACATGCTATTTTCCGAATCCCAGTCAAAGTCACTTTGAAAAATCGGGCGTAGAGCCTCAGAAAGTTCGCCTTGACGTTCAGCGTACCGATTAGCAATTTCAAGTGTTAAATGAATAATCGTATTCGGACGCACCACAAGTTCACAACCGTATCCTTCTTCAGGAAAGTCGCAAGTTGAGTTATCAGGCAAAGCTGTCAATTTAATCTCCAACGCTCGTAGCCAAGGATTTTCAGAATCAGAATTATCCATTACCACCAAATCAATACGAGGCAAATCCCTTTTGACAAATTGTTGATTATACCCATAAATATATTCAAAGGCAAAGAAAATGTCTTCAGAATCATACGCTTGCCCAAAGATAGAATTGACATCAATCTTCTTAGGAACAAGCTCGAAGTTTTCATCTAAAGCCAAGTAAACAGGATCGATATTTTGACTTTGCATGTAACATAATAAGGCTATAGGAAAACAGTTATTAAAGCTATTCTTCCCCCAAGCTTTTGCTTGCCTAAAGTCCTTATTTGTATTATACCAAATTAACGTGATTTGTATTATTTTTCCATTTTGCAAATCCACAGAAAACCGACATGTGCCTGCACCTTCTTTGTGTTTTCAGAGAACCATTGACACCTTTTCACAACGGCTTCTTCAAGTGCTGAGAGCGTTGTAAAAACTTTATTCACAACCACCTCTCGCAACAAAGGCCAGAGCCGTTCGGCAGGTTGAAGTTCTGGTGTGTACGGGGGCAAATGAAATAACTCAATCCCTTCTGGGACTTCTAAATCCTTACCCGTGTGAAAACCGGCACGATCTAACAAAAGGATTATCTGTTTCTTGCCTTCCGGGTTCACATCACGCGCAAACTCTGCCAAGGCAAGGTTCATGACTTCAACACTCACACTCGGCATCAGCAGCCAATAGGTCTCACCTGTCTGTGGACGGACAAAACCGAAACCATAAAACCACTTATATGCCGGACACACGGGGGCTATCGGTCTTTCACCTCGCTTCGCCCAGACACGCCGATGAACCGGCAATAATCCCAAGCGCGTCTCGTCTTCTGCCCAGATCTCTACCGGTTTCTCTGGGTGCTGACTTTCAAGCGTAGCTACCCGCTCCTTGAGTTTTTTTTTAAATGTTTGCTGTGCCTCGGGTGTTGCGGCTGCCTGATGTTGCGGACGAGGTGTTTGTAAAGTATAACCGAGACGTTTGAGATATTTCCAACCTGACACGTCACTGACACGACGCTGGAGTGTCTCAGATATCCACGCAGCCACTTTCGGACCCGTCCAAAGACCCCCATCACCAGGAGGCGCAGAAAGGGCAGCTGCAAGGGCGGCTTGCTGTGTTTCATCCAAAAAACGCACACCTGTATTATTTTTGCGTTTATCTCGCAAAGCGGCTTCGCCTTCAGCATTATAGCGTTTGAGCAACTTGCGAACCCAGTCCGGCGTGCATCCTACAATCTCAGCGACTTGCCGGGGGGTGCGTGAATCTCTGGTATCCGCAAGGAGCCAAATAATATGCCAGTGCGTCCGTTCCCGAAGACATTCACATTCAAGATACCTTTGTTTAACAACTTCTACTGAAAAGTGGGGGAAAACCTCATGTTTTTGCTTTTTCATCTCTTCACAATAACATATCTAAAAAATATACACAAGAATAGTCGCGTTAATATGGTATTAGACTGGTTTAACCCAAACAAAGCAGGTGTGGTATCTATTGGTGCGAGTTTCATCGAATTGACCTTCCATTTTCAAGCAGAGACCGATAAGGGTGCCTTATCCGGTTGTTCTATGATGGCAGTTTCCTATTGCAAAGGCACTACTCCCCTTCCCGATATTTCAACTCGTCCCAGATTGAGCGCATCTGCCACACATCCATCGAAACGACCTTCGCGTCCCCACCGATTGCGAAAAGCGAAATACCGTTACTCTCTTCTTGCAGCGGATAGACACGGGCAACAGCACACTGCCGGGAAAACAGCGGGAATAGTTTGTCAATGCCTTTCCGAGGGAACGCCCATTCCGGCAGGCATTCTCCGTTATCGGCAAAGACCTCAATAAGGCTGCGGTCAAGGAAGATACGGAGGTGTACTCTGCCATCGCTACTCAAGCGGAACGGCGCGTTTTCAGGTGGTTTGCCTACAAGGTCTGTACGCAAAGAGGCATAGGATGTATCAATTTGTAGACTATCGTTGGTTTTGCCGTGCCTGTGATTATAGATAGAGATTTTCGTCCGTTCGTCCGCGCTCGGTGAACGGAACACGTACAAACCAACCTCTCGTGCTGTTCCCACTTCGACAGTCATCTCTATCTCAATCGCTTTGCCAGCGACGTTGTCAAGAATGCGTTCTTCATTCGTTGATAGCGCGATATCGGTGAGACAGGTGTGTGTACTACGTAGACTTTTCACGTCCTCAACCGGCTCCATCGCCAATGCATTGTCGTCCTTCAACGTAAGGTGCCACGGGAGGGTCATGCACAGACCCGACGCGGCTTGTTCGCTCTGTCTTCCGTCCGAGCAGTTTAAAATAGCGATGAGGCGACCGCGAGAATCTATCGTCACAGAGGGACAAGAGACCATCCCGCCACCGAAGGTCCCGTGGTTGATTCTGCCGTGGTATTCAGGCGTAAATTTGTGTGTCCCATGGTCGTATTCGCCGATGTAGTAGCGCGCCGAACGTTTATGACTGAAAAGGAGCAAGATATGTTTACCGTTCCCGATCGGCAAGAAATTCGGCACTGCACCGTCCTCACCCAGATCACAGAAAACATCATCAATCAGCAATGGATGGAGATATTCCCAATGTGCCAAGTCTTTTGAATAAAAGAGATGTGAGGCAGATCTGCGTCGTTCCCGGATCCATCCGTTCGCCGAGGTTCCTGAGATTGAGTAATATCCATCTTCTTCCTTCCAGATACATGGATCAAAGACATTGTAGGGTTGCTCGTATTCATTGGTCTCGACATTCGGAATGACAGGGTTATTCGGATGCTTTTTCCAGTTGAGTAGGAGCGGATCGCTCGCCGTAGCAATGCTATTTCCGGACATTTTGCCGTGATAGATCGCTATAACGCGCTCATCTTCCACGACGCACTGTCCACTGTAGCAGTGTAGTTCGGTATCTGGATATAAAGCAGGCGGTAAATCCTTCCAGTGCACCAGATCTTCGCTATAACAGTGTCCCCAGTGAACCCGATTGCCACCCGGTGGACCGAATTGATAAAACAGATGATATCTACCCTGCCATTCACAAAGCCCATTCGCATCACCCATACCGTAGAGGGAAGACATGTGATAGATGGGACGGTAGGGATCTGATGCCCACGTCTCCCTCCGTTTTTTGTAGTCGCACACCGTCTCATCTGTTTCAAGGGCAGTGAACTGTTCCGCCTCTGTATCGGGATAGGTTTTGCCTCGGAGTTTTTCCCATGTATCTGCCATATCAGATTACCTCTCACTCAGAATCCCGCTTGTAAGTCTTTGACTTTGCGTGGCGGGAGTTGCTTCTTAAACTCCATACACTGCCTACAAAATTGCTTTCAATAAGTTGTTGAAAAATTCGATGGTGCGCTGATGGTTTGAGTTCAAGCCTATCTTTTTCGGGCGAAAATGGATAAATTTTGGCTTCACCCGCCAATACAGCGAAGAATTTACCGCGGTTATTCGGAAGGAAAATAGGTCCTTCCCATTCCAAATACTCGATCACCGGTGATATATCAGGAATAGACATCTCCGCGTGGAAAAGTACTTCTGCTCCATGCTGCAATTTAATAGAAGCAGGGAGTCTGTTTTCGAGTCGGATGTCACCTTGAAAATATGGGGTCTGGAAGAAGACTCTTTCCGAGAAAGTCAAGAGTTTGGACGAGTTAAATGCGTGTGGCAAATAGTAGCCGTCCAGACTCGTTCCACTTTCATTCAGACAAATTCCAACACCGATAACAAACTCCCTAAACTTGAATCCCCTCCACTTCGCATCTATCGCACTGAGTAGGAGGATAGCCTTATCCGCTTCGTGGTATGGGAAAAGACTCTCCTTGCGTAATACTGCTTCCCAGAACGATAAGTCCGCTGTGCCGTGAAGGGTTACCTCTTTGACATTATAAAGATCTGCGGCGTATTGGATAGAGGTGTTTGTAACTGTACTTTTAGGCATAGATGTCCTGCATCTGCCAAGCATCCAACGATTTGAGTTCACACGCTTGTCCCTGCGAACGCAACGACACACCGATACTCTCTGCCTTGTCGGGATAGACGCGCATCGCGACGCACTGCTTTCCGTTGGCGAATACTTCTACCACACTCTTGTCAACGAATACCCGTAATTTGAGAGTTTCGCCTTGTGCGATGGAGATCGCTCCGGTTTCAGGGGCGCGTGAAAGGACATCTGATGCAATGGACGAATACGATGAATCGATCGTCAGCAAACTATCACGCACGTTAACATCAGAATTTAGGTTGCGCATGCCACGTTCTCTGAAGAACGCAATACGGGTGAACTCCTCTTTCTGCGGTGAACGGAGCACATTCAGTTCAACCATCGGAGCGGATTTCGTATCAATTTCGAGTTCAAGCTCCATCGCATTGCCACTTATACCTTCCAGCACGACCTCTTCGTTGGCTGGAAGTGTCATCGCATTGACATGCTGATGTTCATACCGCAACGATTCAATATCACCAGCAGGCTCAATTCCGATTTCATCCTTGGAGAGAAGAGTCAGCCGACGCGGCAGCGTCATGATCTGATTCCAACCCTTGGTAGGCTTCGCAGGGTTCATGTTATAGATGACGATCAATCCGCCGTTACCATCAGGCGTTGCAGACGGTGCGTGGACACCCGCAGGAGATGCCGCTCCGAAATTGTTCTTCGCACCCGCTGTCACGACGAACTTATCGCGTTCGGTGTCATAATCACCAAGCAGGTATTGTCCGCCGCTCATGTGACTGAAAAAGAGAAGTATATGCCGGTCACCGATGGGCCAAAAATATGGACAGGCACCATCATCGCCTACCAATGTGAACATATCGTCTTCAACAAAGGGGTGCAAGTAGACCCAATTCGCTAAGTCAGCTGAACGGAGCAGGAAATTCGCACGAATCGGTTTGCCACCGGGTCCATGCGGAAGCGTGCCACCGGAAAGCGAATAATACATGTCATCTTTCTTCCAGATGCACGGGTCAAAGACACGGTATACAGGGGTTGTACCATCCGCGTGTTTCGACGGGATGACTGCTTGACCTGACACCTTCTCCCAATTCAGGAGCAACGGGTCGCTTGATACTGCTACCATGTTACCAACAACCGTGCCGTGATACATCGCTATTACGCGATCTTCCTCCACAAGCGTCGCACCGGAGAAACAACATCTTTCCGGATTCGGGTAAATTGCGTACGGTAGGTCGCGCCAATGGATGAGATCATCGCTAATAGCATGCCCCCAGTGCTGACGTGTGTCTTCAGGTGGATACGCCTGATAGAAGAGATGCCATTTTCCTTGCCAGAAACAGAGACCGTTCGGATCATTAAGCATCGCTTCGGGGTTGATGTAGTGATAAATCGGGCGGTGCGGATCGCCTTCATACGTTTTTCGATAAGCGTTAAGCCGTTGCATCAGCGGATTCGTTTCCAACTGTGCCTCTTGCGCTTCCAACGTTTCCGCGAATGTGTAGTACGGCACACGCGAGGTATAGTCTTCGTTTGCCATCGTTTCTCCTCTGTTGTTACGTAGTCTCTACGAAATTCTGTGGTTTCAGCATAGCATAGAAGTGATCACCTGTCCAGAAAATTTTCTGTTGACGTTTTTGAATTGACACGATTTTTAGCGCATGCTACAATGCACAAACCCTTTCTGAGTCAAAAGTCAATATATGACCTGTAATTGTTGAAGGAGCGCGAAACGATGAATAAAACTGAAAAACAACCCGGCAAAAAAGCGGAGATGCACGTCGGCGTTCAAGGTATCGGGACATCTCCCAAAGAGTTGGCATTCCTCGTTCGCCACGGGGTAACACACATGGATGCTTCCGTTAAAGACACTGAGACCGAAACATTGATTCAACATAAGGAAGAGGCAGCGGAAGCTGGCATTAGCCTTGAGATGATTCATATCGGGCTTCCGAGGAGCATCACGCTTGCCCATGATCCGCAGCGCGACACGGATATTGATGCGGTTTGCAAAATGATTGAGAATGCCGCTGCGGCAGGATTACGAGGTTTGAATTATAACTTCTGCATCCTGAACCATCAGCGAACCGAGAGCACTCCTGGGCGCGGTGGCTCCAGTTACAGCACCTTCGACTTTGACAAGTACGATAACGAAACGCTTTCAGAGGCGGGTGAGGTGAGTCGTGAAGAGGCATTTGATCGGATCGCATACTTTCTCGAACGGGTAATTCCTGTCGCTGAAGAAAACAAGGTCCAGATGGCGTGTCACCCGAACGATCCGCCCGCGCCTATTTTAAGAGGCGTTGAACGCTGGAATTACCCAATGTTTGACGGTTTGAAACGTTTCGTTGAAATTATGGATAGCCCGTATCACGGTTTTAACTTCTGCTGCGGCACAGTGTCAGAAGGTTTAGAAGATCCGGGTACCGAATTCTACGAAATCATTGAATATTTCGGTGAGCGGAAGAAGATTTTCAACATTCACTTTCGGAACATTCGCGGCGGTCTTCACAACTTCCAAGAGGTCTGGCCCGATGAGGGACACCTGGATATGCATAGAGTCGCGCAGACACTCCGAGATGTGGAATACCCCTACATGCTGATGCCTGATCACGCACCATCGCACCCCGATGATACACCACCCCCCGGTGTTTCCGGCAGAGTCCGACAGGCCTGGGCATTCCAGTTCGGATACATTATCGCCCTGATTCAGGTGGTAAACTCGGTAGAGTAGGTTGACTGGTTTCAGTTAGCCTAACACATTTAGTCAAAACGTATTTTTTTAATGGTAAACTCAACCTTTGGGAGGTAAAAATGAAATCCATTATAGTTTGCTTAGCAATTATCACCGTTAGTCTGACCCTCACAGTACAAACTTATGCGGAGATCGACTTTGAAACCGCAAGGGGCATTTGGCTACTTGACGAAGGTGAAGGCAATGTTATCAACGATATGTCTGGAAACGACAATCAAGGTGAACTTCAGGGCGGAACATGGGTCGAAGGTCCTGATGGTCCTGCCTTAAGTCTAAATGGACAAGATGATAGGGTTATCATCGCAGACTCCGATAGTCTGTATCTGGAAGAGGCGTGGACGGTCACTGCATGGACCTTTGTGAATGCAACCGAGAACGGTTTTGGACATATCCTCGGCAAAAGACCTGCAGCTGGAACCGTGGCTAATTACGCTTTCAGGACAAGCGGCAATGGTACCGGTTGGGAAGCATACTATGCACGAGACGGTTGGAAAGGGGCTTGGGGTCAAGGAACAGTAAAGAAAGGCGAATGGTTGTATATGACCGCAACATACGACGGACAGGATACCATTAAGATCTATGAAAATGGATCCGAAATCGGTTCTGTTGACGGGATGGGTGGACCGGGACCTCGGAATGATACTGACGTCAACATCGGCGGTTGGACTGACAATACTTCAGAGACCCTTGACGGCATGCTCTATGAGGTCGCACTTTTCGATGTCGCACTGGCAGAAGAAGACATAAACACCCTGATGGACGAGGGACTATCGTCCTTAACGGCTGTTGAGCCTTCTGGTAAGCTTGCAACTACGTGGGCAGACATCAAATCTCGATAATAGATGCGGCAAATTGGGGGCAGTCAGTGTGTTACCTTAACAATTCGCCGCCCCCGTTTTGCAGATGTTGCCTTACAGTAGGTTGATTGGCTTCTGTTAAAGTGGCGCACTGAGTCAAAACGTATCTTAATGGTAAATCCAACCTTTAGGAGGTAAAAATGAAATCCATTATAGTTTGCTTAGCGATTATTACCATCAGTCTGATCTTCACAGCCCAAACTTATGCAAAGATCGACTTTGAAACCGCAAGGGGCATTTGGCTACTCGACGAAGGTAAAGGCGATGATATCAAAGATATTTCTGGAAACGACAACCACGGTGAACTTCAGGGCGGAAAATGGGTCAAAGGCCCTGATGGTCCTGCCCTCAGTTTAAACGGGCAAAATGACCGAGTTATCATCGCAGACTCCGATAGTATGTATCTGGAAGAAGCGTGGACAATTACCGCCTGGACCTTTGTGAATAAAGATGAGAACGGTTTTGGACATATTCTCGGTAAAAGGCCTGCGGGTGGTACGGTGGCTAATTATGCCTTCAGGACAAGCGGCAACGGTACCGGCTGGGAAGCTTACTTTGCGCGAGACGGTGGTTGGAAAGGTGCTTGGGGTCAAGGACAAGTAAAGAAAGATATCTGGTTGTATATGACTGCAACATACGACGCAAAGGATACCATTAAAATCTATGAAAATGGAGTCGAAATCGGTTCTGTTGGTGGAATGGGTAAACCAGGACCCCGAAATGACACTGATGTCAACATCGGCGGTTGGACCAACAACACTTCAGAGACTCTTAACGGTATGCTCTATGAGGTCGCAATCTTCGCTTCCGTACTGGAAGAAGACGATATAAACGACTTGATGGATGATGGGTTATTGACCCTTATGCCCGTTGAACCCTCTGGCAAACTTGCCACTACATGGGCAGGCATCAAATCTCGGCAATAGATTCGGCAAATCAAGTGCAGCTGGTGTATTAACTGAACGACTGGCTGCACGCATTTGATATTTGCTTTAAAGAAATAGCATGACCGAACATATTGAACGCGCAAGAACACTGAGCCGTCAGGCGTATGATGATGTTGATCACGGACGGCTTGATGCGGCGAAAGTTGCCTTAAATGCAGCGATTCGTCTCGCACCTGATTTGGCAGCACCGTACACTAATTTGGGTGCCTTGTACTGTTAGGAAGGCAACTTGGACGAAGCCATCGGTTTACATCTTAAAGCACACCGCCTCGATCCAAACCTCTCAGCACCACACACTAATCTCGGTGTCGCCTATGCGTGGCAGGGGGAAGCTTGACGCAGCATTTCAATCGCTTCAGACAGCACTCCAGTGCACGGACTCCGCTGAGGCATATACGAACTTAGGGTTCGTTTGCATCTTTCAAGGGAAACTTGATGCCGCTATAACTGCATCAGAAAAGGCGATTCAACTTGGCGATGGCGGAGAAGCACAACTGAACCTCGGGTTGATTTATAGTTGGCAAGGACGGTTCGATGAGGCAATTGAACTTTACCAAAAAGCACTTGAAGCCGACCCAACCCTGGCGGAACCCCACAACAACCTCGGACTCGCCTATCTCTTGCAAGGCAAACTTGAGCGTGCTATTGATGCATTCAAGACTTCAATTAAACTCAATGGCGGTGAAGAACCGCATACAAATCTTGGACTCGTGTACGTAGAACTCCAAACTTCGTCATTGGCGTGCCAGTCGGTGCCCCCGCTGTATGGTGTGAATTCGTGAATTGAAAAGTTAACACTATATTACCACACGCCTCGCGCTACAATATATTTATGGAAAAAACTATGACAAAATTGCCTAACGTCCTCCTTATTCTCGCTGACGACCACGGTTATGGCGATATTTCGGCACATAACGGTCCCTCAATCCAGACACCAAACATTGACCGGATTGCTGAACAGGGAACACGGTTTACCAGATTTTACGCGAACTCCTCTGTCTGTTCGCCAAGCCGTGCATCTCTCATGACAGGACGCTACCCGGATAGGGCCGGTGTGCCGGGTGTGATTCGCACCCATCCAGAAAATAGTTGGGGGTACTTTCGACAAGATGCCGTTACGCTCCCTTCAGCCTTGAAACAGAAAGATTATCGTACGGTACTCATCGGTAAATGGCACCTTGGACTCGAACCGGAGAATCACCCTTGCAAGCGTGGATTCGATCATTTTCACGGTTTCCTCGGCGATATGATGGACGACTACTACACACACCGTAGACACGATATAAACTACATGCAGCACGGTTTTGATACCATTGATCCGAGAGGACACGCCACAGATCTCTTTACAGAATGGAGTATGGACTTCATTCGCGCGCAAGCACAGTCGTTTGAACCTTTTTTTCTTTATCTTGCCTACAACGCGCCGCATACGCCGATCCAACCGCCTGATGAATGGATTGCGCGGGTACAGGAACGCGAACCCGACATTTCACCACAACGCGCAAAATATATCGCGCTCGTCGAGCACATGGATGCAGGCATCGGACGCGTACTCGATACACTTGAGGACACCAATCAATTGTCCAATACGCTCGTTATCTACACATCTGACAACGGCGGTGCAATGAACGTTGGAGCTCACAACGGTCCGTTGCGCGGGCAAAAAGGCGAGATGTACGAAGGCGGCATCCGAGTCCCTACGTGTGCGATGTGGCCCGGGCACATCTCGGAAGGGTATGTCACGGATCAAGTTGCATTGCTCATGGACCTGTTCCCGACAGTGTGTGAAGTGGCTGGGGCATCAATTCCTGAAGGTATCGAAGGACGCTCAATTTGGCAGACGCTTCAAGGCGAACAGCAGGATTTCTCGGAACGTATACTCTATTGGTTACGAAGAGAAGGTGGACAACAGTTTCTCGGACAGTGCCAACATGCCATCCGGCGTGGAGACACCAAATTGTTACACAACAGCCCCTTTGAACCTTTGGAGCTCTACAATCTGTCAAACGACCCACTGGAAACGACAGACAACGCGCAGACGGAGACAGCACTCTTTAGAGAAATGAGCCAACTATTTCAAGCAGAAACACAGAAGGCAGGAAGTGTGCCTTGGCAACGATGAACCCAATCAATCCGTTTGCCCGATCCTGTAGAGTTATACCAAATTAACCCCATTTGTAGCGCGAGGTCCCTGTGCCTCGCAATGCTGACTTGATCAAAAGGCTTCTAAGCAAGTTAATTTGGTATTATACCAAATTAACGTGATTTGTATTATTTTTCCATTTTGCAAATCCACAGAAAACCGACATGTGCCTGCACCTTCTTTGTGTTTTCAGAGAACCATTGACACCTTTTCACAACGGCTTCTTCAAGTGCTGAGAGCGTTGTAAAAACTTTATTCACAACCACCTCTCGCAACAAAGGCCAGAGCCGTTCGGCAGGTTGAAGTTCTGGTGTGTACGGGGGCAAATGAAATAACTCAATCCCTTCTGGGACTTCTAAATCCTTACCCGTGTGAAAACCGGCACGATCTAACAAAAGGATTATCTGTTTCTTGCCTTCCGGGTTCACATCACGCGCAAACTCTGCCAAGGCAAGGTTCATGACTTCAACACTCACACTCGGCATCAGCAGCCAATAGGTCTCACCTGTCTGTGGACGGACAAAACCGAAACCATAAAACCACTTATATGCCGGACACACGGGGGCTATCGGTCTTTCACCTCGCTTCGCCCAGACACGCCGATGAACCGGCAATAATCCCAAGCGCGTCTCGTCTTCTGCCCAGATCTCTACCGGTTTCTCTGGGTGCTGACTTTCAAGCGTAGCTACCCGCTCCTTGAGTTTTTTTTTAAATGTTTGCTGTGCCTCGGGTGTTGCGGCTGCCTGATGTTGCGGACGAGGTGTTTGTAAAGTATAACCGAGACGTTTGAGATATTTCCAACCTGACACGTCACTGACACGACGCTGGAGTGTCTCAGATATCCACGCAGCCACTTTCGGACCCGTCCAAAGACCCCCATCACCAGGAGGCGCAGAAAGGGCAGCTGCAAGGGCGGCTTGCTGTGTTTCATCCAAAAAACGCACACCTGTATTATTTTTGCGTTTATCTCGCAAAGCGGCTTCGCCTTCAGCATTATAGCGTTTGAGCAACTTGCGAACCCAGTCCGGCGTGCATCCTACAATCTCAGCGACTTGCCGGGGGGTGCGTGAATCTCTGGTATCCGCAAGGAGCCAAATAATATGCCAGTGCGTCCGTTCCCGAAGACATTCACATTCAAGATACCTTTGTTTAACAACTTCTACTGAAAAGTGGGGGAAAACCTCATGTTTTTGCTTTTTCATCTCTTCACAATAACATATCTAAAAAATATACACAAGAATAGTCGCGTTAATATGGTATTAGTTCTCATTAGCGAGGTTTCAACCGCGCCTGTTCTTGAAGATATATGGATTTCAAACCGCTTGAGCAATGGCATCAAAATATGTTATACTTAAGCACGATATCCAATATAAAATTAGGAGAATATGACTTTGAAACAACAAAACGGACCTGAGGTATCAGAACCTGACGACACTCTTAGCACGCGCATCACCCCCCATACAGAAGATAACAACAATACAATTAAACAAGTGCAAAAACACGGCTATACCACCCTTCACGATGCAGCGCGAGACAATGCCTATGAAGCAGTGGCAGCGTTGGTAGAAAATGGGGCCGATGTCAACGCAGAAGACAAATATGGCTATCCATCTTTGCACTGGGCAGCGTGGCACAATGCTTATGACGCAGCATCAGTGTTAGTAGAAAATGGGGCCGATGTCAACGCAACGAATGATAAGAACTTTACCCCCTTACACTGGGCAGCATGGAATAATGGACACGAAACAGCAGCGGTATTGATGAAAAGTGGAGCAGATGTTAACGCGAGGAACGAAGATGGGGATACGCCGCTGCACTGGGCAGCATGGCGCAATGTTTATGAGGCTGAGGGCGTATCGCTCGAAAGCAACGCAAATATCAACCCAAGGGACAAATCTGGTTATACCCTTCTGCACTGGGCAGCATGGCGTAACGCCTATAAAACAGCGGAAATCCTAATCGAAAACAGCGCTGATATGAACGCAGCGAATAACAAAGGCCTCACACCTCTGCACATCGCAGCAGAGGACGATACCTCGGAAGTAGCAATAGTATTGTTAAAAAGCGGCGCAAATGTCAATGCAAAAGACAAAAATGGTGATACACCATTGCACATCGCAGCAGAGCACAATGCATACGAGACAGCAGTAGTGCTGCTTGAAAACGGTGCAGATACCAGCGCAGCGAACAACAACGGTCATACGCCTCTGCACATCGCAGGAGAAAAGAAAGCACACGAAACAGTAAAGGTGCTATGCGATCACCGAGAACGAAAAGGGTGGTCATGGTGATTGTCTTTCGGTCCATCCAGCAAAAGTGTCACATCCTCAGAGTGGAAAAAATAACCTAAATGCTGTCAGCAAAACAGCACCAGTAGGTGAAACCACAGCAGACTCGCTTATAGGACCCACTGCCCTCTATAACCTTGTATCGCGTCCAATGTGCTGTGGAACATCCTCTCGTTAAACTAACACCCTACACTTATTATAAGGGGACGCTATTTTGTGTAAACAACACACCGCACTTAACGCGTTAAAATCAGAAAAATCTCTGAGCGAACCCACAGAGAACAAAAACGATGTCGTCGAAACTGCCACGGCAACAAAAGATACAGTTAACTCACCAACATCCGTAGGTGAATCAGACGCGCTGGCAGCAGTAAATCAAAGCCTCTCGGCGTTGCATGCCCTATTTGAAGAACAAGTTAGCCGCAATCAACATCAGGTCAAGATGTTTGATGCCATGTATAACGAGATGAAGGAATATAAAGAGAATTTCCTACTTGAAGCCCTTCATAAGCCGCTTATTCAAAATCTCATACAGTTTTATGATAGTTTTGTGGCACTTGAGTCTCAACTTGATAATATCATAGATAAAAAACAGCGCATTCGTCCCCAAGAAGTGAGCGAAGAAATCTCACTGTTTCAAAAAAATCTTGAAAATGTCCGTTCTGAACTCGAAGAGGTATTGTACCGCATGGACGTTACCCCGTACGAAAAGCATCCAGAGATACTTGACAGAAAGTTGCACAAAACACTCCGCACAATACAGACGGATATCCCCGAGGCAGATCAAAAAGTGGCAGAAATTCATAAAATCGGCTTCTATTGGCGAGACAAAGTGTTCCGTCCTGAAGAGGTGACAATCTTCCGATATACACATCCTGTGACCGAAGGAGGAGAAAATACAGATGGGTAAAGTTGTTGGTATTGATTTAGGAACAACGTTTTCAGCCATCGCACACATTGACGAATATGGACAGCCAGAGATTATACCGAACGCCGAAAGCGATCGGATTACCCCTTCGGTGGTTATGTTTGAAGAAGACCTCGTCACTATCGGAAAAATCGCCAAACAGAACGCCAGGGCAGTCCCAGAACAAATTGTCGAATTCGTCAAACGCGAGATAGGAAAATCAAAAGAGGCGTTTTTCCGCACCTTTGATGACAAGAATTATTCACCCGAAGAACTCTCGGCACTGATTTTGACAAAACTCAAACAGGATGCCGAAGCATATCTCAATACCGAAATCACAGATGCCGTTATCACTGTTCCCGCCTATTTTCGCGATGCAGAACGTGAAGCCACACGCAACGCAGGTAAAATTGCTGGGTTGAACGTCTTGCAAGTACTGAACGAACCGACAGCGGCAGCGCTCGCTTACGGAATGGATCAACTCGGCACCGACCAGAACGTATTTGTGTTTGACCTTGGCGGTGGAACATTCGATGTAACCATCATGAAAGTCTCCCAATCCACGATACAGATGCTCGCAACGAACGGTGATCACAGACTCGGCGGTAAAGATTGGGACGATAAAATTATTACTTATGTCGCCGAAATGTTTGAGATTGAACACGGTGAAAACCCACTGCAGGATCTTCACGCGTATCAAGACCTTCAACTTAACGCAATCGGTGCGAAAGAGTCTTTATCAAGGCGAGAAATGGCACGTATCGTTTGTGGATATAACGGTAAGACAACTCGTGTAGAATTGACACGCGAAAAATTTCAGGAACTCACTGCTGAACTCCTTGAGAGATGCCGAGTATTATGCGATGTAGTCCTCTCTGAAGGTAACATGACATGGACAGATATTGACACCGTACTGTTAGTAGGTGGATCCACCCGGCTGCCAATAGTACGAGAGATGATTGCAAACATCAGTGGTAAAGAGATCAACCCCAATGAAATCAACCCCGACGAAGCCGTTGCCCTGGGTGCAGCGATTCACGGGACACTCCGTCAGATATCTGAAGGCGATGTGGCAACAGCAGACGTGTCTGACGCAGTTATTGAACGATTCATAGGACCAGACGGTGCCCCTAAAGTGACCGTGACTGACGGCGCCACGCATAATCTTGGGCTTGTTGTTCTTAACGCAGCACGCGAGTCTATTATCCATGTGATGATCCCCAAAATGACTGCCGTTCCCTGTGATATGGCAGACCAGTTTGGAACGGTGGACAACAACCAACGTTCAGTCTTGATTGAGGTTGTCCAGAGCCTTGAACAGGATCAACAGAAAAACGATATAGACCTTTTTGACGAATATAAATTGGGTGAATGTACCCTTGAACTACCACCAGGACTACCAGAAGGATCTCCGATTCATGTCACTTACAAATACAACTTAGACCAAGTGCTTGAGGTGACAGCAAAATCTCTGAGCAGCAGTGGGGCAACCGCAGTTTATGATGTCTTCTCCATCAATTAAACGACCAACACTTGATGAAGACGCAGTCGCACAGGCACAAACAGATATACAAGATTTGACAGTCGAATAAGTTGGTATCCCTATATAGAGTCGCATTTTCTGATGGTAGCAATCCATAATCTTAATTCCCTACGTCTTTGAATACACACAAGGACTACAGTATGTCCAAACGCGATGAATTCACTACAGTTATCCGTACACTCAGGGCGGCTTCGCCGACGATTACTGATAAACAACACATCGGACTCCTCCGGCAAGCCGTACAGGAGTATGGACTGTCATTGGAAAATGCAAAGCAGATTCTAAAAGCTTCAGGATTAGTCATCGGCGAAAGCGTGAACTATTTTGAGGTGCTGGAGATTTCCGTTGAAGATATTCAGAATCTCACTGAATCTGTTATTGCGGCGCGGGCTGACACTGCACATAAAAAGTCCTATAGAGCATCGTTAAATGCGGGGGGTCGCATCCGCCCCGATGGCAAAACAGAAGAACAGTGGCGGACAATTCTTAATCAAGCACGGGATACTCTCAAAGACCCACAGAAACGTCGCACACACATCGCAACGCTTGAAACCGAGATATTGCTTCGCACCGAATCTATCTCCACAACGGAATCTCCCGACCCTGAGCTAAGGTCTTCAGACACCTCATTACATGATGAAATGGCACTTATTCCGGCGGGCGAGTTTCAGATGGGCAGCAACGACAGCGATACAGATGCACACGAAAAACCTGTTCATACCGTCTACATTGATGCGTTTTATATGGATAAATACCCGGTGACGAACGCGCAATATAAGAAATTTGTGGACGCTAACCCACAGTGGAACAAACCGCAGTGGTTTAAGGATCGCATTTCTCGGAGATACCACGATGGCGACTATCTAAGACACTGGACTGAGAACAACTACCTAAACGGAAAAGCCAACTATCCGGTGAATTGGGTGAGTTGGTATGCGGCGATGGCGTATGCACAGTGGGCAGGTAAGCGTTTGCCGAAGAGGCAGAATGGGAGAAAGCGGCGCGTGGCGGGTTGACGGATCAAAAATATCCGTGGGGGAATTCAATAGATGCCCGTAAGGCAAACTTTGGTCAGAATGTAGGAGAGACTACATCTGTAGAAAAGTATCCTGCGAACGGCTACGGCCTGTATGACATGGTAGGCAACGTGTTCGAGTGGTGTCTTGATAAATGGGATAGCGGTTTCTATGCATCCGCCTCACGTAATAACCCAGTTTCAGATGATAGTATAGTAAATATAATAGATAATTTTACAAAATCTAAAGCACTTCGCGTGGTGCGGGGTGGTTCTTGGCATTCTCCTGTGCAGGACCTACGGGTCGCTAACCGCAACACGGATACGCCAAAACTCACGACCTCCATCATCGGTTTTCGTTGTGTGATGGATGTGACACCTTAATTCTCAATCCGTTTACCATTTTTGATATACTCGCAAATCCGAATAATCCTTGGAGAGGAATAACACGTGTCTAAACGCGAGGAATTTATAACATTCATTAACACACTCAAAACGGTTTCACCGATTATTACCGATGAACAACGTATTGGACTTCTAAGGCAGGCAGGACAACAATACGGTCTTACCGTCGATGAGGCAACTGAAATTTTGAAAGCATCGGGTTTAGTTATCGGTGAAACCGTAAACTATTTTGAGGTACTGGGGCTCTCAATCACAAAGATTCAAAGCCAAAGCGAAGCCGATATTACAACCCTTATTGAGACAGCACACAAAAAACGCTATAGCGCATCGTTGCGCGCTGGTGGACGCATCCGACCTGATGGCAAGACTGAGGAACAGTGGCGGACTCTCTTAAATCAAGCACGGGATACTCTCCAAAACCGACAAAAGAGGTGGGAACACATTGTCTCACTTAAAGACAAAAAACACTCACTATACACGGAATCAACTTCTTCAACTCTGGATGACATGGTACTCATCCCCACAGGCGAGTTCCAAATGGGAAGCAATGATGAAAAAGCATACGACGATGAGAAACCGGCGCATACCGTCTATATTGAAGCATTTTATATAGATAAATATCCGGTGACAAATAACCAATACAAGACTTTTATTGATGCGAACCCACAGTGGCACAAGCACCATATCCCAAAAGGATACCACAATGGGGGCTACCTAAGGCATTGGAAGGGCAACAATTATCCAAGTGGTAAAGCCGACCATCCTGTCGTGAATGTGAGTTGGTACGCGGCGATGGCTTATGCAGAATGGGTGGGAAAGCGGCTACCGACAGAAGCAGAGTGGGAGAAAGCAGCGCGGGGCGGAATAGAGGGTAAGAAATACCCTTGGGGAGATACAATTGACCCTACTAACGACTTGTGCCAGTTAACTGATTGTTATTTTAGATTTCACAAATATCTAAGTGTTGCCCAGACGAAAAAGCAGTGCACGCCTTTTCTGTCTGAATAAATCCATCCTTATGTTATCCTATAAGTCAAGAAACAAAAGGAGGCATAAGGATGGATTTACAGTATACTTTAGAACGCATTGCGTTGCAACTGAAAAATAAATCCCGCACCCTCAAGCAGGTTGCACGGGTGTTTCAAAAGATGATAAAAACGCTTTATGAGGCTCACTTCCCAAATGCTGAGGCACGCCGTCCGGGCCCCACCCCGAACTGCCCAGATGCCGATATTCTAACGGTCGCATGGTTGCTTGAATACATCGGTGAAGACAGCGAGAACTCGGGGTATCGACGCATCAAGGCAGAACTAAAAACCGTCTTTCCCGGTTTACCGGAGCGGTCGCGTTTCAATCGTCGGCGAAGGAACCTTTCTACAGCGAGTGAAGTCATCCGTCAGGCATTGACGAACTGCTTGCCAAAGGCAGATGTCTTTATCGTTGATTCTTTTCCGATCCCTGTCTGCGATTTCAAACGTGCGAATGCTTCAAAGTCTGATTTCAAGTGGGCGGATGGCACTGGAACACTCGCGACTTATGGAAACTGTGCGACGAAAAGCCTGGGAACATTTTTCGGTTTTCGCGGAACATTGATAACGACAGCTAACGGAGTGCCTATTGACTTCGGCATTACCTCTGCTAATAGAGATGATCGAGACGTGTTACCCTTGCTTGCTGAACGCGGGGAGTATCCGATTGTTCTTGGCGATAAAGGTTATATCTCTCAACAACTTCAGGCAGAACTCATCGAAACCCAAGCAACCGTCTTATTACCGACGCTGAAAAGAAATCAAAAGCAACAGTATCCTGAGAGTTTTCGCAAACTTCAGGTGCGGATGCGTCGTCGTATTGAGACGACAATCGGTCAACTCACAGAACAGTTTCATGTTTCTCGGGTTCGTGCCTTGAAGCATTGGGGGTTGCTAACGCGTATGAGCAATAAGTTCGGTAGTTGTCTTCTCGGTGCTTTCGTAAATCAATGCCTCGGACGCCCTTTGATGAAACTCAAAGACCTCGTTCTCGCATAAGGAAATATCTATGAAGACAAGATTAATTAGCACAAGTCGTCCTACTAAGGCAAACTACCTACATTTTGTCCATTAACACAAGTATGTCATACTGTTGGAAAAGTGCCTTGGTAGCAGTGGAGACGTGCTGTATGAAGGGATATAAAGGGTTGATCCGTATGCCAACGACCTTCTTACCGTCGAAGCAGATTTTTCCTGGGATCGCCAAGATGTCTCGCCTCAACCGTTTCAGTCCTCGGCTTTGAAGCATCTCCGTTGCCTTTCGGTGTGCGTTTTCGGTTGGCTCCGAGGCCCCTTCAGGTATCTTAACCGCCTCTATGAACCACGCTTTCATCCAAATCATCAGGTTATGGGCGAGTTCTGCGAGTAAAAGCAAAACTTGCTGTGCGATAAATCCTGTCTTTCTGTATTTTCGCAAAGAGAGGGCTTGATAATCTTGGGCGAAAGAGTTCTCCGGGGCCCCACTGCGTTTGTCATATTCAAGCAGCAGTTCTTCAAGCGTTGCGGTCGTGTCGGTTGAAACCAACACGGCATAACTCCAAGTGCCATCTTTTTTCGGTGTTCTCACAGCGACTTGAACCGTCCGTCTCGCATACCGATGCGGTTGTTGAACCCACCCTGCTTCTCTACCCTTGACGCCTTTCGACGTTGGCACAGACACCCACTCCTCCATGGGGGCCGCTAACTTTTGGATCCGGCGGGAGTTATACATCTTCCCGATGAGGCGATACCCCCGCCATAAGGCATAATTGATATTGGCATCCGTGCCAAATCCGGCATCAAAGCGAAGCCGAACTCGGCTCCGTTTCTCAACGCTATCAAGCGTCAAAACAGTCTCAAGTTTGCCGAGCATCGGCTTGAAAACAGCATCGCTGTTGGTTTTACCGGGGTATAACGCCTGCGTAAATATCTCTTGGGTGTCTCCGCAGACACACCGTGCCAACTGACGCGTATAAGTATTCGGCTTTTTCGCGACATATCCTTTCTCTGAACCCTCGGCATGCTTGCCAATCGGCAAGGAAGAGAGGTCTATATCCACACCTATCTCATCTTCAGCCCCCAAAGACACCTGACGCCCCTGACCTTGTTTGAGACGCACCTCCGCTAAAGCAGATTCAAGTGAAGCAACAGTCGCCTCCGTTGAGGCATCTAACGTCTGCTGGATCACCGACGCATCCGCACATCTTTGGTAGCCAAAGCCACCTAACAAGCCACGATCCGAGCGAACTTTGGTTTGGATTTCAGACACCGTCTCCGCACCCGATAGCATCCCTAACACCACAAAAACTAACTTGTCTGTCGGACGATACACAACTGTTTTCTGCCCGATATTCACCGTGTCATGGAGGGGCTGAAATACCTCACGAACCCGCAACACTTCACCCAGAGCACACAACGGCGCCTGAGGCGTTACCACCCATTTTTTACCATTGTGCTTTTTCCGTTTTTTTGCTATACTTCTTTTTGCCATTGAAGACCTCCAAAAAGGTTTAGGTTCTAACACTTATATCATAACCTTTTTAGAACTTCAATGGCACGTTATTTCTACTTTCACACACCCTAAAGCAAGTAATCAAATCATGCTTTCATTGGACAAAAACAAGGAAACTACGACTGGCACATCGGCGAAATTACGCCGGTAGGGAACTATCCCCCAAATAGGTATGGACTGCATGATGTATGTGGTAACGTCTGGGAATGGTGCTTTGATGTATACGATGCAGATTTTTATATGAGCGCGGCGCGGCAGAATCCGATTTCCGGTGTGAATATTGTGGAACGGGTTACAGATCACACCATAAATGATAAATTGGCGAGAGTACTGCGAGGCGGTTCATGGCGCCTTCAAGAGGCATTCGTGCGGATCACTAATCGCAACGCGGAAGCTCCAACATTCACGCTCGATGTCATCGGTTTCCGTTGCGCCCAGTCAGTTACGTTATAAATCCGTTACATCCGCACAGTTTCTCAATTGCTTGTAAGTCGGACCGATTCTTGAAATGAGGACTAATATATGCGTAGACGTGAGGAGTTTATAACATTCATCAGCGCATTCAAAGCAGTTTCGCCAACTATTACTGATGAACAACGTATTGGACTCCTAAGGCAGGCAGGACAACAGTACAGTCTTACCGTTGATGAGGCAACTGAAATTTTGAAAGCATCGGGTTTAGTTATCGGTGAAACCGTAAACTATTTTAAGGTCTTAGGTTTTTCACTTGAAGAGATTCAGAACTTAGATGAAGGCACTATCGTGAGTTTAGTTGAGGCAGCGCATAAAAAATCTTATAGTGCGTCGTTGCGTGCCGGTGCCCGCGTCCGCCCGGATGGCAGAACAGAAGAACAGTGGCGACACATCCTGAACCAAGCACGCGACACTTTGAAAGATGCGCAAAAAAGGGGAGAATATCTCACAACCGTAACATCTCAAGAAGATTTCCACGAGAACGCATCTCTCAACACAGAACCAATACCGCTAAACACACCTGAAACTGACTCAGCGTCAATACTTTCAGTAAACACATTGCAGGATTCGGAGCCGATGGCTCCAGCTACGCCTGAGATCATCTCCGCACCAACACTTTCAAGTGTTAATGTGCCCGCTGACATGGTGATTATCCCCGCAGGTGAATTTCTGATGGGAAGCAATGACGAAGACGCAAATGACAGCGAGAAGCCTGTCCATCCTGCTTACATTGACGCATTCTTTATGGATAAATATCTGGTGACCAACGCGCAATACAAAGCATTCCTTGATGCAAGCCCACAATGGCAGAAAGACAACATACTGACGGACTATCACAACGGAAATTATCTGAGAACTTGGAATGGAAACAACTATCCTAAGGATAAAGCGAATCATCCTGTTGCGTATGTAAGTTGGTACGCAGCGATGGCGTACGCGCAATGGGTAGAAAAGCGTTTACCAACGGAAGCAGAGTGGGAAAAAGCAGCACGTGGTGGCTTAACTGGCAAAAAATATCCGTGGGGAGATCAGATTGACGCGACAAAAGCGAACTACGGTGAGAATATTGGACAGACAACGCCTATCGGTGAGTATCCTCCTAATGATTATGGTGTGTATGACATCGTGGGTAATGTGTGGGAATGGTGTGTTGATGAACACGATTTGGATTTCTATGCCACTTCACCACATCGGAATCCGGTTGCTGATAGCGATATAAACTACGTGCTTAATAATTTTACAACTCTTAAAACCTACCGCGTGTTACGCGGTGGTTCTTGGATGAGTATACCACGTTACGTACGTGTTGCCCCTCGTTTCAGGTTTTCGCCCGCGCACTCAATTCACAACGTCGGTTTCCGTTGTGCAAGCCCTGTGTCTCTGTGAACCTTTGCGACTTTACCTTTGTAGGTGGGACCCATCTGTTGATCTACTGATTTTGTTTGTCTCCTATTCAAAAATGTGCTACAATTTGATTATCCAATTGCCAATCTACAACTCCGTTTATCCTGTCTTTGAGAATAAGGAACAAGAAGATGCAACCTTTTTTAGTGACGAAAGTCATTGATGCGGATACTTTTGAAGTTAGCCCTGGAATTCCCCCACGCTTTGCGCTGCAAACCCCTATGCAAAGGCTAAGAGGAGAAAGACTCGTCGAAACTACTATGGAACAGTTGGCAAGACCGAATACCTTCAAAAAAGTGCGTTTAGGAAATATAAATGCGCCGGAAAGTTGGACGCCTCAGGGCGAACAAGCTGTGCTCTATTTGAAGGACCTCATAGAAGGGAAACGTGTAATACTCCAACCGACAGATATTTCTGATGACGAGGTCGTTGCCGACGTGTGGCGCTATCCGAATCGCTTCTTCATTAATGCGGCAATGGTCTACAGAGGGCACGCCCAGTGGACATCAGGGACACTTTGATGATTGATTTAAATTCTACCGCTCGGGAATTTCACAATCCGCCACCTGCAGACGCGATTTTGTGGAGGTATATGGACTTTACAAAATTTGTATCGCTTTTAGAAACGCGCACCCTATTTCTTGCCAGGGCAGACAAACTCGGTGACCCGTTTGAGGGATCGGTGCCGAAAAACAACCTAATTTTGCGAGCTACTTTGGAATCAGAGTTTTCTGACGAAGAAATATTGAAGTATACGTTAGTTATGCAACAATTACCGCGTTTTACGTTAATTAGCTGCTGGCATGAGAGCAGTTACGAGTCAGAAGCAATGTGGAGATTGTATGCCAGTGTTAATGGAGGCATCGCCATTAAATCCAATTTCAATGTTTTTGCAAAGAGTTTCCTGACTGCTGAACAAATCCATATCGGAGCGGTTCAGTACGTTGACTATGATAATGACCAAATTCCCGAGGACGATCTGTTATCACCATATCTACACAAGCGACAGAGTTTCAAATATGAACAAGAAGTGAGAGCTATCGTTCAGTACCTACCTACCGGACTCGGTAGAACTGAATTAAGAGATAGCATTCCGAACATATCCAAGAGCGAAATTGATCGGTGGCCGGATATCTGTGATATTGGTATTGATTATGAGGTTGACCTTAACCTGCTAATCCAGGAAGTTGTTGTTTCACATTTCGCTCCTGACTGGTTGCTGGACCTTGTCAAGTCAGTCACTAAACGTTACGAGTTGGAGGCTCCTATTAATAAGTCGCGCCTAGCAGAGTCGCCTATGTGGTAATTTCCCAAAGGCACCATAAGTATCACTAAAAAACAAGCCCCTCGGTCCCCAGGTCCGATAAGCCCGGTTTGTAACTGCGCTGGTCTTAGCCGCAAACCGTGTATACCCCAAAACTCCTCTTGAGTCCCGTCGGGTTTCATTTGTCAGAATCAGGATTCAAGGATTCTCAGGAATGTATGTCCGATGTGTCTTTAGTCCCTACGAGACAGCATGTTTATAGTAGTGCTTTCAAGCAAAGTCCCTAGCCCTGTAAGGGCGGCATATTTATATTTGTTGTCGCTAAAAAGCTTCCAAAAATCGCTAAATTGACCCCTATGGGTAATTTCCCAAAGGCACCGAGCCCTGAAAATTGGATCAGAAACGGAGAATAGAAAATACGGACTAACACATGCCCAAATCCGACGAGTTCATTACACTCATTAATACACTTAAAGCGATTTCGCCAACGATTTCTGATGAACAACGCGTCGGGCTCCTCCGACAAGGGGTAAATCAGTATGGACTTCGCCGAGAAGATGCTGAGCAGATTCTAAGCGATTCAGGGTTAGTCATCGGCGAAAGCCTGAACTATTTTGAGGTATTAGGACTCCCTATAGCACAAATGCAAACTGAATCCGCTATTACGGCACAAGTTGACGCTGCGCATAGAAAACACTATAGTGCATCATTAAACGCCGGTGGTCTCCCGCGCCCTGATGGTAAAACGCAAGAGCAGTGGCGGGTTATTCTAAATCAAGCGCGCGATATCCTTAAAGATCCACAAAAACGCCGCGAACATATTGCAACACTTCAACCTAATGTGGAATCAACCGAAAAGGCTCGCGTCCTTTTCAAATTTCCTAACGGTGATGAGGTTACCAACATTTCACAGTTAGCAGCCTTAATGGAGAAAAATCCTCATGATGCTATTAATGTTCTCTATTCGGGTGATTTAGAACAAAACTTTAGTGAAGCAGGTGAAACAAATTTTGCCAATGCGGCTCAAGCAGTTGTCAATAAATTTCCAAAGAATCGCGACTTAGGGTTCCTCGCGATGATTCAAATCCTTCAAGGAAAATTGAGGTTTCGGCAACAAGGAAGCGGAGCTGAGACACCACAAGAAATCGCCCGATTGATTGACCAGAATTGGGAACAGGCAAAAATCCATCTGTATTCCGGATTCATCGCGCTCTGGCTTGAATACACCAAACAACCACAATTAGTTCATACCGCGAAAACTGTCCTCAGTCACCACAAGAACGAACATGACATCGGATTAGAGGAGTTCGTCCAAAAACTCAATCCACAGATTGGGCAGCCTAAGTTGAGAACGAATCATACGAACATCAATTTTGGCAAACTTGATGCAAAAACCAAGAAGACCTTCCGTTTTGAGATCGTGAACGATGGACGTGGATTCCTCTATGGCACTATAAAATTAGCAAAAGAAATAGCGGGACTTCAGATTTCGCCGACCGATGTTCGTGGAGACACCATCGCTAGTGTTAAATTGGACCCAAACTTGCTTACATCTAACAAAACACATCAAACCACCCTCGTTATTGATACAAACGGTGGTAATTTAACAGTGCCAATTTCCTGTTACGTTGTTCCCAGACCAACGGAGGTATCGTCTAACGACGATATTGATGTTAATGCAAGGGACAATCATGGCATGACCGCATTACATCGGGCAGCAACAAAAAGTATACATGAAACGGCGTTGCTAGTGGAAAAGGGTGCGGATATCAACGCAAAGGATAAATATGATGGTGCGACACCGTTACACTGGGCGGCTGAGGCAAGTGCACATGAAATAGTAACGTTCCTGCTAAAAAACGGTGCGAATGTAAATATCAAGAACGGTAGACATGATACACCGTTGCACTGTGCAGTGGAAAGTGTACTGAAATGGAAGGCTAATTCTGAAAGTATACATAAAACATTGCTGATTTTACTGAAAAAGGGTGCGGATATCAACGCAAGAGGCATGAATGGTAATACTCCACTATGTAGAGCGGCATGGTTTGCATCCCATAGACAACAGAAAGAATTCCATGAGATAATGAAGGTTTTGCTAGAAAACGGGGCGGATGCCAACGCGCCGGTGCTCTCGGTAGCAAATAAAGGAGATCATGAAACAATGGCAATTTTGCTGAAAAACGGGGCGGATGCCAACACAAAGTACAATAATGGCGACACACCACTACATTGGGCATCGCGAGTTGATATACCTCCGAGCTCAATTCCAGGACTTGACCTGGACGCATCAGCAAAAAAAACGCGAGCAAATGCTTGTAAAACAGTGCTGTTATTGCTAGAAAATGGTGCTGATGTCAACGCAAAGGACAATAATAATGATACACCACTACATTGGGCAGTTGAGGTAGGTGCTTATAAGACAGCGTTGTTGTTACTAGTGCCATGTCAATCATTTTTTGATGGATAAAGTCTTTTTAGTTTGATGCGTGCGTCTTCAGTGGTAAACTGCCATTTTATAGTGGCGCGTTGTTGATTTCTGCGGTCTTGCCACGCCTGAACTTCATGCTTTAGGGTCTCTTGGTCTGGGATACGCCTTGAAAGACATTGTCGACTTAGCACAGAAAGTTCTATCTCAGCGATATTTAGCCAACTTCCATGTTTAGGCGTATAGCAGAACTGAAGTTTTTCAGCAATCCGATCGGCATCCTGTGTCTGAAAGGCTTTATACAACGAAGCAGGCTTGTGCGTATTGAGATTGTCGCAGACGAGGATAATCTTTTCTGCGTCTGAAAAATGCACATCCACTAAGTCTCGACAGATATGAGCGAAGTCAATACTTGTCCGTTGGTCAGTGACTTGAACATGCCGAAATCCTTGAAAAGGTGCGAAGATCATGAACAAGTTACTGACGCCATTTCGGGTGTAATGAGAGTCGTATCGCACCGGCATTCCCGGTGCCATCGGCAAAGGGGTCCGTATTTCTCTGATGTGTTGTTGGCTCTTCTCATCAACACAAACGACCGGATGGTTTGGGTCTTCGGGGCGTTGATAGACTTCTAAAACGTCTTCCATCGCAGAGACGAAATCTTCTGAGGCTTCGGGTGGAATACACCATTGCTTCTTCACCCAAGGTCTAAGTCCGTTTTTTTTAGGACCTTTCTTATGCTTTCATGAGAGATACTTGAAAAATGGTTGAGCTCTACCATTCTATCAGCTAAGAGACGAAGGCTCCAGCTGGCGTATCCTTCAGGGGGTTCGGAACACGCTAAAGCGATGAGATGTGCTTCTTTTTCACCATCAAACTTTCGCGGTTTTGAGGGTTCTGAACGTTTTTTAGCAGTTAGTGCGGCTTCAAGCCCTTCAAGAGCAAAAGTTTCACGAGTTCTTTCAATCGTAGATATTGAGACTTCAACAGCTTCTTGAATCTGTTTATCGGTATAAGCGGGGCCAAACTCACCTATGTCGGCTTTCAGCAGTATCCGGGCATGCGTGAGTTTCCTCGCAGATTCGGTGCCGGAAGTGATCATCTTTTTCAGATAAACGTGCTGATCCTGATCCAGCACGACGTGATTTTTTTTCGATGCCATAATAGACTCCAAGTTATCGGACTTATGAACTTGAATCTAAGGATACCATTTTTAAAACTCACTGTCAATATAAAGTTGACATGGCACTAGAGAACGGTGCCGATGTCAACGCAAAGGGTGAGTATGGCAAAACGTCACTGTACCAGGCAGCATCGAAAATCGCAAATGCGACAAGTTCTGCATTTGGCGATATTCAACGGGCCCGGATACGTCAGCAAAATGCCCGAGAGACATTGGACGTTTTGCTAAAAAATGTTACCGATGTTAATATCAAATACGAAAATGGTTATACACTGCTACACTATGTTGCTTGGGCAAATGCTTATGAGAAGACAGAAATGTTCATAAAAAAGGGCGCGTATGTTAACAAAAAAGATAATAATGGTAAAACACCACTACATTGGGCAGCCGAGGCAAGTATAGATTCACATGAGGCAGCCGAGGTTTTACTGAAAAACGGGGCGGATGCCAATGCAAAGGATAACTGGAGCAATACGCCACTGCGCTTAGCGTTGAGGTCACGTGCATATAAAACAGCAAAAGTGCTGCGCAATCATGGTGGTCGAAAGGGATGGTTGTGGTGATCTTTTTCGCGGATGTAGCACCGACACAAAAACATTCGTCTTAAAATTACGACTTGTGCCAGTTAACTCTTTGTTATTTTCAATTTTACATATATCTGGATATTGTCTGGACAAATAGGAGTTTAATCCTTCTGCTGCTCCTGCATTGGAATATTCGTGTTCTAAAAAGGAATCAAAAAGCGAAAGTTTCCAAATTTGAACAGTAAATAAGATGAATATGTGAAACCAAAACATACTAACTGTTAACTAACACAAGGCGTTAAAATTAGGGATACCCAAAAGCGAATTTCCAACTTGCACAAACATTTCAGATTTCTGTAATAATTTCTAAAAATCAAGAAGAACTATGCATAAAGAAAAACTATCTTTACCCAATCTACATGTAACCAGAGAAGAAGCATACCAGAAAATACAAGCGCAAATTGACGCAGGACAAAAACTCCAAGATTCACAAATTGGTTCAGAACGTGAATTGAAAGAGATTCGGGATAGAGCTAGCCAATGGGCAACGTATAATGAAACCCTATTGTTGGCATTATTTGACAACTCGCTGCTGCTAAATCAATACAAGGAATTCTGCAAACCTTTAAGAACCACACGACCACTCACCTTACGAGAAAGAATAGACTGGTACAAAAATGATATGAGGAAGAGAATTAATAGTCTGAAAGGGATCCTTAAGCAGTTAGAATTAATCAATGAGTTACCAATCAAGTCTACTTATACCACATCTCCAGAACAAATTACTGAAGGTAACAATGAGGTGTTCATCGTCCACGGACATGATAAAGCAGTTAAAAGTGAAATATCCAGTTTTGTAAAACAATTGGGATTTAAGCCAATCATACTTGACGAACAACCCGGCAGCGGGCAGACAATTATTGAAAAGTTTGAAGAATACGCCGGTAATGTCTGCTTTGCAATCGTCTTGCTTACACCTGACGATATTGGCTCACTAAAAGATGAACAAAACAACCCTAATCCGCGAGCCCGTCAAAACGTTATTTTTGAAATGGGTTATTTTCTCAAAGGGTTAGGTCGCGGACGAGTTTGTCTTATGTGTAAAGAAAAGGTAGAGGTCCCATCCGATCTTGCTGGTGTGGAGTATATCTCTTTGGATCCCAACGATAATTGGAAGCGGAAATTAGTTAGAGAAATGGAAGCGGCGAGGATCCCTGTTGAAAAATAAAAACCAATTTTGAATACCCAAATACCTGACATGATAAGATGCTGCTTAAGACGGATTCTCTAGCCGTATAACTCGCCCAGATATTGATCAGCTGCTTGAGAAACTCGCATTCTACACAAAACCTCAATCAGAAGATTGAAACTATTAAAAGGATTTATTGATAATGATAAACACAAATAATCTTGTTTTATGGTATCAGAAACCTGCCGAAGCATGGACAGACGCGCTACCCCTCGGAAATGGGAGACTCGGTGCGATGGTGTTCGGCGGCGTAGAACGCGAACGCATTCAACTCAACGAAGAAACCCTTTGGGATGGCGGTCCCCGAGATACCAACAATCCAAAGGCTTTGGCAGCACTCCCGAAGGTGCAACAACTCCTCTTCGAGGATAAAAACGAAGAAGCAACGAAACTTGCCGGTGAAACGATGCTCGGAGTGCCAGAACGCATCAAATCTTACCAGTCTTTGGGAGATTTGTTTCTGGAATTTTCACACAATGGCGCAACACATTACCGGCGGGAACTTGATTTAAACACCGGCATTGCAAAAACAACGTATCGCTGCGGCGATGTCAATTTCACAAGAGAAGTCTTTGCGACAGTCGTAGACGACCTCATCGTTATCAGAATCGAATCTGACGTGATTGGACAAATCGCTTTTGATATGACGATGACACGTGAGCAAGATGCCACCGTTGAAGCAATTGCCGCCAATATCCTCCGGCTTGACGGGCAGTGTGGCGACGACGGCGTACAGTTTTCAGCCTATCTACAAGTACATCCTGAAGGCGGAAAAGTTGAATCAAAAGGAGACAGTCTGTCTATCAGCGGGGCGGATGCTGCCACGTTTTTTCTTTCTGCTGCCACGAGTTATGTCCATCAGACGGATACAAGCGGAAACCCACACGCGCTTTGTGAAGATTATCTGACAAATATTGATACAAAATCTTATGCAGCTATTCGTGCTGATCACGTTGCTGAACATCAATCCCTCTTTCAAAGGGTTGACTTAGACCTCGGCTCTACGGACGCGGTAAACCTCCCTACCGATGAACGGTTAAATGCAGTAAAAGCGGGGGCATCAGATCCAGGACTCGTTGCGCTTTACTTCCAGTATGGACGCTATCTGCTAATGGGAAGTTCCCGGCCCGGGTGTCTCCCTGCCAATCTGCAAGGTATCTGGAACGAGCACATGAACGCACCTTGGAACAGCGATTTCCACACCAATATCAACCTCCAGATGAACTATTGGGTTCCCGAAATCTGTAACCTGCCGGAGTGCCATATCCCGTTGTTTGATTATATGGACACACTCGTTGAACCGGGGAACCGGACAGCAAAAATCCATTATGGCGCTGATGGCTGGGTCGTTCACCATCTCTCCGACGTTTGGGGTTTCACAACGCCTGCTGACGGTATTTGGGGTATCTCGCCTGTCGGTGCTGCATGGTTATGTGAACACGTATGGGAGCACTACCTTTTCGGTGGTGATCCGGATTTTCTTATTACACAAGGCTACCCGTTGGTGAAAGGTGCTGCCCGTTTCATGCTCAACTTCCTCATTGAAGCACCGGAAGGTACGCCTTTTGCTGGAAAACTCGTCACGAATCCGTCACACTCACCCGAAAATAGTTTTCTGAAGCCTGATGGCACACGCTCCCTTTTCACCTATGCCGCAACAATAGATCTCGAAATTATACATGAACTCTTCACCAACTGCATCGCTTGCATTGATGTCCTCGGAGAGGATGCCGAATTTCGTGCTGAGTTGGTCTCTGCTTTAGAACGGCTCGCACCGCTCCAGATTAGTGAGAAAACTGGACGACTACAGGAGTGGGTATTTGACTACGACGAACCGGAACCAGGCCACCGGCACATGTCCCACATGTATGGACTCCACCCGAGTTGTCAGATTACACTGCGAGGCACACCGGAGTTAGCAGCGGCGGCAAAGAAATCGTTGGAATACCGGTTGGCACACGGTGGCGGACACACCGGTTGGAGCCGCGCATGGCTCGTTAACTTCTGGGCGCGACTTGAAGATGCTGAAGAAGCATACACCCATCTCCAAGCACTTCTGGCGAAATGCACTTTGACGAACCTGTTTGATACACATCCACCGTTCCAGATTGATGGCAATTTCGGGGGAGTCTCCGGCATCGCGGAGATGTTGTTACATAGCCATGCGGGTGAAATTCATCTGCTGCCTGCACTTCCGAAAGCATGGGGTACTGGACACGTCAAAGGCTTGCGTGCACGCGGCGGGTTTGAAGTGGATATGGCATGGGAAAATGGACAACTCACCGAGGCGAGGCTCCACTCTACATTGGGTCAAGATTGCCCCGTCCGAACAAGAACAGCTGTTTCAGTGATATGTGACGGCACATTGGTTGACGCTAAGCAGTCCGATTCAGTTGTGACGTTTGGAACAGAGGCAGGGAAAGCTTACATTTTGGCGTAATTTTGCCTATATTGATAGACGGGGCTGGTCAGTGTATTTCTTAATCCGTTCGTTTGCCAGTCCGATATACTTCTCCTCAATATCGTAGCCGATATAGTGCCGTCCCGATTTTAACGCGCTTAAACATGTCGTCCCACTTCCACAAAACGGATCCAAGACTACATCGCCAACGAAAGTATAGAGCTGAATTAACCGATGCGGCAACTCCTCAGGAAAGGGAGCAGGGTGACCGATGCGCTTTGCTGAGACCGAGGGAAAGGTCCAGACGCTTTTTGTCCACGCTAAGAAGTCCTCTTTACAGATTGAATTCTCTTTTCCGTTACGTTTCCGAGAGAAGGAGTCCTTTGAGAAAACAAGAATGTATTCATGAACATCTCTCAGTACAGGGTTCCCCGCCGATAACCAACTGCCCCACGCTGTTGAACTACCTGCACTTGAGGCTTTGTCCCAGATGATTTCACCCCGCATGTGGTAACCTATCGCTAACATGTCTTCTATGATGTAACTATGCAACGGGATATAAGGTTTCCGCCCTAAATTGGCGATATTAATGCATGCCCTGCCGCCAGTGACCAATTTCTTATAAGTCTCGGCGAAAACAGCATAGAGGAGTTCCCTATACTCTGCAAGCGACAGATCATCGTCGTATTCCTTTTTAGCATTGTAAGGCGGGGACGTAACCATCAGGTGGACACCGGCATCGGGAATTGTGGACATGTCTATGCTGGACGCACAATGGAGCTGATTGAGGTTTTCAGCGGGTATAGGGTTCTCTGTCCATGTTTCGGGTTCCGGGAGTTCCTGATCAGCGTAGAGTTTACTCCCATAAAACGCACTGGCATCGTGATTGATCCTTCCAGGAGTTCCAAACGCACTGGTCTGAGTCCCACCCTTTCGAGATCCCGAGTTTGTCTTACCCATACTTCCATCCACCTCAATACCGATCTGGAGACCAGAAGATAACATCGCGTTTGGGAAACAGTGTCATCAAGAACGCCGAGATTTCTGGGGATACCGAAGCATCGGAACCTATCTGCTCCCACCCTATTTCACCAAACAGAAGTTGCCAGAAATCGGCTTCGGCTAAGTCTACTCCCAAGTCAACAGTGTCGGTGTCTTCAGGAACAACTTGCAGCGTGCCATCAGCATTGTGCCGTAGCACCATCCGCTGGTTGTTGAAAGCAGGCAACTTGACAGCGAGCGGTGGAAATGTCTCTTCGGCATCCGCAATTAGCGATTCCCATCCGACAACAAGACGACGCAAAAGCACCGGTAGGTTCACAGCATAGAGCATCATCGCGGTATCTGTTTTCTGGGTCAACACACCATTGCATTCTGCTATAAATTGTTCTACAAATGAATGTTGAGGTAAAAATATCCCTTTTATTTTTTCAACGCCTCGCGTTTCGCATGTCTGCCAAAAGTGGGATACGAGTGCATCCAAGACTTCTGGGTTATTCGGGACGTATCCTACCTCGCGCACTTCTGCAGTCTTTTCGTCTGTCTCATAGTTGAGATACCCGCTGATGTGTCCATTTTGGCGTGCGACAACGGTTGGAAGAACCTCTCGGATACGGCACGGTGCCATATCCCAATAAACGCGCGTCCGAGCAATAGTTCCGCTCTGCTGTGCATTGGCAACATCATATAGACTCGCCACAGCATCTAAATCCGTCTCCGAGTTAAAATCGGTTATCTGCCATCCGGATGGACATTCTGCGTCCGATGCCGAGTTACAGGTTATGCTGAAGCCGTGCAATGGAACGGATGTCCACCCTAACCGTTGGTAAAATGCCTCTGGAATAATTGTAAACAGCGCGCCGATGTCGTATCCAGTCGTCTGTAGATAGTCAATAGTATCCCGCATGAGCGCAGACGCATACCCAACACCACGATAGTTCTGATGCGTGCAGACACCACCGATACCACCCATCGTTACCAGGGATGCACCGACCCGTATCCGCCGCTCCCAGACACGCAAGGTGGAGACAACCTTGTCGTTCACCACAACAACACGAGTCTGCGAAGGTCTATAACTGCTATCGCCCTTTATGTACTGCCAATAGCGTTCATGCCCATCTGGATTAAACGCTGTGCAGCTAAGTTCAACGACCTGCTCTAATTCCGATTCACGAGCCGCTCTAATTTCCAATTTTTTAAGCTGGCGCAAGCGAATCGTCAGGATCACTTGGCATGCAGCTCCTCCTTTTAGGTCCGCACTGCTGCCGTTGTTGCAGTGCTGCTGATTTTGGACAATTTTTTAAGCTGGTGTAAGCGAATCGTCAGGACTTACGCAAATTTGGAATCCACGCCGACATTGAGCGGATATTACCGAAGAACGCGCAATGAATTGCGCTACTATAAACGAAAGACTGCACAAAAACGGGTAAATTGCGTAAGTTCTAACCGGTTACTGCATTGAGAAGACAACGCCCAACGCCTCATTCGGAGTTTGAATCAATCTTTCACATGCCTCAGAGGCTTGGTCAATTGGCACAACATCTGTAATCAACGGTTGTACATGGATTTTGCCTTCGGACATTAGTCGTAGCGATAACTCCAAGTTGCGTTGTGTAGGCCACGGGACAAATACCGGTGGGTAATCCGCACCGTGCTCATAATCCTCATCGTGGTAGCCAGGACCCGTACGCGCCGCACTGATAACATCCACATTGCCGAGTCCCGCTGCAAAGCCGTGCGTAATGCTCGCACCACCGACGATGACAATCCGACCGACTTTGTGTGTATCGGGTGCGGTCTTCAACATCGCGCGAATCTGTTGAAACGCACTTGTCGCATCGCCACCGAAGGCGATAATCCCACAATCCACGCCGTAACCGTTGGTAAATTCCTTTGCAATCGGAATCGGATCCGTCTCCGAGACGTTTATCGCGCAGTGTATCCCTGCGTTCTCAGCAATCCCTATCCGCAGCGGCAACTGGTCTAAACCGATAACATAAGCCCCCGCTGTTTTAGCGATCTGACACGCAAATTGTCCAACGATACCCAGCCCAGCAACGGCAACGTTCTCGCCGATACGAACACGTCCGCGCTGCACTGCGTGCAACGCCGTTGCTGCAAGATGAATAGATGCGGCATCTTCGCCGGTGACATCATCCGGAATCTTCGCGCATAAGTTGTGCGGTATACAAGCATACGTGGCGTGGAGCGCGTAGCCACCCCCCATACCCGCCACCCTATCGCCGATCTCAAATTCGTCGCAATCGCCTTCCATGCCGATGACAACACCGGCATTAGTATACCCGAACGGACGCTTTCGCTCTTCAGAACCCGGATTCTCACGTCGCCGTTTGACACCACCGAGTTCCGTGCCGGGACTTACCATCGAGGCGTGGACTTCAATCAACAGCTGCCCCGGTTTCGGTGCAGGCGTTTCCTGTTCCTCTGTCCAGATACGTCCGGCTTCATTCATCATGACAACTTTTCTCGTTTTGCTCATAAACAGTCCTCTCTAATTTTACGCTCGGTACGGTTCCAAATCAATCCCCGGATATGCCTGCTCAAGACGTGCAAGAGCTTCCGGCGTATAATACGCATCCCCAGGGGCGGGCCATCCTAAAACGCGGCGCACGGCAGGGGTCGTTTGCGTGACAAATTTCATGTAGTTTGGGCTGCCCCAACCGGGCACTGGGCGCGTCGTTTTGCACCAATCGTCATTGTCGGCACGATGGAAGTGATACCCCATCCACCCGCGTTGTCTGCTTTTGTTCTCAAACGGTTGTGCGGCGTGAACCAAGTAACTGGAACGGAATGAAACACTCCCCGCTTTCGCCGTAAGGGGAACCGGATCCGCGAGTTCTCCTTTAAATTCCCGTAGATCAGGGATACCCATTCCGCCCCCTCTGCCCGGGTACTTCGCCCATATTTTATCCAACTGGTTCTGTGAACCTGGGCAGACAAGCATCGGCGCACCGTCCAATTCAATGTCATGTGGGAAGATAGCGGTCAAAATATATCCGTACCGCTGCCAATCCAGGTGCGGTGGCAAGGGTGAGTTCGTCGCATTGTCAATGTGGTAACCCTGCCATGGATGTTCACTATGGCGGCTATCGGTGAGTCCTTCTCGGAAAAAGATTTGCCCATAGCCGAGCCGAATTTCTTCCGTGCCTAACAATTGCTGTGCGATCCCCAAGTATGCTTCGTTTTCAATGAGTTTATCCACTGCGTCCAAGCCTGTCGGAAAATGAGTTGCCTTACCAAAAGGACCAGCAAGTCGTTGCATATCGCTGTTCTTCTCATAGGCACTTTTTAAGGCTTCCGGTTGTGGACCCCAATTCGCTCGATATTCAGCATGAGTCAACCCATCGTAGGCATTTCGTTCGATCTCTTCCAGCGCGGGCACAAACGCTTCCGGTGAAAACACGTTGGGCACCACGATTATTCCATCCCGTTTCCACGTTGCCAGTTGTTCCGTTGTCAGTTGCATGACATTTACCTCCCTGTGAACGTTTCCCACTTATCCTCTTGAACCATTTCGCTATCAGCTTTCTGTTGAATCGTCTGCCACCATTCCCGATTCTCAACGTACCATTGAATTGTCTCGCGCATGCCGTCTTCAAACGCAATAGTCGGCTCCCAACCGACATCTCGGGTAATCTTTCCTGAATCCAACAGATACCGACAATCGTGTCCGGGTCTGTCTGGAACATAAGTTTTCAGATGCTGCGGTTTGTTGAGCACATCTAAAATGAAATCGCTAATCTCCTCAATGCTCTTCTCTACACCGCTGCCGACATTGTAAGTTTCACCGATTTTGCCGTGTTTAATAACTGCCGTGACTGCCCGGCAGTGGTCTTCAACGTGTAACCATTCTCGTCGGTTATGGCTGCTTCGGTAAAGTGTTAAGGGTAAATTCTGGATCGCGTTGGTCGTAAATAGCGGTATGAGTTTCTCTGGATGCTGATACGGACCGTAGTTGTTTGCACAATTCGAGATCGTTATCGGCATGCTGAAACTATGAAAATAGGCGTTCACGAGATGATCGGCTGCCGCTTTAGAGGCATTATAGGGAGTCTGCGGACGATACGGCGAGTGCTCACTAAAGGCATCAAGTGAATCCAGTGCAAGTTCACCGTAAACCTCACATGTAGAGATATGATGAAACCGCTGCACGTCATACTTTCGAGCCGCATCCAACAAAACCTGCGTACCCATCACGTTCGTCTCAAAGAAACGCCGCGGATGTAGAATTGCCCGGCTATTGTGCGACTCCGCAGCGAAATTCACTATTACATCCGGCACCTCTTTTTTCAGGACACTTTCCACAAACACCGAGTCATGAATGTCACCATGGGCAAATGTGTAACGCTTCGGGTAATGCGCCGCTATATCCGTCAAATTGCTGATATTTCCAGCGTACGTCAGCAGATCAAGGTTAACAACGGCATCGTCGGAATGGTGCCGCAGCCAGTATCGGATGAAATTGGTGCCGATAAATCCCGCACCCCCCGTGACCAATAGTTTCATTAATTAGGAATCCCTTTCTGCAAGGTTAAATATCGTCTGCTGATCCGGATGCCCCATTTCAGTTGCGGTAGTGTCATCATCCAATGTTCCCGTCTCCGCTTTTCGTCGTCGCACCGGTGCCAGAATGTCCATATCCATTTTCTCATGGGATGCCGCGACCCGCTTTTGAACCTGATTGAGCTCGTGCCGCACAAAGATAAAATACGCATCATCGCCATTTGGCATCTCGTCAAGCGACTCAAGAAGTTCTGAAAATCTATTCGGCTCATTCTCTTCCAACCACTTCATTGACTCGGCAAAAGCGACACGCGTCTTGTATTGATACATATTATGATTCTTCTCCAACAGGACCGACCAGAGCCGTTTCACCCTATCAATATGTTGTTCGCTTAGTGTGCCTGAACCATTGAGTGCAAGTTTGCGTCTCCGCCGTTCCGCGCTCACTGCACCCCGTTCCGTCTTTTGCCGAGTCTGTTCTGCTGCTGTGTCTAACTTTGCTTCCTCGCGTGCCTTTCCACGGGTTTTAAATCGATCGTAGAGTGCCGCGACCATCGCCTCCGCCATAAGTGTCTTAAATCTTTCCGGATCACGGTTTTTAAGGAACAACAGAGACGCGTAGGCAAGCGGATCCGCATGGGGTGAATTCAACTTTACCAGCCGCAAAACCCGCTCTGCATGCTGTTCCATTTTTGTGCCGACACCGTTTAAACTAAGTTTGCCGCGTTTTTTAGCCATCAACTTTTCCTTTCAAATGAATACTATATCTTATCAGAAATAGAGGTAGTCTGTCAATCTAATTTCGTCCTCAGACGGATAGACCCCTGCTACTGAAAGAATACGGTCATTTAGTTCTCCGATAAGAGCGAATATTGAATCGCAACATGCCGCTGTAGAAGCACTCTCCGAATCGCGACTTTCCTAACAAAATGGCTAAAAGCCTAAAACTAAATAGCCCTACCGAAAGAATAAATATCCTTGACAAATAATTGGAAATATCGTAAGATAGCGACTACATCTAAATGGCAGTATTTCTAAACATAGGGACCCGTGTCTCGCGGTCTTGAAGGAATAATGATGCGCCAACGTAAATTAGGCAACACAGGACTCATCGTCTCTGAAATTGGCATGGGAACATGGGAACTCGGAGGACGTGAATGGGGAGACATCGGTGAAACGGATGCCGTGGATCTCCTCCGATACGCCTTTGAAAACGGTGTCACCTATTACGATACGGCAGACCAGTACGGCGGTGGACGCGCTGAACGGCTACTTGGCGAGGCTTTCTCAGCACTCGGCAATAGAGTTGTCATCGCCACGAAACTCGGCTATGAATTGGATTCTGATGGCTGGATTAGCCACGGGTGGGAACACCCGTCGTTCAATGTTTCACCCGAATATATTCGGTCGGCGGTCGAAGGAAGTCTCACGCGGTTGAAGAGAGATGTCATAGATATTTACCAATTCCACTCGCCACCACCTGCTCCCGAATGGGATGACGCGTTCGGCACGATGGAAGACCTCAAAACCGAAGGCAAAATCCGATTCTATGGGATGGGGCTCGGTAGCGAAGCAGACGCACTGAAAGCAATAGCAGAAACTGGTATCTCTTCACTGATGCTCACCTACAATATCCTCACCCAAGGGATGGCAACCCCTGTAATGGAGACTGCCGCTGAAAAAGGCGTTGCTATTGTCGTCCGGCAACCACTATCGTCAGGACTGCTTTCTGGACAACTCGGACCCGATACTGTGTTCGCAGAAAACGACTATCGAAAAACCTGGTCCCGTGAGAAATTCCTCGCCGATCTGGCGCGCGTGGAACAAGTGAAGTCAATCATCGGAGATAAGGCGCGAAGTCTTCCACAAGCATCCCTCAAATTTATCTTGGCACATCCCACTGTCTCTTGTGTGGTCCCGGGAATGATGACACCGACGCAAGTTGACGACGGCGTAGCGACTTCAGGTGCAGCACCCTTGCCTACCGCAGTCCTGGACCAATTACGAGACAATTAAGGAAAAATATATGAAGGTCATTGCGGATCTCTGTGTCGTCCCGATGGGTGTCGGCGTTTCGGTCTCAAAATACGTCACCGCGTGTGAGAAGGTGCTTAAAGAAGCGGGTTTGGCAACGAAACTACACGCCTACGGCACGAATATCGAAGGCGATTGGGATGTCGTGTTCGCAGCAATCCGTCGGTGTCATGAGGTCGTCCATGAGATGGGCGCGCCTCGAATCACAACGACCCTTAAGTTCGGTACCCGGATCGACAGAACCCAAACGATGGAAGACAAGGTTACCAGCGTCCAAAAGCAGTTAAAAAGCACTCAGCAATAATATAAAGCCTATACTCCGCACTTCTAATTTCGGATTTTTGGTATTTATTTTCTAAACCCACGTGGTTCCAACGTTCAACAAGCGATTTCAGATGGATCAGAGAAGATATACGTGCGAAATGAAATCTTATTTACCATCTCTAAATTTTATTTATACTGTTTGGACCCTTTCGTGACGTGGGTTTGTCTAAAAATACCAAAATGTGTCAAAACAAGTGCGGAGTGTAGGATAAAGAGGTTATACAACCCAAATGTACAAAAAACTTCTCGTGATAGGATTGGCATGTCTGATAAGTTTTCTCATGATGACAAATATCAGCCAAGCCCAAGAACGTATTAGCGGTCCGTGGCTCTGGATGATTGCGCTAACCGAACTCAACGAAGGCGGTCAGGCTTCTACCAATATTGATTCTCTCGATGATGCCAGCAAAGGCAGAACTACCGAAGATCACGTCGCACAAAACGGCGCGAATGAAGGTGATACCGTCAGCGGTTATAAATGGACTCCTGGCGAACTTCCAGCAGACGGAGACATCAACGCAATGCTCGTTGATATAGGGATGATAGAAATCGCTGATTTCAACGATGTCACGTCTTATGCCATTATCATACTCGAATCCGACAGGGCGCAACGTAACGTGACGATGGGTGTCAGCAGTGATGACTCTATCAAAGTCTGGCTCAACGGCGTTGTCGTTCATAAAAACGCAGTCAACCGCGGGCGCGGAGGAGCAGATGAGTTTCAAGATGAGTTCCAGGTTAACCTCAAAGAAGGGGCGAATCTGTTGATGGTCAAAGTCAGTGAGCGCGGTGGCGGTTGGGGCATGAACGTCGGTATCGATGCAGATTTCGACCACAGCCTAAATTTTGATGATCATGAACACGGTGACGTTGACGCTGGCGCTGGCGGTGAACCCGTCGCGAGAGTGCCGAGCGAATGGGGCGCAAATAAACGCATTACCGGTCCATGGCTCTGGATGATCACTCCTACCGATGGCAATCAAGGCGGACAGGCTTCCACCGATGTCGATTCGCTTGATGATGCCAGCAAGGGCAAAGTCACCGAAGAAAAAGTCGCAAAAAACGGCGCAAGAAAAGGTGAGGTCGTCGGTGATTATAAATGGACACTCGGCACGCTTTCTGCTAACGGTGATATCAACGCAACAGTCGTGTCAATAGGGATGACAAACGTCGCTAATTTCAACGATGTTACGTCCTACGCTTTAATTACGCTTAGAACTACGAAAGCGCAGCGTGACGTTACGATGGGTGTCAACAGTGATGACTCTATCAAGGTTTGGCTCAACGGTGAAGTTGTTCATACCAACGCCGTGAACCGCGGACGCGGCAATGCAAACGCCTTCCAAGATACGTTTGACGTTGACCTCAAACGCGGTAGTAATCTGTTGATGGTGAAAGTCAGTGAGCGTGGCGGTGGATGGGGACAGTTCGTCGGCATTGATGCCGAATTCGCGCTCGGTAGCACGCCAGGTCTCTTGTCCGTTGAACCCGCTGGTAAATTTATAACAAAGTGGGGAGAAATCAAGCGCGATTATTAGTTCAGTCGGCTTCAACCAAATAATCCCAAATTCAATCCAAAAAATAAATTTGACTTTTTTGGTAACTTGTGCTAACCTGTTTCGTTAGTTGAATAGGCGGGAAAACAATAGCATAATCATTTTGTCCTACTATTTTCAAAGCGATAGTAAACATAGGCTATTTTTAAAATTCACTTAATTTGGTTATGTGAAATATAAGAATATGCAGTCATCCGCCATAAGTACACTCTGTAAGTGCACTGATCAATGGTATCTCGTTAATTGTAAAACTTGCTATAGTTGTGTTTTGTGCACACACAAATGAAAGGATAGTTTAATTAAATAAATGCGCAAAAAATTATGGATAATAGGACTGGCATGCCTGATGTGTCTTTCGGTTATGACGCACATCGCTGATGCCGAAGAGCAAATTTTGGGGCCGTGGCTCTGGATGATTGCACCGACCGATGCCAACCAAGGTGGACAAGCTTCTACCGATATTGATTCACTTGATGAAGCCAGCAAGGGCAAAGTCACTGAAAAAATGATAGCACAAAACGGTGCCGAAGAAGGCGATAAAGTCGGTGATTACGAATGGACTCCTGGCGAGCTCCCAGTGAGCGGGGACATCAATGCATGTGTCGTGAGTATAGGCATGACAAAAGTCGCTGATTTCAACGATGTTACGTCTTATGCACTCATCATACTTGAATCCAGCAAAAAGCAGTCTGATGTGACGATCGGGGTCAGCAGTGATGACTCTATCAAAGTCTGGCTTAACGGTGCAGAAGTTCATAAGAATGCTGTGAACCGCGGACGTGGTGGTGTACCAGCGAATATAAATGGCTACCAAGATAGGTTTCAAGCTGACCTGATAAAAGGTGCGAATCTGCTAATGGTGAAGGTCGGTGAGCGCGGTGGCGGCTGGGGGCAGTTCGTCGGTGTGGATGCCGATGTGGAGCACAGCCTTGATTTTGACGCGTATCAACCGGTTGAACCCGCCGGGAAATTGGCGACGCAATGGGCAGAAATTAAAAGCACTCATTAATGTGTCGCTTTTCAACCAGGACAATTTCGTTTTCGGTGTTACGGCAGAGAGGGTCAACCGATCGCGTTACGAAAATTAAATAGTCCTTATACCATTTTTAAACTTGATTTAATTTTTAAACTTGATTTAATTGTGGTAATTTGTTAAACTGGTTTAAAATAGTTGTTTCTCTTTACTTAAAAAAGTGTCAAAGGTTGACGAGCGTAAGGCGGACAACGTTAAATTTAAAAAAGTTACTTTTTATTTTATTGACAAAATTAGATGGAGGTTTTCATGGACAGGAAATTATTTGTAGGGTTAACGTGCCTCATGACGCTTTTTCTCATGACGCACATTGCTGATGCCCAAGATGTAATTAGAGGACCGTGGCTTTGGATGATCGCACCTACCGAAGCCAACCAAGGCGGACAGGCTTCTAACGATATCGATTCTCTCGCTGTCGCCAGTAACGACGATGTTACCGAAGAGATGGTCGCGGCAAACGGCGCAAACGAGGGAGACATGGTCGGTGATTATGCCTGGACGCTCGGCACGCTTCCTGAGAACGGCGACACCAACGTTATGCTCGTCGAACTCGGTGTCACAGAAGTTGCCGATTTCAACGACGTTAGTTCTTATGGACTTATCACACTTGAATCCGCTACTGCTCAGTCCGCCGTAACGATGGGCGTCAGCAGTGATGACTCTATCAAAGTCTGGCTCAACGGCGAAGTCGTTCATAACAACCCTGTCAACCGTGGACGTGGTGGGGTGCCCGCCGATATAGATGGCTACCAAGATAAGTTTGAAGTGAACCTGGTCGCAGGTGCTAATCTGTTGATGGTGAAGGTCAGTGAACGTGGCGGCGGATGGGGACAGTTCGTCGGTATTGATGCCGAACTCACGGCTATCTACGCTGTTCCGCCTATCGTCCACATTCAAGGCGAATGGCTCTGGATGATCGCACCTACCGAAGCCAACCAAGGCGGTGCCAATTCTACCGATATCGATTCTCTCGCTGTTGCCAGTAACGACGACGTTACCGAAGAGATGGTCGCGAAAGATGGCGCAACAGAAGGCGACGAGGTCGGTGATTATGCCTGGACGCTCAGTGCACTTCCTGAGAATGGCGACATCAACGTTATGCTCGTTGAACTCGGTGTCACAGAAAACGCTGATTTCAACGATGTTAGCTCTTATGCACTCATCACGCTCGTAGCGGATGACGATATGGAAGGCGCGATGATCGGTGTCAGCAGTGATGACTCTGTCAAAGTCTGGCTCAACGGTGAAGTCGTTCATAACAACCCAGTCAACCGTGGACGCGGCAGCGCAGACTCCTTCCAAGATTCGTTCGCAGTTAACCTTGTAAAGGGTGACAACATACTGATGATAAAAGTCAGTGAACGTGGCGGCGGATGGGGAATGTTCGCCGGTATCAACGTCCCTGTCGAGGCTATCTATAAGTCGAGTTTTGAGTTAGGTACATCTGTTGAAGCCGCTGGCAAACTTCCGACAACTTGGGGAAGCTTGAAAATCAAGTAATTGCTAAGTTCTCACGCGAGGATTTTGCCTCGCAAAGAAAAAGGACGCAGCTGAAGTATTCGGCTGCGTCCTTTTTCTTTTTCAGCCTATCTATCGTCCCATAAGTTCCATAAAGACCGGTAGCGATTCTCTAAATCCATCTTCGCGCGTTCCACCCACCGGCGTATAGACACTCTCCAAAGAGATTGTGCCTTCGTAACCATCACGTTTCAAAGCACCCACAATGTCGTTGTAGTAACGATCCATCTGTCCTTGACGCATCGCACAGAAATCGAATGTCGCCGCTGGAAGGTTGACAACGCCATCCTTAAGATGAACATGTACAATATGCTCGCGAATTGCGTCATAGCCATCTGGATACGGGACCTCTGTACAATAGAGCGAACTGCACGGATCCCATAGTACTTTCAGATGCGGCACGTCTAATTCGTCTATTAACTTTCTCGCAAGGAGTGCCGATGTCACATTCCCGGAGATCGCAGTCTCCATCACAAGCGTGATGCCCGCCGCGTCAGCGATTTGCAACGGTTCTTCCAATCGGTTCATGAGTGTCGCCCACGCGCCTTCGGAGATAACCGGTTCCGCACCGAAAAGCACCATCTCTTTCCGGAAACTGAAAATCCGAACGAGATTTGTGCCGAGTGCTTGTGCAACATCAATGCACCGTTGTAACGTCGTAATGTGTTCACGGTAAGCAGGCGCGACCACTGCCGTATCAACAGAGAGTGCCGACAAATTGTGGTGCGAGATACACGATACCTTTAAATTCCGAGCGTCGATTAACCCCTTAACGCGTTCAACATCCGCCGCCGTCAAATCCCCAACCTGTTTTTCCCAAAGATACTGTAGTTCCACGTATTCCAAGCCAGTCTCTACCATAGTGTCCAGCGCATATTCAAAATCCCGACTGATTCCATCCGTAATGGTTCCCAGTTTGAACATTCAACACCCTCTCAATTTTGTCTTCATAGGGCTCCCAAAGTGCCAAATAATACCCAATTAACTTGATTAGAAGTCTTTTGATCAAGTCAGCATTGCGAGGCACAGGGACCTCGCCCTACAAATGGGGTTAATTTGGTATAACACACCCATAAAACCCTATCCTCTTATTATTTTGTTTTCTTGATTTCGACACCAGCGATATTTTCCAAAATTTTGATAATCGTCCAGTTATCCTCATCGGGATTTACCGCTTTCCCCGCTTGAAACAGTTCAAAAGCGGCACTCGCTGCAAAGAGCGGCACGCCACAATCATTTGCCATACTTTTCGCCAAACTGAGGTCTTTATACATTGTACCGATATTACTCTGTCCCTTGAAGTTGCGTGATAAGATGTTTTCCGTTGTATCTCTAAAAAGAAAATTCCCGACAACACTTGTACTGACAACGTCCCGAAGTGTCTCCGGTGCCACACCCGCTTTCACTGCGAGGGTTAATGCCTCAAAGATACCCGCATAAGTCGTCCCTATCAGGACCGCGAGCGCAGATTTGACAGTTTGCCCCATACCGATATCTTCTCCAACGTGATAGATGTCTTTGCCGACCGCTGCAAGCACCGGTTTAGATGTCTCAAATGTCTCGCTTTGTGCCGCTACCATCATCGTAAGCGTTCCTGCGGCTGCCCCAGGTGCACCACCACTAACAGGTGCATCAATGATGTTAACCCCTTTTGCCGTCACAAGTTCGGCAACCTCTATCACCTGTGAACGTCCGATAGTCGCCGTACAAATGACTGTAGAACCCGGGTTAAGCCCCGCCAGCAGCCCGTCTTCACCCAAGAGTGATGCCTTAACCTGTTCAACATTCAGCACCATGATAAAAACCGTATCTGCGGCGGCACCCAGTTCTCGCGGCGATGCAGCAGCGTCCGCCCCCTCTTGTACCAACGTTTCCATCGCCTCAGGACGGACATCATACACCGTCAATTCGTGTCCGGCTTTCAAGATATTTCTTGACATGCCTCTACCCATGTTCCCAACCCCGATGAGTCCAACTTTTGCCATAAATTACCTCAAAGAATATTGTCCAAAATTGATGCACATTGTGCTTCTACGAACGCGCCCCAGGCTCACACTTCCTTGCTGTTGCACCTTGCAAATGCCCAGAGAAACAAACTATAGTAAAGCCCACAATTAAGTTTACACTGTCTGATGTGGCGAGGTTAGGAATGCAGATCGCATTTGGGCGCGTACGCCGCAAAACCTCGCCAGCAATGCGGTGAATGGGATAGATTGTCCGTGGAAGTCTCAAAGTATTTTTAGATTTTACTATATGCTAACAGAGAATCGGTAGAGTTTACCACAAATTTTGCGAAACGTCAATTTATTTTCCGCACACGGATTTTTTATACAATTTTTTCGATTTTATGCTATAATGACGCATTCATATACGAAAAAGAAGGAGCCAGAACAAATGGCAGATACCATCAAAGGTGCCGTCCTCGGATATGGCGCAGCATTTAATATGGGCAAAGCCCACGCAAATATGATGCAGAACACCGACGGTATTGAATGCGTCGCTATCTGTGACATAGACCCAGAACGAACAGATGCCGCAAAAAAGGATTTTCCCGGCATTCGCACCTACAATTCAGTTGAAGAACTTAACGCCGACAACGGTGTCGATCTCGTCGCGAACGTTCTACCGCATAGTTTGCACTGCAGACCATCGGTGGCAAGCCTCAAGGCTGGCAAGCACGTTGTCGTTGAAAAACCGATGTGCGTCACAATCGCAGAAGCCACAGAAATGATTACGACCGCCGAAGAGAACAACGTTATGTTGTCTGTTCACCACAACCGACGGTGGGATGCTGATTTCTGGACGCTTCGCGAACTCGTCCAGTCCGGTATCATCGGCAAAGTCTTTAGCGTTGAGATGTGGGGCGGGGGTTACGGAAAACCCAATCCTAATTGGTGGCGCAGTGTCAAAGCCATCTCCGGCGGACAATTCTACGATTGGGGTGCCCACTACCTCGATTGGCTACTCAATGTCCTTGAAGCACCAATGATTAACATCACCGGTTTCTATCAGCCGAACCTCGTCTGGGACGATATTACCAACGAGGACCACGTCCAAGCAGTCATTCGCTTCGCAGGCGGAAAGGTCGTCGCGGATGGTGCATCGGCAAACATCCAGATGTCTAATATTGCCAAAATCGGTGGAGAGCGCTGGAAACTGCTCGGCTCACACGGTGCAATTACTTCCGAAGGCGGTGGGTTTAAGGTACTATCTGAAGTCGAAGGGCACCCCAAAGAGCAGGAAGTCGGTCATCACGGCAGACCAGGACCGAGCTACTATCAGAATATCGTTGCCCATTTAAACGACGGCACACCGTTGATCGTCACACCGGAATCTGCTCGCCGCGTCATTGCCATCATGGATCTGGCAGAGAAATCCGCTAAGACACATCAGGCAGAAACGGTGCCTTACGAGTTTGAATCATAGGAGCCAATCTGGTTTCTGAATTCCGTCAACCGGTAGGTGCGGTTTTGCGGCGTAAAGCCCCACGGACTCTCACTGCGAGGCAACACGCGCATTCCGTGTGGATTCATGCGACCTGCATTCCCAGCCGCACCTACCCTCTATCTACCCTAATAAAATACATGAAAGCTATCGTTTTTGAGAAAATTCAGCAATTAAGCGTCCAAGAAAAGCCTATCCCCACTCTCACCGAGGGTGACGTACTCATCCAGACGGAACTCTGCGGTATCTGTGCTTCTGACCTCGCCGCGCTGCGTGGTGATGTATCAGATTACGCACCACCCGTCGTGATGGGGCACGAACTCGCAGGCGTGATTGTAGAGAGTCGACATCCCGATGTCAAAGTCGGTGAACGGGTCACGGTCAATCCCATGCTCTCTTGCGGCGCATGTGCCGAATGCCAGAACGACCTTGATAAATACTGCAATACCGTTGAAGGTATCGGGCACGATATTGATGGCGGCTACGCCGAATATATGCGGATGCCGAAGCACGGTGTGGATACCGGCAAACTCATCCGGGTCCCCGACAGTATATCCGCCGAAGAATTGCTATTTCTGGAACCGTTGGGCTGCTGCTTGAATGCGATGCAGGAAACACTTTTTAAGGATTCCGTCGCTATCCTTGGTGCCGGTCCCATCGGTTTGATGTTTACACAATTGACGAAACGGGCAGGCTTAGCCACTTATGTAGTGGAACCACTACCACACCGCAGGGCTGCCGCAGAAACGCTCGGTGCCGACCTCACACTTGATACGTCCCCTGAGTCGGTAGCGCGCCTTCGAGACATCACTAATGGCGGCGTTGATACCGTTATCTCAGCAACGACAAATAACGCCTCGGCAATCGCACTCGCTTTTGAGATTGTCCGTAGAGGCGGATGCCTCAACTTCTTTGGACTCGCACCGGAAGGCGAAGAATTCCGAATCAACCTTGAAGAATTTCACTATGCGGGCCACAAACTGATGGCTTCATGGGCATTTTCCCGCGCCAGTCTTGAAGCATCCAAACAACTCCTAATAGAAAAATCACTCAATTTTGAACCCTTGCTAACCGATAGGTTCCCGATCGCACACGGTTTAGATGCGTTTGATAACGCCGCTGCTCAGCGCGGGGTCAAAACTGCAGTACATCCATAATCAATGCTGATTTGAATATCCCGTTGCGATGGGTGAACGGTTCATAGAGCGTACATAGTGCTCACACGCCCTGTCCTCCTTACTCACTAATACGCCGTTCCTAAAGAGATACCCCAACTACAAATCGTTCGATGCAGTAATTTATTATACAATTTTTACGCGATACGCCCAATATCTGCGTCGAATTCTGCAATTTTTGTCCGTCATACCTCAATTTCGCTAACGAATAATGAAAATTTTGCATAAAAACTCCCTTACAACGTACATTAAACGTTTTTTATTTGATTTTGGTCACGGTTTGTGGTATTTTTAATTAACAATAAATGTTGAAAGACAAATTTTTTATTAACCCTCTATGAAGGAGATGTCAATTTCGGTGCGGTCCCGAGGTTTCCAAAACTCGCCACACACAATCAGGTGAGCTCACAAGCCCGAATTTGTTATAAAAAATATGGTTCTTGGTGCACACGTATCCACTTCAGGTGGTATACACAACGCCATCAAAAATGGCACCGACCTCGAGTGCGACACGATACAAATCTTCTTGCGAAATCCAAACCAGTGGCAAGGAAAACCTCCCACCCCAGAGATAGCCGAAAAATTTACCACAGCATGGTCAGAAGTCGGACTTGGTGAGATAATTGTTCACGACATCCACTTGAGTAATCTCGCTTCCCCGAAACCAGATGTACTGGAAAAATCACGCCAAGCGTTCCGTGAACAGATGGAACTCGGGCAGCGGCTCGGTATCCGCTACATCGTCACACACCTCGGCTCGCACCTCGGCGAGGGTGAAACATTCGGTTTAAAGCAGTTAACCGACAGTTTCGATTTCCTGTTTGAAAATGCCGAAGCACCTGATGTCATGCCGCTTCTCGAAACTACTGCCGGACAAGGTACAAATCTCGGCTACTGTTTTGAACACCTCCGAGACGTGATCGGCATGTCAAAATACCCAGATCGGTTCGGCATCTGTTTGGATACGTGCCACGTCTTTGCAGCAGGCTACGATATGCGAACCGAATCGGATTGCGAAACGACTTTTAACCAGTTTGACAACATCATCGGACTAACGCGCTTAAAAGCTTTTCATCTCAATGACGCAAAATCAGAATATCAAAGCCGCGTGGATCGTCACGAACACATTGGTGAAGGCAATATCGGTACAACCGCATTTGCGTATATCCTCAACGATTCCCGATTTGCTGAAACCCCACTCATTATTGAAACACCACAGATGAAAACGATGCACGAGGTAAACCTCTCTACCTTACGGGATTTGAAGGTGTAACTTGCAGATTTTCCATATTGAAGTGTAGAAAGCACCGGAGGTTGAAAGCGTGTCTATCGGTTTTTGGGAAGTAACATTTCTCATCACCCTTTTTTTGGGAATTGTCATCGTGTCTCGCCTCGTGGAACGCTTTCGGACGAAACGCATTTGTCCAGAGTGTGGCTTGGCAATCCACACTAAAACATCAACTTGCCCTTCATGTGGTCGCAATTTCTTGGTAAAAGGTAAAAGGAATACCCGATAAAGTATAACATACAAAACTGGATGAACCCATCTACACGACCGACATAATCTTCAACTGTCCAACTTAACAATCCTTACCTCTAATACCACAATTTTTGTGCACATCATACAATTTTTGAAGAGATCTATGCAATTCTTGCATACTCATAATAGAAGGCGGATTTCAAATAGACAGTGTTTCTCCGGTAACGATAGTCCTTTAGAAATAAGTGAACCTTCTCACTTATTTCAATAAACCCAGTGTGCGTTTGTATTTTTAGACACAACACAATCAAAATATATCGGGATTTCAGCAATGGTTTTGACACAAGTATGCTTTCATTAAAGTGTTGGCACGAAACTTGCTACTATTACATAAACTATCCTATCAGGATATTAGGTGTTGCTGATTAGGTGAATAATCAAATAAGTTTGATATGACTTTTTCGATTTAATCCTGTTTTCATTCCAGTTACAACTTAGGTATCAAATTGCACCCTGATAAACTTAGCCTATGCCTGTACTTTAGACGCAACACAAGGAAAAATAAAAGATGGAACTCGTTATTACTGGACTTTTTTTTCGCTTCCGGTGTTTATAGTTGTGTTAATACACTATTTTGGCTATACGGAAACGGACAAATCCGGCAATACATATCGCAGACGACTCTTCCAAGCACAATGCATCTGTCTCAGTTGCGGTCTACTAATCCGCACCGCTATCCCAACATGTCCGTCATGCGGGCGCGGTTTTCTAACAAAGGAATAACATTATGGCGAAAACAACATTAGAAATAAATGGTATGTCCTGTCAACACTGTGTTAAAACAGTCACAGATGCATTGACAGCACTTGAAGGCGTTCAGCGCGCGAAAGTCAACCTCCGCAAAGGCGAGGCGATTGTACATTTTGATGCAGCGCGCGCTACCACTGTCAACCTCACAGAGGCAATAACGGAAGCAGGTTTTGAAGCGATAGCGAAAACCAAACCTCTATCCTTAAAATCAATCGGCATAATCCTAATCGTGCTTTTTAGCATAATCGGCTGCACCGATGTCCCTTATACGGGTCCGATGCTGACAGTTGACGACGTAGACCGGTACCTTAACTCACTTGGTGAAGATACAGTCTGCTTACAAGACGGTTTTGATTCCATTTGCATAAAAGTCGTGCCGGAAAAAAGAGACGAGGCAGACGACATCCCCATCGTCCACGTTCACCCAACAAGCCTCATTTATATGTTCTATTATGAAGATAACCCCATTTTGCGTGCCGAAAGGGTAATGGACACCACCCAGATCACGCAAGAATTGACGGACCAACTCACAGCAAATGGCGGCACACAAGACGGCAACGGTATCGATAGCAATGTCCTCAGAGACTGGACTATCCAGATATACTACCCAGATGCATTCCCCGAAGAAGATCGTGGAACAACACCTGAAACCAGCGGGCTTGACATCAGAATTGTCGAAGGAATGAAGATAGGTCCTAACAAGCAAAAAGACCTTGAGATTAAGAACTTTACGCAAATCGACGGACTTGACGGCAGCCGTATCGTTCAATTCTCCATTGAAACGGAAGCACAAGAGCTAACGATTCAAGTGGACGGGTTAGTTCCCGAGCATACCGCAACATTCTACATCAACGCAGATAGTGTGGCATCGAATGAAGGCACCAGTTCCCTCCAATTGCAACCGCTACAGTAGCCTTTACAAGGGAGTTATATCATGGCAAAAACAAGATTAGAAATTCGTGGTATGTCTTGCCAACACTGCGTCAAAACCGTGACAGATACATTGACAACACTTGAAGGGGTGCAGCGTGTAAAGGTGAACCTGCGTAAAGGTGAAGCGGTTGTCCGCTATGACGCATCCTACATTACCGATGCTAATCTCGCGGAGGCAATTACAGAAATCGGTTTTGAAGCGGTAACGAAAACCAAACCTTTATCGTTAATATTAATAGGTAGCATCCTAATTACACTCTTCAGCATAACCGGTTGTTCCGATATGCCTTATACAGGTTCAATGCTGACAGCTGAAGATGTCGATCGGTATATTACAATAGGTGAAGATTCCGCTTGCCTTCTGAATGGACATGCGTCGGCTTGCATAACACTTATACCGGAAACGGAAGACGACAACAGACCTGTTATCCATATCCATCCAAGCAAACTCATTTATGTGTTCTATTATGAAGGCGTGCAAATTATGCGTGCAGAACGGGTAATGGATACCACCGAGATTATGGAACAAGTGAGAGGTCCGGGAGAAGATGATCAACCACCAGATGACGACGGTGGTCCTCAACAACCCGATGATGGCATATTTTATGGTGAGGATAACGTCGGTGGCACACAGCAACCGGACATTCAGCCGCCACCACCGCCTCCGCCACCACCGCCTCCGCCATCACCAGGTAGCAATGGTGGTCGCGATGACGGGACCGATGGTGAGGGCACCCAGCAACCGGACATTCAGCCGCCACCACCGCCACGAACAGCGACGACACTGGAGAAGGTCAGTGGCGATGGTCAGACTGGTGAAATCAATCAAATCTTGACGAATCCTCTTGCTGTTAGATTGCTTGATCAGCACAATGAACCGCTATCAGGCGTGACAGTGAGTTTCTCTGTCAATCCAAGCAGCGGGATTCTGAGTCCTGTGAGTGCTACCACAGGACCAAACGGTAAAGCTAGCACTCTACTACGGCTTGGCAACATAGTTGGCACATATACCGTCACGGCGAGTGCTTCTGGCATCGCTCAGCAGGTGACATTTACGGCGACGGCTACCGATCCACCGCCGCCACCGCCACCATCACGAACAGCGACGACACTGGAGAAGGTCAGTGACGATGGTCAGACTGGTGAAATCAATCAACACTTGGCGAATCCTTTTGTTGTTAGAGTGCTTGATCAGCACAATGACCCACTATCGGGGGTCACGGTGAGTTTCTCTGTCAGTCCAAACAGTGGTGTTCTGAGTCCTGTGAGTGCTACTACAGGGTCAAACGGTGAAGCTGGCACCACACTACGGCTTGGCAACATGGTTGGCACATATACCGTCACGGCGAGTGCTTCTGGCATCGCTCAACAGGTGACATTTACGGCGACGGCTACCGATCCACCACGACCGACGATCCTAGAAACGGTCAGTGGCAATGGTCAGAGTGGCGGAGTCAATCAACACTTGGCGAATCCTTTTGTTGTTAGAGTGCTTGATCAGCACAATGACCCACTATCGGGGGTCACGGTGAGTTTCTCTGTCAGTCCAAGCAGTGGTGTTCTGAGTCCTACGAGTAATACAACAGATTCAAATGGTGAAACTGCAACAGGGCTGCGGTTTGGCAACACGGTTGGAAGTTATACCGTCACGGCGAGTGTTTCTGGCATCGCTCAGCAGGTGACATTTACGGCGACGGCTACCGAGCTACAGGATGATCGAAACAACGGAGGCGGTGGCACCCCCGGCGATGGTGGGGGCAATAATAACAACGGCGGCACTCCCGGCGATGGAAATGGAAACGGTGATGGAAATGGAAATGGAAACGGAAATGGGAACGGAAATGGAAATGGAAACGGAAATGGCAATGGGAATGGAAACGGAAACGGAAATGGGAATGGAAACGGAAATGGGAACGGAAACGGAAATGGCAATGGAAATGGAAACGGGAACGGGAACGGGAACGGGAATAGAGATGGAAATGGGAACATTCCGAACGTAGGGAACGTAGATCAAGATGCTGTTGACACACACCGGGTTTACCCCGTGAATAACAACAACGAATTAATACCGAATGAGAGGGTAGGGTGGATAGTGTGGATAACCTACCCGGATACAGATAATGATGGACTCGGTGACAGACCCAATGGTACAGGATTAGACTTTAATGTGAACACCGGGTTTCAGGTCACTATAATGGACGAAGGTGGAATGGACATTACGGACACTGTCTTGAGCACTGCGCAAACCGAGGGTGGTATTGACGGAGATGCCATCCAGTTCTTTGTTCCAACACAATCTAATACAATAACTATTCGCGTCCGCGGTTTGGTAGCCGACCATGTAGCAGTATTCACATTTACAGACGGAGTAGGTGAAATTACCCCAGAAGGTAGTACTTTCCAACTGAATCCGCTATAGCAGTTAGTGATTGAGAGATTAGAAGAAATATAACGAGCAGAATAGGGATCATACCTCCGCTCTCTAAAGCGAGTCGTCTATGGACACAGCAAGAATTCAGGTCAAAGCAGGTAACGGTGGAAATGGATGTATCAGTTTTCGCCGAGAGAAGTTTGTCCCGCGCGGTGGTCCCGACGGCGGAGACGGCGGCAACGGTGGGAACGTCGTCCTCATCGCTACGCTCGGGATGAGCACGCTAATTGACCTACACCATAACCCACACCAAGTCGCCGACAACGGTGGACACGGCACCGGCAAACAGCGAGACGGTGCTGATGGCGTAGATTGCGTTGTTAAAGTCCCTGCCGGCACCATCATCAGAGACTTCAACACATCGGAACTGCTTGCGGATCTAACAGCACCTGACCAGTCCGTCGTCGTAGCACGTGGCGGTATCGGTGGTAAGGGGAATGCTCGCTTTAAGAGTAGCACATTTCAGGCACCGCGCGTCGCGGAAAAAGGGGAACCGGGAGAAGAACGCGAGATTAGCCTCGAAGTCAAACTCATCGCTGATATCGGGTTAGTCGGTTATCCCAACGCCGGTAAATCAACACTGCTGGCGCGAACCTCCGCCGCAACACCTAAAATCGCCGCATATCCGTTCACTACACTCCGTCCGAATCTCGGCGTTGTTCGCATCAATCGAGAACAAAATTTCGTTCTCGCGGACATCCCCGGACTAATAGAGGGGGCGCATAAAGGAGCAGGTTTAGGACACCAATTCTTGCGGCACATCGAGCGTACCAAAATGCTCATTCACGTCATTGACCTAAGTGCCACAGATGGGCGCGACCCGATTAAAGACTACGAACAACTCAACCTCGAATTGGGGCACTACAACGCACTCCTGACGAAACTGCCACAAATCATTGCCGTAAATAAGATAGATATGCCTGAAGCGAAGGCGAATCTGACGCGTGTGGAGGAATACTTCGGTAACCGGAAAATCTTCCCTATCTCTGCAATTACCGGTGACGGGGTGAACCCGCTCATGCAGCAAGCATACCGCTCCTTGCAATACTTGGAAACACGCGCCCGAAAGGAAGCAGAGACGACAATTACCTTAGAACAAGAACTGCCGCCGGAACCATCAGCACGGTTTGAACTCATTGAAACCGAAGAAGGTTTTTTGGTCACGGGTGCAGAACCGCGTCGTGCCGTCCTCATGACCGATATGGAAAACGAACAAGCACTAATTCTGTTGTATCGGAAATTGAAAAATATGGGAGTAATGAATGCCCTCGCCCGCGCAGGGGCGGTGGAAGGAGACACAGTCCAGATTGATGAATTCGAGTTCACCTATAGCTCAAAAGCGATGCAATCCAGCTGAGCAGCGCGCCTGCTTGGCGGACGTACAACGCATCGTCGTAAAAGTTGGCAGCACCACCATTTCGGAGGGTGCGCATCTCAACGAAGCCGCTCTTGACGGGCTTGTCCACGATTTAGCACTCGTCAAACAGGATGGTGTGGAGGTTATCCTTGTTACGTCAGGCGCAATCGCAGCAGGCTGGCCCCAACTCGGTCTGAAGCAGCGTCCGAATACGCTACCACATCTACAAGCTGCTGCTGCCGTGGGGCAAATACGATTGATGGCAGCTTACGAGGATCGGTTTTCAAACTATGGACAACACGCCGCGAGCATGCTCCTCACACGCGACGATTTCTCGAATCGGGAACGCTACACCCGCATGAACGACACAATGCGTGCCCTCCTTCATTTCGGCGTGATCCCTATTATCAATGAAAACGACACCGTCGCAGTCGACGAAATCAAGGTTGGCGATAACGATACCCTCTCTGCTTATGTGACGAATCTCGCCCAAGCACAACTCCTCGTTATCCTATCCGATCAAGCAGGATTCTACACTGCAGACCCAAGGCACAATCCTAACTCGGAATTGATTCACACTGTTACCACTATTTCAGAGGAGATATGGCAAGCCGCTGGGACAGCTGGCACAACGAGTGGGACTGGCGGGATGGTAACAAAGTTGCGAGCCGCGGAAATCGTTACCAGTTCTGGAGAGATGATGGTAATGGCACACGGACGAGAGCCGCTCGTCGTCACAAGACTCTTGAAAGGTGAACTGCTCGGAACCCTCTTCCTTCCGCAATCCCGTATCTCTGGACGGAAGCGGTGGATCGCCTATTCCCGGCCACCGAAGGGCAGACTCATTGTAGATAGCGGCGCACGCGACGCACTTGTACAAGGCGGTAAAAGCCTACTCCCTGCTGGTATCCGACGCGTCGAAGGTAATTTTGACTATAGCGATACCGTTTCATGCCTCACCGAAAACGGCGTGGAGTTCGCACGTGGTTTGGTGAACTACAACGCCGCAGACACTGCCAAACTTGCTGGCAAACATACCAAAGACATTGAAAAAATCCTCGGCTACCGCGATTACGACGAAATCATACATCGGGATAACTTGGTGCTGCTCGATTGATGCCGTTCCATCCACCAACCAGCAAGTCTAACAACTGTTCCACCGACTACTGATAACTGACAACTGATTGCTGACAACTTTTTAACCCCCTTGAAAATTTTCCAAACGACATGCTATAATACCCATGTTCTTTCCACTTACAATTTACTGATTGCGTCAACGCCAAAGGAACACTATGAACGAAAACATCCAAGAACTGATCCAATCACAAGCGAAAAAAGCAAAATCAGCGATGCGGGTTTTATCACGAAGTTCCGCCGACGTACGAAATCACGCGCTTTTAGCAATGGCAGAGAGCCTGCAGAGTTCAAAAGATAAAATTCAAGAGGCAAATCGCATTGATCTCGACAACAGCGAAAAAACGGGTCTCCCTGCACCTCTCATGCAACGCCTCCTATTGGACGATAAAAAAATTGAACGGATGGTAGACAATCTCCGCCAAGTCGCTGCACTTCCCGACCCGATCGGTGCAGTCATCAGTATGGGGGAACGTCCGAACGGTCTCAAGATTGGCACAGTCCGCGTGCCTATCGGGGTTGTCGCCGTGGTATATGAATCTCGACCCGACGTGACTGTTGAAGTCTCGGCACTCTGTATCAAATCTGGGAACGGGGTTATCCTCCGAGGCGGTTCCGAGGCAATCCACTCCAATGCAACACTTGCCCGCATACTCAGCGACACCGCCGCCGCAGAAGGTGTACCAGACGCAATCCAATTCGTTGATACCACTGATCGGCAGGCAGTTTACGAACTTATCCGTCTACCGGACTATGTTGACCTCGTCATTCCGCGCGGTAGTAACGAATTCGTCCAGCGTTTGATGAAAGAATCCGATGTCCCGGTGTTAGGGCATGCCGACGGCATCTGCCATATCTACGTTGACGAAGCCGCCGATCTCGAAATGGCAAATAACATCTGTATGAACGCGAAGGTTGGATACAAAGTCGCTGTTTGCAACGCATTGGAAACGCTCCTTGTCCACGCCGATACTGCCGAGAAATTCCTTCCCGCTTTCTGTGAGACTTTACAGGACTCGGATGTTGAAATTCGCGGATGCGAACGGACACAGCAGCTTTATCCTGCTGCCAAACCTGCTACCGAAGAAGATTGGCGCACAGAATACCTCGATTACATCTTATCCATTCGTGTCGTAGATGACATGGACACGGCGATTGATCATATAGAAACCTACGGTTCACACCATTCAGATGCGATTATCACGGAAAGCTACAGCGCATCGCAGCGATTTCTCAAAGAGGTGGATTCCGCCGCAGTTTACGTCAACGCCAGCACTGTCTTCACTGACGGCTATGAATTTGGCTTGGGTGCCGAAGTCGGCATTAGCACGCAGAAACTCCACTCCCGTGGTCCGATGGGGCTTGAGGGATTGACCACTTATAAATACATCGTCTACGGAAACGGTCAAGTACGTGAATAGACGCGTGGCACCCCTAACAAGGTAGGTGCGGTTGGGTGTGTAAATATTTTGGCAGCGGGTTGTCAGAATCAAGATTTGCAGGATTCAAGGATTTCCAAGATGGCAGCACGAAAAGACAGGCGAGGAAACCTCGCCTCTACGTTATGTTGATTTCGGTGTTGCCGAAGATTTAGTGTCAAAACTTTACACACCCTTCGCAATTCCAACCTACCGATGAGGATTACGAGAAGGCGAAGGAAGGGCTACCGGTTGAACCAGCAGATAAACTCGCAACTATGTGGGGTACTCTCAAAAGCCGCTTTTAGATAGTGACTGAACTGACAGAGTTGGAGCACAGGTACCCAGTGTCTACAACTCTGTCGCCTTCAAGCACGCCTTTCAGGCACTTCATGTCGAATAACGCTTCCCAAACAGACCCCTCCATTCTTAAAAGTGTCCTTGTCATTGCCCCGCTTAGCCTGATCGGACATGCCGGCACACTTCTCATCTACATTGTTCTCGCCAATTGGTTCGGCGACCCAGCGGAGATGGATTTTATCTACTACTATTGGGGTATCGCTGTATTCGTTATTCAGCTGCTCAGCGCAGCCTCCGCCTATTCCGTCTTTGTCCCGCTATTAGCCGAAGCCCGTGCGAAAGGTGAAACTGAAGCACAACGCTGTGTACAATCCATCTTTTCCCGTTATATCACAATAATGCCGTGGCTCTGCTGTCTCCTTGTCGCCATTTCGTGGGCAGTTTCGCAACGCTTTTTACCAAATGCCGGACTCCCGCCTGTTACTGCAATCAGCATCGTGTGTGGATTCCTCTGCTTTGCGATTATCGCATCAATCCGTTCGATGCTCAAGGCGATATTAGATACTTATCAAGCGTTTCAACTACCCGTTATTGTGCAAGGAATCCGTGGTGTCCTTGTCATTGGAACTATTTCTCTGTTCAAGTCATCTTTAACTTGGTTCAGTATACCGCTTGCCCTGATCCTTGGTGAACTGTTCCAAGTGGTTGTACTGTTTCCGCGATGCTGTGCTGTCCTGAACCTGCAAGCGCGGCACCTGAAACCGGATTTACAGGAAACACCATACACTAAACAGTTCCAGCACCAATGTCTACTCATGATGGGCGCGGCGATTGCCGATGGAATAAATCCGGTTGTTGACAGGGGAATGGCAAGCACATTAGGGGCAAGCTCCGTCTCGAAACTTGATTATGCACTCCGTTTGTGTGCGATTCCTGAAACCCTCACAAGTGTAACACTTCCTGTCCTATTGTCGCATTGGGCAAAGATCTTTTCATCTGAGTCACAAGCAGAAAATGGCTCAACCACCAACGGAACGCAACTACAACGCAGTGTCTGGCAAGGAGTCGTCGCACTGTTGGTGCTGATGGTGCCGTTCTTGACGGGTTTCTATCTGCTTCGGGAGAATATCGTATCGGTTTTCTACGGACACGGCGAATTGTCTGAGGTGGGGCAGTTTCATATTGCTTCATTGCTCGGCATCTATCTGTTGGGAACGCTTCCGCGTTTAATTAGCAGGCTACTCATCCGAGCACACCTCGCGCGTCAAGCACATAAAACCGTTGTCACGGCAACCCTAATCAGGCTTCTCCTAAATCCGCTCCTTAATTGGTTATTTATGCAGTATTGGGGATTAGAGGGGGTCGCTTGGTCAACAACCTTGTTGTCTTATCCGATTCTGGCATATATCGCGATTGCGTTTTGGCGGGGTCAAAGGAGGCAAACTAAACTATAGCGAAGCGTTCCGGGTAGTTTGACGTGATACCTTGCACACCGAACGTCTGCATTTCACGCATGCGAGCGATGTCATCCACGGTCCAACACCACAGCGCGATGCCGCGCCGCCGGACTTCATAAGCGAATTCTGCCGTGATCAACTCGTGATTGATATTCAGCAGACTGCTGCCGAGCTCCCCTAATTGCTGGCACAGCCGAACAGGAGACACGTGTTTATCGTGATTCCCGATGAGCCATCCTGTAGCAATACGAGGTTCTAATGTACGGATAGTCTGTAAGACCGTGGTGTGAAAGGAAATAACAACGGTGAGATCCAGCGTATCCGTCTCATGAATTTTTGCGACAACTGCCTCGGCTATCAGTGGATCTTTGATCTCCAGAACAGCTATTGTCTCTTTTCCGATGCATGCTAATGCCTCTGTAAGCGTCGGCACCGGCTCACCCGCAAACTCGGCATCAAACCACCCGCCAGCATCGGCACCTCGAATCGTTTCTAAAGTGGTTTCGTTGATATGCCCATGGAGGTCCGTCGTCCGATCCAAGGAGGCGTCGTGTATCACGACAATCTCACCATCAGCGGTACCGTGTAGGTCAAGTTCAACAGCATCAACACCGATTTCGAGTGCCTTCTTGAATGCAGCGAGCGTATTTTCTGGTGCGCTCCCCGATGCCCCACGGTGCGCAATCCGAATCCACGATCCCATGATGTCTCATCTCCTGTCGTGCCTATTCAACATTAGTACCACTACTCTGCTTAATTTTCTTTAAGAGTGTGGTCCGACTCATACCGAGTAATTCGGCTGTTTTGCTATGGTTGCCCGAGAATTCCTCTAATACCAACTCAATCAATGCCTTATCTAACTGAGCAATGATCTCTTCGTAAAGTCCGTGTTTCCCGTCGGCAATAGCCGCTTTTGTAACGTCTTCTAAAACGGATTTGAGAGAAGTCTCAAATTGTGAGGCACCAATAGCATCTATCTCATGTGCTGTATGGATTTCTGACGGGAGGTCGTCGGGGAGAATCACATCTGAGCGGGAGAGTGCTGCTGCGCTTCTGAGACAGTTCTCTAACTCCCGAACATTGCCGGGCCAGGCATAGTTTTGTAGCAGTTTCATCCCTTCTTCAGAGATACCGCGAATCGGTTTTCCGAATTCCTCTTGGATAAGTTGCAGAAAGTGTGTGACGAGCAATGAAATGTCCTCTTGACGTTCCCGCAACGGTGGAAGATGGAGTGCGATACGTCTGAAACGGTAGTAGAGATCCTCACGGAATTGCCCCCGTTTTACCATCTCGCCAAGTTCTTGGTTCGTGGCAGCGATAACGCGGACATCCACTTTAAGTGTACGCGTTCCACCTAATCGCTCAATCTCTTGCGTCTGCAAAGCACGGAGCAACTTCACCTGTAGTGCTGGGGTCATGTTGCCGACTTCATCAAGGAAAAGGGTGCCACCATCTGCCAGTTCAAATCGTCCCGGTTTCCCTTCCGTCTTCGCACCTGTGAACGCACCGGCTTCATAACCGAAGAGTTCACTCTCCAAAAGTTCATCAGGGAGTGCGCCACAATCAACCGGAATGAATGGCTTCTCCTTCCGTTCACTCCCGACGTGAATTGCACGGGCAACAAGGTCTTTACCGGTTCCTGTTTCACCCTCAATCAGTACTGTTACAGTATTACTTGCCATAACCCCGATGAGTTTGTATATCTCGCGCATCTGGCTGCTTTTTCCAACCAGTCGATGTACACCAATCTGTGCCGCTGGCGACTCGTCCGCTATCTCTACAGGCAAGGTGCTGCGGACGGATTGCGTTCTGAAGGCACGCTCCAGTACACTCTTGACGATATCCAGATCAATCGGTTTCGGAACAAAATCGAACGCCTGCAAGCGCATCGCCTCTATTGTCGTCTCTACATCGTCATAAGCCGTGATGATAACCACAATCACCCACGGATGATGGGCTTTAATCTCTTCTAACGCCTCTAAGCCACTCATCCCGGGCAAATTCACATCAAGCAGAACGACATCCGGCTTGTCAGCAGCGATGCGGCGTAAGCCTTCCTCGGCACTGTTCGCAATACTTGGAGAGTAGCCTTCACTCTCTAAGAACTGCTCAAATGCCCAACAGATTTTCTCATCGTCGTCAACTACCAACACATTTTTCATTTTCAGCCCCGCATAAGTATGCTTTGCAAGCGCGCCAGTGTCTACGTGTTCTTCTCAGTCCGCTTTCCACCTTCTATTGATAGCAGAAACTTTTCGCCATCATCACTCATTTCAGGAGCACCGGTTTCCTCTGCTTTCTCTTCTAACTTCCGCTTGAGTACCGGATAGGCATCCACAACCGGTATCTCACTGAGAGAAGCCAAAGCCGGTTTCTGTTTCTCTGCTCTCTCAATTGCATCAGCAAATCGTTTAGTTTTTCTCTCAACCTGTGCTGCGTCGCGCGCCTTGAAATCTGGGAGCACTCGTTCGGCAAACAATTCCAGCGATTCGCATATATCTTCATGGCGGTTCGCGCCAGCCTGTTGAATGAAAACGACTTGGTCTACCCCAGCATCCTCCATCACCTCAAGGTGTTCGCGCACCTGATCTGGCGTCCCGATGCCTGCCCTACCCTCAGTAGGTTCCTGCGTTGTCTGTTTATATAACTGCCAAATATCCGTCTGTCCGGGTATCTGTGAGCCGCCGTGATAGTAGTGTGCAAGCGCAAAGCGGAAAAAACGGAACCCATCTAACCCACGAGCGACAGCAGTTTCCTCATCGTTGTGGCAGGAAAACCCTGATACCATAGCGATGTTAGGGTTGACCCGCTGCGTTAGCGGTTCGCACTCCTTCTCAAAAATCTCATAATACTCTTCCACCCAAAATTTGGCTTCGCTTGCATCGACAAAAGCGAAGGTTAACGCGCCGAGCCCGTATCTGGCAGCATAACGAAGGCTATCACGACTGGAACACGCCACCCATGGTGGTGGATGTGGTGTCTGCAACGGCTTTGGAACGACATTACGCGTCGGCATCGAAAAATACTGTCCCTCATACCCGGCATAAGGCGATTGTGTCATCATTTTTGCCGTCTCGCGTGTGCATTCTGCCCACATCTCACGTTTATGTTTCGGATCAACATTGAATCCACCGAGCTCTATATGCGAGGCTGACTCTCCCGTACCCCATTCTACACGTCCATTTGATACTAAGTCCAGTGTCGAAATGCGTTCGGCGACGCGTGCCGGGTGGTTGTATGCTGGGGGCATCAGCACAATCCCGTGTCCTAACCGAATCTGTGTCGTCCGTTGGCTACAAGCTGCAAGGAATACTTCCGGTGCAGAAGAGTGTGAATACTCCTCAAGGAAATGGTGTTCTACCTCCCAGATATAGTCAAATCCGAGTGCGTCAGCGAGTTCCACCTGCGCCAACGCATCTTGAAAAAGCTGATGTTCCGCGCCCTCATGCCATGGGCGCGGTATTTGATGTTCATAAAACAGTCCAAATTTCATTTTTTAATTATACCTTGCGGTTAAATAACGTGGATTTGAAATTTAACGTCCCCTTCTCGAAACCGCCCTCGTGTGTTAGGCCAAGGCGTTTTTTTACACTTGACACTCTCATCAAAATGTGTTTTAATACATGTATCACGTTGGCAGACAGTTCAAGCATAATCGCAAGGTTATGTGTCTGCCTACCCACTTGAACGGGGTTAAGAGCATGATACGTGAAAATCCATGAAAAAAAGAAAAAGAAAACAGCACCGCAGAACGTCGAAACACCAGATACGCGAACATCCGCAGAATATGCGCTTGGGCAACATGCTTGATGACTTGTGTGATGTGCATAATCACTTCTTGGCATTGGAAAAACGCTACTACCGTATCTATGGTAAATATGCCGGTCGGTATCGGCTGCAACCTCACTTGACGAAGTTGCTCCAACGGACTAAGCGACATTGGGCGTGGATACCACGCGACACGCTTGACGAAGTAATTATCCGTATTCATATCGCCTATGAACGCTTTTTTGACGGTCTCGGCGGACTGCCGAAGTTCAAGCGCAAAGACCGCTATCGTTCCGCAAAGTTCAAAACGGGCTACAAACTTGACGAAGGACGTGTGAGGCTCTCTTTCAAAGCGTGGGATGCCTCGTCGCAATCCTTGAAATTCAACAAACGCTGGTTCTCTTTCCACCATCACCGTGATTGGGAGGGACATGTTCGCTATATCCAAATCCTTCGCGATGCGGTTGGCACATATTGGCTGTATATCGTCACAGACGACTCCACAACTGAACCCTATCTTGCTACAGGTGAGAGCGTAGGGATAGATTTCGGCATGGACACTTACTTGACACTCAACACGGGTGAGAAGATTCAACACCCGCACCCCTTGAAACAGTCCTTGAATCAACTCCGAACACTCAACAAAAGCCTTTCGCGTAAAGTTAAAGGCTCTAACAATTGGTGGCGTGCTGTCAGAGAATTGGCACGGCTCTATCGTAAAATCGCCAACCAACGCCAAGATTGGCATTGGAAACTTGCCACGGACCTGTGCAGGCGTTTTGATACCATCGTCACCGAAACGCTCAATCTTAGAGGCATGAAACGAATTTGGGGTCGGAAAGTATCTGACCTCGCTTTCGGGCAGTTTGTTGAGATATTGAGGTTTAAGTGTTCTAAACATAATCGTGAGTTCCGTCAAGTCGGACAATGGACTGCAACAACAAAACCGTGTAGCGATTGTGGCTACCACAACAGGAATCTTTCTCTCAATGATAGGCAGTGGACATGTCCTAACTGTGGTTCTCACCACGATAGAGACATAAACGCTGCTATCAATATCTTACGGAGCTGCTTGGGTCCCCCTGTGGAGCAGATGTAAGACGTTTCCTCGGAAACGCTAACTGCTACGAAGCACAAGCCCAACCCTTTAGGTTTGGGTGCCTTGACGAAAACGCACAACCTAACAGGTTATGCTACAAGTGCCGCGAAATCACTCTATCTGCCCCTACGTTACGGTATCAAGTGTTAGCATCTCTTCATCGGTTAACTGCCATGCGAAAACATCTAAATTCTCTTGTAAATGTGGCACTGAACCTGACTTAGGAATTGTGATGATTTCCTGCTGTATTAACCACATTAAGGCAACCTGCGCTGCGGTTTTTCCATGCTTCTCACCGATCCCACTCAATACCTTATCGCTGGCAAGGTTCCCAACAGCAAGAGGGCGATGCGCTGTCATCACAATGTCGCGGGCATGGCAATAGTCTCGCAAGTCTGAGCGGTTCCTGCGGACATGATACTCCACTTGATTGGTGCAAATCGGAAGTTCCGAGACTTCACACGCCTCTTCAACCTGAGCGATGCTAAAGTTACTGATGCCCATGCTTTTTACCTGACCCGCGTCGTACAGTTTTTGGAATGTATCAAAAGTTTCAGCAACCGGAACGGAACCGCTCGGATGGTGAATCAATAACAGATCAACGTAATCCATTTGCAAATCGCTGAGGCACTCCTCAAACTGAGCGAGGACATCGGCATGCTTGAGATGGGTGTGCCAAATTTTAGTGGTCAGAAAAATATCTTCGCGGTCAATGTGAACGTCGCGAAGTGCTTTCCCGATCTCGCGCTGGTTTTGGTACATCCACGCTGTGTCAATGTGGGTATAGCCCAACTCAATGGCTTCTTTCACGATGCGTTCGCACTGCCTGCCTTTGAGCTGCCAAGTTCCGAGCCCCAGTATCGGTATTTCGTGCCCTGATGCAAGTTTGATGTTTTTCATAATACCGTTATGATATGCGATTCCGAAAAAAAAATCAAGCAGCAAGAAAAAATGGGTGTGTAAATATTTTGTCAAAAGGAAAATAGTTGCTATAAGCAGATTTCCGGACTTACAAGAAAACTATAGGTGTTCTCCTTTCGCGGTAACGGTTGAGGGTGCCTAAGTGGTGAGCGAGCTGCGTTTCTTTTTTTCGGCTCTTATCTCACGGAAAAGTTCTGTGAGTACGTTTTTTCTGTCACCCATAGCATTGAGATCAATACCGAGGGCTTTGGCATCTGATAATGCAGTTTCCATATAGACTTTCTTGGTTACCTCCGCCCGCAATTTTTTCTTAGCAGGCGATAGGCTGCTCCACTCACTGGAAAGATGCTGACGGTGCTCTGTTAATCTTGTTTCAAAATCCGCGACCAATTCCCACCAATATTCCCCTTCATGCGCTCCATCAATGAATTGACCGTCGGCGTTTGTGCGTTCAGAAATGTCTTTGAGCATCTGCGAACACGAAGGTTTCTTCGGAACATCGTAGTTCCCTGTGAGTTCCTCCCATACCAACTCAACGATGAGATCAGGGAAGACGTAGTTCTGTGGATAGCGGCCCTCCGAAATGTCATCAGCGGATCGGGCGGTGCCGTTTTCCATCTGCTCGGCGTGGATGGTTTCGAGTGCTTCGGCTTCCGCTAACATTTCCCGTCGAGTGTTTATCTGGATGTTATGAGGATTCTCTGGAGAGTGTTGCGGGTATTCGTCAAGTTTGCTGCTGAAATTTCGCGCCTTCGCCACCTCGGAGAACGGTGCTATGTTGATTGCCGTCATCAATGAAAAGAGGGCTTTGAGTGCTGAAACGAGTTTCGGAAGTTCCGTAACGGACACCATTTTGAAATCAAACTCGAGGTCTGGTATGGCGGCAGCCAACTTTGAAAGCATGTCAGAGACTGTGGCAACGAAAGTGCCGGAACGTTCGGAGAGGTATGCTGCCCGCCGTTCTTGGAGTGCGACGTGAAATGAAAAAACACGGGAGTTGGGATTACAGGTGCGTATGGCATCCGTTACGTATTTTTTGTCCTTGGCAGTGTCGCCCGTGGTGGCTTGGGGTTTCCAGCTCATGACAGTGTCGATGACTTCCTCGCTGGTTGCGAAGCGTGCGTAAAGTTCGACGACTGCAAGTTTTTCGTCAGCGGTGAGGCGGTATGGATTGCATTTACGGTTGCGTTTTGACATCATTTTCGACTCCTAACGCAAAATGGATGCGTTGTAAAGCGGGTGGTTCCGCGGTTCTTTTGGTTGCAGTTTGCGTTTTTTTGCGTTTGATACAAGATTTGCGTTTGATACGAGTTACTCATTTCTTCCAATCCGCTCCTATTGGGCAGGCACGAGACCTGGGGAAACCCCCAAGCAAAAACCCCCTACAATGCAATGTTTTTGTCAAGGTTTCGCTTTTCGCCTTCTCTATGGAGCGGCTGTGAACCTTGCGAGATGGAAAGGTCTGAGAACCATCTCCACTATACTTATTATAAGTATACTATATTTTTATAGGGATGTCAAATTAATTTTCAAAATGGGGTCCCGGGTTGAATGAAAGTGAAACCGAACATTGAAAACGGATGCCTTGCTCCGGATGAAGGTTAGAAATTTAATCGGGTAATGCGGGTGTTAATTGTCTGAACTGGGATTCACAGGATTCAAGGATTTGCGGGATTATAGACATTGAGTGTGTAAATGTCAAAAGTTTAGGCTGGAAGGGTAGAAAGCGGGAGAGATGGAAGGATAGCACCTAATGGGATTGTCAGAATCAGGATTTTCAAGATTCAAGGATTTGCGGGATTATAGGGGTGTGTAAATATTTTGTTAAAAGTTTAGAACTGGCGGGGTTATTATACCAAATTCATCTGATCCATCGTCTTCACATACCGCTCCGCATGAAGTTTAAGAATTTATAGTAAAACCCACAATTAACTATACATTGGCGAGGTTAGGAATGCAGATCGCAAATGTAAAGCAAAGACAAATTTGGTTTCCGCGTGTGGGAAACCAAATTTGGGTGAGTACACCGCAAAACCTCGCCAGCGAGGAAGTACGTGCGGGATTGTTATTCATTGAAATGTCAACATATTTTCGGGCTTTACTATAATCGGGTAATTCACGGCTATCTTGTCATGTCCGGTGCGGTTAGGAATGCAGATCGCATTTGGGCGGGTACGCCGCAAAACCGCCCATAGGTGTCAATTTAGCGTTTTGGGAGCAGCGAATATAAACATGCCACCCTTACAGGGTTAGATTATTTTTTTCAATGCCTTTCTATAAACATACTGAAGAAACACCCAAGCAAATAAACCTTACAGGACTAAAGAGGGGTCTGAAGTAGCCAAGGTTTGTGTGTAAAATCCGGCGCAGTTGCAAACAGTGCCTACCGTTTCTGGTGTCAATTTAAGAGAAGAGTTATGCGCTGAATATCCCAGGCCGGTAGATGTGGTTTCCTAACCGCATCGGATCCTCCGCGAAAACCTTCAGCTGCAGCGTTTGCTAAATAGGGTTTCCGCTAAACAAGAAACTGAGGACTGGATTGGGATAAGTCCGGTTCGGTTAGGAATGCAGATCGCATTTGGGCGAGTACGCCGCAAAACCGAACCTACCGGGCCTGGGGACCACTAAATTGACGCATACTGAGAGCCGATTGCTGAAAACTGAATGGCTCTGACAAAACTTTGATACTGCCAGAAAAATAACATATAATTTCACATAAACATAGTGGAATCAGCACTTTTTGAAAATAAAATCAAAAAAAGTTGACAAACACCTACCGATGGTGTATACTATTAATACTATTTGCGGTCGAGTGGTGGAATCGGTAGACACAACGGACTTAAAATCCGTCGCCCGTGAAAAGGTGTGAGGGTTCAAGTCCCTCCTCGACCATGATTTAGGATAATAATTCTTGCCGCAGGGTAGAGCAGCCAGGTAGCTCGTCGGGCTCATAACCCGGAGGACGGGGGTTCAAATCCCCCCCCTGCAATCCTCTTCAACCTTCCTCCTAAAATCCTCTTGAACTTTTTTGTGTCTTTTGGTAAGGTAAAAGCCAGTACCCAGAAACACAATTAAAGGAATCTGTTTTTCCAACGAACACTTTCCAAACACGCTTTTAACTGTTGACGCTGTCGGCAAATCAACAATAATATAGGCAGTCATCAAACTGTCTACATCAACAAAGCGATAGACAGGAGGAACCCGTGCGTTATTCAAAGGTAGTATCCATTATATTTCTTATTGCCATATTAACTTCCACTGCTTCGGCAGGAATATGGCAGGAAAACTTCGACAATGGGCTTCCCGATGGCTGGAACGCTGTCAGTGGCGAGTGGAAGATCGTCAAGGATGCCTATGCCGAAACCTCTGGCGGACAGTACACCAAGACGATGTTCGGTGATGAAAATTGGACGGATTACACCCTTGAAGTGGATGTAACGTTGGTGAAAAATGTGAACGTGAATGCGGCGGGTGTGTTAATCCGTGCTGATGCAGACGGAGATAACGGCATGCGATACTGGATTCGCACAGACCAGCATAAATGTCAATTCTCCCGATGGCGAGAAAATCAATTTGAACACATCGTAACCCCTTTACCTGTTGAACCGGAAGTCGGCAAAACCCTTCGTCTTAAGGTTATCGCAGAAGGGCAGAATTATCAATGTTTCGTCGATGATGAACTTTTGTTTGAGGGAGACGATGATATGAAGTTTCGCGACAGTGGACGTATCGGTTTTATTACGTTTGAGGCAAACGTCCATTTCGACAATCTGGTCATCGATGGAGCAGACGTCCCTTCCTTCGCAGTTGAGCCGAATGGCAAACTTACAACTCGCTGGGGACAGTTGAAAACAGATGCTCGGGTTCAGTAACGGACAGGAGATAACTATGGTAAGTGTTGAACGCCCATCTGAAATAGGCACACCGCAATGGAACGGTGCACAGCAACGTCAACTCCGTTTTGCACTTGATACCGCTGAAGTTGAAGCGTATCACGAGAAAGGATTCCTCATTCTTCGTGATGTGTTCCAACCTGAAGAGATTGAGACCTACCGCCAAGAGGCAGAACAGATTGTCAATCGTGCGCTGTCGTTGAACCGTGAATTTCAGCTTGAACCGAAATACAATCTCCGCTTTGAGATGCTGGCAGATGGCCAGCCATGGAAAATCGACCCGTTTGTGAATATCTCGCCGCTATTTTCTGCACTCACCCGTGACAGGCGTATTATGGATCGGTTGGCATCCCTATATGATGGCTATGAAGCCGTACTGTTCAAAGATAAGCTCATCTTCAAACCACCGGACAGCCACGGTAACGGACTTCATCAGGATTACAATTGGTGGCAAGGCTTCCCGCACAGTCTCCTTACGGTTTCAGTCGCGCTTGACGCAAGTACGAAAGAGAACGGTTGTACAGAACTGTGGACGGGACATCATCAAGGATTTTTACATGAACCCGGTTCGCTTGACAAAACCCAGATCGACTCCGAACGCCTTGCGAACGAGGAACACATCTACGTGGACTTAGCACCGGGGGACTTGGCGATTTTTACCTGTTTCACGCCACATGCAGCGGCATCCAATACATCAGACAGTGCCCGGAGGATGCTGTTTCTCAGCTACAATGACAGTCGGGATGGCGAACACTACACTGCGCACTATGAACACTTCCGCTGGTATCGAACCCGCCCGGACCGTACGCCAGAAGCCGAACGAGCGAAGTATTACTTTCTTTAACACAATTTGACGCATCCAACATACCTTATCTCCTTCATCCTTAAGGAGCAGTTCGATGAGTACCTCCGATCAGACCCTTAAAGTCTTTGCGGCTAATTATCCGCGAGAGAATACTGTCTGTTTACCGCCCGGAGCGGTTGCACGATTTGAAAAAGGCGGTATCTCTGATGTTGCTGTGTCACCAGACGAAAATCTGATTGCCATAGCATCCAGCCTTGGTGTATGGCTCTATGATGCCCACACCAAAGACTTCGTGTCGTTAATAGCTGTTGAAGGTACCGGACTCCTTTCAAAAGTTGTTTTTTCGCCTGACGGCACTCGAATCGCTACTGGCGATTGGGACGGTAAAACAACACTATGGGATATCAATACGGGTACAGCACTTGCTGCCTACATCCATAAAGGTTACGTGAATGCGATTACATTTTCACCCAATGGTAAAGTTATCGCTACCGGTAGTCAGGATGCAACTACGACACTCTGGGATGTTGAGACCGCAATCGCCTGTTTTACCATTACGCATCAAGGCTCAGTGACATCAACAACTTTTTCTCCGGATGGTAGGTTTATAGCGACCGGTAGCGGGGACGCGACTGCGACACTCTGGGATATTGACACAGAAGAAATCCGCTGGACTTTTAGACATGAAAGACAAGAGAAATCTGTAACATTCGACTCAGGGCATGTTCAGACTTTCAACACAGGTGGCATAGGATACATCGCTTTTTCTCCAGATGGACGGTATCTGGCAACTGCCGGTCAGCGTAGGGATTGCTCTACAATACTCTGGGACGTTGAGACTGGGGAACAACTTTGGTGTGTTACCCATGAAAAACCGATTGACGCTGTCGGATTTTCTCCGGACAGCACGTTTATGGCAACGCACTATTCGGATGGCACTACCAGCGTGTTGCGCGTTGTGGACGGTATTCTGATTCCAGGTGCTATTCACGACGGAAAATGGATTGGTAAGGAAAAAAGAAACCTACCTATAGACCATCATAAAGATAGCAGCGGACGACGGGTTCAATTTTCACCGGACGGAAAACACCTTGCAGGTCTCAGGGAGGCCATTAATTCCCTCACATTGTGGGATGTGGAGAGTGGAGAAGATATTAAGACCTTGAAAGGCAGTGAAGGCAGGGGGCGAGCTCTTGCGTTTTCACCCGAAGGGGATTGCTTTGGACTGGGTTGTACCGCTTATCCAGAATATGATACCATTGAATTGTGGGATGAGGAAAAGCGCGCCAGCTTCACCCATAGCGGGCTTGTTGATACCGTCGCGATGTCACCGGATGGTATGTTGTTAGCGACAGGTGGCAGGGATAAAACGGTCAAACTTTGGCATGTAGAGACACAGCAATGCTTTCAAACCCTATCGGGGCATATAGGGCGCATCCTATCCCTCGCGTTCTCACCTGATGGAACCCTCTTGGTCAGTGGCGGTGGTGACAACTCGGAAATGCGAAAACATGCAGATGGCAGAACTTCCTTTTTTTCCTCTGGCGATAGTCCTGTTGACAGAACTGCCAAGGTATGGGAAGTTGCTACAGGGGAAAATATCGCCACACTTGAAAGTTCTGGGATGGTCAGAGGGGTCGCGTTTTCACCCGATGGAAAGTGCCTCGCGACAGGTACGACCAAAACGGTTACTTTGTGGTGTACAAAGACGTGGCAACCCATTGCTACGCTTGATACAGTAAGCTTTGAATCCCTTGCGTTTTCACCCGACGGCAGCCGACTTGTTATCGGCGGAACGTGGCCGGAGCAGCGGATTCAGGTCTGGGATGTAGAAACTCGGGAACTTATCGTTGAGTTGTCAGGGCATAAAAGCGATGTTGAATCTTTTGCCTTTTCACCAGATAGTCGTCTGCTTGCAAGCGGTGGATTTGACGGGGTTATCTATTTATGGGATATGACACCTTACCTGTAAAATGCTTCAGAGCGACCTTATAGATGGATAATGGTGTGGAAGCACGGAGCCAGGTCCCAACAAATGGAAACCTATGCCCGTCGCTCTGAAATGGAAGGACTGCCGGTGTTCCTGATATGATAAAAAACATTTGACTTTTTCTGTAATATATGTTATATTTAATATAACGCGAGTTTGACATAAGCAGTGTAGGTTAGAAACTCGATATATTCTCACACGTACAGCGTTAGATTGTTGGGTTTTGCTGAGTCTATTTCCATGAATAGATCATTGAAAAGCAGTATTTTCCTGATAGACTGGGGGGTTCTTGGTCCTTCACGGCTTTACCCAACCTACGGAGACACTCATATTTTTATTATCAAACTCACGTTAATATAGGTTTCAGGGGCGGATTTGAAACCCCACCTAAGAAAAGTGCCGGTGTAGCTCAGTGGTTTAGAGCACACGACTCATAATCGTGCTGTCCGGAGTTCGACTCTCCGCACCGGCATTGCCCTTTTTAGCGCACTTTGCAGCCCAGTTAGTATTCAAACGGCAAAACTTGCTGTTAAAAATTGGCACACCTCATGGCAATTGACTTTGTGCGACAGATGCACCGCTTCATTTCACAGTACAAGATGATTGAAGATGGTGAGACTGTGCTCGTTGCGGTCTCAGGCGGCGCAGATTCGCTTGCACTTCTGTACGGGTTACACGTTTTACGCGCACAACTCAGCTGCAAACTTCACGTTGTGCATTTAAATCACTGTCTCCGTCCGGATGCAGATGCAGACGCTGAATTTGTCCAACAGCACGCAGCACGCTTGGAATTGCCCTGCACTATTCAACGTGCGGAAGTGCCGCGTTTGGTAAAACAGTGGAAACTCTCTGTAGAGGCGGCGGGTCGCAGGGCACGCTATCAATTTTACGAATCTGTTTGTCCGGAAGTTAGTGCCACTAAAGTAGCCTTAGGACACCATCAGGACGATATCGCTGAGACAGTTTTGATGAACCTCATTCGCGGGAGCGGTGCCACTGGTTTGAAAGGCATCTCACCCGTTAGGAACATGAAATTTATTAGACCACTCGCGGGGCTTACACGCCAAAACATTGAAGCGTTTCTTACGTCCATCGGCATTGTACCGCGACATGATGCAACTAACACGGATACATACTATCTTCGTAACCGCATCCGCCGCGAATTGATACCGCAACTTGCGCGTGATTATAATCCGAATATCAAAACCGGATTAAGTCGTACTGCCGATGTGTTGGGTGCTGAATCGGAATACCTTGACACAGCCGCGCGGGAGGCATTTGAGACGTGTCGGATACAAGGTACTCACAAGAGCGTTGTACTGGATAGGGTGAAATTCCGACAATATCACATCGCATTACAGAGGCGGATGCTCCGGCAGAGCGTCTTTGAAATGTTGGGTGATATGAGCGATCTCTATTTCGCACATTGTGAAGCGATGCTAAACCTTGTTGAAGGGGATACCCCGAACACCGTGTTGGCACTTCCGAACGATTTGCGATTTCGACGCGCATATCAGCAGCTCATCTTTGAAAGAAAACCGGTTGAAACGGAAAATTTTGCCTATCCGGTAGCTACTGTTGGTAAAACGTCTATAGAAGTTTTAAATACGGAAATTACTGCTGAATTGGGTGATGTTGAGTCCCATGGGACGCTTGCATTACCTGATGGCAAGTTTGAAGCAATATTTGACTATGACAAATTAAGGAAGGTGTTTGCAAAACCGTCTTCAGAAACAGTTCCGCTTACAGTGCGTAATCGGCAGCAAGGCGACCGATTTCAGCCATACGGTATGCGGGGAACGAAAAAGATTAAGGATTTTTTTATAGATGCCAAGGTGCCTCGCTCCGAACGCGATAGTATTCCATTGCTTGTTTGTGGCGACGAGATTTTGTGGGTTATCGGTTACACTACCAGCGAATCTTTCAAGATCAAACCTGACACGCGGCAATATCTGTACCTACGTTATGTCAGCGACCAAACCTCTTCCTGAATCCGTTCTCATCTCTGAATCCTGTCTTCAGAACCGCATTCGTGAACTTGGAGCACAGATTTCCACCGATTACGAAAATCAAGAGTTAGTCCTCCTTGGCGTACTCAGGGGGAGTGTGCTATTTTTCGCGGATCTCGCGCGCGCTATCTTTAGTGCGCAGCTTACAGATTCGGGTAGAGAAGTTCGGGTCCGATTTGAATTCGTGCAACTCACGAGTTATCATAACAGCACAAAACCATCAAGGGTCCAACTCATCCGCGGTGGCAGCGGCTATCTTGAACAACGACAGGTCCTCATCGTTGAGGATATTGTTGATACCGGACACACTCTGAAGTTTCTCCGTGAACATCTCCGAACGCTGAACCCGAAAACTGTTAAGGTATGTACACTACTTGACAAACCGTCTCAACGCCAAGTACCTGTCGCTATCGACTATATCGGTTTTGAGATTCCAGATGCGTTTGTGGTCGGGTATGGACTTGATTACGCACAGCAGTATCGGAATTTGCCCTACATCGCTCTGTTAGAAGAGACTTAAGTCTCTCCAATCAACGATGTAGACTATAAAGTGTCTCAATATTCGGTGCAAAACACCGTTTTCATTTTTTTATTGACAATAAATGGCATTATTTGGTAAAATACTTAGATAATACAGCATTAAAAGGAGATTTATGATGCGCAAATTCGTTTCGTTTGCCCTATGTGGCGTTTTGATCACGGCATTCATCTTTTTCACACAAGCACAAATGTCGGACAAAGCGCAACTGGGGCGCGAACTTTTCCACGATCCAACTTTTAAAGGAACAATTAAACCAGGGACTAAATCGGGTTTCGCGACTGGGCTTTCCTGCGCAAATTGCCACGCGGATTTCGATGAAACAGAAAATCCGGATGGTGTCATTCGGGCAGGGCATAGTGTCGTTGGTGTTCCACACCGTGGAGAAGCAAAAGGTGGGATGATCACAGGCGCAAACTTTGCACGCGCAGCGGGCGGCGGCGGCTTCTGTTATGAGCATTTCTTGCAGAGGGTGCCGGGCGATAAAGTGAATCCTACCGCCATTCCAGCAGAACATGCTGAAGCACTCATGGCTTATTTTGAAACTATCTCTGGAGACAACACAGGTCCCGAATTTGAAATTGCCATGCTCGATGACGATGCCAAAAAGGCAGCGGGTGAAAAAATCGCAGCCATGAGCGGTGATGCAAGCAAAGGCTGGCAACTTTTCGGGCGCGCATGCGTTACTTGTCACCCATCGGTTAAAAAAGCGGGTATCGGTCCTCAACTGGTCCGCACCAGAGCACCACGCGATATCGATGCAACAATGGCGCGCTGGGCTACCAAAATTCGAGGCGGCGGTTCTCTCATGCCGTTTTATGCCCCGGATATTCTCAGCGACCAAGACATTGCCGATATTATCGCCTTCTTGCGCGATCAGATAGAAAACACAGGAAAATAACCGATAGTTCCGGCTGGGATCAACCTCCCAGCCGAACGCTTTATTGTCGAATTTATTGGTTTTGTAACCAACTCTCTTTACTATCCGTTATTTATTAACAAATCTATGATTTGAACGATTAGGGCATAATTTGTAAACTCGTTCGGTTTTTAATATTGAGGGCTTTGGAATACGTTCCTACTGAACAAGAACCGCGAGAAAACATAAACCGTTATTTGTCCAAGTTCAAAAGTCTCTTTGTTGATAAAAACAGCGTTTCAATCAAACTGATATGAAGAGAGGATGGTGCCATGCGAGTCTCTCGAATTGACATGTTTTTTTACATGTCCCTAATAGGTATTTATATTCTCCTAGTAGGTCTTGTATTAAGTTTAGCGGGCTGCGGCGGTAGCAATCTAAAAAACCCTGTCTCAGAAGATGGGACAACAGCAGAAGATAGTGAAACCACAGACGATGTTGTTGAACTTACACAAATCCCGGACGTAGCGGAGCCGGAGCAGGTTACCGATCTTGACGTAAAAATTACCGTTACAAAGAAAACGGTGCAACCCGGTGAAGCGGTGGAATTGACTGCTTCGGTGAAAGGGGTCAGAGGTACCAGTGTTACGCTGAACTGGTTGAATATTACACAGTTTGGGAAACTTTCCGCCGCCAGTGAAAATCCTGTCACCTGGACAGCCCCTCAAACACTAAATGGGGAAAACGTTGAAGTTGAAGTCATTCAGCTCGTCGTGACTGTGATTAGTGAAGTTGTTTCGGTCGGCTCTTCTGGAATTGAAACCGATACACAAATTTTTACAGACACAAAAAATGTCTTGCTGACCGTTAGAAATTAGTTAGTAGTAGCAGATTCTGTCTAAGCGAGCAATATCCGCACTGCTCAGACTTCGGCAGGGTTTGCCTCTGTTTTGTTTTATCAGGGTACCAAATGAAGAGAAGGTTAATTTATATTTTTATAGCTGTTTTGTTTATAGTGGCTCTTTTTGGAACAGCATTCGCTGCTGGTGTTCAGCAACATCTGGTTCAGAAAGGCGAGACATTATCGGAAATCGCGCAGAAGTACAAAGTACCCCTCAAATCGATTATCCAAGCAAACAGTATTAAGTCAGCACACCGCATACAGATTGGGAAGACACTACGTATCCCTGGAGAAGCCTTCGCCCTTAGTGAAATCCTCTATCAGGTTAAACCCGGTGATACTTTGATCGGTATCGCCCGCCTCCATAACGTTGAATGGAAGGTTCTGCAGAGAATCAACGACATCTCTTCGCCTCGCAACCTACAGATTGGTGCAGAAATTCGGATCCCGTATGATGGGAGTTTCGGTTTTAGAGACCCACTTCGGGTGCCTTTAGTTCTTACATCAAAGTATGGCTATCGACCTCATCCTGTAACAGGTCGTTACCGGTTACATGAAGGTATAGACTTGCGTGCCGCTGTTGGGACACGCGTTTACACTTCCAAGACAGGTAGAGTCATCTTTGCTGGGCGGAAAGGCGGTTACGGGAAAATCGTCGGTATAGAACACGAAGGCAATTTTAGCACTTGGTATGGGCATTTGTCACGCATCAGAGTAAAAGTTGGGCAAACTGTAAGCCAAGGCAGGGTAATTGGCTTGTCTGGAAACACCGGTATATCCACCGGACCCCATTTACATTTTGAAATTAGGTACAAAGGCAGAAGTGAAAAACCAACTAAGTACATTACCATACCGTAAACGGGGTCTGCTACTCGTAGCAACTGTTTTTCTCTTATTCGCGTATTTTCTCGGTCAAAAAAGCACATTATCAGATCCGATCAACCTGAGGCCCGATGTTGGCACGCGCGGGATCGGATTGGGCGGCGCATTTATCAGCGGTGCAGATGATGCAACAAGTCCCCTCTGGAATCCCGCAGGGCTTGCTACGCTGCAGCGTGGAAATTTGATCTACGATCTGTCTCAAGGTGCCGTCTCCCTCGCTTATCCTATCAAATCTATCGGTACATTCGGTATAAATTTCCTCGACTTAAATGGCGGCGATCGATTTCTGTTAGATCATGTTGCCAACCCGATTGGTAGTTTTGAACTCGGAAATAATCAGGCACTCCTCTCTTATGCGAGGAAATTCGGTCCTTTGCAACTCGGTGCCAGCACAGGGTATAGTCGCGCACCTTATTACGGTAGCCTCTGGGCACAAAATTATGATGTAGGTGTGTTGACGGAACTTAACACTCACTTTGCTGTCGGGATTCGGTTACGCGATATTTCTGGAGTTACCATTCGGCATAGAAACGGACAGGTTTTACAAACCTTCGACCAACAACTTGCCCTTGGTGTTGTGCTTACACCCCACCCAATTATCCGGTGGCACAACCGGTTAGATATTACACCTCCATACCTTGGTACAAGCTTAGAAATCGGGAGTGAAACAATCGCTGCCCGCATCGGTTCGACATTTACCTTTGGCGACGAGGCACCATCTCAATCATGGAGTCTCGGATTTTCACTTAACCAATTGGGAAAGCAGCTCCATTACACCTACCTCAATCAAGAAAACCTCGAGTACAGGCATCTTGTTTCAATAGGCATGTCTTTTGGGGGGACACAACCTATCTCACAGAAACCAGATGCGGTCGCTTTAAGTGCACCGCAAGCACCAGTATCCGAATCAACAACTGAAACACAACAACCGAAATCTCGGATTGAAACAACGCAGCAAGAACCGAGCACACCACTCGTTTATACACCACAAGCACCAGTATCCAAATCAGCAACCGGAACACAAAAAACAGAACAACCGAAGTCCACGAACAAGGCGGTCCAAATAGCAAAGCAATACGATATTGATGTAGAACTTATGCTTGCCATTATTCACGCTGAATCCAACTTTAATCCGATCGCTGTGTCTAAGAACGGCGCAGGCGGATTGATGCAGATGATGCCCGAAACTGCACGCGAGCTTGGACTTACAGTACCGAAGTATCAGGACAAACGGAAGCCGAAACTTGATTCACACATAGACGAACGATTTGATCCACACAAAAACTTGCACGCCGGTTTAACTTATTTTAAGACGCTTTTAGAGAAATATAGAGGTAATTTGACCTTGGCACTCGGCGCTTATAACGTCGGCCCCGGTAAAGTGAGAGTAGCTGGTACCCTTATCAGCAGAGGTAAAATATATGCCAATAAGGTGCTTAGCCGTTCCCAACACTACCGAGACAATGTAGCACAAATGGAAACTGATCTCAAGCGGTTAGAAGCACTCCTGAACTGAAAAGAGGACACGCTTCCAAAACGCATCTATGACTACTGCAAGGGGATAACATGAATAAAATTAGATTGGCAATCGTTGGATGTGGCGGGATGGGACACCGGCACATGTATGGGTTAGCAGAACTCCATCGGGCAGGATGGACACAATTTAGCCTTGTCGGTGCATGCGATCCAGTCCTTGCCAATGCCGAGTCACTCGCTGCGCAAGCAGAAGAACGTTTTGGTGAAAAACCTGCTGTGGTTGGAAGCCTTGAAGAACTCGCTGAAGTCGGTGTCAATGCCGTGGATGTGACAACTACGCCGCCGTATCACCACACCGTCGCTGTTGAAACCCTCGAACGCGGTTGGCATACCATGGTCGAAAAACCGATGGGGTTAACTGTTCGCGCGTGTAATCTCATTCGGCGTGCCGCTGATGCATCTGACGCTATCCTCAGCGTTGCAGAGAACTATCGGCGGGATCCGATCAATCGACTTGCCAAAGCACTACTTGAGGCGGAAGTTATCGGTACACCGCGTTTCCTCATGCATCATGCAATCGGTGGCGGCAACCGCATGCTTATCTCCGTCTGGCGACATCAGAAAGACCAGAGCGGTGTGCTGCTTGATGTCGGCGTTCACTATGCTGACATGATGGAGTATCTACTCGGTGAAATTGACACTGTCTATGCGCAAACCCGACTCCATGAACCTATCCGACATAATTCTGCCGCAGTGACCGGTGAATCTGGATCTAACCCCGCCGGTGTCTATACGAAGTGGCAGCGCGAGATGCCTGCTGAATTTGAGGCAACCGCGGAGGATGCCGCTTATGCAACGCTAACTTTCAAAAACGGTGCTGTCGGGCAATATATTGAGGACCACGGTGCATGGGGACAAGGCAACTGGCTCCGCAAAATTCACGGCTCCCGAGGTTCTATGACGCTCCCTGGCGACCGAAGTGGTGGGACTATTACCCTCAATATTGACGGACAGGAAACGATTAACGACCAACGGGTTTTGGACCTCGTCCCAGACTTTCACTTAAATGCTGTCACAGCAGACCTTTTCGGCGGCGACCGATTGTGGAATTACGCGTTTACGCAAGGTGACGCGAAAAATATTGCTATTGAATATGGTGAATTTGCTGAAGCCATTGCTGGCAATAGGACAGTTGAAGTCGATGCCTACCAAGGTACACGCTCTGTCGCTGTCTCTTACGCGATCCTTGAATCCGGTGCCACAGGGCAAATCGTTCAGATGGATCAGATGCTGGATGAATCCATTAATACCTATCAACGCGAGATTGACGAAGGATTAGGCATCTGATTTCAAAGGACAACCCGCACAATGGCAGACAAGCAAGAATTCGGTATCGGCTTAATTGGATTGGGTATCGGGCATCAGCACCTGCTCGGCTACCAACGCCGAGACTTACGCGTTGCTGCAATCTGCGATAAAGATACAACACGCCTTAACGAGGTCGGCGACACGTTTGGCATTGATAAACGATACACCCGCATCGCTGACCTGATTGCCGATACCGATGTTGACGTGGTTGACATGGCAGTACAACCGTGGATCCGTTCCCCTATCGTTAAAGCCGCTGCCGAAGCCGGTAAGCACATCCTCTGCCAAAAACCTTTCTCTATGTCTATGCGACAAGCCGTTGAAATGGTCAACATCTGTGAGCGGCACAACGTGCAGCTTATGGTGAACCAAAACTCGTGCTTTGTTCCCGGTTTCCTTGCCATTGAACCCTACATCAACGCTGAACACCTCGGCGAGATCTACCATGTTTCCATAACCTGTAACGGATTTTACACTGAATTCCCCGAACGCCACTTGATCCCTGCGATGCAAGTACACCATATCGGGCTTGTCTATAAATGGTTCGGCGAATATGAAAGCGTTTACTGTCAAGCACACGGACATAACCGCTCAATTGAGGAAGGAGAAACCCTTTCAGTTGCGCTCTTCAAAAGTCGGGGCGGTGTACAGGGCTTGCTTTCGTGTAACTGGGCATTCCTCGCTAATCCCGGACGCAACTTGCAACACCCGCACGAGGAAATCCGCATTCAAGGGACCAAAGGAGCTATCTATGGAAACAGCGATGATATGACGGTTCACCTCACGGAACCGGAGACTCGCGAGATTAAACCGTCAATAGATGGGACATGGTTTCCAGATGCTTTTGGTAACGTGATGGCTCACTTCTTGGAGTGCTTGCAAACGGGTGAAAAACCGATTACGGATGGGCGCAGCAACTTGCACGTTGTGCAGACGTTTTTCGCTATGCACCAGTCCGCGAGGTCAGGAAAGGTTGTCCTTATTGACGATATTTCACCGGACGGCGACTATAATCTGAGTCCAAATCCCGTCCATAGCGCAGACGATGTCACTGTCTTGGAGTAAGTTTTACATTAAAAATTGAATAGGAAACAAAAATGCCATTAAAATTTAGAACTTTAGTTCTACTGAGCCTCTACTTTGTAAGTCTACCTTCATTGGTTCTTGCAGCCTCGTTAGAAAAGGCTATTTTGCTTAATGAACACGGACTAACAACCGATGCTAAACGTGAACTAATTGATGTGATTTTTCAAAAAGGAAGCAAGACCGATGATATAGCGCAGGCCTACTACTTACTCGGCAATATTGCGTTTGGAGAAGACAGGATCAAGGTGGCACTCAACTCGTGGGAGTATCTTGTTGATAAGTATCCCAATTCCGAAGAGGCAGGATTGGTCCGGGAACGAATCGCTAAATTATCCGAAATTGTTATCGGGAACACTAAAGAGACTGTAGATAATGCCGTTGCGCGTTCCTATCTGCGGCATGCGGACTTCTGGTCAGAAGGAAAAAGCAATGTCTTTAATATTGACGCGAGTTGGATCCCTAATGTAGAAACTGCAATGAAGTGGTATGATAAAGTCTTCACAGAATTCCCCAATAGTAAAGCTTCCCGCATTGCTTACGAAGGTAAATTAAGGACATTGCTTGGTTGGAAAACGGGAGGTAGATATGAGAACTCCTATGGCGTGATGGGTAATCACAGCAAATATATGCCTTTATTACTTCAGACATTTGAAGAATTTGAAATTTTCCATCCTAATGCATCGACACTTCAAGCATTCCGCTATCAAATTGCTCAAGTCTATTGGAAGAACAAAAACTGGAATTCGACTAGGGAATGGCTGAATAAGATTATAGACAAAGCGGGAGAAAATGATAGTTTTCATCGAGATCTCGCAGAACGTCGTCTAAAGAAAGTAGAATATTGAACAGTACTCTGACCTCTGGAAATAGAAGCGTCTGGAAAATCACAGCAGGCACATCGTGCCATTTGGTAAAACTTGGAATTTATTCGCTTTCGTCAGTTTAGCAAACGCCAGCAGCACTGCTGACCTATAGTCGTCCGGTAGTGCTGTATCTTTTTTCTTCTTCCTATCAGTTTACCAATCGCCTCTCCGGTTATCCCAGAGATGCGCTTTGACTGCCTCTTCATTCAACTCAGTTCCCCACCCTGGACGCGTCGGGATTTTCATGAAACCGTCCATAATTTCTGGGGCATGCGTTGTCAAGTCGTCTTTCCACGGAACATCATCAATATCAATCTCCATGATCCGCACGTTAGGGAGGACGGCGCAGAGACTCGCGCTCATATAGGTAGCAAGGTGGCTGTAGTAGTTATGCGGCGCAACGTTGAGTTGGAACACATTCGCCAAGTCACCAATCTTCTTTGATGGTGCGAATCCGTTCCACGGCACATCTATCATGAAGACATCGGCAGCACGGCATTCAAAATAGGGTAAATATTCGCGCATGTAATAGAGGTTTTCGCCGGTGCATATCTTGGTCGTCGTGGAATCCTTGATTTGACGGAGTGCCTCATGATCGTACATATCAATCTCTAACCACAGCATGTCAAACGGTTCAAGCACTTTGGCGATACGCATGCACGCCTCCGGTTTGAAGTTGAAGTTCAGATCAAGATTGATACCAACATCGGGACCAACTGCCTCTCTAAAGGTGCCGATTAAGGTTTCAATGTGTCGTAGGAGTTGAGGCGTTACGTTTCCGTCAGTGGTACCGGGTCCAGTGCTGAAGCCCGGGAAGTAGACGGAAGCAGGATCGCCGGGAATAACAATGTTGGTTTTGAGAGCGGTGAACCCCTTCTCAACAACTTCGCGACCCAATGCGGCGATGTCATCCATCGTTCTTAAAGGTGGCACCCCAATGAGTTCAAAGTTGCGTGCACGAGAGGAACCGCAGTGCGACCAATAGACGCGCACATCGTCGCGTGTCGGTCCACCGAACAGTTCCACAACGGAGATTCCTAACGCTTTCGCTTTAATATCGACCAACGCGCACTCAATACCAGCAATCCCTTTCGCAGCGATGCCGCCAGGGCTTTGCCGAGAACCGCGAATCATGTCCCAAAACCGCATCTCATAAGCACGTGGATCAGCGTCCGATGAGCAGCGGCGTGAGGTCTTTGATAGTCCCCGCCACGCCGTTAGGATTCCTGCCGTCGCTACATTCGCCGTAACCGGTGATACCCTCATGGGTTTCCACCTTCACAAAAATCCAAGGCCGCCACCCCGCATCTACAATAAACGTCTCAATGTTTGTAATCTTCATGCAAGCCTCCTACAGTTTAACAACCTCTTTTCGCCGATCTGATTCAAGAAGCGCATCACAGACACGCATTGTGTTCACAGCAACATCGGACCACTGTGGCTCAAGATTCCCAGATTGCACAATCTGCGAGAAACGCGCAATCATCATGACCTCTTGGACGCACCCCTCAACAATGTTTTGCTCGTTTCCACTGGAACCGTGAACCCAGAATCGGGCAGTCTCTTCGGAGGTCGGGACGGTGAAATCATCACACACAATTGAGGCGCGCGTGCCTGCTACCTCAAACCACTTTCGGAGTCCTGTGTCAAATCCACAATCCAAAGTAGCGATGCGTTCATCGTCAAACCAAAGGATACCGGCAAGGTTAAAATCAACACCCACCTTATAGCGCGCCGTTGCGAAAACCTGTGTCGGCATCTGCTCAAATGCCCAGAGAATCGCGCGGACACAGTAATAACCTAAATCACCGAGACTTCCACCGGCAAATTCCTTCATCGTACGGATATTCCCAACAGGAATTGTATCCCAATTAAAAGTGAACGCTGCTGTTACTCGGCGCAGGTTTCCGAGCGTGTCATCTGTTAACTTCTGTTTCATCGCTGCAGTGCGACCATGGTGCACCCACATGACACCGTCCATCAGTTGCACACCGTTTTGGTGACACGCATCCGCCATAGCGATCGCTTCGGCAGTATTCGCAGCAAGCGGTTTTTCGCAGAGGACATGTTTACCGTGTTCAGCTGCTTTGATTGTCCATTCAGCATGGAGCGAAGGGGGTAAAGGGATGTAGATAGCGTCTATTGAATCGTCGGTGAGGAGTGCGTCATAAGTGCCGTAAGCCGTGGGAACGTTGTGGTCTTCTGCCCATGTTGCAGCGCGTTCTTTTGTCCGACTCGCGACTGCAACCAGATCCGCATTCTCGGCGAGATGGATCGCGCTGGCAACCTTCGTGGCAATATTCGCAGTACTGAGAATTCCCCATCGGACCCGTGGTTTTACTTCTGTTGTCATATCGCTCCGTGTAATCTTCTAACGCTTCGGTTTCCTATAATATACTCCATAATCGAAAATTGGTCAAGCACATAGGACTTGAAGAGCAGAGCCATTCAGTTTTAAGAAAATATCGAGTTTTGCACCTTTTTTGACGATCCGGTGCGGTTAGGAAACCGCACCTACCGGGCCTGGAGTAAAAACTATACCGGAGAACTGAATGGCTCTGACTTGAAGAGCAACCGCTTTTACCTTGATTTTCATAGCGAAAATGATATAATAAGTACAATTAAAATGGCAAGCACACACCACGTGCTATTCCCTTAATAAACGAACGAATAGGCGCACATTGTGGGTTGTCAAAGGAGTTTTATGAACATCCAAAAAATCATAACTTTCACATTTTTATCCGTGATTATCGTGTTGATTGCAGGACTTTCTGCCTGCGAACAGGTCTCACAAATTACCCAACCTGCTACACCTCAGATGGCAGAACCGGATGGAGAAATTTCGATCGGTGTTGTCTTACCTTTAACAGGACGACTCACTGACTCGTTTGGTCAGCCGATGCAGCAAGACTTTGAATTGGCACTCAATGAGATTAACAGCGCACAATCCAACGGAACAAAGTTCAAGTTTATCATTGAGGACGATCAGAGCACCGTAGAAGGAGCAGTTGCAGCCTTCAATAAATTGATTAATCAGGGCGGTGTATCTGTTATCCTCGGACCCGCGACCTCAGAGCAAACCAAGACAGTTTTTCCGATTGCATATAAGAATCAGGTGGTAGCGATAAGTCCGACCTCCGCCGCACGCGGTCTCAGTGCGATCAGTGATTTTGTCTTTCGTGTCGCGCTCGCCACAGATGTGCTTACCCCCAACGGTATTGAAACAACGCACGCGAAACTCGGCTACCAACGCGCTGCAACGCTCTATGACGAAACCGACACCTTCTCTACTGACGCAGACACCGCAGTACAAGAAGTACTCACCGCTAAAGGGATTGAAGTGGTAGCCACCGAAACCTTCCAAAGCGGTGAAACTGACTTTTCTGAACAATTAATGCGAATACAGGCACTGGATCCTGATGTTATCTTTGTTTCATCTTTACCACCAGAAAAGCCTGGGATACTCACGCAAGCACATCAACTCGGCATAACTGCACCCTTTATAGTGCGCACATTGACTGGCGGAGATGTACAGGCGGCAGGTGCAGCTGCCGAGGGCGCGATGACTTTTATAGGGTGGGGTACTGTTGTTGACACACCGGGAAATCAAGCCTTTGTAGAGAATTATAATGCCAAATTCGGCATGGAACCGAACAACTATGCCGCGCGTTCGTATGCGACACTTCATATCCTCGCTGAAGCAATCGCAAATGCGCAATCAATCGATGCCGCTTCAATTCGAGACGCATTGGCGAATATCAAGGATCTTGACACAATTCTTGGTCAATTCTCTTTTAATGCTGACGGGGACGCGGTTTACGACGCGAAGGTCTTGATTGTCAAGGATGGCGAATTGGTACGCTTTTGAGTAGTCCACTGCGGAATAATTGGCTTGGGCGCGCAAACAGCCCTATTGATGAACATGAAAGGCGCGCCCGCTTTCATGTTAACTCACTTACTATTTTTTATTCTCTTTAGCCTTATTACAATTTAGCCTTATTACAAAAGGTAAAAGACTGTGCAGAATTCACTTGACCAGTTTTATACGAAACCAGAAGTCGCAACAGCGTGTTGGCAACATTTCACGGAAACACTTTCAACCCTAAACCGAAGCCTCAACGAACTCTTTTTTGTGGAACCCGCTGCTGGTACCGGAGCGTTTTACGAACTCTTACCGTTGCAGAGACGTTTAGGTATAGATCTTATACCGAAATGTGACGATGTAAAATCCCAAGATTTTTTTAACGTCACTGATTTCCCGACCGCACCCAGAGACACCGCAGTCATCGGCAACCCCCCCTTTGGCAAACGTGGAAAATTAGCGATAGATTTCTTTAACCATGCCGCCCACTTAGCAGATCTTATAGGATTTATTGTCCCTGTCAATTTCCGAAAATTTACCACTCACAAACAACTTGACCGCAGCATGCGCTTTATCAGCAAATTGACGCTCCCAAGAGATGCTTTCCACCTTGACACAGGCAAGTCCTATTCGGTAAATACGGAGTTTCAGATATGGACCCGTTTGGCAAGCACGCATCAAGATATGCGTCAATATAAACCTCTACCGATCCAGCACCCAGATTTTCAGATGTGGCAGTATAACAACACACCAGATGCTTTGAAAGTCTTTCTAAACTCTTTTGATTTTGCTGTGCCGTGTCAGGGCTGGCAAGATTATTCCCGTAGAGAGACAGATGAAAGGCAGTGTGAACGGAATAAGCAGTGGATACTTCTGAAAGCCAAGAACCCTATTGTCTTAGCACGCTTGATGGAGATTGATTACGAACATTTGGCACAGGAGTGCGCTACCGCTGTCCCCGGTTTTCGGAAGGGTGACCTTGTGAAGGTGTATACGGAACACTATGGAAAATAGAGTCTAAAACGACGACTTTATCTGCCCCCAAGTTGTCGTCAATTTACCTTGTGGTTCGACAGCACTCGCATTTAAGTCTGGAATACCGGGACCTGTGATGCGGACGTTATCGTAATCCACAATTTTGTCCTGATTACCGAGTGCTACCGTTCCGCTTTTGTACTGATTATCCTTTGTTTCAATCATCATCTCCCTGTCATAGAAGACCTTGATGGTGGTCCCTGAAAAGCTCAATTTGACCGTGTGCCATTTATCCACCTCTGGCTTATAAGGAGCCTCACCGTGGTTTTGCAGGCCGGTATTAATGTCCCAACCCGGATTGCTAAACAGATTCATTTTTGCCGATCCGGGATATAACCAGACAACATAATGTGAACCTGTCTCAAGGTCAACGCGCCCACGGACACCACCTGGGAAGTTGGCGATCACTTTGTGCCGCAAATCAACCTCCACGTCATAGTCTGTCCATTTGTTTGGGGCACCAACTTTTAAACCCTCGCCGGTAAAATTGAACTGGGAGATTGCCTCACTCCACACAAGGCCCTTTGGATCAAAGGTGACGAAAGTTTTCCCTTTCTCTATACCCCAGAAGGACTTGCTATCTGGATTCTGTGGGGAGCGTTCCCAGCCTTCTGTATCGCCATCATCAAAGTCATCGAGGATTTCCCCGCCAAAACTAAGGAGACCTGATACAAAAATCAAGATGGAAACAGAAATAGCAATTCGCGTAAAAAGTTGAATCGGTGAAAATTTTCTTGCACTTAACATCTTTATCTCCTTCGTTGTTTTAATCTTATACCAAATTAACCTGATTAGAAGTCTTTTGATCAAGTCAGCATTGCGAGGCACAGGGACCTCGCGCTACAAATGGGGTTAATTTGGTATTAGAGGGTTTTGTCTAAATAATGGCATTGCAGTCGTGCGAAAACCCTCCCAGCTGGGTACTTCTGCAATTCATTGATGACTTGGCAGTAGTAGAGACCTCGCCTTGCAGCGAGGGGCGTATTCTCTACCAACAATACTAATAAGAGTATACCACAACCTACAAAAAATGTTAGATTTATTTTTCACGCCCTGGTCTGACATACAAGGACCCCGACTATATCCCGGGGTCCCCAACCGTTACTGGGAAGGCGGGAAGAGGCAAGCTAAAGAATTGGGTTTTGGCGGGTAAATCTGCCTGGAAGTATCCCCTATTGTTGGTATTGTGACTGAGTTCAAACCAACAGCCTATCCAAACCGCTCTGGGCGATAGGGTACGAACCAATCTACCTGCGCACCATCTGCGATTTCTAACGTCGCCATCTCACCTACCAAAGGTGCCAACGTCACACCACTGTGCATTATAGTAAAACCCGTAATTACTTATACACTTTTATAATATCATCAATAGAAGTCTCAGCGTTGTATTGACGTATCCGCTTGATGTTGGCGAAATCCTTCTCAATCGGATTCAACTCTGGGGAATATGAGGGTAGAAACAACAAACTCGCACCGCTACCCCGGATCAATGCCTCCGTCTCTGAACCTTTGTGGAAAGAAGCATTATCCATAATCAGAACGTGACTGTCGTCAAGCAAAGGACATAACATCTCCGAAAGCCAAGTGTTGAAGGCAACCGCATCGCAACTGCCCTCGAAAAGCACAGGCGCAGTGAAACACTCCTGAAACCGCGCAGCAATCAACGTCGTGGTCTTATACCGATGACTTGGCACTTTCGCTTCAACACGAACACCTTTCGGCGCATAAGCATACCGACGGAAATCAGTTTCACTGAAACCACTCTCATCAATATAAACCGGTTTTTTCCGATGCTGCTCCGTCTCTTGCTGAAGGGTTGAGAGATACTCTTGGCGTTTCACCGGACACTGTTCTTTGTAAGTTGTCGTTTTTTTTTTCGCGTGATATTGAGTTTTGACAAGGCATAGAAGATGCCATGTGTAGAAGCACCGAAGTGTTGGGCGCGTTCAGCGAGTGTGAAATCTGGGAAATCGGCAACATGTTGCTGAAGTGCGTCGTAATCAATGTGTCGGGGACCTTTGGGGCCCGGTTTTTCGCAGGCGAAGGGGTCTTCTGCTTCTAACCAGTTATAGATCGTTCTTCTTGAGACACAAAAGGTGCGTTCAGCGGCGGCTTTACTGCCACCGTTATTGATGAAATCAAGCACGCGTTTGCGTAAATCTGTTGAATATGCCATAATCATAAACTCTAACATAAATCTCAAAAAATGTAAACTTATTTTCGGAATCTACTATAATGTAATATACAGGTTCGGCACTGCTTCAGTAAATCCGAGTACTGGAAACCCATCAAGCGGCATCGGGCGATAACCGACAGGTGTTGGAATCGCTTTTGCATCTGCTATCGCCGGCAAATAGGCTTTGGCACGATCAAGAAGGGTGTCGGCATGCTGTTGCGAGTCATCACGGTTTATCCCTTCTTGGGTTCCCTGCCCAATTCTGAGACTCCCATCAGCCAGTTGTCGGAGGTGGAGGTGTTGATGGTGTTCATCCGTTGACGGTGCGTGAATGATTGCGACGTTGTGTAAAACCTCAGCACACGGTGTCGTCTTGATAACTATGCCCGGACTCCGTTGTTGCGGAATATTGACTTGTGCCAGAGAAGCCAGTTCGGTCGTTTGAACACCACTCGCTAAGACAACGACATCGCACGGAAACTCTCCGTTGGTCGTTTTCACAGCGGCGATATTGCCATTACGAATGACAAACTCTGTGACGCTGGTTTGCGCATGCACAACCGCTTCTGCTTCGCTCGCATGCCGGAGACAAACATCAATAAATGTATCGGTTTCGATGTGGATATCTGCCTCAGAAAGGGATGCAGCTAACACAGTACCGGGGTGTAGGTGTGGTTCGAGTGCTAACATTTCGTCAGCGGTGATAAGACGACACGGATACCCCCACACTTGGATCTGTTGGATACGTTCACGCAGCTGCGTTGCACGTTGCGGGTCGTTCTCCCACCGCATTTCACCGCCGTAGTGGATACCAATATCCGCCTCAAGTTGATGTGCCAACCGGTACCACATATCTAACGAACGCCGATTGAGTGTGTGATAATCGCGTGGATCTTTTCCAAAAGCATTTGCCCATGCAAAAGAGTGACCGGACGCGCCTGCACCGGGAACATCTCGCTCCAGAAGCGTCACAGTAATATCATTTCGTCGGGACAGATGATAACCGAGCGTGGCACCGATGATACCCGCACCCACTATCACAACTTTTTTCGTCTTGGAACTATGGGTTCTGTTTGGCAAGAGTTCCCTCTGGAAACCGATTGGAAAGCACGATCACACGGACTGTATCACCGGTGTGCTGCGACAATAAATCCTGTTAAGCCCGTGAGCAACAACTGAAAGCCAGTTTGATAAAACAACATGAAAAACGGTTGGCAGAGTGCAATCAAACCGAGTGCGATTAAACCAATAGAGAAGCGTTCACACAAGGTTTTCTGCGAAAAGACAATCGAAAAAACGATTATGCCGGGTAGAAGTAGGTGTAGGGCGGTACCACCCAGTGATGGAAAAAAGGGTTGGTAAAGGAAGACGAACCCGATACACGCCAAGAGTGCTGCACTCATAGTTGCAATCCGCTTCGCAGTTGTCGTCATACCGAATGCAATAGCAGAGGCGAATAGTATATGAAACGCCGAACTGCTTAGAACTGATGGAATAGGCAAATAGAGAAATCCTAATCCAATGACCAAACCAACACCGGATATCATGGCGATTCGCTGTTTGTTCTCGAAGGCAGTCCCACCGAGGATGGCAGCAATACTCAGCAGCACCAGCGCGATGCCCTTGAGCAAAACAACATTTTGCGTGATAATCGCCGGTAGTAGTGAGATCCCCTCTATATAGAGAAAAATAATACCAACGACAAAGAAGCCAATTGCAATTAACTGATTTCGTCTTTCTTTCGTCATAGCGATCTTTCAGGAATCTGTAGTCTCACTCACCTAAATTTGCTCAATCTTTCCGTTTCAACAGGCGAGTCACCCAATTTTTAGATTGTTCCCGCGTCAATTGACTTGTTAAATTCTCAACTTGTGCTGACCAATCGCCTCTTTCGGTTTGGAAAGATTCAATCACCTCTCGAAGCTGGGTATTTTCGGCGATAAGTGCTTTATTTTCCGCTTCCAATTTGCCGCCAGTTTCCCGTAGATAAGTAATATCAATAATTTGGCAGCTGAGATTTTCAATAATGTCATCTGTTGGAATATTATAGGTAAGTTTTTTTATCAGCGGCGCGAGTCCATCAACCCGTAGTTGAATTAGCGGTTGTGTGGAATCTCCCTGATTTTCAGACGGAGCAGATATGACGCGCAGATACGGTTCAATCTCCACATCTCTCCGTTCTAATGCTCGAATAATAATTCCTTCCTCCACACCTATTATTTCTGAGACTTCGGAAGGATTCATATAGAGGTCCATTCCCAAATTTCCTAATTCAGTTTTGACGAAGTGTAGTAATTCTAAAACCTACTATAAATAACTCTAATGTTGTTTTCGTTAAAAAAACAGACTAATAATAGCGTACCATATATCAATTTGTTTAACCAATTAATATTCGGATGTCGCTATGGTAGAAGTGATTTTGCGGGGTTTTCCACCTGGTTGCTAAGGTTTGAATCTCGCCAGTTTTCAAGCAGAGTTACAAGGTGTAAATCCTACGAAATCCCGTCCCAATATTTCCACATATCATCCGGGGTTTCAAACTTAATCTCGTCGAGATCTGTTCGCCGGTACCTGCTAATGAGTGCAATTCTGACGTTGTGTCCGCAGTTCGGACCAGCAGTATGACTCATCTGATGATGCCAGAAACAGACATCGCCAGCACCACCTGTGAATTCATAGCTCGGTCCTAAATCGAACGGGGCACCACCGCCGGGGAGGCTATCCAGGTCATGGTGTCTGAAATATTCTGCCCAAATCCGATGGCTCCCGGGCCAGATGGTAAACCCACCGCCCTGTTTTTCAACCGTGTCAAGATAAACGGTCGCACCGAGCGTGAACGAACCGACGACACCTTTTGGTACGCCGTTTGTAGGGGTATGGTAACCGTCGAGGTGTCCGCCGGGTTCGCGCCATTCCCTGTCTGGATCCGGAAAATTGATATGCGGTCCTGCACCGCCACCGGTATTTAATTTGCCTTTGCCAACCAATTCTTCACCCATCTTGAAGACTCGGTTGTTGTATATTGTTCCGCGGATAACATCCTCACCGCCGACAGGAACTGTACGATAACCTTTACGAATCCAAGATTCCGGGTCATTCCTACCTTCATCAAGTGCTTCCCAAATCCTATCAAGTGCGGCATCAACCGCTTCTGGTTCTACCGCACCGCGCACAACGAGATAACCGTTTTCTTTGAAAAAAGCTTTGTCGGCATCCGATAAATATCCCATAATTTTTGTCCTCCTCATGGCTTGCAAACTTTGTGTGCTTTACAAACACACCATTATGCACGGACCTCAAATCCGTTCTCTTCACGTGCTTTTTGGTAGGGTGTCTCTTCCAAGTTCAAGCCGAAACCGGGACTTTGCGGCACGTTTACATAGCCATTGGATATAGCGTAACCAGAATCATCTATACCGGGAGTCGTCGCATGATCCCATTCCACGAACTCAAATCGCTCTACCTTCGCTGCAAGGTGACACGTGGCGTAATTACCGTAGTGACCGCCATAGTGATGTGGTGCTGTGCCAACATTGGCTGCATCCAATTCGGGTCCCAACTCAAGCCAACGCGAGAAGCCGGGGTTAAAAATATCGTATTGGACGATGTCAATGAGTCCGTCTTTTGCCCAATTCACAAGGTGCGGTGATGCGCCACCCTCGCCATCCGCAATACGGGTTTCCAAACCTTCGGCATTTAACCATTCCTTCAAGAGACTATAAACGCGTGCATCCTCGTGGAACGCCTCTTCCATCCAATAGACGTTTGCATCAGCAGTCCCACCTAATACCTGCTTGGTAAGGTTAAGGTTATAACCGTTGTTTGCATCTATCAAAATCGTAGCATCGGGTCCAACAGCCTCGCGCACGGCACGGATAACATCAATATCCCGCTGTGTGCCTTTGTCAAGAGGCATGTGCATTGCGCCGCGTCCTACCTTGATTTTGTAGGCGTTATGTCCGCGAGCCTTCCCTTCTAACGCCTCGGAAGCGATGAGCACCGCTGCTTCAGCATTGTCCTCAAGGTGCAAGTCATCAATATAGAGCGAGGTATCGTAACACGGGGCGCGAAACTCACCATTCTGTCCGGAAAGCATCGCATATACCGGTTTTTGTGCTAACTGTCCCGCCAAATCCCAGAGCGGATATTCCAGCGTCCTGAATTCTTCAGCGACTCCACTTTCCGCGTCATAAGCATCGCTGAGTTGAAACCCGACGATGGCTTCTGCTTTTTCACGTGAAATTGACGAAAACCCAAAACCGCTAACGCCATCATCTGTCGTTAGACGAGCGATAGGTGGACGGACGTGCAGTCCGTGTTCACCGAGCCGCGAATTGCAGCCGGCTTTTCGCGGGCGTTCGCCTGTTAAGCGGGCCCATTCAATCCGTTCAATTCTTACACTTTCCATATCTTCTCCCAACCGATAGTACTCCTATATCTGCGTTTCAAGTAGGGCAAGGCTTTTCGGTTCCAATTTATGGTAGTTCTCAATTTCATACCGGTTACCATCTGCATCCTTGATCAGCACACGCCCGTTTTCAAGCGTGACAATATCGTATCGGGAACGCACACCGAATTCTACATCCCCCTGGGAGGTTTCAACATCCCACTGTGTAATCCCGAACTGTCCGTCAAGCGAGTTGATTTTGGTAATTTTCGGCATAAAGTACCGTTTCTGTAACTCCTCAACGAGAACCTCGCGGGAGGCGCGAGGGAGATGTTTTATATCCTCAATAATACCGATCTCATTAGACTCTTCATCTATGAGGGAAATATATCGGTTCGTTTCGTTTATCGGGAAAGCACAAATCGGTTCAACCTTCGTGTGGGTTACCCCATCTGGTAGTTGAACAACGAGTTCTTCAAATGCGTTCCGCTCAATTCTGACATGGCTCGCATCAAGGAACTCTAATTCATTAATTACCTCGATCGCTTCCTTCATTAGCACGCCTCCTTCTTCTAAAGTCAGATTACCATGCACGAATCTTTGATAATTCAGTCTGCTTCTCACACAGGTTCGCGTAGGTACCCGCTTCGGCGAGCAGTTCCTCATGCGTTCCTATTTCGTCAACTGTTCCCTCTTTCAACACAACAAGCCGATCGGCGTACTTAAGGGTTGACAGCCTATGCGCGATAGCAAACACAGTTCTCCCACTGACAAGTCGCTGCAGTGCCTCCTGAATTTTAGACTCCGTTTCGGTATCAACGGACGAAGTGGCTTCGTCTAAGATAAGGATGCGCGGGTTTTTCAAAATTGCGCGTGCAATAGAGATGCGCTGCCGCTCACCACCAGAGACCCGGGCACCTCTTTCACCTACCAGCGTGTCGTAACCATCAGGAAACTTGACGATAAAATCGTGGGCGTTTGCTGCTCTTGCAGCAGCAATAATCTCCATCCGAGATGCCCCCGGTTTTGAGTAACCGATATTCTCGGCTATGGTGCCTTGGAACAAGAAGGGATCTTGCAACACAACACCGATCTGCTGCCGCAACGCCTTAACCTTAATATCGCGACTGTCATGACCATCAATTTTTATTACGCCATCGTTCGGGTCGTAGAACCGGGTAATGAGATTGATAAGCGTGCTTTTCCCGGCACCGCTGTGCCCAACTAACCCTATCATTTCACCGGGCTGCACTTCAAAACTGACACCATTGAGGGCATTCTTGTCGCTATCGTAAGAGAAATAGACATCCTGAAATTCAACAGCACCACGGATATTCCCAAGAGCCACTGCATCGTCTTTATCAGCAATGCTCGGCGGTGTGTCCATAATTTCAAACACGCGCTCGGCAGACGTGCCAGCCCGGATAAACCGCTCGTTCATCTGACAGAGGGTACGCACCGGCCCAAAGAATTGCATCATATATCCCTGAAACATAAACAGGGTACCAATGGTTAAATCGCCTTGGAAGATTTGCCACCCGCCGACGAGCCAGATCAGGATAGAGCCGGAGTAGGTGATAAATTCCATGATCGGGCGGTAAAGGGTCCCCAGTTTCGCAGCATTCATCTCACCGCTAAATACCTGATGTGTCAATTCGCTAAACCGATTTATCTCATAACGTTCGCGAGCAAATGCCTTGACAACACGGACCCCCGGAATCGTGCTGGCGAGAATCGTGCTAATGTTCGCATACCGTTTCCATAAAACATGGTACACTTTGCTCATTTTGTGTCCAAAGAAGATTGTGAAGAAGATAAGACACGGAATAGGTATCAGCGTCCAGAGCGCAAGTTTCCAGCTGAAAGCGAACATGATCGCGCACATATAGATGAGTGTGAGAGAATCACCGACAATGTCTTGTACCCCATTTGCAATGAAATCCCGAAGTCTTGACACATCGTGCGTAATCCTCGACATGAGGTTTCCAGTATCGCGTTCTTGAAAAAAATCAATGGAGAGCGCGTTGAGGTGCTCATAAGATTCGTTTTGGAGTCGTCTCGTGATATTCTGACCCACCCATGCCATCATATATCCACGCACGGCTGAAGCTACCATCGTAAAAACCCTAACGCTTGCCATGAGCAGCACAAGCCCAATGAGGTGTCCAAAAGTACCAGCAGCCGGTATGTTGTCAAACCACCTGCTCAACATATTTACTGTCCCTTGGAGGTGGCCCCACGTCGTTTCGGGAAGCGGCTGTCCTGCAGTAACGGCAGTTTCGACCGGTTTCAGAATAGCATCAATCAATTCTTTACCTAGAATCGGTGGGTAGACCGCGACAAGCCGGATGACCATCATCATTAGGAATGCCGGTACGACGATGTACAAAAATGGAACAGCGTATTTAGTGAGCCGGAAGAGGAGTTTCCCTTGTTCAACACAATTGACACAGACACCCGACCAGCTTGGAATCGGCTGCCCACACTTTTCACATCGGCTGTTATCACCACCCGGTTGCATACCGCCTGGACCACGTCCATGCCGCCCGCGGGGTCTACCGTTTGTGTTCGCTTCGCTCTGTGGAACCAATTCCTCCAACTCTGAGACAGCAAGGTTGAACTTCGGGGTTAACCGTTTTGAGTAACGCGACAGTTCAAAAGCATTGTCCGCAGTACTCACTTTGAGAATGTTATTCCCGTACATCTCAAGGATTTCGACATCTTCAACGGACGTGAGCGGCACCTCTCGCATGTCGTGTCCGAGAGTACCATTCTGATTGAAAGCGATGAGCCGTTTATCTGTAACTAATAGCCAATCTTTGCCGTAGGTGCCATCAAAACGCAGGTCGGTTGAAACAGCAATTTTGATTTTTTCTCCTGTTTCAAGCACTGCTTCTGCGCGTTCTTTCAGGAGTTCAGGCACCTCCTCCATCGTTGTTAATGCTTCATGGTCCCGTTTCCGGAAGCGCGGTTTTCCACTAAAGGAGCTCGTCCCCCTTCTGGATCCTCTCTCGCGACCTGAACTTGACATCGATCCGTGCATAAATCAACCCCACAGATTAAAGGTGTGGTATACCAGCATACGTTAAACACTTTAGATACTTTATTTAACGAAAATGTAAGAAAAAAGTTGAATTAAAAATACAAAATGCCTGTGAGAGGGCACGAGTAACCCCAAATCAGGCATTTGATTCCTCAAAACAACGTTTTTCGGGTCAATTTATGGGTTTGGCGGAGAGGTACAGATTAAGACCTCCATGGATTCATCGCCTGTGTTTTCAATCCCGTGTTCACACCACGGCGGAAGATGAATGAACGTCCCCGCTTCAACAGGCACTTTTTCACCAGCGAGGGTCATTACCCCTTTTCCTTTTAGAATGACGTAGCACTCCTCGGTGTGGTGGCTTCCCGGTTCAAGCACAACGTGTGGTGGCACAAAAAACACGACGAGTCCCAAGTTCTCTGCAGGCGCGTTCGGGTTCGCCGGATGCACGACACGCACACCGATGCCATCGCAACCCGAGTATTTTACAGGCACGCCATCTTGAACTGTGACAACATTTGCCTGCACCTGATGCGCCGGTTTTGGAATAGGCGGTTCTCCTTGATACCCTTTAAACATAGTAATCTTTGCCATTTTTTAGCTCCTTTATAAAAGTAGTAGATACACGCCGTGTGCCGTTGCCGCCGTAGTAGATACACGCCGTGCACCGGCACACCCATAGTAGACACGCCGTGTGCCTTATCTATTATTGATTTACCAATCCCGCGTATAGCCAGCAGTCCATCCACCGTCCACCGCGAGAATGGTCCCGTTGATATAACTCGCATCTGGCGAAACAAGAAAGAGCACCGCTGCTGCGATTTCTGTCGTTTTTCCAGGTCTCCCCAACGGAATGTGTGATAGTAGACTCGCCGCGTTTTCTGTATATGCCCCGTCATCTCCATAGAAAAGTGCCTCCGTGCCGCGGGTCAACGTCGAACCGGGTGCGACAGCGTTCACCAGAATTCCCTCTGGTCCGAGTTCCAATGCCATTGAACGCGTTAGATTGGCTACGCCAGCTTTCGCCGCGACATAAGCACTCTGTAAACGCAACGGCACCAACCCCGCAATAGAGCTGATGTTAACAATACGTCCAGTAGCATTCTCGGAGCCAGACCTGCTATGAGACTTAAGGATATAAGGGATAACCGCACGACTCGTTGTGAAAACACCGGTCAAATCTATCTCCAAAATACGGTGCCAATCCTCTAAGGTATACTGGTGAATCGGTACCCTATCGCTCTTGGTGTTTATTCCAGCATTGTTCACCAGAATCTGAATTTTGCCGAAGTGCGCCGTAATCTGCGCTGCAACAGTCTCCATTTGTGCCGCGTCTGATACGTTACCCTCTACAAATAGACACGTTCCACCACTTTGCTGAATCTCTTCGGCGGTTTCAGTGCCTGCCTGTGTGTCAATATCAACAATTGCCACGTAGGCACCATTATCAATCAGCGCATCCACAATAGCGCGACCGATGCCTTGGGCACCACCTGTAACAACTGCCACTTGTCCTTCAAGGGCAACCTTCATGTCATTCTCCTTTTCCGCTTCGGGTCTTCAACAATGCTTTTCTTTCGTTATACCTACGGTTAAATAGTTAAATACCGCGCGATGCTTGAAACTTACGGAAGCCAGCAATCCAATGCATTTATGTAGCAAATTTTGGCTTGCGAGCTACGCCAAAAAACAGCAAGACGATTAAGACTGTGCCACCGGCAATCCCGATCGCTGAAGAGATACCAAGTGCAGCAGGGAGATAACCGCAAAACAGCGCGATACACGCGACGGTGAGGCTATAGGGCAATTGCGTTCTCACATGATGCAGTGGGTCGCAACTGCTGGCGATAGAGCTCAGAATCGTCGTATCCGAAAGCGGTGAGCAGTGGTCGCCGAAGATGGCACCATCCAGCACCGCACCGAGGCAAATGATTGTCGTAAGTCCATAACTATCGCCGTCGAGCGAAAACGCCACTGGAATCGCAGTCGGAATCAGGATCGCCATCGTGCCCCAACTCGTGCCAGTTGCGAAAGAGGTCACAGATGCGCAGATAAAGACGAAGACCGGGAACCAGAGTGGCGATACAACATCACTGAGCATCGTGGAAAGGAATTGACCCGTCTCCAGCCTATCGCAACTCGCTTTTAACCCCCACGCCAATAACAGAATGCACAATGGTGTGAGGCTCCCCTTTATACCGTTCCAAACAACCGGAGCAATCGCTGAGAATCGTAGTTTTGAGAGCAAACGCGCACAGATAATTGCGACGACAACCGCGCTTGCTGCCGCACAGGCAAGCACCATAACATTGTTCGCCTCTGAAAGCGCGTTCCGCCAAGAAGTTAGCGAGAGAATAGATCCGGTGCCGTTGCCATCAATCCAGAAACCACCCAATAGCAATCCAAAAAGTGTTAAGAGCGGCAAAACCGCCGAAAAAGGTTGGACAACGGCGTTTGGTAAACTGGTAAAGGAGGCGGTGTGTCCGAGTGCTTGTGCATCTGGGGCAGCAATGTCTCCTGTCTGCCGCGCACGTGTCTCGGCTTGGTGCATCGCACCATAATCCCTACCGCTGAGCGCATTGACGATAACAAAAATGATGGTCAGCACACAGTAAAACCGAAAACTGAGGGCATCGAAAAACATAGAATACCCATCAAGTCCAAGCCCAAGCGTCTCCCCTATATCCTCAAAGAGTCCCACCTCATAACCGATCCAAGTGCTAACAAACGCGAGACCGGCAATCGGTGCGCTTGTGGAGTCCACAAGGAATGCCAACTTTTCACGGCTGACGCGATGGTGATCGGTGAGCGGACGCATTGTGGGTCCGACGAGCATCGCATTAGAATAATCCCCGATAAAGATGAGTATCCCCATCAAACCCGTGATAAATTGCGCCGACCGCGGTCCCTTCGCAAACTGAGAGAGCCAGATAACCACACCGCCAATCCCGCCAGAGGCTACCACGACAGAGATCGTCGCCATGATAAGACAAACAAACAATACTACCCAGACATTGAAGAGATCTATCCCATCATTTCCGACACTCACGGCACGGACGAACCAGACGGCTTCCGCCAAAAAGCCACTCGGCGTAGCACCTTTTTGATACCATGAAAGCACAAGCCCAACACCGACTGCGATACAGAGACTCGGAAATAATCGAGTCGTTACGATCGCTAACGTGACAGCAAGCAGCGGTGGGATTATGCTGTACCACACAAGGGTTTCAGTACTATTAACCTGCCCTGCACGCCACTGGAACACGAAGCACAGTCCCAAAAAGATTAAAAAGCCAACCACATACTTTAATTTAGAATTCATCAGCTTATACAGCACCCCCTTTCAGTTCATAAGATTTACCTGTTCATGATTCTGTGCATGATAGCACCTTTCAGTACGGCTTGCAAGCCAAAACTTATCGGGTTCAGAGGCATTCAGTTGTCAGCAATCAGCAGTCAGAAACCGTCAACGGTCAATTATTAGCAAAGTCGTGGTCTTCCTCGAAACGTACCTCAACTTTGCCAGCGTTCGGCGCGGCTGTGGGAAAGAGGCGAGGCTCCAAACCTCGCCAGCGAAAACGCAAAAACGCAAAAATGGAAAACCGAATGGTTCTGTATCGGGTTTTACTCTAAAAAACGCAATGTGCCTTCTTTCAAAAAACTGCGCTGTCTTTCACAATTAGGACTTACGCAGCAAGCATCTGTTTGCCGAGGTCCCCGTGCCTCGGCGACCTTTCTTTTCACGGTTTCGCTTGCAGCATCCGAAGCGTCCGCTTTCTTCCCAAATGGCGTTTGCGTAAGTCCTAATCTTGTTAGATAGCAACTTGAGTCATAATCCCACGAATCCCGTCTCCGCAATGGTTAAGAAGAGGAGATAATTTTTCACCAAAATGGTGATACGGGCTGATTTATGTTAGTGTTGGCACTTGAGTAGGGAACTTCGCAATTGGTGCGAGTTCACCCAGATACTATCGTTTGGATAGAAACTGTATCCTCATGTCAAAGACAGGGCTTTTTAGTTTTCAGTTTTTTATCCATTTTGGTAGGAAAGTCGCGAATCGGAGTTCGCTCCTACAAGGTATGTTGAGATTGAGCGTTCACTTTTATCCGAGAACTAAATGACCCTGTGTCAAAGATCGTATTTCTTGACAATTCATTCTTAAACCTGATAAAATAATAGGAGAATCTAATGCTGAATAACAACCGCCGCAGTGTCAAAAGCCCGTCTGTCCGGACGCGGATAGATGCGAGACACAAGCGGATAACTACCCTATAGGAGATTGACTCATGAGTCGGCGTTATCGTTTTTTAACCAACCCCCGTATCTTTAGTTTTTTTACCGAGCGCAAGATGAATCTTGTCGAGATTTTCTTCATGTTTTTCCTCTATAGTGCGGTGTCTGCCCTCTTGGTTATCCACTTCGTTAGTAAACAAGACAGAGCCAGAGAGGCGACTTTAGAGGCAAGAGTGGAAAAGGCGGAAGCCGAAGTTCGGCACCTAAAAGCGGCGGAAACCAAACGAAACGGTACCCCCCGCGCCGTCCCTACGTCGATAAAGGGTGCCTCCGAGACGGCACTGATGCCACCCGCGCCCGATGACAACGTTGTTGCCATATCCGACGACACGGTGGAAATTGTGCATACAGGGCCTCTCAAAGGTCTGCCCCTGGATCTCGCCAAGGAAATCCATAATGAATATACCGCTGCGTCCATTGCGCGTGCGAGGCGGTATCACGAATGGTACCAGCGGTGGCAGGCACACAGAGAAAGGGACGCGGCATTGGTTAAAAAAGAAGTAGCCTATGAAGATGCCGTTCTCGCGCATTCAAAGCAGCGGCGTGAACAACTCTACGCTATTTTTGCGCTTATGTCTCCCGAACAACTCGAGGCTGAGCGGAAAGCGGCATTGAAAACGCAGTCCGCCGAGGACGTGGATCTTTTTTTTCGTCGCCTTGAGGCGTTCGGTGCCGCCAAGACCCCGGAGCAGATAGAACAGGACGCGCAGTCGCTCCAGGAAAACAAGGAAGTTCTGGCGAGAGAGTCGCAGAAATTGAAAGTGGAGCGAGAACAACTCAATCGCGAGCGGGAAGAACTTAATCGCGCGAAGGTCTCTTCGCCGAATATAGATTTGGAAGAATTCTACACGGAATGGAAAGAACGTAATCGCACGGAGCCCTCACCATAGTGGGCTTTGGGCATTAACCTCATGGAGGATTTTTGATGTTGACAAAAATGTCTCAATACAAATCAGGGACAGTGTTCACCGTAGCAATCTGTCTCGCGAGTATATTGTTTGCAATCCTTGTCGCGTATGCTTGTAACTTAGCCGAGTTGGAAAAAGCAAGGAAATGAGGGGGGCGAGTCGTTCTACCGCACCATCATTGACAACAATCTGTTTCGTCCGTTAGGGTGGACACCGCCCCGCCCGACAGAACCGTATCGTCTCATCGGAACGATCTTGCCTTGCAGAGCGAACACACCGCCGAAAGCCATCATCCAAAACACTGTAGAAAATCAGATATACATCGTCACTATCGGTGATACACTTGACACCGACACCCACGTCACCGACATCCAAACCAAGCACGTCACGCTGAAAAAGAACGGACAACAGAGGCAGCTCACACTCAAGAGCAGTTTTCTCCAACGTCGGTGATGCTGGTCCAAAGCGGATACTCCATTCATTAACAAGACTCACATATCCCCTTTTGCTGGTGAGGTTCCTAACCGGGGTCCCCACCCGTTAGTTGAGCAACATTTCTGTAGCAGCCATACAAAGAAACGCTTCCGCTTATCATCGAAAATCACAGAACTCACAGTTCAGATTTTAACAGCAGGCACGGCGCGTAACCGAGTCGAGGAAGTCGCGATTCGGAGAGTCGAAGAAGTCGCGATTCGGAGAGTCGAAGAAGTCGCGATTCGGAGATCGCTCCTACCGCGGTATGTCGGGAATCGGAGTTCCCTCCTACAGGAGAATTGAATGGCTTTAGCCAATTCCGATAAGTTCTTGACAATGGCGTTGCATGTCAACTATAATTGTCTAAAATCGTTCTTTATAACAGCAAGTTTTGGCTTGCAAGCTACGCCGATGCAGGTCGCATCTGGGCGTTCACGCTGCAAAAAGGCAGGAGTAAGTCGTGATGAACCGTGCAATACCGAAAGTTACCGTCGTCGGGAGTCTGAACATTGATCTGGTGTGCCACGCAACTCGGCGACCCGATAAAGGCGAAACGCTCATCGGCGATGCTTTTGATATTTTCACAGGTGGGAAAGGATTTAATCAGGCAACCGCCGCCGCACGATTGGGTGCCGAAGTTACGCTTGTCGGAAGTGTCGGTGCGGATCCTTTCGGGGAGATGCTACTCGCCGCTGCAGAAAATGAACATATTAACAGCAGGTTTGTCACAAGACGTACAGACATCGGCACAGGCGTAGCAACAATTGTTATTGAACCGGATGGGGACAATAGCATTATCGTCGTCCCGCGCGCAAATATGGCACTCACGATAGCAGATATAGATGCTGCCGCTGGCTGCATCGCAGACGCGGATGTGCTCCTCCTCCAATTGGAAACGCCGATTGCGACATCTGAACACGCAGCAGCAATTGCCAAAAGACACGGCACAACGGTCGTCTTAAATCCTGCGCCTGCGCAACTACTGCCGGATAATCTTTTAAGATATGTTGATATTCTTACCCCGAACCAATCTGAAACGGAATTGCTGTCGGGGATGCAGGTTAGCAGTCACGAAGAAGCATGCCGCGCAGCGGAGGCGTTACGTGCTCGTATGGTGGATACCGAAAACGCTGCTGTCGTGCTAACCCTCGGTGAACAAGGTGCGTTGATGTTGACAGCGACGACATCTGAACGCGTCTCCGCACTGTCTGTTGAACCTATAGATACGACAGGTGCGGGGGATGCGTTTTGTGGCGCGCTTGCAACCGCCTTGGCAAGCGGTGAAACTTTACACTCGGCAGTTGCGTTTGCAAATGCCGCGGGCGCAGCGGCAGTCACTGTCGTTGGCGCGACCCCTTCCATGCCGACACGTGCGAAAATCGAACGTCTATTAGAATCTGGAAGATAATACCACATCTGAAAAATAAATTCGCATTTCAGAGATATTGAAACTCGTGCGGCGTCGGATGTAAGAGGCGCAATGAATTGCGCCACTACGAACCGGTTTTTTGTTAATGAGAAGCGGTTATTCAGAAATGCTATAACAATATCAAGGTAGAAAAAACGCACCTCACAATCCATCAAAGGGAAATAAAATGAAAAAAATACGGCTAAATCCCATACTTATCGTGCTAATTCTAAACTTAATAATCAATATGTCTTTTTCACAGGTTTCCACTGCTGCGGAAAAATGGGAAGCGAACATAAGAAAAGACTTTGCAAAGGTCCTACGAGAAAAAAAGAAGCCTGCCGAGAAACACCGCGAATTTATCCTTAAGTGGCAGAAACAGGGACGACTCTCCACACTCCTAACGCTTTATGAAACAGAAAAAGAGAATTCTCAGGGACAGCAGCCCTCATCTCCTGCAATGAAGGCTGGTTTCTACTACGGCTTAGGCTACGTACACGCGCTTGAAGCCACGAAAACCGATGAGAACTTTGACACGGCGGTCGTCTATCTACAACGCGCCCTTGAAATTGAGCCAGATCTGTTTTGGGCGCGTTTCAATCTCGGTGGTATCTATCAACAACAAGGTAACAACGAACTGGCACTTGCGGAATTTGAGGTGTGCGTCCGTTTGAACCCGAACTACTACCCCGTTTACTATCGGATCGGTGAGATTTATCGGAAACAGCAAAACTACACAGAAGCACTCAACGCCTTTGAGACAGCGCGAAAGTTAAATCGGAAATGGGAATATCCACAATACGGTATCGGTTTGGTCTACTTCGCACAAGGTGAGACAGACCGCGCCCGCGAAGCGTTTGAAAATATTACGCATCAAAAGAAAAAGTTCGCACCCGCCTACATCAAGCTCGGCCAAATTCTCGCTACACAAGGATTTTTCGATGACGCTTTAGCAGAATACGCCAAAGCTGCACAGTACCAAAGCCACTCGGCACAGGAAATTTACGAACTGGCGGTTATCTTTAATGAAAAAGGCAATACAGATAGTGCGATTCAACTGTATCAACGCACAATAGAGACTGAGCCAACGCATGGGCAATCGCATTTCGCGCTCGGAGAAATCTTCTATACCAGCGGCAATACCGAGGCAGCACTACACCATTACCAACAAGCATTGTCCCTCATACCAAGCATTAAGGACACTTTCTATGAACCGTTGGAACCTTACTTCGCAGGGTTGATGACACCGGATCAAGCAATGCCAATTATAGAGAAAGCGATGTTCGTCCTCCCCAACGATCCGCGTTCCTCCTTTTATGCAGGCACTATTGAAGCCGATGCAGGCAACACCGAAAAAGCCATCCAACATTATGAGAAAACAATTGAAATAATTGAAGCGGACACAAGTTATCTGCAAATTGAACTCCCTTTAGGGAATTTCAACGAAGTTTACTTCAAACTCGGGAAACTTCACCACCAACAGGGTGATGTAGACACAGCGGTAGGTTACTTCAAGCGTGCATTGGAGTTGAACCCAGAGTTGGCGGACAGATTCATCACACAAGGGCAACGTGCTTTCAATGCAGAAAACTATCAAGATGCGATTGAGCCTTTAAACATCCACCTCCTCCTATTTCCGGAAGATGTAAGTGCCACCTATCTCCTTGGTCAAAGCTACGAGGCAAGCGGCGATGCAGACAGCGCGATCAGTTTTTATGAACGCACTCTGGTATTAGACCCACAACGACCGGATGTACTTTTCAAAATGGTTCACATCTACCGAGGACACGAGGCGTATCAACAGGCGGTTGATACCTTACTACGAATTATTGAAATCGCACCTGAAACCACTGAAGCACACTATCTGTTGGCACTGTCCTATCTTTCATTACAGCAGCCGAATGATGCGCTACCAGCGTTTCTCGAAACTATTCAATTGCGGCCTGACGATGTCGCAGCGCATTACCACGCAGGAATCCTGTTTGAAGAAAACGGTGAGATAGACAATGCCATCGCGCATTACGAGAAAACGATTACGCTTGATACGACCATGATTGAAAGCGACATCGGGCGTAGCCTACAAACCCCAATGCAAGGGGTCAAGGCAACAGAAATCGAACCGTTTTTTCGTCTCGGTGCTATCTATCGTCAACGCAATGACGAAGATAACATTCTTCGCGTCTATCAACCTGCTTTAGAAATGGAACCCGAGCACCCTGAAATCCACCACCTTCTCGCAGTTATCTTCGAGAAAAGGGACGAGCGTGAGAACGCGATTCGCTACTACGGATTGGCGAACCATTACAACTCAGATAACTTCGACTGGCACTACAGTTACGCACGCCTGCTCGATCGGCACGCCGAAACGCTCGGAGAGGACTATCATAAACACGCTGAAATGGCTGTTACGGAATACACCGCAACTATTGCCCTGAATCCAGACTACGTGGATGCCTACTTTTACCGCGGAATGCTCACACTTCGCTATAGACAGATTGGTAAAACGCTTTATCGCTACAGCCAAATTTTAGAGGATTTCAAACAGGTCGCTGACTTTCAACCCAAAAACCGTGAGGCGAACTATAAGATCGGTGTTATTTACCTCGAAATTGATAGACACACCCTCGCAAAAGAGGCATTTAAAAATATGCTCTCTTACGCGCCAAAATATAGGGGAATCCACCTACATCTGGGAGAAATCGCAGAATGGGAGCAGGCATGGAAACAGGCGATCCAATACTACAAAGCAGAAGCCGCGCTTATTCAACAACCCGCTGAAAAAGGGGACGACATTGCCGCCAAGACTTATCAACGCCTCGGTGACCTTTACTATGCCCACGCCTTGGACTACAACATGGCGAAAGAGATATTAGAGAAGGCAATCGCTTTAGACGATACGCATGTCCCGACGCTGCTCAGTTACGCGAATAACTTTTTCAGCATGGATCTACTCGGTGCAGCTGCGGAACAGTTTGAACGTGTGATACAACTGGAGCCGAGCAACTTGACTGCAAACTACAACCTCGCGTTGATGTATGAATACATGGAAAAGAGCGAGCAGGCAAAAGCACAATGGAAACGCTTCCTCGAACTCAATCCACCAGAGCAGTGGAAAATTGAGGCAGAAAAACATCTCCGCCAGTAGCATTATTAGTTACCTTTTCACAAAAAGGAAACCGATCATGGAATTTCACAAAAAAGATGGTGTTTTCTTATACAGAGGGGATGCCCTTAGTTGGTATGATAAATGGGAGGTACCTGTCGTTATTGTCTCGGATGGTCCCTATGGTCTTGGGAGTTATCCGGGCGATCCTCCTACTTCAGAGCAATTAGCTGAGTCGTATGAACCTCATATAATTAAGTGGTCAGAACACGCAACTCCCATGACAACACTTTGGTTTTGGAATACAGAGCTCGGGTGGGCAAACGTTCATCCTACGTTAGTCAAACATGGTTGGGAGTACCGAAATTGCCATGTCTGGAATAAGGGAATCGCGCATATTGCAGGTAACACAAACGGCAAAACCCTCAGAAAATTTCCTGTAACGACAGAAGTTTGCGTTCAATACACGAAAAAAGCTTTATTCTATGTCAACGGCACGAAGATGGATATGCAAAGGTGGCTTCGGTACGAATGGGGGCGGACAGGCCTTCCATTTTCCAAAACGAATGATGCCTGCGGCGTGAAAAATGCCGCCACGAGGAAGTATTTCACGAAAGATCATCTCTGGTACTACCCCCCGCCTGAAGCATTTGAAAAGATTACTGAGTACGCAAATAGACATGGAAGCGAAAACGGAAAGCCCTACTTCTCTATAAATGGTATAACGCCCCTTACAGGCAAAGAATGGTCAAACATGAGAGCCAAGTTTTACTTTGAGAACGGCATTACAAATGTCTGGGGCGAACCTGCTGTTCGCGGAACTGAGCGATTAAAAAAGCAGCATAAGTGTTTACATAGTAATCAAAAACCCTTGAAACTCATGAACTTATGCATCCGGTCAAGCAGTGACGTAGGGGATGTTGTATGGGAACCCTTTGGTGGTCTTTGTTCAGCAGCAATTGCTTCGCATCAACTGAAACGGAAATGTTACGCAGCCGAGATCCATCCAGACTATTTTAAAGTAGCCATTGAGAGGCTCTCAAATTACGACATCCAACAGGAGTTAGCATTCTATGGCGATAGAAAAGATATTGTCAGGAGTAGATACGCTCTTGGATCAGAACCGAACAACTTAATTATTTAAACTCACAATGTTATTAAACCAATCCAGTTATGTCACACTTGATACTAGGACAGAGGACGCGCGCACAACGCTTCAGACAGCGTTTATCGGATGCCAGATTGAACATCATCACCAAGTTGCATCCACTAATGATATTGCTATTGCACGCGGGAAAGTAGGCGCACCAGAGGGAACGCTCGTAATTGCGGAACATCAAACCGCAGGCCGTGGGAGATATGGCAGGAAATGGGAGGCACCACACGGAAAGTGTCTACTCGTGTCAGTTGTACTTAGACACCGGCTGCTGCGCGATCAAGTCGCCCTTCCGAATCTCGTTGGGGCAATCGCGATCGCACGTGCTATTCAGACAATGCACGGACTTGATGCCCGGATTAAGCCACCTAACGATGTCCGTATCAAGGAGAAAAAGGTAGCGGGTGTCCTAACAGAACTCGCTTATGACGCGCAGCATCACCCTTTTTTTGTCTTAGGTTTCGGTGTTAATGTCAATATCGTTTTAGAGGATTTTCCGCCCGAATTGCGTGAAACCGCAACCTCCGTGCGGATAGCGTCTGCACGCTCTGAAGATCAGAACCCCGAAGTCTGTCGTGTTTCGCTGCTACATGCAATACTCCGCCAGTTAGAAAACACCTATTTGCAGCTGAAAGCTTGTGAGCCAGACGCAATCATGAATCAGTTTGAGGCGTTGAGAGAAAATGAAAGTAGTCATTAGTGCTTGTCTTTTAGGTGTTCGCTGCCGATACGACGGCGGTGACAGCCGAAACGAAACAGCCATAAAGCAAAAGAAGATGGACGAGCTGATTCCTGTCTGCCCGGAAGAGGCAGGTGGGTTGTCAACGCCGCGTCCTCCGGCAGAAATTGTCGGCGGCGATGGGGATGATGTCCTCAATGGTAAGGCAAAAGTTATGACTGTTGATGGCGCAGATGTGACGGAGGCATATTTGAAGGGCGCGCAGCACGCTTTACAGGTTGCACAATCGCACGGGGCAACGCAGGTGATTCTCAAAGCAAGGAGTCCATCCTGTGGGTGTGGGGATATCTACGACGGGACTTTCTCAGGAACACTCACCTCTGGAGACGGGGTAACCACTGCCCTCTTAAAACGGCACGGGATTACCGTCACTTCATTGTAGTTTCTGTTTCGCTCACATTTAAAAAACTAAACGCCGAACCTGTTTGCCAATGTCAGGACTCCGCATCAGCGACTCACCGACAAGCATCGCATGGATACCGGCTTCCCTCAACTTCACCACATCTTCACGTGAGTAGATACCGCTTTCACTTACCACAACCCTATCCGCCGGGATTGCTTCACGTAACTGAAACGTTGTCGCAATGTCGGTGTGAAATGTGTGTAAATTACGGTTGTTGATACCGATAATCTGCGCATCCACGTCCAACGCAATCGCCAATTCTTCACGGGTATGCACCTCCACCAGACACGCCAGCGACAACGCTGCTGCGACCTCCATGAACGTCTGTAACTGTGATGCAGTCAACGCCGCTACAATCAACAGGATAGCATCTGCACCCGCGACACGCGCTTGGTAGATGTGATACGGATCAATGGTGAAATCTTTCCTTAACAGCGGCACGTCAACAGCGTCCCGAATTGCGCGAAGATAGTCAAGTTCACCTGCGAAAAAATGTTTATCTGTGAGCACGGAAATAGCAGCCGCCCCATTTTCGACATAGGTTTCAGCAATTGACACCGGATGGAAATCTTCGCGGATAATACCTTTACTGGGCGATTTTTTCTTCACCTCAGCGATAAGTTTGACTGTATCAACGCCTGTGATGGCACCGCGGCTTTTGACAGCAAGTTTTGGTTTGCAAGCTGCGCCAAAATCCCGCGTCGGCGGAAGGTTTGAAATCTGATCTTCCAACTTCGCGAGCGGTACCTGCTCCTGTTCAATTGCCAACTCTCTCCACTTATGTGCGATAATCGTATCTAATATCAATCCGTTATCCCTCACCTGCAATAGGCTAATTATTCGATACTGACTTCAGTCCTTCTAACTTCGCGAGTGCTTCGCCTGAGTCAATGGATTCCGATGCAAGTTCAATCCCCACCTCAAGACTATCCGCTTTCCTGCTCACAACAATTGCTGCACCAGCGTTTAGCACGACAATATCACGTTTGGGTCCCTTTTCGCCTTTCAGGAGATCAACTATGACTTCAGCGTTCTCCTCTGGTGCCCCGCCTAAGAGTGCTTCAGGTTCGGCTTTCGGAATTCCGAGGGTTGTGGGATCAAGCGTATAGGTTTCAACGTTGCCGTTTCGGAGTTCGGAGACACGTGTAGTCGTAGTCGTCGTGATTTCGTCCAAGCCATCATCCCCGTGTACGACAAAGGCATGCTTGCATCCAAGATTGTTCAACACATTGGCGTGAATTTCTGTGAGTTCCGGTGCATAAACGCCAAGCACCTGTGCCTGTGCCCCTGCTGGATTCGTCAGCGGACCTAAGGCATTGAAAATCGTACGGATACCGATCTCTCGTCGGGGTCCGATAGCATATTTCATCGCACCCTGCAGTGCCGGGGCAAATAGAAAACCGATACCGACTTCATCAATGCATTGACCAACGTGTTCAGGACTAATCTCAATATTCACACCTAACGCCATTAGCACATTCGCGCTGCCACTCTGCCGTGTTACGCCTCGGTTTCCATGCTTCGCGACCGGCACACCTGTCCCCGCGACGACGAAAGCGGAAGTTGTCGAGATGTTGAAAAGACTCAGACCTGTGCCACCTGTGCTACACGTGTCAACAACCAATGGGTGCTTCGTGGGAACAGGCGTGGCTTTGTCACGCATGACGCGCGCTGCACCCGTAATCTCCTCTATTGTCTCTCCTTTAAGCCGTAGAGCCGTAAGAAAACAGGCGATTTGCGCGTCTGTGGTCTCACCTTCCATAATTTCGTTCATCGTATCAATCATCTCTGCTTCGGTTAAGGCATTGCCTGCCATAACCTGCTGAATTGCTTCACGAATCATCCAATTTTCTCCTTTGTAGGACTTACGCAATTTTCTTATGAGTGGTTACGTATAGCACTGTTTACACGCTGCTGGGCGAGGTTTGAAACCTCGCCAGCAAAGGGAGCTGCGTAAGTCCTGCTTTGCTTTAGAATAAAAACCGGTACATCGGTTGGTTCGTCGTGATTCCTATGAGGCTCCATACGCTGCCGACGATAAATTCACCTAAGATTAGACCGAGAAAGAACGGAATAAGTTTTCGGTGCACACTCACACCACCGTGCCGAAGAATTATCCATTTGATAACCGAACTCACCAAGATCGAAAACCAAAACACATTCATCGACCAGCTGCTTGAGATTGCAAACCCTGCCGGATGAAAGGGCCACCAAAAGAGTCGCATCCGCATTACCATCAAGAAGCCGGTAATAAGAAAGCCGATACACATAGCGACAATCGCTGGTACATCTGCGGTTCTCGGCGAAGTCAACCAGCTTTGTAGTCGGTTGAACGGTCTCCCCGCGAACCAATCGCGAGCACCTTCAATGTAAGAGATATGATAGAATGCCCAGAACGAGGCGAATGTGCCGATAACAATCGCAATGCACATCGCGATTAACAATCGTCTATTAGAAATTCCCGTCCGCTCTGCTAATTTAAATCCCTCCAAAATGTGTGGCATCGGATGTCCGCGGTAGGCACGATTAAAAAAGAAGAGGTACGCCATTATCGTCAAGTTGTGTGGACCGAGCAGACGTGTTCCAAAGATACGGGGCATCATCTCATCGGGTCCAATGAAGTGCAGGTCGTGCACCGGCGAACCGAGTTCGGCGCGCATCCGAGTTACCGCAGTAGAGATCGCATAATAGATGCCGAAAAATACGAGAATCACCCAGATAGACATACCCGCTGTTTTACAGAACCCGACGATAAAGATAAAACTTGCGATAAGTCCTAACACCGTCACCCGATAGGACATCGGTTCGTCTGAATCGTCAACGCGCGGGTCGCTTCTAAATAACTTACGTCCAACTTGTGCAAGGTGCTTTCGCGTCGCTACAATTGCTATAACGAACAAGCCGAGATACGCACCGAAAGATTGCTCATCGGTGAAAGGGAAATTCGGCATGCCCCGCACACCTAAAGCATCTCCAAGGACGCGCTCTACCTTCCAAAAGAGATAGAAAAACCAGCATGAAAACGACAGGTCAAGCGGGATAAAGAAAGCGATGCCTACAGCGAACGGAAAAACAGCGATAGGTGTCCAACCGACTGCACTCCACGGTTTCTGTGTAAAGAACGGACGTAAATCGTAGAGCCTCCCGCCCAAACTCGGCACAGTCGGATAAAGATAGTGAAGCCCGTTGAGAATGTCAATTGCACCTGCAATCCCGAACCCAAGCCACATCATCCTGTTCGTTAACAAGTTTGTTCTACCGCCGCTTGTCAATTCAAGGGGCAACTGAATAATAGGATAGCTCAGCTTCTCGTGCTCTGTCCACTGTTTCCGAACGAGACTGTTGATACAGACCATCAGGAATACCATCACGCATAGGAAGCCGCCCCAAGCAACCGTTGTCGTCAGCCAACCTTGGACGGTTTCCCATTGGTAAAGGGTTGTCTCGCCGCGATAATACTCCGTTAAGAACGTCCGCTCCTTGACAGCCATCCAATCCGGGATATAGCGATGAAACAGGTCTGCCCAGTCATTTTCTGGTGTCGCATACCAGAAAGCGTACGGAATCATCGGAATCAGGACGCGAAGTACATCGTGCCCCGCCAGCGAAGAAGCGATTGCCAACATGACGTAAATCGTCAGCAATTCGCCCTGTTGCATAGCGATCCGAGGTGCCATCCGTATCAAGACGAGGTTAACACCCGTGATGACAAAGACACAAAAAATGACGTTAAAATAGAGAGAAATAGTCGTTGGATACCCTTGCCCGGCAGAGTCCAGAATCCAGTACATGTTCGGGATGATAAGGAGAGTGCCGAGTAGAATCGCTCGCCATGATGCGCCAAACTTAATGTTTCGACTATTTTGTTCGGGAGGTGCTCTGAATCTATAAGGTTCTGAAGTCAATTCGCTTTTCAAATTGCGTGGTGCTTCCTCTCTCTCACACGTCCGTACGCGCTCAGATCAATTAAACTGGGTGTAATCTTCACATGCCTTGAAAGTCAAACGTTACATACTACAGAAATAAAATTGCTTTGATTTTTTTCGGCACATCTCGTATAATGTATAACATGATTAGGACCTTGATCCGGCAGATCGAGGCTATTTTCAGTATTACTAAAGGATAAACCATAATGGATACTACAACTGATCTTGACCAAACAGCAATCTTTACACCACAGCATAGCGAATTTGTCGAAAACAACGGGTATCTATTGATTCAGAACGCCTTACCCGCCGATGTGGTAGCGGAAATTGATGCCGCTGTTGACGAGGTTTATGCCAAAGAGGAAGCCGCGGGGAATCTTGAAGCAGGCGGTAAGTTGAATCTCCGTAACTGCCTCACGCACCACGAAGCGTTTCTCCAACTCCTTGATTGGCAGAAGACCGTGCCGCTCGCCTACGGCGTACTGAATTGGAACGTCCAGATGATTACATCTCATCTGATTGTACTACCTTCTAAAGAAGAACCGGCTGACGAGGTAAAGAATCGTATCGGCTTGCACCGGGACGGCGGCACCTCCTATCAAGAAATGCAGGAACCTCATCCGCGTATCATGCTTAAGATAGCGTACGCCATCAGCGACCAATCCGATCCGGCTTCTGGCGCGACAGTACTCGTACCGGGGAGCAACCGATTGGAAGGCAGACCGGCAACCGACCCTGACACCGGGCGAGCACGCGGTGCTATTTCTATGAATGTCAATGCCGGTGATGCGTTCCTCTTTGAACAACGTACATGGCACGGTATCGGACACAACTGGTCGGGTATGCCACGCAAAACTATCTTCATGGGATACGCCTATCGCTGGGTCAAACCAATGGATTATATCGCGATGCCTGACGAACTGGTTGCCAAATGCAACCCGATCCAGAAGCAATTAATCGGGGTTGTCAGTGATCCGCTCAGTTACTATCTACCGAAGGACCAAGATGTACCGCTGCGCGCCACACTCAATTCGGATGCGTAACAACTCACAAACGCGTACAGTGAGGATGTACAACGCTTACTATTCAAGCTTGCTCTTGCGCGAAAGGCTGTAATCAAGAAGCGCATTCGCATACGGCATATTGTGAAGTCCATACCCGCTATCGCCTGTAACCATGTCGTAGTTCAGTTTTGCGTCCAGATAGTCCTGTGAGGTTTTATCAGGCGCAGCGTCAAGCATCGCTTTGACGGCTTGCATCTTCGCCTCTATCTCAGCACGGTATTGCGGTAACTTCGTCTCCATGCTGTTATCCGCACTATCGTGACAGCCCGCAGTACTGCATACTGACAGCTCGGCGACAAATGTATGTCCCCCGTGTTTAGCAACAGCTTCAGGGTCATCTTTCGCCATGTGGCATTGTACACATCGCTTCTTCATTACGCGCACGTGCGGCGACGGCATCCGTTTTACACCGGCACCCTCGCGCCCAAGGAACATCTCCGATTGGGATTGGTGAACGATGCCAGCACCCGCACAACCACAGTCCATTTTATGGCAGCTGACACATAATTTTTTTGCGGGTTGCACCAATAAGTGTTCCAATTTGCTCGTGTGGGAATGACAAGAAGAACAAGCAACAGCATTTACTGCTGTCTCTATGTCATAAGTATGCCCCGGATAGACCCGATCACTAAAGGTTTCGTAGCCAGCGGAATGGCAATTCAGACAAGAAGTACGTAACTCATAGGGACCCTCAATTAGGTTCACAAGGGCGTGTGAGTGTCCCGCGTGCTGCCATTCTTGGTAGGCGGGCTCGTTTCCGTGACACTTATTGCAGCCTTCAGTAAACGGCGTTTTTGTGTTAGACGTATCATTCTCTACAGGTGCTGCGTGGAGTGTCCCGACCTTATCGTAGCCATAGAGCGCGAAAAGTGCAATCGTTCCCATCAGTAGGGATAACCCTAAAAATAATAAAACCTGTTTCATGAATTTTTATTGTCCTCGTACATTTTATCTTTTAAGTCGTTGAGCTATATCGCTTACTGAATAGCCCTTAATGGTTAAATATGATACCTGATTCGTCAAAATATGTCAACTCTTTTTAGTCTGTGAAACCTATAAACTGTGCTCATAACATTTGGCAAAACTTGCGAAAAAATTGGAGGAATCTCAATGCCTCAATCCGAAAACAGAATAAACCTTTTTAATGGCAAAAATATGGACGGTTGGCTCGCACGAGGCGGTGCACCACAGCACGAATGGGATGCTGCTGGCAGTGTTGCCCTCAATCCAGATGATCCGAAACTGCTCGCAACAACAACCGGCGAAGGAATTTTTTACAACGGTGCTACAGGCCGAACTGCCGATATCTATACCGAAGCAGAATACGGAGATTGTGAACTCCACGTGGAGTTTCTGGTTTCACAAGGCTCTAACTCCGGTGTTTACCTCATGGGCAGGTACGAAATCCAAATATTGGACAGTTGGGGTGCGACAGAACTTAATTATGGCACCTGCGGCGGTGTATATTGCCGTTGGATCGACAATAAACCGGTAGATGGCGTACCACCGCGTGTCAATGCCAGTAAACCCCCAGGTGAGTGGCAGACATACGACATCACTTTCCGCGCACCAAAATTTGATGCCGATGGTCATAAGACTGCCAATGCGACCTTCGTCAAAATCGTGTGGAATGGACAGGTCGCTCATGAAGATGTTGAGGTCGTAGGTTGCACGCGCGGTGCGATGGTCGAAGATGAAGCTGCCACCGGTCCATTGTTGTTGCAAGGTGATCATGGTCCTGTTGCCTATCGCAACGTTGTGCTTAAACCCGTTTAAACCATCGGGCTACAAAGGAAATTATTATGCAGAAATTCAAACTTGGCGTTATCGGTGCAGGCGGTATTGTCTGCCGGATGCATCTCCCCGATCTTGCACAAGGCACCGATTTTGAAGTGAGTGTCATCGGTGGTAGACGCGAACATCGACTCAAACATCAATGTCAAGAATTCGATATACCGCGCTGGACACAGGATTACGATGCAATCATCGCTGATGGGACGCTTGATGCTATTCTTGTCGGCACGCCGCATCCGTTGCACGTCTCGTGGGGTGTCAAAGCGTTGGCAGCAGGTAAGCATGTGCTCATGCAGAAACCGCTCTGCGGCGAGATGGATGAAGCGAATCAATTTGTGGCAGCAGCCGAAGGCAGTGGTAAAACGGTGATGTGTCTCCCGCATTTCAACGCCGCTATCTACAAAATTCGCCAATTAATTGCTGAAGAGACAATCGGACGCGTGTCCGGGGCGAGAATGCGGAGTAGCCATGGTGGACCCGAGATCTATTACGCAGAGATTCGCGATATCTTCGGTGAGACGGGTGAAGATCTATGGTTCTTTGATGCGAAACAGGCAAGCGTTGGTGCACTTTTCGACATGGGAGTTTATGCTGTCTCCGGTCTCGTCGCGATGCTCGGCACCTTCAAACGGGTAACCGGCTTTGTTTCTACTTTCGACAAACCAACCGAATTAGAGGATGTCGCTACGCTCGTGCTTGAGATGCAATCGGGTGGAATTGTTACAGCGGAGACGAGTTGGTGTGATCCTGCGCGCACAGGCGAAGCGAGTGTACACGGCACGGCAGGCAAATTCACAATGCCCGGTAAAGACGGAGTTACGCTTAGTCAGTGGACTCCAACCTCTTACACACGTGAACATGCGCCGGTCGATGTCCAATCAATTGACTGTTCAGATGCTGCACCGAGCGGGATGCACGCACATTTCGCAGAGCATATCCGTGAAGGAACACAACCGCCACTCTCAAATGTGTATACGGCGCGGCATGTCACTGAAATACTACTTGCGGGACTTGAATCTTCTGCAACAAGTAAAGCAATTGAATTGACAACGGAAGCTGATAGGTAGTGTTGTGAAACAGAAGGGATTACAGAGGTAAGCTTCATGTAGGCAGGCTTAGAAAGCGCGCCTACATGAAGCTTTTTAAAAGCCTAACCCAAATTGGCGTGAAGTTCATACCAATCATCAAGGTTGTTGAGATTGACAGCATCTAAAATAGAGCCGTCGTCGCCAATACCGCTTGCACCGAGGATGCTCCCGCGAGTATCGTCATCGTGATTATAGCCTGCAATATCGGCATTGAGTTTATCAACTGCCGCTTGGTCAAGGCTCCCGCCGCTCTGTTCCAGAACCCACACTTCAAACTGTGGATAAGTGGGTGAATTGTCGCTGATATATGCCAGCGTAGTATCCTTGTCCAGTCCGAGTCCATCTAACACCATCTGATCGAAGCCCGCGCCACATGCGGGATAATCCTCATGCAGCTGACCTTTAGAATCCATTAGCACTTTCGACCAGAATCGTGGAAGGTGTAACACGCCGAGCGGTCCTGCAACCCCGGAACTAATTGTCGGAATCATTTGTGTTTTCTTTCTTCCGAACATTCTATTCTCCTCCCTTACTTTGAACGTTGAGTAATAGGTCGGTATTATCGACATAACAGGTGTCGTTGCCTGCTATGCGAAATTCTATTATAGCAGCGCACAGAAAAAAAGTAAAACAAAATTGAAACGGAGGTAGCGTGTCATCTTTTCAAACCCTTATCCAAGACAAAGGCAACACCTGCCAAAACTATTTCCGCCGACAGCATCCAAACTCGACACAGCAGGGCAACGAGCGTTGCTTGCGATGCTGGCATATAGTTTGCTAATAACAACCCTAAAAGCCCTTCACGAACGCCTAACCCTCCTGGGGTCAGGAAGCTTAAAAATCCAACGATCCATGCAAACGCAAAGCAGGCACTGAGAACACTGGCTTGTGTCCACCGAACAGGCACGAAACTTTGGACAAAGAGAAAAAAGGCGAGCCCTTGACATATCCACAAGAGACTATGAACTGCCAGGACATTCCCCCAGAGGCGCGATTTTTTTAGAAGCGGTCTCAGTGTTTTGAGAAACGCTTTGACGTGGCGTGCAAGTTTCGGTATGCAAAACAGGATCCCCGCCAAGAGCCCGACAACAACGAATGTCAAAAGCAGCGTATGTCTTGGAAACGTTTCAAGGATACCTAACGCGGTCTCCCGAATTTTCGGTGAAAAGAGCAGTGATAAACCGATAAGTCCGCCGAGTGCGGTTTCAATGCCGACGTGCAAGGTGAGACTGCTGCCGACAGCGGTTTTGCTGAGTCCGAATTGATGGCTGAGCGAGAGGATTCTCACGACCCCCCATATCCGTCCAGGGAGGTAGCGTGTAATGTTCGCAAGATGGAACAACGTAAAAGCAGTACGAAAAGAAACCTGTTTTTCTGTTATGCCACTGAGGAGTGTCGCAAAAGGATAGAGGTACGTACTCCAATAAAAGAGAATAGCACCGAACGAACAAACCAGCCAACCCCACTGTATCTGAAATGTAGCATCTTTGAGTTCGGTGTGCGTCTGTAAAAAAGGAGTAATGAGAAAATAGAGCAGTATTCCGGCAATAAGAATACCGACATATTGGCGGAGGGTCTTCATTTTTTACCGATCTGTGTGAAAAAAGCGACGAGCAGCTCACCAAGAAGTCCCAAAGCTGTGAGAAGGACACCTGTAACGATACAGAAACCACTGGCAACAACACAAGGGAGTTGTGGGATTTGGACGGTTTGGAAAAAGTGTCCAGCAGTGAGTGCAGCAAGCAGCAGGATGCCGCTAAAAATAAAAAGGCTTCCGACACCCGCGAAAAAGTGCATCGGGCGTTTTTTGTATCGCGTCAAAAACAGCACCGTGAGTAAGTCAAAAAAGCCTTTCGGAATGCGCTTGAGTCCGTATTTTGATTGACCAAATCGCCGCGGATGGTGTTTGACTTTCACCTCACCGATAGAAAAACCCGCAGCATGCACAAGTATGGGGATGTACCGATGCAAGTCGCCGTAGAGGTGGAGATCCTTAACGACTTCTGCACGATATGCTTTGAACCCACAATTCATGTCGTGAAGTTTGATGCCCGTGAGCATCGCAGTGACACGATTGAACACAAAAGAGAAGGCACGTTTTTCAAAAGGATCCTTGCGTGGGTATTTCCAACCGGAGACGAGTCCATAGTCCCCTTTTTCAAGCGCATCTATCAACTTCGGTATCTCTGCCGGATCGTCTTGGAGGTCTGCGTCCATGGTGATAACGATGTCGCCAGTGGCTTTTTGAAAGCCGGCGGTGAGCGCCTCCGCTTTGCCCCGGTTACTTCTGAAATGAATGACATGAATGTGTAATGGTGATTTTATAGTAAGGCTGTTTAAGATTTCTGCTGTTGTATCGCTGCTACCATCGTTGATAAAGATGACTTCAGCAACATGGTATCCGTGGGTCTTTAGCGTGCTTTCGATGCTTCCAAGCAGGTCCGGAAGTGACTCGGCTTCGTTATAGGCGGGAATGACGACGGATAGCAAGATCATGGTGTTGCTTGATTCGGGATGCGGTAAATCCAGACGTGGTCAATACCGTTAAGAGTTATGAGTGCCTCAAGTTCACCATTCAGCGTCCCTGTTTGTGGAACTCTCCCGATCTGTGAATCTCGGATGTAGACAACTTCGTAATCTGGGACCAGTCTTGTTATTCTATCTGCCCGATACACGCGACCTTGAAAGTAGTGATACACGAACTCCGTGGCGAGGGGTGAAACTTGTGCCACGAGTTTACGGGCATCTGGTTTATCGTTGAGATATTTTGCAGCGATATCTAAACCAGAGGCTTCGCCTACCGTAATTATCCTTGTGATGTCTGTCATCTTCCAACTGAGATTATAGTAGGTGCCGTAATAAGGGTGAAGTGCCAACACGGGCACCGTCTGGAGAAAAAAGAAAGCGAGGCATGCGATGCCCGCAAGTGTCGCTTTGTATTTTGCAGTTTCCTCCGCTCCAAAGCGCGATCGAAGAGCGTTGTATACCCATTTGAGTCCCTCTACAAAACCTATAGCGGACAGTATCTCCAACATTGGAAATGCAGGAAGCAGATACCGACTGAATTTTTTACTTGTTGCCGAAAGGCATACTGTGAAAAGGATAATACACGCAACGAAAGACAATACCATACGAAAATGGCGAGATGTGTCTTCTGATTGTTTCCGCTGTTTCCAAAGCAAGAGAACACCACAAATTGCCAGTGGTAGCATCAATGGTGTGCTTTTGATAATAAACACAAAGGGATAAAAGAGCCAACCTGGGTCATAAACTACTTTCCCCAAAAAGAAGTGTTCAACTTCGTGCGGAGTTGTGACTGCCCAATTGACTCTATCAAAGATGTACCAGACAGTTTGTGTTGCACTAATGCAGAGTAGCCCTAGCCCAATGCATGCTGCCAGAATAAGCACCATAGAGCAGCGTTTGTTAACCATACTTTTTGACAGCGTGATGGTGAGCCCTAAAAGACACAGCGTCATAATTCCAAAAAGGGGGGTCCAGAAAATCGGCCAGAGAGCAATACTCGTTAGGAGGGCACAGTTAAGAAAACAGAGCACCTCCGCGATATACGTCAAAAACCAATCGGTGTGTTTCCCCTGATTCCGCAGTAAAAAGAGACATAACGGCACCCATGGTAAGAGAATCAGCGCGTAGCTCTTGGAAAGTACTGCTAGCCCAAAGGCGATTCCTGAAAGGATGAGATAGTGCTGATTCTGCCGGTTCTGACAGTATAGCAAGAACAGCAACACTGTCAATAGGATAAAAGTGGTGGCGAGTGCATCGGTATGGACGCGGCGTGTCTGTGCTAAAAAAAGCGGTGAAAAGGCAAGAGACGCAAGACCTACAAGTGCCACCCACTGCCCAAAGAGTCGATAGATTAAAAGACATGCAACACCAATACCCATCCAGACGAAGATACCAATGAACCACCGAGCGCGGGCCAGGTTCTCAACATTCAAGCCCGGTTCCGTAAAAAGTGTGCGGAGGCCAGCAACCCACATCGTTGTAACACCCGGGTGATAGGCGATGAGAGTTTCGGAAAATTTACCTTGCGTCACGGCAGACATAAAGTCGGCACTTCGGCCGAGCCACCGGGCTTCATCGCCGGACCAGTGTGCGTCTAAAGAATGAAGACGTGGCACACAGACAACAATAAGAAGGCATATTGCTAAAAAAAATTTTATATGACGTTGCGGTATGTCTTGGAAACGCTTCATATTTAGTGAGTAGAACAAGGCTTAACGAAAACTATTCGTTGTTTTCAATCGGTTCTGCCCTGCCCTGTTCCACTTCAGGGATCACCTCATCTGTTTGCGTTTTTGTATCCATCGGCACGCCGAATTGAGCAGTCCGACGCCCTGGGGGAACACTCACCTTTTTGCTACCATCCGGATAGTGAACCTCTATGTGGTCACCATATGCAAGATTCATGTATATCACAAAAAATTCAGAAGATTCCTTTGCTGCCGACATTCTCTTTACTTCCTTTAACTTTTTTAGTTCCTCGGACTTGGCCTCAGAAGGATACAGATATAAATTAACAGATGCAAGTGCGATTATATCATCAAGGGTAAAACGTTCTTTATTTTTTAACTTTTGCTGGAGCGTGACGGAGGTTTGTACCTCTGGAATGTCCCCAAACTCACTTATGAGTGAATTGAGGAAGAAATTATCGCCCATAGGTAGGTCCGCTGCGGATCGATTATGCGGTTTAAACGTTACGTTCAACTCGTTTAACGCCATATAGTCTGTATTTTCGGAAGATTCGCTGACACGTCTGCTCGCACATCCATAGAGGCAGAGCAGCATGACCAGTATTCCCAACATAGGTGTGCTTGTTAGACATCCGATGGATTCGCACCATGAGAAAAAAGCATGAAGTAATTTACGGAATTTCATATCAACCCTCCGGTGTTTGATTCGTTCGATGAAACGTATAGTTTGCACTGTACTTATTAGTCTCCCAGAGCTCGCCGAACTTTCCTGAGTGCTTTAATTGATTGTTCAGTTTTCCTACTCGGGAACAAGTAATTCATGCTCTCGGCATGGACAATATGTTCGTCAAGTGTTAGGGTGGTCCCCGGATCGGCTAATTTCTCCCTCAAATCAACATAAGTATGAACCTGCGGTATATCTCCAAACCTTTCAACGAGCTGACCTCGTAGTTCTTCTACGGGAATATTCGGTCGCTCTGCCCTGAGTGTTTTACGATCTGCTACCGACTGCCACGGATCTATTTGATGTGGATGTTTATGCAGATGTGTATCATCGTTTTGCCAGTCGTAGACCTCGCGTTGCGTTCCTATATTCTTCTCAGTTGGAATTTCAGTGTTTACTGTTTCATCGCTTGAAATCTCTATCTCACTCGATCTGCTGTTGTCTTCAACCGACAATCCAGGGTGTACGTCTTCGGCAGCACCTGGCACTATAATAGCGGGGTTAGGTTCTATTTTCTCGGGATCCTCCGGTGTTGTAGGAGGTTTCGGCAGACCTTTTACAAAACTTTTTGTTTCCCACTGTATGTAGATAATACCGACAGCTATCAACAGAAAACAAGCGATACAGATAACGGTAAAAACTTTCATTGAAAAACTCCATTTTGTAATGAGTTCAGGAGAGATTCTCTCCTGAACTCAACGCTTTAAAGTGTGAAACTTTCGCAAAAACGCAAAACGCGAATGGGCATGCATTCGTGAGATTCAACACATCTTCGACAGCGGTAAATACAGCACTGTCGCTAACGATTGTCTCAACGCATACAGTCCACCTTTCCGTACTCTCATATAAGATCTACCAGACCCAACGTAAAAACGTCAGACATCAGGATGAACTAGGAGGTGGTACACCCCATATAACAACTGTCTGTCTCCATCCTCCCAGTCTCGTGTTCTCGTATAAACAGACCTTGAGCTGGGTGTTCATCAAGATCGTGATCTGGAGCTGTTGAAATTGATACCTCTAACCAACTATAGCAAAGTACATCAATCGATACCGAAGTATCCACGCACTCCATAGGCGTAATATCAGCAATAACAACGTAGACATCAGCTATGGAATCTACTATAAAGGACTGCATGCCTAAAAATGCTGCCGCGAGGATAAGCACCATGACTACAACTTTGAAATTCAAACTATTCATTTGTAAATTCTCCTATTAAGATTCTATATTTAACGCGTTGTGCTGGTTAACCAACTCACACACGTCATTATGACAATAATATGACAATAACAGGAGACGTGCCTGAGCATAGCACACTCCAGAGTCATTGTCAAACCAAAAAAGTCACATAGCGAGAGACCACGGTTGTTGGATGCAGTCTGCGATGCAACGCCAAAAGCCCGCGACGCAGTTGCCGTGCAAGACGACAGGTGCGCAGGCGCAAAAGGCCTTTACGGTTTCCATTAAAGTGAAAACTATATGGACCTTGTGAAGTAAAACACTTAACGTAAATGGGGGGGGTAAACTTGGCGATGTTAACCGAAGAAACAAAGGGTGCCAGCAGATAGAGGGTTGCTGCTACCGGACAGCGGACGCTCAGGTGATGCACACCTGGCATTAGCACTTTTGGCATTGTGGTGTTAATAGGTCGGTTCATCAGCCGCAATTTCCCTCTGTGAAATGTGATCACCCAATGCACGGCGGCACTATTTTTGCTTTTGCCACCTTGCTTACTAATAATTATACCGTAAATCGCGAAAGATGTCAAATTTTTTTACTAAAAATTCGCGAAATTTTTACGAATTTTGACCATCGCTAATAGAATTATACACGCGAATGTTATTTTTCTCAATTTTTTCTGAGAAAATAGAACGCAATTACAGATCACTCAACAGCGTCAGGTTTAACCACTTTAAACTTGTGTTCACCGGGTCTAATATAACCGAGCCGCTTTCTGGCGAGCCGTTCCTTTGTTAGTTCGTCATTCTTCAGCATCTCGACACGCTGCTTTAGCCGATCGCGCTTAGCCTCTAATTCCCGTATCTCGGCGCGATAGGCTTCCTCAGCGATCTGTGCTTCCTGCCAATCGTTATAGCCGTTCATGAATTGCCTGACGCTGACCACGAGTAAAGCGAGTGCAATCAGGAATAGGATAGGACGAAAAATGCGCATAAGGTGTCCTCTGAAAAGCGTAATTTGGGACAACACAGCAGCTGCCCCTATATGGAGGTAATACCCAATTACCTTGATTAGAAGTCTTTTGATCAAGTCAGCATTGCGAGGCACAGGGACCTCGCGCTACAAATGGGGTTAATTTGGTATAATCACTTAACGGAGAGCTGCCAAATTATAGAAAACTTTCTCGCCAGCAAAGATGGCACTATCTCCAAGTTCTTCCTCAATGCGGAGGAGTTGGTTATATTTACAGACCCGATCCGTACGGGAGAGCGACCCCGTCTTTATTTGCCCTGAGTTCGTCGCAACAACCAGATCAGAAATAGTCGTATCCTCTGTTTCACCTGAGCGGTGTGAAACAACAGCCGTGTAGTTGAAACGTCGTGCGAGCTCAATAGCATCAAGTGTCTCTGTCAAGGTGCCGATCTGATTGACTTTGATTAGGATAGAATTGCCGATCTGTTCTTCAATCCCTCGCTCCAAGCGAGTAGTGTTAGTGACAAAAAGGTCATCGCCGACAAGTTGAACCTTATCGCCGATCGCCTCGGTCAAATGCTTCCAACCTTCCCAATCGTTTTCATCCATGCCATCTTCAATGGAGATGATTGGGTATTTCTCACAGAGTCCGGTGTAAAAGGCAACCATTTGTTCAGGCGATTTGGTCGGCTGTGCCTCTGCTTTTAATTCATAAGTACCAGCATCTCGATTGTAAAATTCACTTGAGGCGGCATCCAATGCTAAGAGCACATCATCGCCGGGGGTATAACCGGCACGCTCAATGGCTTCAATGATTACAGCAATCGCTTCCTCATTAGAACCAAGATCCGGTGCGAACCCACCTTCGTCACCGACTGCGGTGTTGCAATTCCGTGCCTGCAAGACAGCCTTGAGTTTGTGAAAGATTTCGGCACCGATGCGGAGTGCCTCGGCAAAACTCTTGGCTCCGGCTGGCATCACCATAAACTCTTGAATATCAACGTTGTTGTCGGCATGAGACCCGCCGTTCAGGATATTCATCATCGGTAACGGGAGTTCTTTCGCATTTGCACCGCCAATGTAGCGATACAGCGGGAGTGCCAATTCATCTGCAGCCGCTTTCGCGACAGCCAAGGAAACACCTAAAATAGCATTCGCACCGAGACGACTTTTGTTCTCTGTACCGTCAAGCTCACACATAGCGGTGTCAATCTCGTTTTGTGCAAAGACATCTTCGCCGGCGAGGGCTGCAGCGATCATAGTATTGACGTTTTCAACGGCTTTCTGAACGCCTTTTCCCAAATAACGGTTGGCATCCTTATCACGTAGTTCAACCGCTTCGTGCTCACCTGTAGATGCACCAGAGGGGACAGCGGCACGTCCGAATGCTCCTGACGCTAAATTAACGTCAACCTCGACCGTCGGGTTACCACGCGAGTCTAATATCTCGCGTGCATGGATATGGATAATTTCTGACAAAGTACTTCTCCTTCTGCAGTTTCATGAGTCCGATTGCCTCCAATGGACCTATTTGCCAAGCGGACACTCGGACATTCAAATTGACCCTATTCTTCAATAACGGCATCCGCAAGTAGGTATGCGGACGCTAAAAAGACTAAACTATACCCGATGAGCAAATTTAGCCAAAATCCGTTATTCAATCCGCCGGTCCCCAAAAGCGAAACGGTGCATTTCGCACCCCCCATAATAATTGGCGTAACAAGAGGAAGTAGAATAACGGAGAGTAAGCTTTCGCCGCCGTTGGTACTGGTGGACATGCCAGCTAACAGCACGCCGACAGCGCAAAATCCAAGCGTCCCGATACTCAGTACGCCGAGAAGTTTCAGTAATATACCGACCGTCACCACATCAAGCAAATCTAAGAATTGAAGTGCGATGGGGGTGACAACAATTTCCAATAGGAATAGAAAAATGACATTGCTAACAACTTTGGAAAGATAGAGGTTACTTGCATCAACACCGGTAAGGCGAATGCCGTGCAAAGCACCGTGTGAACGTTCTGCTGTGAATGAGCGGTTCAAGGTAATAATCCCTGCGAAAACGAATGCTGCCCAGAGCACACTGGCAGTTAGTTTGCCACGTTCTCCCTTTTCAGGGAAAATCGGGCCAAACGCGAAAGCAAAAATGAGGACAACTAATATGCTGAAGACGAAGACTAATACAAGTGTCTCCTTTGAACGGAATTGAAGCCTAAGGTCCTTGCGAATCAACGCACCAATTTGACGGAATGCCTTCATGTTTGTCTCAATTTTTATCGGAATGGCAGTTGTTCATTCCTTTACAGTAACCCAGTTCGGCGGAGGAAAACGGAACGAGACCCAATCGTTAAAGGGTTAATCTCTCCTCATACATGAGCACTAATGCCTCTGCCGTAATTTCGTCTTTCTGTGCAATCTCTTCCAGTTCTCCATTTATCATAAAGAAAAACCTTGTACCTACGAGATAGCCCAACTCTGTATTATGTGTGGTGATAACGATACCTTTGCCGTTTTGTTGTTCTTGCGCAACGCGCTGGAGGACAAATTGCTTGGCAGCAGCATCTAATCCGGAGAAGGGTTCGTCGAGTAATAACATTGAAGGGTAGTGGAGAAGAGCTCTGGCAATCATAAAACGCTGCGTCATGCCGCGTGAGAAGATGTGCAGCGGTTCATGGGCAAAGCGTTGCAAGCCGACTTCAGTAAGGAGCGTCATACAGCGGTGTTCTAACTGATTAACGCCGTACATTTGTCCAAAAAACTTGAGGTTCTCGTAAGGACTGAACGCAGGGTAAGCGAGCGTCTCATGAATGACGACCCCCAGCGTGCTCCGCACGTCTGAGTAATCCGCAATTGCGTCCGTGCCTTCAATCTCAAGTTCCCCGGATGTCGGCTTCATGAGGGTAGCGAGAATTTTGATGAGCGTCGTTTTACCGGCACCGTTGGGACCGAAGATCGTAACCACTTCTCCAGGGTTAACCGAAAGTGTGACGTTTTTGACAATTGAGCGATGTCCGAAGTCCTTGGTGAGTTGGGAAGCACGAAGGCGCATGGTGTGAACGATCCCATAGTAGGCAATAAAAAAAGGCAGTGGGCGGGAAAGAACCCGCCCCGACAGCCAATATCATAGATTAGGGCTTACGCAATTCTTCCATGAAACGCTACGTATTGTGCCATTGGCGAGGTTAGGAAACCTCGCCAGCGAGGGGGACTGCGTAAGTCCTGATAGATGAAACGGATAGACGAGCATAATGACCCATCGCTCCCGTTCATCTTTACATCATTTTCTGGATAATCGCATTGCCTTGTTCTTTGCTGATGCCAAGCGGTTGATGTGCTATAGGCCCGTTTTCTAAAACAGGTTCCATTTCATCCAATGATTGGCGGCTCGTATCATGGTAGAACAACCCAAGCTGCGTTTCATGTCCCGTCTTGACCGCTTGTTCAAGTGCAGCGGCTTTGTCACTTGTGTCATGACTTTCAAGAAACTGAACTCGCTCCTTCCAATAATCGAAAATCTTCATTCTCTCCTTCTTCCAGGTCACACAAGGACTGATAACATCAATGAACGCAAATCCTTTGTGTTGCATCCCGTTATACATCAATTCCGAGAGTTGCGCGCGTTCCGAACTAAACGCTCTTGCAACATAAGTCGCGCCCGCGACAATCGCCATTGCAACCGGATTCAGAGGAGTCTCTAAATTACCGAACGGAGTGCTTTTCGTTTGTTCGCCTACCACAGTGGTCGGTGAGGCTTGTCCAACAGTCAAGCCATACGTCTCGTTATTCATGACAACGTAGAGGAGATCAATATTTTTTCGCATCGTATGAATGAAATGATTACCGCCGATGCCGTAACCATCACCATCACCACCGGTGACAACAACATTCAACTCGTGATTAGCAAATTTAGCGCCGGTCGCCACAGCAAGTGAACGACCGTGCAGGGTGTGCATTCCATAAGTTCTTATATAGCCAGGGAGGTTAGAAGAACACCCGATCCCGCTTACAGTGAGGTGATCATGATTACCACGACCGAGTTTTGCATAAGAGTTTTGTAGCGCACTAAGTACACTGAAATCGCCACAACCGGGACACCAATCGGGATTAACATCACCTTTAAAATCTCTCGCTGTAGGCGCGCCTTGAATAGGTCTTTCTCGTCTTGCTCGTTTCGCCATCTGATTCTTCCTCCTTTATTAAACAACAATTTCTTGGTAGGGGACATAGAGGTCTGTCTTACTTGTTAAGAGCTCACGGGCTCCGTCAACAATATGGTGTGGTATAAACGGTTCGCCGTCGTATTTGCGGATCTGACCATCTGCCTTAAAGCCGGTCTCACCGCGTAAGAATCGAGCGAATTGACCCGTGTAGTTGCACTCAACGATAATGGCGTGTGCCGATTTCGCAAGCACTTCGTTGACGGCATCTTCATCCATCGGATAGAGCCACTTGAAGTGAATATGGTTGGTAGCAATGCCAGCTTCGTTTAGCAATTGCGCCGCTTCACCGATTACATTATGCGTGGATCCCCAACCAATCAGAGTAACTTCCGCATCTTCCGGTCCTTCAAAAGTTGGGGGCGGGAGAAGTTTGACGATGCCATCCATCTTCCGCTGCCGTTTCTCCATAATATCACGACGTTTGTGCGGATTCGTGAATTCATCACTAATCAGACCACCATCTTCATCGTGATCGTCAGTAGCAACAACGTGCACGTGGCCAGGCGTGCCAGGGATAGCACGGGGCGAAATCCCGCTGTCTGTGATTTGGTAACGCAGATATTCACCATCTGTCTGCCCTTGTTCGGTGATTAATTCCCCACGGTCAACCTTCGGCTGCCAGTCAATAGTATCCGGATCAAACGTAGTGTGGCCTTCGGCAAGCGACAAATCCGTGAGTACCATGCCGGGGCACTGAAACTTGTCAACGAGGTTAAAGAGTTCAGGTATCGTATTAAATCCGTCCATAATACTGGTAGGTGAAACAACAATTTTCGGAAAATCACCTTGGCTCGCGCCGAGAACTTGCCATAAATCTCCCTGCTCGGTTTTGGTAGGTAAACCTGTGGAGGGACCTCCGCGTTGAACATTAACAACAACAATTGGAATTTCCATCATGGCTGCACTGCCGATGGCTTCCGACATGAGTGCGAATCCGCCACCCGACGTCGCACACATCGCACGACACCCCGCGTGTGCAGCACCGATTACCATGTTGATAACGCTGATTTCATCTTCACATTGCCGGACTATAATACCGAGATCGCGAGCGTTCGGGGCCATCCAGTGGAGAATACCTGTTGATGGACTCATCGGATAGGCAGCATAAAATTTGACACCGGCTGCCGCACCTCCCATTGCCATCATGGTATTACCACTACCGAACGCCAATGGCGGATCCTGTTTCTCAAATTGGACATCAAACGGTGTAAAGTGTTCAGCGGCGTAATCGTAACTTGCCCGAGCAGCGGCGATGTTCGCATCCACCATGGCTTGCCCCTTGCGTTTGAGCAGCGACAGAACGATGATGTCCTCAAGCACTGCTAAATCTATTCCTACCAATTGCAAAGCCACACTGGATGCACAAACATTCAGCATGATCTTTTTTCTATCCGGATCATTAGTCAATTCTTTATAGGAGATAGGACACAACTGGATGTCATCACGTTCCGGTTCTTGTTTGACATCATCGCTGTTATAGATGAGTGCGCCGCCGGGTGAGACATGCGGTAGATGCTTCTCTACGCTATTGGCATCCAGAGCAATAATCAGGTCAATCTTGTCACCGTGGTTCGCAACAGGCTCAGAACTGATTCGGATAGACAGGAAGGAGTGACCGCCGCGGATGAGGGATTGATAGGCAGTGTAAGTAAAAACGTTCAGCCCGTATCGGGCGCAAATTTGGCTGATGCTCTTTCCAGCAGTTTCTATACCCTGCCCGGGTGCCCCTCCCACAGCGATTACAAAATCGTATTTTGCCATCTTGGCTCCCTTCTAATAATTTTCATATTCCACTCTGATGTAGGCAATTCACCGTAGATACGCCGTAGTTTGACAAACCTAACAACACCAGAATGGTGGACAAATAAGCACATTGATTCGTTTGTTAGTTACATTGCGATATTTGCGCCTTTTTTTAATATTCACGAACACATATAACATTCTACCTTTTTTAATTATACCATATTTCGTTCATTTTTTCAAGTTTTTAAGTCTTGGCAGATGGGTGTGTAAATATTTTGTCAAAAGTTAGGGTTGAGACGCATTACCTCAGAGATTTATTATTTTTCTGTCTGAATGCACGTCGCATTTGGTCGAGTACGCTGCAAATCGCGGATTACACGGATGACGCGGATGACGCGGATGACGCGGATTTTAAAGAAACTTGCTGTCAAATCAACGCTTTATGCCCACAGGTATTGGGGATAAATCGGGGTTAGAAACCCCTCCCACAACAGAAAAAGAAAGTCTAATGCCAAAAACTTTACACACCCTGGCAGATTCATTAACATAGCAAATTTTATAAACCCGTACCTCCGATCATAGTGTGTCTATTTAGATTACGACTGGTCATCTCCCACTGCGCCACAATAACCTGCCTCGGCATTTTTCCAGGTTCCCAATGATACTCCAGCACATCGCGTCTCTGATAGTGTTGAAGCAAGGAAACAAGAGCCGGGGAAAAGCCTAAGGGAGAAATCAAAAATGAATATAAGGGTTGCGCGATACGGCTATACATCAGAAGTTGGGAAAGGTACGCCAACGTGAGTTTTGTGCTTTTGCACTCGACTAAAGCCAGATCGGTTGGTTTATTGGCGTGATGTACAAATCCAACAATATCAACTTTAATATTCCATGTGACCCATTCTCCAAGAAAGCTGCCTCGGTCATAAGTGCTGAGAAAACGGGAAATTGGGGTATGCGGAGGGCGTGGACATCAACTTCAGCCTGTCGGAATCGGTCCTTTAGAAAATCCTCTAACCATTGACACACATCAGGGTATAGGTCCACAACGCTCTTCGGACCGACCTTTTCAGGGGTTTTCATGGAAACTCCTCCACTATGCTTGGCTTAACGCCTCGAGTGCCTGTTTCGCTTCCGGGGTTCCAATCACACTCAATGCAAAAGTCGCATGATTTTGGACATCTTCGGATTCATCATCAAGTGCCTTAATAAGAGCAGGCACTGCATCCGCTGCTGCGTCTTCCATTTTGGAAAGTGTGTAGGCAGAATAAGACCGAATCACATCCGCTGGATCGGTCAAAGCCTGAATAAGGGCAGGTATCGCACGAATTGCCGCAACCCCCATCAGACTGAGCGCGCGAGCTGCATATTCGCGGAACTCTTCATTGAGTTTGTCAGATAAAGCTTCAACTAAAACCGGTATTGCTGGTTCACCCATACGGCTCAGCGTATTACCGAGAGCCAGTGCATAGTACCTCTCAGCTATCGCCATCTGATCAATAAGCGCAGGTATTGCCGGTTCACCGATGACAACCAAGACTTCAGTAACTTGATCAACCACATCCCCAAGATTATCAGCGAGTGCCTCAACGAGTTGCGGAATCGCAGGTTCACCTATAGCAACTAATTCTTCCTTTGCAGCCCCACGGATATCGTCATCCAACTCTGACAAATCGTCGATTAAATCGGCTACGACGTGTACGTTGTCCATAACACTCTATTCACCTTTCTTAACATACGCCAACATTGTGATAAGACGGTCAGTTTGCTCAGGTCTCAGGTATTTGTAAAACCATTCCGAAAACTCGCGTTCGGCTCTCGTGAGTTCCGCTGTCAGTGCGGGGACTGTGGACTCTCCGATTTGTGCCAAGATCTCCGAAGCGTTATTTGCCATCTGTTCCATGTAAATAGGAATAGCAGATTCCTCAATATGGGTGTAGAACTCGGCACCATACCCGGATATATGCCAGCACTCTTGGGTAAGAACATCGATGAGCTGCGGAATAGCCGGTTTACCTATGGCAATCAATTCTGCCTTCGCGGTGTCCCGAACGTTTTCGTCTACATGCCCCAACATGACTATCAAATCAGCGATGTGGTGTTTGCTATGCATTGTTTCCCCTTTTTTGTTGTTCTAAGAGTGTGGTGAGGCGTTCTGTTTGCTCTCGGCGCAATCGTTTGTAGACGCGCTCCGAGATTTCTTGCCTCTCGTACTTATCATCAAGATGCGTTATAAATTCAAGCCTTGCGACGCGCACATGTTCGCAGTCGTCAGGATTCAGTTTAAGAAGCCAACCTGCATCTGGAGGTGTTGACGTATCATCCGTATCAGGTTCCGTAGTATTTTTGGCTGTGCGGAGTTTGAAAAGTGCAGCAACGAAAAAGCCTCCTGTCAATGCTGCTGCGACAGCAATGAGTATTAACTGTCCGAGGTTAGATGTCTGCCCTGGTAGAGCCCCACGAGCAGTGCCCATATTCACATTAAGTGCTAAGTCGATGGTTTTACCTGCCTCGAACGCTTTTGAGGCGGTGCTCTGATAGTTTAGATAAATGCTACCGTGGATTTGTTCGCGTCTTGGCGCACCGAAAAACTTGGCACGCGGCACAAGACCAATACCTTCAGGGACCAAAAATGAGAGTTTTGATGTGGTAAAATTCAAACGTCGGGATAAATCCAGTCCGTCTTTCTCGACATGAAAAATATAAGTATAGCCTAAGATCGTTCCTCCCGGCGGTAATGGTGTTGAGAGGATGACCTGATTAGTAGCAGCGTCCATCGTAAGTGCTACTGACGAATGTGATTGAAAACCCTCAACACCTTTTGGAAGTGCTAAATGCATCCCAACTTTTTGCGTGCCGTGTGTTGTTCTAAAAGGTAGATCGCTTAGGTTTTCAATCTCAAATACCTCAATGACTGTAACAGCACCGTCTGGCGCGTGGTCCTGAGGCGGAGGTCCAATAAAGAGACTATAATTCTTGACACGGACGTGCGTTTTGTCATCTGTAAACGCACCGATCTCGAAGTTAATTTTGATGTTCGGAGCCCAGGTTGACAGAACGAGATCTTTCTCGGTGTAGTCTGTACCTTCGTAAACGGTTGAAACCGTGTAGTGGACGCTTGGATCAAGTGGTAAATTCCCAAAACGGTAGTTCCCATTTTCGTCCGTTGTCGTTTCTTGTGTTTCAACGGCATCAGCCTTATGAATAGTGAGGATTACCGGTTGCGAAGTGAGTGGTTTTTCGCGTTTTCTGTCAACAACTGTGCCTTGAATGTCGCCCGGTTCTGTTGTCTGTTGTGCATGGAGGGTAGGAAACCAAAAAAGAAGGGTTAAGACAACCGTTAATAGACTACCGATGCCCGACGCGGCGACATGGCGAACCTGCATGTTGCGCCTCGAACAGTTGTATGAAGAAAATGCGTTCGTGTGCATGTTATGTTCCGCGTTGTTGTTGCTCTTTAAATCGTTCAATCTCTGCTTCTACATCCGACAAAGACTCATTTTCGAGTTGCATGATAACCTGTGCGGTCTCCTGCAAAAGCTCCTCGCGTAGTTCCTGATAATCGGCTTCTGAGAGTTTCCCGGTTTCATAATCTTCATCGAGATCCGCCAACGCTGCGTAGCTGCTTTCACGTTCCTGAAAGAGGGTCCGCCGTCGTTCTTCAATGACTTCTTCGGAGGTTACAGCATGTTGCCCACCCGTTTTTGAGAAAATCGGAAATCCCAGATAAATAAGTAGCAGAATTCCAAAGATTACCATCCATAAAAGCAGAAGAAAAGACATAAAAGCCCCTTTTTGAAGTACACGCGTGAAAACCAATTCCGTTACGAAAAAATTGCCGAGTCTAACTTTCGCGCTTATATCTTTCCAGTTCGGCTTCAACATGTTTCACAGTCTGGTCAGAAACCTCTGACTCCGACTTTCCATGCGTATCTGCTGTTGCCGCCTTCTGCAGCATTGACCTTCGGAGCACAACAAAGACAATACCACCAATGAACACAAGAATAATAACTGGCATAGCGTAGGCAAGTAGGTTAATACCTTCTACAGGCATGACTGCATAATATTGCGGTCCGTACGTGTCAAGATAATCGGTGCGAATCTGCTGAACCGTTTCGCCAGCAAGCAGGCGATCGCGAAAATTGTTCTCAATACTCATTGCCGTGCCGCACGTACACACCTCAATTGTCTCTCTCATACACCCGCAGTAACAATAAACTGTAGTGAGCAGCGCATCTAATTTAGACACAAATGCCGCATCTTCCACACCGTTCGGTTCTTCCACAGCAGTCTCTTCAGTCTGTGTGTGCCCTGTGCCAATAAAACTGAAAGCAATGAAAAGCACAACAATCCGTATAAAATTGATAATTAAAAATTCATTGGAGATTGTAATGTGCGCAAATCTTCCAGTTTTCATAATCTTACGCCTCGCTTATCATAAGTCTCTACTGCGTTCAGTTTTCTCAGCTATCGCGACAATTCCCCCTAACACCATCACCGCAACACCAATCCAGACAACACTAATAAGAGGATTGTAATACCCTTGGACATTCACGAGACCACCTGTCTTGATATCGTGTGGAACACTGGCAAGAGCGACATAGAGGTCGTTCATACCCACGTGACGGATGGCTGATTCCTTCGTAGGTTGCTCATCCGGCTTCGCCTTATAGTAGGCGTGAAGTGCGGGTTTCATTGTCCCTATCCGTTTTCCGTTCTTTTCAACATCGAAAACAACGCCGCTCCGGAGGTAGTTTGGGTATTCTTTCTCAAACGAGTCTATCATTGTGAGTTTATACTTACCAACTTCCATCGATTCCCCGAGTGTTATACTCTTGGATTCAAGCAGAAAATAGCCTTTGGATCCCATAATGCCTATATAGAGGATAACGATGCCGATATGGATGATATAACCCCCATACCGTCTCTTGTTACGCTGGATAAGGAGGTTCAAGCCGTTGAGGAAGGAGGTTTCCTGCCGTTTTGCACGGAGTTTCGCACCGCGGTAAAATTCCGCAAAGATCGCCGCAAACACAAAAACGGCTGCAAAACTACAGAGCACTGAGTACACCGGAAAAGCATGACCTTTTAAGGCAAGGAATCCCCACGTCAAAGCACCACCAATTAAACCGATTACAATCGGCTGCAAAAACATGCGCTGGAAGTTGTTTGCAGTAATCTTCTTCCATGAGATGATTGGACCAGCACCGGTCAAGAACAGAAGCAATAACCCCGGAATGATAACGACTTTATTGAAAAAGGCTTCAGGAACAGCGGACTTTTCGCCGTTAATCGCCTCGGAGATAATCGGCCACAACGTACCCCAGAGGATAATGAGGGTTAACCCGACAAAGAGCCAGTTATTCAGAAGAAAAGCACTTTCACGGGAGAGAAGGGATTCTAAACGATTCGCACTTTTAAGTCGGTGCCAACGATAGATGATGAGTCCGATAACCCCGGCAGTCGATGTTAAAATAAAAGTAAGGAAATATGGACCAATATCAGAATCTTGCGCGAAGGCATGCACCGATGCGATAATTCCACTGCGAGTGATAAAAGTTCCCAATAGCGTAAATTCAAATGCAAGGGTAATCAGGAGGATGTTCCAAAGTTTGAGCATGTTCCGCTTCTCTTGGATCATCACAGAGTGTAGATAAGCGGTACCGAGGAGCCACGGCAAAAAAGAAACATTCTCGACCGGATCCCATGCCCAGTAACCGCCCCAACCGAGTTCCTGGTATGCCCAATTACCACCAAGCGTGATACCGATAGTCAATATAATCCACGAGAATAGCATCCATCTGCGCGAGCGAAGTATCCAGCCGCTGCCGACTCTTCCAGAAGCAAGCGCGCCAACTGCGAACGCAAACGGCACTGTCAGGCTAATCCAACCGATATATAAGGTGGGTGGGTGGATCGCCATGAGCGGTGTCTGGAGAAGTGGGTTCATTCCTTGACCATCGGCAGCGACCTGGCCGTCAGGAAACCGAGCGAGTGGATTGTAAACCCCTTCGATTAAACCTGTGACAAGGACGATAAAGAAAAGCTGAACAATAGCGATCGGAATCAGGGAGTAGTCTGCTAAGATATCTGGCGTCTGTTTGTTACGCTGGTGGTTCTGCCAGACGACAATAACACCGCCGACTGTAAGCAGCCAGAGCCAGAACAGGAGTGAACCGGACATTCGGCCCCAGAGTGCCGTGATTTTATAGATTAACGGTTGTGCTGCGCTTGATACCTCAACAACATATTTCATTGAGAAATCATCGGTCACAAAACCGTAGATTAACGCACCGGTCGCAATACTGATAAGGATGAAGGTGGCAACAACGGCGTTTCTGCCGCTCTGGATAGCACGGGCATTTCGTAGCCAGAGCCCAATGCTGAGAAAGCCAATCGCCCACAAACATGAAAGCACAGAGAGGGATATAGCGGCTTGTCCGATTTCCGCAGTCATTCGTTTTTGTGCCTCCTCACTTTTGATAGCAAGTTTTGACTTGCAAGCTGCGTCAAAAGGGTGTTGTTGAACATATTACTAAAGTTTTGTGTATTCCTTACTCTGAAGTATACGAAGTTTCATCTGTAGGCACCGCACTCTCTGCCCCTTCGTATTTCGAGGCGCATTTCGTCATGAGTTTAGTAGCAACAACGAGATTTTGCGTTGCATCGTATCTGCCTTCAACGAAAACACTACCGCCATCCTTGAAGTTATCCGGTTTAAGCCGATCCTCGTAAATCACATTGACCGTTGCTTCGGTTTCGCGGTCGCGTACAGCAAAGGTGAGTTTAAAGTCGGCTGCGTCCCAATTGGAACTGCCTTCCGCAATGAGTCCATCAACTTGAACGAGTTGATTGTCCGCGCTGCTGGCATCTTCCACAAGCGCAGCTGGTGTGAAATGCCGCATACTCGTGCTTCTCGTCATAGCTACCACTAAAAATGCCATACCGCCCAGCAAAATCGCACTCGCAGCTATGATTTTAAGTCTGTTCTGTTTTTTCACCTTCACATCCTCCATTAATACGAACCCGTAGGTGCTATTTGGCGCAACTTGAAAGCTAAATCTTGCTGTTATAAAGTCCACTGTACCGACAGGATGAATTCTTCTACTTAAAATAATACTTGATTTTACATGCAAAATCAAGTTAAAATAGAATTAAATCAAAAAATCGTTTGGAATTCTACATAACAACATGCCTTGTGAAACTTGCAATTGGGTTACAAACGAAAGGGAAGCGTTGTGAAAATTTTCAATTTTCACAACTGTTTTTGCGATAAATATGAAACTGAATTGGCAGCACCATCCATGGGCGGGTGTATTTCCGGCAACGCTCTGCCCTTTTCATGAAGATGAATCAATTGACGAAGCCGGATTGCGTCAGTACATGCAAGGACTCGCGAGTGTTCCTGGAATAGAAGGTGTCGTCTGCAATGGACATACCGGCGAGATCATGTCTCTCCGCCTCCACGAAAGACAACAAGTTACACGGATTACCGCTGATGCTGTCGGCGACCAAGTTAAAGTGGTCTCAGGCGTTAGTGCGGAAGGGAGCCTCCCCGCAATTGACGACGCACTCGCCGCGAAGGAAGCAGGTGCGGATGCGATCCTGTTGATGCCTGCACATCACTGGTTGCGTTTCGGGAGAACACCTGAAACCGCAGTCGGCTACTTCCAAGATGTCGCCGAAGGCGCGGATATACCGATTATCGTTCATCAATATCCAGCGTGGACTAAGGCAGGATACAGCCTTGAAGAAATGCTGGAGATGGTGAAAATCCCACAAGTTGTCTGCATCAAAATGGGTACCCGCGATATGGCACGCTGGCGATGGGACTACGAACAACTCAGAGAGGCTGCACCAGATGTTCCTATCTTGACTTGCCATGACGAGTATCTGCTCGCTTCACTGCTTGAGGGCAGCGACGGTGCACTCATCGGGTTTGCAGGCTTTGTGCCAGAACTGATGGTGGATGTCGTCCACGCCGCGCTGAATGACGATCTCATTGGCGCACGTAAAGCGCGCAGTCAGGTAGACGCGCTCGCACGGATTGTTTATAACTTCGGAGAACCGAGCAGTGACGCACATCAGCGGATGAAGTGTGCACGCTGGTTGATGGGAAGGTTCCCTTCAATGACGATGCGCCGACCACTCCGTCAATTGTCCATAGCCGAAGTAGACAAAATTCGAGCAAGTCTTGAAGCGACCGGCTATCAGTGCGTTAATTAGAATTTTCGGTTAGGACTTACGCAAACGCGATTTGGGAAGAAAGCGGACGCTTCGGATGCTGCAAGCGAAACCGTGAGAATAGAGGTCGCCGAGGCACGGGGACCTCGGCGAACAGATGCTTGCTGCGTAAGCCCTATTCGGTGCAGCTTATACCAAATCTGAAAAATAAATTCGCATTTCAGAGATTTTGAAACTCTATGAGGTTTCCGCATGTAAGAGGCGCAATAATGCACGTCGCATTTGGTCGAGTACGCCGCAGAATTGCGCTACTACGAACCGGTTTCCGTTAATGAGAAACGTTTATTCAGAAATGGTATTACAAACTGAAAATTTACTGTTAAAAATTCAGGACTTACGCAAATTGCGTAAAAAAGCAAGGTATTTCACCAAAAGCGTCGTTATTTCCGTTATTTAACCCCCTAAATCCCCCTTATCAGGGGGACTTTGAGAGAAAATGCGTAAGTCCTAAAATTTAAAAGCACATGCACGACTCGGTGCGAGTGCAGTACAGAATTGGAGGGGCAGGATGTCACGTTTAAAATACGCTTTGATCGGCCACGGTAGACGCGGTGCAGGGCATCTGGCAACAGCGGCAACATTAAAGGATACTTTTGAGGTCGTTGCCGTGTGTGATGCACATCAGGAGTCGGCAGAGGCGGGTGCAGCAAAAGTCGGCACTAAAGCCTATACGGATGTTCGGAAAATGCTTGATGAAACCTCGCCAGATGTCTGCGATGTGGTTGTGCCTATGCCACTGCATCATGTTGTCTCCTGTTACCTCTCACGGTGCGGTATCTCGCACAATGTAGAGACCGGACTTGCACCGACGCTCGGTTTGATGGATATGATGATCGCCGACGCTGCCGAAAACGGTGTGAAACTCCAGACTTCAGAGAACTTTCCCTTTGTTCCGGTGGAACAGTTCGTGTGCAAACTCATTCAAGAGGGTGTAATCGGGAACGTCCACAAGTGTTACCGACTCTTTTCCACGACCGGCTATCACGGACTCGCCGCGATACGGTGGCGGATGGATGCTGCCCCGAAGACGGTTAGCAGCATCGGACATAGGATGCCTGTTGCTCCTTATCTTGACAGAGCAAAACGGGACCACAATTCGGAGGGTCTTGAGTTTTACGCTGTTGATTTTGACAATGGCGGACTCGGCATCGCGATGGTAGGGAATAAGAATGGTTGTCTCGGACGGAACAAACTCGTCGGTTTCGAGACATGTGGTGAGCGCGGCACGATTATCACCAACGGAAATCAGGGTGCTACCGGCGGTGAAACAGTCAATGTTTGCACAGATGAAGACCTACTAAACGGAGGAAGGGCACAGACATACGAATTCCAGAGAGAATACAGTGAAGATAAGACTTTACGTCGTATTTTTGTAGAACTGCCGGCATCCTTGGGCGGCACTATTGAATGGGTAAATCCTTACCAGCGGACGACCATCTCAGAGAACGGCATCTCGTTAGCGACGATGCTTGACGGTATCGCACGCGCCGTTCAAGAAGATACACAACCACTGTGGACAGGCGAAATGGGTAGAGCCGATCAGGAGATGGTGATTGCAGCACACCGATCAATTCGGATGAATCGACAACCGATCCAGCTTCCTCTTGAACCCGATCCTGCTGAAGAGGATGCGTTCGACCGAGATTTTGAAGCCCAGTTCGGTGTCCACCCGCGCGAGGATATCGAAAAGGCGTTACAGGTTAATTTCAAAGCACGTTAGTTTGAACGAATATCGCAATGATTCTATCCAAATTCTTATAGACGAGGTAGTAGATGAAAGAAATTAAAATCGGATTTATTGGGGCTGGTGGTAATGCGAACGGACACATGAATCAGTTAGCTGGCATCAATGGTGCCCGTGTTGTCGCTATATGCGATGTTCAACCTGAACGCGCACAAAGTGCAGCCGAACGGCATAACGCTGACCCTTACACGGCACACCAAGACCTGCTTGAACGCGATGACTTGGATGCAGTCTATCTCAGTCTCCCCGTTTTTGTTCATGGGCAGCCAGAACTTGACGTTATCGCGCGTGGCTTACCGTTCCTCGCTGAGAAGCCTGTCGCTATCAATATGGATATCGCTCGTGAAATTGAAGCAGCAGTGACAAAAGCAGGACTGATAACTTGCGTCGGTTACCAACTCCGTTACCTCGGTTCAACGCGAATAACGCAGCAAATCCTGCAGGATAGAACGATTAACATGATTGTTGGTAAGTATTGGTGCAGCACCGGACATGGTGACCCGAACGCATGGCTCCGCCAGATGAACAAATCCGGCGGTCAACTTGTCGAACAAGCAACACACACGATCGACATGATGCGTTACATGGGAGGCGAAGTAGAGGCTGTCTATGCGATGCAGGCGAACCGGTTTCTTAAAGAGACGGATTGCCCTGATGCCAATAGTGTCTCACTCCAATTTGCGAGTGGTGCTATCGGTGCGTTGACTGCTACCTGGGCATACGCGGGTGACTGGTCAAACGCTAATGTGCTGGATTTATTGTATGAAGATGAACTCTTGAATTGGAATCCATCAAGAGTCTCAGTACAAGAAGATGGCGAGTGGGTAGATAAAACAGAGCCGGGCCCGACAATTGACGAAGTTTTTGTAAATGCAGTGCGTAGCGGTGATGCGTCCCAGATTTTGAGTCCCTACAGCGATGCCGTCAAAACACTTGAAATATCGCTCGCGGCAAATCTCTCAGCGCAAGAGAAGCGTTTGGTAGAACTATCTTCGCTATAGTGCAAGTTATCAGTTTTCGGTTTTCGGAGGGGTTTGTAACACCGAATCCATTATTTTTAACTGATACTAAACTTTGGACAATTCGTATCACATTTAGGTTGAATTTTCAAAGATTGAGGAATTTTTCTACGAGTTTCACACATCCCAGAACTTTGAGAAAAATAATGTAAGATCACGGAGAAGCGGAAACTACCGAGTTTGCTAATAGTCTATGCTACAAGGACACAGACTAACAGTCTATGCTACAAGGACACAGACTAACAGTCTATGCTACGGAAGAGGGACTGAGCGGAAACCTTTGGTCATCTTAAAATTGTCCAAACTTTAGTTAACTGATAACTCCACGGTAAAAAATTATGTCGAAAAAACACCGAGTCGCAATTGTGGGGTGCGGTGGTATATCTCACGCACACGGCAACGCGTGGCGCAATCTATCGGAGATTGAAATTGTAGGCGCGTGCGACGAGAAATTTGAATCGCTTGCACGCTTTGCTACCGAATATAACGTTCAGAACACGTACAACGATCTCCGACAGATGTTAGAAAAACAAGAACCTGACGTTTTAGTAGTCGCCACGTGGCCCTCAAGTCATCTGAAAAATGTGCTGGAGGCAGTACGGTGTGGTGTTAAAGGCATTCTTGTTGAAAAGCCAATCACTGTTAACACTACGCAGTTGGAGCAGATGATTCAAGTTACCGAACATGCCAATATCTTATTGATGGAAGCGTTCATGTATCGACATCACCCATTGACACTCGCTGTGAAACAGAAGATTGAGGAAGGCATAATCGGGGAAGTACGCTATGCACGCTCTACTTTTTCAACAGGACTCACTGACCGTCAGAATTGGCGATTGAGAGGAGACCTCGGTGGCGGTGCTATCATGGATTTGGGATGTTATTGCATTAACATCATCCGTTATCTCGTCGGAGGAGAACCGCATTCGGTCTGGGCAACAGGTAAATTTGAGCCGATTAACAACGTCTGGGAAACATTGATCGGAACCTTAGACTTTGGCGATGGCATTACCGGGCAATTGGACTGCAGTTTCGGTTGGACCTGGCGTGAATCTTATGAAGTCGCTGGCACAGATGGCACACTCTTTGTTCAAAGCGCGTGGGGCAACTCAGAAGGCGAGTCACACTTTACAGTGAACGGTGAAACCTTTAGTGTCAGCGGTGTGAATCCCTACGCCGCTGAGATTTTGGATCTCTGCCAAGCGATAGAAACAGGCACGCCGACCCGTTTACCAATAGCGGACGCACTCGGGAATATGCAAGTTATTGATGCATTGCACGAATCCGCACGAACAGGTCAACGGTTCAAACTTTCTACCTAAAGTCTTAAAAAAATATACCCTGCTGCAAATCGTTAATCGTGCGATTGGCATTGGAAACTGAACTAATCTGGATCTACCATAAGTGATGTAAGGAGAGCGGCTGTCTTTTAGACCCGGTAAAGGTTGCGTAATTCCCGGTTTTATCTGAACCCAATTACATTGTAAACCAATCGGTGAAGAAGCCCAATCATTAAAGATGTTTGAAAAAATAATGAGGTACCCCATTGACGTTTTTCGAGAAGGAAATTTTTCGTTTGGGGTCCCGTTACCAGGGCTTCTAATTGCTGTTCTGCTTGTCGCACTTGTTGCCGCTACTATATGGGCATATCGGAGCACACAAGGACGTATCAGACGCGGGTTCCGCGGTTTTCTTATTTTTCTTCGCGCGATCGTGCTCTGTCTGGTCGCCTTTTGCCTACTCAAACCGCTCCTAACAATTTATCAGTCAAATCCTGACGATTCCTACCTATTGGTAATGGTTGATCGTTCCAAAAGTATGCAAATTACCGATTCCACCGATTCAGCACCACGATTGGGTCGTGTCAACGATCTGCTCTTTGCCGAGGATGAAGGACTTCTTGAAAAACTGAACGCCAAATTCAAAGTACGACTTTTTGCGTTTGACACCACAGCAAAACGTATTCCTGACGAGGCATTGACGAGTGCGGAAGGCGAAAGTACAGACATCCCTCAGGCATTAAACGAAGCACTTGATGACCTACAAGGAATTCCGCTCTCTGGTGCCGTCCTTTTAACTGATGGCGTAGACAAAAGCGGCACCGACATCACGAAGTTCGCGATGCAAATTCGAGAGCGAAAACTGCCTATCCATACCGTCGGTGTCGGTTCAGAAGCGGGCAATCCAGACCTTGAGATCATGAAATTGGATGTTCCCCGCACTGCAGAAGAAGATTTTCCCGTCGAAATATGGGCTACCGTAAAACGGAAGGGATTTAATGGTAAAAAAGTTAACCTTCAATTAACGAGCGACAGACGGATCCTCAAAACAGAGCCCGTTGATATGGATGAAGGGTTTTCTTGGATACCCCAAATCGGTGCAACAGACACAACCTCTGAGGTAAAAACACAACGCGTGTTGCTTAAGTTTACACCCCGCCAAGCTGGTACCCAAAAATTTGAGGTGCACGCAGCGTTGGACGAACCCGAAGCAGTGCCACAAAACAACACGAAAACGTTTTTGCTGAAGGTCGCCCCCACCAAACGTGTGAAAATCCTGTTCGTTGACGGCAAGCCGCGCGCTGAATTCGGCTTTATAAAACGGACACTGAAAAAGGATCCTAATATCCAATTAACCGATCGGGTTTTGAAGAATTTCACCGGTGATTATCTCGGCACTCGCACTACAACATCGCACGACTTTGAGTTTTACCCAGATGATAAAGAGACGCTTTTCGACTTTGACGCTATCATTTTAGGTAACGTGGATGCTTCCCAATTTACACCCGCGCAGCTTGAGAATACACTTGAGTTTGTACGTACCCGTGGCGGTGGATTACTTATGTTAGGTGGTTCCAGTTCTTTGGGTAACCATGAACTTGCTGGATCCTATATCAACACACCGATCGCGCAGTCCTTACCGGTAGAATTGGAACTCGGATCTCCGCCAGCACCGTTAGCACCGAGACGACGCACGCGTTCTACTATCGGTTCTCAGACTGCCAAAAGTACGGCGTATAAATTGCGACTGACTTCAGAGGGAAAGGTTGAAAATTTGATGGCGTTGGCAGATACACCTACCGATAATTTGGAACGCTGGAAGATATTGCCTTCGCTGAAGGGGTATAGCAAAGTGAAACGTGCAAAAGCAGGGGCACTGGTCTTGGCGGAACATCCAACTGACCGAAACGAATTCGGGAACCGTATCCTCATCGCAATACATAATTACAACGCAGGACGTGTCATGGTATTTACGCCTCATACTTCTCGGCGGTGGCAGATGATACCCTCCCATGAACAGGGAAATCAACCGTTCTGGCACCAAGAGGATAGTCCCGAACGGTTTTGGCGACAGGTCGCCAGATGGTTAACAACTGCACCGAAAGAACATATTAAACTTGATATTGCAAAAACAGCTTACACTTTAAAAGAACCCGTCGTGATTGAGGTTACCGCTACAGACCAACAGTTCCAATTAACGAACAACGCAAAAATCCGAGCCATAGTCGTTGACGAAACTGGCAAGCGTAAAGAATTAAAACTTGAGCAGGTCCTCGGTAAAGATGGATTCTACACCGCACGTTTCATTCCGAATCAATATGGCGAATACACCGTCACCGCTACCGGCACGCTTGCCGGCGAAAATCTCGGCGAACAACAGACCCTTTTTGAGGTGAAAATGTCTTATGCTGAATTTAGCAATGCTGAACTCAACACTGCGCTTCTCAAAACGCTTGCCGAAGGGAGTGGCGGAAAGTACTATGCCATGGAGGAAGCAGCCCAACTCGTGAATCAGATTCCACTCGTCGAAAGCGCAACCTCAAAAATTACGGATATTGACATCTGGAATATTCCGCTCATTTTTGGAGCCTTGATCGCGTTGCTTGGATTTGAATGGTTCTTAAGAAAACGCGGCGGTTTGGTTTAATTTAAGCTGCCAGCCGTCAGCCATCGGCTATCAGTGCGTGGCGGACAAAACTTGCGTGACTCCTACAAGGGTCTCTAATACCCAATAGGACTTACGCAAACGCCATTTCGGAAGAAAGCGGACGCTTTGGATTCTGCAAGCAAAACCGTGAGAATAGAGGTCGCCGAGGCACGGGGACCTCGGCGAACAGATGCTTGCTGCGTAAGTCCTAACCCAATTAACGTGATTAGAAGTCTTTTGATCAAGTCAGCCTTGCGAGGCACAGGGACCTCGCACTACAAATGGGGTTAATTTGGTATAACTGACCACTGACCACTGACGGTTATTCCCGTTGACCGCTGAAAACTACAGCGCGTTTCATAAATAGTTTGAGGGCATTGTCCGATAGAATATCTCAAGGAAGAAACCCCCTAAATCCCCCTTATCAGGGGGACTTGCCGTATATCTACTAAAAAGGCTTTCTTTAGGGATATGCGAACTGGTATTTATGAGATAGGAAGGAGAATTATGACATATAAAAGCGTGATGTTCGTCATCGCTGACGATTGGAGCCGTATCGCAAAGTGTTACGGAAATGAGGTTATCCGAACACCGCATATTGATGCCTTTGCCGAACGCGGGGTCGTGTTTGACCATGGATTCTGTACAAGCCCATCATGCGCCGTAAGTCGTGCGTGTATCCTAACCGGACAACATAGCCACACGCATGGGCAATACGGACACTGCCACGGCATACACGGGTTTCGTACGCATGAACATACACAATCCGTACCAAAGATCCTGAAAGCACACGGATTCGCCACGGCGTGTCTCGGAAAAAAACACGTTGAACCCGAGAGTGTTTATCCGTTCGATTTTGAACCGAGGGTTGATGGCAGAAGTCCTGTAGACATGGCAGCGAAAGTTAATCAATTTCTCACCGAGAACGCAGACAAGCCATTTTATCTACATATCGGTAGCAGTTATCCGCATCGGGCAGGCAAAGGTTTCGGAAACGACCGGATGCATGCTGGCATTCAACCCGCCCCCTATACGCCGGATGAAATCATTGTGCCGAATTTCCTGCCAGACGTACCCGCTGTCCGTGAAGATCTTGCAGACTATTACGAGAGCGTCTCACGATGGGATGCCGTCGTCGGTGCAGTTTTAGAGGCACTTAACGCTTCTGGACGCGCAGACGAAACCCTCGTTTTTGTCACAACCGACCACGCGATGCCATTTCCCGGCGCGAAGGCATCAAGTTTTGATAGCGGGCATCACTGTCCACTGCTTATCGCCAGTCCTACGCAACAGAAACACGGTTTCCACAACCAAGCACTCGTCAACTGGGTAGATTTTTGCCCAACGATGTTAGACTGGTGCGGTGTTGCGCACCCCGACGGTGACGACGCACTTCCGGGCAGATCAATCCTCTCCATCCTCGAAGATGACAGCACACATCCGGGCAACGGTGAATGGGAGGAAACCTACTTCTCCCACTGCTTCCACGAGGTGACGAACTACTATCCGTACCGTGTGTTACGCGGTAGACGGTACAAATACGTCCGTAATCTCGCGTATCAATTAGAGACACCGCTCCCAAGCGACCTGTTCCGCTCGATTTCATGGACAGCCGTACGCGATGACAATGTTCAGCAACTCGGTGAACGGCAGCGCACCGAGTTTCTACAACAGAGCCGCGAGGCGTTGTTTGATATCCAGAACGACCCAGCGGAGTCGCAGAATCTCATTGACGTGCCAGAGTTACAAGACATCGCCAACGAGATGCGCCGAAAAGTCATCGAATTCAGGCAGAAAACTAAGGATCCGTGGCTTGAGCAGTCCTTCCAAGAAGGCGAAACGCAACCGTTTTTCACGTAATAGCAATCAGTAATCAGCCATCGGATGTCAGTCCCTCGCTTGTGGTAATTGAGAACGTTTGCAACTGCCACAGGATCTACTGACTGCTGACTGCTGAACGCCGATAGCCATTAAAACATGCAAAAAAACTACGATTTAGAAGCGATGAACGCTCGTATTCAAGCGGATAGCGGGTTAGTCCAGCAGATACTCACAGAGACGGGAAAAGTTATCGTCGGGCAGACAGCGTTATTAGAAGGGTTGATTATCGGGTTGCTCTGCAACGGTCACATCCTACTCGAAGGGGTACCCGGACTCGCGAAAACAACTGCTGTCAGCGCACTTGCCCAGACCATTGATGCTTCTTTCAATCGCCTTCAGTTTACCCCCGACCTACTCCCAGCAGACCTCGTCGGCACACTAATTTACGACCAGCGGAAGGGCGATTTTTATACGAAAAAGGGACCGATTTTCGCCAATGTCATCCTCGCAGACGAGATAAACCGCGCACCCGCAAAAGTGCAAAGCGCGCTCCTTGAAGCGATGCAAGAACAGCAGGTAACGATTGGTGGCACAACGTATCCAATTGATGACCCGTTCCTTGTTTTGGCGACTCAAAACCCGATTGAGCATGAAGGCACCTATCCGCTACCAGAGGCACAGGTGGATAGGTTCATGCTAAAGATTAAGGTTGACTATCCGTCCCATTCAGAGGAATTACAAATCCTTCGCCGGATGACAACCGAAGAGATCGCCGAGATTCAACCGGTGATTTCCCCCGACGATATTATCCGGTTCCGAGAGGTTGTCCGAAACATCTATATGGCGGAACAGTTGGAGAACTATATCGTCGATTTGGTGTGTGCGACGCGCACACCAGAAGCGTATCAGTTAGATGAACTCAGCACACTCATTGAATACGGTGCCTCACCCCGCGCGACTATTTTTCTCGCTTTCGCTGCAAGGGCGAGGGCGTTCCTCTCGCAGCGCGGCTACGTTACCCCAGAGGATATTCACGCTGTCGGCATGGATGTACTAAGACACCGCGTCATCATTAGTTACGAAGCAGAGGCGGACGGACGCGATGTTGAAAGTATTATCGCACAGGTGTTCGCGAAGATTGAGGTGCCTTAAATCTCTACTCCATAGGTGTCAATTTAAGGTTTCCGTGAGGTTTCCGTAGGCCCCATACGCTGATCGCTATGGGGACCCTCCCTTCCCAGTAACGGGTGGGAACCCTGGGTAGAACGGCGTTAAGAAGTCGGATGTAGGCGTTCCAAATACACGTCAAATCTAATATGCTACCATATACACTCAACAACGCAGTGAAACCCAACTTCATACCGTCAGAATCCCGGTAACTTCACAACAAAAGCGTTGGGTTTCACTCGGTCTCTAATTGATATGGCGTATATGGAGAAGTTTCGTTTTTCTATGATTTTTACGGTTTTGGTGGCATCCGTTCTACCCAACCTACGATGCTATGAGGCAGTTTTTTCTTAAATTGACACCTATGGTGCCTTAAACCGCTACTCCTGTGTTTGTCCAGCAACAGCCGATGCCCGCGCCCCTACGCCAAGTACCGCTAAAAAGCCTTCTGAATCGGCGTGATCGAAATCACCGATCGCTTCCATAGACGCGGTCTCCTCGGAGTAGAGCGAATGTTGGGCACCCCCTGCAGCGTGGAACGCTACATTCCCTTTATAGAGTGCTACTGTGATAGTCCCACTCGCCAAGTCGGTGAGCGGTTGAATCGAGAATAGTAACGCCTGCGTCGCAGCATCAAACCAATAGCCTTGATAAATCTGCTCTGCGATTGTCGGTGCTACACTATCGAAGTGTCGGCGCGCACGTCTGTCTAAAATCAGTTGGAGCAGATACTCGTAACACTTCCCAAGCAATTCCATCCCCGGAGATTCATAAACGCCACGGCTCTTAATCCCGACAAACCGATTTTCAACGGTATGAATGCCGATGCCGATACCGTTCCGTCCACCGATACGATTCGCCTCCGTCAGACTTTGAAGGGGTGTGACAGGACTTCCGTTGACCTCAACAGGTGTTCCACGCGCAAAGGTAACCGTAAAGTGTTCCACATCATCAGGCGCGTCTTTTGGATGGACTCCCATACCCGGAGTAATAAAACCTGCGGGGGTCTTCAGCGATTCGAGTCGTCCGGCTTCATGTGTCAGTCCAAGGAGGTTTGCATCGGTTGAGTAGGGTTTCTCGTGTGTCGCAGTAATCGGCAAGTTATGTGCTTCGCAGAAGTCTATCATCTCTTTTCTACCGCCGAAATGTTTCAGGAATTCAGGATCTCGCCACGGTGCATAGACTTCAAAGTGTGGATTGAGCATATTGGTAGCGAGTTGGAACCGCACTTGGTCGTTGCCTCGACCCGTTGCGCCGTGTGTCAAGACAGAAATACCACGTTTCTCCATCTCCGGTAGGAGAGCCTTAACCGTAACGTACCGAGCGATACCTGTCGTATTCCAATAGCCACCTTCATACATGGCTTGGCACTGAATAAGACGGATACCATCTTCCGCAAGCGCGTCCTTCGCATCTACAATAACAGCCTCTTCAGCACCACACGCCAACATTCGTTCCTTGATTTCAGAAACGTCGCGTTCGTCGGGTTGACCGAGGTCCGCCGTAAAACAGACGACCTTGACTCCATTATCAACTAACCACTTCGTAATAGTGCAACTATCCAAGCCACCCGAAACAGCGGCACCAACTGTTTTTCCTTTTAATGTATCAATGTTCAAAAGCAGTCTCCAAGGTATTATGTTAATTATGACGGAATTATACCACTTTTCGGTGTGGCTTGCAAACTCATATTGGGGTAGGGGAGTGCTATTCAGATTCCGATTCTTCGGTTAAATTTTCACTCCAAGCCCGGTAGAGGTGCGTTTCCTAAACCTCGCCAGCAAAGGAAAAGATGTTGTTACCTAAAAGACCAAATTGTTTTTCGGTTTTACGATAAAACACGTTTTGTAAGACTTATGGTACGCTTCCAGTCTTGTAGCCGTGCTTGTCGCGTGTATTGAGCATACCACCGCCTATGTCGCTGACACTGAATTTCCCCACAACCTTACCTGATTTGTTAAGGATGCCGATGCCCCCGCCGTATTTATCGGTCCTAAGAAATACACCACTTTGCTCATCTTTACCGAAAATCAACACATTTCCTCCAAATTCATCAGTCATCATAAGGCGTAATTTTTGGCTCTCTCCACCGTAAAAATCCATGATCGCACTATCTTTATGATTATAAAGCAATGCTATACCTTTCTCTTCTTTACCGCCAATGCCCACAGCCCCACCGTATTCATTAGCACTAAGGAAAGCACCGCCTTTATTATCTTCCGTCCTAACATCCACGCTTCCGCCTTGTTCATCTGAGCTTAAGATAACTTTATTTAACCCATCTGCATTGACAATTTCCAATCGCCTGCATCGGATGAGGTCAACGATAGGTGCCTCTCCTTGGGCATTTGCGGTGTCTCTATGGATGTTTCCGAAACTGAAACTGAGAAGAGCGATAACAGCCCCGATGCCCATATACATGACTTTTTCTAAATTCTTCTTCATGGTAATCTCCCTGTTTGTAAAAATATTGAATGGATATTTCTTATCCAAACCAATTTCCCTCCTTAAGAATTACTATAGTTTCCTTGTTTTTGTCCAATGAAAGCATGATTTGATTACTTGCTTTAGGGTGTGTGAAAGTAGAAATAACGTGCCATTGAAGTTCTAAAAAGGTTATGATATAAGTGTTAGAACCTAAACCTTTTTGGAGGTCTTCAATGGCAAAAAGAAGTATAGCAAAAAAACGGAAAAAGCACAATGGTAAAAAATGGGTGGTAACGCCTCAGGCGCCGTTGTGTGCTCTGGGTGAAGTGTTGCGGGTTCGTGAGGTATTTCAGCCCCTCCATGACACGGTGAATATCGGGCAGAAAACAGTTGTGTATCGTCCGACAGACAAGTTAGTTTTTGTGGTGTTAGGGATGCTATCGGGTGCGGAGACGGTGTCTGAAATCCAAACCAAAGTTCGCTCGGATCGTGGCTTGTTAGGTGGCTTTGGCTACCAAAGATGTGCGGATGCGTCGGTGATCCAGCAGACGTTAGATGCCTCAACGGAGGCGACTGTTGCTTCACTTGAATCTGCTTTAGCGGAGGTGCGTCTCAAACAAGGTCAGGGGCGTCAGGTGTCTTTGGGGGCTGAAGATGAGATAGGTGTGGATATAGACCTCTCTTCCTTGCCGATTGGCAAGCATGCCGAGGGTTCAGAGAAAGGATATGTCGCGAAAAAGCCGAATACTTATACGCGTCAGTTGGCACGGTGTGTCTGCGGAGACACCCAAGAGATATTTACGCAGGCGTTATACCCCGGTAAAACCAACAGCGATGCTGTTTTCAAGCCGATGCTCGGCAAACTTGAGACTGTTTTGACGCTTGATAGCGTTGAGAAACGGAGCCGAGTTCGGCTTCGCTTTGATGCCGGATTTGGCACGGATGCCAATATCAATTATGCCTTATGGCGGGGGTATCGCCTCATCGGGAAGATGTATAACTCCCGCCGGATCCAAAAGTTAGCGGCCCCCATGGAGGAGTGGGTGTCTGTGCCAACGTCGAAAGGCGTCAAGGGTAGAGAAGCAGGGTGGGTTCAACAACCGCATCGGTATGCGAGACGGACGGTTCAAGTCGCTGTGAGAACACCGAAAAAAGATGGCACTTGGAGTTATGCCGTGTTGGTTTCAACCGACACGACCGCAACGCTTGAAGAACTGCTGCTTGAATATGACAAACGCAGTGGGGCCCCGGAGAACTCTTTCGCCCAAGATTATCAAGCCCTCTCTTTGCGAAAATACAGAAAGACAGGATTTATCGCACAGCAAGTTTTGCTTTTACTCGCAGAACTCGCCCATAACCTGATGATTTGGATGAAAGCGTGGTTCATAGAGGCGGTTAAGATACCTGAAGGGGCCTCGGAGCCAACCGAAAACGCACACCGAAAGGCAACGGAGATGCTTCAAAGCCGAGGACTGAAACGGTTGAGGCGAGACATCTTGGCGATCCCAGGAAAAATCTGCTTCGACGGTAAGAAGGTCGTTGGCATACGGATCAACCCTTTATATCCCTTCATACAGCACGTCTCCACTGCTACCAAGGCACTTTTCCAACAGTATGACATACTTGTGTTAATGGACAAAATGTAGGTAGTTTGGACAGTTTTTGGATTTCCCCCCGAGTCGTTGGTTTCAATACAAGGGTTGGCACCGCTATAAAGTGTCTTTTCGGATACACCTTTCGCTCCGCTGGGGCTTTGACCCCGGAGCGCGCGGTCTATACACATTCGGGGTCTCCGCTGGGGTTCTGCTTTCTTAGAGACGCAATACCTCTTTCTGTGAGTTCGCGTATGTCGGAAACTTACAGAAAAACAACCGAATATCGCGGATGCGCGTCCCTGTTTGTTAACACGTCTATACGCTGGAGGCACAGACTGACAGTCTATGCTACGGCAGAGGGTTCTCAGCGGAGACCTTTGCCCATTTCAAAAATTGTCCAAACTATAGGAACTTTTAAGCAAACATGCGGAATAGGTTTACTGGCAGCACTTTGGCGCGAAATGTATTCTGGAATTATGTCTTGTCCGTGGGCATCTGTGACACCCGGTAATATAGAGGCTTCACGTAAATTTTCCCATGCAACGCGTGGGTAATCTTCTGCTTGCTTTACTGCGTCTTCTGTAGATTCCCGGACAATCGGTGGCAGCGTGCTTAAGTCGAAAGCAGAGAGCTCCTCTGCTTGTTGACGCGCCGCCTTGAGTGCCTCCAGATAGCGGTCCAACGTATCTAATGCTTGTTGCTGGTAGTCTTTGAGTTCCATTGTTTAATCACTTAACTGAAACAGTGAGTTAGTTTGACTATGGAGGTGGGATTTTTAAATCTTTACAGATTTTCTCAACAAGCCCCTTACCAATTTCATTATGGCGAGGCACAGAAGTTGAAATTTGGCCTCCTATATGCGGCTTACCCCACCGTGAGTGCCGGCCACCTTCTCGAATAAAATGACAACCGTGTTTTCTAAGATGCCTGATCAACGCCCTTCGTTTTATATCTGGATAGTAACTTCCTGATGCTCAATTTTCGCAGCGTTGATAGCCTCTTCGCGATTGTATTCTATCGTTTCGCGAAGCGTAATTCGTAGCGTTTCAAGTAATTCCTCCTTAGTTCGTTCTTGGCAATTGACACCGGGAATTTCTTGTATCCAGCCGATCCACCAGTCTTCGTCCTGTTGGATAACAGCGGTATAGGTTTGTATCATCAGCTCTGTCTTCCTTTAGGCAGATTATATCATACGTTTAGCATGAATTTACGGTAAGGTCTCGTCAATTGCTTCTGAGGCGTAAAATTCAAACAAAACTTAACAAATTTTAGTTGTCGGTAAATTGGCATGCATTAGATGCCCAATCGCACTGAATACCTTCTTCAACTCGCCGATTGTAAGGGGTGCCTTGTGCCGCGTAAACAGATCCTCGGTCAACTTACCGAATTGCCACATTTCGCCATCTGTGACAATACCATAAACAGGCTTTAGATTATCCTCATTGATCCGCTGAACCGCGACCAATTCTGCCAAACACTGCCCCCAGCCTTCTATAAAGTTGTTCCGTTTCGCCTCAACGACAACGATGATTGGGGTTCCAAGCACCGTTTTCCCCAACGCCGATTTTGTTGAAATGAGGTAGTCGGGGGTACCACTCAGTTGCGCGTCATAAGCAATAGATTTGTGGCTCCACAGCGAAAAACGGTCGACATATTTTTTGTAAACATCCCTGAGAATCGGATAGATAACATTCTCACAACGGGACGTTTCTGATGCAAACACGTCAATATGTTGTTGGCTAAATGTAAACTCTTCCAAAAACGCTGCGGAGGGTTCAATATCAACATTGTATTGGATGTAGTCCTCTTCCATATATTTAATGTCAAAGATTTCCTGAACCTGTGCAATAGATGTGAAATCCGTAAATGCCATCTGTCTTTCCCCCTTTAAGATGCTACAGCAAGTGTAGCATGAATTGGCAGTAAAGTCAAATGAAACAACAGGGGCATTTAGTTTTAAACAAATTCTCGGATTGTCTAAATTTTTGGATCCTCTTTTTCAAGTCCGGCGCGGTTCCATGAAGATTAAATAATTAATTCGGTAATAATCCGACATAGTGTAGCAACTCCTGTGACCCGCCTTTGAACTGTTCCATGAAGTCGCTGACTTTCTCCTGAAGGGCTGTCCAGTCATTGCTGAGACGATGCAGATGTATGACGGCTTGACGCGCCCAGCGCCACAACTTCTCAATCGGATTCGTCCAACAGGCATACGTTGGGAGCTGCAATATCTCAATAGGGAGTTTCTCAAGTTTGCCTATTTTCTTTGACGGTTTCTCGCTCCAATTCGGTGGGGTCGGTCTAACAAACCTCGTCGTCTGTGGCAGAAGTGCTGCCCTAAGATTCGCGTGAAAGTGGATCGCCCGATTGTCCTGGATCAAATAGATGCGTTCAGCGTTTGGATAGCGTTGGCAAATCTGGGTGTAAAATGTATGGAGTGCGACAACCGTGCAGCTTTTGACTTGCTGATAAACAACATCTCCGGTGTGTGGGTTGAGCGCCCCGATGCCATAGCAGGTCTCCTCTGGGAGATAACTCTGGCGTGCCAAAGGACATTTCGTCCCCGTCTCCGCCGAGTCTTTTGCGACTCTCGGTTGTAGATTGAAACTAAACTCGTCTTGGTAAACGACAACGCAAGTTTCTGGGTTTTCACGGGCTTCTTCTAACGCTTGCTTGATGCGAGAAAGTTTTTCAGCATAATCGGTATCAGGACTCCGCAGATATTCTCTGGCACGCTTATAGCTGAGACCCAAGCGTGAGAAGATCTGATGAATGCCGGGGAGCGATAGACCCTCAAGCCACGGCACGACCTGACCGAGACTGCGGAGCGTCCAGCGCGTTTGATGCTCATTGACGCTTCCCGGATCCTGACCGATTGCCACTAAGAGTTCCGACCCGGCTTCTTCGGGCGACTTAGGTGAAAAAGCAGGTTTGCGACCTCGACCGGGTTTATTAGACAACCCGCTAATACCGTGTTCGCGATACCGACGCAGCCAAGCATAAACGGTATCGGGGTCGCGTTTTTTCAACAAACCTCTGCGGGCGACTTCATGTGGAGAAAAGCCTTCATGGATTTTCAACAACGCTGTCGCACGCTCTCGAAGATAAGCCGGTTCGCCTTTATCCCGAAGATCAACGAGGGTTTGTATTTCGTCTTCAGTTAACTCCAACTTATGGTGTTTTGCCATCAGAGAATACCTCCTTTGGCAATAGGATAACACGAATAACAATATTACCGAATTAATATTTTAAACTTCATCAAACCGCGCCTACCGGGCCTGGGGGGTCCAAAATCGGGCTAAAAACCGAAAACTAAATGACTCTGCTTTTTCCACAGAGCCATTCAATTTTCAAATTGTCTGAATCGCGGATTACACAGATTACGCGGATCACGCTGATTTTTAGATATTTGTTATCCAAAACCGATTCGAGATCTGGTGGTCTTTCCAGAGAATTGAATGGCTCTGATATTTAACAAAGATGTATTTGACAATTTATCTCGTTTGTAGCATAATAATCCACAAACGGTGCGACGGCACCTGCTCCATCCGGGGCAACGAATCTGAGAGGGGAAGGTAGCGGACCTTTCTCCCGCGCCCTCTCACAACGGTGTTAGGTTCGCAATTTTCACACGACTCTCTCAAGTCGTTTTTAAGGTTCGTAAAAACTCGATAACGTATATTTTCTATGGAGATTTCCGCACATGGAATCTGTCAAGGATATTATCCAACAGTGCCATGAATGGCGACGAAAGGACCTGCAGCAGCGGGAGACAATTGTCTCACCCACGTTGCACGGTGAGCATCCTTACCACTATATTGTTTATTGTGCACATCGGTATCCTCTGCTTTTGCATGCTCTTGAACAGGCAGATATTTCGTTTATGCCGATTGGACAGGCACCCTTCGATCGGGGTCCAGCGTATTGTGGCGGCAATCGTTTTTTAAGACGACAAGGCACGCTTAACTGGAGTCAGAGGCGATGGTTTTCGTCGTGGGGTATTCATATCTATACAGGAACGCCATCTGCACGCGAGGGTGCTAACTGGCATGACATCGAGTTCACCTACAGAGCGATCCGCGATGCGCCTGATGCCGTTGTTTCTTGTGTGGATGCACTCGTCAACGCTGTTATGAATCCGCTACTCACCTTACTCAAGGGTGGCGGCTTGCGGTTTTCGTGTCGAGTACCGGACTATCTTCATCCAAATACTACGGACGCGAAACAGTATGTTCATAAGCAACTACCTGACATAAATCATGCTCGCGATCGAGATGTCGATCGAGATGTCTATGTACGCATCGTTGGCGATAAAGGCTTTACTCGCTGGGATGCCCGCTATGAGATTCTTAAGGGCAGCCTATTAGACCCGCCCATCATTTCTAAAGACGTGCTTTTTGCGTTTCTTGATGTCTTACGAGAGTTGCTACATGAACCCGCCCCGGCATCGGAATTAGACACGATAGATGAAACAATCGTGGATACACAGAATTTCGACGATTTCGCTGTCATAGAATCGTTAGAAACGGAGCAAGTAGTGAATGAAAGTATCCTTGCAGTGCGACGCGGTGAGCTTTCTCCGATTGGAATTAAACGACCGAGACCGTTCCTTGAAAAAGTGGAACGCGCTGAGGCGGAAGATGAGAGGAATGTCTTTGAAGCGGAAGCGCGCATTCTTGGGCTTGTTACGGGTGCCATAAGCACTGAAAAGAAACGTGAAATGGAAGCCACGTTTCTCAATACCGCGCCTATCTGTATAAATTCTAATACCCCTTATGACGTAGAGAACGCAGAGCAGTATTATGCGTGTCAGGGGATTACCGTCGGGCGATGGAAACCGAGAAACTATCGCTGGGAACAGGTGAAGGAGATACCGCTTGCTGAACGGATGCAGAACCCTTTTGCCCACGGGAACGTCTGCGAAGATGCCGAAAGATGTGATGCGTTGGCGCAGAAGGGTGGTAATCCGAATAAAAGTATTTGCCCGAGTTGTCTTGTTTACGACACGTGTCAAGCGCGCGGGTATCTTTCTCAATTCGAGACGCTCAAGGAGAAGCAGGTCATTGTATCTGATATTCCGAACCTCTTTTTGGACCGGCGGTATGCGGCGTTTGTTGATACGTTGATTGTTCCCAATCGGATCTGTATTATAAATGATTTTGAATCTCAACTCGCTAAACTCTTTTCAGCGCATCATCTGTCAATCGAAATTCTTGAAGGCTGGCTCATTAATTGGAGTGGTGCGGTGTTAGGTCAATTCGCGAAAACAATGCTGAACGTTATTCGGATTACAGACAGTCAACATGGCGATATTGCTAAGCGGATTCGCACTGTTGTTCAGGCGTTTGAAGGGTTAGAAGATAGCATTGTTCAGCAGATGTGTCAGGTAAATTGTACAGGTAAAGATGGCAGCACGGTTGCAATAGATATTGAGAGTGCGATCCAGTTGGGGATGTTGGGTATATCGACCCCAGCAAACATAGAGAAGGCACCAAATGTGTATCGCGACCCTGAGTGGACGTTATGGCATCAGTTGAAGACATTCTTTACGTATTACACGCGCGACATGGATGCTCCGATGTTTGTCGATGACGGAATTTTGCGGTTCTGGTTACCGCCAAACATTCACCAAGAGATTCAGAAACTTGTGTTCATATCGCCAGCGTTCTCGGAAGATTGTTTCAAAGAAGTGTTTCCTGAAGAGACTGTTTCGGTCAGGCGGGTTGAATCGCAGGAGACATCGCTTTCAGGGAATAAGTCTTTTCAGCTGCGGAGCGCGCCGCATATCTCCCATGCAATCGCAAACTACGAGGTTAATTGGGATGTGTTTAGCCTTTCTGAAATTGCGAGTCGCTTTTTTCGCGGTATTTATCGAGAAACGAAGCGTCATCTGGATCGCAATCATGTCGTTATCTCGAGCACAAGCGCGGCACTGATGTTGAAAAATGTTTTTGATAAGATTATCAGCTACCACGATCTCATCAAAGACACCCCGGCACACCCAGAGGATTTGCGATCCACTTTTGAAGCCGCGGACGTTTACTACAACCGTATCAAGGTTCTACGATCCATCTTTGAAGCTGCTGATGTTGTCTGGATCGTTGGCACGCCTTATTGGCCCCCGAAATTCATCTGGGAACAGGCGAAAATATTGTTTGGGAACCAAGGGGAGCCGTTAAATTATAACTTGACGATGAACCCTTATCAATTTGAAGATGAACGCATACAAGAACTCTACGAACAGAATGCTATCGGTGCCCTGACACAGATTGTCCGTGTCGCTGGATTTAGTGAAGCCTCAGATAAAACGCTGATTCTCAACACGGCTTTGCGGATACCGCCTGTCACCGACGCGCCAGAGACGGAATTGTTCGATTGGGAAGACTTTGAGATCGCTGGCGGGTTGGATGAACTTTCAGAAACGATTCGGATACGCGAGAATTATGAGGCAGAATACACGAACATGGATGCGTCGTGGAGCCGAAAACGCGTTGAATATTTGCTGGGTGTTTCTAAGGCGCAAGCGAACCGTATCTTGATGAGATTGAGGGGCAGTAAACTCGAGCGGATTCCATTTCACGTGCAGATTTTCGAGCTGCTTTCGGATGGAGAGAAAACAATATCTGAAATTCTTGAATCAATTCAGGGGAATCCGGGCTCCATTAAAAACGAACTCACCCGTCTTGTAGAAACGGGTGAGATTGTGAGGGTCCGGCGCGGTGTTTATACGTTAGCATAGGCAGCAGGTATCTATCCTTCCAAAACGCATTTTTTGCGAAAAATTCAGCAAAATATGGGTTTTTTATACAAAAATTGTATTTTTTCTTGCAAAACTTAAGCAATTCGTGTATAATCCTTTTTAAGTATGACTGAAATCCATACATACATCATACGTCATCATGATTTAAGTCATACAGAATTCAAACTGAAATCTATTCATAATTTACATTCATACGTCATCATGATTTCAGTCATACAGAATTCAGAAGGAGATTTGGTAGAGCGCAGAGAGTAAAATTTTAGCAGGCTTTCTCTCTGCTGCTCGCCAACTCCCTTTTCTTTTTCAAGCCATTCCGATGAATACACCCTCGCACGCCACACAGTTGAATCCATATTATACTAAACTAAGGTTTGGACAATATATTTACACACCCATCGGTTTGACAGATACTCACAACTCATGTTATAATTTTGAACATAACAGACCAAGGTAAAGTATAGTCCGTTAATTATTCTTTGGAACAGCAATAACTTGTAAATTCACATAGGAGGCGAAACATGAAACGTTATGGAAATCTTCACGGAAATTCGGGAATCGCTGCTTATGAGGAGGGATCTGATTTCATCAGAATCCGGTTCACGAGCGGCAGCGTTTATCTGTATACGTACAAGAGCGCATGCGAGGAAGATATTGAAGAGATGAAAGAATTGGCGAAAGAAGGCGAAGGGTTGACGCGGTTCATCAACGACTTTAGTCCGGGCTATGCCAAGCGAGAACGTTAGCAGGCTTTTGCCAGGCTGCATCGGTAAAGTCAAATTTACAGCGTAGGTCAACAAAGCATAACTTCCATTTTCGCTTGAAAACGGGTTTCAAATCTGAGGTTTTATAAATGAACGTGAGTTTGAAAAAAGTTTATAAGTTAGAAAAGCACGGGTAAATCGTTGCTTGCTTGAAGTTCCGAGAGGTTCACCGAAGGTTTTCTCTCCAAAAACTGATACGCAATCAACGCAGAAATAACATTCACTTGGAAGTTAACGAAACTTCTATGCCGACTGTGTTCCACTTGCGTCTGTGTTTTCAGTTCCTTGATCACCGATTCAATAATCGTCCGTTTTTTCAGCAGCACCTCATCGGCAATAGACAACGGCAGCGGTTTCATGTTTTTACGGACTTTATAGCAGAAGTTGATACCTTGCTCATTGAGAAACTCGCGCAGGTCTTTGGAGATATACCCCTTATCGCCATAAAGATTTCCGAACAGACGTTCCGACGACAACTCCCATAGCGGTTGACGGTCATCGGTATTCCCCGGGGTCAACTCAACACCTAAGAGATCCCCTTTCTCACTGATCATTAGGTGGAGTTTAAAACCGTAGAACCATCCCATTGAGGTCTTTGAGCGTCCGGCACGTTCTGCGAAGACGCGATGTGATGAAATCCGCTTATTGTCGCAAACTCGCAACCGTGTCGAGTCAACGAAGGAGATACCGCTACATTCACCGAAGTGGGCATGAAGATAAATCGTCAAAAGCGTCAGCACCTCTTTCTTGAGTTGAACGAACCGAGAATAACTCACCAGATGTGGAAACTCGGCGCACCAATAGACGCAGACGTGTCTTTCGTAAAAATGCTTGAACGTCCGATACCCACTTTGATGGAACGCAATCAGGATCGTCATCACTTCGCTCGGATGCAGTTGCCGAGGACGTCCGCGTGTTTCCGGGGGTGTCGTCTCTGGCAGACAATGCGTCGTCTGCCATTTCTCGTAAGCCAGAAAAAAGTCGTCTATTTTACAGAAAAGTGTTATGATTTTCATCAGAGAACTCCTTTGGGTTATAGAGATGTGATAACCTCATTATACCAAAGGTGTTCTCTTTAGGCAAAAACTTTCAATTATTTATCAAACTCACGTTAAATGAGGCAATTTCTATATTTGAGAGGGACATACATGCCAATTCATTGGAGAGATCACATTGTTAGCACACCGGATACATTACGGGGTAAGCCACGTATCAAAGGAACGAGAATTCCGGTAAGTCTTCTACTTGGATACTTGGCAGCAGGTTATACCACAGACGAAATCACCGTTGAATTCCCAGACCTCAAAGCGATACAAATTCGAGCCTGTCTCGATTACGCGCGTGAATTAGCAGAATTCGAGGAAGTTGCCTAATGGGATTGCGGTTTTTCGCAGATCAATGTGTTCCTACCGCCGTTATTCAAGCCCTTCGTGATGCTGGTTATGAAGTTCAGTACCTCAGAGACCATCTTCCGATTGAATCACCAGATTCAGTTGTCATTTCAAAAACACAAGAGCTAGGGATGATTCTTATATCCTTGAACGGAGATTTTGCGAATATATTTAACTACCCACCGGCTAATTATCAGGGCATTATAGCACTTCAGGTGAGAAATCACCCCGAGGTTTTGCCACAGATTGTATCGCGTTTGAATGATTATCTTTCAGCCAACCGTGATATGGAACACTATAAAGGCAAACTTTTCTTGGTAGAAGTCCATCGGATTCGCATCCGTCAATGAAAAAGATCAAGCATGAATCGAGATAATCTCTGGTTTTGATTAGCCAGAAGTTAAATCTGTACAGACGTAGTCCCAATCGTTTTGTTTAGGAATCAAAGGCACCTTACGGCTAGGTGAGAGAAAGAAGGAATTATGATAGAACATCAGAAAAAAATACTGACACGTTTTGCGTCTTTGGTACTTCTCTTGCTATGTGTAGTAACTGTCGCAACTGCACAGACTCCTCAACAAATCGCCCAAAAAGCCTTCCGTTCTACGGTTCTCCTCATTATGGAAGATGCCAACGGTCAACCACTATCATTGGGTAGCGGATTTTTTGTCGGAGACGGTCAGATTGCGACTAACCTCCACGTTGCAGAGGGTGCTGCAAGAGGCTACGCAAAACTGGTCGGTCAAGAGACAAAGTTCAATATTGAAGGCTATACGGCAATTGACGAAAGACGCGATCTGATAATCCTAAAGGTTACTGCTTTTAGGACACAAGCTATTTTGCTAGGCAATAGTGATTTCGCACAAATCGGTGAGACCATTTATGCTGTGGGCAACCCTCGCGGATTAGAAGGAACATTCTCGGATGGCATCATCAGTAGCATCCGTCCAATCGGCACCGATAAACTGATTCAAATTACCGCGCCGCTATCTCCGGGTAGCAGTGGGGGTCCTGTGCTAAACCGTAGAGGTGAAGTGATAGGTGTTTCTGTTTTTACTATCCGCAATGGACAAAACCTTAATTTCGCGATTCCAGCAAACTATCTCAGGGCACTTCTTGCCAAAGTAGGATACACGAGACCTTTATCCCAAGCAAAACCTACTAAAGGGAAACGTTCGTTACTAAGCGACTTAGGAAATCAAAACTTTGAAGGAGTAACTGGTGGAAAACTAACTTGGAGAAGAGCTGCTATACATGAGTACGAAGACTGGTTTTTTTCATTTTCTTTGCGAAATCATCTGCGTGAGGATGTGAAAAACATTCACTATTACGTTATTTTTTATGATGAACTGGATGACCCAATTGACGTACTTGAAACGTGGTTTACAACCCCCATCCCTGGTGGATTGGCCAAGCGAGTTAAATCCGAAGATTCCAATCCACACATTAGATATGACAAGAATATAGAGGGGCACATGTCCTTCCTCCTTTCAGTAACCGGCAACTTTGCTGTTGATAACGATGTTTATGAATTGACGAAACGCGTGGAGTTCAGAATCCTTGACTATGAGATAGTAAGATGATGTCACTAAAAACATGCTTTCTTGACAGAAGGTTTGAAATTTGACATATTGTACAACAGAAAGGAGAACAACATTATGAATATTCCACCAACACCACAAGAGATAGCAAGAAACGCTTTCTGTTCTACAGTAGCATTAGAAATGGAACTTGCTAACGGAGGCCGACACACAATAGGTAGTGGATTCTTTATAGGCAAAGACCTCATTGCGACTAATCTTCATGTCATTCACAGGATCCTTGGTAATTGCTACGCAAAACTGGTTAATCAAACAAACGAGTACCTCATTGAAGGGTACACACATATTGATGTGGAACGTGATCTGGTGATTTTAAAGGTTTCTGGTGTTGGCACGACAATACTACCGTGGGGCAACAGCGATGATGTTCAGGTTGGTGACACTGTTTACGCTATAGGTAACCCAAGAGGCTTGCAAGGCACTTTCTCGGATGGCATCATAAGCGGTATCCGATCAGATGCTACGGGCAAAGTTCTCCAAATGACTGCTCCGATTTCTCCAGGAAGCAGTGGAGGACCTGTGTTAAATAATTCTGGTAACGTCATAGGAATCTCAGTTTCCTTCATACGCGACGGACAGAACCTCAACTTTGCCATTCCTTCAAACCCTCTTAGAACACTCCTCACCAAATCAGCAAACCTCAAGCCTTTATTTCAAGCAAAATTTGAAGGTGTATCATGGATTCGTAATCCTTTAGTCTGGAATGGAACCGCCACCTACACATTTTCTTTGCAAAACAAACACCGTTGGTCGATAAAAAATGTTCACTGTCTCGTACTTTTTTCCGACCAACTGCAGCGGCACCTCGGTTTTGATATTGTAAAAATTCCTGATTCCATACCTGCTGGTGCGATAAGAGATATCACTCGCTGTAGTATTTTTGATATTCCGCAGCTTCAGAATCTGGACTTTAATGGTTGGAGTGTTGCTGACAGAATCGCCTTCTTGATTTTGAGCATCATTTGCCTCGGTCAGCACCCTAGCGACTATCATATTGTTGACCCTGCTGCCAAAAACCCCGCGGGAAGTTATGAAGTGAGAGTCATTGACTACGAACTACTTACTTAAGTGTTGCTAGGACAGATCAGTATTGAATCACTCCTGCAATTGCCACAACAATCGCCCTCATCACTTCAGGGGACACCTCGCCCAACTTCCTAACAAATCGCAGTGTATCAATACCACGTAGTTGCAACGTATCAACAACAGAAGGCTTTGTGAGGCCATTTGTGAGATTTGGTTCTAACTTCACATGCCAAACGTTCCGCGAAAAATAATCTTTCCACTCAGTTATCGGGGCGACAAGCCGAATCGGTAATGCACCTATTGAATCTGAATTCACGACAACAACAGGACGTGTTTTTCGGATCTCTGCGCCAAGTGTAGGATCCAGGTTAACTAACCAAACTTCCCTACGACTCACGTTCATCAATAAAATCTCCTGCTTGCCATTCGGTACGTTCATCGGCAGTCTGTTCATAATGTGCTTTCATCTGCTCGGCTTGTTCGGATAGAAGTCGATGTCGTTCTTCTGGAGAAAGACGCATGAAATCTGCTTGAGGCGACTGGGGTTCTACATCTTTGCCCGCCAACTCAAGCAAAAAATGATATACAAGCGGTAACTTGGTTTCTGGGAGTTTTTCGATTAGCTGCTGAACCTGAGTGTATGTGATCGCTTCCATATATTTCTCCTTTGCTGTCCTCTTGCGTTGCGGCGTGCTTACAACGTGTACCTGCCGAAAACCCATCAAATCCGACGGTATTGTGTGGTTGACTTGGTAGAATTGTACCATATTTTTTCGAGAAAAGCAACACCGAATCAAGAAAAATCCTTGACATCCCTTCCAAAACCGCGTACAATAAAACCTCAAGGTAATCTATGTTTTGTGCGGAGGTTTCTTATGCCGACAATCGAAAAAGTTTTTGATTCCCCAGGTCCACAACCTAACGGAATGCAAGCCACTGAAGACGGACTCTGGATTCTCGATCAGCAGACCAACGAGGTACACCTCGTCTCTTATGATGGCATCGTGAAAAAGACACTCGCCACCGACTCCGATAAAGGCAGCGGTGTTACGGATACAGGCGATACGCTCTGGCTGGCATCCACTTATAGTTGCGAAATCTTATCAACCGATCCTGAAAGTGGTAAGACCCTTGCCTCTTTTGAAACTCCCGGTGCCGGACAGACCGGTGCGCACGGCTTGGAATGGCGAGACAATAAACTCTGGATGGCGGTGCCACCTTCTGCCACCATCTATCAGGTAGACGTTGAAGACGGTTTCAAGGTGATCCATACGCTCCCTGCACCCGGCGATCGACCGCACGGTATCGCATGGATCGGTGACGACCTCTGGTGTGTTGAGACGAACCATCGCGCAATTTTCCATCTTGACCCAGAAGACGGCAGCCACCTGAACAAAATTGAGATACCAGAACCACACCCGGAGCCACACGGAATGACGTACTGGGACGGATATTTCTGGTATTGCGACGCACATACGACAGCGGTGTGCCGAGTGGCGTTATCCTAACCAATGAAAACTATCGGTAGACTTCTGAATATGGGGAAAAATAGTGCGGCGATGAATATGGCAATTGATGAAGCAATCCTCGTCGCACAGAAGGAACAGCCGAATCCGACGCTACGGTTTTACGGTTGGACACAACCCGCATTCAGTTTTGGCTACTTCCAAGATATTACCGCGGAAGTTGACGTGGATGCATGCCGTGCAGATGGCATCGAACTGGTGAAACGAATGACCGGCGGCGGCACCGTCGTGCACGGATGGGAATTGACTTATACACTAATTCTCCCACGAGGCACCGGGGAATTAGGTGTTTCCGAAGCGTATCAATATATTGGAGAATCTCTCGTCAAAGCTTTCCAGAAACTCGATATCCCTGCACAGTGCTATGCGGAATGCCCCAACACCTCTCAAGCCGCCCAAAATATCTGCCTGACGAATCCTGCTGAACACGATGTGATGTCGGATAACAAGAAACTCGCAGGTGTTTCTGTGAGGCGCAATCAAAGCGGGATAATGTTTCAAGGCTACATCTCCTTGGATATGCCGTCTGCCTCTATCCTCACACGCGTCTCAAAAGATCCTAAGGTTCAGGAGATGCTGCGCGAGAAATCGGCAGCTATCAATACAGATGGTCGTTCTATAACAAAAGACACTCTTATCCGAACCATCTGTGAAACATTTAACCTTGGAATTGCGTTTCATTCAGGAAAACTGTCTCCGCAGGAACGTGCACAGGCAGAAACTCTCGTCGAAACTAAGTATGCTACAGTAGCGTGGAACTTTGGATGAATCAAGACCGAAAACCTACCAACGCTGTTCTTATTCCGCAGGGCGCGTTTATCATGGGCACCGATATTGAACCCTTCTATGGGACTGCCTTAGTCAACTCGGAGCATGCCAAACTCGACGAGGCACCGATGCACGTCCGCTTTCTGGAGGCATTTCTCATCGAGCAGTACCCCGTGACGAACGCAGAATACGCTGCTTTCGTAAAGGCGACGAATCATCCACCGCCGGTCCACTGGAAAAACGGTGCCTTCGCGCCTGAAGATGCGAATCTCCCTGTTGTCCGTGTGAGTTGGCACGATAGCGACGCATACGCCCAATGGGCAGGCAAACGGTTACCGACAGAAGCGGAATGGGAAAAAGCGTGCCGCGGTCCCGACGGACGCATCTATCCATGGGGCAATATCTTCGTTCCTGATGCATCAGATTCCACAGAAACGCCGCCAGAAACCTTGCAGATTTTGACAGCGTCCCTTACCCCCGTAGGCACCCGTCCTGCCACAGCAAGTCCTTACGGTGTCGGCGAAGCTGCGGGGAATGTGTGGGAGTGGACTGCCGATTGGTATCAGCCATATCCTGACCCGAAGCATAAAGCATCCAAACAGGCAACTGATGAAAAACAGAAAACCTTACGCGGTGGCTCATGGTTGGAAGTGCGCGATAGCACAGCAGAACGCTACTTTCGATGTGCCAATCGCTTACACGCACCACCAGACTACAGTGCCGGAAACATCGGATTCCGCTGTGTCCGAGAGGCACCACCTGGGCAAACCGAGGCGGTGCATGTTCCCATAGAGCCACTTATCGACTATATAAAACAAAAGAAACTCGCCAATCTACAACTCCTTCAAAAACGGGCACAAAGGAACAGTCTCAAAGATATTTTGATTGCCTTCGTTCTCATCGGAGGCGCAGTTTATAGCGTTGTGGTAAATCCTGAATTGGCGTTGGGCGGTACGATCGTCGGCATGATCGGTGCGGGGTTTCTTTTTACTGCAAGTGTGAATTTTTGGCGGAGATGGCGCGCCGTCCAGCGATCAAAACAGGTGGAGTCCGAAAATTTTCTGCCTTCTCATTAACGCCTTTGCTGACTGCTGATGGCTGATAACTAATGGTTTCCATTTTGTCCTAACAACCGATAACCGACAACTGAACGCTCCTATTACATATACTTTTCAAGTTGACCAGAATTCAGATTCAATGTAAACTTTTCGCAAACCAAAGTATTGCGACGCTTAGTCGCTCTTATGGGAGAAAACGATGAACCCGCTATGTTTAGAACACTGTTTAACCGAAACAGAAAAACAGCATTTTGAAGAAAACGGCTTTTTGGTCGTCGAAGATGCCATTCCACAGGAGATGGTCGAGAAGTTGATTGCCGCTGTCGATCGCGTCGGCGCGGAGCACTTGGACAAAGACGAACTCCCGCCTGACACAAGCTTCAACCTCCTCGATTTCGTCGGTAGAGATGAAAGTTTTATCGAGTTGCTCGATTGGCACACAACGTTCCCGAAAGTGTGGGGAATTTTAGGATGGAACATCAAACTCTACCACTCACATCTGATTGTGCTACCACCACTGCCACCCGAAGAACATGATAAAGAAAAAAGACTCGGATGGCACCAAGACAGCGGAAGACTCAATATTGAATTGGAAGGCAACCCGCGTCCGCGTGTATCACTGAAGGTCGCCTACTTCCTGACGGATACATCGGTCCCGGGACGGGGTAATTTCTCCGCAATACCGGGCAGCCAACTCCTAAACAAAGTAGAAATGCCAGAGGACAGCACCGTTGACCCTGAAAACGCTACACCTATATTCGCGAAACCAGGAACCGCTGTCTTTTTTGATCGGAGGCTCTGGCACGCAGCGGGACGTAATACCTCTGATATTATGCGCAAGGTGTTGTTCTACGGCTATAGTTACCGCTGGCTCCAACCTCGCGATAATATGACAGTGGAACACGTCATGGAACACGCCGACCCGATTCGACAACAGATTCTGGGTAAAAGCACGGGTGGTATGGGGTATACCTCTCCGGGTGAAAAAGATGTTCCGCTCCGCTTGTGGATTCAGGAAAACCTCGGCTCCGAAGCGATCGCACGCTAATATCAAAGTACAACCGATGGGCAACGTTACCCACCTTTACATCTGGATTTAACGATACGACAATACGGCGATTAAAAAGATACTACCTCTGAAATAACTAAGAGGTAGTATCTTTTTTTGGCAATCTCGGAAAGAAAATTGTATACTTTTATAGGACTTACGCAAACGCCATTTGGGAAGAAAGCGGACGCTTTGGATGCTGCAAGCAAAACCGTGAGAAGATAGGGCGCCGAGGCACAGGGACCTCGGCGAACAGATGCTTGCTGCGTGAGTCCTATTTTATTGAGAAGATAGGGCACCGAGGCACAGGGACCTCGGCGAACAGATGCTTGCTGCGTGAGTCCTATTTTATTAAAAGGTAGTGGGCGGACGCTTTGGATGCTGCAAGCAAAACCGTGAGAAGATAGGGCGCCGAGGCACAGGGACCTCGGCGAACAGACGCTTGCTGCGTGAGTCCTATTTTATTGAGAAGATAGGGCGCCGAGGCACAGGGACCTCGGCGAACAGACGCTTGCTGCGTGAGTCCTATTTTATTGAGAAGATAGGGCGCCGAGGCACAGGGACCTCGGCGAACAGACGCTTGCTGCGTGAGTCCTATTTTATTGAGAAGATAGGGCGCCGAGGCACGGGGACCTCGGCGAACAGACGCTTGCTGCGTGAGTCCTATTTTATTGAGAAGATAGGGCGCCGAGGCACAGGGACCTCGGCGAACAGACGCTTGCTGCGTGAGTCCTATTTTATTGAGAAGATAGGGCGCCGAGGCACAGGGACCTCGGCGAACAGACGCTTGCTGCGTGAGTCCTATTTTATTGAGAAGATAGGGCGCCGAGGCACGGGGACCTCGGCGAACAGACGCTTGCTGCGTGAGTCCTATTTTATTGAGAAGATAGGGCGCCGAGGCACGGGGACCTCGGCGAACAGACGCTTGCTGCGTGAGTCCTATTTTATTGAGAAGATAGGGCGCCGAGGCACAGGGACCTCGGCGAACAGATGCTTGCTGCGTGAGTCCTATTTTATTGAGAAGATAGGGCGCCGAGGCACGGGGACCTCGGCGAACAGATGCTTGCTGCGTGAGTCCTATTTTATTAAAAGGTAGTGGCAGGTAACCCATGCGTCTACAATCACACTTGCGACCTAAAAATATTTGCGTTTACCAATCTCAGTAACACAAAATTCCAATTATTCGTTTCTTGTCAAATCGATAGGAGGGACGTAAGGCGCAATTTATTGCGCTACTACGAACCGTTCTTGTTTTGAAAAACACGGGTATTTACAAGAGATTGCGTTGTAGTCCGGCGTTTTATTGCCTGTTTGCGTAAGTCCTAATTAAATTAAATAAAATACATACAATTTCCCAATATACACAGAATAGGAGTTGCCAACTTCCATGAAAAGCTTGTTTTGTCTGCTGATGCTTCTTGTCGTTCCCACAGTTGCCTTTTCACAAACAGGAACAATTGAAGGTACCGTCTATAACAACGACACAAAAGCACCATTGGCAGGCGCAGAGATCCAGATTCTTCAAACCGATGAACGTCAAAAAACTAATGAAAATGGAAAATTCGTGTTCAGTACCGTTCCTGAAGGCACTTATACGTTAGTTACCACGGTGCCCGAGACTGAACTGATACAACGAACCACAGTGGTCGTTACAGCAGGGGAAAGTCAAGAAACCGAAATCTATATCGCAATGGGACAGTATCGTCTTGAAGGTGTCAAGGTAACCGGCAAACGCGTTCCTAAGACTGTCAACAAAAAAAGCATTCAAGCAGCAGAAATTACGCGCTTACCCGGCACTGCTGGCGACGCGCTCCGCGCCCTCCCAGCCATTCCCGGTATCGGTGTTGCAAACGATTTTAGCGGAGCACTCTATATCCGCGGGGGCTCCGATGAGGATAACCTCTACTACTTTGATAGGGTCCCTGTCGGTTATCCATACCACTTTGGCGGACTCGTCTCGTCCTTGAGTTCTGAAATTATCGACGAAATTGATGTCTACGCCGGAGGTTACGGTGCTGAGTATGGCGTGGATTCTCAGGCTGTAATTGATATATCCTCACAGAACAACAGTCCAACAGACTTGGGTGGAAAATTTAATCTCAATCTACTCTTCTCGGAAGGGTTGCTTCAAGGGAAAATCGGCGAAAAAGGGTTCTGGTACGCCGCCGGACGCAGAAGTTACATCGACCTTTTCATCGGATCTCTCTCATTCGATGCAGGAGCAATCACCGCCTTTCCGCGCTTCTGGGATTATCAACTTAAGGCGGGGTATGATCTCAGTGAAAAACATCAACTCTTTTTTAACCTATTCGCTTCTGGCGACCGATTTGCACTGAAGTTGGACGGCGCAAATGTAGACGAAGATTTCAGGGGGAACACCAGTTTTGAAAGTAGTTTTGAGGGGGCAGGGATCCACCTCCGCTCATTCCTCACTGATCGTCTTACCTCTTTTTTATCACTCACTCGCTCGGATTTCATGTTCGATGTCAACTTCGGTCCACAACTCTCTCTTAACATTGATGCACCGAGTTACACCCTGCGAGAAGACCTCACTTATGAACTAAACCCGAGGCACCGTTTAGAATCCGGGTTAATCCTCGGGATTGAGCCCGGTCAGGTTACTGGCACTTTCACGCGGATACCTGACGAAGGCGAAGTTGACTATGATATCCGCTTCGAGGAGAAAATTGACTTAGACGAATATGTCCGCGGACAACGCATTGAAGGTTATCTGCAAGACAGGTACACACTACTGCCCTTCCTATCCGTCGTGTTTGGACTCCGTTTCGACTACTTCAACCGCACCGACGAACTCTCTATCCAACCACGCGGCAGCCTGCTCGTTGAGCTCCCCAACAATACTGAACTCCAGTTTGCTTATGGAATTTACAATCAGACCCCAATACCAGCACTCCTCTCTCCTACTATCGGTAACCCGGCATTGAAGTCGAGTCGCGCAAGTCATTATATCCTTGAACTCAAACGGCAGCTTTCACAATATACAGAAGTCAAAATGGCAGCCTATTACAAAGACCTTGTAGGATTGGCAACAGTTGATGACGAAGCCAGTTATCTCAATCAAGGGGTCGGCTATGCCCAAGGCACCGAAATCTTTCTCCGGCATCAGCGTGGCGATCGGTTTTTCGGTTGGATCTCCTACGCGTATGCCCAATCTAAACGCCGCGATCGTGCTGGCGAACCGTATCGCCCTTATTCGTTTGATCAGACGCACGTCGCGACACTCGCCGCCAGCTACGATCTCACCCCTACATGGGAATTTGGCGCAAAATGGCAATATCGTACGGGTAACCCGTACACCCCGGTTGAAGGCGCGAGAATCCAGTTCGATCCAAGGAATGGAAGGCCTATCTACATCCCGATTTATGCTGAAACGAATTCTGACCGGTTACCGGCTTACCACAGATTGGACCTGCGCGTCAGTAAAATCTTCCAATTCTCAAGATGGAAACTCGGGATCTTCTTGGAACTCCTGAATGTTTATAACCGAAAGAATTTACTCGATTACAACTATAGCGAGGATTATAAAACACGGGACAATATCAACCAACTGCCTATCCTTCCTTATTTGGGGATTACGGCGGAATTTTAATCCTACTTCCTATAAAAGGTTTACCCTAACGCTTGTCTGATTACAGTGGAATACCAAGGAGACAGAAAGTTGAAAAAGATATTGATCCTTTTGATTTGCATAGTCCCGTTCTCTGCCTTCGCTCAAACCGATGATGCCACTGAATCAGATCCGGTAGAAGGTGAAGCCTCGCGTGAGGTTGTCACGCTACCTCCGCAAACGGTCGAAGGAACGCGGATCGAAAAAAAGCCGCGACATACTTTGAACAGCAGATTTATCACGAGTGCCACAGGAAGTGCCGGGGATCCACTGCGAGTTTTAAATCACCTCCCCAGCGTTGGCGTACTGAACGATTTTGCCGGAGTCCTCTCTGTACGAGGTGGCGGACCTGAAGATAATCTCTACTATTTCGATCGATTGCCGTTAGGATACCCGTACCATCTCCACGGAATCGTCTCAACAGTCAACGCTGAGGTGATTGAAAATATTGAGGTGTACCCGGGTGGATTCGGTGCAGAGTTCGGTGCTGACTCACAGGCTGTGATTGACATCCACTCGCGCACGAAGACTGATACTTGGTTAGGTGGAACACTCAACGTCAATCCGGTCTATTCCCAAGCTTTCCTTGAAGGGAATATAGGGGAACGAGGGTATTGGTACGCCTTTGGACGACGGAGTTATATGGGACCCCTCTTTGAACTGCTACCAAGAGTTTTGGAAATAGAGAATGATTTGGTGACCGAGGTACCAAGTTTCTGGAGTTATCAGGGAAAGGGCGTCTACCAATTAAGTAAAACGCACAGGTTAGTTATCAATGCCATTGGAGCGGACGATTTCGGAGAATTGAACTTCACTTCGGATGAAGTATCTGAAAGCGACCTTCCAGGTCCACTAAGTTCAAGCAACCCTTTCGATTCACAAGGGATCCATCTCTATTCTGAAGAACAGGATGTATTTGAGTCAATTGTGTCACTCACGCGTTCCTTTTCTCGCACCGTGCTTATTTTTGGCGACGGTTACTTCTATCGGGACGCGCGAAGTATCTACGCGTTACGAGGCGACCTCAAGTACTGGGTCAACCATCCGAAGACACTTTTGGAATCCGGGTTCTCACTTTCAAGTCTCCCTACATCACTTATTAGTGTCGGTACGCGTCCGTTTGAAGAAGGGGATCCAGACTATGACTTCAGGCTTAAACAAGATGGAGAGAAAGTCCTTACCAGTACATCCAAGAGCCTGCACCGTCTTGAAGGGTACTTGCAAGCAACGCAGGACTTACCCTCGCCTCGCTACGCCGACCTTTATGCCACTATTGGGATGCGCGCAAGCTATTTCAATCTCATAGACAACTTTTCACTTCAACCGCGTGGACTCCTCGGTGTGACGCTTGGACCGAATTTCGAGGATACCGACCAACTGCATCTTTTTCCGGTAGACCTCCGTTTCATGTACGGCAGTTACGTTCAAAACCCACAGTTTTATCAAGTTGTGCTTGGAAAGGAAAATCCAGAGATTGCCCCGAGTCTGGCAAGGCATTATGTTGTTGCTTTGGAAAAAGAGTTAACGCCACTTACAACGAAGGTCGAAATAGCGGGCTATTATAAAGACCTTCGCGATATGATTACTTACAACGCATCCGAAAGACGTTATCGGAACCAACGGACAGGACATGTGAAAGGAGTTGAGGTTTCATTAGATCATAAAATAGGTGACGTGTTTCAGAGTTGGGTTTCTTATGCATATACCATCTCTAAGCGCCAAGATTCCCCGAAGGATGACGAGCGTTTTTATACGTATAACACGCCGTATGTTGTGACGATCGGTCTAAATTATCTATTAGAATCGTTGGAATTTGGCGCAAATTGGCAATACAAGAGCGGTGTGCTATATTCGCCTTTAGTAGACCGGGAACCGTATACCAATCCGTTTAACAAAAATGAGACGTGGCTGCCAATTTACGGTGAAATGGAGCGCAAAGCTCCGTATCACCGATTGGATTTACGGTTTCACTGGTCTTTCTTGATCTATGACACATTGAAGGGTGGCTTAACGCTTGAACTGTGGAACGCTTATAACCGCACCAATTATCTTCAAGTTCGCTACAACGATAACTTTACAAAAGAAGTACCGATCGCCCAATTGCCTATAGTCCCGTTCCTTGCGGTGACGTTGGAGTTTTAATAATCCCGTCCAACTGAAATTTATTTATCCCAATTCGCCTCCTTTTTCGTCTTTAATAATTAGAAATTAGACTCTTTTCCCAAAGGAGGCAACATTTTTGGACGAGTATCTATCTTCTTCACCCAAATTCCAAAAGATCATAATTTGCCTGTTCGTCATTACGCTATTTCACGCCGTTATTGCTAATGTTCACGCCGAACCGCACAATAGCCAGGTTAAGGCATATCGCACCTACGAAAGCATCGAGATTGACGGTGATTTGACAGAGGCGGATTGGCAGCACGCGGAACCGATGGATCAGTTTGTGCAGGTCGAGCCACATGTAGGTGAAAACATGTCTGAACCGATGGAACTTCGGATTCTCTACGATGATGAGAACATTTACTTTGGTTTCACCTGTTTCGATTCGGATATATCTAAACTCATTGCAAACGAAATGCGCCGGGATTCCCGCGACCTACACGAAAACGATAATGTTTTCGTGCTATTGGATACATATAATGACAAACGGAGCGGTTTTTTCTTTCGGATGAACGCCCTTGGCGCAATACAAGACAGAGTCATCACTAACAGCGGTGACACGATGAACACAGATTGGGATGCCGTTGTCGCATGCAAGTCGAAAATCAATGATTCCTACTGGACTGCAGAACTTAGTATTCCATTTAGTCAACTTCGCTTTGAAAAGAACGATCCAATGACATGGGGGATCAATGCTGGACGTGGAATCGCGCGCTTGCGAGAAGAGGCGATATGGATGCCCGTTCCATCCTCTTACGGCGGTAGGGCAAAATACCGAACAGCATACGTCGGTAACCTTGTCGGATTGGAAGGGATCGCCCCCTCCCGAAACTTAGAAGTCCTCCCGTACATTCTGCCCGGAATTACCCAAGTCAGTAATGACGATGCGACATTCCAGACGACGCGTGAATTTAAACTCGGATTTGATGCAAAATACGGCATCACCTCAAATCTCACCGCTGACATCACTTATAACACTGACTTCGCACAAGTGGAAGCAGATGAGGAACAGGTAAATCTTACCCGATTCAGTCTCTTTTTTCCCGAGAAGCGCCCCTTCTTTCTCGAAGGTGCCGGTCTTTTCGATTTCGGGGTGCCGCGGACCAGCTTCCGCCGACCTCCACCGATGCTCCTTTTCTATAGCCGACGGATCGGGCTTGCAGAAGGGAATGCGATTCCGATTATCTTTGGTGGAAAAACGACTGGTAAGATTGGGTCTTACGGCATTGGGTTTCTCAATGTACTCGCCGATGAATTCTATGATGATAGCACCGATGATGATCCTGTCGATATTCCGCACACTAATTATTCTGTAATGCGAATTACGAAGGATATTGCTGCGAGTTCGCGCATTGGGTTGATTGCTATCAATAAAGACGAAGTCGGGGATTACAATCGCGCAGGCGGTTTTGATTTTGAGTATCGTCCCAAGGATAGTCTGAACGTCCGAGGCATGTGGGCCCGGACTTTTGAACCCGGTATGTCTGGACAAAATAACGCTTGGTATCTCGGTTCCCGATGGCAGAACAATCGCTTTCGCGCTGAGGGTTCATATACCGACATTGATGATGACTTCAACCCCGGTGTCGGATATGTACGGCGTACAGGCATCCGGCATTTCCGTAGCGAATTGCGTTGGACACCGACGCCCCACAAATTTGGGATTCGGCAGATTTGGACGGGGCCAGAGATGGATTATATTCTCAATCACGACAACGAATTGGAAGAATGGGATCTCTCCTACACCAACTTCTTTGAACTCAACACGGGAGATTATATCTTTTTCAGTGCCAGACGCAGTTTTGAACAACTGAACGAGGTTTTCGGTTTTAGGGATGATGTCAAAATTCCGATAGGCGACTATCAGTCTAACTCGTATAACATCCGTCTCTCCGGCAATGATAGTCGCCCAATTAGTGCCACCCTCGGAGGCGGAATTGAGGATTTCTATAATGGCACAGTTCGTAGAGCATACGTACAAACTACCTTTAAGCCGAATGGACATATAAGTGTAAGCGCACAATACCAATTTAATCAGGTAGTGGACCTACCAGAAGCGTATTTTACCGATGGGCAGCCCCGTCCTGTTTACGTCAATCTTTTCAGAGGCAGACTTGACTATTCTTTTTCTACAGGGCTCTTTGCAAAACTCTTTGCCCAATGGAATGCTGATACGAACGTTGTGTCTACCAACTTCCTTATCAACTACATCTATCGTCCAGGAAGCGATTTCTATTTCGTTTTCAATCAGACGTATGATACGAATGGGACTACTAAATCCCGCCTGTTGGATTCAACCGTGGTTGCAAAGATGACGTATTGGTGGAACCAGTAACACGAAAAATAAATAGGACTTACGCAAATTGCGCAAATATCGGACATTTAGACGCAAAAAGCGGCAATTTCCGTATTTTAAACCCCCTAAATCCCCCTTATTAGGGGGACTTTAAGAGGGAATGCGTAATACCAAATTAACTTGATTAGAAGTCTTTTGATCAAGTCAGCATTGCGAGGCACAGGGACCTCGCGCTACAAATGGGGTTAATTTGGTATAAGTCCTAATAAAGTCATTTCAATGCGTGGTTATTTAGTTTCTACACAGATATTGAAGAAATACCCAAGCAAATAAACCCGCTGGGACTAAATACAATACTATTTGTAAGTGGCAATTTGAGTCGCCTAATGCCAAAAACTTTACACTCCTTGGGTGGTTGGGTGCAGGGCTATTTAGTTTTCAGTTTTTTATCTATTTTGGTAGGCAAGTCGCGAATCGGAGCGTGCTTCTACAGGGGTATGTTGAGATTTAGCGTTCACTTTTATCGGAGAACTAAATGACCCTGTGGTTGGGTGCTAAAAAAATTGACACAGAAGTGAAAATATGTTATAATTAGGGTATATTGATGCTAAAATTGCGGTTTTTTACTACATTTTGTGAGTCATATTAAACATTTTGGTAGTACCTGACGTTAAAATAAGTACTTGCGAATAGTTTTCAAAGTATTTTTGCAACGCCTGTTTCGGTCAACTACACACGATAACAGCATCTTGAGACCGAAATTATCCCTCTTCTGTTTATAGGAGGAAAAGCGAATGAGTAGCAGAACTTCCGGCATGCTCAGTCAAATGCAAGCGCGTCGCGCTGAACGTAAGAAACCAAAGCGTTTTGTCGCATTGAAAAAGGTTTCACTGGATCCGAGCCAGCATCGCAGTATTTCCACGGCACAAGCGAACCTGCCGAAACACACCATCACGCAAAAACATATTAAACAGAGTTCCACCGCGTTTTCAGTCGCAATGGCGTTTCATGCCCTCATCGCTATATTCATTGGGACTTACGTTATCGTCGATCGAATTGAACAGGAAAGTGAGACGTTTGATGTCAGTATAGTCTCAGAAGAGTCAAAAGCGAAACGCCGGTTCATACGTCGGGAAGCACCGAAGTTTAACCAGGCACAACAGAATCAACAGAAACCCCTTCTCAAGCAACCTATACGGCCTAACACCGCCCAATTGCCAAAAAACGGGTTCATAATCCCCCAAGGCCCGGACACAGCACTTGATCTCACAACACCTGATGCTAGCGAAGGGCCCGCGCTAATAGATGTCAATCGGAATTTTGTACAACCGACAAGGGCGATCGAACCCGAAACAAAGGTACCCGGTTTTGAGATACCACGTGAAGCACCAAAACTGCTTGATAAACTTGACACGCCTGCCCCCGATGACGCACTTGGGGTGGGGAACATTGACATTACTCCCGAGTCAGGGATTGTTAATCCCACGTACAAGGTTAAAGTGAAACCGAAGTATCCGGAGAGTGCCAAGAAAGCGGAGAAGGAAGGCGTGGTGCTTTTAGAGGCGACTATTGATGAAAAAGGCATTCCCAAAGATATTGTAGCATTGACCAACCTCGGGTTCGGGCTCGAACAGGCGGCAATCGCGGCGTTGAAAAGAGCTACCTTTCGTCCCGCGACGAAGGGCGGTAAACCTATCAGTCTTGAACAGGTTCAAATACCCTATGAGTTTACGCTCGACTGAAGAAGGTTTTGCTTGATCGCCACCAGCAGCACAGCATTTTCACGGCACAAGCGAACCTACCGAAGCATCCCATCACGAAAAAAAAACGTTGAACGGAGTTCTGTCGCGCTTACATTCGCAATAGCGTTTCATATTCTCTTTGCACTGATCCTTGGTATTTTTTTTATCGCAGATCAGATTGAATTTGAGGACGAGAAGTTTGATGTTAGTATGGTTACGGAAAAGGAAAAACCACCACGTCCACCTATAATTCGTGAAAATCTGCAGTTTGATGCAAAACCGGACCAAATGCAGGAAGCCGTTCCTCAGCAACCGATAATAAATTTCGACAAACAACCGCCATCAACCGATGGACTCGTTATCCCGCCAGGTCCGGAAACATACTTTGCCCCTGCAGTACCCGAAGTTATTGAAGGACCGAAAATGATAGATGTTGACCGGAATCCCGTACGGCCAACGCCTTCAAAAGAACAGGAAAGAAAAGCACCTAACTTTGAGAGAAAGCATAAACCAGCATCATTTATTGAGAAACTTGATACGCCTACTCTCGATGAACCACCTGAACCGGGTCCCATTATTCTTGAGCCAGAGCCTGGTGTTGTTCTACCTGTCGCCAAAAATGACTTCAATCCGAGGTATCCGGACATCGCGAAAAAAGCAGAAAAGGAAGGCGAGGTGCTTTTACAAGCGACTATCAATGAGAAGGGCATCCCAGACGACATTGTGGCATTGACAAATCTCGGATTTGGACTTGAGGAAGCGGTAATTGAAGCGTTAAAGAAAACCATTTATCGTCCAGCAACGAAGGCTGGAAAACCGATAAGTTTACGCGTTGAGATATCTATTACATTTACGCTTAAAGATAGTGATTAGCACACCGATTGCATGCTTGCTTATAGATGAAATAGAACGGTTGGCGTTCATCCAATTTTTAGCAACCCTTTAGCTGCGAAGTTACGCACCAAACTGACAACGGATTGCCGAGCCGTATCGGCGATCTGTGTCTGTTCAAATGTCAATTGTGCAATTTCTGCTTCAACAGCGTCTGCTTGCGGTGCTGACATATTTTCAAGGAACCGATCGTGTATTGCTGGCGGGGCATTGTGGAGGGCAAGAGCCAAGGTCGGTTTGTCTAACACTTGCAGGATAGTTTTGATCGCTTCATTCTCCAAATTACTTAAGTCTTCAAAGGTCAACAGTTTCTCAGAGACGCTCTCTACCAACTCTGGTTGTTTCTCTGCCAACGTTTCCAACAACCGATTCTGCCCTGCTATATCCATATAGGACAACAGTTTAGCAAGGTTCGCCGCGCCTTCACCCAAGAAGGTCGTTTTTTGGAGTGCCTCCTTAATCTTTGCAACCTGTTCGTCCCAGATTTGTGTCGCGCGTTCGGCATCAACGATCTCTGTTGTTGTCACCTTCTCAGCGATGCGTACCTGTTTATCAAAGGGTAACATCGCGAAAATTTTTCCAGCATGCGCGGCGAGAGCATCTCCCATAGGTTCACTTTTCAGCTGTGCACACATCACAAAAAAGAGCGCAGCGTCGTTATCGTCTACATCTTGGAATGCTGCTAAAACAACCTGTGGATGTGTTTCATCAAGCAAAGCCGTCAATGCTTGCAGCGCAGCCGCATCTAAAAACGGAGAAGTCGTCTGTGAGTCTGTATTAGGAACCGACACCTTGCACCCCCTTTTCGCCAGCGACCACTTCGCCAATGAGAAAAGTAGACTCTCCAGAGGCATTAAGCGACGCTAAGGCGGCATCAACAGTATCAGGAGCAAGTACGACTACCATACCAACTCCCATATTGAAGACCCTATACATCTCTGTCTCTTCAACATCGCCTTTCGCCTGTAAAAACGGGAAAATAGGCGGAATCTCCCATGTCCGTTTCCGAATATCGGCGAGACACCCGTCCGGCAGAATTCGTAGCACATTCGCAGGCAACCCACCGCCAGTGATATGGGCAATCCCTTTAATCTCGCAGGCCTTGCGAAGTTCCAGAATAGATCTCACATAACTTTTGTGGGACACCAGCAGTGCCTCCCCAACTGTAGCAGAAAGATCAGGGATGTAGGTATCAACATCGTAGCCACATCTATCAAATAGAATGCGGCGGACCAGTGAAAAGCCGTTGGTATGCAAACCTGCCGAGCCTAATCCGATGAGTTGATCGCCAGGGGTAATCTTTTCACCTGTAATCACGTCCGTTTTCTCAACCGCGCCGACAATAGTCCCTACCAAATCGTACTCACCGAGCGTATAAATATCTGAAAGTTCTGCGATTTCACCGCCGATTAATGCGCAACCAATTTCTCGACATCCCGCTGCGAGACCAGTCACAATACCTTCAATCGCCGCTGGCTCTACCTTGCTGATGCCGATGTAATCCAAAAAGAAAAGCGGTTCCGCTCCCTGAACAACAATATCGTTACCACAATGTGAGACAATATCAAAGCCAACGGTGTCATGCCGCCCCACTTTAAACGCGACCTTTAACTTTGTGCCAACACTATCCGTACTGGAAACAAGCACCGGTTCTTGATACGATTTGAGTGCAAAAAGCCCCCCGAAACTCCCAACATCGCTGAGTACCTCAGGGCGGTAGGTGGTCTGGACGAGAGGTTTAAGCCGAGATATTGCTTCGGACTCTGCTTCAAACGAGACCCCGGCATTAGCGTACGTCAAATGCTTTTTATCTGCCATCTGATTTCTCTTGTTCCTTCAATAATTGTCTGCGAAGTGGAGAGACGCTTTTCCTCGGTCTTAACAGGCTAACGACTAACACAACACCGCTAACACCTAAAGCAACGAGAACACCGATCTCCTGCGCTTTTTCAGGTTTTATATTCGGCTGCAACTTCTCAAGTAGTATCGGAAGTATCCAACTCAAAACCATTCCGAGAATCGCACAAGTAAGCAGAGAAATAAGCGTATTACGTCCTTGTGGTGTGCCTATCGGATTCGGTCTTTTCTGGTTACCACTCTTTTTATTCTGCATAGAAATTAGCATAAAAATCTTCCTTGTAGTTGCCAAGCCGATATTATAGTGAATTTTACAATTAACTTTACATTATTGAGTTGTAGGAGGGAACTCCAATTCCCGACTGCTAATGGGTTGAGTCGTGATTCGGAGATCACTCCTACAGAAGAAGGGTCAACTTATTTTTCTAATTCACTATAAAACATCAGTGAATCTACATAATCAAGGGCAGTTGAGTCGTGATTCGGAGATCACTCCTACAGAAGAAGGGTCAACTTATTTTTCTAATTCACTATAAAACATCAGTGAATCTACATAATCAAGGGCAGTTGTTCTGAAGATTCTTCCACAAACGGAATCGGATATTCCCCATCAAAACAGGTGGTGCAAAAATCCTGAGATGCTTTCACCGACTTTAGCAACCCTTCAATGCTCAGATAACCGAGGCTATCAGCGCGGATATACTTACGTATCTCCTCAACCGTGTGCGAACTCGCAATTAATTCACCACGTGTCGGTGTGTCTACGCCGTAGAAGCACGGGAATTTATTTGGAGGCGAGGCAATTCGGAGGTGTACAGCTGTCGCGCCGCCCTGCCGAACGATTTTAATAAGTTTTCTGCTATTTGTCCCTCGCATAATCGAATCGTCTACGAGTATGACCCGTTTATCGCGCAACACATCGCGCACCGGATTCAACTTCACTTTCACCATCAATTCTCGGATATCCTGCGTCGGGTTCATGAAAGAGCGACCAACGAAAGTGTTCCGAGATAGCCCTAAATCGAACGGAATGCCAGACTCTTCAGCGTATCCGAGCGCAGCAATCGTTGCGGAATCAGGCACCGGGATAACGACATCTGCTTTGACCGGATGTTCGCGAGCCAGTTGTCTACCAAACTCACGGCGCGCGTTATTCACGCTGTGCCCGAACATCATGCTATCCGGCCGTGCCAGATAGATATATTCAAAGATGCACTGCGATAACTCCGACTCCCTCTTATGAAAGCGCAACGACTCTAAACCGAGATGCGCAGAGCGTATAAATACTAATTCTCCCGGTTCCACCTCACGTATCGGTTCTGCTTCAATTACATCGAATGCACACGTTTCGGAGGCTAACACAAACGCATCATCAAGCTTACCGAGCCACAGCGGACGGAACCCGTGTGCATCGCGAGCCCCCATCAGTGTGGTATTATCCATGCATACAAACGAGTATGCACCTTCAACACTTCGTAATGCATCAATGATCCTGTGCTCTAATGCCTGCTTCCGCGAATGTGCTATCAAGTGGAAAATGACTTCTGTGTCCAAACTTGTGCTGAAGATAGAACCAGCATTCTCCAAATGATTCCGAATTTGCACAGCATTGACAAGATTGCCATTGTGACCAAGCGCGAGCGGACCCTGTTTGTAATTTCGTACCAAAGGTTGCGCATTCTCAAGCGTGCTTGCCCCTGCCGTCGAATATCGGTTGTGCCCAATAGCGATATGTCCGTTCAGTTTTTCTAAGACCTCAGCACTAAACACGGAGTGAACGAGACCCATGCCGTGGTGATACGTAAATTTCTCGCCATCTGATGCGATAATGCCACTGCTCTCTTGCCCTCGATGCTGAAGGGCACGTAACCCTAAATAGGTCAACTCTACCGCTTTTGGATGGCCGAAGACACCGAATACACCACACTCGTCCTTTGGTTTATCATCATACTGCATTTTGATGGTTAAAACCTCCAGCATGCGCTCTTAAATTTTCGCGACTGTTCATCAAGGAAGCCTTTCGCAATTTTATGCTTGTTCTGCACTCACTTCAGTATCTTCTACTCCTGCTAACCTATACCCCAATATCGCACCGATAGGAACAGCAAGGATATACCAAATTTCGACCGGCAAACTGAGGGATACCCACCCGCGCATCGGTAACGAAACAATATACGCGAGTGTCTTAAGCACAGGGATTAGCAACGCCAGAATCAGGTTCGGCTTACCAAATATCTCCCACGGCACGTTAAGAAGCGCAAGCAAGCCAACAACAGCTGGTGGCCCCAAAAATGCGCCGGAACAGAGCAGTTTTAAGGGAATATCAATACCGAATTTCTGACTCACAAAGCGCATCCCTACGCTCGCTCCCATGATTACGACACCATACGTGACAATCAGCGAGATGAGCAGAAATAAACCTACCCAGAAGCCGTGATTGACTCGATCCCCGATCAGCACTTGCCAAATAAAATTCTCAAACACAAACAGGCAAACCCAACCACCGACCAGCCCAATGATACCCCCGGTAGCAATCTGCCCAAGGGTCAACGTGATACTATTCTTTTTCATACCTTACCGCCCGATTCTCTCTTAAATGTATTAACTCTATTGTATCACGTTGCAACATTATTGTCAAAATAATCTTATGCCTTCCAAGACATTTACTTCTTCTATATTATCAAGTTCTCGGACTGAAAACCCAATCCTTTAGGTTTGGGATGAAAGTCCGCCCTATTGAATTACTATAGTTTGAGTTTGTTGAAGATTAAAAATTTAATTCGGTAATTTCTTTGCGAAGCCCGGTGCGGTTAGGAATGCAGATCGCATTTGGGTGAGTACACCACAAAACCGAACCATAGGTGTCAATTTAAGAAAAACTGCCTCGGCGCATCGTAGGTTGGGTAGAACGGATGCCACCAAAACCGTAAAAATCATAGAAAAACGAAATTTTCTCCATACACGCCACATCAATAGAGACCGAGTGAAACCCAACGCTTTTGTGCTGAAGTGCCAGCAACTCTGACGGTATGAAGTTGGGTTTCACTGTGTTCTTGGGTGTATCTGGAATCCTATTGGATTTGAGGTGTGTTTGAAACACCGAGATCTGTCTTCTCAACGCCGTTCTACCCAACCTACGGGAGTACGGAAACCCTAAATTGACAGGATTTTATCAACTGTAGATATAGACATGCCGCCCTTACAGGGCTTGCGGCTTTGCTCGAAAATGCTGCTATAAACATGCCGTCCCTACGGGACTAAACAGGCATTTTGAAGTATACAAGGTTTCTGTCTAAGATCCGGCGCAGTTTCAAAGAGTGCCTACCGCGTCTGGAACCATGATGGTTGTTTTTCTTAAATTGACATGTATGGTGCGGTTAGGAATGCAGATCGCATTTGGGTGAGTACACCGCAAAACCGCACCTACCGGGCCTGGGGAGAATTGGAATTACCGATTTAAATACTGAAACTTCATTAAACTCAAAGAAAATACAACAAGTTTTTACGAGAGCAAAAGTAGAAAATAACAACCCCGTCTTTACCAGCGGGGTCCCCGTGCCTTACCTACCGATAACCGACAACTGATAACTGAAAACCAACCCTCCTGAAAATCCTTGAATCCGGTGAATCCTGATTCCGATAATGAACACTATACATTACCGAATTAAATTCTCAATCCTCATGAACCCGTACCTACTGAAAACTGAATACTTTCCCCTCCAGAATTGGTTTGACACAATTTCGGTTTTGAATTAAACTATTGTCACAAAGTGAAATTCTTATGTTCAATTACGCGTCGTGAGCGGCTTTAGTGCCGTTCCTAAAGGAGGCTCTTATGTCAAAAATCCTTGTACTGTCAGGTGAAAACCACCGTTTTAATGCGAGTGCCAGCGTCATTCACGATTTTCTTTCCGAAGATGCTGATATTTCAGCGACGTTAGCCGATGATAAAGGGATCTTAGCATCATCCGAGTTACATACCTATGATGCATGTGTTTTTGGCACCGGTTTCACGTGCACGGAACGCCAAGAGGACGGATCTGTCGCACGTGTATCCGATTTAACCCCAACGGAAGAAGACGGTTTATTTCGATTTGTAAGCGAAGGTAAAGGGTTAGTCGGTATTCATGGCACTGCGTGGTGGATCGGGGGTCGCGCCATGGACTTTATCGGTGGGGCTGCCAATTGGCATCCACCCGGTTCAACCTTTACTGTCCACATTGAGGATAACGAGCACCCCACAACCCAAGACGTTGAAGATTTTGATGTCGAAGATGAAATTTATATCTCTGCACACGATCCGCACATCCATATCTTGGCATCCGCTGAATGGTTCGGCAAAGCACACCCTATGGCATGGGTAAAGCCTTACGGTTCTGGACGAGTCTTCTACACCACTTTAGGTCACGGACCAGGCACCTTTGAGCGCACAGGGATGCAGAAATTTCTCACGCAAGGCGTAAAATGGGCAGCTGCATCATAACTAAGATTCTGTGAGGCGAGGCATAAATGCCTCGCCACGCCACATTATCGCATATACGCAAATGCAGACACTAAAAATCACAGACATAGAGACTGAAATTGTTCAGGTAAACCACCGCGGCAATTGGCTTTTCGTCAAGGTACATGCTGATAACGGCACAATCGGGGTCGGCGAGGCTTCCCACGGTAGGGATGATGACCGCGTTCAACATATCATTGATACCGTCAAACCCGCACTCGTCGGATGGAATCCGTTTCAACTGGAGGCATTTCGCCAACGTTTCTATCGAGACACTGAAAGCCACACTTATCATACTGCACTCAGCGGAATTGAGCAGGCGATGTGGGACTTGGCAGGCAAGGCGTTAGACGTGCCGAGTTATCAACTGTTAGGTGGCAAGTGTCGAGAAAAGATTCGCCTCTACGCGAATATCAACCGCGCAACTGTGGATCGCAGCCCTTCTGGGTTCGCTAACAATGCCGAGCGCGCCGTTGCCGAAGGATTTACCGCCATAAAATGTGCTCCTTTTGATGATGTTTCAGTCGCTAATATTTCGCGTGGGAGTCTAACACCCGCTATTTGTTTAGGCATTGATCGCATCCGCACAATTCGCGCCGCAATTGGTGGCGATATTGATCTGATGGTAGATTGCCACAGCCGTTTTAACCCGGGCATTATCATCCAAGTCGCAAAAGAACTGGAGGACTTACACCTCTTCTGGATTGAGGACGCTGTCTCACTGGACAATTTGGATGCATTCGCGCATATAAGTCGTTCCATCGGGATCCCGATTGCAACCGGTGAACGCCTACGGACCCTCACGGATTTTGAGAGGCTGCTAACCGAAACACACGTCGATTACATCTTGCCGGATGTCAAACACGTCGGCGGAATATCTGGACTGAAAAAAATTGCCACGCTCGCTGCTGTAAGAAACGTTATGGTAACACCGCACAACCCAAGCGGTCCTGTTGCGACTGCTGCCAGTGTGCAGTGCATGGCGAGTGTGCCGAATTTTGCGATCCTCGAATACGCATGGGGTGAAGTAGAGTGGCGCGCCTCGCTTATTGAACCACCAGAGAAAATCGTTGGCGGGTTTATTGAAGTGCCTGAACGAGCAGGTTTAGGTATTATACCCAATTAACTTGATTAGAAGTCTTTTGATCAAGTCAGCATTGCGAGGCACAGGGACCTCGCGCTACAAATGGGGTTAATTTGGTATTACATTATAACAAACCTATAACATGTCAGGAGGAATAAAATGATATTTAGTAATATTGGAAACCTGAAAATTACACCAAAACTTGTTCCGCTTTTTCTTTTGATGAGTGTTGTCACAGTTATTGGGTGCCTCGGAAACCTACAGACAACGACAAACCAAACACAAACTGAAACCGATGAAGCAGCAACAGCGGAAGCGGAAGTCCCCACCGCCCTCGCGGAACTCCAGATTTCAACGCTTAAAACGAATTATGCTGTGAAGGAAGCCATTCCGCTTGAACTCAACATTCAGAATGGGAAATTTGATCTGTTCGTCCCATTTTTCAGTGTGGCAACGAGAGGCGCATTTACACAAATAACCGTGAATGACGCGAACGGACAGGTTGTTAAACCAAAGCGCGTGATCACGCAAGAGAATCCGGAAAAATATGTTGCGGCAAGCGATGGAAAATCGGTCCGGTGTATTCAGGGGTTTGAACTCAAAGCATCCGCGAATCGGGAATTGTCCCTGAAAGATATTCAGCCATACTACCAGTTACAGCAAGGAACTTACACCGTAACCCTTACAATTGAACTGGAAGTTTACAAAGAATCTATAACCGAAGAACACCCTGAAATGCGAGAATTAAAACAAGATATGGCGCGCATCCAGAAAGACCCGAACCTTCAAGGTGCTGCGAAGCAGGATGCCCTCAGTTACTACCAAGAACAGATTAAGTTTATTCAGGAGAGACACAAGGACGCGGTGAAAGATATTTACCTACCCGTCAAATCGCTGCGTGGAAAGACATCGCTTGTATCAAATAGTATTACCTTGACGGTGGAGCCACCAGCCCAGAAGACACAAGACAACACACCATCAGGGTTTGAGGACTTCGCCTCAGTGGTTTCCCTAAGTTCAAAAATAGAGTGAAGCCGAAGTATCCGAAGAGTACCAAGGAGGCGAAAAAGGGTGGTGCGGTTCTTTTACAGTTTATCATTGATGAGAACGGCTTCCCAAAAGACATTGTAGCACTCACAAGCCTCGGGTTTGGTCTTGAGGTGGCAATGAAGGCAGATAAACCTATTAGGATGGAGGTTCAAACACCCTATAACTTTACGCCGCCTGGGAATGTTGACTCACCATAGCATGGAAATTCTTATGAAAACATTCAAAAACGCTATCCTACTTTACCTACTTCTAACCTTTAGTGTGGTAGGGTGTATCACGGGTTTGCAAATGCAATCCTTGACAACTGATATAACAACAGCCACTTCAGAGGTAATTCTCGCTCTTTCAACACCCGAGGCGACTTACACATCTAAAGACCCTATACCGCTTGAACTCAACATTCAGAACGGAGAGTTTGACCTTCTCGTGCCTGTTGCTAATGTCTTAACACCGGGCGCATTTGCGCAATTAAGCGTTACGGATACTGACGGCAACACTGTTAAACCCAAACGCGCAGTGCCCGCACCGAATTCCAAAGAAATCTTTATAGAGAAAGACGGCAAATCTGTTCCATGCATTCATGGGTTGGAATTGAAAGGAGTGGCAACAACCACATACATTGTTTCTTTAGAAGATTTACAGAAATATTATCAACTCCCAAAAGGCAACTACACGGTTGAACTCACAATGGAATTGCCGATTTACAAAGATTTTTTGAAAAAACGACATCCAGAGGTTATAGAATTGGAAGAGGAGATTAAACGGATCCAGAAAGTGACAGACGGGCATGTCTCCGCCGTGGACAAGCGTTCCGCAGTTAATGATCTCCAGCAACAGATTGTATTTCTGGAAAAGAAATACAATAATATCCTTCTGCCCGTCAAATCGCTGCTCGGTAAGGCAGCACTCACTTCCAACACCATCACCCTAACGATAGAATAAAAAAGTCGGTGAAAACCGGCAAATCTTCAGAATTGACTTGGCAAGTCGCCAAAGCACGCAGCTCACGCGCCGCGGTAATTAATTAAATGTCTATCCGAATTGGTTCGATCCAACTTTCGCTCTACCAGTGTCCCCCAAACTACATTTACTCACCACGATCTGGGCAAAAGTCAAAACAACCCATTGATATTTCAATCTGATACCAAATCTGAAAAATAAATTCACATTTCAGAGATTTTGAAACTCATAGAAGGTTTCCGCATGTAAGAGGCGCAATAATGCACGTCGCATTTGGGCGAGTACGCCGCAGAATTGCGCGACTACGAACCGGTTTTCGTTAATGAGAAACGGTTATTCAGAAATGGTATGAAATAGCGTTTTCACGAAACAAGTTTGAACACGTCACGTTCATCTAACGCCTATTGACTTCTCCCACAGCTGAAGCAATGGGATTCCTCCGTTCTTGTTTCATAGTTTATTGCCTCCCTTGCGGAGGACTTACACAAACTCCACAAGCGTTTTAACTCTCCGCCAGCCCGACGGCGAGATTCTTTAGATTTATCGCAGCGTTTATGTCTCTATCTATAGAAACACCACATTTACTGCAATCATATTGTCGTTCTGATAATGACAATTTCTCTTTCTTATGCCCACAACGACTACATGTTTTACTTGAGGCATAGAATTGTGGTGCTTCTACAACAGGTATGCCAAGCACTTCTGCTTTAGACTTAAGTTTTTCAAGAAACCCACCTAATGCACTATCCGATAATGCTTTAGCAAGTTTTTTATTCTTAAGCATGTTTGTAATTTTTAGGGTTTCTATGCCGATAACGCTTGCTATATTTACTATCTCTGTAGTTGCTTTATGGTGAGCGTCATTTCTGATACAAGCCATCCGATAATGGATACGTTCCACTTTTCGTTTTTGTTTGAAATAGTTATTAGATAAAAACTCTTTCTTGCTCAATTTACGTTGTTCACGCTTAAGTTTTCGTTGAAACCTTTGAAGAGGTCTCGGATTAGGATACTGCTTACTTGTATCAAGTGTGGCAAGTGAGTTGATACCTACGTCTATACCGATAACAGGGAGTCCACGTGTGTCTCGTGGCGCATTAGGTGTGCCTGTATCTACCGTTATAGAAACCAACCAACGGTGTGCTGTCCTTGATAGAGTAACCTTTGTAATTTCACCTTTAAATCGTAACTTCTGAAACATACGCACCCACCCGATTTTAGGCAATTTGATATGCTTGCCTTCTATCTTGGTGGTGCCGGGATCGGTGCTATAAGATTGTCGGTTTCTCCGTCTCTTTTTCTTTGGAAATCTATTTTGACCACTTTTATATCTTGATATAGCGTCGCCAAAATGCTTTATACCAAATAACGCAGCACGCTGGTCTAACTCTTTCGTCCAATCTATTGCCTTTTTTGCTATATTAAAACGCTTGTTAAGTTCTTTCCAGTGTCAGGGTTCGGCTGTATAATCCGACAAAGCGTAATTGAAAGCAAAACGTGAATAACCAGATTGTTTAGAAAAGAATAGACACTGCTCGGCTGTAGTATCTAATGCTATTTTATGTGACTTGATTGCCATTGGAACTCTCACGTATCACGCTTTTATCCCCGTTTCAGTGGGAGACAGGCACGTAGCCTTGCGACTACGCTGAAACTGCCTGTCAACGTGATGCTATAATTATACTACATTATATGTCAAATGTCAAATCTTTTTTAACTTCGGAGAACCCGAGCGTTACTAAGTTGGACCCACAGCTAAAGCAGTGGGATTGTTAGACTATGCTCTTCATCGGCTAAAAATTTTACTTGCAAATCAGCATAAAATGATATATAATTTTAAGAACAAAATCGTATATGCTCGAAAGTTTTCGCAACATCGCAGTTCTTAAGGATAATCCAGAATGCTTTTTAACTTTGCAAATGTGCTAATCTTCTTGATTGTTGGTTCTCTATTTGTCGTTCTAAACCTTACGATCTCTCGCCTCCTGCATACTAAGCTGTTCTCAAGCGAAAAGTATATCCCTTATGAATGTGGCGAAGACCCAATCGGCGATACACGGATCAAGTTTAACACCCGCTTTTACGTCATCGCGCTCATCTTCCTAATCTTTGACGTGGAAACTGTGTTCCTTTTCCCGTGGGCAGTTGTTTTCAGGAAACTCGGACTCTTTGCGTTCGTGGAAATGCTTGTCTTCATCGTTATCCTGTTAGTCGGACTTGCCTACGTCTGGGCAAAAGGCGATCTGGAATGGATCCGATCCACACAGTTAGAAGTACAATCCGTCCAGAGGGAGGAAAGTTATGATGATTGATGAGAAACTCGATAAAAACGTTATTGTTACCTCAATTGATGCTGTCGGCAACTGGGCACGCTCTTCAGCGCTCTGGCCCATGACGTTCGGACTCGCTTGTTGTGCCATTGAATTTATGGCGACTGCTGCTTCTAACTATGACCTCGACCGGTTCGGGGCAGGCGTACCGCGCGCGACACCGCGCCAATCCGACCTTATGGTCATCTCCGGCACAGTCACACTCAAAATGGCAACACGCATCAGACGGCTTTATGAACAGATGCCGGAACCGAAATACGTCATCTCTATGGGCAGCTGCGCCACCAGCGGTGGGCCCTATTGGCAACACGGATACCACGTCCTCAAAGGTGTTGATCGGATTATCCCTGTTGACGTTTATGTACCCGGATGCCCACCGCGCCCAGAAGCACTCATTGAAGGGCTCCTCAAACTACAAGAGAAGATTAAAACTCAGACTGTTGCCAAACGTGAACACGTGCCGTTCCTGAAAAGACTCTTTACCAAAACAGAATGGTACGAACAAGAAGAAGTTGAAGCTGCGGCAGAAGCAGACGCTACGCATGAGGAAGGCGATAGTCCACAAACCACCGCCTAAAATATCAACTCATTCAACGGTAAAAGCGATTTGTAATCGCGACCATGGAGTAAGAATTACGTGAAACCGGAAGAAATCTATGAAGCACTAACCGCACAGTTTGGCGAAGCCATCCTCGGTTTCGATAACGAACTCGCTGGTGACCCGAGCATTAGCGTTGTTCCCTCAGCAATCGCCGATGTGTGCCAATATCTCGCGGAAACTGACACATTGGCATTTGATTCCTTGATGTGTCTCAGTGGCGTAGATTTAAGTGCCAAAGATGAAGAACTCGCTGTCGTCTACCATATCTACGCCATGCGACATCGACATAGTGTGGTTCTGAAAACGACAGTTCCGAAAACCGACCCGCACCTCCCAAGCGTCTCGCATATCTGGAAAACCGCAGATTGGCACGAGCGTGAAGCTTATGACCTCTACGGAATTCCCTTTGAGGGACACAGCGATCTCCGCCGCATCTTACTCCCCGATGATTGGGACGGATACCCCCTACGCAAAGATTATAAGGAGCCTGAATTCTATCGCGGTATGCGGGTGCCATATTAGGACACAATGCGCAATAATGCACGTCGCATTTGGGCGAGTACGCCACAAAATTGCGCGACTACGAACCACACTGCTTTTGAGAAATACACGGATTTACGAGGCATATCTGTTTGTCGTAAGGAAACCCTTCATCGCCTGTCTGCGTAAGTCCTAAACAGGTTAAGATTTGACATCGGACAGCAAAAGTGGTATCATATATAGTGGAAAATAGATAGGAATTGGTAACGAATTTAATACGTTTTAAGCGTTGCAGAACCCACATTATGGAAAGCACACAACAGACCGAAAGCAAAATTATAGAACTAAAACCGTTCGCCGATGAGATGGTGGTGAATATGGGACCTCAGCATCCAAGTACACACGGCGTGTTACGCTTGGAATTGAGATTGGATGGTGAGATCGTTCGGGAAGCAATTCCCCACATTGGTTACCTGCATCGCTGTTTTGAAAAACATTCGGAGAACCTCTCTTATCCCCAAATCATTCCGTTCACCGACCGAATGGATTACGTGGCGGCGATGAACCAGAATTGGGGATTTTGTCTTGCCGTCGAGAAACTGTTGGCAGCGGATGAAAGCAAGGAATTCGAGGTGCCGGAACGGGCGGAATACTTGCGCGTACTTATCTGTGAATTAAATCGTATTGCAAGCCATCTCCTCTCTTTTGGAACCTACGGGATGGACATCGGCGCATTCACTCCCTTCCTTTACGCCTTTCGCGACCGAGAACGACTGCTCCTCCTTTTTGAGAAGGTCTGCGGGGCGCGTCTCACGTATAATTATATCCGTATCGGCGGTGTCTCTGAACTCATTCCGCTGGAACCCGGATCTATTGCTGAACAGAACTTCTTGGACGAAATAGAACAGTTTTTAGACTATTTTGAACCATTGATTGACGAATACAACGAACTCCTGACAAAAAACAGTATCTTCACGGAACGCACGATGCGGGTTGCTGTCATGTCTGCTGATATGGCACTCAGTTACGGCGCAACCGGTCCTAACCTTCGTGGTTCCGGTGTGGATTGGGATCTCCGGCGAGATGAACCCTACTCGATTTATGACAGGTTTAAATTCGATGTACCTGTCGCTGTAGACATCCCTGAGTTGGGTGCGGTTGTCGGTGACTGCTGGAGTCGATACAAAATTCGCATGGATGAGATGAAGGAATCCGTCCGGATTGTGAGACAGATTTTAGCGGAAGGACTCCCCGGTGGTCCCGTCATGGCAGAGTTAAAAGCTGTCCGTCCGCCAAAAGGCGAGATCTATTTTCGCAGTGAAGCACCGCGCGGTGAACTCGGATTCTACATTGTGAGCGACGGCACACCGAAGCCGGTGCGAGTCAAAGGACGTTCCCCCTGCTTCAGTGCTTTGAGCGCGCTACAAGAACTCAGCCGTGGCTTGATGGTAGCAGATATTATCGCTATTATCGGCAGCATTGATATTGTGATGGGAGAAGTTGATCGGTAAATACGTCTGATAATGGAGTTAAACAGTGAGAATCACAACGCAGAAGCAGGTAAATGTTTTAGTATGGGGCATCGGCATGGTGCTTTGGGCATGCATGTTGGTTACCTTTTTGACTGACGCTGAAATAATATCTGCAACAGTTGGCTTAGTTTTCATCGGTTCTTTGTGTCTATTCGAGGTGGTGTGCCGCTCCGGACCGGGACAAAAAGTATTCTCATACTCGCCGATGAAATCGCTGCCTGAGAATAGATTTCTGCGATGGACCGTCCTGTTAGCAGGGGGTATAGTGATTGTGGACTGGGTTTTGGAAATTGGTGAATTCTTGATCGCGGGGTAGCCTGCATGGCACCCTGATAAAAGTAGAAGTAGAGACTAATTTGTAGACAGCAAATTCCGAATCAGATAAGGAGGTCGGATGTCGGATTTCAGGGCGATGCTTGTAGGTTTCCCAGATTTCAATATATCTGAGAATTTCTTTCCCAACATAAACCTACAAGATAAACTCAATTGGGCAGAGGAATTCATACAGAATGTTTTAATCCCACGACTGCCGGAAGGGGTCGCTGCACACTTCCCTGTAGGGTTAGGCACAGTTCTCGTCATGTTTGCATGTGCAGGCATCTTCGTTGCAGTTTTTCCACTGCTCCCTTTAGTATTGGTACTTGCAGAACGAAAAGTCGCCGCCCGTTTTCAGAATCGGATAGGTCCTATGCGTGTTGGACCGTGGGGGACACTTCAAACCTTAGCCGACGGTATAAAACTCATCTTCAAAGAGGATTTTATCCCGCCACAGGGTGATAAATTCCTTTTCGTTCTTGCCCCATATATCATTTTTGCATGCTCCTTCGCTGTTTTCGCCGCCATTCCATTTGGTCAAAATATCTTGGTGAGTCCTTTTAATATCGGCATCTTCTATATCATGGCGATCTCTTCTGTCATTGTCATGGGCGTAATTATGGCAGGTTGGTCCTCAAATAATAAATGGTCGCTGTTGGGTTCTTTACGCTCCGCTGCCCAGATTGTCAGTTATGAAATCCCTCTCGGTCTCTCTATCCTGACTGTCGTCATGCTCGTGGAAAGTTTGAGCATGGTGGATATTGTAGAAAGCCAATCTAACGGCGTTTTCAGTTGGCTCATTTTCCGGACACCTTTTACCTTTATAGCATTCTTTATCTTCTTTATATCTTCTATTGCTGAGGTGAACCGGACACCGTTTGATTTGCCAGAAGCCGAATCCGAAATCGTCGCAGGTTTTCATACCGAGTATAGCGGAATGCGGTTCGCACTTTTCTTTATCGCTGAATACGCGAATATGTTCGCCGTAAGTGCAATCGCCGTAACACTCTTCCTCGGCGGTTGGGAAGGTGTTTTGCCGGGTTACGATATTCTCGGTGGACTCCCCGGTTTCGTTATCAAAACCCTTGCACTCGTCTTCTTGATGATGTGGTTGAGATGGACGTTGCCGCGTCTACGAGTAGATCAACTCATGAATCTCTGCTGGAAATACTTTATCCCGATCGCCTTCTTTAACATCTTAGGAACTGGCATTTGGGGTCTCATTTTCCCAAAGGATACTTTGGTTAGTATCATCATCAGTTGCGCGATTATCTACATTGGACTTATCTGTGCTTACACGATTGCTGGACGGACACTGGCGCAAAAGCCAGAACCACAACCGAACTCGGCTTAAAGTAAATGGGATTATTGATTGCCTGTATAGTTGGGAATTCGCTGTAAGATGGAGGTGAGACGATGAATGCTGTTACGGGAATTTTGCGAAGCACGAAACAGGAAAAAATCACATGGATTGGAAAAAAGTTACCTGCTATTCTCATAATTCTGCTTATAACAGTGGATAATATGGTTCCTCACAGTATCAACGGGCATTGGGTGCCTATCTTGGGATTCGTTTTAGGAGCGAGTCTAATGTGCTTCGGTTTCTTCCAAGTATTCCCACTGTTCAGTGAAATAAGAATTAAGGAGGTAGCGGAGCGAGAAAAAATCGCATGGATCTCTGGACTTTCGCTATTAATTGCCGGAGGTGTGATCGTGACCCTGAACAATTCAATAGCGTTGATCTTTAACGTTCAGTGGCTTTATGCCTCGTGGGGATCTATTGTTTACGGTTCAGGCTTAATCTGTCTCGGTTACTGGACGCTTACACTTTTCAGTGAACTCTTTAAAGGCGACCGTAAATGGAAATTTATTGGGGTATTTTTTCACAGTCTGCTGCTCGTCGGGTTGCTTTTCAAATTCGGGTTTGGATGGTAAGAGAAAACTACAGACTTACAAGGAACATTCGTTATGGACAGATATCTAAGAAACATCTACAGAGGCGTTTATACCGTACTCGTCGGAATGCGGATAACAATCAAACAGTTCTTTGAGCCGAATGTCACACATCAATACCCGTACGAACACGACTATGAAAAAAAACAGAACGTCCGAGAAATTCCGAAGGGATATCGTGGGCAGCTTTATAATCGCATGGAGGACTGCATCGGATGCAAAAAGTGCGAAATGATCTGTCCGGTCGATTGCATCGCTATTGATGCCACTAAACTCCCGAAAGGTGAACAACTTTGGGATAGCATGAACGTCGTTCATCTCAAAGATAGTCGAGAAATCATCGGTATCATCGAAGGGGATGATAAAAAAGCAAAATCGGCAGATTCAATAACCCTCACGAATATCTCCTCTCGCCAAGGTCCACAGGAAGTCATAGATCGTCTTGAAGCATCGGCAGATGACAGCCGAACCCAGACCTTTTCGAGCGACGAGATATCGCGGGTTGTTACGCGAAACCCTGTCGTTTTTTACCTCGACAAGTTTGATATCGACATGTCCCTCTGTATGTATTGCGGACTTTGCACTGAAGTCTGTCCAACAGAATGCCTTACCATGAAGGATTCACTCGAAGGAATTGCGTACTCCAAATTCGACCGGTCAGACCTCATCTTCAATTTTGACAAGCAGGAGATGTACGAGAAATAGTTTTCAAAAAAGCATTTGGATTTACAGATTGTGTTGGCTTACACGAATCCCTCTTTCTGATAACTGACAACCGATAACTGACGACTATTAAAGAATGGAATTTACACTCACAAACTTTATTTTTTACGGCTTCGCACTTCTGACAGTTGGCTCGGCACTTCTTGTCGTGACGGTGCGAAATATCGTCCACGCGGCGTTTTCACTTATGGTGACACTCTTCGGCGTTGCAGGGCTTTACGTCTTTTTACAGGCTGATTTTCTCGCCGCAACACAAGTGATAGTCTACGTCGGCGGTATTCTCGTCCTCATCTTATTCGGTGTCATGATGACAAGTGGACGCTTGGAGATGCGCATTCATATTGAGCGCGGGCAACTTCTACTCGGTGGCGTTGTTGCACTGGCACTCCTTATGCTCCTCTTGACTGTTATTGCCAATACGCCTGCGTGGAAAAATCTCACCGATGATGGTACAGAACTTCCACCGACAACTGAGCGCATTGGCGAACTGATTCTGAACGGGCAATTCCTCCTTCCGTTTGAGGTGGTCTCTGTGTTACTCTTAGTCGCACTAATCGGAGCCGCCCTGATTTCCCGAAAGGAGGTTAGGGATTAAATCTGGGGGAGTCGCGATTCGGAGATCGCTCCTACCCAAAAAAGAAAAATGACCTTACAACACTATCTCGTTATCAGTGCTATCCTGTTCACACTCGGTATTTTCGCTGTCTTGACCCGGCGGAACGCCATCAGTATTTTAATGGGCATTGAACTTATTCTCAATTCGTGTAATCTGAACTTCGCCGCGTTTTCGCGTTTTATGACACCACCAGAGGATATCAGCGGACAAATTATCGCTATTTTTGGGATTGTGCTCGCTGCAGCGGAAGCCGCTGTCTTTTTAGCGATTATCCTCGCTATCTACCGCGAATTCGGTAGCATACGTCCCGACGAAGTGGATACCTTAAAAGGTTAAATTTTTAACTATTCGGGTCCCGCTCGGTTTTGTCCGTTGTCCAAAACCGGTTTTTTGTTAAATTTGTATCTGCAATTTAGTGAATTGCATGTTTCCTCGTGAAGGAGTAGCAACCTAATGAGAAAACACTGATCTTGACAATGGAAAGGTCAGAGCGAGGGCTCATAATTAAAAAGGTTAAACGTATATGGTTGTCCCGTTAATCAGTCTCATCTTACTTTGCCCACTCGCTGCTTTTGCATTTTTCGGACTTTTAGGCTTAGCGAACAAGCGTTTCCCCCGACAGGACTATCTATCCACTGCGGCAATGCTCATCGCGCTCGCCTGCTCGTTCTTGCTCTTGCGAGAGGTGGTTCCCAAGCCAGAGCCACACACAATTGATTGGCTTTCACTCGGCGGTGTCACCTTCTCTATGGGTTTCTACTTGGACAGTGTCACCGTAATCATGCTGATTGTTGTTACACTCGTCAGTAGCCTTGTCCATATCTTCTCTATGGGCTATATGCACGGTGATCCGAGGTACCCACGGTTCTTTGCCTACCTATCGCTCTTCTCCTTCTCAATGCTCTTTCTGGTTGTGTCGGACAACCTACTCGGCATCTATATCGGTTGGGAACTCGTCGGACTCTGCTCCTATCTGCTCATCGGCTTCTGGTTTGAAAAGGATTCCGCTGCGAACGCATGTAAAAAAGCGTTCTTGACAACGCGCGTTGGTGATGTCGGCATGTTCATCGGCATAATGATGCTCTTCACCAAATTTCAGACACTCTCGCTCTACGGAGAAGGCGGTATTTTTGCCCTCGCCGCTAACCTAAACACCGGCGATATGGTATGGCTCTCTATCGCGGGTGTCCTCATTTTTTGCGGTGCTATCGGCAAATCCGCACAGATGCCACTGCATACATGGCTCCCCGATGCAATGGAAGGTCCTACCCCGGTCAGCGCGTTGATTCACGCCGCTACTATGGTTGCTGCTGGTGTCTATCTCACGGCTCGGATGTTCCCAATTTTGACGGGAACCTCGTCTCTGGTAATCGCATACGTCGGTGGCATCACAGCGATCGTCGCAGCGACGATCGCTATTGTTCGGTTTGACATTAAACGGGTTTTGGCATATTCTACCATCAGCCAATTGGGATATATGATGCTAGCGATTGGATCCGGTAGTTATGTCGCTGGACTCTTTCATCTCACGACCCATGCCTTTTTCAAAGCACTGCTCTTTCTCGGTTCAGGGAGCGTTATTCACGCCTTCCACGCCATGCACGCACACTCACATGATGATGAACACGATCACGAACATGCAGACGGTGATAACGACGCACACGCGCATGAACACGGTGAGGAACATATTCTCGGTTCTGAGATTCCACCTGACCAAGATATGCGGAATATGGGTGGACTCCGCCACAAAATGCCGATTACTTTTGTCACGATGCTCATCGCAACACTGTCTATCTCTGGAGTACCGTTTATCTTTTCCGGGTTCTGGAGCAAAGATGCTATTTTAGGCGGCGTGTTGGGACGGGCGATGGAATGGAACTCCGTACATCACTACATCCTGTTCGGGATGGCACTCTTTGCCGCTGGGATTACTGCCTTCTACATGTTCCGTCTGATTTTCATGACCTTTTTCGGTGAACCGCGCAATCAAGAGATGCACGAGATGGCACACGAGTCTCCGAGGTCAATGACCGTGCCACTCCTCATTCTGGCTGCGCTGAGCCTGCCTGTCGTCAATATACTCTGGTTTAACGAAACCTACGTTAAACCACCGCCCCAACCACATCTTCATGCCCCACAACACGCATACCTCTCCCCCGACAGCAATATGGGTGGGAAAGGCTACACACTATCACTCTTTGGCGTGTCTGAAGCAGTCGCGGCTGAAGAAGAAGGTGGACACGGCACAGATGGCACACACGCAGATGATGCACATCACGGACACGGTCCCGCACATACCATCGCGATGGTGCTCTCCATCTGTGTCGCTGGCTTAGGTATATTCCTCTCATGGCTGTTCTATCATAGGCGAACCTTGTCCGCTGAATCCGTCGCAACGACTTTCCGACCCCTCTACAACCTATTCTGGCACAAATACTACTTTGACGAATTTTACGACGGTGTATTGGTCGCGCTGACGGTGTGGAAAGCACGGCTCCTTGCGCAATTTGATAGCAGTGTTGTTGATGGCATCGTCAACGGTGTTGGCTTTGTAACGCGAGACGTGCTTGCTGCCTTCACAGGGGCTTTCGATAACCGCGTTGTTGATGGCATCGTTAACCGTGTTGCCCAAGTCACATGGGCAGTCGGCGGCAGAATCCGTCGTATTCAGACCGGTGCGATTCAGACTTATCTTTTCGTTGTGCTGGCTGGAATTGTGTTACTAATTTTAATTTTCCGGGTGCTGTAGCCGAATTATGCAAAAATTTGTAATTTACTTTTCAATATGGGCTTACAAGCAATACCCGTAACGGGATAAGGAGGATTCCCACGAGATGTTATTGTCCCTTATGATTTTTATCCCGTTGCTCGGGATGATTGCTGTTTTACTTCTGCCGCGTGAGTCGGAGGAACTCATTAAACGTGTTACGCTCCTGTTTACGCTCATTCCGCTTGCACTTGCAGTCGCTTTATTTATATCCTACGACCGGTCAGCTGCAGGAACACAGTATGTCCAAGGTCCTGTTCCTTGGATTGATGCATTTAATATCCAGTATCATGTCGGTATTGACGGGCTCAGCGTGACGCTGTTGCTCCTCACGGCACTCCTTGGTCCGATCTGTGTTATTGCCTCTTGGCGTAACATAGAAAAGGGTATCAAGGCGTATATGGCACTGTTCCTGTTGCTTGAGACAGGGATGCTTGGCTTTTTCGCTTCGTTAGATCTTTTCCTGTTCTACGTGTTTTTCGAACTGACACTGTTGCCAATGTATTTCCTTATCGGTGTCTGGGGTGGACCGCGCCGCGAATACGCTGCCATTAAGTTCTTCCTCTACACCCTTTTCGGTAGCGTACTGATGTTAGTAGCGATGATCGCGGTCTACCTCAATAGTAATATCGTTAACGGGGTGGCTGAAGGCTTGCGAACCTTTGATATTCCGACACTCATTACTTTAGCCGCTACACAAGGGCACGCACTCGCTGATCTAAACTTCCAAATCTGGGTATTCGTCGGTTTCTTTATCGGGTTTGCCGTTAAGGTACCGATCTTCCCCTTCCATACATGGCTCCCCGATGCACACGTTGAAGCACCTACTGCCATTAGTGTTATCCTCGCAGGCGTCCTGTTAAAGATGGGAACTTATGGGTTGGTTCGGGTGAACATGGCAATGTTCCCGCAAGGCTTAGACCATTTTACGAACGGGATGGGTTTCTGGGGTAATAGTCTTGCCCTGCTTGGGTTTATTAATATCGTCTACGGTTCCTTCTGCGCGTTGGCACAAACCGACTTTAAGAAGCTTGTTGCGTATTCGAGTATCGGGCACATGGGTTTCGTCATCTTGGGGCTTGCCGCTCGAAATGACAGTGGTATCACAGGCGCGATTCTCCAGATGTTTAACCACGGTGTGATTAGTGCGATGCTCTTCCTACTCGTCGGCGTTCTCTACGATAGGGCACACCACCGTGAGATTAACGGCTTCGGTGGTCTGGGAAGTAGAATGCCTGTTTATACCGGCATCACGACGCTCGCTTTCATGGCTTCTTTGGGACTGCCCGGCTTGAGCGGGTTTGTCGGAGAAGCACTTTCCTTGTTGGGTGCTTTTGAAAAATTTGAGATGTTGACGATCTTGTCGACGATAGGTATTGTTGTCGGTGCTGCATATTTCCTCTGGACGCTGCAAAGGGTCTTCTTAGGGACGCTTAACCCCAAATATGAAGCACTCCCCGAAATCAATGGTCGTGAAATCCTGACACTTGTACCGCTCGGAATTTTAACTATCGTACTCGGTGTCTGGCCCAACTTCGCTATTGATATGTTCAGAGAATCGGTTACCAACCTCATAGATGTCCTGAACGCGGCGATATAGGAGGTTTTTTGTATGGACTGTAGCCACACAGGTTTAGTTATTCAATCGCCTCGCTCACGATCGCCTCACACACTGTACAGGTTCACGATTTCGGTTGATAGGAGGAACGTATGCCAGAATTAGAAAACATCGAAAGTCTCCTCTATTTCAGCCCAGAAATCCTGTTGGTAATTTTTGCTGTTGCTGTCATTCTTCTTGATCTCGTTGTGAAAAATAGGGAGAGTAACGCGGTCGCACATCTTTCCCTCGTTGGGTGTCTTTGTGTACTTGCCGCTGTCCTTTTCTCGCACTTTTCTTTCAGCAACGAAGGTCCTGTCTCCCTCTTTCTGGGGATGATCCGACTCGATGTATTTGCCAGCTTTTTCAAGATTTTGCTGCTGCTCGCAACTGCTGCAACGATTCTCTTTTCACTCCGCTCTGAGGAACTCGACGCGCGGTTGAAGGGCGAATACTATGCCCTCTTGTTAGCCATCACCCTCGGCATGTTCCTCATGGCATCGTCAACCAACCTGTTGATGATATTCATCTCGTTGGAGACGGTAAGCCTCACCTCCTATATTCTCGCTGGATTCCTGACACATAACCCTCGTTCGAGTGAAGCCGCTTTTAAATACATCACCTTCGGCGCAGTCGCATCTGGAACAATGCTTTTTGGGCTTTCCTTCCTATTCGGAATGACAGGTACAGGGGATCTGGCGCAAATTGCCGGACGACTCACGGAGCTGCTTGCATCAGGAGATATAGCACCGCTCGCTGTGCTAATTGCGATAACATTCGTTCTTGCAGGTGTCGGCTATAAAATTGCCTCCGTGCCGTTCCACATGTGGTCCCCCGACGTTTACGAAGGCGCACCTATTCCAATAACTGCCTTCTTATCTGTCGCCTCAAAATCCGCTGGGTTTGCCTTGTTCATCAGATTCTTCTATACCGGGTTTGGCACCTTGGGATTGATGGAAGCCGTTGACTGGACCTTCATGTTAGCAATAGTTTCCGCATTGACAATGACCGTAGGTAACCTCGCAGCACTTCCACAACAGAATGTGAAGCGTTTGTTAGCATATTCAAGTATTGCACACGGTGGTTATCTGTTGATGGGCGGTGTACTGCTCACTTCTGAAGGTGTCGGTGCCATCCTCTTCTACCTCGTTGTCTACCTCTTTATGAACTTGGGCGCATTTTATGTCGTTGTCCTCATCGCGAATGAGGCGGGAAGCGAAATGGTTGAAGGCTATCGTGGGCTCTCCTCGCGCGCGCCGTTAGTTGCTTGGGCAATGATGATCTTCCTCTTTTCCTTGACTGGGATTCCGCCGTTCGCTGGCTTCTTCGGGAAATGGTTACTTTTCACCGCTGTTCTTGAGCAAGGGTATTACTGGCTCGCGTTTGTCGGTTTACTGAACAGCGTCATCTCGCTCTACTACTACGCTCGTATTGTCAAAGCGATGTTTTTTGAAGACGCTGATGAGGAAACTACACGCTTCTCCTTTTCTACCGGCACCTTTGCCCTGCTAAGCGTTTTTGTGATTCCGACGATTTTCATCGGGTTCCTGAATATTTTCTATACCTTTTCCAATATCTCGGTTTCAGTCATACCGATGCAGTAAATTTCCACGGCATTGATGAATTGGAGGAATAGTAATGAACTGGATGGAATGGATTATTGCTGGTGTGTTTATTACTTTTCTTGCTGGTTTCGGGGCAATTGTAGGCACTGCTATAAGACACGCTAACAAAAGTTAAATCTACTTATCTCAGGGCTATTTAGTTTTCAGTTTTTTATCTATTTTGTTAGAAAAGTCGCGAATCGGAGTTCGCTCCTACACGGGTATGTTGAGATTTAGGGTTCACTTTTATCGTAGAACTAAATGACCCTGCTACTTATCTGTGGAAAAATTGACAAACACGATTTATTAAGGTATACTTAAAATGTAGCGCACCTACAAATGCGCGTTGATGCCCGGTCGTCTAATGGTAGGACGCATGGCTCTGGACCGTGTAGTGAAGGTTCGAGTCCTTCCCGGGCAGTTCTCTCTATTATATATCAATGTGCCGCTATCGTCTAGGGGTCAGGACGGATGGTTCTCAGCCATCAAACCGGGGTTCGAATCCCCGTAGCGGTATCTCTTACTTGTAAGGGCGGGCGTGCATACTACCCGTCCTTTATCTTAAGCGCGCAAATGCCTTCTGAGTTAGAACCCAATACATTGGAGACATACACAAATGCACAATACTCCCACACACACCAACCGCCTTATCCATGAAACAAGTCCTTATCTACTCCAGCACGCACACAATCCCGTTGACTGGTATCCGTGGGGCGAAGAAGCATTAGGGCACGCCCAACAAGAGCAGAAGCCTATCCTCCTCAGTATCGGCTACTCCGCATGCCACTGGTGCCACGTCATGGAACGCGAATCCTTTGAAAACGAGGAAATCGCAGCGGTCATGAACGAACTCTTCATCAACATCAAGGTCGATAGAGAAGAACGTCCCGATTTAGACGAAATCTACATGAACGCCGTCCAAATGATGACTCGCCAAGGCGGCTGGCCCATGACCGTTTTTCTCACCCCGGATCTCAAACCCTTCTACGGTGGCACCTATTATCCGCCCACTGATCGGTACGGTAGACCCGGATTCCCGAAAGTGATGGAAGCCGTAGCAGAGGCATTCAACGACAAAAAAGCACAGGTGCTACAACAGGCTGATCAACTCACCGTACAACTCAACCAGATAAGTAATGTGGCTGATCCGCATGAGCATGAACTCACGGAAGAACTGATGACCCACGCGTTCCAACAATACCGTTCGCAATTCGATGCGCAACACGGCGGATTCGGCAACGCACCCAAATTTCCACCCAGCATGGGATTACCTTTTCTCCTACGCTATTGGCACCACACCGGCACCACCAATGCCTTAGAGATGGTAGAACTCACCTTAGAAAAAATGGCACGCGGTGGTATGTATGACCAACTCGGTGGCGGTTTCCACCGATATTCCACCGATGAACATTGGCTCGTCCCGCACTTTGAGAAGATGTTGTATGATAATGCCCAACTCGTCGTCGCTTATTTCGAGACGTACCAAGCCACGCAAAAACCGTTCTATCGCCACATAGCGACCGAGACCCTCGATTACGTCCTCCGCGAGATGTACGACGCAGAGAACGGCGGTTTCTATTCCACACAAGATGCGGATAGTGAAGGTGTAGAAGGTAAGTTCTTCGTCTGGGAGCCGAACGATGTGGAAGATGTCATCGGCGAAGAGAACGCCAAAATCTTCTGTGAGTATTACGACATCACACCGCACGGCAACTTTGAGGGTGAAAATATCCTCCACGTCCAAGTGCCATCTGACATCTTTGCCCGAAAACTGAGAATGGAGCTTGAAGACCTCGAGGCTCTCCTTGCAGACGGGAGGCAGAAACTCTTTGAAGAGAGAGAGAAACGGATCAAACCCGGACTCGACGACAAAATTCTGACCAGTTGGAACGGCATCATGATCCGCGGCATGGCGATGGGTTACCAACTCACTGGTAAACCTGAATACCTTAAGGCATGCGAAAAATCCGCTGAGTTTGTCTTAACAACGCTATCCCAAGACAACGGACTTCTCTTGCGTACCTACCGTGCCGGCAAAAGCCACCTCAACGCCTATCTTGAGGATTACGCCTACTTCATCGCCGGGTTAATCGCACTCTACGAAGCCAGTTTTGAACCGCGATGGCTCACCGAAGCCGAACGTCTCGCACATATCATGATCGACCAGTTCGGAGATGACGCGGGCGACGGATTCTTCTTCACCGGCAAAGCGCACGAAGTGCTGATCGTCCAATCCAAATCCGCTTACGATAGTGCCACGCCTTCTGGTGCATCTATGGCGATTCATAGCCTCCTACGGCTTGCTAAACACCTTGACAACCCCGAATTCCACGACAAAGCCGTCGAGACCTTGAAACTCTACTTCCACCAGATGGAAGGGATGCCATCAGGGTCGGGGCAGCTGCTCTGTGAGTTAGCGTTCCTGCTATCAACTCCCAAAGAGATTGCCATCGTTGGTGAAAAAGGCGATGCGAAAACAGAGGCGATGTTAGCGGCGTTACACGGCACGTATCAGCCCAACAAGATCGTTGCCTTGAGCGAATCTTCTGATGGACAGACGTTACCCCTTCTCGCTGGCAAAACCCAAGTTAACGACACTGCAACGGCTTACGTCTGTGAGAATTACGTCTGTCAAGCCCCGACAACGGATGTTGAAGCGTTCGTGGCGCTGCTAAGATAAAATAGAAGGGAAAATCATCTGATGAATCTATCGGAAAATCAAAAGATCGTGAATGCCCTTAAGCAGATTCTGGAATATTACGATTATCTTGAGTATGATGAAAATCTTTCTGCAGGTACGAATCGACTATGCATTAAAGTTTCCCATCCGGACGCTAATTGTCATCTTGGGGTTATTAAGAACATTTGCGCACAATTAGGATGGGAATATATGTGTGAACCTGATAGGTCCACAAGATTCTACATCCGATTGATGAATCACAATGATTATCCATCAATATCTACAATTCCACATCAGGAGGAGGTACTTCGCCCCGAGCCCGAGCCTGATTCCGCAATCGCCTACTACTATCGTGCGATTGTGAGGCACCACTGTAAGCAACATGAGAGTGCCATTGCTGATCTTAATAAGGCACTCCGCTTAAACCCGAACTTTGCAGAAACTCGTACCGGTTTGGCGGTAGAACGTTGGAATTTGGCGATCGCGGAACAAGAGAAGTTCGCTCATGTAAAAAGTATGTGCGATTGTTTCTAACGAAGGTAGTCACCACGCGGGTTTGACATCTTCATTAGCACACAGTCTTTACATGAGCCGAGAAGTTTCATGCTGACAGAAAACGATTCTACTCGGAGTATCGCAGCAAATTCCTTGAACGAGAAGCAAAGCGAGCCGAGGTGTTAAAATATCACGAAACTTCTGAATGGCAAATAATACCCAATTAACTTGATTAGAAGTCTTTTGATCAAGTCAGCATTGCGAGGCACAGGGACCTCGCGCTACAAATGGGGTTAATTTGGTATAAAACGAGCAGAAGTGTTAAAACGCGATGGAATGCTCTGTGTCTGTGGAGATAGGGCAACGGAAGTTCACCACAAAACTTATGAAAACCTTGGTCAGGAACTACTTTCCGATCTTGTGGCATTGTGTAGATACTGCTACAGAGGGCTCCATTCGGGGGAGAAGATAAAATTGTGGCAAGGTTCAAACCCGATGACCAACAAGGAGTATAGGGAGAAGTATCTTGAATCCCCTAATTGGAAAGAGAAACGAAAAAGGGTGTTAGATCGTGACGGCAATCTTTGTGTCTGCGGAGAGCGTGCGATATACGTGCACCACAAAACTTATGAGAATCTCGGTGAGGAACCGCTTTCTGACCTTATCGCTTTGTGTAAAAATTGCCATGATGGTTACCATGGCCGCCTTTTTGCTAAGTCCGATTCTTTTTGGCACAAGCGGGGATAGGAGATTTCTTAGACTCATCAAAGTATCTCGCCCGTGAATGTTCCTCTGGTCACCGCGAACTCGCTGTCGCGGTCGTAAACATTTTCGACAATGATATGATGTGGATAGTGGATGTGTCGGTCTGAAAGTCACACCTAAACAGAAAAATATTTTTTGAGGAGATAATCATGCGAGAAGATATTAAAATATCCATGTTTGAAGTCGTGGGCAGCCCTTTGTGTGTTGCTTCCGACGATGGTCAAAAGGTTCATGACCGCCTTGACACTGCTCTTAGGGCGAATCAAGATGTCATCCTCTCATTTCGCAATGTCACAGCACTGACGGGTGCTTTTCTGAACGCCGCGGTAGGTCAGTTATATGGTATATTTGACGAAGAGAAAATTCAGACTTCGTTGAGAGTTGAGGAGGCAGAACCAAAGGACCTTGCTTTGTTGGACCGCGTCATTCGCAATGCGAAATTGTACTTTGAAGATCCGAAGAGGTTCAATCAAGCGGTCCGAGAAGTCATGGGCGATGAGGACGATGGAGAATAATATACAGGCAGTGGGCTCCTATACTTTTACACACCGAGACAAACTGTTTCTGGATACCAATATCTGGTTGTATCTATTTGGGCCCCGGGAACCGAGAAATCATTGGAATCAAATCTACTCTCAGGTTTTTAACCGTATCCTGAACGCAAACAGCCAAATTTATATTGATGTGCTTGTCGTCTCAGAATTTATCAACGCTTATGCTAGAATGAAACAGAAAGTTGTTGCACCGCGTATCAACTCCTTTAAAATTTTTCGCAACAGTTCATATTTTAAATTAGTTGCTGAAGATATTGCCGCTGATGTTGAGTTAGTTCTGAGTTACTGTTCAAAGATAGAGAGCAGCTTCACAGCATTGTCAATGAACGCTCTGCTCGCTGATTATGCTGCGGGTGATTTTGACTTCAATGACCAAGTGATAACGGAACTCTGCAAAAGTAATGGATTCACACTGGTAACAAATGATAGCGATTTCAGAGCTCAGGAAATACCTATTCTCACTGCGAATCAATCTTTATTGGGTAATTGATGAATTTTCGCTGCAATTATTCTGATGCAATTCTTAACCCACATCCCACAAACTTACTGTTAAAGTTGTAAACATCTTCAGCAATGACACAATGACGATTGTAGAGGTATCCGTATGAGCCTTACAGTACGCTTAAAAAACATCGGAATTTTAAAACGGGCAGAATTTTCGCTCAGTGATTTGACTGTTATTTGTGGTGAAAATAACACTGGCAAGACTTACGCTGCTTGTGCATTATACGGTTTCTTGAAGTCTTGGCATCAATTTATCCGTTTTCCGATTAACGATGCACAAATCCAACGGGCACTTACAGAACAAGTTAAGATTAAATTGACGCAAGCCACCGATGACATACTTACAGAAGCATGCAAGAAATATACGGAGCAATTGCATAAAATTTTTGCAGCACCTGAAGGCACATTTCAGGATAGTGAATTTCACCTCGTGACAGATGAGATTGACGTACAAAATAAAAAATTCAATAGCATAATCACAAGCCTCCAAAATCCGGCTTTTATATTTTCAAAGGGTGAAGGGAGCAAAGAAGCGATACTTACTGCGCGGATAGAAGAAGAACAAGAAAGAGAAATTGATACCGATAGTGTAAAAAGTGCCATTGATTTTATTATTATCAACGATATTTTTTCTGGTTCTTTCCCCAGACCCTTTATTGCTTCAACTGAGCGGACCGGCACCTCAACTTTTGGGAAAGAACTCAATTTTGCTCGTAGCCGACTGCTAAAAGAGATGGAACGATCAGATCAACAGATTGATCTGCGGGCATTGCTATCCAAGGCGTATCAAAGTTATCCGTCGCCAATAGAAGATAATGTTGATTTTATGGGCAGACTTCAAGATGTTGCTAAGAACAAAAGTTTCATTGCCAAAGAACATCCAGAAGTGTTAGCAGATTTTGCGGACATTATCGGTGGCGAGTACGCTATAACACAAAACGATCAGCTCTACTATATCCCTAAAGGCACGAAGTTAAGGTTGACAATGGACCAGAGCTCAAGTGCTGTGCGTTCACTTTTAGCCATTGGTTTTTATCTGCGTTGTGTTGTTGAAAAGGGAGATCTGCTTATGGTAGACGAACCCGAATTAAACCTTCATCCAGAAAATCAACGCCGCATCGCCAGACTTTTTGCGAGGCTCGTGAATTTGGGTGTTAAGGTTTTCATAACCACCCACAGCGATTACATCGTCAAGGAACTGAATACCCTCATTATGCTCAACCACGACAAACCGTACCTGAAAAGAGTTGCTGAAGAAAATGGTTATAAGGACAGCGAGTTGATTAACGTCGATCAAGTCAAATTATACATGACAAAAGAAAAGTTGATGCCATTAGAAGAAGGACAGAAGAGACGGAGAAGAGGGTACACACTCGTCCCGGCTGACATTGATCCGGAGTTTGGCATTGAAGTAGGTAGTTTTGACGAGGCAATTGATACCATGAATAAAATCCAGCGCGACATCGTGTGGGGAGCAAAGTAGAGCCCGTGAATGATATTTCCATATTGCAAGAAATGCTCAGTGCTGGTGCCCAAGTTCCCTTACAACAAGCGGAAGATAAGTTTTCTGTCGCACTGAAAGACAAGCAAGCAAACACAACCGTAAATATCACAGATCTTCCTCAGAATTCAATTGTTATCAGAGCGGAGGCTTTTAAGCCACCCACCGTTTTTAAAGGCTCAAAGGGTGAACGCAGACGGGCTGACTTCGTCATTGTGTCAAACGCAGCGACAGAAAAGTGGATTATCTGTATTGAGACTCAGGCAGGAACCGGTAAAGATCCAGAAGACGTTGAACAACAATTGAGAGGTGCACAATGCTTCATCGGTTACTGTAAATGTATAGGAAAATCTTTCTGGAAATCGGAAAATTTTCTTGATGATTATCAGTACCGATTTGTAAGCATTTCAGGAATCAATTTTAACAAGCAAAGTACACGTTTCTATATGCCGAGAAACCAGTCTGAAGAAAAATCGCATGACAACCCTGACGACTTTCTGGAGATTTTAGCGCGTCAAAGTCTCTATTTTGATGAGTTGACTTGATAACCGATTCTGATAACATAACAATTACTTTCGCTGCACTAACTCCGCCTTTAGGTGGTCAAACGCGCATTACATCAAAGCCTTACCTTCGCCACGGATAAAACACCGGAGCAAAAGCAATGGTACACACAAACGAAACACCAATCAATCTCGACTGGCATCCACTCTCTGACGAAGATATTCGCCAATTTGATGACAAAGGCTATCTCATTGTGCGGAATGTGCTGGACGCAGATACCATCGACAAACTGATTGAGGTTAGCGATGGGTTAATGGCAAGCGACCAACGTGAGAACCGGCAACACAACTCAAACGGGTTATACGACAGCTTCCGAAATTGCATTTCTATTGACGATGCCTTCATCCCGCTACTCACGCAGAAGACCATCCTTCCCGTTGTCGTCCAGCTGCTCGGGGCGCACTTGCAACTGATGACTTCACACCTGATATACAAACACCCAGATCCGCCGGGAACACCCGATACCGCTCGCAGACCCGGTTGGCACCGCGACTACGCTATGGCAACGAAAACACACGGGCACAAGGTGCCACGCATTTTGCTAAAATGTGCTTACTACTTCACCGATTTAAGTGAACCCAATTCTGGTGCAACGCTCGTAGCTCCCGGTAGCAACCACCTCCTCGAACGGATTCCGATTCCAAAAGGACAAGCGGATCCCGAAGGTGCACTCGAACCGAGTTTACAACCCGGGGATTGTCTGCTGTTTGAAAACCGTATTTTTCATGCGGGGGGTGCAAACTTAACTGACCAGACCCGTAAAGGCGTGATGTTCGGCTACGGTTACCGTTGGGTGATGCCGATGGATTATCGGACACAGGAACAGAATTTGTTGGATAAACTGTCGCCACTCGAGCAGTATTTGGTTGGTGAACCTTTCAAGAAAACGAAAGAATATCATCCCAGTGGCAGTGAAAGCCCACTTGCCTCGTGGTGTGAACAACACGGCGCGCCAGCAGTAAGACCGGTTTCTTAGCCTGTCTACGTCAACGTGACGACATCCTGTTTGACAATCTCTTTCGTGTGATAGTGGTCTGCACGAGAAATGAGTTCCAAAGTTTCCGGCGAGAGCCGTCCCCTAACCTCTTCAGGCACCCGACTTTCACCACGGTGTTGCGGTCTGTAGCGTAAGGTCAGGATGCAACGATACCGATCCTTCGGTTTCCAAGGCAGCGCACCGTGCGTCAGGAGTTCAGAGATAATCACCACATCCCCTGCTTTTGGTGTGATATTAAGTACCCCCGGCGGAATCTCATCGGCATCTTCGATCTTTCCATTGTTGAAGAGGTGTTCGGGTCGATCGAAAAGGGTCTTGTGTGTACAGGGAACGACAAGCAATCCGCCGTCTCCGGGATGAACGTCGTACAGGTAGGGAAAAACGACAAAATCATCACAGAAGATTCGACCATCCCGGACCTCATAACGATTGCAGTGCCACCCAAAATCTTCTCGTGCGCAATGCAAGCGCAGTCCCTCCGCCGACTCCGACACACCCGCCCGATCCGCAATCATCGTTCCGCGAAAGAGTTGCGGTTTATCCCTCGTCAGCTCTTTGATGATGGGCCAAGTCGCTCGGTGTATCGTGAGTGCTTCTAAGGGTTTCGCAAAGGCAAAACCGTTTGGGAGGTTTTTATTGCTGGAGTCAAATCCGGGTGGGAGTTCTTCGGTGGGAGTATTGATGTATTCATTTGCTGCTGCTTGCGCTGCTTTCAACTCTTCCGCGCTCAGAACATTCTTCAGGTGGAGGTATCCAGTGACATCAAATAGATATCGTTGTTCAGGGGTCATCATACCATTTTGCTCCTTATTTACACCAGTTTGCTAATTGTTCAAAGACGATTCATAAGTAGTAGATTCAAGGTATTTTGGATAAGAGCTTAGGTTCGTAGTAGGGCGATTCATCGCGCATCCCAGCTCAAGAACGCGCAATGAATTGCGCTACTACAAACTAAAATTATGAAACACCCTCAACTATTCAGCACAAAATGCTGATTTTCTAATAGGACTTACGCAAACGCCATTTGGGAAGAAAGCGGACGCTTTGGATTCTGCAAGCAAAACCGTGAGAAGATAGGTCGCCGAGGCACGGGGACCTCGGCGAACAGATGCTTGCTGCGTAAGTCCTATCTAACTAAGATGCTGGAGCCTCCCACACGGGCCAATCATGCTCCTGCAACTGCTTGAACAACTTATCAAACGCTTCACTCCCATCGTCTTCCCATTCGTCTAGACGCACACCTGGAGCATAAGACTCGTCCACACCTTCTTTCATGAGACGTTCAGCCTGTTGCAGGTTCCGGTAGTAGTGCTTTATACCGCCGGGTAAGGTGACAACAGAAATATGCCGCTCCCATTTCGGTTCAGGTGTTTGAGCGTATCGTTTTACAGCATCTTCATCCAAGACGACACCGAGACCAACATCTTCTGGCACCTGCATAAATCCGCGTTGGACCTTGTGCGGCGTAATAATCAAGTCATCTTCGTAAGCGTGACTGGCAGTAACACCGGGCAGTGTGGCTGTCGGTATCACCGCGCCCAGATGACACGCAAATGCTGCCGTGATGCCGGTACCGACATACTGCAGCAGAATCGGCGTGTTCGCGGCGGCAAAAGCCCAACCCGATGCCAATGCACTTTTCACACTCTCGTGGCTACACAACGCACCGTCGAAATCTCCTGCCCGAAGTCCAATCCAAGGACCCGAAGGCTGTCGCGATGCGCCTTCTCGAATAACACCTACACCGTGTAGATAAAAAGGAATCCGAATTTCTTGATGTAACCGCCGCCACCCCTCCACATCATACGCGAAAATCGGTTCTTCAATCCCTTTGACAACGGGAATCTTCTCCAGTTCTCGCAGGATGGGCAGTGCCTTCTCAACGTTGATCAAGGAGCCGTTGAAGTCAAACTCTACCCGGAAGTCTGGCGGAGCAACCTCTTGAATGGCATTTGACTGCTCGACAATATCGTAGAAGGCACGTGCCTTACACTTCAGACCCCGGTATCCCCGTTCAGCGGCAATCTGGACTTCGGCGGCAGTGTCTTCAGGAGACATGCACGGCATCCACCAACCCATCGCAACCCACTGCCGAACCTGCTGTCCCATCAGTTTCCATGCTGGCAAACCGAGGTGCTTTCCCATCAGGTCATAGCATGCCATGTCAAGATTAAAACGTCCCTCACCCATGACATGGTCAAATGGATTTGTACCGAGATAGGTGTCCAATACCTCTTGTTCAAAAGGCGGCCCGGGATTCTCTCCCAGACCGATGAGACCGGTATCGGTATAGAATTTATAAACTGTGACCAACTCGGTCATCGCAAAGTGGTAGTATCTTTTACGAATCCGTTCTTCGTAAGGCACACGCAACGGAATTGCTTCAATCTCTGTAATTTTCATCGGAAAATTAGGCAAGGCATCGGAGGGATTGCCTACCTCCTTGTATTCTCATTTATCTTTTTCTGCTTTGGTTGTTCTTACTGTCTCTTCATGTTCCCGCGTATTCTACCAAAGCTTTGGGAAAAAATCAAGAGCATAGTCAGTTTTTGTTTAAGACTTTTCTTGACGTGGTACCTCAAGTCGTGCTATAATTTCCGCAATATGGAGGCAACTCTCGGTTATCCAAATGCATTTTCAATTCAAACGCCTGAAGGGGGAACATCATGGCATTTAGTGATTTCAAAGCGATCCCTGACGTTCAGGAAAAATTTAGGGTCACCTATGTGGCAGATAATTTTCTCGAAACTGAGGAAACCTTGAATCCTTCAGACCAATTTCTTAGCGAACTTGAGTTTAGCATGAAATATATTGATGTCTACGCCTCGGAGGGGGCCCGGTGCGAAAACGTTATCTACCCAATCTTAAGGGAAGTTTACAAGGCATATGCCGATACCTACGCGCTCTGGGTAAAGAAACCTCTGGCCTACGATCAGACTCTGAGCGGCATACCTGATTACTTTATCTCAACACGATCTGAACTCGGCATGCTTACTGTCGGAACACCCCTCATAATACTGGTTGAGGCGAAGAAAAACGACTTTGAGGAAGGCTGGGGGCAATGCTTGGCAGAGTTAGTCGCCGCTCAAAAGATAAACGATGATCCGGATGTCCCCGTGTACGGTATTGTCAGCGACGGTGAACGATGGCAATTTGGAAAACTTGTTGGTGATGCCTTCACTCGAAATAGAACGAGTTTTAGCATAGATAATGTGCCAGTCCTCTTTGGGGCGATTAATGCTGTTTTCAAAGCGGTAAGTACCGCACAGGAACTTGTGTAGGCTGTTGAAGGAAGGTGTTTCTCATGACAGAGACGCTTGAAACATTAGCAAAAAGGTTAAATCAGTTAGAAACGGTGGTTGCAGAGATGACACTGCAACTCTCCGAGCTCGTTGATGCATCGAAGCCTGTGAATCCGAAGAACCACAAGAAAGTGGATAAACAGTATGAGGCACAAGCGATCCAGAAAATGCGTGAACATCTCGGAATTGCCGATATAGAACTCATGCCGCTTGAAGAGCTTCGCAAGAGTATGGCACGCCACGGCATTCGTGCGGAGGATAATGAGTTTAGCCGCGCAATTATTGAAGAACGCGAGAAATAAATGTGTATTATACCCAATTAGCTTGATTAGAAGTCTTTTGATCAAGTCAGCATTGCGAGGCACGGGGACCTCGCGCTACAAATGGGGTTAATTTGGTATTACTTCTATTTTGATGCTAGTGGTCTTGTCAAACGATATACCGAAGAGGTCGGCAGTGACAAAATTGATTTCATTTTTCAGAACGTTCCACTGAATCGTCTGATGTGTTTAGCCATTGGTGTAGCAGAAGTCTTTTCGATTTGCGTAAAGAAAAGAAATGACGGTCGAATTACGAGACACCAGTTTGAGCAGGCTGTCGGCTACTTGGACTCTGAAGTTATCAATATCGAATCGGATTTTGAAACAGTGCCAGCACAGAACGTACTAATCTGGGAATCAATAAGTTTGATGAATACCCACTCGATCAACAGTGTTGATGCAATTCTATTGTGTTCGGCATTGGATATTGCCACCAACCTCCGCGATGAGGAAAACGAACTTGTCCTCATCGCGTCAGACCAACGTTTGCTGCGAGCCGCTCAGACTGAAGGACTTTTGTGCTTCAATCCAGAAACTGATTCACAACAAATGTTGGTGAATTGGGTCACTACTCGGTAAACCAACCGAATAGAGGCCCTCTCGCCCCTCGTGATTCACGGCACCAACTGCACCTTAATCGAATCCGACCCTTTCTGAACCTTCCCAAACCCTCTAAGATAATCTGCTAACAACAGTGATGCAGCACAATTTTTCTTGCATTTAATCGAAAAATAGTATATGATTAAAGCGTAAATGCTAACGTGTTACATTGATAAACCACGAACCGGATTTCCAGTATCATCCTCGCGGAGCAAACATTGAAAAATCGGTCAGGATTTCTTCAATTTCTATTGTTCAGCATTATGATCAGCAGTTTTGTTGGGTGTGATTCACCTGACGCTCAGAAACAACCTTATGAAACGCTCGTTTTCAAGGTTGATGAGACCCGACTTGAGCCTGCAGTCACCGATACAACACTCAGAATCAAAATCGCTGCACCGCAGAATTGGAAACAAATTGACGATTCAATGCTTGCGCAGGTCATCAGCAAATTAGACGTCCAACTCGCTACCCAAGAACTGCAGATGGTGCCGCGATGGGTTTTCTTGAATGAAAGTTCGCGGGCGATGTGTGTCGTGTCAAAGTTAAATGGTCTGGATATCGCGCCAGATGAAACTTTACTAAAAACCCTTTCAACTGCTTACCGAAACCAATTTCCAAATGCAACAGTTCAGCACGCAATTTTTATGAAAGATGCATTTCGGATCCATCAATTAATGGTTATTGCTGCCGATTTTGTGCTCATCAAACTGATATGCGACGCACCGGAAACCCTTGTTTTTGAGGTAGATTACCGCATTTCCAGAGATGTGTATCAAACCGAACTGCGATCCATTGAATCATCAATTGGATCTATTAGCCTAATAACCAATTAACGCGAAACGTTTGCAAACGCGTTTTTCAAGCGCGCATCGCAAGGAGGAATTTATGTTCAGAAAACTTTCCGCTGTGCTCCTCATCGTAGGAATACTGTTCGTCATCGGCTGTGCAACGCATACACACAAAGTCGGGAACGGGGCACAAGGCACTGATATGATCGAGTCGCGGCAATGGTATGTGTTGTGGGGCTTAGTGCCGATCAACGATGTTGATACAACAGTTATGGCAGGTGGGGCAACCGATTATGATATCATGACCGAGGTTAACTTGCTTGATGCCATTATCAGTGCAGTACTCTCTGAAATCTCAATTAGCTGCCGAACAGTAACTGTCCGGAAATAACCGATAGCAGATTCCAGAAATCTTTGGGCAAAGCCGATGTCTCTTCATTCTTTGACATTGGCTTGCTCTTTTTTGAGATAGCAGCTACCTTAAATTAAAGAACCCTTCTCGCACCGAGACGCTCTAAGTAATTTCAGGAAAGTGCAGGTCGTTCACGGCACTAACTGCACTTTGATCGAATCCGAACCCTTCTGCACCATCTCGAATCCTGTGAGATAATCCGCCAACGGTAGTTGATGCGTCACAATATGACTAACATCGATCAAGCCGCGGTGGATATAGTCAATCGCCAACGGGTATGCATACGGACCTAAATGCGAGCCATGGATGTTCAACTCTTTCGTGTCGCCGATGATCGTCCAGTCCACTGTCACCGGTTCTCGCATGACACTAAATTCAACAAAGGTACCTGCCTTCCGAATCATGTGCAGTCCCTGTTCAACTGCTTTCGGATGTCCCGTCGCCTCAATATAGACATCACACCCGTAACCCTCTGTCAAATCTAATACCTCCTGGACAGCATCCGTTTCGGATGGATTGATCCCAATATCCGCTCCCAACTTTTTCGCAACCTCTAACCGTTTCGGCATCAGGTCAATAGCGATAAGCACACCCGGATTTTTCAACTTTGCCGCGCCAATCATGCCGAGACCAAGTGTACCTGCCCCTGCAACCACGACAACATCACCAAACTCAATGTTTCCGCGTTGCACGGCGTGGATAGAACAAGCGAGCGGTTCAATCATCGCAGCATTCGCTATCGGAATATCAGAAGGGACCTTGTAGACAAGCGAACGTGCTGGAAACTTCATATAGTCCGCCATACCACCGTTGACAACGGGTTGAAACCCGTAGATGTTGTGGACTTGGCAGAGCCAATACTTCCCCGTTCGGCAATACCGGCACTCCCAGCACGGAACGATCTGTTCCGCAATAGCGCGGTCACCGATTTCGAGTTTGTACTTCTCGCCTGCTCCCGGACCGAGTGCTACGACCTCACCGATGAATTCGTGTCCAGCGATCACGGGTGCCTCCACATACGGCTTGCGGTGTTCGTCGCCCCAAAAAAGTGGCGCGCCTGTGTAGCACTTGATGTCACTCGCGCAAACGCCGCACGCGTTCACCTTAATAACGACTTCACCCGGACCCGCTTCTGGCATCGGGACCTCTTCAAGACGATAATCCCACGGTTCGCGGCACATAATCGCGCGCATCGTTTTCGGCATTTTTTAACTATAGACCTCGCTACGATTGACCCGTATGAAGATAAAAAATGATTAGGTAATTAATGGGCAATGAATTGCCCTACTACAAACGGGGTTGCTTGTAGTAGGGCGATTTATCGCACGTTCGGAAATTCCCCGAATTAAATACTTAAACCTCATTTTTGTAACAATCTACTCTAACTTGGAATGCTCCAGGGGGTAGTGGATTTTAACATCAAGACCTCTTAACTGAAAACTGATAACCGATAACTATTAAAATTGGTGCAAAATGTGGTAGGCGGCGATACCTAATGAGACATGAACGTTCAACGAGGCACCCGACCCATACATCGGGAGGTAGACTACCATATCGCAGGCAGCGAGCGTTCTCTTGGTTACGCCGTGGTCCTCGTGCCCCACGATGAGACAGATTTTATCCGGATAGTCCACCTCATCATAACGGACTGATTGAGCGGTAATCTCCAAAGCACAACTCGTGTAGCCATCTGCTTTGAGCAATACAATTGCATCAGCCGCCTGCTCTACATACCGCCATTTTACCCGTCGATGCTTCCCTCGCGCGACTTTGCGAACAAGTGGATGCGGGGGCTGCGCACTGATGCCAGTCAGGATGAGTTCTTTCACACGGCACGCATCCGCTATCCGAAATGCAGAACCCACATTAACTGGGTCTTGCACATCTTGCAGGATAAAAATCAGTTCCCTTTCTGGAGGTTTTACCTCTTTCAGAAAGTCTTTAAGCGGTTTGCCGCGTAGTTGCTTCATATCCGTGGAAAACGTTGGGTTACAAATCCCTTTTACAAGAGAGAGGTTATGCAGCCTTGCGTTGTATCAAACGTCGCCTTGCACTCGCACGTGCAAGTCCGACATCTAACGTAATATGCGGATAATCCGTGATACCGAGATTGATCGCATGCGCCGCTTCGAGGTTGAAACCCCACTCGATCCATTCCGGCATATCTGCTTCTGGAATATCACCCGCAACGACAACCTTCATGATACTGATGCCTTTCCCAACGTTATACGCGCGTTGGATGTACTCAAGATGTCGATCGATCGAACCGCCCTCTAACATCCTACCTTGTTTATTCGCTGTCGTCAGGATAACCTCAATTTCAGGATGGTCTATCACGGCATCCATCACAGGCCCGGTATAGGTATGCGTCGAGCAGCCGATGACTCGGATTTTGCCAGCCGTTTTTGCTTCTCGGAACGCGTCTAACGCACCCTCACGTTCCCGTGTTGCCAAGTCTTCCGGCGAAGAAATTGCGTGCAACAACATAACATCCACGTACTTGGTCTGTAACTCGCGGAGTGCCTTCTCAATACTATTAGAGGCACTATCGTAATCCTTCACAGCAGTCTTCGTCTGGATGACAACCTCTTCTCTGCTAATCTGGCAAACAGCCTCTCCGAGATGCGGTTGCGTCCCGTACCCCTCAGCGGTGTCCCAGAAGGTAATTCCTTCGTCAAGTGCTTTCAACATCAATTTGCTACCGGCTTCGTAAGTATCGCAGGTGTTCGTAAGCCGCCCCGCACCGAAGCAGAGCCGTGAGATTTCTAAACCCGTTTTCCCGTATGCTAAATATTCCATTATGCCCTCCACATCCAATCGTTGGCTTCTTCAGCAGATGCTTGTGTGACTATGATTTCGTAAACTGGTTCAGATGTCCTTTAACATACTTTAACCGAATTCCAGCAAAAAATGCAACTTTTTTTCTGAGTGCTATTTCGTCTTGGCAATAAATTAGTTTTCGGGTATCATAAAAGAGAAATCTGTAACCCCTTGAGGACTTTTTTGTAATTCTCTGCTTAACTGCGTCAAAAAATGAAATTCAGTGGACATTCACTACTCAATAACACCCCTGTCGAAATCGTTATCGCCGACGATCGTGTGCAGTCAATTCAAGAAGTAAACGCCGCCGACAGTACCATACAGATCGCGCCTGCACCGATAGATATTCAGGTGAACGGTTTTGCGGGATTTGATCTTAATGTTGCCACCGTTACACCGGAGGATGTCTGTGCAATGGTACGTGCCCTCTGGCGAGTCGGCACCGGTTTCTTGTGCCCGACAGTCGTGACCGGTTCTTTCAACGCGATTAGCAATTCTCTGCGTGCTATCGTAGCGGCATGTAAAGTAGACGCTTTGATTGCCCACTCCGTACTTGGGATCCATCTTGAGGGACCCTACATCTCTGCTGAGGATGGTCCGCGCGGCGCACACCCATTGGAACACGTCAGAGAACCGGATTGGGACGAATTTCGGCGGTGGCAAGACATCGCTGAAGGTCAAATCTCCATCGTAACCCTTGCACCTGAGAAAAAGAACGCTATCCGGTTTATTGAAAAACTGGTCGCGAATGGAATTGTCGTCGCATTGGGACACACGAATGCTTCAGCAGGCGATATTCAAGCCGCGATTGATGCTGGCGCGAAACTTTCTACACATCTCGGCAATGGTGCACACGCACTCATCCGGAGGCATCCCAACTATATCTGGGAACAACTCGGTGCTGATGAACTCTGGGCGAGCCTCATCGTTGACGGACATCATCTACCGCCTTCCGTCGCCAAGTCAATGATGCGCGCCAAAACACTTGACCGATGCATTCTCGTTAGCGATGCTGTCGCTTTAGCCGGTATGAAACCCGGTATCTATCAGTTTGCGGGGAAATCGGTGGAACTGACCACAGATCGGTGCGTTCGTTTAGTCGGTACTGAGTATCTCGCCGGTTCCGCTATTGAATTGGCACGCGGCATTGAGAACAGTGTCCGATTTTCAGGCATTTCGCTTAAAGAAGCAGTGTCACTCGCCACATTACAACCGATGCATCTGCTCAACGCGAAATCACAAGTAGAAGCGAAGACGAACCTGATTCTTTTTCAGTGGGATGCAGTCCAATGCAAAATCAACCTGATAGCGACAATTGTTGGCGGCGAGTTAGTGTATCATGCGGGGGTACAATAACACAATATCGGAGGGAACACACGATGCAAAGTTATTACGGAATTGGCGAAGTTTTCGTTAAAGTCGCAGACCTTGAACGTGCAGCAGAGTTTTACCGAGATCTGCTTGGATTTGAAGTCGTGGAGCGGAACAACCGGCAGCTTTATATCTACTTAGAAAATGGACATCTTGTCCTTAAGGAAGCCGGAAGCCCAGGACATGATGCTGGGGGACCCATGCACTTCGCCTTTGTGACAAGCACCGAGCGGGTTAACCAGCTCGCTGAACAATTTTCCGACTTATCTTACCGCACTCGCGGTCCTTTTGATTTTGATGACCCGCGCGGCAAATGTCGGGCTTTCTTCATCTTTGATCCCGATGGAAATGAAATTGAGTTTAACGACCTCTACTATCCCGACGACTCCTTTTAACGTGAGTTCGACATAAGTGTATAGTTGGAAACCCAACACATTCTCACACGGGCGGCGTTGGATTGTTGGGTTTTGCTGAGGCTATTTCCATGAATGTGTCATTGAAAAGTAGGCTTTTCTTGGTAGATTGAAAGGTTTTTGGTCATTCATCGCTCTACCCAACCTACGGGACCCTTCAATTTTTATTATCAAACTCACGTTCTTTTAGGAACCGTCATCATATCATGAGGAAAACCTAAAATGCTAACCTCCTCAGAAATCAACGCCTTTGTTGAAAACGGATATATCATTCGTAAAGGCGCGCTTTCCCCAACAGACATTCAAACCTATCGGAGTGCTATTGATCGGATACTCCACAAATGCCGCATTGAACGCCTACACGCTGAACATCTACGCTATATAGATGGAGAACGGGATGATAACTGGGGTGTTAACAACATTTTTCATCCAAGCATTCGAGAACAAGCACTTGTGGACGCACTTGCCCACCCACAGATATTGGATGTCATCGAAGCACTGATTGGCGAAAGGTTAAAGTATCACCTCTGTACCCTTCTCGTCAATTCTGAACAGAAACCGTATCATATCAATTGGCATCGGGATGCTTCACCCGATGGGGAGGTGCCGCTTGAAACCCTCCTCAATCGACTCAGGAGCCACGTTCAACTCAACGGTGCCCTCTATGATGACGAAACCCTCTACATCGTCCCGGGTAGCCACCGACGTGAACTCACGGATGCTGAACGCGCCGTTCTACAGCAAACACCAAAAGCAGCGATGCCTAACCAACTTGTAGTCGAACTGAAAGCCGGGGACATCGTCTTTTACAATTCAAGTTTGCTTCACAAAGGCTACAACCTTGACGGGTCAAAACGGCAGACACTTCACTATGCTGTTCTCACTGCCCCACCAGAGAACGAACCGTCGAATCCAGAAAGCCCAACAAGTCAGAAGTGGCTCAATGAACCCGCTTTCCTGGACAGTCTTCCCGATCGACTCAAGCCGCTCTTTGACAATTGGTTAAAATACGGATAGCCACGATGGACATATCACTAATCTTTGTGGCAGATCATCACTGTGATCCAGCATAGCCGTTTAAGGAAGGGGAGGCATTTAAGAAGAGATGTATCAATCGCTTTGAGGAGACGGAGGGACCCTCTATAAAGGCTTGGGATAGGGAGGCATTTCTGCCAGAACAGTGCGCTCACCGCGGAGAGATGAAACTCATGATGTTCCAATTTCTCAAATTCAGCACCGACTGTCTCAATATCGCGGGCTGAGAAATAGCGCAACTTGCCGGAATACTTCAGAAATACTTTGCGATAGAGCCATACCGCAGGGTGATAGCGCATATTTTCAATGAAAATCGCCTTACCACCGGGTTTGAGAACGCGGTAACACTCTTTAGCCGTCAGCGCATGCTCTGTAAACACCAATACAGATTTCGAGATAATAAAGTCAAAGGTATTGTCTGGAAACGCGAGGTGCATCGCATCCATCAGTGCAAAATCAACAGACTCAATGACGTTGTGCTCCACTGCTCGCGCCTGCGCTTCAGCGAGTCGAAAAGGCAGTAGATCAATCCCGACGACAGATGCACCCCGTTTCGCTAACAGCGTCGCAGTACCACCTGTTCCAGCACCTAATTCCAGTACTTTTTTCCCTTCCAATGTCCCCATTTTCGGGAGCACATACTCGAAAACGGGGACGTAGAAGTCTTCCCACCAGAGCAAAAGGTCTGTTTCAACAGTGTCGGACTTCCAAGGTACAAGCAAATCTAAACTTTCCCCATCTTTCGTAGAGCGTCAATGCAACGTTCAGCACATTCGATCGGCGGGTACGGATAACTCTCCTGTTCAACAATGTACCATTCGGTGCCACCAACGGTTTCACAGGCATTGAACACAGTGTCCCAAGGGATTTCGCCTTCACCGATGAGTGCCTTGTCATTCGTGGCGGAAAACTCTTTAATATGCACCAGTTTCGATCTGCCCGGGTAGCGTTCAATAAAAGACACTGGGTCGGAACCGGCGCGAAGTGTATGACCGATGTCAATTTGCATTACAACATCGTCGCGGGTGTTACTGCCGAATATATCCCACGGGATTTCGCCGTCCATAGGTGTGAATTCACCAGTGTGGTTGTGGTAACCGGTAAACATCCCCTGATCAGCGATTTTTCCAGCAATATCGTTGAAGAGTTTTGCTGTGTCAAGCCACGCTTGTTGTGAACCCTGGTACTCTCTCGGTAGTCCCGGCACAATCAGATACGGGTTGCCGAGCCCCTTGTTGAACTCAACCGTTTTGGCAAGTTCGTCACCGAGAAGTGTGTTCAATCCTGTATGCGTCCCAGCAACTTTCAACCCGAGGTCATCGCACATCCCGCGTAATTCTTCGGCAGTCCGGTCATAGTAACCAGCAAACTCAACACCTTCATAACCCATCTGTGCGACTGCTTGGAGCGTTAAAGATAGGTCGCCAGCACAATCGTCTCTAACGGAATACAACTGTAATGCAATCGGAATTCTATCGCTCATAACGTTCTCCTGACGTTTTGTAAGCCCGGTCTGAAACCGCGCGCATAATAGTTTACGACATCGGCAAGTTCACGACCTGACCACTATCTGCTGACACCAACCCTGCTTCAAGGATCTCTTGGGCATCTCGGCTTATCTTAGGACTACACAAACCTTCAATGGGTTTACCTGTCTCCAAACAGTGAATAAAGTATTCCGCCGCGCTGCGCTGACCTTCTGGAAGTGGTTCAGGATCTACTACTTTCGCATCACCACCTGCAGGATGCACATGAACTTCGTTGCCACTGACCATCAACGCACCCTCAGTGCCATAGACCACCGGATTCGGTGTAACATAACCGACCTTTTGCGTCCAAGACGCTTCTGTGATTCCGAAGGCGTTACCGTATTTCATGACGATGACTGCGTTATCATCAGGAATTGGATAGTCTTTGACAAAAGTGCCGCGAAAAGCCGTCACTTGCTCTGGAAGACCAAGGAGATAGGCGCACATATCAGCACAATAACAACAATAGTCCATCAACGCACCTGCACCATTTTTCTCTTCATCGTAAAGCCATTCGTAGAAATAACGAGAGCATCCGATTTCCTTAGGTCCGTTGTGCGCAGAACGCCACTTAAAGTAGAAAACATCCCCGATTGCCCCGTCTTGGATGAGGTTCATCGCGGTATTGAGTGTTGGACTCCACGCCGTGGGCCAATTCACCATCAGTAGGATGCCAGCATTCTCGGCAGCAGCAACCATCCTGTCCGCTTGCGACAGACGCGCAGCCATCGGCTTTTCTGAAACAACATGGACACCCTTCGCAGCTGCAGCCTCAACGATGTCGGCACCAGCACTGTTCTCTGCCGATGCTTGGATAATGTCCAATTCTTCTTTCTCTAACATCTCTTGCCAAGAATCATAGACATTTTCAACACCAGTTTCGTTACTAAATTGTGTGCGTAATTCCGCATTGACATCACCCGCTGCAACGATTTCAACGTTTGGATGTGCTTTCCAATGGCGAAGTTCGCCCCAAACATGATCATGTACAAGGGACGCGAAGCCAATGCGATATGTTTTTGCCATCAATTATGTCTCCTATAGGCGCGCCGTATCAGCACGCGATAACACGCTCAAAAGCGCGTCTACAATTTCTCAATATTTGTCTATTCTTCAGCTCGAACCGCAATTTTAATGGCTGTTTCGCCGTTAATACGGTAGCCACCGTCAAGTGCTTTAAAACCGTCTTCGACCTGTGAAAGTGGCAGCTGGTGACTAATCATATCGGCAAACGGCAGTCCGCTCTGTTCAAGGAGCGGTAAGCCGCGAACGAAGTGTTCGTAGCTGCTCCCCCAAATTGCTTCGACCCGAAGGTTTTTGCGCATCAGCAATTGGTTAATGTTGAAGTCAATTGACCCCATATCAACGAAGTGACCGACCTCAACAAAAGTGCCGCTGCGTCGGGTGTACCCCAATCCTTCTGGCGTAGCGGGGAGAAAACCGGCACATTCAAAAACAACGTCCGCTCCTTCTCCACGCGGCGTTTCCGCTTTCACAAGTTCCGTCCGCTCTTCAGCAGTGGTGACTTCTTCAATATCAATCGTTACATCCGCACCGAGCCGTTTCGCGAGTTCCAATCGTCCGGCAGGACCACCGACCATAATCGCTTTTGCGGCACCGCTCAATTTCGCGCACGCAAGCGTTACGAGACCGATAGCACCGGATCCTTGCACAACAACGGTATCACCAAGTTTTATTTCACCCCGCATTGCGGCGTGAACACCAATAGTGAACGGCTCTGTGAGCACTGCAACCTCAGGAGAAGTTTCAGTTTTCATAAAACAGGTATTCGGATACGTGAGATACATATAATCCGCGAATCCACCGCGAAAATGGGGGGCTTCATCGGGATTCCACTGGAACCCGTAACCACCGTAATTTGTTCCCGGCGCGAAGATAAGCCGGTCACCTTCCTTAATCGGCTTTCCGACATAATCGGTCTCCACACCCTCACCAAGTGCCTCAATAATACCGACGTTTTCATGTCCCAACAGAATCTCACGTTGAAACCCATTCTGCCAGTTATGCAGATCCGTCCCACAGATACCTGCTAACTCTTGACGGAGCAGTATCGTATTAGGCGCAGGTTCGGGAACCGGGTACTCACGAATTTCAAAATCCTTGCCGTACGCAACCACGGCTCTCCCTGTCCGACTCATATTTATCTCTCCTTAGGTTGGTTTTGTCGGCGCACGCTTTCTAAGCGCGCATCCGTTTGACTGGACTCATACATATTTCCGCTTTTTTCGCGAGATTAGCACAATAGCTATAATAGCAACGACTGTAATTGGCAACCAGAATGCTTCAAAGAATTCCCAGAATAAGTTAAACCCGATCCAAAGCAGGACTTCAATCCCCACGATCCCCGCTGTTTTGTTCCACGGAAAATTCGCACTGTACTGTTTTTTCAGACGGTCAGCGTATACCCACGAAACAACTAAAGTGCCAACAATAGCAACGAAAAACAGGAGGTTGACAAGTCCTTGGATGCCGTTTAAGATGCCTAACATAAGATTTTCACTCCTTTTAAGTTTTACTTGCTATTATAGAGACATACCCTTGCAAAAAGATAGCGAAAACTGTCTACATGCCTATTTCTGTTCTCTCACGGTTTGCGGCGAATTCGCTCAGGACAACTATAGACCGCCATACTTTTCCCGCGCATGAAACCGATTAATGTCAAGTTCCCTTCTTGTGCCAGGTCAACGGCAAGTGTAGATGCAGCGGAAACGGCAACGATCACTGGGATGCGGGCAAAAAGTGCCTTCTGAACAATTTCAAAACTGGCGCGACCGCTTATCATCAAAATATGCCGATCAAGCGGCACCATGTCAGCCAGCAATGCTTGACCGATAACCTTATCAACAGCATTGTGTCTGCCTATATCCTCTCTAACAATCAGGAGTTCTCCTGTCTCATCAAATAATCCAGCGGCGTGAAGTCCACCCGTCTTTTCAAAAACCGATTGTGCCTCCCTTAATCGGTCGTTGAGCCGATAGAGCATCCCTTGATTTATACAAAACCCCGAATTCAGTGGAGACACCTGTTGTCTAACAGATTCAATCGTCATCTTACCACAGAGTCCGCAGCTTGCATTCGCGTGAAAGTTACGCTGCCATCCGGATTGCGTGTCAAGATCCAGTTCTTCGGTGAGCTGAACATTGACAATATTCTGTAGCGACGATAAAGTGGCATCCTGCGTCTCAGCAACCTCTTCATCACAGTATGCAATAATTTCGATGTCATCGCCGGAAGTTATGAGGCTTTCCGTATAAAGGAAACCCGCTGCGAGTTCAAAATCGTGTCCCGGGGTCCGCATCACAACGATCAAACTCTGCTGTCCGACCCGGATCTCAAGCGGTTCTTCGACAACCAATTCATCTTCGACCCGCATAGGTTCGGCAGCTGCCCAGCGCGTAATAAGTTTTGTGGATGTCGGTTCCATGGCTTTAAGTCCGCACACGCCTGAGAACAGAATTCATTGGACGTTCATCGTTGCTAAACCGTTGTTGGTAGCTATCCATATCCTGTTGTTCACTACGATGAGAGCATGTATTATTAATTCACCTGACACTATTTGCGGAGTCGTTGTATCCTCCCATTCATCAGGACGTGTGTGATGCGTATAAAAAGATTCGTTCGTCGCTATCCACAGCACTAAAGGAGTAAGCGGCGGTGGTGGTGGTGGGGCTTCCACTTCTAACGCCTCTGTTTCGGGAGAAAATTCGGATGTCGGCAGATCCAGTGTTTCTACCGGCAGAGTCTCATTTACTGCAGGGACTATCGGTGAATTGTCCAAAATCCCTCTGATGTAAATATTCCGTAAGTTTTTTTCCGCTACGCCTGTGTGGAGCGTTGTTGATTTTCCGTTCAGTCCATCCAAATCTGCTCGAAAATAACCGTTGGTCTTTTCACCAGCATTGAACCACGTAAAAAGCATCTGATCTTCTGCAGTATCAAAGCCAACAATCGTCGTGCCTTCTTGGATTTCAGTAGAACGATAGGAACCCCATTCCTCAGTTTCACGGTCAAATGTTACGATGCCTCCTTTTGCCGAGGCACCCCAAACGGTTGTAGGCATCAACAACAAGGTCTCAATGTCATCTGCGGGGATGAAACTTTGTTGTCTGTTGTAAACAACAAACGAGGGATCAACTATATCCCGAATCTTACGAACAACTCCGCCATCTGTAGCAAACCAGATTTCCGCCCCATCCATCTTGATATCTTTGACCCAAGCGGGGAACCCTTTGATTGGAGAATACGTCTGGGTTTCGCCGGTTAACTTGTCGTAGTGGATCGCGCCTTGAGAACGCGTGCCGACCCACACCTCTTCTGAGTTCGCCGCAATCGCTTGCACATCTGGAACCTTTGCCGTCGAACTGTTAATCAGTTGCGGCACGTTTGCAATCTGTATCCAGTTATTGAAGGCAGTCTCAAATAGCATTATACCGTTCGGCGTACCCACCCACAACCGCGTACCATCAGTAGTGATGGCTTGAACACGGTTGTCAGGGAGACCATCTGTCGCTGTGTAGACCTTCCACCGAGTCTGATCCAAAATCTGTTTTGCGCGTTCCTTTATCGTTTCATCTACGCTCATATCGTGGACCTGAGATGCTTCATTTCCAGCTTCCATCGTTCTACCCAATTTCAAGTTGACTTCAGCACGGGTAAGGCGTGCCTCATAAACCCACTCGCTCACTGGATAACGCATAACAAATCCTTGCAAAATATGAAGTGCATTTTCCAACTGACCGGTTTTCGCTCGCAGTTTTCCAATTAGGAAAAGTGCTTTTTCATGGGACAATACGTCTGGATACCGTTGGGTTGCCGATTCAAGAAGCGGCAGTCCTGTGTCATAATCCTCTAATTCTTCAACAAGCAGAAAACCAGTGATGTAACTCAATTCTGGTATAGATTCGTGTTCCGGATAATATTTTAGAATCAGTTGGTAGCTATCTACAGCTTCCGCATAAGCCTCGTTGGCGAGGGCAGTGTTTCCAAGCTCCTGAAGATGTGGCACCAAATCAAAATTCGCTGCATCAAGGATTGCCACAGAACGGAAACGTTCTAACGCGTTGGTATTGTCGCCATTTGCCTTGTGAAGTAAACCGAGTTGATAATGCGCAGCCGGATATCTTGGAAACTCTTCAATAGCAGCTTCAAACCGCCGCTGTGCTGACTCAGGGAGTCCTAACTCCAGCAGTGTGAGTCCATTGCGATAGTACTTCGCAGCGGTTCCATCCGGCACATTCGCTATGTCCGATGTAAAACTAAGAGTGGCTCCTGTCAACGGTAACCGTAAAACCTGTCCTTGGTATTCAATTTCAAAGTGAGTTTCAGTGGCATCGCGCCAAGTACCGGTGAGTCTATCGCCGTTTTCTCTGTCAACGGTGACGTATTGCTGACTATAGGCAAGGTGTTGGTAGAAAAACAACCCAGTAAACGCTATTAAGGCAAATAGGCGGTGAGTCTTTTGTATTTTTGTATGTGTCTGTTTTACGAACTTCTGGTACAACATAATTTACCTTCAAACGTGAGTTAATAGATATAACGGTTATAATATCAGAAACGTCTGGAAATGTCAAGAACGTTTGGCGATGCTTCTGTAGGAGCGACCTCTCGGTCGCGACTACCCCTGATCGCAGACCGATAGCTACTGACTGCTAAAAACTGACAACTCTCACTGCAAGGCAAACCGATAACTGATAACTGAATACCTCTGTCTTGATACCAATACCACTATCGGCTATAATACCCATTATGAACGAAACCGATCTTCCAATTACTGAATTAAAAACAACATTTCAGGAAGCAATCACAATGGGTCCGGTGGTGGTTGTGGCACCGACTGGCAGTGGAAAATCGACACAAATTCCACCGTGGTGTGCCGCACTATCAGACGCACCCGTACTTGTCGTGGAACCGAGGCGCGTCGCATGCCGTTCACTTGCACGATGGGTGGCACAACAACTCGGAGAACCGCTGGGACATTCGGTTGGCTACACGGTGCGCTTTGAAGATGTCAGCTCTGACACCTTAACCCGTATCCGTTTCGTTACGCCCGGCATCGCTTTAAGATATGCTGCGGGACAGGAGTTAGATCAGTATGGCACTATCATTTTGGACGAATTCCATGAACGCGGTGTGGAAACAGACCTCTTTCTCGCTATCTGCCGAAAGAAGCGACGCGACGCGAGACTTATTATCATGTCTGCCACGATAGCTGCGCAACAACTCGCCCGGTTTGTTGGCGGACAGGTACTACGAGCGGAAGGACGGGTGTACCCTGTTGAAGTCCGATACCTTGGCGGGGCAGTGGTCCCTACATCTCATAACTTAGTAGAACGCGTCGAAAAAGGGATTAACCGCGCCCTCAAAGAGACCGAGGGGAATATCTTGGTATTTCTACCGGGTAAAGGTGAAATTAATGCATGCCACGACGCGCTGCGCAAGATACGACATCTCGACGTTATCCCGCTACACGGTGATCTACCACCCGACGCACAAGATAAAGCATTTGACACGCAATCCCAACGCCGCCGCGTCATTCTTGCGACTAACGTCGCCGAGACATCAATCACGCTCCCCGGTATCACCGCCGTTGTGGATACCGGTTTAGTCCGTCAACGTATCCATCAAAACCGACGTATCGTCCTTGCGCTATGTCCCATTTCGCAAGCCTCAGCCGAACAACGCCGCGGACGCGCAGGTCGCCTCGGACCGGGAATCTGCTATAGACTCTGGGAGGAACACGGTCAACTTGAACAGGAAACCTCCCCGGAGATTCGGCGAGAGGACTTGACGCAATTCGTGCTTACTGTCGCTTCAACCGGCTATCGTCCGCAAGACTTGGCATTTCTTGATGTACCTCCCGATTTCGCCGTGGAACGGGCACAAACTGCACTAAAAAGTTGGGGGATCCTCTCAGACGATGGCATGCTCACAACGGACGGTGCGAAAATCTGCGCCCTACCCGTCAATCCGCTTCACGCACGATTATTGGTAAAAGCACCATCTTCTCTTCGACGCGATCTGATTGATCTGATTGCGACGTTGGAACGTCCTGCCCCCTTATGGCAGCGCATCGACCGCGTACCAGCTGAACAGCAGGATACGGTTCGTGAAACCCGTCAAAAAGAACTTTTTCGCAATGGATGCGATGCTACAACAGCAATCCGAACGCTGCGATACGGCGACGAAAAACGACATCATCTTCATAAAACTGCCCTTGCCGAATGCCGCAGAATCGCAACGCAGCTGAGAGATTTCTTTGAGTTACCGCCTGTGATGAAAGATAAAACCTCCGCACAGCCCGACCGCAATGCTTTGATCGCGTATCTCTTACGTGAATGGGGCACTTGTGCTTACGTACGGCGGCGAAAAGGTAAGGGATGGGGAAATGGACAGGAAGAGGTCTTGCTCGATTTCGATTCCCTCCTACCGGAAGAGCGGCACGCTGCCTTGATTCTGGAGACCGTCGGTATCGCAAAAGGCACGCGCGTGCAATTGATGGGGCGCACGGCTATGCCTTGCACTTTTGACGATTTAATCAACGCAGGGATCGGAACGACTCAACTTACTGCTCCGAGATTGGAAGGCGAAGACATCGTTGCAGAAGTGGTAACTGAATACGCAGGACGAGAGATCGGACGCAGCCGCCAACCGCTGAATGGTGCTATGCTCAGAGAGGCGTTGGCATCCCTTATCCTCTCTGGTTCCCTATTCCCGGGCACCGGTGAGCAACTCATCCGTGCAATTGATGCTTGGATACTTCACTGTGCACTCAACCCTAATATGGAGACATTGGAAATAGCGGATTTACCGCCGCACACATGGTTAGTTTCACGGCTCGATGTCTTGGGTGTAGAGGTCGCCGAGGAGTGGCAACTCCTTTCGCCAGAGGATCTGGTCTTTACAGAGATAGACCCCGACACCATCACTGAAATTGAGGCGCAGTATCCCAAAGAATTTTCTGTCAACGGTGCTAAATTCGATGTGGAATACGATCCTGCCCAAAAATTGGTCACCTTACGGTGGCAGCGCGGTATCCGTCAACCAACATTGAGTACAGTACTACTGCCACGCTGGAATAATTGGAAGGTGCAACTTGATGTTCGTGGGCAGGTGCGGACGGTGCGTTCCTAATTCGCCTTGATTTTACCCCACACAGTCGTTAGCAACTCTTCCGAAGGCGAAACATCTAAGGCTGTCGGATCAAACCAATTCGCGTCAAAATTATCCCCTTCAACCGTAAGCTGCACCGGTCTACTATCGGTCATATCAGTTTTAAAGAGTTGGAAAAACGGTTGATCCGGTCGCATGACTATATCCGTGTAAACAAGTTCATTGCCATGTAGAGACCACGTCGGTTCCATGGCGACCGCCGCTTCATCTTTGACAATCTGGTGATAGCACCCACAAGCTAAAGCATGGGGAAACCTCGGCTTCATAGACAATAGCGGTTTTCCTCAAGGTCAACCGTCTTACGTTGTCTCCACCAGCAGGCGATTCCCCGTCGCGTGAAAAATCGCTTCGGGCATATCAAGGAAACCAAATCTTGGAAACCATCCCCGCCTGCCTCGGTCTGTTAGACCGAAAAGTTGAAAAGTGGGTAGCAAACGCAACGTGCGGGATTTCACCTCCGCTCCGAAGTATGACGCGCCGCTACCGATATATGTTTTTAGCAAGGTATCACTTGCAACTTGTTTATACCACCTTTCACAATGGCGGACAACTCCTGCACAAAGGTATGTGCAGGGTGAAAGCGTTGTCCAGCAAGTTACTCTAATTATACTATATTTTTGACTAAATGTCAAATCTTTTTTGGGCTTTCAAACGTAACGCCCGCCTACATCCCGCAAGCTAAAGCATGGGGTCTTGACGGGAAGAGTGATAAACTTCACGACGGGTATCGCGTTCGTTCTGCATCTGCTGGTATTTTGCCGAGGTGCAACTCGTGAATGCCAAAATCAGGATGCTGAATGCTATTAAAATTTTCATGCGTTTCTCCTAAAACTGAGCGAACCTTTATTCGATCCGTTTGAAGGTGCATCTCAATCCTCCGGTCCGCATCCAACCTCTCGGTGTTAATTGCATATCCCCGTAGAGAACTAAATAGAGTGTATCATCTGTTACCGTAATTCCTGCCATTGAAGCGATTGTGTAGGAAGTCCGCTTTGCGGCAGCTTTCCGCGCCCCTTGTATCCCCATTTTTCTACTCTGTATCATCGCGGCTCGCTTCTGTTTTTCCTTTGCAGCGATCTGTTTTATGGGCTCGGAACCGAAAAGGAATTCAAGCAACTTCGGTCCTGTCCGCTGATTGAAACGGATAAATGTGAGTGGATCATCTCCGTATCGCTTCGTGGTAACATAACACTGTCCTGCGACGTTCGTGCCGCGATTGCTACCGCTGTAATAGTAAGAACTACGATCTTCCGAAAATTCGAGTATGAGATTTTTGCGGGTAGATGCGACGAGTGCTGCTTTCGCTCCCAATATCCGTTGCTTCGATTTCTCATCTCTCACCTCAATTGGCGGCAGCCGCGTTGCACCTTCTCCTGAGTTCCGCTCGTTTTCCGCTGGAGCCGGCGATTCCGATGATGCTGGTTGTTCAGGTGCGTCAGGTGCGGTTGTCTGCTCACCGGCGACATTCTTAGGAAGTTTTGCTATAACAGTATTCAGTGAATCCACTACCTGCTGCGTTATCGGTTTTTCCTTCTGCGCGTTAACGCTGCCTTCTTCAACCTCTAACCCCACATACTGCCATTTGCCAATGAGCAGGTCCTTCACTGCCTGCTTAACTCTTTCCGGATTGTGTCTCTGGCGTGCAGCGTCATAAGCCGCAATCAAACGCTGTCGTTCCTCCTGTGTCTCTTGCGGTGTCAGTACCGCACAACCTGTGAACACCATCACCAAAATACTGAACGTTGTTAACATTTTCATTACGACTCTCCTCCTTTACTTTAAAAATACTAAACTTTGGACAATTTTAAGAATCTTCGTGTGATAGTTTGGATTCAATGGACATATCTTAAGCACTCCTCTAACTGGACATCTTCTCTATACACATTCCGCCCCGCTGGGGAAACCAAAGAAGGGTGTTTTATCGAGTTTCTATACACATGTCGCCCCGCTGGGGAAACCAAAGAAGGGTGTTTTATCGAGTTTCTATACACATGTCGCCCCGCTGGGGAAACCAAAGAAGGGTGTTTTATCAAGTTTCTATACACATGTCGCCCCGCTGGGGAAACTAAAGAAGGGTGTTTTATCAAGTTTCTATACACATGTCGCCCCGCTGGGGCTTATCCTCGCGACCCGATAGCATTTCTATAAACATTCCGCCCCGCTGGGGCTGCGTTTTCTGTTTTGAAATGGCTTTTCTATAAGAGCACCGTAGGTTGGGTAGAACGGATGCCACCAAAACCATAAAAATCATAGAAAAACGATGTTTTCTCCATACACGCCACATCAAGTAGATACCGAGTGAAACCCAACGCTTTTGTTCTCAAGTGCCGCAACTCTGACGGTATGAAGTTGGGTTTCACTCTGTTCTTGAGTGTATACGGCAGCAGATTGGATTTGAGGTGTGTTTGAAACACCGACATCTGCCCTCTCAACGCCGTTCTACCCAACCTACGGAAGCTTTCAAAATAGATTTAAATTTTTTATTTGATCCGTTTGAAGGAATACCTGATGCCATCGCTCTGTGCCCACCCTTCAGGAGTCGGAGTTGTTGATACACCGGCTCCTAATGTCAGGTAGAGTCGATTCGCCTGTACAGAAATTAAGACGTTGGATATTTCCGGAGGCCCGCTGAATATTCCAGCACTATTGAATAAGAACTCGCCAGGGGTAATGCCTGAACCCTGATCCAGATGGATCTTAGGGTACAATACCTCGGCGATACGATCAACTTTGATAGCAAATTTACCGGAAACATTGGTACTGATGTTGTTACCTTCGTAAAAACGGATGCCATTGTGTTCAAAAAAGCGAATGGTAAGGTTTTTACGACTGGTTTTGATAAGTGCTGCTGCTGCTGACTCAATCTCATTACTCATATCGCTTTCTAAGACCTCTATGTTAAGGAACTGCCATGTTCCCAGCACTTCACGTGCAAGACTGTTTTTGACGGTTTGTCTGTCATTTTTTATCCGAGCGTCTTCGTACGCCGCGCGAAGTTGTTCCCGCTCGTTCTGCATTTTCTGGTACTCCACCGAGGTGCAACCCGCAAAAATCATCAGTATTATCAGGCTAAAGGCAGTTAATATTTTCATTGCTCAATCCTCTCAAAATAACAGCGTACACCACCACTTTGTACCCAGCCCTCGGGACCTGATTGCATCTTACCGTGCATTGTGAGATATAGTCTGTCAGGCGTAACGGAGATACCAATATCCCGCGCTGTGTCGAGTCCCGGCGCGCTCGACAACCCAAGTGCCCTTCCATCCGCACTTGCTGCAAAAAGTAGTTTTTCCATCTCTGGACCAGTGCGTCTGATGAACCGGATGAACGGGAACGGTTCATCGCCGTATCGGACAGTCGTAACAGTAAATTGTCCAGAAATCTCCGTGCTACCTCTTTTGCCACGGTAATGGTAGATACCTTTCTCCTCGAAGAATTCAAGCGTAAGGTTTTTCAGTTCAAGCGCGTAAAGTGCGGCTTTGGCTTCCGCAACTTCTTGGGTGACACCGCTCTCCGCTATTTCAAGGCTCAGGAATCTCCACTTCCCAAGGACTGTATTGGTTATGCTATCTTTTAGTTTCAGCTCACTGTTCTCTTCGCGGAGGTCCTCATAATTCTTGAGCAGCTGATCGCGTTCTGCTTGCATTTTTTGCGATTCAACAGTTGTGCAGCCAGTAAGCGTCAGAACACAAATACCAAAGATAGTCAAGATTTTCATAAGTGTTCTCCTTGTTATAGTAAATTCGTGCCACCCTTCAGTACCACAGCGGTATTATACCAAAGGGACATTTAAATGGCAAACGCTTGGCTTCAAAATTCAAGTGTCAGTCCAAAATAGATTAGTCGAGGCAGTTGTGGCGCATCAAAGACTTCGCGGTCGATGCTAACCTCCTGACCCTGCACGTCAAGTACTGCCTCTTCAAAAATGAATCTTATCTTATTCTTGCGGTTGTAAATATTCAGGATATCAAGAAACCCACCTATTTTCGTGTCTCTAACTTTCCACTTATGACTTATCCTGAAATCTAACTTGTGATACGGTGCCAACTCGGTGCTTAATTGTTCGTCGGCACTCGCTAAAAGCGGGTTAAAGCCACGCGTCACCGGATCTTGAATGAGAACGATAGAACTGATAGGCACCTCGGAGGTGCCGCTTAAATACTGCCACTTCGCGCCTATCTCGAAATTTGGTGTGAAGTTATAATTGGCGACGATACTAACAATATGAGTGTTATCAAAGAGGTAAGGTTGATAAGCATATAATACATGCTCTCGCCGCTCGGCGTGCGTATAGGCATACGAGATCCAACCGAAGAACTTATCCGGAATCCGATGTCGCAGAAATGCCTCTGCTCCTCCAACGTACCCCATACCCTCATTGAGATAGTTTGGGATCTCATCGAATGGAGCAAGCGAAAGCGATCTTACTTCTGGCGCAAGCGAAAGCGATTCTACCTCTTCACCGGTCCCTTCATACAGTGAAGACAGTGCAGACTTGGTTGTTACCAATTTCTGAGCGTCTTTGTAATAGGTGGCGAACTTGAGCTCTGTTCGGGATGAAAGTGGGTGTTCAAGTTCCATGATATAGTGGCGTGTGAGGCTCGATGTCAACCCCGGGTTTCCATCCTCTGATAGCAGCTGATACGGTAGTGGGTTCTGTTCATAATGTCCATAAGCGAAACGCAGGTTAGAACCGCCCGGCAGTTTGAGACTTACGCTTCCCCGTGGTTGAATAGAGAGTTGCTCCGTCACATTCAAGTAATCTAACCGAACACCAAGTGCCACAGACAAAAACGAAAGCGGATCATATCGTCCCTGCACGTACCCTTCCGTCCGATAAAAATCGTGTCCGAATTCGTCGTTTACTTCCTCAAAAGTGCCCTCATTGACGACTTCACCATCAGGTGTCTCCGTCGTAAAACCCAAATCATGATCTGACGGAAAATTCTCCTCAAGCCATCCATTTTCGGAACTCGTAGCCGGATTGAAGGCAAAGAGAATGCCGGACTCCAATTGAAGCATCGGGCTTAACCTATAGGATATATCTTCGCGCAATGTATAAACCGGCGCGCTAACCTTTATATCATAACGGACGAAGTTTGCCGAATAATCTTCCCATTCACCGTCAGGTCCCAGAGAATACCTCTCTTCAACAACAGCCTTGAAATCGATATTGAGAAAGTTGTGAGAACGGGTAAGCGATAGGTGGGAAGTTAGTTGTTCGGTAAAGTTTGAACGCAGATGGATGCCTTGTCCATTAAACCCATTTTTGAAATAGGCACTGGAGCGCGCAGCATCTTCGGGGGGAATTCCTGCTGGATCCCCTATTTCCGCTATTTCTGCCCCTTCTTCCACCAGGGTCGCCTGTTCTTCTATTTTGAAATGGTCGGTTGCAGCGAAGGCGTTCACCGTGAGATGATGCTTTTCACCGAACGAATAGGCAAATTTGAACTGATAATCTGAAAAGTAGGGCAGCTGCTGTGTTTGTCCCGTCTGCTGCTCAATAATCGGTCCAGCGATGAGGTCTAAGTAGCTGCGCCTTCCAGAGGCGGAGATATATCCCTTATCACCGATTTTGGCTTCAAGCAACCCTTCAGAATAGAGGATATTTAGGTTAAATTTTCCAGCCAACCGTTCATCAAGGCTGTCGCGGGCGTGGATGTCAAGCACAGCTTGCGAATCCAATCCGAATTCCGCACCGTAGCCACCGGCGTAGATGTCAATCGTTTCAATAGTTTCTGAGCTGATCGTCGAAAGTAAGCCGCCCCAGTGAAAAGGATAACCGAGCTGTGTCCTGTCAAGATAGTAGAGGTTGGACCCCGGTTCACTACCTCGGATATAGAGGGCACCAAAGTAATCGTTTGGAATGCCGATGCTCGGAAGTGTCGTCAATCCTTTGAGAGCGTCATTGGCAGCACCGGGAATACGTAGGAGTTCACTGCCGCGGATGTCAGTACGACTGATCGTTGGCGGGAGACGTTTTCCTTCCACAACGATCGTTTCTAACCTAACTGCCTCGCCTAAGTATATTTTGATTTCGGTGGTATCCCCGCTGCTGATGGCAACCGAGATTGATGTAGATTTTGTTTCAAGTGGACGCGTAACAACAAAAGTATATGTGCCTTCAGGGAGTTCGGTAAAGCGGAAGACACCGTTTCTATTAGTTTTTTGGGTGTGTTTTGTTTCGGTAATGTGGACATCAGCCCCGACAACGGGCTTCTCCGTGTTTCGTTGATAGACGGTTCCTTCAATATCGCCTGTTTGCGCAATGGTAGATAGGGGCACCATGAACACAAACAGAACAACGATTAATTGTAACTTCATGCAGTCGTTTTGACCTCCGCTTGGTGTATTATACCAAATTAACCCCATTTGTAGCGCGAGGTCCCTGTGCCTCGCAAGGCTGACTTGATCAAAAGACTTCTAATCACGTTAAGTTGGTATTAGCATTATAGTCTAATACCAAATTAACCCCATTTGTAGCGCGAGGTCCCTGTGCCTCGCAATGCTGACTTGATCAAAAGACTTCTAATCAAGTTAATTTGGTATAACGTAAACTTCATATCTTTAGTTGACTTAAGAATTAATTTCATCAACAAAACGCAAAAAGCCAAGCGTATAGGATATACACGCTTGGCTTTTCTATGTTTCTGTCTGCACTGGCAAGGTCTTATTCCTGATGCAGCGTAACCGATCTGCGGGGTGGGCTAAATTCCTGCTCTGTCAACGGCACCACCTGGTTCTGGTAAACCTGTACCCGATAGGCCCCAAAATCCGGCACGAACATCAGACCGTCGTCGCTGACTGCGACGGACTTCGGTTGGCGCAAGTATTTTTGTGGCTCCAGATCCGCCATGTCGCGCATCCGATTTGGACTGGCGTTCGTCATCATGTAAGCCTGAGATACTTTTGAGAGGGTCGCATCGCCGAGGAACTTCTGCACATATCGCCCTTCGGCGTTGAAGAGTTGAATGCGGTCGTTGCCCCGGTCGGCAACATAGATATCGCCGTGCTGGTCAACGTCAATCCCGGCAGGACGGTTAAATTCGCCGTTGCCACTGCCGGATTTGCCGAATGCAAAGAGAAATTCTCCATCGGCATTGAATTTCTGTCCCCTGTCGTTTCGCCAATCGACAACGTAGACATCACCAAGTTCATCTACGGCGACACCCCACGGCATGTTAAATTCACCTTCGCCGTCACCATAACTTCCCCACTGCAGGAGGAATTTGCCGTCTTTCGTGAACTTCTGCACCCGATGGCTCAAACTGTCGGCGACGTAAAGATTCTCTTCAGGGTCAAAGGCGATGCCAGCGGGTCCGTTGAGTTGCCCTGGATCGGTGCCATGTTCTCCCCATGTACCGATGTGTTCACCTTCGCTGTTAAAGGCGACAATCCGATGCAGGTATTCATCAGACACATAGATGTTTTCTTCGCTGTCCGTGATAATAGTGACCGGCCACGTGAACTGTCCCTCGCCTTGCCCATACCTACCGAGGGTGCCGAGATCCTCGTCATCAACAGTATACTTTCGGATCATCGCGGTGCCGTCGTTCCGGCACATAATATATATACGTCCCTCTTTCCCGATTGCGATGTCAATCGGAAAGTTTGTCGTGCGCCGCATGCTCAGGCATTTGAGGTATGGAAACCCGGCACGCAGTAACCCGTAAGGTCTGCCCATGATATGCCTCCTCCCGTTATCCTACGTCATTAGAATAGCAAGTTTCAGTTTGCAAGCTACACTGAAAAGGGGTGAATCTGTTCAAAATTCCCACCGACGATGTGGGTCGGGTCAACGCCCATCCACTGTTCTAAAAGTGTTCCGTATATGCCGCGGAAGTCGATGGTATGCTCAAGGTCCTCGCCGTGTACCCAACGGGACGGATCAAGAGATGGATATTCGGCGTAGAGTCCGCCTTCCACACGATCGCCGATAATAAACGCACCGCCGCCTGTCCCATGGTCGGTCCCGCTGGCGTTGTCCCGGATGCGCCTGCCGAATTCTGTGAAAACGTACATCATGATTTCTTCAGAGGCGTTCTGCGCCCGTAAATCGGTGAAAAACGCTTGGATCGCTTCCATCAAATCTTTCAGGAGCTTCGGGTGCGCCGGAACCTCGTTGGCATGGTTGTCGTAACCGCCGTGTTGTGTATAAAAGACGCGTGTGCCGAGATCGGCGAGGTGGACACGGGCAACATCGCGCAGGCTTTTGGCAATCGCACTCTGTGGATATTCCACTTCGGAAGTATACATCTCCGGTGCCTTCTTAAGCTCATCCGCGCCTTTAATCACATCTAACCCGGTTTGGCTCAGGTAATCCATCACGATGCCGCTCCCGACCGTGCTACTATACATCCCTTTGAATATCTCAAGCACTTTCGTCCGCTGCGCTTCATCACCGATGCTGGTCATCAGACCGTAGTTGTCCAAATCACCAACAGAGGTAACAGGGATACCAGCAAGTGCACAAGCGCGGGGGAGCCCCTGTCCGAAACTAACACCGGTTAAAACATTCTGGCTCTGCGGGTCGAGTTCTCGGACGAGTCTACCGACCCACCCCTCATCGCCGATTTTCAGGGGTTCGCAGGTGTGCCAGATGTCCATCGCCCGGAAATGCGAGCGGTTTGCATCGGGATAGCCGATTCCCTGTACAACGGCGACATCACCTGCATCAAACATCTCTTTCAAAAGGGCGGCGTGCGGATTCCAGCCCAGCGTATCGTCTACGTCTAAGGGTAGCACGTCTTCCGCTTTGATGCCGACCACCGGACGGGAATCGTGATAAATCCCGGCTGTGTACGGAATGAGCGTATTCATGAAGTCGTTGCCGCCGCTGAGTTGTACAACGACGAGGACCGGAGTTTTATTAGTCGTACTCATGTCAATGTCTCCTTTCGGCGCAACTTGCAAGCCGAAACTTGCCCTAAAAAAGTCGAAACTTTATAGTAAAGTCAAAAAATAAGTTTACATTTTCTGAGATTTATGTTAGGCTTTATGCTTATGAGATATTCATCAGATTTACGCAAAAGCGTGCTTGATTTCGTCAATACAGGTGGCAGTAAAGCCGAAGCTGAACGCACCTTTGGTGTCTCAAGGCGGGCAATCTATAACTGGTTAGAAGCCAAAGACCCTTTTGCCCATGAGAAACCGGGTCCCAAAGGTCCCCGCGACATTGATTATGATGTCCTTCGGGAACATGTCGCTGATTTTCCTGATAAGACCCTCACAGAACGCGCCAAACATTTCGGGGTTTCCAAGGGATGTATCTCCTATGCCTTTGAGAAACTCAACATTACTCGAAAAAAAAGACGCTAACCTATAAACAACAATGTCCGAAAAAACGTCAAGACTATCTTGATGCCTTAGCCCTTGAAGTTCAAGTGGCAGGTAAAACACCTGTTTATGTTGATGAGAGCGGTTTTTCAAACGCAGATATCCGGCGGTATGCTTACGCCCCGAAGGGTATCGGTGTCAGTGATAAAATATCAGGTTCACATCGGTATGCTTCCACGTCTTTGATCGCGGCACGTATAGGAGATAGTTTTACGGCACCCCTGCTTTTTCAAGGTGCTTCTGATGCGCTTGCCTTCAATGCCTGGTTAGAGCATCAGTTATGTCCATTGCTTCATGAGACGCACGTTGTGATTATGGATAATGCGTCGTTTCACAAGGGTTCAGAGACAGCAAGGCTCATCGCAGAAACGGGGGCGAGTTTGCTGTTTTTACCGCCGTATGCTCCCGAGCTGAACCCGATTGAGAAGGATTTCGCCAACATTAAGCGAAGCCGTCAATACAACCCTGAAGCTTCTATTGACCAAATCATAAAAATGTATAAGTAATTATTGATTCTACTATAATTGCAGGACCGAAACTACAAATTATCAAAAGGTATAGGTAATCGTTCCTGCCGCGTATGCCTCAATAGTACCGGGCGGAAAGATAATACGAATGCCGATTGATTTTTCACTATCTGGCGCGTGCACTTGCCACGCCACATCGTTGAAACTTTTTACTGTCTTATATTTGTCGCGCAGAAGTCGGTTATTTAATAGTTCCAGCAGATGCTCTTCGGAATGCCCTTTGTCGGACAAATACTCAGTGAGAGATACATCTTTACCGTCGCGGAACGTGTAGTATGCATATATGGTATTTCTATGCGCTCCGCCTGTGTACGCACGGTCAGTAATCAGAATACTCTCATACGCATCAACAACAACACGCTCTATGATGATTTCAAGTGTAAGCGGCAGTACGGAGCGAAATTTAGGGAATTCTCGTTCTTGCTTTTCGTACCAAATGGCACTATTGATTATTTTTTCCTTTCGTTTCTTGACATATCCATCAATAGTCTCCTGCTTCGGATGCCCCTCAAGCCACTCAGGTTTTTCGTATGTGAAGCTATAAGGCATATCAAAGATATGGGTAATTGTTCCTACCACGTATGCATCAACAGCACCGGGCGGAAAGATAATACGAATACTGTATTGTTTTTCATTGTCTGGCGCGCGCACTTGCCACGCCACATCGTTCAAACTTTTAATTTTCTTCTGCTTGTTGGACAGAAGGCGGTTATTAATTCGTATTAGCAGACCCTCCTCGGAATACGAATACCCTCTGTTGGGCCAATACTCAGCGAGAGACACATCTTTACCGTCGCGGAGCGTATAGGATACATATTTGGTATTTCCATGCGCTCCGCCTGTGTACGCATGGTCGGTAATCAGAATACTCTCATACGCATCAACAACAACACGCTCTATGGTGATTTCAAGTACAAACGGCAGTAGGTGAGAATCAGGAAATTCTCGTTTCAACTCAATGGCACTGTTGGTTATTTCCTGCTTTCGTTTCTTGACATATCCATCAATAGTCTCCTGCTTCGGATGCTCCTCAAGCCACTCAGATTTTTCATATCTGAAGTTAATTGGAGCATCGTCAGAAGGAGATTCGGAAGTATCTTTCATAGGGACTAACACCCAATACAGGCCGACCACAACCGCAAAAATCACAAGACCGCCTACAATATATTTCCTTCTCATTAGATAACTCTCCATTCGATTCCATTCCTTAAAACACCACAGGTTAGCCGAGTTGATATTCTCTTGATGCTACAATTAACTGGAGCATACTAACGATCCGTGCTTGCGTATCATCATCTTCGAGGTTGAGTTCACCGTTTGCTTCCGCAAATTGGGTTAAGTACTCACGGGTGGTGTCCCCTACCGTCAGTGGACCTGTGAGTTCAAGGCATTTGTCCACAAATGCCTCTGGTGAGAGCGAGCTCCCATTACTCTTCAAGCATGAGATGAGGTCCTGAATTCCGGGTTTCGATGCATCGCTGACTTCACGAACGGCGAAGTTAACGCGGGCGGTCAACAACCCGCCATCAATCCACTCTTTACCGGTGTGCCATCCTTCCACAGTGGGCGGATCAAGAAGTTTCTGACCCATCAATTGCGTCGCACTCGCGTATGGTCCTATCCCGGGTTGCGGACCTTGGAACGTACCTATCAGTTTCAAGATTCCCGTGACGAGTTCCGTTGGACTCTTTACCTTCTTGAATTGGGCTTCTTTGAAGAAATCGGAATTAAAAAGGACACTCAGGACGTGGGATATATCCCCATCGGATGCCATGAATGCGTCCGCGAGTGTTTCAACCGCATCCGGGTCTTGCGGTGGTGTCACATTCCACGACGGCACCTGTGGTTCATCAGCGACAAAGAAGTTGTAGAGGTGTCTGGAGATAAATCTGGCGCAAGCGGGTTGTTTGGCAATGATGTCAATGATGTCATCGCCGTTGAGATTCCCGGTATGTCCCAAGAAAGTTTTTTCGCCGTCGTCATGCTCCTCTTCAACGAACAGGAACGGGGGCGAGTAGTAACCGTGCGGATACAACGGAATCGGTTGCCCGAAAGTCCAGCCTGTAAAAGCACGAGCGCAGCTCTTAATATCATCTTCTGTATAGTTGCCCACACCTAATGAGAAGAGTTCAAGGAGTTCTCTACCGTAATTCTCGTTCGGTTCGCCTTTGCGATTTTCGTTATTGTCAAGCCAAAAGATCATCGCCGGGTCTTTGGAGAGTTCGAGCAGAAGGTCTCGCATCTTTCCCATCCCGAAGTGCCGCAACATATCAATCTGGTTCGTGGCCGCGAGGATGTGCTGGTTCTTGCCCAGTCCCGTTGCGAAGACATGATGCCAGAAGAGTGCCATCTTCTCTTGAAGTGGGCATCTGCTGTTCAGCATCCGATAGATCCAAATACCGACATACCCGCCCTCACCGCCAAAGTAGCGTTCTAAAATATCTTCATCAATGGGGGTCCCGCGTTCAGGATGGACGAGATCGTCAACGACGTTCTCGTAGCCCTTTTCGACATAGGTTTCCAGTTCGGTGCGGGTTGTGCCAAATCCTGCGCGGCGCATGAGGTGCGCCATTAACGCAACATCGTTCTGTGACATGTTCACCTCCGATACGTTCACTGTGAGGAGAGACCTCACGTTAGTAACTTTCGATGGAATACCGCTCTAATGTTTCGGTTTCATTGGATAGAGAAAAACCGCTATAAGATTGCCTATATCTTACAACTAAAGTCAAAAAAATGTCAAGTTTTTTGTTTGTTGCGGTGTGTAAATATTTTGTCAAAATGCCACACAGATGCCGCCCCTCTGGGGCTTAGTCTTTGGTTGATGCGCTTTCTACACAGATGCCGCCCCTCTGGGGCTTAGATGCGTTGCAAAATCGGGGTTACAAACCCCTCCCACAAGCCAAAATGAACACCTCATGTCAAAAACTTTACACACCCGTTCTATTCTCCGTTTCCTGCCTCTGCTGGCTGAGTTTGTAACGTCTGAATTTACCTCTTGTCCAAAAAATTTTCCACAATTCCAAGCAATTTTGCCAATTTTTAGATTAAAGTCTAATTTTTTCCCTTTTTTGAAAATTATGCAAGTTTTCCGCGAAAAATTGTGTCTTTAATGATTGAAGGATATAATACACTACGTTTGGGGTAGGTTTAATCCTTGAATGCTATGTGTTACAATGGTGCGAATCACAATAATTATCAACCAAAAGTGAGAAAACTATGAACGATATGAATTACTGGAAACTCCTTGGTACCACAGCCATTTTGATGACTGCGTTTTGTGTCGGGATTTATCTCTATGCGAGGTGGGATGTCCAACGTTTCTCGGAATCCCTTGGCGCGCCACCTATACCTACTTCACAAAAAAACTTTGCCAAACAGACACCCTCCGGAACAACAGTGATACCCGAAACGGGAGAGGGGCCTGAGTTTGTGAAGCAACAAGAAGCTGAACCTCAGATAACTGACATAGAGGCAGAAGAAGCATCGTCGGATGAGTTCTTGGAGTTTCTTGACGAACTTGGGGACGATGAACTCGCTGCACTCTTTGAGAATCTTGATACAACAGATGCTGAGAGTGATGCCTTCGCGGGTTTTCTGCAGGAGTCGTCCTATAATTCTTCGGAAACGGATTCAAGTCTCATAGTGATTGAGTCGTTGGATGCTACTCAGACATCTGAGTGGATAGAGTTAGGGGACCTTCGCCCAGGCGACATAATCAATCTTGAAGATTTCGGTGACAACGTTATCATCATAGACAAAACCGGTGTCATTCATTGAATAGGATGGATACTCGCTGTGTCCCTTGTGAAACCTTTCAGGACCAGCGGTGTGTCATTGAAGATAGAATTATACCAAAACGTTTTATAGTAAAACCCACAATTAACTTTACATTGGCGAGGTTAGGAAACCTCGCCAGCGAGCGAGTGTATTCACGGAATTGTTGCTCTTTAAAGTGTAAACATATTTTCGGGTTTTACTATAAAAGCAATTCTGGTAATCCGAATACACTGACTCTGTTTCAAATTTTACGATACTTTCCATGGAATTGGGAGATGCTGTAATGTTAATGACCTTAATTCAAAAAGAGATTATGCATCATATTCTGAGTGCCCGGTTTGCTGCGCTGCTGCTGATGTGTGTCTTGCTCATCCCGCTCAACTTGCATATCAATTACCATCATTACCTCCAACGCCAAATTGACTATCAAGAACAAGAAACGCTCAAAGACGAAGACACTCTCAAAGACGAAAATGGTAAGGAAGCGGGAAGTGTGCACGTCTTTCAATTTACGACAAAGGCGACAGATCCGAATTTTGAAGTTTCTAAGCTGATTCTTAAACCGACACCTTTAAGTGTGTTTGCGACGGGTTTAGAATCTGCCCTTCCGAGTTATCTCGGTATGACACGCAACGGAATAACCCGGGGCGAAGCGTCACTGTCCACCGCGCCAATAGCCTTTCTTTTGGGACATCTCGACTTTGTGTTTGTCGTCAGCACTGTCTTTAGTCTACTGGCATTATTGTTTACGTTTGATGCCGTTGCTGGCGAAAGAGAAGCCGGAACACTTCGGATAACGCTCGCTAATGCGCTGCCACGCGATATCTTTTTGTGGAGCAAGCTCATCGGTGGATACCTCGTATTCATCCTTCCGTTCTTAATCTCGTTAATCATCGGTTTACTCGTGCTCGTCTCGCAAGGCTTCCCACTGGGTGAATCAGACATCTTTCTGCGCATCCTCTGCCTTATCTTCGTCTCGCTGCTCTACATTGCGGTCTTTTTTGCGCTGGGGGCGGTAATCTCAATCTATTTCGACAGTTCCAAGACAGCACTCATCGTGGCATTTACTGTCTGGGTGTTTGCTGTCCTCATCTTACCGCGTGTCGGGTTTCTCGCTGCACAAATCGTCGCGCCGACTTCAACAGCGCAGAGCGTCTACAGGGAAAAAACAGCGAGGCGAGCAGAATTGCGTGCCGACCTCGCAGCGGAAAGAAGCAAAATGATGGGTGAAGCGTTATCTGAAATGATGGATGAAGCTAACTTCACACCGGGATCGAAATCGACCAGCATCATGGCATTTGGCTCGGCACACTTCGATAAAGTGAATGAGAAGATGGCACCTCTTGAAGAGGAAGCTCGGTTAAAGTACCGAGACCTCGCGGCTCAACTCGATAGACGTTATCAGCGAGAGAGAAAACACCAAGATACAATCGGTATAAACTTTTCCCGAATCACACCTACGGCATCTTTCATTTTTCTCGCAACGGACACCACGCAAACCGGTCAGGCGAAAAAAAATACCTACTTCCAAACAGGAACTCGCTACTATGAGACACTCGATGCGGAAATGTTCAGCAAAATGTCAGAAGATCCAGGGTCTCATATCCATACAGAAGAAATTCCACCTCCGATGCCGCCCCCGCCACTCAAGGAGCTAACCTTAGGAGAGACGCTTCAGCAAGCCTCCCTGGATCTACTGCTGCTCTGTTTCTTCGCAATCGTGTTAACAACCGTGGCGTTTCTGAAATTCTTCCGTATGGATATTTGAGGAGAGAACGTTACGATTTTTAGGCGTATGAGGAGTATTTCAGCCAAATACAAGTGAAATCCAACGGCTCATCATAAGTGGATAGGTTCGCCTGAATTATTGGATTTCACTCTATTTTCCACGAGAATTTACTGGAAAAACAGCAGCCGTATTGCTATGATAATAGGAGTAGAGTTTCACTATGTTAACGACTTGTGCCAGTTAACTCTTTGTTATTTTCAATTTTACATATATCTGGATATTGTCTGGACAAATAGGAGTTTAATCCTTCTGCTGCTCCTGCATTGGAATATTCGTGTTCTAAAAAGGAATCAAAAAGCGAAAGTTTCCAAATTTGAACAGTAAATAAGATGAATATGTGAAACCAAAACATACTAACTGTTAACTAACACAAGGCGTTATGTTACGGGGAATATTCAAAACGACTAAACCTATTCATTAATCATGGAGACCCCTGATGGAAAGAGATGATGTTCAACTGATTCGCAGTATCTTGTCAGGCGACGATGAGGCATTCAGTACCTTGGTTGAAAAATACCAAAAGCGCGTACATGCCCTTGCATGGCGGAAGATAGGTGATTTTCACTACGCCGAAGAAATTACGCAAGACACTTTCCTCCAAGTATACAAAAAACTCCCAACACTCAAGAATCCCAACCAGTTTGCGGGGTGGCTCTATGTTATTGCGAATCGACTTTGCCTGAATTGGATGCGCAAGAAAAAACCTGCGATGCAATCTTTGGAAGGCACATCCGCAGAAGAAACAGAAAGATTCTCCTATATCCATTATGTATCAGAGCAGCACGAGACAGAAGCCTCCGAACATCGGTGTGAAATCGTCAAAAGACTGCTCGCAAGACTACCAGAGAGTGAACGGACGGTCATGACGCTCTACTATCTCGGCGAAATGCCAGCGAAGGAAATTGGCAAGTTCTTAGGTGTGTCTGTGAAGACAGTGCATAGTCGACTCCACCGGGCACGAAAGCGTTTACAAGAGAAAGAGGAACTCTTGATTAGCGAAGTCCTTGGCGTTGTCCAATTACCCACAAACTTAACAGAGAACATCACAAGGCAAGTTGCCAACATGAAACCGGCATCGTCTCCGATTGGAAAACCGCTGCTGCCGTGGGCGGCTTTTGGTGCAGCTGCCGTTTTAGTTATGTTGTTGCTCGGTGCGAGCAATCAATACCTCACACGGTTTCAGCAGCCGTATAGTTTTGAGGCGCAATCCGAACTCACCATTGAAATCATTGATGCCCCTATCGTCCTCAACATTGACGCGAAACCGGCTGTGCGGAATCAGGAGGGACGTGCCGTCACCCCGAATAACAATAGCGGTGCTGGTCTGCAAAGCACTGAAACGACTTTAACATCCAATACACTGGATGATCTCGCTAAGTTCTCTGCTTCGCAGTGGACACGCACAAATGGTCCGTATGGTGGTACTGTGCGCAATATTTTCGTTACATCTGAAAGGATCCTCTACGCTGCTGCGCCAACAGGTATCTATAGACTCGGAGCAGACGCAACCGCATGGACACTCATCAATACAAACATACCAATCGGAAGGTCCCGGATGCCGATGGCAGAGCTTGGCGACACTCTTTATATCGTTTCCACTGATGCAATATTTGCTTCAACCGACAATGGCGAGACGTGGAATGTATTTTGCCCCCGTCCAAAAGGCCATCCTGTTGGACTCATCATCATGGATGAAATACAGGGGCGTAACTCAGACCCTCGTCCTATAATGTACCTCGCCCTTCAAGATAAAGGGGTCTTTCGGTCTACAGACGCTGGTGCACAATGGGGTCTCCTAAAGAGTGGGTTAGTAGACGAACACATTTATGCAATGGCTGCAATCGGAAACACAGTGTTTGCTGGCACAAACAAGGGCCTCTACCGCCTTAATTCAGATGTTTGGCAACAGTTGCCAGTGAGTACGTCCGATTCTGTCTACTGGGTGACAGGATTTGAAAACAACCTGTATATAGGAATGGGTCATAGTTCTTTGCTATCAGAATGGCTTGAGTTTAAGCCACAGCAAAAGCAGGTCGAACAAATAATATTGGAGAGCTACGTAAGGTCAAGCAAAATTTTCCACTCGACCGACTTAGGAGCCTCGTGGACTGAGATAACGCATGGGAATGAATCCGGGTTTATGAATGAACTTGGTATGACGATTTTGGCTAATACTGGTGAAACGCGCTTATCACAAGGGGTCGTACCGGTGGACAAAAATATTTTTTACAGAGCCAGTCCATCCGGTATTCATCGCACGACCGACGGTGGTAAATCATGGCAGCCATTTATGAAAGGGATAATGGAAACAACTATACAGGATTTAGCCGCGCGCAACAACAGGCTCTACGCATATACAGGCAGAGATCTTGTCCAATCTGCTGACGGTGGTGAGACGTGGGAAACTGTACGGATTGACTCCGATAACCAAATACTTGAAGGGATAGACAAGAACCTTTCGCACCTTAACCTCGCTTTGCAGTTAGCAATTGCTAATGACACTCTCTACGGAATTGCTCCTGAATACGGAATCGTTTCTGAAAAAGACTCCCTGCGCCTTTTCCAATTACCTGCGGGGGACAATGTACTCGTTCCAATTCCGGGGGCACCCACTTTTGAACGAGAATCTTCGTTCGTTGAGTTATGGACAGGGGAACGTTTACCTAATAATCCGGAAAAATGGGAAAGAAGCGATAACTTACAAAATACATCTCACTTTCTTGGTAAATCTCAAGATATTGGGGAGTTTGCAGCCGCTGGACAGACATTCTATGTTGAATGGAAGCGACAACTTTTCAAGTGGAAACACGGTGACTCAGAATGGACAGATACTGGTTTAATAGATAACAGCGAACCTCTTGGTGGGTTTGATAAAGGTTTCGAATTAGCCGTATCAGCAGATACCGTCTACGTCGGTAAGCGAGATGGCCAACTCTTTCAATCGCTCGATGGCGGAAATAGTTGGAAAGACATTACGCCAATTCTTCCGCTGCGTTTTACGCGCTTCAATGCGATCGTCTTTGCCGGAAAAACGGTTTACGTCGCAACGGATGAAGGTGTTTTGGCTTCACAGAGCGGTGAACATTGGCGCGTGATAACCGATGAAACGGGTGTACGTATCGTTATAGATACGTTCGCCACGGATAACGCCAGCGTTTATGGTGCTGGCAAGTCAGTCCTCTATCGCTTGGATGACCGTGGGCGATGGAAACAGATTGCTCCGAGTGTTCCTGATAAAGTCCTCTCTCTCGCTGTAAGTAACGATAGACTGTACATTGCTACACAACGGCGTGGGGTGTTTCATATCTCGCTTGAAGAAGGACTGTAAAACCTGTTTCCTAAATACCAGTTTCTTGACTCAGGTCTCCGCGCCTCAGTTTTCTACACCTTCCGCGCCTTCTACTGGCAAAGTTTTCCAATCTCACCTAAGACAATATACACGTCCTACCCCTTCATCCGCCTGGGCTTTTCTGTTTTTGGGGTGCATTTTTTCTATACATCTATTGTCCGTACGAGACTGAAACCGTCGAAACATAAATAATTGCCGAAATCCGTGCAATCCGCGTCATCCGATAAATCGGCAATTCAGAGAAAATATACAGATGCCGCCCTTACAGGACTGATCACTGACTGCTTTTCTTCTGTAGGAGGGAACTCCGATTCCCGACTCCTAACTCAAATTTTTTCATTTTTTTTCTAACTATGCACAATTTTTTTTCGAAAATTGTGTCTTTAACTATAAAGGGTGTGATACACAATCAGATTTAAAACAATCGCAACTATCTCAAGACTTACGCAAACGCCATTTGGGAAGAAAGCGGACACTTCGGATTCTGGAAGCGAAACCGTGAAAAGAGAGGTCGCCGAGGCACGGGGACCTCGGCGAACAGGCACTTGCTGCGTAAGTCCTATATCTGATACTCGGACCGAGAGTCGTTTTACAGCCGCCGACTGATAGCGACAATGCATCTGTACCAGATTTAAGCAGGTTCAAAGTCGTCTGGGTAGAAACGGACATGTAATGCCTATCGGCAGTCCAACTGACAGATTGGACTGTCAAGCGTTAAATGGAGGTAAACCGTGAAAGAACGTTGGACGTTAGGTATATCGATTCTGTGTACGCTATTGGTTATCAATGTGGATCAGCTCATTGCTGCGGGAAACTGGACACAGAAAGCAGACATGCCAGCGGGCCGGTAGATGGGGACAACTTAGCGCCACTCTTTACGACGAAACTCACAGATTTTTTTTAGACAAAAAAGGAGATAAAAAATGAGACACCCACGAATCTTTGTCTGTTTCTTTTTGCTCGGCTTAATTCCGCTGAGTGCTAAAGCGTTGCCGCCCCCATCACCGGCAGGTGGAAACTATTTAGTCCTTGACGGGGTCGATGACTACGCCGTTTTGGATTTTGAAACCTTTGGTTATCTTTTACCGGACGGCACGGACGAATTCACCTTTGAAGCATGGATATATCCCACCACACCGCCCGACAACAAGAACACGTCATTGACGATACTCCATCAACAGGTGCGTATGCGCGTCGTGAACGATGAATATCAACCGCTACTAAATAATCTGGCTAATGCGCTAAATATCGAGCCCCCGAAGGGGGACCTAATCTTGATAATGAGTTCCTATCTTGAGGGAGAGTTCGGTCGGACATTAACTTTCCCGATCTCGCTTGTGCCGAACCAATGGCACCACATCGCTTATCAGTTAAATGGGAATCAGATAACAATGATCGTCAATGATTTCGTAAGGACAAATCAACAAGGGATACCTCTCGGACACGATCTTGATCCTCGTGCTTTGCGTCCAAAGGACTTCGTGCTTGGAGGATTTGGAAAAATAATTGAGGAACCTGGTCGGGACATATGGTTTTGGGGTTCCTTTGCTGGATATATTGATGAGGTCCGCATCTCGAAGGATGCCCGCTATGATGTCAAGAAAAAGGGTTTTATGCCAGACGGCAAGTTCAAAAATGACGCAAAAACGGCTGCCTTATGGCATTTTGATGAACCGGGGGGAATACAGGAATTCTTAGACGCATCGGGCAATGCACATCATCTGGTAGGTAAAAATGGCGCAAAGATTGGGAACGCGCTTGCTGTCGAAGCAGAAGGAAAACTCACCACAACATGGGGACGACTTAAGCAATGAAATTTCTAAAAAGATTTCTATCAACAGATCGTTTCTATTCACAAAGCATGGAGGAATTCCCAATGTCAAACATGTTCAATTCTAAAAGTGCCATCGTTATGGGGGTCCTTGTTCTCCTGCTCTTACTTATGCAAATAGAATCCTTTGCCGGTGAGGATTGGGAAGTGATAACGCAACTCCCCACTAAGAGATCGGGAATAGCAGCTGCTGTCGTAGATGATAAGATTTATATCATCGGTGGCACCCTCGAAAACTTTGAGGGTCCCGATGGGATTTCAACTATTGAGGAATACGACCCGCAAACCAACACGTGGCGGCAAGTCGCAGACATGCCAACGCCACGCTATTATCCTAAAGCTGCGGTTGCTAACGACACGATCTATGTCTTTGGGGGGTGGTATCAAGAGAAAGGCGTAAAGACGCACTATCCGGTTCGCGTGGATGCATACGATCCAGCGACTGATACATGGACCCGGAAAAAGGACATGCCCGTTCCTCGTGTCCACCCCGCTGTTGGTGCAGTTGACGGAAAAATCTATATCATCGGAGGTTCAACGGGTTGGGGTGGGGAAGATGAACGACGGATGGACCGTGTTGACATCTATGATCCTGCCACCGATACATGGGAGGAGGGTCCAAAAATGCCGACCCGGCGCGATGCATATTTGGGAGGCGTTGTCAACAATCATATTTATGTCATCGGCGGGTACGGCCCGCCTGAGGGGCGCGCTCTGAAGAACATTGAGGAATATGACCCAATCAGCCGTCAGTGGCGGATGAAAAATGATATGTTAGAAATCAGGTACTCGTTCCGGACGGTTGTTGTTGAGGATGAGATCTATGTAATTGGTGGTATAGACAAATCCCACCAGTATTTAACGACGGTGGATGTGTATCATCCACAGACAGAGACATGGAGCGATATTCCAGCAATGCCAACGCCTATGTATCCTCAAGGGGCAGCGACGGTCAATGGTAAGATTTATGTCTTCGGAGGTATTGGAGCACGCAGGCAATTTTTCCCAGACGTTGTGGCATTTGATACCACCGGCTTGCCTGCAGTCCCACATGTGGTCGGGGAACTCAAAGCAGAGCAACAGAGACTCCCTCAAAGAGACTGACTGCTAATCGCTGACTGCCTCTTAACGGATAACTATTTTCAAATTATGCAACCTTTCGATTCCGAAAGTGCGTTTTTAATGTTGTAGGGGCTATCAGATATAATGGAAATGTGGCGGCAACCAAACCTGTTCGCGCACCATGGAGGATCCTGATGGTAGAAGACGATGTTCAATTAATTCGTAGAGTCTTGTCAGACGATGACGAGGCATTTAACATCTTGGTCCAAAGGTACCAAAGGGGTGTTCACGCGCTTGTATGGCGGAAGGTTAGCGATTTTCACTACGCTGAAGAGATTACGCAAGATACCTTCCTTCAAGCATACAAAAAACTCTCGACACTCAAAAATCCTAAGCAATTTGCTGGATGGCTTTATGTCATCGCAAATCGACTTTGTATTAATTGGCTCCAAAGACACAAACCCGCGATGCAATCGCTGGAGGACACGCCTATGGAAGAAATAGAAGATTCTTCTTATATCCATTATACCTCGGAACAGCGCGAAGCAGAAGGCACCGAACATCGTTACGAAATCGCCGAAAAACTTCTGTCCAAACTGCCAGAGAGTGAGCGCACGGTAATGACGCTCCACTACCTCGGTGAAATGACAGCGAAGGAGATAAGCAAATTCTTAGGTGTCTCGATAAACACGATTACAAACCGACTATGGCGGGCGCGAAAGCGTTTGCGGGAGGACCAAGAGCTGTTGGTTCAGGAAGTTCTCGGCGGTCTGAAGTTCCCCGCCAACCTAACCGAGAATATCATGCGGCAGGTTGCTGACCTGAAACCGACACCGCCTCCAGTTGGAAAACCGCTGCTCCCGTGGACTGCTTTTGGGACCGCGACGCTTCTGATTGCCTTACTATTAGGCGCAAGCAACCAATACCTCGTCCGTTTTCAGAAGCCGTATAGTTTCGAGGCAAAATCCGAACCCACGGTTGAAATTATTGATACCGCTATCGTTCTTGATGTCGATTCAAAACCCGATGTGCGGAACCAGGTCGGACGAGCAACTTCCGCCGGTAAAAACAGCAGCGCGGGACTGCAGGCTCCTGAGACATCTCTGGTATCCGATGCGCAAGGGAATTCTCTCAGGCTTTCTACATTGCAGTGGCCGCAGAAAGCGGACATGCCAACAGCCCGGTCTTGCTTTTCTACCTCCGTTGTGGATGCAAAGATATTCGCAATCGGGGGCAGGGTACTGCTGGAAAGGGACGAATTTGGGGATACGGAGCTTTCAACGGTAGAAATGTACGACCCTGAAACCGATACATGGGAACGAAAGGCGAATATGCCGACAGCGCGGTCTGGCGTATCTGTCTCAGTTGTGGATGGCAAAATTTATGCCATTGGTGGCGAAACAATAAAGAAAATTGCGTACCATAAGAGTTGGACAAATGAGACAAAAGAACTCCCGACTGTAGAAATGTATGATCCGGTTACGGACACATGGACCCAGAAAGCGGATATGCCGACACCAAGGAAGACCAAGACCTGCGTTGTGGATGGAAAAATTTATGCCATTGGTGGGTCAGGATTCGATCTCACGAGTAATAACCATTGGCAGTTGGCAACTGTGGAAGTGTATGATCCAACGACTGACGCATGGGCAAAAGCAAAAAGTATGAACCATACGCGTTATGATGCAGCACTCAGTGTTGTGAATGGAGAAATCTATGCTATGGGTGGGACGGGTTGGCCCTTGATTGAGGACCAGTCAAATTCGTATCTTTCCAGTGTTGAAGTGTTCAATCCAGAAACGCATCGATGGCAGGAAAGAACAGAGATGATTGCCCCGAAAGCGGGGCACGCGGCAAGCGTAACTGATGGAAAGATCTATGTGACAGGTGGTTACCTTTGGAAAGATAAGGAATTTAAGCACCTTTCAACGATTGAAATCTACGATCCGACAACCGACCGTTGGACGCAAGAGCCGGACATGCTGATGGGCAAATCGGGACATGCGAGTGAGGTCATAGATGGGCAAATCTATATTTTTGGGGGAAACAGTGACGTTGCTCAAGGTCCGCTTACGAGTGTCGAAGTTTACGATACAAGAGGCGTTCCTTAGCGTGTCAATCTAAAAGGAACGGGCAAACAATCAAAAAAGTCGGTAACTGAATTTCCAATATCGTTTTTCCAGATGTGTCTCCTTCTCCATTGGCGAGGTTTCTAACCTCGCCTTTTTCTTTTCTACCCAAGGTTCCGTTCACTACCCGCCTCTGTAGGAGCGAGCTGTGCTCGCGATCTTACCGACAGTGTACTGCAGATGGTTTCCATTTATAACCCTACATTCCGTTTTTCCTGCAAAAAATGTGGCGGTTGTGGTAGAATAGAGATAAATTGTGAATCCTGATACAACGAATTGTGTGCTTTAAAATCGCACTGTTAAAAGCCGACAATATGAAAATTACCGACGTTAAAACTTACAACTTACACTATCCACTGGTTGAACCGTTTGCCAACTCACGCGGTTGGACGAGTACGCGGACTGCCGTTGTTGTCGAAATTCGCACGGATGCCGGGATTACCGGTTGGGGTGAAGGTGTAAGTGCTCCATCCGCCGCGGCAATCGAAACGCATCTGATTGGACAATCGCCTTTTGAAACGGAACGGATATGGGAGGCGATGCGTGGAAATATCGGTGCCTTAAGCGGAATCGACATCGCCTTGTGGGACATCATGGGTAAGGCACTTGATATGCCGGTCTATCAACTTCTTGGCGGCGCGTTCCGATTGAAGATTCCAGCTTACGCAAGTGGACTTTTCAAGAAAGATAAACCCGACATAACACAAGCGTTGATGGACGAGGCGAAAGGCTATGTTGATGCGGGATTTCCTGCTGTCAAGATGAAAATAGGTTTCGGTGAGGCTTATGATGTAAAGAACGTCGCCGCAGTTCGACGCGCCATTGGCGACGATACACTTTTCGCTGTCGATGCAAATTGTGGGTACGATGTCGGCACGGCGATTGACGTTGGACAAAAGATTTTAGACTACGACCTCTTCTGGTATGAGGAGCCGATTACCAGCGACGATGTCGCAGGCTATCGGGAAATCCGACGCGCACTGAAAGTGAGAATTGCTGGCGGTGAGATGCTACAAGGACGTTGGGCATTCCGCGATCTACTCCAGAAACGCGGACTGGATATTGTGCAACCAGATATTAGCATCGCAGGTGGCTTCACGGAATGCCGAAAAATCGCCGCGATGGCGAGTGCAAACTATGTTCGGGTGCTGCCCCACATGTGGGGCAGTAGTATCCGCCTCGCAGCGACGCTCCACTGGCAAGCCACGCTCCCAGATGCACCGCAGGCACTCAATCCGATCCCCTCGTTGCTGGAATTCGATATGACCGAAAATCGTCTCCGAACAGCACTGGCGCAGCAACCGATAAACGCCGTTGATGGATACGTTGACGTGCCACAGGCACCCGGATTGGGAATTGAGATTGACCGAGATGTATTAGAACAGTATGCGTGAGAGGATGACTTGATGAAAAACCGCGTTCTGGTTGCATGTCTTTTGCTCTTGTCTATATTCAGCGTGCTTTTCCTTTATCACTTCCGCGTCGAAGGAGATTCTCGTACGCAGCAGCCTGTAGACGCATCGTCTTTTTCGCACGATCTATTTGATCAAGTTTTACAAGAGCATGTTGATAAAGAGGGACGGGTTGATTATACAAAGCTGAAGGCGAACCCTGAAAAACTGGAGAAATATTTGGATCTGTTGGCTGTTGCGAACCCCACGGAATTGTCCTATAATGCACAGTTAGCGTTCTGGGTCAACGCCTATAACGCGCTTGTCATTAAAGGGGGCATCAACCACTACCCGACAACGAGCGTCCGAAAAATTAAATGGTTCGGCGGATTTTTCTATCGGCTTAAGTTCCAAGTCGCGGGTCAAACTTACTCGCTCAATCAAATTGAACACGACATTATCCGCACAGAATTTGTGGATCCGCGTGTTCACTTCGTCCTTGTGTGTGCCTCGACCAGCTGCCCGCCTTTGGAAAACAGCGCGTTTTCTGCCGAAACGATTGAGGAACGCCTTGAGACTGCAACGTTCAACTTTATTCAAAATCCTGATAAAGTCAGGATAGACCGATCTAAACGCGAAGTCCATCTCTCAAAGATTTTCAAGTGGTATAAAAACGATTTTAACGAAGGTTACGATGGCGTAGCGGATTTTCTCGCCGATTACCTGCCACCCGAAGACGCAGATTTTGTATCAGCAAACGGTGTCAAATTCCACTATATGGACTACGATTGGACCCTGAACGATAAACGCTAAAAAGGAGACTTTTATTTATGGTAAATACTGCCGTTATCGGTTATGGATATGCTGGACGCGCTTTCCATTGTTATCTCGTCGGCTTGGCAGACGGACTGAATCTTTATGCCATCGCTACACGAAACACTGAACGTCGTGAGGCTGCACGCGAGGCATACCCAAACGCCCAGAGTTATCAAACGATTGACGAAGTGCTCGCAGACGACGCTGTCGACCTCGTCGTATTAGCCACACCACACGACACCCACGCCGAACTCTCCATCAAAGCGATGGATGCAGGTAAGCACGTCGTAACAGACAAAATAATGGCGATGAATACACCCGAAGCAGACGCGATGATTGCAGCCAGCAAACGAAACGATGTTCTGCTCAGCGTCTTTCATAACCGTAGATGGGATTGGGACTATAACACAGTTAGAAAGATTATTGATGACGGTTTGCTCGGAACACCTTACCTCTATCAGGTTGCGATTATGCGCTACGGCGCACCGGGGGGATGGCGTGGGATCAAAAGCCAGAGTGGTGGTATCCTTTACGACTGGCCCGCACACTTCGTCGATCAGGCACTGCAACTCGTAACGGCACCCGTTGAATCTGTCTTCTGCGATATTCACTATAACACAAGATGGGACACAGATATCGGCAACTATGGAAACCTCATCATCAAATTTGAGAACGATGTCCGGTATCAGATTGAGATCGGCAACCTCTCTAAAGCCGAGAAACCACGCTGGTATATCGTCGGGGATTTAGGTGGGTTAATCAAATACGGACTCGACCCACAAGAGGGACCGATGCGGGAAGGGAACATTGATGCAGCACAACAGGATCCCAAAAACTATGCAAAAGTCTGGACGGAGGCGGGTGGCGAGAACCGTGAGATTGTCGTCGAAAGCACCCAAACGACATGGAAATCCTACTATCAGAACATCGCAGATGTACTGAACAAAGGCGAGGAATTGGTTGTCAAGCCCGAGGAAATCCGCAAAGTCATGCAGGTCTATGACGCGGCGATGCAGTCATCAGAAACGGGCGAAACTGTGCGAATCTCGTAGGAGCGACATCCGTGCCGCGATTCTTCATGAGAACAAACTGGACTCACGATGTCGTCCGGTTTTTTCTCTTCATGTAGAAATTTTAGATGGAGATAATAAAGCAATGAAGACCGTTCTACTTCCTATCTTTTCTATGCTATTTATCATTGTAGCACCGCATCTACCGAACACCTTTGCTCAAGATGCCTCTCAGTGGCATCTACCCGAAGGCGCGGAGGTGAGGCTCGGTAAAGGGGAGATGAATGAGTTGGTGTATTCTCCAGATGGCAATGTCCTCGCGATTGCAACCGGTATTGGTACTTGGGTCTACGATGCACAGACCGGTAAAGAACTATTTCTATTGACAGGACATACCGCGGAGGTTCATAGCGTTGTGTTCAGTCCCAATGGACGCATTTTAGCAAGCGGCGGTGCAGATGAAACAGTGTGTCTGTGGGATTTTAGGAAAATCTGGGAGGCTGCTACCCGCTCACGTACAGCCGGGCCTTCACATCTTTGGGATGGTGTCCATGAACATCCAATGAGTAAGCTTACAGGGCATAGTGGGTACATCACGAGTCTCGCGTTCAGTCCAAATGGGCGGGTCCTTGCGAGTGGTAGTTTAGACGGTAATATACGGCTGTGGGATGTCCGCGGGCGGAAACATAAAGGCACACTTGATGATCAGAGTGCTATTTCGGATATCGCTTTCGGTCCTAAGGGAAAAACGCTTGTGAGTTGTAACGGCTTCGAGGGCACCCCCGTACAACTGTGGGATGTTGCCAAGAAACGCCCAAAAAAGACCCTCATACAGCAGGATGAGGAGTTTTTTTCCTTAGTCGCGTTCAGCTCTGATGGACAGACACTTGCAGTTAAGAGCATACTGGACGTGTGGTTGTGGGACATTGCGACCGGACAAAGCAAAGGTAAACTCGGGGGACATTTTTCAAATATCACAAGTATTGCATTCAGCCCCGACGGTGACACCCTTGCAACCGGGGGATTAGATGGCAAGGTCCTGCTCTGGAATTATAAACAGAGACGTTCGCGGTTTAACCCGAAAGCCACATTTATAGGATACACCGACCAGCCGGTAGGAGTCAGGCATTGCGTATTCAGTCCAGATGGTCGCACACTTGCCACCGGATATCGGAACGGCGAAGTATTGCTTTGGGATATTGCCACTACACAGTCTAAAACAATCCTCGCAGGACATACTTCGGAAGTGCATAGTCTCGCCTTTCGTCCTAATGGAGACACCCTCGCCATTGGAAATCGCTTTGGGATACAGCTGTGGGATGTCGGCAGTTGGCATCCCACGGAGGTGTTGGCAAATACAGGCTGGTCCAGGAGCATCACTTTCAGCCCTAACGGTCACACACTCGCCATCGGGAGTGGCGACGACCTTGTGCTGCTCTGGGATATTCCCACCGCAAAGAAAAGAGCAACGCTCAAAATACAGGATTCGGATGGTCGGGCGGATGTTACAAGTATCGCATTCAGCCCAAATGGGAAAACACTCGCAAGTGGAAGCGCAGATGGCACAGGACTATTATGGGATGCTGCTACTGGTGAAAAAATAGGAATACCGAAAAATCAGGCCGACTTTATCAATAGTATTACATTCAGTCCGGATGGACAGAAACTCGCTTCTGGAAGCATGGACGGCACAATGATTTTCTGGGATGTCGCCACAGATGAAAAAACAGAAACATTCACGATAAGTACATCTGAGTATGATTATGTCTATGATATCGCGTTTAGTCCTGATTGGAGCATGTTCGCGAGTGGTGATGGAAGTGGTACAGTGATCCTCTGGGATACTGTTACAGGAAAGAAAAAAGTAACGCTCAAAGAGCATACAGGCTTTGTTCTTAGTATTGCGTTCAGTCCCGATGGGAGAACATTTGCAAGCGGTAGCACGGATAACACAGTGATTTTCTGGGATGTCGCCACAGCAAAGAGGATAACAACGCTTGAAGGGCATCTATCGAACGTCCAAGATGTCGCGTTCAGCCCGGATGGTGGAACGCTTGCAAGTGGCAGCGTAGATGGCACGGTACTTATATGGGACCTAACATACTTCTTACAATAAGATAATAATAGGACTTACGCATCAAAACGCTGTTGGGATGGGTCCCTGTGCCCATCCCAACCAGAACGCACGCAGGGCACGGGGACCCTGCAGAACATAGTAGCGACGAACGTAAATTGCGTAAGTCCTAAATAATACAAGTAGGCACTACCCTACTACAGACATTGGTGAAAAACGTTCAGATTATGGACAACAGTGTTCATTTCTTGACGGAATTACGCCTTAGAATTCCGAGAATCGGCGTGGTAATCGCCTTTTCAGGTTGGCATCGTATTTGCTATGTATCATACTAACAAACAACTTGTCGATAAGGGAGAAACACAATGAAAACGAAAATACAGTATGGATTCATACTGATCTTACTCCTTATGTTTGCCGTTATACAAAACGGTATAACCGACCATCATGGGCCAGACACGTCAGAATATCACGAATTAAACAAACAAGTCATCGCAAGCATCGACAGCGGGTTAGAATGGCTGAAGGGACAACAAGCAGAAGACGGATTATTTGCCAATCATCCCGGAATAACGGCTCTCGCACTCACCGCTTTTTTGCGACACCCAGCGAAAAAATACGCAGAGGCAGACCATCCTTTTATCCAGAAGGGGATTCAGCGGCTGGTCAAGATGCAACAGCCCAACGGTGCTATCTATGATATTGAGATGCAACCTGCACTGCCGAATTACAATACTGCTATCTCCGTGATGGCACTTTCCTCAACCGACAATCCGAAATATGCCGAAGTGATTGAAAAGGCACAAGGCTTCCTAAAGAGCCTACAGGTCCAAGATGAAGAGAGTGCCTATTATGGCGGGATCGGCTATGGTAGCCGCCAAGACGTGAAAGACCTCTCTAACCTGAACCTCGCTATCCAAGCATTGAAGGAGAGCGGTTCCGACGATCAAGAAGTCTGGGACAAGGCGATTAAATTTCTGGAACGCACCCAGAATCGAAGTGAGAGCAACGATCAGAAGTGGGCAGGTAACGATGGCGGTTTTGTCTATTCGCCTGACGGTGAAAGCAAAGCCGGGACAGATGCCGCAGGGAGTCCACGCTCCTACGCCAGCATGACGTATGCCGGATTGCTCAGTTTTATCTACGCGAATGTTGATAAAGACGATGAACGCGTCCAAGCCGCTTTCAAGTGGATAAAGGAGCACTTCACGCTTGAAGAGAACTACGGTATGGGCTCGCAAGGTTTATACTATCACTATCACACCATGGCGAAAGCGATGCGGCTTTATAATCAATCAACCTTTGTGGACGCGAAAGGTATCTCACACGATTGGTACCGTGAATTTACTGAAAAGATGATCGAGTTGCAGAAACCGGATGGATTCTGGGTGAATGAGCAGAGTCGTTGGATGGAAGCAGATCCGAGACTCGTGACCGCTTATGTGGTTCTCGCCCTTGATACCGCCTATCCGAAATAGGTATAACCTCATTTAGATATTTCAGAACCTATGTATCAATCAGTCAAAGTATCGGCAATCTCGCTGAAACCTATCAAATGGGATAAAGCCTCCAATGCTGAAAAATTGGAGGCTTTCTGCGTTGAAGCCGCTAAGGATACCCCACAGTTAATTTTGGCAACCGAAGGCGTATTAGAAGGCTACGTCGTCATGGATGTTATTGAAGGCAGAGCCACCCCAGAAGCGATGCTCGACATCGCAGAACCACTTGACGGTGCGTCCATCCAACGATTTCGACGGCTTGCTCGCCAACTCAAGACCTGTCTCTGTTTCGGCTTCGCGGAGCGGTGTGGCACCTCTGTTTACAATTCTGCTGTGTTTATTGATAGCAACGGTGAGATATGCGGCACCTATCATAAAACACAGTTCGCCGAAGGCACACACCCGTCGTGGAACTTCAATTGTATCGGCGAGACGATTCGTGCGTTTGATACACCCTTCGGACGCGCCGGTATCTTAATCTGCAATGATCGGTGGAATCCATTGATTGCGCGAACGCTGGTCTTAGATGGCGCGCGATTCCTGCTGATTCCCTCCTACGGCTCGAAAGGTAAGGCGCAGAATCAAAACGTCCTCGCCAGAGCGCGCGAAAATGGCGTGCCAATTGTGGAAGCGAACGTCGGGATGAACCTCATCATCAGCAAAGGTGAAATCGTTGCATACAAATGGGGAAACGACCAGATTAGCACGGCAACCATTGACATTCCACACCCACCTTCAACCAAGGCTGCACGCCGTTCGGAACAGGCGTACTTACAAGCACAGGGTCCTGAGATGGAAACCCGCTACCAGAAGACAATTGCTCGGACGAAATCTAAGAATCTAACCCGGTAATCCCGGTCTCCGCATTCTCCCTCTTCGTTGGTGAGGCTCCCCAACCTCGCCCAAGTATCGTAGACACATCGCTCACGTTTAACCCATAGGTGTCAATTTAGTGGTCCTCCAGGCCCGGTAGGTTCGGTTTCCTAACCGAACCGGGCTTAACCCAAGAACAGTAGGCTCCTTTGAGCAACGGAGACCCCTAACCTGAAAAACGCGTGCTTCTTCGGAAACCAACATGAGTGAAACCTCCAAGCCTGAAGCGTGGCAGCGTCGGGTCCATATCGGTCTGCATCACGATATTCATTTTCTCAGATACGCGCAGCGACGGGTTTTCGCGGATGTCCCGGTTCGGTTAGGAATGCAGATCGCATTTGGGTGAGTACACCGCAAAACCGAACCTACCGGATCGGAGGGATTCAGCGCGTAACTTTTTCTTAAATTGACACCTATGCATCGCTCACGTTTAACCCAACCGAAGACCGATTTTCCCTGCTACCACTGACTTCCACATCAGCCAAAATGAACGCTTGCAACCGCGTAGATGAAACTTGTATAAACTTATTAGCGTTAATTTAGTCAAACACCTACGGTGAAATACAGAAATATGTATCCACCTACTGGTAGGGCTACTTAGTTTTCGGTCTTTTGGTTTCCGTTTTGGTTGGAAAGTCGCGATTCGGAGAGTGCTTCTACAGAAGAACTAAATGACCCTTACTTACTGGTAGACGCTCTTTACATGCAGGTTTATTTGATTGTATAACGTTCGTTAATTTTAAATTTACAAAAAATACACTCAATAATAAATTAAAAGATACACTAATAGATACGTTAAAACGCTTAGGAGGAAATATGCGTTTAATTGAAGGAATATCTATTGGGATCGCTGCAATGCGCGCAAACAAAATGCGTTCATTATTAACGATGTTAGGAATTATCATCGGTATTGCGGCGGTCCTGGCAATGATAGCCATCGGTGACGGTGCTAAGGAAATCGTGATGAATGATGTCGAAAAATTAGGCGGTGCGACACGCATCACACTTTATCACACATCCTACAAACGGGAAAATAATAGGTGGGTCCGCATCCGTAGCAATGAATACATGAAATATGAAGACGCTCAGGCAATTGAGGCAGAATGCCCATCCGTGAGTGCAGTCGCACCGAGAATCCCAGAGTGGAGAGATGTTCTGATTCAGGGTCCAGGCGGTACTGAAACCCGGGCAGGCTATAACGGTGTAGACGCTGCTTATGCAACCGCAATGAATTGGGACCTTAGAGAGGGACGCTTCATTACAGACGAAGATGTCGAAAATGCAACAAAAATCTGTGTCCTTGGGGACGAAATAGCGGTTGAACTCTTTGGCAATCAATCACCGTTAGGACAAGAGATTAAAATTGCACGGAATGTCCGATACCACGATCAGTGGGGAAGAAGACGCCGAGAGCGTTTGACCGAACGTTTCACAGTCGTCGGCACATTCGTACCGAGAGGCAGAAGTTTACGGTTCGGCATGAGTTACGATAACCTCGCTTTTATTCCTATATCAACTGTACAAGACCGCCTCACGGGTGGCGACAGGGTCTCGGACATTATGGTTTTCGCGAATACCATTGATGACATCCCGAAAGCAGTCGAAGAGGTGCAAACAGTCATCCGAAAACGACACAACGATCAGGACGACTTCATCAAAATCCGAGCGATGCGTTCAGGCATGGCACAGTTAGAAAAAATCAGTAAGATGATCAAAATCGCCTTAGGCAGCATCGCCGGGTTCTCACTCCTCGTTGGTGGTATCGGTATTATGAATATGATGTTAGTCTCCGTCACTGAACGGACCCGCGAGATCGGCTTACGAAAAGCACTCGGTGCCAAACCTTTAGATATTCTACTTCAATTCTTGATGGAAGCAGTAATAATGTGTGGTGTTGGTGGTGCAATTGGCGTTGGATTAGGTATCTTTGCTGGCGAAGGCATGGCGATGCTCGCTGTCAAAATTGCCAAAATTGTCCCGGAATGGCCCTCGGTTATCTCTACACAATGGGTCTTGATTTCGGTATCGTTCTCCGCGGCGATTGGTATTTCCTTCGGACTGTATCCAGCCATAAAAGCCTCTATGCTCTCACCTAAGGAAGCTCTACGCACAGACTAAAAATAGGCTATCCAACCACACTCACCCTTGCAGGCGCGCTTTCAAAGCGCGCCTCATTAAAATCCACAATCCCATTTCTCTGATCCGGAATTATAACTGAGACACAATAAACTTATTCCCCATAATTACGTCAAATACTAAAGTGTTTAATGGCAATAGAACCGCCGAAAACTTTAGGAGGAGCCATGCGTTTAATTGAAGGGCTATCTATCGGGTTCTCCGCAATCCGCGCAAATAAAATGCGTTCGTTGCTGACGATGCTCGGTATAATCATCGGTGTCGCAGCAGTCCTTGCGATGATCGCTATCGGTGATGGAGCAAAGGTAATCGTGCTAAAAGATGCACAGAAATTGGGCGGTGCAAACCAGTTTACGATGTACCGAACGTCGTATAAACGAGAAGGTGGACGGTGGACTCGCATCCGTAGCAACGAATACTTGGAATACGGCGATGTACTCGCGATTGAAGCCGAATGTCCGTCGGTAAGTGCGGTCACACCTCGAATCCCGGAATGGCGAGGGTCGTTAATCCAAGCCGCTGACGGTTCCGAAACCCGTGCTGGCTACAACGGCGTAGATACTGCCTATCCCATTGCAATGGATTGGGATGTTCAAGAAGGACGTTTTATTACAGACGAAGACGTGGAAAATGCAACGAAAATCTGTGTGCTCGGTGAAGAAGTCGCTACTGAACTATTCGGCGACAAGTCACCGTTAGGGCAGGAGATCAAAATAGCAAAAGGGAGCGGTCGTTACGACCGATGGGGACGCAGAGACAGTAAACGCTCCACAGAACGTTTCACGGTCGTGGGAACGATGATGCCTCGCGGGCGAAGTCTCCGGTTCGGTTGGAGTTACGATAACCTCGCCTTTATACCTATCTCTACGGTCCAAGAACGCTTCACCGGTGATAACCGAATTCAGGATATCGTCGTCTACGCGCATACCGTCGAGGATGTCCCCAAGGCGATTGAGGAAGCAAAAGCGGTTATCCGAAAACTGCACAACGGCGAAGACGACTTCGTCGGAATCTTCGAGATGCGTTCAGGGATGGCACAGTTAGAGAAAATCAGTAAAATGATTAAAATCGCACTCGGAAGTATCGCAGGATTTTCGCTCCTCGTCGGAGGTATCGGTATTATGAACATGATGCTTGTTGCCGTGAGTGAACGGACGCGCGAGATCGGGCTTCGAAAAGCACTCGGTGCAAAACCATTGGATATCCTAATGCAGTTCCTAATGGAAGCCATTGTCATGTGTAGTGTCGGGGGCGTAATCGGCATTGGGTTAGGCATGTTTGCTGGAGAAGGCATGGCACTTCTCGCTGTCAAAATCGCTAAAATTGTTCCTGAATGGCCTGCCGTTGTCTCAACGCAATGGGTTTTAATTTCGGTATCTTTTTCCGCGATCATCGGCATCTCGTTTGGACTCTATCCGGCAATAAAAGCCTCTGCCCTTTCACCAATTGAGGCACTGCGTAAGGATTAACGCGTCGCGTTACAACATAGAAACACTAAACCTATTTGGATCAATTGCGTCTAAAAAAACAGCCAATTTTATAAAATAAACGTCGCGATTCGGAATCGCCGCTAAAAAGAAAATTGTTGCAAAAAAAAGCGAACTTCACTTACCATTTCTCTGTCTAAAGGTTAAGCATATAAATATACTTAAAATTGGGAGGCGTGAAATGCGTATACTTGAAGGGTTATCCGTTGGAGTCTCCGCGATTCGTAGCAACAAACTCCGTTCTTTGCTTACCATGCTTGGAATTATCATCGGGGTCGCCTCGGTGCTCGCGATGATTGCCATTGGCGATGGTGCCAAGGCGATTGTGCTGAAAGATGCACAGAAATTAGGCGGTGTGAACCAGTTCACGATGTACCGCAGTTCCCACAAACGGGTCGGAAGCCGTTGGATGCCGAATCGTAGCAACGAATATTTTGAATATGAAGATGTGTTGGCAATTGAGGCGGAATGTCCATCTGTGAAGGTGGTTGTGCCGCGGATTCCGGAATGGCGAGGTGTCCTCGTCCAAGCCGCCGGTGGCGCTGAAGCACGGACAGGCTATAACGGCGTAAACTACACGTTCGCGGAGGCGATGGATTGGGACATTCTGCAAGGTAGGTTCATTTCTGAAGAAGACATTGAAAACGAGACAAAAGTCTGCGTGTTAGGTACAGAAGTTACTATGACCTTATTTGGTAACGCCTCACCTATAGGAAAAGAAATTAAGATTGGCAGAGGCGGCGATCGGTATAGCCGGTACGGGCGAAAGGAAGAAAATCGCTTAACAGAACGGTTTACCGTCGTCGGAACGATGGCACCCCGAGGTCGAAGTTTACGTTTCGGGTGGAACTTGGATGACATGATCTTTCTCCCGCTCACAACGACACAGGAACGCTTCACTGGAAGCGATCACATTGTCATGCTTTCAGTTCATGCCAATACGGTTGAAGAGGTGTCCCAAGCGATTGAAGAGGTGAAAGATGTTATTCGGAAACGGCATAAGAATCAAGATGATTTCTTTATGGTTAGGGACATGCGCGAAGGTATGGCACAATTGGAGAAAATCGGTAAAGTCATAAAAATCGCACTCGGGAGTATCGCTGGTTTCTCCCTCCTCGTGGGTGGCATCGGCATTATGAACATGATGTTGGTCGCCGTAACCGAACGGACGCGCGAGATCGGGCTCCGAAAAGCACTCGGTGCAAAACGTGCGGACATTCTGCTACAGTTCTTAATAGAAGCCGTTGCGATGTGTGCTGTCGGCGGCGTAATCGGTATTCTGTTAGGCATGTTCGCTGGCGAAGGGATGGCACTTCTTGCTGTCAAAATTGTTAAAGTTGTCCCCGAATGGCCCTCAGTTATCTCAACGCAGTGGATTTTGATTTCCGTATCATTTTCGGCTATAATCGGCATCTCCTTCGGATTGTATCCTGCAATAAAAGCGTCAGCACTCTCACCGATCGAAGCCCTACGTACCGATTAGGAGGTACTGTTAATGAATCTAATTGAATGTATCATTTTAGGCATCTCCAGTTTGCGGCGAAATCCGCTCCGTTCCGGCCTGACAATCTTAGGGATTATCGTCGGTGTCGGTTCCGTCGTCAGTATGGTATCCGTCGGCGACGGCTCACGTGCCATGGTGCTGCGCGAAATTGAGCGGACAGGTGGCACAAAAATCGTCGAAATCTACAAAGACGATTGGGACAAACAGTCCGGGACACTGAGCCGTGCAGCTGGAGAAGCTGTGCGCGGTAGGGGACGCTGGCAAAGGAACCGCGCTGAGGATTTGGAAACTGACGACGTTTTTGAGATCCTCAAGCATGCACGTGGTGTTGTCGATGTCGTCGCTGAGGACGATATGGGCGGATGGAACGTAAACTACAAGGGACGAACAAAGGAATCCCGCATCGTCGCCTCAACTGCTGGATATGACCGGTCGCATAACTGGTACCCCTCAAGCGGTCGGTTTTTTAACGCTGAAGAGGTAGAAGCTGCGAGTAGCGTCGCTGTTATCGGTTCAAAAATCGCGGAAGAGATCTTCCTTGAGGAAGACCCCGTTGGTAAAGAGATTAAAGCCTCGCGTCCGTCTTATTGGCGGGGAAGAAGTGGGCTTTATGAGGTACGCCTCAAAGTCATCGGTGTGATGGAAGAGAAGGGCGACGCAATGGACACTTCCGGTTGGGATGACCGGTTCATCATTCCGATAACAACACTCCAACAGCGGTTCAAGGGCCGTCAAGATGTTGAACGCATCCGCATTGAAGCAGTTGATGTTGATACTATCCCTATCGCAATAGCAGATACCAAAGATGTTTTAGGAAGACAACATAAGAACACGGGTGAAGAGTATAACTATTGGACAGCTACAGAGGAATTAGCAACCGCCAATAAGGTCGGTTTGGTCATGAAAGCTTTGATGGGTGGCATCGCTGCTATCGCTCTCATGGTCGCTGGCATCGGTGTGATGAATATTATGCTTGTCTCTGTCACCGATCGGACACGGGAAATTGGGTTACGGAAAGCACTCGGTGCCACGCGCAGCGATATTTTAGCCCAATTCTTGATTGAGGCAGCCGTATTGACACTCTCTGGTGGTATCCTCGGTGCGATCTTAGGTATCTTTATGGGACGTGGCACCGCCGCACTCATCTCTAAGTTCGTTTGGGAAGGGAGTAATTGGCCCTCGGTCGTCTCATTTGGAACGATGCTGATTGCCTTGATCGTTTCTGTTGCTATCGGTGTCTTCTTCGGGTTGTACCCTGCCAATAAGGCAGCGAAACTTACACCGGTTGATGCACTCCGGTCCGATTAGTCTAATCGCAAATATCGTTGAACATACGGGCGGCAACTATGCCTGCCCGAGTGAAAGTGCCTGGCTCTCGCAATTCCCTGAGATGCTTAGGCACCACCGAACACCCTATAGGAGGGATTAGCCTTGAAAAATATTATTATTACCGCTGCTGTTGTTTTAGTCCTCGTTGTTGCAATCGGGTGGGTTGTACTCGGACGCGGCAAAAACGGGCCAGATCCAGCACTATCGAAGAAAGTTGAAGTCGTTGAACGCGGCAATTTTCAAACGCGAATCAGTGCTACCGGCAACTTGGAACCGCTTATTGACGTAGAGGTCAAATCCAACGTTGAAGGTGAGATCGTTAAACTCTACGTTAAAAATGGTGCTCCCGTCGTAGAGGGACAGGTACTGATGGACCTTGACCCCAAACTCTATATAGAAGGTAAAAAACAAGCGGAAGCGGATGTTGATGCTGCTAAAGCGCAAGTCCGGCAAGCAGAACTCAACATTGATCTCAAAGTGGAACGGCTTAACAGCCAACTGACACAAGCGCAGGCAGCCTTGAAAATCGCCCAGGCGAGTCTTGAAACGACCCAAGCCACAAGCATAACACAGCTCAACCAAGCGGAAACAGATATCCAGACCTCGCAGCACTCTCTTGACCAGGATAACATTGCCTTGGCGCAAGCACGAATCGCGCTCGAACAGGCAAAGATCACAAAATCTGAGCAAGAAACATCGCTCAAATCGGCAAAGATTTCCATGGATAACGCGAAATCAGAACTCGACCGAAACACCGAGCTCTTTGAAAAGGGATTAGTCTCCAAAAAGGCATTGGAAGACGCACAAGCTCAGCAAGTGAACGCCGAGGCACAACATGAAAATGCTAAAAATCGGCTTGAATCACAGGTACAGACCATCGTTTCGCATGAGCAAACCATTGAAGTACGTCGAACTTCCATAGCAACAAGCGAGGCAAGATTAGAAAACCAGAAGTCAAACCTTGAAAATCTCAAAAAGACGCGCAAGAAATCTGAGGAAGAATCACAACTTCGCCTTGAAAATTCGCAAACCCAGTTAGGCGAACTGACTAGCACTTTAGATGATGAAAAATCGTTGACACAGCAATCCAAAATCAGTGCTACTGCGAATAAACTTCGCAGGGAAAGTGCCCTGAAAAACGAGGTAGAACGGCTCGGGTGGACCACAATCAAGGCTCCTATGACAGGCATCGTCACACTTCTCGAACTCGAAGAAGGTGAAATTGTGACTTCCGGACGCTCCGCATTCTCGCAAAGTCCGCCGCTCATGACCATCGTTGACCCCTCCAAAATGGTCGTCAAAACTTTCATCAACGAAGTTGATATGGAACGGTTGAAAGATGAGCAAAAGGCGGAAATCAAAGTTGATGCTTACCAAAGTAAAACATATCAAGGCAAAGTCTATGAGATTTCGCCGAGCGGACAGCAACAGGACAATATCATCTCTTTTGAGGTGATGATAGAAGTTCTCGGATCCCCAACAGAACTCCGTCCCGGTATGAGCACAGATGTTGACATCATTACCTACGAGGAAAAGAACGTCCTCTTAGCTCCCATTGACGCTATTATCAGTGAAACGAGCGCGATAGTCAATGCACAGGTAGGTAATACCTCACCCTTCAAACCGAATCGGCCAATCGCAATGCAAACGATCAGTGAGAAGACTTTCAACGGCACGGTTGAGAGTGTCGGAGACGGCAGCATCACCATCCGCTTGGATAGCAGCCAACGTGGCATTATGCCAGGACCCGCGACGGTATCACTCCTCGTCAAAGGCAAAAAAGAAGCCGACGGTGTCCGCGCACAGGTGAACGTCTCAAAAGGGAAGTACGTCATGTTGGATGATGGGAGTGATAAAGGTAAGAGAACACCTGTTGAGACAGGCCTGCAAAACGAGACGAAAGTTGTTATCACAAGCGGCGTAACCGAGGGTGACCGGGTTATTTTGCAAAAACGGAAACCGCCACAAGGTGGCTTCGGACGATAAAGTAATATAGTAAAATCCGAGAATATGTAGGGATTTCGGCGAACAGCAAGCCGCAAACGCTCTCTTTCGCTGGCGGGGTTTCTAACCCCGCCAGTTCGCTGTACAGCGTTTGTGATAGCACCCACTACCTAAAGGTAGGGGAAACCTCGGCTTCGTAGACAATAGCGGTTTTCCCGAAGGTCAACCGTCTTACGTTGTCTCCACCAGCAGGCGATTCCCCGTTGCGTGAATTAAATCGCTTCGGGCATATCAAGGAAACCAAATCTTGGAAACTATCCCCGCCTGCCTCGGTCTATTAGACCGAAAAGTTGAAAGAGTGGGTAGCAAACGCAACGTGCGGGATTTCACCTCCGCTCCGAAGTATTACGCGCCGCTACCGATATATGTTTTTAGCACGGTATCACTTGCAACTTGTTTATGCCACCTTTCACAATGGCGGACAACTCCTGCACAAAGGTATGTGCAGGGTGAAAGCGTTGTCCAGCAAGTTACAGATATTATACCACAATTTTAGGTGAATGTCAAGTTTATTTTGACTTTCAAACGCAAGGTTTCCCCCTACATCCCGCAAGCTAAAGCATGGGGTCTTGGCGGGAAGAATGATAAGTCTGCAGCCTCAACCTTCTATAATTGAATAATCTGACCATCGTAAGCCAGATAAGCGTTATCCGGCAGTTCAATGTCCACCTCTTCACACTGCTCTTTGAAATAACGGTGATCCAATCGGTGCATAATGTGTGTGAAATAGGTCTCCTTGGGTTTCAGCGCACCGCTAATCTCCAACGCTTCGCCTACCGAAAGATGTGTTGGATGCCTCGGATTGAAACTTAGCGCATCAATCACCAGCACCTCAATCCCATTTAGCAGATCCTGCGATGCTTTCGGCAGTCGTTTTACATCTGGTAGATACCCAAAGTCGTCAATCCGGTAGCCGTAGGTGGGAATATTTCCGTGTTCAACCGGAATCGGCGTAATATCAAAACCGAGCAATTCAAACTTTGTATCCCGATCAACGACATTCGGAAGTAGATGCCCAACACCGCCACCTTGAAACGTCTCCTTTGTGAACATATAATCGAAGTTGCGTTGTAAAATGTTCATTGTCTGTTCGGGACCGTAGATGGGCATATCCATCTGTTGTTTCCGGCACGGCATCACAATATCGTTTGTCCCACTGACATGGTCGGCGTGAGAGTGCGTGAAGACAACAGCATCTATCCGCTCAATCCGGTTCCGGACAATCTGATCCATGAAATTGGGTCCGAGATCAAATTGAAGGTTTTTTCCATCTTTTTCGATATGGATCGATGAACGGGTTCGGTAGTTTTTGGCGTTAACATCCCGCGCGTCTTCACAGGTCTCACACTCACACTTATATTCAGGAACGCCTGTTGAGGTGCCTGAACCTAAGATTGTAATCTTCATTTTTTTAATTATTAAATCTGGTCACCGTTCCACTACGTTTTGCGGCGTACTCGCCCATAAGCGATCTGCTTCACGGTGGTTTTCGGTTAAGTCCAATTGTCTTTGGATTATAAAAAATTTATTAATGGCTATCAGCAGTCGGCTATCGGCTTTCAGAAGAGTGGCTGACCGCTGACCGCTGATGGCTAATGGCTGTCACAATGACTAAACTTACATCCCAAGAATGTCTTGCTCTGGCTGATGCCCTCGGTGATACCCCGATGACGGTTATCCCGGCATCCCGCCTGAAACACGGAATGTGCGATGCCTACGTCGCAGGCACATTACCAGATGTCACCGCTGCTCTTGTTTTCGACGCGTACTGCCCGGAGGAACCGTCCGGCTTCGGCACCGATGCTGATGCACTGTGGCAACTGTTGAAAGCCACTGACGGTTGGGGATGTATCGGCGTGAACACTGCGTGCGCCGAACCCCTCGGTAGACTTATCGAAGCAGACACAGATAGACCCGTCCGCTATTACGGCGATGTCTACCACGCGCTCTTAAAACCTGTTCACTGCTATCCGAATGAGGCAGTTCGCCTTTTGACACCAGAAGATGTCACGCGTCTGGCGAAAGCCCCTGCGGAAGTTCAAGGAAACGGTTACAAAACACACGAAGCGATGGTAACCGACGGCATCGCCGCTGGAGCCGTTGTGGACGGCAACATCGTCGCCATCGCGCACACCTACGCAGAAAACGACCTGCATGCCGACATCGGTGTCTCCACAGTCGAGCAGTGGCGTGAAAAAGGATTCGCGACCGCCGCGGCATCCCTCGTCGCCCAAGAGATTCAGGCGAGAGGTAAAGTACCAGTCTGGAGTTGCGGCGAAGATAACATCGCTTCACTCAGAGTGGCACAAAAATTGGGTTTCACCGAAGTCGGCCGGCGCACATACCTCATCCCCACTTCATCAGAGTAGAGCTCCATTACCCAAGGGCATCATCCACTTTGTTGATCGCGGCTGCCATCAATCGAACATGCTCTTCCTGCATATTGACGTTGAACCCAAATCGTAAAGCACGACCGAGAATAGAGAGGGTCTGCGGACACATATCCCGTGAATACTCAACATCTCCTGTGTATCGAGGATCCTTCCACGGATACCCTGACGCGTCTGGTGAATGTTTAAACAGGATGGAATCCCAATAGGTATAGATATGCCTGTCAGGGAAACCGTCGTTGTAAGCAGTGCCAGCGTTGAGTCCCTCCGCCCTGAGCGCATCGGAATATCTTTTGGCAAGTTCCACATCACGTACAATAATCGCGGCACTAATACCACACTCGCCGGTCGGGTCATCTACATGTTGCCGGATATAACCCTTCGGTTCCTCGGCAAGTTCCGCGGTGAAGGCCTTTTTCAATCGGCGTGTGTGCCCCAAGATGTCTTCCAACTTTGAAAGCTGCACGCGGGCAATCGCACCTAAAATTTCACTCGTCCGGTAGCACTGGCGTGAGAAGGGTTTGTTCTGCCATTCAGAATCGCTCATCCACATCGGCAGACCGGGTTCCGCTGCGAACGCCGCGCGTTCATAGACATCATAGTCATTAGTAAAGACGAGTCCACCTTCTCCGCAAGAGATTATCTTGTAGTAGTTGAGACTCCACGCACCTGCGTCGCCCCACATCCCCACGTATTTGCCCTTATACTGACCACCGACACACTGGCAGCAATCCTCAACAACTTGGAGGTTATGCTTCCGTGCGAGTTCTACAATCGCCTCAAGTCTGCACGGTACGCCTTGCATGTGTACCGGTAAGATCGCTTTGGTATGCGGCGTAATTTTCCGTTCAACATCGGCAACATCTAAACCGAGCGAATCGTCAATTTCGGCTATGACCGGAATCGCACCCACGCCGACGATAGCGGCAGCGGTCGCGATAAAGGTGTATCCGGGTAAAATCACCTCATCACCGGGGCCGATCCCAAGCCCGGTGAGCGCGCAGATGATTGCCGAGGTCCCCGAGTTCACCATCAAGGCGTGCTTGGCACCGAGGTACGCGGCTGCCTCATTTTCAAAACTCGCTACATTTGAATTCTCAACGAACCGAAAGAGTTTACCACTCCGCAAGACCTCGGTCACGGCATTAATCTCACGCTCGTCTATCACACTGGGCCCGTGCATTCCGCCGGGTATAGATTCGGCGATAACGGGCGTTCCGCCATCTATTGCTAAACGTGCTGCCATCTTTTCTCCTCCACATTCTTAAAACATAGTTTGCAAGCCCACCCAGAAAGTTCAAAATACGGTGACACTCTACCAGATATATCCGTTTTTGTCAACTGCGTTTCCTTACGTCACCCTAAAAACACGGAAAATTTCTACCTACGCCACCACGCCTTCTTACCACTATACGAGGCAAGAAGTTTTGAAATTTCTTTCGCCTTCTTGTCTAAACGCAGGACCGCATCGCACGCTTCAACTACTCTCTGCTTGGTCCCCTCGTCTTCGGTGATCTGATAGACATGATGATAATTCTGCGCGACAGCGGTGTGGTATGCGATAGCATCTACCACTTCTGGCACTTCTTCAGTCGAAAGTTCCGCAATAATCCCAACGGCTTTGTCCCAAGCCTCTGCCTTCGTATGACAAATAACGATCTGATAGCGCAGATGCGCTTGCCCTGGATCCAGCCAATACGCCTGCTCATAACACATCACCGCTTCCGTCCAAGCAGCGTTGGCGATGTGCAACTGCGCAAGTTCAATATAAAAGTTATATAACCCCTTCTCTGTGATTGTGTAAAGTAACGCGCCGGTATTCACGAGCCAATCTCTCTCCAACAGAAAATTGATCGCTGAGTTTCGCTCATCTTCCGTGATTTGGATATCGGTGAGGAGGTGCTTCGCCATAGCGGCGTTTGGAAAAATTTTAGTGCGGCTCTTCAGTAATGGGTAGGCTTGTACGGGTTTATCCATTGTCAGGAGTTTTATCCCTGTAGCGATGCGGAAGAGGGACACAATCTGGTCGCTGTTTTTGCGGGACATCTCATCAGCAACAGTTTCTCGATTCTCTGAAAAATGCTGATTGAGTTCGGTGATTGCATCTCGGATGTCGGCATTACTTGGGTCAAGTTGATGTGCTTGTGCGAAAAACCGTTGTGCTGTGAAGAGTTCTCGCCATCCTTGATAGATAGCACCCAGTCGAAAATTAACAAGTGCAAGCGTTGATGTTCCGTCAGTTGTGTTAAGGATGTCGTCGTAGGTTTGGATGGCTTCGGCGAGTTTGCCTTCCGCTTCTAATGCTTGTGCCTCGGCGATTGGATTTGACATAAGGAGTGTGCTTTCTTGCTGGACATCATCGGGCTGAGTTTATCGTAAACATTGACTGCTATTTTAACCTGACAGAATTCGTTTGTCAAGCGGTTTCCTAAAGTAGTAGGCATAATCCGTGTACCGTAACAAAACCCATCGGAACATCCCAAGAGCAGTATCGCCATAGAATCCATATACCGCTTCTTCTGACACCTCAACCTGAAGGTGGATATACAGTGACGTCTCCGCTGTTGCCTGAGTTAGGTAGTGTTTACATTGTGTAAGTTGTTGAGTATTTGATTAGGTTTTGGTATACTTTCTATGAAACCTGAAAGAACTGACGAAACTCAAGACCTCCCCGTGAGAATCAGTGATGCGGTTTGGCAGAGCATTCTTCCATTTCTCAAAGCGTCTGGAAACGTCTATGTCGGTAACCCCGAAACTTGTAGACGCTTTCTCTCAGCACTCGTCTGGATGGCGAAGGAAGGAGCAACTTGGCGTGCGCGACCAAAAGCCTATGGCTATTGGAATAGTATCTATAGACGTTTCAGGAGATGGTGCGATGCCGGTGTCTTTCAAAAACTCCATGAACATTCCATGATGCTGGAGAAATCTCTGCGCTCCTCGTTGATTCGACGATTATGCGGGCTCATTCATCTGCGGCGGGTGCTCCGAAAAAAACGCAGGACAGGTTTGCGGTGAAGCATTGGGACGTAGCCACGGGGCTTTACGACGAAACTCCATGCTGCAGTGAGTGAGACGTTTTACCGTTGCGTTTTATCTTAACGGCAGGTGCCTGTCATGAGGTCAGAGAAGCACCTGCGTTGATTGCCGGATACGCTTGTGAGTATGTTATCGCTGATACTGCCTATGACTCGGATGCCTTGAGAACGCAGACGATTATTTTGGGGATAAACGGTTTTTCTTTATAGAATTCAGGGAGAAAAATTCGGCAGTCTCTGCTTATTTAAACAGCACTATAATTCCCTTGCTAATCGAAACCGAAGGCATCTCTAATTTGGGTAAGGACGTTATTTATACCAACGTTTATTGGTTAAAAACGCTTCCGATATTAGCAGACAAACACATAGCGAAAGAGATTCACCAATGCTACGAAAACATAAAAACGCGCGAGATCCTTCCCATTTTTGATGAAATTCACCAACCTGATCGTCGCGCGCTTGACGCAATTATTTTCGATGCCCTCGGTCTCACCCAAGGCGAGCGGGGTAGCGTATATGAGGCGGTTGTGAATTTCGTGGAGGCGCGGCTGCGGAAGGCGAGAAATTTCAGGAGAAAATAAAGGGAAAATAACAGATTTGGTATACAGTTTCCAAGTTTTTATTGATATATGTTTACTAAATTTGTTATAATTATCTTTAAAACAATCTCATAGTGTTTGCAGGGCTATTTAGTTTTCGGTTTTTAGCCCGATTTTGGACCCCCCAGGCCCGGTAGGCGCGGTTTGATGAAGATTAAATAATTAATTCGGTAATAATCCGACATAGTGTAGCAACTCCTGTGACCCGCCTTTGAACTGTTCCATGAAGTCGCTGACTTTCTCCTGAAGGGCTGTCCAGTCATTGCTGAGACGATGCAGATGTATGACGGCTTGACGCGCCCAGCGCCACAACTTCTCAATCGGATTCGTCCAACAGGCATACGTCGGGAGCTGCAATATCTCAATAGGGAGTTTCTCAAGTTTGCCTATTTTCTTTGACGGTTTCTCGCTCCAATTCGGTGGGGTCGGTCTAACAAACCTCGTCGTCTGTGGCAGAAGTGCTGCCCTAAGATTCGCGTGAAAGTGGATCGCCCGATTGTCCTGGATCAAATAGATGCGTTCAGCGTTTGGATAGCGTTGGCAAATCTGGGTGTAAAATGTATGGAGTGCGACAACCGTGCAGCTTTTGACTTGCTGATAAACAACATCTCCGGTGTGTGGGTTGAGTGCCCCGATGCCATAGCAGGTCTCCTCTGGGAGATAACTCTGGCGTGCCAAAGGACATTTCGTCCCCGTCTCCGCCCAGTCTTTTGCGACTGTCGGTTGTAGATTGAAACCAAACTCGTCTTGGTAAACGACAACGCAAGTTTCTGGGTTTTCACGGGCTTCTTCTAACGCTTGCTTGATGCGAGAAAGTTTTTCAGCATAATCGGTATCAGGACTCCGCAGATATTCTCTGGCACGCTTATAGCTGAGACCCAAGCGTGAGAAGATCTGATGAATGCCGGGGAGCGATAGACCCTCAAGCCACGGCACGACCTGACCGAGACTGCGGAGCGTCCAGCGCGTTTGATGCTCATTGACGCTTCCCGGATCCTGACCGATTGCCACTAAGAGTTCCGACCCGGCTTCTTCGGGCGACTTAGGTGAAAAAGCAGGTTTGCGACCTCGACCAGGTTTATTAGACAACCCGCTAATACCGTGTTCGCGATACCGACGCAGCCAAGCATAAACGGTATCGGGGTCGCGTTTTTTCAACAAACCTCTGCGGGCGACTTCATGTGGAGAAAAGCCTTCATGGATTTTCAACAACGCTGTCGCACGCTCTCGAAGATAAGCCGGTTCGCCTTTATCCCGAAGATCAACGAGGACTTGTATTTCGCCTTCAGTTAACTCCAACTTATGGTGTTTTGCCATCAGAGAATACCTCCTTTGGCAATAGGATAACACGAATAACAATATTACCGAATTAATATTTTAATCTTCATGGAACCGCGCCGAGCTGGAAAAAGAGGATCCAAAAATTTAGACAATCCGAGAATTTGTTTAAAACTAAATGACCCTGATAGTGTTTGACTTTTCTCTTGTTTCTTTTTCGACGATAGGATAAACTTAAGTCAACTAAAGGCGTGTTTTGAAGTCTTTTCCGCCTTGTTCAGGGAACATCATTCTTTAAGGAAACCTTCGGAGGAAAAGTATGCAGATAACCATAGATCAACTTACCGTCGCTGACCTCGAAGCGGTAGATGAGTTAATGAAACGTCATCGGCAAACGCTGGGGTTCCTTCCTATAGGAGCTCTTCAAAGCTATCTCAAAAAAGAAAAAGGCGGAGTATTAGGTGCTAAGACCGATGCAGGTCAACTTGTTGGTTATCTTCTCTACGCTGCTAATCCGAACTATTTCAGGATTACTCATCTCTGTGTGTTAGAAGAGTACCAAAGACAAGGTGTTGCAAAGCGGCTTGTTGATAATTTAAAGGAATCTGCCGATACCCAGAAAACAATAAAACTCAATTGCCGTCGTGATTTTCCAGCGAATACTCTGTGGCCCAAATTAGGATTTGTAACGTTAGGTGAAAAACCTAGCCGATCTGGGAATGGACGATCTTTGGTAATCTGGCAACTTACTTTAGCTTCAGTTAGTCAGTTGGAACTTTTTCAGGCAAAAACATCATCTGAGACTCTTGATATCATCATTGATGCCCATATCTTTTTCGATTTTGATGAGCCGGACACTGACAAAACAATGCCGTCTAAAGCACTACTCTCTGACTTTTTAGTAGATTCTCTTGACCTTTGGATTACTAATGAGTTGTTAAATGAAATTAACCGGCAAGATGATACTGATTAGTAGATTCTCTTGACCTTTGGATTACTAATGAGTTGTTAAATGAAATTAACCGGCAAGATGATACTGAGAAGCGTAAAAAATCCCAAAATAGGGCTCAGAATTTCCTTACAGTGGAATCCGATCCAGATTTGTTTGAAAGTTTTGAAAAATCTTTGAAGGAACTTCTCCCTAATCGTAGACCAAGCCAAAGCTCTGACATTAGACAGTTAGCAAAAGCTGCCGCTTCCAATGTAAAGACTTTTGTTACCAGAGATAGTGAGCTCTTGAGGAACTCAAAGAGAATTTTTGATATTACGGGACTTGAGGTCGTAAATCCTACTGAGTTAATCATACGACTTCATGAATTATTTCAAGGACAATCCTATGCACCGGATCGCATTGCAGGTTTTAATCTTCGCTGGGAACGCTTAACCGCTAGCGATCTGGAGAATCTTCCCTTTGAGTCTTTACTTAATGGTGAGAGAAAAGGTAAATTCAGGGAAAAATTGGAAGCCTTAATCGTTCAACCCAATCATTATGAATGTGAACTTCTTCGGTCAGGAGATGATATTATTGCCCTCCGGATTCTCACGAATAGTTCCAATCAGATGCTCATCTCACCCTTGGCGAGAGTAGGATTTTCTGCTAACTCTTCACTGTTTGGACGCTTTTTAATCGCTGACACTCTTTCTAGGGCGGTAGAAAAAAATCTGAACACAGTCAATTTTGAAGATTCTGCTCTTACACCCAGCTTGATACCAGAGCTTTTAGAGATGGGATTTGTAGAATGCAACAACGGTTTTGTAAGATTTTGTTTCACGCGTTGCCTTAGCCGCAAAGAAGTGTTATTTATGATCTCTAAATTATGTCCCGAAGTCGAAAGTGTCTACCAGGGTATGTCAGACCTTGAATTGGAGCAGCGTTGTTCCCCTCTTGTTTTGGATTCAACCGACCAACATTATTTTTTGATACCAATCATTCCAGGCTATGCCACGGGACTTATCGACAGACACCAGTCATCTCAAGAGCTTTTTGGAGGAGATCCTAACATCCTGCTGCGCTGGGATAACGTGTATTATAGGTCGAAAAATCGTCACAAGATGCTCACAGCCCCCGGGCGAATTCTGTGGTACGTCAGCCGGAAAAGAAAAGAGATCGTAGCTATTTCTCACCTTGATGATGTCGTAATTGACACAACCAAAGAACTTTTCAGGAAGTTCAAAAGATTTGGGGTTCTGGAATGGAGGGACCTTTATAAAATGTGCGATCGTGACTCTTCAAAAGAGCTCATGGTGTTAAAATTTTCAAACACATTTCTCTTTCAAGAACCTGTTTCATTGAATAATGTAAGAAGCGTTTACGCCGAGAATGATGCTGGACTATCCCTACAAGGTCCATCAAAAGTTTCACCAAAAATATTCCGAGAATTGTTTCAGAAAGGATATCTAAACTAGCTATGAACGCGACAATGCAACCTTTGCTCCCAACTGTGAACGCGAGAATGCGTCCTTTACTTCTTTCCTTAAAACCGTGCTATGCAGATCGAGTGTTTGCGGGTCTCAAAACGGTTGAACTTCGACGGCGCATCGCATCACATATAACAAATCGCGACGTATTCGTCTACGTTTCTAGTCCTGTTATGGAATTACGTGGTGGGTTTCGTGCCGGAGCTTTTTGGCATGGGCCCCCGGAGGAGATTTGGGCCAAAGTTTCCGAACTCGCGCGCGTTAATAAGCAGGATTTTGATACTTATTTTGAAGGACAGACTGTTGCTTACGCATTTGAGATCACAGAGGTTTGGAAATCCCCAAACCCTGTTCATTTAAATACATTGAGGAGCCAGTTTCCGAACTTCGTCGTCCCTCAGTCATGGCGATACGTTCGGAATGATGAGAGCGGGTTTTTTGAAAAAATAAAATTGCCGACAAACAAATCCCTTGAGCAGCGTCGCAAGGACACTCAATTGTCTAATCTTCAACATACCTCCTTTGATGGACCTCAATCTCACACAAGGTGAGCAAGATCGCGTGTATGAAGCGGTTGTGAATCTTGTGGAATCTCGGTTGCGGAAGGCGCGGAGTTTGAAGGGGAAATCATAGGTTGATATTGTCTGAATCGCGGATTGTCGCGGATTACGCAGATTTCACGGATTACGCTCCAGCGGAGCGATATGTCTATAGTATACGCGGCATTTCCAGTCTTCCGCTCCAGATGAGGTTTAACAAATAAATTGGGTAATTGTAGCTACGCGACGTGCGATGAATCGCACTACTACGAACCAATCTACTTGTTATCACACATCCGAGAATTACCCGATTAAATTCTTAATCTTCATGCGGAGCGGTAAAAGCCGATTATTAATCACAGAGAGTCACCAATCCTGACAATCCCTTAATCCTGAAAATCCTGATTCAGACAATTAACTCCGCAGCACTACATCTCCCCTCTTTCGCTCCAGCGGAGCGGTATGTCTATAGCGCGTGGCATTTCCAATCTTCCGCTCCAGCGGAGCGGTATGTGACGCTTGAAATTAATTGGGGGTCAAATTCCAAATTCAGTTGGCATCTGTTAACCTTGCATGTTATCATTACCCTTAAGTCATCTGCATTGTGGAGGCGAAAAATGTGCACACAAAAAACCGAATTAAACAGAATTTTAGAGATAATCTACAAGATAGCGAAAAAGGATGCCGATGGTGATTATATCTACCGCGGCGAACCAGAATGCTATGAGAAAGTATCCTCAAACCTTTGGCGCGAACTTGAGGAGGCTCAGGCTTTACACCTTGATATAGAATCTGTCCAAAAAGCAGAACTGGACAGGGCAAAAAGGCACACCGAGAAAACAGACGAATTTGAAATTCTAACCGAAATTCAACACTTTGGTGGTAAAACCAATCTGATAGATTTTACCACCGATTACTATACTGCCCTTTTCTTCGCTTGCAACGGCTCCCCTTCTAAACATGGTAGGATTATTTTAGAAAGGAAAAATGGAATAATAAAAGATTGGATTAGAGAACCACGGAATGCAGAGCCAGAAGGTCGTGTCGAAATACAGAAAAGCGTATTCGTTAGACCGCCCAATGGTTTTGTTGAACCGGACATCGTAATTGTTATCCCTAAAGACCTCAAGCGTCCTTTGCTAAACTACATTGAAAAGGAATTTGGCATCTCTACTGAAAAGGTTTACAGGGACCTCCATGGTTTTATTGGAAGTCAGGCCAGCCGTTTGGATACCTACAAAGAGGTTCGCAAAGGGGTTACCGCTCAGCAGGCTGGAGACGAAGCAGATAACCCTAAAGAAGAAAACAAAAATTATCAAGGGGCCGTTAAACATTTTACGAACGCGATACAGCAGAATCCTGAAGATGCCGAGGCATATAGTGGGCGAGGCCTGGCTTATCTATCCATAGGTGCACTTGATAAAGCCCTCGCTGACTTTTAGCAGGGCGATAGAACTGAATCAAAGATCTGCCGAGACCTATAACGGTCGTAGTGCCGTTTACCGCGCTAAAGATGATTTTGACAACGCTATTATTGACTCTAACAAGGCAATTCGACTGGAGCCAAATGATCCCCAAGTCTATCACGGTCGTGGCCTCGCTCACCTCTACAAAAGTGATTTTGACAATGCCATTGCTGACTTTAGCAAAGCGATAGCACTGGGACTAAAGGCACCCGAACTTTATAATGTTCTCGGTTCCGCTTACTTCTCTAAAGGTGATTTTGACAACGTTATAGCTACGCTGGATGAGGGAATTCGACTGGATCCGAATCATGCGTCATCGTATAATGCTCGCGGGGCTGCCTATAATTTTAAAGGTGATTTTGACAACGCTATTGCTAATTTGAACGAGGCAATCCGGTTGGATCCAGATTTTGCCGAAGCCTACTACACTCGCGGCCTCACTTATGATGGCAAAGGTGAACTTAACAGAGCTATTGAAGACTATACTAAAGCGATAGCACTAAAACCTGATTACGCCGAGGGCCACTACAATCGAGCAGAGGTGTTGTTATGCATGAAAAAATGGGAGAGTGCTAAAGCTGATCTAATGACTGCGAAAAATATGGGGGTAGATATCGTTGCTGCATTTCGGAACGATTATAGAGATGTTGCTGCCTTTGAGCGAAAACATCAAGTTAAATTGCCAAAAGACATCATCGCACTCGTCCGACAAGGTTTCAGGCATCGCTACCCTATGGTGGAGAAAGCTTTAGATGTCGAGGGGAATCCCCTTGAATCTCCAGAAGTCTTGGATCTGCTGCAGAGATTCCGAAACGCTGGCACACCGCTGGGAGAATATATCAAGGAGCCGCCCTATTTCGGTATCGAAACAGTACCGACTGAAGTATTTGTGGTAGATAGGACGAAGCGGGATGAACTCATTGCAGCACACCCTTCATCGGTTGATATTTTAAAGCCGTTTTTGCAGGGACCGGATATCAGACGCTGGCAGGTGGAACCACAAGATCAGTGGTTAATCTCTACCCACCGCGGCATAGAGATTAACGCTTATCCTGCAATCCTGAAATACTTAGAAAAATACAAAGAACTCCTAAGCGAAAGAGGAGCCGAACAAGAATGGTATGAGCTGCAATTTTCCCTTGATGAGGCAGAGCGTTTCGCGCAACCGAAACTGGTTTGTCCAAACCTCTATAATGCGCAAACTTTTGCCGTTGAGACCGAGGGTTTTTATTGTGGATACACCTGCTACGTTATTCCGACCAACGAAACATGGTTATGCGGTTTACTCAATACACTCCCTGCAGAGTGGTTCTATTCGCAAGCATCTAAACAATTAGACGGCGGTAAACTTGAGGCACGCAGTGATTATATCAAGCAGATTCCTGTCCCAGACATCAATGCGACACAGAAGGACTTGGTTCGCAAACTCGTTGATTACCTCATATACCTCCAGAAACAACCGACAACAAACAGTAAAGATTTGGCAGACTCCCGCGACTACGCTGTGCTTAGATATTTTGAGTGGATCATCAACGGATTAGTTTATGAGTTTTATATGCCTGATGTGCTGCAGAATGCTGACAGAAATATTTTTAAACATCTAATAGCAGAACAGTTGCCTGAGATAGATGAGATTCAAGGAGATAAAATGTCTGTGTTCCGTTCTCTCTATGAGCATTTGCACGATAGAGAACACCCGGTTCGGGTAAACCTATTTTTTCAGGATAGTTTAAGACCTATCCGTATCATTGAGGGTAAGTGGTGAAAATTACTAAAATTGAAATCAAAAATTTCAAAGCTTTCCGAGGACCAGATGTAATTACCCTCGGCAAGAAGGGACAGAACCTTTTGCTTTATGGTGAAAATGGAAGTGGCAAAACGTCTCTATATGAAGCCTTAAAGTTATTCCTTGAATCCAGTGAAGATGAGTCCATTAAATTTAATCGAAATATTTTCATCAATGATGAAACGGATAAAGGCTACATTAAACTTCACTTCACACCTGATCCGAAATTAAATAAAGATAACTATGAATGGTCTGAGGATGTTGAGGATGTCCAGGAGCACACACTAGGTTGTGTTTACATTTTTTTAGCAGTCATAAGTATAGCGGCGAAATGGACGAATCCGAGGTAGCGTCTTGCATATTTATCATAACGGGTGGCAACCCTGCGGTACTGCTTCAAGCGATGAAAAAAACGTTCTATGACGTTGCGAAGTTTATATGCCACTTTGTCATAAGGAGGCGGTTGAACCCGGCTTTTCCGAGGGCGAATGACCGCCTCTGCCCCTTGAGCAGCAATCTCCGCTCTAAAGGCATTCGAGTCGTAGGCAGCATCAGCAATCACGTATTGACACCTGTACCCGTCAATCAACCCGGGGGCTTGTTTGACATCATGGCACTGTCCCGCCGTCAAGATAAAACGCAGGGGTTGAAAGGTATCACTGACGGCAGCATTGAGTTTTGTCGTAAAGCCACCTCGGCTTCGCCCAAGTGCCTCGGTCTCTTGGTCATCGTTTTTTGCTTTTTTTTTCGGGGCACCCGCAGCACATGAGTGGGCACGAACTATCGTGCTATCAATCAGGCAAGCTGATATTTCACCAGCCTCATGGAAATGTTCATGGAGTTTCTCAAAGACACCCGCATCGCACCAGCGTCCGAAGCGTCTATAGATCGTATTCCAATACCCATAGGCTTTTGGGAGGGCCCGCCAAGTCGCACCTTCCTTTGTTATCCAAAGAACCGCAGAGAGAAAACGTCTACAAGTTTCTGGGTTTCCAACGTAGACGTGTCGAAGTGTTCTGAGAAAGGGTAGCATGCTATTCCAAGCAGCACCAGGGATCTCCACAGGGAGAACTTGAGATGTTTCTATGTTTTGAGTCTTCATAAAACTTATGATACCAAAACACTCACAAAATCGCAATAACTTTTTTAGATTCTGTTGACATTTCACGCGCCAAATTACTGGGAAGTCAGCGGATATAGGGGTATCGTCTGCTGATCGGGGAGCATCGTACCGAACTCTCGAAGGCTTGCCGTGACTGGCTCCCGAGTCAAAAGGTAAACACAACCTAGTTCAACCGATTATTGATGCGTCAAAAGCAAAAAGGTTTCTTGATTATAAAGATCTCTTGAAGACAAGTCACCCTCATGGCGAAAAAAATAGTGTGAATGTGTTTGATTTGTTAATCAATACCCTCTTGAAGAATGTAGTTAACGATCAAGCTGTTCCGACGCGCAGCTTTTCCGATCAGTGGCGCGACATTTCAAATCTTCTTTCCTTAGCCAAGATGCAACAGAAGTCCAAGATGTAACAGAAGAGATTGAAGATCTGGAGGGACAAATAGACAGCTTCAACATAGGGCTTGCTAACCAATTAGTGGAACTACAAACGAAGGCATCTGAAAATCTCCGCAAGTTTGGATATGAAGATACCTCTGTTGCACTTGACTTCGGTTTTCAAGGGATTGAGTACAGCCGCGAAGATAAGACACTTAATTACCAGAATATTCCCTTAAAGGTTAAATTCCTTGACAAAGACCTAACCGCGCATTACCTATTTTTGAACGAGGCAAAACTATCCACTATTGCACTTTCAATCTTTTTCGGAACGGAATTAGTCGTTTTGGACTTGCAAAAAGTTGTTAAAAAAGTGCGTTAGACCCTTGTAAATAAAGGGTTTATGTGATACAATATAGGTAAGAAAATAGGGGATTGCAAGTCCCCTATTTGAACCCCAAAAAGCGGGTTGCTTTTTCGGATTCCACACTTATCTGATTATTGTATCAGAATGCATGAGAAAAAAGCAACTCCTAAAATAATAGAGGAGCATTTTCTCATGGATTTGATCAAGATCATGGAGACGTTCCCGACGCAAGAAGATTGTATAGCGTATTTAGAACGTCTGAGATGGCAGGGATCACCAGAATGTCCACATTGTGAGTCTACACACGTCAGACGACGCACCGAACACGCGATAGGGCGTATCGGACGCTGGAATTGCCACGATTGCCGATCCTCGTTCAAGGTGACACACGGAACAATCTTTCATGGGACGAAAATACCGCTTCAGAAATGGTTTCTCGCTATCTCACTGATGGCAAATGCGAAGAAGAGTCTCTCAAGTTGTCAACTCGCACGCGATTTAGGACTGAAGCAGAAAACGTGTTGGCGTATAATGATGGCTATCCGTGCCGAAATGGGGAAGGATAACGTCTTACTACAGGGAATCGTTGAAGCGGACGAAACCTATATCGGTGGCAAACGCAAGAAAGACTACGATAAAGAGGTTGGCGAACCCCGTAAACGCGGACGCGGAACAGCGAAAGATGTAGTGCTTGGGGTCTCCGTCGCAAGAGGCGGGAAAGTCGTCGCTGAACTTGTTGAGAATGTCAAGGGTATCAGAATCGCTGAGTTTATCAAGAAGTTTGTGAAAACAGACGACTCCGAACTCTATACCGACCAGTATAAAGGTTACAACGAGATCGGTAAACAGATGAAGCATGAAACGATGAACCGGAGTCAGAAATGGGAGCCGGGTGGGATACATACCAACACAATGGAAGGTTTTTGGTCTTTCGTCAAACGGGCGTGGTATGGATCACATCACCACTATTCAACAGCATACACGCCCCTGTATCTCGCAGAGGCGTGCTATAAATACAACTATCGTGATGAAAATATCTTCGCGAAGTTAATAGGCGGATGTTTCCAATAAATGTCAAGTTTTAAAATTTTCTCAGGTCCAAAACGACTAATTCCGATCTTTTTAGCCGGATTTCAACTTCAACCACCCAGCGATTTGAAGATTCTTGTTATAGATGACGCGCTCATTGGCTTGGATATGTCAAACCGCCTGCCCTTGATTGATATTCTGGAGGAAAGAGATTTTGTGAAATACCAGATCATTTTGATGACTTACGACCGGACATTTTATGAGATGGTCAAAAAGCGTAAATCCGAAGATAAAAACTGGAAAGCTGCCGAACTCTATTGCGGAAAAGTTGATGGATATGAAATACCAATCTATGTGGAAGATAAAACATACCTTGAAAAAGCGAGGGAATATCTCGATGCAAATGACTACAAAGCTTGTGCAGTTTACGTTCGTACTGCTTATGAAGCAACAATTAAGGGATATTGTGAGAAAAATAATATTGGTGTCAAATATCGAGAGGATAAAAACGAGTTGGACAGCAATGATTTTTGGACACTAATAAGAGATAAAAAAATATCAGATCCAAAAAGCAATAAACAAAAACACCTTTTAAAACTTGCTCTCGTTAAAAAGGTAGAATTGGCTAGGAAATTTACTCTAAATCCGTTAAGCCATGCTAACATTGTGAATATTCCCAGAAAAGAACTTGAGGATGCCATTGAAGCAGTCGAATGGCTTGAAGATGCATTGGCATAAGTCTATGTCACGATAAAGTGTTCACAATGATTCAGAATAATCAAGAACTTGAAGCAACCCTAACACGCATCAGGCACTTTCAAAAACAAGTTGAGAAACTCCGAGAGGTTGAAACTAATCCGCAGCGTTATCGACTCTCCGCGGGTGGATTTCTTGCCGAAATCGATCGGATGAATCTGGAGGTCAGAGAATATCTGTCAATCCATCCGAGCGAATTGATAGAACAAATTGCTGAAGGTGGCACATAAAAGTAAGTAGGATCAAATCCGTGTCATCCGCGAAAATCCGTGATTCAGACAATCGCGAGGTCTTATCCTCAAAGAAGTTTGGCTTGTGGTGAAACGCTCCCTAACCCTCCGAGCCCCAATCTGCTGTCGCTTCCGCGAACTCCGTAGACAACTCCTCAGAAATCGTCTGCTCCAAGAGTTCAATCAGATCCGAACGGAATTTAACCCAATCGTCGCCGCGACGGGTAAACCGGTGCCTATCCCCAATTTCAACAAACATCGTATCGTTCGGCTCGGACAGGGATTCAAAATAACGACTAACATTCATAATGATTCTCCTTGTATTTATTAAAAACGCATAAGCCTTATGTTTATAGCCATTCGTGCATTTCCCAACCAGATTCAACTGCCTTCTCACGGAGTGCTTTTCCTGGGTTCACGACGACTGGATTCCCGACACACTCTAACATCGGCAGATCGGATTGACTGTCGCCGTAAGCATAACTCTCTTCAAGTGAAATTTCGTGTTGATCAGCATAGTTTCGCATCGCTTTCGCTTTCGCCTCCCCGATGAACGGGGCGGTTGTGAGCTCACCCGTAAACTGCCCATTCTCTTCACGAAGTTGCGGTGCCAATACAGCATCAACGGCGAGGTAATCCGCAATCGGCTGCACAATAAAATCAAGCGACCCGGTTACGAGCACTACAGCTGCTCCTTGTTCCTTATGTTCCTGAATTTGCGATACCGCTTCGGCGAAGATTTTCGGACGCAGGTAGGTCTCAAACATTTCCAACGACAATTCCCGTGTCTGTTCAGCATTCATCCCGCGATAGTTACGGTAAAATACCTGATTGAAGCGAATTCGGCTTACACTGTCTAAAACCAGGTAGTAGACAATTTTAGGGAGGAACCCGACTAACCACAACTTTTTTAGAAGGAACGGAGCCTGTGCAGAACGCATCCAGATGTAGTAATGCACAATTGTAGATTTCAATAAGGTACCATCTACATCGAAAAACACGACTGTCTTTTTAGGGTTTGGAACTGACATGATGACCTTCCTAAGCACTTTTCTGTTGTCTTAAGGTCGCGCCAAGTTCTGCAACTCGGTTTTGTGCCAATACTAAGAATTCTTGGTATCTGTCCGGATCAATCGGTGTGCCATCTTGGCTGCCCCAACTCTCCAGGGGAAAGGTGAGCGGTTCACCAAAAACGATACGTACCGGATGTTTCTTGGGCAAGTTTTGACCTTTCGGCAACGCGTGATAGGTCCCTTCAATAAAAGCAGGTATAACCGGGACGTTCGGACCGTAGATGAGCAAACTAAGTACCCCGGGTTGGAAGGGTTGAAGGTTGCCATCAAGTGAGCGTGTGCCTTCAGGGAAGATAAGCAATCCGTTATTCTGCGCCATAACCTCGTTTGCTACCCTCAAATCCTGTAGGAACTCGGTAAAATTGCCCTCCCGTTCTATCGGAAGCGCGTTGAGGCATGTCCGAGCGAACCATCCTTGGAATGGAGTGGCAAACCAATAATCACGCGCCGCGAGTGTCCAGAGCCGGTATGCCTTCGTTCCGAGCGCCGTAATCACTGTCAACGTATCAAGGTGGCTCGTGTGATTCGGCATAATAATATACGGTTTGCCTTGCGGGATATGCTCAAGTCCGTGACACTCCAGCGAGAAATAACGTCTGTAGATACCAGTAATCATAGCGCGGAATGCACGCGCATACCACCGCGGCACCTGCCTAAACTCTTGCTTCTCCTTTTCGGGGTGTTTATCTTCCGCTCGCGCAGCATCAGTATGAAACGTCTCGGTTAACTCAACAACGTCACCCACCGTCTCTAAGTTAGCAAGCAGGGCATCCGGAATCGTTTCACCGAGTCTGGCTTCAAGGACTAATAACAAGTCAAGCCGTGTAAGAGAATCAAGTCCCAAGTCTGTATCCAAGCGACTCTCTCGGAGAATCTGATGTGCTGGCATACGTGCCAGTCTCGCGAGTGTAGAGAGAATTTCTTCGGGTATATCCGTTCTTGGTACAGCAGATGTTTCGCTTTTTACTTCTGTTTGGAAATCTTCCTGCAGACGTTCCATCTCTTCAATATGTGCCTCCAAATTGTGCTTTAAACCCTCCCGATCTATACGACCATCCTCAGTTTTTGGCAACGCGTCGTCCCACAGATGGAATTTGTGGAATTGCTGGTAGCTTGGCAACACCTTCGCACACGCTTGAAGGTGTTCCTGAATCTCTACTTTCGTCTTTTCGTCAGGCGTTGCTGGCACAATTACAGCGTGGATAGCCGTATCCGAACCGCCTTCGTACGGAATACCCACAACACATATTTCAGAAATAGCAGAACTATCCCGATAGAGTGCCTCCAACTCTACAGGATAGACGTTCTTCCCGGAGGCAGGAACGATAATGTCTTTGCAGTGACCAGTAAGATAAAGGTAGCCATCTTCGTCCATATAGCCAAGATCACCGGTGTAGAGCCATCCATCCCGGATAGCCTTCTCTGTTGCTTCCGGGTTCTGATAATACCCTCTCATCGTACTTGGTCCTTTGGCGATGATCTCACCGATACCATCACTGTTCGGATTGTCAATCTTGAGTGCAACGCCTTCTACCGCCGGTCCAACCGATCCGCGTTTGCTCTTCAGGTACGGATTAACACTGAGAACCGGAGCCGTCTCCGTCATACCATACCCTTGGTAGAGCGTCATACCAAACTTTTGGAATGCGTCGTAAATCGAATCGGAAAGCGACGCGCCACCGCTAACGAGGACACGTATCTCACCACCCATAACAGACAGCACCTTTTCTGCTAACATCCCACCCGGAGTATCTGCCTGTGCCGCTTGCCGTTCAACCGTACTCTGGAGCAACTGAAAAAGACGCGGAACACCGATAAATGCCGTTGTCTTCGCCTCACGCATCGTCTTCAGAAGCGTCGTCGGACGAAGCGCGTTGACATAGGTCGCTGTGGTGCCGCTGTAGAGTGCCATCAACAGGCTGCACGAAAAACTCAAAGCGTGATACAACGGCAGTGCGGACAGGATGCGTTCTGTATCTGTTGGTGGGAGTGCTTTTGCGACCGCTTGTACGTTAGAGATAAAGCCGCCGTGCGTAAGCATCGCGCCTTTGGCTTCCACAGTGGTCCCCATCGTGAAGATAATTGACGCAACGGTGTCTGGTGTAACCTCCACATTCGGAAAATCGGCTGGAATCTCAGTATTTGATGGGTCGCTAACCTCGTTGTCGGCACCCACCATTTCGCAGTTTTTATTGATATTGTGTAGGACAGGTTCTGACGCGGATAGCGTTTTACCAGACTGCTTTAACACATTTTCAGAGGCTAAAATTGATTTGGCATCGGTGAACTCGGCAATTGCTAAGATTTCGCGGGTAGGGGTTTGTGCGTCAAGCGGAACTACAGCGGCACCGATCTGGACAGCGGCAAGGTAAGCGATACACCATTCAGGTTGATTTTCAGAGACGAGAACAACACGGTCATCCTTGCGCAAACCGCTTTGCCACAACTGCCACGCAACTTGGCGGGACAGTGCGTAGGTTTCCGCATAGGTATACTGTTCCCATTCACCCTCATTTGCCATCTGCAGTGCAACTTTATCAGGAATTCGCGATGCCTGCGTCTTAATCAGGTCTACAATCGTTTTTGGAGCAATCCGTTCAGGTCGCATATCCTACTTACTCCTCCAATTCACCTTGCGAACCCGCCCGTCCCTGCTTTGTAGCGGAGGTCCGTGCACTGTCTGTTTCCGAATCATTCTCCGCGCCATCTTCAAGTTTCAACACATGCCGCTTGATACCGGGGATATGTATTTCTTGGAAATACTGCTTCCAATGGATTTGTGAGACATCAAAGTTAAACCGTTGCTGCTCCATCGGAGAGAGTGCTTCGTAAAGTCTTTGGATCTTTTGCGTCTCAAATTCAAAATTCGTCCGCGTGTAGGGCGCATAGATTCTGATGTAATGTAGGAGTGCCTTAATGCCGCTCTGCTTCAGGGAAAGTTGACGGCGTTTTCGCTTGGCAGCACGCATTGGAAGTTTATCAAGCACCTTGATGGTGAGGTTGAGCAGACCCATTCGGCTATCCAATTTCCGGTGAAATTCCTCTAAACTCGGATACTTCCAGATTGGCACTGCAACCGGCTGCCCATTCTCCAGCATTGGGTATTTGACGAAGTAGTCGTAGGTCGCCTCGAAGATACCACGAAAGTAGAGTGGGTTTTGCGTGCCAGTCGCTACATGATACACCTCAATGCCACCGTGTTTTGCCGTCGCCTCAGCGGCTGCCAGCATAGCGTTCACAACAAAGTCAACGGGAATAATATCTAAAATTATATCTGGATCCGCGGGAAAATCTGGAAGGCGACCTTTTCCAAAACCGACGATCAGCGGTTCGGACATCCGAAATTTACCGAGCCAACCGGGTTCAGGTTCATCAAAACTACTCTCAATAATCGAAGGGCGCACAATAGCCGTAGGGAGCTCACCGCGTAATTCCATAACCATCTGTTCGCCGAGGAATTTCATATAGGTGTAGGTATCGTTCCATCCGCGCGCGCGCGCATGTTGCAGTCCTGCCTCAACCAAACGGTTCTCAAGCCACTCTGCCTTCAGTTCCTCAACTTGTGCATCTATTCCTTTACGTGTCCCTTTCTTCTGCTGTTCCACTTCTCGCTGAAAGTGCTCAAGATTTTCAGGTGAGTCGGCTTCAGCACGAATAGCAGCACTCAAAGACAACAGCCCTTCAATTTCCTCCGATAGTGTTTCTGGAATAGAGATGCCAGTCTTTTCTCGATGCGCTGACGCATATTGTTCATAGGGCGGATGTAATTCTTCAGGCACGCGTCCGGGCTTGTCACCGCAAACATAAGCAGTTGAGACATGTAAGAACACTGCATCTTGACACCCTTTTGCAAAGTTGACGACATGTTTAGAAGCGAGTGCGTTGCCCCATAAAGAGTCATCAAAAGGCGGATCGAAATCCACAAGTCCTGCGACGTTAATAAAGACCTGTACTTCGTCCTGGAGCCGTCGGTAATCGGCATCGCTGAACCCGAGGCGTTCGTCAGTGAGTTCGCCTTCAACAGCAGTGAGTTTCTGCAGTGCCCATGTGTTAAATCTTTCCCCGTGCAGACGGCGGAGCGAAGCAAAGACATTCGAAGCAAGAAGTTCGTTTTCTAACCGTTCTTGGGCAGAAATACGTTTTCCAGAGGCATCGGTGCGGCTTCGGATGAGGAGATAAATCTTCTCGACATCGGGAAGTGCGGTCAATATTTTCGCTACTAACGGTTGACCTAAAAATGCAGTGCCACCGGTGATGAGCAGAACTTTCCCCCGAAAAAAATCAGTTATTGACATAATCAGTTATTGACATAAAGTTTGAAAAATATTAGAATATTCGTTAGTAACTTGAGCGCACTTCTGTGTGTGAGGTTGTGAGCATGCCCCCTGGAGGCTACATACTGAGTGAACTCACGTAAAGTTACGGCACAAGCGGTAGAAGTCGAGAGACACCAGACAGACACTGATGGTTGAGAACACATTAGAGTGCAATTGTTACCGCAGGTAAAAGCGCGGGACTCGCTCTCACAATGCACTCTCACAAATAAAGAGTCACCTTCGGGTGAGAGGATTGCTTAGGCTCCTCTGTGGAGCAGACGTAAGACCTTCTTCGGAAAGCAAACTGCGATGAAGCACAAGCCTCCGCCTTTGGGCGGTGGGTACTATGACTGACATAATTCTCTTTTCTGTGTCATCCCGTTCCTATGTTTTTTGACCTTTTAGTCTAAGAAATCCATCTGCTCGTTGACAGGGTGTTTGCAAAAATACAAAGGCATTCGGCAGAACTCCATTTGTGAATTTCGTCTAATCTTTCGGTAAATCACCCAAAACGCAGTTTACAAGTCAAAACATCCTATTCTATTAAAAATAACACATTTTCTACAAAAAGTCAAAGGCTGAATCAATAATGCTGACAGAAGAAGATAAACTACAGTTTTTACAGAAGACAGAACTCTTTTCGGAACTTCCACAAACCGAATTAAAAGCGATCTGTCAGATTGCGAACGAAGTCGGTTATCCGGCTGATGCAACGCTATTTGAGGAAGGGGACGAAGGCGATTCGCTCTATCTCATGGTTGATGGTGAAGTCAGCATCATCAAGGCAGGAACTGAGGTCTTGTTCTTTAATGAAAAAGGGTACTGCCTCGGTGAAATCGCGCTCATTGACAACAAACCGCGGAGTGCTACCGTCAAAACCGTGAAGCCCACACAATTCTTGCGAATTACGAGGCACGATTTTTACAACGCAATGGCGCGCGAACCGCGGATCGGCAGCGGTATGTTCCGCGTTTTAAACGATAAAATCCGACGCGACCTTGAAATCCAGATGAGTGCCATCCGTAAGGATATCGCACTGGAAGAATCAATGCGTCTCGCCGCTGAAGTTCAACAGTCTCTTCTCCCAAATCAAGAAATCTCGCATCCATGTATCTCTTCCGCAGGATATTGTCAACCAGCGAACAGTGTAGGCGGCGATTATTATGATTATTTGAGTCTCTCCGATAACAGCGTCGCTATTTTCCTCGGTGATGTTATGGGACACGGCTACCATTCAGCAATGGTAGCCGCAATGACCAAAAGTTGTTTGCAAACCCAAATCCGTTTTGACGCTTCTGTGCCTGAAGTCATGAAAGCCATTACCCGAGTCACAGAAGATTCGCAAACCTTCATCTACATGACCTGCTGTTATCTTATTATTCATCCGGACAATCGGTTCGAGTTCGCTAATGCCGGTCATCCGCAGATGCTCCTCTATCGCGGAGACAACGGCGACCCACTGGAATTAGAATCCTCGTTTATGCCAGTTGGTTTTCCAAAATTCGATGAACCCACACAATATTACAGCACTGAAGTCGAATGGCACTCTGGCGATTTACTCGTACTTTATTCAGATGGCATCACCGAGGCATTCAATCCGGACGCTGAAATGTATGGATTGGAGCGTTTCAAAGCACTCATCTCAGAAAAGCGTCATCTGTCTCCGATGGAGATTAAGACAGAGATTTTGTCCGACCTCCAAGCCTATCAACAGGACGAAAGCACCAATGATGACATTACCTTAGTTGTGGCGAAGTTTATCTAACAGAAAAGGCACGACCAATGATCGTGCCTAACATAATACATAAATTTACTACTTCAGTTGATTGGCAGCATAATGCATGATATTCTCCATGAATGCCTTGTTCACTGAAGTCGTATATTGCCCATCGTTGCGAAGGCTCGTGATAATGTATAAACCCTTACCAGATCGTCTCGCTCCCACAACCAACTCCTTGGTTTCCTTAGTGGTCGCAAAAACCTCATCGTTCCGAGCCCAATCTACCCAAGCATCATCAACAAAGATTTTACCTGACATGATGGTGTTAGGGATTGAGAAAAGGGAACTCCCTTTTTTGGTAACAACGAAATCCTGGGTTGGAGAACTTTCAACCCCCTTCAACTTGCCACCTTGTAGCCAGCCGACACCGCATGGCTTTTCAGCACTACTGTCTTGCCCCGCAACGACAACGATGCCACCGTTCTCTACGAACGTCTTAATCTTTTCCTCGGCTTTACTGGAGAGGAGGTAGCGTCCATAACTCGAAATTTCTTCATATCCGATCCACAGCACATCGGCTTTCTCTAATTGCGGCAGCGTCCGTTCTTTGGTGAGTTCATAAGCGATAGCACGTTTGCCACTCTCTTTTATCGACCGCAACGCCTGATATTCATACGTCGCAACGTTAGCACTCACAGGGGTTTGACCCCATGTCGCATATGTACTATTTCCTGTTAGGACTAAGACTTTTACGGCGTTTTTCGGCGCAGCAACCCACATTTTACCTGCTAACATGTCGCTAACAATTTTTTGAAACGCCTTCGCCTTGCCATCAAACGTCCGGGACATCATCGGGTCAATGTGTGTGAATGTCCACCATGAACCTCCACCATATCCGCCGCGATAGGCACGCATCTGAAACCATGTATCATCAACAAAGCACATACTATCAATGCCGTAATGCTCACGATAGAAAACGATGATAGGCATTCCCGGTTTGAGCAACTTCACCAACTTTTGTGGCGAAGTCCCTCGTTTGTAATGCCCAGTGGCGAAATTCATCTTGATTTCTTTGAGACCACTTTTACCTTTGACTTCTTTTTCAACAGTGACAATACCTCGCAAACGGCCCCGATCCACACTTTTTACTTTGCCGAAGACAATGTTCGTGCAAGCATTGAGGACTTCACGAATCGTATATTCTCGCTCAATAAATGCGGACGCGGGTGGCGTGAATAGCAAACCGATAAGACAAAACACTAAGAGTGAAGCAACGAGACTGTATGTAAAGCGCATAGTGGTATCCTTTTTATACAGGGCTATTCAGTTTTCCAATTTCTCATTGGATGAGTTTAACTGCGAGTAAAGGTTTTGAAGCGAGAAATCGTATTGTTTCAGAGATTTTTGTGTGTCCTGCGAAGCGTAAAACAGACATGGCAGTGTTGCGTAATGCTGCGATGACTTGTGGTATACTCCCGGTTCTCGCCTGTGAAGCGTCCTCCCCGAGAACGGTGTCTCGGACCCAATGGACTTTGTTTTCTATCGTCCAATGTTCGCGTCGGAGTTTGAGCAAGTCTTCTGCGGATGCGACTTCGGGTGAGAGACTCGTGATGCCATACTGCGTCTGCGAGGAGATCTGGGCTGTTTTTGTGTTTTCTCGCTGAGATTGGTATTGATAAACCTGAGCGATTCCGGGCCATTTGATGTAATCTGTGAGCAATGTGCTTGCGGTTAGGGTGCGTGTGGTGGTCAACCCGTGTGATGTTTCAACATGGGTGTAGGTATGAAGGTGTGCGCCTTCTTGGGTGTGAAGGTTTTCAAAGCGTCGGGTCTCAACCTCTGTGGCATCTGTCTCCGAGAGGGGTTCAAAGAGTTGCTGAATGTCGTCATACATCTGTTTGTGATTTTCTTTGACAGGCAGCGCATAGTCTGCCTGATGTTCGAGAACTTCTTTACAAAAGGTTCTCTGCGTCAAAAGGGCATCTGTCGTCACGACTTTCTCTGCGACATCAAACGCTTTGAGGAGTTGTGTTGAGATCGGAATCTCGTTGGTTTTCCCACTGACAGGCTGTTGTGCGAGGGTAATCCCTAACTCATGACAGACTGCGGAAAGTAAATGTGTCCGGTATCCCGTCTCTGGGTTTTCAGAGCCACATAACTCTTTACCATCAATAGCGACTCCTTGTAGACGCTGTGTTTTGAAAGCTTGAAAGTCTTCAAGTTTTGAAGACACCCATTTCGTTAGGGAGGCTTCGAGACTCGCTACGTCAAGACGCTTCAAGAGATTATGCAGTGTTGACGCACGCGGGGTTTTCTTAGACCTGAAACCTAATGCTTGGATCAGTTCGGGTTGGCTCCGTGCCCACGTCGCTACAGAGGTATAACCTCTATGTCCCGTCATCAGACCGATGATGATCAAAGCCAGGATAGAGACCAAAGGATAGCGTTTGCCTTTTTTATGGCGTGGATCCGGCACTTCTGCTAATATATCAAGTAAGTGGCAAGAGGAACTGCTTGTCATGATTCACCTCAAAAAATAGGTTCATTTTTTACGGTGAAGGATAGCACATATCGCGTGAAAAATCACGCGATATGTGCTATCTCAAAATATTAACAGATGTGAAAAATATTACAAAAAATTCCGAAAACTGAATAGCCCTGCCTTTTTATACATGATAGATTGTCTAAGTTAACAGATATTGTATAATATTCTCCTTATATTTTTCAAGCACTATTTATTTTTCACACTTATGTCAAAATTGAAACTTTCGTTTCCTTCACGCTTTACATCTGAAACAGTTTTTGATACTGCCACCTACATTGGGTTTCTGACTTTTGTCCTCGCCTTGCCCTTCGGCTACTCGACAGCATTCCTCAACATCGGACTTTCACTCGTGTCATTCGGATGGATAGGACGTATGGTTTCAGAACGGAAACTCGGATGGCAACGCACACCACTTGACATCCCTATCGCCTTATTTCTGGGGTTAGCTTTGATAGCCTGCCTCTTAGCACCACACCCTGCGACCAGCAGCCTCGGTTATTTCTGGAAACTGCTCCGTGCGATTCTGCTTTTTTACGCCGTCATTCATAGCCGCTTGGGTTCCCGTTGGAAACATGTCGTCATCGCCTTTATCGCAGCAGCAGGTATATCTTCTGCACTCGGACTCTGGTACTACGCAAATGACACCCGTTTAGCGATTGACTTTATGGGACAGGTCGGGTTACAATTTAAGGAAGAACTCGAGGCAGGCGAAGGTCCAAATTTACAAATATCGGATGAATTTCGCGCCGAATTGCGAGAATGCAACGTACCGCTTTCCCAAAATGTCTCGATTTCACCTTCAAGACAGCCTGATGAATGGCGGATTAATGACCCCGCACGGCAGAGACGGTATGTGATTCGTAAGAACGAAACACACCTCATGGTATACATGATCGAACAACGGCTCACCGGGACCTTTAAGATGCCAAACGACCTTGGGGCGTATCTTGCCCTCAGTCTCCCATTTGTGATGGGCTACTTTGGGGCAAGTTGGCGGAGACACACAAAACAGAAACCTCCGATATGGATAATCTTGGTACTCGGTGCAGTTGTAGCCGTGATGGGTGCTAACCTCGTGCTGACCCTTACACGTGCCGCTTGGGTAAGCACGATCATTGCCACAGTTTTCCTCGGTGTCTACTTCATTGTGATAGCACTGCGGAAACTTGAACCCGTGCATGGATTATGGAAACGTATACTGTTAGGATCCACTATAATTATTGTACTCCTGAGTCTATCGTTATTTCTCGTGCCGCAACATATTAAGGCACGCTTCCAAACGATGATTGAGCATCCTATTGGATTCATGGGTGAACGTCCGCAGTGGTGGCAAATCTCGCTGGAACTCACTCGGAAATATCCACTCATCGGCATCGGCTTGGGTAGGTTTCGCTATGAATATCAAACCAGTGGACCGCCTGAACAATATAACATACCTTATCACGCTCATAACATCTATCTGCACATCGCCGTTGAGCACGGTATTCCGTCGCTTGTGCTGTTTCTGTGGATAGTGGTGATTATTTGTCAGCAGGTTTTTGCTGGACGGAGGCATAACGATTTTTGGGGCAGAGGCACTTTCATCGGCTCAAGTGGGTTCCTAATCTCTGCGCTTGTTTATGGACTCGCAGATAACATTCTACACCAACGCACTGTGTTGCTATTCTGGTTTATTATCGGCATCATTTTTTATATAAAACTACCTAAGGACAAAAAACATGAAAAAAACTTGGAAACCGGTTGATATGTCTTCCGTCACGACGTATCCACTTCAGGATCGTATCAATAAAACCTCCGTTCACGATTTCGCAACGCTGCCGGAATCAGAGATCAACCTATCCGCGTTTTTAGCAAGTCTTCCGAAGATCCTCAAAGCACCGGACTTTCTGGCACTCGTTGACGACATCGTTGCTGCGTATCGGAACGAGAAACCGGTTATCGTGATGATGGGCGGGCATGTCATCAAGTGCGGGTTAAGCCCACTCTTAATCGCGTTGGCAAAACTCGGTGTGATTACCGGCTTCGCCTTTAATGGTGCCAGTAGCATTCACGACTTTGAGATTGCCCTCATCGGGGAAACTTCCGAAGATGTCTCTGCCTATCTCCAGACCGGTAAGTTCGGGATGTGGGAAGAGACTGGACAATTGATGAACACTGCAATTCAGCGCGCTGCAGATACAGGCATCGGGATGGGTGAAGCACTGGGTAATCAACTGATTGAAATGGACGCGCCCTACAACACATACAGTCTCCTTGCTGCCGGTGTTCAGGACGATGTCCCGATCACGGTGCATGTCGCCATCGGTACGGATATTATCCATCAGCATCCGAGTGCAAACGGGGCGGCTATCGGCGCGGCAAGTTTCACCGACTTCCAGTTGTTGACAGCCTTAGTGACGGACTTGGAAGGCGGTGGTGTTGTGCTAAATTTGGGTTCGGCTGTGATTCTACCGGAGGTTTTCCTGAAGGCGTTGACCATCGCACGAAACTTGGGGCATACCGTATCCCACTTCACCGCCGCTAATTTCGACATGAATCAACAATACCGTCCTGTAGAAAACGTCGTTAAACGCCCGACGGAGATGGGTGGCAAAGGGTATACGTTCACGGGACATCATGAGCTGATGATCCCGCTTCTGGTGCAGGCAGTCCTTTCTCATCTATAATTGACACCCTGACGTGATAGCACCCACAAGCTAAAGCATGGGGAAACCTCGGCTTCGTAGACAATAGCGGTTTTCCTGAAGGTCAACCGTCTTACGTTGTCTCCACCAGCAGGCGATTCCCCGTTGCGTGAAAAATCGCTTCGGGCATATCAAGGCAAAATCTTGGCTATCCCCGCCTGCCTCGGTCTGTTAGACCGAAAAGTTGAAAAGTGAGTAGCAAACGCAACGTGCGGGATTTCACCTCCGCTCCGAAGTATTACGCACCGCTACCGATATATGTTTTTAGCAAGGTATCACTTGCAACTTGTTTATACCACTTTTCACAATGGCGGACAACTCCTGCACAAAGGTATGTGCAGGGTGAAAGCGTTGTCCAGCAAGTTACTCTAATTATACTATATTTTTGACTAAATGTCAAATCTTTTTTGGGCTTTCAAACGCAACGCCCGCCTACATCCCACAAGCTAAAGCATGGGGTCTTGGCGGGAAGATTGATAAGTAACGTGAGTTCGACCTAAGCGTGTAGGTTGAAAACCCGACACAATCTCACACGGGTAGCGTTGGATTGTTGGGTTTTGCTGAGTCTATTTCCATGAATGGGTCACTGAAAAGCAGGCTTTTCTTAGTAAACTGAAGGGTTCTTGGTCATTCACGGCTCTACCCAACCTACGGTCATACTTCAATTCTATTATCTAACTCACGTTTTTATAATGATCTTGGTTTTCCCTTTAAACTTGGTATAACATTTTAAATGTGTTAGAATTGAAAGCGTCTGGATGGACACTCAAAAATAAAAAGCGAGGTAAAATGGTGAAAGCAATTATCAGAACAGACGACGGGGGACCGGAGGTGCTACAATTAGGCGAAGCACCGTCGCCGCAACTGACTGAAACACAGCTTGTAGTGGATGTTCATACCACTGCTTTAAATCGAGCCGACATGATTCAGCGGCGCGGCGGGTATCCACCACCGCCGGGCGAATCCGAGATACTCGGCTTAGAAATTGCTGGCACCGTTTCAGCGATGGGTAGTGCCGTAGAGGGCGTAACCAAAGGCGATCGCGTTTTTGGACTCGTCGGTGGTGGTGGGTACGCTGAGCAAGCTGTCATCGATTACCGTATGGCAATGCCAATACCTGACGAGTGGAGTTTTGAGCAAGCTGCTGCGGTTCCTGAAGTGTTTTTTACAGCAAACGAAAACATCTTCACTTTGGGTAAATTATCGGCTGGCGAAACAATTCTAATTCATGCTGGCGGGAGTGGTGTCGGCAGTACTGGCGTTCAAATATCCCATCATGCCGATGCTAACGTCTTCGTCACTGCGGGAACGTCGGAAAAGATTGAGAAATGCAAGACACTCGGAGCAATAGAGGGGATCAACTACAAAACAACCGACTTCGTTGCTGAAATTGAGCGTTTAACGGATGGACAAGGTGTCGATGTCGTCTTAGATTTTATTGGTGCTCCCTATCTTGAACGGAACCTTTCCATACTCAAAACAAAAGGTAGACTGTTGCAAGTTGGGTTGATCGGCGGCGCGACGACAGAAATTAATCTCGGTGCAGTGATGCGCAATCGGCTCAAGATCATCGGTTCAGTCATGCGACCACAATCTATTGACGAAAAAATCGCTATCACACAGCGTTTTGTTGAGCGATGGTTACCCGAATTAAAACGTGGCACACTTCAGCCTGTTATCGACACTGTTTTTCCATTAGCAGAAGCGCGACAAGCACATGAATATATGGAAGCGAATCGCAATTTCGGTAAAATCCTTTTGAAGGTACGATAGCAAAAAAGTGAAGAAACTACATCTCACAAAACACAGATAGAGTTAATACACAAGATTTTCGCTTGACAATCATTAAAAAATGCAATTATTCTCAAAAAACACCAAAGAGAAGAACAAACGGGTGCACACCAGATTGCGGCTTAGTGTTATGCTATGCATCCCAGTTCTCTTCTTTTTTGTATGGTCTTTCAGCGCATCTGCGCGTGTTACCCAATCTACATCAGCCGAAGGCATCACACTTCAGTTCACCTTACCTGAACTCACTGTCTCTGAAGCAGTCCGAGACAATGTCCGCTACCACGAGACACATTACGCCGACTGTCACTTCACTACTGAACCCGGTAATCCGAAAATTCCTGTCACGCGCCTTATGCTGGGTATACCGGCGACGGCTACAATTGAGGCGGTTGATGTCTCGGCTGCTCCCGCCGAGACCCGTTCTGGTGTGCGCCTTGTGCCTGTCTCAATTTTCGATGTGCACGAATCCGATTCGCAGCACTCGGCATCGCAACGGTGGGTGGAGAGTGGAAGTGCATATCAGTCGAATACCGGAAACCCTTCATATCCCGGACTACCGCTTGCGCGTGTTGTCCGAGAGGGCTATATTCGCAGTCAACGTGTCATCGCATTGGCGTTATACCCTGTGCAGTATTTCCCAAAAACCCGGCAATTGCGTCTGTATTCACGCTTCACAGTGAACATCCGTTTTTCTTATGGAAACCGTCAGCAGTCAGCAGTCGGCAGTCCGTCAAGAACGGTTAGTGGCAGTGAAATGATGCTCAACAGCCACACACCGATGGCTGAATCAGAGGCTTTTGAACGCGCCTTGTCACATCAACTCTTCAATGCTGAGCAAGCTGCTCGTTTTCGGGCACCCCGTCCACTCGTGCCTGCAGCACCGACGCTTGTTTCTAACGGCGGTGATGGAAATCCAGGCTACAAGTTGTTCGTCAGAGAAACTGGTATCTATGCCGTGACAGCAGAATCCCTCGCGCGCGACTGGGGTGTGGAACTTATCGGTACAAATCCAGCAAGGTTTCGCGTAACGCAAGGAAACAGAGATATTCCCATCTACATCACCGGCGCAGAAGACAGAAGATTCGATCCGGGAGATGCTATCTTTTTTCTTGGACATAAACCGAGAAATCCGTATAGCCGTTGGAATATTTATTGGCTAACACTTGACAACAGTCGCATCCGGACGCGGGTGCCGCAGCTTACCGCCAGTCCAACGGACCCAACGGCGACGCAGGTTCCCACTTTTCGCTCTAAGGTGAGTTTTGAAGAGGATTACCTAACAAATAACCTTGAATTTGTCTACAGCGACGATAAACACAAGTGGTTTGAGGAAAATGATTTCTGGTACTGGGACGGTATCAAAAACGGTGGCGATAGTGCTGAAATGCGTCTTGAGTTTCCGCTTTATGATGTCGCAAAGAGCTTCAACCCGCCACATATCTCTGTTGACTTGCAGGGTGGCACACCGGTGCCACATGAGATTTTAGTATCTGTCAACGGTATCCGCATTGAAGTAGCAGAGTGGGAGCATCAAGATACCTCCACAGTTGAAAGGTCCCTACGGACTTGGGATACACTCAAGGACAACACGAAAGGCGAACTGAACGTTTTATCTCTCGCACGTGTTGATGATAATGTTGACGAGGATACCACCCGATATCCATATCATGTCTACCTCAACCGTTTTTCTGTTGAGTACACACGCCTCTTTCGTGCTGTTACAGATGAGCTGTGGTTCACATCATCGACTGCAGATGCGAGTTCACGTTCAAAGCCTACTGGTGCGCGTAAGCTCCAGTACAAAATTGAGGCGTTCCGCGACCCCGGTGTACATGTTTTTGAGACAGATGGCACACATCTCACTGCTCGGATGCAGGGTATTACTATAGAATCAGATATAACACGCGCGAATTCATATAATGTACTTTTTCAGGTAATGGATACACGAAGTACACAGTTTATCGCAGTCTCTGATACCGCGTTACGGCAGCCGGAACGCATTGAAATCGTCGAACCCACGGACTTAGCGACCACAACACACGGTGCAGATTATGTGATTGTGACACATCCTAAATTCCTTGCTGCGGCAGAGAGGTTAGCGGGATGGCGTGAAACATCTGGCGGTGGTGGATACCGAACCAAAGTTGTAACAACTGACGATATCTACAACACTTACGGCGATGGCGGTGTGAGTCCTAAAGCGATTAAAGATTTTCTGAGGCACGCGTATCAATCTTGGACACCACCGGCACCAACTTACATTGTTCTCTTCGGCGACGGTACATTTGATTTTCGCGGCATTGATACCGAGATTCACGCTGAGCCCCCTGAACTCGATGGCTATATTCCGACACACTACATCCGAACCGATTCCTTCGGACGAACCGCTTCAGACCACTGGTATGTTACCGTCTCTGGCCACGATGAATTCACCGATATGTATATCGGTAGACTCAGCGTCGAAACCGTCAGCCAAGCCGATGTCATTGTTGATAAGATTTTGGCTTATGAGCAAGCACCTCCAAATGGTAACTGGCGGCGGAAGATTATTTCTGTTGCTGACGACGATGTCAGCAATTCTGGAGATTTTATCTTCAGGAAAAGTCTTGATGAGATAGCGAAGGACCATACCCGCTTAGGCTACGAAACCGTTGAGATTTTCCTTGAAGATATCACTGACGAGGTTGAAGCAAAGCCCGCGGATTTCCCAAATATCCATCCGCAACGCGTCGCAAAGGATATGATTATTGAAGCACTTGGAGAGGGGGCTGTGCTCGCACAATATGCCGGACACGGCGGCAGAATCGTCTGGGCACATGAAATAATCTTTGATAACGCATCTGTCAATGAGGTTGAGGAAACAGACAAGATTCCTTTTATGTTGGTCCTGAGTTGCTACAACGGTTATTTTGATAAACCTGGCGAACCGAGCATGGCAGAGAAGTTGTTACGCAAAGAGAGAGGCGGGATCATCGGCATGTTGAGTGCTACACGCCTCACTTACGGCAGCGGCAACGATGCACTGAATCGTATCATCTTTGATATGATCTTTAAACGGAATGTGCGACAACTCGGCCCATTGAGTTTTGACTCAAAGGTCGAACTTTTGATGACAGAGGGTACAGGTCAGATTGATGTCATGATGGAATATACCCTTTTTGGGGATCCTGCCTTGCAAATCGCTATCGCGAATGGTGAGATTCGACCCGCGATTGAAACGAAAACTGTTGCCCCAGGAGATACGCTCCGAATAGCACCCGGGTACATTCAGTCCGCCACTTACGATGCATTGAATCGAAAGAAACAATTTGTTAAGAATACCGATTTTGACGGAACGCTCACCGTCAAGGCACTATTTCCCGGAAAAACAGCTATCTCCCAAGGTGTCGCCGGTCCCGTTGAATACTACACCGGTGATGTGCCTTTGACAGAAACGCTTACTGTGAGTCGCGGTGCTTATCCGGCTGTAACTTTCACTGTGCCACAAAACATTGCCAGTGGTGACGCGCATGTTGAGTACTATGCACAAAGCGACGCGACTGTCGCTGTGGGTGGCGACGGTTTTACGGTCAATGTTCCCAAGATTCTTGATGTCCGCCCTGAATTAGTCGGCGACGACAAGTTTCGTATCTCTGTTCAGATTTCTGATGAAAAAGAAGAATCGCTCTTGGTGGTCTTGGAGTGGCGCAATTTAGTGGCTCGCCAGTGGGAAACAGTACATCTCATTCCGGGGCCCCCGCCCGATGATACTGCGGAGGGGACGCACAAGAACGGGTGGTGGACAACGCCTGAACTGCTAAACGCACCTACAGACGGTTCCGTCGTCCGATACGAGATTAAAGTCACGGATTCAGATGGCAATATAACTGTGAGCGATAGACTTGAGTATTATCCTTACGTCTATCCGAATCTCTCCGTTGTACAGGTAGGGAGAGAGGATATTATTGGGTACGGCTACGATTCCAAAAAGAAACAATGGTATCTATCGGCGGATGTGCAGGTAGAGGGACCAGAGGTACAGACCCCTATAGAGGTCGTTTTTTTTAGCGATAATCCGGATGTTGACGAAGATATGCTTGTTGATAACGATGCCAGACCGCTCGGAACTGCCCGAATTAAACCTGATGACTGGATACAGCGCACACCGTTAGCAAACTTAGAAGAGGCATCTACACGGAAAGATGTCTATGAGCCCGATCCGCTGAATACTTTACCGATTGCCACTGCAACTTTAAATCTGACAGATCAGTTGCCTCTCGGCACACACGACATATTTGTCTATGTCGATGCGACAACGACTGAAGCCGATCAACCCGGTGAAATCCTTGAAAACGACGAAGAGGATAATATCGCTTACCGACGGATCTCTGTTAATATGGGGGTGGTCGGCACTGCTGCACGTCAAATTATCAGTTTGGACAGGAACTGTGTTGTCACTGCACCGCCTGGCGTGCTTCAGGACGCGGAAACCGTGCTTTCAATTCGTTCTTTGGATAAACAGAGGTTCACCGCTATCGGAACAAGTTCATCTGCTGTATCTACAAGTTCTACTACCGATGGGTCCAAGCGTGCGCCACTGCCAGGGAAGGTCGCGTATGGTTACGAATTGGAAACCCTCAACTCTCAACAGTCAGACATGCTTGGCAGTGAGAATGGTTTCCAACGGTTTCCGACAGACCTTCTCCTTGCTTCCCCAGTGGCAATTGACTTAAACTTTGATTTCGGGATTCTTAGTGCCCAGCTCGCCGAAGAATTGTTAGGAAGTTCGGAGGAGGTAACCGATGGATTGGCGGTCGCATCCACGATTGATACTGCAGTTATCGCGCGCGCACGTGAGATGGGTGTCTATATGTTTAGTTCAACGCTCGGAAACTGGGTAAAACTCCCCTCTCAGCAGCTGACCGATGCGACAGGCGCGTTACAGAAACGCATACATGTGACAAACGTGAGTGACGAGAATGTTGGCATGGCTCGGCTCAATGATGTCCTTATCCAATCCGAAGGCACACGGACTGGCAAATACGTTCTCTTTTTTACAGGACCTCGAACCTATCGACTCTTGCTCGCACCTTTCGTAGAGGACTCACAGAATCTTGAGGCGTTGGAAGTTATTTCGCCAGCAGAGCAGCTTGTCAGCTTCAGTATAGACTATCTGGACTGGCGGCACGGCCTCGCCCTTAACATGGAACAAGACTTTGAACAACCTTTTAGGTTTGGCGATATCTGGGCATTCAATATTACTGCGCTCAACCAACCGTTAGAAGCGGAAACGAACGCCGAAGATCCCTCGCAACAAGAATTAAGCTGGTATGCATCTGGATTCAGAGACACTAATCAAGGCAGCGGTACTATTAGCTACATTGAACTTCCACCGGATACGGCTATACCTGAAGATCGGTGGGTTGTCTTTTTTCTTACAGATACCGAGTTCCAAGTTGAAGGTGAGAGGACGGGGGTCTTGCATTCCCAATCCGATGGTACGCCCCTCCGAGGAACAGTCGGGCAGCCGTTTTTCTACGAACCTTACGGTTTACGTTTTCAACTTACACAAGGGGAGTACCCTTTCGCTCCTGGTGATAGATTTAGTTTTGAAACTCGACCTATCGGTATCATTCGAGCAACAACCGACAGGCTGGGACCCGTCACACTCATATACAGCGACGACACCGTACCCCCTGATATCCAACTTACTGTTGGCAACCAGCAGCACTTCGTGCCGGGAGATCCGACAGATCCTGAACCCCTTATCGGTGCGACACTAACTGACCCGAGTGGGCTTGACTATCTTACACGACCATTGCTGTTAGAGTTGGGGAGAGTATCGGGAGAGTATGAACGTATCGCACCGGAGGCGTATCAATTGACGTATCATCCGGGTTCAAATCAACTCGTTTTGACATATCCGTCTCCAGAACTTGAACCACGCGAGTATGAACTTCGCTTGACAGCGAGCGATGTACATGGAAATACTGACACAAAACGCACTACATTTCGGGTTCATGATGACTTGCAGCTGCTATCGTTTCTGAACTATCCGAATCCATTTCCGCGCAAAACCACGATCACGTGTGAATTAACGGCACCTGCTGACTCGCTTGATGTGAAAATCTATACGTTGAGTGGAAGGTTGATTCGAGAACTCTCTATCCCAGCGACGCCGGGATTCTTGATGGTGGAATGGGATGGTAGGGATGCCGATGGGGTCGAAGTCGCAAATGGTGTTTACTACGCCAAACTCAAAATCCAACGTGAAGGTGAAAAAGACATTACCGAGATACTCAAAATGATGAAATTGCGTTAATGGTTGTCAGTTTTCAGTACTCAGTTTTCAGTAGGACTTACGCATCAAAGTGCTGTTGGGATGGGTCCCCGTGCCCATCCAGACATGAACGCACGCAGGGCACGGGGACCCTGCGGAACATAGTCGAGACGAACGTAAATTGCGTAAGTCCTGTTCAGTTAAGAGTTTTGCTGTAGCAGGAACAGTATATTTCCTGCCACAAGAAATTAACTGACAACTGATAACCGATAACTGATAACTAAAAAACTGACCACTATTTTCCGAAAGCCAAGAACCTAATGCCGAAAACCGTAAAGAAAAATATCTTGTGCCTCATTGTGTCTATAATTATGCTGTGTGTTGCAATCCAATCTGTGGATGCGAAATATACAGCGGATTTCCTAACACTTGGTGTCGGTGCCCGGGCCCTTGCTATGGGGGGGGCGGGAACTGCTCTGAGTGACAACGCCTACGCGGCTTATTGGAATCCTGCTGGACTGGGATACCTCACCCGATACGAAGTCAGTTTCATGCATTCTACGCTCAATGGGCAGGACGCTTATGACTTTGTGAGTTATGTCCATCCGCTCAAAAATCGAGGCGCGATCGGTATCAGTTGGCTACGCGTCGGTGTTGACGATATTCCTATCACCAGTCTACCGATAGTTACGCGTCCTGTCGGACCTACGAACCGTCCGAAAGTGGTAGGGACTTTCAATAATACGGATAACGCTTTCCTCCTCGCGTCTGGTTGGACACTCCCCTCTTTTCACGGTATTGATCTCCATCTTGGTAGCACACTCAAGCTGCTCTACATGAGCGGATATCGGACAACAAACGCCATCGGTGGCGGTGCAGACATCGGTTTTGTTGCGATGACAAATCCAGAAAAGTCCCATCGCCTGACGCTCGGACTGCAAGCCAGCGATATTTTTCGGACAAAAATCTATTGGAACACGCCACCACCATCAGCAGACCTGACATCGCATACTGAGACGATACCGCCGCATCTCAAAATCGGCATTGCAACGACACACGCACTTGCCATTTTCCGTAGCACCCTTATCTTGGCTTTGGATACCTATATCAAAGATGGGGTTGAGTTGCATGGCGGTGCCGAATGGACGCTTTTCGATCTGCTTTCATTGCGTATCGGTTTTGATGAACGTAAAGGAATTGAGCGCATCCGCCGGTTGACAGCTGGTGCGGGATTGAACCTTCGGTTCGTCACGGGTGCGGGTGCGGGATTAGACTATGCGTTTGCGAACCACCCAGCATTGGGTGGGAGCCATCGCATGTCTCTTAGGATTAGGTTTTAGTGGTTGTCAGTTATCGGTTATCAGTTTTCAGTTAATTCATTGTGACAGAAAAATATGTCTTGCCTACTACAGCAAGATTCTTAACTGACAGCTGAGCACTGAAAACTATCTTATTGTTATTTATCTGCTTCAGGCGCGCCCTTGATGGCTTCATTCCAGTCCCATAAGAGAATAGTGCCATCCTGTCCCGTGCTGACGAGAGTTTTGCCATCGGGCGAGAATACTAACACCTCTACTATTGCTGTGTGCCCATTGAGTGTGGTGGTTTTTTCACCGGTTGTCATATCAAATAATTCGATTCCGCCGTTTCTAAGTCCTGCGACGAGGACAGTGTCATCGGGTGAGAACGCTAACGATTTGGTACCGCGTGGGATATCTTTAAGGCGGGGCTGCTTACTGCTACCCAACAGACGGATTTTTCGTTCACTTCCGACAGCGATCAGTGTGCCGTTTGAAGAAAATGCGAGTGTTGTAATAGGATCCCGATCCTGTCCTTGGAGGAAGGGAGCTAATTCAACTCCAGTTTCTGCATCCCACATCTGAACTTTTCCTCCCATGGTTCCACTGATAAGTTTTTTCCCATCAGGCGAGAATCCCAAAGCAATAGCTTCAGGTCTCTGGAGGAGCACCATGTCTGGTGGAAGTTCCAAATCGCCGTTTTCATCTACGAGAGATATGTCAAGCCTACTATCTGTCTCTGTATTCCATAAATGAATTTTACCTGAACTCCCGAAGGCTACCGTTTTTCCATCAGGTGAAAAAGCCATGCTTGAACTTGGATGAGCTCCAGCATTCACCTCATTTAATATTGCTAACTCACGTCCTGTCTTCACATCCGTCAGTCGAACCAGAAAATCCGGCTTCCATGTTAAGACCTCTATCCCTGACCCTACATCGAAGAATATAGTAGCTTTTGCCCCGACACTAGCGAGCTTGGTTCCGTTGTGTGAAAACGCTAAAGTCGGTAATAAATCCCGATGTCCAGTAGTTTGGGAACCGATTTTTTGTGATGTTTCCAAATCCCAGAAAGTAATTATGCCGTTAAATGCGACACTTGCGAGTGTGGAATTGTCTTTAAAGAAGGTCACTCCCTTCACCCACTCCGTGTGTTCTGTGATATTGATAGGTTGCAAATCTCCTGTTTCAGCGTCCCAGAACCGGATTGTTCCATCAGTGCTTGCACTTGCGAGTGTTCTACCATCGGGTGAAAAGGTTAGGGCAGCAATCGCGTTTAGATGTCCGGTGAGTGTTGTGAGCAGCTCACGCGTATCGGTATCCCACAGTTGCACCATCTTATCAGTGCTGCCACTTGCGAGCCTTTTCCCATTTGGAGAGAATGCTAACGCGTTTGTCCATCCGGTGTGTTTTCGTAGAATAGCCAGTTCGTCGCCTGTGTCAGTATCCCATAATCGGACAGTTTTATCTTTGCTTCCACTTGCGAGTTGCGTGCCATCTGGAGAAAATGCTAAGACTAAAATGTGGTTACTGTCTTGTGGTAAAAACGGTACATCTCCTGCACCTCTCACCAGAAAACGCGGGGCACCCTCGTTCATCTTTAAAGGGCGAGGAACTGCCACTTGAGCCTTCTCATTTGTCTCTATTTCCGGAACAAACTGAGGTGGCGGTTGCTGAATGTTCTCAACTTCTGCTGTGGTGGTGAATAATTTTTCACCAGTGGTTGTGTCCCACAACTCAATTATCCCATCCTTTCCACCAACGGTAAATTTATCGTATGTGAGTGCGTAAGGTTCAGGAGTGCTTCGACTCTTTATCATTTCCCAAGATCGTTCCTTGATATTCTTCACATTCGCTTTTCCGGTTTCAACATCTAACCTACCAATTGAGTCTCCCCATTTACCCAAAGTGACAAGTGTTTTTCCGTCTTCAGAGAATTGCAATACTGATGCAGGGGGTAGACTATCAATGCCTGTCACTCTTTGACCGGTGGCAATCTCCCACAATTGGAATCCCTCATGAAATGTATATGTTCCGCCGCCACTTGCAATGAATCTGCCATCCGGCGAGAATGCGATGGACTGACACATACCGGGGAACATGTCAATCTCTTTTCCAGTTTTTGCATCATACAACCATATACCGATGTTACTTCCGACAGCGAGTTGTGTGCCGTCTGGTGAAAACTGAAGGACATTAATTCCGCCTTTTCCGAGTCGCGCTTTCGCTTCTTTCGGCAGCTTCCATTTTGTATAATCATCGAAAAGTTCGTCAGCGTGTGCTTCTGTGACGAGTGCTTGGGTATCCTTAGGTGGTTGTTCGGATTTATTGATTCTGCCCGTTGCGTTGGTGCTTCCGATCTGCGTTCGCACATCAGGTTTTGAGGTGCGGTTTAGTACAAGCGGTGCGTCAATAAGTTCAATTGTCATCTCCGATGCGGCATCAAGGCTATAAGGCTGTTGGAAACGGATAGCGTGTTGCTGATTTCCGATGCCGAGCATTAACAACACTACAGCAACTGTAGAAGCAGCAATTGCCCACGGCATGAAGGGTTTACCACCGGACGGTGCGACAGGTTTAATGCGTGAAATCTCTCGCATAACGTTCTCCGTGAGGTTCGGCGTGATTTTGAAGTTTTCTAAAGCCTCTCTAATCATCGGTTCTTCTTTCTTTAGACGCTGCTGTGCGCGGCGGAGGCGACTCTTAATCGTGTTTGCCGATACGCCTAAAAACGTGCCAATCTCTGTGCACGACATCTCGCCGAAGTAGTGGAGTGTGATGATAGTGCGTTCACTTTCCTGTAGTTTTGCGAGCAGCTTTTTGACGACATCGCGTTGTGCTTCTGCGGTTGTGCGCTCGTTTTCCGAGACGACGTATCCAGAATAGGTGACATTTTGTACGTGTTCGTTGTCTGTCTCCTCAAGTTCCTCGAGAGGCTGCGTCCACAACCGTTTTTTTCGGAGCCAAGAACTACAACGATTCGCCGCGATAACATAAAGCCAACTGGCGAAACGCTGCGGTTTCTTGAGTGTTGCAAGTCTCTTATATGCTTTCAGGAATGTGTCCTGTGTAATCTCCTCCGCGATGTGGAAGTCTCCGATTTTCCGCCATGCGAGTGCGTGCACCTGTTTTTGGTATTTTCTGACCAGCACGGAAAAGGCATTATCATCGCCTTCAAGGACGCGTTGAATGAGTTCAACATCTTCGTTTTTCATGAGTCGCCTCCAAAAAAGGGTGGTTTCATAATTCTGTTTTCAAATCTGGTGACGCTACTTAGGAGTGAAACGGGTGCATAATTCTGCAAAAATAGGTGTGTGTTTGGGTGGAGAGTTATAGTTCTGTGGTGGAAGAAAAATATAAGACTTACGCAATACTGCTGATATTTGGCTACGACTTTTGCATAACAAGGTCGCTATAGGAGACGGCAACTGGGTCGGCAGTGTCTAAGTGGAGTGTATTTTTGACGTGCTGATGTTCGTCTATTGCCTCGGTTTCCGTTTGTCCCTGAAACACCGTTTCCAATTCGATAAACTGCCCTAAATCGGCAACTGTATCAAGGTGGATGCGGGTATTTTTGAACATCCAGACCTCTCGCTGTTTTTTTACAATCGTTTCGACTCCGAAAGCAACGGTTAGCAACGCTTTGAGGGTTGACGGGTCGCTAACCTTGCTGAGTTGGTACTGACTATAGCGAGATTCGCTGTGATTCGGACGTTCATAGTAGATGAGCCACGCTTCACCTGCCTCATCAATCTCACGCAATTTAAGGCGTGGTTTGCAAGTTTCCAATATTGAAGCGTCTTTTACCTGCGTCACATAAAAATAGGTATCAATTTGATGGACGGTTTCACGATGTGTCGCGTTTAAGTCAGCCAACTTCGGGTAGAGACTTTCAAGCGATTGACACGCTGCCTTGAATTCTAAATTTGTTGCCATTTTTGCTGCAGTTTATAGGTTTCCAAAATTTGCTGTTATAGTAAAGCCTACAATTAAATGGACACTAAGGAATTGGCGAGGTTAGGAAACCTCGCCAGCGGTGGTGAAGTATCAAGCCGTATTGTGTTCAGATGTTTTTGGGCTTTACTATAAAAGATCGGTACCGTGCTTTATTCGATGTCCGCAAAATCTGCATCGGATTGGAAATCATCAACACATGATCGGTTGCAACGTTCGCCGTGTGCTAACAACCAGCAGGTGCGGTGCTTCAATTTAAGAGCACTTGTTATACAGGTGCGTAACTGCTCTGGGTCAAAACCACGACCTAACAGGTAACTGTAGCTGCCGGCTCTCATGACCCGTCGTCCCTCGTCGTCATTACGGACAATCGAGACAATTTTGACATGCGGCTGATACCGCCTGATATATTCAAAGAGCCGACCTCGCGAGCGGCGGGTGTAATCGGCAATTACCATCTGATATTTGCCCAGCTTCAACAAACCGATGGCTTCCGAGATTCGCTCTGGAATATCGCATCCGTAACCTTCAGAGCGGATGAGATTTCTGACCTTATCGTGTACACCGCCGTCACGTGAAACGAGCAGCACATCGCCTTGCAATTCAGAGATGCTGAAATCTTCTTGAATATCAAGCGGGATAAGAGCTTCCCGAGTTCGCCACTCCAGGGTTCGGCGTGCCCGCCGCATCCGCTCGTTGACCTGATTAAGCCTCTCTTCTAAATCTGGGAGTGGCTTAAAAAACTTTTTCATTTATATTATCCCTGCAAACTTTATGGTGCTAAAAGATGCTAACCGGAGAATGTTACTCTATTCTACCGTATATGCATAACAGATATCAACCAATTTTTGTTGCTAAAAACCGAGAAATTCTATAAAATGTTAGCGGTATTCAGTTTTGGGTTTTCGGATGTCAGCGATCAACAGTCAGTTTATGGAATCAGATCCAAAACCTTCTTTACCGACAAAGAGATAAACAAATGGCATCACTTTGCAACCGTGTATAGCACAAAGCAGAAGTTAAGACGCTACTACATCGAAATAGGAACGACACCATGCCTACACCACAACTTTCACTCCCAGAACATTTCGATGTTAATCAGGTAGACAAGGTCTGGCAGATCCTCTATCAAGAACGCCAGCGTGAGGCACTCACGTGGGCAGAACAACATTCAATACGCCCCGCATCCGAGGACGATTTTCGGACCTGTCTGCTCCTTGTCGATGTCCAAAATACATTCTGTATTCCGGGATATGAACTGTTCGTCGGTGGAAGGTCAGGCAATGGAGCAGTAAAAGACAACGTACGTTTGTGCGAATTCATTTATCGCAATCTACCACATATTACCAAAATCGCTTGCACACTGGATACGCATACGGCGATGCAGATATTCCACGAAGTCTTCTGGATTAACGATGCAGGTGAGCATCCGTTACCCTTACAGACACTGATTACGCAGGAAGATATTGAGGCAGGCAGATGGCATGTCAATCCTGCTGTTGTTGACAGCCTAAATCTACCGCGCCAAGTTCCAGCGTCGAACCCATACACATGGCTCCAGGCATACAGCGAACACTACGTCAAAACGCTCACTGCAGATGGTAAGTATCCGCTTGCGATATGGCCCTACCACGCCATGCTCGGCGGCATCGGACACGCCATCGTCTCCGCCGTTGATGAAGCCTGCTTTTTCCATACGATCGCCCGTAAGACTCAGACACATTACGAAATTAAAGGACAGAATCCGCTGACTGAAAACTATTCGGTCTTGCGTCCGGAAGTCCTTAACGACGCGGATGGTAAACCAATCGCAGAAAAAAATAGTATGTTCCTCCAAATACTTCTCGAATACGATCAAGTGATTGTCGCTGGACAGGCAAAGAGCCACTGTGTCGCGTGGACTGTTAGCGACCTACTTGCAGAAATTCAGCAGACCGATATAGAATTAGCCAAGAAAGTCTATTTGGTGGATGATCTGACTTCACCGGTTGTTGTGCCGGGGATAGTGGACTATACGGAGCCAGCAGACGCTGCGTTTGCCAAGGCTGCGGACGCAGGAATGCACATCGTACAGTCAACAGAAGCGATTGTGCATTGGGGATAGGCAAAGAATCATGAAGCCTCGAAATTGAATATAAAGAGGAGACCGATTATGGAAGATAAACGAACAGAATTGGGAACCTTCGCACGGCTGTCCGGAATGATGTTTTTGCAGTTCGCTATATGGGGCGCGTGGGCAGTACTTATCGCTGGACACATGCAAAACCTCGGATTCAGCGGCAAGCAGATTAGTTACGTTTTTGGCACGACTGCTATCGGTTCGATAATTTCTCCAATCATCGCAGGATGGATTGCGGATCGCTTAATGCCAGCACAACTGTTCGCAGCGATCTCCCACCTACTCGGTGGTATCTGTCTCTTCATTGCATGGAAGCAGACCTCTTTCCCAATGATGTGGGGTATGATTTTCCTGCACGCCGTTCTCTATATGCCAACGATCGCACTGACCAACGCGATTGCTTTCCGCCATACAGGACAGTCAGATAAATTTGGAAATATTCGGGTTTTCGGAACGCTCGGTTGGATTGCGATTAACTGGATCCTGAGTTTATACCTCCGGTTCTGGGAGGGACAAGAGACAACACTTCCACACGTTGGCGACTGTCTCCTCTTCGGTGCCGTGCTCTCATTAATGATGGGTGTCTATTGCTTAACGCTGCCCAACACGCCGCCGAGCAAAGAGGCGAAAAATCCGTACGCCTTCCTTGAAGCCTTCTCCCTCGTCTCAAATCGAAACTTCGCTGTGCTTCTAATTATTTCATTCGTTGTCGCTATTGAACTCCCTTTCTATTACAACTTAACCTAACGTGAGTTTGAAAAAAGTTTATACGTTAGAAAAGCGCGGGTAAATCGTTGGTAGTTTGAAGTTCGGAGAGATTCACCGAAGGTTTGGTCTCCAAAAGTTGATACCCAATCAACGCAGAAACAACATTGACTCGGAAGTTGACGAAACTTCTATGGCGAGAATGTTCCACTTGCGTCTGCGTTTTCAGTTCCTGAATCACCGATTCAATAATCGTCCGTTTTTTCAGCAGCACCTCATCGGAAACCGATAAGGGCAGGGGTTTCATGTTTTTACGGACTTTATAGCAGAAGTTGATACCTTGCGCGTTGAGAAACTCGCGGAGATCTTTGGAAATATACCCCTTATCGCCATAGAGATTTCCGAACAGATACTTGGATGATAACTCCCATAGCGGTTGACGATCATCGGTATTCCCCGGGGTCAACTCAACACCTAAGAGTTCCCCTTTCTCATTGATCATTAGGTGGAGTTTAAAACCATAGAACCACCCCATTGAGGTCTTCGAGCGTCCGGCACGTTCTGCGAAGACGCGATGTGATGAAATCCGCTTATTATCGAAACTCGCAAACGGGTCGAATCAACGAAGGAGATACCGCTACATTCACCGAAATGGGCATGAAGATAAAACGTCAAAAGCGTCAAAACATCTTTCTGGAGTTGTACAAAACGAGGATAACTCACCAGATTTGGAAACTCGGCACACCAATAGACGCAGACGTGTCTTTCGTAAAAGTGCTTGAACGTCCGATACCCACTTTGATGGAAAGCGATAAGAAGGGTCATCACCTCACTGGGATGCAGTTGCCGCCGTCGTCCGCGTGTTTCCGGGACTGTGGTCTCCTCTGGCAAACAATGCGTTGCTTTCCATTTTTCATACGCAAGAAAAAAGTCGTCTATATTACAGAAAAGTGTTATGATATTCATCAGAGAACTCCTTTTGGTTAGAGAAATATGGTAATTTCATTATACCAAAGGGGTTCTCTTTATACAAAAACTTCTAATTATTTATCAAACTCACGTTACCGCAGTTTCAAACTCTGATTAAGTCTCAAGAGATTAACCATTCGCTACTGGAAGGAGCAGACCACCTGGAAACCTATGTTGTTCACTCTATTAAGTTCAATTCTCTCGCTAATACTGATTGGTATCCTGATATATCGTGTTCACCGAAAATACCACTCACCTGAAGGCATAACACCTCTTTTTGCTTGGGTTTTCTCTGCCCCGATATACTTTTACTTTATAGGATACTTTGCGTTTTTGGTCAGTATAGCTTTCTTTGGTAGTGACGAATTGAGAAACAAGTATTTTGACGATAACCACCTATTCAAACGAGAAAAAGACTGAACTGATGGGGAGTATTGCTATGAGAAAAATACTACTTGTTTTACTTCCCCTCCTTAAATCTTGCGATAACCTATCTCTTTTTAACTGAAGCAGAACACGGCGTTGGGCTTGCCGGGAGTAGTGCCAACTTAGCGATGAGTCTCGGACAAGTTGCCGAAGTCTTGCTCATGCTCCTCCTATTTCCCTGTCTCCGCCGGTTCGGTATGCGATTTACTATCTTTTTAGGCATCCTTGCGTGGCCCGTCCGTTATGCTATCTTCGCCATAGGTCAACCCGTGTGGTTGGTTGTCGGTGCGCAAACATTACACGGCATTTGCTATTCGTTCTTTTTCGTTGGTGGCATGATTGCTGTGGAACGATTGAGTGCGCAGGACATCCGTGCAAGTGCTCAAGCACTGCTTCTCTTTGTCACGAATGGGTTCGGCATGCTGGTAGGGCATATCGTCAGTGGGCACGTGCATGATCACTTCGCTTACCCGGAAGGCGGGCATGCGTGGGCAAAAATATTTATGGTTCCCATTGTCATAACAGTTCTCGCTGCGATTGCCTTTATCATGTTGTTCAATGAACAGAAATATCAGACGGATGTGGAAGCAGTAGAACAAAGCACTGCAAGCACATAATCGAGGAGGAATTATGTCAACTCAGAAAACACTCACCTTTCAGGCAACTGGTGGCGATCTAACGATCTCAGCAATGCAGGATTGGCGTATTACTGTCTCCAATGACGCTACCGCTTCTGAGCGATACGCCGCAGAAGAGTTCCAAAGTTGGTTCAACCAAGCAACACGGTTGACGTTACGGCTTGTTACCGCACAGAATAACGCCAACGCTAATGACGGACAGATCGCTATCGGCGCATTAGCCACGTTGGATGATGAAGATATCCAAATCACCGTTGAAAGTGGACAAGTCCAGATCCGAGGAGGTGTCCCGCGTGGTGTTCTCTATGCTGTTTATCAGTTCCTTGAGGAGCTCATCGGCATTCGCTTTTTAACCGCCGATCATACCCATATTCCTGATGCATCTATATTGAAGATACCGTGCGGAAGTTATACCTACTCCCCACCTTTCTCGTTCCGTTGGAGTTATTATCGCGAGAACTCAGAGAACCCAACATTCGCGGCGAAACGGAAAGTCAATACTGTTACAGATGCAGAAAACCTCGGTGGGAAGACCCAGCAGCAGCTGATCAACCACTCATTCCACGCGTTAGTCCCTTACAGCACCTACGGTGAGAGCCATCCGGAGTATTACGCACTCGTAGACGGAAAACGGGATACGAATACCCACGGTGGCGGACCGCAGTTATGCGTGACGAATCCTGAGGTTATTGAAATCGCTGCGGCATCCGCAATTCAGCAACTCACGGAGCGTCCGGAAGCCACCAATATCAGTGTGAGCCAAGCGGATACGGCGGCATACTGTCGGTGTGAAGTCTGCGAGGTGCTTAACGAAGCGGAAGGCACACCGATGGGGTCGCAGTTGACATTTGTCAATGCTGTCGCGGAACGCATTGAGAAAGTACACCCGCACGTCAAAGTCGGGACGCTGGCGTATTGGTATACCCGCAAACCACCCAAGACGATAAAGCCGCTGCACAATGTGCAGATTCAACTCTGTAGCATTGAGTGTTGCACCCTCCATGCCATTGATAATCCGGATTGTGAGCAGAACCAAGCCTTTTGCCAAGATACCAACGAGTGGGGGGAAATCTGCGACGACATCTGGATTTGGAACTATAACACCAATTTCCGTTCTTATGATTTACCCTTCCCGAATCTACGGAGTATCGAACCGAATGTGCGTTATTTCCTTCACAACAATGCCAAAGGTGTTTTCATGCAGGCAAACGGCAACGGGTTAACAGGTGAATTTTCGGATCTGCGGAATTACTTGATTTCGCATCTTATCTGGAATCCGCACCTTGATGCCGAAACACTCTTAAACGAATTTGTGAATTTCCACTACAAAACCGCGGCACCCCCAATTTTGGAATATATCACCTTCCTCCACGACAACGCAGAGACAAAGGGTCTCCACCCACGGTGTTTCCCGACCCCGGAGGACGTAGGTTTAGATGCGGAGAGTTCACAGACTATTTTCGACTATTTCCAGCAGGCGTTAGCACTCGCCGAGAAGCCAGAAATTCAGGCGCGGGTCGAAAAAGCCTCTATCCCTGCTTACAAAGCGATGCTTGTAGCAGGCGGCGAGATGCAACCCGAAAAGCGTCGCACACTGATTGACGAATATATCGCGCTGTGCGAACGTTATAATATGTCACATGCTGCAGAACAACAGGCAGCGGAAGCATATTTTGAGGAACTCCGCAGCCAATAGTAGATAATTTTCGATTCCTTATATTTCGCTGGCGAGGTTTGTAACCTCGCCTGGCCCCCAACCAAGGTAGGTGTCAATTTAGGGTTTCCCTGCTCCCGTAGGTTGGGTAGAACGGCGTTGAGAGGGCAGATGTCGGTGTTTCAAACACAGGTCAATCCAATATGCTGCCATATCACGCAAGAACAGAGTGAAACCCATACATGTCAATTTAGGGATGTTTCGCGGTATTTTGTAGTAGTCTCTCTACAAATGTCGCCCCTCTGGGGCTTGGGTCTTGGTTGATACATGTTTCTACACAGATGCTGAAGAAATACCCAAGCAAATAAACCCTCTGGGACTAAAGAGGGCTTTGGGCATGCAAGGTTTGCGTCTAAGACCCGGCGCGGTTTCAAACAGGGCCTACCGGACCTGGGAACTGAGGCTATTATTTTTCTTAAATTGACACCTATGCAAGAACAAAGTGAAACCCAACTTCATACCGTCAGGGTTGCTGGCACTTCAGAGCAAAAGCGTTGGGTTTCACTTGGTCTCTACTTGATGTGGCGTGTATGGAGAAAATATCGTTTTTCTGTGATTTTTACGGTTTTGGTGGCATCCGTTCTACCCAACCTACGATGCTCCGAGGCAGTTTTTCTTAAATTGACGCTTATAGTGGTTTCCAACCGCACCAGATCATCCCTTAAAATTGACTATACTACCAAAAACCTCTTTCGTCCCATAGGAACAGCAGGCAATTTTCACAAAGCACAATTTGCCTTTGCTTTACATTATGTTTGATTTCCGAGCTCCCTTCTTCTTAATCCTACTTGCTGCCATTCCTGTACTTATCTTTGTGCAACGACGGGCACACCTCAGCACGGCAAAGTGGCGAAAAAGCGTAACCTTCTTCCTTAGAGGCACCGCGCTCCTGTGTGCAATTCTCGCCTTAGCGAGTCTCCACCGGACGCAGAAAGAACAGCGACTCGCAGTCGTATTTCTAATTGACACTTCCGAAAGCGTTCCGCGTACCCAGCGCGAAGTAGCAGTTAAACAGATCAACGCCGCTGTCGGAAAATTGAGACCTACTGATCAGTTCGGCATCATCGGTTTCGCAAGGGAAACCTCCGTCCTCACAGAAATTCGACAGAAGCAAGATCAACCCTCGGAAAGCACGTCTACCGCACTACTGGAAGCACTCGCGGAACAGACAATTAGACGGGATGGCACCGATATTCTCACCGCACTCAAGCGCGCGATCGCATCGCTGCCAAACGATTATCATCGGCGGATCGTGCTGCTTAGCGATGGAATTCATAATGCCGGTGGTACACACTTGGAAGACTATCTGCCGTTACTCTCGGCGAGCAACGTTGAAATATCAACAATACCTCTTGACACTCTTAAAGACGCAGTTCGGGTGGTGCAGCTGCAGGTACCGACTCGAGTCCGAAAAGGTCAGCGGTTTAAGATAGCGGCTGTGATTGAAACTGATGGTAGCATTCCAAAGGTGCCCGCTACCCTCTATCACGAAGACGCGTTGATTGATACATTTGAATGGACTTTGCCGAGCGGTACACATTCTCTCGCTTTACCCGCGCCCCCTGTTTCGGAAGAAGGAAACCATAGATATGAACTGAAGCTGGACGTAGCCGATGAAATTCTTGAGAATAATCAAGGATTTGGGGTTGTAAAAATTCAGGGCAAACCGCATGTCCTATACGTAGAAGAAGATCTTGCACAGGCTATGCATCTGAAAACCGTCCTTGAGGAGAACGGCTTTGACGTGGAAGTCAGGACACCCGCGGAGATGCCGACTGATCTCATTGAACTCCAACGCAGTGATGTCCTGATTCTGAGTAACGTTTCCGCAGATGTCCTCTCACTGGAGCATCTGCAAAGCATCGAAAATTATGTCCGTGACCTCGGACACGGGTTAGTCGTTATCGGTGGCGAACACGCCTACGGGCCTGGAGGCTATACCGATACCGCCTTGGAACGCGTGCTTCCGGTAGAGATGACACCACGCGAACAGAAGGACACTGTTGCTATTCTCTTTGTATTGGACACGTCGGGGAGCATGGCGAATTACGTCAGCGGACAACGGCGTAAAATCGATCTCGCCATTGCGGGAATCAGTGCTGGTATTGACAATCTTGAAGAGGATGACGTGGCAGGAGTCATCAGTTTCAGCGCAGGTAAGGAAGCATATATTATTTCTCCTCTTACATCCGATCATGCTGTACTCCTTCAAGCCGTTGGAAAACTTAAACCTACTGGCGGCACAACGCTGATGAAAGAAGCGATCGAAGAAGCAGGCGAAATGCTCAAAGCTAACGATGCGAAACGCAAGCATATCGTTCTCTTGTCGGACGGTAAATCCGATGACACAAAATCTGATTTTATTGATTTAGCAGAACAGATCGCTGAGGCACGTATCAGCATCACGGCGATTGCGATCGGTGAGGCAAACATAGAACTTCTCACACAGCTTACAAAGACCGGCGGAGGACACGTGGAGCCCGTCGAAAATGTTCAAGAACTGCCGACGGTGTTGACGGAAGCTGTGCGAGAAACACAGCGTTACATCGTTCAAGAACCGTTCCAACCTGTTATCACTGTTCCGAGTGAACCAATTATAGAGGGCATCGGTACCCCACCGCAGCTTCACGGCTACATCGCAACAACGAAGAAGGATATCGCGCAGGTTTTCATCCATTCACATAAAGATGAACCGGTTCTGGCGGGGTGGAATATCGGATTAGGGAAAGCGGTCGCATGGACATCGGATGTTAAACCGGCATGGGGAAAAGAATGGATTTCGTGGCGGAATTTCGGAAAATTTTGGGGACAGGTCGTCAATTGGACACTCCCCGCGGCGAATGCAGATGCCGATTTTGATCTTGTAGTCGCGCTTCGCCACGGTGCCGCAGAAGTTAGCATTGATACAGGAACACCCTCACAAGCCTCTTACGAGGTCCGCGTTGTTGGTCCGAATGGAACAAGCGAACCTATTGAAATGCAACAGATTACGTTGACGCGTCACAACGGCACATTTCAGATACATGACAGCGGATCTTACATCGTCACCGCACAGCCTGAAGGTGATGCTCCCAAACGGACTAAAGCCTTGGTGCTCCCTTATCCATCAGAATACGCTGAATTCGAGGCCAATACCAACTTGCTAAAAACGCTTGCATCGGAGACCGCTGGCATCTACGAACCCACACCGACCCAGATAGCATCACCTGCTGGCACACCTATTGAGAAGCAAGTTTCGCTTGCCCATGCGTTGTTAGTTACCGCTGCGCTTCTCTTTGTATTGGAGATGATTCTCCGGCGTTTCAGCATAGCGAATAGATATATTGCTGAGTTTATTGGACGGTTGCGCGGAAAGCCTGTAGATACCCAAGTCGTCCGCACACCAATGGACACTGTATCTCCATCCAAACGTGCTACAGCAGACACAGTTTCTTCACAGCCAACAGAAGCGTCAATGAGCCGATTATTAGCCGCCAAGAGACGCGCCCGTTGATATTGCACTGTCAGTGTGTATAGATTTTATTAGGGGACAGGACTTACGCAGCAAGCATCTGTTCGCCGAGGTCCCCGTGCCTCGGCGACCTATCTTCTCACGGTTTTGCTTGCAGAATCCAAAGCGTCCGCTTTCTTTCCAAATGGCGTTTGCGTAAGTCCTAAGGGGAGTTGAACTACTGAGATGTAGGTCGGGTTGAACTGAATTGCGGCTGGAATTGGTTTTCAAGATGGGATTTTTGCTTGATATTCTCTTGTGCTACTTGATAATACTGCGGCAAAATTTCAATACCGGCGGAATTTCTTAACAATGTCTGCGCAACCTGACACGTCGTACCAGAACCAGCAAACGGATCAAGCACCCAATCGTTTTCTTTCGTAAACAACTTGATAAACCATTCGGGCAACGTTTTGGGAAAAACGGCACTGTGCTTTCGATTTGCTGTTTCCGTTGCTAAATGCAAAACATTCGTCGGATACGCCATCTTTCGATCTAACCAATTTGAAACGTTCTTACCAAACCCACTCCCTACTTTAGATGTATCCCGACTTTGATCTGTCTCGCTGAGTTTTTTCAACCTTTTTTCTGCCCAATCTCCCATCGGCACCATAACCGACTCTTGATACATATTGAACTTTCTGGTTTTATTAAACTGCAAACATCTCTCCCAAGCATCCCTGAACCGGTTCGGCCACTTGCCCGGATAGGAGTTTTTCTTGTGCCAGACAAACTCCTCTGTCCACAACCACCCCTGCCTCTTCATCTCAAGTATTAATTCAATAACATACGTATGCCGTTCTCCATCAATCGCTTGCTCTTTGATATTCAGAATGAATGTACCAGATGGCTTGAGAACCCTTAAAAATTCTTCAGATCGAGGCAGGAACCAATTGACATATTCATTGGGGCTAATTCCGCCATACGTTTTGGACCGGCGGTCCGCATACGGAGGAGAAGTCACAATCAGGTCAAATGAATCGGTGTCAAAATTGGAGAGGACCTCTAAGCAATCCCCAAGATAAAGGTCTGTTTTTGTTTCAGTCATCCAGTAATCTACCTTTATGCGATAAATATAGCGTTTTACGCGTTGTACTTCACAATACAAATGAAAGATTTTACCCAAGAATGCTATCGTACGCCACTGCAAGCAGCTACCCTTATGATACCACGCTTGCTAAAGGAAATCAAGCAGAAAGATTTTAAAATCAGGACTTATGCGTCACATTATCCTGAAGCACCAGCGGGGATAAATAAGACAGGTTGGATTGACTGATAGAAAGTGAAACCCAGAACCTCAATCAAACCCAAGTTTGTATTATGAAGTGTTGGGTTTCACTCGTATTTGGAAGGTTTCAAGTAGCGTAAACTGGATTATTAGCCGCCAAGAGACGTGCTGGTTGATGCTGCATCCCAGAACATGTCAGATCGCTGTCGAATCTGGTGCCACGGACCGGTGATCGCCAGTGTAATTCCAGGACTCTGGATATTCACAAAGAGCGTCGTGCCATCAGGAGAGAACGTTGCACCCGCGAGTTCGGATAGATTACCAGCGTTTCGCGCGAACCGGTAGAGGTTTCCCTCGGGGGTTACGCCAATTAGAAACTCCTCGTTTGGACCGTCTTCGCAGATAATCAGATCGCCCCACGGTGTGATCGTCAGGTTATCGGCGTTTTCCATGAGATTGCTGTCGTTTGGCTCAATGAAGAGTTCAAGCGTACCGGGTTCTTGTTCTTCGCGGCTCGTGCCTTCATAAGGACTCGGCACGTATTTCCAGATTTGTCCTTTGTATTCAATACCGCCATTCGTACAGGCGATATAGAATTCCCCCTTTTCCTGATTACTGCCGTACCATATCCCTTCACCGCGTGCAAACTTCGCCGCGTCTTTACCATCAATCCCTTGGTAGCGGAGATCATCATCCGGTGATTCCACATTCTCAATATCCACCCATTCAACGGTAAGCGTTTCTCCCACCGGCACTGGGTCATACGTCCATGGGAGGTACTTTTGTCTACGACTCCGCCAATTTCGGGTATCAGCACTTTTGAGATCCCGAATTTTCAGTGCCTGAAGTTTGCCACCGGCAGCGAGTTCTCCGGGTTTTTCTGGAATAAACCGATAGATTAAACTATCGTGTCTATCTTCTGTTTCATAGACTATCCCGCTCTTAGGATCAACAGCGACCGCTTCGTGATTGAAACGTCCCATGGCTTTCAAGGGGATCGGATTGGCTAATCCTATTTCCGCAGAAGCAGGCACCTCAAAATTGTACCCGTGGTCTACTTCATAAGTGTTTTCTTTTTCAAACTTCTGTATAGTCTCTTCACAGGTAATCCACGTATTCCAAGGCGTTACGCCACCAGCGCAATTCCGAATTGTCCCTGTCAGACTTAAGAAATGTTTCTCCAATGTCTGTGTTCGCGTGTCATAGACGAGCGTAGTCGTCCCACCGAGACACGGCAATTCACCTGTACCCGCGTCGTAGAATTTGTCGATAGCAGCGCGTTCAATCTTCTCGTTATTCCATCCAAAGGGTCCAACGGTTTTGGCAGTAGCGACTAATTCGTGATTTCGGACGAGGATAGTTTTGCCGTTGGGGCCCGGAAAAGCCGCCATACCGTCGTGTCCGCCCGGCACCCAAAGCCCATCGTCCATCTGTTCACCTGTTCTCGAAAAAGCGTGCGCTGTAAACCCTTCTGGGAGGTCGAGAAGGCGGTTTGCAGTTGGCACGAACTGGAAGGGAGGTTCAGGTCTAAAGCCCGGTACTTTTTGAATCAGGGTCTGGCTACACCCTAAAAACCCGAGGCTCACCGCTGCAGCTGTGGTCGCGAGCGCACCAGAACGTAGAAACTGCCGTCGAGATAATTTGTTCTTCATAAAGTTCCTCATCGAGCGAACGTTAAAGAGGTCATTGAAATTTTTGTGTTGCAGACGGAATGCTTTTTTTCACATGATAAAGTATAATCTTAGTATTTTACAATACTTTTGAGATTTTTTCAAAAGTTTATTACAAATTTACACACCCGAACTAAACAGGGCTATTTAGTTTTCCGAATATTGTAGGAGCGATCTCCGAATCGCGACCTCCAAGTACTGCCCCATCGGGAATCGGACTTCCCTCCTACAAGAAATCACATCTGTTGTAGAAGCGTCGGGAATCGGACTTCCGTCCTACTTTTGACGAAAACGGATAAAAACCGAAAACTAAATCACCCTCCTTGACAATCAGGGCTATTTAGTTTTCGGTTCCGCTTTCGATTTTAGTTTACGAATGTTAACGTTTTTACGAGATAGAGCGTGAAAATCAAGTCCTATCTCGTAAAAAGTATCCACACTTATGAAGTAAATATGTACAACTAAATGACCCTGCCTTGACAATAGAGCGGGGTTGTGTTAAAATTTGTACTTGTAAATCCAATACACAAAGGATGAAAAAGGAGAAGAGCGCGAAATGGAAAACCATCCCTACGCCCCGGCGGAAATAGAACCCTATTGGCAAGCCGAGTGGCAAAAAAAAGAAGCATTCAAAATTTCAAACGATATCGAAACACTGAAAACCAAGCCGAAGTTCTATGTGCTTGGCATGTTCCCCTATACCTCAGGTGCCGGACTTCACATGGGGCACACGAAGAACTATGTGCCGACCGATGTACTCGCTAATTTTCGGCGGATGCAAGGCTATCACGTGATGCACCCAATGGGGTGGGATGCCTTCGGGCTTCCGACAGAGCGGACAGCAGTACGTGAGAATGAACATCCTGCCCACATTACAAAACGGAACACGGAAACCTTTCAGCAGCAGATCCAACGCATCGGTCTCTCTTACGATTGGTCCCGAAAAATTGACACCTCCCTGCCTGAATATTATAGATGGACCCAATGGATTTTCCTCCGCCTCTACGAAAAAGGCTTAGCATATCTCGCCGATGTGCCGGTCAACTGGTGTCCGGCGTTAGGCACCGTCCTCTCAAACGAAGAGGTAAAAGACGGTAAATACGTTGAAACCGAAGACCCAGTCGAACGCCGTCTTATGCACCAGTGGATGCTCAAAATTACCGCTTATGCTGAACGGTTGTTGGAAGACTTGGATTTATTGGATTGGCCCGATGGCCTCAAAGAGATGCAACGCCACTGGATCGGCAAGTCAGAAGGGGCAGATATTACTTTCACTATAAAAGATAACGACGACACATTCACCGTTTTCACAACGCGCCCCGATACGCTCTTCGGCGCGACCTATTGCGTGTTAGCACCTGAACATCGGCTTGTCTCCGAGATAACACACCCTGATGCAGCACCCGCAGTTAGTGCTTACGTCAAGGAAACCACTAACAAATCTGATCTTCAACGTACGGATCTCGCGACAGAAAAGACAGGAGTCTTCACGGGTGCTTATGCTATCAACCCGTGCAACGACACGCCTATCCCGATCTGGGTTGCGGATTATGTGCTCATGACTTATGGCACGGGCGCAATCATGGCTGTGCCGGGACACGATGAACGCGACCACGAATTCGCATCAACTTTCGGTATCCCTATCGTCGAAGTTATTGAGGGCGGTGAGCAACCGATTGAAGAGGCACCTTTTGAAGGCGATGGGGTCTGCGTCAATTCCGGTTTCCTCAACGGCTTACAGGTTGCTGAGGCGAAAGAAAAGATGATTGCTTGGCTTGAAAGTGTGGAAAAAGGGACACGCCAAGTTCAATACCGCTTGCGGGATTGGCTCTTCTCGCGGCAACGGTACTGGGGCGAACCCTTCCCGCTGGCACACCTTGAGGACGGAACTATTGTTCAACTACCAGACGAGGCACTGCCAGTAGAACTGCCGCCGATTGATGCCTATAAGCCGACAGAAGATGGTAAACCGCCACTTGCGCGCGCCGATGAGGAATGGTTGAAGGTAACACTACCTGATGGCAGGCGTGCTACGCGCGAAACGAACATTATGCCGCAGTGGGCAGGTTCTTGCTGGTATTACCTCCGCTTCCTCGATGCCCACAATACCGAGGAACCTTTTGATACGGCACTTGAACGCTACTGGATGCCGGTAGACCTTTACATGGGCGGTGCCGAGCATGCTGTCTTGCACCTGCTCTATGCCCGTTTCTGGCATAAAGTGCTTTACGACTCTGGATTGGTCTCAACGCAAGAGCCGTTCCAAGGATTGCTCAACCAAGGCACGATTCTCGCTGAATCTTATCAAGACGCTGCGGGCAAATATTACTATCCGCACGAAGCTGAGCAGAAAGATGGCAAATTCGTTGCGAAAGCCTCTGGTGTGCCGCTTCATACGCAACTGGAGAAGATGTCTAAATCGCGCTTTAATGTCATCAATCCGAACGACGTTATTGACAACTACGGCGCGGACGCACTTCGCCTTTATCTGTTGTTTATCGGTCCCGTCACAGCCAGTACACCGTGGCAAGACGCAGGTGTAGAGGGGGTCTATCGGTTCCTTCAACGCATCTGGCGGCTTGTTATTGATGAAGACAGCGGTGAGTTCAGCGAGAAGTTGACCGATGCTGCTGGGGCAACGGAGCCTGAACTCTGGCGCGAACTCCATAAAACCATCAAGCAGGTAACGGAGGACACCGAATCCATTGATAAAATGAACACCGCGATTAGCCAGATGATGATTTTTGTTAACACTGCCACGCAAACAAAGACGCTACCGACAGAGACCTTGAAAATCTTTCTGCATCTGCTCTCGCCTTATGCACCGCACATCGCGCAGGAGTTGTGGCATCGTCTCGGTGAAACAGGGTTCATCGCGCAGGAACAGTGGCCCACACACGACGAATCCGTCTTGACGAGTGCGACCGTAACCATCATTGCCCAAGTCAACGGGAAACTCCGCAATCGGCTCCAACTCCCTGCCGATGCGACTGAGGAAGAAATTGAAGCAGCAGCACTTGCAGATGAACGGGTTCAGCGATTCATTGAAGGAAAACCGGTTCGGAAGGTCATCGTCGTACCGAACCGCCTGATTAACATCGTTGTTTAGAAACCATCTTGAAATAGGTGGCGCGCCACAACAAAAACATCCAAAGTAAGGTAGGCTTATGCGTATCATACAAGCGATAAGTGTGTTCATATTAGTTGCCATAGTGTGTGGAGTTGCGTCTGCAGACGATAGTGCTGGTAAATGGGTCTTCGCCATCCGTGAGCCGTTTCTGAATGAAGACGGTTTCCGAGTTACAACACGGACGCTGGAGAGAGGCAGAGATACAGAAAAGTGGTGGGAATTCCATCAGTATAATATCTGTACGATGAACCCGGACGGCACAGATTTCCGCCGACTCACTAATGATGCGGTTTCGCGTAACCCGCGATGGTCGCCGGATACGGAACGAATTGCTTACCTATCCGGGCTGGACGAGGCAAAATCGCTATATGTAATGTCGGCAGATGGTACCGAGAACAAGCAACTGATAAAGAAACAGTATGGCATTCACGATTTCTGGTGGTCTCCGTCAAGTCACGCCCTTCTGGTTGTCGTCGAGATTGATCGTCCGAAAGATCGGCTGGAAAATTGGGAAGTAACGGTTGATGGAAAAATAAAGCGGTGGCGGACCCAGCAGTGGGCAATGGGATGGCTACATTGGGATGCGAAAGGCGAAAAGGTTAAAGAACCGAAAAGAAGATTGCTTGAAGTGTTGCCGAAGGAAATAAGATGGCCCGAGTGGTCGCCAGACCATAAATGGATCGCGTTTAAGACCGATGGTCTCCTCGCGCTTGCAGAACCGGATGTCGTCAGTATGAGTCGGAAATGGTTTCTGCAACGCGACGAACCTCCGTGTGGAAACATTGAAGAGTGGTCGCCGGATGGCAAACAACTTCTGTTTTATACGTCAGGTGATATCTGCGTTGCCACTGTGGAGCAGGGACGATTTAAGAACTATCTGAATCTGAGCCTTTACCCAGGACGCGACGCAACATGGAGTCCGGACGGAAGCCAAGTTGCGTTTATCGGTAAAGATTCGGACGGACGACGCACCAGCGAAATCTTCATTTTAGATGTTGAAACCGGCAAAATGGAGCAGATTACTTCAACTACTTACGATTATTTTGATTTGCATTGGCGATAAAGCAAATCGGTATTGTTAAACCTAAATGGCAGTCAGGAGCCGACTGAATAATTATTCTATGACAGATTCTACACTTGTTAATAATGAAGAGAACGTTAACGGAAACGTTTCAATCATACCATTAGGAGGCTTAGGTGAATTCGGTCTCAACATAATGGTGTACGAAACCGAGAATGACCTTATCGTCATTGATACCGGTTTCATGTTACCGAATTCGGATATGCCCGGTGTCGATCTGATATTTCCGGATATCCACTATCTTGTTGAACGGCAAGAGAAGATTCGCGGAATCCTCCTAACCCACGGGCATGAAGACCATATTGGTGCCTTAGCCTACGTCTTGCGTCAGTTGGATGTACCCGTTTACGGCACGCAGCTGACGCTCGCGATTGCAAGCGGACGGCTTCGCGAATACGGTGTACTCGGTAAGGCACAACTCAATACGATTGCCCCCGGCGATACTGTTGAATTGGGTGATTTTTCCGCTGAATTCATCCATGTCACACACAGCATCCCAGATTCCGTAGCAATTGCGCTCCGCACACCAATTGGTGTTATCGTTCATACTGGCGATTTCAAGTTTGACATGACACCTATTGATGGCAAGTTGAGCGATATTCAGACGCTCGCGCGCTTGGGTTCGGAAGGTGTGCAGCTGCTCGTCTCCGACAGCACAAACGCAGAGCGACCCGGGCAGACACCCTCCGAACGGAGTATCTATGATACGATAGACCACATTTTTCAGAGGACCGAGCAGAAGTTATTTCTCTGCACCTTCTCCTCAAGTCTACACCGTATCCAGCAATTCATCGATCTGGCAAACATACATCGGCGGCTCATTGCTGTCAGTGGACGTTCTCTCATTAACAATGTCCGCACTGCTTCCGAACTCGGTTACCTTCACCTGAACCCGGACTTCCTCATTGATGCTCGCGACGCATCTATGTTCAAACCGCATGAGGTTGTAATTTTAAGCACCGGTAGCCAAGGTGAGCCGCGTTCTGCTATGGCATTGATGGCACTCGACAATCATCCGTTCTTGAAGGTGGAACAGGGCGACACCGTCGTCATCTCTGCCCGAATTATCCCCGGTAACGAAAAGGCTATCGGGAATGTGAGGAACCATCTGCTCAGACGTGGTGCGAAAATATTCCATGAACGTAATGCGAATGTCCACGTATCGGGCCACGGCGCAAGCGAAGACCTAAAACTAATGCTCAACCTCTTGCAGCCCAAGTTTTTTATGCCGATGCACGGTGAATACCAAAATCTCATGCGGCACGCCGAACTCGCTGAATCTGTCGGCATTCCAAGCGAGAACATTAAAGTCGCTGAAGATGGAGAACTCATTCACCTCACACCTGAGACATGCGAAATCTTTGGACGCGAGGGACGTTCTGGACGCGTGCTTGTTGACGGTAAACCGGAAATTGAACTTGAGGATATCGTCCTACGCGACCGTATCCAACTCTCCGAAGAGGGCATCCTCGTCCCTATTATTGTCCTGCATAGCGATATCCCTACGGGTACAAACGAGGATGGCGACGCGGAAAAGCTGCCGACCGATGGAGATGCTGATGACACTAAAACAGCACTAAACGCCGGACAGATAGAAATTATCTCGCGTGGGTTTGTCTATATGGATAAATCGGAGGAGCTCATAGAAGAGGCGAAAGAGATTACCCGAAAGGTCATCGAAAACCTGAGCGATGAACAGAAGCACGAAACGGAGATTGTCCAAGATGAGATCCGAGGCGCGCTCCGCCGGTTCTTCTCAAAACAGACGCAACGGGCCCCGCTCATCTTCCCGGTCGTCATGCGGGTTTAGGATGCAGCTTTGTCATATATAATTTGATATAGGAACGTGAGTTCGATATAAGAAATTGGTTCATTACGTAGGTTGGGTAGAACGGAACGGATCGGGACACGATATTGCGGGAGGTATTCACGGCGAAGGGTATTGAGGTGCTAACCACGGAAGTCTTCCAGAGCGGTGAGACCGACTTCTCGGCACAATTGACTCGGATACAGGCGTTGGAGCCCGATGCTATCTTTGTCTCGGCGTTGCCACCCGAAAAACCAGGGATACTGATTCAAGCACACAAACTCGGTATAACCGTTCCTATTATCGTTAGCTCACTGACCAGTGTTGAGGTAGATGCTGCAGGTGCCGCCGCTGAGGGTGCAATCACTTTTATCGGTTGGCTTACCACAGATGATACACCGGGAAATCAAGCGTTTGTTCAGAATTATAGCGAGACTTTCAGCATGGCGCCAAATGTCTTTGCTACCGCGTCGTATGCCTCCGTCTATATTTTAGCAGAGGCGATTAAGAATGCCGAATCAACCGATTCAATCTCGATTCGAGACGCGCTGGCGAATATCAGAGACCTTGACACAGTTTTTGGAAAGTTCTCTTTTAATGCCGACGGGGACGCTGTTTATGACCCGAAGGCACTGATCGTAAAAGACGGCACATTGCAACCTTTTGAGTAAGGATAACTCGCGGGTAGCCTTCGCGTTATAAGTGCTAAAAATCGACAAGTCTAATTCACAGGAAGCGTATAAAAATATGAAAACACAAACAATGTACGAAAAAATATGGGAGGCGCATCTTGTGCGCGCTTCTGCAGACGAGGTGCCGATCCTCTATATCGACACGCACCTCGTTCATGAAGTCACATCCCCACAAGCATTTGAGGGATTAAGACTCAACAACCGAAAGGTACGCCGTCCGGAACTGACGTTCGCCACTATGGATCACAACGTACCGACAACAGATAGGTCACTGCCGATTACCGACCTGATTGCAGCGAAACAGATGGAAACACTGGCGGAAAACTGCGCTGAGTTTGATGTTCCGCTCTACGACATCGATAGTCCTGAGCAAGGTATCGTCCACGTGATCGGACCCGAACTCGGCATCACACAGCCCGGCACAACCATCGTGTGCGGCGATAGCCATACCTCAACGCACGGCGCGCTCGGTGCACTTGCATTCGGCATCGGCACCAGCGAAATTGAACACGTCCTCGCCACGCAATGCCTCTTGCAACAGAAATCGGAGACCTTTGAAATTCGGGTTGACGGGACACTGCCTTACGGCGTGACCGCAAAAGACATCATCCTCTCCATTATCGGGCATATCGGTATTGACGGCGGCAACGGTGCCGTGGTTGAGTATACCGGTTCCGCTATCCGCGCCCTCAGCATCGAGGAACGGATGACTGTTTGCAATATGTCGATCGAGGCAGGCGCACGCGCCGGTATGATCGCACCTGACGATGCCACCTACGAATATATCGCCGGTAAACGTTTCGCACCGAAAGGCGAAGAATTTGATGCCGCAGTCGAACGCTGGAAGCAACTCCCTACCGACGAAGGCACAACCTACGACCGAACGCTAATACTCGATGCAGCAGACATTGCGCCGCAGGTGACATGGGGCACAAATCCGGGTATGGTAACCGATGTAACAGGACGTGTGCCGGATCCAGCAGATATGGACACAACCGATGAGAAACGCGCCACAGAACATGCCTTGGAATATATGGATCTTCAACCCGGCACTCCGATGACAGATATTACCGTTGATAGGGTCTTCATCGGTAGCTGCACCAACTCCCGTATTAGTGATTTACGGGCTGCTGCTGAAGTCGCAAAAGGCAGAAAAGTCGCAGAGACCATCAGTGCAATGGTCGTCCCGGGTTCACAGGCAGTCAAACGCCAAGCGGAAGCGGAAGGACTTGACAACATTTTCCGTGAAGCGGGATTTGAATGGCGCGAAGCCGGTTGTAGCATGTGCCTCGGCATGAATCCAGATACCCTGAGTCCAGGACAACGTTGTGCCAGCACCTCGAACCGAAATTTTGAAGGCAGACAGGGCAAAGGCGGACGTACACACCTCGTCAGTCCACAGATGGCGGCTGCGACTGCCGTAACAGGCCGTTTTGTGGACATCAGAAACTTTCAATGAGTCCATTGTTGGATGTGAACAGCACAAGTGATCCTTCAACCATTTAGAATAAAAAACAGAAACGGTCCTCACTCACAATGTGGGACCGAACGCATCAGAAACCAGATTGACCTGTAAGGTCAATCTGTGCGGAGGCCAATAGTTAAAAAAATGGAAGCATTTAAAGAACATGTTGGATTTGTTGTCCCACTTGACCGAATTAATGTTGATACCGACCAGATTATCCCGAAGCAATTCCTGAAACGGATCGAACGGACCGGTTTCGGTGAATTTCTTTTCAACGATTGGCGTTACCTTGAAAATGGCGATCCAAACCCGGAGTTCGTACTGAACGATCCGCGTTACGCAAACGCGAGTATCCTCGTCGCTGGTGTGAACTTCGGTTGTGGCAGCTCGCGTGAGCACGCACCGTGGGCACTTCAACAGTACGGGTTCAAGGCGATCCTCGCCCCCTCGTTTGCTGATATTTTCCGTAACAACTGCTACAAGAACGGCATCCTTCCGATAGCATTGCCTGCAGACGTTATCGCCACACTCAGCCAAGCAGCACAGGATACCGAAGGGTACCAGTTAATGGTAGACCTGGAGGAACAATCGGTCATCTGTCCTGACGGCACTGCACATACTTTTGAGATCGGAGATTTTGAGAAGTATTGCCTGCTCAACGGACTCGATGAAATCGGCTGGACTTTGCAGTATGAGACGAACATTACAGCGTATGAAAACCGGTAGTCAGTCTCTGTAGTTGAGACCCACGGCATCTGTTCTGAGCACTACTTGGGGCAAAATTAAGATGGGGGTAGAAGATAATGCATCCAAAAAAGATAAAGGCGACATACAAAAACGGAGTGATTAAACCGTTAGACAAGATCAATCTTCCCGAAGGGCAAGCACTTGAGATTCAAATCAAAACACTCCCTTCTGTCACTTCTGAGCTTTCTCGCGACCAAAAGAGAGAACTGATTCAAAAAACACGCGGTTCAATGAAAGGCACATGGGGAAGTACTGTCGAAGAAATTGATGCTTATATCATGTCCGAAAGGAAATCATGGGACCAAGAATTTTAGATATTCGCTCAGTAGACTCTCAAGTAGTATCAGTGTTGTTGGACACTTCCATTCTTATATATTATCTTGAAGGAGTTGAACCATATTATCCCTTAACAGAGGAAATATTCAACGATATTGCTGATGAAAACATTAGAGGTTCTCTCTCGGCAATATCAATAACTGAATTTGTGACCAAACCGCTTGCGGATGGAAAGGTAATAGTTGTTGAATATTTCAAGCAGTTTCTTTCCGCACTATCAATTCAAGTCTTGGCGGTTACCTATGAGATAGCTGAGCGAGCGGGAAAACTTCGTTCACAATATCCAAGCATTCGCACCCCTGATGCTCTAATTGTTGCTACAGCGTTAGAAAGTGATTGCGATGTATTTGTTACTAACGACAAAAATCTGAAGAAGTTGGAAGTTTGTGGGTTATACCAAATTAACCCCATTTGTAGCGCGAGGTCCCTGTGCCTCGCAATGCTGACTTGATCAAAAGACTTCTAAGCAAGTTAAGTTGGTATTAACTGTAATTGTGCTTGAGGATTTCGTTGAGTGAGGAAACTTGATGCGAACACGGTTCAATTAACGCAATAATGATTCGACCGGGTTTTCCTCCGTACGGAAGATCCGGTTTTGTTTTTCTGATGTCACCATACTAAACTTTGGACAATGTTTACGAATTCTTGTGTGATAGGTTAGATTCAATAAAAATATCTTATACATGTCGCCCCGCTGGGGAAACCAAGAAGGAGGGTGTGAACCCGCGTTTCTATAAACATGTCGCCCCGCTGGGGCTGCGTTTATTGGCACCTGAGCCCCTTTTCTCCGAGTTACGACCCCGTGAAAACTCACAGAAAATGAAAAATAGTTGAGGACACAACAGGAAACAGACCGGAATTGTCCAAAATTTTCGCCATAGTATAAGGAGGAAAGATGCCTTATAAAGCCATTATCTTCGATCTCTACGGCACATTGGTTGGAAACTTCAGTCGCCAAGCGTACGATCAAGTCCAAGTCCAGATGGCGAAAATCCTTGATGTACCATACCCAAAATTCTGGCAAACCATGGGCGAAACCATCAAGGATAGGTCATTAGGCAATCTTTCCTTTCAAGAGAACATCGTTGAGATATGTTGTCGTTTAGGTGTTAAACCAGATAAGACCCAAATTGAGCAGACTGTCGCCCTGAATTATGAATTCACAAGGAATTCCATCATCCCTGAACCGGAGGTTTTGGAAGTACTGGGGCTGCTAAAACGCAACGGTTTGTATATAGGACTTATCACCAACTGCAACTCCAATGTCCCTCTACTTTTCCCAGAATCTCCCTTAGCTCAATACATCGATGTCCCCGTTTTTTCTTGTGAAGAGCGGATCAAGAAACCGGCACTGCGTATCTATGAGATCGCGTGTGAACGACTGAAGATTGAACCACAAGAGTGCCTTTATGTTGGGGATGGAAGCGGTGAAGAATTGATGGGTGCAGCAGCGGTCGGCATGCTACCCATACTAAAACATGCTGACCTAACGGATGTCTACGACCCTCACCGACCAGAGGTAGAAAACTGGCAGGGCATTGCTATTGATCAAATCCTGGAATTATGCGACATCGTTTCTGAATTAGCGTAGGTATGCGCCGACCCAAATCAGGAGTCTCACTCAAAATGAAAACATCACCAAACAAAATCACGCTCAATCTTGATGGTGACACAGAAGTCTCCGTCAAAGCCTTCATTGCCCCCATTGAGCATACGCTATCCCATTTTCATATAGAATGGCATGCATTGGCGAATCTGCACGTCGCCGAACTAGAGAAACAGCATCACATATCCATTTTTCAAGCATTTCTTCCAGATGAACCGGTTTCGGTCGGTGAATGCTGGCAGATTGAAGAAGCAGGGGTGCTGGAGTTACTCAGGCAATTACACACTGCCCTAAATCTGAATATGGACGATGATTCGGGAGATTCGAGCGGACTATGGGCATGCCTACGCGCTTACAACGATAGATTCGCCGACATCGCGTTTCGGGTTCATGCGGATTTTAAATTAGAAGATGGCTGGCTTACGCCTTCGCAGTTTGCCGGAGATCTTATAATTGACCGACTTGAGAGAAAGATTGCTTTCTTTGAAATGTCCGTCCCTGCAGGCACGGTGAATCTCGATATCGGTTGGAAAGAAGACAAAGAGGCATCTTATTCTATTACGGATGCAGGTTTTTGCTCGCAAATGGAACTCCGTGCTGGAACACAGGATATCGTGGAGGATACAGAATTCGCAGCAGCTATCACCCAAAAAGAGGCCGAACGCGCACTGATATTGTGTTTCTACAAATTTCAGCAAATTAACTGGATGCCGCCGGATCAGGCGTTGGAGATCGCACAAGCACAACAGAAACCGATTCATGCGATTTCTATAGATGGTCCGTTAACTGACGAGTCCTGCTGAGGGAGCGGCAAAACCTTGAGGGCAGGTGTCCTCTCCGATGACCGAGTTATCAATTTTTTAAACGAAAATTTCATTAACGTCTGGGTTTCCAATGTCGAATTAGAGCGCACGCCGAGAAAGCAAGCCTACATGGCACGGAGACGCAAGGATAAATCCAAAACGTTTGACAGAACCCACCCCTTGGCACAAGCGATCATGAAAGGCTGGAAAAAAGGTTCACCGGTGGACTGTTTCGTTATCTCGCATGAGTTTGAGTTGATGGGTGGTATAGACTATAATGAGTTTCCCAAAAACTTGGGGGACTTTGATGACGACGCAGCGGCTTACCTGTTTTTTCTCAAGGCATCCATGGAAGGAAAACGTCTCGGATTGGGCGACCTTATTCTCACTCCCGAACAATCTTCAGTGGAGGTCGTAGACACCTTTCGTACCCCGATAGAGGCGCATCAGGGCTATACCGTTGTCGGCATTAATACCACTGCGTATGAAAACGGTGGCACATTGATTATTGATATAAAAGTCGGGAGAGACGAGGCAATCGGGATTTTCTATCTGCTTGACGGAGACAAAAAACTTCCGATAGAAAAGGTCCCTGACGGCATTGATCCCGAAGAATGGAACAGTCAACAAAGCAATGAATACGAGAAGGCACTTGACGCACTTACCAAAGTCTGGGGTATATTCCCCAATGAAACTGGACGCATTAGGTATCAGTTCGATCGGGGTCAACGCTTTAAATTGTGTGCGACTGGCGATGATCAATGGGGTGGGGCAGGGACTATAAACGCCTTTCTCGCGAGAATCTCTGTAGAGGAAATTAGTGATGAAAACGCTACCAGATAAAATTACGCTTAATCTTGATGGTGATGCAGAAGTGTCCGTCAAAGGCTTCATCGCTCCGATTGAGTACTCCTCATATAACTTTCACGTAGAGTGGGATACATTGGCAAATCTGCGCGTCGCTGAACCAGAGAAACAGTATCCCGCCTCAATTTTCTGCGATTTCCTCCCTAAGGAAACCGTTTCTGTCGGTACGCCTTGGGAGATAGAACACGCCGGTGCTCTGGAGTTACTGAAGCAACTTCATCCGAGTCCATCCCTGGGTATGCGTGCGGAGCTGCCGTACCATAAAAACGAATCTCAAGGACTGTGGGCATGCCTCCGCGCCTACAACGATGAATTCGCTGACATTGTGTTCCGCATCCATGCGCAATTTGACCTAAAGGATGGTTGGTTCACGCCTTCCCAGTTTACGGGGCATCTTGTTATTGATAGAATTAAAAGATCGGTTGCCTTCTTTCAGATGGACATTTCTAAAGGGAACCCCATAAACTTTGATGCTAAATGGAAGATTGATCCAAACGAGGAGGGGCATATTACGGATAGCGGCTTCTGCCCGCAAATGGAACTCCGCGCAGGGATAGAAGATGTTGTGCAAAATATCGAATTCACAGAGTCCATTACGCAAGAAGAAGTGGAGCACCAATTGACGCTCTGTTTCTATAAATCGCAGCACATTAACTGGATATCGCTTGAAGAAGCGTTGGAAATGGCACCTAAAGAACAGAAACCGATCCATGCGATCTCAATAGATGGACCGCTCTTGGACGAATCCTGCTGAGGGAGTGGCAAACGCCTGAGGGCACGTGTGCTCTCAAGAGACGAAATTATTGGATTTTTGAACGATAACTTCATCAATACATGGGTAGGCAATACTGATTTAGGACGTATCCAGAGTTTGCGAGAACCGATTGCGAGGCGACGCGAACGTGAAGGTAAGACGTTTGACACAACGCACCCCTTGGCACAAGCGATTATCAAGGGGTGGAAAGCCGGAGCCAAAAAAGGTTCACCCGTGGATTGTTTCGTTATATCATCAGAGTTTGAACTGATAGGTAGACAACTGGTACACGACCTCCGCGAAGATAGTGAGCGTAGCGAATCTGAATATTATCTTGCATTTCTCAAGGAAGCCTTGGAAGGAAAACAGCCCGGGTTAGGTAATATTGTACTAAGCAGTGAGCAACCCTCACAGGTGGTATTGGACCTTTTTCGGACCCCAACGGGTGGAAACCATCAGGATTATACCGTCGTCGTGATTGATGCGAGTGCCTTTGAAAACGGCGGCAAACTAACCATTGACATTGAAATCGGCAGGGAAGAGGGTGAAGCAGCGTTCTATCTGTTTGATGGCGATACCGAACTCTCCACAGAAGAAGAGACCCCAAAAGACATGCTTACTTGGGTATGGGGTGAACCCGGTGACACGCGTCAAATCACGCACGCTTTCGACCGAGGTCAGTTTTTTAAATTAGGTGTTACCGGACATTGGGAAAGAGATGAACCGTGTATCAATGCTTTTCGCGCACGAATTTCTGTAAAGGAGAACTGAAATGGAAACCTTACAAAACAAAATCACGCTCAATCTTGACAATGGCGCAGAGGTCTCCGTCAAAGGCTTCATCGCGCCGATTGAGTATACCCAATACAATTTCCACGTGGAATGGGATGAATTGGCGAACTTTCGGGTTGCTGAGCCGGAGAAGCAGTATCCTGCCTCGGTTTTCCAAGCATTTCTTCCATCGGAACCGGTTTCGGTAGGTGAACGCTGGCAGATTGAAGAAGCAGACGCGCTGGAATTACTAAAACAACTTCACCCGAATCCGAGCTTGGATTTGCACATCAATAATGGCGATTCTTATGGCTTGTGGGCATGTTTGCGCGCTTACAATAACGAATTTGCCGAGATTCTGTTCCGTATCCACGCCGAATTTGTCTTGGAGAATGGTTGGTTTACCCCTTCACAATTTACTGGACACTTGGTTATTGACCGAAACCGAGAGAAAGTTGTGTCTTTCAAGGTGTACGTGCCTGAAGCGACCCTGAACTTTGACGCTGGTTGGAAAGCACCGGCGCATCCCGGTGGCGCAGCGGAAATCGGCTTTTGCCCACAGATTGAACTTTGTGCTGGCACAAAACCTACTGATATTGAATTCGCCACATCAATTACGCAAGAAGAAGCAGAACGCGCACTGTCCTTGCACTTCTATAAGTTTCAGCAAATCAATTGGGTGTCGTTGGAAGAGGCGTTGGAGATGGCACCTGCACAACAAAAACCGCTCCATGTCATCTCAGTAGATGGACCGCTCTTCGATGAGGCGTGCTGAGGGAGTGGCAAAGGCCTGAGGGCAGGTGAGCTCTCCGAAGATCGAATCATAACATTCTTGAACGAAAATTTCATCAACACATGGATACCCAACGCGGAATTAGGACGAACCCCGAGTTTGCGGGAACCGATTGCAAAGCGTCGTGAACGTGAAGGCAAGACGTTCGATACAACGCACGCCTTGGCACAAGCAATTATGAAAGGCTGGAAAAAAGGTTCACCGGTGGATTGTTTGGTTATCTCACATGCGTTTGAAGTGATGGGCGGCATAGACTACAATTTTTTCCCTGAATGTTTGGGCGAGTTTGAGGACGAGGCAGAGGCTTACCTGTTTTTTCTCAAGGCATCCATGGAAGGAAAACGTCCCGGATTGGGCGACCTTATCCTCACGCCGGAGCAACCTTCACAGGAGGTGATAGACACCTTTCGCAGCCCGGTAGCAGCACATCAGGATTATACTGTTGTCTATATTGACACCACGGCGTTTGAAGAGGGTGGCACACTCATTGCTGATATCCAAGTCGGTAGCGACAACGGAATCGGGATTTTCCATCTCCTTGATGGAGACAAAAAACTGCCGACAGAAAAAGCACCTGATGGCATTGATCCGGAAGACTGGAACGACCAAGAGAGCGATGAATATGAGAAGGCACTTGACGCACTGGCGAAAGTCTGGGGGATATTCCCCGGTCAAACTGGGCATATTACGTATCAGTTTGATCGGGGTCAACGCTTTAAATTGTGTGCGACTGGCGACCAATGGGGTGGGATAGGCGACATAAACGCGTTTGTCGCGAAAATTCAGGTGAAATCCTTAGAAGAGAGACCTATTGGAACCTCACAAACTCCATTAAACGAGATCAGCGTTGTACTCAATGCCGAAAAGTCTGAGCAAGAAGTTTTGCTCAATTTTCGCGCACCGGGAAGAGGTTACCAAGATTACACTGTTGTCTCTATTGATACCACGGCGTTTGAAGGTGGTGGCGTGCTAACTGTTGATATCCGAGTTGGGAACGCAAACGCGTCTGGTTCGTTTGATCTCTTTGATAGCGACACTGAACTCCCGACAGAAGGGATACCTGAGACACTCATCTCGGCGTGGGGTATTAAGCCCGGTAAATCAGGAAAAATTAACCATCGTTTTGAGCGAGGCACCGTCTTTAAACTGGGTGCTACTGGCGACTGGTTCAGTAAAAAAGGGGACATAAACGTTTTTGTCGCAAAAATTTCTGTAGAGGTGGCAGACGAAAGGTAGTCGTCAGTCCAAGAACGCAGGCTAACAGCCTACGGTACATGGATTACTGACATCCGACAACCGCACGAACTGGTATCCGTCCTGTTTTAGTGCTGTGATGATCCGGTCAGTTGCTTCAATCGTCCCCGAACGGTCCGCACGTGCATTTCCTGCCTTGCCATCATGTAAGACAATAATCGACCCGGGTTTCGTTTTCTTCAACACCGTTTCAGTGATCCTATCGGGGTTCTGTGTCGTCCAATCCCAACTCCACACATTGCAACTGATGTGTGTCCGATCTTCTTTCGCTTGAACCCATGCCACTGGTAGAAACCTTGTCAATACAGGTGCTCGAAACACAATCTCCCCTGCAATCCCCAGTTGTCGAAGTAGTCTGTCTGTTCGCTCAATTTCCCGTTGGACATAATATGGCGGCAAGAAACCGAGTACCGGATGGCTATAGGTGTGATTGCCAATCTGGTGCCCTTCAGCGATCATCCGACGGACTGTTTCAGGGTGCCTTTCAATCCGATTTCCGATCAGGAAGAAGGTCGCTTTGATGTTGTGTTTGGCGAGGACATCGAGCAACCGATCAGTGTACGGTGGATTCGGTCCATCGTCGTAGGTGAGCGCGACGATCCGTTGGTCTGTGTTTAGGCGAACTATATTCTTTCCAAAAGGCGGTCGAAAGAAAAACCATAGGAGTGTTGCTGCTCCAAATCCTATTACAAGGGTAATCACGGGACTTTTACGGTTTGGAAGCCGAAGTCTTCAGACTTGGGAGGAAAAACCGCCCTTGTTCATTAGACCAAGGAACCTTATTGTTTGTCAAGTTGATATAGTATCATCTGACTCAACCCGTTTTGTCTTTCTATAATGCAACTTACAGCAGTTTCAACTTTCTGCTCATCAGTCGCAAAAGGATATAAGTCGTCTTTTCTGATTTGATCCCTAACAGCATCAGACACAAGAATCATCAGTAAGCTGCCGTATCTGTCTACGCGTTCCTCAAGATTATCAAACCTTTCATTGATTTTCTCAAATTGCTCCTTAGTTTCCTGATCCATGGACTTCTCCCTCGTTAGTTTTTGACGAGACTAACGCTCGCTTATATAGAGTATATAATACCCAATTAACTTGATTAGGAGTCTTTGGATCAAGTCAGCATTGCGAGGCACAGGGACCTCACACTACAAATCGGGTCAATTTGGTATAACTATTATATTACACTAAAATCACATTGTCAAGTGTTATTTTTTCTAAAATTGACACTTATGGTGCCGTTTCCTATGGAACTATGCCTGACGTTATTATCTCTTAACTGATAACTGACAACTGAAAGGTTTTCGCAGAAAACCGTACTGACAACCAATCAACCAATAGCCATTAAAAAAGTGCAAAGCGGTGGACAGGGAATCCACCGCGATGCGTTAGGTTAGTTCGGTTATAGGCTTCTCCCTGAATAACCGAGTTGTTACGCGAAAGCTGCAACTTTACCTGCGGAATAGGTGCAAACGGATTTGACAACGGAAACAGCAACGCTCTATCTGCTCCGCTGGGATCCTGTCGTCGGGAATCCACAAGGCATTTTCAATATGACCCTCCGAGAAGGTGCCGTCCGCGGGCCTGTAGCATAACCTGTTGATTTCCGGTGCATCTTCTATTGTAAAGGTTTTTGCGACGGATTAAAATTCATAGGCAAGTTCGCTGGGAGGTGCCCCTTTCAGACGTAAAACGATAGTGCCTGTATCCGTCTGATAGCCTTTCTGATACATCTCTTTAATGGGCGTGAGATCAAAGAGGTAGACCTCGGTGAGTGGCTCTTGGCATGTATCACCCTTCGCATTGTGAGCAAGAGATACTCGGAGCTGCACAGGAAACGATTCCATAAATCGCTCCTCAGCAACCAAGGTGAATTGGTGCGTTTCACACCCACCACTATAAGATACATTGACGCGCAACGTCCCGTCTTCGACTGTTGCAGCGTTTATGACGTATTCATCCGTTACCGATGCCTCGGGGGTCGCTGCGATAACAGTGTTGCCGATTTTTCCGATGTCATCTGTGGAAACTTCATCGGTTTTGTCCATGAATTGACTCTCCATACGGTCACATCCTATTGCCAAAAGGAGCGTGCAAATGGTGAGTAAAATGATAAAAACATTTGTTGTAAACATGTTTGATTCGTACCTTTATTTCTGGGGCGAGAAGACCTCGCCCCTACGGTGGTGTTGACTTACTTGATTATCAAGAGTTTGCGTGTCGCTGTGAATTCGCCTGCGGTGAGCGTATAGAAATACACGCCACTCGCGACAGATTCGCCGCTCGCGTTTCTGCCATCCCAATACGCCGCTCGCGTGCGGCTCTCGTAGATACCGGCTGCCTGATGCCCTAACGTCAACGCTCGAACCGCTACGCCCCGCGTATCGTAGATCGTCAATGAAACATCCGCAGGCTTCGCCAGCTGATACGGAATCCATGTTTCAGGGTTGAATGGGTTCGGGTAGTTCGGTAGGAGTGCTGTCGTCTCCGGTATCCCTCTCATTTCTGTGAGCAGCTGCAGTAACTGCTTTAGCACTGCCGGTATCCCTTTTTCAAGGCGCGCGTCGGTAAGTGCAGCAGCAACATTCCTATATGCGATACCACCAGATAAAATATCCTGCCGTGTGTCAAATCCCATCGGTGCCTCAGCGGCATCTTCAACACCTGCTGCCTGTTCTGCCACTGCTTCTAACACCGCCTCCAAAGCGTCCAGAGAAAGACCATTGGTACCGCCTCCGGCAGCATCAATACCTTCAGCAACAAGTGTAAGATCCAACAGGTCAACAATGCCGTCCGCGTTCACATCGGCAGGGAGACTGACACCGAACGGCACCTCTGTCCCATAAAACAGCGCAACTATTGCAAGGTCTATAACCGTCACCTCTCCATCCCCATTAACATCCACAGGCGCAGAGGGTTCAGGTGGAGGTGGAGTCGTCTGCGGGATGCCGAGAGCGATAGCAAATGGCTTGCTCAACCCAGCAGGGACAAGGTCTTCGATATGAGACCCGTCCAAGTTCGCCCGTTGAATCTTGCCCTGTGCCCATTCTGTCCAATACATCTTGTTGTCTGACACATCTAAAGCAAGACCTGGCGAGTCGCTCAACCCAATAGTGACAAGGTCTTCGATATGAGACCCGTCCAAGTTCGCCCGTTGAATCTTATCTGCAGTAATATCTGTCCAGTACATCTTATTACCAGCTACATCTAAGGCAAGACCCGATGGATCTCCCAACCCAGTAGTGACAAGGTCTTCGATATGAGACCCGTCCAAGTTCGCCCGTTGAATCTTATCTGCAGTAATATCTGTCCAGTACATCTTATTACCAGCTACATCTAAGGCAAGACCGTATGGTAATGTTAATCCAGTAACAAGGTCTTGGACGTTAGAGCCATCAAGGTTGGCACACTGAATTTTATTTCTTCCGCTATCTGTCCAGTATATCTTATTACCAGCTACATCTAAGGCAATCCCATTTAATGGATCCGCTAATCCGGTAACGATGTCTTCTATGTTAGAACCATCCAAGTTTGCCCGCTGGATTACCTCGCGCCTTGCATCTGTCCAATACATTTTACCACCGTCCACGTCCACGGCGAGACCCCGCACAAAGGGTAATCCCGTGACGAGATCCTGGATATCTGTTCCGTTTAAGTTTGCCCTCTGAATTTTAACTTCAGCCGTCCAAAACATGTGGACAGGGGGCGATGTTGAAACAGTGAGTAAAATAGCAGCGGAGCAGTTATTGTCGGTATGTTCTTCATCCGGAACAGAATCAACACATGCTCCGTAGTAGTACCTACCCAGTTCAAATGGTACTGTGAGTGGGATATTCACTTCTTTTCTCTCAAAGGGTTCAAGTGAACTTATAAAGGCTGTACCAACTTGAACATCAGATGCCGTAATAATATTATCAAAAGATTGGTAGAACCGCAAAGTTGTTGCAGGTGAAGCAACACTGCCCTGATTTCTGACAGTTGCTGACAGCATAAAACTTTCACCAGGCAGCAAGTAGCTTTTATCACTCCCTGGATCTTCAACAACCAAGTCAGGGGCAGTCGTTCCCCCTGGTAACCACTGTTCAATTTCAGGGACGATATATGACATCAAACTCCCGGCATTGAAGGTTGGTACACCGAAGCGAAACCAACTCGAATGATTGATGCCAACAACGATTGTTCCCTCACGCAAGAAAACTGGCGATCCGGAGGAGCCACCCTGAGTGTCCGCGAGATAAGTGATCGGAAACGGAACCGTCGCAAGTGGATGATCTGGTGGAATAGCCACGATTTCACTATTGCGACGAACAATTTCTTTAGACCTGCCCGCGTTATGCGAAATAAGTTTCACACTTTCTCCGACTGGATTCACCCGAGTCGTCGTATCCAGTTCAAGCCACCCATAAGTATTCCCGATAGGCTTATCCAGTCTCAGGAGGGCATAATCCTTAGGAATATCCATTCGTAAAACATCCAACACGCGTGCTGTAATACCACCGCGTGTTGGATCGTCACTGGGTTCCAGCAAATAATCCATGTAAATTTTGGCATTCGCAAGCGGCAGTAGCCCTAATTCATCATGAATACAGTGATGGTTCGTCAGAAATAGATCGGGGCCTACCAGAAAACCCGTACATATCCAATATCTCTCAGGATTATCCCGCTGTGGAACAGTAATCATGCCAACTTTACGTCCGAGAATGTAGTCCCGACTATTTGTCGGGAGGTCCCGCACTTTCTCAAAGTCAGGTGTCCCGAATATACTATCTAATCCTCTTTGAAATTCAGGGGTGCCTTGTATATACTCCGGCCCTTCAGCTGTCGGGAAATCAAAACTGCCTTCGGGAATAGCGAAGCTAGCCTCGAACCCTGCGGTGGAAGTGTTATCAGCGAACCCGTTTGTGAAACAAAGGGCGAATCCAAACACTAATATCAAAAACAAAATACAGAAATTGCTACGACTCAACATGCTAAACCCCTTTTTATTCCCTCCAACAACTTTCGATGGTTTCTAACAGCCATTAACGAAAAGCAAAAAGCGGCGGACAGGGAATCCACCGCCATTGCGTTAGGTTAGTTCGGTTATATAGACTTCTCCCTGAATAACCGAGTTGTTGCTTATTGCAACGCTTTTAATTCACCCCATGTCGTCGTCAACTTACCAGCAGCGGAGATTTGACCCTTGATACGGCTCTGGCGCAAGGTCTGCACTTTACCGTCTAAGGAAACATCCTGAATCTGATAGTAATAAACAACATTAGGTTTCGCAGATGGATCGGTATGCGTGTAAGTCGTACGCTCACTCGTCGTACCTTGACCTGCGATCAATTTCGTGTTAATCTGTGTGAATTCACCGTCCCGTTTTTCACTCCGCAGGATGTTGAATCCAGCGTTGTTCAATTCAGATTCAGTGATCCAAACGATACGGATCGAGCCATCGTCAAGACGTTCCGGACGGAACTTCGACAAGGATACAGGAACCGGACCACCACCACGGAAACCAGGGGTACCGAAGTCATCTGCATCACCGTAGAAGGTATGAGAGATAGCGAACGCGAGGTTCGTCGCATCTGCTGAGGTCCATGCCCCTTCGAGCGTACCTTTCACAGCAATACCTTCATCGTAGACACGAATTAAGGAACTCCGGCGACCATCATCTTCACCTACCGGCAGCACCCATGCAATCTCATCCCGCGTCCGACGGTTACCGTCAAGGTTACCGGCTTCGTCAACAAGTTTGTTGTCTGCATCGGTCAGCTTGAGGTGGAAACCCGTTGAACTCAGGACTGGATCTGTGCGACGTGCCATTTCCAACGCATCCCGGTGTTTCTTCGTCGTCCAAAGGTTCACAACGCGGGTGCTTGGGAAATGATCCGTATCGGAAACTCTACCAGAGGTTGTGGCAATCAGAACCGTTTGGTTCGGCGAGATCGTCATCGCATCAAGGGTAATCGTCGCGCTGAACGTGTTGGTTTCCAATGCCTCATTTGTAGCAGCGTTCTCGAGTTGAAGTTTCCAACCCGCGAGATTCACCGCTTGGGTCACCGAAGCATTGTAGAGTTCAATCCATTGCGCCAAGTTCTGGCGAGCTTCACCGGTATCCACCATGATCTCGGAGATCGTGACTTCGGCACCAGAGAGATCGGCGATCTTCCCTTTCAACGCGCCGTTATCGTAGCCGGGTGTACCGCCGTTGGCATCAGATTTTAACGTAGTGCGGTCATAACCGACACCCGTGTAACCAGCTCTTCCGAGATGATGTTCACCGGTACCGCCACCCGCGTTTTTCCGAATATAGACGTATCCTGATTTTAAATCTCTGCCATTCGCTTCAACGACATCACCGTGCGGTCCGCCCGTTGCGACGAGAGGCCACAAACTCGTGCCTTTGGTATCATCTGTAACTACCAGACCACCGATAACATCCATGAAATGGCTCGATTTTTTCAGCTTATCGTGCGCATTCCGCAAGATGAGGTTGAATTTCCCGTCATCTGGCAGCTTCAAGTTGGAATTGATGTAGTAGCGACTCGTGGCACCCGTGAGTTCCTGGTCTTCTTCAGCAACAGCTGCGTTTCGACCTGCAGCGATGCCGGTATTCTTCGGATCCGTGTTCACGAGCAGAATCACACCGTTTCCGGGAACTTTGATGTCCTTGTCCTTGAAGTTGACTAAGGAAGTATCCTTGTCAAATCCTGAGACGTAGCTGAGATGGTAGTTCTTCAGCGACGCTTCGGAATCGGTAACGTTACGGATTTCGACCCAGTCGTTGGTATCGCCGGAACCGTTGCTAACCTCGTTGATGATAAACGGTGTCCGTGCAACAGGACTCGCCGTCAAGATCGCCGTGCTGACGAAATGCTTATCCCGTTTCGAATCGTAGATCCATCTGCTATACTCAGAACGCCGTTGAGAGGCTTTCCAGGAGCCGCTGCCGTTACCGCCAGGAATCCCTTTGACCAACTCAGCACGATCGACGGTGGCTTTGGCTGCTTGCGTCTCAACGTGGTTGTAATTGATATTACGATACATTGAGATGATATTGGTCGGCGTAATGGCACTTGCCAGATCTGTCGCCGTCGTGCCGGTGACGCGGCCGCTCTGACCGTGAGTGTCACCGAGTTCCCAACCAATTCTGTAACGGTTGCTGACCTGATCAATATCGCTTGCGGGAACAGGCCGTCCTTCAGTGAATGTGAGCGTCCAAGTGGCGAGGTTGATAGAGCTGGCAGTCGTGTTATACAGTTCGATAAACTGCCACTGCGTTTGCTCCTCAACGGGTGCACCGAAGTCAAGACCCCACAGAATTTCACTGATCACAACAGTGCGTGAATTCTTGTCGTCAGTCGCATCGCCATTAGATAAGCCGATCGTACCACCGAGATCGAAGAATTCTTCGAGATCCGGCAGGTCCTGGGATCCAATGGTTGCAAAATCGTTGGCACCGATCGAGCCTGATGTAACCGTTGTCGTACCAACGACCTTACCGGTCCCTGCGGCAAACGTGGCAGCAAGATCACCCGTGGGTGTCGGCGGTGTCGGCGGAACCACAACTACCGCATTCACTGTAAGGGTGAAATTCAAAGCGGCTGTTCCGCCCTTAGCATCCCTCGCGGTGTACCTATAAATCCTTGCACTCTGTGCTCTTGTGGGCGTTCCAGAGAGGAACCGAGTGGCTGCATTAAAACTCAAGCCAATCGCTGCCGGATTCGGTAAAATCGAGTAAGTGATATCACCATCATCACCATCAGGATCGGTAGCCGCAGGCAAGGTAACGGCATCAATCGCCGTGCCTACCGTGGCAGTAATGCTGGCAATCGTTTCATTACCGAACGTTGGTTTAACATTTGCTGGCACTGTAGGATCTAGAGGTATATCTACTGAAAACTCTGTACCCTCGCTTCTATTCCCTAAACCATCATAGTTAAATGCAGCCACGCGAAACACATGCCGACCTGCATCTAAATCCGTCAGCCTGTGTGTTATAGCAGGCGCGATTTCAACCGTAACCTCTGGTCCGCCATCAAGGGTTTGATAGACGATATAACCAAGAATCGGAGCACCACCGTCGACTGAAGGCAGAAGCCAATCCAATGTTGTAGAATTCGGATCTGTTGGGACCTTTGAAGCCCGTAAGTCGCGCGGTGAACTTGGAGGATTCGCAACGAGAGCAGGTGCTTCGGGATCGCTCTTAGCACCATCGCCAACAGCGTTGACAGCAGCGACTTCAAAATCGTATGTACCTGTAGGTCCGGTCGGATTTAACACGGGTGTCGTGTGACTTGTCGCATCATCTTCAATCGCATCATCACCCGTGCGAGGATATACCACTTCATCAAGGTTTTCATGATTCTGATATACCTTGTACCCTGTGATCGGGCTACCGAACGGTATAGCAGGAACATGAGATGTTACAGTTGTATCAACGGGAGCTACCCACCCTACGACAACCTTATTGGAATTTATCGCTCTAGCGATGTTAGCAGGATATCCGAGATCCCCTTCTTCCATTGCCGTTACACTTGTTGGAGCCGATGGTACAATAGGCGCCAGCACAGTGATCTTGAACTTTACAGAAGGATCAGACTCAGCACCCTTATCATCTGCCGCAATCAGCTCGTATTCTGTGGCTGCCTGAACCACGGTGTCTCCCTTGTTAGCCTCACGAACTTCAATGAATCGATCTTCAGTATCATCGGCTAACAACTCAAAACCCGGAGGTAACTCAGGCATTATCCTATAAGATATTTCATCGCCTTCATTATCTCTGGCTTTCGGCAACACACCTGAATCATCAAACGCATGTCCCTGCCAGATAATTATATCCGCAACAGAAGCATCCGCCTGAAAAGAGGGTGGGTTATTAGTAACAGTCGGAGCCGCCGGAATCGTTACCGCATCACTCACATCACTTTCCAGACCAGCACCGTTAGTATTCATAGCCGTGACAGTGAACGTGAAAGACATTCCACGGTCCGTCTCTGGCACAGGACCAACCGTGAGGCTAGTCGCCGTAATGGGAGCAGCACTTGTATCCGCAGGATCAGGCCAAGTTTTGACCAAGGTGGTGCCCATATATTTCTTCACGGTATACCCAGTGATAGCAGAACCACCATCGGCAGGTGCCGTCCAACTGACATCAATCACGAGGTCATTGGTAGCGTTTATCATAGCCGTTGGCGGAGCAGGCTTCTCAGGCGTATCGACAGGCAGAGGAGCAGCAGCAATGGTGATCTTGATCGTCACACTATCATCAGCAATCGCCGCGTCCCCGTCCGTGGCAGTCCACATATATTCCATCTCAGCCTGCGCAGTTCCGGCATCGGGAGTTCCTTGTAGCACCCAAGTCGTTCCGTCGCTAAAGAAATCAACGACACGCAAACTAAGAGGCAGTGCACTATTCAGTGCCGCTACATTGTATGAAACCTCATCGTCATCTGCATCTGTGGCAAGCGGCAGTCTCTGATTCGCAATTGCCTCGCCTTCCGTCGCCATAATCACGATATCATCTTTTGAGGCAAATACAGGTGATGTATCCTCCACTACCGTGATGTTGACCGTAAACTCAGCCGCAGTAGTTTGCGGGCTATAAGGACTAACACTGACCGGGTCTGTCGCGTCCACGACAATTACAGCCGGACTTCCGACTGTCGTCTCTGTCGTCGGTATTCCAGTGATAATTGCTGTTGCTGGAACAAAAGTGAGACCGACAGGTAGAGTTCCACTAGTCTGGGCGTAAGTGAGCGTTTGCCCCTCTGGATCTGATGCCGCAGGGATCTGATAATTTACAACTTTTCCTATCTTAAGCGTCAGATCTTTACTATTAGCATCAGCTGGATAAGTAGGAGACTGATTCGCGTTGACAGTGAAACTTATCTCTATAGACACATCACTATCAGCAGCATTATCAGATGCTGCAGTGTACGTATAAAGTGCTCGCGCGTCAACGCCGGTCGGTGTTCCTGTAAGTTTTCGAGAACCAAGCACCAACCCATTCGGTAGAGGGTCGTCGAACGTGTAAGTAACAGTAGCACCAGCAGTAAAACCTGTAGCTGCCGGGAGCGTCAACTCCGTTATCTCCACGCCTTGCGTATACGTTTGATCTTCTACATCAGTAAGCGCAAGAGGACCTGCTTCCGCAGTGCTCGGGAGGAGCAACGAAAATCCAGCAACGAAAATTAGAACTAAACTCGCTAAGGAAAATGTCATTTTGTACGTTGACATTACTTATTTTCCTCCATTCAAATAAATTTCAAATAAAAAAAACATGTTAAGCCACGCGTTTAGGAAACCACTTCCTTTCGGCGCAACTTCCATTCTACACACTTGTCGAATGGATTCAGGGAAACAAAACCCATTCACTCTCAATAAACTAACCTTTTTTGCGTGCAGTCCCCGTCTTTTGTATCAAAATTACGGAGGCGTTGCACTTTCGAGGCTTAAAGCCTGATGTTTGTAGGCATCAATGAGTTCCACCTCGAATTCTTGCCAGATCTTCAACTTACGCCAATTCGATACTGTCGTCTCGGTAAAACCGAGCGTGCTGGCAATTTCGCGGTTGCCTTTACCATCAAATGACATCTGGCAGGCCATCAGCACCTGTTTCGTACTTACTCGTTTTGGCATGCGAAATTCCCCTTGTTCGTAAAGATCAGCACCTCTAATAACCACTAACCCGAGCTGCTCTTAAGCAAACACCCCGAATTAACCTCAATATACCATTAAGACGTTTTATTTCATCGTAAGTTACAACAATTTTGTCTTAATATACTAATATTATACATAAAATGTATAATTAAGTCAAATTTTTTTTGGTTTTTTTTATAAAAACTGATTATATCACAATTTTTACTAATAAAAACCCGTTTTTCGCGGTGCCTACACCCAGAAATATGTCAATCACTGGACACCGAATCCGAAACTCTAAATCTGTATTAAGACAATTTATCCATTTAATTGACAATTAAATTTGTTTTTGTCTTAATATACTAATATTATACATAAAATATATAATTAAGTCAAATTTATTTTGGTTTTTTTGAAAAAATTTGATTATACCACAATTTTTTAGCAATAAAAAACCCGTTTTTCGCGGTGCCTACACCCAGAAATATGTCAACCGCTGGATACCAATCCCCAGAACCATTCAGTTTTAAGAAATTATCGGGTTTTACACCAAATTAACCCCATTTGTATTGCGAGGTCCCTGTGCCTCGCAATACTGACTTGATCAAAAGACTTCTAATCAAGGTAATTGGGTATTACACCTTTTTTCGTCGATCCGGTGCGGTTCAAAATGCAGATCGCATTTGGGCGAGTACACCGCAAACCGCACCTACCGGGCCTGGGATAAAAACCGGACGAAAAATGGGAGAACTGAATGGCTCTGTACCAATCTCGCAAATTCATTCGGGTGTTTTGGACGCAAAAACGATAAAAGGAAGGAAATAAGGAAGGTCAAAAACGCCACGCTGACTTTGTAGAAGCCACCTCCCGGTCGCGACACTCATTGGCGACTGAAAGATTTTTTGCATGAAGTTAAAAAAATATAGGACTTACGCAGCAAGCAACTGTTCGCCGAGGGCCCCGTGCCTCGGCTACCTAGCTTCTCACGGTTGCGCGAACAGACGCAGCAAGCATCTGTTCGCCGAGGGCCCCGTGCCTCGGCTACCTAGCTTCTCACGGTTGCGCGAACAGACGCAGCAAGCATCTGTTCGCCGAGGGCCCCGTGCCTCGGCTACCTAGCTTCCCACGGTTGCGCGAACAGACGCAGCAAGCATCTGTTCGCCGAGGGCCCCGTGCCTCGGCTACCTAGCTTCCCACGGTTGCGCGAACAGACGCAGCAAGCATCTGTTCGCCGAGGGCCCCGTGCCTCGGCTACCTAGCTTCTCACGGTTGCGCGAACAGACGCAGCAAGCATCTGTTCGCCGAGGGCCCCGTGCCTCGGCTACCTAGCTTCTCACGGTTGCGCTCGCAGCATCCAAAGCGTCCGCTTTCTTCCCAAATCGCGTTTGCGTAAGTCCTAAAAGAATAGGAAAAAGGTAGGTCTTTAACCGGAAACACGCGCCGGGCGCATTCCATTTCAAGGTTCCCTACGCCTTGGAACGAAATGCAGGCACGTGTTTTCGGTGTTTTGTTTTCTGTGGAGGAGAATTACATCTTCCTTCACACCAAAAATTATACGATAAAATGTATAATTAAGTCAAATTTTTTTTATTTTTTTTGAAAATAATATAATTTTTAGCACTAAAAACTCGTTAATTTGTGTTCACTTCAATCCGCACGTACATTTATGGTGAAGCCTATAAATAAGTGGACATCTTTGTAGCATAAACTGTTAGTTTGTGCCAGTGTGAATGCTCGTTAGCACAGGGCATTTAGTTTTAAACAAATTCTCGGATTGTCTAAATTTTTGGATCCTCTTTTTCAAGTCCGGCGCGGTTTGATGAAGATTAAAATATTAATTCGGTAATATTGTTATTCGTGTTATCCTATTGCCAAAGGAGGTATTCTCTGATGGCAAAACACCATAAGTTGGAGTTAACTGAAGACGAAATACAAACCCTCGTTGATCTTCGGGATAAAGGCGAACCGGCTTATCTTCGAGAGCGTGCGACAGCGTTGTTGAAAATCCATGAAGGCTTTTCTCCACATGAAGTCGCCCACAGAGGTTTGTTGAAAAAACGCGACCCCGATACCGTTTATGCTTGGCTGCGTCGGTATCGCGAACACGGTATTAGCGGGTTGTCTAATAAACCCGGTCGAGGTCGCAAACCTGCTTTTTCACCTAAGTCGCCCGAAGAAGCCGGGTCGGAACTCTTAGTGGCAATCGGTCAGGATCCGGGAAGCGTCAATGAGCATCAAACGCGCTGGACGCTCCGCAGTCTCGGTCAGGTCGTGCCGTGGCTTGAGGGTCTATCGCTCCCCGGCATTCATCAGATCTTCTCACGCTTGGGTCTCAGCTATAAGCGTGCCAGAGAATATCTGCGGAGTCCTGATACCGATTATGCTGAAAAACTTTCTCGCATCAAGCAAGCGTTAGAAGAAGCCCGTGAAAACCCAGAAACTTGCGTTGTCGTTTACCAAGACGAGTTTGGTTTCAATCTACAACCGAGAGTCGCAAAAGACTGGGCGGAGACGGGGACGAAATGTCCTTTGGCACGCCAGAGTTATCTCCCAGAGGAGACCTGCTATGGCATCGGGGCACTCAACCCACACACCGGAGATGTTGTTTATCAGCAAGTCAAAAGCTGCACGGTTGTCGCACTCCATACATTTTACACCCAGATTTGCCAACGCTATCCAAACGCTGAACGCATCTATTTGATCCAGGACAATCGGGCGATCCACTTTCACGCGAATCTTAGGGCAGCACTTCTGCCACAGACGACGAGGTTTGTTAGACCGACCCCACCGAATTGGAGCGAGAAACCGTCAAAGAAAATAGGCACACTTGAGAAACTCCCTATTGAGATATTGCAGCTCCCAACGTATGCCTGTTGGACGAATCCGATTGAGAAGTTGTGGCGCTGGGCGCGTCAAGCCGTCATACATCTGCATCGTCTCAGCAATGACTGGACAGCCCTTCAGGAGAAAGTCAGCGACTTCATGGAACAGTTCAAAGGCGGGTCACAGGAGTTGCTACACTATGTCGGATTATTACCGAATTAATTATTTAATCTTCATCAAACCGCGCCTACCGGGCCTGGGGGGTCCAAAATCGGGCTAAAAACCTATAAATAAGTGGACATCTTTGTAGCATAAACTGTTAGTTTGTGCCAGTGTGAATGCTCGTTAGCAGCATTCACACTGTTTGAGAATATCTAATTAATTCTGAAATCTACTATAATAATTACAGCGCGTCTCATAAATAGTTTGCGGGCATTGTCAAATAGAATATCTCACGGAAGAAACCCCCTAAATCCCCCTTATCAGGGGGACTTGCCGTATATCTCCTAAAAAGGTTTTCTTTAGGGATATGCGAACGGGTATTTATGAGATAGGTTCTATATTCCACTATATATAACGCAAGTTGCCACCTATGTATTCTCACTGCGAAGCAATATCACCCTCTGGGGTGGGGAAAGTGTCTGAAAACCCCGTGTTGAAACGTCTAAAATTCGTTAGTAGCAACTTGGGTTATAGTAGATATATGAGATACATCTTTTTCACTTGACTTTTACATCATAAATAGTGCATCATTTATACAGGTGTTTATTTCTTAGATCAAGTTCACGAAAAAATATGAAAATTCAATGTATTAAAGCCTATCAAGTTGACCTTCCGCTCTACGAAGGCAGCTACAACTGGTCCGGCGGGAAATCTGTATCCGTCTTTGATAGCACGATTGTTTCAGTTGAAACGGATGAAGGCATTACGGGTTACGGCGAAGTCTGTCCGTTGGGACCGTTCTATCTCCCCGCTTATGCAACGGGGGCACGTACCGGCATCGCTGAACTCGCACCGCACCTCATCGGTGAAGACCCGACGCAACTGCTTCCACTGAATCAACAGATGGATATCGCGCTCAAGGGACATCCGTATGTGAAATCTGCAATTGACATCGCGTGTTGGGATATTCTCGGCAAGATTTCAAACCAATCCGTCTGTACCCTCCTTGGGGGTAGATATGGCGAAGATTTCATGCTCTATCGTGCGATTTCCCAACAAGCTCCCGATGAGATGGCGGCGAAGGTTGCCACCTATCGTGCGGAAGGGTATCGCAAATTCCAATTGAAAGTCGGGGGCGACCCAAACACAGATATTGAACGTATCCACGCGGTTGCGGAATTGATGGAACCCGGAGATGTGCTCATTGCAGATGCGAATACCGGTTGGTTGATGCACGAGGCCGCCCGTGTTGTTCGCGGTGTACACGATGTGGATGTCTATATCGAGCAACCCTGCCTCTCATATCAGGAATGCCTTGCCATTCGCCAGCGCACAAACCACCCCTTTGTTCTCGACGAGACGATTGACAGCATCGAAGCGTTGTTACGCGGCCACGCCGACCGTGCAATGGATGTCGTCAATATTAAGATAAGCAAATTCGGTGGCTTGACCAAAGCGAAAATGGCAAGGGACCTCTGCGTTGAACTCGGTGTAGCGATGACGATTGAAGATAGCTGGGGTGGCGATATTACAACCGCCGCGATTGCCCATCTTGCCCACAGCACACCGACAGAATTTCTTTTCACAGCAACGGATTTTAACAGTTATGTCACCGTCAGCACGGCGGAAGGTGCACCGCAACGCGCCAATGGCAGAATGGCAGCCGCAACGCAGCCCGGATTGGGAATTATCCCGAATATGGATGTGTTAGGTGAAGCGTTAGTTCACGTGGAATGATTGTATGCCCATCAGAATTCTCTCAGCCGCCGATGTCCGAGCTGCGTTGCCGATGCCTAAAGCAATTGATGCAATGCGGCACGCCTACAGTCAACTCTCAGCAGGCAAGGCGACAGCACCCCCACGGCAACATATCTCCACTGACAAAGGCGTTACACTCATCATGCCTGCCTATCTCCCCGCAGGCGGCGAGTTCGGCATCAAAGTCGTCTCGGTTTATGACGATAATCCGAACCTCAACCTACCTCGTATCACCGCAACAGTCTTAGTCCTTGATCCAGTCACAGGAGCCCCAAAAGCATTCATGGACGGCAGCAGCCTCACTGCCATCCGAACAGGCGCCGGTGGCGGCGTGGCAGCAGATTTGCTTGCTCGGCAGGACGCAAAAACGGTTGGGTTATTTGGAGCGGGTGTACAGGCGAGGGCACAGTTGCAAGCGGTGATGGCAGTCAGAAACATCACCTGCGTCAACCTCATCAGCCGTACACACGCCTCAGCACAACAACTCGCAGCTGAAATTTCGGGGTGGACAGATGCCCCCGAAGTCAATCTCGTCCCTAAGCCACAACAGGTAGTGGAGAACGCTGACATCGTTATTTGTGCTACGACATCGGGGACTCCGCTTTTTGATGGAAACGACCTACAACCGGGCACGCACATCACAGCCGTTGGCACGTTTATCCCAGAAAAACGGGAAGTCGATACAACAACAATAAGACGGGCACACAGGATTGTGGTCGATTCGCGGGAAGACTGTTTAGAGGAGGCGGGAGACCTGATTATTCCGAATGCTGAAATTAAAAGTCTGTTGCGGACTCAAAAACAAGCAAGCAAGGCACCGCAACGGACTTTTGCTGAAATCGGTGAAATCATTAACGGCAACAAGCCGGGACGCGAGTCAGACGAGGAAATCACGTTCTTCAAATCGGTAGGTGTGGCGGTACAAGATGCAGTCGCAGGCGCAGCGGTACTTGCAGAAGCGGAAGCCAAAGAGTTAGGCACCCTCGTTGAAATGGTTCGATGACAAGCGACCACAGCCTATTCTGACAGATGAGTGTCTTGGATGGTCAATCGGCTTGATCCTATTCAACTAAAAGATAGTTGATGATTATCTCCGCCGCAACTTCCGCTTTCGGATTATCCGCATGATGTGTTTGGTGGACTATTGCAAGTCTACCTCGATCTCCATCTCGAAGGATTATGGGATCTGCCAATGTTGCCTGAACATCACCGGTATTACTTGCAAATATCTTTTCAGCATACCACTCAAATTGGAGTTGTTCCAAAGGAAAGGGTCTGTTAGATTCAAAACTAACTAAACTTGGGGTGACTTTTCTGCCACCTTCAGTGACACGCATAAAAAGGTCATCGATCCCCTCGACATTTATATCAACAGTAAGGATGTCCATGAGGTTTTGCAAAGGAGCTTTGTAGTTGGGAGTGTCATCCGAGCTGTAATAGCCAAAATAATCTGCCTGATTCAAAATCGTATCACCATCCGTTGTTTCAATCCAGTTTTCGGCTATAGACCCATCGGTTTGGATATTCCCCGCGGCATAGATTGATGAGGGTAAAACGCCATAAAGGATGCAGACATTCACGGTACCGTTTGCTGTTGTTTCAACCATCCAGTTCTTAAGAGATCCCTCACTTTCTGTAATCTCCACACGAATTCCACTGGAATCCAAAAGTTTCTTCGTCATTTCTGCTTCAACTGTTGCATTTTCCAATGTGATCCAAGAGGCACTCCCTGTATAAATCATTACATCTGTCGGTCCATCTACCGGAACATCTAACACAACAGGTATCGGCTTATTCTGCACTTTAGTGCAATTCGCAAAGGAAACCATACAAACAATTAGGATGATAATAACGATACATTGATATTTCCGCATTTTTAAATTTCCTTAAGTGTAACTATAGTTTCCTTGTTTTCGTCCAAGCACATGGGGATCCAGTTGATCAATGAAAGGCTATCAATCCGAGTCCGTATCTGCTTTCAAGAGGGGTTAAAAGGTCTCAAATCACAACAGCCTACCTTTGAAACCCTTATCATAACTGGACATCAACTTTTTCAAGGACTCTTTGGTGCCGGAAAAGCGATAAAAATCGTGGTTTTGGTTTCCTTTTTCTCTCAAAGGTGTGTAGAAGTTCTTTGCCACCTTTTGAGGTGTTGTTTTCTCAATGCGTGTGTAGGTTTGTGCGTGATTAGAGCGAGTATGGTTTCCTACACTTATTGGACAAAAGGTAGTTTGAACTCACCCCTGCCAGCGGCTGCACCATGGCATGCCCCCGCGTTACACCCAAACTTAGTGAACACCGGCATTAAGTCATTTTCAAAATCGACGCGATTGGATAATTTTGAGATATTTTGTTTTGAGGCGACAAAGTTAGTCTGATCGCTGTCTGCAAAGGATATATTCTGGTGGACGCGACCGCACAAGAACAGCACTGCTGATAATATCAATGCTATGATAGTGAACTGGATTGTTTTCATTTGTTTCGCCCTTGTCGAATCTATATTTTATTTTGCAATAAGTAGTTTTGGACTTGTTTTGCTATACTAACGCAAGTTGCTACCTAACGTGTTATAGACGTTTGAATGAGTTTTCAAAACTTTCCTCACCCCGTAGGGGTGCTATGTCTATAGAAAATCGGATTTTGCTATACTAACGCAAGTTGCTAACGTGTTATAGACGTTTGAATGAGTTTTCAAAACTTTCCTCACCCCATAGGGGTGCTATGTCTATAGAAAATCGGATATTCAAGAAGCTGCACCCCGTAGGGGTGCTATGTAAATAAAAAGGTTGCCTACTCCGCCCCTAAATCATTCTTCAGCTGGAAGATCTGCAACTGAATCAAAAACGTACTTCATATCATACGCAACCCCAAAAAGCTCCAAAAACGCAAGATATTCCTCACGAAAGGTCCGTCGTGAATGATGTCTTTCCTGATTTTCAATATATGCGGCGACCTCGGGTATCTGAGAATGGGAATAACTGAACGCACCAAATCCCTCTTGCCACGCAAATTGTCCCACAGTCCAGCGTTTCTGATTCATAAAGCGCGTCGAATTGACTTTAATATCTTTCACCAAACCAGACAGAGCAGCATCTGGCGTTATACCAACTAAGATATGGATGTGATCTGGCATCGAATTGATTTGAATCAATTTCTGTTTCTTATTACTAACGATACCAGTGATATATTTATGAAGTTCTGCTTTGTGGCGTTCGGGAATAAGTGCCTGTCTACCTTTTACGGAAAACACGATATGTACATAGAGTTGTGTATAAGTATTCGCCATAAATTCTTGTGTTCCTCCAGAATTTGCTATGTCTAACGTCAGTTGTCATCTATTTATACACATAGCACTCCTACGGAGTGCGGTCGCTTAAATACGCCGTTTCTATAGACATATCACCCCTACGGGGTGAGGAAAATGCCTAAGCCTCTTCGTTGAAACGTTCAAAATTTGTTAGTAGTGATTTGGATTAAATACTATAAAAAGTGTTTACAACATTTCAGGCGATGAGACGGTTCAAAGAAAAAGAAAGTGATAACATGAATGAGAAACGACCTTCTATAGATAGTCTGCAAAGGCGGTAGGGAAACCGACTGCCTTTGCTTTTTTCAGACCATAGATTCACTCAGAAACTTTCCAAACATATTCGCTTATGTAGAAACTTAAGACCCATCCTCAATGCAATAAAGGTGGATGAGCGAACGCAGAATTAGTGCATTACCAGCAACAGCACCAGATGCTATGAATTCCCCGTCAAACTCGTTCCGTGCGAGCAATTTGAATTCTCGCCCTGCAGAAATAACAGACACTCGCCCTTCCATGCTAAAAAAGTAGATATTCCCACCCGCATATAACGGTGATGCCCAGTGATTTCCACCGACACGACCTTTCCATACGAGATTTCCACGCTTTGCCTCTACACAAGAGACCACACCACCTTCGTTAACCATGAACATTAAATCATCAACGATCAGTGGCGACGGTATTTCAGGGGCACCCCTGCGACTGCTCCAAACAATGTGCGTATCCGTAACATCACCCGTGCCAGAGGGATCAACAGCTAACAACATTTTTTCTACACCAGTTGTAAAATAGACAAGATTGTGGGCAAAAATCGGTCTACATGCAACGTTCCAACCCCACCCTTCATGTCGAACGCGCCAGAGCTCGTCTCCTGTTTTCGGGTCGTATGAAATTGTGACTTCCGCTGCAGGACTCACCAATTGTTTATTTCCTTGATACGTAATGATTGTTGGCGTTGCATAAGATTTCCGATTATCGTTGGGTTTTTCTTTAGTAGTATTTTTAGTATCGGTGATGCCTTTTGCTCTGAGAACTGCCTCAAAATCTGAGTCAACCTTTCGATGCTGCAACCACAAGGTATCGCCGGTGTTTTTGTCGAGTGCTGCAATAAATTGTACATCAACGCCATCGAATGTAAGAAAGAGTGTCTCCTCATCGATAATCGGGGAAGATGCCGGACGCACTCGATGATCACAGTTTAGATCACGGCGTTCCCAAAGTTTCTCGCCGGTTTTCGTGTCCAGACAAGCAGTGCCATAGGTGCCAAAGTGAACATAGATGCGTCCAGCCTCTACAATAGGTGTAGGCGAGGCATGGCTGTTCAGATCTGGATACTCCGACTGCGGTTGTACCACATCAAATACCTTGATATCGTGTATAATTTCGCCACTGTCTTTGTCGACACAAATAGCAAACAATTCCGTGCCATCCTCTGTGCCTGTCGTCAACCAAATCTGGTTATCCCAAACAACAGGCGATGAATATCCTTTATCGTGAATCGGTATCTTCCAACGGACGTTCTTTGTTTCATTAAATTCAATAGGGATACCATCTGCTGTTGCTTTTCCGTCTCCGTTTGGACCGCGGAATTGGTTCCAATAATTCTTTGCTATCTCATCTTGTGCGGAATGCGCGTAGGATAAAACTAAAGCAATCGCGATCAACAAGCCGCAAATTATTTTTCTCACAACTAACTTTCCTTTAAGAGTTATTGGATTAGGCAATTAATTCTGAAACGACCTTGGCACCATCAGGAGCAACGCGGACAGGTCTCCCATCACTGGTATGCAGCTCAAAACTGGGGGCAATGCCGAGTAGCGTATAGATTGTGGCTGACAGATCCGAGGGTGTCACGGGACGCTCTCTCGGAAATTCGCCGAGTGCATCGCTGCTGCCGATAATTTGACCGCCTTGCACACCGCCACCCGCCAATACAACACTGAACACATTGGGCCAGTGATCGCGTCCGCCCTGCGAGTTAATCTTCGGGGTACGACCGAATTCACCCATCACTACTACGAGTGTCTCATCCAGCATGCTGCGTTCGGAAAGGTCCTGAATCAGTGCGGTGAATGCCCGATCAAGGGATGGTAGATGTGCATTCCGATCCGTAGGGTAACGTTCTTTAAGTGTGAAGATATCTTGATGCGTATCCCACCCAGTATGGTTGACTGTCACGAATGGCACACCACGCTCAACAAGCCTCCGTGCCAGCAAACAACTCTGCCCGATTCCATTCACACCACCTGTGCCATATCGCTGGCGCACCTCTTGAGGCTCCTCAGAAAGCGTGAATGCCGCTTTGGCTTCGGGTGATGTAATCAGATTGTAGGCACGTTCCAATTCTGGATCCGATACTGTTGTTGCGCCAGCATCTTTGGCAGTGCTAAATTCATTGAGCGCATTAACGAACTGTCTACGTCGTGAGACTCGGTGCAAATCAATCCCTTCATAGAAATCAAGGTCGCGCACCTTAAAATCCTGTCTTTTGGAATCACCGCCAACAGAAAATGGACGTGTGGCACTTGGTAGATATCCGTTACCTGACACTTCACGCGTAAAATTAGGAACTGCAATGTTAGGAGGCAAGGCAGTAGAAGCAGCTGCATTACCCGAAGATTCTTTACCATTTTGAGACCTGATATAGGTGAGTGTTGCACCAAAAGTCGGATACTCCAAAGCGGGTGTAGGTTTGTATCCTGTCATCAAGTATTGGGTACCGAGGCTGTGTTCCCCAAGCGGCGAGGTCATTGAGCGAATAATAGCAATTTTATCCATAATGCCCGCCGTTCGTTCCAAGCATTCACTGATACGTACGCCTGTCACGTTTGTAGGAATGGTTTTCAGCGGTCCGCGAACCTCTTGCGGCGCATCTGGTTTCGGATCAAAGGTCTCCAGATGGCTGGGACCCCCATCAAGCCATATTAGGATGCAGGATTTTGCTTTCGCTGTCAGCGTCCTGTTGCCAGCAAAGGCGCGTTGCAGGTGGAAAAAGTCGCCCAAACCTAATCCAAGTGCTGCCAAACCACCGATGCGTAGGAAATCGCGGCGGCTGATACCATCGCATCGTTTTACTGCGTTCATTTACTTCTCCTTATAACGTGAGTCTGTTTATAGTAAAGCCTGTAATTACTTGGACACTGCTGTAGCACAGGCAGTAGGTTCGGTTAGGAAACCGAACCTACCAGGGTTGAGAATCACTAAGTTGATCCTATAGGTTTCGCTTATGATACCAAATCTGAAAAATAAATTCGCATTTCAGAGATTTTGAAACTCTATGAGGTTTCCGCATGTAAGAGGCGCAATGAATTGCGCTACTACGAACCGGTTTTCGTTAATGAGAAACGTTTATTCAGAAATGGTATGAGTTTCTTCAGCGGTGATTTCGCCTTTTCTGGCCATTTCCCAAAGGCTACAGCTTAATCGGAATCTTCGCGACGGTGCATCTGTTCTTTGCTGCGCTCTAGACTTTTACCTTCAGTTGGACTAATTGCAAATTCAATTTTATCAATACCTGCCTCTTTTGCTATATCCATCACTTTGACAATCTGTTCATGTAGAACATCTCGTTCGGATTGGATAATAAGCATAGATTTTTGTTTTGCAGGCAAATTGAGAAGGAGAGAAAGCAATCTATCAAACTGTACAACGTTTCCGTTTAGGAGCATTTTGCCAGTTTTTTCACTCTCGGCAGGATTTTTAATTTCGATGACAAGATTTTTTACATTCAACCATTTTTCGAGTGTGGCAGGTTTTACCCCAATTGCCTCTCCAACAGCACCAAGCACATAGGGGTCGGGACGGAGCATAGGCTGCGTGAAAGCAAAGTTATGAAGCACTTTTCCATCTTTGGCGATGATAACCGTCTGCGCCACATTACGATTCAACCCGTAGCTGCCTGGTCCCTCGCGTCCGTCTGGAGAAATACCGAGTAGGACATTGCTTGGAACATGCGGCACTATCTTACTGGCTTGATTCTCCAAGGTATCGGGTGTGTCGCCTAAAAACACAGCACTTATATGCATTGTCTGTTTAGACTTCTCAGCGGTTTGAGCGAGTAAACGTGAAATACCAACTAACCCGCGCAACCCGAGACCACTTTCATCCTGCAGGAAGAGAACAAGGGGTTGTCCGTCTGACTTAGCGATGACATCATACGTTTTGTCCTTAGTTTCACCGTTGATGCTCTTAGCCATCAATGGTGGCAGTTTTTCGCCGGGTTGTGGACCGGAGAAAAGCTTCTCTCCCTGAATCTTCTTGAACTCAGCAGGATTTTTTACTTCAACACGAGCATTACGGTATCGGTTTTGACTTTCCCGATTTGCTAAGGCGCGGCGTGCAGCTAAACCTTCTGCTTCATTCAATTTACCATCGCCATCTTTGTCAAATCGCTTGACTAATTCTTTTTGTGAGGGACCTCGCTCACTCTCGCGAGCACCTTCCTGCTTCATTTGTCCTCTGTCGCGCTGCATCTGTTTATCTTCAGCGGGTGCTTCGTTTAACCATTTCTCTACTGTTGACGGATCCTCTCCGATTGTCTGTGCGATGGCACCGAGGAGGTATGGGTCGGCATAGAGCAAAGGTTGTGTGAAAGCAAAGTTGTGTAACACCTTTCCATCCTTAGCGATAAGAATGGTCTGTGCGACATTTCGGTTCAATCCGTAGTTACCCGGTCCCTCACGACCCTCCGGAGAAATACCGACTAAAACGTTCTCCGGCACATGCTGTGTAATTTGTTTCAACGCAGCCGGATCATCGCTGAGAAACACAACACTTATATGCAAATCTTTGTCAGATTTTTTGGAGATTTTATCGACAACACCCACAACATCATACAACCCACGCAAACCCACGCCACTCTCGTCTTGCAACAAAAGGACATGCGGTCTTCCATCTGCCTTAGCGATGAAATCGAACGTTACGTCCTTTGCTCCACCGCGTATACCGGTTGCTTTCAATGATGGAAGTTTCTCACCGGGCTGTGGGCCGGAGAATATCTTGTTTTCTTCGGACGTGCCGAAATCTGCTGGGTCAGCAACTTCTACTTGACGACGATTTTCATATTGACGTTCTCTGTCCATCATCTGAGCATCATCTTTTGTCTTCTTGAGAAGTTTCTCACCTTCTTCCCAAGTGATTCCCAGTTCTTCAAGTTGAAGCGATTCCGAGTAAGGAACCAGAAGGACACCACCAGCAGGGATTTTAACATCCCTATTGAAGATTAACCTCCTCTCGGTATCCAACTCGGGGGTGACAAGTTCCAGTGTCCACCCTTTCAAGTTCAGTTCGCTATCGGTTGGATTACGGAGTTGCATCCAGTCATGTGCATCACCAGAGGCATCGTCTATCTCTTCAATGATGACATACTTCTTTTTCTCGTCGCTGCGCTTCGTTGTTGCTTTATTCAACCATTTCTCCAGCGCAGGGGCATCTGCGCCAACTGCGTCTGCGATGGCACCGAGGAAATGTGGATCGGCATAGAGCATCGGTTGTGTGAACGCGAAGTTGTGTAGCACTTTCCCATCCTTGGCGATAAGAACGGTCTGCGCCACATTGCGATTCAGTCCATAGCTGCCCGGTCCTTCACGCCCATCTGGAGATATCCCTTTTAAAACCTTATTTGGAATCTCTTTTTTTAACATGTCGTGTGCCCATTCAGGTAAGGTATCAAGATCATCTGCAAGGAACACAACACCTATTTGGAGCCCTTGCTGAGACGTTTCGGCACCCGTTGCTTTGCTACGCTTTTTTTCAAACGCATCAATTTTAAAAAGCAACTTGGATACATTGACAAGTCCTTTTATGCCGACTGCATTCGTGTCTTGCAAGAACAACACGAGAGGCTTTCGATCCACCTTAGCGGTGATATCAAATGTCTTGCCCTCAATTTCGCCACTAATGCCGGTCACCTTCAACGCTGGAAGTTTTTCGCCGGGCTGCGGTCCAGAGAATATTTTGTTCTCTTCAGACTGCCCAAAAAGCGTTGGGTCCTTCACTTCAATATGTGAATCATCTTTGTACTGTTTCCCGTCCATCTTTCCATCTTTCGCGTTCTGCATCTCCGGCTTTTTCTCAGTTGTATCAACCACTTTTTCTGATTTCTGAGGTGTCTGCGCGAACAGCGAGACTTGGAAAGTTCTTAACGGGACCAACTGTGCCATTGCTAATAAGGGCAGACAGGTTAAGAGTAAGGTCGCTGCCAACAGCAATAAGCGAGGCTTCGGTTTCAGGTCTAACCGCCTGTTGTGTTTCAAGATGGAATCAATCCGAGATTCCAACTGTGATGGTTGATTGAGTGACAACGCCAGCGGAATAACCCGATCTTCGTGACGAACCAGGTCCAATAGACACTGGGCATAATTCTTACGCGCACCTGTCAATTGAATAACCCAATCGTCGCAGATTCGTTCTCGGAGGTGGACGAGTTTTCGGTTAAGTATATGATAAATTGGGTGGAAAAAGAAAATAGCGCCAACAAAATGCGAAAAGAGGTTCGTCAACCAATCGAGTCGTTGCACGTGTGCTAATTCGTGAGCGGCTACCAATTCAAACTGCTCCAAATTTAGCTTTCGCGGAATCAGGATGTAGGGCGATAGCCAACCGAATGAGATCGGTGATACGACCCGATCCGAGAAACAGACGGTGACCGGACGATTTATGTTCAGTTGTCGCGCTAAGCGTTGACAGATCGCTTGATATGAATCATCAGCCACCACTGCACTGCGTCGGAGTTGATGGATTCGGCGCAAGCCAAACGTCAGGCGGATCAACATAGTAAATGTGCCGATTGCCCAAATACAGAGTATGGAATCAATAGTTGCCCAGTTTAGGATAGACGTGCTGCCAGTAACCAAGTGGCTTTGGGATTGCGTGGCACTTTCAGTTGATGAAACCTCTGGTAAGCCCATATCCTGAGTAGCTAAACTTGATATATGTACAGGCTGTGCCTGTGTTAATTCAGGAACCGTGCCGCCGATTGAGAGTGCTGGAACAAACTGATTTAATGCGAACAGGATCGGCAAACTCAGTAGAAACAATAACCAAAACAGATGGACAGTGCTGTTGGAGCGGTAGGAACGCCTCGTGATAAGCCATGTTAAACCACCCAATAACCCCCACTGCCATGAGCAGTTGAGTAATGAAAGCAGGATTTGCTTAGTCATCGGTTCCTCCTTTGGCGTACTGAGTTCCTGATAATTCTTCCGTCTCCGGTTGGTAGTCATTAATCAGTTCTTGTAAACGGTTGAGCTCTGCCGAACTGGTTTGTCGAACTTCAAGGAGTGTGTTCACCAGTTTTTCGGCTGAGTTGTCAAAAAGGTTTTCCAGCAAATCGTTGAGCATGGAGTGGGTAATATCCGCTTCGTTTACCAATGGTTGGTATACGAAGGTCCTGCCATCAACTTGATGCGACAATAAACCTTTCTTCTCGAGGCTTTTCATGGTGGTGGCAACGGTGGTATATGCAAGTTTCCGGTCAATGTTATCCAAGACATCGTTAACCGTCGCTTCTCCGTGTTTCCAGACCGCTTTCATCACCTCAAGCTCTAAATGGTGCAATTTCTTGGTTTTCATCTGGTGCTATCCTTATCTAATGGGTTCAATTGATTTCCTATGACTGGTAAGACACAACTTCGCCGCGAATGCTCTTAATTACGCGTAATAAATACTATTTCTAAATACGTATCAATAGTATTATACATCCTATAAAACTGTTTGTCAAGTTAAATTTGAAAAAAATGTCTAATTTTACGAAAATTTGTAAAATAATCATAAAAAGTAGACCGCATCTCATAAATAGTCAATAGTATAAAAGTTAGGAGATGGTTTGTATGGAACTGCGTGATAAAGCGTGGCAAATCGTTGAGCCATTGTAGCCCGAACTACCGACTGGACAACGGGGGAGACCTTGGCGTGGGCATCGAGAAGTGTTAGATGCGATACTTTGGGTGTTGCGGACGGGTGTGCCGTGGCGTGATTTACCGAAGAAGTATCCACCGTATCAAACGTGTCATCGTCGTTTCCAGAAATGTGAGCAAGAAAGCGAAGTAGTGAATGGCACTAAGTTAACGACTTGTGCTAATTAATCTTGTCTTCATAGATATTTCCTTATGCGAGAACGAGGTCTTTAAGTTTCATCAAAGGACGTCCGAGACATTGATTGACGAAAGCACCGAGAACACAACTCCCGATTTTATTGCTCATACGCGTCAGTAACCCCCAATGCTTCAACGCACGCACCCGAGAAACATGAAACTGCTCTGTGAGTTGACCGATTGTCGTCTCAATACGCCGACGCATTCGCACCTGAAGTTTGCGAAATCTCTGAGGATACTGTTGCTTTTGATTTCTTTTCAGGGTCGGTAATAAGACCGTGCCTTCAGTTTCCATCAGTTCTGTCTGAAGATGCTGAGAAATATACCCTTTATCGCCAAGAATAATCGGATACTCACCGCGTTCAGCAAGCAACGGCAGCACGTCTCGGTCATCTCTATCAGCAGAGGTAATACAGAAGTCAACGGGCACTCCGTTCGCTGTTGTTATCAGTGTGCCGCGAAAACCGAAAAATGTTCCGAGGCTTTTCGTCGCACAGTTTCCATAAGTCGCGAGGGTTCCCGTGGCATCCGCCCATTTGAAATCAGACTTTGAAGCATTCGCACGTTTGAAATCACAGACGGGGATCGGAAAAGAATCAACGATAAAGACATCTGTTTTTGGCAAGTAGTTCGTCAATGCCTGACGGATGACTTCACTCGCTGTAGAAAGATTCCTTCGCCGACGATTGAAACGCGACCGCTCCGGTAAACCGGGAAAAACTGTTTTCAGTTCCGCCTTGATGCGTCGATACCCTGAGTTCTCGCTGTCTTCACCGATGTATTCAAGCAACCATGCGACCATTAGAATATCGGCATCTGGGCAGTTCGGGTTGGGTCCCGGACGGCGCGCCTCAGCATTCGGGAAGTAAGTATCATAAAGCGTTTTCATGATCTTTTGAAACACGCGTGCGACTCTCCTGAGCGTGCATGGTTTATTTTTCAGTTGTAAAGCAATACGTTGTAAAGTATACTCTAAATCCATCCTTATGCCTCCTTTTGTTTGATATAAGATAGCATAAGGATGGATACATTCACACAGAAAAGTCAGTCGTCTCTTGGTCAAATCAAAGGAAACCAAACAATTAGCAAAAGCCGTTCCTCTTATGTGAAATAATGTTTTACAAAAAGTTATTTAGCACAAGTCGTTAAGTTAGGAAAATCGTTGTGGAAACTTGCCTCAAAAACACAGAACCTTATCACGAATTCAATTCTTATTTGCGTCATTGTTCATTTGTGCGATTCGTGATGAACAAATCTTTCTGGCACTGTCGGACAAACCGCCGACGAATTTTCACTTACGGGTCAAAATGGGCACCCGAAGGCCCAATACCAGAAGTACGCTGAGTCTGAGGGGGGTGATCAGGGTTCATACCCAGACCCAACGACCAAATTCAGTTTTTCACTAACTAAGTTGAGGCCATGTTATCTTGAAACTTTCAGATCTCCCCAAGTGAGAGCTAGCTTATTATTAGCAGGACTTACGACAGCCCATCCTCCTGCATCCATGTTTTGGTTGATTTCGTCTTCACTTAGCGCTCGATTATAAACGCCAAGTTCGTCGACGAGGCCTTTGAAGTAATAGGCAGCATTAGCAGGAAAGAGCCTTGTTCCAAGTAGCCAAGCTGTAGGGATCGGACCTGAATAAACTTCTGATGGGAATTCACCCTCTAAAGAACCATCAACATAAAGAAGATATTGATCATCAAAAACAACAGTGAGGTAATACCAAGCACCCAGCGTTTCAAGAAGCCCCGCGGCAGAACTCAAATCTCCACCGCCAGGAGGCCATTGACCAACGTTCAATCCGCCATCATTCCTCACGTAAATATAGTTTTTAGTCGATCCACCCTCTTCACCGCCCTGCCATAGGAAGCTAGGCGTCTCGTCCCTGTTATTTATGTACATCGCAACTGTAAGTGGCGGATCCATATTCAAACTCTCGGGAACTCCGAAATCCACATAATCATCACCATCAAACTCCAGGGCCTGACTGACTTTACCTTCAACCACTTTGGGGTCGCCCTTCATGGTTCCATCATTTTTACCAAAAACGTCTTTAACGGTATCACCATCTATATCAGCCTTATCAAAGGTCCAGTAGCTAACCAAACCTTTAGTAACTACTTGAGCTTTCGCCATGTTTGCACACATAAAAATGGTTGCTATAACGGCAAAAGTTATGACCAACATTTTGTTAAACATTTTGGACTCCTTTTCGTTGTCCAGCAACGGCAGAAATTACGGGCAGAAGTTTGCTGTTGCTCTCTTGATTGAACAAACTGAATTGGGTCGTTGGGGCTGGGCAAAACCTCTTCTACAAATTTCGTTAGAACCCTAAATCTTTTCCGAACTCACGTTATAAGACAAAACATCAAAGCGAATGTTCTCAATTACGCATTTAAAATACTATATTCCAATACGGTATAATAGTATTATACCAATTCTGATTGACGGTTTCTCTTAAAGGAGTCTACTGTTTTTTGTTATGCTCGGTGCGGTTAGGAAACCGCACCTACCGGGGTCTGGGTGAACGGTGCGGTTAATGCGATATAAACTTTTAGAAATGGTATTATATACCCTGTAGATATATTTGTCAAGTAAAATTACAAAAAATTATAATTTGGGGAATTCGGTTATTTTATTAGAACTTGCCAAAGACACGCACAAAAATTTCCATGTAATTCTGGTCGTTAACACTCCCGATTGCGCGCTGGTCAATGTATCGTGCACCGATATGCAGAAAAAGCTGCTTCCGGTAAGCGGTAAAACTTTTCTCCATCTCAGCCAACAACGCTTGACGGACAAAATCGTTATCGTTGTCAAGCATATCGTTGAACAGGAGAATTTGCCCACCACCGGTAATCTTGATGGTTTTTGTGAACTGATAGACCACCTTGAGGATAAGGGCAGGTGCCATATCACGCACATGTGTACGTTCAATTAGGCGCAGTCGCAGCCCGCGTGAGATCTCCTCACCGTCAATTTCACCCATCAGAGGAAGGTATTCGATCCGGTCCTCTGCCATCCGGAAACCGTTGCGGATGGTGTACTTGAACATCGGACTGATTTCCAGCGATTTAGAGGGACGCAGGCGATACAGCGTCTTGAAAATGCCGACTTCGTAATGTTCATTATCTCTGTCGAAATCGTAATCGTACTGAATTTTGGCGCGAGCCGTCGTGACCATCCTGTCAATTCCCAGATATTCATAAGTGATTTTGGCGGTGTTAATCAGGTCGTTCTGCATCAACAACGGATCCCTGCGTCGTTTTTCGACCTCGGCACCCCCATCAACATAGAAGTATTGCAGATCTCCCTCTCTCTCCATTTTCTGGATTTCCGGTTGCGAGCGATAGAGGCGTTCGTCTTGTCTTCCCAAAAATCCAGCGTAATACCACGTTTCGTCAGGAATCCGATCCTTCACCAATTTGAGTTCGTTCTCGAAAATGAGCGAAGAAGCGCGTGCAAGTTCTTTTCGATAAACGAGGTTAGCGAACGCTTTGGTTGAAGAGGGGGTATTTCTGAGTTTGATATTTTTCTCCATTTGTAGCCCAAGATCCAGATCTACGACACTCGCCTGGCGGCTTATCTTCCGGTTCATGAATAACCGGATTCCTTGCAGCCCGACATCAAATTCGTAATTCGGGTCTATGTCGTTTTCCTCCTCGTCCCGGATGCCGTTGTTGTTCCGATCGCTTTCATCAAGGAAATCTTCGTCAACATCAAACAACAGAATGTCATCTTCATAGTCGAAGATGCCGTTGTTGTTTTTATCCAAGTCACCGGGAATAATCAGGGAAGGCGGGTCAAGAAAAGTGTTATCGGAGTAACGATCTTGGTCATCGTTATCACCGACAGAGCGGGAGGCATCAAACCGGGGACCGACGCGAAACGCTTCCGCCTGAAAGATCGTGTCGCCGACGGTTTGAAATGCTTTGAACACCGTTGTCGTTGCCTCAAAACGCGATTTCAAGTTTTTCTGCAACGCATTTTTGGGCGTGACCGCTACCTCGGCTTTCAACCCGTAGTTGGTGAAATTGGTTTCCAGGTCCACTGCCCATACGGGTACCTCGCGGAAGTACCAAGAAAGCCCTAACTGCGTTTTTCCGAATTTCGTAACTTCGCGCAAGCCGATGCCGGAGCCTTCTATCTGACCCTCTTGGCCGTTCAGTCGGTTAAGCAAACCCGGCACCATTAGAATCGTCCAATCGGTGCTATTGGATCGGACCTCCCAACGGACACCGCTCAAGTCAATCTGATCAAAGGTGAATTTCGTGAAGGTTGTCGGAACCTCGCCGAGACTTAGGATATTTTTGACACTGCCTGCGGTCTCTTCAATCACCATGACACTGTGGAAGCCGCGCCGAAAGAGACGGTCAAAATCGAAATCGTCTTGCCTGACGCGCTCTTCCTCTGTATCTGCCAGGAAGTTTCGTCTGTTTGTAAAATCGTATTCGACGCGCCCGGATAGGAACAACTTACCGAATAGACTGTACACGTCTTCTGCTTCAGCATAGAACACAAGAGAGCAGTTCAATAGTAAAAGGAGAAAGCCAGGGATCAGGCACTTTCGGACACCTGTTTTTGTATTCATATCTAATTAGTTGCCAGTTGTCAGTTGTCAGTTACAAGAGAAGTTTCTTATAGTAAAGCCGAAAAATATGTGAACACGATAGGATTCTGATACTCGCCGCCGCTGGCGAGGTTTTGCGGTGTACTCACCCAAATGCGATCTGCATTCCTAACCTCGCCAATTCCTTAGTGCACATTTAATTGTAGATTTTACTATAAATCATAACTTCTTAACTGAAAACTGATTGCTGACGGCTATCGCAAAATATCCTCCGGTCCGTACGACTCTGTGAAAGTCGTCCAGATGCCTGTGCGTTTATCAAGACGGCTCAAACCGCGGTAGGTGCCAAACCAGACATAAGTACGATCAATAGCCATAGAGAGGATACCGTTATGTGTTAATCCATCTTTACGCGTATAGGTTGTCCAAGTATCCGCGACCCGATCAAACCGACTAACACCTGCATTGTAGGTGCCGATCCACACCTCTGTGCCATCAACACCGATAGTAGTGACCTTATTGTTGACAAGTCCATCTGCTGTCGTATAGGCAGCCCAAACGTCTGTCTTTTCATTGTAAAACGTTACACCATTATCGCTGCCAAACCAGACGCTATCACCGTCAATAGCGATACAACTCACTTCATCGCTCGCGAGCCCGTCCTCTTTTGTGATTGTCCGCCAGATGTCCCTACCGATGTCGTATCGACTCACACCACGCCGGGTACCGACCCAGACATGTTTCTTGCTTGCCGTGATACACCAAATTTCATCGGTGACCAATGACTCCGCGAACTCTTTGGATACAGCGGACGGCTGGATTTCGGTTCCTGATGTGTAAGCGATCCAAGCATTGAGATCATCGGAGGTTCGCGGGTACTTCCCAATACCAGAATTAGTACCTACCCAGATATTGTTGCCATCACTGCTGACAGAAGTTACATTGTTGGCGGGTAATCCGTGCTCGGTTTTGTATTGGTCCCAGCGGAGCGCAATCTTATCAAAGCGGTTCGCCCCATCTCGGGTGCCGACCCAGACGTATTGCTCATCAACCACAATAGAACTTACCGCATTATCGGAGAGCATGCCACGTGATTTGGGACGGTGTCGGTTCCAATGACCGTCGTGGGTTGCTATCTCCTCCTCCCCTCCCGTCTGCCGATAATTCTTCCATGTCCCCAAAACCTTATCGTAGCGAGACACACCGTTGTCGGTACCAGCCCACACGAACCGTTCGTCTGTGTCCAA